>NZ_RPFW01000003.1 GCF_007827045.1 Trebonia kvetii
TGCCCCCATCGGCAAGGTGCCGCCGCCGACGAACACCCAGGCCAGGGAAACACGCAGCCCAACATCATCGGGAAACACAATGCCGGAAACCCGGAACTACGTGAGCACCCAGGGTGCCGCTCAACACACCCCCGGCTACAAGCCCAAAAGCAAATGGAAGCCTGCCACCGGCACCGGCATCGCCCCCGACATCCACCCGCCCGCCCGGCCCCGCAAGAGCAGCCGGCAGGACAACAGCACCCCGGCACGTCGTAACGGAGGCAGCCAGCCATGGCACTGACCCTCCTCGACGACGCAATCACCAGCGACTCCACCCCACACACGGCCTGGCGTGTGCACGGAGAGGAGCACCTATGGCGAGTCTCCTCGCTCCCCGGCCGCTCCATGGACCGCTACAGCGCGCTCACCGCCGTGATCCTTGCCGACCTCACCAGCGGCGACATATACGCAGGGCACCCACGATGGAGCCACCTCGAATGCTTTGCCGCCGAACTCGGCCTCACTGTGCCCGACGTCCTCATCCTGACCGCCTCGGCCAACCGTCACACAGACGCTGGCAAGAACGCCGTGTCAACTGACCCCGAGGCCGCGGGATGAGTGCCCGGCACTCATCTAGGAACCGGGCACCCGGCATCACGCCCGCACCCGAAGCTCTCGTGCCACGGCAAGCCAGCAGCCCGGAAACGACCCCGCCCGCCGAACGGCTGGCCTACTCCGTCGACGAGGCCGCTGCGCTCACCGGCCTATCCCGCGACCTTCTCTACGACGAGATGCGCCGCGGCCACCTGGCCTACCTCAAGATCGGCCGGCGCCGCATCATCACCCGCCAGCACCTAGAACAGTTCCTCGCCATCACACCCAAGCCCCAGGCATCCCCAGGCAGCGAACTCAAGGCGGCAAACCGTGTGCCCTGATCCCGACCCCCAGGACAGGCGGAGAGTTGACCTGGACCTGTACGAGCACCTGATCAGGCAAGGCGTCGCCGAAGCAGACGAGCGCGGCACCGCCATCGACCACGTCACCGCCCGCCGCATGGCCCTATGGCTGCTGCCCCGCTCCCAGGACGACCCCGACTTCATGCGACACCTCATCCGCTTCGCCCAGACCGGAGCCGTCACCCGCGCCCTCAACCCGAAACTCCGCCAAAGGGCCTGGTCGGCCAGCCACCCCAATCGGCCATACGCATCCCGGCTCCTGCAGTACGTCGTCGCCCGCGGCGAGGACCGCGGCCCCATCGGCCCGAACTTCTCAGCCGTCTGCGAGCAGATGGACCAAGCCGACGCCAAGCTCATCGACCTCCGCGACCGACTCCGCGACAGCGGCCGCCGCCAGCAGCCGCCACCGGAAGCCGGCTACCGGCCGGTAATTACTCTGGCTCACCACGACCCCGAAAGCCAGACCGTCACTCTCATCCTCGACACCGACACCGCCACTGCCGCCATCCACGCCATCACCAGCAGCGCCACCAACCGCGAAGCCCATACCCGCGAAATCCAGCGCGAAAGCCAGAACCTTCCCCCAGGTTCCTTCGGCAAGCAGAACCGCGAGACCATCGCCTTCCAGGAAGCCCGCACCGCCGCCCGCCTGCGAGCCGTCGAACGCGCCTACCAAGCAGCCATCAATCACGAAGGCACCCCAGCATCAGAGCTCGCGCAGCTTCGCCCCCGCGTCGTCGGACCCAACCGTGAGATGGATGTGGAGTAACGCTTTCGGCGACTGCCTGGCCTGCGGCTCCGGGGTCCCATGCTCGGCTTGGAAGCAGCGCACATGCGCTGGTGGACTCACGGCGGCCCCAAGGAGGTGTGAAATTGGATGTCAGCCTGCGACCGCCAGATCGGTGGGGCGTCGCGTGCTTGACCTCCCCAGTTACCTGGGAGGTTCGGGCACCAGTCGGCGCTTGTCCGCTAGGTCGGTCACTTATTGTCCTAGTGATCTATAACTACGTGCGAGATATTCGAGCAAATCTCTGTGCCGAAATGAATACTCATATTGAAGGTTATATCCAACAAACCGTCGGAGCCATGACCGTTCCGGCTCGGAGCACCAGTCCAGAAATCCTTTCAGATCGGCCGGTAGCTGCCCTTCTCTGGCGAACGACCTTTCAATCAAGTACAGGTTGAAGAATCTTCCAAAACGGCTAAAGAAGGCGTAACAAATGGACAAAGATAGCGTGACGGCAGCAATGCCCGCCGTGATGGATTCCGGAATATAGTGCTTTATGACGAGTGCCAGCACAACGGCGGCAGCCGCGCACTGGAGGATGACGAAGCTCACATCACCGACAGCGCTTGGCGAGATTGTGCGTTCCGCTAGTCCTTTGTTGTTGCGTCGGCGTGACCGTGGTGCGATATAACCGATGAGCCTTGCAGACAAGTTGCCAACCATCCGTGCAGGGTACAATGACAGTCTGGACGCGTAAATCGAAAAAACCGATATAAAGAAAATGAAATAAAAGATTGGACTTAGCAGTAGCAACGCAGGATCGTCACGAAGCACCTCGATGACCGAGCTTCTCCGATTATTGGAGGTTTTTCTTTGGCTATTCTTCCGACTTTTCTCTCTCATCTTCTTAACTGCAACCGGTTCGGGAAGCATTGCATAAAAGAGGGAAAGAGTTGAGCAGGCATACCAGAACACTATCAATGAAGGAACAAGGGCGCCAGGCGCGCCAAATCTGTAAAAGGCACTAAGCCATGTGCCAATTGCGGCGAACCATGCTGGCACGAAGCTCAGAAAACCTTCCGCACAGCCTCCTAGCTCGGCGTCGTTGAGTTCGAATATCAACTTGGCGAAGCTGGGGGCGTACCATGCACCGATCCCTGCCGCCAGTCCGGCAATCACAGCAGTCAGGGTCGCTCCGTATGCCATTGCTACGAATCCAGCGATGAGTCCGCTTGGGATGGCTGCGAAAATATTCTGGATCAGTCTAGCACTTTTCAGTTGGCTCTTGTCTGCGTGGCGGAAGATATCAGTTAGCGAAAAACTCTGAGATGAACTTTCATCCATCCATGAGGCAATCGTGCCCAGCCACCGCTGGACGTCCTGCGCGCCATCGTATCCGAATACGCCGCCGTTCTCCTGCAAGAAACGTTGCCACAGGACATCTCTGGCTGCTGATACATCAAGGCCACGAAGTTCGGTGGGATCAGAATACTTGTATACTTGTGTGGCAATAGAGAATCGAAGCGGGCTTGTGAAAATTTCGAGCAGCCTCTGATCAGCGTCTCTAAGGTCCTCGCAAATTCGCTTCCATCCGGTCGATCGAGCACTGAGAGAATGCAGCGCACGAATTACCTGTTCTGCCTCAAGGCCAAGGAGGATAACTCTCTGGTCCGTTGATATCCAGCTATCGGGAACCTCAAGAAAATCTCCAACACGCGATGTTAGGACAAACGGCCTGAAAGGAACTGTACGTCCTGCGTACGCTTCAATTGCTCTACGGCATTCCTCTCTCTTCGTGGCTGGGATTTCATCGAACCCATCGAACAAAGGCAATATACTACCCTGCTCAACCAAAGCCTTTGCTGTCCCGGACCCTAGTTCCGGATATTCTTGGGCGAGCCGGGCTGCAATCCAATCGTCGATTTGCGGAGAGCTTCTAAATATCTGCCATCTATACCATTCTGACAATGGGAACAACTCCGCTACGGGTAGCGCCCGATCATTGACTGAATTGATCTGACCGAGTAGGACTAGCGCTGTAGTTGTTTTACCGTAGCCCGGTTCTCCCAGGATTACCATTCGACGGGGATCTTGAGACCATATCTCAGCGATCTGAGTAACTAGAAACTTGCGACCGCGCACCACGAGGCGCCCGGATTCAGAGATTGAAAAGCTTTTAGAATTTAGATTGAAAAGATCACCGACGACGCCTTGACGCTCGAGAGTCGAATGGGGCCCGTAGAGTCTCCTGGAAAGAATCTGGGTCCTCAGCCACTTAATTTGAGAGTGCGCGGGGTCGTGCAATTCACCCTGCTTCGACGGGTGCTTGTCGGTGATTTCGGCAAGCCATTGAGTGAAGCCTGGCCCAGCCACAGTTGAGGCAATGCCGGCCCCAATAGAGGCAATAATGCCGACAATGGCGAGCTTCTCGTCTATCGACCAATCGTGGTCAGATTTGAGAGCGAACCATGTGACAACCGGCAGTGCAACGCCGCTTACGAGAGCGAGCATTGCCACCAAGAAAATAACCGTACGCGCCCGCGTTCCTCTGGACAAGATTACTCTTTACTCATTAAGAAAGCGGGTTAATGGACAGTGAGGCGGACGATGCATACATGCAGCGAAGAGCTGTGGTTAGCTGAGATGCCACTTGCAGGCGTGGTGCCCTACATCTCCAACTGTGCCTCACAGCCAGCAGACGAATGCGGCTCCTCCGAGGAGTGGGCCACAGAAACGCCCAGTAATCTACAGGTGCGATCATGAACTCTCCTGTAAAGGTCTGCTGACGTGGGGACTCACCCCAACCATCAGTGGCCAGTCTCGATTTGGCAATGTCTAATTCTCGTTGATCACTCGTTTTCTAGCGAATGTCCGAATTCTACATTCCGGAGGGGCCACGCACGGTGGCGAGGGATGCGTCGCCATGGCGGGTAGTCGCGCGGTGTTTGCTGGGCCGCGCCCGTCAGCGCCTCCGCTCGAAAGGGCGCGGCTCAGCCGACGCCCCGGGCGTCGAGCTGCCCCGCACTCCAAGCTGCCCTGACGGTTGTAAGCACCCGCAACACTGCCAATGACGAATCCACAATCGTCGTGGACCTCTCCGGCGCGGACCTCTCCGGCGCGAAGCTAATCGGCATGCACTTCTTGAGCTTGCCCCCGTTTCCCGGACACCTTGTGGACTTCACCGGCGCGGACCTCTCCCATGCGGACCTCACCCGTGTTGGCCTCATGGGCGCGGACCTCTCCCGCGCGGACCTCACTGGCGCGAAAGGTTTCGAACCGGTGCTTCTTGACGCAGCCGGAAAAGACGGTGACCGCCGGGATACATTTCCCTACCCAGCCGAGCCGCAGTCTTGAGTCGAGGGGGCCATTCGGAGAGCCAACACTGCCAGCCACCCGGCGACGCAAGGCGACCCAGGTCGACGGTTATCCCAGCTAGCAGGCACGTCAGGCCCGCCAGGCAACCTTGCGCGACGGTAAAATTGCGCCTGAAAAGCGAAGTCCGACTGGTTCAGCGCCTTGACTCCCCATGGCACCTTCCGCCCGGACTTCCTCGATGCCGCTGGCCCGTTCACGTACATGCAGCTGTTCCCTGAACTCTGTAGGTGACAAACTCGGCGCCACCCGTGCCCGCAGTGCTGAAAACCCGCGATGCGGCCAGCTGGATCCTCCGCGACGCCGCCTGCGGCGTCCTCCAAGCCCAGCGCCCCGTAGGCGTGCTCGAGGGCGTCAACCAGATGGCCATCCAAGAGGAGGTGATCTGCAGCGGCCCATCCGGCCCCGGGACCCCAGCCCGAGGCCGAACTGCCGTTCGCAGCGGAGGCTAACACCCGGATAAGCGGTGAGATGTCTGGGCACCTCGTCCCCATTACGTCCCGGGATCGGGAGTCACTCGCGAAGATCCCAGCCCTCACGAACCAACCCAGGAAGTGGATGGCGCTGACAACGCGACTTGGCCGTTACCGAACAGACCGGCTCTCCGACGCGAATGCTGGCCATCCGGCCGAGCCCCCTCGCGGAAAGCTCGCGGAAGCGAGCCAGCAAGAACTGTCGGCCGAGGCGAGGGCGCTCGCAGCTACGCCGACAAATGCTCCTCTGAGATCACATTGTTCACTGCGATCACTCAAATTGGATCGTCTGGGCTCGGGGAGAGCAGTCACAGGTATCCGGGAAACCATGCCTCGGGTCCAGATTGCCCGGGCGGGGCAGTGCGCCTTGCTGGGCGGGCTCCAGAGACGGTACGTTCCCGAGGAGCCTATCTAGTCTGCGTGGCCTGGGAGAATGATGACGGAGCAGGTCGGCGAGGCCGAGATAATGGAGGCGTTCGCAGCGGGGCATCTCCTTGATTGCGGGGACTGCGGCACCCGGCGACCCGTGGATGCAGCCCTCCTTAGACAGTGCTGCGATGAGCAGAACGATCGTGCTGGTCGTCACGGGGTGAGGCTGCGTAACGCTGTGATTACAGGTTCCCTGGACTTCTCCGGGGCGGATGTGCGCTTCCCGCTGTGCTTTGAGGACTGCGAGTTCGAAATGCCGCTCATCGTTGAGGGTGATCTGCTCCGAGCTTTCCGGACAGCGGATTAATGACTAATTCACGCTGCGGACTGCCGTTCCAGGTATTCATCGTGGACCTGCTGCGGGGTCCGGTACTGTAGCCCGGAGTGCCGGCGCTTCGAATTGTACCAGAATTCGATGTACCTCACAACGTCTCGCCTGGCTTGTTCCCGTGTCGGGTACTGGGTGCGGTGGACGCGCTCGTTCTTCAGCGCGGCGAAGAATGACTCGGCCATTGCATTGTCATAGCAGATGCCGGTGCGGCCGACGGACTGCCGCAGGTTATATTTCTTCAGCGTCATGGCGAACTGCCCGGACGTGTAATTGCTGCCGCGGTCGGAGTGGAAAACAGCGGCAGGAGCGAGCGTGTAATTGCGGGCGGCCATCTCGACGGCCTCCTCGATGAGAGGCGTCTTGTAGTTATCGCCCGTCGCCCAGCCGATCACGGCCTTCGTGTGGCAGTCGATAACCGTATCAGTTACGTGGAATCCGAGCGCGGAAGGCACTGTCGGCCGAAGGCCGTCCTCACCTGCGAGGATTCCCACGTAACACGGATTCTGTGGACTGCGACGAAGGAGCATTCCACAGAATCGCCAAATACAGCCAGCCCTGCCACGTCGGAATATAGGTGATGTCGCCGACCATTACCCGGCCGGGCGCGCTGGCAGTGAAGTCCCGTTTCACGAGATCGGGGATGGCGTGCTCCTGGCCGTCGCCCTCGGTGAGGCTGAACCGCCACGGCCGCGGCTGGCACGGCTCCAGGCCCAGCTCGCGCATCACCGAGCGCACCAGCTCCGGCCCGGCCGGCACGCCCCAGGCCGCCAGGTCGGCGTGGACCCGCCGGTACCCGTACGTCCCGTCAGAATCGTCGAATGACTTCCGCACGATCACGGCGATTATCCCGCGCCTTTTCGCCGTCGCCGATTCCGGCGCGTTCCGCCATTCGTAGAAGCCTGATCGCGATACCTTCATCCACCTGCACATTTTCACGACTGACGGCACGTGCATATTACCCGATTCCAGGTAAGCCGCATACTCCGCGTCGATGAACTCGAATTTCTCGGTCACCGATGGTCGCGGGCGAAGTATGCTGCGGCTTTTTTCATGAACTCAAGTTCCATCTTGAGTTCCCGGTTCTCCCGCTCGAGCTCGCGGAGCCGCGCCCGCTCGGTCAAGGTCGGCGGCGGCTCCTCGCCGGCATGATCACGGCGATAGGCGGCAACCCAGTTGCCGAGGGTGCCCTCATTGATACCGAGCTCTTTCGCCACCCTGGCGATCGGGCGCGACGTCTCGATCACCATCTTCACGGCTTCATCCTTGAATTCAGGCGAGAAGCTCTTCTTCGGTCGGGGCAAGTTTTCAACCTTTCCAGATAATCCATCCTAATGGACGGACTGTCCGGAAGGCTCGGGGCACCTCAGGGCGCCGAACTTTACGAGCTTGGACTGAGAGGATGCACGCCGCTACCGGGCCTGCTGGCGAACGGTGTCTGACCTTGCCCCCGTTCGCCGGACACTTCGGGTGTGGGGTCAGGCGCCGTGGTCTGGCGGCCTGAGTCGTGTCTCGAAGTCGGCTGGGCTGAGCATCCCGAGGCTGGAATGCCTTCGCGCGGGGTTATACCAGCATTCTATCCATTCGAATATCGCGTTCGCTAGCTCTTTCCTGGATTTCCATGCCTTCCGGTCAAGAAGTTCTATCTGCATGGTGCCCCAGAACGATTCCATCATCGAGTTGTCGTAGCAGTCCCCGACCGTTCCCATCGAGCCGAGCAGCCCCGCGTCGCGGAGCCTTTTCCCGAAAGCCCAGGACGTGTACTGCGTTCCGTGGTCGGAATGCAGGATCGTTTTGCTTGACTCCGGGCGGCGCCGGAGGATAGCCATGCCGATCGCGTCGATGACCAGCTCCGATTTCTGGCTGACGTCAATTGACCAGCCGATGATCCGTCGCGAGCAGGCGTCCATGACCGCCGCGCAGTACACCTTTCCCTCGGCTGTCGGGTGCTCGGTGATGTCGGTCAGCCAGAGCTGGTCGAGCTCGGCGACCGCGAACTGCCGGTGCACCAGGTCTTCCTCGGTCGCGGCGTTGACCAGGTTCTTCCGGCCTTTGCGCCGGTGGACGCCCTGCAGGCCGGCTTCGCGCATCAGCCGGGCGACCCGCTTGCGGTTCACCGTCTCGCCCAGGCCCAGGACCAGCTCGGCGTGCACCCGCGGCCACCCGTAAGTGCCGCGCGATTCCTCGTGAACCGCCGCGATCATCTTCGCAAGCTCCCTGTTCCTCGCGTTTCTCGGCGATTCCGGCTTTCCGAGCCATTCGTAATAGCCGGACGTGGACACGTTCAGTACCCGGCAGGCCGCCGCGACCGGGATTCCGGTATCGGCCAGCTCTCGGACCAGCCGGAAGGTTACTTTGGGAGGACGCTTTCCCTGGCAAAGTAAGCGGCGGCGCGCTTGAGGATGTCGTTTTCCATCTCAAGCTGCCGGTTTTTCCGGCGCAGCTCTGCGATCTCTTTCTTTTCCGCGCTGGTTGGCTTTAGCGGGCTGCTGCTTTCGTCGGCGTCGGCCTGGGCGAGCCAGTTCCGCAGGCACGATTCGCTGATGCCGAGGTCTTTCGCGGTCTTGGCGATCGGTGCGGTGCCCTGGCGGGCGAGCTCGACGGCGCGCTGGCGGAACTCCGGAGGGTGCGGTGCGGGCATGGGGACATCCTTCCTGATGGCCGAGGCCATCTCAGGTCAGGTGTCCGGGAAACGGGGGCAAGCTCAGTCCGGATCCGCCGGGATCTTGACTTGTCCCGAACGCGAGTGACGGGGGCCCTGCGGACCAGCGCCAGCACATCGAAGCGGTCAGCGATCTGGCTATGTGAGTCGGAGATCGGCGGTCGGCTGCTGTGCGTGGATACCGTGATTGACGGCGGTGGCGAACGCTCCATTCAAGCTGACCGGATGCACGTCGGCGGCAACATCCGGCTGATCCACAAGTTCACGGCGCTTGGAGAACTGCGTTTTATAGGCGCGCGGGTTGGCGGCTCGCTTGACCTCACGGGCGCAAGGCTTGAATCGCCACTCACCAGACTGGCCCTGGACCTCGGCGAGGCAGTGGTCGAGGGCAGCATCTTTCTGGTTGACGACACCTCCGGCCGGCGTCCGCTCGTCCAGGGCCTCATCGACATGGGCCGCGCGCGGATCGGTGGGCAGGTTTTCATTCGCAACGCGTCGCTCGAGGCCGCCGCCGAGATGCCGGTGGACAGCGGATACTCACGGGCTAGGACGGGGGGCACTGCCCTAAGCGCCCCCCGGCTTTCCGTGGGCGCGGAGCTTGCCCTCGAAGGAGCCTGCCAGGTGAGCGGCGGCATGGATCTATCCATGAGCGAACTGAGCCGCGTATCCATCGGCACTGGATGCTCCTTGACCGCGCCGGGCCGCACCGCACTGGACCTGACCAACGCCGACCTCCTCTCTGATCTGAGGCTAGACAGTGGCGTGACGGTCCAGGGCACCACGCGGATCACCGGGGCGCGCATCCACGGGCGGCTCTCTCTAGGAGCCACACTGGAGTGGCCCGATACCAACAGCGAGCTGAGCACGCTCATTGCCGCAGAAGGCGCGGTGGTCGATGGTGATGTTGACTTGCAAGGCCTGCGTGCCAGCGGCGGTGCCATCCGGTTCCGGAACGCGACGATAGGCGGCATTGTCCTTGCCAAGGACGCCCAACTGTCTCACTCAGGCGGATACACACTCAACCTGCACCAGGCAACAGTGAAAGGCTCGGTGCGCCTGGGCAACGGTTTCCGTTCTGACGGCCTCCTCGTCCTCAACCGCTGCCTGATCGAAGGCCGGCTGGAATGAGCCGTTTCCAACCTGGTTATGCCTCGCGTAGCTGCAGTACGTGAATGGCCTTGGCGAGTTTCCCGGCGCGCCAGGGGCAGCAGCGGAGCTTGCGGAGGATCCTCCACGTCTTGAGCTGGGCATTCGCACGCTCGCCGGGCGCGCGGAGTTTCGCGTGTGCGCGGTTGGCTGCTTTCTGCGGTTCGGGTTTGTTCCGGCCCTTGTACGGGACTTTTGCCCAGGTACTCCCTTGGTAGCCCTTGTCCGCGAGGGTGACCAGGCCGGCTTTCTCCAGTTCGTCGAGCACGCCCCAGATCCACTCGGCCTTCTTGTCGTGCACCGAGCCGGGCAGCGCCCCGGACACCCACAGGATGTCCCCGTCCGGACTGGCGATGACCTGCAGGTTCATCCCGTGCATCTTGTGCTTGCCCGAGTAGAAAGGCCGGTCCGCGGCGAGACGGTCAATTGCGATAAGCGTGCCGTCGAGGATGACGTAGGCATGACCTGCCCTTTTAGCATCGCGGACTGCCTGCCGGAGTTTCGGCGCCCTGGCCGCGAGGAGCTCCACGACCTCGTTCACGTACCGCCAAGCCGTGGTCCTGCCGATCCCGAACCCGGCCGCGAGGTCGGCGAACGTCTCGCCCTTGCGCAGGTAGGCGAGCACGAGCAGCGCCTGCTGCCCCGGGTTCAGCTTCCGCCACCGCGACCCGAGCGCCTTCAGGTGCCGGCGGACGATCCCGGCCACGAAGTTAAGGGTCTTACGGGACAACGGCAGCGCAGCACGGTAGAAAAGCACGGAAGCCCCTGGTAGTCGAAGTGAAGCAAGTTTTGGTCGACTAGCTCACTTACCGGGGGCTTCCTCATGCCCGGCAGCGACACGCCGCGCCTACGCCAGATCGTGACGAACCCATTACACCCAGGATGGAATCAGCTCAATGTAACGGCGGGCGGTTCGAGGGCACGCCTCTGCAGCTAACCCCGCAACGAGACCACGCGATTGAGGCCATCTCAGCGACCATTAACGGCGGCATGGATCTGGGCTGGGCATCCATCTCACCTAGCGTGGACTTCACCAACGCGTCGACCACGTTCCTGGCCGACTCGCCTGACAACTGGCCGGCCCGCTTCACCATCTCTGGATTCACCTACGACCGCTTCCAGAACACCGGGCAGCCCAGCGATGCGAAGATCTGGGACGAGGGCGCCCGCTGCCGTTGGCTCAGCCACCAGAGCCCATTCGACCCAGGACCCTACGAGCAAGCCGCCCGCGTGTTCCGCCAGCACGGCTACTCCAGCCATGCCGAACACATGCTGATCACCCAGCGACGCATAGCCCGCGGAATCATCAGTGGCCGCGGCGCCTTCGCCCGGCGCGCCCTGGACGCTGTCTACGGCGCGACCGTCGGCTACGGCTACCGTCCAGGACGCGTGCTCTGGCTCCTCGCCATCCTGCTCGTCCTGGTAACCGCTTCGCTTGAACTGCCGTCAGTCAATTCGGCAATGCGCGCAACGACATCCTCCGGGTCCGTTTACACCACCCAGGGACTTCTGCCGGGCCAAGCCAGCCCATCCACGAGTGCCCTAACAGTGCCATCTGAGGTGCCCCGAGCCTTCCGGACAGTCCGTCCATTAGGATGGATTATCTGGAAAGGTTGAAAACTTGCCCCGACCGAAGAAGAGCTTCTCGCCTGAATTCAAGGATGAAGCCGTGAAGATGGTGATCGAGACGTCGCGCCCGATCGCCAGGGTGGCGAAAGAGCTCGGTATCAATGAGGGCACCCTCGGCAACTGGGTTGCCGCCTATCGCCGTGATCATGCCGGCGAGGAGCCGCCGCCGACCTTGACCGAGCGGGCGCGGCTCCGCGAGCTCGAGCGGGAGAACCGGGAACTCAAGATGGAACTTGAGTTCATGAAAAAAGCCGCAGCATACTTCGCCCGCGACCATCGGTGACCGAGAAATTCGAGTTCATCGACGCGGAGTATGCGGCTTACCTGGAATCGGGTAATATGCACGTGCCGTCAGTCGTGAAAATGTGCAGGTGGATGAAGGTATCGCGATCAGGCTTCTACGAATGGCGGAACGCGCCGGAATCGGCGACGGAGAAAAGGCGCGGGATAATCGCCGTGATCGTGCGGAAGTCATTCGACGATTCTGACGGGACGTACGGGTACCGGCGGGTCCACGCCGACCTGGCGGCCTGGGGCGTGCCGGCCGGGCCGGAGCTGGTGCGCTCGGTGATGCGCGAGCTGGGCCTGGAGCCGTGCCAGCCGCGGCCGTGGCGGTTCAGCCTCACCGAGGGCGACGGCCAGGAGCACGCCATCCCCGATCTCGTGAAACGGGACTTCACTGCCAGCGCGCCCGGCCGGGTAATGGTCGGCGACATCACCTATATTCCGACGTGGCAGGGCTGGCTGTATTTGGCGATTCTGTGGAATGCTCCTTCGTCGCAGTCCACAGAATCCGTGTTACGTGGGAATCCTCGCAGGTGAGGACGGCCTTCGGCCGACAGTGCCTTCCGCGCTCGGATTCCACGTAACTGATACGGTTATCGACTGCCACACGAAGGCCGTGATCGGCTGGGCGACGGGCGATAACTACAAGACGCCTCTCATCGAGGAGGCCGTCGAGATGGCCGCCCGCAATTACACGCTCGCTCCTGCCGCTGTTTTCCACTCCGACCGCGGCAGCAATTACACGTCCGGGCAGTTCGCCATGACGCTGAAGAAATATAACCTGCGGCAGTCCGTCGGCCGCACCGGCATCTGCTATGACAATGCAATGGCCGAGTCATTCTTCGCCGCGCTGAAGAACGAGCGCGTCCACCGCACCCAGTACCCGACACGGGAACAAGCCAGGCGAGACGTTGTGAGGTACATCGAATTCTGGTACAATTCGAAGCGCCGGCACTCCGGGCTACAGTACCGGACCCCGCAGCAGGTCCACGATGAATACCTGGAACGGCAGTCCGCAGCGTGAATTAGTCATTAATCCGCTGTCCGGAAAGCTCGGAGCAGATCAATCCCAGAGCAAGGGAGCACGACAGCTAGATCCCTGCGGCGACGGCCAGGTCCGCTGCTTCAGCCCAGCCTTGTACGCCGTCGACACCGTCATCCCCCTTATATCCTTGGATCAGCGCTCCACGTGGTATCCCGACCCCAATGTCAGCAACGGAACATTGATTCAATGGTGGCTCAACATCGCAGCGATGCTGGGCTGGCTCCTGTCCTCAATCTTTGCTCTCTCCTTCGCGCGCCTAGCCCGTAGCACCCAGTAATCGTGAGAGCATCTCAGCTGCAGGAGTTCGCACCACCTCTTAGCGTCGCAACCTGGACGCCGATCCTCCAGCTGGATCGGCGCCCTGGCGGTCTCCCTGAAGCGGGCCATCAGGTATCACGAATCGGACGGGGCGGCGCAGCGCGACGTTCTGGATGCCGCGGCCGGGTACCTGTCCGTCACCGCCGCCCGGCTGCCTGAGAGCCCCGGTCCTGGCAGACCAGTGAAGCAGCCAGCTGGCCGGGTACCGGCCCGCCGCGTTCCGGCCTTACCGCGGCCGGCCGCTCCCCGGCGAGCCGCGCGTGAACCCGCCTGTCCTAGAAGCGGAAACCGAACAGGCCGCCGTCTTCGGAGGCGTCGGTAAGGCGCGGTTCCATGACGTACGGGGCGGGGTCGAAGCCGCGGCTCTCGGCCTTGGCGAGGTCGTCGGAGTTGAAGGTGGCGATGTACTGCATGCCCTCTGCCGCGCAGGTCTCGGCAGCGACGGCAAGGGCGCGGGCGAGCTGCCGGTCGTCGACCCCGTCGAAGAGGTGGCTGTCGTGGACGAGGAAGTCGGGGCCGCGGCCGTCCTGGTGGGCGATGACCGCGGTGGTGAGGTCGAAGCAGAAGATAGACATGTGCCCGATGCCGTGGCTGGCGTCGGTCTCGATGCGCGGCGTGATCTTCAGGCTCGTCGGGGCGGGGTCGATCACGAGGTAGCCCTTGCGGCCGGTGCCGTACAGGCGCTGCGCGTAGTCGTCGAATAGCAGCATCGCCCTTCGCACGCGCGCCCCTCGCTCTTCCAGGTCGGTGCGGATCTCCTGCTGGAGCCCGGCCCGCTCCGCCCGGATCTGCTGGGCGCTGGCTTCCAGCGCCCGGGCGGCATCCAGGCGGTTGCGCAGGGCCTCCAGCCCGGCTTCCTCGCGGGCCAGTGCCTGCTGCATCATGGTGAGCGCTTCCAGGGCGCCGCCCTCGCTGAGCTGGCGGAGGACCGCGGCCTGCTCGGTGCCGAGTTCCGCGCGCTGCCTGGCCCGGTCGGCGAGGCGCCGGCGCCTGGTCTCGATTTCCTCGGTCAGGTATACACGGCGGTTGCGGACGACGGCCTCGTGGAACGCGCGGACCTCGTCGAAGCGGCGGCGGACCTGGTCGCCGAGGAGGACGCCGAGGTCGCTGTAGACCGGTTCCAGGTACCTGACCTCGGTGTCGGCGGTCTCCTGGACGGCCCGCTCGAGCTGCTCGAGGTTCCGCTGGTCGATGACGTCGTCGTTGCCGAGCTGCCGGATCCGCCGGTCCAGGTCGTCGGCGCGGTCCTTGAGAGCCTCGTACTGCGGCACGACCCTGAACTCGCCGACCTGCGCCCGCAGGTCAGCCGTCCTGGATTCCGCGACCGTGACCTGCGCGCGCAGGTCAGCGGTGGTGCCGACGATCCTTCCCCAGATGGGGTCGTTCACGGCCCTGCGGAGCTGCTTGCGGGCGGCCTCCCTGGCTGCGAGGTCGCGATAGCGTCCCGCGAGCTGCCAGTCGAGCCCCAGCAGGTAGGCGAGGTTCGTGGTCGCGTCGGCCTCGGGCTGCCGGCTGAAGCTGCGCTGCGGCTCGTTGAACGCGTGCGAGGTGACCCGGCGGATCGTGAAGGACAGCAGCGCGCGGCCGCTCACCCCCGGGTGGTCGCCATGCAGGCCGTACAGGGCCGACTCGATGAGCCGGTTCCACTCCGCGACCGGCGCGCTTCCCCGGGCCTGGCGGAACATGACGCCAGGGGACTCGGTGATGTCCGGCTCGAGGCCGACCACGCCCGCGCGCGCCCCGGACCGGGAGACCCGCACCCCGGCGGGCTGGCCGGGCCAGTCCAGGTCCAGGCTGAACGTCACAGGCCGGAGCTGCCGTTGCATGACGACCATGCCGTCGGCCTGCGCGCCGAGCAGGAAGTGGAGCAGCTCGATCACGCTCGTCTTGCCCGCGCCGTTGCGGCTGTCGGTGGTCGCGGACCTCGCCGTGGTGTCGGATACCAGGATGTTCAGGCCCGGGCGGAACTCCAGCGTCTTGAACCGGGGATTGTCAGCGCTGAGGCGGCGCAGCATCGCCCGGCCTCCTCACCGTCAGCAGGTCGTCCCGCAGGTCGACGGCGCCTACCGCGTGCAGGACGTCCAGGGCCAGCACGAACCAGCCGAACGGCACCGGCGCCTGGTAGCCCTGGCCTGCCCGCCAGTCGCACAGCTTCCGCCACGCCTGGCTGACGGTCGCGGGCTGGTCGAGCTGCTGGACGATCTGCGCCCCCACAGACAGCAGCGCCCGGTCCGGCGTTATCCCCTTCGTCGGCGTGATCAACTTCCCGTTCCCCCGTCGGGCTCCGGCACCCAGCCGTCAGGTGCCGGCTCGAAGATATGACAGCGCTCGAAGAAGAACGTGACGACGGCCCAGGCTGCCACGTGCTGCCGCAATCCTGGGCGGCGGTTTCCCAGCACGTAGGACACCAGGTCCTCCATTACCTGGTCCGCGTCATCGCCCCGCTCTGCCCTCGACTGGCGGTAGTGATAGGCGAATCCTGCGGCCATCTCGTCTTCCAACATCGGGTCATTCATCCCCTGGATGTACTCGCCGACAAGCGGCGAATCACGCATTCCCCTGGTAAGTTCCTCCCGGTATTCCGGAGATATTTTATTGTACTTCATCTTGCGTGTATCCGGGATGTAGACATGGTAATTGCCAGGAATTTCCCTCCTGGCGGCAATAAGGTGCTCAAGGAGCGGCTCAAGGTCCGCAAGGCCAATTCCGTAAACGAGTTCCTCGACCTTTATCCGGCCGAACAGGTCCTCGCAATGTCCTATATCGAGGTGCATGATCTCGTTCCACAGCTTCCTCGTCCCCATAGAAGCAAAGGAGAGGCGAGGCAGGGCGGCCTGTGCTTCGGAGAGCATCATGGAGATGTCCGGGTGAGTTCCCCAACGGTCATTGCTGACGAATACGAAGGTGTCGAACTCTCCTCCGCGCTGCCTAGTCGCCGATTCCAGGTCCGACTCGAACTTCTTCCTGATGGCCTTCATGTCGATCGCCAGGGGCGAGTAACAGGCGTAGAGTTCCCGAGCGTTCACCCTTAATCCGTCGGCGCCCCTGTCCCCGATGTTCCCGTACGCCCTTATATCGATGTAATCATCGAAGCGGCGGCTCATGACATCATGAAAGAAGTCCTCGAACTCCTCTCCGCGGCACTCATCCATTTTCTTGTGGAACTCAATCTTGACAAGAACCCTCTGCTCGTAGAGCATCTGCACCCCGGCCTCATGGAGAATCGAAATTCAAGCGTTCATCATAACCTGGAAATATGCCGGCGAGAAGGGCTGGTCCCGGAATTGCACGGGCAGTTTCTCCTGGGCTCGCCTGCGTGGCTGCCGCGGGCGCAAGGGGGCGCTAGGCACACCGCGCGGTCGGCTCCAGGCGGCGGCCGACGCCCTCGAGCGCGGACACGGGCCTGGCGGGCGGTCAGGTGACCGAGGTAGCGGCGAGCAACGCTCAGAGCGCGGCCGCGTCTTCGTGTGCTGCCGCTCTGCGCTTGCCGCCGTCCTCCCATGCCGCTCTGGAGTCATGACTCAAGCGACGGTTGCCGGTCCTGCGGGATCTTCGCCCTCACCAGCTGGCTGAAGGCGGCCTGTCCGATAGCAGCGCGCTCGCGCTTGATTCCGCAGGTGACCGGGATCCCAGTTCCCGGTCACCTGATGCCGCAGCAGCGCGGCATCCAGCAGCACTGTCGCTGCGTCGATGCTCCGACCAGCCTCGGCGAGCAGCAGGCCAAGCTATGTCGGCAGCGTGGCTGCTAACAGACCTCAGCCTTATCAAACCGCCCCCGCTCTAGGGTGACCACGCCGAACTGACGGTAGGTGACGGCCTGGCTTCTTGCGTCGCCGACCGCTTCAACGTCTACCAAAAGTCACTACAGACGTGTCACGTGGTCAATACGAGGCCAAGTCATCAACGGAAGAGGTGGCAAGCAAGTCGTTTGTGCAGGTAGGGCAGTACGAAGACGTGTAGCGGACGACCGGACTCATGATCTGCCGGCCGCGGAGACGGTGCAGATGTCAGGCAGATGGTGAGATGGAATGGCGCTGAAGCCTAACGCATGCTGACGACCGCTACCGAAGCGCTGTGCCCGACGCACTAACCGTAGGGCTACATCTTTAATACCGGGTGGAGCAGGAACCTTCTCATCTGGGAGCCAAACGGGGAGCCAACGAAGGCAGACACTCAGCGACGTAGGGCGATGGCGCGCGACGATTGTCGCAGCTGAACGGCATGCCGAGCCATAAGCAGCGACCCCCAGCGATCAGTCGCATGCGCCTTGTAAGCGGACGGTCAGCGGTTCGAATCCGCTCACCGGCTCCATCCCAGACCGTCAGCGTCAGCCCTCCTGCCTGCGGAAACGCAGGGGGGAGGAAGGAAGATGACGCCGGCACCAGCCGCGATCTTCAAGATCCCCACAAAATCCCCACAGCGGGCCCGGGCGGTCCTCCAACTTCAACCGTCGCATCCTCCAGCCCGCCTACCTCGCCGCAGGCTGGCGGAACAGTTCCGGCGAGGGCCAGTGGACCTGGCCGCGGCAGGTGCCTGTCGCGGTTTGAGCGGTGCCCGCACTGGCCGGCGCGCTGGGAAGGCAACCACCGGCGTCCAAGCGGCAGAGTAGGCGTCCCTCGCCGTGAGCGCCTGTTACTGGTCGTGTCAAGACGGTTGGCGACCCGGCCGAGAGGTGGCGCGAGATCCGCCGATAGGCGCGGCTAGAGAGGCCTCGGCGCCGGGGTGCAGATGCGTATCGAACTGGCTGATCTGCGTGCTTGTGCCATCGTGATGCGCGCCGCGAAGCGTTCCGGCAGCGACGCAGGGTCCGCCGTGCGCTCTGCAGGGTGAAGTCAGGCGGGGAGGGACGGACGGGGGTCAGCGCGGAGAACGGCGTAGAGGATGCCATCGTGATACGTGCTGTCGCGCCACTGCGCGCCGCGGGTAACGCCCTCGCGCTTGAACCCTGCCGCCTCCAGCGCGCGCTGCTCGGCCACGTTCTCCACATCGGTGTGCGCCTCGACCCGGTTGACTGTCGTGTGCCGGAAGAACAACTCCACCACCTGGGCTTGCGCCGCAGTTCCGATGCCGTGGCCCCGGTACTCGGGCCGCAGCCAGATGCCGATCATCGGGCACCGGGAGCCCGCGGTCGGGCCCCACTGCGTCCAGTGCCAGCTCACGTCCCCGGCCAGCTGGCCATCGGCGGCGATCACAGCCAGCCCGCCATCGGCGTCTAGCCGCGCGGGCCTTGGCTCCGTCCGGCTCGCCGGCCCGAAATCATCGAACGGGCTCTGCCCGCCGGTCAGCAGGTGCATGTCGTCAGGTTGCTGCGGACGCAGGCTGACGGCCAAGAGTGTCCTCCAAGACAGGAATTGCCACAGTGATCAGGCAGAAATTACCATCCTCAGGTATTGACCCGGGATGCCCGGTCCGGCGCCTCTCGCAATCCGGGTATCCATGCGCGCCGGTGGCGGTTACCGGCGAGCAGCGTCCTCGAAACCCTGGAGGCCTTCATGGTCTCACGCGCAGAATCGGGCAGTCGGCGCCCAGGCGCGCTCACAGCCGACATGGTTAGGTACCGTTCCTATTCGGCGATATCGGACGCTTGGCTTCGAGGCTACAGGGATGATCAGAACTCACAGTGACGGCACCTGGGCGCTTGGCAGCCGTGGTGGCGTTAGGCCGTTCCGTAGCTGATGGCGCTGGTGCATGATGGGTGCCATGACCACCCTGGTGCGCCCGGGCAGCGCCGCCCGGGCGGAGGGCGCCCGGAAGGTCGCGAGTGATAGCGAGCTGCGGGAGATCGCTGCCGCGGGTGCCGGGTTCATCATCGACCCGTTCAACAGGCGGTGGCACGCCGCGGCTTGCCCGCGCGTCGCAGTCATGACGGTCGGGCAGGCGAAATGGCACGTCGGCACGGCTGCCGCGCGAGAGGCGTTCCTGGAGCAGCGGCTCGCCCGGTATCCCGCCGCGCAGCCGGTCCTCCCGTGCCCGTCCTGTGGCGAAGATGCTCCAGGGCCGCGGGCACTGCCTGGCATCTTGTCCCCTTCTGCGGGCAGCGGGGCGGGAGCGCAGCTGCGGGATCCGTGCATGCGTCGCTCGGCCAGCGGCTTTGGGGTCTGGGCTGATGAGTATGTCCGCAATGACTCCGCCGCCGGATCGTCTGCCGGCCTACTGCGCCGCGTAATCGTCGGCGAGATCCGCTCCTTGCCCGCGCCGGCCGGCCGCGTCCTGCACGCGAGCTACGGCGGCCAGCGCCGGCCCGGGACCGACGTGGAGAACCTGCTGTTCAACAACATCGACCAGACGCTCGCGCTGTTCGGCGGGCCCGGCTCCGCGGGCATCCGGTTCGAGGACCTCGGCCCGGCCGTGCCGCCGGCACCTGACGGCACGCCGCGGCATAGTTGCTACCGCTACTGCCTGGCCCCGCGCGGCGCCGGGTTTACCGCAGTCCAGCAGGGACCGCTCATCTGCCGTATCCCCGAGATCCCCGTCCTGGACGGTCCCGCGCGGCTGGCCGCGCGCATCTGGCTCGCAGCCCGCCGGGCACGGCCGCAGCCGGCCGGCGTCCCGGCTGAGCACGGCAGCTTCCTGCTCAAGGTCATCGTGCACCAGCTGGACCCGGCGCAAAGCATCAAGGCGATCATCGACGGCGTGACCGCAGCCATGCAGCGCGACGACCCCGGCCGAGTAACCGAGGCTGTGAGCCGGCTGTCCGTTCTGCTGAACGCCGATCCGGACGAACTGCTCGCGCTCGCGACCGCGCCGGGTGCCCCCCTGGGAACACGATCCCGGCCCGGGCCTGCATCCAGGCAGAGCCTGTTCACGCTAGACAGCAGCGCCCAGGTCCGGGTCACACCTGACGATGACCGCTGCATCGCCGCCGAGGTGACAACCACTGTCAACCACGGCCCCACCCGCCTGTCAGCCGAGGTATACACAGCAACCCGCGGACCAGACGGTACTGGCAAGGCAGGGCAAGCCCAGCCGCCATGACTCGCGCCAGTGACGTGGACTGATATCCGCCTTGCCTGCATCCGCCGGTGATCGCAAGCGTCCGATCTGGGGGTTTGTGCAGTCAATGCCGGGCTGGTCCGGGGATGCCTGAGTCCGCTCCCTGTCCCTGACAGGCGCCGGGTTCTGCGAGCGGGGCGGCGGGTCATAGGGGCGCAGCGCCCGCGCAGTGTTTTACGAGCTGTGCGCGTAATTAGTCGGGGAGTTCGCGGGAAGGTTAATTTCGGCACTGTCTGCGTGTTTTCCGGGTGCGGGGGTTTCCGGTGTCGGCAGGTGTACGGGATGGAACCCGTATTAGCTGGCGGTGCGGAATGACGGCCGGGTCCGGGTTTCTCGCGACCGGTGCAGGGACCGCTTCTACTTGGCCAGACGGCGGCCTAGTCGGCCACTACATGTCCACTATCAGGCAACTTGGCCACTTGCCGATGGGGAGGCCTCCTCGTAGCGCGGTTCTCGGTTGTGGAGCATTAGCCGACGCCCGTCGCGCCGGGGTCGACTTGACCACTTGCGGGCCTCGATCGAGGTCAATCAGGCTCCTGAACTGCACGCTGGTCCTACAACTGGGTTCCCCGCGCGGGCGTGCGGCCCTCGGCGTCGGGTGCCGTGGCGGCCGGCAGTGTCATGCGGGCGACGGTAGCGGTGCTCGGGCGGCGGGTCGAGCCGGGCCGCACCGGGAGACGGGCGGTGAAGCCGGTGACGAGCACCGAATGGCCGGCCTGCATTTTTGTTTTGTGGAAAGGCGTGTAACGTAGAAGTTAAGCTCCGGTCCCTGGCAGGTCCATCCGTGAAATCCGCGGTGGCATCGCAGGCCCGGATTTTTTATGCCTGGGCAGCGCTCGCGAGAATTCGCGGTCAGCTGATGGTACCCGTTTTCCGTCCCACCGGAGGCACTCATGCGTGTCAGATTCATCAGGCCCGGCAACATGGCCCAAGCCATCACCAGCCAGCTCCAGCCGGTCGCCAGCGAGCTTGTCGCGGCGCTGCGGGAGGCGGCAGCCGCAGAGCGAGGCCGCAGTAGGACTGGAGAGCGCCCATGACGCTGCTCGACCATGTCGTCCTCCAAGTCGACGACCTGAACGCCATCGGCGACTGGTACGACCAGATCGTCAGCCTGGCCGGGGGTACGCGAACCTTCGACATGCCGAACCTGATCGGGTACGCCCTGCCTGGCCAGCCAGCCCAGCTGTTCTTCTCGCTGGCGACCGACCCCGGTGGTCGCCAGACCCACGTTGCGCTCAGGGTCGAGGACGAGGCGACCGTCCGACTCGGCCACGAGTTCGCCACCGCAGCCGGCGCCGAGATCCTCCACGAGCCTCGGCTGTGGCCGGAGTACGGACCGGACTACTACGCGGTGTTCATCCGCGACCCGGCCGGAAACAACCTCGAACTCAAATGCCAAGCCTCCACCGGACGGCCAACGCTCTCGACGTAACGCATCACGCCGGCAAGACCATCACAGCCAACCCACGCGCACACGAGGGAGGGACATTCATCATGACCACCATCAGCATCATCGGCTCGGGCAACATGGCCACCGCCATCGGCACCCGGGCGGCGAAGCACGGCCACACCATCGAGGTCATGAGCCGCGACACCGCCAAGGCTCATGCACTCGCCGACAAGATCGGCAACGGAGCCACCGCCGGCACGTTCGGCGCAACGCCGCTGGGCGACATCGTCATCGTGGCCGTCCCGTACGCCAGCGCCGTGCCGGTCGTCGCCCAGTACGGGGACGTGCTGGCCGGCAAGGTCATCATCGACATCTCCAACACCTTCAACGCCGACGCCACCGCGCTGGTCACCCCTGACGGCATTTCCGGCGCGCAGGAGATCGCCATGGCCGCCCCGGCGGGCGCGCACGTCGTAAAGGCGTTCAACACCGTCTTCGGCCACGTCCTGGCCCAGGGCCGCCCGCTGGACGTGCTCATCGCAGGCGACGACGCGGACGCCAAGGCGAGCGTGTCGGCGTTCATCGAGAGCCTCGGGCTGCGCCCGCTGGACACAGGAGACCTGGCGATGGCGCACTGGCTGGAGGGAGTGGGCCCGCTGCTGATGGGCCTGGCCCGCCACGGCGCAGGGTTCAACATCGACCTCGGCGTCAACGTCTCTGGCTGATGGGTGCGGCGGTGGCCGCGTGGCCGGCGGTCGCGCTGGTCGGTTCCTACGAGCTGCTCATGATGGTCATCCGTTCTGCCCAGCTGCCCGCAGCCGGCATGGCCATGGACGGGGCGCCTGAGTGCATGCCTGATAACGATCCGTTGCAGGTGCTGGCCTCACAGGTATTCGCGGTCGAGCTAGCGGCCGGTCGCGTGCCATCGGTGCGCGTCATCCGCGCACGGTTGCACGTGGGTCAGCCGCGGGCCCAGCGGGTACGCGCATACCTGGCCGCGCTCAACAGCGCGCAGGCGACCGCACCCCGTGGACATTCGGCTGCGATCTCCGAGGTTCGACGCGCTGCCTGACGGGACCGCCCCGACAAGCAGCGCGAAATATCCGCCGATATAGCGCGAACCCCGTCGCGTGGCAGCGACGGTCCGCGACGTCCAGATCAGGGCAATCTGTATGCCAGTTGCCTCCGTCGGCCGGGCGACCTAACGCCCGCTCATGCCGATGAGCGGACGGCCGGCACGCTCGGAGACCGAGCTAGGGCTTGCCACGAGGAGCGCGGTGTTACCGCTGCCCGGTTACGGGACAGCCCGCGTGGCCATGATGACCTTGAGGCCGCTGCCAGCGGCGAGGGGGAATCACGTGACGGACACACTGGAACAGATCGGCGCCTTGCTGCACGAGGCGGGCGAGACCCACCATCGCGTTTTCCGGATCATCGACGGAGCCGACGACGACTGGGCTTCCTGGTACACGTGGTGGCTCATCAACCTGTCGGAGCTGACGGACCTGCTGGACGGCAAACCCGTGCCCAGCGAGCTGACCTACCTGCTTGTCAGCCTCGACAAGCAGTACACGGCCGAGGCGCCAGGTGACCCCTGGGAGAACTACTACGCCAGCCGGATCCTGCGCCACTTCCGACCATCCGGTGACTGAGAGCGGCACCGCGCACCGTCGCGTTCCAGCGGCGCGGGTCCCGGTGAAGCAGGCTCGTGACCAGCGCCCAGAACTCAGCGCGAGTCCGGGGAAACGGCGATCCTGTCCTCCCTGGCATGACGCGGGGCAGACCCTGCGATGACGGCGGCATGAGGCCGCCACAGGCAGGCTAAGGTGCCGCCCCCGCACGCGACCGTTTTATCCGGCCAGCCATCGCCTTGCCAGGGCATACCGCTCGACGCATACCGAGATGATCTGCGCTAGGGCACATGCCGGGCCAGCGCGGCGACCAACGACAAATAGTCGGCAGGTCCGCAGGGTCCGCAGGTGCAGTTTTGAGTTGCGTTTGAGTGATCGGTGCCGGGCGGGACGGTCGGGCGGTTCAGCCTGAGGCCGTGCAGCGCGTACCGCCGCACGGTGCGCCTGCCGGCGCCCGGCGGGGCCAGAGCGCAGGCGAACTGGTCCGCCCGCCCCGGGACGAGAGGGAATCGCGTGACCGTGAAGGAGAGCCGTAGGGGGATGCTAGTCCGTGCCCGCCCGGCTGGCCGCGGCCGCCAGCGCCCGGCGCACGGCGGCTACCTGGCCGCTGACCGAGCTTGCGTAGCGCAGCGGCAGGCATCCGTCCGGCACCTCGCCGGCGCTGCCGTCCTCGTCGCGGCGCTGCTCGATGACCACCGGGAGCTGCGGGCACTGGCGCCGGATGGCCGCGGCGATGCCCAGCGCGGGATCGAGCCCGTGCAGCACCACGTCCGCCGCCGCGGGCAGCGGGCACGCCTGCCCGTGCATGACCGGGCACGCATGCGGGTCCTCACCCGGGCCGGAGCAGAACGCGACGTCGAACCCCGCGTCATGGAACAGGGAGAAATCCGAGATCGCCAGGGCTGGCCGGTCATCCTCGATCAGCAGCCGTGGACGGTGCCCGGACCTGTGCGGCGAAAGCCATTCGCTTCTGGACGCCCGCTGCTTCATGATCCACCTCCAACTGCGTACCGTCTCATTAAGCATTCGGGCCTGCTCTCCGGGCAGGGCCGTTGGTCCTGACCGGGGACAGCTGGCGCGGCGTCCGGCGACCGCGTCCTGGCCTGGCGGTGGCAGGTCAGCCGCTTCGCGGCCGCCTTCGCGCCGCAGGCTCCGACAGCGGCCGGGCCGGTACTGCACCCCCGTAACAGCCAATATGCGCTCCCTGCGTTCTTGTTATCTCTCGGCGGGCGAGCGCGAATATTCGGCGTTCGGGCGTTATTCGGCTGCGTCGGAGGGTCAGTAGCGCGGTTACGTTTCGTGATTGGCGGTCGGATTCGGTGCGCGTACTGACACTGAGCCGCCCGATTTTATGGGGGGATTGGCGGTCATGGACTGATCATGGACCCGTGGCTTGAGGGATAACCGGCTGTTCTGCGGGGCCCCTGCGTGGCGCCCGCGGCCGCCGCTATGCGGGAGGCTGCGCGAGGGCCAGCGCCCGGCGCCAGTGCTCGGTGACCGAGTGGCGCAGTCGTTCGGTGTCGACGGCCGGGGAATCGACAAGCCGTTGCAGTCCGATTCCGCGGAGCTGTGCGAGGACGGCGACCGCGGTCTCCTCGGCGGTGACGTCCGGCCGGATGGTGCCGTCGGCGATTCCTGCGGTGACGTCCTCGCGCAGGTCGGCGCGGAATGCCTCGTCCCGTTCGCGGAAGATCCGGGCCAGGTCTGCCGCCGTCGCCGCCTCGGCCCACAGCAGCAGGAATGCCCGGTTCGGCATCCTCAGCTGGCTGAGCGCCCCGATGTACCCGTCGATCACGCGCAAGAGCCGGTCAAGGCCGGGTGGCATGCCGTCGAGCCCGGGCACGAACCCGCTTTGGGTCGCTTGGGCAAGGCGCTGGAGGAGCGCCTGCTTGGACCCGAAGTAGTGGGTGACGAGCCCGCGGCTGTACCGGGCCCGCTCGCCGACGCGCGCCAGCGTCAGCGAGTGCACCCCCTGCTCGACGACCAGTTCGGCGGCGGCATTGAGCAGCGCGGCTTCGGCCTGGTCGCGGCGCTGCTGCTGGGTGCGGCGGTCGGTGGTGGTCATGGATATGAGGCTATAACATACTTGTCATCTAGCCAACAAGTATTTGAGGCTGGCGGTGTCGTCCAGACCATGCTTCGAGCACGTCGGGGCCTGTGCCGGCCCTTACCCTCGCCGGAATGCAGGCCGCGAGGGTGAGGGCCAGCCTCACGGCCAGGCCCGGGGCCATCCGGGCGAGGCGACGCGCCGACGCAAGGGCCGCAGCCAGGCGCGACCGGGCGATGTCGCTTCCGCTCGTTGCGCTGCTGCCGGTTTCGTGCTGCTCATCAGGTTTACTGCGGTCGCGCATGTCATCGTCGGCTCACGGGTCTTCCGTGAGTTCACGAATTCCGAAGCGCCGCCGGCCGGGAACCCGAGGACCCGGACGTGTAGTGCGGTCCTCAGTCCGCAGTATGCCCGGACCCTGTGTCCTCCGGCCCCTCCCGCGGGTCAGGATCGCCCATGCTCAGCCGTACCGGCTTGCCGGTCAGCTCCTCCAGCTCAGCGCAGAGCCGGTCGGCCTCCGCATGGCCATGGCCGATTACCACGCCCGGCCGGGCGGCGCGGATGCTAACCCAGACGTGGTCCAAGTCCCCGCCGACCGACACCGCGGACACCCCCGCCGCCTGTCCTATCCGCCGGCGTACCAGGTCACCGATCTCCTCGATAAGCAGCTCCTGGACCGTCCGGATCTCCGACCCGGCGGCGACCCCGGCCTCCCCGGACCCGGCCACCTCGATGTGGTCCGCCAACAGGCGGCTCGCCATCTCCCGCCGGCCCTGCTCATCAGCGGCCTCGTACGCCCGGGCCGTTGCGGCGGCCACCTCCAGGTCCACATGCGGGTTCAGGTACACCCGCAGCGCCGCCGGCGGCTCGCCGGGGTCCTGCTCCGCGATGACATTGCGGCGGGCGGTGGTGTAGTTCTCCCCGGTCTCGGCCATCCGGGCGCGGACCTGCTTCTTGAACGCGCTGTCGTCAGTCACGCCATGTCCTTCGCGGCGATGCTGCCCCGCGCCCTGATCGCCTGGCTTGGCAGTGACCGGTCGTACACGACAGCGCGAACCAGCGGCCCTTGTCCTCACCGCCGCCGCGGGCGCGGGCCGCGGCCAGCTCGGAGTGCGGCAGGCGCTCCTGCCACCAGCCAGGCTACCCAGCATCCCCGGCACCTCAAACCAGGGCATCCCGCACCGGTTCCGGCCGTCGGCGTGGTCTTAGGCCCGGCATCGCGCCCTGGGTGCCTGCGAACGGCCAGTTCTCTGTGCCTTGGCCTGAGACCGCATGGGACTCGTGGCGCTACCGGCCGGTTTCGGCAGGGCGGGCGTAGGGCTCGGCGCCGCCGACGGTAAGGCCGAACAGGTCGCAGAGCCGTCGGATGTCTCCGCCGGTTGCCGAGGCCTCGTGCAGGATGCGGTCCTCGGGGACGGCCTGGGGGGAGGTGCCGAGGGTGTGGGTGATCCAGCTGCTGCTGACCGGGGATTCGCGCACGGCGGTGTACCAGTCGATGAACAGGTGCGGGTTGACGGTGGCGGGCCAGCGGCGGGCGCGCTCGTCAAGCCAGGCGGCCAGCCGCTGGCGGACGGGAGCGCAAGTAGCCGCCGCTATGCGCAGCATGTGGCACGGGGCAGGATCCGTCGTCCACGCAGCGCAGCATGTTCTGCGCTGGGAATGAAGCTCCTCGCGGGCCTGCGCAGTCCTTCATTCATCGGCTCACCCGGGCTAATGTTTCCGGAGGGGTGATTGCGAATGTTCCCCTTGCGGCCCGAGGGCGAGGGCGGTCCGGAACAGGACATCATCGGCACGGCTGGTGAAGGCCTGAGGCGTCGCCACCTGTGGTGGTACGTCGTGGCTGCCGGCGTGTTCGCGCTGGCCGGCGTCATCACGGTGGCATCGATGTTGTCTTCGCAGCGGCATGCCGCAGCTCCGCATCCCAGCGGAGTCACTGCCAGCCATGCCCGGCCCGAGCCCCCCGCGCCCGGCGCGGTGCCGACCCAGGCCTGGGCTGCCTCACTCAACATCGCCAACTGGCCGATGCCCGGGTCTGGCACAGGAACGCCTGGCGGCATGATCGCTGGCGGTGTCGCCGGAAGCGGCGTGGCCGGGAACAGCGGCTGGGAGCTCACGGTGCGGGACGTCGCGCGGCCCGGACAGCGGTGCACCGCAGCGGTATTGCTGTACCTGTACGGCACGATCACCGATGCGTACCCGATATCACCTCACCCGGCATTGCAGACCCCGGCCGGCGACCTGGCGTTCATCGCCCTCGGCGCGCGATCACCGGGTGTGGGCGTTGCCCTGCTGCAGCTTGACGCCCCAGGAGCGGCATCGGCTGATCCAGGTCGCACCGGCGGATTCGAGATCGACGTACCGATCCTTCCCGTGACCGCATGCGGACAGCGGTACTACCTTGGCGGCTTCGCCTACCCGCTGGCCGGCAGACTGGACCTCTCCGTGGCGGGCAACAGCGCCAGCCCGGTTCACTATCTCGTGCCCGCACGACTCACCCGGCCGAGGGAGCCAGGGGTGTGGCACGGCACCAGATAAGCCGGCAACGCGCGGCGAGTTCCGCCCGGGCACGGCCACCACGAGCATCGCTCACATGTCCAGCGCGAACTGAACCGGCGCGGCGATGACGGCGTTCGCCCAGCCGTCACGCAGCTGGCCGCCTCTGCAGCCAGTCACCAAACACTGAGACGGCCAGGACTGGCCAATCGTCCGCCGCGCACAGGACAGGTCGATCTGCACCCGGTGATTGCGCACGAGCCAAGGTGGCGGACAACGAAAGATTCGGCGATAGGGAACTCGGTCGGTCGGCGTTTCGAACGGTCGGCGACTGGCAGACTGGCGGCATGAAGCCAGTCGCGGAGGTCCCGGACGCCGGTCGCGGCGGTTGCGCTGGTCAGCGGGTAGCTGCCCGGGGCCGTCGGGCTGTTCGCGGCCGACGCCAGGCGCTGACCTGCGGCCGCTTCCTGCAGGGCCCCGATCAGCCTCGGTGATCATCCGCCGACCGCCCGTGGGCCGTGGTCCTCGCTCGGGCAGGCGGCTGCCGGGCTGGTTCAGCGGGCGGTGGCCAGGCGCAGCACGTGGGCCCGCTCTTGTGCTCCGAACCACGGCGGTGACCCTGCGGCGGCGTTCTCCGTGAGCCGGCCTGGCTGGGAAGTGGCGGTCAGGGAGACGTGCACCCGCGGGTCGCTCAGGCCCCATTTGAGCAGGGCCTGAGCCCAGGTGGTGACGCCGAAGGGTCGCAGCGGCGCGAGGTCGGCGGGGCCGGGCGGCCGGCGCATGAGCTGCCCCTCGCCGAGGGGGCGCATCAGCAGGACGCCGAGGCCGAGGTCGTCGGCCAGCGGCAAGATGGTCCGCTCGACCTCCCGGTGAGCCGGGTTGTAGGGCACTTGGACGGCGTCGATGCGGCCGGTGCGCATGACCTCGGCGAGCTCGGCGAAAGCGGCTGGCGAGTAGTGCGTGGCGCCGATCAGGCCGACCAGCCCGCGGTCCCGGGCGGCCTCGAGCATGGGCAGGTGCGCCTGCCAGGCCACCAGGTTGTGGATCTGCATCAGGTCGACCCGGCCGCCGTACCAGTTCACCGCCCGGGACAGCTGCGCCGCGCCGTCGGCCGCCGAGGCAGTCCAGACCTTGTCGGCGACGAAGACCTGCTCGCGGTGGCCGCCCAGCGCGTCGGACAGCAGCTGCTCGGCCTGGCCGTACATAGGCGAGGTGTCGATGACCCGGACACCAGCCGCGATGGCGGCCTCGACGAGCTCCCCTTCCCGGCCGGCCGCGGCGGCGGCTTCCAGCCGCCGCCAGGTGCCCAGCCCGACCACCGGCAGGCTGACCCGGCCCTTGCCCAGGCTCCTGTTCTCCAATCCCGCCGCCCTCCGCTTAGCCGGGTCCCCAGTCCGATCATGCCCGCACACGATCCCAGGTCAACCAGCTGGGCTCACCAACCCCCGGCCATGCGCGGAAGATGGCTCGTGATCCGCCTTACGCGCGCTGGGTCAACCACCGCATCATCGTCTGCGGGTACCGCCGCTTTCACCGCCTCCCAGGAGAGGCCGTCGAACGCGGGATCGCTGACCGGCTCGATATAGGCGCGGAAGCCGTCGGCGTTTCCTGCTGCGCCTGGGTGCTCGCCTGCTTCCAGGCGGTGCTGCCGGTGAAGTCGGTGCGCACGAGTTCTGACCCGCTCAGCTTCGGCAGCATGCCCATGGACAGAGCCTGCCAGGTCCACTGGCACGCGCACCTGTAATCCGCCCAAGGGACATCAGCCGCCGTTGGCCGACGCGTGACAGGCGCCTCCCGCGGTTCGCGCTCTGAGCCGCCGCCGGCACGCCAGAGCCGACGGTGGGCGCGCTAGAAGTCTCTCCGCAAGGGCCCGCCTGTCCCGGCCAGCGCGCCGTGGCGGCGACACGGCGCGCTATGCCTCAGAGCGGACGGACGTTCTCCGCCTGCGGCCCCTTCTGCCCCTGGGTCGTGTCGAACTCGACCTTCTGGTTCTCATCCAGCGACCTGTAGCCGGAGCTTGAGATCGCAGAGAAATGCACGAAAACGTCCGCCGTCCCGTCATCGGGGGCGATGAAACCAAAGCCCTTATCGGCGTTGAACCACTTCACTGTCCCTGTTGCCATCAGTCCACGTCCTCTATCCACTATGCCGCGACGCGGCCTGCCGCGTCGGCTGCGAGTTTACCTGTCCTGGCTCCCACCGCGGGGTCCACCTCATTCCCGGTCTTCCGCAACACCAAGTTAGCTGCCAGGTCAGCCCAACACCCCGTCCGCGTCGAGCACTGCTCCGCCACCTGCCGGGAGCCGGCGCCGATAAGTGCCGTTTGCCTCACATCGAGTTGTTAACGGAAACTATTGCCGTTTCAGGCTACGTTTGCCCGGTTGACGATTCGGCGTAGCCGTTCGTCGTAGGCGTGGTTGTTGCGCCAGATGATGTACCTGCGGATCATGCTGGCCTGGTCTTTATGGCTGGCGTGGTCGGTGCCGTCGAGGGCGAAGTAGCGCAGCGCTGTGAACTGGGCCTCTATCCGGTTCAGCCACGAGGAATTGGTCGGCGTGTAGGCGATCTCAACGTTGTTCGCGCTGGCCCAGGCCCCGACGCGGCCGTCCTTGGCGGTGGTCAGGTGGGGGCTGAAGTTGTCGCAGATGATCGCGATACGCACGGCAGGCGGGTAGAGGGTCCGCAGGTAGCGGCAGAATTCCAGGAACCGGGTCCGGGTCTTGCGCGGCTTGACGTGCCCGAACAGCTTGTCCTCTCCCAGTTCGTAGGCGGCGAGCAGGTGCCGCACGCCCTCGGTGCGGGTGTAGGTGGCGCGCATCCGCGGCCGCGGCGCCCGGCCGGGCTCTTTCCCCTTGCCGCTGACCGCGGCCCACTGCCGGCCGGGCCGCGGCTGGAGGTTCAGCGGACCGAACTCGTCCATGCAGAAGATGACCTCCGGTTCTCCCGCCTCAGGGACCACCTCACGGTCGGCGATCGCGTACAGGTGCTCCACCCGGGCCTTCTTCGCCTCGTAGTCCGGGTCCTTCGAAGCTTTCCAGGTCTTTATCCGTTGAAAGGTGACGCCCTCCTCGCGGAGCAGCATGCGCAGGCCCTCGTGGCTGATGTCGTCGACCACCCCCTCAGCCACCAGGAACTCCGCCAGCTTCGACAGGCTCCAGGCCGAGAACGGCAGGCCATGCTCAGCAGGCTTGGACCTGGCGATCTTCTTGATCTCCCGCCGCTGCGGGAGCGTGAACTTCGGCGGCCGGCCGCCTTTGTACTTCGGGTACAGCGAACCGAACCCGTCGGCGTTGAAGTTGCGGATCACGTCCCGCACCCGGTCCTCGCTGGTGAAGGCGACTTTCGCGATCGCCGGCACGTCCATGCCCTGAGCCGACAGCAGCACCATCTGCGCCCGGCGCCAGGTCACCACCGAACCCGTACCCCGGCGCACGATCCGCACCAGGCGCCGGCCCTCATCATCATCGATCTCACGCACCCGCAGCCGTTCCGCCACCGGCCAAGTCTCCCGGATCAGGACCAGCGGGCACAGCACCACGCCGGCAAAACTCAACCGGGCGAACCTAACTTGTTACGGCACTATATCGAGCACCGCTACTTGAAGCACGATTTTCTTGGGGTGCACCGCCTATATCGCTATGAGCTGAAGATACATCCTGGCCATGCTCATCAATAAGCTCCAGAGAACGCTCAGCCCATCGTTAATGGCGATTGATCCTCGTTCGACTCTTTGGGCGAGAACGCCATTACGTGACGAACCGCTCACGGCCGTACCTTAGGTCGGTTGAGAAGTGTACGCTATAGCGGAATGGAACGTAAATCGATGGATGCCGAATACCTCTTCAAGCTATATCGTAGATGGAGCGGGAGAGGCACCGCCATTGCGTCACCCGGTACGGCGGCGTCCACGTGAAGCCGCCCGGCCGCTGCGTCCGGGCGCCCGAGCGCCGCCAGAACCTGGGCTGGGTCGAGGGCGCGCCGTGGGTCGGACTCACCACGGCCGGCCAGCGCGAGGCCGAGCAGCGCGTACGCGGCGTGCCGTTTCATCCCCATGCGTCTGGCCAGGTCGAGTGCTTCGGCGAACAGAGCCTCGGCCGCGACCGGCGAGCCGTCAAGGTACTCGGTCAGGCCCAGGTTGAAGGTAGCGATAACGGCACTATGCCGGGCGTCGAGCGTGCGGGCGATGTCGATCGACTCGGCGAGGTGGCGGCGGGCGGCGTCGAAGTCCCCTATCCACAGTTCGTAGTCACTGAGGTTGGTGAGCAGTGTCCCCGCATAGAGCCTGTCACCGGTCTGGCGGACGAGCCGTAGTGCTTTGACGGGAGCCCCGTCAGCCAGCCGACCGCGGCCGGACCGAGAACCCGAGCTGCCCGAGCACCTTGACCGCACCGGACTTCCCGCCTTCGAACTCACCCGAGGCCAGCTGCTGGCCGGTGGCGAGCTCGTAGGCGGTGCCGAGGATGGCCTTGGGCGGGTAACTCTTGTCGTCCCAGATCAGGTCGTACGTCGTGGTCGGGGCGAAGCCGTGGGCGGCGAAGAAGGCCTCTGATCCGAGCCGGTCGTATTCTCCGATCGCGCGCAGCACGTCCGCGTGAGTGCCGCGGTTCCAGCTCACGGTCATGGCGGTGTTCGCTCCTCTTTGGGCTGCCGCTGGTCGCGGGCATGACAGGTCCGTCGCGGCACCGGTCACGGCGTAGGCCAGCCCGCCGTCAGTTCTCCGGCGATCACCTGCCTCATCCCTGTCTCCCGCTCCCTCCCGCTCGCGACCCCGTGTCTAAAGCGTCGCCGCGGTCGGGATGAGCGGCCATCGCCCGATCGGGATGATTTTCCTGCAGACTCCGGGGGGCTCAGATCGGCGGCAGAACGGGGCGTGGCCGGGTCAGGGTCGGGACCAGACGGGGCCAGCAGGCTGTGGGCCCGGGCGCGCTCGGCCGGGCGATCGACGTCCCGAATCGGAAAGCGGACCCGCGACCGCACCGCTTACATGACGGCGACGATCTGCGACCTCTCTCCCCACCTCGCTGACCCGAAAAGCCTCGATTGATGCAATTAGCATTTGCTTGTCGCAAATGTTAATTGCAATCGTAATCATTGCCCTGACTGAGAAGCCAAGAACACAAAGGGATATGCTAGTTCCGCTTTGCCGCGCCATGAGATGTCACTATCTGTCTGGTCGGACGGTGCGCGGCGGCGCGTTAGGAGGAGCTGGGGCCCGGCTGGACACAGTCCAGGCTGATTGGCAGGAGGTATCTCCTTACCCGATGGCCAGGGCTGAGGCGAGAGGGGAATGACCAGAATGAGTCCGATATCCCATGGATTCCGACGGCGCCATACCGTGCCCGACGGCGCTGTGGACCGGGTGCCGCCGGGGCAGTACGTGACCGACGGCTTTCCTGTGCTGTCGGCAGGGCCGACCCCTCGCACCCCGCTGGCGGAATGGACCTTTTCCGTCCGGAAGGGCGGCGAGACGCTGAAGTCCTGGAGCTGGGAAGAACTCCAGGACCTGCCCGCGGAAGCCGTGACCGTTGACATCCACTGCGTGACGCGCTGGTCCAAGCTGGGGACCGAATGGCGTGGAGTTTCCGTCGACACCCTGCTGGGTCAGGTTGAGGACGACGCACGGTACGTCATGGCATTCAGCGATGGCGGCTATACCACCAACCTGCCTGCGGAGGACGTCAGGGGCGGCAAGGCGTGGGTGGCCTTCGGCTACGGGGGCATACCGCTCGCGCCTGAGCACGGCGGCCCGGCTCGGCTGCTGGTCCCTCACCTGTACTTCTGGAAGAGCGCCAAGTGGGTCCGGGGTCTGGAGCTTATGGACGAGGACCAGCCGGGATTCTGGGAGACCTACGGTTACCACATGTACGGAGATCCATGGAAGGAACAGCGGTACCAGGGCGATTGACCTGGCAAGTCGCGACAGTCACCGCGGCGCGGCGGGAGACGCCGTCCGTGCGCACCATCGAACTGGATGTCCCGTTCTGGCCGGGCCACCGGGCCGGGCAGCACTTGGACGTCAAGCTGACGGCTGAGGACGGCTACAGCGCGGAGAGGTCGTACTCGATCGCGTCGGCCGCCGGCGAGCAGGTGGCCATCGCGGTGGAGCGGCTCGACGACGGCGAAGTATCCCCTTACCTCACCGACGAGTTGCGCGTGGGCGACCAGCTGGAACTGCGCGGCCCGGTCGGCGGCTATTTCGTGTGGGAGAAGGGTGACGGCGGCCCGCTGATGCTCGTTGGCGGCGGCTCGGGCATCGTCCCGCTCCGGGCCATCCTGCGCGAGCGCGAGCGCACCGGCGGCGATGTCCCGGTCCGGCTGCTCTATTCGGCCCGCACTTCCGCTGATCTCATCTACCGCGACGAGCTTGCCGCCCACCGCGATGGCGTGGAGGTCTTCTACAGCCTGACCCGGGAGCAGCCAGCCGGCTGGACGGGCTACACACGGCGGGTCGACCCCGCGCTGCTGGCCGAGACCGCGTGGCCCGAGGGAAGGAACCCGCTGGCGTTCGTTTGCGGGCCGACAAGCTTCGTCGAGATCGTGGCCGATGGGCTAGTCACGCTCGGCTACCAGTCCGGCCGGGTCAAGACCGAGCGGTTCGGCGGAATGGGAGGACGCTGATGGACAAACTAGACGGAAATGGTGCCGCGGGACTGTTGCATGAGGTCTTCGGGCAGGAAATGACTACCGCTGTCGCGACGTGCGCCTCGTGCGGGGCGGCGGGGCCAATCGGCGAGAGTGACCTTTATCTGGACGGCCCGGGAACGGTTATCCGCTGCAGGCACTGCACGGGCGTCCTGATACTCATCACACAAATACGGGGCATTCACTGCGTCGACTTGATGGGCGTGCGCGCGATTGACACGGTAGGAACCATCGCCTGAGCTGATGCATGAGCAGTAAGCGAAGTTGCTTCCCGTAGCTATCCGGATTCCGCCTCGCCCAGCCGCCTCGCGGCGGGGGAAGCCCCGCCCCAGACGGGTGGTCTGGGGCGGGGCGGTGATTCCGTTCTCTATGGGGCCACGGTTCTAGAAATTGAAGCGCCAGACGCCGCGGCCGTGCGTTGCGGCATAGATATAGCCCCCTGGGCCGGACGTCAGGTCATCGACTGCGACGTTCGGCAGGCCGGAGCCCAGGTGGCGCCACGTGGTGTTGGAGCCTTCGAACTCGCCGGCGGTGTACACCCCGGCGTCGGTGGCCAAGGCTAGCGTGCCGGGGGCGAGCACCAGGGCGTCGGAGGCGACGTCCGGCAGGTTGCCGGAGATGTCGGTCCACGTCTGGCCGCCGTTCCCCGTCTCGAAGACGTGGCCGGTGCCCCCGCCGGGGACGAACCGCCGGGAGTACCCGTTGAATACCGCGTAGGCGTGGGCCGGGTTGGCCGGGTCAACGGTGACGCCGGCGATGTACCGGCCCGGCAGGCCAGCCGTGTTCACCTGGTGCCAGGTGCCGCCGTAATTGGTGGCGATACCCGAGGCGAATGCTGGGCCAGGGTTTCCGCCGCCAGCGACCCACGCGGCGTAGATGACCTTGCCTTTGCCGGCTGACGACAGCGCTGTGACCGAGTGGCCCGCTCCGGTGTCGTATACCGGCGTCCAGCTGCAGGCCGCCTCGGTGGCGCAGGACGTGTTCCAGCCGTCATTGGAAACCCATACGTCCTCGCCGCCGCCGATCCAGGTGTTGGGGTTCTTCTGGTCCTGGACGAGTGGCATGACGAACCGCGGATTCGGGTCGCAGTTCGCGTTCGGCGTCTGGCCGACCGTCGCCTGGCCGATGCAGGTGAAGCTGGCGTAGTCGCTGAACGAGTGGCCGCCGTCCGTGGTGGTGTACAGCGCGCCGTAGGTGTACTCGCCGACCCACTTGTTGGCGTTACCCGGATCGACGATCACGTCGAAACCGTCACCGCCCGCTGGCGCGACCGCTTGGGTGAACGCGGTGTTGTCCACCATCGTGCCGTTGTCCTGCAGGCCGCCGACCACCTGAGTGGTCCCGCCGGGCAGCTGCCCGGCCCGGGCGTCGTAGAACTGCAGGTTGTGCAGCGTGGCGTTGAGGTCGGCCCAGTTGCCGTCCTCGGCGCCGTCGGTCAGCGGCCGGCTGTACACCCCACCGTCGTTGCCGATGACGATCTTGCCGTTGGTGATCATCATGGCGTGCTGGTCGGGGTGCGTTGTGTTCGGGCAGGTGTTCGTCGAGTCGCAGGCGAAGGGGTAGTTCCAATACGGGCTGGCCGTCACCCAGGTCTGGCCGGCGTTGTTGGAGTCGAAGACTTCCTCAAGACCCGCGTATACATGGTTTGGGTTAGCCGGGTCGACCGCGAGATCCTGGTTATACCAGGCCTGGACGCCGACGCCGTAGCCAGAGCCGACGCCAAGGGCCGAACCAGAAGCGGCGAGTGAGGCCTCGTCGCCGATCTTGGTCCAGGGGCCGGTCACGCTGGCGGGGCTGGAACCCGTCCTCGACGCGAGGAAGATGCCCTGGAGCACGGACTCGCCGCCGGCCGCCTGCAGGGCGGGCGACTGGACGACCGCGTACAGCTTGCTGCCGTCCGCCGAGTAGGCAAAGGTGGTGCGGCCGATGTCGGAGGCAACGATGTCTCCGGTGGGCGTGACCTCGCTGAAGGACTGTCCGTGATTGGTCGACTCATAGAAGCCGTTGTAGGTCGTGTGGCCCGGTCCGTGCCAGCCGATCGCGGTGATGACGTCCTTGCCGCCCGTCCCGGGGACAACCGCGACGTCGGTCACCTGCTGGTCGTAGGGCGGAAAATCAGTGGGACCGGCAGGGTCGAGAACCTCAGACCACTGGTGCTTGGACGCGTCCCAGCGGAACAAGCCGTTGTTCGTGGCCGCGTACGCGTCGCCGGCCGGGTCGAAGGCGATGCGGAAGATCGTGCGCGGCCCGATCGGGTCGGCCTGGCCGCCCACCTCCGTCCAGGAATTGCCGTCGTTGGTACTGACCCACACGCCGTCGCCCTGGTAAGAGTCCTGCGACTCATTGGCCTCGCCGGTGCCCAGCCACAGCGAGCCGTCCACCGGATCGACCGCGAGGGCGCCAGTGGACATGTCGGGAAGGCCGTCCGTGACCGGGGTCCAGTGCGCGCCCTGGTCATAGGAGCGCCACACGCCGCCGGCAGCCGCGCCCGCGAACCAGGCACCGTCCCGCGTGGTCGCCAGCGCCGTGACCCGGCCACCGACCACGGAGAAGCCGGCGCCGACGTTCGACCAGAACGGGTCAGTGTAATTGGCCGGCTGGGCGTTGTACGGCTGGGTGGTGAACTGCTGCCACTGGCCCGGCGTCGACGGGATCTGCGCGGCCTGCTGCGCGGCGGCGCCGATCGCGTCACCGGTCAGGTACCCGGCCGGCGCGGTACGCTCCGCGTTGTAGGCGGCCATCGTGTTCATGAGATCACCGTCATCACCCTGGTGGGTGTTCGTCGGAGTGGTCTGAGTGACGGCCGGGCTGGCCGTGCCGGACCTGCCCGCGTTGAGGAAGCCGCGCAGCGCTGACTGGCGCGCCGCCGCTCCTCGCAGCGGATGCGCTCCGGTTGCGGCGGCCCAGCCTGGCTGTGCTGTCCCGAGCGCCGTGGTCACGGCGGCGATGCCGACTGCGAGTGACCCGATCACGCGCAGTCGACGGGGGTGTCTCGGACGTTGCATGTGGTCTCCATTCGATGCCTGAATCCCGGGTCCGCCCTGTCATCCCGCGATCCAACGGCGAGCTGAATGTCCAGATGCTCCTACAAATTAAGGGTGAATGGTAGGCATTCCGTGTAAATTTTTTCGCTTCGCCGTCAACCATTCGGCAGTTTCTCGCTGAAGTTCGCCGCAATAGTCGACTAGCGTGGGGCCAGAGCGGGGCGAATTTGTTAGCTCTGAGTAGCCATAATCCGGGCTCGACGGGGCTGGCGCAGTTCGCGGTCCCGGAAGGCTCAAAGGGCAATCGTGGCTGCTGCAGCAGTCACTAAGTTAGTCCAGGTTGATGGGGTGCAGTGCGCGCTTTAGGTCACGCAGGCCGACGCCTCACGCTTGGCTTGGTGGCGGCAGCCTTCGGTAGCTCTCCAGGGCGGCCCTGACTCGCGCTGCTAGCCAGGCATCGAAGTCCTCGCCGAGCGGCCTCGCTGGATCGTCGGGGAACGATCCCGTGCCGGAAGCCCGGTCTCCGTAGCGCGTGATCCGGCTCCGCTGCCGCCCGCCTGGATCGGTGACCGAGTATAGGAAGAACAAGTGCTCGATCCCCGCCGCCTTGTACCGCTGCTCGAGCTGCTTGTCGTTCACGATGCCGTTCGTCCGTGGCATGAACGTCCGGCCCAGCTCGTAGCTTCGATCGAAGTCCGACATCTCGAACCCGACCCCGAACTCCAGCCAAGGGTCGCCGGCCTCGAAGACGAGCCAGGAGGGGGGTTTCCTGGTGGCGCCGGGGTCGGGTCCGAGCTGGCTCATCCGTCCTCCTGCGTCACGTCAGAGACAGGCCGGCATGCCTGGCGGGGACTTGCCTTTGTTTTGGAGCGCGTACAGGAGTGTATGGCTTGCCTCGATCGTGCGCGGCGGGAGCCAGCCGACGCCGATCCAGAGCCACATGTGCAGGCGTAGAGGCGGCCCGCTGTCATTTGGAATGCAGACGATCGGGGCATCATCGAGAAGATGCACGAGACAGTGACGAACTCACGCGACCTCACCGGTCCCGCACCCGGGATTGTCTTGTTCGGGATCGGAGGGGGCCTGTTCGTGCTCGGGGGCATGGTCGCCGGCGTTTCAGCCCCCTTCTACCGTGCCGGACTGCCTGCGGGGCAGCGCGGTCCCGAATCCGCATGGATCGTGGGATACGTATGTGCCGCGCTGGGCGTCGGCCTGGGCATCGCGCTGCTGGCCGCCCGCGACCGCCTGCACGCCCGGGCGGCCGTGTCCCTGCCGTTCGTTGCGATCACGCTAATCGCTCTGCCGATGCTGGTATCCCGGACGACCACGTTCACCGGCGCGATCCTGCTGCTGTGGCCCATCCTGTACGCCGGGTGCCTGCTGAGCGAGGCCGTGACCTGGGCCACCATCACCGCGAGCCTGCTCTCGCTGGTGGCCGCGAGCGTGGTCGATCCCCATCTCACCGTCACCAGCTACGGTCCCATGGCAGCGACGCAGGCACTGACGGTGTGGGTCATGATCACGCTTCAGCGCCGCGTGCACCGGGTCGTGGGAGAGCTTTCGCGCCAGGCGAGCACCGATCCCCTGACCGGCCTGGCCAACCGGAGGGCACTACTGGACACGCTGGACCGCGAGATGGCCGCACACCTGCGCCGAGGCAAGGCCCTGTCCCTGATGATGATCGACGTCGACCAGTTCAAGCAGCTCAACGATACCGCCGGACACGACGCGGGCGACGAGGTGCTGCGCCGGCTGGCCGCGGTGCTTTCCGGCGGGTCGCGGCGCGGCGACCTGGCCGCCCGGTTCGGCGGCGAAGAGTTCATGCTGATCATGACTGACTGTGCCCTGCCTGACGCGGTGGCCCGTGCCGACCAGCTCCGGGCCCAGATCGCGGCCGAGTCCGTCGGCTGGGACCATGCCCTCACGGTCAGCATCGGTGTCGCCGAGCTCCGCCGCGATTTGCCCGAATCCGATGCCGGAGCCCGGCTCGTCGGTCAGGCCGACGCGGCCCTGTACGCGGCAAAGCAGGACGGGCGGAACCGAGTCGAGGCCTACCAGAGCTGATCATGGCGAGCGCTGAGCCGGTCGGATACTTCAGCCGGACTTGCCTCCGACGCTTGTCGCGGGATATGTGACAGCCTGCCGTTCGCGTCCATGTCACCTACTGGACACCACCACGAGATTCGTTTGCGCGGCGACGGCCTCGAACTGCTGCAACCCGTGCGCCCCGGCCTGCGTGTTCTCATGATGGTGTTGCTTTACGAACTCAAGCGCCGCCTGCACCGAGTCGAAGCGCTGTTCGCTGTCGATGACGTACAAGATCTGCGGTACGTAATGCGAAATATCCTCGCCCTGGTAGCGAACTGCATCCATTTGCGGCCGGCATGCAGATCGCCGGTATATTTGCGATTGAGCCGGAACGCCTTCTTGGCGAGCAGTCGCTGGCCGGGACGGGTGCGCAACAGGCTCTGGCAAGCAACGGGCCGACGACGGCGCTGGTCGCCACGAGCAGGACTGGTCCAAGCCATTGGAACGGCCCGCTGAAATGCACTCTGTCTCCAGTGGTGAAAATTCCCGTCACCACGCATGCGACGACTAGCGTCACGATGACAACTAGCACGCGCTGGTATCGCCGTGACTCGTAAAAGATCGCATTGGCGGCGCGCTGTCCCCTCTTGATGCTGAATTCGGGCTGTCGCATGCTCTCGATGAGCTGCTGGTCTTCCGCCGACAGAGTCATCAGTCCAATCCGTACTCGCGGTAGCGGTCACGCAGCTCGTAGGTTTCAAGGTCCTGGTACGGCTGGATCGCTATAAAGGGACGCAGCGAGTTCCAGGCGCTGCGACAGGCGCGCCGCGTTGTAGGTCAGCATTGCCCGCAGAAGTCGCGCGGGCTGCTAACGCCGGAATAGTGCCGCTTACGCTAACCGTCGCGGGAATCGCACTGCTCTGGTTGTGCTTCACGAGGGATTGGCGCGTCGCCGCTAATCCAGGCGTGAATTTGGCCGCTCCGCTACCGGTCGCGACGGGGAGCCAAGTCAACCAGGGTTAACAATCCGGCCGAGAGGGCGGAAAACGGTGGACCCGGCGAGCCTGGTCGACTGCGCGCGGCAAAAGAATCGCTTTCATCGCACGTCTCCGATCACTCTAAGTAGCGTCTCATGTACTGTTAGTTTCCGATCGGCCCGGTTGCCGACCGGAGAGAGCTGTGGAGGAACCGATGTCTGAGCCTGGGGCCGAGCCGTCGATCCGCGGGAACCTGCAGGTCGGCCGCCGAGCCCCTCGCGATAGCGCTGCTGCGCAGGCTCGCGGTGCTTGACCTACCCGGCGGCCGGTCATCGCACTCTGTGCCGACGCCGCGAGGCGGCGGCGCGCCGATCGCCGTCGGCCTTGTCGCGGCCGTGCTTATCGCGCCAGGGACCGGCAACGCCAGGCCCGCGCTCGCGGCCGCGATCGGGTTCTCCGGTCTGCTCGGGCTGCTCGACGACCTGGGCGGCCTGCCGGCGCTGTCTCGGCTTGTCCTCCAGGCCGCCGGGGCAGCCGCGGTGGCGGCGATGCTCGTCCCGCCGGTCAGGCTCCCGGCTTTCGACCTCGCGGACGCGGCGGTGGCACTGTGGCTGGCCGGGCGCTCGCCCGCGCTTTTTCTCGCAACTGGGGAGGCTTAAGGTGCAGGTGCTCATCGTTACCCACTACTTCCCGCCGGAGACCGGAGCGCCACAGGCGCGGCTGTCAGCGCTCGCCTCGGCCTGGGCAGCCGACGGCGACGACGTGACAGTGCTGACGGGGATGCCCAACCATCCCACCGGGGTATTGCCGCCGATGTACCGGCGGACGGTGCTCTGCCGGGAGATGGCCAACGGCTACCGTGTCATCCGCACCTGGCTGTACGTCACGCCCAACGATGGCGGGGTGCGCAAGAGCCTGAGCCACCTGAGCTTCATGGTCAGCAGCGTGCTGCTGGGCTGGCGGGCCGCCGGGCCGGCCGACGTGGTGCTTGTCTCCTCGCCGACGTTCTTCTCCGTGCTGTCCGGGTGGCTGCTTGCCAAGGTGAAGCGGGCGCGCTTGGTCGTGGACGTCCGCGACCTGTGGCCCGCCACCTTCGTGGAACTCGGCGTGCTGACTAATCGCCGGGTCATCGCCGTGCTCGAGCGTCTCGAGCTCGCCGCGTACGCGGCCGCGGACCAGGTGGTTGTCGTCAGCGAGGGGTTCCGCGCCGATCTGATCAGGCGCGGTGTCCCCGCGAGCAAGGTACACACCATCCGCAACGGGGCGGACACCGAGCGGTTCGCCGTAGCCGAGGGCGCCGAGCGCGGCTGGCGTGCCAGGCTCGGTGCCGGCCCGGAGGACTGCCTCGTCCTGTACGCGGGCACGCACGGTATCTCCCAGGATCTCACGGCGATCGCCGACGCGGCGGCACTGGTCGCCCGCCGGCCCGTCGGCTCGGCCGTCCGGTTCGCGTTCGTCGGCGACGGCGCGGACAAGCGGCGGCTTGAGAGCCACGTCGAGGAACTTGGCCTGCGCAACACCATGCTGCTGCCTGGCGTGCCGAACGGTGAGATGCCCCGGCTGCTCGCGGCGGCGGACATCTGCCTGGTCCCGCTGCGGGACGTGCCGCTTTTCGCCTCGTCCATCCCGTCCAAGATGTTCGAGTACCTGGCCGCGGGCAAGGCGGTCATCGGATCGCTGGCGGGCGAGGCGGCGCAGATTCTCGCCGAGGCGGGCGCCGCCGTGGTGCCGCCCGAGGACAGCGAGTCGCTCGCCGCCGCGATCGCCACGCTCGCCGCCGACCGCGAGCTGCGCGAGCTGATGGGCAAGACCGGCCGTGCCTTCGTCGAGGAGAACTATGACCGCAGGACGCTCGCGAGGCAGTACCGGAACATCCTCGACCTGGCGTGCGTGACGCGATGAGGCTCCTGGTCACCGGCGGAAGCGGGTTCTTCGGCGGCTACGTGCTTGCCGAGGCGGCACGGCGCGGGCACGAGTGCGTCGCCCTCGCGCGCTCTTCCGCGGCGGCACGGCGGGTTGCCGCGGACCACGCTTGCTGCCGGTGTTGTCCGGCATGTCACGGTTAAATATCGTTAACCGCGCATGGCTACCCGTTCGGCGGGGAAGGTTCGTATGGGAGTCCCCTGATCATCGAACGGTGGGGTGACGTATGCGCAGTGTGCTCTCGCGAGGCGCGGGGTGGCTGTGGCACTGGCTCCGTCACTGGCCACGCAAGAAGATCCTCATCTGGGGCTCTGCGAGCCTGGCGCTGGTGCTCGTGGCCGTCGTCAGCACCGGCTACGTGATGCTCGGGCACTTCAACGCCAACCTGCGGCAAGACGACATCCGCGGCCTGCTCGGCGCGCAGCCGGTCAACCTGCACCCGCAGGCGGAGAACATCATGGTCATCGGCTCCGACTCGCGGCAGGGGCTGAGCAAGGCGTACGGCAGCGGCCTGGTCACCGACCAGTCGGACACGCTGATGATCATCCATATCCCGGCCGACAGGAAATGGGCCGAGGTGATGTCGATACCGCGAGACTCGTGGGTGAACATTCCCGCCTGCGAGATGGGCGACGGCCAGCTGTCCCAGCCGACCCAGTTCAAGATCAACGAGGCGTTCGCGATCGGCAACCTGGACGGCAATCACACCGAGCTCGGCATCGCCTGCACCGTGAAGACGCTTGAGCAGGACACCGGCATCTTCATCAACCACTTCATCTCGGTCAACTTCACCGGCTTCAAGGGAATGGTCGCCGCGCTCGGCGGCGTCTACGAGTGCAATCCCACCCCGATCAACGACCCGAACTCCAACCTGCACCTGACCGCGGGCAGGCACTTGCTCACGCCCACCCAGGCGCTCGGCTATGTCCGCGCCAGGTACTCCCTCGGCGACGGCAGCGACCTCGAGCGGATCGGCCGCCAGCAGGCGTTCATGTCGTCGCTGATCAGCAGGGTAAAGAGCGAGCTGCTCAACCCGCTCGCGATCTACCGTTTCCTCGACGCCGCCACCAGGTCGCTGACCATCGACAGCCAGCTTGGCGGGATCACCGGCCTGTACAACCTGGGCGAGTCGCTGCGCGGCATTCCGTCGAGCAAGATCGCCTTCTTCACGATTCCGAACTTCCCGCGCGGCGAGGTCGTGCCAAGCGACACCGCCAACGTGCTGTGGACCCAGCCTGAAGCCAGCAAGATCTTCGCGTCGTTCCGCGACGACGTGCCGGCGAGCGGGGTGTTCGGCTCCCATTCGCCCGCGAAGACGACGGGAAAGACATCGCCGACGCGGTCCGCGCCGACCAGCATCGCCGCCGAGGCCGCCGGTGACGCGCCGCTTGGCGGCACGCCGTCCGCGACAGGCACGCCGTCCGCCACGGGCACGCCGTCCGCCACGGGCACGCCGTCCGCCACGGGCACGCCGCCCGCGACCGCCACGCCCGCGGAGGGCGGGACGCCGCCAGGCACGCAGACCACCCCGGCCACCATCCAGGCGCGCACCGCCAACCAGTCCATCTGCGCCGGCTGAGCGCCCTGCCGGTCGTGCGACCGCGCTGCGGATACCGTTGACCGCGTGAAGTTGGCGTCAGGTCGAGCGTGGCTCGCGGCCGTCGGCGCGGCCGTGTGCGCCGTGCTCGCCGTGTGTGCCGCGCTCGCTGCGTTGCTGCCCGACGTCGCCGAGGCCGGCGGCTACCACGGCGGCGCCCTGCCGGCCCGCGCCGCTGTGACGTCCGGCGCCGTGACGACGAGCGCCGCGGCACAGGCGAGGCACGTCGTGATCGTCGGCATCTCCGGCCTGAACTGGAACCTTGTCACCCCGTCCGCGACGCCCGCGCTATGGCGGCTGGCCGGCGCCGGCTCAGTGGGCTCGCTCGTCGACTACGCGCAGCGGCCGGTCGCCTGCCCCGCCGACGGCTGGCTCACGCTCAATTCCGCGGCTCGCGCCCAGGGGCCGCGGCCGTGCGATGCGCTGCCCGCCGTCGTTGGGGCGGGCGGCGGCGCCCGGGTCCCCGCGCTGCCCGCGATCATCCGGGCCAACGAGCCCTACCACGAGTCGCCGGCCTGGGGCCTGCTCGGCACGCTCGCGACCTGCGCGACCGCCGTCGGTCCCGGGGCCGCCCTCGCCCTCGCCGCCCCGTCTGGCGCGGTCGCCTCTTACCTGCCGTCCGCCGCGGACGTGTCGCCGTCGGTGCTGGCCCGCTGCCCGCTGACCGTGGTCGACCTAGGCCAGATCGAAGCCACCGAACGGGTTCGTGCCTCCGCCATCAACCGCCAGCTGGCTCGCTTGACGGCGGAACTTCCCGCGGGCACCCTGCTCCTGGTCACCGCTCCCGGTGCGGCGGCCGGCCAGTCCGCCGGCTCTGCGCCGGCCGGGCCGCCGCATCTCATGTCCGTGGTGGTCAGCGGCCCTGGGTTCGCGAGCGGGCAGCTCGATTCCGCGGCCACCAGGCGGCCGGGCATCGTGACGCTCACCGACCTGACGCCCACGGTGGCCGGGTGGCTCGGCAGTGCGGTACCCGCGGGCACCGTCGGCGCGCGGATCACCAGGTCGGACCGGGGTGACCTGGATGCGACCGTGGCCGGCCTGCGTGCGCGGGACACCGCCGAGCAGGTCTGGATCGCCACACACGGCTGGTTCTTCATCGGCTACGGCATCGCCGTGGTGCTCGCGTTCGGGGTCCCCGCCGCCCTTTTCTGGGGTGCGGAACCGCGGCGCCGCGAGCGCCGCGCCCGGTGCTGGCGTGCCGCGGGGACGGCGGCCGCCGCCGTGCCCTTGGCCTCGTTCCTTGCCAACAGCTTCCAATGGTGGCAGTCCGACGGGCCGGCCTGGTGGCTGTACGGGCTGACAGCAGCCGGGACGCTGGTGCTCGCCACGGCGGCGCTGCTCCGCGGGCCGTGGCGGCGCGACCCGGTCGGCCCGATGGGCGTGCTGTGCGCGGCTACCCTGCTGGTCCTCGCGGTCGACGTGATGACGGGCTCGCGGCTTCAGCTTGACGCGCCGTACGGGCTGTCGCTGCTCGTCTCTGGGCGCTACTACGGAATCGGCAACGACGCGCTCGGCGTGTACTGCGTGTCCGCGCTCGTCGCCGCCGCCTGGACCGCCGGACTTGTGCGCCGGCCCGCACTGGCGGCCGGGCTGGTCGGTCTGCTCGCCGTGGTGGCGTCCGGCTGGCCGGGTTTCGGCGCGAAGACGGGCGGCACGATCGCGCTCGTCCCCTGCCTGGTGCTGCTCGTCGCGTGGCTGGCCGGTTTCCGCCTTGGCGGGCGCATGGCGTTGCCCGTCGCGTTCAGCGGCCTTGCCCTCTTCCTCGTGTTCGCCGTGATCAGCTACCTGCTTCCCGCGGCGGGCATATCCGACATGGGGGCGTTCGCCGCCGACCTGCTGCATGGCAGGGCGGGTGACTTGCTGCAGCGGAAGGCCGGCTCCAATGTGGGATCGATCACCACGAGCACCCTCGGCTGGCTGATTCCCGTGGTCGCGGTGGCGTCCGCCGCGGCGTTGTGGCGGCCCGCGGCCATGCGGCTGCGCACGCTCGCGTGCGCCTTCGAAGCCCGGCCGCTGCTGCGAATCCTCGGCTGGCTGTGCTGGCTGGTCCTGGTGATCGGGTGGTTCGCTGATGACTCAGGGGTAATCGTGCCCGCGGCGGCTCTCCCGTTCGTGATACCGCTGACGATCGGAATGGCTTCGTCCGTTTCCGCTGCGGCTGGTGGGGCAGGCTATTTTGGTAGCGCCCTCGCCGGGCCCTCCGTCGCGGGCAGGACCCCCAGGTTCGACCACCCCCCGAGGTAGAGGACGCCCTAGTGCAGTATCAGCTTTCGCGTCTTGTCATTGGTCCGACCCTGCATCTGCTCGGCCGCCCGCGGGTGTCGGGGCTCGAACACGTGCCCGCGAGCGGACCCGCGATCCTCGCGTCCAACCACCTGTCGTTTATCGACTCGATGTACCTGCCGCTGATGATCTCCCGCCCGGTGGTGTTCCCCGCCAAGGCGGAGTACTTCTCCGCGAAAGGGCCGCTCGGCCGGATGTGGGCCGCGTACCTGCGCTCAACCAACCAGCTCGAGATCGACAGGAACGAGGCACGGTCGGCGCAGGCGACCCTGGAGGCCGCCGCGGAGATCCTCAGGGGCGGCGACCTGTTCGGGTTCTACCCGGAGGGCACCAGGTCGCCCGACGGCCGGCTGTACCGGGGCAGGTCGGGCCTGGGCTGGCTGGTGATGAACACCGGCGCACCCGTCTTGCCCGTCGCCATGATCGGGACGAGGAAGATGCTGCCGCCGGGCGCGCCGCTGCCCCGCCCGACGAGGATCGACATCAAGATCGGCAAGCCGATGGAGTTCGGTCACCTGGCCGGCGACCCGCCCGCCAGGGCCCGCCGCACGATCGCCGACGAGGTGATGCGCGTGATCGCGGATCTTTCCGGCCAGGAGTACGTCCATGAGTACGCGTCCGACGTCAAGGCCCGGCTCGGCGAACCCTGAATCACTCCCACTCATCGCCGCTGATCGCGGGGAACTGGCCGGTCGTCTCGCCGGGATTCCACACGTACATCGGGCCGGTGCTCGACCCAGTCCTCGGCAGTGCCTGGTCTTCCGGCGGTGCGACAGCGAATGCCGCGGGCGACTCCTCCCAGGGAGGAAGCGGACCTGCCGCAGGCAGGGCTGGCCTGACCGGCGGCGCGGGGAGCGGCACCGGCCCGTCCGGCGGCGGTGCGGGCGGCCACGGCGGCGCCTGCGGCCTCCGCTGCCCCCGGAAGTACCTTCCGTGCGTGCCGCCGGCCGCCCAGGATCCTGAGTGCGGCGAGCGCGCGGCTGGCAGGGCGTGCTGCACGCGGGCGTGGCGGGCTTGACCTGGCCGCTGGCCGGACCGGGCTGCCGTGGCGGTGCCTGAGGAGCGGGCGAGGCGCCTGCGGCGGCGGGCCCTTGTCACGATGATCGCGGCGATCAGGCAGGCGATCAGCACAGCCGCTCCCACCGCGAGGCCGACGACGAGCGAGCGCAGCAGACGGCCGGGATCGGCCGGGCTCTTGATCGCCCGGCTGGTGACCGCCGGAGCCGCTTGGGTGGGGGTGGCCGCTGGCGTCGCGGCTGGCGTGGGCGTCGGAGCAGGCAATTTAGCGAAGATGGCGGCCGCCGCGGCGACGGCCGCGGCGGCGTCGAGTCGTCCGTGCCCCCGGCCGGCCGCCGTTGTGCGGCCCGCACCGCCGGGCGGAGCGGTCGCGCCGCGCTCGAGCGCCCGCGTCACCGCGGCGACGCCGAGTCGCGGATATCGCGAGCGGATGAGCGCCGCGACGCCCGCCGTAAGCGCCGCGGACATGTCGGTAGAGGCGAGTGACTGGTAGCCGCCGCCAGGAGCGGCCACCGTGAGCCCCGCCACCGGGTTGCCGGTCGTGCCGGCGGTGCCCGGGGTCTGTCCGGAACCTGGCGCGGTGAGCGCGACGTATGAGCGCGTGTTCGTGAACGGTGCGAGGCTCCCGTCCCGCGCGGTCGCGCCCACGGCGATCACGCCCGGATAGGCAGCTGGATAGTTGACCGAGTCGCTCCCCGCGCCGTTGTCTCCGGCCGGCGCGACGAGCAGGACATCATGGGCTAGCGCGTAGCGGACGGCCGCGCGCTCAGCCGCGCTTCCGCCAGCGGCGGCAGGATCTCCGGTGGATGCCGATCCCAGTGTGCCCGGATCAAGCGGCAGCGCGATGATGCTGGCGCCGTGGCCGACCGCGTACCTGATGCCGGCCGCGATGGCCGCGGGCAGTCGCCGCGCCACCGTGGCGTCCGCGGTCAGCGGATCGTCATACTCGATGGTGACCTGGACCGACAGGATCCTGGCGGCCGGCGCGACGCCGGTGAGCCCGTCGGTGCGGCCGTGCCCGCGCCCGTGCCCGGCGATGAGGCCGGCTACCGCGGTTCCCTCTTGTCCCCAGTAGGGCGATCCCTGCTTGCGTCCCGTCGCGGCGAGGTCGGGACCGGCGGTCACGCTGCCGGCCAGATCGGCATGGCTCAGGTCGACGCCGGTGGACAGCACGGCGACCGTCACGCCCTTGCCCGCAGCGGGTGCCGCCCGCACCGCGGCGGGTACGTGCAGCGCGGCGAGCCACCACTGGGTCGTGCGGTTGACCGTCTGTGCCCTCGCGGGCAGGCCGGCGGCGGCGGCGGGCAGGCCGGTAGCGATGATGGCGGCGAGCGCCGCAACGACTGGCGGCAGGCCGCGCAACGGGCGAGCCACGTGGGTCACGCGTACTCCCGATCCGACCAGGGCTAAAGCATCAGCTACGGCGAAACACCGACAAATCGTGCTTAATCATGTCACGTGGCTAAGCTCGGGACGATGCTCGACGCGCTAACTATTTCATGACGTTAGCGGCACCACCGAACACAACGGGCGACTGGGCCGGGCGTCACCACCGCGGCCGCTTGCCGCCAGGCGCCGACGCGGCGAGCGTCACCCTGGTGCCCGCACGGATGCCGAGCTGCCCGGCGGCGTTGCCCTGCGAGACCGCGATAGCCACCCAGTCGCCGCTGTCGCGATAGCAGAGCAGCTCACCCGGCGCGACATCACCGAAGGCGGTGACGAACGGAGCCACGGTCTCCCGGCCGTCCCAGGCCAGCGTGACGGCCGCACCCGGGATCAGCCCGGCCCGGTGCGCCTCCGTGCCGGGCAGCGAGAGCTGCACGTTGCCGAACCCGTCCACCGTCACCACCTCGGCATGCGCCACAGTGCCTGCCAGTTCGGTGCCTGCCAGTTCGGTGCCTGCCAGCCGCCACTCCGGCGCCGGCAATGTGACAAGACTTGATACCTCGACCGGCTCGCCCGTCTCGTCGAGCGGTGTCCCGGTCGCGAGCCGCGCGGCGACCGGCATGAAAATGTCCCTGCCGTGGAAGGTGGCGGGCACGTTTTCCAGCCACAGCGCCTGGTTGGTGAGCGAAACGGCGCGCGAGGCGCCACCTGCCGCCGCCACGGCGAGGGAGAGCAGGCCGTTGTCCGGGCCGACGAAGATCGATCCGCCCGCCTCAACCGCGACCGCGCGGCGCGCGGTGCCGACGCCGGGGTCGACCACCGCCACGTACACCGCGGGGGGCAGGTAGGGGACCGCCTGGGAGAGCACTACGGCGCCGCGCCTGATGTCGCCAAGAGGAACCATGTGCGTTATGTCGATGATGCGTACATCTGGCGCGATCTGGGAAGCTACTCCATGGCAAATCGCCACGAAAGCGTCTTCTAGTCCGTAGTCGGTCAGGAACGTGAGACAGTGAAATCCGGCCATAGGCTCCGGAGCCTATGCGAAGGGGGGAGCGATGCCAGCGTTGTCGGAGCGTGACATGCGCCTCCTCGCCTTCGAGCGCGGTACCTGGCGCAGCGCCGGGGCGAAGGAACAGGCCATCACCGAGACGCTCGGCATCACCGCGACGCGCTATTACCAGCTGCTCAATGAGCTGATCGACAGCCCTGAAGCGCTCATGTTCGACCCGGTGCTGGTCAAGCGGCTCCGCGCGCAGCGGGCACGCCGGCAGCGCATGCGTTCCGCGTAGCCGGGTACCAGAAAGCGGTGACCCAGACTCCGGCTGCCCAGACTCCGGAACCACTGCCCCCTGCCAGAACGCCAGGCGGCCGGGCCGGGCTCGCCGCGATCGTGGCCGGCCCGTCGCGCGCGCTCGTGGCCACCGACTATGACGGCACGCTCGCGCCGATAGTCGCCGACCCGGCCGCTGCGGTGCCCGCGCCTGGCGCCGCGGCCGCGCTCGCCAGTCTGGCGAGCCGTGTCGGCACTGTGGCGATCATCACCGGCAGGGCCGCGGCGGACGCGGTGGCACTCGGCGGCTTCGCGGACGTGCCCGGCCTCATCGTGCTTGGTCACTACGGCGTACAGCGGTGGCAGGCGGGCGTGCTCAGCGCGCCCGCCATCCCGCCCGGTGTCCAGCTGGCGCGGGAGGCGCTTCCGGGGCTGCTTGCCGAGTCGGGCGCGCCCGAGGGCACATCCATCGAGGACAAGGGCACCGCGCTCGCGGTCCATACCAGGCGGACGGCGGACCCGGCGGCGGCACTCGCGCTGCTGCGCGGTCCCCTCGGCCGCCTCGCCGCCAGCACGGGGCTGGCCATCGAACCGGGCCGGATGGTGCTCGAGCTCCGGCCGCCAGGCACGGACAAGGGCGCCACCCTGCGGGCGCTCGCCGCGGAGCGCGCGGCCGGGTCGGTGCTGTTCTGCGGCGACGACCTCGGTGATCTCGCGGCCTTCGCCGCCATCCGCGAGCTGCGCGCGCAGGGCGTGCCCGGGTGCGCCGTCGCCAGCGGCAGCGCGGAGACGCCCGCGGTGGCCGAGGCCGCCGACCTGGTGGTCGACGGCCCTGCCGGGATTGTCCGGCTGCTCGCCTCGCTCGCCGGGCGCGTGTTAAGTACGCGGTCGTGCTCGCGTTACGCGGCCGGGCGGCCCGGGACGAACACGGTCCAGCCCGCGGCCCGCCAGGCGGCGGCGTCGAGCGTGCAGCGGCCGTCGATGAGCACGGGGTTCGCCACCGTCGCGCGCAGCGCCGCCGGGTCAATGGCCCGGTAGTCGGCCCACTCGGTGAGGTGGAGCACCAGATCGGCGCCGTCGGCTGCCTCGTGGACCGAGTCGGCGTAGCGGAGCTCGGGGCGGACCCGCTTCGCGTTCGCCATGGCCACCGGGTCATGGACAGAAACGATTGCGCCCTCGTCGGAGAGACGGCCGGAGATGTCCAGGCTCGGCGAATCCCTGATGTCATCGCTGTTGGGCTTGAACGCGGCGCCGAGCACCGCGATGCGCTTACCGGACAGGTCGCCGCCGAGGGCCTGGCGCGCGAGGTCGATGACGCGGTGCCTGCGGCCGAGGTTGATGGTGTCCACGGTGGTCAGCAGGTCCACGAGCGAGCCGACGCCGCGCTCGCCCGCGGTGGCGCGGAACGCGCGGATGTCCTTGGGCAGGCAGCCGCCGCCAAAGCCGAGACCCGGTGAGAGGAACTTGCGGCCGATGCGCTCGTCGATGCCGATCGCGTCCGCGAGCTTGATCACATCCGCGCCGGAGGCCTCGCACATCTCCGCCATCACGTTGATGAAGGAGATCTTGGTCGCCAGGAAGGAGTTGGCCGCGACCTTGACGAGCTCGGCGGTCTCCAGGTCCATGGTGATGCCGGGGATGCCGGAGGACAGCGGGGTGTCGAAGACGCGGCGCAGCAGCGTCTCGGCGGATTCGCCGGTTACACCGAACACGATCCGGTCCGGGGTCAGGCTGTCCTGCACCGCGTAGCCCTCGCGCAGGAACTCGGGGTTGAACGCGTAGTCCACCAGCTCGCCGGCCGGCGCCGCGGCCTGCATGCGGTCGATGAGCTGCCGTGACGTCCCGACGGGAACGGTCGACTTGCCGACGACGAGGGTGGCGCGGTTCAGGTGCGGCGCGAGCGCCTCAGCGGCGCCGAACACGTAAGTCAGGTCCGCGTGCCCCGTGCCGTCCTTGGACTGCGGCGTCCCGACGCAGATGAAGTGCACGTCACCGAACTCGCCGATCTCGGCGAACGAGTCGGTGAACCGGAGGCGGCCGGCGTCCAGGTTCTTGCGCAGCAGCGGCTCGAGGCCGGGCTCGAAGAACGGCGTCTCGCCGCGCGCCGCCTTGGCGATCTTCTCGGCATCCACGTCGATGGCGAGCACCTGATGGCCCAGGTCCGCCATGCAGACGGCGTGAGTGAGGCCCAGATAACCCGTGCCGATGACGCTGACGCGCAGGATCTGTCCGTTGCCACCCATGGAGTCCTCAGCTTCTACTTGTGGTCTTGGCCGTCTTGTTGCAATGCTCCAGTTGCCTGTCCGCGCGGGTCACCCTACCCGACCTTGCTGCAGGGGATCGTCACAAACCACCACTCGTGCACAAACGAATACGCCGTGACGCCAGGCATGGCACAGGTCTTTGACGCGGCGGCGGCGACGCTGGTCCAGGCCGGGCTAGTGGTACGCCCGTTGGTTACCCGGAAATTCAGCGTAACCGCGACCAGGAGCAGCGCGGTGAACCCCGCGGCGGGAAGCCAGCGCAGCGCGGCACTGACATGACTCGTTCCCTCCTGCCGTGGCCGCATGAGAGCGACCAGAGCCGTGTAGAGCAGCATAGCGGGCGCGACAACATAACGCGGCTGTATCACAGGGGTGTTGACGATCACTTCGTCACCGAAGATCGCCAGGCTGTAGGCCGCGGCGACTGCCGCCAGGGTCCAGTTCGGGTCGGTGAACCTGGCCGCGGCGAGGCCGATGATGACGAGCACGACGACCCACGCGCCGATCATCAGGGCATGGTGGGCGGCAACGTTGAGTATGTGCAGCGGTGCGTAGTACCCGCGGTAGTCCGCTCCCGCGCCGCCGAGCGATCGCTCGCCGAACAGCGCCCGCGGCATGACCCGGGTCAGGTAGTTCCGCAGCACGAAGAACGGGCCGTTGTATCCGTAGCTGAGGTGGTGGCTCTTGCCCAGCAGGGTCTGGCTGAACTGGAGCAGCACGCCCGTGGCCCATACGATGGCCACGCACCAGGAGTTCCTCGACCGGTCGGCGATCAGCCTCGCGGCCACAAGCGGTGCGAACACCACGCTCAGCACCGCGGTCCAGGACACCGTCAGCATGACCACGGGCGACAGGATCCGTCCGGCCCTGGTGCCCGGAATCCACAGCAGGGTCCAGAAGGCGCCGTAGAGGCCGAAGAACTGCACGGTCACCAGGTCGTTGTTGACCTGCGTGTAGGCCAGCGGTATCGCGCAGGCCGGCGCGGCGATGAGCAGCCGCAGCCAGGGGCTGCGCAGATGCGGTCCGCTGGCGATGTAGGCGACGAGGCCGTACATCGCGTACTGGAGAGCCGCGAAGGCAGCCATCACCCCGGGCGCCCAGCTCAGCGGGAACTCGACGGCGATCTGCGTGAGGACGCGGGCGGGCAGCTGGTAGTAGCTGCTGATCGGCGTTGTCATCGTCTGCCAGAAGGACTGGTTCAGCGCCCCGTTGAGCAGGAACTTCGCGTCCTCGATCCAGATGGTGTTCAGCGAACCAGGGCCGACGGTCCTGCTGAGGCTGATTGCCGCGGCCGCGACGACCCCGGCAACCGCGAGCAGGACCTTCCGCCGGCCGACGGGGCCGCTCGCCGTGCCCAGGAACAGATCGGACCGCAGCCAGTTGACCAGGATCCCGGCAAGCCCGCGTACGCTCAGCCGCGGGGTGGTGGCTATGGTTTCACCCACGCCAGTTCTAGTGCCCGTTTCCCGACTCATAGTCGCTTTGCATACCCTCTCACTGGCCGCTTCCAGCCAGAGGATTAGCGGCACCTCGGTAACAGGGAACTAGCTAACTGTGAGTAAGCCTACTTGTACTCTCGTGAGCTGATCAGAATTACAGACTATTCTGAGGGGTCGCGCGTCTTCGGCTGACGTGCGCGGATTGCGCAGAAGGACGGACTTTGCGGTGACTGAGCAGACGAGCGCTGACTCGCTGAGGCCGACGGCCACGGCGGGCAGCCTCGGTTATCTGTCGCGTCTTGCCGGCCTGCCGGAATGGCTGAGGTCGGCGCTGTTCCTCCAGTCCTCCGCCGGGCGTCCCGGCTGGCGGAAGATCCTGATCGCCGTCGCCTTCGTGATCGCCGGCGCCGCCGTGAGCCTTGCCCGCACCGCGGGTCCCGGCGCGCTGAACACGATCTGGATCGAAGACGCGGGCAACTTCCTGCAGGACGCGCTGCACCAGTCGGTGATGACCGCTCTCACCACCCAGATGAACGGGTATTACGACTTCGTGCCCCGCACGATCACCGCGATCGCGGCGACGTTCCCGCTCACCTGGGCGCCCGGCATCATGGCCGCGGGCGCCGCGCTCGAGTACGCGATGTACGGCCTCGTCGCCTACATCGCAAGCGGGCCGCACCTGCGCAGCCCCTGGCTGCGGCTGCTGATCGCCGCGCCGGCCTGCCTGATACCTTTCGGGTACACCCAGGTCAACAACGACCTGGCCACCGTGCAGTTCGTCGGGCTCTACGGGATCTTCTGGCTGCTGCTGTGGCGGCCGGTGACCCTCGGCGGCCGGCTGGTCGCGCCTGTCATCATGCTCTGCACCACGCTGTCCAGCATCCTGCCCGTGCTGCTCGCACCGCTGGTGGCGGCCAGGCTGATCGCCGGCCGCTCGAAGACGTCGATCGCCGTCGCCGTGTGCTGGGGCGCTGGCCTGCTCACGCAGTGGACGATTCAGTGGCGCGGCATGAGCAACCGGTCGAACACGCTGTTCACCAACCCGGTCTGGATTCTGGGTAACTACTTCACCAGGGTGGTGCCGCGGGCGCTGTTCGGCGAACTGGCCCTGGGCGGTCCTGGCACCAACGGCGAGGGCCACCCGCTGCCGCTGAGCATTTCCAATATGACGATCCATAACGCTCTGGTCGTGGTTGCGTGCGCTATCGTGGTGGCGGTTGTCGTCGTCGCACTCGCCAGGCTCACCGCGCCGAACTGGCCGCTCGCGATAACGGCCATGGCGTTCAGTGTCCTGGTGTTCATCGGTGAGATCGTCGACAACCTGCAGGTCGTGCAGCCGCGATACGTCATCGCGCCCGCACTGCTGCTGTACACGGCGATCGTCGCCATGCTTCGCCCGCGCGGCGTGACAGGCGGGGAGTTCTCCGCTAGTGAGCCAGAAGGCGGGCTCGGCGGTGACGCTCCCGTCAACGCCGCGCGACGCGGGCCCTGGCCCGTGGTCGCCGCGGCATGGACTCCGGTCACCGTGTTCGCCCTGCTCCTGGCCGTCGTCGTTGGATTCAACTTCCGCGTTATCAACAACCGTTCGGAGAGCCCGCCATGGACCGCCGTCATTGCAACCGCCACTCAAACGTGCATGAAACCTGGCATGGGTGACTACGTTTACCGCCATGCCTGGTGGCGGCTGAATATCCCGTGCAGTAGGGTCTGACCGTCGTGAATCCGCTAACCGCCCGCCGTGCCTCAGCCGTGGCCGCGCCCGAGGAGGCCGCCGCCCGCCGCCCGGTGACGGCATACCTGACGTGGATCTTGCCGACCGTCGTGACAGCAGCACTCGGCCTGTACGAAGTCGGCGTGCCGCAGCTGTGGCGTGATGAGCTTGCGACTTGGTCGGCAGCGACTCGTACCCTGCCGCAGCTGTGGGCCATGCTGCACAACATCGACGCGGTCCTCGGCTTCTACTACTTCGGCCTGCACGGGTGGATGGCGGTGTTCGGCGATTCGCCGACGGCGATGCGCATCCCGTCCGTCATCGCCATGACGGCCACCGCCTCGGTGGTCGCGCTGATCGGACGCCGGCTCGGCGGCAATCTCACCGGCCTCGCGAGCGGCCTTGTCTTCGCGCTGATCCCCAGCGTCTCCAGGTACGCGCAGGAGGCCAGGCCCTACGCGTTCGCGATGTTCTTCGCGGCGCTCGCCACGCTGATGTTCCTGCGGGCCATGGAGCGGCCGGCCTGGTCTCGCTGGGCTATCTACGCGGTAGTGGTCGCCGCGGCGGGAGCGGCCAACCTGATCGCCGTCACCGTCGTCGCGGGGCACCTGGCCATCGTTTTGTGGGATTTCTGCCAGCGCACCGTGCGCGTCGGCGGCGACGGGGACGGCGGCAAGGCACTGCCCGGCGGGCGGCTTGATCCCCAGGGGACACCGCTGCTGCTTATGCGGCGGTTCCTGATCGCGGCGGTCGCCGGCGGACTGCTCGTCACCCCGCTTGTCATCGCTGGTCACACGCAGCAGGGCTGGCAGATCGGCCAGCAGGTGGAGCCGCACGTCGCTCAGCTCTTCGGCATCAGCGGCGGGCTGTGGCAGGAGCTGTTCGCCTCCATTCCCGTCGCGGCCCTGGTCATACTGCTCTCGATCGCGGCCCTGGTGGCGGGCGCCGACGCCCGGCAGCGGGTCATCGCCGGCTACGCCATCGCTTTCGCGATCGCCCCGGTGATCGCCGTCTGGTTCATCTCTCGCGGACCCTGGTCCTACTGGACCTTCAGGTACATGCTGTTCAGCCTGACAGGCTGGGCGGTCGCGGCCGGCCTGGGCATCACCTATCTCACCGAGCGCGCCAAGGCTACCCGGCTGGCACGGCTGAGCGGTGTCCTCTCGCCCCGGTACGCCGTGGCGGCCATCGCCGTCGTGCTTGTCGGCCTGGCCGGAGTCCACGACCAGCTGGCGATCCGGCGCAACGTGGCGCACAACCTGTGGGCCTACCCCTCGCAGCCGCCCAACGGCACGGCGGTGGACTACCGGGCCGCGGCGCGCATCGTGGCGGAGCGGGCCAGGCCGGGCGACGCCATCGCCTACCAGCTGAGCGACCAGAACCACTACCAGGTCGACACCAGCCTCAACTACTACCTCAATGGCGTGAAGAACAGGCCGGCGCCGGTCTTCCAGGCCCAGTCCCAGATCCAGGCGGAGTCGCTGCAGCCGGTCCAGTGCGTCGACCCGTCCGCGTGCATCTCCGGCACGCCGCGGATCTGGGTCGTCTACGTCACGCACCTGGCGGGCGATCCGTTCTCCGCGCTTCCCGGTAACGAGGAGGCGCTGCTCCAGGTGCTCGGCTACTACACGGTGACGCAGTGGCAGGAGAACGGGATCACTGTCGCGCTGCTCAACGTCTAGACCCTGGAACGCACGCGCGTTCAGGCGGGCGCGGTCAGGACGACTGCTTGCGCAGCAGGTCGAGGTAGGCGGTGCAGTCCTCGTAACGCGGCAGTTGCCCGGCCTGCCGCGCCTCCTCGAGGGTGGGCGCCGCCGCGTCCTTGGGCGACAGCAGCGGAGCGCCGCCGATCTCGCCGAGCGGCCAGTCGATGCCGATCGCCGGGTCGAGCGGGTGCACGCCGTGCTCGCGGCCCGGGGCATACGGCGTCGAGCAGAGGTAGACCAGGGTCGCGTCGTCGGTCAGCGCCATGAAGGCGTGCCCCAGACCCTCCGAGATGAACACCGAGCGGCGGGACGTCGAATCGAGCCCGACGGCCTCCCACTCGCCGAACGTGGGAGAGCCGACCCGGATGTCGATGATCACGTCGAGCCCCGCCCCGGCCAGGCAGCTCACGTACTTGGCCTGTCCAGGCGGCACGTCGGCATAGTGAATGCCCCTGATCACACCGCGCTGCGACACAGAGCAGTTGACCTGCGCGATGTCCAGCCGGTAACCGAGGTCGGCGGCGAACTCCGCGCCCCGGAATTGCTCGGCGAAACTGCCCCGGTCGTCGCCATGCACCGTGGGGGTGTAGACCCAGGCGCCTTCGATGCCAAGTGGTTGCACGCGACGACCCTACCAGGGCAGAAAACCGGACGGCCCGGCCCCGTTGCAGGGTGCCGGGCCGTCCGTTGGAGCTTGAGATCTTAGGAGACGATGACGACCTTCTCGGCCTGCTGTCCCCGGTCGCTCTGCGTGATCTCGAACTCGACCCGCTGGCCCTCTTCGAGGCTGCGGTAGCCATCCGCCTGAATCGCGGAAAAGTGGACGAAGACGTCCTTGCCACCGTCGACGGCGATAAAGCCGTATCCCTTGTCCGGGTTGAACCACTTGACGGTGCCCTGAGCCATTCCAAACAACTCCCTAACTGCTGCTCGGGCTTCGAGCCCCGCCCTTGCAACCGCGGAACCCGTTGATCGCGACCTTACGCGGCAACGACCAGAAAAGACCTTACCGCTTGCGCGGGGCCGATGACGCCAGATAGCCGTCAATCACATCAACGCGCACAGTAATGATCACCCGTGGAATTGCTCGAACTCCTCGATGGTCGGCTTAATGGCCGCGGGAACGGTGACAGATGACGCGACCGCGTCGAGCGTCTTGAGTCCGTCACCGGAGTTGATGATGACAGTTTCCGCGTCGGGGTCGAGCTGGCCGTCGGCGAGCAGCTTGCGCAGCACGCCGACGGTCACACCGCCCGCGGTCTCGCCGAACACGCCCTGGCTGCGCGCGAGCAGCCGCATCGAGTCCACCACCTCGGCGTCGGAGACGTCCGCCACCGCGCCGCCTGTCCTGCGGACCACGTCGAGCACGTACGGGCCGTCGGCCGGGTTGCCGATCGCCAGCGACTTCGCGATTGTGTCCGGCTTCACCGGGCGCACCACGTCCCAGCCCTTGGCGAACGCGTCGGATACCGGCGCGCAGCCGGACGCCTGCGCGCCGAACACCTTCCACGGCTTGCCGTCGACCAGGCCGAGCTCGGTGAGCTCGGTGAATCCCTTGTCGATCTTGACGAGCTGCGCGCCCGACGCGACCGGCACGACGATCTGGTCGGGCAGCCGCCAGCCGAGCTGCTCGGCGATCTCGAAGCCGAGTGTCTTCGAGCCCTCCGCGTAGTACGGGCGGACGTTCACGTTGACGAACGCCCAGTCCTCGTGCTCGCCGGCCAGCTCGGAGGCCAGCCTGTTCACGTCGTCGTAGTTGCCGTCCACCGTGACGAAGGTGCCACCGTACACGGCGGTGGTGAGGATCTTCTGCTCCTCGAGGTTGGCGGGAACCATGACAACGGACCGGATGCCCGCCCTGGCGGCCGCCGCGGCCACCGCGTTGGCCAGGTTTCCCGTCGACGGGCAGGCGAGGACCTTGAAGCCCATCTCGGTGGCAGCGGCAAGCGCCACCGCGACCACCCGGTCCTTGAACGAATGGGTCGGGTTACCGCTGTCGTCCTTGATCCACAGCCGCCGCATCCCGAGTTCGGCGGCCAGCCCGTCGGCGCGGATGAGCCTCGTGTAGCCGGGCTCGGTGGTCGGCCGGCTCGCGATGTCCTGCGGGACGGGGAGCAGCGCCGCGTAGCGCCAGATGTTCTTCGGGCCCGCCTCGATGTCGGCCCTTGTCAGCCGCGGGAAGTCGTAGCCGACCTCCAGCGGCCCGAAACACTGGTCGCAGGCGTAGAACGGGCCGAGCGGCACGGTGTTGCCGCATTCGCGGCAGGTGAGTCCGGTTGCGTTGCCGAGACGGAGGACCCCGGTCTCATCAGCGGGGCACGCGTCGGTCCGAGCGATCATGGGGCGAGGCCTCTCTCTCCCATCTTTCCCAGCGGTCACCATGACCGCAGGCCGGACTTGGCACCAGTCGCGCGCTTGCCTCGCCTTACTGAGGTTGCGTTACCGCGATGGTTGCCGGGGCTTCACAGGGCCGATCCCTCCACCCCTCTGGATGAGGTATTCAGTTATCGCCCGGGGGGGACGACCCCCGTACCCCCCGATGCGCGCCCGATGGCAAAAAGCCGCCATCGTATCGGCGCGCCTGGGCACTTGGTGCCCGCCGCGCGGGGTACCGGGCATCTCCTGCCGGGTACTAGCTGGTAACACTGTAACCGATCTATCCGCGCCCCCGGCAACGGGGTTATTAAGCCCTCAATTAGGCTAGCGCCATATGACAAACGACCCGAGTCGGCTACTCATTGTCGCCTCGAACCGGGGACCCGTTTCCTACGGTCAGGCCGCGGACGGGTCGCTGACCGCCAGGCGAGGCGGCGGCGGCATGGTGTCGGGGCTGATGTCGGGGCTCGGCGCGGTGGCGGCGGACGGCGGCGGGCTCTGGCTGTGCGCCGCGCTCAGCGAGGCCGACAGGGAGGCCGCGAGGCACCCGGAGCTGGCGGCAGTCGGCCCTGGCGAGGTTCCGGTGCGGATGCTCGACATCCCGGCAGGGGTGTTCGACAAGGCGTACAACGGCATCGCCAACTCAGTCCTCTGGTTCGTGCACCACATGCTCTTCGACACGCCGAATCAGCCGCATTTCGACGCGGCGTTCCGCGCGGACTGGACCGCGTACGTCGCCTACAACGAGGCCTTCGCGGACGCCCTCGCGCAGGAGTGCGGCCAGGGGACCCGGGTACTGATCCAGGACTACCATCTGTCGCTCGCGCCGCGACTGCTCCGCGACCGCCATCCGGCGGCGCGGATCGCGCATTTCGAGCACACCCCGTGGGCGCCGCCCGAGTACTACCAGATGCTGCCCGACGACGTGGCCATCGCGGTTCTCGACGGCATGCTCGGCGCCGATCACGTCGGCTTCCTGGCCGCACGCTGGGCGGATGCCTTCCTTGACTGCTGCGAGCGGGTGCTCGGCGCGCAAGTGACCAGGACCCGCGCGGGCGCCGGCCGGGTCGCCTACCGGGACCGGGTGACCGCGGTGGCGGTGCATCCGCTCGGCGTGGACGCCGCCGAACTGCGCGCGCGGGGCCGCGAGGCCGACGTCCGTGCGCACGCGCGACTGCTCGCTGAGCTGGCCGGCGGCAGGCAGCTGATCGTGCGGGTTGACCGCACGGAGCTGTCCAAGAACATGGTGCGCGGCCTCGCCGCCTACCGTGAGCTGCTGCGCACCAGGCCGGAGTGGCGCGGCCGTGTGACGCATCTCGCTTTCGCCTACCCGTCGCGCTCCGCGCTTCCCGAGTACCAGGCCTATACGGCGCGCGTCCACGAGCTGGCAGCGGAGATCAGCGCCGAGTTCCGGACGCCGGCCTGGGAACCGCTTATCCTAGACCTAAAGGACGATTACCCGCGCTCGCTCGCCGCGTGCGGGATCGCCGATGTGCTCCTTGTGAACCCGATTAGGGACGGCATGAACCTGGTGGCTGAGGAAGGGCCGATCCTGAGCGAGCGCGGCTGCGCGCTCGTGCTCTCCCGGGAGGCCGGTGCTGCCGCGCTTGTTGGTGAGGCGGCACTCCTCGTGAACCCTTATGATGTCAGCGCCACCGCTGACGCCCTGCATGCCGGCCTGGCCATGCAGGCCGCCGAGCGGCAGCGACGCAGTGCGGCGATCGCGAGCGCCGCCACTGCCCGCGCACCGCGGCGCTGGCTGGCCGAACAGGTCGAGGCTCTTGGCTGACCATAAGCCACGATGGCGTTACGCTCCGTGTCTGATCGTTCGGATACGGGTAGAACGGCACTGTGGTGGTAGTGGTCCGGAAGAATCGGACCTGTGCGGAACAAGCACGTATAGCCTCAATATCTTCCTATAATTCAGAACGCCCGCTGGGTGCGCCTTGGTGCCCGGCACGAGACTGGGATCAGCCCAGACGCAGATGGGTTCCTTCATTGACCGTTGACAGCAAGTCTCCCGCCGTCCGGCGAAGCGCCCACGGGACGCATCCGGGCACGGAGCGTGATCACCGGGATACGGCGGGGCTGCTCCTCGCCCGGCTCACGGTCCTGCCCGCGCTGCTCATCCTCCCGTTCCTGCTGACGAGCTTTCCGCTGCTGGTGCTCGGGTTGTTCAAGCCCGCCCTGGTGATCCTGCTGTGGATCGCACTGTCGGCCGTGATGGTGCCGTTCACCTGGCGGCGGATTCCCTCGCTGACGGGCGCGCCGCTATTCGGCACGGTCGATGACGGCAAGGCCGGCCCCACGCCGCGGTGGGTGCTGTGGACGATCATCGGAATCACCGTCGTCTTCGGTGCTTTCCAGGCTGCCTACCACTCCCAGTTCATCATCGTCATGCTCGACCCCGCGTCGTACATGCAGTTCGCCAGCTGGATCTCGCAGCACGGATCGCTGCCGATCCCGCAGGACGCGGCGGCATTCGGCCACGCGACCGGGGTGACCTACGCCAGCGCCGCGTTCTACCAGGTCGGCAGCAATATCGTGCCCCAGTTCATGGCCGGGCTGCCGATGCTGCTCTCCCTCGGCTTCTGGGCGGGCGGCGCCCGTCTCGCGGTGTTCATGGGCCCGCTGTTCGGCGCGCTCGCCGTGCTCACCTTCGCCGGCCTCGTTGCCAGGCTGGTCGGCCCCCGCTGGGCGCCGCTTGGCGCGCTCGCAATCGGTATCACGATCCCTGAGCAGTTCGTCAGCCGCGGCACCTTCAGCGAAACACTGGCGCAGATCCTGTTCCTCGGCGCGCTGTCGCTGTGGATCGACGTGCAGCGCACCGATCGCGGCGCGGAAGACGCCGGGCGGTGGCGGAGCAACTGGCGGACCCACTGGCGATCAGCCTCCCACTGGCTCGCGTTTATCACGGGGCTGCTATTCGGCATCACGCTGCTCGTCCGCATCGACGGCCCGAACGACAGCCTGCTCGTCCTCCCGTACGCCGGCCTGCTGATTCTGCGGCGGCAGCGGCAGGTCATCCCGTTGATCGTCGGAATGGTCATCGGCACGGTCTACGGCACCGTGGACGGGGCGTTCCTGACACTGCCGTACCTGAAGACCAACTCGCAGTCGGTCAAGTACATGGTCGCCGCGGTGGTCGCGGTCGCCCTGGCCACCGGCGCGGCGGTCTGGTGGTACCGGCGGCGCGGCGCGGAGTTCCACTTCACTGCCGGCCCGAGGCTCGTCAAGGCCGCGACGGTGCTGCCGTTCGTGGTGATCGTGGGCTTCATCATCCGGCCCTACGTGGAGCGCAACTGGCACGCGCTCGAGTACGCGCCGCTCAGCCTGCACTGGGTGTACTGGTACACTGGCGGGCCCGTCATCTTGTTCGCGGTGATCGCCGCCTCCATGGTGAGCAGGCGGTGCGTCAAGGGCGAGGCACCCGTCTGGGTGCTGCCGCTGCTAACGTTCGCGTGGACGATCACTGAGTTCCTGCTGAGGCCCGCGATCACGCCGCATCAGCCGTGGGCGAGCCGCCGTCTGGTCCCCGCGGTGCTGCCGGGCCTCATCCTGCTCGCCGTGTGGCTCGCCGCCTGGCTCGCGCGCCGCGCTACGGTCGTGCGCCTGGTGAACGTGCCGAAACGCTGGGAAAAGATGCCGCGCGGGTTCGTCATCGCCTGCTGCGCCCTTGCCATCTTCCTGCCGGCGATGATGGGGAACTTCGGCCTCGGCCTGAAGACGGGCGGACCGTTCGGAGTCATGCCGTACTCCGACGGACTCGCCTTCCAGCGGACGTACGTCGGCGAGATCGCGATGATCAACAGGATCTGCAAGGCCATTCCGGCGAACTCGTCTGTTCTCATCGCCGATTACACGATGAACCAGCAGTTCGCCGAGTCCATCAGGGGACAGTGCGGCATCCCCGTGGCCGGAGTGCAGACCGTGGTGCCCAACGCGAATACGGCCCCGGGAAACAACATCGCGGCCGCCACTGTTCTCGCGGATGTCCGTGCCATCCAGAAGGCCGGCCGTCACCCGGTCGTTCTCGCGCCGACAAGTGCCCAGCTAACCCCCCTTGGTAACGGCACGGTGAGTTACATCTTCAGCGCGAACACGAGCATCGACGGACACATTATCTTCGGTACGCCCCGGAACCCTGTTAACCAGGTTTTCGCGGCCTATAGTTGGGAGCCGGCCAAGTGATTGCCGAATTCGAGGAAACCGCGCGCGAAGCAGAAGCAGAAGCAGAAGCAGAAGCCGCGCCCTACGTGACGATCGTCCTGCCTTGCTACAACGAGGAAGGGCACGTGATCGCCGAGATTGAGCGGATCTCGGCGGCGATGGACGCCAGCGGCTACTCCTATGAGCTGATGTGCGTGAACGACGCCTCCACCGACGACACGCTGGCCAAGCTGTATGAGGCCGCGCCGCGTTTCCCGAAGATGGAAATCGTCAACTTCCACCGCAACAGCGGGTCAGGCACCGTCCGCCGGATCGGCACCCAGCGCGCCCGTGGCGAGATCGTCGTGTGGACCGACGCCGACATGACGTACCCGAACGAGCGGATCCCCGAGCTGGTCCAGATCCTGGAGAAGGACCCGACGGTCGATCATGTCGTCGGCGCGCGGACCAGCGAGCAGGGCACCTACAAGCTGCTCCGGGTGCCGGCTAAGTGGTTCATCCGCAAGTTCGCCGAGCAGCTGACCGGGGCGAAGATCCCTGACCTGAACTCGGGCCTGCGGGCGTTCCGGCGCGAGGTTTCGCTGCCCTACCTTCGGTTGCTGCCCGCGGGGTTCTCCTGTGTCACCACGATCACCGTGTCGTTCCTCTCGAACAACCACGACATCTACTTCCTGCCGATCGACTACTCCAAGCGGGCAGGCAAGTCGAAGTTCAAGTTCGGCAAGGACTCCTACCGGTACATCCTCCAGGTGCTCCGGATGACGATGTACTTCAACCCGCTCAAGGTGCTCATGCCGCTGGCGCTGACCCTCTTGGGCATTGGCATCGTGAAGGCCATCTACGACGTGTCCGCAAACCATTTCAAGATCGCCACGGACACAGTGCTGGTCTTCGTCACCGGTCTTCTTATCGCGTCCCTGGCGCTGCTCGCCGACCTGATAGTCAGATCCAGGGACAGCTAGGCTCCGGCGTGCGGCGGAAGCAGCCGGTCCGTCAGCGGCCCGACGACCTGCTCCGGTGTGAACCGCTCGGCGGCGAGCTGATGTGCCGCGTGGCGCAGCTTCAGCAGCGCCTCGCGGTCCTCGGCCAGCCGGAGCAGCGCGTCGGCCAGCGCCGCCGGGTCGCCCGGCGGGACGAGCACGGCGGCTTCTCCGAGGACCCGGCGCTGCGGCGCGGTGTCGGACGTGACGACCGCGCATCCGGCGGCAGCGCCCTGGAACACCTTGTTGGGCACCACCCGCAGCGCCTTATCTCCGGTGCCGAAGATGCCGAGGCAGACGTCGTGCGCGGCGACGAGCGCGGGCAGCTCGGCGGCGGGCACCCAGTCGAGCCAGCGCACGGACTGGCTGGCAGCGGCAAGCCGCTTGGTCTCCGCCTCGTCCTGGCCGCGGCCGATCATGGTCACCTCGACCGGCGCGCCCGCGATGCGGCCGAGGGCCTCGCCGATGACCGGAGTGCCCTGCAGCGGCGTGTACAGCCCGTAGAAGACGACCTTGACCGGTGCCGCGGGGTCGGCGGCGGGCCCGACGGCGGTCTCGTCCCGTGCGGCCGTGAACCACGGCGCGGGCGCGCCGACGTGCACAACAACCGCCTTCGCCCGGTATTTGTCCGGGACGGTCTCCAGGTGCTCCTCGGTGTCCACCACCACGATGTCGGCGGCCCGCAGGGCGGCCGAGTCGATCAGCGTCAGCAGCCTCGTCTTGAGCCCGCCGCCGGCGATCCTGCGGTCCTTGGCGGTACCCGCCGCGCTGATCAGGTGGTCGAGCACGATCGGCACCTTGCCGCGGCGGTACAGCAGCCGCGCCAGATGCACGTCGAAGTGGCCGAGGTAACCGACCACGACCGCATCGGGCCGCCCCAGCTTGCGGGCCTTCACCGCCAGTCCGAGCCAGCGGTTGCCGAGCCGCACGGCGAGGCCGGCCGCCTTCCACGGCTTGGCAAGCATGTCAACACGGTCCGCGGTGGACAGTCCGAGCGGTATGTTGCATTCGGCCACGTCGAATCCCCGAGCGGCCAGACCCTCGGCAATGGTCGCGATGCGCGGGTGCATCGCGGTGTCGTAAGTGCCAAAGATTACGGTGCGCATGATGTCCGTACCCTACCGGCAAGGATGATGGCTTGAAGGCGCAAGACCTCCTTAAGCGCGCACTGGGCAGCCGGCTGCTCAAGTGGGGCGTCGTCGTCGCCGCGGTCGTCGTCGGGGCCTATGAGATCCACAAGGAATGGGGCCAGGTCCACCACGCGCTCGGCACGATCGGCCTCGTCACCTGCCTGTGGGCGCTCCTTGCGCTGCTCGGGATGCAGTTCGCGACCCTGCGCGTGTGGCAGACCCTGCTCGCCGGGCTCGGCTCGCCGCTGCCCCTGCCGGCGGCCGGCCGGATCCTGTTCATCGGGCAGCTCGGCAAGTACATCCCCGGGTCGGTGTGGCCGATCCTCGCACAGATGGAACTCGGCGCGCGGGCCAAGGTGCCGCGTGCCAGGTCGGCGAGCGCCTCGGTGCTCGCGATGCTGCTTTCGCTGGTGACCGGCCTGATCGTCGCCATGGTGACGCTGCCGTTCGCGCAGAGCGACATGCAGTACCTGTGGGTGTTCCTGATCCTGCCCGTGGTCCTCGTCTGCCTGCACCCCCGGGTGCTCAACCCGCTGCTCGGCAAGCTGTTCAAGCTGGCTAAGCGCCCAGGACTCGACCAGCCGCTGACCGGGCGGGTGCTCGCCCGCGCTCTCGCCTGGGCGTTTGTCGCATGGCTGTTCAACGGCCTGCAGATCTTCCTGATGGCGGAGAAGTTCGGCGCGCCGGTTGGCAAGACGTTCCTGGTCGCCCTGGGCGGGTACGCGTTCGCCTGGTGCGTCGGCTTCGTGATCGTGATCGCCCCGGCCGGTGCGGGCGTCCGTGAGGTGCTGCTCATCGTCTTCCTGACGCCGGTCATCGGCAAGGGCCCCGCCATCGCCGTGGCGGCGTGCTCCCGGGCGGTCAACACCATCAGCGACCTGCTGGTCGCAGGCGCGGCCGCCGCGACCCGCCGTCGCGGGCTCACCAACACCGCGGGCACGGACGAGGGAAAAGGCCAGCCGCCGATCCCGACTGAGTCCGTCACGCCGGTAACGTCCGCCCCGGACGCCGCCAGCTAGCGGAACCGCGCTTAGCCGGGGGAACCCGGATTGGCTGCCTAGGAGGCTTCGGCGAGGATCGCGGTGAAGGCGCGGTGCAGCGCGTCCTGCCAGTCGCCGATCGGCTCGATGCCCGCCTTGTGCCAGGCGTCGTGGCCAAGGACGGAGTACGCGGGCCGCTGGGCCGGCGTCGGGTAATCGGCCGTGGCGATGGGGCGGGGTGTAAGCCGCTGCCGTTCGGGATCATGGGTTTGATCTTCGTTGTAGAGACGGAAGATCTCCTCGGCGAAGCCGAACCAGGTCGTCTGGCCGGAACTCGTGGCGTGGTACACGCCGGCCGGGGCGGACGCGTCGATAAGCGCGCAGATCTGCGTCGCGACGTCCGCGGTCCACGTGGGCTGGCCGTGCTGGTCGGCGACGACGCCAGGCGCGGTGCCGTTCCTCGCCAGCCGGAGCATCGTCTTGACGAAGTTCTTGCCGTGCGCGCCGTACAGCCAGGCGGTGCGGACGAGGTAGCTGCCGTCGGGGAGGGCGGCGCGGACCGCGAGCTCGCCGGCCAGCTTGGTGCGGCCGTAGGCGCCCGCGGGCGCGGTCGGCGCGTCCTCGGCGTACGGCGCGGACGCGTGGCCGTCGAAGACGTAGTCGGTGGACGGGTGGACGAGCAGCACGCCCGCCTCAGCGCAGGCGCCGGCGAGGTTGGCGGCGCCATTGCCGTTGATGGCAAGCGCCTCGTCCTCGTACTCTTCCGCGGCGTCCACCGCGGTCCACGCGGCGCAGTTCACGACGACGTCCGGCTTGGCGGACGCGATCGCGGCGGTGACGGCCGGGCCGTCGGTGAGGTCGAGATCCGCCCGGGTGAGGGCGGTGCACTCCTCGCCTCTGGCGGCAAGCAGCGCCGTCATGTCGCGGCCGAGCATTCCCGCCGCGCCGGTGACGAACCAGCGGGTCACGACTACTCCGCAGCCGGCTCGGCTGACGCGGGCGTTGTCCGGGCGGGAGGAGCCGGGCGGTGCAGCGGCTCCCACCACTCGCGGCTGGCGGCGTACCACTCGATCGTGGCCTTGAGGCCGTCGGAGAACGCCGTCTGCGGCGCGTAGCCCATCGAGCGGAGCAGCGAGTCGTCCAGGCAGTACCGGCGGTCGTGGGCCTTGCGGTCCGCCACGCGCACCACGTCGTCCCAGGACGCACCGCACTTGTCGAGGATGGCCTCGGTCAGCTCGCGGTTGTTCAGCTCGACGTCGCCGTTGATGTTGTAGACCTGGCCGGCCTCGCCCCTTTCCAGCACGAGCTGGATGCCGCGGCAATGGTCGTCCACGTGGATCCAGCCGCGGACGTTGAGGCCGTCGCCGTACAGCGGCACCGGCTTGCCGTCGAGCAGGTTGGTGGTGAACAGCGGGATGACCTTTTCCGGGTACTGGTACGGACCGTAGTTGTTGCAGCACCGGGTCACCGAGACGTTGACCCCGTGGGTGCGGGCGAAGGCGATGGCGATCAGGTCGCCGCCCGCCTTGGCCGCGGAGTAGGGGGAGTTCGGGTCGAGCGGAGACTTCTCGGTCCAGGCGCCCTCGGCGATCGTCCCGTAGACCTCGTCGGTGGAGACGTGCACGATGCGGGGGATGCCCACGCTGCGGCACGCGTCGAGCAGTACCTGAACGCCGAGCACGTTGGAGTTCATGAACTCGCTCGCCCCCGCAATCGACCGGTCCACGTGCGACTCGGCGGCGAAGTTGATCACCGCGTCGTGGCCGGGCAGCACCTCGGCGAGCTTCGCCGGGTCGCAGATGTCGCCTTGCACGAACGTGTAGCGCGGGCTGTCCTGCACCGGGGCCAGGTTCGCGAGGTTGCCGGCGTAGGTGAGCTTGTCGTAGACCGTCACCGCGGCGTCCTCGTACCCGGGGTAGCCGCCGGAGAGCAGCGTGCGGACGTAGTGCGAGCCGATGAAGCCCGCGCCGCCTGTCACCAGAATCCTCATGAGCTGATCTGCACCTTACTGTGGTCGCCGAGCACGAGCCGGTGCGCCCGCGGTACCCGGGGCGCGGGGGTCACTTCCGCGTCGTGGCCGATGATCGAGGCCTCGATCCTGCGGGTGCCGCGGATGGAGACGCGGGACATGAGGATCGAGTACTCGATCTCGCTGTCGTCGACGCAGCAGTCCTCGTCGATGGCGGTGAACGGGCCGATGTAGGAGCCGGTGATCGAGCTGCCGGCGCCGATGATCGCCGGGCCGACGATGCGCGAGCCCGCTACCGTCGCGCCTTCCTCAACGACGACCCGGCCGATGATCTCGGAGTCGTCGCTTACCGTGCCATCCAGCCGTTGTTCCATGCCCTCGAGCACCAGCCGGTTGACCTCGAGCATGTCGGCGACGTTGCCCGTGTCCTTCCAGTACCCGGTGATCGTCGTCGAGTTGACCGTGCGGTCGTTGTCGAGCAGCCACTGGATCGCCTCGGTGATCTCGAGCTCGCCCCGCCAGGACGGCTTGAGGCTGGCGACCGCCTCGTGGATGGCCGGCGTAAACAGGTAGACGCCGACCAGCGCCAGGTCGCTCTTGGGCTCCTTCGGCTTCTCCTCGAGGCTCCTGACCGCGCCGGAGTCCGGGTCGAGCTCGGCGACGCCGAACGACCGCGGGTCGCTCACCCGGGTCAGCATGATCTGGGCGTCCGGCCGGGAGCCGGTGAACTCGTCCACGATGGCGTCGATGCCGCCCACGATGAAGTTGTCACCCAGGTACATCACAAAGTCGTCGTCGCCGAGGAACTCCCTGGCGATCAGGACCGTGTGCGCGAGACCGAGCGGCGCGAGCTGCCTGATGTAGGTGGCCTTGATGCCGAACTTCGAACCGTCCCCGACTGCCGCCTCGATCGCGGGGGCCGTGTCGCCGACGATGATGCCGACATCGGTGATGCCGGCCGCGGCGATCGCCTCGAGCCCGTAGAACAGCACGGGCTTGTTCGCCACCGGGACCAGCTGCTTCGCTGAAGTGTGGGTGATCGGGCGCAGGCGCGTGCCGGAGCCACCGGATAGGACGAGAGCTTTCATGGCGGAAAAGTAGCAAACCCTCTCGAAGGGGAACGGGTGGTTCACCGACCTGTTCTGTGCCTGTTCACTGTACGCGTTCGGCAGAGGCGGCCCATGCCGTATAGAAGAACGCCCAGTACGCGGCCCCCGGCGTTTGCACTCTCCCTATGAGAGTGCTAAACATGGGACTTGGCACTCTCCCAGTGAGAGTGACAACCATGACGGCGGGATCGGGCGATGAGGCACCGCTGGTCGGCAGGGAAGGACTGCCGGGCGGCCGTGCCGTCCGTCGCGGGCTTCGGCCGGTCCTAACCCGTAGCCACGGAGGACTGGAACCAATGGCAGCGAAGATGATCGCGTTTGACGAGGACGCCAGGCGCGGCCTCGAGCGCGGCATGAACCAGCTTGCCGACGCCGTGAAGGTAACCCTCGGCCCCAAGGGCCGGAACGTGGTACTCGAGAAGAAGTGGGGAGCCCCCACGATCACCAACGATGGCGTGTCCATCGCCAAGGAGATCGAGCTCGAGGACCCGTGGGAGAAGATCGGTGCCGAGCTGGTCAAGGAAGTAGCGAAGAAGACCGACGACGTTGCCGGCGACGGCACGACGACGGCGACCGTGCTCGCCCAGGCGCTGGTGCGCGAGGGCCTGCGGAACGTCGCCGCCGGCGCCAACCCGATGTCGCTCAAGCGCGGCATCGAGTCGGCCGTCGAGCGGGTGAGCGAGGAACTGTCCAAGCTCGCCAAGGACGTGGAGACCAAGGAGCAGATCGCCTCCACCGCGTCCATCTCTGCCGGGGACACGGCGATCGGCGAGATGATCGCCGAGGCCATGGACAAGGTGGGCAAGGAAGGCGTCATCACCGTCGAGGAGAGCAACACCTTCGGCCTCGAGCTTGAGCTCACCGAGGGCATGCGCTTCGACAAGGGCTACATCGCGCCGTACTTCGTCACCGACCCGGAGCGTCTTGAGGCCGTTCTCGAGGACCCGTACATCCTCGTGGTGAACTCCAAGGTCTCCGCCAACAAGGACATGCTCCCGCTGCTCGACAAGGTCGTGCAGTCCGGCAAGCCGCTGCTGATCATCGCCGAGGACGTCGAGGGCGAGGCCCTTGCCACCCTGGTGGTCAACAAGATGCGCGGCCTCTTCAGGTCCGTCGCGGTGAAGGCGCCGGGCTTCGGTGACCGCCGCAAGGCCATGCTGGGCGACATCGCCATCCTCACCGGTGGCCAGGTCATCAGCGAAGAGGTCGGCCTCAAGCTGGACAGCGTGGACGTCAACGTGCTCGGCCGGGCGCGCAAGGTCGTGGTGACCAAGGACGAGACCACGATCGTCGACGGTGCCGGCGACGCGGACCAGATCGCGGGCCGGGTCAACCAGATCCGCACCGAGATCGACAACACCGACTCCGACTACGACCGCGAGAAGCTGCAGGAGCGGCTGGCCAAGCTGGCCGGCGGCGTGGCCGTCATCAAGGCGGGCGCGGCGACCGAGGTCGAGCTCAAGGAGCGCAAGCACCGCATCGAGGACGCGGTGCGCAACGCCAAGGCAGCGGTCGAAGAGGGTGTCGTGCCCGGCGGCGGTGTCGCGCTGATCCAGGCCGCTCGCACCGCCTTCGACAAGCTCGACCTGTCGGGCGACGAGGCGACCGGGGCGCAGATCGTGCGCCGCGCCGTCGACGAGCCGCTGAAGCAGATCGCGATCAACGCCGGCCTTGAGGGCGGCGTCGTGGTCGAGAAGGTGAAGTCCCTGCCCGCGGGCCAGGGCCTGAACGCGGCCACCGGCGAGTACGTCGACATGCTGAAGGCCGGCATCATCGACCCCGCCAAGGTCACCCGCTCGGCGCTGCAGAACGCGGCGTCCATCGCGGCGCTCTTCCTCACCACCGAGGCGGTCATCGCGGAGAAGCCGGAGAAGACTCCGGCCGCTCCCGCTGGCCCCGGCGGCGGGGACATGGACTTCTAAGTCCATCGCCGCTTAGCAAGACGCCTAACGGCCCGGACCGGCAACGGCCCGGGCCGTTTCGCGTCCACGGGCTCTGTTAGCGTGCCGGCATGGGAATCAAGCTCTCCGAGTCCGCGATCCGGCTCATCGACGGCCGTAACTACGCGGTACTCGCCACCGTCAACGCCGACGGCAGCCCGCAGACCTCGGTCATGTGGATCGGCAGGGACGGCGACGATATCTTGTTCTCCACGGTGGAGGGCCGGCTGAAGCACCGGAACATGGTGCGCGACCCCCGGGTGAGCGTCACCGTGATCGAGTCCGCCGACCCGGAGAACTACGTGGAGCTGCGCGGCCGCGCGTCGATGACGCCGGACGTCGGCCGCGCCTTCGACACCGGCCTGTCCTGGAAGTACGACGGCAAGGACCCGGGCGAGGACAAGCCCGGAGCGGTCCGCGTCATCGTCCGCGTCGAGGTGCTCAAGGCCGCCGGCTACGCCGCCTAGTGCTGCCAGGTCTCAGTATTCGCACGATGTGACAAATGCCGTCATTACTCCCCGGGATGCGCCCCTAGCATGTCCGGTCATGAAGATCATTCTGGGCCGCAGCCTGGCCGCTGCGGCCGGTGCCGCGCTGTACCTGCTGGCATCGGTCCTCCCGGCGAGCGCCGCCCAGAGCACAGCCAGCAGTCCGACCGTCAAGTCCTTCGGCGTGAACACGAAGTCACTGCCATCGACGGGCGGGAAGGTCCAGCTAAGCGCCGTCGTCAAGGGCGCCAGTACCTGCGCTTTCACCTCGTCGCCTGCTCTCAAGGGCCTCCCGGCCAAGATCGCGTGCAGCGGCGGATCTGCCAAGCGCACGGTTGCCGTGCCCGCCAACAAGACCGCGGGACAGCAGGCCTACAAGTTCGTGCTGACCGTCAGCGGCGGCGGCCGCAAGGTCGCGACCAAGCCGCTGACTGTCGTCGTTCGCGAGGCACCGCCGGCGGTTACCAAGCTCGCGGTGAGCCCAGCGGACCTGCCGTCAGGCGGAGGCGCAGTGGTGCTGTCCGCCGGGGTTAGCCGCTCGGCGAAATGCACGATCTCGGCGAGTCCCGCTGTCCCTGGCCTGCCGGTGACCAAGGCCTGCGCGGCGGGCGCCGTGGCCGTCGGGCTCAAAGTTCCTGTCACGCTGCCCGCGCTTGGTGGAACGGCATCGCAGAACTACCGCCTCACTCTCACGGTGTCCGGGCCCGGCGGCACGAGCAGTGCCTCGACAGCCGGCAACGTCTGGTCCGCCATGAAGTTCTCCGCCCCGCTAAGCGTCGACGCCCCCGCCGGCTGGGTAGGCACCGTATCGTGCGTCTCCGCGACCTTCTGCATGGGGTTTGACCTGGCCACCGGCTCCGCGGAACGCTGGAACGGCACCGGCTGGTCTGCCCCCGTGCGACTCGAGACGGGTCCGTACCTCAACAACGGCTACAACATTCACGCCTCCTGCGTGAGCACGACCTTCTGCCTGGCCGTGGACACGAGCGGGAACAGCTTCACCTACAACGGCACGTCCTGGTCGCGGGCCGCCGGCATCGGCCTGAACGCCGTCGCGGTGTCCTGCGCGAGCCAGGCGTTCTGCGTGGCCGTCGACGCGACGCGGGCGGCGACCTTCAACGGCTCCGGTTGGTCGGCGCCGGCCACCGTCGCCGCGACCGACGTGCTCAAGGCGGTTTCCTGTACGAGTGACTCCTTTTGCATGGCCGTGAGCGCGGCGGGTATGGCCTACGCCTACGGCGCGTCGGGCTGGGACGCGGGCACCCAGTATGACGTGCCTTTCTACGCAGTCCAGGTGTCCTGCGCGAGCGCCGAGCTGTGCGCGGCCGTCGACCGGAGCGGACACGCGCTGCTCTACAACGGCAGCTGGTCTGCTCCCGCGACGCTCAGCGCTAACCCGATGAACGATGTGTCCTGTGCTCGCGGCACCTCCTTCTGCATGGCGCTGAGCGGTGGCAGCTACTACACGACCGACGGCGCCACCTGGTCCGGAGCGCGAGCGCTCGATCAGCCCAAGACTTCTGTGCTGTCCTGTGCGAGCGCGACGTCCTGCATGGTGACGGACGGAACGACCATCTTCGTGCTGAGCGGCACGTCATGGACGCATTCGGCCGCTCCAGGCGGCGGGTCGAAGCACGGCTTCACCTACGCGGTCTCCTGCCCGACTCGGTCGTTCTGCATGGCGGTGGACTGGTCCGGGGCATACCTCACCTACAACGGGGACAAGTGGAGCACCCCGCAGGCCATCAGCCCGCTGGCGAGCGAGGTTGACTCGGTGTCCTGCACCAGCGCGACCTTCTGCATGGCGGTGGACGCTTCGAACTCGAAGGGCCTTGGCGGGCACATCTTCATCTTCAACGGGACTGCCTGGAAGTTTCTGGTTCAGGATGGCCTGCCGCTGAGTTCGATCTCCTGCACCGACCCGAACTTCTGCGAGATGCTCACCTACGGGACAACGTCGCAAAGCGTCTACACCGCCACCTGGAACGGCGTCAGTGTCGGTAACGGAGCCCTCGACGCTTGGCTGGGCTTCGGGCCGGCCCCGGGCGAGGGTCAGGTGTCCTGCGCCACCAGGACCTTCTGCGTCGCGGTTGACGACCTGGGGAACGCGTTCACGTTCAACGGCAGCACCTGGTCCAGTGCCACCGCACTCGACCCGGGCTGGGCGGTCACCATGACCGGCGTCTCCTGCCCGTCCACGAGGTTCTGCGTGGCGATCGACGCGCAAGGCCATCAGTACACGTTCAACGGGAGCACATGGACCGCACCCGCCACCATCGACAGCGTGGGCGTACCGCAAACGGTCTCGTGCACCGTCGCCCGGTTCTGCCTGATGGGGGACCTCAGCGGGAATGTGGCCAGCTTCAACGGAGCGACCTGGTCCGGCACGTCCAACGTCGATCCGGTGACGACCCCCGGTACCGGCATCACCGGCGTCTCATGCGCGGACGCCGCCAACTGCGTGGCGGTTGACTGGGAAGGCAACGCGCTGACCGGCACGGGCTGAGCATCTGTCCGCCGGCGTCCAGTCCACGATGATGCCGGGGCATCGCCTGCGGAGCGACGGCGGGTCAGCTGTTGTTCTTGGCGTCGAGGGGGATCTCGAACCAGACGGCCTTGCCGTCGGCGGTGGGGCGGGAGCCCCAGCGGGTGGCGAGCTGTTCCACCAGGTACAGGCCCCGGCCGCCCTCGTCGGTGGCGCGTGCCGTGCGCAGCCTGGGCAGCCGGAGGTCGGGGTCGAAGACCTCGACCCAGACCGATGCTGCGCCGCGGCGCAGCCGCATGGTGAATTCGCGTGGCCGGTAGACCGGCGCGAAGTGGGCGCCGAGCGCCAGGCCGGATGCGGGGGTGAGCGCGCCGACGTTCGCACCACCCGACGCGACGTCGGCCAGCGACGACTCCAGCTCCAGGTCGAAGCGGCGCCCGGCCGGGCTCGGGGTCACCGACGCGTGCAGCACCGCGTTCGTCACCACCTCGGAGACGAGCAGCAGGGCCAGGTCGGCCTGGTCGGGATGCATTTTCCAGGCCGCGAAGGTGGTGGTGGCGAGCCGCCGCGCCTCGGAGACCATGATCGGCTCGGCGGGGAAGGACCGCTGGAAGGACGCGAGATCGTCGGGTGAGGAACGGAACACCAGGATTGCCATGTCGTCGTCGATGTCGCCTGGCACGGCGTTCTCCGCGGCCACCGCGAGCGCGTCCGCCGACGGCGCCGCCGCGAGCAGCGCGTCACGCAGCATGGCGACCGCCTCGGCCTCGCTGTAGTGACCGTCGCCGTCATCCCTGGTCCGCCGGTCGGTGAGCCCGTCGGTGTACAGCACGAGTGCGGCGCCGGGCGCCAGGGTTACCGTCTGCTCGCGATAGGTCGGCAGGCCGCGGATACCGCGTCCGCGGACGCCGAGCAGCACGCCCTTGTGCCTGACCTCAAGGGGGCGGATAACGCCGTCGACAGCGAGCAGCGGCGCGGCGTGTCCCGCGTTGGCGAACGTCAGCTCCCTGGACCAGGCGTCGTAGATCAGGTAGATGCAGGAGACGGTCGGCGGGTCGCCTCCCGCGCCCACCGGGGCGGTGGAGCGGACCCACTCATCGAGCTTGCGCATGATGTCGGCGGGCGACTTCTCGTCCTGCGCGTAGGCGCGCAATGCGGCGCGCAGCTGGCCCATGGTCGCCGCGGCCCGCGCACCGCGGCCCTCGACGTCCCCGATCACCAGGCCGACCCGGCCCGCGGCAAGCGGGATGATGTCGTACCAGTCGCCGCCCACCTGGGTCTGAATGCCCTGTCCCTGGGTGGCGAGCGGCTTGGCGGGGACGTAGCGGAACGCCACCTCGAGACCGTCGAGTTCGGGGACGGAGTCGGGGAGCAGCGACTGCTGGAAGGCGAGCGCGGTCCGCCGCTCGGCCTCGAAGAGCATGGCATTGTCGATGGCCACCGCCACCCGGGAGGCGATCGCGCCGATGAGGTCGCCGTCCGAGAGGTCGTAGTGCGGGTCCGGCCGGTCGGTGAGCCTGGACAGGGCGAGCGACATGCCGCCGAGCAGCTCGCCGCGCGCGTACAGCGGAGCGGCGATCACGGACGTCAGCCCGGCCTGGTCGGCGGCCGACATGGACTGCTCGCTCGGCGCCGGGTAGAAGTCTGCCTGGAGATCCGGAACCACGATCGTCTCAAGGCGGGACATGGCCTGCTGCATGAAGTGGCCAGGCGGGTAGTGGATCGCCTCGCCGACCCGCGCCCAGGTGCCCTCGGGCGGCTCCCAGCCCCCGGCGTGCGCCGCCGCGCGCCTGATCAGCTTCTCGCCGCTGAACAGGTCGATGAAGCAGTGGTCGGCGAACCGGGGCACCAGGATCTGGGCGACCTGCCGCAGCGTCGCGTCGAGCTCGAGTGAGCCGGCGAGCCGCTGCCCGATTCGCTCGAGCACCCGGAGCCGGTCTGGCTCGCGCAGCGAGTCCCGCCGCCCCGCCTCGGTGATGACCAGCACGATGCCGTCGATTTCGCCCGACGGGTCGCGCAGCGGCACCGCCACTTCCCTGATAAAGAGCAGGCTGCCATCGCTGCGGTGCCCGGCGAACGAATCCTCCCAGGAAATGCCGCTCAGCACCTGCCTGGTGATCTGGTCGACCCGGCCGGGCTCACCCTCGGGAAGCAGCCCGAGTTCGCCAAGGGGCTTGCCCGTGAACGACACAGTGGCGCCATCGAGACGTAGCAGCTTAGCAACGTAATCGTTTGAGAACACTACGTTGCCGGCCCGGTCCGCCACGATGACGCCGATCTCGGCCTGGCTCAGCACGATCTCTGCCGGCAGGCTCTCATTCCAGCGCGTCATTGTCACGCTCCGGTCACCTGAACAGGTCTCCTGGTTACTCCTTGGATACGAATACGTGTGAGGCTACCTCTGCCGGAAGATCGATGGGCTCCGCCACGTCCGCGCCGTCCGCGCCACACACCCGGACCCCACCTTCCACCGCCGCGAGTGATACCTCGCGTCCGGGTTGTATCCCGGCCCGCTTCAGTTTAAGCATCAGGTCCATATCGCTTTGGAGTTGCTCGGTGATCCGGGTAACCGTGGACCGCACCGGCTCCTTGGCCGTGTGGATGATGTCGACCATCGTGGCGTCTGGTGCGGCGTCCGCGTGCTCCGGCGACGCGGCGAGTTCGTCAAGCCCTGGGATGAGGTTGCCGTGGGGGCAGCGCTCGGGGTGCCCGAGCATTTCGTACAGCCGCCGCTCGACGGATTCGGAGATGACGTGCTCCCAGCGGCACGCCTCGATGTGCACCTCTTCCCACGGCATCTGGATGACGCTGACAAGCAGGCACTCGGCCAGCCGGTGCTTGCGCATCACCCGGGTGGCCAGCGACCGGCCGGCGTCGGTAAGCGCGAGCTGGCGGTCTCCCGCCACGTGGAGGAGACCATCGCGCTCCATCCTGGCGACCGTCTGGCTGACCGTCGGGCCGGATTGGGCAAGCCGCTCCGCGATCCGCGCGCGCAGCGGGACGATCCCTTCCTCTTCAAGTTCGAACACCGTACGGAGGTACATCTCCGTCGTGTCGATAAGCCCATGGGCAGTCACTGAAAAATTCCTCCTGACAGCGATGCTACGCGCTCGCGTCACCACCGTCAGAAACCTAAGAAGACTGTCGAATATGCCTAGGGGGACAGCCTTTCGACCGTCCAGCCGTCACCGGAGCGGCGGCAGCTGAGCCGGTCGTGCAGCCGGTTCGGCCGCGACTGCCAGAACTCGATCCGGTTCGGCACGATGAGGTACCCGCCCCAGAAGTCCGGCATCGGCACCTCGGTGCCCTCCGGCCAGCGCGCGGACAGCTTGGCGACGCGGTCGTCGAGTTCGTCGCGTGACTGGAGCACCGTGGACTGACGCGACGCCCAGGCGCCGATCTGCGACAGCCAGGGCCGCGAGTGGTAGTAGGGCTCGCTTTCCTCCATGGTCAGCTGCCGCACGGACCCCTCCACCGTCACCTGGCGGCCCATGGCGTACCAGGGGAAGAGCGCGCAGCAGCGCGGGTCGGCGGCGAGGTCCCGTCCCTTGCGCGAGGTCCGGTTGGTGTAGAAGGTGAAACCGTCCGCGTCGTGCGCCTTGAGCAGCACGGTCCGCGCGTGCGGCACGTCACCGATGGTTGTCAGCACCATCGCGTTCGGCTCAGGCAGCCCGGCCGCCATTGCCTCATCGAACCAGTGAGCGAACTGCTTCATCGGGGAGCTGTCGAGCATCTCGGGAGTCAACGCCCTGTCCATAACCGTAGATCTTAGGTCCGCGGCCCGGCAGGCCACGCGCTGCCATCGCCTGGGTGAGAAAGCGCGATCCCTGCACGTTCCGCGAAATTCTGCGGTTCTTTACGCGGTAGCAGCCTATCACTGTCGCGCAGAGCGGAGTTTGAATGAAATTCTTCAGCATCTAGAGAGGTAACGATGTCAGACTTCAAGCCGGGCCTCGAGGGCGTCGTCGCCTTCGAGACCGAGATCGCCGAGCCCGACAAAGACGGCGGCTCACTCCGCTATCGCGGCGTGGACATCGAGGAGCTCGTGGGGCACGTGTCCTACGGTCACGTCTGGGGGCTGCTCGTCGACAACGCGTTCGGCCAGAGCCTCCCGTCCCCCGAGGCGGTCGAGCTGCCGGTACGCACCGGCGATGCCCGAGTAGACGCGCAGAGCGGCGTGGCGGCACTCGCCGCGCGGTGGGGCCTGCGCCCGCTTTACGACATCACGCCGGAGCAGGCACGCGAGGACGTCGGCCGCGCAAGCGCGCAGCTGCTGTCGTTCATCGCCCAGTCCGTGCGGGGCACGGATCTGCCGCCCGTTCCGCAGCGCCTCGTGGACGAGGCGACCTCGCCCGCCGAGGCATTCCTCGTCCGCTGGCGCGGCGAGCCGGATCCGCGGCACGTCAAGGCGCTCGACGCGTACTGGGTGAGCGCGGCCGAGCACGGCATGAACGCCTCCACGTTCACCGCCCGGGTAATCGCGTCCACCGGCGCCGACGTGGCCGCCGCCCTCTCCGGCGCGGTCGGCGCGCTGTCCGGTCCGCTGCACGGCGGCGCGCCGGCCCGCGTGCTGCACATGATCGAGGAGGTGGAGCGCACCGGCGACGCGGAAGGCTACGTGAAGGGCGTTCTCGACCGCCACGACCGCCTGATGGGCTTCGGGCACCGGGTCTACCGAGCCGAGGACCCCCGGGCCCGGGTGCTACGGCGCACCGCCAAGGAGCTCGGCGCGCCCAGGTTCGAGGTCGCGCTCGCGCTGGAGAACGCGGCGCTCGCCGAGCTTCGCGCCCGCCGGCCTGATCGCGTGCTCGAGACCAACGTCGAGTTCTGGGCGGCGATCGTGCTCGACTTCGCCGAGGTGCCCGCGGACGTCACCCCGGTCATGTTCACCTGCGCGCGGACGGGGGGGTGGTCCGCGCACATCATGGAGCAGAAGCTGACCGGGCGCCTGGTCCGCCCGTCGGCCAGGTACATCGGCCCGAGTCTCCGCCCGGTGCGAGAAGTGCCAGGCGCAGCCGAGGTTTTGTTTTAACCTCAGCCACCGTGCGGGGACGGCGCGGCTCTTGCGCCGTCCCCGCGGCGGGGCGAACTGGGGGGCTGCGCGGGCCCCCGATGATCGGGGGGTGCAGAGAGGTCGTCTCCCCGCAAAGTAGCTAGGCTGGTTTGGTGACCTCCACCGCTAGCATCATCATTCCCGCCAATATCAAGCCGATAGACGGCCGGTTCGGCAGCGGTCCGTCAAAGGTGCGCTATGAGCAGGCCGCCGCGGTGGCGGCGGCACGTGAGCTGGGCACCTCGCACAGGCAGTCACCGGTCCGGGCACTCGTGCGGCGGATCCGTGACGGTGTCGCTGAGCTCTTCAGACTCCCGAACGGGTACGTGGTGGCCCTGGGCAACGGAGGAACCTCAGCGTTCTTTGACGCGGCGGCGTTCTGCCTGATTCAGGAACGGTCACAGCACCTGTCGTTCGGTGAATTCTCGTCGAAGTTCCTGACGGTGACCGCGCGCGCTCCCTGGCTTAAGGAGCCATCGGTGATCGTCTCGGCGCCAGGCAGCCACCCGCTGCCGGTCGCCGAGGGCGGCGTGGACGCCTACGCGCTTACCCACAACGAGACGTCCACCGGGGTGCGGATGGACATCCGGCGCCCCGCGGGGACGGATGACGATGCCCTCGTCCTCGTCGACGCGACGAGCGGCGCGGGCGCGCTGCCGGTCGACCCGGCCGAGTTCGACGCGTACTACTTCGCACCGCAGAAGGTTTTCGGCGGCGACGGCGGCCTGTGGCTTGCCGCGCTGTCCCCCGCGGCGCTCGCCAGGATCGAGAAGATCGCCGCGAGCGGACGGTACATCCCTGACTTCCTGTCGCTGAAGGCCGCGGTCGATAACTCCGTCAAGGACCAGACGCTGAACACGCCGGCGATAGCCACCCTGGTGCTGCTGGCCGCCCAGCTGGACTGGATGCTCGCGGAAGGCGGCCTTGCCTGGACCCAGGCACGCAGCAACCGTTCTGCCGAAATCCTCTATGACTGGGCCGAGAAGTCGCAGTTCGCGACGCCGTTCGTGACAGACCCCGCGATGCGGTCGCCCGTGGTGGGCACGATCGACTTCACCGGCGGCGTGAGCGCCGACGGGGTCGCCCGGGTGCTGCGGGAGAACGGGATCGTGGACACCGAGTCCTACCGGAAGCTCGGCCGTAACCAGCTGCGGATCGGAATGTTCCCCGCGGTCGACCCCGCGGACGTGGCCGCGCTGACCGGATGCATCGACTTTGTGGTCGAGCGAATGTCTTAGTGGGCGATCGCGCCGATGACGACCACGAGGACGAGCAGTCCGAGAACGGTCGGCATCAGCCAGCGGGGCACCCTGTTCACGAGTTCAGCGTACGTTGCGGTGGTTCCTGGTGAGACTGTTCGTCGCTCTCGCGCCGTCTGAGGCGGCGCTAGACGATCTGGAGGCGGCCTGCGCGCCGCTGCGGGCTGGCGCCGCCGAGTTGCGCTGGACCGGCCGTGAGCTGCGGCACATCACTCTCGCCTTCCTCGGCGAGGTCGGCGAGGACCGGCTGCCCGCGCTGCTGCCGAGGCTCGAGCGTGCGGCGCGGCGGCATCCGGCGTTCGGCCTCAGCATCGCAGGCGGCGGCGCGTTTCCCAGTCCGGCGCGTGCCACCGTGCTGTGGAGCGGTCTCGCGGGCGACAGGAAGGCGCTCGGGGAACTGGCGATGTCGGTCGGCGCGGGCGCACGCCGGGCGGGCGCGGCGCCGCCCGACGAGGGCAGGCGGTACCGGCCGCACGTGACGCTCGGCCGCTGCCGCGTCCCCGCCGACCTGCGGCAGGCCGTAGCGGAGCTGTCTGGTTACGCCGGGCCTGCGTGGACGGCCACGGAGATCCAGCTCATCCGCAGCACGCTCGGCGGTCAGCCGCGATACCAGACCATCGGCGCCTGGCCGCTTAAGACTGGCTTATTTTTTCGAGTATCGGCGCCGCCTGGCGGAGGATCTGGCGTTCCTCGGGGGTGAGTTCCTGCAGGCGCTGCGCCAGCCAGGCCTCGCGAAGGCGACGCACGCGCTGCACCAGGTCCCTGCCGTCCGGTGTCACGGTGAGTATGACCTGCCTGCGGTCGGTCGAATGCGGCTCCCTTAGCACCAGGCCGCGCTCCTCGAGCACGGCGATCACCCGGGTCATCGAGGGGGGCTGGACCTTTTCATGCTCGGCGAGCTCGCCTGGCGTCATCGGGCCCTTGCGCTCAAGTGCCGCGAGGGCGGCGAGCTGAATGTCGGACAGGGCGGTCTCTGGGCCGCCGAGTCCGAGGCGCTCCACGCGGAGACGCCGTGCGAGCCTGCTGACCGAGATCCGCATCGCGGTGGCGAGACCCGGGTCCGTCTGTGTACCTGCCTCAGGCATCCACCAAGTACATCATGCGCGGGCAGGTCAGATAGGCATGGTCGGCTAGCCTTGGGGTGTGAGTCAGAGTCCGCAGGTCGGTCGCGGTCAGCGGCGTCCGCCGCCACCGCCAAGGGAAGCGGACGACCGTAAGGTGACCGCCACCATCACGTTCGGCTGGGCAGTAGCGCTCGCCGTGCTGCTTGCCGTGCGCAGCGAGCTGCCCGCCGATGTCCGCTGGTGGATATGGACGTGCGTCATCGGCGTGCTGATGGGCCTGTTCGGGCTCTGGTACGTGCCGCTACTCAAGCGCAGGCGGGCGCGCATCGCCGAGCGGGCCAGGGCCGCGCAGGAGGCTCAGCTCTCCTCGGGGTACGAGTCGCGGGACAGCGGCTCGAACACCGTTTCCTCGACAGAGACGCCAGGCAAGTCCACGAGGTCGTAGCCGAATTCGTCGATGACCGGGACGGCGGCGTGCACGGCGGCCCCGGTGAGCACGGCCTCGGAATGAGCGCCGCACCCGTGATCGGCCGAGACCACCCGGCCGTCGTCGGGTGCGAACGCGTTGCCGCAGGCGCCGAAGACCCGGCCGAGGCCGCCGCTCAGCGGGACGAAGAAACCGCAGGTCACGCAGTTGGCGGGGGCGGCGTGGGACAGCGGCGTGCGGGGCCCGTGATCGCTCTCGTACCAGCGCTCCGCCGTGTCGTCGCGGCCGAACGAGGACAGCACCCGTGACCGGCCGGGCGCGGGCAGTTCCGACGGTTCGGCCGGCCCCGCCTGCTCGTTCTCTGTGTCGGTCCAGGGCAGGAACCAGTCGGTCACCGCGTCGTCGCCGTCGAGGACGGCGAACGGTACGAGGCGCTCGTCGTCCAGGCTCGCGGGCAGCAGGTCGCCGATTCCGACATCGCCTGGCCGCAGCCGGTCGTGCCAGGGCACCCAGGCGGGCGCCAGCAGCGCGTCCGGGCCCGGAAGCAGGACGCTCTCGTCGACCGTCACCAGCTTGGACCGCGGCGCGCGCGTCACGGTGACCGCCCAGCGCCAGCCGGCGTAGGCGCGGTCCGCGCAGCCGAACAGGTGCATGACGACACGATCGGCGACGGGCTCGACGCCCAGATGCTCGCCGATGGCGTCCGAGGTCACCCCGGCGTCATCGATCAGGGCCTTCCTGGCCACGTCAACAGCGTCGGCGCAGACCTGGTCCGCTTCCTTCGCCCGGTTTCTGATCGTGCTCACGACTGCCAATTATTGCTCCCGTCGCCCGATAGGGCTCGTCGCAGTGCCGCAGACCAAGAATACTGTGAACATGCGGATGTCGGATGCGCTGCGCCGGGCTGGTGATGCCGCCCATGCGACGGGCCAGGCGTTCCGCTCGGGCGGTCAGGCCTCCGGCCAGGCAACCAGGCGGACGGCGCGCTTCGTGCACCGGATCACCGGAGCACAGGGCGCGGACAGAACCGGTCTCGGCACGCTCTTCGAGATGACCGCGGCGAGCGGCGCCGCCGACGCGTTCGTGACCGTGGCGCTGGCGGGCACGATCTTCTTCAGCACGTCCGTGGACCAGGCCCGCGGCCGCGTGGTGCTCTTCCTGATCATCACGATGGCGCCGTTCGCCGTGCTCGCGCCGTTCATCGGCCCCGCGCTGGACCGGATACAGCAGGGCCGCAGGTTCGTGCTCGCAGGCACCATGCTCACCCGCGGCCTGCTCTGCTACGCGATGTCGGCGAACGTGAAGGACTCGGTGACGCTGCTGCCCGCCGCGTTCGGCATCCTGGTGCTGCAGAAGGCGGGCGGCGTGGTCAAGGCCTCGGTCACGCCTCGCCTGCTGCCCGCCAACCTCACGCTTGTCACCGCGAACGCGCGCTCTGGTCTCATTTCGATCGCCACGTCCACGGCGGCAGCGGTCCTCGCCGCCGGGGTGCAGTTCGCGGGCGGCGCCGCCTGGACGCTGCGTGTCGGCACGCTGATCTACCTGGCCGCCATGGTGCTCGCGCTCCGCCTTCCCGAGCAGATCGACGTCCCGGCCGCGGAACGCGCGCCGGCGCCCGCGCCCGAGCAGGGGCGGGGCCCAGGTCGCGAGCCCCAGCCGGGGACACCGACGCGGCCGGACATGCCGCGGCCCACGCTACCCCTGGAGGCCGGGGAGAAGCCGGACGCGGGCCGGGGGCACCACGGCGGGCGCTGGCGGACCCTCGCCAACGTCGGGCCCATCGTCGCCGAGGCGATGACGGTCAACGCGGTGCTGCGCGCCTATTCCGGCTACATCCTGTTCCTGCTCGCGTTCCTGCTGCGCAGCGTGAACCTCGGTACGGTCTTCGGCCATGAGGTCTCGCACAACTTCGCGCTCGGCGCGCTCGCGCTCGGCCTGTCGGTCGGCAGCCTCGCCTCGATGATCCTCGGCTCCTTCTTCCGCGGCCGGGCGCCGCAGCTGATCATGTTCAGCGTGCTCGCCATCGCCCCGGTGGTGACGGCGTTGTGCGCGTGGCAATTCGGCCTGTGGGCGGCCGTCATCGTCGAGGCCACCGCGATCTTCTGCGCCAGCCTCGCCAAGCTCGGGCAGGACTCGATCGTCGGCCGCGAGATCGGCGATGAGATCAGGTCCTCGACGTTCGCGGTCTCCGAAACGCTGAACCAGGTCGCCAACGTGGCAGGCGGACTGGCGGGCGTGCTCGTGTCGATGCTGAACAACGGGCAGGTCGGCCTGAGCATCGCCGCAGGCGGCCTGCTCGTCGCGCTTGTGCTGCTCGTGCTGCGCCGCAGGCAGCGGGTCGTGGCAACCGAGCACCGGATGCCGCCCGCGCAGGCCGCGAGCACCCGCTAGGTTGCGTTTGCTGAGCGCCCGATGGCACAAACCGCCATCGTATCGGGCGCTCTGCAAACGCCTATCTCCCGGGGGGACGACCCCCCGTACCCCCCGAGGCCGGCCTGGCGGCCGGGTATTGAGTCGCGTGCCCGACGGGGAAACCGCCCTTATGCCTCCCGGACCCTGATTCCGGCCGGTCAGGTGGCTCGGAGGGCCTCCGCTGGGGGCAGCCGTGCCGCCTTGACGGCGGGATATGCGCCGGCCAGGGCGCCCGCCACGAGGGCGATCCCGAGCCCGCCCGCCACGGCGACCGCGGGAACCACCACCGGCTGGCCCGCCGAGATCGCGTAGCCGGCCGTCGCGGCCGCACCGAGCAGCACCCCGATGGCCCCGCCGAGCAGCGAGAGCAGCAGAGCCTCGGCGAGGAACTGCGCCGCGACGTGCCAGCGGGCGGCGCCGAGCGCGCGGCGCAGCCCGATCTCGCCGCGCCGCTCGAGCACGGAGATCACCATGATGTTGGCGATGCCGATCGCGCCCACCGCGGCGGCGATCCCGCCGAGGCCGAGGAACAGCCCGGTGAGCGCGGTGCCCGCGGCGGCCCGTGCGGCAAGGATGCTCGACGGCGTGCTCACCTGCACGCCCTCGGGCTGCGCGGGGTTGGCGGTGAACGGGAGCACGCTGGTCACCGCCTGCACTTGATCCGGCAGCGCCCGCAGGTACAGCTCGGTCGGGTGCCCGCCAAGGCCGAGCAGCCGGTGCGCGACGGGAAACCCGACGAGCGCGGCCTCGTCGATCTCCGGGGCGAGCGGCACCGGTGAAAGGATGCCGATCACGGTGAAGTACAGGCCGCCCAGGTACACCTGGGTATCCGGAGCTACCTGGTCGATGCCGAGGGTCCTGGCGGCGACCGCGCCGAGCACGACCGCCGGGTAGCGCTGGGTGGCCGCGTTCAGGAAGGCCCCGTGCGACACGGCGCCGCCAAGCGTGCCGAGCAGGCCGGGCTGCGCGGCGAGCACCGAGATGCCGCCGGTGTCGATGGCGGGCACCATGCTGGTGCGCCGGACCGTCACGGCCGGCACGTAACCCACCGCGGTCACCGACTCGACCGGCGGGATCCGCGCGATCATCGGCTGGGCGGTCAGCGGCAGCGGGGCGGGCGACCCGTCGAAGCCGCTGCCCGCGGACACGGTGAGCAGGTTGGCCTCGGCCCCGAGCTGGCTGAGCAGGTTCGCCTTCGATGAGGCGGAGATGCCGAGCACCGCGACACCCGCGGCTATCCCGATGGCGATGCCGAGCGCGGAAAGCGCCGCCCGCAGCCTGCGCGCCCGCAGGCCGAGCAGGCCGCCGCTTATCAGGTCCGCGGCCCGCAGCCGCGGCCTTTTCGCGGTCACCGTGGCGCTCCGTCGTCAGACACGATCCTGCCGTCCCGCATGAGCACGTGCCGGTCCATCGCGGCGGCGACCGCCTGGTCATGGGTCACCACGACGACCGCGGTCCCGTCGTCGGCGAGGCCGGCGAGCAGCGCGACGATGGTCGAGCCCGCCGCGGAGTCGAGGTTCCCTGTGGGCTCGTCGGCGAACACCACGTCTGGCTTGCCGATCACGGCCCGGGCGATCGCCACCCGCTGGCGTTCGCCGCCGGACAGCTGGGCGGGACGGTGGCCGAGCCTGTCGCCGAGCCCGACCCGGTCGAGCGCGGCCACGGCCGCGGCTCGCCGCTGCCTGGCGGGCGTGCCGTGGTAGAGCAGGCCGAGCGCCACATTCTGCACCGCGTCCAGGTGGTCGAGCAGGTGGAACTGCTGGAAGACGAAGCCCAGACGGTGGGCGCGCAGCCGCGACACGGCCGCGTCGGAAAGGCCGGAGACCTCCTCGCCGCCGATCCGCACGCTGCCCCGCGACGGTCGTTCCAGCGTGCCCGCGACGTGCAGCAGCGTGGTCTTGCCCGAGCCGGACGGTCCGACGATTGCGGTCCGCTCGCCGGACCTGAGTGCGAGCGTCACGTCGGCGAGCGCCCGCACCGGGGTCGCGCCCGGGTAGGTCTTGCCGACACCGGTGACGGTGAGCAACTCGGTCACTGGGCCGGCACCTCCACCCGCTGGCCCGCGGCGATGCCCGCGCCCGAGACCTGCACCAGGGTGGACGAGAACAGGCCGGTCCGCACCGCGACCAGCTGCCTGGCGGCGGCGGCGCCCGTTCCGTGCACTACCTCGACCGCGTAGCCGCCGCCGGCCAGCGCGACGAGCGCGCTCACCGGGACGGCGAGCACGTCATTCACGTGCGCCGCGACGATGCTGACCGACACCGGCGCCTGGTCGAAGTCTCCGGCCGCCAGCGGGCGGTTCAGCCGGACGGTCATCGCGACCGATTCCTGACTGCCGCCCCCGCTCTGCCCCGGCTGGGCGCTGGGATCCTGTCCGCCGGCGGCTGTCCCCGCCGTGGCGACGGATGAGACCGCGGTGACGGTACCCGGGATGGTCGTCACGCCGTCAGGCAACGTCACGGTCACTTCCTCACCGCGCCGCACCAAGTACTCCTGTGCGACCGGGAGCTGCGCGGTGACGACGGGAGCGGTCGACGTCGCGGTCAGCACCTGCGCGCCCGGCTGCGGCGGCGAGCCGAGGCCCGGGGCCACGCTGGTGACCCGGAGCGCGCCTGGTGCGAAGACGACCTGGCCGAGCGGCACGGTTCCGGTGGCCGGCAGGCCGGCCGCCTCCTGCCAGAGTTCGACCGCGTATGCGGTCGCTGCTGTGTAGTAGTCGCTGACCGTGAGGTACTTGCCGAAGCCGAGCGCGATCACGTTCCTGTCGAGCTGGGCCACGTCGGGCCCGGGTAGCACCCACTCCGACAGCGACCGCCATGCCGGCCGTGAGCCGTAGAACAGCGTGACGGGTGTGCCGTCGACCTCATACAGCCGGTCTCCCCGGTGCACGATCGCCCCGGTGGCGGGCAGCGCCGTGTAGGCGGTTCCCGCCGCCTGGTTGACGACTCCGTAGGACCCGCGGTAACCGAGTGCCCCCGCGACCTGGACCGTGTTGGTGAGGTCCGTTCTGACCACCGGGGCGGTCCTGGTAGCGATGCCCGGCGTGGCGGCGGCCTGCTGCCGCGGGTACAGCGCGTAGCCGCCGATGAGGGCCGCCGCGGTGGCGCCCGCGGCGAGCAGCGGCACGCCCGCCGCGGCGGCCAGGCGGCGGCGCGGTTCGCGGTCAGCCGTCATTGCTCAGGCTCCCCAGCGTCGACGCCTGGATCTCCGCGGTTACCTGCGCGACGCATGCCTGAATGGCGTGCTGCCAGACGGGGTTTTGCTTGCCGCCGGCCGGCCCCTCGCTCGCGGACACGCCGAACCCGTGACCGGGCGTGTACTGGGACCGCGCTGTGGGGTCGGTGACCTTCGGCAGGCCGTGCGCCCGCAGGCACTCGGCTGCCCTGACGCCGGCCTGCACGAGCTGCGGCGGGGCGGGCGGCTCGTCCATCGGACTCAGGCCCGCGGTCGCGATAAGCGCCGCGCAGGCGTGCCGTACGGCGTCTAGTACCGACTGCGAGGCATTCTGGAAACTGCGGCTGTCGCTGTAGACCTGACCGCTCGGGGTGAGTACCGGATCGGCGTAGCCGGGAATGCCATGCTGGCGGATGCACTGGGCTGCCGCATGCAGCGCGCTGGCCCGGGCGCCGCCCGCCGTGCCGGCAGTGGCCTGGCCTCCGGGTGCGCTCTGGCTGAGGCTTGGCACGGCCGGCGGCGCGGAGCCCGAGCCGCCGCAGGCGGTCACGGGCGCCGCGATGGCCGCCGCCAGCGCCGCGGCCAGGCCGGCCGCCCGTGGCCGCAGTCGGATCCTGTTCATGGAAATTCCCTTCGCGCCTGGCCGGCCCGCTGCGAGCCGGCGGGCACAGTTCTACGGGGCGCGCGGTAACAGCTGCCCAACACGAATTGGGCGCTGCCACCTGCCGGTGTTATGCCGATGTCATGCCGGCCAGGGCACCATGGGGGGGTGCGCGTGCTAGTGGTTGAGGATCAGCGGGTGCTCGCCGACCGGATCGCGGAAGGCCTGCGCGATCAGGGCATGGCGGTCGACGTCGCCTACGACGGCGCGACCGCGATGGAGCTCACGGCGGTCACCGGCTTCGACGTGATCGTGCTCGACCGGGATCTGCCCCGGGTGCACGGCGACGCGGTATGCGCGGCGCTTGTGGCCGGGCCGACCGTCACGCGGATTCTCATGCTCACCGCGGCCGCCGGGGTCGAGGACCGGGTCGACGGGCTCAACCTCGGTGCCGATGACTATCTGGGGAAGCCGTTTGCGTTCACCGAGCTGGTGGCGCGGGTCCGCGCCCTGGCCAGGCGGGCGCCGTCCGCGCCGCCGGTAGCGGTGATTGGCGACCTGGTCGTCGACCGGGCCAGGCGGCGGGTTACCCGGTCGGGACGGCCGGTAGTGCTTACCCGCAAGGAGTTCGGCGTGCTTGAAACGCTCGTCGCCGCGGACGGTGGCGTGGTCAGCGCCGAGGATCTGCTCGACCACGTCTGGGACGTCAATGCCGACCCGTTCAGCAACACGGTCTCTGTGACGGTCTCCCGGCTGCGGAAGAAACTGGGCAGCCCGCCGCTGATAGAAACCCTCGTCGGCACCGGATACCGGCTGCGCGGCCTGCCAGCGGAACCTGGCCGACGATGAGGACACCAGGCGTGCTCAGCCGCCGGCCAGTGCGGCTGCGCCTGACGCTGCTCTATAGCGGCCTTTTCCTGCTCGCGGGGGCGGCGCTGCTCATAGTGACCTACGGCCTTGTCGCGAACACCCTGCGGTCGACCGTGCCACAGGACCAGATCACCGCGATCACAAAGTCGTCCGGGTCGATGGACAACTGCAAGGCGAGCGCGACCACACCTGCCCAGGCAGAGGTATGCAAGCAGGAGGCGATGGCGGCCGCGCAGGGCATCGCCAACGCGACGGCGCAGGAGCAGCGCGCCGAGGCGCTCAGCCACCTGCTTGACGTCTCAGTCGCCGGGCTGGCCGCGATGGCGCTGGTCTCTGCCGTGGGCGGCTGGATCATGGCCGGGCGGGTGCTGCGGCCAGTGCACGCGATCACCGCGGCGGCGCGCCGTGCGTCCGAGGAGAACCTGGGTGAGCGGATCGCGCTGGCCGGACCGGAAGACGAGCTCAAGGAGCTCGCTGACACGTTCGACGCGATGCTTGCCAGGCTCGACGCGGCGTTCGCCAGTCAGCGCAGGTTCGTCGCGAACGCCTCGCACGAGCTGCGCACGCCGCTGACCGTGATGCGCACCGCCATCGACGTGACACTGGCCAAGAAGGAACGGACCCCCGCGCAGCTTGAGGCGATGGCCGCCGAGGTTCGGCAGGCGACCGGCCAGGCCGAGCGGCTGGTCGAGGCGCTGCTCACGCTGGCGCGCAGCGACCGCGGCACAGGACCGCGGTCAGTCCTCGACCTGGCCGTGCTTGCCGAGGACGCGCTTGACGCGGCGGTGCCGGCGGCCAGGGCGGGCTCGCTGCGGATCACGTCCGAGCTAAACCCTGGACTAGCGCTCGGTGACCCGGTGCTCGCCGAACGGCTGGTGTGCAACCTGATCGACAACGCGGTGCGGCACAACGTCCCTGGCGGGTGGCTCGAGGTTGCCAGCGGCGGCCGCGACGGCCTCGCGTTTCTCACGGTTGCCAACAGCGGGCCGGTCGTCGGCGAGCCGGAGGTAAGCGCCCTGTTCGAGCCCTTCTACCGAGGGTGCCAGCACGGGGGACCTGACGCTCCGGAAGGCAGCGGGCTCGGGCTGTCCATCGTCCAGTCAGTGGTCAGGGCACATCGCGGCGACATCGCCGCCACCCCGCTCCCGGGCGGCGGCTTGGCCGTCACCGTGCGCCTGCCTGGCGGCTGAAGGGCCTATGCGCTGGCGGGGCGGGTGGGCCGGCTGGCGCCGCGCTCTTCCGGCGCGATGTCGTCGGCGACGGCGCGCAGCAAGTCGGCGATCGGCTTGGCTTCCTTCGGCTCCGGGTGCTTGCCGCGCCGGTAGGCGTCGGAGATCCCGTCGAGCAGCTTCATGAGGTCCTCGATGATCGGGATCATCTCGTCGGGCTTCTTCCTGGCGTGCTTCGCGACGGCGGCCGTTACGTTGGGCAGCGCCTCGAGAAGGCGCACCTGGAGCGCCTGCGCGCCCTTGCGCCCCTCCGCGATGCCGAACTCGACGCGCTGTCCCTTGGCCAGGGCGGTCGTCCCGGCCGGCAGCGCGGACGAATGCACGAAAACCTCGCCCCCGTCATCGCGGGCGAGGAAGCCGAACCCCTTTTCGGCGTCATACCACTTGACCTTGCCGGTAGGCACGAGCAAGACCTCACGTCGATAGAAACTGACACCCGGCAGGCCGACGATGGCAGGCCAGATGTAATGGCGGGTTCTAGGCTATCGGTACCGCGAGGGTATTGGCAGCACGGTTATTTCGCCCTGAGCGCAGTCTCGCCAGCCCTCGGCCTCGCCACCGTCTCTTCGCCGTGACGGTCTTGGCGGGGAGGGGTCACGACCTCGCACGTTCGGATGGTGCTGGGACGGGATCGCGTGCGAGGCCGTGAGTCCATTGGCAGATCCTGGCAAACCCCCCGGTTCGCCGGTCGCACTACCGCTATACCCGGGGTGTATGCGTGAAAACCTACGGTGACGAAGCGTCTAGTGTTGCGATACGTGGCCGCTCGCGCCGTAGGCGATGGCCAGGACGACGACCACCGCAATGACGATCCACAGCCAGTGCCTTCCGGTCACCGGGAGCTTCATCTTCTGACGGCCTCTGGTCACCACCCAGGCGACGCCCAAGCCGATGAGGACCAGCAGGACGATTCCGCTCACCAGTCTGCCTTCCGCGTCGGCGGGCCGCCACCGCTGGCCCGCCACCGAAATTCGCTCCCTTGCGAGACTACGCTACGAGGTTCGTTTCGTCTCCGTCCGCCATCTCAGCGCTGCTATGCGTGGCGCATCCACAGGTTGGTCTCAACGTAGCTTCCCTGGTCACGCTCCGCGTCCATCTCCACCAGGTCGAGCGCGCCGGGCACCACGTACGTGCCGGTCTGCGGGAAAGCCATCCCCGTCCAGTCTTGCCACTCGGCGACGGTGCCCGTCACGATCATCGACCGGGGAGCGGGGCCGAGAATCCCGGCGCCGAGCCGCTGGTGGGTGCGGATCCACGGGTCGATGTGCAGCCCGTCGGGCCGGGCCCACCTGGCGAAGTCCGCCATCGGGGTCAGTGGGTAGCGGCTCTTGAGCGTCGGCCTGACCGGCACCACGACCCGGCGCAGCCCGGCCTCGGCCGCCCGGTCGCGCAGCGCGGTGATGACCTGGCCGGCCAGTCCGGCGCGCTGGCGGCCGGGGTCCACCGCCACGGCCATGACGCACAGCGTGTCCGGCGCCTCCCCGGCGTGCTGCCCTGCTAGCGCGCTCGCGAGCGCGCCGTCGTAGCCGTCGGGCAGTTCGCCTGCCTCGCCGCTCCACCGCAACGGCACCGCCCAGCCGCCGGCGGTGACGGCGCCGTCTTCCAGCAGGCGCACGTCGAACTGGGGAAAGAGCTGCCAGGCGCGGCCCATGAGCTCCGGGGCGCACCGGTCGTGGAGTATGAATTCCGGCCAGTCGGCGAGCAGTGCCTCGTCGCTCTGCGCTGCCAGGTCAGGCCGGTCCGAGGTGGTGATGATCCGCTGCTCCATGGGTGTCCCTCTGGTCAGTGCCGCGGCGCGGGAACGGGCGCGGATGCGGTGAATCCGTTGCGGGCCAGTTCCTCGGCCTCGGTTAGCGGCATCGGCATCGCGAGCAGGAACCCCTGCCCGTAGTGACAGTCCATCGAGGAGAGCAGGTCTCGCTGTACCTCCGTTTCGATTCCCTCGGCGATCACGTCCAGGCTGAGGGTGCGCGCTATCTGCACGATGCCCTCCGCAAGGGCCAGGCGCTGGTCGGAATCGGCGATTCCCTCGACGAAGGACTTGTCCATCTTCACCACGTCGATCGGCAGGTCCCTCAGATAGCTGAGCGAGCTGTACCCGGTGCCGAAGTCGTCGATGGCGAGCTTGACCCCAATGCCCTTCAGCTCCGCCAGTTCCGAGTGCAGCCGCTCGTCCCTGCGCAGCAGGGCGCTTTCCGTGAGCTCCAGCATGATGGCCTGCGGTTCGAGGCCGGATGCGGCGATGGCCTGGCGGACGGTGCCGGCGAACCTGGTGTCGGCGAACTGGCGCGCCGACACGTTCACGCTGACCCAGAGGTCACGGTTCCCCGCGGGCCGGTCCTCGGTCAGCGGCCCGGGTTCAGTGGCGGCATGACGCGTCCCTGGTGGAGCCGCCGCCTGGCGCAGCCGGACGATGTCGGTGGTGGCCCGCCGCAGCACCCAGGCGCCGATGGCGATGATCTGCCCGGTCTCCTCGGCCAGGGTGATGAACTGGCCGGGGTGCATCATGCCCCACTCGGGGTGCGGCCAGCGGATGAGCGCCTCGAAGCCGGCCAGGTCTCCCGTGTCGAGTGCCACGATCGGCTGGTAGACCAGGGAGAAGGCGGAAGTCGCGAGCGCCTCTTCTAGCGCCTCCTGGATTTCCCGCCGCCGCATCAGGCCGGCGCTGAGCACCGGCTGGTAGAGCCGCCACTGCCGCTTGCCCGCGGCCTTGGCCGCGTAGAGCGCCAGGTCCGCGTGCCTGAGCAGCTCGTCGGTGTCCGTGCTGTCCACGGTGGTGGCGACGCCGACGGTGACGGGGGTGGTGATCAGCCCCGCGGAGAGCGTGAATGGCTCGCGGAACGCGTCGACGATGCGATCCGCGGTTTCTTCGACGGCCGCGATGCTCTCCGCGTTGCCGATGAGCACCGCGAACTCGTCACCGCCGAGGCGGGCCGCGGTGTCCGATTCGCGGACGAGTGCGGCCAGGCGGCTTGCGGCGGCCACGAGCAGCTCGTCGCCGACGCTGTGTCCCTTGGTGTCGTTTACGACCTTGAAGTCGTCAAGGTCGACGAAAAGAACGCCGGTGACCATCCCGGTGCGCTTGGAGCTGGCGACCTGCTGCGCTATTCGGTCCTGGAAGAGCAGCCGGTTGGGCAGCCCGGTCAGGGCGTCGTGGAAGGCCCGGTGCTTCAGCTCCTGCTCGAGCTGGTGCTGGCCGGTCACGTCCCTGAGTGTGAAGACAAGGCCGGCCACGCTGGGCTCGGCGCGCAGGTCACTGCACCTGGCCTGGATGTGCACGATCCTGCCGTCGAGCCGGGTGATCCGCTCCTCCACGACCCGCGGGCCGGACCGTGCCCGTTCGCGCAGCCGCATGAACGTGCGGGCGAGATCGTCGCGGTCTTCGTTCGCCACAAGATCCCAGAAGCGCCTGCCAACCGCGGCGACCTCACCGAAGATCGCGGCGGTCGACGGCGTCGCGTACTTGACGGTGCCGTGGTCGTCGACGATCACGATGGCGTCCGAGGCGTCCTGCACCAGGGCGCGGAAATAGGCCTCGTTGCGCTGACGGATGGCCTCCTGGCGGAGCAGGACGCTCCGCAACGTCAGCGCGACCTGGTGTGCCAGGATCTCGAGCGTCCCTGACAAGTCAGCCAGGACGCGCCGGGCACCGAACACCGCTATCAGGCCGGTCGGCGTGTCTCCAGACGGCCTGTCCTGCAGCGTCAGCGGGCAGAGCAGCATGGCGTCGGCGCCGGGGCGGGCCGTCCTGGCCTGCTCGGGCAGCAGGTTCATCGGCGTGAGGATCGGCGCCGTCCCCTTCACCAGCGGCAGCCAGGTCTCGGCGAGCCGCCCGAGCTGACGGCTCCGCGCCTGATCGCTGCCGCTGTTCACGGCGAGCAGCGTGCCGTCGATCCGGACTCCGAGCAGTGCGTCGCCCTGTGACTGGCCGTGCAGCAGGGCGTCAACCGCGCTGCGCACGGCCACGGCGACCTGCGATACGTCCGCGGTGGTCACCAGGGACAGGCTTGCCTGCCGCAGCGCCCTCTCCCTGTCGAGCGCACGGCGGTGCGACGCGGCCGCGTCCCACAGCCGGGTCAGCACGAGCAGGTAAAGCACCGCGGAGAAGACCGCGATCACCTCGACCTCTTCCCCCGAGGTCTCTGTGACGGTGAGCAGCACAATCGGTGCGATCAGCGAGGCGAGCATCAGCAGGGCGAGCCGGACGGGCGAGACCTCGACCTGCTGCCTTGGCACCGGGTCGGTCAGCCGTGTCATGCTCGGGTGCAGCGCCGCGGCGCCCCACGCGGTGTAGAACAGGGCCCAGCCGAGGTCGACGATGGTCCCGTTACGGAAAGTGCCGTGCAGCTGCATCGCGGTGAACGCGGTGTCGGACGCCAGGCAGGCGACGGCGCCTACGGTGAGCAGCTGAACGGACCGGGCCCGTCCGGTCCCCGGCGCGAGCAGCCTCGTAAGCAGGGCGAGCATCAGCACATCGCCGAGCGGGTAGGCGATCGCCACGGTCTTCTGCAGCCCGGTCAGAGTCTGGTCGTTGACGTAGGGCCGGATCAGGAAGGTCCACGACAGCAGCCCAAGGCCGGCGGTGAGCGTCAGCGCGTCGATGAGGCTGCGCAGATCGCCGTCCGGGGTGCGCCACTTGATGAAGATCAGCAGCCCGGCCGCGTACAGGGGGTAGCAGGACAGGTAGAGCACGTCGGCGAACGACGGGAAGGGCAGCGCCACCTGGAGTTGCTTCGCGATCAGGAAGGTGAGCTGGCCGGCCGCGAAGCAGCTGAGCGCGGCGGCGAGCAGGATCCACGGCGCCTTCCTCGCAGGCCGGTTGACCACCAGGCCTGTGATGATGGCGGCCACTCCGCTGAGGCTGATCAGCCCCCAGGCAACGATGCGCGGGCCGCCGCCGAGGCTGTAGTAAATCCCGATGAGCAGTGCGACCAAGACGGCGTAGCCGCTGAGAACATATCTGTGCTCCACGGCAATCCTCCTGTGCTCGCCTGATTTGCTGAGTAAATTTCAGATCTCTCGTAAACGCACTGTACCCACCTTCTGTACCCCCTCTACCTGCATCTCTGTGCAATTTGCGATGAATTTAGGCAATTGATAGAAGTGTCGCCAAGGAATGCTGCGGGCAGGAACTGAAGGTAATGACATCCGTCCTCGTTCATTTCGGGACATTACATGGGAAACCATTCGTGACTTACATGCCCCAGCCCGGAGAGACGACGCCCGATGCCTTCGTTGTGGTGGTCAACCAGCTAGGCCAGCACTCCTTGTGGCGTGCGGCGCTTCCGGTGCCTGGCGGCTGGCGGCGGCAGTCCGGCGTGATGCCGCGAAGCGACTGCCTGGCCGCCATTGAGGGCGCATGGCCGGACATCGCGCCAGCCAGCGTGACGGCCAGGCCAGGTGACCAGGCAGCGGGCGACGGCGAGGCGTTCGTCCACGAGCTCTTTGCCCGGCAGGCCGCCGCCCGGCCTGATGCAGTGGCCGTCGCGGCCGGCCGCGCACGGGTGACCTACTGCGAGCTTGACGAGTCGGCCGGCCGGCTCGCGAGACACCTCCGCGAGAACGGGGTGGGGCCTGAGGTAGTCGTCGGCGTCCACCTGGAGCGGGGCATCGACCTGATCAGGGCCGTCCTCGCGGTCATGAAGGCGGGCGGCGGATACCTGCCGCTCGACCCGGCCCTGCCGGCGGAGCGGCTCACAATGATGTGCGCCCAGGCGGGACCGGCCGTGGTGCTAACGGCGGCGGCAGCCTCGTTTCCCTGCCCCACGGCCAGGATGCTGCCGTTCGCCGGGCAGGCGGACCTCGCATCAGGGCCCGCCGCGGGTCCGGTTGGCCGCCCGCATCCGGACAATCTGTGCTACGTCATCCATACCTCGGGGTCCACCGGCGACCCCAAGGCGGTCGCCGTCAGCTACGGCAGCCTGGCCAGCGAGATCGCCCCGCTGGCGGCCGACTACCAGATCGGCCCGGACGACCGGGTAGCGCAGATGGCCGCCATGGCCTTTGACACGTCGGTAGAGCAGATTTTCGTCGCGCTGACCAGGGGGGCCAGGCTGACGCTGCCGCCGTCTGGCACCCTGGCGCCCTCCGACCTGCTGCGCGGCATCCAACGCAGGGGAGTCACCGTCGTGGACCTGACGCCCGCCTACTGGCACCAGATGCTCGCCCTCACCAAGCCGGACGACGAGCGCCTGCGCAGCCTCCGGCTGATGATCACCGGGGGCGAGATGGCGGATCCCGCCGACTGTGCCGCCGCACTGCGGGCGGTGCCGGGGGCCCGGCTACTTAACGCGTACGGGCTTACCGAGGCGACCATCACCTCGGCCCTTTTCGAGGTGAGCGGCTGGCGGCCGCCGGAACCGTGGACTGCGGTGCCGGCGGGCCGTCCGGCAGGCCCCGCGCGGATCACGATCCTGGACGGGCACCTCAACCCGGTACCGCCCGGGGGATCGGGCGAGGTCTACATCGGCGGTCCCGGCGTCGCGCGCGGCTACATCGGGCGCCTAGGGCTCACCGCGGAGCGGTTCCTGCCCGACCCGGCGGGCGAGCCAGGCAGCCGGATGTACCGGACCGGAGATCTTGGCCGCTGGCTCATGGACGGCACTCTGGAGATCGCGGGCCGGATTGACCGCCAGCTCAAGGTCCGCGGCTACCGCGTCGAGCCGGGAGAGATCGAGACCGTACTCGCCGGGCACCCGGACATCGAGGAGGTGTCGGTGGTGGCGTCGTCGAACCACTCGGGCCACACCCGCCTTGTCGCCTACTACACGCCGACTCGCACCGCGGCGCGAACGGCCCTGCATCACCCGCGGGCGGCGAGCCTGCGGCGCTACCTGCTCGACCGGCTGCCCAGCTACATGGTTCCCGCGGCCTTCATCGTCCGGCACCCGCAGCAGAACCCGGCCGCCAGGCCCCGCAAGGAAACCGGCGATGCCCGCAGGGCAGAGCGGACACGGGCCATGCCCGCGCAGCAACGTCGGCAGGGCGGGCGCGGCAAGGCCGAGCCGCTCACGCCCACCGAGGCAGGGCTGTCCGCCTTGTGGGCCAGGCTGCTCACCCAGGACCAGGTGGGCCTTGAAGACGAGTTTTTCGCGCTTGGCGGCGACTCACTGCTCGCGGCGGAGATGCTGGCGCATACCGACGCTCTCTTCGGCATCCCCGCGGACTCGGTGCGCTCGCTCACCCGCAGCCTGCTGCGCGATCCCACGCTGCGCGCGTTCGCGGCGGCGGTGGAGGATGCCCGCGCGGGGCGGCTGAGCACTGACGGAGACCAGGCCGAGATCGACTTCGACCGCGAAACCAGGCTCAGCCTCAAGGTCCGCGAGCGCGGCGCCCAGGCGGGTTCCGCACACGGTGACCAGGCACCGTCCCGTGCCGAGCCGGAGTGGCGCAACCCGGGTGAGGTGCTGCTCACTGGAGCGGCCGGATTCCTCGGCGCCCACCTGCTTAGCGAGCTGCTCGCCGCCACCGGCGCCCGGGTGCACTGCCTGGTCCGCGCTCGCGACGAGAACGCCGTGCTATCGCGGCTCAGGCATGCCGCCGACCGGTACGAGCTTCCTGTCCCGCGGGGCGATCGCGTCGTGCCACTGCCCGGTGATCTCGCCGAGCCGCGGCTCGGGCTCTCCGATGCCAGGTTCCGTGAGCTGGCCAGGAGGCTCGACACGATCTACCACGCCGGCGCCCAGGTCAACTTCATCTACCCGTATCAGGAGCTGCGGGCGGCGAACGTGACGGGCACCAGAGAGCTGATCAGGCTCGCCGCCATGTACCGTGCGATCCCGCTGCACTACGTGTCGAGCACCGCGGTACTCGCGGGCCTCGGCGTGGCCGGCGTCCGCGAGGTGACGGAGGAGACGCCCCTCGCGTATCCCGAGCTGCTGCACATGGGATACGTGGAGACGAAGTACGTTGCCGAGGAGCTGCTGCGCGCCGCTGGTCGCGCCGGCCTGCCGATGGCGATCTACCGGCCGCTGGATATCGTCGGCAGCCTGCGCACCGGCGCGTGGAGCACGTCGACCGAGATGGCCGCGATGATCAGGTTCATCGCTGACACCGGACTCGCGCCCGATATCGACCTTCCGCTTGACTTCGTGCCCGCCGATGCCTGTGCCGCGGCCATGCGCCATATCTCGGTCACCGCGGGTGCGGCGGGCCGTACCTACCATCTGGCCAGCCCCGAGATGGCGCCGATAGGCACCCTGGTCGGGCGGATGCGGGACAAGGGGTACCAGATCGCGGACATACCCGTCGACGACTGGGTGCGGGAGCTCGCGCGGCAGGCTGCCCGCGACCCTTCGCACCCCATGGCGGCCTTCCTGCCGCTCTTCGTGGGCCGGGTGGCGGGTGGCCTCACTGTGGCCGAGATGTACCTGTCGCACGTCTTTCCTGTCTATGGCCGGTCCAATACCGAGCACGCACTGCTCGGCAGCGGCATAGCCTTCCCGCCCGTCAGCGGGGAACTGCTTGACCGCAATGTGGAACGGCTGATGCAGACGGGCTACCTGCCGGCTCCGCAGGCCGGGCAGCTGCAGGCGCATGTCGGCTAGCCGCTACCCGGGCTGGGAGTCGTTCACATTCCCGGTCGGCCAGGCCAGCGCTGACCAGCCGGTGGCCTTCTGCGCGGACCTGAGCCCCGCGAGCGTGCTCGGCGGGTACCGGCGCGGCATCGTCCCGATCCCCGCGGAAACCGAGTTCATCCGCACCCGCAATGAGGTCCTGTACGAGGACAAGGTGGCTGCGGGGGCGATCGCCATCGTCGGCGGCTCGCGGGACGACCCCTACTGGGTGGCGTGGTGGTCGCCCGACCCGAGACTACTGATCCAGGGAGAAGGGGTCCATCTGGGCAGGAACGTCAGGAAGCGGCTGCGCAGGGACGGGCTCGTCACATCGGCCGACACGGCGTTCCGGCGGGTCGCCGAGGAGTGCCGGGCGGGCCGTGAACCGCGCTGGCTCACCGACTCGCTGCTCGGTTCGCTCGCCGAGCTGCACACCGCCGGCTGGGCACACAGCATCGAGGTGTGGCGCGGCGACGACCTGGTCGGCGGCGCGCTCTGTATGGGCATCGGCGAGGTGCTCAGCGGCGACTCGCTGTTCGGACGGCACCCCGGCGGGGCCGCGATCGCCGTCGCCGACATGTGGGCCAGGCTCGGGGTAGTCGGCGGGAAGGTCATCGACGCACAGTGGGACAGCCCCTTCCTGCGCTCTCTCGGCGCCGCGCCGGTGGCGCGAGAGCAGTACCTGGCGCTGCTCGACCGGTCGGCGGCACCCGTGTCGCTGCCCCGCGAGGCGCTCCCCGCGCTGCGGCTGCTGCCCGCACAGCCCTGAGCGGCCCGGAGAGCACGCTCAGGGCCATGGAGAGGGGCCTAAGCCCTAACGGCCTGGGGAAACCTCTGAGCGGCCCTACATGCGCTCGGGGAGGGGCACGCCAAGCAGGCCGAGACCGGTCGTCAGCACCCGCAGCGTGGCGGCGCACAGCGCGAGCCTGGACTGCCTGGTCTCCTCGTCGTCGGCCTTGAGCACCGGGCACTGCTCGTAGAACGCGGTGAACAGGCTGGCGACCTCGAACAGGTAGCCGCAGAGCCGGTGCGGCTCGGCCGTGTCGGCGACCTGGGTGACGATCGCGCCGAACCCGAGGAGCTTGAGGCCGAGTTCCCGTTCGGCCGGCTCGGTGATGACGATGGGGCCGCCAGGCGTGTCCTCGCCGAGCCCGGCACGCCGGAAGATGGACCTGATCCTGGTCGTCGCGTACTGGAGATAAGGGCCGGTGTTTCCCTTGAAAGAGATCATCCGGTCCCAGTCGAAGATGTACGCGCTGTCCCGCGAAGTGGAGAGGTCGGCGTACTTGATCGCGCCGATGCCGACGTCCTCCGCGATCGCGTCGAGGTCGAGGCCCTCATCGTCACGCTCGGCCTCGTCCAGGAGCGTGCGAGCCCGCTGGACGCCTTCCGTGAGCAGGTCGCTGAGCTTGACGTTGTCCCCTGCCCTGGTCCGCAGCCGCTGGCCGTCCTTGCCCTGGACCATGCCGATCTGGGCGTGCTCGAAGTCCTTGCCGGCCGGCAGCCAGCCGGCCTCCCTGGCGGCGGCGAAGATCATCCTGAAGTGCAGCGCCTGGTCGGAGCCGACGACGTAGATCGCGCGGTCGACGTTGACCTTGTCCACCCGGTACCTGACCGTTGCCAGGTCGGTGGAGGAGTAGTTGTAGCCGCCGTCGCTCTTGCGGATGATCACCGGCAGCGGGGTGCCGTCCCGGTTGGTGAATCCTTGCGGGAAGACGCACAGCGCGCCGTCGCTGATCCGCGCGAGCCCCTCGGCCTCAAGGTCCTCTGCGACGTCGGCAAGCATGTCGTTGTAGAACGACTCGCCCCTGATGTCATCGTCGGTGAGCGTGACCCGCAGCCGGGCATAGGTGTCCCGCAGGTACGCCTTGGACATGTCCACCAGGTCCTGCCAGAGCTGCATGGTCGCGGGGTCGTTGCCGGACTGCAGCTTGACTACCCGTTCCCGCGCCCGGTCGGCATACGCCGGGTCGGAGTCGAACTTGACCCGTGCGTGCTGGTAGAAGGCGTTCGGGTCGGTGCGAAGCAGCCCCGCCTCCGCGGAGTCCTCTCCCACGTCGACCAGGTGCTCGATCAGCATGCCGAACGGCGTGCCCCAGTCACCGACGTGGTTGTCCCTGATCAGGTGATCACCCATGAAGTCGGTCACCCGGGCGATCGCATCGCCCACGATCGTCGAGCGCAGGTGGCCGACGTGCATTTCCTTGGCGATGTTCGGCGAGGAGTACTCGACGATGACCGTCTTTGGATTCGTGGTCCGCGGCGTGCCGACGCGGGGGTCCGCGAGCATCTCGGTGGTCGCCGCGGCGATCCAGGCGTTGCTGAGCCTGAAGTTGACGAAGCCCGGGCCGCTGACGGTGGGCGGCTCGGCGATGTCACCGACGTCCAGGTGGCCGACGATCTCCGCCGCGATGTCCCGTGGCGCCTTGCCGAGCTGCTTGGCCAGCGAGAGCGCCACGTTGGACTGGTAGTCGGCGAACTGGGAGGGGCGGATCAGCGGGTCCGCGTCAGCGTAGGCCGCGCCATAGGCGGCTACGAGGGCGTCGCGCACCCGTGCGCTGAGGACCTGCTGTGGATCTGCCATGTGTCAAGCCTATCGGCCCGGTTGGGAAGGGCCGACCGAATATCACCCGGAGTTACCGGCCGCCAGGTGTCACCGCTCGCGACGGAGGAAGTGGGCGCGGCGCTGCTCGCTGACGCCGATCCGCTCCCGGATCTTCTCGGTGATCTCTCCCCTGGACAGGGTGGCGGCCAGAGCGCAGGCCGAGGTGACGGCGCGGGCGGTGGACGCGCCATGCGCGATCACGACAGTGCCGCCGAGGCCGAGCAGCGCGGCGCCGCCGTACGACTCGGGCTCCAGGCGGTGGCTGAGCTCGCGCAGCCCGCGCCGCTGCAGCGCGGCGCCTAGACGCGCGGCCCTGGTGCTGGTGAGCGCGGTGCGCAGCTCGCCTGCCGCGAACCTGATGGCGCCCTCCAGGGTCTTGAGCGCCACGTTGCCGGTGAACCCGTCGGTGACGATCACGTCGACCGCGCCCGCCATCAGGTCTCCGCCCTCAATGTTGCCCGCGAAATACAGCGGTTGCGCGCCGCCCTGCGGCTCGGCGGTCAGCAGTTCGTGTGCCCGGCGGGTCAGCGCGTTGCCCTTGCCAGGCTCCGCGCCGATGGTGAGCAGCCCCACCTTGGGCTTGGGTATGCCAAGCGCGATCTGCGCATACGCGACGCCCAGGTGGCCGAACTGCACGAGCATCTCCGGCTTGGGGTCCGCGGTCGCGCCGGCGTCGATGAGCACGGTCGGCTTAGGGTACGTCGGCAGCAGGACGGCAAGGCCGGGACGCGGCACGCCGGGCAGCGGGAGGACCCGGTGCCTGGCGCTTGCCACGATGGCGCCCGTTGACCCGGCGGAGACGACCGCGCTCGCCTGGCCGCGCCGCACAAGCTGGCACGCGACGGCGATGCTCGACCTGGGCCGCCGGAAGCCGGCCAGGGCGCCCTCGCCCATCCCAACGGAGTCCTCGGCGGGCACGACGCGCAGATCCGAGCTCGCGCCGAGCCGGGCGATCACCGGGCGCAGCCGCGCCGGCGGGCCGGTGAGCAGCGTAGTAAGGCCGTGCTCGCGCTGCGCCGCGAGCGCGCCGGCGACGATCTCGTCCGGCGCGTAGTCCCCGCCCATCGCGTCGACCGCGATCACCGGTTCGCGCGCAGGAACGCGCAGCACCGGCGTCGGAAGTTCACGGGCGTCATCCTGGCCCGGCGGCACATGGCTCACGTGAGTGCTAATCCCCTAAGTCTCTGTCGTGGCCAAGATTAGACATCTTTCGCAGCCATTATCGCCAGCCCTAAAGCAGGGGCGGGCAACCGGGAGATGAACCCGGTCACTCGCAGCACGGAAAAATCTCCTGCCGGGGCAGGCCTGGCAGGAAGACAACTGTTCACTATGCTCGCAGCCATGGAGCTGAACGGAACTTCCGCGGTTGTCACTGGTGGCGCGAGTGGACTTGGCGAGGCGACGGCGCGCGTGCTCGCCGCCGCGGGCGCGCACGTGGTGATCGCCGATCTGAATGAAGAGCTGGGCAAGCAGGTCGCCGAAGAGATCGGCGGGCAGTTCGCCAAGACGAACGTGACCGACGAAGGGGACGCCGCAGCGGCCATCGCCGCCGCCGAGGGGTCGGGTCACCCGCTTCGGGTGGTGGTGAACTGCGCCGGGATCGGCTACGCCGCCCGCACCGTCAACCGCGACGGCTCGCCGCACGACCTGGCGAGCTTCGCCAAGGTCATCGCGGTGAACCTGACCGGCACCTTTAACGTGCTGCGGCTCGCGGCGTCGGCGATGGCGAAGACCGAGCCCGCCGACGCGGACGGCCAGCGTGGCGTCATCATCAACACCTCCTCTGTCGCCGGCATCGAGGGCCAGACCGGGCAGATCGCCTACTCGGCGTCCAAGGGCGGGATCATCGGGATGACCGTCCCCGCCGCCCGCGACCTTTCTGTCATCGGCGTGCGCGTCAACACGATCTGCCCAGGCGTCATCTTCACGCCTATCTACAAGTCCATCGCTGGCGGCGGCAAGGAAGCGGACGAGTTCCTTGCCAGGCTGGCGGCGCCGGTGGTATTCCCGAAGCGGCTTGGGCGTGCGGACGAGTTCGGGCAGCTGGTCCGCTCGCTGGTCGAGAACGACTACATGAACGCGGAGGTCATCAGGTTCGACGGCGGGATCCGGTTCCAGCCCAAGTGATGCTTTCGGGGGAGGTATGTCGGGGATCGCGGGGTGCCTCGCACTGGCGGGGGGAACCAGGCCGGACGCGGACTGGGTGCTCCGTGCTGTGCGGCGGATGGCGCACAGAGGGCCGGACGACGAGCATGTGATCTCGGACGGTCCGATATCGCTTGGCGCCAGGCGGCTGGCGGTCACTGAACCGTCAGCCGCCGGGCGGCAGCCGATGCGGTCCGCCGACGGCCGTTTTCTGATCGTCTACGACGGGGCGATCTACAACTACGGGGAACTGGCGCAGCGGCTGCGGTCGCGCGGGGTGACGCTGCGCGGCCGGTCAGACACCGAGCTGCTGCTTGAGACCTACGCGGCGGAGGGCAGGGAGGCGCTGCGGCGGCTGCGCGGCATGTTCGCCTTCGCCATCTGGGACAGCCAGACCGGAGAGCTGTTCTGCGCGCGCGACCCGTTCGGCATCAAGCCGATGTACTACACCCTGGCCGAGGGCGGCAGGCATCTGCGTTTCGCGTCGGAGCGCAAGGCGCTGCTCGGCCCCGGCGAGGTCACGGTGATCGATCCCGAGGCGCTCCGCAGGTACCTGGCGTTCCAGTACGTCCCAGCGCCCGCGACCATGACGCCGCCGGTAAACTGCCTGCCCGCGGGCTGCTTCCTGTCGGTACGGCCAGGCGAGCCGCTCGACCGGCCCGTCAGGTACTGGCGGCCGATGCTGCGGTCGGCCCGCTCGCCCGCCGCGGACTCACCGGAGCGCGTGCTCGCCGCGCTGCGCGGCTCAGTCGCCGTCCACCTGCGCAGCGATGTGCCGGTGGGCGCGTTCCTGTCAGGCGGCGTGGACTCCGCGGCGATCTGCGCGATCGCGGCGGAGACCAAGCCCGGCATGCTCACGTTCACCGCCGGGTTCGCGCGTCCCGGCTACAGCGAGATCGAGCAGGCGCAGGAGACGGCCGCGGTCCTCGGGCTGCGGAACGTGCCGTACCTGATCACGGCGCAGGAGTTCGCGGCGAGGCTGCCGCAGATCATCTGGCACCTGGACGACCCGATGGCGGACGCCTCGGCGGTCGGCCTCTGGTTCGTCGCCAGGGAGGCACGGCGGCACGTGAAGGTGGTGCTGTCGGGAGAGGGCGCCGACGAGCTGTTCGGCGGCTACCGCGTGTACCACCAGCCCGGCGTGGTCAGAGCGGCGACCAAACTCGGCCCCGGGCGTTCCATCGCCGCGGCGATGGCCGACCGGATACCGTCCGGGCAGAAGGGCAAGGGGCTGCTCGAGCGCATCGCGACACCGCTGCGCACCAGGTACATCGGCAACGCCAACGTCTTCTCGGCCGCGGAAATCGACGTGCTGACCAGGTACGGCGGCGGCAGCGCCTACGACGTGACCGGCCCGCTATTCGACCAGGCCGACGCCGCCGGGCTCGATGACGTGGCCACCATGCAGCTCGTCGACATCAATACCTGGCTGCCCGGCGACATCCTGGTCAAGGCCGACCGCGCGTCAATGGCGCACGGCCTGGAGCTGCGTACGCCGTTCCTCGACCGCGAGGTGATGTCGGTGGCGAGCAGGCTGGCGCGGGCGGAGAAGACCGCCGCTGGCACGACCAAGTTCGTGCTGCGCGAGGCGGTGGGCAGCCTGCTGCCGCAGGAGAGCGCGGAGCGCCGCAAGCTCGGCTTCCCCGTCCCGATCGGGCACTGGTTCCGCGGCGAGCTGTCCGGCTACGCAGATCAGGTGATCCGCGAGGCGCACACCGAGGAATGGCTGGACAAGCGGGCGGTCATGGATGTGCTGCGCCGCTTCAAGGCCGGCGACCCCGACGTGCGCTGGCGGCAGGTTTGGGCACTGGCGGTGTTCTCGCTCTGGCACCAGATCTTCGTGGAGCGGGTCTTCGACCCGGTTGCGCTCGGCTGGCAGGCCAGCTTGCGGGGGGACGACCCCCCCGCACCCTAGCCTTCGGCGGGCAGGATGCCGCTGTCGGCGAGCGCCTCGCGGATCTTGCGCCGTCCCCGGTGCAGCCGGGACATGACCGTGCCGACGGGCGTGCCCATGATCTCGGCGATCTCGCGGTACGGGTAGCCCTCGATGTCGGCGAGATAGACCGTAGTACGGAACTCGTTAGGCAGCCCGCGCAGCGCGCGGAGCAGGTCCGAGTCGGTCATGTGGTCGAGCGCTTCGGCCTCGGCCGAGGGGACGGGCGGTGCCAGCCGGTCGGCGGACATCTGCCATTCCTGCAGGTCGCCGCCGAGCGCCTGCTGCGGTTCGCGGCGGCGCTTGCGGTAGACGTTGATGAACGTCGTGGTGAGGATGCGGTTAAGCCAGGCACGAAGGTTGGTGCCGGGGCGGAACTGGTGGAATGCCGCGTACGCCTTCGCCGACGTCTCCTGGACCAGGTCCTCGGCGTCGGTGGGGTTGCGCGTCATCCGTAGTGCCGCCGGGTACAACTGGCTGAGCTGCGGCACGACGTCGCGCTCGAACCGGATGCGACTGTCGTCGTCTTCCATCGGGCTCATACCTGGCTCCGGGGGTTGGTCGGCTCCTTCTCACTCATGTAGACGAATGAAACGGCTCCGGCGGTCCAATATGTGACTGAGATCACCTCAAGATATGTCGCGTCGTCGCGAGTAAGCTGTATCTACCCTGAAAAAACGCTCATAAGCCAGCAGACAGGCGGAGCGAAGGGGCTAAATCCAGCCGCTGTACCACATGTGAGACAGCCAGTCCGAGTACGGGATGATCTTGCCCGAGAGGATCGGGTAAAAGTACCAGAACACCCCGAGGACGGCGAGGACATAGAGGGCGACGACTACCGACCCGATCGCCCTGTGCAGCCGGGAAGAGGCCGAGCCCAGGATCAGGCCGAGGCACAGCACGATGCAGATGATCAGGAACGGCTCGAACTCGAGCGCGTAGTAGTAGAACTTGGTCCGCGACACGAACGGCAGCCAGGTCACCCAGCCGGCGGCCACGCCGAGCAGCGCCGCGCCTGCCCGCCAGTCCCTGCGGGTCAGCCACCAGCCGAGGCAGAACAGCATGGCGGGCAGCGAAACCCACCAGATGGCGGGGTTCCCGATGGCGAGCACTTCCTGGACATACGGGCCGGTCGTGCCGGTCTTGGCGACGTGCAGCCCCGCCGAGTCGGTGAAGCTCGTCCAGTAGAACGCGACCGGACGGCTGATGACGAACCAGTCCCACGGCTGCGACATGTACGGGTGCGGCGACTTCAGGCCGACACCGAACTGCAGCATTTCCTTGTGGTACTGGAACAGCGAGTACAGCGGGGCGACGACCGGGTTGCTGACACCGTTCTGCTGTGCCCAGTCCCTGTCGTAGCCGGTGTTGGTGATCAGCCAGCCAAGCCAGGTGAGGGTGTAGGTGACGAGCGGTATCACGCCGAGCGTGAGCGGCAGCCACTTGGCGTCCCTGACAAGCGCGCCGCGCCAGTAGGCGCGCAGGCCGGCCGCGCGGCGGGCGCCGAGGTCCCAGGCGATGCACAGGCCGGCGAACGCGAGGATGTACCAGGCGCTGTACTGCTTGGTCGCGCAGGCGAGGCCGATGAGCACGCCGGCCAGCACGCGCCACTTCCTGATCCCCAGCGCCGGCCCGGCCTGATCGACTGGCCGGAGCACCACCGCCTCGGCCAGTCGCTCCCTGGACACGTCACGGTCGACCACCAGCGCGCCGAACGCGGCGAGCACGAAGAACATCAGGAAGATGTCGAGGATCCCGGTCCTGCTGAGCACGAACTCGAGGCCGTCGAGCGCGAGCAGCAGGCCGGCCGTGCAGCCGAGCAGCGTAGAGCGGGTGAGCCTGCGGGCGACGCGGCACATCACAAGGACGGCGAGCGTTCCGAAGACCGCGGGTGCGACCCGCCAGCCGAGGGTGGTAAGCCCGTAGATCCACTCGCCGACCGCCATGACCAGCTTGCCGACCGGCGGCTGGACCACGTACTCGCCGCAGCCGGTGCCGGAACAAGCCTGAAAAATGCTGGTATGCCCGGCGATGATCAGGTTGTTGACATAATCGGCGTTCTTGGCGGGGTTTGGAATGATGTTCCATTCCACCCCGTGCTTGAGGATGGACCAGGCGTCCTTGGCGTAATAGGTCTCGTCGAAGATGACCGCGTTGGGAACCGATAGCCTGTTGAACCGCAGGATGGCCGCGAACAGCGTCACGAGGAGCGGACCGATCCAGCCCCACAGCCGGTCGTCCGGCATCGGTGTCAGCAGCCGGCCGCGGAGCGCAGCGATCCGCTCGGCGGCGGTGCCGCCTGCCGCCTCGCCGGCACGTGAGAAGACGTCGGCGGCCATGTCGCGGCCGCCCTCGGCGGGGCCGTCGTCGGGATCCTTGGCCGGCTGGCCGGCCTGCGTAGCGGTCATCGAACGCAATGCTATGTGGAGGCAGGCCCGCGTGGGGACGAGAAATTCTGCCGATCGTGTACCTGGTAGGGAACGCGAAGGTAACGCCCAGGTTGGCGTTTTGACGCTGGCCGGCGTGCCGATCGGCCAGGCCGCCGATGCGCCGGCGCGGCTCGCCGAGGCACTTGCCGCCGCCGACGTGATCGCGGCCGAGGACACCAGGCGGGTCAGGCAGCTCGCCGCCGCGCTTGACGTGCGGCTGAGCGCGCGAGTGGTCTCCTACTACGACGTGATCGAGGTGCGGCGGGCCGCCGAGCTTGTGGCCGAACTGGCGGCGGGCAAGGACGTGCTAGTGGTGACCGACGCGGGCATGCCGGCCATCAGCGATCCCGGTTACCGGCTGGTCGCGGCCGCGGCGGCGGAGGGGATCCGGGTGACGGCGGTGCCCGGCCCTTCGGCGGTGACCACGGCCCTGGCGGTCTCCGGCCTGCCCACCGACCGGTTCTGCTTCGAGGGCTTCCCGCCGCGCAAGACCGGCGAGCGGGCTCGCCGGTTCGGCGAGCTGGCCGCCGATCCGCGCACGCACGTGCTTTTCGAGTCGCCGCGGCGGGTCGCCGCGACCCTGGCGGAGCTGCGCGACTCGCACGGCGATGACCGTGCCGCGGTCGTCTGCCGCGAGCTCACCAAGACGCACGAGGAGATCGTGCGCGGCTCGCTCGGCGAGCTCGCCGCCTGGGCGGCGGGCCAGGAGGAGTCAGGCGGCGGAGTCCGGGGCGAGATCACGCTGGTCGTCGCCGGCATCGGCCAGGCGGCTGTCAGGGCCGCCGCCCGCGCCGCGGCGCGCGAGGCGCGCCGAGCCGAACGCCACCGCGACGGCTAGGCAGGCGAACGGCACGGCGGTCGTCACGTAGCGGTAGTCGAATTCGGCGGTGGCGGCAGGCGCGACGATCAGTACCACCGAGCACAGCCAGGGCAGTAGCGCCTCCCGTCCGCCACGCCGCCACCGCCGCGCGATCCCGTACAGGCCGGCCAGCAGGATCAGCCCGTATACCGTGCCGGGCAGCCATATCCAGCGCTGATAGGCGCGGATGAGGCTGGCGAACGGGTTCACGATCGCCGTGGCGGTGGCGCCGCGTACGTAATAGGCCTCGGGCGTGGCGTACCCGCCGAACGGGCTGAGCGGTATGTGCGGCGAGGTGTACCCGAACAGGTAGTCGTCGTAGGTCTGCGGGTTGGGGAAGACCGAGCGGTTCCACTCGAAGGACCGCACGGTGTCGTCCCACGCGGCGCGCGCGTAGTCGAGCGGCTGCGCCTCGATGGCCTTGATCGCGAACCGCTCGGCGAGGGCGTTGACCTTCGGGGAGAAGACCGGCTCAGGCAGCCGCCACAGCGGGCTTGCGTGCGTCCAGATGTAGGCCTGCGCATCCGGCCGCTGGCCCGGCGGCACCGAGGTGCACAGCGGCAGCAGATCGGCGGGCAGCGACATCCGGGAGCAGTCGGCGAACGTCATCACCCGCGAGTACAGGAAGACCCCGGTGGAGTCGGTCATCGCGAACTCGCCGTGCGCGGAGTCGTACCAGGCCTCGTAGCCGGCAAGCGGCACGCCGAAGGCGACCACGGCGACGGCCAGCCCGGCCGCCAGCGAACGCCACGACCGCCAGTGCACGATGATCAGGTAAACCGCCAGCACCCCGAGCAGCGGCAGGCCGGTGGACCGGACGGTGGCGGACAGGCCGAGCAGCAGGCCGGCCGCGAGGCAGGCCGGCCACGACGGGCGCGGCGTCCACAGCGCCACCGTGATCCCGGCCATCGCGAGGAACAGGAACAGCGTGTCCGCCATGATCAGGTGCTCAAGCTGGATCTCGAACCCGTCGAACAGGACGGGCAGCGTCACGAGCACGGCGAGCCAGGCAGGCGCGCCGAACCGGTGCCTGGCGACGGCGTACATCATCACCGCGACGAGCAGGGCCATCAGGTGCTGCGTCGCGGTCACCAGCAGGAAGCTGTGCGCGGGGGACAGCAGCCACAGGAAGACGGCGTAGCCGGACGGGCGGGTGGTCTCCGGCGTCAGCGTCACCGCGGCGCGCACGTAGGTGAAGGAGTCGTTGAACCATGACTGCCAGCGATCACCCAGCTCGGCGTCAATGCGCAGCAGCAACGCGAGAAAAAGCGCCGCGGAGAGCAGCCGGTGCCGGGCGACCGGTCGCGTCGCCGACCGCCATACACCCGCAGGCATTACCCTCAAGCCCGTATCCTCCTACTCCTGGGGGCGCTGTGCCTAACGAGCGCCCCATGCGCCCGGCTTTGTCCGTAATGCGCCGAGTGCCACGGTAATACGGTGAATGGAGTTTACGTGGAGTTGACCATTGTCATGCCCTGCCTCAACGAGGCGGAAACTGTGGCAATCTGCGTACGCAAAGCCGTGCAGTTCATCGCGGACAGCGGAATCAGCGGCGAAGTGGTCCTCGCGGACAACGGCTCGACCGACGGCAGCCGCCAGCTCGCGGCCGACGCGGGCGCCCGGGTGGTGCCGGTGGCCGAGCGCGGCTACGGCAGTGCCCTGATGGGCGGCATCCTGGCCGCCAGGGGCGAGTACGTGATCATGGGCGACGCGGACGACAGCTACGACTTCACCAACCTGATGCCGTTCGTCGAGGAGCTGCGCAAGGGCGCGGACCTGGTGATGGGAAACCGCTTCAAGGGCGGCATCGCCCCGGGTGCGATGCCGCCGCTTCACCGCTACCTCGGCACCCCGGTGCTCTCCTTCATCGGCCGGCTGTTCTTCCGCTCGAACATCGGTGACTTCAACTGCGGCCTGCGCGGCTTCCGGCGCGACAGCGCGATCGCGCTCGGCCTGCAGGCCACCGGCATGGAGTTCGCCTCGGAGATGATCGTGAAGGCCGCCCTCGCGCACCAGAAGATCTCCGAGGTCCCGACCACTCTCGCCAAGGACGGCCGCAGCCGTCCGCCGCACCTGAACACCTGGCGGGACGGGTGGCGGCACCTGCGGTTCCTGCTGCTGTTCAGCCCGCGCTGGCTGTTCTTCATCCCCGGCCTCGTGCTGCTGATCGTCGGCCTCGGGCTCGGCGCGGCCGTCGCGCTCGGCCCGGTCACCATCGGCGGCGTCTCACTCGACGTGGACACCCTCGTCGCCTGCGGCGCATGCGTCGACATCGGATTCCAGGCGATGCTCTTCTGGCTGTTCACCCAGGTGTATGCCGGTTCGGAGGGATTCCTGCCCACCGAGCCGAAGGTGCAGCGGCTGCTCGGCAAGCTGTCACTCGAGCGCGGCCTGCTGACCGGCGCGGCGGTGGGCCTGGCGGGCCTCGTCGGGCTCATCTTCTCGCTCACCTACTGGCAGGGGCAGTCCTTCGGTCACCTCAACTACGAGCACGCGCTGCGGCTGATGGTCCCGTCGGTGACCGCGCTCGTGCTGAGCTGCCAGCTGATCCTCGGCACTTTCTTCCTGTCCATCCTCGGGATCAAGCAGACAAGGCACGTCCCGGTTGGCGGCACCGCCACGCTCAATGTGAGCGACGACCACGCCACAACCCGTAGGCTTTAAGCCATGTCACCCGCCAATCCAAAGCACATCCTGACCGCGGCGGCCTGGCCCTACGCCAACGGCCCGCGGCACATCGGTCATGTCTCCGGCTTCGCCATTCCCAGCGACATGTTCAGCCGGTACCAGCGGATGGCGGGCAACAACGTGCTGATGGTCTCCGGCACGGACGAGCACGGGACCCCCATCCAGGTGCAGGCAGACAAGGAAGGCGCCACGGTCAGGGAGATCGTCGACCGGTACAACGGTGTCATCGGCACCGACCTCGCCAACCTCGGCGTGAGCTATGACCTGTTCACCAGGACCACGACCCGTAACCACTACGCGGTCACTCAGGAGATTTTCCTGACGCTGCTGAAGAACGGTTACATCTTCCCGAAGACCGCTCTCGGCGCGATCTCGCCGTCCACCGGGCGTACCTTGCCCGACCGCTATATCGAGGGCACCTGCCCGATCTGCTCCTATCCGCACGCGCGCGGCGACCAGTGCGACAACTGCGGCAACCAGCTCGACCCGACCGACCTGATCAACCCGGTCTCCAAGATCAACGGTGAGACGCCCTTGTTCGTCGAGCAGGAGCACTACTTCCTCGACCTGCCCGCCTTCACCAGCGTGCTCGGCGACTGGCTGAAGTCCAAGGAAGGCCACTGGCGGCCGAACGTGCTCAAGTTCTCGCTCAACCTGCTCGACGACCTCCAGCCGCGGGCGATCACCCGCGACCTCGACTGGGGCGTCCCGGTTCCGCTCGACGGCTGGCGGGACCGCAACGACAAGCGAATCTACGTGTGGTTCGACGCCGTGATCGGCTACCTGTCCGCGTCCATCGAGTGGGCGCGCCGGTCCGGTGACCCGGAGGCCTGGCGGGCCTGGTGGAACGACGAAAGCGCCGAGGCCTACTACTTCATGGGCAAGGACAACATCGTCTTCCACTCGGAGATCTGGCCGGCCATGCTGCTCGGCTACGCGGGCCACGGCGACAAGGGCGGCACCGCGGGGATGTTCGGGCAGCTCAACCTGCCGTCGGAAGTGGTGAGCAGCGAGTTCCTCACCATGGAGGGCCGCAAGTTCTCCTCCTCCCGCCAGGTGGTCATCTACGTCAAGGACTTCCTCGAGCGCTATGACGTGGACGCGCTGCGGTATTACGTCGCGGTGGCCGGCCCGGAGACGCACGACACCGACTTCACCTGGAGCGAGTTCGTCCGCCGCAACAACGACGAGCTGGTCGCGACCTGGGGCAACCTGGTCAACCGGGCGGTGTCGTTCGCCGCGAAGAACATCGGGTCCATCCCGGCGGCCGGCGAACTGACCGACGCGGACCGCGCGCTGCTCGAGACCACCTCGGGCGCCTTCGCCACCGTGGGGGAGCATCTGTCGCACTCCCGGTTCAAGTTCGCGACCAACGAGGCCATGCGCGCGGTCGGCGAGGCCAACAAGTACTTCTCCGAGCAGGCGCCGTGGAAGCTGCGGACATCGGACCCGGAGCGGATGCAGACGGTCTTGCACGTGACGCTCCAGGCCATCGCCGACGCGAAGACGCTGCTCACGCCGTTCCTGCCGCGCTCGTCGCAGGCGGTGCACGAGATGCTCGGCGGCAAGGGCGACTGGTCAGGCATGCCGCGGCTGGAGACGGTGGACGAGGACGGCGGCCCGTCGTACTCGGTGATCACCGGCGACTACGACTCCACCTTCCGCTGGGAGTCCCGCCCGGTGACCGCCGGCGCGGCGCTCGCCGTCCCCGCCCCGCTCTTCACCAAGCTGGACCCGTCCGTGGTCGACGAGGAACTCGCCCGGCTCGGCGGCGAATCCTTTTCTTCCTGATGGAAGCGTCTGGGGCCACTTCAGGGGAGTGGCAGGAAGAAAAGGGTTCGAGGAGTAATGAGTAATCAGAACGGGGGCGTGGATTTGCCTGCTTCCCTCGCCGCTGCCGAGGGGGCGGCGGCGCTCCCGGATCCGGGTGGCTTCGACGCGCACACGCACATGGACATCATCGGCCTGCCGGTCGACGGCTTGATGGCCGCGGGGCAGGCCGCGGGAATCCGCCGGGTGGTCAACGTCGGCTGCGACCTGCCGTCTTCACGGTGGGCGGTGTCGGCCGCCGCCGAGTACCCGGACGTGTACGCGGCGGTCGCCATCCACCCCAACGAGACCGGCGCGGTCTACCGGGAGCGCGAACCGGTGCTCGCCGCGATCTCGGCCATGGCGGAGTCGCCGAAGGTGGTGGCGATCGGCGAGACGGGCCTTGACTACTACCGGGACTACTCGGCTCACGACGTACAGCAGACGTGGTTCCGCGCGCATATCGAGCTTGCCAGGCGGACCGGCAAGGCGCTGATGATCCACGACCGCGACGCGCACGAGGACGTGCTGTCGATCCTGGAGGAGTACGCGCCCTGGCCGCCGTACTCGGTGATCTTCCACTGCTTCTCGGGCGACGCGGAGATGGCGCGGCGGTGCGCGTCGGCGGGCTACGTAATGAGTTTCGCAGGCAACGTGACGTTCAAGAACGCGGACTCGCTTCGCCGGGCGGCGATTGTCGCCCCGGCGGAGCTGCTGCTCGCGGAGACCGACGCCCCGTACCTCACCCCGGTACCGCACCGTGGCAAGCCGAACTCCCCGGCGATGACCGCCTACACGATCCGCTTCCTGGCCCACCTGAAGAAGCTGGACCTCGCGGACTTCTGCCGCCACCTGCAGAACACCGGCGCCCAGGTCTTCGGCTGGTAGCGCCTCGATGACAGCTACGGCGGCCGTGCGCCTGCTCGGTGCCGGGGACATCAGGGACATGGCGGCCAGGCTCGGGGTGCGGCCGACCAAGAAGCTCGGCCAGAACTTCGTGATCGAACAGGGCACCGTCCGCAAGATCGCCTCGCTGGCCGCCCCGCGTCCCGGCGACGTGATCCTCGAGGTGGGCCCCGGCCTCGGGTCGCTGACGCTCGCCCTGCTCGAGGCCGTTGCCGACGCGGCGGGCCCGGCGTTCGCCGACGGGATCTGCGGTACCGCCGTGCGCGACGGTGCGCGGCTGCCCCCGTCGGGGCCAGAGATGATCCCGCTGCGCCTGGTGGCCGTCGAAATCGATCCAGTGCTCGCCGCGCAACTGCCCAAGACGCTCGCGGAGCGCGCACCCGGGCTCGCCAGCCGGGCGACCGTGCTCGCCGGCGATGCGCTCTCGGTCGGGGAGCGGGAGATCGGGTCGCCCGCGCCGACCGTGCTCGCCGCCAACCTGCCGTACAACGTGGCGGTTCCCGTGGTGCTTAACTTGCTCGCCGCCTTCCCCGCGCTGGAACGCGGCGTTGTCATGGTGCAATCCGAGGTGGCCGACCGGATGTGCGCGGGTCCGGGCAGCCGCGTCTACGGCGTGCCGTCGGCCAAGCTCGCCTGGTACGCGGAGGCACGGCCGGCCGGCACGGTGCCGCGCAGCGTCTTCTGGCCGGTGCCGAACGTCGACTCGAAACTCGTCTCGTTCACCAGGCGCGACCATCCCGAGACGAGCGCGAGCCGCGAGGCGGTCTTCGCGGTGATCGACGCCGCGTTCGGGCAGCGGCGCAAGACGCTGCGCGCCGCGCTCGCGGGCTGGGCCGGCTCGCCGGCCGACGCGGAACGCACCCTGCGCGCCGCCGGGATCGACCCGGCGGCCCGCGGCGAGACGCTGGGCATCACCGACTTCGCCCGCATCGCCCAGGCAGCCACGAAGTAGGCTTGGTTTCTCGTGACGAGTGTGACCGTGCGGGTGCCCGCGAAGATCAACCTTCAGCTGGCGGTGGGCCCGCCGCGCCCCGACGGCTATCACGGGCTGGTGACCGTGTTCCACGCCATCTCCCTCTTCGATGAGGTGACCGCGGTCCAGGCGGACACGGACCGCGTGACGGTCAGCGGCGAGGGTGCGGAGCACGTGCCGGAAGACGCGGACAACCTGGCCCTCCGCGCCGTCCGCGCGCTCCGCGCCGAGCAGGAACGCCGCGGTCTTGCCCCCGGTGACGGCGTGGCGGTCGCGATCCGCAAGCGCATCCCTGTCGCGGGCGGCATGGCGGGCGGCAGCGCCGACGCCGCCGCCGCGCTTGTCGCCTGCAACGAACTCTGGGCCGCGGGCCTTTCGCAGTCCGAGCTGTGCGAGGTCGGCTCGGCCGTAGGCAGCGACGTGGCGTTCGCCGTGCTTGGCGGCACCGCGGTCGGCCGTGGCCGCGGCGAGCAGCTCACCCCCGCACTGGTCGCCGCGGTCAGGTACCACTGGGTGCTGGCGCTGGCCGACGGACACCTGTCCACCCCGGCCGTCTACGGCAAGCTCGACCAGATGCGGGCCGGCCGGGACGTAGCCGAGCCCGAGCTGAACACCGAATTGATGAGCGCGCTGCGCTCTGGCGACGCGGAGCGCCTGGGCGCCGCCATCTCCAATGACCTGCAAGCACCTGCGATCGCGCTGTTTCCCGCTCTCGGCGAGACCTTGTCCGCGGGCGAGGATCTGGGCGCCCTTGGCGGGCTTGTCTCCGGCTCGGGCCCGACGTGCTACTTCCTCGCCCGCGACGACATCCACGCCAAGGACCTGGCGGCGAGCCTGTCCGCCGAGGGAGTCTGCCGCGCCGTTGCCACCGCAACGGGACCGGCCGCCGGTGCCTCCGTCATAGCCTTGAACGCGTTATGGCGCATCTTCTGGGGGCCGAGGCCCTGCATCTTGAGTTTCCGACGAAAGTCGTCTTCGGTTCCATCACCCTTGGCCTGAACGACGGCGACCGGGTGGGTGTGGTCGGCAGGAACGGCGACGGCAAGAGCAGCCTGCTCGCCATGCTCGCCGGGCGGCTGCGACCCGACTCGGGGCGGGTGACCGCTCGCGGCGGGCTGCGGATCGGCGTGCTCGACCAGGCCGACACGCTCGATGATTCGCTCACGGTCGAGCAGGCGGTCGTCGGCGACACGCCTGAGCACGTCTGGGCTGGCGATGCCCGGGTGCGCGACGTGATCCGCGGCCTGCTCGGCGACATCGCCTGGGACGCGCAGGTGATCGCGCTCAGCGGCGGCCAGCGCAGGCGGGTCGCGCTCGCCGGTCTGCTCGCGGGTGAGTGGGATGTGCTGCTGCTCGACGAGCCGAGCAACCACCTGGACGTCGAGGCGATCACCTGGCTGGCCGAGCACCTCAAGCGCCGCTGGCCGGCCAACGCCGGCGCGCTGCTCGTCATCACCCACGACCGCTGGTTTCTCGACGAGGTGTGCAACGCCACCTGGGAGGTGCACGACCAGATCGTCGAGCCGTTCGAGGGCGGCTATGCCGCCTACATCCTGCAGCGCGTGGAGCGGGACAGGCTGGCGGCCACGGCCGAGGTGAAGCGGCAGAACCTGGCGCGCAAGGAACTCGCCTGGCTGCGCCGCGGCGCGCCTGCCCGCACGTCGAAACCCAAGTTCCGCATCGACGCGGCCAACGCCCTGATCGCCGACGTACCGGAGATCAGGGACAAGGTGTCGCTGCAGGCGCTCGCCGTCGCTAGGCTCGGCAAGGACGTTGTGGACCTGCTCGACGTTTCCGCGGGCTATGACGGCACCGAGGTGCTGCATCACGTGGAATGGCGGATCGCCCCCGGTGAGCGGACCGGCATACTCGGGGTGAACGGTGCGGGCAAGTCGACCCTGCTCGGCCTGATCGCCGGCGCGATCAAGCCCACCGCGGGCACCGTCAGGCGCGGCAAGACGGTCAGGATCGCCGCGCTCACCCAGCGCCTCGGCGACCTCGAGGACCACATGCACGAGCCGGTCCGGATTATCATCGAGCGGCTGCGCGCCAGCTATACGATCGGCAGCGGCTCCAAGGCCCAGGAACTGACCCCGAGCGCGCTGCTCGAACGGCTCGGCTTCTCCGCGGCGCAACTGTCCACCCCGGTCCGGGACCTGTCCGGCGGGCAGCAGCGGCGGCTGCAACTGCTGCTGATCCTGCTCGATCAGCCCAACGTGCTGATACTCGACGAACCGACCAACGACATGGACACCGACATGCTGGCGGTCATCGAGGACCTGCTCGACTCGTGGCCGGGCACGCTCATCGTGGTCTCCCATGACCGGTACTTCATCGAGCGGGTCACCGACCAGCAGTACGCCATCCTTGTCGGGCGGCTGCGCCACCTGCCCGGCGGCATCGACGAATACCTGCGGATCCGGTCGCAGGCCCCCGCGCCGACGGCGCCCGGGCTTACGGCCGGAGCCGCGAAGGCGCCGGACGCCGCGGCGTCAGCAGGCCAGCCGGTGTCAGGACAGCAAGTGTCCGGCCGGCCCGCGGCCGGGTCCGCCGCGGAGCGCGTCGCCAAGAAGGAACTCGACCGGCTCGACCGGCAGATCGCCCGTGCCGGGGAGCGGGAGACGAAGCTGCACGCCGAGCTTGCCGCAAGCGCCACCGACTACGCGAAATTGACCGAGCTTGGCGCCGAACTGTCCGCAGTTGAAGCCGAGAAGGCGGAACTTGAGGAGCGCTGGCTGGAAGTCGCGAGCGCACTTGAGGGTTAGATCGGCTATTTTTAGGACTTCGTTTAATTTGTAATGTCTTGTTATGCCGAACCGCTTGACCTGTGAGATTACCCGAGAGTAACTTACCGGCCAGTACACCGGTGTGAGGTACCGCACACCGGTGATCAGGCCCGCCAACGGTGACGGCGTCATGAGCTTGGACGCGCGCACCCTTGGACACCCCGGATGGGAGCGTTATGTCGGTCGACAAAAGCAGCAGTTCAGTACGAGGAAAGGTCAAATGGCGGCGCTTCGCCCTCGTCGCGGTACCCGCGGTAGTCGTCGCGGGCACGATGGTCGGGCTTACCGCCGAGGGAGCGCTCGCATCGAGCATCTCCGTTTCCGGCCAGGAGTTCACGATCACCGCTGACCAGCTGACTGGCACCGGATTCGCGCAGTTCGGCGGCGCGCTGCCGAGCTCAAGCGGTGGCCAGACTCCGGTCATCGTCTCCGCTATGCAGAACGCGACAATGACGAATCTGTGCCAGAGCGTCACGGTTCTCGGGCTGACCATCCACCTCACCGCGGGCGGCGGTGGCGGCGATCCGGTCAGCGCCAGCAACCTGGTCGTCGATGCTGACAGCCAGACCGCGAGCTCGGCCGTCTTCAACAACATCAGCATCGGCCAGGACGCCGGCACGATGGGCGGCCCCGCGGGGACCTTCGGCGAGCAGGCGAGCTCTGTCACCATCAACAAGCTCGTGCAGAAGACCTGGTACACCACGGCGGGGACGTTCACCCTGCCGAACCTCAGCCTTGGCTTTGGCGGGAGCTGCTAGCGCCATGACTGCAGACGACGCGGGCACCGTTCCTGAAGCGGGTTCAGGCCCGACACCGGCGGTGCCCGCGCCGCGGCACCGGCGCCCTCGCCTCGCTCGCTGGCGGGCCTGGCGGCGCAGCCGCCCCTTCTGGGGTGGCCTGCTGCTGATCCTGGCCGGCCTCGAGCTGTTCGCCATCCCGCTGAGCGGCGTGCTGATCCACGGCGCGGTCAAGCTCGTTATCTACATCGGAATCGGCGGCGTGTTCGGCGTCCTCATCGGGGCACTGCTGATCTTGGCGGGCCTGATGACCTGGTTCAACGCGACGCACAAGACCTTCTACAGCATCGCGGGGATCGTGCTCGGCATCGTCTCCTTCCCCGCCTCCAACCTCGGCGGGCTCTTCGTCGGCATGCTGCTCGCCATCATCGGCGGAGCGATCGCATTCGCGTGGACGCCCCTCCAGGAGACCCAGGCGGGCGAGGAACCGGCGGCCCCAGAGTCGGCCAGCCCCGGCCCGGAGAGCGGGGCGGCGCTGGCATGAAGCGCCTGGCCGTGCTTTCCCTCGCCGCACTGCTGTTCACCGCCGGAGCCATCGGGCTGGGCGGCGGGCGTGCGGTCGCCGCCGCACAGGCGGGACAGGCAGCCCCGACTCCGACTCAGACCTGCGTCCTGATCATCTTCTGCACCAGCTCATCGCCGAGCCCGAGTCCGTCGCCGACCGACTCCACCGCGCCACCAGTGCCGGCGCCGTCGTCCGACCCCACGGCCACGGCGCCCGCTCCAACGGCCGCACCCACGCCGACCGCGGACCCGAGCACGCCTGGCGACCCGTCGGCCACGCCGAGCGCATCGGCCTCGGCGGGCAGCCCGTCGTCAACGGACAGTCCGTCGCCGTCCGACAGCCCGTCGGCTACCGGCACGGCAAGCCCTGGCGGTAAGAAGAAGAAGAAGGCGGCGGTGACGCCCAAGGACGCCTCCGCGGCCCCGGGCCTCGTGGTGTCCAACGCGACGTGGACGATGTCCGTCGACGCGGCGACGATGACTAACTTCCAGTACAAGGGCAACGTGGACCTGCCGCTGGCCGGCGGCGGGACCGTGACCATGATGGAGTTCACCGTCGACTCGATGAGCATGTCGAATGCCACCACGGTGATCTCCGAGGACGGGCTGACCGGCACGGAGAACGACGCGTCGTTCACCGCGAGCGGCGTCACGATGTACGCGACGAAGCTCTCGGGTTCCATCCTCGGTATTCCTGTCACCTTCACACCGTCGACCGCGAGCGCGGTCCTGCTCGACATCGCGAACGTGGTCACCGGCGTGGTGCCGATCACCATGACAGGCGTCACCGCCGACCAGACGGTGATCCTGGCGGGTCAGGCGCAGAAGACCGCCGTGGGTGTCACCGGGTAGCGTTACCGCCCTCGTCGAACGGGACGAGGAGGGTCCGCAGCAGATCCGCGAGTACCGGGCGCTGCTCGTCGCCGAGGCTGACGAGCAGCGCCTGCTCGCGTTCCAGCAGGTCGGTGAAGGCCGCGTCGACCACGGCCTTGCCCTGCTCGGAGAGCGTGACGAGCACGCCGCGGCGGTCGCGCGGGTCGGGTTCCCTGGATACGAGTCGCGCGGCGGCGAGCCGGTCGATGCGGTTGGTCATGGTGCCCGAGGTGACCAGGGTCGCGCGCAGCAGCGCCCCGGGAGTGAGCTGGAACGGCGGCCCGGCGCGGCGCAGCGCGGAGAGCACGTCGAATTCCCATGATTCAAGGCCGTGCGCGGCGAACGCGCCGCGCCGCGCGATGTCCAGGTGCCTGGCCAGCCGGGAGACCCGGCTCAGCACCTGGAGCGGCGCGACGTCCAGGTCCGGCCGTTGTCGCCGCCACGCGGCGACGAGATCATCTACCTCGTCCCGCTCCTCGCCGGTCACTTGCCTCATCTGCCCAGCTTATCTCTTGACGTCAAGATGCTTGATCTGCTACCAATATCTTGACATCAAGATTCTTTAAGTGGAGGTGAACCATGTGGGACGCGGGTCAGTACCTGAGGTTCGGCGGGGAGCGCGCCCGCCCGTTCTTCGACCTGGTCGCGCAGATCGGCGCGACCGACCCCCGCTCCGTGGTGGATCTCGGTTGCGGCCCGGGCAACCTGACCGCCGCGCTCGCGCAGCGGTGGCCGGGCGCGATGGTGACGGGGATGGACAACTCGCCTGAAATGATCGACGCCGCACGAGCCGCCGCGGTGCAGGGTGCGGAGGGGCGGTCACCGCAGAATCTGGAGTTCGCGATCGGCGACGTGCGGGACTGGCGGCCGGAGCACCCCGTCGACGTGATCGTCTGCAACGCCGTGCTGCAGTGGGTGCCCGGCCACGACGAGCTGCTGCCGCGGTGGGCGGAGCAACTCGCGCCCGGCGGCTGGCTGGCTTTCCAGCTGCCAGGCAACCTCGGCCAGCCGAGCCACGTGATCGTCGCTGAGCTGGCCGACTCGCCCCGCTGGCGTGACCTGCTCGCGGGTGCGGAGCTGAACAGGCAGGCGGGCGACCCGGCGGACTACGTGGCGCTGCTCACACGGCCGGGCTTCGCGGTGGACGCGTGGGAGACCAGCTACCTGCACGTGCTGCACGGGGAGAACCCGGTGGTCGAATGGACGAAGGGGACCACGCTCCGGCCGGTGCTCGCCGAGCTTGACGAGGAGCAGGCCGCCGCGTTCCTTAGCGAATACGGGGCACGGGTACGGGATGCGTACAGCCCGCAACCGTTCGGTACGCTCTTTCCCTTCCGCCGGGTGTTCGCCGTGGTCCACCGCACGGGGCTCAGCTAGCTATCACACTTTTCCTATTGAGTTACTAGGAAAAGACGGTAAGATCGTCGCGTGCAGCAGATCAACACCGCTATTGAGCAGGGGATTCTTACGCCCAGGCAGCTTGCCGCGCGGGTGCGGCGGCTGCTCGAGACGCCGGCCGAGTGGGTGACCAGGGTGCGGCTGGACCCCGAGGGCCGCTGGTACGAGCAGATTCCCGTCGATGAACTCTGCGAGCTGTGGCTGATCAGCTGGCTGCCCGGGCAGTCCACCGGGTTCCACGATCACGGCGGCGCCAACGGGGCGTTCGGCGTGGTGTGGGGCCAGCTCGACGAGCATCTGGTGCCGCGGCGCGGCGCCGGCTCGCCTGCGCGGCCGGTCACCGCGGGGAGCGTGCGGTCATTCGGTCAGCATCACGTGCACGACGTGCGGAATTCCTCCGCGAGCTCCGTCGCGGTCAGCGTCCACGCGTACTCGCCGCCGCTGTCGGCGATGACCAGGTACGATCTCACCCCCGGCGGCCTGGTGCCGATCCGCACGGAAGGGGCTGATGACTGGTGAATAGCAGTAGCCCCATGGTGGGGGGCACGCCAGCGGGCGCCCGGTCCATCGACGAGATCCTGGCGACGGCGCGGTCCCGGCTGACGCGGCTCACCCCGGAGCAGGCATTCGCCGAGTTCGGCGCGGGCGCCACGCTGATCGACATCCGGCCCGCCGCGCAGCGGGCCGCCGCGGGCGAGGTCCCAGGCTCCGTGGTCATCGAGCGCAATCACCTGGAATGGCGCCTCGACCCGGCGAGCGACTCAAGGCTGCCCTGGGTCACCGGCTACGGCCTGCGGCCGATCGTGATCTGCGCCGAGGGCTACACGTCCAGCCTTGCCGCCGCCGCTCTGCAGGACCTCGGGCTGGCCCGCGCCACCGACGTGGCCGGCGGCTACCGGGCCTGGCGGGAAGCGGGCCTGCCGACGGCCCGGCCTGCCGAGCGCGCCGTGGTGATCGCGTACGGCGCGTCGCCCGCCTACGGAGCCCCGACGGAGTTCCCCGCAACCTGCGGCTAGGCCTGGGCGTCGAGGTTGGCCAGGCCGTTCCATGCCAGGTCGATCAGGTTGGCCGCCACCTGCTCGAGCTTCGGCTTGCGCGCGTCGAGCCACCACTGGCCGGTGAACGCCACCATGCCGACCATCATCTGGGAGTACATCGGGGCCAGCTTGGGATCGCGGCCGCGGGACTTCAGGAAGTCGGCCATGATGTTGTCCACCTGGCCCGCGATGTCCGCGAGCAGCGTGCCGTAGGTGCCGCCGTTGGCTCCAGCACTTGAGTCGCGGACCAGAATGCGGAAGCCGTCGGCGTTCTCCTCGATGTAGCGGAGCAGGGAGACCGCCGCCGCCTCGAACCTGGGCTTGGAGTGCGGGCCCTCGAACAGCATCATGGTCACCGTCGTCAGCCGCTCGACCTCGCGGTCCACGACCACCGCGTACAGGCCTTCCTTGCCGCCGAAGTGCTCGTAGACCACGGGCTTGGACACCCCCGCCTGCGCGGCGATCTCCTCGATCGAGGTGCCCTCGAAGCCCCGCTCCGCGAACAGCCGCCTGCCGACGTCAAGCAGCTGATGCCGCCGTTCCTGGCCGGTCATCCGCTTCCTGCTTGTCCGGGGGGTTGGCTGAGTCACCGGAACATCATGACCACTATGCCGCGGCCTTGTCAGCACGATTAACCGGCTTCGCGGTCGTTTCGTTACGCTTCGTCATGCTGCCCATGCTCTTCGCCGCCGCCTCGGCCGTGCGCTTGGCGTTCAGCCGCGCCTCGTCGGGCCAGCGCACGTCATAGGCCCAGCCGAGCTTCTCGAACCACTGGATGACGCGGGCACTCTGGTCGATCTGCCCCTTGAGCGCGCCGTGCCGTGCGCAGGTCGGGTCGGCGTGGTGCAGGTTGTGCCAGGACTCGCCGAACGAGGCGATGGCCAGCCAGGCGACGTTCACCGAGCGGTCGCGGGACTGCCAGTCGGTGTTGCCCCAGGTGTGGCAGATGGAGTTGATCGACCAGGTGACGTGGTGCAGCAGCGTGACCCGGACCAGGCCGGCCCAGAAGAACGCCTCAATGGCGCCGTGCCAGGACCAGACCCCGGTGGAGGTCCACAGGCCCCCGATCACCGCGGGGCCGAGCAGCGTGAACGCGACGATCGCGGGGAACAAGGCGTCGACCCTGCGGATGTTGCGGTCGGCGAGCAGGTCGGGGGTGAACTTCTCCTGCGAGGTCTGGTTGGGGTCGAACAGCCACAGCGTGTGCGCCCAGATCAGGCCCTTGGCGAGCGCTTTCGCGTCGTCGCCGTACCGCCAGGGCGAGTGCGGGTCGCCCTCCTTGTCGCTGTACTTGTGGTGCCGCCGGTGGTCAGCCACCCAGGTGACAACCGGGCCCTGCATCGCCATGCTGCCGGCGATCGCCAGCGCCACCCGCAGCGGGGTCTTGGCCTTGAACGAGCTGTGCGTGAAGTAGCGGTGGTAGCCGACGGTAATACCGAGGCCGGACACCCAGTAGAAGACGGCGCCGATCACGATGTCGTGCCAGCCGAGGCCCCAGCCCCAGGCGAACGGGATCGCGGCGAGCAGTGCCAGCATCGGAACGAAGACGAATACTCCGGTCGTGATCTGCTGTGCCCTGGTGACGGGCTTTTCGTCGATTTCCGATGTTGCCTTGCGCAGCAGCGGCGCGGCGTTCGGATCGAGCGACAGCGCGGTGTCCTCGCTCCCGACGAGCGTTGTGCCCGTCTCACGTGCATCCGGAGTCCTTGCCATGATCTCTCCCGAGGGGTTAGGCGCCCGCAGGCGGCTGCCCAGTACGCTTACGTAACCGTAGCCTACGAAACCGTAGGTTGCGCAAGAGTCCCAGATGAATTCTTGTAAATGCCCAGGTAAATCCCGAGTTTTTGGCCACTACCCAGGGAGCTTCGAGGCACACGTCACAGGGTTCACTGAGTCAACTCCGAGCTAGTGGAGGTGTGCCTCTGAGTGCCGTCTGCACCGCTGCAGCGGTGCGGGGTTCCCGGTAGAGTTGACGCTGCCATCCCGGGTCGTCTAGTGGCAGGACAAGCGGTTTTGGTCCGCTTTACGGAGGTTCGAATCCTTCCCCGGGAGCCTAGCCTTGGTTCGGGTCCTGCCCCGCCTAAGTCACGCGGCGCACATCGCTGCGGATGCCCAGCCTTCGATCCTGCGGTAGAGCGCGCTGCTTCGGTACACCGAGATCCGCAGGCAGCCGTGGTATCCCTCGCCGGTGTTGTTCCTGTTGGTCTTGGGGTTGTGCCGCTTGAGGGTCGGTTTCGTGAACTGACTGCGCGGGGCGGAGCAGACCTCCTCCCAGAACCGCTGGGCCGCCTCGATGTCGGCGCTCTCATGAATGTTGACGTTGTAGGTCAGCTCGGAGCGCAGGACGCCTGCGACAGCAAGGAAGCGCAGGAAGAACCTGACCAGCCCGGGATCGCTGTTCATGAAGATGACCCGCTCGTAGTTGACCGGCGGCCTTCGCTTGCCGCCTTCGCACCAGTACGCGATGGCTCCAGCGATCAGGACCTCCCTGTCGCTCAGATCGCCAACACCTTCCGCGGCACGCGCCACGTCCGCAGCCCTTTGAGCGTCGCGGACTTGCCGTTCCCTCTCCCAGTACCTGCGCGCCCCCTCGATCGACCGCTGCCTGCCCTCGGCGCCGCTCATCCGAGGAGGCTGCGGGAGGTCGCGAACCCACAGGGAGACGGAACTCTTCGAGACACCCAGCTCGGCGACGATCTCGTTGTAGCCGAGTCCTTGGATGCGCAACTCTCTTGCCCTGGCGCGAATCTCGTCTTTGGCATTGGGGCGGCGGGTCCAGGCGGGCGGTGGTGTGCCAGCCAGAGCGTCATTGAGAGTGCTGTTGCTTACCGGGCCGAGGATCTCCTTGATCTCGCGACGGGACTTGCCCGCGAGGCGGAGGGCGATCGCCTGCTCGCGAACCTACGGTCGGTTGTCTATCGTTGTCATGTTCTAATGCTACATCAAATGTAGTCAATTGAATGAGAGACTCGCCGCAGGCGCGGGCAAGGCCGAATGCGGAGGGAGACTCCGGTGAGTTATCGTTGGTTGGGGTTAAGCAAGTACTGATCCCGTGCTGACCCTCAACCATCCGCGACTAGGTGGGGGGCATTCCGTCCATGACGGGTAACACCGAGGTGGCAGGCATGCCGGACAAGCCCGTGCGTGCGCTCGGGCCCAACTACAAGTGGATCGCGCTGTCGAACACCACGCTGGGCGTGCTGATGGCGACCATCAACCAGTCCATCGTGCTCATCGCGCTGCCCGATGTCTTCCGCGGCATTGGCCTGAACCCGCTGGGACCGGGGAACACCAGCTACCTGCTGTGGATGTTCATGGGGTTTCTGGTCGTAAGCGCGGTGCTTGTGGTGGCGTTCGGCAGGCTCGGCGACATGTTCGGCCGGGTGCGGATGTACAACATCGGCTTCGCGGTGTTCTCCGTTGCCTCCATCTTCCTCACCGTGACCTGGATGCACGGTGTGGCCGCCGCGCTGTGGCTGATCATCTGGCGGGTCGTGCAGGGCATCGGCGGCGCGTTCCTGTTCGCGAACTCGACCGCGATCCTCACCGACGCGTTCCCCGCCAACCAGCGCGGTACCGCGCTCGGGCTGAACTCGATCGCGGCCATCTCCGGGTCGTTCATCGGCCTAGTACTCGGCGGCGTGCTCGCCCCGATCAACTGGCACCTGATCTTCCTGGTCTCGGCCCCGATCGGCGCGTTCGGCACCGTCTGGGCCTACTTCATGCTGCGCGATACGGGCGTACGCAAGCGGGCGAAGATGGACTGGTGGGGCAACCTGCTGTTCGCTGTCGGCCTCATCTCCATCCTGGTCGGCATCACCTACGGCCTGCAGCCTTACGGTGGGCACGCGATGGGCTGGACGAGCCCGTTCGTCCTCGGCTCGATGATTGGCGGCGTCGTGCTGCTCGTCGTCTTCGTCTTCGTCGAGACCAAGGTCGAAGACCCGCTGTTCAACATCTCGCTGTTCAAGATCCGCGCATTCGCATTCGGCAACATCGCCAGCCTGATGCTCGCCATGAGCCGGGGCGGCATGCAGTTCATGCTGATCATTTGGCTGCAGGGCATCTGGCTGCCGCTGCATGGCTACAGCTACAGCCAGACCCCGCTTTGGGCGGGCATCTACCTGCTGCCGCTGACGGTCGGCTTCGTGGTGTCCGCGCCGCTGTCAGGCGTGCTTTCCGACAAGTTCGGTCCCAAGGCGTTCACTGTCGGCGGCTCACTGCTCACCGCGGCGACGTTCCTCGTGCTGATCTTCGTCCCGGTGAACTTCTCCTACTGGGAGTTCGCGCTTGTCCTGGCGCTCAATGGCTTCGGAAGCGGCCTGTTCGCCTCGCCGAACCGCGCCGAGATGATGAACTCGGTCCCGGCCAACAGCCGCGGCGCCGCGGGCGGCATGATCGCCACCTTCATGAACTCCGCGGCCGTGCTGTCGATTGGCGTCTTCTTCTCGCTGATGGTGGCCGGCCTGACGAGCAAGCTGCCGACCGCCCTGTTCAGCGGGCTGACCACGAACGGCGTCCAGACCACGGCGGCCACGACGATTTCCCACCTGCCGCCGATCGGCGTGCTGTTTTCCGCGTTCCTCGGCTACAACCCGATGCAGCAGCTGCTTGGCCCGGCGCTCAATGGCCTGTCGCCCGCGCACGTCAGCTACGTCACCGGGCGGGAGTTCTTCCCCCACCTGATCACCGCGCCGTTCCACGACGGCCTAGGCGTCGCCTTCGGGTTCGCGATCGCGGTCGGCGTCGTCGCGGCGATCGCGTCTGCGCTCACCGGCAGGCCCAGCGTGACGGACCGCGCGGAGCCCGAGGCACTCGGCTCCGAGCTTGCCGCGGTTGCGGGCGAGGGCACATTCGAGCCGAGCGAGCTTGTCATCCCGGACAACGTGGCCCAGGACACGTCGCAACCGGCCGACAAGCCAGGCATCTCTGGTTAGGCTTTGCACGAAGCGGGTGGCGTCCCGTCCCAGGCACGTCCCGCGCGGCGAGAACGCGGTGCGGGATGCGGGTCCTTCGGGCGCCCCTGCGGTCTTCCCACGAGGCCCCGCCTCAGCGCTCGCTGAGGCGGGGCCGTCGTGTGCAGGGAAATACCCACACGGTGACCTCAGCATTTGCGACATCCGGACGTTTCATGCCAGGTACGGACAGGTATCCTGCGGATGAGGAGCGGGTTAACAACCGCTCCACGGATTGGGGTTCCCGGAGAAGATGGCCCGGTAGATAATCGGCGCGATACCCGAGGAGATGCACGTACTCGTGAGCGAAACTTCCCCGGCCGCAGTTGTCATCCTCGCCGCGGGCGAAGGCACCCGGATGAAGTCCCGTACCCCCAAGGTCCTGCACACTCTGGCGGGTCGGTCCCTGCTCGGGCATGCCATCGCCACGGTGGACGAGCTCGAACCGCAGCAGCTCGCGGTCGTCGTCGGCCACGACAGGGAGCGGGTGAGCGCGGCGGCGCTTGAGCAGGCGCCAGGCGCGGCCATCGTCGTCCAGGAGCGGCAGCTCGGCACCGGGCACGCGGTCCGCATGGTGCTCGAGTCGGTCGGCACTCTGTCAGGCACCGTCATCGTCACCTACGCGGACATGCCGCTACTGCGCGGTCGCACCCTGGCCGAGCTTGCCGGCCGTCACGCGCAGGCGGGCAATGCCGTCACCGTGCTCACCGCGCGCGGCGACTTTCCCGGCTTCGGGCGCATCGTGCGCGATGCCGGCGGAGCGTTCCTGCGGATCGTGGAGGAGCGGGACGCGACCGAGGCGGAGCGGGCGATCGACGAGCGCAACTCCGGTTGTTACGCCTTCGACGCCGCGTTGCTCGCCGACGCCGTGAAGCGGATCACCACCAACAACAGCCAGCGCGAGGAGTACCTGACCGACGTCGTGGAGATCCTGCGCCACGACGGGCACCCGGTCGGCACCGTCCTCGCCGCCGATCCGGTGGAGATCGTCGGCGTCAACGACCGGGTCCAGCTCGCGCAGGCGCGGCGCGCACTGAACGAGCGGATTCTCGAGGACTGGATGCGCGCAGGCGTCACCGTCATCGACCCCGCGTCCGTCCAGGTCGACGTGACCGTGACCGCCGGCCAGGACGCGGAGATCGGGCCGCAGACCCAGCTCGAGGGCGCCACGGTGATCGGCCCCGGCGCCAAGGTCGGGCCGGGCTGCCTGCTGACCGACACCACGGTGGGCGAGGACGCGGTCGTGCTGCACGCCGTATGCCGGCAGGCGGTGATCGGCCCGCGGGCGACGGTGGGGCCGTTCGCCTACCTGCGGCCAGGCGTCAGGATCGAGGCGGACGCGCACATCGGCACCTACGTCGAGCTCAAGAACGCCGTGGTCGGCCCGGGTGCGAAGGTGCCGCACCTCACCTATGTGGGAGACGCGCACATCGGCACCGGGTCCAACATCGGCGCGGGCACGATCTTCGCCAACTACGACGGCGTGCGCAAGAGTCCCACGACGGTCGGCGAGCACGCGTTCGTCGGCAGCAACTCGGTCCTCGTCGCACCGGTGACCGTCGGCGACGGCGCCTACACGGCGGCGGGATCGGTGATCACGGAAGATGTGCGTTCCGGTGACCTGGGGGTAGCCAGAGGGCGACAGCACAACTCCGACGGATGGGTGCTCAGCAACCGCCAGGAGACGCGGTCGGCGGAGGCAGCGGCACGAACCCGTTCGGATGAAGCCAAATAGTTTGTTGGATTTAAAAGTGCAGACTGAGGGAGAGCAGCACCCGTGAGCGGCATGACAGTGCCCAGCCAGAAGAAGTTGATGTTGTTCGGCGGGCGAGCGTTCCCCGAGCTTGCCGCCGAAGTCGCCGACTGCATGGGGATCGAGGTCGCGCCTGCCCGGCTGTATGACTTCGCCAACGGCGAGATCATGGTGCGGTTCCTCGAGTCGGTCCGCGGTAGTGACGCCTTCGTACTGCAGAGCCACACGGCGCCGATCAATCAGTGGATCATGGAGCAGCTGATCATGGTCGACGCGCTCAAGCGGGCGTCGGCCAAGCGGATCACCGTCGTGATGCCCTTCTTCGGGTACGCGCGGCAGGACAAGAAGAGCCGTGGCAGGGAGCCGATCTCGGCGCGGCTTGTCGCGGACCTGTTCGCCACGGCGGGCGCCGACCGCCTCATGGCGGTAGACCTGCACACGGCGCAGATCCAGGGCTTCTTCGACGGCCCCGTTGACCATCTGTTCGCCCTGCCGATCCTCGCGGGCTACCTGGAAAGCAAGCTGAACGTCAGCAACGTGACCGTGGTCGCGCCCGACGCGGGGCGGGTCCGGGTCTGTGAGCGGTGGACCGACCGGCTCGGCACGCCGCTGGCGATCATCCACAAGCGCCGGGATCCCGACGTGGCCAACCAGGTCAAGGTCTTCGAGGTGGTCGGGCACGTCAAGGGGCGCACCTGCATCCTGGTCGACGACATGATCGACACCGGCGGCACGATCGTGAAGGCGGCGGACGCGCTGTTCGAGCAGGGGGCGGAACGGGTCATCGTGGCCGCCACGCACGGCGTGCTGTCCGGGCCGGCCGTGGATACCCTGAAGAACTCGCGGATCACTGAGGTCGTCATCACCAACACCCTGCCGGTGTCGCAAGAACAGCGCTTCGACAAGTTGACCGTGCTGTCGATCGCGCCGCTGCTCGCCAGGGCGATCAACGAGGTGTTCAGCGACGGCTCGGTGACAAGCCTGTTCGACGGGCAGAGCTAGCTGGGCTTTGTCGCGGCACGCGACATCGGGGGGTACGGGGGGTCGTCCCCCCGGGAGACATGCTCTTTTTCGCGCCCGGTACGGTGGCGGTTTTTGCCACCGGGCGCGAAAAAGAGCGCCCCGTCTCGCCATTCCCCGGTTTGGCGAGACGGGGCTTCTGTGACGCCCGGGACCGCCACCCCTGGGTCCCGGCCGCCAGCTCCGCTGGCCCGGGAAAGCGTCGCGGCGGCTGTGTCCCGCTTCGTAGCGGACGGCGCCCCGGTTGAACCGTCCAATACGGAGCGGGACACAAGCCCCGCGGCCCCCGCTGCTTTCCTGGTGCCAAGATGAGCTTCGCAGGGACCCATTGAGTGCCGATTGAGTCGAAATGCGGCCCCGGATTAATTCGCCTGTGACGCCACGGCGGAAGAGCGAAACTCATTACACTCCGTGTTGGGGCGGGCTCAAGTGCGCCACATCATGCCGTGTCCGATTTACCCCGCGCTTGAGTCGTGATTGAGTAGATCCACAACACCACCCGAAAGACATCCACGGCCCGGAACATCCGGCGGGCGCGGCGTACTTGCCGGCGGACTCGCGGCCGAACGGGAGCGGAGGAGAGCGTGCGTTCGGACGGACGGGTCTGATGCGCTTCCGCGTGCTTGGACCGCTGGAAGTGCAGTCCGCGGACGGCTGGACGGCGATCAGCGCCGCCAAGTGGCGGCAGCTGCTTGCCTGTCTGCTGCTGCGCTCAGGACAGCTCGTCCCGACCGACAGCCTCATACTCGAGCTGTGGGGTGACGTCCCGCCGAGCACGGCGAACAACCTCGTCAGCATCTACGTGCACCGGCTGAAGAAGGTCATCGGCGACACCGAGGGCAAGATGCTCGTCTACCGGGCCCCCGGGTACGTGCTGCGGGTCGGGCCTGGCGATGTGGACATCGAGCACTTCGAATCGCTCGCCGCTGACGGCAGGACCGCGCTCGCCGCCGCCGACGCGGAGCGGGCTTCGGCACTGCTCGGCGAGGCGCTCAGGCTGTGGCGCGGCCCGCTGCTCGCCGACGTGCCGCCGTCACCGCTGATCGCCTCGCGCGCCGACCGGATGGCCGAGCTCTGGCTCACCGTCACCGAGCTGCGCGTCGAGGCGGACATCGCCTGCGGCCGGGCGGTCCAGGCGGTACCCGGGCTGCGCGGGCTCGTGACGGAACACCCGCTCCGGGAGCGACTGTGGGCGCTGCTGATGCGGGCACTCGAGGCGGCGGGCCGCCGGGCGGAAGCGCTCGAGATCTACGCGCAGGCGCGCCAGGTGATCGCGGATGAGCTCGGCGTGGATCCTGGCAGCGAGCTGCAGCGGCTGTACGCGGACCTGCTCGCGGCCGACGCTTCCGCTGTGGCGCCTGCGCCGTCGGTGCCGCAGCGTCCGCGGCGCCCGTCGCGCCCCGGCCAGCGGCCTGCGCCGCTCGAGCCCGACGACGATGCCCTTGCCGCCGTCGTCGCGGGTGCCATCGCGGAATCCAGGACGGCCGGCGTCCCCCGCGAAGCGGCCGGCGCCTCCGACGTGGAGTCCGGCGAGCCGCCGTCGGGCGAGATCGGCGGCGCGATCGCGATCGGCACCTTCGCCGATCCGTCGGCGGCCTCCGCGGCGCAGCAGGCCGACGGCATGGCGCACGTGCCGCTTGCCGCACGGCCGACGCAGCTTCCCGCGGACATCGCGGACTTCACCGGCCGTGAGACGCACGTCGATCACCTGTGCGGACTGCTGCTCGGCGGCAATGCGGCGCGCAGCCCAGGCGCGGTCCGTGTCGTTGTCGTGAACGGGGCGGCGGGCCTCGGCAAGACCGCGCTCGCCGTGCACGCCGCGCACCAGGTAAGCCAGCAGTTCCCCGACGGTCAGCTCTACGTGGACCTGCTCGGGGCAAGCTCGCAGCCGGCCAGCCCCGGTGAAGTGCTCGCCAGGTTCTTGCGCGACCTCGGCATCGAGGGCGACAAGGTGCCGGCCAAGGACGATGAGCGCGCCGCGCTGTACCGTACGACGCTCACCGGCCGGCGAGTGCTTATCCTGCTCGACAACGCCAAGGATGCGGCTCAGGTCAGGTCGCTGCTGCCGGGCAGTTCGTCGTGCGCGGTCCTTGTCACGACCCGGAACAGGACGTCGGACCTGGCAAGCACGCGGTTCCTCGACCTGAACGTGCTTGAGGACACCGAGGCCCTCGCGCTGTTCGCCAGGATCGTGGGCGAGGAACGGGCCGCCGCCGAGCCCGACGCCACCGCCGAGATCCTCGTCGCCTGCGCCGGGCTGCCGCTCGCCATCAGGATCTGCGCCGCCCGGCTGGCGGCGCGCAGCTCATGGCGGATCGCGACGCTGGCGGGCCGCCTGCGCAACGTGCACCGCAGGCTTGACGAGCTCAAGACCGGCGACCTCGCCGTCCGGGCCAGCTTCCAGGTGAGCTACGACAGCCTGCGGACGGCGAGCAACGGTATCGATCCGGCCCGCGCGTTCCGGCTGCTCGGCCTCTGGGCGGGGACGTGGATCAGCCTGTCTGCCGCCGCGGCACTGCTCGGCGAGCCGGAAGACGACGTGGCTGACGTGCTCGAGGCGCTTGTGGATATCAACCTCCTCGAGTCTCCCGCCCCCGACCAGTACCGATTCCACGACCTGCTCAGGGTTTACGCCATGGAGCGTGCGTCGGCTGAGGAATCCGACGACGCGCGCGACGCCGCGGTGGACAGGCTCCTGTGGTGGTATCTGGACTCGGCACAGGCGGCCGCGGACCGGGTATCACCCCAGCGGTACCAGATCTCCCGCCCGCCTGACGAAGCGGGCTACCCGGCGCTGGCGTTCGGCACCGTCGACGCCGCGCTTGCCTGGTACGACGACGAGCGCGCCAACCTCGTCGCGGCGACCCGGCAGGCCGCGGGCGCCGGCTTGCAGGAGGTTGCGTGGCGGCTGCCGCCGACCCTGTTCCCGTTGTTCAACCGCCGGGGTAACTGGGCGGACTGCGTGACCACGCACCGCGTCGGTGCGGACAGCGCGCAGAAAGCCGGCGACAGGCTCGGCGAGGCGTGGGCGCTCAACCAGCTCGGCTTCGCGCTGGTGAGCCTGCGCGATCCCGATGCGTTCGGATACCTCGAGCGGGCACTGGAGATCAGGCAGCAGCTCGGTGACACGCGAGGCGAGGCGCAGACGGCCATCGTGCTCGGGCTAGGGCACCTGCAGATGCACGGGGCGGGCGAGGACGCGCTCCGCTACCTCAAGCACGCCGCAGAACTGCTTGAGCCGATGGGTGCCACCTCGCACCGCAGCGTCGCCTTGAACAACCTCGGCGAGGTGTACTTCGCCCTCGGAGATCTTGACGCGGCCGCCCAATGCTATCTGCAGGCACTTGAGATCGCCCGCGAATTCGGCAGCAACGCTGAGGGGCACGCGCTCCATAATCTCGGGCTTGTCTACTTGCGTCAGCGTCGGCTTGCCGAGGCGACCGCCAGGCTTGAGGAAGCGCTTCTCAAGCACCGCGCGTCGGGCGCCCTGGACGGGGAGGCGTGGACGCTCAAGAGCCTGGGTACCGCGCAGGCGGAGGCGGGCAGCGTGGCCGCCGCGAGAAATTCGCTGGCCGGCGCGTTGCGGATCTTCGAGCAGATCGGCTACCGGGATGACGCGGCGGAGACGGAAGCGCTGCTCGCATCGCTGGCTACCGGGCAGGGCGACGGGACCGGCAGGCGGTAAGCCGCGGCGTCGCCGGGCTTCGCGACGCGTCGAGAAATTAGCGAGATTAGCGGCTTGCATGTCACTAAAATCGCCAGTGCGCGATAGCGCACGGGGAATCCTTTGCAGGCAGGAAATGTGGGTAAGCCTTGGCGTTTACCTGGAAGGACGGGAAGAAAATGACCGAAGATAACCCGGAGAAGCCGGCCACTCCAGAGACGATCGCCGCTCCCGAGGCGATCGCGGCTCCCGAGGCGATCGCGGCTCCGGAGACGATTGCGGCTCCCGAGACGATCGCGGCACCTGAGACGATCGCGGCTCCAGAGACGATTGCGGCTCCCGAGACGATTGCGGCACCTGAGACGATCGCGGCTCCCGAGACGATCGCGGCTCCCGAGACGATCGCCGCTCCCGAGACGTCCGTCGAGAGCGAGTAAGCGGGCTGAGATAGCCCTGAGCCTCCCGGTCGAGTGCGTGTGCGGGTACGCGGCATCGCGACCCGCACACGCGCATAAGGAGCGGATGCGGAATGCTCCCGTCCGCGCGCGCACTGCTCATGGGCTAGACTTTGCGGGCGCAACGAACACCCAACAAGGAGTGACAGACCGTGCCTGAGGTCCGTATTGAAGCCGAGCCGCGCACCGAGTTCGGCAAGGGAGCTGCCCGCGCTACCCGCCGGGCGGGTCGTGTGCCCGCCGTCATGTACGGCCACGGCGCGGAGAACCGCCACTTCACGCTGCCGGGCCACGATCTCATGATCGCGCTGAAGACGCCCAACGCGCTCTTCGGCATCGCGGGCCTTCCCGGCAAGCCCCTGCTCGCCCTGCCGAAGGCCGTGCAGCGCAACCCGATCACCGGCTTCATCGAGCACGTGGACCTGATTGAGGTCCGCCGCGGCGAGAAGGTCACCGTGGAAATCCCGGTCCGGGTGAGCGGCGAGGTGTTCTCCGGCGGCCTACTCGACCAGCAGCTCGTGCAGATCGCGGTCGAGGCCGAGGCCACCCACCTGCCCGATGGCGTGGACATTGACGTCGAGGGCATGGAGATCGGCACCGCCGTCTACGCCAAGGACATCGCACTGCCGTCTGGCGCGACGCTGGTGACCGACCCGGACGCGCTCGTGCTGCACGTGCTCGCCGAGCGGACGGCGGAAGAGGTCGAGGCCGAGCTTGGCGAGACGCCTGCCGAGGCTGAAGTGGGCGAGGGCGCCGAGGCCCCGGCCGCCGAGGCCGAGCCCGAGGCCGAGTAAGACCTGCGTTTCCTGCGGGGCGCGGTCCGATGGCCGCGCCCCGCAGGCACGCGTGGAGTCCCGCCATGGCTGACGAACGCTGGATCATCGTGGGCCTCGGCAACCCGGGCCCGGAGTACGCGGGCAACCGCCACAACGCGGGCGCCATGGTCCTCGCCCTGCTTGCCGAGCGGATGGGCGCCAGATTCAAGGCGCATCGCACCCGCAACGACATCGTCGAGGGCCGCCTGGCGGGCCAGCCGGTCACCCTGGCCCGGCCGCATTCGTACATGAACCTGTCCGGCGGTCCCGTCAACGCCCTGCTCGGCTTCTACAAGGTTCCGCCGGAACGGGTTGTGGTCATCCACGACGAGCTCGACATCTCTTTCGGCGCGGTACGGCTCAAGCTGGGCGGCGGCGACAACGGCCACAATGGCCTGCGCTCGATCACCTCGGCGCTCGGCACCCGCGATTACTACCGCGTCCGCTTCGGCATCGGGCGCCCGCCGGGCCGGATGGACGCCGCCGCCTTCGTGCTGAAGGATTTCTCGGCGGCCGAGCGCAAGGAACTGCCCTTCGCCATCGACCGCTGCGCCGACGCGACGGAAGCCCTTCTCACCAAGGGCCTCATCGAGGCACAGAACCAGTTCCACACCGACCCGGCCTAGGCCGTCCGCCACCTCCTGGCGAACGCGCGTCGCAGCCGGTCCATGGTCGGCTGGGGTTCGTGGTAGATCTCGTGCCAGGTGAAGTGGAAGGTCTCCCACCCGGCATCGCGAAATTTCTCGTCCCGAGCCAGTTGCGCGCGGGCGCGTTCCCTGCCGCGTTCCCCCTACTTCAGCGCGCCGTCCGCCTCCCCGATCGTCCGGTATTCGTGCCAGCAGAAGTCTGCCGGCCGATGAATCCCTGTGTCCCGCTGATGTTTGCCTGCAGGGCCGGTGCCGGGATCTTGAACTGGGCGAACCTGACCCGGGCGACGGACTCAAGAGCCGACTCGGCGCGCACGTCGGCGAAACCGATCACCCGGCGCGCGCGCACGACCCCGCGCCACTGCGCGCAACTCTCCAGGACCACCGCGAACTCAAGGTATACCGCGTTTGGGGGAAGATTTGTCCGGTTTAATACGCTTTGATCCCCCCAAACTCAGTACATGTTGAATCGGGGGAGGCCGGGCGGCGCGGCGGGGCGGAGCGGGGGACGCGCTTACCGGATCTGAAGGGTGTGGAAGATCGTGGGGGACGCTGACGTTGGCTGTTACGTGCCTCTCACCGATGATCACGCCCTCGCGGCGGACCTGGCCGAACGCGCGGGCCACCTGCTAGTGACGCTGCGCGCGAACGGCGGCGACCCGGATGAGCTGCGGAAGGCCGGTGACCGGCAGTCCCACGAGTTCCTGATGGCCGAGCTGGCCCGGGAACGGCCGGGCGACGCCGTTCTTTCCGAGGAGGGAATTGACGACAAGGCCCGGCTGACGGCCGAACGGGTGTGGATCGTCGATCCGCTCGACGGCACCCGCGAGTTCGGCGAGGAGGGCAGGTCCGACTGGGCGGTCCACGTGGCGCTGTGGTCACGGGGCGCGGACGGCGGCCGCGGAGACGTGATCGCGGGCGCGGTGGCGCTGCCGGCCCGGGGGCGCGTGCTGTCCACGGCAGCTCCGGTGCCGAGCGCCGGAGACGAAAGTGCCGGCCGCCCGCTGCGCATGGTGGTCAGCAGGACCCGGGCAAGTCAGCTGGTCAGGGACGTGGCCGCGCGGATCGGCGCCGAACTCGTGCCCTGTGGTTCAGTTGGCGCCAAGGTTGCCACGGTACTCATGGGCGAGAACGACGTGTATCTCCACTCGGGGGGCTTCTACGAGTGGGACACGGCGGCTCCGGTGGCGGTAGCGCGCGCCGGCGGCTTCCATGTGTCCCGGATCGACGGAGCTCAAGTCCGGTATAACCAGGACAACCCGCTGCTGCCAGATATCCTGATTTGTCGGCCGGCAAACGCCGACGTACTGCTCAACGCCATCAGGGAAGCTACGCATGCGATCTGATTACCTGCTGTCCCAGCTCGACGTGCTCGAGGCCGAGTCGATCCACATCATGCGTGAGGTCGCCTCGGAGTTCGAGCGCCCGGCGCTGCTGTTCTCTGGCGGCAAGGACTCCATCGTGATGCTTGCCCTCGCGGAGAAGGCGTTCAAGCCGGCGAACATCCCGTTCCCCGTCATGCACGTGGACACCGGGCACAACTTCCCCGAGGTACTCGATTTCCGCGACAAGCGGGCGGCGGAGCTTAACGTCAGGCTCGTGGTGGCCAGCGTCCAGGACTCCATCGACCAGGGCCGGGCCGTGGAGGAGACCGGCCGCTGGGTGAGCAGGAACCGGCTGCAGACCGTGACGCTGCTCGACGCGATCGAGGAGCACCGCTTCGACGCCCTGTTCGGCGGCGCCCGCAGGGACGAGGAGAAGGCCCGCGCCAAGGAGCGCGTGTTCTCCTTCCGCGACGACTTCGGCCAGTGGGACCCGAAAAACCAGCGCCCCGAGCTGTGGAACCTCTACAACACGCGGATCAAGCGCGGCGAGCACATCCGGGTGTTCCCGCTGTCCAACTGGACCGAGCTCGACGTCTGGGCGTACATCGAGCGGGAGAACCTGGAGATCCCGAGCATCTACTACGCGCACGAGCGCGAGGTGTTCGAGCGGGACGGCATTCTGCTGGCCGTCAACGAGTACCTGCCGCGCGCCGAGGGCGAGGAGTCCTTCACCGCCACCGTCAGGTACCGGACGGTGGGCGACATGACGATCACCGGCGCGGTGCTGTCCACGGCCACGACGGTCGGTCAGGTGATCGATGAGGTTGCCGCGACCCGGATCACCGAGCGCGGCGCGACCCGCGCCGACGACCGGACAAGCGAGGCAGCGATGGAAGACCGCAAGCGGGAAGGCTATTTCTAAGACTCATGGATATCTTGCGGTTCGCCACCGCCGGCTCGGTTGACGACGGTAAGTCCACGCTGATCGGGCGGCTGCTCTACGACTCCAAGGCGATTTTCGAGGACCAGCTCGCCGCCGTCGAGCGGACGTCACGCGAGCGGGGCGAGGAGACCACGAACCTGGCGCTGCTCACCGACGGCCTGCGGGCCGAGCGGGAGCAGGGCATCACGATCGACGTCGCCTACCGCTACTTCGCCACGCCGCGGCGCAAGTTCATCATCGCCGACACTCCCGGGCACATCCAGTACACCAGGAACATGGTGACCGGCGCCTCGACCGCCGACCTGGCCATCATCCTGGTCGACGCGCGCAACGGGCTGAACGAGCAGTCGCGGCGGCACGCCTTCCTCACCACGCTGCTCCGGGTGCCGCACCTGGTGCTCGCGGTGAACAAGATGGACCTCGTCGGCTACGACCAGCAGGTCTTCGATGACATTTGCGACGAATTCTCCAAGTTCGCCACCAAGCTCGAGATCCAGGACCTGACCTTCATCCCGATCTCCGCGCTCAACGGCGACAACGTGGTCGAGCGGTCTGGCAACATGCCCTGGTACGACGGGCCGTCGCTGCTGCATCACCTGGAGCATGTGCACATCGCGTCCGACCGGAACCTTATCGATGTGCGCTTCCCCGTCCAGTACGTGATCAGGCCGCACGCGAGCAGCGACCCCGAGCTGCACGACTACCGGGGATACGCGGGCCAGGTGGCGGGCGGCGTGCTCAAGCCCGGCGACGAGGTGGTGCACCTGCCGTCCGGTTTCAGCACCAGGATCAGCCGGATCGACCTCGCGGGCAAGGAGGTCGCCGAGGCGTTCCCGCCCATGTCGGTGACCCTGCTGCTCGAGGACGACGTGGACATCTCGCGCGGCGACATGATCTGCCGCCCGAACAACCGGCCCAAGCCGGCCCAGGACATCGAGGGCATGGTCTGCTGGATGAGCGCAGAGCGGCCGCTGACCCCGCGGTCGCGGCTGATCGTCAAGCACACCACGCGCACCGTCAAGGGCATCGTCGGCGAGCTGCTTTACCGGATCGACGTCAACACCCTGCACCGCGACGAGTCCGCCACCCAGCTCGGCCTCAACGAGATCGGGCGGATCAGGATGCGGGTGACGCAGCCGCTTTTCGTCGACGCGTACTCGCGCAACCGGCTCACCGGCGGCATGATCCTCATCGACGAGGCGACCAACACCACAGTCGGCACCGTAATGATCACTGGTTTCCCCCCGGGGGGATGACCCTTTTTCCCCCGGGGGGATGACCCCCCCGGTGACCCCCCCAAAGCATGGGGGAGTCCCTCCCCCATTGCCCCCTCGCCGGGGGCAAGCCCCGGGACGGCGCCTCCGGCGCCGAGCACGTATTCAGTGGTTGCGGTTGCTGGGCCGCTAACCAGGGTGGTTCCCACTGGGGCGGGATGGGGTTTCAGTGCCGCGGCCATAGGCTAGCCGCATGACGCGCGCGGATCTTGAGAAGAAGCCGGCCGAGGTGGCCGCGATGTTCGACGCCCTGGCGGGGCGCTACGACCTGATGAACGACGTCCTGTCGATGGGTCAGGTCCGGCTGTGGCGCAGGCGCGTCCAGCGCATCCTGCGGGCGGGCCCCGGCGACCGGATCCTCGACCTGGCCGCGGGGACGGGCACCTCGTCGGTGACCTTCGCGGCGGCCGGGGCCGACGTGGTGGCGTGCGACTTTTCACTCGGCATGCTCCAGGCGGGCCAGGCGAGGCAGGTGAAGAGCGACCCGCTTGGCACCAAGAGCAGGGGCCGGATCGCGTTCGCGGCGGGCGATGCCCTGCGGCTGCCGTTCAAGGACGGCGCCTTCGACGCCGTGACCATCTCGTTCGGCCTGCGCAACGTGCACGGAACGCGCGACGCGCTCGCCGAGATGCGCCGCGTGACACGGCCGGGCGGCCGGCTGGTGGTGTGCGAGTTCAGTGAGATCAAGATCGCGCCGCTCGATATGCTCTACAGGCGTTACCTGACCGGTGTCCTCCCGGCGATCGCCCGCCGCGCTGCGCGTAACCCCGCCGCCTACGAATATCTCGCCGAGTCGATCAGCGACTGGCCCCCCCAGCGGGAGCTTGCCGACGTGATCAGCGCGGCAGGCTGGTCGTCGGTCCGGTGGCGTGACCTGACGCTTGGCATCGTGGCGGTCCACGTCGCACGCAACCCCTAGACAAGCCGGCAAGTCGTCCACCTCTGTTAACGCTCTGACCAAGGGCCCGCTAGGGTAGGGGCGGCGAATCGTCCCGTTCGGGGCGAGGATTAAACTAACGGCAAAGAATTTGTGAAGCTGTTCACAAGAAACCCAGGATTGCGCCAAGTGACAGAGCACGTGCCAGCCCATCGGGATCCAGGCCAGCGGGACGACGACGCCGACGTGATTGTGGTCGGCGCCGGTCCTTCGGGTTCCGCCGCCGCGTACTACCTTGCGCAGGCAGGCCTGGACGTGCTGCTGATCGAGAAGTCCAGGTTCCCGCGGGACAAGGTGTGCGGCGATGGCCTCACCCCGCGCGCGGTCAAGGCCCTGGTCGCGATGGGCGTCGACGTCAGCGAGGAAGCGGGCTGGCTGCGCAACAAGGGTCTGCGCGTCATCGGCGGCGGCATGCGCCTCGAGCTGGACTGGCCGGAGCTGAGCAGCTACCCGGGCTACGGCCTGGTGCGCACCCGGGCCTCACTTGACGAGCAGCTCGCCCGCCGCGCTCAGGCCGCCGGCGTCAAGCTTCTCGAGGGGACCACGGTCACCGGCCCGGTGCTCGATGACGACGGCCGCATCGTTGGCGTGCAGACGCAGGCTGAAGCCGAGGAAAAGCCAAGGTCAACGGATAACGCGGAACGGTTGCGTGGTGCCAGTCCGCCGCCCGGTGGGACGACCCCCGGCGGGAGGACGTTGCGCGCGCGCGTAGTCGTGGCGGCAGACGGTAACTCGTCGCGGCTGTCGATCGCGATGGGCCTGCGCAAGCGGGACGACCGGCCGATGGGCGTCGCGGTGCGCACCTACTACACCTCGCCGCGGCACAAGGACGACTACCTGGAATCCTGGCTCGACCTGTGGGATGGCGACCGGCTGCTGCCCGGCTACGGCTGGATCTTCGGCATGGGCGACGGCACCTCCAACGTGGGGCTCGGCATGCTGAACACGTCGACGGCGTTCGGCAACACCGATTACAAGGCACTCCTGCGCCGCTGGCTACGGTCCATGCCTGACGAGTGGGGCTACACCGAGGAGAACCGCACCGAGCCCGTCAGGGGCGCGGCACTCCCGATGGGCTTCAACAGGACCCCGCACTACCACCGCGGCCTGCTGCTCGCGGGCGACGCGGCAGGCATGGTGAACCCGTTCAACGGCGAGGGCATCGCCTACGCGATGGAGTCGGGCGAGATCCTGGCCCGCGTGGTCGCCCAGGCCCTCGCCCGGCCGACGGCCGCCGAGACCGAGCGGGTGCTTCGCGGCTACCCCGAGATTCTTCAGGACGCGTACGGACGGTACTACACGCTCGGCAGGATCTTCGTGCAGCTGATCGGCCGTCCGAAGCTGATGCGCTACGCCACCGCGCGCGGCATGCACCACCCCCAGCTGATGAAGTTCGCGCTCAAGCTGCTCGCCAACCTGTCCGACCCGATGGACGGCGACGCGAGCGACCGCATCATCAGCGCCATGACCCGACTCGCACCGGCCTCCAGGTGACCCGATGCCTAGGATGAATGACCACAGGAAGGGGGCGATTACACGGTGAAGCTGTATATACCGATCTTGGTGCTCATGGTTCTCGCCGCCGGATTCGCCACGTTCTCAGTCGTAGCGGGGACCTTGATGGGCCCGAAGCGCTGGAACAAGGCGAAGCTCGACGCGTACGAGTGCGGCATCGAGCCCACCCCGGTCCCGCTTGGCGGTGGCAAGATCCCGGTCAAGTACTACCTGACCGCGATGCTGTTCATCGTCTTCGACATCGAGATCGTCTTCCTTTACCCCTGGGCGGTGACCTTCGGCAAGCTCGGCGCGTTCGGCCTTGTCGAGATGGTCGCCTTCGTGATCACTGTGCTCGTCGCGTACGCCTACGTCTGGCGGCGCGGCGGCCTGGAATGGGATTAGCAGATGGGCATCGAAGAGAAGCTGCCGAGCGGCGTCCTGCTCACCTCGGTGGAGAAGATCGCCGGATGGGCCCGGGCCCGCTCGGTGTGGCCGGCCACCTTCGGCCTCGCCTGCTGCGCGATCGAGCTGATGATGACCGGCGGCCCGCGGCATGACCTGGCCCGGTTCGGCATGGAGAAGACCGGTTCGACCCCGCGTGAGGCCGACCTGATGATCGTCGCCGGGCGGGTGAGCCAGAAGATGGCCCCGGTCCTCCGGCAGATCTACGACCAGATGCCCGAGCCCAAGTGGGTCATCTCGATGGGTGTCTGCGCCTCGAGCGGCGGCATGTTCAACAACTACGCGATCGTGCAGGGCGTGGACCACATCGTGCCGGTGGACATCTACCTGCCCGGTTGCCCACCGCGGCCGGAGATGCTGATGGACGCGATCTTCAAGCTGCACGACAAGATCCTGAACATGAAGCTCGGCCCGGATAGGGACAAGGAGATCACCGAGCTCGAGGAAGCGCGGCTCAACCTGAGCCCGCTGCGGGTCAGCGCGGGGATCAATGACTTGGGGAGTGAGCTGTGACGACCCCTGGCGGGGACGAGTCTGGGCTGCCGGCCCGGCAGGGCGATGAGGACGGCGAACGGCCGGTAGTCCGCACCGGCATGTTCGGCGTGCACGGCACCCCGGACACCTCCGGGTACGGCCAGCTCCAGGTGCACCGGCAGCCGCTCCTCGTCTCCGAGCCCCCCTACGGCGGCTACTTCGACGCGGTGGCGCAGGCGCTCGGCGCCGCGCTCACGGCCGATGGCAGCGGCTTCGCCGAGGCCGTTGAGCGGGTCGTGGTGGACCGCGGCGAGCTGACCTTCTATGTACGCCGCGAGCACCTGCTCGTGGTCGCGGACAAGCTGCTGCACGACCCGGCGCTGCGTTTCGAGATCTTCTCAGGCGTCTCAGGCGTGCACTACCTGGACGAGCCGGGGCGCGAACTGCGCGCCGTCTACCACCTGCTGTCGATCACCCACAACAGGCGGCTGCGGCTCGAGGTGTCCGCCCCTGACGCCGACCCGCACATCCCGTCGGTGACCCCGGTGTACCCGGCGGCCAACTGGCACGAGCGGGAGACCTGGGACTTCTTCGGGATCGTCTTCGACGGGCACCCGGCGCTGACCAGGATCGAGATGCCCGACGACTGGCGGGGTCACCCGCAGCGCAAGGATTACCCGCTGGGCGGCATTGCCGTCGAGTACCGCGGCACCAAGGTGCCGCCGCCGGATGAAAGAAGGGCGTACTCGTAATGAGCGAGACTACGCACGCGACCCCTGGTGCGAGCGACGCCGAGGCGGATGCCACCGAGGGCCGCGTCTACAACGTGGCTGGCGGCGACTGGGACGAGCTGGTCGCCGGCGACGATGAGCGCGGACCGAACGAGCAGATCGTTGTCAACATGGGCCCGCAGCACCCGTCCACGCACGGTGTTCTCCGGCTGGTGCTGACCCTGGAGGGCGAGACGGTCACCGACGCCCGCGCGTCGATCGGCTACCTGCACACCGGTATCGAGAAGAACATGGAATACCGGACGTGGACGCAGGGCACCACGTTCGTCACGCGCGCCGACTACCTGATGCCGCTGTTCAACGAGGCGGCGTACTGCATGGCGGTCGAGCGCCTGCTAGGCATCGAGGACAAGCTGCCCGAGCGCGCCACGCTCATCCGGGTGCTCATGCTCGAGCTGAACAGGATCGGCTCGCACCTGGGCGGCATCGGCCCGTTCGGCCTTGAGCTTGGCGCGACCACGATCTTCCTGCAGGGCGTCCGAATGCGGGAGAACGTCCTCGACCTGCTTGAGCTGATCACCGGGCTGCGGATGAACCACGCGTTCATCCGGCCAGGCGGCGTGGCGCAGGACCTGCCGGCCGGCGGCATCGAGGCGATCCGCGACTTCCTGCGCAAGGCTCCGGCCTGGGTGCACGACCTGCGCAAGCTGATCGACGCCAACCCGGTATTCAAGGCGCGGACGCAGGGCATCGCCTACCTGGACCTGGAGGGCTGTATGGCCCTCGGCGTTACCGGGCCGATGCTTCGCGCGACCGGACTGCCCTGGGACCTGCGCAAGTCCCAGCCGTACCTGGGTTACGAGACCTACGAGTTCGACGTCCCGACCCAGGACACGTGTGACACTTACGGTCGCTACCAGGTCCGGATGGCAGAGATCGACGAGTCACTCCGGATCATCGAGCAGGTTCTCGACCGTCTCGCAGACCGGGCGGGCGTCCCGAACGACCCGTATCTCATCCAGGACAAGAAGATCGGCTGGCCGGCCCGGCTGTCCCTCGGCCCGGACGGCCTCGGCCCGTCGCCCGAGCACATAGCGCACATCATGGGCCAGTCCATGGAGGCACTCATCCACCACTTCAAGCTGGTGACCGAGGGGTTCCGGGTGCCGGCCGGCCAGGCGTACGTGCCGATCGAATCGGCCAAGGGCGAGCTCGGCTGCCACGTGGTGAGCGACGGCGGCACCAGGCCGTACCGCGCGCACCTGCGCGACCCCTCGTTCCACCACTTGCAGGCCGTCTCCGTGCTGTGCGAAGGCGGCAACCTCGCGGACGTGATCCCGGCGATCGCGTCGATTGACCCGGTGATTGGAGGCGTTGACCGGTAATGCCGTTCAGTGAGGAAACGCTGACCCGGCTGAAGGCGGACGCCGCGGAGATCACCGGAAGGTACCCGCGGGCCCGTTCCGCGCTGCTGCCGCTGCTGTACCTGGTGCAGGCGGAAGAGGGGTACGTCTCCGACGAAGGCATGGCGTTCTGCGCCGAGGTGCTCGGCATCACGCAGACCGAGGTGCGCGGCGTGGCGACCTTCTACACCATGTACAAGCACGAGCCTGCCGCCGAGTACCAGGTCGGGGTGTGCATCAACACCACCTGCGCGATCATGGGCGGCGACCAGATCTATGCCGAGCTCGCCGGGCACATCGCCGGCAACGCAGGGCACGAGGACGCGGAGCACGGCGACGCGCTCGGCGGCACCCACGACCACGGCGACATCAAGTCCCCGGACGGCAAGGTCGCCCTGGAGCGCCTGGAGTGCAACGCGGCCTGCGACTACGCCCCCGTGGTCATGGTCAACTGGGAGTTCTTCGACAACCAGACGCCGCAGTCGGCGAAGAAGCTGGTCGACGACCTCCAGGCGGGCCAGGACGTGACGCCGACCCGCGGCCCGAACAAGCTGTGCACCTGGAAGCAGGCCAACCGGATCCTCGCCGGATTCGGTGACGGCCACGCGGCCGAGGGTCCCTCGGCGGGGCCGGCCAGCCTGGTCGGGCTCAAGCTGGCCAAGGAACGCGGATGGAAGGCTCCTAACCCGTCATGACGGACACCCTCACCCCGGTCCTTACCGCCAACTGGGACCAGCCGGACTCCTTCACGCTCGACGGCTACAGCCGCGACGGCGGGTACAAGGCGCTGCCCAAGGCGCTGGCGATGGACCCGGACGACGTGATCGCCACGGTGAAGAGCGCGGTGCTCCGCGGGCGCGGCGGCGCCGGCTTCCCGACCGGCATGAAGTGGTCCTTCATCCCGCAGAACGACGGCAAGCCGCACTACCTGACGGTCAACGCCGACGAGTCCGAGCCGGGCACGTGCAAGGACATCCCGCTGATGATGGCCAACCCGCACGTGCTCATCGAGGGCATCATCATCACCTGCTACGCCATCAGGGCTAGCCACGCGTTCATCTACGTGCGCGGCGAGGTGCTGCACGTGATCAGGCGGCTGCAGCTCGCGGTCGCCCAGGCGTACGAGGCGGGTTACCTCGGCGAGGACATCCTCGGCACCGGCTTCAAGCTCGACGTGGTGGTGCACGCGGGCGCGGGCGCCTACATCTGCGGCGAGGAGACGGCGCTGCTGACCTCGCTCGAGGGCTATCGCGGCCTGCCGCGGAACCGGCCGCCGTTCCCCGCCGTCGAAGGCCTCTACGCGAGCCCGACGGTGATCAACAACGTCGAGTCGATCTCGAGCGTGCCGTCGATCATCGACAAGGGGTCCGACTGGTTCTCCGGCCTCGGCACCGAGAAGTCCAAGGGCTACGGCATCTTCTCGCTGTCTGGGCACGTGAAGAACCCCGGACAGTACGAGGCGCCGCTCGGCATCACGCTGCGCGAGCTGATCGATCTGGCAGGCGGCATGCTCCGGCCGGGCCACCCGCTGAAGTTCTGGACGCCTGGCGGCTCGTCCACCCCGCTGCTCACCCACGAGCACCTGGACATCCCGCTTGACTTCGAGGGGGTGGGCGCCGCCGGGTCGATGCTCGGCACCCGGGCGCTGCAGCTCTTCGACGACACGACCTGCGTGCTGCGCGCGGCGCTGCGCTGGACGGAGTTCTACCAGCACGAGTCGTGCGGCAAGTGCACGCCGTGCCGTGAGGGCACCTACTGGCTGGTGCGCGCCGTGGAGCGGCTCGAGCAGGGCGAGGGTACTGACGAAGACCTGGAGACGATCCTCGACGTCGGCGACAACATCGTGGGCCGCGCGTTCTGCGCCCTCGGCGACGCCGCGCCGGTGCCGATCAGCTCCGCCATCAAGTACTTCCGCGACGAGATCATCCTGCACTCCAAGAATGGCGGCTGCCCGTTCGATCCGGCCGCTTCGACCGCGTGGGCGGTGTGAGGGAATGACAGTAGAGCCAACCACTAGCCGGCCGAAGGTCGACACGGTGAACGTCACCATCGACGGCTACCAGGTCTCGGTGCCTAAGGGCACCCTGGTGATCCGGGCGGCGGAGGAGATCGGGATCAGCATCCCAAGGTTCTGCGACCACCCGCTGCTCGACCCGATCGGCGCCTGCCGTCAGTGCCTGGTGGACATCGAGGGGCAGCGCAAGCCGCTCGCCTCCTGCACCACGGTCTGCACGGACGGCATGGTGGTCAAGACGCAGTTCACCTCGCCGGTGGCCGACAAGGCGCAGCAGGGCGTGATGGAGCTGCTGCTGATCAACCACCCGCTCGACTGCCCGATGTGCGACAAGGGCGGCGAGTGCCCGCTGCAGAACCAGGCGATGTCGAACGGCCGGGGCGAGTCCCGCTTCCGCGAGCCCAAGCGCGAGTTCGACAAGCCGGTCGCGATCTCGACCGAGGTGCTGCTCGACCGCGAGCGGTGCATCTCCTGCACCCGCTGCGTGCGGACCTCGGAGGAGATCGCGGGCGACGACTTCATCGAGTTCCTTGAGCGCGGTCCGCGGCAGTACATCGGCACCGCCAACGGCAAGCCGTTCAACTCCTACTTCTCCGGCAACACGGTGCAGGTCTGCCCGGTCGGCGCGCTCACCGGCGCGGCCTACCGGTTCAAGTCCCGCCCGTTTGACCTGGTGTCCACGCCGAGCATCTGCGAGCACTGCGCCTCCGGGTGCCACCTGCGCACCGACCACCGGCGCGGCAAGGTGATGCGCCGCCTGTCGGGCGATGAGCCGCTGGTCAACGAGGAGTGGAACTGCGACAAGGGCCGCTGGGCGTTCAACTACGCGACTCAGCCCGACCGGCTGACCACTCCGCTCGTCCGCGACGCCGAGGGCGTGCTGCGGCCTGCCTCCTGGGCCACCGCGTACGCGGCGGCGGCGCGCGGCCTGGCGGCGGCGCGGGACGCTAGGGATGCGGCGGGGGCGGGCGGGCCGGGAGGAAGCAGCCCGGCCGGGGTCGGCGTGCTGGCCGGCGGCCGGCTGACACTCGAGGACGCCTACGCCTACGCGAAGTTCACCAGGCTCGCGCTGAACACCAACGACATCGACATGCGGGCACGGGCGCACTCGGCGGAGGAGGAGCAATTCCTCGCCGCCCGGGTGGCCGGGCGCGGCATCGAGGTCAGCTACGCCGACCTTGAGGTGGCGCCCGCGGTGCTGCTGGCCGGCTTCGAGCCGGAAGACGAGTCCCCGATCGTGTTCCTGCGACTGCGCAAGGCGGCGCGCAAGACCGGGCTCAGGGTCTTCTCCGTCGCGGCGCTCGCCTCGCCCGGCCTGGAGAAGGTCTTCGGCACGCTGCTGCCGACCGTGCCTGGCGCCGAGCCTGCCGCGCTGACCGCGCTCGCCGCGGGCGGTGGGACCGACCCCGACATCGAGGCCGCGGCGGATCTGCTCGCCAGGCCCGGCGCGGTGATCCTCGTCGGCGAGCGGCTCGCCGAGGTGCCTGGCGCGCTCGCGGCCGCGGTGCGGCTAGCGGACGCGAGCGGCGCGAGGCTGGCCTGGGTTCCCAGGCGAGCCGGAGAGCGCGGCGCCGTCGAGGCGGGCGCGCTGCCCGGCCTGCTGCCGATCGGCCGCTGGGTCGGCGACCCGAAGGCGCGCGCCGAGGTGGCGCTTGCCTGGAACAAGGCCTCGCTGCCCGCCACACCTGGCCGCTCCACCGCGGCGCTGCTCGCGGCCGCCGAAGCCGGCGAGCTCGGTGCTCTTGTCGTCGCAGGCGTCGACGTCGCCGACCTGCCCGACCCGGCGGGCGCGCTGCGCGCGCTGGAGCGGACGCCGTTCATCGTCTCGCTCGAACTGCGGGCAAGCGACGTCACCGACCGCGCGGACGTGGTGTTCCCCGTCGCCGCGGTGGCGGAGAAGTCGGGCACGTTCGTGAACTGGGAGGGCCGCGGCGGCTCGTTCGCCGCGTCGCTCAGCGTGCCGGGCATCCGCTCCGACCTGTACGTGCTCGCCGCGATCGCCGAGGAGCTCGACGTGCACCTGGGGCTGCCCGACGCGGCCGCCGCACGCGCCGAACTCGTCGCGCTCGGCGCGTGGCAGGGCGCCCGCCCGGCCGCGCCGGCCGTGGTCGCCACGCCGCCCGCCTCGTCGGCACCCGGCGAACTCAGGCTGGCGACCTGGCACCAGCTCATCGACGCCGGGCGGATGCAGGACGGAGAGCCGTACCTGGCAGGCACCGCGCGTCCCGTCGTGGCGCGGGTGTCCGCCGCCACCGCGGCGGACGCCGGCCTGGCCGACGGCGACAAGGTGACCGTGACGACTCAGGCAGGCTCGCTGACCGTCCCGCTCGCCGTCACCGACATGGCCGACGGCGTGGTGTGGCTGCCCGCCAACAGCTCCGGCTCCGCGGTCCGCACGGACCTCGGCGCAGGCCACGGGAGCAGGGTTACCCTGAGGAGGGCTGAATGACCGGCGTGCTCGCGGCGGATCCGACGCTGAGCGACTTCAACCAGATCATCTGGTGGATGGTGCTGCTCAAGGTCGGCGTCGTCTTCGTCTTCCTGCTGCTTACCACGATCTTCATGATCTGGTTCGAGCGCCGCGTGATCGGCCGGATGCAGAACCGGCCCGGCCCCAACCGGGCCGGTCCCTGGGGCCTGCTGCAGCCGGTGGCCGACGCGCTCAAGCTGCCGCTCAAGGAGGACATCGTCCCCACCAAGGTGGACAAGCTGGTGTTCTTCATCGCGCCGATCATCGCCGCCTCGACGTCGTTCGTCGCCTTCGCGATCATCCCGGTGGGCCCGGTGGTGTCGATCTTCCACCACCTGACGCCGCTTCAGGTCACGGACCTGCCGGTAGCGGTGCTGCTTGTGCTCGCGATGAGCTCGGTCGGCGTCTACGGCATCGTGCTGGCCGGCTGGGCCTCGCGCGGACCATACTCGATCCTCGGCGCGCTCCGCTCGACCGCACAGGTGATCAGCTACGAGATCGCCATGGGCCTGTCGTTCGTCGCCGTCTTCCTTGACGCCGGGTCGCTGTCCACCACGGCGATCGTCTCCGCCCAGGAGCACTTCTGGTACTTCTGGGTGCTCGCCCCGTCGTTCATCATCTACCTGGTGACGATGGTCGGCGAGACCAACCGGATCCCGTTCGACCTCCCCGAGGGAGAGGGCGAAATCGTCGCCGGCCACATGACCGAGTACTCCTCGATGAAGTTCGCCATGTTCTTCCTCGCCGAGTACATCAACATGACGACAGTCTCGGCGCTCGCCGTAACGCTGTTCCTCGGCGGCTGGCGGGCACCGTGGCCGATCTCGCTGTGGTCGGGCGCGAACAGCGGCTGGTGGCCCGTCCTGTGGTTCCTCGGCAAGGTCTTCTTCCTGCTGTTCTGCTACGTGTGGCTGCGCGGCACGCTGCCGCGGACCAGGTACGACCAGCTGATGGCGCTCGGGTGGAAGATCCTCATCCCGTTCTCCATCGTGTGGCTGCTGCTTGTCGCCACCGTGCGGGCGCTGCGCGAGGACAACCACTCGCCGGTCGTCTATGCGGTGGCCGGCGTGGTGCTCATCCTGTTCGTGCTGCTGATCACGTTCTGGGACAACGGGTACCAGAAGCACCTCGCCCGGATCGCGCCGGAGGGCACAGCCGCGGATGCGGAAGAGGACGAGTGGGACTACGACGAGGACGGCGAGCTGGTCAAGGTCGAGAGGCCGGCGGTGGAGCCGAGGTTCCCCGTGCCGCCGCTCGACCTGCCGCACTATCACGGCCTTGAGCTTGACGCCGCGGGCGGCTTGGTGCGCGGCGACGCCACCGGCGTTACGAAGGAGGTCACCGGTGCCGGTTCTTGACTTCCTCAACCCCGTCAAGGGGTTCGGGGTTACCTTCCGGGAGATGTTCAAGAAGGTTGACACCGTGATGTACCCGGAGGACAAGCGGCCGACAGCGCCGCGGTTCCACGGCCACCACCAGCTCAACCGCTGGCCCGACGGCCTCGAGAAGTGCATCGGCTGCGAGCTGTGCGCCTGGGCGTGCCCCGCCGACGCGATCTACGTCGAGGGCAGGGACAACACTCCCGAGGAGCGCTACTCGCCCGGCGAGCGGTACGGGCACGTCTACCAGATCAACTACCTGCGCTGCATCCTGTGCGGACTGTGCATCGAGGCGTGCCCCACCCGGGCGCTCACGATGACCAACGAGTACGAGCTCGCGGACGACGACAGGGAAAAGCTGATCTGGACCAAGGAACAGCTGCTCGTTCCGCTGCTCGAGACCATGGAAGCCCCCCCGCATGCGATGCGGCTTGGCAAGGACGAGAAGGACTACTACCGGCTCGGTGGCGCCGGGGTGTCACCCACCGGCCGCGCCCCCGGCATGTCCGGTCCAGGCGGACCGAGCGGGCCCGCGGTGCCCGCCACCGCCACGGACGAGGACGTGCCGGGACAGGACGAGGTCAAGCCCGGCGGCGAGCAGGCCACCTACAGCGGCCAGGAGGCGGAGCTATGATCAACGCTCTGGCGGCAGGCGGCAGCGGGACCAACCTGGATCCGATCTACGCCGAGGTGCTGTTCTGGATCCTCGCGGTCCTGGCGGTCTCCTCTGCGCTGATGATGATCATCGTGCGGCAGGCCGTGCACTGCGCGCTGTTCCTCGCGGTCGTGATGCTGTCGCTCGCGGTCATGTACGCGATGCAGGGCGCCCCGTTCCTTGCCTTCGTGCAGGTGATCGTCTACACCGGCGCGGTGCTGATGCTGTTCCTGTTCGTGGTCATGCTGATCGGCCTCACCTCGGCGGAATCGCTGGTGGAGACCATCAGGGGCCAGCGGCTGTGGGCGGGCCTGGCCGGCATCGCCTTCGCGGTGCTGCTCACGGTCGGCATCGGTCACGCGGCGATCGCGAACGCGGCGCCGAAGACAAGCGCCTTCGGCAATGACAACCTCACCGGGCTGGCGAAGCTGATCTTCACCACGTACGTGTTCCCGTTTGAAGTCACCAGCGCCCTGCTGATCACCGCCGCCCTGGGGGCGATGGTCCTGGCGCACCGGGAGCGGACGTCGCCCAAGCCGACCCAGCGGGAGGTGGCCCGCCGCAAGATCGCCAGCGGCCAGGTCGCACCCGAGCCGCCGCCCGGTGTCTACGCGCTGCACAACGCCGTCGACATGCCGGCCATGCTGCCGGACGGTACCACCACAACCCGTTCCGTATCGAGTGCCGTGGTCCAGCGCGACCTGCAGCTCGGTCGCGACCCCGAGGGGGACGTGGCCTCCGACATCGCCGCGGGCGAGCGCGTCGAAAAGGAGCGGCAGATCGAGGCAGCCGCCCGCGGGAGGGAAGACCAGTGAGCCCAGCGGCCTATGTGTTCCTTGCGGTCATCCTGTTCGTCATCGGCTCCGTCGGCGTGCTGATTAGGCGCAACGCGATCCTGGTGTTCATGAGCATCGAACTCATGCTGAACGCGTGCAACCTGGCGTTCGTCTCGTTCGCCCGGCTGCACGGAAACCTGGACGGTCAGGTGGTCGCCTTCTTCGTGATGGTCGTCGCCGCCGCCGAGGTCGTCGTCGGGCTCGCCATCCTGATGGCCATCTACCGGGCCCGCAGGTCCGCGTCGGTTGACGACGCGAACCTGCTCAAGAACTGAGGGGATAACTCGCGATGACGACGCTCGCCGCTACCGGCGTGCTCCGCTACTCGTGGCTGCTGCTCGCCTTCCCGGTCTTCGGCGCGGCGGTCCTGCTGATCGGCGGCCGGCGCACCGACAAGTGGGGGCACCTGCTCGGCGTTTTGATGTCCCTCGCGTCCTTTGTCTACGGCGTGATCGCATTCTTCACGCTGCTTGGCTACGCGGCGCCGGACCGCAGCCGCGACCTGCACATGTACTCCTGGATCCCGGTCGCCGGGTTCCAGGCGAACATCGGGATCCTGATCGACCCGCTGTCCGCCTGCTTCGTGCTGCTGATCACCGGGGTCGGCTCGCTGATCCTCATCTACGCGGTCGGCTACATGGCGCACGACACCGACAGGCGCCGGTTTTTCGGCTACCTGAACCTGTTCATCGCGGCCATGCTGCTGCTTGTCCTGTCGGACAACTACGTGGCCCTGTACGCGGGCTGGGAGGGCGTTGGTCTCGCCTCCTACCTGCTCATCGGGTTCTGGCAGTTCAAGCCGACGGCGGCGGTGGCGGCCAAGAAGGCGTTCATCGTGAACCGGGTCGGTGACGTCGGCCTGTCGCTGGCGATCATGCTGATGTTCGCGGAGTTCGGCTCGGTCAGTTTCACCGGGGTGTTCTCCGCGTTCTCCTCGGGCCACTTCGGTGGCAGCGGAGTCGCCTCGGCTCTCGGGCTGCTGCTGCTGCTCGGCGCCTGCGGCAAGTCCGCGCAGGTGCCGCTGCAGTCCTGGCTGCTCGACGCGATGGAGGGCCCGACGCCTGTGTCGGCCCTTATCCATGCGGCGACGATGGTCACGGCTGGCGTCTACCTCATCGTGCGTTCCAACCCGATCTTCAACGCCGGGCCGACCGCGCAGCTCGCGGTCACCGTCGTCGGCGCGGTGACGCTGCTGTTCGGCGCGATCATCGGTTGCGCGAAGGACGACATCAAGAAGGCGCTCGCCGGGTCCACGATGTCGCAGATCGGCTACATGACGCTCGCCGCTGGCCTCGGCCCGGCCGGGTACGCGTTCGCCATCGCGCACCTGCTCGCCCACGGCTTCTTCAAGGCCGGACTGTTCCTCGGCGCCGGCTCGGTGATGCACGGCATGGACGACGAGGTCGACATGCGCCGGTACGGCGGGCTGCGCAAGCTCCTGCCGATCACCTACGTGACATTCGGCCTTGGCTACCTGGCCATCATCGGGATTCCGCCGTTCTCCGGGTTCTTCACCAAGGACAGCATCATCGACGCCGCCTGGGAGAAGGGCGGCACCTCCGGATGGATCCTGGCGGCCTGCGCCATCATCGGCGCCGGCATCACGGCGTTCTACATGTCGCGTGTCATGCTGATGACCTATTTCGGCCCGAAGCGCTGGGAAGAGAACGGCGTGCTCGGCGGCGCGGGCGCGTCCCCCGCCTACAAGGAGCCGCACGTACCGCACCCGCACGAGTCCCCGCTCGTGATGACCGTGCCGATGATCCTGCTCGCGATCGGCTCCGTCGCGGCCGGCGGGTTCCTGATCATCAACTCACGGCTTGTCGACTTCCTGGCGCCGGTGGTCGGGGTTCCGCCGACATCGCATGGCATCTGGACGGTGCCGGGCATCATCGCCCTCGTCCTCGCCCTGATCGGCGTCGGGATCGCCTGGGCGATGTACGGGCGGGTGCCGGTGCCCGCGGTCGCGCCGCGCGGCTCGGTGCTCACCCACGCCGCGCGCGCCGACCTGTACGGCGACGCCCTCAACGAGTCGGTGCTCATGCGCCCCGGCCAGTGGCTCACCCGGCTGTCGGTGTACTTCGACAGCCGCGGCGTGGACGGCCTGGTGAACGGGCTCGCGGCGACCATCGGCGGGACGTCGGGACGGTTGCGGCGGCTGCAGAACGGCTTCGTGCGCTCTTACGCGCTGTCCATGCTCATCGGCGCCGTGCTGCTGGTAGCCGGCCTACTGGTGGTGAGGCTCTAATGAACACTGCTGCGATAACGGTGGCAGCGGCGAACAGCGGGACGCCCTGGCTGACCGTTGCGGGCGCGATTCCGCTGGTCGGCGCGATCGTGGTGGCGCTGCTGCCGGTGCGGCTCGCCAAGGTGACCGCGCTCGCGTTCGCCGTGGCCGACCTGATCTGGGTGATCGTGATGGCTGCCCAGTTCAACACCTCGGGACCGACGTACCAGCTGACCGAGCAGTACTCCTGGATCCCGCAGTTCGGCGTGCACTATGCGCTCGGCGTGGACGGGATCGCGCTCGTGCTCATCGGCATGACCGCGGTGCTGATGCCGGCGGTCTTCCTGGCCTCCTGGCACGACGCGGACGGCACGGGCGTCCAGCGCTCGCCCAAGACGTACTTCGCGCTGATGCTCGCGCTCGACACGATGATGATCGGGGTCTTCGCGGCCACCGACGTCTTCCTGTTCTACGTGTTCTTCGAGGCCATGCTGGTCCCGATGTACTTCATGATCGGGTCGTTCGGCGTCGGGCCGCGGCAGTACGCGGCGGTCAAGTTCCTGCTGTACAGCCTGCTCGGCGGCCTGCTGATGCTGGTCGCGGTGATCGCCCTCTACGTGTACTCGAGCGAGTCGGCATCCACCGGGCACCACGGCACGTTCATGTTCTACTCGCTGGTGCACCTCGCGCTGTCTCCCACGGTGCAGAAGTGGCTGTTCCTCGGCTTCTTCGTGGCGTTCGCGATCAAGGCGCCGCTATGGCCGTTCCACACTTGGCTGCCCGACGCCGCCTCGTCCGCGCAGCCGGGCGCCGCGGTGCTGATGCTCGGCGTGATGGACAAGGTCGGCACCTTCGGCATGATCAGGTACTGCCTTGAGCTGTTCCCCGACGGCTTCCACTACTTCACCCCGCTGATCCTGGTGCTGGCGGTGATCTCGATCATCTACGGCGCGATCGTGGCGATCGGGCAGACCTCGATGAAGCGGCTGATCGGGTACACCTCGATCTCCCACTTCGGCTTCATCGTGCTCGGCATCTTCGCGCTGACCTCCCAGGGCCAGTCAGGCGCCACGCTCTACATGGTCAACCACGGGTTCGCCACCGGGGCGCTGTTCCTGCTCGCCGGGTTCCTCATCGTCCGGCGCGGCTCGGACCGCATCGCCGACTACGGCGGCGTGCAGAAGGTCGCGCCGCTGCTGGCCGGGCTGTTCCTCGTGTCCGGTCTGGCAGGCCTGTCGCTGCCCGGCCTGTCCACCTTCGTCTCTGAGTTCCTCGTGCTCGTCGGCACGTTCTCCAGGTACAAGGTGGCCGGCTCGTTCGCCGTGGCGGGCATCGTGCTCGCCGCGATCTACATCCTGTGGATGTACCAGCGGACGATGAACGGGCCGACGGCCGAGTCAGTCGCCGCCATGCCGGACCTGAGGGTCAGGGAACTGCTCGCGGTGGTGCCGCTCGTGGCACTGATCATCGCGATGGGCGTGTACCCCAAGCCCGTGCTCGATGTGATCAACCCGGCTGTCAAGGCCACAATGTCCCAGGTGGGCTCCGTTGATCCGGTGCCCGCCCATCCGGCAGCCGCCCAGAATGGAGCCCAGCCGTGAGCCTCGCCGCTGTCGCAGGCACTGCTGCTGTCGCCGCTGCGGTGCCCGGCGCCATCAAGGCGCCGAGCATCGAGTACAGCCAGCTCGCGCCGATGCTCGTGGTGTTCGCCGCCGCGATCGTCGGGGTGCTCGTCGAGGCCTTCGTGCCGCGCGAGCTGCGCCGTGCCGTCCACCTGCTTGTCACCTTCGGCGCGCTGGTGGCGGCGTTCATCTGGACGTGCGTGATCGCCGCGTCTTCGACGCTGTTCGCGCACGGCGCCTCCGGTCACAACGCGGCGATGGGCGCGGTGGCCGTCGACCGGCCGACGCTGTTCATCCAGGGCACGATCCTGGTGCTCGCCGCGGTCTCCGTGCTGCTGATCGCCGACGCGTCGCACGACGTCTCGACGTTCGCCGGGCAGGCGGCCGCCGTTCCCGGGTCCACCGAGGAGCGCGAGAGCCTGCTGGCGGGCCTGGTGCACACCGAGATCTACCCGCTGACCCTGTTCGCGGTCGGCGGCATGCTGCTCTTCCCGGCCGCGAACGACCTGCTGACGATGTTCGTCGCCCTTGAGACGCTGTCGCTGCCGCTGTACCTGCTGTGCGGTCTTGCCCGCAGGCGCCGGCTGCTCTCGCACGAGGCGGCCATGAAGTACTTCCTGCTCGGCTCGTTCTCCTCGGCCTTCTTCCTGTTCGGCGTCGCCATGCTGTATGGATACTCCGGCTCGGTCTCGCTCGCCACGATCTCCGCCGACGCGTCGGCGGGCACCGGCTCCGACACCCTGCTGTTCGCCGGGGTGGCGCTCACCGGCATCGGGCTGCTGTTCAAGATCGGCGCGGTGCCGTTCCAGGCCTGGAAGCCCGACGTCTACCAGGGCGCGCCGACCCCGATCACCGCCCTGATGGCGTCCTGCACCGTGGTGTCGGCCTTCGGCGCCCTGCTGCGCGTCTACTACGTCGCGTTCGGCACGCTGACCTGGGACTGGCGGCCCGCGTTCTGGGTTGTCGCGATCCTCACCATGGTCATCGGGGCGATCATCGCAGTCACCCAGACGGACGTGAAGCGGCTGCTCGCCTACTCGTCCATCGCGCACGCCGGGTTCATCCTCACCGCGGTGATCGCGTCCTCGGCTCAGGGCCTGTCCGCCTCGCTTTTCTACCTGGCGACCTACGGACTGACCACGATCGGCGCGTTCGCGGTGATCACGCTGGTCCGCGACTCCGGCGGCGAGGCCGACCACCTGTCCCGCTGGGCCGGGCTCGGGAAGCGCTCCCCGTGGGTGGCAGGCGTGTTCGCGCTGTTCCTGCTCACCTTCGCCGGCATTCCGCTGACGTCCGGGTTCACCGGAAAGTTCGCCGTATTCTCGGCCGCGATCGCGGGCGGCGCCACGCCGCTCGTCATCGTCGGCGTGGTGTCCTCGGCGATCGCCGCCTTCTTCTACGTCCGCATCATCGTGCTGATGTTCTTCAGCGACCCGGTGCCCGACGGCCCGGTGGTCGCGGTGCCCTCGGTGTTCACCGGCACGGCGGTCGGCCTTGGCGCGCTGTCCGCCGTGGTGTTCGGCATCGTGCCGGCGCCGCTGCTCCAGCTGGCAAATCACGCGGCGAACCAGTTGTTCGTCCGCTGACCCGCTTTTCCTGACGATGGCCGCCTGTCGCTTGCCTCGTGATCCCGTCCCGGATCCCGGTGCGACGGCGGCCATCGGCTACCCTGGGGATTTGGGTATTCACGACGACATGGAGTTGGTGTGAGCATCGCAGTTCCCGTCGACCTCGCCGACGCCGCCCTGAGCGCGGAGATGGCCGAGGACCTCGCCGTCGTCGAAGCCGCACTCCGGGACACCTCCTTCGGCGGTGACGAGATGTTCGCCGACGTCTCCAGGCACATGATGGAGGCGGGAGGCAAGCGGTTCCGTGCCATGCTCGTTCTGCTCGCGGCGCGGTTCGGCGACTTCCGTGACAAGCGGCTGGTGCCCGCCGCCGTGGCGATCGAGCTGACCCACCTGGCGACCCTGTTCCACGACGACGTCATGGACGAGGCGGCTATCAGGCGCGGCCACGCCTCGGCGAACTCTCGCTTCGGCAACTCCGTCGCCATCCTGGCCGGCGACTACCTGTTCGCCCGGGCGTCCCGCATCCTGTCCGACCTCGGTCCCGAGGCGATCAGGATCCAGGCGGAGACGTTCGGCCGTCTCGTCGACGGCCAGCTGCTCGAGACCGTCGGAGTCCGCCCAGGCGAGGACCCGCTCGACCATTACATGCACGTCATCACGGAGAAGACCGGGTCGCTCATCGCCACCTCGGGACGGTTCGGCGCGATGTTCTCCGGCCTGCCCGACGAGACGGCCGACCTGATCTCCGACGCCTGCCTGCGGATCGGCGTGGCTTGGCAGCTCTCCGACGACGTGCTTGACGTCGCCTCCACCTCCGCGGAGTCAGGCAAGGAGCAGGGCACCGACCTGCGCCAGGGTGTGCGCACGCTGCCCGTGCTCTACGCGCTGCGCGGCGCGGCGGCCGACGCGGACGCGGTGCGGCTGCGCGAGCTGCTCACCGAGGCTGACCTTACCGACCCGGAGCTGCACGCGGAGGCGCTCACCCTGCTTCGCAAGTCCCCCGCGCTCGAGGAGGCGCGGGAGACGGTCAGGACCTGGGTGCGCGAGGCGCGCGACCTGCTCGCACAGCTCCCCGACGTCCCGGCCCGTGCCGCCTTCGAGTCCCTCTGCGACTTCGTCCGCACCCGCACCGCATAGCCGGTTCCGCTGCGCCTGTAACGCGGAACAGACGTACTCGTACTGTGGTTGTGTGAGGCGGATTCCCCGGCGAGCCAAAGCGCGGCGGCGAGCGGGAAAGCACTGAAGGAGGCACGGTGAGCATTTTCGGGTTCCGTAAGACGCAGATGGTCAGCGCGGAGGACGCCCTGCCGGGCCGGCCGGAGTCGATGCCAGTGCCGGCGCTGCACGAGATCCTGCACACGCCGCTGCAGGGGCCCTACCCGGAGGGCACCGAGATCGCGGAGTTCGCGCTCGGCTGCTTCTGGGGCGAGGAGCAGAACTTCTGGCGGGTGCCGGGCGTCTACACGACCGCCGTTGGCTATGAGGGCGGCTTCACGCCGAACCCCACCTACGAGGAGGTCTGCACGGGGCGTACCGGGCACGCCGAGGCCGTGCGGGTCGTGTACGACCCGGCCAAGGTGTCCTACGCCCAGCTGCTCAAGGTGTTCTGGGAGTCGCATGACCCAACCCAGGGCATGGGGCAGGGCAACGATATCGGCACGCAGTACCGGTCGGTGATCTTCTACCACGGCGAGGAGCAGCGGGCGGCCGCCGAGCAGTCGAAGGCCGAATTCCAGAAGCGGCTGAGCGAGCGCTACTTCGGCGAGATCACCACGGAGATCGTCCCCGCGGGCGAGTTCTACTTCGCGGAGGACTACCACCAGCAGTACCTGTACAAGGTGCCGCACGGTTACTGCCCAGACCACAGCACCGGCGTGAGCTGCCCGATCGGCCTGAAGCTGGACTGACTGGGCTGGCGCGGCCGGCCAGCGAACGCTGGCCGGCCGCTTGGCGTTTCGGCTACTTGCCGGTGACCTTGTTCTTGACCGCGTTCAGGTCGGTCCAGTGCCTCGCCAGGGTCTTCTTGACGATGCCGCCGTCCTCGGGAGCCCACGAGGTCGTGCGCGCCTTGAGGCTGCCGACCGGGATGAGCTCCTAGGCGTACCCCGCGATGGACTTACGGGTTACCCCCGGCGGTTCCCCCTCATAAGGAGACTCTGGCTGGGCTTATAGGTTGCGTGAATCCATCGAATTTTGTCGAAATCGTTTGCAGCCGTTGAGCCACTTTGCCAGTGCGGGCACCCCCGGCCTCGCTAAATACGGGCGGTGCCGCGGGGGTTAGCCTGGTGGCGGCCTCGGAAGACTGAAGCTATGAGCCGGGGGAGCGTCGTCACTGCCGTCACGCAGGCAGCCCGGCGCCGTCGGGCCGCCAGGTCCCGGACGGCCCGGCAGACCGCGGAGACCCGCACCAGGGTCCGGCTGATGATCGAGATCACGGCCAGGGACGGCGACTACCGGAAGGGGCTGCTTGAGGCGGCACGGCACCTCAGCCCGGAGGAAGCCGTCATCATTGCGGACCTGGAGAAGCGCGGGCTGCAGGTTCCGCAGCTGCGCGACATGCTGCGCGGCGGGCACGTCATCGTGGATGACCCGGACCTGTACGAGAGCTGGAGCTTTCCCCGGGTCAGCCATCAGCGGCTGTCCAGCCATCACCGGGACATCGACAAGAAGGTCTACCCGGATCTCGGGATGCGCGGCCTAGTGGTCAGGGAGAAGCTGCACGGGCGGACGGCGCACGGCACGTGGGTCCAGCTGGAGAAGACCCCCGCCGCGTTCGGCAAGCGAAAGCTTCCTGGCCCGGACGACGTTCGCCACCTGATGGATTACGTCATTTACCGGGTGACGCGCAGCAACGTCGGCCCGTGGGGTCTGTCGCGGTGGACCGAGCGCCGTCCGATCTACCTGTCGCCCGACTTGGCGGTGCCCACCCCGCTGGCGCCGCCGGTGGCCGCGTTGCTTGCGACGTCACTGCGCCGGATCGAAGCGGAGGACGACGTGACGGCGGCCTCGGCGGACCTGGCGCGGCGGTTCGCGCCGCCGGAGCGGGCGGACCCGGCGCGGGAGCTCGGCCAGTCGCTGCAGGGTCGGGCGGGGCGGGGCCTGTTCGGCAATTCCGAGGTGTGGGTCACCAAGTCGCCGTCCCCGGTCGCCGCGACGATGCTGCGGCCGCAGCAGCCGCCCCCGCCAGCCTGGGTGCCGTCGGCGGGGACAGCGCACGAGGAGCCAGGCCAGCCGGAAGCGGAAGGAGATCCTGGTGAGCGGTGACGGACAGCCGGCCAGGCCGGGTTCGGCGCAGGCGCCGGTGACCGTGCCCGCGGGCCTGGTCACGCAGATCGTAAACCTGGTCGGCACCGGTCCGGTCGAGCTTGGCGCGTACACCGTCGCCGAGCTCACCGTGGTGGACGCGATCGTGGACTTCCTCGCCGCCCGGCCGTCGGACGAGGTGCTGGCCGAGGCGGTCCGCTCGCTGGCGGCGCGGAAGCTGCTGGTCGCCGGGTCCGCGACGGGAGAGTTTGAGGTGCGGGGCGACCTCGGTATCACGGCGGCGTTCCAGCAGCGGGCCCGGATGGTACTCGACGCCCGCGCGACCGGGACCGAGCCTGGCGAGCCGTGGCGAATCCTGCTGCTGCCGCAGCCGGAGCCGATCACGATGATGGTCCGCATCGACGCCCTCGGCATTCACGAGATCAGCCTGCGCAAGCTGGGCGAGGCGCTGAAGCTGCTCGCCGCCTGGCTGCCGCGGGGACGGGCGGCCGACCCGGACGCCGGGCGGGACGCCGATGCGCTGCTGACGACGGCCGAGCGCTCCGCGCTGGTCACCGTCACCAGGTACGACACACAGGGATCGGCCGAGGTGGCCGGCAGCAGTACCGACCTGGTGCTGGCGCGCCACGGCGGCCAGTTGCACGCCTTCGCCCGCGACGCGCACGATGCGGCGAAGCTGCGGCCCGGCGCCCTGGGCGGCAAGGACGTGCCCGAGGCACTGGCCGGACTGCTTGCGCGGGGAGCGCCCGCACAGCGATAGGGCGGGAAGGCTCAGCGCCAGCCACTCGCGAGGAGTGGCTGGCGCTCGTTCGTGCCAGCGGGAAGCGTTAAACGACTTCCCAGGTGTCGTTGCCTGACAGCAGCTTGGCGAGGTCGCCTTCGCCCGTGGCGCGGGCGGTGGCGATCTGGGCGGCCATCGCGTCGTCGTAGGACGGGCGCTCGACCGAGCGGAACACGCCGATGGGGGTGTGCGCGAAGTCGTAGCCGTCGAGGCGGGACAGCGCGAACGCGTAGGACGGGTCCGTCCGCGCCGCGTCGTGCACGATCAGGTCGGACTCGGGCACCGATGCGGCCTCCACGGCCTCGATCGAGCCGTAGGGGCCGTAGACCAGGCCCATCGACCCCTCGGGGCCGAACCGGACCCGCTCGCCGTGCACCAGGCGGATAAGGCCGGGCGCGCCCGCCTCCTTGACGGGCGCGAACGCGTCGTCATTGAAGATCGGGCAGTTCTGGAAGATCTCGATGAACGCCGAGCCCTTGTGGTCGGCAGCCGCGCGCATCACCGACTGCAGGTGCTTGCGGTCGGAGTCGATCGACCGGGCCACGAACGACGCCTCGGCGCCGAGCGCCAGCGAGACCGGGTTGAACGGGAAGTCCAGCGAGCCGTACGGGGTGGACTTGGTGACCTTGCCCTGCTCGGAGGTGGGCGAGTACTGGCCCTTGGTCAGCCCGTAGATCCGGTTGTTGAACAGCATGATCTTGATGTTCACGTTCCGGCGCAGCGCGTGGATCAGGTGGTTGCCGCCGATGGACAGCGCGTCGCCGTCGCCGGTGATCACCCAGACCGACAGGTCCTGCCGCGAGGAGGCGAGCCCGGAAGCGATCGCCGGCGCGCGGCCGTGGATGGAGTGCATGCCGTAGGACGAGACGTAGTACGGCAGTCGCGACGAGCAGCCGATGCCCGAGACCACGACCACGTTCTCCCGCGGCACCTCCAGCTCGGGGAGGAACGCCTGGAACGCGGCGAGGATCGCGTAGTCACCGCAGCCCGGGCACCAGCGGACTTCCTGGTCCGACTTGAAGTCCTTCGTCGCCAGGCCCTCCGCCTTAGGGACGAGGGTGAGGGAACGGAGGCGGCCGCTGCCGTTCGGGATAATCGCTGGGTTCTCACTCATGGGAGAGCACTTCCTCGATCGCCTCTGCGAGCTCGGCCGCACGGAACGGCAGGCCGCGGACGCGGTTGTAGGAGATCACGTCGACAAGGAACTTGCCGCGAAGCAGCAGGGCGAGCTGGCCGAGGTTGATCTCCGGGACGAGCACCTTGTCGTAGCGGCGCAGCACGTCGCCCAGGTTCGACGGGAACGGGTTCAGGTGCCGCAGGTGCGCCTGCGCGACCTCGTACCCCTCGCGGCGGGCGCGGCGGACCGCTGCGCCGATCGAGCCGTAGGTGGAGCCCCAGCCGAGGACGAGCAGCTTCGCCGTGCCCGACGGGTCGTCGACCTCGAGCGGCGGGATCGAGGCCGCGATGCCCTCGATCTTGGCCGCGCGGGTGCGGACCATCAGGTCGTGGTTGTCCGGGTCGTAGTCGATGTTCCCCGAGCCGTCGGCCTTCTCGATGCCGCCGATGCGGTGCTCGAGGCCGGGGGTGCCGGGGATCGCCCACGGGCGGGCCAGGGTCTTCGGGTCGCGCTTGAACGGCTGGAAGTCGCCGGATTCCGGCTTGTCGGCCGGCGTCGCGAAGGCGAACTCGGCCGACAGGTCGGGCAGGTCCGCGACATCCGGAATCCGCCACGGCTCCGAGCCATTGCCCAGGTAGCCGTCGGAAAGCAGGATCACCGGGGTCCGGTAGGTGATCGCGATCCGCGCCGCCTCGATCGCGGCGAAGAAGCAGTCGGACGGGCTCTGCGCGGCGACGACCGGGATCGGGGACTCGCCGTTGCGGCCGTACAGCGCCATCAGCAGGTCGGTCTGCTCGGTCTTGGTCGGCATGCCGGTCGACGGGCCGGCCCGCTGCACGTCGACGACGAGCAGCGGCAGTTCGACGGAGACCGCGAGGCCGACCGTCTCCGCCTTCAGCAGCATGCCGGGGCCGGAGGTGGTGGTCACCGCGAGCGAGCCGCCGAACGCCGCGCCGAGCGCCGAGCTCGCGGCGGCGATCTCGTCCTCGGCCTGGAACGTCCGCACGCCGAACTTCTTGTGCTTGCTCAGTTCGTGCAGGATGTCCGAGGCGGGGGTGATCGGGTAGGAGCCGAGGAACAGAGGCAGCTTCGACAGCTGGCCGGCCGCGATGAGGCCGTAGGCGAGCGCGAGGTTGCCGGTGATGTTCCGGTAGCGGCCCGGCGTGATCTTGGCCGGCTTGACCTCGTAGCGGACCGCGAAGTCCTCCGTGGTCTCGCCGTAGTTCCAGCCCGCGTGGAAGGCGGTCACGTTGGCCTTGTAGATCTCCGGCTTCCTGCCGAACTTCGCCTCGAGGAAGCTCAGCGTGCCCTCGGCCGGGCGGCCGTAGAGCCAGGACAGCAGGCCGAGCGCGAACATGTTCTTCGCCCGTTCCGCGTCCTTGCGTGAGATGTCCTGGTCTTCGAGTGCCTTGACGGTCAGCGACGTCAGCGGCACTGGGTGCAGCTGGTAGCCGTCGAGCGACCCGTCCTCGAGCGGATTCGCGGCGTAGCCGACCTTGGTCAGGTTCCGCTTGGTGAACTCGTCGGTGTTGACGATCAGCTCGGCGCCGCGCGGCAAATCCTTGAGATTGGCCTTGAGCGCGGCCGGGTTCATCGCCACCAGCACGTCTGGTGCGTCACCGGGAGTAAGGATGTCATGGTCCGCGAAATGCAGCTGGAAGCTGCTGACGCCGGGGAGCGTTCCGGCGGGTGCGCGGATTTCGGCTGGGAAGTTTGGGAGAGTGGACAGGTCGTTCCCGAAGACCGCCGTCTCCTGGGTAAACCTGTCACCGGTGAGCTGCATGCCGTCACCGGAGTCTCCCGCGAACCGAATTATTACGTGGTCAAGCTCCTGGACCTGCTTGGTCACAGCGCTAAGCCTCCTCCGCACGCCGGGCCGGCGCCCTTGTTCAGCACCACCGCATCGGCCGGGGGCGTGTATGCAAGACGCGTTAAAGTCTATGCGGCCCGCCATCCCGGCGCGCCGGTGTGTGGTCCGCGTCACATGCCACTTATTTCTTACGTTTGAAGATTCAAATGTAGAACAATTCTGGCGGGTCAGCCAGATGGTACAGCGGTGACATGCTTATGACATGCGGAAACTTAACAGCACGCTGGCCCGTTGATACAGACATACCGGTCGATAGGTGATCCAGCGGAGACGCCTGAGACACCCGTGCCGGATGACGTGCGCGTCATGGAGGGAGGGCCGCGATGCGTTGTTACGGCTTGCGCGCGGCGCTGCCCGCTGTCGTGCTGTGCGCCGCACTGCTCGCCGTCGCCTCGGTCTGGCTCGGGCTGGCCGGCGCCGCCGTGGTCAGCGCGCTGCTGATCGCGCTCGGCTGGATCATCTACTTCCATTCGGAACGGATGGTGCTTACCGCACTCCGCGCGCGTCCCGTCAGTGAGGTGGAGCGCCCCGACCTCTACCGGATCGTCAGGGAGCTCGCCCGCGCGGCCCGGCTGCCGGGGCCGCGGCTTTTCGTGTCGCCCGCGGCGCAGCCGAACATCCTCACCGTCGGCTACAGCGCTCGTTCCGCGGCGGTGTGCTGTACCGAGGGCCTGCTGCGCATCCTGTCGCCCGCCGAACTGCGCGCCGTGCTCGCGCACGAGCTCGCGCACATCAGCCGCAGGGATGTCGCCGTGTCCTCCTGGTCGGCCGGCCTCGCGTCGCTCGTCGCGACCTGCCCGCTGATCGCCGTGCTGCTCCACCTCGCGGCGCCGACCGGCCGCGAATACGAGGCGGACATGTCGGGGGCCCTGCTCACCGGCGACCCGCTGGCCCTGGCGAGCGCGCTGCGCAAGATCGACACCGCCGCTTCTGCCCAGCCGCTGCGCCCGCGCGGCACGCTTGCCGCGGCGAGCCACCTGATGATCGCCCACCCGTTCCCGTCGGACGGCCTCGGCGGCATGCTCAGCACCCACCCGCCCACCAGCGAGCGAGTCCGCCGCCTTGAGGCCCTGACCGGCGGCCCCGGCCCCGCGGCGCTCTAGCGGTAATTGACGAACTGCAGGGCGAAGTCGAGGTCCTTGCCCTTGAGCAGGCTGATCACGGACTGCAGGTCGTCACGGCTCTTCGACGTCACCCGGAGTTCCTCGCCCTGGACCTGGGCCTTGATGCCCTTCGGGCCCTCGTCCCTGATGATCTTGGACACCTTCTTGGCGTTCTCCTGGGAGATGCCCTCCTTGAGGGCGATCGCGATCCGGTACTCCTTGCCCGACACCTTCGGCTCGGCGGAGTCGAGGTGCTTGAGGGAGACGCCGCGCTTGACGAGTTTCTCCTTGAACACGTCAAGGACGGCGCTCGCGCGCTCCTCGCTGTTGGCGCGGATCTCCACGCCGTTCTCGCCGGACCAGGCGATGGACGCACCGACGCCGCGGAAGTCGAACCGGGTACTGATCTCTTTCGCGGCCTGGTTGAGCGCGTTGTCGGCCTCTTGCCGGTCGATCTTTGACACGATGTCGAAGCTGGACTCAGAAGGCATGACCCACAGCGTAGACGGGTAGGGTGCGGATCGTCACGTTGGAGGCGACCGAGAGTCCCGGACGGGTCTGCGCGCGGGGATCCACGTCGCAAGCACTCGCGATGTCCGCTATATTTCTCTCTGCTGCCTTGATACGGCGGCGCTAGGCAGGTTGCCCGAGTGGCCAAAGGGAGCGGTCTGTAAAACCGTCGGCTCAGCCTACGATGGTTCGAACCCATCACCTGCCACTACCAGCGGAAACGGTCCGTTAGCTGCGAATTCTCGCGCTGGGCGGGCCGTTTTGCTTGTCCCGGGGTGTGTCATCTCGTATCGCCGTGGACCGTCGTGTTGCGGTGTCCACGGACGCATGACGGACGGCGTCCGGGGCGTGCGGACGGTCGGTGTGCACCGTCGGCTTTTCACGGACGGCCACGCGCCGGTGGTCAGCACTGTCTGGGCGCCAGCTGCCCGAGGTCCGCAGGGCGGTTGTGCCGTGCGCCACCAATGGGGGACTGCGACGCCGGGATTGCGGGCGCCGACAATCTGGCTGGTTCTACTGGTTTGACACTAGAGTTGGCTTGGTTCATGTCCCGGTGATATCTGAGCGGACAGGTGGCGACGATCCTGAAGCCTCCTCGACGACTAGGGCATCACCGCCGCTTACCCGGCCCTCCACACCTATTTCGTCAGCCACTGCGCGGCCAGCCGCCGGGAAGCCAGCGCGGCCAGCAGAGTCAAGCTGGACGCGCGCGGCACGATGACCGCCGGACGTCGCCGCCTCGCGAGGTACGCGCGGCGGCGCGGAAGGGGCCGAATCCCGATGAGCACAATCAACACAGCAGCCACGAAGGCCAGGGCTTACTCGCCATCGTGGCGGCTGGCCTCGGTTATCGTGCTGCGCTCCCTCGTCCATGCGCTGATCAGGAACAAGTGGGGCGGCCGGGAGAACGTCCCCGGAAGCGGCGGTGTGATCCTGGCGGTGAACCACCTGTCCTACCTCGACTTTGCGCCCGACGGCGTGTTCTTCCACTCCTGCGGCCGCTATCCGGTGTTCATGATCAAGGCGTCGGCATTCGAGGTGAAGGGCATAGGCGGGTTCCTGCGCAAGGCGGGGCAGGTGCCGGTGTACCGCGGCAGCAGTGATGCGGCGCTGGCGCTCAGCGAGGCAGAAGAGCGGCTGGCCGAAGGCGCGGCTGTGGTTTTCTACCCGGAAGGGACCACGACCCTCGACCGCGACTGGTGGCCGATGGCCGCCAGGACAGGTGTCGCCCGGCTCGCCCTAGCCACGGGCGTGCCCGTGATCCCGGTCGCGCACTGGGGCACCCAGGACATCGTCCCCTTCGGCGGGAAGGTACCGAGGCTGTTCCCGCGCAAGACCGTGCACGTGGTGGCCGGCTGCCCAGTGGACCTGTCGCGGTGGGCCGGGCAGCAGGATTCCGCGAAGGCGCTGCGCGCGGCTACCGACGCGATCATGGCACAGCTCACGGAGTTGGTCGGCCAGCTGCGCGGAGAGACCCCGCCCTCCGTCCCGCACGACCCTAGGAACCCGGCTGGCTGAGGTAGTGGTCGCGACGCTGCCTGCAGGACTTGGAAGTCGGGCAGACTGAAGTTTTTCGAACGTCCGTACGCTAGCTCAGCCGGTAAGCCGCGCTATCGCCGCGTACTGGCAGGCCGCAGCGACGCAGACGTAAATGTGAAAGGCCTCGTGATAGCCGAATACCGACGGGTAGGGGTCTGGCCAGCGACGATGGTAGAAAAGCGCGCCGGCGATGTAGAGCAGGCCGCCGGCCAGCAGCAGGATCCCGGATACGGTGCCGGCGTGGATCCACACCCATGGCAGTGCGAGGCCGCCTGTGCAGCCGAGCCCGATGAACAGCGCACCAGCTACAAACTCCGGCGTGCTCGCCCGCGCCAGGCGGGCGGCTACCGCAGCGAGCGTTAGCGCCCACATCACGACCAGACAGGCCAGGCCGGCGCCGACGGGTGCGGAAAGCAGGAAGGCGGGAGTCGCCGTGCCGGCGATGAGGAAGAAGATCATCGCCTGGTCCAGGTGCCGGAGCCGCAGCCGCCAGGAGGCCCTCCAGTTACCGCGGTGGTAGAGCGCGCTGGTCCCGAACAGGGCACTTAGGCTTACCGCGTAGACAGCGGTGGCCGTGACCTGCGCGGCACCGTGCGCACGGGCAAGCAGCAGCGCGCCGCCAGCCAGCGAGGCCAAGAAGCAAAGCAGGTGCAGCCAGCCGCGAAGCGTCGGCCTGGCGTAGTAGACACCGCGACGAGCGTCGTAAAGCAGGGCTGCCTCTGTGTGGCCCGCGTCTGTCGCCGCCTGTCCGGTCACGTACCTACCGACCGTATAAGCATGAAAAACTCCAGTTCCTGCCGCTGCCCCGCGATTGCGCGGGCTCAGCTGCCGGGGACCGGAGCAGCGCAATCAGCCTACACTCTGTCGCGCCCCGTGAGTATGCGGGTGCTAAGCCTGTGGGAGGCGACTGAGTTTGGGCCGGCCCAGGCGATCGATCCCTCGGACGGCGATCGACGAGCGCCGACAGGCGCCTGAGAGCGGCACGGGAACCACGCATCCGTTCGGGATGACCCGGTGAATGATCCCGAATGGCTGCGGCGTTCTGGCAATTCAATTCAGCCCCGCTGGTTACGACGCCGGGGGCGAGCATCCGCGCGCCTGTCAGGGAAGCGCATGGAACGCGTCAGGGAAGCTCACGCGACCGTGACTGCGGCCGTGGCCGGTGTTAGAACGGATTTGACAGGCCGGCCGAGGGCCAGGACGACGGTACGGCGATCCCGTGATCTAGTCACACCGGACCCTGGTCACTCACGCTTGTGAAAACTTTCACAAGCGTCTGCCGTGTCCGCACACCGCGATAAGAAGAGGAGCACCATCATGCACTCGACCATCCACCCAGCGCTGGGCCACGGCGGCTACGAGCCTCCCCGCCCCGCCTGGAAGTTCCGGAAGCGTACCGTGGCGCAGGCCGAGCCGGCGGAGGCAGACGAGCCGCCGGAAACCGCCGCGGCCGGGTCAGCGGTCACCCCGGAGCTGGTGGAGCTGGGCGAGGCTCATTTCTGGCCGCATGCCCGGGTGGCCGGCGACCTGTCATCGCCTGGCGCGGTGAAGATCGTGACTCGCGGGGACGGGGTCTGGGTGTACGACGACAAGGGCCGCCGCTACCTCGACAGCCTGTCCGGCATGTGGCTCAGCAACATCGGGCATGGCCGACGTGAGATCGCCGACGCCGTAGGCGCCCAGGTCCGCGAGCTCGGGTACGCGCCAGACGGCACCGTCCACCCGGCGACCCTGCGGCTAGCCGCCCGGGTCGCCGCCCTGGCCCCTGACCCGGCCTCGCGCGTGTTCTTCGTCAGCGGCGGCTCGGAAGCCGTGGAGACCGCGATGAAGATGGCGAAGAAATACCACCGCAGCCGCGGTGAGGCGGGACGCTACAAGTTCATCAGCCGCCGTGGTTCCTACCACGGCGCGCGGTGATCGGCGAGCCGATCTCCGCCGCCGCCGGCGTGCACATCCCGCACCCGGGATACTGGCCCATGGTGCGCGAGATCTGCGACCGCTACGGTGTCCTCCTCATCTGCGACGAGGTGATCACCGGGTTCGGCCGCACCGGCCGGATGTTCGCAACCGAGCACTGGGGCATCGTCCCGGACATCACCGTGGCCGCGAAGGCCCTGACGAGCGGTTACGTTCCGATCGGCGCCGTCATCGCGAGCAGGCACGTCGCCGACGCCTTCACCGGCCCCGCCGGCACCGCCTTCGACCACCGCATCACCTTCGGCGGGAACCCGGTGTCGTGCGCCGCGGGGCTCGCGAATCTGGACGTGATCGAGCGCGAGCTCCTGGTGCGGAACGCGGCGGACACGGGCGGCTACCTTTTCAGCCGCCTGCAGGAGTTGTACCGCTACGACGAGGACCGCCCGGTGACCGAGGGCATCGTACGGCCGGGCTTCAGCTACTGCACATTCGGCTACCTGCTCAGCGCGTCCGGCCTGCGAAAGGTCCTCAGCTGCGGCTTCGAACGCGCGCTGATCCCCGTCGACGAGCTCCTCCCAGCCCTCTGCATGGACCACCCGCGGGAAGACATCCGGTTGCTGTATCCCAAACGGCTCAGTGCGCACGCCCTCGAGCCTGCCCTCATCACGCAGCTGCCCAAGCGGGAGGCGGGAAGCGACACGGAGTCAAGTGCCTTCGTGGTGAACAAGAAGGCGTCAGCCGAGCGGGACCGTCCGGTGACCGCGCTCGCGAAGCATATGGATGCCGTTTGGAGTTCGGCAGAAACCGCTTAGGGCCTGTTAGCATCCCGAGGGCCCCGAGCTCCCGGCGTAGCGTCCTAACTGCAACGTTTTCCCTGTTCAGGGAGCTGGAGTAGCAATGACCGTTGTTGAGGGAATCCTCCTCGCCGTCTCCGCCGTCACCTTCGTCTACCTCGGCATCGCGATGTTCAAGCCGGAATGGTTCTGAGGGGCGAAACCATGGAGGATGCACTTCTTACCGCCATCCTGGTGGCGTCCTTCGCGTTCGTGATCGGGCTCATCCAGGTCATCAACCGGATGCTTGAACGAGACACCGACCGGGGCGAACTCGCCGACCAGCCACCTGATACTGGCATGTCCCACCGCGGCAACCCCGGCAACGGACTGGCCGGCCCCACGGGCTGGCGACCATGACCGCGCCGGCGCTTTCCGCACGGCCGGAGGAGGACCGCCCCCCGAAGGTCCGCATCCGAAGCGCCGCGGCCCTGTTCGAGCCCGCGATCCTCCGCCGCGCCGCCGTCGCGGCCTTCGCGAAGCTCGACCCCCGGGTGATGATCCGCATCCCCGTCATGTTCGTGGTCGAGATCGGCTCGGTGATCACCACCGTCGACTTCTTCGCCCGCCCAGACCTGTTCGTCGGCCTGGTGGCCCTGTGGCTATGGGCGACCGTGCTGTTCGCCAACTTCGCCGAGGCGGTGGCCGAAGGCCGCGGCAAGGCCCAGGCGGACACCCTTCGCAAGGCCCGCAAGGACACCGTCGCCTGCCGGCTCAGAACCAACGGCACGACCGAGGAGATCCCCTCCACTCAGCTCAAGGTCGGCGACCGCTGCGTAGTCAGCGCGGACCAGGTCATCCCGGGCGACGGCGACGTCATCGAGGGGATCGCCGTCGTCGACGAGTCCGCGATCACTGGCGAGTCCGCCCCGGTGATGCGCGAGTCGGGCGGCGACCGCTTCGCGGTGACCGGCGGCACGATCGTGCTGTCCGACCAGATCACGGTGCAGATTACGTCCAGCCCGGGCGAGACGTTCCTCGACCGGATGATCGCCCTGGTCGAGGGCGCGTCCCGGCAGAAGACGCCGAACGAGATCGCCCTCGACATCCTCATCGCGGGCATGACGCTGATCCTGCTCGTCACGGTGGTCACGCTGCAGCCGATGGCGGTCTACGACAAGGCCATCCAGTCCACGGCGGTGCTTGTCGCGCTGTTCGTCTGCCTGGCCCCGACCACGATCGGCGGGCTGCTGTCCGCGATCGGCATCGCCGGCATGGACCGCATGGTGCAGCGCAACGTCCTGGCCATGTCCGGAAGGGCGGTCGAGGCCGCGGGCGACTGCTCGACCCTGCTGCTGGACAAGACGGGCACGATCACCTACGGCAACCGGATGGCCGCAGAGCTCATCCCGCTCCGCGGGGTCACGGAACGAGAGGTCGCCGAGGCGGCCCTGCTGTCATCGGTCGCCGACGAGACGCCCGAGGGCCGCTCCATCGTGGACTTCGCGCAGGAGCGCTCCCGGTGATCACCAAGGACCTGACCGTGGTCGGCCTGGTCCGGTTCACCGCGCAGACCAGGATGAGCGGCATCGACCTGCCCCCGGACGGCGACGGGCACCCTGGCCGCAGCATCCGCAAGGGCGCCGCGGACTCGGTTCGTGCGTGGGTCACGGCCCGCGGCTACCAGGTGATCGAGAGCCGGCCCGGCGACGACGCCTTCGGCGACGCCCAGGCCATCGCTCCCGGTGCCGGCATGGGCGAGGTCAGCGGCTACCTGGCCGACTCGGCGCTGCGCTGGCGCATGCTGCCCGCATTGCGTGGCATTACGACGGGTGGCTGGCGCAAGGCCCGATACCTGGTCTATTTCGCCGCTCAGATGCGGCAGATCCACGTCACCGCTCCGTAAAGGACCTGATGCTCGAAGCCCGCGAGGCGGCGTGGCCCGCAGGGATCTCAACGCGGGCTGCCAGGCGGCTGGCGAATGTCCCGTAGCAGGAAGACTTGGCAGCAGGTCCCGCGCAAAATTAGCGGGACTTGCGCCTGACCGTTGCCTGTGAGAGACGCAAGCCGGTCGCCCATTCCGAGACCTCGAGCGGGGAAGTAAGGTAGTAGCAGGGGTTTTCTGTGCCCGCTGGGTGGGCGTTCGAGCGGATTAATCGCTGTCGGCTGCGGTGGCAGCGTTCCGCTCGGCCCAGTGGGCAGTTGCGGTGAAGTCGGGGTTGGGCTGGATGCGGAACTGGTGGCGGGCATGGAGCTACGGCAACTGCGCTACTTCGTGACGCTGGCGGAGGAACTGCACTTCGGCCGGGCGGCCGAGCGGGAGCACATCGTGCAGTCCGCGCTGAGCCAGCAGGTGCAGCGGCTGGAGCGCGAGCTGGGCGTCCGCCTGCTGGAACGCAGCACCCACCATGTGGCGCTGACCGCTGCCGGGGTGGTGTTCCTGGTTGAGGCACGGCAGATCCTGGCGCACGCGGGCCGGGCCGCGGAAGCGGCCAGGAACACGGCAGCCGCCGCCGCGCCGCTCCGCGTCGGCATCGTCGATTCCAGCTACGACTCGATGCCGCAGATCCTGCACGAGGTGCAGGCCCGCTACCCCGGCCTGGTGATACACCAGATCGAGGCCAGCGTGCCCGAGCAGTACCAGCGGCTCACCGACGGCCGCCTGGACGTGGGCGTCGGCCGCGCCGCGCTCGCCCCCGCGCAGATCGCGTCGCTGCTGTTCCGCCACGATCCGCTCGGCGTCCTGGTGCCGACCGATCACCCGTTCGCCGAACTAGACGGCGTATCGGTCGCCGAGCTCGCCAGGGAACCGCTCCTGCTCGCCGAGGAGGTGATGGCACCGGAATTCAACCAGTTCACCGTCGAGATGTGCCGGGCGGCCGGCTTCACCCCCACCGTGTACCAGGGGACCGTGGAGAGCATCCGGGCGGCCGCCGCCCTCGTCGCCGCCGGACGCTGCCTGTACTGCGTGCCGTCCTCCTGCATCGCCGCGCTCCCCGGGACCATCTGGCGGCCCCTGACCGAGCCGGCCTCCGACTACCCGTGGTCGGTCCTGTGGCGCGCCGCCGACGACTCCGGCCACGTCCGCGCCGTCGTCGCCTGCGCCCAGGCCATGTCAAAACGCCTCGGCTGGCTCACCCCCGCCAGCCAGCCGACACAGAGCCGGGCGGTCGTGCCTTAAGGTCAACTGCTAGGCTGCGGCGTCTTGCATGAGATCTTCGGGTTCACGCCCACGTAATTGAGCGGGCCCGCGAGAACCGTCACGGTGATCGTGCCCGCTTTGGCGCAGTTCGCGGTTGAACTGTCGTAGTAATGGCGCTGGCTGCCGGCGATGGCGCCGATGATCAGCCAGACGAGAAGTAGCACAGGTCCGATACGCATATTCCTAGTAAGGGCCATTCGCGGGCAGATAGAAATAAGCAATCCGGGCAAAACTAATCACGCCTGGAGATCACCCAGGACGCGTCGATCACGCGCCAAATCGGCGCCGCCTTCCGCGCCCGGTGGGACGACCGGAACCCCGGCATGCGATTGGATACTCTCAACAGCCCGCACCGGTCCCTGGTCCACCCGGTCGTCGGGTACGTCGGGCGCGCACGCCGGGGTGATCGACGTCCACGGACGGCAGGTCCTTCCGAACGAGTGTCAAGCGTGCCCGTGCCCGGCGGGAAATAGCCGTTCAGGGGGAAGGGCTCATCACCGGAGCTGATTACCCTGCACCGGGCTGGGCTGCGTGGGTCCGATCAGGGCTGGTCAACGGCACATAGTGCGGTTTGTCGATGAGGCTCGCGGTCGACGCGGGAACTCTTAGGTCGTTTACTACAGCCCGGACGTTTCGCTTATCCTGAAAAGGCAATCGCTGATCGCCCAGTTGTGTGGGCCGGCCTTTTGATCGCACTGTCGTACTGCTCCAGACCCCGGTGGCCAATGTAGGCGTACTGCCGGAGGCGCGGATATGTCCGAAGTGTTGCAGGCATTCAGTTACGGCCCAAGTCATGTGCCGGTGCGCGGTGGCCCTCCCGGTCGGCGCTGGCGCCTGCGCGGGCAGGCAGGCGGCTTGCAGTGCTGCCTGTAACGTCCGGGCCGCGCTCCCTGACCTGGATGTCGAGCGGCGCCTGCCTGCAGGCGGATCCCGAGTTGTTCTTTCCCATCGCGGCGGTCACAGGCCTGGCAGCGCGGCAGGCTGAAGCGGCGAAGGCGGTCTGCGCTCCTTGCGCTGTCCGCAAGAACTGCCTGTCCTACGCCCTTGAAGCCATGCCGGAGGGCATCTGGGGCGGAACCACCCCGGATGAGCGTCGCGCAGCACGGAGACGACCATCCCGCCACCTTGCCAGCGCCAAGTCCCGCGAACCGGCAAGCGCGGCGGTAACCGGGGAAAACGCGACGTGCGGGCACGCCGCGGGGGAGCCGGTTCCGCCCGGCAGGACAGCGTGATGGGCTTGCCGGCGAGCCAGCGGCGCGCACTTAGCCAGATCGAGCAAACGCTAGCGGACGATCATCCTAGTCTCGGAGCGCTGTTCGCCATCTTTACCAGGCTGGCCGGCCACGAGGCAATGCCCGCAACTGAGCAGGTCACGGCCTGGTCGTGGCGGTGGCAGCGGCGGATGTGGCCGGGAGTGGTGACCGTCGTCGGGCTGGCCCTGGCCACGGGGGTGTTGCTCACAATCAGCCTTATGCTGCCCCGTCCTCAGGTATGCGCCCCGGGCGCCGTTACCCCCATCGCGGCACACGCGCGGTCGGTCCCTACGGGGCGCCAGCTCGCCTGCGCGACCCAGCAAGAAAAGCCCGCCAACCCAAGCCAGAGCCGGTTCTACGTGCACTGAACAAAGATGGACGCGGTGCTGGAATGACAGTTCAGGCCGCGGGATGGAGACTGGCATGTTCGAGGCAGCGAACATTCGGAAATGGCGAGGCCAAGACGTTGTCGACGCCCAGCGCCACAAGATCGGGGAGCTAGAGGCCGTCTACGTGGACACTGCCACCGACCCGCCCTCGTTCGGCACCTTCATCATGGGCGTAGTCGTGTCCCGTGGCGCCCTCGTCCTCGGTGCAAGAAAGCGGGTGAGCGAGCAGGATCACGTCTGCGGGAAGCTCGTGCCGCTTACCGGCTGAGACGTTTAGCCGCGCCGGACCGGGCGGCGGGGCTGCCGGCGGGGACTGGGTGTCCTGCCCGGAGGCGCGTTGGTGCCTCGCCTGACGGCCTGCGCTGCAGTGGACCGCGGCATACGAGCGGGGGCAGGCGGGATCGGGGTGCCCGAGATTGCGAACTCGCGGATCGTGGAGTGCCCGGGGGCGGCATCGTGGCGGGCAGCGGTGATTCCGGCTGCTACGTGCATCCGCTGCAGGTCGCGGAGTTGCCCGCGCTCGGCCAGCGCGACGACCTGGCCGGAGGCGCCCGCACGGGCCGTGCGGCCGGAGCGGTGCAGGTAGTCCTTGTGATCCTCTGGCAGGTCGAACTGCACGACCAGGTCCACGTCGTCGACGTGGATGCCGCGGGCGGCGACGTCGGTGGCCACGAGCACCCGGGGATACCCGGCTGCGAACGCGTCGAGTGCGCGCTGGCGCTGGTTCTGGCTGCGGTTGCCGTGGATGGCTGCGGCATCCACCCCCGCCCGGGACAGTTGTTTCGCGAGTCGGTCCGCGCCGTGTTTGGTCCGGACGAAGAACAGCGTCCGGCCGGGGCGGCTGGCGATCTCCGCCGCGACCGGCACCTTGTCCTCCGCGCGGAGGACAAGGATGCTGTGCTCGGCCGGCGTGGACTCGGCGGTCTCCGGCACCGCGTGCAGCGCGGGGCTGGTGACGTACTTGGCTACCAGCCGTCCGACGCCGCGGTCCAGTGTCGCCGAGAAGAACATCCGCTGGCCGTCGGCCGGAGTCTGATCGAGGAGGCGGGTGACTGCGGGCAGGAAGCCGAGGTCGGCCATGTGGTCGGCTTCGTCGAGCACGGTGATCTCTATGTGTGCGAGCGTGCAGGCGTGCCGCTCGATCAGGTCGGTGAGCCGGCCAGGAGTCGCCACTACGACGTCGGCGCGGCGCACCTGGTCAGTCTGCCGGCCGATCGGCATGCCGCCGTAGACCGTGGCGATGCTCACGCCGACCGCTTGGCCCAGCGGCGTCAGTACGTCGGCGACCTGCTGGGCGAGTTCGCGGGTGGGCACTAGGACGAGGGCGCGGAGCGCCTTCTGCTTGCGTGGCTGAGTGCTGCCTGCCAGCCTGGTCAGCAGCGGGAGGCCGAAGGCCAGGGTTTTGCCGGATCCGGTCTGGGCCCGGCCGAGGATGTCACGGCCAGTCAGGGCGTCAGGTATGGCCCGGCACTGGATGGCGAACGGCGCCAGGATGCCACGGGCGGCCATCGCCGTGACCAGGCGGGGGTGCACGCCGAGCTCAGCGAAGCTGGCTGCGGGCGGTGCAGGGGTAGCGGCGGCCGCGGTAAGGGCCGCCTCGAGCGCGGAGCCCGGTTCGCGCCGCGGTTCTTGGCGACGCCGTTGCGGCTGGCGCTGGGCGAGCGTGGGCCGTGGGCCGTATGGCATGCGTGAACTCCATTAGTAAGACCGGGGGCCGCGTCACGCATCTCAGGCGCCAGACGACGACAACTGCCTGATCCGATACTAGATAGCTCACACAAAGCGACCGTGCGGGGCTTCTTGCCCGCGTGAGCGGCTGCTATCAACCGCTAGCAAATGTAAGGCTCCCGGCAGCCACAGTATTCCCGCCTATCCTCAGTGGCAGGCGGGCTATGTCGCTCATGCACCCAGCGTTGCCGCGGGCTGTTCCAGTGGCCTAATCTCGTGTCAGCGGTAATTGATAGCGCACGTCACCGTGCTCGCGAGTGCATGATGACGCATCTGCCTGCTCTAGACCTCGGCGGACCTTAACTGGGTTTCTGCGAGCCGAGGCTGGGATGACTGTAGTTTCTTGCCGAGAAATACCTGCCGGGGATCTCGTACCGGTTTTCCCCGCGTCGCCTGGTTGGATGCTGACCAGGGACATGGCTGGGCAGGACGAGCGGGCGCTGCTCGGCTTCGCTGGACTTTTACGGCGGTCTGCCGCAGATCGAGATCGGCCGGCGGCTTGGCATCTCCCAGATGCACGTCTCCCGACTGCGTGCCCGTGCGCTCGGCCACCTCCGCTCGCGCCTGCTCGACCTGGAGAAGCAGGCATCCTGACACTGCGCCCACCCCGACACCGGAAGGTGGCGGAGTAGACGCGGATGGATGGCTGTCGGCGGCCTCTGGTGTGGGCAGCCTTCGTAAGCGGCTCATCCCGGTGTGTTCTGGTGGCGCGGTGGTCTGGGGGCGGGGGACGGGAAGTTCGCGGTGGGGCTGTCGATGATGTGGCGGGCGACGTCGGTGAGGCGCTGGTTGGTGTTCCTTGCGTAGTCGCGCAGCAGCGCGAAGGACTGGTCCATGTCCAGGCCGAGCCGCTCGGCGAGCCTGCCCTTGGCCTGCTCGATGACGACCCGGCTGTTCAGCGCGGCCTGGAGCTGCTCGGCCAGGGTCTCGGCGCGGCGCACGTTCTGTTCTTGCAGCAGGCCGATCGTGGCCACGTCGGCCAATGCCTGCCCGATGCGCAGTTCGGCCTGGCCGAGCGGGCCGGTGCCGGCGCTGAAGAGGTTCAGGGCGCCGATGACCTGATCCCGCAGCCGCATCGGCAGGGCATGGACAGCGCCGAAGCCGGCCTGGGTCGCGGCGGCCGCGAACCGGGGCCACCGCTGGCCGGTGTCGGCCAGGTCGGCGGCGGTGACCGGCTGGCCGGTGCGGTAGCAGTCCAGGCAGGGGCCCTGGTCGTCCTGGATCTGGAACAGCTCGATCAGCTCGGCCGCCTCGCTGGAGGCCGCGGCGACCCGCAGCTGGCCGCGGGGGTCGGCGAGGAGCACCCCGGCCGCGGACACGGATAGCAGCTGGACGCTGCGGTCGGTGAGCATGTGCAGGAAGTCGATCACGTCGAATTCGGCGACCATCGTGTCGGCAAGGTCGACGAAGGTGTCCGACAGCAGCTCAGTGTCCATCTCGGCCACCTCTTTCCGGTTGTAGGGAGGACGACGGCGCGCCCGGGCCGTCGGCCCAGCGTGGGGCCGGGCGCATCACGGCGGGCCGTCCCGGCCCGAGTCGGCGTGCAGCCGCAGGCGCCGGCCGACGATGTCGCTGGCGACGTCGGCCAGCCGACGGTCGTGTGCATAAGCGTAGGCCCGGAGGCGGGCGAATGCCTCCGCCATCGGGACGCCGAGCTGCACGGTGAGCATGCCGGTCGCCTGGTCGATCTCGGCCCGGTGCAGCACCAGGTCGGGGGACTGCCCGTCCAGGACCGGCCCGGCGGCCGCGGCGGCGTCGCCGTCCCCGCCGCGGGCGGCCCCGTCGAGCAGCAGCGTGGTCGCCAGATCCGCCAGAACGAGGCTGTCCCCGAAGCGCTCCGTCGGCAGCGGGCCTGGAGCGCCGCGGTACAGGCCCATCACCCCGGCCCGGATCGCCCCGATCGTCAGCGGGAACGCGAAGACCGCCCCGGCACCCAGCAGGCCCGCCTGTGCCGCGAATCCCGGCCAGCGCCGACTGGACTGGTCGCTGCCCAGGTCCGCCGCCAACACCGGCGCCGCGGACGCCAGCACATCATGGCACGGTCCCTCGCCCAGCGTGAGCTGCAGCTCGGCGAGCTGCTCGGACAGCGGGTCCGTCACGCAGACTACGAAATCCGGTCCCCGGCCGCCCGCCGCAGCCACCCAGGCGCCGCTCACCTCTGCTGACCGGACGGCGACCACGCACACGTCGGCGACCGACACACGGCGGCCGGCCGCGGCGGCGTTCCCGGCGACCAGCCCCCACGCTGCGGCAGGCCTGCCATCAGGCATCCTCGCACCCACAGCGCTCGCATATCACGGCGGTCCCGCTCCGCCGGCGGCTCCCCGGGCGTCCACACTGTCCAGCTCCCGGCGCAGCACACCGACAACGTATCCGCCGCCTGCCCGGGACCGCAGCTCAACGCTCAGCATGAGGGATGCCTCGTGCCCAGTGCCAGGCGGGGACCGGCCTCGGCACCCTTCGGAGCGGTGCGTTCACGGCGACGCTCTGCCCGCGGACCCTAGCAGGCTGACGCCGGATCGGTGCGCCCCTGTGCGGGGAGGGCTTCCCGCGCCGGCGGCTGCCGCCGCCATGCTGGCCTGGACGCCGGAGCTGTCAGCTTCCCAGATGAGCGAGAGCACCAGCTGTACCTGCGGCTGCGGCGCGGCTAGTACCAGGCCGCCTCCGGCGTTGCGGGCCTGCCTGCGGGCACGTGACAGTGCGGCTACGCCGGCCGCGTCGATGAACTCCAGACCCGATAGGTCCACGGTGATCCACAGGTCGCGCGCCGCGAGGGCCCCTAGGGCAGCAGCCACGGCTGCGGCGTCTACCAGGTCAAGCTCCCCGTGCAGCGAGAAGACGACGTGGCCTTCTGATGGACCGGAACTGAGGTTTGTGCGGAACATGGGGTACCTTCCTGCATCGCAGCAAGGCGGGGTCCCGGCCCGGCGGCTAGACCAGCTAGCTTCTCCCTTGGACACTACGCTCAGAGAAGTACGTAGTCGATCCGCGGCGATCGGTTGTGCCGGCTCAGCCGACGAACCGGACGATCGCGGCGAACTGGCAGGCCGCGGCGGCGCAGATGCAAACGTGGAAGACCTCGTGGTAGCCGAACAGTGGCAGGCAGGGCGAGGCGTCCCGCCATGCGCGCGGGCAACTAGCAGCGGGGCGCCCGCCAGCGACGTCCAGAAGCAGAGCAGGTGCAGCCAGCCGCGAAGGGCAGGCTTCGCGTCGTAGACACCGCGCCGGGCGTCGTACAGCAGGCCCGCCCCTGCAGGGCCCGCGTCCGTTACCCATCTGCGGCGTCACGGGCCGCATCTCCGCCCGGTCCCGCCCCGGGCGGTCAGTGCCCGGAGGCATCCTTGATCTTGGCCCCGGCCTGCTTGATGTCGCCCTTGGCCTGGTCGGCCCGGCCTTCGGTCCGCAGGCGCCGGCTGCCGGTGAGGCGGCCGAACATCCTCTTGGCGCCGCCCTTGGCGGTTTCTGCCGTGTGCGCGATCTTGCTGGTGATGCTCATCGTTTCCTGCCTTTGCTGGTTATCCTGCGGGGGCTGACGTGCTGCCTGGGATGTCGTTTGCCGGGCCGCTTCCGGGGGTGTGGACGTTCATGCCTGCGGCGGCGGCGCGGTCGGCGCCGCGCTGGTCGAGCAGGTCATCGCGGTCGCGGCTGACGGCTGCGGTCTCGCGGCGGGACTGCCGCAGGCCGCGCCGGGCTTCGTGGCCGCGCCGGGAAGTGCGCCGGGCAGCGGCAAGCAGCAGGCTCAGCCTGGCCAGGGCGATCACCCCGACCACGATGCCGTAGAGGAACAACTGGCCGGTGGAGCCGGTCACGTGATAGCCGAACACCGCGAACGGATGGGTGAGCGCATGGCCGCCGCCGTCGTTGGACAGGACGCCTGCCACGCCGACGACCACCGCCGCGACCAGGACAACGAGCCCGATAATTATGATCATGACGAACTCCGGGAAGCTGCGTTAGAGGTATCTGTGGCGGAAAGATTCCCGGAGTTCTCACCGTGCTTGAGCGTGACGTGCTGACGACACTGCCGGTGAACGCAAAAACTCCGGGCCCTATCGCTGTCCCTCGCGGATATCGCGCGGGACAGCTGCCGGGGTCCGGAGCAACACTCTTATTCTACGCGTCACCCGGCTCACGTGTGAAGAGGCCACTCCTGAGCCGGGTTTTGAAAGGGTAATCGGCTACGGCGATGGGCCCTTTTCCGATCGGCTGTTTCCTCCGGAGCACAGGTGCGGTTGACTCAGGGGTGAACGCACACCAAGCCTGATGCCCGCGCTCCCGCTGCCAGCTTCCTCGACGGGGATTGCGTCATGATCATCCCACGCGGCAGGTTCCACCGGCACGCTGTTCCTCAGCGGTATCGAAGTCGGGGTGATCGGCCTGGCCGCGCTCCTGCTGATGACCGGCGCGCGACGCGCCGTTCGCGGCAGGGCTGCCCGCCAAGCAAATGATCTCTCGGTGTAGGCCTGCTGCGGGCAGGCCATCGATGGGGTGTTTGTGCGACTCATTGTGTCGGCTGGAATCGACGATGCCGACGCAGTTGGACATTAGGGCCGTAGCGATGTAGGATAAAGGTATAGCTCCGGATATCTGGCAGCTGCACCTCGGAAAATAGAGGGCAGTGAGCCCATTCCAACTTGCTTGTAAACAATGAATCACTTTGAGTGATGATAACGTTGTCGTCTCGCGGCGACGGCACTGTGGCCACAGGGTCACGGTTCGCCGGCGGACACGGCGAAGCCCCTGGTAGATGAGGCAATCGACCAAGAACGACTCATCACCCCCAGGGGCTTCACATGCTGTTCTACCGTGCCGCGCTGCCGTTGTCGTCCCGGACCCTGAACTACGCGGCCGGGCTGATCCGCCGGCACCTGAAGGCCGTCGGGTCGCGGTGGCGGAAGCTCAGCCCTGGGCAGCAGGCCCTGCTCGTGCTCGCTCACCTGCGCAAAGGCGAGACGTTCGAGCACCTCGCGGCCGGGTTCGGGGTCGGCAGGACCACGGCCTGGCGGTACGTCAACGAGACCGTGGAACTGCTCGCGGCCCGCGCCCCGAAACTGAGGAAAGCGGTCCGGGACGCCAAAAGGGCAGGTCACGCCTACGTCATCCTCGACGGAACCCTCATCCCGATAGACCGGGTCGCCGCGGACAAGCCGTTCTACTCCGGCAAGCACAAAAAGCACGGCATGAACCTGCAGGTCATCGCCAGTCCTGACGGCGAGGTCCTGTGGGTCTCCGGTGCGCTGCCCGGCTCGGTCCACGACAAGAAGGCCGAGTGGATATGGGGCGTGCTGAACGAGCTAGAGAAAGCCGGGCTGGTCACCCTCGCGGACAAGGGATATCAGGGCTCCACCTGGGCAAAGGTCCCGTACAAGGGCCGGAACAAACCGGAATCCCAGAAAGAAGCCAACCGGGCCCACGCCAGGCTCCGCGCCCCCGGCGAACGAGCGAACGCCCAGCTCAAGGTATGGAAGATCCTCGCGAAGCTCCGCTGCTGCCCCTGGCGCGCCGGGAAACTCGCCAAGGCCATCCACGCATTGCAACTCCACGGCGCCTAACCAGGTTGGAATGGGCTCAGTGCAGGACCGGAGTTTTCTTATTCGGGTCGGCGCCGACAGGCGCTGCGGCCCACTAAAGGGCAAGAGCCCGCGGGATTTTCTTTCTCCCGCCGCGACGCGTCGCACAGGGACCGGCTACCCAGTATGTTCAAATTCGAACTGACTGAGGAGTCGGTTATGGGCATCATCGCATGGATCGTTCTCGGCCTCGTAGCGGGCCTGCTAGCCAATCTGCTGGTCCCCGGGCGGAGAACGCAAGGCCTCATCGTCACCTGCCTGATCGGGGTGGCCGGGGCGCTGGGCGGCGGCTGGGCCGCCACGGAAATATTCCACGTCCACACCCTGCACGGGTTCTTCAACCTTTCCACCTGGATCACCGCCATCGTCGGCGCGGCAATCCTGCTGCTGATCTTCCACCTATTCAGCGCGAGCAGGTCCAGCGGCGGTCGCGGGACCAGTCGTCGCCGGACCAGTCGTCGCCGGACCAGTTGGGCGAACCGCTGACCGAGCCGATTCAGCCGGGCGGCGGATCAGTCAGTGCGGCAGCTGGCCGCCGCCCGGCGTCGCTCAGGTGACGGGTGATCTGGCGGAATGACTCGACGAAGCTTTCTTCGCTGTAGCCGAGGCCGGCCGCTGCGCAGAACTCCCTGACCAGGCCCTGGACGCGTCGCAGATTGGGCCGCGGCATCGACGGGAACAGGTGATGCTCGATCTGGTAGTTAAGGCCGCCGAGCATGAAGGTGGTGAGCGGGCCGCCCCTGATGTTCCGGGCAGTGACCACCTGGCGGCGGGCGAAGCCGGCCGCCGTTCCTGATTCGATGACCGGCATCCCCTTGTGGTTGGGCGCGAAGCTGATGCCGAGGTACACCGAGAAGACCCCCTGCTGCAGGGCGACGAATGCGAGCGCCTTGAGCGGGGAGAGCACCCACAGCACCACCGTCAGGTACAGCGCGGCATGCAGCACGATGAGTGAGGCTTCCACCGCCGCGGCGCGGTCACGCCGCCGCGCGAGCCGCTGGATCCCGAGCACGTGCATGCCGCTGCTTCGCAGCAGCATGAGGGGGAAGAAGAGCGGTGCCTGCCAGCGTGCCAGCCACGATGCGAGAGGGCCTGGCCCCTTTCCCGGCGCGTCAGGTGAGGGCGCGGCGGGTCCCTCGCCGATATCGGGGTCACGGCCCAGCTCGTTGGGATGCGCGTGGTGAGCGTTGTGCTTGGGGACCCACCAGCCAAAGCTCAGCCCGGTGAGCACGTTCCCCACGGCGAACCCCAGCAGGCGGTTGCGTCGGCGGGTGCGCAAAACCTGGTTGTGCCCCGCATCATGGCCGATGAAGCCCAGCTGGGTGAACATCATCCCCATCAACGGAGCGACGGCGATGGCCGTCCACGAGTCGCCGGCCATGACAAACAGGGCCCATCCGGCGAAGAAGACGAAGATCGTCAGGGCGATCTTCAGCCGGTAATAGCCCGGTCTGCGGTCGAGCAGGCCCATCGCCCGCACCTGCAGCGCCAGTGCGCGATAGCCAGCCGTCGAAGGATCGATGGCCACATCCGACCCGTGTGCGAATGAGGCACGGTCGGACTGCCGGGCGGGAAGGCCGGGTGCTGTTCTCGTCGTCACTCTTGTCCTCCTGGGCGTCTTCCGAGCAAACCGCTCGGGGCTTACGTCACCAGGGTCTGGAGCAACGAGCCCGCAGCCGTGCCTATCCGGCACGGACCGCATGCTTGTCACGATACCGCAGTTCGGTGGGCCCGCATTTGGTACTTGAATAGCAGCAAAGGCATGTCCCCTTTCCTGTGTTTAGAAGTAGTGCCGCCGGCCGTCCAGAGAATGGGGATCGCGGCGATGAAGCCAATGATGAGGAGAATAATTCCGAGGATAATCAAGAGGCTTCTGACATGCCGCCGTCTGGTCAGCGACCAGCGGGTGATCACATGTGGTGATGGGCCGTGCTCGCATTGCCTGTTTCCGCCTGGGCGTTACCCGGGGTTGGCTTAGTAAATGATCGACAGGACCGAACCCGGCTTCCGGTCGTCGAATGGAGGTTGCCATGATTCCCGGCCAGAGCATGACCCTGGATGTGCCGGCCGTAAGCCCGAACGGGACGGCACCGCGCTGTGCGCACCTCGACGGCCTCGCGCCGGTCAAGCCTCAGTCGGCTGACTGCCCGGACTGCCGGAGCCGCCCCGGTGGCCCGGCTGGCCTTGTGGTCTGCCTGACCTGCGGCTGGGTGGCCTGTTCCGATGACTCGCCGAACCGGCACGCCAGGGCGCACTACGAGGAAACCGACCATCCGGTCGCGGCCAGGTTCGCGCCTGGATCGGCGCGGCGATGGTGCTATGTCCACCAGCGTCTCGTCTGAGGGGAATCCCATTCGTGAGCACTTGGCATCGCGCGACCCCGTCTCGCCCGGGCCCGCAGAAAGGTCCGTCCAAGAAATCCGTCCCGCGGCCGCCCGCACCGGCTCCCAGCCGCACTCCGGCCCCGTCTTCGCCGCCTCCTCGGTGGAGATGGCTGGTGCCGGCCGGGATCCTGATCGCGTTCATCGCGCTTCTGGCCTACCGGCCGGTCGCCGGCGGGACACCGACGCGGGCGCTGAGCTATACCAGCTTCGTCGGCGACGTGACCGGGGGCAAGGTCTCGACGGCGTCGATCACCGCGGCGGGGGCGGTGAGCGGGAAGCTCCACGACGGCAGCGCCTACACCTCCCAGATACCGACCGCGCTGAACGACAGCGCTCTGCCCGCCCTCCTGCTCGGGCACAAGGTTCAGGTGACGGGAACGGTCCCGAGCACGAACTCGGTGCTCGGATTCATCGTTGTCTGGGCTTTGCCGATTCTCATCTTCGTCGGGCTTTTCGTGTGGTTCCGCCGCCGCGGCGGCGGGCAGCTCACCGGGCGGGTCGGCGGGATCCTGGCCTTCGGGAAGTCGAAGGCCAGGGTCTACGACGAGGACAGGCCTGGCACGCGCTTCGCGGACATCGCCGGCTATGAGGGTTCCAAGGCCGAGGTCATGGAGGTGGTGGACTTCCTGAAGCACCCGGCCCGGTACGACCGGGCCGGCGCGGTCGGCCCGAAGGGCGTGCTGATGGTGGGGCCGCCGGGGACCGGCAAGACCCTGCTGGCCAGGGCTGTCGCCGGGGAGGCCAGCGTGCCGTTCTTCTCGCTGAGCGGCTCGAGCTTCGTCGAGATGTTCGTCGGCGTCGGCGCCTCAAGAGTCAGGGACCTGTTCGCTGACGCCAGGAAGCGGGCCCCGTCGATCATCTTCATCGACGAGATCGACGCCATCGGCGGGCGGCGTGGTCCCGGCGGGTTCGGCTCGAACGACGAGCGCGAGCAGACGCTCAACCAGCTGCTGTCGGAAATGGACGGTTTCGAGCCGGGCGCCAGGGTGGTCGTCATGGCCGCGACCAACCGGGCTGAGATCCTCGACGCAGCGCTGCTGCGGCCCGGGCGCTTCGACCGGACGGTCGAGATCCCGCTGCCCAGCTACGTGGAACGTGCCGCGATCCTGGCTATCCATGCGCGCGGCAAGACGCTCGCGCCCGACGTGGACCTCGGCGTCGCAGCGCGGGGCACGCCCGGATTCTCCGGTGCCGACCTAGCCAACCTCGTGAACGAGGCCGCGATCAACGCGGTGCGCGCTGATCGCGGCGTGCTCACCGCGGCCGACTTCGAGGCCGCCAGAGACCGGCTCCTGATCGGTCGCCGGGACGCGTCGAACGCGCTGCTGCCAGAGGAGAAGCACGCCGTGGCCGTCCACGAGGCCGGGCACGCGCTGGTGGCGGCGCTCTCGCCGCATGCCGATCCCGTCGCGAAGGTCACCATCCTTTCTCGCGGCGCCGCTCTCGGCGTGACCGAGCAGCTGCCCGCGTTCGAGCGTCACCTGTACCCCGAGAGCCACCTGACCGCCTCGCTCGCCGTGCGCCTCGGCGGCCGGGCGGCGGAGATCGTCGTCCTGGCGGAGCCGTCGACCGGCTCGGCGAGCGACCTCGCGGGCGCGACCGAGCTCGCGACGCACATGGTGCGGGAGTGGGGATTCTCCGCGGAGGTCGGACCGGTCAGCTACGGGCCGGAGGGACCCAGCCGCGACAATCCCTTCGCCGGCCGTCCGTATGCCGAGCAGACGCAGCGTTCCATCGACCAGGAGGTGTCCAGGCTGCTCCGCCAGGCCGAGGACACGGCTGCCACCCTTCTGCGCGGGAATCGTGACACCCTCGACCGGGTCATCGGCCTGCTGCTTGAGCGCGAGACGATCGACGGCGCGGACCTGGCCGCCATCGTCGGGGCGCCCAGGGCCGCCGTCAACGAACCGGCCGGGGTGCCGCTTGCCCTGACCATGAACTGGCACGAAAGCGAATAGCATCGCCGCCTCCCGTTCGGAAAGGAATTCTTGATCTTTCTTCCGAACGGGTTGTTGTTTCACCTGTCTACCCTCGCTGCGCCGCCAGACGTGGCTGCCTCGCCGGCGGATGCGCACCAGGTGGCCGCCTGGTGACCATCGGCCGAACAGCTTACGTCTTTACCTGGCCTGTCCCCTTACGGTACGGAATGACCAGATCCGGCCAGGTGCAGGCCGGTCCGCAGAGCCGGCCGAGGCGGAGCCGGGGCGTGTTCCCCGAGGACAGCCACGACCGGTCCCGCACGTGATGGCGGATACCGGGGTTATGTTGGTCGAGGTGGCAGCGTTCCCAGCCGCGCTCGGTCCGGAAGATCTCCGCGCAGCGAAGCGGGCTGGTCCTGGACTCTTGGCCGAGCTGTGCGCTGAGCCGGTCATCTGGTATTTGCATGATCCTCCCCGGTGTGCTGGCATGGTGACGCAGGTGGCCATCCTCCGGCCGCGATCATGCTGGCCGAGACAGTGTCGTGGCCAGGCCGGTCAGCAGTATGTCGAGGCCGCGTTCGAGTTCGGCGGCGCCGTCGTAGGCGGCCAGGGCGTGAGCGAGGCTGCGGAGCAGCGGGAATTCGCCGATCGGCAGCCGGTGCAGGCCCAGCCGCAGCAGGTCGTCGGTCTCGTCCGCGTTGTCCACGAGTTCCTGCAGTTCGTTGAGCAGGTGGCCGTTCAGGAACCCGATGAAGGCCCGGTAGACGTGCAGCGCGTCAGGCCCGCTGAACCCGGCGCGCGTGAGCAAGGCGAGAATGTCCTCGAGCGGGCGCAGGGTGCCGCGGGGGCGGAGCGCGAGCGGGGTGGCCAGCGGCCGGGTGACGAGCAGCGGGACCACATTGGGGTGCGCTAGCGCCAGGGCGCGGTAGTCGCGGGCGACAGCGCGCAGCTGGGCGGCCCAGTCGGGGTCGGCTGCGTCGACGCGGAGCTGGGCGAGCACGGTCTCCACAACGCCGTCGAGCAGCGCCGCCTTGCTGGGGGCGTGCCGGTAGAGAATCATCGGATCCCGGTCAAGCGCCGCCGCGAGGCGGCGCATGGACAGGGCGCCGACCCCGTCGCGATCGATGAGCTCAAGCGCGGTGGACAGCACCAGCTCTCGGTTGATCTTGCCGCCGCCGCCCCCGGCGTCCCTGACGGTCGGCGGCCGGGTGATCACGATGACACCCGCTCTCCCGCGGCCTGGTTCAAGCTACACATGAATCCAGTGTAGGTCTACAACGTGGACATGAAGCCAATCTGCGGTTGAGGCGTCACAGCACGGCCCCGCGTGGAGCCACCTCGAGGGTGGCGATGCCCCGGCCGTAGAGCACTACGAGCCGGTCGCCATGCCGGCAGCGCAGTACGCCGTTGTCCTCGGCGAGGGCTGCGATGACGCGGTCCACGGTCTCGTCCAGCCCGTCTCCGGTGTCGTAGGTGACATCCAGGCGCTCACCTCCGATGAGGCGGACGCGCAGCACGAGCTCGGCCATGCCCACGACCCTAGACCTGCGCCGCCCCGGCTGCCAAGCACGCGGCAAACGCTAGCCGACCTGCAGGTGACCGGCAGCGACAATGTGATTCAGCGTAGATCTACAATGTTGACAGCATGCCGATCAGCGTATGTACTGTAGTTCTACGGTGTAGGCGGCTGGATCGGCCAATCATCACCGAACCGAGAGGATCACTGACGTGACCGTTCAACCGAACATCGTCCTGGTGCACGGCGCCTGGGCCGACGGCTCGTGCTGGAGCGCCGTGATCGAGCGCCTTCAGGCCGGCGGCTACACCGTCACGGCCCCGCAGTTTCCCGAGTCCTCGCTGGCAGCTGACGTCGCCAGGCTCCGCCAGGTGCTGGAACGCCAGGATGGCCCGGTCATCGTCGCCGGGCACTCCTACGGCGGGCAGATCATGACCGCCCTCGGCACCAACGCACCGAACGTCGCCGGCCTGGCCTACATCGCGGCCTTCGGGCTTGACGAGGGCGAGTCGATCGGGGCGCTCCTGTCAACTGGCCCGCCGACCCCGGCGCTCGCACACCTGGACATCGACGCCCACGGCTTCGCCTGGCTGCCGGCCGGCGACTTCGTCGAGCACTTCGCCGCCGGTACCGACCCGGTCAAGGCGCGGGTCATGCACGCCGTGCAGCAGCCACTGGCAGCCAGCGCCCTGCAAGACGTGATGGGCGTCCCGGCCTGGCGTTCGCGCCCGTGCTGGTACCTCGTCGCCACCGACGACCAGGCGATCCCGCCCGACGCCGAGCGCCAGTTCGCCGCTCGCATGAGCGCGACCACCTTCGAGGTACCGGCAGGCCACCTGGCGATGGTCTCCCATCCGGACGAGGTCGCACACGTCATCGGAACCGCTGCCAAGACTGTCCAGGCCGAAATCAAGTGGTCCGGGCGCTAAGGCCGGACAGGGGAGGACGATTGTGCCCAAGGCATACGCGCTACTGAGCACGTACCCGCCTACCCAGTGCGGGCTTGCCACCTTCAGCGCCGCCTTGCTCACCCACCTTCGCGGGCTCGGTGATCATGCGTGCGTGGTGCGCGTCCTCGATGAGGAGGTGCTGCCGGGATCGGTGCCGCGAGCCGCGCCTGAGATCGTGCATGACCTCGTCAACGGCTCGGCCCGGAGCGCCGCTGTCGCTGTCGACGTGATCAACGGCTTCGATGCCGTGATCGTGCAGCATGAGTACGGCATTTACGGCGGGCCAGACGGACAGGACCTCGTTCCGCTGCTTAACGCGTTGCGCGTGCCGAGCATCGTGGTCCTGCACACCGTCCTGGCGCGGCCCACCGCGCGGCAGCGCGCGATCCTCGATGACGTCATCGCCTCCGCCAGCAAGGTCGTCACGATGACGCGGACGGCGCGGACGCGGTTGCTTGACATTTACGGAACGGACCCGGCGAAGGTCGTGGTGATACCGCATGGCGCCGCGGACTACCGGGTCCCCGCGACACTACGCCAGGCAGGCCAGCCGCCTGTGGTCCTGACCTGGGGACTGCTTGGGCCGGGTAAGGGCATTGAGCATGCAATTGACGCGATCGCGCTGCTTCGGGACCGAGGGCTGAACGTCGCCTATACGGTCGCCGGCCAGACGCACCCCCGCGTCCAGGCACGCGACGGCGAGGCCTACCGGGGTTCGCTCCTGGCGCGGGCGAAGAGTCACGGACTAGCGCATCTCGTGCGCTTCGATGGCCGTTTCCTGCCCGCAGGCGTTCTGGGCGAACTGATCGCCGGCGCGGACGTCGTGGTCTTGCCCTACGACTCGCTGGAGCAGGTGACATCCGGCGTCCTGATCGAGGCGATCACCGCGGGAAAGCCAGTGATCTCCACCAGTTTCCCGCACGCCATCGAAGTGCTCGGCGGCGGCGCGGGACTCCTGGTCGAGCGGCAGGACCCGGCGGGCATCGCCGGCGCGCTGCACCGGGTCCTCACCGAGCCGGGACTGTCCGCGCGAATGAGCCGCCACGCGGGGGATCTCGCGCCGCAGCTGCTGTGGCCGGCGGTCGCACGCCGCTACCGGAATCTCGTCGCCACGGTCGCCCGTTCCCGCGGCGGAGTCGTGGCGTGAACTGCCCGGCTCCGCCGTTCGAGCACCTGCTCCGACTCAGCGATCACATCGGCTTGCTTGAGCACGCCGACGGCACCACGCCACTGCCCGAGCACGGCTACTGCGTCGATGACGTTGCGCGCGGCCTGGTGGTGGTGTGCCGGCAGCCGTCGCCGCGCCATGAGCTAATCACGCTGGGGCGGCGCTACCTGTACTTCCTCGCGCAGGCGCAGGCGCAAGAAGGCAGGTTCCGTAACCGCCTTGGCTATGACCGCCGTTGGCGTGACGACCCGGGAACCCAGGACTGCTGGGGCCGCGCGCTGTGGGGACTTGGCACCGCCGCCGCCCGGAGCCCCGCCGCGGCGATGCGGGAGGAGTCGCTCGCCCGGTTCGGCTCCGGTGCGAAGTTCCGCTCCGAGTGGCCGCACGCCATGGCGTTCGCGGCGCTCGGCGCCGCGGAGGTGCTCGACATCCTGCCTGACCACCCGGCCGCGCTCGGCCTCCTCGACGCCGCCGTTAGTGTGATCGGCAAGCCGTCCGCCAGCGCCGCCTGGCCCTGGCCGGCACCGCGGCTCAGTTACGCGAACGCGGCGATCGCCGAGGCGGTCATCGTGGCCGGCTGGCGGCTTGACAGTGACCCGGTTCTCCGCGACGGCCTGCGCATGCTGGAATGGCTGCTGGCAGGCGAGACAAGGAACGGGCACCTGTCGGTGGTGCCCGCGGGAGGCTGGGGTCAGGGCGAGCGCCGTCCTGGCTTCGACCAGCAGCCGATCGAGGTGGCCGCGCTTGCCGACGCGTGCGTGCGCGCGGCGGCGGTGACCGGCGACTCTAGCTGGCTGAACGGCGTCGGCATGTGCGTGGCGTGGTTCCTCGGCGATAACGACGCCCAGATTCCCCTGCTCGACGCGCAGACCGGCGGCGGCCACGATGGCCTCGGTCCAGCGGGCCGTAACCGCAACCAGGGAGCGGAGTCGACGTTGGCGATGATCTCCGTGCTCCAGCAGGGCTGCCGCGTCAGCGCGGTACGGCGGTGACGGGAGACGATCGTCCGATGCTGAGCAGGACGCTGCACCGGCTGCTGCCTGACGCCTCGCGGACGGTGAGCCGGCTTTTCGTGCCCGGGCAGGAAACCCTGATCAGGGGCGACTCCCGGGCCAAGTCGGTCATCGACCGCGTCCTGGCGATGACCGAAGCTGAGGCAGACCGCACGCTCGCCTGCACGAGGGACAGGTTCGCGGGACGGCTTCGCGACCTGGACAGCACCCTGGAATCCCACTTCGGGCTAGTCGAGCACCGGCTCGGCGGCGAGATCACCGTGAGCGCCTCCCGGCGGCGCCTTATCGGCGCGTACTTCACCCAGCAGTACGCGCTAGAGGCCGCGGCGCTGTTCAACCCGTCGATCGTGCCGCATCCCGACCAGGCAGGCTGTGGCCCGGGGGAGCTCCGCTTCGTCATGAGCCTGCGCGCGGTCGGCGAAGGCCACCTGTCAAGCATCGAGTTCAGGACCGGCGCGATCAGCGGCGAGTCCACGATCAGCATCGATGCGCCAGGACCATTCCCCGGCACCGGGCACAGCCGCCCGGGGACCTGCGATCGTGGCGTCCTTCAGGAGAGGCTCGCCGAGCTCGGCCATGTCGGTGAGGACGCGCAGTTGCTGTGCAGCCTGCTGCCGCGCCGCTTCGCCATGACTGAGCTCGATGCAGCCATCAGTGAGCTTTCCCGGCAGCAGGCCACCCGCGGAGACTCCACGGCACTGGTCGATGTAGCGCGATCGGCGGCCGCGTCCTGCTACCGGGTCGAGTTCGATGATGAGCACGCACTCTCCGAGCGGGTTCTGTGGCCGGGGGGACCTGCCGAGCGCCAAGGCATGGAAGACGCGCGGTTCGTGCTCTTCACCGATGGCGAAGACCTGACCTACTACGCGACGTACACCGCGTTCGACGGCAGTGGCGTCGCATCGCACCTGCTGGAAACCACGGACTTCCGGACCTTTACCGTCTCCCCGCTCGCGGGCCCCGCCACCCAGAACAAGGGCATGGCGCTGTTTCCCCGCCGCATCGGCGGCCGCTATGCCGCGCTGTCTCGCTGGGACCGGGAGAGCAACGCGATCGCCTACTCAGCAGACCGCCATCGCTGGGGCTCGGCCGCCACCATCCAAGCACCCGAGCGCCCGTGGGACCTGATTCAGCTCGGCAACTGCGGCTCGCCCATCGAGACTCCGGCGGGCTGGCTGGTCTTCACCCACGGCGTCGGCCCCATGAGGGAGTACGCGATCGGCGCCATCCTGCTCGACCTAGACGAGCCCGAGCGCATGCTAGCCGCGCTGCCGGAGCCGCTCCTCGTGGCCGACGAGTCCGAGCGCGACGGATATGTCCCGAACGTCGTCTACTCATGCGGCTCACTGCTCCACAGGGGGACGGTCGTGCTGCCCTACGGGTGCAGTGATTCCTCCGTGCGGATCGCGACCGTCGACCTCGCGCAGCTGCTCGCCGAGCTGACCGGATGAAGCTGGACATCCTGACCAGTCAGGCGCACGTCCTGCTGGGGTCGACCCGGTGTGGCTGGCCGTTGGCTCCTTCATAATGGTGTGCGTGCAGGAGTTCGGCCGCCGTCACGTCAGCGCGCGTCTTGAGATCGAGGTGCACGAGCCGCTTGAGATGGTTCTCCAGGTCGCGGTGGGGGACATGCCTGGCGCCTCGCGGCGGGAAAGCCTGACGGTCTCCCGTGACGGGGAGTTCCTGGCACCCGCGGAGGTGGCTGTTCCAGGCGAGGGGCGCGCGCACGTGCTGACGGTGCGGCCCGGCCGGGTGCTCGTCGAGTACCGGGCCGCCATTGAGGGCCGAGCCGGGCCGCCGGAGGTGAATGAGGCCGATTGGCTGACCTACCTCCGGCCGAGCAGGTACGCCGAGTCTGACCAGCTGGTCGCGTTGGCCCATGCCGAGTTCGCCGGCATCAGCGGGGCGCCGGACCTGCTCGCGGCGGTGTCGTCCTGGGTCGGCACGCGGCTCAGGTACGTGCCCGGCAGCAGCGGGCCGACCGACGGCGCGGTGCACACGCTGCTACGCCGGCAGGGAGTGTGCCGCGACTACGCCCACCTCGTTGTCGCGCTGCTGCGGGCGCTGGACGTCCCGGCCCGGGTCGTCGCCGTGTATGCGCCCGGGCTGGAGCCGATGGATTTCCACGCTGTGGCGGAGGCGCTCGTGGACGGCTGCTGGCGCGTCGTGGACGCGACCCTGCTCGCGCCGCGCGCCACCCTGGTGCGGATAGCCACGGGCCGCGACGCCGCCGACACCGCGTTCCTGTCCACCTACCGCGGTGCCGCGACGCTGGTCGGCACCGAGGTCATGGCGGTGCTCGACGGGGACTTGCCTGCCGACGACGTGACCCGGCAGATGACCATCGGCTGAGGGGCGGTCTTGGCCGGGCTGCCTGGCTGGGTGCTGTGTGCCGTGTCGTGTTCCTTGCGGCGTTTAACCCGTCGTCAGGCGGCGGGACCGCGTGGCACAGTGCTGGGGTGGTGATCGACGACTTCCCCAGGCAACTGGCCAGCACCAGGCGCTTCACGCTCCGTTGACCCGGAGCGGCCGCCGCGCGCGGTCAGGTACCCGGCTGCGGGGACCGCCAACGCGGACGTCACCCTGCAGGTGCTGCGGCTTGACGGGAGCAGGACCGAGGTCGCCTGGGACCGCGGCGCATATGAGTACCTGACGGCCGCGGAGTGGGATTCCCAGGGTCCGCTGCTCAGCGTGCAGAGCCGGGACCAGCGGACCGTCTTGGTGCTCGCGGCCGACTCCGTCACGGGACGGACAACGGTTCTGCACACCGAAGCGATGACGCCTGGGTCGAGCTCGCGCCTGGCACCCCGGCGCGGACCAGTGCCGGGGACCTGGTCACCGTGTCCGACCGGGACGGCTCCCGTCGCCTGGTGGTCGGCGGCGCCGCCGTCACGCCGGACGGACTCCACGTCAACTCGGTCTGCGGACCCGACGACGAGACCGTTTACTTCACCGCCACCGATGAACGCGACCCCACCGAGCGGCACCTGTGGCGGTACGACCCCGGACAGGGACTGTCGCGGTGCAGTGCGGAACCCGGCGTGCACGACGGAGCGGCCGCAGGCGGCACCGCTGTCGTTCTCTCGCAGACGAAAGGGGGCACCGCAGTCGCCGTCGCCTGGCGCGACGGTACTCGCGCGGCCATCGCCAGTCTCGAAGCCGAACCCTTGCTCAAGCCGCGGATCACCTGGCTGACCCTCGGTCCTCGCAAGCTGCGCGCCGCCCTGCTCCTGCCGTCGTGGCACCGGCAGGGAACGCGGCTCCCCGTGCTGCTGAGCCCGTACGGCGGCCCGGCCATGCAGCGGGTGGTCCGGGTGCGTGACGCATGGTTCTGCGAGGACCAGTGGTTCGCCGAGCAAGGCTTCGCCGTCCTGGTCACGGACGGGCGCGGCACGCCTGGCCGCGGGCCGCAATGGTCGAAGACCGTCTTCGGCGACACCCTCTCCGCGCCGCTTGACGATCAGGTCGACGCGCTCGACGCGGTCTGCGCGTCGATCCCCGACCTGGACCGGGGGCGGGTCGGGATCCACGGCTGGTCATACGGCGGGGCGCTCGCGGCCATCGCGGTGATCCGCCGCCCCGACGTGTTCCACGCGGCCGTTTCCGGTGCCGCCCCGCACGATCAGCGGCTGTACGACACCCACTGGCGGGAGCGATTCCTCGGCCTGCCGCAGCAGAACCCGGAAGGATACGACCGGTCCTCCACCGTGACCGAGGCCGCCAGCCTGACCAGGCCACTGCTGCTGATTCACGGGATGGCCGACGACAACGTGGTGGTAGCGCACACGCTGCGGATGTCGGCGGCGCTGCTTGCGGCGGGCCGTCCGCACCAGGTGCTGCCGCTGTCCGGCGCCACCCACATGCCGGCCGACCTCGGCAGCCAGTCGCTTTGGCACGAGTTCGCGTTCCTCGCAAGCTCGCTCGGCGTCGCCCGGCCTAGCGCAGAGTTACGGTCGCGGCCGGGTATGAGGCCCGGCACGCAGAACGGGTGCGTGGCTTCGCGTGTCGCGGGAACCACGCACCCGTTCTGGATGTGAGATCTAGTCAGCCACCGCTCAGGCGGCGGCGGGCAGCATCGGGCCGTACTTCCAGGTGCTGCCGTTCCAGTAGCCGGCGATCGCCGTGGCCGTGGACAAGTCAGCCTTGCCCATCAGCCCGGTGGCCACGCACTTGCCGCCGACCGGGCAGCTGATGGACACGAAGACGGCCGCCTTGCCCGCACCGGGGCCGGCCACCTTGAGTACCGTCCACTTGCTGCCGGTCCAGGCGAGCGCCGCGGGGGCGCCTGTTTTGGCCGTACCGTGGTCGCCGACCGCGATGCAGCGGACCGCCGAGGTGCAGGAGACGCCGACCAGTTCGGCGATGCTGTCGCCCTTGGGGCCGCTCCACTTGGTCACCGCCCAGGTCTTGCCGTTCCACACCTCGGCGAAGGCCAGCGAGGCGGCGCCCGTGCTGCTGGTGTTCCCGCTGCCGACGACGACGCAGCTGTGCGCCGTGACGCAGGACAGGCCACTGAACATCGGGTCGCTGACCCCGGCGGGCAGCGTCGCCTGCAGGTCGGCGAACGCCTTGCCGTTCCAGGCCGCGGCCACCGGCGTGCTGGTGCCGGTGCTGCTCGTGGTGGCCAGCGAGGATCCGGTGACCACGCAGGAGGTGAGCGAGAAGCAGTGCAGGCCGGAGAAGTCCATCTCCGTGTTCGGGTCCGCGTCGGGCACCGTGGTCCGCGCCCACTTGGTCCCGTTCCAGGTCCAGATGATCTGGACGCCGGCGCTGGTGGTCTCGTTCATCCCGCTGCCGATGGCGACGCAGCTGTTGACCGCCACGCAAGACACGGGGCCGACCTGACCGAACGTGTGAGCGGGCAGCGGCGGCGCGGCGACCGGCGTCAGCGTGCTGCCGTTCCAGGCCAGCGCGAACGGAGCCAGGCCGGGGAAGGAACCCGTCGCTGCCTCCCCGAGCACCAGGCAGCTCGTGGCGGCCCTGCAGGACACGCCGGTCAGCAGGGCGAACTTCGATCCCTTGGGCGCCTTGACCGGGACGACCTTCCAAGTGCCCGCGTGCAGCCGCGCCGCGAACGGCGTGATGCTGCTCGAGTTGGTGCTGGAGACCTCGTGCCCCCCGACGGTCAGGCAGGCTGTCGGCGACGCGCAGGAGACCCCGGTTCCTACGGTCACGTCCATGCTGCTTGAGCTGGCTTGCGGCCGCGCCGCCGACAGGCGCTCAAGTGACGAGGCGATGCGGCCGGCCGCGCTCGTAGCCGGGTAGGCCGAGATCGCCTTGAGGAATGCGGTCTCGGCGGACTTGCCGCCCGCTGTCGCGGTGACCGTTCCGCTTGTTCTCGCGGTACCCGTCCCGGCCATGGCCGGCACGGCACAGCCGAGCAGGGCCGCCGTCGCCGCGGCCAGCCCGGACATCACAATCTTGCGCACGTTGCTCCTCATTAGGAAGGAAACACCCAACAGCGCACAAGAATCTCATTAGCCGCGTTAAGTAACCAGTGGTTTTCGGTGACAATCGGGTGGCTCCCCGATAACGGTGGCACGGAACGGCCTACTCAGCCGATCGGTTGACCCTCCCGCGGGCGAAGGTTACGAAAGCGAATGAAAAGGGACGGTTCCCAGGGCGGTGACGTGCGGGAATCACTACGATGCCGACTGTGGAACCCAGACCTGTATTCGCAGACCCGTCCGGTCGCCGGCACCGGTTGCTGCGGTTCGCGGGGATCGGCTCTACGGCAGTGCTTGTGGCCTTCCTGGCGGCGGTAGCCATGGCCGTGACCGGCGGACCGAAGGCGCCGTTTACCCAGTGGGCGGTGCCGCAGGCGTCGGCGTCGCGCGCCGCGCATGGTGGTGATCAGGCGGTCACCGGCGGCAGCGTCAAATCAGGCGCGCCGAGCACATCAAGCGGTGCCGGCGGCACCGCCCCCGCCGGGGGCACCGCACCAAGTCAGTCCGTCGGCACCCCGCCGTCGGGGACACGGTCAGCCACGCCCACCCCCACGCCAAGCCCGACCGCGTCACCATCCGCGAGTGCCAGCGTGTCCCCCACCGCGACAACGCACGGGCATGGCCACGCGAACCCGCACTCCTCGAAGTCACCCAATCCGAAGTCCTGATCCCCGGCGCCGCATTCCGATGACCTTCCGCCCCCTGCGCCCGTTCCCCGGTGTCGATGAGCCCGCCGACACGATGCCCGACATGCGTGCGGTCACCGGTCCGCAGCCGATAGCGCGCCCGCGCGCCGGGCGCCGCCGCCAGGCCCGCACCCCGCGCGGTCACTGGCCGCTGGCCAGCCTGATCGTCGTCATCTTCGCGCTCGGCCTGCTGATCGAGGGCTTCACGCACGGCATCCTCGGCGAGAACGCCGCCGACGAGCCCACGGCCGGTCCGGGTACGACGGCCGGCCCGGCCAGCGTGGTAGACGGCGGTCCGGTCGTCGCGCCGGCCGGCGGACGCAACGGCAGCCCGGTCAGCTACCGGATACCGCGGAAGACCGCGATCCTGTCCTTTGACGACGGTCCGAACCCCGACTGGACGCCGAAGATCCTCGCCGTGCTGCGCGAGTACCACGTGCCCGCGGACTTCTTCACCATCGGCGCGCACGTCGCCGACTACCCGGACATCGTGCGGCAGGAACTCAAGGACGGCGACGAGGTCGGGTCGCACACCTACACGCACCCCAACCTCGCCCAGGTCAGCACGTGGCGGGAGAACCTCGAGCTCACGCTGACCCAGAATGCCCTGGCGGGTGCCGCGGGCATTCACACCAGGATCATGCGCATGCCTTACTCATCGGAGGCGAACGCGGTCACGGCGGCTGACTGGCGCGCCGCGATGACGGCCGGCCGGGACGGCTATCTCATGGTGTTCACCAGCGTGGACACCAGGGACTGGGCCCGGCCTGGCGTCGCGAAGATCGTCAAGGCCGCCATCCCCGCGGGCGGTGCGGGCGCGATCATCATGCTGCACGACAGCGGCGGGAACCGCAGCGAGACACTTGCCGCATTGCCGCGGATCATCAAGGAACTGAGACAGCGCGGCTACCACTTCGACACCGTCACCCAGGCGCTCAAACTGGTAAGCGCGGACGTGCCCGCCACCGGCAACCAGCACCTGGTCGGCACCCTGCTCGTGGACATCCAGCAGGGGTCCGACTGGGCCTTCACCGCCTTCGCCATCGGGCTCATCGTCTTGACCTCCCTGTCGGTCCTCCGGCTGCTCGTGCTCGTCGGCTTCGCGATGGCGGCCCGCCGCCGCGAGCTGAGCGTGGCCCGCAGGATCCCGCCCGGCGCCCCGCCCTTTCTGCCGGACGTCACGGTGATCATCCCTGCCTTCAACGAGGAGGCGGGCATCGCGGCCACCGTGCAGACCATGGCGGAGAGCCAGTACCGCGGCCGGCTGGAGATCATCGTCGTCGACGACGGCTCGACGGACAGCACGGCGCAGGTCGCGGCGAGCCTCGGCTACCCGTTCGTCCGGGTGGTCACCCAGCGGAACTCCGGCAAGCCGGGAGCGCTCAACACGGGGATCAGGCAGGCGCACTCGGACATCCTGGTCCTAGTCGACGGGGACACGGTTTTCCAGCCGGACACCATCGGGAAGCTCGTGGCGCCGCTGGCGGATCCGGAGGTCGGGGCGGTAAGCGGGAACACCAAGGTGTTCAACCGCAAGGGCTTCCTCGGCCGCTGGCAGCACCTGGAGTACGTCGTCGGGTTCAACCTGGACCGGCGCATGTACGACATGCTAGGAGTCATGCCGACCGTGCCCGGCGCGGTCGGCGCGTTCCGCCGGTCCGCGCTGCACCGCGCCGGGGGGGTCAGCCACGACACGCTGGCCGAGGACACGGACCTGACGATGGCGCTCTGCCGGGGCGGCTGGCGGGTCGTCTACGCCCCGGGTGCCATCGCCTGGACCGAGGTCCCCGCGACGCTGAGCGCGCTATGGAAGCAGCGGTACCGCTGGTGCTACGGCACCATGCAGGCGATGTGGAAGCACCGGCACGCGATGGTGGACCGTGGCGGCTCCGGCCGGTTCGGCCGGCTGTGCCTGCCCTACCTGTGGCTGTTCCAGGTCCTGCTGCCGCTGCTCGCGCCCCTGATCGACGTCTTCTCGATCTACGGCATCGTGTTCCTCAACCCGGTCCAGGTGGGTGTGTTCTGGCTGACGTTCACCGCGCTGCAGATGCTGATCGCGGGGTATGCGCTGCGGCTGGACGGCGAGCGGCTGCGCCCGCTGTGGGTTCTCCCGTTCCAGCTCATCGTCTACCGCCAGCTCATGTACCTGGTCACGATCCAGTCGGTCATCACCGCCCTGCTCGGCACGCGGCAGCGCTGGCAGGCCACCAAGCGCACCGGCGTGTTCACCGACCAGGCAACAACGGACCAGCCCGCGACAAGCACAAGCTGAGTGACCCGGAGATGCCCTCGAGTGCGGCCTTCGTCGCGGAGTAGCGGCGTCTCCTCACATGCTGGAACTCTCAACTATGGGCAGTCGGCGCACCTGCCCGCACACTAGTGAACTAGACTCTGGCGCGAGGTGGCAGTGCGGGGCGTTCCCGGTACTGGCAGTCCCCCTCGTTATCGTTGCCGCGGACGGGAATGGTCCAGCCTCTGGGGTGGTTGTGACTCCTGGTTGTAGTTTCTGTAGGTGCTTTCATGACGCGCTCGCGGATTTACTGCCGGGGTCGCCGCGCGGTGCGGTGATTCAGCACAGGCAAGGAGAAATGCGCGTGGCGCAGGGAACAGTCAAGTGGTTCAACTCGGACAAGGGCTTCGGGTTCATCAGTGTCGACGGCGGGGGCCAGGACGTTTTCGTCCACTTCTCGGCGATCGAGTCCAACGGTTACCGGAGCCTGGAGGAGAACCAGCGCGTCGAGTTCGACATCACGCAGGGCCAGAAGGGCCCGCAGGCCGAGCACGTTCGCGCCCTCTGATTTAGATCAGTAGGTAACGCCGCCGTTCGTTCGGGCAAAGTCTCTTTTGTCCGAACGGGCGGTGGTTTTTGTCTTGCTGTGCGGTTACGCCCTCCATGGGAAGATGCTGCCCCCCGAGCGCGTCGTCTTGACACGCTATGCACCTGATGCGTCAATTTGTCTAACTGGACCGGCTACTGCCTCTCCAGAAACGGCAGAAACATCAGGCGCCGGGGGAGGGCCCCGTGTCAGCAGACGAGATCGCACCCACGCAGACCGATGCCGATCAGAAGCGGCTTCACGAACTGGGCTATGCGCAGGAACTTCGCCGGAACATGTCCGGCTTCTCCAACTTCGCTGTTTCCTTCACGATCATTTCGATCCTGTCCGGCTGCCTGACCCTCTACGGGTACGGCATGAACACCGGCGGGCCCGTGCTGATCACCTGGGGCTGGCCGTTCGTCGGCGTGATGACCCTGTTCGTCGGCCTCGCCATGGCGGAGGTGTGTTCGAGCTTCCCGACGGCCGGCGGGCTTTACTACTGGTCGGCCAAGCTCGCCCCGCGCAACCCGGCCGCGTGGTCCTGGTTCACCGGCTGGTTCAACTTCCTCGGCCAGGTCGCGGTGACCGCGGGGATCGACTTCGGCGCGGCCCTCTTCCTCAACGCGCTGATCGACATCCAGTGGGGCTGGGACACCCGGCCGTGGCACACCATCGTGCTGCTCGCCGGCATCCTCATCGTGCACGGCCTGCTGAACTCCTTCGGGGTCCGGCTGGTCGCGCTGCTGAACAACGTCAGCGTCTGGTGGCACATCATCGGCGTGCTGCTGATCGTCGGCGTGCTCGCCATCGCGCCGTCGCACCACCAGTCGGCCTCGTTCGTGTTTACCCACTACGTCAACAACACCGGCTGGAGTTCCTGGATTTACGTGGCACTGCTCGGGCTGCTGCTCGCCCAGTACACGTTCACCGGCTACGACGCGTCGGCGCACATGACCGAGGAGACCAAGTCGGCGGCGGTCGCCGGGCCGCGCGGCATCGTCATGTCGATCGTCGTCTCCCTGGTGGCCGGCTGGATCCTGCTGATCGGCGTGACGTTCGCTATCCAGCACTACACCACCGAGGTCGGCGCGACCGTGCCGCCCGCGCAGATCTTCATCGACGCGGTCGGCAACACCGGCGGCAAGCTGCTGCTTGTCGTGGTCATCGTCGCACAGCTGTTCTGCGGGATGTCGTCGGTGACCGCGAACTCCCGGATGATCTACGCGTTCTCCCGTGACGGCGCGCTGCCGGGCAGCGCGTTCTGGCACAAGGTCAACCCGCGGACCAGGACCCCCACCAACGGGGTCTGGCTGGCCGCGGCGGGAGCGCTCATCCTGGCCCTGCCCTACCTGTGGAACAGCGTCGCGTACTACGCGGTCACCTCGATCGCGGTCATCGGGCTGTACGTCGCGTACGTGATCCCCACGTTCCTGCGGCTGCGGCTTGGCGCGTCGTTCAACCGCGGTCCCTGGCACCTCGGCCGCTGGTCGCGGCCGATCGGGACCGTCGCGGTGACCTGGGTGGCGATCATCACGATCCTGTTCATGCTGCCCACCGCGTCCCCGATCACCTGGAAGACCTTCAACTACACGGTGATCGCCGTGCTCGTGGTGCTCGGCTTCGCCGGGATCTACTGGCTGGTCTCCGCCCGCCACTGGTTCACCGGTCCCAAGGTGCAGGGCACGGCCGAGGAACTGGCCGCCATCGAGTCCGAGCTGGAGTCGCTCGCCTGATGCTGACCATCGACGGGCTACGTGAAGCAGTTCGCCTCGGCGAGATCGACACGGTCATCGTCGCGCTGACCGATATGCAGGGGCGGCTGCAGGGCAAGCGGTTCCACGCCCGGTTCTTCCTCGACGAGGTGGTGGCGCACGGCACGGAGGCGTGCGCCTACCTCCTCGCCGTTGACACGGAGATGAACACCGTGGACGGCTACGAGCTCGCCTCGTGGGAGACCGGGTACGGCGACTTCATGCTGGTGCCCGACTTCGCGACGCTGCGGTTGATCCCGTGGCAGCCGGGCACCGCGCTGGTGCTCGCCGATGTGGCCGAGGTGGGCCATGGCCACGGCGGCGCCCCTGTCCGGGTGTCGCCCCGCCAGGTGCTGCGGGCACAGCTCGACCGGGCCGCGGAACGCGGCTGGACCGCGCTGGCCGGCACGGAACTCGAATTCGTCGTTTTCGAGGGCAGCTACGAGCAGGCATGGGACGCCGGCTACCGGTCGCTCACCCCGGCGAACCGCTACAACGCGGACTACTCCGTGCTCGGTACCGGGCGGATCGAGCCGCTGCTGCGGGACATCAGGAACGGGATGGCGGGCGCGGGCCTGTACGTCGAGTCCGCCAAGGGCGAGTGCAACCTGGGCCAGCATGAGATCGCGTTCCGCTACGATGACGCGCTGACCACCGCCGACCAGCACACGATCTACAAGACCGGCGCGAAGGAGATCGCGGCCAGGCACGGGTACGCCCTCACGTTCATGGCCAAGCCGAACGAGCGGGAGGGGAACTCCTGCCACATCCACCTGTCGTTCCGTACCGGCGACGGCACGCCAGTCATGGCGGGCGAGGGCCCGCACGGGCTTTCTCCCGCCGGCGAGTCGATGCTGGCCGGGCTGCTCGCCGGCCTGCGCGAGCTGACGCTGCTGCTCGCACCGACGATCAACTCCTACAAGCGGTTCGCGCTCGGCAGCTTCGCGCCCACCACGGTGGCGTGGGGCCCGGACAACAGGACCTGCGCGCTGCGCCTCGTGGGCCACGGGCCGTCGCTGCGCGTGGAGTGCCGCGTCCCAGGCGGCGACGTCAACCCCTACCTGGCCCTGGCCGGCCTCATCGCCGCATCCCTGTCCGGTGTCGAGGACTCACTGCCGCTGCAGCCGCCGCTGACCGGGAACGCCTATACCGCGGACGGGCTGCCGCGGGTGCCGGTGACCCTCGATGTGGCGCTGGCGCTGTGGGAGTCGTCGGAACTGGCGGCCGCCACCTTCGGCGCGGACGTGGTGACCCATTATGCGACGATGGCGCGGGTAGAGCTTGACGCCTACCGCCGGGTCGTGACCGACTGGGAACTGCGCCGGTACTTCGAGCGAATCTGAAAGATCTGAGGTGGGTTGGTGCAGGGAAGGCTAGCGGGGCGTACGGCGGTCGTGACCGGCGCGGGCAGCGGCATCGGGCTGGCCACTGTGCGACGGTTCGCCGCCGAGGGCGCGAACGTGGTGGCGGTCGACGTCGACGAGGACGCGGGAAGCAAGGCGGCGGCCGAGGCCGGCGGCGTGTTCGTCAGGGCGGACGTGACAAGCCAGGACGATGTGGCCCGCGCGTTCGCCCTTGCCCATGAGACCTACGGCTCCGTCGACATCGCGTTCAACAACGCGGGCATCTCGCCGCCCGACGACGACTCGATCCTGACCACCGGCCTCGACGCGTGGCGCCGGGTGCAGGAGGTGAACCTAACCTCCGTCTACCTCTGCTGTCGTGAGGCCATCGGCTACATGCAGCGGCAGGGCAAGGGGTCGATCATCAACACGGCGTCGTTCGTCGCGGTGATGGGGTCGGCGACCTCGCAGATCTCCTACACGGCATCCAAGGGCGGCGTGCTCGCCCTGTCCCGCGAGCTCGGGGTGCAATTCGCCCGCGAGGGCATCAGGGTCAACGCGCTGTGCCCCGGGCCGGTCAACACCCCGCTGCTCACCGAACTGTTCGCCAAGGACCCCGAACGTGCCGCCAGGCGCCTGGTGCACATACCGGTCGGGCGGTTCGCCGAGGCGTCCGAGATCGCCGCGGCGGTGGCCTTCCTGGCCAGCGATGACGCCTCGTTCATCACCGCGTCCACGTTCCTCGTCGACGGCGGCATCTCCGGCGCCTACGTCACGCCCCTGTAGGCATAGCTGGCCGGCTCCTGGCCGGTGCCATTCTCATAGCGGGCGCCGCGTTCCCTGACAGGGCACGCGCCGCCCGCTTTGCTATGCCTGGCAATGCGCCCCGGCGGCCGGCGTGTCGCCGTTGACGCAACCAGTTGGTTGCCATAGTATCGCAATCAAATGGTTGCTACTTGTGGAGGGGACATGGGATTTCCTGACCGCATCGAGCGAACGGTCGACATCGCTCACCCGCCGGCCGCGGTGTGGGCGGCGCTCACCACGGCAGAGGGACTGAGTGGCTGGTTCGGCCAGCAGGCCAAGATCGACCTGCGCCCCGGCGGCTCGGCCTCGATGAGCTTTGGCCCCGAGTTCACCGCGGCCATGCGGGTTGAACGGGTGGAGGAGCCGACCGTGTTCGGCTTCACCTGGCACATCTACGGGCTGTCCGACGACGATCCGCGCCGCACCTACGTCGAGTTCACGCTGGAGCCGGCCGGCGCGGGGACCCGGCTGACCGTGGTCGAGACCGGCTTCGCGCAGCTCCCAGAGGACGCTCACCGCACGGCCTTCGGAGCGAACACCCAAGGGTGGGCGAGCGAGCTCGGCGAGCTCGTCGACTACCTCGATGCCGCAGCCTGACGGCGAGGCGCCCGACCTCGAGGAAACAGCGGAGCAGGTCTTCGCCGCCCTGGCCGACCCGAGCAGGCGCGCCATCCTGGCCGCGCTGGCCGCGGGCGGGCCGGCCACCGCAACGGACCTCGCCGCCCGGCTGCCCATTACCCGCCAGGCGATCGCCAAGCACCTGGCGCTGCTCGCCGAGGCCGGCCTGGTGACGGCCGAGCCTGGCGAGCGGCGCCGGGTCAGGTACCGGCTGCGTTCCGCGCCGATGCGGGTGGCGCAGCAGTTCCTCGCCGCGCTCGCGCGCGACTGGGATGGCCCGCTCGGCGCACTGCAAGACCATCTCGACAAGCAGAAAGGCGAATCGGCCTGACGCGGATCGCGGAAAGGCGGAAAGGAGGACCGATGGTGACCATGGAATCCCGGCGCACGTCCACGCCACCGCTCGTGCTGGCGGCTACGCTCGGGCTCGCCGGAGCGTGCTGGGCCGTCTCGGCCTGGCTGATGGACGGCATGGACATGGGTGTCGCGACGCGGCCAGGGGCGTTCGGGTTCTTCGCCGCCGCGTGGGTGACGATGATGGCGGCGATGATGCTGCCGGGCGCGGCGCCGGCGGTCGCCAGGCACGCCCAGCTGGCGGGCACCATGCGCGCAGCGCTCCCCTTCGCCGGGAGCTACCTGGCCATCTGGGTGCTCGCGGGAGTTGTCGCATACCCGCTTGACCGGCCGCACGGCACGCTGGCCGCCGGCCTGGCGGTGATCGCGGCGGGTGTCTACGAGCTCACGCCGGCCAAGCGGCAGTTCCGCCGGCGCTGTCGCGAGGAGACCCGCTCCGGGCTCGGGTTCGGACTGTGCTGCCTCGGCTCGACCGCCGGGTTGATGGCGATGCTGGTGGCAGTGGACGTAATGAGCCTCTTGTGGATGGCGGTGATCACCGTCCTCGCCTGCGCCCAGAAGCTGCTGCCCGCCAAGGTCGCGATCGACGTTCCGGTGGCGCTCGCCATCATCGGGCTTGGGTTCGTGATCGCGACCTCGCCCGCACTCATTCCCGGGCTCATTCGGCCGGCGATGCCGATGCCGATGTCGCCGGCCATGTAACGACAAGGAACAACGCAGAACGACGAAGGAGACAAGGCAATGACCAGTCACAAGACGGGGACGCGCGAGGAATGGCTCGCCGCGCGGCTCGAGCTGCTCGAGGCGGAGAAGGCGCTGGTCCGGCGCGGCGACGAGTTGTCGCGGCGCCGGCAGGAGCTGCCCTGGGTCCGGGTGGACAAGAACTACCGCTTCGAGACCGAGGCAGGAACGGCATCGCTCGCCGACCTGTTCCAGGGCCGGTCCCAACTGATCGTCTACCACTTCATGTTCGGCCCCGACTACACCGCGGGCTGCCCGGCCTGCTCGGCGATCGCCGACGGCTTCAACGGCTCCGCGGTCCACCTCGCCAACCACGACGTCGCGCTGTCCGCGGTGTCTCGTGCGCCGCTCGAGAAGCTGCAGGCGTACAAGCGGCGGATGGGCTGGACCTTCCCGTGGGCGTCCTCGCACGGCAGTGACTTCAACTTCGACTTCGGCGTGGCCAACACGAAGGAGGAGTGGGAGGCGGGCGCCATGCGCTACAACTTCCGCGAGGAGGACATGCGCGGGGCGACACCGGAAGAAGCGAGTTCACTCGACGCCTTCAGCGAGTCGATCGTCGGCACCGACTGGGGGACCTACCGCCGCGAGGGGCCGGGCGTGAGCGCGTTCGCCCTGGAAGACGGCGTCGTCTACCACACCTACTCGGCATACTCGCGCGGTCTCGACGGCCTGTGGGGCATGTACCAATGGCTGGACCGCGCGCCGCTCGGCCGCAATGAGTCGGGCATGTGGTTCCGCCGCCACGACGAGTACGACAATAGCTAGGCAGCGCCGCGGCGGCGCGGGGTTACGCCTCCCGCGCCGCCGCGCAGCCGGACGCGTGGCCCTCGGTGACGACCGAGCCGCACTCGGGACAGACCAGGTTCGCGAAGCAGGCCGGCTCGCCGCCCTGCTCCTCGTCGCACGCACCGGCCGGGCCGCCTAGCATCTCGAGCCGCACTGGCTTTTCGAGGTCTGTCACGACTCAAGTATGCGCCGGGCGCGGCTGAGCATGGCCGGCCGCCGGCGGCGGGCCGGTCTGCGTCGGGTCGATGAACACGTGCGGCCGCATCGGCAGCCTTTCCGAGAGCCTGCGGTCGATCTCGTCGGCGAGATCCTCCGCCTGGCCGGCGCCAAGCGCGTCGTCGATCGCGATCCGGGCCGCGACGATGATGCTGTCCGGGCCCATATGCATGGTCCGCAGCTCGAGCAGCGCGTCCACGCCCGGCTGCGATTCGATCTCGCCGCGGATCAGCTTTTCCACCGCGGGACTCGCGGCGCGGCCGATGAGCAGATCCTTGCTGTCCATGCCGAGCTTGACCGCCACGACAATCAGCAGCACGCCGATCGCGATGGACGCGCTGCCGTCCCAGACCGGCGAGCCGGTCAGCTGGCTCAGCCCGACACCGAGGGCGGCAAGCACCAGGCCGACGACCGCGGCGCTGTCCTCGAACAGGGCCACCTTGACGGTGATGTCCGGGCTGGTCTGCACGTGGGAGAGCACTTCCTCGTGGCGGCGCCTCGCCTCGCCGCGCACCTGCCAGAAGGCGCGCGCGAACGACGTCCCCTCCGCCACGAAGGCGATGCCAAGGGCAACGTAGGCGAGCAGCGGGCTCTCGTGCTGGTTGCGAGTCAGCGCGAGTATGCCCTCGAAGACGGAGAATCCCGCGCCGGCGATGAAGATGCCGAACGCCGCGAGCAGCGACCAGAAGTAACGCTCCTGGCCGTGCCCGAACGGGTGTTCCCTGGTCGCGGGCCGGTCCGCCTGGCGCAGCGACATCAGCAGGAACACCTGGTCGAGGGTGTCCGCCGCGGAGTGGGCCGCCTCGGCGAGCATGGCGCTCGACCCGGTCATGATTCCCGCGACCAGCTTGACCAGCCCGACAAGCACGTTCGCCGCACCCGCGACGAGCACGGTCCGCCGGGTTTCCTCGTGTCCCTTACGCCTACTCACCGAAGCACAACTTGCCAGGGCGCGGCGCGGCAAACGCACTTGTCAGGTCCGCATACGTGTCTTGGGAGCGGCACGTCTTGCGGGCACCTCACGTTCCGCGGTGCGGGCACGTCTACGGTGTGAGGAAGGGAGCCGCCGATGAAACAGCCGTTCGAGAAGGTCGTGGAGCAGCACGGCGGGACGGTGCTGCGCGTCTGCCGGGTGATCCTCGGCGTCCACGACGCCGAGGACGCGTGGTCGGAGACTTTCCTCGCGGCGCTGCGCGCGTATCCGGAGCTGCCGGATGACGCCAACGCCGAGGCGTGGCTGGTGACGATCGCGCACCGCAAGGCCATCGACGTGATCCGATCGCGCAAGCGGCTGCCGGCGCCGGTCGGCGACATTCCCGAGGCGCCGACCACGCTCGGCGTGCCGGGCGACCGTGACGGCGACGGCGACCTGTGGCAGGCGGTCGCCGCGCTGCCGGAAAAGCAACGGCAGGCGGTCGCGTATCACTACGTCGCCGGCCTCGCCTACGCAGAGATCGCCGTGATACTCGGCGGCAGCACCGACGCGGCGCGCAGGGCCGCGGCCGACGGCATCAGGAACCTGCGCAAGAAATATCCAGGCGCGGCCATGGAAGGAGCGCCCTCATGAGCATCTCTACCGATTCTTTCGCCTCCCCCGACGATGCCGGGACGCTGTCCCGGCTCCAGCACAGGCTCGGACTGGCGGCGGAGGCCGGCGGCCTGCTCGACGTCGCGTACACCACCGTCGACTCGCCCGTCGGCAGCCTGCTGCTCGCCGCGACGCCCAAGGGCCTGGTGCGCGTGGCGTATGACATCGAGGACCACGATCGCGTTCTCGACACGCTGGCGCAGAAGGTCAGCCCGCGCGTGCTGCGGGCACCGCGGCGGCTTGACGCGGCGGCGCGTGAGCTCGCCGAGTACTTCGACGGGCGGCGGCACGCGTTCGACCTGCCACTCGACCTGTCGCTGTCCAGAGGGTTCCGGCTGCTGGTGCAGCGGCAGCTGCCGTCGATCGGCTACGGGCAGACCCGCAGCTACCGGCAGGTCGCCGAGCTCGTCGGCAACCCGAAGGCGGTCCGGGCGGTCGGCACGGCCTGCGCCACCAACCCGCTGCCCCTCGTGCTGCCCTGCCACCGCGTGCTGCGCAACGACGGCACGCCCGGCGGGTACGTGGGCGGCCCGCTGGCGAAGACCACGCTGCTGAGCCTGGAGGCGGCGGCATGAGTGCCGCCGGCGTCCGCGGCCAGGCCGGCGTCCCCCGTCCTGTTGGCGTCCGGAGTGCGGACCCGTGGCGGGAGCGGGTCGGCTCCGGTGACTGGGACGCGATCGCGGCCGAGATCGACGAGTTCGGCGGCGCGCTGCTGCCGCGGCTGCTGACCGGGGCGGAGGCCGCGGCGATCCGGTCCATGTACCCCGACGGCCGGCTGTTCCGCTCCACCGTCAACATGGGCAGGCACCGGTTCGGGGAGGGGGAGTACCGCTACTTCAAGGCTCCCTACCCCGAGCCCATTGAGCGGCTCAAGCAGGCGCTCTATCCCCGGCTGCTGCCGATCGCCAGGGACTGGCAGGCAAGGCTCGGCCGCGCCGCCCCGTGGCCAGGCACGCTCGACGAGTGGCTGGACATGTGTCAGCGGGCCGGCCAGGTCAAGTCGACGGCCATCCTGCTCCGCTACGGCCAGGGCGACTGGAACGCGCTCCACCGTGACCTGTACGGCGAGCTCGTCTTCCCGCTGCAGGTGGTGATCAACCTGAGCGAGCCAGGGGTAGACCATACCGGCGGCGAGTTCCTGCTGCTCGAGCAGCGGCCGCGGGCGCAGTCCCGGGGTACCGCGACGCTGCTGCCGCACGGGCACGGGTACCTGTTCACCACCAGGGACCGGCCGGTCCGCTCGGCGCGTGGCTGGTCGGCCGCGCCGGTGCGGCATGGCGTGTCCGCGATCCGGTCGGGCGAGCGGTACACGCTCGGGCTCGTCTTCCACGACGCGGCGCAGTCCCAGTCATGAACGTGCCCGTTCCGGGTAGTGGCGGCGTTCGTGGCCAAGGCGTTCGCGTATCTCGTTATCGGACTGCGGTTCCCGCTGCTGCTCGCGTGGGCGGCGGCGGCGGTCGTGGCCGTGCTGCTGCTGCCCCCGCTGTCGTCCTCCGGCGGACTGAACAACCTGATACCCGCCGGATCCCCCGCCCTGCGGGCGGACGCGAGCGCGGCACGGCTGTTCGGTTACCCGCTCGAGGCCGGGGTTGCCATCGTGCAGCGCGCACCGCACGGCCTGCCGCCCTCGGTGGTGGACAAGACTGGGCGCGCCGCGGTCAGCTACGACAGGCATGCGAGCATCCCCGGCCTCGTCGCCGTCATCCCGGTGCCTAACGGGGCAGGCATCCCCCGGTCGATCAGCGTCTCGCCGCTCACCGCGGCTGGCCTGCTCGGCAGCGTTCGCGGCAAGACCTCGACGATCGTCACGTACCTGGAGTTCAGCGACACCACGACGCTGCAGCAGCAGGTGACCGCCGCGGGCACGTACGCCCGTCGCCTGACCGACGTCACCGGCGTGACGGGGGCGGTCGCGGCCCAGTATGAGCAAGGTCAGATCATCGACCGTGACCTCCCCTGGGTGGAACTGTTCACCGTGCTGGCGATCGCGCTGATCGTCGGCGTCAGGTTCCGCTCGCTGCTCGCGCCGCTCGCCGCGCTCGCCTGCGCGGGAACCGCGTACTTGGTCGCGGTCCGGGTGGTCGCCTGGGGTGCGGCGCGCACCGGGATCTCGCTGCCGCAGGAGGCGGAGCCCGTCCTCGTTGTGCTGCTGCTCGGCGTGACGACGGACTACTGCGTGTTCTTCCTGGCCGGAATGCGCTCTCGGCTCGCCGAGGGCGCCGACCAGCTGCAGGCGGTGCGCGACGCCACGGCCGAGTCCGCCCCGATCGTCTTCACCGCGGGGCTGATCGTGGCGGCGGGCACCGGCGCGCTGCTGGTGGCGCGGGGTGGCCTGCTGCGTGCCTTCGGCCCGGGACTCGCGGCGACAGTGCTGGTGTCCATGGTGGTGTCGCTCACGCTGATGCCCGCGCTGCTCGGCGTGCTCAGCCGCTTCATGTTCCGGCACGTCGCACCGGCCCGGCTGCCGGGCCCTGGCTCGCCGATCGCCCGGTTCGCCACCTCAAAGCCGGTGGCTCTACTGGTGATCGCCGCCTGCGTCGCGGGGCTCGGGGCCGCGGCATCGGCCACCGGGCGGCTGGGTCTCGGCTCGCCGCTGATCGGCGAGATGCCGTCTTCGTCCAACGTCGCGGAGGCGAGCGCCGCCGCGTCCGCGGGATTCGCGCCGGGGGTACTCGCGCCTACCGAGGTGCTGATCATCGGGCCTGGCGTGGGATCGCAGGTCGCGGCGGACCGTCGGTTCGGGGATTTCCTGCGCCGGCAGCCAGGCGTGGCCAGCGTCGTCGGGCCCTCCGTCCTTACCGGCTCTGTCGTTCCCGCGTCAGCGTCCAACCCGATGGTCGCCAAGGACGGGTCGGCGATCCGGTTCGCGCTCATCTACGACTCCGACCCGCTGAACGCCACCGCGATCGGGCAGGTCCGGGTGCTGACCTCTCGGCTGCCCGCGCTTGGGCAGGCGGCGGGCCTGAACGGCGTCAGTTACCAGGTCGGCGGGCAGACCGCGCTGACCGGCGACGCCATCAACGCGACCGCGTCCGACCTGTGGCGGGTCGGCCTGGCCATCGTGGGGGTGACGCTGCTGCTCCTGCTTCTGTTCCTGCGGGCGCTGCTCGCTCCGGTGTACCTGCTCGCGGCGAGCCTGCTCGCGGTGCTCGGCACGCTCGGCCTGACGGTGCTGATCTGCGAGGCGGTCTTCGGCTCGCCTGACATGGTGTACTTCGTGCCGTTCGCGGCAGGCGTGCTGCTGGTGTCACTCGGCTCCGACTACAACGTGTTCGTCGTCGGGCGCATCTGGGAGGAGGCCCGGTCCCGGCCGGCGCGAGACGCGGTGGCGGTAGCCGCGCCGCGAGCGTCCCGCGCGATCACCACCGCGGGCATCGCGCTCGCGGCCAGTTTCGGGCTCCTCGCGATGATCCCGCTCGGCCAGTTCAGGCAGATGGCGATCATCATGGCCGTCGGCGTTCTGCTCGACACGGTCGTCGTCAGGTCGCTCCTGGTGCCGAGCCTGGTGGCGCTGACCGGCCGGGCCGGGATGTGGCCGGGGCACCAGCGGGTCAAGGCCGGCCCGCGTCCAGAGCCCGAACTGTCCGACGCCAGCCGCTGACGGGCGTGCGGCTCCGGATGCCCTGACCATGCCGCCCTGGGGGCGGGACCAAGCGGGAACTAGCGGCCGCAGCAAGCTTCCGTGGTTCCGTGCTGGCCGCCGCCCGGCGCCAGCGCCTGCGCTCGATGAACTCCAGGCGATGTTCCACTCCGGCAGTCGGCACTCGATCGAGCGGCGCGAACTCGAACTCGTGCTCCGCGACGACGAGCAGGACGGCGCCCCGCCGCGCGTCCGCGTCGACCTCGACGCCGGCCGCGTGGTAATCCCCCCCGCCTGCCGGGCAAATAGCGCAATTCGGGTGACCGGCTCGCGGAGAATCTGTGGCCCGGTTTGGCGGCGGGACATTTACTGATTTCTGGCGGACAAAACTGACGAAATCGACCCGGACTTTACCCCAAACGCGGTACACGTTTCCTCTGGCCGGTTGGCTGCGGGCGAGGCCTGCTCCTAGCGGGCCCTGACGTCGGCCGTCGCTGGACCTTGGGCGAGCGGCCTTTCGCCGGCCGGGCTGCCGGGGCTATGGCGTCTCGGCGGCGGTCTCGAGTGCCGTCTCGTGAGGCGTCGCCGGAGCCGGCGTCGTCGCGGGCTGGGCGGGCGTGCTCCCGGTGGCCTGCAGGTAGCGCCTGGTGGCGACGGCGACCAGACAGATGCCCAGGCCGATCACCCGTACCGTGCCCTCGCTCGGCCATGGCCACAGGTGGGTCAGCTGAAGCCGCAGCGTGTAAGGGTGGGTGATCTCGTTGAACGACAGGTAGATGACCATGGCTGTGCTTAGGAAGGCGGCGGTCTCCGCGATCGCCTGCACTCCGTGGACGCCGGCGGGCCGCGCGGCGAGCCGGTCCACTGGCTGCGCCGGGGCGCTACCACGGCGCCTGAGCTGAAGAAACTTGCTCACTGAGAGCGTGACGATGGCGACAGCGAATGAGATGACTCCCGCGGTGTCGGTCCGCAGTTGCGGTAGGGCGGGCCAGTACGGGAAAGCCTCGTTTCCTGTGAAGCTGCCGACGAGGGCCGACCCGAACCAGATCAGCACGGCGGTGTAGCCGAGGCCGAAGGCCGCCGATTCGATCGCGAGCTTCCTGTTGTCCCCGCTCCAGGTACGCATGCAGCAACTATATGAATTCTGTTCGCGCGCTGAGCGGCTCCCTTTTTCCGACGATGAGGTCGCTCCCACGGCGCCGCTGCCCTCGTGGACGCGGCAGCGCGGGTGCGATGAGCATTCCGGCTAGCCTTGAACGAGCCAGTTCCAGCGGGGGAGATCGTGGCGGAGGTGAACGGGAGTGCCTGACGCGCGAGGGAACAGCGGGCTTGACGGCCTGGCTGCTCTTGGCCCCTTCTTCGCCGTCGGGTGGCACTCCATGGATGCGGCACCTGCGGCGCCATGGCGAGCGGGCAGCGAACTGGCCGGCCCGTCTGACGCGCTGGCGGCGCGCATTACCGCAGTCCGCGCGGCCCTGGCCGCCAGGAGCGGGCGCGGTCCATTGGAGGTGGAGCCGCGGGTGGCAGGCTCCGCCGTCCACCTGGGACTTGTGGCGCGGCTGATCGCGCCCGCGCTGGGCGTGGCGGTGCTCCGCTGCCCCATCGACCTGCGGCCCGGCGGGCTGTGGTGGCAGGAAGAGCTCGGCGGCGCGATGCCGCTGTCGGTCCCCGCCCCGGCCGCGACGGTGCTGGCGGGCACAGCGCGGACGGCGACGGTGTCGGCGGGCACGGCGCGGGCGGCGACGGCCCCGGCGGTTGCGGCGCGGGCGGCGACGGCCCCCGCGGACATCGCGCCGCCGGTCACTGTGTCCGGGTCCGTCGCGGATGCGGGCAGCGGTGCTGATCTGGCGTCTGGGGAGCGGGACTGGGAGCGGCGGCTTCTCGACGAGACGATCGGTCCGGTCACGGCGGCGATCGCCGGGCTTGTCCCAGTCTCCGGTCGCGTCCTGTGGGGGAATGTCGCCTCGGCGGTCAACACGGCGGCGGCCCTGGTGGCCAGGCAGCGCCCGGACCTGGCACCGGACGCATGGCAGGCCGCGGCCCGCCTGCTCGCCGATCCCCGGCTGCGCGGCGAACCCTGCCCGCCAGGCCCGGCGTTCCGCCGGTCAAGCTGCTGCCTGTTCTACCGGCTGGCACCTGGCGACCCGGCGGCCCTCTGCGGCGACTGCGTGCTCGGCGCCCGTCGCGCCCGCTGATCAGCCGCCGGCGCGGCCCGCCTACCGTCGCGGTCGGGTGCCCGCTTATCGGCCGCCGTCGGAGGCCCGTTTGCCTGCCGCCGGGGCGCACCAGCCGCCATGGTCCGCTTATCAGCCGTGGTCGAATGCCCCGCTATCAGCCGCCGTCGGCGCCCGGTGCGCTTGCCGCTGCCGCCTCGTCTAGGGTGGCGGCCCAGGTGGCGAGCAGTTGCAAGGCGTCGTCGGAGGAGGTGCCCGGCTCGGCGGTGTAGGCGGAGATCCGCAGCCCCGCGTCGGCGGCGAGGTCCAGCGCCTCATAGGTGAGGGTCAGGTCACCTACGGCCGGGTGGTGGAACCGCTTGGTGCCGGTGCGGTGGAGGCGCACGTTGTGCGCGGCCCACCAGACGCGGAAGTCCTCGCTGCGCGTGGACAGCTCCCCGATGAGGTTCGACAGCGCCTTGTCGTGCGGTGCCCGCCCGGCCTCGGTGCGCAGCATCGCGACCACGTCCTGGGCCTGCCGTTCCCACTCGGGGTAGAACGCCTGCGCGGCGGGGTCGAGGAACAGGAAGCGGGCGTTGTTCGCCGGCTGGGCGGGGCTGCCCAGCACCGGCGAGAACAGGGCCGCGCCGAGCCGGTTGGCGGCGAGGATGTCCGTCCGCGCGTTGCGGATATAGGCGGGCGCGGTCATCGCGTCGAGTATGCGCTGCACACTCGGCCTGACCTGCTGCCTCGCGGGGCGCCGCGGCGCGTGCGGCCCGGCGGGCGCCGCCGCCCTGGCCAGGTCGAACAGGTGGGCGCGCTCGGCCTCGTCGAGCTGAAGCGCGCGGGCGATGCCTTCGAGTACGCCCGCCGACGCGCCGGCTGCGCGGCCGCGCTCGAGGCGAACGTAATAGTCGATGCTGACCCCGGCGAGCAGCGCGACCTCCTCCCTGCGCAGCCCGGCGACGCGCCGGTTGCCGCCGTAGGCCGGCAGGCCTGCCTGCTCCGGGGTGATCCTGGCGCGCCGGGAGGTCAGGAAGTCGCGAATCTCATTCCCGTTGTCCACAAATCCCAGGCTACGGCCGTATCGTGACCGCTGGGTGGCCCTGTCGGTACCTGGAACGCCAAGCCCGCCGAGCTGCCGGGCAGCGCCCGCCTGCTGACGGCACCACTCGGCGGCCGGGAACGGTTAAGGTCGGACGGTGGAGCAGGACTGGGGCAATTTCGCGGTCGTCGCCCTGCGCGCGCTCGCCGATCATGGAGCAGATGCGTGCCCGGCAGGTGCCGCAGACGGTGCAGGCGCCGGTGGCCTTGGCTACCTCCCCGGATCCGTTCTGGTGCGCAACGTCACATTTGGCGGCGGAGCGGGCCGGCACGACTGAGCGCACCGGCCCGCCGCATGGGACCGCCGCTTGGAAGCCGTTCCCTGAGAAGCGTCGCCTTAGAAGTCATCGTCGAAGGCGACGTCCCCAATGACGCCTACCTGGTAGGCAGAGACCCGGCGCTCGAAGAAGTTGGACAGCTCCTGGACGTCCTGCAGGTCCATGAACGCCAGCGGGTTCCGCGACCCGTACAGAGGCTCAAGGCCGAGCTGGGCGAGCCGCCGGTCGGCAACGTGCTCCAGGTAGCCGCGCATGTCGGCGAGGGACAGGCCGGCCACGCCCTGACCGAGCAGGTCCTCGGCGAACCGGGCCTCGCAGTCCACGGCCTCGGCAACCATCGCGCGGACCTGGCGGGCCATCTCATCGTCGAACAGGCCTGACTCCTGTGCGCGGACCGTTTCCACCACGTCGAAGGCGAATGCCATGTGCATGGACTCGTCGCGGAACACCCAGTTGGTGCCGCTTGAACAGGTTCGACACCTGCGGCTCGATGCACTCATAGCAGCCGGCGATGGAGGCGATCGTGGCGGTGGGCGCGATCGCGATCAGCAGCGAGTTTCGCAGCCCGGTCGCGGCGATCCGCTTGCGCAGGTCCGCCCAGCGTTCGTGCTGGGTGACCTCGGCGTCCCACAGGTCGGGTTGCAACTGCCCGGCCGCGGCCCGGGTACTCGCGAACTCCGGATGAGCTCCGTGCTCTTCGGCCAGTTCCGCCGACGCCTCAAGCGCGGTCAGGTAGATCTCCTCGGCGATCCGCGTCGACAGTTCGCGCGCCGCGTCCGAGTCGAAGGGCAGCCGCAGCGCGAAGAAGACGTCCTGCAGCCCCATGACGCCGAGCCCGACCGGCCGCCAGCGCGGGTTGGACGCCGCCGCCTGCTCAGCCGGGTAGAAGGTCAGGTCGATGACCCGGTCGAGGAACGGCACCGCGGTCCGCACGGTGGCGCGCAGCTTGTCCCAGTCGACTCCGGCGGCACTCTCGGCTGTACTGGCGGGACCCGCGGTCAGGTGCCTGGCCAGGTTGATCGAGCCGAGGTTGCACACGGCGGTTTCCGTGTCGGTGGTGACCTCGGTGATCTCCGTGCACAGGTTGGACAGGTGCACCACGTTCCCGCTGTCCCTGGTCTGGTTGCACTTGGCGTTGCTGGCGTCCTTGAAGGTCATCCAGCCGTTGCCGGTCTGCGCCAGGGTGCGCATCATCTTGCCGTACAGGTCGCGCGCCTTCACCTGGCGTACGTGCCTGCCTGCCGCCTCCGCCGCCAGGTACTCCCGGTCGAATGCCTCGCCCCACAGGTTGGGCAGTCCCGGCACGGCGTCCGGGTCCATCAGCGACCACATCTGGTCCACCTCGACCCGGCGCATGAATTCGTCGGGTATCCAGTTGGCCAGGTTGAGGTTGTGCGTACGGCGGGCGTCCTCGCCCGTGTTGTCGCGCAGTTCGAGGAACTCCTCGATGTCCGGGTGCCACGGCTCGAGGTAGGCGCAGGCGGCGCCCTTGCGCCTGCCGCCCTGGTTGACCGCGGCCACCGAGGCGTCGAGCGTCCGCAGGAACGGCACGATCCCGTTGGACGCGCCGTTGGTGCCCCGGATCAGCGCGCCGCGTGACCGGATACGTGACCAGCCGATGCCGATGCCGCCGGAGAACTTGCTGAGCCTGGCGACCTGCGCGTAACGGTCGTAGATCGAGGAGAGGTCGTCGCGCGGCGAGTCGACGAGAAAGCACGACGACATCTGTGGATGGCTGGTACCCGAGTTGAACAGCGTCGGCGAACTCGGCAGGTAGGCGAGCGACGACAGCAGCCGGTAGAAGCCGATCGCCTCCGCGGCCGACCGCGACAGGCCGCACGCCACCCGCAGCAGGAAGTACTGCGGCGTCTCGATCACCAGCCTGGTCCCCGGGTGCCTGAGCAGGTATCGGTCGTAGACCGTCTTCGCACCGAAGTACTCGAATTCCCAGTCGGCGCCCGGCGCGATGGCGTCGTCGAGCTTGCGCGCGTTGTCCTTGACGAAGGCCGCGGTCGCGTCGCCGATCAGCCCCTCGGCGTGTCCCAGGCTGATCGACTGGCTGAAGGACGCGATGCCCTGACCGCGCACCTCCTTGTCGATGTAGCCGGTCAGCAGCCGGGCCGCGAGCCGCGAGTACTGCGGCTCCTCGCCGGTCATCTCCGCCGCGGTCTGGATCGACAGCCGGTCGAGTTCGGCGGTGGTGGCGCCGTCGTACAGGCCGCTGATGGTCTTGAGCGCGACCCGCAGCGGGTCAACCTCGGCGAGGCCGTCCGCGCAGCGCTCCACCGCGCGGACGATCTTGTTGACATCGACGGGTTCTGTGTCCCCGTTGCGCTTGCGGACGCGCATGCGCGCCTGCGCGTGCCCGGCAGTGCTTGGCAGGGATTGGCTTGGGTCGGTGACCGTCATGGCTCTCTCCTCGCGAGCGTTCAGGAAAGGCCCTGGCCTGCACGGTGGCGCGACGAGACTGCGATCATGCTGTGTCGACGGCATGACGCGGTGCCCGCCGGCCGTCCCGCGCGGCCTGAGCCCGCCGCGCGCCTTCGGCGCGCGGCACGCTGGCAGGTCTTCGGACTCACGGGCACGGCGCCATGGCTGGCGCCTCCTACTGACCGTCGCTTCCCAGGCCTGGATGGCCCAGTGCTGCTCGCGCCGCGCGCCTGCGCGCACGGCACGGACGGTTGTCGTTCCCGTTCACCGCTGCGGGGCAGTCCCGGAATCGCACCGGGTTCCCTGTTGCCTCCGCGGACCTGGATGGCTCGCGGAACCAGCTGCGTGCAGCACCATATCTAGCGGCTCTGACATTTCCAAGCACCACATGTCGTGTCGGCGCGCCGAATTTGCCTATCCCTGGTCAGCGCGCCTTTCCCGCGGCAGCGGGTCCACGGGAGCGCCAGGCGAGCGCGATGGCCGCGCAGCTGACGGCTGCGGCGGCGGTGACCGCCCGGCTGAGCCGCGCGGCCCTGGCGATGTCGTCCACCCCTGGCGCGCGGCCCGCCGCGTTCAGCACCGGACGGTCCTCGACGTGCGAACCGTAGTCGTTGCGCCCGCCGAGCCGGAGCCCGAGCGCGCCGGCGAAGGCTGCCTCCGCCACTCCCGCGTTCGGGCTCGGGTGGCGGCGTCCGTCCGCACGGGCCACGGAAAGCGCTGCGCGCCAGGTCCCGCCGGCGGCCGGCGCGACCGCCGCGGTGAGCGCGGCCGTCAACCGGGCCGGCAGGTAGTTGGCGAGGTCGTCGGCGCGGGCGGATGCCCAGCCGAAGTTCTCATAGCGCGGGCTGTGGTGCCCGACCATCGCGTCGAGCGTGTTCACCGCCCGGTAGCCGAACAGGCCGGGCAGGCCGGCTACCGCGCCCCACAGCAGCGGCGCGACCACGGCGTCCGAGGTGTTCTCCGCGACCGACTCGACCACGGCCCTGGCGATCTCCGCCTTGTCAAGCGAGTCGGTCCGCCGGCCGACCAGGTGAGTGAGCCGCCGTCGAGCGGCGGGCAGGTCGCCGCGCCGCAGGTGCGCGGCAACGGCGTCGGCTTCGCCCGGCAGCGTCCGCGAGCCGAGCACCGCCCAGGTGCCCACGGCGGTGGCCGCCGCGAGCCACGGCGCGGGCAGGCCGCGCGCCGGCCGGCCAAGCAGCACCGGCGCCGCGACCAGGAGTGCGGCGTAGCCGGTTCCCGCCATGCGGTCGTCGCGCCAGAGCAGGGCCTCGAGGCTCCCGGCGGCGGCGCCGAACAGGGCGACCGGATGGCCGCGCCGCGGATCGCCGGCAAGCTGGTCGAGCAGCACGCCGGCGACCAGCCCCGCCGCGGTGGCGCGGGCACGACTCCTGCGGGCAAGGGCTGGCACGGCCACCAGAGTAGGAGATGGCATAGTGGGCGTGACGGCGGGAGGCGCGGTTGAGTTTCGACCTGTCGCATCACGGCGATGCGGACATCGTTCGCGGGCTTGTCGATCTCGCGGTCAACGTGCGGACGGGCGGGACACCGGGCTGGCTCGCCGCCCGCATCCTCCAGACGGACCTCGCGGCGTACCCGGACCAGCGGGCGGCACTCGCCGCGGTGGCGGCCAGGCACGGCCGCGCCGACGGGGAGGTGCTGCTGACCGCCGGGGCAGCCGAGGCCTTCGTGCTGCTCGCCAGGTCACTGCGGCCAAGGCGCGCCGTCGTGGTGCACCCGCAGTTCACCGAGCCGGAGGCGGCGCTGCGCGCGGCCGGCCACGACGTTGAGCGGCTGATCCTCCCGTTCCCCTTCACCCTTGACCCGGCGGCTGTGCCATCGGACGCGGACCTGGTCTTCATCGGCAACCCGACCAACCCGACCTCGGTGGCTCATTCCCGCACGACGCTGCTCGGGCTCATCAAGCCCGGCCGGATCGTGGTGATCGACGAGGCGTTCGCCGACTGCCTGCGGGAGCGAGAGTCGGTAGCGGGCCACGGTGACCTCACCGGGCTCGTCGTCATCCGGAGTCTCACCAAGACCTGGGGTCTAGCGGGTCTGCGGGTGGGCTACCTGCTCGCCGCGCCGGACATCATCCGGCTGCTCGCCGCCGCCGGGGCTTCGCGGTCCGCCGTGGCGAGACCTTCCCCGGCCTCGGCCCCGGCTGGATCCGCGTCGCGGTACGGGACATCGCCACCTCCGAGGCATTCGCCGCGGCGCTCGCAGACGCGCGATGCGAAGATTGACGGCATGACGGCAGACGACGATGTCGCGAAGCAGATCAGCTCGCTCGAGGCCAGGCGCTACCAGGCGATGACCGACGGGGACGTGGAGACGCTCGCTGAGCTGTTCTCGCCCGACCTCATTTACTCGCACTCGGATGCGAGCACCGACAGCAAGCAGAGCTACCTGGACAGGCTCGCGAGCGGGTACTTCGACTACGGCCCACTGGAGCATCCGGAACACAGCGTCCTGGTACACGGCGACTGCGCCGTCGTCCTGCACGACATGCGCGGCGAGGTGCTAGTCGAAGGCGCGACGCGGGTGCTGAACAGCAAAGCGCTCGCCGTCTGGGGGAGAGACGGCGAGCGCTGGCTGCTGCTAGCGTTCCAGCCCACCAAGTACCCGGGCTGACCCGGGAACATCGCGGACGGCGGGGACGCCGCGCCGGCGCCCCCAGGCGCGGTCGCCGAGCAGTGCGAGGGCCGCGGGCAGCAGGACGCCGCGGACGACCGTGGCGTCGATGAGGATCGCGGCGGCGGTTCCGATGCCGAGGATCTTCAGGTCGACAAGCGGCAGGGTGGTGAAGATGGAGAAGACCGCCGCCATGATCAGCGCGGCACTCGTCACCACCCCGGCGCTCGACGCGATGCCGCCGGCGATGGCCTGGTCCGGCGACGAGCCGCGCGTCCACATCTCGCGGATCCGGCTCAGGATGAACACGTGGTAGTCCATGCTGATCCCGAACAGGAACACGAACATCATCAGCGGCACCCAGTAGATGATCCCGCCGAATCCGGTGTAGCCGAGCAGGCCCTGCCAGCGCCCGTCCTGGAAGATCAGCGTGATCAGGCCGTACGCCGCGCCGACGGACAGCAGGTTGAGCGCGATCGACACCAGCGGCACGGTCAGCGACCTGAATGCCATAAGCAGCAGGACGAACGCGAGCACGCCGACGAACGCGAACACCGCGGGCAGGCTTGAGCTCTCCTGATGGATGTCGTCGTAGAGCCCGGCCGTGTCACCCGCCACCGCGTAGCTGACACCCGGCACCTTCCCGAGGGTGGCGGGCAGGACCTGGTTCCGCAGCGTCAGCAGCGCGTTGTTCGACGCGGTGTCGGTGCCGCTGCCCGCGAGCTGCACGCCGATGAGCAGGGCGCGCCCGCCGCCGAGCTCGGTGACGGTCACTGGCTGGCGGATGGGGCCGCCTGCTGCGGCGCGGTCCCGCAGGGCGGCGACCGCGGCCGTCACCCTCAAACCAGTGAGGTCTGGCCCGTGCACGACGATCTCGGCGGGCGCCGGCGCCTGCGGGAACGCCCGCTGCACCGCCTCCATCGTGGCGACGGACGCGATGTTCTTCGGCGCGTCGATGGCGGGCTGGCCGACCCGCAGGCCGAGCGCGGGCGCGGCGAGCGCGAGCATCGCCACCGTCGCGATGCCGCCCCAGATCAGCGGCCGTGCGACCACTCGCCGGGCGAGCCCGCCCCAGAACCGGGACGGCCTGGCGGCGGCCCGCCTGCGGCCGAGGAACGGAATCCGGCCAGCGTCCGCCTTCGGGCCGAGCCAGGCAAGCAGCGCGGGCAGCACGGTGAGCGAGCCGGCCACCGAGATGCCGACCACGGCGATGGTGCCGAGCGCCATGCCGCTGAACGGCCCGCCACCCACCATGAACAGGCCGGCCATGGTGGCCATCACGGTTAGCCCGGACACCACGATGGCGCGTCCCGAGGTGCGCGACGCGATGCGCAGCGCCTCGGGGAACGACCGGCCGAGTGCCCGCTCCTCCCGCTCGCGGCGCAGGTAGAACAGCGCGTAGTCAACGCCGACCGCCATGCCGATGATGACCACGACCTCGAAGGTGCTGCTGTTGACGGGCAGCAAGTGGCTGACGGCTGTCAGCACGCCGATCGCGGCGGTCAGCGATGTGAGCGCGAGCAGCACGGGAATGCCTGCCGCGACGAGCGCGCCGAACACGGCGAGCAGCAGGATCAGCGTGATGGGCACCGAGGTCGCTTCGGCCTTGCTGAAGTTCAGCGCGCCGTTGATCGCCTCGCCGATGCTCGCGTCGCCGGTCTCGGCGACCCGCAGGTTCGCGTGCTCAGCCTGCACGCCGGCGACCGCGTGCTGCAGTGCCGTCACCGCCTTGCCGGGATCGGTGACGTTGCCTGGTACCTGGAAGGTGACCAGGGCGCTGTGCCGGTCCTTCGACACCAGCGCCTGGCCGCCCGGCTGCAGCGGGGTGCGGATGTCACCCGCGTAGCCGGGCAGCGCGGCGAGCGCCGCCGCGACCTGGGACGCCGCCTGGCGCATGGCCGGGTCGGTGGCGAAGGTGGCGCCGGGAGTCTTCGCCTGGATGAGCACTTGCTCCGACGCTCCGTTGTACTGCGAGGGCGCGACCTGGTTGAGCACCCGCTCCGCCGTGCCGGACTGGCCCGCGTCGTACTGGGGCAGGTTGCGGCTGCCGAGGGCCTGGCCGCCCATGAAGACGGCGGCGACGAGCAGCAGCCAGCCGATGACGACGGTCTTGCGGTGCCCGGCGCTCCAGCCGGCGATCCGCTCGGTGAGGTTGGGTCGTTCCCCTCTGCTGTCACCCGGGGCCGGTTCCGTGACAGGCGGCAGCGGGTCATATTGCTGGTAATCGGGTTCCGTGGGGGATACTGGAATGCGCGGCTGGCGCATGACAGCCTTCTTTCTGCTGGCGTGGAGAGACGGGTATGTGTGATGCGTGAAACGTCGCGGTCTGATCCCCGCCCGCGAGCTGGACCCTCGTGGGCGGGGACAGTCAGCTACCGCTCGTTCGGGATGAATTCTTCGGTGAGGCCGTGGTGAACGGCGCCTTCCGCGACGGACAGCGGCCCTGGACGGCCGAGTACCTCGCGTGCCTCGCGCAGCGGATCGCCCGGCATTCCGAGCAGGTTCCGCGCGACGGTGACGTGCGCCTTGGCGGTCGCCACGAGGACATAGCTGAACGCGACGAACAGGATCAGGAAGACGACGGCGGCGAGCAGCGCCTTCGGCAGCGTGTCGATGTAGAGGCCGTAGCCCGGGTGGCCGTGCGGGCCGTTGGGGAAGTAGCCGAGCTGTACGCCGTGGTAGCGAACGCCGTGGACGGTCTGCCACGGGGCCCAGTACCAGACGGGCAGCGTGATCTCCGCAAGGAAGACCAGCCAGACCGTTAGGACGACCAGGTCGAGGGCGACGAGCGGCACGAACATGCCGATCAGGTAGGCGATGTCGCGCCAGGTGGCGGGGTCGCGCCACTCGGTGCGGACCCGTGCCAGCATGCCGGCGCCGGTCGTCGGCCGGTAGCCCGTCCCGACCTCGCCGCAGAACGGGCGGAGCCTGGCCCGCTCTATGTTCGCGCACCAGCGGACGGTCGCGGCGGCCGCGATCAGCAGCGGGATGCCGGCCAGTGTGATGGCGAGCAGCGCGCCGGTGAGCGCGGCGGTCAGCGCGATGGAGAACAGCACCCAGCCCACGACCTGGTAGGCGATCAGGAACCAGGCGCCCGCCCACAGGTCCCGGGAGAACAGCAGCCGGATGGGGCCGTGGCGCAGGCTGAGCGTGTTCATCCGACGTCCCGCATCAGCTGCTCGACGGCGGACACGTGCTCTGCCAGCTTGGCCATCTCGCTGCGCAGGTCGGTCATGCTGGCCACCGCCTCCTCGGCCAGCTTGCGGTAGGAGGCCATCGCCACGGCGTCGGCGCGGTGCCGCTGCAGCCGGAAGTAGTTCCAGACGATGATCGCGATCGCCGCGCAGATGGGCACAAAGATCGCCGCGACGATGCCGATCGGTGTGAGGTTGGTGCCGTTTGAAGCCAGTGTTGTCATCATGTCCGTCACCTGTCGCTCTCTTTCGCGTCGAGAGCTTGCTCCGTGTTCTTTTTGTCTTCCGCGAAGTTCTTGTCGTCTTCCGCGAGCGCGCGGACGACCGTGTCGGCCGTGACGCGCAGCTCGAAGGGGGCCAGCTCGAAGTACTTCATCGCCTTGCCGTCCTCGGACAGCTCCAGGCTGCCTGCCACCAGATCCGCCTTCTCCAGGCGGTCCAGGTGCATGTAGAGCAGCGGCCTGGACATGCCGAGCCTGCGCGCCAGTTCGCTGACGTGCACCCGGCCTCCCGCGAGCTCCGCGATGATGCGCAGCCGCAGCGGGTGGCCGATGGCGGTCAGGGCCGCCACAAGTTCTTCGCTGGTCAGTGTCTCATTCACGATCTATCACCTGTAAGAAAAAACTTACATGTGACGTACTGGGCTGTCAACGGCTTATTTCGCGAGGTAGTAGAAGCGGTTCAAGGCTGCACAGCACAACTGTCCCGCCGGGTCACAACAGGCCCGGCGGGACAGCGAAGAGGCTAGGAAAGAGCTAACCGGCGGTGTGCCGCCAGGGGCTGCGGCGTTCTGCCGCGTCGGATGACTCCGCGCGCTGACCGGGGATGGTCGTGTGATCGCCTCGGTCGTCACGGGCCACGGTGCGCTCCGCGCTGCGCAGCGCGAACGCACCGACGATCTCCATCACGCCCATCACGATGAACCAGATGCCGGCGAGCACGGCCAGCGCGGTGACTGAGGACACCGGGGCCGACACCACGACGATGCCGGCGATCAGGCTGATCACGCCGAAGAAGATCAGCCACCCGGCGCCGCTCGCGCCGCGGACGGCGATACCCGACATCAGCGCGGAAATGCCCTGGACGATCCAGGTGATGCCGATGACCAGGCCGATGATGGCGAAGCTGAAGTGGAGGTGCCTGATGAGCACCACCCCGATCACAATGAACGCCAGTGCGGCGAGTCCGTGCCAGACCCGCTGCCTCTCACGGCTGTCAAACACCCGGACCAGCTGGTAGATCCCGGAAACGATCAGCAGGACGCCGAGCAGAACCGTGATCACGGTCAGTGACTGCGTGGGCAGCACGGTCACCAGGAGGCCGAGCAGGGCCGTCACGATCCCGACGAAGAGCGACGCCGTCCACCCCATGGGCCAGCCCAGCATGGCGACGTCCCCATCCATGTCATCGTGTGCCATTTCTGCCGCTCCTTCGCTTGCGACATACCTTGTCCCGACCGTGCACCCCGCGCGGGGCGCGGCACCTCATCCTGGGCGAGTGAACGCCGACGGCGGGCTGTAGCGGTTGCTGCTCGGCGTCCCTGGCAGCAGGTAGAAGTAGCCCCTCCAGGTATTCCGTCAGCCGGGCCGGCCGGTATCCGTAGTCGTCCTGCGGGGGGTACGCGCCGTAACTGCCCACCGGGTCGCCCTGGGGAGCTCTCATGCCGCACCTCCGATTCCCCGATCGGCGTGTCGCATGGGACTATGCGCACATTGAGTCAACAATTATACACGTACAGTAATCAACGCCGCCGGGAGCGGGATGGGAGCACTCGCCACCGCGCGAGCCCGCCGGCTACTGAGCGGCGCGCCGGATCGCGGATCGCCGCGCCGCTCACCCGCACCGGGCGACCGGCGCGGCGGCCGCGATATCGCTACGTGCCGAGGATCTTGGCCTTCGCCGCGGTGAACTCCTCGTCGGTCAGCACGCCCTGCTTGTGCAGTCCGGCGAGCTGGTCGAGCTGCTCCATCATCGGCGACTGGGCAGCTGGCTCGGCAGGCCGCTGGGTGGGCACCGGTGCGGCCTGCTGCTGGTTTTGCTGTTGCTCAAGGTCGTTGAGCCGCTGGTCCTGGCTCGTCTCCTGCGACGCGTTCGCGTCCTGCCGCCGCGCCGCGGACTTACCCGCCACGTACGCGCCGCCGCCGACGACGGCGGCGCGCAGCAGCGGGCGACGTCGGCGGAAACCGCCCCGCATCAGATGTCCATCTCGTCGGGCAGCGCGAGGTCGAGCGCGACCATGATCTCCGGTGCTGCGGCGAGCACGCGGGGCATGCCGACCTGCGGCGCGACAGCGGCGAGAATGCCGAGGATGTCCCGCGGGGTCACCCCGGCATCGAGCGCCTCGCTGACTTGCCACATGTACGAGGCGGGCGGCGCGTCAATGGCGATCAGCGCTGCGATCTTCACCATTGCGAAAGTGCGCGGGCCGAGCCCGCTGCTCTCGCGTAGCATGCCTCGCAGGTCCGACGCCTCGTTGAGCACTTCGGCCTTGCCGAGAGCCAGGGCGGTGAACATCTGGGTGGTGGACTCATCGACGGCTACCTTGGTTCCGGCCATGTGCCTCGACTCCTTCGTGCCGGGGATGGGCGATATCCGGCTACGCCGCCGACGCTGCCATGAGTGCCGGGGCAGCGCCCCACCCTGGCCGGGTGATTCCGCGCTGCCGGCGCGCGGGGGGACGACCCCCGCCTCATGGGGACTCGCGAACCCGCTGGCTCCGCCTGGCGAGGTAGCGCTTCTCGGCCGCGTTGGTGGCGTACCTGGCCGCCTCCGCGTACTCGGCCGCCGCCGCCGCGGGCTCGCCCGCCATTTCGAGCAGGTGCCCGCGGACGGCGTGGAACCGGTGGTGCCTGGAAAGCGTGCCGGCGAGTTCGCCGGCCGCGTCGAGGCCCGCCGCGGGGCCGTGCACCATGGCGACGGCCACCGCATGTCCCAGCGAGACCATGGGGCCTGGGGAAACCCGGGTGAGCAGCTCGTACAGGCCGAGGATCTCCGTCCAGTCAGTGTCCGCCAGGGAGGCTGCCTCGTCGTGCACGGCCGCGATCGCGGCCTGGAGCTGGTAGGGGCCAAGTGCCGTCGTCGTGGCGAGGGTCTGCTCGATGAGCGCGGACCCCTCGACGATGAGCGCCCGGTCCCAGCGGGCACGGTCCTGCTCGGCGAGCGGTATCAGCGCTCCGTCGGGCGCCACCCGCGCCGCCTGCCTGGCATCGGTGAGCAGCATCAGGGCGAGCAGGCCCGCGGTCTCCGCGTCGCCTGGCAGCAGGCGGCGCAGCAGCCTGGCCAGCCGGATTCCCTCGGCGGACAGGTCGGTGCGCTGCAGGGCCTCGCCGGCGGATGCGGTGTAGCCCTCGTTGAATATCAGGTACGCGACCTGCTGGACGGCGCGCAGGCGCTCGTCGCGGTCGGCGGCGTCCGGCGGGGCGAACCTGGCTCCCGCCGCGCGGATCTGCTGCTTCGCGCGGCTGATGCGCTGCGCCATGGTGGACTCCGGTACCACGAACGCCCGGGCGATCTCCGCGGTGGTCAGCCCGCCGACGGCGCGCAGCGTGAGCGCGACCTGGGAGGACGCGGTGAGCGCCGGATGGCAGCAGAGAAACAGCAGGGTGAGCGTGTCGTCGGCGTCCCCCGGGTTGGCCGCGGCGTCGGACAGCCACGCATCGGCGCCCGCCAGCATGGCCGGCAGGGTCGCTAGGTAGTTGGTGTCCTCACGCCTGCGCCGCGCCGCCTCGCTGCGCAGGATGTCCGCGAGCCGCCGGGTGGCGACCGTCAGCAGCCAGGCACGCGGGTTGTCCGGCGTCCCGGAGGCGGGCCACTGCACCGCCGCGTCGAGCAGCGCCTCCTGCACCGCGTCCTCGCAGCTGTCGAGCCCGTCGTAGCGGCGCATGAGCACGCCGAGAACCTGCGGCGTGAGCTCGCGCAGCAGGTTCTCGACGTCCAGCGGGATGCTCACCGGATGACGACGGTCAGGCGATGCCCATGTCGGCGCCAGTTTCGCTGGACGCCTCGTGCAGGATCGGCCAGACCTCGGCCGGCTGGTAGACGGCCGAGGGCAACGCGGCGGCGATCTCAAGCGCTCGCTGCTCGCTGTCGACGTCGATCAGGTACCAGCTAGCCAGGTACTCCTTGGTTTCCAGGTACGGGCCGTCGGTGACCGCGGGCTGCCCGTCGCGCAGCCTTACCAGCTTGGTGGCCGCCGGGTCCGCCATCCCGTAGGCGCCGAGCAGTTCGCCGCTCGCGTAGTGCGACTTGTTGAACTCATCGAACGCCGCGAACAGCCGCTGCTGCTCGGCCGGCTCAACCGAGTTCCACAGCTCGTCGTTCCCGTAGATGATCAGCATGTACTTCACGATCGCTCCTCCGTTTGCCGGTGTCGTGCCCTGCCGGGCACCGTTTCGCTATCTGGTACGGAGCCGCCCCGCGATCCTCGACATGGCGGGCCGGTTTTTCTACGACAGGGATTCGTCCAGGTCGCCGAGGGTGCGGATGAGCTCGGCGTTGGCTGTGTAGTCGACGGGGCAGGCGATCACCGAGACGGTGTCGTCGGCGAGCGCGGCGCGCAGCACGGGCAGCAGCTCGCCTGCCGAGGTGATGCGGTATCCCCTGGCGCCGAAGCTCTCCGCGTACTTGACGAAGTCCGGGTTGCCGAACCGCGTGTCCACGTTGTGCCCGATCTCCATGTCCATCTTCCAGCTGATCAGGCCGTATGCGTCGTCGACCCAGATGAGGATCACCATCGGCAGCCGCAGCCGCAGCGCCGTCTCGATCTCCTGGGAATTCATCAGGAACGAGCCGTCGCCCGTGGCGACGAGCACCTTCGACCCGGGTCTGGCGATCTTCGCGCCGATGGCGCCTGGCACCGTCCACGCCATGGTCGACAGGCCGTTGGAGATCAGGCACGTGTTGGGCGCGTAGGTCGGGTACAGGCGGGCCATCCACATCTTGAGCGCCCCGGTGTCCACGAGCACGATGTCCTCGCGGCCAAGCGCGGCCCTGGTCTCGGCGACGATGCGGGCCGGATGCAGCGGGAACCGGTCGTCGGCCTGGCCGCGGGCGAGCTCGGACGACAGCAGCTCCCTGATCCGCTCGCCGCCGGCCGCGGGGCCCTTGCGCCAGACGGCGGCGGCGAGCGCGTCCAAGCTGTTGCTGATGTCGGCGGTCAGCCCGACCGAGACGTCGTAGTGCGCGTCGACCTCGGCGGGGAACCGGTGCACATGGATGATCTTGGTGGTGCCCCGCGGGTTGACCCGAACCGGGTTGAATTCCTGGAGCTCGTAGCCGGCCGCCACGATGACGTCGGCCCGGTCGAAGCCAAAGTTGACGTAGTCGTGGCGCATGAACCCGACCGTGCCGAGCGCGAGCGGGTGGTCGTCGGGGAACACGCCCTTGCCGTGGAAGGTGGTCGCGACCGGGATGTTCAGCGCCTGTGCGAAGCGGATGAGCGCGTCGCTCGCGCCGGCCCGCGCGGCGCCGTGACCCGCGAGTACCACGGGGTTGCGCGCCTCGCGCAGGATCTGCGCGGCACGGGCCACCTGCTCCGCCGACGGGTCGTCGGCCCGCGGCACGTTCACCCGCAGTGGCGTGAGCGCGGCGGGCGCGTCTGCCTCCTCCACATCTTCCGGCACCGCCAGGTAGACGGCGCCCGGCCGTTCCGTCTGCGCGAGCTTGAACGCCTTGCGGATCATCTCGGGCGCGGCGCCTGGCGTGGCCATCAGCGCGGACCACTTGGTGACCGGGGCGAACATCGGCACAAGTTCGACGCCCTGGTGGGACTCCTTGAAGCTGCGGCCCATGCCGACCTGGGCGGAAAGCGCGATCAGCGGCGTCGAGTTGGTGGTCGCGTCGGCCGTGCCGAGCAGCAGGTTGATGGCGCCGGGCCCCAGGGTGGCGGAGCACACTCCTGCCTTGCCGGTCAGCCGTCCGTAGGTCTCCGCCATGAAGGAGGCGCCCTGCTCGTGCCGGGTGAGCACGTACTGGATCGAGGACTTCGACAGCGCGTCGATCAGCCGGATGTTCTCCTCCCCGGGAATGCCGAATACGTGCGTCACCCCCTCGTTCTCCAGGCACTCGACGATCAGCTCTGCCGTGGTACGCGACTGCTCAGCCATGCGGACAAGCGTAACGGCGGGCCAAATTCTCGCCCGTCTCCGGGCATGACTGCCGTTGTCGCGGGTAGCAACCGCTGGTTGTGCGACCAGTGTGGCGGCGCGCCGTGCCCTGATGCGCTGCGGTGCGGTGTTCTGTCCGGGTACGGTCGTAACCGGGCGCGGCACAGGCAATGGACGCTGCGAGAGGCAGGACGGGGATTGGACGCGAGCGCTCAGGTAACCGAGTTGTCGGCCGATGACCACGCATGCCTGACATTCGGCGAGGCCGAGGAGCTATTCGACCTGACCGCCGCGTTCGTCAGGGACGGCCTCGCCGCGGGGCTGAAGGTGGTTTGGGTCAGTGACGCCGCCCCCGCCCAGGCGATCGCCGAGCTCGGCAGGCGCGGTATCGCGGTGCGGCCGGCGATGGAGGCGGGGCAGATGGCCGCCGCCGGGTGCGAGGGCCGGCTCCTTTCCGGCCAGGAATTCAGTGCCGACGCGGCGGTGGGCTGGCTATCCGGTGAGCTGGCTTCCTCGCGGGAGCAGGGCTTTCCCGGGCTGCGGGTGGCGGTGGACATGAGCTGGGCGCTGCGTCCGGTCACGGGGATCGAGGAACTGCCCAGGTTTGAGGAGGGGATCGCCGCGGCCCTGTCCGGCAGTACCGCCTCCGTGCTCTGCCAGTACGACAGGGACCGATTCGACCCGGTCACGCTCGCGTCGGTGGCCGGTTTCCACACCCGCTCGGTCGCGGCGGCCACCTACCACGCCGACGCGCTGCTGCGGATCTGCCGCCAGTACGCGCCGCCCGGCATCCGGCTCGCCGGAGAGCTTGACTACCAGGCCGCGGACCCGCTGGCCCTGGCGCTTGCCGAGGCGGTACGGCTTGACGGCGACATCACCGTCAACATGACCGCGCTGGCGTTCATCGACGCCAGGTGCACTCTGATGGTGGCCGACGCCGCGCGGACCGCCGCGTCCGCGGAGCGCCCGGTGACGCTGCACTGCCCGCCGGAGATTGGCAAAGGTTTCGTCAGGCTCGGCCTCGACGGCCTCCCCGGCATCAGGCTCGTGACCGCTAATGCCAGGTGAGAAGGAGCGCCGGGTGCCCCGGCCGGGCGGCGCGGCGCCGCCGGCTTCCCCGCCGCTGGCGCAGGACTTCAACGCAGGCTCGCTGTACGCGCTGCGCTCGGCGGTCGCCGCGCACGCCGCCGCGGCCGGGCTGAGCAGGGCCCAGGTCTACGACATCACCGCGGCCGCGCACGAGCTCGCAGCCAACGCGGTGCTGCACGGCGCGGGACACGGCACTCTCCGGCTGTGGGCACAGGACGAGTACCTGTGGTGCGCGGTCGCAGATGACGGGGCAACGGGGAACGGCGCCGGGCCCGCCGGGCCGGGCGACGCCCGGGCACACGAGGCGGACGGCTCGCCGTGGCCGGTGGTGCACGGCCACGGCCTGTGGATGGTCGGCGAGATCGCGGACGACGTTCGCGTGGACCGCGGCCACGCGGGGACGGTCATCACCGCCCGCTTCGCCATCCACTCTGACGGGGATGGCCACTGAGCCGCTGACCAGCCACGTCTTAGGGTTGGTCGGGTGAGCGTGCTTGACAGCCTGCAGCCGGGCGAGCCGGTCTCGTATCTCGTCGCCTTCGTCCTGCCGGCGCTCGACGCGATCTTCCCCGTGCTGCCAAGCGAGACCGTCGTCGTCGCGCTCGGCGTCGCGACCGCGGGAAGCAGCGACCCGCGCGTCGCGCTGCTCGTCGGCCTGGCCGCCCTTGGCGCGTTCGCCGGCGACAACCTGTCGTACCTCATTGGCGCCAGGTTCGGGCCGGCGGCGGAACGGCGGTTCTTCGCCAAGCCCAAGGGGCAGGCGGCCAAGGAGTGGGCGGTGCGTTCGCTGCGGCGCTTTGGCATCCAGCTCATCATCGTCTGCCGGTTCATTCCTGGCGGCCGCACGGCGGTCACCCTGACCTGCGGGCTCACCAGGTACAACTACCGGCGGTTCCTGGCCGGGACCGCCATGGCGGCCGTCATCTGGGCCCTGTACGCGTTCCTGATCGGACGGCTCGGCGGCAAGGTGTTCGAGGACAAGCCCTGGGTCGGCCTCCTCATGGCACTCGGCATCGTGACCGCGATCAGCGGCATCGTCGAATTGATCAGGCGCATCAGGGCCCGCCGCCGGCCGCCTGCCGAAGACGCTTAGCGGTCCGCCGTCCAGGCGGGATCCCGGCCAGACACCGCGAGCACGCGATCGAGCGCCGTCGCGGACGGCGGCACATCGACCGGGTCCGCGAAGCCCTTGTACTGGCGGAACAGGTCGGCGTTGGCAGTGACGGCGGCCAGCGCCGCGTCCGCGGTCGCGGTGGCGACCTCGTACGGCTGGCCGGTGGCCATGGCGAGGTCCCAGCCGTGCAGCACAAGCTCCGCGATGAGCAGCGCGGCGATGTCGGCGGCCGGCGTCGGCGTCCCCATCACATTCAGCTCGCGCTGCCACGCGGCGGGATCGGACCAGGCCGCGAGCGCCCGGTCGAGTTGCGCCCGGTAGCCGTCGGCGAAGCCGTCCTCCGCGGCGAAGTCCCGCTCCATCAGGTCCTGGCCGACCGACTCGCCGTGCGCCCTGGCCTCCATCGAGTAGGAGGTCCACAGGATCAGGTGGTTCAGCAGGGTGCGCACGTCCCATTCGGTGTCCGGGGTGGGCTGCCCGAACTGGCCGGGGCTCACGTTCGCCACGGTACGCGCGGCGGCGTCCGCCGCGTCTGTCATCTCGGCGTGCATGTTCATGGACGCGACGCTAGTCCCGGCCCGGCACGGTGTCTTGAAGAAACGCGACAGTTAGGCTTGGACCGATGAGCAGGTCAGTGGCGGAGGAAACCGAGTCGATGGGCGCGGGCGTGCTGCACGCCAGGACCGCCGCGGCCCGGCTCACGCTCAACCGCTATCCGCCGTCCGCCGGTCTTGCCGCGCTGGTGAATAACTACTGGACGGTCCGCTGGGACCTGCGCGGGCAGCCGCCGCACGAGCAGGCGATCCTGCCGCACCCCACGGTCAACCTCGCCTTCGAGGCAGCGGGTGCGGCTGTGCACGGCGTTGACAGGAAGATCTTCACCCGCCGCATTGCGGAGGAGGGCCGGGTGCTCGGCGTCCGCTTCCGTCCTGGCGGGTTCCGGCCGTTCTACGGGAGATCGGTGGCCGCTCTGAACGATCGCGTGGTTCCCGCGAGGAGCATCTTCGGCCCGGCGGCGGACGAGGCGTGCGAGGCGGTGATGACGGACGGGGCCAGCGATGACGCGATGGTGGCCGCCGCCGAGGAACTCCTGCTCGGCCAGCGGGTCGCGGCTGACCCGCTGGCCGAGCGAGTGGCGGGCATCGTCGAGCGGATCACCGCCGATCCCGGACTGCGCCGGGTGACCGCGCTCACCGAGGTGGCCGGCATGACGGAACGGCGGTTGCAGCGGCTGTTCGCGCAGTACGTGGGCGTCTCGCCCAAGTGGGTGATGCGGCGCGCCCGGCTCCACGAGGCGGCGCTGCGCGCCGAGGCGGGCGCCGATGTGGACTGGCCCGCCCTGGCCCTCGATCTCGGCTACGCCGACCAGGCGCACCTGGTGCGCGACTTCACCGCGACCCTCGGCGTGTCACCGGCCAGGTACGCCAGCCGCGGCTAGCGGCCCCGCTCGGTGATCAGGTTCCGTACAGGTCGGCGCGGCGATCGGCGAGATAGGTCCCGGCCGGCTCGACGGGAACGTCCGCGATGATCAGCTCCTCGCCGGCCGGCCCGGCCTGGGCGAGGAGCTCGCCGCGCGGACCGCAGATCGTGCTCAGGCCGTTGTACTCGAACACGGCGTCCGCGCCGCAGTAGTTCGCGTAGACGACGCCGATGCCGTTCTCGCAGGCTCGCGCCCGGACCAGGATCTCCTGGACCTGATCGCAGCCGATCATGTTCGCGGTCGGCACCAGCACCGTCCTGGCACCGCCGAGCGCCAGGCTGCGCACCGATTCCGGGAACTCGACGTCGTAGCAGATCAGCATCCCGACCCGGGAGCCGTCGAGGTCGAACGTGGCGGGCCGCTCGCTGTTGGCGACGAACTGCTCCCGGTCGACGTCGCCGAACAGGTGCACCTTGCGGTGCCTGCCGCGGACCTTGCCGTCGGCGCCGATCATCGTCGCCGCGTTGTACGCCCGCCCGCTGTGGGCTCGCTCGGGATGACCGTAGACGATCGCGAGCCCCCGCCGCCTGGCGATTTCCGCGACCGCGGCCTGCGTCGTCCCTCCTGGGTGCTCGGCGAGCCGCTCCGCCTCGGCGCGGCTGATGGCGTAGCCGGAGATGAACATCTCCGGCGTGACAAGCACCTGCGCCCCCTGCGCGGCAGCTGCGGCGCAGGCGTCGTCGAGCCTGCCGAGGTTCAGCGTGACGTCGAGCGGCCTCGGCTCGCATTGCCACGCGGCGATCCTGGTCATATTGCTCATCGCGGGTCAGTCTCCCAGGTCGACGGGTGCCAGCCGGTCAAAGACGTCGCCGGGGCCCGGGTTGTCCGGGTGGCTGGCGCCGCCGAAGTGCGTCATGATGCCCCACACGGCGTTGAGCGCGGTCTGCACCGCGCCCTCCGCCCAGCCGGGCATGAAGGAAACGTCGTCGCCGGCCATGAAGATGCCCCGCTCAGAGGCCGGCATGCCGCCCTGCACGAAGTGCCGGTACATCCGGTGGTTGTAGCGGTAGTGGCCGGGCAGCGCCCCCTTGAACGCGCCGAGGAAGTGCGGGTCGTCCTCCCAGGACACGGTCACCGGGTCGCCCACGATGTGGCTCTTTATGTCGACATCCGGGTAGATCTTGCCGAGCGCGTCGAGTGACAGCCGCACCCGCTGGTCGACGTCGTACGGCAGCATCTTGAGCGCGTCGGACATCCACGTGTAGGTCAGGCAGATGACACCGGGCCGGTCCGGGCCGTTGTCGAACAGGTAAGTGCCCCTGGTGAGCCGGTCGGTGAGGGTCATGCCCATCACCGGGCGCCCGGTGGCGGGGTCGATGTCCTTCCAGAACGGCCGGTCGACCATCACGAACGTCTTGGACGACTGCATGTACCTGGTGCGGTCGAGTGCCATCCACAGCTCGTGCGAGAAGAGGCTCTCGTCGCACTCGATCTGGGTGGTGAGCAGCCAGCCCTGGCAGGTGGCGAGCACCGCGTCGTGCACCCGGCTGCTGCCCCAGCGGTCACGGATCGCGAACCTGCCGTCGTCGTGCCGGTGGATGGCGGCAATGCCCGGGCGCGGCACCCCGTCGTGCAGGCTGGCCAGCGTGGTGCCTGCGGGCCAAGGGCTGCGCTCGCTGACCGGCAGCGTCCACAGCCGCCGCGGCAACTGCTCGGCGCCGCCGACGATCAGCCGCTGGTCGGTGTCGCAGTTGGTGACTACGACCCGCAGGATCTCCAGCATGGAGTTCGGGAAGTCCGAGTCCCAGCCGCCGGTGCCGAACCCGACGAGCCCGAACATCTCGCGGTAGCGGAACGGCAACTTGGAGAAGCACGGCGAGGTGGCGACGAAGTCGTAGAAGGTCCTGCCGTCCCACACCGGCACGAGCTCGTTCCACAGCCCCTTCAGCGCGGCGACGTCGCGGTCCCTGATCGCGTCCTGGATGGCGGAGAAGCCGATCTGCTCGAGCGCCTCGTCCCAGGCACTGGCCACGTCGGCGAACTCGCCAGGCAGCTCGCCGAGCGTGCTGCCATGGAACGTCTGACCGCCGATGTCGACGACCGTGCTGCCCGCGGCCGCGGTGAGCGGGTTGGGGAACGGCGCGCTGTCAAGCCCGACCCGGTCCGCGTAGTGGAAGAAGGACCTGCCGGAGACGGGGAACCGCATCCCGCCGAGTTCGGCGACGATCCCGTCGGCGCCCTCGAATTCGTGCGAGCGCAGCCGCCCGCCGACGCGGGTCGGCTCGTAGACGACCGGGCGCAGCCCGAGTTCCATCAGCTCGTAGGCGGCGACAAGCCCGGCGAGGCCCGCGCCCACGATGGCGACGGTGGCACCGCGTGCCGCCTCAGGGACCGAGCCGAGACCGGCGGGATGGCGCAGAAAGTCGTCGTAGGCGAACGGGAAGTCGGGGCCGAAGATGGTGACGCTGCCCGGCTGCGGTGTCTCGAACGCTGTGGCGGTAGTCACGCGAGCTCCAGGACTGCCTGGGCGGCGTTGTGGCCGCCGAGACCGGAGACGGCGCCGCCGCGCCGCGCGCCTGAGCCGCACAGCAGGATGTTCTCCCGGCCGGCCGCCACGCCCCAGCGCGCGGCGGGCGTGCTCAGGTCGGCGGTATCGGACTCCCATGGCCAGCTGAGGTCGCCGTGGAAGATGTGGCCGCCCGGCATGCCGAGGTCGGCCTCGATTTCCTGCGGGATCTTCGCCTCGATGCAGGGCCTGCCGTCCGAGTCGTGCGCCACGACCGACTCGACCGGGTCGACGAGGTGCTGGTCGAGCACCGCGATCGCGCTGCGGACCGCCAGTTCCTTGCGCTCCGCGCGCGTCGCCGGGTCGTCGAAGAGCGTCGCGGGCAGGTGCAGGCCGAAATAGGTCAGCGTGTGCGTCCCTTCAGGAACATCGCCGAGAATCGAGGGATCGGTCAGCGAGTGGCAGTACACCTCGCCGGGCAGCGGCGACGGTATCCGCCCCGCGGCGGCCTCCGCGTACGCCCGCTCCAGGTCGGAGTAGTCCTCGCCGAGGTGCAGCGTCCCGGCGAACGCGATCCGCGGGTCGATGCCCGACTTGAGCCGCGGTAGCCGGCTGAGCAGGAAGTTGACCTTGAGCTGCGCGCCCACCGGCTTTGCGGCAGGATCGCGGTCCTCGCCGAGCAGCCCGGCGAGCACCCACGGTGCCACGTTCGCGAGGACGAACCTGGCGCGCAGCGTCCGCGTGCCGCCCTCGGCCGCCACGTCGACCTCCGCGCCGCCGCGACCTGGAACGCCGCCTCTGATGGCGGTGACCTCGGCGTTCACTACCAGTTCGGCGCCGGCGCCGCGTGCCGCCGCGGCGAGCGCATCGGTGACCGCGCCCATGCCGCCGATCGGCACCCGCCACTCGCCGGTCCCGTTGCCGATGAGGTGATAGAGGAAGCAGCGGTTCTGCACCAGCGACGGGTCGTCCATCCGGGCGAACGTCCCGATCAGCGCATCGGTGGCGACCACGCCGCGCACCGTCTCGTCGCGGAAGCGCCTTTCCAGTGCCTCGCCGAGCGGCCGCTGTGTCAGCTCCCGCCACAGCACCGGGTCGGCTTGCTTCCGCACTTCCGCCGCTCGCGGCAGCGGCTTGGTAAGCGTCGGGCCAATGACGCCGGCGAGCGCCGCGACCTGCCCGTAAAACTCGTGCCACGCCTCGTACTCGGCGTCGGAGCCGGTCAGCGCCCGCAGGCTGTCCCGCGTCCGCTGCCCCTCCGGCCGCTCGACGAGCAGGCCGCCCGCGGCGCCGTCGCGCAGCACCGGGGTATAGGACGCCGTTGACCGCGAGGCGAGCCGCAAGCCGAGGCCGAGGTCCGCGATGATCGACTCGGGCAGCAGCGACACCAGGTAGGAGTAGCGCGACAGGCGGGTCGGGAAGCCAGCAAACGCCTGCGCGGAGACGGCCGCGCCGCCGGTGTGGTCAAGGCGCTCGAGGACCGCCACCGACAGCCCCGCCCTGGCGAGGTACGCCGCCGCGGTCAGCCCGTTGTGCCCGCCGCCGACGACCACCACGTCGTAGCTGTCTCGCCGGGTCAGAGATTCGCTCATGGCCTGATCGTACGGTCACTGGGACACGGAGCAGCGATAGCCACCTATGAGTTACATTGAGTGCTACAATTATCGGCATGAGTATCATTCTCGCCGGTCGCCGTGGTATGGTAACTGGTATGGCGACGAAGAAGGTCACCGTCACGCTGGATGAGTCGAGCCTGGAGCAGATCCGCTCGCTCGTCCAGGCCGGCACGGCGCCGAGTGTCTCCGGGTTCGTCCAGCACGCCGTGCGCGTCGCCTTGGACGACGTTGCGGGATGGGGTGCAATGCTCGCCGACGCGCTGCGGCGCACCGGAGGCGAGATGTCTGATGAGGAGCGCGCCTGGGCCGATGGCGTGCTCGGCGGCTCGGAGCCGGCGGCCTGATGTCCGGGGTGACGCTTGACGCGGGCGGACTGATAGCACTGGACCGCGACGACCGCCGCGTTCTTGTCCTGCTCGCCCGCGCCCGCGAGACGGGCGCTCGAGTGACAGTGCCGGCCTCGGCACTGGCCCAGGCGATCAGGAAACCTGAGCGGCAAGCGCGACTGTCGCGGCTGATCAGGCAGCCCACCACGCACGTCGCCGACCTGGGCCGGGTGGATGCGACGAGCGTCGGAAGGCTGCTCGCTGCCAGCGGAAGCAGCGATATCGCCGACGCGCACGTGGTGATCTGCGCTCGACGAGCGGGTCAGCCCGTCGTCACTTCCGACCCCGGCGACCTTAGGATGCTTGACCCGGGCCTGCCCCTCATACCCGTGTGATCACAGCTCGGAGAGTCGGCCGGCGTTGCTAGCCTCTTCTGTGAGGTGACCGGCGATGCTTGTGGTGCACGGAATCTGGGCGTACGGCGCGCTCCAGGTTTGGGCGGAGGATTCGGCGCTGCCCGCGCGTGCCGCGGCGGTGACCGGGCGCCCGTCGCGCGCGCCGCGACCGCATCCGTTCGCCGCGCCGTCTCATGTCATCGCCGACGCGCTCGCTGCCGCGCTGTCCGCGGGGCCGCTGGCGGACGATGCCGCGGACCTGGTACGCAAGGCGGTCGACGAGGAGCTGACGCTGCGGCTGCCGTCCACGCCGCTCGGGCTGCTCGCCTCACCGGAGCTGCTCCGGCCGCCGGCCGCGGAGCCACCGGTCGCCGAGTCACCGGTCGCCGAGTCACCGGACTCCCAGTCACTGCCGCTGATCACGGAATCAGCGGCACCGACGGCCGAGGGGCAGGCCCCTGCCGAGCCGCCGCTCGCGCGGGCCGGCCGCCCGCGGCTGGCCGCCTGGCGGGTGCCGAGCCTGAGCTTCGGCCCCGCCGCCGCGGCGGCGCTGCTGCCCGCGCTCGCCGGGCCCGCGGCTGCTGACACCGGAGCCGGCGTCCTGGTGGCCGGTGACGTGGAGATGGCCGGCTCGGTCGGCTACCTGGCCGCCGTAGCCAGCTTCGCCGCCGACCTGGCGGTGCGCGGCCGGATGCTGCCCGCCCTGGCCGTTGAGGACGACGGCCACGCCGCGCGGTGGCGTCCCGTGCTCTCCGCGCCCGACGCGCGGCACGCTCGCGAGCTCGCCGCCGCGATGCCGCCCGCCTGCCGCGCGGTGGACGGCACGGCCGACGGCACTGCGCCGGGCCCGCTGTTCGCCGAGCTGCTCGACGCGCTCACCGACGCGTCGGTGCGCGCCCTGCTGCCTGGTCCCCTGCTGCCCGCGCGCCGCGGTCGCCGCCCCGCCCGTATCGATCTACCCGAACGGTTGCTTGATGCTCTGGTCGGCCCCGACGCCGCCGTCGAACTCGCGGACGGCCGCGACGAGCGCGATGCCGCGGAGCTTTCCGCCGCGTTCGCGGACTGGCTTGCCGCGGCGGCGCTCCCCGCCGGCTCGGTCCGCACCTGCTTCCGCCTTGTCGAGCCGCACGCGGAGCTGCTCGCCGGCCCGCTGGCCGGCGGCGAGCCTGCCGGCCGGTCGGCGGCCCCGCTGGCCGCTGGCGAGCGCGGCGCACCGGAGCCGGAACCGGTTGGCGGCGGAGCGGACGGGGGCGACGCCTGGCGGGTCGAGCTTTCGCTGCAGTCCGCTGACGATCCGAGCCTGATGCTGCCGGCGGCGGAGGTGTGGGCGGGCACCGGCGATGGGTGGCTCGCCGCGGTCCCGCTCGCGGGCGCCAGGCATCCGGAAGAGGAGCTGCTCGCCGGCCTCGGCGCCGCGGCCCGGCTGTTCCCCGCGCTTGACGGCGCGCTGCGGGAGGCGGCGCCCGCTGAGGTCGTGCTGGACACCGCGGGCGCGCTCGGTTTCCTGCGCGAGACGGGGCCGCTGCTTTCCGGTGCCGGGTTCGGCGTGCTGCTGCCCGACTGGGCACGCAAGGCGCGGCTCGGCCTGAAGCTGACCACGCGGACGTCCTCGAGCGGCACGGCGGCCTCCGGGCGGCAGAGCCAGTTCGGCATGCAGGACCTGGTGTCCTTCCGGTACGACCTGGCACTCGGTGACGACGTGCTGACGCGGGAGGAACTCGCCGAGCTTGCCAGGCTCAAGGTTCCGCTCGTCCGCGTCCGCGGCCAGTGGGTGGAACTCGACGACAGGCACCTGAAGGCCGCGCTGAAGTTCCTCGAGCGCCGCGGCACGAGCGGCACCATGACCGCGGCCGAGGTGCTCGGCAGCGTGCTCGGAGCGGACGGGCCGGGCGGCGACGGCGGGCCGGGCGACCTGCCGCTCGCCGGGGTGGACGCGGACGGCTGGCTCGGTGACCTGCTGTCCGGGCAGGCGGACGAGCGGCTCGACCCGATGGAGACGCCCGACGGCTTCCGCGGCACGCTCCGGCCGTACCAGCGGCGCGGCCTTTCCTGGCTGTCCTTCCTCGGCCGGCTGGGGATCGGAGCCGTCCTCGCCGATGACATGGGCCTCGGTAAGACCGTCCAGCTCCTTTCGTTGTTGTGGGCGGAGAGCGTGGCACCCGAACCCGTTCGGGATGAGAGTTCTGGGTCGACGCTGCTGATCTGCCCGATGTCGCTCACCGGGAACTGGCAGCGGGAGGCGGAGCGGTTCGCGCCAGGCCTTGCCGTGCACGTGCATCACGGTGCGGACCGGCTGACCGGGCCGGATCTCGGCGCCGCGCTGCGCGCGGCGGACCTGGTGATCACCACGTACCAGACCGCGGCGCGGGACCTCGCCGCGCTATCGGAGTTCCGCTGGACGCGGGTGGTCTGCGACGAGGCGCAGGCGATCAAGAACCACCTGAGCCAGCAGTCGAAGGCGGTCAGGTCGCTGCCTGCCGCGTCGCGGATCGCGCTGACCGGGACGCCGGTGGAGAACCAGCTGTCCGAGCTGTGGTCGATCATGGAGTTCGTGAACCCCGGCATGCTCGGCTCGGCTAAGGCGTTCCGCGAGCGGTACGCGGTGCCGATCGAGCGGCACGGTTCAGCTGAGGCGGCGCAGGAACTGCGCCGTGTCACCCAGCCGTTTGTGCTGCGCCGGCTCAAGACGGACAAGACGATCATTTCCGACCTGCCGGAGAAGCAGGAGATGCGGGTGTGGTGCAACCTCACCCAGGAGCAGGCCAGCCTGTACGCCGCGACGGTGAGCGACATGCTCCAGCGGATCGAGGGCGCGTCCGACGACATCACCAGGCGCGGCCTGGTGCTAGCCACCATGGCGAAGCTCAAGCAGGTATGCAACCATCCGGCGCACCTGCTCCGGGACGGCTCACGGCTGCCCGGGCGGTCAGGGAAGCTGGCCAGGCTCGAGGAACTGTGCGAGGAGATCGCCGCCGAGGGCGACAAGGCGCTGATCTTCACGCAGTACGCCGAGTTCGGCCGTATGCTCCAGCCCTACCTGGCCGCGCGGACCGGCTGCCCGGTGCTTTTCCTGCACGGCGGCACCTCGCGCAAGCAGCGCGACGCGCTTGTCGCGCAGTTCCAGGAGGCAGACGAGCCGGTGCTGTTCCTGCTGTCGCTGAAGGCCGGCGGCACCGGGCTCAACCTGACCGCGGCGAACCACGTCATCCACGTGGACCGCTGGTGGAACCCGGCGGTCGAGGAGCAGGCCACCGACCGGGCGTTCCGCATCGGGCAGCGCCGCGACGTCCAGGTGCGCAAGTTCGTCTGCGTCGGCACCCTCGAGGAGAAGATCGACGCCATGATCGAGCAGAAGAAGGCGCTCGCCGAGCAGATCGTCGGCACCGGCGAGAGCTGGCTGACCGAGTTGTCCACCGCGGCGCTGCGCGAGGTGCTGACCCTGGCGCCAGAGGCGGTGTCGGCATGAGCCCTGGGCAGCCGCGCTGGTGGGAGTACGAGCAGTCGGGGCCGATCGCGGTCGAGGGCGGCATCAAGGCGCGGAGCAAGCGCGGCGCGATCGGCGAGCAGTGGTGGTCGCGGCGGTTCCTCGCCGTGCTCGAGTCCTACGGGATGAGCGGCAGGCTGCAGCGCGGCCGCGCCTACGCCAGGCGCGGCCAGGTGATCGAGTTCTCGCTCGGCACCGGCAAGGTCACCGCCCGGGTGCAGGGATCGCGGCCGCAGCCGTACACCGTGTCAATCACGGTGCTGCCGCTGACCTCCGCGCAGTGGCGCGAGGTCGAGTCGCGGCTGGGGAGCCAGGCGCTGTTCCGCGCCCGCCTGCTCGCGGGCGAGATGCCGGCCGAGATCGAGGAGGTGTTCGCCGCCTGCGGCACGCCGCTGTTCCCCAGGTCGAGCGCCGACCTGGACATGCGCTGCAGCTGCCCGGACTGGGGCGTACCGTGCAAGCACCTCGCCGCGGTCTGCTACGTGCTCGCCGAGTCGTTCGACGACGACCCGTTCGAGATGCTCGCCTGGCGCGGCAAGGGGCGCGATGAGCTGCTCGCCGCGCTTCGCGGCAGGACACCTGCCGGTCTTGGGCAGGCGGGGCCGGCACCGCCGCGCGGGACCGTGCAGGGGACCAGCCCGGTCACGGCGCTGCTCGCGGACGTGACCGGGCCGCCGCTCGGGGACTGCCTCGCGGACTTCTGGTCGCCTGGGCTGAGCCAGGCTAGGCTGCGCGCACTGCCCGCGAGCCCGGCGGCGCCGCCCGACCTGCTGCTCCGGCTCGCCGACCCGCCGCCGGTGCAGGTGCGCGGCACCGGCCTGCGGGACATACTCGCCCCGGTCTACGCGCGGCTCGGCGAGCAGTCTGCCGAGGCCGTCCAGGAGGAGTAGTTCGTGCAGGTCGCTTCCGCAGGCGCTTCTACAGGTCGCCCATCGGAATGAACTCGAGCACCTCGATGGAGGCGCCGGGCATCTGCAGGTGCGGGTGGCCGTCGAGGATGGTGTCGACCTCGTCCGCCGAGCCGGCCTCGATGACGGAGAAGCCGCACACGCCGTCGGCGCCCGCGGCGCCTGCCCCGACGTGCGTGGTGTGCGCGAGCGGTGCGCCGAGGTCGGCGAGCGCGTAGCCCACCTTGGTCCCCCAGGCCTGCCAGGCGGCCGCGCCGGCCTCCAGCTGCTCGGGTGTGGCGTTGGCCAGCTGGTCGCGCGAGGACACGGGCGCGCGGTAAAGGATCATGAACTTGGACATCGCGATCTCCCCTTCCGGTGGCCTCCGCCGGCCGCCTCTGCGGCAAGACACTACACGGCGCGTTTGTGGGCCACCGCGCAGTGTGGCCGGCCGTTGCGCCGCTGCCGGCCGGCTGCCCGCCCGTGTGTGCCCGCCCGCGGGAAACCGATGAGATTCCGCGAAGTACCGCGTTATAGGTGGGGAGAGAACATGACCGCAGGGAGTGCGCATGAACGTCGAGAACAAGGCGGCCGCCTGGATTGCCCAGAGTCAGTTCACCGACCCGGGTGCCGCGTCGAAGGCCATCGATGAGCTTCCCGCTGATCTGGCCGCGCTCCGCGAGGCCTGCTCGCGCCTGGTGATCCACTACCGGGCCGGTGGGGACTTCGCTGCGAACGGCGTGCCCGCCGAGCGGGCCGCGGAGATCCACACCTGCTACGCCGACGCGATGCTCGGGCTGCTGCTTGAGCGAGGTGCGCCGTCACTGTCCAGGGACCGGGCGCCCGCCGACCTGCTGGTCGGGTGCTGCCGCGACGCGACGGTGCTTTTCCTCGCGCTCGCCAGGCACAAGGGATTCCCCGCGCGTGCCAGGGTCGGCTTCGCCAGCTACATCAACCCCGGCTGGATGATCGACCATGTGATCGCCGAGGTCTGGGACCAGGCGGCGGGCCGGTGGCGCCTGATCGACCCGGAGATGAGCGCCGACTGGACGCCGGAGCTGAACGGCCGCCGCGCCGACTGGCTTGACATGACTGACGACCTGTTCGTCACCGGGCCGCGCGCCTGGCTGGCGGCCCGGGCCGGCCGGGACGATCCCGCTCGTTACGTGGTCTCACCGGAACTGGATGTGCCGGTGCTTCGCGGCTGGCCGTACCTCGCGCATCACGTCATCCACGACCTGGCGGCGCTGAACAGGACCGAGATGCTGCTGTGGGAGGGCTGGGGAATGCAGCTCGGCCACGGTCCCGGGCCTGTCCCTGAGGCGGACGCCGCGCTGCTCGACGAGATCAGCGCGGCGACGGCCGACCCCGGTGTCGCTCCGGGTACCGTCGCCGAGTTCGCCGGCCGGGACGGCCTGCGCGTGCCGGCCACCGTGACCAGGTTCGACCCCTATGGCGGCCCGCCCTGCGAGGTCACACTCCGGGACGCGCCCTCGTTGTAGCCCACCGGCGTAGCCAACGAGCGCCCACCCGCCGGGTCCCGCCGCAGGGCTTCTTTCGCGCCGTCGCAGGCGACGTCGTCAGGCAGGGGGGAGGGCGGCCCGGATCTTCGCCGCGTACTCCTCCGCCTGATGCTCGTCGTCGTAGGGGTGCCGCGGGCCGAGCCAGAACCGCAGGCCGTCCTTCGGGTTGCGGGGGATGACGTGCAGGTGCAGGTGCGGCACGGACTGGCTGACCACGTTGTTGACGAGGATCATGCTGCCCGCCGCGCCCAGGCCGTCCTCGACGGCACGTTCCAGCCGCTGTGCGGTGGTGAGGAATTCGGCGGCCAGCCCAGCGGGCAGATCCGACAGCAGCCGCAGGTGGGTCTTGGGCACGAGCAGCGTATGACCGCGGAACAGCGGCCGGTGGTCGAGGAACGCGATCAGGTGCCGGGTCTCCAGGATTGTCGTCGCCGTCACCTCTCCGCGGATGATGGCACAGAACGCGCATTTCGCGGCGGAGTCGCCGGGGTCATCCGCGGTGCGTGGCATGCCCGCAGTGTAGGGCGATGGCTGTGCGTGCCGGGAGTCAGCCGCAACCGTTCCGGATGATGACGGTCGATCCGCGCGACCTAGTCCGGTATTGGTCAGATGGCCGATGTTTCCGCGCGTCTCTTGCTCCATCATGTGGCACGCGAGTCATAAGGCTCATTTACCCCCTCACATACCTGGCCGTAGGCGGCGGATGCGGCAACGCCCCTCTGGTCACGTGGGTCATCCCACGTCACCTCGATAGGGAGCGCACTGTGCTTGGTGAAGCTCGATCCGGCGACGCCGCCTTCGCGGCGTGCCTGAGGTTTTTCCGCGGCTACCCGCTCGCGGTCCGGCGGCACTACGCGGAGCACCGGTACGGCTCGATGGTGCTTATGAGCCGCCGAGACGGGACCGCCCGGTTCTACGTCCTCATCATGGAGTGGGACGACCTCTTCATCCTGCGGCCCTGGGACCGCCGTGATGGCAGGCGGCTGGAGATCAGGCCGCACGAGCCGGCGCCCGACGGCACCCGCCTGCTCATCGAGTCGTGCGTGCCGGTACCTAGGGACGGCGCGTTGCTTGGCTGGGTGGTCGGCGCCAAGGTGCACGCGCTCGTCGCGGCGCACGGCAGGCTGCCCGAGCCGTGGGATGACCCGTCGGCTGTCCCCGAGGTTCTCGTCCTGCCGCTGGCCGGCGGCCAGCCCGCACAGTGGCCGCCGCTCCCGGCCGACCCGCTGGACGGCGGACGGCTGTGGGAGCTCATCGGCCGTGGCCAGCTCGCCGACCTGAGCCCGCTCATCACGCGGCGGTCGGGGCGCGTCTTCTGGGTGCCCGCGGACGGCGGCGGAGCGCGGAATCACGCAGGCGGCCGCATCGTGGTGACCGAGCGGATGAGCACAGACGAGTACTGGCTGCTCGCGGGCGTCTACGCCGACCACCGGACGCTGCGTGAGGGCCTGCCCGTTCCCTCGGCGCGGCAGCTGCTCGCCTCACCCGGCGTCATTGACATGGCCAGAGGCCAGCATCTCCTCGGCGTTTAGCCGCACCGCCCGGCGCTTGCCGTTACCCGGGCGCTATGCGGGTGGCGCGACGGTCACTGCCTGACCGGAGCGGCGCAGCGAGTCGGCGACGAAGCCGGCGGCCTTGAGCTCCTCCACCAGCTGATGCAGGAACCGTGCGCTCTCCGCCCGCCTGCTCTTCGGTATGCCCACCGCCTGCGGGATCTCCATGAAGCGGCCGGGAATGAGCCGGTATCCAGGGTGCGCGGCGACGAACTCCGTCATCGGCTCCCTGACCCCTGCGGCCGCGTCCAGGCTGCCGTTGATGAATGCCGTCGTTCCCTCGGTGCCGCGGACGACGGTGGCCTCCCGCAGCGTGCGGCTCAGGAACAGGTCGTACGCGGAGCCCAGCTTCACCCCGATCCGCACGCCGGCGCTGTCGACATCGGCAACCGTGCCAAGCGGCGAGCCGACGGGCACCGCGTACACGCCCTCGATCAGCGTGTACGGCGCGGTGAAGGCGATCTCGGCCGCGCGTGCGGGCTCGACCGCGAGGAAGCAGACGTCGGCCCGCCCGGCGACGATCGCCTCGAACGAGTCGAGCGCCCCGGCGAAGCAGGAGAACTTCACAGCGACGCCGAGCCTGGTGGCGATCTCCCTGGCGATGTCGACGGTGACTCCGGTGGGTGCCGCCGGCGTCCCCTGGACAAGCACCGGGTTGTTGAGGTTCAGCGCGGCCCGCAGCACGCCGCCTGGGGCCAAGTCGGTCACGACGTCGGGTGCGGCTTCTGGCATGGGGAAACGATAGCGGTCAGGCGGTCAGCACGGCTGGTCGGTGCAGGGGGAGTTCAGCTAAGGCGTTGCGAAGCGCAGCCGCGGTTCCCGCTGCGCCGGTGATCGCTGCGGCCGGACGCGGTTCGGCCGGGACGTCTACTCGATCGGCGCCGAGTGATCTGGTGTGAGCCGCGCGCTGCGAATACCACAAGGCGAACTCGGCAGCAGGCATCGCGCGGGCGTAGTGCCACCCCTGTCCCAGGCGGCAGCCGAGGGCGAGCAGCTTCACTTCTGTCCAGTCGTCCTCGATGCCCTCGGCGACCACGCGCAGCCCAAGGTCGCGACCCAGGTCAATGACAGACCGGACTATCGCCTCGTCCTGCGGGCTTGCCATCATGGACTGGACAAATGATCGGTCGATCTTGATTTCGGTAAGCGGCAGCCCGCGCAGATGCTGCAGGGAGGAAAAGCCCGTCCCGAAGTCGTCCAGTGCCGCGCCGACACCGAGGCGGCGCAGGAACTGCACAGTGCTTGCAACGGCAGGGCCCTGGTGCATCAGCGCACTTTCCGTGAGCTCAAGTTGCAGCTGGGAAGGCGCAACGCCGTGGTAGCGCAGTCGCTCCTGGAGCCACTTCGCCAGCTCGTCGCTCTGCAGATCACGCACGCTGACGTTGACCGACGCATTCAGCACCAGGCCCTCGGATCGCCATGCAGCGAGCTGCGCAAGCACCTGCTCGATCATCGTCATACTGATCTTCCGCATGAGCACGGTATGCTCGGCGACCCGTACAATCTGCTCCGGGCTGACCATGCCGAGGGCCGGGTGCCGCCACCGTAGCAGCGCTTCGCAGCCGGTCACCTCTCCAGTAGACATGTCCAGCTGGGGCTGGTAGAAGGGCACGATCTCGGTGTTACCCGGCTCTTCCAGCGCTAGGCGCAGGTCGCTGAGCAGCTCGAGCTGGCCTGTCGCGGGCTCGTCGTGATCGGGCTGGAAGATCGCTACCGTGTCCGGCAGGAGCTTAGCCCGTTCCATGGCGATGTCGGCGCGGCGTGCAAGGTCGTCGAAGTTGGTGCCGTGTGCGGGGCACAACGACATTCCGATGGCCGCGGACATGACAAGTGGCTGACTCTCGACCGATACAGGCTCGTCAAACTGGGCGCGCATGGCCGCAGCGCGGGCGAGCGCATCCTCGATGTCGGCCAGCCCCCACGTGAAAATGGCGAACTCATCGCCTTGCAGATGCGCCACCAGGGTGCTCGGGCCTGCCTGGGTCGCGATGCGCCCTGCGAAGGCGGCGAGAATCTGGTCGCCGACGTCGTGCCCGAGTGCATCGTTTACCCGGCCCAGACCGGTGACGTTCGCTATCAGCAGGGCCGCGATGCCGGGATCTGTGCAGCGCTGGCCTGCACAACGCTGGATCGGTTCCTTGGCCGCCCGGGAAAGCCCGAGCCGGTCCGGCAGCCCGGTCAGCGGATCCTGCGCGGCGCGCCGCTGCTGCTTGGAGTAGCGACGGGCCATCTGGCTCACCGCGAAAACTGGCGCAAGTACAAGCGGAATCAGCCAGGCGTCGGCATGCTCAAGCAGGAGCAGTATGGGCGAGAGGAAGAGCAGCGCCGCGGCGGAGATCACCTCAGCCGGCAGGTTACGGGTCAGCGGCGCGGTCCAGCCGCCACCCTCGTCCAGCCACGTCCCGGTGGCGCTCAGCAGCCGGAAGGTGAGGTACCACGCCACGGCCGCCAGCAGAACGCGGTGGAGATCGGCGGCGTCCGGCACCGCCGGCCTCGGGGGGCCGATCAGGGTCGCTACGCTGCTGGCCGCCGCTAGGGCCAGGCCGTACCGGCCTAGGTCAAAGGCTGTCGGCCAGAATCCGCGCCGCGCCAGCGCCGCTGCGACCAGGATAGCCAGCGCCTGCGCGAGCCGGCCGGCGCCGTAGTCTCCCCACTCGTAGGAGATCGCGAAACAGAAGGTCACCGACGTCATGACCCCCACCGGGGCATTGGGCCATCGGATCGCGATGACCGGCGTGTCCGCGATGACCGCTAGGGCGGCCAGCACCCAGAACCCGGCCGGTGCCGTCCGCGCCACCAGCGGAAAGGAGTGAGCTTCCACGAGCACACTCCCCACGAGAAGAACAAGCAGGGCGATGACGAAGTAGTGATATCTTCCAATATGTCGATATGTCCGTTTTTTCGCTATCTCGCGAAATGCGAGTAGCGGCATATTCGCCAATTCTTCCCCCGGGGTGTTTTGTGGCTCATGGGCGATAGATCCAGCCGTGCATCCAGCCCTAGAGATGGCTATCTTCGACGAGCCATCTTCATCCGAGCGCCTTCCCTCCGGAACCGGCCCCAAACGAGACAGTACGATACGGGATCGTATCCTGGCAACCGGGGTAGCATGAATTAGTGACCTCGCTCAGCCATGCCGACCAGCGGCAACCAGGACATCAGGACCTGCTCCGCGCGTCGCTAACCGCGCGGGAGGCCCAGCTGCTGGAAGTCACGCTGGAAGTGCTGCGCGAGACCGGGTACGACAAACTCACCGTTGACGAGGTGGCGGCCAGGGCGCACGCCAGCAAGACCACGGTGTACCGGCGCTGGCCGACCAAGGCCGAACTGGTCTGCGCCGCGTTCGCCTACCGCCTGCGCGACAAGTTTGGCCCGCAGGCCGACGCTGGCACCCTCCGCGATGACCTGCTCGCCCTGGCCGCGAAGATCTCCAGTGACGCCCAAGGGCATGCGCAGGTCGCCGCCGGGATCCTCGCCGCGAGCGAGCGGAGTCCCCGGCTGCGGGAGTTGCTGATGGATGAGCTGTACCAGCTCCGGAAGGAACAGGTACTCGTGGTGCTGCGCCGTGCCGTCGCCCGCGGGGAGATCGTCCCTGAGGCCATAAGCGATGCCACCGTCGACGTGCTGCCCGCCTACATCATGTTCCGCATACTGCAGCATGAGCGGCCGGTCACCCTCGAGACGCAGCGCGCGCTGGTCGATCAGGTTCTGCTGCCCAGCCTGACCCGGGTGCACTAGTCAGCCGCCACCGGAATCGGCAGACGAGCGGCGATCTCGACGACGAGCCTCGTCGCCGTACGATACTGAATCGTATCCCCAGATAGGTACACTGCCGTCATGCCAGCCTCCGCCAGCGCCGACAGCAGGCGCCAAAACAAGCGGGGAGTCCTTGGTTCGTCGCTAACGCCGCGGGAAGCCGAACTGCTGACGGTCACCCTGGAGGTGCTACGCGAGACCGGGTACGACAAGTTCACTGTCGATCAGGTCGCCGCGCGGGCTCATGCCAGCAAAACGACGGTGTACCGGCGCTGGCCATCCAAGGCCGAACTGGTCTGCGCCGCGTTCGCCGACCTGATACAGCGTGAGCAAGGGCTGCCCGCTGACAGCGGTAGCCTGCGAGATGACCTGCTGCGGCTTGCGGAGATCATTGCCCGTGACGCCGACGAGTACGGGCGGACCATCGCCGGGATTCTCGCGGCGGGCGAGCGAAGCCCGCGGCTGCGGGAACTGCTGGTCGACGACCTGCAACGGGCCAGGAAAGAGCAGTTCCACGGCATACTGCAACGCGCGGTGACCCGCGGAGAGATCTATCCAGAGGTCATCAGCGAAGACATCTGGGATGTGCTGCCCGCCTACATCATGTTCCTTGTACTGCAGCACAGGCGGCCCGTTCCCGCAGGGACTCTGCAGGCGTTCGTCGACGAGGTACTGCTTCCCAGCCTGACCCGGCTGCCCTCGTAGTGCCGCTAAGATCGGCGGTCCGGCTGGATGCCCCGCCTCGGCTCGGCTGTGGCTTAACCCTGTCGGCGTGATATGGGGCACGGCGCATCGGAAGACGATAGCCATCACCCGGTCAGCACGGCTGATCGGTGCCGACGGCCGCGGACAGGGTCGCCAGCAGGGCGACGCCAAGTTCCGCGGCCGCCGCGGGTTCCAGTGCCATCGCGGTGTGCCGCGCCGCAGCGACCCGCGCCCGCCTGACGTCACCGGACAGCGTCACGGGGCCCGGCCGGTCGCCCCGGTCCCTGATCAGCTCGGCCGCCGCGAGCAGGCGCCCGGCCGCATCCGCGAGTTCGCCGTCGCCCGTCGCGTGGCCGGCGCCGTCAAGCAGGACAAGGGCCGCGGTTTCCAGGCACAGAGCCATCGGGTACGGGAACGCGAGCGCGCGAGCCGCCGCGATGGCGTCGGCCGCCGCGGCCGCGGCGGCCGTCACGTCGCCGCCGGCCAGCCGCGCCCTGGCAAGCACGCACCGGATGAGCGGGATCTCCCTGTCGATGCCCAGGGCGCGGGCGTCCGCGTCGGCCTGGGCGGCGAACTCGACGGCGGCGCCGCCGTCGCCGCCGGCCAGCGCGATCCCGGCTGCGGCCGAGAGCAGCACCACCCGCGCGATCCGGCGCGACCCGGCGAGCAGCGGCGTCGCCTCCGCGACGTAGCCGCGCGCCGCGTCGAGCTCGCCGACCTGCCAGCACACCATCGCGGCCGTCGGCAGCGTCGCGGCCAGCTGCTCGGGCGAACCGGCCCGCCGGCACAGGACGATCGCCTCCGCGGCGAACCAGGCCGCCTCCTGCCGCCCCCGTTCGGCGAGCACGCAGCCCATCCCCATCGCGGCGCCGACCTGGAGGTCGGCGCCGAACGGCGCGGCGGCGTCGATCGCACGGCGCACGTAGCCGAGCGCGTCCTCGCCGCGGTCCATGTCGTCCGCGAGCCCGCCGAGGTAGATCAGGGCGCGGGCGGCGTATTCGTCGTCCTGTCCGGCCAGCTGCTCGGCGGCGGCGTGCAGGTCCCTGGCCGCGGCGGCGGTGTCCCCTGCCCAGTAGCCCAGGTAGCCGAGCGCGTAGGTGGCGTGCGCGGCCGCCGGCCCGGGCGGGGCGCCCGCCACCAGGCGGGACAGCCAGAACCTGCCCTCGGCCACGTTGCTCGCCGCCCAGTAGCGATGCAGCCGGAAGGCGATGTCGAGGCCGCGGCCGGGCGGTAGCAGCCCGTCGGTCGCGGCGCCGAGCACCGTCCTGACCGCCGCGAGCACCTCGTTTATCGCATCGAGGTACGGTTCGGGCGGCGTCTTGGCCTCGGTGGGCAGCATGGCGGATACCGCGTCCGCGAGCCTCGTCATGGCATGGCCGGTCTCGCCCGCGGCGTCGAGCAGCTCCCTGGCCATCCGGTGGAGGTCGTCGTCCTGGTGGTACCGCCACCGCGGCCCCGAGCGGTCAACGGACAGCAGCCCGCGCGCGGTCAGCTCGCGCAGGATCCGCACCACGCGGACCGGCGCGATCGGGTCCGTCGCCACGACCTCGCGCAGGAACGGCAGCGTGGCCGGACCGTCGAGGACGGCCAGCCGCCGGAACACCGTCGCCTCGTCGGGGTCGAGCAGCGCGTAGCTGCTCTGCGCGATGCCGCGCACCCGGTCGCCGCCGTCTTTGGCCAGCCCGGCCAGGTGGTCGAGCAGGTCGGGCACGGACATGACGGCGAGCTGCGCGCCCGCCAGCTCGATCGCGAGCGGCAGCCCGCCGCAGCGCCGGCACAGCTCCGCGACGAACGGCGCGGCCGCCTCGTCGACGGCAAGCTCGCCGCCGCCGGCCCGCACCCGGTCGGCGAGCAGCCGCACCTGCTCGCTCGCCGCGATCTCGTCGGGGCCGCCCACGCCGGGTGGCGGGAACGCCGCGACGTCGAAGACCCGCTCCGCCTCGGCCGCCAGCGGCACCCGGCTGGTGACGACGAGCGTCAGCGCGGGGCAGGCTGCGAGCAGGCTTGCCGCGAGCGACGCTGTCCCGTCGAGTACCGCCTCGCAGCCGTCGAGCACGAGCATGGCCCGGCCGAGCGGCGCGAGGAGGCCGGCGACCAGGGCGGCCGCGTCCTCGGTGCCGACAGGCAGGCCGAGCGTCATGGCGGCTTCCGCCGCGACGAACTCATCCCTGTCGACGGCCGCCAGCGATACCCATAGCCGGCCGCCGCTCAGCGCTGCCGCCGTGGCCGGTGCCCTGGCGACCTGGGTGACGAGCCGGGTCTTCCCCACACCGCCGCGGCCGGTGACGGTGACCAGCCCGGGCTCGCGGAGGGCGGCCGCCAATGACGCGGCCTCGGCCTCGCGGTCGAAGAACGCGGACGACGGCTGCGGCACCCGTGCGGTCAGCCCGGATCGCGGGCCGACGGATCCGCCGGCCGGCGCGCTGCCGATCGCCGCCAGGTACGCGTCGACGGTCTCCGGCGCGGGGTCCACCCCGAGCTGCTCGGCGAGGACGGCACGGCAGGCCTCGTACGCCTGCACCACCCCTGCCCTGTCCCCCGCGGCCTGCAGGGCGCGGAACAGGACGCGGTGCGCTCGCTCGTTCAGCGTGCTCGCGCTCACCGCGCCGCGCCCGGCGGCCACCGCGCGATGGTGATCGCCGAGCGCGCCCGCCGACCCGGCGACGAGCTCGAGCGCCCGCAGCGCAAGCGCGTCCGAGCGGGCCCGGTGCGGCGTGAGCCAGGCGCCGTCCTCGCCGGGCAGCAGCAGGCCGCCGTCGAGCACGGTCAGCGGCTCGGCCATGGCGATCGCGGTCTCGTGCCTGCCGGCCGCGGCCATCGCGCCCGCCTCGGCAAGCGACTCCTCCATCTGGTCCAGGTCGACGCTCGCGTCGTGAGCGAGGCGGTAGCCAGACGGGGTGGTGACGATGAGCCGCTGGCCACCCGCGTCGACAGGCTCAAGCGCCGCGCGCAGCGACCTGATGACGCCGCGCAGCGCGACGGGCCAGGTCGGTGGCGGCGTGTCCGGCCAGATCATGGCGGCGAGCCGGTCGGCGGGCAGCGGGCCGTCGGCGAGCGCGAGCGCGGCGAGCGCCACCCGTGCCCGCCGTCCGCCAAGCGCGAGTCCGGTCACCGCCGCATCCCCGTGCCTGACGGCGCCAGCGCCGATGACCTCCACCCGCACACCCGGCGCATCCCGCGCGCCCCGGCCACCGGGTTCGGCGCTTGCCACTGCCATTACTCAGACGTTACGCGCCGGCGCTGTACTCGACGCGGGACACGACACAAGCCCTCGAACTCGCCAGGAGCCGAACAATGTCCTTTTCTGTTTCCCGCCCGAACGCGGGGCATGCCCGCCGGACCCGCCGGTCCGCCCGTCTCACCGGCGCCGCGCTCGCCGCGGCCGTCGCGGTCCTGCCCGGCGTCATGTCGCTTTCCGTAGCTCAGGCGGCCGTCCGGGCTCCGGCAAGCGCACCCTCTGTCAAGGCCGGCCTGACCGGGCCCGCGATCACGCTGGCGAACAACACGCAGTTCTCCGGCTACGACCTCGCCACCGGACCGAACGGCACCGCCTACATCGGCTGGATCGGTGACAACGGGTCGGGCCGGAAGGTGAGCCTGTGCACGCTGCCGCATGGCGCCAAGGCCTGCGCGGGCGGAATCCGCACCGTCGTCTCGGCGCCCGACGGCATCGGCACGTCGACCGCGACAGGGCTGTGGGTGCTTGTCAGCAAGTCGAACCTGGTGACCCTGGTCTGGATGTACTCCACCGTGGCGTCGGAAAACGGCCCGGAGGGCGACGTGATCGCGACCGCTACCTCCCAGGGCGGCGGGCCGCTGTCGGCCGCCAAGGTCTCATCCGCCGGGCCGAGCTTCGGCACGCTGCTCGACGCGGTGCTCGCGCCGGGCGGCAAGATCTGGACCGTGGCCCACGCCGGGGGCGGCGTCAGCTCGCTCCAGGTCACCCGGGGCCTGGGCAGCGCGCCGCAGACGGTCAAGACCCCCTTCCAGCCGGGCCACTCCCTCCTCGCCTTCAGCGGCAGCAGCGCCGTGCTCGCGATCGACAAGGCCGGCGCCATCTCCCAGCCGGTCTCCTACGCCAGGCAGTCGGGCGGCGGCTGGACCGGGTTCAAGGCCATCGCCAAGACCTGGAACCTCGCCGGGTTCGGGATGGCCGGGACCACCTCGGGCGTCCGCGTGATCGCGTCGGAGAACAACGCCGGCTATCACCCGGTGGTTTCCGCGCTGACTAGTTCCGGCTTCTCGGCACCGGTCCTCACCGGCGACACGAACAACTGCCCGCAAAGCAACCATGACACGGTGGCGGACGCCAGCGGCCGGCTGGCCGACGTGACGCATGAGTGCCAGGCCGTGACGGTGGCCAACCTGGCCAACACCAGGCACGCCGCGATCTTCCGGTTCAGCATCCCCGCCTCCCAGACCTTCGCGGGCGGTGACCCGCAGCTGACCACGGCGCCGAGCGGGCGCGGCTGGGTGGCCTGGTCGGTCGAGTCGAAGGTCAACGACAGGCTGGTCGTCGCACCGCTGCTGCTGGCCGGCCTCAGCGTCACCGTCAAGTCGTCTGGCAAGGGCGGCAAGGTGGCAGTCACCGGGCCGTCCTCCTGCCTGCCGCCGGTGAACATCGCGGTCGGCGTCTCGGCCAAGGCCGCCGCCGGCTGGACGGTGATCGGCAAGTCGCTGAAGCTCGGCGGCGGCACGGTCGGCTCCGTGCTGAAGGGAGCGGGCCTGACCTCGGGCAAGAGCTACACGCTCACCGGCACCGTCACGTTCGGGCGCGGCGGCTCGCGCGCCACGGAACACGCCGCGCTGACGTTCCGTACCTGCCAGAAGCCGTAACTCCACGGCCTTGCGCCAACTCCGCCACGGGGCGGGGCGGTATCCCACCAGGGATCCCGCCCCGCCGCGCCAATTGAGCGAGGTGTGACTTCTTGGGAACTTGTTAATGACTTGTGCTTTCCCATGATGGTCCGACTTGCTACGGTTTCGGGTGCACACGTGAGCGAGGGGAATCTCCATGGCCGGGATGGTCTTTTTCACCGACAACTACGCCGACCGCAGCAGCGACGACGGGTATCAATTCGAGTTTTACTGCCGTCGATGCGGAAACGGCTACTCCTCGTCCTTCCAGCATTCGGTTACCGGCTTCGGCGGCCGCCTTCTCCGCCTCGGCGGCGACATGATCGGCGGCCAGATCGGCGAGCGCGCATCCCAGCTCGGCTGGGACTCCGAGTTCATGCGCGACACCGTGCGCGGCTCGACGCGCGACAAGGCACTCGCCAAGGCCGTGCAGGAAATGCAGCCGTACTTCAAGCAGTGCCACAACTGCGGCCAGTGGGTCTGCGACCAGATCTGCTGGAACACCGAGCGCGGCCTGTGCGTGAGCTGCGCGCCCAAGCTGGACCAGGCGATGGCGCAGATGCAGGCGCAGGCGCAGATCGAGCAGCTCAATACCAAGATCCAGGCGCAGGACTGGACGAAGGACATCAACTACCGCGACCAGGCGACCGGCATGTGCCCGTCCTGCGGACAGGAAAGCGGCGCGGGAAAGTTCTGCCAGTCCTGCGGTCATCCGCTCGCGGCCGCCCAGTCGGCGAAGAAGTTCTGCAGAAACTGCGGCACCGACCTGAACGGCGCGAGGTTCTGCGGCGAGTGCGGCACGCCGGCCGGCTGAGGTGAGCTCCGCCCAGTACCGCCTGGTCGCCGCGGGCGGCGGCCAGGCCGAGTCGGGCAGCGGCGACGTGACAGTGGCGGGCGGGATCCTCGAGCTCAGGCCCGCGAACGGCACGCCGGTGCGCATCCCGGCGAGCCGCATCGCGTCAGTCGCTGAGCCGGAGCCGTTCACCATCCTGGTCACCCTCGCCGACGGCACCGCGCTGGAACTCGGCAGGCTCGGCCGGATGCGCACCCAGCTGCTCGAAGAGCTGCGCGACGCGCGGGCGGAGGTCGCCGCGGCGGAGTCCGGCACGGTGGGAGACGGTGCCCGGTTCAGCGGAACGGTTGCGGCTGACCCCGCCGACCTGCACGTCTTCGAGGACGCGCTGCTGATCGTCGCGGGCGGGCGAGCCCGGCGGATCGCCTTTTCCTTCGTCGCGGACGTGCGGGCGCAGGACTACACCGTCGCGGTCTCGCTGACCGGCGGCGCTCAGGTCGCCATCACCCGCCTCGGCAGGCGAACCGACGAGTTCGTGACGCTGCTCGGCGAGCGGCTCACCGGCTCGCGCGGCCGGACGGCGGCCTTCCTTGGCTCGCTGCTTCCCGGGCTTGACCCGATGGCGCAGCGCGCCGCGGCCGGCCTGCTACGCGACGGCGTGGCGGCGCCCGCGGGCGCGCTCGACGCCATCCACAAGGACCTGTCCGCCACGCTGCTGCGGGTCGCCGCGCTGCCGGACCGGTGCGCGGCGATCTCCGGGCTCGCCGGCCAGGCCGGGCTGGCGATCGGCTTCAAGCAGGTGGCCTCGGTCCGCCGCGCCGCGGTCGGCGGCACCCCGTGGCACGACCCCGCGGTGACGCCGCACATTGGCCAGCACGACAGCCCGGAGGGCATGTTCCGCCCCGGCCTCGGCGGCGCGATGGCGGCTGGCATGATGTCAGGGATGGGCCCGGGGGCAGGCGGGTTCGGGCCTGGCGGTCCCGGCGGCCTCGGCGGGTACGGCGGCGGCTACGGTGGCTATGGCGGCGGGTACGGCTACGGCGGCCCCTTCGGCGGCGGCCCTGGTTACGGCGGCATGGGCGGCTACTGGGCGTTCCGCGCGCTCGGCGCGGGCATGAACTGGAACTCGGGCGTCGCGCAGCACCAGATGACCCCGCGCGCCGACGTCAGGCGCGGCATGCTCACCCCGGAGACAGAGGACCTGTCCGCACTGACCACGACCGGCGAGGACCCCACGGTGCTGGCGTTCGCGCTGCTTTCCGGTCCGGCCGGCGCCGTCGCCTACGAGGTGCTCAACCTCCCTGACCCGCTGACCTACGTCTACCGCGGCCCCGGCGCCCAGGCCTCGCTGACCGCGGTCAACCAGGCGCTCGACGACGCGGGCTTCGCAGCCGCCGAGTTGCACGCCGCTACCTCGGGCGACCTGACCGCCGCGTACCGGCAGGACGCCGCGGCCTCGCCCCTCGTCCGCGCCCTCATGGGCACGGTCGCCCACGACGGCAACTGGGCATCCGAGCTCGCCGCCCTGCTCCGCGGCTAGCGATCCTCGCGCGGGGCATCCCGCCGGTCACGTGCATTCCATTGCATCGAACACGATCACGGAAATCCGTATTACCACGGAAACTTTCTAGCCGGTTCCGATAGAAAGTTTCCGCCAGGATCAGCCGCAGGCGGTGACCAGCGAGTGTTCCTAAAAGGTGCAAAACGGTTGCAGCCGGTAATGGAAGTGGTTTCGGCGGATGGTACGAGAGGGAAAAAGATGGATCATGGGGAACGGGGGCGTTCCTCGGGCCAGGTCTCACCAGGATCGGCTGCGAGGTGAGGCCCAACTACACGACGAACTCTCTCTCGCGGACACGGAAAGGCGACGAGCAGAGTTCCTCGCGGCTGTCTCGCATGAAATGCGCACGCCGCTGACCTCGATCATTTCCTTCAGCGAGTTGCTACGCGGCGAGTCGGCTGGCCTCTCACCGGACGGCCAGCGGTTTCTCGGCATCATCGAGCGCAACGCCGACCGGCTGCTCCGGCTGATCGACGACCTGCTGATGCTGAACCGGCTCGAGGCTGGCGGGCTGCCGCTGGAGCTGACCCAGGTATCGCTGCCCGCCCTCGCCGCGGAGGCGGTGAAGACCGCGGCGCCGGTGGCGGACAAGTCCGGTGTCACCGTGCATCTCGACGCGGGGGACGGGCCCGCGGTGCAGGCCGATCCCCGCCGGGTGATCCAGGTCCTCGACAACCTGATTGGCAACGCGGTCAAGTTCTCCCACGTCGACGGGCTGGTGCGGGTCAGGTTGCGGTATCAGCGCGGCATCTGGCGTATCGACATTTCCGATACCGGGATCGGCATACCTTCCGACGAGGCGGCGCGGCTGTTCGGCCCGTTCGTCCGCGGGTCGAACGCCAGGATCGCCGGCCTGCCTGGGACCGGGCTCGGGCTGGCCATCGTCAAGTCGCTGGTGGAAATGCACGGCGGCCACGTCAAGGTAGACAGCGTGCTTGATGAGGGGACCACGTTCAGCGTGTTCCTGCCGGTGCACGCCACCGCGGCGGCCCAGTGACGGACCGGGTGCTGCTGATCGAGGACGACGCGGACATCGCGCTCGGCGTGCACACGATGCTGAGCAGGAACGGGTTCGCGGTCACCACGGCGGGCGACGGCAGGGAGGGGCTGCGCGCATTCCACGGGGAGCGCCCGGACCTCGTGATCCTGGACGTCGGGCTGCCAGAGATGGACGGCTGGACCGTCCTGGAGCGGATCCGCGAGCTGAGCGAGGTTCCGGTGCTGATGCTCACCGCGCACGGCCAGGAGTCAGACAAGGTGCGCGGCCTGCGGACCGGCGCCGACGACTACGTCACCAAGCCGTTCGGCAACGCGGAGTTCGTCGCCCGGGTGCGGGCGCTGCTCCGACGGGCGGGGAGCAGCGAGCAGCCGGCGGAGGACGTCTACGATGACGGCCACGTCCGGGTGAACTTCGCCGCGCACGAGGTGCTCGCCGACGGCGTGCCGGTGGAGCTGACCGCGACCGAGTACCGCCTCCTGGTGACCCTGGTCCGGCACCGGGGCCAGGTGCTGAGCGCGGTCAGGCTGCTCGACCTGGTGTGGAACGATCCGGTCGGCATCGGGCCGGAGCGGGTCAAGTACAGCGTGATGCGGCTGCGCCGCAAGCTCGGCGCCACATCGGGCGCGGACTCCCCGATCGAGGCGGTTCGCGGCTTCGGCTACCGCTACCGGGCCGACCGCAACCGTGCCGCACCGTTACGGCAACCGAAGCGCATATACCGCTTGGGCACAATGTCCGGGTCATGAAATCCTCCGCTTTCCCAGAGACATCTGGCGATGCCGCCTCGCGAGGGCGGATCCTGATCGTCGAGGACGATCCCGAGGCAGCCGAGTTCTTCCGGCATGTGCTCGTCACGCGTGGCCGGTTCGAGGTCACGCACACTCCCGACCCGGTGACCGCGCTCGCCCTGGCCGCCGCGCAGTGCTGGAACCTGCTGCTCGCCGACCTGGACCTGCCAGGCATGTCCGGCCTCGAGCTCCTCGCCGCCCTGCGCCCGATCACGCCCCGGCTGCCCGGCATCGTCGTCACCGCCCATCCGCTCGGCCTGAGCCCGGCCCTCGCGGCGCCAGGCACCGTCCAACCAGACGCGGTCCTGGCCAAGCCGGTCCGGGCCGACCTGCTCCTCGAGACGGCGAGCATGCTCGCGGCCCGGCTGGGCCGCCCCCGCTGACCGCCTAGCCGGCCCGTCCGGCCAGGGCGCCCCGTCCGCTGCTGGTGAACGCCGATTCCCCTTCCTGCCACGGGTACCTACAGTGAGGTCATGAGCGAGGCCGCAGCAACCTCATCGTTGGACAACCGCGCGCTGGAACCGCTGTGGCGGGAGGTGCTTGGGCGCCGCCTGCGCGCGCTGCGCACCGAACGCTGGGAGACGCTCGCACAGACAGCGGAACGGGCCGGAATCTCGCCCCAGTACCTGTCGGAGATCGAGCGTGGCCGCAAGGAGCCGTCGAGCGAGATGATCGCCGCGCTGGCCGGCGCGCTCGGCATCACGGTCGCAGACCTGATGACCGGCGCCGCGGCGGATCTCCGCCACGACGCCGGCATCGTCGCGCTCGCCACCGTCGCGACGGCGCGCACCGCACAGCTGACGCGCGCCGCGCGGGCCGCGTACCCGGCTGGCCCGGTCGCCCTCGCCATGGCGGCCTGACCCGCCGGTCAGTCGCGGCCGGTCAGAATCTGGTCCACCAGGCCGTACTCCAGTGCCGCCTGCGCCGTGAAGATGCGGTCCCTGTCGGTGTCGGCGCGCAGCGTCTGCACGGTCTGGCCGGTGTGCTCGGAAAGCACCGTCTCGAGCTGTGCCCGCAGCCGGACAAGCTCGTCGGCCTGGAGGATCAGGTCGGGGATGGTGCCCTGGCCGCTCACCGCCGGCTGGTGCAGGATGACCCTGGCGTGCGGCAGCATGGCCCGGCGGCCGACGGCGCCCGCCGCGAGCAGCACCGCGCCCGCGGCGACCGCCTGGCCGACGCAGGTCGTCACCACCGGCGCCTTGATGTATCGCATGGTGTCGTAGATGGCCAGCATGGACGGGATGTCGCCGCCCTCGCAGTTGATGTACAGGTTGATCTCCTGGTCCGGGCTCTGTCCCTCAAGGAAGATCAGCTGCGCGGTGAGCGTGTTGGCGACACCGGGATCGATCACCGTGCCCAGTACGATGATCCGCTCGGTAAGCAGGTGCGAGTAGACGTCCATGATCCGGTCGCCGCGCGCGTGCTCGGCGACGACGTTGGGGATGGGGTAGGCGCTCATGCCGCACCGCCCGCGGTGCGCGCCGGGCCGGCGCTGTCGGCGGCGGGCCCGCCGCCGGCTGGCCCGTCCGTGGCAGGCGGCCCGCCGTCGGCGGGCGCGGTCCCCGCGGGCGCGGGCGCCCGGTACGGCCGCAGGCCGAACGGGCGCCGCCCGGCCGGAAGCAGCTGTGCGAACGTCGAGGCGATCTGGTCGATGAAGCCGTACTCGCGCGCCTCGGCCGAGGTGTACCAGTGGTCATGCCGCGAGTCCTCGAAGACCCGGTCCATCGGCTGGCCGGTGTCCTCGGCGATCAGCCCGAGCACCGTATCCCTGGTCTGCCGCAGGTCAGCTGCCTGCAGTTCGACCTCGACGGCGGAGCCGCCGATGCCCGCGGAACCCTGGTGCATGAGGATGCGCGAGTGCGGCAGCGCGTACCGCTTGCCCCTGGTGCCCGCCGACAGCAGGAACTGGCCGGCGCTGCACGCGATGCCGAGCGCGAGCGTTGACACGTCGCACGGGATGAGCCGCATGACGTCGCGGATGGCGAGCATCGACGGCACGGAGCCGCCAGGTGAGTTGATCCACAGGGCGATGTCGCTGTTCGGGTCCTCCTCGGCAAGCGTGATCATGTGTGTGGCGAGGACCGTGCCGTTGTCGTCGTCGAGCACCCCGTCGAGTACGAGCACCCGGCGCGGCAGCAGTGAGAGCCTGAGCTGTTCGGTGAAGACCGGAGTCTTGGATTCTGAAGCCATGACTTCAGCCTGCGCGACGAGCGCGGCAAAGAGGGCCCGCCGCTGCCGTCGGCAGATCCGCCGCAAGCAGCGAGCGCCCAGCCCGCAGCCGGAGCCGACGGTCAGGCGCGAACCGCCTCCTCGAGCACCGCGCCGGCCGCGAGGAGCCGCTCTTCGCTGTTCCGCGGGCCGATGAGCTGTACGTTCGCCGGGATCGGACCCTCCTGCCCGGCGGACGGGATCGGCAGGGCCAGCGAGGGAACTCCCGCCGCGTTCACCGGCGAGGTGAGCGCGCGGAGCTTGAACAGCAGGTGCGAGTCCTCGAGCAGCGGCGGGTAGCCGAGCAGGGTGGGTGCCGCGAGCATGTCCACCCGCTGCCACAGGTCGTCGAGCGTGGCCCGCCAGCCTGCGATCACCGCCTCGGCGGCGACGACCTGGGCGGGAGTGACAGTGCTTGCCCGTCCGAGCCGGTCCATGACATCGAAGCCGATCCGCTCACCCGCGGCGGCGACGAGATCCTTGTTCGCCGCCCACGCCTGCGCGTCGAGGATGGTGATCGCGGCGGCGATGACCGCGTCGAGACCGGGAACCACCACGGTCCGCACGTCGAACTCGGCGGTGCGCAGCGCGTCGTCGATCGCGACGGTGACCACCGGGTCGGCGTCGAGCGCCAGCACGCCGACGGTCCGCGGCGCGGTCTCAGCCACGGTGAATCCCGGCTCGAGCAGCGCCATGCCCGCGGCGACGCCAGCGACGTCGCGCGCCATCGGCCCCACGGTGTCGAGCCCTGGCGCGAGAGGGCGGACCCCGTCGAGCGGGATCCTGCCCCAGGTGGTCTTGAGCCCGGTGATTCCGCAGCAGGCGGCGGGGATGCGGATCGACCCGCCGGTGTCGCTGCCGTACGCGATGTCGGCCTCGCCCGAGGCGATCGCCGTTCCCGAGCCGCTTGACGACCCGCCGGGCATCCGCAGCGGGTCGAGCGGGTTGACCGGGGTGCCGAACGCCGCGTTGATCCCGGTGATCCCGTAGGCAAGCTCGTGCATGTTGACCTTGCCTACGAACCGCGCCCTGCCGTCCGCGATCGCGGCGCGCAGCCCGGCGATGCAGGCCGCGTCGCGCTCGGCGGGTAGCGCGTCGTCGGCGACGGCCCGCGAGCCAGCCGTGGTCGGCAGCCCGGCCATGTCGATGAGGTCCTTCACCGCGACCCGTGGTCCGGTGCCGGGAGTGCTGTCACGGACAATCCAGGTGGCCACTCCGTTAGCCTATGCCGCTCATTTCTACGCACAAGGTGCGATTCCGGTCTTCCATTTCACGCGGGATCGTGCCATGCCTCGGCAGCCGGCAGCAGCGACGAGGAGTCCGGGCCCCACGAGCCGCGCGCGTAGGGGAGCAGCGGGCCGACCTCGCCGACGATGGAGTCGACGACCCGCCAGGCCGCCTCCACCGTGTCCTGCTGCGCGAACAGCCAGCGCTCGCCGTTCAGGGCCGCGCCGATCAGCCGGTCGTAGGCGCGCATGTCCGCGCCCGGGTGCTGGATGAAGGTGAGGTCCTGCACCTCGGGTTCCCAGCCCGCGCCCGGCTTCTTCCCGACCAGGGTCAGCACCGCGTGGCTTTCCGGGTAGATGCGGAACCGCAGCGCGTTCGAGGTGATCACGTCGCCCAGCCCGAACACGTCGTGCGGTGCCGGCTTGAAGTCGAGAAACACCTCGGTCGCGGTGACCGGCAGGCACTTGCCCGCCCGGATCACGATCGGCACCCCGGCCCAGCGCCAGGTATCCGCGCTGAGCCGCACCGCCGCGTACGTCTCCGTCCGCGAGCCCGGCGACACCCCGGGCACCTGCAGGTATCCCTCGTACTGCCCCTTGATCACGTCGGCGGGCGCCAGCGGGCGCAGCGCGCTTATCAGCTTTGACTTCGAGGCGATCCAGGAGTCGAGCCCGGAACCGTCCGGCGGGTCGGCGAGCACGGTGGCAAGGACCTGCAGCATGTGGTTCTGCACCACGTCCTTGACCGCGCCTGTCCTGTCGTAGAAGCTGCCCCGGTCGGCGACGTCGAACGCCTCGGCCATGGTGATCTGGATGGACTGCACGTAGTTCCTGTTGAGCAGCGGCTCGATGATCGAGTTCGCGAACCTGGCGAACATCAGCGACTCGACCGGGTCGAACCCGAGCCAGTGGTCCACCCGGTAGATGGACTCCTCGGGGAAGTACTTGTGGATCGTCTCGTTAAGCGCCTTCGCCGACGCGAGGCCGCTGCCGAAGGGCTTTTCCGCCATGACGCGCGACTGCGCGGCGAGCCCGGCGCCGGAGATACCCTCGGCGATCCGCCCGAACAGGAACGGCGGCACCTGGAGGTAGTGCAGGATCCGCTTCGCGTCGCCGAGCTCTGCCGCGATCGCCTGGTAGGTGGCGTGCTCGCCGAGGTCGCCGTCCACGTACCTGAGCAGGTCGAGCATCCTGGCCGCGGCTGGCGTGCCCGGGTCCATGCCGTTCAGCTTCAGCGCGGCGGCGGCGTAGTCCTTGAACTGCGCGAGACCCCAGCCGCTCTTGGCGATGCCGAGGACCGGCACGTCGAGCACCCCGCGCTCGACCAGGCCCACCAGCGCGGGAAACGTCTCGATCTTTGCGAGATCCCCTGTCGCACCGAAGATCACCAGCGCGTCGACTTGGCCAGCACCCATAGTGACCCATCCTGCCAGCCGGGTACCCGCTGCCGACAGCAGCCGACCGCCTACGGCAGGTTAACTCTTGACGGCGCCGGCTGGCCGCCGCACCGGAGCCAGGCACCTGTCGCCGAGGTGCTGGTCTCCCGTGCCCCATCCCGTTTGTCGTAGCCGCCTACGTCATCCGTCCCGGTCCCGGGCCTTAGCCGGGTCTGGCGGCTTATGATCGCGCTTGTGCGCAGCGACCTGCAGGACGGTCAGGGCGCGGAACCGGACGCGCCGATCAGGGTTTTCGTCGTGGATGACCACGGGGTAGTGCGTCGCGGTATCCGTTCCTACCTGTCCATCTTCCCGGACATCACGGTCGTGGGTGAGGCGGCGAACGGCAGGCAGGCGCTTGCCATGCTCCGCACGATGGCCGCCGCGGGCGACGCGCCCGACGTGGTGCTGATGGACTTGGCGATGGAGCCGGTGGACGGCGTGACCGCGACCCGTCAGCTCCGCGCCGACCTGCCGAGCATCGAGGTGGTCGCGATCACCTCGCTCATCGATCAGTCCCGCGTGGAGTCGGCGCTCCAGGCAGGCGCGTCCGGCTATCTCATCAAGGACGCCGCGCCCGAGGAACTCGCCGTCGCGATCCGCGCCGCGCACCGTGGCGAGGTGCACCTGGACGCCGCCGTCGCGCGCCGCCTGATGGTCTCGCTGTCCGCGCCTGGCGGCTCGTCGGGCGATCCGTTCGCCGACCTGTCGCCGCGGGAGACCGAGATCCTCAGGCTCATCGCCGAGGGCAGGGCCAATAAGGAGATCGCCCGTCACCTAACGATCAGCGAGCGGACCGCCCGCACGCACGTCAGCAACATCCTGCGCAAGCTCGGTCTCACGTCACGGACCCAGGCGGCGCTGCTAGCCGTCCGCGAGGGCCTGGCAGCCCGGCCAGACCGTTAGCAGGCATCGGGTCGGCGGGCACGGTGGCCCGGACCGTCGTGCCGCTGCCCGGCGCGCTTGTCACCTCGACGGTGCCGCCCGTCTCCGCGGCGCGGGAGCGCATCAGGCCGAGCCCGAGATGGCCGGCGTAGGAGCTGTCGGGGTCGAAGCCGCCGCCCTGGTCGCAGACGATGAGGGTGACCATGCCGCCATCGGCCGACACCTGAGCGATCACCGCCTCGCTCCCCGAATGCTTGACCGCGTTGGTGATCGCCTCCTGGCCGATGCGGTAAAGCAGTTCCTCGGTGCGCGGCAACAGCGGCAGCCGGTCATCTGGTCCGGTCACCGTCACCCGCACGTCATGCCGGACGGTGAGCGCCGCGCCGTGCGCGGCGAGCGCGGTCACCAGGCCCTGCTCGGCGATGGCGCCGCCGCGCAGGTCGAAGATCGAGGCGCGCATCTCGAGGAGCGCGGCCTGGGCGAGCGCGGCCATCTCGGCGATCGCCTCGGGCAGCGCGCTGCCCGAGGACAGTTCCGTCCGGCCCGCCTCGTGCTTGGCGATCCCTGCGTGCAGCCCGAGCGAGAACAGCGTCTGGGAGACCGAGTCGTGCAGGTCGCGGGCGATGCGGTGGCGTTCCTGCTCGGCCCGCTCGGCGGCCCGCTGCTGTGTCTGCGCGAGTTCCACGGCGGCCCGCTTGCGGGCGCTGACCGCCGCGCCGATGCTGAGCATGGTGAGCGTCGCGGTGAAGATGTAAAGCTGGGTAGAGAGCACCTCGCTGGTGATGGACTGCTGCGCGAAGGGCACCGTCCGCAGCGCGGTCATCCCGATGGCCACCGCGAGCGCGCAGGCCAGGGCCAGCGTGGCGCCGCGCAGGCCAAAGTAGGTGGCGGCGACGATCAGCGGAGGAAAGACGATGTAGGGCAGCGGGTAGCTCATGCTGAACGCCACGATGGACAGCGCGATGACCAGCGCCAGCACGCCGGCCGCCTGGCCGACCACGGACCGGCTGAGCGTCGGGCCGGTTCCTGGCGTCAGGCGCTGGCCCCAGACAAGCAGCAGCGGGGCCACGAGCAGCCCGCCGGACATGTCGCCGAGCCACCAGGTGTGCCAGATCGTCCACATGCCTGATGCCGTCACCTGGTGACCCATCCAGGTGGCGACGGCGCCGACCGTGGCGGAGACGGTTACCCCCGCCGTCAGCGCCAGCGCCATCGCGGCCACCTCGTACGGCCGGTCAAGCCGGGCGCCCCGGCCGAGCAGGCGGCGCATCAGGAACGCGGCAAGAGTGAACTCGACGATGTTGCCGAGCGTCTCGAACGTCATCACGGTGACGTGGTAGTTGAAATGGTAGATCCCGGTGCCGAGCAGCAGGTCCGCGATGGCGGCGCCGGCGAACCAGCGCAGGTCCCCGAGGTAGAGCACGGCCGCCGCGTAGCCTAGCGGCAGCCAGGCCACCTGAACCGCCCCGGTCAGCACCACCACGCTGCCGAGCTTGGCCAGACCGTAGTAGCCGAGCCCGACCAAGAGGTTCCCGGCGAGAAGGCGCAGCGCGGACGACCGGAGGACTGGTGCCTCCCTGGGCGCAAGCCCGCTGCCGACTCGCCACGTCACGCGCCGATCTTAACGTCGGCTCAAGGATTGGCGGGTGATTGCCGGTAATGTCCCGCCGGCCGGCAGTTACGGCGTTTCCGCGGCGGCTCCGGTGGAGACAGGCGCGGGAACCGGTTTGCTGCCCCCCCGCGAGCAGGATGCGGTGCTTGACTACTCCCCGTCCTGAAGCTGAAGGACGGGGATTCCGGTCCTCACGGGCCGGGGTTCCTGTTTCATTGCCGATCGCACCCAGGAGGACCCGGGGTGTCTGACATCGGCTCCGCAGGCAGTAACGGCAAGACCTGCCGCCAGGATGTTCTTGGCGGCGTTGACGTCCCGGTCGTGCCGGGTGCCGCAGGACGGGCACTGCCACGTCCGGGTGCTGAGCGGGAGTTCTGGGAGGAGGTGCCCGCACGCGGAGCAGGTCTTCGAACTCGGGTACCAGCGGTCGATCACGATCAGCCGCCGCCCGCCCCTAACAGCCTTGTACTCGAGCATGCGGCGGAAGGTGGCCCAGCCGCAGTCCGAGATCGCCTTGGCGAGCGAGTGGTTGCGGACCATGTTTTTCACGGCCAGGTCCTCGATCACGATGACGTCATGATCGCGGACCAGCCGGGCGGAGGTGCGGTGCAGGAAATCGGACCGCGACGCGCGGACCTTGCGGTGCGCCCGGGCCACCTTGGCCCTGGCCTTGGCCCGGTTCGCCGACCCCTGCTGGCAGCGGGCCAGACGCCGCTGGTAACGGGCGAGGCTGCGTTCCCGCCGAGCCAGGCGGCGCGGGTTCGCGATCCTGTGTCCGTCGGAGGTGACGGCGAAGTCCTTGATGCCCAGGTCCACACCGACAACGGCACCGGCGGCGGGAAGCGGCGCGGGCGCGGGCACCTCGACCGCGAGGGACACGTACCAGCGCCCGCACGGGTCCCGGGAGACCGTCACCGTGCTCGGGTCGAGCGACGCCGGGTCAACATCCGGCCACGACCAGGCGAACGCCAGCGGCGTGCTCATCTTGGCGAGGAGCAGCTGCCCGTCGCGGTAGCGGAACCCCGAGCGGGTGTACTCGGCGGCCTGCCGTCCGCTGCGGGACTTGTACCGGGGGCAGCGGGCGCGGCCGGCGAAGAAGCTGGTGAACGCGGCCTGCTGGTGGCGGATCGCCTGCTGCAGCGGGACGCTAGAGACTTCGTTGAGCCAGCCGAGCTCCTGGGTGGCCTTCAAGGCGGTCAGGCAGGCGCTGGCCTGGGCGTAGCTCGTGCTGGCCTGCTCGGTGCGGTAGCGGTCTTGGCGCCAGGCCAGGGTGCGGTTCCACACGACGCGGACGCAGCCGAAGGTGCGGTTCAGCACGCTCGCTTGTTCGGGATCTGGGTAGGCCCGGCATTTGTAGGCCGTACACATGTTTGAATTCTACCGGAAGGAACCGTCATGGATGAGCCGACGCGCGAGAGGGGGGAGCGGCGTTTCCTCCCCGGCCTGAAGGCCGGGGTCTCCACGCCGCCCATCAGATGACGCGCCGCTGGCCCTGATAGTCGTTGACCGCGAAATGCCAGGTCTGCCTGTTGTCCCACATCGCGATTGAGCCGGGCGCCCAGCGTAGCCTGGTGGTGAACTCGGGCCGCGTCCCGGTGTCGAACAGGTGCCGAAGCAGCGGCAGTGACTCCCGTCTCGTCCAGCCCTCGAACCGCGTGGTGAACTCCGGGTTCACGTAAAGCACGCACCGTTGTGCCAGCCCTCGCCGATGGCCTTGACCTGCTCCGGTTCCTTGCGCAGTTCCTGCCGCACCCGGATATCGCCGAGCCGGGAGGCGAAGGCGTCCCGCTGCCCGGCGTTCAGGTGCTGGTCCCTGAGGAAGATGACACCGTATTCCGCCCACGCCCGCAGCACCGCCTGGTACGTCTCGTCTGGGTAGTCCCTGGTCAAGTCGAGACCGCGCAGTTCCGCACCGATCAGCCCGCCGGTCCTGTGCACCTCGGGCAATGTCGCCGTCGCCATGACGCCATCATCGGCCGCCGTGCGGAGCCGGGCATCGGCTCGCGGCACAGCGCCTCACCAGGAGAACGGTTAGTCGGGCACAAATCGGGTGCATGGCCCGCCGGCCTGCGGGGTACGTAGAATCAGCCCTGACCCGCTCAGGAGGAGATTAACAATTTCACAGCTTCCGCAACGAACTCGAACTACGTGGCAACTGCACCGCCCCCGGGCTTCGCGGCTCCTTAGCTGGTCTCGCACGGCGGCCTTCTACGCGGTGACCATCGTCGTCGTGACTGCGGGCGCCATCTGGCTGGCGCTGCGCGTCGCCCCGCTGCAGACCGTATCGGCCGCGGGGCAGATCGCCCAGGTCGGCGCGACGCTGCCGAACGCCAGCCTGCGGGGTCCCGGTGAGCTGGACTTGTTCGGCGAGGTCATGGCCACCAAGCCGGACTTCCCGGGGCCCATCAGGCCCAGGCTGTCGCTCGAGCACATCACGATCGACCCCCAGGTTGTCCAGATGCTGCGCGCGGACGGCCCCGCCAAGGTCGAGCTGACGCTCAGCCAGCAGCTGGCGGCCGGCTGGGAGCACTACTTCCTGTGGGAGACGCTGATCGCCGTCGGCTTCGCGGCGGTGCCGCTCATCGCCGTGGCCGCCGTGCGCAGGAAGCCGGCCATCTGGCGGCTGCTCACGGCCGGGGTCGTCGTGGTTGTCGCGGTGAACGTGGGCGGGATCGCGCTAACCGCCTCCGGCACGCCCAAGGTGCTGCGCAGCGTCAAGACCGTCGACGATCTCGTCGGCGTCGACCCGCTCGCCGAGACGTCACCGGTCGGCGCGGCGCAGCCGGGCGTCCAGGCCGTCGTGATCGGCGACTCGACCGCGGCCGGCTGGGGGCTGCCCTGGGGGCAGAACCCGACCGCCGAGGAGCAGGCCTGCGGCCGCTCGCCCGAGTCGTACGCGACGGACCTCGCAGCGGCCAACCAGTGGAACGTGCTGAACCTGGCCTGCGGCAGCGCGACGATCGAGAACGGCCTGCTCGGCCCCGAGGTGCTTTACAACGGCGAGGTCGCGCCGCCGCAGCTGCCGCAGGCCGCCGCGGCGACCAACGCGAAGCTGATCGTGGTCAGCGTGGGCGCCGATGACCTGTCCTGGTCGGTGATGACCAAGCTGTGCGCGGCGTCGGCCGTCTGCGACGACAAGATCTCGTCCGCCTTCTTCAACCAGCTGCTCGACACCTTCACCAGGAACTACTACCAGCTGCTCAGCGACCTGGAGGGACTGCCGTCCCATCCGGCGGTGCTTGTCAACGAGTACTACTCGCCGTTCGGTGCGGACGTCGGCTGCCTGCAGCAGTACGGGATGACGCCCGCGAAGGTGAAGGTGCTGCTGTCCAGGCTCGGCCAGCTCAACAAGGTGCTCGCGCAGGGCGCGGGCCTATTCGGCTTCGGTGTCGCCGCGCCGCGGTTCACCGGGCACGAACTGTGCACTGCGGTCCCGTGGGTGCAGGGCCCGTCCGACCAGGCGCCGCTGCACCCGAACGCGGCGGGCGAGCTTGCCATCGCCCTCGCCGACCAGCAGGCGTTCCCGCTGCTTTCCCCGCCGCCGGTGATGCTGCCGTCGCCGTCGCCCTCGCCGACCACTACCCCCGCACTCGGCTAATCGGAAACGATCGGCCATCGCGGCCGATGGCCCGGTGAAAACCCCCGCGCGAATGCGGGTACGGCGCGGTCGCGCTGATGTCATTATGAGGAAGCATCTGGGCGTGCCACGCGCAAAAGCGCATTCACTCCCGCCTATTTGAACCGGATAGCGCGACCAGTCGTGACCCCAGACAAAGCTTCGATGAAAAGCATTGCGGAGGTAAAACGCAAATGAACTGTCCACAGTGTCAGACGCAGAACGGGCCAGACGCCTCCTTCTGCAGTAGGTGCGGAACACAACTCGCCACCGCGAGCGCACCCGCGGACCCAGGCGGCCCGGGCGGCCCGGGCGGCCCGGGCGGATACGGGGGCCCCGCCGGCTACCCGCCGGCCGGCGGCCCGGCCGGCTATCCCCCGGCAGGCGACCAGCCGCCGACAGGATTCCCGCCTGGCCAGTACCAGCCGGGCACTTCTGGCGGCTTTACCCAGCGCTCGAGCCTGCCGCCGGTCAACTTTGACCTGAGCAGGCTCAGCACGACCGACAGGATCGTCGCGGGCGCCACGTTCGTCACCATGATCTCCCTCTGGCTGCCCTGGTTCACCGCGTCCTACACGCTGCTCGGGCACACGGCGAGCTCGTCCATTAGCGGCACCGGAGACCACGGCTGGCTCTGGCTCGAGTTCCTGCTTGCGCTGGCCCTGATCGCCTACCTGGTGGCGCGTGCCGCCTGGGACCAGCTGCCGTTCCGCCTGCCGTTCTCGCACGAGACGCTGCTGATCGCGGCAACCGGCCTGCAGTTCCTGCTGATCCTGATCGGGTTCCTCGCCATGCCGTCCGCTGACGGCCTCGATGGCTTCTCCACCGGCTGGGGTTTCGGCGCCTTCCTCGCCCTGATCGCGTCGATCGTGGCGGCCGCCCCGGTCATCTACCCGCTGGTCAAGTCCTTCCTCGACAGCCGCAACGCGGCCCGCGTCTGAGCGGTGTCCGCCGACCGCCGCGCCGCACTCGCTGGCCAGTGGTCGCCGGGCGCGAAGCACGCACCCGTTCCGTACGGCCTTAAGACAAGGCCCCGGAACGGGTGCGCGGCATTTCCGCACCGACCACGGCGGTGACCCGGCCCGCGGTGAGCCGCTCGACGAGGTGCCGGGCCCGGCGCGCGCCATGTCCCCGCGGGTTCTGCTGGCCGTAGATCCGGTTCGCCTCCCGGGCATGCTCGAGCGCCCTGTCCGTGTCGCCGAGCGCGCGGCTCACCGCGGCGAGCAGTAGCCGCGTATCGGCGACCGCCGCCGCGCGGTCGGCGACGCCAAACGCGGCCTCCATCGCCAGCGTGAGCTCGAGTGCCTGTCCCGCCCGCTCCGGCTCGCCGAGCAGCAGCAGCGCGAGCGCCTCGTGCTTGCGGCTGCGCGCGGTGTCTGGCGCGGTACTGCCGAACAGCCGCATCCGCGCGGCGCGGATCGCGGTTACCTCGGCCAGCACCCGGCCGGCGATGCCGTGGCGCTCCTCTTCCCGGCTTCCTTCCGCCTGCAGCAGACGGCACAGGGCGACCAGCGAACGCGCCTCAAGGGTCAGCGGGTGCTCGGGTCCGTAGCTGGCCGCACGGACCCGTACCGCCTGCTCGGCAAGCGCCGTCGAGGCGGCCTGGTCTCCGTCGCCGCGGCGCTGCCCGAAGGCCAGTGCGAGGTTGGTCGTGGCGATGGACGTGAGATAGGCGTCCTCGCCGTGCGCGGCGCGGTGGAATTCGACCGCGTTCCGCAGTGCCGTGATGACCTCGGGCGAGGTGTCGCCCGCGTCTACCCGGGACATCAGGGCACGTTCGTGCAGCCGGAACCGGTGCGGGTCGGACGCGGGCAGGCGCGCGTCGAAGAACCGCGCGAGGCGGTCCCAGTGCCAGGGCCGCTCGCAGATCCGCAGCCCGGCCGAGTGCAGCACCATCGCGGCGCGGGCGAGCAGCAGCACGGCGGGGTGACCCGCGGGGAGCCGGGAGCCGTCCGCCTGGCCCGGCGGCGATGCGCTCTGCTGCCCTGGCTGGCGCTGTTGCCCGGGCTGGCCCTGTTGCCCTGGCTGGCGCTGCTGCACCGCGGGGAGCGGCACGGGCAGGCCAGTCTCCCGCAGGTCGGCTTCTGTTATCGCGTCCCGTAGCAGGCCGGCCGCGAACAGGCTGGCACGCTGCTGGTCGGCGGGGGAGCGGCGGCCAAGGACGTTCAGTGCCTCGGTGGCGCCGCGCAGCCGGGCGGCGGCGGTCCTTGCCTGTTCCTCGGCGGCGAATGCGGATTCCGGTGTCACCCGCTTACCTCCTCAAGGAGCGCGGACAGGCCGCCGATCATCGAGCGCAGCCGCCTGGCCTGTTCTTGGGTGATGACGACGTCGCCGTCTCCCGGGTGCAGGATCCGGTCGGACAATTCGGCGGCCGACCGGAGCACATCGGCGACTGGCTCGGAGGGCGGGCTGAGCAGCGACCGCACCTCATGCCTGACGGTGTTGAGCGCCCCGAGCGGCGTGATGCTCACGTCGTTCAGCACGGACTGCACCACTTCATCGGCAAGGACGGAGAGCCGTTCGCCGTGCCCGGCGGTGGCGGGGGAGCCGGCCCACCGGGTGCAGCCGCCGGCGATCGCGGTCATGTCCTCGAGCACGCAGGCCGGCGGCCCCGCCGGGCGGTAGGCGGCGAGCGGCCTGTCCTCAGCCGCCCAGGCGGCGAGCGCCCGCAGGTAGGCGGCCGCCCATTCGGCCCGCGACATATCGAAGGCGTCGGCGACCTCGATGACGCCCTCCCGGTAGGGCCAGAACGTCACCACCCGTGCCTCGCCGAGGAAGGCGGCGGTCGGCCGGACGGCGGGATCTGGCCCGGCCAGACGGAGGATCTGCTGGCCCTGCTGGCTGTGCCGGTACCGCCGGTACACCGGCTCGGCCCCCGCATAGTGCCCGTGCTCCGCCACCAGCTTCAGCAGCCCGGGCAGTTGCAGGGGCGGCTGCTCGCGCCGCCTCGCTTTCCGCTCCGCGGCGCTCGCCGCCGTTCCGCCTGCCGCGTGACCGTCCAGAATCGACCGCAGTGCGGCATAGTCCCTGACCCGCTCGGACCACGCTCCGGCGCGCCGCGCACCGCTCGCGTGCCGGTACCAGCGTGCCGTCCGTGTCGCCTCTAGTTCTTGCCTTGTTGATGGCATGCCCCACCCCTGGATGCCGTGCCCTGTTGTGAGTCAGTATCCGGGCGCGGCGGGGAAAACCCCAATGTCAGGGCAATGTCCGGACATCCCCGGACAATCGCCGGTGCCTGAGCCGGATTCTCGGCTTTGCCCTCACCGAGTGGAATTCTGGCCGCACCCGTGCGGATTCGGCTTACGCTGCAATTGCACGGCGGGAACCTTCAGGTCGGCTGCCGGAAGGCAGGTGGGGCGATGGCACAGTGGCGTCGGCGGCCGCGGCTGCTGACCTCCTACGGATACCGGCCGCCGCCCGAGGCAACCATTCGCGGCCGGCGCTGCGCCAGCCGCGACTGCGGTGCACCCGTCGGGCGCCTGCGGCGGCGTTGCGGTCGCTGCGGCGGTCCCGCTGACCCGGAGTTCGACGAGCCGTGGGCTCACGAAGCCCTGGGCGCGGAACTGACCTGGCTCGCCAGGGGCGGACCGGCGCGCGAGGCGGGGGCCGCGCGGGACCGGCTCGTCGCCTGGCGGGTCAAGGACGCCGTGGTGCGCCGCGATGACCTTGCCGCGGCGCAGGCGCGGCAGGTGATGCACGACTACGCGGACCGGCGCCGGGCGGAGGATTCGCGGTGGAGTCCCGGCCCGATGCTCGGGCTTGCCGTGTTCGGCGCGCTCGGCCTGCGCGACCTCGACGGCGCGGCGGGCGATCTGCGCCTCTGGCTGGAATTGTCGGGCGGTGAGGAGACCACGGGCGGCCCGTGCGCGTTCGGCAACGCCACCTCGGTCATGCACGCGGTGGTCAGCTTTCTCGCGGCGCCGGGCGGGGCGGCGCATCCGATGGCGGAGGAGATCAGGAGGGGCTGCCTGCGCGTCGCTGGCGGCTGCCTGCGCGCGGGCCGGTAAGGAGTGCGGCTCAGTCACCGCGGCGCGCGGGCGGGCGATGGCGCGCAGCGTCGTGACCGTCCCGAGGCAGCAGGCCGCGAGCAGCGCGTACGGCACCAGGTCCGACGTGGCCTGGGCCAGCGCGCCGCTGGCTGACGAGGAGACGGACTGGCCTGCCGCCCAGGCGAGGTTGGCGACGGCGAAGGCGATGCCCTGGTTGAGGCCGAGGCGCTGCGCGCCGTCCGCGACGAGGGCGGACGCCGGGGCGTAGAGCGCGCCGTAGAACGGCAGCCCGGCGATGAGCAGGCCAATCAGCACCGGCACCGCCGTCGGCAGCGGGAGCAGGAGGGCGACCGCGGCCCCCACGACAAGCGCCACCCCGAGCGGACGTGCCACGCCGATGCGGTCGGACAGCCGCCCGGCGAGCGGCGACACCCCGGCTTCCGCGAGCGCGGCGCACAGGAACGTGACGGCGATCACCGTTCCTGACGCGCCGAGCCTGGACAGGCGCAGCGGCGCGAGCACGTCGGCCATGCCGAAGGCGATCCCAGCGAGCGCCATCAGCCAGCAGCCCATGACGACCTCGCGGTCGCGCAGCGCGGGCAGCGCGGCGCGCAGCGACTGCGGCGCCTGCGGGCGCGGCGACGGCACGGTGAACGCTACGGCGATCAGCGCCACGTCGAGGACCGAGGCGGCGGAGAAGGCGGCACCGGTCCCCGTGAAGTTGGCGACGGCACCGACCACGGGACCAAACAGCGCGCCGACCACCGCGGCGCCGATCGCGGTGCCGAGCAGCTCGCCGCGCCGTGACTCGGGAGCGGCCGTGGCCAGCCAGGACAGCGAGGCCGTCCAGGTGCAGGCGCCGCCGATGCCCTGCACCAGACGCGCCGCGATGAGCAGTCCGGCTGAGGTAGTCCAGCCGAAGGCGAGCGTCGACACGCCCATCAGCGCCAGCCCGGCCACCGCCACGGTCCTGTCGCCGAACCTCGCGACGAGCGCGCCGCTTGGCAGGGACCCGAGGAGGGTGCCCGCCGGGTAGGCCGCGATCAAGATCCCCGCGCCCGCCTTGGACAGCCCGGCGGCCGCCGCGTAATGCGGAAGCAGCGGGGTGAGCGCCGAGAAGAAGACGGTGTCCACCGCGACGATCGCGCAGGTCAGCGCCAGCAACCGGACGATGGGCGGCTCCAGTTTGATACGTTCCTGCCGCACCGCTCACCTGTCCCCGTTAAACCCTGCGAAACTCCTGAGACACGCCCAGCGAGCTTACCTCGCGCGGGTGCACCGGGTCCGCCGGCGGTCCCGCGGTACGAAAACGGATGGCTCCGCACCCCTCGGGTGCGCGGAGCCATCCGGCGATCGTGCGGGTTCAGCCGGCCAGGCCCTCCAGGGCGCGCCGTACCAGGACGCGGGCGAGGTGCTCGCGGTAGTCGACGTCGGCGTGGAAGTCGTAGCCGGGCGAGGTGCCCTCGGCCGCGAGCTGCGCCGCCTCCGCGGCGGACGCGCCGGCCTTCAGCGCCTCTTCGGTGGCGAGCGCGCGCAGCGGCGTGCCGCCCATGGAAGCCAGCGCGACCCGGCCGCCGTAGGCGGCGGCGCCGACGATGGCCCAGTCGTTGGCCCGCCTGACGAACTTCTGGTAGCCCCACGGCACGGTGCCGCCTGGGCTGTTGGGGCCGCCGCGCGGCACCCGGACGGCGGTGAGCAGTTCGTCGGGCCCGAGCACCGACTCGAACGGGCCGGTGAAGAAGTCGTCGGCGGCGACGGTGCGGGTCCCGGCGGGGCCGGTGATCTCGATCGTGCCGCCGAGCGCGAGCAGGGTCATCGGCAGGTCGGCCGACGGGTCGGCGTGCGCGAGCGACCCGCCGATCGTGCCACGGTGGCGGATCTGCGGGTCGCCGACCTGCTCGGCCGCGTAGGCCAGAATCGGCGCCTCGGCCTTGAGCAACTCGGATGAGGCCACGTCGGCGTGCCTGGTGGTGGCCCCGATGACCACTTCGTCGCCGTCAATGGTGATGCCGGAAAGCTCAGTGATGCGGGCGATGTCGATGAGCACCGCGGGCTGGGCCAGGCGCACCTTCATCATCGGCAGCAGCGAGTGCCCGCCCGCCAGCAGCTTGGCGTCTTCGCCGTGCTCCGCGAGCAGCGCGAGCGCGTGCGCGGCGGAGTCTGCGACCTCGTAGTCGAAGGACGCGGGGATCATGCTGTCACCTCAGAACCAGGCACCTCGGAAGAGCCGGACAGCTTGTCCGCGGCGGCGAGCACCGAGCGGACGATGTTGTGATAGCCGGTGCAGCGGCAGAAGTTGCCCTCGAGGCCCTCACGGACCTGCTGCTCGGTCGGGTGCGGGTTCTCCGCGAGCAGGCTGGTCGCCGCCATCACCATGCCGGGCGTGCAGAAGCCGCACTGCAAGCCGTGGTTCTCACGGAACGCCTGCTGTACGGCGCTCATTGTGCCGTCCTCGGCGACAAGTCCCTCGGCGGTGGTCACCGAGCGGCCGTTGGCTTGCACGGCGAGGACCGTGCAGGACTTGACAGATTCCCCGTCGAGCAGCACCGTGCAGGCGCCGCAGGAGGTGGTGTCGCAGCCGACGTTCGCCGCCCGGAGGCCGAGGGTTTCGCGGAGATAATGGACGAGCAGCAGCCGAGGCTGGACCTCGTCGCTGCGGGTTGTCCCGTTGACCGTGAGCTTGATCTCCATGACGATCAGGCCTCCTTCGAGCCGCGAGCGGCGTTGATCGCCCGCCAGACCCGCTGCGGGGACGTGGGCATGTCGATGTGCGTGACGCCAAGGTGCGATACCGCGTCGATGACCGCGTTCTGCACCGCGGGGGTCGATCCGATGGAGCCGGCCTCGCCGATGCCCTTGGCGCCCAGCGGGTTGTAGGACGTCGGGGTTTCCATGTCGACCAGCTCGTAGCTCGGCACCTCGGTCGCCGAGAGGAACGGGTAATCGGCGAAGGTCGCGGTCAGCGGGTTGCCGTCCTCGTCGTAGACGACCTCCTCGAGGAACGCCTGCGCCGCGCCCTGCGCGATGCCGCCGTGCCGCTGCCCCTCGGCGAGCAGCGGGTTGATCACCGTGCCCGCGTCGTCGACGGTCACGATCCGGCAGAACCAGACCTTGCCTGTCTCGGTGTCGACCTCGACGACCGCCACGTGGGTGCCGAACGGGAACGTCGGCCCCGGCGAGGTGAACACGCTGCGGACGAACAGCCGCTCGGTGCCGGCTAGCGATGACAGCGGCACCGAGATGTCCGGGTCGCCCTTGACGTGGAACGACGAAGAGGACACGTCGAAATCAAGGTCGCCGGGCGCGGCCTCGAGCAGTTCCGCGGCCCGGTCGCGGGCCACGTCAAGCAATTCGCGCGAGGCCTGTTGTACGGCCGCTCCGCCGAGCTGCAGCGAGCGGGAGCCGCCGGTGCCGCCGCCCTTGGGGATCAGGTCGGTGTCGCCCCATTTGACGGTGACCTTGTCGATCGGAATGCCGAGTTCCTCGCTGACGATCATCGCCCAGACCGTCTGGTGCCCCTGTCCGTGCGGGGAGGTGCCGGTCAGCACGGTGGCGGTCCCGTCTGGGTGCACCTCGACGGTGCCGTTCTCGTTCGGGCCGCCGGCCTCGCCGCCCGGCCCGGTGATCTCCACGTAGGAGGAGAGGCCGATGCCGAGCTGCACCGTGTCGCCGCTGTCGCGGCGCCTGGCCTGCTCGGCGAGCAGTCCCGGATAGTCCGCCGCGGCCAAGGCCTTCTCCAGCGCGGTGACGTAGTCGCCCGAGTCGTAGACGGCCCCGAAGGCGGTCTTGTGCGGCTCGGTGAACTTGGGCAGCAGGTTCTTGCGCCGCACCTCGGCCGGGTCGACGCCCGCGGCGTCGGCGAACAGGTCCATTGCCCGGTCGATCGCGGCGGCGGCCTCCGGGCGGCCCGCGCCGCGGTAGGCGCCGACCGGCGTGGTGTTCGTCGCCACCGAGGTGGCCCATGCCTCAGCCCGGGGAATGCGGTACGGGCCTGGCGCCATCAGGATCGTCAGTGACGGCAGGAACGGGCCGAACTTCGGGTACGCGCCGCCGTCCTGGAGGATCTCCAGCCGGTAGGCGAGCACGGTGCCGTCCTTCATGCCGCCGATGGTGATCTTGTGCTGCTGCGCCCGGCCGTGGGTCATCCCGACCAGGTTCTCCATCCGCGTCTCCGACCAGCGCGCCGGACGGCCGAGCTGCTTGGCGATCCAGCAGGTGACGACCTGCTCGGCGTCGACGCCGAACTTCGCGCCGAACCCGCCGCCCACGTCGGGCGTGATGATGCGCACCACGTCGGGCGTGACGCCGAGCGCCCCCACCAGGGCACCCTTGGTGCCCTGCGCGCCCTGGTTCGGTATCCACGCGGTCAGCCGGCCGTCCTCGCCCCACGCGGCGGCGGCGGACCGGGACTCCATCGGGGCCGGGGCGACCCGGCGGTTCTGCACGACCTCGCTCTTCACCACCTCGCAGCCGTCGAAAAGATGCGGGTCGGCCGCGGATGCGTCGCCGAACGTGCAGACCACGTTCGTCCCTGCCTCCGGGAACAGCAGCCCCTTCACCCCGGACAGCGCGTCGTTCATGTCGACCACCGCGGGCAGGAAGTCGTAGTCGACGTCGACCAGCTCGATCGCGTCTTCGCCCTGGTACATCTCCTCGGTGACCACCGCGGCGACCGGCTCGCCCACAAACCGGACCGTGTCGCTGGCGAGCAGCGTCTGGATCATGGCCTGGTTCATGTTCGGCACCGCCGGCTTGAGCGGCTTCATCCCGTCCGCCGCGAGGTCGGCTGCCGTGTAGACGGCGACGACACCCTCGGCCTCCTTCGCCGCGCTCGTGTCGATGCTGTTGATCTTCGCGTGCGCGACGGTCGAGCGGACGAAGTGCACGTAGCACGCGCCCGCCAGCCGTTCGTCCTGCACGTCTTCGGTGTAGATGGCTCCCGTGGACAGGAAGCCGGGATCTTCGGTCCGCAGGACCCGGGTACCGAGAATGCTCACGCCGTCTTAACTCCTCTTGCAGGCTCGTTGCAGGCTCGCGACCTGGCTGCGGATGATCCTCCATGCCGATCCAACTCGTTCGCGGCCGGCCAGGTCAAACCGGAGGGGACAACCACAGGTTATCCCGAACGGAGGGAAGCTCCGTTTTTGTGGTCCGGCACAAGCCCTGGTAGTCACAGTGCGACTACCAGGGCTTTTGTCATCAGCCCGAACCTTGCGCGGGTGCGTGGTACTCGGCGAGTCCAGCGGCGTTGACCCTGAAAGCGCATGGCCGTTGGTTCCCGCGGGAACCAACGGCCATGACGGGGAAGGCTAGTTCCGCACCGAGAGGACGTTGAATACGTCCCGGCCGAAGTCGGTCGCGGTGGCCGCGAAGCCGAGGTGGCCGCGGTTGTCCGCGCCGCCGCGGGTGACGCCGAGCAGGTCCTCGAACGTGCGCAGCGCCGAGTAGTGGTTGTACGAGCCGGCGCTGTATACCGAGCCGGCCTTGATCCAGCGCGCGTTGAACAGGACCGCGCCGATCTGGCCGCCGCCTGGCATGGTGCCGGTCGCGGGCTCGGTGTTCGGAGTGAGGCCCTTGAAGCCGAGCAGGTCGTAGTAGGTGAGACCGCCGTAGGCGGCGATCGGCGCGTTGAGTAGCGGCGAGTAGCCGGGGTTGGCGCTGTTCGGCCCTGGCTGCTCGTTGTCAGCCGCAGCAACGTCGGTGACGGCACCCTCGTCGAAGGTGAGCATGACGAGAGTGCTGCCGCTGCGGTAGGCCGGGGAGTTGAGGATCAGCGGCATCCAGGTCTTCAGCCAGTCGTCGGCGCCGACGAGGCCGCCTGCGGTGGTGCCCGCGGCGTTCAGGCCTGCGCAGGTTGCGTCGTGGCCGTCGTCGCACAGGTTCGGCGTGATGAACGCGAACTTGGGCGTGCTCCACTGGTGCTTAAGGTCGTCGGCGAGATGGCCGGCGTACGAGACGGTGCCGCTGGTGGCGGTGGTCGCGGTGCCGAGCGGCACCACATCGTGGTCGCACAGCAAGGAGTAGTCGGTCACCGCGTGGAAGTAGATGAACGGGTTGTGCCGGTTGGCGTACTGGTCGGTGACCGTCGACTTGACCTGTGTGCCGGTCGCGTTCGGGCCTTCCGCGTTGTTGGTGTCGTCGGCCGCGGTGCCGTTCACCTGGACGGGGTGGGCGCAGTCGGTGCCGCCGGCCGGGTCGGTGACGCCTCCGTCCCTGGCCGGGTCATTGCCCATGTCCCCGGCGTACTCCCGCCAGTCGGAGCCAATCGTCCACGGGTACGCCGCGTCGAGCTGGTTGCCGATCGTCTGCACGGACCTCGGAAACACGCAGCCCCGGCCGTCGACTTGGCCGGGGTAAGCGGCCTGGTTCGGGTCGAGGGTGCCGGGCGTTACGTCGGTGTAGGCCCCGCCGGCGCCGCCCGTGCAGTCGCTGCTCGTCAGCAGGTTCGGCGCCTGCCCGGAGACCTGGGCGATGTAGTTGTCAAGGCTGACGTGCCCGACCGCGTAGTAGTTCTTGACGAATTCGCCCGCGGGCAGCAGCGTGCCGTTCAGGTAGGTGGCAGGCGAGTTCGGGCCGAACGTGGCCGACTCGTCCTCGTTCTCCAGGTCGATGACGATGACGTGCTTGATCGCGCCCGCGGGCGGCAGGGAACCGGCGTTCCCGTGCCCTTCGGATGCCGACGCGGCGAGCGAGGGGACGACGGCGAGACCCACGGCGGCTGCGCCCGCCACCACGATCGTCGCCGCTGCCCGGCGTGCCCGTGCCTTGCGGTTCATGAAGCTCCCTTCGCTGCTCGGGCGAAACAATCGATTTCTCCCGGTTCAGCGACAAAAGATCATTGCCGAAATCGGCCGGCTGCTAGCGGAAAGCGTCGGCTAGCCGAACAGGGCGCGGATATCGTCGGCGGACAGCGAGGAGGAAAACGCGCCCTCGCTGTCGATTACCGAGGAGAACAGCTCGGCCTTGCGCGCCTTGAGCGCCATCACCTTCTCCTCGATGGTGCCGGAAGCGATCAGCCGGTACACCATGACGTGCCGCGTCTGCCCGATCCGGTGCGTGCGGTCCACGGCCTGTGCCTCGGTGGCCGGGTTCCACCACGGGTCGAGTAGGAAGCAGTAGTCGGCCTCCGTCAGGTTCAGCCCGAACCCGCCGGCCTTGAGCGAGATGAGGAACACCGGCGCGGTTCCCTCCTTGAAGGCGGAGATCACCGCGCCCCGGTTGACGGTGGAGCCGTCCAGGTAGCAGCACTCCACGCCGGCCGCCTCGAGCCGGGCGCGCGCCATCCGGAGGAAGCGGGTGAACTGGCTGAAGACCAGTGCCCGGTGCCCGCCGCCCACCACGTCCTCGATCTGCTCGGCCAGCGCGTCGAGCTTGGCGGACGGCACGTCGGAATGCTCCTCGTCGACCAGCGCCGCGTGCAGCGACAGCTGCCGCAGCAGCGTCAGCGAGCGCAGGATGGTGAACCGGTTGTGGTTGACGTCGTCAAGCAGGCCGAGGATCTTCTGCCGCTCGCGCTGCAGGTGGGTCTGGTAGACCTTCCTGTGCGTCGGGTCAAGCTCGACCTCGAGGACCTGCTCCTGCTTCTCCGGCAGGTCCGCGGCCACCTGTTCCTTGGTGCGCCGCATGATCAGCGGCCTGATCCGGCGCCGCAGCTGGGCCAGGAGATCGCCGCTGCCGTTCTTCTCGATCGGCTTGGCGTAGTAGTCCCGGAACCGCTCCGGGTTCGGGAACAGCCCGGGCGCGGTGATCGACAGCAGCGACCACAGCTCCATGAGGTTGTTCTCCATGGGCGTGCCGGTGATCGCGATCTTGAACGGCGCGGCAATCCGCCGAGCGCACTGGTACGCCTTCGACTGGTGGTTCTTGACGTACTGCGCCTCGTCGAGGACGAGCCCCGCCCACTCGTGCGCCGCGAACGTCTCGAAGTCGAGCCGCAGCAGCGTGTACGAGGTCACCACCGCGTCCGCCCCGCCGATCACGTCCGCGAGCGTGCCGCCGCGGCGGCCGATGGTGTCGGAGACCGTCACCACCTTCAGGTCCGGGGTGAAGCGGTGTGCCTCGGCCGTCCAGTTCGTGAGCACGGAGGTCGGCGCCACGATGAGGAAAGGCGGATGCCGAACGGGTTCCGACGAACCCGTTCGGCTGATGTCTTTGACGTGTTGCAGCAGCGCCAGGGTCTGCAGTGTCTTTCCGAGGCCCATGTCGTCGGCCAGGATGCCGCCGAGCCCGTGCCGCCACAGGAACGCGAGCCAGTGGAAGCCGGACAGCTGGTAGGGCCTGAGCTGCGCGTTGAGCGTCGCGGGCAGCGGCACGGCGTCGATCTCCTCGACGGCGAGCAGCCCGCGCACCTGCTCCTGCCAGCGGGCGGCCTGGTGGCTGACCGAGCCGATCTCGGATAGTTCCTCCCACAGGCCCGCCTGGAAACGGCTGATGCGCAGCCCGCCGTCCGGCTGGTCCTGGAGTGCCTTGGCCTCCTCGATGAGCCTGGCGAGCGTGGCGAGTTCCGGCTTGTCGAGCGAGAAGTACGCGCCGTCGGCGAGCAGCATGTGCGATTGCCCGTGCGCGAGCGCGACGAACAGGTCGGCGAACGGCACCTCGCGGCCCTCGACGGTGACGCTGATGCCCAGGTCGAACCAGTCGCGGTCGCCGTCGAGCTCGCCGGCGGACAGTCCGATCTCCAGCGAGTCGCCGGCCTCGTGGTAGTCGGGCACCTGGCCCGTCAGCTCGACCCGCACGCCGTCGCGGCTGGAAAGCAGCGGCAGCACCTCGGTGCTGAACGTCATGGCCTCGAACCCGCGCAGGGTGTGCCTGCCAGCGGGAAACAGCCCGCTCGGTGCGCCGAGGCTGTCCGCGGTCGCACGGGACGGCACGCCGGGTGCTGCTGGCAGGCTCAGGCCGCGCAGCACCCGCGCCTCGGCTTCCGGGTCGCGGAACGGGTCGCGTGCGGCGCCCAGTGCCGCGCGCAGTTCGGTGCCGCCGACCCGGTAGGACCACTCCCAGCGCACCTCGAGGTGGTGGCCGCCGGTGTAGTCGGCGTGCACCACAAGCTCGGGCCCGGAGATCTCCGGCGCGGTGAACGAACCGTCGGACGAGGTAACGGTGGCCTGGCGGCGCAGCCTCGGGTAGTACCTGGACAGGAAGGCGGCCTGCCCGGCCTCGGGAACGACAAGCTGCTCGTCGGTCAGCGCCAGTTGCTGCAGCTGCGCCGGCACGGGGTGGGTGAGCCTGGCGAGCCGGAACCCGGCGAGCTCGCCGGGTCCGCCCTCGGCGGCTCTGCCTTCCCTGGCCCTGTTCTCTCCGGCGCTGTCCTCTCCTGGACTGGCCTCTCCGGCCCTGGCCTCCGCGCGGTCGGCGTAGATCACGCCGTGGCCCTCGCTGCCGACGAACCTGAGCGGAACCGCGTCCACGCCGTCGTCCGTCTTGATCACCGGGGCGATAAGCAGGGTGGTGCCTTCGGTCGTCACGTCCAGGCACAGCTCCGCGGTGCCGGGCGGCGGCACGGTGCCCTGCCTGCCCCGGTAGAGGAAGGGCAGGCCCGCCGCGTATGCCTGGTCGAGGATTGGCCACAGCTGCCTGGACTCGCAGCCGGACAGGTCCAGGTACTTCACGTCGCCGTACCCGGCGAAGGAGTAGCTGCCCGAGTAGTGGTACTGCTGGCCGGTGCTCGCCCGGTAGAGGGCGTGCAGTTCCTGCAGCAGCCTGATCTGCGCGGCGGGTATCTCGCCGCGCAGCAGCAGGTAGTCCAGCTTTGACCAGGTCAGGGTGCCGGCCACCCAGCCCCCGAGCCGGCCGGGCTGCACCAGCCGCGCCTGGAGCTTGAGCCTGCGGGCGGGGTCCTCGGGTGGCGGCTCGTAGCGGCCGTTGTCCGTGCTGTAGCTGGGGTAGCGGACGGGCTCGACGGCGACCTGGACAAGGGACAGCTCGACCGCCAGCCGCGCGCCAGCGGTGACGTCGCTTGCCGCGGGCGGGTCGGCGGGCTGCGGCGTGGCGAGCAGCGAGTCGAGCGGCTGCTCCCAGGGCAGCGCCGAGCGGCGGGCGGCGGTGGCCGCCATCGGTCCCGTCGTTGGCAGCAGCGTCTCGTCCGTTGCGGCGAGCACCAGCGCGGCGACGTGCACGCAGTTGGTGCCGGTGGCGCAGCTGCAGTAGCCCTCGCGGAACCGGAGCGGAAACCCTGGTGAGGCGCGGAACGAGGCGGAAACCGTCCTGATCTCGCCGCCGGCGTCGCGGACGGTTCCGGTGAGCAGCTGCTGCGAGGCTTCCCATGCCATCTGCACGATCGCGCCGCGTTTTACCGCGGCTGTGCCGTCGGAGCACCCTTCCGGCCCGACAGCCGCACGGAAGGATGCGAGATCGACATCCCGAAGCGCGACCCGTTGCATCCCATCGAGCCTATCCGGTGATTGTTACTAGCGGGGGCACGGAAGACGGCGGGCAGGCGGCGGCCCGAGCCCCGCACGACCCCCTCGCGCGCGTGGAACCGGCCAGGCTACGGTGGTGTGATGAGCGCGGGGCTGGCGTGAGCAAGGCGGAAAACCCGGCCGGGGCGGGGCGACTGCTGGTACTGATGCGGCATGCCAAGTCGGACTGGCCGGACATGCCCGACCATGAACGACCGCTCGCGAAGCGCGGCAGGCGGGATGCGCCGGAGGTCGGCCGCTGGCTCGGCGAGGCCGGCTACCTGCCCGACGCCGTGGTCTGCTCGACGGCGCAGCGGGCCAGGGAGACCTGGGCACTCGCGTCGCCCGGCCTGTCGGCCGCCGCGCCAGGCGCGACGCCTGAGGTCCATTACGAGCCGCGGATCTACGAGGCGACGGTCCTCGGCTTGTTGATGCTGGTCCGCGAGTTCGACCCCACGTGGCGTACCGTGCTTGTCGTCGGGCACAACCCGGGTCTCGCCGAGCTAACCGTGGGCCTTGCCGACCCGTCGGCCGAACAGCCCGCGGCCTTCCCGACGGCGTTCGTCGCGGTCCTCGCCCTGCCAGGCGCGTGGGCGGAGGCGACGCCTGGCGAGGCCAGCCTGCTCGCGTTCACGATCCCTGCGCAACTGCGGGCATGACGGGGGTACGGGGGGTCGTCCCCCCGGGAGATGCCGTTGGGTTGCGTGCCCGATACGATGGCGGTCTTTGCCATCGGGACGCAACCCGGAACGTAGACTGCTCGCGTGGAAAGCGGCGAGTTCGAGCTTGGCACCGACGGCCCCTCAGCCATCCTGGTGGGGGTGGACGATACGGTCACCGGGCTGCGGGCGGCGGCCTACACCGCCGGGCTCGCCCGCAGGCAGCGCGCCCGGGTGATCGCTGTCTACGTCGCGCCGATGGCGGGCATGGCCCTTGTCAGCTCCGCCGGACCGGCCGTCCTGGCGGCGGAGAACGAGGCGCACGAGGAGATCGCCAAGGACCTGGCCGCCAGGGCCGACACCATGGCCCGTGACCTCGGCATCTCGGTGACCTTCATCGCCGCGCACGGCGACCCGTACCACGAGATCACCCGCATCGCCGGCGAGACCCGCGCCGACGCGATCGTGGTCGGCGCCTCGCTCCAGGCGGGCCACCGCCTGATGGGATCGCTGGCCGTCCGCCTGGTCCGGGCAGGCAAATGGCCTGTCACCGTGGTCCCCTAACTAGCCCAGCCGAGGACCGAGCGGACCTCGGCGGCGATCTGCCTGTCCTCGCGCGCGGCAATCACGTACGTACGGACGCGGGCGCCGGAAGCCGTGATCTCCCAGTCGTCGCCGCGCTCGTCCTTGCCCAGGGTGTTGCTTGTCTCGTCGACGGCGACGCCGAGGAAGTGCAGCCCGGCCGCGGCGCGGGAGCGGATCTCCGGCGAGTTCTCGCCCACGCCGCCGGTGAAGACGAGCATGTCGAGGCCGTCCATGGCGGCGGCCATCGCGGCGATCGAGCCGCGGAGCCGGTGCAGGTAGACGTTCCTGCCGAGCAGTGCACGCTCGTCGCCTGCCGTGGCGCGGGCGAGCACCTGCCGCATGTCGCCGGTGCCTGCCAGGCCGGCGAGGCCGGAGCGGTGCTCGAGGGTGTCGGCGAGCTCGCGGGGCGGCATGTGCGCGTGCTCCTCGAGCCAGAGCACCAGGCCCGGGTCGACGGAGCCGGACCGCGTGGCCATCACCAGGCCGTCAAGCGGCGTGAAGCCCATCGTGGTGTCCACCGACCGGCCGCCGTGCACGGCGGCGAGCGACGCGCCCGCACCCAGGTGGCAGCTGACGACGCGCAGCGACCCTGGGGCCGGCCTGCCTGGGGCCGGCTCGCCTGAGACCAGCTCGGCGGCCCGGGCGGAGACGTATGCGTGGGACAGGCCGTGGAACCCGTACCTGCGCAGCGTCCAGCGGGCGCGCCACTCGGCCGGCAGCGCGAACGTCGCCGCCGCGGCGGGGATCGTCGCGTGGAACGCGGTGTCGAAGCAGGCCACCGCGGGCACCGCGGGCAGCACCCTGGTGACCGCGTCGAGCGCGGCGAGCGACTTGGGCTGGTGCAGCGGCGCGAGGTCGGTGAGCGACTCGAGCCGCTTGCGCACCTCTGGGGTGACCACGACGGGCGCGGCGTACAGCGTGCCGCCGTGCACCACCCGGTGGCCCACCGCGTCGACGGGGCCGAACGACTCGATCGCGGCACGGATCGCCGCGCCGTCCGTGGCGCCGTCGCCGCCCACGGCGGGCAGGTCGGCGGCGGCGGCGACCGCGCCATGCTCGTCGAGCACCCGCAGCTTGAGGCTGCTCGACCCGGCGTTCACCACGAGGATGCGGCGCGGTGATCCGGGACCGGAGCCGGCCGCATCCGTTCCTGGTGATGACTCGGGTGCGTCAGTCAGCGCTGCCACGTCCAGCCCTGGATCTCCGGCGCGTCCTCGCCGTGCTCCCTGGTGTAGGCCCGGGCGGAGATCCGCTTGTCCTCCATTATCTGCCGCACGCGCCCGGCGGCGCTCGCCAGCCCGGCGGTCCGGTCGATCACGTCCATCACCAGGTGGTACCGGTCGAGGTCGTTGAGCATCACCATGTCGAACGGCGTGGTGGTGGTCCCCTCCTCCTTGTACCCGCGGACGTGGAAGTTGGCGTGACCGTGCCGCCGGTAGGTCAGCCGGTGGATCAGCCACGGGTAGCCGTGGTAGGCGAAGATCACCGGCGCGGTGGTGGTGAACAGCGCGTCGAACTCGGCGTCCGACATGCCGTGCGGATGTTCCGTCTCCGGCTGCAGCCGCATCAGGTCGACGACGTTCACCACCCGGACCTTGAGCTGGGGCAGGTGCTCGCGCAGCAGCGACACCGCGGCCAGGGTCTCCAGGGTGGGCGTGTCGCCGCAGCAGGCCATGACGACGTCCGGGGGAGTAGTCGGGTCGCTGTCCGAGGAAGCCCACTCCCAGATCCCGGCGCCGCGGGTGCAGTGGATGATCGCCTCGTCCATCGACAGCCACTGCGCCTGCTGCTGCTTGCCCGCCACGATCACGTTCACGTAGTGCCTGGACCGGAGGCAGTGGTCCGCCACCGAGAGCAGCGTGTTCGCGTCCGGCGGCAGGTAGACCCGGATGATCTCGGCCTTCTTGTTGACCACGTGGTCGATGAAGCCGGGGTCCTGGTGCGAGAACCCGTTGTGGTCCTGCCGCCACACCAGCGAGGAGAGCAGGTAGTTGAGCGATGCCACGGGGCGTCGCCAGGGGATGTGCCGCGTGGTCTTGAGCCACTTGGCGTGTTGGTTGAACATCGAGTCGATGATGTGGATGAACGCCTCGTAGCAGTTGAACAGGCCGTGCCGCCCGGTCAGCAGGTAGCCCTCCAGCCAGCCCTGGCACAGGTGCTCAGACAGCACCTCCATCACCCGGCCGTCGGGAGTGAGCTGGTTGTCCCCTGGCACGATGATCCCGTCGAACGCTCGCCCGGTCACGTCGAAGACCGGGCCGAGCCGGTTCGATGCCGTCTCGTCCGGACCGAACAGCCGGAAGTTGGAGCCATTGCGCACGATGGTGTCGCGCAGCCAGGTGCCGAGCACCTTGGTGTTCTCCGCCTCGACGGCGCCGGGCGCCGGCACGTCGACCGCGTAGTCCTGGAAGCGCGGCAGGTCGAGGTCGCGCAGCAGCGACCCGCCGTTGGCGTGCGGGTTGTCGCTCATCCGCCGGTAGTCGGCTGGGGCTAGCCTGGCGATCTCCGGCAGCACGGTGCCCGAGGCGTCGAAGAGTTCCTCGGGCCGGTAGGTCCGCATCCACTCCTCGAGCTGCCGCAGGTGGTCCGCGTTGCCGCGCACCTCCGCGATCGGCACCTGGTGGGCGCGCCAGGTGCCTTCCACCTGGTTGCCGTCCACGACCTTCGGCCCGGTCCAGCCCTTCGGCGTGCGCAGCACGATGGCCGGCCAGCGCGGCCGCTCGGTGTTGCCCTCGGACCTGGCGCGCCGCTGGATGTCGTGGATGTCGGTGACGACTGAGTCGAGCGTGACCGCGAGCTGCTCGTGGACCAGCTTCGGGTCGTCGCCCTCGACCACGTAGACGTGGTGCCCGTACCCGGTGAGCAGCGCCTCGAGCTCGTCGGGCGGTATCCGCGCGGGGATTGTGGGGTTGGCGATCTTGTACCCGTTGAGGTGCAGGATCGGCAGCACCGCGCCGTCGGTCACCGGGTTGAGGAACTTGTTGGAGTGCCAGCTGCCCGCCAGCGGCCCGGTCTCCGACTCGCCGTCGCCGATCACGCAGGCCACGATCAGGTCCGGGTTGTCGAACGCCGCGCCGTACGCGTGCGCGAGCGAGTAGCCGAGCTCGCCGCCCTCGTGGATGGACCCGGGCGTCTCCGGCGCCACGTGCGAGGGAATGCCGCCGGGGAAGGAGAACTGACGGAACAGCCGGCGCATGCCCTCCTCGTCCTGGCCGATCGACGGGTACCGCTCGGTGTAGGTGCCCTCCAGGTAGGCGTTCGCGACGAGCCCGGGGCCGCCGTGCCCGGGTCCCGCGATGTAGATGCTGTCCAGGTCCCAGTTCCTGATCACCCGGTTGAGGTGGGCGTAGATCAGGTTGAGCCCCGGCGTGGTGCCCCAGTGCCCGAGCAGCCGCGGCTTTACGTGCTCCGGCCGCAGCGGCTCCCGCAGCAGCGGGTTGTCGAGCAGGTAGATCTGGCCGACCGACAGGTAGTTGGCGGCGCGCCACCAGGCGTCGATCAGGTCGAGTTCGGCCGCCGTCAGCGGTCCGCTTTCCGTCGCGGTCATGCGGGTCCCTTCTGATCCCGAACGAGTGGGGTACTCCTGGATGCCCGGCGCAGCCTCGTTCGTGGCTGGCACGCACTCGTTCCCATCCTTCCGCAATGCTCACGTTAGGTAACAGCCGGCGAGGTTAACAGTGTCCAACGTGTCCGCGTCGCGGGACCATTGACCCTGTCCGCGTGCCGCGGTCCCGGCTACCGCAGCCGGCGAAGGAAGGGATCCTGCGGCGCCTGCGGTAGCACCAGGATCCGCGCGCCCGCCGCGACCGTACCGCCGGGCCGCACGATGACCGGGTTGAGGTCGAGTTGGGTGATCTCCGGGAGGTCGTCGCTTAGCCGGGATACGCGCAGCAGCACGTCGCGCAGCTCCGCCAGGCTGTCCGCCGCGGCGGCGGAGTGCCCGAGCGTCGGGTGCGCGGCACCGGCCGAGCTGATCAGGGCGTCGGCATCCGCCTCGGTCAGCGGCGCGAGCCTGGCGGCGGGCCCGGCGGCCGCGCCGGTGGCGGCCCCGTCGGCGGCGGCACTCCCGGCGGCAGCACTGCCGGGACCGAGCACGACGAGCGGCCCGAACATCTGGTCGTCAAGCACGCCGACGCGCCACACCGGGTAGCCTGCCTGGTCCGCGACGCTGGCGGCGGCGCCCGGTGCCAGCGGTATCCGGTACGCCGCCAGCAGGTCCGCGGCATCCTGCTGCGGCAGCCGGCCGCCGTCCGGCCGCCCGGCGAGGAACCTCTGCACGATGTTCCTTGCCTGCTCCGCGTCCACGTCGGGGAACGCGGGCACGGTCTGCCGCGGCGTGGCTCGCCACTGCGCGTACTTGACGGCGCGGGACAGTGCGCGCGCCGCGACCTCGGGATAGGCATAGGAAGGTGCGTGCCCGTCGCGGGCCGGCACGAGCCTGACCGCCTCCGGCTGGTTGAGCACGACGACGGTGAGCGGAACGCTCAGCTCGGCCTCGGCGACGGCTTGCAGCAGGTCCCCGGTCGCGCCGGTGCGCAGGATGAGCGCGATGACGGCGTGCACGTCCTTGTCGGCGCAGAGCGTTTCGAGCACCGCGCGGAACTCGTCGGCGGAGACGGTCGCCGCGGTGTCCACCGGGCCGCTGACGGCGCCGGCGGCCGGGACGATCTCCCGCAGCCGCTGCCTGGTCTCCTCGCGCGGATGGTGCACGGCGAGCCCGAGGTCGGTGCAGGCGTCTGCGGCGAGCACGCCGGCGCCGCCGACGTTGGACACGATCGCGACCGTGGGGCCCGTGGGCGGCGGCTGGGTGGCAAGCAGCGCCGTGGCGCCCATGAGCTCGCCGAAGCTCGGCGTGGCGATGATCCCCGCCTGCTCGAACAGCGCCTCCCTGGTGACGAGCGGGGTGGTGGCGGCCGCGGTGTGCGACGCGACGGCGCGCTGCCCCGCCTCGCTGCGCCCGGCGTGCACGGTGAGCACCGGCATCTTCAGGCCGGCCCGCCGCGCGGTCCGCCCGAACTTGCGCGGGTTGCCGAACGACTCGATGTAGAGCACCGCGACCCTGGTCAGCTCGTCCTGTTCCCACCACATCAGCATGTCGTTGCTTGACACGTCGAGCTTGTTGCCGACCGAGGCGAAGGAGGAGATGCCGATGCCCAGCCGGGTGAGGTGGTCCACCATGGCGAAGCCGAGACCGCCCGACTGCATGACGAGGCCGACGGTGCCCGGCAGCGGGTTGGCCGCGGCGAAGGTCGCGTCGAGACCGATCGACGGGACAGCGATGCCGAAGCAGTTGGGGCCGATCAGCCGCATACCGTACCGGCGGCAGACGGCGAGCAGCGCGGCGCCCGCCTGCGCGTCGACGGCCGCGGTGAACACCACGAGACCGCGGACGCCGCGCTGTCCGCAGGCCTCCGCCATCGCCGTCACCGCGGCGGGCGGCACCGCGAGCAGCGCCAGGTCGGGCGTCTCCGGCAGGCTCTGCACGTCGGGGAAGCAGGGGATCCCTTCGAACTCTCCCGGGGTGTACGGGGGGTACGGGGGGTCGTCCCCCCGGGAGACAACTGCGTTGCGGTTGACCGCGTACAGCCGGCCGGCGAACCCGCCGGTCCTGATGTTGTCCAGTACCGACCGGCCCACCGTGCCCGGCTGGCGGCTCGCGCCGATCACCACGACCGACTGCGGCGCGAACACCGGCTGCAGGCTCGCCACGTTGGCGGACCGCTCGCGGGCCGCCACCCTGTCCAGGTAGCTGTCCAGCTGCGTCCCGGTGTCGTCGGGCGGCAGCGGGATGGTGATGGCGACGACGCCTTCCTCGCGCTTGCTCTGCACGGGCAGGCCCGCATCGGAAAACACCCGGAGCATGCTGGTGTTCTCGGACAGCGTCTCGGCGACAAGCGCCTCGAGCTGGCTGGCGCGGGCCAGCGACACGAGATGCTCAAGCAGCAGCGTAGCGATGCCCCTGTGGTGCATGGTGTCGGCGACGGCGAAGGCCACCTCCGCGGTCCGCGGACTCGGTTTGCCCGCACTGGCGCGCGACACCTCGTAGCTGGCGAGCCCGACCACCTGGCCGTCGTAGACGGCGAGCAGCGCGGCGTGATCGGGTCCTGGGGCTCGAGTGACCCGCTTGGCCTCCTGCTGTGCCGCAAGACGGCTGAGGCTGAAGAAGCGCAGGTAGGCGTTGTTCGGCGACATCGCCTCGTGCAAGGCCTTGACGGCGTCGAAGTCCGCCGTCCTGGCCGGCCGGATCTCCACCGTCCGCCCGTCGGCGAGCAGCGCGTAGACGCTCCCCGGGCCGCTGTCCGGCTCGCCCATCTGCCTCTCCTCAGCTCCGTCCTGCGCAGTACGGTCCTGCCCCGCACCGTCCTGCGCGGGTCTGTCCGGCACCGGTCCGTTCGGCCAGGCGGGAGCGCTCGTCAGGCGGCCGCTGCCCGCCGGCTTGCCTCCCCGTCGCCGTCGGCTCCGCTGTGCTCATCATCCGCCGCGCCACCTTGCGGTGTCAGCACGGGGCGGGAGTTGCGCGCTCGCCGGGCCCGCGCCTGGCCGCTCCGCTCGGCGAGGTACACCGAGCCAAGCCAGATGAGCAGCACGCTTGCCATGACCACGGCGATGGCGACCATCGCTCCTGTCGAGATATCCGAGTTCGGGTAGTCAGCCGATGCCAGGTACATGACCGGCCCCTAGAACCGCGTACCGGACAGCACGGCGGGTCGCTGGTCCGGCGGATACTGGAGCCGGTCCCGCACCGCCACAACTCCCTCGACGTGGCGGATCTCTTCGATCATGTCATGGCCCACGCTGGCGTTCTCCGGTTCGCCCGTCACGGTCACGACGCCGTCCGTGACGTCGACGGTGAACCGGGCAGGGTCGGTGAGCACCGTGCCGACGATGACGTTGTCGATGATGTCGCGGCGAATGTCCGCGTCCAGCCTGGAGAACACGCTCAGCACGTCGGCGCGGGAGACGATGCCGATGAGGCGTCCTTCCTCATCCACCACGGGGAGCCGCTTCACCTTGCGCGAGTACATCAGCCTCGCCGCGTGCAGCACCGTCTCATACGGACCGATGGTCACCGGCGGCGTGGTCATCAGGTCCGCGGCGGTGACGGCGGCCGCCTTGCTGTACTCGCGGCCGTGCAGGATGCCGCCGATGAGACCGTGTGCCGGGGCGAACTCGAGCGCTTCCTTGGTCAGCAGGTCCGCCTCGGACACCACCCCGATGACCTTGTCGTCGTCATCGAGCACGGGAAAGGCGCTCACCCGGAACTCGCGCAGCCGGGCCGCCATGTCCTTGTAGGTCGCATTCAGCCGGACGGCGACCACATGCGTGGTCATGACGTCCTTGACGGTGGTGTTCATCGCAATTGCCCTCCTTGGCGCATCGCTGACGAACCAAGTCCACCGCCGTCGTGGCCGCCGGCCCACCGTCGAACGACCCGATCCTCGCGGGACCAAAGGCCCGGATTGCCCGCCTTTAGCCGCGAATGCCCCCACGGAAACAGAAGGATCTTGGATCGCCGGCCCTCCCCCCAGTCACCGGCGATCCAAGATCTTCAGGACGGGAGGGGCTCGTCTCCGCATCTCGCGGATTCCGATTGCGCGGTGCGCGGGGCCCGGCCCTTGCTGCCTGCCCGCTGCTCCGCGTCTGTTCGGGTCCCTCCCGTCACTTCCCAGAAAACTCCCCTGGCACGTCCGCCACAAGGGGCCGAAGGTCCCGTGTTTTCCCTGCCGCAATAGACGAGTTAGTACTTCCCGCCCACCCGACCCGCGGCGACGATGAGACAGGTTCGCTCAGCGCGGTGAGCGGGCAAGATTCCGCTAGCGATCCGTCGGTCCCTAGTCGCCCGGCGTTATTCCTGGCGTGGGTCCCAGCGGAAGTAACGCACTGCGAGGAGGACGCCGCCGACGCCCCATGCGGCCACGACCAGGACGTCGGCCCAGCTGAACGGGGTGCCGAGGAAGGCTGACTGCATGCCGAGCGCGAAATGGCGGACGGGGAAGATGCGGGCGATCCACAAGATCCATGACGGCGTGTCGTTGCCGAACGCGATGAAGATCCCCGACAGGAACTCGACGGGCAGGGCGACCGCGTTGACGATCGGGGCGGTGGCGTCGGAGTTGGGGATGGCGCCGGACAGCGCGAGGCCGAGGGCGCAGAACGCCGCCGAGCCGACGAGCACCACGACGATGAACCTGAGCAGCGACAGCCCAGTCGGGATTGAGGCCTGGTAGGCGACGTGCCCGAAGATCACCGTCAGGGCGACGAGCACCACCGAGATGGCGACCGCGTGCGCGATCCGCGCGCCAATGTAAGAGGCGGCGGGCAGGGGGGTGCCGTTGGCCCGCTTCAGCACGCCCTCCTCACGCTGGAACGTGATGGCCATCGCGACGTTGTTGAAACAGGCGCTGATTGCGGCGAAGGTGCCCATGGACGCCACGTAGTAGGTAGAGGTGTCGATGCTCCTGTCGCCGATCCTGACCGTGTAGTGACCGAGCAGGGACGTGAAGATCACCAGGAACATCAGCGGGAACACGAAGGTGAAGAACGCCGAGGCGGGGTTGCGCCAGAACGCCTTGTTGACATAGCGGAGCTGCACGGCGGCCAGCCGGAGCGTGGTCATGCTCCCACCTCCGTCAGCGACAGGTAGACGTCCTCGAGCGACGGCCTCGATACTTCGAGCCCGTCCAGGGTGACGCCGTTCTCCAGCGCCCAGCCGGTGAGCGTGTGCAGGTCACGGACTGGATCGGCGGAGGTGACGACGAGGAAGCCCGCCACGTCCGGCACACCGCCCAGATCGCCAGGCGGCACGGCACCGTCGGGCACCCGGTACCTGATCCGCGCCTGGGCGAGGTTCCTGTCGCCTAGCGTGCCGGGCGTCCCCTCGGCGACGATCTGCCCCGCGGCGATCACCGCGACCCGGTCGGCGAGATGCTGCGCTTCGTCCATGTAGTGCGTGGTCAGCAGGACCGTCTTGCCGAGCGAGGCCAGGTCCTTGACCACGTCCCACGCCTCGCGTCTTGCCGACGGATCGAAACCGGTGGTCGGCTCGTCGAGGAACAGCAGGTCGGGGTCGCCGGCCAGGGCGACCGCCATGTCAAGCCGCCGCAGCTGGCCGCCGGACAGCGTGGTGACCCGGCTATCGCTCTTGTCGGCCAGGCCGACGAGGTCGACCACCTCGGCAGGCGGCCTGGGCTTGGGGTAGTAGCTCGCGTACATCGTGACGGTCTCGATGACGGTCAGGAAGCGGTCCACCCCGGTCTTCTGCAGGACGATTCCCACCCGCGGCAGCATCTTGGCTCGTTCCCGTCCGGGATCGAAGCCGAGGACGCTGACCTCGCCGCCGTCTCGCTTCCGGTAGCCCTCGAGGATCTCGACCGTGGTGGTCTTGCCCGCGCCGTTGGGCCCGAGCAGCGCGAAAATCTCGCCGGCCCGGATCTCCAGGTCAATGCCGCGTACCGCTTGGAGCCCGCCGTAGGACTTGACGAGTCCCCGCACCCGCACGGCGGGTGAGTTGTCCGACATGGGTCAACCCCACCGCATCCGGTGCTGTTGCGCAATGGTTTTCCACCCGGGGAAACGCCAGGCAAAGGCCGGATAAACGGCCAATGGCGCGCCTAGCCGATCCAAAAGGCGATGCAAATGTCGGTTTAGCCGGTGGCCCGGTGCGGGCTTGCGGTTTTTGCGGAGTCGGCTCACCGGAGCTGTCCGTCCGCTAACCTAAAGGGGCCAAATGTGCATATGCACGTGCCTTTGCACAATCTGTGCGTGCGTGGGCATGGCTAGGCTAGGGAAGGGCTGCGAATGGATCAGCACGTCAACGGTGTGCCGGCATCGCTCCCGCGCACCTCCGCGTGGCGCAAGAGCAGTTACAGCAACCCGAGCGGTAACTGCGTTGAGGTGGCGGAGGTAGCCGGCGGCGTCGCGCTGCGGGACTCACGGTTTCCTGACGGTCCGAAGCTGGTCTTCGCCAGTGCGGTGTGGGACGCGTTCCTCCGCGGTGTGCACGACTGAGGGAGTTCGGCCCTGGCCAAGCCAGCAAACCTGTCCGCCAAAGCTGGGCAACTTCGACCACTTCCGCCTAAGCTATGGTGCGACCGTCATGTGACATGGGAGACTTCTTAAGTTATCCATTGTTCGCTGGCATGCGCAGGGAGATGGAATGATCACTACGACCGTGCCCAACGAGGGCCCGGTCCTGAACATGACCTCGCTTACCGGCGCCGGCAACCCCGCTGTACTGCGCATTCTCCTCGGAGCGCAACTACGGCGGCTGCGCGAGGCAAAGAGGATCACGCTCGAGGATGCGGGTAACGTCATCCGTGCGTCTCACTCGAAGATGAGCCGGCTTGAAAGCGGCCGGGTGGCCTTCAAGGATCGCGACATCGTCGATCTGTTCATGTATTACGGCGTGACCGACCAGGCGCAGATACAGACGCTGCGCGGGGTCGCCGTCCGCGCCAACTCCCGCGGCTGGTGGCATGACTACTCCGACATCCTGCCCAGCTGGTTCGAGGAATACATCAGCCTCGAAGAGGCCGCCATCCAGATCAGCGGCTACGAGGTGCAGTTCGTACCCGGGCTGCTGCAGACGGAAGAATATGCTCGCGCTGTCACGCTGCTGTCTTATTCGAATCCCAAGGAGATCAGCCGCCGGGTCAGCCTGAGGATGGCTCGCCAGGCCAGGCTCTCCGGAGCGGAGCCGGTCAGCCTGCGGATGGTGCTCGACGAAGCGGTGCTGAGCCGCCCGATCGGCGGTACATCCGTGATGCGGGCCCAGTTGAGGCATCTCATCGAGATGTCCCAGCGGCCCAATGTGACGATCCAGGTCCTCCCGTTCAAGGCAGGCGGCCACGCCGCGGCAGGCGGCCCGTTCAGCGTGCTGCACTTCGCGGAGAGCGACTTGTCCGACATCGTCTACCTGGAGCAGCTGTCGACCGCGCAGTATCTGGAAAAGCCAGACCAGGTCCGCAGCTACCTGGCGGTGATGGAGAGCCTGCGTGTCGAAGCCGCGTCTCCGGAGGAGAGCCTCAGCAGACTCCAGGCGGTCTTCAGCGGCCCCTGAGTCCGACCCGACAGTGACTCGGCTAGACCTCGACCTGATGGCGGAACTCGCCAGCCGGCGATGGCAGGCGATCGACCCGCTGCTGCCGGCCGCTTCTGGCTGGGCGCTAGGCTGTGGCGCCCAGCTGGCGGTGGGCGGGCCGGACCGGGGGCTGGCGGCGGCGGGCTCATGCGGCCACTGGACCGCGGAATCCGGTTCGCTGGACCTGATCGAAGGTGCCGCCCAGCGGTTCAGGCTAACGCCGTACATCACGGGTCCTGATGTCCTGGCCGCACTGGATACATTGCTGTCGCGGTGGCGTGATCACCTGGCCACGGTGCCGGAGGCCGCCGGCGAGGACACCGCCGCGGTGATCTGCTGGCCTAGCCGTGATGTGGCCGGGGTGCGAGCTCTGGTGGCCCATGGGCTAGCGCCGCTCGGCGTGATCGCCGCCAGGTCCGCGAGCCGGCGGCCCGCGGTGGTCGCTGACTGCCCGCCGGGTGTGCGGATCAGGCGGGCGACCCCGGGGGATCTCGATGTGGCTGTCCGGATGGCCATGGAGGTAGTCCGGTTCGATGCCTATTTCGGCGGCGTGATAGAGCGGCCCGGGTACGCGGAAGCGCTGCGGGCAGAGCTCGCCAGGCTGCTCGGTGAGCCTGACTCGTGGACGTGGCTGGCCGAGCGCGATGGCGATCCGGTCGGGCTGCTGATCGCGGAGCGACCGGAGGCCGCGGGCTGGATCGCACCGCGGACTTGCGAGTCACCCGTGGCCTACCTGCTGGCGCTGTACGTCGTGCCCGCCGAGCGCGAGGCCGGCGTCGGAGCGGCCCTCACCGGGCAGCTGCACCGTACGGCCGCACTGGCCAAGGTCTCCGTCATCCTTCTCCAGTATGAGCAGGTCAATCCGCTGGCCGTGCCGTTCTGGGGGTGCCAGGGATACCGGCCACTGTGGAGCACCTGGGAGGCCAGGCCCGCCCGGATGCTCCGTTAGACAGCCGCGATCGCGGTCAGTCCCCCGCGCGGGGCTCGCTTTCAATGGGCAGCCGGAAGAAGACAGACCGCAGCGCGAATCGTGCGATAAGCATCATGACCAGCCCGGAGGCGATGACCCCGAGGAGTGTCCAGACCTGCGCCTGCGACGAGTCCCAGGCGCTCGACAGCGACCGGTACAGGATGTAGCCAAGGAAGCCGGCCGCGCCGAGCGGCAGGACACCCACGACAATCGCGTCCCGCCACGAGGCGGTGATCCGGCGCCGGTAGTACGTCAGCGCGGCCAGCGTGGTGAGGATGTACAGGATCGCGAGCAGGTCCCCGAGAATCGAGATGATGTCGACGAACGCACTCTGCAGGGAGGTGGCGAGCAAGTAGACCGCGCTGATAGCGGCGATAAGCACGCCAACGACAACGCTTGAGGCAACCGGGGTGGAATACCTCCGGGAGACGCCGGCGAGGAATCCCGGCAGCGCCCGGTAGCTGGCCATGCCGTAGACGATGCGGGCACCGAGGATGATGCCGGCGCCGGTCGTCGCGATCACCGACAGCGCGATGGCTACGGCCATGATGCGCGCCAGGGCCGTGCCGCCCATGACCTGGGCGATGTAGACCAGCGCGGAACCGCCATTCTCCTGCAGCTTCGCGGGGGAGACGACGCCCTGCAGGCCAACCTGGACCAGGGTGTAGATCACGGCCAGCGCCGCCACTGCGATCACCGCGGCCCGGCCCGGGTAGACCTTCCGGTGCTCGACCTCCTCGTTGACGTACAGGGTGCCGTCCCAGCCGCCGTAAACGAAGATGACGAGCAGGAAGGCACCCATGACGTCGCCGTGGCCGCCGACACCGGAAAGCGTGAACCAGCTCGAGGTGATCGGGTAACTGCCCGCATGGTGGCTCAGCACCCATACCAGGCCGGCGATGGCTATCCCGATGAGGATCGCGTACTCGATCACGGCCATGCCGATCTGGGCGCGGGCGGAGATCCGGATGCCCACCACGGCGAGGACGAGCATCACGAGGACGACGATGCCGGCGATGGCCACCGAGGCCCCGGTGCCCGCCGAGTCGGCACCGGTGACCGCCAGGATCGACGGGCCGAGGACGATCACCCCGGCGACGGTGCCGACTATATAGGTGACGATCATCAGCCACCCGGTGAGGAACCCGAGGTAAGGGTTGATCGCCCGGCCGACCCACTCGAACGACGCGCCGCAGTTGGCGCTCCACAGGTTCAACCGGCGGTACGCGTTCGCGATGATCAGCATGGGGATCGCCGCGATCAGCAGAATGGGGCCGCTGGCGTAAGCCGTCGCCGCCGCGAACGCGGCGAGCGAAATCGCGACCGTGGCGGCCGGGGCAGACGTGGCCATGCCGATCACGGTGGCCTGTGCGATCCCGATCGCATCGGGCTTCAGCAGATCCTGCCTGTCCCTGACCGGCTCCGCGGCCGCCTGGACGCCCGGAGGCTTACTAGCCATTAATTTCCCTTCCGGCCTCGACATCAGTGAATATTTCCTGCGTTCTAACATCGGAAGCAGCAGTAAGCAAGCAAGACTCATCCGAGTGCCCGGACGGCACATTATCACCAAATACCGGTGACTTACCGGCCTGTTGCACGCAGGCATCACACAGCTGCTTGATGGCATCAGCAACAGGAATCGTGTCGTCACTCTTGTGGCCTCTTATGTCTCCTTGACAACTTGCTCGATAAAACGGGTGGTGGCGTCGGGGGTCAGCGCCTCGCTGCTGAGCTGATCCATAACCGCCAGGTAATGCTCGACGTCGGAACGCTGCTCCAGGTAGACGGCGCCGGTGAGCTGCTCCATGTACACCACGTCGGGCAGGTACTGCTCCTCGAACCGCAAGATCGCGAACGACCCGCTGGCGCCGGCGTGACCGCCGCGGTCGAACGGCACGACCTGGAGGGTGACCTGTGGCAGCGCGGTCACCTCGAGGAGACGGCGGAGCTGCGCCCGCATCGCGGTCAGGCCGCCGACCGGCCGTCGCAGCACCGCCTCGTCCATGACCGACCAGATCCGTGGCGCGTCCTCCCTGACAAGCAGGTCCTGGCGCTTGACCCGGAGCCCGACCCGGCGTTCGATCTCGTCCGGCGGCGCGGTCTGATGGCCGAGGAGCGTGACGGCCCTGGCGTAGTCCTCGGTCTGGAACAGGCCGTGCACGAACTGGATCTCGAAGGTCCTGATGGTCGAGGACGCGGACTCGAGCCCGAGGTAGTTCTCGAACCAGTCGGGCAGTACGTCGCTGTAGCTGGTCCACCAGTCCTGTCTTCTCGACTGCCTGGCCAGGTAGATGAACTTGGACTGGGACTGCTCGTCGATCACGCCGTACAGGGTGAGCAGGTCGATGACATCGCGCGTTTTGAATCCGACCCGCCCGGTCTCCATCCGGCTGATCTTCGACCGGGACGCGCGGATCTCGTAACCGGCCTGCTCCGGCGTGACGTTGGCCGCTTCGCGGAGGCGGCGAAGCTGGGAGCCGAGCAGCATGCGAAGGACGAAGCCGTCGACTTGCGGGTCTTCCATGCCAGGGTCTGGCTGCTTGCCGCCCGGGCCCCCAGTATTCATTACTGCTCCGACGCCGCTAGAACCGCACTTCGCGCTATTCAGCCATGCGAGCAGCCGCGGCACCGCCCCGCGGTCTCTCCCCGCATTTTACCCGGCTGGCAACCGCGTGCGCATTCATACGGGACTGGCTGGCATCATGTTGCCAATTGTGACTTAAGCGAGATCGTCGAACTCCCCGGCCTTCGCTCCCGCGAGGAACGCGGCGATTTCGGCACGGGTGTAAATCAGTGCAGGTCCGGACGGGTAGCGCGAGTTGCGGACAGCGACTGCTCCGTCAGGCAGCGACGCCACCTCGACGCACGAGCCGCTTGGGTTGCTGTGCTCGCTCTTTCGCCAGGTCACTTCGAGCCGGTCGGCGGGTACTCCGTTTTCTGCGGGCATCCAGCTATCTCCCTCGATGAGTGAAACACCTACGGGATATCGACAGAACGCAGACTACCGCTAAATTCTGCACAGTGCAGATGCACATGGCAGACGGGAAGTGCCGAAACTTTCGCAAAATAACGTGCAGATGACCAATTTCTAACGCAAATGCGAGTAGCGGGCCATCATCAGACGATGACCCGCTACCCAGGGCGATTTCTTGCCCCGTCACGCCTCTACTCGGCGCCGAAGCTCTTGATCTCGTGGAGCTCGGTCTCGGACAGCTCGCGCGGGGCCTCGCCCTTGGCGCGCTTGGCGGTCTGCACCTGCTCGCGGATCTTCTCCACGACCTCCGGGTTGGCGAGCGTGGTGATGTCGCCGGTGTCGGTGAAGTTCGAGGTCGCGGCGATCACCCGGCGCATGATCTTGCCCGACCTGGTCTTCGGCATGTCGGGGACGATCCAGATGTTCTTCGGCCGGGCGATCTTGCCGATGTCGGTCTCGATCGCGGCCTTGACCTTCGCCTCGATCTCCGGGCTCGCGTCGAAGCCGGGCTTGAGCGCGATGTACATCTCCACCATCCGGCCGCGCACGTCATCGACGACCGGGACCGCGGCGGCCTCGGCGACCTCGTTGACGGTGAGCGCGGCGGACTCGAGTTCCTTGGTGCCGAGCCGGTGGCCGGCCACGTTGATCACGTCGTCGACCCGGCCGAGGATGCGGAAGTATCCGTCGGCCGCCTGGGTAGCGCCGTCGCCTGCGAAGTAAGGCCAGTCGCGCCAGTCGGTGGACTTCGGGTCCTTGTTGTACTTGGCGTAGTAGGTCGAGACGAACCGGTCGGGCTGGCCCCAGATGGTCTGGAAGACGCCAGGCCAGGGGTTGCGGATGCAGATGTTGCCGGCCTTGCCGCTGCCCGCCGGGACCTCGTTGCTGTCCTCGTCGAGGATGACCGGGTAGATGCCGAGCGCCGCCGGGCCGCAGGAGCCCGGCTTCGCCGAGTCGATGGCGGGCAGCGTGGAGCCGAGGAAGCCGCCGGTCTCGGTCTGCCACCAGGTGTCGACGATGACGGCCTCGTCCTTGCCCACGTTGTCGTAGTACCAGCGCCAGACCTCGGGCTCGATCGGCTCGCCGACGGTGGTCATGTGCTTGAAGTGGAAGTCGTACTTGGCCGGCTCGTCCGGGCCGACCTTGCGGAGCATCCGGATCGCGGTGGGCGAGGTGTGGAAGATGTTCACGCCGAGCTGCCTGGCGATCCGCCACGGCCGGCCCGCGTCCGGGTAGTTCGGGGTGCCCTCGTAGATCACGCTCGTGGTGCCGAGGGCGAGCGGGCCGTACACGATGTAGGAGTGGCCGGTGATCCAGCCAATGTCGGCCATGCACCAGTACGTGTCGTCCGGGTGGATGTCCTGGTAGTACTTGGACGTCCCGGCCACGTAGGACAGGTAGCCGCCGATGGAGTGCTGGCAGCCCTTCGGGCGCCCGGTGGTGCCCGAGGTGTACATCAGGAACAGCGGATCCGTGGCCTTCAGCGCGACGGGCTCGACGATCTCGCCCTTGTGCGCGGCGAGCAGGTCGTCGACGAAGACGTCCCGCCCCTCGACCATCGGGGTCTTGGCGGAGTACTGGCCCGGGTAGCGGCGGAACACCAGGACCTTGTCGACCTGCTGCCCCTCCTTGGCCGCCGCCTCGACTGCCTCGTCCGCCTTGACCTTGTGGTCGAGCAGGTCGCCGCTGCGGTAGTAGCCGTCTATCGTGACGAGCACGGTGGAGCCGGAGTCGGCGATCCGGTGGCCGGCCGCCGTGCCGGAGAACCCGGCGAACACCTGCGAGTGGATGATGCCGAGCCGGGCCGCGGCGAGCATGGCCACCGGCAGCTCAGGCACCATCGGCATGTGGAACGTGATCCGGTCGCCCGCCTTCAGGCCCAGCTCCCTGAGCACGGCCGCGAACTCGTTGACCCGGACGTACAGCTCGCGGTAGGTGATCGCTTGGTGAGCGTCGCCCTCAGGCTCGGGGACGAAGATCAGCGCGGCCTTGTTCGGATGGGTCTCCAGGTGCCGGTCGACGCAGTTGTACGAGGCGTTCAGCTCGCCGCCGACCCACCACTTCCAGAACGGTGCGTTCGACGTGTCGAGGACCGTGTCCCACTTCTTGTACCAGGTGAGCAGGTCCGCGTAGGCGGTGAAGCAGTCCGGGTACTTGTCCTCGGTGAACTGCTCGCGAATCGCCGGGTCGGATGCGTTGGCCTGCGCCACGAAGCTCGCCGGCGGCGGATAGTAGCCTTCCTCGCGCCAGTGCACTGCGATGAGGGCTTCAGACGATTCAGAACTCTCGTCGGTCACATCGTCCAGGTCGTCAGCCATGAAAGTATCTCCTCCGCGTCCCTGCGTAGGCGCGCCTGTCGGCGCTCTTACTGATCGCTTTGTCCCACCGCTTTGCGCTGTCGCCCCGGTGATACCCAGAGCCGCAATCCAAATTTAACGCGCATACCTGGCGCCGACCATGGGGCAGCCGCCCATGCTGCGCCCAGCGAACAGCTATGTCAATTGCGTTAACCAGGGAGCAGGGGTGCGCCCGGACGTGGCCTGGCCTCAGCCGAGGCGGGTGATGGCCGCCTGGCGCGGCAGGGAGATGAAGGAAAGCGCGGGGTTGCTGATCTCGGGGAACGTCTCGTCCATGCCGGTGATGGCCATGATCTTGAGCAGCGCGGGACGCGCGCCCGTCAGTTCGAGTGAGCGGCCGGAACGGCGCGCGTGCGCGGCCACCCTGGCAAGCACGCCAAGGCCCGCCGCGTCACAGAAGGTCAGCTCGGAGAGGTTCATCGTGACCGGTCCTTCCTGGCTGTCGACCACGTCGCGCAGGTACGCGTACGCCTGGTCCGCGGTGGCGATGTCAAGCTCGCCGCGCACCCGGACGGTCGCCTTGCCCTCGGTCGTCACGAGGTACGCCAGTTCCAGTTGCAGTGCCTGGCCGGCGAGATCGATGACTGCCCCCATGTCGCTATCGGTCCCCCTGTCGGGCGGAGCCTGGTCCCCTGCGACGCGGCTCACGCGTTTCATCAAAATTTCCCCTCCTCGATCGTAGTGAACGAAAAGCTACCTCTGCACCTACCTCGTCCAATTTCGTGCTATCCGCCCCGGGATGCTCTAGTAACAGTGAAGACCGGGAACCTTACGGTGGCACCGCCCTGTCACTGAATAAAACGTAAGAGGGTGCTGGATGGTTCTCGTGTTCTTTCTGTGACTGCTTCCTCACGGAACGTCGTCAAGCGACGAACAGTTACCGCGCGATCACGGAAAGTGAGATCTATCACGCCGCGGCGGCGGGGGGCAACCGCCACGCCGGGCCGGACCCTGGGTCACTCCCGCAACCGCGTGCACGCGGGACCATGATTGCCAACTGCCGCACCATTGTGCGGCAGTTGGCGCGGTCAGGTAAGACGGTCACCGGGTCACGCCCGACCGCGCGGACCGGTCGCCGTCGGCCTCCGCCGTGCCCTCAGCCCGGTCGCCCCAGGATCGCCAGATCAACCGGTGCACCGGGATGAGCCTGGGAATGTCCCGCAGTCCGGGTAGGAACGGCACGAGCAGCAGCAGCAGCGTCGCGAGGCCCGTCATGTATATCGCGATCAGGTCCAGGTTGAAGGAGTTCTCCCAGCCAGGCACGTGGTACCACAGCTGGTACAGCCAGAGCCAGGGCTGGCCCGGGTAGCTGCCCGTCTCGTTCATCACGCCCCACGTGTCGCCGGTCAGGTTCATCGCCGCGGCCTGATTCGCGTAGTACTGGCCGTCGGCGAGGAACAGCAGCGGCCTGGTGAAGTCGGTGCCGTAGAACGGCTGCTGCGCGCTGAGATCGCCGTCGAGCGCGCCGCTGCGGGCCAGCGTGAGCTCGGTCGCGAGCATGACCGGGACCGGGCCGTCGGCGGCCCTCGGCAGCACCGGGCTGCCGTTCACGAAGGTGACCTTCTGCACGGCCTTGTTGTAAGCCGCGGCCCAGGCGTCCTGCTGCGCCGGCGTCGCCGCGTCGTATATGCGCAGCGCGGCGGCGAGCTGCGGGTCGGTCGGCGCGGACTTTGCCAGCGGGTCGAGCACGAAAGTCTTCGCCGTGTCGATCGGCTGCCGCACCCCGGTGATGTTCGCCGGCGCGAAGAGCAGGCTCTGCGGGGTGCCGTTGCTGTTGTACGGCGGCCCGTAGCCGGCCGTGCCGCTCGTCCCGTCGAGCTCGCTCGCCGCGGTGCCGAGGAAGTCGGACGGCGCCACCTGCACCCAGCTGCGCACGGTGGCCGGCGGGACGTCGGGCGACGACAGCAGGCTGGCCAGCCCCACCGTGAGAACAAGCGCCACGAGCGCGGCGATGGTGCCTTCCTTGAGGATGTCGTACCGCCTGGTCGCACCGCGCCAAGGTGCCGCCTCGGCGGCCCGCCTCGTCCGCCGCTCCGCCCGGGCCTGGCGCCCTGTCAGCTCGCGCAGCGCCGTCGGCGTCGGCATCCGCAGCGTCGGGTACCTGGCGGGCAGCGGGTGGCTGACGCCGCGGACCCTGACCAGCAGCACGTGCGCGCCGACCAGGGCGATGAGCACGACGGGGATGAGCACCACGTGCCAGAGCAGCATCTGGCCGAAGTTCATCAGGTTGAAGAACGCGCCGACCCCGGTGGCGTTGAAGGCGTCCTTCCCGTTGGTGGCGATCCACTGCGCGTCGAAGTTCTGCTGCGACAGGTACCCGGTGAAGCACTCCACGATCGAGGCGACGAAGGCGACCACGCCGGTCATCCAGGTGAGCCAGCGCCGGCCGCGCCAGGCGGCCATCCAGAACTTGCCCCACAGGTGGATGACCATGAAGGCCATGAAGAGCTCGACGCTCCACAGGTGGACGCTGTTGAAGAAGTGGCCCACCGGGTTGGTGTGCCACCAGTCGGTCCCGCCGAGGGCGATCGCGAAGCCGCTCGCGATCGCGACGCCGAGGGCGGCGAGCGACGCCACGCCGAACACGTAGATCCACGAGGCGACGTAGCCGGGCTGCCGGTCGGGCAGCAGCTTGCCCGGCGGCAGCAGGGTGAGTGCGCGGCGCCGGACCCGGGCCGTCCACATCCGGCTATCCGGGTCGGCGTCGACGTAGGGGCTCGCCATCTCGTAGGCGGTGGCCGGCGCCTCGGACGCATCGGGGGCCGGGCTATCGCCCCCTGCCTCGGCGTCCCCGACGCCGGCTGGGCGATGCCTGCCGGGGAAGGGCAGCAGCAGCGCGGCGCCGAAGATCACCACCATCACCGCGATCAGCACCAGGTTGGCGACCGAGATAGTGAAGATCGACCAGTTCAGGTAACTGCCAGGAGCATTGAGGTCAACGGCAAGTGCGCCGTGCCCCGCCGCGTTGAGTGCATCCATCGCCAGGCCTCCAAGTCGCCGCCTTCCCCTCGGGCAAGGCGAATGCGTTGATAGGCCAACCATGTGACGGGAGTCGCACTCGACCTAGGGAGGGGAGTCACCCAATAGCCGGGACCTTGGTCCCAAACCGGGCATCGGTGTGGCGCCGCCGGCGCGGCCGGGTAAGACTGGCCGCATGGAGTCCATCGTGGAACAGCTTTCTGAGGAAGAGTCGCTGCGGCTCGCCGCCGGGTCCGAGGTCGGGCGGATCGGCTTCACCGGCCGGTACGGCCCCATGATCCTGCCGGTGAATTTCAGGATCGTGGACGGGGCCGTCGTCTTCCGCACCGAGGCCGACAGTGCCCTGGTCGCGGACCTGCGCACCGGTATCCCCGACGCCGAGTACCGGGTCGCCTTCGAGGTCGACGACATCAACCGGTCCGACCGCACCGGCTGGTCGGTCATGATCCAGGGCCCGGCCCACTACCTGGAGGAGCCGGAGGAGCGGGCGGGGGCCGAGGCCGCCGATGTCGACCCGTGGATCGGCGGCGACAAGGACACCTACATCAGCATCAGGGCCGCACTTGTCAGCGGGCGGCGCATCCGCAGGGCCTGACCGGGTTTTCCTCCCGAACCCGGCTTATCTTGGCCATAGTGTGGTATCCGCACATATCAGGGCTGTGCCGTGAGGCACGGGGCGCGAGTCGTCATGAGCGGACTAGAGGTGGCCGAGGATGCTCAGCAGGGGCAGTGTCGCTATTGACCTGGGAACGGTCAACACGCTCGTCTGGGTGGACGGGCGCGGCCTGGTGCTAGAGGAACCGTCCGCCATCGCGATCGACGACGCGACGGGCTCGGTCGCGGCCATCGGCACGGCGGCGGACGCGCTCGCGGATAAGGAGCCCAAGGACATCAGGGTCATTCACCCGCTGCGCGACGGGGTGATCGCCGACCTGGACGCGACCGCGGAGATGCTGCACGGCTTCCTGCGCAAGTCCGGTGCGCTCGGCGGCCCGTTTCGCCGCCGCGCCGTGGTCTGCGTGCCAGGCGGTGCCACCTGGGTGGAGCGGCGCTCGGTGATCGCCGCGTTCGGCACCAGGCGATCCAGGTGGGCCGTGGAGCTGGTGGACGAGCCGGTCGCGGCGGCGGCGGGGGCGGGCTTCGACCTGAGCGCGGGCGAGGGCGGGTTCGTTGTCGACGTGGGCGGCGGGACCACTGAGGTCGCGGCGGTGGCCGGCTGGCGTGTGGTCCGCGCGGAGAGCCTGCGGATGGCGGGCAACGCGATGGACGAGGCGATCATCAGCGCGGCCAGGTCCGGTCTCGGCATGATTCTCAGCCAGCGCGCGGCGCGACAGCTCAAGGCCGAACTTGGCCTCACCGGGGGACCGGAAGGATGGGCGGAAACGGTCGGCCTCGACGCGGCGCGCCGCACGCCGCGCGTCGAGAAGGTGCCTGGCGACCTGGTGGCAGGCGCACTCGGGCCGGTCGTGTCGGCCATCGGCACCACCGTGCAGAACGTGCTTTCCGACATTCCCGCCGGCCTCGCGGAGGATGTCGTGCGCGGCCAGGTCAGGCTGTCCGGCGGCGGCGCGCTGCTGCCCGGCCTCGCGGACCGGCTCGGCGAGGTGGCGGGCATCGGCGTGATCCTGGTGGACGACCCGCTCCGCACCGTCGTGCGCGGCGCCGCGCGCATGCTGCAGGCTTAATCCCGGGGGGACGACCCCCCGTACCCCGCGCCTGCTGAGCGCCCGATGGCACAAATCGCCATCGTATCGGGCGCTCAGCAAGCGCCCATCTCCCGGGGGACGTCCCCCGAACCCCCGAGTGTCCGCTGCGCGGACGGCTCGGCGGGCGCTGAGCGTTCGCTTAGAGCTTGTTTAGTGGCCGTCAAGTGAGGAAGAGCGGGCATTTCCGGCGCGTTGTCTAAAAGACAAGCCCGCCGGGCACGGTAACCCTGCGGGACAGGCACAGTGGCAGCGCACAGCGCAGGAGACCGGGCCTCGGCAGCGGCGCTCGCCTGGCGGAAAGGGCAAGGTCGGCATGAGCAAGCAAGCCACTCCTCCGCCTCCTGGAGACAAGCCGGGGCCTGGGGCCCCACCGCCGCCCACGCCGCCGGCCTGGCGGCACTGGGTGTGGCTAGGCGCGATCGTCACCGCGGTGCTCCTGTGGTACCTCCTGCCGGCGGTGCATCAGGCGGGGCAGACAACACTGACCTACACGCAGTTCATGTCCGACGTCGCGGCGCACAAGGTCGCGACGATCACCACCTCGCCCACGGCAGGCGGCACGAGCACCGGCACCCTGACCAACGGCACGCATTACAGCGTCGTCTTCCCCACGCAGGTCGGGGAGCAGACGCTCAACCAGATCAACGCGGCGGGCGTCAAGGTCACCGGCGGCACCTCGTCGCCCGGGTTCGGCGCTGAGCTGCTGAACTGGCTCATCATCCTGGCCCCGTTCGCTCTGTTCTTCTGGTTCTGGCGGCGGCTGTCCCGCGGCGCGATGGGGCAGATGCAGGGCGTGCTCGGCGTGGGCAGGTCGCGCGCCAAGGTGTTCGACGAGGAGAAGCCCTCCACCACGTTCGCGGACGTGGCCGGGTACGAGGGGGCGAAGTCGGAGATCAGCGAGGTCGTCGACTTCCTGCGCAACCCCGAGCGGTACGCGAGGGCCGGGGCCGTCGTCCCGCGCGGCGTGCTCATGGTCGGCCCGCCGGGAACCGGCAAGACGCTGCTCGCCCGGGCCGTGGCCGGCGAGGCGAACGTGCCGTTCTTCTCGGTAAGCGGCTCAAGCTTCGTCGAGATGTTCGTCGGCGTGGGCGCCGCCCGGGTCCGTGACCTGTTCGCCGAGGCGCGCAAGCGGTCGCCTGCGATCATCTTCATCGACGAGGTCGACGCGATCGGCCAGCGCCGTGCGGGCTCGGGCGCGGTCGTCTCCAACGACGAGCGGGAGCAGACGCTGAACCAGCTGCTCGCGGAGATGGACGGGTTCGACCCCACCATGGGCATCGTTGTGCTCGCCGCGACCAACCGGCCGGAGGTCCTCGACCCAGCGCTGCTCCGTCCGGGCCGCTTCGACCGCCAGGTAACCATCCCGCTGCCCAATGTCGGCGAGCGGCAGGCCATCCTCCGGGTGCACACCAAGGGCAAGAAGCTGGCGCCCGACGTCGACCTCGACGTCGTGGCCCGCGGCACCCCCGGCTTCTCCGGAGCCGATCTCGCCAACCTCGCCAACGAGGCGGCCATCTTCGCGGTGCGCGACAACCGGCACGTCGTGACCGCCGAGGACTTCGCCGCCGCGCGGGACAGGATCATCCTCGGCCGCCGCGAGGGCTCCAACGTGCTGCTTCCCGAGGAGAAGCACGCGGTCGCCGTGCACGAGTCCGGCCACGCACTGGTGGCCGCCCTGTCCGAGCACGCCGACCCGGTCGCCAAGGTCACCATCCTGCCCGCCGGGCAGGCCCTGGGCGTCACCGAGCAGCTGCCGCTCGTGGAGCGGCACATGTACGGCGAGGATTACCTGTACGACTCGCTCGCCGTACGGCTCGGCGGGCGCGCCGCCGAGCTCGTCGTGCTCGGCCAGGGCTCGACGGGCGCGGGCAACGACCTGGCGGGCGCCACCGATCTGGCGACCAAGATGGTCCGCGAGTTCGGCATGTCCCCAGTACTCGGGCCTGTTGGCTACCCGGAGGGCGGCTCGGTGTTCCTCGGCGGCGGCGGTCCGGGCATGTCAAGCCGCCCCTACGCGGAGGCGACTCAGGCGGCCATCGACGGCGAGGTCTCCAAGCTGCTGCGGCAGGCCGAGGAGCGCGCCATCGAACTGCTCAAGAGCCACCGGGCGGAGCTCGACTCGCTGGTGACGCTGCTGCTGGAAAAGGAGACGGTCGACGGCGCCGACGTCTACCGCATGGCGGGCAGGCCCGACCGTTCGGTGAGCCTGTCGCCGCCCGCCGTGGCCCTCTCGCCGCACCCCGCGACGGCGGCGGAAGCCGCGGGGTCTGGCCTCGCCAGCGCAGATGGTTCGCTGCCCAGTTAGGCCGGATTTACGAAGGTCGCCGTTCTCCCGCTAACCTGGCCCTGTGGAAGACGCGGGAGGCGGCGGCTTGCTGCCCCAGCTTCGGCTGGATGACCTGCTCTCTGAGCTGCAAACGCGGCTGCAGGCCGTGCTCGCGACCAGGGACAGGATGCACGGGCTGCTCGAGGCGGTCATCGCGATCGGTTCCGGGCTCGAGCTTGAGGCGATGCTCCGCAGGATCGTCGAGGCGGCGGTGGACCTGGTGGACGCCAGGTACGGCGCGCTCGGCGTGATCGGCGAGGAGCAGCGGCTCGTCGAGTTCATCCCCGTCGGCCTCGACGCCGCGGAGATCGAGCGGATCCACCACTGGCCGGAGGGACGAGGCCTGCTCGGCCTGCTTATCAAGGACCCGCACCCGCTGCGGCTTTCCGACATCGGCACGCACCCGGAGTCTTCCGGCTTCCCCGAGGGGCACCCGGCGATGGGGTCGTTCCTCGGTGTCCCCATGCGGGTCAGGGACCGGGTGTTCGGCAACCTGTACCTCACGGAGAAGCGCGGCGGCGGCGATTTCACCGAGGACGACGAGGCGGTGCTGACCGCGCTCGGCGCGGCGGCGGGCGTGGCGGTGGAGAACGCCAGGCTGTACGAGGAGGCCAGGCGGCAGCAGAGCTGGCTGCGGGCAAGCAGCGAGCTGACGATCTCGCTGCTGTCCGGCGCGGCGCCGGCGAAGGTGCTCGAAGACCTGACCAAGCAGGCGCTCGAGCTGTCCGGCGCCGACCTGGTGACGCTGGCGCTGCCCGACGAGGACGGCCGCAGGCTCACCCTGGAGTACGCCGCGGGGGAGGGTTCGGCCGAGGCATGCGGTCTCGTCGTCCCCGCGGGCCAGTCGCTGTCCGGCCAGGTGCTCGCCAGCGGCGAGCCCATCACCGTGGAGAATTTCGCCACCGACCCGCGCACCGCGGACGTTACCCGGCTGCCGATGGGGCACATCGGGCCCGCCATGCTGTTCCCGCTCGGCACGCCCGGCCACGTGCGCGGCGTGCTCACCGTCGGGCGCTCCCAGGGCAGGCCCCCCATACAGCAGGGGGCGGCGAGCGTCGTCGCGGCGTTCGCCGCACAGGCGGCGGTCGCGCTCGAACTTGCCGATCACCGGGCCGACGCGGAGCAGCTGTCGGTGTTCGAGGATCGCGACAGGATCGCCAGGGACCTGCACGACCTGGTGATCCAGCGGCTCTACGCCACCGGCATGTCGCTCGAGGGCACCATGCCGATGATCGCCAGGCACGAGGTCGCCGACCGGGTCCGCAACGCGGTCGACGCGATGGACGACACGATCAGGGACATCAGGGGGACGATCTTCGCGCTCCAGTCCCATGGCCGGGCCAGCGCGCCGCGGCTGCGGACGGACATCGTCGCGCTCACCGACGAGATGGCGGAGATGCTCGGCTTCGCGCCCGCGCTGCGGCTCGGCAGCGGGCTCGACTCCCGGGGCAGCGCGGAGCTGTCCGATCAGGTGCTTGCCGTGCTGCGGGAGGCGCTCTCCAACGCGGCGCGGCACTCCGCCGCGACGCGGGTGGACGTGACGGTGGACACCGGCGATGCCGGGATGCTGACGGTGCTTGTCAGGGACAACGGGCGGGGCATCGGGGACACCGGCAGGCGCAGCGGCCTTGCCAACATGGCCGAGCGGGCGGAGCAGCTCGGCGGCGTGCTGCGGCTGGCAGCCGCGGAAGGCGGCGGGACCGAACTGGAGTGGCGAGTGCCGGTCCCGGAGGTGCCTGGCGTGCCTGACCAGGAGCCACGACCTGCCGCTGAGGCGAAATATCCGCTGCGCTAGCCCGCGCCGCCGCTGCGCTGGCGCGGTACGCCGGCGTTAGCGCGTGCTTGTGCCGTGGGCGTGGTCCTCGCCGAAAACCCTGGCCGCGTAGGCGGCGGCCTGCGTGCGGCGCTCCATGCCGAGCTTGGCGAACAGGCCGGAGATGTAGTTCTTGACCGTCTTCTCGGCCAGGAACAGGTGCTCGCCGATCTGCCGGTTGGTCATGCCCTCGCCGATCAGCTCCAGGATCCGCTTCTCCTGCGGGGTGAGGCCGGCCAGCGGGTCCTGCTTGGCGGTCTGGCCGCGCAGCCGCGCCATCAGTTGCCCGGCGGCGCGCGGGTCGAGCATCGACTGTCCGGTGGCGACCGTGCGCACCGCGCCCACCAGGTCGGTGCCGCGGATCTGCTTGAGCACGTAGCCGGCGGCGCCCGCCATGACCGCGTCCATCAGCGCGTCGTCATCGGCGAACGAGGTGAGCATCAGGCAGGCCACCTCGGGCATCTTGGAGCGGATCTCCCGGCACACGGTCACGCCGTCACCGTCGGGCAGCCGGACGTCGAGCACCGCCACGTCGGGCCGCAGCGCCGGGATCCTGGCGAGCGCCGAGGCCGCGGTGCCCGCCTCGCCGATCACCGTGATGTCGCCCTCGGCCTCGAGCATGTCGCGGACACCGCGCCTGACGATCTCGTGGTCGTCGAGCAGGAAGACCTTCACTGGCTGCTTGGCGTCGCTCTCGCTAGCTGGGGTTCCCACGGCGCTCTCCTGATCCTCGGCTTCTTAACAAGACGTTATGCGGCCATCGGGCCGGGCGCCACGGACTAACGTCCCGGACCATCGAGGCGCACGGTAGTCTCTGGCCATGGCGCATGGCACCGGCGCGCTGCCGCAATTCATCCCGAGCCCGTCGATCAACAGTTTCCACATCGGCCCGCTCGATGTCCACTTCTACGCCCTCGGCTACATCATCGGGATCACGCTGGCGATCCTGATCACGAGGCGGCGCTGGCGTGCGCTAGGCGGCGACCCGGACGTGGTCAACGACATCGCGCTGTGGGTGGTCCCGGCCGGCATCATCGGCGGCAGGATCTACTTCGACATCACCACGCCCGGCGATATCCCGCACGTCTGGTACGGGCTGTTCGCGGTGTGGACAGGCGGCCTCGGAATCTGGGGCGGCGTGGCGCTCGCCGCCGTCGTCGGCGCCTGGCGGCTGCGCAGGCTCGGCATCACCGTCGGGCCGTTCGCCAACGCCATCGCGCCCGCGCTGCTCGTCGCCCAGGCGGTGGGCAGGATCGGCAACTACTTCAACAAGGAACTGTTCGGCGGGCCCACCACGCTGCCCTGGGGCCTTGAGATCCCCTACCAGTACCGGCTCGCGGGCGGCATCCCCGCCCAGGACCTGCACTTTTCCACCTTCCAGCCGACGTTTCTCTACGAGCTCATCTGGGACCTGGCGCTCGCGGCCTTCCTCGTCTGGCTCGGGCATCACGCCAGGATCAAGCCGTGGGGCCTGTTCGCGCTCTACGTGGCCGGCTACTCCGCGTTCCGGATCTTCGAGGAGGCGTTGCGCGTCGACTCCTCGGAACACTTCCTCGGCCTGCGGCTCAACATGTTCGTCTCGGTCGCGCTGACCATCGCGGGCCTCGTCTGGTTCGTGATCGTGCAGCGCCGTCCGGAGCGGCCCTACACGGTGCTGACGCCGGGTGCGCCGGAGGCGGCGGGCGGCGTGGCGGCGAGCCCGGACGAGGCCAGCCCCGCCGAGGCCATCCCGGACGAGGCCAGCTCCGCCGAAGCCAGCCCCGCCGAAGCCAGCCCCGCCGAAGCCAGCTCCGCCGAAGCCAGCTCCGCCGAGGCCAGCCCGGCCGAGGCCCCGGCGGGCGAGACCGGCCAGGAATCGGCCGCCGCGGAGCATGATGGCCCGCAGGCCGGCGGCCAGGAAGCGGGAGAGCCCGCTGACGGCGTCACGGCCGGCGCATCAGGTCGGGCGGCCGAGGTGGCCGCGGCTGACGATGCGGGTGTAACAGGCAACCGTTCGGAGGACTGAATGGGCCTTGGCCGCCGCTAACCCGCGGCTGTCGCGGCGACCTTCGGCCCGGACTGAGTGAGCCGGGCCGCGCCTAGCCTGCAGCTATCGCGGCGACCTTCGCTCCGGCGGCCTTGACTAGGTCGGCGGGTGTGATTTCAATCTCAAGGCCGCGCCGCCCAGCACTGCAGAATATCGTGGTGCGATCCAGTGCCGACGCGTCGATCACCACGGGGAGCCGCTTCTTCTGGCCGACCGGCGAGATGCCGCCCGCCACGTAGCCGGTGGCCCGCTCGGCGGCGGAGACGTCGGCCATCGCGGCCTTCTTGCCGCCAACGGCGGCCGCGAGCGCCTTGAGGTCGAGCTGGCGGTGCACCGGGATCACGCCGACCGCGAGCGTGCCGCCGTCGACCGCGGCGACCAGCGTCTTGAACACCCGGTCCGGCGGCACGCCGAGAGCCTCGCTCGCCTCCAGGCCATAGGACCCCGACTTAGGGTCGTGCTCGTACTCATGCAAGGTGAACGGGATCTTCGCCCGGTCGAGGGCGATCGTCGCCATGGTGCCGCGTCCTGCCACGAACCGTCACCCTAGCGCCTGGCGCGGGCGAGCGAAAATGGTTAGGCCGTTGCCGGGAACGCTGCGCATAGTGGCCCTATGCGCGTCACGTTTCCGCGGCTTGCGGACCATCAGCGGGCGTACGCCGTCATCGAGCGCGATGACGGCGTCGTCTACCAGCTGTTCGGCGGCACCGCCGGTCCCGGCCTGTCGCACGACATCAGGCACCTGATCGTGGAGCGTGAGCTGCGGATCAGCGACGGGATCTGGGGTGCCATCGCGGCGGGCGTGGTCTACGAGAGCATGCGGCACCTGAGCGGGCGGCGGCCGCCGCACGCCGCGGACCGGTCGGCCGAGCTCAAGCGGACGCAGCGGAACCGGGTGATGCGGGCGGAACTGCTCGCCAACCTCGTCGAGGCCGTCGCGGTGCTCGACGACCAGTCGCCGGACCGGATCATGCGGCTGACCAGGGAGAAGCTGTCGGTCGTGCCCATCGTCGAGCCGGGCATGGATCCTGGTGAGGTCATCGCCGTGCCGCCGCCGCAGGCCCTGCTGACGGCGGCGCGGGCGCTTCAGGTGGAGGCTGCCCGCTGGGCCCGGCTGCGGGTCGGCGAGGCACTCGTCTACGAATGGCGGTGCCCGTTGCGGTCCCTCCGCAAGGCGAGCGGTGCGGCTGGGTAACGTATCGGTTCATGACTGATGAGGAACTGATGGCGCTCGCCCTCCAGCAGGCCCGGACCAGCCTTGACGGTGGCGGCGTCCCTGTCGGCGCCGTCCTCGCCGCGGGCGGCGCGGTGATCGCCGCCGGCCACAACGAACGGGTGCAGCACGGGGACCCGGTGGCGCACGGGGAGATCTCCGCGCTGCGCAACGCGGGCCGTCGCGCCTCCTACCTGGACACCACCCTCTACACCACGCTGTCACCGTGCCAGATGTGCACCGGCGCGATCCTGCTCTTCCAGATTCCGCGTGTCGTGGTCGGCGAGGCACGAACCTTCGAGGGCGACCTGGGCTTCCTGCGGGCCAACGGCGTCGAGGTGGTGCTGCTCGACCACCAGGGCTGCGTCGCGGCGATGGAGGAGTTCCAGCAGCGCTACCCGGACGTCTGGAGCGAGGACATCGGCGGCCGCTAGCCGGGCATGGCGCGGACCACGGCCACCTGCGCGGGCCTTGCCGTGCCGCCGCCCGCGTGGCTGGCGGAGCCGGGCGCGGCGCTGCTCGCGCATCCGGCAAGGCCCGCCACCGGCGCGAGCAGCACCCCCGCGCCGATCGCGCCGTTCCCGTCATGGTGCGCGGCCAACCGGGTATCCCCCAACGCATGTGGCCTGAATTGCGGGCCGGCACAAGTGGCGGCGGCCGCTTCTGTTGCCCGGAATGTCGCGATGCGTGCCCTGCCGGCCCCTGGAGATAAACTCGCACCTTGTGAGCAGCGAAGTTTCTGCCGAGATCGGCGAGCGGTTCCCTGACGTCACGGCGCTGAGCACGGCGCTCGACAAGACGGGCTACATGGCGGGTGATCAGCTGGCAGCTGCCCTGTTCCTCGCGGTGCGGATGGGCCAGCCGATTCTGCTTGAGGGCGAGCCGGGCGTGGGCAAGACCCAGGCGGCGAAGTCGCTCGCCGAGACCCTCGACACCATCCTCGTCCGGCTCCAGTGCTACGAGGGGATCTCGGCGGCCGAGGCGCTGTATGAGTGGAACTATCCCAAGCAGCTGCTGGCCATCAGGCTTGCCGAGGCGACGCACGAGACGCTGCGCGAGACCGACCTGTTCACGGCGGACTTCCTGTTGGCACGGCCGCTGCTCACCGCGCTCGACCATCCGGGGCCACGGCCGGCCGTGCTGCTCATCGACGAGGTGGACCGGGCCGACGACGAATTCGAGGCGTTCCTCTTCGAGATGCTCGCGGAGTCTTCCGTGACCATCCCCGAGCTCGGGACGCGGCACGCTGCGGTGCCGCCGGTGGTGATCCTGACCTCAAACAGGACCAGGGACCTGCACGACGCGCTCAAGCGGCGCTGCCTCTACCACTGGATCGGCTTCCCCGACGCGCACCGGGTCGCCGAGATCATCAGGCGGCGGGTGCCCGCGGCGAGCGAGCCGCTGGCCGGCGAGGTCGCCGCGGCGGTCGCCCGGCTGCGCGCCCTGGGGCTGACCAAGCCGCCTGGCATATCAGAGGCGATCACCTGGGCAGGCGCGCTGACCGTGTTCGGCGATGACCAGCTGTCCGCGGACTCGGCGGGCAGGACGCTGAGCGTCGTCGTCAAGTACCCGGAGGACGAGCAGGCAGTGCGGGACACGGGGCTGGCTTCCATCGTCGGGCATGACTGACGACGGCCGCCGTACTCCGGGGACTTCCCAGACTCCCGTGAATCCACGGACTACCGGGAGTCCCGGGTCCCCCGGGACTCCCGGGATTAACGGGCGCGAGGACGGCGAGCATCCCGCTGGCCTGTCACCCGACTACGCCGCGCTCGCGGCGATGTTCGCGGCCGCGCTGCGCAGCGCGGGGCTGCCCGCGGGGCCTGACCGCAGCGAACGGCTCGCGGGCGCGCTGACCGTGATGCGGGCGCGGACCATCGCCCAGCTGCACGCCTGCGCGCTCGCCACGATGGTGTCCGCGCCGAATCAGGTCGACACCTTCGAGCGGGTGTTCAACGAGATGTTCGGCACGGGTCCCGCCGGGACGCAACGGCCCGAGGTGACCGCGCCGCAGCAGAACATGATCGTCGAGTCGGCCGAGCGCGCCGACGGCGAGGATGCCGCAGCGGACGCTTCGAGCGCGGACGAGCTGCCGCCCGAGCTGGCCGGCCTCGATGAGGCGCTGTCGGAGGGGATGGGGCGCGACCGGGAAGCGGAATCGGACTCCGACGCCGAGCCTGACGAGGGCATGCCCGCTGTCCGGCGCGTCGCCTCGCGGACCGAGCGGCTGCGCGAGCGCGATTTCGCGCAGCTCTCCCCGTCCGAGCTGGCGCAGCTCGCCACGCTCATGCGCGAGCTGGTGATCGCGGTGCCGCCGCGCCGCACCAGGCGGTACCGGCCGAAGAAGGACGGCGCCCGGCTGGACATGCGCCGCACGATGCGGCAGGCCACCCGGACCGGCGGCGAGCCGGTGCGGATCGCCAGGCGGGCGGTGCGCACCAGGCAGCGGCGGCTCGTGGTGCTGTGCGACATCTCCGGCTCGATGGAGCCGTACGCGCGCGCCATCCTGCAGCTGATGTACGTCGCGTCGCGGTCGTCGGGCGCGACAGGCGGCGGCGGCTCTGGCTTCTCCGGCCCGTCGGGCGACGCGTCGCGACCGCGGACCGAGGTGTTCACGTTCGCGACCAGGCTCACCCGGCTGACGCCGTTCCTCGCCGCTGCCTCGCCCGAGACGATGCTCGCCCGCGCCGGCGAGGCCGCGCCCGACTGGGCAGGCGGCACCAGGATCGGCGCGGCGCTGCGCGAGTTCAATGACCGCTACGGCGTGCGCGGCATGGGCCGCGGCGCGGTCATCCTGATCATTTCCGACGGCTGGGAGACCGGCGACCCCGTGGTTCTCGGCGCGCAGATGGCGCGGCTGCACCGGATCGCCTACCGGATCGTCTGGGCGAACCCGCGCACCCAGTCTGAGCGCTACCGCCCCGAGGTCGGCGGCATGGCCGCCGCCTGGCCCTACTGCGACGCGGTGGTAAGCGCGCACAACTTCGAGTCGCTCGGCGAGCTACTCGAGGCGCTCCGTGCCCCCCGGGTGCACCGCCCCTCCTACGTCCCGTCGTTCCCGGACAGCCCCGCCGCGCCCGTCCCGGCCGCCGCCTCCGCCGCGGAGCCGCCGCCCATGAACCTGCCCATCACCCAGCAACTCGGCCGCCACTGGTCCCCGGGGCGCAGTTAGCTTCCGGTTCGTGGCCGCCAGCCCGTCGTCACTGAAAACTCGCCGACCCCACGGTTCCCACTGCCTTCGTGAGTCTCGCCGCGTCACCGATGATCACGGAAACTCCTATCCTGGCGGAACTTTTCTACCCGGCCGGTAGAAAAGTTCCGTTGTAATCAGAAGTTCCGTGCTCATGTTCGAGATCACGAGCCGAGCGTGGCCGACGGGGCCTGTGTGGACTCTGGGGGCTGAACGACGCCTACGCGACGTCGGCGCGCAGGGGTCGTGCGGCGGGGTTAGCGGGCTATGAGGTAGATGAAGCTGCCGAGGCCGGCGATCAGGCAGTAGATGCCGAACGGGGTCAGCGGGCGGTCCTTGGCGAAATACCTGGTGAGGAAGCGGACCGACAGGTACGCGCCGACGAAGGAGAGCACGCTGCCGACGATCACCTGGCCGCCGATGCCAGCGCCGAGCGGGCCGGTGAGATCGGGGATCTTCAGCACCCCGGCAGCGAGGATCACCGGCGCGGACAGCAGGAACGAGTAGCGCACCGCGTCCTCGCGGGAGATGCCGCGCAGCATTCCCGCCACCGTGACGAGGCCGTCCCTGCTCATGCCGGGCAGCAGCGCGCCGATCTGCGCCGCGCCGATCAGCACCGCCTGGCCGTAGCCCATCGCGCTCAGCCGCCGGTCGGCGGCGATCGCCCGGGCGATTTCCGCATCCCGGCCGGGATTGACCTCCCGCCCGTCGTCGATCGTGACGGGCGGCGGGTCCGCCGGCTGGCCGGCCGGCCAGCCTCCCGGCTCCGGCCAGGCCTCTGGCACCGTCGCCTCGGGCACCGTCCCGGACCCGGACACCCGCCCCGCCTCCGGCACGGGCCCGGAACCTGACACCGGAACTGATCCTGACACCGGAACTGAACCTGGCACGGGAACTGATCCGGGCACGGGAACCTGCCCGGGCACCGCCAGCGCCCTGAGGCGGTTGCGGCGGATCCGCTCGCCCCAGAGCAGCATGACCCCGTTCAGCGCGAGGAACAGCGAGGTCGGTATCGGCTTGCTGAAGACCACGCGGAAGGCGTGCTCAAGCGCCAGGCCCGCGATGCCGACGGGGATGGTCGCCAGGATGATCATCCAGGCGAGCCGCTGATCGGCCGTCGCGATCCGCCGCTCGCGCAGCGAGCTGAGGAAGCCGCCGACCAGCCGGACCCAGTCTCGCCAGAAGTAGAGAATCAGGGCCGCCGCGGTGGCGACGTGCAGGCCGACGATGAACGCCAGGTAGGGAGACTCCGGTGCGGAAACGCTCAGGTCCTGCGCCCATGAGCCGCCGATCAGGGCGGGGATGAGCACGTTGTGGCCGAGGCTGGAGACCGGGAACAACTCGGTCACGCCCTGGACAAGGCCAACGACCATGGCTTCGGCGTAGGTCATGTGAGCAGTCATCTGCGGCGAGCTCGCTCTCTGCTGCGACTATCTTCTACGTCAGTGTAGAAGACCCCCCGTTAGTCTGCCCGCCAACACGAATCAACAAAAGAAACACCCATAAAAGTAAAGAGGTGCCAAATGCAAGGTCTCGTTATAGTTTGGGGGTGATGGGTCTCTTGGCGGCGGCAACCCCGGCAGTGCCTTCGGCGCTGAGCGGGCTGCCGACTGCTGTCGCCGTCGCGGCGCTCTGCGCCGCCGTGGTCGTTGAGATCATCGCCATTCCCGGGATGCTGCTGCCCGGCGGGACGGTGACGCTGATCGCCGGCGCGCTGATCGGCGCTGGCCGGCCGGTGCTCGCTGTCGCGGCCCCCATGGTGATCGCCGTGATCGGGGCCGATCAACTGGCCTACTTCGAGAGCGCGGTGCTCATCGACTGGTGGCGCCGTCGCCGCCCGGCCCGAGCGGAACGTGACGGCGCGCCGCGCGAGCGGACCGCGGGCCAGGGGCGCGCGGCCGGCCAGGGGCGGGCCGGCGGCTGGCTGACCGCGGCGATGCCGACCGTGGCGGGCGCGGTGCGGATGCCGTATCGCGCGTTCGCCGTGCGGCTGATCATTCTGCGGATACCATGGCTGGCCGCGGCGCTCAGCGCGGGCACGCTCGCGGCCAAATGGCTCGGGGATATCGGCCACGTCGTCGGAGTCGGCGGCGTGATCGCGAGCCTCATCGTCCTGGCCTGCCTGCTGGTGGCCAGGCACCGGCCCGGCGCGATCCGTGCGTTCGGCAGGGGAACGGGCGTCCTGCGGAAGAGGTAAGCTTCTACATTCCTGTAGAAGATAGTGCGCCATCCGCTGGAAGGAGCAACCGGTGCAGAACCTGACGCACCTGATCACCCAGTACGGGTACCTCGCGGTATTCGTGCTGATGCTCGCCGAGTCGGCCTGCATCCCGGTGCCCTCCGAGGTCATCATGATGTTCGGCGGCGCGCTCGCGGCTGGTGCCTTCCCCGGCGAGCAGCCGCCGTCGCTCATCGGCGTGGTGGCGGCGGGCGTGCTCGGCAACGTGGTGGGCAGCTACCTCGCCTGGGCGGTGGGCAAGTACGCAGGGCAGGCGGCGATCGGGCGCTGGGGACGGCGGATCGGCATCCGTGAGCACGAGATCGACAGGGCCGCTGCCTGGTTCGACCGGCACGGCCCGGTCGCGGTGCTCGTCGGCCGGGTGATCCCGGTGATACGCACGTTCATCTCGCTGCCCGCCGGCTTCGCTGGCATGCCCGCTGCCCAGTTCGGCCTCTACACCGCGCTCGGCTGCATTCCGTGGACCGCCGCCCTTGGCATCGCGGGCTACACCCTCGGCGCGAACTGGGAGACGGTCGCCAACGACTTCCACGGCCCCACCTATGCCATCGCAGGCATCCTGCTTGTGGGCGTCGTCGTGCTCGTGGTGCGCCGCCGCCGCGCCAGGAGCGCCGCGCAGGCCAGCTCTGGCGCCAACGCCGGGGGCGCGGCCCAGAACGGCCGCGCCGCCGGCGTTGGCATAGCCGCACCCGGCGGTCAGCCGGGTCGGTCAGCCGGTGCTTTTCCCGGACAGCAGGCGCCGTCGCCTTATGCCCACGATCCGCAGGACGCCTACCGCCCGCAGGACACCTACGGCCCGCAGGACACCTACGGCCCGCAGGACACCTACGGCCCGCAAGACGCCTACCGCCCGCAGGACGCCCACCGCCCGCAAGACACCTACGGCCCGCAGGTTCCGCATGGCCCGCAGGACGCCTACCGCCCGGGGGGTCCGCAGGGTCCGCAGACCCCGCGGGACAAGTGGGCTGACGGCCCGCCGGACCCGTGGGCGCAGCCATCCGGCCGCTCCAGCCGCTGATCCAGCCGTCGCGGCCATCCCGGTCGCGCGAGCCGTGCCTGTCGCGCCGGCCGTGTCTGTCGCGCCGGCCGTGCCTGTCGCGCCGGCCGTGCCTGTCGCGCCGGCCGTGCCAGCCGCTGCAGCCGGACTGGCCGGCCCGGCCGAGTCGGTGCCGCCGCGGTGTCCCGCCACGCTCAGCGCGACCGCCGCGGCGAGCAAGGCGGCGCCCGCCATCCCGGCAGGGCTGAGCCTGTTGCCGAGGAACGCCGCGCTGAGCAGCATCGCCGTGAGCGGCTCGAGCAGCGAAAGCAGCGCGCCGGTGCTCGCAGGAGCAGCGCGCAGGCCGCGGAAGTAAAGCGTGTAGGCCAGCGCGGTGGGCCCGCTGGCCAGTACCGCCAGCCAGCCGACCGCCGCGAGCGTGGGCCGGAATTCCAGGCCAGCGACGGCTGCGAGCGGCAGCAGCGCCAGTCCGCCAGCGATGAACCCGAGTCCGGTGACGGTCTCGTCGTCGAGTCCCGGCACCGGGACCGAGCCGATCAGGGTGAGCGTCGCGAACCCCGCGGACGCGACCAGCGCCATGCCGGCGCTGCCGAGGACGGCGAGCGTGCTGTAGCCCCCGGCCGGCAGCCCGACAAGCAGGCCAAGGCCGGCCAGGGCCAGCGCGGTCCGCGCGGCGGCGGGCCAGCCGGCCCGGCGCCGCGCGAGTGCCAGCTCGCCGGCGAGCACGATGACGGGCGTGGCGCCGATCGTGACAAGCGTGGCCAGGCTGACCGAGGTGAGCGACACCGCGGAGAAGTAGGCGCCCTGGAAGGTGGCGGCGAGCAGGCCGGTGGCGGCGATCCTGGTCCAGGCGGCGCGCCCGGCCGGCCAGCGCCGCCTGGGGATGATCAGGAAGACGACGATGAGCGTGCCACCGCCGAGCAGCCGCAGCGCGGCCACCGAGACTGGCGGCAGCCCCGCCGCCCTGCCGAGCAGCGTTCCTGTCAGCCCGCCGGTGCCCCAGAGCAGGCCCGCGAGTACCAGGGAGAGCATTGAGGCGCCGGTGCCGCGGCCACCCGCCGCGGCTGGCAAGGCGGCAGCGCCGGCCGCCGAGGAACCTTCGGCGATGGAGCGGCCGGCCGGGGAAGCGGCCGAGGATGCGGACGCGGGACGAGAAGGCCGCGAAAACGAAGAAGAGCATGCGGAAGAAGGCATGAAAAAGCTCCTGCGACGAGAAGGGAAACAGTCGCGGAAGCGAGGCGAACCGGTTACGGCACGTCAGGAGACGCGCAAGAAAAGACGCGCCGCCCGTCAGGGCCGGACGCGCCAGGCAGCCGCCTCGCTAGGAGCGCGGCGGCGGGGTGATCGGGAAAAGCCGGTGCACGACAGGCATCTTACAGCCCGGTGACGAATTCGTCCCATTACCCATCCGTCACATCACGAAACGATTACCGTGTAGCCGTGAGTCAGAGCGATCAACCCGGCCGGATCGTCGTAGTCGATGATGACCCGACGGTGGCCGACGTGGTGGGGCTTTACCTGGTCCGCGACGGTCACACCGTGGAGTGTGTCCGCGATGGGCATGAGGCGCTGCGCCGTATTGCCGAGTTCCAGCCTGACCTGGTGGTCCTTGACCTGATGCTGCCGGGGATCGGCGGCCTCGAGGTGTGCAGGCGGCTGCGCGAGCACTCGCCGATCCCTGTCGTGATGCTGACCGCGCTCGGCGACGAGACGGACCGGCTCGCCGGGTTCGAGATCGGCGCGGACGACTACGTGACCAAGCCGTTCAGTCCGCAGGAGCTGGCGATGCGGGTCCGCTCGGTGCTGCGCCGCGCCCGTGGCGCCGCGGGCACCGGCCGCCCGGGTGAAACCGGGCCGATTCCGCAGGTGCAGGGGATCGTCGCGGACCATGACGTGGTGGTCGACCTGGCCGCGCACGAGGTTCGCTGCGGTGGGAAGCTCGTCTCGCTGACCTCCCGCGAGTACGACCTGCTCGTCTTCCTGCTGCGCAACCCCCGGCAGGCGTTCACCAGGGAGCAGCTGCTCAGCGAGGTATGGGGCTGGAACTTCGGCGACACCTCGACGGTGACGGTCCACGTGCGGCGGCTGCGGGAGAAGCTGGAAGCCGATCCCACGCTGCCCAGGCGCATCGTCACCGTCTGGGGCGTCGGCTACCGCTATGAGCCGTCATCGTGACCGGGCATCTTGCGGACGTGATGCCGCATGTCGCCGCGGGCGACCTGGCGTACGTCACCGAGTGGATCGCCGGGGCGGCCATGTTGATCACCGCCGCCGGCGTGGTCGGGCAGCGGATCCTGGCGCGTCGCTCGATCAGCCTGCAGATCACCCTGGTGTCGCTGGTCACGGTGGTCACCGCGCTCGCCTCGGTGGGCGTGATCTCCTACCGCATGTACGACTCCGCCGACCGGGACGTGATGCTCGAGCTGATGGGCATCGCGGGCCTGGCCGGCCTCCTTGTCGCGCTCTTCATCGGCCAGTCGGTCACCCGCGCGACGCGGCGGCTGCTCGGCGCGGTGCGCGAGGTCGGCAGCAGCGGCATCTACACGCCGCCGGAGATCACGCTGCCGACCGAGCTGGCGGGCCTGTCGCTGGGCATCGCCGAGGCGCACGACAGGCTCAGCCGCGCGCGGGCGCGCGAGCAGGCGCTCGAGGCGAGCCGCCGGGAACTGGTCGCCTGGGTCAGCCACGACCTGCGGACGCCGCTGGCCGGGCTGCGGGCGATGGCCGAGGCACTCGAGGACCAGGTGGTCACCGACCCCCGCCAGGTCCGCCACTACCACTCTCAGATGCGGGTGGAGTCGGACCGGCTCGCCGCGATGATCGAGAACCTCTTCCAGCTGTCGAAGATCCACGCGGGCGCGCTGCGCCTGTCACCGCGCCTGGTGGGCCTCGGTGACCTGCTCGCCGAGGTGGCCGCGAGCACGGAACCGGTGGCGAGCGCCAAGGGCATCCTGCTGACCGGGGCGGTCGCCCCCGGCATGGCGGTGCTTATCGACCCGGCGGAGTTCGGCCGCGCGGTCAAGAACCTGATCACGAACGCGATCAGGCACACGCCGCCCGATGGCACGATCGAGCTGATCGGCGAGATCCGGGCGGGACGCGCGTGCGTGTCCGTCGCCGACGAGTGCGGCGGGATACCGCTCGGTGACCTGCCGCGGGTGTTTGACGTGGCGTTCCGCGGCGAGAGCGCGCGGACCCCTGACCCGCTGGGTGGCGGCGGGCTCGGGCTGTCCATCGCCCGCGGCATCGTCGAGGCGCACTCCGGGCAGATCAGCGTCAGGAACTCGGGGCCAGGCTGTGCGTTCACAATCAGCCTGCCGCTCGCCCGCCCGGCACCTGCCGCCGTCTCCCGGCCCGCGTTCAGCCACCGCTAGGCCGGGACGTAACATGCGGAAGGGCGTCAGGCCTCCGGGCCGATGACGGTGACCAGCGTCCCGTAGGTCATGTAGCCCCAGACCTTCTCGGCGGGCGCGTAGGGCACCTCGACGCAGCCCAGGCTCTGGTAGGAGCCGTAGCTGTACCGCGCGAAGTAGTGCACCGCGTCGCCGCCGTTGAAGTAGGAAATCCACTGCACCAGGTCGTGGTACTTCGAGCCGTCCGGGTTGGTGCCGTCCATGTAGTTCTCCTGGTACCGCAGGTACACAGGGAACGTGCCGTCCTGGGTGTTACGACCGGGGATGCCGGTGTTGGCCAGGGTGTGCTCGATGACCTTGCCGTTGTGCCACACGGTCAGTGACTCGGGCGTGTGCTGGTCGGCGAGCGCGTAGGTGTAGCCGTTCGGGTTGACCTTGTGCTTGGCCGCCGCCTTGAGCAGGTGGGACCAGACGTCCGGCCCGGCCACGCCGTCCATGGTGAGGCCCTCGACCGACTGGAAGGCGCGGATCGCGCCGTTGTTGAGCATGTTGTCCTTGCCGACCGTCCACTGGCTGGTCAGCTCGGTCGGGTAGCCCGACTTGAAGGTGAAGGTGCCGTCCGGCGGCTGATAGGCATCGGCCACCTGCTGGTTCAGGCCCGTGGTGGCAGCGCCGGCCGAGGCAGAGCCGGCCGAGGCGGAATCGGCAGAGGCAGAGTCGGATGAGGCAGAGCTGGCCGAGGCGGAATCGGAGGCGGAACTGCCAGCGGCGGGCGCGTCAGCGGGAATCGACGCGGAACCGCCACCCGTGGCCGCACTGCTCGCCGAGGCCGTCCAGGTGAGCGGCAGGTAGCCGAGTTGCGCGAGAATCTGCTGCAGCCGGAGCACCGAGTACGTGCCCGTCTTGAACTTGACCGTGGACCCCGTGGCGAGAGTGCCTGCCGAGGCGTCGGCGCCCGCCATGCCAGCCGCGCCGCCGGGGATCCTCAGCGTGACGGCGGTGTTCGGCAGGAAGCCCGAGGCAGGGGTGAACGTGGCCGTGTCACCGGAAACCTGCCAGCTTCCCGGGATCTTCGGTGACAGCTTCGGCAACGGCGTGCCAGGCGATAGCGCAGAGGAGAAAGTCAGCGTGATCGGCGCGCCGCCGTTGGCGTCGTGCGAGCCCCCGACAGGGGAGACGGACAGCAGCTGCAGCGGGCCAACGGGCGTGGGGGTCGGTGAGGCGGAGGCCGTGGGCGCGGTGTGCTTCGTGTTGCCCTCGCTGACCAGCTTTTCCTTACCAGTACCGGACGAGGTCGCCGCGAACGCGCAGCCCGCCACGATGACCGCCGCGGCGCTCGCCGCGGTGGCCGCGATCAGCCGATGCCTGAGCAGCGTCGCGCTGACCCTGCCCACCCCACCAACACTGTCCAAGAACGACACTGCACGGTCTCCTCAACCAATTAGCTAAAACGATGATCCCGGTCGCGAAACAGCCCGATTCGAAGGTCATCACAGCGATGCCTGGCGAGGGCACGCGGATGACAGTGGACAGCCAAAGACTACGGGCAATATCTATCAAATCGGGAAACTTCACATCACGGCTCGCATGTACACCTAGAGAGACGTCTGCCGCCGCCGGATGGTTGCGTTGCGGCGCGACGAACACCACAGTGGCGGCCGCCGTCGCGCACTCTGGAGCCCCCGCCCGGTGACCTATGGTGAGAGAAACGGACGTTACGTGGAGAGGCAGGTCAGGGTGAGCTCGGTATTCGTCGTGGATGCCTGCCGGACGCCTATCGGCAAGGTCAAGGGGGCGCTGTCCGAGGTCCGCCCCGACCACCTGGCCGCCGACATCCTCAGGGCACTCGTCGCGCGCAGTCCAGGACTCGACGTGACCGCCATCGACGACGTTTACTGGGGCGCCGCGAACCAGGCGGGCGAGGACAACAGGAACGTCGCCAGGATGGCGGTGCTGCTGGCCGGCCTGCCGGTGGAGATTCCCGGCGCGACGGTGAACCGGCTGTGCGGCTCGGGCATGGAGGCGGTAAGCGACGCGGCTCGCGCGATCGCCGCCGGCGACATCGACGTCGCTGTCGCCGGCGGCACCGAGTCGATGACCCGCGCGCCGTTCGTCGTGCAGCGCAGCGGCGAGCCGTGGGCACGGAGCCTGGAGACGGCAGACACCCGGCTCGGGTGGCGCCTGGTCAGCCCCCGCATGCAAGAGATGTACCCGCCGATCAGTCTCGGCGAGACCGCGGAGAACGTGGCCGACCGCTACGGCGTCACCCGCGAGAGGCAGGACGAGTTCGCGCTGCGCTCGCACCAGCGGGCCGCCGCCGCGCGCGACGCGGGCCGCTTCGACGCGGAACTCGTCCCCGTCACCACCGCCAAGGGCGAGCTGGCGAGTGATGAGGGCATCAAGGGGAGCATCACGCTCGAGGAGCTCGCCGCCAAGAGACCCGCCTTCCGCAAGGACGGCACGGTAACCGGCGGCAACTCCTCGCCGCTGAACGACGGCGCGGCCGCGCTGCTGCTGATGTCAGAGGAGGCGGTCAGCCGGTCCGGCCTCACCCCGCTCGCCAGGTACGTCGGCGCCTCGGCGGCGGGCGTGCACCCGGACTACATGGGCATCGGCCCGGTGCCCGCGATGACCCGCGTGCTCGCAAGGGCCGGCTGGCGCACCGAGGACCTGGACCTGGTGGAGCTGAACGAGGCGTTCGCCGCCCAGTCGGTCGCCTGCGCCGACGAGCTCAAGCTGGACCCGGAGAAGGTCAACGTGAACGGCGGCGCGATCGCGATCGGCCACCCGCTCGGCTGCTCGGGCGCCAGGATCGTTACCACGCTGCTGCACGAGATGCGCCGCCGCGGAGTGGCACGGGGCGCCGCCTCGATGTGCATCGGCGTCGGCCAGGGCATCGCCACGCTCTGGGAGGCCTGCTGAGGTACTGACCGATAACGGTCGGTGATCGTCCGGATAACTTTTGTTATCTACTCGATAACTGTTGCATAACGGAGTTACGCTGGCTCCATCCGGATCAATGGACCAAAGGGGGGAGCCAGCGTGACGTTGATCGAGGGCGGTTACAGCAACCGGTCCACCGTCGCGAAGCGCCGCGCCAGGCGCCGCAGGACAGCGCGCGCCGCCGCCCCGCTGCTCATCCCGCTGGCCCTTGCCCTGACGCTCGGCGTGATCCTCGCGGTGTCCTCCGGTGCGCCAACCGCCCACGTCAACCAGCAGTCCACGTCGGGTAACGCGCGCCCGTAGAGTCAGCCGCACCCGTTCGGCCGGATAAAAGCAGGACCGTACCGAACGGTTTCCTGCTTCGCCTGCCCCGCCACCGGCTACGCCGCGTTGAAGTTGCCGGCGACCGAGGTGCCAAGGGGAGCCTGCGCGGTGTCCGCGGGGAGCGATGACGGCTTCACGAAGCTGCTGCCGTGCGGACCAGCATGGACCGCCATATGGGTTGCGCTGCCTGCCAGATACTGCGACCAGGACAGGAACCACTGCGTCCAGCCGTCGTCCCACTTGCCGGCCTTGGAGCTGCTGGTGATCGTGATCGGATTGCCGGGGATGGCCAGGTTGTAGTAGATCTGCGCGTCCTCCGGCGCCAGGTTGACGCAGCCGTGGCTCACGTTCGATGTGCCCTGGTTGACCACGGACCACGGCGCGGAGTGGTAGTAGTCGCCGCTGTAGGTGAACCTGACGGCCCAGTTGACCAGCTCGTTGTAGTAGCCGGGGCTGCCCTTCTTGCCGCCGCCGATCATGCGGACCGGGTTGGCCTTCTCCACCGACAGGTACGTGCCGTCGGGCGTGGGCATCGTCTCCCGCCCGGTGGAGATCGGCCAGTTGTACTTGAGCTGCCCGTCGATGTAGATCTGGGTCCGATGGCTCGCCGTGTTGGCGACGGCGATGACCGACTGGCCGATGCTGAACGTCTGGCTCAGGTCGTGGATGCCGTAGACGCCGGGAGCGCCCTCCACGCCGTCGAGATGGCTGGTGAAGCTCACCGTGGTGTTGGCGGGCCAGTAGTCCCGCGGCCGGAAGTCGAGCTGCTGGTCGCCGTCCCAGTACCAGGCGCCGGTCACCGGGTTGGACGTGGTGAGGGTGAGCGCCCGCTCGACGGCGGCCTTGTTGGTGATCGGGTGGTCGAAGCTAAGCATGATCGGCATGCCCACCCCGTAGGTGGCGCCCGCGCCTTCGAAGATCTGGGTGTGGAACGCGGTGGCCGGCGTCAGCGTGGTGAACTTGCTTGTCGCGGTGACCGGGTGTCCTGAGCTGTCGGTTCCCTTGGCGGTCACCGTGTAGGACGAGCCGGTGGGCAGGGCATAGCTGGTGTGCCAGCTGGTGCCGGCGGCGCTGAGCTTGCCCGTGACGGCGTGCTCGCTTGTCGTCTTGACGCTGACGCCGGTGAGCTTGCCGCCGTGGGTCGCCGTGACGGTGATGCCATCGCCTGGGCTCGCGTTCTTCGTGCCAGGCGCCGGCGAGATCTGCAGGTACTTGGTGACCTGCGTGGCGGACTTGCTCGCCACCGCGGTGGGGTTGAGCTTGGTCGCGGTCGGCGTGCTGCCCTGGCATGCGGTCAGGAGCAGGGCCGCGGCGGCAGTCAGGGCGGCCGCGGCGAACCGCGGTGCGCGGCGGCTTGCCGCTCGGCACACGTTCACGCTGGCTGACCTTCCTTCCCTCCGGGCAACGAACCCGGTGCGGGGCAATGCGTCAATAGCGTCATCGCTCACGTTATCGGACGTATGGCAGGGTCCTCGGCGATTGGCTAGTTTACTGCCCGTCCGGGGCATCGGCGGGGCGGTCCGCGACGGGCGCCGCCGTGCTGCGGCGCCGGCCGGCGCTGGCCCGTCCTGAGCTGGCCCGTCCTGAGCTGGCCCGTCCTGAGCTGGCCCGTCCGGCGGCGGACCGGGCAATGGCGAGGCAGAGCGCGAGCGCGGTGACGCCCACGATGACCCATTCCGGCCACGCGCTCAGCCGGTCGGCCAGCGTGGTGTAACCGATCAGCGGTACGCGTGCCTCGAGTTCCGCCTGCTGCCACGTACCGCTGCTCGCGATCAGGTTCCCGTCGGGCGCGACGATCGCGCTGTACCCGGTGGTGGACGCGACTACCACTGCGCGGTCGTGCTCGACCGCGCGGATGCGCGCCATGGCGAGCTGCTGGCCGGTCTCCCCGGTCTGCCCGTCGCGCTCGAATGTGGCGTCGTTGGTCTGCATCGTCAGCAGGTTGGCCCCGTCGGCGACGTCGGACCGGACCAGGTCGTCGAACCCGATCTCGTAGCAGATGACGTCGCCGAGGCGGATCTGGCCGACGGCGAAGATGTGGTTCACGTGTCCGGGAGTGAAGTTCTGTGGCTGCAGCGCGGTTAGCGAGGTGATTTTGCTGAGCAGGCTGCGGAACGGGATCACCTCGCCGAACGGCACCAGCCGCCGTTTCACGTACATCTGAGTCGGCCCCTCGCGGGGCAGCCAGAGCAGGCCTGCGTTGCGCACCGGCCCCTGAAGCACGGCGCCGACCAGGATCGGGCGGTCTATCGCGATGGCGGCGCTCGCGATTTCCTGGTAGACGGGCGCGTACTTGGTGGGGTCGATGTCGGTGGAGTTCTCCGGCCAGATCACCAGGTCGGGCCGCGCCGCCTGGCCGGCGGCCACCTTGGAGGCGAGCTTGTCGGTTGCCGCGACGTGGTTGAGCGTGACCGTCCAGGCGTTGAGCTGCTCCGCCAGCGTCCTGGCCCGGGGCACGTTGCCCTGAATGGCTGCGACCTCGGCCGTCTTCGATCCGGCAGGGACGGGGTCGAGCGGCAGCACCGCGGGCAGGCAGGCGAGCGCCGCGGTGACGGCGAAGGCCGCGACGGCACGGATGGTGCCGTGCCGGTTTGCCCGGCGTTCCGGCGACAGCAGGCCGAGCAGCAGCCAGCCGAGCGCCGCCCCGGCCAGCGCGACCGCGAAGGTCAGCAACGGCGCGCCGCCGATCGCGGCCCAGCCCCGGGTCGGGGCGGTGGCCTGGCTCATCGCGAGCCGGCCCCAGGGGAAGCCGCCGAAGGGCCAGCGGTCGCGCAGGGCCTCCGCGGCCACCCACCAGCCTGCCACCGCGAATGGCCAGCCGGGCAGCCGGAGCAGCAGTCGCTGGGCGACGGCGAGCACCGCGAAGATGACCGTGTCGGCAAGGGCGAGGGCGAGCCACGCGTACCAGGCGACGTTGAGCGTCCAGGACAGCAGCGGGAAGAAGAAGGCGGCGCCGAACACCAGCCCGGTGAGCAGTGAGCCCCGTAGCGTCCTGCCGGACAGCGCGACGACGAGCAGGGCCGGGCCTGCCACGGCGAGCGGCCAGATCCCGGCCGGGGGGAACGCCGCGGCGAGGGAGAGCCCGCCCGCCAGGGCCGCCAGCAGCGCCCAGGTCAGCCGCAGCGGCTTGGGTTCCTGCCGCTGCGTGGCCTGCTCGCTGACGTCGGCCTGTCGGATGATCACCTACAGAGGGTAAGCGGAGAACGCGCGCGACGCGAAGCGGGCAACTTTTGCTATTTACGTGAACATGGCATTCCGCTGCGTTATATTCGGTGCGGTTGAGACAGCCTCCGGGGGGCCGGTGGGTTGAGCTCTGGACATTCTGGCGGTGGCGGGCCGGTTCGGCCGCCACGGGGAGGCGCCAGGCGGACTGGGTTCAGTTTCCTCGTGCTTTCCGCATGCGTACGGGTCGGCATGCGCACAAGGACAGTGTTGTGATTCGCATTCGTTATAAAGACTTTTCCGCTGGAACACACACCACAGGCGGCTTCCACGGTGTGGCGAGGCATCGTGCCGGCGGGGTCACGGTCTACCTGGTTCCCGGGCTGACCGTCGGGCAGCGCAGGGCGGTGCTCAGGCGGCTGCGCTGGGAGGCCAGCCGTGGCTTCGGCCCGCCGCTGCCGCTGCTCGCGCTGGTGCTGGCGTTGTGCGCCGACAAGGTGCGGACCACCGCTGGCACCGGGGCGGCGCTCATCCGGCTGCATCCTGCGGTGACGCTGCTGCCCGGCGTCTTCATCGCGGCCGTGATGACGCTCTTCGTCCTCGCCTCGGCGGGCAGGACCGTCGAATTCACGCCGGGGTCGCAGGTGAGCGGTCTTGCCCTGTCGCAGGGCGGCGCAGGCCAGGTCGGCGGTCGCCCGCAGACGTCACCCGTCGAGGACGCGCAGGTGTTCGCCGTGGGCAATCCCGGCCCAGCTCAGGGCAATGACGGCGGCCAGCCGCTCGGCCTCGGGGACCTGGCCCACGGCAAGCGCGCCCACGGCCAGGCTCCCCGGCGGAATGCTCAGCCAGCGATCGGCCTGCCGGAGTCGCCTGGCACACCCGCGATCGCCCAGCGGCCGGGCCCGCGGGACTTGGCACGGTAAAGGGCGGCGTCCGCGTCGGCAACCATCTCCGCTGACGTGGCGGATCCCGTCGCGCGCTCGGCGATGCCCGCGCAGGCGGAGATGCAGACCCGTCCGATGCGCAGCGCCACCGGGCGGCTCAGCTCGGCGAGGATGGCCCTCGCCATCATGATCATCCGGCTGGCGCCGGGAGACGCATCCGCCACGACGATGAACTCGTCGCCGCCGATCCGCCCGGGGAGGGCGCCGAAGGCGATCGCGGTCTCGCAGATGCGCCTGGACACCGTGATGAGCAGTTCGTCGCCTGCCTGGTGGCCGTAGCGGTCGTTGACCGCCTTGAATCCGTCGAGGTCCACGTAGCAGACGCCCACGCTGTCGCCGTGGCCGCCGTCAAGCGCGGCGGAGAGCCCGGCGAAGATCGCTGCCCGGTTGGGCAGGCCGGTCAGCGGGTCGTGCGTCGCCTCGTGCATGAGCCGTTGGCTGATGCTTCGCTGCGCGTCGAGCTCGGTCCGCATGAGGGATTCCTGCTCGGCGAGTGTCCGGTCGCGCAGCGCGTGCACGTAGCCGTTCGCCAGGGCGCCCGACACCTCGGCGACGCGCCGCTCTAGCTCGCGCGCCGGACAGGCCAGGTAGTCGGTGAGCATCTCGGGCAGCCGCAGCATGAGCACCCGCAGCGACCGGCCAAGGACGTCGGCGGCCACGAAGTTGGCCCTGACGAGTGCCTGGCCGATGGCCGAGGCCTGGGCCGGCCGGAACGGCTCACCGAAAAGGATTGCGAGGAGCATCGCGGACTGGGCGGTAAGAAAGGCCCAGGAGCCGGACGGATCCGCGGGGACGACGTCTTGGCCCGACTGCTCGCCGTCCTCGCCCAGGGCGAGCGTCGTGAGCCACACGCTGGCTAGACGCACCGCCGGCGCGGCGCTGGCGGCGGACGGTGCCGTAACTGCCGTCTCTGCCATGGCAGGCTCCTATCGGGAACCAATGGGATGAGCGTGTGATTGGTTCCGTGCGTCACTATAGGCGATCTATCCAATACAAGTAGTGTCAATCACGATTTTCTGTGATCGCATGCTCGCGCTGCGCTTATGAGTAATCGCGCAGGTGTGGGTACCTATTGACGGTGTTCTCCGTCCTGACTTGCGAAGTTCAGTCGGTCGGGCATCGTCAAAGACCAGGGTGCACGGTCCGGGTAGCGTTGATATCGGTAACCGTGGCCGCTGGCAGTAACCCGAGATGGCAGGTAACGGATATGTCCAGTTCGGACGGCACAGACATCACCGATGAGGCCGCCGCGCGGCAGGATGACGCCGCCGCGCGGCAAGCGGCCGAGGTCGCCGTCGAATTGACGGAGTCCGGCGGGCCGCCGGACACCAGGCGGCTGGCCAGAGGCCTCCGCGCGGTCGCGGACCGGGCCTCGACGGCGGTGACGGCCGCCACGGCAACCGCCAGGCGCGGCACGGCCACCGCGGCGCGCCGGGGCGCGGAGGGCGCGCGCAAGGGGGCGGCCGGAGCCGGCCGCGGCGCGCGCAAGGGGGCCGGCTCCGCGGGCCGCGGCCTGTCGGCCGGCATGAGCTGGCTGACCGGGCAGGCGGTGGCGATGGGGCCGCGGCTGCGCATTCGCGACCAGGCCACGCTGCGCACGCAGTTTCCCGGCCTGACCGACGACGCCATCGCGCAAGTGCTCATCGACCGGGCGGCGCGGGCTGCGGCGGCCGTCGGCGGAACCACCGGCGCGTGGGCCGCGCTGCCGGTGCTCCCCGCGTTCCCCGCCGAGATAGCGGCGGAGACGCTGGCCATCGTGGGGATCGAGGTCAAGCTGGTCGCGGAACTGCACGAGATCTTCGGCGTGGCCGCGTCGGGCACCCCCACCGAGCGTGCGCGCGCCTACCTCGGATCGTGGGCGTCCCGCCGGGGGGTGTACCGGGTGGAGGGCGGTCTGCTGCTGGTGGCGGGATCGCCGCTGGCCAGGCAGCTCACCCGCCGCCTGGCGGCGCGGGTCCGCAGGTCGGCCTTCTCGCTCGGCCCGTTTTTCACCGGCGCGGTGGCCGGCGCGCTGATCAACAGGCGGGAAACAAGGAAGCTCGGCAACCTGATCCGCGACGAATTGCGGGGCAACATCAGGACGGTCACCGCCACCGTTCTCGACTAGGGTCCCGCCGCCATAGGCACGTGGTCGCGGCGGCGATACGGCAGTAGGCGGCTGGTTGCCGCAACCGTCCGGGAGGGCTGCCGGTGGCAGTGTCCGGGTGCCGGGTGGCACACTGGCCAACGTGACGGGCGGACTGGGGTATGCGACCGCCGCGGGGCGATGGGTGCTCGCGGCCACGGTGCTCGGATCCGGGATCGCTGCGCTTGACTCCACCGTGGTCGGCATCGCGCTGCCCGCGATCGGGCGGGACTTCCATGCCTCGGTGGCCGGCATGCAGTGGGTCATCGACGGCTACACGCTGCCGCTGGCCGGCTTGCTGCTGCTCGGCGGCGCGCTCGGCGACGTCTACGGCCGCCGCAAGATCTTCGTGATCGGCACGATCTGGTTCGCGATCGCCTCACTCGCCTGCGGCCTCGCGCCAAGCGCCGGCTTCCTCATCGCGGCCCGCGCGGTGCAGGGCGTGGGTGCCGCGTTGCTCACCCCGGGTAGCCTGGCGATCCTGCAGGCGTCCTTCAACCCGGACGACCGAGCGCGGGCCATTGGCGCCTGGTCAGGGCTTGGCGGTGTGGCCACTGCCATCGGGCCGTTCCTCGGCGGCTGGCTGATCGGCGCGGTGTCCTGGCGGCTTGTGTTCTTCATCAACCTGCCACTGGCGGCCGCCGTGGTGGCCATCGCGCTGCGGCACGTTCCCGAGTCGCGGGCACCGGGACCCCGCCAGCCGCTCGACGTCCCCGGCGCGATGGCCATCAGCCTGTCGCTGGCCGGTATCACCTACGGTCTCATCGAAGCCTCCGCGCACGGGTGGACGTCGCCTCAGGTGCTCGCCAGCCTGATCGCTGGCGTTGTGCTGCTCGCCGCCTTCTGCGTCATCGAGACCCGTAGCAGTCATCCAATGCTGCCGCTGGGGGTGTTTCGCAGCCGCCAGTTCTCGGCGGCGAACGCGGTCACGTTCGTGGTCTACGGCGCGCTCGGCGGCGCCCTCTTCCTCGTTCCTGTCGTGCTTCAGGAGGTCAGTGGCTACAGCCCGCTGGCGGCGGGGGCGGCGCTGCTGCCGCTGACGGTGATCATGCTCCTGCTGTCCGCGCGCTCGGCGGCGCTCTCCGCCCGGATCGGCCCGCGGCTGCAGATGACCGTGGGGCCTCTGCTGATCGCCGCGGGCATGCTGCTGTTCACCCGGGTCCAGGGCGACGGGAATTACGTCACCGAGGTCCTGCCCGCGGTCCTGGTGCTCGGCCTCGGGCTCGCCACCAACGTGGCGCCGCTCACGGCCACGGCGCTGTCCGCCGCGCCAGCCGAGCACTCGGGCATTGCGTCGGCCGTCAACAACGACGTGGCCAGGTCGGCGAGCCTGATCGCGGTGGCCGTGCTGCCCACCCTGGCAGGCCTCACCGGTGACGCGTACCTGCATCCGGCGGCGCTTACCCAGGGCTTCCACACCGCCATGACGATCTCCGCCGTCGCGGCGGCAGCCGGCGGCATCCTGGCCGTCGCGACCATCCGCAACCCGCTCAGGCGGGCCCGCCCGCAGGCCGAGCCTGCCCCGTCCGGGCGGCCCGTCCCTGGCGGCACAGTTCCTGCAGGCACGGTCCCGGCAGGCGCGACCGCGGCAGGCGCGACCCCGGCGGGCGCGACCGCCGGCGAAGGCGCCGTCAGCTACCTGCACTGCTGTGCACTGGACGGTCCCCCGCTCGCCACTACCCCCCACGAGCCACAGCAGCCCCAGTAGTCCTCGAAGCCAACGACGCCACCCCCAGTGGGGGAGATCCGGCTGCGTCGTCCACGGCGACAAGAGATTTCATCAACGAGCTTTGGGTGCCCCAAGGCAGAATCCGGCGAGGGCCGGGGCGAGCTTCTGCTCGCCCCGGCCCTCATGGGTAACTTGCCTAACTCGCCTGACGGGACGCTGCCGCCTCCGGTCGGGTTACGCGGTGACCCTGCCGCCGCGGGCCGGGTCGCGCACCTCGAGGGCGTGCACGATCCGCTCCGTCGTCGCTTCGTGCGCGGTGAGGTCGGCGAGCGCCAGCACGCCAACCGCGATCGCGTCGGCGAAGACCAGCCAGGTCAGGGCCGTTCCGGAGAAGGAGACCGCCGCGATGGCCGACCAGAGCGCCGTCAGGGCGATCAGGCCGTGGCCGATGCGGCGCGAGCTCTTCTTCGCCAGGACCGCGCTGGCCGCGGCCAGGACTGTGATCCCGGCGGACACGCCGAACGCCGTCCAGCCGGCCGTGCCGGCCGCCCAGGCCATCGACGTGACCGTAAGGAAGGAGCCTGCCACCACGAACAGGCTGTCAAGCAGGAAACGAGAGCTGAGCTTCATGACTGAGCACCTCCCGTGCGCCGCCCGTGGCGGCGCAACCGTGTCCTGAGTACACAAAGGCGGGTCGTTGCCAGGCCACCTGCTCTCAAGGTGGTCGTCCGGCTCGTCTGGCGGCTTCCTGCGCCGCCACTCGTCTGTAGCGCGATGGCGGTACGCGGTATTTCTTGGCGAATTGTCTACTAGGTCACATTCTGTCCGCCGGGTCGCGCGGCGGAGGGAGGGCGGAGCCACGCACTCGTTCGGACCGCCCGTCCCGTCGCGGGGACTACCGGGTGCGGGCGGATAACCTCTGCAGGGACAGGTCTTCGAGAGGATTCAGCATGACAGGCGATGAAACGCTGGCCACGGAGGCGGTGCGGGCGGCCGCGCGCGCGGCCCGCGCAGCGGCGCCCAGCCTCGCGGCGGCTTCCGATGAGGCGATCGACGCCGCGCTCGGGGCGATGTCCCAGGCCCTGACCGACGCCGCGCCAGCGGTGCTGGCCGCCAACGCCGAGGACATGCGCGCGGCCGAGGAGAACGGCCTGCCCGCCGGGGTCCGCGACCGGCTCAGGCTCGACGCGGACCGGCTCAAGTCGATGGCCGCGCAGCTCGAGATCCTCGCCGGGGTCGAGCCGGAGCCCGCCTCGCGCAAGGTGCGTGACCTGCCAGGCGGCCTCGTGCTGTCCGAGCGGCGCCGTCCGGTCGGCGTGATCGGCGCGAACTTCGAGGCCAGGCCGAATGTCGTGGTGGACATCGCGTCGCAGCTCGTGAAGTCGCGCAACGCGGGCGTGCTGCGCACCGGGAGCGCGGCGCTGCGTTCCGCGATCGCGCTCGCCGACGAGGTGATCGCGCCCTCGCTCAAGGCGGCGGGCCTCGACCCCGCGGCCATCCAGCTGGTCCGGGTGCCCGGGCAGGCCGCCGCGTACGCGCTCGTCCGCGAGGCGAAGCTGATCCCGCTCGTCATCCTCCGCGGCAGCGGCGACTCCACGCGGGCGCTCGCCGCCGAGGGGGCGGCGCACGGCGTCCGCACCCTGGCGCACGCCGACGGCGGCGGGGTCCTTTACCTTCACTCCTCAGCCGAACGGGTGCCTGCCTCCGCCCTCATCGCGAGCAGCCTCGACAGGCTCGGCGTGTGCAACCGGCTCAATCTGCTGCTCCTCGACAGTCAGCTGTGGGACGCGTGGCTGCCAGACATCACCGGGCAGCTGGCCAGCCTCGGGATCACGGCCTCGCTGCCGCCGCACGACCACCCGCTCGGGTACGAGTGGGCGCTGGACTCCGACCGCGAGGCCACCGTCACCATCGCGCCGGCCGCGAGTCCGGCCGAGGCCGCGGCGATCGCCAACGACCAGACTTCGGGCCTCGCGGCGGGCATCGCGGCCGCGGACGAGGGTGCGGCGGCGGAGTTCCTCGCCGCCTACACGGGCACCGGCGCGTTCTGGAACGCGACGACCAGGCTGCTCGACGGGTTCAAGCTGTTCGAGGTGCCGGAGACCGGGATCAACCTGGATGCGGTACCCGGACCGCGCGGCCCGGTGACCTTCCGTGACCTGTCGCTGCGCCAGCTCGTGGTGACGCCGGCCACATAGCGGGGTCAGGGCCCCGGTTCCCGGCTGGCTCGCGGGAGCACTGATATGGCGGTTTTCGATCTTGATGGTCATTTCGCTGCGCGGCGATGGCCTATGTGCCGATACTCAGCATGTGGTGGGCGACGACTTCGCGCGAGTGCTTGTGGACGCGCAGGGCGGAAGCGAGGAACAGTTCGCTGTCCTGTGGCGTGATGCGAACCCCGCTCTCCTTCGGTATCTCCGCGTCATCGCTCCGGAGAATGCCGAGGACATCGCCGCGGAAACCTGGGTTCAGGTGGTCAGGGGCCTGACGCGCTTCACCGGTGACGAGGGGGCGTGGCGGGCCTGGCTGTTCACCACGGCGCGCCGTCGCCTGCTCGACCACGCGAGACTGCAGCGCCGGCATCCGGCGGAACCGCTCGATGAGATCAACGCCACTGAGGAGCCGAGGTCGGCGGACACGGCCCAGATCGCCCTCGACAACCTGGCCACGGAGTCCGCGATGGCGCTGGTGAACCGGCTGCCAACGCAGCAGGCCGAGGTGATCATGCTCCGGGTGGTCGCCGGGCTCGATACCGACGCGGTCGCCGACCTCCTCGGCAAAACCCCAGGCAGCGTCAGGGTGACCGCGCATCGCGGGCTGAAACGGCTGGAAGCGCTGCTATGCCAGGCCGGTGTTACCTCACGGGCGGGTGTAACGCTTTGAGCCGATATGGCGTTCCGGACGATGACATGCCAGATCGCCTGCCGCCGAGCTGGGGTCACGAACCGGAGGACGGTCGCGACCTCGATGCCCTGCTGTCCGGGCAGGCGCCGCTGTCCGTCGAGGAGATCCTGACTGACGAGGCCCTGCTCGCCGGGCAACTGGCGGGCGTCTCCGACTCGCAGCGTCCGGTGGCCGGTGCGATGTTCGCATTGCGGTCCGCGCCCGCGGAGAGTGAACTCGCGGGCGAGGCGGCGGCACGGGCCGCGTTCCGCGCGCTGATCGCGCCGCTCGGCACGGGGCCACAGCACACCCTGGTGCTGCCGGTCCAGGGTGCTGGCCAGGGTCCGCGCCCACCTGCCAGGCACCGCCACCGGCGGCGCGCAGGCGGCCGAGGGGGCTGGCAGGTCATGGCGATTGTCGGCTCGGCCGCGGCGCTGGTGGCCGTCGGCGCCGCCGCGGTGACCGGCGCCTTCGCCGGCTCAGCAGGACCTCGGGGGCAGTCCGCCAACCCGAGCGCGGCGCAGCTGTCCACCCAGGCGGGCGCCAGCCCGAAGGGGACGCATCCGGCCGTGCTCGGCACTGGCACCCAGGAGCCAACCCCGAGCGCTACCCCGAAGGCCTCTGCCACGCCCGGCGTGACGCCGGGGCACGGCGCATCGCAAACGACCGACGCGCTCTGCGGCCAGTATTTCGAGTTCTTCTTCCATCACTCGCACGGGAGCAGGACGAAGGATCAAGCGCTCGTCGAGCAGCTGAGCCAGCTAGCCAAGTCCGACTCCCCGCAGAAGATCATCCACTACTGCGCCGACCAGCTCGGTCATCAGTGGTGGACGCCGTCTCCGTGGCCAACGCCGCCTGGTGCCACGGCGGGGCCTGGGTTTCCCTACTCAGGCAACGGTGACGGCAGCGGCAGGCAAGGTAACGGCGCGGGAACGGGCCAGGCAGGATCCGGCCAGGCCAGCTCGGGGCCTGGCGGCAGTGGAGACAGCGGCCCGGGGTCCGGCGGCTCGCGGTAGGCTCCGGCCGGCCGACGGCAGGTCAGGACGGTTCAGTCAGGGTGGCGACGATCCGCGAGCAAGCCTCCTCGAAGGCCGTCCGTTCCGCGTCGCTCAGCCGGTCGAAGACCAGGCCGCGCACGGCCGCGACGTGCCGTGGCGCCGCCGCGCCGATGAGTTCGGCACCTGCGGCGGTGAGCTCGATCAAGGCGCCGCGCCCGTCGGCTGCGCACTCCCGCCGCGACACCAGGCCGCGGCGTTCCATCCGGGTGAGCTGATGCGACAGCCGGCTCTGCTCCCAGTTGAGCGCCTCGCAGATCTGGAACGGGCGCAGCCGGTGGCAGGGTGACTCGCTGAGCTGGACGAGAACCTCGTACTCGGGCAGCGTGAGACCGCAGTCCTGCTGCAGCTGCCGGTTCAGTGCGGCGGGAAGCAGCGAGCTCATCCGCAGGTAGGTCCGCCAGGCCCGCTGTTCGTCGTCGCTGAGCCATACCGCAGTCATGCGGTCAGCATAGCGCGGTGATTATTGATGGATCATGTACCCGATGGTGAGCGGAGCGGCACTCAGCGCGGACCCTGGCGGTTGCCCGGCGGACCCTGGCGGTTGCCCGGCGGACCCTGACGGCCGCCCGGCGGACCCTGACGGCCGCCCGGCGGCCGCTGCGGCGCGACCTCGGTCATGGCCTGGCGGCGCGGACCGGACCAGGGCGCGGGCACCGCGTCGATCGCCGCGGCGATCTGGTAGGCGGCCGTCTCGTAATTGACCCGCCAGCCGGCGAAGTCCGGCCACGCGTCGGCCGGCTGGCGGGACATAGGGAAGCCGACCTCATCCATCCGCGCGACCGCGTCGAGGAACTCCTCGTAGGTCAGGGTGATGCCCGCGTTGGGGTCGGCCTCCTCAGGCACGTCGATGCCCATCGCCCGGGCGACCCTGGCAAGGCAGCCGAACCCGGCGCGCAGGCAGAGCCTGGCCGGCACGGTGGGCGCCTTCTCAGGCGACAGCGACAGGATGAGCGCGGCCGAGTCCAGTATCGCGAGCAGCGAGATTACCCACGACGAGTACGGCTGGGGCGAACGGAAGCGGACGAGCGGCAGGTACGTGGTGTGGCTCTCTGCCACGTCAGCGGACCAGCGCTCCCACGTCCGGTACAGGTCGGGGAGGGTGTCGAGGGTGGACACCCCAGAACCGAGCGCGTAAAACGACCTGGCGAGCAGCTCGGGTCCCCAGCTCGGCACGCCGGCCCGCGAAGCGAGCAGCGCAACCTCGGTTTCCCGCCGGTTGAAGGCGGAATACAGGGTTGGCAGGTAACCGATTTGCAGCGCGACCACCACCATGCCGGTGGCCGCCGCGACGAAGACGATCACGGCGGGCGTCGTACCCGCCGGTTCTGCGAAGCCCAGAGTGAAGATCGACGACCCGGCGTCGGCGAGCGCCACTGTGATGCTTCGCCCTGGTGACGGCCACAATGCGAGCGTGAAGCCGACCAGGAAGATGAGGAGCCAGGCCGCGAGCTGCCCGACCAGGATCGCCGCCGCCTGGGTGGCGAGGATCCTGTCGCGCCGCTTGTAGCTGGACACTGGGTGGGTCACCACGTGGTAGACGGCGAGTACCAGCCGGTCGACGAGCCGGGTCAGCCAGGAGCCGACCGGCCGCGGGACGATCAGCGTGCCGATCACCGACTGCCAGCCGGTCAGCACGAGCAGCATGCCAATAGCCGCCGCGACCCACCGTGCCGCAACCGGAACGACCATGCACAGAAGCTAGCAGTCCCCGCGCGATGGGGGCGGCGAGCCTGCCGGAGTGACGTCGATCAGGTAACCAGTGCCGCTTGCCACCAGGTAGTAGTTGGTCGTCCAGGTGTTGCACGCGCTGCCGTCGCCGCTGTCGGAAGGATTCTGGTGGCTGGTGAATGCCACGGTGGCGGTAAGGCCGCTTGACGTCTGGCTGAGTGCGGTCAGCGTTATCCCGGAGTCCGTGGTCGACCGATAGCCAGAAGCGAACTTCGACTGCGGCTGGTTGGCCTGCTCGCGCGTGGTGAGCGTGCTCGCGTACTCCGCGTAGTTGTGCGTGTTGATGCCGTCGAAGCGCTTATTCAGGAGCTGCTGTACCGCGGGCACCGCCGCGCCCGACACACCGGGGCCGACGGCCACGAGGTTCGCCGGCGACGAGGAGGAACCAGAACTGGACGCGGACGCGCTTGCGCTCGCCGGCGGCGACCCGGTGCCGGTCGCGGGCTGCGTCACACCGGACGGGCTGCTCGCCGCCGGCGTCGACGCGGGCGGCGACGACGGGCCGGCGGTTGAGTGCTTGCCGAGGCGCGTGGCGAGCGCGTACGCGCCGCCGCCTGCCGCGAGCACGAAGATGACGGCGAGCACGACAAGCAGGGCCCTCCTGCCGCCTCCGCCGCGCTGCGGCGGTCCTCCCGCCGGTCCCGGCGGGTAGGGTGCGCCGTACACGGGGGCGGGGGCCGTGGGGTACCCGCCCGGCGCCGGAGGGGCGCCGTAGCCTGCTGGCGCCGGGGGAGGATAGCCGCCTGGGCCCTGCGCGGCCGGCCGCACCGTCTCGGTGGGCTGCTGCCAGTACGTGTCTGGCCCGCCGCGTGGCGGTTCCGGCGCCGCGGCGGGCTGCGCCGAGCTGTACCAGGAGGCGAACGGGTCCGGCTGGCCGGCCTTGGCTCCTGGCGGGTCGATCAGGGTGTCCCGTGGCGACATGTCAGTGCGGGTGGCGTCGGCGGGCGCCGTCCAGCCCGAGGCTTGGGTGGCCTGCTCGCCCGGCGCGGCAGGGGAGTCGTCGAACTCCGTACCGCAGCTGCCGCAGAATCGCACGTTCCCGTTGCGCGGCGTCCCGCAATTAGCGCAGAAGCCCATTACCGCCCGTCCGTTCCGCTATGGTGACGCTTCCGACCTTCGACTGACATTACCGCCCAAGTCGGTCCCGGTGTGAACACTCTTTTCTAGTGCGGAAGGTCAGGAAGACGAGCGAGGCGAACGAAAGAACCCCGGACCGCCCGCCAGCCGTTAAGGCTGGCTGCGGTCCGGGGTTCTCGCCGGGTGCCGTGACCACGTTCCGGCTTACCGGTCGTGCCGGTGGCTGCCCCTCGTCAGCACCAGGATGATCCCGACAAACAGCACCAGCCAGATCAGCGGCTGGAAGAAGAACACGCTCGTGAAGGCGTGCCAGGCTACGTTCGCGCAGATCAATGCCAGTGCCAGCACAATGAGCGGCCGCATGATTCCGCGCCTGCGCCGCGTCCGGTACGGAGCTGACGGCGCGCCAGTAGCAGCCGGCCCCGCCTCCGCGGTGGAGTCGGTGTCTGGCAGGTCGTCGAACAGCCCGGCAAGGTCGCCGCGCGTCTTGGCGGCCATCGTCCGGCCGACTCGCTCGTCGAATTCGGCCTGGTCGAGACGGCCGTCGGCGTAGTGCCTGCCGAGTTCCTCAGCGACCGCGCTGCGCTCGGCGTCGGAAACCCGCATGTGCTGGTCGGAGTAGCGGATGCGGCGCGACCACTGCTGCGTGGTTGACGGTGACATGACGATTGCTCTCCTGTTTCTCTTGCTCATGCCGCTACAGGCTGCGCTGAACGGACTCGAGCAGCGAGGCGGCGATGGACTGCTCCGCGCCCTCTTCCGGGATCAGCAGCAGGCAGGCGATGTACGCCGGGACGCCGGCCAGGCCGAGGAACGTGAAGACGGCGAAGGCGACGCGGACCAGCGTTACGTCGATCGCGAGGTAGTCCGCGATGCCGGCGCACACGCCGGCGATCATGCGCCCGTTATAGGCGCGGCGAAGCGGCGGCCGGCCGGCCAGGCCGGCGGGCGGTTGCTGCCGGGTGGTGTCCCCGGCCTGGTTCTGGGTGGTGTCACCGAAAGTGCTCATGGCATAAGTCTTCTGCGCCTCGCGTGTTCGCGGTATTAGGACAAGCCCTGGCTCAACCCCCGGTGCACCCTGAGACACCCCAGGCCGGCCTCAGGGAAAGCCCGGATGGCCTCGAAGGCGGTTTACGGGCGATGATGGTGAGATGCAGGAACCGAGCGAGCAACCATGGCCGCCGTTCCGGTTCCAGGACCGGCCGGAGCAGCCTGCGGGCGAGCACCGGCATGGCCCGCATTCCTGGCAGGGGCCGGGATACCGGGACGACGCGCACGAATGGGCCAGCCACTGGGGCAACCGTGCCAGGCGCTGGTGGGGCCGCGGCGACGGCGAGCCGCTGCGGCGTAACCCCGAGGACCGGCTGGCCGGCGGCCTCGCGGCGGGTCTGGCCGCATGGCGCGGCTTCAGCCCCAACACGGTGCGGATCGTGCTCGCCGTCCTGGCGTTCGTCAGCTCCGGCTGGGCGGTGCCGTTCTACTTCCTCGGCTGGCTGCTGATCCCGGTTCGCGGGCAAGAGACCACCATCGCGAGCAAGGCACGGCATGACTCGGCCGGTGTCGCGCTCGCGCTCGCCCTGGGGTCGCTGCTCGGCGCCTTCCTGTTCCTGGCGGGCGCGTTCAACGACGGCGCGATCGGCGTCTACGGCTGGCCGCAGGTGTTCAGCCTTGCCTTCCTCACGCTCATCTGGCGCAACGCGCCGGACGACGAGCGGGCCGCGTTGAGCCATCTCGTCCAGCCGTTGGAGAGCCTCGGCAGCGGCACGGCTTCCCGCCGCGGCACCAGGCTGCGGCTGCTCGGCTCGGCGGTGCTGCTCGCCGTCGGGCTTGGCTGGCTGCTCAGCCTGCACGGCGGGACCCAGCTGCTCGCGCCGCTCAGCGGCTTCCTGCTTGTCGCGGCCGGGATCGTGCTGCTGTTCGGGCCCTGGTGGCTCAGGATCGCCCGTGACCTGGTCTTCGAGCGGCAGGCGCGGGCGCGCGCCGAGGAGCGGGCGGACATCGCCGCCCGGGTGCACGACTCGGTGCTGCAGACGCTCGCGCTCATCCAGCGGCGCGCCGAGGATCCGCAGGCGGTGGTGCAGCTTGCCCGCGCCCAGGAGCGCGAGCTGCGGTCCTGGCTGTTTGAGGGTCGTGCGCCAGGCGACGCGGACGTCTCCTCGGTCGCCGAGGGAGTGCGCCAGATCCAGCGGGACGTCGAGGCGCTGCACGGCGTGCCCGTCGAGATCGTGACCGTTGGCGACTGCCCGCTCGACGAGCACCTGAACGCCCTGCTCGGCGCGGCGCGTGAAGCCACGGTGAACGCGGCCAAGTGGTCAGGCGCGGCCGTCATCTCCGTCTTCGCTGAGGTGGAGCCGGATAAGGTCAATGTCGCCGTGCGCGACCGTGGCAAGGGCTTCGACCCGGACGCGGTCCCCGGCGACCGGAAGGGTGTCGCGGAATCCATCCGCGGCAGGATGAGCCGGCATGGCGGCGATGCGACCGTCCAGTCGGCGCCTGGGGAGGGCACGAAGGTGACGCTGACAATGCCCCGCCAGCCGGGGTCAAGAGATTCCGGGACAGCGGATTTCGGGGCGGCCCCCGCGGCCCCCGCGGCCCAGCCGCGGCCCGCGGAAGGGAAGCTGCGATGAGCACTCCGGCTGTACGGGCCGCCGGGCGTCCGCGCGTGGTCCTCGTGGACGACCACGGCATCTTCCGCTCCGGTGTCCGTCTGGAGCTCGGCCCGCGGGTCGAGGTCGTGGGCGAGGCGGAGGACGTGGCGCCCGCCGTTGAGCTGATCGGGCAGCTGTTGCCCGACGTCGTGCTGCTCGACGTGCACCTGCCAGGCGGCGGTGGTCATGCCGTCATCACCGAGGTCAAGAAGGACCACCCCGACATCAAGTTCCTCGCGCTGTCCGCCTCGGACGCGCCGGAAGACGTGATCGCGGTGATCAGGGCCGGGGCCAGAGGCTACGTCACCAAGACGATCTCCACCGCCGACCTGGCCGACGCGATCACCCGGGTCGCGGACGGCGACGCGGTGTTCTCGCACCGGCTCGCGGGTTTCGTGCTCGACGCGTTCGCGGCGGCGCCCGCGGCGGATGACATCAAGCCGTCGTTCGACCCGGAACTCGACCAGCTGACCACCCGCGAGCGTGAGGTGCTGCGGCTGATCGCCCAGGGCTACACCTACAAGGAGATCGCCAGGGAGCTGTTCATCTCCGGCAAGACCGTGGAGAGCCACGTCTCGTCGGTGCTGCGCAAGCTGCAGCTCTCCTCCAGGCACCAGCTCACCCGCTGGGCCGCCGAGCGCAAGCTGACCTAACCGGGGCAGAAGGTTCACCGATCCCCTTTATCCACCAAAGCCGGTCCTGCCAGCGGACCTCGGTACAATTCGGTTTCGTGGGTACCGAACTCCCCGACGACAACTTCAACCCCTCGCGTCCCCACGCGGCGCGCGTCTACGACTACCTGCTCGGGGGGAAAGTTGACGTTCTCCACACACCATAGCACACCGTCTAGGGTGTCTAGTCCGTCTCAGCCTTAAACGTCCCCTAGTTCGTGCCCCGAAGTCCGGGGAGCCCCAAGGTATCTTGACATCAAGAGACTTGCAGGGGAGCAATCCTAAGGCCGCTCGAAGCCCTTACATACCTTCGGTAAGGCCTTTATTGGTATATCTGCTGACCTGCAATGGTCTACTCCCTACCAAAACAGTAGGAATACCAGGTCAGAGGCTATCGTTTGCGACAGAGGCCCCAGGATGACCGCACCCGGCTACCTCAAAAGCCGAGGGGGTGTCAGGGGTGGTGACACCCCCTCGGGATCAAGGGGCCTCAGGGGCCAAGTGGCTAGGCCTCGGCACGGAACGTCCCCCAATTCGGGACAACTTCCACTAGCCCAGCCTCACCCATGCGCCCGAGGGCCTTAGCGACACTCGCACGCGATGTCTCGTATTCCTCGGCCAGTTGGGCAACCGAGGGCAGGCGTTCCCCAGGCCCCCACTCGCCCGCCGCTATGCGTCGGCGTAGGTCGGTCTCAACACGGGCACTGGGTGTCTCGCGTCCCCTTGGCCTCTCGGCTTCCACCTGCCCATGATCGCAAACACGTCTCTACCAGCGATGACCGTCTATGCCCACTGCCCTAGATATCTGTGTCTGCCCCGTCTACCCTGTCTATATGGGACCAAGCAACGGAAGGGACGGACATGGGGCCGCACGGGTATCAGTCGCCACTGGAAAGGCAATGGACAGACCAAGTAATCCGAAAGCGCAGGTTCGTACAAGCGAACCCTGACGTTGAAATCGTGTCCCCCAGGACCATGGGGGGCAATGAATGGGTGGCTAGCTGGCCTGAGGAAAACGGGTCAACCACTATTCACCGTAGCGACCTTACGTTTCTGCTCGATGCGCTGGAACAGAGATTCCCTACGCAGGAAGCAACCGAATAACCCGAGGGGACGCAAAAGGCCACCAGCCTCACGGGGGACTGGTGGCCTCTTGCTATTCGGCATCCTCGGGGGAAATACACCCCTGCCTTATTGTTTCACCCTCGGCAGCATCGGGCCTCTTCTGAGTCCATCCCCGCAAACCCTGCCACATTTGTTCACTGTCTTCCCGTAGCCACCTATCCAGCGTGGCGCGGGTAATCCCAAGATGCTTGGCAACCCTAGTCTTAGGTAGCCCCAGGGATGCCACTTGCCGGATAGCCTCAGTCTTCCATTCCTCGGGATGCCCAGTCCTACCGGGGCGATAGTCGGACGACAACCATTCTTGCAGTATCAATGTTGCTCACTTCTAGTGATGTATCATTTCCAGTCGCATTCATGGAAATAACATGCCCAGGGAAGGGGAAAGTGCAGGTCAGGGGGGCATAAGAGCCCTGTTGGCCTATCCGGGGCCTCACGCCGCACCTTCAAGCCGGGCGAACATGAAATACTCGCCGGCGCACTCGCCGTCATGCAGCCACACGTCTTGAGCCGGGTAATACCGGCCGCCGTCCGCTGAACCCTCTACAGGATTCCCGCACCAATGACAGGCTTTGAAGCTCACGTCGCGCATGCGCGTATCTGTAAGCGTGGACAAGCCTAGGGGGAGGAGCCCGCGGCGGTTGTGGCGAATCTTCGGGCGAGGCCCCATCGTTACCTGCGACATGATGTCGCTAGTCCCGAGTGCGCCCGCCCTTCTGGCACACGATGTGACCAAAGTCGATCGCGCGCTTCTACGAACTCGCCCAGGTGATCGAGGGCCTGGGGGAAGTCTTGTCCACGCTTACAGGGCGATAAGTGGCACAGTCACCGGCTCGATCGTGAGACTGTGCCACCTATGTAGTATTAGTAGTACTTGAAATCCTTCTAACCTCTACCAATTACTTTTGATAAGTCAATACTCGAAATCTTCGAATCTTCGAAGACTTAAGGGGCCTCGGGAGTCGGCCGGCGTTCCCCCAGGTAGTTGAAGGTTCGGGCCGCGGCGCGGCCTGCCTCTTCCAAGGCATTCAAGGTTAGGGCGCCTGGCGGCGCCTTTTCCTCCAGGGCGTTCAATCCTCCAAGGTTCTTGGCGGGATTGATAGGTGGCACACTGTCCACGCTTACAGTGATTATGAGTACGGCAAACGCACCCGAAGACCTGCGATGCCATCTCCGCCGTTCAAGGCTTAAAGCCGGGAGCGTAAGGAATCTCCGTTTGGGTCGGGCCAAACGTTGAGAATCCTTACCCTTCCGGCTTTTCTGTTATCCGAGGTTACCCGAACATGACCGCGATACTCGACTATACCGAGCCCGTTGACGCCGCCACGATTGCAGTTCGTGAGCATCTTCAAAACCCCTCAATCCCCGTTACCAGGCTGTGTAAGGATCACGGGGTTGCGCGAAGGACCTTCTACCGGAGGCTAAAGACCCTCGCGCCTTCTGAGGATTCCAAGCCTGAGACGGCTGGGAACCCTTCCCCCCAGGCCGTTGACATGCCTAATCCCGAGGCGCCTCGCACTGTCATATGCGTTCAGGGATGCGGGGAAACCGTTGCGATCGATGATGATGAACCGATTCTTCAGCATCTTGTCTGGTGCCCAGGTAGTGACTGGCTTATACGTAATGACGCCCGCAAGCGGCTTAGGAGTCTGGGATGTTCGATTCGCCTGCCATCCAGTACGTCTATGAAATGCACATCGCAGCCGGCAACTACTCTCATGCCGTCGAACTCCTCGAAGCCCACGGAAGCCGAGACGTCACCCGCGAACCCTCCGGAAGCGCGCATGATCATCCCTGAAGCTCCGGAAGGCGAGTTCGCTACCGCGGCGGCGGAAATCAAAGTGTCCGTGTGGGGTTATCCGGAGCCTGACAGTAGTTACCTTGATCTTTGGTCGGCCAAGTTCGAACCTGATACGGGTGATATCCGCGAGGGATTCACGACCGAAGAGTATATGCGGAAGCGCATGGCAGGGCTAAGGAAAACTTCGAGCCGCTACGCCCACACAGTCACAAGGCCCTGATGATGAACGATCGTGAGCGCGCCGGGAAACGCGTTATCCGGCGTAAGCATGTTGAGATCCATAGCGAAGCGCTGAATCTGACTTTCCGTTGTCCTGTCAATGATCTTCGCGCCGCGCGTCTTGAGACGATCGTCCTAGCACATGAGGAGCTTGCAGAGCAGGCGCAAACCGAGACCTTACGCCACACAACGAGGAGACACCCGATGAGCATCGCAAAGCAGCTAAAGCCCGGAGAGCTGGGCTATGACCCTGAACTCTGGGAGCCTAGCGATAGCGGTACAGGTCAGAGTGCAGAACAGTGGCTAGCCGAGCTGAACGATAACGCTAATGCCGAAGGTCCGCTAGGCGTGGCGGCGCGAGCCGCACTCAACCGCGCTGCCACGACAGTACGTGAGACCCGAGAGCCCTAAAGATTTCAGGGCCTATGGGTATTGGCGTCGTGGCTGTGGTGACGTCTTCGCTCTGGCCCCAGGCGTGTATATATATGCACTGCATAAACGGACATTCCGCCCATACGGGGGGTAGGGTACAAAAGTGCAGGTCAGAGACGGGTGGTAAACGACCCCGCCGGCTTGCGCACGTTTACTCAAGCATGTGCGAATTTAGCATTTCCGCAGGTCAGGGGCTTTCAGGCCTCTAAAACGCCCATTCGGGGCGCCTTTTCGTTCATTTTATGCATTCCGAGTGCATAGACGGCCAATCAGGGGGCATCGTGGCTAATCAGTATGCGCGGACCCCTGTTGAAGTAATGCAGCGACGTTCGCATAACGGTAAGACTCTGGGCGGTCGCGACCTCGAAGTAATCGACGTCTCGAACATGGCGCCCGTTGCAGTTCCGCCGGTCCCTAAGGGCCTCGCGGAGCGCGGCTCCGCCGAGTGGCTGAAGATATGGACCGCGGGTAAATGGCTCTGGCCTGATCAGGATTACGCGTGGGTTGAAATGGCGTGCAAAGCGTATGACCGTATCGCGGTTTTCGAGGCTCAGATACTCGAAGACGGGCCGATGGTGCCCGGTTACCGTCCGGGGATGCTCGTCTCTCACCCGTTGTTCACGGAAATCGACCGCGCCGAAACCGTAATCCGTAAATGCCTCTCGCAGCTTGGCTTTTCGCCTACGGATCGCGCCCGTTTGAAGCTCACGGAGCTTAAGGGCGCGTCGGAGCTTCAGAAGCTCGTGAACGGCAGTCAGCATTCCGCCCAGGGCAACACAGTGCAATCGTACATTGAAGGAGAATGGTGAACCTTCCCGATCCTTATCCCTGGGATACTCTTCGGCAGGAAATCCTCGCGGACATTGCGAGCATGCGTGCCAAGGTGGAAGCCGATGGCGTTTTTCTCAACGGGAGACCTCACCCTTTGTTCGCGGAGATCAAAGAGAGCGAGAGCCTTCTTGCCCGGCTTCTAGTCGAGTCAAACTTATGGCGCCTCGTAAGCCCGTACAGGACCCTCTAGACCTGAAGCGCGATGCTCTCGCTCAGGCGATGATCGCGGCGGGGAAGGGCTCAGAGAGCCTCACACGGGATATCAGCCGCCTCCCTGAGAGCCAACTCGATTACCTTTACGCGCACTACACGGCGCCACGCTACGTGTACTAAGCCGGGAAGCCAGCCCCCGGTACCATCACGGTCCTCTGCCGGGCGTGATGGCCCCTCCGAAGGCCTCTTTCCCCGGCCTCGGCTGACATGGGGAAGCCAGTGAGTCGGGAGCTTTTATGCTCGCATTCGCTGAAGCGGCGATAAACCCGACCGTTAGAGGGACAGTCGAGAGTCGTGGACTCGACACCTAATCTTTCAAGAATGCGGAGCCGAAATTGGGTCGACCCAGGAATCCGGAACGATGCGACCAGCTTACGAGGACTGGAAACATTTGCGCCGCTCCCGCGGGGCATTCTGGCAACCATCGCTGTGAGCGGCGCTTTCGCTCCGGCAGGTCAACGGATTGGTTTCATGACAACCCCGTTAAGGCCACTATGTGTGTTTCCCTTAACAGCGCCATGAAGCGGGCGTCGAAAAAGGGCGTTCCGTTTACGCTCACGCTAAAAGACTTGCCGCCCATTCCTGAATCATGCCCCGTGTTGGGAATCCTGCTATTCCGTGGCAAAGGTCGCGCGAGCGCTAATTCGCCTTCCCTTGATCGGATTATCCCTGAGCTTGGCTATGTTCCAAGCAATGTCCGGTGGATTTCTCAGCGCGCGAATCAGATCAAGTCAGATGCGACGTCTGACGAACTTTGGCTTATTGCCCGGGATTCACTCCGCTTGGATCTTAACGACTTGTAATTCCGTCCCGTTGAGGTGTGGAAACCTTCACGGGCGGATACCGCCTATTTCTTCGCCTCGCGCTTGATCGCCAGTAGGCGGAAGACGTTGGCGGGCGCGTGTTCCTGCGTGGGCGAAAACGGAACAGACGGCGAGCGCTCTTTGATCAGGGAAGCGTAATGCTGCCAGCCGGTGAGAAGCCGGCCCTAATTCTTCACCGCGGATTCCCGCGGTTTCAATGCTCGCCATTGCGGGCTTCGCCACTGCCCTATCTGGGCCATTGCAAAAAGGAAATACCAGCATGTTTGCTGCTGAAAGGCACGCACGCGCGGAGCGCGCCCAACTTTTCGCCAAGACCGATCCGCTGATTGCGAAGCTTCAGCGTGGTGAGAGGCTCTCTAACGCTGAGCGCAGGTCTCTCGATCTCGACCACACGCGGATTGCGCAGCTCAACCAGGAGATCGCCGCATGTCAGGAGGCCCGCGAGCTTAGCGCCGAAGCCGGCCGGGCTATGGGCGATTCCCCGGATTCGGGCGCCCGTGACGATTCCGCGGAGTCTCGCGCTTTTACCGCCTATCTGCGTTCGGGAGTTCGCGGCCCTGAGCTTCGCGCCGCGGGTGAGGCATCCGGTAGCGCGGGTGGGTATCTCGTGCCTCCGGGTTGGTGGCAGCGTCTCCAGGTTGCCCTGAAGGCGTACGGCGGTACCGCCGCGGACTTTCAGCAGATTGAGACTGACACTGGTCAGCCGATGCAGTGGGCGACGAACGACCCAACTACCACGGTCGGCGTGCAGCAGGCAGAAAACACTCTTGTCTCGAACGTTGACTACACGTTCGGTCAGGGGACTTTGGGCGCCTACATGTTTGACAGCGGCGTTCAGCTTGTGAGTCTTCAGCTCGCGCAAGACAGCGCGTTCAATCTGGGCGCCTTCATCATGGCGCGTGTTGCCGAGTCTCTGGGTCGTGCTCAGGCTGCGGCGGCGATCTCGGGTACTGGGTCGTCTCAGCCGCTCGGGATCATTCCGGCGCTGAATGCGGCAAGCACTACAGGTTCGGGCGGCAAGTACACGCTTGGCACTGCGACGAAGGTTAACGTGGCCGGCGCAACGGGCACTACGGGCGCCAGTCAGATTACCGAGCTTATCGGCGGAACGCTTTCACCGGCGTCATGGCTTGGCGTCCTGAAGTCAGTCGACATGGCTTATCGTTCCCTGGGCGCGAAGTGGTATATGAATGACACGACGTTGCAGAACACGCGTCTGATCACGAATGGTTTCGGTGACCCTTACTATCCTGAACTTCAGGATGATACGAAGCCGAAGCTTTACGGCTATCCCGTGGTGGTCGATAACAATATACCGAACCTGACCGCGAGCACACCATCCGGGGTTATCTTCGGTCATCTCGAATCGGCTATGGTGCTGCGTTCTGTTCGGGGCGCCGGGCTTATGCGTCTTGATGAGCGCTGGGCTGACTTTTTGCAGGTTGGTTTCATTGGGTACCGGCGTTTTGATTGCCGTAGCAATGACCTCCGCGCCGCCACCGTCGTTGTTCCGGCCGCCACGTGACCCGCGAGGAAGCCTTTAAGGCTTACATTCGTACGGGCCTTGTTACGCCTGAACTCAGGGCCGCGGGTGAGGGTACTAACTCCGCGGGCGGCTTTACGGTTGCCCCGGAATTCCATGCTTCGCTGACTGTTCAGCTTCAGGCGTTCGGCGCACTGTTCCGGAATTTCACCCGGTTCGAAACTGAGCATGGTTCACCGATGTTCGCGCCTTCGGCGAACTTCGCTAGTGCGGGTGTCGTCCAGGCGGAGGACTCGGGGCCGGTCAGCGCGAATGACCGCGTGTACGGCCAGACGGCATTTCCGCTGACTCCGACTCTGGCGTCGGGAATGCATCAGGTCAGCATTCAGTTTGTGACTGACTCCGCTTTTCCCGTGGAAGATGTGATCTCGGCGTATGCGGCGGAGTCGATCGGGCGTAAGCTCGCGACGCTCTCAGTGTCGGGTACGGGCTCTGGTCAGCCGTTCGGTGTTATCCCTGTTGCGAACGCTCAGGGTGCATGGTCCGCGGGTAACTCGGGCGGGTTTATTTCGCTGACCGCGGCGGCGCCGATCGAGATTAACGGCGCTGCAACCACTGAGCTTGTGGCGGGAGTGCCGAACTCGGCATCTCTCCTGAAGATGGTTCAGGCGGTTGACCCTGCCTATTACGATCCTGACCCTGACGGTTCCGGGGGCGCCAAGTGGTTTATGAACGGTGCCCAGTACACGGCGCTTTGCTCGATCACGGACACTACGGGTCAGCCGATCATGCGGCCTAATGGTCCTCGGGTCTTGCATGGCTTTCCGATTACGATCGCCAATGAGCTACCGAACCTGACCGCGAGCACTACGGGCGGGGTTGTGTTCGGAAACCTCTCTAAGGCCTTCTACTACAGGGACGCGGGCTTCGAGGTGAAGCGCCTTAATCAGCGTTACGCCGACAACCTTCAGGTTGGTTTCCTGGGATGGCATCGCGCCGATTTCCAGGCGAGGGACGCGCGGGCGTTCGTGACGGTTAAGCCCGCGGCAACGTAAGGGCATGCAATAGCCCCCAGGGAATCCCTGGGGGCTTTTTGCGTTTCTAGGGTGGGGATTGTACCCGGAAGCCATGAAAGGCGCTTAGCGTGGCTCTCCGGGCCGTATGGAGGGCATCTAGGCCTCTTGGTCAATCATTGAACACTGGCGAGCCGTTCTCCGGAATCTGCGAAACGTATCGCAAGTTGGAGCATCGCGCGGGACATTGGCGTGCCGTACGACACGCTTAAGCAGTACCGCACGGTCGCTAGGGCCTATGAAACGGGTGAACGTTCACCCGATGTCCCTTGGTCTCTCCACATGGCCCTAGCGTCCCAGGAGGACCGCCTAGACCTTATCGAGTCCGGCGAGTACGACACCGTAGCCAAAGCAAGACCCCCGTCTCTCCGACGAATCTGGAGGGGCGGGGGTCTTTTGCGTTTCAGGGGCCTCAGGGGGACGCGTAAGGCCCCTGAGTCTCATTCTAGGGTGATTCCCCATAGAACGGGATTCAGGGGCCTTAGCGTTGCGCTGTGAGCCGTATAGGGGCCTATCTGGGCTACGGGGTTAGTCGTCTTCCAATCTGGCTTTCACTGTTCCGTCTGCCTCGATAAGCACCGTAACCGTGTGATCCCCGAGCAATGCCCTTTGGTCCGCGAGTGTTCCCGTGCGCCACGCATCCGCATAGGTGCGTCCGGTCTTCCTGGGCATTGTGCGCACGGGCTCCGCCGGCTGTGCGTCCACTTCCGTGAACTTCGCTGCCAGCGTGGTTACTAGCCCCATGTCCTTTTGCGTCATGGCGTTGTTCATCTCGGCTTGGATGCGCTGTAGTTCCATCTGACGCCCGTGATCGCCTCCCGTGGTCACCATGACCCATTCGGGGATGTCTAGATCGCGCATGAGAGCATCTACAGCTTTGTTGGCGTCATCGAAGGGGATGCCGGGGTTTCCGCATTTTGCCTCAACTGCCAAGCCGATACGACCCTGAGAGCAACGGTATTTCGCGGCGCCAATCGGCTTACCGTGCCTCGTGGACTGGTGACGGTAAAGCTGTGCGCCGCACTCGCACAACACCACGGATGAGTATCCGTGAATCGCGCGGCGTCCGCCCGTGGCGAAGCTACGGGAACCCATGACCGTGTTAGCGGAATCCCAAAGGGCCTCGGAAACCAGGGGCTCAAACGCGTGTCCGTCCCGTTCCCCGAGGTACGTACGGCGCTTAATCATCTCGATTACGCGTTTCACCCGCCACGCTTCCCCTGTCATCTCCGTAAGCCACACGGCAACAGAGGTAGCGGTGCGCCCGTCCGCGACGCGTTGGAATGCCTCACGGGCGAGGGGTCCGGTAACAGGGTCAATCTCGAAACGTTTCGCGTAGGTTGCCCCAGTGACGACGTATCCGAATGGTGGCTTGCCTACCGCGTGCCCTTGGGCTTTGAGGGCATTTTGCGTGCCCATGCTGCGCATGCGTATAGCCTCCCACTCTTTGCGAGCGGCATCCTTTTCAGCGGTCCAACGCCAGTAATCGGCGTCATTGCGCTTGGGGAACTGGGGTCCGTCCGCGACAATAATCCGCTTACCGTGACTTACCGCCCAGTGTTCTAGATAGGTGAAGTCTTCTTGTGTGCCACGGGAGATTCGGTCGGTGCGGTAGATCAGAATGGCGTCATACATGGCGAGGCGCTTGGGGTCTTCCATCCACGGGCGGAGGTTTTTCCGCTTCCATGGTGCGGACGTGCCGGATTTAATGTCGGCTGCGGTGGCGATCACCGCGTGTCCCTCACGTTCAGCCCACTCACGCGCGGTGGCGTCTTGAATTTCGATGGATACGCCGTCCCTACGGTCAGAGACCTTGGCGCGGGAGAGACGCGCGACCAGGAGGAGGCGTAGGCCGTTGGCGTTCACAGGAACACTACTTCCGTGATCTCGGCGCCCATGCCCTCAGCCATGGTGATGAACTGTTCGGCACGGTCCCAGGTGAGGCAGCGGGTTGCCTCTTTGCGGGGTCCTATGGGTGTGATGACGCGCCACACGATGACGTACTGAGTGTTTGACCTGCGCTGCATGGGGTGTGTCCTTCCGGTCACCCCCATCGGTAAGCGTGGACAACTTGACTCTTACCGGGCGGGAAGAATAACTTCGCGGCCGACCGCGAGGTCGGCGACCGGATTATCGCAAGTCTTCCCGAGGTCCAGGTTGGCGTCCAGGCTCAGCGGGCCGTGCTCGGCCGGGTGGTCAGGTACCTGGTCGGCGAGGCCGGCGTCAAGCAGCTCCTCGACGTTGGCTCTGGCCTGCCGACGTCGGACAACGTGCACGAGATCGCTCAGCGGACCGCGCCGGGCACCCGGGTGGTCTACGTGGACAACGATTCCGTCGTGCTCGCGCACGCCCGGGCCATCCTGAGCGACCAGACCTCAACGTTCGCTGAGCGCGGCGACCTGCTCGATCCGGCGTCGATCATGTCAAGCCCGGCGATCCGCCGTCACCTGGACTGGAACCAGCCGGTGGGGCTGCTGCTGTGCGGCATTGTGCATTACCTGCTGGACGAGGAGAACCCGGGACGGCTCGTCGCCGAGCTTGTCGATGCGCTGCCATCGGGCAGCTACGTGTTCATTCACCACCTGCTCGACACGGGTGACCCCGCGGCCGCCACCCTCCAGGAGCAGATGCAACGGGGCCTCGGCCGCGTCAGGTTCCGCACGCTCGCCGAGGTCCGCGCGCTCTTCGGCGACCTACGTCTTGTCGAGCCGGGCCTCGTCCCGATTCCCGAGTGGCGCCCGGACCCCGGCACCCCGATCCGCGCCGACTACGGCGTGATCCTCTCGATGGCCTGCGCAGGCGTGGCCCGTAAGGCCTGACCTACGCTCCCAGTGCCCCAGATGCGGTCGTGTTCGGGTAGACCGGCGAGTCTGACGGCGATCTGGCCGCGGTCCTCGTCGTCGCGGGAGCGGGTTGCCTCAATCAGCGCCGCCGCGTGCGCCCGGACGTGGGTGCGCCAGGCCCGCGTCGCGGCGAGGGAGGCGGACACCGGCGGGGGCTCGATGGCGAGGATCTGCGCCACCGACCGTTCGAGCAGGGTGCCGAGCGGCCCGCGGGAGCCGCGGACCCGCAGCGCGATGATCTTCTGCAGGTCGAAAAGCCGCTCAGTCTCCGTCGACGCGACTACCCGCCGCGGCAGCTCCCAGGCGGAGCTGGTGAGCCAGCGCGGGTTCGCGGTGCCGTCGGGGTTCAGCGCGGGCACGATGTACGCGGAGCGCGCCCCCGGCGAGCGCCGCCATGCCCGCAGCTCGTCGCGGCGGAGCGAGGCGAACGCCCGGCTGTCGAGCTGAAGCTGCTGCCTGGCCCACAGGTACTCCTCGAGGAACCGCGCGTTCTGCGGCCAGCCAAGCTCGCCGAGCGCCTCGAGTACGACCTCCCTGATCGGCCGTCCGGGCTGTGACCTGCGGATGCCGGCGCTCGTGGTCCTGCGGAGCTCGCCGATCAGCGCCTCGCGACGCTGTTCGAGCCGGCCGAGCATGGTGGCCTGCGCGACGAGTTCAGCCACCGGTACGTCGGTGTCGCGCGCGTCCGCAGCGAGCTGACGGGCGAGCTTCAGCGTTTCCTCAGCCGTGGCAGCGAGGTTGTCTCTTACGGCAGCCATGCTCACGCCGTGGACTGTACCCCGCATCCATGGGAGGTATCCATGGGCCCCATGCGATTGACGCATGGATAACTGGGTACCGAATTACACACGCGAGATTTGCCAAAACCCCCGTGGGGAGCTCGGCCAGAGGAGGTGCCTGCCATGTCAGTGCCATCCGAAGTGAGCAAGGTCAGACGCTTGCACAAGCCGAGCTACCGATGGCGATTTCCCGATCGCGCACTGCACCTGGTCGACATCGAGAACCTGGCAGGCTCCGCGCGTCCCAGCCTTGCCGTGGTCAGCGAGGTGCAGGGCCGGTACATGGCGCGCCTGGCCTTCGGCGCCGACGACCAGGTGGTGATGGCGGCGAGCCACCGCGGCCTGCTCGACGCCGCCTGCGGATGGCCGCACGCCAGGTACCGGGTGCGGTCGGGCAGGGATGGCGCAGACCTGGAGCTGATCGACGTGCTCGAGCACGAGAACGTCGCGGCCAGGTTCAGGCACGTGGTGATCGGCTCTGGCGACGGCATATTCGGCGGCGCGGCGGCGATGCTCGCGGACCGTGGCGTCTACGTGACCGTGGTCAGCCTCCGCCGCAGCCTGTCCCCCGGCCTGGCCCGGGTCGCCTCCGACGTCGTCTACCTGGACGCGCCCCTGGCAACCGCCGCGTAGCCGCAAGGATCAAAGCTGGTAGTCCTTGACGAGGGTGCGGCCGATCACCATCTTCTGTATCTCCGCCGTGCCCTCGCCGATCAGCAGCAGCGGCGCGTCCCGGTACAGCCGTTCGATCTCGTGCTCGGTCGAGTACCCGTAGGCGCCGTGGATGCGCAGCGAGTCCTCGACGACCTCCTTGCAGTATTCGGCGGCGAGGTACTTGGCCATGCCCGCCTCGACGTCCGCCTGGCCGCCAGCCGCCTTGCGGCGGGCGGCCATCACCATCGTCTGGTGAGCGGCGGTCACCTTGGTGGCCATCTCCGCAAGCTTGAAGGTGATCGCCTGGTGCTCGCCGATGATCTTCCCGAACGTCTGCCGCTGTCTCGCATAGCCGAGCGCCAACTCGAAGGCGCGGAGGGCCACACCGCAGCCGCGTGCCGCGACGTTCACGCGGCCCACCTCGATGCCGTCCATGATCTGGTAGAAACCGCGTCCGGGACGCATCCCGAGCACCCGGTTCGCGGGCACGCGCAGGCCGTCGAGTATCAGCTCGGTGGTGTCCACGCCGCGGTAGCCGAGCTTGTGGATCTTGCCGGGAATGGTGAGACCAGGCCGGGTCTCGCCGAAGCCGGGGTCCTTCTCGACCAGGAAAGCGGTGAGGTTCTGGTGCGGCCGGTCGCCGCCTTCGTCGGTTCTGGCGAGCAGGACGATGAGGCTGGCGGTGGCGCCGCTGGTGAGCCACATCTTCTGGCCGGTGATGACGTAGTCGTCGCCGTCGCGGACGGCGGCGGTGCGGATGGCGGCGACGTCCGAGCCGAGGCCCGGCTCCGACATGGACAGCGCGGAGCGGATCTCGCCGGCGGCCATCCTGGGCAGGAAGTAGTCCCGCTGCTCCTGCGTGCCGTGCGTCGCGACCAGGTAGGCGGCGATGAAGTGGGTGTTAAGAATCCCGGACAGCGATATCCAGCCGCGTGACAGCTCTTCGACCACGAGCGCGTAGGTGAGCAGCGACTCGCCGAGGCCGCCGTACTCCTCGCCGATCATGAGGCCGAAGGCACCCAGGTCCTTGAGCTTGTGCACAAGGCCGTCCGGGTAGGCGTCGGCGTGGTCGAGCTCTGAGGCGACGGGGAGGACCTCGGCGTCAACGAAGTCGCGGACGGTGCGCAGGATGTCGCGCTGCGGCTCAGTGAGCCCATCGGTGTCGGTGAGACGTCGCATGGGCCCATCTTCACTGCCGCCGTATGGCCTCCGTCAAGATGGTGGATCGTTAGGAGCATCCGGGTACTCCTAACGATCCACCCTCGTTCCGGCTAGAACTGGTCGGCCGACGCTACGGCCTCAGAGACGATCATCTCCGGCGCCCCGGTGCCGCCCACCGAGCCGATGAACGCCTGGAGCTCTGGGTTGCCGAAGAACTGGTGGAACTGCTCGATGCTCTCCCACTCGTCCATGATGACGACGTAGTCCTCGCCGACGCCGAAGCGGTGGTGCAGCGCGCCGGCGGACTTGGCTTCCTCCGCGATCTTGACGAACTCGTCCGCCCAGTCCGTCAGCGACTTGCGGAACGTGGCTGTATCTCCCTGGAATTTCCCGATAACGAGCACGGACATGCCGGCCCCCCTCTGATAGTCATGTGCGCCCGGGTACGCGTACCTGCATCTGGTACGTCACCGTCGCGCGGCAAGATCACCCGTCTTACGGTGTTTCGGCCAGGGGATCGTGGCGCGTGGTTCCCGGGCGGTACTGGCTAGTCGAGCGCGAGCGTCGCCGTCGCGGCGAGCACGCAGGCGGCGAGGTCCGCGCTGCCAATGACAGACGCCCCGAGGTCGGCCGGCCGGATCCGGTCGGCGGCCAGGCGGCAGAAACCGACCGCGTCGGCGACGATGCTCAGCCGGGGCGACTCTCCGTCGTCGGCGTCGTCGGCGGCATCGTCGCCGAGCACCAGATCCCAGGTGCCGCCGCCGTGGCCGGTGAGCACGAGACGGAGGCTTGCCGCCGTGAGGAGCCCGCCGCGCCGCGCCGCGCCCGGCAGCAGCCGGGCTGCCAGCGTTGTCATCAGGCGGAGCGCCGGCGGGTCGGGTGCCGAGGCAGGCTGCCCGGTCGACAGCCTGATGTCGTTCTCGTGGACCCACAGCTCGAACGCCCGCACCAGCAGCAGGGAGCCGAGCGGCAGCCGCATGCCGTGCAGGGCGATGGCGCGGTCGAGGTCCTCCACGCCGGCCAGCAGCGCGAAGGTCTGGCTGGTCGCGTCACGCCACTCGCTCAGGGTCTGCGCGGGCGACCGTCCGGCCTGGCGTTCCGCGGCCGCCTGCGTGGACTCCACATGGCTGGCGTCGGCGACGGCGGGGTCGCCCAAGACGGCGCGCCGCACGTCCTCCTCTACCCCGGCGAGGTGACCGACGAGGCCCTGCACATCCAGGTCGCGGATGGCGGGCCGGCCCCATGCGTCCGCGCCCAGCGTCGCGAGCGTGCGGTCGAGTGCGTCGGCGGCGCGGCGGTACGCCTCGACGGGCGTGATCGCAGGCACCTCGGGGACCGGCTGGCCGGCCGCGCGCACGTCCAGGGCCGCCGCGAGCACGCGAGTCCGCACGTCGGGTGAGAGCGGGGAATTGCTGACGTTCACGGGGACTCCAGAAGCTGCCGGTCAAGCACAGTTTCCAACTTTGCGAGCGCAAGGCGCAACCGTGACTTCACCGTCCCTTCCGGGATGCCGACGGCAGACGCCACCTCGCGGCACGTCATGCCCTCAAAGTAGGCGAGCTGCACCACCTGGCGCTGCGGGGGCGGCAGACGCTCGATGGCCGCCCGCACCGCGGCGGTCATGTCGGCGGTCACCAGGTCGTCGCCGGGCAGCGGCGGTCCGTCGCCAGGGGTCAGCCGGTAGTGCCGCTGCTGCCGGGCGATCCGGCGCAGTTCGCTGCGGAGGATGTCGACCGCGCGGTTCCTCGCCATCACGGTCAGGTAGGTGCGCAGCGAGCCGACGTCCGGATCGTAGCGATCCGGGTACCGCCACAGGTCAACGAACACGTCCTGGACCACATCGTGGGCGCTGCCCGCGCCGATGACACCGGCCGCGGTCGCGTAGACGGCGGCGGCGAAGCGGTCGAATACCTCGGCGAGCGCATCGTCGTCCCCAGCCGACATGCGCGCGGCGAGCAGCGCGTCGGTCCCCCTCACAGTCGGGACGCTAGCGCAGCGCCGCGGCAACGACAATGCCAATGGGCGCGGCCGCCTGGAAATCTTCAGCCAACGCTAAGTGGGGCCGTGACCAAGCTGGCCACGGCCCCAGGTGCTGCTCGCCGGCTACGGCCGGAGCGCGCCGTCCGCGCTGCCGGAGTACCAGGAGGTGGACTCGGAGATCTTCTCCACCACGGCTCCGGTGTGTGGCGCGTCGATGATGTAGCCGTTGCCGACGTAGATGGCCACGTGGCTCTCGCCGCTGTACTCGATCAGGTCGCCCACTTGAAGGTCGGACAGCGGGATGTGCGGCAGCGCGGCCCACATGTCGTACGTGGTCCGCGGTATCGACACGCCCGCGGCGCCCCACGCGGCCTGGACCAGGCCGGAGCAGTCGTAGGCGCTGGGGCCTGTCGCGCCCCATACGTACGGCTTGCCGATCTGCGCGTAGGCGAACGCGACCGCCTTCTCCGCCTGCGTGGCCGTCGGGCCGGTGTAGGTGGTCGTCGTGGTCGTCGCCGTGCTGTTGTTGCTGCCGCCGCCGCCGACCGTGTTCGCCTGGACCTGGGCCGCCGCCGCCGCGTTCTGCAGGCTCGTCAGGACCGTCTTCTGCTTGTCGAGCAGCTTGGTGAGCGCGGCCTTCTGGGTGACGATCTGCTGCTCGACCTGGGCGACGCCCTCTTCCGTGTGCTGTCGCTGCGCCTTGATCGTGGACAGTTCCCCGGCGAGGGTGAGGAACTGGGTGGCCTCCTGGTTGTGCGTGCCCTCGACCTGGAGCAGTAGCGACGCCTGGCTTAGCACCGCGTCCGGATTGCCGGAGGTAAGCAGCCCGATGACGGAAGTCGAGTTCGAGTTCTCGTAGGCGGCGACCGCGACGGCCGCCAGCGTGGCGCTTGCCCTCTTGTACTGCGCCTCGGCGCGGTCGTACTGCTTGGAGATCTGGCCGAGCCGCGTCTTCGCCGCGGTCAGCTGCTGCTCCGCCGCGTCGTACCGCTGCCCGATCGTGTCCACCTTGCCCTGCAGGCTGTTCACCTCGGCCTGGACAGAGCTGATGGTGGGGGCTGGCGCGGCTCCGGCGCCGGCGGCTCCCGTGTAGACCGCGACCCCGCTCGCGGCCGCAAGCACGGCCCCGACGATCGCGGCACGCCGCATCTGGGTGCGGCTTACTAGGCGCTTGGCCACGTCCTTGTCACGCTCCGTTCTCAGGTGCACCGGCAGTCGCGCCGGTAGCCGTTGAACACGGTAGTGAAAGTTACGGACACGTCTCAACCGCTTCGCAAAAACCTCACGAAAGTATTACGGATTAGCGCCTGTCTATGTTGGCCTGTTCAATCGGTTGCGATCCGGTCTGGTCTCGTCGAATGTACGGCTGTCTATGCAATTCGTGCCGTTGCCTGCGCGTTCACCCGGCGTTCGTGTGCCGACCTGAGATTTAGCCCACAGTGAGCTCTGGGCTGCCGGTTCTGCCAGGATGCTGCCATGAAGCTGACATCAAATCTGCCCGATGGCCGCCGTGCACACGTCGAGGGGCGGCTGCGCACCAACCTGATGGCGTGGCTGACCACGGTCCGCCCGGATGGCCGGCCGGACAGCGTGCCGGTCTGGTTCCTCCTCCAGGAGGACGAGACCATCCTTATCTACAGTCAGCCGGGCAAGATCAAGCTGCGCAACGTCAGCCAGAATCCGAATGTGGCGCTCGGTCTCGACGTGACCGACATCGGCAGGGACATCGTCCGGATCGAGGGGACCGCCGCGCACGTGCCCGGCTTTCCCCGCGCGGACCAGGTGCCTGCGTACGTGGCGAAGTACACGGAGCGCATCGGCGCGATTTTCGGCACCGCGTCCCGGTTCGCAGCGCTGTACCCCGAGGCCCTGATCATCACCCCGACCCGCCTCCATGGCTGACGACGGCTGAGCCCGCCCGCGGTGCGGAGCCCAGGGGCCTGAGGGCGGAGGCCCGCAACCGTTCGGGATGACAGACTTTGTTTTCTAGGCGCCGCGCGGCCCGGGCTCGCGCGTCGCCTGCCAGACGGCCCTGTCGTCACCGGCGCCGAACCCGTAGCTCTCGCGGACGATGTAAAGCGGCCGCGCTCGCGCCTCGTCGTAGATGCGGCCGACGTAGAGCCCGACCATGCCCATCACGGCCAGCTGGATGCCGCTGAGGAAGGTGATGGCGAACAGCAGCGACGCGTAGCCGGGGACGAGGTCCACGCCGGCCAGCTTCATGGAGATCGCCACGATGCCATAGATGACCGAGGCGAACGCCAGGAAGACCCCCATGCCGAGAGCCAGTCGCAGCGGCGCGCTTGAGAAGCCGAGGATCCCGTTGGACGCGAGCTTCACCATCTTGCGCATCGTGTAATGCGTGGTGCCGACCGCCCGCTCCTCGCGGGTATAAGGCACGGCCGCCTGACGGAAGCCGACCCAGGAGAACATCCCGCGGACGTAGCGGTTGTTCTCCCGCATCTGCAGGAACGCGTTCAGCGCCTTCCTGTCGACCAGCCGGAAGTCGCCCACATCGATGGGGGTCTCGACGTCAGCGATCCGGTGCAGCAGGTTATAGAAGGCTGAGGCGGTCGCCGTCTTGAACAGCCGCTCGCCTTCCCGGTGCTGTCGTCGGCCGTAGACGACCTCATACCCCTGCTGCCACTTCTCGATCATCTGAAGGACGACGTAGGGCGGGTCCTGAAGGTCCGCGTCCATGATGATCACGGCGTCACCGGAGGTGGCGTCCATGCCGGCGGTGATGGCCACCTGGTGGCCGAAGTTCCTGGAGAACTGGATCAGCTTGAACCGCGGGTCGCTGTCGCTTGCCGCCTGGGCGAGCTGATAGGTGCGGTCCGTGCTGCCGTCGTCCACCATGACGACCTCGGCCGGGCCGTCCATCTTGGCCATGATCTCCTGCAGCCGCCCGACGAGCAGGGGGATTATCCCCTCCTCGTTGTACAGCGGGATCACGATGGAGTATTTGGCCGATTCCATAGGTCTCTCCGGGTTCCCGCGTGAGGCCGGGCGTTGCAGGATGGGCGAACGGTGCCTGTTACTGTAGCCGCGCAAGCTCTGCCTGAACCTCTGTGTAGAGGCAGAAGTACGGTTTCAATGCTGAGCATCTGGTAGAAGTTACCTGCTATGGAAGCCACTGAACTCAGAACACTTGTTGAGGTTGAGGACAGGCACTGGTGGTATAGAGAGCGCCGGAGCCTGCTCGCCAAGGAGTTGCGCCGTCTCCCCGCACCAGGTGCTGCCCTTGACATCGGCGCGGCTGGCGGAGGCAACACCAGGGTACTGCGCTCCTTCGGGTGGAAGCCGCTTGCCCTGGAGTACGCGCCGACCGCCGCTCTTATCGCCCGCGAACGCGGCCTGAACGTGATTCGCGCCGACGCCAGGGAACTCCCGGTCCGGTCAGGGTCCATGGACCTGGTGACCGCCTTCGACATCCTTGAGCACATTGAAGAGGACTACCTGGCAGCGGCCGAAATATGCAGGGTGCTCCGTCATGGCGGCACTGCGCTGATCGCCGTTCCCGCCGACATGGCGCTGTGGTCCGCCCACGATGAGGCCGTCGACCACGTGCGGCGGTACGACAGGGAGGGCCTGACCGCACTGATACTCAAGGGCGGACTGATCATTGAGGACATGTGGAGCTGGAACGTGCTGCTGCGCCCGGTGGTCAAGCTGCGCCGCAAGTCGTCCTCAGGCAGCGACCTTGATGACATCAACCCGGTTATCAACACCGGGCTGAGGGCAGTGATCACGGCGGAGCGGTATCTGCCGGTTAAGTCGCTGCCCGGTGTCTCACTGTTCGTGCGCGCCAGACGACCGTGAGCACGGGAAATGGAAGGTAGGGTCTTTACCTGTGCGATGGGCGACGTTGGCGATCCGGCCCGCCGGAGGGGATGAGGAAGCGACAGAGGTCGGGAAGAGCGAGTCCCGCCGTCGCATCCCCGTTCCCGGCCCGGTTCTTCAGGGCCTGCTGGCGTTCCTTATTTATCTCGGCGTCTTTATCTGGGCTTTCGGCCAGGCCGTGATACAGCACCTGAACGTGCCTGTGGTCGGCCAGAACTATGTGGACCCGAACTTCTACATCTGGGCGTGGCGCTGGTGGCCCTATGCGGTGACGCACTGGACCAACCCGCTGTACTCGTACCAGATCATGGCGCCGCAAGGGGTGAACCTGGCGTGGGCGACCACGTCGCCCTCGGCGGCCCTGTTCATGTGGCCGGTAACGGCCGCGTGGGGCTCGATCGTCTCGTTCAACGTCACGCTGCTGCTCGCGCCCCCCGCGTCGGCCTGGGCCGCGTTCGTGGCCACCCGTCGGCTGACCGGCAAGTTCTGGGCGGCTCTTCCGGCCGGCGTCATCTACGGCTTCAACGTCTACACGCTTGACCACGAGATCTCCGGCCAGCCGAACCTCACGGTGAACCTGCTGCTCCCGCTCATGGTGTACCTGGCGGTGGCGTGGTGGCAGGACTCGCTGGGCCGAATCGGCTACGTGATCTGGATGATGATCGCGTTCGCCCTGGAGTTCTACACCTTCCTCGAGGCATTCGCGCAGCTGTCACTGCTGATGGCGGTGGGGTTCCTGATCGGTTTCGCGGTCGCGGGGCGCGAGTACTGGCGCAAGGTGGCCCGGCTGGCCGTGCTGACAACGATCGCCTACGTGGGCGGCCTCGTGCTCGCGGGGCCTTACCTGCGGTACGCGCTGGCGAACTACCCGACGACTCTCGTCAGGGGAGAAGACCACTTCTCGATGGACCTGTCCGGCCTGATCCTGCCAAGGGTCGACCGGGTCTGGGGGCCGTCGTGGCTGCACGGGGCGGCCGGTCATGACATCGCGGCCAACTCCTACCTGGGCCTGCCGCTGATGATCATCCTGATCTGGCTGGCCATCGTCAGCTGGTCGAACCGGCTGGTCAGACTGCTTGTGATCATCTTCGTCGTGATCATCGCGCTTGCCGCAGGCCCGAACCTGATAGTCGGCGGCAGCCACCTGTTCGCGCTGCCCTGGGGCGGCCTGTGGACCCTGCCGTTCTTCCGCAGCGCCGAGCCGGTCCGGCTCATCCTCTTCGGCTACCTGGTGTTCTCGATCATCCTCGCGCTATGGCTCGCGCGGGTGACCAAGACCTGGCTGAGCCGGGCGGTGAAATGGGGCCTCGCGGCCCTCGGGCTCGCGGTGATCTTCGCGGACCTGCCCACGTTCGCCTCGGTGGTGGTCCCGCCGGCGCCCCACTACCAGCCGGCGATCAAGGATCTGCCGCAGCAGAACGAACTGCCCTCGTTCTTCTCGCAGGGCCTGTACAAGGACTACATCAGCCCCGGCGAGACCGTGGCGATCCTGTCGCACCGCGGGAACGCCGGGATGATGTTCCAGGCCGCCACCGACTTCTACTTCCGGCTCCCTGGCGGCTTCATCAACGCGTCGCTCTCCAGGCCGGACGCGCTGCCGGTGCCGATCGCCTCGATGAGCCATATCACCAAGATCCGTGTGGCCCAGTTCGAGGCCTACGTTCACCATGACAATATCGGCGCCATCGTCGTGGAGCACGCCTGGTCAGAGGACTGGATGTACGTCTGGCGCGAGATCGGCATCAAGGGCGTCAACGTCGGCGGCGTCACCATCTACCAGCTCAACAACGTCCGCGAAAACGGCTGACGCTCAGCGGGCGGCGGCAAGGTCGATGTCTAGGCAGACCAGGGTGGCGCCGAGTATTCGTTCCATGCGACGGCGGATCGCGGCGCGAGACAGCCAGTTGCTCGCCCGCGCGGCGAGCAGCACGATCATGGCGCAGTACGGCGCGTCGATGACCACGACCTGGATGGCGGCGAGGGCTACCGCCTCGCCGAGTACGGGCCCGTGGCGCGGCAGGAACTGCGGGAAGAACGTGAACGCGAAGACCGCCGCCTTCGGGTTGGCGGCGATGGTCACGAGCGAGGCGCGAAACGAGGCCGCCGGCGTCCGCCCGTCGGAAGGTGCAGTTGCAGCGCCTCGCCGAACTCACCATCCGCCCGGCGCGCGCTGCGCCACGCGGACACGCCCAGGTAGACCAGGACGGCCGCCCCGACTAGGTGCATGCCGGTGAACAGGATGGCATTGGCGCGCAGCAGCGCCGTCAGCCCGGCGCCGGCCGCCAGCGCCCAGCAGAACACCCCGATCTCGTTGCCCGCAACGGCCGCGAGCCCTGCCTTCCTGCCGTCCCTGACGGTGCGGTGCAGAAACAGCGCCGTCGACGGTCCGGGCAACGCGGCCACCGCCACGCAGGCGAGCAGGAACGCGGGGAGGACGGAAAGAATATGCCCCATGCTGGCAAGCTAACTGAGCCCGGTGCTGGCCGCCAACTCCTGATATGCCGGGAAAAGCTCGCCGAACCGCGCCTCGGCGTCGCAGCGCTCCCGCCCGGCCTCGTGGGCGGCGAGATCCTCGACATGGACCTGGATGCCCGCACCGTAGCCGGCGAGGTACTCCACGGGCATGCCGCGCTCCTCCCAGACCACCATGGTCTGCTGGCCGTCGGCGGCCAGGGTGACCTCGACGACACCCGCGTCAGAGGCGTCCACCTGCCTGGTCACAAGCTGCTCCGCTGGGGTTAGTGTCTGGAAAGAACCACTAATCAGCCAGGAAAGGCGGCGGCATGCAAGGCTTCTCCAACGGCGCAGGACGGGACCAGGCGGCATTCATGGCCCCGCGAATCCCTTCCTTCACGCAGTTCCTCGCCTCCTACGACCCCAGCATGCTCCCGCTGGCGAACTTCGGCCCGCTGGCCGGGTCCGACACGGCAGCCGACGTGATCAAGAGCCTGCCGCGCGCTACCACGATCGTGGCGGTTGCCTGCGAGGGCGGTGTGGTGATGGCAGGCGACCGGCGGGCCACCGCGGGCAACATGATCTCCAAGCGGGACGTGGACAAGGTGTTCCGCGCCGACGAGTACTCGGCCATCGCGATATCGGGCACCCTGGCACTTGCGCTTGAACTCACCCGTCTCTTCGGCGTCGAGCTCGAGCACTACGAGAAGATGGAGGGCCGCGCGCTTTCCCTTGAGGGCAAGGCCAACCGGCTGGGCAAGATGACCCGCGACAACCTGATGGTCGCGATGCAGGGACTGGCTGTGATCCCGTTGTTCGTCGGCTATGACGAGGAGACCGGGGCCGGCCGGATATTCAGCTACGACGTGGCGGGCGGCCCGTACGAGGAGCACCGTTTCCACTCGATCGGCTCGGGTTCGGTCTTCGCCAAATCCGCGCTCAAGAAGTACTACTCCGACGACATGTCCGTCACCGACGCGGCGCTCGCCTGCGTGCAAGCGCTGTACGACGCGGCCGACGACGACTCTGCCACTGGCGGCCCCGACCTGACCAGGCAGATCTTCCCGGTGATCGTGACGGTCACGGAAGGCGGCTTCAACCGGCTCTCGGACAGCGAATGCGCCGCCTACGCCCAGCAGGTCGTGCACGGCCGGATGACCCTGCCCGACGGGCCATTCGCCCCGCTGCGTTCAGCCGGCTAGCACTGGCGACACCATTCGTGCGGGGGTTCCGCGCGGTCGCGAGATATCGCTGGACTACGCCTTCAGGCCTGCGAGGCCCTCGTGGGCGGCCATCACGACCTCCATGCCCCGGTACTCGCCGTCGGTGCCGGGCTCGGCCATCTGGTTCGTCACGAACGCCGTCACCATGCCGGCGTCGGGGTCGATTATGACGAGTGAACCTCCCCAGCCACCCCAGCCGAAGGAGTCGCCGAACAAGCCGTAGCCAAGCCCGTACCGCATCCGCACGCCGAGGAGCCGGTCGACTCCGTTGAACTGTTCCTGCCGCGCCCGAGCGCAGCCCTCGGGGGACAGCAGCCGGACGCCGCGCACCGTGCCGCCGCAGGCCAGCACCGACTGCAGGAGCGCCACGGAGCGCGCGTTGCCGAATCCGTTCCCGGCGGGAATCTCGGCGCGACGCCACGCCATGCTGTTGCCGTCGCGCACCGTGACGCCGGTGCCGGCCGAGGCGGCCGCTGCCTCCGCGGGCGGGCGCGATCCGTAATCTTCGTTTTGCCCGGGCGGCGGGACCGTACGGGCGACGCGCTGGTCATGCCCGGCGTCCAGTCCGATGTGGAAATCAGCGCCGAGCGGTCCGGCTACTTCTTCGGCGAAGAACGTCCCCAGGCTGCGGCCGGTGATCCGGCGCACTACCTCTCCGACGAGAAACCCCTGGGTGATGGAGTGGTATCCGGCCGCGGCGCCCGGCACCCATTGCGGCGCCTGCCCGGCGAGCCGGGCGGTGGCCGCAGGCCAGTCGTACAGCCCTTCGACTGAGCCCTCCCAGTCGGGCAGGCCCGCGGTATGTGAGAGCAGGTGCCGCACGAGCACGCCCTCTTTTCCTGATGCGGCGAATTCCGGCCAGTACCGGGCAACCGGCGCGTCGAGATCAAGCACGCCGCGATCGGCAAGGATCAGCGCACACAGCGCCGTCATCGTCTTGGTGACCGACCACACGTTGACGATCGTGTCCCGCTGCCACGCAATCGTGCGGCTGGCGTCAGTGAACCCGCCCCAGACATCCACCACGGGTTCACCGTCCACGTAGACGGCCACCGACCCGCCAGTGTCTCCGCTATCGAGCAGCCGGGCCAGCGCCAGGGGAACCGCCGCGAACAGGTCGTCGCCCGACCCGTGAATCTCTGCCATGCGGCGAACGTAAGGCCAGGCATCCTGTCCGAGTCAATCGATTAAAACGGGGCCGGCTACGGCTCGACGCCATCGGGTGGCGTCCAGCGCACTATGGGCTTGCCGATCTTGATCATCAGGCCGGCCGGCGTTGCGCGGAGTGCCGCGTTCCGCGTCCGCTGTCGCCAGCCGCCCGGCAGATCTGCTCCGAACCGGCCGATGGCGATCGCGGTTCGCACGATCCGCTGACAGCGCGGGCGGCGCGCCTGGTCGAACGCGGCCATCGCCGCTGTCATGTCATCGCCGGCCAGGACGGGGGCGCCGATTATCCGCGCGACGCACACCGCGTCCTCAAGCGCCAGTGCGGCGCACTGGCCGGCCGTGGGCACCGCAGCATGGGCGGCGTCCCCGGTGAAAACGACGCGGCCTGACACGAATGCAGGCAGCCCGTCGGGGAGGTGGTACACATCGTGGCGCATCAGGCCGGCCGCCGGGGTGGCCGCCATGAGGTCGTGAATCCACCGTGCCCACGATCCGAAACGCTGCCGGGCGGCGGCCAGCTCGTCGGCGAACTCCGTGCCTTCCGGGCTTCGGAAGTAGCCGTACCAGTACATCTGGCTGTCGCTGACCCGCAGTGCCCCGAACTCGGCACCCGCAGGGTGGGCTGGGCCGGTCCGGGATCCGTATCAGCCAGCGACCTGCCGGGTCCTGGTATCCCGCGGTCATGGTCTGGTGCCCGGCCGCCCGGACCTGGGCGTCCAGTCCGAGTGCCGCCAGCCACAACAGCCTTCAGCCGGCCAGCCTGCATGACCTCTACCCGCCAATCGGTCGCCGCCGCCTTAGGCGAATCTGAGCAGGTATTACTATGCTACGTAGTAGATCGTTGGCTGCAACAATGGCTACCAAACAAAACAGCGGCGACTCGAAAGTCGCCGCTGAGCTGGTCCTTGGGTGGAGCTAAGGGGATTTGAACCCCTGACCCCCTCGATGCGAACGAGGTGCGCTACCGGACTGCGCTATAGCCCCTTGAACCTCAGCTAGCGTAGCAAACTTTCCAGCCTGCTCGCGCCATCTAGTCGCCCACGGCGCGCAGGCGCGGTAGCTCGTAGCTGTCGTAGTAGTCCTCGTCGGCCAGGTCCGCGTCGGCGTTCGACGTGGTGTACTTGCCGGCCAGGCCGGGTGCGAAGTCGCGGCCCCCGTCTTCGTAGTCGGCGGGAACCGGGGCGGCGGCGAGTTTCGCGGCGAGCGCCTCGCCCGCGGCTGCCGCTCCCACGGTGGACATGCCGTCGGCCGCAATGACGCGGCGTGCCGTGCGCGCCCGTGCGCTTGCCCGCTCGCGGGCGTGTGCGGCCGCCTCTGCCTCGTGCTGCGCCCGTTCCGCGTCGGCCTTGGCCGCCTCGCGCAGCAGCAGCAGGTAGCCGGCGAGCATGACGGTCGGCGGGATGGCGACCCAGACGGCCGCCAGGCTGGTCAGCGCGAGCGCGGTCGCGGCGATCTCCAGACCCGTGAGCATCATCAGGAGCCGGCGGCGGGCGGTGAGCATGCGCCGCCGTGATTCCTCGGCGGAAATCGGCTCGGCGCGAACCCGTTCGGTGGACACTGGCTCTGCCGCGGGCGTCTCGTCTGCGTCGTCGGCGGAAGACTCAGCGATGTCCGGTGTGGCGGCCTGCTCCGTGGCGGAGGCCGTGGCGGGGGCCGGCGCCGCGACCGGAGCGATGGCACCGCGCTTCAGCCACCGGGGGATGAGCACGCACGCCCAGATCGCGATGATCGCCAGGTAAAGAATGGCGCTGCTCATCGGGCTCGTGCCTCCTCTCGGTTTTCGCGGCACCGGGCACACCGGACATGTAACGCAGCGTAAAGGGAGCAACTGCCGATAACGAGGACCTGAGCGGCGTGTCGCCGTGATCAAAATGAAAGAAACACTAGGCGCCGGAACGCGATGCGGCGAGCGAACTGCGCCACCTGGGGAGCATTCCCGCGGGCACTTCCTCGGCCGTGATCGCGTAGCAGATATGGTCGCGCCAGCTGCCGTTGATGTGCAACTGACGCACCCTGATGCCCTCGTCCCTGAACCCGAGCTTCTCCACGACCCGGCGGGACGCGATGTTCTCCGGCCTGATGGACGCCTCGAGCCGGTGCATGCCCATCATGCGGAAGCAGTGGTCGACCGCCATGGCGAGGGCGGTAGGCACGATCCCGCGCCCGGCGTACGTCTCATCGATCCAGTACCCGATCTGCCCGGAGCGGGATGAGCCCCACGTGATGGAGCCGATGGTGAGCTGCCCGGCGAAACGCCCGCCGTACAGGATCACCCAGGGCAGCGCCACGCCCTGCCTGGCCTCACGGCGCATGGTGCGGACCATGGACACGTACGGCCCGATCGGTGACCTGACGAGCGGCGTCTCTGGGTTGGATGGCTCCCAGGGGCGCAGCCAGGAGGCGTTCCGCACCCGGATCTCGCGCCATGCGCGCGCATCGGCGACACGCACCGGGCGCAGGACGACCGGGGCGTCGAGCAGATCTGGCTCGGTGAGGGTGGCTGGCCATCCGTTGATGCGTCCCACGGCTGTCGATCGTTCCCCTGAGTGGCGGCTGATTCCGTCTAGCGTAGGAGCAACGCTATGCGATTCCGGACACATGACTCGTGTCCGTGCCGGACGAAATTTCCGTGCCAGAATCGGCCCGCACGTGATCGCCGCCGCGAATCTGGTCGACCGCATGCACAAGGATGGGCCGAAGCACGTTCATGCCGTCCCTGACCCCGCCGGATGACCCAGGCAGGTTGACGATGAGAGTCCGCGAGGCGGTTCCCGCGAGCCCGCGGGAGAGGATGGCGGACGGCACGCCGGCGGCGGCACCCGCGGATCGCAGTGCCTCGCCGATCCCCGGGATCTCCCTGTCGATCACCCGGCGGGTCATCTCGGGCGTCAGGTCGGCCGGAGTCAGCCCGGTGCCTCCGGTGGTGACGGCCACGTCGTAGCCGGCTGCCACGGAGTCGCGCAGCACCTGCTCGACGGGGTCGCCGTCCGGTATCACCAGCGGCCCGTCGACGACGTCACAGCCGGCGGAACGGAGCAGTTCAACGAGCACTGGTCCGGAGCGGTCCTCGTAGACGCCGGCCGCGGCCCGGTTCGACACGGTGATGGCGAGCGCGCGGATCATCCGCGCCGCCAGGAGCCCGACTTGCCGCCGTCCTTGGCCTCGAGCCGGACGTCGGTGATCACCGCGCCCTTGTCGACGGCCTTGATCATGTCGATCAGCGTGAGCGCCGCGACGCTGACCGAGGTGAGCGCCTCCATCTCGACCCCGGTACGGTCGGCGGTCCGCACCGAGGCGGTGATCGCCACGCCGGCGTCCTCGACGGCCAGGTCTACGGTCACGGCGTGGATGGCGAGCGGGTGGCACAACGGGATCAGGTCGGGCGTCCGCTTGGCGCCGGCGATGCCGGCGATCCTGGCGACCGCGAGTGCGTCGCCCTTGGGCACGGTCCCGTCCCGCAGCGCGGCGACGGCCGCTGCCGACAGCAGCACCCGCCCGGATGCCGTGGCCGTTCGTACCGTGACGTCCTTGGCTGACACGTCCACCATCCGCGCGCGGCCCGCCTCGTCCAGGTGGGTCAGCCGCGCCGGAGCAGCATCGCTCATGAGGAAAGCCTACGCCGCAACCGGGTGGCCCCAAGTCAAAGGCGACATCAACACCAGATGATCCCGCTGACTCCGTCACGGAAGGATGAGAACGTCCACGGTGTCGCCCGCGGGGAGTTGTGTCTCCCATTCGGGAATGACGATCAGCGCGTTCGCGCGGCCCAGCGAGGCGATCTGGTGCGACTGCTGCCCGGACAGCGGGGTGACCTTGCTGCCGTCGAGGACGCCGCGCAGGTAGGAGCGTCGCCCGGCGGGCGACCTGGCCGGACCGGTGAGCGTCGCCTGCACCGAGGGCAGCGACAGGTCATCGGCGCCCTGCAGCGCCGCGAGCGCCGGCCGCACGAACAGCTGGAACGACACGTAGGCGCTGACCGGGTTGCCCGGCAGCGTGAAGATCGGCACCCGTCTTTCCGCGCCCAGACCGCCCGCCCCACCCTCGCCGATCACGCCGAAGCCCTGCGGCATCCCTGGCTGCATGGCCACCTTGCGGAAGGTCACCGTGCCGAGTTCGCGCAGCGCCGCCTTGACGACGTCGTGCTCGCCGCCCATGGATACCCCGCCGGTGGTGATCAGCAGGTCGGCGCGGATCAGCTGCTCCTCGAGCGCGGGCAGCACGCCTGCCGGGTCGTCGGGCACGACAGAGCGCCGGTAGGCGACCGCGCCGGTCTCGCGCACCGCCGCCGCGATCATGTAGCTGTTGGAGTCCCAGATCCGGCCGGGCACGAGCGGGGTGCCGGGCTCGGTCAGCTCGTTCCCGGTGGACAGCACGACCACCCGGGGCCGCGGGCGGACGGATACCGCCTTGCGCCCGGCGGACGCCGCGACGGCGACCTGCATGGCGCGCAGCCGCGTTCCCGCGCTGAGCAGTGTCTCGCCCTCGGCGGCGTCCCCGCCTGCGTACCTGACCGCGTTGCCTGGCTCGGCGGACTGGTAGACCCGGACCTGGGCGATGCCGTCGTCTGTCCACTCGACGGGCACCACGGCGTCCGCGCCGGCCGGCAGCTGCGCGCCGGTCATGATCTTGATCGCGGTGCCGGGGACCAGCCGGTAGATGCCGGTGTCGCCTGCGGCGATCTCGCCGGTGACCCGGAGGGTCGCGGGCGACTCCTGGGAGGCGCCCGCCACGTCGGCGGCGAGGACGGCGTAGCCGTCCATGCTCGAGTTGTCGAACGAGGGGAGGGCCACGGCCGCCGTCACGTCCTCGGCGAGCACGCAGCCCTCGGCCGCCGCGAGTTCCAGGCTGGCGGGAGCGAGTGGTGCTATCGCGGCGAGGATCGCCGACTGGTACTCCTCGACCGAGCTGAGCGAGCCGTCCGCGGTGCTTGCGGCACCGGGCCCGTGCGTGCCGCCGTGCGTCACCGCTGCTCTTCGAGGAACTTGCGCAGCCAGGGGAGGAACTCGGGGGCCAGGTCGGGCCGCTCGGCGGCGAACATCACCATCGTCCGGAGGTAATCCAGCTTGTTGCCGGTGTCGAAGCGCCGCCCGCGGAACAGCACGCCGCGCAGCTCGCCCTTGGTGGCCTGCACCTTGAGCGCGTCGGTGAGCTGGATCTCGCCGCCGCGTCCCGGCGGGGTCTCGCGGAGGATGTCGAAGACCTCGGGGTCGCAGACGTAGCGTCCGATCACGATCCACCGGCTCGGCGCGGTGCCAGGCGCGGGCTTCTCGACCATGTCGGTGATCATCACCACATCGTTCTCGGCGGTCATCTCGACGGCGGCGCAGCCGTACAGCGAGACCTCCTCCGGGTCGACCTCCATCAGCGCTACGACGCTGCCGCCGTACTGCTGCCGCACGTCGATCATCCGGGTGAGCAGCGGCTCCTTCGGGTCGATGAGGTCGTCGCCGAGCAGGACAGCGAACGGCTCGTGGCCCACGTGCTGCGCGGCGCACAGGACCGCGTGGCCGAGCCCCCGCGGGTCGCCCTGGCGCACGTAGTGCATGGTGGCGAGTTCGCTCGACTCACGGACCAGGCTGAGTTTGTCCCAGTCCTCCTTGGCGGTCAGCGCCTCTTCGAGTTCGTAGTTCCGGTCGAAGTGATCTTCGATGGAACGCTTGCTCCGGCCCGTGATAAGCAGGACATCGTTGAGGCCAGACGTGACGGCCTCTTCCACGACATACTGGATGGCGGGCTTGTCGACGACAGGCAGCATTTCCTTGGGCGTCGCTTTCGTCGCGGGCAGGAACCGTGTTCCCAGCCCGGCAGCGGGCACCACAGCCTTGGTAACTGCTGACGTCCTCGTATTGCCGTTATCGACCATGGGTTAAGCGTAGTGACTTTCTGGGGAGCAAAGTGCACGGCATGCCTGGCAGTGATACGCCACGTGACCAGCCACACACGGGCCAGGACGGCGGAGCTCTGCCCGGCAAGGCCGGCCTGCGGCAGCGCGTGCTCGCGGCCCGTGCGGCAATGCCAGAATCCGCGCGTACCGACGCCAGCCGCCTCATCAGGGATCATGTGCTCGAAATGCCGGAGGTGGCCGCCGCTGGCACGATAGCGGCGTATTACTCGGTCGGCACCGAGCCGGGCACGCACAGCCTCGTCTTCGCGCTGTGGAAGCGCGGCAGTTATGTAATTCTTCCCGTTCTGCTCCCCGACGGCGACCTTGACTGGGCGTCCTACGAGGGGCCGGATGCGCTCGCACCAGGGCCCCGGGACATGCTCCAGCCGACGGAGCCGGTTCGCGGCCCGGGGACGGTGGCCCGCGCCGATATCGTCCTGGTCCCGGCGCTCGCGGTCGACGCCGCGGGCAACCGGCTCGGCAGGGGCGGCGGCTCCTATGACCGGGCGCTCGCCAGGGTCGGCGGCCAGGTGCCCACGATCGCGCTGCTCTACGACGGCGAACTGCTGCCCGGCGTGCCCGCCGAGCCGCACGACAGGCCCGTCCGCGCGGTCGCCCGTCCCGGTGACGGCATCACCTGGCTGTAGCCGGGCGAGGACCTTGGGGGGTACGGGGGTCGTCCCCCCGGGGGATGCAGCGCGGAATGCGAGGGTGGCCTGCGCGGTTATCCTTAGCAGTCTGCTACTGAGACTGCTAATCTAGCGAACTGAATTTGGTTCCGCCTGGGAGGAATTCGTGCCCACATACCAGTACGCCTGCACCGAGTGCGGTGGCCAGCTCGAAGCGGTGCAGAAGTTCACCGACGAGCCGCTCACCGTGCATGAGGACTGCGGCGGCCGGCTGCGCAAGGTCTTCTCGCCCGTGGGCATCGTGTTCAAGGGGTCCGGCTTCTACCGGACCGACAGCCGCGGCAGCGGCTCATCCAGCGGCACGTCGTCTTCGGCCGCCGCCGCGGCCAAGGACAGCGGATCGTCGTCCGCGGGCTCCGCGGACTCGTCCTCGTCGAGCTCCTCGTCCGCCTCAGGCGGCGAGAAGGCCACGGCGTCGGCGAGCTCGACCGCGAGCAGTGGTAGTTCCTCGGGCGAAAAGGTCGCCTGAGCCCGTGGCCGCGGTGGCGGACATCGGGGTCATCGGCGGGTCAGGGTTCTACGAGTTCCTGACCGGCGCCGAGGAAGTCCGGGTGGACACCCCGTTCGGTGAGCCGAGCGAGACGCTGCTCGTCGGTGAGGCCGGTGGCAAGCGGGTGGCCTTCCTCCCGCGGCACGGCAAGGACCACCGGTTCCCGCCGCACAAGATCCCGTACCGCGCCAACCTGTGGGCGATGCGTGCGCTCGGCGTGCGGCGCATCCTGGCGCCAAGCGCGGTGGGCTCGCTCACCACGTCCTATGGCCCTGGCACGCTGATCGTTCCCGACCAGCTCGTGGACCGGACCACCAGCCGGGTGCAGACCTTCTACGACGAGTACGCGGTGCACGTGCCGTTCGCCGACCCGTACTGCCCGTCGGGCCGTGGGCACGCCATCGGCACCGCCAGGCGGGCGGGCTGGGTGCCCGCCGGTTCCGGCACGCTCGTCGTCATCGACGGCCCGCGGTTCTCCACTCGCGCCGAGTCGCAGTGGTATGCCGCCCAGGGCTGGACGCTGATCGGGATGACCGCGCACCCCGAGGCGGTGCTCGCTCGCGAACTTGCCCTCTGCTACACGAATCTCGCCCTGGTCACCGACACCGACGCTGGCGTCGAGGAGGGCGAGGGGGTCACCCAGGCGGAGGTGTTCGAGGTCTTCGCCAAGAACATCACCCGGCTCCGTGAACTGGTGGCGAAGATCATCGAGGCGTTTCCCGACGAACGTGAGGATGACCTGTGCGCCCACGCGCTCGACGGCATCCGGTTGCCGATCGACCTGCCTTAGCCCGCGCGGTCCCGCTGGGCGGAAAGTCCGACCAGTCCGAAATGTGACACTTCGTAGGTCCGACATTTCATGACCGGTCAACCGGGGTAATGTCATTGGCGTGACTGACTTGGAGATCCCGGCCACCGGCTCGGCCACACTGCACGTGCTGCACGAAGGCTACGTCGGGCTCAACGGCGACGACGCCCGGGTGAGCGGGACGGTGACGCTGATCATGGACGGCGATGCGGTCATCGTCGTCGATCCGGGCATGGTGGCCGACAGGGACGCGCTGCTCGCGGCCCTGGCCGCACAGGGCCCCGGCCCCGGTGACGTGACCGACGTGGTGTTCAGCCACCACCATCCGGACCACACGGTGAACGCCGCGCTGTTCCGCAACGCGCGCATCCACGACCACTGGGCCATCTACCAGGGAGACCGCTGGACGGACCGGGATGCGCACGGGGCACTGCTTGCCCCGTCGGTGCGATTGCTGCGCACGCCGGGCCACACTGGCGAGGACATCTCCACCATCGCATCGACGGCCGACGGCGTATACGCGTGCACGCACGCCTGGTGGTTCGCCGACGGCCCGGAGGAGGACCCACTCGGCACCGACGCCGCGGCGCTCAAGGCGAGCAGGGACCTGCTGCTGTCGTTCGCCACGGTGCTGGTCCCCGGTCACGGGGCGCCATTCCGTCCTGACGCGCACGCGTAACACCGGGGTGGGCATCGGCGTTCTGCCAGATATGGGGGACTCTGCGCTCAGATGCGCTCCCCGCGGACCGAAGTGGCGAGTCTCCGGTGGCTGACTGGCCGCTCATCTCGGAACTTGGCCCCGTCGGTGCCCTGCCGACCGCCCCGCGGCTCGCTCGCGGTTTCGTCACGGTCACGCTCAGCAACTGGGGGCTCGACGACCTGACCGACACCACGGAACTGGTGGTCAGCGAGCTGAGCGCGAACGTGGTCCGCGCGTCGGCGAACCCCGATGGCAGCCCGCGATACGACGCGGAAGGCAAGCTGCCGCTGCTGTGGATCCGCCTGCTCAGCGACCGCGTACGACTGCTTATCGAGGTCTGGGACACGGTGCCGCCGACACTCGGCGCGCCGGTGCCGAGGCATCCGGAGCCAGACGAGGAGTCCGGCAGGGGCCTGGAGATCATCGAGACCCTGGCGGTGGACTGGGGCTGGGAAACGGTCCTCGGCTGGGCCGGCAAGAAGGTCTGGGCGATACTTAAGATCGTTTAGGGGTGTGGGGGAGCCGCGCACTCGTTCGGGACTGATCGTTCCGGGCAGCCACCCGCTCCGCGGACATGACGCCGGGCGGGTGCGATCGTGACCGCCCCGCCCGGAGTGCCTTCCCCATGCCGTCGCTAACGGCGTCCCCTGCCGAAGTAGCTGGCCCGCACCCGGTCGAGGAGGATCGCGATGCCGAGCACCGCGCCCTGGACGACCTGCTGGTAGTACGGCGAGACATGCAGCGCGAGCAGGCCGTTGGCGATGAACTCGAGCAGGATCGCGCCGGCTGCGACGCCGACGATCCGGCCTTCGCCGCCGAACAGCGAGACGCCGCCGACGACCGCCGCTGCGATCGCGATGAGTTCCCAGCCGGGGCCGACGGACGGGTCGGCGACGTTCATCCGGCCGATCTCCACCATGCCGACGAGCCCGGCGAGCAGCGCGCTCGCGACGTAGGTGCCGACGATCCTGCGACGGATCGGGATGCCGGCCAGCCTGGCGGCCTCCTTGTTGCCGCCGACCGCGTAGACCTGCCGGCCGATGTAGGTGCGCTCGAGGACGAACCAGGCGATCAGCGCGACGCCCACGAAGAACAGCGCGGGTATCGGAATCTGCCAGAGATAACCCGTTGAGACGTTGGCGAACAGCGCGGAGATCCCGTTGATCGGGGTCCCGCTGGTGATCGCGAGCGACAGGCCCTGCGCGGTGGTGTAGGTGACAAGCGTGATGACGAACGGCGGCACGTTGAGCCGGGTGACCATCGAGCCGTGCCAGAAGCCGACGGCGCCGCAGATGATCAGGGTGATCAGGATCGCGGGTACGGCGGGGATGCCCTGGTTGACGTTGAACCAGGCGGCGAGGATGCCGGCTAGGCCGGCCAGCGCGCCAACCGACAGGTCGATGCCGCCGGTCAGGATGACAAGCGACTCGCCGATGGCCAAGATGCCCGTCTGCGACAGGTCGCGGCCCATCACCTGGAGGTTCCCGACGCTCTTGTACGTGGGCGCGTTGATCGCGATGACGATGAAAACCACCACGCAGGCGAGGACCACGCCCGCCTCTGGTGATTCGGCGAGCCGCCGCAGCACCCGGCCCGCCGCCCCGCGGGCGGAAGCCTGCGATGTCGGTGGAGTCGTCTGCGGCACGGTGCTCTGGGCGGTCATTCTCAGGCTCCGTTCATGGGGGCTGGGGTCGGCACGGCTTCTGCGGCTTCGGCACTGACCTGTGCCGTGCCGGCGGCGGCCGACATGATGCGTTCCTTGGTGGCGTCCTGGTGCGGCAGCATGGCGGCGATCTTGCCGTGATTCATGACCGCGATCCGGTGACAGATGAGCTGCAGCTCCTCGAGTTCCGACGAGGCGACGAGCACCGCCATGCCGTCCGCCGCGGCCTTCTCGATCAGCCCGTAGATCTCGGCCTTCGCGCCCACGTCGACACCCCGGGTGGGCTCGTCGAGCAGCAGCAGCCGCGGCTTGGTCGCGAAGGCGCGGCCGAAGATGGCCCGCTGCTGGTTACCGCCGGATAGCGAGCCGATGGGCTGGTCCACCGACTGCATGCGGACCCGTACATTGGCGGCGGCCGCCTGGGCTGCCTCCCGCTGCCGCCTGGGGGTGAGCAAGGTCCTGTTGGACAGGGCACGCAGGATCGAGACGGTGATATTGTCCTTGATCGGGGCGAACAGGACGAGCGACTGCTCCTTGCGGTCTTCAGGGATCATCACAATGCCGGCTGCCGTGCCGTCGCCCGGGTTGCGCGGCGCGTACGGCTTGCCGCTGACGGTCATACTGCCGCCGGTGGCAGGCTGAGCGCCGGCCACCGTGTGGATGAGCCGGCTCCGGCCCGAACCCATCAGCCCGGCGATGCCGACGATCTCGCCCACGCGGACGTCAAGGTCGACGGGACCGAGGCCGTCCGCGGTCAGCCTGGTCACCGTCAGCACGACCGGCGCGTCCTCCGCGTGCGGCGGCGGCTCCGTCCTGCTGATCTCACCGCCGACCATGTCCCTGATCAGCCGCTCCTCGGTGGCCTCCGCCGGGGTCAGGTCGGCGACAAGCTTGCCGTTGCGCAGCACGATAATCCGGTCGCTGACCGCGCGCACCTCGTCGAGCCGGTGGCCGATGAACAGCACAGTGCCGTTCCGCTCGGCCACCTGCCGGGCGAGGCCGAGGACCATTTCCGCCTCGACAGGGCCGAGCGCGGAGGTCGGCTCGTCCAGGATGAGCAGCTTCGGTGACCGGCCCCAGGCCTTGGCGATCTCGATGAGCTGCCTAGTCGGGACGGGGAGCGCGCGCACCTCGCGGTTGACGCCGCCGATGGACCGCGGGTCAAGGCCGATGTCACGGAGCATCGCCTCAGCCTCGGCGCGAGTGGCGGCGCGGTCCACAAGACCGCCGCGCCGCGCCTGCTTGGGCCTGCGGCCGAGCAGCAGGTTCTCGGCCACCGAGAGCTGCCCGACCAGCGGGAACTCCTGGGAGACCATGGCGATGCCGACCCGGGCCGCCGCCTCGGTGGAGCCGGCCGACAGGTGCACGCCGTCGATCTCGATGTCGCCGCCGTCGCGGTGCACCGAGCCGGCCAGCGCGCCCATCAGCGTTGACTTGCCGGCCCCGTTCTCGCCCACCACGCCGACCACCTGGCCGGCGTACAGGTCGAGCTCGGGAAGGTCGAGCACTCGGACCGGCCCGTAAGACTTGTGGACGCCCCGCAGCCGCGCGGTGACCGCGCGGCTGGGGGCTTCGGTTTCCTGCGTCACGCGTCAGCCGATGCCGAGCGACGACAGGAGGGAGTTGTAGGAGGACAGGTCCGACTTGGTGACGAGGCCGACACCGGAGGACAGGGTGTAGCCGTCCGAGGACAGGTACGGCTTGATGATCGCCGTCGTGGCCGCGCTGCCCAGGACCTTCTCCGCCGCCAGGATGTAGGCGCCGGTGAAGCCCTGCTGGTAAGGCATCTGGACCACGGTGCCGCCGATGACGCCGGAGCTGATGAAGCCGAGGGTCTGCGTGTCGGAGTCGTCGGACACGATGGAGACCGAGCCGACCTTGTGCGCCGACTGCACGGCCGTGGCGAGCGCCGGGCCGTCGTAGGAGTAGACGCCGTACAGGCCGTTGACGTCAGGGTTGTTGGCCAGGATGGTCTCCGCGTCCGACTGCGCGGTCGACGGCGACAGGTTGTCGTTGACCTTCTGGACGACGGTGATGTTGCTGCCCGCGATCGCCTGCTCGAAGCCGGCGATCCGCTGCGTGGCGTTGGCGGCGGTCAGCGAGCCGACGAGGATCGCGACCTTGCCCGTGCCGTGCAGCAGCTGCTTCATCGCCAGGCCTGCCTGGTAACCCGCCGTAGTGTTCGGCGTGCCCAGGTACAGTCCCTGCGCGGCGGTGCCGGGCAGCGGCGAGTCGATGGGCAGGACGAAAAGGCCCTTGCTCATGTCCGTGGCGATGGTGCCCTTCGCGGACGCCGGGTCGATCGCGGAAATCGAGTAGCCGGTGATGCCCTGCGAGCGCAGCGTCTCGAGCTCGGAGTTCTGCTCGGTCAGCTTGCCGGTCGGCGGCGCGAAGTAGGTGCACTTGCTTGACGAGAGGCCCAGGGCCTTGCAGCCGGCGAGGAAGCCGACCTGGCCGGCCTTCCAGTAGTCAGCCGCGACGTTGACGACCATCGCGATGTTGACCGCCGACAGGCTCTTGCCCTTGAGGGCGGCCGCCAGGGCGGCGTCGAGCTTGGCGAGGCTGCTCTGGTTGAACCCGAGCGAGCCGCTCAGCGCGACCGCCGAAGCCGAGCTGCTCGCGCTGCTCGAGGCGGGCGCGCTGCTCGACGCGGGCGCGCTGCTTGCGGCGGGCGCGCTGCTTGATGCGGCGGGCGCTGACGTCGTGGAGCTTGAGCTTGAACAGGCAGCTGCGAGCGACAGTGCCGCGACCGCGGGGATGGCGGCGAGCGCTCTGCGGTTGATCCTCATTGATGTGTGCCCTTCTTGCCGGTTTGGAGGCGATTTTCTGTGCTGCATTGCCCTCACGGACGACCGCCGGCAGGGCCCGAGCCGCCGGTGTCCGTGAAGTCGAGAAATCTTCACTGTTGAGGCTCTAGTGACTTACGGGATGTATTTGAAGGCTGGGGTGCGGGGAATTACAGCCCCTGCGCCAGCCGGTAGTACGCCTGGTTCCAGCGCATTTCCTTGGTGAACTGGCTTGTTGTGGTGTCCGCGTCGATGACCAGCAGCTCCACGCCGAGCATCTCGGCGAGGTCTGTCAGGTGCTCCCTGGTAAGGGAGCTGGTCATCGCGGTGTGGTGCGGTCCGCCGGCGGTCAGCCAGCTTTCCGCGGAAGTGGACAGGCTTGGCTGGGGCCGCCAGACGGCGCGGGCCACCGGCAGTTTCGGTAGCGGCTCGGGGGGAGCGATCACGTCGATCTCGTTGGCGACGAGACGGAAGCGGTCGCCGAGGTCGGCGAGGCCGACGACGGTGGCAGGGCCGGGAGCGGCGTCGAAGACGAGCCGCACCGGGTCTTCCCTGCCGCCGATGGACAGCGGATGGATTTCACAGGAGGGGGTCTCGGCCGAGATCGACGGGCAGACCTCGAGCATGTGCGCGCCGAGGATGAGCTGGCGGTCCGGCAGCAGGTCGTAGGTGTAGTCCTCCATGAAGCTGGTGCCGCCAGGCAGGCCGGCCGAGGCCGCCTTCAGGGTGCGAACGAGCACGCTTGTCTTCCAGTCGCCCTCCCCGCCGAACCCGTATCCGTCGGCCATCAGCCGCTGGACCGCGAGGCCCGGGAGCTGGCGAAGTCCGCCAAGGTCCTCGAAGTTGGTGGTGAAGGCGCCGAACTCGCCGCTGCCGAGGAACTCGCGCAGCGCGATCTCCTGCCTGGCCGCGTAGCGCAGCGATTCATGCCGGTCGCCGCCCGGGCGAAGCTCGGGCGCGAGCACGTAGGCATCCTCGTATTCGGCGACCAGCTTGCTGACCTGGCTGTCCTCGACCTGATCGACCACGGCAACCAGGTCGTTGACCCCGTAGGTGTTGACCGAAACACCGAAGGTGAGCTGGGCGGCCACCTTGTCGCCTTCGGTCACCGCCACGTCGCGCATGTTGTCGCCGAAGCGGGCGAGCCGCAGCGAGCGGATCTCCGCGCAGCCGATCGCCGCCCGGGTCCAGGCCGCGATCCGGCCGGTCACCCGGGGATCGGAGACGTGTCCGGCGACCGTCTTGCGCGGGACGCCGAGCCGGGTCTGGATGTACCCGAACTCGCGGTCACCGTGCGCCGCCTGGTTCAGGTTCATGAAGTCCATGTCGATGGTGGACCACGGCAGCGCCACGTTCGCCTGCGTGTGCAGGTGGAGCAGCGGCTTGCCGAGCGCGTCAAGGCCGGCGATCCACATCTTCGCCGGCGAGAAGGTGTGCATCCACACGATGAGCCCGATGCAGGAGTCGTCGGCGGTGGCGTCCAGGCACAGTCGCCTGATCGCCGCCGCGTCCTTGAGCACCGGCTTCCACTGCACCTTGACCGCAATGCCCGGGGCCGCGGCGAGGGCGGCCGCGATGGCCTGGGACTGCTCGGCCACCTGGCGCAGGGTCTCCTCGCCGTAGAGATTCTGGCTGCCGGTGACGAACCAGACCTCGCGGGCGGTAGGGGTGCTCATGGTGCGGTGTGCTCCTTTAGCTAAGGGTCTTCTCGGGGTCAGCGTTGGCCGTAGACGTTCTGGTAGCGGTCATACAAGCGGTCGACGTCGGCCGGCGCTATCGGCAGCGGCTCCCCGAGTTGCCGTGAGATGTGCACGCTGCGGGCGACGTCCTCGCACATGACTGCCGCCTTGACCGCCGCGCGCGCGTCGTTGCCGATCGTGAACACGCCGTGGTTGCGCATCAGGACGGCCGGCGAGCGGTGGCCGGCCAGGGTCTCGACGATGCCCTGGCCGATGGAGTCGTCGCCGATCAGCGCGAACGGCCCGATGGGGATGTCGGCGCCGAACTCGTCGGCCATCGCGGTGAGCACGCACGGCACCGGCTCGCCGCGCGCCGCCCACGCGCACGCGTAGGTGGAGTGCGTGTGCGCCACGCCGCCGACGTGCGGCATGTGCCGGTACACGTAGGCGTGGGCGGCGGTGTCGCTCGACGGGGACAGGTCCCCCTCGACCACGGTGCCGTCCAGGTCGCAGACGATCATGGACTCCGGCGTCAGCTCGTCGTAGGAGACGCCGCTCGGCTTGATCACCATCAGCTCATGGCCGGGTACGCGGCCCGAGACATTGCCCGCCGTCCACACGACGAGCCCGTACCTGACAAGTTCCGCGTGGAGGGCGCTCACCTGTTCGCGCAGCGCCTGGATCTCCTTGGTGAGTTCGCTCATGCGGTGGTCGCTCCGTTCCTGCGCGCGCGAAGCCGGTGCAGCACGTCGTTGCCTGCCCATTCCGGCCGGCCGGAGAAGTAGTCGTGCAGCGTCCGGTACTCGGCGAAGAGTTCGTCGTAGGCGTCCGCCCGGGCTGGGTCGGGCACGTAGGCGGCGTGCTCGCACTGCCCCATCGCCGCGGCGGCGGCGGTCACGTCGGCGTGCAGCCCGGCGGCGACCGCGGCGTGCAGCGCGGACCCGACCGCGGGCGCCTGGTCAGAGCCGGCGACCGAGACCGGGCGGCGCAGCACGTCGGCGTAGATCTGCATCAGCAGCCGGTTGCGCTTGAGGCCGCCGGCCACGATGAACTCGGTGACGGGGACGCCTGCGGCGTCGAAGGCTTCCACGATGACCCTGGTGCCGTAGGCCGTGGCCTCGAGCAGGGCGAGGTAGACGTCCTCCGGCGTGCTTGCCAGGGTCAGGCCGGCGATGACGCCCGACAGATGGTGGTCGACGAGGATGGACCGGTTGCCGCCCATCCAGTCGAGCGCAATCAGCCCGTGCGCGCCAACCGGCCGTCCCTCGACCCGGCTCGACAGGTACTCGTGCAGGCTCTGGCCGCGCACCGCGGCCTCGGCGAGGTAGTCCTCGGGGACGCCGAGGCCGGTCCACCAGGCGAAGATGTCGCCGACCGCGCTCTGCCCCGCCTCGTAGCCGTACTTGCCCGCGATGATCCCGCCGTCCACCACGCCGCAGATGCCAGGCACGTCGGCGAGCAGGTCGCCGTTCATCACGTGGCAGGTGGATGTGCCCATGATGGCGAGCATCTGGCCGGGCGCGATCGCCTGCGCGGCGGGCGCCGTGACGTGCGCATCGACGTTGCCGATGGCGACGGCGATGCCCTCGGGCAGCCCGGTGAGCCTGGCGCCCTCGGCAGTCAGCGACCCGGCCCTGCTGCCGAGCGCGGAAAGCGGCACGCCGGCGAGCCGGGTCTGCGCGAAGTCGGCGAAGTCGGGGTTGAGCACCTTCAAGTAGTCCGCGGACGGGTAGTGGCCGTCCTGGTAGATCCCCTTGTAGCCGGCGGTGCAGGTGTTGCGCGTTTCCTTGCCGCACAGCTGCCAGATGATCCAGTCGGCCGCCTCGATCCACCGTTCGGTGCGCCGGTAGGTGTCCGGGTCCTCCTCGAGCAGCTGCAGCGCCTTGGCGAACTGCCACTCCGAGGAGATGCGCCCGCCGTACCTGCCGATCCAGTCCTCGTGGCGCGTGTGGGCGAGGTCGTTGATCCGGTCCGCCTGCGGCTGAGCGGCGTGGTGTTTCCACAGCTTCGGCCAGGCGTGCGGGCGGTCGCGCAGTTCGGGGATCTCGCAAAGCGGCGTGCCGTCGCGCAGCACTGGCAGCACGGTGCAAGCCGTGAAGTCGGTGCCGATGCCGGCTACGTCGGCGGGGTCGACGCCGGCGTCGCGCATCGCCTCCCTGACCGCGGTGCCAAGCGCGGAGCGCCAGTCCGCCGGGTCCTGCAGCGCCCAGTCCGGTGGCAGGGGGCGTCTGGTGGACGGCAGCGCGCGCTCGATCGAGCCGTGTACGTACTCGCCGACCCCGGTGCCCAGCTCGGCGCCGTCGCTGGCCCGCACCACCACGGCTCGCGCCGAGAGGGTGCCGAAGTCCACGCCGACTACCAGCTGGCCCGCGGTGCTGTCCGCTGTCACGTCGCCTCGTCTCCCTTGACTGCCAGGCCGCCGCGGTTTCCCGCCGGAACGACTCGGCGGGATGCCCCGTTGGCCCGGGTTGTGCCAACTGCTCGTTGGCTCAGATTGTTAACGTGCTCAATCTGGGGTGTCAATACCCCGATGTCATCTCGTTACCATGGCTCCTGCCGGCGCGCATCCCATAGCGCGTCGGGCTCCGGTCGGTGCTGAGCTGTGCTTATGCAAAAGAGTGACAAGATGAACCGGCTGGTGCGTTGACAGGTGAATCTGTTAGCGTTCACAATCGAGCTGCTGAGAAGCCGTCGCGACGCGAGTCACGACGACCCGGACATGCACTGACGTCGGGGGGTAGTCTTTTGACGCAGCGAGATGCACAGACACGACAATCAAGTGGGGAACTACGTGGTCAGACCCGCCAGAGAGCCGGCGATGACCGACGTCGCCAAGTTGGCAGGCGTCTCGCATCAGACCGTTTCCCGGGTACTGAACGAGCACCCGAACGTCCGCGAGCAGACCCGCCTACGGGTGCAGGCCGCCATCAACGAGCTCGGCTACCGGCCCAATAAGGCAGCGCGGCTGCTCGTCACCGGGACGTCCCAGGTCATCGGAGTGGTGTCCCGGTCCTCTACGCTGTTCGGCCCGGCCGCGACGCTCAGCTCCCTGGCCGAGGAGGCCGTCCGCCGCGGCTTCACCGTCAACGTGGAGAGCGTCCGCACGCTGGACAGGCAGCCGATCGCCGACGCGATCGGCCGGCACCTGGACCAGCGGGTCGCGGGCCTGGTCATCATCGCGCCGGTGGAGTCGGCCAACGACGCACTCGACGACCTCCCCGAGGACATCCCGCTCGTCACCATCGACGGCGACCCCGCCAGGCCGACCGAGCTGGTGACCGTGGATCAGGAGGCCGGCGCCTACGCCGCGACGAAGCACCTGCTCGAGGCCGGGCACGCCACCGTTTGGCACGTGTCAGGCCCCGACGACTGGTTCGACGCCCGCGGCCGCGTCGCCGGCTGGCGCCGCGCGCTGACCGAGGCCGGCGCCGAGATCCCGCCGCTCATGTCCGCGGACTGGCTCGCCGCCTCCGGCTACCGCAACGGCCAGATACTCGCCAGGATGTCCGACGTCACCGCGGTCTTCGCCGCCAACGACCACCTGGCACTCGGCATCCTGCGCGCCCTGCACGAGCGCGGCCGCCGGGTCCCGGAGGACGTCAGCGTGGTCGGCTTCGACGACGTGCCTGAGGCCGCCTACTACATCCCCCCGCTGACCACGGTACGCCCCGACTTCGACGCGGTGGCCGACGCCAGCCTGGACCTCCTACTGGCCCAGATCACCAGCGGCCACCGACTGGGCGACCGCCGAGTCCTAACCCCCACCCTCGTCACCCGCGAAAGCGTCGCCCCGCCCCGCTCCTAGCCAAGGCGGCCAGTAGCGTTCCGGATCATGAAACGCGCCATCGGTAAGCGTCGCGTCGCCGGTCAGCGACACCGCTCCGATATCAAGCCTCAGTAGCCACTTCACCGCTGGGCTCACGGATCCCGATAGCCCCGTCCGCCTCGCCGCAAGGTCGATGATCACGGAACTTTGTATTTCAACGGAACTTCGCTACCCGATTCGGGTAGCGAAGTTCCGCGAGGATCCGAAGTTCCGTGATCACGCCTGCACACCCCGCCGCGACCACGCCACCAGAGTTCCCTCGGGTGCTAGAGACCGCCCGGATCCGCGACAGCCCATAAGCAAACAGCAGCGCCGTGCGCCCAACGGACCGCCGTCACCGGGCCTTTGCGTCAGCCATCTGACGTGACTGCGTGCGCTGCCCTTCCCCCGGTGACCGGAGGAGCGGGGGCGCCGGCGGTTTGGCCGCGCGCCTTCGGGCCCCGGTCTTGGGCCCAGACGAGCGCGCGGACGAACCGCCAAGCCCCAGCCCTCAACTCACAGCCCAAGGAGTCATGGCGAAGCCGAATCAAGGCGATAGCCACGAACCCGTTCGGGAGTACATAGAACGAAAGCCGCCGCGGGCTGGTGCGATCTCCACTCGCACCAGCCCGCGGCTTCCTGCTTTTGACTTGAGAGAACCTACTCGCCGAGAGCCTCGGCCACCCGGCGGTGCGCCTCCCAGATCTCCTCGGGGAGGTTCGGGAACTGCTCGAGGTGCGCCTTGCGGAAGCCGATCTCCTGCTTCCACCGGTCGGTGTCGATGGTGAGCAGCTTGTCGAGGTCGGCCGGTTCGATGTCCAGGCCGTCAAGCACCAGCTCCTCCTTGGCCGGCAGGATGCCGACCGGAGACTCAATGCCGGTCACCTCGCCGTCCCGCAGCTGCATCAGCCACAGCAGTGCGCGCAGGTTGTCCCGGTAGCCGGGCCACAGGAAGTGGCCGTCTTCGGCGTCCCGCTGGAACCAGTTGACGTGCGCGAAGATCGGCTTGTCGGTGCACTGGCCGATGATGGATAGCCAGTGCGCGGCGTAGGGGCCCTCCGGGTAGGACATGAACGGCCGCATCGACATCGGGTCGTAGCGCAGCTGACCATCCAGCCCGTCGGCGGCGAAGGTGGCCTCGGCGCCAAGGGTGAGACCGTCGTAGACGCCCTCGGCCACGTCCCTGATCGCGCGGATCAGCGGCTCGCGGTCCCTGGTCCGGCCGCCGAAGATGATGCCGTCGATCGGCACGCCCACCGGGTTCTCGTAGTCGTCGGCGACGTTCGGGACGTTGGCCAGCGTGGTGGTGAACCGGGAGTTCGGGTGCGCCCACGGGTCGTTCGCCTCGGCGGGCAACCGGTCGGCGATGAGGCCGCCCTTCCAGTCCGTCCAGCCGTCCAGGTCCGCGGGCGGCGCGGACGTGCGGCCCTCGAACCAGACCTCCTGGGTCTTGGCGTTGTAGGCGACGTTGGTGAAGATCGACTTGGAGCCCGGTGCGATCGCCTCGATCGCGGTCGGGTTGGTCTTCTCGTTGGTGTCCTTGGCCACGCCGAACACGCCGAACTCGGGGTTCATGCCGTACAGGCGGCCATCGGAGCCGACCCACATCCAGGCGATGTCGTCGCCGTAGAACTCGACGTAGTAGCGGTCGCCGAGGGCGTCGGGTGACAGCGTCATCGCGAGGTTGGTCTTGCCGGAGGCAGACGGGAAACCGCCGGCGATGTGCCACTTCTTGCCGGTCACCTTGTCGGTGATGCCGAGCAGCATGAACTGCTCGGCGAGGAACTTCTTCGACGCCCAGCCGTCGTAGGCGGCCTGGCGCAGGCCGTGCGCGATCTTGCCGAGCAGCGCGTTGCCGCCGTAGGAGGAGCCGAAGTGCAGGATGGTCCGCTCGTCGGCCACCGTCACGAAGTACCGCTTGTCCTCTGGCGTGCCCTGTCCGAGGTTCTCCAGGTCGCCGGTGACGTGCACGGCGCGGACGAAGCTGTCCGGGTCTGCCAGGTTGTTGATGTACTCGGCGCCGACCCGGGCCATCCGGTTGATGTGCAGCACGACGGCGCGGTTGTCGGTGAGCTGCACGCCCGCGGCGTACTTCTCGACGGGGGAGCCGGGCGGCGACATCAGGTACGGGATCACGTACATGGTCTTGCCCTTGGAGGCTCCGGTCATCAGGCCGGTGAGCTTGGCCTTCATCTCGGCCGCTGGGTACCAGTTGTTGTAGACGCCCTTGTCGGACGGGTTGCTCGTGGCGACGATCGTCCGCTCCTCGGAGCGCGCGGTGTCCTTGTAGTAGCTGCGGGAATAGTAGAGGCCGTTGCCTGCGGGCAGGATCTCGCCGGCCGCCAGGGCCTCCTCGATCAGCCGCGTGTCGTCCTCGACGCTGACGACCTCGATGTTGTCAGCGCCAGTGACACCGGCCCAGTAGCGCACGTACTCACGCACGCTGTCGTTTTTCAGGTGGGCGGCTTCCAGGATGGCATCAACATCGACCACGTACTCGGTCCTCTCGTCTCGTCAAGCACATCGCTTGAGAAGTTGGCGATTTATTCATCTTGACAGGAGAACGGCCGCTCTTGCAGTAAGGGATCTGTCACGCTCATCACATCATGCACTACGGAGAGTAATCGTGACATGCCCGGCGGGAGTAGGCCAAGGTGGCGACGGCTGATCTGCACTTTGGTCTAGGCCTGTGGCCCTGGCCAGCGGGAACGTGATTTCCGCGACACCAGGAAACGCTCGGTAAAGACTTGTGCAAGTCTTCACAAGGCTTGGTCAAGGCCGGAGCCGACGCGGGGGCCGAAGCGGGGGTCAACGCCGGGGCCGACGCGGGGGTCAGCGCCGGAAGTCAGCGGCGGAAGTCAGCGCTTCTTCGCGAGGGTCTTGCTGACCCGCAGCAGGCGCCGCTCCAGGTACGGCGCCGTGGTGAGCGCGTAGGTGCTCGTGAGGTGATGGCTGTCTTGATAGACGAGGACGTTCCCGACCACGGGCTCACACTCGAGCGGCCCGCAGATCAGCGGGTTCATGTCGATGAGCGGTACCTTGCCCTTCGACGCCCGCGCGGCGAAGACCGTCGGGAGGTTCCGCCTGATCGCCTTCGACCTGGGCACGTCGCAGACGGACGGGTCATCGGGGTTCCGCGACACGCACTCGGGGATGTTCCGCCCCACGATCGGGGATTCCTTGATGGCCACCACGGAGATGCCGTGAAGCTGGAGCTGCCGCCAGTACTTGGCCATTCCCATGCCGATTTCCACCGCTGAGGGCCTGCCGACCGCCGGGTGCTTGACCGTGGCTTGGAGCGGGTACTCGCTGGTGATCACGACGTCCGGCTTGATGCGCGTGACCAGGTCGTGCACGACAGCCTTGCCCCAGGCGTGGCAGGGCGTGTACGGGCCGCCGGTCGCCGGGGTGAGCAGCATCGCCGCGCTCAGCGGGCAGACCGCGTGCAGTTCGGTGACCAGCCGCCAGTGCCGCTTCTGCGCAATGGCCTGCAGCGGGCTGAACCAGTCGCCCGCCATCGAGTCACCGACCAGGGCGACGGTCAGCACGGGGTGCGCCAGGTCGCCGTAGTCGCATTCCTTCGGTGTGGGCGAGGCGGCGGGGACGAGGCAGCCCTGCTGCCAGTACGCGGGGAGCTGCAGGGCGGCGGGCGGCGGCAGCACCGGGGCGGGCGTCACCGCGATGATCTTGTCCGCGAGCATGGCGGCGCCCGGGTACCCGGGCCCGAGCTTGCCGTCCCACGGTGACGGCTGGGTGGCGATGAAGAGCGAGACGAGCAGGACGGGCACGGCGGCGATGAACGCGGTCGAGACGGACCGCCAGTTGTGCCCGGACAGCAGGGACGCGGTCCGCACCCTGTCCTCGACCCAGACCTTGGTCAGCCAGGACAGCACCACCGCGAGCACCACGATGCCCGCCGCCGAGGCCAGGTTGATCGAGCGGCCGTTCCACGACATCCACAGCACGATCAGCGGCCAGTGCCACAGGTAAAGGGAGTAGGAGATGCCTCCGGTGAACACCATCGGCCGCGTTGACGTCAGCCGGTGCGGGCCGAAGCGCCCCTCCGGCGAGCCGCCGAGTATCAGCAGTGCCGCGCCCCCGGCGGGCAGCAGCGCGAGCAGCCCTGGGAAGGCGGTCGTGCCGTTCAGCACGAAGGCGGACGCGATCACCAGGCCGAGCCCGGCCCAGCCGAGCGCACCGAGCCGGCCGGCCCGCCTGGTCACCGCTGCCGGCAGCAGCGCGAGCAGTCCGCCGAGCCCGAGTTCCCAGATCCGGGTCGTGGTGACGAAGTAGGCGTCCGCCGGGTTGGCGTTCGTGTCATAGACCGAGTACCACAGCGAGCCCGCGACCACGGCGAGCGCGAGCGCCATGGCCGCGTAGTGCCCGCGGACCCGCCGCGACTCCCGCTGTGCCGTCAGTCCCACGGCCGCGGCGAGGAGGAACAGCAGCGGCCAGCCCAGGTAGAACTGCTCCTCCACGGACAGTGACCAGAAGTGCTGCACCGGGCTCGCTGCGTCGGCCGACTTGAGGTAGTCGACGGCATTCCAGGCGAGCTGCCAGTTCTGGTAGTACAGCGCGCTCGCCCGGATCTGCGCGGCGGTGTCGGCGAGCCGGGTGGCCGGCAGCACAAGCCACGAGAGAAGCCACGTCACGGTCAGCACCAGGGCCGCCGCGGGGACCAGTCGCTTCGCCCGCCGCCCCCAGAACGCGAGGAGGTGCACCCGCCGCGTCTTCTGGTACTCGCGCAGCAGGTGGCCGGTGATCAGGAAGCCGGAGATGACGAAGAAGACGTCCACCCCGGCGAACCCGCCGGGCAGCCACGACGGCTGCAGGTGGTAGATGACCACCATGACGACGGCGATCGCCCGCATCCCCTGGATGTCCGGCCGGAACCCGCGCCCCTTGGCGATCTCTTTCGGCTGCTCCTCGGCCTCGCCGGTCACTTCGCTGGCGGGCAGCGGCCTCTCCTGCACGCTCACGACTACCGAAAGCCTCCGATTGGCTTCAAGCCCGCCGATGATCGGCTCAAAGGGCGATTTATGGCGAAAGCCTACAGAAAATCCGATGGCTGAGCAGCTCGAACCCCGGCGCTCTGTTTTTTTCGTGACACCGCCAGGCAGCGAATGCCTGGTGGCGCCACGTTTTGCGGCACGCGTGTGCCGCTGTTGTTCCCGCTCTGTTACCCGCGTTGGTGGCTTCCCCCGCCCTCGCGGGCGAAACCTGCTCCCGGCCGCGAGCGAGGACTGAGGATATAAGAAGAGTGATCCGCGGCCGGGGTGTCCCCCGGCTGTCCGTCCCAGCCGTCTTCTGAGGCCGCATACCGAACGGGTTCGTGGCTGCGCCCCACCGCCCCCGCCTTCCCCGTCTTCCCGGTCTTCCCCGGCGGCCCGCGAGCGCAGTGGAGAGAAACTCGCCTGTGATTATCCGGCCTCCCGGTGGATTACCTGATGACGGACTCACGGAAGGAGGCACTTTGAGTGATCCCACCCAGCGGTTCACCGGTCTGTACGACGAGTACTACCGAAGGGTCTTGCGGTACGCACTCCAGCACGCCGACCCGGGCGGTGCGGAGGACGTGGCGAACGAGACCTTCCTGATCTCGTGGCGCGGCTCGCCGAGATCCCGCAGCCGCCGCTGCCCTGGCTGCTCGGCGTGGCCCGCAACCTGCTGCGCCAGCAGTTCGGCAGGGCCCGCAGGCAGCAGCGGCTCGCGGACCGCATCGCGGCGCTCACCAGCGACGCCGACCTGCAGGCATGGGACGCGGGCGAGCACGTAGTTGAGCGTGCCGCGGCACTCGACGCCCTCGGCTCGCTGAACGAAGGCGACGTCGAGGCGCTGACCCTGGTCACCTGGCACGGCCTGTCCACCGTGGAAGCGGCGGAGGTCGTCGGCTGCTCGCCGCGCGCCTTCACGGTCCGGCTGCACCGCGCCCGCGGCCGGCTGGCGGACGCGCTGCGGCGCTTCGATGACCAGTCTCCCGCGCACTCGAGGGCGGCACGCGCCGCCGCCGGCCAGGACGGCCGGGCTCCCCTTCTTCGACTATCTGAGGGAAACGGGCGATGAATCTGATGGATGATCCGCTGAACGTGGTCAGCGACCTGCGCCCGGCCGGGCTCGACCGGCTTGCCGAGGACACCTACGCGCGGCGCCGGGCCGGCGACCTGGCCCGCATGCTCGGCGAGCCCGCATCCGGGGGGTTGCTCACGGCGTCCGGGCAGCCCGCGGCGTCCGGGCTGCCGGCGGCGTCCGGGCTACCGGCGCCGGCCGGCGGTCTTCGCTCCCGTGTGCTGGCAAGCCGTGCGATCGGGCCGCGCGTCCTCGTGGCCGCCGGTGCCGCACTTACCGCCGCCGCGGTGGTGGCGGCGGTACTGATCGCTTCGCCGGTGCACGGGCACCCGGCCCAGAGGCCTGCCCAGTCCAGCGGCGGGCCGGCCGGCGGCGTGCCCGCCGGCGGGACGCACAGCACCCAAGCCGTCCTGCTCACCGCCGCGCACGTCGCTGCGGCCCAGCCTGCCGGGGTCGGCTCGTTCTGGTACGTCAAGGAGCGCGACTTCCAGCCGACCGCCCCCGTGTACGGGGGCAAGGGCAGGCCTACTAAGGGCGTCAAGGTCGCCAGGGAGTACGGCGCGTCATTCGCGGCCACCGAGGAGAGCTGGACCGGCGCCTCGCGGACGCGGACGATCGTCAACGAGAACCTGGTGTTCGGCTTCGCGTCGGCGGCGGCGAAGAAGAGGTGGGAGGCGGCGGGCTCTCCGAAGCTGGCCGGCCAGGCGGGCATCGGTCGCACCGGACCGGTAACCAGCGACTACCCGTTCGGCGGCTACTCCTACAACATCGGCGCGATCAAGGTCAGCATCGCGAAAGCGGGGAAGCTGCCGACGACCCCTGGCAGGCTTGCGCTGCTGCTGCACCGGGCGTGGAAGGGGCTGACCCCGCAGCAGCGGGCGGCGACCGTCGGGGTGGCCAATCCGTCCTACGCGCAGTACCACTTCCAGGTGGCCGGCGCGCTGCTCACCGGTCCGGTCACGCCCGGCACCAGGTCGGCGGTCTACGGCCTGCTCGCCAAGGAGTCCGGTCTCACGGTCGCGACGAACGTCACGGACCCGCTCGGCCGGACAGGCACCGCCATCGGTGACGGCGGCACCGGCGACTTCCTGATCATCAGCCCGGCCACCGCCCAGGTGCTTGACCTGACCACCTACCCGGTGCGCACGGGCAGCACGATTTCCGGGAGGCTCGACGGCACCGAGGCCTACCTGTCGATGGGGTGGACCGACAGGCTCGGTACTCCGGCCGCCTCCTAAGCTCGCTCCCTGGACAGTGATGCTCGCCCCGCGGCCGTAGCAACGGCCGCGGGGCGAGCATCGTGATTGACGGGCTGCGTCGCAGGCAGCTAGCACCTCGTCACCATCGGTACCAGCGGCTGCGCGTGCCGCCTTCGCCGACGCGGACCAGGAAGCCGATCAGCCAGATGACGAGGATCGCCAGCGCGATCCACCACAGGACGTGGATGGCGAAGCCGAGCCCGCCGAGGATAATCGCGAGCAGTAGAACGAGCAGGATGATTCCCATTGGGTTATTCCTTCCGGTGACGGATGCGCGGGTCATCCGTTCGTTGGTCTGCTCTCGGTTACCCCGAACACGGGTGGCTATTCCGCGCTCTTTCGCTGACCGCCATGACGTTCCCCATCTGGTCCCGCGCCGTTCGGCGTTTTGGGCCGCGGTGGTGGCCCGGTGGCCAATGAGCAGGGCGATCCCTGGTGTGAACGGGCAGGCCACGGGTAGCCGTGCTGGCCTGTTCGCCGTTTCGATCCCGGGGGAGCCGTATGGGGCGTGCTGGCAATTCAGGCCGCGGGACCGCATGGTGAGCGCATGGGCGGGACGCCGCGATCCCATCGACGCGCCGGGGACCGACGAGCGGCTGTGGGCCGCGTGGCCCTGGCTGAGCACGCTTCCGGGTGCCGGGCTGGCTGGCCTGTCGAGCCTGAGCAGCGCGGTCATCGTGGCCGCGCATCCCGACGACGAGGTGCTCGGCGTCGGCGGCTTGATCTCGATGCTCGCCGCGTCGCGTGCGCGGCTGCGGCTGGTGGCGGTCACCGACGGCGAAAGGTCGCACCGCGGTCATGCCACCCCGGCCTCGCTCGCCCGCCGGCGGTCCGCGGAGACGGCCGCCGCGCTGCGCGCGCTCGGCGCCGGTTCGGCCGAGGTCATCAGGCTCAAGCTGCCCGACAGGCGGCTGGCGGCCCGTGAGGACGAACTGACCGAGGCGCTTGTGCCGCTGCTCGAGGGCTTCGACCTGTGCCTTGCCCCGTGGGAACACGACATGCACCCCGATCACGAGGCCGCGGGCCGCGCCGCGCGCAGGGCGGGACCGCAGAGCCTGTACTTCTATCCGGTCTGGATGTGGCACTGGGCAGTACCTGGCGATCCTCGCGTCCCCTGGGACCTGGCACTCCGCCTGCCGCTGCCGCCGCGCGCCACCGCCCGGAAGCGGGCGGCCATCACGTGCTTCACGAGCCAGCTCACGGACCGGGGCCACGGGCTCGGCCCGGTGCTTCCCCCTGGGGTGATCGCTCATTTCACCCGCGCGATGGAGGTGCTGCTGCGCTGACCGGCCCGCGTCCGGCGGGCCTACAGTAGCCGCATGCTGTCGCTGCGCCCGATGACCGAGCATGACCTGCCGCTGGTAGCGGACTGGCTCAGGCAGCCGCACGTGGCACCGTGGTGGATTCCCGACACGACGGTGGAGGCATCGCCGCCCTGGTGGCCGGGGTCCGCCGCCATCATCCCGGCGCCGGCATCCTCGTCGACCCCACGCCCGCAACGTCGCCTCCAGGCGAGTAATCGAGAAGAACGGCTTCGGCCTGGTGGCGGTCCGCCCGGTGGCCAGCGAGCCCACCGGCGATCCGATGGCTATCTACCGCCTGCCGGGCGGCACGTGACCGGCACTCGGGCTCCGGCTGGCGCGCACGGCGCGACGAGCGCCCTGGATCCCAGGTAGGCTAGGGTTTCCGTAGGCCCCGATAGCTCAGTGGATAGAGCGACCGCCTCCTAAGCGGTAGGTCCCGGGTTCGAGTCCCGGTTGGGGCGCTGGTCATTCAGCGTCTTCAGCAGCTGCGCGCCCGTTTCGTGCCCGATCGCTCAGAAGCCTTACACGCCTTCGACTTGGCGAGTTCAGCGCCTCCATTTGCGATCAGCTGATTCCCGGTGTGCCGCAGGTCGTGAACGTGGACGCCCTCCAGGCCGACAGCAGCGAGAGCCGGGAGCCAGACGCGGCGGCGGAAGTTCGAGTGCGCCAACGGCGTGCCTGTCGAGGTAGCGAAGACGAGCGAAGCCGACGAGGGAAGCCAGTTCAGGTGCTCGCGGATATCAGGCACGATCAGCTCGGGAATGTCCACGTCCCGCACACCAGCGCGCGACTTGGGCGGCCCGAACGAGTGGCCAGCACCGTGGTAGTGAAGCTGCCGGGTGACCTTCACCGTGCGGGCGTCCAGGTTGGCGCGGAGGCAAAGACGGGGCCGCGGAACCCAAGGCAATCTCGGAGCCGCGGCGGATTTGACACGGGGACCCCTCGCGGCGGCTCCATCGGGCTTATGCGATCGATCTGGGAAGGCCGCCTGATCGCGGGCAAGCGTACAGCCGCGCCCCCGTGTCAAATCCGCCGTTCTGCGGGCGCGTAGCGTGCAGGTAACCGCAACCATAGGAGTATATTTCCCCCTGAAACCTTACTGTTTACTGTCAAGCGTGGGTTGACGGTAAAACGACGGATGGCATGCCATGGCACATCCCGGCGTGTGACTCCGGCCTATAGGGCGAGTCACGGCTTCTTCGCTGCCACTGTCTCACTCACCTGCCGGGCACTCCGGCAGGTCATCGGCTGGATAGTATTGTTTAACCTCGATTAGCATCAATAGCTTAATCAGTTTCTTAAAGTTCGCGGACCTGTTATGATGGGCTTCATGAAATCGCAAGCTACCGTTTATCTAATTTGCGGGTTTATCGGAGCCGGTAAGACGACTTTTGCAAAGAAGCTAGAAGAAAGAACCGGAGCAGTGAGGATCACGAAAGACGAGTGGTCAATTCGTCTAATCGGAAACAATCCTGCAATCGACGGATATGCGGAGTGGGATGCAAAGATCATCGGACTCTCGCGAGATTTTGCATTCTACCTTGCAGGAAGAGGGATTGACGTTATTATGGACGAAGGGTTCTGGGGAAGAGAAGAGCGAGAGCAGCTGAAGCGGCGAATACGCGCAATAGGCGCCAAGGTGACAATGTACTACGTTGAAACTCCAATAGAAGAAATACGAGAACGAGTTATTGAAAGAAACAATAATCTCACGGAAGAATCTTTTGAGATTAGCCGAGAAATGTTGGATGGTTATCTGGTGGGTTGGCAGCCTCCCGGTGAAGATGAACATTACCTTCTAGCCAGTGATTTGAAATAGTCCAAGCAGCCCCTCTACGAGGGGGACGGCCGCGGGGTTGGTCGTCGTTAGGCATGAGACGACCTCGCTGGGGCACATCGAGGGCACATTAGCGCGAGATCTGCCGAGATCTCAGCAGGTCAGGCGGCGTGTCAAGTACATCGACCCAGGTCACGGCTGCCAGGCTCACGGTCCTGTCTGTGGGACTAAAGGCCCTACCGGGTACAGTCCCGGCGGCCTGTACTCCACACATAGAACAGGGTTGGAGGCAGACATGGCAGTGGACCGTGACCCGGCGGAGATCGTCGCCAATCTGCGGGGATCGATCGAGGCCAGTCAGCGTGGATCGCGGAAATTGAGGGCGCACCGTTTCAGGGACCTGTTCGGCTTCCAGCCGTGGTCGCCAGTTCGCCGGAAGATGGTTAGCAAGCTCCTGGCCGACGAGGGCATTGTGGTCCAGCCGCCGCTCGACGAGGCCGGGCGCGAGAAACTGAACCCAGGGTCGGAGCTCGAGGTCGAGATGCACTTCGCCGCCCGGTTGTTCCAGGCGCTGGGCCATGCCGAGGAGCAGGAAGCCGCCGGATCCGGCGCGCGGTAGAAACTACCTAGCATTATCACGGGTGTACGGAGGGCTCATGAAGGTGCTGGATTCACGGGCGGCACGGCTGTGGCTGGCCTTCGCCGTGGCCGCCGCGCTGGCCCTTACTGGCGGAGCGGCGGCGCCGGCGGCGAGCGCGGCAACCGCTCCGGCCGTCTTGACGTCGCTTGACTGCCGGTCGGCGACCCAGTGCGTGGCCGTCGGCGACAACAACCCCGACCACCCGACCCAGCTCGAGGGCGACAACTGGAACGGCACCGCCTGGGTCCGGGTTACGGTGCCCAACCCACCCGGGAGCGTCCGCGTGCGGATGAACGGCGTCGCCTGCCCGGCCAGCCACCCGTGCGTCGCGGTGGGCAAGGCGCAGCCGAAGTCCGGCGGCTCCTACGCCATCGGCGCGCTCTGGAACGGCAAGAGCTGGTCGGTCGCCCGGGCCGCGGCCCCAGGGGCTGGTTCTCAGCTGACGGCGGTCGCCTGTCCCGCGGTACACAGCTGCTACGCGGCCGGGAGTTACCTGCCCAAAGGCAGCGGCCGGACGGTGCTGATCGAGCACTGGAACGGCACGGCGTGGGCGCAGCAGCCCGCCGCGGCTCCGCCCGGCAGCCGCGGCGGCATTCTCTATGCCATCTCATGCGCGACCACGAGCATGTGCGTCGCCATCGGCGACGACGGTTCCGGGCCGCTGATCGAGCGGTGGAACGGCAAGGCATGGGCCGCCACCCGGCCGCCGAGCACCACGTCCGAGTCGATCTGGGCGGTGTCCTGCCCAACCACGACCAGGTGCTTCGCGGTCGGTGAGGACAACCTCGGACTGGGGGTCCTGGTCGACCAGTGGAACGGCTAGACCTGGACCCGGTCCTTCCCTGTCGTAGCGGCCGACTTCGGCCCGATGCTCAAGTCGGTCTCCTGCTCCTCCGCCAGCGCCTGCATCGTGGTCGGCAACGACGCCACCGTGGCGCTCGCCGACCACTGGGACGGACAGGACTGGCTGCCGCTCCAGATGACGTTCACCGGCGGCACACCGCGGTCGTTCGGCCAGATCCGCTGCCTGTCCGCCACCAGCTGCGTCGCCCTGGCGGGGGGGTCGGGGTCAGAGTTCTGGAACGGCAGCACCTGGCGCACCGTGCCCACCACGTAGCCCCCGGGCACCCGTCGAGTAAATGTGATTCTGGCGCGCGAGAGCTGCGTGCGGGTCGGCGCGCTCAGAGCCTGGTGAGGACGCGCGACGCGATGTGCCTGCCGATGACGATGGACGCGGTCGCGGCGGGCGATGGCGCGTTCAGCACGTGGACGACGCCGTCGTCCTCCTGGATGAGGAAGTCGTCGACGAGCGTGCCCGACCTGCTCAGGCACTGCGCCCGGATGCCGGAAGGACCGAACCTCATGTCGCCGTGCCTGAGGTGGGGAATGTACCTGCGCATCTCGGCCAGGTAGGCGGTCTTGACCAGGTCGCGCCAGATCTCCAGGGCCCCGGTCTTGGCGTACTCACGGGCCAGCCGCCGCAGCCCGGGGAACCGCAGGCTGTCCAGCAGGTCCCTGCCGTTCACCGAGAGCCGCCCGTATCCTTCCCTGGCCAGCGCAGGCACCGCGTTCGGCCCGGCGTGCAGTGTCCCGTCCACACCCCTGGTGAAGTGCACGCCGAGGAACGGGAAGGCCGGGTCAGGTACGGGATATACCAGCCCGCGCACCAGGCCGGCCTTGTCGGGCCGGAACGTGTAGTAGTCACCGCGGAACGGGACGATGCGGTAATCGCGGATGCCGTGACCGGTCATCGCGGCGATCCGGTCCGCCTGCAGCCCGGCGCAGGCCACCACGATCCGGGCTTGCAACGGGCCGCCATCGGTATCGGCCAGCCAGCCGCTCCCGGTTCTGGTGAGCCGTCTGACTCCGTGACCGCACAGGACCTGACCGCCGCGGTGGGCTACGGTCTGCCCGTAGGCGGCGGCGACGAGCCGGTAGTCGATGACGCCGCTTTCCGGTATGTGCAGTGCGCGGATTCCGCGGACCTCCGGCTCGATCTCGGCGATCTCGCCAGCCGCGACTTCCCTGACCGCGAGCCCGTTCGCCCGACCCCGCTCGGCCAGGCCGGCGAGCCGCGGCAGCTCGCTGCCCTTGGTGGCGACCACCAGCTTGCCGGTCAGCCGGTACGGGATCTGGTGCTCGGCGGCAAACTCCGCCATGGCGTGGCGTCCCTCGGTGCAGAACCTCGCCTTCAGGCTGCCCGGCTGGTAGTACAGCCCGGCGTGGATGACACCCGAGTTATGGCCGCTCTGGTGAGTGCCGACCTGCTGTTCCTTTTCCAGGACGGCGAGGCGCAGCCCCGGACGTTCCGCGAGCAGCGCCATCGCGGTACCGAGCCCGACAAGCCCGGCGCCGATGACCGCGACGTCGAAGGTCTCTCCGGTCATCGCGGGCTCCCGATCCTGTAGCGGCTTGCCTGAGCGATGATCTCCTGCCATGAGTAATGCAGGCCGGCCTTGAACATGCTCAGTCGCATGAGAACTCCATGGTCCCTCACTCGCCAAGCAGTTCCGACACGGCTTCGGTGAAGACGGCGGTATGCGCGTCCACGTCCGACTTCGTGGTCATCGGCGACATGAGGGCCATGTTGTGGAACGGGGTCATCAGGATGCCCCGGTTCAGCGTGTACAGGTGCATGTACTCGTCAAGATCCACGTCCGCGGCGGCGGCCGACTCGCCGCCGGTGACGGGCGGCTCCGGGGTGAAGCGGTATTCCGCCCGGGCGCCGAGCTGACTGATCGACCAGGGGACGGACTTCGCGGCGAGGACCGCGCGGACCGATTCCGTGTAGCCGGCGGCCACCTCTGTCATGCCCGCGAAGGCGGCATCGGTGAGTACCGATCCCAGGCAGGCGCGCATCGCGGCGACGGACAGCGCGTTACCCGCCAGGGTGCCGCCCACCCCGCCGACGTCCTCGATGTCGGCGCTGTCATCGCTCAGGATCCGCTCGGCCAGGCCCGCGTCAAGCCCGTACGCGCCGCAGGGCACGCCGCCGCCGATCGACTTGCCGATGGTCACCATGTCGGGGTCCAGGCCCCACGCCCTGGTGCAGCCGCCGGGACCGGCGCTGAACGTGTGCGTCTCGTCGTTGATGAGCAGCGTCCCGGCGGCGCGGGTCAGCTCGCGCACCTGGGCGAGGTAGCCGTCGCGCGGCAGCACGATGCCGATGTTGGTCAGCGCCGGCTCCATCAGCACCGCCGCGACGTCGCCGTGCGCCAGCTCCCGCTCCAGTGCCGCGGGGTCGTTGAACTCCACCACCCGGGTGGTGGTTACCGGGTCCACCGGCGCGCCGACGTTTCCCGCGCGGGACACTGGCCGGCCGTCGGGGCCGACGACGATGAAGGTCTCGTCGACCGAGCCGTGGTAGCAGTAGCTGAAGACGAGGATCTTGGTCCGCCTCGTCAGCTGGCGCGCGACCCGGATCGCCCACCGATTGGCGTCGGTCGCCGACAGCGTGAACGACCAGTGCGACACCCCGAACCTGCGGGCAAGCTCGGCCGCCACCCATGCGGCGTCCTCGGTGGGCAGCATGGTGGTCGCCCCGCCCAGTTCGGTATAGCGCCGGGCGACAGCCTCCGTCACCGGAGCGGGCGAGTGCCCGGCCATCGCGCCGGTGTCACCCAGGCAGAAGTCGATCAGCTCATGACCGTCGATGTCGCTGAGCCTGGCGCCGCGTGCCGCCGCCTGGTACACAGGGAACCCGCCGGGCCACATTCGCATCCAGGTCATCGGCACGCCGCCGAGCAGATGCTCGCCCGCGCCGTCGAAGGCGGCCCTGGACCTGGGGAAGTTCGCTGCGTAGGAGTCTTGCTCGCGCTTGACCAGCGCGGCGAGCCGGTCCCTGTTGATGGCAGTCACAAGAGACATCTTCAGAAACCTCAGCCCTATTGGCAACCACCGGCCCCGGAGTCGCGCACGCGTCGGGCCCGCCCGCCCCGATGCGCGGACTGGGCGCTGGAATGGCGAGTTGCCGACTGGGGCTGGCACGGAAATACTCGACGCATGCGGCTAATGGTGCTGTCGGATCACGTGGCCGACATGCGAGCCGAGCGTCAGTCGCCCGGCCGCCGGACCGCGGGCGAGTACCAGCGGGAACTTGCCGCGCACCGCAAGTGGGTCGCGGAGGCTGTTGAGCGACGCGACCTGGCCCGCAGGCGGCGCCGCCCGTTTTCCTGGCTGTGGTGGACGCTTGAGTCGCGCAGGCGGCGGCGTGCCGCCACCCCCGTTGCGCCGACCGCGGCGCGCAGGCAGGCCGATGCGGCGCTTGGCGCGCTCGACGGCGGTGCCGAGGGCGAGCGGGAGGTCGCCGCCGTGCTGAACCGCGCGCTCGGCAAGGACTGGACCCTGTTCAAGGGCTACCGCAACGCGCGCGGCGAGATCGACTACCTGATCCTCGGGCCGGCCGGCCTGTTCGCCGTCGAGGTCAAGTACGTGAACGGAACGTTCAGCATCAAGCCGGAGCGGTGGACCTACGTGAAGATCGACCGGTACGGCATCGCGCACGAGGAACACGTGCTCGCGGACGCCGGCGACCGCCCGCCGCACCGGCAGCTCGGCGAGCCCGCCAGGCAGCTCGAGGATTTCCTTGCCCGGCGCGGCCGCCCGGTGCGGGTGCAGCCGGTGGTCCTGCTCAACCACCCCCGGGCCAAGATCGGCTACCTCGACGAGAACGTGGGCATCCCCGTGCTGACCGCCACCAGGCAGCTGGCCGGCCTGGTGCTCGCGGCAGGCGGGAACCTCAGTGCCAGCGAGCGAACGGAGATCGCCGGCCTCATCGAGCGGGACCACCGCTTCCACGACCGGCGTGGCCGGGGCTGACCGGCAGCCGGCGCCGAGGTGCCCGAGCCGGGGAGCGCGGAAGACCACTCGCGCGGGTAGTGGACAATCAGAGGGAACGAGTTCCTACCGAGGAGTAACAAATGCGTCGTACCGTGTTCAACGAGGACCACGAGGCCTTCAGGCAGGTCCTGCGTGACTTCATCGAGGCCGAGGTCGTGCCGAACTATCAGGCGTGGTACGACGCGGGCATCGTGCCGCGCGACTTCTACTACAAGCTCGCCGAGCTTGGCGTGTTCGGCATCGAGGTGCCCGAGGAGTACGGCGGCGCGGGTCTCACGTCCTTCAAGTACTCCGCGATCGAGACCGAGGAGCTGGCACGGGCCGCGGTGAGCTTCGGCGGCTCCGCCGTGCACGTCGCGCTCTGCCTGCCGTACCTGCTCAAGCTCGGCACCGAGGATCAGAAGAAGCGCTGGATGCCCAAGTTCATCTCCGGCGAGATGCTGTTCGCGATCGCGATGACCGAGCCGGGCACGGGCTCCGACCTGGCCGGTATGCGCACCACGGCGAAGCTGTCGGAAGACGGCACCCACTACGTGCTCAACGGCGCGAAGACGTTCATCACCGGTGGCGTGCACGCCGACCGGATGATCGTCTGCGCGCGCACCGCGCCAGCCAAGGAGGACGACCGCAGGTTCGGCATCTCTCTCTTGGTCGTCGACACCAAGCTCGAGGGCTACGCGGTCGGCCGCAAGCTGGACAAGATCGGCCTGAAGGTGTCGGACACCGCCGAGCTGTCCTTCCACGATGTAAAGGTCCCGGTGGAGGACCTGCTCGGCGAGGAGAACAAGGGCTTCTCCTACCTTGGCCAGAACCTGCCGCAGGAACGGCTGAGCATCGCCTTCGGCGCCTACGCGCAGGCCGCCGCCGCGGTGGAGTTCGCGAAGAAGTACACCCAGGAGCGGCTCATCTTCGGCAAGACCGTCGCGTCCTTCCAGAACACGAAGTTCGAGCTCGCCGCCTGCAAGGCCGAGGTGGACGCCGCGCAGGCGGTCGTCGACCGGGCACTCGAGGCGCACGACAGGGGCGAGCTGACCGCCGCTGAGGCGGCCTCCGCCAAGCTCTTCTGCACCGAGGTGGCGAGCCGCGTCATCGACCGCTGCCTGCAGCTGCACGGCGGCTACGGGTTCATCAACGAGTACCCGATCGCCAAGCTGTACGCCGACAACCGGGTGAACAGGATCTACGGCGGAACGTCTGAGGTGATGAAGACGATCATCGCCAAGGACATGGGTCTTTAGCGGTTTATTGGAGGATCGTCCAAGCACTGGCAAAGTCCGTCACGAGCGACTGACTTCGCTCGATTTCTATGCAATTGCGAGTTACTGTCATGCTCCGTGTACGACGGACCCATCATCGATGCGCACACGCATCCGATGCTCGACCCCGAGGCCCAGATCGTGGCGGATCCGCATCCGCCCGAGGCATACCTGGCGCTTGTTCGCGGGTCCCGGATCGCGCGCGCCGCCGCGCTCACAATTGCGCGGGGCGGTGAGCTGAAGCGCACGATGGCGGGCAACGATGCCGTCTTGCGGCTGGCCCGTGACTCGGGCGGATTCTTCTATCCGGTCTGTTCAGTGCATCCGGCGGACGGCGGGGCGGCGGCCGCGGAGATCGACCGGGTCGCCGCCGCGGGCGCGGCATGGCTCAAGCTGCACCCGAATACGCAGCGGTTTGACGTGGCCGATCCCGCCGTCGAGGCGGTCGTGCGGCGCGCCGCCGAGCGTGAGCTGCCCGTCCTGTTTGACGCCTATTCCCCGTGGGACGCCAATCAGCCGGGCAAGTTCGTGAACCTGGCGACGGCCGTTCCCGAGGCCAGGCTCATCCTCGCCCACGCGCACGGCCCTGGCTTCCCGCAGCTGCTCCTCTACGACATCCTGGCGCGTTACCCGTGGTGGCGGCGGAACGTATGGACCGACATCTCGGCGACAAGCCCGATGCTCGCGGGCGGCCCGTTCGCCGAGCAGTTCACCTGGGTGCTGCGGAAGTTCGGCATCGACCGGGTGATCTTCGGCAGCGACTACCCGATTGACGACCCGCTCGCCGCCGTGGCCGCCGTCGCGAGGCTGGGCTTCACCGACGAGGAGCAGGCCGCCATCCTGCACGACAACGCCGCGGCCCTGCTCGTCAGGTGAACCGGCTCGCCAGGTGAATCCGGCGTACGGTTGACCGGTGCAGACCTACGATGACGTGGCCGCGATCGCCGCCGGGCTGCCGGAGGTGACCGAGGGTGTGGAGAAGCACCGCGGCAGCCGCACCTGGGACGTCGCGGGCAAGGCGTTCGCCTGGGAACGCCCGTTCAGCAAGGCGGACCTGAAGCGCTACGGCGACGAGCAGCCCCCGCAGGGCCCGATCCTCGCCGTCCGCACCGTCGACCGGGCGGAGAAGGAGGCGATCCTGGCCGCGGGCAAGAACGGCTTCTTCACCATTCAGCATTTCAACGGCTACAACGGCTATCTGATCCAGCTGGACAACGTCAGCCCGCAGGACCTGCGGGAAGCGCTGGTCGACGGCTGGCTGGCGGTCGCGCCGCCGCAGGTCGCCGAGGGATATCTCAGGCATTAGCCCGAACGGGATCGGCTGACTCTCCCGCGCCACCCGTCTCCCCAGTGCCGTCCAGCCCGGGGGCGCATCGCGGACTTGGCTGTCCAAATAATGAGACATATTAGTCCATCCAGTAAGACTCGTCTAGCATGAGAGTCATGCCTGAGGTCTACACGCACGGTCACCATGAGTCGGTACTGCGCTCGCACAAGTGGCGCACCGCGGCGAATTCCGCCGCCTACCTGCTGCCGCATCTCGCGCCGGACGCCCGGATCCTCGACGTCGGCTGCGGCCCAGGCACGATCACCGCGGATCTCGCCGACTTGGTACCGCAGGGCCGGGTCACCGGGATCGACTCAGCGGCGGAGATCATCGCGCAGGCCGCCGCTGCCGCCGGCGGCAGGCAGAACCTGGACTTCGCGGCCGGCGACGTGTACGCGCTCGACTTCCCCGACGCCAGCTTCGACGTGGTCCACGCCCATCAGGTGCTGCAGCACCTGAGCGACCCCGTGCGGGCGCTGCGCGAAATGCACCGGGTCACCAGGCCGGGCGGCCTCGTCGCGGCCCGCGACGGCGACTACGCCGCGATGGCCTGGTACCCGGAGTCGCCGGCCCTCGATGAGTGGCAGGCGTTCTACCGCGCGGTCGCCAGGAGCAACGGCGGCGAGCCGGATGCAGGCCGGCGGCTGTACGCATGGGCCAGGCGGGCGGACTTCACCGACATCATCAGCTCGTCCTCCAACTGGACGTTCGCCACGCAGGCAGAGCGCGACTGGTGGGGCGGCCTGTGGGCGGACCGCTCGGTCAAGTCCGCGATCGCTCAGGCCGCGAAGGAACGCGGCATCGCCACCCCCGAGGCCCTGGAACGCATCGCCGCGGGCTGGCACGCCTGGGCGGCGGACGAAGACGGCTGGTTCCTCTGCCCGCACGGCGAGATCCTCTGCCGCGTCGGCTAACCGCGCCCGTAACCCCCGCCTGAGTCAGACCTCGTCCCCGGCGGAGTATGCCCGGTCCCCGTCATCACGCCGCAGCAGGCTGCGAAGCTGCTGAGTAAGCCGAATCCGTTCGGCAGAGACCTCGGACAGCCGTGCCGCGAGCTCGTCACGCTGCCGGACGACCTCGGCCAGCTGCTGCTCGAGCTCGATGATCCGCCGGATGGCGGTCATCGTCATGCCCTCGTCGGCCATCGTCGCGACCTGCTGGATGATGCGGATCTCCACCCGGGTGTAGCGGCGCTGGCGGCCCGCGGAGCGCTGCGGCGAGACGACCTGAAGATCGTCGATGCGGCGCAGGAACGCCTGCTTCAGCGAGAGCATGTCCGCCACCTGGCCCACGGTGAAGAGCGGTACGTTCTCGTCGTCGAACGGCTCCACTGTCCGCCTCCCTTCGCCGCAGTGTCCGGTATTCCTCGCAGTCATGATGCTAAAGCGGGAGCCGGACGCTGAACGCCCGGCTCCCGCTTCGCTGTGCCCGGCCGGCCGCCTTCGCGGCGGCGCGGCGATTGCCTGCCCGTGACGGGCTTACTCGGCCGGGAGCTCCCTGGCGCCCGCCGCGGTGCCGATCTCGATCTTGCGCGGCTTCGCCTCCTCGCGAACCGGGATGCGCAGCTCAAGCACGCCGTCGGCGTGGCTGGCCTCGATCGCGTCCGCGTTCAGGTTGTCCGAGAGCCGGACCCGGCGCGTGAAGCTGCCGAACAGCCGCTCGCGGACGACCGGGTTCTCGCCCTCGGCGCGCTCCTCATCGCGGGTGGCGCTCACGCTGAGCACGCCCTTGTCAACGGTCACGTCGATCTTCTCCGCGTCCACGCCTGGGACGTCGAAGCGGAGCACGAGCTCGCCGTCGCGCTTGATGGTGTCCATCGGCAGGGCCGGCGCGTAGCCGGCGCTGCCGAGCGCCCGGCTGGTGAACGTGGGACCGCCGAAGGCGCGGCGCACGATCCGGTCGAAGTCACGGCTGATCGGGTCGAGAGTCGTCAGGTACATCGCTACCTCCTGAGAGGGCTGCCACCCTGTGTGGTCTCGCCCTACGTTCGCAGAGAACTTACAACTCAAGTTGTATATTCCCTCAACCATAATTGTCAAATAAGTTGCATCTTCACCTGCCGCCAGGCCGAGGGTCCGCTGCGGTGCGGCCGTCGGCGGCTACCCTCGAGACATGGCAATCCGCGACATCCGGCTGTTCGGCGACCCGATCCTGCGCACTGCCGCCGATCCCGTCACCGACTTCGACAAGCAGCTGCGCTCACTGGTGAAAGACCTCACCCAGACCCTCGACGACGCGCAGGGCGCGGGACTGGCCGCGCCGCAGATAGGCGTCGGGCTACGCGTGTTCGCCTACGCGGTCGGTGCGGAGCGCGGCCACCTGGTCAACCCGGTTCTCGACTTCCCCGATGAACAGGAGCAAGACGGGGAGGAGGGATGCCTGTCCTTCCCCGGCGTCTACTACGACGTGAAGCGGCGGCTGAACACGGTGGCCCGCGGCTTTACCGACCGGGGCGACCCGGTCCAGATCGTCGGCACGGAGGTCCTGGCCCGCTGCATGCAGCACGAGACCGACCACCTGGACGGGGTGCTGTTCATCGACAGGCTGGACGTGGCCACCAGAAAGCTCGCCATGCGGGAGATCAGGGAGGCCAATTGGGACGCTACGGTCAAGTTTAGCCCGCACCAGATGACCGACCGCATATTCTGACACTTAGCGCGCGCGGAGGCACGCGCTCCCGCATAGAGCACAGGAAGCCGCTCGTTTTACAGCCGGGGTGGGGTCGGGCCTGTAACGATTCCTTCATCCACGGCGGGTAGCTTCACTGCGGGATTGAGCTACGCGGGAGGTAAGCCGACATGTCGAGAAGGGTGCCCAGCAGCGGGCATCACCCCGAATGGCCAGGCGATCCAGAACGCGGCCAGGAATACAGCGACGGCTACGGCTACGGCGGCAGCCCGGGCGGCGGTTACGACCAGGGGCAGTACGGCCAGAATCAGTACGGTCACGGACAGAACGGCCAGAACGGCCAGAACGCGGCCCCCAACGGTCACCAGGGTTACGCCAGCCAGTACGGGCAGGACCGGTACGGGCAGGACCAGTACGGGCAGGACCAGTACGGGCAGGACCAGTACGGTCAGGCCGCCGGGTACGGCCAGCAGCAGCCACAGGGCGCCCAGGACTGGGGATACGACGGCCAGCCCACCCAGTCGATGGGCTACCAGGGCAACGGCTACCAGGCCAGCGGTTACCCGGGCCACGCGTACCCGGAGAACAATGGGTGGCAGGACGGGCGCCCGCAGGGAAACATGCGCCGGTATGAGGACTCACAGGGGTACGCGGACACCCAGCGCTTCGACGGCACGCAGCGCTTCGACGACACACAGCGGCTTAACGACTCGCAGCCCTTTGACGACCCGCGGCGTCTCAATGGCATGCAGCGTATCGACGACCCGCAGCGCTTCGATGACCGGCAGGGATACGCGCGGCCCGGGCAGAACGGCGTTCCGGGACGACCCGGCCAGGGCCGCCCTGGCCAGGGACGCCCCGGCCAGTCGCCCGGGGCCCGTCCAGGGCGGGATCTGCCGCCCGGGCGCAAGGTACGCTTCCGGCGCACGCGCAGGTTCTTCCGCCGTCGCGTCGTCCGCGTGATCAGCGCGGTGCTCGCGCTCTTCCTTGCCCTGGTCATGTTCTCCGCGGGGCAGGCGGCGTTCAAGAACAACGGCCAGGGCCTGACGGCAAACCTCGCCGAGTGGGCGCGCGACCATTACCTCGGCCCGGTGGTGACGTTCGGCGAGTGGCTGTCCTACAACCCGCCGCCCAAGGGCGGCAAGCCGTCGTTCTCGCTCGCCGTGCCGAGCGGCGAGGCGGTCACCTCGGCCAAGCCGCAAAAGGGCGGTAAGACCAAGGGCAAGACGTTCGTGCCGGACATCCCCGCCACGCTGAAGTCGCTCGCGCCGTCGCCGATCGCCGGCGAGGGCCAGTGGCGGCTGGCGGAGAAGGTGAAGGGCTACCCCGCCATCCTGACCACGTTCCTCCGCGATGCCACTTATACCTCCCAGGTCAACGGCGTGGCGTCGATCGATCAGCGGCTGGTCAAGTTCCAGCTGCGCCCGGGTACCGAGGATCCCGGGTCGAGCCCCTGGGGCTACAGCGACACCTACATCCCCGCGGGCAAGCGCACGGGCCTGCTCGCGACGTTCAACGGCGGGTTCAAGCTCGACTCCGCGGGCGGCGGTTTCTACCTGAACGGCTCGTACCACGGCTCGCTTGTGACGGGCGCCGCGTCGGTCGTCTACTACAAGAACGGCACCATCAAGATCGGCAAGTGGAGTCGCGACTTCTCGATGACCTCTAAGATCGCGGGCGTGCGGCAGAACCTCAAGCTGATCATCGACCACGGCAAGATCTCGCCGAACCTCAACCAGGACATCATGACCAAGTTCGGCGCCACGCTCGGCGGCGGGTATTACGTGTGGCGGTCCGGTCTCGGCATCACCAAGGACGGCCGGATCGTCTACGTGTACGGCCCCGCGCTGAACGTGCAGGATCTGGCCGAGCTGCTGCACCGGGCAGGCGCGGTCGAGGGCCTGCAGATGGACATCAACCCCGCCTGGATGAAGTTCGACACCTACCAGGCGAAGGGCAACCCCGCCAACCCGACCCCGGTGACGCTGCTGCCGACGCAGCAGCCGAGCGCCTACTCGTACTACACCGCCTCCACCCGTGACTTCACGGCGGTTTTCGCACGGTGACCAACAACACGCTGACCTCTGGCGAGGACACGGAGGGCCCGCAGGCGCCCGTGCCCGCCGTCGCTGTCGCCGGACTCTCGCCTGCCCGCTGGGTGCGCGCCGCCGTCCGGACCACGCGGCCACGGCAGTGGCCGAAGAACCTGCTGGTGTTTGCGGCGCCGCTGGCGGCCGCGAACCTCGGACGCAACAACGGCTTCGGCTACGCGCTGCTCGCCATGTTCGCCTTCGGCTGCGCCTCGGCGGCGGTCTACTTCGTCAACGATGTCGCCGACGTGGAGCGCGACAGGCGCCATCCGGTGAAGCGGAACCGGCCGATCGCCTCGGGCGCGCTGCCCGAGCAGCACGCGATGGTGCTCGCCGTGCTGGCCGCGGTGTTCGCGGTCGGCGCGGGTGTGGTCATCAGGGAGCCGCTGCTCGTTGTCACGGTCTCGGCGTACCTGTGCCTGTCGTTCCTGTACTCGTTCAAGCTCAAGCACATTCCGTTCGTCGAGATGCTGATCGTGGCGTCCGGGTTCCTGCTGCGGGTGCTCGGCGGCGCGGCCGCCACCCACGTGGTGCTGTCCATCTGGTTCCTGCTCGTGTGCAGCCTCGGCGCGCTCGGCGTGGCCGTGGCCAAGCGGTACACCGAGCTGACCAGCCTTGGCGACGAGGCCGTCAAGCACCGGCCGGTGATGCGCAATTACCGCCCGGACATCCTGCGGATCGCGCAGGTGCTCATCGGTGTCGGCATGCTCGCCACCTACCTGATGTGGGCGCTGAGCGGAAAGCACGGCGCCCGGCCCTGGCAGGTGGCGTCCGTGCTGCCGCTTGCCGCCGCGGTCGTCAGGTTCGGCGTCCTCACCGCGCGCCGGACCGTCCGCCCGGTGGAAGACCTGATCACCAGGGACGCGGTCATGCTGTGCTGCGAGGTCGCATGGCTGATCCTGTTCTGCGTCGGCCTGTACGTGGCCTAGGAGAAGTCAGACATGAGAGTTGTTCTGCTCGGCGGTACCAGCGAGATCGGCCTTGCGATCCTGTCCGCGCTGCGGCTGGGGGCCGACGCCGAGGTGATCCTGGCCGGCCGCGATCCGCAGCGGCTCGAGGGCGCGGGAAAGTCGCTGAACCGCCCGGTCACGGTGGTCAGGTACGACGCCGTGGACACGGACGCGCACCAGGCGTTCGTCGATGAGATCTGCGCCGGCGGAGTGCCGGACCTGATCATCGCCGCGACCGGCATCCTGATCCCGCAGGAGCGGGCCGAGCAGGACGTGCGGCTCGCGGCCACCATGATCGAGACCAACTTCACCGGGCATGTCACCGCGCTGCTCGCGTTCGGCGAGGCGATGCGCCGCCGTGGCAGCGGCACCATCGTCGTCCTGTCGTCGATCGCCGCGGTGCGGCCGCGCAAGTTCAACTCGGTCTACGGTGCGACCAAGGCCGCCCTCGACGCGTTCGCACGCGGTTACGCCGACTCCCTGCATGGCACCGGGGTCCGGGTGCTGCTGGTCAGGCCTGGGTTCGTGAAGGGCCGGATGACCGAGGGGATGCAGGCGGCGCCGCTCGCGACCACGCCGGAGAAGGTTGGCGCGGCGGTGGCGGGCGCGCTGCGCGGCCAGGGCCGCGGCGACGGCAAGTCGGTGATCTGGGTGCCGTCTTCGCTTGTCGGCCTCGCCACGGTGATGAAGCTGATCCCGCGCCCGGTCTGGCGGACCCTTAAGAACTAGATAAGGGAAGCGGAAGCTTCCTCTGAAAAATCGGGCGATCGGTGCCGATCCCGCCGAAGTCTCGCTCAGTTCACTCTGAAGGCTGCCTGCACACGTCTAAAGGCCGCTGGCCGGGTTACATTCCCGTCTATGCGAGTGCTGGTTGCGACAGCTGACGACACCCTCGGCTGCCTGGTCGCCGAGCGGCTGACCAGCGGCGGGTATGTGACCGACCTCGTCGCGGACGGCCGGCGGGCGCTGAGCTACGGCCGCTGCTACGACTACGCGGCCGCGGTGCTCGACTGGCTGCTGCCGACGGTGTCAGGCATCGACGTGGTCCGGCTGCTGCGCCGCCGTGGCGTGTCCGCCCCGGTGCTGATGATCAGCGGCAAGGACACGCCGGAGGACCGGGTGGCCGGGCTCGACGCGGGTGCGGACGACTTCCTCGTCGTGCCGTTCGATATTCAGGAACTGCTCGCGCGGCTGCGCGCGCTGCAGCGCCGTCCGGCGCAGCTGCTCCCGGCTCGCCTGGTGGTCGGCGATCTGGAGTGCGACCCGGCCTCCCGCCAGGTCAGCTTCGGCGGCTGCCGTCCGTCGCTGACGTCGACCGAGCTTGGCATCCTCGAGACGCTGATGCGCTTTTCCCCGGCGGTCGCGGACCGCCGGCAGATCGCGCAGCACGTCTGGGTCAACGACACGGAGCCGTTCGGGTCCAACACCATCGACGTGCACCTGGCGCGGCTGCGCGCGAAGCTGTCCGGCTCGCGGGTCCGCATCGAGACCATCCGGGGCGTCGGCTATCGCATCGTGGCGGTGTGATTCCGGGGCAGGGCACGCCCGGGCGGGGCGCCCGGGTCACTCGGGTGCTGCGTCCCGCTTCGCGGTGATCACGGTGCCGAGCTCGGCGCCCTCGCAGATCTTGCGCATCACGCCGGCCGCGGCGACGTCGAAGACGTGCATGGTCAGCGCCTGCTCGTTGGCGAGCACGAAGGCGCTGGTGTCCATCACCCGGATATCCGCGGCGATGGCCTCCTCGTAGGTGAGGGTGGCGAACCGGCGCGCGTCGGGGTTGACCTTGGGATCGGAGTCGTACACGCCGTCCACGCCGTTCTTGGCGACGAGGAGCGCGTCCGCGTCGAGTTCGAGCGCGCGCTGCACGGCCGGGTAGTCCGTGGTCACGTAGGGCTGCCCGATGCCTCCCGCGAGGACGACGATCATGCCCCGCTCCAGGTGGTGCACCGCGCGCAGCCGGATGAACGGTTCCGCGACGCTATGGATCGGCACGGCGGTCATCACCCGGATGTCCGCGTCGGTCCGTGCGGTGAGTGCGCCGCGCAGCATAAGCGCGTTCATGACCGTGCCGAGCATGCCGATGTTGTCAGCCTCGGCGCGGCTGATGCCCCAGCCGTCGGCCATCCGGCCGCGGAAGTAGTTGCCGCCGCCGACGACAACGGCGACCTGGACGCCGAGGTTGTGCAGGGAAAGAACCTCGTCGGCGACGCGGGCGAGGCTCGCGGGATCGGCTCCGGTCGCTGCCGGCCCGGCCAGGGCCTCGCCGCTGAGCTTGACTACTACCCTGCGGTATCGCGGCAACGTCACCCCTCCGTCCCGAGTTTTCTGCTGGCCACGGTATCAGCCAGCATCCCGTTCGCGCTCACCGGCCCGCGGACGGGAAAAGTCCGGTATGCCGCGGTCGGCTCACGACTTCGCGTCGGCCCAGCTGCGGACGGTCGTGATGTCGGCGATGAACCGCACCTGGCCGGCAGGCGCCCAGCGCCCCGCGGCCTCCGCGAGGCAGGCGCCGACCTGCTCCGCCGTCCGCTCCGCGTTGCCCGCAAGGACGTGCAGCAGCAGCTCGTCGTGCAGGCAGAGCACGATCCGCGCGTCGAGTTGCGCAGTCCTGGCGCGGACGGTGACCGCCCACATCTTGAACAGCTCGGCCGCCGCGCCCTGGATGACCGCGTTGCGCCCGTACCTGCCGCGCGCCCCGTCGTTGCCGCCGCCGGACATCCGGATCAGCCGCCCGCCGTAGGTGCGCAGGTCCCGGTGGGATCTGCCGGACCGGTCGGCGGCGTCCAGGTAGCCCATCGCCACCGGGTAGGCGGACCGCATCCGGCGGGCGGCCTCCCCGCCGTGCCCGGTGGTCTGCCCGTACATCGCGGCGATCATCGCGACCTTGGCGGTCGGCCGGTCGACGCCGAGCTCGGCCGCCACCGGCAGGTACATGTCGTCGGCGCGGGTGGCGGCGGCGAGCGCTTTGTCCCCGGAGACGGCGGCGAGCACCCGGGGCTCGATCTGCCCGAGGTCGGCGCGGACCAGCAGGTGCCCTTCCTCCGCGAGCACCGCCCGGCGCAGCACCGCGGGCATGTTGTGCAGCCCGCTCGATGCGGTCATCCGCCCGGCGGCACCGTCGCAGCCGGTCCACGCGCCGCGCAGCCGCCCGTCTGGCCCGAGGCACTCGTCGAGCCATCCGTAGCCGTACGTGGTGGCGATCCGCTCCGCCTTGCGCCACTCGAGCAGCGCCGCCACGAGCGGCGAGCGGTCCTTGAACTCCTCGAGCCGGTGCGCCCGCGTGTCGGGCACGTCGATGCCCTCCATCGCGAGCAAGGCCTTCACCTGGGCGGGACTGCGCAGGTCAGTCACCGTGGTGGAGAGCGAGTGCCGCAGCACGCGCTCGTCGCGTGCTGCCCGGATCGCCGCCGCGTCGGCCGGGCCGCGCGGCCGCGGCCCGATGAGCTCGGTGAGCATGTCTTCCGCTACGGCCCTGTCGACAGGCAGTCCGTCCGCCGCGAGCTCGGCGCACAGCAGTTCCGCCGTCGATTCGGAGCGGGCGGTGCTAACCCGGTTCCCGCCCCCGTCTCCTTCGAGGCTGGCCAGCTGCATCCGCGCCGCCGTGAGCGCCTCCGCCGCCCCCAGCGTTGGGGTGCCTGGACCTTCATCGGCCGCGCTGAACAGGTCGGGTTCTCCCGCGGATAGCTCGGGTGGCGGCTCGCCGTGCAGGCTGGCCCACACGAACGCCGGCTCCGCCCGCCACCCGCCGGACAGCAGCCGGTGCACCGCCGCGACATCCCAGCATGTCGCGAGCCGCACCCCGTGCCCGGTCAGCACCCGCGCGGTATCCTGCGACCACAGCACCCAGCGCGGCCTGACCTCCCGGTCGGTGTCTCCCACCTCCGCTGCCGAGGCCGCCCGCTCGCCGGCCGTGGCGGCGACACTCAGCGCCCCGTCCGCGCCCAAGGCCAGCCCGACAAGATCCCCCGGCCGTACTCCCGCCGCCGTAAGAACCTCGCTCAGGTCCGCCACGCCCTCATTATCGCCCACCAGTTCGACCAATGCCCCACCCTGCAGGGCAAGGGTGCCTTCACGTTTGCATAGCTGGTGACGAGACAAATGCCGTAATCCGGACGCAAAAGTGGTCACCAGCTATGCGGAGACGGGACAATGTGGTCAGCAGCATGCAAGAGCGGTCACCAAGTCTGAAGAGTGGCTCGACGGGGAGAGCGGGTGGCCGGGGTGGCTTCACCACCCTGGTTTGCTGCAAAGCCGCTGCGGGGGATGCGGGAGGTTCATCCCCCGCAGCGAACACCCGACGCTGACCCCCGGCTCGCGGCCGAAGGCCGCATCGGGGGGTGTGGGGGGTCGTCCCCCCCACAGTGGACCACCCCACGGGAAGGCGGTCCGCAGGACCGCCGAACAGGAGGAGGCGCGCCCGCAGGACCGCCGAACAAGGGGGGTCGAGCGACGCCTGGCCCGGTTAGGACGGGGGAATATGCCGGGCCAGGCGCCGCAGCGCCCGGGTGGCCGGGGAAACCAGCCGGGCGCGGGCCGGGCGGTTAGAGCGGGAACTCACCGCCTGGCGGCCTGCTGCGGGGCGCGCGGCCCCGCGAGATCGATTGTCACCAGCATCGTCGTGAGGGTCCCAACTGACCGGACAGTACTCGACGTTGCGGCCGAAATGGTTCTCTATCAGGGTAGCGCGCCGACGGCTCCCCTGGCGCCTGCCTCGCCAGCGGAAAATTACGGCGCGGTGCCGGCCGTCAAGTGGGCGAGCACCTCGTCGTGCAGGTGGCCATTTGTGCAGACCACGCTGCCGCCGTCGGGCGTTGCCACCCCGGCGAGGTTGGTGAACCGGCCGCCCGCCTCCTCGACGATCACCTGGAGCGCTGCCATGTCCCAAAGCGATACGTCGGGCTCGGCGGACACATCGACCGCTCCCTCGGCGACGAGCATGTGCGACCAGAAGTCGCCGAAGCCGCGCGTCCGCCACACCGCCTTGCTGAGCGACATGAAGCCGTCGAGCCGGCCGGCTTCCGCCCACCCGCCGATTCCTGAGTAGGAGAACGAGGCGTCGGACAACTGCGTGACCTGCGAGACCTGGCAGCGGGAGGCCTTGGTGAGCGACCTCCCCGTCCACGCGCCGCCGCCGGCCGCGGCCCACCAGCGCCTGCCGAGCGCCGGGGCGGTGACCACGCCGACCACGACGTCATCGCCGTCCATCAGCCCGATGAGCGTGGCCCAGACGGGTACGCCGCGGACGTAGTTCTTCGTCGCGTCGATCGGATCGAGCACCCACCGCCGCGGGCCGATGCCCGTCTGCCCCGACTCCTCGCCGAGCACGGCGTCCCTGGGCCGCGACCTGCGCAGGATGTTGCGCAGCGAGTCCTCGGTCGCCCGGTCGGCGTCCGAGACGGGCGTCAGGTCGGGCTTGGTCTCGACACGCAGGTCAAGCGCGCGGAACCGCCGCGTCGTGATGTCATCGGCTGCGTCTGCCAGGACATGCGCGAACCGCAGGTCGTCGTCGTAGCTTGCCACTCGCGAAACGGTACCGGTACACGTGTGCCGCTGACCAGCTAAGAGCCTATTGCGCGCGATCTGACGCGCCGGACGGGCATAATCACCCGGTGGACCTCCGCAGTGACCTGCCAGGCCAGCTCCGCCGCTACGTACGAGACGGCCGGATCTCGGTCATGCGAGGGGCCCGGCTGCTCCTGCTCGACCATGTCGCGCAGGCCTTCGAGCCTGGCCGTCGCTACCCGGAGACCGCGGTGAACGAGATTCTCAAGGGCATTTACGACGACCACGCGGCGCTGCGCCGCTACCTGGCGGACGAGGACCTGCTGTCCCGCACGCCCGACGGCACGTACTGGCGCTCGGGCGGTACCGTTCCGCTCGGTTAGCCGTCCCGGTCAGTCAGCGCCGTCAGTCAGCGCCGTCAGTCGGCGGCGACGACTCGCGGCTGCCGAGCAGGCGGCGCAGCGACTCCAGCCGGGCGACGGCGTCATGCGACGCTGCCCATTCGTCGAGGGCGCAGCCGGGCGAGAGATGGTCACAGCCCGGCGGGCAGGCGGCGGTCCCCTCGGCCAGGTCGCCGAACGCCTCGACGACCCGCTCCACCGTCACGTGGCCGAGTCCGAAGCCGCGGATGCCCGGAGTGTCGATGAGCCAGCCGGAGTCGCCGGGCAGCGCGAGCGCGATCGCGGACGAGGAGGTGTGCCGCCCCTTGCCTGTCACCGCGTTCACCCGGCCGACCGCCCGGCCTGCGTCCGGCACCAGCGCGTTGACAAGCGATGACTTCCCGACTCCCGACTGGCCGATGCAGACGCTGATCCGGCCGTCGAGCGCCTTGCGGAGCCGGCCGAATGTCTGCGCGGGCAGGGGCTGCCTGGTGGTCAGCATGGGGATGTCGAGCGGCCGGTAGAACGCGCGCAGCTTGCGCGGCGGTGCCAGGTCGGACTTGGTCATGACGAGCAGCGGGTCGAGCCCCGAGTCGTAGGCGGCGGCCAGGCACCGGTCGATGAACCGGGTCTTGGGCTCGGGGTCGGCGAGCGCGCACACGATCACCATCTGGTCCGCGTTGGCGACGACGACCCGTTCGAGCGGGTCGGTGTCGTCAGGGGAGCGGCGCAGCACGCTGGTCCGCTCCTCGACCCGGACGATCCTGGCCAGCGACCCGGTGGCACCCGACACGTCGCCGGCCAGGGCGACCCGGTCGCCGACCACCACGGAGCCCTTGCCGAGTTCGCGTGCCTTCATGGCGGTGATAAGCCGCCCTGCCGCCTCCGGGTCTTCGAGTACGCATCCGTAGCGGCCCCGATCGACGCTGACGACGAAGCCCCCGGGCGCCGACTCGTGCGCCGGGCGCCGCCGGGTGCGCGGCTTGGAGCCGCGTCCCGCGCGGACCCGGACGTCGTCCTCGTCCCGATAGCCCTGCCGCTGCTTCAGGAGTCATCCCCCCGGACGAGCGACTCCCATGCCTCGGTGAAACCGGGGAAGGTCTTGCCGACCGTGGCGACGTTGAGCACCTCGATGCCTGGGACGCCGAGTCCGAGTACGGCCGCGGCCATGACCATCCGGTGGTCGTCGTAGGTCTCGAAGGCGTGTCCGGCCGGTGCGTGCAGCGGCCGCGGCCGGATCGACAGCCCGTCGGGCAGTTCGCTGACCTCACCGCCCATCGCGTTGATCTCCTTGACGATCGCGGCGAGCCGGTCGGTTTCCTGCGCGCGGGTATGCCCGACGCCGGTGAACGCCGACGGTCCGGCGGCGAGCGCCGCGGCCGAAGTGAGCGGCAGGCACATCTCCGGTATGTCCCGCAGGTCCGCCTCGACCCCGTTGACCGTGCCTGAGCCGGTCACGGTCAGCCCGGTCGCCGACCGTGTCACGGTGGCGCCCATCCGGGTAAGCACGTCGAGGATGGCGTCGGCGGCCTGCAGCGAGTTCTCTGGCCAGTCGCGGATGGTAACGGAGCCGCCGGTGACCAGGGCGGCCGCGAGGAACGGCCCGGCGTTGGACAGGTCAGGCTCGACGGTGAATTCCCCGAGGTTGACCGGCCCGGGCGCGACCCGCCAGAAGTCGGGCCTGTCGCCGTCAGATGAGCCGGCCTCGACCGACGCGCCGGCGTCGCGGAGCATCCGCACGGTCATCTCGATGTGCGGCAGCGAGGGCACCGGCGGTCCTGAGTGCCTGACCTCGACGCCGTTGGTGAACCGCGGCGCGGCGAGCAGCAGCCCGGAAACGAGCTGGGAGGACCCGGAGGCGTCGAGCGTCACCGGACCGCCGGGCACCGAGCCGGTGCCGTGCACGGTGAACGGCAGCGCGCCGCGGCCGTCGTCGTCGATTGACACGCCGAGCGTGCGCAGTGCGGAAAGCAGCGCGCCGACCGGCCGTTCTCGCGCTCTCGGGTCGCCGTCGAACGCGACTGCCGCGGGGGTGAGCGCCGCGACCGCGGGCAGGAATCGCATGACCGTACCCGAGTTGCCGACATCGACGCTGACCGCCGAGCCAAGTGGGAGCGCGCCGGGAGTGATGGCCGCGTCCGCGCCGTTCTCTTCGACGGTGCAACCGAGTGCACGAAGCGCCGCGATGGCGAGGGACGAGTCGCGCGCCTTCAGCACCCCGTGCACCAGCGACGGCGAGTCGCTGAGCGCGGCCAGGATGAGGGCACGATTGGTAATCGACTTCGAACCGGGCAGCCGCAACGTGGCGCGCACCGGTCCTAGCGCCGATGGGGCGAGCCAGCGTCCGGAGTCCATAACCTTGAGGGTATCGGCTGACCCGTGGGCACTGTCGACGGGTTTGCCGGTGACGGTTTCCGGTTAAGTAGCACTAATCCGGCTTGTACCCCCATAAGGGAAGGTCACATGTGCGGTCGGTTCGTCTCAGCCAGAAAGCGGCTGGAGCTCCTCGAGGAGTTCGCCGCCACGCGTGACGCCGTGCCCGCCGATCGCGACGCCGACTATAACGTCGCGCCGACCAAGCGGATATACACGGTCCTCACCCATAAGGACGAGCGAGAGCTCCGGCTGGTTCGATGGGGCCTGGTGCCAAGCTGGGCCAAGGACACCAAGGTCGGTGCTCGCATGATCAACGCGCGGGCGGAGACGGTCGCGGTCAAGCCCTCGTTCCGCGCCGCGTTCGCGCGGCGCCGCTGCCTCATACCGGCGGACGGCTATTACGAGTGGATGACCGAGGACAAGGTCAAGCAGCCCTATTACATTTACCGGACCGACGGAGGGATCCTCGCCTTCGCCGGGATTTACGAGCTGTGGCGGGACTCGCAGGTTCCAGAAGACGACGAGAACGCCTGGTACTGGTCGGCGTCGATCATCACGACGCAGGCCGAGGACGAGATCGGCCGGATCCACGACCGGACGCCGATGACCATCGCGCCCGACGACTGGACAGACTGGCTCGATCCGGCTAACAACGAGAAGGAAATGCTACTCACGGTCATGCGCCCGGCGACATCCTCGGGGTCGCGGGGCCTGACCTCATACAAGGTTTCGACGGAGGTCAACTCCGTGCGGAACAACGGGGCGTCGCTTATCGAACCGCTCGGTGACCCCGAGTCGCCCGGTTCGTCCCTTTTCTAAACCCTCCTTTTCATTCCCGAGGATCGCCGATGGAGATCAGCATTGCCAGATCGCGTCTTGAGGAAATGCGCGCCGACCTGGACCGGACGGTTTCGGTACTCATGGGTGAACACCACCTCGTCCGGGGTGGCGGAGCGGACCCAGGTGACGCGGGCTCGAACCTGACGGAGGCGGACAGGAACGCGGCGTCGGTGCAGACGGCACTGACCCAGCGGGCCGAGGTTCTCGCGGCGCTCGCCAGGATCGACGACGGCAGCTACGGGCGCTGTGTCGACTGCTCGAGCCCGGTGCCTGAGCCGCGCCTCGAGGCCAGGCCGGCCACCGCGCGCTGCGTGCCCTGCCAGGCGAAGCGGGACCGGCGGCGGTACTAGCTAATAGGGCGCTTGACGCAACTGGCGATCAGCTGGGCTCCCACCGAATCATCGGAACGGGCCCGCAGCTCCGCGCTGACCAGCTTGCCGAAGCTCGACGGGTCGCGGGCGAGCAGGTAGCTGACCGTCCGCGGTGACAGCACGGTGCGCGGCCTGATCCAGCTCACCTCGAGGCCGCCCCCGGTGAACAGCTCGCGCAGCTGCTCGGCGCCGTAGCAGCGGGTGATGGTCCCGTCCGGCCACGGGATAAGCACCACGTCGGCGTTGGGCACGTCGACCAGGTGCGGCCAGCGGTGCTGCTCCGCGAGCAGGGCCATGCCGAAGGTCAGCGAGTCGACGCAGGCGAGCACCCGGCCGCCGGGGCGGAGCACCCGGGCGATCTCGGTGACGACTTCCTCGGCGGCCAGCCGCCGCGACAGGGTGCGGTTCTCGGCGATCACGCCGTCGGCGCAGCCGTCAGGCAGGAACTCGAGGCCGGTTCCGTCGGCTGTCACGGTGGTTAGCCGGCCGGTCGTCTCGTAGCCGGCGACGGGGGAGGGGACGCTCGCGTCCGGGTCGATGACCCGCAGCACGCTGTGCCCCGCGCAGGCGGCCACCTCGGCGGCGCAGGTGCCCGCGCCAGAGATGTCGATGAGCAGGCCAGGGCGCGCGGGCAGCCAGCGTGTCAGCTGCGCGAGGGCGACGGCGGCGTGGAAACGCGGATAGACGAGATCGCCGCTGCCGTCCTGTTCCAGGTGTTCAAGGTCGGGTGGAGACGACTGTGCCATCTCCATTCCCGTCAATTGGGCATGCCCGCGGGGGCTTCGGGGGGTCGCCCCCCCGGGAGATATCGGCTGCACGGGGTTTACTCCTGGCTGGGCGCCGATCCGCTGCGCCTTACGGATGTTACCCTTCCCCGCTCCGGGCGTTCCATCCACGGAAACCGGAATTGCGCGGGGCATGACGGTGTTGAACGCGTCATGGCACTTGCCTCTACAACGCTGACCCGGCCACGCCGGTCCATCTCCCCACAGCAGGGGAAGGTATCCTCTTACGGTTACCGAGAGGGGGTGGGTCCCGTGCCAGAGACGCCCGTGCCTGAGAGACTTGCCGAGCGGAGCGAGCGCTTCGAGGCAGATGTAATGCCATACCTGGATCAGCTGTACTCCGCCGCCCTCCGGATGACCCGGAACCCGGCGGACGCTGAGGACCTGGTGCAGGAGACTTTCGCCAAGGCGTATGCGTCCTTCCACCAGTTCCAGGAGGGCACCAACCTGAAGGCGTGGCTCTTCAGGATCCTTACCAATACTTTCATCAACACCTACCGCAAGCGGCAGCGTGAACCGCAGCGGTCCGGCTCGGACGAGGTGGAGGACTGGCAGCTCGCGCGCGCGGCCTCGCACAGTTCCGGCGGCCTCAAGTCGGCAGAGGCCGAGGCGCTGGACAGGCTACCCGACTCCGATATCAAGACGGCGCTGCAGACGCTGCCAGAGGAGTTCAGGATCGCGGTCTACCTCGCTGACGTCGAGGGTTTCGCGTACAAGGAAATCGCCGACATTATGGGCACTCCGATCGGCACCGTGATGTCGCGGCTTCACCGCGGCCGACGCCAGCTTCGGGAACTGCTCGCTGACTACGCGGCCGACCTTGGCCTCGTCCGGGCGAACGCCGAGGAGAGTGGGCAATGAGCTGCGGGAACCCACACGAGACGCCGTGCAGCGAGGTACTCGACCGGGTTTACTGGTACCTGGACGGCGAGGTCTCCGAAGAGGACTGCGACCACATCAGGCAGCACCTCGACGAGTGCGGTCCGTGCCTGCGGGAGTACGGCCTCGAGGAAGCGGTAAAGCGCGTCGTTGCTAAGCATTGCGGATGCGATCCGGCGCCGAGCGAACTGCGCGACAAGATCCTGGTGCGCATCCGGCAAGTCCAGGCCGAGATCGAAGTATTCGAATAAGTTAGCAAAACATAATCGACCGCTTACGGGTCGTTGATCGGGTTTTAGGTCTGCGCTAATCAGCGTGACCACGTTATCCTGTCATCGACGGCACGCCGTAAGCGGTCGTTGCCATTTCCGCGCGAGGGAGGATGTCCCGATGAGGGCTTCCGGGGTCTCCTGGGGGTAGCGACGGCGATCAGTGCGATTGGGGTCAACGGCGGCGGGCTGCGAGGGAGAAGCGTGGGACGACTCTCGCGCATGGCGTGGCTGTACATAGCGGCGGTCATTATCGCCGCCGTCATCGTGGTCACCGCGGGTCCGTTCACCATGGTCGACTGGAGTCAGATCGGCGCCCTTGGCCTGCTGCTCGTCGCCTGCGAGACTTCCGCCACCCTGGTGAGCCCGCGCGGCCTTACCTGGTCCGCCAATACCATGGCGTCGCTCGCCGCGGTGGTCCTGTGCGGCCCGGTCGGCGGCGCGCTTGTCAGCTGCTTCACCCTGCTCTCGCTGCGCCGTAGTCCGTCGTTCGCGCAGCGGCTGTTCAACACCGCCATGTACGCGGTGAGCGCCTACCTGGGGGGCCGGGCCTACCTGGCGTTCGGCGGTCACGTGGGCACGCCGGGACCGAGTTCCTTTCCCGGACTCATCGGGCCGTTCGCGGCGGCCGCGGTGGTGCACGTGGCGGTCAACTTCATGCTCGTGCACACCGTGTTCTGGCTGACCAGAGACGAAGGCACCGCGGGCGGCCGGATCGGCCTCGACTTCAAGCTCTGGCTGACAGACCTCGGCTACGGCGCGTTCGGCGTGCTCATCGCGGCGCTGTGGTCGGTACTCGGGCCGTTCACCCCGGTCCTCGTGCTCGTCCCGGTCTTCGTGGCCCGCTGGGCGGTGGCGCAGTTCGCCGCGCAGCAGCGGGCTTATGAGGCGACGGTCAGCGCGCTTTGCCAGGCGGTGGAGACCAAGGACTTCTACACCAGGGGCCACAGCGAGCGGGTGTCGCGCGGTTCGGTGATGATCGCCACCGAGATCGGCATGCGCCCGGAGCGGATCGGGGCGATCAGGTACGCGGGGATGCTGCACGACGTGGGCAAGCTCGGCGTCCCCACGTCCGTGCTGCAGAAGCGCACCTCGCTGACCGACGATGAGTACGCGGCCATCCAGCTGCACCCGATGCGCGGCCTTGACATCGTCAGGGAGATCGGCTTCCTCGACGAGGCCTTGGCGGGGATCATGCACCACCACGAGCGAATCGACGGCCGGGGGTACCCGATGGGCTTGGCCGGCGACGAGATCCCGGAGTTCGCTCGCGTGCTCGCGGTGGCGGACGCCTTCGACGCGATGACCTCCGACCGGTCCTACCGCGGCGCGCGGCCGGTCCCGGAGGCCGTCGCCGAGCTGCGGAAGTGGACGGGGAAGCAGTTCGACCCAGCATTCGTCGACGCCTTCGTCACAGCCATCGAGCGGGACGGCTGGACGGCGCCCGAGACGATGTCCGCGGAAGAGCCGCTGCGAACCATCGAGAGCCTGTAGCGCGATGGCCAGCCCTCGGTACGAGCTGCGCGGGCTGCCGCGGCACGCCCTGGATTCCGGGCACTGGCTGCTCGCCGCGTTCGCCGGCCTGCTGCTCATCTGGTCGGTGGCGCAGACCGCCGTCAGCGGCGTGCTCGACGTGCACGCCGCGCTCGCCTTCGGCGCGCTGATCGCGTTCGGCGAGCTGCTGCGGCTGAACCTGCCGGGCGACAGAGAGGCGGCGCCCATCGCCACCGCGGGCGCGATGGCGTACGCGCTCGTGCTGCAGATCGGCAACAGCCCGCTGCGGCTTGGTGCCGCGCAGGTCATCGCGGTTACCGCGCTCGCGATGATCGTCGGCGCGCTGCCGCACCTCGCGGTCGGGCGGCCGGCCAGGATCACCGCCATGTCCGCCCGGCTGCTCGCGGTGGCGTGCGTCGCGGCGACGTTCCGGCCGCTCGCGAATGCCGGCCTTATCGGCAGCCGGTGGTGGTCCCAGCTGCCCGTCATGCTGGCTCTTTTCGTGCTCGCCTGGCTCCTCGAGTCGGTGGTGAGCGCGCTCATCAGGACCGACGCGCTGCGCACCAGGTTCGGCGTGGCGCTCGGCGACGAGCTGCGGGTTCAGTTCCCGATCGCCGCCGCGACCGGCGCGTCGGCGCTGCTCATCGCGTTCGCCGCGGAGGTCATGGGGCTCGCCGCGGTCGCGGTGTTCGCCGCGCCGCTGCTCGTCACCCAGGTGGCGCTGCGCAGGTACGCCGGGATCAGGGCCACCTACCTGCAGACGGTGCGGGCACTGGCGCGGGTCACCGAGATCGGCGGCTACGTGGAGACCGGTCACTCGGCGCGGGTGAGCAGCCTGGCGGTCGCGATAGGGCGGGAGCTCGGCCTGGCCGAGGCGGCGCTGCTCGAGCTCGAGTACGCGGCGCTGATGCACGACATCGGTCAGCTGTCGCTGCGCGACCCGGTGCCGGGCGGTGCCACCGTCCTGGTGGCCAGGGAGGAGCAGCGGCGCATCGCCGAGTACGGCGCCGAGGTGATACAGCAGGCGAAGGTGCTCGACACGGTGGCCGACATCGTGCGGCGGCAGTCCGACCCGTGCCGTCCCGTCGACAGGTCCCTGCCGCCGCCGCTGTCCAGCAGGATCATCCGCGCCGCCAACGCGTACGACGACCTGGTGGGCAGCTCGGCAGACCCCGTCCGCTCGAAGGAGGCGGTGGAGCGGCTCCGCCTGGACACCGCCTCCGAGTACGACCCGCGGGTCGTCGAGGCACTCAGCCGCCTCGTGCTCAGGACCGCCGCCTAGCGCCCGCGGAACCAGCCGGAGCTCCCGGCCAGGGCCGGGCCGCATCCCCCGGGCTAGCCGCGCTCGCCGCCGCTACACGCCCGTGGTGGCGCGCGGGTACTCCGCCCGCACGTCGGTGATCACGTTGATCAGGTACGGGACCGAGGCGTCGAAGGCGCGCCGCAGCGCGGCGGCGATGTCGCCGGGCCTGGTTACCATTTCGCCCGCGCCGCCGAGCGCGCGGACCACCTCGTCGTACCTGGTTTCCTGTCGCAGGTCCGCCGCCACGTCGTAGCCGTACAGGGCCTGCATCGGCGCCTTCTCCAGGCCCCAGGCCGAGTTATTGCCGACGATCATGACCACCGGCAGGTCGTGCCGCACTAGGGTGTCCACATCCATCAGGGACAGGCCCGCCGCGCCGTCGCCGAGCATCAGCACCACCTGGGACGCCGGATGCGCCAGCCTGGCCGCCGTCGCGTAGCCGAGGCCGGTGCCCAGGCAGCCGTAGGGCCCCGGGTCCAGCCACCGTCCGGGGAACGCCGGCTCGATGAGGCGGCCCGCGAAGGAGACGAAGTCCCCGCCATCGCCGACCACCACCGCGTCGTCGTCGAGCTGGCGCAGCAGCTCGCCGTAGACGCGCATCGGGTGGACCGGCGTGGCCTCGCTCTCCAGCAGCGGGGTGTCGGCCGCGATCGCGGCGCGGGCCGTGCCGCGCAGTTGCGCCAGCCACTCCATGTCGCCCGCCGGGCGGGCGCCGCATGCCTCGATGAGGGCGATGAAGAACAGCGACAGGTCACCGGACGCGGAGGCCGCGAGCTGGCAGTGCGTCGCGATGCCGCCGGGAGAGTCCGCCACGTGGACCACGGAGGCGGGTGCCTCCTTCGGGCCGAACGAGCCGTAGCGCAGCCGGAAGTCCAGCGGGACACCGGCCACGATCACCAGGTCGGCCTCGGCGAACGCCAGCGACCGGGCCCGGCTGGCAAGCAGCGAGTGACCGCCGGGTAGCACGCCGCGGGCCTGGCCGTTCGCGATCACCGGGAGCCGCAGGGTCTCCGCGCAGGTCCGCGCGGCCACCTCCGCGCCGCCTAGCCAGACGTCGGAGCCGAGCACGAGCAGGGGGCGGCGCGCCGTGGCGAGCAGTGCGGCGATCCTGGCCACGTCGTCGCCGTCGGGCTGCGCCGGCACGTACCAGGCGTTGTCGGGGAAGTCGACGGTGGCTTCACCGTAGATCGCTTCGAGCGGGAAGTCGCAGAACACCGGGCCCCGGTGCGGGCTTGTCGCCAGCCGGAACGCCTCGTCGACCGACGCGGCGACAGCGGCGGTGGCGTGCTCGGTCCAGGAGCGCTTAGTGACCGGGGCGAGCAGCGGCACGTGGTCCATCTCCTGGAGCGCGCCCCTGCCCCACTGGTGGTCGGGGGCGCGGCCGCCGAGCACCACCACCGGCGCGCCGTTGAACCAGGCCGACGTCACGGCGCTCACGCTGTTGGTGACGCCGGGCCCCGCGGTGACAACGGCGAGCCCGGGCGTGCGGGTGAGCCGGGCGGTGCCCTCCGCCGCGAAGACGGCCGTCTGCTCGTGCCGCACGTCGACCAGGCGCAGCGGCGGATCCGCCTTGACCGCGCCGTCGTACAGCGGGAACACATGCCCGCCGGACAGGGTGAACATGGCCGTCACGCCGTACCGCTGCGCGACGGCGACGGCGTGCGCGCCCGCGTGTCCAGATAGAGAACTCACCGAGGTGACGTTACCCGTGCGTCAAGGGTTTGTGGAGAGCCAGCTGGGTCAAGCCTTATCCGTCCACGCCCGCACCGACGCTGGCCGGCGTCGGGGCTGGGGCCTGTTCCGGGTCTGCGGTGTAGTGGTGCGGGAGGGTCTCGTCGGTGCCTTCTGGCGCCTTGGCGGCCCTGAGGACGAGCGTCAGTATCACCGCGATCACGGCGTTGATGATGACCGCGGTGAATCCGATGTAGACGGTGTGCCCGAACACGATGTCGGACGACGACGCCCAGTGCGAGGTGGTCGCGTTCTTGACGTTGTACGCGGCGAGCGTGCCGTAGATCATGCCGGCGAGCCAGCCGGCAAGCAGCGCCCAGCGGTGGAACCACCGCGTGTACAGGCCGCCGACCAGCATCGGGGCGACTTGCAGTATCCAGACGCCGCCGAGCAGCTGCAGGTTGATGGAGAACGTGTGCGGCAGTTCGACCGCGAACACCAGTGCGCCGAACTTGATCACCAGCGACGCCCACTGCGACATCCTGGTCTCAAGCGCCGGACTCGCGTCCGGCTTGAAGAACTCCTTGAAGATGTTGCGGGTGAACAGGTTCGCGGCCGCGATCGCCATGATCGCGGCGGGCACCAGGGCGCCGATGATGATGCCGGCGAAGGCGATGCCGGTGAACCAGCTCGGGAACATGTGCTGGAACAGGTACGGGACCGCGAGCTGTGCGTTGCCCGCCTTCTTGACGTTCGCCGCCGTGACCGGGTCGGCGACCGCCATGTAACCGAACAGCGCGATCAGGCCGAGCAAGACCGAGTAGGCGGGAAGCAGCGACATGTTCCGCTTGATCATGCTGCGCCGCTTCGAGGCCAGCGTGCCCGTGATGATGTGCGGGTACAAGAACAGCGCGATGGCGGAGCCGAGCGCCAGTGTCGCGAAATCGAACTGGGTGCTGCCGGTGGACTTGGTGGTGGGGATGAACGTGCCGAGTGGCTTCTTCGTCGCCGGGCTGATCGACGCGAAGTGCGTCTGCGCGTTACCGAAGATGTGCCCCCAGCCGCCCAGCCTGGTCGGGATGTAGAACACGGCCACGAGGACGAACACGTAGATGAGCGTGTCCTTGATGAACGCGATCGCGGCAGGCGCGCGCAGCCCGGAGACCATCGTGTAGATCGCCAGCACCACGAACGCGACGAACAGCGGCAGGTCCTTCACGTAGGTGTTGGTCGAGCTGGCGTTGACCCCCATGACGGTGAGGACCGACTGGATGCCAACGAGCTGCAGCGCGATATACGGCATCAGCGCGAGAATGCCGGTGAAGGCCATGGCAAGCGCCAGCCCGCGTGAGCCGTACCTGCCCCGGATGAAGTCGCCGGGCGTGACCCAGTTGTGCACCCGGCAAACCGACCACAGCCTGGGCAGGAAGATGAACGCGATCGGGTACGCCATGATCGTGTAGGAGACCGCGAAGAAGCCGATCGAACCCGAGCCGAACACCAGCGCGGGAACCGCGATGAACGTGTAGGCGGTGTAGAGGTCGCCGCCGAGCAGGAACCACGTGATGAACGTGCCGAAGCCCCGGCCCGCCAGCCCCCACTCGTTCAGGTGCAGCATGTTCTCCGCGCGCCGCCAGCGGCCGGCGGTGAAGCCGACCACGGTGACGATGGCGAAGAGGACGAGGACGATCGTGAACACGACGGTGTTGACGTTGCTCATAGCGCGACCTCCGCATCGCTGCCGCTGCTGCCGGCCGGCGTTGCCAGCCTGCGCTGCAGCAGGCTGGCGAGCCAGAGCGCGATCGCCACGACCGGCATGTAGGCGAGGAGGTAGAAGTAGAAGAAGGGGAAGTCACCGATCTTCGGCGTGACATGGGCGTAGATCGGGACGATCAGCGTGCCGCAGATCGCCCCGGCCACCAAGACGAAGATGGCGGCTGAGGTGATTGGGTGGGCGGCTACCGGATTCTTCGCCTGATTGAGCGCGGGATCGTGCGGGCCTCTTGGTGCGCTGGGGGTTGCACTCGGCTGATTCATCAGGTCCTCTCGGCGTCCTCGCACGGGTGGATGTGATGGAGATCACGGGAATGCAATCATGTTGCGCCTATAAGGCTAATTATGCAATGGTTTGCACCCAATAGATTGCAGACGCTCTGAGTGGGATAAGAGCGCCTTCAGCGCCTGCCGCGAGTGCCACCAAGAGACGGGACCAATATGGCGTGACGGTCCCTGCTGGCTCAGAACTCCGGGTTGCGACGGAGCCTGGTGATGAACTTGTACCGATCGCCGCGGTACCAGGACTGTGCCCATTCAACGGGCTCACCGGTGGTGTCGATCGCGTGCCTGGACAGCAGCAGCAGCGGGATGCCCGGGTCCACGTCGAGCAGGCGCGCGTCGTGCGGGTCGGCGAGCACGGTCTCGATCGTCTCCTCAGCCTCGGCGAGCTGTATGCCGTACCCGGTGCGGAGTGTCTCGTACAGCGACGCGTGCCGCTCGAGCTGCCGCCGCAGGCCGGGAAACCGGCGTGCGGGCAGGTGCGAGGTGTCGATGGACATCGGCTCGCCGTCGGCGAGCCGCAGCCGGTGGATGCGCAGCAGCCGCCCGCCGGGGCGCACGTCGAGCAGCTCGGCGAGCTCCTCGTCCGCGGTGACGTAGCCGATGTCGAGGATCTTGGTCTGCGGGTGCAGGCCGTGCTGCCGCATCCCCTCGGTGTAGCTGGCAAGCTCGAGCGGCTGTGCGACCTTGGGCTTGGCGACGAAGGTGCCCTTGCCCTGCATCCGCAGCAGGCGCCCCTCGATGACAAGCTCGGCGAGCGCCTGCCTGACGGTGGTGCGGGAAGTTCCGTATAGCCGGGCGAGCTCCCGTTCCGGCGGGACCGGGCTGCCGGGCGACATGGCCGCGGTGAAGTCAAGCAGCTGCTTTTTTACCTGGTAGTACTTGGGCAGCCGCAGCAGGGCGGCCGGCGAAGCGGACGCGACATCGCCGAGCGCACTCGGCATGGCATCGTTGTCCTCGGCCGGCATCGGGAACGCGGTCATGTGCTATACCTCCCCGCTGTTGCGGTATTCCGGCCATGATGACAGTTTTTCTCCGGGGGAGCGACCCCCCGAACCCCCCGATGTTCGCGCCCGTCCGCCCGGTCGCAAAAAATGCGATTTTGTCGGGCCGCCGTGCGCAAACCGAAAGCGGGTCCGTCATTATCGCACCGGACCTGCGGTGCTATGCCACATATGTCCCGGTAGGCGGAACGTGTGCCGTATGCCGCCTCGGTCTGGGGAAGGACTGCGCATCTGCGCATATGCCAGGTCATGCCCGGAGGCGGAAAATCTACCCGGGCGCGTCATGGCATCATGGGGAGGTGCCGACGCTCACCGACCTCGCAAGGAACCTGACCGGCCTGTCCGGCGCCGAGCTGGAGTGGCTCCACTCCCTCGTCTCGGACTGGCAGCTGCTCGCCGACCTGTCGTTCGCCGACCTCATTCTCTGGGTGCCGCTGCGCGCGCCCGAGGGCGAGCAGGACCCGGGCTGGGTGGCGGTGGCGCAGATGCGGCCGACCACCGGGCCGACCTCGTTCCCCGACGACGTGGTGGGCACCCAGGTGGCGCCGGGAGAGCGGCCGGTGCTTGACACCGCGCGGGCCGAGCGGCGCATCCACCGGGAGAGCGACCCCGACTGGACATCGGGCGTCCCGGTGCGGGCCGAGGCCATCCCGGTGACGAGGGACGAGCGGGTGATCGCGGTCATCGAGCGGTCGACCAACCTGAACGGCGCGCGCACGCCGAGCCGCCTCGAGCTGACCTACCTGGCGGGCGCCGACGACCTGGCACGCATGGTGGCGGAGGGAACGTTTCCCTACCCGGGCTACGACACCACGCTTGTCCGTTCGCCGCGCGTCGGCGACGGCCTGCTCCGGCTCGACGCGGCCGGGCGGGTGACGTTCGCCAGCCCCAACGCGCAGTCCGCGTACCGCAGGCTCGGGCTGTCCGCAGACCTGATGGGCATCGAGCTCGGCAACGCCACGGCGCAGCTCGCGGCGTCAGCCGCGCCGGTGGACGAGTCCCTGATGCCGGTGGCGCGCGGCAAGGCGCCGCGGGAGACCGAGATCGACGTGAACGGCACCGTGGTGCAGCTCCGCGGGATCCCGCTCGTTGTGGGGGGTCAGCGCACCGGCGCGCTCGTCCTTGTCAGGGACGTGACAGAGCTGCGCCGCCGGGAGCGCGAGCTGCTGACCAAGGAGGCGACGATCAGGGAGATCCATCACCGGGTGAAGAACAACCTGCAGACCGTCGCCGCGCTGCTCCGCCTGCAGGCCAGGAGGCTCCAGGCACCCGAGGCTCGTGCCGCGCTCCAGGAGGCGGTGCGCCGGGTCGGGTCGATCGCAATCGTGCACGAAACCCTGTCCCACGCGCCCGAGGAGATCGTGGACTTCGACGACATCGCGGACCGGGTGGCGATGATGGCCGGCGAGGTGTCCTCGCCCGAGGTGCGGGTGACGCCGAAGATCACCGGTCAGTTCGGCATGCTGCCCGCGACGGTCGCGACGCCACTCGCCCTGGTGCTCACCGAGCTGCTGCAGAACGCCCTGCAGCACGGGTTCGGCCCGGCGCACCGCCCGCCAGGCGGTGACGCGGGGATCATCGAGGTGCTCGCGGCCCGTGCGCCGGAGCTGCTCACGGTCACGGTAACCGACAGCGGAGCCGGGCTGCCACCGGGATTCAACCTGGAGAACACCACGAGCCTCGGCCTCCAGATCGTCAGAACGCTCGTGGAGGGGGAGCTTGGCGGCCAGATCAGCCTGCGGCCGCGCCCGGGAGGCGGCACGATCGCGGTTGTCGACCTGCCCGTCAGGTACGAGTCAAGCGAACCGGTGACAGGGTTGCGCTGACTGCGCCGATTGCCCGGGGGCGGGCAATCCCCGTCCCCGGCCGCGGCAAGCCGCGTTGCCCTGTTTGTTGAGGACCGGGCGGCTTGAGGACCGGCTAGACGCCAGCCCTGGCGCGCAGGCGCAGCGTCCGGCGCTTGAGCGCCCGCCGCTCGTCCTCGCTCATGCCACCCCAGACGCCGGCATCCTGGCCGGAGTCGATGGCCCAGCGGAGGCACTCGTCGATGACGGTGCACCGTCGGCAGACCTGCTTGGCTTCTTCAATCTGGAAGATCGCAGGCCCGCTTGTTCCAATGGGAAAGAACAGTTCTGGATCTACCTCACGACAGGCGGCGATGTGGCGCCAGTCCATGGTGTCCAACTCCTTCTCGGCGTAGCGGCGGGTCATCTGTGAGGTCCGCCACACGCCACCTTGTGCTTGTGAAGTAATTCACGAGCTAAGCGATATATCAGGAACACCGTGGTATTCCCGAACTTGTAGTGCCAGCACGAACCCTGGCCGGCTGTGCGGCCCGGCCACGATCCGGAGGCTGGCGTTCCCGCGTCAGCCGTGTACGGACACGCGGGAAAGTGCCGCCCCAGGCACGTGCACTAGCCTCTCAACAGCTCCGTGCCAAGCGCAAGAGGGCGCGGCCAACCGGTAGCCGGAAATCGATGTCAGATCCGTCACAAGACGAGAGTTACGTCACGCTACAACACACAGCGCGTCAGGTACAAACCGGAACGCCACCGATTCGGTCTCACCGAGGTACTCGCCGTCGATGTGGTACGCGATCGGGCGGTCTGCCTCGAACGCGAGCTCGTCGAGCGCGGACGCGCTGACCACGTCCCGCCCCGAGGGGAGCTCGTCGTGGTTTGACTGCATCATGTGCGAGAGCGCCGCCAGCGTGGTCAGCGTCCGCAGCCGGCGCAGCGCGAACAGGTCGAGCCCTGAGCTGAAGTCCGAATGAGCCGGGCGCACCGGGTGGCGGCCCAGGTAGGTCCACGGCGAGCTGTTGGTGACGACGCCCATGAACAGGCCGTCGAGCGGCGGCTGGCCGGGGACGCGCAGCGTCAGCGCGGGACGGCGCCGGTCGGTGCTGTAGTAGTGGCGCACGGCGGTCCGCAGGTACGTGCCGACCGAGGCGCGCCGCCCGCGGGCCCGCTGGCGCTCGATGTCGCCCATGACCTCCGCGTCGATACCAAGGCCGGCGCTGAAGGTGAAGTAGCGGTCGCCCGCCAGGCCGAGCCCGATCTTGCGCCGCACGCCGCGCTCGACCGAGGCGAGAATTCGCGGCACCGCGTGGCCCGCGTCCGGGGGCACGCCCAGAGTGCGGGCGAACACATTGGCGCCGCCGCCCGGAATGGGCGCGAGCGCGGGCCGCTCCAGCCCCTCTGGCACCCGCATCAGCCCGTTGACCACCTCGTTAACAGTCCCGTCACCGCTGAACGTGACGACCAGCTCGTAGCCTTCGGCCGCCGAGGCGGCGGCGAGCTTGCCCGCGTGGCCGCGATATTGTGTCTGCCTGGTATCGAGCTCCAGCCTGGAGCCAAGCGCGCGGACGACCAGGCCGGCGTCCCGGCCGCTCATGGAAGTCGCGCGGGGATTGATGATCAGCAGCGCGCGCACGTTGCCCAGGCTAACGGTGCCCGGAAGGATGCGAGACTATGGGTATGCGTTTTGCCGGCAACGTTCCTGGTGCGCGGATGCTTCTGCTGGCCGCGGCAGCCGTCGCGGCCGAGGCGGCAGCGCTGTGCGCGGTGATCGTGCTCAACGCGATCGACTCGGCCGCTGGCCGCGCCTGGACGACCTCGAACGCGATCGCGTTCATCGCGCTCGAGGCCGTCCTGGCCATTGGCATGGCCCTGGTCGCGCTTGGCATTTACCGGGTCCGGCCGTGGAGCAGGACGCCGGCGGTGATGATCCAGCTGTTCACCGGCATCGTGGGCATCTGGCTGATCCAGGCGGGCCGCATCGGCTGGGGAATCCCCGCGCTGCTGCTCGCCGTCGCCGGCCTTGCCGGGCTGTTGGCGCCGGCCAGCCTGCGGGCCCTGACGCATCAGGTCAGCCGTCAGTAGGCTGCTCCGTCAGTCGTCTCTGCCATTCGTCTCCGTCAGTCGTCGACGGTGAGGCCTTCCCGCAGCTGCGCGAGTGTCCTGGCCAGCAGCCGGGACACGTGCATCTGGGAGATGCCGAGCTCGGCGGCGATCTGCGACTGAGTCATGTTGCCGAAGAAGCGCAGCAGCAGGATCTTCTTCTCCCGCGGCGGCAGCCGCTCGAGCAGTGGCTTCAGCGACTCGCGGTACTCCACGCCCTCGAGCGCGTCGTCGATCATGCCGAGCGAGTCGGCCACGGCCGGCGCGTCCTCGTCGCCCGAGTCGGGTGCGTCGAGCGACACGGTGGAGTAGGCGTTGGCCGACTCCAGGCCCTCGAGCACCTCTTCTTCCGACATCTGCAGGTGCGCGGCCAGCTCGCTGACCGTGGGCGCGCGGCCCTCCCGCTGTGCCAGCTCGCCGATCGCCTTGGTCAGCGACAGCTTGAGCTCCTGCAGCCGGCGCGGCACGCGCACGGCCCAGCCCTTGTCCCTGAAGTGCCGCTTGATCTCGCCCACGATGGTCGGCGTGGCGTAGGTGGAGAACTCCACGCCGCGCTCCAGGTCGAACCGGTCGATGGACTTGATAAGCCCGATGGTGGCGACCTGCGTGAGGTCGTCGAGCCACTCGCCCCGGTTGCGGAACCGCCTGGCAAGGTACTCGACGAGCGGCAGGTGCAGCTCGACCAGGGTGGCCCTGATCCTGGCGCGCTCGGGGTCATCGGCGGGCAGCACGGCGAGCCGCTCGAAAAGCTCCCTCGCCTGCGTCCGGTCGGGTGATGAGTGCTCAGACCGCGGCGGCGGCGGCAGTTCCTCGGTCACCGTCACCTCAACCTCGAACTCGTCAGTCACCTGGACCTCGTATTCGCTGCTCAACTCATCCGCCCCGGCGCTTGGCGAGGACGATCGAGACACGGTCGTCGGGTCCGAGCCTTGAGTCGACCGAGCCGGCGAGCGCGGAAAGCACGGTCCACGCGAACGTGTCCCTGGCGGGCTTCCGCGGCTCCGCGGCGGTTACCGACACGGTGATGGTCACCAGGTCGGCGCCGAGCTCGAAGACGCACTCAAGATCGGTGCCTGGAATGGCCTGGGCCAGCAGCATCGCGCATGCCTCGTCGATCGCGATGCGCAGGTCCTCGATCTCGTCGAGGGTGAAGTCAAGCCGGGCGGCGAGCCCGGCGGCGGCGGTGCGCAGCACGGACAGATAGGCGCTCTCGGCCGGCATCTTGACCTGCACGTAATCTGCGGTATCGCGCCCCCCAGGGGGCGCGGTTGCCGCGGCGGTGTCTTCGGTCACGTCTCTCCGTCGGTCAGCTAGCGGGCCGGCGCGATGTGCCGGCCACTGATTGCAACTTACCGTGTCCCAGAAACAGAACGCGGCAGCACCACCCGCCAAGCGAAGGGGGGGTGGTACTGCCGCGTTGCAAACGTTTCCATCATCCCCCCGCAGAGTTCTGCAGGGGATGGGAGCCTCCACGCAGTCTAGCGGTGAGGATCGGGTCCCTCCCCGCAGCCCTTGTCCGTGCGGACGGGCCCGATAAGATCGCGGTTTTCGCGATCGGGCCCGTCCGCACGGACACCGGGGGCCGGGGGGTCGTCCCCCGGGTTAAGACTGCTTGGTTTCCCAGAAGATCTTGGAGATCTCCTCGATCTTGGCGAGCAGCTTGTCGGCCGTCTCGACGTCGACGGAGCCCTTGGTGCCGCCGGCCCCTGCCAGCTTGGTGGCCTCGTTGAACAGGGTGTGCAGCTGCGGGTACTTCTCGAAGTGCGGCGGCTTGAAGTAGTCCGTCCACAGCACCCACAGGTGGTGCTTGACAAGCTCGGAGCGCTGCTCCTTGATAAGGATCGCGCGGGCCCGGAACGCCGGGTCCTCGTTGGCGGCGTACTTCTCCGCGATCGCCTTGACGGACTGCGCCTCGATCATCGCCTGGGCGGGGTCGTAAACGCCGCAGGGCAGGTCACAGTGGGCGTGGGCGACGGACTTCGGCGCGAGCAGCCGGGTGAGCAGCCTCATCGATTCCCTTTCTCCGTACGATCAGTAAAGGTTTCGGATCCGACACTACTCTGCCTGGTTGGAGTTAAACGTGCGCGCCTGCCTCAAGCGCTGGCCGCTGCTGCGGGTGGCCGTCGCCGAGCGGTCCATGCTGCCGGGACTTCACCCGGGCGACTGGCTGCTCGCCCGCCGCACCACGCGGGTACGCCCCGGTCAGGTGGTGCTCGCCTGGCATCCGGACCGTCCGGGCTTCCTGCTGGTTAAGCGGGTGGCATGGCGCGAGGGCGGTGGCTGGTGGCTGGCGTCGGACAACCCGTTCGCCGCGGGCGCGGCGGACAGCGCGCACTTCGGCGCGGTGCCGCGGGAGAACATCGTCGCGGTGGTGCTCGTCCGCTACTGGCCGCTGCGTCGCGGTCAGCCGCGCCGATCGCCGGATTTATCCCGAACGGGAGCGGCTGACTCCACCGGATACCCGTGCTCCCGATCAGTGCCGCGGCGCCTCGGGCAGCTCGTCGTCGCCGGCCTGCCGGTTGACCAGGTCCAGCATCTCCTGACGCGGCAGCCGCGCCGCCATCGCCCAGAAGTAGATCGCCAGGCTGAACCCGGCCACCACGAGCATGTCCCACCAGAACGGAAGGTTGCCTGTGCTCGTCGGCGGCAGCGGGTGCTTGTCGCTTGACGCCGCGCCGTTGTACTGGCCCTGCCAGGAGATGATGCCCATGCCGATGAGGTAGACCGGCAGCCAGGTGGCCGACTTCCAGTCGAGCGGCGGACGCTTCGGATCGAACGCCATCGAGATGCCGATTAGCACGTAGCCGATCACCAGCACGATGCCGAGCTTCCACAGCACCTCGAAGCCGGACCAGTAGATGATCAGGTTGGCGATGATGAACGCCAGCGGCGACACCACCATCGCCCACGGCAGCCGGTACGGACGGTCCGCGTCCGGGACCTGACGCCGGAACGCGCCGAGCGACAGCGGCGCGCCCGCGTACATCAGCACGCTCGCGGATGTGACAAGACCGACCAGGGACTTCCAGCTCGGGAACGGCAGCAGGAACAGCAGGCCGAACACGAAGGCCAGGATGAGGCTGACCCACGGGATGCCGCGCTTGTCGACCTTTGCGAAGATCTGCGGGAAGTACCGGTTTCTCGCCAGGCCGTACCCGACACGTGAGGTGGAGGTCACGTAGATCAGCCCGGTGCCGAACGGTGAGACGACCGCGTCGATCCGCAGCAGGGTCGCCAGCCAGCCGAGTGCCACCGCCCCCGCGACGAACGCGAACGGCCCGGAGGTGAGGCCCGGATCGTTCCCAGTGGCCGCCCAGCCGTGGGAGAGCAGGCTGGGCGTCAGCGCGCCGATGTAGACGACCTGCAGCAGGACGTAGATCAAGGTGCCGATCAGGATCGCGAAGATGATCGCCCGCGGCAGGTTCCGCTGCGGGTTCTTGATCTCGCCGGCGAGCTGGTCGGCCTGCTCGAAGCCCAGGTAGGCGAACACGATTCCGGCCGACGGTATCGCGCCGAACAGCGCCTTGATGCCGTACGGCATGAAGCCGCCGTGCGAGCCGAAGTTGCTGGACTTGAACTGGGTGAACAGCACGATGATGGCGAAGACGGGAATCGCGACCTTCCACCAGGTGATGCCGGCGTTTACCTTGCTGAACAGCCGCATGGCGAAGAAGTTGAGCGCGGTGAACATCGCCATCAGGATGACGGTCATCGCGTAGCCGAGCCCCGTGGTGATGCCTGTCGTGGTGTTGTAGACGCTGTGCCAGTAGTAGGAGGCGTACTGCATGACCGCGAAGCACTCGATCGGAGCTACCGTGAGCGCCTGCACCCACGAGAAGAAGCCGAACGAGATGCCCGCGACGCTGCCGTATGCGTAGTGCGGGAAGCGCGCGGTGCCGCCGGCCACCGGGTACATCGCGCCAAGCTCGGCATGGACGAGCGCGAGGATGATGACCGCGACGCCCGCGATGACCCAGCCGAGCAGCGCCGCCGTGCCGGCCGCCGCCGCGGCCAGCCAGGCGCCGAACAGCCAGCCGGAGCCGATGATCGAGGTCTCCGAGGCCCAGGTGGCCCCGATCAGCCCCATCTCCCGCCGGAGGCCGACGTCGGTCGGCTTCGTGGCGGTCGGGGGCGTGCCGGTTCCGGTCCCAGTCTTGTAGGTCCCGGTTGACCCGGTTTCAGCAGCCATGACGGAGCTCCCTTCTCAGCTGCCGAGCAGTGAGCCTTCACAAGAGCGGACTAGCTACCAGGCCTGCTCGCCATTAACCTCAGACGATAACCCCACTAACCGTAATTACTCCAGTACTCTCTGTGACTTAACTGTCAGTCTTGCTTGTCGGCAAACGTAAAGGCCCTGTCCCGCTTGCCAGCGGGACAGGGCCTTTAGCGTTGACGCTAACAGCCAGCCGGGGCTAGGCGGCAGCGCCTTCCGCCTCTTCCTCGGCCGGTGCCGCCTGCTCGGCGATCCGCTCCTCGATCTCCTCGGTGGTCTGCGAGCCCTCGTAGACCGCCCAGAAGTAGATCGCCAGGCTGAAAAGCGCGACGACCAGGATGTCCCACGGGTAGAGCAGACGTCCGGTGTTGTCCGGGCCGTAGGCGCCCTGCCAGGAGATGATGCCCATGCCGAGGAGGTAGGCGCCGAGCCAGGCCGACTTCCTCCAGTTGATCTTGGGCATGCCCGGGCGGTCCGAGTTGTACATCCCGATGGCGATGTAGCCGAGGATGATCGCGATGCCCAGCTTCCACAGCGTCTCGAAGTCTGACCAGTAGATGATCAGGCTGGCGACGACAAACGAGAGCGGCGAGATCACCGACGCGGCGGGCAGCCGGAACGGCCGGTCCGCCCCGGGCAGCCGGTAGCGCAGCGCGCCAACGGATAGCGGCGCGCCCGCGTACATCAGCACGCTGGCGGAGGTGACCAGGCCGACAAGCGAGTGCCAGCTCGGGAACGGGAAGGTGAAGACCAGGCCGAAGAGGAACGCGGTGACCATGCCGAACCACGGGACGCCGTTCCTGTCCACGGAGGCGAAGATCGACGGGAAGTACCGGTTCCGCGCCAGGCCGAAGGCCACACGCGAGGTGGAGGTGTTGTAGATGGCGCCGGTGCCGCCGGGTGAGATGAACGCGTCCACCCGGAGCAGTCCGGCCAGCCAGCTGAAGCCGCCGAGCCCTGCCAGCGCGGCGAACGGCGCGAGCGCGACCGCGTTGCTCGACGCGATGCCGGCGAAGCCCTTGCCGGTGAGCAGGCTTGCCGGGGTGGCGCCGATGAGCACGATCTGCAGCAGGATGTAGATGACCGCGCCGATGATGATCGACCCGACGATCGCGATCGGCAGGTTGCGCTGCGGGTTCTTGATCTCGCCCGCGAGCTGGTCCGCCTGCTCGAAGCCGAGGTAGGCGAACACGATGCCCGCGCCTGGCAGCGCGCCGAACAGGTCCTTCCAGCTCACCCCGGTGGGGAAGAAGCCGCCGCCGGCGGAGAAGTTCCCGCCGTTGAACTTGGTGAACAGGATGATGATGGTGACGACCGGGATGATGACCTTCCACCACGTGACGATGGTGTAGAAGGGGCCGTAGATCCGCATCGGCAGGAAGTTCAGCGCGGTGAAGATCAGCATCAGCACGATCTCCATCACGAAGCCCAGGTGGGTAACGTTGCCGCTCCCGCCGTGGGCGTTCGGGTCGTAGATCGCCTTCCAGTAGTAGCCGGCGTAGTGGATCACCGCGTAGGCCTCGATCGGCGGCACCGTGACCGCCTGCAGCCAGGAGAAGAAGCCGAACGAGATGCCCGCGCCGGGGCCGAACGCCAGGTGGGGGAACCGGGCCGTGCCGCCGGCCACCGGGTACATCGCGCCGAGCTCGGCGTGGACCAGCGCAAGCAGGATGGCCGCGATGGCGCCGAGTACCCAGTCGATGATCGCGGCGCTGCCGACAAGCTGCGCGGCCGCGAACGACCCGAGCAGCCAGCCCGAGCCGATGATCGACGTCTCGGACGACCACATGGCCGCGATGAGCCCGAGCTCCCGCTTGAGGCCAACGTCAGCAGGCTTAACAGTCTGTGACAGCGTAGTTGCCATGATCGATAGCTCTTCCGTTTCTCGATCGTGCCCAAAAGGGCGTGCCACGCGCCCCCGCGGGTTCCGCTGGGGGCTCGTGAGCGTTCAGTTGTGCAGAGTGATGAACATCGTAGAGATCCTCATCACGTATGAGAAGTCTTGTCCCGGATTCGGTTCTATAACGCAGGTCACGACGGTGTGCCATGTTTACGCGGGTTAATGACACAGGTGTCAGGTGACGCGGCGATGTCGCCCTAATTGCCGGGCAGTTTCGCGTTTCGGCAGGTTTATGCCGCATCGGTACGGGCATCTCAGGACAGTCGAATCGCTTGTGAAAGCATTCACGAGCCGGGCGGACGTTACAAAGCCCAGCGCCATTCAGGATTTGCGCGGCCGGCGTTCAGCTGGCGGGTTCCTCGCCGCGCTTGCGGGCCCGGTAGGCGATGACGTTGGCCCGGCTGGCGCAGCGGTCCGAGCAGTACCGCCTGGTGTGGCTGACCGAGGTGTCGATGAACACCCCGGAGCAGGGCGCGGCCTGGCAGACGCCGAACCGGTCAAGGCCAAGATCGGCGAGCCGGACGGCCAGACCCATCGCCGCGCCCGCCGCGTACTTGTCGGACACCGAGCCGCTCTCGGTGTAGTGCACGTGCCACGGCTGGCCGTCATGCCCGGACAGCTGCGGGTGCACCGGGTACTGGATGAGCAGCTCGTTCAGCCGGGCGGCGGCCTCGGTGCCGTTCCCCTGCGAGCAGGACACGAAGAAGCCGCGGAACTCGTCCCTGAGCATGCGCAGCGCCTCGAGGTCGGCGCGCGCGATCCCGTGGCTCAGGTGCTCACGGTCGGCCACGAGCGAGCGGAGCCCGTCCATGGAGGCGAGCTGGTCGCCGCCGTCGTGCCCCAGGCTCGCGGTGTTCACCAGCCTGACGGCCAGCTCCGCATAGGAAGACAGGTCCACCCGCGGACACCCCCGCTGTGGTGTAAGACGTCTGTAATGGTCTGCTGCCGTTCATGAGTATTACAGAACGGCGCCGACAGTGCTACCCAGGAGGGCCAGCAGCAACTCAGGTCGCACCATTCCAGCCGGTAACGGCCGGACGGTCCTCTTGGCAGCGACGGCAGTACAGGACTGTGCGCTGGGCTATCATGAGCGGCACGACGAGGGGTGCCAGGCCCTGAACCGCCACACGAGGCGGAATGGCCGTGTTGCACGCCTGTCAAGCTGAGCTTGCGTCCGGGTTCGATCGAACGTGGCGGCGAGCCAGTTAAATGGCCCTGTGCCTGAAGCCACGTCCTTCAGGCGCGGAGGCGGTCGCCGCAACCCCGGGACCGCGGGTCTGCCGAATCACCAGTCATACCGATTGTGGGGTTGCCGTGACTTCCGAGACTTCATTTCCCTACGACGATGATCCGGTCTTCGCCATGCACCGGGGCGGCAAGATCGATGTCAACCCGAGCGTGGAGGTTCCCGACAGGGCCGCGCTCGCCATGGCGTACACGCCGGGCGTGGCCCGGGTGTGCACCGCGATCGCCGACGACCCGGAACTGGCAAGCGAGTACACCTGGACGGGCAACACGGTCGCGGTGGTGAGCGACGGCACGGCGGTTCTCGGGCTCGGTGACATCGGGCCGGCCGCGGCGATGCCCGTCATGGAGGGCAAGGCGCTGCTGTTCAAGAAGTTCGCGGGCATCAACGCGGTGCCCGTCTGCATCGACGTCACCGATGTGGACGACGTGGTGCGGGTTGTGGCGGCGCTCGCGCCGAGCTTCGGCGGCATCAACCTGGAGGACATCTCCGCGCCGCGCTGCTTTGAGATCGAGGACCGGCTGCGGTCCATGCTGGACATCCCCGTCATGCACGACGACCAGCACGGCACCGCGATCGTCGCGCTCGCGGCGCTGCGCAGCGCCGCCCGCGTGGTCGGCAAGGACCTAGCCGCGCTGCGCGTCGTGGTCTGCGGCGCCGGCGCGTCGGGCATCGCGGTGTCGAAGATCCTGCTGGCCGCCGGGGTCGGCGAGGTCGGCGTGGCGGACAGCAAGGGGATGATCTACCACGGCCGCGAGGGGCTCAACCCGGTCAAGGCGGCGCTGGCCAGGGTGACCAACGCATCCGGCCACGTCGGCTCGGTCGAGTCCGCGCTGCTCGGCGCCGACGTGTTCATCGGCCTGTCCGGCAGCGTGCTCGCCGAGGACGCCATCACCAAGATGGCCAACGGAGCGATCGCCTTCCTGCTCTCCAACCCGGAGCCGGAGATCCACCCGGACATCGCCCGCCGCCACGTCTCCGTGGTGGCGACCGGCCGCAGCGACTTCCCGAACCAGATCAACAACTCGCTCGCCTTCCCCGGCGTGTTCCGTGCCGCGCTTGACGTCCGCGCGACCACCATCACCGAGAACATGAAGCTGGCCGCCGCCGACGCCGTTGCCGCCCTCGTCGGAGATGACGCGGCGCCTGACTACGTGATCCCGAGCCAGTTCGACGAGCGGGTCGCCCCAGCCGTCACCGCCGCCGTCGCCGCCCAGGCCCGTGTGGATGGTGTGGCGCGCCGCTAGCTGGCACCCTCTCGTCCGCGCAGCGGACATCGGGGGGTACGGGGGGTCGTCCCCCGGGAGATAGCAGTGTCCAGCGCGCCCGATATGATCGCGGTCTTTGCGATCGGGCGCGCTGGACACTGTATGGTCGGGCTCATGTTCGCCGTCTATGCCGCGCGTATCGATGCAGACAATCCGCTCAACGGTCTGGAGACGGGGGAGCGGCCAGATCCCGAGCCGCCGGCCCACTGGGCCACGGTCACCGTCCGGGCGACCGCGCTCAACCACCACGACGTCTGGTCGCTGCGCGGCGTGGGACTGCCGGCTGACCGGCTGCCGATGATCCTCGGCTGCGACGCCGCCGGCGTCGACGAGGACGGCAACGAGGTCGTGGTGCACGCGGTGATCGGCGACGCCAACGCGGGCGGCGGCGATGAGACGCTCGACCCGCGCCGTTCGCTGCTATCCGAGCGGTACCAGGGCACGTTCGCGGAGAAGGTCACGGTGCCTAAGGCGAACCTGATACCCAAGCCCGCCGCGCTCTCCTTCGAGGAGGCGGCCTGCCTGCCCACCGCGTACCTGACGGCCTACAAGATGCTGTTCGACAAGTCGGGCGCGCAGCCCGGCTCGACGATCCTCGTCCAGGGGGCGGGCGGCGGCGTCGCCACCGCGCTGATCCTGCTCGGGCGGGCCGCGGGCTACCGGATGTGGGTGACAAGCCGCAGCGAGGCCAAGTGCGACGCGGCGGTCAAGCTCGGTGCGGACCAGGCCTTCGCGACCGGGGCGCGGCTGCCGGAACGGGTCGACGTGGTGATGGAGACTGTCGGCCAGGCCACCTGGTCGCACTCCGTCCGCTCGCTCAAGCCCGGCGGCCGGATCGTCATCTCCGGAGCGACAAGCGGCGACATCCCGCCGGCCGAGCTGACCCGCATCTTCTTCACCCAGCTGTCCGTCGCCGGGTCCACCATGGGCACCCGCGATCAGCTCGGCCGCCTGCTCCGCTTCTGCGAGCAGACCGGCACCCGCCCGCTGATCGACCGGGTGATCCCGCTGGCGCAGGCCGCCGACGGCTTCGCCGCCATGATCGAGGGCACCCACACCGGCAAGATCGTCTTCACTCCTTAGCCTCGCAGCGACACCCGGCCGGTGCCGGGTCGCCCTCCCGGTTTCGCGCCGGAGTCGCGGTAAGGCAGCACGGGTCGGGTACGGTCGATGAGGTGACGAGCGACAACGACAGTTCCAAGGACCCGTCGGACTCGCTGGAGGGGCCGGGTGCGGCTCCTGGTGCGGCGGGAGCCGCTCCGACGGCGCCTGCCGCGGTGCCGACGGCGGGACAGGACGAACAGCCCACGCAGGCGGGGCAGCCCGTCTATCACACGAGCCGCGTGTACGGCGGGCCGAAGCGGCCGCCGACAGAGCCCAAGAAGAGCCGCCGCACGGTCGTCGCGGCCATCGCAGGTGTGCTCGCCGTCGCGCTTGCCGCCGCGGTGCTGGTGATCACGGTGTTCAAGCCCGGCGGCAGCACAAGCCCGCCGGCGTACGGCATGATCCCCACTGGCACCACGGCGCAGCAGGACGGCCAGCAGGTCGCCGCGGCGTTCCTCGCCGCCTGGCGGACTGGCGACCTGGCCAAGGCCGCCAACCTGACCAGCGAGCCCGCCGCCGCCAAGCAGGCGCTCGCCGCCTACGCGAAGGACCTGAGCCTCAAGAAGATGACCGCCGCACCGTCCGGCGTGACCGCCGCGACCGGGTCCACGGTCAAGGCGCCGCGGGAGAGCGTGCAGTTCGCGATCGGCGCGTCGGTCGGCGCGGGCAGCGGCAAGAACGCGGTGCGCGGCAAGTGGACCTACCACTCCACGCTCGTCGCCTACCAGCAGCCGAACTCGCAGGTCTGGTTCGTCGCGTGGCGGCCCGATGTGCTCGCGCCGAACCTGACGGCGGCCACTCACCTGGCGGCGGTGACGGTCCCGCCCACGGTCAGCATGGTCACCGACGCCAGCGGCCAGGACCTCACCAAGTACAACGACGCGGGGCTCAGCACGATCGCCGGCCTGCTGAAGGCGACGGCGCCGGCCCAGCAGGGCGCGAGCGCGGGCCTCAACGTGGAGATCCAGACCAAGTCCGGCAAGCCGGTGCCGAACAGCCAGGCCCTCATCGTGTCGCCCGGCAACTATCCGACGCTCGGCACCACGATCGACGCGAAGGCCGAGTCCCTGGCCCGCAAGGCCGTCGGCATGCACAAGCAGAGCTCGATGGTGGTGATCCAGCCGTCGACCGGCAAGATCCTGGCGATCGCCAACAACGCGGGCTTCAACGACTTCGCGCTCACCGCGGACGTCGCGCCCGGCTCGACGATGAAGGTCATCACCTCGACCGCGCTGTTCAACAACGGGATGACTCCGCAGAGCCCGGTCGCCTGCCCCGCCGCCTACACCGTGACGGGCATCACCTACCACAACGACCAGGGGGAGACCCTGCCCGCGGGCACGCCGTTCGTCAACTCGTTCGCGCAGTCATGCAACAACGCGTTCAGCACCCAGTGGCAACAGCTGTCGGGGAAGCTGGCGAGCACGGCGAAGACCTATTACGGCCTGAACCAGAAGTGGAACATCGGCATCGGCGACATCTCCGCGTCGTACTTCAACGCCCCGGCCAGCGCGTCGGGTTCCGAACTCGCGCAGGAGGCCTTCGGCGAGGGCTCGCTCGTCGCGTCGCCGATCGCGATGGCTTCGGTGGCCGCCACGGTGGACACCGGCACGTTCAAGCAGCCCTACCTGCGGCTCGGGACCAAGCAGCTGACGGCGACCCGCCTGCCCGTCAAGACGGACAGGTACCTCAAGCAGGTCATGCGCGCCGTAGTGACCAGCGGCACGGGCGCGGGGCTCGGCTTCGGGCCGAACGTCTACGCCAAGACGGGCACCGCCGACATCCAGGGTCAGGACCAGCCGAACAGCTGGATGGTCGCCTTCGACACGTCCAAGGACGTCGCGGTGGCCTGCCTGGTCGTCAACGCCGGCTACGGCGCCCAGTTCGCCGGCCCGGAGGCCGCGTCCTTCCTCAAGGGCTACTGACGCCCCAGCCGTCACAACCCCGAAACGCAAGTGAGTGCCGTTAGGCCGGCTCCAGCCGGCCTAACGGCACTCACTTGATGCGGTTACTCGGCTGGGGTGTCCTTGGGGGGCTGCTTGGCGGCCTCGCCGGGGGCGGCGGAGCTGCCTGGGGCGCCAGGGGCGCCGGGGGCGTCGTGGTGCGGTTCGAACACCTCGGTGCGGATGCGGTCCAGGGTGTCGGCGAGGATGTCGCGCAGGGTGGGAATGACGTCGCTGCCGAGCAGGGAGCCGGAATCCCTGGCGGCGCCGCGCAGGTCGGCCACGAAGTCGCGGGCCAGCCGCTCGAAGTCGCGGAGGGCGCCGAGGTCGTGCTGGCCGGGCCAGCCCGAGCGGCCGGCCCAATCGCCCCAGTGACTCCACTCGCTCCAGTTGCCCCAGCCGCCGTTCCACTGGTCGCGTGCCCCGTCGCGCAGCCTGGTCGCCTCATCGCGGAGCCGGTGGGCGTGTGCGAACGCCTCATCGCGCGCCTGGCGGCCCTGCTCGCGCGCCTGTTCGCGCTGCTCATGGGCCTGGTCGCGTGCCTGACGGGCCTGTTCCTTGACGGCTTCCGCTGCCTCACGCGCGGTGTCGCGCGCCGTGTGCTCCTTGGCGGCTTCCGCGGCCTCACGGGCGTGGTCGCGCCCCTGGCGGCCCTGCTCGCGCGCCTGTTCCCTGGCGTCCCGCTCGAAGCCGCGCATCTCGCGTGCGGCCCTGGTCAGCTCCTCGCGGAGGCTGCGCACCGTGTCCCGGACGTCCTCGCGGACCTCGCGGACGATGTCGCTGACCGACGCGGACAGCTCCTCTTCCAGCTCATCGAGCTCGTCCCCGCGGTTGCGCAGCTCCTCGCGGCCGGCCTCGGTGATCCGGTAGACCTTGCGCCCGTTCTCCTCGTCGTGCGTGACCAGGCCCTCTTCCTCGAGCCTGGCCAGACGCGGGTAGATCGTGCCTGGTGAAGGGGCATAGATGCCCATGAAGCGATCGCGCAGCAGCCGGATCACCTCGTAGCCGTGCCTTGGCTCCTCATCGAGGAGCCGCAGCAGGTACAGCCGGAGGCGTCCATGGCGGAAAACCGGGGTCATCGGGTCTTGCTCTCCATCCCTACCGGTGAACGCCGCAGCAGCGTTATCGCACCGGACATGGTGGTGACGGACACATGTCCGGCACCTGCGCCAACGTTACCGCTAACGGCACGCGAGCCAGGAGCCTTGATGGTCCGCAGTGTCTCGAATTCGGTCCTGACGGCGCCCGACGTGGAGTGCATGTGCACCCGCGCGTCGCTATCCGCGGGCAGCCGCAGCGTCACGTCGCCGGACATCGTGCTGACGTGCACGTTTCCGGTGCCGCGGAGCGCGAAATCGGCCGTGACCTGCCCGCTCATCGTGCTCGCGTCCAGGGAGTCGATCAGCCCGCCGGCCACGGTCACCCCGCCCGACATCGACTTGATCCTGATCGACCCGTCGACATCGCAGGCCGCGAGCTCGCCGGACATCGTCTCGGCGTCCACGTCGCCTGTCACGCCGTCGAGCGTGATGTCGCCGGACATGTTCCTGACCGACGCGCCCGCGGACAGGCCGGACACCACCGCCGACGCGCTGAGCACGCCGAACTGGGTCGGGCAGTCCGCGGGGACGGTGACGGTGATGGCGACGCTGTCCTTGCGTGGTTTCAGGAAGCCGAGCAGGCCTTCCCAGGACAGCGACTCGTAGGCCACGGTGAGCACGCCGTCCTCGTGGCTGACCAGGATGGGCCGCCCGGACAGCTCGCTCACCACCACCGAGGGCCGGTCATCGGATGCGAGCACCGCGACCGTTCCGGCGATCAGCCGCACGTTCAGCGACCTGACGTCGTCGAAGTCGAGCGCCATCGGCTTGTCAACCGTCCAGCGTGCCATCGCGGTCCTCCATCGCGGTACATCGTCAGTGACCTACACACCACGATATATCGTGTTGCCGCAAAGTCAAGATGTATCGCGTTAGTGAGGACCGGACGCCGGCCACGCCGCTCGAGGAGAGAGCGCGGCCGGCGGGCGACGACAGGCACCCGTTCGGGATGATCTCTTGGCTGTTACTCCTCGTCGGCGGGTTCGGCGGGTTCGGCCGTGTCAGCGTTCGCGTCCGCGTCACCGTCGGTGTCGATCCGCGCCAGCCACGACGCGAGCCGATCCACCGCGGTCTCGAACTCCGGGTTGAGATCGACGAAGTCGCGCAGTCGCTCGGCGAGCCAGGCCATGGTGACCTGCTCGTCGCCGCGACGGTCGTCGAGTTCCTCGATCCCGGCGTCGGTGAAGTACATCGCTAGCCCTCCGGAGCGGCATGTCTAAAATGACGTCACGGGTTCGTGAGATGCGCCAGCCCGACATTCTTAGACATGCCGAGGGATGGCGGTCTCTATCAGTTCACGGTGCGTCGCCGCGTGCACCTTCGCGGAGCCGAACGCGGGCGCCGAGCTCGCCGGGAGCGCGACAAGCCGCGGCAGCCGGCCGATCACGTCGGGGGCCGGCAGGCGAAGCGCCATGCGTGGCCAGGCGCCCTGGTTCTCCGGCTCTTCCTGGCACCAGACCAGTTCGACGTCGCTGGGGTACCGCGAGAGTTCCTTCTGCAGTTCCCGCGCCGGGATGGGGTAGAGCCGTTCGACGCGGACGATCGCCGTGTCGGTGATACCCGACTTGGCCCGGTGCTCGGCGAGGTCGTAGTACATCTTGCCGGTGCAGAGCACCACCCGGCGGATCCTGCTCCCGTCGAAGCCGGCCGGCTCGCCGATCAGTGGCTTGAAGGAGCCCTGGGTGAAGTCCGACGTCGCCGAGGTGGCCGCCTTGAGCCGCAGCAGCGACTTGGGCGTGAAGACGATCAGCGGCTTGTGCCGGCCGCTGATCGCCTGCCAGCGCAGCAGGTGGAAGTAGTTGGCAGGGGTGGTGGGCAGCGCGACCGTCATGTTGTCCTGCGCGCACAGCGACAGGAACCGCTCGATACGCGCCGAGGAGTGGTCCGGGCCCTGGCCCTCGTAGCCGTGCGGCAGCAGCAGCACGACGCTGGACTTCTGGCCCCACTTCTGCTCGCCGGAGCTGATGAACTCGTCGATGATGGTCTGCGCGCCGTCGGCGAAGTCGCCGAACTGCGCCTCCCAGAGCACGAGCGCGTCCGGACGGGCGACCGAGTAGCCGTACTCGAAGCCCATCGCGGCGAACTCCGACAGCAGCGAGTCGTAGACGAAGAACCGCGCCTTGCCGTTGTCGAGCCTCTTGAGCGGAGTGTGCTCCTCGCCGGTTACCCGGTCCACGAGCACCGAGTGCCGCTGGCCGAACGTGCCGCGCCTTGAGTCCTGGCCGACAAGCCGGACCGGGTGCCCGTCCTGCAGCACCGAGCCGAAGGCGAGCAGCTCGCCGGTCGCCCAGTCGATCGTGTCTTCGCCGACGCTGGCGGCGCGCCGGTCGAGCTGCGGCTTGAGCCGCGGGTGGACGGTGAAGCCATCCGGGATGGACACCTGGGTGTCGATGATCTGCTTGACCAGGTCACCCGAGATCGCGGTCGGCACCGCGGCGTGGTCCACCGGGCGGTCGCCTGTCTCCTGCGGCATCACCGTGCCCGGCTGCGGCGGGAGTTCCGCAGCCTCCCTGGTCTCGGTGAACGCACGCTCCAGCTGCTGCTGGTAGTCGCGCAGCGCCGCCTCGGCCTCCTCCATGGTGAGGTCGCCGCGCGCGATGAGCGCCTCGGTGTAGAGCTTGCGCACCGAGCGGCGCGCCTCGATCAGGTCGTACATCAGCGGCTGGGTGAAGCTCGGGTTGTCGCCCTCGTTGTGCCCGCGGCGCCGGTAGCAGACCATGTCGATCACGACGTCCTTGCGGAACGCCTCGCGGTAGGCGAACGCGAGCCGCCCCACCCGGGTGACTGCCTCCGGGTCGTCGCCGTTCACGTGGAAGATCGGCGCCTGGATCATCCGCGCCACGTCGGTGGCGTAGACGCTCGACCGGGACTCCATCGGCGAGGTGGTGAAGCCGACCTGGTTGTTCACCACGATGTGCACCGTGCCGCCAGTGCGGTAACCGCGCAGCTGCGACAGGTTGAGCGTCTCGGCAACAACGCCCTGGCCGGCGAAGGCCGCGTCGCCGTGGATGAGCACCGGCAGCACGGTAAAGCCGTCCGCGGACTTGTCGAGGATGTCCTGCTTGGCGCGGACCACGCCCTCGGTCACCGGGTCGACGCACTCCAGGTGGCTGGGGTTGGCGACCAGGCTGCACGGGATGGTCTTGCCGCTGGCCGAGGTGAAGGTGCCGCTGGCGCCCAGGTGGTACTTCACGTCGCCTGAGCCCTGGGTGGACTTCGGGTCGAGGTTGCCCTCGAACTCCTTGAAGATCTGCCCGTAGGACTTACCGATGACGTTGGCAAGCACGTTGAGCCTGCCGCGGTGCGCCATGCCGACCACGGCCTCGTCGAGCTCCGCCTCGGCGGCCTCGCTTATCACCACGTCGAGCAGCGGGATCAGCGCCTCACCGCCCTCGAGCGAGAAGCGCTTCTGGCCGACGTACTTGGTCTGCAGGAACGTCTCGAACGCCTCGGCCACGTTGAGCTTGGACAGGATCCGCACCTGGTCGTCGTGGCCCGCCCGGGACGGGGGGACCTCGATGTGCGCCTGGATCCACTTGCGCTCTTCCGGGTCCTGGATGTGCATGTACTCGATGCCGATCGTCCGGCAGTAGGAGTCGCGGAGCACGCCGAGGATCTCCCGCAGCCGCATGATCGGCCGCCCGCCGAACCCGCCGGTGGCGAACTCGCGCTCCAGGTCCCATAGCGTCAGGCCGTGCTGGATGATGTCCAGGTCGGCGTGCTTGCGCTGCACGGTCTCGATCGGGTTGGTGTCGGCCATCAGGTGGCCGCGGACCCGGTAGGCGTGGATGAGCTCCTGCACCCGGGCCGACCGCGTGACATCGTCCTCGTGCCCGTACGGGAAGTCCTTCACCCAGCGGACCGGCTCATACGGGATGCGCAGGCTCTCGAAGACGCCGTCGTAGAAGCGGTTCTCGCCGAGCAGCATCCGGTGCACGATGCGCAGGAAGTCGCCCGACTGCGCGCCCTGGATGATCCGGTGGTCGTAGGTGGAGGTCAGCGTCACCGTCTTGCTGATCGCCAGCCGGGCCATGGTCTCCTCGCTCGCGCCCTGGTAGGCGGCGGGGTACTCCATGGCGCCGACGCCGATGATGGCGCCCTGGCCGGGCATGAGGCGCGGCACGGAGTGCTCGGTGCCGATCGTGCCCGGGTTGGTGAGGGAGATCGTGGTGCCCTGGAAGTCGGCGACCGTCAGCTTGCCGCTGCGCGCCTTGCGGACCACGTCCTCGTAGGCGGACCAGAACTGGCGGAAGTCCATCTCCTCCGCGCCCTTGATGTTGGGCACGAGCAGCTGGCGGCTGCCGTCCTTGGCCTTGAGGTCGATGGCCAGGCCCAGGTTCACGTGGTGCGGCATGGCGAGGACGGGCTTGCCGTCCTCCTCGGCGTACGCGGCGTTCATCTCCGGCAACGCCTTGACCGCCTGGACCAGCGCGTAGCCGATCAGGTGGGTGAAGGAGATCTTCCCGCCCCGGCCGCGCTGCAGGTGGTTGTTGATGACGATGCGGTTGTCGATGAGCAGCTTGGCCGGGAACGCGCGCACGCTGGTGGCGGTGGGCACGCTCAGGCTCGCCGCCATGTTCAGCGCGGTGCGCGCGGCGGCACCGCGGAGCTTGGACAGTTCGGCGTCGCCGGGGGGCGGCGCGGCGGTCGGGGCGGTCCCGGCGGGTGCCGCCGTGGCGGGCGTGGCCGGCGGCGCCGGGGCGGCGGGAGCAGCCGCGGTCTGCGGCGCGGCGACGGGCAACGGTGCCTGCGGGGGCGCGGTGGCGGGCGGCGGCTCGGCAAGGACGGGCATCGGCCCGGTGCCGTTCAGGCCGCGGACCGGACGGTAGTCGGCGAAGAACGACCACCATGCCTTGTCGACAGAACCCGGGTCGTCGAGGTAACGCTGATACAGCTCGTCGACCAGCCACTCATTGGGTCCGAAGTCGGCGCTGCCCGGCGCGCTGCCCGGCTCCGCTGACTCACCAGGCCGGGCAGGTGACGAGGGGTTTGCTGAGGACGCGCTGAAGTCTGCGGCAGCGAGCGGCGACTCAGAAGACACGGCGGACATCGCCTTCTTCCGAAGATTAGATGTGATTACTGACTCCCTCCTCCCAGGCTACCGCTCGGTTGTGCTAGCAGGGGGCGGGATGCTGCCGCCGTGGCTCAGGTGACCGATGTGGGATGAGTCACGCGCCTTGACCGCTTTCGACCCTGCACGCTTTACGTTCGCGATCCGTGCGGTCGCCGCACGGCTTCGGTGGCCGCTCACGCCGCACTGGCAGTGCTGTCGCGCGGCGGCTGCATCCAGCGAACCTGGGGGAATTGGCTGGTTATCAGGGGATTGACGCGCTGGCCATTAATTCGGGCGGTTTGCCGAGAAGGGAAATGCCCGGCCTTTCCCGTAACGGGCCGCTACGCTCGTGCTGAATGGACACAGGCGAGGTTCCCGGCTACGAGTTCGAGGCGCCGCGTGGCCCGCGTCACCGGCCTCGGCAGGACTCGCTGCGCCCGTATCCGCCGGAGCCGCTGCGCCCGCTCACGCGGGACTCGCTGCGCCCGATCAGGCATCCCGCACCGCCGCTGCCGCCGCCACGGGCCTCCGTTCGCGCCGCGGGCGGCGGCGTGCTCGCCGTCATGCGCACCAGGAACTGGCTTGTCGGCCTCGTTCTGCCGATCGTGGTCGCCGTGATCGTCGGCATCGCGGTGGTGGTGACCGCGGGCGGCGGCGGCAACGGCGGCGCGGCGCCGTCGGCGCTCGCCGCGGGCTTCCCGCCGGCCCGGCTGGCCGGGACGGCGTTTACCGGGCAAGCGGGCACGACCCCCGTGATGCTGGCGGCGATCGCCGCGTCGGCGGGCACCGAGGTACTCGCGGGGACCGCGGACGGCGGTCCCGCGCTGTGGGTCTCGCCGGACGGCGGCTCCACGTGGACGCGCGCTGCGCTGACCGCGGCGGGCCAGACCGGGGCGGGCCGCGGCCAGTTTGCCGGTGTCGCGCACGGCGCGGCGGGCTGGCTCGCCGTCGGCACGGCGCTGAGCGGAGCGGGGCGCGGCGGCCCGCTGATCGCCAGCTCACCAGACGCCCGGGCATGGACCGTGGCGGGCGGCACCGGGACCGCGGGTGCCGTCACGGCGGCGGTGGCCGCGGACCGGAAGGGCTTCGTGATCGTCGGCCATCGTCCCGCGCGGGGCGGTGCGGTCGCGGCAGCCGCCTGGTACGCGCCGGGCCTCGCCGGCTGGCGCACCGCCGCGATCGCCAGCAAGGCCGGGCACGGCCAGACGCTGATGAGTGCCGTCACCGCGACGGCCCGCGGGTTCGCCGCCGTCGGCGCCGCGGGAACGCGCCCGGCTGCCTGGCTGTCCGCCGACGGCCGCACCTGGCGGCAGTCGGTGATTGCCGCGCCCGCGGGCGCGGCGCGTGCGGCGCTCGCCTATGTCGCGGCGCACGGCGCCGTCGTGGTGGCCGCGGGCACCGCGTTCTCCGCCGCGGGCACCGGCAGCCCGTTCGCCGAGGTCTCGGCGGACTCGGGCGCCACCTGGACCCTGATCAGGCTTCCCGGGCCAGTCGGCGGACGGGCGGCCGCGGTCACCGCGCTGACCGCGGCGGGCGCCGGCTTCACCGCGGCGGGCACCTACGAGACGGGGGCCGGTTCCGCTGTGGTGCTCTGGACGCTGCCCGCCGCGGGCGGCACCGGATGGACGACGGCGACACCCCAGGGCACCGGCCTGGCCGGCTCACCGACTGGCCCCGCGACGCAGAACGCGATCACCGCGCTCACCGCCGACGGCGCGACGCTGACCGGCGGCGGATACACCGGGCAGCAGGGTCAGCTGATGCCGACGCTCTGGCAATCGCCGATCCGGTACTGAGCCTTCTGAGCCTGAGCGGGGCCATGTCACCGCAACACGTGCCTTGACTACGATGGCTCGGGTGACAAGCACCAAGCCAGGAACCGTTTTCGTCACCGGCGCGAGCAGTGGCTTCGGCGCCGCCGTGGCCCGCAGATTCGCCGCCGACGGCGCCCGCGTCGTCGCGGCCGCCCGCCGCACCGACCGGCTCAAGGATCTCGCGGGCGAGTTCGGCCCGCAGGTCCTCCCGTTGCAGCTGGACGTCAGGGACCGGGCAGGCGTCGCCGCCGCGGTGGCGGCCCTGCCGGAGGAGTTCAGCGCCGTCGACGTGCTGGTCAACAACGCCGGTCTCGCGCTCGGGCTCGGTCCCGCCCAGGACGCCGACCTCGACGACTGGGACCAGATGATCGACACCAACTGCAAGGGCCTGGTCTACTGCACGCGCGCGATCCTGCCCGGGATGGTCGCCCGCCGCCGCGGTCACGTGATCAACCTGGGGTCGGTGGCCGGCAGCTACCCCTACCCGGGCGGGAACGTGTACGGCGGCTCGAAGGCGTTCGTGCACCAGTTCAGCCTCAACCTCCGCAGTGACCTGCATGGCACGGGGGTGCGGGTCACCTGCGTCGAGCCCGGCATGGCGGACACCGAGTTCTCCCTGGTCAGGTTCTCCGGTGACCGGGGCAAGGCGGACAACGTCTACGAGGGCATGCAGCCGATGACCGCCGACGACATCGCCGAGTCCATCCACTGGGCGGCAACCATGCCGCAGCACGTCAACGTGAACACGATCGAGCTGATGGCCACCGCCCAGTCGTTCGCGCCGTTCCAGGTCGCCCGCGAACCCTGACCCGGACCTCACACGCTAGCGCGGGGGACTCCGGAAGGCCCGAACACGTCATGGCGCCGGTTCGCCAGCGAGGGCAGCGTTTCCCGGACCGAGTCCACCAGCGACAGGTCTACCTCCGCCACGGTCACGCCGGCCGACGGGCCGAGGTCGGCGCGCACCACGCCGAGCGGGTCGATAAGCAGCGACCGCCCGATGCCGGTCGGCGCGCGGGTCGGCTTCTCCGCCAGGTCGGGCACCTGGCCGACCGCAGCGATCCACACGGTGTTCTCGATCGCCCTGGCGCGCAGCAGCGTCACCCAGTGCTCTTCCTTGAACGTCCCGGCCTGCCAGGCGGCGCTGACCGTGACGAGCGAGGCGCCGCCGGCCGCCAGGCACCGCGTCAGTTCGGGGAAGCGGATGTCGTAGCAGATCTGCATGCCGACCGTAGTGCCGGCGAGCGGCGCGAGCACCACCTCGGAACCGGGCGCGACCAGGTCGGACTCGTGCTGGCTGAACGCGTCGAACAGGTGCAGCTTGCGGTAGGACGCCGCGAGGGAACCGTCGGCGGAGAACGCCACCGCGGTGTTGTACACCCGCCCGTCCGGCGCGGGCTCGAACGTGCCGAGCACCGCGGCGACCCGCGTCGTGGCGCAGGCGGCCGCGACCGCGGAGCAGAACGGGCCGTCGAGCGGCTCGGCCGCGGCGCGCAGGTCGGAGCCGAACCGGACGAGCGTCGCCTCAGGAAATACCGCGAGGTCGGCGCCGCCCGCGGCGGCCGCACCGAGCGCGTCCCGCACGCGTCCGAGGTTGACACCGGCGTCGGAGCTAACCGGAATCTGGCACAGGGCGATACGCATGGGGCCACGATAACCCCGCTGGCTGACGCCTGTCGGCAGCCACGATCCCGGCACCCCGCCGGACGTGATGTCATGGACTGGTGACGCGACCTGTGCTCAACCGCCGCTACGCGGGCTTCGGCAACACCATCTTCGGCGTGATGTCGGCTCGCGCCCTCGCCACCGGCTCGGTCAACCTCGGCCAGGGCTTCCCCGACGTCGACGGCCCCGCGGTGGTCGCGGAGGCCGCCGCGGAGGCGGTGCTGACCGGCAAGGGCAACCAGTACCCGCCCGCTACCGGCATCCCCGAGCTGCGCGCCGCGGTGGCACGCCATCAGCGGCGGTTCTACGGCCTTGACTACGACCAGGACACCGAGGTGCTCGTCACCGCCGGCGCCACCGAGGCCATCGCCGCCGCCATCCTCGCCCTGTGCGAACCGGGCGACGAGGTGATCGCGTTCGAGCCGTACTACGACTCCTACGTCGCCAACATCGCGATGGCGGGCGCCATCCGGGTGCCGCTGACGCTGCGCCCGCCGCACTTCCGCCCCGACCTGGCCGAGCTGGAAAACAAGATCACCGGCAAGACCAGGCTGCTGCTGCTTAACAGCCCGCACAACCCGACCGGGCTGGTTCTCACCCGCGAGGAGACCGAGGCCATCGCAAGGATGGCCATCGAGCATGACCTGCTGGTGATCGCGGACGAGGCCTACGAGCACCTCACGTTCGACGTGCCGCACGTGCCGTTCGCCACCATCGACGGCATGCGCGGCCGCGTCGTCTCGATCGGCTCCGCGGGCAAGTCGTTCTCCTTCACCGGCTGGAAGATCGGCTGGGTCACCGCTTCACCCGACCTCGTCGCCGCCGTCCGCACCACCAAGCAGTTCCTCACCTACGTGAACGGCGGCCCATTCCAGTACGCGGTCGCCCGCGCCCTTGATCTCCCCGACAGCTACTACACGGAGATGGCCACCGACCTGAAGGCCAAGCGCGACCTGATGGCGAGCGGCCTCGCGGACATCGGCTTCGAGGTGTACCAGCCGGACGGCACCTACTTCATCACCACCGACATCGCGCCGCTCGGCGAGACCGACGGCATGGAGTTCTGCCTGGGCCTGCCGGACCGCGCGGGCGTGGTCGCGATCCCAAGCGCCGTCTTCTACGACGATCACCCGGAAGCCGGCCGCACCCAGGTCCGGTTCGCGTTCTGCAAGCGCCAGGAGGTGCTCAAGGAGGCGCTCAGCCGCCTGTCCGTCCTCGCCCGCTGAAATTCAGTACCGATCATCCCGAACGGGTTGGGCTTACTCCGACCCCAAACAGTAGGCCTAGACCCATGGCCGGCGTCCGGCTGCGCCGCGACCATGGACGCATGACCACCTTCGGAGTCCGCGCGCCGGCCACCCCGGCCAGCCACGTAAAGCGCGGCACGCGCTTGCTCGCCTGGCTGCTGCCGCTGCTTGCAGCCGACACCTACACCGTTTTCCCTGACAACGGATCCTGGCTGCTCGTCATCGCGACTGCCGGCGCGGCGGTCGCGATGCCGCGGCTCACGGCCAGGCTCGTGCCGTTCGCCCTGTTCGCCTACGGTGCCTACGGGATCTGGCTGACCCATCAGATGATTTCCTACGAGGGGCCGTTTACTCGCTTCCCGAGCGGCGGCGCCCCCGATGGCATCATCGTGGTCACGCGCAACGTCATTTACGGCGTCGTGCGGATGGGGTCCTACGACAATACGGCCTACTCGCTGGCGCAGGCTGTGATCTTCCTGGCCGCGGGCGTCCTCCTGCTGGCCGTCACCGGGGCGCCTGGGGGCAGCCTGGTCCGCCGGGCGGCACAGCAGCTGCGCGGCGCGGGCGCCCAGCCGAAGACCGTGCCGCCGCTGCTGATCCTGCCGGTGCTCCTGCTGTGCGAGGAACTGTTCAGCAACCGCCTGTGGTTCGGCACCGCGGTGAACGCGAACATCGCGGGCAGGCTAGTGGCGATCCTGATCGTCGCAGGCGGCGTGATCCTGGCAGTGCGGCTGCCGCGCCAGGCGGCGACAGCTGCCGTAGCGGGAACCGTGCTTCTCGGCATTACGGGCGTGCTGCTCGGGCTGCGCTGGGTGATCGCCTACGCCGGATTCCCGTGGCACACCACCGTGCTTTACGGCGCCGTCCCGCTGCATACCCAATATTCCGGGCTGTTCGCCATCACCCAGGGCGTTGCCCTGCTCGGGGCAGGCGCCACGCTCGCGCCCCGGCTGGTGACCTGGAGCGGCGACCTCGAGCTGGCCAGGCGGGCGCAGCTGCTGACCCAGCGGGTGAGCCGGCTGACGCAGACGCGCAGCGACGCGACCGAGGTCGCGGTCGCCGAGTTGCGCCGCATCGAGCGTGACCTGCACGACGGGGCGCAGGCCCGCCTTGTCGCCGTCGGCATGTCGCTGCGGGCCGCAGAGGAGCTCATCCGCTCCAGCCCCGAGGCTGCGCTCGCCCTGGTCGCCGATGCGCGCCAGACGTCATCCCGCGCGCTTGACGACCTGCGTGACCTGGTGCGCGGGATCTACCCGCCGGTGCTCGCCGACCGCGGGCTCGCCGAAGCGGTCCGCGCCCTCGCCCTGGACACGCCGCTGACCGTGGACACGGACATCAGCCTGCGCGGCGAGCCGCCGATGCCGGTCGCCGCGGCGGTGTACTTCGCGATCGCGGAGGCGCTGACCAACGCGGTGCGGCACTCGGAGGCCCGCACGGTGGAGATCAGCATTGAACACAGCGGGGAAATACTGCGCGCCATGGTCACCGACGATGGCGGCGGCGGCGCCGACCCGTCCGCCGGCACCGGACTTGCCGGTGTCGAGCGGCGCCTGGCCACGTTCGATGGCATCCTTGCGGTAAGCAGCCCGCCGGGCGGCCCGACCATCGTCGCGATCGAGGTCCCCTGCTCGCTGCCGGACACGGGCCTGCCAGGCGCTGGACGGCCGGGCGCTGGCCGCCCTGGCAGCGGCCCGGCGGGCATCGTGACCAAGGGGGACGGCGAGCCGGCCGGCTCGCCGACCTGATCGGGGTTTCGTGCGCGTAGTCATCGGCGAGGACCTGTTCCTGCTCCGCGACGGCCTCGTGCGCCTCCTTGAGGCGCACGGCTTCGAGGTCGTCGCGGCGGTCGCCAGCGCGCCGGAACTGCTGCGCGCGCTGACCGAGCTGGAACCGGACGTCGGCATCGTCGATGTCCGGCTTCCGCCCTCGTTCACCGACGACGGGCTGCGGGTGGCCATCGAGGCGCGCCGGGCCAGGCCCGGCCTGCCGCTGCTGGTCCTTTCCCAGTACGTGGAGCAGCTCTATGCCAGGGAACTGCTCGCCGATCAGGCCGGGGGAATCGGCTACCTGCTCAAGGACCGCGTGTTTAGCGACGACGCGTTCGCGGACGCGGTGCGCGCGGTCGCCGCGGGCGGTACCGTGCTCGACCCCGAGGTGGTGTCCCGGCTGCTTGCCAAGCGCATCAGGTCGGGCCCGCTCGCCACGCTGACACCGCGCGAGCGCGAGGTCCTGTCCCTGATGGCCGAGGGCCGCTCCAACGCGGCGATCGCCGCCCGCCTCTTCGTCACCGAGAAAGCGGTGAGCAAGCACGCGGCGGGCATCTTCGCCAAGCTGGATCTCGCACTCTCGGAAGACGACAACCGCCGCGTCCTCGCCGTCCTCGCCTACCTCGGCGCGTAACCCGTCTTCCTCGTTCCCGGCGACGCGCCTGCGCCCCGGCCCGCCCGCCCTGCCGCCTCCTCGTCCCACGGCGTCCCGCTGTCCCCTGGCCTCCCGCCGCCCGCGGGCCCGTGCGTCCCGCTGCCCGCCGCCCCATGCGTCTGGCTGCCCGCGGCCCCTGTGCCCGCTGCCACCAGGGCCGCGGAACCCACCTCCTCGCCGGGCACGACTTTGCTTAGCTGGTGACCACTTTCTCCACTGTGCTTAACCGGCGACCACATTTGCGCCCGATTCGCGGCATTTGTCGCGCCGTCGGCTAAGTAAAGACGCAGCGGGCGCGAAGTCGGGGTGGCTGCGGAGCCCGCGCGGGGCGCGGCGCCGGGGACGGAAGCTGGGCGGAGCGGTGGTCGCCTAAGCTGCTTGGGTGCAGGAACGTGCTGAGTGGGATGTCGCCGTCATCGGTGCCGGGCCGGCCGGGCTGGCCGCCGCGAGCGCCGCAGCCGCCGCCGGGGCGCGGACCATCGTGCTCGAGCGAGCGGAACACCCCCGGTACAAGACCTGCGGCGGCGGCCTGATTGGCGCGTCCGTCGCGGCCGCGAGCGGGCTGATTGCGGTGCCCGCTAGAGACGAGATCCGCGCGGTCACGGTCACCCTGCGCGGCGGCCAGGAGTTCACCCGCTCGGACCGCGCACCCTTCCTTGCCATGGTGGTCCGCGAGGAGTTCGACGCGGCACTGCTGAAGCGGGCGCAGGAGAATGGCGCGGAGATCAGGCAGCGGGCCCAGGTGCGCGCCATCGACCAGGCGGACGGACACGTGACCGTCAGGCTCGCAGACGGATCGCAGGTCGCCGCGCGTACGGTCGTCGGCGCCGACGGCTCCTCCGGCATCACCGCGCGCGCCGTTGGCGCGGAGTTCGACCAGGTGGACCTCGGCCTCGAGCTTGAGATCGCTGTTCCCGACGCGGTGGCCCGCCAGTGGGCGGGCCGGATCCTGCTCGACTGGGGCGTGATTCCAGCCTCCTACGGCTGGGTCTTCCCCAAGGGCGACCGGCTCACCGTCGGCGTGATCGCGGCCCGCGGCCAGGGCGAGGCCACCAAGGCGTACCTGCGCGAATTCGTAGCCCGGCTCGGCCTGGCTGGCTTCGAGGTGGTGCAGGACTCAGGGCACCTCACCCGCTGCCGCTCGGACCGCTCCCCGCTGCGCAAGGGCCGGGTACTGCTGGCTGGCGACGCCGCGGGCCTGCTCGAACCGTGGACTCGCGAGGGCATCAGCTTCGCTCTTCGCTCGGGCGCCCTGGCGGGCCAGTACGCGGCCAGCGACGACCCAGACGGCTATGTCAACGCGGTCGGCGTCACCCTGGTTCCTGACATGCACGCGGGCAGGGCAGCACTGTCCGCCTTTACCCGGCACACGGGCACCTTCCACCGAGGCCTGTCCACCGGCAAGGGCTGGCGCGCGTTCACCAGGATGTGCCGCAGCGAACTGTCGCCGGCCGAGCTCGTGGCCAAGCCCGCGGCCCGGCTCTCCCTCGCCGTTCTCAACCGCCTCTAGCTCAACGGCCCTTAGGTTCAGTCGGCCTTCGCTGCCGCGATCACGCCGTCGACCTCGTCCTTGCGGGCGGCGAACTCCACGGCGTGCTCGCGTTCTAGCCGGTCGGCGGTGTCCTCGTCGTCGCGCATCAGCGCGTCGAGGTCGCCGCTCGCGGCGTCCATCACGCCCATGTCGACATAGGCCGCCTGGACCTTCGGGCCCCACAGGCCGATGTCCTTCACGCACGGCACGATCCGGCTGAACAGGAACTGCCGGAACGCGAGCTGCGTGGGGGAGCGATCCGCGAACTGCACGCACTCCTCGACGTCGTAGCCGAGCCGCTCGTAGACCTCGCGGGCGACGAACCGGTCGCGCATCAGGTAGCAGCCTTCGACCACGAACTCCTCGCGGTCGGCCCGTTCCGCGGCGGTGAGCCCGGCGTAGTAGTCGCGCAGCGCAAGCCTGCCGAACGCCACGTGCCGCGCCTCGTCCTGCATGACGTACGCGAGCAGCTGCTTGACGAGCGGGTTGCCCGTGATGTCGCGGTGCACGCCGAAGGCGGCGAGCGCCAGCCCCTCGATCAGCACCTGCATGCCCAGGTAGGGCAGGTCCCAGCGGGAATCACTCAGCGCGTCGGCGAGCAGCGCCGCCAGGTGGTCGTTGACCGGGTAGAACAGTCCGATCTTCTCCTTAACGAACCGGTTGAACAGCTCGACGTGCCGCGCCTCGTCCATGGTCTGGGTGGCGGCGTAGAACTTGGAGTCCATGTCGGGGACCGACTCAACGATCCGTGCCGCGACGGTGAGCGCACCCTGCTCGCCGTGCAGGAACTGGCTGAACAGCCACGACGACAGGTGGTGGCTCAGCTCGTCCCGCTCCGCCTGGTTGAGCTTCTCCCACTGGCGCGACCCGTAGATCGGCACCATCTCCTCGCCGGTCTCCATCACTGCCAGCGGGTTGACCGGCTGGTCCCAGTCGATCCGCTTGACCGCGTCCCACTGCTTGTCCTTGCCGCGCTGGTAGAGGTCGAGCAGCTGCTGCCGTCCCGCGTCGTACTCCCAGGAGAATCGGGCCGCGCCGGCCGCGGGCACGTCCCAGGTCTCGGTGCTGACCGGCGATGAGTACATGTCGTAGGTGCTCACGGCTGCCCTCCTGACAACGCGGCGACGGTGCCGCTGTCCCATTACTAGCCAGTAACGACGAAGATCGCAAGGCCTGCCCGCCGCGAATCGGACCGCCGGAGGCCGAGCGGTACCGGCGGCCCGTCAGCGCCGCCCGGCCGGGCGCTATGGTGCCTGGATGGATGCGAAGCTCAGGAAGGCGGCGGAGGCGGCGACCGGGTTCATGCCGGAGGCCGAGGGTCTGGCGCTGTGCGAGACCGCCGAGGCGTACGCGGCGGTGGGGCCGGTGCTCGAGGTCGGCAGCTACTGCGGGAAGTCCGCGATCTACCTCGCGGCCGGCGTCCGCGCCGCCCGCGGCGCCGGGGTCAGGCAGCAGGTCGTCACGGTGGATCACCACCGCGGCTCGGAGGAGCACCAGTCCGGCTGGGAGTACCACGACCCGGGCCTCGTCGATCCGGCGACCGGCAAGCTCGACACGCTGCCGCGGCTGCGGGCGACCCTGGCGGCCGCCGGTGTCGAGGACGATGTGGTGGCGATCGTCGGCAGGTCCGCCGACGTCGCCCGGCTGTGGCGGACCCCGCTCGGCATGCTGTTCATCGACGGCGGGCACACCGACGCGGCCGCCCAGTGGGACTACGAGGGCTGGGCCCCGTGGGTCGAGCTCGGCGGTGCCCTCGCCATCCACGACGTGTTCCCCGACCCGGCCGACGGCGGCCAGGCCCCGTTCCGCATCTACCAGCGCGCGCTCGCTTCCGGCGCCTTCACCGAGGTCCGCCACGCAGGCTCGCTCCGGGTGCTGGAGCGGACGGGCGACGGCAGCTAGGCAGCGGACGGCCGGCGGCGGCTAGGGGACCGGCGGGCGACGCCGGCTGGGGCGGGAAGGACCGCCGTTTTGCCGGCCTGACCAGCGGGCAAGAGTTTCGCGGCCGGTGCTGGCAGGTTTCGGGGGGAACCATGGAAGCTTCCTTGATGGCGGTACTGAACAAGGCCGAGGGCAGGCTCGTAGCGGAAACAGAGCTTGACGCGCTCGCCGGACTCGGCGAGGACGAGGCCATCGAACTCGAGGCACGGGTCAGGCGGGCGCGCGACAAGGCCGTCGGCCAGTACCGCAGGCCGGCGAGCGCCGCGGTCGCCGAGCACGCCGCCCGCGGCATGGCGTATCCGGAGAACCAGAGGGCGAGGGCGCGGGCCGAGGCGTTCGAGCGGGCGCTCGCCCGGGCCAGCCACCGGGTGGCGGTCCTCGCCAAGGAGTCCGCCGCCTCGCTGCGTAAGGAGCGGCTCGACGTGGCCCGAGCCGCGAAGCGCGGCGGCCGCGCCTGGCCGGGCGGCGAGGAGATGGTCCCGCGCCAGCGGCGCAAGGGACCGGAGGTCACGCCCGAGCCCACCGGCGAACGCGCGCTGCGCTCGGCGGCCAGGGAACGCCAGCGCGCGGAAACCCTCTCCCAGGGCGCCCGCAAGCAGGCGAAGCGGGACAGCAAGCGCTAGCCCAACAAGGAGACAGCCGACCGTGACCGCCAGGCGGCCGGCCGTCAGACGGCGACGATCTCGACGTGCTTGTCGGCTCCGACGAAGTCGCCGGGGTTGCGGGTATAGAGGCGTGCGGAGTGTGCGTGCGCGGTGGCGGCGATGAGCAGGTCCATGGTCCGCGCGCGCGGCTTGCGCCCGGCTTGGACGACCGCCGCTGTTATCTCGCCATAGCTCGCGGCCACTGCCTCATCGAGAGGCAGGGGGTCGAACTGCCGGTGCAGGATGCTCAGCCGCCGAAGTCGCTCCGCTCGCGTGGCGGTGTCCTGTGCGACCAGGACATCGAAATGAAGTTCGGCCAGAGTGACGGCGCTGATCGCAAGCTCGCCATTCAGTTCGCCGATGTCGCTGGCGATGACAACGCTTGTGTCGAGCAGCGCTCTCATGCGCTCCCCCAGGGATCGCGCACCTCTTGATCGATCCGATCGCGGTCTCCCTCCCACGCGGGGTCGGAGCGGCCAGTGAACAGATCGGCGATCTCCTCGTAGGTCCTCCACGCGCGAGGCCGGATCGGAACGAGCCGCGCACCAGGGCGACCGGACACGGTGATCTCGATCTCTTCCCCTGCCTCCGCCCTGCGGACGAGTTCGGACGCGTTCTGGCGCAGTTCGCGCAACCCTGGCACCTATCGCTACGCGTGGACGCACGGCATCGGCCGGGTGCGCTGGACGCAGGGCAAGCTCGCGTACCTCGGGTCGGTGGTCACGATCGCGGCGCTCATCGTCAGTCAGCTGTTCACCTGGCTGTTCGTCCCGTTCCTGACGACACAGCACCTGACCGTCCTCACGCCGGCGGTGTTCGACACGCGCGGCCTGGCGTACGCCGCGTGGACGCTGACCGCGTTCTGCCTCGGCGCGTTCCTCGGCACGCTGATCGGCCGGGTTCTCCCGGCGATGGCGGCCTCGCTCGGCTGCTTCGCCGCCCTCGCCGCGGTGACCGTGCTCTGCCTGCAATGCCATTACCCGGTCGCCACATTCTGGCCCAGGCAGCTCTTCGAGTCCGGCTGGCTCCTCGCCCTGTCGGCGCTGCTCGTCGCTGGCACTGTGCGGCTGGTCCGCCACCGCGCAGCCTGACGGACGATACGGAACGGGTTCGGCTTACTCACCCCGGCCCGCCTCGTCTTCGCCGCCTGCTAGCCCGGTCGGCTAGGCCCGTCTGCTAGCCCAGCCGGCTAGCCCCGGCCGGTGAGCGCGTCCGCCGTGGTCGGCTCGCAGCCGCAGGCGGCGGGGTCGGCGGGCGGGCGGTAGCTGGCCGGGGCGGGAATGGCGCGGAAGACGCCCGCGCCGCCGCTGAACCCAGTCAGCGCGTCGGCGGCGAGTACCACCGCGGCGGAGGTCCAGCCCGAGCGTTCGGCGGGAAAGTGGTCCTGGTTCACGTACTGCCAGCCGGTCCAATACGAACCGTCCTCGTGCCGCAGCGAGCCCACGGTGGCGAACACCTCGTGCGCACGCGCCCGCTGGCCGCAGGCGTCGAGGGCGAGCGCGAGCTCGCAGGTCTCGGCCACCGTCACCCAGGGCTGGTCGCTGACGCAGCGCACGCCGAGGCCGGGCACGACGAACGTGTCCCAGCCCAGGGCGAGCCGTTCGGTGCCCGCGGATCCCCGCAGCGCGCCGCCGAGCACCGGGTAGTACCAGTCCATCGAGAACCGGCTCTTGTCGGCGAACGCGTCGGGGTGGCAGGCGATAACGTGCCCGAGCTGGCCGGCGGCCAGCTCCCAGTCCGGCCGCGCCTCGCCGGCCAGGCCGGCCAGCGCTAGGGCGCAGCGCAGCCCCTGCAGGATGCTGGCGCTGCCGGAAAGCAGCGCGAACCCGCCAGGCGCGCCGGAACCGTCGCGTTCCCAAGCCACCTCGCCGCGCCTCGTCTGCAGGTCGAGCACCCACTCGACGGCCGCTTGCACCGTGGGCCACATCCGGACGGCGAACCTGCGGTCGCCGGTGACCAGGTAGTCGTGCCAGACGCCGACCGCGACGTAGGCGGCGTGGTGGCTCTCCGCCGCGTCGTCGGTCACCTCGCCGGGGAAGGCGGCACCGGGACCCCCGGTGGTCCGCGGCCAGGAGCCGTCGGAACGCTGGGTTTCGCGCAGCCACTGGTAGGCGAGCCGCGCCTGGAGGGGGAGCCCGCAGGCGCTGAGCGCCATCGCGCATTCCACGTGGTCCCACGGGTCCACGTGGCCGTCCGGCCAGGGGATCGCGCCGTCTGGCCGCTGCACCGCGGCGATAGCGCGGGCGGTCTGCAGCATGTCGGCGGGCGGCTTCGGGCTGCCCGGGCGGTGCCGTCCGGCCGGCTTCATTCGGCTGCCCCGCTGCCCGCTAGGTCGCTCTGCTTTCCCGGGGGGACGACCCCCCCAGACCCCCCCGCATCCCCATGTGGGGACCGGGTGCTGGCCAGGGGAACCGCGAACCCGTTCGGGATGACCGGTTTCGGAGTCTCGGCCTTTCTCGCGTAGATCACCAGGCTCTTGCCGATGAGCGGGTTGAGCGCGGCCTCGGAAAGCCGGGTGAGCGCGGGCTTGCTCATGATGTCCCAGACGAGCAGCCGGTGGTACGCCCGCACGGCGGGATGCTTGTCGTCGTGCACGCCGACCGCGCACTTCAGCCACCAGTAGGCCGAGTGCAGGCCGTGGGCGTGGTGCCCGCCGATGGGCGTGAGCCCGGCCGCGGCCAGCTTGGCGCCGAGTTCGGCCCTGGTGAAGATGCGCACGTGGCCGCCGGGCACCTCGTGGTACTCACGGGACAGCGCCCAGCAGATCCGCTCGGGGAGCCAGGCGGGCACGGTGACCGCGACGGTTCCGCCAGGGCGCAGGATCCGGGCGATCTCGGCCATGGCGGCGGTGTCGTCGGGTATGTGCTCGAGGATCTCCGCGGCGATGATCGCGTCGAACGCGCCGTCAGGAAAGGGCAGGTTCGTCGCGTCCGCCGACACGGCGGCGGCCGCCCCGGGCGGGCCCGCCTCGCCCGTCTCGCGCATGGCGGCGAACATGCTGCCGACCGGCGGCAGCTCCTTGACGTCGAGGTCGGCCGCGACCACGCGGGCGCCGCGACGGTAGGCCTCGAAGGCGTGCCGGCCGGCACCGCACCCGAGGTCGAGCACGCGGTCGCCGGGATTAATCGGAAATTTCGTGAAATCGACGGTCAGCAACCGGTCTCCCCGTTGATCACCTTCCGGTACAGCGCCTCGGTCGCGGCGGCTACCGCGGGCCAGGCGAACCGCTCGCGTACCCGGGCCAGGCCGCGCGCGGCGAGCGCCGCGCGCGACTCCGGCTCGTCGAGCAGGCTGCGCAGCGCGGCGGCGAGTTCCTCGGCATCGCCTGGCGTCACGAGCAGCGCGGCGTCGCCGGTGACCTCGGGCAGCGCGCCGGCCCTGCTGGCGATGAGCGGCGTGCCCGAGGCCATGTGCTCCACCGCGGGCAGCGAGAAGCCCTCGTACATCGAGGGGATCACCGCGACCTCGGCGGAGGCGAGCAGCTTTGCGTACTCCGCGTCGGGCAGGCCGCTGGCGAACCTGACCCGGCTGTCCAGGGCAAGCTGCGTCACCTGCTGCCTGGTGGCGGCCGACGGAGTCCCGACGACCACCAGGTGCGTGTCGCGTTCCGTGGCCAGCTTGGCGACGGCGCGCAGCAGCGTGGACAGCCCCTTGAGCGGCGAGTCGGCGCTGGTCACCGTCACGATCCGGCCCGGCACGCGCGGTTCGCCGCGGCGCGGGTGAAAGAGCCGGGTATCAACGCCAAGTGGCACAATATATACATTATCCGGGTTCGTATGGAAATCACGGCATATGTCGTTTTTTGACGACGACGACACCGTGATCAGCGGCCCCGCCCGCCGCGCCACCCGCCCCTGCATGCGCACGAAACCGTACCAGCGGCGCTTGCTTAGCCGCTCACGCCAGTTCCGCCCGTCGAGGTCGAGCCGCCTGTCCACCGTGATGGGGTGATGAATGGACGTCACGAGCGGCAGGCCGAGCCGCCGCAGGCCGAGCATCCCGTAGCCAAGCCCCTGGTTGTCGTGCACGATGTCGAAGTCGCCCGGCCTGGCGCGCAGCGCGCGCAGCGCCCGCACGCTGAACGTGAGCGGCTCGGGGAACGCGCCGCCCCACATCATCGCCACCTCGACCGCGTCCGCCCAGTCCCTGAACTCAGCAAGGCGCGGGGTGCGGAACGGATCGTCGTCGCGGTAGAGGTCAAGGCTCGGCACCTCGCGCAGCACCGGGCCTTCGTCGAGGTCCGGATAGGGCTGCCCGGAGAACACCTCGACGAGGTGGCCGCGCGCGGCGAGTTCCCTGCTCAGGTGCCGCACGTAAACGCCCTGGCCGCCGGAGTGCGGTTTGCTCCGGTACGACAGCAGCGCGATGCGCAGCGGGCGGTTCACTGTGGCCACGGGGCACCATACCAGGACTAGTACCCAGCGGTAGTAACGCGGGTCAGCTCGCCGCCATCCCGCCGACGGCAACGCCGATCAGGTAGGTGATGCCGGCGGCGAGGGCGCCGAGCGCCAGCTGGCGCAGCGCGCCGCGCCAGAACGGCCGGCCGGTCAGCCGGGCCACCATGCCGCCGCCCGCGACCGCGGCGAGCGCGGCGAGGACGAGGGCGAGCCACAGGCTGTCGCTGCCGGCGGCGTAGGGCAGCAGCGGGATGATCGCGCCGACCGCGAAGGCGACGAGCGACGCGCCCGCGGCGACAAACGGCGAGGGCAGCTCGGCGGGGTTGACCCCGAGTTCCTCGAAGGTGTGCACGGCGAGCGCCTTGTCCGGATGCGCCGAGATCTCGGCGGCGGCGAGCCGCGCGGTGGCCGCCGAGATGCCGCGACGGCGCAGCATGCCGACCAGCTCGATCTGCTCCGCGGCCGCGTTGGTGGCGAGCTCGTGCCGTTCCTTGTCCACCTCGGCCTGGACGAGCTCATTCTGCGAGGAAACGGACACAAACTCGCCGGCCGCCATCGAGAACGCGCCCGCCGCGAGCCCGGCGAGTCCGGTGAGCACTATCGCGTGCCGCGACCCGCCGCCGCCCCCGACGCCGGCGATCAGTGAGACGTTGGTGACCAGCCCGTCCATCGCACCGAAAACGGCAGGCCTGAGCCATCCGCCCGACACGTCCCGGTGCTCGGGACCGTGATGGTCCACGCGATCGTTGTCTTTGGTGATCACGAGGACATTCTAAGAAGGGACGCGGCTAGTTCCCGACCATGCCGGTTGGGGATGATGGTGCGTGTGACGAATTCCGAAGGGGCCGCTCCGCTGGAGACCGTGCGCCGCTGGCACGCCGAGCTCGCCTGGCTCGGTCGCGGCGCGCCCGGCCCGCGTGGGATGCCCGGGGCGGCCGCGCCCGGCCTCGGCCTGGGGCGCGACGTGCTGATCGAGGCGCGCGGCATGCGGTTCACCGCCGTCACCCCGGACGTTCCCGCCGCGCAGGTGCCGCCGGACACGGTGCGGCTGCCCGGCCTGACCCTGCCTGGCCTGGCCAACGCGCATTCGCACGCGTTCCACCGCGCGCTGCGCGGCAACGTGGCCGGCGCCGGGATCACTGCCGGGTTCGCCGCGGGCGCCGGGACGGGCTTCGGCGGCGGACAGCAGGACGACACCTTCTGGACCTGGCGCGAGCAGATGTACGCCGTCGCGGAGCGGCTCGACCCCGATCGCTACTTCGCCCTCGCCCGCGCCGTCTACGCGGAGATGGCACTTGCCGGGATCACCTGCGTCGGGGAGTTCCACTACCTGCACCACGGTCCCGGCGGAACCCGCTACAGCGACCAGAACGAGATGGGCCGCGTGCTCATCGCGGCGGCCGCCGCGGCCGGCCTGCGCATCACCCTGCTCGACGCCTGCTACCTGGCCGGCGGTTTCACCGCGGGCGGCGAGCCGGTACCGCTCGCGGGAGTGCAGCTCCGCTTCGGCGACGGCACCGCGCACGACTGGGCGGAGCGAGTGTCCGGGTTCGGCTACGACGACCTGGGCATGGCGGCGCCGCACGCCAGGGTCGGCGCGGCGATCCACTCGGTCCGCGCGGTCCATCCGGACGCGGTGCCGGTGGTCATGGCCTTGTCGCACGCGCACGGTGCCCCGGTGCACGCCCACCTGTCGGAGCAGCCGCTCGAGAATCACGAATGCCGCGCCGCGTTCGGAGCGACGCCTGCCGAGGTGCTGTACGACGCGGGGGCGCTCGGGCCGCGCACCACGCTGGTGCACGCCACCCACCTGACCGAGCGCGACATCGAGCTGCTCGGCGGGTCGCTGTCCACCGTGTGCATGTGCCCGCTTACCGAGGCCGACCTGGCCGACGGCGTCGGCCCCGCGCCCGCGCTGGCCGCCGCGGGGTCGCCGCTTGCCCTGGGCAGTGACGGGCAAAGCGTGATCGACCTGATCGATGAGGCGCGCTGGCTCGAGCTGTCGCAGCGGCTGATCACCAGGCGGCGCGGGCACTTCAGCGCGGCCCAACTGGCAGCGGCGGCGACCGCGTCCGGGCACGCCTGCCTCGGCTGGCCGGACGCGGGCGAGATCGTCCCTGGCGCGCATGCCGACCTGGTGACGATCTCCCTTGACTCGCCGCGGCTCGCCGGCGGCGGGCGGGACCCAGTGGCCGCGGTGTTCGCCGCGGGCACCGCGGCCGACGTCAGGCACGTCGTGGTGTCCGGCGCCGACGTGGTGCGCGACGGGCGGCACCAGCTTGTCGATGACGTGCCACGCGAGCTTGCCGCCGCCATCGGCGCGGTACTCACCTAGCGGCGGCGGGGATGCCTCGTTCCTTGCTGATCACCAGGATCGGCGAGCTCGTGACAAACACTCCGGACGGGACAGTGCCGGCTAGCGCGGAGCCGACCGGCGTGGCTCCGGCTAACACGGCCAAGCCGGCCGGCACGGCACAGCCCGGTGGCACAGCACAGCCCAGCGGGCCAGGCGGCTCGTTCGCCGCGATCGGTGACGCCGCCCTGGTGATCGAGGACGGTTGGATCGCGTGGACCGGGCCGGCCGCCCAGGCGCCCGCCGCCGACGAGGTGGTCGACGCGGCGGGCCGCGCCGTGCTGCCCGGTTTCGCCGACTCGCACGCGCACCTGGTGTTCGCGGGGGAGCGGTCCGCCGAGTTCGCGGCGCGGATGGCGGGCCGTAAGTACACCGCGGGCGGCATCAGGACCACGGTCGCCGCCACCCGCGCCGCGAGCGACGCGGAGCTCAGGGCCGGCCTGGGCCGGCTGGCAGGGGAGATGCTCGCGCAGGGCAGCACCACGTTCGAGTGCAAGTCCGGCTACGGCCTCACCGTGCCGGACGAGGCCAGGGCGGTCGCACTGGCCGCCGAGATCACCGGCGAGGTGACCTACCTCGGCGCGCACGTGGTGCCCGCCGAGTTCGCCGGCGACCCGGGCGGCTACGTCGACCTGGTGTGCGGGCCGATGCTGGACGCGTGCGCGCCGCACTGCCGCTGGGCCGACGTGTTCTGCGAGCGCGGTGCGTTCGGCGCGGACGAGGCACGCGCGGTGCTCACCGCGGGACTGGGCCGCGGCCTGCTGCCGCGGATTCACGCCAGCCAGCTCGGCCCCGGCCCCGGCATCGTGCTCGCGGTCGAGATCGGCGCGGCATCCGCGGACCACTGCACCTTCCTCACCGACGCGGACGTGGACGCGCTCGCGTCGTCGGACACCGTCGCGACGCTGCTGCCTGGCGCGGAGTTCAGCACCCGCCAGCCCTATCCGGACGCCCGCCGCCTGCTCGACGCCGGCGCCACGGTCGCGCTCGCCACCGACTGCAACCCCGGCACGTCCTACACCACGTCGATGCCGTTCTGCATCGCGCTCGCGGTCCGCGACATGCGGATGACCACGGAGGAGGCGGTCTGGTCGGCCACGGCGGGCGGCGCACGCGCGCTGCGCCGCACCGACATCGGCTACCTCGCCCCTGGCGCTCGGGCGGACCTGATCATCCTCGACGCCCCGTCCCACGCGCACCTCGCGTACCGACCGGGCGTCCCCCTCATCCACGCCGTCTACAAATCCGGCCGCCGCGTCGGCTGACCCCGCCTGCTCACCGCGGCCCGATCACCGATGGCCCGCGGTAACTTCGGCCGGGGGGGCGGCCTCACCCGAAGGCCGGGTAGCGGCCGCGGAAGCGGACAAGCGGGTCGCCGGACTCGGCCACGTAGGCCACCGACTCGATGGCGGAGATCACCAGCAAGTGGTCGCCGGCCGGGACGCGCCTGGCGACCGAGCATTCGAGCGCGGCCAGGCCGCCCGACGGTATCAGCGCGCCGGATTCGGCGCCGCGCGCATGCGGCACCGCCTCGAGGATCAGCCGCGCGCTTGGCCGGCCCTCGGCGGCGAACTGGCCGGCCAGCACCTTCTGCGCCGACGACAGCAGCGTGACCGCGAATCGCGCGGCGGGGAGCGACGGCCGGCTGAGCACCTCCGCCGGGTAGGCGTCGGCGATCAGCGACACCGCGACGAGCGGCGGGTCGAGCGAGACAGGAAGGAACGCGCTGACCGTGGTGCCGATGTCGTCGCGGCCGTCGGCGATGGTCAGCAGCGTGACACCGGCCGCCCACGCCGACAGCGCGTCAAGCAAGCCGCTCACTGGGCGCGGATCCACCTCTCCGCCAGGCCCGCCAGCATCGGCAGATTGGAAGGGGTTCGCAGTCACCGGGCACCCGTTCGGTAGCTAGCTTATGGTCCAGACGCCTGGCAGGGTCAGCGGCCCGTACGGCGGCAGTCCCGCCGCCGCGGCGAACCGCCACGCCGGGCCCCAGCCGTCGGCGAACAGCGCGGCGAGTGACCCGGCGCCGACGGCGGACCGCGCCGCGGGCCGTGCCTCGCTCGACTCGGCCGGCCGCAGCTGGTCGAGCGGGCCGAGCCGGGGGTAGACCCGCACCGGCGCGTCGTCGGGCAGCCCGGCGCGCTTGCGCGCGATCGCGGTGGCCTCGCGCATGCCGCCCGCTTCGTCGGCGAGCCCCGCGGCGATCGCGTCCGCTCCGGTCCATACCCGGCCGCGGGCCAGCTCGTGCACCCGGTCAAGCGGCATCCGCCGCCCGGACGCCACCTTCGCGGTGAAGTCCGCGTAGATGGCGTCGAGCCAGGCGTTGATCCTGGCCCATTCCGCCTCGGAGAACGGACGTGCCGAGGAGAACATCGTCGCCTGCGCGGCGCCCGCGCCATCGGTGATCGAGTCGGTGGTGACCCCGGCGCGCTCGAACAAGTCCTGTAGCACCGGCTTGCCCATGATGACGCCGATCGACCCGGTGATCGTCCCCGGCTGCGCGACGATCACGTCGGCGGGCGCCGAGATGAAGTAGCCGCCGGACGCGGCCACGTCGCCCATCGACACCACCACGGGCTTGCCCGCCGCCCTGAGCCTGACTACTTCGCGCCAGATGACGTCGGACGCGACGGCGGAGCCGCCCGGGCTGTTGACCCGCAGCACGACCGCGCGGACGTTCTCGTCGGCCGCCGCCGCGCGCAGCGCCGCCGCCACCGTGTCAGAGCCCATGCCGCTGCCGCCAGGTCCGCCGCGCCCGCTGCGCCCCTGCCTGATCGCGCCGTGCGCGTAGATCATCGCCACGCACCGCTCGTGCTGACCGGGCCCGATGGACTGGACGCTGCTGCCGAGCCGTCGCGGCAGGTCGCCAAGCGACTGCGTGCGCTGATAGCGCTGTAGGTAGAGCAGCATCGCGTCGTGCCCGGCGTCCCTGCGGACCTGGTCGTAGACCTCGTCCCGGTACATCAGCCCGTCGACAAGGCCCGCGTCGAGCGCCTGCAGTGCGAGGTACGGCCCGTTAGCGATCAGTGCCGCGGCCTGCTCGACGGACAGCCCGCGGCCGGCGGCGATCGCCCCGGCGAGCTGTTCGGTGACCGACTCGGCGAGCCGCGCCGCGGCTTTCCTGGCGGGCCCGGTGAACCCGGCCTCGGTGAGAGGGTCCGCCGCGGACTTGAACTCGTGCCGCTTCGCGCTCTGGAAGTCGATGCCGAGCTTGTCGAGCGCGTTGCGCAGGAACACCTGCTCCACGGCGACGCCGGTGAGGCCGAGCGAGCCGGACGGCTGCAGGTAGATCCGGTCGAATCCGGTGGCGAGGTAGTAGGGCAGGTTGCCGTGCAGGAAATCGCCGAACGATTCCGACCAGGCCACCGCGAGCTTGCCCGATTTCCTGAAGTCTCCGATGGCGGCGCGCAGTTCCTGGATCTTCGCGAGCCCGATGCGTGACCCGCCGACCTTGACCACGAGCGCCCGCACCTTGTGGTCCGCGGCCGCCCGCCGCAGGCCGTCGAGAACGTCCTGCAGCCGGGTGCGGCGCATGGTGAGCAGCGCGGCCAGCGGGTCGGCTGGCTGGCCCTCGGCGATGCCGTCGGTCAGGTCAAGTTCGAGTATGAGTGGCCCAGTCCTGCGCTGCCGCATGCGGGCGATCTGCCCGGCAAGCTTCGCCTCTGCCATGCGGACAGCTTACGCGGGTGGGAACATCAAACAGTCAAAGTAGTAATGCGAACGTAAGGTGGTGACTCCGCATCGCAATCACCGCGTCTGTGGTCGTGGTCGACGTGGCCAACGTGATGGGCGCCCGTGCCGACGGGTGGTGGCGGGACCGGGCTGCGGCGGCGCTGCGCCTGTGCCGCGAGGTGATCGCGCTCGCCAGGCGCGGCGACGGCCCGGCGGGCGCCTGGATGCTCGTGCTCGAGGGTCGTGCCAGGGATGCCGTCCCGCTACTGGAGGAGGAGGATCCGTCGCTCGCGGCGGACTGGGCGCCCGCCGAGGGGGAGGGACCAAGGCCGGTGCGGCTGGTGTCCGCGCCCGGTTCCGGTGACGACGCGATCGTCGGCGTTGTCGCGGAGGTGGTGGCGCGTGATGAGAGTTGCCTGGTGGTGACCGCGGACCGGCGGCTGCGGCAGCGCTGCGAGGAGCTGAACGCGTCCGTCGTCGGCCCCGGGTGGCTCCTTCGGCTGCTCTAGCCAGGTAGCATAGAAGACAATCCCTTACTCACGCATCGCACGATGTGGTTGTCCTGTTCGCCGTCGACCGGAACCTGATGCGCATGTACGTGATCTTGGCTATTGCCGCCCTGCTGTTCCTCACCTGCCTGATCGTGTTCACCGACCGGTACGTCAAGAACCGCAGACGGGTCATGGCGGAACGCAAACGCGAGGAGATGGCCGCGCGGCTCGCGCCCGTGGTGGAGCAGGCCGCGCAGGAGCAGCAGGCGCGCAGCACCGCCGAGGAGAAGAGCAGCGCGCTGACCACCGTGCTGCCCGCCATCCAGGCCGAGGAGCGCGGACCGCGCCGGGTCGCTTAGATCTCCGGGGTCAGCCAGAGGACGGACATCGGCGGCAGCACGATCGACGCCGACGCCGGCCGGCCGTGCCACGGCTTGGGGATCGCGGTCACCGCGCCGAGGTTCCCCATGCCGCTGCCGCCGTACACCGCGGCGTCGGTGTTGAGCACCTCGCGCCAGCGGCCGGCCAGCGGCAGGCCCACCCGGTAGTCGTTGTGCGGCATCGCGGAGAAGTTGGCAATGCAGGCGAGCACCGGCGCCCCGTGTTCCTGCGCGCCGAAGCGCAGGAACGACAGCACGTTGCCGTGCGCGTCGTTGGAGTCGATCCAGCCGAAGCCGTCGGGGATCGCGTCCTGCGACCACATCGCCGGCAGCTTGCCGTAGGTGGCGTTGATGTCCCGGACCAGGCGCTGCATCCCCGAGTGGTAGTCGAACTGGAGCACCCACCAGTCAAGGCCGTTGGATTCCGACCACTCGCTGCCCTGGCCGAACTCCGAGCCCATGAAAAGCAGCTGCTTGCCCGGGTGCGCCCACATGAAGCCGTAGAGCGCGCGCAGCCCGGCGAACTTGCGCCATTCGTCGCCCGGCATCTTGCCGAGCAGCGAGCCCTTGCCGTGCACCACTTCGTCGTGCGACAGCGGCAGCACGTAGTTCTCGGAGAACGCGTACACCATCGAGAACGTGATCTCGTTGTGGTGGTACTGCCGGTAGACCGGGTCGAGCTTCATGTATTCGAGGGTGTCGTTCATCCACCCCATGTTCCATTTGAAGCCGAACCCGAGCCCGCCCAGGCAGACCGGCTTGGACACGCCGGGCCACGCGGTCGACTCCTCGGCGATCATCATGATGCCCGGCACGCGCTTGTAGGCGGTGGCGTTGACTTCCTGCAGGAACGAGATCGCGTCGAGGTTCTCCCGGCCGCCGTACACGTTGGGCATCCACTCGCCGTCCTTGCGCGAGTAGTCAAGGTAGAGCATCGAAGCCACGGCATCCACCCGCAGCCCGTCGATGTGGAACTCCTCCAGCCAGTAGATGGCGTTGGCAACGAGGAAGTTCCGCACCTCGGACCGGCCGAAGTTGAACACGAGCGTGCCCCAGTCCGGGTGCGAGCCGAGCCGCGGGTCGGAGTGCTCGTACAGGTGCGTGCCGTCGAACTCGGCGAGCGCCCACGAGTCGCGCGGGAAGTGCGCGGGCACCCAGTCGACGATGACGCCGATGCCCGCCTGGTGCAGCGCGTCGATGAGGAACCTGAAGTCGTCAGGCGTGCCGAACCGCGCGGTCGGCGCGTAGTACGACGTCACCTGGTAGCCCCATGAGCCGCCGAAGGGATGCTCGGCGACCGGCAGGAACTCGACGTGGGTGAACCCCATGTCGGTCACGTACGCGGTGAGCTCGGTCGCGAGCTCGCGGTAGGACAGGCCGGGACGCCACGAGCCCAGGTGCACCTCGTACACCGACATCGCGCTGGTCACGGGCGTCCACTTGGCGCGCTCTGCGAGCCAGTCGTCGTCGGCCCATTCGTACTCGGACTGGTAGACGACCGACGCGGTGGCGGGCGGCGTCTCGGCGAGTTGCGCCATCGGGTCCGCCTTCTCCCGCCAGGCGCCGTCCGGCCCGCAGATGGAGAACTTGTAGGTGGCACCGGGGCCGACGCCGGGCACGAACAGCTCCCACACGCCGGCGCCGCCGAGTGACCGCATGGGATGGGCGCGCCCGTCCCAGAAGTTGAAGTCGCCGGTGACGCGCACGCCGCGCGCGTTCGGCGCCCACACGGTGAACGCGGTGCCCGTCGCGCCGCCGGTCTCCATCGGCCGCGCGCCGAGCGCGCGCCACAGCTGCTCGTGCCGTCCCTCGCCGATCAGGTGCAGGTCGAATTCGCCGATTGTCGGCAGGTGCCGGTACGGGTCGTCCTGCACCCGCGGCTCGCCGTTGACGTAGGCGACCTCAACCAGGTAATCCGGAACGGATTCCGCGGTGCCCGGCACAGTCACCTCGAACACGCCCAGGTGCCGGTGCGTCATCGGGTGCCTGCTGCCGTCGGAGAGCACGGCCGTGACGGACGCGGCGAGCGGGCGCAGTGCCCTGATCGCCACCTGTCCGCCTGGGACGGCGTGCGCGCCGAGCAGGGAATGCGGGTCGTGGTGCCAGCCCGCGACGAGTCGTTCGATCTCGCCGAGGGAGATGGTTTCGTCTTTTTTAAGCACTTTAGAACTCTGCCAGTGAGTCAAGCGGAATGGGCAGCCAGGACGGGCGGTGCCTGGCCTCGTACAGCACTTCGTAGACCGCCTTGTCCAGCTGCAGGGCACGCAGCAGGACCTGGTTGGCGACCGGGTCGAGCCCGCCCGCCTCGGCGTACCCGGCACAGAACGCGCTCGCGTTCCTGCGCTCCCAGTCGCGCGCGACCTCGCTGAGCGCGGCTTCCTCGGGATGGCCGATGAGCTGGTACCTGGACGCGTAGTCGAAGGAGCGTAGCATCCCCGCGACGTCGCGCAGCGGCGAGGAGAGCGCGCGGCGCTGCACAAGCGGCGTCGCCGGCTCGCCTTCGAAGTCGAGCACTACCCACCCGCTTTCTGTGCGCATCACCTGGCCCAGGTGGTAGTCGCCGTGCACGCGCTGCACGGGGACCGGGCCGCGGAGCTTCGCGACCTCGTGGTAGGCGTCGCTGATCATGTCGGTGTGCTTGGCGAGTTCGGGCACCGCGGCGACGGTGAGGTCGAGCTTGCGGAACATCTGCTCGCTCAGCTCGACTATCTCCTCCGGGCCGAGTTCCTCGGTGCCGAAGGCCGCGGCCAGGTCCGAGTGGACCGTCGCGGTGGCGATGCCGAGCCTGCGCGATTCGCCGGCGAAGTCGCCGCCCGCGTCGGCCGCGTGGATGTTCTCGCGGTCCGCGTCGGTCTGGCTGGTGTCTCCCGCCCTCGCGTACAGGTCGCGCACGCTGGTCGCGGCGAGCGTCCAGCCGTCGGTGGCCAGCCGCAGGTAGTGCGAGAGGATGGCCAGGCTGGTGGTCACGCCCTCGAGGCTGGTCTCGATGTAGCCGAGCGGCTCGGCGATCTGCTCCGAGCCGAGCCGGGCGAGCGCTGTGGTCACCTCGAGGTCCGGGTTGGGACCAGGGGAGAGCCTGCGGAACACCTTGAGAATCGACTCGTCGCCGAAGACAAGGCTGGTGTTGCTCTGCTCGCCGGCGAGCACCAGGCTGTCGAGCCCGGTCGCGAAGCTGGTGCCGGAGATCGTCCCCATCCGCAGCGGCCCGGCCTTGCTGCCCGCGGCGATGCCGGTGAGCAGCGTCTTGGTGAGCTCCGCGTCGTGCAGCGCGTCGTAGGCGATCCTGCCGTCGCCCGACGGCCCGATCCGCACGTGCTGCAGCCGGACGGGAAGCCGGTGCCGCAGGCCGACGAGGATCTGGTAGTAGTCGACCGCTGTGCCGTGCGTGGCCGCGACTATCAGGTGCCGCAGCCCGGGCTCTCCGGCGACGAGCTCGGTGTCCGCGACGATCGCCAGATCGTGCAGTCCTTGCCCCTTGCCGGCGAACCATCGCTGGTCACCTAGCCACGTGGCCAGTACGTCCTCGATCGCCATCGGGCCTGCCCTCTGTCTCCAGGGGGGACGAACCCCCCGCACCCCCGGTCAGATCCGCGGAGGTTCTGCCTCGTCTGATTTCCGGGGGATCGACAAATTAGATCACATGCGGTTCATCGGTCTTGTTCCTCCCTCGCGGGAGGCAGCTGAAACCAGTAGAAGCCATGTCCGGGCAGAGTGAGGAGGTACGGAAGCTCCCCAATCGGCGGAAACGTGACGCCGCCCATGCACTCGACCGGACTGATGCCGATGAACCTGCGCAGGTCGAGCTCGACGGGCTGCGGGAAGCGGGACAGGTTGTTGACGCACAGGATCCGGTCCGCCGAGTCGTGCTCCAGGTGGCTGCCGTGCTCGCTGGCCAGCCGCTGCGCGGCGATGCTCCCCGCGGCGTCGTACTCGCGGACGAATGCGAGCACGCTCGGGTTGCTGCTTGTCAGCTCCTCGTAGGCACCGAGTCCGAAGACCGGGTGCCGCTTCCTGATCTCGATCATCCGCCGGGTCCAGTGCAGCAGTGACTGCGGGTGCCGCTGCTGCGCCTCGACGTTGAGCGCCTGGTAGCCGTAGATAGGGTCCATGACAGGCGGCAGGTACAGCCGCTGCGGGTCGGTAGTGGAGAAGCCGCCGTTACGGTCAGGCGTCCACTGCATGGGCGTCCGCACGCCGTCACGGTCGCCGAGCCAGATGTTGTCGCCCATGCCGATCTCGTCGCCGTAGTACATGACGGGCGAGCCGGGCAGCGACAGCAGTAGCGCGGTGAACAGCTCGAGCTGGTTGCGGTCGTTGTCGAGGAGCGTGGCAAGGCGCCGCCGGATGCCGATGTTGGCCTTCATCCGGGGGTCCTTGGCGTACTCCTTGTACATGTAGTCGCGCTCTTCGTCGGTCACCATCTCGAGCGTGAGCTCGTCGTGGTTGCGCAGGAAGATGCCCCACTGGCAGGACTCGGGAATCTTCGGCGTCTGGGCCAGGATTTCCGAGATCGGGTACCGCTGCTCCCTGCGGACCGCCATGTAGATGCGCGGCATCAGCGGGAAGTGGAACGCCATGTGGCATTCGTTGCCGCCGGTCTCCTCGTCGCCGAAGTACTGCACCACGTCGGCCGGCCACTGGTTGGCCTCGGCGAGCAGCACCCGGTCTGGGTAGTTGGCGTCGACCTCGGTGCGGACGCGCTTGAGGTATTCGTGCGTCTCCTTGAGGTTCTCGCAGTTGGTGCCCTCGCGCTCGTAGAGGTAGGGCACGGCGTCGAGGCGGAACCCGTCGATGCCGAGGTCGAGCCAGAACTTGAGCACCTCAATCATCGCGTCCTGGACCCTGGGATTCTCGAAGTTCAGGTCCGGCTGGTGCGAGAAGAACCGGTGCCAGTAGTACTGGCCCCGCACCGGGTCGAACGTCCAGTTCGAGGTCTCGGTGTCGACGAAGATGATCCGCGCGTCGGCGTATTTGTCCGGGGTGTCCGCCCAGACGTAGAAGTCGCCGAACGGCCCGTCCGGGTCGCTCCTGCTGGCCTGGAACCACGGGTGCGCCTCGCTGGTGTGGTTCATGACCAGGTCGGCGATGATCCGGATGCCGCGCTTGTGCGACTGCTCGATCAACTCGACGAAGTCCGCGATGTTGCCGTACTCGGGCAGGATCTCCAGGTAGTCGGCGATGTCGTAACCGCCGTCGCGCAGCGGCGACTGGTAGATCGGCAGCAGCCAGATGCAGTCGATGCCCAGCCACTGGAGATAGTCGAGCCGCGACGTGAGTCCCCTGATGTCGCCGGTGCCGTCGCCGTTCGCGTCCTGGAACCCGCGGATAAGCACCTCGTAGAAGACCGCGCGCCTGTACCAGTCCGGGTCTCTTGGACTGTCGAGGGTGAAGTCGGGAACGCGCTCCCCCGGCGGCGCGGCGAACGGCGGCATGGTGACCGCTTCATGTGCTGCGGGAAGATCGATAGCCGGCTCGTGCTCTGACACGGCGTGACTCTCCTGGATGTGCGCTACCGCCGCATGCCGGGGCTTACCCCACTCTGGTCAGCCTTGCTCACGCGAAACGGTGAAGATGTGTGCAGGTTGCACCGCTGGGTCTAGGCGCACGTAGTTGGCTTGGCCCCAGCTGAAGTTCTCGCCGGTGAGTTCATCCGTTACGGACAACCCATCGTGCCAGTCCATTCCCAGCGCGGGCATGTCAAGCCACACCGTGGCCTCCCTGGCCTGGTGCGGGTCAAGATTCACAACGACTAGGACGGTGTCTGCGGCGTCCCCGCCCTGCCCCCCCGCTCGCGGCGTTGCCTCACCGGAGGATCTCTCCGTGCTCCTACTGGCCCCGTTGACGCGTTTGGAGAAGCAGATCAGCTCCGGCTGATCTACGTGATGAAAGCGTAGATTACGCAGCCAGTGCAATGCCACATGCGACCGTCGGATCCGGTTAAGGTCAGCGATATATCCGCTTATGCCCAGTCCGTCCCGTGCCGCCGTGTCCCAGTCGCGCGGCCGGTACTGGTACTTCTCCGAGTCGAGGTACTCCTCGCTGCCCGGACGGAGCGGAGTGTTCTCACATAGCTCATAGCCGGAATAGATACCCCAGCTGGGGCTAAGCATGGCAGCGAGGACAGCACGAATCTTGAACGCGGCGGGACCGCCGTGCTGCAGGTACTCGTTCAGGATGTCCGGTGTGTTGGCGAAGAAGTTGGGCCGCATGTAGGCGGAGGCAGGTCCCGACAGCTCACGCAGGTACCCGGTCAGCTCGTCGCTTGTGTTGCGCCAGGTGAAGTACGTGTAGGACTGGTGGAAGCCGACCATGCCGAGGGTTGCCATCATCGCGGGCCTGGTGAACGCCTCGGCGAGGAACAGCACGTCGGGGTCGGTCTGCCGGATGGCGGTGAGCAGCCGCTCCCAGAACCGCACCGGCTTGGTGTGCGGGTTGTCGACGCGGAAAATGCGCACGCCGTGACCCATCCACAGCCGGACGATCCGCTCGATCTCCGCGTAGATCCCCTCGGGGTCGTTGTCGAAGTTGAGCGGGAAGATGTCCTGGTACTTCTTGGGCGGGTTCTCCGCATAGGCGATCGAACCGTCCGCTCGCGTGGTGAACCACTCCGGGTGTTCCTTCACCCACGGGTGGTCGGGCGAGGCCTGCAGCGCCAGGTCGATCGCCACCTCCATGCCGAGTTCCCTGGCCCGCGCGACGAACGCGTCGAAGTCAGCGAACGTGCCGAGGTCCGGATGGATGGCGTCGTGACCCCCCTCGGGGGCGCCGATTGCCCATGGCACGCCCGGGTCTCCCTGGCGTGCCTCGAGGGTGTTGTTCCGTCCCTTGCGGAAGGTGGTGCCGATGGGGTGCACCGGCGGCAGGTAGACGACGTCGAAGCCCATCTCGGCGATCGCCTCGAGCCTGCGGGCCGCGGTGCGCAGCGTGCCGGAGATCGGCTCCCTGCGGCCCATCGGGTCGAACTGCACGCCCTCGGAGCGCGGGAAGAACTCATACCAGGACCCGTAGAGCGCCCGCTGCCGCTCCACCCGCACCGGCAGCCGCCCGGACCTGGTCACCAGGTCGCGGAGCGGGTATTCGCCGAGGATGGCGGTGATCCGCGGCGCCCGGGTCGCGTCGAGCCGGTCCCAGGGCGGCAGGCTCCGGTCGCGCAGCCTCCTGGCGAGTGTCATGAGGCTGCTGCGCGCGGCCGCGGGGCGCGCGGCGCCTGGCGGCTGCCTGATCGACCGCGCCGCGCGCTCGAACAGCAGCGCGCCCTCGGCGAGCATCAGCTCGACGTCCTGGCCGCGCGGGATCTTGATGCCCGCGTCGTGGTCCCAGTGCGCGATGGGGTCCGCCCACGATTCCACGTGGAAGTACCAGATGCCCTCGCTTGTCACGGTCACGTCGGCGCCGTACCGGTCGCTGCCAGGGCTGAGCTCGCGCATCCGGACCAGCGGGCCGAGCCTGCCCTCGGGATCTCGCAGCACCACTCCGGCGCCGAGCACGCCGTGCCCTTCCACGATGATCGTGGCACTGACTTGGAGGGTCTCGCCGACGACCGCCTTCGCCTGGCGGCGCCCGCATTCCACCGCGGGCTCGATGTCCAGAATGGGGATGCGTCCGATCACTTAGATAACGTACCCAGTCTCAGTTCGCGAGGGAACGCGGACCCCGTCGTAATAGACACGCCATAAGATGACTCACCGTGAGAGCGATCCGACGTTTCACCGTCCGCGTAACCCTGCCGCAGCCCCTCGCGCCGCTGCATGACCTGATGCTGAACCTCCGCTGGTCCTGGCACCAGCCGACAGTTGAGCTGTTCAAGTCGATCGACCCGGCAGGCTGGGCCGCCTCCGGCGGTGATCCGGTGGCGATGCTCAGCTCGATGCGCCCAGCGCAGCTCAGTGCGCTCGCTGATAACGGAGATTTCCTCCGACGCCTTGACGAAGCAGTCGCTGACCTGCAGGTTTACCGGAACGAGCCGCGCTGGTACCAGTCGGCTAACGCCCCTAAGGAGGGCGCGGCCGACATCGGTGCGATGCCGAGGGCGATCGCCTACTTCTCGCCGGAGTACGGCATCACCGCTGTGCTGCCGCAGTACTCGGGCGGGCTCGGCATCCTGGCCGGCGACCACCTGAAGTCGGCGAGCGACCTCGGCGTGCCGATCATCGGCGTGGGGCTGCTGTACCGGCATGGTTACTTTACGCAGTCACTGTCGGCCGACGGCTGGCAGGCCGAGCGCTATCCGGCCGACGATCCCAACGGCCTGCCGCTCACCCTGCTCCGTCATCCGGACGGCGACCCGGTCCGGGTCTCCGTGGCACTCGCCGATGGGTCGCAGCTCACGGCGCAGGTGTGGCTCGCCCTGGTGGGCCGCGTCCCGCTGCTGCTGCTCGACTCCTACCTGGAGGAGAACGAGCCCGCGCTGCAGGAGGTGACTGACCGGCTCTACGGCGGCGGCACCGAGCACCGGCTCCGCCAGGAACTGCTGCTCGGCATCGGCGGCGTCCGCGCGGTCCGCGCGTTCTGCGGGATCACCGGGCACCCGGAGCCTGAGGTGTTCCACACCAATGAGGGGCACGCCGGCTTCCTCGGCCTCGAGCGGATCAGGGAGTACCTGGCCGCCGGGCTGTCCTTCGACGAGGCGCTTGAGCTGTCCCGGGCGGGCACGGTCTTCACCACGCACACGCCCGTGCCCGCGGGCATCGACCGCTTCCCCCGCGAGCTGATCGAGCGGTACTTCGTCCACGTCGACGGCGGCCTGCCGCTCGACCGGGTGCTCGCGCTCGGCGCGGAGACCTATCCGGGCGGCGACCCGCACGTGTTCAACATGGCCGTCATGGGCATGCGGCTGGCGCAGCGGGTCAACGGCGTCTCGGTGCTGCACGGCCAGGTGAGCCGGGAGATGTTCGCGGGCCTGTGGCCCGGCTTCGACACGGCAGAGGTGCCGATCGGCTCGATCACCAACGGCGTGCACGCGCCGACCTGGGTGGCGGGCGAGGTGTCCGACCTCGGCGATGCGGAGCGCGCGGCATCCGCGGACGCATCGCTGCTGTGGGGGATCAGGCGGCAGCTGCGTGCCAGGCTCGTGACGGAGACCAGGCGGCGGCTGCGCGAGTCGTGGCGCCAGCGCGGCGCCTCGGGCGCCGAGCTGACCTGGATCGACGACGTGCTCGACGAGAACGTGCTGACGATCGGGTTCGCCCGCCGCGTGCCGTCGTACAAGCGGCTGACGCTGATGCTCAACGACCCGCAGCGGCTTGCCGGGCTGCTGCTCGACCCGGACCGGCCGATCCAGATCGTGATCGCCGGCAAGGCGCACCCGGCGGACGAGGGCGGCAAGCGGCTGATCCAGCAGATGGTCAGGTTCGCCGACGCGGAGGCTGTGCGGCGCAGGATCGTCTTCCTCCCCGATTACGACATGGCGCTGGCCCGCTTCCTGGTCCAGGGCGCCGACGTCTGGCTGAACAACCCGCTGCGCCCGCTCGAGGCCTGCGGCACGTCCGGCATGAAGGTGGCGCTCAACGGCGGCCTGAACCTGTCGGTGCGGGACGGCTGGTGGGACGAGTGGTACGACGGCGGCAACGGCTGGGAGATTCCCACCGCGGACGGCGTCGAGGACCCGGCCCGCAGGGACGAGCTCGAGGCGTCCGCGCTTTACGAGCTGATCGCCAAGTCGGTGGCGCCGCTGTTCTACGACGCGGGCGCGGACAGCGTGCCGCACGGCTGGGTGCAGATGGTCAGGCACAACCTGCGCACGCTCGGGCCGCTCGTCCAGGCGGACCGCATGGTGGGCGACTACGTGAACCGGCTGTACACGCCGGCCGCGCGCTCCTCGCGCGCCCTGGCCGCGGACGGCGGCAGCGCTGCCCGCAGCCTCGCGGTGTGGAAGGCGCGAGTGCGCCAGGCGTGGCCCGCGGTGCGGATCGAGCACGTCGAGGCCGACGGCGCGGAGCCGTCGCTCGGCGCGGTGCTCGACGTCCGGGTGATGGCCTCGCTCGGCGACCTGTCGCCGCACGACGTCCGGGTCGAGCTGGTCTACGGCCGCCTCGGCGACGACGACGAGCTCACCGAGCCGTCGTGCGTGACGCTCGCGGCCGACGAGTCCTCGCCGGGCCGGTTCTCCGGTTCGGTGGAGCTGGGACAGCCGGGCCCGTTCGGCTACACGGTCCGTGTTCTCCCGTCGCACCCGCTGCTCGCCAGCCGCGCCGACCTGGGCCTGGTCACCTACCCGGACGCCCCGGCCGGCATGTCAACCGGCGATCTGCGCTGATTAGCGCGCCCGATGGCAAAAGGCGCCATCGTATCGGGCGCGCTAATCAGCCTCATCTTCCGGGGGGACGACCCCCCGTACCCCCGAGGTCGCAGCAAGAGCTGCGTCCCGCCGGCCCCTTCCGTCCCACCGACGCCCCGGCCCAGGCGGATGGTTGTGACAGCGATACGGTCAGGGGCGTATGGCTGTCACAACCATCGGGCCTGCGGCCACGCCGCGGACCTGTGAGTCCTGTGAAGGGTGGGGAACGTGGGCGAGTTCGTCCGGGTTGAGGTGGACGGCCAGATCGCGACGATCCGGCTGGACCGGCCGAAGATGAACGCGCTCAACGCGCAGGTCAGCGGCGAGATCGCGGCAGCCGCGGCGGAAGTGTCCGGCGACGGCGCGATCCGCGCGGTGATCGTGTACGGCGGCGAGCGGGTGTTCGCGGCCGGCGCCGACATCAAGGAGATGGCGCCGCTCGGCGTCGCCGAGATGGCGGCGTACGCGGCGCGGCTGCAGGCCGCGCTCAACGACGTGGCGGGCATCCCCAAGCCGGTCATCGCGGCCATCACCGGCTACGCGCTCGGCGGCGGCCTCGAGCTCGCCCTCTGCGCGGACTTCCGGGTGCTCGGCGAGTCCGCGAAGGTCGGCCAGCCGGAGATCCAGCTCGGCGTAATCCCCGGCGCGGGCGGCACGCAGCGGCTGCCCCGGCTGATCGGCCCGGCCAAGGCCAAGGACCTGATTTTCACCGGCCGTCACGTCGCCGCCGCCGAGGCGCTCGCGATCGGGCTCGCCGACAAGGTGGTGCCGGACGCTGAGGTGTACCAGGCGGCGCGGGACATGGCCGCGCAGTACGCCAACGGCCCGGCGGTCGCGCTGCGCGCGGCCAAGCAGGCGATCGACAGGGGACTCGAGGTCGACCTGGCGACCGGGCTCGACATCGAGCGGCTCCACTTCGCGTCGCTGTACGCCACCGAGGACCAGAAGAACGGTATGCGCAGTTTCATGGAGAACGGCCCGGGAAAGGCAGTCTTCGAGGGGCGGTAGCGGTCAAGGCGCGCGATTGGGAGTGAAATACTCGGTACGTGACTGAGCCTGCTGACGACGCGCTCTCGCTTGAGATGGTCACGGCCGCATTGCGGCTGGACAGCGCCGACACCGCCATCTACGCGAGTGTCCTCACCAAGTCGCTGAGCGAGGCGCTGCCGCCCGAGTACGTGACCGTGGAGCGCGAGCGGTCCATGTCCGACCGGATGCGCGGCCGCCCCGGCGAGGTCTCCAGGGTGGAGGTGCACCTCGGCGACCAGGTGATGACGCTCGCCGTGAAGAACGGCCGGCCGGTCGCGGAGATCTGCCGTGAGGTTCGCGGCGTGGTGCTGTCCCGGCAGGTCGTGCCGATCCAGCAGTGGGCGAGCGCGCTTGCCAGCGCGCTGATGGATCACGCGGAGTCCAACGCGCAGGCGGCGGCCGCCTTGCGGCGCCTTGTAATCGGTTCGTAACTTCCCTTACCAGGTACCCCGTGGCGCTACGGGGGTATTTAAGGGTCACTGCCCGTGCTTTGGCGCGCAGGAGGGGCGCCCTAAGCTGGCGGTTTTGCCAGCGCGCCGCTCCGGCGCGACAACGGGGGGTACGGGGGGACGCCCCCCGGAGAAAAACAGCGCTTACCCTGAGAGCACGATGGCCGCACTGGATTCACTCCCGCGCAAGATCGGCCCCTACCGCCTGATCGACAAGATCGGGGAGGGCGGTATGGGCGTTGTCTACCTTGGCATGGACCCGGACAGGCGCCGGGTCGCGGTCAAGGTGCTTGGCCCCGCGGTGGCCAGCGACCCGAACGCCAGGCAGCGCCTGGCGCGCGAGGTGGAGACCATGCGCCGGGTCAGGAACCGGCACGTCGCCGAGGTGATCGACGCCAACCTGACCGGCGACTCGCCCTACGTGGTGACCAGGTACGTCCCCGGCAGGACGCTGGACGAGACGGTCCGCGAGATAGGGCCGCTACGTGGCACGGCGCTCGACCGCCTTGCCGAGGGCCTCGCCGAGGCGCTGACCGCCATTCACGCGGCGGGCGTGGTGCACCGCGACCTCAAGCCAGGCAACGTCATGCTCGACGACGGGCGGCCGGTCGTGATCGACTTCGGCATCGCGCACGTGCCTGACGCGACCCGGCTGACCCAGACCGGTCTCGTGATGGGCACGCCCGGCTACCTGGCGCCAGAGGTGATCCAGGGCAGAGCGGCAAGCGGCGCGTCCGACGTGCACTCCTGGGGCACCACGGTGGCGTACGCGGCGACGGGGCGCCAGCCGTTCGGCAGCGGCAACTACCAGACGATCTTCTTCCGCGTGCTCGAGGGCCAGGCGGACCTGGACGGGATACCGCGGCATCTGCTGCCGTACGTCGCCGCCGCGCTGTCCGTCGACCCGCAGGCCAGGCCGGCCGCCCGGTGGCTCGCGGGGCGGCTCGGCATGCCGCCGCTGAACGGCGCGCACGGGATGGACGGCCTCAACGGCGCGTCGCCTGCCCTGCCCGGGATGGCCGCGACCCTGACGGACTACCCGTCGCAGCCGACGCGCCTTGACCCCGCGGCCGCTCCCGCCTTCCCGGCACCGGTCATCCCCGCGCCTGCCGTCCCCGCGGCCTTCCCGCCGGGGGCCGAATACCGTTCGCCCGCGCAGGTCGCGCGCGACGTGGCCGACCTGCTGCCGCCGGTGGCTCCGCCGCCCGCGCCGGCCAGGCGTGCGCCGAGCGCGCCGCAGCAGGCCCTGCCGCAGCAGCCGGACTGGCAGCCGCGCGGGCTCGGTTTGCTCAGCCTGGCGGCGGGCGTCGCCGCGGTGAGCCTCAGCGTGCTGCTCCCGGTGGCGGGGACGGCGTTCTCGCTTGCCGTCATCACCCTGCTGCGCGCGGTCGACCGGGCGCAGCACTCGCTCGCCGAGCGGCGCAGCCTGCGCGGCGTGCGGCCGAGCGACATCGTGATCGTGATCGTGACGGCACCGTGGACCGTGGTCCGCGCCGCGCTCACCACGGTCCTGCTCGCGCCGCTGGCCATCATCGTCGCGGCGCTCGCCGCGGCGGCGTCCGTGGCGTTCGCCAAGACGACGACGCTGCCCGGCGCGGGGAGCTGGGCGGCGGGCGCGGCCGTCGCGCTCTACTGCGTGGGGCCGGGCTCCGCCGCGCCGCGGCGGCAGCTGCGGCGGATGAGCGCGGCGGTCATCAGGACCAGGGCCACCCTGGCCGTCGCCTTCATCTCCTGCTGGGCCCTGGCGCTCGCCGTCGTGTCCTCCATGCTCTCTCAGCCGCCGCTCATCTGGCCGGCGACAAGCTCAACGATCCCGCACCTGCTGCCCGGGCTGCCGTCCCTCGGCGGAACCCTGCACTCCGTCCAGGGGTGGCTGCTGCGGCACACCGTGGGCATGCTGCACCTGCCCTGAGCCGTGCTCGGCGAGCGGCCGGACAAGGCCGAGCGCGATCACCTCGTTGGCGAGCCTGGTCCGCCGGTTCGTGCCCTCGGGAATCCGGAACTTCGCGTAAAGCCGCAGCAGATGCTGTTTGACTGCCGCCTCCGTGACTACGAGGTCACCCGCGATCTCCCGCGCCGTGGCCGGGGTCACGAACGCGTCGTCGGACAGCGCGGGACGGCACAGCGAGATCAGCACGTCCAATTCGCGCCTGGTTAGCTCGGGCGCGGCGGAGCGGCGCAGCTCCGACTCGGCCGCCAGCTCCTCGGTGGGGAGCCCCTCGATCCGGCACCGGGCCGAGCCGAAGCTCAGTACGTCACCGTCCTCGAGCACGCGGCGGGCGACAGGACGCCCGTTAACTCGCGTGCCGTTACGTGATAATCCGAGATCGGCCACGTAATAGCACAGGCCGCGGCGGACGATTTCCGCGTGCAGCCGGGAAACGCTCGGGTCATCGAGTCTGATGTCCGAGGCGAGGCCACGCCCGACCGTCGTCACCTCGCCGTGCAGCGGAATTACTTCGCCGCTGTCCTCAACGCGAATGGAAGGAGTATCCACCCAGACTCTCCCGTCTCACTATTACGTGACCCATATCTCACTCTATCGTTAGTGTCCCCCGGGTATCCGAGCCGCGAAACGGGCCGATAGCAGGCGGATGGCGGCAATCGCCGGCGCCCGGCCACGGGGGCGCCCGGTGGGCGGGGACCGCGCGCGCTTTCTGCTGCGCCGCCGGTAAACTGCGGAGCGAGCAGCCAGAAGGCCGGCCGTCGGCATGCGGCTGGCCGCGCGGGAGACGATCATGACACCCGACATCCAGCAGGGACGGGATGGCTACCCCCGGTCACGGCCCCCGCGACGGGACGCGGACGCCGTCGCTCACCAGGCGGCGCCGGCGGCCGATGCGCCGCTGGCGGGCCACTGGGGCGCCGCCGCGCGGCCCGTGCAGGCCTTTCAACAGACTCAGGCCACCTCCGCGGTGCCCGAGCAGGCGGCTGCGTCCTCATCAGGGACAGAGGCAGGGCATATGCGAGAGGACCGGAGTATTGTCGGGTTCGTTCCGTACCTGGCTGTCCTGGTCTGTGCCGTGGTCGGGGTGTACATCGCCTGGCGCGATGGCTCCGCGGGCGGCGGTGATGGCGCTGCTGTCCTCGGCGCCGCGCTGCTCGCCGCCGCCGTCGCCCGGCTGCTGCTGCCCGCCCGGCTCGCCAGGCTGCTCGCCACGCGGAAACGGGCGACGGATGTGCTCACGCTCGCAGTCTTCGGCCTCGGCCTGCTTGTCTTGGGGCTGGTACTGCCGCGATAGGGGGCGAAGGCCGGTTAGTCCACCGGGCTGCGACGGCGGGTTCCTCCGGGGCGGGCGCGCGACACCGTTTTCTTTCCTTAGCCGGGTTCGGCAGGTATCTTGACGTCGAGAAGAATTATTCAGAGCAGGAGCGCACAACGCGATGGCCGCGATCATCTACACCAAAACCGACGAGGCGCCGCTGCTTGCGACGTATTCCTTCCTCCCGATCGTCTCCGCCTACGCCCATAAGGCCGGTGTCGAGATCGAGACCCGTGACATCTCGCTGGCGGGACGCATCCTCGCTCAGTTCGGCCTGGCCGACGACGCGCTGACCGAGCTCGGTCAGCTGGCGGAAGAGCCCGCTGCCAACATCGTCAAGCTGCCCAACATCTCCGCCTCGGTCCCGCAGCTCAAGGCGGCCATCAAGGAGCTGCGGGGCAAGGGGTTCGCCCTGCCGGACTACCCGGAGGTGCCGGCGACGTATGAGGAGACCGAGATCCGGGCGAAGTACGGCAAGGCCATCGGCTCGGTGGTCAACCCGGTGCTGCGCCAGGGCAACTCCGACCGGCGCGCCCCGCTGCCGGTGAAGGCGTACGCGCGCAAGCACCCGCACCGCAACAAGCCGTTCGGCGCGGGCTCGAAGACTTCCGTGGCCACGATGGGCGCCCACGACTTCAGGGCCAATGAGAAGTCGGTCACGCTGCCCGCCGACGACACGCTCAAGATCGTCTTTGAGACCATCGCCGGTGAGCGCAAGGTGCTGCTGCAGTCGCTCCCGGTGCTGGCAGGCGAGGTCATCGATGCCACGGTCATGCAGGCCGCCAACCTCCGGGCCTTCCTGGTCAACGCGCTGGCGACGGCGAAGGCCGAGGACGTCCTGTTCTCGGTGCACCTGAAGGCGACCATGATGAGGGTCTCCGACCCGATCATCTTCGGCCACGTGGTTAAGGCGTATTTCGCCGACGTCTTCGACAAGTACGGCGACGACCTCGCGGCCGCTGGCCTCTCGCCCAATGACGGCCTCGGTGCGATCCTGGCCGGGCTGCCGTCGCTGCCGCACGGCGCGGAGATCAAGGACGCCTTCGACGCCGCGCTGGCGTCGGGTCCGCGGCTGTCGTACGTGAACTCCGCCAAGGGGATCACCGGGCTGCACGTGCCGAGCGACGTCATCGTGGATGCGTCCATGCCGGCCCTGATCCGCAACGGCGGCAAGCTGTGGGGGGCTGACGGCGCCGAAGACGACACCCTCGCGGTCATCCCCGATTCCTCGTATGCCGGGATCTACGCGACCGTCATCGAAGACGTGAAGCGGAACGGCCCGCTCGACCCCGCGAAGATCGGCACCGTGCCCAACGTCGGCCTCATGGCGCAGGCCGCGGAGGAGTACGGCTCGCACAACAAGACCTTCGAGATCCCGGCGGACGGCACCGTCACCGTCTCCAACCGGGCCGGGGACGTCCTGCTCAGCCACGACGTCGAGACCGGCGACATCTGGCGTGCCTGCCAGACCAAGGACATCCCGGTCCGCGACTGGGTGAAGCTCGCGGTCACGCGGGCCCGCGCCGCCCAGACCCCGGCGATCTTCTGGCTTGACGAGTCCCGCGCACACGACGCAGAGCTCATCAAGAAGGTGAACGCCTACCTGCCCGAGCACGACACCACCGGGCTGGAAATCAGGATCCTCTCGCCCGAGCTCGCTACCGAGTACTCGCTTGAGCGCATGCGCCGCGGGCTCGACACGATCTCCGTGACCGGCAACGTGCTGCGCGACTACAACACCGACCTGTTCCCGATTCTCGAGGTCGGCACGTCAGCGAAGATGCTTTCCGTCGTGCCGCTGATCGCCGGCGGCGGCCTCTTCGAGACCGGCGCGGGCGGCTCAGCTCCCAAGCATGTGCAGCAGCTCGTGGAGGAGAACTACCTGCGCTGGGATTCACTGGGCGAGTTCTTCGCGCTTGTGCCGTCCTTCGAGCAGTACGCCGACTTCGCCGGCCACCCGGCAGCCAAGGTGCTCGCCGACACGCTCGACCGGGCGACCGGCACGTTCCTCGACGAGGACCGCAGCCCGGGCCGCAAGCTCGGCACGATCGACAACCGCGGCTCGCACTTCTACCTGGCGCTGTACTGGGCCCAGGAGCTGGCCGCGCAGACCGAAGATGCCGAGCTCGCCGCGGCGTTCAAGGGACTGGCCGGGACACTGGCGGCGAACGAGCCCGCCATCGTCGAGGAGCTCCTCGCGGTCCAGGGCAAGCCCGCCGATATCGGCGGCTACTACCTGCTCGACGACGAGAAGGCGGCCGCGGTGATGCGTCCCTCGCAGACCTTCAACGACGCCATCGCGCAGTTGTAGCCCGGGGGACGACCCCCGGAACGGACATGGCAAGGCCCCCGGAACCTGGACGGTACGGGGGCCTTGTCGCAACGTGAGACTAGATGAGGCCGAGTTCCCTGACGGCGTCCCGCTCGGCGGCTAGCTCGGCGACGGAGGCGTCGATCTTGCCGCGGGAGAAGTCGTTGACCGGCACGCCCTGGATGATCTCCCACTCGCCGTCGGCCGAGCGTACCGGGAAGGAGCTGATCAGGCCTGCTGGCACGCCGTAGGAACCGTCAGAGACGACGGCGGCGGACGTCCAGTCGGTGCCGTTAACCCAGTCGTACACGTGGTCAATGGCGGCACTGGCGGCGGAGGCGGCCGAGGAAGCGCCGCGTGCCTTGATGATCGCCGCGCCTCGCTGGGCGACCTCGGGGATGAACGTCCCGGTGAGCCACTCCTCGTCCACCTGCTCGGCGGCGCTGCGGCCGTTCACCACCGTGTTGTACAGGTCGGGGTACTGGGTGGCGGAGTGGTTGCCCCAGATGGTCAGGTGCTCGATCGCGGTCACCGGGACGGACAGCTTGGCCGCAAGCTGCGAGATCGCGCGGTTATGGTCAAGCCTGGTCATCGCGGTGAAGCGGTTCGCGGGCACATCGGGCGCGCTGTGCTGGGCGATCAGCGCGTTGGTGTTGGCCGGGTTGCCGACCACCAGAACCTTGATGTCGCTTGCCGCGTGCTCGTTGATCGCCTTGCCCTGCGGCCCGAAGATCCCGCCGTTGGCTGCCAGCAGATCACCGCGCTCCATGCCCGCCGTGCGCGGTCGCGCGCCCACCAGCAGGGCAACGTTCGCGCCGTCGAAGGCGGTCTTGAGGTCGTCGGTGATGTCGATGCTGGCCAGCAGGGGGAAGGCGCCGTCGTTCAGTTCCATCGCGGTGCCCTCGGCCGCCTGCAGGGCCGGGGTGATCTCCAGGAGCCGCAGCCGGACCGGCACGTCAGACCCGAGAAGCTGTCCGGAAGCGATACGGAACAACAGGGCATAGCCGATCTGACCGGCCGCACCGGTCACTGTCACGGTTACAGGGGTACTCATGACAGGAAAGGCTACAGTCTGCTAATGCGGCGAGGGGTGTACGGTCCCTCACACCGGCGCGAGCGGGGCGGACAACGACCTGCGCGCCGCGACAGCACGTCGAGAGACTCTGCCAGCTAAGACAGGGAGATGTCAGGCAATGGCACGCAAGGGGAAGGTAGCCGTCATCGGAGCCGGCTTCTACGGGTCGACCACCGCGCTGCGGCTGGCCGAGTACGACATCTTCGACGAGGTTGTGCTCACCGACATCAGGGACGGCTGGGCCGAGGGCCTCGCGCTCGACCTGAACGAGGCGCGGCCGATCGAGGGCTTCGAGACCAAGGTGACGGGCCAGACCACCGGTGCGAGCGGTGAGGGCTACGAGGTCATCGCCGGCTCGTCCATCGTGGTGATCACGGCTGGCCTGCCGCGCAAGCCGGGCATGAGCCGGATGGACCTGATCGAGACCAACGCCAAGATCGTCCGCCAGGTGGTGGAGAACGTCGCCAGGCACGCGCCGCAGGCCGTGGTCATCGTCGTTTCCAACCCGCTCGACGAGATGACCGCGCTGGCCGCCAAGGTCTCCGGCTTCCCGCCTGGCCGCGTGCTCGGCCAGGCGGGCATGCTGGACACGGCCCGCTTCTCCTTCTTCGTGGCGGAGAAGCTCGGGGTGCCTGTCGGCTCGGTCAAGACGCTCACCCTCGGCTCGCACGGCGACACGATGGTCCCCGTCCCGTCGGCCTGCACCGTGGACGGCAAGCCGCTGTCTTCGCTGCTTTCCGACGACGAGATCGAGCCGCTCGTCACCCGCACCCGCAATGGCGGCGGCGAGGTTGTCGCGCTGCTCAAGACCGGCTCGGCGTACTACGCACCGTCGGCCGCAGCGGCGCGGATGGCGAAGGCCGTAGCCGAGGACTCGGGCGCGGTCATGCCGGTCTGCGCATGGGTCAAAGGCGAGTACGGCATCAGCGGCGTCTACCTGGGCGTCGAGGCGGAGATCGGCGCCGGCGGCGTGCGGCGGGTGGTCGAGCGCGACCTCACCGAGTCCGAGCTGACCGGCCTGCGCGAGGCAGCCGAGGCGGTCCGCGCCAAGCAAGCGGACGTCGCCTCGCTCTAACCGCGGCGCAGCCCAGGCGACCTGAATTCCATGATCAAAAGACAGCTGATCCGGAACGGGTTCGGCTGTCTCTCCCGGTTTGGACCATTTCTCCTTGGCGGGAAGCCGGGGAAGGGACGCACCCGGGACCCGGCACGGCCGGCGCCCGGCTAGGGTTGGCCAGTAGGCGGCCGCATCGCGGCCGCGAGGGGAACGCCAGCGACGAGGGGATGTGGTTATGCCCGACTCCAGGAAGCATGAGTCCCAGGACCTCGGGGACTACGAGGTTCTCGACGGCAGCGACACCCTGGACGGCAACCCGGGCGACGATCCGCTCGACCGGGGGGTCGCCGTGCCTGACCGGTGGACCGCGGCCATGCGGTACGCGCTGAACGGCGAGGAGGACTCCGAGTCGCTCGACGAGCTGCTCGCCGAGGAGGAGCCCGACCTCGACGACGACGCGGACGACGACGACTGGGACGAGAACGCGACCGACCGGGACGTGCTCCGCTTCGAGCGGGACTACGACGCCGACCCGCGGGCCGGGCGGCTGGTGACCGGGGACGAGGACACCGACGACCCCGAGGACACGCTTCGCGATACCGAGGCTGAGCTTGTCGCGCGCGACACCGGGATCGACGGCGGCGGGGCGAGCGCCGAGGAGGCGGCGGTGCACCTCATCGGCGACCCGGACGACGAGAACGACGACGACGAGCAGTAGGCCCGTGCCCCGGTCCTGCCGAGCCCGCCTGGCTCAGGAGAGCCTGCGGCCGGCCGGGGACGGCACCGCGTCGAGGAACTCGGGCGGGAGCCAGCCGCGGCTGAGGTAGGTCTCGGTAAGCACGGCGCGTATCTCGCCCTCGCGATCGGCCGGGACGAGTGCGAGCACCGAGCCGCCGAAGCCGCCGCCGATCATCTTCGCGCCGTATCCGCCGGCCGCGATGGCGGCCTCCACGGTGACGTCGGCCTCCCGCCAGGAGACCTCGAAGTCGTCGCGGAGCGAGGCGTGCCCCTCGGTGAGCAGCGATCCGATAGCACGCCACGTTTCATCCCCGGACCGTCCGTCTCCGGTGTCCTGGAGCGCCCCGGCGATCGCCATGGCCCGCGCGCCGTCGGTGACCACGTGCCGCGCCCGCCGCCGCAGCACGGGATCGGCGAGCCGCCCCGCGAGGGCCGCGTCCGGGTCGGTCCGCGCCAGCGGCCCGAGCGACGGCACCCCGAGGGCCAGGGCGGCCGCCTCGCACTCGGCGCGGCGCGCCGCGTACTCGCCAGACACCAGGGCGTGCGTGACCCGGGTGTCGATCACCAGGATAGAAATCCCTGCCGCGGCGGGCCGCAGCGGCACCTGGGTGGTCTCAAGGGTCTGGCAGTCAAGGAGCATCGCGTGCCCCTGCTGGCAGAGCAGGGCGGCGGACTGGTCGATGATGCCGGTGGGCGCGCCGACGAACTCGTTCTCCGCCTGCTTGGCGAGCGCGGCGAGCGCGGTCCTCGGCACCGAGATCCCGGACAGCGAGCACAGCGCGAGTGCCACCGCGCACTCGAGCGCCGCGGACGACGACACGCCGGCGCCCGCCGGCAGGTTCGAGTCGACGTCGACGGACGCGCCGCGCACGGCGAGGCCGGCGGCGCCGAGCGCCCAGGCGACGCCCGCCGGGTAGGCGGCCCAGCCGGTCACCGACCCGGGCGCGAGCGAGCCAGGGTTCACGGTCACCGTCTCGTCTGGCACCTGCTTGGAGCGCAGCACGAGCAGCCCGTCGTCGCGCGCCGTGGCGGTCGCGGTCACCCCCTGGGCGAGCGCGAAGGGGAGCACGAACCCCTCGTTGTAGTCGGTGTGCTCACCCATCAGGTTGGCCCGCCCTGGCGCGAACCAGACTTGAGTCTCCACGGGACGGATACGCTACCGGTTCTAGACTTGCCGGAGAACCTGGACAACGGGGGCTACCCCCGGGAGAGAACTCGTGAAAGTCGTCCTGGACATCGTCATCGTCCTTGTCATCGTGTCCATCGGCGGCTTCTTCGCCTCCGCCGAGATGGCGCTTGTCTCGCTGCGCGAGGGGCAGGTGCGGTCCCTGGGGCGGCGCGGCAGGCGGGGCGCCAAGGCTGCGAAGCTCGCCTCCGACCCCAACCGGTTCCTCGCGTCCGTGCAGATCGGGACCACCCTCGCCACGCTGGTGACTGGTGCGTACGGGGCCGAGACGCTGGCGGGCCTGCTGAGTAGCTGGCTGACCAGCCAGGGCATGTCGCACGACGTGGCGAGCCCGCTCGCGTTCGCGATCGTGACAGCCTGCGTGACCTTCCTCACGCTGGTGTTCGGCGAACTGGCGCCGAAGCGCCTGGCGCTGCAGCGCACCATGCCGATCGCGCTGTTCGCCGCGCCGACGCTCGATGTGATCTCCCGCCTGGCCCGCCCCGTGGTGTGGCTGCTGTCCGTCTCCGTCAACGTGACCGTCAGGCTGCTCGGCGGCGACCCGCGGCAGGGGCGCCAGGCGATGACCGAGCAGGAGGTCAAGGAGCTTGTCGCGGGCACGCAGACGCTGAGCGCCGACGAGCGGCGCATCGTGGGCGAGGTGTTCGACGCGGGGAAGCGGCGGATCCGCGAGGTGCTGCTGCCGCGGACGGAGGTCGAGTTCCTCGCGGCGGGCACCACCGTCGGCGAGGCGGCGGGCATCGCCGCCAGCGTCCCGTACTCGCGTCTCCCGGTGTACCTGGGCTCCTACGACAACGTTGTCGGCTTCGTCCACATCAGGGACCTGCTCGGCCCCGATGCCCCGCCGCGCACGGCGCTCGTCGACGACGTGGTGCGGCCGGTCAAGTTCCTGCCGATCAGCAAGACCGTGCTGTCTGCCCTCTCGGAGATGCGGCGGGAACGCGCGCACCTCGCGATCGTGGCCGACGAGTACGGCGGCACCGCCGGCATCGTCACCCTCGAGGACCTCGTCGAGGAGCTGATCGGCGACATCAGGGACGAGTACGATCACGGCGAGGCGACCGCGACCAAGCTGCCGCAGGGCGAGGTCGACGTGGACGGCCTGCTCAACCTGGACGAGTTCGCCGAGCAGACGACCATCAGGCTCCCCGAGGGCCCCTACGAGACGGTCGCCGGCTATGTGCTCGCCGCCCTCGGCGAACTGCCCGCGCCCGGCGCCACGGTGCAGATTCCCGGCTACACGATCGCGGTGACCGAGATGGACGGCCGCCGCATCGCCCGGCTGCGGGTGACGCCGGTCCCCGAGCCGACGGCCGAGGAGGCTAAGCCTGACCTGGCAGGAGACAGCCCGGCCGGCACCGCGGCCGACTAGCCGCGGCCGGGATTCGGCGCGGACCCCGTGCCGTCGCGGGCGCCGCGCACCGCGCCGGGCACGGCCGCTGCCGGCCTGCTGATCCCCCTCTGCCGAGGCTGTTCGACGGGTTATAACGATTCAGTTTCGCGTTACCTGACCCCCATTGACACTTTTCCGGCCCAAGCGAAAACTACAGGAAAGTTGAAACGTTCCAGAAGCTGGAACCTGCCGCACGTGGAGGTGCGCTCGTTGGACGCTGCGGGAAGCGAACCCACGCCTGGGAGCGGCGAGGGACCGGTGATCCTCGAGCTCCAGCACGCCGCCAAGTCCTTCGGAGCGGTGCGCGCCCTGATCGACGGATCGGTCCAGTTGCGCGCGGGTGAGGTGCACGCCCTGCTCGGCGAGAACGGCGCGGGCAAGTCGACCCTGGTGAAGATCCTCGCCGGGGTGCACCAGCCGGACACCGGCACGCTGACCGTGAACGGCAAGGAGGTCACACTGCACGGCCCGGCCGCCGCGCGGGCGGCGGGCATCGCGGTGATCTACCAGGAGCCGACCCTGTTCCCCGACCTCACGGTCGCCGAGAACATGTTCATCGGCCGCCAGCCGCTGCGCTCTGCCTCCTGGATTAAGGGGGGCCGGCGGATCGACAGGCGCGCGATGCAGGTCGAGGCCGCCGTCACCTTCAAGCGCCTCGGCGTGCCGCTCGACCCGGCCCGGCTCGCCCGCGGCCTGTCCATCGCCGACCAGCAGGTGGTTGAGATCGGCAAGGCCCTGTCGCTCGACGCCCAGGTCATCGTCATGGACGAGCCGACCGCCGCGCTGTCCGCCGCCGAGGTGGACCGGCTGTTCGAGGTGGTGCGCACGCTCAAGGCGCAGGGCACCGCGGTGCTGTTCATCTCGCACCGCCTCGAGGAAGTCTTCGCGATCTGCCAGCGGGCCACCGTGATGCGCGACGGCAGGCACGTGCTCACCAGCGATCTCGCCGGGCTGACCGCCAAGGACCTGGTCCGGGCGATGGTCGGCAGGGATCTCGCCGACCGCCCGTCGGAGGCGGGGGCCGGCACGCCGGGCGAGCCGGTGCTCACCGTCAGCAGGCTGACCCGCGAGGGCGTCTTCACCGACATCTCGCTGACCGTGCGGGCCGGGGAGATCGTCGCGCTGGCCGGCCTGGTCGGTTCTGGCCGCAGCGAGGTGGCGCGCGCCGTCTTCGGCATCGACCGCTACGACGCGGGCGAGGTCACGGTGGGCGGGCAGCGGCTGCGCCGCGCCGCGCCGACGGCCGCGATGGCCGCGGGCATCGGGTTCGTCCCTGAGGACCGCAGGCAGCAGGGCCTGGTCATGGACATGTCGGTGCAGCAGAACGTGGCGCTCGCCTCGCTAGGCAGGCTGCGCAAGGGCGGCCTGATCCGCTCCTCGGCCGAGCGCGCGATGGCCGCCGACTGGGCGGCCAGGCTCAAGATCAAGTACGGCCGTCTCGCCGACCCGGTGGCCACGCTGTCCGGCGGCAACCAGCAGAAGGTCGTGCTCGCGAAGTGGCTCGGCCGGCGGCCGAGCGTGCTGATCGTCGACGAGCCGACCAGGGGCATCGACGTGGGAACCAAGGCCGAGGTCCATCACCTGCTCACCGAGCTGGCGAGAAGCGGCGTGGGAGTGCTGATGATCTCCTCCGAGCTTCCTGAGGTGCTCGGGGTGAGCGACCGCATCCTGGTGATGCGAGAGGGAGAGCTGGTGGCTGAGTTCAGCCACGCGGACGCCTCCGAGGAGGCCATCATGTCGGCGGCGATGGGCCAGCATGAGGCGGCAGGACGCGAGGGAGCACAGTGAGAACAGCGCTACTCCCCGGCCGCCCGGCGCGTCCGGAACAGGGCGCGGCCGATCGCGGCCGCAGGCCAGGCGAACTGGCCGAGCGGGTGTTCCGTATCCGCGAGTCCGGCATCCTGGTCGTGCTGATCGTGTTCGTCGGCGTCACCACGGCCGTGCAGCCCCGCTTCCTCAACCTGTCGAACATCCAGTTCGTCCTCATCGACACGGCCACCTTCGCGCTGCTCGCGCTCGGCGAGACGATGGTGGTGATCAGCAGGAACGTCGACCTCTCGATCGGCTCGGTGGTCGGGCTCTCCGCCTACCTGTCGACGCAGCTGTTCGCGCAGCATCAGGGGATCAGCATCGTGGTGGTGTTCCTCGCCGGCCTTGGCATCGGCCTGGCCTGCGGGCTCGCCAACGGGATCATGGTCGCCGCCGGCCGGGTGCCGAGCCTGGTGGTGACGCTGGCCACCCTGTACATCATTCGCGGCATCGACATTCTCATCGTCGGCGGCAACGAGGTGACCGCGGCCTCACTGCCCAACGCCTTCCTTGACATACCGAAGGACACCATCGCCGGCATCCCCACGCTGGCCATCGCCGTCGCCGTGGTCGTCGCCATCGGCTGGTACTACCTGCGGACCTTCCGCTCCGGGCGTGACCTCTACGCGATCGGCTCCAACCCGGAGGCGGCCCGGCTGGCCGGCATCCCCGTCGGCCGGCGGGTCTTCACCGCCTTCGCGGTAAGCGGCGCCATCGCCGGCGTCGCCGGCGTGCTGTGGGGCGCGCAGTACGGCACGATCAACTCCACCGCGGGCACCGGCTACGAGCTTCAGGTGGTCTCCGCCGTGGTGGTCGGCGGCGTCGCGATCTTCGGCGGCAGCGGCAGCGTTGTCGGCGCGGCGCTCGGCGCGCTGCTGCTGTCCACGATCAGCTCGGCGCTGTACGTCCTTGGCATCTCACCGTTCTGGGACCAGGCGATCTGGGGCGCGCTGCTGCTGCTCGCGATCGCACTCGACCAGACCATCACCGAGCGCCTCACCAGCGCCCTGCGGCTGCGGAGGACCCGCCATGAGTAACCTCGCGGAACGGCTGCGGCCCGCGCTCCGCTGGGAGTCCGGACTCGCCGTCGTCGTGGTGCTGATCGCCATCATCGGCTCGTCTGCCTCGCCGAACTTCCTGACCGGGAACAACCTGTTCAACCTCGGCCTGACCAACGGCGAGGTCGCGATCATGACGCTGCCGATGACGCTGATCATCATCAGCGGCGAGATCGACCTGTCGGTGGCATCGATCCTCGGCATGTCAAGCGCGCTGCTCGGCTACCTGTGGTCGAAGGGCTGGCCGATGCCGGCCGTCTTCGTCGCGGTCGCCGTCGTCGGCGTGGCGGCGGGGGCGTTCAACGGGCTGCTCGTCACCCGCCTGCGGCTGCCGAGCCTGGCCGTGACCATCGGCACGCTCGCGCTGTACCGGGGGGTCGCGACCATCTTGCTCGGCCCCAACACGGTGTCGAACTTCCCGGCTGCCTACACCAACCTCGGCATCAACGCGGTGCCGTTCACCGGCAACGACATGACCTGGTCGACGCTCATCTTCATCGTCGGCGCCATCATCTTCGGCGTCGTGCTGCACGCCACGCCGTTCGGCAGGTCCATCTACGCGATGGGCGCGAGCGCGGAGGCGGCGCAGTTCGCCGGGATCAGGGTGAAGCGGATCAAGACCATCCTCTACATGGTCTCCGGCCTGGTCTGCGCGCTGGCCGGCGTGCTCTGGACGTTCCGGCTGAGCACGGCGGTGCAGAACAACGGCATCGGCATGGAGCTCAACGTCGTCGCCATCGTCCTGCTTGCCGGGGTGTCGATCTTCGGCGGCAAGGGCTCGATGATCGGCGTCGTGCTCGCGGTGCTCGCCTTCGCGGGCATCCAGAACGCCCTGCTGCTCACCAACTTCAACCAGGAGGCGACCGGCATCGTCACCGGCGTGCTGCTGCTCGCAAGCGTTTTCCTGCCGAACGCCGGCCGATGGCTCCGCGGCCTGCGCACTCCAGGCGCCCGGACCTCGGTGCCGCCACCTGTCCTGACCACTGGTCAGGCAACTCCACCCGCCGCCTGACCGCTAGGGCGGGCGCCCCACAGCCCGCCAGGTCACACGGTCAGCCAACCCCAAATCGACTACTGGAAGCTCTGCAGCACCGAATTGAAAGGATACAAGGAAATGCACCTCAGACGGGCAACGTGGCTCGCTCTCGCACTCCCGGTCGCGACCACGGTCGCGCTATCCGCTTGCAGTTCAAGCTCATCGACCACCTCGACCGCACCAAGCTCTTCCGCTCCTGCCGCCTCGTCCTCGTCGGCCGCGGCGAGCACCAGCGCGAGCGCTCCGGCGGGCGGCTCATCAAGCGCCGCCGCGACCGGCGGCCTCAAGACGGGCCTCAAGGTCTTCGTGATCCCGAAAAACCTCGGGAACTCGTACTTCACCACCGCGGACAGCGCCAACTCGGGCGGCGCGATCGCCGCGCTGCAGACGCTCAGCGAGACCGGCTCCGAGACCAGCGGCACGAGCGCCACCCCGGCCTCGCAGATCCCGGCCATCCAGGCCGCGATCTCCAAGGGCGCCAACGCGCTCATCGTGTCCGCCACCGACCCGACCGCGCTGTGCCCGACGCTGAAGTCGGCCATGAGCCGGGGCATCACCGTCGTCACCTACGACTCCGACGCCCCGACCTGCCGGTCCATGTTCATCAACCAGGCGTCCACCGCGCAGATCGGCACCAGCGAGGTTGACGTGCTCGCCAAGGAGATCGGCGAGACCGGGCAGATCGCCATCGTGTCGGCGGCGGCCAGCGCCACCAACCAGAACGCCTGGATCGGGTACATGAAGACGGAGCTCAAGAAGTACCCGAAGATGCAGCTCGTCTCCACGGTCTACGGCAATGACGACCCCACCACCGCCACCCAGGTCACCCAGGGCCTGCTGCAGCAGTACCCGAACCTGAAGGGCATCATCTCGCCGACCACGGTCGGCATCGGCGCCGCCGCCGCCGTGCTCGACACCGCGAAGTACCGCGGCAAGATCGCGCTCACCGGCCTCGGCACCCCGGACGAGATGAAGAAGTACGTCGCGGACGGCACGGTTAAGCAGTTCGAGCTGTGGAACCCGGCCGACCTCGGTTACCTCGCCGCCTACGCCGCGGTCGAGTTGGCCTCCGGCAAGATCAAGGGCAACTCCGGCGACCAGTTCAGCGCCGGCAAGCTCGGCAGCTACACCGTCGGCGCGGGCAACACCGTGCTGCTCGGCCCGCCCTTCGTCTTCGACTCCTCCAACATCGCCAAGTTCAACTTCTAGCCCCAAGGCAAAGTCCAATCCCATCCACAACGATTGCGGCTGACCCCGCCCGGCCGATGACCCGGCCGGGCGGGGCAAGCCCGGAAGCCGCGGCGGCCGCACCAGCGAAACCACCGCAGCCTCACCAGCCTCACAGCCCGCATCCGTGCCAGCCCTGGAGCACACCGGGCCAGATCGAATTGGCCCTGTGTGCCACAAGACCAGAATCACCGTGGCTCGCTGGACCCACCAGCCACCCGCGCATCAGAACAGGAGGCGGTACCCGCGTGGAGCGCGTCTGCTTTCTCTCGCGCGTCCGGCCTGACCGGCTGGACGAATACCGCGAACGGCACGAAACCGTCTGGCCGGAGATGCGGGCCGCGCTTGCCGCCGCCGGCTGGGGCAACTACTCGATCTTCCTGGCGGACGACGGGCTGCTCGTCGGCTACCTGGAGACCGAGGACTACCAGGCCGCGCTCGACGCGATGGCCGCGACCGACGTCAACACCCGATGGCAGGCGGAGATGGCCGGGTTCTTCGTCGCAGCAGGCCCGCGCGATCAGTCGTTCCTGCGACTTAAAGAGATATTCCACCTCGACTAGCAGCCCCCGGGCTGGCTCTGCACCACAGATCGTTTTAGGAGATGACCCCGAAATGCGTGACCTGACCGCGGTCAAGGACGCCCTCAAGGACCATCGGATCGAGCTGCCGTCCTGGGCGTTCGGCAACAGCGGGACCCGGTTCAAGGTGTTCGGCCAGCCAGGCGTGCCGCGTGACCCGTTCGAGAAGGCCGACGACGCCGCGCAGGTGCACCGGTACACCGGGGTGGCGCCGGCGATGGCGGTGCACATCCCGTGGGACAAGGTCGCCGAGTACGACGCGCTCGCCGCGCATGCCAAGGCGGCCGGGATCACCATCGGTGCGGTCAACTCCAACGTGTTCCAGGACGACGACTACATGCTCGGCAGCGTGTGCAACCCCGATCCGAAGGTACGCAAGAAGGCGCTGGCGCACCTGCTCGACTGCGTGGACATCATGGATGCCACCGGCAGCAGGGACCTGAAGCTGTGGTTCGCCGACGGCACCAACTACCCCGGCCAGGACGACATCGCGGCCCGGCAGGACCGGATGGCGGAGGCCCTCGCGGCGGTGTACGCGCGGCTCGGACCCGGCCAGCGGATGCTGGTGGAGTACAAGCTGTTCGAGCCGTCGTTCTACACGACGGACATTCCCGACTGGGGCACCGCCCTCCTGCACTGCACCGCCCTCGGCCCCAAGGCCCAGGTCGTGGTGGACACCGGTCACCACGCGCCCGGCGTCAACATCGAGTTCATCGTCGCCATGCTGCTCAAGGCGGGCAAGCTCGGCGGATTCGACTTCAACTCCCGCTTCTACGCCGATGACGACCTGATGGTGGGGGCGGCAGACCCGTTCCAGCTGTTCCGCATCATGCACGAGGTGGTGAAGGCGGGCGCCCTGGCACCGGATGCGGGGGTGGCGTTCATGCTCGACCAGTGCCACAACATCGAGCCGAAGATCCCGGCGCAGATCCGCTCGGTGATGAATGTCCAGGAGGCGGTCGCCAAGGCGCTGCTCCTCGATGAGGACGCGCTGCACGCCGCACAGCTTGCCGGGGACGTGCTCGCGTCGAACGCGGTGCTGATGGACGCCTACAACACCGACGTCCGCCCGCTGCTCGCCGAGCTGCGCCAGGAGATGGGGCTGGCACCGGACCCGGTGCGGGCGTACCTCGCGTCGGGGTACGCGGAGAAGATCATCGCCGAACGAGTCGGCGGCAACGCCGCAGGATGGGGAGCCTGATCACCGTGGCTGACTCGACCTACCAGACCCCGGCGGACGAGACCGTCGCCGCGCTGATCGGCCGCAGCAACCGGCTGGGCGCCGACCCGCGGAACACCAACTACGCCGGCGGCAACACCTCGGCGAAGGGCGCCGCTGTCGACCCGGTGACCGGCGAGCCGGCGGAGCTGCTCTGGGTGAAGGGCTCGGGCGGTGACCTGGGTACGCTGACCGAGGCGGGCCTGGCCGTGCTGCGCCTTGACGCGCTGCGCGCCCTGGTGGGTGTGTATCCGGGGGTGGACCGCGAGGACGAGATGGTCGCCGCGTTCGACTTCTGCGCGTTCGGCAAGGGCGGGGCGGCGCCGTCGATCGACACCGCGATGCACGGGCTTGTCGAGGCGGCGCACGTGGACCACCTGCACCCGGACGCGGGCATCGCGTTCGCGACCGCGGCCGACGGGGAGAAGCTGACCGCCGAGTGCTTCGGCGGCCGGGTGGCCTGGGTGCCCTGGCGGCGCCCGGGCTTCCAGCTCGGCCTGGACATCGCCGCGATCAAGGCCGCGAACCCCGGGGCGATCGGGGTGATACTCGGCGGGCACGGCATCACCGCCTGGGGAGACACCAGCGAGGAGTGCGAGGCGCGCTCGCTTGAGATCATCGCCGCCGCGCAGAAGTTCATCGACGAGCGGGGGACAGCGCAACCGTTCGGGAAGATCGTCGTCGAGCCGCTGCCGGAGACCGAGCGCCGGGCACGGGCCGCCGCCCTCGCCCCGGTGATCCGCGGCCTCGCCTCGACCGACAAGCCGCAGCTCGGGCACTACAGCGACCACCCGGCGGTGCTCGAGTTCGCGGGCAGTGAGAAGCTCGCCGCGCTCGCCGCGCTCGGCACCTCCTGCCCCGATCATTTCCTGCGCACTAAGGTGCGGCCGATGGTGCTCGATGTGGCGCCGGACGCGCCGCTTGAGGTCGTGATCGCGCGGCTGCGCGAGCTGCACGAGGCCTACCGGGCGGAGTACCGGGCGTATTACGAGCGGTACGCCACCCCGGACTCACCGCCGATGCGCGGCGCGGACCCGGCGATCGTGCTGGTCCCGGGGGTCGGCATGTTCAGCTACGGCGCGGACAAGCAGACCGCGCGGGTGGCGGGGGAGTTCTACCTCAACGCGATCGGCGTGATGCGCGGGGCGGAGGCGATCTCGTCCTACGCGCCGATCGCGGAGAGCGAGAAGTTCCGCATCGAGTACTGGGAGCTTGAGGAGGCCAAGCTGCGGCGCCGGCCCAGGCCGAAGCCGCTGGCCGGGCGGATCGCGCTGGTCACCGGCGGCGGGTCCGGGATCGGCCGGGCCACCGCGCGGCGGCTCGCCGCCGAGGGCGCCTGCGTCGTGGTCGCCGACCGGGACGCGCAGTCGGCGAAGGCGGTCGCCGGCGGGATCGGCTCCGCCGATGTCGCGGTGCCGGTGGCCGCCGACGTCACCGCCGAGGACGACGTGGCCGCCGCGATCGCCGCCGCGGCGCTCGCCTTCGGCGGCGTCGACCTGGTGGTCAACAACGCGGGCCTGTCGATCTCCAAGCCCCTCGCGGAGACCACCGTGGCCGACTGGGACCTGCTGCACGACGTGATGGCGCGCGGCTCGTTCCTGGTCTCCCGCGAGGCCGCCAAGGCCATGGAAGCCCAGGGGATGGGCGGCGACATTATCTACATCGTGTCGAAGAACGGCGTGTTCGCCGGGCCGTCCAACGTCGCCTACGGCGCCGCCAAGGCCGACCAGGCGCACCAGGTCCGGCTGCTCGCCGCCGAGCTCGGCGGCATCGGGGTGCGGGTCAACGGGATCAACCCCGACGGGGTCGTGCGCGGCTCCGGCATCTTCGCCGGCGGCTGGGGTGCCAAGCGCGCAGCCGTCTACGGCGTCCCCGAGGAAGAACTGGGCGCGTACTACGCCCAGCGCACCCTGCTCAAGCAGGAGGTGCTGCCCGAGCACATCGCCGCCGCCGTGTTCGCCCTCACCGGCGGGGACCTGCCGCTCACCACCGGACTGCTCATCCCCGTCGACGCGGGGGTGGCCGCGGCGTTCCTGCGATGACCGGAGGGCACCAGGCGCGATGGCTGATCCCGCACTGGAGAGATCCTCGCTGGCGGCCCGCCCGCAGCCGGCCAGTTCGCTGGCGGCATCCCTGGCGGCAGAGTTGAGCCGCGAGGACCTGGAACTGCTGCGCCTGCTCGCAAGGGGACTGCCGCTCGAGGCGGTGGCGCGGCGGCTGCACACCTCGGAACGGACCGTGCGGCGCCGGATCAAGGGCATCTGCGAACGGCTCGGCGTGTCGGCGTCCATCGAGGCCGTCGTCTGGGCGGCGCGGCGAGGCCTGGTATGAGCCGGCCTTCGATGAGCACCGTCTCCGTCGCCGCCGTCGACCTCGGCGCGTCGGGCGGGCGGGTGATCGCCGGCCGGGTCTCGCCGGACCTGGTGGAGCTGCACGAGGTGAGCCGGTTCGGCAACGAGCCGGTGCGGGCCGCGGGCACCCTGTACTGGGACATCCTGCGGCTGTACGCAGCGGTGGAGTCCGGCCTTCGCGACGCCGCGGCGGGCTACCCGCTGAGCGGCGCGGGCATCGACTCCTGGGCAGTCGACTACGGGCTGCTCGACGCATCCGGCGCGCTCCTCGGCAACCCGGTGCACTACCGGGATTCACGCACGGACCGGATCAGCATCCCGGTGCCTGCCGGCGAGCTGTACGCGGTGACCGGGATACAGCACCTGCCGTTCAACACGATTTACCAGCTCGCCGCCGCGCTTGGCACGCCCGTGCTCGATGCCGCGCGGACGCTGCTGCTCATCCCCGACCTGCTGGCGTACTGGCTTACCGGGACGGCGGGCGCCGAGGTCACCAACGCGTCGACGACCGCGCTGCTCGACGTGACCTCGCGGACCTGGGCCACGGAAATCATGGAGCGCGCCGGGATCTCGCCCGCGCTGTTCCCCGCGCTGCGCCAGCCGGGCGACGTGATCGGGCCGGTGCTCGCCGACGGCATCGCAGGCGCCGACGGGCGGCCGCTGCCGCTGATCGCCGTGGGCTCGCACGACACGGCGTCCGCGGTGGTCGCGGTGCCCGCCGCCGGGCCGGACTTCGCCTACATCTCCTCGGGTACCTGGTCACTGGTGGGCATGGAACTGCCCGCGCCAGTGCTCACCGAGGCGAGCAGGGCGGCCAACTTCACCAACGAGGCGGGGATCGACGGCACCATCAGGTACCTGCGCAACGTCAGCGGCCTGTGGCTGCTGCAGGAGTGCCAGCGGCACTGGGGAACGGCGGCCGGCTCCCTCGAATCCCTCCTCGCCGGGGCGGCCGCCGCCGACCCGGGGCGGTTCGTCATCGACGCCGACGACCCGGTGTTCCTGCCGCCGCGAGACATGCCGGCGCGGATCGTGTCCTGGCTGGCCGCCCGCGGGCAGCCGGCGCCGTCGACCCCCGCGCAGATGACCCGGTGCGTCCTTGACAGCCTGGCGCTCGCCTACCGGCGCGCGCTGCGGGACGCGCAGGAGCTGTCCGGACGGCATGCGGACGTCGTGCACATCGTCGGCGGCGGGTCGCGCAACGAGCTGCTCTGCCAGCTGACCGCCGACGCGTGCGGGCTGCCCGTCGTCGCGGGGCCCGCCGAGGCCACCGCGCTCGGCAACGTGCTCGTCCAGGCCCGCGCGCTCGGCGCGGCACCCGGCACGCTCGACGGCATGCGGGCACTGCTCCGCACCTGCCTCGGGCTACGCCATTACATGCCGTCGGCTAGTACGCACGGCTGGGCGGAGGTGGCGAGCCGTCTGCGTTAAGGAGCAGAATTTGACACGTTCCAATACCGCACCCGACACTTGGCTCAGTCATTCCATTCGAGAATCGGGTTAAACGGTGCCGGTCAGCATCAGGGAGGTCGCCGCCCACGCCGGGGTGTCCGTCGCCACGGTCTCCAACGTGCTCAACCAGCCTGACATCGTGGCGCAGCGGACACGGGACCGGGTGAACGCCTCGATCAGGGAACTCGGCTTCGTGCGGAACGAGTCGGCGCGTCAGCTGCGCGCCGGGCGGAGCCGCACGATCGGCCTCGTGGTGCTCGACGTCGCCAACCCGTTCTTCACCGACCTGGCGCGCGGTGTCGAGGACGAGGCGAACAAGGCCGGCCTCGCGGTCATCCTGTGCAACAGCGACGACCAGGAGCGCAAGGAGAAGCAGTACCTGGAGCTGCTCGAGGAGCACCGCGTCCAGGGGGTGCTGATCACGCCCGTGGTGGGCGCCGGCCCCCGCCTTGAGAGGCTGCAGCGGCGCGGCACGACCGTGGTCCTCGTAGACAGCCGCTCGCCGCTGCGCGGCCAGTGCTCGGTCGCGGTCGACGACGTGCTCGGCGGCGACCTCGCGATCTCGCACCTGCTGCGCACCGGCCACGAGCGCATCGTCTACATCAGCGGCCCGCCGGGAATCCGGCAGGTCGCCGACCGGCGTGAAGGGGCGCTCCGGGCGCTCGCGCGGGTCGGCAGGTCACCGGACAGCCTGCCGGTGATCGAGGCCGGGGCGCTCAACGTCGCCGCCGGGCAGAAGGCGGGCGGCGAGATCGCCGCGCTCCCCCCGGCGGCCAGGCCGACCGCGGTGTTCTGCGCCAACGACCTGATCGCGCTCGGCGTGCTGCAGGAGATGACCCGCAACAAGATCCGGGTGCCCGAGGACATCTCCATCATCGGCTACGACGACATCGAGTTCGCGGCCGCGGCGGCAGTGCCGCTCACCTCGGTGCGGCAGCCGCGGCAGCAGCTCGGCCACACCGCCGCGCGGATGCTCCTCGAGGAGTCGGCGGCCGCCGACGGCGATCATCAGCACCGTCAGGTCATCTTCGAGCCGGAGCTCGTGGTCCGCCAGTCCGTCGCCCCGCCGCCCGGCAACTAGACTTGTGCCCTTACACGGGGTTACACCCTGCTGGAAGGGGTTGGAGTGTCCGGACCTGGTGGGTTTGACACCGTTCTGGTCGTTGACTTCGGCGCGCAGTACGCCCAGCTGATCGCCCGCCGAGTGCGGGAGTGCCACGTCTACTCGGAGATCGTGCCGTCCACGATGCCGGTCGGCGAGATGCTGGCCAAGCGGCCGAAGGCGATCATCCTGTCCGGCGGCCCCGCCTCGGTGTACGCCGAGGGCGCGCCCGCCGCGCCCGAGGGCCTGTTCGAGGCGGGCGTGCCCGTCTTCGGCATCTGCTACGGGCACCAGGTCATGGTCAGCGAGCTTGGCGGCACCGTCGAACGGACCGGGGCGGCCGAGTACGGCGGCACGCCGCTGCGCATCGCGCCCGAGCCGGGGCACCTGCTCGCCGGGCTCGGTGCCGAACTGAACGTCTGGATGTCGCACGGCGACACCTCCACCGTCGCGCCGGCCGGCTTCATCGTGACCGCGCAGACGGCGGCGACGCCGGCCGCGACGATCGAGGACGAGCGGCGCGGGTTCTACGGGGTGCAGTTCCACCCCGAGGTGATGCACACTGAGCACGGCACCAAGATCCTGCGCCGGTTCCTCGAGGCGGCGGGCTGCCGCCCGTCGTGGACGATGCTGAACATCGTCGAGGAGCAGACCGAGCGAATCAGGGAGCAGATCGGCGGCGGCCGGGCGATCTGCGGCCTGTCCGGCGGCGTTGACTCCGCCGTCGCCGCCGCGCTCGTGCAGCGGGCCATCGGCGACAGGCTGACCTGCGTGTTCGTCGACCACGGGCTGCTGCGCAAGGGCGAGGCCGAGCAAGTCGAGCAGGACTTCGTCGCGGCGACAGGGGTGAACCTGCACGTCGTCGACGCCTCGCAGGAGTTCCTCGCCGCCCTCGAGGGCGTCACCGACCCGGAGGACAAGCGCAAGATCATCGGCCGCGAGTTCATCCGCGCGTTCGAGCGCGCCGCGCGGGAGATCACCGCCGACGCGGGCGCGCACGGCGAGTCGACCGAATTCCTCGTCCAGGGCACGCTCTACCCGGACGTGGTCGAGTCGGGCGGCGGCACCGGCACGGCCAACATCAAGTCGCACCACAACGTGGGCGGGCTGCCTGACGACCTCAAGTTCCAGCTCGTCGAGCCGCTGCGCTGGCTGTTCAAGGACGAGGTGCGGAAGGTCGGCGAGGAGCTCGGCCTGCCGTCTGAGATCGTCTGGCGGCAGCCGTTCCCCGGACCCGGCCTCGGCATCAGGATCATCGGCGAGGTCACCGCGCAGCGCCTGGCCATCCTGCGCGAGGCGGACGCGATCGCCCGCGCCGAGCTGACCGCGGGCGGTGTCGACCAGACCGTGTGGCAGTGCCCCGTGGTGCTGCTCGCGGACGTGCGCTCGGTCGGCGTGCAGGGCGACGGGCGCACCTACGGTCACCCGGTGGTGCTGCGGCCGGTGACCAGCGAGGACGCGATGACGGCCGACTGGGCCAGGCTGCCCTACGACCTGCTCGCCAGAATCTCCACCCGGATCACCAACGAGGTCCGCGAGATCAATCGCGTGGTACTCGACGTCACATCCAAGCCGCCGGGCACCATCGAGTGGGAGTAGCTAGTAGCTCAACGTGGTTGTGCGTGCACAAGCTGCCAAATCGTGAGGTGAAGGCGGGAGCCGCGCCGTCGGCCGGCTCGTGTTGACGCGGTCGACGGGGGCGGTTAGTGTTCGGGATTAGCACTCACTCATGTAGAGTGCTAATGCGACGAGGCAGGTCTGACACCCGCGACGGCAGGCCACCCCTGGTCGCCTCGCATATGCAACTCACCCATCAGCCATTTCCGGAGGGGGAGGTCAGATCGTGACGACCGCCACCAAGGTTGTTCTCAAGCCGCTCGAGGACCGTATTGTGGTCCAGCCGCTCGAGGCCGAGCAGGTCACCGCGTCCGGGCTTGTCATCCCGGACACCGCGAAGGAGAAGCCCCAGGAGGGCAAGGTCCTCGCGGTTGGTCCGGGCCGTTTCGACGAGTCCGGCAAGCGCATCCCGGTCGACGTTCAGGTCGACGACGTTGTGCTGTACAGCAAGTACGGCGGCACCGAGGTCAAGTACTCGGGCCAGGAGTACCTGGTGCTCTCGGCCCGCGACGTGCTCGCGGTCATCGAGAAGTAGTTATTCGTCTGCGGGCCTTCGGCTGCCCACAGCGGCCGGGGGCCCGTCGGCGTCCGATACCTGAATCCAACCGTAGGTTGAGGTAAGTCAATGCCCAAGATCCTGGAGTTCGACGAGGACGCCCGCCGCCACCTTGAGCGTGGCGTGGACAAGCTCGCCGACACCGTGAAGGTGACGCTCGGCCCGCGCGGCCGCAATGTCGTCATCGACAAGAAGTGGGGCGCTCCCACGATCACCAACGACGGCGTCACCGTCGCCAAGGAGATCGAGCTGGAGAATCCGTACGAGAACCTCGGCGCGCAGCTCGCCAAGGAAGTCGCCACCAAGACGAACGACATCGCCGGTGACGGCACCACCACCGCCACCGTGCTCGCCCAGGCGATGGTGCACCTCGGCCTCCGTTCGGTGGCCGCCGGCGCCAACCCGATGGACCTCAAGCGCGGCATCGACGCGGCCGCCGCCGAGGTGTCGGAGCGGCTGCTCAAGTCCGCCCGCGAGGTGACCGAGCAGCAGGAGATCGCGCACGTCGCGACCATCTCCGCGCAGGACGCCAAGATCGGCGAGCTGATCGCCGAGGCGTTCGACAAGGTCGGCAAGGACGGTGTGGTCACCGTCGAGGAGTCGCCGACGATGGGCCTCGAGCTGGAGTTCACTGAGGGCCTCCAGTTCGACAAGGGCTACATCTCGCAGTACTTCATCACCGACCAGGAGCGGCTCGAGGCCGTTCTCGAGGACGCCTACGTCCTGGTGAACCAGGCCAAGATCTCCTCGATGGCGGACTTCCTGCCGCTGCTCGAGAAGGTCGCGCAGACCAAGAAGCCGCTGCTCGTGATCGCCGAAGACGTCGAGGGTGAGGCACTCGCCACCATCGTCGTCAACAAGATCCGCGGCCTGCTGAACATCGCCGCGGTGAAGGCCCCGGGCTTCGGCGACCGCCGCAAGGCCATGCTGGCCGACATCGCGACGCTCACCGGCGCGACGCTCGTCACCGACGACCTCGGCATCAAGCTGGAGTCTGTCGGCCTCGACGCGCTCGGCAGCGCCCGCCGCATCGTGGTCACCAAGGACAACACCACGATCGTGGACGGCGCCGGCGACTCGGTGGCGATCCAGGAGCGGATCCGCCAGATCAAGACCGAGATCGACGCGACCGATTCCGACTGGGACCGCGAGAAGCTCCAGGAGCGCCTCGCCAAGCTGTCCGGCGGCGTGTGCGTGCTTCGTGCGGGCGCGGCCACCGAGGTCGAGCTCAAGGAGAAGAAGCACCGTCTCGAGGACGCCATCTCCGCGACGCGCGCCGCGATCGAGGAGGGCATCATCGTCGGCGGCGGCGCCGCGCTCGTGCACATCGCGGCCGACCTCGACGACCTCGGCAAGACCGGCGACGAGGCGACGGGCGTCACCGTCGTCAAGAAGGCGCTGTCGGAGCCGGCCCGCTGGATCGCGCTCAACGCCGGCCAGGAGGGCTCGGTCATAGTCGCCAAGACCGCCGAGCTGCCCGCCGGGCACGGCTACAACGCCGCCACCGGCGAGTACGGCGACCTGATCGCGCAGGGTGTCATCGACCCGGTCAAGGTAACCCGCTCCGCGGTGCTGAACGCCGCCTCGATCGCCGGCCTGCTCCTGACGACCGAGACCCTGGTCGTCGAGAAGCCGGCCGAAGAGGCGCCGGCCGCCGACGGCCACGGCCACGGCCACAGCCACTAACTCGGCTAGGCCGGCTGCTTTACCCGCTTTAACCCCGAATGCGGGGCGCACGGGCAACCGCGCGCCCCGCATTCGCCATTTCACCGTGTATCCGGGGCGGTGCCGCTCCGGCAAAGATCAAGACCAGCACCATCCCCGCCCCGTTACTCCCGCAAGCCCACAGCAATCCCGGCGATTGCCCAGTTGACAGGGAACGAAAGCCGGCCGCACGGAGACGGTGCGGCCCGCGTTCGCGTCTCAGGGGGCTAGTTGGAGGTGAACGCCGCCCCCGCCGGGGACGCCGGGGACGCCGCGGCCACACCCACGCTGGCACCCATGAACGCAACAGTTCCAACAGCAATCGCCAAGGCCTTGAGTCCCACCAGAAGCTCCTTTAGGTCCGGTCCCGTACCGCCCATCGACTTATGTGACTCTGCTCGATGCCCTTGGGTTGTCTCTTGTCCGGGTTTGATCCGCCGTGTCGGCCGCGCAACCCCACGGAGTGAGCGATGCCACGCCGCGAGCCGGAAGGCGGAGCGCGGCGAGCGAGTTGGCTAGGATGGATCCATCCCACCGTTACCTGCTGCTTCACAGTTTCCCGACGACGAGGGCAGCGACGAGCCGTGAGGGCATCACTGATGACGGAGACACCGAAGTTTTCCCCGCCAGGCCTGACCTTCGATGACGTGCTGCTCCTGCCGGCTCATTCGGAGCTGATGCCAAGCGAGGCGGACACCAGCACCAGGATCACCCGCAAGTACAGCCTGCGCATGCCGCTCGTCTCCAGCGCTATGGACACGGTGACCGAGGCGCGGATGGCGATCGCGATGGCACGGCACGGCGGCGTCGGCGTGTTGCACAGGAACCTGTCCGTCGAGGAGCAGGCGCAGCAGGTGGACTTGGTCAAGCGCTCGGAGGCCGGGATGGTCACCGACCCGGTGACCTGCGGCCCGGAGGCGACGCTGGCGGACGTGGAGCGGCTCTGCGCGCACTACCGGATCTCCGGCGTCCCGGTGACCACTGAGGACGGCACGCTCGTCGGCATCGTTACCAACAGGGACATAAGGTTCGAGACCGACCTGTCGCGACAGGTCAAGGACGTGATGACCAGGATGCCCCTGGTCACCGCCCCGGTCGGGGTCGCACCGGAAAAGGCGCTCGCGCTGCTCAAGGAGCACAAGATCGAGAAGCTGCCGCTGATCGACGACGCCGGGCACCTGCGCGGGCTGATCACCGTCAAGGACTACACCAAGAGCGAGAAGTTCCCGCACGCCACCAAGGACGAGAGCGGCCGCCTGGTGGTCGGCGCCGCGGTGGGCGTCGGCGAGGACGCCAAGGGCCGCGCCCACGCGCTGATCGAGGCCAATGTCGACTTCCTCATCGTGGACACCGCCCACGGCCACGCCCAGTCCGTGCTCGACATGATCAGGCAGCTCAAGGCCAACACCGACGTCGAGGTGATCGGCGGCAACGTCGCGACGAGAGACGGCGCGCAGGCGCTGATCGACGCGGGCGTGGACGGCGTCAAGGTGGGCGTCGGACCGGGGTCCATTTGCACTACCCGCGTGGTGGCCGGCGTCGGCGTGCCGCAGGTGACGGCGATCTACGAGGCGAGCAAGGCCGCCAAGCCGGCCGGCGTCCCGCTGATCGGCGACGGCGGCCTGCAGTACAGCGGCGACATCGCCAAGGCGATCGCCGCGGGCGCGGACAGTGTCATGCTCGGCAGTCTGCTCGCAGGCTGCGAGGAGAGCCCGGGCGAGATGGTTTTCATCAACGGCAAGCAGTACAAGATGTACCGGGGCATGGGCTCGCTCGGCGCGATGCGCAACCGGGAGCGGGGCAAGTCCTACTCCAAGGACCGCTACTTCCAGGACGACGTGCTCCGCGAGGACAAGCTGGTCCCCGAGGGCATCGAGGGCCAGGTGCCGTACCGCGGCCCGCTCGCCGCGGTCGCCGACCAGCTGGTCGGGGGGCTGCGCGCGGCGATGGGGTACTGCGGCACCAGGACCATCGCCGAGCTTCAGGAGGCGCGGTTCATCCAGATCACGGCGGCGGGCCTGAAGGAGAGCCACCCGCACGACGTGCAGATGGTGGTTGAGGCTCCGAACTACTCCGGCCGTAAGTAAGCCGTAAGTACCTCCGACCAGGAACAGAGCACAGTGACTGATATTGAGATCGGCCGCGGCAAGACCGGGCGCCGGGCGTATTCACTCGACGAGATCGGCATCGTTCCCGCTCGGCGCACCCGGGACCCGGAAGAGGTCAGCATCGCCTGGCAGATTGACGCCTACCGGTTCCAGATGCCGCTGATCGCCTGCCCGATGGACTCCGTCGTGTCGCCCAAGACGGCGATCGCGATCGGCAAGCTCGGCGGTCTCGGCGTCCTCGACCTCGAGGGGCTGTGGACCAGGTTCGAAGACCCGGAGCCGGTGCTCGCCGAGGTGACCGAGCTTGGCGAGGAAGCGGCCACCAGGCGGCTGCAGGAGATCTACGCGGAGCCGATCAAGGAGGAGCTGATCGGCCGCCGCATCGAGGAGATCTCCAGGGCGGGCGTGATCACCGCGGCCGCGCTGTCGCCGCAGCGCACCGCGCGGTACTACAAGGCGGTGCTCGACGCGGGCGCGGACATCTTCGTCATCCGCGGCACCACGGTCTCCGCCGAGCACGTCTCCGGGCGTGCCGAGCCGCTCAACCTCAAGCAGTTCATCTACGAGCTCGACATCCCGGTGATCGTGGGCGGCTGCGCCACCTACACGGCGGCGCTGCACCTGATGCGCACCGGCGCGGCTGGCGTGCTCGTCGGCTTCGGCGGCGGCTCCGGCCACACCACCGCGGCCGTGCTCGGCGTCGCGGTCCCGATGGCCACCGCCATCGCCGACGTGGCGGCGGCGCGCAGGGACTACCTGGACGAATCCGGTGGCCGGTACGTGCACGTGATCGCCGACGGCTCGATGACCCGCAGCGGCGACATCGCCAAGGCGCTCGCGCTCGGGTCGGACGCGGTGATGGTCGGCTCGCCGTTCGCCCGCTCAGCGGAGGCGCCGGGTCGCGGCTTCCACTGGGGCAGCGAAGCCAACCACCCCGAGCTGCCGCGCGGTGCACGGGTCAAGGTGGGCGAGATCGGGACGCTCGAGCAGGTGCTCTTCGGCCCGTCGACGGTTCCCGACGGCTCGATGAACCTGATGGGCGCGCTGAAGCGAACCATGGCGACCGCCGGGTACACGGAGCTGAAGGAGTTCCAGCGGGTCGAAGTCGTGGTCACCCCGCCCGCGCCGCGCCCGCGCTAGCGGCCGGTATAGCGGAACAGGCCACTAGACTTCATCGCCATGGGCACCCGTCGCGTCTTCTCCGGCATCCAGCCAACCGCTGACTCGTTCCACCTGGGCAATTACCTGGGAGCGGTCAGGCAGTGGGTGGACCTGCAGGAAAGCAGGGAGACGATCTACTGCGTCGTCGACCTGCACGCGATCACGGTGCCCTACGACCCGCAGGTGCTGCGCCGCAGGACGAGGATCGCGGCCGCGCAGCTGTTCGCGTCCGGCCTCGACCCGGAGCGCTGCATCCTGTTCGTGCAGAGCCAGGTGCCCGAGCACGCGGAGCTGAACTGGGTGCTCGGCTGCCTGACCGGCTTCGGCGAGGCGAACAGGATGACCCAGTTCAAGGACAAGTCGGCGAAGGGCGGCGCCGACTCGGCGAGCGTCGGCCTGTTCACCTACCCGATCCTGCAGGCGGCGGACATCCTGCTGTATCAGGCGGACGAGGTTCCCGTCGGCGAGGACCAGCGTCAGCACCTCGAGCTGAGCAGGAACCTGGCGCAGCGGTTCAACCACCGCTTCGGCGAGACGTTCACCGTGCCCGCGCCGTACATCCTGCCCGCGGTGTCCAAGATCACCGACCTGCAGGACCCGACGAGCAAGATGAGCAAGTCCTCCTCCTCACCGCAGGGCATCATCGACCTGCTCGATGAGCCGGCGGCGATCCGCAAGAAGATCAACCGCGCGGTGACCGACGCCGAGTCGGTGGTCCGTGCGGACGACGAGGCCAAGCCGGGCGTGACGAACCTGCTGCGCATCTACGCCGCGCTGTCAGGCGAGAAGATCGACGACATCGCCGCCCGCTACGGCGACGGCGGCTACGGCGGCTTCAAGAAGGACCTGGGCAACCTCGTCGCGGACACCTTCGGCCCCATCCGCGAGCGCACGGCCAAGCACCTGGCCGACACCGACGCGCTCGACGCGCTGCTCGAGGACGGCGCCCGCCGCGCGCGGGCGATCGCCACCGCGACGATGGCACAGGTTCGCGACCGCTGCGGCTTCCCCGCGGTGAATTCCTGAAAGCAGCCCCCGAACGGGTGCGGCTGACTCTGGCCGCACCCGTCATCGCTTCTAGGGACTTTTCGGCGACTCGGGTGTAACAGGACTTCACTGGTCAAACAGTGACTCCAGGGGACGATTCAGAATTCCACGGCTGGAAACGCTAAAGAGGCACCCGTATGGCGCAATCCGCCTACGGGGACCCCCGAAGCCCTGGAGGCCTGTCATGACGATCGAGTGGAATCCCTCGGCCGGCCCGACCCTTGGCGTCGAGTGGGAGGTGCAGCTCGTCGACGCGCAGACCCGGATGCTCAGGCAGGAGGCGGCCACGCTGCTCGCCGCCCTGCCCGGCCTGTCGGAGAGCGGCGAGCACCCGAAGATGCGTCATGAGCTAATGCAGTCCACGATTGAAGTGGTGACAGGCGTCTGCGGCACGGTCGCCGAGGCCAAGGCTGACCTGGCGATTTCGCTGAAGGACCTGCAGCGGGTCGCCGAGCCGCACGGCATCGTGCTTGCCAGCTCAGGCGTGCACGCGATGACTCACTGGCGGGACCAGAAGATGGCGCCGAGCCAGCGCTACGCCGAACTGGTCCAGGAGATCCAGTGGCCGGCCAGGCGGCTGCAGACCATGGCCGTGCACGTGCACGTGGGGCTGCGGGACTCCGGCCGGGCGATGCCGGTGATCAATGCGCTCGCCGTTTACCTGCCGCACCTGCTCGGCCTCTCCGCGTCGAGCCCGTTCTGGTGCGGCGAGGACACCGGCCTCGCCTCGACCCGCTGCGTGGTCTTCGGCGCGCTGCCGCACACCGGCCCGCCGCTCGGCCTGCCTGACTGGAAGTCCTTCGAGGACTACATGGACGGGCAGCTGCGCGCCGGGACCATCCGCACGATCAAGGAGGTGTGGTGGGACGTCAGGCCGCACCCGGACTTCGGCACGGTCGAGGTCAGGATCGCCGACGCGGTGCCGACCGCACGTGAGGTCGGCATGCTCGCCGCGCTCGTCCAGTGCATGGTGCACCTGTTCGACACGCAGCTCGACAGGGGATACCGGCTGCCGTCGCGCGCGCAATGGGTGGTCGCGGACAACAAATGGCGTGCCACCAGGTACGGACTGGACGCTACCATCGTCACTAACGACTCCGGGGCGACGGCGCCGCTGCGCGACGAGGTATTTGAGCTCGTCCGGGACCTGGAGCCGGTAGCATGGCGGCTCGGCTGTGCGGAAGAGCTCGCGGTCGCTTCCGAGGTTCTGGAGTACGGGGCCCCGTACGAGCGGCAGCGTGCCGTGCACAGCGGCGAAGGGGACCTGACCAGCGTGGTTGACGCGCTCGTCACCGAGTTCGCGGAGGACAGATTCGTCCTGCGCGGGGATGGTGGGCATGGGGGATGACCTCGCCGCGGCCCTGGACGCGTTCCTGGCCCGGCACGAGACAGAGCTCATCGAGCTCCGCCGGGATCTGCACGCGCATCCGGAGCCGGCCAACGCCGAGCGGCGGACCACGGAAGTGGTCGCCGAGCGGCTGGCGAGGGCGGGGCTGCGCCCTGTGCTCTTTTCCGGCTCGACCGGCCTGCAGGCGGATATCGGGCACGGCGAGCCCAGGATCGCGCTGCGCGCCGACCTGGACGCGCTGCCGATGGACGATGAGAAGAGCGTGTCCTACCGTTCCACGATCCCCGGGTTCTGCCATGCCTGCGGGCACGACGCGCACACCGCGATGCTGGTGGGCGCCGGGGAGTTCCTCGCCGAGCTCGCGGCGTCCCGGCCGCTCCGCGGTGGTGTCCGGCTGATTTTCCAGCCCGCGGAGGAGACCGCGAGTGGCGCCAAGCAGGTCATCGCGGCCGGCGCGCTCGACGGGGTGAGCCAGATCTTCGCGCTGCACTGCGATCCGCGGCTCGACGTGGGAAGGGTGGGCATCAGGGCGGGAGCGATCACCGCGGCCTGTGACAAGGTGCGGGTCACCCTGGCCGGGCCCGGCGGGCACACCGCGCGCCCGCACCTGACCGCCGACGTGGTCTACGCGCTCGGCAAGGTGGTGACCGAGGTGCCCGCCGCCCTCACCAGGCGCGTGGACCCGCGGGCGGGGCTGAGCCTGGTGTGGGGGCACGTGAACGCGGGCACTGCCGCCAACGCCATCCCGGACGGCGGCATCGTCGAGGGCACGCTGCGCTGCCTGGACGCCGAGGTGTGGCGCTCCGCGGTGGTCCTGATCGAGGACCTAGTGCAGTCGGTGGCCGCGCCGTACGGCGTGATCGCGAAGGTGGAGTACCTCAGCGCGGTACCGCCCACGGTGAACGAGGTGACTAGCGCCGCCCTGGTCGCCGCCGCCGCCTCGGCCGTACTCGGCCCGGGCGCGGTGACGGACACACTGCAGAGCCTCGGCGGCGAAGATTTTGCCTGGTACCTGGAGATGGTGCCGGGCGCCATGGCGAGGATCGGCACGCGCGCACCGGGCGCGCGGGTCGCGGGAGACCTGCATCAGCCGGTCTTCGACATCGACGAGCGGGCGATCGGTGCGGGCGTGCGCGTCCTCGCGTCGATCGCGGTGGCCGCCGGAGCGTGACATGGCAGTGGACGGTGTGGTGAACGGCAAGGACGACCCAGGCGGCCGGCAGGTATTCCGCTCGCCCGCCGCCGTGGCCATCTGGTGGGTGTGGGTGCTCTTCGCGGTCGGCAACCTGATCGACCTGGCCGTTCAGGGCCGCGATCACCTGTCCGTTGTCGCCGCCTTCATCCTGCTGCTCATCACTGGCGTGGTGTACGTGACCGCGCTGCGGCCCCGGGTCGTCGTCACCTCCGACGGGCTCACGGTCAGCAACCCGGTCCGCGACTACCGGGTGGACTGGGCAGCTGTCGCGCACGTCGACTCAACCGACCTGCTCCGCATCCGGTGCGAGTGGCGGGAGGGCGAAGGAACGGCGAAGCGCGTCATCTACGCCTGGGCGGTGCACTCCCCGCGCCGCAGGCAAGTGGCGGCCGAGCGGCGCGCCGCCCGCCAGGCGCGCGGCGGCGGTGGCGGGTACGGCATCGGCGGATTCGGCGGGGGCAGGCCTGCCAGGGGCGGCTACGGCGGCTACGGCACTCCGCCCGACGTTCCCGAGCCTGCCTCGCTCGGCGTAGACGCCGACCTTGTCGTCGCCACCCTCACCACGCGGGCCGAGCAGGCACGAGAGGACGAGCCCGCGGTCCGGGCAGCGGCGCCGGTGTCCAGCTGGTACTGGCCCGCCGTCGCCGCGGTCTTGATCCCCGCGCTCGCCCTGCTGATCGCCGCCCTGGCCTGACCGTCCCGGCCTGACCCGGACGCCCTCGGCTACCCGCCCGGCGGGGGGTTGGACGGCCTGCCGCGCAGCCAGTCGACGTAATCCGACGGCGCCCCCGCCTTGATCGCCGAGTCTGTCAGGATAGACAGCCTGCGGTCGGAGGGCAGCCCGCCCTCGTAGGCGTCGAGCACGTACAGCCAGGCGAGCGCGTCCCCGTCCAGGGTCTGCACCCGGACCTTGATCTTGCTGTAGAACCCGAGGTCGACCCCGTCCCAGCTGTCGAGTTCCTTCTCGTCGATCTCGGGCACGTCGTAGAGCGCGACGAACACCCGGTGCGCGTGGTCTTCGACCACTGTCGTCAGAGCCCCGTCCCAGCCGAGCTCCTCGCCACCGAAAGTCAGGCGCCAGCCTTCGAGCCACCCGGTGCCCCGCTGCGGGGAGTGCGGGCAGCGCAGGAGCATCTGCGCCGGATCCATGTTGCTGCCGTAGGCGGCGTACAGTGCCACGCTGCCTAAGCGTACGGGTTTTCGCACGCGCGCGCCGATCCGGCGCCGCTTTTGCGCTCGTAATCACTTGTTAATCGACACGTCATCACCCCTACGGGCTCCTTACGCGACCGGCAAACCGCCGCCGTTCCCGTCGCCGGCAGGGCAACGTCAATGCCGTCAGAACCGAACGGGCGGGCCGGGCGGGCAACGTCCAGATCAAGGAGGCATCGATGAGCAAGCGCGGAATGCGCCGGGCATCCATGCGGGTACGCCTGGCCGTCGCAGCGGCGGTACTTGCGGGCGGCGGCGCAGCAGGGGTGGTGGTGGCAAGCGCCAGCCACGGCGGGGCTGCGGCTGCGGAGTCGGCCGGGTTCACCACCGGAAGGACGATGAGCTACTCCAGCGCCATGTCCTCGGCGATGAACGGCTGGGGCAAATCGCACGGCACGTCGCTCATGACGATCTCGCACATGAAGCCGATGGCCAACACCTGGACGCAGTCGTGGCACCGCCACGTTCTCGTCATCCAGCGCGGCACCGTGGTCGCGGTGGGCAGGGGCGCGTTCGCGGTCCAGTCCGCGAACGGCACGATCAAGGTCTGGCACGTGACCCACAGGACGCAGACCCTGAACGTTGGCAGTACCTCGACCGGGATGTCCGCCATGACCGGCGGCACCATGCAGGTGCCCGCCGGGTGGAACATGAACATGACGGTCAACGGCATCGCCAAGGGTGACCTCGTGTTCGTCTTCGGCGAGCGCGAGCACCACATGCTCAAGGCGCAGCTGGTGCTGTTCGCGGCGCCGACCGGCACCATGCCGACGGCCACCCCGACCGCGACCACCCCGATGGCTACGCCGACCGGGACCGCCACCATGCCGACGGCCACCCCGACCGCGACCGCTCCCGCGGTGAAGCCCACGAGCACGGCTCCGACCTTCAGCGGCCACAACAGCTAACAGCGAATGCGGATATGGAGGATATGAATGCTCACGGGCCAGCGGCCAACAGCACGACAGCGCCGTCAAAGTAAGCGCCGCGCTCGAATCGCGGCAGCGATTGCCATCCCGGTAGCGATAGGCGTCGCGATCGGAGCGATGGTCGCGGTGAACGGCGGGTCACTCAACATAGCGAGTGCGTCGTTCTGGAGGCACCACCACAGGACATTTCCCACGCCCACCGCGTCGGCCTCGGTTACGCCGACCGCAACGGCAACGGCAACGGCAACCGGAACCGCCAGTGCCAGCCCTAGCACGAGCGCAACCGCCAGTGCGAGCGCGAGCCCAACCACAAGCACGGGCACGGTGGCGCCCGCCAACTCGTTCGCCGGCGGCGCACTCGCCACCGCTCAGCTCGGCGACGTCGCGACGGCCCCCGTCGACGGCACGGGCGCGGCCATCAACCTGAACCAGACCGCGGCGGAGGCCGCGGCCTCGCTGAACTGCTCGCTCGCCGTCCCGGCCAACCCGCTCACCGCGGCAGGCCTGGCGACGCCGTGGCAGCTCGGCGACGGCTGCTCGATGGCCAACGCGGGCACGGAAGGCGCGTTCGTCGAGGCGACCATCCTGGCACCGAACGGGCAGCTGTCGGTCTACAGCCCGCTCGTCGTCACCACGGGCACTCAGCCCGCCGCGGCCCCCGTGGCGCCGACCATCGCGGCCGGCTCCGTGGTGGAGATCAGCGTCGGCTTCAACGGCACCAACCTGTTCCTCACCGGCGCAGGAGCCACCCAGGGCAACTGCGTCGACGCCCTCGGCCAGTCAGTCTTCGGCCAGGTGTCGACCTGCAACTCGGTGGCCTTCTACCAGGCCGCGAAGGCGGCCATCGCTAACGGGACGCTTCAGGTTCCCGCCGCGGGCACCGCGACAAACGGTCAGGCGTGCCAGACCTCGCGCTCGTTCCCCGTGATCGACCAGGACCAGAGCGACAACGTGGTCACTCAGTACCTGATCACCGCTGGCGGCCAGACCGCGGTGAACTCGCCGGCTAACAACGCGCAGCTTCAGGGCGCTACCGTTCTCACCAACGGCAGTGACAACGCGCTAATCAGCGAGTTCATCGATCCGGCGACCGGCTGCACGCCGTTCACCGCGCCGGACTCCACCTACCCGAAGCCCAACGCGCCGTCGCAGGCGCTGAACGAGCTGCAGGCCATGGCCGACCAGCAGGGCACGATCGCGACCGTCCCGCCGAACGACGAGATGACGCTGGTCGGCGGCCAGATGAGCATCGACAAGACCAACGCGTATCGCTCTATCGTCGGCCAGCCGCTGCTCGCGGCAGGCACTGACCCGGCGATCGTGGCGGCCAGCTACTGCCAGAACATGGTGAACCTCGCCCCGACCAGGAACAACGCGGACATGGCGGCGGACGCCGCCTTCGCCTCCCCGGTGCCGACGGTGGGGAACAGCCTGGCCACGTTCCTCGGCAACCGGCTGTCGATGTCCTTCGTCAACCTGGGCTGCGCGAACTACGGCCTGACCAACCCGGTCAACGCCACCCTGGACGGGAACGGCGTCGCCACCGCCGTCTCCTTCAACCTGGCGCAGCAGACCGCGAAGGGCGCGGCGGCGGCCGGCACGACGACGCCGACGACCGCCCCGACCGCCGGAGCGCCGAACCCCACCGCTGGCCAGACGACTGGCACGCAGTCAAGGGGCACTCGCAGGCACCGGTTCATCAACCCGTCGGGCATGTAATCTCGCCGGACGGCTCATACCGCCGCGCAACGCGGCGAACATCACGCACGCCTCGCCGGGCCCAGCAAGTCTGGGGCCGGCGAGGCGTGCTTTGTCGTGCGGGTTCATCGCTCACTTGACCACGGTGAGGCTCACCGCGGGGTAGGCAGAGCCGGCGTACTTCCTGTCGCCGCCGTAGACCCCGGTCAGCCGGTACTTTCCTGGCTTGAGTCGCTTGGCGGGCAGCGCGCAGGAGCCCTTGCCGTTGGCGAGCTTGATCGTGCAGAGCGTGCTCGAGCCGGCGGCCACGGTGACCTTTCCCGTGGGAGTGCCGCCGGTGCGCGGCTTGACCTTGACGGAGAGCTTCTCTGACTGCTCGTGGCCGAACTTGACCCTGGCCGCGGACAGCTTCAGCGTGGTCGTCGTCGCCGTCGACTCGTCGGCGCGGAAGGCCTGCAAGTTGCCGGGGGAGTCCTGGTAGAACCCGCCGGCGGCCGCAGTTGCCAGGCGACACGCAGGAGACGGCGGCGGCGGCGGAGATAACCCGCTTGCTGAGCGCGCCCATGCCGGGAACATGCTGCGGGCTGCCCCAGGTGCCGTTCGTCTCGCTGAGGGTGATCGCGTGCGTGCCCGCCTGGTCGCCGACGCTCCCGCCGACCACGCAGTTGCCCGCGGTCGGGCAGGACACCGCGTCCGCCGAGCCAGACCCGGGAACGGAACCGACGGTGCCGATGATCGTGCGCGCCTGCTGCCAGGTCCCGTTCTTCTCCTCGGCGACGAAGCCGGCGAAGGTGTTGCGGTTGTCGGCCACGTAGTCTCCGACCACCACGCAGTTACCTGCCGAGCCGCACGAGACGCCCTTGACTTCGGCAAACCCGCCGACGTTGCGGTCCGCGACGCCGGGAACGGGCTGGGGCAGCAGCCAGTCCCCCTTCGCCTTGTCGATCACGAACACTTGCTGCTGCCCGTGGCCGTCGGTGTAATCCCCGGCGAGCGCGCACTCGCCCGCCGTCGCGCACGAGACCACGTCGGCCTGGGCGGAGTTGGTCGTGATCCTGGACAGTGCCGGTATCGGGAACCCGAAGGTCCACTGGCCGCCGCCCTCCTCGGTGATGAACGGGTGGTGGCTGGCGCTGGGGGTCCGCACGTAGCCCACGGCGGTGCAGCTGCCAGGCGCCGGGCAGGACACCGAGCTGACCTGTGCGTCGACGCCGGCGTTGACGTTCTCCAGCGCGGTGACCTGCTGCACTGGTCCCCAGGTGCCGTTGTTCTCGCCCTTGGTGAACGGCTGCGCCAGTCCCTTCGCGTCGTTGACCCAGCCGCCGACCGCGCAGTTGCCAGGCGACCCGGGAACGCAGGACACCGCGATGGGCTCGCCGCGCAGGCCGTTTACTCCCAATGCGGTCGGCAGGCCCCAGACGCCGTGCGCCTCGATGTCGAAGAACGGGTGCGGCGCCGAGTCGATGGCGTGCCCGATCATGACGCAGTCGGCCGCGTCGCTGCACGAGACGGCATCCAGGGTCGAGGAACTGCCGGGCAGGACTTCCGCCGCCTGCCCCCAGGCGCCGCCCTGTTCCACGGCGAAGAAGCCGTGCGAGGAGTGATCGCTGGTGTGGAAGTTGCCAACCGCGACGCAGTTGCCCGGCGAGCCGCACGACACCGAGCTGACAGCGGCGAGGCCGCCGGTGTTCAGCCCGCCCACCGGATGGGCGTTGCCCCAGTGCCCGGCAGGCGTGACCGCGGCGCTCGCCGCCGCGGCCACGCCACCCGCGAGTAGGCCGGCCGCCGTGGCCCCCGATATCAGCACGACGGCCCGGCCGCGCAGCGATTTGAGCATGTCTTCCCCCGCGTCCTGACGCGATGCCAGGCTGCCGGGCGAGGCTGAAACGCCACTGAAGCGCGCCTGAAACGGGCAGCGCGGCCGCACTTCCGCGTGCGGTGCTAGCGGCCGGCCAGTTCCGCCGGGTTAGCGGCGGAATAGCCAGGCAAGCGCCTGCGCGATTTCGCCGCGCCGGCGGTCGGCCTCGTGCCGCTCCGCGTCGGAGAGTTGCCGCTCGGCCTGATAGATCAGGTATCCGGGATACATCAAGAGCCTCCATGCTGGTACTTCCTGCCGTCAGTTACGGCCACGCCAAAGCATCGGCTGCCTGCCTGGAACCGCTCTGGAATGCCGCTGACGCAGAAGGCACGGGTGACCTGGGGTACAAGCCAGGAAGGCGCATGCGGGATAATCGCTTAACGTGACTCTTCCTCGTCCACGTATCGCCATCCTTGGCGGCGGTCCTGGCGGCTACGAGGCCGCTCTTGTCGCCGCGCAGCTCGGTGCCGAGGTCACCGTCGTCGACGAGGACGGCCTCGGCGGCGCCTGCGTGCTGGCGGACTGCGTACCGAGCAAGACGCTCATCGAATCCTCGTCGACCATGACCTCGCTCGGGCGCTCGGCCTCACTGGGCCTGGAGCTCGCCAGCGGCGACAACCCCGTGCTCGGGGTGGACGCGCCGGCGCTCAACGCGCGGATCAAGGCCCTGGCGGCGGCGCAGTCCAACGACATCACCGAGCACGTGACCGCGGAGGGCGTCGGGATCATTCCCGCGAGAGGCCGCCTGGCGGGCCCCCACTCGATCGAGGCCGCGGGGACGACCGTGCACGCGGACGTGATCCTGATCGCGACCGGGGCGACGCCCAGGGCACTCCCCGACGGCGTGCCCGACGGGGAACGCATCCTGACCTGCCGTCAGCTCTACGACCTGACCGAACTGCCTGAGAAACTGATCGTGGTCGGCTCGGGTGTGACCGGTGCCGAGTTCGCCGGCGCCTATCAGGCGCTCGGCTCTCAGGTGACCCTGGTCTCGTCACGCGACCGGGTGCTGCCGCACGAGGACAAGGACGCCGCCGTCGTCATCGAGAGAGTGTTCCGGCGGCGCGGCATGAACGTGCTCGGCAAGTCTCGCGCCGAGACGGTGCATCGCAAGGGCGATGGCGTGATCGTGACGCTCAGCGACGGCCGTCAGGTGATCGGTTCGCATTGCCTGCTGACTGTCGGCATGGCACCGTCCACTAGCGGGATCGGCCTGGCCGAGACGGGCGTCAAGCTGGACTCGCGCGGCTTCATCGAGGTTGACCGGGTGTCGCGGACCTCGGTGCCTGGCGTCTACGCGGCGGGCGACTGCACGGGCGTGCTGATGCTCGCCTCCGTCGCTGCCATGCAGGGGCGGATCGCGATGTGGCACGCGCTCGGTGAGGCAGTGCAGCCGATCAGGCTCAGCCATGTGGCGTCGACGATCTTCACCGACCCGGAGATCGCGTCCGTGGGAGTCTCACAGGCCGCCGTGGACCGCGGCGAGATCTCCGCGCGGGTCGCCAAGCTGCCGCTCGCCACCAACCCGCGGGCGAAGATGGGTGGCCTGCGCGACGGCTTCGTCAAGATCTTCGCCCGCCCCGGCACCGGCCTGGTGCTCGGCGGTGTGATCGTCGCCCCCCGGGCAAGCGAGCTGATCCTGCCGCTGTCGATCGCGATCGAGCAGAACCTGTCGGTTGACCAGATCGCGCACACCTTCTCGGTCTACCCCAGCCTGTCCGGATCGGTCACCGAGGCGGCCCGCACGGTCATGGAGTTCGCCCCCGACGCGATCGCCTGATCTCGCCGGGGGGGCCTTGCTACCGCGTGATTTTCAGGTTCTTTGCGGCGGACGCTGAGCCTGCGTAGGTGGCGTCGCCGCCGTAGCCGGCGGTCAGCCGGTAGCCGCCGGGCCTGAGCTGCTTAGCGGCCAGGGTGCAGCCGCCCTTGCCGTTCTTGAGCTTGATCGCGCAGATCGTGCGAGATCCCGCCTTGACGGTCACTCTTCCGCCCGGCGTGCCGCCCGTCGGGGACGTTACCTTGACGGAAAGCCGCTCGGCCCGCTCGCGGCCGAACCTGGCCCGGCCGGCCGACAGCGCGAGGCTGGTGGCCGTGACCGCCGACCTGTCGGCGGTGACGGCGTGCCTGATTCCGCCGCCCGCGGTGTAGAACCCGCCCGCGGCGCAGTCGCCGGGTGCGGCGCACGACACGGACGCGACGTCGGCGACGCCGCCGACGTTCCGCGCGGCGGTGCCAGGAAGCTCGATGGCCTTGCCCCAGGCGCCGTGCGTCTCGGCCACCGCGAATGCCCGCTGCACGCCACCGGGATCGACCGGGAAACCGCCGGCCACGCAGTTGCCCGGCGAGCCGCAGGACACCGTGTGCGCCTCGGTCGCGATCCAGGCCTGCACGGTGCCGCTGCCGCCGATTGCCTGGGCCTGCCGCCAGGTGCCGCCGACCTCGTCGTCCACGAACGCCGCGTGCTGCCCGCCGTTGTCGTCGGCGAAGCCGGCCAGGGCGCAGTCACCGGGGCGCGCGGCAGGACAGGGCGGTGACCGCCGCGTTCCTGGCGTTGAAGGCAGGCGCGCCGGGCACCGGCTGGGCCAGCCGCCAGGTGCCGCCGGCCTCGTCGGCGACGAACGCCTGCTCGCGACGGGAACTGTCGGGGAGGGTGGCGGTGTAGGTCCCGGCGACGGCGCAGTCGCCCGGTGCCGCGCAGGACACCGAGTCGACCTCGGCGCTGCCGTGGTTGATCGCGGCAAGCCCGGGGACCTCGCGCCCGGCGCTCCATCTTCCGTTCGCCTCACTGACCAGAAGCGCGTGCGAGAACGGGCCGACGGCCATGAAGGAGCCGCCGGCCACGCAGCTGCCCGTGCGGCCGCAGGAGACGGTGCCGACCATGCTGCTCGTCGCCAATTGCGCAGTGGTCGCGGGCAGTGCCGCGCCCCAGGTGCCGCCGTGCTCGGAGAGCACGACCCCCTGGGACAGCCCGGCGGCGTCCGTCACCGAACCGCCGCCGCCGCAGTTGCCCGGCGCGGTGCGGGACACCGCCTGGACCTCCGCCACGGCGGATGCCCCGGCCGATTTGGCCACTCCGCCGCGCACGTCACGCGCCGCCCCAGTGTCCGGCGGGCGGGACGTGCGCGGCGGCGGCCGCCGCGCTGGCCGCCGGGATGCCGGATGCCAGCCCAGTGCCGATGGCAGCCGTGCCGACGATGATCGCCGCCGCGAGGCTAGCCTGCCAGGTTCTCATGAACTTCCTTCCCCGTTGAGATCGGTGTTCGCCGCCGTCATCCCTCACCTGGTCACGGTGAGCGATGACGGCTTGGACGCGGAGCCGCTGTAGGTGCCGCTGCCGCGGTAGACGGCGGTGATCCGGTAGCGGCCGGGGCGCAGCTTCTTCGCGGGCAGCGTGCAGCTGCCCTTACCGCCATGCAGCGCGATTACGCAGATGATCCGCGAGCCCGCCTTGACGGCCACCTTGCCGCCAGGTGTGCCGCCGGTGCGCGACGTGACCTTGACGGAGATCCGCTCTGCCTGCTCGCGGCCGAACTTGGCCTTGGCCGCCTTCAGCCCGAGAGCGGTGGCCGTCACGGCCGAGTCGTCGGCGACAAACGAGTGCCCAAGGCCCTCGGTGTCGGTGAGGAAACCGCCGGCCGCGCAGTTGCCGGCCGGCGCGCACGAGACGGAATCGAACCCGTTGCCGCCGTCAATGCTCGTGACGCTCCCGGGAATCTCGACCGCCTTGCCCCAGGTGCCGCCGGACTCGCTGACGGCGAACAGCACGAACGCCGGGGTCACCGTCCCGGGGAGGGTGGCGGTCCCGACCGCCTGGCAGTTCCCCGCCGACGCGCAGTCGACCCGTTCCGCCGCCATCGACGGGCTGCCGGCCAGGGTGCCCGTGCCGGTGACCCGCCGCGCCGCGTGCCACGTCCCGCCGGACTCGGCGGCGGCGAATGCCTGGAGTTCGTTGCCGGCGTCGAGGTAACCCCCCACGGCGGCGCAGTTGCCTGCCGATCCGCAGGACACCCCGCCGATCGAGGTTCTCCCCGTGCTGAGGGCGGCCAGCCCGGCGACCGGCTGCGCCCTCCCCCAGACGCCGTTGACCTCAGTCGCGATGAAGGCGTGCTGCTGGGCGCCGGCGTCCAGCGCCGCCCCGGCGGTGGCACAGTCGCCTGCCGACGGGCACGACATCTGGGTCACTGCGATACCCGCACGGCGCCGAGCGCCGCGTCCGGCAGCAACGGCAGCACCTGGCCCCAGGTGCCATCCTTCTCAGTCGCGACGAACGCGTGCGTGGCACGCGTCTGGTCCGCATAGAACCCGCCGACGGCGCAGTTGCCGGGCGATGCACAGGACAATGATTCGATTGCCGCGGTTCGGCCGAGATTCCGGTCGTCCAGGCCGGGCAGACCCTGGGCCGCGCCCCAGTTGCCGCCCCGCTCGTCGCTCACGAATGGCTTCGTCACCCCGCCCATGGACACGGTGCCGGCGGCGACGCACGCGTCGCGGGTGGCGCAGGAGACCTCGCTGACCGTACTGATCGCGCCACTGCCCGCGGTTCCCGGCAGCGCGCTTGCCGCCCCCCAGCTGCCATTCGTCTCGCTGACGACGAAGGCCTGCTGTGGTGCGCCGTCCCGGCTGAAGCCCCCGCCGGCCACGCAGTCGCCGGCCGCCGGGCAGGACACCGACGCGACGGAGGAGCCCACACCGGGACCTCCCGGCATGGGCAGCGCCTTGCTCCATACGCCGCTGCGCTCGCTGATGACATAGCCGGTCCCGCTGAAGGAACCGCCGCCGCCGCAGTTGCCGGGTGACGCGCACGACAGCGAGCTCACCTCCGCGTCGCTGTCGTCGAGCGATTGCGCGGCAGCGCCTTGCACCTCCCGTACCGCTCCCCAGTGCCCGGTCGGCGCCGGCTTGACCGCGGCGGGACCACTGCCCGCCGTCGCCGCCATCGCCGTCGATGTCGGCCCGGCCGTCAGCACCATTCCCGTCGCCGCGGTCGCCAGCGCCATCGCGACGGCTCCGCTGCCTCTCCGGTAGCCCATGTCCTCCCCGCTTCCCTGGTGACCGGCCGGGACAGTAGTCGGGGCGGCCGCACCCCACGGTGGCCCGTCGCGCTGAAGCGCCACTGACGCGCCACTGAAAGGGGAGGGCGGAAGGAAAGCGGTGCCGCCGCCGCACGGGGGTTCCGGGGGTCGTCCCTCGGGCGTTTCAGGTCAGCCGGCCCGGTGGAGCTCCAGGCTTCCGCCAGGCAGGCTGACCGGGACGATGGGCAGGCTGGAGCCGTGGAAGCTGCGCAGCTTGTCGCGCACCCGCTCGGCGTCCGGGTGCTCGATCTCCTCGAAGATGCGCAGGGCGTACCGCCAGGCCTGGCGGGCGGCGGCCACGTTGCCCGCCTCGTGGTAGACGTCGCCGAGGCTGCCGAGCGTGTCTGCCTCGTTGAACCGGTCGGCGAGTTCCCTAGTCAGCTCGAGCGAGCGCACGTAGCAGGCGATGGCTCGCTGATGGCTGCGCAGGCCCTGGTAGATGAACCCGAGGCTGTGCCAGGCGCATGCCTCCGCGCCCTGGTCGTCGAATTCCTGGAGTTCGGCGAGTGCGGGCCCGCAGTACTCGAGGGCAAGCTCGTAGTCGCCGTTAAGCGCGTACAGGTAGCCGACATCATTCAGCGTGCTCGCCTGGGATCTCTTGTCGCCGGCCGCCATGTGCAGCTCGTGGGCCCGCTGTGCGTGGCCAAGCGCCAGCGTCGGGCGGTTCGCGCGCTCGTCCAGCCAGCACAGCCCGCGGTGGGCGGCCGCTTCGCTGAGCGGGTGCGTGCCAAGCCGCATGAGCAGGATGAGGGACTGACGCAGTGCGGCCCGCGCGTCGTCGTCGCGGCCCGCCCTGGCGTAGCCAAGCCCCATGGCAAGCACCGCATGCGCCTCGCCGACCGGGTCGGCTGCGCCCCTGGCCGCGTCCAGGGCCGACTGCTGCGCCTGGGCGTGGTCCTCCCAGTAGCCCTTGCGGAGCTGAAAGCTGGTCAGCATCCAGCCGAGCTGCCAGGCGGTGCCGGCCAGCCCGGCGTCGGCGGCCATCGTGACCGCGGCCACCAGGGCGGGATACTGGGCGACAAACCACTCGTCGGCGTGGCAGGCGGTGCTCAGCACCGCTGTGCTCACCGCTGGCAGCGCCGGGGACGGTGGAAAGACGTCCAGGTATGACTCGGTCAGCCTCATCGCGGCGTACGCACTGTGCAGGAAGTGGTCAAACAGCCGCCGCACCGCGAGGTCCCTGGCCTGTCGCGTGTCGTGGATCCCGGTCAGCTCCGCGGCGTAACCGCGGAGCAGGTCATGGACGGAGTACCGGCCGGGCGACTGCTCGGTGAGCAGGTGAGCGCGGCCGAGCTCGTCGAGCAGGCTCCTGGTGCGGGCGGGCGGCAGTCCGGCCAGGCTGGCGGCGGCGGCCAGCGAGATGTCGGAGCCCGGATACAGCCCGATGGCGCGGAACAGCCGGGCGGCTTGGGCGGTGAGCGCCTGTTAGGAGCAGGAGAAGACCGCGCGGATGTCGGCGCTGACCTCGCCGCCGTCGAACTTGTCGAGCGGGCTCGGAGACTCGCGCAGCTCGGCGGCGATCGCGGCGAGCCGAAAGGCTGGCCGGGCCGCGGCCCGGGCGTCCCCGAGGCGGCGGGCGAGCAGGTCGCTCGCCTCGGGGACGGTCAGCAGGTCCAGGCTGAGCTGGCGCGCCCCCGCGGCGACCAGCCCGGTCAGCTGGACGCGGCTGGTGACGACCGCGATGCTGCCAGGGCCGCCGGGAAGCAGCGGCAGGGTCTGTTCCGAATCACGCGCGTTGTCGACGATAACGAGCAGCCGGCGTCCGGCGACGACACTGCGGTAGAGGGCGGCCATCGCATCGGTGTCGTCAGGGATGCGGTGCGGCGGAACGTTGAGCGCCTGGAGGAAATCGCGCAACACCCGCCCGGGTTCGGTAGGCGGGCAGCAGGGGTCGAAACCGCGGAGGTTGACGTGCAGCTGTCCATCGGGGAAGAGGTGCCGGTGCCGATGAGCCCAGTGCAGCGCGAGCGCGGTCTTGCCGACACCGGCGGTCCCGGTGACCGCCACCGCCACCGCTCCGGCGCGGGGAGCCGCCGCGTCATCGGCGGATGGCAGCAGGTCGTCAAGGACACCGAGTGCCACGCCACGGCCTACGAAGTCCGCGGTCACCGGCGGAAGCTGCGCGGGAACCGGCAACTCGGAGGCGGCCGAGGCGGCCGACGGCACGTCGGGCGACGGCCCGTCATGGGACGGTGCGCCCAGGGACGGCCCGTCCTGGGGCGGCACGGCGTTCGGCTCCGCCGCTGACGGCAGCACGGCCGCGCCGCGCGGAAGCACGAGGTCAAGCCGCGCGTCCTGGCGCAGGATGGCCGTCTCGAGGTCGCGCAGCTCCTGGCCTGGGTCGATGCCGAGTTCGTCGGCGAGCGCGGCGCGCAGTCTCAGGTAGCAGGCAAGCGCGTCGGCCTGCCGCCCGCTTCGGTAAAGCGCGAGCATGAGGTGGCCGACCACCCGCTCGTCGAGCGGCTGGTCGGCGACCAGTTCCTCAAGATCGGGCACCAGCCGCACGTGATCGCCTGCGGCCAGCCGCGCCTCCGTCAGCGCGCGCTTGATCCGGGTGCCAAGCAGATCGAGCCGTTCCGCCTGACCTTCGAGCCAGGCGATCCCCGCGACGTCGGCGAGCGGCTGGCCGCGCCACAGCGCGAGCGCCGCACCCAAACTGGCCCGCGGCCTGCGCCGGGCTGGCGGTCGCGCTCGCGGTGCGCAGCAACCGCTCGGCGATTGACACGTCAGTGTCCACCTCGCCGGCGGCCAGCACGTAGCCGGGGCGCGTGCCGCAGATCGCGGTCTTGCTGCCGAGCACCGTCCGCAGGTGCGAGACGTGGCTCTGCAGCGTGTTGACCGCGGTCGAGGGCGCGTGCTCGCCCCACACGATGTCCGTCAGGCGGTCGGTGCTCACCATCTCGCCCGCGTGCAGTGCGAGCGTCGCGATAACCGCCTTGCGCCGCAGGCCGCTCACTGGCCGGACCGTTTCTCCGGCGACCACGTCGACTGGGCCGAGCAGCCGTACGCGCACGGTATCCCCGTCTGGCATCCCTGTCCCCCGCATCGCCCGGCACCCCGCCGACCAATAAACGTTTCAATGCGAAGAACGACATACGGACGCGGGCGGTTCAATCGATTGCGGATTTTCAGCGCGGCCATCCGACGGAATTAGCGTTTCCAGCCGGGCTATCGATCCGGATCTCGAAGTCACGGAGCCAGGCCGTGAGGCCTTCATCGCGCAGCGGCTCGAGCGGGATCTCGTACTCCCAGTGCGGCCCGCGGCCGCTCACGCGCAGGCCCCCGGCGTGCACGATGAGCGTCTTGGAGGCGGTGTTGTCGGCCGCGGTCACCGCGGTGAAGCGGGTGATGCCCGCCGCCCTGGCGCGGCCGGAAAGCAGCGCGAGCAGCTTGCCGCCAAGCCCCCGGCCCTGCCACTCATCCACGACAGTGACCGCCACCTCGGCGCTAGCCGAGTCATCCCTGCCCCTGACGTAGCGGGCCACGCCGACTCCGCGGCCGTCGCGGCTGACCGCGCCAAGCGCCTCGTGGTCATGGTGATCGACGTTCGTCAGGTAGCGCACCTCCGCCTCCGATAGGCGCAGCTTCTCGACAAAGAACCGCGACCGCCGCGACCGGGCGGTCAGCCGGGCGAAGCCGTCGCTGAGCAGCGCGGCATCCTCCGGCCGCACCGGGCGGATCGCCACCCACGACCCGTCGCGCAGGATGTATGGCTCGCCCTGCCTGATGTCCGCGGTCATCTGTGCTCCTCTCCACTAGCCCTGGTCCGCTGCCTGGCCCGGCGTCCCGGTACGCGGGACCTGTCAGCCACGGTGCAGGCCGGGCCTGAAGTGGCGTTGACGCCGCGCTTGAACGGGTCGCTTCAGCCGCGTTCCAGCCGGACATCAGCGGTGCCGGGCACGGTGAGGCGTCGCGGGGATACGCCCAGGCCAGGAGAGAGGAAGGTTCATGAGCCCTGAGGAGAAGATGCGGGCGTCGGCGGCCCGCTATGTGCGCCATGGCGAGCAGGTGCACGCGGTCATCGGTGCGCAGACGAAAAACCCCTACCTCGTTGTGCTGGTCGGGTTCTGGTACCTGCTGTTCAACCGCTACCGGATGATCGTCGTCACGTCGGAGCGAATCGCGGTGCTTGACGCGGACAAGGTCAGCTTCAAGCGGCCTCGTGCCGTGCTTTACGAACACCACAGGGACACCCAGCTGGGCCCGGCCGCGGGCAGGTTCTGGCACAAGGCCGACTTCGGCGACGAGACTCTCTATGTGCATCGTCGCTTTTTCAACGAGATCGCGAAGGCGGACCTCGCCGTGCTCGGCTAACGGCAGGCCAGGTCAGGCCCGCCCTGGCCATGCGCGCGGCACAAATGCGGTGCTCCGGGCTGCGCCCGGAGCACCGCATTTGCCGTCAGTGCGTGGGGCGGCCTAGGTCGGGATCGTCGGGAACCTCGAGGCCGTGCTGCTTGAGCCGGGCCGCGCGCACGTCGTCAGCGCTGATCGCGACCGTGCCGACGCTCGCGATCAGCGCGAGCGCGGGGACGGCGATCCGCAGCCAGGCCGGTCCAGGCAGGAACGCCAGGGCCACGCAGACCGGGATCATGACAACCATCAGCCGCCCGATGGTCCGCCCTCGCCAGCCGGCGTCCGTGAGTTCGTGCCGCACCCACTCCCGGTTCCGCGGCGGCAGCCGGAAGCCGATCGAGAACAGCAGCCATCCGGCCAGGCTCGGATCTCCAGGCAGCCGCGGCACGTTCCTCAGTCCCTCACGTCGGGGGTGATCGGCGGTCGTCCCCCTGCGACAAAACAGTACCGTGGTGATCATCCACCCCGGCGTGGCGGCGGCCGGCGGCCAGGCTCGTGCACGGCCTGCGCAGGCGTGCCCGCTGAGCGAACCAGCCGTAATGTCATCGGCGGTGACTACCGACAGAAAGCGGCTATCGTGATAGTTGCGGGGGTACGTCGGCGTCCGGCTACTTGGAGGCAGCAGGTGCCACCGCACTACTTGTTTCGCCTGGTTGCGGAGCCGCCCGCGGCCAGGGCCTGCGGTCCGGCCGCGCGGGTACTTCGGGGCGTACGGTCCAAGCCCGGACATCCGGGTGCCGCCCCGGAAGGCAACCGCAGCACTTCCTCAACCGAAGCGTGATCTCGGGTACGTAGAGTGAACATCATGACCGGTGACGCAGCCGGCCGACGCCCAATGGCGGGCTTTCAACGTCGGCCGGGCGTGCGGCATCTGTCGCTGGTGACGGATCGTTGCGGATCCGTTGCCTAATCCTCAGCCGTACAGCAATCGCAGACCGCACCCTGAGCCACTGACGCAGTCAGCGACCGAACCAGAACGGAAGGAGCCCCGTGAGCGTCCTCGCCATGCTCGCCACGGCTGGCGCCGTCGTCGGTCTGCTGCTCGGCGCCCGGCTGCACTCCGGCGCGGTGGCCCGCGGCTACCGCTGGCTGGCCGGCGCCGCTGCCTTCTGGCTCGCCGGGCTGATCGTCAGCCAGATGCTCACCGGGCCGCTGAGCTCGCAGGCCACCTCGCTGTCGCTCGCCGACGTGGCACCGCTGCTCGGCCTGGCGACCGCGGCGACCGGCATCATGGTGCTCGCCGAGGAGAAGAAACGCAACGACACCGGGTCGGTGCTGCCCGGTCTCGCCGACGGCTACGTGATGGCAGTGGCCCTGCTCGTCATTGCCTGGGTGGTCGCGTTCGGCTCGGAGTTCCACCATTCCAACGAGCGGCCTGCCACGTTCCTGCTTGACCTGCTGCACCCGCTCGCCGACCTGGCGGTGCTCGGCGCGCTGCTGCCGGTGCTCACCGCGGCGTGGCGCCGGGTTGTGGTTCCCTATATCGGGCTGATGGCGCTGGCCTTCGCGGACTCGCTCGCGGTCGGCGCCAGGTTCTCCAACGGCCATCAGGGCATACTCGAGCAGCTTGCCGTGATCGCGGTCGCCATCCTGTTCGGCGTGGCGCCCTGGGTGGAGACCATCGCGGCACGCCTCGACCTGACGCCGTGGCGCCCGGTTCCCGGCCAGTCGCGTTCCGTGGACGGCGGCTTCGCCAGCCTGCTCGGCGGGCGGCGGTCGCCGGTGACGAGCGCGGGCGCGGCCACCATCATCGCCTCGATGTGCGTCGTCATCGCCGCGTTCGTAGTGATCATCAACGGGCTCGCCAGCGCCCCCGCGTCCGGGCTCGCCCTGGTCATCGCGGGCGGCGCGGCCGTACTCGTCGTCGCGATCCGCATCCTCATGCTGGTCAGGGAGAACGGCGTCGCGATGCGGATGTGGCGGGAGGCGAGCAACAGCCTTCGCGACCTCGCCGACCGCACCGGTGACATGGTGCTGATCTGCGATCTTGACGGGACCATCGGGTACGTGAGCCCGCTGGTGACCGGCTTCAGCTACCAGGCGGACGAGCTGATCGGCAGGCCGCTCAGCGACTTCGTGCATGCCGAGGACGTCGCCGCGGCCCGGGCGGCGATCGCTCAGGTGGTCGGCCTGGCAGACGACGTGGCCCCGGGCACCGCCGCGGCGCAGCAGGACGCCGAGGCGGCCGAGCAGCCTGCCGGCGGCGGCCGCTTCTCCTGCCGGGTCCGGGCAGCCGACGGCACCTGGCGCCATGTGGAGTGCGCCGCGCTGCTGTACCGGCTGCCGGGCGAGCCCGCCAGGCTTCTGCTCAGCGTCAGGGACGTATCCGACCAGGTGGCGCTCAGGCAGCAGGTGGCGCACCTCACCTTCCACGACGGGCTCACCGGCCTGCCGAACCGCGCCTATGTCGAGGAACGCGCCAGGGAAGCGCTTGAGCAGTCGGGCGAACGGGTGGCGGGCGTCATCTTCCTCGACCTCGACGGCTTCACCGCGGTGAACGACCTCGTCGGGCACGGTGCGGGCGACCTGGTGCTCGCGCAGGCCGCCAGGCGGCTGCGCGCAGTGGTGCCCGCGCAGGACACGGTCGCCCGCTGGGGCGGCGACGAGTTCGCCGTGCTGATGGAGAACGCGGCGACCGCCAAGGACATCGGCGAGCTCGCCGAGCGGCTGGCCGGCATCATCGCGGGCGAGCCATTCCGGGTGGCCGAGCGGGACCTCGGGATGACCGCGAGCGTCGGCGTGGCGCTCGCCGACGGCAGCACGCCAGGCGTGGTACTCCGTAATGCGGACGTGGCCATGGCCAGGGCCAAGGACACCGGCGGCGGCCGGGTCGAGGTCTACGAGGCGCACATGCACGCGGACGTGGTGCGCCGCCTCGACATGGCGAGCGACCTGCAGCGTGCGATCGCCCGCGAGGAGCTTCAGCTGCAGTACCAGCCCATCGTGGAGCTCGCGACGTCCCGGGTCACCGGCGCGGAGGCGCTGATCCGCTGGCGGCGCGGCGACGAGGCGGTATCGCCGCGGGCGTTCCTCGCTGTCGCGGAGGATTCCGGGCTGATCGTCGCGCTGGGCGAGTGGGTGCTGCGCAAGGTCTGCCAGCAGGGCGCGGCATGGCGGGACGCCTCGTGGGACGTCGGTGTGTCGGTGAACATCGCGCTGCGGCAGCTCAACGCGCCGCACTTCCCCGCGCAGGTCGCCGCGGCGCTCGCGGAGAGCGGCCTGCCGCCGAGCGCGCTCACCATCGAGCTGAGCGAGCGGATGCTCGTGGAGGACGCGGGCCTGATCGCCGACCGGCTCGCCGAACTGCACGACCTTGGCGTCAAGCTGGCCATCGACGACTTCGGCACCGGCTACGCCTCGCTCGCCCACCTGCGGCAGCTGCCCGCCGACATCATCAAGATCGACCCGTCGTTCATCAGCGGGCTCGGCCAGGACCCGGTGCTGGCGATGCTCACCAAGACCATCGTGCAGGTCGGCCGCGACCTGGGCATGCAGGTGGTGGCCGAGGGGATCGAGCAACCGCGTCAGCTCGCCGAGCTGCGCGAGATGGGCTGCGGCTACGGGCAGGGCTTCCTCGTCGCCAGGCCGATGGCAGCACCAGGGGTGGAGGCGCTGATCAGGACCGGCGTCGGCGAGCAGGTGAGCAGGACGGGCTCAGCGCCGGACGTGAACGGAACAGCCAAGCCGGGCGTTCCCGCCGCCTGACTTCTCAGGGTGCACCCGCCGCCTGAATGTTCAAATAGTGAGATATCCCGGGCATCTGTGCGGCGCTCCGCGCCGCACACCGGGGGGTACGGGGGGTCGTCCCCCCGGAAGATAGCCGGGTGGTGCGCCCGATACGATGGCGATTTCTGCCATCGGGCGCACCACCCGGCCATCGGGCGCACGACCGGGGTCTCGAATAATGAGACAGTGAGCGCGATAATTTGACGTAGTGCCGGCTTGTGGGGGAGGGTGGAACCCGTGAAGCGGAACCTCATTCTCGTACTTGGCTGGCGCGCAGCGATCTGACCAGTCCAGTTTCTGCGCGCGCCCCTCGACTGCCGACCGGCACGAGGGGTTTTTTAATGCCCCAGGGAGACAAGTCCCACCCGCGCACATCGTGACAAGGAAGCCACCCGATGACCGAGCAGAGCAGCCCAGTTCCTTCGAAGGCGCACGCTCCGTCCCCGCTGGACATCCCGGCGCGGACGGCCGGCGCGAAGCCCGTGCCCACCCGGCCGGCCACAGTGCAGTCTGGCACTGGCCCGGCCGCCGCAGGGGCCGTCCAGGCCGGCTCCGCCCAGGCGGGGGCCGCGCAGCCATCTGCGGCCGCATCGCGCCCGCAGCACCCGGCCGCCGCTCCGGTCCGAGTCACCGGGGCCCAGGCCCTGGTGCTTGCCCTTGAGCAGGTCGGGGTCGACGTGGTGTTCGGCATTCCAGGCGGCGCAGTCCTGCCCGCCTACGACCCGCTGCTCGACTCCGAGCAGATCCGGCACATCCTGGTCCGCCACGAGCAGGGCGCGGGCCACGCCGCCACCGGATACGCCCAGGCCACCGGGCGGACCGGGGTCTGCATGGCGACGAGCGGCCCGGGGGCGACCAACCTCGTCACGCCGCTCGCCGACGCCTACATGGACTCGGTTCCCGTGGTCGCGATCACCGGGCAGGTCTCCACCAACCTGATAGGCACCGACGGGTTCCAGGAGGCGGACATCTCCGGGATCACCTACCCGATCACCAAGCACAACTTCCTTGTCACCAAGCCGGAAGATATTGCCCGCACCATCGGCGAGGCCTTCCACCTGGCCTCCACCGGCCGCCCCGGCCCGGTCCTGGTGGACATCGCCAAGGACGCCATGCAGGCGACCACCGAGTTCACCTGGCCGGTGCCGTTCGACCTGCCCGGCTACCACCCGGTCACCAGGCCGCACTCGCGGCAGGTTCGCGAGGCCGCCCGGATGATCGCCGACGCCAAGCGCCCCGTGCTCTACGTCGGCGGTGGCGTGATCAAGGCCGACGCCTCAGCCGAACTGCTCGAGCTGGCCGAGCTGACCGGCGCTCCGGTGGTCACCACGCTGATGGCGCGCGGCGCGTTCCCGGACAGCCATCCGCTGCACCTCGGCATGCCTGGCATGCACGGCACGGTCGCCGCGGTGGGCGCGCTGCAGCGGTCCGACCTGCTCATCGCGCTCGGCGCCAGGTTCGACGACCGGGTCACCGGCAAGCTCGACTCCTTCGCGCCCGACGCGCTGATCGTGCACGCGGACATCGACCCGGCGGAGATCTCCAAGAACCGGCGCGCCGACGTCCCGATCGTCGGCGACTGCAAGGAGGTCATCGCCGAGCTGATCGCCGCCGTCAGCACCGACCATCAGCACGGCCGCAAGGGCGATTACGGCGACTGGTGGGCGCAGTTGCGGCAGTGGCGCGACAAGTATCCCCTCGGCTATGTCGAGTTCGACGACGGCAGCCTGGCGCCGCAGTACGTGATCGAGCGGATCGGCAAGATCGCCGGTCCCGAGGCCATCTACCTGGCCGGCGTCGGCCAGCACCAGATGTGGGCGGCCCAGTTCATCGGCTACGAGAACCCGCGGACCTGGATCAACTCCGGCGGCGCCGGCACCATGGGCTTCGCGGTCCCGGCCGCGATGGGCGCCAAGGTCGGCAGCCCGGAATCGACCGTGTGGGCCATCGACGGCGACGGCTGCTTCCAGATGACCAACCAGGAGCTAGCCACCTGCGCGATCGAGGGCATCCCGATCAAGATCGCGATCATCAACAACGGCAACCTCGGCATGGTCCGCCAGTGGCAGACGCTGTTCTACAACCAGCGCTACTCCAACACCAACCTTGGCGACAAGAAGACCGAGCTGGAGGGCACCCGTATCCCCGACTTCGTGAAGCTGGCCGAGGCCTACGGGTGCATAGGCTTGCGCTGCGAGAAGAAGGAAGACGTCGACGCGGTCATCGAGCAGGCGATGGCCATCAACGACCAGCCGGTCGTGATCGACTTCATCGTGCACAAGGACGCCATGGTCTGGCCCATGGTCGCGGCGGGCACGAGCAACGACGACATCAAGTTCGCCCGCGACATGGCGCCCGACTGGGAAGCGATGGACTGACAACAATGAGCGAGCAGCACACCCTCTCCGTCCTGGTGGAGAACAAGCCCGGTGTCCTGGTCAGGATCGCCGGACTGTTCTCCAGGCGCGGGTTCAACATCGAGTCACTCGCGGTCGGCCCGACCGAGCACGAGGAGATCTCCCGTATGACGATCGTGGTGAACTGCGAGGAGCACCCGCTCGAGCAGGTCACCAAGCAGCTCAACAAGCTGATCAACGTGCTCAAGATCGTCGAGCTCGAGCCGTCGCAGGCGGTGCAGCGCGAGCTCATGCTGATCAAGGTCCGCGCCGACACGGACAGCAGGTCCAAGGTGCTCGAGACGGTCGAACTGTTCCGTGCTCGCGTGGTCGACGTGGCGCTTGACGCCGTGACGATCGAGGCGACTGGGAGCCATGACAAGCTAGAGGCACTGGTCCGGGTCCTTGAGCCGTTCGGCATCAAGGAGCTGGTCAAGTCCGGCACGATCGCGGTCGGCCGCGGTGGCAGGTCCATCACGGACCGCACGCTGCGCCCTCTTGAGCGCTCCGCCTAACAAACGACAAACCCAACGAAAGGGCCATTTCAGTGGCAGAGATCTTCTACGACCACGATGCCGACCTCTCGCTCATCCAGGGGAGGCACGTTGCCGTCCTCGGATACGGCAGCCAGGGGCACGCGCACGCGCTTTCGCTGCGTGACTCCGGCGTCGATGTGCGGGTCGGCCTTCAGCCGGGGTCGAAGAGCCGCGAGAAGGCCGAGAGCGACGGCCTGCGCGTCCTCACGCCCGCCGAGGCATGCGAGGAAGCCGACCTGGTGATGGTGCTGATCCCGGACCACCTGCAGCGCCAGGTGTACGCCGAGGCGATCGCGCCGTCGCTGGTCGAGGGTGATGCGCTGTTCTTCGCGCACGGCCTGAACATCCGGTACGGCCTGATCCAGCCGCCGGCCGACGTGGACGTGGTCATGGTCGCGCCGAAGGGCCCAGGCCACCTCGTCCGCCGCCAGTTCAACGAGGGCCGCGGCGTGCCTGCCCTGGTCGCCGTCGAGCAGGATGCCTCGGGCAACGCGCTCGCGCTTGGCCTGTCCTACGCCAAGGGCATCGGCGCCACCCGGGCCGGCGTGCTCAAGACCACGTTCAAGGAGGAGACGGAGACCGACCTGTTCGGCGAGCAGGCGGTGCTCTGCGGCGGTGTCTCCGAACTGATCAAGGCCGGGTTTGACACCCTCGTCGAGGCCGGCTACCAGCCGGAGGCCGCGTACTTCGAGTGCCTGCACGAGATGAAGCTGATCGTCGACCTGATGTACGAGGGCGGAATCTCCAAGATGTACTGGTCGGTCTCCGACACGGCCGAGTTCGGCGGCTACACCCGCGGCCCGCGCCTGATCAACGACCAGACCCGCGCCGAGATGAAGAAGATCCTCGGCGAGATCCAGGACGGCACCTTCACCCGCGAGCTCGTCGATGAGTTCGACGCCGGCCAGCCCAACTTCGCCAAGCGCCGCGAGGCCGAGCAGGCCGAGCAGATCGAGCAGGTCGGCGCCAAGCTGCGGCCGCTGATGAGCTGGCTCTCGGACAGCGAGGACTAGGGTTCCCTATGGGAAAGACAGTCAAGCTAGCCGTCATCGGCGGCGACGGCATCGGACCCGAGGTCACGGCCGAGGCGCTCAAGGTACTGCGGGCGGCGACTCCCGAGGTCACCTGGGACACCACGGACTACGACCTTGGCGCGCGGCGCTACCACGCGACGGGGGAGACGCTTCCCGACACGGTTCTCGAGGAGATCCGCGGGCACGACGCGATCCTGCTCGGCGCGGTCGGCGACCCGTCGGTGCCGAGCGGCGTGCTCGAGCGCGGGCTGCTGCTCCGGCTCCGCTTCGAGCTCGACCACTACGTCAACCTGCGGCCCGTCCGCCTGTACCCGGGTGTCGCCTCGCCGCTGGCGAAGGGGACGCCGGAGACGATCGACATGGTGGTCGTCCGGGAGGGCACCGAGGGTCCGTACACCGGGGCGGGCGGCGTGATGCGCCGGGGCACGCCGCAGGAGATCGCCACCCAGGAGTCCTACAACACCTACTTCGGCGTGGAGCGGGTCGCCCGCTACGCGTTCGAGCAGGCGGCTAACCGGCCGCGCCGCAAGCTGACGCTGGTGCACAAGAACAACGTGCTCACCTACGCCGGCGACCTGTGGGTGCGCACGGTGAACGGGCTGGCGCCGGAGTTCCCCTCGGTGACGGTGGAGTACCAGCACGTGGACGCGGCGTCGATGTTCTTCGTGACACAGCCGGAGCGGTTCGATGTCATCGTGACCGACAACCTGTTCGGCGACATCATCACCGACCTCGGTGCGGCGATCGCCGGCGGCATCGGGCTCGCGGCGAGCGGCAACATTAACCCCGCGGGGACGTTCCCGTCGATGTTCGAGCCGGTGCACGGCAGCGCGCCGGACATCGCGGGCCAGTCCAAGGCCGACCCGACCGCGGCGATCCTGTCCGCGGCGCTGCTCCTCTCGCACCTCGGCTACACCGCCGAGGCGGGACAGATCGAGCAGGCGGTCGCGGACGACGTGAGCGAGCGCGGGGGGCGTTCCGCGCGGACCACGGGCGAGATCGGCGACGACGTCGCCAAGCGAGTAGCCGGATAGGCCCGCCCCGAGCGTGAGCCAAAGCGCGCAGCGCGGCGGCGAGCGCGCCAAGCACAGCGCAGGCGGCGCGGCCTTCCGGCAGGAACCCGCGCCGCCCGCGCTAGACGCGCAGCCATGCGCTGCCCGCGTGGCGGGGACCCGGGTGGCTTTCTTTTGGCCCGCTCCGGCAGCGTCGACTTGGCGGGGCGGACGTTTATCCGCGATATTCGAGTAGCGCTCTGAAAGGACCTGATCCGCGATGACCGAAAGCCTCGCCCACGAGATCGACTTCGAGATCCACCCCTCCCAGACGCCGGTGCCGGCCGCGGAACGCGCCCGGATACTGGAAGCGCCGGGGTTCGGTCAGGTCTTCACCGATCACATGATCACGCTGCGCTGGACCGAACAGCGCGGCTGGCACGACGGCAAGCTGGAGCCGTACGGCCCGTTCACCCTCGACCCCGCGACGGCGGTCTTCCATTACGGCCAGGAGCTCTTCGAGGGCCTGAAGGCCTACCGCCAGGATTCTGGCTCGATCGTGATGTTCCGCCCGCGGGCCAACGCCGCCCGCTTCAACGCGGGCTGCCGCCGGATGGCGATGCCCGAGCTACCCGAGGAGACGTTCATCCGGGCCCTGGAACTGCTCGTCACCCAGGACAGGGAGTGGATTCCCGACGGTGAGGGCAACAGCCTCTACCTGCGTCCCTTCATGATCGCTACGGCCCGGGGCCTCGGCGTTAACCACCCGTCGTCCGAGTACATGTTCTGCGCGATCGCTTCGCCCGCCGCCTCGTATTTCGGCGCGGGCAAGACCGTCAAGGTCTGGCTGTCCGAGGACTACACCAGGGCCGCCCCCGGCGGCACCGGCGCGGTCAAGTGCGGCGGCAACTACGCCGCGGCGTTCGTCGCGCAGCAGCAGGCTGTTGACAAGGGCTGTGACCAAGTGGTCTGGCTGGACGCCGCCGAGCACGAGTGGGTCGAGGAAATGGGCGGCATGAACCTGTACTTCGTGTACGGTTCAGGCGACTCCGCAAGGGTTTTGACCCCGGCCCTGTCCGGCTCGCTCCTTCCCGGCATCACCCGGGACTCCCTCCTCAGGCTCGCCCCCACGCTCGGCATCCCCGCCGAGGAGGGACGCCTCTCCGTCACCGCCTGGCGCGACGCCTGCGCGGCAGGGGAACTGACCGAGGTCTTCGCCTGCGGCACCGCCGCCGTGATCACGCCCGTCGGGGCCGTTGACGGCGCCTCCGGCGGCTGGACCATCGGCGACGGCACACCTGGTGCGGTCACCCAGCGCCTCAAGTCCGAGCTGATCGGTATCCAGTACGGCCACCAGCCGGACCCGTTCGGCTGGGTCTACAAGGTCGCCTAGCAGGGCTACCGCCGTAAACCATCGGCGGGGCGGGCCACAGGGGAAGATTTCCCGCGGCGCTCCTTCGGAAGGCCGCGAGGGAATCTCACGGCCCGCCCACCCCTAGAACTAGGGCGAGGATCCCGAATTGCCGCTGAGACATACCGGTAATTAAGGGCTTTTCGGGCATGCGATCCAGCATGATCGTGGAAACTTTTCTCGTGATGGAGACAAAGACCCCGATTCGGGGCAAAAGTTTCCATCAAAATCGTAATTTCCATGATCTTTTCTCGCTCGTCGCTCAGTCCTGCTGCGCTTGTGTAACAGCCGTCAGCGTCGCCCCCAATGCAGGTCACGTGTCTCACGCGTTCAGAGACCGATTCCTGTCTATCCAGGTCTGCCTGGTCGGCGCGCCCTGGACGGGCGCGGTCCCCCGCCAGGCAGACGTGCCCCAAGACATCGCTACGGCGTTCTCTTGACGGCCCTGTTTCGAGTCTCGCAGCACCCATTCAGGCTCGAAACGCCTCACTAGCCCCAGACGCCTCGTGGAGATGGCATTCACTCCGGCCGCCGGTTAGCTCCGGCCCCGCCCGACCATCCCAGGTTGTCCACACGATTGCCTACGCTGTGTAACCGGTGAAGCGGTCCCGGGCGAGGCTGGGGAGAGGGGTTGCTCGGGCGGTTGGGGAGAAATCATGGGGATCTGGGCTGGGCGGAAAGTCCGGTGTGGCCGGGGTTTGCGGACGACGCGAGGTGTCGTTACCATTCCGTTACCAAATTTCTGATCACGTAAAGCAACCATGGAGGCACTCTCTGGCGTCCTTACATATGACTGAGGCTCGCTTGGGGGGTTGCGGCCCAGTCAACGTGAGAGCCGGGCCTCATCTCGGGGGAGGCCCGGACTTCAGGACCGGCTCCGACCCTGCCGGTCGGCCCCTGCGGGCGCGTTTCGGCCACCGCCAGCGCCTGCGGGGGCCATCTCCTGTTCTGGGCCGTTGTTCGCCTCAAGACCGCCGCGACCCCCGCGTCCCCCGGGCGGGTCTCGGTCGCGGAGCGGCAGGTCTCTGTCGCCCGAGCGACTACGCGCGGGAGCGCTTCCAGCTGCGGGGAATCCCTGTTGGCAGACCTCTGTTGTAGGCAGTAACCTCGTAGGTGGCGGTAACGCCCCGCGTGGCCGTCTACAACTCAACAGGGGGATGAACGGTTTCGACTTCGGTGGTTAATCCAGGGGAAGCGAGCCGAGGGTGGCGGACGTAACCTCGTAAAAATGCGACCGCAAACCACAAGTGCCAACTCAAATAGCACTGTCAAGGTCCCCAGGACCGCTCTCGCTCTTGCTGCCTAAGCAAGTCTGAGGGTTTGACTGTCAGCCCGGGAGCGCCTTCGGCCCGGAATCTGGCATCAACTAGAAGGCTCAACTAGCCAGCCCGGTCACGGGGCAGGCTAGGAAATCAAACAGTGACTGAGCCCGTCGGCGTCTTGCCTGCGTGATCGCCGGGGCTGAGAAAAACACAGCAGGCTGCGCTCGGAGAAGACTTGGAAAGGTCCCGAAGGACCCGGGTTCGATTCCCGGCATCTCCAAGACAGCTCAGTTTTTGAAAACTGAGCTGTGTTGGTAGTCCCTGTTGCAGGACGCGCCGACGGCTTAGCCGCTCGGCGCGTTCTGTTTGTCTGCCTCGGTGTTTGTGTCGCAGGTCAGGACCGATAGCCGCTGGGGCGGCGTCCCTGTCGCACAGCGGGCGGAACGGGTAGAGTCCTCACAACGCCCCACGAGCGACGAGGTGTGACAGTGGCTTACCCGCCTCAGCCTGATATACAGCCGGGTTACTATCCTTACCCGGTCCAGCGCCCGACGAATGGCCTGGCCGTCGCCGCCCTCGTGTGCGGTATCGCCCAATTCTTTGTCGGGGTCACCTTCATTCCGGCGATCATCTGCGGGCATATGGCACGACGTCAGATTCGCCAGACCGGGGAGGGTGGCGACGGGATGGCCCTCGCCGGACTCATCCTCGGGTATATCGGAGGTGCCCTGCTCATCGGGGCGGTATTGCTTTTCGTTCTCCTGGCCGCTGTGGTCGTGAGCAGCGGGCATGCCACAACGGCAGTGCCGGGCAACTGAGCGTCGCTGGCGCTGCACCCCGATACGCCAAGCTCTGATGTACCCGGTTGCCGCGGTCTCGCCCCGCACGGCCGCCGTCGCCTGCACCTGAAGGCTGCCAGCGCCGCCAGGCGCCTCCCGCGCGATCCCCCGGCCAAGCCCGCGACAGCTATGCGCAGACCCAGCGAAACCAGTGCAGAAACCAGTGCCTCGGGGCCATCTGACATGCCGAAAACAGCGTTCGGTGGGCGGCGCGCTAGCTGATCATTACCATTCTGCCTCCGAACACGGGATAATAGGGCGACGGATCGACACGGTTGTTGCTGTCCGGTGGCGGCCAACGGGTGGGGCCGGACCGGGCGCGGTTCGCATGAGGTGTGCGTTAAGGAAGGGGATGCAGCATGGCGGCGATGAAGCCGCGGACGGGCGATGGCCCGCTCGAGGTGACCAAGGAGGGCCGTGGCATCGTGATGCGCGTCCCGTTGGAGGGTGGCGGCAGGCTCGTTGTCGAGTTGTCCGCCGATGAGGCCGCGAAGCTCGGTGACGCACTAGCGGCGGCCGTTGGGTAAGCCCGTCAGGCTCGTCAGGCCGGCTCGCAGGATGAGCCGTCTGCTACCCAGCAGGCCGAGCCGCGCATCCGTTCGGAATGATTGAACTTTTATCTCTTGATGGCGGCGAGCAGACCGCCCGCGATGGGAAGCAGCAGCGGGACCATTTCTTCCTCGTTGTCGGCCATCTCGGCGAGTTCCCGCACGCCATCGTCTGCCGGGCGCGCGCCGGGCGGTAGCACGTCGTTGAATACGGCGATGCCGCCCGGGCGGAGCAGGCGCAGCGCGCTTGCCAGGTAATCCGGGTAGGCGGCCTGGTCGGCGTCGCAGAACACCAGGTCGTAGGCTCCGTCGGACAGCCGCGGCAGCACGTCGAGCGCGCGGCCGAGTATGAGCCGCGCCTGGTTGGTGGCGAAACCGGCCTGCGTGAACGCCTTGCGTGCCAGCCGGTGGTATTCGGGCTCGGTGTCCACGCTGGTTAGCACGCCGCCCGGGCGCATGCCCCGGAGCAGCCAGATGCCTGAACTGCCGCAGCCGGTGCCGATCTCCACGACCGCGCGTGCCGCTATCGCGGCTGCCAGGAAGCGCAGCGCCGCCCCCGCGGCTGGCCGCACCGGCATCGTTCCGCCGAGGTCCTCGGCGTTGGCTCGGGCGGTGAGCAGCGGCTCGTCCTCAACCGCGTACGCCGCCTCGTCGTAGTCGATGGCTGCCCCCTTGAGCGAAGCCTTGATCGAACCCGTTGATCAATCCCGTTGAATGAAGCTTTCTCAGGCGTGAGCCTAGCCAATTTCGCTGGTCCGTGGAACCTTAAGCTAGTGGGGACCGTTAGCTAGTCGATGAGCGAGAGCCTCTTCGTGGTGACACAGCCGGCGATTTCCGGACACGACGCCCCCGAGCCGGACGATCGTGCCCAGGTGACCCAGTGGGCGGCGCCCAGCTGGGATGATATCGTGCGCACGCATTCGGCGCGGGTCTACCGGCTTGCCTACCGCCTCACCGGAAACCAGCATGACGCGGAGGACCTGACCCAGGAGGTCTTCGTCCGCGTGTTCCGCTCCCTGGCCACCTACACACCGGGGACCTTCGAGGGCTGGCTGCACCGGATTACCACCAACCTCTTCCTCGACGGTGCGCGGCGCAGGCAGCGGATCCGCTTCGAGGGCCTCGGCGATGACGTGGCGCAGCGCATTCCCGGCGCAGAACGGTCGCCGGCTCAGACCTGGGACGACAATCACCTGGACGGGGACATCCAGGCGGCGCTGCAGGCGCTGCCGCCCGACTACCGTGCGGCCGTGGTTCTCTGCGATATCGAGGGCTTCTCTTATGAGGAGATCGCGGCGACCATGGGCGTGAAGCTGGGCACCGTGCGCAGCCGGATTCACCGCGGTCGGGCACAGCTCCGCGCGGCTCTGGCACACCGCGAGCGGTCCGGCGACAGGGATCGGCAGGTGCGGGAAAGATGAGCCACCTCGGAGACCTGCTCTCTGCCCTAGTTGACGGAGAGCTTTGCGGCGCGGAGCTTGACCGGGCGAACGCGCACCTGGCAGCCTGCGGGCACTGCCGCGGTGAGGCGGTCGCGCTGCGGCGGCTCAAGCACGACCTGCGCGCGCTCGCCGTCGAGATCAGCGACGCGGGCCAGTTCACCGAGCGACTGCTCGCGATGGCCGGGACCGCCGAGCCTGCCGGGCCTGACGGCCGGGTCCCTGCCAGGCGAGCCGGGCGCGAGCGCACGGGGCGCGAGCGTGGCGGCCGCCGCATGATCCGGGTACGTGCCGCAAGCCGGCGCGGTGGAGCCGATCCGTACACGGCACCGCCGTCTGCGCGGCCAGTCCGCCGCCGCCGGGTCAGGTACATGCTGTGGAGCACGTTGTCGCTCGTTGTCGTCGGAGTGGGCGGTGCCGCGTTCGGCATGGGCGGCGGCGGCACTCCTCCCGGGCCGCGGATCACGCCGCAGCTTGAGGTGTTCGACCTTCAGCACGCGGTCACCTCGGGCGACATCCCGTTCCCCGACCCGATCGTGTCCACGCGCGTCCCCGTGGGTGCGGCGACACCGTGATGCACCGGCATGGGCTGCTGCTGACCGCCGTGGCGACGGTGACCGTGCCCGGCCTTCTCGCTATCCTCGCGGTCCGCGGGCACGAGAACGTCGCCGCCGACACGGTGGGCGTCGCGGCGGGGGCGGTCGGCGCCGCCGCCCTGACCGGGCCGTTTCCCATGGCGCCGGCCACCGCCCGGGCCCCGGTCCGCAACAATGTCGCCGCGGTGCAGCACGAGTCGGGCACGCCAGTCACGGTGCTGAGCCGGGTGACGGCCGGCCAGCAGGCCCTGGGCATGCGCCTGCTCGCCAGGGCGGCGGACGCCGGCCTGGCGATGTCCTACCAGGGTGTGGCGATGATCTCGGAGTCTGGCCTGGACGGCAGCGTCAGCATGATCTCCAAGGTGTGGCACCGGGGCGGCGGCCTGACGCTGATCCAGACGTCGAGCGCGCCGAGCCGGCCAGCCGCCAAGACCGCCGCCGCCTCCACCGAGATGAATGCCAGCTCGCCCGGCGGTGTGTTCGGAGTCACAAAGACCCTGGTGGCGCTGCTCGGCAAGCATTACGTCGCGCTCTACTCCGGGCACGGGTCCGTCGCACGCCGGCCGACATCGGTCATCATGCTCTACCGTTTCGACGGATCGCTTGCCGCCCGGTACTGGCTTGACCGCCAGACGATGGTGCCGCTGCGCCGTGAGCTTTTCGACACCTCCGACCGGCTGATCGACGAGGACTCCTTCGTCCAGGTGCAGTTCGGCGGGGCAGCAGGCGGCACCCTTGCCGGGGCGAGGGGCCTGCGGGCGCAGTCGGCGGCGCTGCAGGAGTCCGGCTGGGCGCCCGCGGGCCAGCCATCCGCCTTCCTTGCCTCACTCGCCGGCCAGGGCTGGCGGGTGCCGGGCAGCCTGAGCGGCGGCCTGCCGCTGTACGCGGCCGCCTCGGCGAGCACCGCGAGCGGCGAGGTTGTCGACCTCCAGTACTCGGACGGCCTCTATGTTGTCTCGCTCTTCGTGCAGCGCGGCGTGCTGGCCAAGGACATGGCGGGCTGGCGCCAGCAGCGCCTCGGCGGCCAGCAGGCCTGGGTATCGGGCCGTTCGGTCACCTGGGCGGGGCGCGGCTTCGTCTACACCATGGTCGCGGACGCGCCCGCGCAGACGGTCACGCGAGTCGTCGGCGGCCTGCCGCAGAGCGCCTCGCCTGGCTTCGTCGGCCGTCTCGGCCGGGGACTTGCCAGGATCGCGAGCCTGATCATCCCGTTCGCCTGAATATCACACTGAGCCCGTCGCATGGTCCACAGCGGCGACCGTACCGTTTACAGTGGTTGTGGTGCCGATCAACCGCTGACGCACAGCACGGAGAGCCTCGGAGACCGGAGTGTTTGACCTTTCAGTGACCAAGCTGCTGGTCCTCGCTGTGATCGCGCTTGTGGTCTTCGGCCCGCACGAGCTGCCCAAGATCGCACAGCAGGCGGGCCGGGCACTGCGTGACCTGCGCCGGATCGCCGAGGGGGCCAAGGCGGACCTGCGGGAGGGGCTCGGACCCGAGTTCCAGGACTTCGACTTCGAGGACCTGAACCCGCGTAGGTTTGTGCGCAAGCACCTGCTCGATGACATGGAAGACACCACGCAGGCACTGTTCGACGAGTTCAAGGACACCTCGAACGCCGTCATGGGCGGCACAAGCGCCACTACGACTGCTGCGTCCGTCACGATGACGGGCACCCAGCGGACGGCCACCCTGCCGGACGGGGAAGACCCGCCGTTCGACATCGAGGCCACCTGACCAACCCCTGGGGCCGCCCAGCACGAGCTAGCGCAGGCCAGGCCAGCGCGGGTCAGACTAGCGCAGGCCAGCGCCGGGCAAGACTAGCGCGGGCTAAGGCTGAGCATCCGGCCGGCCAGGCCGCGCCCCTTGCTCGCAAGCGACTCGGCGATCTTGATGAGCTGTGCCGACGCCGGCGCTTCCGGGTCGGAAAGCACAAGCGGCGTGCCGCTGTCGCCGCCCTCCCGCAGCCGCACGTCGATCGGGATCTGCCCGAGCAGCGGCACGTCAACGCCGGTGAGCTTGGTGAGCGCGGTGGCCACCTGCTCGCCGCCGCCGACGCCGAAAACGTCCATCGGCTCGCCGCAGTGCGGGCAGAGCAGGTAGGACATGTTCTCGATCACACCGATGACCCGCTGGTGCGTCTGGGTGACCAGCGTCCCCGCGCGCTGCGCCACCTCCGCGGCGGCGAGCTGCGGCGTGGTCACGATGACCAGCTCGGCGCCGGGAACCAGCCGCGCGAGCGACAGCGCGATGTCACCGGTGCCCGGCGGCATGTCGATGAGCAGGTAGTCCAGGTCGCCCCAGTAGAAGTCGGCGAGGAACTGCTCGAGCAGCCGGTGCAGGATGGGGCCGCGAATCGGCAGCGCGTCCTGGCCCGGTGGCTTGAGCATCCCGGCGGAGATGACCTTCACGCCCTTCGCGGCGGGCGGCATGATCATGTCCTGGACCTTTGTCGGCGCCCCGGTGACCCCGAGCATCCGGGGCACGGAGTGCCCGTAGATGTCGGCGTCGATGAGGGCCACCTTGTGCCCGGCCGCGGCGAGCGAGGCGGCCAGGTTCACGGTGACCGACGATTTGCCGACGCCGCCCTTGCCGCTGACGATCGCGTACACCTTAGTCAGCGAGGAGGGCTGGGCGAACGGGATGACCCGCTCCGGCGCGCCGCCGCGGATCTGCGTCTGCAGCTGCTTGCGCTGTTCCTCGCTCATCACGTCGAGGTCGACCCGCACGCCGGTCACGCCGGCCAGCGGCGCCACCGCCCCGGTGACCCGGGAGGTGATCGTGTCCCGCATAGGGCAGCCGGCCACGGTCAGGTACACGCCGACTGCTACCGCGCCGTCGGAGCCGATCTCGACGGATTTGACCATGCCGAGTTCAGTGATCGGACGGCCGATCTCGGGGTCGTTCACGCCGGCCAGCGCCGTCATGACCTGATCGCGGGTGGGAAGCGGGGAGCTCATGTTCCCAATGCTACGCGTGCCGGCACCCAGCGTGCCGTGCGTGATGACCGGCGTGCGGGGTGCCGGTCATCACACCGGCTCGCCCGGAGCGTTAGTGCTTCCTGGCCTGGGAACTGACCGGCTCTCCAGTCCCGGGCTGAAAAGGCTGAGTGGGGCACCGTGAACACGGTGCCCCACTCAGTTTCAAGCGGTTTGGTGACTAGCTACCACCAGGTCGGTTCCCCGGTCACCGGGTTCAGGAAGAGCTTGCGCGGGTCGCCGTTCCCCACGCCGTGACGGTTGAAGTCGAACATGTTGTTCAGGCTGCCCGAGATGGAGTCGAAGCTGCCGGAAATGGTCGGCAGGCCCCAGTTGTCCTCGATGAACTTGGTGATCGAGGCCTGGTTGGTCACGGTGTTGTCGACGAAGTTGGACTTCGCCCAGGGCGAGATGACAAGCAGCGGCAGACGCGGGCCGAGGCCGCAGCGGCCGTTCTCGCCAGCCAGCGGGGTGCCGGTACCGCACACGCCGGCGCCGGTGAGGGCGTCACCAACCGAGGTGGACGGGTTGGTCACGCCGGAGTACGCGTGGTCGTAGAAGCCGTCTGAGTCGTCATAGGAGATGACGACCGCGGTGTTCTTCCAGTCCGGGGTCTTCTCCAGCGCGTTGATCTCATTGGTGAACCAGTACTGCTCGTCGAGCGGGTCGGAATAGGCAGCGTGCCCGTCCGCCCAGCCCGGCGCCTTGAGGAACGACACCGCGGGCAGTGCCGACGGCGGCAGCTCGCCCTTCCTGATCGCGGCGACGAGCTGGTCGAAGTCGCTCATGTCGTAGTTGTGGTTCGGCGTGTTGAACTGCGGAACGCCGCCGACGTAGGACTGGGTGTCGGTGCCGACCGCCTTCAGCCCGGCGAGCGTGTCCTTCCCGGACGCGCTGGTCGGGATGGTCAGGTGGTGCGGGTTGGCGGTCGAGGCGTAGTACTGGAACGGCTCGTGGTGCGGGATGTAGTCGTCCTTGTACCCGTACTGACCGGTCCCGGTGCCGAGCGACGCCGGCAGCTCAACGCCGACCGGGGTAACCGCGTCGCAGATGCCCTGGTTGGAGGCGTGGGTGCCCGTGACCAGGGAGGCGCCCAGGGTCTTGAACTGGTCCGGGGTGAACGTGGAGGTGGGCTGGCTGGCGCCGATGTCCGTGAGCGCCGTGGTGTACGACGTCGACGGCCGGAAGCCGCCCTGGAACCAGCCCCAGGACAGGCCCTTGGCGTTGAGCAGGTCGCCGACGTTCTGGCCGGACAACGCCACCGCGTCGCGGGTGGAGCAGTCGTCGTAGTACGGCTGCGCGTCGGAGGTCAGCGAGAACCCGCCCTTGCCGTCTGCGGTCAGGTCGGCGTTGGCCCCGGTGCTCGACGGGTTGTTCGCGGTGTGGGTCATGTCCACGCCGCCGGTGTCGCCGGAGACCAGGTTGATGGCGCCGGGCGACGACGGGCCGAACGTGGTCCCGTACGAGTTGTCCGACATGGCGAAGTGCTGTGCGTAGTTCCACAGCGCGGTGACGGTGTTGCCGTCGTAGTAGTTCATCACCGTGCTCTTGGCGCAAGCCCCGCCTTCCGGGGTCTTGCTCGTGCCGTTACCGAGGGTGGTGAGGAACTTGTCCATCGCCCCGTTGTCGAAGGCGGCCTGCTCATCGGTGTAGTTGTGATCCTGGTCGCAGGTGAGCACGTCGTTGATGTTGCTTGGGCTCAGCCGCTGCGGGTTCACGCCGTTCGGGTTGCTGGTGAGCAGCGCGGTCGTCAGTCCGTTGACCGACGGAGTGCCCGGCTTCGCGCTGAACGCGGAGCCCCCCTGGCCGGTGGCGTTCGGATAGGTGCCGAAGTAGTGGTCAAACGACACGTTCTCCTGGAAGATCACCACCAAGTGCTTGATCGGAGTCGAGGTGTCGGGCTTCGGCGACGCCGCCGCCCCGGTTGCCGCCGCTGCGGCCGCACCGCCTGCTACGAGGGCGGTCGTCGCGGCGAGCACGGAAGCTCTCCGCCAGGACATGCGCATAGTTCCTCCAGGAAATGTGAAGCAGGTTCGAAGCCGACGATTTCGATGTAAGGTGCCGTTTTGGTGAACGAACGATTGCGGTGAGTCAAATTTGGCCATAACAGCAGGAATCGGCGGCTAACTGCGGGCGAGCGCTGAACAGCGCGATTAAGGGATGCCGAACGTTTGGTGGCGTCGCCTGATTCGCTACGCTCCACCCTTATGAACATCACCAGCACAGTCAGTGCGTATCGGGCGCGACGGTCGTGCATGTCGGTGCCGGCGAGCAGTGAGCGGTTCCTTGCCAAGGCACGTGAGCTCGCCGTCGACGAGGTGATGCTCGACCTCGAGGACTCGGTCGCGCCGGACGCGAAGAGCATGGCGCGCGAACTCGCGGTCGCCGCGCTGCGGTCAGGCGGCTGGGACGGCAAGCTCGTCGCGGTGCGGGTGAACGGCGCGAGCACGCCGTGGGCCTACCAGGACGTGATCGCGGTGGTTGAGGGCGCGCCGGGCGCGGTCCGCACCCTGATCCTGCCAAAGGTGTCCGAGCCGGGCGCCCTCGTCTGGCTGGACGTTCTGCTCGGCCAGGTCGAGCGGTCGGCCGGCCTCGCGCAAGGCAGCATCGGCATCGAGGCCCAGATCGAGGACGCGGGCGGGCTGGTGGCGGTGGACGCGATCGCGGCCGCCTCGCCCCGCCTGGTCTCCCTGGTGTTCGGGCCTGCCGACTTCATGGCGTCGATCGGGATGCGCTCGCTCACCGTGGGCGGCCAGCCCGAGGGGTACCCATTCGACGCGCACCACTATCCGCTGATGCGCATTCTCGTCGCCGCTAAGGCCCGCGGGCTGCAGGCCATCGACGGCCCGTACGCGAAGATTCACGACACAGACGGCCTGCGCGCCGCCGCGGCGAGCGCCGCCGCGCTCGGCTACGACGGCAAGTGGGTGCTGCACCCGGCCCAGGTGGACATCGTCAACGAGGCGTTCACGCCCGCGGCGCAGGACTACGAGCGGGCGCGGCGCATCCTCGAGACCTACGAGCGGGCCACGGTCGACGAACGGCGCGGCGCGGTCATGCTCGACGGCGAGATGATCGACGAGGCGTCACGCAAGCTCGCCCTCACCATCGTCGCGAAGGGCAGTGCCGCTGGCTTGTAGCGCGCGATGGCAAAAAATCGCCATCCCATCGCGCACGGCCAGCCAGCGGCGACATCCCCCGCAGGGACGACCCCCCGTAACCCCGCGATGGCCGGCTTCGCCGGCCGGGCCTGTGAGGGACTGCCGGGGTGTGGCCGCTGCACCCTTGGGTAGATACACCGCCAACGTGCTGATGAGAGCGGTATGCCCGCGTTGCCGAGCTGAAGCGCGCGCTCCGACGGCGTGGTCGAGCGCTTGGCGCTGTGCTTTGCATGGTGAGATCAACCCGCTGACACCGGCCAGGCTGCCCACGGCCGACGGCCTGCACGCCATGGCGGAAAGCGCGAAGGTCCCCGTCTGGCTGCCCTGGCCGCTGCCCGCGGGCTGGCTGGTCAGCGGCTTCACCGGGGCGGGCGACGAGCGGACCGGCCTGCGCGGGACGGCCATTGCGCTGTCCGGGCCCAACCCGCTCGGCGGGCCCGCCGACATGCTGATCGTCGCGGAAGAACCGGGCGTCGGCCTCGGTGCCGGCCTGGCGGGCCTGCCAGGCCCGGATCCAGGGGACGGCTTCGCGACCTGCCAGCCGCATGCCAGCATCAAGTACGGCGGCCACGAGGCGCCGCTGTGGCTGGTGGAATCGGACGGCAAGGCGGTGTTCGTCGGCGAGGTGGCCGCGAGCTGGCTGTGGCTGGTGCTGTGGCCGGACACCGCCGGCACGCTGCTCATGGAGCCGCTGTCGCTGCGTGACCTGCGCGATCCAGGGCAGGACCTCGACGTCCCGTTCGGCGCGCTGACCCGTCAGCTTCCCGTCTAGCGGCGACCCTGCCCGCTACGATGGCCGTAGTGCGTATCGACCTGCACGTCCACAGCAACGCCTCGGACGGGACGGATGACCCGGCCGAGGTGATCAGGCGTGCCGGTGCGGCGGGCCTTGATGTGCTCGCGCTCACCGACCATGACACGCAGGCCGGACTCGCCGAGGCGCGCGCCGCACTGCCCGAGGGCCTCAGCCTGATCCCTGGCATGGAACTGTCCTGCCAGCTCGACGGCCGGAGCGTGCACCTGCTCGGCTACCTGTTCGACCCGGATGATCCGGCGATCGCGGCGGAGACCGCGCAGGTCCGTGATGACCGAACGTATCGCGCGCAGGCCATGGTGGCCCGGCTTGCGGAGCTCGGCACCGGGGTCACCTGGGAGCAGGTGAGCGAGATCGCCGGCGACGGCGTGGTGGGCCGCCCGCACATCGCCCGCGCCCTGGCCGCCAGCGGCGCGATCGCCGAGCCGGCCGACGCGTTCACCCCCGAGTGGATCGGTGACGGCGGCCGCGCCTTCGTGGACCGCTACGCGCCCTATCTGGCGCGCGCGGTTACCATGATCCGCACGGCGGGCGGCGTCCCGGTGCTCGCCCATCCGCGCTCGCCGGGGTACGAGATTCCGGACGCGGTGATCGCGGAGCTCACCGGGGCCGGGCTGTGCGGGATCGAGGTGTTCCATTTCGATCACGACGAGGCAGAACGGATGCGGCTATCCGCGCTAGCGAGATCACTTGACCTCATAGCCACCGGCGGCAGCGACGACCACGGCTCGTTCAACGGCCGCGGCCTTGGCGCCGACGTGACGCCGGACGATGAGTACCACCGGCTGATCGGGATGGCCAGGCTCGGCTGACCCGGCTAATTCCGCGCGCGGGCCTGCAACGGACTAGCATTAGGCCGGGCATTCTGGGTCGGCGCGCCTCGGCTGGCGCGTTGTTGCGGTGGCGGAGGTGCGGGTCATGGACGCTCGGGTCGAGCGGGTGTGGACGCCGCGGGTCGGTGAGCAGGACGCGGACCCGGCGGAGCAGGAAGGCCAGCACGCTGTCCGCGAGGCGAACGCGTGGCTGATCGGTGACGACGACGAGGTGATCGTCATCGACCCTGGCGAGGACGCGGAAAGCGTACTTGAGCGGGTCGGCGACCGGGAGATCCTCGCGGTGATCTGCACGCACGGGCACGCCAGTCACGTGGCCGCCGCGGTCGAGGTCGCGGAGCGCGACGAGGCGCCGGTCGCGCTGCACCGCGCGGACCGGCTGCTCTGGCGGGCGGTGCACGACAGCGGTGACCCGGAGATCGAGATGGCCCATGGCGGCCGCTTCGACGTCGCGGACGTGCAACTTGAGGTGGTGCACACGCCGGGCCACACACCGGGCTCGGTCAGCGTCTACTGCGCGGACCTCGAGGTCGTGTTCACCGGCGATGCGCTGAGCGAGCGTGGTCCGGTTCCGCATGAGGGTCTGTTCGCCGACTTCGCCGGACAGCTCACCGCGATCGGCGAGCGGCTGCTCGACCTGCCGACGAGCACTCGGGTGCTACCGGGTCACGGTGAGGAGAGCACGATCGGCGACGCCGCCAAGCGGTTCGACGGCTGGGTGACGGCGGGCCCCGCCGTGGAGCTGGACTAACGTCCATGGCCATGGAGCAGCTTGGTTTCGAGGGCATGCCGAGGCGGCTGTACTCGTGCACGCCGACCCGGCTCTCGACCTGGCTGGACTGTCCGCGCAGGTACCGGATGAGCTACCTGGACCGGCCGGTGCCGCCCAAGGGCCCGCCGTGGGCGCACAACAGCGTCGGCGCGTCCGTGCACAACGCGCTGGCAGGCTGGTGGCGGCTGCCGCTGTCGCGCCGCACGCCGCAGGCCGCGGGCTCGCTCGTCACCACGGGCTGGATCTCCGAGGGATTCGCGAACGACGAGCAGTCGGCCAGGTACCGGGACTGGGCGCGGTCCCTTGTCGAGGAGTACGCCGCCGGGCTCGACCCGGCCGACGAGCCTGTCGGGGTGGAGCGCACGGTCGCGACCAGGACAGACAAGATCGCGGTGTCGGGGCGGATCGACCGGCTCGACGCCAGGCCGCGCGCGGACGCCGAGGGCACCGAGCTCATCGTGGTCGATTACAAGACCGGCCGTCACCTGCTGTCCGTGGACGACGCCCGCAGTTCCCTGGCGCTTGCCCTGTACGCACTCGCGGCATCGCGTGCGCTGCGCAAGGAGTGCAAGCGGGTGGAGTTGCACCACCTGCCGTCGGGGCAGGTGCTCGCCTGGGAGCACACGCCTGAGTCGCTGCAGCGGCACCTGCGCCGGGCCGAGGATATCGCGGAGGAATGCGCGGACGCCGACGAGCGGATGCGCGCGCCGCTGCCCAGGGAGAAGTACGACGAGGTATTCCCGCCGCAGCCGGGGCCGGCCTGCGGCTGGTGCGACTACCTGCGAAATTGCCCGGAGGGACAACGGGCCGCCGGTGCTCCGCGCCGCCCGTGGGACGCGCTCGCGGAACTCTAGCCGCACGGTGAGCCGCGGTCGGTTAGCTGCGGCCGGTCTCTGCCGGTCCCGGCCGCGCGGTCTCCACCGCGTTCCAGAACGTTGTGAGCGCGTGCGCGGTGGTGGCGGGAGCCTCGACGTTGGGGCTGTGCGCGGCGCCGGGAATGCAGGTGCGCTCCGCGTCCAGCCTGGCGGCCATGTCCGCCTGCTGGCTTGTCGGCCAGGCGTTGTCGTCCTCGCCGTACAGCACAAAGGCCGGGATATCCCGGTCGGCCAGGCAGGCCGTCTTGTCCTCGGCCTTGAGTAGTTGCGCCGCCATCGTGACCAGCCCAGTCGGGTTGTTGGCGAGCGTCCGCTGCTCGAGGAACGTCAGGATCGGCGCGGGCACGCCAGCCGACTCGGCCTGCGGCCTGAGCGCGACCGACCAGAGTTCCGCGATCTTGGCACCGAGGTCGTCGGCGGGAGTGCCGTCGAGGTGGCCGAGGAAGGAGTGCAGCTCCTCCGCGCGCTGGCCGGGCAGCGCCGCCGGCCCCGAGCTCAGCAGGGTCAGCGAGGCCGGCGAGCAGCCGCCGAGCACCGCCTCGCGCACGACCAGCCCGCCGAAGGAGTGGCCGAGCAGGTGCGCGGCACCGGTGGCGCGAACGAGCGCCGCGATGTCCGCGCCTAGCTCGGCCAGGTCGTAGGCCGCCGGGTCGTCGGGGCCCTGCGTCTGGTACTGGCCGCGCATGTCGACGGCGACGACGCGGCGGCCGGCCGACGCCAGGTCGGCAAGGATGGCGATGAAGTCTTCCTTGCTGCCGGTGTAGCCGGGCACGAGCAGTGCCGTGCCCAGCTCACAAGGTCCGGCGGCGGGCATCGCGTCGAGGACCGCGAACTCGCCGCGGTCGCTGCGCACGGTTGCTCGCCGCGCTCCCTCGGGCAACTCGAGCGAGACTGGCGTGGACATGTCAGGATGCCTGCTGCACGCTTTCCTGTGCGATCGCGGATTGCTGGGCTGCCTCGCCCGCCGGCAGGTCGAGTCCGCCGCGGGTGCGGCGGCGGCGACGCGGGGTGCGGGGTGCGGCGGCGTCAGCTGAGCCGTCGTCAGCGCCCTTCGCGGTCACGGACTCGCCGAGGGCCGCGGCGTCGCCGACCCCGCGCGAGCGGGACCTTGACCTGCCTCGTGACCTGCCGCCCGGCTTCTCCCGCGGGGTGCGGGTGCGGCCGGTCTCGCCAAGGTCTTCTTCCGCCTCGGCGGCGAGGCCCGCCCTGGCGCCGCGCAGCGCACGGGGGAGCGTGCCGGTGGCGTCCGGCGGGATGGACAGGTCGGCGAACAGGTGCTCCGACGTCGAGTACGTCTCCGCGGGCTCCGGGTTGCCGATGGCGAGCGCGTCGTTGATCAGCTTCCAGCGCTGCATGTCGCGCCAGTCGACGAACGTCACGGCGACGCCGACCCGTCCGGCCCGGCCGGTGCGGCCGATGCGGTGCAGGTAGGCCTTCTCGTCGTCCGGGCACTCGTAGTTGATCACGTGCGTCACGTCATCGACGTCGATGCCGCGGGCGGCCACGTCGGTGGCGACGAGAACGTCGACCTTGCCGCCGCGGAAGGCGCGAAGCGCCCGCTCGCGCTGCGACTGGCCCAGGTCGCCGTGGACGGCCGCGGCGGCGAAGCCGCGGTCGGCCAGGGCGGTCGTGACCTGGTCGCAGGCCCGCTTGGTCTGGCAGAACACCATGGAGAGACCGCGGTCCTTGGCCTGCAGGATGCGGGCGAGTACCTCGATCTTGTCCAGGTGGTGCGTCCGGTAGGCGTGCTGCGCGGTCAGCGGCGGCGGCGCGGACTCATCCGGCTCCTCGGCGCGGATGTTGGTCGGCCGGCGCATGTGACGGCGGGCAAGCGTGACCACCTCGCCCGGCATGGTGGCCGAGAAGAGCATGGTCTGCCGGTCGTCCGGGGTGAGCCGCAGCAGTCGCTCGACATCCGGCAGGAAGCCGAGGTCGAGCATCTTGTCCGCCTCGTCAAGTACGAGGGCGCGGATCTTGCTCAGGTCGAGGTTCTTGCGGTTGGCGAGGTCGAGCAGCCGCCCGGGCGTGCCGACCACGATGTCCGTGCCCGAGGTCAGCGCCTCGATCTGCGGCTCGTACGCGCGCCCGCCGTAGACGGTGAGGACGCGGGCGCCCAGTCGTGCGCCAGCCTTCTTGAGGTCGTCGGCAACCTGGATGGCCAGTTCCCGCGTGGGAACCACGATGAGGGCCATCGGCTGCCTGATCTGGCGGCTGTCGGCGTCCGTGGTCGCCAGTCGCTGCAGCATCGGTACGCCGAACGCGAGGGTCTTGCCTGTGCCGGTGCGCGCCTGGCCGATGATGTCCTGGCCGGCGATCGCGAGCGGCAGCGTCAGCGCCTGAATCGGAAATGTCGTGTGGATACCCGCGTCATCGAGCGCGCCGGCGATTATCTCGTCGACGCCAAGGTCGCGAAATGGCACCGCGTGCGCCATGCCCGGCGTTCTGGCGCCGGGCAGGGGGCTGGCCGGCGTTTCCTCGCCAGCCTCGGTTTGGGTAAGTTGAGTTGTCAGGGGTTCCTCCGTGAGCGGCGTCCGGTGCCCGCGCCTTCGCGTTCGGGCGCGCCGCGTTCTGACTACCGCGTCAGTGTCAACGCGAACTGGCCTTATGTCATTCCAGTCGCGCTATTTACACCCACGGTACCAGCAGCATTCCCGGATCAGACGATGTTGCCGAAGCCGACACGGCGCGCCTGGTCGGTGCTGAACTCGAGGAATGCGATTTTGTCGGCGGGTACGAGGACCCGGCCGCCCTTCTGGGTGGTGAGCGCGAAGATCGCCTTCCCCTCGGGCGCGGCGAGCGCCGCCGCCAGGTCGCGCTCTACTTCCTCGGGGGTCGCGTCGGTCTCCACCACGAGTTCCCGCGGGATGGACTGTATGCCGATCTTGACTTCCACGGCGTTTCCCTCTCTGTCAGCCTTCCCGTCAGCAAGGTAACGGGAAAGGCGCAGTGTCGGTTACCGCGAGCCCGCTCAGTGCTCGCCTGACGGATGGTCCGCCTGGTCACTGGTCCGCGGCCAGCCGCTGATGCCGCGCCAGGCGAGCCGCGACACGAGCTGTTCCGCGGCCTCACGCGGGATTTCGTCCCTGGTGCTGAGCCAGTACCTGGCGCTGACCTGGGCCATGCCGAGCAGCCCGATGGACAGCAGGTAGGCCTCCTCGTCCGCGAGTCCCGCGTCTTCCTTGATCACCTGGCTGATCAGGTCCGCGCAGATCCGGTCCGCCTCCGCGAGCCTGGCCCGGACCGCGGGCTCGCTCGTGAAGTCCGACTCGAAGACGAGCCGGAAGGTGCCGCTGTGCTCGGCCACGTACTCGAAGTAAGCCGCGAACGTCGCGGTGACCCGCTGCCGGTTGTCGGTCGTCGACCGCATCGCGTCGGCGACCGCTCCGATGAGCGTTTCCACGCTCTCGTCGAGCAGGGCCAGGTACAGCTCCTGCTTGCCGGGGAAGTGCTGGTAGAGGACCGGCTTGCTGACGCCGGCCCGCTCGGCGATCTCGTCCATCGCAGCGGCGTGGTAACCGCGCGCGACAAAGACCTCCATCGCCGCGTCGAGCAGCTGGCGGCGGCGGGCAAGCCTCGGCAGGCGGGTTCCTCTGGGGCGGGTGGCAGAAGTGGCGGTCACCGTGTTCTCCGAGTTGGGACGACAAATATTAACGATAGTCCTCGTCGTCATAGCCCGCGTCCCTGATCTGCTCCGCGGCGTCGGCCTCATCCACCTCGAGCGGTACCGTCGACAGCTCCTCGTCGTCCTCCTCGGGCACCTCGCGTGCCTGTTCGGCGGCGTCCTCGACCGGCATCTCGATGCTTTGCTGGCTGCCCTGCTCGCTCACTGCCGACCTCCGCTTCGCTCGTTACCGTCCGGAGCGTGACACTGTCCAGCCGCCGGAAGCAGTAACCTGCATTTCCCCGTTCAGGTAATCATTGCAGTTTTCCCCAGGGGGGTCGTCCCCCTGTACCCCCGGTGGTGACCCCTACCCTCCGTCTTTGGTGTCGCCGCGGGGTGATTCCTGTCCTTGCGGGGAAGGGGGCAGGCGCATGACAGTGGGTGTAGCAGCGGGTCGCGTTGGCCGGCAAACGGTTATGGGTAGGTAAAGAGTATGCGGAGCATCTGGGCCGGGGCGATCTCCTTCGGCATGGTGGTGATCCCGGTCAAGCTGTACGCGGCGACCGAGCAACGGGATGTCGCGTTCCGCCAGGTGCACCGGGAAGACGGCGGCAGGATCCAGTTCAGGCGGATCTGCTCGGTGGACGGCGAAGAGGTGCCCTACGCCGACGTCGCCAAGGGGTACGAGCTCGCCACCGGCGACATGGTGGTGCTGACCGACGACGACCTGAAGGACCTGCCGCTCGCCACCGCTAAGCGGATCGACGTGCTGCACTTCAGCCCGGCGGGGCAGCTCGACCCGATCCTGGCGAACAAGGCCTATTACCTCGATCCCGACCCGTCGGGCGTCCGCGCCTACGTGCTGTTCCGTGACGCGCTCGAGCGGTCGGGGCGGGTGGCGGTGGCCAAGGTCGCGATCCGCCAGCGCGAGGCGCTCGCCGCGCTGCGGGTCAGAGACGGCGTGCTTGTCCTTGAGACCCTGCTGTGGCCCGACGAGGTGCGCGCGCCCGACTTCAAGTTCCTCGACGAGGACGTTGACATCAGGTCGCAGGAGCTGAAGATGGCGGCGTCGCTGATCGACACCATGACCGAGGACTTCGACCCCGCGCTGTACAAGGATTCCTACCGGGAGGCGCTGGAGGCGCTCGTGCAGGCCAAGATCGAGGGCAACGACGTGGTCCGTCCGGCGGGCACGGCGGTGCCCGCCGGGGCGCCCGGCGGCCCCGCCGACCTCACGGAGACGCTCCGCGCGAGTGTCGCCGCCGCCAAGGCGAACCGGGCCAAGGACACGGAAGAAGACGACGCAGAACCCGCACCGGCGGCGCCCAAGCAGCGCAAGCCTCCGGGCGGCCGCAAGAAGGCCAGCGCGTGACGACCCCGATCCCGCACTGGCCGGGCCGTCATGTCACCATCGCGCCAGGCGAGAGCGTCTGGGTCGCCGCGACGCCGCGGCGGGATGCCGGGCTTGCGGACCGTGAGCTTGTGCTCTGCGTACACGGCATGTCGGGTGCGGCGACCAACTGGACCGACCTGATGGCTGAGCTCGCGCCCGACTTCGACTGCGCCGCGCTCGACCTGCCCGGTTCCGGGCAGTCCCCGCCGCCGCGCGGCGGCGCCGGGTACTCGGTCAGCGGCCTGGCCGGCACCGTGATCCGGCTGATCGAGACCCTGGATGCCGGCCAGGTGCACCTGATGGGCAACTCGATGGGCGGTGCGGTCGCGGTCCGGGTGGCCGCCCGCAGGCCGGACCTGGTCCGCACTCTCACCCTGATCTCCCCGGCGCTCCCCGACCTGCGGCCGCGTCGTTCGATCGCGCATTTCCCGGTGATCGCGCTGCCCTTTGTCGGCGAGTGGCTTGTCCGCCGCTATATCGGCCACTTTCCTGTCCGTGACCGGGTGGCGGGCGTCTTCGCGGTCTGCTTCTACGATCCATCGTGCGTCCACCCGGACCGGTTCGAACTCGAGGTCGAGGAGCTGAGGCGCAGGGACGGGCTTGGCCACGGCGCCAGGTCGCTCGCGCGCGCCGCGCGCACCCTGGTGGCCGAGACGCTCAGGCCGCGCCCGTTCTCGCTGTGGGATGCGGCACGCCGGGTGACCGCGCGTTCCCTCGTCCTGTACGGCAGCAATGACCGGTTGGTGAACCCACGGCTCGCCGTTCGCGCCGTCCGTGCCTTCAGGAACGCGCGGGTGCTGGTCCTGCCGCAAACGGGACATATCGCGCAAATGGAGCGGCCGGGCGCGGTGTCGGTCCTGTTCCGTGAGATGGTTGAGGCGACGCGGGACGCGGGGAATTCCGGCCGCCGTGACCCGGTTGACGCTTGACGAGTAAACCTTTTCGTCCCGGTCTCCTCGGGTTCGCGGGCTGAGAAGGCCAAGACATCAACCTGACTGGAGTTTGCACAGTGTCGCTGCCACCGCTGGTTGAACCGGCCGCGGACCTGTCGGTCGACGAGGTGAAGCGCTACTCGCGCCACCTGATCATCCCCGACGTCGGCATGGCCGGGCAGAAGCGCCTGAAGAACGCGAAGGTGCTCGTCGTTGGCGCGGGCGGCCTTGGCTCGCCGGCGCTGCTCTACCTGGCCGCGGCTGGCGTCGGCACGCTCGGCATCGTCGACTTCGACACGGTCGACGAGTCGAACCTGCAGCGCCAGATCATTCACGGCGTCTCCGACGTGGGCAAGTCCAAGGCGGAGTCGGCCAAGGAGTCCATCCAAGAGGTCAACCCTTACGTCAACGTCGTCCTGCACAAGGAACGGCTCGAATCCGACAACGTGATGGAGATTTTCGAGCCGTACGACCTGATCATCGACGGCACAGACAACTTCGCCACCCGCTACCTGGTGAACGACGCCTGCGTGTTCCTGCACAAGCCGTACGTGTGGGGCTCGATCTACCGTTTCGACGGCCAGGCAAGCGTGTTCTGGTCGGACCACGGCCCGTGCTACCGCTGCCTCTACCCGGAGCCACCGCCCCCCGGCATGGTCCCGTCCTGCGCCGAGGGCGGCGTCCTCGGCGTGCTGTGCGCGTCGATCGGCTCCATCCAGGTCAACGAGGCGATCAAGCTGATCGCCGGCATCGGCGACCCCCTGCTTGGCCGCCTGATGATCTATGACGCCCTGGAGATGACCTACCGCTCGGTCAAGATCAACAAGGACCCGGACTGCGCGGTCTGCGGCAAGCACCCGACGGTCACCGAGCTGATCGACTACGAGGCGTTCTGCGGCGCCGTCTCTGAGGAGGCGGAAGCGGCCGTGGTCGGCTCCACGATCAGCGCCAAGGACCTGGCGGCGATGCAGGAGCGCGGCGACAACATCTTCCTTGTCGACGTCCGGGAGCCGAACGAGTACGAGATCGTCTCCATCCCCGGCGCCACGCTGATCCCGAAGGGCGAGTTCCTCAACGGGTCGGCGCTCGAGAAGATGCCGCAGGACAAGCAGATCGTGCTGCACTGCAAGAGCGGCGCGCGCAGCGCCGAGGTGCTCGCGGTGCTGAAGGCGGCCGGCTTCTCCGACGCCGTGCACGTGGGCGGCGGCGTCCTGGCCTGGGTCCACCAGGTCGACCCTTCACTGCCTACGTACTAGCACCTTTTCTTAAAACCCAAAGCGGGCGGGGCCAGGTGCGCGGGGAAGATTTCTCGCGACGCTCCTTCGGAAGGTCGCGAGAGAATCTCCCCGCGCCGCCGCCTCTTACGGGGTCAAAAGAACCCCGGCCGCGAGGCCTCCGGCCTGCCAGCGGGCGGCTAAGGCCTTGCGTTATGGCTTAGGAATGGCACTTGCCGGCGCTGCCGCGGGCTTGTCAGGTCCGTTCCCGCTCGGCGGCGCTGCGGCCTATGCAGAACTCGTTTCCCTCGGGGTCGGCGAAGACTGCCCAGCCCTTTCCGTTCGGCTGGCGGCGGTCGTCTAGGACCATGGCGCCCAGGGCCGTGGCTCGTGCGATCTGCTCGTCTCGCCCGGTGGAGGTGGGCCACAGGTCGAAGTGGATGCGGTTCTTCGCTGTCTTTCCCTCCGGGACGCGCAGGAAAAGCAGTCCGGGCTGACCCGGAGTGGGCACGACTAGTACCGAGTCGTCTTGCGGCATGTCGCCGGGCCGGATCTCGCGCTCGAGCAGGGCGGCCCAGAAGTCGGCCAGCGCGTGCGGGTCCTGCGCGTCGAAGGTGATCTCGTGGATCTCCAGGGCTGCGGACTGGCTGTCTGTCATGACGCTCAGCAAACCACGCGCCGCGGGGGGCTTCTCGCCCTCCCGCATGGTTGCCGACCCATCCCGCCACCATTCGTCTGTCACCTTTGCTTAGCGCGCGACCACTTTTTCGCCTTTGCTTAACTGGCGACCACTTTCTCGCCCACTTTGTCGGAAATGTCTCACCGTCGGTTAAGTAAAGTGGCCCGCGGCTACGGCTGCCGGTGAATGCGGGGCGGGCGAAGCGGCCGGCGGGAGAGGCGGGAGTTTCGGCGGGGCTGGGAGTGGTATGTCATGAAATGGACGTTCCGCCTGACTGGGGGGTGCCGTGAAAGGGGACCGCGTCGAGATCGTGGTCGACACCGGAGACGGCGCTAAAACCTATGAGGTCAGCGCTACCCGTGCCGGGCGGCGAGTCGAGGTGAGCACCGTGCGGGGCGTGGTCGAGGTGAACGAGGTGACCAGGACCGGCACGCTGGTGCGTACCGCGCGCTTCATGGCGAGCCGGGTGATCGCGCTCGTCGAGCACCCGGCGGACACCAGCTCGGCGGGCTGACGCACTCCGGCGTGTCGCAACGCGCATCCACTACCCTGCTCGGGTGGACCTTCTCGAACCGGTGACCCAGCCGTACGCGTGGGGATCGCACACCGCGATCGCCGAGCTTCAGGGGCGGCCCGCCCCGACCGAGCAGCCCGAGGCGGAGCTGTGGATGGGCGCGCACCCGTCCGCCCCGTCCGGGGTTGACCGGGGTGGCGTCCACCGCACGCTCGACGCGGTGATCGCGGCGGACCCGGCGGGCGAGCTCGGCGCCGAGTGCGCGGCGCGGTTCGGCGATCGGCTGCCGTTCCTGCTGAAAGTGCTCGCTGCCGAGAAGGCGCTGTCGATCCAGGTCCACCCGTCGCGGCAGCAGGCCGAGGCCGGTTTCCGCGCGGAGACCGAGCGCGGCCTCGCGCCTGGCGACAAGTCGCGCAACTACGTGGACGACTGGCCCAAGCCGGAGATCCTGTGCGCCATGACCGACTTCGAGGTGCTCGCGGGCATGCGCACGCCGCGGGACACCGCGCGCCTGCTGCGCGCCCTCGCGGTTCCCGAACTCGAGCCGCTCGCGGCGGAGCTTGACGCATCCGCCGAGCCCGCGGCGATGACCGCGGCGCTCGGCTCGATCCTCACCTGGGACGGCAGCCGTGCGGCCCTGGTCGGCGCGGTGGTTTCCGCGTGCGCCAGGCTCGCGGCGAGCGACGGGGAGTACGCCGGGGCCTGCGCGGCGATCGCCAAGGTAGCGGTGGACCATCCTGGCGACCTCGGCGTCGTCGCCGCGCTGCTGCTCCGGTACACGGTGCTCAGGCCTGGCAAGGCAGTCTTCCTGCCGGCCGGCGGCCCGCACGCCTATCTGCGGGGCACCGGCGTCGAGCTGCTTGCCAATTCCGACAACGTGGTCAGGGCCGGGCTCACGCCCAAGCACATCGACGTGCCGGAACTGCTGAAGCTCACTGACCCGGCGGCCCAGGTGCCCGTGATCGAGCCGCGGTCGCTCGGTGGCGGTGTGTCCGTCTACGACTCGCCCGCCCCGGAATTCCGCCTGTACCACGCCGACCTCGGGCCGGGAGAAACGCTGCTGCCAGGCGCGGGCGGTGCGCGGATCGTGCTGTGCGCCGACGGTGCGGGCTTCCTGCGGGCCGGGCAGGCCACGCTCAAGGTGGCCCGCGGCGAATCGTGCTTCATCCCCGCGTCGGACGGCCAGGTGACCGCGTCCGGTCCCGCGGCCCTGTTCATCGCGGGAAATGGCTTTTCCGCCGGCTGAGGCGGCGAATGCACGTGCATTTGAGCATTGCATTTGAGCATGCAGTAAACGTGGAATCTAAAATAACGGATAAATAACCGTATTGCGCCTAGTCATCGCAAAGCCTGCCAGTTAACGTAATCCGGAACCCATTTACGTTGAATTGCGCGGCAGGTGAACCATGGCAGGCGGCACGCGGATGATCCGGGTGGGACGACACCGGCTGGCGGCGAGGGTCTACGGCCGGGGCGCGCCGACGGTGGTCATCGAGCCGGGCTTCGGCGGATGTGCCGCGGACTGGGAGCCGATCGCGGAACGCCTCGCCGGGGAGACCTCGGTCGTGCTCTACGACCGGGCTCCGTACGGTGCGAGCGGCGCCGCCCGCGACGGGCGGGCGCCGCGGGACATCGCCGCCGACCTGGACGGCCTGCTCGGGCAGCTCGGCGTGACCGGGCCGCTCGTCCTGGCCGGGCACTCGGCGGGCGGTATCTACGTGCGCGCGTACGCCACGGCCCATCCCGACCGGGTCGCGGGGATGGTCCTTGTCGAGTCGAGCCACGAGGGGCAGCGGGCGGTGCTCGACCCGCTCCGGCCCTTCCGTGCCCGCCTTTCCGGGCTGCTGACCATCCCCTCCATCCTCCGCGAGTCGCCCGAATCACGTCGCGGCGGCGACCGGCGGTCGATCATCCGCGAGTGGCGAGCGTTCCGCCGGGCGACCGCGGGCCGGGAGGCACCGCCGCCGGGAGCGCTCGGCGACCGTCCGCTGGTCGTGCTGACCTGTGCCCCAGGGGATCCCTCGGTACCCGAAGGGGTATGGAAGGCCTGGCATGATCTGCACGCCGACCTTGCCGGGCTCTCCGCGGACAGCCTGCACGTCGTCTCGGACAGTCCGGATCACTACCTCAACCGAGGTGACCCGGACCTGGTCGTGTCCGCGATCACCGACGTGGTCGGTGCCGCGAGGGGCGGCGCGCCGCTCGGCGAGCTCGCCGCTGCCTCGGACGCCGAGTGACACCGCGGCGCCGCATGCCGCGTTGACCAGCCGCCGAGAGCGGTCTCGCGGGGCTGGTTGCTGGCACCACGAAACCGTTCGGATAATTGGGGTTATGGCCATTAATGATGAAATAGCCACATCATTCGGGAGCGTCGCGGAGAGCTACGACCGGGTGCGGCCGGCACCGCCGGCCTCGGCGATGGACTGGCTGGTCCCCGCGGGCTGCGACGTCGCCGTGGACCTGGCGGCGGGAACCGGGCTGTTCACCCGCGCGCTGCTCGGGCGCGCGGGGCGGGTCATCGCCGTGGAGCCCGACGCGCGCATGCGCGAGGTGCTGGCCCGGCGCTCGCCCGAGGTCGACGTCCGCGCGGGCTACGGCGAGGCCATGCCGTTGGCTGACGGCACCGCGGACGCGTTGTTCGTGTCTACCGCGTGGCACTGGCTTGACCCGCGGCGGGCCGTGCCGGAGATCGCCCGGGTGCTGCGGCCGGGCGGCCGCCTCGGCGTCATCTGGACGAGCAGGGACCGGACAGACGACTGGGTGGCCGAACTCGACCTGCTCAGGCTCGAGGGCGTGTACAAGCCAGCGGAGGCCGACACCGCGCCGCGCACGGCGGACGAGGTCCGGGCCAGGCTGGACCGCCATCACACCGTCACCCTGCCCGAAGGCTCGCGGTTCGGCGCTGGAGAGGCCGCGTCGTTCCGGTTCCGCCGGACGATGCCGCTGGCCGCCGTGCTCGAATGGCTGGCGACGAACAGCGCCTTTATCACCGCCTCGGCCGCCGACCGTGCGGCGGCCCTGGCTCGGTGCCGCGACGTGCTCGCCGGCCGTGCCGTGGCGGGGACCAGGCAGGACGGCGTCGCGGAGGGTGAGCCCGTGCTCGACATGCCGATGCGGTCCTGGTGCTGGCGTGCCGGGCGTCACTGAGGGCACGCACTGCTGGCCGGCGGTGAGTTAGGTAATGTCACCGCCAGGTAATGATAGATACTCTTCGCAGCGGGGCCGCCCGGTCATCGCAAGCCATAGCATTTCACTGTGGCAACGGACTTCGGGGGAGCGGGCGGTCAGTCCTGGCGTGGCGCTCAGCCGCCCTACCCGGGAGAACCGGAGTTCGGCGGTACCGCGCCGCCTGAGCTCGAGTCGCCGTACGATCCGGTCGCCGTGGCCAGCCAGCGCCGCGTGAGGTTCCTCGCCTGGACCGCGCTCGTGCTCGGCCTGTTCGGCCTGGCCGGGGCGATTCCCGCCGTGATGAACCAGGCGATGCCGAGGAAGTTCACCGCCGCCCAGCGGCAGCAGATCACCGACTGGGAGTACGCGAAGCGGTGGCGCGCGCTCACGGCCGCTGCGATCTTTCCCGGCTCCGTCGGCTACTCGCCGCCTGCCACCCTCGATGACGGCGGCTCGCTGACGCTCGGCGCGCGGCGGATCGGCATCGCCAAAGAGGCGACCTGCGCGGCGGCCACCGATCCGTCAGCGGCCGCGATCCTCGACAAGGACGGGTGCGCGACCCTGCTTGCGGCCACCTACGCGGACGAGACGGACAGCTACGTGCTGACCGTGGGCGTCGCCGTGCTGCCGAGCACGGCCCAGGCGGCGGCTGCCGAGCAGGCGCTGGCGAGCGCCCCGGCCTCGCACGGCCTCGGGCCCACGGTGCGCGCCGTGCGGTTCGTGCACACCCCGGCCGCCGCGTTCACCGGGAGCCGCCGCCAGCTATCGGGCGTCCTTGACGCGGGGACGTACGTGGTGCTGTACACCGTGGGGTACGCCGACCCCCGGCCGCGCGAGCAGGTCGCGGAGGACAGGTACGCCGACGATGAGATGATGAGCGCCGGATACGGCGTCGCGCACGCGGTGCTCTCGGTCCTCGCCTCGCCGGTACCGCCGCCGCACTGCCCGGGGACACCGGGATGCTGAGCATCGCGCGCCGGCGTGCGCTGCTGAGCGCCGGGGCGGCGGTGGCGCTCGGCCTGCTGCCCGCCCTGCTCCCCGGCACGGCCGCGGTCGCCGATTCCGTCAGCCAGCAGCAGCAGTGGGTCTTCCAGATGATGGACGTCCCGGCCGCGTGGAACATCACGAGGGGTCACGGCGTCGTTGTCGCTGTGCTCGACAGCGGCGTGGACGGGAACGTCAGCGACCTGAAAGGCAACGTGCGCGGCGGAAATATCGACTACACCAGGCTGACGACCAAGCCGAGCGACCCCAACTGGGGGCTGCACGGCACCTGGATGGCGTCGATCATCGCCGGGCACGGCAGCGACAGCGAAGGCGACGGCGTCACCGGAGTGGCACCGGAGGCGACGATCCTTTCCATCCGGGTGATACCGGACATGCAGGATCCCGGCTACCGCAACTACGACAGAGAGCGGGAGACGCGGATCCAGGGCGAGCTCGCCGACGGGATACGAACGGCCGTCATGGATGGCGCCAAGGTGATCAGCATGTCGATCGGCTACTCCGCGCCGAGCAGGGCGGTCCGTTCGGCGATTCAGTACGCCTACTCCCGCGGCGTAGTCCTCGTCGCGTCCTCCGGCAACTCGGGCGACAACGACACACAGCACTCCCACACCCGCAACCTGGCCCCGGTGTCGTTTCCCGCCGAGTACCCGGGCGTGATCAGCGTGGGGGCGGTGCAACAGGGCGGCACGCCGACGACGTTCTCCAGCGGCAACCTGTCGGTCAAGGTCGCCGCCCCCGGTAAGAAGGTTCCCGCGCAGGGCAGGAGCGGTCAGTACTACACGGTCGACGGGACCAGCCCGGCGTGCGCCCTGGTGGCCGGCGTGGCCGCCCTTATCGAGTCCGCGTACCCGCGGATCTCCCCGGCGCTGGTGACCGAGGCGCTGACGTCAACCGCGCAGCAGGACCCGCCCGGCGGCGGCTACGACGTGCTCACCGGGTTCGGCATCGTGGACGCCGACGCGGCGCTCAAGGCGGCGCGCGGGCTGATGGCGGAGCACCCGGCGAAGTCGCAGGTACCGCTCACCGCTCACTTCGGCGGCGGCACGGCTGCCCAGCCCGCCGCCCCGGTCGGGCCGCGCAGTACGGGCGGTCTGATCGGGTACCTGGTCCTCCTCGCGGTGTCTGGAGTCGCCGTGCTCTGCGGCGGCGTCGTGCTGCTGCTGACCCGGCGGCGTAACGACGACAGGGTGGCGACGATGACGGGGCAGCGCGGATGACGGTGGCGCACGATGAGGACGAGGGTGGCGCGATCGACGAGTACTCCGCCCGGGTCCTTGACGTCGTGGACGCGATACCGCCCGGTCAGGTCATGTCGTACGGTGATATCGCCGAGTACCTCGGCGACGGCGGCCCGCGCCAGGTCGGCCGGGTGCTCGCCCGCTTCGGCGGCGCTACCGCCTGGTGGCGGGTGATCCACGCGGACGGCACGCCGGCGCCAGGTCACGACACGGCGGCGCTCTCGCACTATCAGGCCGAGGGGACGCCGCTGCGGTCCGCCGCCGAACCCGTCCGCGTCGACATGCGCCGCGCGCGCTGGCAGGGCAACCGCTGAATCAAGGGCAACCGCTGATTCAATAGCCAGAATGTCGGCGGCGCATGGTGAAATCGAGTTCTGATGAACGGTTACCGACTCGTCCGCGAGCTGGCCGCCGCCCCGGTGGCGCCGGCGCTCGACGAGGCGCAGCAGCGGGTGGTCGACCACAAGGGCGGACCGCTCCTGGTGCTTGCCGGGCCGGGCACGGGCAAGACCACGACGATCGTCGCCGCGGTCGCGGAGCGCATCGAGCGGCGCGGCGTCGATCCCGGCCGCATCCTGGTGCTCACCTTCAGCAGGAAGGCCGCGGGCGAACTGCGGGACCGCATCACGGCTAGGCTCGGCCGCACCACCTCGGAACCGCTCGCGCTGACCTTCCACAGCTACGCCTACGCGCTGGTCCGCCGGGAGTTCGTGCTGCGCGGAGACCAGCCGCCGCGGCTGCTTTCCGCGCCGGAGCAGCTGCTCGAGATCCGCCGGATGCTGCGCGGCGAGGCGGTGGACGGCGGCGCCGGCTGGCCGGGGCCGCTGCGGCCCGCCCTTGGCACCAGGGGCTTTGCCGAGGAGCTGCGCGACATCCTGATGCGCGCGGCCGAGCGCGGGCTCGACGGCAAGGCGCTGCGCCAGCTCGGCCGCGAATCCGGGCGCGACGACTGGGTGGCGGCAGGCGCGTTCCTCGACCGGTACGCCGCCCGCTTCGACCTCGCGCCGGTGCCTGCCTATGACTACGCGGAGATCGTCAGGATCGCCGCCGGGCTGCTGGCCAGGCAGTCGACTCGGCAGCGGGAGCGTGACGCCTACGACGCGGTGTTCGTCGATGAGTACCAGGACTGTGACCCGGCGCAGGAGGCGCTGCTGCGGGCGCTGGCCGGGGACGGCAGGGACCTGGTGGCGGTCGGTGACCCCGACCAGTCGATTTATGCCTTCCGCGGTGCGGACATGCGCGTGCTCACCAGCTTTCCTGACCGGTTCCGCGGCCCGGACGGCGCCGCGGCCCCGGTGATCGCGCTGCGCGGCTCCCGCCGCAGCGGCCGGGTGCTGCTCGCCGCATCGCGCCGGGTGGCGCGCCGGCTGCCCGCTGTGCCTGGTGCGTCGGATGTAGCCGCGCACCGCGACCTGGTGCCCGCGGGGGGCGGGCCGGCCGGGGAGGTCAGGATCTGCGTCGCGGACACCCAGGCACAGGAGGCTGCGGTCGTCGCCGACACCCTGCGCCGCGCGCACCTGGCCGACGGGGTGCCATGGGGGCGGATGGCGGTGCTCGTCCGCTCCGCGCAGCGGCAGGGCGGCACGCTGTGCCGGGCGCTGACCGCCGCCGGAGTGCCTGTCACGGTGGCCGGCGACGAGCTGCCGCTGCCCGACGAGCCGGGCGTGCGGCCGTTCCTCACCCTGCTGCGCTGCGCGCTCGCGCCTGGCCGCCTCGACGAGGAGACCGCAGCCGAGCTGCTCACCGGGCCGCTCGGCCAGAGCGACAGCCTCGGCCTGCGCAAGCTGCGCCGCGCGCTCGACGGGGTACCGCTGCGCGAGGCGCTGACCGATCCGCGTGCACTGCACGCGATCCGGGACAGGATCGCGGCGCCGGCGCGCCGGGTCGGATCGCTTCTTGACGTGGCCAAGAGCCGGCTGGCGGACGGCGCGAGCGCCGAGGACGTCCTGTGGGCGGTCTGGGACGCGTCGGGCCTCGCCGCCGCGTGGGCGGACCGGGCCGAGCGCGACCCGGCGGCCGATCGCGACCTCGACGCGATGCTCGCCCTGTTCGACGCCGCCGCCAGGTTCACCGACGCCCTGCCCCCAGGGAACGCGGGGCTCTTCCTTAACACGCTGATCGGGCAGGAGATCGCCGGCGACACGCTGGCGGAGCACGCGCTGCGCGAGGACTGCGTGCGGGTGCTCACCGCCCACCGGGCCAAGGGCCTCGAATGGGATGTCGTGGTCGTCGCGGGGGTGGAGGAGGAGGTCTGGCCGGACCTGCGGCTGCGCGGCTCGCTGCTCGGCGCGGACGAGCTCGCGGAGGCGGTCGGCGCGCCTGGGATGCTGCACGCGGGAACCACCCTCGCCGGCGGCGCGCCGCCGGATGTCGCGTCCGCGGCGCTCGCGGCCAGGCTCCTGGCGGAGGAGCGCCGCCTGTTCTACGTCGCGTGCACCCGCGCGCGGCGGCTGCTCGTGGTGACCGCGTCCGGCGGCGACGAGCAGGACAGGCGCCCGTCGCGGTTCCTTGCCGAGCTGGCGGGCGATGACGTGGAGATCCAGCGCGCGAGCGCCGCGACCAGGTGGCTGTCGCTGCCGGCCCTCATCGCCGACCTGCGACGGACGGCGTCAGATCCGGCGCGACCGATGCCGCTGCGGCGGGCGGCCGCGGGCCAGCTCGCCCGGCTGGCCGAGGCCCGCGTGCGCGGCGCCGATCCCGGCGACTGGTACGCGCTGACCGAGCTGTCCGATGCCTCGGCCATCGTCGACGCAGGCGAGCGGGTCAGGCTGTCGCCGTCGCACGTGGAGACCTTCACCCGCTGCGGCCTGCGCTGGCTGCTCGAGTCCGCGGTGGGCGCGGGCCGTTCCGACGTGCTGCGGCATCTCGGCACCGTCATCCACGCGGCGGCGCAGCTCATCGCCGACGGCGCCACCGAGCAGCAGGTCGCGGGCCGCATCGACGAGATCTGGCATCATCTGGACTTCGGCAGCGTCTGGTACGGGACGCGGCAGCGCGCGCTTGCCGAGCGGATGGTCCGCAAGTTCCTCGACTGGCACACGGCCAACCCGCGGGAGCTGCTCGCGACCGAGGAGGCGCTGCGGGTGCAGGTGGGCCTGGTGGAGATCACCGGGCGGGTGGACCGGCTCGAGCGCGACGAGGAGGGACGCGGCGTCGTGGTGGACCTGAAGACCGGCTCGACATCGCCGCGCGACGACGAGCTCGGCCGTCACGCGCAGCTTGGCGTCTACCAGCTCGCCGTGCTGCTCGGCGCCTTCGAGCGGCTCGGTGTCACGGAGCCGGGCGGCGCCGAACTCGTCCAGGTGGGCAAGGCGGGCCTGACGGCGCGGGCGCGGGTGCAGCGGCAGCCAGCCCTGTCCGAGGATCCGGATCCCGGCTGGGCGGAGGGGCTCGTCGACGCCGTGGCCCAGGGCATGACCGGCCCCGTCTACCGGGCCCGGGTCAACCCGGGCTGCCGTACCTGCCCGGTGTCCTCCTGCTGCCCGGTCAGCCCGGACGGCGGCGCGGTCACCGGGTAACCCGCGCCGGTGTGCTCCTTCCCCCCAAGGTGACCTGCAGGTTTCCTGACGGTACATTGGACGGGCAGGAGGTAACCATCCGTGGATTATGTGACGAGCCGGGCGCCGGCGTCGAAGGATGACCGGCACGCCTGGGCAGAGCCAGGGGTGGAGGACCTGGGGAGCGGCCTTTACCGGATTCCGCTGCCGCTTGATGGCGACGCGCTGACCGCCGTGAACGTGTACGCCATCACCAGCGAGCACGGCGTGGACCTGATCGACGCCGGCATGGCGCTGGACCGGGCACGGGAACGGCTGACCGGGGCGCTCGGCCAGCTCGGCTATGGCCTGCCCGACATCAGGAACTTCTTCATCACGCACATCCACCAGGACCACTACACCCTCGCGGTGCAGCTGCGGACCACGCTGCGCGGCCTGATCACGCTCGGCGAGGCGGAACGCGCCAACATGGACGCGATCAGGAACGTCGCGGCGGGCACGGAAGAGGTCGGCTTCATCGCGATGCTCGGGCGGATGGGCGCGTCCGAGCTGGCCGAGCAGGTCCGCACCGTGGTGGGCCCGCGCATCGCCAACCCGCAGCCGAAGCTCGAGTGGAAAGACCCCGACCGCTGGCTTAGCGACGGCGCGGTGCTCGACCTGCACGGCAGGAGGCTGCGGGCGATCCACACGCCGGGGCACACCACCGGCCACGTCGTGTTCCACGACGACGCCGCGGGCCTGCTGTTCGCCGGCGACCATATCCTGCCGCACATCACCCCGTCGATCGGTTTCCAGCCGGTCATCACCAGGGTGGCGCTCGACCAGTACCTTGGGTCGCTGCGGCTGATGCTCACCCTGCCCGACGCGCGACTGCTGCCCGCGCACGGCCCGGTCCAGGACTCGACCCACACCAGGGTCCGCCAGCTGCTCGAGCACCACGAGACCCGGCTCGCGCAGACGCTTGAGGCGGCGTCGGGCGGCCCGGTGACCGCGTTCGAGGCGGCGGGTGCGCTGCCGTGGACCCGCAGGCAGCGCAAGCTCACCGAGCTGGACACGATGAACCAGCTGCTGGCGACCGGCGAGACGGCGGCGCACCTGGAGGTCCTGGTCATCCGCGGCCAGCTGGTGCGCACCACGGTCGAGGACATGGACGTCTACGCGATTCCCGATCCCGCCGCTTAAGAAGAGCAATGGCGGGTCCGCGCCGGCTGAGGTAGTCGGACCGCCGCGGTGGCAGACCGCGACTCTTCCGCCGTGAATGAACGGGTGCGCCGTTTCCCATCCGGAAGTAGTGGAACTTTACGCGCAAATAAACGCAATCCATACTATTTCGCGTCCGATTCTGTGGCTTTATTTTGTCTTTAGCCTGCGCAGCCTGTGGCGCTCTGTTAGGAATGTCACGCCAAAGTAACGCCATTCCAAGTCAGTCGTTACACGGGAGGTACTTAGTCAATGAGACGCGACTCATCGTTGAGACATTGGATCAAACTCCCCGGGAAGGCGACGGGCCGTGCCCTGCCGCTCGCCGCGGCCGCGATGGCCATCGTCCTAGCCGGCGGCATGTCGGCGCTGGCACTCACCAATTCGCCGGCGCACGCTACGGCCGCGAGCGGCGAAGCCGCCTACCTGAATCCCCAGCTGCCCATCCAAGCGCGGGTGTCGAATCTGCTTGGCAAGATGACCCTGCCGGAAAAGATCGGGCAGATGGTCCAGATCGAGGCCACCCAGGTGACCGACACGAGCAACACCTGCACCAGCCAGGGCGGCTTCAACCTGCCGAACCCGGTTTGCGAGCAGAAGATTTTCGTGACCAACAACGTCGGCTCGATTCTGGCTGGCGGTACGGACGTGCCACTGGACACCACCGGTAAGGGCGGCACCGGCAATACGGGCCTGGACTGGGCCAACGAGTACAACACGATGCAGTCCTATGCGATATCGCACTCGCGGCTGCACATCCCGGTCATTTTCGGCGTCGACGCGGTGCACGGCTTCGGGCATCCCTGGCAGGCGCCGCTGTTCCCACAGTCGATCGGGATCGGCGCCACCTGGGACCCGTCGGTCGCCGAGGCGGGCGGCGCGGTGACCGGGCAGGCACTTGCCGCGACCGGATGGAACTGGGACTTCGCCCCGGTACAGGACCTGGCACGGGACAACCGGTGGGGTCGTTACTACGAGACCTGGGCCGAGGAGCCGGTGCTCGCCGCGGCGCTTGGCGGCGCGAACGTGACCGGGCTGCAGAGCGCGGGCGGGCATGGCTCGCTCGGGGTGACCGCCACCGTCAAGCACTTCGCGGGCTACTCGGAATCCATCAACGGACACGACCGGGTCCAGGCCGAACTGCCGCTGCGGTACCTCCAGGACCTGTTCCTGCCGTCCTACGCGGGGGCGATCGACGCCAACGCGGGGACCGTGATGGTGGATTCTGGTTCGGTCAACGGCATTCCTGCCACCGCGTCGCACTACCTGCTGACCACGCTGCTGCGTAACCGGATGGGCTTCAAGGGCGTCGTGATCAGCGACTACGGTGACGTGGGCGCCATCGCGACCACGTACCACATGGCTGCCGACCTAGCGGGCGCCGCGGCGCTGGCCATTAACGCCGGCGTCGACGTGGCGATGCTGCCGTTCAACGCCGAGCAGTGGCAGGCAGCCGTCCAGCAGGACGTGGCCAACGGGTCCATCCCCATGTGGCGCATCAACCAGGCGGTAAGCCGGGTGCTGACGCTGAAGTTCTCCCTTGGCCTGTTCGACCACCCGATGGTCGACGCGACCAAGGCCGATGCCGCCGTCACGGCCGGCCGGGACGTCACGCTCAAGGCCGCGCAGGAGTCGATCACGCTGCTGCGCAACCAGGGCAACGTGCTGCCGCTGTCGCCGTCGGCGAAGATCGTGGTTACCGGCCCCAACGCGGACAACATGGCCTGGCAGGTTGGTGGTTGGAGCGTCAGCTGGCAGGGTCCGTTCACCAGCGGCCACGTGTGCTGCGAGGGTCCGCCCGGGCAGATCCCGCCGGGTACAACCGTGCGCGCGGGCCTGCAGAAGGCGGACCCGAACGTAGTGTTCGCCGCTGACCAGGCGACAGCGGTCGCCGACGCGGCGTCGGCAGACGCGGTGGTGGTCGCGGTCGGCGAGAAGGCCTACGCGGAAGGGCTCGGCGACAATCCCGCGCCGCAGCTCACCCCGGACCAGAAGACTCTGGTCTCCGCCCTGGAAGCCACCGGCAAGCCGGTCATCGTGGTGGTCATCGCCGGCCGGCCGCTCGGCCTCGGGCCCGCGGAACAGGCGAACGCGATCCTGATGGCCTACCAGGGCAGCACCGAGGCAGGCCAGGCGGTCGCTGATGTCATCTTCGGCACGGTCAACCCGAGCGGCAAGCTGCCGGTCACCTGGCCGTCGGACGCCGCGGCGCCGGGCGGCGACTTCAACACCGGTGCTCCGTCGCCGCTTGGCGATCAGCCGAAGGTCTTCGACCAGCTCCCGTACACCGGGTCCGGTCCGGGCAGCGGGTACAACCCGCTCTACCCGTTCGGCTACGGGCTGTCCTACAGCACGTTCACGACTAGCGCGCTGTCCGCGACGCCAAGCGTGTCGCGGCACGGAATGGTGACGGCCACGTTCACCGTGACCAACACCGGCTCGCGCGCGGGCACCGACATAGTGCCGGTGTACGTGCACCAGCCGGTCAGTCTCGTGACGGTTCCTGACCAGCGGCTGGCCGCGTTCACCCGGGTGACGCTGAATCCGGGCCAGTCCAAGACCGTGTCGGTCACCTTCCCTGTCTCCGTCTTGGCGGTGACGCCCGGGGACATCGAGTCTGACAGTCCGCCGCAGGTGGAGACGGGGGCGTACCAGGCACAGCTCGGGACACCGGCTACCCTGACTGCCGACTTCACGGTCCACTGATATAACGGGCTCCGCTCGACATCTGGCTCCCCGGCTGCTGTCTGGCCGGGGAGCCAGAACGCTTCCACCCTCATCCCAGCCTCGCACTCCGCGCACCCCGCGCCCCACGTTGCGCCTGGCCTAGAAGTTGGATATCCGAATGTCGGTAAGGCGTGATGGGATCAGGTTGTGACGACGTATACGCCTGGGCAGTTGGCGCGGCTGCTGCGGCTGCCCGAGCCGACGCCGGAGCAGGCGGCCGCCATCGGTGCGCCGCTCGGGCCGCTGGCCATTGTGGCCGGCGCCGGCTCGGGCAAGAGCGAGACGATGGCCGCGCGGCTCGTCTGGCTGGTGGCCAACGGCGTGGTCCGCCCGGAGCGGGTGCTCGGCCTCACCTTCACGAGGAAGGCGGCGGCCGAGCTTGCCGACCGGGTCCGCGCCAGGCTCGACGCGCTGCGCCGGGCAGGACTGGCCGGTCACCCGGGAGGCGACGAGACGGGCCCGTGGGCCGGCGAACCGGTGATCGGCACCTATCACGCCTACGCGGGCCGCCTGGTCAGCGATCACGCGCTGCGCGAGGGCCTCGAGCCGTCGATGCGGCTGATCACGCCCGCGCTGTCCTGGCAGCTCGCCGCGTCGATCGTGGCCGCTTATGACGGGCCGATGGACGACGTGGCCTGGACGCCGCAGACGGTGACCGCGGCGGTGCTCGAGCTCTCCGGCGACCTGGCGGAGCACCTGAGGTCGTCGCGGGACGTCATGGAGACCGGCGAGTGGCTCGACGCGGAGGCGGCCAGGTGGCCAGGCCGGGTGCTCGCTGGGGTGCGCCGTGCCATCGACACGCAGCGGACCAGGGAACAGCTGCTGCCGCTTGTGGACCGCTACGCCGAGGCGAAGCGCGCTCGCGAGGTACTCGACCACGGGGATCAGGTGGCGCTTGCCGCGCGGATCGCCGACCGGCACCCTGAGGTGGGCGCCGCCGAGCGCAGTCGCTACCAGGTGGTGCTGCTCGACGAGTACCAGGACACCAGCCACGCGCAGCTCGTGCTGCTGCGCGCCCTGTTCGGCAACGGCCACCCGGTCACCGCGGTCGGCGACCCGTGCCAGTCGATCTACGGCTGGCGCGGCGCGAGCGCGGGCAACCTCCGCAGGTTCGCCCTGGACTTCCCCGCGCGAACCGGCGGGCCGGCCCCGGTCCAGCAGCTCTCCACCAGCTTCCGCAACGCGGGCAATGTGCTTGAGGCGGCGGGCAGGCTCCAGGCGGAGCTGCGGGCGCAGGCGCCTGACGTGCCGCTGCTCGTTTCCGAGCCAGCCCGGGCAGGCCGTGGCCGGGTGTGCGCCGCGCTGCTGCCTGCCGTGACCGACGAGGCGGAGTGGGTGGCCGCGCAGGCAGCCGCGCTGCTAGCGCTGCCCGCCGGGTCGGCGCCCGACGGCGCGCCGTGGCCCGACGGCAGGGCGGCGGGCGTGCGCCCGTCCGATATCGCCGTGCTGTGCAGGAAGCGGTCGCAGTTCGTGCCGCTGCGCCGGGCGTTCGAGGCGCGGGGCATCCCGTGCGAGGTGGTGGGGCTCGGCGGACTGCTTTCCGTGCCCGAGGTGCAGGACGTGGTGGCCACGCTGCGCGTGCTGCACGACGCCAGTTCTTCGGACGCTCTCGCCCGGCTGCTGACCGGGCCGCGCTGGCGGATCGGCCCGCGCGATCTGGTGGCCCTCGGCCGCCGCGCCAGGGACCTCGCTGTTTCGCCGCGCGGGCGCGATCGCGACGGCGCCGAGGCAGGCGGTCCTGAGGCTGGCGCCCCTGAGGCCGGCGGCCCTGCGGACACCGGCGCGAGGGCCCCCAGCGCCCAGGCCACAGGTACAGAGGACGCTGGCATCGGGGCGGCCGCCACCGGGGGCAGGACGCCCGACCCGCTTGCCGACGCGGTCACCGACCTGACGACAGACACCGGCACCGCGTCGCTCGTGGAGGCGCTCGACGACCTCGGCGACCCGACGGGCTACTCGCCGGACGGGTACGCGCGGCTTGCCGCGCTCGCCGTGGAGACAAGGCAGCTGCGCGAGCACGTCACGAGGCCGCTCGCCGATCTCATCGCCGAGGTGGAACGGGCGCTCAGCCTCGACATCGAGGTCGCCGCCCGGCCGGGCGGCGACCTGGCCGCGGCGCGTGCCGACCTGGACGCCTTCACCGACGTGGCCGCCGCGTTCGCCGGCGACCAGCCGGAACCGACGCTCGCCGCGTTCCTCGCCTACCTGGCCGCCGCGCAGCAGGAGGAGTTCGGCCTCGACCCGGGCCACGTCGGCGAGACGGACACCGTCAAGCTGCTCACCGTGCACGCCGCCAAGGGCCTGCAGTGGCCGGCGGTCTTCGTGCCGGGGCTCGCGGCAGGGGAGAAGTCCCAGGTCTTCCCGGCCAGGCCGCGGCTGCCCACGCGGTGGACGCACAACCCGCGGCTGATTCCGTTCCCGCTGCGCGGTGACGCCGGGGACCTGCCCGTGCTGCCGGCGCTCGACGCGGACTCCCTCGCCGAGTTCGACGCGGCGTGCGCCGCCCGCGACCTGGCGGAGGAGCGGCGCCTCGCCTACGTCGCGGCGACCAGGTCGGCGTTCTGGCTTGGCTGCTCCGGTTTCTGGTGGAGCGAGGCGACCGCACCGCTCGGCCCGTCGGTGTTCCTCACCGAGGTGCGCGCGGCCTGCCAAGCCGGCGCGGGCGCGGTCGACCGGTGGGCGGAAGAACCGCCGGAGGGCGCGGAGAACCCGCTGCTCGCCCGGGTGGAGGAGGCGGACTGGCCCGCTACCCCGGCCGGCCGGCGGCACGCCGCGGTCGCGGCGGCGGCCGCCATGGTCGACGAGGCGCGCCGCTCAGCCCGCCCGGTCAGCCCGGGCGAAGCCGACCCCGGGGACCCGGACGGGGTCAGCGACGCGGAGCGGGAACTGGTCGCCGCCTGGGAGCTGGACGCCGGACTGCTGCTCGCGGAACGGGAGCAGCAGCTTGCCCGCGGCGACGGCCCCGTCGAGGTCGTGCTGCCTGCCAGGCTGTCGGTGTCCGCACTGGTCATGCTGGCCCGCGATCCTGACGAGCTCGCCCGCCAGGTGCGCCGCCCGATGCCGCAGCCGCCGGCCAGGCAGGCCCGCAGGGGCACCGCGTTCCACCGCTGGCTGGAGGAGCGCTTCGGACAGCAGCGGCTGATCGGCGACGACGACCTGTTCTCCCCCGACGAGTCAGAACCGGACGACAGCCTGCTTGAGTTGCGGGCCAGATTCGAGGCAGGCGAGTGGGGCGGCCGCTGGCCGCGCGAGGTGGAGATGCCGTTCGACACGCGGATCGGCGGCCGGCACATCCGCGGCAGGATCGACGCGATCTTCGCGGCACCGGACGGCGGCTACGACGTGGTCGACTGGAAGACCGGCAGGCCGCCGCGCGGCAAGGCGGAGCAGGACGCGGTCGCGGTCCAGCTGGCCGCCTACCGCCTTGCCTGGTCCGCCCTGGCAGGCGTTCCCTTGGAGAAGGTCCGCGCCGCCTTCTACTACGTCCGCCACGACCGTACCGTCCGCCCCGCCGACCTGCTCGACGCCGACGGGCTGAGGGAACTGCTCAACCGCGTCCCGGTGGCCGGCCACGCGCCGGCTCAGCCGCGCGCGTAGCGTGCCGAGCACAGCGGCACGAAGATCGCGAGCAGCAGCGCCAGCCAGCCGACGGAGGCGACCACGGGGTGCTCAAGCGGCCACGTGCCGTTGGTCGGCGCGGTCGGGTTGCCGAACAGCTGCCGCAGGGCGGCGGCGAGCGCGCTGACCGGATTCCAGTCGGCGATCGCGCGCAGCCAGGCCGGCATCCCCGAGGTGGGGACGAACACATTGGACAGCATGGTCACCGGGAAGACCAGGACCGACGCCTGCGCGGCCGCCTCCTCGTTGCCGATCACCAGGCCCAGGTACATGCCGATCCAGGTGGTGGCGAACTGGAACGCCGCCACCAGGGCGAGCGCGGCGAGCGCGTAGCCCGCGCCGCGCTCGATGCGCCAGCCCACGGCGAGCCCGCAAAGGCACATCAGCACGAAGCTGCCGAGCCCGTAGATCGTGGTCGCGGCCGCCTGGCCGAACGGCACGGCGAGCCGCGTGATCGGCAGCGACCTGAACCGGTCGACCACGCCTCGCGTGCTGTCCCTTGCCATCGCGATCATGGACGGCAGGACATTCACCCCGACCGTTGCGAGCAGGCCGGGCAGCAGGAACTGCCGGTAGTTACCGCTGCCGGGCACCGCGATGGCGCTGCCAAAGATGTAGCCGAAGATCACCACGAGCACCACCGGCGCGCCGAGCGTCAGCGCGATTGCGCTCGGGTCGTGCCTGAGCCTGCGGAGCTGCCGCTCCGCGGCCGCGGCCCCGTCAGTCACCGCGTCGCTTACCGTGCCGGTCATGCCGCCGCCTCCGTCTCCGATTCGGTCTGTGCCAGGAACACCTCGTCGAGCGTGGGACGGCGGATGCTCGCGTCCGCGGCGTCGATCCCGCCCGCGTCGAGCCTCCTGACCAGTTCGAGCAGCGTCATCGTGCCCGCCGCGACCGGCACGGTGAGCCGCCTGGCTTCCCGTTCGACCCGCGGCTGGCTGCCCGTGATGTCGCGGAGCACGGCCGCCGCCGCGGTCAGCGCTTCGCCGCCGGCGCCGTCGCCGAGCACCACGTCCACCCGGCTGCCAAGCGAGTTCTTCAGCTCGTCCGGGGTGCCCTGGGCGGTCACCAGGCCCGCGTCGATGATCACGATGCGGTCGGCGATGCGGTCGGCCTCCTCCAGGTACTGCGTGGTCAGCAGCACCGTGGTGCCGCCCGCCGCGAGTGACCTGACGGTCGACCAGATCTCGGCCCGGCTGCGCGGGTCGAGTCCGGTGGTCGGCTCGTCGAGGAACAGCACCTCAGGCGCGACGATCAGGCTTGCCAGCAGGTCGAGCCTGCGCCGCATCCCGCCGGACCAGGTCTTCACCAGGCGGTCCGCGGCGTCCGCGAGCCCGAAGCAGTCGAGCAGCTCGGTGGCCCGCGCCCGCGCCCGGCGCCTGCCCAGGTGCAGCATCAGCCCGAGGATCAGCAGGTTCTCCCGGCCGGTGAGGTCGTCGTCGACGGCGGCGTGCTGCCCGGCCAGGCCGATGGCCGCGCGGACCTTGTCGGGCTCGCGGATGACATCGTGGCCGGCCACCCGGGCGCTGCCGCCGTCGGGACTGGTGAGGGTGGCGAGCACGCGGACGGCCGTGGTCTTCCCCGCGCCGTTCGGACCGAGCAGGGCGCAGACGCTGCCCGCCGGCACCGCGAGGTCCACCCCGCGCAGCGCCGCCACCTTGCCGAAGGCCTTCCGCAGGCCTTCCGCCTCGATCGCCGTCATCGGCACGTCCTCCTTTCCGCCGAAACCAGGAAAATAACTACGTACATCGTACGTCGTACATTGTACGTAGTTTAATCGGGGTGGCGGCCGGCCGTCGGACGGGGAAGATGGGCAGGCAGCCGCGCATCGCAGGCACGCACGCATCGCATCCGCAGCGGGTGAGGGGATTATGACGACCGGCACGCCACCGCCAGGGGCCACACCGCGACCGCGCCGTCGCGGCCCGCGGCCCAGGTACGCCGTGGACGACGTGGTGCGCGCCGCGGTGCAGATCGCCGACGCCGACGGTCTTGACGCGGTGACGTTCCGCGCTGTCGCCGCGCGCCTCGGCACCGGCGTGATGTCGCTGTACAACTACGTCCCCGACAAGCAGCAGCTGGTCTACGCGATGGCCGAACTCGTCAGCGCGGAACTCGAGCTGCCGGAGGCAACCGGTGACTGGCGCGGCGACATGCACCGCGTCGCGGGCCGCCAGCGCGACCTCGTGCTCCGCCACCCGTGGATGATCGAGGCCACCACGCACCTGCAGCCGCTAGGCCCGGCCACGCTCGCCATGCTCGAGTTCGCGCTCGGCGCCCTCGAGCCCTCCGGCCTGGACGTCAGGGACCAACTCGAGACGATCGCCATGATCAACGGCTTCGTGCTCAATATCGTCCGCGCCGAACTGGCCGGCCGCGCCGCCGCGGCCGATCCCGGGCAGGGGGCCGGGCAGTTCGCCATGCTCCCGGAACTGCTCGCCACCGGCAGGTACCCCCGCTTCGCCGCCGTCATCGCCAGCGGCGGCGCACCGGAGACATTCGACCCCGCCGCCCACTTCGACCGGCTGCTAGACAGAATCCTCGACGGCCTGGTCCGCCCGCCGGCCGCGCCCTGACCCGGGCGAGCCGGACGCGCGGAGGCGTGCGCCGTTATTCGGCGAGATGCCGCTCGATGGTCTCGACCTTGGACGTCAGGCCGTCGGTGACGCCGGCCCTGATGTCCGCCTTGAGCACCAGGCTGACCCGGGGCGCCCGCTCCGCGACCGCGTCCACGGCGTCCTTGACCACGGCCATCACCTCGTCCGGGTTGATATGTAATTTGCTACCATTTAACCATGCCGAACGGCAACGATCAGACAGCAAAGCCCTACGACATCTACGGCAGAGTCAGCCGAGTCAAGAGCAAGAAGAAGAACGAGCCGTCCACGGGCGGGCAGGTCGCCATCTGCCGCCTGAGGCTCGCCGACCTTGACCTGCCGGAGGGCAAGGTTCTGGTTGATCCGGGGTGTTCGGCATGGGACCCGACTGTCCGGCGTCCGGCGTGGGACGAGCTGATGGACCGGCTTGAGCGCGGCGTGTCCGGCGGGTTCATTGTGTTCGACCTGGAGCGGTTCACCCGGCAGCCGAAGGACGGCGAACGGATGATCGAGCTGGCCGCTCGCGGCCTGGGCGTGCTGGACAGCGAGAGTGAGTACGACCTGACGACGCCGAACGGCAAGAAGGCGTTCCGCGACGCGATCAACGCCGCCGCCTACTACTCCGACCGCCTGTCCAGCAGAGCCCGGCGCGGTAAGCGGCTCAAGGCACTGTCGGGGGAGCCGAACACCACAACCCGTCCATTCGGCTTTGAAGACGATTTCGTGACCGTGCGCGAAGTCGAAGCGGAGGTTATCCGGGAGCTGACGAGGCGGTTCTTGGCGGGAGAAACGCAGCACGCGCTGGTACGTGACCTCAACGCCCGCGGCGTCCTCAGCAGCAAGGGCAACCCTTGGACTGTCAGATCCCTGCAACTTCTTCTGCTCAGAGAGCGTAACTGCGGGAGAATCCTCTACACCGACACGGAGACAAACGTTAAGTCCATTGCCGGGCATCTGCCGGGGAATCCGATCATTACCGAAGACGACTTCGACCGGGTATGCGCGATCTACGCCGCCCGCCGGGGCAGCGAGGCGCCTTCGGAGATCTACCTGTGCACGGGGATAGCCTTCTGCGGCCGTCCGGACTGTGGCAAACCGCTCACAGGTCACCCAGTAGACGCTCTGAAGCGGTACGAGGACGGTTCGGTACGCCGGGAGTACAGGTGCGGCCCGTCTTCTAGTGGCAAGGGCTGTGCCAAGATCAGCGTTGATCAGCGTGGCTTGGATGAGGCAGCCGGAGCCATCGCTGTGGAGATTCTGTCTGACTCTCGCCATGCCGAGGCGATCGAATCCGTCACTCGGGAACTTGAGAGCGAAGCCGCGCGGCTGGACCTGGCCATCGCCGAGGCTGAACGTGTCGCAGAAGCGCTGGCCGACCGCCTGGGGCGCGGAGAACTCACTCTCTCGCGCTATGACATCGCCAATCGGCCACTGGAGGAGCGCATAGCCAAGCTCAAGGCCGAACGCGAAGCGCTGGGCGACACAGCTCCAGGCGCTTCACGGCAGCCAAGCCGGCAGCCAAGCCGGGAGCACTGGCAAAAGCGGTGGGATGACGCCGACACGGCGGAAAAACGCCAGCTGTTGAAAATGGCCTTGCGCGGCCGACGCCTCGTCGTCGACCCGGCTAGCCTTAAGCGCGCTGAGCGGTCTGATGTCACCCGTCGGCTCAGGATCGTTTCAGCGGAAGGCGAAGACCTGCCAGACACGACGATGACGATCGCGGACGTGATCGCGGCCCGTGCCGCACATGGCGGGCTGGTGTCCACTCCTAGCGCGCCCGACACCAGATGGTCGAAGCGCCGGACTTTCACCGAGGAGTACAAGAACCGCATCCTTGACGAGTACGAGTACGAGAACGCGACACCGGGAGAGCGTAGTGCTCTGCTTCGCAGGGAGGGCCTGCACTACACGAATATCTCCTCTTGGCGCCGCAAGAGGGTCGGGTAGACCGTGGCCGCCGAACTTGTTCGCTCAGACCGCTCGATTGATGTCTACGCCCGTGTCAGTCAGCTCAAGCGCAACGAGAAGCGCGAACCGTCGACCGACGGCCAGGTGTCGGTATGCCGGGTCCGCCTTGCCGACCTTGGTCTTGCGGAGGGCAAGGTTTTGGTTGACCCCGGTCCCTCGGCGTGGAACCCGGCGATCGAGCGTCCGGCGTGGGACGAGCTGATGGACCGGCTTGAGCGTGGTGTGTCTGGCGGGTTCATTGTCTTCGACCTGGAGCGGTTCACCCGACAGCCGAAGGATGGCGAGCGGATGATCGGGGTGGCCGCTCGGGGCCTGCTGGTGCTGGACAGCGAGAGCGAGTACGACCTGCGGACCCCGAACGGCAAGAGGGCGTTCCGCGACGCGATCAACGCCGCCGCCTACTACTCCGACCGCCTGTCCACCAGGAGCGCCCGCGGGAAGAAGCTTAAGGCGATGGCAGGCGAGCCGAACGGCTCGGCGCGGCCATTCGGCTTCGAGGACGACCGCGTCACCCAGCGCGAGGACGAGGCTGCCATCCTGCGGGAACTGACCGCCCGGTTTCTGGCGGGCGAACTGCAAGACGCGCTGATAGCGGACCTGAACGCGCGGGGGATTCCCACGACTCAGGGCAGGCCGTGGACGCGCCCGGCGCTGAAGACGCTGCTCACCCGCCAGCGGAACTGCGGCAGGATCATCTACACCGACCCCGCGTCGGGCCTGACGTCCGTCGTTGGCCGTCTTCCTGGTGAGCCGATCGTTTCCGAGGAGGACTTCGACCGGGCAACCGCGATTTTCGCCGCGCGTCGGCGCGGGCGTCCGAGTTCACCGCACTACCTCTGCTCGTCCTTCGCCGTCTGCGGGCAGCCCGGCTGCGGCCACATCCTCCACGGCCGGACCCGCAACGGCCTCAAGCCCTACCCGGATGGATCGGTAAGCCGTTCGTACTGGTGCAACCCCACTGCCGGAGGGTGCGGAAAGACCGAAGTGGACCAGCGGGCACTGGATTCAGCGGCACGCGCGCTCGTGGTTGAGATCTTGTCGGACACGCGCAACGCCGACGCGATCGAGAATGCCGCCTACGAGGCAGCCAGCGAAGCCCTCCAACTCGACATCAAAATCGCTGAGGCTGAAGCGGTGGCGAAAGCTCTCACCGATCGCCTAGGACGAGGCGAGATCACACTCGCCCGCTACGACCTGGTCATCAAGCCAGCCGATGAACGCATCGCTAACCTCCAGGCCGAACGCGCCGCACTCCCCGATCCCGGCCCCGTCCCCGGAACACAACAGTCACTGGGAGCAAGCCGTGCAAAGTGGCAGCAGCGGTGGGACATCGCCGACTACAAGGGAAGGCGAGACCTGCTCAAGATGGCGCTGCGGGGCAAGCACTTGGTGATACAGCCAGCCCAAGGGGGCAGGGGCAGCACCGACCAGGTCGACATCGTGCGCCGCATCACGATCGAGTAGCGCAGCATTTCCGCCCAGACAGCCATTAACGTTTCGTTTCGTCTATTCGTTACGTCACCCAATACGAAAACGAAAGACCCCGAGACCACGGGCCACCACGATCATGGCAGGACCGGTGACTCTCAGTTCTCAGTAGACCTGTCGGTTTCTCGCGTGAGCTGTCGGTAACGGTGTCGGTTTCTCATTTGATATGTCGGCAGGCTGGGACAGCTTCCACCTGGCATGGGTAGGCCGGAAACAAATGACGGCTGGTCGACGACGGCGAGGTCCGTATGTCTCGTTCCCGTAAACCGGCCCAATGCTAACGGCCACGAGAAATTCCCGGTAGGCGGGCGAAAAACTCTATGATCACGGAGAGCGATGGGGAAAGGGCCGCGGGCCCGCAAGCTCCGTGACTGCCTAATACTCCAGCCGTAGATCGTTATGTTGACTGATCTTGGGCCGCTTGCCGTTTGTAGTGGCAGGTCCGTGCTCGGTGCTGGTGGCGGCGGCGCCAGCGTGACCAGTGCAGCCGATGGGCGGTGCCGTGGCCGGGCCGGATGATGACGGTGGCGAGCAGGTGGGCGATCTCGTTCCTGGTCAGCGGGATCAGGCCGTCGGGGGCGGCGTCCTCGGTCGCGGTGGCGATGGCCAGGACGGCAGCGGCGAGCATGGCCAGGGTGACCCACCGGTACCAGGAGGTCCAGCGGCGGACCTGGTGCTCGTCCAGGCCGGTCAGCCCTTTGCCGGCCTGGAAGTTCTCCTCGATGGTCCAGCGCAGCCCGGCGGTCTGGACCAGGGCGGCGAGCGTGACCGGCTGCGGGCCGTAGCAGCGGTAGAAGGCCAGTTCCCCGGTGGAGCGGTTGCGGCGCACCAGCAGGTGCCGGTGCCCGGGCCGGTCATCAGCGACAGTGATCCAGGCCCAGTCGTACCAGCGCTGGCCTTTGGCGCCCTGCCCGGCCGGCAGCCGCTGCCAGGCGCGTTTCGGCAGCCGGGCGGCCAGCTCATCGGCCCGCAGGGTGCGGCCGCCGCCGGCGGGGACCATGTGCCGGCAGGCGACCGCGAGCACGTAGGCGATGCCGTCCTCTTCCAGCCAGCCGCGCAGAGAGCCGTTATCTCCGTAAACCTCGTCGCCGGCGACCCAGGCGAACGGCACGCCCGCGCTGACCGCCCGCTCGATCATCTGCCTCGCGAGCTGCGGCTTCGTCGCGAACGCCGTGCCGTCGGGGATCCCGGCCGCCGCGCAGCGGGCCAGGTCAGAGGTCCAGGACTTCGGCAGGTACAGCTCCCGGTCGATCAGGGCCCGCCCGCCCCGGGCGGCGTAGCCGAGGTAGACCGCGACCTGCGCGTTCTCGATCCGGCCGGCTGTGCCGGTGTACTGCCGCTGCACGCCTGCGGTGGCGGTGCCCTTCTTCAGGTCCCCGGTCTCGTCGATGACCAGCACCGCCCCGGGATCCCCCAGGACGTCGACGATGCACCCGCGCACGTCGTCGCGGACCCCGCCGGCGTCCCATTTCGCCCGGGCAAGCAGGTGCTGCATCCCGTCCGGCGAGGAATCGCCGGCCTGCTCGGCGATCGTCCAGCAGTTCACCTTCGGCAGCTCCGACAGCAGGCCAAGTACGAACGCCCGCGCCCGCCTGCGCGGCTCCACCCTGCGGAAACGGGATCCCGCCCGGGCCATCAGGTCATCGAGTATCCCCAGCCACCGGCCGGGGTTTACGCTGGGGCCAGCGGCCACCAGAAGATCATCACGAGTCGTCACAAACCGCGATGATCAGACGGTGGCCGTCCAGTTTCCAGCACCGACACGCCTGCGATCACGAGCCCGCGGCCGGGCGTGCTGCGCGCTAGCCCGCAGGAAGCTCACCGGCTCCCTGCCATACCAGCGCCTGCGCAACGATCACTCGCTCGCCGTTGAACGTCACAGCGGGACCTTCGTGGAGGCGGTACCCCAAGGCAATCGCATCGCTGACCCGACGGCAGAACGCCGCGTCATCAGGGCCAGTAAGGACTCGGTACACCGGCAGCCCATCCGGGGGAACAGTCATGCAACCAGCCTCCCAGACCACCTTCGCCCCAGTCGGCCCGGCTCCCGCCCATCTAAGCCAGATCACGATCTACGGCTGGAGTACTAAGCCGCCCTCCTCAGCCCGCGGCCCCCACAGGTCAATCCGATGGCAAGCCGACTGCGGAGCGCATAGGCTGGGGGCGACGGTTACTTAAGTCCGTCGCCCAAGGGAAGCTCGTCCATGTCGGGCATCAATGCTCCCGGCGCGCTGGAAGTCACGGCATGTGGCCGCCCACGTAGCTGATGTTCACGTGGTGGGTAGCGAAGAGCGCCCAGGTGACGGCGAATACGACGATGACGCCGATGGCCTTGACCACGTCCGCCGTTCCCTTGATCTTCTCGGTCGCGCGGTTGGCGGCGGTCGCGATGCGTCCCAGCGGGCGCTCCCGGGCATCTCGGTAGCCCAGGATCGTTCATTGCGCAGGCAGGAACGTCCGGATGTCGTCGGCTGCCGCGCGGAACAGGGTTGAGAGCGGGTGCGGGTCGTTGTCGGCCCCCTGGCGTGCGTCCAGTGCCCAGGCGGCGCTGACCAGGTAGTTGGTCAGGCGTACAAGGGCCGATCGCGTGAAGCGCAGCGGGTCCGCGAGGAAGAACAGGGGCGGGCCGGAGCTTCGGGCGTTCTTCGCAAGCTGGGGGTCCAAGAGCCAGCAGATCTCGTCGGCGATGCGGTTGAAGACCACAGCCGGTGGAAGACGTAGACGACCGGCGCCATGAACGCCACGGACAGCAGCACGATCAGCCAGCTCGCCCAGCCCGGGGCCGGCACTGGGGACGGTCCCTTGTCGGCCACGCCTGTGAGGATGGTCGGCAACACCGCCGCCAGGATGGCGCCTCGCTGGAGAGCGGCGTGGAAGTAGATGTTCAGCGCCAGTTCCCGGCGGGCCGCCGGGGTCAGGCCGGGTACGACAACCCGGGGCAGGCTGCCCCTGCCGCGAGATTCGGACGTGATGGCGTAGCCGATTCCGCGCAGGTAGAACCAGCCCGCGCTTGCCAGGATCAGGATGCCCGCGGTGACGGCTGTCCGGGTTTCCCAGCCGTCGGGCAGGAGGCCGGGTGGAGTCAGTGCCGACAGCGCCCCGACGGACACCCATAGCGCTGTAGCGGTCATGGCAAGCGCCGTGAGGATGACGAACCCTGCCTCTCCCCAGATAGCCAGGATCATCCGAGGGTTGCGGTGCGCGATCTTCCGCATCTGCGACAAGCCCGTTGCCGCGTCTGTTAAACCGAACCGGCGCATGAACTTGAACAGGCGCGCGTCGATCATCAGCGACTGGCAGCCGCGTAGCACCACCCCCGCCACGAACCAGGCCAGCACCGTGCAGACTTCAGCGAGCGCGAACCCGACAGCGGTGACAACCCAGAACACGACCTGCATGCCAGTCCACCCGTCTCAGGGCAATCCCGGTGTCTTCGGGAACCCGGTAACGATCGAAGCTCAGGAGACTCCCGTCCCGCAGTTGCACAGAGTTCCCAGAGTATCCACTTTCGGTCACTTATCGGCAATGTCGCTTAGCCGCTGCTAGTTGTGACTGGAATGTCAGAGGTTCTCCCTATTGTGCCGGTCATGGACGACACAAACACCGGTGGTAAAGAGCCGGTGTTTACGGCGGAAGGCCCGCCCCGCGATCGAACTACCTACGGCGCGCCGGCTCCCTCGGTAGAAGCGATCCTCGACGCCCTGGACGCCACCAGTTACGGCGGGCAAGTCTACGAGGCGGCGTTCCGCTACCTCCTTCGCCTGCCCCCGCGGGTCGGCGACACCAGCCGGCGGGACAGAACAGAGCAGAGAAGAGGGTACCAGCGGGCATTGCGGGAGCAGCTCACCGTCACCGTGTCGAGCTTGTTCACGCCGATCGTGCCACCCATCCCGTACGATGACCGCTCGCGGAAAGCGGCTTCTAAACACGGGCCGTGCCCTCTTTGCGGCCTCGGCAAGGACCTGGTACTTGACCACTGCCAGGATCACCACTGGTGCCGTGGTTCCGTCTGCTCCTCCTGCAACCGGATAATGGAGGAGGTGGATTCAGGACGCAGGAATATACCGCGCTACCGAGAGTGGCGTCGTCGTTGCGTGGACTGCAACGCGGAGACGGGGCGGCCGTCGAGCATGGCGTAGAAGCCCTGTGTGAGCAGGACGCGGGCGGCGGCTGTAATGCCTCCATCCCGTCGGGGCATCTACCTACGGCTGCCTAGTCCATCCCTGCGCAGGGCTGGGAGCGTGCCCGGTGCGCGCGGACCCGGCAGGTGCGACCGCAGTAGACCGCGTCCGCGCGGCCGGCGACCGGATTCCCCGCAAGTTCCTCTGGTGACGAAGACAGCGAGACCAGCCAGTGCACGACATCATCGGCGACATCATCGACTGGGACCAGGCCAACAAGACGTACCTGGCTGGTGAGGGCCAGTCTGGCGAACGGTACATTCAGCGGCTAGAAGCGGCCGACCGGATGGCCGAGATCGAGGCCCGGTGGCATCATCTCCCCGGAGGGTTCCTAAGCGAGCGGAAGCTCATCAAGACCCACATCCAGGCCGCTGCCGAGAGTACACAGGTTGCGACTATTGAAGAGGTGTGCTGGCTGGCCATCGCCGCCGCAAGAGCATGGATACCACAACGGGAACCGGCTGAGACGGCGCTGCCTTAGCAGCTCGCAGGCAGGCCACCCCGCTGGACGGCCTTTCCGCTGCTCAGAGGCGGTTACCGTGCTGCGGATCTGAGAGGGAGGCTACGAGGCTCGCCGCGGCCTGGCCGTTGTCGGATCGCTCCACTTGTGCGAGCCGTCGAAAGCGACGTACAGGACCCGGCAGGTTAACGCGGGAGTCGATGATCGTGGCGACTTCATGACCGTACTGGCTGGCGACCTGGACGGCGAGCGCGTTGATGTAGCCCGGTCTGCCGGGTCGTCCCCGGTTTTCAGGTCCACGACCATGGGCGGTCGCCGTCCCCGATGTGCGAGGAGATCAATGCGCCAGTTCGAAGCCTTCTTGGCTTTGTCGGTGTACGAGGTCAGGCGCGCGAAAGGGTCTGAGACCTCGGTTCGAATGTCTTCCCACTGGTCGTCGCGGGCCGTGTCGAGGATCGCGCTCGCGGTGGTGACGGCGAGGTTTTTCGAGGCCGGCGACTGTAAGCGTTTGGCCTTCGGGTTGGAGGCTTAGGTAGTCGTCGTACGCCAGGGTCCAGTACGGCCCGCCTGAGTCGATCAGGGCCCACACGAGCCTGTCATCGCGTTGCTCCAGTGCGGGACCGAGCTGCTGGGCCATCCAGCGGGCTTCGGCTATCAGGTTCGGCTCTTGGAGATTGAATAGGTCGCTCAGTCTGGCAGCGTCGCAGACAGTGAGCCACTTGCCTCCTGCGGCCAACACGCAGCGATGGATCAGGGTGCCCTTCACCGACTGCCACGTCGGCTGTCTGCACTTCTTCGTCGGTTGCGCGCTCATCTTCGCCCTTCACCGCCGGCTGCTTCGCGTTGATGATCAGCGCAATCGGAACCCCCCGTCAATCCAGCTGCCCGTGGCAGATCTAACAGGTCACGAGTTGGCTTGGTCGTCCTGCTTCTCGATCGCTGCCTCCAGCCGCTCCAGCTTCGAGTCGATCTGGCCCTCGTAGCCTGGCCGGATGTCCGCCTTCAGCACCAGCGAGACCCGCGACCCGAACGGGAGCATGGCCTCGGTGGCGCGCTTCACGACGTCGAAGCACTCGTCCCAGGTACCTTCAAGTTCAGTGAACATAGACGACGTCCGGTGCGGCAGGCCGGAGTCTCGTACGATCTTCACCGCTGCGGCAACCGCATCGGAGACGGAGCCGTCGGCGCGTCCGGTACCGGACGGAGCGACCGAGAACGCGACGATCATGACGGAGAGGCCTCCTGTAGGTGTCCTGAGCTGCGGCGTTTCTTTTAGTGCTAACAGTGCGTTAAGCACGCGATGTTCGTGAACATGGCGTCGGGCTGATTGGGCAGCCCGCTCGCGCGAACCACGCGGACCGCCTCGGCGACGACCTCGCCGACACCCTCACCGAGACCAAGCGGCGTGACAGAAAAAGCGATCAGCATGACCCCAGGCTAGCGAGGAGCGCTTGCGCTTGCCGTGCCATGGCCTGTCGCGCCGGCGTCACATTCCGACGTCGTCGTGCGTCACTCGATGACATTCAGCAGAATGACGCACATTGAACAGAACGACGTCATTCTGATATTGTGACGAACATGACAGCAGTGCTCGCGGACGTGCCGCCGCCCGGGCCGGTGCGCAGGGTGACCATCAGGGAGCTGCAGCAGCACGCCGCCAGGGTCATCGGCGAGCTCGCGGAGGCCGAGGTGACCGCGGAGATCACCCGCCGCGGACAGGTCATCGCGCGGCTTGTCCCTGTCACGCCCGCTGAGCGGGCGTACGCGGAGATGCTGGAGCGCGGAGAGATCATTCCGGCGGAGAACCCGGGCGGTCTCGCCGGCTGGAAGCCGCTGCCGCCACGGGAGGACGGCGTGTCGCCGTCAGACGCGCTGATTGCGCTGCGCGATGAGGAGCGCGCGTGATCTATTTCGACACCTGCGCGCTACTGAAGCTGATCCGCGAGGACGCGCACAGCGCGGCGCTTGGCGCATTCATCGACGCGCGGCCAGGGACCAGGTGGTTCTCCTCCGAGATAGCCAAGGCCGAGCTGGCCAGGACGCTTCGCCGCATCAATCACGACGATCGTGGCCGGCTGGTGGACGGCGCGCAGCTGGGCGCGGAGCTTGGCTACGCCGAGCAGTTGTGCGGGCACCTCGATCTCATCGCGGTCAGCAGCCGGGTTATCAGTGAGGCGGCGGCCATCGGGCAGCCGTTCCTGCGGACGCTTGACGCGATCCACCTGGCGGCGGCGTCATCGATGCAAGCCAGCCTGTCGGCGTTCGTCACCTACGACAAGCGGCTGGCCGCCGCCGCACGACAGGCAGAGCTCCCCGTGCTGTCGCCAGCCTGACCTGGTCAGGGGATAGAGCGAGGTGCGGGGCAGTCGAGGTGCTGAGAGGCCGCTGCGTTAACCTTTCGGTCATGAACGCGACGCCTCAGTCACCGGAACCGACGCCTTCTGCCTACGCCGAGGCAGGGGTGGACGAAGAGCGGGAGCAGGTCGCGTTTTCCCGTGTCATGCGGCCGTGGCTGGCTCGCACCAAGGTGCGGTCGCCGATGGTCACCTCCATCACCGGGCTGGCGAGCGGCTACTTCGCGACGATCATGCACCTGCCGCCCGGGCCGCCGATCGCGCTGACCACCGACGGTGTGGGCACCAAGATCATGCTGGCGGAGGAGTCCGGCCGCTGGGAGCCGATCGGCGTCGACTGCGTGGCGAACAACGTCAACGACCTGATCTGCGTCGGTGCGGTGCCGCTTGCGCTGCTCGACTACATCGCCACCGACCGGATCGACGAGAGCGTGCTCGATGAGGTGGCCCGCGGCCTGTTCCTCGGCGCGGAGCTGGCCGGCATCGCCATCCCCGGCGGCGAGATCGCGCAGATCGGGGAGATGCTCGCCAAGTCGGAAAACGGCGGCCCCACGCTCGACCTGGTCGGCACCGCGATCGGCGCGGTTCCGCTCGAGCGGACCCCGCTCGACGGCAGCGACGTGCGGCCGGGGGACGCGGTGATCGGGGTGCAGAGCTCCGGCCTGCATAGCAACGGGTACTCCCTGGCCAGGCACTCGCTGTTCAAGAAGGGCGGGCTCAGCCTCGACGGCCAGCTGCCCGGCTCCGGACGCAAGATCGCCGACGCGCTGCTGCAGCCGACCCGGGTGTACGTGAACGCGGCCGAGGCGCTGTGGGCGGCGGGCATCACGCCGCGCGGCATGGCGCACATCTCCGGCGGCGGCCTGCTCAACATCGCGCGGCTGGCCGCGAACGTGTCCTACGAGCTCGACTCGCTGCCCGCGGCGCCGGAGATCTTCGGCCTGATCGCGAGCGCGGGCGAGGTCGACGCGGCCACCATGTACGCGACGTTCAACATGGGCATCGGGTTCTGCGTCGTGGTCGGCCAGGATCAGGTGCAGGCCGCGCTCGGTGCCATCAAGGGCGCGGGCGAGGACGCGACCCGCATCGGCACCGTCACCGCGACCCCCGGCCGGACGGTCACCATCACGGCGGCGGGGCTGACCGGCAAGGGCGATACCTTCGAGCCGCTCGGCTGAGTCAACCCGGTACGTTAGGTCCATGGATGTCCGGGACTTCAACGTGCCAGGCGCCGCCGGTTTCCCGTCGGCGTTGCGCGGCTGGCTGACCATCCCCTCCGTCTCGGCCGATCCGGCCCGTCACCGTGACGTTCGCGAGCGGGCGGGCGAAGCGTGACCGCCTACGACACCGGCGAGCTTGACGACGGGCCGCTCGGGCGGCTCGCGCTGTCCCGCTCCACCGTCGACCGCGCCACTCAGCGCCGGGGCGACGCTGCCTGGATCGACGCGGTGTGGGCCGACCCGGACACCAGGGTGGTCGTGGTCCGTGACTCCCAGGCACTCATCGCGACCCGCGACGGCCAGCTCGAGCTGATCTTCGTGCCGCCGCAGCTGGCCCCGGAGGGCACCAGGTTCCTGCTCGGGGTCGATGAGGACGGCGTCGCCTACTTCGGGGTGAGCGGTGAGGAAGCTGGGGAACCAGGCAACCGTTCGGAATCCGCTGAGGCAAAGCCCATGGCATTGCGGCAGGCGGGCGCACTGCTCAGCGACCGCGACGCGGGGTTGCTGACGCACGCGGTGGCGCTGGCGAACTGGCATGACACGCACACGCACTGCCCGCAGTGCGGCACCCCGACGGTGCCGGCGCCCGCCGGGCACCTGACCACCTGCCCGGCGGACGGGACCGAGCACTTCCCGCGGCTCGACCCGGCGGTGATCATGCTGGTGCTCGATCCGGAGGACCGGCTGCTGCTCGCGCGCAACGCGCTGTGGCCCGCGGGGCGGATGTCGGTGGTGGCCGGCTTTGTCGAGCCGGGCGAGTCCGCCGAGCACGCCGTGATCCGCGAGGTCTACGAGGAAACCGCGATCGAGGTCGGCCAGGTTCGCTACCTGGGCAGCCAGCCGTGGCCGATGCCGCGCAGCCTGATGCTCGGCTTCCAGTCGGTGGCCAAGGGCGGGCAGCGGATCACGGTGGACGCCGACGAGATCGGCGAGGCCCGCTGGTTCAGCCGCGCCGAGCTGCTCGCGGCGATCGAGTCGGGAGAGCTTGGCGTGGCGCCTACCTCGTCGATCGCTCGGCGCCTGATCGAGTTCTGGTACGGCGCGGAGCTGCCGGACGGCCCCGCGAGCTGGCTGCCCCGCGGCCGGTAGCAGCTCGAAGCGCGTTACACCTATTGCGTCGCGATTGCGGCACGTTTTCTTGACAAAGCCGACCAATTTAATAGAGTATTCCTCTGCGGGGTACACGCGAGGAGGTGGCAGGGCAGGTGCGGAGCGGTACGCGGCCGCTAGGCCGCGCCGAGGCGGACGCCGAAGGCCCAGGCGCCGTCACCGGCCCCGAGGGGCCTGGCAACGTTGTCGGCCTGCCTATCGCCGGCCTGCCCGGTGCTGACCAGACGGCGGAGCCGGGGCACGGCGCCGACGGGACCCTGCTCGCGGTGGTCCCGATTCCCGGCACGGGGACGTCGCTCGCCATCGTCGGCTATCCGGTCGCGATGCCTGGCGGGGGGACCGCGGCGGGGACGGCTACGGCGGTCACCGCCGCCGCTGTCCGCGCCGCCGCAGTGCCCACGCTGAGCGCGCTGGCGGACGGTGACGCCGCGAGGACGGGGCTGCTACTCGACCGAGATCAGCGACGGGTCTGGGCGGACGGCCGCGAGATCACCCTCACGTTCCAGGAATTCGAGCTGCTCGCCTTCCTCGCCGCGCACCCGGCGACCGTGTTCACCCGCGCCGACCTGGTGCGCCAGGTATGGCAGCGGGACTTCGCCGCCGACAGCAGGACGGTCGACGTGCACGTCAGCCGCCTACGGCAGAAGCTCGGCCGCTATGGCCGGTGCCTGGTCACCGAGTACCGCGTCGGCTACCAGTACCGTCCCTGATCAAGGCGCCATCAGCCGCTGACGGTGGGGCCGGCCTTGGTGACCGTGACGCGGAGCAGCAGGCGCTGGTCCCGCTCCATCGCCGCACGGTACTCGTCCCAGTCGGGGTGCTCGCCCGAGATGCCGCGGTAGTAGGCGACGAGGCCGTCCATGGCCTCGGGGAGCTCCACGATCTCCGCGGTGCCTTCGAGCTGTACCCACTGGCCGTAGAAGCCGGGCGGGAAGACGCAGAGCCAGACCCGCGGGTCGCGACGGACGTGCCGCACCTTGTAGGCGGTCTGCCTGGTGCTGATGATCACCCGTTCCTCCGCGTCGACGCCGACGGTAACCGGTGAAAGCTGGGGCGAACCATCCTGCTTGAGGGTGGCGAGGACCGCGTTGTGGTTGCGGTGGACGTACTCGATTGCCTCGTCGATCTCCATGATGGTCATCCTGCCACCATCGTGACGCTCGCTGCGGCGAGCCCGGCCGCCGGCTCAGTGCACGACGGCGTGCACCTCCGCCGGGGCGTTCCCCTTCTTCGTCAGCAGCGCGACCAGCGCGCCGCCGATCGCGACGAGCGACGCTACGAGGAACGAGGCGGTCATGCCGCTGATGAACGTCTGGTGCGTGACGTCCGTGATCGCGGCGGCGACCTGCGGCGACATGCCGTTGCGGACCGGCGCGACGCCGACCGTGGTGGCCGACTTGACCGCCGCCAACTGCGACGCGTCGAGCGCGGGCAGGCGCGCGGCGGCCCACCGGGCCGGGAGCAGGCTGTTCACCTTGGCGGACATCACCGCGCCGAGCACAGCGGTGCCGATCGTGCCGCCGACCTGCATCGCGGTGGACTGCAGCCCGCCGGCGACGCCGGCCAGCTCCACCGCGGCGTTGCCCACGATCACCTCGGTCGCGCCGACCATCACCGGGCTGAGCCCGAGGCCGAGCAGCGCGAACCAGAGGATCGTGTCGTTGAGGCTCGAGTCGAGTCCGATCCGCGACAGGCCGAACAGCGCCACCGCGGACATCAGCATGCCGGCGACCATCGGGACGCGCGGTCCCGTCTTGGTGATGAGCACCCCGGACAGCGGGGCGCCGACGATGAGCATGCCGGTCATCGGCAGCAGCCGGACGCCGGTGGCCACCGGGTCGAGACCGTGCACGTTCTCCATGAAGAACGTCATGAAGAACATCGCGCCGAACATCGCGAACATCAGGGTCAGCACCAGGACGGTGCCGGCGGACAGCGGAACAGACCGGAACAGCCGCAGCGGCAGCAGCGGCTCCTTCGCCTTGGACTCGCGGACGATGAACGCGATGAGCGCGACGATCGCGGCGGCGAAGAAGGCGAACGTGTGGGCGGAGGTCCAGCCGTAGTCGGGAGCCTTGATGAGGCCCCAGACCATCAGGAACAGGAAGGCGGTGAGCAGGCCGATGCCGGGGATGTCGAACGACCTGGCGGCCGGCGATGGCGGGGTCTCGCGGAGCACGAACAGCCCGACGGCGAGCGCGATCAGGCCGACAGGCACGTTGACGTAGAAGCAGGACTCCCAGTTCAGGTGCTGCACCAGCAGGCCGCCGACGATCGGGCCCGCCGCGCTTGACGCGCCGATCACGCCGCCCCAGATGCCGATCGCTCCGTTCAGCTTCTGGGCCGGGAACGTCTCCCTGATCAGGGCGAGCGCCGTGGGCTGTAGCATCGCGCCGAACACGCCCTGCAGGATGCGGAAGGCGATGATCATCGTGATGCTGTTCGCGATGCTGCCGGACAGGCCGATCGCGGCCGAGGTCGCGCCGAAGCCGACGATGCCGGTCAGGAAGACCTTCTTGTGCCCGAACCGGTCGCCGATCTTGCCGATGGTGATCAGGGTGACCGCCAGCGCCAGGAGGTAGCCGTTGGTCACCCACTGGATGTCGGCGAGCGACGCGCCGAGGTGCGCCTGGATGGACGGGTTGGCAACGGCCACGATGGTGCCGTCGATGGCGACCATCATGACGCCGAGCGCGGCGGCGAGCAGTGTCAGGCCGGGGTTGCCGCGTACCCCCTTCCGCCTCACCGGCGTGGCAGCCGCGTGCGCGCCAGTGACGGTGACATCGACCGGATGACTCACAGCCTTGCTCCCCCTTCGCCCCTGCAGGGTCCGTAGAACTCGGATCAAATCCCTGTCACCGTATGTCAGTCTATGACACTTTGCAAGTCATGCCACTTGACACTTTGTGACATGCAGGTAACATCGACGTGTGCGAGAAGTGTCCGGAGCGCTGGTGGCCGAGCCGCAGCGCCGTGAGCGTAAGAAGCGCCAGACGCGCGATGCCCTGGTGCACGCGGCGCTGCGGCTGTTCGACGCCAAGGGCTACGAGCACACCGCGGTTCGCGAGATCACCGACGCAGTCGACGTCTCCGAGCGGACGTTCTTCCGCTACTTCGCGAACAAGGAAGACCTCGCGCTGTCGTTCATCAGGGACTCGACGGACGCGTTCATCCGCGAGCTCGCCGTGCGGCCGGCGGACGAGCCGCCGTTCACCGCGCTCGCCAACTCGTTCCGCGCTTCGCTCCGCGCGCTCACCGCGGACGAGGGACCGGCCGAGGAGTCGGCCTACCTGCTCGTCATCAAGCTGATCGACACCACGCCGTCGCTGCTCGCCGCTCTGTTGCGATACCTGCACGACAGGGACCAGGAAACTGCCCGGATACTCGCCGCGCGCGAGGGCGTCGACCCGGAGACCGACCGCAGGCCGCGCCTTGCCGTTGGCGTTTACACCGCCCTCGTCATCGCCGCCAACCGGGAGTGGCGCACCGGCGGCGACGGGAGCGCCGAGGCGATGCTCGCCGCGTTCGAGGCCAACGCAGAGCAGCTGAAGTCCGCCCTGGCCGGGCACTGGACCTGAGCGAATCCGTTGGCGTCGACGCGTGACTGGTTCGAGACGGTCGCCGAGGCCAGGCGCCGGGCTCGGCGGCGGCTGCCCGGGCCCGTGTTTCTCGCCATCGAGGCCGGTTCCGAGGCCGGCGTTACCCGCGCGGACAATCTGGCCGCGTTCGCGGAGATCAAGTTCGCGCCGCCCCGCCTTGCTGACCTGCCGCAGGTCCGCGACCTGCGCACGACGGTACTCGGTACGGACATCGCGCTCCCGGTGCTCGCCTCGCCGGTCGGTGCGCAGGCCGTCCACCCGCTCGGCGAGGTCGGCGTCGCGCTCGGCACCCGCGACGCGGGCACGGCGATGGGGCTCAGCGAGTTCGCGAGCAGGCCGGCCGCCGCGGTCGCGGCGGCCAACCCGAAGCTGTTCTTCCAGGTGCACTGGTCCGCCGACCGCGACACCCTGCTAAAGCGGGCGGAGCTGGCCAAGGCCGGCGGCGCGACGGCGCTGATCGTCACGCTCGACTGGTCGTTCCCCGGCGGCAGGGACTGGGGCAGCCCGTCGATACCGGAACGGCTTGACCTGAAGACCCTCGCCAGGCTCGCGCCCGCGGGCCTCGCGCGGCCCGGCTACCTGCTCGACTGGCTCCGCCACGGGGGCCTGCCCGGCCTCACCGTGCCGAACATGGCGCTGCCCGGCCAGCCCGCACCCGGCTTCTTCGCCGCCTACCGCGACTGGATGACGGTTCCGCCGCCGACCTGGGCGGACATCGCCTGGCTGCGGGAGCACTGGGACGGACCGTTCCTCGTCAAGGGCGTCATGCGGCCCGAGGACGCGCGGCGTGCCATCGACGCGGGCGCCACCGCGATCTCGGTCTCCAACCACGGCGGCAACAACCTCGACGGCACGCCCGCCTCGATCAGGGCGCTGCCCGCAGTGGTGGCCGCGGTGGGCGACCGGGCCGAGGTCCTGCTCGACGGCGGCGTCCGCCGCGGCGGCGACGTGGTCAAGGCGCTCGCCCTCGGCGCGCGCGCCGTCATGATCGGTCGTCCGGTGCTGTGGGGTCTCGCGGCTGGCGGCCCGTCCGGAGTACGGAACGTGTTCGGCATCCTCCATTCCGGCATCGACTCCGCCCTGCTCGCGCTCGGCCGTGCCTCGGTCCGTGACCTGGTCGCCGACGATGTCATCCTGCCCGCGGACTTCAGCCGCGGGCTCGCCTGACAACAGGCGGCCGCGGTCTGCGCGTGTCGCGTCCGCGCGTGGGTATGGTGCCGCCAGTGGAGAAAGGGACCAGACATGGATGAGAGCCGGGCGAGGGCACTGCTGCGGGCGGAGCGGGCCGAGGTGGCGACGCTGCTGCGCGAGACCGAGGAAGAGGACAGGGTCGACAAGCAGGCGCCGGACAGCCCCGTCGATTTCGGGGATGCCGGGCTTCCGCTGACCGAGAACGCCGAGGAAGAGGCGGTCGCCGCCCAGCTCAGGGAGCGGCTCGGGGCGATCGACCGGGCGCTGGCGCGGCTTGAGGCGGGCACCTACGGACGGTCGGTGATCAGCGGCAAGCCGATACCCGACCAGCGGCTCGAGGCCGATCCCGCCGCCGAACTGACCGTGGAGGAGGCCAGGGCAGGGAAGTTACCTGCCCGGCCGGTGGCCATGGCCCCGGAGTGGATGGCCGCCACCGGAGGGCCGGTCCGCCGGGCGGCCTCCAGTGCGGTAGGCCTCGGTGATCCAGGCGGCGATCTGCGCCCGGGACCGGAATCCCAGCTTGATCATCATGTTGGCGACGTGCCTGGCCACCGTCGCCGGGCTGATCACCAGTTGCGCGGCGATGGCCTTGTTGCTGTGCCCGTCGGCGATCAGGGCGGCGATCTCTAGTTCGCGCGGTGTGACCTCGCTCGGCGCGGGCGTAGGTGCCCACGGGCTACCCTGCGCGGCCCGTGGCCGGCGTGCCCGGGCGGACTGCTCGATGGCCAGGTCGATGGCCGCCTCGGGGGACATGGCAAGGCCGCGCGCCCACACCAGGGCGGCTCTGCCCTCGCCGAGCCTGGCGACCGCGTCGACATAACCGACCGCGCGGGCGCCTGGCGGCGGCGGCAGGCCCGATGTCGCGCGCAGCGCGCCCGAGGCGCCCGCGAGCAGCACCGCGCGCTCCGCTTCGCCCTCGCGGTCGGCGAGCGCGGCGAACGCCTCGAGGCCTCGGGCCATCCCGATCCCGGTACCGATGTCCAGGCAGACCCGCAGGCTTTCCGCCAGATGTTCCCTGGCCGACTCGAAGTCGCCGAGCTCGAGCCCGACCCTGCCGAGGCCGGACAGGCAGCGGGCGATCTCCGGCCGGGCGTCGATCTCCCGCAGGTAGCCGAGCGCGTCGCCGTACATCTGCTTGGCGCCGGGCAGGTCGCCGCCGAGCCTGGCGAGATCGGCGAGGCCGAGCTGCGCCCGCGCGACGCCCCACCGGTGGTCGATCGAGCGCATGACGTCCACCGAGGCCCGGGCCAGGTCCGCCGCGAGCCCGACGTCACCGCGCACGCCCGCGATGGCGGCGCGGATGCCGAGCGCCCAGCCCTCGTTCCAGCCGTCGCCCGCGGCCTCGGCGATCGCCATCGCCTCCTGGCCAAGCGCCTCGGCCTCGTCGGGCCGTCCGGTATGCACGGCGATCTCGCTGAGCAGGTTGAGCCCGGCGGCGGTCCAGAACTCGTCGCCCGCCGCCCGGCACAGCTCGAGTCCCGCCCGCGCCGCGGGTTCCGCGGCCGCCGGGTCGACAGGCAGCGACAGCTGGGCGCGCCCGATGAGCGCCTGGCCCATGATCCGCGGTTGGACACCGGCCGCCTCCGGCCGGGAGAGGAAGGCGTCCACCCACTCACAGCCGAGTGCGTACTCGCCGCGTACCAGCATGCACGGGCGGACCGCGGTGCAGATCCGCAGGCCGGTCTCCACCTCGCCCTCGGCGAGGCACTGGCCGAGCACCAGCCAGACGTTGCCCGCGTCCACGTCGTACCGGCGGAACACGTCCACCCGGTCCCGCCATGGCGCGGGCACCAGCGCCATGCCCACCGCGAAGTTCCGCTCGGCGACGCCGAGCGTGTGGTCGCGGAACCGGTGCCGGACCGTCGCGGCCTCCTCCGCCGCGGTCAGCTTCTCGGCCGCGTACGCGCGGATCGTGTCGAGCAGCCGGAACCTGGCCTGGCCGAGCGCCTCGGCCTCCCGCACCACCAGCGACTTGTCGACGAGCGCGGCCACCGTGTCGAGAACCTCCGCCGCGGGCATCAGGTCGTCGGCGCACACCACCTCGGCCATCTCGAGCGACCAGCCGGCGAAGACGGAAAGCCGTCGCAGCAGGACCCGTTCCTGCTCCGTCAGCAAGTCGTGGCTCCAGTCGATGGCCGAGCGCAGCGTCCGCTGCCTGGGTGCCGCGCCGCGGTCTCCCGTCGTCAGCAGCCCGAACCGGTCACTGACCCGGCTCAGGATCTGGTCGGCGGTCAGCGCGCGCATGCGGGCGGCTGCCAGCTCGATGGCCAGTGGTATGCCGTCGAGCGCCTGGCAGATCGCCGCGACCGTGTCCGCGTTTCCCTGCGTCAGCGTGAAGCCGGGAGCGGACGCCGCGGCCCGCTGCGCGAAGAGCTGCACCGCCTCCGCGGCGGAGCCGTCGGCCGCCGTGACGGCGAGCGGCGGCACCTGCCAGACGGTCTCGCCCGCCACGCGCAGCGGCTCGCGGCTGGTGGCGAGAACCCGCAGCTCAGGCGCGCTGGCGAGGAGCCGGTGACAGAGCTGGGCACAGGACTCGAGCAGGTGCTCGCAGTTGTCGAGCGCGAGCACAAGCGCCCGCGGCCGCAGCGCGTCGCTGAGTGTGTCGATGAGCGGCCTGCCGTGCTCCTCGGTCACTCCTACGACCGACGCGACCCGGGCCACGACCAGGTCGGGGCTGGTGATGTCCGCGAGCTCGACGAACCGGGCGCCGTCGGGGAATTCGGCGGCCAGCGGGGTGAGCGCGCGCAGCCCGAGGCGCGTCTTGCCGATGCCGCCGGGACCGGTCAGGGTTACCATCCGTACCGCGCACACAAGCTTTCGCAGCTCGTCGAGCTCGTGGGAGCGGCCGACGAAGCTGTTTGGCTCGGTGGGCAGGTCAGAGGCTATGTCCGGTACCTCGATCCGTAGCCGAGACGCGGGGGGAGCGCCGTGGCGCAGGAGTGCGTGTGCATACCCGGGTTACATAATTCGGATGATGCGGCGCCGCGACGGTCAGCTTAGCCTTTTTGCTCGTCGGGCACCCGACAGCTCCGCATTTCCTGCGGAGTCCGGCACCGTTTTCGGTATGCCGCCGGTGCCGTGCCGCGACTGGTTTGTGAGGGGCTGGTCTCGCGGTACAACAGGGACCCGGCCGCCGTGGCCAACCTTGTGGGGGGGATGCGGCGAACGCCGCTGCCTTCGCGGGCAAGCGCTTCGTTCGCCGCAGGGAATGGCCACGGCGGCCGGTGCTGGCTTAAGCCAGGGCTGGCTGAGACGAGCGGTAGTGGTCACGCAGTCGCCTGGCGGCGTCCGCGGTGGCGCCGACCTGATCAAGCCCGAGCAACGCCGCGCCCGCTACCGGCGGCACGTCGAGCACCCGGGGCGCGGCGCCGGGCGCCATGGCCGCGAGCTCGCGATGGACAGCCTCGAGCAGCAGCGGCTCGCGGGACTCCAGCACGCCGCCGCCGAGAACCACGGGAACGCCGGCGGATGCCATGCCCAGGCGCCGCATCGCCGCCACCGCCATCAGGCAGATCTCCGTCGCCTGCTTTTCCACGAGCGACTGCGCTACCGCGTCGCCGCCCGCTGCCACCGCGAAGAGAACCCCGGTCAGCTTGATCAGGCCGTCTTCGGTGATCACGCCCTTGTGCGAGGCGACGGCCACGTCGCGGACCGAGGCAAGTCCGAAGTGCGCGGCCACCGCGTCGCCGAGCGCGGTCGCGGGCCCGCGGCCGTCCCAGCCGCGCATGGCGTGCCACATCACCGCATAACTGAGCCCAAAGCCGCCGCCCCAGTCTCCGGTCAGCGGGCCGTGCGCGAGGTAACGGGCCGTCTCGCCCGACGGCGCCACGGCCACGCAGTTGATCCCCGCGCCGCAGGTCACCGCCACGCCCCAGGATTCGTCCGCGCCGCCGCGGAGCACCGCGAACGTGTCGTTCATCGCCACCGCGGTCTCCGCCCAACCGCCGGCGAGCAGCGCACTGGTGAGCGCCGCCTCCTCCTCGGGCAGGTCGGCGCCGGCCAGGCACGCGGACAGGTGCGTGGCGACGAGACCCGGACCCTCGAGGCCGGCCTGGCCGGCGGTCAGCCGGATCATCTCGCCGAGCCGGCTCATGGCGCCCTCGATGCCATAGTCCTCGTGCGACGCGCCTGGGCCGCGCAGCGCCGCGAGCACCGTGCCGTCCCGGCCGATGAAGGCCAGGTCCGTCTTGCTGTTGCCGCCGTCGATGGCGAGCACCGCGGGCAAGCTCGGCAGTTCGCCGGGGGGGTTTGGGGGGGTCGTCCCCCCGGGGACCTCAGCCATCGAGACCGCCAGCGGCCCGGCGATCGGCGGAACCGACGGCGAACGCGAACAGCGAGATCGCGGTGTAGTCGTCCGCGGGCTCCACCGACGGCCAGGACACCACGTTGTCCTCGTAACCGGCCGCCGCGTTGTTGAACGCGCCATAAGAGCCGTGCGCGCAGGCGCGCATCCCGGTGACGCTGCCGAGCCCGATGAAGTTGGCCGGGTTGCTCGGCCCGTCCACGGTCGCGCCGAGTTGCAGTGCGCCCGTCCCGGTCAGCGACCCCGACAGGTTGGCGATCTCGCTCTGCATGCAGTACGGGAACGAGGACCCCGCGCCGACGACGAACGAGGCGCCCCACGGGTTGGCGCCGAGCGCGTAGTCCAGCTGGCGCTGCGCGAAGGCGGCGTACGCCGCGGACCCGCCGTACTCCTGGTACAGCGCGTTGGTCACGTAGAGCCCGAACGCGTGCGGCGTGGCGTCGGACGCGCCGAGCGGCGTGCCGAGCCCGAACGGGTCGCCCGCCGCCTGCGACTTCCCGAGCCGCAGCTGCGCGGCGAGGTCACCGAGTAGCAGGCGAGGCGCGATGACCGGAGCGCCGTGCAGCCCGGCGGAGACCGCGCAGCGCAGCGCGCGCAGCAGTTCCGCGTCGGCGATGGCGCCGTTGTCGTACAGGTTCAGGGTGTCGCCGCTTGCCGGGTGCCCCTGCGCCAGGTAGGCGCGCGCCCACTGAGCCGCGACTCCCAGGTCCCGGGAGAGCTGTGCGTGCGGCACGCCGAGCCGCTCGTCGGCAAGCGCGATCTCGGCCGCGCCCCAGAGCATCGCCGATTTCCATTCGGTGCCCGGGTAGTAGTCGTGCGGGAACGCGGTGACAAGCGAGCGCACCCCTGTCGTCTGCGCCATCGCGTACACCGAGCGGGCCAGGGCGAGCAGCGACCGCCCCGACGAGCCGGAACCGGCGAGCTGCGCGCCGAGCGCGTAGTCGGCGGCGTACCGGCCGGCCAGCTCGGGGCTGACCTTCTTGCCCGGCGCGGCGGCGGTGAACACCGGCCGGTACTCCACGTAGTAGTCCTTGTCGCCGGGCTTGGCGGCGAGCTTGTCCTCGGCCTGCGGCAGGAACCAGAAGTCGTAGTCTCCGTTGATCTTCGCGTTCCCGTTGCCGATGCCCACTTGGACGTACATCACCTTCTTCGCCGGGTTCCACAGCTTGCGCATCCAGTCGAGGCCGAACTGCGCCTCGAATCGCAGCCCGGCGTTCGCCGGTCCGGTGACGTCCCGGGCGGCGATCTGCAGCAGTGCGTCGGCGTAGCTCGCCGTGAACCCGAACTTCTCGTACCCGCCGCCCGCGTCGAACCAGCCGCCGGACACGTCAACAGGACCGCCGATCTTGGTGAACCCGCCGATCAGGTTGTCGTTGCTGTCGTACTTCGGGTCGGCGTAGACGTAGGCGTGCGCATCGGTGAGGTTCGCCGGCTTGCGGTCGAGCACGGAAGGCGCCACGTTGCCGCCGTCCCGCTCCGAGGTGAAGTACCTGACCCCGTTGCTCAGCAAGCCGACGTACAGCGAGGCGGCGGACCCGATGCGGAACGCGGCCGAGTGCGCGGCGCCCACCTGGACCCGGTAGGTCCCGGCCTGCCGCAGCCCGGTGAACGTCAGCGCGTAGACCGCGCGGTAGCGCTTGTTCCAGCTGCCGAGGTCGGCGGTCGAGCTTGCCTTGTAGACCACGCCCCGGCCCTTGCCGAGCACGCGGAACCACACGCGGCTCACCCGGTGCGGCAGCATCACGTACGCCACCTTTGCCGCTGACGTCGCATACCCCGCCTGGTCGACCCGCACCGCGGGCGTCACCGCCGCGCCGGCGACCCCGCCAGCGGCGGCCGGCGAGGCCAGCGCGGTGTGCGCCCCGGCCAGCCCGGCCGCGGCAAGCGTCCCGGTCAGCGCGAGGGTGCAGGCCATTGTCGTCCAGGTGGGGGCCGCCCAGGTTCTCCGGTGCCTCACGTGCGCCTCCCCAATGCCGTTATGCCCAGCTCAGGAACCGTGCGTTCTCCGCGATCAGCCGGTCCGTCATCTTCTCCGCCAGCTCGTGCTGGCCGATCAGCGGGTGCGCGAGCAGCGCCTCCGCCACCCGGGCGCGGCCGCCTTGCAGCGCCGCGTCGAGCGCGAGCTCCTCGTACGCCGACACGTGCCCGACCAGACCGCGCAGCAGCGGCGGCAGCGGCGCGGCCGGCACCGGCACGGGACCGGCGGACCCGATCACCGCGGGCACCTCGATGACCGCCTCGTCCGCCAGGAAACCGAAGGTGCCGGCGTTGCGCACGTTCACCACCTGCACGTCGCCGGCGTCGCCGAGCAGCGACGCGAGCAGCGCGACCGCCGCCTCGGAGTAGTACGCGCCGCCCCGCTCGCCAAGCAGCGCCGGCTTGGTGTCGAGCGCGGGGTCGGCGTACATCCGCAGCAGCTCGGCCTCGATCGCCGCGACCGCCGCCGCCCGCGTTCCCGCCTTCCGCTGCGCCGCCACCTCGGCGTCATGCTCGTAGTAGTAACGCAGGTAATACGAGGGCACAAACCCATGGGCAGTCAGAACGGGTTCGGCCGAATCGACATGCGCCGCGATTTCCGCACTGCGGGCTTCGAGCAAACCGGGCAGCAGGTCCGTCCCGTCGACACGGACCGCCCGCTCCCAGGTGAGATGGTTCAGCCCCACGTGGTCCAGTGCCACGGACTCCGGCGCGACGCCGAGCAGCGACGCGAAGTACCGCTGCAGCCCGATCGCCACGTTGCACAGCCCGACGGCGCGGTGCCCCGCGTCGAGCAGCGCCCTGGTGACGATGCCGACCGGGTTGGTGAAGTCGATGAGCCAGGCGCCAGGCGCGGCTCGCCGCCTGGCGAGCTCGGCGATCTCCAGCACCAGCGGGACGGTGCGCAGCGCCTTGGCGAGCCCGCCTGCCCCGGTCGTCTCCTGGCCGATGCAGCAGAAGTCGAGCGGCCACGTCTCGTCCCTGTCGCGCGCCGCCTGCCCGCCGACCCGGAGCTGGATGAGCACCGCGGCGGCGCCGTCGATCCCGTCCTCGGCGTCGCTTGTCCAGCGGACCGCGGCCTGGTGCCCGTGCGCCCGCATGATCCGCGCGGATACTGGGCCGACCGCCGCCAGCCGCGCCTCGTCGGGGTCGACCAGCACCAGCTCGGTGACCTGCGGCGCGAGCCTGCCGAGCCCGTCGGCGAGCTCCGGGGTGTAAGTGGAGCCGCCGCCGATGACTGCCAGCTTCATCAGAACGCCTGCACCTTCGCGCCGGACTGCGCGACGTGGCACGCCACCTCGCCGTCGCCCAGCGGCAGCAGCCGCGGCGTCACCGTCGCGCATTCGCTGACCGCGACCGGGCAGCGCGGCCGGAACCGGCAGCCGGGCTTGGGGTCGATCACCTTCGGCGGCTCGCCGCGCTCGCCGGTCGCCGCGGCCATGGCCTCGAGGCTGGGCGGCGGTGCCTTCGGGTCGGGCACGGCGGAAAGCAGCAGCTGGGTATAGGGGTGCCTGGGCGCCGCGAGGACATCCTCGATCGGCCCCGCCTCGGCGATCTGCCCCGCGTACATCACGATCAGCCGGTCGGCGACGTACCTGGCGCTGGCGATGTCGTGGGTGATGTACAGGATGGACACGCCCTCCTCGTCACGGAGCTTGGCCATCAGGTTGAGCAGCCCGATCCGGATCGAGGTGTCGAGCATGGAGACCGGCTCGTCGGCGAGGATCAGCCGCGGCCTGGTGGCGAGCGCCTGGGCGAAGCCGACCCGCTGCCGCTGTCCGCCGGACAGCTCGTGCGGGTAGCGGTCGAGCATGCCGGCGCCGAGGCCGACCACGTCGAAGACCCGTGCCGCCTCGGCGCGCCGCTCGCCGGCCGACAGGTCGGAGCGGTGCAGCTTGAGCGCGCGCAGCACGCCGTGCGAGACGCGGAACACCGGGTTGAGCGAGCTGAACGGGTCCTGGAATACCATCGGGACCTGGCTGCTGTAGCGCAGCGCGTCGCGCCGCGACCGGTACGCGGACAGCGGCTTCCCCTGGGCGGAGTCGCCGAAGTAGGTGGCGGTGCCAGCGGTCGGCGCGTACACCCGGGCCAGCAGCCTGGCCACCGTCGACTTGCCGCTGCCGCTCTCACCGGCCAGCGCCACGATCTCCCGCTCGCCGACGCCGAATGACACGTCGTCGACCGCGTGCAGGGTGCCGCGGTTCAGCGACCCGCCGATCTTGAAGTGCCTGGTCAGGTTCTCGGCCCGGAGCAAGTCGCTCATTGGGCGGCCTCCTTCGCTGGCGCGGGCTCCTGCGGGACGACGGGCGTGTACAGCAGGCAGCGGACCTGAGATCCGTCACGGTCGACGAGCGCCGGGGGAGTCGTCTCGCACTCCGTCATCCTCGCGGGGCAGCGAGGTTGGAACCGGCAACCGTTCGGGATGACCGAGAGATCTGGCGGCGCGCCCGGGATGCCCTTCAGCGGGACCTTCTCCCCCCGGATGCCGGGGAAGGCATCGAGCAGCCCGCGCGAGTACGGATGCAGCGGGCTGGCGAAGATCCGCCGCGTCGGCCCCGACTCCGCGACCTGTCCCGCGTACATCACGAGCAGCCGGTCGGAGTAGTGACTGACCAGGGACATGTCGTGGGTGACGAAGATGACGGCGAAGCCGAACTCCCGCTGCAGTTCCTTGATCTGCGTCATCAGCGACCGCTGCGCCACCACGTCGAGCGCCGAGGTGGGCTCGTCCATGATGATCAGGTCCGGCGTGAACAGCAGCGCCATCGCGATCATCGCGCGCTGCCGCATGCCGCCGGACAGCTGATGCGGGTAGCTGCGCAGGTGCACCGCGTCGATGCCGACGAGCCGCAGTACCTCGGCGGAGCGGGACGCGACGGCCTTGCGTGAGCTCATCCCGTGCGCGTGCAGCGCGTCGGCGAACTGCGCGCCGACCGACATGACCGGGTTGAGCGCGTTCATCGCCGACTGCATCACCACCGACAGGTTCTGCCAGCGGATCGCGTTGAGCTGGCGGGCGCCCATCGTGACCAGGTTCTGGCCGCGGAACGTCACCGAGCCGGCGGTGACCGCGGCGGGCGGGGAGAGCAGCTGCGCGACCGCGAACAGCAGCGTCGACTTGCCGCAGCCCGACTCGCCGACGATGCCGGTGAACTCGCCGGGCTGCACCGCGAAGGACACGTCGTCCACCGCGCGCACCCGGCCGGCGTGGGTTAGGTAATCGACGGTCAGCCCTGTCACCTCAAGCACGAGCGAGCCTCCCGAAGCGCAGGCCGAAGCGTCGCCGCCGCGCGCGCACGGGGCGCAGCGCTGGGTTGCCGATCTCGTCGAACGCGTAGTTGAGCAGCGCGAACGCCGCGCCGAGGAGCGCGATGGCCGCGCCCGGCACGATCGCCTGCAGGTAGAGGCCGGTCTGCAGCGCCTCGTTGTTCTGCGCCCAGTAGAGCATCGTGCCCCAGGCCACCGAGTTGGGGTCGCCGAGGCCGACGAACTGCAGGGACGAGGCGAACAGCACGTCGTAGAGCGCGTTCACCAGGAACGCCGCGACGAGCAGCGAGATCATCGTGGGCAGGATCTCCACCGCGATGATGTACGCGGCCCGCTCGCCGCGCACCCGCGCGGCGGCGAGGAAGTCCTTGGCGCGCATCGACAGCGCCTGGGAGCGGAGCTGGCGGGCGGTGTAGGACCAGCCGGTGAAGGTGAGCACCGCGATCATCACGCCGGTGCCCGAGTTATGCACGTAGGCGGAGATCACGATCAGCAGCGGGAACAGCGGGATGACGAGCACCACGTCGGTGAACAGGTTGAGCGCGCCGTCCCAGAACCCGCCGAGGTAGGCGGCGGCCACGCCGATGACCGCGGCGATCGCTGTGGACGCAAGGCCCGCGCCGAACGCGATCTCCAGCACCTGCCTGGTCCCGTAGATCGCCTGGGCGAAGATGTCCTGGCCGAGCCCGGTGGTGCCGAACAGGTGCGCAGCGCTCGGCCCGAGGTTGCGGGCGTACGCCTCCTCCGTCGGGCTATCGTGCGCGAACAGCCCGGGGAACAGGGCGAACACGATGAAGACGGCGAGCAGGATCGCGCCGGCGGTCGCCTTGCGTGAACTGGCGAGCGCGCGGCCCATCCGCGCCAGCGCGCGGGGGGCATGTGGGGTCGTCCCCCCGGCGGACAGGGTCGTCACCGGCTGCTCCTTGTCCGCGGGTCGAAGATCGCGGTCGCGATGTCGGCGAGCAGGATCGCGACGAGCACGGCGACAGTGATCAGCAGGAAGAGAGCCTGCATCAGCGGGTAGTCCTCATTCTCGACGGCCTGCAGCAGCATGTAGCCGACGCCGGGATAGTTGAACACGTACTCGATCAGGATGGCGCCGCCGACCACGAAGCCGAGCGACATCGCGAAGCCGGTGAGGTTCGGCAGGATGGCGTTGCGCGCCGCGTAGTTGAGCATGACCCGGTGCGGCCGCAGCCCCTTGGCGCGGGCCATCCGCACGTAGTCCTCGGCGAGCGTGGTGACCATGTTGTTCCGCATGGTCAGCGTCCAGGTTCCGATGGTGGTGATGAGCAGGGCGAGCGCGGGCAGCACCGCGTGCTCGAAGACGTCGCCGATGTAGGACGCCGTCCAGGCGGGCGTGTCCGAGATGTCGAAGCCGCCCGACCAGGGCAGCCAGCGGAGCTTGAGCCCGAAGATCAGGATGAACATCATCCCGACCCAGAAGTAGGGGATCGCGGAGGTGATGACGAGCAGCGGCGGCGCGATCCCGTCGAGCAGGCCGCCGCGCCGCCAGGCGGCGATGATGCCCACCCCGGTGCCGAGGATGAACGCCAGGATGGTGGTGACGCCCACCAGGCCCATCGTCCACCAGATGGCACCGCCGACCACGGTGCCAACCGGGGTCGGGAAGTAGAACAGCGACGTACCGAAGTTGCCGGTGAAGACGTCGCCCAGATAGTGCACGTACTGCGAGGGCAGGGACTGCCCGCTGCCGGCGCCGAAGATCGTTTCGAGCGTCTTCAGCTCCTGGCCGCTGACCTTGCCGCGGAACTTTCCCATCATCGCGATGGCCGGGTTGCCCGGCATCATCCGTGGCAGGAAGAAGTTGAGCGTCACCGCGGCCCACAGGGTGAGCAGGAAGAACCCTGCCCTGCGCAGTACGAATCTCATGAGTCATGAACTCCGGTTACGGCGTGCCGACGACGACTGGACTACTTGGGCGACAGGTGCAGCAGCACCTGGCCCATGTCGGGGTAGGCGTAGGCGGCGGGCAGGGCGTACGGGTCGCTCTGCGAAGGCCACCCGGTGAACTGGGAGGTGTTGTACTGGAACCAGGCCACCTCCTCGGTGATCGGGATGAACGGCACGTCGCTGAGCACGACCGCCTGCAGCTGGTTCACGATCTGGTGCTGGGTCGCCGAGTCGGTGGTGACGGCGTAGTTGTCGAGGAGCTTGTCCGTCGCCGGGTTGCTGTACCGCTCCCAGTTGGAGGAGGCGTTCTTGCCGATCGGCGCGGAGTTGGCGGAGTACAGCCACTGCCGGAACTCGTAGTACGGCGTCGGGCCGCCCGTTTCCGCGTAGTAGGCGAACTGGAAGCTGCCCGAGTACAGCTTGGAGAAGAAGTCGTTGGACGCCAGGTTGTCCGCCGTCAGCTGGATGCCGACCGCCTTCAGCTCCTGCTGGATGACCGACATCGACGCGACCCAGTCCGAGTAACCGCCGATGTTGATGACGCTGAAGGCCAGCTTCTGCCCGTTCTTGGCGTAGATGCCGTCGCTGCCGAGCTGGTAGCCGGCCTGCGCGAGCAGTGACTTCGCCTTGGTCGGGTTATAGCCGTAGTTGTACTTGGCGGCTCCGGTGCTGTCCAGCCAGGCGCTGAACGTCGGCGTCGCGATGTCGCTCTGGTTGGCGCCCGGCTCCTCGCCGTATTCGCCGATGTTGGCAACCTTGTTCCTGTCGATCGCGTACGCGATCGCCTGCCTGACCAGGACGTCGTTGAGGCCTGGCACGGTCAGGTTGGGGATCAGCGAGACGTTGGCGATCGGCGCGAACCAGTAGTGGTTGTCCGCCGACTTGGAGGTGTAGAAGGCCTGGATGTTCGGGATGAACTGGCTGCCCCACTGCGCCTGCCCGGTGGCCAGGTAGGTGTTGGCTGGGTCGTTCGAGGTGAACGCGGGGTAGAGCACCTTCGCGATCTTCGGCAGGCCGGGCTGCCAGTAGTCCGGGTTGGCCACGTAGGTGATGTTCTGCGCGCTGCACGGCTTGACGACGTAGGCGCCGGTGCCGACCGGGTTGGAGTCGGCGTAGGTGACCGGGTTGGAGATCTTGGACCAGATGTGCTCGGGCACGATCGGGATCTGGTCGGCGATGTAGTAGAAGTACGGCACCGACGGCGCCTTGAACGTGAACACCACGTTGTTGCCGGACTGGGTGACGCTGGTGAGCACCGACCAGACGGAGTTCACGTCGAGCGCGGGCACCTTCTTGAGCAGGTTGAAGGTGTAGGCCACGTCGGCGGCGGTCATCGGGGTGCCGTCGCTGAACTTGACGTTCTGGCGGATCGCGAAGGTCAGCGTCTTGTTGCCGTTACCCCAGGTCCAGCTCGTCGCGAGCCAGGGGGACGTCTTGGCGTTCTGGAGGGTGTCTACGAAGGCCAGCGGCTCGTAGACCTGGCCCATCGTGATGCCCTCGCCAAGGTTGCTCGGGTTGAACGGGTTGAAGCTGCAGTTCCACAGCGTGCCCTGCTCGTTGGAGATGGTCAGCGTGCCGCTTGGGGCGCTGTTGCCGCTAGTCGGGCTCGAGGTCGAGCCAGCGGTGGAACCGGTGGTTGAGGTGCCGGAAGGGGTTGATGACCCTGAGGAGCTACAGGCGGCGACCACGGTAGCGAGCAGCACCGTGGCCCCGGTCAGGAGTATGCGTCTCATCGGGGGGTGTCCTTCTCAGGAGGATTGGTGCGGGTGGCCCGGGTTGTCGGCGAGCTCGGCGGCGACCTCACCGGATGGTGCGTTCCGTCGGTTATACGTCGGTCGCGGAAGTTACGGAAGTTATTGCTGGGGTTCTTGTCATTTTTCCTATATAGTTAGGACAGTATCCTAACTATCAGGGGCTGACTAGACCCCGTGGCGAAACCGTAATCCCGCCCTGAGAGGTGTCATGGCCGAGGAGCCAGCAGGCGCGGCGCTGGCAGCCGGCACGGCGACCGTGCTGCCGACCGGGCTGTCCGCCGCGCGCCCGGCGCTGATCAGGGCGCTCAACGAGCAGCTGCTGCTCGAGCACATCCGTTCTTCGGGCCCGTACTCCAGGGCCGACCTCGCCCGCGTCTCCGGGCTCTCCAAGCCGACCGTCTCGCTCGCACTCGGCAACCTGGAGCGGGCCGGGCTTGTCCGGCTCGCCGGGCACCGTACCGGGATGCCCGGCCGCACCGCCGTGCTGTATGAGGTGCGCCCGGAGGCGGGTTTCGTACTCGGCCTCGACATCGGCCTGCGCTACCTGCGGGGCGCCGTCGCCGACCTCGCGGGCGTGGTCCGCGCCCGGGTGTCGGTCCCCGTGCGGGCGGCCACCGTGGGCGACCGGGTGGCCGAGCTCGTCGACCTCGCGGATGAGCTGTGCGCGCGCGCCGGCATCGACCGTTCCGCCGTCACCCAGACGGTCGTCGGCAGCCCGGGCGTCTACGATCCGCAGCGGAACCTGATGGCGCTGACCGGGGGGCTGCCTGACTGGGACCGCCCGGAGGCAATCGCCGGGCTGCGCGCGGCGTTCGGGCCCGCGCTCACAATCGAGAACGACGTGGACGCCGCCGCCCTGGCCGAGCAGGCACTCGGCGTCGGGAGGGAAACCGACAGCTTCGCGTTCGTGCACGTCGGCACGGGCATCGGCATGGGCCTGGTGCTCGGCGGCCGGCTGGTGCGCGGCGTGCACGGGGTGGCGGGCGAGATCGCGTTCCTGCCGCTCGGCGGCGACCCGCCCGCCTGGGCTGACGCGGCGCTCGACGCGGCCATCGTTCCCCCGGAGGCGCAGCGGCGCGGCACGCTGGAGACCGCTGCGGGCGCCGACGGGATCGTCAGGGCGGCACACAGGCGCGGCCTGACCGGGCTGGCCACCGCGCACAGCGTCTTCGAGGCGGCGGCGGCGGGCGACAGGCACGCCGTGGCGGTGGTGCTGCGGGAGGCGCGCCTCGTCGCCGCCGCCATCTGCTGCGTGATCGCGGTCGCCGACCCCGCGCTCGTCGTGCTCGGCGGCGGCATCGGCCAGGCACCGGGCTTCGCCGAGGCGGTCACCGCGGAGCTCGCCGCGATCGCCCCGGTGCGGCCCGAGGTCAGGGTCAGCGCCCTCGGTACCGACGTGGTGGTCACCGGCTGCCTGGCCGAAGGGGTATCGCTGGCCTGGACCCAGCTCACCGCCGCCACGGTGCCATGAGTGCGGCTCCCGGGTGCTGCCGCAACGGTCGCCATGACCGGGAGAAACCTTCATAAGTGACTAAGGCCGCGTTAGAGTTGTAGCTGGTGAGCCCTTAGAACCATTCGTCTGGGTGCGGTGAGCTTATGGCTCTTACCTCGTTGACTGTGTGGGGAATCCTGGTCGCCTGCGCGGCGGCGCTCGGCTTCATCGGCTTCTGGTTCAGCCTTCGCTCGCTGCGGTGGTTCGCCGGCGTAACCGCCTTCGTCGTCGCGATCGCGATCACGCGCTTCGGCTTAACGCATCCCGAGTACACGTCTGCCAACCTGGTCGACTCCTTCCTTAGCGGCGTCGACCGAGTTGTCATCGCGCTGATCTACCCGATCTGGCGGGGTCTGCCGCCCGCGCCCGGCGTGGCCGGCCGCTGGATCATCGCCGTCGGACTGCTCCTCGGGTACCGGGAGCTTGAGCGATGGACGCTGCGCTGGCAGGCGCCGGAACTCGACCTGTCCGGGATCGGCAGGGACGGGCCGACCTCGGCCTCGGCTGACTCGGCTGGCTCGGGCGGCTCGCAGGCCGCGCTCAACGGCCATGGCGCCGCGGCAGACGGCCTGTCCGCCGCGCAGCGCCGCGACCAGCTAGCCGCCGAGTTGCGGTTCCGCCTGCCCACGATGGAGATACGCTCGCCCTCGATCCTGCCCGGCGGCACCAGGGCGAACGCGCTCGCCTCGATCGCCGAGTCGAGCGGAGTCTCCGGCGCTGGCATGGTCGGCGCGGTTTTCCGGTTCGCGGGCATGTTCTGGCCGAGCCCGCGCCTGGTCGGCGTCCGTGGCTGGGTTGAGTCAGCGTCGGCCAAGCGGATTACCGTCCTCCTCGAGGACGTGAAGACCGGCCTGCCGATTGCCACCAACACCGTGGCCGGCGACAGTTTCAACGAGACAGCGTCCATGGTGGCCGGGTACATCGCCAGGCAGATTTTCGCGATGGACCGCACGGTGCCGGAATGGTGCTACGGCGTGTCCGACGGACGCGATCTCGGTGCGATGCAGATCGCCCGTCTGCAGCGCGCCTATGCGGCGTGCCCACGGGACGTCGCGGACTCGAGAAGCGAGCAGATCAAGATACTCAGCGCTTCGACTGGGACGGTCAGGACCGCGGGAATCATCCGCTACGAACTGGCGCAGCTGCTGGTCCTGCAGCGTCAGCACCTGGAATCGCTGCACCTGCACGCGCTCAACAGGGAACTGCACCGCCGCCTGTACCGCGGCCGGTACCGGTTCGCCATGGCGCTTGAGATGATCGCCAACCCGGAGCACCGCCTGCCCGACGGCGAGGCGAGCTGGGACAAGCTCGGGCAGACGCTGGAGATAGTCCGCTGCGGAATGGCGGACGGCAGGCTCGCGGTGAGTACCGAGTACCAGCGGGCGGACGGGAGCTGGTCGGCCGCGACGCGGCAGGACTGTGCGACGCAGTCCGTACGCCTGTCACGGGATCTTGCCATGAAGCTGCTGGCGATCGCGGCCAGGGACCTGCGCGAGGTGCGAACCCAGCTCGACACGTGGCACGTGGTGCGGGACGCGATCCTGCGACGGGACGAGCGCGCGGTGTGGCTGCCGCACTGGAGCCAGCGGCACCGGCGGGCATTCCACGATGGCGTATGCGTCGCCGAGCTGCTGGTCGCCATCCGGTGCCGACTTGCCGAGTCCGATGATGAGGACGCGACGTGGCTCCGGCAGGCCCGTGTCCGCTGGCACCTGCGGCGCGCCACCGGAATCACGGCATGCATTGCGGGTGACCCCGCGATCATTGACGCGGTGCTTGCCGATCCGCACGGTGAGTGGTGGGCCGCGACTGCCTCGACGGGCGGCAGCAAGTACCGCCGTCGGACCAGCGATTCCTGGCAGGCCGCCTACAACACGGCCTGCGTGTACGCGGCGCTGGCTGACGCCGCGCGGGCCGGCGGTGCGCCGGTAGGGGTACTCCGGGATCTCGAGGGCCGCGTTATTGCCAGCCTGCGGCGAGTGGTGGGCAATCCCCGCTCGGAGCTTGAACGGCCGTCGGACTGGATCGACAGCGATCCCGACTTCCGTGCCATGCAAGATGGCCGGGACATCTTCGGGGCATTCCAGGAGTTCCTCATCGGCCAGATGCGGCAGGACTACCCGGTCGCCTTCATGTCCGGGGAGTGCCCCGTTTCCCACATACCACCCGAGGCGCCGGCTCTGCCTGCCACTACGGCGCTAGGAGGTTCGCGGCGACCGTCGCGCCGAGTTCGTGGCACTCGCGTTCCGTCTCGCGGCTGACCTGGCCGGTGACCGCGACCGGCTTGCTGACCTCCTGCCAGCCGAGCCCGGTGGTGATGGACTGAACCGCGCGGACCGCGCCGGCCGTGTCGCTGCCGCCGTGCACGTAGAGCCCGTAGGGCGCCCCGGCCTTGGCGAGCAGGCACGGGTAGTAGACCTGATCGAAGAAGTGCTTGAGCGCGCCAGACATGTAGCCGATGTTCGCCGGCGTGCCGAGGACGAAGCCGTCGGCGGCGAGCACGTCGGGAACGCCCGCCGCGAGCGCTGGCCTGATCTCGACCTCGATGCCCTCGAGCTCCGGGTCGCGCGCGCCTGCGATGACCGCCTCGAGCATCGCCTGGAGCGCGGGTGAGGGCGTGTGGTGGACGACGAGCAGCCGCGGCATGCCGCGCTAGCCCTTCGGTGCCCAGCCGAGCGCGGGCCCGAGCCGCGTCGCCATGTCGGTGAGGATCTGCACGTAGTCCTCGTGCTCGAAGCTGAACGGCAGCGCGAAGGCGACTTCGGTGACCTCACGGAACGCGGCGTGCGCGTACAGCGCCTCGGCGATCTGCGCCGATGTGCCGATGATGTCCCGCGCGAACATCATCCTGGCCGGCCCGGCCGGCGCGGCGGTGCGCGGCGTCCTGGCCGCGACGTACGCCTCGTACTTGTCCCGCTGCGCGGGCGACGCCGAGTCGGTCGGTATCACCACTAGGCCCTGCGACACCCGGGCCGCCGCGCCCGCCGGGTGCGACGCGCGGAACGTCTTGATGTGCGACAGCTGCACGTCGGCGAAGTCCTCCGACTCCTCGGCCTTCACCACCGAAGACGTCAGCAGGTTCACGCCGTTTTCGCCCGCCCATTTCGCCGACGCGAGCGATCCGCCGCCGTACCACATCCGCGACCGCAGGCCGGGCGAGTGCGGCTCGGCGCACGGTGAGAACTGCTCGAAGCCGATCGTCGCGGGCAGCGACGCCGCGGGCTCGCCCGCCACGAACCGCAGCAGCCGGGAGACCCGCTCGTAGGAGAGGTCCTCGCGTTCCCAGGTGTCCGGGTAGAGCGCCTCGCGCACCGCCTCCCAGTTCATCGGCGGCCCGGTGCTGATGCCCGGGTTGAGCCGCCCGCCGGACAGGATGTCCACCGTCGCGAGGTCTTCGGCGAGGCGCAGCGGGTTCTCCCAGCCGAGCGGGATCACCGCGGTGCCGAGTTCGATGCGCGCGGTGCGCTGCGAGGCCGCGGCGAGCACCGCGACCGGCGAGGAGATCCCGTACTGGAAGTGCCGGTGCCGCACCCAGGCACAGTCGAACCCGAGCCGCTCGCCGAGCTCGATCATCGCCAGCGTGACCTGGTGCCCGGGACCAGGGTCGTGCCCGTCGAACAGCCCGATCGTCAGGAACCCGAGCTTGTCCAGGGCGACCCCCGGCTGTGGCATGCGCTGTCCCTTCGTCGTCACGTCAGGAGATGAGAACCAAGTTAACAGCGCGCGCGTCAGCCACCGGCGAGGCGGCGTTCTTTGGCGGCCAAATAGGCGATTCCTCTGGCATACTGCCACGGAACAAGGCCACGATGGGAGGGGCGTGGAGTGGCGATCCCCGTACCGCCCGCGCCAGTGCTCCCCGGCAGGTGACAGTGATCCGCTTCAGCTATGGCGCAGCCACCTCCGTGGGCCGCGTGCGTCAGGTCAACGAGGACAGCTTCCTCGCGCTTCCGCCGCTCTTCGTCGTCGCCGACGGCATGGGCGGCCACGGTGCCGGCAACGTGGCCAGCCGGATCGCGATCGAGGAGATGACTGCCTGCGCGGCGCTCCGCCCGCTGTTCGCCGAGGCCGTCCTCACCGCGCTCGAGCATGCCAACAGGCACATCATCGAGCGGGACGAGGCGAACCGGATGGGCACCACGGCGACCGGGCTGGCCGGCCTCGAGACGGCGGGCGGCGATCACCTGATGGTGTTCAACATCGGCGACTCCAGGGTCTACCGGCTGTCCGGTGACCGGCTCGAACAGGTCACCGTGGACCATTCGGAGGTGCAGGAACTGGTCCTGGCCGGCGTGATCACCCGCGAGCAGGCACGCACCCACCCGCGGAGGAACATCGTCACCCGGGCCCTTGGCAGCGATCCCGTGCTGCACGCCGACCACTGGCTGCTGCCCGCCACGGGCGGCGACCGGTACCTGGTCTGCTCCGACGGCCTGTTCAACGAGGTGCCGGACGACGTCATCCTCGCGCTGCTCAGCAACGGGGGGCCGCAGCAGGCAGCGGACGCCCTGGTGGTCGCGGCCAACGAGGCCGGCGGGCACGACAACGTGACCGCGGTCGTGGTGGACATCGACTCCGACGACGACGGCGCCGTCGAGACGACCCTGCCCCGCGAGGTGCTTGCCAGGGACGCCGGCTCGGCAAGGACCCGCGTTGACATCGCGCCGCAGCCGCTCCAGCCGCCCCATGCGCGCCGCGGCCCGCTCGACTCCGGCGCCGGCGACCAGCGGCGCGCCCGCGGGCCCGGCCTGGTCGACGTCGGCCTGGCGGGCCTCGGGCTTGCCGACGCCGGTCCCGATGACTATGCCTGACGTCAGCTACGTGCCTGGCGCCCTGACCGCGGTAGCCGGCGGCTGGTGCCTGGTCTGGACGCTTGTCGAGCAGGCGCGGCGCGATCGCGCGGCTTACGCTGCGGCGCCGCGCCTGGGTCGCGGTCAACCCGGCGAGCCTTTTGACGACTGTCAGCGGCCCTGCCGTCCGCAAGCCGCTCAGGAAGTCCTCCGGCCCGCCAGCCCCGGGGCAACGGCCCGGCCCCGCGAGGCCGTCGGCTAAGGACCCGCCGCCACTCTGCTTAACCGGCGGCTCGCCGCCGCGACTCTGCTTAACCGAGCGTGCGACATTTGCCGCGAACCGGACGCGGAAGTGGTCGCCGGCTAAGCAGAGTCGAACAATGTGGTCACCGGGTAAGCAAAGACGGCGGTTGCCGTGTCTGGGCGGGCGGCCGGATACGGGTTCGTTACCTTCGCCGTTGAACCCGCGCGCGGGCCTGCCGCGTACCAGCGGATGTGAAGCTTGGGACGTCCACGATCACGCTGCTGACCGGCGCCGTGCTCGGAGTCATGCTGTTGGTCGGCAGCCAGTTCGCGCCCCGGAGCACGCCCACGGGATACGGGCCGTCCGGCGGCGCGGCGACCCCGGCGGCGGCAGTTTCCTCGTCCGCGGCGTCCGGCTCCTCCGCGTCGTCCTCGCCAGGGAACTCGTCGGCGCCCGCCGCTACTGCGTCCGCTCCTACGACACCAGCTTCGTCGGGGCAGGCCGGCTCGTCGCCCGGCTTCGCCGGCTCCGCCGCGCCCTCGGCGTCGGCGGGGGCGGCCTCCTCTGCCGCGCCCCCGCCCACGACCGCGGCGCCCGCCACCGCCCCGGCCAGCAGCGCGCCCGCGCCGACCAGCGTGGAGAGCAGCGATAAGCACAAGGGCAAGCACGGTGGCGGCGGCTGACGGCCGCGGGACCGACCAGCGTGACACTGCGATGATTGGAGACCACCGATGACCGCACAGTCGGCCAGTCCCGCCCCGCCGTCCGCGCCGGCCAGGTCGGGCGCGGCTCTTCTTGTCGTGCCCGACCTGATCGGCGGCCTGGTGGCGCTGGCGCTCGGCGTCTACGGGCGGGTGCACGGCCCGACAGGGATCGCGCTCAACCTCGCCGGGTTTTCCAGCCCCGGCTCGGTGAAGTCGTGGCTTGCCACGGTCGCCAGCGTGTTCGCGATCATCCAGCTTGTCTCGGCCCTGGTCATGTACGGCAAGGTGCCGCGGGTCAGCGCGCCGTCCTGGATCGGCGACCTGCACTCCTGGTCGGGCAGGATCGCGTTCATCGTCGCCGTCCCCGTTGCCGTGCACTGCCTTTACGCGCTCGGATTCCAGGGCTACAGCACCCGGGTGCTGCTGCACTCGATCTTCGGCTGCCTGTTCTTCGGCGCGTTCACCGTCAAGATGCTGGTACTGCCGAAGCGCGGGCTGCCGGGCTGGGTGCTTCCCGTGCTCGGCGCCGTGGTCTTCACGCTGCTGGTGGCGATCTGGTTCACGTCTGCTTACTGGTTCTTCGGAACGTTCGGCGTCCATCGCTGAGGAGCATCGTCATGACCGAGCAGCAGGCCCCAACCGCCAGCCGCCGGGCGGTGCTCGCCGCCGCCGCGGGCGGCGCGTGCGCCGCGGCGCTTGCCGGGTGCGCCACCTACAACGCCAACAACGGGGGAGTGGCAGGCCCGCCGGCCGCCGCACCGAGCAGCAGCAGCAGCGGTAGCGGGAGCACCGGCGGCACCGGCTCGTCGTCCGGTCCCGCCAACGTTCTCGCCAGCACGTCGGACATCCCGGTCGGCGGCGGCAAGATCCTCAGCGACGAGCGGCTCGTGATCACGCAGCCGTCGGCGGGCACCTTCAAGGCGTTCACCGCGGTGTGCACGCACCAGGGCTGCATCGTGGCCACCGTGGCGGACGGCACCATCGACTGCCCGTGCCACGGCAGCAAGTTCAGTGCCGCCAACGGCTCGGTGGTGAACGGTCCGGCGACGAGCCCGCTCGCCCCCGTCGCGATCACTGTTCAGGGCACCTCGATCGTGCAGTCATAATCCGAGGGCAGGTTACCTCCGCCCCTTGCTCGCGGAGATCCGGCGGGCCGCCCAGGCGCGGCATGAACTCGTTCGGGATGATCTCTTTTATCTTGATCGCGCCGAGCCGGTCACACCGGGATGGTGAGCAGCACCTGGCCGCTTGCTACGGTCACCTCGAAGCGGGCGAGATCGCCGAGCGCGATCGCGGTGCCGCCCTGGACGAGCAGGTGCGCCGGGTGCCCGGGCACGCCGTCGCCTGGCGCGGGGACGAACCAGCCGGTGACCGTCCTGCGCTCGCCGGTCTTCGAGACGGCGATCAGCTCACACTCCAGCGGGCCCTTCACGCCGGCCAGGTCGAGCTGTACCTGGGTGCCCCAGCCCTTCGCGACGAGGCCTACGATGCCGACGGCGCCGTTCGCCGGGTTGGTCGCGGAGTGCACCTGCCCGGTCAGCGCGGCGGGCGGCTGATTGGGTGCGCTCGCCAGCCCGACCGCGATCCCGCCGCCCAGCAGGGCGGCGCAGGCCGCGGCGCTCGCGATGAGGAGATTGCGCCTCCGACGGCGGCTCGCCACGGCGCGGCGGTGCAGCAGGTCGACGGGCGGGCTCGCGTCATCGGGGAGCTCGACCGTCTCCATGCCCCGCAGGAGCACGCCGACCGGGCTCAGGGTTTCGAGCTCACCACGGCACGCGTCACAGGTCGCGAGGTGCGCTTCAAACGCCGCCCTGTCCTGGTCTTCCAGCAGGCCAAGGGCGTAGGCGCCCACATCTGTGTGTTCGCTGCTGATGGTCGTCATGCTAGCACGCCACGTTCCGAGAGAACCACGTGCAGCGCGCGCAGTGCGTAGTAGACACGGGACTTGACGGTGCCGACCGGCAGGCCGAGCACCTCGGCCGCCTGGTTGACCGTCCGGTCGTTCAGGATGGTCGCGTTGAGTATCTCGCGGTGCGCGGGAGACAGTTCGCGCATCGCGTCGGCGACCATCACGCGCAGGATCGTGGCCGATGTGTCGTCATCGACAGGCATCTCGGCGACCACGCCCTCCCCGGTCTCCGCCGGCCGCACCTGCCTTCTGCGATGCTCGTCGATCACGATCCGCCTGGCCACGGTGGCCAGCCAGGGCATGAGCGACGGACCGCTCAGGTCGAGGCGGCTGGCCTCGCGCCAGGCGCGAACCAGCGTCTCCTGAACCACGTCCTCGGCATGCTCCCGGTCGCCTGCCGTCAGCCTCAGCACGAAGCCGAGCAGCGGCTCACGGTAAGTACGGTAGAGCGCGCTGACGATCGCATCGTCATCCACGCCTACCCGCCCTATCCGGCTGGCGCCGGACTCCCCTCCTAAACGCGGCACGGCGACATTCAACCACGGTCTCCTTAGCCGATATAGAGTTACTTCTTAGTAACTTCTTAATTGCTGGTGAACGCGGCCAAGGCCGCCGGAACGCGCGAGCGCATTCCGGCGGCCTTGTTGCCTTATGGGCTTATTCCTCTTGTCTTGCTGTCGTTTTCTGGCGGGCTAGCGCGTGACCTTAGAAAGCGGTCCCTTATTAGCCGGGAAATTGGCGGTGTTGACCACCTGGATGCCGGCGTGCTGCTCGCCGTTGAACGGCGTCACGATAGGCGACTTGGCGGCGGGCTCGCAGCCGAGCTTGAACGGCAGCTTCGGGTCGTTGAACCAGACGCCGAGGTGGAACTGGTGGGTGGGCTTGAACGTCACGGTGCCGCCCGGCGACACCGAGAACGTCTCCTTGTCGAAGATGCCCTGGACGGTCGCGACGCCGGTGCCGCTCTTGTTGACGTTGATGTCCGACTGGTACCAGGAGACACCGAACGGCTTGTTGGGAGTCTGGATGACGAACAGGTCGAACTGGGCGTTGGCCGGCATGCCCCACAGCTGCACCTTCATGGTGTCGTTCAGCGAGTGCGGGGTGATCCAAGCCTGGCCGCGCGCCTTGGGCAGGCACTTGGCGATGCCCGGCGAGGCGATCAGCTTGAACGTGAAGGTGCCCGTGTACCGGGGGGCGGCGCTTGCGGCCGACAGGCCGTAGCCGGTGAGCCCGAGGGCTAGCGCCGAGCATGCCGCGATCGTCGCGGTGGTCCGCCTGGTCATGCGTCGGATTGGGAGCAGGGGTATGCGCATCGCTGGTTCTCCTTGCCTTGATGCTTTCCTTGCTTGCCTTGTCTTTGCCAGGGGGCGTCCAGGAGCACCTGGCCGCCCCCCGGTCGTTGACTCCCCGCCGGCTGGGTGCTGTCGTCCTGCTGTACGCGCGGTCGGCCGCGGAAGGTTCAATGGGCCGGCGTGTCGCCGGTTGGCCGGTGTGTCGCGTTGGTCGGCGCTCACCGCCGGCAGCTTGCGACATATCTCGTTTGGCGCTTACCATGTCGGGCATGAGCGAAGCACTCCACGAGCACCTGCCCGCGCGAGACACGCTGCGGGTCCGCGACAACGAGCGGTCTGACCTGCGGGCCTCGGACGCCGACAGGGACCAGGTGGCGGCCGTGCTCGGCGGGGCACTGGCCGTCGGCCGCCTGACGAGCACCGAGTACGCCGAACGGCTGGACGCCACCTATGCCGCGCGCACCGTGGGCGAGCTGGCGCCGCTCATCCGCGACCTGCCCGCCGACGAAGCCGGCGATGGCGGCCTCGCGGCAGCGGAGCGCGCGGTGGTGTCCGCGCGGTTCAGCAAGCTGATCCGCTCCGGCCGGTGGGTCGCCGGGCGGCGCACCCGGCTCACCGTGCGCTTCGGCGCGCTGATCATCAACCTCGCCGAGGCTGTGCTGCCCGGCCGCGAGGTCACCGTGGAGGTCGACGCCTTCTGCGGCAAGCTGATCATCGTCGTGCCGCCCGGCGCGCACGTGATCGACGAGGGCGGTGCGCTGTTCGCCAAGCGGGCCATCTACGGCCGCGACCCGGGCGACGCCGCGGACGGCCCGGTGATCAGGCTGGTGGGCGACGCGCGGTTCTCCAAGGTTGCCGTCTTCCGGGGCCGCATCGACCCGGCCGCCCCGTGGCAGCACCACCTGCAGCAGTGGCAGCACATGCGAGGCTAGCTCGTTATCTGGTACATTGGTAACATGGTAACAGTTGAGCGAGTGCAGACCGGACTCCGCATCGAGCGCAACACGCTGAAGGTGCTCAAGGGCCTGGCCGAGTACCTGGACCTGTCGCTCGGCGACCTGGTCGAGGGCATAGTGCTGCACTCATTCGAGGGCAAGGCGCCGTTCGGCGCGCCGACGCTGGCAAAGATCGGCCAGCTCAGAGAGGTCTACGGACTCGAACTGACCGCCGCCGACGCGCACAAGCTGGAGGAACGGCCGTGACCGAGACGCGGCGGCTCACCGGCCGCCTGCACGTCGGCCTGCCGCCCGCCGAGGCATTCCGGCTGTTCACCCCGCGCGGCGAGCAGGACTGGGCGCACGGCTGGCAGCCGCACTTCCCCGCGCCGGCACCCGACGACACCGAGCCGGGCACCGTCTTCGAGACATCGGCGCACGGGCAGCACACCATCTGGCTGGTGACCGAACGGGAGCGTGGCTGTCGCATTGGCTACACCAGAGTCACTCCGGGGCACCAGGCGGGAAGGGTGACCGTCCGTCTCACCGCCGCGGGCGACGGCAGCGAGGTTGAGGTCACCTACCAGCTCACCGCGCTCAGCGAAGCTGCCGGGCGGCACCTCGCCGACTTCGCCGACGGCTACGACGGCTACCTGCGGTCCTGGGAGGAAGCGATCGACGCGCTGCTCGCTACCAGGGGATGACCCCGTAGCCGCCCTCGCCCTCGCCGGCCCAGACGTAGCCCCAGTGGATGCCGCTTGGACCGTCGTCCGGCAGCGTGGCGAGGTAGACGCTTGGCTCGGCGCCGCCCGCCGCGGTGCGGAATCCGCGGTGGTCGTTGAAGTCGGTGTCGGTGAAGCCGGGGTTGGCCGCGTTGACCTTGACTTGGGTGTCCCGCAGTTCCTTCGCGTACATGACGGTGATCATGTTCAGCGCGGCCTTCGACGACGGATACTGCACCGAGGCGGGCATCTGGCCCAGCGGGTGGGACGGGTCGCTCTGCATCGCGATCGAGCCGACCTCGCTCGACACGTTGACGATCCGGGCCGCGGGAGAGCGGCGCAGCAGCGGCAGCATCGCGTTGGTCACCGCTACCACGCCGAAGACGTTGATCTCGTACACCGCCCGCATGTCGTCCAGCGAGGTCTGGCTGGCCGTCGCGCGTTGCCGGGACACGGTGGCGGTGCCCGCGTTGCTGACCAGGACGTCCAGGTGCCCGTACTCCTTGTCGATCCATTCCGCGGCGAGCTCGACGGACTTGCCGTCGGTGACGTCGAGTGACACGAACCGTGCGTCGGCGCCGCCGTCGCGCAGCGCGCGCTCCGCGTCGCGGCCGCGTTCCTCGTCCCGCGCGCCGACCAGGACGGTCATCCCCAGCGCGCCAAGCTGGCGGGCCGTCTCGAAGCCGATCCCCTTGTTGGCCCCGGTGATCAGGGCGATCTTCGTCGTCATAACCTCACGCTATGACGCGGCCAGCCGGACGGGGGAGAGACCGCCCGAGGCTGGGACTGGCGGTACCACCCTGGGCGGCCCTTGCTTCCGCTCGCCGGTGGCAAGCTTGAGTCATGACCACGGTGAACCGCCCGGACCTCGCGGCGTTCCTGCGGGCCAGGCGGGCACGGCTGACGCCGCGGGACGCCGGCCTCCCGGAGACCGGGAGGCGCCGCACACCCGGGCTGCGCCGCCAGGAGGTCGCGCAGCTCGCCGGCATGTCCGTCGACTACTACATCCGGCTCGAGCAGGGCCGCGGGCCGCGGCCGTCGCGGCAGGTGCTCTCCGCGCTGGCGCGGGCGCTGCTGCTCAACGGCGACGAGCGCGAGTACCTGTTCCTGACGGCGGGCGAGTCGCCGCCGCAGCCGGCCAGGCCGGGACGCCAGATAACCCCGGGCATCAGGCACCTGCTCGACGGAATGCCTGCCACTCCCGCCTACGTGGTGGACGCCGCCTACAACATCCTGGCCTGGAACCGGCTCGCCGTGCCCTTCATCGGCTATCACGCCGGGAGGGAGACGGACAGGAACATGATCCGCTGGATGTTCGGCCGTCCGGCTACCGACGCGATCTGGACCGACGCGGACTCTCTGCGCTTCACCAGGTCCACGGTCGCTGACCTGCGCGCCAGTTACGCCCGCTACCCGGGCGATCAGGAGATCGAGAGCCTGGTCGGCGAGATGCTCGCGCTGTCACCGCTGTTCGCGGAGATGTGGTCGACCTACGAGGTGGAGGTCCGCGGGCCGATGCTCAAGCGGATCAGGCATCCGCGACTTGGACTGCTCGAGTTCGAGTGCCAGGTGCTGCACATCGCGGAGACCGGCCAGCGGATCATCGTGTACTGCGCGGCACCAGGCTCGGCGACCGAGTCCGCGTTCATCGCGCTGGCCGGGCAGCCCGCGGGCGGCTAGCGCCGCGGGCTGCCGGCGCCGCGCGGGCGGCGTGGCCGATGACGAAGCCGCCCGCCCAGGCCATGACTGGCCTGGGCGGGCGGCTTGCGTGCGAGCCGGCCTGCGGCTGGCCGGCCCGCGTCTCGGCGGGATCAGGCGTTGCTTGGCACGCTCGGCCGCGCGGCGTCCCTGAAGTCCTCCAACTCGGGTGCGGGCTGGCGGGCGAGCCTGCCCGGCCACCAGACCCAGCGGCCCAGGTCGAGGTTGAGCGCCGTGACAAGCACCGAGCGCACGATGATCGTGTCGAGCAGCACGCCGAACGCGACCGCGAACCCGAGCTCGGTGAGGAAGGTGACCGGCAGCGTGCCGAGCGCCGCGAACGTGCCCGCCAGGACCGCGCCCGCGGAGGTGATCACCCCGCCGGTCGCGGCAAGGCCGGTGACCGCGCCGGACCTGGGGCCCTGCCGTTGCGCCTCCTCCCGCACCCTAGTCATCAGGAAGATGTTGTAGTCGATGCCGAGTGCGACGAGGAAGACGAACACGAACAGCGGGAACGACGTGTCTTCCGCGCCGAAGTTGAACACGTTGTTGAAGAACAGCGCGCTCACCCCGAGGGCGGCCGCGAAGGACAGCACCACGGTGGCGATCAGCATGACGGGCGCGACGAACGCTCGGAGCAGCAGCATCAGGATGACGAAGACCACGGCGAGGGTGATCGGGATGATCAGCGTCCTGTCGTGTGCCGCCGCCCGCTGGACGTCGAGGTTGATCGCGGTATTACCGCCGACGAGCGCGTGCGCGCCCGGGACGGCGTGCACCGCGGTGCGCGCCTTGTCGATGGTCGTGTAGGCGGCCGTGCTGTCCGGCGCGGTGGTGAGAGTGGCCTCGAGGTAGGCGTGGCCAGCGACCGTCGTCGGGGTAGTGACAGCGGTCAGTCCCGGCACCGACTTGAGTGCACTGGCGATCGCGGGGCCTGAACCTGGATTGCCGAATACCTGGACAGGCTGACCGGCGCCGGCGGGGAAGTGCGCGTCGATCACGGTCTGCCCGGTGACGGAGTCGGGCGTGCCGCGGAACGACTGCGCGCTGGTGAGCCCGCTCGCGTGCAGCCCCGCCAGCCCGGCCGCCATCGCGCCGAGGACGATCACGGTCCCGACCCACACGCCGCGCGGCCGCCGGCCGATGCGGCGCCCAAGCCGCGCCCAGAAACCGGTCGCGGTCGGCTCCGGCGTGCCGAACACGGGCTTGACCGGCCAGAACACCCACCGCCCAGTTGCCACGAGCAGCGCGGGCAGCAGGGTCATCATCGACGCGAGCGCGACCGCGACGCCGATCGCGAGCACCGGCCCCATGGACTTGGTGGAGTTGAGCGTGGCAAGGGAGAGGGTCAGCAGCGACACGATCACCGTTCCGGCGCTCGCCACGATCGCGGGGCCCGCCCGGCGTATCGCGACCGCCATCGCGGTATGCCGGTCCTCATGACGGCGCAGTTCTTCCCGGTACCGCGCGGTGAGCAGCAGCGCGTAGTCGGTTCCCGCGCCGAACACGAGCACGTCGAGGATGCCCGCGGACTGGGCGTTCACGGTCAGCCCCGCGTGCGCCGCGAGCAGGTAGATGACGGCTTGTGAGGTGGTCAGCGCCACGCCGGCGGAGACCACGGGGAGCAGCCAGGCGATCGGGCTGCGATAGGTGATCAGCAGCAGCACGATGACGACGCCGAGCGCCGAGAAAAGCAGCGTGCCGTCAATCCCCTTGAACGCGTTGCCGGAGTCGGCGGCGCTGCCAAGCGGCCCGGTGACGTGCACCGCCATGCCGTTCGCGCCGGACTCCCCGATGGATCTCATGTCGCTGGCGATGGGGCCCGCCGCGCTCCAGCCCTTGCTGCCCAGGTTGACCTGGACGATGGTCTCCATCGCGCGGTTGTCGTGGGCGATGATCGGGCCGGTGACCGTCCCCGGCACCGCGCCGTCCATCTTGGCCAGCTTCGCCGCGTCCGCGGTGGCCTTGGCCTTGTCCGCCGCCGTGACCCCGGAGGGCCGGTCGTAGACCAGGACACCCGGGTACACGTTCGGCGAGATCGCACTCGACCTCAGGTTCAGCACTTGCGTGGACTCAGCCGCTGGCGGCAGCCACGACGAGCTGTCGTTCTTCTCGGCCCCGGTGAGCTTTCCGGAGAGCGGCCCGGCGACCACCACGAGGATCAGCCAGAACAGCACTACAAGCCATTTGGTCCGGCGTCCTGCCGGAGCATAGAGAAACGCGCGTATCGCAGACATGTTCCCCGTTTTCCTTCCTGTCCCGTTACACAGGGGCAGACTCCCCGACGCGCCGTGAGTCATCGGAACGGCACGAAGCACTTATGCATGAGATATATCGCGTTCCTTGAAAGATTGGCAAGGCCTTTTCAGCGAACTCTCAGGAAACGCGGCGCCCATGAAGACTTGACGCCGCGGTCTCGGCACGGAAGGCGGTCAGCCGTTGCGGACCCTGATGGCGTCCATGAGCAGGTCGAACATCCGCTCAAGCTGCTCGCGGCCGCCCGCGATCGACGTGGCGGTGAAGATCCCCACGATCATCGCGACCACGTCCTGCGGCCTGACGCCCGCGCGCAGCGTCCCGTCCGCCGCGCCTGCGTCGAGTATGGCCTGCACGGCCTCGGCCAGTTCCTCCCTGGCCTGGGAGACCGTCACGGTGCCCGAGGCGAAGACGGCCCTGATCGCGTCCGCCATCTCTCGCTTCGCCGCCACGTAGTCGGCGAACCTGCTCATCCAGGCGCGCAGCGCGGCGTCGGGGGAGCGCGTCTTGAGCAGGTCGCCCGCGCTCGCGCACAGGTCGCCGAGCTCCTTCCGGTACAGGGCCTCGACCAGTGCCTCGCGGGTGGGGAAGTGCCGGTAGAGCGTGCCGATGCCGACACCCGCGTCCCTGGCGATCTGGTCGAGCGTGACCGTGTCCTGGCCGGACGCGAACGCCGCCCGCGCTGCGTCGAGCAGCCGGGTCCGGTTGCGCTCGGCGTCCGCGCGCGGACGCCTCGCCTGCGCGGGTTGCGCCGGCTGTGCGGGTTGCGCCGGCTGCGTTGCTTGCGTCGGGTCGGCCATAAAACCGGAGGATCCTCCGTTTTGTTTGCTACGCTGAACGAAGAACCGGAGGAAGCTCCGGTTCTTCTCCTCATGCTACGTCGGTATGACTCTAGACAGGAGGATCCACGATGACAGCAGCGAACCAGCAGACCGCTTCCGGCCCCCGGGCCCCAGTCTCCGCGCCGGGCGGCACCGCCGCGCTGGCCGGGCGGCCGGCCGGGACACCGCGCTCGCTATCCTGCGCCAGGCCGTTCGCGCGGGCGTCAACCACATCGACACCGCGCACTTCTACGGCGAAGCCAACGGCCTGATCCGCGACGCGCTCGCTCCCTACCCCGGCGATCTGGTGCTGGCGACCAAGGTGGGGGCGGACAGGGACGCGGGCGGCAAGCTGATTCCTGCGCAGCGGCCGGATGAGCTGCGCGCACAGGTCGACGCGAACCTCGCCGCCCTTGGCGTCGAGCAGGTGGGCGTGGTCAACCTGCGGCGCGTCGACGCACCCCCAGGCATCGTCGCCGCGGGCGAGCAGCGGGTAGACCTCGACGACCAGCTCGCCGAGCTCGCCGCGCTGCGCGACGCGGACAAGATTGGCGGCATTGGCCTGAGCAACGTCTCCGCCGGGCAGCTCGCCCAGGCGCTTCCTGCCGGGATCGCCTGCGTGCAGAACCTCTACAACATGCTGGACCGTACCGCCGAGTCTGTCCTCGAGGCATGCCGTCACCACGGCGTCGCCTGGGTCCCGTTCTTCCCGCTCGGCTCGGGGATGACGGGGCGGCCGAAGGTTTCTGACAACCCCGCCGTGCTCGCCATCGCCGCGGAACTCGGCGTCACCGCCGGACAGGTCGCTCTCGCCTGGCTGCTCGCCAGCTACGACGAGACCCTGCTGATCCCCGGCACGTCGTCCGCCGCCCACCTGGCGGAGAACCTCGCCGCGGGCGACGTCACCCTGCCGGAATCCGCGATCGCCACGCTCGACCGCCTCGCACCAGATGTTCCGCGGAAGGAATCTCAGCCATGAGCAGCGCAACGCCCAGCCCCGCCAGCCCGGCAAGCTCCGCCATCCCGGCCAGCCCGCGCCAGACCGTTGAGCGTTCCTCGCCGCCGTCGTCAGCCCGTCCCCCGGCGACATCGCCGACTGCTACGCCGACCGGGTCGTCATCGAGATGCCGTTCGCGGCGGGCATCGCGCCGGAGCGCACGGAGACCACCCGCGAGGAACTCCGCGCCCGCTTCGCGGCAGGCGCCGCCGCACGCCGATATACCGCGGTCCGCGACGTGCGCATCCACGACACAGCCGATCCGGACGTGATTGTGCTCGAATACCGCATCGACGGCACGCGGCTCGCCGACGGCGAGCAGTTCACCATGGGCTTCGTCATGGTGCTGACCTTCAGCGACGGCCTGATCGCCAACTCTCGCGACTACACCGACCCGATCGCCGGCGCCCGCGCCCTCGGCCGCCTGGCCGACCTCGCCGCCACCCTTGCCACGAAACCCTAACGAAACCGCCCAACCGCGTCGCCGCGATTCTCCGCTCGCCAGGGCCTAGTACGGCTCCCAGCGCCAGCCGTTGTTGTCCTCGCAGATGATCCGCTCCCCGTCGCCGGCGATTCCGGTCTTCCCGTGGTCGGCTGTGCGGCAGAACTCGCCCGGCTCGTAGCAGGTTCCCTCGTTGCTGAGCGGGTAGCAGGCCGGCTTCGGCGGCGGAGGCGAGGCCACCGTGAGGGACTTCTTCGCGGAAGTCGCGGAGCCGAAGTTGGCGCTGCCCGCGTAGCTGGCCACCAGCTTGTACTGGCCGGCCGCGAGTCGCTTCGCGGACAGCGTGAGGCTGCCCGTGCCCGACTTGAGCTTGATCACGGCGAGCGTGCTCCCGTTGGCCCTGACCGTCACCGTTCCGCCCGGCATCCCCGCGTACTGCGGTGCCACCCGCACCGAGATCTTCTCCGCTCCCTCGCTGCCGTAGGTCACCTTCGCCTTGGACAGGGTCAGCGTGGTCGTGGCCGCCGCCTTGACAATGCTCAGGGTTTTCGCCGCCGACGCCGACGGGTTAACGCCGCCGCTGCCGCTGTAGCTTGCGGTGATCTTGTAGCGCCCGGCGGCCAGCCTGGTTGCCGCGGGAGCGCAGGCGCCCTTGGCGGACTTCAGCGTGATCACGCAGAGCGTGGTCTTGCCGGCCCTGACCGTCACGTGCCCCGCCGGGATGCCGCCGAGGGCAGGCCTTACCGCCACCGAGAAGCGCTCGCGGTGCTCGGCTCCGTAGCTGACCTTCGCTGCGGACAGGAGCAGCGCGGTCTTCGACGATTCCCTGGCGATGGCCAGCTTCTTCGCCGCGGACGTCGAGCCGGCGAAGTCCGCGTCGCCCGAGTAGGAGGCGGTCAGCGTGACGGTTCCGCCGGCGAGGCTCGCGGCGGACAGCGTGTAGCCGCCCTTGCCCGCGGACAGCGCGATGACCCGGATCGTTTTACCGCCGGACTTGACCGTAACGTGCCCGGTCGGCGTGCCGCCGAAGGCGGGCTTGACCGTCACGGAGATGTGCTCGTGCTGCTCGGCTCCGTAGCTGACCTTTGCCGCGGACAGGGCCACGGCCGTTGCCGTCGGTTCCTTGGCGACCGTGAGCGGCGCGACGGCCGAGGCTGAGGCCGCAAAGGACGCGTCGCCCGGATAGGCGGCCGTGAGCTTGGCCGTGCCAGGCGGCAGCGCCGTGGCCTTGAGCACGCAGGACCCGGCGCCAGCCGCGAGGCCGATGGTGCAGATTGCGGCGGTGCCGGCCGAAACGGTGACCGTGCCGCCGGGAGTAGCTCCTCCGTCGCCGGGGGCGGCGACCGTCACCGAGATCGTTTCCGCCTGCTCGTCGCCGTAGCTGACGGCGGCCTTGGACAGCTGCATCGTGGTGGTCGTCGCCGGGGGCGGTGCCGGTGCGGGGCTCGTGACCTCGAGGCTGACGGCCGGCGAAACCGACGAAAGGAAGTCACCGTCGCCCGCGTAGGTGGCGGTGAGCATGACCTGGCCGATGGGGAACTCCTCGGCCGTCGGCGCGCAGTTGCCAGTGCCGCTGGCCAGGGCGATCGTGCAGACGGTGTCGGTTCCGTCGGAAATGGCCACCGTCCCGGTCGGCGTGCCGGCGGCACCGGAAACGGTAACCGTGAGCGTCTCGCCCTGTTCATCCCCGAAGGCAACGGTCGGCGCGGTCAGGGCCAGCGCCGTCTGCGACGCTCCCGCCACCGCAGGAGCGGGGCCGGGCGCCGGAGTCGCGGCCGACGCGACTCCGGCGCCCGCCGCGCAGAAGCTGGCGAGCAACGGCAGGGCGGCAAGCGCAAGGGTATAACGACGCAACAAAGGTCCCCCGGTCCTCAGATAGCGGAAATCGCGGCCAAGTATTGTGAAGCCGGCCGGAAAAAGCAACCTGAGCGCGTCCGCGCGAAATCCAGTGAGGTGGGAATTACGCTGTGCCCTTCTTGACGCAGGTATAGGTGCCGTAAAGCCGGCCCTCGAACTTCACCTCGGCGATGTCAAAGCCCGCCGCGTGGATGATCGGCTCGAACAGCCAGCGGTAGGTGCTGTGCTCGGTGCGGATGTGCACCGCGTAGTCCTCCGCGGTGTAGCCCTCGGCCGGGTCGTCGGCCGCGTTGGCGAACCAGCCGGCGAAGATCTCCGGCGCCTCCTCGGGCCCGAAGTCGTAGATCAGGTCGCGTAGCCGCAGCACTCCGCCTGGCCGGAGCATGCCGGCGATGCGGCGCAGCGCGATCGCCTTCCAGAAGTCGGGGATCTGGTGCAGCCCGTGCCTGGTGTACACACCGTCGACCGGGGCGGCGGGGGTGTAGCTGAGGAAGCCGCCGCGCACGCACTCCAGCCGGTTCGCCGCGGCACCGGGAGCCGCCGCGGCCTTGGCGCGGACTGCGGCGATCATCGCGGGCGACACGTCCACCGCGGTCACAAGGCCGAAGCGCCGTGCCGCCGGGATGGCGAACTGGCCCGTTCCGGTGGCGAAGTCGATGACGGTCGATGTGCCGTCTAGGCCGTGCGCCTCGAAGGCGAGGATGTCCGGTTCGGGGTCGGGGTATCCCTGCTTGCGGTCGTAGCCCGCGATGAAGTCCTCGTCGAGGTGCTCGTCACCCGCGTGCGCCAGTTCGTCGATCATCCACGTTTCGTCCACGCGTGCGATCGTCCGCCATCGACGTGGCCCGGGCAAGCCAATTAACCGGCGGACCGCCCGTCAGGCCGTGACCTTCGCCACGAAGGCGGTCAGGTTCGCCATCGTCCGCTCGACCTGCTCTTCCAGCGTCAGCGGTTCCTTGAACCGACCGCCGAGACCCACCACCGGCTTCTTTCCGCGCATGTACAGCGAGCAGGCTCCGCGACCAGGTAGGCCCGCTCGGGCGACTGCTGGTCTCGCCAGCCGAGGAAGTCCAGGTCCTCCCAGGGCAGCTCGGCCAGGTCGCGCGGCACGTTCAGCCGCTTGGCCTCGCCCTTGGTGCAGTTCACGAAGGCGGCACGGATCTCGGACTCGGTTAGCGGTCACGCCCGGCAGGGTAACCGGCCTGGTGCGGCAGCGGCAATCGGATAACAGCCCGGGTATCACCCGGTCAGCGCGCGTTCGAGTATGGCCAAAGAGCTAGCGAGTTCTGTCCGTTCTTGCTCGGGGAGCGCGGCCACCAAGTCCGCCTCGTGGTCGAGAAGCTGGCGCACCGTGGTCTCGATAAGCACGTGGCCCGCCTCGGTCAGCCGGACGGAGACGGCCCGTCGCGACCGCGACGACGGTGCCCGCGCCACCAGCCCGGCCAGCTCGGCGCGGGCCACCCGCTGGGAGACGGCGCCCGCGGTGATCAGCGTCCGGCGGGTAATCTCTCGCGTGGTGAGCTCGTACGGCGGCCCTGACCGCCTGATCACGCTGAGCAGGTCGAGGGTGGCGGAGTCGATGCCGAGCGCGGTGAGGGTGCGGCGGCGGTCATCGGCGAGCACCTTCGCGATCCGCCACAGCGGCGTGATGATCTCGATCGACTCGGTACGCACGCCGGGCAGTTCCCGCTGCCAGGACGCGGCGATGTCGGCCGCGGGCCAGCGGGCCGTCCCGTCTAGCGGGTAGTCATCCGTGGCGGGATCGTTCGACACCATCCGCCTCCTTCGCTACGTTTAGAGCTAAACATATCTGCGCGAGGAGGAGCCGTGAACCGTATCGTGCTGGTCACCGGGGGAGGAGCCGGGCTCGGCAAGGTCGTGGCCGCCCGGTTCCGTGCCGACGGGGACACCGTGATCATCACCGGTCGCAATGAAGCCAGGCTCGTGAGCGCCGCGGCGGAGATCGGCGCGCTGCCCATCACCTGCGACGCGACGGATCCAGGGCAGGTGGCGGCGATGGCCGCCGCGGCCGGGCCCGGCCTGGACGTCCTGGTCAACATGGCGGGCGGCAACACTGACTTCGCAAGGCCCCCGAGGCAGGACACGGAGCAAGGCCCCGTGCACGAGGGCGATCTTAAGGATGTCGCCGCCGCCTGGCGGGCGAACCTGGACGCCAACCTGCTCAGCGCCGTGCTCACCACCACCGCCGTGCTCGGCGGCCTGCGCGCCGGCGGGTCCATCATCAACGTCGGCTCCATTGGCGCCGAGTACGCGTCAACCTCATACGGCGCGGCCAAGGCGGCACTTGCCGCGTGGACCGCGGGCCTGTCCGCGGTGGTCGGCCCCCGGGGCCTGACCGCCAACGTGATCTCGCCCGGCTACATAGCGGGCACGGACTTCTTCCGCGGCAGGCTCACCGAGCAGCGGCTGACGACCCTGATCGGCGCCACCCATGACGGCCGCGCCGGCCAGCCGGGCGACATCGCGGAGACGGCCTGGTTCCTCGCCTCGCCGGGCGCCCGCCACATCACCGGCCAGACCCTGCACGTCAACGGCGGCGCCCACACCACCAGGTGAAAGGCCGAGAAGTCGAAACGGCCGGCTGCTTCGCATGATCGCGGAAGCAGCCGGCCGTTTTCGGCGAGCCACGTTCAGTAGGCTGTCCAGTCGCGGCCGAACCAGCGCCTGATCCGGCTGGTGCCGAATTCGGCCTTGTGGTCAGCTCGAGGCCGCCGAAGCCGGCGCCGAGAACGAGAATTCGCATTGCCTTCCGCACTCCGTAAAGTGATCCGTGAAGCGACCGGTGTCAGGACGGCTGCGGGACGATCCGGATGTACGGCTTCGGCTCGGCCCAGCTGCCGAAGATCTCCTTGGCCTGGTCGTTGGAGACCGAGCCGGCGATCACCACGTCCTCACCCTGCTTCCAGTTCACCGGCGTAGCGACCTTGTGCTTCGCGGTCAGCTGCAGGGAGTCGATCACCCGCAGGATCTCGTCGAAGTTGCGGCCGGTCGTCATCGGGTAGAGCATGATCATCTTGATCTTCTTGTCCGGGCCGATCACGAACACGCCGCGCACGGTCTGGTTGTCCGCCGCGGTGCGGTCGGCCGGGTCGCCGCTGACGTCGGCGCCGAGCATCCCGTAGGCCTTGGAGACGGTGAAGTCGGCGTCGCCGATCATCGGGTAGTTCGGGGCGGTGCCCTGGGTCTCCTCGATGTCCGCGGCCCAGGCGGCGTGCTTGTCGACCGGGTCGACCGACAGCGCCATGATCTTCACGCCGCGGCGGTCGAACTCCGGCTTGATCTTGGCCATGTAGCCAAGTTCGGTGGTGCAGATCGGGGTGAAGTCCTTGGGGTGCGAGAAGAGCACGGCCCAGGAGTCGCCGATCCACTCGTGGAAGCTGACCGGGCCGTCGGTGGTGGCGGCGATGAAGTCCGGTGCGGTGTCACCGATTGTCAGGCTCATTCTTAGTCTCCATTTCAGAGAAAGGGGCCGGCGCCCCTGTGGCGTCCGGCCTCGCTGTCATCACAGACGTTACGCACGCGGCGTTCCCTGAGCGTTCCCTCGGCTAATTCGCCGCACTCATTGCGCTCAGCTGAGCCGACGTCCGCTCGGCCCAGAAGGTGTGACCTGCCTTTTCATACAGCGCTATCGCGGAGCCGAACCGCTGCCGCGCCGCGGTCAGGTCACCGTCGGCGATCGCGGCGCTGGCTGCCGCCGACTCGGCCATCGCGCTCCACGCGGAGCTGGCGAAGGAGGCCGCGAGCTGCGCCGCGACCTCAGCGAGCGCCTGCGCGCCCTCGACGTGACCGACAAGGGCGAAGGCCTGCGCGCCGACCGGGTTGAGCAGCGCGCTGCAGGTCGGGCAGTCGCCGTAGCGGGCCGCCGCGCTCTGGGTGGCGCGCACCGAGCGGATGACCAGTTCCGGCTCGCCCCGTTCCATGGCGGCGAGCGCCGCGGTGGCGTGCAGCCGCGCCCACGCGTGCCGCGCCATGGGTGTCACGGTGGCAATCGCGGACGCTCGCTTCAGGTACGCCGCGGCCTCGTCGTGCGCGCCCACGCAGGCCGCGAGTTCCGCGCGCCGCAGCCACGGCAGCGCCACGGAGCGGCTGCCGAGCGGCGCGTAGAGTTCGCAGCTGCGTTCCAGGCAGGCGGCCGCCTCGTCCCACCGGGCGCGCACCAGCAGCGACTCGCCGAGCAGGCACCAGGCGAACGCCTGGGCGGGCACGGCGTCCGCCCGCTCGGCGACGGCCAGCGTCTGACGCGCGTAGTCCTCGACGTCGTCGGCCAGTCCGTCCCCGTAGAGCTGGTACTGCCCGAGGCAGTGATTGAAGTCACAGAAGCGCGCGACACGAAGCCCGAGGCCCACCCCGGCCAGGCCCTCGATCTGCGCCTGCAGCCCCGGCCGCCAGGCCCCCTGGACGTGGGCGATGAACGCGAGCGCCTCAAGCGCCGCCGCCACGTCGTCGGCGTCGCCCTCGGCGAGGGCGATCGCGTGCGCCTGCTCGGCGAGGCGGCGGGCAGCGACGAGATCCCCTCGTTCCCGGGCGAGGTTCGCCCGCAGGCAGGCGAGACGTCCCCTTTCCGCGGCGTCGGGCGACAGGCCCTCCGCGATTTCCAGGTGGGGTTCCGCCTCGTCCGCCATGTGCTGCATCAGCCAGGCGCCGGCCCGCTTGCGGTGGATCCGGCCGGTCACCTGCTCGGCAGCCGCGGTGGTGAGTGCCTGGCCGAACGCCTTCGCGGCGCCCGTCGGGTCGCCCGACTGCACGCGTAGATCGCCGACTCGCTCCCACAGGTCGCTGGTCAGCTCGGGCTCGGCGGTCTGGTCGCTGCTGATCTCCGCGAACTGGCGCTGGGTCGCGGGACTCGGCTCGACGCCCAGTTCGCCGGCGAGCGCCTCACGCAGCCGCGCGTACTGACGCCGCGCCTCGTCGCGACGGCCGGCGAGCGCGTACAGCCGCATCAGCCACGCGTGGTTCTCTTCCCCGAGCGGTTCCGCGGCTACCAGCCGCTGCACCGCACGGGCGGCGCTGTTCAGCTCGGCCCGCGCCTCAAGCAGCCCGGCGAACTCCCCGACGAGCGCCAGCCAGTCGGCCTGCAGTTCCTCGCGCAGTGCTGCCGCCCAGTCTTCGTAGCGGTCCTCGGGCAGCAGGCCGTCCTTGTAGACGTCGATCGCGCGGCTGTAGGTGCCCGCGTTGCCTGTCCTGCGGGCCGCGCGCACCAGCGACCAGTAGTCGTCGACATCGACCGTCAGTTCATCGGGCGGCAGGCAGACCAGGTCGCCTGCGGACACGATCAGTCCGGCGCCCTCGCCCCCGTCAAGGCTGCGCCTGGCCGAGTGCAGTGCCTTGCGCAGATTCGCCGCAGCCGCCTGCGGATCGAGTTCCGGCCACAGGGCATCCATCGCCTGCTCACGGCGAAGCCGATGCCCGGGAGCCAGCGCGAGCAGCTTGACAAGCGCGGCAGGCTTGCGCTGCGACCACGCCTTCGGCGCCACCACCCGGCCGTCAACCGTGACCCTGAACCCGCCAAACAAGTCAATACAAAGAGTCACTCAGCCGCCCCGCGAAGTCCCCGTCAGCTCCAAGCGCAAGCTATCACGGGCGGCTACGAAAGGGATCTTGCCGCCCGCCCGCGGGGCAAAAGACAAAACACCGCGAACCCGCTGCCTGTTCACGGTGTCATCAAACGGGTGCCCCCAGAAGGATTCGAACCTTCGCACCTGGCTCCGGAGGCCAGTGCTCTATCCCCTGAGCTATGGGGGCTCAGCAACGGAGCAAGGCTACCAGTCCGCGGCGGCTCTTGTGACAAGCGCACGCGGCCAGGCCCGGGTAACCCATCGCCGGAGGGGAGCTGGCTTAGCAACATACGCCGAAAGGCGGTAGCCTCACCGAGTGTGACGCAAGGTTTGGGCCGTGTACTCGTCGTGGATGACGATGAGGTGATCCGGCAGCTTATCGCGGTGAACCTCACGCTTGAGGGGTTCGACGTGGCGACCGCTGTCGACGGCCAGGACTGCCTCGACAAGGTTCGGGCCATCCAGCCGGACGTGATCACCCTCGACGTGATGATGCCGCGCCTCGACGGCTGGGAGACCGCGGTACAGCTCCGCAAGATGCCGGAGGCCGCGCACATCAAGGTCGTGCTGATTACGGCGCGCGCCCAGGAGGACGACATCGCCAGGGGGGCCAACGTCGGTGCCGACGCCTACCTGACCAAGCCCTTCGACCCGGGCGAGATGATCCGGGTCGTCCGCGAGCTGGCCGGCGTCAAACCCGCCTAACCGCGTCGGGAGCGCAACCGTTCCGCCGCGCCGTCGTCTTAGCAGACGTAGGGTCCGCCCACGGATTGCGGAAGAGATGACGGCCATGAAGCGCCTGCTGTCCCGGATCTGCGTAATCGCCGCGATCACCGGAATCACCGTCGCCGCCCTGGCCATCGTCGCGGGCACGCCAGGCCACGCAAGCTCGCCACAGAAGGCCAGCTCTCCAGCGGTGCACAAGCCCGCCTGGCATTTCATCTTCGCCATACCGAACGGCAACGCCACCACCCACTTCAACGCCTTCACCGCGGTCGTCGCCACGGGGAAGACCGCGGGCTGGGCGTTTATGGAGAACGCGCCCTACGCCTACGAGCGCACCGGACCCAGGACCTGGAAGAAGGTCCCGTTCCCCGGCAAGAACGGCAACGTCGCGCTCGCGGCGGTCGCGTCGGACGGCAGGGGCGCGGTATGGGCCGGCTACTTCACCGCCAGCGGCACGCAGCTCGACCGGTGGACTGGGACGAAATGGGAAGTGGCCAGGACCTTCCCCGGTTACCTCAGCGGCCTGACGGTCCTCGCCAGTGACGACGTGTGGGTATTCGGCGGTACCGGGCAGCAGCAAAGCCACGGCGTGTTCCACTACAACGGCCGCACCTGGACCGAGGTGGCAAGCACCCCGCAGGGCGGCGCCGCACTGAGCGACACGAACGTCTGGGCGTACAGCGGCCAGCTGATCGACCACTTCAACGGCAAGCGGTGGACGTCGGTGAACGTAGCGAAGCTCCTCCCGCCAAGGAACAGGCAGGCACTGGCAGGCGTCAAGCCGTTCCTGACCGGCATCAGGGCGCTGTCCGCCGCCGACGTCTACGCGACGGGCGAGGGCACCGATCCCCCGCACGGCGGCCCGCTGGTCTTGCTGCACTTCAACGGCCATGCCTGGAGCCGGGTCTTGCTCGCGAAAAACAACACAAGCCCCAGTGGGCAGCGCATCGTCCCGGACGGCAAAGGCGGCCTGTGGATCCCGGGCGGTGACGGTGCGCAAAACCCGGCTTTGCTGCACTACTCGAACGGCAAGCTGACCACGGTGACCCTCCCGGCCGAAGCCACCTGGGTGCCCACCATCGCCGACTCCCTCGCCCGCATCCCCGGCACCAGCGAAATGCTGGCGGGCGGCGTCCAGTACACAGACGGCAACAACAAGACGAACTCGGTGATTCTCCAGTACTCCTAACGGGAAGCGGCCCCTAGCCTGGGTGCGTGATCACCAGCGACCTGCGCCGGGCGCTGGCAGGCGCGGTCGCCGCGGCCGGCCTCCCGCCGGGAGCCGATCCTGGCCTGCGCCCGGTCGGCGGACCCGGTCGGCCAGGCCGGTACGCGGCGAGCGTCGCGCTGTCACTCGGCCCCGACCCCCGCGCGATCGCGCGCGCCCTGGCGGAAACGCTCGCCGTCGAGCCCTGGATCGAGAAGGCCGAGGTCACCGGCCCCGGCTACCTGACGATCACCGTCACAACGGAGGCGCTGGCCGGCCTCGCCGACCGCATCACCCGCGCCGGCCCCGCGTGCGCGACGAGCGAGGCGCTGGCCGGCCGGACCGTCGCCGCCCCGCCGCAAGGCGACCCGCTGGCCGCCGCCAGCTGGGAAAAGGCAAGGGCCGCACTAGCCGCGCAACTGACCGCCCGTCTCGCCGCCGCGGCGGGCGCGACGGTCACGGACTCCACTGACCCCGAACGGTTGCGTGTTCCACCCCCCGCGCGCAGCGACTCGGAACCGGGCGAAGCCCGCACCCGTTCGGACGATTCCCGGCAGGTACCCGGCGCGGACCCGCGGCGGCAGGAGACCCCGGCCACCGCCGTCTCGTTCGCGGGCCGCGACGCCGTCCTGTTTACGCTGGCCAGAGCCATCCCTGGCCGCCCGTTGGCGGTCGGGGAGCCGATAATCGCGAGGCATGTCCCCGGCAATCCCGCCTATGCTGTGAGGTATGCGCACGCCCGAGCCGCGTCCGGGGTGCGCTGGGGAGAGATTGCCGCCCTGCGGTGCCTGCCCGCTGACCCAGCGGAGCTTGCGCTGCTTGACGTGCTGTCGTGGCTACCGGAACGGGTCGCCACCGCCGCGCGCCGCGACCGGCCCGACGAGTTCGCCCGCTACCTGGAGGATCTGGCCAGCGTCACCATCGACGTCCTGACTACCCCGCGCAACCCCGGCTGTGCCGCAGACCCGGGGCGAGCGCCGGCTCCGGGAAGTGACAGACTTTCCCTGGCCAGCGCGGCGCGGACAGGTCTTGCCGCAGGACTTGGCCTGCTTGGAGTGAGCGCGCCTGACCGCCTATGAAGTGATGTCCCCCCGGACCGTGACCGGAGGGTTACGGGGGCTGGTCCCCCGGAAGGAGACAGCTGTGAGCCGTGTCGCCCACCCGGCTGGCCCTCGGCATGCGGACGTGCTGCCCGCCGACTATCCGCCGGTGCCTCCCGAGGACCTGAACGCGCTGCACCCGGCGATCTGGCCGCGCGGCGCGCACCGGTCAGGCGGCGCGCTCACGCTCGGCGGCATCGACGTCCGCGACCTGGCGGCCGAGTTCGGCACGCCGGCGATGATCATGGACGAGGCGGACGTGCGCAGCCGGGCGCGCGAGTACGTCGACGCGTTCGGCGAGGACGGGCAGGTCTATTACGCGTCCAAGGCCTTCTGCTCGCGTGCCGTGCTTCGCTGGGTCGCGGAAGAGGGTCTCGGCGTCGACGTCTGCACCGGCGGCGAGCTCGCGGTCGCCCTGTCGGCCGGGATCGACCCGTCGCTGATCACGCTGCACGGCAACAACAAGCTCGCCGCCGAGCTCGAGCAGGCGGTGGCCGCCCGCGTCGGGCACATCGTGGTCGACTCGTTCGAGGAGATCGCCAGGCTCGGCTACCACGCGGAGGCGGCTGGCACGCGGCCGCGGGTGCTCGTCCGGGTGACGACCGGGGTCGAGGCGCACACCCACGAGTTCATGGCTACCGCGCACGACGACCAGAAGTTCGGCTTCTCGCTCGCCTCCGGCGCCGCCGACGAGGCGGTCCGCCGTGTGCTCGGGCTGCCGCAGCTGGAGTTCGCCGGGCTGCACTCGCACATCGGCTCGCAGATCTTCGACACCGGCGGCTTCGAGGTGGCGGCCCACCGGGTGCTCGAGCTCGCCGCGCGCATCCATGCCGAGCACGGCGTGCACGTCGCGGAGCTCGACCTGGGCGGCGGGTTCGGCATCGCGTACGTGCCCGACGACGACGCGCCCGAGATCAAGACGCTCGCGTCCGGCCTGCGGTCCATTGTGGCGTCGCAGTGCCTGGCGTTCGGCATACCGCAGCCCAGGCTGACGATCGAGCCGGGCCGCGGCATCGTCGGCCCGTCCACGGTGACCCTCTACGAGGTCGGCACGATCAAGGACGTCGACGGGATCAGGACCTACGTCAGCGTCGACGGCGGGATGAGCGACAACGTGCGCACCGCGCTGTACGACGCCTCCTACACCTGCGTGCTCGCGTCGCGCGCCTCGTCGGCGCCGCCGATGCTGACCCGGGTGGTCGGCCGGCACTGCGAGAGCGGCGACATCGTTGTCAGGCACTGCTACCTGCCGTCCGACCTCGGGCCTGGCGACCTGCTGGCCGTCGCGGCGACCGGGGCGTACTGCCGGTCGCTCGCCTCGAACTACAACCATCTCCCGCGCCCCGGCGTGGTGGCGGTGCGGGACGGTGCGGCCCGCGAGATCGTCCGCCGCGAAACGCTTGATGACCTGCTGCGATTGGACGTCGGATGAGCGTAGTTGAAGACAAACCTGGCAAGGTCCTGCGAGTAGCGCTGCTCGGCTGCGGCGTCGTCGGCACCCAGGTCGCGCGGCTGCTCGCCGAGCAGGCCGATGACCTGGCGGTGCGCACCGGCGCGCGGCTTGAGCTGGCAGGCATCGCCGTGCGCAGGCTCGCGCACGCGCGGCCAGGCGTCGACCAGGCGCTGCTCACCACCGACGCGATGGCCCTGGCCACCAGGCCCGACGTGGACGTCGTCATCGAGGTGATCGGCGGCATCGAGCCCGCCCGTTCGCTGATCCTGGCCGCGATGGAGCACGGCAAGTCCGTGGTCACCGCCAACAAGGCGCTGCTCGCCGAGCACGGCGAGCAGGTCCACGCGGCGTCGCGTGCCTTCGGCGCCGACCTTTACTACGAGGCCGCGGTGGCGGGCGCCATCCCGATCCTCCGCCCGATGCGCGAGTCGCTGGCCGGCGACACGGTGCACCGGGTGCTCGGCATCGTCAACGGGACCACCAACTTCATCCTCGACCGGATGGACGGCTCGGGCGCGGACTTCGGCGACTCCCTCGAGGAGGCGCAGGCGCTCGGCTATGCGGAGGCCGACCCGACCGCCGACGTGGAGGCGTTCGACGCCGCCGCGAAGGCCGCGATCCTGGCCGGCCTCGCGTTCCACACCCGGGTTACCGCTGCCGACGTCTACCGCGAGGGCATCACCGAGGTGACCGCGGCCGACATCGCCTCGGCGAAGACACTCGGCCGGACCGTCAAGCTGCTGGCGATCTGCGAGCGGTCCGGTGACGGCGTCGCGGTGCGCGTCCACCCGGCGATGATCCCGCGGTCGCACCCGCTCGCCGCGGTCGGCGGCGCGTACAACGCGGTGTTCGTCGAGGCGCAGTCGGCGGGACGGCTGATGTTCTACGGCGCGGGCGCCGGCGGCACGCCTACCGCGGCCGCGGTGCTCGGCGACGTGGTGGCGGTCGCGCGCAACCGCCTGGCCGGCACCAGGGGACCAGAGCTTTCCACCTACGCGGAGCTGCCAGTGCGGCCCATGGGCGATACGCTGACCAGGTATCACGTCTCCCTAGACGTAGCGGACAAGCCGGGCGTGCTCGCCCCGGTCGCGGAGGCCTTCGCCAGCCACGGCGTCTCCATCCAGGCGGTGCGGCAGACGAGCAGGGGCGACGACGCGCTGCTCATCATCGTCACGCACGAGGCGCGCGACGCGGACCTCGCGGCGACCATCGCCGAACTCCAGGCGCTGCCGGTCGTCCGGGCGGTGGCGAGCGTGATGCGGGTCGAAGGAGAGGAAGACCAGTCATGAACACCGCTGCCGTCACGACCGGGGCGCGCGCGCCGTGGCGCGGCATCATCACCGAGTACACCGACCGGCTCCCGATCACCGCGGGCATGACCCCGGTCACGCTCCAGGAGGGCGGCACGCCGCTGGTGCCCGCGCCGGTGCTGTCCGCGCGCACCGGCTGCGACGTGTACCTGAAGGTGGAGGGCCTCAACCCGACCGGCTCGTTCAAGGACCGCGGCATGACGACCGCGATCACCGTGGCCGCCGCGCAGGGCGCGCAGGCCGTCATCTGTGCCTCGACGGGCAATACCTCCGCGTCCGCCGCGGCCTACGCGGCGCGGGCCGGCCTGACCTGCGCGGTGCTGGTGCCTAAGGGCAAGATCGCGATAGGCAAGCTGGCGCAGGCGCTAGTGCACGGCGCCAAGCTGTTGCAGGTGGACGGCTCCTTCGACGACTGCCTCGAGCTTGCCCGCAAGCTATCCGTCGACTACCCGGTGGCGCTGGTCAACTCGGTCAACCCGGACCGCATCCAGGGCCAGAAGACCGCCGCGTTCGAGATCGTCGACGCGCTCGGCGACGCGCCGGACATCCACTGCCTGCCCGTCGGCAACGCGGGCAACATCACCGCCTACTGGATGGGTTACCAGGAGTACTTCGGCCTCGGCCTGGCCACGAGGAAGCCCCGGATGTTCGGCTTCCAGGCCTCGGGGGCCGCGCCGATCGTGGACCGCGCGCCGGTGGCGCATCCGCAGACGATCGCGACCGCGATCAGGATCGGCAACCCGGCCTCGTGGACCCTGGCGGAGCAGGCGAGGGACGAATCGGGCGGCCTCATCGACAAGGTCACCGACAGGGAGATCCTCGCGGCCTACCGGACGATCGCCCGCGACGAGGCGGTGTTCGGCGAGCTCGGCTCGTCCGCCAGCGTGGCGGGCCTGCTCGCGGCGGCGGCGGACGGGCGGATACCCGCGGGCTCGCGGGTGGTCTGCACGATCACCGGCAACGGCCTCAAGGACCCGGACTGGGCCCTGTCCGGCGCCCCCGCCCCCACGACGGTCCCCGTCGACGCCGAGTCGGCGGCGGCCGCGCTCGGCCTCGCGTGATGGGGCCCTGCGTGATGGGGCACTGCGTGTGCCGGCCTGGGCTCGTGCTGCCCCGTGCAATGGAAGCAGCCTGAATGGGGCTCGCCGAGGGACCGGTGCTTGTCCGGGTGCCCGCCACGAGCGCGAACCTGGGGCCGGGATTCGACGCGCTCGGCCTGGCGCTCGCGCTGCACGACGAGATCGAGGTGCGGGTCGCAGGCTCGGGGCTGTCGCTTGAGGTGTCGGGCGAGAGCGCGGACGACGTCGTGGGCGCGGGGGAGCGGCACCTGATCGTCCGCGCGATGCGGGTCGCGTTCGACGCCCTGGACGTCGCGCAGCCCGCTGGCCTCGCGCTGCGCTGCGTGAACCGGATACCGCACGGACGCGGGCTCGGCTCGTCGGCGGCCGCGATCGTGGCGGGCCTGCTCGCCGCCCGCGCCCTCGCGGGCGCGAGCGTCGCGCCGGGCGACGTGCTGCCACTCGCCAGCGAGCTTGAGGGACATCCGGACAACGTGGCTCCGTGCCTGCTCGGCGGGCTGACGATCGCCTGGACGGCCGAGAGCAAGGACGAGGGGCTGGCCGAGGGCGCAACGCTTCCCCCGGTCCCTTGCGCGCGGGCCGTACGGCTCGAGCCGCTGCCCGAGGTGCGTCCCGTCGTGTTTGTCGCGCCCGAGTCGGTGTCCACCAAGGTCGCGCGCGGGCTGCTGCCCGCGGCCGTGCCGCACGGTGACGCGGCGCGCAACGCCGGCCGCGCCGCGCTGCTCGTCGCGGCCCTGACGAGCAGCCCTGGCGCGCTGCTCGACGCGACAGAGGACTGGCTGCACCAGGATTACCGCGCTCCGGCGATGCCGCAATCGCACGAACTCGTCATCCGGCTGCGGGCGGCCGGCGTGCCCGCGGTCATCTCCGGCGCGGGGCCGTCGGTTCTCGCGTTCCTCGCGGGGAATTCTGGTCGCGATGATGCGAGTCGGCTGGATTCAATCGCGGGAGAAACGGGTATCGACTGGCGCATAAGCCCGCTAGCCGTCGAGCGACGTGGCGCCAGCGTGGTACCCCGTGTTTCGAGTGCCCGGTGATGGTGAACATGCCTCGCCTGGCCGGTTAGTCCCCCTTTTCCGCAACATGGATGGCTGCAAAGGAATCCCGTGGGCGCTGTCGGTGTTAGGCTGTGTACAGCATCTATAGCCCCGCGTCGGGGCGGGTGCTGTTCATCCACGCGTCGCCTGGGCGGTAACGTATACCTGCCCAGGGATCGGGCTCTTGGCGTTTCCCCAGGAGAGCGGTACGTTCCTCTGAGCGCCACCCCGTGCACATCTTCACGCCGGCGGCCCCGTCGATGGCCCGCGAAATCGGACAAAAACGACATGCCGGCCGAGATGGCGAGTGTAGTTGCGAGTGTCATGCTCTCGTGAGGGTCTCGCGAGCGATACGGATCGGGTCTGGCTCAGGCGAACCGGGGTCGAGAAGACACCCAGGCGGCCGAGGATCATAATGGAAGGACCATTAGTGAGCGACACCACCGAAGTCCTCAGTGGCGCGGCCCCCGCGTCCGGGGAATCCCCCACCGGTCACCCGGCCGCCGACCCCGCCGGTGCCGCGCCACGGTCGTCGGGCCGTAGCGGCGGCGACCTGTCCAAGCTGCTCGTCTCCGACCTGCAGCGGATTGCCCAGGAGCTGGGCATATCCGGGACGGGGCGGATGCGGAAGGGGGACCTCGTCGCGGCCATCCAGGAGCGGACCGGCGGGTCGCGCCCAGCCGCGCGCGGTGCCGGCACTAGGGGACGTACTGAGAGCCTCGACCAATCAGCCACGCGGGGTACGTCTGCGGGAGCCGGCGCGCCTCGCCCCCTGAATCAGGACGCTATGGAAGCAGACACATCCGTCCGGCCTGGCATTGGCGAGGCCGCCCCCGTGACGGGCGGCGGCATCGGCGATGCGCCGGCGAGCGCCGGCCTGGCCGGCGTGGGTGAGGCCGTCCGCACGGCCACCGTGGCCGCACCCCAGACGGCATCCGCTGCCGTCTCCGCCGACCAGCCGTCCGCTGATGCGGGCGACGGGTCGTCCGCCCAGGACGTCCGCCGCGAGCGCAACCGCAACAGGCGCGAGCAGGGCAGCAACCAGCGCAGGGACAGCCGCGAGGGCCGAGACAGCCGCGAGACCCGTGAGCCCGCGGCGGCGAGCGCTGGCCGCAGCGGCCAGAACAGCCAGAATGGCCAGAGCGCCGGCCCGGGCGGCCAGGGCGGCAACAACCGCCAGGACAACCGCGCGGACAGCCGTCAGGACAACCGCCAGGACAGCCGTCAGGACAACCGCCAGGACAACCGCGCGGACGACGATGACGACCTGCGCGGCGGACGGCGCGGCCGTGACCGGTTCCGCAACCGCAACCGGCGCCGGGGCGAACGGCAGGGCGGCGAGCCCGAGGCGGTGATCGGCGAGGACGATGTGCTGATCCCGATCGCGGGCATCCTGGACGTGCTCGAGAACTACGCGTTCGTGCGGACGACGGGCTACCTGCCCGGGCCGAACGACGTCTACGTCTCGCTTTCCCAGGTTCGCAAGCACGGGCTGCGCAAGGGCGACATCGTCGAGGGCGCGGTGCGCCAGCCGCGGGACGGCGAGCGCAGGGAGAAGTTCAACGCGCTCGTCCGCCTGGACAAGGTGAACGGGCTCGACCCCGAGGCGTCGGTGGGCCGGCCGGAGTTCTCCAAGCTGGTGCCGCTGTACCCGCAGGACAGGCTGCGCCTGGAGACCGATCCGACCAACATGGTCACCAGGATCATCGACTTGATCTGCCCGATCGGCAAGGGGCAGCGCGGCCTGATCGTGTCGCCGCCCAAGGCCGGCAAGACGATGATCCTCCAGGCGATCGCCAACGCGATCACCAAGAACAACCCGGAGTGCCACCTCATGGTCGTCCTCGTGGACGAGCGTCCTGAGGAGGTCACCGACATGCAGCGCACGGTCAAGGGCGAGGTTATCCACTCGACGTTCGACCACCCGGCCGACGACCACACCACGGTCGCCGAACTGGCCATCGAGCGGGCCAAGCGCCTGGTCGAGATGGGCCACGACGTGGTCGTGCTGCTCGACTCCATCACCCGGCTCGGCCGCGCCTACAACCAGGCGGCGCCGGCCAGCGGCCGCATCCTGTCCGGTGGTGTCGACTCGACCGCGCTCTACCCGCCGAAGCGGTTCTTCGGCGCGGCGCGCAACATCGAGAACGGCGGCTCGCTGACCATCCTGGCCACGGCCCTCATCGAGACCGGGTCCCGGATGGACGAGGTCATCTTCGAGGAGTTCAAGGGCACGGGCAACATGGAGCTGCGGCTGCGCCGCGAGCTCGCCGACAAGCGCCTGTTCCCCGCGGTCGACGTGGACGCGTCGTCCACCCGTAAGGAAGAGATCCTGCTCGCGCCGGATGAGCTCAAGATCACCTGGCAGCTCCGCCGGGTGCTGCACGCCCTTGAGGCGCAGCAGGCGCTCGAACTGCTCATGGAGCAGCTGCGCAAGACCCGCAGCAACGCCGAGTTCCTGATGCAGGTCCAGAAGACCACCCTGGGCACCGAGCGCGACCGCTAGGCGCCGAATGCCTTGATGTGAGTACCGTTAGGCCGGCGAGAGCCGGCCTAACGGTACTCACATACCTAGCCCGCCTCGCATTCACCCGGGGAGCGGGCGGGAATGCAGGGCTGTCACATGTGGTTTCTTGCGTGTGGCAAACTTAAAGCCGCTTAGATGCGCGGTTCCGGTTCACGTCGAAGCCCCTCGCGGGCGCTCCACGGTGAGTGTGACGACCCGGCGGCCGCTTGAGGCAAGGAGCCAGCAGCAAATGAAGCCTGAGATTCACCCGGCCTACGAGGCGACCACCGTGACCTGCGGGTGCGGCGCCACGTTCGTGACCCGGTCCACCGCGAAGAACGGCGTCATCCACACCGACGTCTGCTCGAACTGCCACCCGTTCTACACCGGCAAGCAGAAGATCCTCGACACCGGAGGCCGCGTGGCCCGCTTCGAGGCCCGCTTCGGCAAGGGCAAGGTCGCGGGGACTGCCGGCAAGGCCGGCAAGAAGTAGCGATGCTCAAGCGCCCGCGTGCCCCGGACGGGGACGCGGGCGCTTCGCTATGTTGGCTAAGGGGATCAAACCCCTTGCGCGGGGGGTGCAGGGGTCGTCCCCCCGCGGGCAATACAGAGAGGTCTTGGTTCTTTTGTTCGAGAAGCTCGGCGATCTGGCCAGCGAGCATGCGGAGCTTGAGCGTGCACTCGCCGATCCCGGCGTGCACGCGGACCAGGATCAGGCGAGGACGCTCGCCAAGCGCTACTCGGAGCTGACCCCGGTCGTCAACGCCTTCCGTGAGTGGCAGCAGACGAGCGAGGACGAGCAGGCCGCCCGTGAGCTCGGGGAGGAGGACGCCGCCTTCGGCCAGGAGGCGGACGATCTGGCGAAGCAGCGCGAGGAGCTCGAGGAGCGGCTGCGCAAGATGCTCGTGCCCAAGGACCCGAACGACGACCGCGACACGATCGTGGAGGTCAAGGCGGGCGAGGGCGGCGAGGAGTCCGCGCTGTTCGCGGGCGACCTGCTGCGCATGTACCAGCGCTTCGCCGAGCGGCACGGCTGGAAGACGGAGATCATCGACTCCACGCTGACCGGCCTCGGCGGCGTCAAGGACGCCACGATGGCGGTCAAGGCGGGCAAGGGCGGCAACGGCGCCTGGTCGCGGCTGAAGTACGAGGGCGGCGTGCACCGGGTGCAGCGGGTGCCCGTCACCGAGAGCCAGGGCCGCATCCACACCTCGGCCGCGGGCGTGCTCGTGACCCCCGAGGCCGACCCGGTGGAGGTGCAGGTGAACGACAACGACCTGCGCATCGACGTTTACCGTTCCAGCGGCCCTGGCGGGCAGTCGGTCAACACCACCGACTCGGCGGTGCGCATCACGCATCTGCCGACCGGGATCGTGGTCTCCTGCCAGAACGAGAAGAGTCAGCTCCAGAACAAGGAGCAGGCGCTGCGCGTGCTGCGGTCGCGGCTGCTCGCCGCGGCCGAGGAAGAGGCGAACGCGAAGGCGAGCGCCGAGCGCAAGGCACAGGTCCGGACGGTGGACCGGTCCGAACGGGTGCGGACCTACAATTTCCCCGAGAACCGCATCTCCGACCACCGGGTGGGCTTCAAGGCCTACAACCTGGATCAGGTGATCGACGGTGACCTTGACGCGGTGATCGACGCCCTGGCCGCCGCCGACCTGGAAGCGAAACTGGCAGAACAGTAGGCCATGTCACTCCTGCTCGATGAGATAGCGATCGCCACGGCCCGGCTTGCCGAGGCGGGGGTGGACTCGCCGCGCACCGACGCCGAGCTCATCGCGGCGCACGTGCACAACGTCAGACGCGGCGAGCTGCACACGGTGCCCGATTCGGAGTTCGACGCGCGGTACTGGGCCGACATCGGCCGCAGGGAGAACCGCGAGCCGCTGCAGCACATCACGGGCAAGGCGTACTTCCGCTACCTGGAACTCGATGTCGGCCCCGGCGTGTTCGTGCCGCGGCCGGAGACCGAGGTGATGACCGGGTGGGTGATCGACCGGCTGCGGGCGATGAACGTGGCGGAGCCGGTCGCTGTCGACCTTGGCACCGGTTCCGGCGCGATCGCGCTGTCGATCGCCCAGGAGGTGCCGAGGGCCACCGTGCACGCCGTGGAGGGCGATCCGCTTGCCAGGTCCTGGGCGGAGCGGAACATCACCAGGTACGTGGACGGCTACACCGCGGGCCGGGTGCTGCTTCACGAGGGTGACTTCGTGTCGCCGGATCCGTCGGCCGGGCTCAAGGAGCTGGCCGGGCTGGCTGGCACCGTGGACGTGGTGGTCTCCAACCCGCCGTACATACCGCTCGGCGCGGTGGTGCCGCCCGAGGTGCGGGAGTACGACCCGCCGGCCGCGCTGTGGAGCGGCGGCGACGGGCTGGACGCGGTCCGGGCGGTCGAACGCGTTGCCCGCTGGCTGCTCCGGCCCGGCGGCCTCGTCGCCGTCGAGCACGGCGCACCCCAGGGCGCCGCCGTGTTCTGGGTATTTCCCGAGGAGGCCGGCTGGCGGGACACCGCCAACCACCGGGACCTCGCACGCAAGGACAGGTTCGTAACGGCCATGTGGCCCTAGGATGGAAGCGATGAGCGCTCGATACGACTGCGCCGACACGCAGCAGCGGGAAGAGGGCCTGGCCGCGGCGGTCGGCGCCGTGCAAGAGGGCCAGCTTGTGGTGCTCCCCACCGACACCGTCTACGGCGTCGGCGCGGACGCGTTCAACGCGGCCGCGGTCACCGCGCTGCTCGCCGCCAAGGGGCGGGGCAGGAACATGCCGCCGCCGGTGCTCGTCGGCAGCGTGGCGGCGGCGGCCGCGCTGACCGAGTCGCTCGGGCCGTTCGGCCAGGACCTGATCGACGAGTTCTGGCCAGGGCCGCTGACCCTGGTGTTCCATGCCAGCGCGACCCTGATGTGGGACCTGGGCGAGACGATGGGCACGGTCGCGGTCCGCATGCCGCTGCACCCGGTCGCACTCGACCTGCTGCGCCGCACCGGCCCGATGGCGGTGTCAAGCGCGAACAGGCACAGCCTGCCCGCCGCCACCACCGCCGCCGAGGCGGAGAACCAGCTCGGCGACGCCATCTCCGTCTACCTGGACGGCGGCGCGTGCGCGGACAACGTGCCCTCCACGATCCTCGACCTGACCGGCACCGTGCCGCGGATGCTGCGGGCCGGCGCGCTGTCCATCGATGAGCTGCGCAAGGTCGTCCCGGTGATCGACCTGCCCGTGCCGGAGCCGGAGCCGGAGCTGAGCCCCGCCGACCGCCGGGCCGCGGAGGCCATCGCCGCCGCGAAGGCGGCAATGACCGATACCGCCGCGAAGGCGGCATTGGCCGATACCACCGCGAAGGCGGCGGTAAACGAGACCGCCGCGGATACGTCCGCCGGCTCGCCCGCGGACGATCCGTCCCAGGACCCTGTTGGACCGGACGACTGACCGCCCGCTGCCATGCGCGAGTATCTTTACATCCTGATCATCGCAGCGGTGGTGACCTACCTACTCACCCCGCTGGTACGGCGGGGCGCGATTGCCATGCACGCGCAGCACGCGGCGCGCGGCCGGGATGTGCACAAGGAGCCGACCCCGCTGCTGGGCGGCCTGGCGATGTACGGCGGCCTGGTCGCGGGACTCCTTGTCGCATACCGGCTCAGCTACCTGGCGCAGGCCTTCCCCTCCGGGCGCACCGTCAATGGGCTGCTGCTCGCCGGGGGGCTGCTCGTCGTCATCGGCATCGTCGATGACCGGTGGGGGCTCGGCGCGGTCTCTAAGCTGGCCGGCCAGATCGCGGCGGGCGGCATCGTGGTGTGGTCCGGGGCATATCTGCCGTGGATTCCGTGGCCGGGCAGCGTGAAGACGATCTCGCTCGAGCCCGACCTGAGCTACACGATCACGATCCTGATCATCGTCGCCACGATCAACGCGGTGAACTTCATCGACGGCCTCGACGGCCTGGCCGCCGGCATCGTCGGGATCTCGGCGCTCGCCTACCTGGTGTACTCCTACACGCTGACCAACTCGATCGGCATTCCCTCGCAGTCGGTACCCGCCGTGGTGTCCGCGGTGCTGGCGGGCATCTGCATCGGCTTCCTGCCGCACAATTTCAATCCGGCGCGGATCTTCATGGGCGACACGGGCGCGATGCTGCTCGGCCTGCTGCTCGCATACATGCCGATCTCGTCCACCGCCTCGCTTGACCCCAACATCCTGGTCAGCTACGGAACCCTGCACCCGCTGAACCGGTTCCCGACGATCCTGCCGGTGCTGATCCCGGTGGCGATCTGGCTCATCCCGTACACCGACATGCTGCTCGCGGTGGTGCGCAGGACGATGCGCGGCATGTCACCGTTCGACGCCGACCGGCAGCACCTGCACCACCGGCTGCTCAACATGGGCCACTCGCACCGTCAGTCGGTGCTGCTGATGTACCTGTGGGCGGCGCTGTTCGCGGGCCTGGTGGTCGGCCTGTCCTCGGTGCGGATCAAGCTGATCTGGTTCGCGATCATCACCGTGGCGGCCATCGTGGCACTGCTGTTCGCGACGGCGCCGAAACTGCGCCTGTGGGTGAACAGGGGAAAGCGTGCGCGTGGCAGAGGAAGCCGCACCCGTTCTGCGGAAGCTGCCACCGTCACCCCCGATCTCGCCGTGCCGGCCAGCGGGACGGTACCCGGCGTCCTGCCCGCGCCTCCTGCCGACTTCCCCCGGGCTGCCGACTTCCCCCGGGCTGCCGACTTCCCCCGGGCTGACGACCTCCCCAGAGCTGGCGGCGACTTCCCCAGGAACGGCGACTTCTCCAGGAACGGCGACTTCCCCAGGACTGGCGATTTCCCACGGGCTGCTGACTTTCCGCAGGCCCCGGGCCTCGCCGAGCCCGACGGCCTGCCTCGGCCCGATTTCCCCGCGCCCGACGGTGTCCGCAGGCCCGCCGACTTCGAGGCACCGTCGCCGTGGCCCCGGGCCCCGAAGACACCGCCGCGCCGCGTGCAGGGCAAGAGTGGCGATCTGTGGTTATTCTGCTGTAACCTGCGGGAACACTGCCCCGTTAAGGGGCACCCCCCGAAGCGGTTCTTCGGGCTGGGTATGAGCCTTCTCGCCGGTGACGGTGCCTGAGCTTCAAGTTTGGGCCCCGGGACACCGATCGCAGGTTCTGGTTGGCGGCTGCCACACGTTCGCCGGGGGCCCCTCGTGGTCGCCGGCGATGGTCATGTAAAGTCGTCAATCAGGTAAAGTTAAAGTCAAGAAGTTTGTGATACGCTTCACAAGCGTTCAGCTAACCCGCAGGAGCCAAGTCGATGGGGACGCAGTATTCCCGCGTTGTGCGGTGGTCGGTGGCGATGACCAGTGTGGTCGCCGCCGTCGCCGTCCTCATCTGCGCTGTCATCGGCGGTGCCAAGGGCGCCTATGGCGCGCTGATCGGCGTGGGCGTCGTCACGGTGTTCTTCGGGCTCAGCATCCTGGTGGTCGGCAGGGCCGCACGGATCAGTCCGGCGGCCATGATGGTGGCAGCGCTGGGCACCTTCCTCGTGAAGATGGTCGCCTTCGCGATCGTGCTCGTCGCCATCGGCCATTCCACCGCCTTCAACGGCCGGATGCTCGGGTTCACCGCGCTTGCCTGCATTCTCGCCTGGTCCGCATCGCAGATCATCACGTCGATGCGGCTCAAGCTGCTCTATGTCGAGCCGGACGGGAAGAGCTGAGGACATCGTGATCACTGGGATGCGCAGCTCGCGACGGCCGGACAGGGCCGCCGCGCTCGGGCGGCTGACCGACCGGGCCGGTGAGCACATCACCGCGGGCACCGGCTGGAACGTCTTCAGCTACCTGATCGCCGGCATGCTCTGCTACGGCGGCATCGGCTGGCTGATCAGCCACTTTACGCATATTTCACTGTTTTTCCCGATCGGCATGCTGGTCGGGCTCGCGATCTCGGTCGGCTGGATCATCTACCGGTACGGCAGGCCATTCGAGCAGGGGAACCCCCCGAAGGGAGATGATCGGTGACCGGACACCTCGCGGCCGCCGCGGGAGGCTGCCACATTTTCACCGGGTGCGGCTATCCCGCGCCCGGCCTGGACAGTTTCGATTTCGCGCCGCTGTTCACCATCGGCTCGTTCAACTTCACCAAGCCCATGCTGCTGGCGATTCTGTCCGCGCTCGCGGTGATCGTGTTCTTCTGGGCGGCGTTCGCCAAGCCGAAGCTGATCCCGGGCCGGACACAATCGCTGGGCGAGATGGGCCTGCTCGCGGTGCGGGACCAGATCCTGCGCCCGGCGCTTGGCAAGAAGGGCGACACGTACCTGCCCTTCATCATCTCGCTGTTTTTCTACATCCTGGTCTGCAACCTGATGGAGCTGATACCGCTCCTTCAGTTCCCGGTGATGGCACGCATCGGCTTCGTGTGGCCGCTCGTCTTCATGATGTACGGGCTCTACTGGTACCTGGGCTTCAAGGCCAAGGGCTTCTTCGGCTACTTCAGGTCCTGGGTACCCGCGGCCCCGTGGCCGATCCTGATCATCCTGATCCCGGTCGAGATCCTGAAGTACGTCGTCGTCCAGCCGTTCACCCTGGGCGTCCGGCTCTTCGCGAACATGTTCGCCGGCCACCTGCTGCTGAGCATTTTCATGGTCGCGACCTGGTACCTGGCGAGCTTCTCGATCGGCCTGCTGTACGCCGCCGGCTCGCTGTTCATGGTGTTCTTCGTCTTCCTGCTCGAGCTTCTTGTCGACCTCCTGCAGGCGTTCATCTTCACGACGCTGATCTCCACCTACATCGCAGACTCGCTGGAGCACCAGCACTGAGCCCGGCAGGCTCACCACCTGACCACCCTTAGCCAGCACGTTTTACCAGCTAGCCAGCCCGGCGGCGCGACCGCCGGACCGACCGCAAAGGAAGAAAGAATGTCAGCTCTCGCCGCTATCGCCGCAAGCAGCCCGCAGATCCTGAGCATCAACATCGGCGCCGTCGGCTACGGCCTCGCGGCCATCGGCCCGGGCGTCGGCATCGGCTTGGTCTTCGGTCACGCGATCGAGGCCATGGCGCGGCAGCCGGAAGCCTCCGGCCGTATCTCGCTGTACATGTGGATCGGCTTCGCGCTGACCGAGGCGCTCGCGCTCATCGGCCTCGTCGCGCCGTTCATCTTCAAGTACAGCTGATCCAGGTACCACTTGGCCTTTAGAAGGAAGTGAGTACCTGATGGGCATTCTCGCTGCATCGCAGCAGAACCCGCTGCTGCCGTCCTGGCCCGAGTTCATCATCGGGACAATTGTTTTCATCATCGTGTTCGGCATCCTCGGCAAGATGCTCCTGCCGCGGATCCTGAAGACGCTCGCCGAGCGCGAGGACCAGATCGAGGGCGGCCTCAACCGTGCCGACGAGGCGCAGGCCGAGGCGGCCGCGGTGCTGCAGCAGTACCGCGCGCAACTCGAGGACGCCAAGCACGAGGCTTCGCGGCTCCGTGAGGAAGCCCGTGAGCAGGGCGCGCAGATCATCGCCGAGATGCGCGAGCGCGCCGAGGCGGAGGCGCGCCGGATCACCGAGGCCGCGCAGTCGCAGATCGAGGCGGAGCGGCAGCAGGCGCTGACCTCGCTGCGTGCCGAGGTCGGCACGCTGGCGACCGAGCTTGCCAGCCGCATCGTCGGCGAGTCGCTCACCGACCACGCACGGCAGTCGCGGATGGTCGACCGGTTCCTCGACGGTCTCGAGGCGCCGTCAGGGGCAGCACAGTAATGCGCGGCGCCAGCAGGGCGTCCTACGCCGAGCTCCGTGACCGGCTTGTCGCGCTCGCTCCCGACCCGGTGACCGCGCAGCAGATCGGCGACGAGCTGTTCGCCGTCGTCCGGCTGCTGGACGCGGAGCACGGGCTGCGCCGGGCACTGGCGGACGCGACCAAGCCGTCGGCGGAGAAGTCCGCGGTGGTCAGGCGGCTGCTGACCGGCAAGGTGTCGCGGGCGTCCGAGGACCTGGTCGCCGACGCCGCCGCGGCGCGCTGGGCGACGTCCGGCGACTTCGCCGACGCGCTCGAGCAGCTCGCCATGGAGGCGCTCACGCTTGCCGCGCAGTACGCCGGCACGCTTGACGACCTCGAGGACGACCTGTTCCGGTTCGGCCGCGTGGTCTCCGGTCAGCCGGGGCTGCGCGGGGCGCTGATCGGGCCCGCCCCGACCGCGGCGAAGTCGAACCTGCTGGCCAACCTGCTGTCACAGAAGGTCAGCGGGCCATCGCTGAGCCTGATAACCCAGGCGCTCACCCACCCGCGCGGCCGCTCCCCGCAGGCGGTGCTCGACCTGGCGGCCGGCATCGCCGCGCACCGTCGCGAGCAGCTCGTCGCGGTGGTCCGGGTCGCCACCGAGCTGTCTGCCGCGCAGCGGCAGCGGCTCCTGGCGGCGCTTACCGAGGCGTACGGCCAGGGAATTCACCTGAATGTGGTGCACGATCCGACGGTTGTCGGTGGTGTGTCCGTCCAGATCGGTGATGAGCTGATTGACGGGACGGCGGCCAGCCGTCTCGCCGCAGTCCGCCGGAGACTCGCGGGCTGACGACCGAACCTTATTCTTTTTGCCAAGCCCGCAAGGTTAACCGGACAGAACGATCAAAAAGAATAAGGTTCGCGTTCCCCGTAAACCGCGACTTATATTTCACGAACGGAATGAGGAAGATGGCGGAGCTGACAATCCGGCCGGATGAGATCCGCGAAGCGCTGGCACGGTTCGTCGAGGAGTACGAGCCAAGCGGCGTCGCGCGCGAAGAGGTCGGCACGGTCGTCGAATGTGGCGACGGCATCGCGCGTGTCGAGGGCCTGCCCTCGGCCATGGCGAACGAGCTTCTTGAGTTTGAGAACGGCGTCCGCGGCATCGCGCTGAACCTCGATGTGCGCGAGATCGGCGTCGTCATCCTCGGCGAGTACTCGGGCATCGAGGAGGGCCAGCGGGTCAAGCGAACCGGGGAGATCCTGTCTGTCCCGGTCGGCGACGCGTTCCTCGGCCGCATGGTCGGCGCGCTCGGTGAGCCGCTCGACGGCCTCGGTCCGATCGAGAGCACCACGGAACGCGCCCTGGAAATCCAGGCGCCCACGGTGGTCCAGCGGCAGCCGGTGTCCGAGCCGATGCAGACCGGCATCAAGGCCATCGACGCGATGACGCCGATCGGCCGCGGCCAGCGGCAGCTGATCATTGGTGACCGGCAGACCGGCAAGACCGCGATCGCGATCGACACGATCATCAACCAGAAGGCCAACTGGGAGTCGGGCGACCCGACCAGGCAGGTGCGCTGCGTCTACGTCGCGATCGGCCAGAAGGGCTCGACGATCGCCGGCCTGCGGCAGTCCCTTGAGGAGGCCGGCGCGCTCGAGTACACCACGATCGTGGCCGCGCCCGCGTCCGACCCGGCCGGCTACAAGTACATCGCCCCCTACACCGGCAGTGCCATCGGCCAGCACTGGATGTACGGCGGCAAGCACGTCCTGATCATCTTCGACGACCTGTCGAAGCAGGCCGAGGCCTACCGCGCCATCTCGCTGCTGCTGCGCCGCCCGCCGGGCCGCGAGGCGTACCCGGGTGACGTCTTCTACCTGCACTCGCGCCTCCTCGAGCGCTGCGCGAAGCTGTCGGACGAGCTCGGCGCCGGCTCGATGACCGGACTGCCGATCGTCGAGACCAAGGCCAACGACATCTCGGCCTACATCCCGACCAACGTCATCTCCATCACCGACGGGCAGATCTTCCTCGAGACGGACCTGTTCAACTCCGGTGTCCGCCCGGCCATCAACGTCGGCCTGTCGGTCTCCCGAGTCGGCGGCGCCGCCCAGATCAAGGCGATGAAGCGGGTCGCGGGCCAGCTCAAGCTTTCGCTCTCGCAGTTCCGTGACCTGGAGGCGTTCGCGGCGTTCGCGTCCGACCTGGACGCGGCGTCCCGCGCCCAGCTCGAGCGCGGCGCGCGGCTGGTCGAGCTGCTCAAGCAGCCGCAGTACTCGCCGTCCCCGGTCGAGGAGCAGGTCGTGTCGATCTGGGCGGGCACCACCGGCCAGCTCGACGACGTGCCCGTCGAGGACATCAAGCGGTTCGAGTCCGAGTTCCTCGACGACCTGCGCCGCAGTAACGCCGGGCTGCTCACGTCGATCAGGGAGACCAAGAACCTGACCGACGACGACATTACCGTGCTCAAGGACGCGATCGACCGGTTCCGCCGCACCTTCGAGGTGACCGGCGGGAAGCTGCTCGTCGCCGACGAGGACGAGGTCCCCGAGCTCACCGAGGGCGAGGTCGGCCAGGAATCCGTCGCCGTCTACGCACCGCCGGCCCCGGCCGAAGGGGAGTAGACAGCGCCATGGGAGCACAGCTTCGCGCGGTCCGGGCGCGGATCAGGGCGGTCAAGTCGATCGCCAAGATCACCCGCGCCCAGGAGCTGATCGCGTCGTCGCGGATCGTCAGGGCGCAGCAGCGCACGCGCGCGGCAGAGCCGTACGCGCGCGAGCTCACCCTGGCGGTCGAGGCGGTGGTGAGCAGGTCGACCAACGTCACTCACCCCATGATCACCGAACCGCAGAGCATGAAGCGGGCCGCGGTGCTCATCCTCACCAGCGACGGCGGGTTCTGCGGCGCATTCAACGCCAACACGCTGCGCGAAGCCAGCAGGCTCCGGCAGCGCAACACCGACGACGGCGTCGTCACGCTCAACTACGTCGCGGGGCGTAAGGGCATCGGCTGGCACCGCTTCCGCGAGCTGCCGCTTGAGGCCGAGTGGAGCGGGTTCTCCGCCCAGCCGACCTACGCGGCCGCTGAGCGGATCGCCTCCGCGCTGCTCGACGCGTTCGAGCTGGACACCGCGGACGGCGGCGTGGACGAGATCTACCTGGTCTCCACCGAATTCGTCTCGATGCTGACGCAGCGGCCGGCGGTTCGCCGTCTGCTGCCGATGCAGATCGAGGAGAAGGAGGGGGAGCGGCCGGGCGGCGCGCTACCGTCGTATGAGTTCGAGCCTTCCCCCGACGTGGTGCTCGACGCCCTGCTGCCGCAGTACGTGGCAAGCCGGATCTACTACGCCATGCTTGAGGCGGCGGCCTCCGAGCTCGCCGCACGGCGGCGGGCCATGAAGGCCGCCACGGACAACGCGAACGACCTCATCGACCGGCTCACCCGGGAAGCGAACAATGCCCGGCAGGCCGAGATCACCCAGGAAATCAGCGAAATCGTCGGCGGAGCGAACGCGCTCGCTGAGACGAACGCAGGGAGTGAATAATGACCGCGCCAGTAAATGACCTAGCAGAAAACGAGACCGCGACCGGGACTGGTCGCGTCGCCCGGGTCATCGGCCCGGTCGTCGACGTGGAGTTCCCGGCCGAGGCGATGCCGGAGATCTACTTCGCGCTGCACGTCGACGTCACCTACGGCGGCGAGACCAAGACCCTTACCCTCGAGGTCGAGCAGCACATCGGCGACAACATGGTGCGCGCGATCTCGATGCAGCCGACCGACGGCCTGGTCCGCGGCGCCGAGGTGGTCTCCACCGGCTCCCCGATCACGGTGCCGGTGGGCGACGTCTCCAAGGGGCACGTGTTCAACGCGCTCGGCGAGCCGCTCGACGTGCCCGCCTCCTCGCTTAAGGTCACCGAGCGCTGGCCGATCCACCGCCTGGCCCCGCCGCTCGACCAGCTCGAGTCCAAAACGGAGATGTTCGTCACCGGTATCAAGGTCCTCGACCTGCTCACCCCGTACGTGCGCGGTGGCAAGATCGGCCTGTTCGGCGGCGCCGGCGTCGGCAAGACGGTGCTCATCCAGGAGATGATCCGCCGTGTCGCGCAGAACTTCGGCGGCGTCTCCTGCTTCGCGGGCGTCGGCGAGCGGACCCGTGAGGGCAACGACCTGTTCCTTGAGATGACCGAGTCCGGCGTCATCAAGGACACCGCGCTGGTCTTCGGCCAGATGGACGAGCCGCCGGGCACCCGGCTGCGGGTCGCGCTGTCCGCCCTGACGATGGCGGAATACTTCCGCGACGTGCAGAAGCAGGACGTGCTGCTGTTCATCGACAACATCTTCCGGTTCACCCAGGCGGGCTCCGAGGTCTCCACGCTGCTCGGCCGCATGCCGTCCGCGGTGGGTTACCAGCCCACCCTGGCCGACGAGATGGGCCAGCTCCAGGAGCGGATCACCTCCACCCGCGGTCACTCGATCACCTCCATGCAGGCGATCTACGTGCCCGCGGACGACATCACCGACCCGGCCCCGCACACGGTGTTCGCGCACCTCGACGCCACCACGGTGCTGTCGCGGGCGATCACGGAGAAGGGCATCTACCCGGCCGTGGACCCGCTGGACTCCACCTCCCGGATCCTGGACGCCAAGTACATCGGCCAGACGCACTACGACGTCGCCCGGACCGTGCAGTCGATCCTGCAGCGCTACAAGGAACTCCAGGACATCATCGCGATCCTCGGCATCGACGAGCTGTCCCAGGAAGACCAGATCACCGTGCAGCGCGCGCGGCGCATCGAGCGCTTCCTGTCGCACCCGATGTACGTGGCCGAGCAGTTCACCGGCCAGCCCGGCGCGTTCGTCCCGCTCGAGGAGACCATCTCCTCGTTCAAGGCGATCTGCGAGGGCAAGTACGACCACGTTCCCGAGCAGGCGTTCTTCATGTGCGGCGGCATCGAGGATGTCGAGCGCAAGGCCAAGGAACTGGAGCGCTAGTGGCCACACTGCACGTCGAGCTGCTGATGCCGGACCGGTCTCTCTGGTCCGGCGAGGCAGGCATGGTCATCGCGAAGACCATTGACGGCGACATCGGCATCATGCCGGGGCACTCGCCGGTGTTCGGCATCCTGTCCCCCGGCAGCCTGGTCAGGATCCGCGAGGTGCCCGGGGATGACAGCCCGGGCGACGCGGTCCGCGCCGCGGTCAGGGACGGGTTCCTGTCCGTGACCAACGACCGGGTGTCGATCCTCACGTCGACCGGCCAGATCGCGGCCGACGTGGACGTCCCGGCGGCGAGGTCCGACCTGGACAGCGCCACTAACGCGGCCGGCGCGGCTGCGGCGGTGGAGGAGTCGGTGGACGTCAGGTACGCGCGCGCCCTGCTGCGCGCCGCGGACCAGCAGGCCTGACGGGCCGGCGGGGCGGCTAGGTGGGGAGAGCGATCACGGACGCGGTATGGATCTTCGCCGCCGTCCTCGCGCTCCTCGTCATCGCCGCCGCCGTCCTCGCCTCCCGCCGCTACTTGCTTGAGCGCACCGGCGGGACCGTGGAGTGCGCCGTGCGTCAGCCAGCGGAAAGCGGCACCTGGCGCCTTGGCGTGCTCTCTTACCAGAACGACGCGCTGTGCTGGTACGGCGCGCTGGGCGTGTTGCTGCGCCCGGAGCACATCTACACCAGGCGCGCGCTCAGCGTGGTGTCGCGCCGGGCCGCGCTCCCGTCGGAGGCGGTCGTACTCGGGGCGGACCGGATCGTGGTGGAACTTGCCACCGGGGCCGGGGCAGGCGGACCGGGCTTGCCCCCTGGCGGGGGCGCGCAGCGCGTCGAGCTCGCCATGACGGAGCAGGCCCTGACCGGCTTCCTCGCCTGGATCGAGGCCGCACCGCCCGGCTCGCACCTCGGCGAGATCTTAAGCCCCCATGGGCGTTCAGCGAGGGCCAGCGACCGCCGCACAGGGTCGGCGCATGCCGCATAAGGTCAGCGGTCGCCGCCGGGACGCCACAGCACGTCGCCGGTGCCCGCGTCGCCTTCGTTGGCTGCCCGGGCCAGGATGAACAGCAGGTCGGACAGCCGGTTCAGGTACCTGGCCGGCCAGGGGCTCATCGGGTCGCCCTGGTCGGCGACAGCGGCCCAGGCGGTCCGCTCGGCGCGCCGGACGACGGCCCGCGCCGTGTGCAGCAGCGCGGCGCCCGGTGTGCCGCCGGGCAGCACGAACGACCGCAGGACGGGCAGGTCCGCGTTCCACTCGTCGCAGGCCGACTCGAGCGCGGTCAGGTAGCTCTCGTCGATGCGCAGCTGCGGGTACTGCGGCGGCGTCTCCGGCAGGGGAGTGGCCAGGTCGGCGCCGCAGTCGAAGAGCTCGTTCTGGATCCTGCGCAGCAGCGTGACCATCTCGCCGGGTAGTGCGCCGAGGGTGACCGCGGCGCCGATGGCGCAGTTCGCCTCGTCCGTCTCGGCATAGGCGGCGAGGCGGCTGTCGGTCTTGGCGACCCGCGAGCCGTCGTTGAGTCCCGTGGTGCCCTCGTCGCCGGTCCTGGTGTAGATCCTGGAGAGCACGACCGGGGTGTCGCGGCTGTCGTCGGTCATGGAGCCACCGTAGCGTAGTTACGCTAAGTAATCTGAAGTCATGTGTGATCCCTGCATTTACCTGGGTATAGAGCCGGAGGTACATACAAGAGGGCAATGAAAGTGACACTCGGTAGTCACATGCGCCAACACCGGGGTCCGGCGGTTCTCGGGGGCCCGCCGGACTCCGGTTCTTCGCATAGGCCCTCGTTTCGCCCGATAGGGTTTCTTCTGTGTTCGACTACGTGATCGTCGGCGGCGGTAGCGCGGGCTGCGTGGTGGCCGCGCGGCTCGCCGAGGACCCGGGCACCCGGGTGCTGCTTCTCGAGGCCGGGCCGGAGGCCACCGCCATCGACGAGGTGCACATCCCCGCGGCCTACAGCCGGCTATTCCGCAGCCAGTACGACTGGAACTACGTGACGCTCCCGCAGGAGCGCGCGGACGGACGCCCGGTCTACTGGCCGCGCGGCAAGGTGCTCGGCGGTTCATCGGCGATGAACGCCATGATCTACATCCGGGGCAACCGGGCGGACTACGACACCTGGCGCGACGAGTACGGGTGCACCGGGTGGGGCTTCAGGGACCTGCTGCCCTACTTCCTGCGCGCGGAGGACAACGCACGCGGCGCGAGTGCCTATCACGGCACCGGCGGCCCGCTCGCGGTGCAGGACCTGCGGCACAAGTCGGCGCACGCCGAGAACTTCATCGAGGCGGCCACCAGGCGCGGCGCGCTGCGCAACGACGACTTCAACGGGCCGCAGCAGGACGGCGTCGGCTTCTACCAGGTGACGCAGCGGGACGGCAGGCGGTGCAGCGCGGCCGACGCCTACCTGGCCACCCGCCCGCAGAACCTGACCGTGATCACCGGCGCGTTCGTCACTGGTCTTGTCATCGAGGGTGGCCGGGCCGCGGGGGTGACCTACCGGCACGAGGGCCGGGAGGAGACGGCGCGCGCCGAGGCCGAGATCGTGCTGGCCGCGGGCGCGATCGGCACGCCGCAGCTGCTGATGCTCTCCGGCATCGGCCCGGCCGATCAGCTGCGCGAGCATGGCGTCTACGTGATCGACGACATGCCCTCGGTGGGCGCCAACCTGATCGACCACCCGGGCGTGCCCGTCCTGTGGTCCACACCGGGCGTCAAGGGGCTGTGGGAGTCGACGGGCAACGGCGGTGTCGCCCGCTGGAAGTTGACCCGCAAGGGGCCGCTCACCTCGAACATCGCCGAGGCCGGCGGCTTTGCCCGCAGCGACCCCCGGCTGTCCGCGCCCGACCTGCAGTGGCACGTGCTGCCGGTCGGCTACCGCGAGCAGGGGCTGACCGACCCGGCCCGGCGCGCGATGACGGTGCTTGTCACGCTGGTCGACGTGGCGAGCAGGGGGAGGATCAGGCTCGCGTCGCGCGACCCGCGGCACCGGCCGCTTATCGACCCCGGCTACCTGTCCGACGTACGCGATCTCAACGCGCTCGCGGTCGGCGTCCGGATGGCCCGCGACTACGGCACCGCCGCGCCGCTGTCCAAGATCTGCACGGCCGAGCTGGCGCCGGGCGACGGCGTGAACACCGACCACGAGATGCGCGACTACATCCGCGGCTCGGTGGTCACCGTCTATCACCCGGCGGGCACCTGCGCGATGGGCGGCGACGTGGCGAAGTCGGCGAGCGGCTACGACAGCGTGACCGACCCGCAGCTGCGCGTCCGCGGCATTAACGGCCTGCGCGTCGTCGACGCGTCGGTCATGCCGACCCTGCCGCGCGGCAACACCAACGCCCCGGTGATCGCGATCGCGGAGCGGGCGGCCGACCTCATCGCCGGCCGTGCCCCGCTTGCACCGCGAGACCCGGAGACAGTACCGGCGGCCCCGTCCGCCGCGGGCTAAGCAGCAACCGCTTATCCGCGCCTTACCCGCGCCGCCTCTTCGGCTGGTACAGGCGGCCGTGCAGCACGGTGACCAGCTTGACGATCCGGTCCATGTCGTCCGATGTCCGGCGGAAGCTGGTGGTGAGCACCACCGGCTTCATCCACTGCCTGGTGATCGACTTGGCCCGGGAGAACTCGCGCAGGCCGTCGGCGCCGTGGATCCGGCCGAACCCGGACTCGCCGCTGCCGCCGAACGGCAGTGCGGGCACCGCGGCGAACGAGATCACCGAGTTGACCGAGGTCATGCCCGACCGCAGGGCGCGCGCGGCGCGCAGCCCGGCCCGGCGCCCCTTGGTGAACACCGAGGACCCGAGCGCGTACGGCGATGCGTTGGCGAGCCGCACGGCGTCGTTCAGCGACGCCACCGGGGTGACGGTAACCACCGGCCCGAAGGTCTCCTCGCGCTGCGCTGCGCTCTCCTCTGGCACGTCCACGAGCACCACCGGCGTGACGTACGGCGCGCGCACCGAGTCGAGCCCGCCGTACAGTGCGCGGCCCCCGCGTGCCGTCGCGTCGGCCAGGTGCCGTTCCACCACGTCGACCTGCCCGGGCAGCGTCATCGGCCCGTAGGTGGCGGACGCGTCGTCGCCGGGCCGCAGCTTCGACACCCGGTCGGACAGCTTGTCGAGGAACGCGTGGTACACCGACTCGACCACGTAGACCCGCTCCACGCCGACGCAGGTCTGCCCGGCGTTGGACATGGCTCCCCAGGCCGCGGCGTCCGCGGCGGCGTCCAGGTCGGCGTCGGCCGCGACGAGCAGCGCGTCCTTGCCGCCGCACTCGGCGAGCACCGGGGTCAGGGTCTCCGCGGCGGCGGCGAGCACCTTGCGCGCGGTGGGCGCGGACCCGGTGAACGCCAGCTTGTTCACGCCCGACTTGGCCAGCTCCGCGCCAGTGGCGCCGAGCCCGGTGACGAGCTGCAGCACCGGCTCGGTGTCGCCGAACACCTCGGAGAGCACCTCGCCGAACGACTGCACCAGCCATTGCCCGACACCGGTGGTCAGCTCCGACGGCTTGAACACCACGGCGTTGCCCGCGGCGAGCGCGTACCCGATCGAGCCCATCGGGGTGAACACCGGGTAGTTCCACGGCCCGATCACGCCGACCACGCCGAGCGGCTGGTATTCCACGGAAGCCGACTGGTTGAGCATGGCGATCCCGGTGGACACTCGACGGGGCTTGAGCACGGACCGCGCGTGCTTGGCGGCCCAGTCCAGGTGCAGGATCGTGTTGACGATCTCCAGCGTGGCGTCGTCCAGCGGCTTGCCCGTCTCGTCGTGCACCAGCTGCGCCAGACGCCCCATGTACCGGGTGAGGTGCGACTTCCACGCCAGCAGCCGCAGCCGCCGGTCCGCGTAGGACAGCCCGCCCCACCAGGCCGCCGCCGACCGGGCGCGGCGCACCGCGAGGGCGACCTCACGTTCACCGTCTATCCCGTAGGTGGCGAGAACCTCGCCGGTCGCCGGGTTTACCGACTCGAACGTCTCACGCACCGTGCCCCACGACGGAACCGTGGGCGAAACCGCAGAACCTGCCATGTCCCCAGTATCTCCCGGGGGACGACCCCCCGTACCCCCCGCTGTTCACCCGAGCGGGGCCGATCGCAACAAACGCGAGTGTATCGGCCCCGCCCGGGCGAACAAGAGCAGCTCGTGGGACGCCCGGAGTACCGTAAGGACCGTGCCCGACCGCCCGTACACGATCGTGAGCTGCGCCGTTTCCGTCGACGGCTGCCTGGACGACGGATCGCCAGAGCGGCTGATCCTGTCCGGCCCGGAGGACCTCGACGAGGTGGACGAACTGCGCGCCCGCGCCGATGCGATCCTGATCGGCGCCGGCACGATCCGCGCCGACAACCCGCGACTGCTGGTCCGCGACCCCGCGCGGGTGGCCGCACGGGAGCGGGCGGGCAGGCCGCCGCACCCGCTGCGCGTCACGCTGACCACGACCGGCGACATCGACCCGGCCGCCCGCTTCTTCGCCGGCCCAGGCACTCCCCTCGTCTACGCCGCGTCCGCCGCCGTGCCGGCGGCGAAGCGGAATCTCGGCGGTGCGGCGGTCGTCATCGACGCGGGCGCGGAGCCGTCCGTCGCCGCCGTCTTGGCCGATCTTCATTCCGAACGGTTGGTGGCTACTCTCCTCGCGGAACCCGGCGCCATAATGGCGCGCGACCTGCTGGCGGGAAACTTGGCCGACGAACTCCGGCTGGCGATCGCCCCATTCCTCGTCGGCGACAAAACGGCACCGCGATTCGCCATGCCCGCACATTATCCGCAGAATCCCGACGCTCCGATGACCCTGGAAGACGTCCGCCGCCTCGGCGATCTCGTGATCATTCGCTACCGGATAATGCGCGCGTAACAGGGTGTTCGACGGCGGGATATTGACGCGGAAACGAGACATCGTAAGCATGGAGACGGGCGGACGCGGGCGATACCGTACCGGCGGGAAATATCGGGCGTGCTAACCGGCGGACGGGAGATGCGCGGTGAAAGCTACTGTCGTTGGAATCCATGGCGATCTTGCCGGACAGCGATTTCCTGTCGGCGACTCGCCGGTCACCTTCGGGCGCGGCGAGGATAACGACATCGTCATCTCCGATCCCGCGGTCTCCCGGGTGCACGCGGAACTGCGCCAGGAGGCCGACGGCTTCGTGGTCGCCGACCGCGGCAGCGCCAACGGCACCCGGGTGAATGGCGTGCTCATCACCGGCGCTGAGCGGCTGCGGCCCGGCGATGAGATCGAGATCGCGCACCACCGGTTCACCTTCGAGGCGATCGACGCGGGCGCGGTGACCGTGGCGGCGAACACCAAGCGGATCACCGAGGCGGTCAAGTCGGAGCCTGTCCTGCGGGTCACGGTCAGCGGCGGCGGGCCTGTCGGCCTGGCCTTCGCGCTGATCCTCGCCGACCTCATGGGTCCCAAGGTGGCGATCAGGATATACAACGGCCGCTGGAAGCGGGACGGCCGCAAGGTGGTATGGAAGGGTCACGACGAGGGCAACGTCCGCCGCATGCAGGTGGTGACCATCCAGAGCCGCCAGTTCCTCAAGATGCCGCAGGAAATGCAGGACTGCCTGTTCACCCCGGGCAACTACACCGAGATGTGGCCGTCGGGGCCGGACTCGGTCAACAATGTCGGCCCGCGCAACATCCGCATCGCCTACATCGAGGACCAGCTGCTCGAGCTCGCCAACAAGAAGCGCGGCCAGATCGAGCTCATCCCCGAGCCCTACGACGCGGAGTCGGCCGCCAGCGAGACGGTCAAGCAGCACGTCCTGGCGATCTGCGAGGGCAGCAGGTCGCGGACGTTCTCCTACTACAAGCCCAAGTTCGGCGCGGCCGACTTCAGCCTGTACGGGCTTGACGGCGAGCAGCTGTCCGACATGGTCCTCGGCCTGCGGGTGAAGTCGCTGCTGCCCGACCCGATGGCGGTGCTGCTCACCGTGTCGCAGAACCGGTTCCTGCTCAACTCGCTGAACGGCGAGGGCTTCCTGAACATGCGGCTCACCGACCAGGAGGCGAACGAGGCGGTCGGCATCAACCCCATCAAGCAGACGTTCAGCGGCTGCATTCAGTCGGAGCCCTGCCTGCTCGAGCTCGGCCCGCGCGGCGACTTCATGTGCGGCACGCACCACACGCTGTTCCTGCCCGCCCTGCTGCGCGGGTCCGCGTTCTGGTCGCGGGTGCAGGAGGGTCTCGCCCTGTTCGGCGTCCCGCCGGAGAACCTGACCGCGGTGACCGGCTTCCAGCTGAACATGGTGCAGCGGCCGAGGTTCTCCGTCCGGCTGTACCCGCCGACCGCCACGACGCCTGGCACGTTCGGCTTCCTGCTCGGCGACGCGGCCAATGCGATCCACTTCTGGCCGGGCCGCGGCCTGAACAGCGGGCTGGCCTCGGCGATCTCGCTGGCACGGTGCCTGGCCAGGCCGCGGCGCGGCACGACGCTGCGGGAGGCCGACTTCACCAGGCACGAGGCGGTGATGTCCATGCTGCAGTACCGGCACAAGAGCCGGGCGTGGCTGCAGATGGTCACCGCGGACGAAGACGGCAACTTCCGCGCGATCAAGGACATCATCGCCCAGGGCATCACCGAGGGCGACGAGGGTCACTTCGACCCGGAGGCCGATCTCGAGGAGCTGCTGCTCCGGGTAACCCAGATCAGGGACCGGCTCGCGTCCCGCATCGACGGCCTGCCCGATGACGCCACCCTCCGCACTCACCTGGAGTCACTGGCCGCCCCGCTGCTGCACACCCTGGTCGCCAGCGGCCCGTGGGACACCGTGAACGTCGGCGGCGAAGAGGTAGAGATCGACTGGCTGCTCGAGGATCCCCAGCCCACTCAGCCCCCCGCGCCGCCCAAGCTAGCCGCCACCCCGGCCCGCTGACCCGCCTGGCCGTCTACTCCCCGTCCCAGGTGGTCGGCAGCGTCCCGCCGTGCAGGGCGGCGGGGTTGACGGTGCGGACGATCTCGCTGAGCACGATGCGGACGTAGTTCTCGCCCACCCACAGGTGCTTGGCGCCGTCCACCCCGATCACGGTAGCCTTGGGCACCCGGGCGAAGCGCTGCCGTGCCTCGTCGGGGCGCAGGTAGTCGTCGAACTCGGGCACCAGTGCGGTCAGCGGCCTGCCCGAGGCGGCCCAGCGGTCCAGGTCCTCGTCGGTGGCCCGGCGCAGCGGCGGTGACAGCAGGATGCCGCCGGTGACACCGGGCAGCAGGCCCCACTTGAGCGTCAGTTCGGTACCGAAGGACCAGCCGAGCAGCCAGACGTCCGGCAGGCCCGCGGCGACCGCGTAGCCGACCGCGGCCTCGACGTCCAGCCGCTCGGTCTCGCCGCCGCCGAACTCCCCCTCGCTCCTGCCCTGGTCCGAGATGGTGCCCCTGGTATTGAAGCGGAGCACGGCCAGGTCCGCCAGCGCGGGCAGGCGCGCCGCCGCCTTGCGGTACACGTGGCTGTCCATCATGCCGCCGTGCGTGGGCAGCGGGTGCAGGCAGACCAGCGTGCCCGCCGGGTCGCGGTCCGCGGGCAGCGCCAGCTCGCCGATCAGCCGCAGGCCGTCCGCCGTGGTCAGCGTGATGGGTGCCCGCCTGGCGGGCAGCACCGTCATGGCCCTGATGTCGGTCACCGAATCTCCCGTTGTCTCATCCTGGTCTGCGCTGCAGGCGGCGCTGCCAGCACACCGTATGCCAGTGCCGCCGCGCCGTCGCGCCCGAGTGGGTCGGCCACACCACGACGTGCGCAACCCCGGGGTAGAGCTCCTGGTCGCAGCCCGGGCAGCGGTACGGCTTGGTCGCGGCGGCGCCGGGCACCGGACGCACGATCCAGTCGCCGTCCGGCCAGTCCTCGATCCGTTCCGGGCCGAGGGGCGCGGACGGGACGGCGGGCCGGACTTTCCGGGTCTTGCGCGGGCTCACGGCGATACAGCCTATCCAGCTATGCGGGGGCAATGGTCTGCTAGTGGCAACGCATCGCGAGCGGCCGCTAGTCCCACTAAAGTGCCTGTGTGCGACTCGTCATCGCGCGGTGCAGCGTCGATTACGACGGCAGGCTCACCGCCCACCTCCCGTCCGCCCTCCGGCTCCTCATCGTGAAGGCCGACGGGTCCGTGCTCGTCCATTCCGACGGCGGTTCCTACAAGCCGCTCAACTGGATGTCGCCGCCCTGCCGGCTGACCGAGCACCCGGCGGCCGGCGACGAGCCCGGCAAGTGGACGGTGACCAACAAGGCAGGCGAGACGCTGACGATCACCATCACGGAGACCGTCTCCGACACCTCCGTCGACCTGGGCATCGACCCGGGCCTGGTCAAGGACGGCGTCGAGGCCCACCTGCAGGAGCTGCTCGCCGAGCAGCTGCACCTGCTCGGCGACGGCTGGCGGCTGATCCGCCGCGAGTACCCCACGCCCATCGGCCCCGTCGACATCATGTGCCGCGACGACTCGGGCGCGCACGTCGCCATCGAGATGAAGCGCCACGCGGGCATCGACGCGGTGGAGCAGCTCACCAGGTACCTGGAGCTGCTGAACAGGGACCCGCTGCTTTCGCCGGTGCAGGGCGTGCTCGCCGCGCAGACGATCAAGCTGCAGGCGCGCACGCTCGCCGAGGATCGCGGCATCCGGTGCGTGGTGCTGGACTACGACGCGATGCGCGGCATCGTGCGCGAGGGAACGCTCTTCTAGCCGCTTGTCGCAACGCTGCCCGAACCAAGGGCGGCGACCGGAGCCAGGAAAGCGTTGAGGCCCCCGGCTGAAACAGCCGGGGGCCTCAACTAGCCCTCAAGTCCCGTCTTGGGTGACGTTACTCGGTCCACCAGTCCTCTTCGCTCTTGCCGTCGCCGTTCGCCGCGGTGGGATGGGCGGCGGCAGGGGCGCCGTTGCCGGCCGGCCGGGCGATCGGCGCGGAGGCCGCGCCGTTGCCGACGGGCGCGCTCTCCACGGCCGGCTTGACCGGGGCGGCGGTGACGGCCGGGTCGGCAGGCAGCTGGATGCCGAGCTGTCCGCCGAGCAGCTGCCGCACCTGGGCGAGGTGGGTGGTGATGTTGTCCTTCTGGCGGGTGAGTTCCTCGACCTCGCGCTGTGCGGTGAGCCTGCGGCGCTCGGCCTCGGTCTTGGCCTCGCTGATTGCCGCATCAGCCTGTGCCTTGGACTGGGCGACGATCTGGTCGGCGTTCTTCTTCGCGTTCGACACGAGCTGACGCGCGTGCTGGTCGGCGTCGCGGCGGGTCTGGTCGGCCTGCGCGGAGGCCTTGGCGGCCCGCTGCTCGGCGGTGGACGCGCGCTGCTCGGCCTCGGAGACCAGCTTCTGCGTTGCGGCCTGCGCGGCGGAGAGCCGCTCGGCCTCCTGGCGCTCGGACTCTTCGCGGCGGGCGGCGAGCTGGATCTCGAACTCCGCCTCGGCCTGCGCCCGCTGCGCCTCGCTCTCCTCGAGGATGCGCTGCGCCTGGGACCGCATCTCATCGGCCTGGCGCTTGGAGGTGGTGAGGATCTCGTCCCGCTCCCGCTTGGCCGCCGCCTTGAGCTGTGCCACCTCGCGCTCGGTGGTGGTGCGCAGCTTGGCGATGTCCCGCTCGGTGGAGGCGCGCTTCTCCGCCACCTCGTGGTCCGCGGTGGCGCGCAGCTTGGCGACCTCCCGCTCGGTGGTGGAGGTCAGCTCGTCGGACTCGCGCCGCGCGGTGGTGCGGATCGAGTCGGCCTCGCGCTCCGCGGCACCGCGCACGTCGTCGGTCTCGCGCTTGGCGTTGGCGCGCAGCTCCGCGGCCTCGTTCTCGGCCGCGGCCCGCAGCTCGGCGCCGTCAACCTTGGCGGCCGCCTTGATCTCGTTGGCCTCGGAGCGGGCAGCCTGCACAAGCTCGGTGGCCTGCTCCTCGGCGAGCCGCAGGAGCTGCTCAATGCGTGCGCCAAGACCGGAATAGGTCGGCCGCTCCTGCTCCTGGATCTGCCGCTGCGCGTCCTGAAGGTCACGCCGCGCGCCAAGTGCGTCCTCCTGGTGCCGCCGCACCTCGTTGGCGAGCTGACGGATGTGTTCGTCGACCTGGTGCGGATCGTAACCGCGCATGACCTTGGCGAAATCACGCGGCGGGGTCTCTTCGAAGAAGCTGGTCAGCTGAGCGTCGATGTCCGATTGCATATGGGCCTAATCCAAGCTAGACGGGGACGGCAGGCAAGGCCGGAGGGCGGGGTGCTGGTCTCGCCGATGAAAGGCAATCTACTCCGCCTTCGCGGGGGTCTGCGGGTGCTTCGATGGACTGCTCAGGCAGAATCCCGGCTGGCGGCTTTGATGTCACCTAGCATAAAAGTTTAGGCGTCACATGCCCCTCTTGGGCCACTTGATCCAGTCCGGAAGATCACGTTTCACGCACCTCACAAGACCGGCGAAGTCCCCCAAGATGTCACGAATCCGCCCGAGGCTGGACCAGCTCGGTCAGAACACCGCCCAGATCGGCCGGGTGCAAGAACGCGATTGACGCCCCCATCGAGCCGTGCCGGGGCCGCGAATCGATGAGCCGGACGCCGGTCGCGCCGATCTCCGCGAGTGCCTCCGTCACATCCGCGACCGCGTATCCGACGTGGTGCATTCCCTCGCCGCGCCGCTCGACGAATTTCCCGACGGTGGTGCCTGGCGACAGCGGCTCGAGCAGCTGAACGTACGAGGTACCCGACTCGGTGGCGAGCATCGCCTCGCGGACGCCCTGCTCCTCGTTGGTCTCTTCCGCCACCACCGTGAGCCCGAACACGTTCGTGTACCGCTCGATGGCGGCCTCGAGCGACCGGCAGGCGATGCCCACATGATCGATTCGCAACAGCATGATGGGTATGTTGACATAGAGATGGACGCATGCAGTAACGCAGGTACGCATTTCCGGATGGCAGGAGGCCCCATGGGCGACCGTGACCCAGTGATCATCGGCGGAGCGCGGACGGGGATCGGGCGCCTGCTCGGCAGCCTCGCCGGGTTCAGCGCCGCCGACCTCGGCGGGTTCGCCATCAAGGGCGCATTGGACCGCGCGAACGTCAGTCCGGAGCTGGTCGAGTACGTGATCATGGGCCATGTGCTGCAGGCGGGCGCCGGGCAGATCACCTCACGGCAGGCCGCGGTGAAGGCGGGCATCCCGATGACGGTTCCCGCCACCACGGTCAACAAGGTCTGCCTTTCCGGTCTTGACGCGATTGCCCAGGCGGCGGACCTGATCAGGCTCGGCGAGTTCGACGTGATCGTCGCGGGCGGCATGGAAAGCATGACCAACGCGCCGCACGTGCTGAAGAACTCGCGCAAGGGCTACAAGTACGGCGCGGTCGAGATGCTCGACTCGATGGCCGTCGACGGCCTGACCGACGTGTTCGACGGCCTGTCGATGGGCGAGTCGACCGAGCGCTTCAACGGCAAGCTGGACATCAGCCGCGCGGAGCAGGACGAGTTCGCCGCCCGGTCGCAGCAGCGGGCCGCGCGGGCCGCCAAGGACGGCCTGATGGATGACGAGATCGTCCCCGTCGAGATCAAGTCGCGCAAGGAGACGACCGTCTTCAAGTCCGACGAGGGCATCCGCGGCGACACCACCGCCGAGTCCCTCGCGAAGCTGCCCGCGGCCTTCGGCAAGGAAGGCACGATCACCGCCGGCTCCTCGTCGCAGATCTCCGACGGCGCCGCCGCGGTCATCGTGACCAGCCGCAAGAAGGCCGAGGAACTTGGCGCGACGATCCTCGCCGAGGTCGGCGCGTTCGGCACGGTCGCCGGGCCGGACAACAGCCTGCACCACCAGCCGTCCGGCGCGATCGCCAAGGCCCTCGGCAAGGCGGGCCTCGCGGTCAGCGACCTGAGCCTGATCGAGATCAACGAGGCGTTCGCCGCGGTCGGCATCGCCTCCATGCGCGAGCTCGGCGTCAGCCCGGACATCGTGAACGTGAACGGCGGCGCGATCGCGGTCGGCCACCCGCTCGGCGCGTCGGGCACGCGGATCGCGCTCACGCTCATCAACGAGCTGCGCCGCCGCGGCGGCGGCCTCGGCGCGGCGGCGCTGTGCGGCGGCGGCGGCCAGGGCTCCGCCCTGCTGCTCAAGGTCTGAGCGAGCCCCCAGTGAGCCAAAGCGTTCAGCGCGCGGCGGCGAACGGGAAGAGTACTGCCCTGAACGCAGGCGACATCCCGGGCCTGGTTCAGGCCGGGGACAGGCGCGCGCTCGCCCGGGTGATCTCGTGGGTGGAGAACGGGGACCCACGTACCCGTTCGGTGCTGCGGGACCTTAAGCCGCCGGCGACTGCGAGCCGCGTGATCGGCCTCACTGGCGCGCCGGGTGCGGGAAAGTCCACGGTGACAAGCGCGCTCGTGCGCGCGTTCCGCGCCAGGGGCGCCACCACGGCGGTGCTCGCCGTCGACCCGTCATCGCCGTTCACCGGCGGCGCGCTGCTCGGCGACCGCATCCGGATGCAGGAGCACGCCACCGACGACGGTGTGTTCATCAGGTCGATGGGCAGCCGCGGTCAGCTCGGCGGCCTCGCCGCCGCGACGCCGCAGTCGATCAGGGTGCTCGCCGCGGCCGGCTTCGAGGTGATCCTGGTGGAGACCGTCGGCGTCGGCCAGGCCGAGGTGGAGATCGCCTCGGCGGCCGACAGCACCGTGCTGCTCGTCGTGCCAGGGATGGGCGACTCGATCCAGGCCGCCAAGGCGGGCGTGCTCGAAGTCGCCGACGTGCTCGTGGTGAACAAGGCGGACCGCCCGGACACCCAGGCGACCCTGCGCGACCTGCGGGCGGCGGTGGCGCTCGCGCCGGGGGAATGGAAGCCGCCGATCGTGCCCACGGTGGCCACCGCGGGCGACGGCGTCGAGGACCTGGTCGCGGCGCTCGACAAGCACGACGCCTGGCTCGACGCGAGCGGCGAACGGGCGAGGCGGCGGCTCGCCAGGGCGCGCGACGAGGTGACAGCGCTCGCGTTCGGCGTGGTCGCCCGTCGGCTGACGGTCCCCGACGAGCTGGCCGCCCGGGTGGCGGACGGCAGTTCCGACCCGCTGACCGCCGCCGAGGAGCTGCTGGCAGCTGCCGGTTTCGCTATGGATTGACCCGCTTACTGTCAATCCTCCAGGGTCACCCCGACCATCGGCCCGACCGTCGCGAGGTGCTTCGCGTCGCCGAGGTACTCCGTCGACCAGGTGGCGGTCACCGGGTCGGCGAACGTCGCGGAGAATCCGCCGGAGTCTCCCGTCTTTACCTTGACGATCCAGTACCAGCCGCTGCTGCCGTGTGGCTTCAGGATGATCTGCACCATTTGGTGCGCCAGCGGCCGCCACTTGCCGCCGGTATAGGTCTCGAGCTTCCCCGTTACGGTCAGCTTCCCGCCCTTGGGCACGCGGTGCGGGGTGAATTTCACCTGGTCGAAGCGGTCCGCGTACTTCCAGGCCAGTTTGGTCGCGCTGAGCGAGGACAGGAACGCGGTGGCCGGGTCGTGGCTGGTCACGCCGTCCTTGCTGCTGGTGGAGCCGCCGAAGCTCGCCCGGTAATACGCGTAGTTGCGCAGCGCGGTGAACGTCGCGCTGAACGTCCTGCCGCCGTTGCCGCACAGGGAGCTCTTCTGCGCGGGAACCGCGCCGAGCGCGTGCCATGGTCCGTGCGGTCCCGGGGAGTACTGGATCACCAGGCCCTCCAGCGACGGCAGGTAGCCGGGCGTCTTCGGCGCGAGCCCGAGGCAGCCGCGGACGGTGACCTGCCAGAGCGGGTTCAGTGTGGCACTGAAGCCGGTGATGGCCGTGGGCAGCTCGACGGTCATCGGCAGCCTGACAGTCACGCTGGTGAGGAACTGGCCACCGCCTGCCTGGACGGTCCAGTTCGTGCTCGCCGCCAGTTTTGGCAGCGCGGCGGTGAAGTGGCCTGACTTGTCGGTGCTGGTGCTGAGGGGCGGATGTCCGCTGCTTGCGGAAATGTGCACCCGCTGGCCGGCCAGCGGCACCACGGTGTGACCCGACGCGTAGCCGACGGTGCCCGAGACGGTGACCTTGGCGCCGTACCTGACCTTCGCGGCGGACAGCCTGGCGGACAGCCGCAGCTGGCTTGGCTGCGCGGTCAGCGTCACCGGGGCCGCGGCGGCGCCCTTGGTCGCGGGCGTGGCGAGGATTTCGGCGGTGATCGTTTCCCCGGCGGCCGGGTGCGCCAGGGTGGCGCTGTAGCCGCCGGCCGCGGTAGTGGTCAGGTGGATGTCGCCCTCAACCGGGTCGTGCAGCACCAGCGGGCCGGTGTACGGCGTGGCCTGGGTGGCGCCTGGCGCCAGTTCGGTGACGGTGCCCGCGATGACCGGATGCTGGTTGGTGTAGCTGAGGACGGTGCTGACCTGGCCGGGCGTGATCTGCGGGGTGACCTGGAAGGGCAGCGTGCCGGCGGGGACGCCGGTGACCGAGGTCCCGCCCGCGTCGGCGGCGTCCACGGTGATGAAGTAGCTGCCGAGCGGCAGGGTCGCCGTGCTGAGCGTGCCGCTCGTCCAGATGCTCGAGCCAGGCTGCGCCCCGCCGGCCGGCCCGGTCATGGTCAGGTCGAGGGTATCTGTTCCGGTCGTGGCGTCGTCGAGGTGCACCTTCATCGACGCGAGCGCCGTGGTGGAGTTCGCGGTCACCGCGAGCGTCTCGCCGCCCTGGCCGCCGAGTGCGGTCACCGTGGCCGGGCTGGTGATGGTGATCGTGTCACTCGGCGTCGGCAGGTCGGTCGGCGCCGCGTCCGCCCTGGCCGGCCCGCCCGTCAGGGCGAACGCGCACACGACAGCGACCGTCGTGGCGGCACCCACGACGCTGACGCGTGACCGGGAGTCCATGGCAGCTCCAAGCAGGGGTGCAGACGCCCCACAGCCATTGTGGGTGAACGGTCGGGTGGTGACCAGTGCGGCACGTCACCAGGTTGATCACGGATTGGGGTCGATCACGGATTGCGCATGCGCGGCTGGTCGTAGCTGCGGAAACAACCGTAGTGTGTCCGGTGTGTCCAGAGAGCTTGGCCTGCCCTTCGATCCGATCGATCGCGCGGCGCGGATATGGGAGCGCCGGTTCGGCCCGTCGTCGGCGATGGCGGCGGTCACCTCGATCATGCGCGCACAGCAGCTGCTGCTCGCCGACCTGGACACGATCCTGCGGCCGTACGGGCTTACCTTCGCCAGGTACGAGGCCCTGGTGCTGCTCTCCTTCAGCCGGGAGGGCGCGCTGCCGCTGCGGGTGATGGGGGAGCGCCTGATGGTGCACCCCACCTCGGTGACCAACACGATCGACCGCCTCGAGGCGGCGGGCATGGTGGTACGCAAGCCCAACCCGGCCGACGGGCGCGGCCGCCTCGCCGAGATCACGGCGCGCGGCCGGGACGCGGTCGCGGTGGCGACCCGCGACCTGATGGCGGCGGACTTCGGCCTGGCCGGGTACTCGGAGCCGGACCGCGAGGCACTGTTCACCCTGCTGCGCGGCCTGCGGCTGTCCGCCGGCGATTTCACGGACTCCTGACCCCGTTCCGTCGGTCAGCTGCCGGGCTTGATCGCGCGGAACTGCCACGTCTGGCCGCCGTTGACGGTCATCCAGATTCCGTACGGATCCGGGGCCGGCTGGTTGGGCGCGGCGGCGGGATCGGCGATCGCGACCCCCTGCGTGTCGTTGGTCATGCCCACGTAGTTGAAACCGTATGGCGGCGCCGCGGAACCGCTGAGTGCGGCCTTCTGCCACTGGCTCGCACCGGGGGGCAGCCGGTAGATGCCCCTCTGCGTCGCGAGTATCAGGCCGCCGTTGCTGGTGGCGGTGAGTGACAGGGCCTTGCCGATCCACGAGACGCCCGCCTGCCCGACGCCGGTCCGCTCCGTCCAGTTGGACCCGTTGTCAGTGGAGATCCACACAGTGCTGCTGAAGCCCTGGGGGAGTGCCTTCACCTCGCACGCGACCGCCAGGCTCGGCGTGCCGCCCTTCGCCCAGTAGGACGCGAGCAGCACCTGCAGCGACTGGCCGTACAGCCCCTCGACCAGCCAGCTGGGGTTGCAGGGCAGGCTGGCGGACGCCCGGTGCCAGGTGCTCGCGGACCCGTCCTTCGGCAGCGATCCCACGTACAGCGAGCCGTCGGGCGCGATCAGGTAGCCGTTGTTTCCTGCGAGCTGGAAGCTCGCCGAGCCCGGGGTCTGGGCGCTGCCGGTGCTTGCCGCGGCCAGGTTCTGGGGAACGCCGCTGACCGGCGTCCAGACGTCCTGGCCCGCCGGGGTGGACATGAGCGTGTAGGAGAAGCATTCGGCCGCGTTGGTGCAGCTGGCCCACAGCGCGTAGGCCCGGTGGTTGACCGTTTCCAGGTCGGTGACCTGCAGATTTCCGGTTCTCACCTGGTTCCAGTGAAGGCCGCTGTCGTGCGTGGCCCACAGTTCGGGCCCGAACGCCCAGCCGTTCACCCCGTCGAGGAACCGAAGCCCGCTGACGCCGGTCAGGCTGCTCGCGGCCCCGGTGACCGGCGCGGGCACGCCCGCCCAGGTCTGGCCCGAATCGTGGGTGACCGCGATCGAGGTGCAGATGTCGGAGTTCTGCTGCGCGCCGCACTTACCCGAGGTCCCGGCCTGGCCCATGACGTAGCCGGTTGTTTGCGAGACCCAGGTGACCGTGGCCGGTATGAACTTGTCCGGCAGCCAGCCGGGCGAAGTCGGCCCGAGCGTAGTGCCCGATCCCGATCCCGCCGGGGTGGGCAGCGCGCTCGATGACGCCGAACCGCTTGCCGTGGGCTCGTTGGTGGCATTGCCGAGCGTCCGCTGTGTCCCTGTGCTGCTCGGACTGGCGGCACTGCCGCTTGCCGCGATGACGCTCTTGCCCGGCCCCGACGTCCCGAGGCCGCCGGCGAGCCCGAGCGTCGCCGTCACTGCCACCGCCACGGCGACAACGGCGCCCGACGCGACGGAGATCGCGGCGTGGCGTACCTTCCGCCGCCGCGCCCGCTTGGTGATCTGCTCGAACGCGCCGTCCGGCGGCGCCATCGGCCAGACCTGCTGGTTCAGCCAGCGGTCGACCGGGTCGAGGTCGTTGTCAGTCGGCATTGGTCCTCCTCAAGCCCCGGCGGGTGCCGCGGCCCTTCTTCGCGGAAGCGTCCCCGGCCGTTCCTATTTCGTCGACGTATGTCCCTGCCGCGTCCCCCGGCGTCCCCGCGGCGATCCCGCCCGATCCCGGCGCGTTCCCTGGCCGCTGGGCGGGGACCTGCCTCCCCCGAGGCACGGCGCCGCGCTCCGCGAGCGCCTCCTTCAGCCGCGCCCTGGCGTGGAAGAGGTCGGCCTTGATCGTGCCCTCGGGCTTCTTGAGCTGTGCCGCGATCTCCCTGATGCCGAACCCCGCGTAGTAGTGCAGCAGGAACGGCTCGCGCAGCCGGTCGGGGAGCGCGGCGAGCAGTTCCCGGACGTCAACGTCCTGCGACGGGTCGGAGAACGGCTCGGGATCCATGCCCGCGGCCGCCCGGCTGAAGGCGCGGCGCTCGCGCTCCATCTTGCGCCAGTGGTCGCGGACCAGGTTGGTGGCGATCATGTAAAGGTAGCTCTGCGGGCTTTCCAGCTTGTCGGGGCTGGTCCACTTCGACAGCAGCCGGACGAAGGCCTCCGACGCGATCTCGTGCGCCGTCTCGTCGTCGTCCACCAGGCGCCGCACCCAGCCTGCCAGCTTCGGGTAGTGAGCGGTGAACAGTTCCTCCGCGACCACCTGCCGTGAGCGACTGCCCGATTCCCTGGTGAGGATGCCGTATGGACCGGTCTCCGCTCCCGCGTCCGCGCCCAACGGACCTCCCTCTCGCCGCGCCGTTCGTGGTGCCCCTACCGCAAAGGCGGCGGCTAGGCCCGAATCGGCCGTCGCCGAACCTGCCCGCACCGCACCGGCGCCCCCATTGAACATGATGTCACCAAATGGGGACGCGGCGAGAGTATTTGTCGGGTGCATCAGTGAATCCCACACTTTCGCGCGGTGGCAGGCTGCTGGTACGTGCTAGCCGTTCCTAAGACGCCGCACCAGGGGAGCCGGTTGCGGGAAAGTTGAGCGGGCCTTTGCTGATTGAGTAACACCCCGCTGACTGGCAGTTACTAGGACGTCCTACTATATTGCTAGGGCGTCCTAGTAAACGGGGGTAAAGATGGGTGCGACCGGACGCGAGCGCTGGCGGCGCGACTACGACGCCGCCGCCAAGCGCGACGCCGACTTCAGCACGCTGTCCGGCATTGAGGTCCAGCCGGCCTACGGTCCGCCGGACGGCGCCGAGCCGCCTGACGCGATCGGCTGGCCGGGTGAGTTCCCGTTCACCCGGGGCCTTTACCCGACCGGCTACCGCGGCAAGCCGTGGACGATCAGGCAGTTCTCCGGCTTCGGCAATGTCAGGCAGACGAACGAGCGGTACAAGATGCTCATCAAGTCGGGCGGCGACGGCCTGTCCGTCGCATTCGACATGCCGACGCTGATGGGCCGGGACTCCGACGATCCGCGCTCGCTCGGCGAGGTGGGCCACTGCGGCGTCGCCATCGACTCGGCGGCCGACATGGACGTGCTGTTCGACGGCATCCCGCTGGACCAGACGACCACGTCAATGACGATCAGCGGCCCCGCCGTCCCGGTCTTTTGCATGTACCTGGTGGCCGCGGAGCGCCAGGGCATCGACCCGAGCACGCTCGACGGCACGCTGCAGACCGACATATTCAAGGAGTACATCGCGCAGAAGGAGTGGCTGTTCTCCCCGCAACCGCACCTGCGGCTCATCGGCGACCTGATGGAGTACTGCGCGCGGCGCATTCCGCGGTACAAGCCGCTGTCGGTGTCCGGCTACCACATCAGGGAGGCCGGCTCGACGGCCGCCCAGGAGCTCGCGTTCACCCTGGCCGACGGCTTCGGCTACGTCGAGCTCGGCATCAGCCGGGGCCTCGACGTGGACCAGTTCGCCCCCGGCCTTTCGTTCTTCTTCGACGCGCACATCGACTTCTTCGAGGAGATCGCGAAGTTCCGCGCCGCCCGCCGGATCTGGGCCCGCTGGCTGCGCGACGTCTACGGCGCCAAGACCGCCCGGGCCCAGTGGCTGCGCTTCCACACCCAGACCGCCGGGGTGTCGCTGACCGCGCAGCAGCCGGTGAACAACGTGGTGAGAACCGCCGTCGAGGCGCTCGCCGCCGTGCTCGGCGGCACCAACTCGCTGCACACCAACGCCCTGGACGAGGTGCTCGCGCTGCCGAGCGCGGCGGCCGCGGAGACGGCGCTGCGCACCCAGCAGGTGATCATGGAGGAGACCGAGGTCACCAACGTCGCCGACCCGCTCGGCGGCTCCTGGTACGTGGAGGCGCTGACCGACAGGATGGAGGCGGAGGCCGAGGACATCTTCGACCGCATCCGGGCCATGTCCCCTGACGGCTCGATGACCGGCGGCATCCTGCGCGGCATCGAGAACGGCTGGTTCACCGGCGAGATCGCCGACGCCGCCTTCGAGTACCAGCAGAAGCTGGAGAAGGGCGACAAGCGCATCGTCGGCATGACGACGCACACCGGGACGGTCGGAGGCGAGCTGGAGATCCTGCGGATCAGCCCCGAGGTGGAGCGCGCCCAGGTCGCCGAGCTGACGGCCCGCCGCGCCGCCCGTGACGACGCCGTGGTGGAGCGCACACTCGCCGCGCTGACCGCGGCCGCCAATACCGACGAGAACCTGGTCGAGCCCATGCTCGCCGCCGCCCGCGCCGAGGCCACACTCGGCGAGATCTGCGACGCCCTCCGCGCCGTCTGGGGCACCTACACCGAGCCACCCGCCTTCTAGTCGTCGCGCCGCCTCCTATTCTCAATAGTCCGGCCGGGTTATTGAAAAGTTACTTTTCTGAACCCAAGGATTCTGTCATTAACTCACAGTGTCAATAATTCCAGCCGTTGCCGGTTAGCACTCCATAAGGTAGGCCTGACATCTATCTTCTGTGCGGCATTGGGGGCGGCGTGGGTAATTTCGACGGTCGCTATCAGATGATTGGCCGGCTCGGCGAGGGCGGCATGGGAGAAGTCTGGCTCGCCCACGACGAACAGCTGGACAACCGGCCGGTCGCGATCAAGATCATGCGCGCGCAGTTGCTTTCTTCCGCAGAGGATGCAGCCCGATTCGACCGTGAGATGCGGCTGGCCGCCCAGATGCAGCACCCGAACATCGTGACTGTCTTCACCACGGGAACCTTCGGCGGTGCCCCGTACATGGTGATGGAGTACCTGGAAGGTCATGACCTTAGCCGGGTGCCGCCCGCGGGCGGGGTCGACCAGGCCGTCGCTATTGGCCGGGAGACGTGCGGCGCGCTTGCCTATGCACACGAGCGGAATGTGATCCACAGGGACATCAAGCCGGGCAACTTGTTCCTGTGCAAGACGGGCCAGACAAAGGTCACCGACTTCGGCATCGCCAAGGCGATGACGGGCACCAAGCTCAGCTCGTCAGGAGTCTTGATTGGCACCTTCGCCTATATGGCGCCGGAACTGTGGCTCGGCGAGCCCGCCGCGTTCAGCAATGACATCTGGGCGGCCGGCTGCGCGCTCTATGGGTTTCTCTCCGGCCGGCTGCCCCGCGAATGCGCCACGGTCGGCGAGTACGCGTCCGCCGCGGTTCGCAGGGAACCTATTCCCGACGTACGGAGCGTCGCCAGGATTCCGGACTGGCTCGGCGGCGCGGTCATGGCCATGCTCGAGCCAGACCCGCGCAACCGCCCCACGGCGGCCCAGAGCCTGCAGTTGCTGTCCGGGTCGCCGTCCGGCTCGTGGCAGGCCGGGCAGGCGGGGCCGGGCTATACGAGCCGGGCAACAGGGCCGGCGGTCGTCGACGCGCCTCCCTGGTGGGGCAACGGGTTTTCCGACCCGGGCCGGCCGAGCGGCCCCACACCGCCGCCCGGCTACCCGTCGGCGGACGGCGGCGGACGGGGAAGCGGGCCAGTGCGGCGGCGTAAGCGGGGGCGGCTGATCGCCGCGCTCGCCGGGATGGCCGTCCTGCTTGTCGCGGGGCTCTACGTCGCACGTGGAGCCATCCTGGGATCGTCGGGAGCGAACACGGCAGCTGGCAACGGGTCGACTCCGAAGGTGAGCACGAAGGCCACGCGGAAGAGTTCGCACGCCACGTCGCCTGGCTCAGGCGCGTCGGCGTCGGCGTCAGCCTCGGCGCTGGCCTCCTCGTCGGTTACCGCCTCAGGCGACGCCACGCAGTCGACCTCCGCCCCGCCCGTCACCGGCAGCGCGACGCTCACCGGTGTCACGACGCAGGTTGACGCTGGCTCGGCGCCGTCGTTCACGTTCAGCGTTCAGGACCTCGGCTCGGGCGAGTCAACCGTGCTGCAGCGGACCTTCGGGCAGACGTTCGAGGATGTGCAGACGCTCACCGGCGCGACTGGGTCCGTGACGCCGCCGAAGCTGAACGCGATGGGCAAGTACTCGTTCCGCATAGCCATCGAGAGCGGCGGCGCGGTTGTCGGCGTCAGCGCCGCTGTCGCGGTGACGGCCTACGGTGATGTGCCGCTTGTCCCGTTCAACAACGGCAGCGGGACGGTGCAGGTCGGAAACCGGCTGTTCAGCTATACCGACCAGGAGGGGACCTACCAGTACCCGCAGTACGAGCAGAACCAGGTGTGGAGCGCGTCGACATGCCGGTCGATAACCGTGCAGTTCACCCAGAGCCAGGGCGGACAGCAGGCCGGCTCGACCGGCTACCTTGAGTTCGTCCAGACATCGAGCGACCCGGCCTACGCGTCCGCGCACGCCGGGATCGTGAAATCCATCACCGTCCCGCTCGACGGCGGACCGCTCTACATCAACACCTCGTCAACCGGCGGCTATCAGATCGACCTGGTGGCCACCGGCTCCTGCTACACCCCGTCGGGCCAGACCCAGACCTGACCGCGTCTGGCGGGGCGGCAGGCCGCAGCCAGCCTGGGCAGAACCGTCCGCGAACGCGGATGCCTAGGCCGGGCTCGCGACGGGAAGTCCGGCGGCCTCGGCGGCGTCGCTGAGGGTCTTGTCGTAGCACACGAAGGCGGTCAGGTCCCGCTTGATCGCCAGCGCCGAGGCCAGGTGGATCGCGGCGGACGTGGGCAGGTGGCCGGGTTGCACGGTGGCGGCGTTGTCGAGCAGGTCGTGGCTGAGCGCGACGAGCGAGACCCGGCGGATGATTCGCTGCGCGCGGGGCAGCGCCCCCGGCTCCGCGCGCCAGATGGCGCGCAGCACCTCGGCGCGGTGCAGCGTGCTCGACACAAGGGCGGCGTCGGGGTGGCTGGCGATGAAGGCGGTGAGCGCGGCGGACTCGGGCTCGGTGAGGGCGAGCTTGACCAGCGCCGAAGAATCCAGGTAAATCACGATGACTCCCCGGCGCCGCGCAGTCGTTCCAGCGCCTGGCTCGCGGTCTGCTGCCCGGCGGCCGGCGCGCCCTGGTACGGCTCGATCTCGAGCACGCTGCCCTCGTCCTCCGCGCGCTCGATGACACCCTTGGCGATCCAGCGCTCGAGCGGGCTCTCCGGGTCGCGGACCGGGATCATCTGGGCGACGAGACGTCCGCGGTTGGTGATGTCGACGGTATAGCCGCGCTCAACGAGGTCGACGTAGACGCTGGCGTGCTGCCGGAGTTCCCTGATGCCGATCCGCTGCTGAGGCAGGTTCGACGTCGAGTGATGCACGGGGTCGCCTGCGTACCCGAGGTTCGGGTTGAGCGGCTTGCCGCGTCGCCGGTCGCCCTTCTGTGCCATGGGGCGACGGTAGCACATGAAATGCTACAAGCGGCCTGTTTTGGCAACGAGTTGCCAGTGTCGCGCCGGCCTGTCGCGACCGACAATGGTCACGATCACGCCAAGATTTGGGGCAGGATAGATGGTATGACTCAGCCGCGGGACTTCTCTATGTACGGTGCCGTCGACCTTGGTGCGCGGCAGGCCGCCGCGCAGCGCAGGCAGCAGCAGGCGGCGCGGGCCGCCTCGGCCAGCGGCGCTGCCGACGGCACGCCCTCGGCCGGATCTGAATCGGCGTTTGTGTTCGACGTGACGGAAGAGACCTTCAACGACGACGTCGCGCTCCGGTCGAGGACCACGCCGGTGATCGTGGACCTGTGGGCGGACTGGTGCGGTCCGTGCAAGCAGCTCAGCCCGGTGCTCGAAAAGCTGGCGGGCGAGGCCAACGGCGCGTGGGTCCTCGCCAAGATCGACGTGGACGCGAACCCGCGACTCGCCCAGGCCTTCCAGGCGCAGTCCATCCCGATGGTGGTCGCGATCATTGGCGGCCAGATGGTGGACGCGTTCCTCGGCGCGATGCCCGAGGCACAGATCAAGCAGTGGCTCGCTCAGGTGCTGTCGGTGGCCGACCAGCTCGGTGTAGCGCCCGCCGGCGCGGGTGCGGACTCGGGCTCGGGATCAGGTGACGCTTTCGATGACCTGCCGCCCGCGCTGTCCGAGGCCAGGGACGCGATGGAGACGGGCGACCTCGATGGCGCCGCGCAGGCGCTTGAGAAGGCGCTCGCCGACGTCCCTGCCGACCCGCTCGCCAAGAGCTGGCTCGCCCAGGTGAACCTGATGCGCCGGGTGTCTTCCGTCGAGCCCGCGGACGCCGCGCGGGACGCCGCCGAGCGGCCCGACGACGTCGAGGCGCAGCTGCTGCTCGCCGACTTCGAGATGGCGAGCGGCGACGCGGAGCAGGCATTCGACCGGGTGCTCGCCGTCATCAAGCGGACCTCGGGCGCCGAGCGGAACACGGCGCGGCTGCGCCTGCTCGACCTGTTCGAGGTGCTGCCGCCGGACGACGAGCGGCTCAAGAAGGCAAGGACTCAGCTCACCCTGCTGCTGTTCTAGCCGGGCAAACCAGGCGCAAAGTGTTACCTGGCAGGCCGCGGCAGCGGTGTCTCAGGTTCAGCGAGCGCCTCGAGGGCGGGCAGCGCCGCCGCGAGTGCGGCCCGCTGCCCCGCCGTGAGCAGCTTCAGCGACTCAGTGAGCATGACGGTCCCCTCCTCGCGCAGCCGCTCAAGAGTTTCGTGCCCGCGAGTCGTGATCGCGAGCGTGGACGCCCGCGCGTCCGTGGGGTCAGCGTCGCGGCGCACATAGCCGAGTTCCTCGAGGACCGCCACCATCCGGGTGAGCGTCGAGGGGGCGATGCCCTCCGCGGCGGCCAGGTCGCCGAGCCGCAGCGGCCCGGCGCGTTCCACCGTGGACAGCGCGGCGAGCTGCGTCGGCGTCAGCCCGGCGAGCGCGTGCCTGCGCATGCGACGGGACAGCCGGGCGAGGGCCACGCGCAGCCGGGTGACGTCGATCACGTCGGCTTCTGTCTGGAAGCCGGCGGCCGACGGGCTCATCGTTGTATCCCGCGCCATGCATGAAGATTACGCGGTGCAGCAAGCAGCACCTACTCTGAAACGTCCGGGCCGTTCAATGCGAGCCGCAGCCGCTGCCTGCCGCGCGGTAATCTTCCTGCGTCGGCGGAGTTTCCGGCACCCCGCCGGAGGGCCGGAAAGCCGGAAGGCAAAGGGAAGCCAGAAGGCGTGAAAGCCGGACGGTCATGAAAGACCGGCGGGCCGTAGAAAGGCGGAAGCGACATGACCATGGCGCCGAGCGTGTCGTATTCCATCACGGCACGCCTTGAGGTGGCCTCGCACGGTCGTGCGGTCAGCGAGATCACGCGTGCCGTGGAGCACGCGGGTGGCGTGGTCACCGCGCTCGACGTCAACTCGGGTAACCGCGGCAAGCTCCGCGTCGACGTGACCTGCGCCGCCACCGACACCGCGCACGCCGAGTCGCTGGTGGCCGCGATGGCCGAGGTCCCGGGCGTGGCCGTGCACAAGGTCAGCGACCGCACCTTCCTCATGCACCTCGGCGGCAAGATCGAGATGCGGTCGAAGGTACCGCTGCGTAACCGCGACGACCTGTCCATGGCCTACACCCCCGGTGTGGCCAGGGTCTCCCTCGCGCTGGCGGCGAAGCCCGAAGACGCGAGAAGGCTGACCATCAAGCGCAATAGCGTCGCGGTGGTGACCGACGGCTCCGCGGTGCTCGGCCTCGGCAACGTCGGCCCGTACGCGGCGCTGCCGGTGATGGAGGGCAAGGCGGCGCTGTTCAAGCGGTTCGCCAATATCGATGCCTGGCCGATCTGCCTGGACACCCAGGACCTCGACCAGATCGTCGCGACGGTCGCGGCCATCGCACCGGGGTTCGGCGGCATCAACCTGGAGGACATCTCCGCACCCCGGTGCTTCGAGGTGGAACGCAGGCTGCGCGCGATGCTCGACATCCCGGTGTTCCACGACGACCAGCACGGAACCGCGATCGTCGTGCTCGCCGCGCTGACCAACGCGCTGCGCGTCGTCGGCAAGGAACTCGCCGAGGTCAAGATCGTGATGGCGGGCGCGGGAGCGGCGGGCACCGCCGTGCTCAAGCTGCTGCTCAACGCCGGCGCGCGGCACGTGATCTCCTGCGACATCAGCGGCGCTGTGTACCGGGGCAGGGCAGACATGAACGAGAACCTCACCTGGATCGCGGAGCACACCAACAGTGAGTGCTACGCGGGCGACCTCAAGGGGGCCGTCGCGGGTGCCGACGTGTTCATCGGTGTCTCCGCGCCGAACGTGCTGACCGGCCAGGACGTCAAGACGATGAACGCTGGCGCGATTGTGTTCGCGCTCGCCAACCCCGACCCCGAGGTCGACCCGGACGAGGCCCGGGACTACGCGGCCGTGGTGGCGACCGGCCGCAGCGACTACCCGAACCAGATCAACAACGTGCTCGCCTTCCCTGGTGTCTTCCGCGGCCTGCTCGACGCGCAGTCGACCACGATCACGGACACGCTGCTGCTCGCCGCGGCCCGCGCGCTCGCCGACGTGGTTCCCGTCGAGGATCTCGCCCCCGACTACATCATCCCGTCGGTGTTCCACCCCGACGTCGCCTCCGGCGTGGCCGCCGCGGTGCGCGAGGCCGCCCTCGCCGAGTCGGGCAAGGCCGCGCCGGCAGAGTAAGAGCTGGCAAGCAGAGGAAGACCGGGCCGACGGACGAAGGCCGTCCGAGTCATGGGCCATGATGGTTACATGGACCACATGGGGTCGGATCCGAAGGCTGGTCGGCTACTCGTAGCGACTCCGCTGCTCGGTGATCCGAACTTCAAGCGCGCCGTGGTGCTCGTCGTGGAGCACGAGGAAGTCGAGGGAACGCTGGGCGTCGTGTTGAACCGGCCCACCGCGATCGGCGTGGGCCAGGTGCTTGAGCAGTGGACGGAATTGACCACCGAGCCCTCTGTGGTCTTTCGCGGCGGCCCGGTGGCGCCGAACAGCGCGCTCGCGCTGGCACTGATCCCCGGCAAGGACGAACCAGTCGGCTGGCGGGCGCTCGACGGGGCACCATCACTTGCCAGGCTCGGCCTGCTTGACCTCGACACGCCGCCCGGCCTGCTGACCACCGCGATCACCAGCATGCGCGTGTACGCGGGCTACGCCGGCTGGTCGCCCGGCCAGCTCGAGGCGGAGATCGAGGAGGGCGCCTGGTACGTTCTCGGCGCCGAGCCAGGCGACGTCTTCGCCCCCGACCCCAGCCTGCTCTGGCGCCAGGTGCTCCGCCGCCAGGACGGCGACCTGGCGTTCGTCGCCACGTATCCCGACGACCCGACGCTCAATTTATCCCCCGGGGGACGACCCCCGTACCCCCCGATGCCCCTCTGCCCGGGCCTGATCGCAAAAATCGCGATCGTATCAGGCCCGCGCAGCCGGGCAAGAGCTGGCAGCTCCGCACGCTTATCCCGAACGGGTTCGGCCTACTCAGACGGCGATCCATGAACCTGATTGCCCGAGATGCCGTGGCGCGGGCGGCGCGGGCACGCCAGGAGACGGTAAACTCGGGTACGTGGAGACCGAAGTAATCCCAGACAGCGACCTGAAGGTTCACGAAGACCTCAAGGTCGATACGTCGCATGGCGATCACGAGCGGTTCGCGCATTACGTCGACAAGAACGACATGATGCAGGCCGCTGTCTTCGGCACGCCCATCAAGGCGTTGTGCGGCAAGGTCTGGGTGCCCAGCCGGGATCCGCAGAAGTTCCCCGTCTGCCCGGAGTGCAAGGAAATCTACGAGTCCCTGCCTCCCGGCGACGGCGACGACGACGAGTAGTGGCGGCCGCTCCCGAGTCAGCCGCCCCCGTTTCGGATTCGGAAGTTCCACTTCTCCGCGGCTGGCAGAAAGCTGCTTACGCAGAGTACTTTCGCGTAGCTAAGCGTGATTTCCTCCTCGTCGCGACCCCTGGTGCGGGCAAGACGACCTATGCGCTGACCGTAGCCAAGGAGCTGCTTGTCAGGCGCGAGATCGTCGCGGTGACGATCGTCACGCCCACCGAGCACCTCAAGTACCAGTGGGCGCAGGCGGCGAAAAGGTTCGGGATCGCGATCGACCCGTCCTACCGGAACGCCCAGGGCAGGGCCGGCGCCGACTTCCAGGGCGTCGCGGTCACCTACGCGCAGGTCGCGGCGCATCCCGCGCTGCACAGGGCGCGCACGGAGAACCGCAAGAGCCTGATCATCTTCGACGAGGTCCACCACGCCGGCGACGCGCTGTCCTGGGGCGACGCCGTGAAGGAGGCCTTCGATCCGGCGCGGCGGAGGCTAGCGCTGACCGGGACGCCGTTCCGGTCAGACGCCAACCCGATCCCTTTTGTCACGTACGTCCCCGAGGCGGACGGGTCCAAGCGGTCCGCCTCCGATTACGTGTACGGCTACGGGCCGGCGCTGGCGGACGGCGTGGTGCGCCCGGTGATCTTCCTCGCCTACTCCGGCGAGATGCACTGGCGGACCCGCGCGGGCGACGAGATCACCACGACCCTCGGCACGCCGATGACCAGGGACCAGATCGCGCAGGCATGGCGGACCGCACTCGACCCGAGCGGCGAGTGGATCGGCCGGGTACTCGAGGCGGCGGACAAGCGGCTCACCGAGGTCCGGCGGGGAATGCCGGACGCGGGCGGCCTGGTCATCGCCAGCGACCACGAGACGGCGCGCGCCTACGCGGCCCAGCTGCGCAGGATCAGCGGCGAGCGGCCCGCCGTGGTGCTTTCCGACGACCCGACGGCGAGCAGGAAGATCTCCGCCTTCGCCGCGTCGCAGGCCCGCTGGATGGTCGCGGTGCGGATGGTGTCGGAGGGCGTCGACGTGCCGCGGCTCGCGGTGGGTGTCTACGCGACGAGCGTGAGCACGCCGCTGTTCTTCGCCCAGGCGGTCGGCCGCTTCGTCCGCGCTCGCAAGCGCGGCGAGACCGCGTCGGTGTTCGTGCCGTCGGTGCCGACGCTGCTCGGCTTCGCCGCCGAGCTCGAGGCGGAGCGGGACCACGTGGTCCGCGCGCTCGACAGGGACCCGGAAGCCGAGCTCGAAGAGGCGCAGCGGGAACGGAAGACCCCGGACGACTTCGAGCTCGTCGGCCGGTCGATCGAGGTACTCAAGGCGTCGGCGACGTTCGACAGGGTGCTGTTCGACGGCGGCGAGTTCGGCACCGCGACCGAGGCGGGATCGCCCGAGGAGGAGGACTTCCTCGGCCTGCCAGGGCTGCTCGAACCCGAGCAGGTGACCACGCTGCTGCGCAAGCGCCAGGCGGCGCAGCTGGCCGCCCGCTCGGCCGCGGCCGCGGCGAAGGACGACGACCGGGACGGCGCCCTGTTCGCCGCGCCGACGCTGGTCAACGGCACGGTCAACGGCGTCGGCAACGGCCGGGCTCAGGCCGCGAAGGACGCGCGGCCCACCGTCAGCCGCGAGCAGCTCGCGGCGCTCCGCAAGGAGCTGAACGGCCTGGTTGGCGCCTGGTCGCACCGCACCGGGCAGCCGCACGGGGTGATCCACAATGAGCTGCGCGGCGCCTGCGGCGGCCCCGCGCTGCCGCAGGCCTCGGCCGACCAGGTCAAGGCGCGGATCGACAAGATACGCCAGTGGGCCCTATCGCGCCGCTGACCAGGCAATTTACCTGATCGCCTGGTCGCCGGACGGGGTTGACGGTGACCACTGGTTCAAAGTGAGAACACGCGCGCGCGTTTCCTGGCGTACCGATGCATTAACCCCTGACGGGGGTCGCTCAACCCGGCCTACGCAAAGGAGTAACCGATGAGCGCTGATGCATCCGCCTCCAGCTATGTTCCGGCCCAGGCCCCTGCTCAGGAGCCGACCGTCGCGCCAGAGCCTGTCGTTGAGGCGCCCGCGGCCGTCTACTGGCTCGGTAACCCCGCGGCACTGGGACTTCCTTGCTTCATCGCCGGCTCAGTTGCGCTCGGCCTGGCGTTCGTAGGCGTCGTCCCGTTGACTGCACTCGGCGCTGCGGTGCCGATCGTCCTCACGGCCACCTCAATCGGCCTGTTCCTGGCGACCATCTGGGCCGCCGCGGTCGGCCAGACGGCGGTAGCGAGCGTGTTCGGCATCTTCGGGGGCTTCTGGCTCAGCTACGCGGTACTGTCCCTCGGCCTGAACCACAACTGGTTCGGTATTCCGCTCACCTCGACGCGGTCCACGCTAGAACTGTTCCTGGTCTCCTGGCTGGTCGTGATGGTCATGCTCACGCTGGCCACACTGCGGCTGCCGTTGGCGTTCACGTTGGTCTTCCTCCTCGTGGACGTGGCGCTGGTGCTGCTGTTCGCTGGATTCAACGCGATACCGGCCTCGACGGGCCTGCTGCAGGCCGCCGGATGGGTGATCCTGGGGTTCGCGGCCGTGGGCGCCTACCTGTACTACGACACTGTGTCGCAGGCCACGGGCGGCTCATCGCTCCCGCTCGGCAGGCCGACGATCCGTCAGGCCGCGGACCGCTAGGAGAGGTCAGGCGCGGGTGATATCGACGCCCGCGCCGCGCAGCAGCGCGACCGCCTCGGCGGTGGTGGTCGGGTCCACGCCCGCCGTCAGGCCGAGCAGCACCCGCGCGCTGAAGCCGTTGGCGGCCGCGTCGGCCGCGGTGGCGCGGACGCAGTAGTCGGTCGCGATGCCGACCACGTCGACCTGGTCCACGTCGCGCTCCCGCAGCCAGGTAGCGAGCGGCGTGCCGTCGCCGTCGGCGCCCTCGAACCCGCTGTAGGCCGCCGCGTGCGCGCCCTTGCGGAACACCGCCTCGATCGGCTCGGTGATCAGGTCGGGGTGGAACTGGGCGCCGGCGGTCCCCGCAACGCAGTGCGGTGGCCAGGAACGCACGTAGTCGGGCTCGCTCGCGAAGTGGCCGCCCGGGTCGATGTGATAGTCGAGAGTGGCCACGATGTGGTCGTAGCCGTGGTTGCCCGAGGTCAGCAGCGTGCTGATGGACCGGGCGACCGCGGCGCCGCCGGCGACCGCGAGCGAGCCGCCTTCGCAGAAGTCGTTCTGCACGTCAACGATGATGAGGCAACGCACGGGCCTACCTTATGCGGGGGGACGCCCCCCTGCACGCTGTATTGCCCGCGGGGGGACGACCCTCCGCACCCCCCCGCGCATGGGGGGCCTGCGCGGCCCCCCATAGCCCCACGCGGTGAGGGCGGCGCAGAAGGCGCGCCGCCCTCACACGGTGGTTGCTGTTAAGGCCTTGTGGCTGCGGTCGGGGGGCGGCGCAGAAACCGCGCCGCCCCCCGCGCGGTGGCTGAGGTTAAGGCCTTGTGGTTGCGGTCGCAGGCAGCGCGAAGACCGCGCTGCCTAGGCTCGATCGCCGTCGCGGCCGAAGATGGTGGGGATGGCGGGGTAGCCGCGGGACAGCTGGAGCGCGTAGCCGGGCAGTTCGCCGAGTGCCGCGATGTGCCGGGCCCTGGCGTCGGCGAGCGGCTCGCGCCCGGTGATCTTGCCGTCGCGGACCAGCTCGCGCAGCAGCACCCGGTCGGCCGGGCCGAGGCCCGACGGCGGTGCGAGCAAGATCCGCTCGGTCATCGCCTCGCCCGACTCGGCCCGCTCGCGCACCGCCCACTTGCGGCCGCCGCGGCCAGGCTTGCCCACCGACCGCTTGGCGACCGGCCGCAGCGCGTCGAGTTCCGCGGGCTCGCCGTCGGGGAGCGGCGCGTCCGAGCGTGCCACCAGCTTGTAGACAAGCGCCGCGGTCGGCGCGCCTGACCCGGTGACGAGCGAGGTTCCGACGCCGTATCCGTTGACGGGCGCGACCGCGAGCCCGGCGATCGAGTACTCGTCGAGGTCTCCGGTGAGGATGATCCGCGTCTCCGTGGCGCCGAGCGAGTCGAGCAGCGCCCGCACCGAGACCGCGTGCGCAGGCAGGTCGCCGCTGTCGATCCGCACCGCGCCGAGCCGCGGTCCCGCCGCCTCGACGGCGGCCCGCACCGCCTGCTCTACGTTGAACGTGTCGACGAGCAGGGTGGTGCCCGGCCCTAGCGAGGCGAGCTGGGCGGCGAATGACTCCTTCTCGCTGTCGTGCACCAGCGTGAAGGCGTGCGCCGAGGTTCCGCCGGACGGCACGCCGTAGGTGAACCGCGCCTGCAGGTTCGACGTGGACGCGAAGCCCGCGATGTAGGCGGCGCGCGCCGCGGCGATCGCCGCGGCCTCATGGGTGCGCCGCGAGCCCATCTCGATCAGCGGCCTGCCGGCCTGGCCGGGCCCGCCCGCCGCGGTCACCATCCTGGACGCCGCGGAGGCGATCGCGCAGTCGTGGTTGAGTATCGACAGCGCCAGGGTTTCAAGGAGAACCGACTCCGCGAATGTGCCCTCGACGACAAGAATCGGAGATCCGGGGAAGTACATGTCCCCTTCGGGGTAACCCCAGATGTTTCCGGAAAACCGATACGATGACAGATACCGGAGTGTGGCCTCGTCCACGATCCGGTTTTCCCGCAAGAAGGACAGCTCGTCCGGCCCGAAGCGGAATTGCTCGAGCGCGTCGAGCAGCCGTCCGGTGCCGGCGACGACGCCGTAGCGACGGCCATGCGGCAGGTGGCGGGCGAAGACTTCGAAGACCGCGCGTCGCGAGGCCGCACCGCTGCGCAGCGCTGCTTGGAGCATGGTGAGTTCGTAATGGTCAGTCAGCAGCGCGGTTGTCCCGCTGTTCGCCGTGTTGGTCACAGGTGGAAGACTAGGCGCAGGGAGGTGCGTGCGAGTGAGCGTGGCGCCCGCTGAGCTCGATCAGCCACGGTCAGCGGATGAGGTTACGCCGGACAGGCCATGGCTGACGATCGTGTGGAACGACCCGGTCAATCTGATGTCTTATGTAACCTACGTCTTCGAGCACGTATTCGGTTATCCCCGTCCGAAGGCCGAGAAGCTGATGCTCGACGTCCACCACAAGGGCAAGGCGATAGTTGCGAGCGGCACCCGCGAGGCGATGGAGCGCAACGTCGAGGTGCTGCATGGTTACGGCCTGTGGGCGACGGTCCGCCAGGATACCTAGGAGCCATGGAGATGTTCCGGCCCACCAAGGGCGGCGGCGTGAGCGTTTGGCTGTCCGCCGGCGAGGCGACGCTGCTGCGTACGCTTGTCGTCCCCGTGCTTGACCTGCTCAACGACCCCGACAGGCCCGCCCAGTCGTGGGGTGCGGAGCCGTCTGGTGCGGAGCCGTCAGCAGCCGGGCCGTCCGGTGCGGGGCAACCGGCTCCGGACGGGACCGACGGGCCAGGCGATCTGTTCGCGGACCTCGAGAAGATGTTCAGCGAGACGTCGGCGCCGCCGCCGGAGCGGCCCGTCGACCCGGTGCTCGCCCGGCTGCTGCCCGACGCCTACAACGACGATCCGGAGGCAGCGGGCGAGTTCCGCAAGTACACCGAGTCTTCGCTCCGTGAGGCGAAGAAGTACTTCGCGCAGACACTGCTTGAGACGCTGCCGCCGGGCGGCGGGCGGGTGAAGCTCTCCGCCGAGCAGGCAAGGGACTGGATGCGGGCGCTGAACGACGTGCGGCTGATGTTCGGCGTCCGTCTGGAGGTCACCGAGGACTTCGAGGAGCAGCTGGCGGCCCTCGATCCCCAGGACCCGAGGCTCGCCGCGTTCGAGGTCTACGGCTGGCTCGGCGCTGTCCAGGAGTCCCTGGTCCGCGCGATAACCAGGTAACGGCGACCGGGTAATCTCGGCCATTGTGCTGACCATCTCCCGCGACCTTCACGACAAGATCGTCGAACACGCACGCAAGGACCACCCGGACGAGGCCTGCGGCGTAATCGCCGGCCCGGCGGGCAGCGACACCCCGGTGCGGTACATCCCGATGCAGAACGCCGAGCGGTCACCCACGTTCTACCGGTTCGACTCCCGCGAGCAGCTCCAGGTGTGGCGTGCGATGGACGACAACGACGAGGAGGCCGTGGTGATCTACCACTCGCACACGGCCACCGAGGCGTACCCGTCGCGCACCGACATCTCGTACGCCAGCGAGCCGCAGGCCCATTACGTCCTAGTATCGACCAGGGATGAGACGGAAGCGGAGTTCCGTTCCTACCGGATCATCGACGGCCAGGTGACCGAGGAACCGGTCACAATTTCGGAATGATCGCGACCCGATCCGGGTTGTCTACCACGGCGTAGGAAATTAACTACAGGAGCTTTGACATGGCCATTGAGGTTCGCATCCCCACGATTCTGCGCAGCTACACCGGCGGCGCCAAGGCGGTCGAGGGTTCCGGCGCCACGCTGGACGAGCTGCTGAGCAACCTGGACGCGGCCCACGGCGGCCTTCGCGAGCGGCTAGTGGACGGCGAGAAGCTGCGCCGCTTCGTCAACGTGTACCTCAACGACGAGGATGTCCGCTTCCTCGGCGCGCTTGAGACCCCGGTGAAGGACGGCGACACCGTCACGATCCTTCCCGCGGTCGCCGGCGGCTAGGCCGCGCGCCCGATGGCAAAGACCGCCATCGTATCGGGCGCGCAGCCCAGCTCATCTCCCGGGGGGACGCCCCCCGTAGCCCCCGCGGACAAAAATCATCGTTCTGAACGGATTCGTGCGATGCGTTACGACTCACTGCTTGCCTCTCTCGGCAACACCCCGCTGGTGGGGCTGCCCAGGCTGTCACCGTCGGACGATGTCCGGCTGTGGGCCAAGCTCGAGGACCGTAACCCGACCGGATCCGTGAAGGACCGCGCGGCGTTCTTCATGGTTGAGCAGGCCGAGAAGGATGGCCTGCTCCGCCCCGGTTCGACGATCCTCGAGCCGACCTCGGGCAACACCGGGATCTCGCTGGCGATGGTCGCGAAGCTCCGCGGCTACCAGCTGATCGTGGTGATGCCGGAGAACACGAGCGAGGAGCGCCGTCAGATCCTGCGCATGTACGGTGCGGAGATCTTCACCTCACCGGCGGCCGGCGGCTCCAACGAGGCGGTCCGGGTGGCGAAGCGGCTGGCCGCGGACCACCCGGACTGGGTAATGCTCTACCAGTACGGCAACGAGGCGAACGCCCGCGCCCACTACGAGACGACCGGGCCGGAGATCCTCACCGACCTTCCGTCGGTCACGCACTTCGTGGCCGGCCTCGGCACCACCGGCACGCTGATGGGGACCGGCCGGTTCCTGCGCGAGCACGTGCCTGGCATCAAGATCGTCGCGGCCGAGCCGAGGTACGGCGAGCTCGTCTACGGCCTGCGCAACGTCGATGAGGGCTTCGTGCCCGAGCTCTACGACGAGTCCGTGCTGACCACCAGGTACTCGGTGTCCTCCGAGGACGCCCTGCGCCGCACCCGTGACCTGCTGTCCAAGGAGGGCATCTTCGCGGGCATCTCCGCGGGCTGCGCGCTGCACGCTGCCCTCGGCATGGCGGCTGCCGCGGCCAAGGCGAAGGAGCGCGCCGACATCGTGGTGCTCGTCGCCGACGGTGGCTGGAAGTACCTGTCGACCGGCGCCTACAGCGGCACCCTTGACGAGGCCGAGCAAAAGCTCGAGGGCCAGCTCTGGGCCTGATCCCGGTCATCCGTGCCCGAATACGTCTTATGCCGTAGGTTGCCAGAGCCAGCTCAGAGGCATAATGGCCGCATGTTCCTTACGGTGGTGGGCTGTTCCGGTAGCTTTCCCGGCCCGGACAGCGCGGCATCCTGCTATCTGCTCGAGGCTGACGGCTTCCGCCTGGTGATCGACTTCGGCAATGGCTCGCTCGGCGCGCTGCAGCGGCACATCGGGCTGTTTGACGTGGACGCGGTCTGCCTCAGCCACCTGCACGCCGACCACTGCGTCGACCTGTACTCCTACTCGATCGCCCGGGCGTACTCGCCCACGGGACCGCAGCCGCCGATCCCGGTCTACGGGCCGGCCGGCACCGAGGAGCGAATCGGCCTCATCCACGGGCCTAAGGGCGACGAGACCCTGCGCGACCGCTTCGGCTTCGTGACGCTGGAGCCAGGCAGGCGGGAGATCGGGCCGTTCGCGGTGGAACTCGTGCACATGAACCACCCGGTGGAGACGTTCGGCTTTCGCTTCTCCCATGGCGGCAAGACCCTCGGCTACACCGGCGACACGGGGGAGACGGACGCGGTGACCGCGGTGGCGCGCGACGCGGACGTGTTCCTGTCGGAGGCGGCGTTCCTCGAGGGCCCCGGCCTGCCGCCCGATCTGCATCTCACCGCCCGCCAGGCGGGGGCCCACGCGAGCCGCGCCGGAGCCGGCCAGCTCGTGCTGACCCACATTCAGCCCTGGACGTCCCCCGATGCCGCCCGCGAGGAGGCGGCAGCCGCCTTCGGCGGCCCGCTTGACGTGGCCGTCGCCGGCCAGCGGATCGCCCTCGGCTAGCACCGCCCCTGAACCTGGTGCCAGCGCCGGTAAGGTGTTGCGCATGACTCGACCAGACGGAAGGGCCGCGGACGCGCTGCGGCCGGTGCGGTTTACCCGCGGATGGCTGGACCACGCCGAGGGATCGGTGCTCGTGGAATTCGGTCGCACCCGTGTGCTGTGCGCGGCAAGCGCCACCGAGGATGTTCCGCGCTGGCGGCGCGGCAGCGGGCTCGGCTGGGTCACCGCCGAGTACTCGATGCTGCCGAGGGCGACCAACACCCGCAACGACAGGGAGTCGGTGAAGGGCCGCATCGGCGGCCGCACTCACGAGATCTCCCGGCTCGTCGGCAGGTCGCTGCGCGCCTGCGTGGACTACAAAGCGCTCGGCGAGAACACGATCGTCATCGACTGCGACGTGCTGCAGGCCGACGGCGGCACCAGGACCGCGGCGGTGACCGGCGGCTATGTGGCGCTCGCCGACGCGATCGACTGGCTGCGCAAGCGCGGCAAGCTGAAGGGCAACCCGCTCGTCACCTCGGTCGCCGCGGTTTCCGTCGGCATCGTCAGCGGCGAGCCGCGGCTTGACCTGTGCTACGAGGAGGACTCGGCCGCGGAGACCGACATGAACGTGGTCTGCACCGGCGCCGGAGACTTCGTGGAGGTGCAGGGCACGGCCGAGGGCGAGCCGTTTTCCCGCGCGATGCTCGGCAGCCTGCTCGACCTGGGCACGGCGGGCTGCGCGGACCTGACCAGGTTGCAGCAGGCCGCACTCGCGGCGGATCGCGCCAGTGGCTGACGCTACTGTGCCGAGCGGCATCGGGGCGGACGCCCCGCACCGCGTCGTCCTCGCGACGCGCAACGCGCACAAGATCGCCGAGCTCAACCGGATACTCGCCGATGCCGGGTTCGGGGGTGAGCTTGTCGGGCTCGACGAGTTTCCCGGCGCGCCAGACGTCCCGGAGACCGGCCTTACCTTCGCAGACAACGCGCTGCTCAAGGCCCGCGCGATCGCCGAGTACACCGGCCTGCCCGCGGTCGCGGACGACTCGGGGCTGACGGTGGACGCGCTCAACGGCATGCCGGGCATCCTGTCGGCACGCTGGGCGGGCAAGCACGGCGACGACCGCGCAAACCTGGAGCTGGTGCTCGGCCAGCTCGCCGACGCGAGCATGCGGGGCGGCGCGTTCGTCTGCGTCGCGGCCCTTGTCGTGCCGGGCGGGGCGGGCGAGCAGGCCGAAGAGCGGGTCGCCGGCGAGTGGACGACCACCGGCGTGCTGCCGGGCAGCATCATCCGCGAGCCGCGCGGCAGCAACGGCTTCGGCTACGACCCGATCTTCGTCCCGGCCGGCCTGGACAAGACCACGGCAGAGCTGGCGCCGGAGGAGAAGGACGCGATCAGCCACCGCGGCCGCGCGTTCCGCGCCATCGCGGTGCTCATCACCGCGCACGCGTCCTAGCGGCACATCATGATGGACGTCTGGGCGCACTCCCGTGTGCCCAGACGTCCCCTGTCTATAAAGACCGCGCTTTAGCGACCGCGCCAGCGCCGTCGCGGCTACCAGCGCCGGTCGCGGCTAGATGCCGGTGCCCGAGCTGAGCGCCGAGGACGGCATCGGGCTGGTCTGGCTGGCCGGCGGGATCGTGATGTTCACCGGCTGGTTGATGCTGGTGACCGTCGTGGTGATGACCTCGGTGACCGACTTACCGGACTCCGTGACCACGGACTTGCGTACCAGGTGCTGGCCGTCGATCCAGACGGTGAACTTCGCCGTGCTGATCCCGGCCGCTGCCATCGCCTGCTTGACCTGCGCCTTGACGCTGCCGGACAGGTAACCGATCCCCTTGTCGATCGGCAGCGTGCCGCTGTACTCGGTGACCGCGACGCCGTCGATGGTGCCGGTGCCGACCTGGTGCACCGATGTCGCGCCGCCGAGCAGCCGGGTCTCGGTCAGCGGCCCGCTGCTCTGCAGCTGGCTGAAGATCTGGCCGAGGTTGACGCCGCTCTTCTGGCTTACCGAGGACAGCGGTATCGCCAGCCACGGCTTGCTCAGGTGCAGTGACGAGGTGAGGAAGCTCCACTTCATGTACAGCGTGCTCGGCGTGAGGATCTCGCTGAGGCCGCCGGGGAGCGACTGGCCGGCCGCGCTGAGCGTGCCGATGTTGACGCTGGCAAGCAGCGAGGGATGCATCTGCTCCGCGAACGTCGCCGATATGCTCACGTCACCGAGGGCGCCGGTCCCGGAGGCGGCCGAGCTGCCCGGCTTCGCGGTCATCTGCATGTTCATCGTCCCGGTGAACGAGTTCGCGCTTGTCGCGGTCTTGGCAGCGAGCTGCACCGCGGCGAGCGGGCTTGCCGTGGCGGCCGAGGAACCGGCCGAACCGGAACCACCGGAACCGCTGCACCCGGCCAGTGCCACCGTGGCGGCCAGCACAAGCCCCGCACTGAGAAATGGCAGACGAGCATCAATACCGCGCACCGTGAACCTCCGAGATCCGACCCCTGTAACCAGTTCTACTGGAGGAAACCACCCACTGTTGTGCTGCCCACGGAAAAAAACGGCAAACTCCCCCATTTTTCGCCTCGGTCGCGCGTCCGGCAGGGGGCCGGCGGCTGGTGCAGCGTCCGCATCGTACCGGCCGAGCGGCACCGGGCGCTGGCCCGGCATGCGATAACGTTTGGTGTCGATCGTGCAAGGAGGGGACAGTGACCGGAATACGGCTCGCGCCAGGAGACGAGGCGCCTGATTTCACCCTGCCGGACGCCGACGGCAACCCGGTGACCCTGTCGAAGCTGCGCGGCCAGCGGGTGATCGTCTACTTCTACCCGGCCGCGATGACCCCCGGCTGCACGAAGCAGGCATGCGATTTCACCGCCGCCATGCCTGGCCTGACCGCCGAGGGCGTCACGGTCCTCGGCATCTCGCCCGACGCCCCGGCGAAGCTCGCCAAGTTCCGCGAGAAGGAGCACCTCACCTTCCCGCTGCTGTCCGACTCGGACAAGAGCGTGCTGACCGCCTACGGCGCGTACGGCGAGAAGATGAACTACGGCAAGACCATCATGGGCGTCATCCGCTCCACCTTCGTCATCGACGCCGACGGCAAGATCGAGAAGGCGCTGTACGCGGTTAAGGCAACCGGGCATGTGGACCGGCTCCGCAAGGACCTCGGAATATGAGAAAACAAGTATCATTCCGAACGGATGCGGCCTGCTAAGCCGCACCCACCCGCCTGACCACTGCGGCCAGGCACGCGGGCGTGGCGAAATGGCAGACGCGGCAGGTTTAGGTCCTGTTGGTGGCAACACCGTGGGGGTTCAAGTCCCTTCGCCCGCACTGGGTCGCGCGCCCGATACGATGGCGGTTTTGCCATCGGGCGCGCGACCCAGTGATGTCTTCCGGGGGAACGACCCCCCGTACCCCCCGAGGTCCTCACGCGGCGACGCGGCAAGGCGTGGGGTTTCTCCGGCACTCGCCGGGGAACGCCTCCCCATTTTCATCTCTGCTTAGCCGGGCGTGGCACATAGCGGACATAACGGTCAGATTTTGGTCGCCGAGTAAGCAAAGACGCGTCCTCGTGGCCACCGGGTAAGCAAAGTGCGGTCTCCCGGTAAGCAAAGGCGCGGCGGCCCTGCCGAATCCAAGTGATAACAGCAAGAAGTTGACCTTGCCGGGCGGCGCGGATCAGGTTAGGTGGTTTCGGGGGCGGGGGTGTCGCCTGGCGGGGTAGCGGGGGTGGTGAAGCAGCGGGCCAGCGTGGCGGCCTCGCCGGGGTCGGCGAGGATGAGGACGTCGTCGCCGGCCTGGAGGGTGGTGTCGCCTGCGACGGGGAGCAGGGTGCCGTTCCTGACGACCAGGGAGACCCAGGCGCCCTCGCCGCAGGGGAGGTCCCCGATGGTGCTTCCGTCGGCGGCGGCGCCCGCCGCGACCTCGTAGCGGTGCAGGCCCTCGGGCTCCTCGCTGAACCGGACGCCGAGCGACCACGGCTCGGGCTCGATGGAGCGCAGCGGTATGCGCAGCCGGCGGGCCAGGGCGGGCACCGTGCCGCCCTGCACGGTCACCGAGAAGCCGACGATGACGAAGATGACCTGATACGCCCGTGCCGCCCCCGGGGTGCCCGAGCCGACGATCGCCATGCCGAGCAGGATCGGCACGGCCCCCTTGAGGCCGGTCCACAGGAAGAACGTCCGTTCCGGCACCGACAGCCGGACCGGCAGCGTCACCAGGCCGACGAGGACCGGCCGGATCACGAAGGCCAGCAGCGCGGCGAGCGCTAGCCCGTCGGCCCAGACGGACCCGCTCTCCAGGTCGGACAGCCGCATGGTCAGGCCGAGCATGACGAACGCGACGATCTCCCCGAGCGACGCGAGCGAGGAGTGGAACCGCTGGATCTCCCGCTTGTACGGTGCGGACTCGTCGCCGATGAGGATGCCCGCGACCAGGACCGCGAGGAAGCCTGAGCCGTGGGCCACCGTGGCGGCGCCGAAGATGACGAGCACGCCGGACAGCACCCGGAGTGAGTAGAGGCCCTCGCTCGGCAGCGGTACCCGGCGCATGAACGCGAGCAGTGCGAGGCCGCCGCCCACGCCGACGGCCACCCCGACCGCCATCTGCTCCGCGAAACCCGCGACCACCTGCCAGGCGATGCTCGTCGCACCGCCGTGCGCCGCGAGCAGCGCGGACAGCAGCGCGATGCCCACCGGGTCATTGGCGCCCGACTCGCCCTCGAGCAGCACGCCGGTGCGTCCCGCGATCTCCCTGCGGCCGAACACGGAGAACACGACCGCGGGATCGGTCGCCGCCACCGCGGTCCCGACGAGCAGGGCCAGATGCCAGCTCATGCCCGTGACGAAGCGCGCGGCGACCGCGGTGCCCGCGGCGGTGACCAGCGTGCCCGCCACGCCGGTCCAGATGATGGCGCCCGCGGCGGTGCGGAACCTGCGCCGCCCGATGTGCATGCCGCCGTCGAACAAGATGATCGCGAGCGCCACCGTGACGACCAGTTCCACCGACTTCACCGGCAGCGCGGCGGCGCCATGCCAGAACTGCGCCGCGATGACGGCCGCCACGAGGAAGAACGCGGGAGCCGGCACCCGGAGCCGCGCGCTGAGCCGGTTCGACAGCACGGCTGCGGTCATGGCCAGCCCCACCACCAGAACGATGAGGCCGAACTGGGTCTCCCCGCTCATCGGCGCGTGCGGGAGGTGGTCACCTCCCGCACTTTACCTGCTCAGGATGCTGCCGAAGAGAACTGGGAGAAGTTGAAGAACGACTTCGGCAGCAGCATGTTCGACACGTTGAACGTCGACGGAAGCAGATTGAACTGGAACATGACGTTCGCGACGCGCTGGAGCCTGGTCGCGTCGACACCGATCGGGTAGGTGTCGAGCGCCATCACCGCGCCGATGCCCTTTGTGACCTGGCCGTCCTGCGGCTTGTCGATCGATTCGAACGCCGTCTCAACGGCGGACCGGTCGGTGTCGGCGATCTCCTGGCCGGTCTCGAGGGCGGCGAGGAAGCGCTTGAGCGTGTTCGGGTACTTCGCGGCCCAGGCCTTGGTGGCCACGTACCCCTCGATCGGGAAGTCCGAGGTGGCGCCCTGGTTGAGGTCGGCCAGCGGAACCGCGCCGTACTCCTGCTCCGCCTGGCTGGCGAACGGCTCGGGCATGATGGCGGCGGAGATCTTGCCGCTGGCGAGATCGCCGGCCATGAAGGGGAACGGGATGGCCCCGCCGGTGGCGGAGAACGCCTTCATCGTGGCGTTGGGGAAATTGACGCTCTTGGGGTCGACGCCGTTCTCGGAAAGCACCGAAACGCCGAGCAGGTAGTCGATGTTGCCGGGCGCGTTCACGCCGACCAGGTGCCCCTTGAGCTGCCCGATGGTCTTGATCTTGGAGTCCGGCATGGTGAAGATCGTCTGCGCGCCCTGCTGCATGATCGATCCCTCGGCGACCACCTCGATGGGCTGGTGGTTCAGCGCCGCCTCGTTGATGTACGAGACGTAGTTACCGCCTGAGATGTCGAGCTGGCCCTTGAGTTGCTCCGCGACCGCGGTCTCCGAGCTGATCGCGGGGGTGTACTTGATCGTCAGCCCCTCCTTGGCGAACAGCCCGTCGTGCATCGCGATGAAGAACCCCGCCGAGTCCATCGCGGGCACCACCGCGACGTTAAGCTCGGTCTTCTCCGGCGCGCCGAAGTTCGTGGGGAGGGATGCCTCGAGTGAGGCGTTGCCGCTCCCTGAAGAAGCTGAAGAACAGCCCGCCGCCAGAGCGGCAGTCGCCGCCAGCGCCACCGCGGACGCCGCGCGCGCCCACTTACCCCTGCTGGTCATGGAACCTCTCACCGAGCCAACGCAGTCGCCGTGCCCACGAAGGATAGACCAGCATCAACGAAGAAGGTTGTTGATTTACGAAAAATCGGACTAACCGCCGACGAGTCCGGGTTCCCGCTGGATCATCCGGGACACCTGGTACGGCGCCCGTGTCCTGCAGCGAGCCCTGGTCGAAGTCGCCGACCATCACCTCGCCGACGTCCTTCGCCGTGTTGAGCCCGATCTTGGCGTGCGCCCGCGCCAGCTAGGCCAGCGTCTGGTACTTGGAGTGCGGAACTTGTGCTCCCAGAGCCCGAGCAGCCGGCCAGTGCGCCCGCCGCCGCGATTCCCGACACAATGGTGCATACAAATGTCTGCTTCAGGGCCATTGCTTGAATTGGCGGCATAGGGGCGACATAAGAAAACGGCCCGGTTCGGTGCCGGAACCGGGCCGTTGCCGAGCGGTGCGCCGCGCGGCGGCGCGCTACTTCATGATCTCGCCCTGCTCCGGCTGGATCATGGTGGCGATTTTGAACGGCTTGCTGAGGACGCGGAACTCGTACATCGCGTCCGCCACCCGCTGCATCACGGGAACGTCCATGACGAGCGGGTAGGTGTCGAGCGTCATCGTCGCGGCGATCTCCTTCGTCACACCGGTGTGCGCGACGAGCGCGGCCTCCACGGCGGCGCGGTCGGTGTCGGCGACCTGCTGGCCCTCGTTGTAGGCGCGCAGGAACGCCGCGACCGTGTTCGGGTGCGACTGCACCCAGGAGGCGGTGCCCGCAATCGTGCCGATCGGGAAGTTCTGCAGCGACCCCTGGTTGAAGTCGGCCACCTGTATCGCACCGTACTCCTGCTGCGCCTCGGTGCCGAACGGCTCGGGCAGCCACGCGGCGCGGATCTTGTGCTGGTCGAGCAGCTGCGGCATCAGCGGCAGGATCTCCGGCACCTGCGTGAGCGCGTCGACCTTGAACCCGTTGGCGGTGAGCAGCGACCCGAGCAGCACGGAGCCGATGTTGTGCAGCGAGTTGACGCCGACCTTGACGTGGTGCTTGACCAGGTCCCGCACGGTCTTATACGGCGAGCTAGGCAGCACGTAGAGCGCCTGGTTGCCCGCCTGCATCTGCGACGAGTCGGCGATGAGCCGCATGTTGATGGGCTTGACCGGCTCGACCTGCGTGGGATTCGTCGGGTTGGGCGCCGCGAACTTCCCCGCAGCCTGGGCGAGGATGAACGAGACGTAGTTGCCCTCGATGAGCTGCGCATTGCCGGTCTGCAGGTCGCCCAGTCCGTATTCGCCGCCGTTGATGCGGTCGATCGTGACCTTCAGCCCCTGCTTGGCGAAGTAGCCGTTGTCCTGGGCGATGTAAAGGCCGGCCGCGTCCGCCGTCGGCACCGCGTCGATGATGATGGACGACACCTCGGGCGGCGGCCCGGTCTGCACCCCGTCGCTTCCGCTTGAGCAGGCGGCGAGCGCGATCGCGGGAATGGCCGCCACCAGGCAGTATCTAAGTCTGTTTACAAGCCGCATGATCATTCTCCCATCATCACAGGGGAGCGTAATCAGGCATTAACACCTATGCATCGTTTTTGCCACAAATAACACATACCAGATCTTGCTCAATATAGGCACATGTCGATAAGGAACTGATGCCCGAAACCTTTTCGGGGCCCCATTGTCCGCTGCTCGGCAAAAGCTGTGACAGGTGATGCCAAAGGAATGAAAAGAATCTATTGATACGAAAGCTGTCGCTGACGGCCCGACGCTGGCCCCGACGCGCTCATCCGGGGTTCGCACCCCGGAATGAGTGCCGCCGCCCCGGAATGAGTACAGTACGAACATGGCTGACACCGAGATCGAGACCAGGGATGAGCCGGCGCGTCCGCCGAAGGAACTGGTCGGTGAGATCGAGCGCACTCGCGCCAACCTGGCCAAGACGATCGACGAGATCGCCGACCGGGTGTCCCCCGCCAACGTGGCGAAGCGCACCGCCGACGGCGTCAAGGTGCGCCTCAGCCAGATCGATCCCCTTATCGGGGGTGCGGTCGCTCTCGGCGTCGTCAGCGTGACCTGCTACCTCGTCTGGCGCAAGCTGCGCAAGTAACGGTCACGGCAGCGTCGGGAGATATCTGGCTAGCGCGCGATACGATGGCGCCTTTTGCCATCGCTCGCTAGCCAGCTGATTTGGTCAGTGCGTCGTACTCGGTGGGGGACAGCAGGCCGGTGCCGGCGGCCTGGCCGTCGGTGACCCGGACCCGGAACATCCAGCCGAGGCCGTACGGCTCGGCGTTGATCAGGCCTGGGTCGTCGTCGAGTTCCTCGTTGATCTCGACGACCTCGCCGTCCACCGGCGAGTACAGGTCGCTGACCGATTTCGTCGACTCGACTTCGCCGCACGGCTCGCCCGACGTCACGGCCGCGCCGACCGCGGGCAGCGACACGTAGACGACATCGCCGAGCGCCTGGGTCGCGTAGTCCGTGATGCCGATCGTGGCGGTGCCGCCGTCGATCGCGACCCACTCGTGCTCGGGCGTGTACAGCAGTTCCGCGGGAACGCTCATCGTCACATTCTCCTGGTGTAAAACGGAAGTTCGGTCTTCTCTGCTGGTTCTGACTTACCGCGGACATCGATCGCGAACGGTCCGGTCGCGTCCCGCTCAACGTAGGCCATCGCTATCGGTATGCCTAGCGTCGGCGACGGTGCGCCGCTTGTCACCAGACCGACCGGGACTGCCTCGCCGGACGGTGTGTCCGACAGGACTGCGTACCCGTGCCGCGGCACCCGCCGCGACCTGGCAAGCAGTCCGATGAGCGTACGCCGCGGCGGCTCGGCCGCCCGGACCGCGAGCGCTTCCCTGCCGACGAAATCGCCCGGCTTGTCCAGCCGCACCACCCGCCCGAGCCCGGCCTCATAAGGGGTGACGTCCGGGCCGAGTTCGTTGCCGTACAGCGGCATGCCCGCCTCGAGCCTGAGCGTATCGCGGGCCGCGAGTCCAGCCGCGGGGAACGCGTCGCCGAAGCCCGCGGCGAGCGCGGCCCAGACCGCCTCGCAGTCGTCTGGGTCGAGGAAGATCTCGAACCCGTCCTCGCCGGTGTACCCGGTCCGCGCGATCCACGCCGTGCGTCCCGCGACGGTCCCGTAGGCGCCCGCGTAGTACGGCATGCCGTCGAGCGGAATGTCGGTGACTGAGGAGAGCATGCCGCAACCGTTCGGACCCTGGATGGAGATCAGCCCGGTGGCCGCGGACTCGTCGGTGACCACCGCGCCACCGGAGCACCGTTCGGTCAGTTCCGCGAGGACCACGGTCGCGTTGGCCGCGTTGGCGACGACCAGGAACCGCTCCGCCGCCTGCCGGTAGACGATCAGGTCGTCGAGTATGCCGCCGTCCGGCGCGCAGAGCATGGTGTACCTGGCCCGGCCGACGGCCAGCCCGGACGGCCAGCCGCACACGGCGTAGTCGAGCGCCGCGCCCGCACCGGGCCCGGTCACCGCGATCTCCCCCATGTGGCACAGGTCGAAGAGGGCGGCGCCGGTCCTGACCGCGTTATGCTCGGCCGTCTCGCTGCCGTAGCGCAGCGGCATCAGCCAGCCGGCGAACTCGGTCATCGTCGCGCCGAGCCGCTCATGCACCTTTCGCAGCGGGGTGTCCCGCACAGTCGAGGTCACCCGCCTGATCCTAGCGGTGCTGGGTATGGACGTGACATGGCGACACTTACCCCTGAGCAGGTGACCGCTGAGCTCGCGGCGACAGAAGGCTGGCAGGCCGCCGACGGAGAGCTCACGCGCGTGGTGACCCGCGAGAACTTCCGCGACGCGCTGCTGTTCGTCAACGCGGTGGGCTACCTGGCGGAGCGGGCCAATCATCACCCGGACATTTCAATCGCATGGAACAAGGTGACCCTCACGCTGAGCACCCACTCGGAGGGCGGGCTCACCGGCAAGGACTTCGCGCTCGCGCGCCTGATCAGCGACCTGGGCTGACAGTCAGCCGGACCATCGCCTGACAGTCAGCTGACTGGCAGCCGGGGGTCAGTGGCGGGAGCCGGCCGCCCCGGTGGCGCGCCGGTAGAGCGCGGGCGCCCCCGCCGCTGTCTCCCGCGGTTATCCCGCACTCAGTCCGCCCATGCCCGCGGCCGCCGCCATCATGACCGGCGCGCGGAGCGCGAGCGAGCCCGCGAGCGTGGCGACAAGACGGTTACAGAGGGTGATCGTCATCGGCACGGTGAATGGTACTCGGTCACAATTGGTAAGCGCAGCGGAATGACCGCCAATTAGCAAGCGGAAGTTTTCTCATTGGACACGCGACAGACGCTTTTCCCGCTAATCGGTCCATGCCATCGTGGCACCGGGAGGCATTCAATGAAACTAGTGAAGCTCAGGAAACCAGCCCGCTCACCGCGGCGAATCACCGCCATCGCGGGCTCTGTCGCCCTGCTCGCGGGTGCCTGCACCGCCGCCGTCGCCGGGGCTGCGGGCGCCGCACCGTCAGCTTCCGCCGCGAAGGCGGAAATATCGGATATAAGCAGTTCGTGCCATCTAGGTAGTGGCGTCACCCACGTCGTAAAAATCATGTTCGACAATGTACATTTCTTCCGTGATAACCCCAATGTCCCGTCAGACCTTGAGCTGATGCCGAACCTGCTCAACTTCTTCAAGGACAACGGCACGATCCTGTCGAATAACCACACCCCGCTGATCGCGCACACCGCGGCCGACATCCTGTCCACCTACACCGGCCTGTACGGCGACCGGAACGGCGTGGGGATCTCCAACAGCTACCGGACGTACAACACCGACGGCACCGGCGGGACGTTCAAAACCACGGACCCGGCGACCGCCTTCACCTACTGGACGGCGCCGATTCAGGACACCCTGAGCACGCCCAACGCGGCGCACGACACCAACCCGAACATGGTGTACTCACCGGTCCCGCCGGCCACTGCCAGCACCCCGGTAGCCCCGAACACCGTCACCCCGGCGCCCTGGGTGCCTTACACCCGGGCGGGCTGCGACTGGGGCGCGGTCGCGACCGCTAACGTCGAGCTGGAGAACACCAAGATCGACATGCCGACGGTCTTCGGCGCCAACTCGCCGGAGGTACAGCAGCTCAACGCCGACCCGGACAGCTTCAAGGACCAGGAGAGCGCGGACTACGTCGGCGTCGCGGTGCACTGCGCCCAGGGCGCGGCGCTCTGCGCCGACGCCACCGCGAACCGCGGCAACCAGACGACGCCGTCCCTGTCCGCCCAGCCGGACCTGCTGCCGAACGAGCCAGGCGGCTACACCGGCTTCCAGGGCCTGTTCGGGCACAAGTACGTGGCCCCCGTGCTCGGCGCGGGCACCCCGAACGTCACGAATGACGGCTACGCGGTGACGAACGCCGCGGGCAACCTGGTAGACCTGAACGGCAACCAGCTGAACGGCGCGTTCCTGAGCACTCCCGGTTTCCCTGGCTTCAGCTCGATCAACGCGTCGCAGACCCTGGCCTACATGGCCGACATGCTGGAGTCGGGCGTCCCCGTGGTCAACGGGTACATCTCTGACATCCACGGCAACGAGCACATCCCTGGCGTAACCGCTTGCAACGGCGCCCCGGCCGCGCTCGGCTCCGGCTCCGCCTGCTACATCGCCCAGGCGCAGTACTACAACACCGCGTTCGGCGCGTTCTTCCAGCGCCTGGCCGCGGAGGGCATCACCCCGGCCAACACGGAGTTCATACTCAACGTCGACGAGGGTGACCACGAGGCGGGCGCGAACGTCGGCCGCGCGATCCAGCCGACCCCGGCGAACTGCGACGGCGCGACCGTATCCGGAAGTGTCGTGACTCAGGACGTGCCGTGCACCTACCCGGCCGGCAGCTTCGGCGAGCTGGCGGGCAACCTCACCGGCTTGCTCGCTACCCAGAAGGGCAACACCACGCCGTTCACGGTGGAGGCCGATACCGCGCCCGAGTTCTACCTGACTGGCAATCCCGGCCCGAACGACCTGGTCACCCGCCAGTTCGAGAAGGACGTGGCCGGGCTGACCGCGGCCAACCCCTACACGGGGACCACGCAGCCGATCGCCAACTTCATCGCTGATCCGATGGAAGAGGGCATCCTGCACATGGTGGACGCCGACCCGGCGCGCACCCCCACCTTCGCGCTGTTCGCCAAGCCGGACTACTTCCTGTCTACCGGCGCGGCCAACTGCAACATCCCCTGCGTCGCCCAGACCACCGGCTTCGCCTGGGATCACGGTGACTACGCCGCCGAGATCAACAGCGACTACGCCGCGTTCGCCGGACCCGGCGTGAAGAACCTCGGCATCGACGGCTTCACTCCGGCACAAGGCCCCAGCTCGGCGGGCGCGAACAGCGGCCAGACCGAGGTGGTCGACGTACACAACCCTGGCACCTGGACCGACACCACCGACATCCGGCAGACCGAGCTGTACCTGACCGGCCTGAGGGACGACTACACGGGCGACGGCCAGGTCATCGCCCCGATACTCGCCGACCCCAACCACGCACTGCGGAATCCTGAGACCCAGCGGCTTGGTGCCTGCTACAAGCAGCTGGACTCCAGCGTCGGCCAGTTCGGCGCGGCCACCCTGGTCGCGTCCACCAAGGCGGTCGAGTCAACCTCCGCCAACGACAAGACCTACACCAACGTCAACACGGCCCTGTTCGCCCTGGAGAAGGCGAGGGACGCGCTGGCCGGCAAGATCAAGGCCGAGTTCCAGGCGGCGGCGTTCCAGGACAAGCAGGTCCCGGCCGCCGGCGCACAGCTCGTCGCCTGCGACGCGATAATCGCCGGCGCGAAGCTGCTCGCGGCAGTCAGTTAGTAGGGCGGTTGTTCCCCCGGGGGTAGCATTCGGGGAACATGGCTGGGGCAGAATGTCTAGGTGACTTCTGCCCCAGCCACTCCGTCCTCCGGGGGGCGCACCCCCCAAACCTCCCAGGGAACCCGGCGGGATGTGGTGATCCTCGGCTCGACCGGCTCGATCGGCACCCAGGCGCTCGACATCGTCCGCCGCAACCCCGATCGCTTCCGGGTGGTCGCGCTCGCCGCCGGCGGCGGCAGCCCGGCGCTGCTCGCCAGCCAGGCGGTCGAGTTCCGCGTGCCGGTGGTCGCGGTCGCCGACGAGGCCGCGGCGCCGTCGGTTGCCGAGGCGATCAAGTCAGAGTCATCCAGAACGGTTGCGGCTGACTCTCCCAGGCCCCAGGTCCCGGAAATCCAGGCAGGCGAGGACGCGGTGTGCCAGCTCGCGGCGCTGCCGTGCGACGTCGTGCTGAACGGCGTGACCGGCGCGGCGGGCCTTCGCGCCACGCTCGCCGCGCTCGACGCCGGCCGGACCCTGGCGCTCGCCAACAAGGAGTCGCTGATCATCGGCGGCCCGCTGGTGACGAGCCGAGCCAAGCCCGGCCAGATCGTGCCGGTGGACTCCGAGCATTCCACGATCGCCCAGTGCCTCAGGGCCGGGGCGAACTCCGAGGTCAGGCGGCTGGTGCTGACCGCGAGCGGCGGCCCGTTCCGCGGCTGGCCGAAGGAGCGGCTTGCCGGGGTCACCCCGGAGCAGGCGCTCGCGCACCCGACCTGGCGGATGGGTCCGCTGGTCACCACGAACTCGGCGACCCTGGTGAACAAGGGCCTTGAGGTGATCGAGGCGCACCTGCTGTTCGGCTTCGGCCTGGACAGGATCGACGTGGTGGTGCACCCGCAGTCGATCGTTCACTCGATGGTCGAGTTCACCGACGGCGCGACCGTCGTCATGGCGAGCCCGCCGGACATGCGCATCCCGATCGCGCTCGGCATGGCCTGGCCGGACCGGGTGCCGGAGGCGGCGCCCGGCCTGGACTGGAGCACCGCCGCGACCTGGACCTTCGAGCCGCTCGACGACGAGGCGTTCCCGGCGGTGGCGCTTGCCAGGGAGGCCGCGAGGCTGGGGGGGACCGCGCCAGCCGTCTACAACGCCGCCAATGAGGCATGCGTGGCCGATTTCCTCGCGGGAAGGATTCCGTTCACCCGGATCGTTGACACTGTGTCTCGCGTAGTCTCAGAGGGCAACACGTCGCGTACGGGTGCGACCACGCTCGACGACGTGCTCGCGGTGGACTCCTGGGCGCGGGTACGCGCACGGGAGCTGACCCGGGCGTAACGAGGCGCGGTATCCGCCGGGTATTGGAGGATTGGCGAAGTTGGATGCGCTTGGCTGGCTTATCTTCCTTGTCGCCCTGCTTGTCTCGGTGATGCTGCACGAGACCGGGCACTTCGTGATGGCCAAGCGGTTCGGCATGAAGTGCACCAGGTACTTCGTGGGGTTCGGCCCGACGCTGTGGTCAACCCAGCGCGGCGAGACCGAGTACGGCATCAAGGCGCTGCCGGTCGGCGGTTTCGTCAAGATCGTCGGGATGACCTCGATGGACGAGGTGGACCCGGAGGACGAGGCGCGGTCCTTTCGCCGCGCGCCCGGCTGGCAGCGGCTGATCGTGCTCGCCGCCGGGTCGTTCATGCACTTCGTGATCGCCGCCGTCCTCATCTTCGGCCTGGCGCTCGGCATCGGGATCGAGAACGGCAGCACCACGCAGCTCGGCACGGTCGCGTCGTGCGTCCCGTCGAGCCAGAAGGCGCTCACCGACGGTGCCGCATGCTCGGCGGGCGAGGCTAAGTCGCCCGCGGCGCTCGCCGGGCTGAAGGTCGGCGACAAGGTGACGTCGCTCAATGGCGTCCCCGTTGCCACCTGGACGCAACTCACCGACGAGATTCTCAAGGTCAAGGCCGGCGGCCCGGTCACGCTGACCGTCCAGCGGGACGGGAAGACGCTGACCCTGCACACCACGCTCGCCACGGTGCCGCACCACGGCAACTACCTGGGCATCGCCGGGGCGTACGTGATCCAGCGGCAGAGCCCGCTCGACGCGGTCAGGTACGTGGGCACCGGGTTCTCCCAGGTGATCACCGGCTCCGTGAGCGCGCTGGCCCAGTTGCCCGCTGCCGTGCCCACGCTGTTCAGCAAGGACCGCTCCACCAGCGCCGGCGCCAACGTGACGAGCGTGGTCGGTGCGGCAAACGAGACTGGTCAGGCCGTCGCGGCGAACGTGGGCTGGGAGTACAAGGTCAGCTTCGTGCTGCTGCTGATCGCGTCGCTGAACATCTTCGTCGGCGTGTTCAACATGCTGCCGCTGCTGCCGATGGACGGCGGGCACGTCGCCGTGGTGATCTGGGAGCGGATCAGGGCCTGGTTCGCCAGGCTGCGGCGCCAACCGGATCCAGGTCTCGTCGACTACCGCAAGCTCGTCCCGGTCAGCTTCAGCATCTTCCTTGTGCTTGTCGTCTTCGGGATGATGCTGATCCTGGCTGACATCGTTAACCCGGTGAGCATCAGGTAGTGGTGGTAAACGCCGGGTGACTGGCCAGTGACATATCATCGTTAGGCTGACGCGGGGGTCAGGTTAGGCGGCCGAATGGCCGAGCGACTGGGCGAGAATAGGGTGTGGTCACTGGGGGAGGACCCCGGGACCCCTGAAAGTGGGCCGACGATCCCGACGGGATGGAAACCAATGAGCGTTGACCTTGGCATGCCAGCTACGCCTCCCGCGCCGCTTGCGGAGCGCCGCAAGTCGCGTCAGCTGATGGTGGGAAACGTGCCAGTCGGCGGGGGTGCGCCGGTAAGCGTGCAGTCGATGTGCACCACGCTGACCGCGGACGTCAACGCCACGCTGCAGCAGATCGCCGAGCTGACCGCCTCCGGCTGCCAGATCGTCCGGGTCGCGGTGCCGTCGCAGGACGACGCGGAGGCGTTGCCCGCGATCGCGAAGAAGTCGCAGATCCCGGTGATCGCCGACATCCACTTCCAGCCGAAGTACGTGTTCGCCGCGATCGACGCCGGCTGCGCGGCAGTCCGGGTCAACCCGGGCAACATCAAGGAGTTCGACGACAAGGTCAAGGAGATCGCGAAGGCGGCCGCCGCGGCGGGCACCCCGATCAGGATCGGCGTCAACGCGGGGTCGCTGGACAAGCGGCTGCTCGCCAAGTACGGCAAGGCGACGCCCGAGGCGCTGGTCGAGTCCGCGCTCTGGGAGTGCTCGCTGTTCGAGGAGCACGGCTTCCGCGACATCAAGATCTCGGTGAAGCACCACGACCCGGTCGTGATGATCCAGGCCTACCGGCTGCTCGCCGCCAAGTGCGACTACCCGCTGCACCTCGGCGTGACCGAGGCGGGCCCGGCGTTCCAGGGCACGATCAAGTCCGCGACCGCGTTCGGCGCGCTGCTCTCGCAGGGCATCGGCGACACGATCCGGGTGTCGCTCTCTGCGCCGCCGGTCGAAGAGGTCAAGGTCGGCATCGGCATCCTCGAGTCGATGGGGATGCGGCAGCGCGGCCTCGAGATCGTCTCCTGCCCGTCCTGCGGGCGCGCCCAGGTGGACGTGTACAAGCTGGCGGAAGAGGTGACCGCGGGGCTGACCGGCCTTGAGGTGCCGCTCCGCGTCGCCGTCATGGGCTGCGTGGTTAACGGTCCCGGCGAGGCCCGCGAGGCGGATCTCGGCGTGGCTTCCGGCAACGGCAAGGGCCAGATCTTCGTCAAGGGCAAGGTGGTCGCCACCGTGCCCGAGTCGAAGATCGTGGAGACCCTTATCGACGAGGCGATGCGGCTGGCGGAGGAGGCCACTGGGGGCGCGCAGGAGGCCGCCTCCGGCCAGCCGATCGTCACGGCGTACTGACGACCACCGCTACACGAGGACCTCGCCGACCCTCCCGGCAAGCAGCGCATGCGCCTCTGCCGGGAGTAGGGCGTCCGATACCAGGACGCTGATCTTGTCGATCGTGGCGAAGGACGCCAGGCTGACCACCCCCCACTTCGAGTGATCCGCTAGCACGACTACACGCCGTGCCCGGTTGATGAGCGCCCGGTTCGTCTCCGCTTCGGCCAGGTTCGGCGTCGTCAGGCCCACCTCGGGGTCGAGCCCGGTGCAGCCGAGGAACAGCGTGTCGAAGTGGAGTGACCCGATCGTCAGGTCGGCCACCGGCCCGACGAGCGCGTCCGATGCGGTGCGCATGCCGCCGGTCAGCACCACGGAGGCGCTTTCCGGCCCGCGCGGAGTGCCGAACAGGCCGGCGATCCGCAGTGAATTGGTGACGATCGTCAGCCCGGGTACGTCCGTCAGGCACTGCGCGAGCGCGAACGTGGTGGTACCCGAGGCGATCGCCACCGCGGTTCCTGGCCTGACCAGGGACGCGGCGGCGCGGGCGATCGTATTCTTCTCCGGGCGCTCGAGGACGAGCTTGTCCTCGAAGCCGGGCTCATGGCCACTATGCGAGCCCGGCAGCACCGCGCCGCCATGGACCTTCTCAACGAGTCCGTCCTTGGCCAGCACCTCGAGATCGCGTCTGATCGTCATGTCAGAGACGCCGAGTTGCTGCGTGAGATCACTGACCCTCGCGCTGCCGTCGTTTCTGACGGCTTGGAGAATCAGCGACTGGCGATGTCTAGCCAGCATTCACTACCCCCTCAATAGTGTCCGAACACTTAAAAGTATGACGCCTGTCGGGCATGTTCGGTTACGACCAACAGTGTCGGAAATTTCCTCATAACGCTAGAAAAAATTCGGCGCTGTGTGCCCCATGCCGAATCTCGTTGCGGAAAAGGCCAAAGTGCAACGATGGGCATCGAATTAATGTCAGCGCGTATCGAAATGGTGGCACGCTGTCATCGCGCGTGACGGCGACCGTGGGTGACGATGCGGACTGCGATCGTCGCGTTTCGTGACGCTCCCGGGGGTCACGACGGGCCGTCCCGGTCAGCCCGATGGGGCAGGATGGGTGGCATGCTGATTTCCCGCACGACGAGGACCGCGACCGCCGCGGTGGTGGCCGCGGTGGTGGCGGGCCTGTCCGCGTGCACCGCTGGCGGGTCCTCGTCCGTTAGCGCTCCGCCCGGCGGCAACACCACCGGGGCGTCCGGGGGGTCCGGGGGGTCGGGGGGGTCTAGTGCTCCCACGGCCGCGAGTCATGCGACGACGGCCGCACCGGGGTCGTCCGCGATCGTGCCGCAGGCGTCGGGGCTGCACTGGACGCCCTGCACCGGCCTGCTCGCCGGCATAGAGTGCGCCTCGCTCACGGTGCCGCTGAACTACGCGGACCCCGGCGGCAGGAAGATCACGCTCGCTCTCTCAATGGTCCCCGCCACCGCGCCCGCCGCGCAGCAGCAGGGCGTCATGCTGGTTAACCCCGGCGGACCTGGTGAGCCTGGCCGCTCGCTGGCCGGCGCGGTCGCCGCGGGGATCGACCCGAAGGTGGCGGCGACCTACGACATCGTCGGCTTCGACCCGCGCGGCGTCGGGGCGTCCACCCCCGCGCTCAGCTGCGACCCGGGCTTCTTCAAGGGCGTGCGCCCGGACTACATCCCGGCGAGCGCCACGGCGGAGCAGGTGCTTATCGCCCGGGCGAAGTCGTATGCCACGGGCTGCGAGAAGCGGTACGGCTGGTTCCTGCCCTACGAGACGACGGTGAACAGCGCGCGGGACATGGACCAGATCAGGCAGGCCTTCGGTGTCAGCCAGCTCAGCTATTACGGGTTCTCCTACGGCACCTACCTCGGTCAGGTGTACGGGACGATGTTCCCGGACCGGGTCCGCCGGATGGTGCTCGATTCCACGGTCGACCCGACGGGTGCCTGGTACGCGGACAACATCAGCCAGGACTACGCCTTCCAGGGCCGGATTCAGGCGTTCTTCGCATGGATCGCCAAATACGACTCCACCTACCACCTGGGCAGCACCGCGGCGCAGGTCCAGGCCGCGTACCAGCGGGCGCGCGCGCAGCTGGCGCGCGCCCCGCTTATCGGCCCTGACGGCCCGATGATCGGGCCCGACGAGCTCGACGACACGATCCTGATCGGCGGGTACCTGAACGCGGTGTGGCCCGATTTCGCGCAGGCGCTTTCCGAATACCTCAACAACGGCAGCAGCGGCGCCCTGGTCTCCCAGTACGAGGAATGGGGCAGGCAGAGCGAGAACACCTTCGCGGTCTACAACGCGGTCGAGTGCGCCGACGTGAACTGGCCGCGGAACTGGGCGAAGTGGCAGGCGGACACCGAGCGGGTATACAAGACCGCGCCGTTCCAGGCATGGGACAACGCCTGGTTCAACGCCGCCTGCGCGTTCTGGCCGGTCAAGGGCGCGAGCGAGCCCTTCAAGGTGGACGGGGCGAAGCTGCCCCCGGTCCTCATGCTGCAGGGCACGCTGGACGCGGCCACCCCGTACCAGGGCGCGCAGACCGCCCACAAGCTGCTGCCCACCGCGCGCATGGTCGTGGTGGAGGGCGGCGGCAACCACGGCCAGTCCCTCGAGTCGCCCGCCAACAACTGCGTGCAGAATTACGTCAACGGCTACCTCGACGCCGGCACCGTGCCTGACAAGGCGGGGCTGGTGAACGCCACCTGCAGCCCGACCCTCGACCCGGCGCCATGATCTCTTGAGGCCATGCTGTGCGGCTACGCCGGGCAGATGCGGCTAGTCTGGCAATATGTTGCGCGTTAGGCAGCGGTCGGAGCAGGCGCGGCTGCTGGACGACCGCGACCGGGCGGCGGCTCTCGAGCTGTGCGCCGCGGACCCGGTAGCGAACGTGTTCGTGGAGTCGAGGATTAGGGCGTTCGGACTGGACCCTGGCCGGCTCGGCGCCCAGATGTGGGGCTTCGAGCAGGGCGGGCGGCTGATCTCGCTCTGCTATGGTGGCGCCAACCTGGTCCCGGTGCAGGCCACCGGGCCGGCAATCGGCGCGTTCGCCGACCGGGCGCTGCGCCAGGGCAGACGCTGCTCGTCCATCGTCGGCGATTCCGCGGTCGTCACCGAGCTGTGGGGATATCTGCGGCCGCACTGGGGACCCGCCCGTGACGTGCGTGCCGCCCAGCCGCTGATGGCGATCGATGGCCCGTCGCCTGTCGCGCCCGACCCTGATGTGCGCCGGGTCCGCATGGACGAGATCGATGTGCTGCTGCCCGCCTCCATCGCCATGTTCACCGAGGAGGTGGGCATCTCGCCGCTGAACGGCGACGGCGGCGCTTCCTACCGGGCCCGGGTCGCCGAGCTTGTCAGGTCGGGCCGCGCGTTCGCGCGGTTCGAGGACGGCCGCGTCGTCTTCAAGGCCGAGGTTGGCGCGGCGACTCCGCAGGCCTGTCAGGTCCAGGGCGTCTGGGTCGCACCCGACCGCCGCGGCCGCGGCCTCGCCGCCCCTGGCATGGCCGCGGTCGTCGAACTAGCCAGGGCGTCGATCTCGCCGGTGGTCTCGCTGTACGTCAACGACTTCAACACCCCGGGCCGCGCCACCTACCGGCGGGCCGGCTTCCGCGAGGTCGGCGAGTTCATGTCGGTGCTGTTCTAGCCGGGCCTAGCGGAACCGCCAGCCGGCCGCCTCGCAGCCGCGCGTCGCGCGCCTGCTGATGCTGTATTGCGGCGCGGCCCAATTAACGTTAATTCAGTACCTGAATTAATCGCGGTCGCGAGTGAGGCGGAGCCTTTCCAGTAGCGGCTCGCAGGCGCTGGCGAGCGCGGCGAGTTCCGCGGAATCGAGCAGGTCGATGAAATGCTCACGCACGCTCGCCACGTGAAAGGGCGCGACCTGCTCGATGGTGGCCGCGCCGCGGGCGGTAAGCACCGCGAACGTGCCGCGCTTGTCGCCGTCGCAGCCCTCCCTGCTGACCAGGCCCCTGTTCTCCATCCGGTTGATCTGGTGGGAGAGCCTGCTGCGGGACTGCGCGGTCCGCTCGGCGAGCTCCGTCATCCGCATGCGGCTGAGCGGCGCCTCGGAAAGCTCGACGAGGATCTCATAGTCGTGCATGGACAGCTCGTAGGGGTGCAGATCCCTGTCGAGCTGGCGCATCAGCAGCTGTGCCAGGCGGATGTACGCACGCCAGGCGCGCTGTTCCTCGTCGCTGAGCCAGCGCGGCGGGCCGGTTCGCGGATCACCGTCAGTCAGGGATTGCGTCGGCATAGGAGTAACCTACCCGTCGCTCTTGGTGGCGGCTACCGGGGTGCCGGACCTGGCGGCGTGGCGCCGCCCGCGATGCGGGTGCGGTAACGTCGACCAGATGTCGGAGAGCAGGCAACGGCTGGCGTGGCTCGACGCCCTGCGCGGGTTCGCCGCGCTGTGCGTCGTCTTCGACCATGGGTCGACGCTGCTGCTGATGCCTGTCCGGTCATACCTGTACCACTGGCTCAACCTCGGCCAGTACGGCGTCTTCGTGTTCTTCCTGGTCAGCGGCTACATTGTGCCGGCCTCGCTGGAGCGCAAGGGGTCTATACGCGGGTTCTGGATCAGCCGCGCGTTCCGGCTCTACCCGATGTTCCTGATCGTTATCGCGCTGTCCGCGATGTCCTACCTGACCGGGCACGGCACCGTCGCGAACGCGGGCAGGCACCCGCTGACCGCGCTGCTCGGCTGGCTGTTCATGCTGCAGAACCTGGTCGCGGGCATCAACCTGCCTGTCGTGATCTGGACGCTGTCCTATGAGATGGTCTTCTATCTGCTGCTCGCCGCGCTGTTCAGCTGGGGGATTCACCGGCGCAGCGGCTGGTACGCCTCGGCCTTCGCGGCCGGCGCGCTGCTGTTCGGCGGCGTGCTGCCGATGGCGGCGCTCGGCCACTGGTCAAACGGGCCAAACCACGCCGCGCTCGTACTGAACCTGACGGTGGACGCCCTGGTCCTGGCCGGGCTCGCCGCCTCGCTCTCCGCGCGCTCCGGCGTGGCACGGGCGGGCACGACGCTCGCCGGACTTGTCGCCTTCGTCCTCGTCATGGTCAACCAGCACTATCCCTATCCGTGGTCCGGCTGCGTGATCCTCGCGCTGATGTTCACCGGCACGCTGATCTACCGCGCCGAGCAGGGCCAGGCGGGCAAGTGGACCGCCGCCGCGATCGTCGCGACCGTGCTCGCGCTGACCACGGTCGCGGGGGTCTGGCACGGCGCGCGGCACCACGATCACCACTGGCAGGTCACCTGGGCGACGTCGGTGCTGCTCGCGGGCGCCACGTTCGGCATCGGGCTCGCGGTCAGGCGCTGGCGGGTGCCGCGCTGGTGCGCCTGGCTCGGCATGGTCAGCTACTCGGTTTACCTGCTGCACCCGCTGGTCTTCGACGCGTACCGCTCGGTGCCCGAGCTGCACCGCAAGCACACGCTGGCGGGCCAGGCGCTGTACTTCGCCGCCCTCATCGCGGTGATCGTCGGGCTGAGCGCGCTCGCCTACTACCTGGTCGAGAAGCCGATGCAGGGGCTCGGGCGGCGGGTGGCGGCCCGGTTCGGCTACGCCACGGGCACCGCGTCCGGCGCCGGCGCTCCCGGTGACAGCCTGCCCGGAGCGGGTGCTCCGGGCAGGAGTGCCGCCGACGGAGATGCGCCGGCCGCGGCCAGCCGCAGCGCCTCGAGCAGCACAGCGGTCGCGGGCGGGTCGGGCGGCTCGCCGTAGCGGACGGCCACCACCGACCGCCGCGTGCCGCGGAGCCTGGCGGTGCGCACCCCCGGGTTGCGTGCCGCGCGCAGCGCCAGATCGGGCAGTAGCGTGACGCCAAGGCCCGCGGTCACCAGGGCCTGCGCCGCGACGAAGTCGTCGGTGGTGAATGAGATTCGCGGCGTGAACCCGGCCGAGGCGCACTGCTGCAGCAGGTGCTCGCGGCACCGGTCGCAGCCGGCGATCCAGCGGTGGTCCGCCAGCCGGGCCAGGTCGGCCGCCCACAGCTCGGTCACGGCGGGGGCAAGCGGCGGCTCACCGCCGAGCAGTGTCGTGTCCGGCATGATCAGGTGCACCGCCTCGGAAAGCAGCAGCTGCTCCCTGACGTCCTCGTGCTCCATGGCGGCGACCGGGTCGTCCTCGTCCTCGCCCGCCGCGATGTCTAGCGCCCCGATCCTTGTCCCGTCGGCTGTCTCGTGCCGGAAGATCAGCGCCACATCGACGTACCCGGCGCGGAGCATGCGCAGCGCCTCGGGCGGCTCCGCCTCGGTCAGCCGCAGGTCCACGCTCGGGTGCCGCTCGTGCAGTATCGCCGCGGCGGCGGGCACGATGGTGCCGAGCGCGGAGGGAAAGACCGCGAGCCGCAGCCGCCCGGCGCGCAGGCCGGCGAACACCGCGAGCTCGTTCTCTGCCGCGTCCAGGCGGCCGAGCACTTCGACGGCCCGCTCGGCGAGCAGCCGGCCCGCGTCGGTCAGCCGGATGCCGCGGCCTGCTCGCTGGACGAGCTTAGTGCCGGTCTCCGCCTCGAGCCTGGCCAGGTGATGACTGACCGACGGCTGCGCGTAGTTCAGCGCGTGGGCCGCCGCGGTCACCGACCCATGCCTGGCCACGGCGACGAGCACGCGCAGCCTGGTTACATCCAGCATGGTCCGACTATAGACGCTATTGATCGGTCCGCCCAGACTCTCATATCAGGCTAATTCGTGCAGGTCACGGCCTTATTGAAAGACAGCCCAAGTTTTTCTCCCGGCCGGGTAAACCAGTCAGCCGGCCGCTGCGTCCTACATGTGAGGCTCGGTGAAAGCGGGACACCGAGCCTCAGTCACGTCTGCCGGGGGGCGCTCCGCGCGGGCCGCCCATAGCGGGAGCGGCCCGCGCGGACCGGAAGCCAGCGGACCGGGGACCCGCGGCGCCGGCGTGCCGTACCGCGTGGCCTGCCGCGTGCCATGATGGTGGACGATGAGCCTGGATGAGATTGACGCGCGCATTGTTACCGCGCTGATCGCCGATGCCCGTGCCAGCTACGCCGTGATCGGGAACCAGGTCGGCCTTTCCGCGCCCGCCGTTAAGCGGCGGGTGGACCGGCTCCGCGCCACCGGCGCGATCACCGGGTTCTCCGCGCGGGTCGATCCCGCGGCACTCGGCTGGACGACGGAGGCCTACGTGGAGCTGTTCTGCGGCGGGTCGACCACGCCTGAGGAGATCGGGGCGGCCGTGCGGCGGCACCCGGAGGTGACGGATGCCTGCACCGTCACCGGCGACGCGGACGCGCTCATCCACATCAGGGCCTCGGACATCAGGCATTTCGAGCAGGTGGTGGAGCGGATCGCCGCGGAGCCCTTTGTCCATCGGACACGGAGCGTAATCGTACTATCGAGGCTGGTGGAACGCGCGGACGCTATTGCCCCGCATACCCGCTCGTAAGCGGGTAGTGTCTGGGCATGCCAGAAACAGACAGTGACGCAAGTGCGGACACCGCCCGCTTCCAGGCGTTCAAGGACCGCAGCGACGAACTTCCCTCCCCGTGGCGGATGCGGGCATCGGGGTCCAAGATCGGCATCCTCTCCCTCATCGTGATCGTGGTCGCCATCTTCGCCGCGCTCATCGGGAGCCTGCTCGTCGGCTGAGCCCATGGCTGATCCCCCGGCGGCCGCTGACTCGTGGCAGCCTGCCTGATTGCCCGGTTACCCTGATTGCCCGGTTTACCCGGTCAATGGGTGCTCGACGAGCCGGACCGGGACCTCGATACGGCGCGGCGGCGTTTCCTCCCCGGCCACCCGGCGGATGAGCAGCTCGCCGGCCGTGCGCCCGATGAGCACCGGGTCGTATTTGAGCACGGAGACCGGCGGCGAGACTAGGTCGGCGAACTCGAAGTCGCCGAACCCGACGACCGCCACCCGGTTGTGCTCGTCGCCAAGCGCCCGCAGCGCGGCCGTGGTCAGCCCCTGATCGGCGCAGAGCACCGCGGTCACCGGCGCGCCGGACAGCGTTCCCGGCTCAAGCGCTGCCCAGCCGGGATCGGCGGCGATCCCGGCCGCGGTCATCGCCTCGGCGTACCCGGCGCGGAACTGCCGCGACCGGTACGAGCCCGGCTCGGCAAGCAGCAGGCCGATCTCCCGGTGGCCGCGCGCGATCAGGTGCGCGGTCCCGGCCCGCGCGCCGCCCCGCTCGTCGGGCAGCACCGCGTCGGCTTGCACCAGTTCCGGCGGGCGCAGCGCGAACACGGTGGCCACGCCGGCCTCGATCTCCGAGACCAGGTAGTCGTGCGAACCTGGCGTGGGAATGATCACGAGCCCGTCGACGCGGCGCGCGCACATGGCGAGCGCCAACCGCTCCTCGCGATCGGGATCCCGGTCCGTCGAGCCCGTGAACAGCAGGTAGCCCTGCTCCCGCGCGATGCTCTCCAGGCCCCGGTATACGGCGGCCTGATCCGGGTCGGTCCACGTGTCGGCGATGAACCCCAGCGTGGCGGTGCGCCCGGTGCGCAGCAGCCGCGCGGACTCGTTCCTGCGGAAACCAAGGTCCTCGATCGCGCCCTGCACCCGCCTTGCCGTCTCCGGCGTCACGCCAGGCTCCCCGTTCACCACCCGCGAGACGGTCTTCAGCGCCACGCCCGCCCGGGACGCGACATCCTTCATGGTCGGCCGCCCGCCGCCGGCGGAGATGCTGCCGCGCATGGCGTGTACCTGATTACTCATTTGTTCCCCCCGCCTACATTTTGCTCATCGTCCCCGGAACGGAAACGGCCGCAACCGTTCGGCGTCATATCGGGACCGTGACCACCGGCCGGCGGGAGAGTGCAGCTGACCGTCGCGGCGGACTTGCCGCTCTTTCCTTTTTGACGCGCGGCCGGCGGTGCCCGTTCCCGGCGATATCCGCAGTTAGCCGGCACATCGCCCGCGCCGGGCCGCGCCGGCACCGTTACCGGTGGCAAGATAGGCGGGGTGGGTTTTCCTCGCGGAGCTAGGGCGGTGACGTCGTGACCATGCCGGCGCGCTCGCAGCTGCCGGTTGCCGTGGTCACCGGCGCCAGCCAGGGCGTCGGACTCGAGGTGTGCCGGCAGCTCGCCGCCCTCGGGTACGCGGTGGTGCTCGGCTCACGCGACCTGCGGCGCGCGGAGTCCGCGGCCAAGGAGCTCGACGCCGACGGCGAGCGGGTCACCCCCGCGCACATCGAGGTCGACAACTCGGTCAACGTCGGCCAGCTCGCGACCTGGATTCAGCAGCGCTTCGGCCGGGTGGACGCGATCGTGAACAACGCCGCGACCCAGCCCGACCGGTGGGCGACGGCAGGGACCAGTGATCTTTCCCCGGTGGCGGAGGCGCTCGACGTGAACCTGTTCGGCGCCTGGCGGGTGATCCAGGCGCTGCTGCCGCTGCTGCGCCGCTCGCCGCGGCCGCGGATCGTGAACGTGTCAAGCGAGGCCGGTTCCATCGCGCTGATGAGCGGCGGCCGGCCGGCCTACAGCATTTCCAAGGCGGCGCTCAACGCGCTGACCCGCAGCCTGGCCGGCGAGCTGTACCGGGACGGCATCCTGGTCAACGCCGTGGACCCGGGTTCCGTAACCGGCGAAGGCGCCCGGGGCGGCGGGAGATCCGCTGCCCAGGCCGCCGCGAGCGTCGTCTGGGCGGTGAGCCTGCCGAATGGCGGCCCGACCGGGACATTCACCAGGGACGGCAGGGAACTGCCCTGGTAATCGCGTTAGTCGCTGGCCGTCCCTAGTCTCGCGTCGGATCGGCCAGCGGCCAGCCGCCGGCCGCGAGGTGGGCGCGGACCCGGTTGATGTCGGACTCGTGCACCTCGGGGTCGTGGGTGATCGCGCTGATCGCTGCCTTCATCGCATCCGCCGACTCGGGGTCGGCGGAGAACGACAGCTCGTTGACGATGAGGGTGACCTCGTCGTTGGTCAGCTGGCTGCCGAGCAGGGCGAAGAGCGGAAGGTAGTCGTGCTCGGGTACGCCCTCCGGGTAGCTCCGCCGATGAGCGCGTGCGATGAACGCAAACGCCACATACGCCACGTCAGCACCCTGCGTAAAGTACTCACGTATTGCGAATCTCTTTTTACTCTGCGTTGCGGTCAGGAGGACCGTTCGCCGCCCGCGCTTGGCGGCTGATAGCGGTACCCCATGCCGGGCTCCGTGATCAGCCAGCGCGGCCGCGCGGGGTCCGGCTCAAGCTTGCGGCGCAGCTGCGCCATGTAAAGCCGCAGGTTGCCGCCCGCGTTGTCGTACCCGGGGCCCCACACGTCGTGCAGCAGCTGCCGGTGGCTGAGCAGCTTGCCAGGGTTCCGCAGCAGCACCTCGAGCAGGTGCCATTCGGTCGGCGTCAGCCTGATGTCGCCGTCCGGCTGCGGGTCCGCGTCGCCCGCCGCTTCCCCCGCCTCCGAACGGGTGCGGCTTACACCGGCGAGCGCCACCTTCCCCTCATCGCCGTGGCGGGCATCCCGCAACCGGGCTTCGTCCCTCGGCCCGCCGTTGTTCGGCCCGCCGTCGTTCGGTCCGCCGTCGTTCGGCCGGCTGGCCCTGTCCCGAGAGCGCACAGCGTCGTTGGACCTAGGCGGGTCGTCCTCCGCCGCCTGCCTGATGACCCGCTTCGCCGCCAGGTCGATGGTGAGATCGCCGAGCTGCACCCGGGGCGGCGCCTCCGCGGCAGGGGTGCGCCGCACGGCGGCGCGCATCCGGGCGAGCAGCTCGTCCATGCCGAACGGCTTAGTCACGTAGTCGTCGGCGCCCGCGTCGAGCGCCTCCACCTTGTCGGCGGAATCGGCCCGCCCCGACAGCACGATGATCGGCACGGCCGTCCAGCCGCGCAGCCCGCCGATCACCTCCACCCCGTCCATGTCGGGCAGCCCAAGGTCGAGGATGACCAGGTCCGGCGGATGCGCCCCGGCGTACTCAAGCGCCTGCGCCCCGGTGGCCGCCGTCGCCACCTCGTACTGCCGTGCCCGCAGGTTGATCCGTAGCGCCCGCAGGATCTGCGGCTCGTCATCGACCACAAGAACCCGCGTCATGCGCCTGTCACCCCTTTCGCCCTCATCCCCCTGCATGTTCTGCCCACACCCGCCAGCCGACTATCCACGGCCCGCCGACCACTCCTACCCCATCAGGCACTTTGGTCACACTGGTCTTTCTGAGCCCGTTAGTCACCAGGGGCTGCCGGGAGGCTGATCGTCATCGTGAGCCCGCCGCCCGGGGTGTCCTCGGCGGTGAGCGTGCCCCCCATGGCCTCGGTCAGGCCGCGCGACAGCGCGAGCCCGAGCCCGACCCCCGTCGTGTTGTCGGTGTCGCCGAGCCGCTGGAACGGCACGAACATCTGCTCCCTGTCCTGCTCGGGGATGCCAGGGCCGCGGTCGACCACCCGCAGCTCCACCCGGTCGCCGAGTGCCGAGGCGGCGAGCAGCGGCGCCTTGCCCGCGGGTGAGTAGCGCAGCGCGTTCTCCGTTAGGTTCACCACCACCCGTTCGAGGATGGCCGGGTCTACCCGGACGGCGGGCAGCGTCTCGGGTATCTCGACGGTGATCTCCCGCCCGGCCGGACCGAGGTCGTCGAGGGCGAGCGCGACGATTTCATCGAGGCCGGACGGGCGCGGGAACAGGGAGAGCGCACCCGCCTGCAGCCTGGACATGTCCAGCAGGTTGCCGACAAGGCGGGTGAGCTTGTCGAGTGACTCGTCGGCGGTGGCGAGCAGTTCGGCGGTGTCTGTCTCGTTCCAGCGCATGTCGCGCGCGCGCAGCGAGGTGACCGCGGCCTTGGCGGAGGCGAGCGGGCTGCGCAGGTCATGGCTGACGGCGGCGAGCAGCGCGGTGCGCATCCGGTCGGCGGCGGCGATCGGCTTGGCGGCCTCCGCCTCGGCGGCGAGCCGCTGCTGCTCAAGCGCGACGGCGGCGTAGGCGGCGAACGCGCCGAGCACGCGCCGGTCGCTGGCCGGCAGCGGCCGGCCGGCCAGGGCGAGCGTGAGCGTGTCGGAGACGGGAATGTCCACGTCGGCGTCGTCCGGCCGGGTCACCGGTGCGTCGCCCGAGCAGGCGGCGACGCGCCACTCAGCGGACGGCCCGCGCCCCGCGGTGACCTGCTGGTCTTGCCGTTCGAGCAGGCTGGCCGAGCGCATGCCGAAGGCTTCCCTTGCCCGTTCGAGCAGCGCGTCGAGCGCGCCCTGGCCGCGCAGGATGGACCCGGCCGTGGTCACGAGCAGCTCGGACTCGGCGTTGGCGCGCGCCGCCTGCTTGGACCGGCGAGCTGTCATGTCCACAATCCAGCTCACCACGAGCCCCACGGCGACGAACACGCCGAGCGCGAGCGCGTTGTTCGCCTCGGCGATCGTGAACTTGTACAGCGGCGGCGTGAAGTAGTAGTTCAGCAGCAGCGACGCCGCGATGGCCTCCGCCACGGCGGGCAGGAACCCGCCGACGACCGCGACGGCGATCACCGCAACAAGGAACGCGAGCACATCGCTCGTCAGGTTGATGCCTGACCGGTTGATGGCGAGCCCGAGCGTCACGAGCGGTGCGAGCACCACGGCGAGAATCCATCCGGCGGCCTGCCGCTGCCTGGTGATTCCGCCGCGGTAGCGGGGGAGGATGCCCCAGCGGCTGCCGGCGTGCGAGTGGGTGACCATGTGCACGTCGATAGCGCCCGAGTCGCGGATGGTCCGCGCCCCGATCCCCGGGCCGGTGAGCATGGCGAGCAGCCAGGACCGGCGGCTGGCGCCGATCACCAGCTGCGTGGCGTTCTCGGCTTTCGCGAACGTGAGGAGCGCCTCGGCGATGTCGTCGCCGACGACCTGGTGGTAGGTGCCGCCGAGCGACTCCACGAGCTGCCGCTGCCTGGCCAGGTTGGCCGGGTTGGCGCCGGTGAGCCCGTCGGACTTGGTGACGTGCACGGCGAGCAGGTCGCCGCCGGAGACCCGGGCGGCGATCCGCGCCGCCCGCCTGATCAGCGTGTCGCCCTCGGGGCCGCCGGTGAGAGCGACGACGACCCGTTCCCGCGCCTCCCAGGTGGAGGTGATGTCGTGCTCGTGCCGGTAGCGCTGCAGTCCCTCGTCGACCTTGTCGGCCAGCCAGAGCAGCGCGAGTTCGCGCAGCGCGGTCAGGTTCCCGGCGCGGAAGTAGTTGGTGAGCGCCGCGTCGATCTTCTCCGGCGGGTAGATGTTCCCGTGCGCCATCCGGCGGCGCAGCGCCTCGGCAGTCATGTCGACAAGCTCGACCTGGTCCGCGGCCCGCACCACGGCGTCGGGCACGGTCTCCCGCTGCGGCACCCCGGTGATCTGCTCGACCACGTCGGTCACGGACTCGAGGTGCTGGATGTTGACCGCGGAGATCACGTCGATGCCCGCGTCGAGCAGCTCGGCGACGTCCTGCCAGCGCTTGGCGTTCCGCGAGCCTGGCACGTTGGTGTGCGCGAGCTCGTCGACAAGCGCGATCTGCGGATGGCGGGCGAGCACCGCGTCGACGTCCATCTCTTCCCACTCGCTGCCCCGGTAGGCCAGCTTCTTGCGGGGGACAATCTCAAGCCCGTCGAGCAGCGCTATGGTCTGCGGCCGCTGGTGCGGCTCGGCGAACGCGACAACCACGTCCGCTCCGCGCTCCGCCCGGCGGTGCCCCTCGGAGAGCAAGGCGAACGTCTTCCCGACTCCGGCAGCGGCCCCAAGGTAGATCCGCAATTGCCCCCGCGGCACGACGCGGCCTTCGCCATATCCGGCCATACTTCCAATTCTGCGGCAACGCCGCAGGTCCCTCATGCCGGCCTAACGACATCCATGCAACCTTCCGGCACGGTCAGGTTCCGTCATCTCCACCCAATTCCCCGGCCCCCGCCGCCTGCCGGCAGCCCTTCCCGCCAGCCTCCCTTCCACCCCGCTCAGTCCTGCTGGCCCTCCCCTTCCTCCCTCCTGCCGCTGCCCTCGTGCCGGACTGGCATGATCGGTTCATGAGTGTCGTGAAGATCAACGCCATCACCGTCCCCGCCGACAGCGGCGACGAGCTCGCGCACCGCTTCGCCGCACGGGCGGGCGCGGTCGATAGCCAGGCGGGATTCGAAGGCTTCGAGCTGCTCAAGCCGACCGATGACCGCACGACGTGGCTGGTGGTGACCCGCTGGCGGGACGAGGAGTCTTTCCAGGCGTGGCTGAGCTCCCCGTCCTTCGGGCATGGCCACCGGTCCGCCGCCGAACGCGCTGGCGGCGAGGCGCCCAAGCCGGTCTCGGTGCACAGCGAGCTGTGGTCCTACGAGGTGGCGGGCGGCTCGGCGGGCCAGGCCAACTGACCGGCCGCGCCCCATGCCCCCCGACCCGTGGGCCGACGGCCTCTACCTGCGCTCGGTGCAGTACAAGACCGATGCGAACCTGTCCGCTCGCCAGTCCATCTACGCCTTCCAGCACCCGACCGTCGACCTCCCCGCACGCGTGCTCGACCTGGCAGCTCCGGCCGCGTCGGACACCGTCGCGGACATCGGCTGCGGCAACGGCAGGTACCTGGCCGACCTCGCCAGGCGCGGCTTCACTGGCCGCGTGCTAGGCGCCGACCTGTCCCTCGGCATGCTCCGGGCGGCCCGCGATCACCTGAACACCGCCACCGCCGCAGATGCGACTTGCTCCTCCTCCATCGCCCTGATCAGCGCCGACGCGGCCGCGTTGCCGCTCCGCGAGGACGCTGCAGACGTCACTCTCGCCAGCCACATGCTGTACCACGTACCCGAGCCCGCCGCCGCGCTCAGCGAACTGCGCCGCGTCACCCGTCCCGGCGGCCGGGTCCTCATCGTCCTCAACGGCGCCGCCCACCTCCGCCAGCTCCGCGCCGCTCTCGCGGCCGCACGGGGTCAGGACCCGGCGACCCTCGCCGAGCGCGTCACCCTCGACGACGGCGAGGCACTCGCGAGATCCTTCTTCCCCCGGGTAACCAGGCACGACTTCCCCGCAGAACTCCGCATCCCGGACCCCGCCCCGATCGCGGACTACATCCGCTCGATGCCAGGCACCCACGACCACGCCGACCCCGACGCCCTCATCGAGGCCGCCCTTTCAGCCCTCCCCGTGACCCCCACTGGCCACCGCACCATCACCACTCACGCAGGTTGCCTAATCGCCGAGTTCGACTGACTCCGCCCCGCTGCAATCGCGAATCGCGCGAACAATGGCTACTCGCCCACTTCGGCCCTTGCGCGCATCCGGTTGACAATCTGGTTGGCTTCCTCAGTGCTGATGGGAGTGAAATCGTACATGGTATCGCCGCGTTCCGCAGAATAGAGGAGAGGGGAGAACTCCCATCTCAGATTCCGAGAAAACACCTCGTCGGTCTGTCCCTCATCGGTCTTAACGCGGCGGAACACGCCCAGCGGCCGTTCCGGGCTGCTGTCCGCATCGAAAATCGCGTAGTAGGTTGTCTGCTCACCCATGTCTCTTTGGGAACTCCTCGATCTCGGCGGCGCCAGGGGGTGTGGCGACCAGTTCGTTTACCTGCTTCTGGTATGCCTCAAGTTCCGCCCGTTCTGCCTGCGAAATCCCAGAGCGCCGGAGTCGCTCGTAGGCGCCGTGGGTCAGTTCTTTGGCCGCAAGACTTTCCGGCGTATGGAACTGGATCTCAAAGCGGAGTCCGGTATCTGGGTTGCGCCACTGGCTGTTGATTCCCTTGTACTGTTCCTTTTCCCATAGGTTCTTGAGCTTGACGAGCTCGAACCCTTCTTCCTTAACACGCTGTACGTCAGAGATAACTCCTTCAGCGTAGTATTCCTGACTGTACCTGAGAGTGAACCTCACGGCGTCTGGAATCTTTGCCAAGGCCTGGCCTGTGGTGAGGTCTGGCTCCACGAGCAAAACATTCGCGGCTTTCTCCTTCAGGCGGTCTTCGCCCTTGAGCAGGTGGTCCAGGCCCGCCAGGTACCGCTGGGGATCGGCAGCCTCGATTCGCTGCATCGCGGGGAAGATGACCTCCTTGCCCTGCTGGCGGATCTCCGCGCAGACCTGGGTGGCCTCGGCGTTCTGTTCGGCGGTGAGCATCCGGTCCGTGTCTGTGCCCCACGACCCGTCCGGCCGGGTACCGGGAACTACGCGTTCCTGCTCCGGGTACCTGTCGAGGTGCTCCTCCCACGCCGCGCGCAGCTTAGGAACGGCAGTCGCCCACGAGCCGCCGTCGGAGGTGCGTGACTGGTCCGCGATGGCGTGGTAGCGGCGGGACTCGGCTGCGCGGAGTTCGGGATCGGTGAGCATGACCTGGTCCGCACCTGGTGCGGGGCGGGAATCGAGGTCCGCGCTATCCAGGTCGTGGACGTGCAGGGGAGGGTCGCCTTCGTCGGTCCGGTCGACCGCCACCGCCCATCACCTCACCGCGCGAAGGTTGCCCGCGTCGTGCGCCTCATGGTGAGGAACGGATATGTCCGACATTGGGTTCGCCTGCCCTTCGCTAGGCTCCTGCCATGGCCGAGCAAGAGGGGCTGACGTTCCGTCACCCGGTTCCCGAAGACCAGCCCGCGGTGCTGGCCGTCCTTGACGAGTGGTGGGGCGGGCAGGGCGGCGCGGCCCGAGCCGCGGAGCGCGCGTCGCTGCTGCCCCTGCTGTTCTTCCAGCACTTCACCGACACCAGCTTCGTGGCCGAGCGCGATGGTCGTCTGGCCGGCTTCCTGATCGGCTTCCTGTCTCAGTCCCGGCCAGACGAGAGCTACATCCACTTCGTCGGGGTATCGCCTGACCTGCGGGGAGAGGGCCTTGGCCGCCTGCTGTACGAGCGGTTCTTCGAGCTCAGCCGGTCCCGCGGGCGCAGCAGGGTGCGGTCGATCACCTCGCCGTCCAACAGCGGCTCCTACCGCTTTCATCTGCGGATGGGCTTCGCCGCGGAGCCAGGTCCCCGGTCGTTCGACGGGCGGCCGGTGCATCCCGACTACGACGGCCCAGGGCTCGACCGGGTGCTGTTCACCCGGGGCATCTGACGCTTCGTCCGTGATTGTGGGCCATGATGGGGCAGGACCATATCAAGCCGGTCGATCCGCCCTGTATGTCCTAGTTTGCAGAACCCGTCGCCGCGCCATTCCAAGGATCGTGGGTCGGAAACGGCGCATATCGCCGCAGATGGCTCACGCTGATCCCAATGCCCGGTTTTAGGCGTCAGAGAAACGGTCAAAGCGGGCATTTCTTTGCGTCTGGCGCTGCGTTAAACGCTTCTGGCCCACAATCGCAGCGCAGCCTCCGCATGCAGGCGCATGCAAGAGCAGGGGCCGAAGCGCTCCGCGCGGCTCTTCCCCTGTTAGCGCTTGCGCCAGGCGTAGAAGAAGTCGCGGGCGTGCTGCGACCACAGCGGTATGGTCGCGGCCAAGCCGAGCGCCCAGACCACGAGGGTGGTGAAGCGGGCGCCGGGATCGTTGTGCGTGCTCACGCACACGAGCAGCAAGACGAAGGTGTAGAGGCCGAGGAGCACCGTGGCGGCGATCCGGGTCCAGCCCCGGCCGCGGCGGCTGGCGACGGCGAGCACGGCCCAGCAGACCAGGCCGATGACGGCGGCGACCACCGCGATCACCGTCGCGCCGGCCATCTGGTTCTGGGCCTGCTGGATGGCCTGGTAATGGGCGGCTACGCGCGTCAGGCCGTCCAACCTAGCCGCGTTCGCCGTGGTCTTGGCCCCGGTGGCGGCGTGGGTGTAGCGGCCGAGCACCATGAGGCTGGCCACCAGGGCGGCGCAGGTCGCGGCGAACCCGGCGTACATCAGCCGGATCGCGATAAGCACCGCCTCGGGAACCTCGTTAGTCATCGGCTTGCGGCTGCCGAGCCGGTACTGGGACAGCGCGTCGGCTCCGGCGGGCCAGGGCGTCGCGCCGCCCTGCTGCGGCGGCCACGATGTCGGTCCCGCCTGGTTCGGGTAGGGCGTGGTGCCGCCCGACTGACCGTACGGGGTCGAGCCATACGGCGTCTGCCCGCCGGAACCGGGCCCCGACCCGATCCCGGGCCCGCCGGCGCCCGAGTACTGCTGGCCGCCGCTGTAGGCCTGGCCGCCCGGGTACGCATGGCCACCCGCGGGCGGCTGCTGCCCGCCGGGTGTGTACCCGGTCTGCGGCTGTCCCGCATAGGACTGCGGCGCCGGCGACACCGGCGGTATGACCGGGCCTGGGGTCATCGGGTTCTGCGCCCACGGCTGGGCGGCCGCCGCGTAGTAGCCGTCGGAAATCATCGGCGCGTGCCCGGTCGGGCTCCCGCCGCCCTGCCCCTGGGCCGGCATCGCCAGCGCCGTCGGTTGCCGCTCGGCCGGCCCAGGCGAAGCAGGCGAGACAGGCGGAACAGCCGAAGCCGCCCTGGCTGGCCCGGCCGTCTCCGTCGGCCCCCAGGCCAGCCCGCCCGCCGCCTGCGCCGGCGGCGTCAGCCCGGCCGGGGTCTGGCTGGCCTGCTCGGTGGCGATGACGCGAGCCACCGACTCCGGCCAAAAGGACCCGAGCGTCGCCGCCGTGGCCGGGCCGACGGAGAAGATCATGGAGATCAGCTGTGACGTGCCAGGCCGCTGCGCGGGATCCTTCTTCAGGCACGCCTCGATGACCTGGCGCAGCGCCGGGGAAACGGCACTGAGGTCGGGCTCGGTGGTGACGACCCGGTACAGGATGGACGCCGCGGCACCGGTGCCGAACGGGGGGTTACCCGTCGCGGTGTAGGCAAGCACGCAGCCGAGCGAGAAGATGTCGCTCTCCGGTCCCGCCGTCTCGCTCTCCGCCTGTTCCGGCGACATGTAGCCGGGGGTGCCGATCACCATCCCCGCCGAGGTCAGCTGGGTGCCCTGGAACGCGCGGGAGATGCCGAAGTCGATCACGTGCGGCCCGTCGTCGGCCAGCAGCACGTTGGCGGGCTTGAGGTCGCGGTGCACGAGGCCCGCGGCGTGCACCGCGCGCAGCGCCTCGGCGAGCCCGGCGGCGAGCCGCCAGGTGGCGGCCTCGGGCAGCGGGCCGTGCCTGGCGACGACGGCGGCGAGCGGCGGCCCAGGCACGTAGGCCGTGGCCAGCCACGGCGGGTCGTCGCTGAGCCCGGAGGCGACAACGGGTGCGGTGTACATGCCGCTCACCGAGCCGGCCGCGGCGACCTCACGGCTGAATCGCTGCAGGAACTCCTGGTCCCTGGCGAACTGCCCGTGCACCACCTTGATCGCCACCGCGCGCCCGGCGGGGGAGAACCCGAGGTAGACCTGGCCCATGCCGCCCGCGCCGAGCCGGGCATGCAGCCGGAACTCGCCGATTGTGCGAGGGTCGTTCGCGGATAGCGGTTCCATCCCTGCTCCCCGTGCCGCAGTGCCAGCAAACGCAGTACTAGCCAACCGAGGGCAGTACTAGCCACCAGAGTGCCAGTAATCAGACCGTCAGCAAACCCACGGCTAGCACGCAGAGACTACCGGAATGCCCCCAAGCGAGTTAGCGCTTGGGGGCATTCCGTGGTTTCCGGCCCCGAGAGGCCGCGATAGCGCGCCGGGCGTTACGTGTGCTGCCCGGGCAGCGCGTTCAGCCCGATGTTGAGCAGGAGCACGTTCACCCTGGGCTCACCGAGGAAGCCGATCACGCGGCCCTGCGTGTACTTGCTGACCTGCGCCTGAACCACAGACACCGGGAGGTGCCTGGCGGCGGCGACCCGGTTGACCTGGTCGGCGGCGTTCTGCGGTGAGATATACGGGTCGAGGCCCGAGCCCGACGTGGTGACCGCGTCCGGTGGCACGCTGGCGAGCGGCACCCCATTCAGCTTGGCGTACGCGACCTTGCGCTGCTGGATGTTCTGCACCAGGGTCGAGTTGTTGGGACCGAGGTTGGACGCGCCGGAGTACAGCGGGTCGCAGCCGTAATCGGTCTTGTCGGTGGATGAGGACGCGGTTGACGGCCGAGGCTGGAAGTACTGCGGCAGTGGGTTGCCCTTGGAATCCACGAACTCCTGGCAGAGCAGGCTTGACCCCACCACCTTGCCGTTGACCGTCACCAGTGACCCGTTGGCCTGGTTGTGGAAGGCGGCCTGGGCGACGCCAAGCATCGCGAGCGGATAGAGGGCGCCCGTGATGATGGTCATCACGATGATCGCGCGGACGGCGGCCAGGTGCTGGCCGATCCATGCAGGTAGACGAGACATGTCAGCTACCGATCCCTGGAATGTTCATGACGATGAGGTCGATGAGCTTGATCCCGATGAACGGGATGATCAGCCCGCCGAGCCCGTAGATCCACAGGTTCCGCCGCAGCAGGGCCGAAGCCGAGGACGGCGTGTACCTGACGCCGCGCAGCGACAGCGGGATCAGCGCGATGATGATCAGCGCGTTGAACACGATCGCCGACGTGATGGCGGACGTCGGGCTGTGCAGCCCCATGATGTTGAGGTGGCGCAGTCCCGGATACACGCTGGCGAACATCGCCGGCAGCATCGCGAAGTACTTCGCCACGTCGTTGGCGATGGAGAAGGTGGTCAGCGCACCCCGGGTGATCAGCAACTGCTTGCCGATCTCGACGATCTCGATGAGCTTCGTCGGGTTGGAGTCCAGGTCCACCATGTTCCCGGCCTCCTTGGCGGCCGAGGTCCCGGTGTTCATGGCGACGCCGACGTCGGCCTGCGCGAGAGCGGGCGCGTCGTTGGTGCCGTCGCCGGTCATCGCGACCAGGTGGCCGCCTTCCTGCTCCTTCCTGATCAGCGCCATCTTGTCTTCCGGCGTCGCCTCCGCGAGGAAGTCGTCAACGCCGGACTCCTCGGCGATGGCCCGCGCGGTGAGCGGGTTGTCACCGGTGATCATGACGGTGCGGATGCCCATCTTGCGCAGTTCGGCGAACCGCTCGCGGATGCCCTCCTTGACGATGTCCTTGAGGTGGATCACACCGAGTGCGCGCGCGGTTCCGTTGTGCTTCTCGGCCACCACGAGTGGCGTGCCGCCGGCGCTGGAGATGCCATCCACCATCTGCCCGAGCTCTGGCGGCAGGGTGCCGCCGGACTCCCTGACCCACTCGCGAACCGCGCTTGACGCGCCCTTGCGGACCTGGCGGCCGTCGTGCAGGTCCACACCGCTCATCCGGGTCTGCGCGGTGAACTCAACGAACGTGGCGCCGGGCAGCTCGCCCTCGGACCGCTCGCGCAGCCCGAACTGCTGCTTGGCGAGCACCACGATCGACCGGCCCTCCGGCGTGTAGTCCGCCAGCGACGACAACTGCGCCGCGTCGGCGAGTTCCTCCACCGATACGCCGTTGACCGGCAGGAACTCCGACGCCTGTCGGTTTCCGATGGTGATGGTGCCGGTCTTGTCGAGCAGCAGTGTGTTCACGTCGCCCGCCGCCTCGACGGCCCGGCCTGACATGGCCAGTACGTTGCGCTGCACCAGCCTGTCCATGCCGGCGATGCCGATCGCGGACAGCAGTGCGCCGATTGTGGTCGGAATCAGCGCCACTACGAGGGCGACCATGATCACGATCGACTGCGGCGCACCGGAGTAGAACGCCATCGGCTGCAGCGTCACCACGGCGAGCAGGAACACGATTGTCAGCGAGGCGAGCAGGATGTTCAGCGCGACCTCGTTCGGCGTCTTCTGCCGGGACGCGCCCTCGACGAGGGCGATCATCCGGTCGATGAACGTCTCGCCGGGCTTCGACGTGATGCGGACGACGATCCGGTCCGAAAGCACCTTGGTGCCGCCGGTCACCGCGGACCGGTCGCCGCCGGACTCGCGGATGACGGGGGCGGATTCGCCGGTGATCGCCGACTCGTCCACCGACGCGACGCCCTCGACGACGTCTCCGTCACCGGGGATGATCTGCCCGGCTTCGACCACCACGTGATCGCCGAGGGCCAGCGCGGTGCCCGGTACCTCCTCGACGCTGATGGATGTCGCGCCCGGCTTCCAGTTGACAAGCCGCCGCGCCACGGTTTCCTGCTTGGTGCGTCGCAGCGTGGCCGCCTGCGCCTTGCCCCGGCCCTCGGCTACCGCCTCGGCGAGGTTGGCGAAGACGACGGTCAGCCAGAGCCACACTGCGATCGTCCAGGCGAACGCGGTTTCCGTGCTGATCGCTGAGTAAGTGCTCAGCGCCGCGCCGACCTCGACCACGAACATGACCGGGTTCTTTACCTGGACCCGCGGGTCCAGCTTGGCGAGCGCGGAAGGCAGCGACTTCCACAGCATCTTCGGGTCGAGCAGGCCGCCGCCGATCCGGCGCGGCTCTGCGGGCTCCGGTCGGCCCGCCGACGGACGCGGCTGGGTTGGGGTTGTGGTTGCCATTAGTGCAGTCCTTCAGCGAACGGGCCAAGCGCGAGCGCCGGGAAGTAAGTCAGGCCAACGATGATGAGGATGACGCCGATGAGCATGCCGACGAAGAGCGGCTTGTGCGTTGGCATGGTGCCGACGCTCTCCGGTACGGTCTGCTGTCTCGCCAGTGACCCGGCCAGGCCCAGGGCGAATATCATCGGCGCGAACCGCGCGACCAGCATGACGATCCCGCCCACGGTGTTGTACCAGGTCGTGTTGGTCGTCAGGCCGGCGAAGGCGGAGCCGTTGTTATTGGCCATCGAGGTGAACGCGTACACGATCTCGGTCAGGCCGTGTGCGCCCGGGTTGAGTATCGACGCGCGCGGCGTCTTGAGCCCGAGCGAGAGGCCTGCGGCTATCAGCACGCAGGCCGGCGTGGTGAGAATGTACAGCGCCGCGTACTTCATCTCGGCCGGGCGGATCTTCTTGCCGAGGTACTCGGGGGTGCGGCCGACCATCAGCCCGCCGAGGAACACCGTCACCACGGCGAGGACCAGGATGCCGTACAGGCCGGCGCCGACGCCGCCGGGCACGACCTCGCCCATCATCATGTTGAACAGTGCGATGCCGCCGCCGAACGGCGTGAACGAGTCGTGGAACGAGTTCACCGCCCCGGTGGACGTCACGGTCGTGGAAGCGGCGAACAGCGACGATCCTGGTATGCCGAACGCGACGTTCTTGCCTTCCATCGCGGCGCCCGCCGCCTGGGCGGCGATGCCGGAGTGCTGGTTCTCGAAGAAGCTGAGAAGCGACGCCGATGCCAGCCAGAGAATCGCCATCACCGAGACGATCGCGTAACCCTGGCGGTTCTGCCCAACCAGCTTGCCGAATGTGCGCGCCAGCGAGAACGGGATCACCAGGAGCAGGAAGATCTCGAACCAGTTGGTGAACGGGTTCGGGTTCTCGAACGGGTGCGCCGAGTTGGCGTTGAAGAAACCGCCGCCGTTGTTACCCAGCTCCTTGATGACCTCCTGCGAGCCCACCGGGCCGCCGACCATGTTCTGCGAGCCGCCGAGCACCGTGGAGATCGTGTGCGTCGCGGTGAAGTTGTCCACCACGCCGCTCGCGATCAGGATGATCCCGCCGATGACCGACAACGGCAGCAGCACCCGGATGGTGATCCGCGTCATGTCGACCCAGAAGTTGCCGAGCCGGTCGGTGCGCGACCGCGTGAACCCGCGGACCAGCGCGATCGCGACCGCGATGCCGACCGCAGCGGACATGAAGTTCTGCACGGTGAGGCCGGACATCTGGGTCAGGTAACCCATCGTCGTCTCGCCGGAGTAGTTCTGCCAGTTGGTGTTGGTCGTGAACGACGCCGCGGTGTTGAAGGCCAAGGCCGGCGGCACGGCGGACTGCCCGTTGGCCAGGAACAGGTGCTCCTGGATCCGCTCGAGCAGGTAGACGGCGAGCACGGAGATGGCGGAGAACGCGAGCATGGACCGCAGGTAGACGGCCCACCGCTGATCCGCTTTGGAGTCGACGCCTATCGCCCGGTAGACGACGCGCTCGACGCGCCAGTCTTTCTCTGACGTGACGACGCGAGCGATGTAGTCGCCGAGCGGCTTGTAGCAGGCCGCGAGCGCGGCCACGAGCAGGGCGGCTTGCAGGAAGCCGGCCAGTGAGCCACTCACTAGAACCTCTCCGGGTTGATCAAGGCCACCACCAGGTAGATGGTGAGCAGGACTCCGACGATCAGGCCGAGCCAGTTGTCAGCGCTCAAAGTGCTCAACTCCCTTAACGAGGAGCACGAGCAGCGCGAAGATGACGATCGTCAGTCCGATGTAGAGCAGGTCATTCATCGCCACTCCTAGGCGGGTTATTTCGTGAACGACCCAATCAAAGCGCTGGTCAGCGGCATAAATTGCCGTCCTCACGGGTCCCATGCGGGTCGGCGGGGGTTCCTAACAGACCTCATGCAGAAGCCCGGCGGGCCCCGTCTTGCGGGCCCGCCGGGCTTCGTGCGTGACGTCGCGCCGTTAGTCGCTAAGCATTTGCGGGACTGCCACGTCGGGCACCGGCACGCGCCGGCTGCGCAGCGGCCACGACAGCAGGCCGTGCCGCATTTCGTGCATCAGTGCCGACGGCGGCACCGCGAGCACCGGGCAGCCGGCGTGCGCGAGGCTGTACCTGCCGACCGAGCGGCGCAGTGCGCGGCTCAGCGGAGACCGTCGTCCGGTGCCGATTACGAGCAGGTCCCCTGGCTGGTCGGCGACGTCGACAAGGACAGGCCCGGTGTCGCCGCGCTCCACCCGCAGCTTGATGTCGATGTCGTCGGGAATGCCGCCGAGACCCTCGTCAAAGGCCGCCATCAGCCGGCCAAGGGCGGCGTCTCGCCAGACCTTGCGCAACTGGCCGGCCGGATGGGCGCGTTCGGCGGCATCACCGCCCGGCGGGACCCAGGCGATGACCGCCTCGAGCGGCACGTGCCGCTCCCGTGCCTCCGCTGCCGCCCTGCGCAGCGCCTGCAGGCTGCCAAGCGAGCCGTGAACTCCGACGACGATCCTGCGCACCGCTACCACGATGCATCTCCTTCTGACTGCGAATGATGACTGACTGTCATTTCATAGAACCGCGTCAGGTGCCTGATGCCTCCCATCCTTGCGGAACCCTAATGAGGCATCACCAAGAGTTACGGTGATGTTTCTGAAGGGTCACCGTTCGTGGTGGAAGTCAAGAGCGGCAGCACTTCGAACGGGTGCGTGTTCCACCCTCCCTGGCAGTGTCGTCCTCCTGGCGGACAAGCGTGCGGGCGGTCTGCGCGCTGGCCAGCCCATCGCTCGCTCCTCGGGTATGCGGTGGCTTACCCGGCAGCGACTCGCCGGCTACGCGCCACTAATGGCCGTGACCCCCGTCAGCGTGCTGACGTAGGCGCGCGAGCCGCTCAGCGACAGCGACGAGAAGTGCGGCAGGCCCTGCACGATCGGGATCTGCTGCACGACCGCGCCGGTGGCCGGGTCGAGCTCGTACAGGGTCCCGCCGGTTGCCGTGTTGTGGGTGACCCAGACCACGCCGCCGCCGATGACGGGCGAGCCGTTGCTGGCCGCGGGCCCGTGCCAGAGCACCGTCATCGTCTTGGCCGCCGCGTTGACCTTGACGGCGGCGATGCCGCCGTTGACACACGGCTCGTAAGCGACGGAACCGCTCACCGCCGCCCCGCCGCGGACCTTGCCCGTGCAGATGAGGGCCTGCTGGGCCAGCTGGCCGCCGATGCCGCCGAGGTGCGTCGTGTTCAGCAGGTAGCCGGTCGCGCGCTTGCCCACGATGAACGTGACGCCGCCGGGCATCAGCACGGGCTGGGTGGAGCCGAGCTCGAGGTCGGTCGTGTTGTCCGCCCGCCAGATGGCCGGCGCGAAGTAGCCGACGCGCTTCAGGGCCGGGGTGAGCTCGGTCACCGAGTCGCTGCCGTCATAGTGGGCGGAAGCCGTTTCCGCCGCGCCGTTGCCGACGCCGATCCACAGGTTCCCGCCCGGCCCGGCGACCGGCCCGGCGGTCGCCCAGATGGCGCCTCCCCTGGCCGTCGGCGTGGTCCACCGGACGAGCGGCCCGTTCCCGGTCAGCGGCGCGCCGACGACCGAGCCCTGGTAGGGCCCGGCGTCGCCGGCCAGCCCGCCGAACGAGGCGTAGACCCGCCCCTTCCAGATGGCGAGCGCGGGGCGCTGCTGGTTGTAGGCGGGCTGGTTGGACTTGGTCGGTGCGTCCAGGTACCGGTGCAGCTTCACCTTGCCAGTGGCCGCGGAAACCGCGACGAGCATGTGGTGGTAGCCGGTGATCTCGGCCACCGCGTAGACCAGCCCGTTGCTCTCGTCGTAGGCGGGCGTCCCGGTGATGCCGAGCGGGAAGATGTCGCCGAGTCCGTGCAGCTTCGACTGCGGTACGGGCGTGCCGACATGCGTGCGCCAGATCACCTTGCCGGTCGCGGCGCTGATCGCGTAGATGCTGTCGTCTTCCGTCGCGGCGATCACCTCGCCGCCGACCACCAGCGGCTGGCCGTAGACGGCGCCGTCGAGGTGCGCGGTCCACGCGGTGCCGAGGGGGCCAGCGGGCGCGAGTCCTGGCGCGACGCCGGTGCGCGACACGTTCTGGTTGTACATCGGCCAGTCGGCGGCGTGCGACGTCGTACTGGCGGGTGCGCTGCCTGACGCGCTCGATGACGCGGTGGCCGCCGTGATGCCGGCCCCGGTGCACGCCGCGGCGATGCACGCTGCCGCTGCTAGTACGACTCCGCGCACGATCAGTCTCCCTCGCTGTGACGTGCCGCGTGCGGTACTGCCGACCCCTGTCCCGGCACCTCCCTGGGGTCACAGTACGCCAGGTCACCCCTGGCATGATGGATGGTCTATGGACGACAAGCTACTTTTCGGACTTGCCGTAGAGCCGTCCTTCGTCGCGCTCGGCGACAGCTTCACCGAGGGGCTGAACGACACTGAGGGGCTCGAAGGCACTGGGCCAGGCGGCGTTTTCCGCGGCTGGGCGGACCGGCTGGCAGGCCTGCTCGCCGCCGAGTACTCCGGGATCCGCTACGCGAACCTGGCCGTCCGCGGCAAGCTGCTGCGGCAGATCGTGGCCGACCAGGTGCCGGTGGCGGCTGAGATGGCGCCGGGCCTGGTGTCGATCGCCGGGGGCGGCAACGACCTGCTGCGTCCGGGAGCCGACCCGGACGTGCTCGCCGAGCTGTTCGACGCCGCCGTCGCACGGCTGCGCGCCTCGGGTTCTCAGGTGCTGATGTTCACCGGCTTCGACCCGGTCTCCGTCCCGGTGCTCAGGCTGCTGCGCGGCAAGATCAGCACCTTCAACATGCACCTGCGCGGCATCGCCGACGAGCATGACTGCTACCTGGTCGACCTGTGGTCGATGCGGTTCCTGCGGTCGGCGGGTGCGTGGTCGTCCGACCGGCTGCACCTGACCGCGCAGTCGCATCAGCGGGTGGCGCTGCGGGCGTGCGAAGTGCTCGGCGTTCCGGTCAGCGCCGACTGGCGGGCGCCGCTCGCGGTGGACGAGGCGGCGGCGGCGCCAGCCAACGCGGGGCCCGCCACCGTGCTGCCCGGCACCGCGTCCGCGGCGGTGGCCAGGGCCGCCTGGCTCGCCGCGCGCCGCGCGGACGCGCGCTGGGCCAGGGAATACCTGGCGCCCTGGGTCAGCCGCCGATTGCACGGCACGTCCTCGGGCGACGGCGTGACCGCCAAGCGCCCGTTCCTCGAGCCGGTCCCGCCGCCTAGCGCCCTGTAGGGCCGGTCGCGACCTCGGCAGGCGTCAGCAGCGTGACCGGCTTCCCGATCCGGATCGGATAGGACACGGCAAGCTGCACGACCAGGCCGGCCACGATCGGCACCCACCAGATCCACACCGCGTGCGATGGCCCCTGGGCGGCGGCGGTGAGGCCGCCCGCTATCAGGCCGGAGGCGAAGAGGCGCGGCCAGCCGAGCGTCGCCGCGGGTATCAGCGCGACCGCCATCGGCGGCCACGGGTAGTACGAGACCATCACCGGCTCGAAGAACGACCGCAGCGCCAGCGTGAGCGCGGCCCACCAGAGCACCTCGGCGAGCAGCGGCACCGTCCAGGCAGTACCAGTCCCGGCTGGGCCGTCGCCCGGCATCCTCGCCTGCCAGGCGCGGCGCACCGCGAGCGCGCACAGGCAGGCGAGCACGATCGTGGCCAGCCGGAACGGCCCGGCCGCGACGTTGTGATTGCTCATCGCAGGCGCCAGCGAAGTCCAGGCCGTCGGATGGTTGATGACTGGCGAGTCGGGCTGGCTGGTCACCGAGAGGTAGGTGTCGTGCCAGTTGGCCAGCGCCGTCGCGCCGAGCAGCACCGCCGAGGGCAGCGCGCCGCGGACCAGGAACGGCACCATCCGCCGCCACGGCAGGACCGCGAGCATCACCGGCACGGCGAGCAGCACCAGGGGCTGCACGCAGACCGCCGTGCCGGTCAGCCAGCCGGCCAGCGCCAGCCGCCCGTTGCTCTGCGCGAGGATCGCGTAAAGCAGCAGGCCGACGGCGACCGCGTCCTCCGGATGCCCCCAGCGGGCGGAGACCGACCAGAGGATGCTCGCGCTGGCGAGCGCGAGCAGGCCGCGCTTCCAGAAGGTCACGCCGAGCCGCTCGGCGAGCGCGTCGGCGGCGAACAGCGTGACGCAGCACAAGGCGATCTGGTACGGGCCGGCCACCAGCCACACCGCGGGGTGCAGGTTATGCGCGCCGGGGATGGCAAGGGACAGGCCGAGCGCCGAGATCAGCGCCGCGCAGGGCACCAGGATCACCGCCGCGCCCGGCAGCGAGATCAGGCCGGTCGGCGGCGCGTACAGGCCGCCGATGTTCCCGTGCGCGAGCCGGGTGGTCGCGATCAGCGTCCCCCACAGGTCGTAGGGGAGCGCCCACTCCTTTTTGCCGAGCTGGGTCGGGCCCAGGGTGGTGCTGTACATTCCCACCACGATCAGCCCGATGGACCCCACCAACGGGAACATCCGTCGTCTTACTCGATCCCGCATACCGCCTACCGGCCCCACTCCTGCTTGCCCGCCGTGCCTGCGGCAGCTGTTTGCCGCGCGTCGTCGTCCCGGCTCGTGCCGTGCCCCGTGAACGCGTGTAAGTTTATGGGCGTCAGCCGGGGCGGTCATCCGCCTGCAGGGTGACGGCACGCCAGATAGCGAAGCCGGTGACGCCTCGTAGCCGAGGCCATTCCGGCGCTGTCCCGCAACTGTAAGGATCCCGCCCCCGCGAGATCTAAGCCAGGTCGACTACGGCGCGCCAGACGATATCGGCCCTCGTGGGAAGGGTGATCCGTCACGGCCGCCGCGGCGTCAAGCTCGTGGCGCCCCAGCGGTCTCGCCTTCCTTCCCCTCTTCGGGAGGAAGTAGCTCACTTATGAAAACCCCCCTTCGGCTGGCGGCCGTGCTCGGCACCGCCGCCGCCTGCACCGCCGCCCTTGCGGGCTGTTCATCATCCTCGAGTACGACATCCGCGGCGGGCGCGAGCACGTCGTCGGCGTCGGCATCCGCGTCGGTGTCCGCGTCCGGGTCGGGGAGCGCGAGCGCGCCCGCGTCCCCGGCGGAGAGCTTCCCCGTCACCGTTACCGCCGCCAACGGGCAGGTCACCATCCCGGCCCAGCCCGCCAGGATCGTGTCACTCGACCCGACTGGCACCGAGGACCTGTACGCGGTCGGCGCGGGCAAGCAGGTCGTCGCCGTCGACCAGTACTCCGACTTCCCGGCAGGCGCGCCTAAGACCAGCCTGTCCGGCCTGACACCGAACATCGAGGCGATCGCCAAGTACAACCCGTCACTCGTCGTCGCCTCGCAGGACTCGGGCGGCCTGGTCGCCGGGCTGAAGAAGCTCGGCATCCCGGTGCTGATCGAGCCGGCCGCCGCGACCCTCAACGCCGCCTACGCGCAGATCGAGCAGATCGGCCAGGCGACGGGGCACGGCGCGACGGCCGCGAGCGTGGTCGCGGGCATGCGGCAGCAGATCGCCGCCCAGGTCCTGAAGGCAGGCTCGGGCCACAAGGACCTGACCTACTACTGGGAGCTGAGCGCGAACCCGTTCTACTCGGCCGCCTCGAGCACGTTCATCGGCGAGATTGTGGGCCTGTTCGGACTCAAGAACGTCGCGGACAAGGCGAGCAAGCCCGCGGACGGCGGCTATCCGCAGCTGTCGCAGGAGTACATCGTCACCGCCAAGCCGGAGATCATCTTCCTGGCCGACAACCAGGCGGCGGACGGCGGGCAGAGCCCGTCAGTCGTCGCCAAGCGTCCCGGCTGGTCCGGCATCCCCGCGGTCAAGGACAACGAGGTCATCGGGCTCAACGATGACGTGGCCTCCCGTTGGGGGCCGCGCCTGCCGCTGCTCGTCGGGGAGATCGCCCAGGCGGTCGAGTCGGCGTCGAAGTGACGATCCCGGTGCACGGGACAGTGGCGTGAGAAAGTTCACAGCGCTCGGCGCCGCGGCGGCCATCCTGGTCGCCGCGGCGCTGGTCGCCGCCTTCGTCGGCGCGGCGGACCTGAACCCGCTCGACACCGCCGCCGCGCTGCTCGACAGGGCGCTGCCCTTCCTGCACCTGCACACCGGGCTGTCGCCGCTTGACCGGGCGGTGCTGTTCCAGATCCGGCTGCCGCGGGTGGTGCTCGGCGCGCTCGTCGGCGGCGTGCTCGCCCTGGCCGGCGCCGGCTACCAGGGCGTGTTCCGCAATCCGCTTGTCGACTCCGGCACGCTCGGCGCGTCGGCGGGCGCGGGCCTCGGCGCCACCCTGGCGATCGTCTACCTGGGCGGCGCCGGCCCGCAGGCCGTCCCAGTCGCCGCGTTCGCCGGCTCGCTGACCGGGGTCGCGGTCGCCTATCTCACCGGCACGGCCGCCGGCAGGCACACGGTGCTCGGCGGCGGCGTGGCCACGCTGCTGCTCGCGGGCATCGCCGTGGGCAGCTTCCTCACCGCGGTGCAGACGTTCCTGCTGCAGCGTTCCGCGTCCGACATCCAGGCGGTGTACAGCTGGCTGCTCGGCTCGCTGTCGGCGGCGTCCTGGCAGCAGGTGACGACGATCCTGCCGTACGCGGCGGTCAGCTCGGCCGTCATCCTGCTGCACGGCAGGCACCTTGACGTTCTGTCCGTCGGCGACGAGGAGGCGCGGACGCTCGGCCTGCGGCCGGGCATGGTGCGGCTCATCGTCGTCGCCGCGAGCGCGCTCGCGGCGGCGAGCGCGGTCGCGGTGAGCGGCCTGATCGGCTTCGTCGGCATCATCATCCCGCACGTCGCCAGGCGGCTGGCGGGCCCCTCCTACACCAGCGTGCTGCCGCTGTCCCTGCTGACCGGCGCGGCCTTCCTCGTCCTCGCCGACACCCTCGCCCGCACCGTGCTGTCCCCGGCGGAACTGCCGATCGGCGTGGTCACCGCCCTGGTCGGCGCGCCCGCGTTCGTCTGGGTGCTGCGCGGCACGAGCAACGTGAGCACCTGATGGCCGCGCTGCCGGTCACCGACGTCCGCGTCGCTGACGTCTCGGTGATCCTGGACCGTGCCCCGGTGCTCGACGCGGTGAGCTGCGCCGTGTCCGGCGGCGGCTGGCTCGCGCTCATCGGGCCGAACGGCGCGGGCAAGACCACGCTGATCCGCGCCATGGCCGGTCTCGTCCCGTACGCGGGGACGGTCACGGTCGGCGCCGCCGAGGCCCGCGCCATGCGGCCGCGGGAGCGGGCCAGGCTGCTCGCCTACGTGCCGCAGGAGCCGGTGCTGCCGCCCGACCTCAGCGTCGAGCAGTACGTCCTGCTCGGGCGCACGCCGCACCTCGGCTATCTTGCCGTTCCCGGCGGGCACGACAGGCGCCGCGCGCATGCCGCCATGGAACGCGTCGACGTGGCCAGGTTCGCGGCGCGCAGGCTGGCCCGGCTGTCCGGCGGTGAGCGGCAGCGGGTGGTCATCGCCCGCGCCCTGGCAGCCGACCCGCGGGTGCTGCTGCTCGACGAGCCGACCTCGATGCTTGACGTCGGCCACGAGCAGCAGGTGCTCGAACTTGTCGACGGGCTGCGCAGGGAGGCAGGCCTCACCGTGGTGTCCACGCTGCACGACCTCACCGTGGCCGGCCAGTACGCGGACCAGCTCGTCCTGCTCGACGGCGGCCGGGTGGTGGCATCTGGCAGCCCGGCGGCGGTGCTGACCGAGGCGCTGATCGAGTCCGTTTACTCGGCGCGGGTGCGCGTCATGCCCGGCGACGACGGCCACCCGGTCGTCGCGCCGGTCCGCCATCCGGGCGGCCCAGCGGGCGCTCCCCCAGCCGCCGCGGCGGACCTGCCGGGCTGAGTCGCGGCGGAGCAGCCGCGATACTTACTAGATGACAGCGGGGGCGCTCGGGCTCGACCTGCTGGCCGGGGCCGTCACCGTGCTGGTGGCCATCGTGGCAACCCGGCTGGCGCACGGTGTCGGCCTGCCCGCGCTGCTCGTCTTCCTCGGCCTCGGCCTGCTGCTCGGCGACAGCGGCATCGGCATCAGGTTCAGCGACGCGGAGACCGCGGAGACTCTCGGCCTCGCCGCGCTGGTGCTGATCCTCGCGGAAGGCGGGCTCACCACCAACTGGGAGCATGCCCGCAAGGCCCTGCCCGCGGCGATCACGCTGGCCACCGCCGGGGTGGTGATCACCATCGCCGTGGTCGCCTGCTGCACGCACTGGCTGCTCGGCATGGCCTGGCGGGACGCGCTGCTGCTCGGCGCGGTCCTCGCGCCGACCGACGCGGCCGCGGTCTTCTCCGTGCTGCGCAGGCTGCCGCTGCCCCCGCTGCTCGAGGGCATCCTTGAGGGCGAGTCGGGACTCAACGATCCGCCGTCGGTGCTGGCCGTTACCCTGCTCAGCACGCACGCGGCGCACGGCCCGGCGCCGCTCGGCGTGGCGGGCGAGATCGTCTGGCAGCTCGTCGGCGGGCTGATCATCGGCGTCGCGGTCGGCCTGCTCGGCATGCTGTTCCTGCGGAAGGTGGCGCTGCCCGCCTCCGGGCTGTACCCGGTGGCGGTGCTTGCCCTGGTGGTGGCCGGCTATGGCGCCGCCGACCTGGCCAGGGCGAGCGGCTTCCTCGCCGTCTACTCCGCCGCCGTGGTGCTCGGGAACGCGCGGCTGCCGCACGGCCCGGCGGTCAGGGGCTTCGCCGAGGGAGTCGGCTGGCTGGCGCAGATCGGCCTATTCGTCATGCTCGGCCTGCTCGCCTCGCCCGCCAGGCTCCCCGCGCAGATCCTGCCCGCCCTCGCCGCCGGCCTGATCCTGGTCCTGCTCGCCCGCCCGCTCGCGGTGCTCGCCGTCCTGCTGCCGTTCCGGCGGCCGCCTGCCCTGCTAACAGTGCGGCAGCAGGCCTTCCTGTCCTGGGCGGGGCTGCGCGGCGCGGTACCCATCGTGCTCGCCACCATTCCAGCGAGCGCCGGAGTGCCCGGCGCCACCAGGCTCTTCGACCAGGTCTTCGTCATCGTCGGCGCGTTTACCCTGCTTCAGGGCCCGACCCTGCCCTGGGTGGCGAAGCGGCTGTCGGTGACCGCCGAGGCCGAGCCGCTCGAGGTGATCGTGGACGCGGCGCCGCTCGACGAGATCCGCGCCGACCTGCTGCAGGCCCGGGTGCCCGAGGGCTCGAAGCTGCAGGGAGTGGAGATCTTCGAGCTGCGGCTGCCGCCGCAGGCGAGCATCGCGCTGATCGTCAGGGACGGGCAGAGCCTGGTGCCGGGGCCGGACACGGTGCTGCGCATCGGCGACCGGATGCTCATCGTCGTCCCCGAGGCCGCCCGCGCGCAGACCGAGCGCCGCCTGCGCGCGGTCAGCCGGGCGGGCAAGCTGGCCCGCTGGCTCGGCGAGCACGGCTGACATTCCTGAATCGAGCACGGCCGGCATTCCCGGATATGGATGTACCGTTGGGCCGGCTCCGGCCGGCCAAACGGTACATGCATGGCGGCACGCGGCCAGAGGCCCGGTCCTAGCCCCAGGTGATGACCCTGGCCGGCTTGATCGTCACGACAACCCGCGACTCGCCGGGCTGGTCCCGCTCGCGCAGGTCAGCGCCGCCGTACTTGGCGCCGAGCTTGTCCGCGAACTCATAATCGGGGTCAGGGGTGATCTCGGCGTCGCCGCGCAGCTCGATGTACTTGTACGGCGGGTCGCCCAGGATGATCAGGCTGCACTTCGGGTTGGCCAGCAGGTTCTTCACCTTTTGCCGGGTTGTGTTGAGCGAGATCTTCACGGTGTCACCGTCGGCGAGGAACCAGGTGCCGGACAGCTGCGGCCGGCCGCTCGCCCCGATGGTGCCGAGCACCGCGACCTGCGCGTCGAGCAGGTCGCGGTGCGAATCAGGAATCTCAGGAGTGGTCATGCCACGAACTGTAGTCCTCCGGATACGTGTGCCCATTGTGGCGGCTCACAGATCGGCGGCATTCCGAACGGGTGCCGCCGACACCGGCACCGCACCGTCTTCTGTCTCCGTCGGCAGGCCGGAGTCCGCCGCGGCAGCGGGACGCCGCCGGGCGATCGCGATCGACGCGACCGAGCCGGCCGCCGACAGTGCCACGGCGCCGAGCATGGCGGGCCGGTAGCCGGCGGTGAACGAGGCGGCGGAGCCGAGGTGCCCGTGCGCGGCGAAGATCGCGCTCGCCAGCGCGATGCCGAACGCGCCGCCGAACCGCTGCATGGTGTTGCTCACCCCGGAGGCCCGTCCGACGTCACCCGGCGCCACCGCGCCGAGCGCGGCGGTGGGCACGGTCGGTATCGCCATCGAGATCCCCACGCCGGCGATCACGAACGGCAGCACGTACCGCCCGTAGCCTGCCGGGCCTGCGGTGGCGAGCGCGGCGACCCAGGCGAGCCCGCCGGCCTGCAGGGCCAGCCCGGTGACGAGTAGCGGCCTAGTGCCGATCCGGTCGGCGAGCGCGCCGGCCAGCGGCGCGACGAGCATCGGGGTCGCGGTCCACGGCAGCAGCCGCAGCCCGGCGCCGAGCGGCGAGTAGCCGAGGCCGAGCTGGAAGTACTGCGCGGTGAGGAAGGCGGCCGCCATGATCGCGCCGAACGACATGAACGCCGCGATGCTCGCCGCCGTGAACGTGCGGCTGCTGAAGAGCCGCAGCGGCAGCATCGGCGCGTCCGTCCGCCGTTCCCAGGCGACAAAGCCGGCGAGTACGGCGAGCCCGCCGAGCAGGCCGGACAGGGCGAGCCCGTCACCCCACCCGGACTCGCCGACCCGGACCAGGCCCCACGCGAGCAGCGCCGCGCCGGCCATGGCGAGCACCGCACCGGGCAGGTCGAGCGGTGCGGGTGTGCCCCCATGAGACCCGGCTGTGCCCGCGGGAGCCCCGGCCGCGCCCGCCGGAGCCCCGGCCGCGCCCGTCGCCCGGGCGGGCCGCCCGGCCGGCAGGAACAGCAGCGACCCGGCCACGGCGAGAACCCCGATCGGCACGTTGATCCAGAAGATCCAGTGCCAGTCGAGCCCCTGAGTGACCGCGCCGCCGACCAGCGGCCCGCCGGCCACGGCGAGACCGCTGATCCCGCCGAAGATCCCGACCGCGGCGCCGCGCCGCTCCGCGGGGAAGACCGAGGCGAGGATCGTCAGCGCGAGCGGCGTGACCGCCGCGGAGCCGAGTCCCTGCACCGCGCGGGCGGCGATCAGCAGCCCCGAGTTTGGCGCCACCGCGCACGCCGCGGAGGCGAGCGTGAACAGCGCGAGCCCCGCGACGTAGACCCGGCGCCTGCCGAGCCGTTCGCCGAGCGCCGCGGCGGTGATGATGCCCGCCGCGAAGGTGAGCGCGTACGCGTTGACGGCCCACTCGAGCGTGCCGATCGAGCCGCCGACGCTGTGGTGGATCGCGGGCAGCGCCGTCACCACGACGAGCGCGTCGAGTGACACCATGAAGAACGAGACCGCGGTCAGCGCGAGCACAAGCCCTGGCGACACCGCCCGGGCAGGCGCCGCCGCGGCCTCCTGTCCCTTCGACCTGACGTACACGAAAGCCTCCAGCGCCCGGTCAGCGGTCTCCGGGCGCTGGAGGCCTGCGAACTGAACCGGCTCACCTCACCTACGGGGGCGAGCCCGCGTTCTCGACAGCGCGCGAAAAATTTACGTAATCGGCTCGGACCAGCTCGCCTGCCACGTCTTCGTGCCGACGAGCCCGTCTACCGACAGGCCCTTCTCCTGCTGGAACTGGCAGCAGACCGAGTGCGACTGGTTGCCGAAGTCGCCGTCGATGGTGATGGCCCAGCCCCGCATCGCCATCTGCTGCTGCCAGGTCCTGACGTGGTCCGAGTCTGGCGGGCCGTAGTGGCCGGAGTGACAGTGCGGGTTGGACGAGGGCATGCCGAGGTAGTCGGTGGCGGGGTAGGGGAAGGGGGGCGCCGTGGGCGGGGGCGTCGGCTTGACCGGGGCGCCGGAATCGGAGAAGCCGTACATGTTCTCCAGGTCCCGCTGGCTCATCCCGTCGGCCGCGTTCATGTCGCAGGTGCCGAAAGGCGCGCAGGAGCCTTTGTCGGTGTACTGGTGGGCGTACTTGCCCGGGTAGCCAGGATTGGACCCGTAGGCGGCGATGACAAGCCGGATGCCGTTGGGCTTGGTTGGCCACAGATTGTCCAAGTCGGAGGTGTTGCCGTAACCCACTACCCGCTTGGCGTCGCCCAGCCACGAGGCGAGCTCGTTGTACTGGGCGTTGATGGCCGCGCTCTGGTTGCCGCTGACCTGGCCGCCCGCGTTCTCCACGTCGATCATGGCCACCATGCGCGAGTCGGGTTTGCCGACCTGAGCCATGAGGATCTTCGCGCCGTCGATTCCGGGCCGGTAGAAGTAGTAGACCATGTAGCCCCACAGCTTCCCGCTGGCCAGGCGGGACTTGCACCACGACAGGTTGCCCTGGATCTTGCCGTCGATGTGATTGCCGTCGTTGGAGCGGATGCAGAGAAAGCCGTAGGGATAAGTGTCGTTGACGGGTACCTGCCACTCCGAGATGTCGGCCCACTGGGTGTCGGTCATCTGAGGCCCTTCCTCTGGACGTCCCGGCCCTGCCGGATGGTTGCGAAATATGCCAGGTATTTCTGCTCCCGTGAAATCGTCCCCCCAGGTCAAACGGTACGCGTCGGGGATTGACGGCGCTCGATATTTCAAGGAAAAGAATCCAGTGATAATTCGGTTAAAGGCGATCCTTAAGTAACCGAATGACTGCTAAAGCTGCTAAAGAGGATCTGTGTGGCGACGCAGCAGCTCGTCCCTGACCGCCGAATTCCCGGCAGTCTCGGCGGCGCGGGCCCAGGCACCACGCGCCCGTTCCGGATGATCCGCCTTGTCCAGCAGGAAGCCGTGCGCGGCGTGCAGCGGTGCGTACTGCTCAAGCGCGCCGGATGCCAGCACCGGCCGGAGCACGGCAAGGCCGGCCAGGCCCCCGTCGGCCATGCCGACCGCGACCGCGCGGTTGACCTCCACGACCGGCGACGGCTCGAGCCGCGCGAGCGCTCCGTAGAGCAGCGCGATCTGCGCCCAATCCGTCGACTCGAACGAGGCGGCGGTGCCGTGCAGGGCCGCGATCGCCGCCTGCAGCTGGTACGGCCCTGGTGAGTGCCGCAGCAGCGCCTCGTCGAGCACCTCGACGCCCTCGGCGGCAAGCGCGGCGTCCCACAGCGCGCGGTCCTGCTCGGCGAGCGGCACCGGCCGCCCGTCGGCGGACACCCGGGCGGCGGCGCGGGACTGGTGCAGCAACATCAGCGCGAGCAGCCCTGCTGTCTCACCGTCCTCAGGGAACAGCCGGTGCAGCAGCCGTCCCAGCCAGATCGCCTCGTCGCACAGGTCAAGCCTGATCAACTCGTCGCCGCCCGAGGCGAAACCCTCGTTGAACACCAGGTACACGACGGCGCGGACCGACCGCAGCCGTTCCGCGAGCCGCTCCTGCGACGGCACGGTGAATCTGATACCGGACTCGCGGATCTTCCGCTTGGCCCGGACCAGCCGCTGCGCGAGCGTCGCCTCCGGCACCACGAACGCCGCGGCGATCTCCCGGGTGGTCAGCCCGGCGACGAACCGCAGGGTGAGCGCGACGCGGACCTCTTCCGCGAGCGCCGGATGGCAGCAGGCGAAGATCAGCCCGAGCCGGTCATCGCCCAGTGTCTCGGTCATTGCTGGCTCCATGAGTCCGGCCGCGGGGTCGGCGGCCGGCCCGGCGGCGGTGACCTCACCGAGCAGCTGCGGGTCGACGCTGGCCGTCCGCGCGCCGCCAGCCCGGTAGGCGTCCACCGCCTTGCGCCAGGCGGTCACCGTCAGCCAGCCGCCGGGGTTGGGCGGCACGCCGCCCCGTGCCCAGGCGACGGACGCGGCGGCGAACGCCTCCGCCGCCGCGTCCTCCGCCGCCTGCAGGTCACCGAGCCGCCGGGCGAGCGTGGCGACGACCTCGCCCCACTCTTCCCTGAAGGCCCGTTCCAGCCGGGTGGCCCCGGCTACTCCGTCAGGACCCGCTGCCACGGCAGCCCAGATAGCGCGGCGCGCACCTCGATCGTCTGCCCGGGGTTCATCGGCATCCGCCTGGCCCAGTCGAGCGCCGCGTCCAGGTCATCGACGTCGACCAGGTAGAACCCGAGCAGGTGCTCCTTGGTCTCCATGAACGGGCCGTCGGTGATCACCCGGTCCCCGTTCTGCACCCGGAAGCTGGTGGCCGTCTCGTCATGCGTGAGCTGCTCCGCCCCGGCGAACACGCCGGCGTCGCGCAATGCCCTGGTGTAGTCCACCCACGGCCCGGTCGCGGTGGTGCTGGCCGCGGCGGCCTGCCGCATCGCGGCGACAGTGTCGGCGTACTCCTCCGGCGTGGTCTGCGAGTAGATCAGCAGTGCGTACTTCATGGTTCGCTGCCTCCCGTGGTCATGGTTCCCCATAACCACGGCGCGAACGGACGAATATCGACAGGCGGCGGGTCTATTTTTGGAAGTGCGGGTAAATGTGAGCTTCCCGTTTCCGACGGCTCAACGTTGAGAGGCCGCGATGTACCAGCGATTCCCGGGCGATGCCGCCCCGCCCCAAGAGCCAGCTTCGCCGGCGACCGTCCCGCAGTCCGTCCTGCGGGCCGTTCAGGTCATGTACGTCGGCCTGGCGGCGAGCCTGCTCGGCATCATCATCGACTTGACCACGCTCTCCTCGACGCGCAGCGAGATACTCAAGCGCAACCCGAGCTTTACGACGGCGCAGGTCAACACGGCCGAGCACGTGGAAGTCGGGTTTCTCGTCGTCGGCGGCCTGATCGGCGCCGCGCTGTGGCTCTGGATGGCGCAGAGCTGCAAGGCGGGCAAGGGCTGGGCGCGAGTGGTCTCCACCGTGTTCTTCGCCATCGACACGGTCAGCGTGCTCGTCGGCGCCACCGGGGTGCAGGGCGGCGGCCTTGCCCGCTTCTACGGGTTTGTCGTCTGGGTGATCGGGCTGGTGGCGATCATCCTGCTGTGGCAGCGCTCGTCGTCGGACTACTTCCGCAGCCCACCGCGCTACTAGCGGCTTTACCTACTGGACCGCGGCGGCCGGGTCGACCTTGGCGAAGCCGCGCACGTCGGGGAACGGCTCAGGGTCGCCCGGCTTCAGGTTCACCTGGAACGTGTTGAGCAGCATCGCCAGCATGGAGAAGTTGCCGAGGCAGCCGATGATGTCGACAAGGCCCGCCTCGTCCCACTCGGCAAGTGCGGCGTCGAACGTTGCCTGGTCGACGAAGTGGTCGCGCAGGATCTGCGTGGCGAGCGTGTAGAGCAGCTGCTCGTCGGCGTGCGCGAAGCGCGGCACCTCGTTGTTCGCGAGCTCCTTGATGGACTCGGCGGACACGCCGGCCTCGATCGCCTTCTTGTGGTGCGCGTTCCACGAGTACTGCGCGTCGAAGTGCCTGGCCGCGATCAGCAGCGACAGCTCACGCAGCCGCTCGTTGATGTGCGAGTCGAACCGGCAGTACGCGCCGAGCGCGTCGACCTTTTCCGCGAGCTCGGGCGAGCGCAGCCAGATGAGGAAGGGCCCGCGGGTCGCGCCGCGCTTGGCGGCGATGGCGTCGCTGATCTCCTGCTGGCGCGGGGTGAGCTCGGTAAGGGCGGGCAGGCGCATGGATGGGTTCCTCATCGTCGGATCGTCGCTTTATTCACGATCATTGTGGCCGGTGCGGTGTGGCCTGCGCGGAACGCTAAGTATGCACGCCAGGCCGGCCGGCCCGGCCGTCTGCCGCTATAGCCTCACGCCCATGACGGTCATCAAAGTTGAGAACGTGGAGCGGCTTGGCCGTGGCGGCGGCGTGGTCACCATCCCGCTGATCACCAAGCAGTCCGCCGCGGAAGAGAACCTGATCACCACCGGCATCAGCACCTACCCGGTGGGCACCGGCGCGCCGTACCACTCGCACAACTGCGACGAGCACGTGACGCTGCTCGAGGGCGACGCCGAGGTGGAGATCGAGGGCGCCGGCACGGTCACGCTGGTGCCGAACGACACGACGTACGTGAAGGCGGGCATCTTCCACAAGTTCACCAACGTCAGCGACACCGTGCCGATGAAGATCCTGTGGGTCTACAGCTCCGCCTATGTCACCCGGACCTTCTACGACACCGGCGAGACCGTCGAGCACCTGTCGCCGGCCGACGCCATGGTCAAGGACTAGGCGGCGACCCGTCGCTCCATCTCGTCTCCACAGCTCCTGCACTCGGGCCCCACCCGCCTCTGCGAGGGTGAATGTCCTGGCCGGCGCCGATGCCGGCCGGCGACAGGATCGACGAACCCCCCGAGGAGGAAGGATGACTGCCAAGTCACCGACCATCAGCCCGAGCCCCCAAACGACCGCAAGCGGCGCGCTTCCCGTCGCAGTCTCGGTCCTCGCCGTGACGGCCCGACCCGGCCAGGAGTCGGCCGACCTCGGTGGCATCCTCCAGGTGTTCCGCGGCAGCGGCGCGCGCCTGAGCCTGCTCTGCATGACCCGCGGGGAGGCAACCCCGGTCGGGCTTGGCGCCGCGCGGGCCGAGGCGGTGCGGCCCTGGGAGGTCCAGATGGCGGCCTCGATCCTCGGCGTCCACGAGGTCACTGTCGCGAATTACCGTGACGGCGCCCTGCACCAGCACCGCCCCGCCGAACTGGCGGAACGGATCGGCCGCGCGGTCCGCCGGCACGCACCGGACATGGTGCTCGTCGTCGCACCCGAGGCGGGTGACGTCGGCGACCTCGCCGTCGCCCAGGCCGCATCGGTCGTCGCGGCCCAGGCAGGAGTGCCTCTCGTGGCCCGCACCAGGCACGACGCACCATGCTCGTGGACGGTCCCGCTCGGCGAGAGCGCGGAGATCATCAGGGCGATCCAGCACTCCGCCGTCGCGGCGCACGCCAGCCAGCCGGAGCTGCTCAGGGCGGTGATCGGGCGGCTCGACCTGCTCGAGGACACCGAGCCGCTGCGCTGGCTGCGGTTCCCGCGGCGAACCCCGGCGCAGCGCAGCCCGGGCTACATCACCGCCGGCTAGCGCTGTGCGCATCGGCACCGCCGCAACCACAGGCATGCGATCCCCGAGTATTGACAGTTTTTTTACGCTTTAGTTCAACTCCTAGTCTTCACTTGCGCACGCTGTGCGTCATAGATTCCCCCTGGTGGGAACTCCCAGCACAGCGAGGTGCCTTATGCATAGAATCGCTCGTCTTGTGGTCAGCGCGGCGCTGTTGGGCGCCGCCGGGCTGACCGCGACAGCCATGGGGGCGGAGCACGCAAGCGCGGACCCGTCACCGGCAAGTCTCTGCCCGGACGCCGTCACTGCGACGTTCGGCCCGAATGTCTGTGTCTTCACGCCGTCCATGCCGCAGGCCGCCATCCAGGCGGACGCCGACGCCATCTACGCCCAGCAGACCGACAACGAGATGGGCACCGCGCGTTACGCGCTGCTCTTCGAGCCGGGTACCTACGGATCCGCGACCAGCCCGCTGGACATCCGGGTCGGCTATTACACCGAGGTCGACGGCCTAGGCCAGGACCCGTCGGGCGTCCTCATCAACGGTGGCGTGACCGCCATCGGCAAGAACGGCAGCGGAGCGCTAGACACCTTCTGGCGTTCGGTTTCCAACTTGACCATCCATGTCGTCCCCACCGCGGACGCCTGCCACACCGGCAACGAGATGTGGGCGGTCTCGCAGGCGGCCCCGATGCGCCGGGTCGATGTCAAGGACTTCACCACCTTCATGCCGTACTGCGAGAACCCGAACTACGCCAGCGGCGGCTTCGTGGCCGATTCGAAGCTGGAGGGCGGCGCGCTCAACGGGTCGCAGCAGCAGTTCTACGTCCGCAACACTGACCTGGGCACCGGCGGCTGGTCCAACTACGTGTGGAACCAGGTCTTCTCCGGCGACATCAACGCGCCCGCGCAGGACTTCGGCGCTGGCGCTGCCTACACCACGCTCGCGCAGACGCCGGTGAGCAGGGAGAAGCCCTACCTGTACATCGACGGCTCGGGCGCCTGGAACGTCTTCGTGCCGTCACCCCAAACCAACTCGGCGGGCCCCACGTGGGCCAGCGGGCACACGCCAGGCACCTCGATCCCACTGTCGAAGTTCTTCGTCGCCTCGCCGTCCGACTCGGTCAGCAAGATCAACAACGCGCTGTCCCGCGGCCTCAACCTGCTGCTCACACCCGGCGTCTACAACGTTGACTCGCAGATCAAGGTCAAGCGGGCTGACACGGTGGTCCAGGGCCTGGGCTTCGCCACTCTGACAGCGGGCAACGGCAACTCGGTCCTCACCACCGCCGACGTGCCCGGCATCGACATCTCTGGCCTCCTTGTCGATGCCGGACCGGTCAACTCGCCGGTGCTCGTGCAGATCGGCACGCTGAACGGCAACAACGGCCAGCCGCACAACCGGCCGGACGACCCGACGGCACTGCAGGACGTGTTCTTCCGCGTCGGCGGACCGCACGTCGGCAAGGCGACCGTCTCCCTCTTGGTCAACACCGACAACACCATCCTCGATGACCTGTGGATCTGGCGTGCCGACCACGGCGTGGCCGGCTCGGTCGGCTGGACCGTCAACACGGCCGACACCGGCCTGGTGGTGACCGGCGACCACGTCACCGCGACAGGACTGTTCGTCGAGCACTTCCAGAAGTACAACGTCATCTGGGCCGGCGAGCACGGCGAAGTCATCTTCTTCCAGAACGAGCTGCCCTACGACCCGCCGACCCAGGCCGACTACGAGCACAACGGCGTGCTCGGCTGGGCGGCCTTCAAGGTGGCCGACTGGGTGCGATCGTTCCAGGGTTACGGCATGGGCAGCTACATCTTCACCAACGTGAACCCGGACATCCACGTCTCGCACTCCTTCGAGGTGCCGGTCACGCCGGGCGTCCAGATGAACGACCTGCTCACGATCAACCTCAGCGGTCCCGGCACCATCGACCACGTCATCAACGACACCGGCGGTCCGGTGAGCTCCGCCAACAAGGACGTGGCCAGCCAGGTCGTCAGCTACCCGTGATCTAGCGGTTCGGTTACTGACGCGTTAACGAAAGATGCCTTCGGTGCCGCCGACGCGGCACCGAAGGCATCTTCGTTTTCTCGAGCTCCGGTTCAGCCGGCCGCGACGTCCTTCAGGAAGCTCGCGACCGCGTCGTTGAACAGCTGCGGCGTCTCCCAGTACATCGAGTGCGGCGCACCCGTCACAACCTCGACGCGCGCAGACGGCAGCAGCTCGCCCGCGCGCCGCACCGTGGCAGGCGACAGCACCGCATCCTTCTCGCCGGCGAGCAGCATGATCGGGAACGGCGCGACGGAAAGCTCCTCAACCGAGGGCCCGTCGGTATTCAGGTTCCGCAGGTCCTGCATCTTGGCCGTGTTCAACGTGCCCATCTGCCGGAACAGGAACGCCAGGTCGGGCCGCTGCGCCCGGAATTCGGGGGTGAGCAGCCGGTCGAGCACGGGAAGCCGCTCGGCGCGCGCCCGGTCCGCCTTGACCAGCGCGGTGAGCTCCTCGTTCTGCAGCCCGCCAAGCGAGTGCGCCAGGATGACGCCCGAAGCACGGTCCGGCCGGTCAAGCGCGGCGCGCAGCGCGGCCGCCGCGCCGATCGACTGGCCGACGAGGACCGCGCGCTGCGGGCCGCCGTCGTTCGCGACCGCGTCGAGCACCGCGACGATGTCGCCGGGGAAGTTCCGCGCGTCGTGGTCCGACTCCCAGCGGGAGTTGCCGAAGCCCCGCAGGTCCACGGTGATGACGCAGTACGCCGGCGACAGCGCCGCCACCTGCTGCCACCAGGCGGCATGGTGCCCGCCCGACCCGTGCACGAATAGCACGGCGGGACCCGACCCGTGGACCTCGTAGTAGATCCGCGCGTCGCCGGAAAGAGCGATGGCCATGCGACTACCGTCCTTCGGCGGGGGCCAGTTCGGCGCGCGCCTGCTCGGCGGACTCGGCACTGCCGGGAAGGCCGCTGTCAGCTGAAGCAGGCGCGGACGCGGCCTCCTTCTTGGGCACCGGCGGGTACGGCCGCCGCTCATGGAAGACCAGCTCGATCATCGTGTGGTCCGGGTCGTGGATGTAGCAGAACTGCGAGTTGTTCTCCGGCCTGGTGATCACCCGGGTGTGCCGGATGCCCACCTTGTCCAGGTGCTCGAGAAAGCCGTCCCAGTCCTCCACCTCGACGGCGAAGTGGTACGGCGCCATCCGGTCCATCTCTTCCACCGGGGTGAAGTGCAGGTCGAAGTTTCCCCTGGTCATCAGCACGACCTTGGTGTTCGACTTCGGCTTGATGTACTTCATGCCGAACACCTTCGAGTACCACTCAATGGTCCGCTCGGGGTTCGTGGTCGGGAAATTCACATGATGGATGAATGCTGGTTTGTCGCTCATGGCAGTTTCTCCTCGGTCACCGGGTTCGTCAGCGTTCCGATTCCGTCAATCGTGATCTCGACAACCTGGCCCGGTACCACGGTCGCCGTCTCCTCGGTTCCCAGCCACAGCACGTCTCCCGGGGAGAGCGTGATGTACCGGGAAATAGCGGATATGTACTCATAAGGCCCGAACAGCATGTCCCCTGTCGGGAACGATGCCTTTACCTCGCCGTCCACCCGCACCGTGGTCGTCGCCGCCAGCGGATCGGCGTCCGTGACGATGTACGGCCCCATCGGCTTGAACGTGTCGCTGTTCTTGCACCGCCAGAACGTCCGGTCGGACCGCTGCCAGCCGCGCGCGCTCACGTCGTTCCCGATCGTCCAGCCGAAGATCCCGTCCCGCGCCTGATCGGGCGTCACGTGCCGCAGCGTCCGCCCGATGACGGCCACCAGCTCGCCCTCTGCCACCAGCGGCTCGTCGCAGTCAGCCGGCCGCACGATCGGCGACCGGTGCCCGGTCAGCGCGCTGTTCGCCCGGTACCCGACCTCCGGCCTGTCCGGCACGGTGTGCCCGCCGTAAGCCGCCCGCTCCGCGTGCGCCCGGTAGTTCAGCCCCGCGCAGAAGAACGTGCCAGGGACTACCGGTGGCAGGAGTCGCAGCTCGCCGACGCGTATCCGCCGCCCGCTCTTCTCCCAGCCCCCGAACGGGTTCCCGGCAACCGCCGTCGCCATCCCGTCTTCCACCAGCCCGTAAACCGGGCCGTCGGCATCCTCGAACCGGCACCAGATCATGGCTGCAGCCTGTGCGATACGCGCTTGGTAACCAGGTACCCCTCAAGCCCCTCCGGGCCGCCCTCCCGGCCGTACCCGCTCTCCTTGAACCCTCCCGACGGCGCCTGCGGCACCGACCCGCCGCAGTGGTTGATCGACAGGATGCCCGCCTCATAGCCCGCGATCAGCTTCTCCGCCGTGGCCGCCGAATCCGTGTACGCGTAGGCGGCGAGCCCGAACGGCAGCGAGTTCGCCACCTCGAGCGCCTCGTCCAGGTCGTCGAACGCCGCCACCGGCGCGACAGGACCGAAGGGCTCCTCACTCAGCAGCGCCGCATTCGCCGGCACGTCGGTCAGCACCGTCGGCTGGTAGAAGAACCCTGTGCCGTCGACCGCCTTGCCGCCGGTGGCGACCTTCGCGCCCAGGCTGACCGCGTCCTCGACCAGCTTGCTCACCGCCGCCAGCCGCCGGTGGCTGACCATCGGCCCCATCTGCACGCCCGGCTCGAGCCCGTTGCCGACCTTGATCGCGGCCATCGCCTCGGTGAACGCGGCCGTGAAGTCGTCGTAGATCCGCCGGTCCACCAGGAACCGGCTCGGCGACGTGCACACCTGCCCGGCGTTCACGATCTTCGCCCGAACCGCCGTCTTCGCCGCCTTGACCGGGTCGGTGTCCGCGCAGACGATCACCGGCGCGTGCCCGCCAAGCTCCATGTGCGCCGGCTTCATGGCGCTCGCGGCCAGCCCGGCCAGGTGCTTGCCGACGGGGATCGACCCGGTGAACGCGATGAACCTGATCGCCGGGTCGGGGATCACCCGCCGGGAGATCTCGTCCGGCACGCCGAACAGCAGGTTGAGCACCCCGGCCGGCAGCCCCGCGTCCGCGAAGGCCTTAACGAGCAGCGAGACCGTGCCCGGCACCTCCTCCGACGGCTTGATCACGATCGAGCAGCCCGCCGCGAGCGCCGCCGAGATCTTCCGCATCGGCCCGCCCGCCGGGAAGTTCCACGGCACGAACGCGCCCACCGGACCCACCGGGGTCACCCGCACCGACAGGATCTCGTCGGGACCCGACGGGATGATCCGCCCATACGCCCGGCGGCCCTCCTCCGCGTTCCACTGCAGCCCGGTCGCCGCCCGGTGCACCTCGCCGGCCGCCTCGGCCAGCGGCTTGCCCTCCTCGAGGGTCATCACCCGGCCGATCTCATCCGCCCGCTGGTGCAGCAGCGCCGCCGCCTTCAGCAGGATGCCGGACCGGAAGTCGGGCCCCGCGTCACGCCATTTCGGGAACGCCGCCTTGGCCGCCGCGATCGCCGCGTCCACCTGGTCCCCCTCGGCGAAGGGCACCCGGCCGAGCACCTCTTCGGTCGCCGGGTTGACGATGTCGTCGCCCCGCCCGCCGGAACCGTCCGTCCACTGGCCGTCGATGTAGAGCCTGATCTCGGGGTACTCATCGCTCATCAGTTTTCACCTTCCTTTCGCGGGCCCGATGGCGGTTTTTGCCGTCGGGCGCGCATCGGGGGGTACGGGGGGTCGTCCCCCCGGGAGATGCAGTCCTGATGCAGGTCCGATACGATGGCGGTTTTTGCCATCGGACCTGCATCAGGACTACCGCAGCGTCCAGATGGTGTGCGGGGGAGTCTCCTCGTAGTCGTTCGGCCCGTAGCTGTCGTCCACCCGGTCCATGTCCGCCGCGAACTCCATCCGGCCGCCGCACGGTGCGTGGATGAACCGGAAGATGTTCGAACCGACCGTGTGCCTGCCGAGCCGCCGCGCCTCGTGCCAGCCCTTGTCGATCATGTCGTTGGCGCCGACGATCACCTCGTCGATCCGCGCCACCTCGAAGGCGCAGTGGTTGATCTGGTTCCGGTCGGGCCGGTGGCAGAGCAGCAGGGTGTGATGGTCGGTGTCACCAGGGGCCCGCATGAACACGCCGACCTTCGCGGGCCGGTCGGTGGGCACGAAGCCGAGCCGTTCCGTGTAGAACGCGACCGCCTCCTCCTTGCCCTCCTTCTTGATGTCGAGCGCCACGTGGCACAGCCGCAGCGGCTTGACCCTGCCGGGGTGCGCCAGCGGGTCGTTCCACCGGTTCACGTTGCCCGAGCGGTTGCTGCCGGGGAAGTTCGTCCGCCCCGTCACCGGCTGGCTCACCGCGAGCCCGACGCCGAACCCGGTCTCGTCGGTCGTGTGCGCCACCCCGTCCGCGTCGGTGTAGATCGACCGGTCGGACAGCAGGTTGGTCGCCAGCTTGTCCAGCGACTCCTGGCTGTCTCCTCCCCAGACGATCTCCCGCAGCGTCGGCCCGGACTGCACGGGCGGCGGCAGGCTCGGGTCATCGACGTCCCGCAGCTCGAGCACCTGGCCCGTCTGCGTCGCGAACCGCGCGCCATTCTCCCCGCCGTCCACCGGGTCAAGCCCGAAGTCGGTGAAGAAGCGAACGCACTCCTCGAGGTTCGGGACGCCGTAAACGACCCGTTCCACGCGCATGACCGTCATTGCCTACGGCTCCTCAACTGCTATGAAAGGCTTGCTCGCTGGAAGCATAGATGCGCCTGCTAAGCAGCAACTGAAGCCTTTACTTGCAGGATCGGGACCCCTGCGCGGCCTCAGGCCGACTTGACCGCGGCGAGCTTGGCCTGCGGGGCCGCGGTGGCCTGAGGTGCCTGCTTGCGGAACCACTCGGACACGAAGTCGAGGAACAGCCGGACCCGCGCCGTGGTCTGGGTGCCGGGGGAGTGCAGCGCGTAAAGCGGCCGGTCAGGCACGTCGACGTCGGGAATGACGTTCACCAGCGTGCCGTCCGCGATCTCGTCGCTGACCAGCCGCATCGGCAGCAGCGCCACGCCGCGCCCGGCGATCGCCGCCTTGCGCAGCGTCAGGTAGCTATTGGACGAGTACACCGGCTCGCTGACCTTCAGGTGCACGTCGTGGCCGCCCTGGCTCAGGTGCCAGATCGGGTCGTTGGTGTTGGCCAGGCAGTCATGCTCGGACAGGTCGGTGATCTGCAGCGGCTGCCCCGCCCGGTGCAGGTAGGCGGGCGCGGCGCACAGCGCGAACTTCAGGTCCGCGATCTTCCGCAGCATCAGGTTGCAGTCGCGCACGTGCCTGGTGTGGAACGCCACGTCGAAGCCCTGGTCGAGGAACTCATACGAGCGCTCGGACATGCCGCCGACCTCGAACCTGATGTGGATCTTCGGGTACTTCACGGAGAACGCGACGATGGCGTCGCCCACGTCGTTGCTGCCGATCCACTTCGGGCTGATGATCGCCAGCTGCCCCTCGGCCTTGTCCCGCAGGCCGCGCAGCTGCGCCTCTTCCCTGTCGATCTCGTCGATGATCCGGGAGGCGAACTCGGCGTACCTGGAGCCGGCCTCGGTGAGGCTGATGGTCCGCGCGGTTCTGTTGACGAGGTGCACCCCGAGTGCCCGCTCGAGCTCGGCGACGTGCCTGGACACCAGGGACCCGGAGATGCCGAGCTGCCGCGCGGCCTGACTGAAGCTGCGGGACTTCGTCACGCCGACGAAGCTGCGCATGATCGTTAGCTGGTCCATCTCACCGTCCCCTGTGGGGTGTCGTCGTCGTTGGGCAGGCCACAGGTATCGTCCCGATTCTGTCGGTCGCGTCAGGCTATCGGGAGCCCCTGGCGCGCAACCTAATGATTCACACAGTCCGTAAAGCTTCCGGCAAACCCGGCCAGAACTCACTTTACACGCCGTAACGTTCCACGTCGCGGCTGCTCAGCGGCGTGATCCGGGGCCCACGGGAGCCAGCGATCGATCCGGATGGCATGATGTGGCGCTGATACGGCGCCAGTAAGGCACGCGGGAAATAGACGAGGTGCGACCCGATGGCCGGCTTGTCAGATGACGTTCCGCCAGTGGCCTCAGCCGGCGAAGTGCGACGGCGCAAGTGGCCGCTCGCCGCGCTCCTTGCCTCTCATCGCGCGGGAGCCGCGCCGTCCGCCCCGGTGAACTGCTAGACATCACCGTCCACGCGATGGACACGACGACTGCCCGCTTCTATTCGGTGGCCGTGATCAGCCTGAGTCTGAACCGCCATGGACTGCGCTGCCCGATGCTTGGCCAGTCGTGGTTTGACAGCATTCCGGCGTGCTGACGCGCGGACGGCAGTGAGGCCGCTCCACCCATTGTCCTGGCCATGTCCACCCTTGTTCCGTCGGCCCTTGACGCTGGCTCGGCCGCGGGAATAACCTCTGCACGAGTAATCAATAGGAAAGTTTCTTATTTGATTGCTCTCCGCGCCTAGCCGAAGGGATCCGCACGTTGAGACGACCCCTCTCCGTTTGCCTCGCTTCACTGACCGCCGCTGCCGCCGTGGCAGGCGTGGCGGCCACCGCGCCCGCCCGCGCGGATGTCCGCTCCGCCCTTCCCCCGCATGTGTACGCGCCTTACTTCGAGTCCTGGGACAGCGCCGACGGCAGTCTTGCCCAGCTGTCCGCCGCCTCCGGCGCTAAGTACTTGTCCCTGGCCTTCCTGCAGACCGACCAGCCCGGTTCGTGCAATGCCTACTGGAACGGGAGCGCCGCCACGCCGATCTCCGCCACCGCGGCGGGGAGTTTCGGCGCCGATATCGCGGCCGTGCAGGCGGCGGGCGGCAACGTGATCCCGTCCTTCGGCGGGTACACCGCCGACACCACCGGCACCGAGCTCGCCGACAGCTGCACCAGCGTCGACGCGATCGCTAAGGTGTACGAGTCCCTCATCACCACCTACCACGTGCCGCGCATCGACCTGGACATCGAGCAGAACTCGCTGTCCGACACGGCAGCTATCCAGCGCCGCAACCAGGCCATCGCGGAAACCGAGGCCTGGGCCGCGCAGCACGGCAAGCACATCCAGTTCTCCTACACGCTGCCGACGTTCGCCACTGGCCTGCCGTCGGCCGAGCTCGGCGTGCTGCAGGACGCAGTAGCGGAGGGCGCGAAGATCTCCACGGTCAACATCATGACCTTCGACTACTTGTACGGCACGCAGCAGAACATGCTGACCGACGCCGAGAGCGCCGCCACCGCGCTGCACGGCCAGCTGGCCAGCCTGTATCCCGGCCTGTCGTCGCGCGCGCTGTGGCGGATGATCGGCGTCACCCAGATGCAGGGCATCGACGACTTCGGCACCGAGGAGACCTTCACCACCGCGCAGGCGCCGGCGTTCGCGATCTGGGCCGCGATCCACGGCCTCGGCGAGATCTCGGTGTGGGCGCTGCAGCGCGACAACGGCAACTGCCCCGGCACGAAGGGCGCGGGCAGCTGCTCCGGCGTCGCCCAGCCCGACTGGTTCTACAGCCACGTGTTCGAGCCGTTCAGCTATCTTCCCTAGGCTCCGCCGGCGACGACGCACGCTAGCGGAAAAGAAGAGCAGCCCCTGGCCGGTACGTCCCACCCCCGGCCAGGGGCAGCTCTTCGCCTTTAATGTTAGCTGCTAACATGTTAGCGACTAACATTAGGAGGCTGGCATGCGGGCGAGACGATGGTGGATGCTGGGTGTCACGTGCCTTTCCGTGATCGTCGTGAACCTGGACCTGACGATCTTGAACATCGCGCTGCCGGCTATCTCGGCGGCGCTGCACGCGGGCACCGCGGACCTGCAATGGCTGGTGGACGCCTACTCGCTCGTCTTCGCCTGCGTCATGGTGCCCGCCGGGATCGCCGGTGACCGGCTCGGCCGCAAGCGGCTGCTGCTTGCCGGTCTCGTGGTGTTCCTCGCGGCGTCGCTGTGCTGCGCGCTGTCGATGTCCGCGGGCGAGCTCATCGCCGCGCGGGCGCTGATGGGGCTGGGCGCGGGGATCGTGTTCCCGCTGTCGCTCGCGGTCGTCTCCGCCGCGTTCGGTGATGACGACCGTCCCGCGGCCATCGGCATCCTCACCGCGGCGATCGCGCTCGCCCTGCCGCTCGGGCCGGTGCTCGGCGGGCTGCTGCTGCGGCACTTCTCGTGGCACGCGGTCTTCTGGATCAACGTGCCCGCCGTCTGCGTGACCCTGGCGGCCGGCGCGGTCCTGATGCCCGAGTCACGCAACCCGGCCGCGGCGCCGCTCGACGTCGTCGGCGCGCTGCTGGCCCCGGCCGCGGTCACCTGCCTGGTCTGGGGCTTCATCAACGGCCCGGAGCACGGCTGGACGGCGGCGTCCACCTGGCTGCTGCTCGCCGGTTCCGCGGTGCTGCTCGCCGCCTTCCTGGCCCGTGAGCGCCGCGCCGCGCATCCGGTCATCGACCCGGCGATGTTCGCCGACAGGCGGTTCACCTGGGGCACGGTCGCCACCGTCGCCGTGTCGGTGGCCCTGTACGGGATCCTGTTCACCGCGCCCCAGTACCTGCAGAGCGTGCTCGGCGAGGACCCGGTCGGCGCGGCGCTGCGGCTGCTGCCGTTGATGGGCGGCCTGCTCGCCGGGGGCGGCGCGGCCAGCCCGGTCGCGCGGGCATGGGGTACCAGGCTGACCGTCGCCGCCGGGCTGACGGTGCTGGCGGCCGGGCTTGCCGTGCTCAGCCAGGTCGGCCTGGGTACTGGCTACGGCACCGTGGCGGCCGGGCTGGCCCTGTGCGGGCTCGGCACCGGCGCGTCCATCGGTGCCGCGATGAACACGGTCATGGCCGCGGCCGGGGGCGACGAGGCGGGCATCGGCGCCTCGGTGAACAGCGCGCTGCGCAACGCCGGCGGGGCGGTCACGGTCGCGGTGCTCGGCAGCGTGCTGTCCGCGGCCTACGCCCGCGACCTGGGGCCCGCCCTCGCCGCGCTGCCCGCGGCGGATGCCGCCGCCGCGCGGGCCTCCGTCACCCAGGCGGTGCAGGTGGCCGGCCGCCTGCCAGCCAGCGGCTCCGCCCTGCGGGCCGCCGCGGGAACGGCGTTCCTGCACGGCATGAGCATCGTCATGCTGATCTGCGCGGCGGTTGCGGCCGCCGCCGTCCTTACCAGCCTGCGCTACCTCCCCGGCCGCACGGCCCCGGGGAGCACGGCCCCTGGCGCCACGGCCACCGCACAGGGCCCCGCCGGCGCGGCGCCGGGCACCGGTGCGCGACGATAACCCGTGTGACAGAACCAGGGCCGGACTGGCGGCAGCGCAAGAAGACCGCCACCCGCGGCCGTATCCGCGCCAGCGCGCTGCGGCTGTTCCGCGAGCAGGGGTACGACGCCACCACCGTCGAACAGATCGCCGCCGCGGCAGGGGTGTCGCACATGACGTTCTTCCGGTACTTCCCCGCCAAGGAGGACGTGGCCCTGTCCGACGATTACGACCCCCTGATCGCCAGCGCTATCGGCCAGACCCCGGACACCTGGCCAGTCATCCGCCGGATCCGCACGGTACTGGTTGAGGGGCTCAGGCTGATCCACGACACCGACCGCGACACCCTGTTCGACCAGATCAAGCTCATCGTCGCCACCCCCGCGCTCCGCGACCGCCTGTGGGCGGACCAGATCGCCACGCAGCGGCTCATCCTGCAGGCTCTCGGGGCAGGCGAGGACGACCCGCGCCGTGGCTTCGAGACCCGGGTCACGGTGGCGGCCTGCCTGGCCGCGGCGACCACCGCCATCCTCGTGTGGGTCGAAACCGGCGGAACCGCGGAGCTGCCGGACCTGGTCGAGCAGGCCTTCGACACCCTCGCCCGCGCGCGATAGCCCGTCACGTGCTCATCGTGTGACCCCAACGCAGGTGATGGGGGCATCTAGGGCTCGTCGGCTCATCTCCTCAGCTGGCGAGGTTTCCGGAGGCGGGCGATGGCCGGCAGGCATGCGTGATGTCATTGCAGGAGTTGGTTGATGTGGAAGCTGCTGTTGAGGAAGCCGAATTGCCGCATGACGTCGGCGACTCGCTGCAGGCGGACCGGGGCGACGCCGAGCGGGTAGTTGCAGAGTGACATGATGGCGGCGGTGCGGCGTTCGACGTGTCCCTGGCCTTTGGGAAGTGTCACGTAGGCGGTCCTTGGTGACCCCGCGTGAGTTCTCAGGAATGAAGCTGAAATGCAGACTGCCATCCGGTCGTTTCTGTTTCCGGATGGCAGTCTGCGGTGGCTCGAACCCTGCTACCCGCCGAACGGCGCGGGAACGGGGACGTCGAGGCCGGTGGCGATCTCGGTCAGCTCGCGCCAGACCTTGGGGCCGAGGGGGATGCCGGCGGCGGCGCGCTCGGCGTGGCTGCGCCTGCCGCGCTCGCCGGGTACGAGGATCTCGGCGGTGCCGTCGGCGGCGGGCAGCGACTTGATGGCGTCGACCGTGTCGTCGATGGTGGCGGTGAACTCATCGAGCGGGAGGAACGCGGCGATGTCGACAGCGAGCAGGAACGCGTTCTGCCGGTGCCGCCTGCCTTCCTTGCTGCCCGAGTGGTAGGCGGGGATGATCGGGTTGGCGGCGAGGCCGCTTGCCAGCATCTCGAACACTAGTGACATGCCGGCGCCCTTGGCGCCGCCGACCGGGGTGGGCACCTTGGCGAGTGCCGGGTCGGTGGTGGGCTCGCCGTCGGCGGTGAGGGCGACGCCGGGCGGCAGTTCCTTGCCAGCCGCCTTGAGCTGCGCGATCCGGCCGAGTGCCATGACGGCGGTGGCCATGTCGAGCAGCACGAGTTCGTGCTTGCCGGCCGGCACGGCGACCGAGAGGGGACTGGTCGCGACGGCGGCGCCCTTGGCGCCGGCGTAGGCCATGTTCGGCACGCCTGCCACGACGCCGATCGCGGCGTACCCGGCCTGGGCGATCTTGCTCGTGTAGTAGCCGATGGCGCCGGTGTGCACGGTGCCGCGGACCGAGGCCCAGCCGATGCCCGCCTCGCGGGCGCAGGCGATTGCCTCGTCGGCGGCGCGGGTGAGCGCGACCGGGCCGGGCGCGGCGTGCGCGTCGACGATGGCGATCGCGGAGCGGGGCCGCTCGACGGTGACGGCGGCGTCGGCGACCGACTCGCCCTTGTCGAACAGTTCGGTGTACCGAGGGACGCGGGACACGCCGTGTGAGTCGATGCCGCGCAGGTTGGCCCACACCAGCGCGTCCGCGACGGTGGCGGCGTCGGCGTCGCTCGCGCCGCGCGCGGTGAAGATCCCGGCGACGAGCGCCTTCAGGTCGCCGGCGGCGACGAGTACCTTGGCGGGCTTGGCGGGTGCCTGGGTTTCACTGGACATGGGTGTTCGCTCCTAGCGGGACAGGTGGACGTTGACGACGGCGGTCTGGCCGGCCCGGACGCAGGCGATGGCCTTCTCGAGCGTCGGTGCCAGTTCCGGGGTTGTCGTCACGGTGAAGCCGGCCGCGCCTGCGGCCGCGGCGACGGCTGCCGCGTCCGGTTGGGCGGACAGGTCGACGCCGTAGCCGCTCTTGGTGGTGACGTAGGTCCCCTCGGGGTAGGCCCGGGTCAGGTTGAACCGCATGGACAGGTACTTGTGGTTGTTGAAGACCACGACGAGCAGCGGCAGGCCGTACTGGGCGGATGCCATGATGCCCTGCGGGACCGGGTTATAGAGCCAGGTGCCGTCGCCGACGGTCTGGACGACGAGCCGGTCTCCTGCTGCGAGCTTGGCGCCGAGCGCGACGCCGAGGCCCTGGCCCAGCCCGCCCTGCACGTAGCTGTAGCGGCCGGGGGTGGCGGCCATCAGGTGCCTGGTGATTACCCGACTGTGGGTAATGGTCTCGTCGATGACCAGCGCGTCGTCGCCGGCCAGCGCGCGCAGCGTGGCCGCGACGGCCACCGGGTCGATCGGCCCCTCGGCGGAGCCGAGCGCCCTGTGTTCGGCGGCGACCCGGGCAGCCTCGCTCTCGGCGAAGGCGGCCGCGCGCTCGGCGCGCCGGCCCTCGATCGCCGCTGCGTCGATCGACCTCGCGTCGAGTTCGGCGCTCAGCCCCGCGGTGATAGCGCGCAGCGTCGGCGCCGCCGCCCCGCCCACGTAGTGGTCGGCGGTGAGCACCTGGTAGGCCATGTGCGGCCGGTGCGCCACCTCGTCGATGACCAGCACGGTAGCGTTGCCCGGCTTATTGCTAGGCGGGTACCACGGCGACCGGCAGCCCACGAGGACCACCAGATCAGCGTCCCTTGCCAGCGGCGCGAGTTCGCCCCCGGCATGCAGCGGATTGTCCCGCGGGAAGCTAGAGCTGACCGCCGACTGCGGCTCCACCACCGGAATGGCAAGCAGTTCGGCGAGCTCGACAAGTGCCGCGAACGTCTCCGGATCGCGCCCGGCAGTCTCCACCGCCAGTACCGGCCGCCGCGCCGAGGCAAGCAGTCGCACCGCGAGCGCCACATCCTCGGCCACCGCCACGGTCGCGTTGGCCCGCGCCGCAGGCGCCGGGCTAACCGCGGCCGGCTTCCAGGGCGCAAGCAGCACCTCAGCCGGCGTGTTCACGTACACAGGCCCGGCCGGCGCCTGCGCCGCCAGTTCGCCGGCCCGCTTAAGCATCCCGTAAAGCACAGAAACGTCAGCAGCCGCGTTCGCCCACTTGGTAAACGGCGCCGCCACCGCCTGCGGGCCGCCGACCACCGACAGATTCCGGTACCACTGCGACCCGGGATCCGCCCCCGCCGCATCCCCGTACCCCGTCGACTCCCCAGAGCACACCACCATAGGCGCACCGGAAAGCAGCGCACCGTGAATAGCATTAGCCCCCTGCAACAACCCGGCAGCAGCGTGCAGCAGCACCAGCTGTCCCCGCCCGGTCACCCCCGCATACCCAGTAGCCATGGCCACCGCGAGCATCTCATGAGCCAGATCCAGATATCGCGGCCCCGCAACAGCCGACCCGTCTCCCCCGGCCGAGCCCGAGGCGGCAGCCGCGCCAGCCGCGTCCCGCCGAGCCAGCGCTTCCCACACCGGAGCCCACTCCGACCCCGCCGAAGAGAAGATGTAATCCGCCCCCAAATCGCGAGCAGCCTGAAGGACCGCATCCCCGCCGTCCAGTTGTTCAGCCATCGCGTGATTGCTCCAATCTCTTGTCGCCCCGTCCGCAGGGGGAGGAAGTGGGGGTGACGGGGTATCTAAGCGCGCCTTCTGACCGTCCCAATCGGTTTTCATTGGGCCGGTCAGACGAGCGCGCGTGATACCCCTCGCCCCTCGCGACCGTCACCAGCACGCCAGCCTTAGCCACAGCAGACCTTGGTTTGACTTGGAACGGTCGTCCCTAGGCCTCAACCGGAATGGCCCAGCCAAGGCATGAAGAGATCCCGCGACCCATGATCCACGACAGCTCCTCCTCCGAGAACGGGAAGTGCTTCGTGAACTGCTCGACCGCGTCCGTGTAGGTGATCCCGTGCTCAAGAAGCCGGGTCAGGTCGGTGCCCCAGAAGCAGCGCTCCGGCCCCATCTTGTCCACCATCTCGCGGACGTACCTGGCGATGTTCAGGTTCGGGAACGGCTGCGTGGAGTAGCCGGGGATCGCCGACACCTTCACGTAGATGTTGGGGTGCGTGTACAGGTCGGCGGTCTCCGACACCCAGTAGCCGATCGCGTCGTCGACGCAGCGGGCCATGATGCCCATGTGGTCGATGATGATCTTCAGGCCGGGGTGCCTGTCGGCGATCTGGCCGAGCTCGGCCTTCCAGATCGGCGCGTGCACCATGGTGACCAGGCCGAGTTCCTCGGCAAGCGGCCAGTACCAGTCGTTGGTGCCGTCGATCATCCAGTTGCGGTCCTGCGGCCGGTGGAACGTCAGCCGGGTGCCCTTGACGTGCGGGTTCTGCGCGAACTCGCGCATCAGCGCCTCGCCCTCGACCGGCTTGTTCTGCGGGACGCGCGCCATGATGCCGAACCGGCCCGGGTGTGCCTCGCAGGCCTCGAGGGCGTAGTCGATGCGGTCGCCCTCCCAGGACGGCGGGACGATGAGCACCCGGTCCACGCCGGCCTCGTCCATCAGGTCGATGCACTCCTGGTAGGTGAAGGCCGCCTCGCGGTGCCCGTTGAGCCGCATGCGCTCGCGAGCGCCGGGGATCCAGGGGCGGTCCTGGGTCTCTTCTTTCCAGATGTGGACCTGGGTGTCGACTATGAACACGGAGGGGTAACCTTTCTTCGTTGCTGAGCGGGAGCTTGAGTTCCTCGATGATGTGCTCGGCAATCGCCATCGAGGCCGTCGCCGCCGGCGACGGCGCGTTGCGGATCGAGGTGACCGGGCCGGTCTGGCTGATCCGGAAGTCGTCGACAAGCCCGCCGGCGGAGTCGACGGCCTGGGCGCGCACCCCAGCGGGGGCGCTCGTCACGTCGGCGAGGGTGATCCAGGGCAGGTACGTCCTGGCCTCGGCGAGGTACGCGCGCCTGATGAACGACCCGCGGTACTCGCGTACGCCGGTCATCCAGTGCTTAAGTGCCAGCCGCCAGAACGCGGCAGACCTGCCGAGCCTGGCGAGGTCGGCCAGGCTGATGTCGGTGCGCCGGTAGCCCTCGCGGGCCATGGCGAGCACCGCGTTGGGCCCGAGGTCGGCGGTGCCGTCGACGCGTGGCGTCAGGTGGACGCCGAGGAAGGGATACCTGGGGTCGGGCACCGGGTAGATCATCCGCTTGACCCGGGTGGCCGCCCCCGGTGTCAGCCGCAGGTACTCGCCGCGGAACGGGACGATCTCCGGCGACCGGGTGTCCCCGATGCTCGCGGCGAGCAGGTCGGCCTGCAGGCCGGCGCAGATGATCAGCCTGGCGAAGGTGAAGGAACGGCCGGGGGTCTCCACCTCGACCGTACGGTCTTCCCTTCCCCGCCCGATCCCGCCCGCGACCCGCAGCCACGTCACCGGGGTGCCGAGCAGGACCCGGCCGCCGGCCGCGGTCACATCGGCGGCGAACGACCGCGCGATCGCCGGGTAGTCGACGATGGCCGTCGTGGGGGAGAGCAGGGCGGCGACGCCGGCCACGTCGGGCTCGAACTCGCGAAGTTCCGCGGTGTCGAGCCAGCGCAGGCCGGGCACCTGGTTGATCTGGGAGCGGCGCTCCAGCTCGCGGAGCTTGACCGTCTCGCCCTCGTCGCGTGCGACGACGAGCTTGCCGAGCTCGGAGTAGACCAGGCCCTTGTCCGCGCAGTAGGCCTTGAGGAGGCCCACGCCGCGGCGGGTCATCCGCGCCTTGGCTGAGCCTGGCGCGTAGTAGATGCCTGCGTGCACGACGCCGGAGTTGTGGCCGGTCTGGTGCTGCGCGACGGCGGTCTCCTTCTCGAGCACCGTGACCGCCACTCCGGAGGCCGCGAGCTGGCGCGCGACCGCGAGGCCGACGATGCCGGCCCCCACGATCCCGACCGGACCGCCCGCTCCGTCGGCACTGCCAGCTACCACGCGAACCTCACGGCGGCGGTCTTGATCCTGGTGTAGAAGCGAATGCCGGGCGCGCCCTGCTCCTTGAACGCGGAGCCGGAGTCGCGGAAGCCGCCAAACGGGTGGTGCACGTCCCAGCCGGCGGTCGGCAGGTTCACCGAGACCTGCCCGGTCTCCGACAGTTCGATGAACCGGTTGGCGGCGGTGAGGCTGGTCGTGAACACGGCGGCGGACAGGCCGTAGTCGGTGTCGTTGGCGAGGCGCACCGCGTCGTCGAATCCGGTGGCCGTGGTGATGGCGAGTACCGGGCCGAAGACCTCCTCCCGCCACAGTGACTGTTCGGTCGTCACGTTGATCAGGGTGGGCTCCACGTAGCAGCCGTGGGCGAGTGCGTCGCCACCGGGGCGGCCGCCGCCGGCGATGACCTCGGCGCCTTCCTTTCTTGCCCCGTCGATGTGCTCGAGCACGCCGTCGCGATGCGCGGCGTAGCTGAGCGGGCCCATGGTGGTGCCGGCGTCGAGGCCGGGTCCGACCACGATCGAGGCGACCTGGTCACGCAGCCGCGCGGTCAATTCCGCGGCGACGGAGGCCCCCACGATGAGCCGGCTGGTGGCGGTGCAGCGCTGGCCCGCCTGGGCGAACGCGGCACTGGCGACGGTGGCCGCGGCAAGGTCGAGGTCGGCGTCGGCGAGGACCACGGACACGTTCTTCCCGCCGAGTTCGGCCTGCAGCCGCACGTTCCTGTCCGCCAGCACCCGGCGCAGGTGGGCGCCGACCTCGTTGGACCCGGTGAACGTCACGGCGTCGGGCGAGGCGAGCAGCGCGGCGGAGATCTCGCTGTTGCGGCCGGTGATGACCTGGACCACGCCGTCGGGCAGTCCGGCCTCGCCGAGCTGCCTGGCCGCCCAGATCGCGATGCCCGGGGTCTGCGAGGCGGCCTTGAGCACCACCGCGTTGCCCGCGATGAGCGCGGGTCCGAGCTTGCGGGCTGGGGTGATCAGCGGGTCGTTCCACGGGCAGATGGCGAGCACCACGCCGACCGGCTCCACCCGCACGTGGGTGGAGGTGCCAGGGCGGGCGTCGGCGAGCAGTTCACCCCAGGGCTGGCGGGCGAAGGAGGCGTAGTAGTCGAGGAAGTCGGCGGTCTTGGTGACCTCGACCCGCGCCTCGGCGAGGGTCTTGCCGTTCTCCCGCACCACGATGACGGCGCCCTCGTCGGTCCGCTCCCTGATCAGGGCGGCCGCGCGGGACAGCAACGCCGCCCGGTCGAGCGGGTTGACCCGCCGCCATGTCTCGAACGCGGCCCGGGCGCTTGTGTAGGCCGCGGCCACCTCGGTGGCGGTCATCGCAGGCACTTCCGCGACAACGGATCGCACGTCGGCCGGGTCCCTAACTTCCAGCATCGAGCCTCAACTTCCCCATCAGCCCCATCGAATACATATCCTCATGAAACGCCCCGCCGGTGGCGACGGTAAGGCTGCCGTCTCCGCACAGCGGAGCACCCGTCGCACTGAGGCGGCGCTGGTCATCCTAGGAAGTGCTGCGGGTCAGGTCAGCAGCCTGCGGCGCAACCTTAGATGTACGCCGTGCTCATTCCGCCCGTCCGCAGGAAGTCGGCAGAATTCCGGGCAGTCTGCACGAGAGGTTGAGATGGAATTCGTGGTCATCGCCCAGTACCGGGCGCGCGAGGGCGAAGCGGAGCGCGTCGCCGAGGCACTGGCGGAGATGGTGGCGCCCACCAGGGCGGAGCAGGGAAACCTGGACTACCAGGTCTTCCGCGACCCCAAGGACCCGTCGCTGTTCGTGCTCTTCGAGCGTTACGCCGACGCGGACGCGTTCGACGCGCACCGCGCGACGCCGCATTTCGGCGCCTGGCTCGCCGGAGTGGTGCTGCCGGCGCTCGATGACCGGATCCGGCTCGACCTGGTCCCGCTGGGTGCCTATCAGCCCTGACCGCGTCGCGCAGGACCTCAGGTCGCGGATGGCGAAGCCTTAGCGTTCGTCCCGCGACGTGAGTAACGGAGTAGAAAACAAACGTTCACGCACCTGACGTGATCGGTGGGATGGAGGACCAATAGCAATGACGCATAACTGGAAGCGCTGGCTTGCGCCGGGCGCGGCGATCACCGCTGCGGCCGTGCTGGCTGCCTGCAGCTCGAGCAGCACTAGCTCAAGCTCGAGCGCCCCGGCCACGAGCAGCTCCCCCGCTGCCAGCACCTCGGCGTCGGCGTCGGCGTCGGGGGCGGCGTCGAGCACGACCGACGCCGGGCTGGCGAAGGCGCAGCAGATGGTCAGCCAGCTCGAGTCGACCACGAGCAGCTACCCCGTTCCGACGGCGAGCATCTCCGGCGTGTCTGGCCTCAAGGGCAAGACCGTCTACTACATCCCTCTCGTCCAGTTCATCCCCGGCTTCGTGGTCACCGCGGCCACCATGAAGGTCGCGCTCGCCAAGGTGGGCCTGAACCTGCAGGTCTGCAACGGCCAGGGCCAGCCGAGCGCGATCGCGTCCTGCGTGCAGCAGGCCACGGGCGCGGGCGCCGCCGGGATCATCACCGACGCGATCCCCTACGGCATGGCCCAGAACGCGCTCGACGCGGCCAAGGCCAAGGGCATTCCGATCATCATCACCGACCAGTACCCGCCGGCTGGCAACAAGAACACCGATGCGGTGACCTACGTGCCCGGCGTCGTCGACCAGCCAAGCCAGATCGCCTGGTGGATGATCGCCAACTCGCAGGGCAAGGCCAACGCGATCCTCGCCCAGGAGTCCGACTCGCCCTCGTCGATCGCGTACGTGCAGAACTCGCTGTCGATCTACAAGGACAACTGCCCGGGCTGCACGGTCACGGTGAAGAGCATCACCGCCACGACCAACTCGCAGCTCGCCTCGGACACCAGCGCCAACCTGCTGTCCAACCCGAACGCGACGTACTACTACACCGAGTTCGAGGACAGCCTCGACCCGACGGTCCAGGGCCTCCAGCAGTCGAACAAGACCGACATCGCGCTGTCGGTCGCCGGCGGCTCGGTCGACGGCCTCGGCCGGCTGAAGAGCGGCGCCGTGGTCAAGGCCGTGGTGGCCGTCGACCAGGCGTACGCCGGGTGGGCGCTCACCGACGAGATCCTGCGGATGGCGACCAAGGCCGCGCCGGTGGCCGAGCCGTTCCCGTCGCGCCTGTTCACCGCGCAGAACATCGGCAGCATCAAGGTCACCACCGCGGCTCAGGCCTCCGGTGAGTGGTTCGGCGACAGCTCCTACCAGACCGACTTCGCGAAGCTCTGGGGAGTCTGATTTATCCTGTGCGCCCGGTGGCGATTTCCCGCCACCGCGCGCACAGCCTTAGCAGGAACCGCCGAACCAGGAAGGGATACCTCGTGAGCGTCTCGCACGCCGAAGCGGCGCCGACCGGGCGCCGCCTTGAGGTGGCTCACGTGTCGAAGACCTTCGGGCCGGCACGGGTCCTCCGCGACATCGTGCTGCACATCGAGCCCGGCGAACTGCACGGACTCGTCGGTCAGAACGGCTGCGGCAAATCGACCCTGGTCAAGATCCTGACCGGGATCTACACCCCTGACCCGGGCGGTGCCATCACGGTGGACGGCAGGCCTCTCGCGCTACCCGTCAAGCCGCTCGACGCCCGCGCCGCCGGGCTGTCCGTGGTGCACCAGAACCTCGGACTCGTCGACGACAGGACGGTCTGGGAGAACGTGCGGCTCGGCCGGTTCCGCGCCGCCGGCCGGTTCTCCCGCCGGATCGACGGCCGGGCGGAACGCGAGGCAGTCGAGGCGGTGTTCGACAGGCTCGGCGCGCGGGTCGACGTGAACGAGCGGGTGGGCGAGCTGTCCGCGGAGGACCGAGCGGCGGTCGCGATCGCCCGCGCGATGCAGGACTATCAGCCAGGCGGCGGGCTGATCATCTTCGATGAGTCAACCAAGGCGATGGGCAAGGCCGCCCGCGGCCGGTTCTTCGGCCTCGTCCGCTCGGTGATCGACGGCGGCGCCTCGGTGCTGATGATCTCGCATCAGCTCGAGGAGGTCGTCGAGGTGACCGACCGGGTCACCGTGCTGCGCGACGGCCAGGTGGTGGAGACCGGCATCCCCACCAAGGACATCGACGAGGCCGGGCTCACCCGGCTTATGCTCGGGCGGCATCTGGTCACCCACCACCGAGTCGACAGCCACGCGACGGATGAGGCGGCAGCCCAGGTTCGCAACCTGGTGGTCCGCTCCGTCAAGGGCCTCGACATCGACCTGAAGAAGGGCGAGATCGTCGGGTTGACCGGGCTTGTCGGCTCGGGCGCGGTCGCGGCCGCGGAGGCGATCGGCGGCGCCCGCCAGGCGCGGGCGGGCGAGCTGACCGTCAATGGCAGGAAGCTCAGTCTGAAGCCGAGGCGGGACTCGACGCAGGAGTTCATCGCCGCGGGCGTCGCGTTCGTCGCCGAGCGCCGCCTCGAGCAGGGGCTGGCCGCCGAGCTGTCGGTGACGCAGAACCTGACCCTGCCGCGGGTGCGTGCCAGGGGCAGCCGGACGCGGATCGGCGGCAGCTGGCAGGCCGAGGAGACGGCGGCCATGATCAAGAAGCTGGACATCAAGCCACCAGACCCGCACAAGTCGGTGGGCACCCTGTCCGGCGGCAACCAGCAGAAGGTGCTGCTCGGCAAGTGGCTCGCGGGCAAGCCCGAGCTACTCGTGCTGCACGAGCCCACCCAGGCGGTGGACGTCGGCGCCAGGCACGACATCATCGAGGCGATCCGGGAGGCCGCGCGGGACGGCTGCGGCGTGCTCATCTCGTCGGTCGACGCGGCTGACCTCGCCGTCCTCTGCGACCGGGTGCTCGTCTTCCGTGACGGCGCGGTCGTCGCGGAACTGGCCGGCGAGCTGAACCAGGACGACATCATTCACGCGACCTTCGCATCACCAGACTCGAAAGGGGTGGCCCGCTGATGGACACCGTCCCGCGCGATGCGCATGACGTGGCGGTGGCCACTCCCGGCGGTAAGAACGGCCGCCGCCGCCCGGCACCGCTGACCCAGATACCGTCGCGCTACGCGATCCTCGTTGTCTGGGCGGCGATGACGGCGGTCTACCTTGCCACCGAGTCGCAGTACTTCACGCACGTCGGCACCTTCCAGACGATCTTCGGCTCGCAGCAGCCGCTTGTCTTCATGACGATGGCGCTGATGTGCACGATTGTGGTCGGCGAGTTCGTCGACCTGTCGGTCCCCGCGGTGTTCGGCTTCGGCGCGACGATCCTGCCGGTGCTCGTGGTCAACCACGGCTGGGGTGTGTGGCCCGCGGCGATCGTGGGGGTGATCGGCTGCGTGCTCGTCGGCGCGCTCAACGGATTCCTCGTGGTGAAGATGGGAGTCAACACCATCGTGGTGACGCTTGGCATGTCCACGCTGATCGAGGGCGTCTCGCTGTGGATGTCCAACTTGAACACGATCAGCGGCCTGCCTGCCGGGTTCCAGAAGATCGCCCTGTTCGACATCGGCGGCCTGCCGGTCTCCTTCTACTACGGCGTGATCCTGGTACTCGGCTTCGGCTACCTGCTCGCCTTCACCCCGCTCGGCAGGCACATGCGGTTCGTCGGTGCGAGCCGCGAGGTCAGCAGGCTGTCCGGCGTCCGGGTCGACCGGATCAGGTTCGGCTCGTTCGTCTTCGCCGGGCTGCTCTCCGGCGTCGGCGCGGTCATCGCTGTGGCTACCATCGGCGGCTACAACGCGACAACCTCCGACAGCTACCTGCTGCCGGTCTTCGCCGCGGTCTTCCTGAGCACAGCGATCTTCGAACCGGGCCGGTTCAACCCGCTCGGCACGCTCGTCGGCATCTACTTCCTCGAGACGGGCATCCTCGGCCTTCAGTTGCTCGGCCTGCAGAGCTGGGTCTCCCAGGTCTTCTACGGCGGCATCCTGGTGATCGCGGTGACGATCTCCACCCTGCTGCACCGGCGGACCAGCTAGGCAGGAAACCGCAGCGGTCGGTCTCCCGGTCGGCCGCCGACACCGACCGCGGGGCGGTGGAGAAGGCGACGGAGAAGTTCCTCAATGTGAGCCCGCTCACAGCGGCGGTGACGGCACTGACCCAGTTCCCGCTCAGCGTTGACCCCGCTGCCCGGCCAGCGTGTACTCAGCACGATGATCCAGGTTCACTTCCGGTCGGCCAAGGACGCGGGCTTCGACCTCAGCGCGATGACCGGCTGAGGCGGAAGAACGCGGAAAGCCCGCTCCGGTCTGGCCTCACGTATATGCCGGACCCTTTGTCAACAATCCGCGGTGACTTTTGTCAACAATCTGCGGCTCGCTTTGTCAACAATTCCGGCGCCGTGCATTCAGTTCTTCTGAACTTTCTCTGAAGAAGTTCGTCAATGCGTGGAGACGCGAACGCTTAGGCTTCCGCCTGTGTCTTTCGCCGGGACGTATAAATCTGGCATTCGCGATATTCGCGCGGACATCAGTCGATGGAGGCCTGTAGCGATGAAGCTGGTAAACCACCGATGGCTGGCGGTCTGTACGATCGCCACCACCGCCTCAATAGCGGTCGCAGGATGCAGTTCTGGAAGTTCCGGCAGCGCCACTCAATCCGGCGGGCCGACCGCCACGTCAAGCGCCAGTGTGTCGGGCAGCGCGAATGCGGGCGGATCGTTTGGCCTGACCGTGGGCGTGCTGCACGCGTTCACCGGACAGAACGCGTTCTTCGGCCTGAACGCGCAGAACTCCTGCAAGGCGGCGGCGCTCAATATCGACGCGGCAGGCGGCATCCTGGGCCACTCGCTGACCTGCAGCAACTTCGACACCAAGGGCGACCCGGCGGACGCGGTGCCGGTGACCAACCGCATGCTGGTCTCCGCCTCCCACCTGGTCATGGTGCTCGGCCCGGACGGCGGCGACATCCCCTCCGTCCTCCCCGTGCTTGAGCAGGCCAAGGTGCCTGAGATGAACACCGTCGGCGACCCCCGTTACGACACCCAGACGTCGCAGGACTTCTGGCGGCTGACGCCGAGTGACTCCACGCAGGCGCCCGCACTCGCCTACTACACGCACCAGCGCGGCTTCACCAAGATCGCCGAGGTGTTCACTAGCGACCTTTCCGCGTCCACCACCACCACACCGTTCCAGGTCAGCTACACGAAGCTGGGCGGCACGATCGTCAAGGCCGTGACCATTACCCCTGACGCCTCCTCGTACCAGACCGAGGTAGCCTCCGTGCTCGCCGCGCACCCGCAGGCGATCGTGGGCGAGATGGACTCGCAGACCGCCGCCACGTTCCTATCCGAGATGCGGCAGCAGAACGGCTCGATGCTCCCGGTCATCATGACCCAGCGTGCCATCCAGGGCGACTGGGAGCCCTCGGTCGGCCCGGCCATCGGACTGGCGAGCATGGGCAAGTACGTGACCGCGATCGCGCCCGCGCTGCAGTCGTCCGGGGCCGCGTTCACGGCCTTCACCAGCGCGCTGACCGCGATCAAGGCTAACCCGTTCCAGGCGAAGAACCCGTTCGTGGCCGCCAGCTATGACGGTGTCACCGCCTTCGCCCTGGCCATGGAGGCGGCCAAGTCGGTCGACCCGAACGTCTTCACCGCCTACATCCCGAAGGTCACCACGCCGGGCAGCGGCGCCGTCGTGGTCTCCACCTACGCCCAGGGCGTCGCGGCGCTCAAGGCCGGCAAGACCATCGACTACGTCGGCGCCGCCGGCGCCATGGTCTTCAACCAGAACAACACGGCCAACCGGCCGTACGCCGCGTGGGCCTACAACGCCGACAAGCACAACTGGATCATGGGCGCGAACCTTCCGGCGAATGCGGGCATGTAGTGAGCCAAATCGTCCTCAGCCTCGGCTTCGGACTGGTGACCGCGTCCATCCTTGCGTTGGGCGCGGTCGGTTTCACCCTCCAGTTCGGCGTCACCAACCTCTTCAACCTGGCGTTCGGCGAGAACATGACGGTCGCCATGTTCGTCGCCTACCTAGCCATGGTCAGCCTGCACTGGAACATGTGGTGGGCGATGCTGGCAGGCGGCGTCGCGGGCTCGGTGCTGTCGCTGGCCCTCAGCCGCCTCATCTACCTGCCGTTCCTGCGCCGCGGCACCTCCCAGTTCGCGATGGTGATGGTGACCGTGGCGGTCTCGTTCATCATCAAGAACGTGCTGCAGATGTTCAGCAACGGCACCTACTACAGCTACCAGCTGCCCCCCGAGCCGTCGATCCGCTTCCTCGGCATGGTCTTCGACCAGCGTCAGCTGATCATCATCGGGCTCGCCGTCGTCGCCCTGCTCGGCCTGCACCTGATGTTCAAGTACACCCGGCTCGGCAAGGCGATGCGGGCCACCTCGGACAACGGGCCGCTCGCCCGCTCGGTCGGGATCCCCACCGAGCGGATCATCGCCGCCGTGTGGCTGATCTCCGGCCTGCTCGCCGGGCTGGCCGGCGTGGCGCTCGCGATCGACCTCGGCTCCTTCCAGTCGACCACAGGCGGCAGCTACCTGATGCTGATCGTCGCCGCGGCGGTGTTCGGCAGCGTCGGGGAACCGTACGGCGCGATGGCCGGTGCGCTGGTCATCGGCATCATCAGCGAGGTGGCGGCCAACTACAACCCGCAGCTGAAGGACGTGGTCGCGTTCGCGATCCTGGTCCTGGTGCTGCTGCTGCGGCCCAATGGCCTGCGCGGCGGCCGGGTCCTGATGCGAGCGGAGGTCGCCGTATGAGCTCGGCGGTAAGCAGCTACATCGCCACCCTGCTGATCTACCTCGGCGTCAACGGCATCGCCTGCTGGGCGCTGAACCTGCAATTCGGTGTCGGCGGCGTGATGAACTTCGCGTTCATCATCTACCAGGCGATCGGTGCGTACATCACCGCGGTGCTTACCCTCCCGTCGGACAAGGTCCTGGCGGACGAGAACTACATCCTGGGCTGGCACCTGCCCTGGCCGCTGCCGCTCGTCGGCGCGGCCGTCGCGGGCGCGCTGCTTGCGCTGGCGGTTGGCTCGTTCTCGCTGCGGCCACGGCGCCGGGACTTCCAGGCGACGGTGATGCTCGTCGTATCGATCATCACCGCCACCCTGGTCTCCACCGAGCAGGGCTGGTTCAACGGGAACCAGGGGCTGTTCGGCATCCCCCAGCCGTTCGCCGCATCGCTCGGCCTCAGCATCACCGGCTACGACTGGTTCTTCGTCGGCCTCACCGCGGTGTTCGCGGCAGTAGCCTGGTTTTTCATCGCGCGGCTGGCTGGCTCACCGTGGGGCAGGCGGCTGCGGGCCATGCGGGAGAACGCCGAGGCGATCGAGTCCCTCGGCACCAATACCCGCAAGGAGTCGCTGAAGGTCTACGTCATCGGCGGGGCGCTCGGGGCGGTGAGCGGCGGCCTGCTCGTGGAGTTCATCGCCGCCTGGTCGCCGGCCGCGTGGGGGACAGGCGAGACGTTCATCTATTTCGTCGCGATCATCGTCGGCGGCCTCGGGAACAGCTTTGGTTCCCTGTTCGGCGCATTCCTCGTCCTCGGGGTGTTCCTTGAGCTGCCGACCTTCCTGCCGCAGATGTCCAACGCCAATATCGAGGAATCGCTGCAGTCCGCGTTCATCGGAGTGCTGATCCTTGTCTTCCTCTGGTGGCGGCCGCAGGGCATCTTCCCCGAGCGCAGGCGCAAGCTCTCCGGGCTGCTTTCCGCGGCCGACCGGGAGGCGGCGGTGGTCTCCGCGGTCGCCGAGGTCAGGGACAGGGCAGTGGAGAAGGGCGTGGCGGCGGTGCTCGCCGGGGAGCGGGCGCCCGCACCCAGCGCGGAACGGGCTCCTGCCGCGCTGTCGGTGCGGGATCTGCGGGTCGGCTTCGGCGGCGTGCGGGCGGTCGACGGGCTCTCATTCGACCTGGCTCCCGGCCTGGCCACCGGCTTGATCGGGCCCAACGGAGCGGGCAAGTCCACCGCGCTCAAGCTCATCGCCGGCGCGATCAGGCCGCAGGGCGGACAGGTCCTTGTGGACGGTGCGGACGTGGCGGGCTGGCCCGCGCACCGGGTGGCACGGCTCGGCCTGATCCGGACCTTCCAGCACACCAGCGAGTTCGGCAAGCTGACCGTGCTTGAGAACCTGCTCACCGCCGCGCCGCGGCAGCCTGGCGACTCCGCGGCGGGGGCGCTCCTCGGGCCGCGCCACGCGCGGCGGCGGCAGCAGGAACTGCTCGCGCAGGCCTGGGCGCTGCTCGTCGACTTCGGGCTCACCGCCCACGCCGACAGCTACGCAGGGCAGCTCTCCGGCGGTCAGCGCAGGCTGGTGGAGATCATGCGGTCGCTGATGGCGCAGCCGCGGATCCTGCTGCTCGACGAGCCGATGGCGGGCGTCAACCCGACGCTGCGGCTCACCATCGAGGAGCACCTCAAGCGGCTGCGGGACGGCGGCCTCACCATGCTGATGATCGAGCACGAGCTCGGCTCGGTCGAGCGAGTCTGCGACTCGGTGATCGTGATGGCGCAGGGCAAGCTGCTCGCCACCGGCACGATGGCCGAGCTGCGTGCGAACCAGGAGGTAGTCAGTGCGTATCTCGCTGGGTAACGGCAGCCGGCGCCGGCCCGACGGCAGCGGCGCCGCCCGGCCGGCCGGCGGCGGCGGGCGGGCGGCCGCGCTCACGGTGACCGGCCTCTCCGCAGGCTACAACGACACCCCGACGATCATCGACGTCGACCTGCACGTCGGTGTCGGGGAGATTGTCACCGTGCTCGGCCCGAACGGCGCGGGCAAGTCCACACTGCTCAAGGCGGTTCTCGGGCACCTGCGCCCGATGTCAGGAACGGTGCGCCTCGGCGACAGGGAGCTTGGCGGCCTGCGCAGCGACCAGGTCTGCCGGCTCTCTGTCGGGTACGTGCCCCAGGTGAATGACACGTTCCCGCGCCTCACCGTCCTCGAGAACATCGAGATGGGCGGCTACACACTGCCCAGGTCGAAGGTCAAGGCGCGGATGGCCGAGGTGATGGACCTGTACCCGCAGCTCGGCAAGCTGGCCGCACGGCAGGGCGGTCACCTGTCCGGGGGCGAGCGGAAGATGGTGGCCATCGCCAGGGCGCTAATGATCAACCCGACGCTGCTCGTGCTCGACGAGCCAACGGCGGGGCTCGCGCCCAAGCCGGCTGACGAGCTGCTCAGCAAGCACATCGCGGCGCTGACCACCACCGGGGTGTCGCTGCTCATGGTGGAGCAGCGAGCCCGCGAGGCGATGTCGATCTCGCACCGGGCCTACGTCATGGCGGCCGGGCGAGTCGTCCTTACCGGCCAGGCGTCGGACCTGCTCGAACGCCCCGACCTCGGGGACGTGTTCCTTGGCAGGACCGAAGGGGAGAACAAGTGACCGACGTTCGCGCGGTAGTTATCGACGGCTTTGCCGATGCACCGCACCTGGCGACGTTCCCGCTCCCCGAGCTCGCGCCCGGCCAGGTGCTGATCGAGGTCCAGGCCGCGTCGGTCAATGCCTTCGACTGGAAGGCGGCCGAGGGCCGGTTCAAGGAGTCGTTCGACTACCAGTTCCCGGTGACCATCGGCCGAGACTACGCGGGCGTGGTCAGCGCGGTGGGCGCCGCGGTGCGCCGGGTGGCGCCGGGCGACGAGGTGTTCGGCTACTTCACGGGGCAGGTGCTGCACCGCGGCGCGTTCGCCACGCACGTCTGGGCGGACGAGGACGAGTGCTTCGTGCGACGGCCGGCTGGGCTCGACGCGGCGACAGCCGCCTGCCTCCCCCTGGCGGGCGTGGTGGCTCTCCGCTGTGTGGAAGCCGTCAAGCCCGCCGCCGGGGACCGGCTGCTGATCCTCGGTGCTCCCGGCGGTGTCGGCAGCCTCGCGGTTCAGCTGGCGGCGGCGGCTGGCGCCCACGTCATCGCGTCCGGGCTGACCGAGGACGAAGCGTACCTGCGCGAACTTGGCGCGGCGGACGTGGTCGAGCCGGGTGGCGGCCTCATCGACGAGGTCCGCGCGCGCTATACCGACGGCATCGACGGCCTGATCGACCTGGTCGACTACCGGCCGGCCTTCCTCGCGCACGCGGAGCTGCTAGTTCACGGCGGACGGGCCGCATCCGTGCACCGGGCGGTGGACGAGGCGCTGTTCGTCGGCCGCGGCCTGCACGGCAGCAACGTGACGAGCATGCCCGACCGGGCGCTTCTCGAGCAGCTCGCCGAGCTCGCCGCCGACGGCCGCCTGCGGACGGTCATCACCGGCAGGTACCCGCTTGACCGGGCGCCGGACGCCCTAGCGGCAGCGAGGGACGGGCACACCAGAGGCAAGTTCGTCATCGAGGTGGCGAGCTAACCGGGGACCGCCAGCCCGCGGCGCATGGACGGACGCGAAATGTCCTGCGGCCGTGAAGAATTAATTGAGAGGTGGTTCTTATCCACCTCAGAATCCCGCGCCGAACTCCGTGATAATCGCGGCGTCCGGCGCGGGATCCGCATTTCATAACCCGTTATTTAGGCCGGCTTCTATGTACCCTACTTGAATTCTAAGAATTCGTCGCAGTTCGCTTGAAACCGGCTAAACAACAGGAAACGAAATCGAAGGGCCTGGGTGATCTCAATGATGAGCATCGAACCGCGGCTAAAGCGGTTCACTTCAAATGTCTCGCCGGCCCGGAAGGCCGGCGGCAGCGCGATGCCAGGACGGAAGGGGCTCATTCTCGCCGCCGTCCTCGCATCAACAGGATTCCTCGGCACTGGATGCGCAAGCAGCACCACGGGCGGCCTTGCGGTCCTGCCACGGGTGAGCGGCCTGGAGAAGACGACGATCACCGCCGCGATCTCGCCGGTGCTCGACTCCGCGGGATTCTTCGTCGCCATGCGGGAAGGGCTGTTCGCGCAGGAAGGCCTCACCGTCAATTACACGCCGGCCCATGGCGACACGGTCATCTCCGGCGCCGTCAAGGGGCAGTACGACGTCATCGCCACCAACTACGTCTCCTATATCCAGGCGCAGGTCACCCGGGCGGCGAACCTGCGGGTCATCGCGGAGGCGTCGCTGCTGCAGCCGGGCGGCCGGGTGATCATGACGATGCCCGGATCGAAGGTCAGGACACTCAAGGAACTCACCGGGCACGTGCTCGGGGTCAACGCGGACGCCAACGTCGGCTTCCTGCTCGCCGCGTCGGTGCTCACCGAGAACGGGATCAAGCTGAGCGTGGCCGGCCGGAAGAACGCGGTCGGCTTCCCCAGCTTCTCCATGCCCTACCCGGATGCCGCGCCCGCCCTCGTGTCGGGCAAGGTCGCCGCCGCGGTCGTGTCCGAGCCGTTCGTGACGCAAGCCGAGGAGAGCTACGGCGCGGTACCGCTCGCCGACCTGGACTCCGGGGCGACCGAGCAGTTTCCCATGGAGGGTTACGCCACGACTGCGTCCTGGGCACGGGCGAACCCGCGCACGATGAGGGCGTTCCTCATCGCGCTGGAGGCCGGCCAGCAGATCGCCGACACCGACAGGCAGGCCGTCGAATCTGCCTTCGTCGGCCTGCCGCAGGGGGCCGGTCACATCGACCGGGTCACCGCGGCGGTGATGGCGCTGAACGTTTACCCGCTCGGCGTCGACGCGGTCCGGTTGCAGCGGGTCGCCGACGTCATGCAGCAGTTCGGCTTCCTCAAGAAGCGCTTCGACATCAGCGGGCTGCTCGGCTGAGCTCCGTCCGGGGCACGGCAAGAGAGCAGGGCAAAGACTGCGGCGAAAGACCGTGACAAGAGGAACCGGTGGGGAGGCCGCCCGAATAGCCTCCCCACCGGTGTCCGTCTGGCCGCCGCGGCGGCCGCCCTTCGGCTAGGAACGGCCGCGCGCGCCCGGCTCGACCTCGACGAAGGTCTTGGCGTAGCCGAAATGCATGTCGTGCGTGCGGGCCGAGAGCACCTTTGCGTACAGGTCCCCGCGATCCACGCTGCGTGGCACCGGCGCGAGCGACCGCCCGTGCGACAGCGCGGTGACGAGCTGCTGCGCGTGCTCCTCGGCGAGGATCGCCCGCATCAGCGCCTCCTGGAGGGTCCGGCCGACGATGACCGCGCCGTGCCAGCGCAGCAGCGCGATCGCCTCGTCGCCGAGCAGGCCGATCAGCCGCTGCGCGTCGGCGCGGGACCGCACCAGGTCCGGCTCCTCCCACACGGGCACCGCCTCCGGCCAGAAGCTCGCGTGCATCATCAGCAGCTCCGACGGCACCTCGGCCATCGCGGCGAGCGCCACAAGGCCCGGGGAGTGCACGTGGATCAGCGACTTGATCTCCGGCTTGAGCCGGTGCACCTCGGAGTGCATGTAGAGCTCAAGCGGCAGCCCCGGCTCGAACTCGTGGTCCAGGTCGAGCTCGATCACGTCAGACGGGCGGCACCGGTCCTTGCGCGCGCCGGCGCCCGGGCAGACGAGGTACGTCGACGGGTCGTCGGTGAGCACGCTGACGTGGCCGAACATTCCGACAAGCTTGTGGTCGGCAAGAATCCGCGTCGTCGCGGCCAGTTCGCCGCGCAGGGCAAGGTAGTCGTCGAGCATGGCAGTCAGATCTCGTTTCCCCAGTAGTAGCGTGCCGCCATCTCGATGAGCTGCAGCTTGACGTGCTGCTCGGTAGCGGTCATCAGCGGCTGGTCCGCAACCTGCGCGAACCCGCCGTTGGTGGCGACCGCCACGTCGGCGTCGCCGCGCTCGTCCAGGATGGGGTCGAGGCGGTCAAGCAGGTCATCCACGACTTCCGCCGCGGGACTTGCGACGTCGATCACGCCGAGGCTGACCACGATGCCCGGCTTGACAAGCGAGACAGGGAAGCGCGCCGCGGGGTCGGCCGGGTAATCGATGCTGAGCCGCGGGAACGGCGTCTCATCGAGCAGCGCGGCCACCGCCGTCGCGTCGTATCCCGAGCCGGTAAACGGCAGTGGCCCGGCGTCGGTCAGATCGAGCCCGACCCGGAACTCGGCGTGCGTCTCGAGGCCGTCGAACACGGCGCGGTCGGCCTCGATGAGCGCCGCGAGTGCCGCGGGCACGTCGATGCCCGCGGCCGCCGCGGCAGCCCTGCCCTCGACGGTCAGCAGCGGCACGTACAGCGGGTTCTCCAGCGGCACGAACAGCACGCCGTCCGCGGCGAGCGCCGCGATCTCCGCGCGCAGGATGGCCGCGAGCGCGTGACCCGCCGCCCGCACCGCGTCGATGTCCGCCGCCGACGCGAGCGCGGACCCGGCCGCGGCCAGGTAGCCGGGCGACGGCAGCGTGACGAACACGTTGCGGTCCACCGTGGCGAGCACCGGGACCGCCTCGGCCTTGGCAAGCCGCCCGGAGGCGGCGAGCAGGGCGGCGTCGGGCACCGCGCGAACCCGTTCGGCGGAAATGCCGGCGAGTTCCGTGAGCGGCGCGGACGCCGCAAGCGGCGCGAACCCGGCCACCTGGTCGTGCACCACGGACTCGAAATAGCTCCGCCGGTACTGCCCGTCGCTGCAGGCGGACAGCGTCAGCCGGCGCAGCGCGTGCGCCAGCGTGACCACGGCCTCGTCCCGCGCCGTCTCAAGCGCCGCGCCCGTCAGCGACGACGACGCGGCAAGCAGCGACGCCGGCCTGACCAGGGACCCGTGGTGGTCGATGTGATATCCGAAGTCGTCAGCCATCAAAGCCTCCGTCATGTTCGCAGCTTTGGTCCGCGCTGGCGCGGACAGCGGGGGGTACGGGGGGTCGTCCCCCCGGGAGATAGAGCCGGTTAGTGCGCCCGATACGATGGCGCCTTTTGCCATCGGGCGCACTAACCGGCGGGCGCCGGCCCATTCGGGGAAGTCGAGGTCGAAGCCGGCCGCCCGCAGCACGTCCTCGCAGATCTTCTGGTCCTCGTCGGGGCTGCCGCCGGACACGCCGAGGCCGCCCACGATGACACCGTCCCGCTTGAGCGTGAAGCCGCCCTTGGTGGCGACGATCGGGTGCTGGCCCATCCGGCCGACCTGGGTGAAGAACACCGGGTCGGAGTTGCGCCAGCCCTCGAGCATGTAGGTGGGCCGCTGCATGACGGCGGCCGAGTAGGCCTTGGAGATCGCGATCGACGGTGTCATCGGCCGGGCGCCCTCCATCCGCTCGACGAGCACGATGAAGCCGCCGTAGTCGACCGCCGCGATAGACAGCGCCTTGCCGAGTTCCTGCCCGCGGGCCCGCGCGTCGTCGACCAGCCTCCTGGCTTCCGCATACGGCAGTGTCATCGGGTTCTCCCAGAGAAATAGGTCTGCGACAGTTGAAAACTACTCACCCCACACCGCCCGCGCGACGTCCGCCACCAGCGCGAGCTTCGCGTACTGCTCGTCCTCGGTGAGCAGGTCGCCGCCCGCGGCGATGGAAGCGAAGCCGCACTGCGGCGACCGGCTCGTAGTCGCCCTCGCGCAGGTCCGCGTCGCTCACCTCGCCCGCGTCGTGCCCGCGCCGCGCGGCGAGCAGGGTCTCGGGCCGCAGCAGGCTCCCGATGTGGTCGCCGCGGCACTTCTCTGTCATCGTCGGCTTTCCTCCTTGCGCCCCACGCTAGCGACGCTCACCAGGGGCAGCCCACCCCGCGCGGGTAAAGGTAAGAGTTCACGACCAGTCCATCCCGAACGGGTTCGGCTTACACCCGCTCCCCCCGCCGTGACCTAGCCTGCCTGTGACGATGACTGGCGATGCGGTGCCCGGGCGGTAACGGCGGCAGCGCATAGGGTTGACGCATGAAACTAGGTCTGCACATCTCGGACTTCACTTGGGACGGCGGCGCGCCCGATCTCCGGTTCAAGCTCGGCGAGATCGCCAAGCGCGCCGAGGACGGCGGCGTCGACCGGATCAGCGTCATGGACCACGTCTGGCAGATCGGGCCGATCGGGCCGCCCGAGCACGAGATGCTCGAGGCGTACACGGCGCTCGGCTGGCTTGCGGCCAAGACCGAGCGCGTCAAGCTGCTCACCATGGTGACCGCCGTGGTCTACCGCGAGCCTGGCCTGCTCGCCAAGGCGGTGACCACGCTCGACGTGCTGTCCGGCGGCCGGGCTATCCTCGGCATCGGCGCGGCGTGGAACGCCGAAGAGTCGGCTGGCCTCGGCCTGCTGTTCCCGCCGGTGTCCGAACGGTTCGAGCGGCTTGAGGAGGCGATCCTCATCTGCAAGCAGATGTGGAGCGGCGACGAGGGCGCGTTCCACGGACAGCACTACCAGCTCGCGCGGACGCTCAACTCGCCGCAGGTGCTGTCGCGGCCGCACCCGCCGATCCTGATCGGCGGCGCGGGCGAGAAGAAGACCTTGCGGCTCGTCGCCAAGTACGCCGACGCCTGCAACATCGCGGCGTACAACCTCGATGAGACCGCGCACAAGCTCGACGTGCTGCGCCAGCACTGCGCCAACGAGGGCCGCGACTACGACGAGATAGAGAAGACCGCGCAGACCCGCTACGACCTGGGCGAGAACGGCGAGAACACCGGCCAGGTGATCGAGAACCTGCACCGGATTGCCGAGCTCGGCTTCAGCCAGGTGCACGGTTCGCTGAAGCGGGTCAGCGAGCCGGGACAGCTCGACCTGCTCGCCGAGCGGGTCATCCCGGCGGTCGAGAAGTTCTAGCACGAGAAGAGGAATTAGTGACCACACCAGCACCGGCAGCCCCTGGCGGACCGCGGCGCCGCAAGCCGCCGAAGCCCGTCGAGGTCGTGTCCGTCGACTACATCTCACCGCGGATGGTCTCCGTGCTCGTCACCGGCGACAACCTGGACGCGTACGGCGAGGCCGCGCCGACCTCGCACCTGAAGGTGTTCCTGCCGGCCGAGGGCCAGGACGAACCGCTGCTGCCGCAGCAGACGCCGGACGGTCCCGTCTACCCCGACGGCCCGCCGCCGGTTGTCCGCACCTACACGCCGCGCCGCTACGACCCGCAGACCAGGATCCTGGAGATCCAGTTCCTGCTGCATGGGACCGGCCCGGCATCCGAGTGGGCGCAGCGCGCCAAGCCGGGCGACAAGCTCGCCGTGGGCGGCCCCGGCGGGAGGTTCTCGCTTGAGCCCGTCGCGGACCACTGGTGGCTCGCCGCCGACGAGTCCGCGATCCCCGCGGTCGGCACGCTGCTCGACGTCCTGCCGGAGACCGCGACGGTCGAGGTGCACATCGAGGTCGAGGGTCCTGACGACGAGATCGGCTTCGAGAGCCAGGCGAAGACCAGCATCACCTGGCACCACAGGAGCGGCGGCGGGGCGTTCGGCGCGGAGCTGGCGCGGGCCGCGCGCGAGGCGAGCATCCCGGACGGCGCGCGGGTCTGGGTGGCCTGCGAGGCGGCCGCGATGCGCGACATCCGGCGGTACTTCCTCGTCGGCCGTAAGGTGCCGCGCGATGCGCTCGTCACCCGCGGCTACTGGCGCACCGGCGAGCAGAACCACCCCGACCACGACTACGGCGAGGACGAATAGCCGACGCGTGCTGAGCGCCCGATGGCAAAGGGCGCCATCTTATCGGGCGCTCAGCACGCGGTTATCTTCCGGGGGGACGACCCCCCGTACCCCCGGGACAAGTGCCAACCCCCATGTTGCCTTCAAGGCATCCGGCCGGTTAAAGTCCGTGCTTATTCGATCTAGTAGATCGATCTATTAATTTCGCGGAGGAGACGGTCCATGGGCGCACCGAGCCTGCAAGACGGCATCGACAAGGCAGGTTCCCCGATCAGGCTGCTGTGGCGGCAGAACCCCGAGCCGTGGAACCCGGAGAACATCGAGCCCGAGTACGCGGGCTGGCGCGCCGAGCAGGCCGCCTGGCACACCGGCGTCTCGCTGTCCGACCTGTCGCACCACATGTTCGACACGTTCATCGAGGGCCCCGACGCCACCCGGCTGCTCAGCGAGGTCTCCGCGAACAACTACGAGAAGTTCGCGATCGGCCAGGCCAAGCAGTTCATCCCGGTGACCGCCAGGGGCAACATCGTCACCGACGGCATACTCGAGCGCACCGGCGAGCAGGCCTACACGCTCAGCGGCATCCCCGCCGCGCAGAACTGGGTCAAGTACCACGGCGAGACGGGCGGCTATGACGTCGCCTTCGTCACCGACCCGTCAAGCGCGTTCCGCGGCGGCGCGAACCCGGCGCTGTTCCGCTACCAGGTACAGGGCCCGCACGCCAAGGAGCTTGCCGAGACCGTCTTCGGCGGGCCGCTGCCGCCGTCGAAGTTCTTCCACTCGGTCCCCGTGGAGCTGAACGGCACGCGGTTCCGCGCGCTGCGGCACAACATGGCAGGCCAGGACGGCTACGAGTTCATCGGCCCCTGGGAGCACGCCGCCGCCGTTAAGGAGACGCTGCTCGGCGCGGGCGAGGCGTTCGGCATCGTGCACGTCGGCGCGCTCGCCTACGCGAGCGCGTCGGTGGAGAGCGGCTGGATCCCGTCGCCGGTGCCCGGCATCTACACCGACCCCGAGCTGGCCGGCTACCGCGCCTGGCTGCCGCTGTTCGGCATCGAAGGGCAGCGGCCGCTGAACGGCAGCTTCTTCTCCGCGGACATCGAGGACTACTACCTGTCGCCCTACGAGCTCGACTACGGCCGGTCGATCTCCTTCAACCACGACTTCATCGGCAGGGACGCGCTGCAGGCGGCCAAAGACACGGTCACGCGCACCAAGGTCACCGTCGTGCTCGACCCGGCCGACGTCGCCGCGGTGCTCGGCCCCGATCAATCCGGTACTGATCTCGGCTACTACCTCACCTACGCCAGGCACCGAATCGAGACGGGCGACGGCACGCTGGCCGGCGTCACGTACCAGACGGCCACCATCGACACCACCGGCACGATCCTTTCCCTGTCGATCGTGGACAAGGCGCACGCCGCACCGGGCACCGCGGTGACGGTCGTGTGGGGCGAGCACCCCGGGTCAGGCACCGCTCCCGATGCCGACCTCGGCTTCCCGCGCATCCGCGCGACGGTCGCTCCCGCGCCCTATGACGCGTACGCAGCCACGCAATACCGGCGCCACTAAACGGCATCTCATCGTTTGTTGTGTGGCCCAATGAATGGCCGGCGGGATTAAGTTTTCCCACGTGAAGCCATACCATGAAGTCACAAGGACAGTTTCAGATTGCGGGAATGGGCATCACGTGAGCACTGTGCTAAACGATTTCTCCATGGAGATGACCGGCAAGGACGTCGAGAAGGTGGAGAACGCCGCGGGCGTGATCCCGCGGGGCACAAGGATCAACGTCACCTTCCTGGAAAACGAGGACCTGACCATGCGGGTGAACGCCGCGGCGGCGGTCAAGCGCCTCGGCTTCACCCCGGTCCCGCACATCTCCGCCCGGCGGCTGAAGTCGCAGGAGATGCTCGAGGAGTTCCTCACCGCGCTGCGCGCCATCGACGCCACGGAGAGCGTGTTCAGCGTCGGCGGCGACCCGGCCGTCCCCATGGGCCCGTACGAGGACTCCCTCGCGGTGATCGAGTCGGGCGTGCTGCAGCAGTACGGCGTCACGGACATCTCGGTCGGCGGCTACCCGGACGGGCACCCGGACATCGCCTCCGAGGTGCTCTGGTCGGCGCTGGAGAAGAAGTCGGCCGCGCTGTCCCGGCTGCAGATTCCCGGCACCGTGATCACCCAGGTCGACTTCGACGTGGACCGGGTGCTTTCCTGGGTCGCCGAGGTCAGGGAGCACGGCGTCGAAATGCCGATCCGCGTCGGCGTGCCAGGCCCGGCCAGCGTCAAGCTGCTGCTCGGCTTCGCCTCACGGCTCGGCATCTCCACGTCCGCGACGATCGCCAAGAAGTACGGCCTGTCCGTCACCAACCTGCTCGGCAAGGCCGGCCCTGACCGGTTCATCCGCGACCTGGCGGCCGGCCTTGACCCGGGCAAGCACGGCACGGTCAAGCTGCACTTCTACACGTTCGGCGGCTTCAAGACGACCGCGGAATGGATCTCGAACTTCAGCCTCTGAACCCATCTCCATCACCCCGACGGATACGGCTGACTCGGGTCACCCCACCCGGCCCGTCCAGCCTGGCCGTCGCCCGTCCGTGGCTGACGGGACCTACGGCTCCGCGAGGCCTGTCCTTCGTCCCTGGAGACGGCGCGCTGCCCGGACGACGATAGGCGCCAGGGAGCCGAGAGGCCGGCGGTCAGGAAATCCGCACCGCCGGGGCGGCGCGGCACGCGGAGGAAAGCAATGGAGACGCAGCTGGCTCGGGGCGGACGGATTGTGGTGGGAGTCGACCGGTCGGACTCGGCCAAGGCCGCACTGGCCTGGGCGGTGCGTCAGGCCGGGCTGACCGGGGCCGAGGTCGACGCGGTGGCGGCCTGGCTGCCGCTGGTGCAGTTCGGCTGGGCGCCGCCGTACGACGGACCCGGCCCCAGGGAGGCCGCCGAGGCCGCGCTCGATGAGGCCATCGACGACGTGCGCCTCGAGGCGCTCGGCGTGGTGATCCGCCCGGTTGTCGTCAGGGAGAACGCGGCGCGCGCCCTCCTTGACGCGGCTAAGGACGCGGACCTGCTGGTGGTCGGCAGCAGGGGGCACAGCGGATTCACCGAGGCGCTGCTCGGCTCGGTCGGCCAGCACTGCGTGCACCACGCCCGCTGCCCCGTCGTGGTGGTGCGCACCCCGCACGACTGACGCGGCTCAGGACGTGAGGCCGAATGTGATCCGGTAGTCGCACACTCCCGAGCAGGTGAACACGCTCGTCGCGTCGTCGTCCACGTAGGAGTAGGCGTACGGCTCGGCCTTCTTGAACACGGCGGCATAGTCGACCGGCCACTTCGCCGGGTCGCAGGCGGCGCGCGATGACCACTGGCCGCGGCAGCAGTACTGGTCGCCGCCCAGCCTGGCGCACGCGGAGATGCAGGCGACCACCTTGCCGTCCGCCTTCACGTCGAGCACGCTCGGGCAGTCGACGGGCATGGTGCAGCCTGCGGCCACGCACCCGTTCTGGCTGATCTTGTCGACGGTCCCCTTGGATGACTTGGTGATGTTGATGTACATCGGCAGGTTGCTGCCGTCGACCATCGACACGTCGTAGAAGTCCATGCCCTGCCAGGCGTCGAAGTTGACCTCGGCGAGCGTCGCGGGGATCGTGCCCAAGCCCTTGCACTGGAACAGGCCGCCGCAGTCGCCGGTCTGGCAGTGCCCGGTGCCCGCGCTGCTGAACACGCAGCCGGTGCGGCCCCAGAACCGGGTGTTCAGGTTGTTCGGCGCGGTGATGGTGACGCTCTGGCCGGCGGGGAGCACCCAGCCGGTGGCGGACAGCGGCGAGGTCGCGCTCGGCGCCGCCGCGACCCAGATGGTCTGCGCCATGTGGTTGACGAACGTCACCAGGCGCTGGCCGGCGGCCCCCGAAGGGGGTGGCGCGGAGGCCGCCGGGTCTGTGGGGGAGGGCGCGGCCGAGGACGGCGCGGCTGTCGGCGTGCTGGCCGGCGCCGGCGAGTGCGTACCGCCGTGCTTCGCCGCGGAACCGCTCGCCGTGGCCTTGCCTTTCGCCGAGCTTTTCGCTGCCTTGCCCGCCTTGGCTGCGGCCGTCCGCGACGCGCCCGGCTGGGCGCCCATGGTGGCGGTCGCGGCACTCGCGGCGGTTCGCGGCGCGGCCAGGGTCGCCGCCGCACCGCCGCCGTTCCCCGAGCCAAGTGCCGCACAGCCCGCCGTAAGCACGAGCACGGCGAGCACCGCCCCCGCCCGCGCCGTGGCGGCGAGCGTGCCGCGCCGCCGTTCTCCGCACCCGCGTCCGCGATTCGCGCCGAACATCGTCCGCATCCTCCCTGACTGTGCTCACTCTCGTACCGGAGACGGCGGCAGCATCGGCGGATAACGGAAATCACCGGCGAACGTAAGAATTAGCCCCGGGATTTTCCGTTATGCGCGGGGTGGCGTGGTGTCTCCTAGGTGTGATGCGAACTCCACCGGCTGACGGCCCTGACCTCGCGACAGTCACCGCGGCACGCGACGGCCACCCGCGTGCGCTCGCCGCGCTCGCCGCCGCCTCGCTGCCGCTCGTATACAACATCGTCGGCCGGGCGATGAACGGCCATTCCGACACAGACGACGTGGTGCAGGAGACGATGCTGCGCGCGGTCCGCGGCGTCGGCGAGCTGCGCGACCCGGCGGCGTTCAGGTCCTGGCTGGTGGCGATCGCGATCCGGCAGGTACGCGACTCCTACCGGGACCGGCTGGCCCGGCCGCCTGCGGTGGAGTCCGACGTGCCGGTCCCCGACTTCACCGACCAGACCGTCGAGCGGCTTGGCCTGTCCGGCCAGCGCCTGGAGACCGCGGAGGCAACCCGCTGGCTCGACGATGAGGACCGGCCGGTGCTCGCCCTGTGGTGGCAGGAGGCGGCGGGGCAGCTGGCCCGCGCGGAGCTGGCCGCCGGGCTCGGCATCTCGCCCGCGCACGCCGCGGTCCGGGTGGCGCGGATGAAGGAGCGACTGCTCACCTCCCGCATGGTGGTGCATGCGCTGCGCCGGGTACCGCAGTGCGCCGCCGTCGCGGTGATCGTCGCGGGCTGGGACGGCGAGCCGAGCCCGCTCTGGCGCAAGCGGCTGGCCAGGCATGTCAGGGACTGCGCGTGGTGCCTGGCGGGCACCGCCGACATGATCCCCGCCGAGCGACTGCTCGGCGGCCTCCCGCTGCTCGCGGTCCCCGCGGGCCTCGCCGGGCGCGTCCTCGCGACGTCCGGCGGCCCCTGGACGCCCGGCCACCCGGCCCAGCCGGGCTATCCGGGGCACGCCGGCTACTCCGGCCAGCCTGGCCACGCTGGCGGACCCGGCTACCCGACGCCCGGCCAGCCGGCGTACGGGGTTTCGGCGCCGGGCACCGGTCAGGGCACACCAGGTCAGGGCGCGGCCGGACACGTGACCGGCGGCATCCGCGCGGCCAGGCACGCGCGGCATGTCAGGATGCTCTCCAAGGGCGCCCTGTCGGTGCAGCCGAAGCTGGTTGCGGTGTCCCTCGCGGTGGTGACCTGCGCGGCGGGCGGTACCTACGCCGTCGCCAAGACACACCACACGGCAGCACCCGCCGCGATGGCCACCGTCGCCGCATCGCCGCACGTGCTGCGCCCGGTGCCGCTCGTCACCCATTCCGCGCGCGTCATACCGTCGGCGACGCACTCGTCCAAGCCGCCGGCCCCGTCGAAGACCGCATCGCCGTCGCCTGCGCACTCGAAGACGTCACCGCCCGCGAGCACGCCGCCCGCGGTGACCCTGACCAGCCAGCGCAAAGGCGTAAGCACCTGGAACTTCACCGGGGCACAGCAAGCACTCGCCGAGTCCGGCGCCTCCTGGTACTACAACTGGGGCTCGGCGCCGAACGGCATCACCGCCCCATCCGGCGTGAGCTACGTGCCGATGATCTGGGGCGCCGCCAGCGTCACCGACGCCACCATGGCCCAGGTGCGCGACGAGGGGAAGATACTGCTCGGCTTCAACGAGCCGGACATGGCAGGCCAGGCCAACATGACGCCGGCCCAGGCACTGGCCCTGTGGCCCAAGCTGCAGGCGACGGGCATGACGCTCGGCAGCCCCGCGGTGGCGACCGGCGCCGCCACGGCTGGCGGCTGGCTCGACCAGTTCATGACCGGCGCGAAGCAGGACGGCTACCGGGTCGACTTCATCGCCGTGCACTGGTACGGCGGCGATTTCCGCACCGGCCCAGCGGTCCAGGAGCTGCAGAGCTACCTGCAGGCGATCTACGACCGCTACCACCTGCCGATCTGGCTCACCGAGTTCGCCCTGACCAGCTACAGCGGCGGTACCGCCAGCTTCCCCACCGAGGCACAACAGGCCGCCTTCCTCACCGCGGCGACCACCATGCTCGACGGCCTGCCCTACGTGCAGCGTTACGCCTGGTTCGCCCTGCCCACCTCATCCGGCAGCGGTACCACCGGCCTCTTCGACCCCGGCCCGTCCGCCACCCAGGTAGGCCGCGCCTTCGAATCCGCCCGCTAACCTCCCCGCAGCCACTTCGCCTGGCAGGATCCACGCGAGCCCCGCCGATCCTGCCACCCGAGGTTCGCGACCGGCCCGGGGAGCCGCGTCCGCTTACGCTGCGGCTCGGGATTCCGCGTAGGCCTTCAGCGCGGCCATGGTCCGCACGTTCTCCTTGTCGAAGCCCGCGGTGATCAGCGGCCGCAGCGGGCGGAACACGGCCGGCATCGCGACGTCGAGCACCAGCCACCTGGTCACGGTCGTGGCCCCGTCGGCCGCCTCGAGTGAGTAGTGGATGTGCACGTCAACGGTCGCCATCAACTGAGCGACGCGGATGGTGTGCTGGAAGTCCACCGACCCGGGCGGCTGGAATCCGGTGACCGTGCCCCACCAGTCCTTGCCGGGCTCGCCGGGCTTCCCGTCGTGGTAGCGGGTGCCCTGTTGCACCGGATACGGCTCGACGTCGGTCGTGTGCCCGTACGCGGCCGACCCTGGCAGCCAGTCAGCGTAGTTGGGCAGGTCGGAGAGCAGCCGGAAGAGCACGTCGGGCGGCGCCTCGACGGAGGTCGCGTAGAACCTGTGCCATTGAGACCGGGCCATGAGCAAAACGTAGCCGTCGCACCGCCCGGCGGCCATCTCCGTAAGTCTTCGTAAGTCCCCGCAAGTCACGGTAAGTCCCCGTAAATCGCGATAGGACCAAAGTCCGGGCCATCGGGCCAATCGGCTCTATTGAGGTGATCGTGGCCGGCGCGAGGATGGGAAGGACAGCAGGTGAGGGAGTTACTGGTGAGGCGGTTGAGCGCCCGGGTCCGGTAACCCAAGGACGTGATGCGGAGGACGAAGATGGCCGAAGTGCAGGGCGGGCGGATCGTGGTTGGCGTTGACGGTTCGGCCTCGTCGAAGGCGGCGCTCGCCTGGGCAGTCAGGCAGGCGGCGCTGACCGGCGCCGAGGTCGACGCGGTGTGCGCCTGGCAGATTCCCGCGGCCTACGGCTACGGGTATGCGATGACGCTCGCCATACCGGACTTGGAGAAGGCCGCGGCGAGCGAGCTCAGCCAGGCGATCGCCGCAGTTGCTGACGAGGTGCCAGACATCGAGATCCGGCCGCTCGTGGTGCAAGACAATCCGGCGCAGGCGCTGCTCGACTGCGCGAAGGGCGCGGGCCTGCTGGTGGTGGGCAACCGCGGCCATGGCGGGTTCACCGGGGCGCTGCTCGGCTCGGTCGGCCAGCACTGCGCGCAGCACGCGGAATGCCCGGTGGTGATCATCCGCGGCCCCAAGCCCGAATAAAGCGCGGCCTCAATCCCAGATTAAGCACGGCAGGGCGAGACTACCTGGCTATCGCGGCGTAGGCGGCGGACCAGAAGTCCCTGGCGACGGGGGGAGGCTCGGGCGACGTCATCATCCGCTGGGTGAGCAGGATGCCGGTGAGCCCGGTCGCGGGGTCGTTGCGCCACGCGGTGCCGCTGCCGCCCTCCCAGCCGTAGCCGCGCGGCATCCCGTCCGCTGCCGCGTCGGGCGCGACGCCGTCGGCGGGCACGGACATGGCTAGTCCCCAGCCGAGGTGCTCGCCGAAGAACCACGGCTGTTCCGCCCGGTCCCGCGCGGTCGCCCGGTCCCTGAGCATCAGCGCGACCGACGACGGTGACAGCAGCCCGCCGCCGTCCGCGGCCAGCATGGCTGCGAACGCCCCGATGTCGTCGATCGTGGAGACGAGGCCCGCGGCGCCGTCAGGCAGCGACGGCGGCACGGCGTACCAGCCGTCGGGACGGTCGATCAGCGTGAGCTCCGCCCCGTCCGCACCGCTGCCGCCGAAGTGCCTGGCGGCCTGGGACGGTGCGTACATGGTGGTGAACCGGCCCATCTTGCCCGAGGGCACCCAGAACGCCGTGTCCGTCATGCCGAGCGGCTCGAAGACGCGCTTGCTCAGCACCTCGGCGAACGGGGCCCCTGCAACCCGCTCGATGAGGATGCCGGTCAGGGTCGCGCCCGTGTTGTACCTGAAGCGCTCGCCCGGCTGGTCAAGCAGCGGCAGCGATCCGAACGCCGCGATCCACTGGTCGGGCGTGTGCCTGGTCGGCGGCCACGGCGGGCCGAGCGTCTTGAGCTCGAGCGCCTGCTCCGCCTCGAGGATGGGCAGCGGCTTCGGCGTGAAGATGCTGCCGAACCCGAGCCGGAACGAGAGCAGGTCCTCGACCGTGATCGCCCGCTCTGCGGGCACCGTGTCGGACAGTTCCGCGTCGTAGGACCGCAGCACCCGCGGCTCGCTCAGTTCTGGCAGCCAGGGTGCGACGGGATCGTCGAGCGCCATCGCGCCGTCCTGGATGAGCAGCATCGCCGCCACGCCGGTGACCGGCTTGGTCAGCGATGCGATGCGGAAGATCGCGTCGCGGCCGATGGGCGCGTCGTCCCCGAGCGACGGATGCCCGGCGGTGGTGATGTGGACCTGCCCGCCGCGCGCCACGAGTGCGACAAGACCGGGCACCGCGCCCGATGCCGTGTGCCGGGCGAGCGCGGCGTCGAGCGCCGCGAGGCCATCGTCGGTGAACCCGCCTGTCATGCGTACCCTCCCGCGTCGTTATGGTGCGGCATGGGTAAGACGATCCAGCGTCCCCATTCTCATCGGCGTGCGCCACGACCGTTCGCAGGAGGACATAACGCATGAGCGCCATCGACGACTACCTCGCCCGCAACGAGGAGTACGCGCAGGACCACGTCGGCGGGCAGCCGGTGCGGCCGGCGCAGCACGTGGCGGTGGTCGCCTGCATGGACTCGCGGATGCGCATCTTTCCCATGCTCGGCCTCACCGGCGGCGAAGCGCACGTGATCAGGAACGCCGGCGGTACGGTCACCGACGACGTGGTCCGTTCCCTGGCCATCAGCCAGCGGCTGCTCGGCACGACCGAGATCATGCTCATCCACCACACCGACTGCGGCATGCAGAAGACCACGGAGGATGACTTCAAGGGCGCGCTCGAGGCGGAGACCGGCATCAGGCCGCCGTGGGCCGTCGAGGCCTTCACCGACGCCGCCGCGGACGTCAGGCAGTCGATCGGCCGGCTGAAGGCGAGCCCGTTCATCCCGCACAAGGACGCGATCCGCGGCTTCGTCTTCGACGTGGATACGGGCAAGCTCAGCGAGGTGATCTAGGCTCGGCGATATGCGACAGAGCCTCTATGACTTCGCGGGCGGCGAGCGGGCGTTCGAGCCGTTCGCCGCGGCGCTGCATGAGCGGTGCCTAGCCGATCCGGAGCTGAACCACCCGTTCTCGCATCCGGGCCAGCATCCGCAGCACACCCAGCGGCTCGCCGCGTACCTGGCCGAGGCCTTCGGCGGCCCGGCCAGCTACTCGGCCGAGTGCGCTAACCAGAGCCACGTGGTGTGGCTGCACGCGGGCAACGGCGACATGTCCGACCTCGGCCGCCGGTTCGCGGACTGCTTCATGCTCGCGGCAGACGACGCCGGCTGGCCGGACGACCCGGAGTTCCGCGCCGCGATCCGCGCCTACATCGACTGGGCGGTTGACACCGTGGCGATGTCCCATCCCGATGACACCGACATTCCTTCCGGGCTGCCGCTGCCCCGCTGGTCCTGGGATGGCCTCGAGCGAGAAGCGCTGGACAAGGGCTAGCGCAGCGGCCGTCAGGGCTTGCGTGCGATGCCCGCGATGCCCTTGCCGCTGGCGATATTGGCCTGACCGGGCGGCAGCCAATCGGACAGCGGCGCGACGCCCGGCGCGATCAGTTCGAGCCCGTCGAAGAACCGGCTGATTTCCTCCCGGCTGCGCGGGCGCATCCGCTCGGCGCCCGACGCGTTGTACCGGCGGGTCTGCTCGGCCATCTCTTCCGGGTCGAGGTCGCTTGGCGCGTGCACGATGACCAGGTAGCTGCCGGAAGGCACCGCGTCAAGCAGCGTCCGCACGATACCGTACGGGTCGTCCTCGTCCGGGATGAAGTGCAGCACGGCGAGCAGCAAGATGGCGACCGGCTTGCTCAGGTCGAGCGTCTTGGCGGCCGTTTCCAGGATCGTGCGGGTGTCCCGGAGGTCCGCCTCGATGTAGTCGGTCCTGCCCTCGGGGGTGCTCGTCAGCAGCGCCCTGGCGTGGGCGAGCACCGACGGGTCGTAATCCGCGTAGACGATCCGGGACTCTGGCGCTACCCCCTGCGCCACCTCATGCGTGTTGTCGGCGGTGGGGAGCCCGGTGCCAATGTCGAGGAACTGCCTGATCCCGTACTCCGCGGCGAGGGTGTGCACGGCGGCGATGAGGAACTTCCGCACGGACCGGGCGACGAGCGGCAGCCCTGGCATCGCCTCCGCGATCCTGGACGCGGCGTCCCGGTCGGCGGCGAAGTGGTCCTTGCCGCCCACCCAGTAGTTCCACATCCGCGCCGGGCTCGGCACGCTCGGGTCGAACCCGCGCTGGCCGCCCGGCTGGTTGTCGTCCGCGATGTCCGGCACCCTCGAAGTCACTTCGCCCCTTTCTGCGTGACTTTCCGTCCATTCCTGTCCATCGTAGTAACAACCTCATCGTGCCGGAACCTGGACCCCAGCGGCGTTCCCACGTCCCGACGGCCTGACGGGCCTCGGGCATGATGGACCCATGGACATACCCCCGCGCCTCGCTCCGCTGCTTGAGCAGTACGACTGGGGCTGCCTGCGGCTGATCAACCGGATGACAGGGCCCGAGGTGGACAGCGGCAACGGATCGCCGGTCCCGGTGTCGCCGTTGACCACGGCGGAGTACCTGTGGGAGCCGGTCCCCGGCGCCTGGTCCGTCCGCCGTCACGCGGAAGGCCCGGGACCGCGGGCGACCTGGCTCGTCGGCGGTGGTGACTGGGGCAGGGACGGCTATCGCGACGCCGAGCCGTACCCGCCGCCGTTCACCACGATCGCCTGGCGGCTCAGCCACCTCAGCGAGATGCTCGCGCTGCGCGCCGACCACACCGCGGGCAGCCGGTCGCTGACCAAGGACGGCTACGTGACGAACGGGGACGCGGACGGCGCCGTCGCCGCCTTCGCCCAGGCTGTCGAGGCATGGCGCGACGCGCTGCTGAGCTGTGACGATGCCGCGCTCGACACCGTCGGGTACAGCAGCTACCCCTATGGCAGCGACGCCGGGGACATGTTCATCGACATCGTCTGGTGGGTCAACCAGGAGGTGCTGCACCACGGCGGTGAGATCGCCCTGCTGCGTGACCTCTACCGGACTCAGCAGCCCTAAGGTCTGCCCAGCCTGAGGCCGCACCGTCAGGAGACGACCTTCACGTTCGCCGGCTTCGCCGGGGTCTTCCGCCTCCCGGCTGACCCGGCCGCGCCGGTACCCCCGGCATCCCCGGCGTTCTTGGCCGCCGAAGCCTTCGCGGCCGGCGCCTTCGCCGCGGGCACCCGCACCGCGGGCGTCTTCGCGGCAGGCACCCGCCGCTTCTCGCGCGCGTAGACGATCGCCTGCTTGGCGCCGGCCGGGGCATGCCGCTCGAGAGTGAACAGCCCGGTGGCCTTGATCAGGTCGCTCAGCTTGGCGTAGCCGTAGCTGCGTGAGTCGAAGTCGGGGCGCCGGTTGGTGATGATGTTGCCGATGGCCGACAGCGGCGCGAGGCCGTCGTCGTCCGACGCCGCCTCGACGGCGCCACGCAGCAAGCCGGTGAGCTCGCTGTCCTGCTTCAGTTCGGCGGCCGTCATGGGCGTGCGCCTGGTCGGCTTGACCTCGGCGCCCGGGAGCTCCTCGTCCTCGTCGAACTGGAGGTTCTCGACGTAGATGAACTTGTCGCACGCGGCGACGAAGGACTTGGGCGTCTTGTGCTCACCGAATCCGTACACGATCTGGCCGGATTCGCGCAGCCGCTGGGCGAGCCTGGTGAAGTCGCTGTCGCTCGACACTATGCAGAATCCATCGAACCGCCCCGAGTACAGCAGGTCCATGGCGTCGATCACCATGGCCGCGTCGGTCGCGTTCTTGCCCTTGGTGTAGGCGAATTGCTGGATCGGGTGGATTGACTGCGCGAGCAGCTGGTCCTTCCAGCCGCGCAGGTTCGGTCCGGTCCAGTCGCCGTATGCGCGCTTGACGTGCGCGGTGCCGTACTTGGCGACCTCGGCGAGCAGTCCGGTGGTGATGGACGGCTGCGCGTTGTCCGCGTCGATGAGCACCGCGAGCCGTGCAGTGTTCTCCGTGGCCATGCGGCCAAAGCTAGCCGGCCCGCTCGATGAGCGCTTGGACCCCGTCGAGTATGGTCTCCACGCCCCACAGGAACTGCTCCCGCTCGGTCAGCTGCTCGTCAGGCGCCGGATCCCAGGCGATCCTGTACAGGTGCGGGTAGGTCTTCTCGTCGACGAGTTCCCGCAGCAGTGCCTCGAAGCTGTCCGGCGGCCCGCCAGCGGGCAGCTGACCAGCATCCGCGTCCGCCGAAGCCGCCGGAGCCGCGAAACCCGCCTCCATCGCCGCCTTCGCGGCGCGCATCGCGTCGGCGGCCATCCGCCCCTCGCTGAGCGTGTAGGAGCTGAGCAGGCCGATGATCCGGAGCTTGTCCAGATCGGAGAGGCCGGTCCCGTCCAGCGTGCCGAGTCCGCGCTCGACGAAGTGCAGTGAGTTCGGCGCCACCGGGGGAGCGGCCATCGGCATCTGGGTGATCCACGGATGGCGGTCGAGCATGTCCCGCTGGATGACCGCCCAGGCGCGCAGCTGGGTCCGCCAGTCGGGGCCCTCGATGACAAGCTCCTCCGCGCCGACCGCGCTCGCGTTCCACATCAGCTGGAGCAGTTCTTCCTTGCTCGCCACGTAGCGGTACAGCGACATCGTGGTGAAGCCGAGCTCGGCCGCCACCTTGGCCATGGAGACCGCCTCGAGCCCCTCGGCGTCGGCGAGCCTGACCGCGGCGTTGACGATCGCCTCCGCCGACAGCCCGGGCCGCGGCCCGCGCCTGCCGCGCTCGCGCCGCCCCCAGAGCAGGTCGAGCCCGGGGGGCAGTGGCCGTGGCGCGGCCTGCCCCGGTGTCTCCTCCGCCATCCGCGTCCTCCCTTCACGCTCGGCGATTCACGCTACGCCAAGATCAAAATCCTTTGCCCGAACGGGTCCAGCGTTCCCCCGCCCTCGCAGTCACCGGACTCCTTGACAAACTGTATATGACGCATACTATTCCATGTATGACGTACACAGTTAATGCGGTTCCAACACTGAACGCGGTCGGCATACGCAAGGCCTTCCGGTCCAAAACCGTCCTCGACGGGGTCGACCTGGCCGTCGCCGCAGGGCAGATCGTCGCCCTCCTCGGGCCGAACGGCGCCGGCAAGACCACGCTGATCCGCATACTCGCCACGCTGCTGCGCCCGGACGGCGGCAGCGCCACCGTCGCCGGTCATGACCTGCTCGCGGATCCGGTGGGCGTGCGCCGCGCGATCAGCCTCACCGGCCAGTACGCCGCTGTGGACAACATGCTGACCGGCGAGGAGAACCTGCGGATGATGGCCAGGCTGCGCCACCTGCCGCCGCGCGCGGCGCGGGACAGGGTGACCCAGCTGCTCGCCGCGTTCGACCTGGCCGACGCGCGCCGCCGCCTGGTCAAGACCTACTCGGGCGGCATGCGCCGCCGCCTCGACCTGGCAGCAAGCATGATCGTCCGGCCGGAGCTGCTGTTCCTCGACGAGCCGACCACCGGACTCGACCCGCGCAGCAGGGACCAGCTGTGGTCGGCCGTCAAGGGCCTGGCGGACGACGGCGTGACGGTGCTGCTCACCACCCAGTACCTCGCCGAGGCCGAGCAGCTCGCCGACCACATCGCCGTGCTGCACCAGGGCCGGATCGTGGCCGAGGGGACGGCGGGCCAGCTCAAGTCGGGCCTCGGGGTGGCGAGCCTGGACGAGGTCTTCCTCGCCCTGACCGCTTCCGACGACAGCTCAGCCAGCGACAGTGCCGCCGACCGCAATGTGACCGACTACGCCACGGGAGTGACCCGATGACCGCCGTCTACCAGCCCGCCAAGAGCCCCGCCTATTTCCTGTCCGATGCCCTGGTGATGGTCGGCCGCAGCCTGCGCCGCTCGGTGCGCGACCCGGAGGCCTTCATTACCGCGCTGGCGCTGCCGGTCACCCTGATGCTGCTGTTCGTCTACGTCTTCGGCGGCGCCTTCGAGGCCGGCGTCGGCTCGCACGGCGGCTACGTCAACTACGTGGTGCCTGGACTGATTGTGCTGTGCGCCGGCTTCGGCGCGGGCACCACGGCGGTCGCGGTCGCCACCGACATGAGCAGCGGCATCGTCGACCGGTTCCGGTCCATGCCGATCACCGCCTGGTCGGTGCTCGCCGGGCAGATCATGGCCAGCCTGGCGCGCAACCTGCTCGCCACCGCGCTGGTGATCGCCGTCGGCCTCGGCGTCGGCTGGCGCCCGGTGGCGAGCCCGCTCGACTGGCTGGGCGCGATCGCGATGATCGTGCTGTTCATCAGCGCCATGTCCTGGCTCGCGGCCTGCTTCGGCCTGGTGGTGGGCAGCCCGGAGGCGGCCAACGGCGCCACCTTCGCGCTGATGTTCATCCCCTATCTCAGCAGCGCCTTCGTCCCGGCGGGCACGATGGCCGCCGGGCTGCGGCCGATCGCCGCGAACCAGCCGTTCACGCCGGTCATCGAGACCATGCGCGGGCTGTGGATGGGGCACACCTCGACCGGTGCGGCACTCGGGCACGAGGCGCTGCTCGCCGTCATCTACTTCGGCGCCATCCTGGTGGCCGCCGCGTCACTCGCCAGCTGGCTCTTCAGGCACCGCACGGCGAGCCACTGACCGTATCCCGCTCGTGGAAATGCTTAACGCGATGCGCTCCGCGCGGTTCCGGGTACCGCGGAGCGCATCGTCATTCGGCGATCGGCGTCGGCCGCCGTTGACAGCCCCATACGTCACAGTTAGCGTCAATCGCGGCCTACCTGAGGGCACGCGTCGACGGGAGCGGCATGATGACGGACGACGGCAACGCGACGCAGCCGGGCGACGCGGCAGCAGCGGCGACTGCGCAACCGGTCCTCGAGCTCGACGGCCTGACCTCCGGCTACAACGGAGCGGCGGTGCTGCGCGACATCAGCCTTTCCGTGCGGCCAGGCGAGGTGGTCGCCCTGCTCGGTGCCAACGGCGCGGGCAAGACGAGCACGCTGATGACCATCTCCGGCATCGTCAAGCCGATGCGCGGCCGGGTGCTGTTCAACAGCGCCGACTTGAAGGGCACGTCGCCGGACGCGCGGGCCAGGCTCGGCGTGGCGCACGTCCCTGAGGGGCGTGGCGTCTTCTTCGGCCTCACGGTGGCGGAGCACTTCAGGCTCGCCTCCCGCGGCGAGACGCTCGACGCGGCGGCCGCCTACCGCTACTTCCCTGCGCTTGAACAGCTCAGCGGCCGCCGGGCCGGCCTGCTGTCCGGCGGCGAGCAGCAGATGCTCGCGCTCGGCAGGGCCCTCGCCAGGCGGCCGAAGCTGCTGATGATCGACGAGCTATCCCTCGGTCTCGCGCCGATCATCGTCGAGCGGCTGCTCCCGGTTGTGCGCGACTACGCCAAGGACAGCGGCTGCGGCGTGCTCCTCGTCGAGCAGCACGTTGAGCTGGCGCTGACCGTGGCCGACCGGGGCTTCGTGCTCTCGCACGGCGAGATCACCACCCACGGCGACGTCGCGGCGCTCAAGGCGAACCCGGAGCTCGTGCTCAGCAGCTACCTGGGTGAGCAGGCGGTCCAGGACGGGAACGGCAAGTAGACAAGGGGTAATTGCTTTCTGGGCGCGTACCGTCCACGGGTAGCATCGAGTCAGGTTCGCCAGCAGAACCTGGTCATCCGAACCCGGTCATCCGTGGTCCGTCATCCGATTCCGACGTAACGTGAGGCAGCGCCGTGTCCCAGATCAAGATCCAAGTGCTCGACCGCAACGCCCAGCGGAATGAGCGCGAGGTGACGACGGGGACTACCGCAGGCGACCTCTTCGACGGTGAGCGGGACGTGGTCGTCGCCCGGGTCAACGGTCAGCTCCGCGACCTCGCCTGGGTGCTCGGCGACGGTGACGCGGTGGAACCGGTCGCCGCCGACTCGCCCGACGGCCGCGCGGTGATCAGGCACTCGACCGCGCATGTCATGGCACAGGCGGTGCAGCAGGCGTTCCCCGAGGCGAAGCTCGGCATTGGCCCGCCGGTGGAGAACGGCTTCTATTACGACTTCCAGGTGGACCGCGCGTTCACACCCGAGGACCTGAAGTCGGTCGAGTCGCGGATGCGCGACATCGTCAAGCAGGGGCAGCGGTTCGTCCGTCGCGAGGTCACCGACGCCGAGGCCCGCCAGGAACTGGCGAACGAGCCGTTCAAGCTCGAGCTGATCGGCATCAAGGGCAGTACCGGCAGTGACGACGAGGCGTCGACCGAGGTCGGCGCGGGCGTGCTCACCATCTACGACAACGTGGACGCGAAGAGCGGCGAGCTGCGCTGGAAGGACCTGTGCCGCGGCCCGCACGTGCCCTCCACCAAGCACATCCCCGCGTTCAAGCTGATGCGCAACGCGGGCGCGTACTGGCGCGGCAGCGAGAAGAACCCGCAGTTGCAGCGGATCTACGGCACCGCATGGGAAACCAGGGCGGCGCAGGACGACTATCTCAAGATGCTCGAGGAGGCCGAGCGGCGCGATCACCGCAAGCTCGGCGCGGAGCTGGACCTGTTCTCCTTCCCCGAGGAGATCGGCTCGGGCCTGCCGGTGTTCCACCCCAAGGGCGGCATCATCCGCCGCGAGCTCGAGGAGTACTCGCGGCGGCGGCACGAGCAGACCGGTTACTCGTTCGTGAACAGCCCGCACATCACCAAGGGCCAGCTGTTCGAGACCTCGGGGCACCTGCCCTACTACGCGGACACCATGTACCCGCCGATGGAGCTTGAGGGCAGCGAGTACTACCTCAAGGCCATGAACTGCCCGATGCACAACCTGATCTTCCGTGCCCGCGGCCGGTCCTACCGCGAGCTGCCGCTGCGGCTGTTCGAGTTCGGCACCGTCTACCGCTACGAGAAGTCGGGCGTGGTGCACGGCCTCACCCGGGTTCGCGGGCTGACCCAGGACGACTCGCACATCTACTGCACCCGCGAGCAGATGAAGGACGAGCTGAAGTTCCTGCTCACCTTCGTGCTCGAACTGCTTCGCGACTACGGCCTCGACGACTTCTTCCTCGAGCTGTCCACCCGCGGCGACTCGGACAAGTTCATCGGGTCCGATGAGGAGTGGGCGTCGGCCACCGAGACGCTGCGTCAGGTCGGCGAGGAGTCCGGCCTCGACCTGGTGCCAGACCCGGGCGGCGCCGCGTTCTACGGGCCGAAGATCTCCGTCCAGGCGCGCGACGCGATCGGCAGGTCCTGGCAGCTGTCGACCATCCAGCTGGACTTCAACCAGCCCAAGCGGTTCGGCCTCGAGTACACCGCCGCCGACGGCACCCGCCAGGAACCGATCATGATCCACCGGGCCCTGTTCGGCTCGATCGAGCGGTTCATGGGCGTGCTCATCGAGCACTACGCGGGCGCCATGCCGCCGTGGCTGTCGCCGGTGCAGGCGGTGGGCATCCCGATCGGTGACAGCCACGTGCCGTACCTGAACGAGGTCGCCGCGCAGCTGAGCGCCAGGGGCATCCGCGTCGAGGTCGATGACAGCGGCGACCGGATGCAGAAGAAGATCCGCACCGCGCAGAAGCAGAAGGTCCCGTTCATGCTGCTGGCAGGCGACGACGACGTGGCGGCGAACGCCGTCTCGTTCCGGTACCGCTCCGGCGCGCAGAAGAACGGCGTACCCATCGCGGAGGCGATCGAGGAGATCGTGGCCGCGGTGCAAAGCCGGGCTCAGGTCTGATCTGTCCCGACCCATGCCGGGCCGGCGCGATCACGGCGATTCGCGCCGCGCCCTGGCATGCCGCGCGGCATCATGGGTGCTCATGGGAGAGCTGCCCGGCTACGAGATCGAGCGTGAGCTCGCCGCCGCGGGCGGCATCACGATCGCCGGCGTGGACGAGGTGGGCCGCGGCGCGTGGGCGGGTCCCGTCGCGGTCTGCGCCGCGGTCGCCCGTCCCGGCTTTCCCGAGCCTCCGGCAGGGCTGACCGACTCCAAGCGGCTGACGCAGCGCAGGCGCGAGGAACTGGCGGCGGTGCTGCCCGGCTGGCTCACCGCGCACGCGATCGGCGCGGCCAGCCACGAGGAGATCGACGCCCTCGGTATGACGGCGGCGCTGCGGCTGGCCGCCCGCCGAGCGCTCGGCGCGCTACCGCTGCGCCCGGACGTGGTGCTGCTCGACGGCAAGCACGACTACATCGGCCGGCCGTGGCGGGTGCGCACGGCGGTCAAGGCCGACCTGCGCTCGGTGTCCGTCGCCGCCGCGTCCGTCATCGCCAAGGTGCACAGGGACGGCCTGATGGCCGGCCTCGACGCGGACCACCCGGAGTTCGCCTTCGCCGACAACGCCGGCTATCCGGCCCCGGCGCACCAGCAGGCCCTGGCCGAGCTCGGCCCGACCCCGTACCACCGGCTCTCCTGGGCCTACCTCGACGACCTGCCGCAGTGGCGTCACCTGCGCATCCACCGCCCCGCCGTCGAGGGCCAGCTAACCCTCATCTGACGGCGGCACCCGGTGGCCGCCGTCGGCGGCCACCGCGCCTCCGGCTGATAGGCGCCCCCCAGGCCTGCGCCTCTTCGATGTATCGGCTAGCGATCTACCGAGAGGCGATATAGCCTGGCAGCATGGCTAACCGAGACACCGCCGACGACGCCGGCCTGGTCGGCTTCGGGCGCTATGCCGGACCTGCCACGCTGATCCTGTCCAGCCTGGCCGAGGGCGCGAAGCACGGGTACGCGCTGACCAAGGACGTCGAGGAATTCGCCGGGGTGCGGCTCGCGCCCGGCACGCTGTACGAAGCCCTCGCGCGGCTCGAGTCGCAGGGGATGATCGAGGCGCTCGAGGCGGAGGACCGGCGCCGGCCCTACCGGCTGACCGCGGCGGGTGCCGCGGCGCTCCGGGCACATCTGGCTGCGCAGCGCCGGGCCACCGAGACGGGGCTGCGCCGCCTCGCAGCCAACTGGGGGAGAGCGTGACCCCGGCCGACGACGGGACAGCCGTACCCGCCGGCGGCCCCGCCGATGCCGATGCCGCTGCCGAGGCAGTCTCCCGGCTGCGGGCGGCCCAGCTGCTGCTCTGGTACCCGCGCCCGTGGCGGGACCGGTACGGCGAGGAGTTCACCGAACTGCTCGTCAGCGACATCGCCGAACGGCCACGCTCGCTTGGCCGCACCCTCGACGTCGCCAAGGGCGGGCTGCTCGCTCGGCTCGCCGGTGCGGGCCTTACCGGTGCCGCCCCCGCCGTGCCCCCCGGCGACCCGGCCGCGGCCCGCGGCAGGCACGTGGCCGCGAGCCTCGGCACACTCGGCGCGGCGAGCGCGGTGTTCCTCATCGTGGGTGCCGCCCAGTGGTCGCAGCTGCTCATCGGCTGGGTATGGGTGGCCAGGCGGCAGCAGCCAGGGGCCGCCGTGCCGCTGCTTGCCGCCGACAGGAACGCCACCCTTGGCACCTCGGCGGCCATCATCGCGCTGCTCGCACTCGGCGTATTCGCCGCGCTGCCGGTCCTCGTCACGGTTGCCGCCCGGCTCGCTGGCCCGGGGACAGCGGCCCAGCGCATCCGGCTCGCCGTCCCCGCGGTTACCCTGGTCGCCGCGCTGACCGCGCTGGTCATCGGCGGCCGGTCGCTGGAGAACAACTGGATCGGCACCGGCGGCCTGCACAGCCCTGTCCCCGGCGGGCTCGCCGCGTTCATCTGGGCGGTCACCCTGTTCGTCAGTGCCTACTGGGCGCACCCGGGCGTGCTCTCCGCATTCCCCGGTGCGGAGCTCGCCTGGATGGAGCTGAGCCCGCTGCTGCTCGCCGTCGCGGTGGCCAGCGCGGTGATCCTGGTCAGGAGGACTGGCCTGTCGCCGCGCCTGGCCCGGTTCGAGGCCCGCCTCGGCCTGGCCTGCTGCATCGTCATGACCGCGTTCCTCGCGCTGTGCGCGGCCTGGCTCACCGCCGACGGCCCGCTGGCTGGCGGCACCGCCCTGTTCCATGCGGGCTGGGTCAATGTCGCGAGCACCGTAATCCTGAGCCTGACCCTGACCACCGCCGTGGCGGCGTCCCGCACCGCCCGCCGCACCCTAGCCAGTCCGCGTCGCTGAAGTTACCCGCGTCCATCCGATGACGGTGGCAGCCCCGCCCGCCTGGCTGCCACCTTCGCTATATCGGTTTCCGGTGTACCGGAATCCGATATAGTCCAGGCATGACGCAACAGCGGGGCGGGCGGCCGGGGTATGGCACCGAGCCCCAGGCCACGCCCGGGGCGCGACCCGGTCACCCCTCCCGCCGCCGGGTCCTCGGCTACGGCCTCGCCGGGATCGCGGCGCTCGCGGTGGCCGGCGCGGCGGGGTTCGAGCTCATCGAGCGCGGCGTCCTGCCCGGCAAGAGCGAACTCGACCAGCTCGACGGCGCCTGCGACGTCGCCGCCCCCGACCTCACCAGGTACGCGGAGCCGGGTCCGCAGTACGACGGCACCTTCCAGTCGGCCGCCAGGCGTACCAGAGTCGGCTACACGATCGCCTACCCGCCGGGACACGGGCCAGGCGACCGGCTGCCGCTCGTCATCGCGCTGCACGGCTTCGGCGGCAATCACAAGACCACGATCTCCGGCATGACACCCGCCCAGGCGCTGGCCCTGCGCGTGGCGGGACGGCCGCTCCCGCCGATGGCCATGGTCACCGTGGACGGCGGCGGCGGCTACTGGAACCCGCATCCGGGCGACAACCCGCAGGCCATGCTCACCGGCGAGCTGATACCGCTGTGCCAGCGAAAGAAGCTCGGCACGGGCAAGCGCCGGATCGGCGTGCTCGGCATCTCGATGGGCGGCTACGGCGCTCTGCTTGTCGCCGAGAAGCACCCGCAGCTGATCGCTGCCGCCGCGGCGATCTCCCCGGCGATCTGGACCAGCTACGCCCAGGCAAAGGCCGCGAACCCGGGCGCGTACGCCAGCGCGGCGGACTTCGCTGCCGACGATGCCGTCACGCACGCGGCAGCCCTGGCCAAAGTCCCGGTCCGCATCGCCTCCGGCTACGGCGACCCCTTCTACCCGGGTGTCCAGACCCTGGTCCGCGCCCTGCCGGAGAACCCGGGCGGCGTCCCGGCCCAGCTCTACTTCGGCAACGGCTGCCACACCGGCCCGTTCTTCACCGCCCAGGAACCCCCGTCTCTGGCCTTCCTGGCCCGCCACCTCACGACAGCCTGACGGCAACGCCTCACCCGTGAACAGGCCACGAAAAGACCACTCTGCTTAGCCGACCGCGCGACAAAAGCCGCGAATCGGACGCGGAAGTGGTCGCCAGTTAAGCAGAGCCGAAAAGGTGGTCGTCGGCTAAGCACAGTCGCGTGCCGATGCGGCGGCAGCCAGGGAACGCGCGTTCCCTGGCTGCCGTCAGTGTTTGCGGGGGCGACCGGGGTCAGCCGAACCCGTTCGGGCGGATGGTGTTAGTCGGCGTCGCCGGCCAGGGCCTCGGCCTTCTCGTCGGCCTCGAGCTCCCGCTCCGCCGCCACCTCGGCCGGTCCGGAGTGCAGGGCGGCCGAGGCGGCCTCGGCCTGCACCCGCTCGGCGTCGCCGAGGAGTTTGTGGCCGGTGGTCAGGATCCCGATGCCGAGCACGATGACGCCGGCGCCCAGGTAGAAGGGCACGTGGATGTTAATGTCGGCGACAAGGCGCCCGGCCACGTAGGGCGCGAGGCCGCCGCCGATGAACCGGACGAAGCTGTAGGCCGCCGACGCGACAGGCCGCTCGACAGGGGAGACGGTCATCACGGCCTGCGTGGTGACCGTGTTGTTCACGCCGCACACGACGCCGGACAGGATCACCAGGGTGATCAAGACCGGCGTGTTCAGCACCCAGATCGCGATGCCGAGCGAGATCAGCGCGAAGATCGACAAGTTCAGGTACATCGTGCGGGCGATGCCGAGCCGGGCCTGCAGCCATGAGGCGCCGAACACCGAGAACAGCGCGACGCAGATGCCCCAGCCGAAGAACACGAAGCCAAGCCTGATCGGCGACAGGTTCATCGGGAACGGCGCGTAGCCGAGGATGGTGAAGAAGCCCCAGTTGTAGCAGAGCGCGGTGAGGCCCATGGTGAGCAGGCCGCGGTGCCGCAGTGCCTTGAGCGGCGCGGTCAGGCTGGTCTTGACGGCCGGCACCGGGGTGGGCTCGACCAGGACCACGGTGGCGATGAGCGCGATCGCCATCAGCACGGACACGCCGTAGAACGGGCCGCGCCAGGAGATGTTGCCGAGCGTGCCGCCGAGCAGCGGGCCGATCGCGATGCCGAAGCCGAGCGCGGTCTCGTACAGCACGATCGCGCCGGCGAACCCGCCGCTCGCCGAGGCGACGATGACCGCGAGCGAGGTGGCGATGAACAGCGCGTTGCCGACACCCCAGCCGGCCCGGAAGCCGATGATGTCGCTGATCGAGCCGGACGACCCGGCGAGCGCCGCGAAGATCACGATGAGCACAAGGCCGGCGATGAGCGTCCGCTTCGCGCCGATCCTGCTCGACACCCAGTTGGTGATGAGCATCGCGACCGCCGTCACGACCAGGTACGACGTGAACAGCAGGGTGGTCTCGCTCGGTGAGGCGTTCAGCTGATTGGAGATCGCCGGCAGGATCGGGTCCACCAGGCCGATGCCCATGAAGGACACGACGCAGGCGAACGCGACCGCGAACACGGCCTTTGGCTGCTTGAATGGGCTCACTGCTGAGCCGTGACTTGCGCCACTCATGTGAAGCGGTACTCCTCGGGTACGGCGATTGCTGTGCATTGCGGTGATCAGCGGGCGACGGACACCGGCCCTGGTCCGGCGGACCCCGGCCCGGTCCCGACGGGGGCGGGCGGGTCGTCGGCGCGGGGGACGTTCGCGAGCGCGTCGAGCGCGGGCAGCGCACCGGCCAGCGCGGCCCGGTGGTCCGGGTCGAGCTGCGCGATGATGGCGGCCAGCCGTTCCGCCCGCACCGCCCGGCGGCGCGCCAGCGTGGCACGGCCGTCGTCGGTGATGACCACCAGCACGACCCGCCCGTCCTCCGGGCTCGGCTCCCTGCGCGCAAGCCCCGACTCCTCGAGCCTGCTGATCAGCTGGGTCATGGCCGGCTGGGTGACGCCCTCGCGGGCGGCGAGCACGGTCAGCCGCTGCGGGCCGAAGCGCTCGACGCTGGCCAGGGTCGCGGCCGCGGTCATCGACAGGCCGCTCGCCGGGCTCAGCGAGCGGTACAGCCCGACGATGCGCTCGAGGTTGACCGCGAGCGCCGCCGCGAGGGCGTCGCCGAGCTCGGCTCCCGGTGCACTATCCATAAGATATTTATATCACATGCTTATGCATCTGGTCAGCCGCCACCGCCCAGATCGATCCCGAACGGTTGCGCGACTCCGCCCCGCCCCCCGGCTACGACTGGTGCGCGACGGAGTCAAGCGAGGCGAAAACTACGACTGAGCTGAGGTAATGACCGGTTGCGGGGTCGAAGTCGCCGCCGCAGGTGATCAGCCGAAGGGCCGGGTATCCGGCCTGGCCGTAGACGATTTTCGCGGGGAATTCGTCCTTGGCGTATTCCCGCACGCCCGTCACGCGGAAGACAGCGGTAACCCCGTCGGCGAGCGTCACCTCGATGCGGTTGCCCGGCCGCAGCGCGCCGAGCCGGTAGAACACCGCTTGCCCGTGGTAGCTGTCCACGTGGCCTTCGATCACGGCCGTACCCGGCTGGCCGGGCGTCGCCGAGTACTTGTACCAGGCGGCCTCGTCGGCGCTCCTGACAAGCGAGGGCACCTGGATCGTGCCGTCGGGGTTGAGCCCGACGCGGAGCAGCCGGGAACGGACGCCGATCGCGGGGATCGCGACGGAAACCGGGAGCGACTGGCGCAGCGGCGGCGCCTTCGCGCCGCCCCGCCCGGTCGTACCGGCGGCAGCGGCCGCGGGCGCGGGGGCGTGCACCTGGGCGGCCAGGGCGACCACGATGGCAAGCGCGCCGCCGGCGATCAGGCTTATCCCGAGCAGTCCCGCCAGCCGGATCCTGGCCTGGCCGCGCGGCGCTTGCGGGGGAGCGAATTCGCTGTCCGGCCAGGACATGACCACGCGCAGCCCGGCGATCCGCGGCCAGCTTCCCAAAGGCGGGTGCCTTTCCGTTCTCTTCCGCAATGCGTGCTACTCGCGTAGCCTAATGTCGAAATGAAAAACACGCCATTGCCCGGCCAAGCCGTACACAGGCGTCGCTATATAGGGTCGTCTATGCGGCTGTCAGGGGCCGCGGGAAATGCACCGTCCGAGATGCTCCCGGTCCGGTGGAGAACCCGTGTGCTGAACCTTTTTCAAATCGGAGGAGGGTTCATGAAGATGCGCCTGACCATGCCGGACGCGCATACCAGATGGCTATTGGCGGGACGTTCCGCCGCGGGGGCGGTGCTCCTCGCGGTGACCGTCTCCGGGTGCATCGGCGGTAGCGGGTCAGCCACTCCGACCATTGTCACGCCGACGCCGCGGACGCCGGGATCGTCGGCCACTCACGCGGGCACGCGCACCCCGTCGCCGACCGGCCAGGGAGCCTCGAGCAAGGCTTCGGCCGGGTCGAGTGGCACATCGACCGCCACCGCCAAGACCTCCGCCCATGCCTCGGCGCCTGCGTCCGGCACGCCGGCGGCGTCGCACACGTCAACCGCGTCGGCGTCGCACGCCTCGTATGGGTCGCACACCTCGTCCGCGTCGCACCCGGCGACGCCCCACCCGACCAGCACCGCCGCGACGCACCCCGCGAACAGTCACACCGTGATCCCGTCGACCCGCCCGTTCCCAACCACGGCGCCGGAGACCGGCGGCGGCGGCACGGCCGGCCTTCAGGACGGGGTCCTGTTCGGTGCCGGCGGCGCCGCCATCCTGGCCGGCCTGGGCACACTGGCCTACCGCCGGCGCCTGCGCAGGCGCCTCGCGGCCGGACGTCCCGCGGCGGACAGGCAGCAAGACAGGGAACCGGCCGACCGCTAGCCGCAATGCCGTTAAGCCGGGATTCTCGTCTGTTTATTACCCGGCGAAGCCGCCTGCAAGATCAACTTTTCGAATCCCTTGCAGTTTCCGGTGTCATGATCCCGGGGAAAGCAAGGACATTTTCGATATTACTACCGCCGCCCCGCTATCCCGCGCATCACGCTTCGCCCATCCCGCATTCCGGCGCCGCCCCGCCCGGCCCCGCATTCCGGCCTCGCCCGGCCCACATTTCGGCCCCGCCCCCCCGGGCGCCGGCCCGCCACACCCAGAGGCCAATACCCTGCGGGGGTATGGTATGGTGACCGTGAGTGCCTGGAGGTGAGACGTGCACGGATACACGCCAGAGAAAGACCGCTACCTGACGCGGCTGCGCCGGATCGAGGGGCAGGTCCGCGGCCTGCAGAAGATGGTGGAGGACGACAAGTACTGCATCGACATCCTCACCCAGGTATCCGCTGTCACGAGCGCGCTGCAGTCCGTCGCGCTCGGGCTGCTCGAGGACCACCTGGGTCACTGCGTGGCGCAGGCGACAGCCGAGGGCGGCGACGTCGCCGCCGCGAAGGTCCGCGAGGCGTCCGAGGCGATCGCCCGCCTCGTGAAGTCCTGATCGCGGGGAGACGACGATGACATCGACCACTTATCAGGTCACGGGCATGACCTGCGAGCACTGCGTTCGCGCGGTCGCCGGCGAGATCGAGAGCCTGGACGGCGTCGCCGCCGTGACCGTGCGACTGGTTCCCGGCGGCACCTCGGACGTGACCGTGACCGCGGGCGCGCCGCTCGGCATCGACGCGGTCGCCGCCGCCCTCGACGAGGCCGGTGGCTACCGCCTGGCCGGCGCCGGGGCATGAGCAGCGCCGTCCTCCTCATCGGCGGGATGACCTGCGCCTCGTGCGCGACGCGGGTCGAGAGGAAGCTGAACAGGCTGGACGGCGTGACCGCGACCGTCAACCTGGTGACCGAGACCGCTTCGGTGAGCTTCCCCGAGACGCTCACCGCCGGCGACCTGATCGCCGTCGTGGAGAAGACCGGGTACACCGCGGCGCTCCCCGCGACGGCTGCGGTCGCATCCGTCACCGGGACGCGGAGCGAGCCCGCATCGGACGAATCCGCATCCGGCAAGTCCGCATCCGCCGAATCCGCGCCGGGCCAGGACGCGCCGGGCTGGGAAGCACTGGGCCGGGACGTGCCGGGCCGGTCCGCGCCGGCCGGCGCGGCGAACCGGATCCCGGCCGGCGGAACCGTCCAGCTGCGCCGCAGGCTGCTCGTCTCCGCCGCGCTTGCCATCCCGGTCGCCGTGCTCGCCATGGTCCCGGCGCTGCGATTCCCGGCCTGGCAATGGGTCTCGCTCGCCCTCACCCTCCCGGTCGCGACCTGGGGCGCCTGGCCGTTCCACCGGGCCGCGGCGGTAAACGCGCGGCACGGCGCGGCGACGATGGACACGCTCGTCTCGCTCGGGGTGACAGCAGCGACCTTGTGGTCGCTCTACGCCCTGTGCACCGGCGGCGCGGATAGCTATCTCGAGGTAGCCGCGGGGGTCACCACGCTGATCCTGCTCGGCCGGTACCTGGAGGCGCGGTCGCGGCGTGCCGCGGGAGCCGCGCTCACCGCCCTGCTCTACCTCGGCGCGAAGCAGGCGTCCGTGCTGAAGAACGGCCGCGAGGTCAGCGTTCCCGCCGCCGAACTCGCCGTCGGCGACCAGTTCGTGGTCCGGCCGGGGGAGAAGGTCGCCACCGACGGCGTCGTCGTCGAGGGGGTCTCCGCCGTGGACATCTCGCTGCTGACCGGCGAGCCCGTCCCCGTCGAGGTGGGCCGGGGCGACGCGGTGACCGGCGGCAGCGTTAACGCGAGCGGCCGGCTGCTGGTCAGGGCCACCCGGGTCGGCGCGGACACCCAGCTCGCGCAGCTCGCCAGGCTCGTCACCCAGGCACAGGCGGGCAAGGCGCCGGTGCAGCGGCTCGCCGACCGGATCTCCGCCGTCTTCGTCCCCGCCGTGCTCGCGCTCGCCGCCGCGACGGTCGCCGGCTGGCTCGCGGCGGGACAGCCGGCGGCGAGCGCGTTCAGCGCGGCGGTCGCCGTGCTGATCATCGCCTGCCCCTGCGCGATGGGACTAGCGACCCCGACCGCGATCCTGGTCGGCACCGGCCGCGGCGCGCAGCTCGGTATCGTGATCAAGGGACCCGAGGTCCTGGAGGACACCCGCAGGGCCGACACCATCGTGCTCGACAAGACCGGCACGGTCACCACCGGCGTGATGGCGCTGACCGCCGCGTATCCTGCCGCCGGCGTGACGGAGAGCGAACTGCTGTGCCTCGCCGCCGCCGTGGAATCCGGCTCCGAGCACCCGATCGCCGCGGCCATCACCGCGGGCGCCAGCACCAGGCTCGCCGCCGGGGCTCCGCTGGCGGCCAGCAATCACCTCCCAAGCGTCACCGGTTTCTCCGCGCACGCCGGCCTTGGCGTCCGCGCCATCGTGGACGGCCTCCCCGTACTCGCGGGCCGTGCGACCTGGCTGGCCACCAGCGACGAGCTCGCCGGCCATGCCGTACCGGAAATCCTGGCCGCGCACGCCGAGCGGGCTGAGGAAGCCGGCCAGACGCCCGTCTTCATCGCCTGGGACGGTCAGGTCCGCGGCGTCCTCGTGGTAGCCGACACCGTCAAGCCGGCCGCCGCGGAAACGATCGCCAGGCTCAAGAAGATGGGCCTCACCCCCGTCCTGCTCACCGGCGACAACGAGCGGGCGGCGAGGTCCGTGGCCCGCGCGACCGGGATCGAGCGGGTGATCGCCGGCGTGCTGCCGAGCGAGAAGGTCGACGAGATCAAGCGGCTGCAGGAGCAGGGCCGCACCGTCGCGATGGCCGGCGACGGTGTCAACGACGCCGCCGCGCTCGCCCAGGCCGACCTCGGCCTCGCGATGGGAACCGGGGCGGATGTCGCGATCGAGGCCAGCGACCTGACCCTGGTCAGCGGGGACCTGCGCGCTGTGCCCGACGCCATCGCGCTATCCCGCAGGACGCTCGGCACCATCAAGCGCAACCTCGCCTGGGCGTTCGGCTACAACGTGGCGGCCATACCGCTCGCCGCCTGCGGCCTGCTCAACCCGATGATCGCGGCCGCCGCGATGGCGTTCAGTTCGGTCTTCGTGGTGACAAGCAGCCTGCGGCTGCGTAGCTTCACCCCAACTGCGTAACTTCACCCCAACCTTTTCTTAACCTTCTGCGTCTCCAGTAGTGGCACTTGTGTGAACCAAGCGGCCCCGAGCTAACTACTTCTTAACCATTCTTCGTGTGCGGGAGACCCGGAAGGGATCCCGTGGAGGTGTCAACGATGATCACCAAGAAGACAATCGGCGCGGTCGTGCTGGCCACGGGAACAATCGCCGCCGGCATCGCGATCCCTGCGTCCACCGCGGCAGCGGCGCCGCGGGCGCCCATCGCGGCCGTGTCGGTCACGGCAGCCAAGCTCCAGCCGTGGCCGGTGCTCCGCCAGGGCAAGAACGCCGACTGGCCGCTCGTCACCGTCCGCTCGCTGCAGTACCTGCTCGTACAGCACGGGGCCAAGATCCCCGTCAGCGGCGTGTTCGGCGTCCGGACCAAGGCGGCCGTGATCAAGTTCCAGAAGGCGCACCACCTCACCGCCGACGGCGTGGTCGGCTCGAAGACCTGGAACGCCCTGATCGTCACCGTCAAGCTCGGCAGCAAGGGCCCCGCCGTCCGCGCGGTTCAGGACCAGGCCAACTTCCGCAACGGCAAGAACGGCCACTCGCTCAACGTGGACGGCATCTTCGGCAAGAAGACCGACACCTGGGTGCGCGGCTTCCAGAAGGCCGAGGGGTTCAAGGTGGACGGCGTGGTCGGCAAGAACACCTGGCAGGCCCTGGTCACCGAGTCCCTGTCCTTCTAAGTTCAAAACCAGGCGCACACCGAACGGGTGCGTGGCTCCGCCCGGCACGCCACGCACCCGCCTCGGCGCGGGGAGCCATGGTGCGCCCAGCCTCAGAACTAGCCGAGCACGGCGAAGAAGTCGCGGTCCCAGCCGGTCAGGAACTGGTCGGCCGGGCGCCACTGCCCTGGCACCTCGGCGCGCAGCGGGCCGCCCGGCCGGGACGCCACGTCGAGCTGCACCCAGTTCGGGTTGATGTCTAGTTCCATGCCGATTCGCGCGCCCATCCGCACCAGGGCGTCGGCCAGGTCGGCGGGGACGGTGGACTCAGACGCCACGTAGATCAGGTCGCCCGCGGCGTCCTGGCCGACCGCGCTGCGCGCGACGTACTCCAGGCCGCCGACGGTGCCGCCCCAGGCCCACCAGCCGGCGGCGGCCGCCGTGGGCCTGCCGTGCCAGACGAGCGGCCGGAGGTTCTGCCTGACGCTGTAGACCCGCTCGCCCTTGGCGGGCGCGCCGTAGCCCCAGTCGGCGATGTGCGCTCGGCCTGAACGGTCGATGATCAGGCTGGCGTATCCCTTGAGCAGCGGGCTGATCACCCTCCCCTCCTGCTCGTAACCGCCGGCCCCCGCGGCGAGCTTGAACCCGCCGTTGAAGGCCGCGAGCAGCCGGCGCCGCTCGCCGTGCCCGACCGCCGGGCCCGCCTTGACGCCCTTCTCCGTGGCCAGCGCCCCGGGATCGGTCGCGCCGTTGTGCAGCACGTAGGTCAGCGGCCCGCGGAAGACCGCCACCCTGATCTTCGAACCGTCCTTGGTCCGTATGGTGCTGACCCGCACGCTGCCCTTCGGCTTGGGCTTGGGTTTCCGGCTCGGCGAGGGCGACGGCGGCGCGGCCGAAGCCGTCCCTCCCGGCGACCCGATCGTGGCCGTGGCATTGCCGCTGCCCCTCGCTCTTGCCGTGCCCGTCGGACTCGCGGCGCTGGTCGCCGCGGCGGGCGTCGTGGCGGCTGCCGTGCCGGTGCCGGCCGTGCATCCGGAAGTCAGGCAGGCGGCCGCCAGGCCGGCCGCCACCACCCATGCGGGAGCGAGCATCGCGTCCACGCGGAATACGTGACGAAAGGGAATAACCGGGCGCACGCGAAGACTATAGGGGCCGCACATGACGGCCACGTGAAGCATTTCTCCGGCCGCCAGGCAGATAGTGGATCGTTAGGAGGTGCCGGATACTCCTAACGATCCACCATCACCGGATTTCCGCCCCGCCGGGCGACGCCACCGGCTCGCGGCGGTCAGCCCAGTAGGATTCGTCCCATGCCGAGCACTCCCACGTCCCCAGGGCAAGCGTCGCCCGACCCGGTGCCTGCCAGGCAGGTCAGGCTGACCGGCTGGGGCAGGATCGCGCCCACCACCGCGGAGCTCGCGGCCCCGGCGACCGACGCCGAGGCCGCTGCGCTGCTCCGCCGGGTCGCGCGGGACGCCGACCGGCCCGGTGGCCAGCCCGCGGTGATCGCCCGCGGCCTCGGCCGCAGCTACAACAACGCGGCGCAGTCCGCCGGCGGCCTGGTCATCTCCACCGGCCGGCTGAACGGCATCGTCAGCCTCGACCCCGCAACCGGCGTCGTGGTGGCCGAGGCCGGCGTATCCCTCGAGCAGCTCATGGTCGCCGGGCTGCCGCACGGCTGGTTCGTCCCCGTCTCGCCTGGCACCCGCCAGGTGACCGTCGGCGGCGCCATCGCGGCGGACGTGCACGGTAAGAATCATCACGTGGCAGGCTCGTTCGCCAGCCACGTCACCAGCTTCGACATCCTGTTTCCCAGTGCGGACCAGGACGAGCCGCACACGGTAACCCCGCAGGCGGACCCGGAGCTGTTCTGGGCGACTGCGGGCGGCTTGGGTCTCACCGGGTTCATCACCAGGGCCACGATCCAGCTCAAGCGGGTGGAGAGCTCGCTCGTCAAGGTGGTCACGGTCAAGACCAGGGACGTCGACGAGACGATGGCGGTGCTCGCCGAGCACGACAAGAAGTACGGCTACACCGTCGCCTGGTCGGACGACCTGGCGTCCGGCGGCAGCCTCGGCCGGTCGATCATCACCAGCGGCGACTTCGCCACGCTGGCCGACCTTGATGACAGGCAGCGCAGCGATCCGTTCCGCTTCGACCCGCGCGCCAGGATCGGCGCGCCAGGCTTCATCCCGCCCGGCCTGATGAACCGTCACTCGATCCGGCTGGCCAATGCCGTCTGGTACGCCAAGGCGCCGCGGCACAGGGAGCACGAGCTGCAGACGATCAGCCAGTTCTTCCACCCGCTTGACGGGATCAGGAACTGGAACCGCGTCTACGGCCCAGGCGGCTTCCGCCAGTACCAGTACGTACTGCCGTTCGGCGCCGAGGCAGCGGTCCGCCGCAGCTTCGAGATGGTCAGCGCGCACCGCGCGCCGAGCTTCGTGACCGTGCTGAAGCGGTTCGGCCAGGCCGACCCCGGCCTGCTGTCCTTCCCGGCCCCCGGCTGGACGCTCGCGCTCGACTTCCCCGCCCGCACGCCGGGCCTCGGCCCGCTGCTCGACGAGCTCGACAGGCTGGTGGTGGCCAACGGCGGCCGCGTCTACCTGGCCAAGGATTCCCGGGTGAGCGCCGCGAGGCTTGAGGAGATGTACCCGCGGCTGCCCGAGTTCCGCAAGCTCCGCGCCGAACTGGACCCGAAGGGCACCCTGGCCTCCGACCTGTCCCGCCGGCTGAACCTGTAAACAGCCGCCTGAAGCCATGACGGTGGAAGTCTGGGCACACCGGAGTGTGCCCAGACTTCCACCATGATCCCGCACCGGAGCCGCCCGACCGCCGGCGCCAAAGACAGTGGATACATCTCCACACCGGAGTGTGCAGAAATATCCACTGTCATCGCGAACTAGTGCTGGCCGTGGCCCGCGTGGCCGTTGCCCTTGCCGACCCTGCGGCCGAACACGAGCTGCTCCGTCGGCACGCTCGGCAGCGTGGTGGTGCCGTCGTGCGCGCTGCCCGCCAGGTTGCTCACCGCGGGGATGGCGAAGTACTGGAGGGTAATCGTCGTGTCTCCGCGCCCGTGGCCCGGGTCGACGTCGAAGATCGAGTACCCGTAGGCGTCGGTCGGGTTGATCGCCGCGGACCAGGGCGCGTCCTCGACTGAGTCGGCGCCGTCCTTCACGAAACCGGTCGCCTCCGCTCCGACGACCGCGTTCCGCTCAGTGATGACCTTGGCCTTCGGCAGGTCATCGGCGGTGTCGGTGCCGTAGGTGTTGCTCGGGCCGTTGGTGCCGCCGCCGCCGAGCACCAGGTACACGGTGCCCTCGCCGGTGTTCCACGCCGGCAGGCCGTTGAACTCGTACGGCTCGGTGTTGGCCACCGAGGGACGCCGGGTGTCTACGGCGGCGCCCGCGGTCTGCCCGGGGTTGGGCGCGACGACGGTGCCGTGCGCCCCGGCGTCGTAACCGCGGACCGGGTAGCTGCGCTCGTAGTCATGCTCGTGCCCGGACAGCACCAAGTCGACCTCGTACTTGTCGAACAGCGGCAGCCAGGCCTGGCGGATGCCGAGGTCGGAGCCGTTGCCCGGCACCGAGGTGGACATCGCGCACTGGTGCATGAACACGACGATCATGTCCACCGACGGGTCACGGCGCGCCTCGGCGAGCGTGCCCTCGAGCCACAGCGTCTGCAGGTTGGGCTTGCCCGAGGAGAAGTCGGGCACGAGCGCGTTGTCCTTCGCCTCGAGCTTCAGGTTGCCGGTGTAGAAGCGATTGTAGGCGGTGGTGCCGTTCGGGATCTGCGCGCCGGTCGCGGCGATGGTCTCCGGCGCCTGGTTCGCCGCGTTGATCACGTAGTTGGCGCCGCCGTCCTGGTAGATGACGTCGTCCGCGTCGAGCGAGATGAACTTCACGGTGCCGACCTGGAACGCGTAGAAGTTGCCGCGCAGCCGGTTGCCGTCCCAGTTGATCAGGCCGTTGTCGGGCAGCAGGAACCGGCTCAGGTAGTGGCCGTACCCGTACGGGCCGTTCCAGTAGTTGCCCGCCGCGCCCTGCGCGGCGACGCCGCCGGGCGCGCTGCCCTGGTGTCCGGAGAGGTTGTCGGTGCCGAACTCGACCTCGTGGTTGCCGAGCGCGGGCATCCACGGCCGGTTGGCCGCGCTGCGGCCGATGTTGTTGCCGAAGTCCCGCCACACGGCAGGCGCGTTGTTGACGTCCAGGTTGGCGTAGCACAGGTCGCCGTTGAGCAGGTGGAACAGCGGCGCGCCGTGGCCGTCGCCCGGCGACTCGATCGCAGTGACCGCGTACCAGGAGTTGTCGCACGACTCGTGCCAGATGTTGCCCGACGTGTTCAGGTCCCAGGAGGGGGTGGCCAGGTCGCCGTAGCTGGAGAAGCGGAACTTGGCCCGCCCGGCGGGCGCGGTCTCGAACGACGCGCCGGCGGTGGACGGCGTGGCCGCGCCGTCGCTGACCTGGTAGTAGTACCGCGTTCCCGGCTCGAGGCCGGTGAGCTGCACGTGGTAGGAGTACATGGTCTGCCCGTTGAGCCCGTCGGTGAAGCTCACCGCGGCGGCCTCGCGGTAACGCTTGGTCACGTCGAGCGGCGCGGGGTCGGGCAGCTTGACCAGGTGGCCGGGGTTGTGCGCCGAGATCGGGCGAGTCGAGAAGGCGAGCACGGGCGCCGGCTGCGCCACCGTGCCCGGTGCGTGCCAGGACACCGTGACATCGCGGGCGGGGTCGTTCCCCCAGGTCAGCAGCAGCTGCTCCGGCGCGGTGGTGGTCGGAAGCGGAAGAGTCGCGGTGGGCGGCCCGCTCGGCGCGCTGCCCGCGAGGGCGCGCGGCGCGCGGACGGCAGTCCCGCCGAGCGCGGCGACGGCGGTGACGCCGACGCTTCCGATGATGAACCGGCGTCGGGTAAAACCGGGTTTGCCGGCGTCTGAAGCCTGAATCGATTCGCTCATGGCGGCGACGCTAGGGAACGCAAATGAACACAACGTGGCCCGCACCGAACCGCCAGCCAGCCTTTCCCCAGCGGCCCGGGGAACACAAAAAGACGGGTGACGCGACGTGAAGCCGCGCACCCGTTCCGGATGAATTCTGATTTGTGATTCTCGGATGTCCCCTGCCGTCCCGGGGGGACTCAGGTCTGCGGGACGGCAAGGGCGTCGGCTAGTGGTGAAGGTGGAGGGCGGATATCAGGGAGGCGGCGGCCTCGATGCTGAGGAGCACGCCGAGGATGGCGAGGGCGATGAGCGCGATGATGAGCACCGCCAGCGCCGTGCGCCAGTAGCGGAAGAAGGCCCAGCCGCCGATGACGGACAGCACCGCCAGCGCGGCCAGGGCGTCGTGGGGGTTGCCAGAAGGGACAGGCATGCGAACCTCCGATGGGGTCGCCATGGATGGTGCACGCCGGATCGTCAGGGTTCCTGAGCAGGTCCTACTGCCTCCTTGTCCCAATGACCCAAACAGGCCAGATCGGCGGGACCTAGGGGTAGGCAGACGGTGAATCGCCAGGTAACGTAGCTATCTGTAACTGGGCTAGCTTCGGCGTCCGGCTTTAGGGAGAGGCGATGTTGACGCATCGCCTCTCTCTTCGTTTTGGTTGCACAGGCCGTGCGGGGCAGGGCCAAGCGACGGCGGATCACGCGCGCGGGTATTCGCGGGGCGGCCGATGGCCAATGTGATGGAGACCGGCTGGTCCTTCCGCCTCGTCTCCATGTCAGCTCCTCAACGTTCGGGAAGCCACTTGCTCGTTAGTCTGATTGTGAATGACGGTAAAAATTTCATCAATACTGACGACGTGACGCCCAGAAAAAATATTGACAAATTTCCTCGCTGACGGGCTGGCTCAAGTGGCACACTGTTACAGTGCGCAGCCCCAGTAACGTGTGAGGTCAGATGGCCCCTTCCGGCAGCCCGACAGTCAGGCGCAGGCGCCTGGCAGCCGAACTGCGCCGGCTGCGCGGCAACCGGACGGGAGGCGCGGTCGCCCGGACCGTCGGCTGGTCTGCCACAAAAATCAGCCGCGCGGAGTCGGGGCGCGAGAGCCTCCCTCCGGCGGAGATCGAGCGGCTGATCGATTACTACGGCGTTGCGGAACCGCTGCGCGGGCGACTGCTCGAACTAGCCGAGGATGCCACCGGGCGCGGCTGGTGGGAGGACTACGCGGACGCGCTTTCCCCGGAACACCTCGAGTTCGTCGGTCTGGAGGCAGAGGCGGAGTCGAGCTTGCAATGGCAGGCCGATCTCGTGCCCGGTTTGCTGCAGACCGAGGATTACGTCAGGAATTTGCAGGCCGCCTTCCGGGTTGTGGTGCCCACTACCCCGCCAGGCGTTGTCGAGCGCTTCGTGCAGGCCCGGATGCGCCGCCAGAGGCGACTGACGGATGAGCCGGTGCTCGGGCTCTCCGTTGTCCTCGACGAGTCCGTCATGCTTAGGAGGGTCGGCGACGAGCATGTTATGCGCGCCCAGTTGCTGCACCTCGCACAGGTAAGCGAGTTGCACAATGTCGACCTCCGGGTTCTGCCACTCGACCGTGAGGTCGCATTGCACACCGGCTCATTCGTAATTATGAGCTTTGGCCCCGGATTGGCCTCCGGGGCGGAGAGCCTCGGCGACGTGGTCAGCGCCGAGAGTCTCAACGACCAGTTGCACGTGGAGGGGGAAATCGACACATACCGATATAGGCTGTTTTTTCAGGCCCTTTCCGATGCCGCGCTGCCGCCCGGGAAATCTCGAGACCTGATCGTGACTATTAGTAAGCGAGTCTGGGCATGAACTCACCGCGTAGGGCCTAGGATTCTCTCGGTGCCATGTGACACCCCGCCTGGACCGTACTATCATGCCCGAGATCGTTTGAAGTGAACTCTCGGGGGCCTTGGCGTTGCCGCTTGGTGCCCGCTTGGTCGGCTGGGGCGGATCGCCGGCCGAATGGACACACAAGGCAGCCTAGGTGGTTTGATGCGAATTTCAGGTCTGAGGCGATCGAGGCCTTCGGATGAGGTCTACTCCGGGCCCTGGATCAAGAGTTCGTACAGCGGTTATAGCGGTGAATGCGTGGAAATTTCTGCCGGTGACATGATTCGCGTCCGGGACAGCAAGCACACGCGCGGTGCAATCCTGAGCTTCACGCAAGCAGAATGGAATGCGTTCGTGAGCGGTGTACGTAACGGGGAATTTGGCCGCAATTCCTAATCGGCACAGCTAAGTCGCGATAATTCGGGGGGACGGTAACCGTCCCCCCGAACGCATTACTGCCTGGAGATGTTCGCCGCGCCGCCGCGCAGCACGAACTTCTGGATCTTGCCGGTGGCGGTCTTCGGCAGTTCGACGACGAACGTGACACCGCGCGGCGCCTTGAAGTGCGCGAGCCGGCCGCGGACGAATTCGATCAGGTCGTCTTCTGTCGCGGTCTGGCCGGACAGCAGCACGACGAACGCGTGCGGTGTCTCTCCCCACCGTTCGCTCGGCAGCCCGACGACCGCGGCCTCGCCCACCGCGGGATGCCGCAGCAGGGTGCCCTCGACCTCGACGGAGGAGATGTTCTCGCCGCCGCTGATGATTACGTCCTTGATCCTGTCGCGGATCTCGACGTACCCGTCGGGGTGGACCACGGCCGCGTCGCCGCTGTGGAACCAGCCGTCGCCCATGGCCTTCTTGGTGGCCTCCGGGTCGTTGTAGTACCCCTCCATCACCACGTTGCCCCGGACGGTGATCTCGCCGAGGGTCTCGCCGTCCCACGGCACCTCAGCGCCGGATTCCGACACCACGAGCAGCTCGCCCGAGGTGATCAGCTCGACGCCCTGCCTGGCCTTGACCACGGCGAGGTCACCCAGCGGCAGCGCCGAGTGCTCGGGCAGCGGGTCGCACACGGTGATGAACGGCGCGGTCTCGGTGAGCCCGTACACGTGGGTGATCTCCCAGCCGAACTCCCCTTCTAGTCGCTCGATCGTGGCCGCCGCGGGCGGGGCGCCGGCGGTGGCGACGTGCACGCCGCGCGGCACGTCGCCGCGCACCGCGGCCGGGGCATTGGCCAGCGAGATAAGCACCGTCGGCGCGGCGCAAAGCCAGTTCACGCCCTCGCCCCTGATCAGCGCGAAGACCAGCGCCGGGTCAACCTTGCGCAGGCAGACGTGCGTGCCGGCCACCGCGGTCACCGTCCAGGTGAAGGTCCACCCGTTGGCGTGGAACATCGGCAGCGTCCACAGGTAGCGGTCGCCGACGCCCATCCGCAGGTGCAGCAGGGTGCCGATGGTGTTCATCGCGGCGTTCCGGTGCGTGATCATGACGCCCTTGGGCCGCGAGGTGGTGCCGCTGGTGTAGTTGATGGTCAGCAGGTCGCGCTCGCCGATCTCCGGCCTGGCGAAGGCCGGCCCCGTGACCTCGATGAGGCGCTCGTAGTCGAGCCACCCCTCGCGCCCCGCGCCGCCCTCGAACGCGATGAAATGCCGCACGGCAGGCATCTGGTCGCGTACCCCGTCGATCGCGTCCAGGTAATCGCTGTGCACGCAGAGCATCGTGGAACCCGAGTGGTTGACCATGTAGACGAAATCGTCGGCGGTCAGCCGGTAGTTCATCGGCACAAGGACGGCCCCGAGCTGCGGCACGGCGTAGAACGACTCAAGCTGCGCGTGGGTGTTCGGCGCGATCGTGGCGACCCGGTCGCCCTGCATCACACCCAGCGCCTGCATGGCTCCCGACCAGCGGTCACAGCGGTCGAAGAACTGCTCATAGGTGAGTCGCAGGTCGCCGTCGACGACGGCCTCGCGGTCACCGTGCAGGCGGCGGGTACGGCGGGCGAACTCAAGCGGAGACAGCGGTGTTTCCATACCTTCGCATCCTGCCAGCCTGCCGCGCTCCGCGACACCCCCGCCCCCGGCGAGCCGCGCGGCGTCGTGACGCGACCCCAGTCAGGCGCGGGACAGATTGGCGTGGCAGCTGACAAGGGCCGCGCGCAGCGCCACGACCTCGTCCGCTGACAGGCCGGCCAGCATGGCCCGCTCCAGGGCGGCGACCTCCGGGCGGCACCGGTCGAGCAGCGCCCGTCCCTCGGCGGTGAGCGAGACCACCAGCCGCCGCCTGTCCGCCCGGTCGCGGTGCCGTTCGATCAGCGCCCGTCCCTCTAGCGCAGTGATCATGTCGGCCATCGACTGCGCCGTGACGAATGAGCGCCTGGCGAGCTGGGCCGATGACATGTCGTCGTGCCGCTCGAGCACGGTCAGCGCCGTGTACTGCAGCGCGGTGAGCCCGACCGGGCGGACGATCTCGTCGAGCCGCGCCCTGGACGCGAGCTCGACCTGCTTGAACAGGTAGAGCAGCAGCGGCTGCGCGGACTCGGGACCTGGCATGAGCCGAGAGTACCGAGCCCGCGCTCCGCCTTGCCAGCGGCGGGTTACCGCGACCAGACCTGGCCGGTCAGCTCGCCCGGGTTGTAGTCGGCGAAGCGGGCCGCGCCGAGGTTGAGCGAGGTGGCCGCCTGCTGGAGGCTGGCCGTGGTCGCGACGTTGTCCCAGTGGCCGGCGGTCACCCGGTGCAGGACCGCCTGGACGCCCGCGACCAGCTCAGCCGGGCTGAAGTTGCAGTGGCCGAAGCTGGCGGTGTACGCCTGCCGCAGCAGGGAGCCGCTGCCCGCCCGGTCGACCAGGTGGCGGTAGTTGTTCTCGTTCTGCACGGGGACCAGGTTGTCGCCGATCGTGTGCAGGTCGAGTTCGGGCACCTCAAGCCGCCCGGTGGGGACCGAAGTCCGGTAGAGCGAGCGCAGCGCCGCCGGGTCCGCGCTTGTGGAGGTGTGCGCGGTCAGCGTCGCGAGGTCGGCGCCGAGGTTCAGCCCTGCCGCCCGGTACAGCGCCTCGACCTGGTGCTTGTACGGGGAGTTCCGCAGCACCCGCGCGAAGTCGGTGCCGGTGTCCCAGGTCGCTTGGCCGCCGTCGGCCTGCTCGATCGAGATCCTGCCGAGCTCGATGAAGTCCATGATGTTGAACCCGCCGCCGAACAGCACGTCGTACTCGGCGGCCTCCTGCGCCGCCGGGTCGCTGTCCGGTGCCGGGGTGGCCGAGGCCGGCTCCCACGGTGTCACGTTGAGGAACGCCATCGCGAGCGCGAGCCGTGCCTGGCCGGCCGCCGTCTGCTGCGCCGACGCGGCGTCGGCGGTCAGCGCGCCGGCGGTGCCGAGCGCGGTGGGCACGTCACCGAAGCCGACGAGCTGCGTAGCCGGATCGCCGAGGAGCTGCGCGATCGCGTACTCGCCGTCGATCTGGTACTCGTTCAGGTTGACGCCGCCGCCGACGATGCCGCAGGTGGTGAGCGCGCCGTCGATCTCGCCGCGGCCGTTCTGCGCCTCGAGCGCGCTGATCAGGCCGCCCATCGAGGTTCCGACCGCGAGCACGTGCGCAGGCCGGTGCGGCAGCACGCTCGACTCGACGGCCGCCAGGGTGCCGAACTGGTCGCTGACGGCGGTGTCGAGCGCCCATTCCGAGTTGTTCGGGTCATACGAGGAGCCGGCCAGCGCGTAGCCCCGGGCGAGCAGGGCGGCCTGCGTGTTCGCGTCCGGGGCGTCGGCCGCGGTGAGCGGGCCGAAGCCGTGGCTGTACAGCAGCAGGGTGCCGTTCCAGGCGGCGGGGTATTCGGCGATCCACACCGTTCCGTTGGCCAGCGTGCCGGTCACCTGGGTCCCCGGCGCCGCGGCAGGCGCGGCATGGGCGACACCGGGCGCGGTGAACGCGGCTCCCGCGACGGCGAGGGTGACCGCGGCCGTGGCGGTCAGCGTTTTTTTCGGGTGGAACCTCATTCGCATCGGGATGCCTCCTTGCATCGCAGAACTGAACGCAGCCCCCCTCGACTGTGAATCGTGTCACGCCATGCGGGAGATGTACAGGTTTCCTGATGATTACGTTTCGATGTCGGGCGTTGCCTGCGGGTCGTTTTATCAGCCAGACGACCGAGCGACATGTGGGATCATTGCCGCATGGACTTTCTCGCCGACCTTGAGACCAGGGGCCTCATCCAGGACAGCACCGACCGCGACGCGCTGCGCGCCCGGATTGAGGCTGGCCCGGTCGGCGTCTACTACGGCTGCGACCCGAGCGCCGACTCGCTTCAGGTGGGAAACCTGATCGGGCTGCTCGTGCTGCGCCGGTTCGCCGACGCCGGGCACAACGCGATCGCGCTGGCCGGCGGCGCGACCGGGATGATCGGCGACCCGGGCGGCAAGTCCAAGGAGCGCAACCTGCTTGACGGCCCGACCCTGAAGCAGAACACCAGGCGCATCGCGGACCAGCTCGACCGCATCTCCCGCGTCTCGCTTGTCAACAACCTGGACTGGACCGAGCCGGTCACGCTGCTCGAGTTCCTGCGCGACGTCGGCAAGCACGCGAGCGTCAACCAGATGATCGCCCGCGAGTCGGTCAAGGCCCGGCTGGAGAGCGAGAACGGCATCTCGTACACCGAGTTCAGCTACCAGCTCCTGCAGGCCAACGACTACCTGCACCTGAGCAGGAAGCACGACGTCGAGATCCAGATCGGCGGCTCCGACCAGTGGGGCAACCTGCTGGCGGGCGTTGACCTGATCCGGCGCGCCGACGGCAGGCACGTGCACGCGTTCACCTGGCCGCTGCTGCTCCGCTCCGACGGCAAGAAGTTCGGCAAGTCCGAGGAGGGCGCGGTCTGGCTGGCCGCCGACCGGACCTCCCCGTACCAGTTCTTCCAGTACTGGATGAACGTCGCGGACGCCGACATCGAGCGCTTCCTGCTGCAGCTCACGCTGCTGCCCGTGGCGGAGTGCCAAGCCGTCGCGGCCGAGCACGCGCAGGCGCCGCACCGGCGCGTGGGGCAGCGCCGCCTGGCACACGAGATCACCACGATCGTGCACGGCGCGGAGGCGACGCAGGCCGCGATCGAGGCGAGCGCGATCCTGTTCGGCGGCTCCCCGGCCGGCGCGTCCGCGCAGGCCCTTGAGTTCCTCGCGACCGAGGTCCCGACCTCCCCGTTCACCGCCGGGGCGACGCTCGCCGCCGCCCTCGCCGCCACCCCGCTCGCCAGCTCACTGTCCGACGCCCGCCGCACGATCGCCCAGGGCGCCGCCTCGGTCAACGGCGAGACGGCCCCGGAGGACCGCCCCCTCACCGAGGCCGACCTGCTCTACGGCCGCTGGGCCCTGCTCCGCAAGGGCAAGCGCAACTACCACCTGCTTGACGCCGCGACTAGCTGACCGTCCGCCCCGGTTTCGCACTCTGATCATCCCGAACGGTTGCCTGTTACACCTCGTTCCCCCCGCATTGGCCTGCGCCCCTGTTACATCGGGCGGGGCTGGCGCGTCATAGGGGTGTAACGGAAGACGACAGCCCGGTTAGGGGAAAACGCCGTGGACGGACCGCGCCTCGACTACAGCAGCAGCCATGTCCTGCAGAAGTTCGGCAAGCAGTTCAACGCGGCGGCGATGAGCCTGCAGGGGCAGACATCGCTGCCGATGACGACCCAGAACCTGGTGCTCATCCGGGTCAGCCAGATCAACGGCTGCTCGGTCTGCACCGACATGCACGTGAAAGACGCGGCGCACGCGGGGGAGACGCCGGTGCGGCTCGCCCTGGTCGCCGCCTGGCGGGACGCGAAGGTGTTCACCGAGCCCGAGCGGGCGGCACTCGAAGTCGCCGAGCAGGGCACCCGCATCGCCGACGCGGCGGGCGGGGTGACCGACGAGGCCTGGGTGAACGCGGCCAAGCACTACGACAGCGAGGAGCTGGCCGCGCTGACCTGCCTCATCGCCGTCATCAACACGTACAACCGCCTCAACGTCATCAGCAAGAACCAGGGCGGCGACTACCAGCCAGGCCAGTGGGGCTAGCGAAGGCCGACCGGGACCGGGAGAGTCCCGTAGGGCCGGCGCTGGTCGGCCTTTCGGGACTCACATCAAACGGGCAAGGACAGGGCTACCGCTTACATGCCGCCGGACATCGACGCTGACGGGGATGACATTCCGCCGCCGCCTGGGGTGGAGCCCGTCGGGCAGACCATCGAGGACCGCAGGTTGCCCTGCGGCACCGAGTTCATCCGGCCCATGTTCTGGCCGCACATCACGGTGCCGCGGAAGATGATCACGTGGTGGATCTGCGCCCACCAGTTGTAGAGGGCGCTCGTCGACCCGGTGCCCTGCGCCACGGCGAGCATGCCGCCGACGTCGGTGGTCCACACGAGGTACGGCTTGCCGCCGGACAGGAAGCAGGCCTGCCGGCCCATCGCCTGGACCTGGTTGAAGCTGGCGGCCTCCATCTGCTGGTAGGTGAACTGGGTCGGATGGAGTTCCAGGTGGTTCCAGCCGGTCTCCGCGTAGCTGCCGATCGTGTTGCCGCAGTGGGTGTTGGTGTTCGGCTGGTAACTTCCCGCCAGCGCGGTCACCTGGTTCACGTACTGCGTGTACAGCGTGCTGAGCGCCGGATAGGTGTAGAACCAGACCTTGGCCACGCCGGGCACGGGCGCGGTGCAGACGACGGCCGTCGCGCTCTGCGTCTGGCACTTGCCAGGCGGCAGGTCTCCCGCCGGGGTCGAGCAGAGGTTCGCCTGCTGCAGCACGCCGGCCAGCGACGTGGGCCCGCTCATGCCCATGTTCTTCGCCGTGAGGGCCACGCTTCCGGTGGGCGAGCAGTTGGCCGTGCGCGGCGACTCGTTCGCCGCGGCCGGCGCCGTGGTCATCGGCATGCTCGCGCTCGCCGACGGACTGGCCATGGCCGAGGACGTACCCATCGAGGACCGCCGCGGCCCCGGCCGCCAACCCCGCTCAATTATCGGACGACGATCATTTATCGTCAGGGCCACCGCCCGGCCGGCGGGCAGCCGCCCGCTCTGCCCGGGCAACTGCCGCAGGTCGGTCCCCGTGACGCAGCGCATCGCGATGTAGACAAGCCCGTCGCTCGACCCGATGTCGTGCACGGGAATCACGTTCGGGTGGTTCCCGTGGCGGCGAGCCTGGATTCGTCGAGGAACCTGGTGCGGAACGCGTCGTCGCGCGCGAGGGAGGGGTCCAGCACCTTCAGCGCGATCACGGTGCCGAGGTACGGGTCTTCTGCCAGGAACAGGGTGCTCACGTCGCCCTTGCCGGCCACCCAGACCAGGCGGTACCCGGCGAATTCGGTACCGGCAGGCGGCATCCCGGCCATCGGTCACCCTCCCCATGAAACGTGACGGACCGTCAGTAATGGGATGGAACAGGACGAACAATCACATACGGGTGGATACGGACGGCTACCGTAACATAACAACACTGCTGTCGCTACCGGGACGCCGGTTAACCCGGGGTATCAACGAGCGACGATGTTAACGGGCGACAGTGTTAGCGGGCGGCTGTGCTAACGGGCGGCGGTGAGCAGAGCGCGGCGGTGCCGTTCGCACCAGCGGCGGGCCCGCCAGGCCTCGGGCCCGACCGAGCGCCAGTGGTCGGCGAACCCGGCGTGCCCCGCGGCGGCCGCCTCGGTCACGATCGCGTACGTCCAGTCGTGGTTGGCGACGAGCGCCTCGGCGACCGACAGCCGCCCGGCCCTGGTGAGCCCGGACGCGGCGAGGAAGATGCGGAACCTCGCGAGCGCACGGCCGCGTCTGCTGTCGGTCACGTCGGCCTCGTCGAGCAATGGCACGAAGGACCGCGCGGCGGCGGCGAAATCCCAGGTGACGCTCCCCGGGCCGGCCAGGTCGAAGTCGATGAGCGCCGCCGCCCGCCCGTCGCGGAACACCACGTTGGCCGGGTGGACGTCGTTGTGGCTGACCAGGCCGGTGCGGTAACGGGCGGGAACGGGGCGCGGCCAGGCGTACCTGCCCGGGTCGAAGGAGGCGACCGCCCGGTGGTAGCGGCGCAGCAGGACGGCGACGCTGACCAGTGCGTCGTCGGTCAGCATGTCCGCGGCGAGCGGCGGGACCGCCGCCCGGCCCGCGATGTAGGTGAGCGTCTCGGTCACCGGGCCGGTGGCGAGGACGCGCGGTGCCCCGTCGAAGCCGGCCGCGGCCAGGTGACCGAGCAGCGCGTGGGTGGCGAGGCGGCACGGCGCCACGGGGCGGACCACGGTGTCGCCGATCCGCAGCACCCGGCCCCTGTTGGCCGTTCCGCCGAAAAGCGGCAGCCCGGCCGGAATCCCCGGTGCCGAGTCGCGCGGCTTAGGCACTCCCGTAGCTGAGCAGGCCTCGGGCGAGGCTGGTGTGCGTGACAAGGCCATGGACGAGCCCTCCCTTGATGGCGGACCAGACCGCGGGGCACTTGGCGGCGTCGAACGCGGCGGCGAGGACGAACGGGATCTTCGCGAGCAGCGGGGCCGGCGTGACGATCATCCTGTTGTCGAGCGGCGTCGCGAGCGGACGGCCGTCGGCGCCGATGAACACTCCGGCGATCTCGGCGTGCACGCCGAGCGCGGAGAGTTCCTTGCGCTCGGCGTCCGTGATGGCGTCGTAGATCGTGGAAAGTCCCGGCCCCCATGCCCCGATGGAGACCACCGCGATGGTGACGCTCGGGATGAGCGCGAACGCGTCGGCGATGTCGCCCTGGCGGCGGATGGCCACGGCCGTCTGCGGGTCGTCGACGAGCATCGGCGCGTAGAACACATGCGCGGGCCCGCCGCTAACCCTGGCCACGCCGCGCACCAGCTCAAGCAGGTCCCGGCCGGCCGGCGGCGGTACCGCGCCGGTGAGCTGCACGATCGGGCAGGGAGGGAGCTGGGTCAGCGTCGCGGTGAGCCCGCTCAGCGTCCGTGACCAGGTGAGGCCGAGCACGTCACCGGACTTGAGCAGGTCCATCAGCACCTCGCCCGCGGCCTCGCCGAGCCGCTGGCGAAGCGCCGCGGGGTCGTCCTCGGGAAAGTTGAATACGAACGCCTGGCGCAGGCCGAAGACGGAGCAGAGCTCGGCCGACAGGGCGGCATCGAGCAGCCCGCCTGGCAGGCCGATCTCGATGCGCACCAGCCCGCTTTCCCTGGCGGCATCGAGCAGCCGCGCCACCCGGAACCTGCTGATTCCGAGCTGATCGGCGATGTCCACCTTGGAGACGCCCTCCAGGTAGAACTGCCGCGCGACCCGCGCGGCAAGAACGACTTCGGACGGGCTGTCCGCCGACAAGCTGGCCATTTACGCCTCCGGCATGCGCTCATTTGAGCGCACATATCTCATATTTGCAGCTTTCCTTGACATTGCCTAGCGCGAAGTTCACTGTGATGACAAGCACATATGAGCGTCACGCGCTCAAATGAGCATACAGCAAACGCGAGTTCGCGGATTGGCGGCGCCGAGGAGGCCCCGAGGCAGCCTTAGCGCCGGAACGTCCTCACCGCTGTGGAGGTTCATTCATGAGTTCGTCCAGGTTCAGGAAGCCCCCGTTCAGTAAGCCCGAGTTCAGGAAGAACAGACTCGTGGCCGCCGCCTGCGTGGTCGCCGCGGTCACGGCCGTCGCCGCGTGCTCGAGCGGCGGCGGTTCGGGCAGCACCGGCAGCTCGGGCAGCAACAGCAACACCGGCACGGTGACGGTCGCGGTGGTGTCCAACCCGCTGATGACCGGCCAGATGATCCCGCTCACCCAGTCGGTGTTCGAGAAGCAGAACCCAGGCATCAAGGTCAAGTTCGTCACCTACACCGAGGGTGACCTGCGCGCGGCGATCGAGAAGGACGTCAGCACGCACAGCAACTCGTTCAACGTCGTCATGATCGGCCCGTACGACGCGCCGCTGTTCGCCAAGAACGGCTGGCTGGTCGACCTGACCAAGCAGTACGCCGCAAGCGACACGTCGTACGACGCCGCTGACCTGCTGCCGCCGATCGCCAAGTCGCTGTCCTACAAGGGCGACCTGTACGCCTCGCCGTTCTACGGCGAGTCCTCGATGCTCTTCTACAACAAGGCCCTGCTCCAGGCGGCGGGAGTCACCCTGCCGCTGCACCCGACCTGGACGCAGGTCCAGGCCGCGGCGGCGAAGGTAAACCAGCCGGGCAAGGTCTCTGGTATCTGCCTGCGCGGTCTTGCGGGCTGGGGCGACAACATGGCCGCCCTCGACACGGTGATCAACACGTTCGGCGGCCAGTGGTACGACATGAACTGGAAGGCGCAGCTTGACTCCCCCGCTGTCTCCCAGGCCGTGAACTTCTACGTGAACCTGGTCAAGCAGTACGGCGAGCCCGGCGCCTCCAACGACAGCTTCAACCAGCTGCTGACGCTGTACGGCCAGGGCAAGTGCGCGATGTGGTACGACGCCACCGTGGCGGCGACCTCGATCGCGTCCAACTACCCGTCGGTCTTCGCCCAGACAGGCTACTCCTTCGCGCCGGTCGAGAAGACTTCCTCCTCCGGCTGGCTGTGGTCCTGGGCGCTCGGCATCCCGCAGGGCGTCAACGACCAGGGCGCGGCGTGGAAGTGGATCTCCTGGGCCACCTCGAAGCAGTACGACACGCTGGTCGCGCAGAAGTACGGCTGGTCGGCGGTGCCGCCCGGCACCAGGACCTCGCTCTACAACAACCCGAGCTACCAGAAGGCGGCCAGCGCGTTCGCCGACATCACGCTGAAGTCGATTGACGGCACCGATCCCCAGCACCCCACGGTGAACCCGGTGCCCTACGTGGGCGTCCAGTTTGTCGATATCCCGCAGTTCGAGACGCTCGGACTGACGGTCGGCCAGCAGATCGCCGGCGCGATCGCCGGCACCGAGTCGGTGAGCCAGGCGTTGCAGGCCGCTCAGTCGGCCGCCTCGGCCTACACGCCGCAAGAACTGTCCGGCAGCAACTAGCAGGGGACAAGCCGAGAACATGGCCGTTCTTGAGGACGTCACCTCGCCTCCCGCGACCGGGCTCCGGCCGCGGGGGGTGAGCAGGCGCGAGCGGTGGCAGCGGCGCCTGCCGCTCCTTCCCGCGCTGATCTACACCATCGTCGTCACGCAGGTCCCGTTCCTGGTGACGCTCTGGTACAGCTTCCAGAGCTACTTCTGGAACGAGCCCGGCGGCGCGCACTGGACCGGGGTATCCAACTACAGGGAAGTCTTCACCGACCCGAACTTCCGCAGCGCCCTGCTGCGCTCGGTGACCATGACGGCGATCGCGGTGATCGTCGCGATGCTGCTCGGCATCGCGCTCGCGGTGCTGCTCGACAAGAAGTTCCTCGGCCGGGGGATCGTCAGGACGCTCATCATCACGCCCTTCCTGATCATGCCGGCCGCCGCGGCGCTGGTCTGGACGGGGCCGATGCTCGACCCGAACTTCGGCCTGCTCAACTGGCTGCTCGAGCCGTTCGGCGTGCATCACGTGGCCTGGCTGACCACCCACGCCTACGGGTCGGTGATCGTCGTCATGGTCTGGCAGTGGGCGCCGTTCATGACCCTCATCGTGCTCGCGGGACTCCAGGGCCAGCCGTCAGATGTCCTCGAGGCCGCCAAGGTCGACGGGGCGAACGCGTGGGCGACGTTCCGCGAGCTCACCCTGCCGCACCTGCGCCCGTACATCGAGCTCGGCATCCTGCTCGGCTCGATTTACCTGGTGACCACCTTCGACCAGGTGAAGCTGATGACCAACGGCGGCCCGGGCACCTCGACCACGACGCTGCCCTTCTACCTGTACCAGAAGGTGAACTTCGCCTTCGACATCGGCGGGGCGGCCGCGGCGGGCGTGGTGACCGTGGTGCTGACGATCATCGTCGCCAGCTTCGCGCTGCGCATGTTCGCCCGGGTCTTCCAGTTCGAGGAGGCGAAATGACCGCGATCCCGGCAGGCGAGGCGCCCCAGGCATTCGGCGAAAGGCGCGCCAGAAGGCGCGCGAGGGAGATCTCCGGCCAGGCGGGCTGGACGGTGCTCGGCTGGGCGGTCGGCATCGCCTTCTTCCTGCCCGTGCTGTGGATGGTGATCACGGCGTTCAAGCCGGAGTCGGCCGCGGAGACCTGGCCGCCCAAGTTCGCCTTCAGCCCCACCCTGACCGAGTTCCGGCTGGTCTTCAGCGGCATGGGGCCGTTCATCGAGCACAGCGCGATCGCCACGGCCGGCTCGACCGTCCTGGTGCTCGTCCTCGCGCTGCCCGCCGCGTACGCGCTGTCGATCCACCCGGTGAAGGGATGGCGCGACTCGCTGTTCTTCTTCATCTCCACCAAGATGCTGCCGGTCGTCGCGGCGATCGGCCCGCTCTACGTGATCGCGCTCAAGGCGCACCTGCTCGACAGCATCTGGCTGCTGATCATCCTGTACGCGGCGATGAACCTGCCGCTCGCGATCTGGATGATCCGCTCGTTCATGCTCGAGGTGCCGGGCGAAATGCTCGAGGCGGCCAGGCTCGACGGCGCCGGCCGGATCAGGGAGATCACCGAGGTGATCATGCCTGTGGTCACTCCCGGCCTGGTGTCAACCGCGCTGATCTGCGTGATCTTCGCCTGGAACGAGCTGTTCCTCGCGCTCAACCTGACGGTCACGAACGCGGCGACGATGCCCATGTTCCTGATCAGCTCCGTCCCGCAGGAAGGGCTCTACATCGCGCACCTGTCCGCGGCGGCGACGGTGGCCTCGGTCCCGGTGATCATCGTCGGCTGGATCGCGCAGCGCTCCCTGGTCCGCGGCCTGTCGATGGGAGCCATCAAGTGAAATTCAAAACCCAGATCCATCATCCCGAACGGGTGCGTGTTCCACGCGGAGGTCACAGCCATGGCCGGAGTTAGGTACGCGGGCGCGAGCCGTGTCTACGCCAAGGGCGCCGCGCCCGCCGTGGACGCGCTCGACCTGGACATCAAGGACGGCGAGTTCATGGTCCTCGTCGGGCCGTCTGGCTCGGGCAAGACCACGGCGCTGCGGATGCTGGCCGGCCTCGAGCCACTGGACGGCGGCAGGATCGAGATCGGCGGCCGGGACATCAGCGACGTGCAGCCGAAGGACCGCGACATCGCCATGGTGTTCCAGAACTACGCGCTCTACCCGAGCAAGACAGTCGCGGAGAACATGGGATTCGCGCTGAAGATGCAGCACGTGGCCAAGCCGGAACGCGACCGCCGGGTCCGGGAGGCGGCGCGCATCCTCGACTTGGACGACGCGCTGCTCGACCGCAAGCCGAAGCAGCTGTCCGGCGGGCAGCGGCAGCGGGTCGCCATGGGCCGGGCCATCGTCCGCGAGCCGAAGGTGTTCCTGATGGACGAGCCGCTGTCCAACCTGGACGCCAAGCTGCGGGTGCAGACCCGCAGCCAGATCGCCGAGCTGCAGCGCCGTCTGGGCATCACCACCGTCTACGTGACGCACGACCAGGTCGAGGCGATGACGATGGGACACCGGGTCGCCGTGCTCAGCGGCGGCCAGCTGCAGCAGTGTGCCTCGCCGCGCGAGCTCTATGACAACCCCGTCAACCAGTTCGTGGCAGGCTTCATCGGCTCCCCGGCGATGAACCTGCTGAAGGCCCCGCTGACGGAGGGCGGCGCGACCCTGGCGGGCGCGGTCATCCCTCTGTCGCCGGGGGTCAGGGCCGCGGCCGAACGGGACACGCTGTCCGAGCTTGTGCTCGGCGTCCGGCCGGAGCACCTGCACCTGGTGGCGGCCGCCGCCGCGCCGGCCTCTGGGGTGGGCACGGCGCAGACGGCGGCCGCGGCGGGCGCCGCGCTGCCCGGTGAGGTGCTGCTCGTCGAGGAGCTCGGCGCCGACGCCCTGCTGCACGTCAGGCTCGCCGAGGACGGCGGTTCCGTGGTGGCGCGGGCGGAGGGGCGCAAGTCCCCGGCCCCCGGCCAGCGGGTCGCCTTCCGCGTCCAGCCGGACGACGTGTTCGCCTTCCATCCGCAGACCGGCGCCCGGCTCGTTTGCTGAGCGCCCGATGGCAAAAGGCGCCATCGTATCGGGCGCCCAGCAAACGACCATCTCCCGGGGGACGACCCCCCGTACCCCCGGGTTGCGCGCCCGATGGCAGAAACCGCCATCGTATCGGGCGCGCAACCCGGCCACCTCCCGGGGGGACGACCCCCGTACCCCCCGAGGCGAAGATCGCGTCGTGAAACACTTCATGGAGGACTCATGCGGGCCATCGTGCTCGACAAGCCCGGCAGCTTCCGGGTGGCGCAGGTGCCGGATCCCGTGCCTGGACCAGGCCAGATCGTCGTCAGGGTGGATGCCTGCGGGATCTGCGGCACGGACCTGCACATCATGGACGGCGAGTTCCCGCCGACCCCGTACCCGATAACGCCGGGGCACGAGTTCGCCGGCACGGTCGCGGCCGTCGCGGGCGACGTGCGGATGGACCTGCCCGTGGGCGCCCGCGTGGCGGTCGACCCGTCGCTGTACTGCGGCTACTGCCGCCGGTGCCGGTCAGGCAGGGACAACCTGTGCGAGAACTGGGCGGCCATCGGCGACACCGTCGACGGCGCGTTCGCCGAGTATGTCGCAGTCCCCGCCGCCAACGCGCACCGGCTGCCCGACGGCTTCGACGGCCAGCTCGCCGCGATGATCGAGCCGCTCGCCTGCGCCGTGCACGGACTGCGCCGCCTCGGGCCGATCTTCGGCGATTCGGTGGTGCTGACCGGCGCCGGCACGATGGGCCTGCTGCTGCTGCAGCTGCTCGTGCACGCAGGCGCCGGACCGGTCACGGTCGTGGACCGGGTGGACGGCAGGCTCGCGGTGGCCCGCAAGCTGGGTGCCGCGCAGACCGCTAGCGGCCTGGGCGACCTGGACGGCGAACGTTTCGAGGTGGCGGTCGACGCGACCGGCGTCCCCTCGGTGGTGGACGGCGTGGCCGCGCTGCTCGACAGGGGCGGCAGGCTCCTCATCTTCGGCGTTACCCCGGCCGAGGCGACAATGAGCCTGTCGCCGTTCCGCGTCTACAACGACGAGATCACCGTCACCGGCTCGATGGCGATCCTGCGCAGCTTCGCCCCGGCGGTCGAGCTGATCGGCAGCGGCGTGATCGACCCGCGCCCGCTGCTTTCCGAACCGCTGCCGCTCGAGGAGTTCGGGGAGGCACTGCACCGGGTACGCACGGGCCAGGGCATTAAGTGGCATATCAGACCCTGAAGGCGGGCGGCACGCGACGGTGACAATGATCGCGGTGGCGGGCGAAGTACTGATCGACCTGGTGACAGGGCCCGATGGCCGGTTCGACGCCCGCAGGGGCGGCGGGCCTTACAACGCCGCACGGTCGCTGGCCAGGCTCGGCGTCCCCGCCACCTTCATCGGCCGCACGGGCGACGACGCGTTCGGCCGCCTGCTCCGCGACCAGCTCGCGGCCGATGGCGTCGTGCTCGGCGTGGCCGAGCCGTCGGAGCGGCCGACCACCCTGGCCGTGGTCACCCTCGATGAGACGGGCAGCGCCGGGTACGCCTTCTATCTTGAGTCGGCGGCGGCCGACGTCGATGAGGACGCCATGCGCAAGGCGCTCCCGCCGGAGCTGACCGCCATGCACGTCGGTGCCCTCGGCCTGATCATGGAGCCGATGGGCGCGGCCATCGAGAGCCTCGTGCTGTCCGGCCTGCCCGGCGACCCGCTGCTTTTCCTCGATCCCAACTGCCGTCCGGCCGCCGTGCCCGGCTACGGCGCCTACCGCGCCCGGGTCGGCGCGATCGCCCGCCGGGCCGACATCGTGAAGGCGAGCACGGAAGACCTCGGCTATCTCTACCCGGGCGTGCCGCCGCAGAACGCGGCGCGTGCGCTGCTCGCGGAGGGCACGTCGCTGGTGCTCGTCACCGACGGCCCGCGCCCGGCCCGCGCGTTCACCGCCGGTGAGGTGCTCAGCGAGCAGGTGCCCGCCGTGATCGTGGCGGACACCATCGGCGCGGGCGACGCCTTCGGCGGTGCCTTCCTCGCCTGGTGGACCACGCACGGCCTGGGCCGGGACGAGCTGCACCGGATCGACCTGGTCCGCCCCGCGCTGCGCGCCGCGACGGCGGCGGCGGCCCTGACCTGTACCAGGCCGGGCGCCGACCCGCCCGCGCTAGCCGAGCTCAGGGCACGCAACTGGTGGCCGCTCCTGCCGTTATTGTCGGCTCACTCTGTTTCCCCGCTCGCCTCCGCAGGGGCGCGCGCTTTGGCTCGCGGGAGGTTACCTGCCGCTTAGAGGACGTGCCGGGAGCAGGTGCGCGGGCCAGGGAACGAGCAGCCGCGCGCCGAGGATCAGCGCTCCGGTGGCGACCAGCGCGAACAGGAAGACCCACAGCCCGCCGGGCACGCCGGTCAGCCAGGCGAGCTGGTCGGCGTCGGAGGCCGCCGCCGGGGCATGTCCCGATGCCAGGCGCTGTCCCTGTGGCCAGCGCTTCGCCTGCCGTCGCGTCCTGGCCAGCTCGGCGACCGGCCGCACCCCGCCGAACAGCAGGAACCAGGCAACCCCGTACCCGAACGCACCGCGCAGCGCCGGCGCCGCCAGCCAGATCACCGCGAACAGCGCCCCGCCGGTCGCGAGCACGGCGAGCGCCCCGTACCAGTTGCGCACCATGAGCAGCGTGGCCGCGAGCATGACGAGCAGCAGCGAAAGCAGCAGCGTCACCCGGTGCGTGGCGATCAGCGCCGCCGCTCCCGCACCGAGCAGCGGCGGGGTCAGGTACCCGGCGAGCGCGGTGAGCACGATGCCGGGGCCGCGGCCCCGGCCGCGGGAGCGTGTCTCGCCCGAGGTGTCCGCGTGCAGCCGGATTCCCTCGAGCCGCCGCCCGGACAGCAGCGATACGACCGCGTGCCCGCTCTCGTGCGCGATGGTGATCGCGATGCGCGTCAGCCGCCACAGCCGCGGGCTGACCACGATCAGCAGCGCGACAGCGGCGCTCACGGCGACCGCCCAGCCAGGCGGAGCGTCCTGCACTCCGGTCACCCAATCCCAGAACACCGCCACATAGCCAGGTTATGCATTAGCCGGAAATGTTCGGGTAGGGATTGCGCCCGATGTTCATCTATGCAACGGATCGCAGTCATAACGACACGCCGTGTTCCCCGATGTGCTATTGCGGAGCGCTCATTCATGATAACCCTTGGTAATTAAGCATGGATATTCGGTCATACGCGGGTGGAGGCGGAGGGCATGAACGGCGGGGGCAGACACGCGATGGGCGCGGCTGGCCAGCCTCCTGCGCGGGGACGGACGGCGCCGGCCGGCCGGATGCCCGCCTCGTCCCCGGGACGGCCGGGTTCCGTCATGCCTGCGCGTGAGGCCAATTCCGTGCTGCGCCTCGGTATCACCGGGATTCTCGCGTGCGCAGTGGCCCTGGCCGGGGTCGTCTGCGCCGTAGTGGCGGAAAAGCAGGTCTCACCGGGTCCGGCGCGCCTGGCCTCGGGGTCGACCGTGTCCCCCGCGCCGACATCGACCATGAACGCGAACGCGGTGCCCGCGCTCACTGGCGGAGGGCCAGGCGGCTGGCTGCTCGGCGGAATCGGCGCGGCCTCGCGGCGGGCGAACGCGCCCCAGATGCTCGCCGCCTCCGACAAGCGGGAATGTCCGGCCGCCGCGGTCGCGTGCGTGGATCTGACCAGGCACATCACCTGGCTTCAGTCCGGTGGCAAGGTGAGTTTCGGCCCGGTGCGGATGGAGCCGGGCAAGCCAGGAGGCGGGCACGAGACTCCGCGCGGCACCTTCCACGTCGCCTGGAAGGCCGGGCCGACGTACATGAGCACGACGTACCACGAGCCGATGCCGTGGGCGACCTTCTTCGCCGCGGGCGGCATCGCGTTCCACGGCGGCAGCCTGACCAAGTGGTCGCACGGCTGCGTCCACCTGACCACGCCGAACGCCCACTACTACAACGAGCACCTCCCCATCGGCTCCGAGGTAGTCGTCTTCTAACCGTTGCGGTTGAGTGTTCGGGGGCGCTCACGCCGCAGCCGCCTGTTGCCGGGCAGCGGTCCCGGGCTTGCCCCCGTGCGGGGTGCCGGGTTCCGGGTTCGGCGGGTCGTGCCGCGCTCGGCGCGGTCTTACCGTCCCTCCCCCGGCGTTTCGCCTCTCCGCCCCACTGGCGGCGAGGCACAGCAGATTCCGGGCGGCGTTCACGTCCCGGTCCATGACCAGGCCGCACGCGTCGCACCGGTAAATACGCTCGGCCAGGGCCAGCTTGGCTTTCACCGTGCCGCAGCCCGAGCATTTCTTCGTGGACGGATACCACCGACCCAAAGGTCAGCGCAACCGGCCCGTCACGAACCCGCACCATGCGGATCGCGTGAGGCGGAGCCACGCACCCGTTCGGGATAAGAAGGGAAGGTTCCGCGTCACTCCGGCTCCGGTGCGGCCATCGGGATCCGCTCGTGGGCTGCCCAGAGCTCGAACTGGTCACCGTAGTGCGCGCTGTCCGGGTCCCCCGACGCGCCGCCGGGGATGACGAAGCTGGCGGAGCCGGGGTCGGCGAGGTCCACCACCTGCCGGTACACTGACAGGCTCGTCACCGTGAACGGGCTGCCCGTCTGCCAGGCGTACCCGGCGGCCTGGATCGTGTCCGCGTCGCCGCCCATCGCGGCGCTATGCGGCGAGGCGTCTGGCGACAGCTCGACGGGGACGCCCGCGCCAGACAGCGGATGCAGCCGGACCGCCCGGTGCTGGTCGCCCCACCGCCACTGCGCGGGGTCCGGTCCGCCGGCCTCGACCGCGGCCGCCCACCCGGCGGCGAGCGCCGCGGGCAGCACGGAAAGCACCCGCTCCCGGCTCGCGGCGTTGTCCGTGCCCGGCGGCACCGGGCCGCCGAGCAGCTGCCAGGTGTCGTTGCCGAGCCAGCGCTTGATCATGGACAGCGTCGGCGAGAGCCTGCCAGAGGCCAGCCAGGCCCAGGTCTTCGCGCCGAGCAGCGGCCGGTACAGTGCCTCGGCGAGCGCGCGCAGGAAGCACGCGTAGAGCAGTGCCGCCGCCGAGTCGCCCGCCAGGTTCCCGTGGAAGCCGGACAGCAGGCTGCGCGCCGCCTCCGCGTTCTCGTTCTCGAACGGACTCAGCCCAGCGAGCAGCGTTCCCCAGCCGCGCGCCTTGAGCGAGACCGTGTCCGCCTGCATTCCGGCAAGCTCGGCGACGGTGGGCGCCCCTGACTCCGCGAGCACCGCCTCCGCGAGCAGCGAGCGGAGCCGCTCCGCCCGCCACGGCTGGGAGAACGTGTAGGAGATGTACGGCCGGTCGGCGTCGGTGATCGCGTTGTTGGCCGTCATCACGAACCCGGCTTCTGGATCCACCGTCTGCGGCAGCTCTGCGAACGGCACCGTCCCGGTCCACTCGCAGGCGTCCGACCAGCCGGGCACCGGCAGCCGCCGTGCCGCGTCCGACGACCGCACCGGCAGCTCGCCACGGCACTGGTAGGCGATGTGTCCCTCCGTGTCGGCGCAGACCAGGTTGTTGACCGGGTCGACCCAGCCGTCCTGCGCGCCGGCCATCTCAGCCGCGGTGCGCGCGGTGAGCATGGGCAGCAGGCACTCGAAGCCGCGGTTGGGCCGGTGGGTTCCCGTCCACTTGAGCGCGAGCGCGAGGCCGTCCTCCGGGTGCCCGTGCACCACGGGCCCGTGCCTGGTGGCCCATACCGGAACGGTGACCGCGGAGCGGCCGCGCACGGCTATCCGCTCGTGCCTGACCTCGGCCTCTCGCCAGCCGTCCGGCGTGCGGTACCTGGTGCCGTCGAACCGCTCCAGGTACAGGTCCTGCGTGTCGGCGTCCCCGTGGGTGATCGCCCACGCGACGGACCCGTTGAACCCGAAGTGCGGGAACCCGGGAAGGCCGGGGAACGCGGCCCCGGTGACGTCGAACTCCGGGCAGCTCACCCGGCTCTGCCAGTACACGTTCGGCGTGTCGAGTGCCCGGTGCGAGTCGTTGCAGATCACGGCGCCGCCGTGGGCGGTGCGCCGGCCGCTGACCGCCCACGCGTTGGAGCCAGGCTCGACCTCGGCGAGGAAGCCGAGGTGTCCCTCAATGTCGGTCAGCGCCTCGTCGAGCAGGTCGGGCACGGCGGCCGTCAGCCGGCCGCCCGGGGGCACGGACACCGGCATTCCTGCGACCGGCCGTGACTCGAGCCGCTCGAACGTGCCCGCGCCTGCCCGCTCGAGCAGCACCGCGTTGGCCAGCTTGTGCTGCCACTGTCCCATCAGCACGTGCCGCACGAGGAACGCCGCGACGGAATGCCACGCCCGCCACGGCTCGACCGGGTACCGCCCGGGCAGCGGCGCCGCCCCGTCCTCGATGGCCAGGTTCACCCCGCCTGCGTAGGCCTCGAACATGGACCGTACCTGCGGTGACATCACGGCGACGTCGAGCTGCGCCGCCGCGGCGAGCCCGAGCCGCCGGGCAAGCACGTCCGCGCCGAGCGCCGGGTACCCGGCGATCTCCGCCCAGCGCCCGCACGCCCGCCGCCGGTCGTAGTCCATCTGGAACAGGCGGTCCTGCGCGCAGGCGTACCCCATGCCTGCCCATGCGTCCGCAGCCGACCCCCCGCGCACCCACGGCACCCCGTACTCGTCACGCGTGATCGCAAAGTCCACGCCTCTAGTATCCCGAACCCCGCGCCTCCGCCCCCCCGCCTTTTCGTGAGCCCGCCCCTAGAGTGACTTTCATGGCATACTCCGCGGCCCTCGAAGCGTTCCTGGCCGAACCCCGCAACGTGATGGTCGCCGGCATCCGCAAGGATGGCCGGCCGCACCTGTCCCCCAACTGGTTCTTCTGGGACGGCGAACGGTTCTACGTCTCCACCACCCGCAAGCGCGTCAAGTACGCCATCTTCCGCCGCGATCCCCGGGCCGAGCTGGTCGTCGACGATGCCACCGGCTATCGCTATGTCCGGGTCCCCGCCACCACCGAGATCCGTGAGGACGTCGGGGCCAACGTCTCCCTGTTTCGCGCCATCAGGGAGAAGCACGGCCGCGCCACCCCGCCGGACGACCAGCTCGCCGCCGATCTCCTCGCCGACGACCGCGTCCTGCTCGTCTTCACCCCGACCGCACCCTCGTCCTCCTGGACCTCCGTCGGCCTCACCTGACCGCCTGACCGGCTCATGCCTCGCCGGTCACCTTCGTCCCGCACCCTAGTCGGCGAGGGCGGCGACGACGAGCACCGTTGTGGCGCTGACCTGGAGGATCGCGCCGAAGACATCCCCGGTCATCCCGCCGAGCCGCCGCTCCGCAATGCGCTGCAGCAGCCGTCCCGCGGCCAGGCCGGCCACTGTGGCGGCGAGCCCGCGCGCCGCGAGCGCCGGACCGCCGGCCGTCACGCAGGCCGCGGCGACCGTGACCACCAGCACGCCGGCCGTGAACGCGCGGTCGGCTCCTGTGGTCCGGCCGGCGACGAGGGCGCCGAACCCGCCTGGCCGCGCTGCGGGGGAGGACGTGGCCGCCACGACCGAGACGCGCCCGGTGACCTCGGCGAGCACGAGCGCCGCGGCGGCGAGCGGCGCCCGCGGCACCGCGGCGAGCGCGGTCACCTGGACGAGCAGCGTCAGTACCAGCGCGGCCACGCCCATCGGGCCGATGTCGGAGCGGCGCATGATCGCCAGCGCGTCCGCGGCCGGACGTCGGCTGCCAAGCCCGTCGGCGGTGTCGGCGAGCCCGTCGAGGTGCAGGCCGCCGGTCGCCGCCGCGATCGCCGCGACCGCGAGCGCTGCCTCGAGCAGGCGCTTTGCGCTGGATTCCCCGCCCAGTCCGGTGCCGAGCAGCACGCAGGCGCCGATCCCGCCGACCAGCAGGCCCACCCAGGGCAGCCACATGATCGAGCGTGCCGCCGTCTCGTCGTCGAGCTCACCGTCGACCCCGGCGGGAATGGCGGTGAAGAGGCTGAGCGCCACCCGCCACGCGGGTGGCCGGCGCCCGGTCACCGGCCTGCTACCGCAGCCGCCGGGCGATCCCGGCGGTGCACAGCCAGACCTGCTCGCACTCGGCGGCGACCTGCGCGTTAAGCCGGCCGAGTTCGTCGCGGTAGCGGACACCCGAGGCGGTGGGGGGCACCACGCCCAAGCCAACCTCGTTGCTTACCGCGACCATCAGCCGCGTGGTGGACCGCCAGGCGTCGAGCAGCCCGTCCACCCGGCCGGAGAGTTCCTTGTCCGCCCCTTCGACCCCAGCCCACAGGCCGGACTCGTCCATCACGCCGGCCAGCCAGGTGGAGAGACAGTCGATGAGCACGGGAACCCGCTGCCGCGCGGCGGACAGGTCCCGCCCGGTGAGCACGGCCTCGAGGTCGAGCGTCTCCAGCGTCGTCCAGTGCGCTGGCCGGCGCTCGCGGTGCAGTCGTACCCGCTCGGCCCAGTCGGGATCGCCGTCGTCCGCTCGTGGACCGCAGGCGATGTAGTCCACCTGGTCGCGGTTGCCGAGCAGTCGCTCCGCCGTCACCGATTTCCCGGACCGCGCGCCGCCGAGTACCAGCACACGGAATGGCCGGCCGCGCCGCGGCCTGCCGGGCAGCGGCAGCGCGCCCGGCGCCGCGAGGGGACCGGGATCGCGGCCGCGGATCAGCCGCATCAGGCCATCAGGCCTTTTCGCCGGAGACGCCGGCGCTGTCGAAGGTCGCCATGTCGCGCAGCACGCGGGCGGCGGTGGCAACCACCGGCAGCGCGAGGACCGCGCCGGACCCCTCGCCGAGGCGCAGTCCCAGGTCGATCAGGGGCTCGAGGCCGAGCGCGTCGAGCGCCCGCCGCGCACCAGGCTCGGTGGACAGGTGACCAGCGAACAGGAAGCCGGTGACCGACGGCGCGAAGGCCATGGCGGCGAGCGCCGCCGAGCACGCGATCACCCCGTCGAGCAGCACCGGGACCCGCTCCGCGGCGCCGCCGAGCATGAGGCCGACGAGCGCGGCGTGCTCGAGGCCGCCGACGCGGGCGAGCACCTCGAGCGGGTCGGCCGGGTCGGGGGAGTGCAGCGCGAGCGCGCGCCGGATCACGTCCACCTTGAGTGCGAGGGTCGGGTCGTCGATGCCGGTGCCGCGCCCGGTTACCGCGGCCGGGTCGGCGCCGGTGAACACCGCGATGAGCGCCGCCGACGCGGTGGTGTTGGCGATGCCCATGTCCCCGGTGATCAGGCACCGGTGCCCGTTCGCCACTAGGCCGCGGGCGATCTCGATTCCCGTCTCGATGGCGCGGAGCGCCTCCTGCGCACTCATCGCGGGCCCGGTCGTCATGTCGGCGGTCCCCGCCCTGACCTTCCGCGACAGCAGCCCGGCGGCGGCCGGCAGGGGAGTGGCGACCCCGATGTCCACGACCCGGACGTCGGCACCCGCCTGAGCGGCGATCGCGTTCACGGCCGCGCCGCCTGCCAGGAAGTTGGCCACCATCTGCGCGGTGACCTCTTGCGGCCACGGCGACACGCCCTGGGCGTGCACCCCGTGGTCGGCGGCGAACACCGCGACCACAGCGGGCAGCGGCAACGGCGGCGGGCACTGCCCGGCGATCCCCGCGAGCCGGACCGACACGTCCTCGAGCCGCCCGAGCGACCCTCGCGGCTTGGTCAGCGAGTCCTGCCGCAGCCGCGCGGCGCGGATCGCGTCCTCGTCGAGCCCGCCGATCACCGCCACCGTTTCGTCAAGCAACCCGGCCATGCCAGCGCACCTTCCCCGTGCATCGAATCCCCGAGCATTGAATTCCCGTACATCTAAGTTCGCAGTGTTGCGGGCCCGTTGCATTCAAAAACGCGAATCAGCAGACCACGCGCCCGCCAGCTTGAGAAGCCGCGAGTTTGGCTACCGTACTGATCAGGCGAGCCGTGCCAGGATATGGGGTGGTCATGTCCAGTCTGTCGCAACGGATCGGCGAAGCGCTCGGTATCCCGTTCGCCCGGCTTCGGGAGGCGGGCGGCCAGCACGGCGTCCGCCACCTCACCGGGACGCTGGCCGACGGACGCGACGTCTTCGTCAAGGCCGGGGCCAGCCCGGACGGCGAGTCCGCCGCGGCCTTCGCGGCCGAGGCCAACGGGCTGCGCTGGCTTGCCGGGGCGGACGGCGGCCCGCCGGTGCCGCAAGTCATCGGAGTGTCCGCGGAATTCCTGGTCATCGAGCTGATCGGGCCGCAGGAGAACCCGCCGCCCGGCGCTGCCCGCCGGTTCGGCGCGGACCTAGCGCGGCTGCACGCGGCGGGCGCGCCTGCCTTCGGTGCCCCCTGGCCCGGGTACATCGCGTCCCTCCCCCTAGACAACACGCCGCTTGACAGTACGCCGCTTGACAGTACGCCGCCTGACAGCGCGCGAGCCAACCGCGAAGAACCGGACTGGGCCGCCTGGTACGCGGAGCGGCGCCTCCTGCCGTACCTCAGGCGGGCGCGCGACCAGCGCGCGCTCCCTGCCGCCGAGGCCAGGCAGGTAGAAGCCGTCATCGCGAGGATCGGCGAGCTTGCCGGACCACCGGAAAAGCCCAGCCGCATCCACGGCGACCTGTGGTCGGGCAACGTCCTGTGGTCGGCCGGGCGTGGCTGGCCGATCGACCCGGCCGCGCACGGCGGCCACCGGGAGACCGACCTGGCGATGCTCGCCCTGTTCGGCGCACCGGACCTGGCGGAGATCCTGCGCGGCTACACCGAGACGGTCCCGCTGGCGGAAGGCTGGCGCGCACGCGTGCCGCTGCACCAGCTTCACCCGCTCCTGGTGCACGTCTGTCTCTTCGGCCTTGGTTACGCTCCGCAGTTGAATTCGGCCGCGCGGGCCGCCCTCGCCGGTCGGCAAGGCTGACACCCCGCCTGAGCTGACCTTCGTTTGCACAGCTAGCAGGCCGGGTAGTGCCGCGGTGCCGGGCGCTTGCCCGATAGGCGAGCGCTACTGAGAGTAGTGAATGCCATTCAGGGGAGCTCCGCATGACTTACGACCCCTTCGGGTCCGGTGACTTTGGTACCAGTCCCTTCGAGGAGATCTTCGCTCGCATGTTCGGCCATCCCGCGCCGCGGCCTGTGCAGCGGATCGACATCACCCAGCTGCTCACCGAGCAGGCCCGCGAGCTGATGCGGGACGCTGCGACGCAGGCGGCGCTGTGGGGCGACCCTGATCTGGACACCGATCACCTGCTCTGGGCAGCGACCCGGCAGGAGCCGGTGCGCCGCCTGCTGAGCGCGGCGGGAGCCGACCCGGACGCCATGGCCTCGGCGATCGAGTCCAGGTCGCGGCACGGCCAGCCCCGCGACGAGCCGCCGAGCATGACGCCGGCCGCCAAGCGGGCGCTGCTCGACGCGCGGCAGATCTCCCGCGCCTTCGGCTCGTCCTACATCGGCCCCGAGCACTTGCTGTTCGCGCTCGCCGTCAACCCCGACTCGGCCGCCGACCGGGTGCTCAGGGACTTCCACGTCAGCCCGGAGGCGTTGCGGGACGCGGCTCTGGGCGAAGGCCCCGGCGGCCGCGGCGGCCGTGGCGACGGCGCAGGCCGCCGGCCGTCAGGCACGCCGACCGTGGACCAGTTCGGCGTCGACATCACGGCGCTGGCCAGGGAGGACAGGATCGACCCGGTGGTGGGCCGTGGTCAGGAGATCGAGCAGACGATTGAGGTGCTGTCGCGGCGGACCAAGAACAACCCGGTGCTCATCGGCGAGCCTGGGGTGGGCAAGACGGCCATCGTCGAGGGCATCGCGCAACGGATCGTCGACGGGGACGTGCCAGACACGCTGCGCGACAAGCGCCTGGTTCAGATCGAGCTCGGCGGCCTTGTGGCCGGCACCAGGTATCGCGGCGACTTCGAGGAACGGCTGAAGAAGGTCATCGACGAGATCCGCGCGCATAGCGACGAGCTGATCGTCTTCATCGACGAACTCCACACGGTCGTCGGCGCGGGCGGCGGCGCCGAGGGCGCGATGGACGCGGCGAACATGCTCAAGCCCGCCCTGGCCCGTGGTGAGCTGCACATCATCGGCGCCACCACGATCAGTGAGTACCGCAAGAACATCGAGAAGGACGCGGCGCTCGAGCGGCGGTTCCAGCCGATCCTGGTCCCCGAGCCGAGCGTCAGCGACACCATCGAGATCCTGCGCGGCCTGCGCGACCGCTACGAGGCGCACCATCAGGTCCGCATCACCGACGAGGCGCTCGTCGCCGCGGCGGAGCTTTCCAGCCGCTACATCACCGACCGGTTCCTGCCGGACAAGGCGATCGACCTGATCGACCAGGCGGGCGCGCGGGTGCGGCTGCGGACCAAGACGCCGCCGCGGGATCGCCGCGAGGCCGAGCGCCGCCTCGGGGAGCTGCACAGGGAGAAGGACGAGGCGGTGGGCGCCGAGGACTACGCCAGGGCCGCCGAGCTGCGCGACCAGATCGCCGGACTGAGCCAGCAGGCCGGCGCCCCAGGCAGCGAAACGGGCGAAGCGGGCGAGAAGGCGATCCCCGAGGTCGGGCCGTCTGACATCGCGGAGATCGTCTCCCGGTCGACAGGCATCCCCGTCACCCAGCTCACCCAGGAGGAAAGGGACCGGCTGCTCCAGCTGGAGCAGCAACTGCACCAGCGGGTGATCGGCCAGGACGACGCGGTGGCCGCCATCGCGGAGGCGGTACGCCGCTCCCGGGCGGGGCTTGCCGACCCGCACCGGCCCATCGGCAGCTTCCTGTTTCTGGGGCCGACCGGCGTGGGGAAGACCGAGCTGGCCAGGGCGCTCGCCGAGGCCCTGTTCGGCAGCGAGGGCCGGATGATCCGCATCGACATGAGCGAGTTCCAGGAACGGCACACCGTGAGCCGGCTGACCGGCGCGCCGCCCGGATACGTCGGCTATGAGGAGGCGGGCCAGCTCACCGAGGCGGTCCGCCGCACCCCGTACGCCGTCCTGCTGCTCGACGAGATCGAGAAGGCGCACCAGGATGTGTTCAACATCCTGCTCCAGGTCCTTGACGACGGGCGGCTCACCGACGGGCAGGGCCGCACGGTGGACTTCAAGAACACCGTGGTGATCATGACGAGCAACCTCGGTTCTGACCTGATCGGCCGGCGCAGGCTGGGCTTCGAGGGCGGCGCGGTGGGCGGCGCGGTGGGCGGCGAAGCCCAAGAGCGCATCATGGGCCTGCTGCGCGAGTCGTTCCGCCCCGAGTTCCTCAACCGCATCGACGAGATCATCATCTTCCGCCAGCTCGACGAGACGCAGCTGCGCCAGATCACCAGCCTGCTGCTCGAGGAGACCACCCGCCGCCTGCACGCCCAGGCCATCACGATCGAGTTCACCGCCGATGCGGTCGGCTGGCTGGCCCGGCGCGGCTTCCAGCCCGAGTTCGGCGCCCGTCCGCTGCGCAGGACCATTCAGCGGGAGGTCGGCAACCGTCTGTCCTCGATGCTGCTCGACGGGCGACTGCTCCCCGGGCAGCACGTGACCGTGACCCAGGACGGCGACGCGCTCGCATTCAAGATCAACGAGCGTGACCCGGCTCAGGTCCCGGCACAGCCGACGGCCGACCACGATCAGCAGGCATCCGCCGACCGCGGCTGACCAGCGGCCCACCAGCGGCCCATAAAGCGCCTGACCCGGTCGCGGGCCGGCCTCGCCGCAGGCCGGCCCGCGACCGGGAGAGCTAACAGATCACGCCACCCGCACCCAGGCCGTCGTGTCCGTGGGCAGCCGCCCGTCCTCGGTCAGCGGCCCGCTCGCCAGCAGCACGGCAGCCCCGGGCGGCAGCGCCGCAGGCTCACCGGACAGGTTCGCCACGCACCGCACCCCCTCGCCACGCGAGAAGTCGAGCACGCCGGGCGCCGACGGGCACCACGACATCGACTCGCCAAGCGAAGACAGCGAAGACCGCCGCAGCCGCAGCGCGTCCCGGTACAGGGCAAGCATCGAGTCGCCGCTAACCGACTCCGCGGAAACGGTCAGGTCCCGCCACTCCTTGGGCTGCGGCAGCCACGGCTGCACCGCGCCGTCGGGAGAATCGGGGGAGAACCCGAACGGCGGTTCGGTGCCTGACCACGGCAGCGGCACCCGGCTGCCGTCCCTGCCCGGGTCGGCGCCGCCTGTCCGTGCCCAGATCGGATCCTGGCGCAGCTCGTCGGGGATGTCCTGCACCTCCCAGAGACCGAGCTCCTCGCCCTGGTAGATGTACACCGAGCCGGGCAGCGCCATGGTCAGCAGCGCCGCCGCCCTGGCGCGCCGGGTGCCGAGCGTCAGGTCGACGGGGAAACCGTGAAAGTACGGCCGCCGGTCAAGGCTGAACGCCGTGTCGGCCCGCCCGTACCTGGACACCACCCGGTCCACGTCGTGGTTGGACAGCACCCAGGTGGCAGGCACGCCGAGCGGCGCGTTGAGCGCGAGCGTCTGGTCGATGACCCGCCGCAACGCTGCAGCGTCCCACGGGCAGTCCAGGTACGGGAAGTTGAAAACCGTGTTCAGCTCGCCGGGACCCACGTAGCGGGCGAGCCGCGAAGCGTCGGGCAGCCAGACCTCGCCGATCAGCATCCGCCCGGGGAACTTGTCGGCGACCGCTCGCCAGGCCTGGTAGACCTCGTGCACCTCGTCCCTGTCCGTGTACGGATGCGAAGGCCCAGGCGGTGCGTCAGCAGCGACGTCGGGCAGCAGCGGATCCTTGCAGAGCAGCGCCGCCGAGTCGATCCTGATGCCGTCCACACCGCGGGAGAACCAGAAGCGCAGCACGTCTTCGAATTCCTGGCGGACGTCAGCCGAGGACCAGTTGTAGTCGGGCTGCTCCGGCGCGAACAGGTGCAGGTACCACTCGCCGGGTGTGCCATCGGGTGAAGTCACCCGGCTCCACGCGGGCCCGCCGAAGATCGACTGCCAGTCGTTCGGCGGCAGCGAGCCGTCCGCGCCGCGGCCCGGCCGGAACCAGAACCTGGACCGCTCGGCGGAGCCAGGTCCGGCGGCGAGCGCGGCGGTGAACCAGGGATGCCGGTCGGAGCCGTGGTTCGGCACGATGTCCACGATGATCCGGATGCCGAGTGCGTGTGCCTCGCCGATCAGCGCGTCCGCCTCGTCGAGTGTGCCGAACACCGGGTCTATGGACCGGTAGTCGGAGATGTCGTAGCCCGCGTCGGCCATCGGCGACGGGTACCAGGGGTTGAACCAGATCGCGTCGATGCCGAGCGATCCCAGGTAGGGCAGCTTGGCACGGACGCCAGCCAGGTCACCGATGCCGTCGCCGTCGCCGTCGGCGAAGCTGCGCACGTAAAGCTGGTAGATCGCGGCGCCACGCCACCAGGAATCGCTGGACTCGGCGGTCCGGCTTGATGCCTGCTCGTGCACGGTGAAACCTGCTTTCTGCTGGGTGGCGGACGCCATGCGGGCAGCGAGGGCTGACCACACGGCGTGCCTTGCCTTGTGTGGTGTCATTAAATGCGAAAGGGGGCGGTCTAGCCTCTAATGCCGCCCGCCGTCAGGCCGGCCATGATGTTGCGCTGGAAGATCAGGAAGAACACGATCGTGGGGATGGCCGCCATCGCGGACGCCGCGATGATCAGATTCTGCGGCGTGCCGAACGTGGCCTGCCAGATCCCGACGTTCAGCGTCTCCCTGGTGGGGGAGTACCCGTACTCGACGAGCAGCGGCCACAGGAAGTCCTTCCACACCGCGACCAGGCTGAAGATCGAGACAACCCCGATGATCGGCCGCGAGATGGGCAGCACGATCCGCCACAGGATCATCAGCCGGGACGCGCCATCGACCGACGCGGCGTCGATGTAGTCGCTTGGTATGGAGTCGAAGAACCGCTTGAGCAGGAAGATGTTGAACGCGTTCGCCACCGAGGGCAGCCAGATGGCCTCGGGTGACCCGATCAGGTTCCAGTGCGTGAACGGGAGGCTGGCGATGGTCACGTACTGCGGCACGACGAGCACCGCGACCGGGATCATCAGCGTTGCGAGCATCATGAACAGCACCACGTTGCCGAGCACCGGCCGCAGCTTGGACAGCGAGTACGCGGCGGCGACGTCGAAGACGAGCTGGAAGGCCAGCGCGCCGAACGCGTAGTAGACCGTGTTCCACAGCATCCCGGCGACGTCGAGCCGGTTCCACGCGTCCACGTAGCTGCTCGGCTGCGGGCTGTGCGGATACAGCGTCGGCGGCGTCGCGATCGCCTCCTGTGTCGACTTGAGCCCGTCGGTGAACAGGAAGTACAGCGGGCCGATGAAGACCAGCGTGAAGATGACGATCACCAGGGTCAGCACGGTGCGGTAGATGATCTTGCCGCGCCGCGTGTTGCGCTGCACGTCGGAGATGAGCGTCCGCGTTGACGCTCCCGGCGTGGTGCGCCGCGCGCGGCCCCCGCGCCGGCCGATGCGCGTCCTGGTGGCCGCGGTGGCGAGTACGGTCATCGAGGTCCCCCTTCCTAGCCGCGCTCGCGGGTGGCCCACAGGAACCCGCCGGAGAACACGGCGAGCACCAGCATGAGGATCACGCCGAGTGCCGAGGCGCTGTTGTAGTTGCTCGCGCCGCTCATCGCGAACGCGTACTGGTAGATGAGCATCACGACTGACATGGTGTTGTTGTCGACACCGCCGCCGCCGTTGGTCAGCACGAACGACTCGATGAACATCTGCATGGTCGCGACGACCTGGATCATCAGCAGCGTGATCAGGATCAGCCTGGTCTGCGGGATGGTCACGTGCCTGATCCGGCGCAGGATGCCCGCCCCCTCGAGCTCGGCCGCCTCGTACAGCTCGCCGGGGATGTTCTGCAGCGCGGCGAGGTAGATGAGCGTGGCGGCGCCCATGTTCATCCAGGTCGAGGCGATCACGACGGCGATCATCGCGGTGCTGAAGAACCCGTCGCCCGGCTGCAGCACCCACTGCGACTCGGGCAGGTGCAGGGTGCGCAGGATGTCGTCGAACAGCCCGTACTGCGGGTTGTAGAAGTAGGCGAAAAGCAGCAGCGCCGAGGCGGGCGGCAGCATCACCGGCAGGTAGACGAGCACCCGCAAGTAGCCGCGCGCGTGCCGCAGCTCGTTGAGCACGATCGCCACGATGAAGGGCACCGCGAACCCGATGACCAGGGCCAGGATCGTGAATTCGAGGGTGTTCCGCCAGGCCTTCCAGAACGTCGGGTCGTGGATGATCCGGATGTAGTTCGAGAAGCCGGCGAAGGTGTTGCCGCCGCCGTACACCGGCTTCTGGAAGCTCATGATGACTTCGCGGACGATCGGGTACCAGGAGAAGAAGGTGAAGCAGAGCACCGCGCCGATCAGGAAGCCCCAGGCGGCGGAGTTGCGCTTGGCCTTGGCCAGCAGCCGCCCGCGGGCGGGCGGCGCAGGCGCCGCGAGCCGTGCGAGCCGCGGTGCGCGGCGGGTTGCGACGTCTGCCATGAGCATCTCCAGTCCGGGGTTGGCGGGTGGGGTGTGGAGGGTGGAGGGCGGCGGTCAGAGCCGGGCGCGAGGCGGGTGGCGGAGGTCGCCGCCCGCCCCGCGCACGATACGGGGTTTCTAATCGGCATTCAGAACGGTTGCGGCCTACTCCGCTAGCCCGCGTTCTGCAGGAGGGTGTTGACGTTGGAGGTGGCGGTCTTGAGCAGCGTCGGGATGTCGGCGTTCTGCTCGGTGAGCACCGCGAGCATCACCGGGTCAAGCGTCTTGTAGACGGCCTGCGCGTCGGTCGGCTCGCCGTCGCCGTTCTCCTGTGCCTTGATGAACGGCTGGTAGTAGGCGGTGTTGATGGTCGCGGACGCGGCCCGGAGCGAGTTGATCTTGTCGCCGGTGGGCCCGACGAACAGCTCGGGCTCGGGGAAGCCGACGGGGAAGCCGTCCGCCTTCTGCCGGGTGAAGTTGAACTGGCCGGTGCCCGGCGTCAGGTTCTCGAAGTCGATCCACTTGATGCCGGCCTCGATCTGCGCCGGGGTGTCGTGCTTCGCGAACACGAAGTCGTTGCCGCCGGACAGCGAGCCGGCCGCGGTGCCCGTCAGGCTGGGCAGCGGGCCCATCCCGATGTCGCTCAGGTTGCCCTTGTCCGTCGGGACGATCACGTTGTAGATGTCGTCGGGCGCGGCGATGTACATGCCGAGCTTGCCGGCGCCGAACTGCTGCTGCAGCGCGCCCCAGGCGAGACCCTGGCTGGCGCTCATCGCGTTGTCCTTGAACCGCAGGTTGTGCAGTGCCTGCAGGATCTGCTGGGCGTCCGCGGTGTTGAAGCTCGCGGTGGCGGGCGCGGTGTTGGTGTTGACCATGCTGCCGCCCACGGCGTCGATGTAGGAGGAGAAGTGCCAGCCGCCGTTGTTGCCGGCGCTGTACTCACCCCAGCCCTCGATGCCGTTGCCGAGCTTGGCGATCGCGGTCGCGTCCGTCTCGACCTCGGCCCAGGTGGTCGGCGGGTTGTCGGGGTTGAGTCCCGCCTGCTGGAAGAGCTTCCTGTTGTAGATGAGCCCCTGCGTGTAGTTGGAGGTCGGCAGGCCGTACAGCGTCTTGCCCGCCGTGACCGCCTTCATCGAGCTCGGCGCGATGTCGGCCAGGTTCGGTACCGTCTTGGAATTCACGTACGGGGTGATGTCCGCCGCCTGGCCGGCCAGGAGCACCTGCGGCAGGTCGGTGAAGTACGTGTAGAAGATGTCCGGCTCGGTCCCGCCGCGCAGCATCGAGGTGAAGCTGGCGGTCTGCTCGCACGGGTAGTTGTAGATGCTGTTAATGGTGATGTTGGGGTTGGCCTTCTCGAAGATCCCTACATCCTCGAGCCATTCCTTGTGCTGCACGGGCTGCTGCGCCTGGGGGGGCGCGCAGTCGATGCTGATGGTGACCTTCTGGCCGGACGCGCCTGTCGTCCCGCCGGGGGTGGCCGTGTTGCTCGAGCCGCTTGAGCAGGCCGCCGCGGTCAGAACAAGTCCCGCCGCAGCGGCCACCGCGATAGCCCGCGGGCGCCGCAGTCGGTCGTAGATGCTGCTCATCGCTCCATCCCTTTCTATGGGGCTGAATGTGGGCGATGGGCACACCCGCCCTGCTTCGCGCCTGTCGCGCTAGCAGCCGGGCCGGGCACCGTCGCCGTTAGGGGTGAACATACATAGCCAGACATCTGTCGGCAAGATCTCGATCATCCGCTGCAAAGAAACAACATTCATATGCAGGTCTTGGACTCTTCTCCGGTGAACGCTCACATCGGCCACATAGCCCGTTATCCTGCGGCTTTTGCCCTGCAAGTCAGCGGAGCACTCGCCGTCAGAGGGTGAAAATATCTCTCTGATAACGCAAATTCTTGCGTTGATATGACGTACACTTGCTGCATGACGCGTACTCCCGCCCGGCGTCTTGCCGAGGTTGCGAAGAAGGTTGGGGTTAGTGAGGCCACCGTGAGCAGAGTGCTCAACGGAAAGGCCGGGGTGTCAGACAGCACCAGGGAAGCGGTGCTCACCGCCCTCGACGTGCTCGGCTACGAGCGGCCGAGCAAGCTGCGCGGCCAGCGCGCCCGGCTGATCGGCCTCGTCCTGCCCGAGCTGCAGAACCCGATCTTCCCCGCGCTCGCCGAGGTCATCGGTGGCGCGCTTGCCCAGCGCGGCTTTACCCCGGTGCTCTGCACCCGCACCGCGGGCGGGCTGTCCGAGGCCGATTACGTGGACATGCTGCTCGAGCAGCACGCGTCTGGCGTGGTGTTCGCCGGCGGCCACTACGCCGAGGTCGCGGCGCCGCACGAGCACTACCGCCTGCTGCGCGGCAGAGGCGTGCCCGTCGTGCTGATCAACGCGGCGATCGACCTGGACTTCCCGTGCGTGGCCACCGACGACGCCTCGGCCGCCGTGCAGGCCTTCACACACCTGTCCGCGCTCGGGCACGAGCGGATCGGCCTGGTGCTCGGCCCCGAGGATCACATGCCGTCGCGGCGTAAGCTCGCCGCGTTCACCGAGGCCGCGGCGGGCGCGGGCCTCGGCGCCGCACCCGTCGAGCACGCGCTGTTCTCGCTCGAGGGCGGCCAGGCGGCCACCACCCGGATGCTCCGCCAGGGTGTCACCGGCATCATCTGCGGCAGCGACGTGCTTGCGCTCGGCGCGATCCGCGCGGTGCGCCGGGCGGGCCTGACCGTCCCCGGCGACGTCTCCGTGGTCGGCTACGACGATTCCGCCTGGCTGAACGCCACCGACCCACCGCTGACCACGGTCCGCCAGCCGATCGAGTCGATGGGCAAGGCCGCCGTGGCGCTGCTCGTCAACCAGATGGAGACCGTGATCGCGCACGCCGAGGAGCTACTGTTCGAGCCCGAACTGGTCGTCCGCGGCTCAACCGGCCCCGCCAAGACCCCCTGACGCTCCCGCCCGTCACTGCTGCCCCCGACACCCATGAGTTCCGGCATGATTCTGGCTCTGGGTGCCCGGGGGCCAATAGAGCGGGCTCTGGGTGCCCCAAGGCCAGAATCCTCCGGGCGCGGCCCCCGCGCTCAGGCCGGCGCCTTCGCGGTGCCGATGATGGCCGGGCGGACGAACGGCGGCGCCTTCGGCAGCGCGGTGTTCTCCACCTCGGTGACGGTGAAGCCGGCCTGCCTGATCGTGTCCAGGGTGGCCCGGTTGCAGTCGCACCGGACGACGAGCCTGTTGAGCCAGTTCAGCCGGTCTTGCTGGCGTGCCCGCTTGGCATCGCCTGAGCGGACGTGCTCAAGGAACAGCAGCGTTCCGCCCGGCCGCAGCACCCGGCGCAGCTCGCGCAGCGCCCGCGGCTGGTCGTCGACACCGCACAGCACGAGCGTCGACACTGCCACGTCGAAGGTGCCGCTCTCGAATGGCAGGTCCTCGGCAGGCGCGCGGAGCACCGTGGCGTCCGAGCCGAGCTCGCGAACCCGTCGTTCCAGCTTGCGGACCATCGGCTGCACCGGCTCGGTCACCGTGAGGGACTTGACCTCTGGGCCGTACCAGGGCAGGTTCGCCCCGGTGCCGGCGCCGATCTCGACCACCTGGCCGGCCGCGTCGGCCAGCAGCCGCTTGCGCATGGCGCGCAGCCCCGCCTCCTCGGCCCGTGCGATCTGCCGGTCATAGGTGATGGCGAAAAGGCTGTCTCGCAACGACATGGCTGCATCACTTCGTTTCGTTCCCGCGCGCTCCCTGACGGAGCGTTTCCATGTACTGACCGTACGGGCGCGCGGGCCTGCGCCGCATGGGGCCGATGCCTCATCTTCGCGGGCTACTTGCGTCGCGACCTCGGGCGTTATCCTGGTGCGATGGAGGAAGCCGGACGCCAGCGGGTCCGGCTGGCCGAGCTTGTCGCGTCACTGTCCCTCGGCATTGACCTCGGCTTCGGCCAGCCGATGGAGCACGTGCTGCGCCAGTGCCTGATCGCCCTGCGTCTCGCCGATCGCGGAGCGCTCGGCGAGGAGGACCGGGCGGCCGTCTACTACACCGCGCTGCTCGTTAACGTCGGCTGTCACGCCGACGCCCATGAGCAGGCGAAATGGTTCGGCGATGACATCACGCTCAAGTCGGGCAAGTACGACCACGAGATGCGCAGCATGCGCGGGGCGCTCTCGACCCTGCGGCTGATCGGCTCGGGCAACTCGCCGCTGTACCGGTTCCGGGTGGGGCTTGAGTTCGCGGTCTCCGGGCACCGCGAACTCGACGGGATGATCGCGCAGCATGCCCGGCTGGCCAAGACCCTGGCCGAGCAGCTCGGCCTGCCGCCGGGCGTCCGCGACGCGGTCGGCTCGGCGTACGAGCAGTGGGACGGGCGGGGCTGGCCGGGCGAACTGCGGGCCGAGGCGGTCCCGGTCGCGGCCCGGATCGCTCAGCTCTCCGAGTTCATGGAGGTGGCGCACCGGGTGCGCGGGGTTGACGCCGCGCGGAGCCTGGCCCAGGCGAGGTCCGGCAGGCAGTTCGATCCGGAACTGGCGGACTTGCTTTGCAAGTCGGCGAACGAGATCTTCGACGCCCTCGACACGGTCTCCACCTGGCAGGCGGTGATCGCCGCCGAGCCGGCGCTGACCGTGGGACTCAGCCCGGCGGAGCTCGACGCCGCGCTGACCGCGATCGCGAACTTCGTCGACCTGAAGTCGCCATTCATGCTCGGTCACTCCCTCGCGGTGGCGGAGCTTGCCGAGGACGCCGGGCGCAGGCTCGGCCTGCCCGCCGAGAAGACAGCCCTGCTGTACCGGGCAGGCCTCGTCCATGGCTATGGCCGGCTCGGCGTGTCGAACTCGATCCTGGACAAGCCGGGGCCGCTGAGCGCCGGCGAGTGGGAGCGGGTCAGGATGGCGCCCTACCTGACCGAGCGGATGCTGCGGCAGTCGGCCGCGCTCGCGCCGCTCGGCGAGATCGCGGTGCAGCTGCGGGAGCGGCTTGACGGCAGCGGCTACCCGCGAGGACTCTCCGGCGGCGCGATCTCCCGGCTGGCCCGGGTGCTCGGCGCGGCGGAGGCGTATCAAGCCATGCGCGAGCCACGGCCGTACCGTCCCGCGCGGACGGCCGCGGCCGCGGCCGCGGAGCTGCAGGCTGAGGTCCGCGCCGGCCGCCTCGATGGTGATGCGGTTGGCGCCGTCCTCGAGGCGGCCGGCCACCGGGTGGCGCGCCGCCGGACCGCGGTGGCGGGCCTCACCGCCCGCGAGATCGAGGTGCTCGTCCTGCTGGCCCGCGGCGCCGCCAACAAGCAGATCGCCACCGAGCTGGTGATCACGCCCAAGACGGCCCGCAACCACGTGGAGCACATCTACGCCAAGATCGGCGCCTCGAGCCGGGCGTCCGCCGCGATGTTCGCGATGCAGCACGGCCTGCTCCCCGAGGACGAGATCGCCCTCCCGGTCCAGTAACCGTCAGTGCCAGGCGGGGCCGTCGGTGAGCGGGTGGGCGCGCAGGTAGTCCTCGTCCACCTCCACGCCGAGGCCGGGGCCGTCGAGGGGTGTCACCGTGCCGGATGCGGACAGCCTGTACGACGCCGAGCAGGCGACGGTGCGCAGCGGGTTGTCCGTCGAGCCGTCGGCCTCGAAGTACCAGCCGTTCTCGATGGCCGCCAGGAAGTGCACGCTCGCGGCGAAGTTCAGCCCGGTGTGGCAGCCGTGCGTGCAGACGGGAAGGCCAGCTCCTGACGCGAGCGCGGCGATGCGCAGCGCCTCGGTGATCCCGCCGCACCGGGACAGGTCGGGCTGCACGATGGACACCGCGCCCGCGTCGAGCAGCCGGTGGAACTCGTACCTGGTGTAGCAGTTCTCGCCGGCCGCCAGCGGCAGCACGTCGGCCGTGATGGACCCGGCGGAGCGCCATGACCGGTCCTGGTAGGGCGGGAACGGCTCCTCGAGCCAGCCCGCCCCGGTCTCGGCGAGCACCGGCAGCATGGCGCGGACGTCGGAGACCGAGTAGCGGCAGTTCGCATCGGCCAGCAGCCCGACGTCGGAGCCGAGCGCGGCACGCAGCGCACGGGCCCGTTCGGCATCCGATTCGAGCGTGTCGCCGAGCCGCAGCTTGACGGCGCGGTAACCGGCGGCGACCTGGCTGAGCGCCTCGTCGGCGACCGCGGCAGGCGCGGCGTAGCCGAGCGCGAAGCCGCCGGCGTAGGCGGGCACCTCCCTGGCGGACCCGCCGAGCAGCCGGTAAAGGGGGACGCCGAGCGCCTTGCCCGCCAGGTCCCACAGGGCCATGTCGATGCCGCTCATCGCGCACACGCAGGCGGCGCAGGTGCCGTGGTTGGCGAGCACCCGGCGCTCGAAGACGTCCCAGACAGCCGTGGTCGCGGCGGCGTCCATGCCGGTGAGCAGGTCGCGCAGGGTCGTGTTGACGGTCGCGGCGACGGCGAGCGGAGCCCGGCCGTTGTACGACTCGCCGTATCCGGTCAGTCCGCCGACGGTGGTGACTTTGACGATCACCGTGTCTCGCTTGGTGACCGAGCCGAGGCCCTGGGTGACGGCCTGGCGCAGCGGGAAGGAGACGGGCAGCGCCTCGATTGACGCGATGGTCAGGTCTTTCATCAGTCCGCAAAGAAGGCGAACACGCGCACCTCGATGGACGCGCGGGGCGGCGCGGACGGCGGGCAGGAGTCACTGACGAACGCGCTGTGCGGCACCTGCTCGGCGTGACCAGGCGCGGAGTCGAACGACCTGAAGACGTACGCCTCGTCGCGCGTCATGTCGGGGCAGTACCACCAGCGGTGCGCCTGGTTGTGGTAGTACGCGATGTTTTCCCAGGTGAGGAGGTCGCCCATGGCCGTTTTCATGGTGATCTCGCAGTACTGCTTGTCCGGCGGCGCGACGCTGCGGACGTCGCAGAGCGCGAGCGGCACGTCCTGCGGCGGCCCGGAGAACGTACGCCACACGTTGAGCACGCAGAACCGGGACAGCATCCGGGCAGCCGCCTCGGCCTGCGGGAGGTTGCGCTCCAGCATGGCGACCGCGGCGGCGGCGCTGAAGTCGGCGTGCGCGAAGTCGCCGGTGAACGTGGTCCCCGCGGGCCGCGGGCCCGCCCGGCCGCTGACCCGGATCACCGGGCTGTTGAGCAGCGCGGTCGCGGCGCAGCCGGTGAGCGCGCGGACCAGGTCGCGTGCCTCGGCGACGTACCGGCCGGCCACCTCGCCTGGGTCGTAGAAGTCGCCGACCGCGGTGGGCGCGGTCACCAGCGTGAAGCCCTCCCGGTCGAGGGTGAACCCGCCGCCCGCGGCGCGCATGTTCCCGACGGTGACCGGCCGGCTCGTCAGCGGCAGCGCGGTGAAGTCGGGGCGGGCGTCCGGCGCGGGGCGCCGCGGCGGGTCGTAGTAGGCGATCGTTGCCTGCACGGCGGTTGCCTCCCCTCAGCCGGCACCCGGTCCTGTGCCAGTGCCCGCGTCGACGCCTGCGTCCAGGCCCGCGTCGAAGCCCGCCTCGGCGGCCTGCTCGCGGAACGCCGCGGCGATCGCCGCGTGCCGCTCGGCGACCATCGGGTACCAGTCGGGGTGGGTGAGCGCGTACAGGTCGCCGCGCTTGATCGCGCGGACCACCACGGAGCCGGCCTCGTCGGGGTAGATCCACCGGTACCTGGGGTTGTCCTCGAGTTCGATGTCCACGTCCTTGAACCCGGCGTCCGGCAGGTCGGCGGGCCGGTTGCGGGACGACGTGCCGATGCTGGTGCGCACGGTGCCCGGGCAGAGCACGGACGCGCCGACCCGTGAGCCGTCCGCGGCGAGTTCGGCCGCGAGCACCTCGGTCAGCCCGACGACCCCGTACTTCGCGGCGGCATACGCCCCGAGGCGGGGCCCCGCGACCAGGCCGGCCATCGAGGCGGTGTTCACGATGTGGCCGCCCTCGCGGTTGGCCTTGAGTATGGGCAGGAACGCGTGTACGCCGTGGATGACACCCCACAGGTTGACGCCGAGCATCCAGCGCCAGTCGTCGAGCGTCAGGTCGGCGACCGGGGCGAGCGGCCCGATGCCCGCGTTGTTGCAGACGACGTGCACGGTGCCGAACGCCTCGACGGCGGCGCGGGCCAGGTCGGCGACGCTCTGCGCGTCGCTCACATCGGTCAGCACGCCAAGCGCACCGATCTCCGCGGCTGTCGCCTCCATGGCGTCCCGCTGGATGTCGGCGATGATCACCCGGGCGCCCTCGGCGGCGAGCCGGGTGGCGATGCCCTTGCCGATCCCCGAGGCGCCGCCGGTCACCACGGCGACCTTCCCGTCCAGGTCGGGCAGCCCGCTCACCGCGCCGCCCGCTGGCACGTAGCCGCCTGCTCGCTCGTGGCAGCCCGCCGGTAGGTAAGCGTGCCCGTGCTCATGCGCATTTCCGCCATGGCAGCTCCTTCGCGGCCGGCCGGTTCGTCTCTCACCCCGAGACTTGCCGATCACCCCGCGGCACGCAATGCCCCCGTGAACGCAGAAAGTGGACGCTTGGGCACACCATAATGTGCCCAAGCGTCCACTGTGCGCTCAGAACAGAGCTACGTCACGCGCCGGCGCCCGCCGACACGCCCGCGGACAGCGGGTGGCCGATGGATTCGCCGGAGGCGGGGTCGAAGAAGTGCAGCCGGGACGTGTCGATGGCGAGCTCGAGCGGGGCGCCGGGGCGGACCGCGGAGCGGGAGGAGACCCGGGCGGTCCACAGCGACTTGCCGCCGACGAGGGCGGCGACGGTCTCGTCTTCCTCGTCGTGCCCGCCGGCCGCCGAGGTGATCGAGTGGTGCTCGACCGGGGGCGCGTCGATGGTGAAGATGGCGTGGATCTCGGTGCCGAGCCCCTCGGTGACGCCGGCGGTGACGCCGATGCGGGGCCAGCCGGCCTCGGCGAACGCGCCGTCCTCGAAGTCCGACGGGCGGATGCCGAGGATGACCTTCTTGCCGAAGAACTCATCCAGGCCGGGCTTGCCGGCCACCACCGCGGCCGGGACGGGGAGCTTGAACCCGGCGAACGCGACGGCGGGGCCGTCGTCGCGGACCAGGTCGGCGGTGACGAAGTTCATCGCCGGGGAGCCGATGAACCCGGCGACGAACAGGTTGACCGGGGCGTCGAACAGCTCCTGCGGGGTGTCGGCCTGCTGCAGCTTGCCGTCGCGCAGGACGCAGACCCGGTCGCCGAGGGTCATCGCCTCGACCTGGTCGTGCGTCACGTACACCGTCGTCGTGCCGAGCCGCTCGTGCAGCTGGTTGAGGGCGGCGCGCATCGAGACGCGGAGCTTGGCGTCCAGGTTGGACAGCGGCTCGTCCATCAGGAACGCGGCGGGCTCGCGGACGATCGCGCGGCCCATGGCGACGCGCTGCCGCTGGCCGCCGGACAGGGCGGCGGGCTTGCGGCCCAGGTACGGCTCCAGGCCGAGCATCGCGGCGGCCTCCCCGACGCGGCGCTTGATCTCGGTCTTGGGGGTGTGGCGCAGCTTCAGCCCGAACGCGAGGTTGTCCGCGACGGTCATGTGCGGGTACAGGGCGTAGTTCTGGAACACCATCGCGATGTCCCGGTCCTTCGGCGGCAGGTCGTTCACCACCCGCTCCCCGATCGAGATCGTCCCCCCGGTGATTTCCTCAAGCCCCGCGATAGACCGCAGCGCGGTCGACTTCCCGCACCCGGAAGGACCGACGAGCACCATGAACTCGCCCTCCCTCACCTCCAGGTTCAAGTCGTCGAGTGCCTTGACGCCGCCGCCGTAGATCTTCTCTACGTGGTCGAGCGCGATTCGTGCCATTCGGAAACCTCCATGTCCGATCCCTGTCCGTGGGTTGAGCGCCATCCTAATCGGTAAGTTTCTTTACAGATACCGGTGTGTCGAGCACCCTATCAATACCCACGGTACGTAGCGGGCCAGTCAGTATGAACGATCCCGTAAGCGGCGAATCGTTAGAAGCGCCGCCAAGGGTCACCGCGATAGTGCCGGGCTCGACGATCCGAGTCAAGCCCTCCCCGGTAAATGAGGTCCGGTCTGCATGCAGCCGGAACGTGATCCTGGCCTTCTCGCCGGGCGAGAGTTCGGCCCGCGCGAACCCGGCAAGCCAGCGCACCGGCCGCACCACGGAGGCGACAGGGTCACTCAGGTAGAGCTGCACCACCTCGGTTCCGGTGCGGGAACCGCTGTTCCGCACGGTGCACGAGATGTCCAGGGCGCCGTCGGTGGAGACGTGGTCCGCCGACAGTTCAAAGTCGCCGTACTCGAAGGTGGTGTACGAGAGGCCGTGCCCGAACGCGTAAAGGGGGGTGGGGTCAACCGAGCTGCCGGTGTGCCACGCGGCGTTCCGTGACCGCAGGTAGGTGCCCGGCTGCGATCCGGGATCACGGGGAATCTCCACGGGCAGCCGCCCGCTCGGCGTCACCCGCCCGGTAAGCACGCCTGCGATCGCCGGCCCGCCCTCCTCGCCGGGGAAGAACGCCTGCACGATCCCGGCGAGCCGCTCGGCCACGCCGCCGAGCGCGTACGGCCGGCCGGTGACGAGCACCGCGACGACCGGCAGGCCGGTGTCGGCGAGCGCGTGCAGCAGCTCCTCCTGGGCGCCCGGCAGCTTCAGGTCGGTGGTGTCGCACCCCTCGCCGCTGGTCCCGTGTCCGAACAGGCCGGCTTCGTCCCCGACCACAGCCACGATCAGATCAGCGGAACGGGTTGAGCTGACTGCCGCGGCGAAACCCGACTCATCGTGCGTGCGGACGTCGCAGCCGCGCTCGTGCCCCGTTATCTCGACACCCTCCGCGCGCAGCCCGCCGAGCAGGGTCTGCACCGCGACGCCCGCCTCGCCGCCCAACCCGTCGGCCCGCAGGTGCCCGAGGTGCCGTGGCATGGAATAGCAGCCGAAGAACGCGAGCGGGTTGTCAGCGAGCGGCCCGACGACCGCGACCCGCGCAGTGGCGGCGAGCGGCAGCGTGCCCGGGTCGTTCTTGACCAGGATCACGGACTCCTCGGCGAGCCGCCGCGCGATGTCCCGCTGCTCGGGCGGGTCGAAGTCAGGCGTCGCCGGTGTCTCTCCCTGCTCCTGTCCTGGGATGGGGGTCCAGCCGGGGTCGAGCAGGCCGAGGTCGAGCTTCTGCCGCAGCACCCGGGCCGCCGCGCGGTCGATGATCTGCTGCGGCACCTGGCCGGCCAGCGCCAGGTCGAGCAGCGGCTCGCCGAAGCAGCGGGTGCCAGGCAGTTCCACGTCGAGGCCGGCGCGCAGGGCGAGCACTGCGGCGTGGCCCGGGTCGGCGGCGACCGCGTGCTGGATCTCGAGAAAGGAGACCGCGTAGTAATCGGAGACGACGAGCCCGGTGAAGCCGAGCTTGTCCCGCAGCAGTGTGGTGAGCAGCCGGCGGTCGGCGCTGACCGGGACGCCGTCGATCTCGATGTAGGTCGGCATCACCGAGCGGGCGCCGCCCTGCCTGATGGCCATCTCGAAGGGGACGAGCATGACATCGGCGAGCTCGCGCGGTCCCATGGAGACCGGCGCCATGTTCCGCCCGGCCCGCGACGCCGTGTAGGCGGCGAAGTGCTTGAGCGTGGCCTGCACGCCGGACCGCTGCAGCCCGCGCACGTACTCCGTGCCGATGGCGCCGACCAGGTACGGGTCCTCGCCGATCGTCTCCTCGGTGCGGCCCCAGCGGTAGTCGCGGGTGACGTCGAGCACCGGGGCGAGGCCCTGGTGCACGCCCACCGCGTGCATCGTCGCGCCGAACGCGGCGGCCATCTCCCCGACGAGCGCCGGATCGAACGTGGCGCCCCAGGCAAGCGGGGTCGGGTAGATGGTCGCGCCCCAGGCGGCGAAGCCAGTCAGGCACTCCTCGTGCGCCACCGCGGGGATGCCGAGCCGGTTGGTGGCGACCACCCGGGCCTGCAGCGTCGCCATGGCGCTCATCCCGGCGGACGCCGGCACAGGCCGGGTACCGAAGACACGGGTCAGCTGGCCGAGCCCGTTCTTGACCAGGTCTTCGAACGGCGGCTGCTCGTGGTTGAAAAACTGGTCCTGCATCGGCGCGACCCCGTCGCCGTCACCGGAGGCGCCAACCCAGATGCTGCCGAGCTGGGCGATCTTCTCCTCGAGGGTCATCCGGCGGAGCAGGTCCTCGACTCGCTCATCGGCCGGCCGGTCCGGATCGCGCCAGGCTTCGCCCTGTCCGGTGCCTTCCGGCAGCACAGGGCTTTCCTCTTGCGCGGGGACCGGCTGGCCGGCGAGGTCGTTGGGCGTGCTCATGGCACTTCCTTCCGAGGTGGGGAGGTCGAGTCACGGATATGAAGTTCGGTGGACAGCTCGACCCGGTTGGTGCGCAGCGGCCCGCCGTCGATCAGGTCGCCGAGCATTTGCGCCGCGGTGCGGCCCATCTCCGTGAGCGGCTGGCGGACGGTGGTCAGCGGCGGTGAGGCCCAGCGGCTGACGGGCAGCTCGTCGAAGCCGATGATCGACAGGTCGTCGGGAATGCGCAGGCCGTGCCGCCGTGCGGCCTGGTAGACGCCGAACGCCTGCTGGTCGCTGCCCGCGAAGATCGCCGTCGGCCGGTCCGGCAGGTCGAGCAGCTCCATGGCGTGCGCGAAGCCGCCCTCGTGCTGGAAGTCGCCGTACCTGACGAGCAGCGAGTCCACCGCGATGCCGGCGCGTTCCAGTGCCGAGCGGTAGCCGTCAAGCCTGGCGAGGCTGCACAGCATGTCCATCGGCCCGGTGATGGCCGCGATCCGCCGGTGGCCGAGCGACAGCAGGTGCTCGGTGGCGGCCAGGCCGCCCGCCCAGTTCGTCGCGCCGACCGAGGGGATGTCGGGCGGCGGGGTGTTCGCCGGGTCGATGACGACGAGGGGGATGCCCGCACCCTTGAGCTGGCCCAGCTGCGAGCCGGTGAGCGTGCTCGTGACCAGGATGACTCCGTCGGAGTGGTGGCTGGCGATCGCCGACGTCCAGCTCGCCGGGCGGGCGTCGCCGTGCCGCACCGAGGACACCGCGATCGCGGTGGAATGCTCGGCGCCCCACTCCTCGACGCCGCGCAGGATCTCGACCGCCCACGGGCTGTCCAGGCCGTTGAACACCAGGTCGATCAGCCCGGAGCGGCGCTGGGCGCGCTGCCCGGTTCGCGGGTACTTGTGCTGGTCGAGCAACTGCTCCACCCGGGCACGGGTAGATGGAGCAACATCGGGCCGTCCATTCACAACCTTCGATACGGTGGGCAGCGACACGCCTGCCTCAACGGCGATCGCGGCGAGCGTGGTCTTCCGCACAACTACACCTTTCGATTCAAGCTCGAAATTTTCGAAACGTTTGAACGATCGCAGAACCGCGCTGTTCTTGGTGCATCGTACGGCAATCGATGCGACATGAAAACGTTCGTAACGGTACGGAAATGAGGGGTTGACCGCCATGGTCCTCGAAATTACGATGGCGGCACGTCGAAAGTGTTCGAAAACTTTCGAAAGTGGCTTTGCCCCATCCCAGGAGACGACCATGCGTAGCAGCCGGGCAGTTGCCGCCGCTCCCGCGGAGCGTCTTCGGACTAGTCGTGGTACCCAAGTTTTCGCTCAAGGAGTTTCTACGATGATGAAGAAAACCCCCGCTGCGGCAGTCGCCGCACTCGGTCTCGGCGTCGTCCTGGCCGCCGCTGCCTGCTCCAGCGGCGGCAGCGGCAGCACCGGCGGCGGCACCAGTAGCAGCACCGGCGGCGCCAGCAGCAGCACCACCGGCAGCGGCAACTCCAACCCAGTCAGCCTGACCTTCTGGAACAACGCCACCCCCGGTCCCGGCCTCACGTACTACCAGAACGCCGTCAGGCAGTTCGAGGCCGCTCACCCGAACGTGACGATCAAGATGCAGAACATCCAGAACGAGGACTACGACGGCAAGCTGCAGACCGCGCTGAACTCGAACACCGCGCCGGACATCTTCTTCCAGCGCGGCGGCGGCAAGATGCAGGCCATGGTCAACGCGAACCAGCTCCAGACGCTGAACCTCAGCGCCACGGACAAGACCAACCTCGGGGGCGCGGGGAACGTCGACAGCATCAACAGCACGGTCTACGGCATCCCGCTCGACGCGAACCCCGAGGGCGTCTACTACAGCCAGGACCTCTTCACCAAGGCGAAGATCACCTCGACGCCGACCACCATCCCCGAGCTCGAGGCCGACATCGCCAAGCTGAAGGCCGCCGGCATCACGCCGGTCGTGGTCGGCGGCAAGGACGGGTGGCCGGCTGCCCACTGGTACTACAACTTCGCCCTGCGCGAGTGCAGCCAGGCCACGATGAACACGGCAGGCCAAAGCCTCAAGTTCACCGACTCCTGCTGGACCAAGGCAGGCAACGACCTGCAGTCGTTCCTGAAGGTCAACCCGTTCCAGCCGGGTTTCCTTACGACCGCGGCGCAGGTGGGCGCGGGCTCCTCGGCCGGCCTGCTCGCCAACCACAAGGCAGCCATGGAGCTGATGGGCGCCTGGGAACCTGGCACGGTCGCCAGCCTCACCCCCAACCAGAAGCCGCTGCCTGACCTCAGGTGGTTCCCCTTCCCGTCGGTGCCAGGCGGCGCGGGCGACCCGAGCGCGATGATGGGCGGCTTCGACGGCTTCTCGCTGTCCAAGAACGCTCCGGCCGAGGCCTGGCAGTTCCTTGAGTTCCTGCTGACCACGCCGCAGCAGGAGGCCTACGCCAAGGCATTCGTCACCATCCCCGTCAACCCGGCCGCGCAGGGGGTCGTGACCGACCCGTCCGCCGTCGAGGTGAAGAACTCGCTTAACAAGGCCGGCTACACGATGCAGTTCCTCGACACGCAGTACGGCCAGAACGTCGGCAACGCGCTCAACGCCGCCGTGGTGAACCTGCTCGCGGGCAAGGGCACCCCCGCTGACATCGTCAGCTCCACAAGCGAAGCAGCGGCGAAGGGCTGACAAGCAACAATGAGTGACACCCTGCGCACTACGGCCGTTGGCCGTATCCGCCGGGGCGCACTAAACGTCGGGGACGCGGCGCACGCCGCGTCCCCGACGCCGCGTTCGCGCAAGCGCGGCAAAGGGCGCCAGCGGCTGGAAATCGCGCTTCTCACCAGCCCCGCGATCATCGTGTTCGTGGGCCTTGTCATCTTCCCCGTCGGGCTCGCTGCCTACTACGGCTTCTACCGGTGGCAGGGCTACGGCGCGCCCACCGACTGGGTCGGCTTCCATAACTACCAGGTGATCCTCACCGACCCCGCCTTCCAGCGAGTGCTCGAGCACAACGGCCTCATCGTCATCCTGTCCCTTGTCATCCAGGGGCCGGTAGCGATCCTGCTCGCGCTGCTGCTGAACCAGAAGATCCGCGGTAGGTCGCTCATCCGCGTACTGATCTTCGTCCCCTACGTGGTCTCCGAGGTCATCGTCGGCACCGGCTTCAGCCTGATGCTCCAGCCCACCGGCGCGGTCAACGACGTGCTGCGCAGCATCGGCCTCGGCTCTCTCGCCACCGACTGGCTCGCCAACCCCAGCATCGCGCTGTGGAGTCTGATGGGCATCCTGACGTGGAAGTACATCGGCTTCGCCGTCATCTTGATGCTCGCAGGCCTGCAGTCGATCCCCGATGAGCTGTCCGAGGCCGCGCGCATCGACGGCGCCTCCTACTGGCAGGTCCAGCGCCACATCATGGTGCCGCTGCTCGGCCCGACCATCCGCATCTGGGCGTTCCTGTCGATGATCGGCGCACTGCAGTTGTTCGACCTGGTGTACATCATCTGGGGTCAGTACATCTCCGACACGGCAGGCACCTCCACCATGGCGACGTACATGGCGCTGAACGGCCGCCTCGCCGGAAACTTCGGTTACGGCAACGCGGTCGCCGTGGTCATGTTCATCATCTCGCTCATCCTCGCGCTGTTCTACCAGCGCTTCATCCTGCGCCGCGACCTGCGCGGCGCCATCACCCAGGGAGCTAGCTAATGAGCGTGGCGGTCCCCGGCGCACCGTTCCTCCGGGTCCGGCCCGCCAAGCGCGGCGACAAGCCGCAGAAGTGGGGAAACCCGGGCGTCTACTTCGTCGCCCTGCTGCTCATCGGGGTCAGCATCGGGCCCGTCGTGTACATCGTGCTCGGCGGCTTCCGCACCAACTCGCAGATCACGGTAAGCCCGGCCGGCCTGCCGCACCCCTGGGTCTTCAGCAACTACAGCGGCATCCTCAAGTCGGGGATCTTCTGGGGCGAATTCAAGAACTCGACCATCGTGGCGGTCGTGACCACGGCAGGCGTCGTCGTGCTCGGCGTCATGGCGAGCTTCGCGCTCGCCCGCTACGAGTTCAAGCTCAAGGGCGCGCTGTACGCGCTGTTCGCCTCGGGCCTGATGTTCCCGCTGGTGGTCGCGATCACCCCGCTGTTCATCATCGTCAAGGACCTTGGTCTCGTCGACCACCTGATGGGCATCGCCATCCCGCAGATCGCCTTCGGGCTGCCGACGACGGTCATCATCCTGACGCCGTTCCTGCGGGCGATCCCCAAGGAGATCGAGGAGGCCGCGGCCATCGACGGCTCGAGCCGCATCGGGTTCTTCTTCCGCATGGCCATCCCGCTCGCGCTGCCCGGCGTGGTCACCGTCGCCATCCTCGCCTTCATCGCGAGCTGGAACAACTACATCCTGCCGCTGTACGTGCTGAATTCGCAGTCGAACTACACGCTGCCGCTCGGCGTGCAGCAGTTCTCCTCGCAGTACTCGTCGGACACGGCGCGGGTCCTCGCGTTCACCTCGCTGTCGATGATGCCCGCGCTGATCTTCTTCGGCTTCTTCCAGCGCCGCATCGTCGGCGGCCTGACTGGCGCGGTGAAGGGCTAGACGCACGCGCACGGCGGGCGGCGGCGCGACAGCGCCCCGTCCGCCTGCTTTTGCCGGAAAGGACCGCCGCATTGCCCCGCGCTCACATCGAGCTCGACAAGAGCGCCGTCATCGCGCCCGTCCAGCGCCGCACCTTCGGCGCGTTTGTCGAGCACCTTGGCCGGTGCGTCTACACCGGGCTCTACGAGCCCGGGCACCCGTCCGCGAACTCCGGCGGCTTCCGCATGGACGTCGTCGAGCTCGTCCGGGAGCTCGGCGCCGCGACCATCCGCTACCCGGGAGGCAACTTCGTCTCCGGCTTCCGGTGGGAGGACTCGGTCGGCCCGCGGGAGGCGCGCCCGGTGCGCCGCGACCTCGCGTGGCACTCGCTCGAGTCGAACCAGGTCGGCCTCGACGAGTTCGCCAGGTGGCTGAGACTGACCGGTTCCGAGCTGATGCTCGCGGTGAACCTCGGCACCCGCGGCATCCTGCCCGCCCTCGACCTGCTCGAGTACGCCAACCACCCCTCAGGGACCGCGCTGTCGGACCTGCGCATTGCGAACGGCACGCCGCAGCCGCACAACGTGCGCATGTGGTGCCTGGGCAATGAGATGGACGGCCCGTGGCAGGAAGGCTTCATGACCGCCGACGACTACGGAAAGCTCGCCGCCCGCACCGCCGCCGCAATGAAGATGGCCGACAAGGACCTCGAGCTAGTGGTCTGCGGCTCCTCCGGCTCGGGCATGCCGACCTTCGGCGACTGGGAGCGCACCGTGCTTGAGCACAGCTACGAGCACGTCGACTACGTGTCGTGCCACGCGTACTACCAGGAGTTCGACGGCGATCTCGGCTCCTTCCTCGCCTCGGCGCTCGACATGGACTACTTCATCGACACCGTCGTCGTGACGGCCGACCACGTCGGCCACAAAAAGCGATCGAAGAAGAAGATGCAGCTTTCGTTCGATGAATGGAATGTCTGGTATCTCAAAGAGCACCAGGAGCGGCAGGAGACCGCCGAGGCCAGCGCAGAATGGTGCTACGCGCCGCGCCTGCTCGAGGACGTCTATTCGGTCGCGGATGCCGTGGTCGTCGGCAACCTGCTGATGACACTGCTCAAGCACAGCGACCGGGTCACCTCGGCGTCGCTCGCCCAGCTGGTCAACGTGATCGCGCCGATCATGACCGAGCCAGGCGGGCCGGCCTGGCGGCAGACGACCTTCTTCCCGTTCTCGATCACCAGCAGGCTCGCGTCCGGCGAGGTAATCCGCCCGGTGATCGAGGCGCCGGCTTACCACACGGCGCGCCACGGCGAGGCACCCGTCATCGACGCAGTCGCGACCGCCGACGACGGCCGTGCCGCGGTGTTCCTCGTCAACCGCGACCTCAGGGAGACCGCGCAGGTCACGATCGACGTGCGCAGCCTTGGCTCCACCCGGATCACCGAGGCGGTCACACTGGCCGACGCCGACGTCTACGCGAAGAACACGCTCGCCGAACCGGACCGCGTAACCCCGGCCACGAACGCGAGCGCGGCCCTCGCCAACGGCGTGCTCACCATCGAGCTGCCGCCTGTCTCGTGGACGGCGGCCGCGCTGAGCTGACAAGCCCACCGGGAACACTGTTACCGGGGCAAGGGCCTAGTCGGATGGACAAGCCATTCACTACGGTCAGAGGTATCGGAGGGAAAGGTAGATCATGACATCAGACGTGTATGTGCCGACTCGCGAAGACAAGTTCTCGTTCGGCATCTGGACCGTGGGATGGCAGGGGGTCGACGTGTTCGGCGGCGCGGTGCGCCCGCTGATGGCGGCCGACCGGGCGGTACGCAAGCTCGCCGAGCTCGGCGCCTACGGGGTGAACTTCCACGACAACGACGTGTTCGACTTCGACGCGACGAACGCGGAGCGGGACGAGCGGATCGCCGCGTTCCGCAAGGCGCTGGACGAGACGGGCCTCGTGGTGACCACGGCCACCACCAACCTGTTCGGCCACCCCATCTTCAAGGACGGGGCGTTCACCGCGAACGAGCGCGAGATCCGCCGCTTCGCGCTCGCCAAGGTGATGCGCAACCTGGACCTCGCCGCCGAGCTCGGCGCGAAGACCTACGTCTTCTGGGGCGGCCGCGAGGGCGCCGAGTCCGGTGCCGCCAAGGACATCAGGGCCGCGCTCGACCGGTACGCCGAGGGGCTGAACCTGCTGTCTGAGTACGTCATCGACCAGGGCTACGACATCCGCTTCGCGATCGAGCCGAAGCCGAACGAGCCGCGCGGCGACATCCTGCTGCCGACGCTCGGCCACGCGATCGCGTTCATCAACGAGCTGGCGCACCCGGAGATCGTCGGCGTCAACCCCGAGGTCGGCCACGAAGAGATGGCCGGGATCAACTACGCCCACGGCATCGCCCAGGCGATGTGGCACGGCAAGCTGTTCCACATCGACCTGAACGGCCAGAACGGACCCCGCTACGACCAGGACCTGCGCTTCGGCGCGGGCAACGCGCGCGGCGCGTTCTGGGTGGTGGACACGCTGCTGGCCGGCGGCTACTCGGGCCCGGTGCACTTCGACTACAAGCCGCCGCGCACCGAGGACGACGAGGGCGTGTGGGCCTCTGCCGCCGCCTGCATGCGCAACTACCTGATCCTGCGCGAGAAGGCCAAGGCGTTCCGCACCGACCCCGAGGTGCAGGCGGCCCTGGCGGCCTCAAGGACGGCCGAGCTGTCCGAGCCGACGCTGGTGCCGGGGGAGACGTGGCGCGACGTGCGCGACGCTTCTGTTGATGTGGCGGCTCTTGGTTCTCGCGGCATGGGCTACGAGCACCTGGACCAGCTCGCGCTCGAGCACCTGTACGGCGTGCGTTGACCGTTTCCTAGAACTGGGCATGGCTGGGCCTGGCGGGGAAGATTTCTCGCGGCGCTCCTTCGGAAGGCCGCGAGGAAATCTCCCCGCCAGCCCCGCTCCCGCGCTTATCAATAACCCATTGCCCAAGGTCATCTATGGTGCGGGCTGCCGCATGGCGATCACCAATCCCCGGGAGCGGACCGGGCGGGAAGCGGCGCGACTCCGCGGCCTAATGATCACCTAAGCCACCGACCTCAGCCCGCGACCACAGCGCCCTGGCAATTCCGATGGCAAGCCGGCTGCGCAGCAGCCGGCGCGGCAGTTGCTTTGTACCGCCCAGCCCACGGATACGTTGAGCGGGATGCTGGCCGCACTTCCACCAGGCACTGAGGCCCCGCCGTTCCCAATCGTCGCAGGCGCCTCGCCGGGGTAGGGATGATCACGGAACATTTGATCCTGGCGGAACTTTGCTTCGGCTACCGCACCCCACGCGAACAGCTCGCTAAGCTACTCGAAAACCAAAGCGTTGCGACGACCCCCTGAAACTGCCCCCCAAATCGGGGAGGAAAGTTCCGCTGTAATCCGAAGTTCCGTGATCAAGTCTGATTGCGTCGTCAGGGTGCGGTGGTTGGGGTGGCCGGGGCTGACGAGTCGGGACTGGTGGTGACCCGGGCGAAGACGGCGGCGCCGGCCACGGCTAGCAGGCCTGCGAAAGCGAACAGGCCGCGATAACCGCCGACGTAGGAGACGACGAGGCCGGCCACCGGGGCGCCGATGACCGCGGGGATGGCGGAAGCGATGTTGATGATGCCCAGGTCGCGGCCGGCGTTTGCCGGGTCGGGTAGCACCACGATGGACAGCGCCTGGCTGACGGACTGGAACGCGCCGTAGCCGGCGCCGAGGGCGAACGCGCAGACAATCACCAGGCCCCACGCGGTGCCGAAGGCGAGCACGAACCCGGTCAGTGCCATCAGCGCCGACGCGAGCACCGCGTACCTGCGGTAGCCGCCCGGCGAGCGGTCGGCGATCCGCCCGACGGTCACCGTGGCGACGATGACCGCCAGCGTCGCGATCAGCACCAGGATCAGCTGGCCCTGGCTCGGGTTGCCGTAATGGACCACGTCCTGCAGGTAGTAGTAGAGGTAGAGCAGCGCGATGGTCTCCGCGAGCATGACGAGGAACTTGCCAGCCCAGACCTTGCCGAACCCCTGCCCGGCCGACAGCAGCGCGGCCATTCCCGCTGAGAATCCGGCGCGCGGGCGGTCCGGGTCGGCGGGATAGCTGACCCTGGGCAGCGCGTACAGGACGTACACCAGCGGCGCGAGGCAGACGACATACATGACGGTGACCGCGGTCATCCCGCCGCGGGTGCCGGGGAACGCGAGCACGACCATCGCGAAGCCGGCGATGAGCCCGACCGCCTGCGCGACAGAGATCAGCCCCCAGACGAACCCCCAGGACCGCCGGTCGACATGGTCAACGACGATCGCGGACATCGGCGAGTAGGCGATGTTGATGGTGGCCTGGCACAGCGTCCACCACACGGCGATGGCGACGAGCGAATGCGACAGGCCGAGCAGCTCGAGCGACAGGCCGCCGGCGATCAGGCCGATGAGCACGGTGACCGACCGGTTGTCCACCGCGACCCAGCGGTCGGAGAAGTGGCCGGCCACCGGGTTGACGATCAGCGCGGCCAGCGCGCCGATCCCGGTCACCACCCCGAGCCCGAGCGCCTTGCCCGACGAACCGGTCGCCGCCTCGACCATCCGCGGCAGCACGTTCTGGATGGGCGCGATAAGCGCCACGTTGCTGCCGAAGTACGACAGCATCAGCGTCGCGACGAACGCGCGATTCAGCCGCGGCGCGGCCGGCGCGGCCGTCGGTGCGGCTTTCTCCAGTGCGGCCACCTGGTCCTCGATCGCGTGGCAAGAGTGCGGCAGCACGTTACCACCAGCGAGTAACCGGCGGGCAACGAGTGCTCGCCGCCGGCGCCGCCGCCCCGGCCCCGGTCAGCGTGCCCAGGTCAGCAAGCCCCGGTCAGCAAGCCCCGGTCAGCAAGCCCCGGCCAGCCACCCCGGTCAGGTCGGCACCTGCCAGGCGGCCGCGTCGTCGCGCAGCGCTCCGTAAACCTCGCGGACCTGCGGCGTCGCCGCCGCCTCGTAGGCCTCCGCCGGGGCGGCGGCCCAGTCCGGCGGCGAGCCGAGCCCGGACAGCGCCCAGGCCGCCTGCCGAGCCGCGCCGAGTGCCACGTACTCGGCCGCGGCCGGCACCGCCACCGGCAGCCCGAAGATGGCGGGCGCGATCCTGCGCACCGCCTCCGACTTCGCCGCCCCGCCGGTGAGCAGCACCCGGCGCGGGCTGATCCCGCACTGGCGCAGGTAGTCGATGGCGTCGGCGAGCGAGCAGAGCACCGCCTCGACCGCCGCGCGGGCCAGGTTCTCCGGCGTCGCGTTGGCCGTGGTGAGCCCGCGCAGCACCCCGTTGGCGGCCGGACGGTTCGGCGTCCGCTCGCCGTCCAGGTAGGGCAGGAGCACGATGCCGCCCGCGCCAGGCTCCGCCTTCAGCGCCAGATCGGAAAGCCCGGCCGGGTCAACCCCGAGCATCCGGGCGGTGACGTCGAGCACCCGGGCGGCGTTCAGCGTGGCGGCGAGCGGCAGGAACCGCCCGGTGGCGTCGGCGAATCCGGCGATAAGCCCGGTCGGGTCGGCGGACGGCCGCTCGGTGACCGCGTAGGCGGTGCCTGAGGTGCCGATGGAAACCGCGACGTCTCCCTCGAGCAGTCCCATGCCGAGCGCCGCGCCCATGTTGTCCCCGGTGCCCGCGGAAAGCGCGGCGCCCCAGGGGGTGTGCCCCACAACCTCCGCGGGCGCGGCGACCCGCGGCAGCTCGATGCGATGGCCGAGGGCCCGGGTCGCGTAGTCAGGCAGCCAGTCGCCGCTCGCGGGGGAGAAGTACCCGGTGCCCGACGCGTCACCGCGGTCGGTGGCCGGCTCGGCCGACGGGTCGCCGCCGGCGGACCGCGGCCCGCCGCCCGCGAGCCGCCAGGTGAGCCAGTCGTGCGGCAGCAGCACCCGGTGCACCCGCACGGCGTGCTCCGGCTCATTTTCCGCCAGCCAGCGCAGTTTCGTGACGGTGAACGACATCGTCGGCACGGACCCGGTCCGCGCCGCCCACTCCTGCGCGCCGCCGAATTCGGTGACCAGCGCGGCGGCCTGTGGCGCCGACTTCACGTCGTTCCACAGCATCGCGGGGCGCACCACCGCGCCCGCGTCGTCGAGCGTGACCATGCCATGCTGCTGCGCCGCGACCCCCACCGCGTCCGCCCGTTCGAGCAGGTCGCGGCCTGCCGCCGACAGCGCCTCCCACCAGCGATCCGGATGGCACTCGGTCCCGTCCGGGTGCGGCGCGCTCGCCTGGGCGACCACCGTCCCGTCCTCGGCGCGTACGAGAACTACCTTGACCGACTGCGTGGAGGAATCGATCCCTGCGACCAGCTTCATGACGGTGACGGTAACAAAGCGACCGGTCAGGCGTCATCACCACCCGTTCGGAAAAATGATCGAAAGATTTCGACCGAACGGGTTCGTGGCCGAGTCTGGCACTTTCCGGATATTGAGTGACCGGTGTGCGGCGGGGTGCGTGGTGCTGCTGGGGCACTATATCGACGATCATCGGACAAGTGCGCTGTAACCTGGCAGCTATGGATGCATGGCGTGGCGCTGAGGTCCCGGATCTGCCGGGCAGCGGGACAGAGGTTCGGCTGCACGACACCGCGTCAGGAAGGCTCGCCGTCGCCGCCGACGGGCACCGCGCCACGCTGTACGCCTGCGGTATCACCCCGTATGACGCGACTCACATGGGGCACGCGGCGACCTTCACCGCCTGGGACCTGCTGGTGCGGGCCTGGCTTGACGCCGGGCACGAGGTCGTCTACGTGCAGAACATCACCGACGTGGACGACCCGCTGCTGGAGCGGGCCGACAGAGACGACGAGGACTGGCGCGAGCTCGCGCTGCGCGAGACCGACCGGTTCCGCGGCGACATGGAGGCGCTGCGCAACCTGCCGCCCGCGCACTACATCGGGGCGGTGGAGGCGATCCCGGTCATCGACGCCTTCGCCGAGCGGCTCGCTGCCCGCGGCGCGCTTTACGACCTGGACGGCGACGTCTACTTCGCCAGGTCCGCCGACCCGGAGTTCGGCGCGCTGTCCGGGCCAGGTTCCGCGTCAGGGCTTTCCGTGGCCGCGATGACCGAGCTGTCCGCCGAGCGCGGCGGCGACCCGGCCCGTCCCGGCAAGAAGGACCCGCTCGACCCGCTGGTGTGGCGGTCGGAACGGCCGGGAGAGCCGGCCTGGAACTCGCGCTTCGGCCCCGGCAGGCCCGGCTGGCACGTGGAGTGCGCCGCGATCGCCGCCGAGTACCTCGGCTCCTCGTTCGACGTCCAGGCGGGCGGCAGCGACCTGGTCTTCCCGCACCACGAGATGTCTGCGTCGCACGCGCGGGTCGCCTGCGCGCCCGTCGACGGCGGTCCGGCCTTCGCCCGCGTCTACGCGCACTCTGGCATGGTCTCCTACCTGGGCGCCAAGATGTCCAAGTCGCTCGGCAACCTGGTCTTCGTCTCCAGGCTGCGTGCCGAGGGCACCGACCCGATGGCGATCAGGCTCGCGCTGCTCGCGCACCACTACCGCAGCGACTGGGAGTGGACGGACGAGGTGCTCGACGAGGCGCAGCGCCGGCTCGGCCGCTGGCGGGCGGCCGTCGCGCACACGGCACCGTCCGGGACCGGCGATTCCGGGACCGGCGGGCCGGGCGCCGTGCCCGCAGCGGACGCGGTGCTCGCCACGGTCCGCGAGCGGCTCGCCGACGACCTGGACGCCCCGGCGGCCGTCGCGGCGATCGACGCCTGGGCCGGCGCGGTCCTCGACGGGCCAGGCGTCCCGGCGCCGGACGCGGAACTGATCCGCGCCACGGCCGACGCCCTGCTCGGCGTCGCCCTGTAGCCGCGCCGCAGGGTACCCGCCAACCCCTCCGCCTTCAACCCTTTCCGCGCCACCAGCCAGCCCCTGTGGATATCACCCGACTTATCCACAGGCGTCTCCCTCCCCGTCCCCTCCCCCGCCACCCCCGGGAACCCTGGGTTCATGACACCCAACCTCCCCGTGGGCGCCACGGCCCCGCAGCAGGCCGGGGGCCAGGCCCCCGCCAGTCCCAGGCAGCAGGCAAGCTCTCGCCGGACGGCCGGTTACCGCCGCGCCGCCCGCGGCGCCGGCGCCGCGCCCGACACCAGCACCCCCGGGCTGCGGGTGCGCATCGGATCACCTGAGTCAGTCCTCGCGGTCATCCCCGGCCTGCTCGGGTTCGATCCCCGGCACAGCTTCGTCGTCATCGGTGCCGAGCTGGCACGCCGCGAAGTCCGCGTCACCCTCCGCTATGACCTGCCAGATCCCGGCGAGCCGCGGCTTGCCGCCGTCCTCGCCGAGCAGGCGGTCGCCCTGCTCTCCGCGCAGGGCGTCAGCACCGCGGTCGCGGTCGGCTACGGCGCCGACGGCACCGTCTCGCCTGTCGCCGCCGCGTTCCTCGATCGCGCGGCCGCGGCGGGGATCACCGTCGCTGAGCTGCTCCGGACGGAGGGCTCGCGCTACTGGTCCTACGTCTGCGCTGAGCCCGCGTGCTGCCCGCCGGAGGGGACGCCGTTCGACGGCGCGGGTCACCCAGCGGCGCGGGCGCTGCGCGCCACGGGCAGCCGGGTGCTCCCGAGCAGGGAGGACCTCGCGGCCACCGTCGCCGCGGCGGGCGGACAGCCAGGTAGGGCGATGCGCCGGGCGACAAGGCAGGCGCTTTCGAACATCTCCCGCTGCGCGGCCCGGATGAGCCACGCCGGGGAGCCGGTTTCCACGCGTCGCCTCACCAATGTCCTCGGCCAGCTCGCGGTCCGCGAGGCCATCCGCCGCTACCGGGAGGGAGAGCCGATCGACCCCGAGGACGCGGCCTGGCTCACGGTGGCGCTGCGCCAGGTGCGGGTCCGCGATGACGCCTGGGCACGCATGGACACCGAGCACAGGGACGCACACCAGCGGCTGTGGACCGACCTGACCCGGCTCGCCCGGCCCGGGTACGTGGCGGCGCCGGCCTCGCTGCTTGCCTTCGTCGCCTGGCAATCGGGCGACGGTGCGCTCGCCAACGTCGCGCTCGATCGTGCGCTCGCCGACAACCCGCGCTACAGCATGGCCCTGCTGCTGCGCGAGGCGCTCGACGCCGGCGCGCCGCCCGCGATGGCGCGGCTTCCGATGACGCCTGAGGAAGTCGCCGCCGCCTACGACGCTGCGGAAGCGGCCGAGGACGCGGAGTTGACCGTCGGCCGCGCGGTGGCCGCAGAACGGTCCGCGGCGCGCCGCCCGGGCGGCGCACCGCCCGTCCTCGCAGGTGAGGCAGGGCGAAAGTAACTGCGTGGCACCCGATACACTGCCTGAGCCGTTTGCCGGCCGGGCGGCGGAGCTTGCCCCGTTTGTGCTCCTGTGCGCATCCTAATCAGGGTGACCGTCAGGAACGCGGTCCCGGCAGGGTGACGCTGCCCCAGCGCGATGGAGGAGGAGTACGTGACCGGCATCTCAGGTCTGCCGTCGGCCAAGCAGGCGGCGCACGATGCCGCCGTGACTCGGCTGCGGGACGCGTACGCCGCGGTCCCCGCGGGCGTCCCGGTCCGGCTGGCCAAGCCGACATCCAACCTGTTCCGTTACACCCGCGACGCCGCCAAGCCCGGCCAGCCGGGCAGCGAGCGGGCCATCCTCGACGTGTCCGCGTTTTCCAGGGTGATCCACGTCGACCCCGCCGCGCGGACCGCCGTCGTCGGCGGCATGACCACTTACGAGGCTCTCTGCGACGCCACGCTGCCGCACCGGCTGATGCCGCTTGTGGTCCCCCAGCTCAAGACGATCACCCTGGGCGGTGCCGTCACCGGCCTCGGCATCGAGTCGTCCTCGCTGTGGAATGGCCTGCCGCACGAGTCGGTGACGGAAATGGAGATCCTCACCGGCGACGGCCGGGTGGTCGTCGCCACCAAGGACAACGAGCACAGCGAACTCTACTTCGGCTTCCCCAACTCCTACGGGACCCTCGGCTACTCGCTCGCCCTGAAGATCGAGCTGATGCCGGTCCAGCCGTACGTGCACCTGCGGCACTTCAGGTTCACCGACCCGCGTTCCTGTATGGACGCCATCGCGCAGATCGCGGCGAACGGCGAATACGAAGGGCACAAGGCGGACTTCCTCGACGGTGTCGCCTTCAGCACTAGCGAGTTGTACCTGACCGTCGGCGCGTTCAGCGACAAGGCGCCGTGGCTGAGCGACTACACGGGCCAGCAGGTCTACTACCGGTCGCTGCAGGCGAACCGCGAGGACTTCCTCACCATCGAGGACTACATCTGGCGCTGGGACACCGACTGGTTCTGGTGCTCGCACGCGTTCGGCGTGCAGAACCCGAAGCTGCGCCGCTTCTGGCCGCGCAAGTACCGCCGCTCTGACGTCTACCGCAAGCTCGTGGCGTACGACCAGAAGCACGGCCTGACGGCCGTGCTCGCGGAGAAGCGGCACCACCCGCCGCGCGAGATGGTCGTCCAGGACGTCGAGATTCCGGTGGACCGCGGCGGCGAGTTCCTCGGGTTTTTCGAGAACAATGTGAAAATGTCCCCGGTGTGGATGTGCCCGCTGCGGCTGCGCGGCGACCACGCGTGGACGCTGTACCCGATGCAGCCGGGCGACGTGTACGTCAACTTCGGCTTCTGGGGGACCGCGCCGCTCCCTGCTGGGCAGCGCGACGGTTATTACAACCGAATGGTGGAAGAGGAAGTTAGCGCGCTCGACGGGCACAAGTCGCTGTACTCCTCTGCCTTCTACTCCGAGGAAGAATTCCGCCGCAGGTACAACGGTTCGGCGTACGACAAGCTCAAGGCCGAGTATGACGGCGCTGGCAGGCTGCTCGGCCTGTACGACAAGTGCGTGCGCGGCCGCTGAAGCGACCGCCCACCATGCAGCTCAAGAAAGGAACGGCATATGGCACTGGCTGAGGTGTTCGAGGCGATCATGGGCCCGGGCGCGCCGGTGGAATTCCATGCTTACGACGGGTCGAGCGCGGGCGCCGCAGGCTCACCAGTCAAGCTCACCGTCCGGTCGCCGATCGCCGTCTCGTACTTGGCGCAGGCGCCCGGCGCGCTCGGCCTGGCCCGTGCCTACGTCTCCGGCCACCTGGACGTGGACGGTGATATGTTCGCCGCGCTTTCCCTGCTGTCCAAGGCCCAGGAGTCGAACATCAGCTGGGCCGACAGGCTGAAGCTGCTGCGCGACCTCGGCGGGCCGAAGGCGCTCTTCCCGCGGATAGCGCCGCCGCCGCAGGAGGTGCAGTCAGCCCGCCGACGGCTCACCATCGGCGCGATGCACTCCAAGAGGCGCGACGCGAACTCCATCTCGCATCACTACGACGTCTCCAACCGCTTCTACGAGTGGGTGCTCGGCCCGACGATGGCCTACACCTGCGCCTGCTACCCGACCGCGGACGCCACACTTGAGCAGGCGCAGGAGTACAAGTTCGATCTGGTCGCAAGGAAGATCGGGCTCAAGCCCGGCATGCGACTGCTTGACGTCGGCTGCGGCTGGGGCGGCATGGTCATGCACGCGGCCCGCGAGTACGGCGTCAAGGCGATCGGTGTCACCCTGTCGGAGCAGCAGGCCCTGTGGGCGCAGCAGGCCATTAAGAAGGCCGGGCTCGAGGACCTCGCCGAGGTTCGCTTCCAGGACTACCGCGACGTGCCGGAGACCGATTTCGACGCGATCAGCTCCATCGGGATCACCGAGCACATCGGCAAGGCGAACGTCCCGGGCTACTTCGCCTTCCTCAACGGCAAGCTCAAGGTCGGCGGCCGGATGCTCAACCACTGCATCACCCGGCCCGACAACACCGGCCCCTCCATCTACAAGGAGGGGTTCATCAACCGCTACGTCTTCCCCGATGGGGAACTCGAGGGCCCGGGCTGGCTCGCCGGCGAGATGAACGACCACGGCTTCGAGATCCGCCACGAGGAAAACCTCCGCGAGCATTACTCCAAGACGCTCGCCGCCTGGTGCGCCAACCTCGACTCGCACTGGGACGAGGCGGTCGAGGAGGTCGGCCAGGGCACGGCCCGCGTGTGGCGGCTCTACATGGCGGGCTCGCAGCTCGGCTTCGACCGCAACGTGGTCCAGCTGCACCAGATTCTCGGCGTCAAGCTGCACGCGGACGGCAGCTCGGGCATGCCGCTGCGCCCCGACTGGGAGCCGGCGGTGGAGCGGGCCAAGACCTCGGCGTAAGCGATCCCGCTCAGCCGGACCCGGACGCTGGGCTCGCTCCGGCGGCCGCCGCGGGCAGCACGACTGGCTTGCGGCGGCGGCCGGGCCGGCGGGCCGGGTCGCGGTCGCGGCGCAGCACCACGTGTACCGCACCGGACCTCGGTGCGTCCGGGTGCGGTGCGGTGCCGAGTGTGTTGACGGCCGCGAACTGGACCGGGGTCTGCGGCCACTGCTCTGGACACTCAAGGAAACGGAACGGCACCGCGTCGCCGCGCAGCAGCGGGTTCGGGCGAACGCAGCCCGTGGACGGGGGTATGACGTCGGCGGTCATCGCGAAGGCGACCTTGAGCAGGGCGGCGACGCCTGCCGCGGCCCTGGTGTCGCCGATGTTGGCCGAGACGGAGCCGAGGGCGCAGCGGTAGCCGCTGCCCGGCGCGCGCGAGCCGAGCACCTCAAGCAGCGCGGTGAGTTCGGCCTGGTCGTCGGCCGCGGTGGCCGCGCCGTGGCCCTCAACGAACTGGATATCCGCCGGGTCGACGCCCGCGCGCAGGTATGCCGCGGGGAGCTCCGCTCGTGGCGATGCGGTCGCGCTCGCCGCGTGCCAGCCGACGATCTCGGCGTAGCAGGGCACCTCCGCGACCCGGGCGTCCGCGGCTCGGACCAGCGCGACGAAACCGCATCCCTCGCCGGGGAGCGTGCCTGTCGGGCTGGCGTCGTACACCCGTACCTGTTCCACGGCTGGCCCGGCGCCTGGACGCTCGCCCCAGACGCCGACGCCCGTTGCTACGCCGCCAGCGAGCACCAGATCGAACTCACCGGAATTGAGCGCGTCACACGCCGCGGTGACGGCACGCAGCGAGCAGTTGAACCCGTCCGGTCCCGCTACGTCCGCCTCCGCCCCGTCCCGCCCTGCCGCCTTCAGTGTCGTGCCGCGCAGGGCCATGCCGGGTGACTTCGTGCCGTTTACCGCGGCGGCTGGATGCCTGCGGCCCATCAGGCCGATGGTCCCGAAGATCAGGTCGTGGACACTCGTTCCGGCGGACTTCAGCCCCCCGTCGTGGCCGCCGAGGGCATCACGCCGGCTTCCCGGCAAGCCGGCGCCAGGGCCGCCCGCGAGCAGCCCGAGCTGGCCGCGCACCCAGTCGCGGACATCCGCCGTGCCCGGCTCGGGTATGTCGGCGATGAATACGCCGATCCGCTCCGGGGCCACGTCACGGCCCGCGCCGGGAACGTCGGCAAGGGCGTCCGCGGCGGTTTCCGCGGCGAGGGCATGCCGGGCGGTGATGCCGCGGGGCAGCTCATCGACGCGTTCCGGCGTGCCGGATTCGTCATCGAGCAGCGCCGCCCGGTCACGGAACATCCGCCGTCCGGCGACCGTGAGCTCAAAGAACGAGGACGGGTCGGATGCGCCGGGAAACCGCAGCGCAGCGCCGACGATCGCGACGGCATGCCCGGTGCCGGGTCCTGCTTCGCCCGGAACGTGCATTTATCCCCCGAACAGAAATAGCGTTCATGCGATGCGAATTATCCGCTCGCCAATAAGGACTACTGCCCCTTGCGCCAACCATGCGCTGATCGGAAATCCCGCTGATCAGGGGTTCAGCGCGAGCAGCCATCACTGTATTAACACAGGGTGAGCATGGTCAAGAGCACGTCCGTAACGTAGGCATTTGCCGCGAATTCTGATGAATGCGGGGCGCGAAGATCATTAATCGGAATCGCGATTAGCGGCGATTTCCGGCGGTATTGCGCCCGGCCGCTAGCCGAGGCTGCCGACAAGCGGTTCGTGGGCCAGGCCGCCCGTCCGGCCGAGCAGTGGCGAGGTGATGAGGTAATCGGCACTGTTGCGGTTGCAGGCGATCGGGATGTTCCACACCACCGCGATGCGGACCAGGGCCTTGACGTCGGAGTCGTGCGGCTGCGGGCTCATCGGGTCCCAGAAGAAGATGAGCATGTCCAGACGGCCGGAGGCGATGAGCGCGCCGATCTGCTGGTCGCCGCCGAGCGGTCCGCTCTGGAAGCAGGTGACAGGAAGGTCGAGGCTCTCCCCGAGCAGCCTGCCCGTCGTCCCCGTCGCATACAGGATGTGATCGGCGAGAATGTCCCGGTTATATTCGGCCCACTCGAGCAGGTCGCCTTTCCTGTGGTCATGGGCGACCAAGGCGATGCGCTTCGGTTCGGGTGAGGTCGTGTCGGTCATGCCCTCAGGGTGACACCCGAATGTTGCAGGACTGCCACGCCGGCGTTATCGGATCGTGTACGTAGCGTGGTGATACCGCCTGCGACGCGACCGGGGCGGATGCGGTAACCTTAGGCATGCGTCCTGTCCGGCTGCTCCTTAGCTAGCCGCGCCGGCATTAGAGGCAGTCCGGTATCAAGGCCGGAATGACTGCCGTCGGCGCGGCCGCTCCTCGTGTGCTCGGGGGGCGGTTTTTGCTTTTGAGCAAGCACTTCTTGCTGGCGAACACGTGCTGGGGCAGGCAGCGCGTCGCCAGCGCGAGGATTCCCAGCCGGACCGATCGATGGGTGAGGACACGATGACTGCGGCCGAGAGAGCCGACGAGGCGAAAGCGTACGATCCGCGCGACTTCCAGGACAAGTGGCAGGCGCGCTGGGCGGAGACCGAACCGTTCCGCGCCAGCGACGATCCCGATGACCCGCGTGAGCGGTTCTACCTGGTCGACATGTTCCCGTACCCGTCGGGCGACCTCCACATGGGGCACGCCGAGGCGTATGCGATCGGCGACGCGATGGCCAGGTACTGGTTCCTGCGCGGAAAGAACGTGCTGCACCCGATCGGGTGGGACGCGTTCGGCCTGCCCGCGGAGAACGCGGCGATCAGGAACGGCACCCATCCGTCCGACTGGACCTACAAGAACATCGAGACGCAGGCGGCGTCGTTCCGCCGGTACGCGACCTCCTTCGACTGGTCGCGGCGCCTGGCGACCTGCGATCCCGAGTACTACCGGTGGAACCAGTGGCTGTTCCTGCGCTTCTACGAGCGCGGGCTGGCCTACCGCAAAGGCGGTTACGTCAACTGGTGCCCCAAGGACCAGACCGTGCTGGCCAACGAGCAGGTGGTCAACGGCCGGTGCGAGCGGTGCGGCACCGAGGTCGTCCGCCGGGTGCTGACCCAGTGGTACTTCAAGATCACCGAGTACGCCGACCGGCTGCTGGCGGACGCCGCTGAGCTGGAGGGCAACTGGCCGGACCGCGTGCTGACCATGCAGCGGAACTGGATCGGCCGCTCCACCGGGGCGGAGGTCGACTTCGCCGTCGAGGGCCGGGACGAGCCGGTTACCGTCTACACGACACGCCCGGACACGCTGTTCGGCGCCACGTTCATGGTGGTGGCCGCGGACTCGGCGCTGGCGTCCGAGCTGTGCGCCGAGGGCCAGCGGGCCGAGTTCGAGGCGTACCTGGCACAGGTGCGCAAGCTGACCGACATCGAGCGCCAGTCGACCGACCGGGAGAAGACCGGCGTCTTCCTGGGCGTGCACGCAATCAACCCGGTGAACGGCGAGCTGATCCCGATGTGGGCGGCGGACTACGTGCTGCCCGACTACGGCACCGGCGCGATCATGGCGGTTCCCGCGCACGACCAGCGTGACCTGGACTTCGCGCGCAAGTTCGGCCTGCCCGTGCGGGTCGTCGTGGCCACGGACCAGGCGGACCCGGCGGTCAGCGGGACCGCGACGCCCGGCGACGGGACTCTGGTGAACTCCGGGCCGCTGGACGGCCTGGGCAAGAAGGCGGCCATCGCCAGGATCATCGAGGTCCTGGACGACAAGGGCCTGGGCAAGGCCGCGGTGAACTACCGGCTGCGCGACTGGCTGCTGTCCAGGCAGCGCTTCTGGGGCACGCCGATCCCGATCATCCACTGCCCGTCCTGCGGCGAGGTGCCGGTTCCCGAGGACCAGCTGCCGGTCGAGCTGCCCTACCTGCGCGGCGCGGACCTGGCGCCCAAGGGCGTCTCACCGCTGGCCGCGGCCTCCGACTGGGTGAACGTGGAGTGCCCCAAGTGCGGTGGCGCCGCCCGCCGGGACACCGACACCATGGACACGTTCGTCGACTCGTCGTGGTACCAGTTCAGGTACTGCTCGCCCCGTTACGACGGCGGGCCGTTCCGCAGTGAGGACGTCAACCAGTGGGCGCCGGTCGACCTGTACGTCGGCGGTGTCGAGCACGCGATCCTGCACCTGCTGTACGCACGGTTTTTTACCAAGGTGCTGCAGGACCTGGGGCTGATCGACTTCGGCGAGCCGTTTGTCAGGCTGATCAACCAGGGCCAGGTGATCAACCAGGGCAAGGCGATGTCCAAGTCGCTCGGCAACGGCGTCAACCTGGGCGAGCAGATCGACCGCTTCGGAGTCGATGCCATCAGGCTGACGATGATCTTCGCCTCGCCGCCGCAGGACGACATCGACTGGGCGGACGTGAACCCGGATGCGATGGTCAAGTTCCTGGGACGGGTCTGGCGGATCGCCGCGGACGTCGCCGCGGCGGGACCGGGGAACCGCGACTTCGCGGCGGGCGACGCAGGCCTGCGCCGCGTCACGCACAAGATGGTCGACGAGGTCACCCGTCAGGTGGAGAACTATCACCTGAACGTGGCGGTGGCGCGGCTGATGGAGCTGGTCAGCGCGACCCGCAAGGCGATCGACTCAGGTCCGGGCGCTGCCGATCCGGCGGTGCGCGAAGCCGCGGAGGCGCTGGCCGTCTCGCTGTCGCTGTTCGCCCCGTACACGGCCGAAGAGTGCTGGGAGGCGCTAGGCGGTCCCGTCGGACCGTCGGGCATTCCTTCGGTGGCCAGGGCAGCCTGGCCGGCCGCGGACCCGGCTCTCCTGGTTCAGGAGACGGTCACCTGCGTGGTTCAGGTGAACGGCAAGGTCCGCGACCGGCTGGAGGTGTCTCCGGACATCACCGAGGCCGAGCTGCATGACCTGGCGATGGCCGCAACCGGGGTGACGCGCGCACTGGCCGGCCAAGAGGTCAAGCGGGTCGTTGTCCGCCCGCCGAAGCTGGTGAACATCGTCGCCGCCTGACCCGCACGCGCGGTCATACGCGGCGCAGGACGGCGACTACTTTTCCGAGGATGGAGGCGTCGTCGCCGAGGATCGGCGTGAACGCCGGGTTGTGCGGGATCAGCCACACGTGACCGTCGCTCTGCTTGAGCGTCTTCACGGTGGCCTCGCCGTCGATCATGGCCGCGACGATCTCGCCGTTCTCCGCGTCCTCCTGCTGGCGGATGACCACCCAGTCGCCGTCCGCGATGGCCGCGTTGATCATCGAATCGCCTGCGACCTTGAGCATGAACAGGCTGCCCTCGCCGACGAGCTGCCTGGGCAGCGGGAAGATGTCCTCGACCATCTGTTCGGCCGTGACGGGCACGCCGGCCGCGATCCGGCCGACGAGCGGCACGTAGGTGGCTTCCTGCGACGCGATGTCCATGCCGATGGCGGACAGCTCGGCGTCGGAGACGCCGTTCGCGGCCTGCTCGGGACGGACGGCGGGGTGACCGGGCAGCCGGACCTCAACCGTGCGCGGACGGCCGACGTCGCGGTGCAGGTAGCCCTTCCGCTGCAGCGTCGAGAGCTGGTACGAAACGCTTGACGTGCTGGTCAGGCCCACGGCCTCGCCGATCTCGCGCATCGACGGCGGGTAGCCGCGCTTCTGCACCGAGTCCCTGATCACTTGCAGGACCTTGCGCTGCCGCCAGGTGAGAACGTGGTCGGGATCCGGCTTGTCCGGCGTCTCTGGAATCACCACGGGGACGCTTCCCTTCGGCTTGCGGCCGGGCCTGCCCTTCGGGCGGATCGGTACGTCCGCAATTTCGGGACCGCCGCCGCCTGCGGTGTCATCCATCGGATGAACCTCCGATTTCTAGGTCGTCGCTTACGGATACGAGCCTAGCCCTACTTTCTGAATTCACCAAACATCTGTTCGACGTGTCTCTTGATTGACGGACCCTCGAGGTACAAAGATGGCAAGCGGCGTGTTCGATCGAACTGTATGTCGATCGAACGGGTGTACTATCGAATGAACGTTTGGTGATGGAGGCGGACATGGTGGCGATGGTGAGCGATGGATCAATCGCGACGCTGCGGCATCAGCGTGAAGCGGGGGCGGGGAGAGCGGTTCGAATGGCGCCGCTCCGGCTCACCCGGCGCGGCCGCGTCGTCGCGACCGGGGTATCGGCCCTGGCCATCGGCGTGTTGTCGGTGACGCTTGCGACAGCGGCGCAGGCCACGCACGACAAGCCGGGCTCTGTGGACAAGTACCTGGCCAAGGTGACCATCTCCGCGGGGGAAAGCCTGTGGTCGGTGGCTGAGGCCTACGATCCCAACGCGGACACCCGGGTGGTCATCCAGCAGATCCAGCAGCTCAACTCGCTGACCGGGTATCAGGTGCGGCCCGGTGAGGTGCTCTGGGTGCCCCGCGGCTGACCCGCCGCGCCGTCCGCCCGGGCCTTCGGGTCATGCAATCGGCCCGCCTGGACGCGACACGCCGGCGTGTGCTCCGAAGGCCTGGCCGCCTGCCTGGGTTTTTGGCTTCGATGGCCGTCTCGGCTTGCCTAGCGGTGCGCTCTGGACTACCGTTGACCACAACATCTAGTAGTTACACCGATGTTGTTCTTCAAGGTGTTGTGGATATTCACAATCGGTATGAACCGGCACGGAGCGGTGGGAGGTGATCGCGTGTACTGTCCGTTCTGCCGCCATCCGGACAGCCGGGTTATCGACAGCCGGGTTGCCGAGGATGGCACCGCGATACGCCGGCGGCGCTCCTGCCCCGAATGCGGGCGGCGGTTCACCACGCAGGAGTCGGTCATCTTGATGGTGGCCAAGCGAAGTGGGGTGACCGAGCCGTTCACCCGGGACAAGATCATTCGCGGGGTGCAGCGGGCCTGCCAGGGCAGGCCGGTCGATGAGGACCAGCTCGCTATGCTCGCCCAGCGGGTCGAGGAGACGATCAGGGCGCGCGGACTGGCGGAGGTCCCCTCGCACGAGGTGGGTCTCGCCATTCTTGGGCCGCTGCGCGACCTTGACGAGGTCGCCTACCTCAGGTTCGCCTCGGTGTACCGCGGCTTCGAGTCGCTCGATGACTTCGAGAAGGCGATATCCGAGCTGCGCAACCGGCATTAGCCGGCGGGAGCAGCGCAGGGATGAGCCGCGGTGACCGTGACGGTTGCGGCGGCGGGCCGCCCAAGGCAGGCGGTGCAAGGCAAGCCCGCACTAGGCGGGCCACCCAAGGGACGGTGCTGAGCAGGGGATCCGGCGTGGATCCATGAGCAAGGGGGAAAGGGAGTTATGACGGAAACGGTCAGCGGACCCACGGCGCGCAAGGGCAAGCGCGGCAAGGGCCTGAAGATCCGGCGCATCAACACGACGGCGGGCGTGCACCCCTACGACCAGGTGACCTGGGAGCGCCGCGATGTCGTGATGACCAACTGGCGTGACGGCTCGGTCAATTTCGAGCAGTACGGCGTGGAATTCCCCGAATTCTGGTCGGTCAACGCGGGCAACATCGTGACCACCAAGTACTTCCGCGGCGCGGTGGGCACGCCGCAGCGCGAGTGGTCGCTCAAGCAGCTCGTCGACCGCGTGACGAATATGTACACGCAGACGGGCAGGAGCAACGGCTATTTCGCCACCGACGCCGACGCGGAGATCTTCGACCACGAGCTCAAGTACGCGCTGATCCACCAGATCTTCAGCTTTAACTCCCCCGTCTGGTTCAACGTGGGCACCGCGGCAAGCCAGCAGGTCAGCGCCTGCTTCATCCTCGCCGTTGATGACACGATCGAGTCCATTCTCGACTGGTACAAGGAAGAGGGACTGATCTTCCGCGGCGGCTCGGGGGCGGGCGTCAACCTGAGCAGGATCCGCTCGAGCAAGGAGCTGCTCAGCTCGGGCGGCACCGCGAGCGGCCCGGTGAGCTTCATGCGCGGCGCCGACGCCAGCGCGGGCACCATCAAGTCGGGCGGCGCCACGCGAAGGGCGGCCAAGATGGTCGTGCTCGACGTGGACCACCCGGACATCGCGGACTTCATCGAGACCAAGGCCAAGGAAGAGAACAAGATCCGCGCCCTGCGCGACGCCGGGTTCGACATGGACCTCGGCGGCGCGGACATCATCAGCGTGCAGTACCAGAACGCCAACAACTCGGTCCGGGTCAGCGACGAGTTCATGAATGCGGTCGAGGACGGCAAGGAGTTCGGCCTCAACGCGCGGCTCACCGGCGAGACCATCGAGAAGGTCGACGCCAAGGGGCTGTTCCGCAAGATCGCCGAGGCCGCGTGGGAGTGCGCGGACCCGGGCCTGCAGTACGACGACACGATCAACAACTGGCACACCAACCCGGAAACGGGCCGCATCACCGCGAGCAACCCGTGCTCCGAGTACCTCTCGCTCGACAACTCGAGCTGCAACCTCGCCAGCCTCAACCTGATGAAGTTCCTGAAGGCCGACGAGACCTTCGACGCGGCGCACTTCGCGAAGATGTGCGAGCTGATCATCATCGCGATGGACATCTCCATCACCTTCGGCGAGTTCCCGACGGAGAAGATCCGCGACGTCACGAAGGCCTACCGCCAGCTCGGCATCGGCTACGCGAACCTGGGCGCGCTGCTGATGGCGACCGGCCACGCCTACGACTCCGAGGGCGGCCGCGCCATCGCCGCCGCGATCACCAGCCTGATGACCGCGAGCGCGTACAAGACCTCGGCCGAGATGGCCGCCGTGGTCGGCCCGTACGACGGCTACGCGAAGAACGCGACCGCGCACAACCGCGTCATGCGCATGCACGCCGACGCCAGCGACACGGCGAAACCGGCCGCGAGCTTCGACAAGGCCATCCTCGACCTGGCGAACAAGACCTGGCAGGAGTGCCTCACCCTCGGCGAGGCCAGCGGCTACCGCAACGCCCAGGCCAGCCTGCTCGCGCCGACCGGCACCATCGGCTTCATGATGGACTGCGACACCACGGGCATCGAGCCGGACCTGGCGCTTGTCAAGTTCAAGAAGCTGGTCGGCGGCGGCTCCATGCAGATCGTCAACCAGACGGTGCCGCGTGCGCTGAAGAACCTCGGCTACCAGGCCGAGCAGGTCGAGGCGATCACCGAGTACATCGCCGTGCATGGCCACGTGGTGGACGCACCCGGCCTCAAGCCGGCGCATTACGAGGTGTTCGACTGCGCGATGGGCGAGCGGTCGATCCCCCCGATGGGCCACGTGCGGATGATGGCCGCGGTGCAGCCGTTCCTTTCCGGCTCCATCTCCAAGACCGTGAACATGCCGGAGAACGCCACGGTCGAGGACGTGGAGCAGATCTATTTCGAGGGCTGGCGGCTCGGCCTCAAGGCGCTGGCGATCTACCGCGACAACTGCAAGGTCGGCCAGCCGCTCTCCGTCTCCAAGAGGAAGAGCGAGCCGGAAACACAGGAAGCCGCACCCGTTCCGGCTGTCGCAAGTCAAGCGCCGCAGGACGCGCACCGGCCGGTCAGGCGACGCCTGCCCAAGACCCGTTCCGCGACCGTGACCAGGTTCGATGTGGCCGGTGCCGAGGGTTACATGACTGCCTCCACCTACCCGGACGACGGCGTGGGCGAGGTCTTCCTCAAGCTCGGCAAGCAGGGCTCGACGCTCGCGGGCGTGATGGACGCGTTCTCGATGGCGATCTCCGTCGGCCTCCAGTACGGCATCCCGCTTGAGTCCTACGTCGCCAAGTTCACCAACATGCGGTTCGAGCCGGCCGGCATGACCGACGACCCGGACATCCGCATCGCGACATCGGTGATGGACTACATCTTCCGCCGCCTCGCGCTCGACCACCTGCCGTTCGACCAGCGCGCCGAGCTCGGCATCAAGTCCGCCGCCGAGCGCGCCGCCGAACTGGCAGGCCAGGACCCCGCGTCGCTTGGCGGGGAGCTCGACCCGGTGGAGCTGGCCCAGTCCGCCGCGGTAGAGAACACCGCCACCACCGAACGGGTTCAGCAGTCTCGCTCCGCACCGCAGTCTCTCGCCACCCCGGCGGCCCCGGCGGCGGCAACCGCGGAACCGCAGGCAACACCGGCGGCAGGCTCCGCCCGGCTGAGCGGCCCGCACTCCACCGCCGAGCTGATCGAGTTCCAGCAGGGCCGGACCGCGGACGCGCCGCTGTGCCTCACCTGCGGCACGAAAATGCGCCCCGCGGGCAGCTGCTACGTCTGCGAAGGGTGCGGTTCCACCAGCGGCTGCAGTTAGTTCCAGGCACCGTTCATGGGTATTTTCCCAGTTCAGGTGGGATGTGGCTAGTCGGGCTGCATCCCACCTGAGTGCTATCTGGACACGCTTTGCGGACATCCCGCGGCGCCGTTCAGTTGCGGTGACGTCCGGCGCTGCGTGACGGGCCGATGGCCCCTTGCGCCCCGCCGTGAACGGGCGAGGGTAGAGGTGAGTGCCTGGCCGCGCTCAGCCCCTAATTCCTGGAGGCAGCCATGACGACAGCGTCTCCGCGCCCGACTAGTGGTGCGGGCCTGTTCGCGCCGGCGCCGACAGACCCGCCATCAGGCCAGCAGCCCGGCAGTGGCCTGCCGGGCCGCCTCAGGCAGCTTGCCTGGGCCTCTGTGCCGGTGTGGTCGTTTTCCGTGCTCTCATTCGCGCCGTTCCTGCGGATCGCGCTTGCCCGGCGCCGCCCGCGCGACTGGGCGGTGGCCGCCGGGTACCTAGCGGCTGTCATCGTCACGATGATCCTGATGTCCGTCGCCGGCCCGGACGACGCGATATCCGCGGTGGCCGGCATCCTGGCCATCGTGGTGGCAGGCGTGGCGGCCGTGCACGCGTTCGTCGCGTTCCGGCCCGGGGGCCCGGCTGCCGGCGGCATGCGCGCCAGCGAGCTGGCGCTCGTCACGGCCCGGGCCCGGCTGCGCAGCAGGCAGCAGGCGCGCGAGCTTGCCGACAGCAATCCGGCGCTCGCCCGCGAGCTGGGAATCGGCAGGCCGGACATCCCGCACGAGTACGACGATGGCGGGCTGGTCGACGTCAACCACGTGCCCGGCAGTGTGCTGGCCTCCAGCCTGGGGATGACAGCCGCCGAGTCCGCATCGGTCATCAGCGTGCGGCAGGAGCTTGGCAGGCTCGCCGGCCCGGAGGAGCTCACGGCATGCACAGACCTAGCCCCTGACCGCGTCGATGCCCTGGCTGACCTGATGCTGTTCGGCTGAGCCTGGCAGACCCGGTCTGAGCAGCAGACGCGGGCTTGCCAGGTGAGTGACAGATCACGGCTGCACTGCGGCGGTGCTCCTGGCAGATGCTCCGATCCAAGAGGTGATGAGATGAACCGCTCGATGATCCGCGTGTGGGCTGGCGCGGCGCTGCTGATGCTCACCGTGGCCGCCTGCGGCGGCGCGCAGAGCAGCAGCGGGACAGGCGGCACCGTGCCCCGGGCCACCACCAGCACCCCGGCCGCTAATGGCGTGGCGGCAATGCGAGCGGACCAGGCGACCCGGGCGGCTCTTGCCGCGCTCAACTCGGTCCGCAGCGTCCGCATGGCGGGGACGTTCCCCGCAAACGGGCGCAGCGAGCGCTTCGACATGCGCTTCGCGGGCAATTCGGCCGCCATCGGTAACTTCACCCTCAATGGCGCTGTGGTTCAAACGGTCACCTGGGACAGTGTCATGTACCTTAAGGCCGACCAGGACGGCTGGGCCGCCATGGGCAATTCACCCAGCACAGCAGGCATGATGGCCGGGCGGTGGTTCAAAGTCGGCGCGGCCCAAGCGCCCGGGACAACCCCGCTGTCGCTCGCTTTCTTCACCGCGGAGCTGGCGGCGCACGCGACCATGACGCGGGCCACACTGACCACCGGGACGCTGTCGGGCCGCCAGGTAGCGGTCATCGCTTACCCGGACGGCTCGAAGCTCTATGTCGCCGCCACCGGCCCGGAGTACCCGCTCCGGTTCGACGTCACGGGGGACACCGGAGGCCGCCGTGACTTCAGTGGTTACGGAGCCGCGCTGCATATCGTGGCTCCCAGCGGCGCGACCGACATCAGCCACGGCTAGGCACCCAATGCTTACCCTTCTTCGTAATGGCGCAGCCAATCGCGACTAGGGGCCTGACCGACCCGTTCGCCAACACCGCCGGATATGCGGTAGCAGCTGGCAAAGTGCGATAGATAGCGCACGGCCAGGGCCGTGACCTGGCCGTGCGGCAACGGCGCAACAGGAACAGGCCCCGCCCGGGCTTGATCGCCTGGACGGGGCCTCTCCTGCGGCTAACTCTTGTCAGCCCTCGTTGTCGGACGAGGCGAGGTAGACGCCGGGAACCTTGCTGGGTGCGTAGATCTTGGTGTCACCCGGGTACGGCTTGGTGAAATTGGAAGTGACGTACCAGTCGTAGCGGTTCATCTGCTCCGGGTTGGCGTAGTCGGGAGTGGCGTTGGTGCCGCCGGTCGTGTGCTGCTTCTTCAGCCAAGCGGCCCACTGCGCCGCGATGGTCCGCATGGCGGCCGGGATCACCGGCTTGCCCAGTGCATCGGCCTTCAGTACGGCGGCGCGGTTGTGCTGCGCCGCCTTGATCGCCGCTGTGCTGGTCGACGGTCCGCCCAGCAGCGGGCCAGGCACGTTGGGGCCACAGGTCGGCATGGTGGAAAGGCCCGCGGTCAGCGAGGTCTGGTTGTTCACCGCGGTGTACGGGGTGTAGTCCGGCGTGCTGGTGAACACGCCGTACATCGGGGTCGCCGCGGAGTCCTTCTGGTTCATCGGGCGCATCCCGAGGATGTTCTCGATGGTCCGGATCATGTTGACCTGGGTGTAGTAGGCGTTGTCGACGACGCCGTGCGCGGCCCAGGGGCTGATGATCTGGACCGGGGCGCGGTGGCCGTCGACGTGGTCCACGCCGGCCTGCGAGTCATCCTCGACCACGAAGATCGCCGACTGGGGCCAGTACTTGCTGTGCGAGATGGTCTCCACGATCTTGCCGAGGGCGAGGTCGTTGTCGGCGACCTGGGCGGCCGGGCTGGGCGGGCCGCCGGTGTGGTCGCTTGAGAGCCAGAACATGTTGAGGTTGGACGGGCCGTTCTTGTCGAACTCCTGCTTCCAGATCTCGTACCGGTAGATGTCCGGCACGCTGGTGTCGAACTTGGGGAAGAGGGAGTCGGACACGTTGTTCAGCGACGGGATCGGCGACGTCGAGGTCAGCGGGTAGGCCGTCGAGGAACCGGTCGAGTCCATGGTCAGCGCGTCGCAGTACAGGTTCTGCCAGGACGCGGCGGCCGGCTTAGTGAGGAACTGCTGGAACTCGCCGTAGTCGCGGACGCTCTTGCTCGCCGACTCGACGCCGCTCCACAGCGTGCCGGACGCCTGGTGGCCCAGGGCGTCGTCCTCGGTGTCGTAGGACCGGTCGTACTGGCCGGCTAGCGACTGGGTGTAGTCGGGGTTGTCGGCCTGCATGAGCCAGTTGTGGCCCTCGGCCGAGTTGGTGCCCGCGTCGTAGAAGTTGTCGTAGAGGCCGAACTGCGTTGCGAGCGCGTGGTTGTTCGGGGTGACCGTCGCGCCGTACTGGGTGAAGGCGGGGTCGCCGTTACCCTGCGGCATGTCGCCGAACTGCTGGTCGTAGGTCCGGTTCTCCTTGACGACAAGGAAGACGTACTTGATCGTCGACGGGGCGCCGATCCGGGTGGGGACTGGTACCGGCTTGACGTTCCTGGAGTCCATGGTCGCGTACTTGACCGAGCCGCCGGTCCAGCCGTTGTCCTGGAAGACCTGGTCGGTCATGTGCCGGATGGCGCCGTCGCTCGGCATCGTGAAGTAGGTGAGCGAGGACGTGGTGTCGTGAGTGCCGTGCGCCGCCGTGGTGGAGCGGCGCGCGTCGATGCCGCGCATGTTGGTGACCACGATCTGCCCGCCGGTGCTGGCGAGTTCCACCGGGAAGTAGTCAGTCGGGATCAGGCCGATGTAGTTGACGGCTTCCCGCGGGCTGTTCCAGCCGCGCGGGTCGTCGAACCGGTAGGCCGCGATCGCGTTCGCCCCGCCGAGGGAGACGAGCAGGTGGTCGCCGGTCACGGTGATCGCGTCCGGTTCGTAGCCCACCCTGGCCTCGGGCCACGGCTGGGTGCCGATCGTCTGGACGACATGGTTGGTCCTGGCGTCGATGACGGACACCGTGTCGCTGTTGGTGTTCGCCACGAACACCGCGCCGTTGGCGTAGGCCAGCGCCGTCGGGTGCAGGCCGACCGCGACGCTCGCCGGGGTGGCCGACGGGTTCGACAGGTCGATGACGCTCACCGCACCAGTGGTGCTGGACCCGGTGAGGTGGCTCGCGGGAACCTGGGTGCCGTAGGAGTTGAGCGTGCTGTCAGCGGAGGTCGCCGTGCGGCCGCCCTCGTCGGACACGTACAGCTTGCTGCCGACGAGCAGCAGGTCACGCGGGGCGTTGCCGACGTTCCAGGTCTGCGTGACCGCGCCGGTCGACGCGTCCATCGCGACGACCGTGTTCTGGCCGTTGACCGCCGCGTACACGGTCGAGCCGTCAGCGGAGAACACCGCCTTGCCGACGAGCGGCAGTGCGCTGTTGACCGTGGGGAGGGTGACGGCGACCGGGCTGCCGACGGAGCCGTCGGCGGCCACGGCGTACTTGGCGTAGCCGGTGTTGGTGCCCATCCACAGCGAGGATCCGTCGGGGGAGTAGGTGGGGCTCTCCTGGCCGACGCCGCTGCCGAAGCGGACGTACTGCTGGATGGCCATCGTGGACAGGTTGACGATGACCATGTCGTAGGGGCCGTCAGCCAGCGTGGCCGCCATGTGGGTGCCGTCCGGGCTGATCACGGAGCCCATGATCTTGCCGTTCGGGATCTCGAGGCGGGTCCCGTAGGGGTTGATGATCTGGTTGTCCGATACGACCATGCCCTGGGAGACCGTAGTGCCAACCTGGCCATCGCCGAAGATGGCGGAGGACGCGTAGGCGATGCCGGTCCCGGTGAGGAGCAGCAGCGCCGCGGCCGAGGAGGCCATGACAACCCGCGTCTTGCGTCCGGCGGGGAGCCTGAGCTTCCCGACGGCTCGCCGTTTGCGTTTTACCTGCACGAGAGGGTTATCCCTTCGTCGAAGTGGCAAGCAGGTCGACATTGCCGTCGAACTGCCATAGCGGGTTCGGTGCGTTGCCATAGGCCGCGTGCACCAGGAAGTAGCCATTCACTTCCTTTGGGCCGTCGCCGTCGGCGACGAACCGCCCGTTCGGGTTGACGTCGAGCTGGTAGATCGCCTGCCCCGTGGCGTCGCTGACGTCGGGAACATGCCACGAGACTGTGCAGCGCCAGTCGTTTCCCGGCCCTTCAGGGGAGATCAGGCCGCCGCCCCTGTCGCACACGGCCGTCACGTCAAGCTGTGACTTGCTGATGGCCTGGTGGTAGATCTCGCCGATCTGCACCGGGTAGAGGTTGGCGAACTCCGTCGCGAGCGCCGACTGGACCTTCTGCTCATCGATCCCCGAGCCCGTCGCACCCGGCGCCGCCAGCGCCAGCGCCGCCGCCGAGACCGCGAACAGGCCCGCGAGCGGCAGTACCCCCAGGGTGATCGCGCGCCCGCTGGCGCCGTCATGGCCGCTGTAGGTGAACTCGCGCCGCATGAAGATCAGGTAGGCCGCCACGGTCGCGGTCGCCGCCCAGGCCAGGCTCACCGCCACGCCGATCAGCACCATGCCGGGCTGTTCCGGCGTGTCGAACAGGCCGTTCCACGACAGGAACACGTAGCCGGGCAGCGCCAGGCGGAGCGCGGCGTCCATCGGCAGGTCCTGAACTAGCTGCATGCCGAGCGCGACGACGGCGGGGATCAGCAGGCCCATGGGGGAGCGGCCAAGTGCGACGGAGCCGAGCAGCCCGATCGCGGCGAGCGCCAGCGTCGGCGCCAGCGCGCACAGCCAGACGAGAGCGATGCGGACCGCCGCGTCGCCCGATGTCAGCTGCAGGCCGTCCATGCCGGTCAGCGGCCGGAGGCCGGACGCCGCGATCCCGCCGACCGTGGCCGAGACCGCGAGACCTGGGAAGCCGATCACGATGACGGTGAGGCTGGCCAGCGCCTTGGCCGCGAAGATCCGCCGCGGCGAGCGGACCGCCACGAGCAGGTGCCGCCAGGTTCCGAGCCGGTCCTCGCTGGAGAACACGTCGCCCGCGATGATCGACGTCACCAGCGGGAGCAGCCAGTTGCCCGCGAAGCTGAGCGCCGCGAGGGGCGCGGCAAGCCCCGTGGCGTGCAGCCAGCGTCCGTACAAAGTGTCGGCAGGCAGCGTCTGCTCGCCTGAGATGGCGTAGACGCCCACCGCGGGCACGATCCAGCAGGCGGCGATCAACAGCCGGATCCGCCATTGGGATAGCAGCTTGACCAGCTCGAAGCGGTAGACGTTGGCCACCGGTACGGGCCGGGAGCCTGTGGCGGCGCTGCCGGGGGTTAGGGTCGCGGTCATCGGCTTACCTCCTGCTGCTCGGCCTGCTGCTGAGCCTGCTGCTCGGTGAGGGCGAGGAACGCGGACTCGAGGGGCGAGGTGACCGGGGTCAGCTCGCGGACGGCGACCCCCGCGCTCACCAGCTGCGGCACCAGCGCGTCGATCGCCGGGACATTGGCACGGATGATGATCAAGTCCGCGTCGTTCGCTGGGACGGGGCCGAGGGTCACGCCCGATGCGCTTGCGGCGATCTGACGCGCGGTCGCGGTATCGCTGACCCGCAGCAGGTAATCGACAGGGCGGCTTTCGTCGGCCAGCTTGCTCAGCGGGCCCGCGAAGACCACCCGACCCGCCGCGACGATGGTGACCTCGGAGCACAGCGCCTCCACGTCGTCCATCTGGTGGCTGGACAGCAGCACGGCGGCGCCGTCGGCGGCGAGCCGGCGCAGCACCTCGTGCACGTGCTTGCGGCCCGACGGGTCCAGGCCGTTGGACGGCTCGTCGAGTACCAGCAGCCGCGGCCTGATCAGCAGGGCGGCGGCGAGCCCAATCCGCTGCCGCATGCCAAGGGAGAAGCCGCGCACCTTGTCGTTCGCGACATCCGCGAGCCCGACCTGGGCCAGTGCGTCATCGACCTCCGCCTTCTCGCCGTAGCCGCGCAGTCGCGCCAGTTCGGCGAGGTTTCGCCGCGCGGTCAGCGAAGGGTAGACACCGGGGCCGTCGACGAAGCCGGCCACGCCGTCGGGAACGAGCAGCGCACGCCCGGCGGGCTGTCCAAGCACCTCGAGGGTGCCCTTGTCGGCGGTGGCCAGTCCAAGCAGGATGCCGAGCAGCGTGGTCTTGCCCGCGCCGTTCGGCCCGACCAGGCCGTGGATCTGCCCTGCCGCGACATCGAGGTCAACGCCATCGAGTGCTATGACGTCGCCGAAGTACTTCGTGATCCCCCGGCCGCGCACGGCCTGGGTCATTTCAACAGATTCTTCAGCAAGCACGCATGAAACACTCAGGGATGCAAACGGCCACAGTGTTGATCGCGATTGAAAACGCGGAGAACTGTCCGTGTCCGTGTGACCGCTAATGGCTCTGAACGTTCGCGGTTGACTTCGAGCACGCTCGAAGCGCAAGACTTGGCCCATGACGTCTGCGGAAATGACGATCGCGGAGGTGGCAGAGCGCACCGGACTGACGCGGCACACACTGCGCTATTACGAGCGTGACGGGCTGATGCTCGGTGTCGGCCGGGACAATTCCGGACACCGTCGCTACTCGGAAGGCGATCTCGGCTGGCTCGAGCTGATCACCAAGCTGCGGGAAACAGGCATGCCGGTCCGCGAGGTGCGCCGGTACGCCGAACTGGTCCGCGCCGGCGACGGTAACGAAGACGAACGGCTCACGCTGCTGCGAGTGCACCGTGAGCGCGTGCGCGCGCAGCTCGCCGCGATGGCGGGCCATCTCGGGGCCATCGACATGAAGATCGGCTACTACGAAGGGGCGCTCGGCGAGTGCCGGTCACCGGACAGCCATCTCAGTTCGCCGCGTCAAGAAGCTGCCGCTGTTCCGCGCTGAGCTCCAGGTCGACCGCGGCCAGGCTCTCGTCGAGCTGCGCGACCGAGGACGCGCCGATGAGCGGCACGATCGAGAGTTCCCCGCCGATCAGCCACGCGAGCACCACCTGATTCGCCGTTGCGCCCGCCTCCCGCGCCACCCGGTCCAGCGCCTGCAGCCTGGCCCTGGTGCCCGGATGGTCGTAGGCGCGGTCCAGCTTCTTTTCTGAACGGGTGTACGCGCCGTTGAGCAGCGGTGAGTAAGCCACCAGCGTCATCCCGGGTTCGGCGCGCACGTAGCTGAGTACTGGCCCGTCCGCGACGCCGATCTCGCCGTCCCGTGAGAAACGCAGGTCGGGGATGTCGGTGCGCATGCGCAGATACGTGTGGTGATACTGCAGCACGTCGGCCCGCGCGCGCCCGGCGGCGGCCGCGAGGCTCCGCGCCCGCTCCACCTGCCAGGCCCAGTGGTTGCTGAGGCCGAGCAGGCCGACGGCGCCGTCCGCCACTAGCTCACCGAACGCGGCGACCTGCTCGTCCAGCGGAACTCCGGTCTGATCGGGGATATGCGCGTAGTACAGATCGATCCGCGCCACGCCGAGGCGTTCCCTGCTGCGCTCGCTGGCCTCCCTGATCGCCGCGCGCGACAGGCCTTCGCGCGGCGTCGCGAAGTCGCTCGACGGCGCGACAGGCCGCGCTCCGACTTTCGTCGCGATGACGATCTCGTCGCCTGCGCCGCGGCTGGCGCGCCACCGGCCGAGCAGCGCCTCGCTCTCGCCGCCTTGCGTGCCGTTCACGAAGAACAGGTAGTTGTTTGATGTGTCGATGAAGTTCCCGCCCGCTGCCGCGTACCGGTCCAGGATGGCGAACGACGTCGCTTCGTCGGTCGTCGTGCCGAACCGCATCGCGCCCAGGCTCAGCACGCTGACCTTGCGCGCCGCCGAGTTGGTTCCGATGGTCGTGTATCGCATGTCCCCACGCTCGCCATTCGCGTGCGCTCGAAGTCAAGCGCAGTATCGGGCGCGGCCTCAGGCCATTGCTGGCGGCCAGCCACGGTCCAGGCAATACTCGTGGCGTGAGCGGCGACCTGGTGGGGCGAGCGGTCAATGCCGTGCTCGTGCCGCCGCAGGCGGAGCGGTTCGCGTCGCTCACCGGGGCGGACCCTGACCGTCTGGTGCTGAACGTGAACGGCTGGAACAAGCTGGTCCTCGTCGACTCCGACCGCGTGTTCCTCTTCCCGCGTTCGGCCGGCGGCGTGGAGTGGTTCGAGCGGGAGCTCACCGCCTACCGTGCGCTGGCCGGAGCGCGGCTGAGCGTGGTGCCGCGCCTCCTTGGCCGCTGGGCGGACCCGGAGATCTATCCGTTTCCCTTCGCGGCCGTCACTCGCCTGCGCGGTGCGGTGCCTGCCGACCCGGAGCCCTTCATCGGGCAGCTGGGCCGGGCCGTCGCCCGCTGGCATGAGCTGGAGCCGCCGCCGCTCGCGGGAGCGCGGCCGCCCAAGCACCACGACGTCCCCTGGCAGAACTGGCTGCGCCGTGCGCTGGACCCGGCCACCTGCGCCGCGGCGGCCGCCGAGGCCGCACGCCTCCTTGACCGCCCGGACCGCGCCGCGGCATGGGCGGACCTGCTGGCCCGCGCCGCCCGGCTCACGCCGGTCCTGGTGCACGGCGACATCCACGAGGACCAGCTGCTTGCCGACGGCGGCGAGCTGACCGGCATCCTTGACTGGGAAACGGCCCGCGTCGACCACCCGTTCTGGGACTTCGACTTCGGCGAGTGGGGGACCGGGCTGTGGCGGCGCCGTCGCCGCGACTTCGGCACCCTGTGGGCGCGGGGCTGGGCGGCGTACGCGCTGGCCCGCGGTCTTGACCCGGACTCGGGCCCGCTGGAGACCGCATTCCGCCTGCGGCACGCGCTCCGCCTGCTCGGCGATCCCGGCGATCCAGTCGTCCTCGGCACGCTCGAGGAACAGCTCGCGGACCTATAGGGCGAAGATCGTCGCCGGGGACTAGGCCAGGTACTTGGCAAGGCCGTCGAGCATCTCGCTGGTACCGCCCTCGCGCAGCCGCGGCGCCTCCGCGCCTTCGAAACCGTCGAGGTACGCGCCCTGCTCGGTCCAGGTCAGCCGCGTCCCGCTCTCCGCCTCGGCGAACTCGATGGTGGCGACAGAGACTGAGATGCGCGCGGCGCCCGCGTACATCTCGTAGCTGTAGACGAGCCGCTGGCCAGGAACGATGTCGTAGTAGCGGGCGTCGTACGTGTAGCTGACGCCCTGAAAGGCGACACCGAACCGCTCGTGCCCGCCGATACGGAAGTCGAACTCGGACGGGCCGGTGCCGGGCTCGACCTCGGCCATGTCGCCGTGCGGCGTGCGGAAATCCAGCTCTCGGCCGACCGGAGCGTCTCGGGGTTAAGGCTGCAGGTCCTGCCGCGCAATCTGACAGTCAAGCGTTCAGTTGAGTAAGGAAGCCTCGGGACAGGTGAGAGTTCGCCGAGTGGATGGTCAAGATGACCGGGCAAGGCCACGGCGTGCGCCTACCCTCAGGGTGTGCGGATGGCCAGGGAACTGCGGACGCGGTGGCCGCTGCTCGCGGTACTCGCGATCCAGGCGGCGCTGTCCGTCGGCATGCTGCGCGACAAGACCGCGTTCGGTGACGAGGCGCTGTACCTGTCGGCGGGGCATCTCGAGTGGGCGCACTGGCTGCACGGCACCGCGATCCCGGGGTATCAGACCTGGTTCTCCGGCGCGCCGGTCATCTATCCGCCGCTGGGTGCCATCGCCAGCAGCATCGGCGGGCTGACCGCGGCGCGGCTGCTTTCCCTGTTCTGCATGCTCGGCGTGACGTCGCTCGTCTGGGGTACCGCGGCCCGGCTGCTTGACGACAAGCGCGCCGCATTCTTCGCCGCCGCGCTTTTCGCCGTGGTCGCGCCGACACTGCACCTGGGCTCGTTCGCGACCTATGACGCCCCGGCGCTGCTGCTCCTGGCCGCGGCGAGCTGGTGTGCCGCGGGAGTCAGGGACGGTCAGCGGGTAGCGCGGCGGATGATCGCGGTGGGGATTTTGCTGGCACTCGCCAACGCGACCAAGTACGCGACTGCGCTCTACGATCCCACGGTCCTCGCCGTCACCTTCCTCAGCGCGTGGCCGGACGCCGGCCGGAAACAAGCCCTCAGGCGGGCGGCCATCCTCGCCGGAACCAGTGCCGCACTCCTCGGCGTGCTGCTGGCACTCGGCGGATCCGGCTATCTCACCGGGATCGAGGTGACCACGACCGGGCGCGCACACGGCACCGATTCAGCCTCGCTGGCACTGGGCGAGGCGTGCTCGTGGACCGCCGTCGTACTGGTGCCGGCGGTCGCGGCCGCCGTCGTCTGCGCGGTACGCCGCCAGTGGCCGCTGGCGCTGATGCTTGGCGTGCTCGCGTTCTCGACGCTGCTCGCGCCGGCCGACCAGGCGCGCCTGCAGACCGTGACCTCGCTCAGCAAGCACGTCGACTTCGGCGCCTGGTTCGCGGTGATCGCGGCCGGCTGGCTGCTGAGCGAGCTGTCCAGGCGGCGGGTCTTCCTGACGGCGTCGCTCGCCGCAATGCTGCCCGTCGCCGCGCTCGGCACGGTGCAGGCGCGCGCTATGGTCGACTGGCCGGACGTGACCGGGCTCGTCAAGGCCGTCAGTCCGCTGACGGCCCATGGCGGGCACTTTCTCGTGGAGACGACCGATGTGCTGCAGTACTACCTGCCAGATACGACGTGGCAGGAGTGGTCGGACACCCGGAGCACCGATACCGCGTACTACCAGCGGGCGATCGAGCGGCACTACTACACGGTGGTGATACTCGGCTTCAACCAGACGCTGCCGATGGACTACGCGATAGCCATGGACCTGCAGGCGGCCGGCGGGTACCGGCTCGCGGCGACCGTGCACTCGGGCACGACGGACTTCTACGTGTGGGATTACGCGGGCCGTGTGTAAATCGTTACGGCCGTCCGCGGATGTTCGTCGTCAAATCAGGTGTAGCTATGTCGTGCACTGGACCAGTCAGGTGTAGCTATGTCGTGCACTGGACCAGCTGGACCAGCCACCTGGCCAGCGGCTACGGCATCGTCAGCGAGGACGACAACTACCCGAACCACGCCGCGGGCAAGATCTACACCGTCCCGGTCCTGGTCACCCTCTGGGGCAGCCGCGCGATCAAGAATCGTCCGGGCGACGACACGTACACCAGGATGACCCTCATCTTCCCCGGCAAGCGCCCGGCCGTGTACGTGCAGGTCAACGGCAAATGGAGGGCAACCTACCCGGTGACCCAGACGCTCGGCTTCTAACCGGCCGGGGATGTGACGGCTATTCGTTCCGGGCCACCTCCGGCCCGGTGATCCGGGCCAGCAGCGGGAAGGTGGCCGCGATGATGCCGAGGGAGATGATGATCCCGGCGGCAGTGAGCAGGTAATACGCGGCGCCGGGCGCGACCATCGGGTACTGCTGCGCCTCGGACGCGAACATCGCGGCGCCGGCGAACCCGGCGCCGATCGCGACGGCGGAGACGGACAGCAGCGGCACGGCGCCCTCGAGCGCGACCACGCGGCGCAGCATGGCGAGCCGCGCGCCGGTGAGTCGCAGCAGGCTGAACGGCCGCTTGCGGTCCGCGAGCCCGGCCGCGATGCCCGCGGCGAGCGTGCAGCCGGCGATCGGCAGGCTGACCAGGATCACCACGTTCGCGAGCTGCTGGTATCCGCTGTTGGTGGAGTTGTCCTGCTTGACGATGTCGTCGAGGGTGGACGGCGCGTTGAGCACGGGGTAGGCGTGCGCGGTCTCGAGCACGGTCCTCGCCTGCTCTATCGCCGCCAAGCTGCCGTCGGTCCCCACGTTGACTGAATCCACGGCGAGGGTGTCGAGCCGCGCGACGGGTGTGTTCGCGGCCGGCCAGGTGATAGCGGTGGCGCCGTTGTTGCCGCCAACTCCGGTGCCGTTGTACCCGCCTGCCGGGTAGGCCGCCGTCGCCGCCCCTGCCGGGCAGCGGCCGAGAGCGGGAACGGTCGCGAGCTGCGCGCACGAGACCACGCTGGCCGGGACCGGGCTGAACTTGCCGTTCCCGTCGCTGCCGATGTCGTCGAATCTCCCCGGGATGTTCAGCCACGGGTCCATGCGGATCACGACCACTCCCTGGACGCCGGGAATCGCCTGCAGCCGCGCGGCAAGTGGGGCCGCCGATGCGGCAGGCCCGGCGCCGGTGAAGACCGAACTGCCCGGCGACGAGACCGCGAACTGGTCAGTCAGCATGTTGTCTTCCGCCACGGTGCCGAACCGGCTGGGCTCTTTGGCGTTCTGCGTGGTGATGGCCACGACCGCGACTGTCGTGACGAACAGGGCGAGGACCAGGCCGCTGACGGCGCGGAAGGCCGCCCTGGGGTCGTCGGCGATGCGGCGGGCGGCGATCAGCGTGCCGGGCCGGCTTGTCCACCGGGCCATGGCCCTGGCTGAGGCCATGGTGAGCCACGGGCCGGCGATGAACAGGCCGAGGAGGATGAGCGCGAAGCTGGACACGAAGGCCTGGACCTGCCCGGCCCCGGAGGCCGGGTGGCCGTGCACCGTCCAGAAGCCGAGCTCGCCGAGGCCGGCGAGCAGCGGTACCACCCGCCAGGCGCCCGGCGGCTTCGGCCGTGCCCGGCGCGCGACCCCGAGCGGTGAGATGTTCACCCGGCGCAGCGCCAGCCGGGCCGCGATAGCGGCGAATACGGGCACGCCGACCGCGACCGCGATGATGTCGAGCAGGCTGAGCTTGAGCTCGGCGGGGAAGAACGGCTGGTCGATGAACGGGATGGCCGCGACGGGTATGCGCAGCAGGAAGAAGACCCCGAAGCCGGCGGCGACCCCGGCGATCCCTGCCATGGTCGATTCCATCGCCGCGATCACCGAGACCTGCCTGCGGGTCGCGCCGGCCAGCCGCATCGCCGCGAACCGTTCCTCACGGCGGGCGGTCGACAGCCGGGTCGCGGTCGCGATGAAGATCAGTACCGGGAGCAGGACGGCAAGCGCCACGACGGACAGGATGAGGTCGACGGAGTTCGCCCCGCCTCCCGGGTCGACAGGGAAGTAGGCCAGCCCCCTGGGGTTCGGCGTCGCCCGGCAGCCTTGGCCGTGGCACTCGGTCCGGCACCCTTGGCCGACGCACTCGGTCTGGTAGCCAGGCAGCGCCTTGGCGATCGACGTCACCCGGACGCTGTCCGGAGCGTGCGCCAGCTGCGCGGCGCTGCGCCCGACGATGACGACAAGCGAGGCAGGCGACGGCAGCGCGGCATCGCCGATCGCGCCGGCCAGGCGGCCGGGGAAGCGGTCGGCGAGCTGGTTCGCCGGGGCGTCGCGCAGTAGCGCGATCAGCGCGGGCGAAGCGTAGTACTGGCCGGGTGGCGGGTCTCTGGGGATGCCCGGCGGCACCGGGGACGAGGCGCCGGTGGCGGCCACGTCGAACCGGACGATGGCCTGGCCGTCGTAGAGGTCGCCGCTCGGGTGCCACCACAGCGGCGCGATGCCCGCCGTCGCCGGTCCCGGGGGCTCGGACGAGGTGCCGGTCCAGTACCAGGCGTGCCGGTTGTTCCAGGTGACGGCCGCGTTGGTCGCGGCCACCGCGGTCAGCAGCAGGCCGACGCCGAGGCTGACCGCCACAGTGAGGATGACCAGCCGGACGATCGCCTCGCGGCCGCCGTTGACGACCAGCCGCAGCCCGAGGGAAATCACGCCTCTGCCCCGGTGAGCGTGCTGACCCTGCCGTCCCTGACAATGACCTCACGGTCGGCGTACGCGGCGATGCGGGCGTCGTGGGTGACCAGGATGACCGTGGTGCCGTGCTCGCGCGCCGCGGCGGTGAGCAGGTCCATGACCAGTTCGCCGGACATCGAGTCGAGCGATCCCGTTGGCTCGTCGGCGAACAGCACCGCTGGCCTGCCGACCAGGCCGCGGGCGAGTGCGACCCGCTGCGCCTGGCCACCGGACAGTTCACCTGACCTGCGCCGCTCGAGCCCGTCGAGACCTAGGGTGCCGAACCACTCCCTGGCCGCCGCCATCGCCGGGCCGCGCCGGGTGCCGGACAGCAGCAGCGGCAGGGCGACGTTCTCCTCAGCGGTCAGCTCGGGTACGAGCTGACCGGACTGGAAAACGAACCCGAACCGGTCCCGGCGCAGCTCGCTGCGCCGGTCGTCGCTACGGGTGTCGAGGCGCTCGCCCGCGTACCAGACCTCACCCTCCTCGGGCGTCAGGATGCCCGCGATGCAGTGCAGCAGGGTGGACTTCCCTGACCCGCTCGGCCCCATGATGGCGAGGATCTCGCCCGCGCGTACGCCGAGTGTGGCGCCGCGCAGCGCCGGCGTCTGCCCGAACGACTTGACCAGGTTCCGCGTCTCGATGATCTTGCCTGCCGCGCCACTGCCTGTAGTGCCACTGCCTGCGACCTGGCCAGCGCTGGCGGACTCGATGCGCGCGTTCACCGCTTCACCGCCCCGGCGAGCATGTCGAGCCGCGCCGCGGTGTGGTCGATCCACCGCAGGTCGGCCTCGAGCCGGTAGATGGAGTGATCGGCGAGCAGCAGGTCAAGGGGCTCGCCAGAGCGCTTCAGCTCGGTCAGCTCGCGCATCCGCTGCAGGTGGGCTGCCCGCTGGAGGTCGAGGTAGCGGTCCGCCGGGCGGTCGAGCAGCAGGGCGAGCACCACCTTGGCGAATAGCTCGCTCTGCAGGTCGGGTTCCGGCTCCGCGGGCTCGGCCAGCCAGCGCTCGACGTCGGCGATGCCGTCCTCGGTGATCACGTACCTGCGCCGCTCGGGACCCGCCCCCTGCTCAACCGGCCCGGCGACCGCCTTCCCGTCCCTGGCGAGCCGGGACAGCGTGGCGTACACCTGGCTGTACCGCAGCGGCTTACCGCGGCCGAAGAACATGTCGTAGTCGCGCTTGAGGTCATAGCCGTGACTCGGCTCTCGCTCGAGCAGGCCAAGCAGGGTCAGCGGAACACTCATGCTCAAGAGAATACTCCAAGAGTATTCTCTTGGAGAGTAGCTGAGCGGAAAATCTACGGAGCACCGCCGAGCACGCTCTGCAGGCCCAGCCTATGCGCTCGGCCGACCCCGCTGAGCTGGTGTAACGTCCAGCCCCTCCCTGCCGGGTCCAGTGGCCGGGTCAGCTCGGTGAAGATCTCCGCCGCGCGGCGGTAGGACATCCGGGCCTGCCCGGTCATCCCGCACACGTCGGCGGCGACGGCCCGCGCCGGTGCCCGCCGCCCGGTGACGAACACCGGTCCCCACGTCCGTCCCGCGAGCAGCCAGCGCAGCAGCTGGCTCGTCCCCTCGCCCCACTCGATGCCCGCCGCGCCGGCCCGACCGTCGGCCCGGATGCCGGCATGGGGGCGTACCCGGTGCTGCCACAGGTCGAGGTGGTCCGCATCGAGCGCGAGCACGTCCGCCGCCGAGGCGCCTGAGTCGTGCAGCACCCGCCACAGCGCGTGCTCCCGTAGGCTCACCGGCAGCAGGAACAGGGCACTGACCTGCTCCCCGGTCAGCGGTGCGCCGGCTGTGTCGGTATGTGAGTGCCGCAGGCCCGCGGTGGGATCGGCCCGCAGCCAGTCCTGGTCCTGCCACCAGCCGACGGCGCCGCGCAGCGCGGACAGCTCGCGGTTAGCGGTCCGCGCACCCGCCGCCGCGGTCCGCGCCGCGTACTCCGCGGCCAGCCTGTCCCCGGTGTCCGGGTCATCGAGGACCGCGAGCGGCAGCACCGGCGGCGCCGCGCCGGTCCCGGCCTTGCGGTATCGGCTTCCCGGCGAGCGGCCACGCCCAGCCGGCCAGCGAGATCCGGTACACCCGGCGCGACGGGCCGCCGATCGGCGCCTCCTCGAGGTACCGCTCGACCGCGACCGCGTACTCCACTGGCACTGGCAATCCCATTCCCCAAGCATAACCTCTTTAAAATCCGCATTTACTGCGGCAGGAATCATAACGGGTTCGGCTTATTTGATTTATCCAAGCGACATTTGGCATGGTGGTAGGCGTGAAATCGCCCGAGCCTAAATTCTTGAATTACCGCAGTAAATTCCCTGGCGAGAGGCTTGGCGTACTCGCCATCCGGGACTTCCGCCTCTTTTACGTCGGCTATTCGGCGTCGCTGCTCGGCACCGCGATGTCGACGGTTGCGATCGCCTTTGCCGTGCTCGGCAACGGCGGTTCGCCTACCGGGCTCGGTGTCGTGCTCGCCGCGAACATCGTCCCGATGATCGCGTTCATGCTCGGTGGCGGTGCGCTCGCCGACCGGCTCGGACGCCGGCCGGTCATGCTGGCCGCGGACGTGGCCAGGTGCCTGGCGCAGGGCGGCCTGGCGGCGGCGCTGTCACTCGGGCATCCGCGGCTGTGGCTGTTCGCCGCCGCCGCGCTCGTGGTCGGCACCGGCAACGCGTTCTTCCAGCCCGCTCTGTCCGGACTGCCGGTCGATCTGGCGCCGCGTGAGCGGCTTGGCGATGTCAACGCGCTGCTCGCCGTGGCGCGGCCCGCGGCGCAGATCGCCGGGCCCGCCCTCGCCGGGATCCTGATCGCGGCGACCAGCCCGGCCGCGGCGGTCGCTGCCGACGCGGCGAGCTATGCCGCGAGCGCCGTCGCGCTCGCCATGCTCCGCTTCCCGCGCACTGAGCGGCCAGCGGCCCGTTCCCTGCCGCGCGAACTAGCCGACGGCTGGGCGGAGTTCGCCGCGCGCGACTGGATCTGGGCGCCAACCGTTGCGTTCGCCCTGTTCAACCTGCTGACTTGGGGGCCGTACCTGGTGCTCGGCCCGGTCCTGGCCCGCGACTATCTTGGCGGCGCCCGTGCGTGGGGCACATCCTGGCCTGTTACGGCGCTGGCGCGATCCTCGGCGGCCTGCTCGCGCTCGGCCGCCGTCCCCGGCGGCCGCTGGTGGTCGCCAACCTCGCCACGCTCGGCTTCCCGCTGCCGCCGCTCGCCCTCGCCCTGCACCTGCCGGCGGTCGCGGTGGCCGCCGCGGCCCTGCTCGCCGGCCTGGGCTCCGCGCTCGGCAGCGCGCTCGAAACGACAGTGGAGCAGCACCTGGTGCCGCCCGGGGTGCTGTCCCGCGTCGGGGCGTTCAACATGGTCGGCGCGTTCGCCTTCGGGCCCGTCGCCTTCATCGCCGCGGGACCCGCGGCGGCGGCCTTCGGCGCCCGCACGGTGCTCGGATTCGGCGCGGCCTGGGCCGTCCTTGGCACACTCGCCGTCTTCGCGGTGCCCTCCATCCGCCGCATGCCCTGGCCAGGATCGGGCTCGGCGCCGGGCACTGGCTAGCCGAGCACCAGCCACTGGGTGCCGTCGGTCAGCTCACGGGCGGCGTCCAGGTGGCCGGCGTGGCAGGCGGTCTCGGTAATGACGTGCAGGATGGTGCTGCGCAGCGGCCGCGCGGGGAAGTCGTTGAAGAAGTCGGGCCACCACTTCGGCATCGCGTCGAGCGGCGTCGCGGCGATGATCGCGTCGGCCTTGGCTATCGCGGATGACCGGTCAGACAGCGCGAACAAGCGATTACTCGGTCATTCCGGTCCTGGATCGGGCGTGAAGCGACTCCGCGACCGCGCCGCGGTCGCCGCGTCTCCTGCCACCGAATCCGGTGTGTGCAGCAGGCCGGGCCTGTCGAAGACCTGCATCATCCGGCGCAGCATCTCGTTGAACTGCTCCTGCTCGCCCGGCTCAAGCGCGGCGAGCACCTTCGCCTCCTCGTTGCCTTGCGGGTCGAACGTGTCGAGCCAGGCCCGGCGGCCCTCCTCGGTCAGTTCCACGATGACCTTCCGCCGGTCGGCGGGTGAGGGGAGACGCCTGATGAAGCCACGCTTCTCCAGCGCGTCGAGACGGCCGGTGATGCCAGAGGGCGACATCTTGTGCCAGGCGGCGATGTCGCTCGGCGTCGCCCGGTGGCCGGAACCGCGACCGCCGAGGAAATGCAGGGTGGCGTACTCGTATTCCTCGAGGCCGTGCGCGGCGAGCAGGGCCTGCCTCGTCTGCTTGAGATGCCGCAGCACCATCTGCATCCGGGTGACAACCCCCTCGACCAGCGGATCGAGATCGGGGATCTCCCGTTGCCAGTGCTCGATGTGCCGGTCGACGGAATCTTGCCGCATGACAGGCAGCTTAGCAAGCTCAACAGATATTGCGACAGTCGATATTTCGTTGACAGATCTTTCGCTGGCGAATTATTGTCGCGGCATGGCGCATCCGCTCCGCAATAGGAACTTCCGGCTGCTGTTCACTGGCCGCGTCATCGACGGGCTCGGCGACTCGGTCAGCCCGGCCGCGCTGACCCTGGCGATCGTCATAGCCACCCGCTCATCGGGCGGCCTGGCGGTCGTGCTGGTCTGCTCGCTGCTGCCCAAGGTCGCGCTGCTGCCTCTCGGCGGTGTGGTGGCCGACCGGCTCGGGCCGCGGCGCGTCGCCCTCGCGGCCGCCCTGGTGTCCGGCGGCGCCCAGCTGTGCATCGGCCTGCTGCTGCTCGCCGGGCACATCGACCTGCTGCTGATCGCGGTGGCGGCCGCGGTCAAGGGCGTGGCGTCCGCCTTCGATTCGCCGGCCACCCTCCCGCTTGTCGCGGGCACCACCGACGAGGACGGGCGGCAGGCCGCCAACGCGCTGATGGGCATCGCGAGCAGCGCCACCAGCCTGGCAGGCCCGGCCCTGGCCGGCGTGCTGATCTTCACCGCGGGCGCGGGCTGGGCCTTCGTGCTCGACGCGGCCACCTTCGCGGTCAGCGCGCTCACGCTGGCCCTGCTCAAGGTGCGACCGGTGCACGTGCCAGCGCAGTCGTTGCGTGAGGACCTTGCCGCGGGCTGGGCCGAGGTCACGGCGCGCACCTGGTACTGGACAAGCCTTATCGGCCACGCCAGCTGGAACTTCGCGGCCGGGATGCTTGCCACGACCGGACCGCTCATCGCCGTCACCGAACTCGGCGGCAAGACCGTCTGGCTCGCCGCGCTGCAGGCGAGCGCGGTCGGCTACCTGGCAGGCGCCTTCATCGCCGGGCGGGCCCGGGTGAGCCGGGCCATCCTGGCCGGAAACACCGCACTGATGAGCTTCGCCGTGCCGCTCGTGCTGTTCGCGGTCGCCGCTCCCGCCTGGGCGGTGGTCATCGCGTACGGCCTCGCGATGGCGTGCCTGGGATTCCTTAACCCGGTGTGGGAGACGGCCGTGCAGCAGGAGATTCCCGCGGCGGTCCTGGCCCGCGTCTCCGCCTACGACTGGCTGGTGTCACTCGGCGCCATGCCGCTCGGCTACGCCCTCGGGCCGATCCTGGCGCGGGAATGGGGTTACACCTGGCCGCTGACCGGGGCCGCGATCCTGGTCCTCATCTCCCTAGCGGTCCCCGTTTCGCTGCCAGACGTACGCAACCTGCGGCTGCGCCAAACCCCAGCAGAAGCAGCACCGCCAGAAGCAGCACCGCAAGAAGTACCGCCGCCATCCCCGCCGGCTGGGGCGCCGGCGGCCGGCGCCACCGCCTGACCGTGCCTGACCCGCCACGCCACGGCTGGCGGGTCAGGCGCGCGGCACTCGCAGGTTCATAGAACACGCAACGTAACACCATGACTACCTAGGTGTACGGAAAACGCGCTGGGCAATAGTGGCGAAATGTGCCCGGCAATCCCTCTGCGGAGGGTGATCGCCTGCTAACAGAGCGACGCAGGCGAGGGCAGATGTTCCCGGCACTGTAACGCAGAGGGCACACTGGTGTTATCTGAGCTGCTCATATTGACTGTTGTCATGGCTGGTAGCCGCATAACCGGTCATTGACGACCGCCAGGTAGGAGAGAACCCCCCGTGTCATCAGCCGCCCTGCGCGACGGCATCCTCGCCGTGCCCGTGATCGATATCTCCAGCTTCCGCATGCCGTACGCCGACCCCGCGGCGCGGTCCGAGGTCGTCCGCCGGGTCGACGAGGCCGCGCGGACGGTCGGCTTCATGCAGATCACCGGGCACGGCATTTCGGAGAGCACGCTCACCGATTTCACCAGGGCGACCGACTCGTTCTTCGCCCTCGACGCGGCGGCCAAGGCCAAGTACCGCTGCCCGCCAGGCATCAACCGCGGCTACACGCCGCCGAAGGCGGAATCGCTCGCCAACAGCCTCGGTCTTGCCTCCGCCGCGGACTTGTTCGAGGCGATCAACGTCGGCAGCTCGGCGGCGGACTTCCCCGGGCTCGGCCTGCCGGAAGACGTCTACGCGCCCAACGTGTACCCCGCCGAGGTCCCCGGCTTCGAGGCCGCGGTCACGGCCTGGTTCGAGTCCGCGGGCCGGGTGGCCAGGACGATGGTGCGGATCTTCGGCGTGGCGCTCGGCGGCAGCGAGGACTATTTCGAGCGGTTCACCAACCATTCGATCGACGTGCTGCGCATGAACAACTACCGGCTGCCCGGGCCCGACGTCCAGCTGGAGCAGGACCAGCTCGGCATGGGCGCGCACACCGACTACGGCATCGTGACCGTGCTCTGGGCCGACCAGGTGCCCGGCCTGGAGATCCACGGCGTCGACGGGAACTGGCACCCGGTGCTGCCGGCCGGCGGCGCGCTGCTCGTCAACCTGGGCGACGCCACCGCCCGCTGGACCAACGAGGAATGGATCTCCACCCTGCACCGCGTCGCCGCGCCGCGGATTGACGGCAGGCTCGTACCGCGGCGGTCCGCCGCCTACTTCCACGACGGCAACATCGACGCGGTGATCGAGTGCCTGCCGAGCTGCGTCTCCGCGGGCAACCCGGCTAGGTACGAGCCGGTGACGGTGGGCGAGCACCTCGCCGCCAAGCTCGCGGGCTCGCGCGGCGGCCAGCTCAACCCGAACGCGACCAGGGAAGCGGCACGCCTGCGCCCCATGTGACAGCGCAGCGCGGTAGCGCGGCGTGATACCGCAACCCGTTGTGAAGGATCGCGCGAAACGACGTGATGAGTCCGTCAAGAAGCGTGGTGAGGTCGTAGCCTGAGCGAAGCGGCCATGTCGTCGGGCGAAGGGTCAACGGAGCGGGTGCAGTTTTCTTCCGGGGGGCGGATCCCCCGCAGCCTCCGGGGCAGGTCGGGAAGGGCGACGATGCCGGACAGGCAACCAGGCAGCGCTGGCTCGTCCGGCGCGCCCCTGCGGGAAACCGGCCAGCGAACCGAGCCGGAAGTCGAGTACGAACCCGGCAAGGAGACCCTCCAGGCAACGGCAGCCGACCGGGAACCGCAGCCGCTGTCCGAGTTCGACGCCGGACTCGAAACCGGGCCTGAGCAGGAAACTGAGACCGGGACCGGCCGGAGCAAGGTAGCGGCGGGCATCGCCCGCGGCGCGCTCATCATCGCGGTGCTCACCACCTGCTCGCGGATACTCGGCCTGCTGCGCACCGTCGTGTTCGCGCAGACGGTCGGTTCCGGCTGCCTCGGCACCGCCTACGTCACCGCCAACCAGGTGCCGAACCTGATCTACGAGCTGGCCATCGGCGGCGCGCTGACCAGCGCCATGGTGCCGGTACTCGCCAGGTCCGCGGCCCGGTCGTCGGATGACCCCGCAGCCAAGCAGCATGTCGAGCAGGTCTCCTCGGCGCTGCTCACCTGGTCGGTCGTCATCCTGCTGCCGCTCACCGCGATCATTGCCGCGACCGCGCGCCCGATCGCCGAACTGCTGAACCCGGTCAACCCGAACGCCGCGTGCCCGCGCGGCGACATGATTGACGCGACCACGAACATGCTGGTCGTATTCGCGCCGCAGATCCTGCTCTACGGCTTTTCCGTCGTCCTGTTCGGCTTGCTCCAGGCGTACCGGAGGTTCACTGGCTTCAGCTTGGCTCCGGTGCTCGCCAACGTGGTGACGATCACGTCGTTCCTGGTTTTCGCATCGCTCGACCACAACGCCACCCTGGCTCGGACCCCCCTCTCGGCCGAGCTCGTGCTGGCCGTTGGCACCACGCTTAACATCGGCATGCTGGTCATCGTGGCGATCCCGCCGACCTGGCGGCTCCGGCTGCGGCTGCGCCCGACACTGGTCTTCCCGCCCGGCGTGCTGAGCAAGGCCGGCGGCTTCGCCCTTGTCGGCCTTCTCGAATTCCTGGCGGGCGACATCTACAGCGTGATCACGATTGCTCTGGCCAACGGCCACGGCGACACCGGCGCGCTTGTCCTGGTCAACTACGAGACCCTTGTCTTCAGCTCGGTGTGCTCCGTGCTCCCGATCGCGATCGTGACCAGTGTCTTCCCGGTGCTGTCGGCAGCCGACGGCGACGCGTTCGACCGCACCTGCGCCGGGTCGGCGCGGGCGGTCGTGCTCATGTCCTGGCTCGGCGCGGCCGTGATCGCCGCGGTCGCGGTCCCCGCCGCGCACATCCTGGCCAAGGAACCCGGTCAGGTCACCCAGCTCACGCAGGGGATGCTGCTCTGTGCTCCGGGCGTATTCGGCTATGCCGTCATCGTCAACATGTCACGGGTACTTTTCGCGCTCGGCAAGCTCAAGATCGCCGGCGTTGGCTTGGTGGCAGGACCGCTGCTCCAGGCGGTACTCTCCGTCCCGCTCGTGCTGCTCGCGCCGCCCCGCCTGGTTGTAGCAGCGCTCGCGCTCGCCGGTAGCACCGGCATGGTCGCCGTCGCCATCCCGATGGTGATCGCGACCAGGCGGCTGAGGGGCCGCGCCGCCCTGGCCGGCGTGGGGCACGCGACGGCGGCCGGCCTCGCGGCGGGCGCCGCCGGCGCCGCCGCCGGCCTGGCGGTGACTCTGCTCGCGCCGGACGGCGGAAAGATCGCGCAGGCCGGCAATGGTGTGCTCGCCGCGGCGCTCGCGGTGCTGGTCTTCGGGCTGGTCGCGTACGCGCTCGACCGGGGTGACCTGCGTGCCGTGGCGGGCCGGGCGCGCCGCCTGGCCCGGAGCCTGCGGTAGCGATCATGGAGGATGTGTACCCGCGGGACGTGGCGATCCGGCCGGTGGCGGAGAACGACCGGCCAACGGTGGCATGGCTGACCACGCAGCTGTGGGGTGCTCCAGAGGTTGTCGTGCACGATGATGTCTTCCACCCGGCCGAACTGCCCGGCTTCATCGCCGAGCGCGCGGGCCGCATCGCCGGCCTGGTCACCTTCGAGGTGCGGCCGGGAGTCTTGGAAATCGTCACGATCAACGCGCTCAACCTCTACCAGGGAATCGGCACGCTGCTCATCGAGGCGGTCCGCGCCGAGGCCAAGCGCCTTGGCTGCCATGAGGTCACGCTGACCACGACCAACGACAACGTCGGCGCGCTCCGCTTCTACCAGCGCCGCGGCTTCCGGCTCGCCGCGCTCCGGCCGGGCGCGGTGGACCGGTCGCGGCAGCACAAGCCGGAGATTCCGCGGACTGGCGATTTCGGCATTCCGCTACGTGACGAAATCGATCTCAGCTGTCCGGTCTAGTAAAGAGAAAATCAAAATCATTATCCCGAACGTATGCGTCAGACTCTCACACCCCACCTGCCATCTTCCGGCGCTGGAAAGCCGCTCAGCAGGCCAACCTCACGCAACGCGTCCGTGTGCGTGCTGTCCCCGGCCCCGGTCAATGCGCTATACAGGGATTTACCACTGTCCGAGGGAGCACGATGTTGCCACCCGTTAGGGTCCGAACAGCGGGGCAAGAGCCCGTGCCGGTGGTCGACAGCGTCCACGCGGCGATCAGACGTGCTCCCGTGCTGATGCGGCCGGTGCTAGCGGCGCTTTCGGTGGCTTTCCTGCCCTGGCTGCTCGCGCCGATCTGCGTGTTCCGCGGCGTGCGCACCGTCATGGCCTCGGTGTACGTGGCGGCCTTCTGGGCCTGGGTCTACGTGCTCATCAGCGCCAACCGGCTGAACACCCACGCGGCGCCGACGGCGGCGCCCACCGCCCGCACGGTTGCCACGGTGCCGCCGGGGTGGCTGCTCGCCATGCTGGTGACCCCGTTCCTCGTCGCGGCGCTTGCCAACATCAGGCCGCTGTCCCGCTGGTTCATCTCCTGCCGCACCGTGGCCTGGTCGCTGCTGTGGTCATCGCCCGTCGTCTTCTTCATCGTGCAGGCCTCGCCGCAGAACACCATGTTCGCTGTGATCGCCATCTGGGTGATCGCCGCCGCGCTCATCGGCTGGCGGGCCGCCAAGGGCTCGCAGGAGGCCCGCATGTTCGGCCCGGACGGCCCGCTCGCCGCGCACGCGCCCGGCGCGGCCCCGGTGCCGCCGCCACCCGCGCCGGCCGGCCCTGCGGGCAGCGTGCCCGACCGGCGGTCAGGCCCGATGCCGCGCGCCGGCGGTGGCCACTCGCCGGCGCAGTACAGCACCAGGGCGCAGGGCGTCGCCCAGGTCTTCGCCGACCATGCGGCACGTGAGCCGCAGCCCGCCGTCGCGGCGCCCAAGCCGGTGATCACCCCCGAGCAGGCGCTCGCCGAACTCGACGCGATGATCGGGCTCGGGCCGGTCAAGGAGCAGGTCCGCTCGATCGCCGTGTCCATCGAGGCGGCGCGCCGCCGGGCGGTGGCCGGCTTCGGCACCGACCGGCCGATGCGGCACTTCGTCTTCCTCGGCCCCCCAGGAACGGGCAAGACCACCGTGGCCCGGGTGATCGGCAAGATCTTCTACTCCTTCGGCCTGCTGGACACCCCGGAGGTGGTCGAGGCGCAGCGCTCCGACCTGGTGGGCGAGTACCTGGGCGCGACCGCCATCAAGACCAACGACCTGATCGACTCGGCGCTCGGCCGGGTGCTGTTCATCGACGAGGCGTACAGCCTGGTGAACGAGGGCGACGGGCAGAGCGACCGGTTCGGCGCCGAGGCGGTGCAGACCCTGCTCAAGCGCGCGGAAGACGACAGGGAGAACCTGATCATCATCCTGGCCGGCTACGAGAAGCAGACCGAGGCCTTCCTCGCCACGAACCCGGGCATGGCCTCCCGCTTCGCGTCCAGGATCAAGTTCCCCACCTATTCGGCGGAGGAACTGCTCGCCCTCGCCGAGTCGCAGCTCGCGGCCCGCCAGGAGGGCCTCACCCCGGACGCGCGCCGGGTGCTGTGGCGGATGCTCGACGAGATGGAGCGCCGGCGCATCACCGACGAGCTTGGCAACGGCAGGTTCGTCAGGACGCTGCTCGAGAAGGCCGGCCAGGCGCGTGACGTCCGGGTGATGGGCGCGGGCGGTGACCCGCGCGCCGAGGACCTGCTCACGATAGGTGCCGCCGACCTGGAGAAGGCATACTCCGAGCTGACCTCGCGGCTGCGCGGCTACGAGGACACCCCGACGCTGGAGTCCGCGTTCGCCGAGCTCGACGAGCTTGTCGGGCTCGAGCCCGTCAAGCAGCAGGTGCGCGCGATCGCCGCGCAGCTGCGCGTCGCGAAGCTCCGCGACCGCCAGGGGCTGACCAGCCAGCCGCCGGCCAGGCACTTCGTGTTCACCGGGCCACCGGGCACCGGGAAGACGACGGTGGCGAGAATTCTCGGCCGGATCTTCGCCGCGCTCGGCCTGCTCGTCCGCCCCGAGGTGATCGAGGCGCACCGCGCCGACCTGGTGGGTGAGCACCTCGGCTCGACCGCGATCAAGACCAACCGGCTCGTCGACTCCGCGCTCGGCGGCGTGCTGTTCGTCGACGAGGCCTACTCGCTGCACAACGAGGGCTACTCCGGCGGTGACGCGTTCGGCGCCGAGGCGGTGCAGACGCTGCTCAAGCGCGCGGAAGATGACCGCGACCGCCTCGTCATCGTGCTCGCGGGCTATACCGGCGACATGGACCGCTTCCTGCGCTCCAACCCCGGCCTCGCGTCACGCTTCAGCACCCGGGTCACCTTCCCCAGCTACACCGCGCGGGATCTGTCGCGCATCGCGGTCATGCACGCCGAGCAGTCGGGTGACGCCTTCGAGCCCGAGGCGGTCCGCGTGCTCGAGCAGATCTTCGCGCAGGCCGAACGGGCCGGCCGGATCGATGATCTGGGTAACGGCCGGTTCGCCCGCTCCCTGTTCGAGCGCGCCTGCGCCTGCCGTGACGTCCGCGTGGTGCGCTTGGGCGAGTCCGCAACCGCCGCCGACCTCACCACCCTCACCGCCGACGACGTCCGCGGCGCCTACGCCGAACTGACCGTCTAACCCCACCGGAATGCCGCTCGTTAGGCTTGGACCGTGGCGGGTTTGTGGGACTTCTGGGTCGACAGGGGCGGGACGTTCACCGACATCGTTGCCCGCCGCCCCGACGGAACGCTCCAGGCGCACAAGCTGCTGTCCGAGAGCCACGCGTACCGCGACGCGGCCGTCGCGGGGATCAAGTACCTGCTTGGCATCGCACCGCAGGACCCGCTCCCTGCCGACCGGATCGGCGCCGTCCGGCTCGGCACCACCGTCGCGACCAACGCGCTGCTCGAGCGGAAGGGCGAGCCAACCGTCCTGCTCATCACCGAGGGATTCGGCGACGCGCTGCGCATCGCCTACCAGAACCGGCCGCGCATCTTCGACCGGCACATCGTGCTGCCAAGTCAGCTCTACGATCGCGTCATCGAGGTACCGGAACGGGTGGCCGCGGACGGCGAGGTGATCCGCACGCTCGACGCGGAGACCACCGAACACGCGCTGCGCCAGGCCTACGCGGACGGTTTCCGGTCAGCCGCGATCGTCTTCATGCACGGCTACCGCTACCCGGAGCACGAGCGGCGGGCCGGCGAGATCGCCAGGGCGATCGGGTTCACCCAGGTCAGTGAGTCGCATGAGGTGAGCCCGCTGATGCGCCTGATCTCTCGGGGCGACACGACCGTCGTTGACGCCTACCTGTCCCCGGTGCTGCGCCGCTACGTGGACGAGGTGGCCGGCGAACTCGCGGGCGTGCCGCTGCTGTTCATGCAGTCCAACGGCGGGCTGGCCGATGCCGCGTCGTTCCGCGGCAAGGACTCGATTCTCTCCGGGCCGGCCGGCGGCATTGTTGGCATGGCCCGCACCGCCGCCGCGGCGGGCTTCGGCCGGGTGATCGGCTTCGACATGGGCGGCACGTCCACCGATGTGTCGCACTTCGCCGGCGAGTTCGAGCGGCAGTACGAGACGCAGATAGCCGGGGTGCGGATACGCGCGCCGATGCTGGCCGTCCACACAGTCGCGGCCGGCGGCGGCTCCGTCCTGCGGTTCGCGGACGGCCGGTATCAGGTGGGCCCGGACTCCGCGGGCGCCGCCCCTGGTCCCGCCTGCTACGGGCACGGCGGCCCGCTGACCGTGACGGACGCCAACCTGCTGCTCGGCAGGGTCCAGCCGGCGCATTTCCCGCGGGTGTTCGGCCCGTCGGGTGACCAGCCGCTCGACGTCGCGGCGACCGGACGGCTGTTCGCCGAGCTAGCCGCCGCGATCACCGCCGAGACCGGAGACACCAGGGACGCGCCCGCGGTCGCGGCCGGCTTCCTCGAGATCGCGGTGCAGAACATGGCCAACGCGATCAAGAAGATCTCCGTACAGCGCGGCTACGACGTGACCAGGTACGTGCTGTCCACGTTCGGCGGCGCGGGCGGCCAGCACGCCTGCGCGGTCGCGGACGCGCTTGGCATGACCAGCGTGCTCATCCACCCGCTGGCCGGCGCGCTGTCCGCCTACGGCATCGGCCTCGCCGACGTGACCGCCATGCGGGAAAGCGCCGTCGAGGCGCCGCTCACCGCGGACCTGCCGGACCGGCTGGCGACCGGGGTCCTGCGTGACCTGGAGGAATCTGCGCGAGCCGAGCTGGCCGCTCATCACATGGACGGCGCGGGCATCCGGGTGACCCGCCGCGTCCACCTGCGCTACGACGGCACCGACACGCCCGTCCAGGTCAGGCTCGGCACAGCCGGAGAGATGACGGAAGCCTTCGAGCGCGCCTACCGTACCCGCTTCTCATTCCTGATGGAAGACAAGCCCATCGTGGCAGAGGCCGTCTCCATCGAGGCAATCGCCGTCCGCGACCCGCATGGTTGCGGCAGCGAGACGCCGACAGCCGTATCGCAGCAAGAACCGTCGGACCCATCGGAGCCAGTGCTGTCGCCGGCCGTGCCGCACGAGCACGTCCGGCTGTTCGCGGCCGGGGAATGGCTGACGGTCCCGCTCTACCAGCGCGCCGAACTGGAACGGGGCCACGCGGTGGACGGCCCCGCGATCATCGCCGAGGACCTGGCGACCACGGTCGTCGAGCCCGGCTGGCGGGCGTCGGTCACTGGCCCGCTCGACCTGCTGCTCACCCGGGTGACGCCGCGCCGGCCCGCGCTCGCGGCCGGAGCGCGGGAAACGCCGGCCGAGGCCGACCCGGTGCTGCTCGAGGTCTTCTCCAACCTGTTCATGGCCGCCGCCGAGCAGATGGGCGAGCGGCTCCGCGCGACGGCGCACTCGGTCAACATCAAGGAGCGCCTCGACTTCTCCTGCGCGATCTTCGACGCCGAGGGCAACCTGATCGCGAACGCCCCGCACATCCCGGTGCACCTCGGCTCGATGAGCGAGTCGATCAAGATGGTGATAGCCCGCAACGGGGGCCATATAAGGCCGGGCGACGTGTACGCGCTCAACGACCCGTATCACGGCGGCACGCACCTGCCCGACGTCACCGTGGTCACCCCGGTGTTCGCGCCGGACAGCGCCCCAGAGAACAGCGACCGAGACATCTGGTTCTACGTCGCCTCCCGCGGCCATCACGCGGAGATCGGCGGAGTCACGCCCGGCTCGATGCCGGCGGGCAGCACCAGGATCGAGGAGGAGGGCGTCCTCATCGACAACTGGCTCCTCGTCGACCAGGGGAGGCTCAGGGAGCAAGAGACCCTGGCGTTGCTGGCAAGCGCCGCACACCCGTCGCGTGACCCGCGGACCAACCTCGCCGACCTCCGGGCGCAGATCGCCGCCAATGCCAAGGGCACGCAGGAACTGCACAAGATGGCCGCGCAGTACGGCCTCGACGTGGTGCGCGGCTACATGGGACACGTGCGGGAGAACGCCGCAGAGGCGGTCAGGAACGTGATCACCGCCCTGCACGACGGCAGCTTCCGCTACGAACTGGACAGCGGCGCCGTCATCCAGGTCAAGGTCACCGTGGACCGCACGGCCCGGCGCGCGACAATCGACTTCACCGGCACAAGCGGCATGCTGAGCAGCAACTTCAACGCGCCGTCGAGCGTAGCGATGGCCGCCGTCCTGTACGTGTTCCGGACCCTGGTCGACAAGGACATCCCGCTCAACGCGGGCTGCCTCGAGCCGCTCACGGTGATCATCCCGGCACAGACGATGCTGTCACCCGAGTACCCCGCCGCGGTCGCCGCGGGCAACGTGGAGACCAGCCAGGCGGTCACCGGCGCCCTGTACGCCGCGCTGAACAGCATGGCGGAGGGCTCGGGCACGATGAACAACGTGACGTTCGGCAACGAGCGGCACCAGTACTACGAGACGGTCGCGAGCGGCTCGGGGGCCGGCGACGGCTTCGACGGCACCGGCGTGGTGCAGACGAAGATGACCAACTCGCGGCTCACCGATCCCGAGGTGCTCGAATGGCGTTACCCGGTCCGCCTCGAGTCCTACGCGATCCGCCGGGGCAGCGGCGGCGGCGGCCGCTGGCACGGCGGCGACGGCGCCGTCAGGCGGATCCGCTTCCTCGAGCCGGTGACCGTCACCACCCTGGCCAGCCACCGCCGGGTCCCCGCCTTCGGCCTTGACGGCGGCGCCGCGGGCGCACTCGGCCGTCACTGGATCGAGCACCCGGACGGCACGGTTACCCCGATGGCCGGCTGCGACAGCGCGGACCTCGCCGCCGGCGACGTGTTCGTCATCGAGACTCCCGGCGGCGGCGGGTACGGACAACCATGATCCCGAACGGGTTCGCGGCTCCGCCGGACGGCAACCTTGACCCCGCGAGCCCGCTGGCCCTCGGACGTCTGCCCCCGCCAGCAGGCCGGCCTCCAGACGTCGCGGCCGCCCCTGTCCCGGCCGCCACGACTCCCAGGTCAGGGGGAGTCGTCCAGAGCCAGGCCGCACCCGTTCGGATGACAGCTCCTGGTCTTCGCGGCGCGCCGGTTAGGCGTCGGGGTTGGTGAGCCCGTTCAGGTCGTCGTCGCTGAGGCCGGTCGCCAGTTCGCGCAGCGCCGTCTTCAGGGCGGTCTCATCGCCGCCGGCCGCGTCGAGCACGTCCATCAGCGCGTGCAGCACCATGTGCCGGTCCTCGCCGGTGTCGAGCAGCCGCTGCGCGGCGTCCCACAGGGCGGACGGCGAGCCGCGCCAGAGCCGGTCCGCCAGGGCCAGGTGGCGGTCGATGTGCCTGCCGACCCCCGCCGCGCTCGGCGACCCGGTGCGCGTGTCGTGGTCGGCGGCGAGCAGCAGCCGCCGGTCGGACGGGTCGGACGGGTCGAGCTTGGACAGGTCGACCCCGCCGTGCCTGCCCTCGAGGATCGGGAAGGCGAACGCGCGCCTGGGCAGCGCCTCCAGGTCGGAGTCGGGCAGCAGCCGGGCGACGAGCTTCTCGTCGAGGCCGAACTCGGCCGGGTCACGGTAGATCCTGGAGAACGTCGCCATGGAGTCGAAGAGGGTGTCGAGCGTCTGTCCGACGGCCGCGTCCGACAGTCCGCGAATCCGTCCCGACCAGCGAATCCAGGCGCCGACGGCGTGTGGCATCGCGTTCTGGTCGGCGACGGAGAGCAGCACCTTGCGCGGCAGATAGCCGAGCATGAAGTTCTGCACCTTGGCGGGCGACATCCGCTGCGGCCGCCCGCTGTCCTGGTCGCAGCCGAAGTCGATGATCAGGTCGGCGCAGCGGCTCGCGGCCCGCCTGTCGGACAGTTCCTCGGCCTCGTCGGAGGCGAGGAATTCCGCGGCGAGCAGCGCCCGCCGCTCGGGCGGCCAGGCTCGCTTGGGCCGTCCGGCCCGGCCGGCGGCGGGCGGCAAGGCGCGGATGCGGGCACGGATAAAGGCGTGCCTGGCGGCGAAGGCCTCGCTCACCGGCGGGTCTTCTGCCGCGTCGGTGGCGGCTAGCGCGGCCTGCAGCATCTTCCGCGCCTGCGGCGCGTCGATCTCCCTGAAGCCCTCGTCGGGCCGGGTGCCGGACCGGGCGGAGGCACTGCGGCAGTGATCGAGCAGCTTGTCGACCTGGGAGCTGACCCAGCCGTCCCTGATCATGCCCGCGGCGTTGTAGTCGATCACCGAGACGAGCGCGTGCGGCTCCTCACCCGCGTAGCTGAACACGCAGATGACTTCGTCCTGATCGCCCCATTCGTCGGGGTTCACGTAGCACTCGGCCGGGGAGACGGCGCCCAGGTATTCGGCCCACCGTGGTGCCCGTACCCCGTCGTCGATCAGCGCGATGGCCGCCTGCTCGGCCGCGATGGCCTGCCGTGACGTGCCGAGGCAGGCGATGCCGGACAGCAGCGCGAGCGCGGCGGGCGAGCGGCGCTGCGCGGCGTACTCGATGAGGCCCTCGCCGACGATCTGCTCCACGCCCGCGCCGCCGAGGGTACGGTGCCGCTGCGGCCACCACGTGCCGAGCAGGTCGCTGACGAGCAGTTCCGCGTCAAGCGGACTGCGCACCGCGAGCAGCTCACGGGCCGCTTGCAGGAGTTCATCGAACAGCGCGTTAGGGGGCGCGCCGCCGCCACCTGCCTGGCCACGACGTCGGCTCTGCGGGCTCACCCTGATAGCCTCTCAGATCTGCACATGTGAAATCGACGCTCCGCCCTGATGCCCGCACCGGGTTGCGCCCGTATTGGGTAGCGGCGGGGGGAGCACATATCCGCTGTAGGAGAATTTACCCATGCTGCCGCCATTGTGCCGTGTGATGGCGGCTATCCCGTCCGTGTCGTGCTTTCTGGCGCCCTCGGGAGGCGGTCTTGGCGGCCCGATGCGGTACGGACTTGGTTTCCGTCCCGCTAGCTGGCAGCATCGGTCCTTGGATTGTGGCACCCTTATTCTGAGGGATCGCTGCGGTGGCGGCGTCATGCCGCTCCGTCGGCTGGCTGCCGCCAGGCGCCAGGAGGGTGGCGTTTTCTGGCAGCGCGGTAGCAGGAAGGAGCCGCCAGTGGCAGGCGCCTGCATGGTAGGTGAGGTGCTCGGTTGAGCGCGGACACCTCCGTGCCGAAGCAGCGGGAGGCCGGATTGGGCGAGTTCGAAGCCTGGCTGCCTGACGCCGTGCTGCGCGACGCGTCGGCCGGGATGGCCCTCATCGACACCGATCTGCGCTTCGTCTGGGCGAATCCGGCGCTCGCGAGCATGTACGAGCGCGCGGTGAGCGATTTCAGCGGCCGTCCCGTCGCCGAGGTGCTTCCCGCGGTGGACGCCGCGCGAGCCGAGGCCGCGCTGCACCAGGTGTTCGCCAAGGGCAGCCCGGCCACTGAGACGTTCGAGACCGGCGCGGCAGCGGCCGGGCAGGTCGCGCCCGGCCAGCGGACTTTCCACTGGTTCCGGGTGAACGGCCTGGACGGCGGGCTGTACGGCGCGGGCCTGATCGTCATCGCGGGCGGCTCGGGACCAGGGACGGAGGAGGCCCTCCGGCGGAGCGAGGAGCGGTACCGCGCGCTCGTCCAGGGCGGCGCCCAGATCATCTGGGTGGCGTCGCCGGACGGTGAGATGCTCGAGGACTCCGCCGAGTGGCGCTGGATCACCGGGCAGACCGCGGAGGAGTTCCTCGGCAACGGCTGGCTTGACTCCATCCATCCCGAGGACCGCGAGCGCGTCGAGCGCGACTGGCACGAATCCCTGCGCACCGGCAGGATCTTCGACGACCGGTTCCGCATGCGGGCCAGGGGCGGCTCCTACCGGCACTACGACGTGCGGGCGGTGCCGATCGAGCGGGATGGCAAGATCGCCGAGTGGGTCGGCGCCTGCACCGACGTGACAAGCCAGCGCGAGGCCGAGGAGATGCGCGGGCGGCTGACCGACCAGCTGTCGGCGGCGGCGCTGCGCACGGCGCGGTTGCAGCAGGCGACCGCGATGCTCGCCGAGGCCCTCGATGTCGAGCAGGTGGTCGAGGTGATCACCGAGGTGGGCAGGACCGCGATCGGGGCGCTGCGCTCGGCGGTCGCGCTGCTCGAGGACGACAAGCTCGGCCTGCGCGTGGTCAACCCGTCTGGCCTGGCTCCGGCCGGCCCCGACGGGGCGGGGGTGCCGCTGACCCTGGACACCCCGAGCGTGATGACGAGGGCGATCGCTACCCGCCGCCCGGTGCTCATCGCCGATCCCGAGGAGCTGCGCAAGCAGTTCGAGACCAGCCTGGAGGCGGGCGACAGGGACAACGCTGCGGGCTCGCCCGACGGGGTGCTCGACACGGGCGACGAACAGGCCTGGGTGGGCCTGCCGCTGCTCGCCGCGGGCATGCCGCTCGGCGCGCTGCGCTTCTCGTTCGGCAAGCCGCGCACCATCCTCGAGGAGGAGCGGGTCTTCCTGGAGGCGCTGGCCGGCCAGTGCGCGCTCGCCGTCGAGCGGGCGGAGATGTACGAGAAGGAGCACACCGCGGCGGTAACACTGCAGCGCAGCCTGCTGCCCGGCGAACTGCCCAACGTGCCGGGCCTCGCGCTCGACGCCAGGTACCTGCCGAGGTCCACGGACGTGGGCGGTGACTGGTACGACGTATTCCGGCTGCCGGACAGGCGCCTGGCCGTCGCCGTCGGTGACGTCATGGGCAAGGGACTGCTCGCGGCGGCAGGCATGGGCCGGGTCCGCAATGCGCTCCGGGCACTCGCGCTGACCGACCCGCGGCCCGCCGCGGTGCTGGCCGGGCTTGACAGGCTGTTTACGGCCACCGAGCTCGAGGAACAGGTCACCACGGTGTCTTACCTGGTGATCGACCCAGAGACCGGCGAGGGGCAGGCGGGGAACGCCGGCCACCCGCCGACGCTGCTGCTCGCGCCCGGGGCCCTCCCGGTGCTCGACGGCGCGGAGGCGGGCACGCCGCTCGGCTGGGCCAGCCCGCGCCGCCAGCACGCGTTCCGGCTGCCGCCTGGCTCGACGGCGGTCTTCTACTCCGACGGGCTGGTGGAGAACCGCATGCGCGGCATCGACGCGGGCCTTGATGAGCTGGTCCGGGTCGCCGCGGGGGCGCCGCAGGATCTGCTTGGCGCTCCTGGACGGCTGCTCCAGCACCTGCTTGACAGCATGCTGGCCGGCCATGAGCAAGACGACGACGTGACGGTGCTTGTCATGCACGTGCCGGCCGGTCCAGGGTCCGGCGGCACGGCCGGTGAGGATGGGACCCCAGGCCAGCAGTGGGCACAGCGGTGACCACGGTGCGCCTGACAGGCACGACTGACGTGTACAAGGCACTCCCGGGTGCCACCTATCGTGGTGGAGAGGAGGCGGGCGGCTTGCTGTTCATATCCCCAATGCAAACGGGAAGCCTGTTTCCCGGCACGGTCCAGGCGTCAAGACGACCCTCTCGGGAGGGCCCTATTAGCGTGCGAAGGCTCAGCCAAGCTACCCAGCGAAGGAAGAGGTGACCGTGGTGGTGAGCGCTGCCAACTCCGCGGCGCGCAAGCGCTCCAGGCCGTCAAGCTCCACGGCCCGGGACTCGCGGGTGTCCGACCAGGCGGCAGACGGCGTGTCCGAGGCTGCCGACCAAGACCAGAGCCGGGCAGTCGGCGGGCGTGCGGCCAAGGCCAGGGAAGAGCTCGCGGCAGTGCCTGCGCAGGAACTGCCTGGCGATAACTCGGAGGCCGATGGCGACATGGACGCTGACGGCATCGACGGCGACGGTCCCGATGGCGACGACGACCTTGAGGGCGCCGTCGAGCTAGAGGACTTCGACCTCGAGGACCTCGAAGTCGCCGACCTGGAGATCGCCGACGGACCCGACGCCGACCTGGCGGAGGGTGAGCTGGCGGGAGTCGAGGCGGCCGAGGACACGGAAGGCGACGAGGACAGCCCCGCCGCCGCCCAGACCGCCGAAGGCGCGCCGGCCGGCGAGGCCAAGGCGCCTGGCGAGGCGGGCGACGACGAGATCTTCGTCTTCGGCGACGACGACGATGACCTGCCTGCCGCCCAGGTGGCGGTGGCCGGCGCGACCGCCGACCCGGTCAAGGACTACCTGAAGCAGATCGGCAAGGTCCCGCTGCTCAACGCCGAGCAGGAGGTCGAGCTCGCCAAGCGGATCGAGGCCGGCCTGTTCGCCGAGGAGAAGCTGGCCGAGGCCGAGGCAATGGCAGTCGACCAGCGCATCGACCTGGAATGGATCGCCGAGGACGGCCGCCGGGCCAAGAACCACCTGCTCGAGGCCAACCTCAGGCTCGTGGTGTCGCTCGCCAAGCGGTACACCGGCCGCGGCATGCTCTTCCTCGACCTGATCCAGGAAGGCAACCTGGGCCTGATCCGGGCCGTCGAGAAGTTCGACTACACCAAGGGCTACAAGTTCTCCACGTACGCCACCTGGTGGATCCGGCAGGCGATCACCCGCGCGATGGCCGACCAGGCCCGCACCATCCGCATTCCGGTGCACATGGTCGAGGTCATCAACAAGCTGGCCCGCGTGCAGCGCCAGATGCTCCAGGATCTCGGCCGCGAGCCGACTCCGGAGGAGCTGGCGGTCGAGCTCGACATGACCCCGGAGAAGGTCGTCGAGGTGCAGAAGTACGGCCGGGAGCCGATCTCGCTGCACACACCGCTCGGCGAGGACGGCGACAGCGAGTTCGGCGACCTGATCGAGGACTCCGAGGCGATTCAGCCCGGCGAGGCCGTCTCGTTTACGCTGCTCCAGGAGCAGCTCCACTCGGTGCTCGACACGCTGTCCGAGCGCGAGGCGGGCGTGGTGAGCATGCGTTTCGGCCTCACCGACGGCCAGCCGAAGACCCTCGACGAGATCGGCAAGGTCTACGGGGTGACCCGGGAGCGGATCCGCCAGATCGAGTCCAAGACCATGTCCAAGCTGCGGCACCCGTCCCGCTCTCAGGTGCTCCGCGACTACCTGGACTAACTACCCACTGCTGTGCGATGTCCACGGGTCGGTGCCCGGCTACGGCCGGCGCCGGCCCGTGGTCGTTCAAACACCAGGAGATGCATGCGATGGCAGTGACCCGGCTTGTCTCGGCAGACGACGCGGCGCCGCTCGCGCGGCTGCTGACAGAGAACCGCGACTACCTGGCTCCCTGGTCGCCGGTGCAGGACGACGCGTACTTCACCGAAGAGGGCCAGCACCAGGTGATCGTGCGCCAGCTCGCCGCCTACGAGCGCGGTGCGATGCTTCCGCTGCTGATCTTCGGCGGTGACGGGGAGATCGCGGGGTCAATCAACTTGAACAGCATCATCCGCGGCGCGTTCCAGAACGCGAGCGTGGGCTACTGGGTGAGTCAGGCGCGGGCCGGGCACGGCCTCGCGGGCGCGGCGGTCGCCGAGGCCGTCAAGACCGCCTTCGGAGAGCTTGGCCTGCACCGGCTCGACGCGTCGACCCTGCTGCACAACACGCCGTCGCAGCGGGTGCTCGCGCGCAACGGCTTCCGGCCGTTCGGTGTGGCCGAGTCCTATCTCAAGATCGCGGGCCGCTGGCAGGACCACATCCTGTTCAGCCTGCTGAACCAGTCCGCGGAAAACGGTCACGGGCCGACTGCTCTCTGAGCAACACGGCCCGCGATCGTGGGGTCAGGACGCCGGAATCAGTTCTCCGGCTTCGAGAGACGCTGGGTCTCGTCCTGGATGTCAATGGCGACCTTCTTGAGCGCCGGCAGGTGTTCTCTGCTGTGGTGGGCGCAAAAGAGCAGCTCACCCGAATTGGGGAGTAGGACGCGGACGTATGCTTGCGCGCCGCACCGATCGCACAGATCGAGTGCGGTCAGCGGCTTGGTGGGGGCAATAGCTCCGGTCACGTCGCTTTCCTCTCTCATGCCTCCGGCTGCTGCATCCGGGTGGCTCCGGTTTGCTGCGGGGGACGACTGCCTTACAGCACAGCACAACACATACCCCGGCGTCAGGCTTCCCGTGGCCGGGTGGTGTACGCCACAAGCGAAAACCGCACCAGCCGCTTGGCAACCCGTTGCGGCAGGATCGATCGCCGGTGACGCCACCACCGTTCGGGTAGTCACCGGTGAGATACCCGTGCGGTTCGTGTGATGCATACCCTTCTGCGGGCCTCATGACACTTTTGGCCGTAAGTATCCCGTCTATCTCACCTGGTGGGACGATCCTGCCCGGCAGTGTCAAGGCAATGCCAGCCGGGGCTGCCCTTGCCGGGTAGGCCCGTGCTATCGTTTATGTTTTCGAGTAGTTCTCCTCGCCGGAAAGCCGGGCAAACCGGCGTGGTGCCACCCCGGCAGCCGGCCTGGGACGCTACCCTTCGAAGGTGGCAGCTATCGCATGCCGCTTATACATTCGAGAGGAGACCGGCCGCCCGTGGCAACGCTTACTGATACCGTCCGGGCGACGGCGGACCAGAAGACCCGGGCCCGGACGCAGCGGGACTCCCCGCCGGCCGACGCCGCGGACTCCTACAGCGCCAAGCACCTGTCGGTCCTCGAGGGCCTCGACGCGGTGCGCAAGCGGCCCGGCATGTACATCGGCTCGACCGACGGCCGCGGCCTGCAGCACTGCCTCTGGGAGATCTTCGACAACGCGGTCGACGAGGCGCTTGCGGGCCACTGCACCAGGGTCGAGGTGATCCTGCACGCCGACGGCTCGGCCGAGGTGCGGGACAACGGCCGCGGCATCCCGGTGGACAACGAGCGCAAGACTAAGCTGTCCGGCGTCGAGCTGGTGATGACCCGGCTGCACGCGGGCGGCAAGTTCGGCGGCGGCTCCTACACCGCCTCCGGCGGCCTGCACGGCGTCGGCGCGAGCGTGGTGAACGCCCTGTCCGCGCGCCTTGACATCGACGTCGACAGGGAGGGTCACACCTGGTCGACCAGCTTCAGGCGCGGCGTGGCGGGCGAGTTCGGTGCGGAGGGCCCCGACGCCGACTTCGCCCGCAAGTCGGGCCTGCGCCAGACCGCGAAAATCCCGCGGACCAGGACGGGCACCAGGATCAGGTTCTGGCCGGACCGCCAGGTGTTCCTGCGCGACGCCACGTTCTCCTATGACAGCCTCGCCGAGCGGGCGAGGCAGACCGCCTACCTCATTCCCGGTCTGGCGATCGTCGTCCGCGCCGAGCCCGGCGCGGGCGGCAGCACCGCCGCCAGCGCGGGCGGCGACGCTCCGGATGCGCCGCGGGAGGCGGAATACCGCTTCGCGGGCGGCATCGGCGAGTTCTGCGAGCACCTGGGTTCCGGCGAGAAGATCACCGACGTGATCAGGCTGGCCGGCGACGGCACGTTCACCGAGACGATCCCGGTGCTCGACGACCGCGGCCACATGACGCCGACCGAGGTCGAGCGCACGCTTGAGGTGGACGTGGCGGTCCAGTGGAACAGCGGCTACGACACGATCACCCGCTCGTTCGTGAACGTGATCGCCACCCCGCACCACGGCACGCACGTCACCGGCTTCGACAAGGCGCTGCTCAACACGGTCAACGAGCAGCTGCGCGCGGCCCGGCTGCTGAAGAGCGCCGACGAGAAGGTCACCAAGGACGACATCCTCGAGGGCCTCACCGCCGTGGTCAGCGTCCGGCTGCCGGAGCCGCAGTTCGAGGGCCAGACCAAAGAGGTGCTCGGCACCCCGGCGGCCGCGAGGATCGTCCAGCAGGTGGTCAGCACCGGGCTCAAGGACTACTTCGAGAACCCGCCGCGCGGCGCCAAGCTGCAGGCAAGGGCGGTGCTCGACAAGGTTGTCGCGGCGGCTAAGACCAGGATCGCGGCCCGCGAGCACCGGGAGAACCAGCGCCGCAAGTCGGCACTGGCCAGTTCGAGCCTGCCGGCCAAGCTGGTGGACTGCCGGTCGGCCGACGACCGCAGCGAGCTGTTCATCGTCGAGGGCGACAGCGCGCTCGGCACCGCCAAGCTAGCCCGCGACTCGGAATACCAGGCGCTGCTGCCGATCCGCGGCAAGATCCTCAACGTGCAGAAGTCGTCCGTGGCCGACATGCTCAAGAACGCCGAGTGCGCCGCGATCATCCAGGTGATCGGCGCGGGCTCGGGCAGCACCTTCGACCTCGACTCCGCCCGCTACCAGCGGATCATCCTGATGGCAGACGCCGACGTGGACGGCGCGCACATCCGCACCCTGCTGCTGACCCTGTTCCACCGCTACATGCGGCCCATGCTCGACGCCGGCCGGGTGTTCGCCGCGGTGCCGCCGCTGCACCGGATCGAGCTGACCAACCCGCGCAAGGGCCAGCAGAAATACATCTACACCTACTCGGACAACGAGCTGCGCCGCACGCTGCTCGAGCTGGAGAACAAGGGTCAGCGCTGGAAGGACCCGGTGCAGCGGTACAAGGGCCTCGGCGAGATGGACGCCGGCCAGCTGGCCGAGACCACGATGGACCCGCGGCATCGCATACTGCGCCGCATCAGGATCGAGGACGCCACGGCCGCCACCGACGTGTTCAGCCTGCTGATGGGCACCGAGGTGGGGCCGCGCCGCGACTTCATCGTGAGCGGCGCAAGCGAACTCGATCTTTCCCGCATCGACACCTAAGACGCGACAAGGACCCGCAGCATGCCACCACGCCGCGGCGGAACGACGGCACCGCCTCCGGAAGAGTTCGAAGAGAACATCGTCGACATCGACGTCACCGAGGAGATGCGCGGCTCCTACCTGGAGTACGCCTACAGCGTCATCTACTCCCGCGCGCTTCCCGACGCCCGCGACGGACTGAAGCCGGTACAGCGGCGCATCCTGTACCAGATGAACGAGATGGGGCTGCGCCCCGACCGCGGGCACGTCAAGTGCGCCCGCGTGGTCGGCGACGTGATGGGCAGGCTCCACCCGCACGGCGACAGCGCCATCTACGACGCCCTGGTGCGGCTCGCCCAGCCGTGGGCGATGCGGCTGCCGCTCGTCGACGGGCACGGCAACTTCGGCTCGCTCGGCGGCGACGACGCCCCCGCCGCCATGCGCTACACCGAGTGCCGTCCGACACAGGCCGCGATGGCCATGGTCGAGAGCATCGACGAGGACACGGTCGACTTCGGCCCGAACTACGACGGCCAGGAGACCGAGCCGCAGGTTCTGCCCGCCGCCATCCCGAACCTCCTGGTCAACGGCACCGCCGGCATCGCCGTCGGCATGGCGACGAACATGGCGCCGCACAACCTCAACGAGGTCATCGCCGCCGCCCGCTACCTGCTCAAGCACCCGGACGCGTCGCTTGAGCAGCTGATGAAGTACGTGCCAGGCCCGGACCTGCCCACCGGCGGGCACATCGCCGGCCTCGACGGCATCCGTGAGGCCTACGAGACCGGCCGCGGCATTTTCAAGACCCGCGCGACGGCGAAGATCGAGCAGCTCAACGCCCGCAAGACCGGCATCGTCGTCACCGAGCTGCCATACGGCGTCGGACCGGAAAAGGTCATCACCAGGATCAAGGACCTGGTGCAGGCCAGGAAGATCACCGGCATCTCCGACCTCAAGGACCTGACCGACCGCAACCGCGGGCTTAACTTGGTCATCGAGGTCAGGGCCGGGTTCAACCCGGAGGCGGTCCTCGCTGAGCTGTACCGGCTCACGCCGATGGAAGACACCTTCGGCATAAACAACGTCGCACTCGTCGACGGCCAGCCGCGCACTCTCGGCCTGAAGGAACTGCTCGGCATCTACATCGAGCACCGCGTCGACGTCGTCCGGCGGCGCAGCGAGTTCCGGCGCAGGAAGCGCGAGGACCGGCTGCACCTGGTTGACGGCATCCTCATCGCGCTGCTCAACATCGACGAGGTCATCCAGGTCATCAGGACCAGCGACGACTCGTCCGAGGCGAAGCGCCGGCTGTGCCAGATCTTCGACCTGACCGAGATCCAGGCGCAGTACATCCTGGACACCCCGCTGCGCCGTCTCACCCGCTTCGACAAGCTGGAGCTCGAGCGGGAGCAGGAGACGCTGCGCACGGAGATCGCCGAGCTCACCAACATCCTGGACAACGAGGACGTGCTGCGGGACCTGACCGGCAGCGAGATGGCCGACGTGGCGAAGAAGTTCGGCACGCCGCGCCGCACGCTGCTGATGGAGGCGGGAGCGGTGGTGCCCGCCGCCGTTCCGCTCGAGGTGACCGACGACCCGTGCCTGGTGGTGCTGTCCGCGACTGGCTCGCTTGCCCGCTTCCCGCTCGCCAGTCAATCCGATCCCGAACGGTTGCCTGGCTCCGCCCCGTCCGCCGACCTCTCCGCGGTCACCGCCGCGGACATCGTGGCCTGCGCGCTGCCGACGACGGCACGCGCCACGATCGGCGCGGTCACCTCCGCTGGCCGGATGATCAAGTTCAACGTGATCGAGATTCCCGCGGCGTCGGCCGCGGGGCGGGCGGCGGCGGCGGGCAATGGTTCCGGCAACGGGAATGGCGCGCCGTACGGCGGTCTTTCCGCGGGTCACCCGGTCGCCGAGTTCGTGCCGGGCCTGGCCGACGGCGAAACCGTGCTGGCCCTCGCGCCGCTGGACGGCGGCGAGTCGAGCGGCGTGGCGCTCGGCACCGCGTCCGGTGTCGTCAAGCGGGTGCAGCCGGAGTACCCGGCCAACCGCGACGAGTTCGAGCTGATCACCCTCAAGGACGACGACCGGGTGATCGGCGCCGCCTACCTGGCGAGCGACGACGCCGAGCTCGTCTTCATCACCACCGACGCTCAGCTGCTGCGCTTCCCGGCCAGTTCCGTCCGCCCGCAGGGCCGCCCGGCGGGCGGCATGGCGGGCATCCGGCTGTCCGACGGCGCCGGGGTCAGCTGGTTCGGCGCGATCGGCCCCGCGGTTTCCCCGCCCGCCGGCGCGCCAGCGGGCGACCCCGTCGTGGTCACCATCGCGGGCCGCGGCGCCGGCCTGCTGCCAGGCACCGGCGGCGCGTCCGTCAAGGTCACGCCGTTCGCCGAGTACCCGGCCAAGGGCCGGGCCACCGGCGGCGTCCGCTGCCAGCGCTTCCTCAAGGGCGAGGACGCCCTGATCCAGGCCTGGGTCGGCCCGTCGCCCGTCATCGGGGCTACGGAGTCCGGTGTCATGGTGGACCTGTCCGGCATGACGGGCCGTCGCGACGGCTCAGGCAACGCGATCACCCGCCAGCTAGTCCACCTCGGCCACCCCTTCCGGCGGCCTTGAGTCTTAAGGCTTTCAAGGTCAAACCCGGGGGTGTATGGACTCTCAGGGCTTAAGGAAACCCGCCCCACACGGCGGTCTGCGGCCCCCTGGGCAGCTGACGCTTCCGAAACCCCCAGAGATGAACCCTGCCCGTGCTGCCGCGGGCTTTGGGTCTTGGGCTTTGGGCGTCCGGAATAGGGACATATTTCGCCAATTTGTTTAATGGCCCTATTCACTGTGTCAAATCCGGTGAATAGGCGCGGTAGAGGACTTTTACAGGTTACATTAGAATTTCCTGAAGGTTTCGCCTTCATGTTCGACGCCTCGTCTGCCCTTCGAGGCAATCGCACGACGATCGCCTTTTACCTGCCCGGAGGACGAGCGATGGCACCACCCGGGTCCCGTCTGGACCTGCAGTACCGTATCCGCCGCTGGCATCCGTTCCGGCCGGCGATCGAGCAGTCCCTCGCGCTCCTTGATCATGCGGATGAGGAGACGATATCGCGTTACCAGGACCGGCGGCTGCGGCAGCTGGTCCGGCTGGCGGAGGCTCGCTCGCCGTTCTACCGCGCGTGGTTCCGTGAGGCCGGGCTCGACCCGCGATCGGTCCGGACCGCAGCAGATCTTGCCCGGCTGCCGCTGCTGGAGCGCAGCGACCTCGTCACGGGAGCGGAGCGGTTCCAGGTCTACCCGTCGCGGCTGCTGTGGGAGGCCCGGTCGAGCGGCACGACCGGAGCGCCTATCACCTGCTACCGGACTCCGGGATCGTCGGTCTTCGAGCTCAGTGCCCTCGAGCGGCAGTGGAGCTGGTTCGGCCTGGGCCGCAGCACGCGGCGGGTGGTCCTGAGGGGAGGCCTTTCCGCCGATCAGACGACGAGGCTGCTGCCGGGCGCCCGTCAGCTCCTGGTGTCAAGTTTCGCCCTGACCACCCAGTCGCTGCCGGCCATCATCGACGCCATCCGCGGCTTCGACCCCGATGCCATCGAGGGATGGCCGTCGGCCATCGCCCTGCTAGCGTCGTTCCTGCACGATCAGGGGCTGACCCTGCCCGTCCGGGCCGTCATCACGTCGTCGGAGGTGACCACCGACGCTCAGGCAGACCTGATGCGCGCGGTGTTCCGCGGACCGGTCATCGACCATTACGGTCAGACCGAACGGGTCGCCCTGGCCGGGGGCTGCGAGGCCGGCGGGTACCACGTGTTCCCCGACTACGGCATCGTGGAACTGCTGCCCGTGCCCGGGGTCCGCGACCGCTGGGAGATCGTCGGAACACCCCTGCACAACTGGGGATTCCCCCTGTTCCGTTACCGCACCGGCGACCACGTCGGGCCCGCCGGCCCCGGCCCGTGCCCGTGCGGCCGTGCCTACCCGCTACTCGGGCGCGTCGACGGAAGGCACGAGGAGCCCTTTACCAGCGCCGACGGCCGATCCCTGCCGATGCCCGCCATAGTGACCGACAACCTCGACAACGTGCACCAGGCTCAGGTAGCCCAGCTGGCACCCGGCCGCTTCGAGGTCAGGGTTGTGCCGGCGGCACGCCTCGACCTCCAGGCGGCGACCGCCCAGGTCCAGGCGAACGTAGATCGCTACTTCGGGCCGGGACAAGCCGTCACTGTCCGTGTCGTCGACACCATCCCGCTCACCGGCCAGGGCAAGGCAAGGAACTCCGTCATCGACCCAGACGACGTCGTCCCCACGTCCGCCCCCTAACCGCGGCGCTGCCGTTGGCGGACCCGCCAGGGCGACGGGTTCCTTGAGCGACATCCCCTGTCAGAAGGCGGAGAAGCCGCCGTCGGCGTAGATAGTCTGGCCGGTTATGTATTCGCTGGCTTGGGAGGCGAGGAAGACGGCTACGCCGGCGAAGTCGGAGGGTTCGCCGTTTCTGCCGGCGTGGGTGCGGGCGGCCAGGGCGGCGGACCGGACCGGGTCGGATGAGACCTCGGTGGTGAGGGGGGTGGATACGAAGCCGGGGCAGACGGAGTTCACGCAGACCCCGGACTTCGCCCAGGCCTCGGACTGGGAGCGGGTGAGGGCGGCGAGGCCGGCCTTGGAGGCGCCGTAGCCGCCGCTGTTGCCGAAGGCGCGCTGTGCCTGCTGCGACGTGACGTTGATGATGCGGCCCCAGCCGCGTGCGGCCATCCCGGGGCCGAACCGCTGGCCGAGCAAGAACGGCGCGGTCAGGTTGACGGCCATCATCAGGTCCCAGTCCTCCTCCGAGAGCTTCGGAAGCGGCGGCCTGAGGTTCACCCCGGCGCAGTTGACAAGGATGTCCGGCTCGCCGAATGCCGCCGCCGCCGCGGACGCCGCCCGGCGGACCTCCGCCCGGTCGGCGAGGTCAGCGCTCACCCAGGCGGCCGTGCAGCCGCCGTCGAGCAGCGCGCCGCAGGTCGCCGACAGGCGCGTCGGGTCGCGGGCCACGATCACCACCCGCGCGCCGGCCAGCGCTAGGGCCGTGGCCATCGCCTCGCCGATCCCAGAGCTCCCGCCGGTAACGACTGCCACACGGCCATCGAGTGAGAACAAGTCCTCAAGGAACCCCGTTGTCATGCGGGATTGCCTATCACACCCCGGCCTCGCTCCGCGATCCCCGAAACTTAACAGTGTCCAAACTGCGGCATGCCAGCCGACACGGCTATGCAGCTCCGCCCACCCCGCCCGCATCCCGAAAATGCCCGTGTCGTTACCGGGGTGATCACCCCGGTAACGACACGGGCAACGGCTAACGATCTTGCGCGGGGGCGGGCAGCGTTCAGGACTTGCCTTCTTGCGGCGACGCCGCAGGCGCGCTGCTGGCTGGGCCCTGGTGGACGTAGGCAGAGGTCCAGCCGTCCTCGGTGTCGGCGAGCAGCCTTCCGTCGGCGGGGTCGATCACCAGCGTCTCGCCGTCGCGTGTCACGCCGGTGCCCTTCCTGCCGAGCATGTCGGTGACCTTGCCCGTCAGGTGCACCCCGGGAATGCCCGCCGCGACGTCATAGAGCGCCCTGCGCAGCGCGGGCGGTGCTGGGCTCTCCCGCAGCAGGTCGCCGACGATGGTGAACAGCTCGCTCTGCGGGTTCGGGCCCGCGCCCTTGATGTCGGCGTTGAGCGTCGCGGTGAGCTGCGCCGGGTCGGTCGGCAGCGCGTAAAGCTCGTCCCAGGTCAGCGCGGTGCCGCCGGCCGGGAACAGGCCGGCCCCGAGCGGCAGCACGCCACCGCCGGGTGCTCCGCCATCGCGCAGTACGGAGTCGCCGTGGTGGGAAATCCAGATTTCCCGGTGGTAGGTCTTGCCGTCGCGCTGGTAGACCGAGGTGACGTCCCAGTAGGGGGCGTTCGGCCAGCCGCCCTGCTGCTTTCCCGCCGCGGTGCCCGCGTTCCTGAGCAGAGTGGCTGCCTGGGCGTCCACGGCGGGCCCGCCCGCGTCGAGGACGAGGGCGACGGCGCCGACCGCGGCGCAGGCCGCCACCGCGGTACCGGCGAGCGCGAACTTGCGCCGCAGGCCGTACCGGGTGGGCCGCGAGGGCCGGGACGGCTGGGCGGCCCGCGACGGCTGGGCCGCGACCGGGATGGCGGAGGCGGCAATGGCGATGGCTGGATCCAGGGCGGCGCGGCCGCGCTGCCACTGGCCGGTGGTGATCTCGTCCACCCGCCCCGCGGCGCTCAGCAGGTCGTCAAGTGGGGTCATGTCAGGTTCTCCTGGTTCGCGACGAATGGGTAATCGGGAAACGGGCCGGCCACCGACTGCAGCGCACGTGCGGCGCGCATCCTGGCCCGGTGCAGCCGGCTGCGCGCCGCGACCTGGCTGATGCCCACGGTGCTCGCCGCCTCGGCAGGGGTAAGCCCCTCCCACGCGACAAGCAGCAGCAGGTCGCGTTCGGCGGTGGAGAGCACGCTCAGCGCGGCGCGCAGTTCACCGCGCCTGGCCTGGGCGTCGAGCCGGTCTTCTACGGCGTCCCAGTCCATTCCCGCGTCATGGGACGCGGCGCCGCCGGCCCGGCTGTCGCGGAAATGGTGCCGCAGCACATTCGCCGCGATGCCGTAGAGCCAGGGCAGCGCGCTGCCGCTGTCGTGGGCCACCACCCGCCCGCGGGCCGAGAGCGCCGCCACGAAAACCTCGGAAAGCAGGTCTTCCGCGGCGGCGGGCCCGGCCCGCCTGGACAGGAAGCGGAAGACTGAAGGGGCATGCCGCTCATAGAGCACGCCGATCAGTTCCGGTTGCTCCGGCAATCCCGCGAGCAGCAGGCGGTCGGATCGCTCGTGATCTGTCACACCCGTCTTATGCCACCAGAAGTAAAAGCGTTGCGTCCGCCTGCAGGCAGTTTCCCCGCAGCTCTTGCCGCAGCACCGCGGCCCGATACGATGGCGTCTTTTGCCATCGGGCCGCGGCGCGAGGACACCAAGGACACCGGGGGGTACGGGGGGTCGTCCCCCCGGGAGATCACAAGATCGGGCGGGCGCCGATGAGGTTCAGCGCGTGGGCGGCGAGGCGTGAGCCGCTGGCCATGGCCTCCATCGGCGGCTTCTTGTCCAGCCAGGCAGGCAGGAAGCCGGCGGTGAAGGCATCGCCCGCACCCGTTCCGTCGATGACTCGTTCCACCGGGGGAGCGGGCACGCGTACCGGGGGACGGCCGTTGGCGAAGAACAGCGCGCCCTCCGCGCCGAGCTTGATGACCACCTGCGGGTACCAGGCGGTGAGCACGCGGGCGGCGGCCTCTGGGTCCTCCCGGCCGGTGAGCACCCGCGCCTGCGCGGCGTTCACGAACAGCAGCACCACATTGCCGGTCAGCTCGAAGAACGGTTCGGCGCCTACCCGCTCGAGCGGCGCGGCCGACGCGCCGTCGACCGAGGTCGACATGCCGACCCGGCCGGCGAAGTCGAGCGCGGCGAGCGCCGCAGACCGCGAGCCCTCGGACAGCAGCGTGTACCCGGACACGTGCAGGTGCGCACCGGGGACGAACAGGTCGTGCGGCAGGTCATCGGGGGACAGCGCCGCGTTGGCACCCGGGTCGGACAGCATGGTCCGCTCGCCCTTGTGGGTGACCATCACCACGCAGGTGCCCGTGGGCCGCTCCGGGTCCATCACCAGGCGGGCGTCCACGCTGTAGCCCATGAGTTCCATGTCCCTGTTGCGGCCCGCGATGTCCGCGCCGCGACGGCCGATGAAGGCGACGTCGGCGCCGTCCGCGCCAAGCCAGGCGGCCACGTTGGCGCCTGAGCCGCCGCCGTGCGTGGTCACCTTGGCGGGGGTGTCGCTCCCGCGGGCAAGCGGCAGTGTTGCGTGCGCGACCGTGTCAGTCATAAGGTCGCCAATGACAACGATGCGGGCCATGGTCGTCATCACCTCATCATCAAGCGGCTAACAGGTATGGCGGGACCAGGAACCCAGCCGCCGGTGCCCTGCCTCGTCGCAGGCGGTTGGCGACATGAAACCTGATTGGGGACTCCTACCGTATCCGCAACCTAATGCCGGTTGCCACCGCCCGGATGGGTAGTTATCTCATTGGTAACCACGGCCGTCACCTGGGGGGACGGCCATTACCCCCGGGCAGCCGCCCACGACCCTGGTAGCGCCTGCCTCAGCCGGCCAGGAACGACAGTCGTACCTGCCTGTCCGGATTGTCGGTGTTCAGGTCCACGAGCGCGATCGACTGCCAGGTGCCGAGCGCCAGTCGGCCGCCGAGGACGGGAACCGTCGCGTACGGCGGTACCAGGGCGGGCATGACGTGCGACCGCCCATGGCCGCGGGACCCGTGCGCGTGCCGCCAGCGGTCGTCGGCGGGCAGCAGGTCGGCGAGCGCGGCAAGCAGGTCCGGGTCGCTGCCCGAGCCGAGCTCGATGAGCGCGATGCCGGCCGTGGCGTGCGGCACGAACACGTGCAGCAGCCCGTCGCCGCCGCCGGAGGCGGTGCGGGCGAACTCCGCGCACGCCGCGGTGATGTCCGCCACGGCCTCTCTGTTGCCTGTCTTCACCCGGATGATCTGGCTCTCCATGGCTCCCGATCCTAGGCAAGCCGCTGGCGGCCCGCCGATCGCCTAGCATCCGTATATGACAGAGCCACCGAGCGGCACCGGGGCGAACCTGCGGCTCGCCAGGCAGGTGCGCGGGTTCTCGCAGCAGCAGCTCGCGTCCATGGCGGGGGTGAGCAGGCAGGCGGTCTCCGCGGTGGAGTCGGGGCACTCCGACCCGTCGCTCCGCGTGGCGCTCGCGCTCGCCCAGGCGCTCGGCATGTCGGTTGAGGACCTGTTCGGCCCGGGGGAGCCGGCCGCGCCGGTGGCTGCGATCAGCCTGGCACCCCTCCGCGACGGCAACGGCCGCCACGTCGGCCACGACGGGCCGAGCCGGGTAATGCTCGCCCCGGTGGGCGACCGGTTCATCGCGCTGCCGCTGCGCGGCGACAGCGGCGCCGGGCTCGGTTTCCTGTCGGCCGGCGGCCTCGCGGTCCCGCTGGCGGCTGGCCCGGCCAACGGAGCGGTCACACCCATCGGAACCGGGCCGGCCGACGCGGGCCCCGAGCAGATCTCGGTCCGCCCGATCGGCCCGCCGCGCCCGACGCTCGTGGTGGCCGGCTGCGACCCTGCGCTGCCGCTGCTCGCCACGCCGCTCGCGCTGCTCGATCCGCCGGTCGCCTTCGCCTGGTGGCCCTGCGGCTCGGGCGCCGCGCTGCGTCTGGCACAGCAGGGCCTGGTGCACGCGGCGGGAGTGCACACCCAGGGCGACAGGGAAAGCAGCGGCCAGGCGCTGCCCGACGGTGCCACCCAGGTCGGCTTCACCGCCTGGCGGGAGGGTCTTGTGCTGCGGCCGGGCCTGTGGTCGGCGGTCGACAGTGTGGCCGCCATTGCCAAGCGCAAGCTGCGGATCGTCAACCGCGAGCCGGGCGCGGAGGCCCGGCGCCTGCTCGACGCGGAGCTGCGGCGCAGCGGCATAACACCCCAAGAAATCGTGGGTTACGAGACTAAGGCGGCTGGGCACCTGCAGGTCGCCGCGGCCATCAACGCGGGCCTCGCCGACGCCGGGGTGGCGAGCGAGCCCGCCGCACGCGCCTACGGGCTGGCCTTCGCGCCGCTCGCCGAGGAGCGCTTCAGCCTGGTCATCCCCGCCGAGCACGCCGCCTCCCGCGAGGTCCAGGCGCTGCTCAAGGTGCTCGCCTCGCCCTGGCTGCTTGCCCAGCTCGCCAGCCTCCCCGGCTACGACGCGACCACCTGCGGCGAGCGGGCCAGCTGACGCAGCCGCCGGCGCCGCGAAGGCGGTACCGGCGGCTGTTGCGCGCGTGGCGGGACCGCGTCTCGCCTGGGTGGCGGGGCAGGCCGCCTAGGAAAAGTCCTTGAAGGCCTGCCACGCGGTCGCCCACGGGGTGCGCAGCCCGGTGGCGACGTAGATCGCGGTGCCTTCCTCGTCGTCGTCAACGTTGATGCCGTTACGGAACACCGCCACCTGTTTCACGTGCGCGAACTCGCGGTGCAGCAGGGCGGGGTCGACGCCGATCGCGACCGCTGCCGTGTCGCCGGCCGGCGGCGGTCCCCACAGCCAGAACGAGTTCGCCCCGCTGTAGACGCGCGGCAGCCCGAAGGACGCGCCGTACCGATCGGCCGCCCCCGCCTCGCCGTAGTTGCCTGCGAGCAGAGTTGCCCGAACCCGTTCTGCGGCCGGAAGCGAGTGCCACACGCTGGCCAGCAGCTTGACCTGCGACGGCCACCCGATCTCTTCTCCCAGGTCATAGTTGATCTTCTGCACGGGGAGCTTGGCGAGCGCGGCAGCGGGCAGCAGCGGCAGCGAGATGACGCCGGAGATCAGCGCGGCCAGGCCGAACACGGCGGCCCGCCGCCGCAGGCCGGCGCCGGCCAGCCGGGGGCCGAGCGCCGCCGCGCCCGCCGCGAAGCAGAACGTGTAGATTCCGCCGGGGTAGTAGGGCTTGCCGCCAAGTACGAACTGGGCGACGATCACGAACACCGCCGCGATGCCCACCGCGCGGAACCGGGCGTCGCGCAGCGCCCAGCGGATGCCGTGGAACCACAGCGGGACGAGCAGGATCGACGTGTAGAGCACCTGGCCTGGCCAGTACTGGACGCGGTTCTTCCACGCGTCGCCCTGCAGGGCGTGGAACACCTCGAGGTTCGGCCAGCCGTGCGCCGCCTGCCAGGCGAAGTCGGGCCAGGCGAGCGCCGCGAACAGCACTGCGGCGATGGCCAGGTACCTGCTGCGCAGCAGCGGCCGCGCGGCCGCCGTGCAGGCGAAGCCGAGCAGCAGCCCCGCGACGAGGAAGCCGGCGTTCCACTTCGCGGTCATCGCGATGCCTGCGGTCGCTCCGATGGCCAGCCACCAGCGCGGATTGCCGCTTGCCAGCAGCCGGGTGACGAGCCACAGCAGGACCGTCCAGAACAGGAAGTCGGGGGTTGTGGTGGTGAGCTCGTGCATCGCGCCCAGGTACTGGGCGCAGCAGGCGGTGGCGATCGCGGCGAGCAGCTGGCCGCGCGGGCCGGCGCCGAGCTGGCGTGCGATCGACCCGGTGAGCACCACCATCGCGGCGAACACAAACGCGGGCAGCGCGCGCAGCCCGACGAGCGTGTTCCCGGTGAGCAGCACGTCCAGGTGCGCGAGCAGCGGGGTGAGCAGCGGCTGGTCCACGTAGCCGAGCGCGGGGTGCGTGCCCGCGGACAGGAAGTACAGCTCGTCGCGGACGTACCCGTACCTGGCGCTGAGTGCCATCTCGACGCCGAATGCGGCGGCCGCGACCAGCCAGACCGCCTTGTCTGTGAGGATGCGCCGGATGACCGCGTGCGGTGCGGCGGCGGGCGCGGGCCGCTTGGCGATGGTCGTCTCCATGTCAGTCATCGTCGGCGGCTGGTCTTTCATCCCGCGTCGGCCAGCCGGATGAACCGCCATCTCCCGCTGGCGGATGATGCCGGCGGAGACAGGCCGACTTACGATCAGTTCGTGACGCGAACGGCACGTAACGGAGTTCCCTGGCCGGCCAGGGACCAGGGAACGCCGCCTGTTCCCGGTACCGAGCCCGGCGTGGCCCGGACCGCGGCGGCAGGCTCCTCCCGCGGTGCCGCAGGTACTGGCCGTCGCGGTACAGGCCGGCTGCCCGGCTGGGTCACCGCCCGCGCGGCCGGCTGGCAGGCCAGGTACGCGGCGCTGTCGCCGCGCGGCCAGGCGGTCGTGCAGGACACCGGGCTCGCGCTCGCGCTCGCGGTGCTCAACCTGCTGTCGCTGCTGCCGTATCAGTCCCAGATGCACCCGGCCTGGCTCGCGATGTTCCTGGTCACCGCCCAGTGCCTGCCGCTTGCGCTGCGCCGGCTCTGGCCGGTGCCCGCGCTGATCCTCTGCGGCATCCCGCGCAACCTCTTCGACGTGCTGCAATTCGGCTACGCGCCGCTGCCGCTGGCGCCCGCTATTGCCTTCGCGACGGTCGCCGACCGCAGCCGCCCCTGGCTGCGCTGGGTGACACTGTCGGTGTCGATCGTGGGGATCGGCGCGTCCCAGACACTGCCGGGGCACAGCCAGCCGTACGACGCGATCGTGCAGTTTTTCATCTTCGGCGCGGCGTGGACGGTGGGCACGCTGAACCGCTACCGCCGGGTCGCGCTCAGCGCGGCGGCCGAACGCGCCGCGCGGGCGGAGGCGTCGCTCGACGCGGCGGCGGCCAGGGCCGCGGCGGCCGAGCGGGTGCGGATCGCCCGCGAGCTGCACGACGTGGTGGCGCACCACGTGAGCCTGATGGCGGTGCAGGCCGAGGCGGTGGGCGCGCTGCTGCCCGCCCGCCCGGAGGCCGCCGCCCAGTCGGCCGACCTGATCGGCTCGACCGCTCGCGCCGCGATGACCGAGCTGCGCCGGCTGCTCGGCGTGCTCAGGTTCAAAGACAGCGAGGACCCAGAACGGGTTCGGCTTACACCATCCCCCTCACTGTCTCGCCTTGATGAGCTGATCGCCGCGTTCCGCGAGGCGGGGCTGCACGTGACCTGCGAGACAGCGGGGGAGCAGACAGCGCTGACGGCGGGCATCGACCTGACCGCGTACCGCATCGTGCAGGAGGCCCTGACGAACGCGCTGCGCCACGCCCCTGGCGCCACCGTGTCCGTCGTGCTTGGCTACGCGCCGGCGGAGCTCACCGTCGAGGTGACGAACTCCAGGCCGGGCGCCGGCGTGGCCGCCGCGGCCGGCGCCGCCTCGCGGGCCGGGCGCGACATTTCCGCGGCCGGGTCCTGGTCGCCGGCCGGCCCCGGCTACGGCCTCGCCGGGATCGCCGAGCGCGTCGCCTCCTGCGGCGGTTCCCTCGCGCTCGGACCAGCCGCCGGCGGCGGCTTCACCGTGACGGCCCGCCTTCCGATAGCGTGACGTTTGCCAGGTGATGACCTTCCGCTGACCCGACCGCGCCCGTGGTGATCCCCCATGACGTTGTATGACTCACGGCCAGAGCCGTCCGCTGCCAGCAGCGCGAACCCCCTTCGCGTGCTCGTGGCCGACGACCAGGAGCTGGTCAGGGCCGGTTTCCGGCTGATTCTCGAGGCATCCGGCTTCGCCGTGGTCGGTGAGGCCGCCGACGGGGCGCAGGCGCTGTCCCTGGCCGCGGCCGAGCGGCCCGACGTGGTGCTGATGGACATCAGGATGCCGGTGCTCGACGGGCTCGAGGCCACCAGGCAGCTCACCGCTGCTGGCGACGGGCCGAAGGTGGTCATCTTGACCACGTTCGACCTGGACGATTACGTGTACGAGGCGCTGCGGGCCGGCGCCAGTGGTTTCCTGCTCAAGGACGCGCCGCGCGCCGACCTGGTGGCGGCGGTGCGGGTGGCCGCCGCGGGCGACGCGCTGCTGGCGCCGTCGGTGACCAGGCGGCTCATCGAGGCGTTCGCCCGCCGTCCGGCCGAGGCGGCGCCCGCCCCGTCCCGGCTGGCCTCTCTGACACCGCGGGAGCGGGACATCCTGCTGCTCCTCGCCAGGGGTCAGTCGAACACGGAGATCGCCCGCGCCCTGGTAGTCAGCGAGGCGACGGTGAAGACGCACGTCGCCCACCTGCTCGCCAAGCTCGGCCTGCGCGACCGGATCCAGGCGGTGATCCTCGCCTACGAGACCGGCGCGGTCATCCCCGGCCGCCCCGCCTAGCCGCATCCGGTCAGCGCCGCGTTTGGGCGCAATTCACGCACGTGACGGCGGCGGGCCGCGCGGCAAGGCGTTCCGCGCCAATTGGCCCGCCGCACTTATCACATATTTCGTACTTGCCGGAATCGATTTTCCGCGCTGCCGCGTCGATCGCGGCGAGATGCTCCCTGGCCTGAGAAATCAGCGCCGCGAGATGCTGCCGCTCGAATGCGACCGTGGCGCCTTCCGGGTCATGCTCGTCGTCGCCGCCGGCGGAACCCTCGCTCGCACTGGTCACGATCGCGGCGAAGTCCCGTTCGAGTTCGGCCAGGTAGCCGAGGGTCTCGTCGCGATCGGCATTCAGCCGGCGCTTAGCGTCGCTCGGTTCTGTCATGTCTATCGGCTATCATTGCGAAAACACACCGGAGATCCGACACATTCTCGTCGGCCCCATTGCAGGTGAAGGCTCATGACCCGCTCAGCAGAGAAGAACTTTCCGGTCACGGTGACGCAGCTTCCAGTTACGCGCTGCCAGATCTGTCAGCGTACCGTCGCCTACCGGCCTGGTGAGGCGAGTGCGGCCCTGACGAAGCACTATGAACTGCGTCACAAGGAAGCGCTTGGCATGGTGCCAGAGAGCGACGACAACGGCTGAATTCCGCGCGTCGCATAATTTTCGCCGGCCCGGCACCGGGCGATCCTGAACGCGGATACGTGTCAGGCATGCCCGGCGCGGGTGGCGTAATCGTCAATCGCGCTCGCGTGCTCAGTGCCCGTAGACGGGGATGAGCAACCCGCGCGCGATGGTGTGGAATCGCAGGTTGAATCCGGTGACCGCGGGGCTCACGCTGCCGTCGATGCCGAGGTTTTCGACGTCAAGCGCGTGCACGGCGAAGATGTAGCGGTGCGGCTCGTCGCCCTGCGGCGGCGCGGCGCCGCCGAAGTCCTTGCTGCCGTAGTCGTTGCGCACGTGGAACGCGCCGTCGGGGAGCGTGAGGTCCCCGGCCCCGGCGCCCGCGGCCAGTTCGGTAACCGACGCGGGGATGTCGACCGCGAGCCAGTGCCAGAAGCCGGAGCCGGTAGGTGCGTCCGGGTCGTAGCAGGTGACCGCGAAGCCCTTGGTCTCCGCCGGGAACCCGGACCAGGCCAGCTGCGGCGAGATGTTCTCGCCGCTCATGCCGAAGCTGTTGAAGACCTGCTCGTTGCCCATCATCTCGCCATTGCGCACGTCGTCGCTCGTCACGGTGAACGACGGCACGGGCGGCAGGAAGTCGTAAGGATTCGGTGCGCGATCTGCCATGTGTGCTCCTCAACTATCTCCCGGGGGGACGACCCCCCGTACCCCCCGATGTGCGGCGTGGCGGACCCGATCGCGCAATCCGCGATCATATCGGGTCCGCCCCGCCGCACCAGGGCTGCAGGATGAATCTGCTCTGGCTAGTGCCTTGTCCAACGTTATCCCTCGGGGTCCGCGTTAGCCCGGCGGGCGGCAAACAGCGGTCACCGGCCGGGTAATGCCCCGTACCCTTATTCCCGGATCTTCTCCAGCGGCACGGGCGAGGGATGAAACGACGGCACGCGAGACGGCGGGTAATGAGGCCCGGACGCGCGAGGGCGCGACGCCGGGTGCTGCGCGCCGTGCGGGCACGCCGCAGGTTCGCGCGCCTGGCCGGCCTGGCACGCTCCCGCCCGGCACGCCGGCTGCTGCTCGCCGCTGGCCTGCTCGTGCTCGTGCTCTTGCCGCTGCCGAGCGCGCCGCCCGGCGGCACGCAGCGGCAGGCCTCCTGCCAGGGACGGGACTGCGAAGCCCAGGCCGCGTCGGCCAAGCAGTGGACGGTGCCGCTGCCGGGGACCTGGTCCGCGGGCACGGTGACCGGCAGCGCCGGTGACGGAGGCACGGTACCGGTAGGGGAGCAGGCCTATGTTGCGGTGGGCGGCGGGCTTGCCGTGCTCGGCACCGGGCTTGACGTGACCGGCTACGCGCTTGACGACGGCAGCGGCACCGCTCAGCGCTGGCAGCTGACGCTGGATGCGCCCATCGGCTCGGCCATTGTGTCGGTGCGGGCCTGGCCGCAGGTGGTCACGGTGGGGCTGCTCGCGGCCGACGGGCATTCGCGGACAGAGGTGGTGATCGACTCCCTGACCGGGGCGGAGCTGCGGCGTTACCCGGCGGCCGTGTTCGGCGGCGCGGTCGCGGCCTCGGCGGCGACCACCGTGATCATCGGGCCGGGCAGGGTGACCAGCTACGCCAACGCCACCGGCCGGGTCCGCTGGCGGCGCACGACCGCGGCCGGGCAGTCATGGCAGGCGGACGGGCAGATGCTGTACGTGGCGGAATCGCCTGGCGGGTATCTCGGCTCCTCCTCGGTCACCGCGCTGCGAGTCATCAACCTGACCTCGGGCGCGGAACGGATGCTCGGTTCCCCCGTCGGCGTTCCCTTCCCTGGCTCGCTGGCGATTGCCGCGGACGGCGCGGTCCTGTTCGCGTCGGCAGACGGCGTGACCGCGTACAGCGAGTCGACTGGCGGCCTGCTGTGGGCGAGACGGCCGGCGGTGCCCGAGGGGATCGACCCCGCGTCGCACCTTATCTACCTCACCGTAGCCGACGGCACGCTGGCAGGCGTCGACCCGCAGTCCGGCAAGGTGCGGACCTCGGTGCCCGGCTCGGCGTCCGGCTCGGGCGGCATGTACGTGGTCAGGGACGGAGTGGCCCTCGGCCTCGACGGCGGAGCGAACGGCCAGGCCTGGAAGTACGGGGTGGCCGCGGGCCGGGTCACCTGGACGTCGACGGCCCTGCCGTGGCCCCATTTCTTCTCCGACCTGTCGGGGCTCGGCGGCAGCGCCGCGGTCTCCGGCGGCACGGTGTTGATAACCGCGTGCCCGCACCTGTCCTCCCCTGGGCTGTGCGCCGACCCGGAACTCGTCGCAGTCAATCTGTGACCGGCACTGGGATCGGCTGCGGCCGGCGGGGCGCGGATGAGCGGACCGTGACCGGGTAGATGGGGGGCAGATGAGCGGGTAGGCGAGGGGCGTATGAAGGCGATCGACAAGTCGCTGCAGGCCGCGGACCGGCTTCAGCAACGGCGGACAGTGCTGGCCTTTCCCGTTGCGGTCTGGTCCAAGTTCAACGACGACCAGGCGGGCAACCTCGCCGCGCTCATCTCCTATTACGCCTTCGCGGCCATCTTCCCGCTACTGCTGATCCTGGTCACGGTGCTCAACATCGTGCTGCGGAACGACCCTCAGCTGCAGCAGGACCTGATCAACTCCGCGCTCGCCCAGTACCCGGTGGTCGGCCAGCAGATCAAGGCGAACCTGGGATCGATATCTGGCACTGGGCTGCCGCTGATCATCGGCATCATCTTCCTGCTGCTCGGCGCCAGGGGAGTGGCGGGCGCCATGCAGAACGCGATGTGCGTGGTATGGGGCATACCGAAGGAGCGCCGACCCGGCTTTCCGCTGTCTATCGCCTGGTCGCTCGCGCTGGTGCTCAGCATCGGCATCGGTTTCATCGCGACCACGTTCCTTTCCGGCCTGGCCGGCGGGGCCGGGCACGTGCTCACCGGCGCGGGCGCGTACGTCGCCACGGTGGCGGTCTCCCTGGTGGTCAACCTCGGCATGTTCTGGCTCGGTTTCCGGCTCGCGACCTTCTTCCAGGTGCGCTGGCGCGACCTGCGGACCGGCTCGGCGATCGCCGCCGTCTGCTGGCAGGCGCTCCAGGTGGCCGGCGGCTACGTGGTCAGCCACCAGCTGCACCGCGCCTCGGAGCTTTACGGCACCTTCGGCATCGTGCTCGGCCTGATGGCCTGGCTCTTCCTGCAGTCGGAGGTCACCCTGTACGCCGCCGAGATCGACGTGGTGCTCGCTCGCCGCCAGTGGCCGGTCTCCATCCTGCCCGCCCCGGTGACCGAGGAGACGCCGGCCGCGATGACCGAGGAGAAGGAGCAGGAACGGCCCGCGATCCCCGGTCCGCGGGGGCATGCGGAGGGCCCGGAGCATGTTGGACATAATGGAGCCGCGGGCTGGTTTTCCAGGGCGCGGCGGGCCGTCGGCAGGCGGTAGCGCCGCCGTCGGCGAACGACGAGAAGAGGCGGTCGGCGAGATGACGGATTCGGCGCATGTGGTGATCGTGGGGGCGGGCTTCGCGGGCCAGTCCGCGGTGGCCGGGCTGCGCAAGACTGGGCTGCGCGTGACCGTGATCGACAAGAACCTGTACAGCACCTTCCAGCCGCTGCTCTACCAGGTGGCGACCGGCGGGCTCAACCCCGGCGACGTCTCCCCCCCGGTCGGCGGGTTCACCGCCAAGCGGCACGCCCGCTACATCCGCGGTGAGCTGGCCGAGATCGACCAGGAGTCCCGGGTTCTCCGGCTCGAGGGCGGCCGTGAGGTCGGCTACGACTACCTGATCCTGGCCACCGGCATGTCGGCGAACTACTTCGGCATACCGGGCGCGGCGGAGAACACCTTCGGCCTGTACACCCGCGCCGACTCGATCGTGCTCCGCGACCACATCATGAACGGCTTCGAGTGGCTGAGCGCCGACCCGGACCGCCGCCGGGAGTTCTCGGTGACCATGGTCGGCGGCGGCGCCACCGGCGTTGAGCTCGCGGGCACGCTCGGCGAGCTGCGCAACGAGGTGCTCCACGCGACGTTCCCCGACGTGGACCCGGAACGGGTGCACATCCGGCTGGTGGAGATGGCGCCTGAACTGCTGATGCCGTTCAGCCCGAAGCTGCGCGCCTACACGAAGCGGCAGCTTGAGGACCGGGGCGTGGACATCCGGCTGAACTCGCGCATCCGCGAGGTGACTCCCGATCACGTGATCCTCGCGGACGGGACGTCGCTGCCGAGCGACCTCACGGTCTGGACCGCCGGGGTCGCCGCCCACCCGTCCGTTGCCGCCTGGGGCTTGAAGCAGGGCAAGGGCGGCAGGCTGCTCACCGGGCCGGACCTGCGGGTCGAGGGCAGCGAGCGGATCTTCGCGGCAGGCGACATGGCGCTGTACGAGGCCGAACCGTCGCCGCAGCTCGCGCAGCCCGCCCTGCAGGAGGGCAAGCACGCCGCCAGGCAGATCGTCCGGCTGGTCCACGGTCAGCCGACTGAGCCCTTCCACTACCACGACAAGGGCACGATGGCGACGATCGGCCGCCGCTCCGCCGTCGTGCAGCTGGCGCGCGGCGCCCGCTTCACCGGGACGATCGCCTGGTTCGCCTGGCTGGGGCTGCACCTGGTGTACCTGCTCGGCGGCCGCAACAGGGTCGCCACGCTGATCAACCTGTCCTGGCGGTACATCGCCTGGGGACACGGCGGCGGGGTGATCGTGGGCGACGAGCCGACGGCGCCGCTGCACGGCGAGACCGGCCAGGCGGCCGAGCGGGAGTCGCTTCCGCAGGGGTCTACTACTAGTCGTAGTAATCCATAGGGTAGCCTCGTCAGCGAAAGCTGGCGACGCGAGCCTTGGGTGCGGCGCCGCAGGTAAAGCCCCTGTGCAGCGAGGGAATGACGATGACGCGACGGCGAGCGTGGCTTGGCGGCCTGGCATTGACGGCGACCCTGGCGATCGCCGGCTGCTCATCGTCGTCGTCGGGCTCGCCTGCGCCAGGCGGACAGGCGATGAGTTCGGCGGACTCCGCGGCGATGGAGAACCCCAACCTCGACCTGGGCTCTTCGCTCGGCAGCAAGCAGGCGCCCGACTTCAAGCTGGTCAACCAGTTCGGCCAGCAGATGTCGCTGAGCCAGTTCCGCGGCAAGGTCGTGCTGCTCGGCTTCGAGGACTCCGAGTGCACCACGGTCTGCCCGCTGACTAGCCAGTCCATGGTGCTGGCGAAGGAACTGCTCGGCAAGGCGGGCGGTTCGGTGCAGCTGCTCGGCATCGACGCCAATCCGGACGCGATCGCCGTGGCCAACGTGCTTGCCTACTCCCGGGTGCACTCGATGGTGAACCAGTGGGACTTCCTCACCGGGACCGCCGCGCAGCTCAAGGAGGTCTGGAAGCACTACGGCATCGCGGTGCAGATTCAGTCCGGACAGATTGACCACACCCCCGCGCTGTACGTGATCGACCAGCAGGGCAAGCTGCAGAAGGCCTACCTGACCCAGATGGCGTACTCAAGCGTCACCCAGTCCGCCCAGGTGATCGCGACCGAGGTGTCCTCGCTGCTGCCCGGCCACCCGAAGCTGTCGAGCATCGAATCCCTCGCCGCCGTTCCCGGGCAGACCCCGGCTGACTCAGTGACTCTGCCCCAGGCGCAGGTGCCGAACGCGGCGACGGCGCCGGCGGTGACGCTCGGCCCTGGCAAGGCCCGCCTGGTGGTCTTCTTCGCCACCTGGCTGAGTGAGACCTCCGACCTGAGCGCGGAGCTGACCGGGCTCAACGGCTACGTCAAGGACGCCGCGAGCAAGCACCTGCCGCCGCTGACCGCGGTGGACAACACGGTGACCGAGGCGTCGGCGCAGGCGGTGGGCGGCTACCTGGGCAAGGTCGGGAAGCTCGACTACCCGGTCGCGCTTGACGAGTCTGGCCGGCTCGCCGACGGCTACGGCGTGCAGGACCAGCCCTGGTACGCCCTGGTGAACGCGGCGGGCAAGATCGTCTGGCAGCACGACGGCTGGGTGTCACTGGCGACGCTGGAGAAGACCGTCGCGGCCCACCAGTAGCCGTTTCGCCCTGGCTGCCGTCAGGCGGTCTCCCACCGTTCGAGGCCAGGCACCGTCCTGCCTGAGGCGATCGCCGCCTCCCTGGTGGCCATGTCAAGCAGCAGCCCGGTCGCGTCCAGGTGCCTGCTGACCGGCCCGATCGCCTGGCTCGGCAGGTACTGCGGGCCGCCGGGCCAGCCGTGCCCGCCGCCCTCGATCCGGTACAGCGTCGCCGGATGGCAGCCGGGTCTTGACCACGCGATCCGCGTCACCGGCGGCTCGCCGGCCGGCATCGGCAGTTCCTCGATCGCCGGCCGCGCGAAGCTGCCGGTGACCGTGACGCCGGCGGCCGTGGTGATCCCGTTGGCCGCCGCCCAGTCGGCGGCGAGCTCCTCCGCGCCGGTCACCACGTCCTCGCCTGGCAGCTCGCCGTGCCGCACCGCGCGACGCTTCAGCAGGAACCCGGACATGCCCTTCCTGGTCAGCCGCCCGCCCTGGTAGGGGAAGGTCGGGTCGCCGTTGCCCACGACGAGGGCCACGCTGGCGCGCAGTTGCGGCACGGGCACCTGCCTGCGGCTGACGGCGAGCCCGGTGCCCGCGACGAGGAACAGGCCGGTCACCGGCAGCAGGCCGTGCCGCGCGACATGCTCGGCGTACCGGGCCCCGTGCGAGACCCCGGCCAGGAAGACGGGCCAGGACCGTGCCGCGCCCGCCCACTCCAGGTGGCTTGCCAGCTCGGCGAGGAAGCGCGCGTCGTCAAGGCCGGGCACGGCGGACGGTACCCGGGCCGGATGCCAGCCGCCGTTCCAGCCGTCGGGGAAGACGACGGTGATGCCGGCGGCGGGCCCCCGCCTGGCGAGCCCGGTGAACCAGGCCATGCCCCGCCCGTCCATGCCCGATCCGTGCAGCGCGATGAGCAGCGGCGGAGCCGCCCGACTGCCGGCCGGGCGGGGTGCACGGGCAAGCCAAAATGACCGCCTGATTCCCGCTACTTCGATCTGCCCTGGCTCAAGCTCGTTGCCGCGACGTGCCGCCATAGGAAAAGAGTAGATTCGCGGCCTCGCGCGCGCGGCGCTTGGGTTATTTCGTCCATTCGGGCACTGCCCGCTGAATCCGGCAATCGCCCGACCCGCGGTGCCGCGTTACCGGTGTAACGGGCAGAATGAGCGAACGTAAGCAGCACGCGCAAGCTGGGCCAGCCACCCTCGCGAACCCGTCACCAGGCGGCGCCGGGTCCGCGGGAATTCCAGGGCAAAGGGCGGGATGAATAAGGTTCACCGGTCGTGGCGTAGCCGTCTCGCCGACCTGCTGCCGCAGAGCGTCGCACAGGACGCCGGCGGCACCGAGCCCGATCCCAGGTTCACGTTCGCCAACGAGCGCACCTTCCTGGCCTGGAGCCGGACGGCGCTTGCCCTGGTGGTGGCCGGTCTTGGCGTCGTGCAGCTGCTGCCGCCGTTCCCCGGCGTGCCGTTCGGCCGCCACCTGCTCGGCGTGCCGCTGATCGCGCTCGGCGCGGTCGTCGCGGTCGTCGCCTACGCCGAATGGGTGCAGGCCCAGCGCGCGCTGCGCCGCGGCGAGCCGCTGCCCAGGTCGGTCATGCCGTGGATCCTGTCCCTCGCGATCGCCGGCATGGCGGTCGCCGCCGCCGCCGTGCTGCTCGCCTCGGCGGTGCGGTGACCAGTCAGAACCCGGCGGCCGGACAGCCGGGCGACGACCCGGAGGAACGCCATCCGGGCCTGGCGCGGGAGCGCACGTCGCTTGCCTGGCTGCGCACCGCGATCTCGTTTGCCGCGCTTGGCGGCACGGTCCTCAAGGCGAACATCCTGACCGGCGCGCTCATCATCGCCATGGCGCCGCTCGTCTGGCAGCTCGGCCAGGTTTCCCGCAGCCGATCTGACCCTGCCGAACTGCCGCGAGTCGGCGCGACGCGGCTGTTCACTATCGCCGTCGCGATCGTGGCGGTCTCGCTGCTCGCCCTCGGCGTCGCGATATTCGGCCCCGCCGACCCCGGCGCCCTGCTGCGTCGCTGACCCGCCCACCTGGCCACCCTGGCCGCCGGCCACGAGGGTCACCCGCCATCCGTTGACGCCGGCCGCCACCCGGCCACCCGGCCACCCGGCGCACGATGCCACCCGGCTACCCGGCCAACGCCAACCGGCATAGTAGGACCCATGGATCATCCGCCGCGCCCGCGCACCGCCGAGCTGCTCGACCTCGCACCGCATCCGGAGGGCGGCTGGTACCGGGAGACCTGGCGCGCCGGGCCGTCCTGGCAGCCTGACGGCTACTCCGGCCCGCGAGCCGCGGCGACCGGGATCTATTTCCTGCTGACGCCAGGCGAGGAGTCCGCCTGGCACCGGGTCAGGTCGGACGAGGCCTGGCTGTGGCACCGCGGCGGCGCGCTGCTGCTACTGGACGGCGGCGACGGCGCGGCGCCCGCGGCGCTGCCGCGCGTAGTCACGCTCGGCCCCGATCTGGCCGCCGGGCACTTGCCGCAGCACGTCATCCCCGGCGGCCACTGGCAGTCAGCCCGCCCGGTCGGCGCCGCCGAGGCGCTGGTGAGCTGCGTGGTTGCCCCCGGCTTCGACTTCGCCGACTTCACGCTGCTGCCCGGCTGACCCGCCCGCTCCTTCCCGTCGGCCCCGCCGCCCGGCCCGGTCGCGCCGCCCGGCGGCCCACCATCGCCCGGCGCCAGTTCATCCCCATCACTCAGCGGCGCCGCAGCGCGGCATTTAGCCTGAATCCTGAATACGGCCGCCCGGGCCGGGAAGTCCGAGACGACATCCGGACCGGGCAGGGGTCGCCCGAACGACTGGAGGAACTGGCCGCGATGACGACTGAGCGGAATGCTGAGACTGCGCCGGAACTGGTGCTCGGGCCGATGCTCCGGTACGTCGGCGAGACCGAGGCGACGGTCTGGGTGGAGACCGACCGCGAATGCCAGGTGGAGATACTCGGCCGGACCGCCCCGACCTTCGAGGTCTCCGGACACCACTACGGCCTGGTGGTCCTCGACGGCCTGGCGCCAGGCAGCGAGACGGAGTACCGGGTCGCCCTCGACGGCGTGGTCCGCTGGCCGCTTCCCGGCAGCGAGTTCCCGCCGAGCGTGCTGCGCACGCTGAGCCAGGACCGCCCGGTGCGGCTGGCGTTCGGCTCTTGCCGGGTCGCCGAGATCGCCCCGCGGAACCTGAGCAGGCGCGTTCGCGAGCAGGCCGCGAAGGAGCAGGCAGCGGCGGGTACCTGCGCGCTGAACGCCGAGGCAGCCACGCTGGCCGGCGTGCCGCGCGACCGCTGGCCTGACACGCTGCTGATGATCGGCGACCAGGTCTACGGCGACGAGCCGGGCCCGGCCACGCGGGAGTTCATGGCCGCGCACCGCCAGCGGGCGGCTGCTGCCCCGGTGCCGGACAACGCAGTGGCGCCGGACAACGAGGTCGCGGACTTTGAGGAGTACTGCGCCCTGTACCGGGAGGCGTGGAGCCAGCCGGCAGTCCGCTGGCTGTTCTCTGTCATCCCGACGGCGATGATCTTCGACGATCACGACGTGCACGACGACTGGAACACCTCCGCCCAGTGGCGGGCCGAGGCCACTGCCAAGCCGTGGTGGGGCAGGCGGATCGAGAGCGCCTTCCAGAGCTACTGGGTGTACCAGCATCTCGGCAACCTGCCGCCGGCCGAACTGGCGACCGACGACACGTGGGGCAAGGTGCGCCAGCAGGGCGACGCGGCACCAGTTCTCGCCGACCTGGCCCGCCGGGCCGACGAGCGGGCACCGGGTGTCCGCTTCTCCTTCGCCCGCACGTTCGGCGCGGTCCGGGTCATCATGCTCGACTCGCGCAGCCGCCGGGTGGTCGACGGTACCCGGCTGATCGTCGACGACGCGGAGTGGCAGTGGTGCACCGACGCGGTCGCCGGTGACTGGGCGCACGTGGTGCTCGCCTCCTCGGTGCCGCCTCTGCTGCCGCGCGGCATCCACACCCTTGAGGCGTGGAACGAACGGGTCAGCGGCGGTGCCTGGGGGCGCGGGGCGGCACGCTTCGGCGAGCGGCAGCGGCAGGCGCTCGACCTGGAGCACTGGCCCGCGTTCGGCCAGTCGTTCATCAGGCTGGAGCGGCTGCTCGGCGAGATCGCCACCGGCCAGCGCAGCCCGGCGGGCCGCCCGCCGGCCTCGCTGACGATCATCTCCGGCGACATCCACCACAGCTACCTGGCCGCGGTGGACCTGCCCAAGCACATCGCGGGCGCCCCGTCGGCGGGCACCGCGGCTGACGGCGCGATCCGCAGCGCGGTCTACGAGGCGGTCTGCTCGCCGTTCCACCAGGCGATGCCGCCGAAGATGGTCACCGCGCAGAAGCTGGCGAGCAGCCGGCTCGGCGGGCTGATCGGCACCGCCATCTCCTCGCTGGCCGGCGCGCACATCCCGAAGATGCGCTGGCGGATCACCGAGGGCCCGTGGTTCGAGAACATGATCGCCGTCCTCGAGTACAACGGCACCACCGCCCGCGTCCGCTTCGACCGCTCCCGCAGCGACGAAGCGGGCACCCCCCGCCTGGAACTGGCCCGCGCCGCCCGCCTCACCTGACGCCCCAGCGCCCGCCTCACCTGGCCTGGCCCGGCCCGGCCCAGCCCGAAGACAGTGGATATTTAGCTACATCCGGGTGTACCTAAATATCCACCATCCTCAAGATCGTTGATAACAGCATCAAGCGGCGGCAGCCGCCGGTCGGCGCGGCGGCAGCCGCCGGTCGGCAGGGCGGCAGCCGCCGGTCGGCAGGTCTTAGTTCGCCGGGAACGCGTAGGCGAGGGCGTCCGCGATCGCAGTGGCGCGGTGCGCGTAGCCGAGCGACGTGTAGTGGATGCCGTCGTTGATGAACCAGGCCTTCTGCGCGACGGCGGGCCAGTCGTAGATGCGCATGTTCGGGTGCTGCGGCAGTTCCTTCTTGAGCGCGTCGTTCCACAGCCGCATGTTCGCCTCGGCGTACGGGCCGGAGGACAGCAGCGAGCTGACCTCGACCCACATGACCGGCTGGTTGCCGATGAGCTTCATCATCTTCTGGATTCGCTGCACCCGGCCGATGTTCGAGCCCACGTACACGTCTGCCGTGTCGTTGGTGCCGAGCGCGAGCACCCAGCAGCCGTGGTAGCCGGTCTTCAGCAACTCGCTGGCCATCTGGTACGCGTTCGGCGTGCCGGGCAGCGCCTCGACGATCGAGGTGGCGCCGACCACCTTCATGATCGAGTGCCTGATGCCGACGTCCGCGTAGCGCGCCATGATCCGGTTGGCCGGGTTCGGCTCGTAGTCGGCGGAAACGAGACCGTCGGACGTCGAGTCGCCGATGTGCACCACCTGGGTGCAGGAGGTCCGCGGCGGCGGCGTCGGCAGCGCGGGCACGATCGCCGCCGAACCGCCTGCCGCGACCGGGTCGACCCCGGCCGAGGTCACCGGCACGGCCGCGGCCGGCTGCTTGCCCTGGCCGGAGGCCGCTCCGGTGTTGGAGAGCTGTGCGCTTGCCGCGGAGCCCGCCTGCGTGTCTCCGCCGGCAGTACCGCCCGCCGCCGTGGTGCTGACCCGCCCGCCGGACGGCGTGCTGTTCGCGGCGAGCCGGGTCGACGCGCTCACGCCGGCAGCGAGCACCGCCGCGGCGAGCAGGCAAACCCCGGCGATCGCCTGCGGCGTTTCCGGCAGCCACGCACGCCAGGTCCGCCTGCCCCGCCCGCCCGAGCCGGCACCGCGGCCCGAGCCTGCACCGCCGGCCGGGCCAGCGCCCTCACCGACGGCGCGATCGTCCGCCGAGCCGTCATTAACCGGGCCGACGTTAGCCGGGCCGTCACTAACCGGGCCGTCATTCACGGTGCCCCCCTTCACGGTGTGCTTTGCGATGTGCTTCCCCGCCCCGGCCGGTGCGGTCAAGTGCTTGCGGAAGCCGGTCCTGATCGGTTCCTCGATGAGCGTCCAGGACGCCGCGGACACCGCGACGGTCCCGGCCACCACGGCAAGCGCCCGGAGCGGGCTCGCCGGGTTCGCCGCCGCGCCGACCGCGACGGTCAGCACGATCAGCGGGAAATGCCACAGGTAGATGCCGTAAGAACGGACGCCGGTCCAGCGCAGCGGCCCGATGCCGAGCGCCCGCCCGATGAGGCTTCCCGGGGTAACCGCCGCGGCGACCACCGCCGCGGTGGCGACGGAGAGCAGTTCGAGTCCCCCGCGGAACATGAAGTCCGAGTACTGGTTGGTCCGCCACACGAGCAGCACGATCACCGCCAGCCCGGCCAGGCCCGCGAAGTCGAGCGCCCACCGGGCGGCGGCGGGCACGCTGCGCCCGGCCGCTGTGCGCCCGTCGCCCGCCGCGATGCCGCGGGTGGGATACACCATGGCGAGCGCCGCGCCGATCAGCAGGCCGAAGGCCCGGGTGTCGGTCCCCTCGTAGATCCGCGTCGGGTCGTAGCCGGGGTGGAAGAGCCGGGCCATCAGGACGGCGGAGACTGCGCCGAGCGCCAGCGTCGCGCCAGCCATCCACCACCGGGCGCCGCGGCTCAGGTAGGACGCCTGCGGTCCCGCGAGCCCGCCGGGCTGGTCGGGCAGCGCCCGGCGCTTCTTGAGCGCCCGGTAGCCGAACGCGAAGACGAGCAGCAGCACCACCCACGGCCAGACCAGGTAGAACTGCTCCTCTACGGCGAGCGACCACAGGTGGTCGAGCGGCGTCGGCGGCGCGAACCGCGCGTAGTACGAGGCGTGCTGGCCGATGAACCACCAGTTGCTCACGTAGAACACGGACGCGACGACGTTGCCGCGGAACCCGGGCAGGAACGTCCGTGCCGACAGCGTCACCCACACCGTGACCACCGCCAGCATCACGAAGAGCGCGGGCAGCAGCCGCCGCGCCCGCCGCAGCCAGAAGTCGCCCAGCTTGATCCGCCCGCGCGACGCCCACTGGCCGACCAGGATGTCGGTGATCAGGTAGCCGCTGAGCGTGAAGAAGACGCCAACCCCGAGCAGTCCGCCCTGTGCCCAGCCGTACCCCAGGTGGTAAGCGACCACCGCCGCAACCGCGATCGCGCGCAGCCCGTCGAGCCCCGGCAGATACCTCTGGTCGTCCCGCACTGGTTGTGGCACAGCGTCCCCCGATTAACCGCCCGATTGCCAAGCCATGACTTATAGTTACCGTGCGGCTACATAGAGAAACCAGGGAGGGATGGCCGTGGTGGCCGGTCGCTGTCCCGCGGCGGCTTTCCGATCGGGTAAATCAGCCCATACCGAACGGGTCCGGGGCTTCCCCTACTCCCGGACCACCGCCGCCATCAGGCGTGGCAGGCCAGGAAACGTCATGCGTAGCAGGCTAGGAAGCGTCATACGTAGCAGGCCAGAAAACGCAGCAGCCGGCCGGTGAACTCCGCAGGCCGCTCCAGGTTGAGCAGATGTCCGCAGTCCGCGAATTCCTGCCGCTCGGCGTCCGGGATCTCCCGTGCGAGCACGCCGGCGATCTCCCGGTATCCGGCGACATCGAGCGCACCGCCGAGGATCAGCGCCGGCGCCGCGAGCCGGGGCAGGAAGCCAGTCAGCGGCGGCAACTGCGGGGCGGCGGGCAGCGCGCTGTCCCACTGGTGCGCGGGAAAGCGCGCGACCATCGCCGTCAGCTGCTCGCGGGCCGCGGGATTGCCCTGCGTGGCACGGAAGATCTCGTGGTTCAGCCACCAGTGCTTCGCCGCCTCGATGCCCTCGCGGCCTGCCACCGCGGCGGCTTCCTCGGGCGGCCGCGGCGTGCGCCACGGGTAGCCGGGCAGTCCGGGCGAGGCGAGGGTGATCGTGCGCACCCGGCTCGGGTGCAGCGCGGCGGCCGCCAGCGCGATGTTCGCGCCGAGCGACAGCCCCGCCAGGTGCGCCCGGCTGATGCCGAGCGCGTCGAGCAGCGCGACCAGGTCCGTCACATGGTCCCGGTTGGCGGCGGGAAGACCAGACTCGCCGAACCCGCGTAGGTCGTACCGGATGGTCCGGTACCCGCGGGCCAGGTCGGGAAACTGCGGGTCCCACATCGACCGGTCGAAGCTGAACCCGTGGATCAGCACCACCGGGTCCCCGTGGCCCGCCTCCTCGCCGGCCAGCAGGCCGTCGGGCACTCGCACCGGGAACCGCGCGTCGGCCGCGGCACCCGCCCCCGCCGCCCGCGCCTCACCCATGCGTCGCGTCCGCGCCGGTCGCCCGGGTCACCCCGCGACCGGGGCGCGCGCCGGGTCGCGGAACACCGGAATGATGCGCCGCTCGCTGATCCGCCAGCGCTCGTCGTCGCACCAGCTCAGCACGTCGTCGAAATCGGCGACCAGGTAGACGCCCACGTCGTCGACGGGAGCGGGCTCGTTGACCGCGTAGTTGACCCAGGTGGAACGGGCGCGGACCCGGGTCGGCCACCTGCCCGAGGGGCTGCCGGGGTCAGCGTCGCCGCCGTCCTCGCTGACCCGCAGGCCGCTGTAGATGTGCCTGGTGGATCGCAGCACAACCCGTTTGGCGTACCGCCTTTTGATCGCCGCCCGGCCGCGCAGCTCGACCGCGCCCGTGATGAACAGGGCGTCCTCGGTGAAGAGCCCGGCCACCGCGTCGTAGTCGCCGTGGTCGAGATGCCAGGCCCAGTCGGCGAGCACCGCGTCGATCTCCGTGCGCAGCAGCGCCCGCCGCCACGCCAGGGCCGCGAGCAGGGCGTCGCTCACGGCATCTCCACGGGGTTGCTGAGGGTGCCGATGCCGGAGATGGTGACCTCGATCGGGCCGCCGAGCCTTGTCAGGTTGACGTTCTGCACCGCGGCGCCGCCGGACGCGGACGCCTTCAGTGCGGTGCCCATGGCGATGATGTCGCCGGGCTCGAGCGTCTGGTAGCCGGACAGGAAGGAGATCACGCCGTCCACCTTGTGCGTCAGGTTCGCGGTGGAGTCCACGGTGATCACCCGGCCCTGGTGCACGCAGGTGACCGTGAGGTCGTGCGGGTCGGGTATCTCGTCGGCGGTCACGATCCACGGCCCGATCGGCCCGAAGCCGTCGGTCCCCTTGTACCGGCCGGAGTAGCTGACCCAGGTATCGACGTACTCGATGCCGTCGCCCCCGTCCTTCGCCGGGTGGATGGCACGGTAGTGGAACGTGTCCTCGGTCCGCATGTCGGGCGACGTCAGGTCGTTGATGATGGTGTAGCCGAACACGTGGTCCATGGCCCGGGACAGCGGGATGTCCGCTCCTTTGGTGCCGATGACCACGGCAAGCTCCGGCTCGGGGTGGACGCGGCCGAACTCCTTCTTCAGCCTGACCGGCCTGCCGTGGCCGAGCAGCGAGCTGGCCGGCTTGCTGAACGTGGCCGGGTGCCCGGGCCCGCTCATGATCCGGCTGGCGTTCGCGCTGTTGTTCAGCGCCACGCAGATGATTTTGCCCGGGCGGGGCAGCGGCGGCAGCCAGCTCAAGGAGGCGACGGGTACGGCCTCCTCGGCGCCGGCCTGCGCCGCCAGCTCGACCGCGGGCCCGGCGTTCGCCCAGTCGCCGATCAGGCCCGCCACGGTTGTGCCCGGCGCGAGCAGCACGGCGCGGGTGTCGTCGAGCGCGACCGCGACCCGCTGCGTGCCGTCCGCCTCCACGGTGCCAAGCTTCACGAGTTGACCTCCGGTTGCGTTGTCTCGCTGTCGTCAAGATCGGTGTCGTCGAGAGCGCCGGGCTCGGCCATCACCAGCGCGCCGCACCCGGTGATGGAGGGAACGGCCTGGAACGTGTAGACCGGCCTTGCCCGCGCCGACAGCGCCGCCCGCATCGCGAACCACAGGATCAGCTCCGCCGCATCGGTGCCGCCGAGCCGCATGTACTCGCGCACCGGGATCGCGGCGAGCTCGTCCAGGTGGTCGGGCAGCCGGGCGAGGAAGTACCGGTCGAGGTCCTCGTTGGCCATGCCGAACCGGCCGCCGCTGATCTGGTGCGACATGCCGCCGGTGGCGATGACGAGCACTCGTTCGGCGCCGGGGAACGCCTCCACGCTGGCCCGGATCGCGGCGCCGAGCGACCTGAGCCGGCTCGCGGCGGGCAGCGGCTGGCGGACCATGTTCACCGCGATCGGGGTGACGGTGACCGGCCATGCGCCGTCGGTGCGGCGGAACACGTACGGCAGCCAGGAGAAGACGCCGTGGTCGATCGCCAGGTCCTGGCTGACGGTCAGGTCGAACTCGCGGGCGGTGAGCTGCTCGGTGAGGTGCACACCCCACCGGGTGTCGCCCGCGAGGTCGGGCAGGTCGCGCGGACCCCAGCCCTCGTCGGCCTGGCGGAACCGCTCGCCGACACCGATGGCCAGTGCCGGGTAGTTGTCCAGGTCGAAGTAGTTGAGGTGGTCGTTGTACACGACGACGAGGTGGTCGGGCGCGAGCCGCACGAGCAGCTCCTCGACCCGCCGCGTGCCGTCGTACCAGGGCTGCCAGCGCGGGCTGAACCCGTCTTGCGCCGCCATGCCGCGGTCGTACTCCACGCCCATGGACGGGGTGTGCGAGATGCCGATCCCGCCGATCACCGTGGCCACGTCAGCGCCCGGCCTCGGGAAGCCCGCCCGTGCCGGGAAGCCTGCCGGCCTCGGGAAGCCCGCCCGCGTCGGGAAACCCGCCGGCCTCGGGAAGCGCGCCGGGCTCGGGAAGCGCGCCGGGCTCGGGCGGGCCGCTGGTGTCCGGCAGGCCGCTGACCCGGCGCGGCGTCGCCGCGATCAGCTCCTCGCGGGTGCAGCCCGCGTTGTGCGCGCCGATGGACCATAGGTCCTGGCCGACGGTGGCCGCGAGCTTGAGCATGGCGTGCAGGTGACCGCCCGCCTTGAGCAGCCCGGTCCAGTCCCTGCCGAGCACCAGCCCGGTCTGCTCCGCGGTGAGCCCGTAGCGCTCCAGGTAGGCGAGCTCGCCGGCCAGGAACTCCGCGCGGCTGGCTGGCGACCGCAGGCTCAGCGCGAACCGGTTGAGCGCTTGCCCGCGCAGCGCCCGCTCCGCGGTGAATTCGATCGTGCCAGGCTCATCGAGGTCGAAGCCGGGCAGGCCGAGATCTCGTCCCTGCACACGACCGATCCTAGGCACCGGACCGGCGCGAGGTAAGGGCCGCGGGACCGGCTCAGCCCGGACCCCAGGCCCCCGGCCTGCGCGGTTGTGCCCGCGTAATAGGCGGAGCACGGGGGCACGCAACCTGGCGGCGATTTGCGGCGTCTTTGGGTCGGTGCAAGACGGGATCTAACGCCCCGGGCGGGGGCAAAAGGGAAGGCGTGCCGTGTTCACAGTCAGGTCCATTCGTTTCCTCGGTGCGCTCACGGCGGCCAGCATGCTGGCCGCCTGTGCGGTCACTCCCGCCGCCGGCGCGGTGCACGCCAAGCATCCTGGCGTCGGCGCGACGCGGACCGTCAAGCAGCCTTTCCCCGGCAAGCGCCACGGCGGCGAGGGGCCCGCGGGGCCGCCGGCGAAGCGGCCGGGCGGGCGCACCGCGAAGGCGCCCGCCGCGACGCACCTGGTTTCGGCCGGCTGCACCGCCGCGCCGTACGGCGCGAACTTCTACGCGCCGGACCTCGGCGCCAAGACGGTGGCGCTCACCTTCGATGACGGCCCAGGGCCGAGCACGCCGGGAATCCTCGCGGTGCTGCGCGAGCACGGGGTACCCGCCACGTTCCTGAACATCGGGCAGAACGCGGCCGCCTACCCCGCCCTGGTCCGCGAGGAGGCATCGCACGGCTTCCTCGTGGGCAACCACACCTGGAACCACCCGAACATGCCGGGACTCTCCGCCGCGGCGCAGGCCGTCGAGATGGACGAGGCGAGCGCCGAACAGGAGAAGCTGATCGGCTGGGGGCCATGCGTCTTCCGGCCGCCGTACGGCAACTACAACGCGACCCTGCTGTCCCTGGCGCAGCAGCGCGGCATGGCGGTGTGGATGTGGTCGGTCGACACCGAGGACTGGAAGGCGGACGGGTCGGCCGCGAGCTCGTGGGTCAACCGGATCATCTCGCTCGCCGAATCGGAGGGCGGCGGCCAGCTGCACCCGGTGGTCCTGATGCACAACGCGCCGTCAGGCGACCCGGCGACGGTGGCCGCGCTGCCAACGATCATCAGCTACTTCCGGATGCGCGGCTACACGTTCGTCAACCTGGCAGGCGACACCGGCACCGGCTACTACGTGGCCACCTCGGCAGGCGCCGTGCACGGCTACCGCACGCCGCGGGCCGGCGGCTCGGTCGGCGGCCGGGCGGCCGGCCTGGCGACGGACCCGGACACCGGCGGCTACTGGCTGCTCAAGGCCAACGGCAGCGTGGTGGCTCACAACGCGCCGTTCTACGGCCAGCTGTCGGGCAGGCTGCCGAGGCACGTGACCGCGGTCGCGATCGCGGCGGATCACGGCGGCTACCTGGTGCTCACCTCAGACGGCGGCGTGCACGCCTTCGGCGCGCCCTACCACGGGCAGCCGAAGGGCAGGATGGGCAAGCTCAAGCCGGTCGGCCTGGCCGCCGACGCGGCCACCGGCGGGTACTGGATCCTGAACTCCGGCGGCGGCGTCTGGACCTACGACGCCACGGATTACGGCTCGCTGGCCGGCAAGCATTACCAGGTCACCGCGATCGCGGCCAGCGCGAAGGGCGGTTACCTGCTGCTGACGGCGGCCGGACGGGTGTTCGGCTTCCACGCCGACATGCACGGCTCGCCGGCGCACGGGGTCGGCCGCGGCGTCACCGCGGTCGCGCTTGCCGTGGCCCCGGCGACCGGCGGCTACCTGATCCTGCTGTCCAACGGACACATCCTCGGTTACGGCGCCCGCACGCACGGCTCGCCTGCCGCAGGCCTCCCGCCCCACCAGACAGCCACCGCCATAGCCGCGGCCTGACCGGGCCGCCGCCGCCTGACCTGGCCGCCGCCTGACCTCGCCGCCGCCCACCCCCCTCAGCGCCCGGACCTCTCTCTGCTTAACCGGCCGTCTCTGCTTAACCGGCCGTGCGACATTCACCGCAAATCGGACGTGATCGCGCGTGCTGCCACTCCACGGCTATGGATATTTCTGATGTTTAAGAGCACACTAAGCGCACATATCGGTTCGTGAGGGGAAACAGGTGCCCCATGTCGCGTTCGGTTCTGGTGCGAAAAATCCGTAGTCTCCACCGTCGCGGCCTCGGCGGCCGCTCCCGTTTCCTTGCGCTAGCGCTCGTGGCCGGGGGACTCGCCCTCGCCATGGCGCTCCCCGCAACCGCCGCCACGGCGACCCCGGGCGCGAAGAGCGCGCCGGCCGCGCAGAAAACCGCGGCACTCCCCAAGTCCGGCATCTGGACCGCGCTCAGCACCGGCATGACAACCGAGGCGCCCGCCCCCGCGCTCTGGGTCGCGCCGAACGGCGTCGGCTGGGACGTCTTCCCCCGCGAGATCTCGCCCAACGTCTGGACCTACGAGGCGACGCAGGTCGGCACCAGCGGCAAGGTCATCAAGGGCCCGGCCGACATCTTCGCCACCCACTGGGGTTCGCTTGAGTTCCCCGCCACGCTGCTCGGCGTCGGCGCCAAGCCGCTGCTTGTCTTCTCCGGCGCGCAGGGCAGCAGCGGCGTGTACAGCCTCGACTGCGTCTACGGCGCCCTGGGCAGCGGATCTGCGAAGTGGGCACTCGAGTCGTGGTCGCTGTCCGCCAGCTGCGTCAACCCGGTGGCGGCGGCCGCCGAGTCGAACGCGAACGCGAACGTGCTCGCCGCCGCCTGGCCTGGCGGCTTTCCCGGCGGCAACGGCGTCCTGTACCGGATCGGGCTGTCAACCATCATCCCCGCGGTGCCCGCTGACCAGCACATCGCGCTGAGCAAGGCCGACGCGGGCCAGGCCGCGACGGTCAACGACCAGGCGGGCAACCACCATTTCTACGTGGCCTGGACCCGGATCTTCTCCACCCCGGGCAGCGCGGACGGCATCTACGTCAAGGACGTCACGGCGAATGGCGTGATCCGCAAGGCACCGGGCAGCGGAACCGCGTCGTCGAGCACCGACTTCCCGGTGTTCGGCCGGCTCGCCTCCGTCAACAGGAACGGCAAGGGCGGCGGCGTCTACCTGGCCTACTGCGCCAACAAGTCGCCGTGCCCGCAACTCGAACTGTGGAAGGTAGGCGCGGCCAAGGCGTTGGCCGTGCCGTCGTCGGCCAACGCCCTGAACCCCACCCTGGCCCAGGGACCGGGCGGGCGCATCTGGGTGGCCTGGTCCAACAGGCAGTCGAACAGGGTGTTCGTCACCCGCACCAACAAGGCGGGAACCAGGTTCGGCGCGGTGCGCAGCTACGCCACGCCGTGCTTCGACGGCGGCCTGCTCGGCCTCGGCGGCAGCCCGCTCGCCAAGCTCGACATCGGCATGACGTGCGTGAACAACGCGCTCAAGCAGGAGCAGTACGTCACCCAGGTGCTCGCCGGCCTGAGCCTGTCCTTCCCCGGCACGGTGCACCTGGGCAGCAAGGGCGTGACGGTCAAGATCACGGTGACCGACGCCGGTGACCCGGTCGCGGGCGCCACCGTGAAGTTCGCGGGCAAGACGCTCAAGACCAACGCCAAGGGCCAGGTGTCGGTGACGCTGGCGAAATCCGCCAAGACCGGCGGCTACAAGATCTCGGTGACCGCGCCGAACTACGCCGCCGCCGGCGGCACAGTGTCCGTCAAGAAGTAAACGGGTGCGTAAAGAAGCAAGCAGTGCAGGCAGGAGCCGCGCGAGGACAACCCCGCGCGGCCCTCGCCTGACACAACGCCTAGTTCCTGCGGAACACGTCGCTGACCCAGTCCGCGATGTACGTGGACACGTACGGCAGGTTGTCGAGCCCGATGTGCTCCGCGCCGCCCTCTTCCTGCGTGAAGATCCGCAGCTCGCGCCGCGGGCTGGCGGTGGCCTGCTCGTAGGACTGGTGCGCGTAGGAAACCGGGATCTGCCTGTCGTTCGCGCCGTGGCAGATCAGGAACGGCACGGAAATCTGCGACACCACGCCGTCGAGGTGGATCTGGTCGGCGAACTTGATGAACGTGTCCAGGTCCGGCTGCCCCCACACCCACAGCACGTGCTCCCAGTAGTGCGGCACCGGGCGCTCGCCCTCCCGCTCGAGCCGCCGCCGCTGCACCGCGCCCCAGTTGTGGTTGGCGCCCCAGGCGACGACGAGCGCGAGCCGCTTCTCGAACGCGGCGGCGCGCGGCGCGTAGTACCCGCCGAGCGACCAGCCGGTCAGCCCGATGCGAGCCGGGTCGACGTCGGACCGGGTCAGCAGGTAGTCCACGCAGGCCGACGCCCACGCCTCGGTGTCCACCCGCGCGGGCAGCCCCTGCAGCCGCAGCGCCTCGCCCGATCCGGGGCAGTCCACCATCAGGCAGGAGATGCCGCGGGCGGCAAGCTCCGCCCAGTGTTCGCAGGAGTACATGTGCTCCTTGGTGGAGTCCAGCCCGTTCCACAGGATGATCACGGGGGCCGGCCCGGAGGCGGTGGCCGGCGCAGTGCTCGAGTGGGCGGGGCTGAAGTAGGCGGGCAGCGTGGTGCCCTCATACGGGATCGCCACCCGGGACACCAGCGGGTCCCGGTACTTGAACGACAGCGCCGCCAGTTCGAGCACCCGCCGGTAGACGGCGGAGCGGCCGGGTGCGGAGGCGCTCTGCATCCGTTCCGCCTGGCACAGGTAGTTGGTGGCGCGGAAGTACAGGTCGCCTGCGGTCTTAGTGTGGCCGGCCGCGAGCGCGGTCTCCGCCGCGCCGCACAGCTGGTCGGTGAGCGCCGTCCAGGCCGCGAGGAAGTCCCCGGTGCCCGCGTCCTCGCCGCGGGCGGCGGCGTCGCGGATCGGCCGGCAGGCCCGGTCCACCTCGTCGATGAGGCCGCCGCTGTTCAGCGTGGCGACCACCGACAGGTTCCACACGTAGTTGCCGGGAAAGTATTCAAACACCGTGGCTTCTCCAGTTCAGGCGGCTGGCGGTCTGTCGTACGGATCGGCGTCAGACCGGCGGCGCGGTGAACAGGCCGCGGTCGGGGTCGTTGAACGACTTCTGCGCGACGAACTCATTCATCTGGTTCGCGGTGCCCCACTGGTCGGCGACCTCCGGGTTGCTGAAGTCGTACAGGTGCGGGTGCCAGGTGTCCTCGTCGATCTGCTCGAGCTCGGTGGTGTACTCGACGGTGTTCCCGTGCGGGTCGAGGAAGTAGCTGAAGGTGTTGTTGCCGGCCAGGTGGCGGCCGGGTCCCCAGATCTTCTCTACGCCGGCGCGCAGCAGCCGGCCGGTGCCGCGCATGTACTCGTCGATGCCGCGCAGCTCGAACGAGGCGTGGTGCAGCGACGGGTGCGGGCCGCGGGCGAACGCGAGGCTGTGGTGCCAGGAGTTGATCCGCATGAACCACATCATCTCCCCCATGCGCGGGTGCATGAGGGTGTCGGTGAGCGCGAAGCCCAGGTGCCGCTCGTACCAGGCCCTGGTCTCCTCGGGGCTGGCGGAGTTGACGACCACGTGCGACAGCCGGACCGGGATGGACTCGCCTTCGGCGATCTTGCGGTGCGTGCGCACACCGACGCCCGAGCTGACCTCGATGGTGCGGCCCTCGTTGTCGAAGAACCGGAAGCCGTAGCCGCCGCCAGGCGTCTGCAGCGCGGCAGGCTCGCTGACGAGCCGGACGCCGTTGCCGGCCAGCCGGGCGGCGAGCGTGTCGACGTCGGCATCGCTCGCCGCGCCGAACGCGATCAGGTCGGTGCGCTTGTCGTCGGCCTGCCGCAGCCGGACGACGTAGTGCTCGGGCGAGCCCTCGGCGGCGAGGAAGGTCAGCCCGGTGTCGCTATGCTCGGCGGTCAGGCCCCAGGTCCCGGTGAAGAAGTCAAGCTGCTTCGCGTGGTCGGGCACCGCGAGGTCGATATGGCGCAGGTGGGTGATGAGCCGGTCTGTCACGGCGTTCGCTCCTTGGTGTGTCAGGCGGGCTGGCTGACCAGCGCGGCGATGCTGGCCATCAGGCCGGGCAGGTCACCCTGCACGTGGTCGAGCTGCCACTGGCCGAGCTGGCAGGACGCCTCGACGACGGTCTTGGCCCGGTCGAAGCGGCGCGCGGTGAACGCCGCCCACAGCGCGTCGTCCGGCGCGTCGTGCGACAGCAGCAGCTCGGTGAGCACGGCGGCGTCCTCCAGGGCCTGCGCTCCGCCCTGGGCGAGGGTGGGCGGGCAGGCGTGCGCGGCGTCGCCGATCAGCACGACCCGGCCGCGGTTCCACGGCGCGGGCACGACAAGCGACTCGAACAGCGTGTAGCTGATCACCGACGGGTCGGTCAGCGTCGCCCTGATGTCGTCCCATGGCCCGTGGTAGTGCTCGGCCAGTGCGCGCATCGCCGACAACCGTTCCGCAGGAGTGAGTGAGGAACGGTCCGTGGCGTCCTCCACCAGGTACGCGTAGAGCGTGTCCGCGCCGGTGGGGCAGTACCCGGCGATGTACGCGGGGCCGCCGTAATACAGGTCGGTCCGTGTGACGCTCGCGGGCCGCGGCCCGAACGCGCGGAAGATGCCCATGCCGGTGGGCCGGGGCTCGTCGGTGACGCCGATCATGCCCCTGGTGGCGGACCTGATCCCGTCCGCGCCGACGACCAGGTCATAGCGCCCGGCCGAGCCGTCGGAGAACGTCACGTCCACGCCGGACTCGTCCTGGGCGAGCGAGCGCACCGAGGTGCCGAACCTGAGCTTCGCGCCTGCCGCGACCGCGCGGTCCGCCATGATCCTGGCGAGGTCGGGCCGGGGCAGGCCGAGCGTGGCGGGCAGGTCGCCGCCGCCGGTGCGCGCGTCGGGGAACTCGGCGATCAGCGTGCCTGCCGGGTCGGGCGCGCGCAGCCCCAGGTCGTTGAACGGGTAGCCGGCCGCGAGTACCTCATCGAGCATGCCGAGGCGGCGCAGCTCGCGCAGGCCGTTGCCCTGCATGGTGATGCCCGAGCCGACGGTGGTGATCTCGGGCTTGACCTCGATCAGGTCGACGTCGGCGCCGGCGGCGGCGAGGCCGGTCGCGGTCGCGGTGCCTGCCAGGCCGGCCCCGGCGACAAGCACGTGTCTGACAGCGGGCATACGGGGTTACCTCCACGTCTTCGTGTGACCACAACTATGGACCGGCCAGCAGGATTTATGAAATCGATTATACAAATTGGTACCATTCACCGGCCGAATACCATCGCCGGTATAAACCTCGCTGCCTTAGTCCAGCCGCATAAGTCGGTAAAGTCTCACGCTTCGGCCGCGCACCGGACATCGATGACGGCGTGCCGCCCACCTAGGTACCCGGGTGTCGCATACTTTGTATGCCATGGCAGAGGACTGGATGCAGGACGCGACTAGAAGGGCGAAGGCGGCGCTTATCAGCACCACCGAGCCCAACGCGGCGCGCGTCGCTGACTTCCTGTACGGCGGCCAGAGCAACTTCGAGGCAGACCGCAAGGCGGCGCGGACCCTGGCCGCGGCCGCGCCGTCGATCGTGGACATCGCGCCCGCGGTCCGCGCCTTCCAGCGACGCGCCCTGACCTTCCTGGTCGCAGAGGCGGGAGTCACGCAGTTCCTCGACATCGGCTTCGGCCTGCCCCTGGTGGGCGCCACCCACAACGTCACGCAGTCACTGGCCCCCGAGTCCCGCATCGCGTACGTAGACAACGACCCCATGGTGCTGTCGCATGCCAGGGCACTGCTGAAGTCCGCGCCAGGCGGTGCCGTCGGCTATGTCGACGCGGACGTCCGCGATCCGGGCTCGATCATCGCGGGCGCGCAGCAGATCCTCGACTTCAGCCGTCCTGTCGCGGTCCTGCTGCTGTTCACCCTCGCCTACGTGCAGGACCCGGCGCAGGCCGCCATGGTGGTGTCCCTGCTCATGTCGTCCGTGCCGCCCGGCAGCTGTTTCGCCATGTACCACCTGACGAGCGACCTGGACCCGGCGCTCGCGGAGGCGGCGCGGCAGTGGAACAAGATGATGCCGCTGCAGCCCATCACCCTGCGCTCACGCGCGGAGGTAGCCGACCTGATGACCGGCCTCGAGACGGTTCCGCCGGGCGTCGCGCCGATCACTGAATGGCGCGCCGCTCCTGACGACCCGCATCTGGAGCACACCGTCCCCATCTACGCCGCGATCGCCCGCAAGCCCTGACTGGGCCTCCGGGTCAGGCCGCCGGCTTCGGGTCCTTCAGGTCGCTGCGAACCTCGTCGGCGAGTTCGTGAATCCGCTGCTCGGTCTGCATCAGTTCCGCCTCGGCCCGTGCGGTGCGCTGGGCGGCTCGCCGCTCTGCCCAGCTCGGTTTCCGCGCGTGGCGCGCATGCCGCGCACGCGACTTACGGAAAAGTCCCATGATCCCGTCCCTTTCCCGCCCGTCATCCGGCGGTGTCTCAGCAGCACTGGTACCCACGTCTGCCGCTTCCATGCCGGGTTCTCGCAGGTCGGACGGGACACGGATGCTCCCGCCCGGCGCTCGTTATTGTGGACCTGTGCGAGTGGCGACCTGGAATGTCAACTCGGTCAGGCAGCGGGTTCCCCGGCTGCTGCCGTGGCTGGACGAACGGCAGCCCGATGTGGTGTGCCTGCAGGAGATCAAGCTCACCGGGGAGGCGTTCGGCGACCTGCTCGGCGCGGATCTCGCGGACCGCGGCTACCAGTTCACCGCCCACGGCCAGTCGCAGTGGAACGGCGTTGCCATCCTGTCGCGGTCCGGCCTCGACGACATCCGGGCCGGCCTGCCCGATGAGCCGGGCTTCCCCGACGCCGAGGCACGGGCGGTCTCCGCGACCTGCGGCGGCGTCCGGGTGCATTCGGTCTACGTGCCGAACGGCCGGGTACCCGATTCCGATCACTACCGCTACAAGCTCGACTGGCTCGCCGCCCTGCGCGCGGCGGTCGCGACGGGCCCCCAGGCGGTGCTTGTCTGCGGCGACATGAACATCGCGCCCGCCGATGCGGATGTATTCGACCCGGCCGCCTACATCGGCCAGACGCACGTCACGCCGCCCGAGCGGGCCGCGCTCGCCGAACTTCAGGCGGCAGGCCTGCACGACGTGATGCGCGACCGGTGGCCTGACAGCCGGGTTTTCACCTATTGGGACTACCGGGCCGGCATGTTCCACCAGGACCTCGGCATGCGCATCGACCTGGTCCTGGCGAGCACCCCGGTGGCATCCCGCGTCCGCGCGGCCTGGGTGGACAGGAAGGCACGCAAGGGCACCGCGCCGAGCGACCACGCGCCGGTCATCGTCGACCTGGACGAGGCGCCCGACGGCGACATCGGCCCGGTCGTGCCGCCGCCCTCCGCCCCTCGCACCTCACGCGGCACCGCAAAGCTCCCCCAGTCCCGCCAGTAAACCCAGTACGCCCCGCCCCTCGATTGTCGGTCCTCACCCGGCAACGATGACCTGTGCCGTTCCGTTCATCAACGGCGAAAAATGCAACGATTGACGCCGCCAGTGAATCAATCGGTTTCCCCGGGAGTCGCACGGAAGCTCGCCGTTCACGACAGAATGTCGTCGCTGGAAACTTTTCTTATTGCGGATCAGACCGGATACTTGACGCGCATGGCCGATGAATGCCGAGCGCTGAGGACGGGATCGCGGCCGAGCCTGGGGGAGGGCTGTTGAGCGAGTATGTCCCGGACCGGCCGGGCGGATACGGGCCAGGCTCGGTGCTCGCCGGATACCGGCTGGAGAGCCAGGTCGGGGCCGGCGGAATGGCGGTCGTATTCCGCGCCAGGGATGAGCGGCTCGGCCGCCTGGTGGCGATCAAGATCCTTTCACCGGCGCTGGCGACCGACTCCGGATTCCGCAGGCGGTTCATCGCGGAATCGGTGGCCGCCGCCGCCGTGGACGACCCGCACATCATTCCGGTGTACGAGGCCGACGAGGCCGACGGCGTGCTTTTCATCGCGATGCGGTTCGTCCAGGGCGGCGACCTGCGGGATGTGCTGGCGCGTGAGGGGGGCAGACTGTCGCCGGCGCAGACGGCTGAGTTCATCTCACCAGTGGCCTCGGCGCTGGACGCCGCGCATGCCGCGGGCCTGGTGCACCGGGATGTCAAGCCGGGGAACGTCCTGGTGGACACCCGGCCAGGACGTCCCGATCACGTGTACCTGTCGGACTTCGGCGTGAGCAAGGGCGCGCGGTCGTCGGGAACGCTGACCGGAACGGGGCAGTTCCTCGGCACGCCGGATTACTCGGCGCCGGAGCAGATCGAGGGCGGCACGGTCGACGGGCGCACCGACCAGTACGCCCTGGCCTGCGTCGCCTTCCAGCTGCTGACCGGGGCGCTGCCGTTCCAGCGGGACACCGTTATGGCGGTCCTGATGGCGCACATGCGCAACCCCCCGCCCCCGGCCACCTCGCTGCGGGACGACCTTCCCGGCGCGGTCGATGACGTCATCGCCAAGGGGATGGCCAAGGATCCCGACGACCGGTACGCGTCCTGCGGCGACTTCGCCGACGCGCTGCGCGAGGCCCTCGGCCTGGTGACCTACCGCCCCGCCAGCCAGCAGACGAACCCGCCGCGTCCCGCGCCGGCGGCAGGCGCGCACGACGTGACCGCGCGCGCCGAGACGCCTGCCCCCGTTGCGGCCGGTCCCGATGCCTCCGCCGCGCGCGCCGCGACGGCTCGCGCGGCTGCGCAGTCGGCCGGGCAGCCGCCGGCCGCGTTCCGCAAGCCTGACGTGCCACCGGTGCCGTCGGCCGCGCCGTCCTCCGCGACGCCGCCGCCGGTCACGGCGCCGGCCGCGCCGTCTTCACCATCGCCGCCGCATGCAACGCCACCGCCTGCCACGCCGCCGGCGGCGACGGCGCCGGCCCGGCCCGCCGCGCGCGAGGCGATTCCCGCCACCGTGGCGGTTCCTCCGTCAGCCAGGGCGACCGAGACGGCGGGAGCCGGCGAGCCGTCGGCTCCGGCCCCGGGTTCCGCCGGCGGCCCGACTTCTCCTGGCTGGCCGTCCCCGGGCGGCGTCACCGTGCCGCCCGCCGCGGGCGCCGGCCGCCGTCGCCTCGTGACGATTGCCGCCGGCGCGGTGATCGTCGTGGCGGCGGGAGCCATTCCGTTCGCGCTGCTGCGCAACGGCCACCAGGGCAACCCGGGAAGCTCTGCGGGCGCCACGACCGCCGCCAGCTCAGCGACCCCGGCGAACTCCTCGACCCGGACCAGCCCGGCGATCGCGCAGAATTCCGGCGGCTCAGCAAGCTCGACGAACACAGCGAACTCAACGAGCACGGCGGGCGCCGCGAAGTACAGCCTCGCGGGCAAGAACCTGACGTCCGCCTATCCTGGCGCCTTCATATCGTCGCTTGCCTTCAGCCCTTCCGGTGCCGCGCTGGCGATAGCCGACCCGGGGCCGCGCGCGGGCGCGGGAACATGCCTGTGGCGCATCGCCGGGGCCAGCTGCACCACGTTCAAGATGAACGCGTACGCCGTCGCGTTCAACCACCAGGGCACCGTCCTCGCGACCAGCGGTGAGCTGGCCTTCAGCGGGCAGAGCCAGGCCACGGTCAGCGGCGTCACCCGCCTGTGGAACGCCGCAAGCGGGACGCAGCTCCGCATTGTCACCAACCCCGGCAGCAAGGGTGCGCTCTCCGTCGCGTTCAGTCCCGACGGCAAGACGCTGGCCGTCGGCGACCGCAACGGCAAGATCTACCTGTGGGACGCCGCCTCCGGCCAGGTGGTCGCGACTCTCACCGATCCGGTCAGCAAGGGCGTGAACTCCGTCGCGTTCAGTCCCGACGGCGCGGCGCTCGCCGCCGCCGACGCCAATGGCTTCAGCTATCTGTGGAATGTCGTCTCCAGGCAGGTGAAGGGCGTTCTCGCCGATCCGGTCAGCAAGGGCGCGGATTCCGTGGCGTTCAGTCCCGATGGCAAGACGCTGGCGGTCGGCGATCTCAACGGTCGCGGCTACCTGTGGGATGTCGCCTCTGGGCACCGTGCCGCCACCCTGGATGACCCCACCGCCACCGGCGCGCTCTCCGTGGCGTTCAGCCCCGATGGCGGCACGCTGGCCGTCGGCGACTTCAGCGGGGGCAGTCGCCTGTGGGACCTCACCACGAACAGGCTGATCGTCACCATTCAAGATCCGGGTGGCAAGGCCGTGGGCTCGGTCGCGTTCAGCCTTGACGGGGCGACCCTGGCGACCGGCGACGCGGGCGGCTCCGCCTTTCTCTGGCATGTGAGCCTGCGTTAATAGGCATTCGTATATCGATTATCAAGGGCAGGTCGGTTGATTATGTTCAAAAATGATCGGCTTGCTCCCACTTAACTCTTCCTTTACTATCGTCACAGTGCTTAATACGATCAGCGGCATCCGTGTCGCCGAGATCGAAAATGGTCGATCGGCCGCGGTTGACGTTCGTCATGCGGCTATGCCTATATGGCTTATTGGGGAATAGAGATTTCCAGGGCTCGGGGAAGGGATCTCGGTGAAATTTCGGCTTGCATTGCGGCGCGTGACGTTGTCGGTCGCCGTTCTTGCTGTGCTCGGCGGCATTCCCGCCGCCGCTTCTGCCGCATCCGCGGCGGCTGGCACCGGCTGGATCAGGATCGGTAACCTCTCGACGGGCAGTTCGCCCGTTGACGTGTACGTGTCGTCTGGTTCCACCGTCGCGATGGTGCAGCATGACGTCGCCTATCCGACCGTGCTGTCGTACCAGACCATGGACGCGGGCAGCTACAGCGTCGACATGCGGGCCGCGGGTTCTGCCGTGTCGAGCACGCCCCTGCTGTCCGGCACCGTCGCGGTCAAGGCCGGTCACGCGTACACGGTGACCTCGCTGCAGGGCAAGCTCAAGGTCCTTGACGATAGCCTGACCGCCCCGGCGGGCCAGTCGCTCGTCCAGGTCATCCAGGCCTCGGGCCAGTCGAAGGTGACCTTCCACTGCAGCTGCGCGGCCGGCGCGCCCGGCAACGTGACGAACGACGCGGCGCCCGGCTCGGTGAGCCCGTACGCCAAGATCCCGCCGGGTCAGTGGACCATGACCGCGACAGGACCTGACCAGAACGCGAGCCGTTTCGTCCCGCTCACGGCGAACACCGTGCACACTGAGGTCGTCGTCAGCACGTCGTCAGGCCTCGGCATCCTTGACCTGCTCAGCGCCGCGGGCGACCAGCCGACGCTTGGCGGTGTCGGCACCGGCTTCGGCGGCACCGCGCCGCACGGCCCAGGATCGCCGCTGCCGTGGCTGGCGGTCATCGGCGCCGGGCTCGTGCTCATCGCCGGCGGCCTGAGCCTGTCCCGCGGCCGGCTGCGCCGGCTGACCGCCAGGGGATAACGGACCTGGGATACCGGATGCGCGTCACGAGGCCGACCGCTGCGATCGCGATCGCGGCGGCCGGCTTCGCCATCGTCGCGGCGGGCACCACGGGCCTGCTGCTTACCAGGCAGGCTGCCCCCGCCATGCGGCCGCCGCCGCGCGGGGTGGCAACCGTCCCCGCCCCCGCGACCGCGGTTCCTGGCGTCGCGTCCGCGGCCCCCGTTGCCTCGGCAACGCCCCAGGCCGGGTCGGCGCGCTCCGCGTCGCCGGCCTCCCGCCGGGCGGGGTTCCAGACCGTGGCCCCGTCCGTGCTCGCGGACCCGGTTTCGCTGACCATCCCGCTGATCGGGGTGCGCACCTCGCTTGTCACGCTGGGCCGGGCGACCGACGGCTCGATGGAGGTGCCGGCGTCAACCACGGTGGCAGGCTGGTACACCGGCAGCGCGCTGCCCGGCGCCATCGGCCCCGCCGTCATCGTCGGCCACGTCGACTCGGTGTCAGGACCGGGCGTGTTCTTCCGCCTGTCCCAGCTCCGCCGCGGCGACCGCGTGTACGTCACGCGGGCCGACGGAACGACGGCGGTGTTCCGGGTGACGTCCGTGCGGACGTACGCGAAGGATGTCCTGCCAGTGAAGGCTGTGTACGGTGCGACGCCAGACCCGGAGGTCCGCCTGATCACCTGCGGCGGCGCGTTCGACGACGCCACCGGCCGCTACCTGAGCAACGTGGTCGTCGACGCCACCGAGGCAACCTGACCAGCCAGCGCCGCTAGCCCGATCGCGCCCGAGCCGCCCGCCGGGCGGTACGGTGGGCAACCGTGAGCGCCTTCCCATCTCCCGTCATCCATTCCGCACGCCTGGAACTACGCGAATACGAGCCCGACGACGCCGGGCTCGTGCTCGAGCTGCTCGGCGGCAGTGAGCCCGAGGCGCTGCCGCCCGGCGCGCCGTCAGACCCGGCCGAGGTGCCAGCCTGGCTCGCCGACGGCGCGAGCCGTGGCCGGCGCGAGGGGACAAGCCTGCACCTGATGATGCTCGACTCCGCGAATGACCGGATCGTCGGCTCGATCGGCCTGTTCCACGCCGACTGGGATGTCCGCTCGGTGGAGATCGGCTACGGAGTCCGCGGCGACGAACGCGGTAAGGGCTACGCGACCGAGGCACTCGCCGCGGTCGCCAGATGGGTGCTCACCGAGGGCGGCGTCCAGCGCGCCTGGCTGACCGCGAACACGGACAACGTAGCGTCGGTCCGGGTGGCGGAGAAGGCGGGCTTCCACCGCGAAGGAACCCTCCGCCGCACCGGCCTGGAAGACGACGGCCTGCACGACCAGGCCCTCTTCTCGCTGCTCGACGACGACCTCTGACCCGCCCGCCCGGTGCCCGGACGGTCCAAGGCTCCGGGCAGGTGGGTCCGGCCGGCGTAGACCGGCGGAGCCACGCACCCGTTCGGGATGAGGATTCTCGAAGTTTCCGCAGGGTAGCGCCGTGCGGGACCGCGCTCGCCGCGGCCAGCGCGCCGTCCCCCGATTGTCTCGCCCGTGCAACGTTCTTGTGAAACCGCCGCGGACCCCCTTGACGGAAATATGTAAGTAGGGTCAACTAACAAAAAACCTGGGCCGCCGCGTCGGACGGCCCGGCTCATTGCACAGAGAAGAGACCCCCTGATGGACAAGAAGTTCGCGAGGCGCATCTGCGGTGGCGCAGCGCTCGCCGCCGCAGCCACGCTGGCTCTGGCCGCGTGCAGCAGCGGCGGCTCGTCCGCCGGTGGTGGCGGCGGCACGACCACCCTCAAGCTCGTGGTCGCCGACTACGGCACCGGACCGAGCAACGCGAGTGCTAAGTACTGGGACGGAATCGTCTCCGCCTTCGAGAAGGCCCACTCCGACATCAAGGTGAACGTCACCTCGATCCCGTGGACCAACTTCGACCAGCAGGTCCAGACGATGGTCCAGAACAAGCAGTACCCGGACATCACCGAGGGCGACTACTACGCCAACTACGCCCAGGACGGACTGCTCTACTCCGCCTCCGACGTGCTCTCGGACCCAGGCAACCTGCTGCCGGCGTTCAAGGCGCAGGGCACCGTGAACGGCACCCAGTACGGCATGCCGTTCACCACCTCCAGCCGCACCCTGTTCTACAACAAGAAGCTGTTCACGCAGGCCGGCATCACGGCCGCCCCGCAGACCTGGGCCGACGTCGAGGCCGACGCGGCGAAGATCAAGGCCCTGGGCGACGTGGGCTTCGGCCTTCCGCTTGGCGCCGAGGAGGCGCAGGCCGAGTCGCTGCTGTGGATGCTCGGCAACGGCGGCGGTTACCAGACCGCCGGCAAGTACACCATCGACAGCCCGGCCAACATCGCGACCTTCACCTATCTCAAGGGCCTGGTGGCCGCCGGCGATACCGAGCCCAACCCGGGCACCGTCAACCGCACCGACCTGTGGCAGAAGTTCGCGCAGGGCACCGTGGGTATGATCAACGGCTCCCCGGCCCTCATCCCGATCATCGAGTCGGCCGGCGTCCTGAAGGACTCCGACTGGACCTCGGTCCCGATCGCCGGCAAGACCGGCCCGCTCACCGTCACCCTCGGAGTCTGCGACAACGTCGCCGCCTTCAAGGCGAACGGCCACCAGGCACAGATCAAGGAATTCCTCGACTTCGCCTACCAGGACAAGTACCAGCTGGCCTTCGACAAGGAGTACGACCTGCTCCCGGCGACGACCACCGCCACCAAGGCGCTGTCCACCGACGCGGTGTTCTCCCCGTTCCTTACCGCGCTGCCGAACTCGGTACAGTACCCGAGCGACACCGCGTGGGCCAACGAGAAGACCAAGATTCAGCAGACGATCGGCACCGCCGTCACCGGCGACCCGAAGACGGTGCTGACCCAGCTGGAGCAGTCGGCCACGGCCGCCAGCTAACCAGCTGAGCAACACCAGCATCAGCTAGCGATTCGCGTGTGGGGCCCGGCCTCCGGGCCCCACGCACCCCCCGAACCACATGAGGATGTACCCGATGCCCGCCCTCCGCCGCCTGGCGCCATTGCTATGGCTCGGCCCCGCCGTCGCACTCATCGGCGTGGTCGTGCTCTGGCCGGTCGTGGTCATGGTGCAGTCGTCGTTCCAGCGCATCGGCGGCGAGGGTTTCGTCGCCGGCTACAACGGCACCGACAACTTCCGGCATCTCTTCGACGAGCCCGACTTCCTCTCGGTCCTCCTGCGCACCGTGATCTGGGTCGTGGTCGTCGTGGCCGTCACCGTGCTGATCTCGCTGGGCCTGGCCCAGCTCTTCAACCAGAAATTCCCCGGTCGCCAAGTGACCAGGTGGGCGCTGATCATCCCCTGGGCCGCCTCGGTGATGATGACCGCGCTGATCTTCAAGTGGGCGCTCGACCCGAACGTCGGCGTCATCAACGTGATCCTGCACCGCATCGGCGTGGTCAAGACGCTCGGCTCGAACCAGGCGGACTGGCTCGGCAACCCGACAAGCGCCCTGCTGTGGATGATGGGCGTCGCGGTCTTCGTCTCGCTGCCGTTCACCACCTACGCCATCTTGTCCGGCAGGCAGGGCATCCCCCAGGACGTGTACGAGGCGGCCTCCATCGACGGCGCGACCTCATGGAAGGCCTACCTGCGGGTGACGCTGCCGCTGCTGCGGCCGGCCATCCTGGTGGCGACGCTGATCAACGTCATCAACGTGTTCAACTCCTTCCCGATCATCTGGGAGATGACCCGCGGCGGCCCCGGCTACCAGACCGCCACGAGCACCATCTTCATGATCGACCTCAAGCAGGGCAACGTGGGTGAGTCGGCGGCCATGTCGGCCATCAACTTCCTGCTCGTGATCGTCATCGTCCTCGTCTACCTGTCCACCACTCGCTGGAAGGAGCAGGTCGACCGATGATCACCGAGACCAAGCCCGCCCCGCGCCTGCGTGCCACGGCGAAGCCCGCCTCCCTGGCCCGCCGGCCGCTGCGCACCTGGTTCATCGCCGCAGCCGCCTACCTCATCGCCCTGATCTTCCTGCTGCCGTACCTCGAGATGCTCGTGATGGCCGGGCGGCCGAACAGCGAGCTCGGCGACCCGACCATCCTCCCGAAGCACTTCACGTTCACCAACTTCACCACCCTGTGGTCGGGCGGCGGCCTTGGCGGCAGCATCGGCACGAGCCTGCAGATCGCGGCGGGCGCCACCGTGATCGTGCTGCTCGTCGCCCTGCCTGCCGCCTACTGCACGGCGCGCCGCAAGTTCCGCGGCCGTACCGCGTTCCTGCTGCTCGTGCTCGCGACCCAGATGTTCCAGCCGGCGGCCATGCTGGTCGGCATTCAGCGGGAGTTCACCAACTTCGGCGTGCCGCCCACGCTGTCGCTGATCATCATCAACGCCGGCTTCAACCTCGCCTTCGCGGTGTGGATTCTCAACGCCTTCTTCTCCTCGATTCCCGAGGAGCTCGAGGAGGCGTCCATGGTCGACGGCCTGGGACGGTTCGGCGCCCTGCTGCGGATCACGCTGCCGCTGGCCGCGCCGGGCATCGTGACCGCGCTGATCTTCACCTTCATCTCGGCGTGGAACGAGTTCCTCGTCGCGCTCACGCTCAGCCTCGGGCAGCAGCCGTCTCAGCAGCCGCTTACCGTCGCGATTAACCAGTACATCGGCGAGTACTCTGTCGACTGGGGGCACCTGTTCGCGGCCGGCCTGGTCGCCACCGTGCCTGTCATCATCTTGTTCGCATTTATCGAGCGGCGTGTCGTGAGCGGACTGACAGCGGGAGCGGTTAAGTGAACTCAGGCGGAGTGCGTCCCCGCCCGCTGCGCCCGATGGGCAAGCTGCTCGCCGAGGACACCAGACGCCACCACCGTTCACTCCTGCTCCAGCACCTGTTCGCCGAGGGCCCCGCCTCCCGGGCCGACCTCGCCAGGGCCACCGGCCTCACCAGGGTCACCGTCTCCGACCTGGTGGGCGCGCTCATCGCCGACGGCCTGCTCGGCGAGCTCGGCACGCCGGCCGAGAGCAAGGTCGGCAAGCCGCCGACGCTCGTCGGCCTGCTCGCCGACGCCACCTGCATCATCGCGCTCGACCTGTCACCGGACGACCGGATGACCGGGGCGGTGGTCAACCTCTTCGGCCAGGTCAAGGCCCGCGCGGAGGCGCCACTCGACGGCGCCAGCGGCGAGGACGCGGTCCGCATCGCGGTCGGCCTGGCGGAACGGCTGCGCGATACCGCCGACCGTCCGGTGCTCGGCGTCGGCGTCGGCACGCCCGGCGTGGTCGACGGGCGCGGCGTGATCCTCGACGCGCACAACCTCCACTGGGCAGGCGTCGACCTGACCGGCATCCTGCACCGCCGGCTCGGACTGCCCGTCTACGTTGCCAACGACGCGAACACGGCGGTGCTCGCCGAGTACACATTCGGCGGGACGACGGCGGCGGACCTGATGCTGCTGCGGATCGGGACCGGCGTGGGCGCCGGCCTCGTCGTCGGCGGCTCACTTGTCCAGGGGCACGCCTGGGCCGCGGGCGAGATCGGTCACGTCGTCACCGATCCGTCCGGCGTGCGCTGCGCCTGCGGTAAGACCGGCTGCCTGGAGACCATCCTGTCCGTGCCGCACCTGCGGCAAAGCGACCGGTCGCTCGGCTCTGTCGGCACCGTGGTCGGCGAGGTCGTCGCGCCGGTTGTCGCCGCGCTCAACCTGCACGAGGTCGTCCTCGCGGGCCCGCCTGACCTGCTCGACGGCGAGCTGCGGGAGGCTCTCGACCGGTGTGTCCGCGACCGGGTGATGGCCACCTCGTCGGCCGACCTGGTGGTGCGCATGTCGCCGCTCGGCGACGACGTGGTGCTCGTCGGCGCCGCGGTGCTGGTGCTCTCGGCTGAACTGGGTGTTTCGTGAACGGTGACTTGCGGGTCGGCCTCGATATCGGTGCGACCAAGGTGCTCGGCGCGGTGGTGGACAACGACGGCGCTGTCGTCGCGCAGTCGCGGCAGCCCACCCGGCTCGGCGCCGAGGGCGTCCTCACCACCGCGACGAGCGTGCTGGACAGTCTCGCCAAGGATCTCGACGGCGTCCTGCCCGCGCACATCGGCATCGGGGTGTGCGGGATCGTGGACCGCGACAGCGGCGCGGTCAGTCACGCGGTCAACCTCGGCATCGGCGAGGCGTTCCCCCTTGCCGCACTGCTGGCCGACCGGACCGGTGCCGAGGTCCTGATCGAGAACGACGTGCTCGCCGCCACGTGGGGCGCGCACGTGGTCAGCGGCATCGACGACCTGGCCTTCCTGAGCGTCGGCACCGGACTCGCGGCCGGCTTCGTCCTGTCGGGAAAGCTGCGGCGCGGCGCACACGGCGCGGCCGCCGAGGTCGGGCACCTGCCGGTGGACCCGGACGGTCCGCGCTGCTCGTGCGGGCAGCGCGGCTGCCTGGAGCTGAGCGCCTCGGGCTCCACCCTGGCCGCCGCCTGGCCGACGGACGGGCAGGTGCCGCCGGCCGCGGCACTGTTCGCCGCCGCCGCCGCGGGAAACACCGAGGCGGTCATGATCCGTGACCGTTTCGCGGGAAGGCTCGCCGAGGGGATCAGGATCCTCGAACTGTCGGTGGGCCCGGACGCCATCATCATCGGCGGCGGTGTCTCCCATGTGGGCGAACCGCTGCTCGCGGCGGTCGCCGCCGCGCTGCGCGCCCAGGCCGCCGGTTCGCCGTTCCTCACCGCGCTCGACCTGGCCGGCCGGACAAGGCTGCTGCCCGGCCAGGAGCCCGTGGGCGCGATCGGCGCGGCCCTGATCGGGAACGCGGGCCTGACCGGGAACGCGGGCCTGACCGGCAGCGCTGGCCTGACCGGCAGCGCTGGCCTGACCGGCAGCGCGGGCCTGACCGGCAGCGCGGGCCTGATCGGCAGCGCCGGATAGCGCACGCGCATCATGGACATGATCAGGAAAGGAAGCTGCTGATGGAGGTCGTGCCGCTCGGGTCGGCCCGCGAGATAGCGATGGCCGCGGCGGACATCATCGAGTCTGTCGTCCGCCGCAAGCCCGCCGCGGTACTCGGGCTGGCCACCGGGTCCACGCCGCTGCCCGCCTACCAGGAGCTGATCCGCCGCCACGAGGCCGGCACCGGCCCGTCCTACGACGGTGTGACCTGCTTCAACCTCGACGAGTACGTCGGACTGCCCCCCGGGCACGAGCAGAGCTACCGGGCGACCATCGCCCGCGAGCTGACCGACGGCCTCGGCATCAGCCCGGACCGGGTCAACGGACCTGACCCGGACCTCGACGGCCTGCAGGGCGCGGGGGAGCGCTACGAGGCGCTGATCGCGGCGGCCGGCGGTGTCGACGTGCAGTTCCTCGGCATCGGCTCCGACGGCCACCTGGCATTCAACGAGCCAGGGTCGTCGCTGGCCAGCCGCACCAGGATCAAGACGCTCACCGAGCAGACGCGCAAGGACAACGCGCGCTTCTTCGGCTCCCCGCAGGAGGTGCCGACCCACGTGCTGACGCAGGGGCTCGGCACCATTCTCGAGGCCCGCCACCTGCTGCTCATCGCCACCGGCGAGGGCAAGGCGGCCGCGGCCGCCGCCGCCGTCGAGGGCCCGGTCTCCGCGTCCTGCCCGGCGTCGGTGCTGCAACTGCACCCGCACGTCACGGTGCTGCTCGACCCGGCAGGTGCGGCACGGCTCGACCGCCTCGACTACTACACCGAGGTACTCGCCGCCAAGCCCGCCTGGCAGGGCTTCTAAGCGCACGCCACCGCCCTGGCGGCAACGCCGCGCCGCGGCGGTGGCCGCGGTCCCGCCACTGCGGCAGCCGCGACGGCGAACGTCCAGACCTATCCCGAACGGTTGCGTGGTTCCACTCGCCGGCACCGGAATGCCCGAGGATGGCACTGCCATGACGGCGGCCTGCCCTCGTTAGTCAGTCTCGGTTAGTCAGTCCCGGTTAGTCAGTCTCGGGGAGCGGCGGAAACGCGAGCGTGAACGTCGACCCGCCTGGCCCGGTCCGCACCGTGACGGTGCCGTCGTTGGCCCGCGCGACGCCGCCGACGATCGCGAGCCCGAGCCCCGCGCCCGGCGTGCCCCGGGCCGCGGGCGCCCGGTAGAAGCGCTCGAAGATGCGGGGGAGGTCCGTGTCGGGGATGCCAGGGCCCTGGTCGGTCACCGACACCTGGCCGTTCTCGACGACCACCCGCACGGTGTCGCCTTCCGGCGTCCATTTGACCGCGTTGCCGATCAGGTTGGTTATCGCACGATCGAGCCCGGCGGGGTCGGCGTGCACGAGGCACGGGTGCAGTTCGGAGTCGATGGCCGGGTGCGGCTCGCGCTGCCGCAGCCTACGCACCGCCTCCTCGGTCAGCAGGTCGAGGCGGACGGTCTCGCGGTGCGGCGGCGACTCGCGGTAGCGGGCGAGGTCGAGGAGGTCGGTGATCAGCTGGTCAAGCTCGGCTGCCTGTTCCCTCGCGGCCCGGACCAGGGCGGGTGCCTGCGGGTCGGCGAGTCCGGCCCCGTCCTCGAGCAGGTCGAGGTTCGTGGTCAGACTCGTCAGCGGGGTGCGCAGCTCGTGTGACGCGTCGGCGGTGAGCTGGCGCTGCGCGGTCAGCGACTCGTGCAGTGCGGCAAGCATGGTGTCGAAGGACGACGCAAGCCGCCCCACCTCATCATTGGCCTGCGGGAAGCCGAGCCGGGAGGTGAGGTCGCGCGTCTTGGTGACGTGCTCGGCGGCCTCGGTGAGCTCGCCGATGGGCCGCAGGATGCGGCCCGCGGTGAGCCGCGCCGCGCCGTAGGTCAGGCAGGCGGCCGCGACGGTGAGCCCGGCCAGCAGCAGCGCCGCGTCGCGCAGCGCGCCGTCGTCGGCGTTGGCGGGCCGGCTGGTGCGCACCAGCCCGCCGGGGTTGTCGGCCCAGGCGACGGTGTAGACGCGGAACTGCTGGCCGTCGTGGTGCTCGTCGGCGAAGTAGGCCGGCTGCGCCTGCCCGGCTACCGCGACGTCGTGGCCGTCAAGCGGGCCGAACCGGTTGGGCTGCCCGGGTGTCACCGGGCCGGGGATGAGCTGGACCTGCACGCTGCCCACGGTGACCGGCGTGCTGATGTCGGGGACTGTCCCGCTGCCTCTGCCGCCGGACTGCTTGAGGCTCCGTGCGATGCCGGCGGCCTGCTGGGCCGCGTCGACAAGGGTCGCATCGACGCGAGACCGCAGGCTCGCGGCATAGAACAGGTAGAGCGCGGTGCTCACCGCCGCGACGACGATCAGCACCCCGGCCGCCGCCGCCACCGAGACCCGGTTCCGCAGGGTCACCGGGCATCCCGCAGCACGTAGCCGAGCCCGCGCACGGTGTGCAGGACGCGCGGTTCGCCGGCCGCCTCGAGCTTGGCGCGCAGGTAGCTCATGTAGACCCACAGATTGTCCGAGCGCAGCCCGAAGTCGTATCCCCAGACCGACTGGAAGATCTGCGAGTGGCTGAGCACCCGGCCGGGATTGCGCAGGAACAGCTCGAGCAGCAGGTACTCGGTCCGGGTGAGGGACACCTCGCGGCCGCCTCGTGTTACCTGGGCCGCGGCGACGTCGAGCACCAGGTCGCCGTGCGTGAGCCGTTCCGCGCTCGCCGCGTTGCGGCGCAGCAGCGCCCGCAGCCGGGCCCGCAACTCGGCGAGCGCGAACGGCTTGACCAGGTAGTCGTCGGCGCCTGCGTCCAGCCCGGCGACGCGGTCGTCGACCAGGTCGCGGGCGGTGAGCATGAGGATCGGCGTGGAGTCGCCGCGGGCGCGCAGCCGGCGGCATACCTCGAGCCCGTTCGGTTCCGGCATCGCCACGTCGAGCACGATCGCGTCGACGCTGGCGGCCATGAGGCAGGCGAGCGCGGCGCCGCCGCCGTCCGCCGCCTGCACCTCGTAGCCGTCACGCCCGAGCGCGGTGGACAGCGACCGGCGCACGGCCGGATCGTCGTCGACCACGAGGACCCGCACGTGACTCATTATGCGCGGGTATCGTGCCGGCCGCCGCCGCTCAGCCGCAGGCCGCTGGTCAGCTGATCGCTGCCCACGCGGCGGCCAGCTGGGCGGGGCTCACGCCGATACTGGCGGCTATCCCCGCGAATGCCGCGCTGGCGGTGTCCAGCCGGCCGTTCTGCATGATCAGGCCGCCGATCTGCTTGAACGCACGTCCCGCCGCGTCGTAGCCGACGCTGAGCCGCGCGGCGAACGCGCGCACCGCCGCGGGCCCGCTCGGACCCTGCTGCGCCGCCGCGGACGCCGCCGCCGCCGCTTTGCTGGCTCTGGCCGCCGCCTGCTGCGATGGCCCGGGCGCGGGCTTGCCGCCGCCGCGCCCGATCACCGTCAATGGCGGCTTGCTCGGGTCGGGCGAGCTGGTCGCGTTCGGGCCCGGCTTGGCCGGCGGCGAGTCGGCCCCCGCCGCCAGTGCGGCGGCAGGGACCGCGATGACCGCCGCGGCGATGACTCCCGCCGCTGCAACCCGGTGACGCTGAATGAACATGGGGTGCTCCTCTCGCCCGATCGGGCACTCCGGATCGGGCACTGCGAGTCGGACACTCCGAGTCCATCGGCGGCCCCCAAGATCGGCCCTGCGATGACCTTAAAGAAGCCTAAGAAGCGTTGGAGTCCCACGCGATCTCGAAAAGATGGCCGTCGGGATCGGTGAAGTACCCGGAGTAGACGCCGAACGGCCGCATGTGCGCGGGCGCGGTCAGCGTCCCGCCCGCGGCCTCGACCTGCCCGAGCAGGCTGTCGACTTCTGCCTGCGAGCCGGCCGGGAGACCCAGGCTGAACTCGGTGGAGCTTGGCGGCCCTGGCGGCAGGCCGGAGTCCTTGGCGAGGTTGGCCCGTTCGTACAGGCCGAGTAGCAGCCCGCCGTCGAGCTTGAAGAACGCGATGGTTCCGTCGGCGCCGGTGACCTCGTCGTGAAACTCCTGTCCGACGATGCCGTCGGTCGGCCAGCCCAGGCCGTCACGGTAGAAGGCGACTGACCGGTTGAGGTCGGTCACGGCCAGCGTGATGAAGAAGATCTTCGGCTCCATTGCGTCTCCCGTCGGTCGCGGCCGGCCGCCGGTCGCGACCGGTATTAGGGTCGGTCCCGTGTCCAACCGTGACTTGGTCGTACTCGGCACCGCGAGTCAGGCACCTACTCGTACCCGCAATCACAACGGGTATTTCCTGCGCTGGGACGACGAGGGCCTGCTGTTCGACCCGGGTGAGGGCACCCAGCGCCAGATGCTGTTCGCCGGGGTGACCGCGCACCAGGTCACCCGCGTCTGCGTCACCCACTTTCACGGCGATCATTGCCTTGGCCTGCCCGGCGTGCTGCAGCGGATGGCACTGGACCGAGTCACGGGCACCGTCGAGGTCGCTTACCCGGCTTCCGGCGCGGACATCTTCGACCGCATCAGGAAGCTGTCGCTGTTCCACGACACGCTATCGCTGCGCGAGCGTCCGGTGCCGGAGGCGGGCGGCGTCCTGGCCGACGGCCCGGCGTTCCGTCTTGAGGCCCGCCCGTTGTCGCACCGGGTTCCCGCCGTCGGCTACCGGCTCAGCGAGCCGGATGGCATCCGCATGCTGCCCGCGGAACTGGCGGCCCGCGGCATCACCGGCCCGGACATCGGCCGCCTGCAGCGCGATGGAATGATCGAGCAGAACGGCAGCCGGTTTCACCTGGCCGACGTCAGCGTGCCGCGGCGCGGCCAGAAGTTCGCCTTCATCATGGACACGCGCCTCTGCGACGCCGCCTTCGAGCTGGCCGCGGACGCGGACCTGCTGGTCTGCGAGTCCACCTTCGCCGACGCCGACGCCGGCCTCGCCGAAGACTACGGTCATCTCACCGCCGGCCAGGCCGGCCGGATCGCCGCCGCCGCGGGCGCCCGCCGCCTGGTCCTCACCCACTTCTCCCAGCGCTACGCCGACGCGGCCCTGCCGCAGCTGCTGCGCGACGCGGCCGCCGTATACGACGGCGACATCGTCCTCGCCGCCGGCCTCGACCGCATCGCTGTCCCGCCCCGCTGAGGCCGGGCTCGCGCGCTGCGCACCGTTAACGATTCGTTGCGCAATTGCCCGCCATATTGATGTTCATTAACGCTTCGTGCCTGGTCAAACCCGCTGCGGGGCTGGTCGCGTTAACACATTTTTATGAGCACCCGGCCCGGGTTGCGCAGGAACAGCTCGAGCAGCAGGTACTCGGTGCGGGTGAGCGAAACCTCGCGCCCGCCCCGCGTCACCCGCGCCGCGGCGGCGTCGAGCACCAGGTCGCCGTGGGCCAGCCGCTCCGCGCCCGCCGTGCCGCGGCGCAGCAGCGCACGCAGGCGGGCCCGGAGCTCGGCGAGCGCGAACGGCTTGACCAGGTAGTCATCGGCGCCCGCGTCCAGTCCGGCGACGCGGTCGTCGACCAGGTCGCGGGCGGTCAGCATGAGGATCGGCGTAGCGTCGCCGCGGGCGCGCAGCCGGCGGCACAACCTCGAGGCCGTTCGGTTCCGGCATCGCCACGTCGAGCACGATCGCGTCGACGCTGGCGGCCAGGAGGCAGGCGAGCGCGGCGCCGCCGCCGTCCGCTGCCTGCACCTCGTAGCCGTCCCGCCCGAGCGCGGTGGACAGCGACCGGCGCACGGCCGGATCGTCGTCAACCACGAGCACCCGCACGAGACTCATTATGCGCGGGTACGGCGTTATGCGCGGGTGAGGCAATGGCCCAGGCCGGCGCCGCTCATCCGCCGGCCGCCCGCTAGCTGACGGCGTGCCACGCGGCGGCCAGCTGGGCGGGGCTCACGCCGAGTTGCCTGGCGATGCCGGCGAACGCCTGGCTGGCCGGGTCGAGTCGGCCGTTCTGCGCGATCAGCGCGCTGATCTGCTTGAACGCGCGTCCCGCCAGGTCAGCACTGACGCCGAGCCGTGCGGCGAGTGCGGTCACCGCCGCCAGGCCGTTCGAAGACTGGGACGCCTGTGCCGCCGCCGCCCCCGATTTGCTTGCTCTGGCCGCGGCCTCCTGTGAGGACCCCGGCGAGGGGCTGTCGCTGCTGAAGGCGGTGGGCTTGCTGGTGGGCTGGCCGGTCGCCTGCGCTGGTGCCGGCTTGGCGCCCGGGGAACCGCTCCCTGCCGCCAGTGCGGCGGCGGGGACGGCGACGACGGCCGCGGCGATGACTCCGGCTACGGCCACACGGTGACGCTGAACGAACATGAGGTGCTCCTCTCGCCTGATCGGACACCCCAAGTTCACCGGCGGCCCCCAAGATCAGCCCTGCGACGACCTTAAAGAAGCCTTGGAAGCGCCGTTCAGGCCTGCGGGTAGTGCCGTCCGCCGTCGCATCCGAGATCGGACATTCCAGTTACCCGGAGATCCCGGCGGCCTGGCACGCGGACGCGTACTGGCCGGCGCAGAGCTGGGATGCCGCAACGAACTTGTCCTTGACCACCGTGTCGTTCATGTTCGCCGTGTTGACCCACTTCGGGATGGCGAGCACGGACGGGACGAGGGCCTTGGAGGTGGTGTCCTGGACCGAGCCGTTGACGAGCGAGGCGGGCGGGGCCTGCCCGGCACGCACGTACATGGCCAGGGCGGCGGTGGCTCCGGCCTCCAGGTAAATCGGCTTGTAGACCGTGCCGCACTGGTAGCCGGCCAGGATGTTCTGCAGGCCGGCCAGCGAGGCGTCCTGCCCGGTGAGCGGGAAGGTCTCCGGCTTGACGCCCTGGCTCCGCAGGTAGGGGATGATCGCCGCGGCGTTGGAGTCGTTCGGCGTCAGTGCCGCGTTGATGCTCTTGTGGGCGGTGGACTGCTCCTGGAATTCGCCGAGCGAAACGGTCGGGTCCCAGGAGCCAGGCGGGTTGCTGACGTTCTTGTACTCGCCGGAGGAGAAGTACGGTGCGAGGACGCTGTCATAGCCTTGGGCGAAGAGGATGGCGTTGTTGTCCGTTGGCGCGCCCTTCATCACGATGACGTTCGGGTCCTTGACGTGCCAGGCCTTGACGCAGGCAGTGAAGCCGCCGCCCATGACGGTGCCGACTCGCACGTTGTCGAAGCTGACGTAGTAGCCCCGGGTGCCGCCGAGGGTCAGCCGGTCGTAGTCGATGACCGTGACGCCGGCCGCCGCGGCGAGCTGCTCGATGTGCGCGCCCGTGCCCGAGTCGAGCGGGCAGATGATCAGGACGGTCGCGCCCTGGGTGATGTCCGACTGCGCCATGCTCACCTGGGTGGCGTCGCTGCCGTGGGCGTTCTGCACGGTGAGGTTGGCCGGCGGCAGCCCGGCGGCCGCGAAGGCGGCCTTCAGGTACGGCGCGTCGAATTCAGTCCACCGGGTCGACGACGTGGTATCCGGCAGGATGACCGCCACGTTGCCCTTGCCCTCCGGGGCGAGCGGGGCGAGCGTCTTTAGGGCACTGAACGAGGGGCCGATGTCACTGACAGTGAGGGACGGCGCGCCGGTGCTCGAGCGTGCGGGCGCGACGCTCGTCGCGGCCGGCGCCGCGGTAGAGCCGCTGCCCGAGCTGCAGGCCGCGATCAGCAGCGCGGCGCTAAGGCCCGCCGCTGACCGGCCTGATCTTTTCGTAAGAGAAGACAAGAACGTACCTCGCGTTTCACTTCCCTCGCCCGGCAGCCACGGTGGAACCGGGCCTGCCGGGCGAGCGAGTCTGTCAACCCTGGCCATCGGTGAACAGGCAGTACCCGGTGAATCGTAAGATCAGCGGCGCAGGAACGCTCGCTTACATGAGCGCGAAAGCCGTAAAAAAACGTTAATGAATGTCGGGGTGCTGGAATTGTATTGCTTGTGAGATCGGCTGGAAGCCGTTTCGTTACCGGGGGCGTGCCCGGGGGGCAGGTACACGTCGGTCGCTCGTGCCGAGGCATGGCAGCAGATCACGCTGCTATGCGTTGGAGTCCCACGCGATCTCGAACAGGTGGCCGTCGGGATCGGCGAAGTACCCGGAGTAGACGCCGAACGGCCGCATGTGCGCGGGCGCGGTCAGCGTGCCTCCCGCGGCCTGCACCTGCCGGAGCAGGCTGTCGACCTCTGCCTGTGATCCGGCGGGAACGCCAAGGCTGAACTCGGTGGAGCTTGGCGGCCCCGGCGGCAGGCCGGCGTCCTTGGCGAGATTGGCCCGTTCGTACAGGCCGAGCAGCAGGCCTCCGTCGAGCTTGAAGAACGCGATGGTTCCATCGGCGCCGGTGACCTCGTCGTGAAACTCCTGTCCGACGATGCCGTCGGTCGGCCAGCCCAGGCCGTCACGGTAGAAGGCGACTGACCGGTTGAGGTCGGTCACGGCCAGCGTGATGAAGAAGATCTTCGCCTGCATTCACCTACTAGTACCCGCAACCACGACGGGTACTGCCTGCGCTGGGGCGACGAGGGCCCCGCTGTCCGACCTGGGCGAGGGCGGTAACGTTAACGATTTGTTGCTGAATTGGGTGTGATATTGACGTTCGTTAGTCTTTCGTGGCTGGTCACACGCGCTCCGCAGCGCCCTGCGTTAACAAATTTTTTACGGAAAATAGCGTCATTTAACTGGCTTGTTACTAGTTCTAGTCGTAGCGTCTGGCGGACGAAACCGAGTTTTCTCCTGCGTCCTCGACCTAACAGGCCGTTCGCTCTCCCGATAGCGCGGTGTCGCCCGGCGGGACCCAGGAAGTCATGCCTGCCGGGGGCACGGAGGGTGAGTGATGGGAAACCATGATGCCGCCAGCGCGAGAGCGCGGGTCGGCGCGGCCGGCGACAGCGCCGCGCCGCAGCAGGGCGCCAGGCCAGGCGGACAGCAGCTGATGAAGCTGTCGAACTGGCCGGTGTCACGTCGGCTGTACGCGGTGATCGCCCTCGCGCTCGTCATGGGCCTGGTCTTCGGCGGCCTCGAGGTGGCCGCCGCCGAGAGCAGCGCGACGCAGTTCGGCCGCGTGCTGCACCTGGCCCAGCTTGGCCAGCAGGACGTGCTCCTGACACAGGAACTGCAGAACGAGCGGGACTACTCGCTCGGCCTTACCTACGGCGGCGCAAAGGGCGACCTTCCCGCGCTCCGCAACGCCACCGATGCCGAGGCCGCCAATGTCCTTGCGCTTGGCGCCGGGGTCGACGGCTCGTACCCGGCGAACATCCAGGCGAGCGTGGCCGCTCTCCGGTCGAAGCTGGGCAGCCTCGCGAAGCTGCGGGATACCGTTCTGACGCAGTTCTGGGACCGGTCCCATGGCTCGGGCATCGAGGGGCTTGGCGTACTCACCCAGTACGCGCCGCTCATCAACAACCTGATCACGCTCAATGACGAACTCGCGCAGGGCATCTCCGACTCGCGCCTGGCCATCGACGTCCGGGAACTCAACCTGCTGTCGCTGGAGAAGGATCAGGTCGCACAGCAGCGCGGCCTGTTCTATAACGCCTTCACCCAGCAGTTCTTCTCCGACGGTGCGCTCCAGGCATTGATCTCCGCGCGGTCCGCCGAGCAGTCCGACGAGGCCGCGTTCCTCGCGGCTGCCACGCCGGCCGTGCAGCACGCCTACAGCACGGCGGCCGCCGGGCTTGGCGTGAAAGAGGTGAAGAGAGTAGAGGACTTCTTCTTCATCGACGGCAACGACGAGCAGGCCAATCCGTTCTTCAGCCCAAACATCAACAAGGAGACGGTGGGCTTCGCGGTGGCCCAGGCCCCGCAGGCCTGGTACCAGGCCTCCTCGCAGAAGATCGACGGGATGCAGGCCGTCGAGTCGGGGATCGCGCAGGACATCGTGGCGCGGGCTGAGTCGCTGCAGCACGGCGCCGGGCAGTCCGCGCTGATCGTCTCGGTCATCGTCGTCGCGGTCCTGCTGATCGTGCTGGCGGCGGCGCTGATGGTCGCCAGGTCCCTGGCGCTGCCGCTGCGCCGGCTGCGGGCGGGCGCGCTCGACATCGCCACCGTCCAGCTTCCGGAGCGGATGCGGCGGCTGAGCGAGGCGCCGGACGAGCCTCTCGAGGTGGCGCCGATCGACGTGCTGAGCGTCGACGAAATCGGGCAGGTCGCCCGTGCCTTCGATCAGGTGCACGCCGAGGCGGTGCGGCTCGCGGGCAACGAGGCCATGCTGCGCACCAGCTTCAACGCGATGTTCGTCAACCTGTCCAGGCGCAGCCAGACGCTCATCGAGCGGCTGGCGCGGACGATCGACTCCCTTGAGCAGAACGAGGACGACCCCGAGCGGCTGTACAGCCTTTTCTCGATGGACCACATGGTCACCCGGATGCGCCGCAACTCGGAGAACCTGCTGCTGCTTGCCGGTCACGAGGGCGCGCGCAAGTGGAGCGACCCGGTGTCGGTCGCGGACGTGGCACGGGCCGCGGTCTCGGAGATCGAGCACTACGCCAGGGTGGTGCTCAGCATCCAGCCGGGCGTCGCGGTCGTCGGCCCCGCGGTCTCCGACGTGGTGCACCTGCTCGCCGAGCTGATCGAGAACGCCACGCTGTTCTCGCCCACGGATACCGCGGTCCAGGTGTCGGGGGCCGAACTGGCCAGCGGCGGCGTGCTGCTCGAGATCACCGACAAGGGGATCGGCATACCCGAGGAACGGCTGGCCGAGATGAACTGGCGGCTGCGCAGCACGCCCGTGATCGACGTGTCGGTGTCGCGGCACATGGGCCTGTTCGCGGTGGCGCGGCTGGCCGAGCGGCACGGCGTGCAGGTCCGGCTGCGTCCCGCCAGCCCCCAGGGGCTGAGCGCGCTTGTCTGGCTGCCCGACGCCGTCATCGAGCACATGGCCCGCCCGTTCGCCGGCCCCCGGCCGCCGCTCGCCGCGCAGGCCGCCGGCCTTCAGGTCAGGCGGTCGCCCGGCCAGAGCGGCATCACCGCGCCGGCCGCGGCCGGCCAGGAGCCGGTGGACTGGTTCCGCGGCAAAAACCTTCCGTCGTAAGTGACCAGGTCGGCAGGTCATGAGGCATGTGTGCATATGCGTTGACCAGTACGCCATTTGGATCTAAGTTTCCTGAATGCAAGGCCAATGGCTTGCCGAAATTCTTTCGGTCGTCCGAAGCGGAGATGATCCATGACGACGATGAGTAATACGATGGTCACAACAAAGGTGCTCATCATCGAAGACGATCCAAACATCGTCGACCTCATCCGCTCCAACCTCGTCGTGCGGGGCTTCGCCACGGTCGTCTCCGCGGGCACCAAGGTGCTTGCGCTGCTCGAGGAGGAGCAGCCGGACATGGTGCTGCTCGACCTTATGCTGCCCGAGGCCGATGGCTTTGAGCTGTGCCGCCAGATCCGCGAGCGGTCACCCGTCGCGATCATCGTGGTGTCGGCCCGGGGCGGCGAGCGGGACAAGGTCACGGCGCTGAACATGGGCGCGGACGACTACATGACCAAGCCGTTCGGCATCGAGGAGCTGCTCGCCCGGATTCTCGCCACGCTGCGCAGGACCCGGCCGGCCGCCGAGGCCACCCTCGGCACGGCGCCGACGAGCATCACGGTCGGCGATCTGTGCATCGACTTGGCGGGCGAGCTGGTGCGGATCGCCGGGGCCGAGGTGCACCTTACGCCCACCGAGTTCGCGCTGCTGCGCGAGCTCGCACTCAACAGGGGGAAGCTGCTGTCCCGCACTCACCTGCTGCGCCAGGTGTGGGGTCGCGCGTACGAGACGGAGACCGAGTACGTCCGCGTCTACATCAGCCGGCTGCGGGCCAAGCTGGAGCCGCCGGGCAGCCGGCCGCTGATCATCACCCGGCAGGGGGCCGGCTACCTAATTCCGGCGTAACGGACTTGGCCGGCCGCGGTTGGCTCCCCGGATTCCGCCGACTGCGGACGGTCATGCCTGGCACTCCGGCCCAGTCGCGGGTAACAATATGGCTTCTTACCGATCTCACAATCCATACAATTCAGGCGTAACGCCATTCATTAACAATTTTTTACGGGTTTGACCGCTTGATGTCCAGTCTCCGAAACATCTACGTTTCAACGCGTAAGGACACACGTGTTCAGCGGTGTCCTGCGTCGGTGTATCCGCTCGCATTGCGGCGAAAGGTGTATGGGATGCTACTAGGCAACAGAAATAGGCCACTCTCCCGTTTGGGATGGGTGGCTGTGGCGGGGGTCGCTGCCCTGATGGCTGCGGGCTGCTCGTCGTCCACGTCGACCTCATCGGCTCCGGCGACTTCGTCGGCTCCCGCGTCTTCGTCGGCCCCGGCGTCCTCCTCGGCCCCGGCCGCGGCCGGAGTTCCGAACGTGAGCGTCAGCGACTTCTCCGTTGACATCGCCGGGACGATGTCCAAGTTCAAGGACCTGGCCACGTCCGCCACCAAGGGCGCGAGCAGCCTGCAGATCGGGGTGATCCTGCCCGACACCACGTCGTCGACCCGGTGGGTTGACTTCGACGCGCCGTACATCAAGCAGGCCTTCACTGCCGCCGGCTTCAGCTCGTCGCAGTTCCGCATCGACAACGCCCAGGGCAGCGACACGACCGAACTGAGCGACGCGACCGCCGACATCAACCTCGGTGCCAAGGTCCTCATCATGTGCCCGCTCGATGGCCCGACTGGCGTCGCGATCGCCAAGCTCGCCTCGCAGAAGGGCGTGACCCTGATCAGCTACGACCGCGCCACCTTCGAGGGCTCGAAGACCTACTACGTCAGCTTCGACAACGAGAAGGTCGGCGAGCTGATCGGTACCGGCTTCAACCAGTGCCTCGCCGACTGGAAGGTCGCCAGCCCCAAGGTCTACGTGCTGAACGGCGGCCAGGACACCGACCCCAACGCGATCTCCTTCGCCACCGGTTACAACAAGGTCGTCTTCGGCCAGGCGGCCAAGACGGTCGCCGCAGGCGCGAAGGGCACGGCTGGCGGCGCCACGCTCGTTGCCGAGAACTTCGCTCCGGGCTGGGACAACACCAAGGGTGGCACCATCTTCCAGCAGGCGTACACCGCCACCCCGTCGATCAACGCCACCATCGAGGCCAATGACGGTCTCGCCAACGCGGTGATCACCGACCTGAAGACCGCCGGTGTCAAGGCCAACACCGTCCCGACCACCGGACAGGACGCCACGGCCCAGGGCATGGCCTGGGTCCTCCAGGGCTACCAGTGCGGCTCCGTCTACAAGGCCGTCTACAAGGAGGCGCAGGACGCGGTTGCCCTGAGCATCATCCTGCTGGCCGGCCAGACGCCGCCCGCGGCCCTGCTGAACGGGACGACCGTCGACCCGGCCAACTCCAGCATCACCGAGCCGGCGTCGCTGATCACCCCGGTGTGGGTGAACAAGACCAACATGGAGTCGACCGTCGTCAAGGACGGCTTCGACACCGCCTCGGCCATCTGCGCCATCGCGGGTGCGAGCGCCTGCTCCGCGGCCGGGATCAAGTAATCACAGTAAACATCTGACCGGGGTTGGCGGGCCCGCCATTGCGGCGGGCCCGCCAGCCCCGCCACGATGAGATGGCTATGCAGACCAACCTGGGCAAAGCTACTGACGGGTACTAAAGATGACAGAAGTGAACGGAGCCCCGGAAGGCGCGAGCCGCGGCGGGGACGGGGCGGAACCCCTGCTGAAGCTGCGGGGCATCGACAAGCACTTCGGGCCGGTGCAGGCGCTCTACGGGGTCAACCTTGACCTGCCCGCGGGCCAGGTGACTGGCCTGTGCGGTGACAACGGCGCGGGGAAGTCGGTGCTCACCCGCTGCATCGCGGGCGCCCACCAGCCGGACCATGGCGAGATCTTCTTCGAGGGGAAGCCGGTACACATCCGGAGCACCAGGGACGCCTCCGCGCTTGGGGTCGAGACCGTCTACCAGGACCTGGCGCTCGCCGACAACCTGGACATCGTCCAGAACATGTTCCTGGGCAGGGAGCGGCTGCGCTACGGCCTGCTCGACGAGGACTCGATGGAGCTGCAGGCGGCCGAGACCCTGAGCACCTTGCGGGTGACCACGGTGCGCTCCATCCGGCAGCCAGTGGCCTCGCTCTCCGGCGGCCAGCGGCAGTCGGTGGCGGTTGCCAAGGCGGTGATGTGGAACTCCAAGCTGGTGCTGCTTGACGAGCCCACCGCCGCCCTCGGCGTGGTGCAGACCCGGTCAGTGCTTGACCTGATCAGGCGGCTCCGCGACCACGGTCTTGCGGTGATGGTCATCTCCCACAACCTCAACGACGTCTTCGAGGTCGCGGACCGGATCGCGGTGCTGTACCTGGGGCGGATGGTGGCCGAAGGGCCGGCATCGGACTTCGACCGGCAGAGCGTGGTGGAGTACATGACGACCGGTGCCGCCAACGGGCGGCCGCACGAGCCTGCCGCCGCTAGTGGCAAGGGCTGAGATCGATGGCCAGAATCGAGAAGCGCCCGTGACCGCGGACCCGGGCGAGACCCCGGCAGGGAAGGCGGGCGCCGGGACGACCGACCTGACCCTTGACGCCACGGTGGCCGCGGCCGACGTCCCGCCCGAGATCCTCGCGCAGTCGCTTGGCCAGTACATGCGGGCCTCGTGGCTCCGGATCCGCAGCGGTAACAGCGGTATCCTGCCCGTGCTGCTGGCCATCGTGATCGTCGCCGTCGTCTTCGAGATCATCACGCCCGAGCACGCCTACCTGCGGCCGAGCAACCTCGTCTACATCTTCGGGCTGAGCACCGTGTACATGGTGCTGGCGATTGCCGAGACGATTGTCCTGCTCCTCGCGGAGGTCGACCTGTCCGTCGGCGCGGTCGCGCTCATCGGCGGGGTGATCGCCTTCAAGCTGGTACAGCAGCCCGGGCCTGACTGGCCGTGGTGGGCGGCGCTGCTTGCCGCGCTCGTCATCTGCGGCGGGATCGGCGCCCTGCAGGGAGCGCTGGTCGCGCTGCTGCGAATCCCGTCCTTCGTGGTGACCCTGGCCGGGTTCCTGCTCTTCTCCGGAATCCTCATCGTCATCCTCGGCGGTGCCGACTCCACGGTGAGCCTCGACACCTCGATACCCAACCAGAACATCATCTACGACATGGTTCAGGGGCTCATCCCTCCCGGCTTCGGCTGGGCAATCCTGTCGACGGTGGTCGTGGTCGCCGGCATCGTCCAGCTGCTGCGCACGTTCTCGCGCCGGCGACGGGGCCTGACAGCTCCGCCGCTGGCACTGATCGGGATCAGGATCGCGCTGCTGGCGATCGTCGGGGCGGCAGTGGTGATCATCTGCTCCGTCAACCGCGGCAGCTCACTGAAGTCGGTCACCGGGATCCCGTGGGTGATTCCGATCGTGCTGGTTGTGCTCGGCGCCTGGACGCTGGTTCTCCAGCGGACCCGCTACGGCCGCTACATCTACGCGATCGGCGGCAACCCGGAAGCCGCTCGCCGCGCGGGCGTCAGCCTCCCCTTCATCCGGATCTGGGCGTTCGCGCTGTGCTCGGCGACCGCGGCACTCGGCGGCATCCTGCTCGGGTCGTTTTTCTTGGGTCAGTACAGCTCCAACATCGCCGACCCCGGCCAGCTCGTCCTGTACACCGTCGCCGCCGCGGTTATCGGCGGTGTCAGCCTCTTCGGCGGCCGGGGCAAGGCCATCCACGGCGTTCTCGGCGGCCTCCTCATTGGCGGTATCGCCTACGGCGTGACCCTGCTCACCCTTGGGTCACTGTCCACGCCGTTGCAGTACATCCTGCCGGGTGGCGTGCTCCTCATCGCGGTGCTGATTGACGTATCGTCACGGCGCGGGAGCGGGGGCGTGACCCGTGTCTGACCAGATGCGAGGGACAAGCAATGAGGAAGTGCCCGTGACCGCGGACCCAGGCAAGCCCCCAGCCGGGACGGCGGGTGCCGGGACGGCCGACCTGACACTCGACGCCACGGTCGCCGCCGCCGAGGTCCCGCCCGAGCTCATCGCCCAGTCGCTTGGCGAGTACGTGCGGGCCTCGTGGGCCCGGGTACGCGCCGGCAACAGCGGCGTCCTGCCGGTGATCCTGGGCCTGGTGGTGGTCGCCGTCGGCTTCCAGATCGCGAATTCGAAGTTCCTGTCGGCGCTGAACCTGGTCAACCTCTTCGAGCAGAGCACCGTGTACATGCTGCTGGCGATGGCCGAGATCTTCGTCCTGCTGCTGGGAGAGATCGACCTGTCCGTCGGCCTGGTCATGGGGCTCGGCAGCGTCGTGGTCGCCGAGCTCGTGCAGCCGACCGGCGCGAACTGGCCGTGGTGGGCGGCGATCATCGCGACGTTGCTCGCCTGCGCCGCGGTCGGCGCCATCCAGGGCACGCTGGTCGCCCGGCTGAAGATGCCGTCGTTCATCGTCACGCTCGGCGGGCTGCTGATCCTGGAGGGCGTGGCGATCATCGTCCTCGGCGGGTCGCTCGTCGGCATCGGCAACGGCGGGTTCGTCAACGAGGTCTACCTCTACAACATCTTCTGGGGAACGTTCAGACCGGTGGTCGGCTGGATCTTGCTGGTCGTGCTGGTCGGAATCGCGGGCACCGGGCTCTGGCTGCAGGACCTTCGCAAGCGCCGACGCGGCCTGGAGACCGCGCCGCGCAGCCTTGTCGCGGCGAAGATCGTCCTGATGGCGGTCGCGGGGGCTGCGGTGGTCGCCATCTGCAACGTGAACCGGGCCCACTCCGGGACGATCGAGGGAGTTCCCTTCATCCTCCCGATCGTCCTTGTCGTGCTCATCGCCTCGACGGCCCTGCTGCAGCGAACCCGCTTCGGCCGCTACGTGTATGCAATCGGCGGCAACGCGGAGGCGGCGCGGCGCGCCGGCGTCCGCCTGGCCTCGGTCCGCATCTGGTGCTTCGTCCTGGCGGGGCTGATCTCCGGGATCGCGGGCATACTGTTCGCCTCGTGGCAGGTGTCGCTGACCACCAACATCATCAAGGCCTCCAACAGCTACGTGCTGCTCGCGGTGGCGGCGGCGGTCATCGGCGGCACCAGCCTGTTCGGCGGCCGGGGCAAGACCATCCACGGCGTCCTTGGCGGCCTCGTCATCGGCGGCATCTACAACGGCCTCTACCTGCTTGGCGTGTCGAGCCAGTGGATTGACGTCGTGGTAGCAGGTGTCCTGCTCGCGGCGGCGCTCATCGATGTCCTCTCCCGCCGGGGCGCGCCTGGCAGGGCATGACCCGGGCCGCGGTGCTAGCGCGCCGGTGATGGCTGCGGCCGGCGCGCTAGCGACCACGTGGCCCGCTGTCATCGTGGCTGCCAGGCGCGGAAAAGTGAAAAGCGAGGAAGTTCTTGTCTTCCCTTAGGAAAAGAGCAGGCCTGACAGCGGCGGGCGTTACTGCCGCGCTGCTGATCGCGGCCTGCAGCCCGGGCGCCGGCTCCACCTCGGCGCCGGCGGCTACGAGCTCGGCAGCTTCAAGCTCGGGCGCCGGCGCACAGTCCCTGACTGTCAGTGACATTGGCCCCTCGTTCCGCGCCCTGAAGCCCCTCGCCTCCCTCGCCCCGGAGGGCAGGGGCAATGTGGCGGTGATCCTGCCGGACACCACGTCGTCCACCCGGTGGGTTGAATTCGACGCGCCGTACCTGAAGGCCGCCTTCGCGGCCGCCGGGCTGCCGCCGGCGAACCTCATCGTGCAGAACGCGCTCGGCAGCGACGCCACCCAGGTGAGCATGGCGCAGTCGGATATCACCCAGGGCGCGACCGTCCTGATCATCTGCCCGCTCGACTCGGGCACGGGTGCGCACATTGAGCAGCTCGCCAAGGCGGCCGGTGTCTTGGTCATCGACTACGACCGGCTGACTCTCGGCGGCACCCGGGGCTACTACGTCAGCTTCGACAACGTGCGAGTCGGCACGGTCATGGGCGGCGGCTTCACTGCCTGCGTCAAGGCCTGGCACGTCAAGGACCCGAACGTCATCGTGATGCAGGGCGCGCCGACCGACAACAACGCGACCCTGTTCGCGCAGGGATACCTGGGCGTGCTGAACCCGCTGTTCAAGGCCGGCACGTACAAGGACATCAGCAATCCGCCTGGCTCATGGGACCCGCCGACGTCGCTGAGTGAGTTCCAGCAGCAGTCCACCGCGCACAAGAACATCAACGCGGCGCTGATCCCGAACGACGCGAACGCCGCGGCCATCATCCACTACTTGCAGGGCCAGGGCGTCAAGCCGCAGACCTTCCCGACCACGGGGCAGGACGCCTCGCTGGCCGGCCTGCAGAACATCCTGGCCGGCTACCAGTGCGGCACGGTCTACAAGCCGATCTACCTGGAGGCAGGGGCCACCGCCGCGCTCGCGATGTACCTGCGTGCCGGCAAGAGCCCGCCGTCCTCGCTGGTCAGCGGCTCGGTCATGGACACCATCGCCAAGGTTTCCATCCCGTCCGTGCTGGCCACCCCGGAGTGGGTCAACACGGCGAACATGAATGACACGGTGATCAAGGACAAGTTCGTCCCGGTCTCCCAGCTCTGCACCGGCCAGTACGCGTCCGCGTGCCAGGCCGCCGGGATCTCCGGATAACGAGATGACCGCGGACAACACACCCGTGCAGGCGCAGCAGCCTCTGTCGGTACCCGAGGAGCTGAGCTGAATGGCCGACCTGAAGTCTCCGCACGATGACATCATCGACACGACCCAGGCGGCTACCTCCGGCGAACTGCTCGCCGGCTCCACCGGCGACTACGTTCGCATCTGGGCGAAGCGGATCAGGAACGGGGAGAGCGGCGCCCTGCCCGTCGTCGTCGGCCTGATCGTGATCGTCATTTTCTTCTGGTTCAAGAGCCCGGCGTTCATGACGCCGCCCAACCTGGTCAACCTGATGACGCAGTCCGCGTTCATCATCACGCTCGGCATGGCAGAGATCTTCGTGCTGCTGCTCGGCGACATCGACCTCGCCGCCGGGTTCACCGCGGCCTGCGCCGCGGTGATCTCGCTGTGGATGCTCGCGCTCGGTGACCCGTGGTGGATCTCGGTCCTCGTGGGCCTGGTCACGGCCGCCGCCTACGGGGCCTTGCAGGGGACCATCACCGCCCGGCTCGGGCTGCCGTCGTTCGTGGTCACCCTGGCCGGCCAGCTCGGCCTGTCCGGCCTGCTGCTGTTCCTCGTCAACCAGACCGGCAGCATCGGAACCGGCGGCGTGATCACCCTGCACGACCCGGTGATCAACGCGATCGAGGGCAGCCAGCTCAGCGAGAGCTGGACGTGGATCGTCATGATCGTGATCGCGGTGCTCGGCGCGCTCGGGCTCTTCGTCGGTGACTTCCGCCGCAGGAGCAGCGGGCTTGTCGCGCCGCCGGTGTCCATCACGGTGCTGAAGATGCTGGCGATCGTCGTCGCGTGCCTGCTCGTCGCGTACGTCGCGGACCTGAACCGGGGCCGCATCATCGCCATCGAGGGCATGCCGTGGGCGGTGCTGGTCGTGCTGGCGATCCTGGTGGTGTGGAACGTGCTGCTCGGCCGGACCCGATTCGGCCGGTACGTCTACGCGATCGGCGGCAACGCGGAGGCGGCCAGGCGAGCCGGCATCAACGTCAGCCGTGTCCGCACGATGGCGTTCACGATGTGCGGCCTGACGGCGGGCATGACCGGCATCATCTACGCCTCGTACCTGGGCTCGATCTCGACCAGCGTCAACGGCGGGCAGAACGTGCTCAACGCGGTCGCCGCGGCGGTCATCGGCGGCACCAGCCTCTTCGGCGGGCGCGGCAAGATGATCCACGCGGTCCTCGGCGGCCTGGTGGTCGGCGTCATCTACAACGGACTCGAACTGCTCGGCCTGTCCGCGTCGGCACAGCTGATGTGGACCGCGCTCGTGCTGCTCGCCGCGGTGATCGTCGACCGGCTCACCCGCCAGGGGCGGGCGACCTGACGGCCCGCGACGCCCGGGATTAGGCTCTGCGTGACGTGAAATCGTGTGACGGCGAGCGGCTTGGCAGGCGCCACCGGGTGCTTGCGGCAACGGGCGGCGCGGCTGCCGTCGTCCTCGGGCTCGCCGCCTGCTCAGCGGCGTCCCCGGCGCCGTCCCGCGCATCGTCGCCGCCGGTCCCGTCGTCAGCCGCGCCCGCGGCCAGCGACGCCGGTGCGGACTTCGCCGTGAGCTGCACGACCATGCCGCTAAAGCCGCAGCTGACGGCGGCGATCGGGGCCGGGGCGTCGGTGATAGTGGCCGTCGGCACGCCGACGGGGAAGTCGGTGAAGGGGAGCCAGGCGGCGGCCGGAGCGCCCGCGTTCTACGCGATGACCCTCCGGTCGGCGCGGACCTTGCGCGGTCCCGCGGTGGCGTCCGGCGAGACCGCCTGGAGCCCAGGACCCGCCACGGGTACACCCGCCACCCCCGTGAACAGCGAGCTGCTCGCACCGGGCGGCAGGCTGTTCGCCATCGTGTGGCCGAGGGCGGCGGCGCACGATCTAGTCGGCCCGGTGCTGCAGCTCGCGCCGATCGCGGGCGCGGACGTGGTTTTCACCCCGTACGGCTGCTGGGACCTGACCGGGCTTGAACCGGGCCAGTACCAGGCAAGCACGCCGCTGCGGCCGGTTCCCGGTGGCGCGGACTTCGGCGGCGTGCACCAGGCAGCGGAAAACGGCCTGTACACGGTCCCGCTAGCCACCGTCGAGCGGATCGCCGCGTCGGCCTAGGCCGAAAATGTCCTTGTCATCACCGGGGTCCTGACACCGGAAACAGCAAGGGAACCCGCTTAACCCTGGGCGACCAGGCGGATGACGGGCAGTTCGCGGTCGGTCTTGCGCTCGTACTGAGCGAAGCGGGGTGCCGCGGTGGTGATCTGCCGCCATGCCTCGTCGCGCTCCGGCCCGTGGAGCTGCTGAGCGGTCACGGCGACCTGACGGCCGGCCATCTCGATGCGCACCCGGTCCGGATGGGCGGCGATGTTGTAATATCACGCCGGATTTTTCGGCGCACCGCCCGCCGACGCGACGATCAGCCAGCTGTCGTCCTTGCCGGGGAACCATGCGACAGGACTGGAGCGCTCGGTACCGCTCTTGCTGCCGATGGTCTTCAGGACCAGGGCGTCCATGCCCATGAACTTGCCGCCCTTGCGGCTGAGCCGGTTCATGGTCCGCTGATTGAACCACCGCAGCATGAGCCCGGCACGAGGCTGACGAGCGCCGCGGGTTCCGTTTGGCGTGTTGAAGCTCATCTGGCTCCTCTTTGCTCCGCTCGGTCAGGCCGTCGCGACCTGTGCGCTCAGCGTAGCCGCAATGGCACTGGCCAGTTCCGCCCCCTTGACCTCGAAGTGACGAGCGAAGTAGGCCAGGTGCTCATCGTGCTCGTGGAAGTGATGCGGGGTGAGGACGGCGGAGAACACCGGCACGTCGGTGTCGAGTTGCACGCGCATGAGCGCGTCCACCACCGTCGCCGCCACGAACTCGTGCCGGTAGATGCCGCCGTCGACGACGAGGGCGCAGCCGGCCAGCGCCGCATACTCACCGGTGGACGCGAGCCTCTTGATGCGCAAGGGGATCTCGAAGGCGCCGGGTACCTCGATCACGTCGACTGCGGTGAATCCGCGCTCGCCCAGGCCGACGCGGCAGGCGGACACCGCCACGTCGACGATTTCGGCATGCCAGCGGGCGGCGACAATTGCGATGCGGTGCGAAGCGGGTGACATGGTTTCCTCCTGTTGGCTATGTCACCCAGGGCATGACACGCGAACAGGAACCACCCGCGCTCGGATGGGCCGGCGTCGCGTTCTCTTTCATCCGGACTATGACCGTCGGCTCCGGGATCGCACCGGAATCTGCTCGACCCGCGGCCTCCGAAGAGGCTGCGGCGCTCGCGGGCTCGGCCATCCGGCTCGGACCGGATGCCACTACCGCCGGTGGGGAGTTTCACCCCGCCCTGAGAACGTGTACACCTCGGACCTTAGCAGGTACGCGGTCTGGCAGGCTCTACCTAAAAGCAAGACCGCGCCGACAGCGGCCGCGCGCTATAGGCCCAGTCGTGACGCCGGAGCGCGCTTGCGAGATTCGCCGCAGACAATGATGTTGCATAATAGCAGCGATGGCAGCATAATGCTGCTATGAGCGTGTCCATCACCGTCCGGGATGTTCCGGACGAGACGCGCAACGAGCTTGCCGCGCGGGCCGCCCTGGCCGGGCGGTCGCTTCAGGAGTACCTCAGGGCCAAGCTCATCGAGCTTGCCGGGCAGCCCGATGCCGAGGCACTAGTAGCGCGCATCAGGGCGCGGAAGGCCGCTCATCCCGTGTCGCTTACCGCCGAGCAGATCCTCGCTTACCGCGACGAGGACCGCCGGTGACCCTGGTTATCGACGCCTCCACGGTGGTCGCCGGGCTCATCGACAGCGGGACGGACGGCAGGTGGGCTGAGGCTCTGCTCGCCAGCGATTCACTGGCAGCCCCCCACATGATGACAGCCGAGGCGGCGAATATCCTGCGCCGCTCTGCCGCCGCTGGCGGCATCTCCGCAGAACAGGCATCGCTGGCGCATGCTGATCTACTCGACCTGCGCGTGGAGTTCTTCCCTTACGCGGCCTTCGCGACAAGGATCTGGGAGCTCAGGGACAACGTGACCTGCTACGACGCGTGGTACGTAGCGATCGCGGAAGCTCTTGGCGCGCCGCTTGCCACGCTAGATGTCCGGCTCGCGAACGCGCCTGGCCCCCGCTGCAGGTTTGTGGTCAGTGAAGCGTCCGGCTGACCGCGGGCTGCCGCATGGCCATCATCGGTGTGGTCAGGCTACGTGAGCTAGCTCCGGACGCCCGTTAACTCCGGATGAAGGCATCGCCGACGGTGTCGCCGGCCGCGCAGAACCGGGCGGACCGGCAGGACACCGACATCAGGAATACGAGGACCGGCTCGCCGACAGATTTAGCGGCCTTGGCGTCGATGTTGACGGCCGCGCTCCAGGTACTGCCGTCGAAGGTGACCACGTTCCCGTCGGCGCCGTCGACGGCGGCGCAGAAGTCGCTGGCCGGGCAGGACACCACCGGCCACGAGATACCGCCCTCTCCCATGGTCAGGCCGTTCGGCAGGGCGTTGACCGCTGCGCTCCAGGTGCTGCCGTTGAACGTGAACGCGTTCCCCCTGCGGTCGATGGCAACGCAGAAGCTGGCCGACGCGCACGACACCGCCTGCAGGTAGCTGCCCGGGTCGATGGCCGTGGCGGAACTCCACGAGGTCCCGTTGAACGTGAACGCGTTGGAGCCGTAGTCGACGGCGGCGCAGAAGGAGGCGCTCGGACAAGACACCGTGCTCAGCCGGCCGCCGGGATCGATGGCGGTGGCGGAGCTCCAGGAGGTCCCGTTGAACGTGAACGCGTTGGAGCCGTTGTCAACGGCGGCGCAGAAGCTCGGTGACGAGCACGATACCGATGCCATGCCCGTCCGGTCAGGGACGGGATCCTTGATGCCGGCGGCAGAGCTCCACGCGCTGCCGTCGAACACGAAGGCGGCCGTGTCTTGCGCGTCTACGGCCATGCAGAAGCTGACGGCAGGGCAGGACACCGAGTCGGGCTGGCCGGCGGCGGACGACAGCCCGGTGGGCGGGCTCCAGCTGGTTCCGTTGTAGGTGGCCGCGTAACCCGATCCGAGCACCGCCATGCAGAAGCTCGCGGACGGGCACGACACGGATGTGGGGTCTTCGCTGGCATTGCTCCGGTCGAGGTGTGCCGCCGCTCCCCAGGCCGGCGCGGCGCCTGGCTGTGCGGTCCCAGGCTGTGCGGTGCCGGGCTGTGCGGTGCCTGGCTGTGCGGCGCCGGGCGACCCGGTGCACCCGGCGACCGCGCCTGCGAGCAGGATGATCACCCAAGCAACCGCCAGCCGCGGCCGCTCTACGTCTCTTGTTCCCACGGTCAGACAATCTCCGCCAGCAGGCCGCATCGTCAACCCGTCATCCCGAACGGTGCAGTGCTTCGCCGATCCTCAGCCGGTGGCCCCGATGGCGGTCAGCCGAAGCCGTTCGTCCGGCGACAGGCTTTCCGCCACGGACAGGGCGCCCAGGTTCGCGGTCTCGAGGCGTTTGTTCGCCTGGCTAACCTTTGGGCGAAAAATAATGCCGGCCGCAGCGGGCCAAACCGTACGATAGCCACGTGGCGTCACGCGGATACCTGAGATTCCCCCATGTCACTAATGACCTCGTGGTCTTTGTCGCTGCCGACGACGTCTGGCTGGCACCGGTCGGGGGCGGGCGGGCCTGGCGGTTCACCGCGGACGAGGCGGCCGCCTGGACGCCGCGGCTGACGCCGGACGGCACGCACGTCGCCTGGGTCAGCTCACGGGACGGCAGCGCGGAGGTCTACACGGCCGGCCTCGACGGCGGTGTCAGCACCCGGCTTACCTACTGGGGCATGCGGTGGGCGCACGTCAGCGGCTGGACCCCGGACGGAGAGGTGCTTGCCGTCAGCGCGGCGCACCAGCCGTTCGGACACTACGTAAGGGCTCGTGCGCTGACGACAGAGCTGTCGGGCAGTCCCGGCGCGGAGCGGGTGCTGCCGCTCGGCCCGGTGTCCGACCTGTCGCTTGGCGCGAGCGGGGCAAACGCCGGCGGCGCTGACACGGTCGCGCTGCTCACCGGCACCTGGGGAAGCTTCGGCACCGACCTGGCCGAATGGAAGCGCTACCGTGGCGGCACGGCCGGGCGCTTGTGGACCGGCACCGCGACGGCGGTACTGTCCGGTGCGCCGGGCGGCACCCCGAGTCCGTTCCTGCGCGTGCTCGCGGACCTGCCGACGCAGTTCGCCAGTCCGATGATCGTCGGCGGCCGGCTCGCGTTCCTCAGCGACCACGAGGGCACCGGCAACGTCTACTCCTGCGCGCTTGACGGCACCGACCTGCGACGGCACACCGACCACGAGGGCTGGTACGCGCGGCAGGCCAGCACCGACGGGCAGCGAATCGTCTACGCGCGCGGCGGCGAGTTGTGGCTTCTGGAAGATCTGCGGGCACCCGGTCCCGTCCGGCTCGACATCACTCTCGGCTCGCCGGCGCGCGGCCGGGCACCCCGCCTTGTCACGGCCGAGGACCACGTCGGCTCGCTGTCTGTCGACCAGGGCGGGCGGGCCAGCTCGGTTGAGGTTCGCGGGACCGTGCACTGGCTGACCCACCGGGACGGCCCCGCCCGGGCCGTGTCGGTCGTGCCCGGCGTCCGGGCGCGTTTCCCGGAGGTACTCGGGACCGGGGGACAGGTCATCTGGGCGACCGACGCCGATGGCAGCGACGCCCTGGAGATCGGCTCAGGTGATCCGGCGAGCAGCGCCGGCCCGGCCGAGGCTCCGCGGCGGATCGCGGTCGGCCAGGTTGGCCGCGTCACCGGGCTGGCGGCGGCGCCCGACGGCAAGACGGTCGCCGTCGCGGCGCAGGACGGCCGGCTGCGGGTCGTCGACATCGAGTCCGGCCAGGTGCGGGAGCTCGCGGCGTCGGACAACGGGATCGTGACCGGGCTTGCCTGGTCGCCGGATTCCGCCTGGCTGGCATGGTCGCAGCCGACCGAGCATCCTGCCGACAGCAACATCAACCAGCTTCGCAGGCTGCGGCTGGCGCGGATCGCCGACGGCGCGGCTTTCGACGCCACCGACGGGCGGTTCACCGACACCGAGCCGGTCTTCACCCTCGACGGCAAGTACCTGGCGTTCCTGTCGCTGCGCGACTTCGACCCGGTCTACGACTCGCACTTCTTCGACCTCACGTTCCCGTACGGTGCCAGGCCGCACCTGCTGACCCTCGACGCGGCGACGCCGTCGCCCTTCGCACCGGAGCTCGGCGGGCGGCCCGTCGGCGAGCCCGCGGACAAACGCGCCGACGTCCTGTCGGCTGCCGGTGAATCCGCGAGTGCCGACGGCACCGCCGCGAACGCGGCCGCCGGTACTGCGGCAAACGCGGCCGCCGGTACCGCGGCAGGCACTGCCGACGGTGACCGGCCGTCCGTCCCGCCGGTGCCGGTTGAGCCCGCCAGGATAGCCGAACGGATTGTGGCGATCCCCGTCCCCGAAGGACGGTACTCGGGACTGCGCGCGGTGAAGGGCGGCCTGGCCTGGCTGCGCAAGCCGGTGACGGGTGAACTCGGCATCGGCGGCGCGCAGCCGGGCGACGACGCGCCGCGCCCGAGTCTCGAGCGGTTCGACTTCGCCAGGCGCGACGTGTCCGAGCTCGCCGGGGATGTGGACTGGTTCGCGGCGAGCGGAGACGGCACCAGGCTGGTCATCAACGATCACGGCAGGCTCACGGTGATTCCGGCGGAACGCAAGGCCGACGACGGCAATCCCGACGACAGGATCGAGATCGACAGGAGCCGGGCCAGGTTCCTGCTCGATCCGACCGCGATGTGGCGCCAGGCCTACGCCGAGGCGGCCCGGATCATGCGGCACGACTTCTGGGTGCCCGACATGGCGGACGTGGACTGGGACGCCGTGCAGGACGAGTACCGTCCGCTGCTCGACCGGATCACCACCAGCTCCGAATTCATCGACGTGCTGTGGGAGCTTTTCGGCGAGCTCGGCACCTCGCATGCCTACGCCCGTCCGGCGGGCGGCGGCACCGCGCCGGACAGCACGTCGACAGGCACGCCCGGCCTGCTCGGCGCGGACATCGAGCGCAGCGGCGACACCTGGCGGCTGTCCCGCGTCATCCGCGGTGACACCTCCGACCCCCGCGCCCGCGCGCCGCTAGCGTCACCCGGCGCCGGGATCGCCGCCGGCGACGTGCTGCTCGCCGTGGACGGCCGGCCGGTCGGGCCCGACGGGCCGGGGCCGCTGCTGGCGGGCGCCGCGGGCAAGCCCGTCGCGCTCACCGTCGCCCCCGCTGACGGCGGCAGCCCGCGCAGCGTGCCTGTCGTACCGCTGCGCAGCGAGGTCAGGCTGCGCTACCTGGACTGGGTCAGCGCGAAGCGCGCACAGGTCAGGGAACTCAGCGGCGGCCGGATCGGCTACCTGCACGTGCCGGACATGGTGAGCCAGGGCTGGGCGGACTTCCACCGGGACCTGCGCACCGAGATGCTGTGCGACGCGCTGATCGTGGACGTGCGCGGCAACACCGGCGGGCACACCTCGGCGCTTGTCGTGGAGAAGCTGGCCCGCAAGGTGATCGCCTGGAACGTGCCGAGCGGCATGAAGCCGGCCACCCATCCCGAGGACGCGCCGCGGGGGCCGGTCGTCGCGGTCGCCGACGAATGCTCGGGATCCGACGGCGACATCGTCACCGCCGCGGTCCGCCTGCTCGGGCTCGGCCCGGTGGTCGGCGCCAGGACCTGGGGCGGCGTCATCGGGTACGACGACGACCACGAGCTGGTCGACGGAACGAGGATGACCGTCCCCCGGCTTGCCTTCTGGTTCGATGAGCTCGGCTGGGGCGTGGAAAACTACGGTGTCGACCCGGACGTCGAGGTCATCATGTCGCCAGACGACTGGGCCGCGGGGCGTGACACCCAGCTGGAGACGGCGGTCAGCCTCGCGCTTGACGCACTGGAGCAGCGGCCCGCGGCGCGACCGCCAGACACGCGCACCAGGGCGTCAAGACGCCGCCCGCCGCTGCCGCCGCGCGCCTAGTAGGGGAGCTCTGCGTTCTGCAGGAATGCCGGGCAGGCGGAAGCGGGGCGGTTGCCGGTCAGGACGCATAGTTCGGCGGTGAGCGAGTCCGCCTCGGCGAGCAGGGCCGCGCCGAGGCCGGTCTTCGGCTGGCGGAGTGCGGCGGCGATTTGCGTCCACGACTTGCCTGCCATCAGCTGCGATGGGATGGCACCGGAGCCGATCTCGACCGCGTGGTTGCCGAAGTCAAGGAACGGGGTCGCACGGGACTTGTCGTACTTGGCGAAGAGGGCCTTCTGCGCGGGCGTGAGCTGTTGCAGCACGCGGTAGCTCCGGCCGGCGTTCGGGTTGGCTTCGCCGTTCACCAGGACGTTTGAGTATCGCTCGACGGGGACGAAGAAAAGGTAGCGGCTGGTGTAAAGCGAGCCGTAGAAGGTCCAGCTGTCGACAGGCGCGATGTGCTCGAACCGCGGCGACCGGCTGGTGGCCAGGCCGGTGAACTTGCCGAACCGGCTGAGCGCGACGATCAGCGGCCAGTTCTCCATCGCGCAGTAGGGGCAGTACTCGGTGGCGACGTAAAAGACCTCGGGCTTGCCGCTGCCAGTGAGCGGCGGGCCACTGACCGGGCTAAGGGTGTTCGAGACGATCAGCGTCCATGAGGACGCGCCGTCCGCCGAGGCGGACGCGGGAAGCACGGGGAGGCCGGGCGCCGACGTGCCGACGGGCACCGTGGTGACCTCGGTGACTAGCCGCGCCAGCGCCGGGTCGGTTCGCGGGCCTTCGGTCAGCCGGAACGTCACCAGCGTGGCGGCGGTGACGATCAGCGCGCACGCGGCTGCGATGGCGACGATCCGGCGGCGCCCGGTGCCGGTGACGCCGCGAAGAGCGCGCAGCCCAGGGACGGCGGGAAAGTTGACCTGCCGGGGTACCTGCTCGATAACGTCCGCGTCGTCCGGCTCGGACATGGCGCTCCCTCGTCGTGCGTCGAGGGCAATCGTACCCACCGCGCAGGCGGCTTCGCCGGCCCGGCCGACGGGCGGCAAGCGCTTACCCCACCGCGACTCCCAGCCGCTTGATCAGATCTCGATGATCGCCCGGCCGAGAATCCGGCCCTCCTCCAGCGCGACGCGGGCCTCCTCGATCTGTTCCAGCGAATACCGGTTGGTCACCAGCTTCGCTAGCGGGAACTTGCCCTCGCGCACCCATTCCAGGAAACGCGGGAAATCGTACTCGGGCTTCGTGGCGCCGAGGCTCCCGCAATAGCGGCGCTGGTACAGCAGAATCTCGTTCAGGTCGACCGAGACATCGGCGACGGGAATCCCGATAAGCACCGCCATGCCACCCTGGTTGTCCGCCCTCGGGCCGCCCTGCCTGACTGCCCGCAGAATCTGGAGAGCGGTCGTCGGCGCGCCGACGGCGTCCAGGGCGAAGTCGACTCCGCCCGGGCAGATCGCCCGAATAGCGGTGACCGGGTCGGCATCCGAGGCGTTGATACCGTGGGTAGCACCGAACTCCTTGGCGAACTGCAGCTTACGGTCGACCAGGTCCACCGCGATGATGGGATCAGCGCCCGCGATAACAGCGGCGCCAATCGCGGACAAGCCGACGCCTCCGACGCCGAATACGGCCACCGACTGGCCAAGCCCGACCTTCGCGGTATGCAGCACCGCGCCAGCTCCCGTCAGCACGGCGCAGCCGACGAGGCAGGTGATATCGGTAGGGTCGGACGGTGACATGGGTACGACCTTCTCGGCGAACGTCACCATGTGCTCGCTCCAGGTATACACATCGCCGTCAGCGATGAGGGGCCGGCCGTGCAGGGTAGCGCCGGTGGGCCTGGAAACAGGCAGTCCGCGAATGGGAATCCGGGGCACCCATGTCGTGATGACGTGATCGCCTTCTTTTACGTGGGTGACTTCGCTTCCCACCTGCGTGACGATGCCGCTGCCCTCATGGCCGAGGCCCATCGGCCGGGGCGAGGCGGTGCTGCGCAACTGGTGCACCTGTGAGTAGCAAACACCGCTCGCGAAGTTGCGGACCGTGACCTGATTCGGACCGGGATCGGGAATGTCGATTTCCTCGATCACCAACGGCCCGCCATGCTCTACCTGTACGGCGGCCTTGCTCTTCATGACCGTTCCCCCGATCGATCGAGCCCCGCCTGCTACGTGTCCAGGCAGCTGACCAGGCAAACGCGCCGTGCCGGGATCCGCGGGCAAGCCGTTCAGGTGCCGGCGAGCAAGTCAAGGACCTGCTGGTGCAGTGCGGGTACGTGCTCTTCGGTTTCTGGCTTCATCGCCACACTGCGCAGGATGCGCCCACTCGGCACGTCGGCCGTCACCCGATGCCCGCGGGCGGCCAGGCTGGCGCCGTCCACGGTGTAGGTGGCGACGAACAGCGACTGCGCGTCGGGCAGTCGCATGCCGGCGTTGAGTACGTGCGCGCTGGCGCGGTCGACCTCCGACAGGCTCCGCCGGGCGGGGAAGTAGCTCAGGATGTCCAGCTGCGGGCGCTGGAAGAGAGCGAGTTCATCGCTGGCGTCGATGAGGCCGGCCCACGCCAGGGCCGCGCGCCGGCCGGGGCGCAGCACGGCGCCAAGGCCATCGGGGGTCAGCGGCAGCAGCTGCAGGGTGAGCCACAGCGCGGCGGCCGCCGCGCCGGCGCGGGAGCATTCCAGGGATATCTCGCCCAGGTGCAGCTCATCGGACGTGAAGTAGGTGTAGGGCGAGTCATGCAGGTAGTGCCGGGCCACGCCGGGATCGCGGAAGAGCACCGCGCCGCAGCCGTAGGGCTGCAGGCCATGCTTGTGCGGGTCGATGACAACCGAGTCGCAGTCGGCGATCGCGGCGAACGGTTCCGCTGCCACCCCCGCAGGCGTGCCGTCTGCGATGAGCAGGAAGAAGCCGCCGTAGGCCGCGTCCACATGCACCCGGGCGCCGTAGCGGCGGCAGAGCACGACAATCTCGTGCACCGGGTCGACCGCGCCAAGCCCGGTGGTGCCGGCAGTGGCCACCACCGTGCCGATGCGCCCGGCGCGCAGCGTCTCTTCCAGCGCCTGCAGGTCCATGGTGCCGTCGGCGGCGGCGGGCACGGCCACTGACTCGACGCCAAGCACATGACACATGCGCCCGTGCGTGTAGTGCGCATCGGCACTGTGCGCGACCGCCTTGCCCGGGTGCAGCTCGCGGGCGACGAAGAGCGCTTCCAGGTTGGCGATGGTGCCGCTGCTCGTCAGGTGCCCCAGGTGCTCCGGGTAACCGAACATCGCGGCCAGTTGCGCCACGACCTCTTTCTCCATCCGGCCGGTGGCGGGCCCGCCGTCCAGCGCGTGGTTGTTGGGGTTGATCAGCATGGCGCTGACATAGCCGATCACCGCGGCAGGGTGCGGCGGCTTGAGCATCTGCCCGGCATAGCGGGGATGGAAGAACGGGTAGTTTTCCCGCAGCCGCTCGTGCAACGCGCCTGTGGCCCGCCGCAGCTGCTCAAGCGGCACGTCAAGGGATGGGTGCGGGGTGAAATCGCCGTACCCGGCCATCCAGCCGCCCATCGCCTCGACCGCCTGGTGCAGCTGCTCGGCGAGCTCGCCGTACCCTGCCGGGCCGGCGTGCAGCAGGCCGGCCCGCGCCGCGGCGCTTGCTGTCGCGTTGCCCTCGGCATCGGTGGTCCCGCCGGGGATGGCGGAGTCGCTGGCCACGTAGGCGCTCCCTTCAGGTCGGTTACAGCTGGGGCTCGATGATCACCTTAAGACCGGAGCGGCTCGCCGCCACGGCGAAGGCGTCCGCGGTGCCGGCGAGCGGCGCGCGCAGCGAGACCAGCCCGTCGAGGTCGACCGCGCCCCGGGCGGCCAGTGAGATCGCCCGCGGGTAGACCTCGTTCATCCGCCTGGTCATCGCGATGGAAAGGCCTTTGCGGCGGGCCAGGGACGCGCTGAAGGTGGTGGTGTCGTCATCCGGTATGCCCGCCAGGACCACTCGGCCGCCCGGCCGCACCGATTCCAGGGCGATCCGCACGCCGTCGTCGTTGCCTGCCACCTCGAAGGCGACGTCCACCCCGAGCCCGGACACCGGCTCGTCCGGGCTGAGCACGAGGTCCGCGCCGTAGCGGGCCGCTGCCTCGCGCCGGTGCGCGAGCGGTTCCACCGCGATCACCCTGGACGCCCCAGCGGCTCGCAGCAGCTGGATAAGCAGCAGCCCGATCGGCCCGCAGCCGGCCACCGACGCGGCCGCGCCCAGGTGGAAATGCCCCAGGTCCAGCGACCAGAGGGCCACCCCGAGCGGTTCAAGCAGGGCGCCCGCCGCGTCCGACACCGCATCAGGCAGCGGGTGCAGCAGCTGCGACGGCCAGGCCATGAACTGGCGCAGCATCCCGTCGGTGTCGCCGTGTCCGGCGAACCTGATGCGGTAGCAGAGGTTCCGGTAGCCGTCCCGGCAGGCACGGCAGGCCTCGCAGGCTATCGCGGGGTCGATAGCTACCCGCTGCCCGGCCCGCGGCCCGGACTCGATCACGCCGGCCCCCTCGTGCCCAAGCACGAGCGGGCCGGCCAGCCGGGCGTCGCCGATCGCTCCCTCGGTCCACCAGTGCAGGTCCGAGCCGCAGATCCCGACGGCCGTCACCCGGACGAGAGCCACCGGCTCTCCCGGTGCCTCATCCTTCCGCGCCGCGGGCGGCGCTTCCGCTCCGACCCGGATATCGCCCGTGCCGTGCAGGCGTGCGACAAGCACCGCTACCTCCACCCTCGGGCCTGGACAGCCCTACAGCCGAGGATAGGACCATCGTCGGCTCTCGCGGGCAGTGGCCTAGACCTTTGATCTAAACCAATTTTCACGAGTTTTCACTTCTAAAGAATGAAATCAGTCGTCGATCTGGAAAAAATGAAAGAAATTTACACGGCATGACCACGCCGAATCGCGCGCTCGCACCGCAGCATGGGTTCACGGCCAGCCGGGCAGGACGCCCGGCGTAACCAGGCCCGGCGTAACCAGGAAGGCGTGATCAGCATGAGTGCGATTGGCGAGCAGGCGGCGCTCTTGCAGCACGAATGGCAGACCGACCCCCGCTGGGCGGGGATCACGCGCGACTACAGCGCGCAGGACGTGATCCGGCTGCGCGGCTGCGTGGCCGGGGAGCACAGCGTTGCCCGGCGCGCCGCCAGCCGGCTCTGGGGCCTCCTGCACACCCAGGACACGGTGCGGGCGCTCGGCGCGGCAACCGGCAGCCATGCGGTGCAGCTGGCCAGGGCCGGGTCGCAGGCCATCTACCTGCCGGGCCAAGCCGGCAGACCAGGCGACGGCATCGTGCCCGCCGGGCGGCCGATGGTCCCGGTCGTGGCCGACGCCGAGACCGGCATCGGCGGCGCCCCGGACGCGTTCGAGCTGATGAAGGCGATGATCGAGGCAGGCGTGGCAGGCGTGCGCTTCGAGGACCACCTCGGCGGGACGGTCCTCGTCCCGACCGGGCAGCACATCGACACGCTGACCGCGGCCCGGCTCGCCGCCGACGTGCTCGGCGTCCCCTCGCTGGTGATCGCGCGGACCGGCGCTCGCACGGCGTCCCTGCTGACGTCAGACATCGACGAGCGTGACCATGAATTCCTGACCGGCGAGCGGACCGCGGAAGGGTTCTACCGGGTGGAGCCGGGCCTGTACGCGTGCGGCACGCGCGCGCTCGCGTTCGCGCCCTACGCCGACGTGCTGTGGCTGGAGACCCCGGAGCCGGACCTCGCGGCCGCCCGCGCGTTCGCCTGCGTCATCCACTCGCAGTACCCGGACAAGCTGCTCGCCTACAGCTGCTCGCCGTCGTTCAACTGGCGTGCGCAGCTGGACGACGCGTCGGCCGTAAGCTTCAGAAAGGAACTGGCCGCGCTGGGATACCGCTTCCAGGTCACCACCCCGGCCGGCTTCCGGGCCTCGGACGACGTGCGGGCCTACGGTCAGCCGTACGAGGCGGAGCTCGCCCTGGAGCCGTCCGGCTTCACCGCCACCCGGCCCTAGCCAGCTACGGGCATTCGCCGGCACACGCCGAGCCTGGTCATGCCAGGCACGTGAGTGGCTTGCCGCCGTTGTAGGTCACCATGTCCGCTAGCGCGTCCGGCACGTTGACCGGGCCGCCACGCGTGGTTCCGTCGAGTTCGGCGTAAGCACGGTGGAGGTTGCCGACGATGCGTTCCGCGTCCGGCCATCCGGCGAACCGGCCGAGGTCAGTGCCGCGTGCCGCCTCCAGCGGAGACGCGCCGGCCGCGCGGCCCCGGGCGGCGAGGTCAAGCACGAACCTCAGGTAGTCAAGCGTCGCCTCGATCGGGGCGGTGCCCTCGAACACGGGGCCGTGGCCCGGCACGACGGTGCGCGCCGCGAGTGGCAGGACCGCCTGCTCGAGCGCGTCAATGGCACCGGCCACCGACCCCATCAGCTGGAACGGCGTGCCGCCGTTGAACACCAGGTCGCCGCAGAACAGAACCGACTGTTCGGGGAGCCAGGCAAGCACGTCGTTGGTCGTGTGAGCCGCCGTGCCGACGTACCGCACGGTGATCCTCGTGTCCCCGGCGTGCAGTGCGATCTCGTCGGTGAACGTCAGAAAGGGCGGTTCGAGCGGCAGTTGTCCCCAGTCAGGGTTGTCCCAGAACGGAAGATCCCTGGCCGGGCCGAACGCGATCACCTCGGCGCGGGCCCGCTCATGCGCCACGATCGTGGCAGCGGGGAACAGCGCGTTGCCGAACGTGTGGTCGCCATGGTGATGGGTGTTCAGCACGGTACGCACGGGTGCCGTCGTTACCTGCCTGATCGCACCCAGGTACGCGAGTGTGCGCCGCTGCGTTGCGCAGGCGTCGATGCTGAAGACCCCCTGAGGCCCGGTCACGAACCCGGTGTTGTTGATCCACCATGTCCCGTCTGGCTGTACGTATGCGTACACGCCGCGGGCTACTTCAATGGTTTCCGGACGTCCTGGCGAGGTGATCTCGTGCCCGTGGCCGCTGCTCATCGGCCTTCCTCCTCGTGTTCAAGCCGAGTCCCTGATGGACATCGGTGCAATAAGGCATACACGGGCGATGCCGCCGAACGGCAGCTGTCAGGTGAGCTCAGTTATCTTGCGAACTTCCCCAGGGAAGGGCCTCGGCTAGGGGCGTTGGCGAGCCGAAGCGGTGGGCGGTGACAGCGACCGCCTGCTCGTGCAGGAAGGTCAGCATCTCGATGCGGCCCGCCTCGACCACGGGCTGCGGGTAGAGGGCGATGCCGGGGCGGCCACTGCTGGCCGCGGCGAACCCGGTGCGGTCGCCGCCGATGAGCCGGACCCGGGCGGGAGCGCCGACGCTGGTCAGGGTGGCCGCCCAGGCGGCCGCGTCCTGCGTCGCGTACGTTGCCCCGGCGTGGGTGACCAGGGCGACGACGGCAGGGGCGAGCGGGCTGGCCGAGGAGACCGTGACCTGGGCGCCGGCGGCGATGCCCGCGGCCAGGACGCGCAGCAGGGCCGCGGTGTCGTCGTTCTCGATGCGGATCGTCACAGGGACGGGCAGGTAGCGCAGCACGTTCTTCTCCGCCAGCAGGCCGCTGACGTCGCGGGCGACGCCGAACTCCGCGCGCCAGGCGACGGCGTCCGAGCCGGCGCCGCGGGCGACCAGGTCGGCGTTCTCGAGGCCGAGCGCATGGGCGCCATCGACGATCTCCTGCGCGGCCGTGGACGGGGTGCCGAGCCTGGCCGCCGGGGCGGGGGTCCAGTCGGAGAGGCCGATGAGGTAGTTCGGCCCCCCGGCCTTGGTGCCGGCGCCAACCGCGGACCTCTTCCAGCCGCCGAATGGCTGACGGCGCACGACCGCGCCGACGGTGCTGCGGTTCACGTACGCGTTGCCGGCCTCGACGGCGCCGAGCCACCTCTCCAGCTCGTCCCGCGCGAGTGAGTGCAGGCCCGCGGTGAGGCCGTATTCCGTCTCGTTCTGGATCTGGATGGCCTCCTCCAGGCTGCCGGCGGCGATCAGGCCGAGCACGGGGCCGAAGTACTCGGTGCGGTGGAATTCCGAGCCGCGCCTGACGCCGGTCTTGACACCCGGGGACCAAAGGCGGCCGCTGTCGTCGAGCGGCCTGGGTTTGACCAGCCAGGACTCACCGGGGGCGAGCTCGGTGAGTGCGCGCAGCAGCTTGCCGGAGGCAGGCTCGATGATCGGCCCGACCTGCACGGTGCTGTCGCTGGGGTAGCCGACCCGCAGCGAGGTGACCGCGTCGATGAGCTGGTCACGGAAGCGCCTTGACGAGGCGACCGAGCCAACCAGGATGCCGAGCGAGGCGGCCGAGCACTTCTGGCCGGCGTGGCCGAATGCGGAGTAGACAAGATCCTTCACCGCCAGGTCGAGGTCGGCGCTCGGGGTGATGACGATGGAGTTCTTGCCGGACGTCTCGGCGAGCAGCGGGAGGTCGGGGCGGAAGCCGCGGAACAGCTCGGCGGTTTCGAACGCGCCGGTGAGGATGAGACGGTCGATCCGCGGGCTGGCGATGAGCGCCCGGCCGACCTCATTCTCCGGGACGTGCACCAGGCGCAGTACGTCCTTCGGGACGCCCGCGGCCCAAAGCGACTCGACGAGCAGCGCGCCGCAGCGCCTGGCCTGCGGTGCGGGTTTGATCACGACGGCGGAGCCGGCGGCCAGGGCCGCGGCGACACCGCCGGCCGGGATGGCGACAGGGAAGTTCCACGGCGGGGTGACCAGGGTGAGCCCGACCGGGACGTGGACGGCACCGTCGACCGTGTCCAGGTCCTCTGCCAGATCGGCGTAGTAGTTCAGGAAGTCGATCGCCTCGGAGACCTCGGGGTCGGCCTGGTCGATCGTCTTGCCGGTCTCACTGGCCGCGACCTCGATAAAGCCGGCTCGGTGCCGCTCGAATTCCACGGCGGCGGCCCGCAGGACCGCGGCCCGCTCGGTGCCGGTCTTGCGAGCCCAGGCGGCGCCCGCGGCGGCGGTGTCCGCCAGCATCGGGTCTACCGCCGACGGGTCGGTCATCGTGTGATCGGCGACTAGCTGATCGCCGAGCGCTGATTTTTCCATGCGGGCGGTTATCTGGCGGGCCCAGTCGCGGTTGGCGGGCATCGACGGGTCGGTGTCCTGGGCGTTGCTGAAGCGCGCCGCGGGCGCCGCGGTCACCGGCTGCCGGCGATCCTGGGTTCGGTTGGGGACGGGGACGGCGTCGTCGACGTTTGCCAGGGCCTTGCGGAAGCGTTCGCTCTCACGGCGGTAGAGCGCGGCGTCCCGGTGGATGTCGAAGACCGCGGACATGAAGTTGTCCTGGCTCGCGCCCTCCTCAAGGCGCCGCACCAGGTAGGCGATGGCGGCATCGAAGTCCTCGGGGCGGACGACCGGGACGTAGAGCAGCAGCCCGCCGACGGTCTCCCGGACTGCTTCCGCCTGGCCCTCGGCCATGCCGAGCAGCATCTCGAACTCGACGCCGTCACGGACACCGCGGCGGCCGGCCAGCTCCCAGGCGTAGGCGATGTCGAAGAGGTTGTGGCCGGCGATGCCGAGCCGGATGTTGCCGGTCCGCTCTGGCGTGAGGGCGTAGCCGAGCACCCGCTTGTAGTTGGTGTCGGTGTCCTGCTTGCTGCTCCAGGTGGCCAGCGGCCAGCCGGACAGCGAGGACTGGACGCGCTCCATCGGCAGGTTGGCGCCCTTGACCAGGCGGACCTTGACGGGGGCGCCGCCGCGCGCGCGGCGGGCAGCGGCCCAGTCCTGCAGCCGCATCATCGCGCCGAGCGCATCGGGGAGGTATGCCTGCAGCACGATGCCGGCCTCGAGGCCTAGCAGCTCCTCGCGGTTGAGGATTTGGGTGAACACGTCGATGGTGATGTCGAGGTCGTGGTACTCCTCCATGTCCAGGTTGATGAACTTGCGCACGCCTGCCGCGCCCTGAGCGGCCGCGTACTGGTAGAGCGGGAGAAGCCGGCCGATGACGTCTCCGACGGCCTGGTCGTGTGCCCAGGGCGAGAATGGCCCGGCCACCGAGGAGACCTTGACCGACACGTAGTCCACGTCGTCGCGGGCCAGCAGCGTCCTGGTGCCCGCCAGGCGGCGGTCCGCCTCGGCCTCGCCGAGGACTGCCTCGCCGAGCAGGTTGACGTTGAGCCGCACACCGCGTTCGCGGATGCGGGCGATCGAGGCGCCCAGCCTGGCGTCGGTGGCGTCGATGAGCAGGTGGCCGACCATCCTGCGCAGCACCGCGCGAGCGACAGGGATGACCAGCCCGGGCACGAAACGGGAGAGCGCGGCGCCGCCCCGGAGCGCGAGCTTCTGGTACCAGGGCAGGAACTTCGGGGTGACGGGCACCAGTTCCCGCAGCGTCCGCGCGGCGACGCGCGCGTCCTCGGGCCGGATGACGCCGTCGACGAACCCGACGGTGAACGCCAGGCCATCGGGATCCTTGAGCACGCCGGCCAGGCGCGCGGCCGACGGCTGGACAGGCTTGGCGGCCGCGGCGGCGAGCCAGGCCGCGACCTGGGACTCCACGCTGGCGATGAAGGCGGGATCATGCGCAGACTGATCGGTCACTCAGGTTCCTTGTGAGACGTCTGACTGGTGCGTCCAGTGTCGGCCGTGCTTCGCTTCAAGAAAAGTGAATGTTTCCGATCAACATTCGTAAGCAAAGCCGATGTATCATCGCGTCATGCTCGATGTGCGACGCCTGCGGCTGCTCTATGAGCTCAGCCTGCGCGGCACGCTGGCCGAGGTTGCCGAGGCGCTGCATCAGAGCCCGTCCTCAGTCAGCCAGCAACTGACCCAGCTTGAGCGGGAGGCGGGGGTGACACTGCTGCGCAAGGTGGGCCGCCGCGTGCAGCTGACCCCGGCCGCCGAACGGCTGGCCGAGCATACGGGGATGATCCTGGATCGGCTCGAGCGAGCCGAGTGGGACCTGGCCGAGGCGGGCGAGGCCGCCGCGGGCACTGTTCGGGTCGCGGTGTTCCAGTCTGCCGCGCTCGCCTTCATGCCGCAGATGCTGGCCGACCTTGCCCAGCGTCACCCCCGGCTGCGGGTGACGATGTCGCAGCGCGAGCCGGAGGAGGCGCTCTACGAGACCTGGGTGCGCGAGTTCGACCTGGTGGTCGCCGAGCAATACCCGGGCCATGCCGCGCCCTGGTTGCACGATCTCGACCGCGACCTGCTGACGACGGATGCCTTGCGCCTGGCGGTGCCGCCCGAGGGCGCGATCTGGGACGGGATCCGCACGATCACGGACGCTGCGCACGTGCCCTGGGTGATGGAGCCGAAGGGAGCGGCGAGCCGGCACTGGGCCGAGCAGGTGTGCCGGTCGGCCGGCTTCGAGCCCGACGTCCGCTTCGAGACCGCCGACCTCGAGGCCCACGTCGCCCTCATCGAAGCCGGCAACGCGGTCGCCATCCTGCCCGGCCTGATGAGCGTACGCCGGCGGCCGAGGGTCCGAGTGGTCGACCTGCCCGGATCGCCGCGCCGGACCGTGTTCACGGCCACCCGCACGGCCCTCGTCGCCACACCGCGAATCCTCGCCTGCCGCGAGGCGCTCGCCGCGGCGGCGCACCCGGAGTCCGGTCTCCCGCACGAGGCAGACTACGACAATTGACCAGTCGATAGGTGTATCAAGTCCGGGGGTGGCGTACGACGTGCCCCTCGCCGGGAACGTTCTCGATCATGCCCTCGCCTTGCAGGATCTCCAAAGCCCGGGCCGCGACGCGGTGGGAGACCTGGTGGTGTTCCGCCACGTCATGGGCCGAGGGGACACGGCCGGTCAGGGTTCCCTGGGCGATCTCGTCTCGCAGCATCTTGGCTACTTGCTCATACGGCGGCATCGCCGAGTCTGGGTCGATCACAGGGGTCAGCTTTCACGTTGCGCGGACCATTGGCAAGTTAGTCGGGCTTCTCGCTGCCAGCCTCGGCACGGCGTCATCCGGGCGGAGCGCGACTGTCATAATTCCAGCGTAACGACCTGTGTTTTCATCACCCTGCGCGGGTGATCAGGGTAGTGCGTCTCCCGCGCATCATCGGGAGGTGAGCACTCCAGGCGTCCCCCAGGCCGCCGCCCCAGCGGCGCGGCTGAAGAGTCAATCCCGCCCGGGCCTGCTGCGCAGCTGGCGTTCGGCGGTGTTCGCCACGGCGGGCGACGGACAGCGGCGACGGCGCGGGACAGATGGGGTACGCCTGGCCTGCGCTGTGCTGGCACTGGTGTGCTGCCTGCTGATCATCCGCTTTGACTCCCGCGTTGACCGGGCCATCGTCCAGGTCATCCATCCACCGCCGTGGAGCATCACTTGGCTGGTGACGGTGGTCTACCAGGCTGGTTCGCTGGGCGTGGTCATCGTGCTTGTCGCACTGGCGCTGATTGCGCGCCGCTGGCTGATCGCGCGGGATATCGCGCTGAGCGCGGCGGTCGCGGCGGCGGTGAGCGGGATCTTGGTCGCGGTGCTTGGAAGTCGCGGCGGGCGGCCCGCCGGGGTCGTAATCGGCGGGTATGACCTGAGTTTTCCGGTGCTGCGGATCGCCTTGTTCATGGCGGTAGCAACGGCGGCCCTGCCGTACCTGGCGCGGGGCATGCAGCGGCTCGTCGAGATCTTCATCGCCTTGACCGCCCTGGCCACGGCTGTCGGAGGCCATGGGCTGCCGCTCAACGTCGGCGGCAGCCTGGTCATCGGCTGGGGGGCGGCGGTGGCGGTCCGGCTCGTCTTCGGCTCACCGCTCGGCCTGCCATCGGTCGACGATGTGCGGCTGCTGCTGCGCGAGATAGGCGTCAGTGCCAGCAACGTGCGTCCGGTGCCCCGGCAAGTCTGGGGAGTGGCGAGGTATCAGGCAACCGAGACACGCCCCGACGGTTCGCCCGGCGGGCGGCTCGGGATCGACGTCTATGGCCGGGATGCGGCGGACGCCAAGCTGCTCACCAAGGCGGGCCGGTTCCTGCTGTACCGGGATTCCGGGCCGACCTTCACGATTACCCGGCTGCAGCAGGTCGAACGCGAGGCCTACCTCACGCTGCGGGCCGGCCAGGCTGGTGCCGCCGTTCCCGAGCTGGTCGAGGCGGGAACCGCGGGACCGGCCAAGGACGCGCTGCTGGTCTACCGGCTGCCAGCGGGCCCGAGCCTGGCCGAGGCCGAGGCCGAGGCCACCAAGATCAGCGACGCCGGCCTCGATGACCTCTACCGGCAGCTGCTGATCCTGCGCCGGGCGCGGATCGCCCACGGTGCCGTCAGCGGCGACACGCTGCGGGCTCAACCAGCGGCTAACAGCATGATCCTGACTCAGTTCCGCAACGCCTCGTCGAGCGCGTCGCCGGATCAGCTCGACCGGGACGCGGCCAGCGTGATGGCCGCGACGGCACTGCTCGTCGGTGCCGAACGAGCCGCCGCCGCCGCGGCCCGGGGCCTGCCGCCGCAGATCCTCCAAGGCGCCCTTCGCCAGTTGCACGCGCCGGCGCTCGATCCCGCGCTCCGCCGGAACCTGCGGCGCAAGCGCGACCTGCTGCCAGACCTCAGGCAGCGCGCCGCCGAGGCCGCCTCGATCGAGCTGCCGACGCTGGTGGAGCCCCGCCGGGTTAGCTGGGCGACGCTGCTCATGGTCATCGGCACGCTCGTCGGCGGCTGGGTCCTGATCGGCGTGCTCCTCGACGTCTCGAAGTCGTTCGACACGGTGATCGGGGCCAGCTGGCTCTGGGTCATCATGGCGTTCCTCCTCGCGCAGCTCGCCTACGTCGCCTCGGCCGTGGAAAGCATCGGCAGCGTGGCCGGGCCACTGCCGTTCGGACGGGTGCTCGGCACCGAGATCGCCAACACGTTCAGCGCGCTGGCAGGCGGGACCGCGGCGGTCTTCGCGACCCGGGTTCGCTTCTACCAAAAGCAGGGCTACGACACGTCGACGGCGTTGAGCTCGGGCGCCATCATGACCACCGTCTCCTGGGTTACGACCCTGGTGCTCCTCCTGATCTCGCTGCCGTTTGCCTGGGGATCCATCCACCTCGACGCCGGCTCGCACCTGAGTGGAGACTCCAAGCTGGTATGGGTCATCCTGGCCGTCGTGGTGCTGGTCGCGCTGGCCGCCGGGCTGCTGCTCGCGGTGCCCAGGCTGCGGAGACTGGCCGCCGACAAGGCGCGCCCGAAACTGCACAGCATCCTGGGCAATTTCAGGGAGATAGCCCGGTCCCCTGGCAAGCTGACGCTCCTGGTTGGCGGCGCGGTCGCGCGGGAACTGCTGATAGCCATGTCGCTGTCTGTCTCGCTGCGCGCCTTCGATGACCATCTCCGGCTTCCTGTCGTGATCGTGGTCATCAGGCTTTCCGCGATGATCGGCGGCGCCTCTCCCTCCCCCGGCGGTATGGGCGTCGTAGAAGCGGGCCTGATCCTCGGCCTCACCGCGGCCGGCGTCGCCGAGGCCGATGCCACCGCCGCGGTCTTCATCCAGCGCCTGTTCACCGCCTACCTGCCGCCAATCTGGGGCTGGGTCACCCTCGTCTGGATGCGCAAACGCGACTATCTGTGAAAACCCTGGCGACGGCCTCCTATGCAGGTTGCCTGGTGTCAAATCCAAGGGTGTCGACGCAGTAGATGCCGCGGACCTGGGTGATGGCGATCAGTATCGCCGTGCAGCTGCGGCAGCGGGCTACCGCGCCGGGCAGGCGCGGGTAGACCACTGTCTCCGCGATTGCCGCCGACGCCTGGCAGGCCCGGCAGGTAATGATGACGCCTGTCATGTCCTCGCCGAAGATCTCCTCGAGCAGCCCGGCTAGGGCATTGCCGTCTAGCGTTTCCATGTCAGCGGGTTCCCTCCTGAAGCGCTTTGGCTTCTCCAGCTTGCTGAAGTACGGCGGGGAACGCCGCCAGCGACCGGAGGATGACCTCGACGACGGCGTCCAGGGGTATCGCGGTGGAGTCGATCACCAGGTGGTAGTGCCGAGGGTCGGCCGGATCGGCCCGGTAGAGGCGGCGGACGTAGGCGACGCGGGCCCGGTCGGCGGCGGCCATGCGCCTGCGCGCCTCATCGACCCCGATCGCCTCGATCGCGGCGACCTGCACGACCCGCAGCGACGCCGGCCCGTCGAGCCGGACGTGAAAGCCGCGCGACTTGCCGAGCGCCACCGCCGCGCCCCGGCCCAGGATCACCCCGGCGCCGTCGGCGGCCGCGCGGCGGATTCCTTCCTCGCAGTACCGGCGCAGGTGCTCTTCCTGATACCGGGAAGCCGGGGGTGACTGGGTGGGGCCCGCAGGCATCGCCTGGGTGAGCGAGGCGAGCAGCCGGTGCGCCGGCGTGAGGTCCGTCTCGGCCGCCGACAGCCGCTCGGTGCACGGGTCGGGTCCCGCCTTGGGGTGCGCGGTGCCGCCGGTGCTCGTCGTCGCCCGCTGCAGGAAGGGCACACCGAGCCGCTCCGCGAGCGCCGGGCCGACCACACTGCCGCCCGCGCCGTACGACGCCGACACGGTGACCAGCCGGGTCCGATCGGAACTCATCGTCACTCGTCTCCTTTCACGCCGCCGCGAACACCGCGGTCTCCGAGTCCGGCTGCTCAAGCACGCCGGGGCGTAGCACGAGCCCGCAGACGACCGCGGCGCCGGCGAAGATCCCGGCGGACACCCAGAACGTCACCGCGTAGCTGTGCACTGCCCTGCCGATGATCAGCATCCGTTTGCGGCCCACCAGGTCCGACATCCGCCCGCCGACGAGCAGCAGCCCGCCGAAGGCCAGCGAGTAGGCCGTCACCACCCACTGCCGGTTCGCGTTCGAGAACGCCAGGTCGCGCTGGGCCGTCGGCAGCGCGATATTCACCACGGTGGCGTCGAGCACCACCATCAGCTGCCCCCAGGCAGACGACGCTAAGGATCAGCCAGCGACGAGCGTCCGCGTCGCCCTCTCCGCGCGCGGGCGCCGCCGCTGCGACGGCGTCTCGGTCAGCGCGGACAAGATCAGCATTATCCCGAACGGGTGCGTGCTCCGCGTCCTGTGCCATGTGATAACCCCCCGTGACGGGAGGTACCCGGAAAACCACCATCTGATCACCGTGACGTGCAATCACCTCTGGCTGCGCGCCGCGGCGGTCACTCTGCGCAAAGTCCGCGAGCGCGTCATCCGCACCCTCGGGTAGCGCGATGGTGAATCAGCGGCCGCCCCTCAGTGAGGCCCACAGGTATACGCAACCGCGGGTGCGGTACGGCCGCCACGGTGCGGCGATCTCCTCCAGGGCCTTCGGTCGCGGCAGCTCGTCCAGCCGGTAAGCGAGCTGGGCTGCCTTGCGGATGCCGAGATCGCCGGCCAGCAGGACGTCGGGCCGGCCGAGGGAGAACATCAGGAACGCTCCGGCCGTCCATTCGCCGATTCCCGTCACGGACGTCAGCGACCGGAGCACCTCCTCGTCCTGCTGGGACGGCAGTTGGTCAAGATCGAGGTCGCCGCTCATGACCTGCTGAGCGAGTGCCCGCACCGCGCGATCCTTCGCGTGCGACAGTCCCACCGTGGTCCGCAGCTCAGGGCCCGCGCTCAGCAGCGCGTCGGGGGTCGGCACACGGTCACCGAAGTACCGGAGCAGCCGGCCGTAGATCGCGGCCGCGGCGGCAGTCGCCAACTGCTGGCGGACTATCGCCATGATCAGCGCGCCGAACATGTCTGGCGGTGTCTCGACCTCAGGCAGTGCGACCGGCCCGAGTCGCTGTACCAGTTCCGCCATCACCGCATCCGACCGGGCCAGGTGCGCATCCGCCCTGTCGTACGCCGCCCCGTCCCGGTAAGTCGCCTGCGCAGCCATCGGCACCCCCTCAGCGAGCCTACTTACCCCGATGAGGGAATCAGGCGCTTGCCTCGAGGGACGCGGTGAGGGCGGTCAGCCGCTCGTGCAACGCGATGCCCTCCGCCGGGTCCAAGCCGAGGCAGGACGCGATTGACCTGGGCACGGCGGCGAGCTGGTCGCGGAGTGCGAGTCCTTCCGCGGTCAGGGCCACCAGGACCCGCCGCTCGTCGCTGGCATCGCGGGAACGCGTTACGTATCCCCTGGAGACCAGCCGCTTCAACAGCGGGGTGAGCGTGCCGCTGTCCAAGTGCAGCCGTTCGCCGAGTTCACCCACGGAGCTCGGCTGGTCCGGATCCGTCCAGAGGGCAAGCATGGTGATGTACTGCGGGTAGGTCAGGCCGCAGTCCGCGAGGAACGGGCCGTACGCCCGGGTCATCGCGCGGCTGGCAGCGTACAGGGCGAAGCAGAGCTGACGGTCCAGCTCGAACTGTGGATAACCGGCCATGGCTAAGAGTATGCCTTGCACACTTATATTGTGCACAATAGGATCGTATTCAATCTTATTGTTGATACTTGAAGGAAGGCCCAGCATGGCGCACAGTGTCAAGGCCGGCGACAAAGCTCCCGACTTCACCCTGCCATCGCAGGCCGGCGAGCCGGTGCGGCTCAGTGACCGGCTCGGCGAGCGGGTGGTGATCTTGTACTTCTACCCCAAGGACGAGACCCCGGGCTGCACCAAGGAGGCGTGCGCCTTCCGGGACAGCTATGAGGTGTTCACCGACGCTGGCGCCGAGGTGATCGGGGTCAGCTCCGATTCGGTCGCCAGCCACCTCGCCTTCGCGGGTCACCACAAGCTGCCATTCACCTTGCTCAGCGACGAGGACGGAAGTGTCCGCAAGAGCTACGGGGTCCCCTCGACCCTTGGCCTGCTGCCCGGCCGGGTCACCTACGTGATCGACCGCGCTGGCGTGGTCCGGCACGTCGTCAATTCTCAGCTCAATATCGGCAAGCACATCGACTCCGCGCTGGAGATCATCAGGGAACTGCAGGCCGAGCGCGCCTAGCGCACCGTGACGGAGCCGTCGTGTGCCCTACGCGGCGGCCGTCGCGAGCAGTTCCCGCACACGCGGGATCACCGTGCCGCCGTACAGCCCGATGCCGGTCATGAGCTGTTCGTGAGTCATGCCTGGCACGCCGTATTTCAGGTCGAAACGGGTGGCGCCGAGGGTGCGCAGGTTCGCGGCGATCTTGCGGGCGACGGTCTCGGGCGAGCCGACGTACAGCGCGCCTCGCGGCCCGGTTTCCGCCTCGAAGGACTGTTCGGTCGGAACCGGGAACCCGCGTTCCGCGGCGACCAGGCTGATGACCTCCCGCCAGCGCGGCCAGAACTCAGCCTTGGCCTGCGCGTCGGTGGCCGCGACGTGGCCAGGCGAGTGCACCATGACCGGCAGCGGCGGTCGGCCGAACTTCTCAAGCGCCTCATGGAAGAGCTGCGAGTAGGGCGCGAACCGGGCAGGCGGGCCGCCGATGATGGCGAGGGCGAGCCCGAACCCGAGGCGGGCCGCGCGGACCACAGATCCCGGATTGCCGCCGACGCCGATCCAGGCAGGGAACGGGCCGGACTCGGTGTGCGGCACCACGTCCTGGTCCGTCAGCGCCGCGCGTGTCTTGCCTGACCAGGTGACCGGTTTGCCGTTGAGCAGTTCGGCGAACAGGGCGGCCTTCTCCTCGAAGAGTTCCTCGTAGTCAGCGAGGTCGTAGCCGAAGAGGGGGAACGACTCGACGCTCGAGCCGCGGCCGAGGATGACCTCGGCGCGGCCGTGGGAGATCGCGTTGAGCGTGGAGTACCGCTGAAACACCCGGACCGGATCGTCGGAGCTCAGCACGGTCACCGCCGAGCCGAGGCGGATCCGCTCCGTCCTCGCCGCGATCGCGGCGAGGACGACGTCCCCGGCGGGCATCGGGAAGTAGTCGGTGTGATGCTCGCCGATCCCGAAGAAGTCCACGCCGGCCTGCTCGGCGAACACTCCTTCCTCGGCCACGTTGCGGATCGTCTGCGCGTGCGAGAGCGGTCGCCCGCCGGCGTCGGCGTTGCGGTCGCCGAAGGTGTCGAGCCCGAAGGAATAGGCGGTGCCCGGCGTAGTCATGTCCATGAGCGTGTCCTTGTTGCGGATTACTGAGCTGGGGTCACCGCTGGCTGGCGCAGCGGCGTCAGTGCGGTGCTCCAGGCGATGACCTGGTCCAGGAGGGTGCTGAGCGAGGCCAGGCTGTAGTCGCTTGGCTTGAGCACGCTGAAGTTCTCGAACTCGGTGAGCAGGGAGAGCGCCACCTGCTGGCGCACGTCGGCCAGCTGGAGTTCGCCGGCGACCAGGCGCAGGTGCTCGACGGCCCTGGCGCCGCCGACCGATCCGTAGGACACGAAGCCGACCGCCTTGTTGTTCCACTCGGCGTACAGGTAGTCGATGGCGTTCTTCAGTACCCCGGAGGTGGAGTGGTTGTACTCGGGAGTGACGATGACGAACCCGTCGAACGAGGCGATCTTGTCGGCCCACTGCCTGGTGTGCTCGTTCTGGTACTGCCCCATCGCGGGCGGCAGCGGCTCGTCCAGGTGCGGCAGCGGGTAGTCGCGCAGGTCGACGAGTTCGAACTCGGCGTCGCTGCGGCGGGCGGCGACGTCGTACACCCACTTGGCGACCTGCTCGCCGTTGCGATTGGGGCGGGTGCTGCCGATGATGATGCCGATCCGGACCATGAGAGTTCCTCCTGAACTGCGTCGGAAGCGTGCTGCGCTGGAAGCGTGCTCAGCTAAACGGACTTTACCCCGCTTAATATTCCGGCCGTAGAGTGAGTCCCGTGAACGAGTTCGTGGTGACCTGGGGCGCGCCGCGCGCCGAGCGTGCCGATGCCGCGCGCAACCGGCGGCACCTGCTCGCCACCGCTCGCCAGATGCTCGCGGAGCAGGGCCCGAACACGCTGACCATGGACGGGCTCGCCGAACGGGCGGGCCTGGGAAAGGGAACGGTGTTCCGCCGGTTCGGCACCCGGGCCGGGATCTTCGCCGCGCTCCTCGACGACGACGAGCAGGCCTTCCAGCAGCAGGTCCTGTCCGGGTCACCGCCGCTGGGCCCGGGTGCGCCGCCGCTGGAGCGGCTGATCGCCTACGGCCGGGCCCGGACCGGCTTCCTGATCGCGCACGGCGACATCGCCCGCGCCGCACTCGACGGCCACCAGCCGATACCGGCCGGATCGCAATCACCGATTTCCCAGGTGCACATTCGGATGCTCCTCGGACAGCTCGACCTGAGCGGCGCCGACCTGGACATGCTGGCCACCCAGCTCACTGCTGCCCTGGACGGTCCGTTCCTGCTCTACCTGGCCGCGTCCGGCACCACCGCGACCCCCGGGACGGCCGAACGGATCGCGGACAGCTGGCAGTACCTAATCCAGCGCGTCTGCCGGGCGTGACCGCTTCTCGTTGTCTTGCTGCTGGCGGGTTGCCGCTCAGCTGGCCGCTAATCCGCACCGGCAGCGCCCCGGCCGAGACGCCGGTGACACACCTGCTCATCCCGAACGGTTGCGGCAGACTCTTCCAGGCCAGCCGACTCCGCACGGCTTCGGCGGCCAGCCAGCGACCGGAGACTACGGTGCGACCGGGCCAGCGCGTGCGGACCCCTGCAGGGCCGGCGCATCGCTGAGTGGGTCACGCCCCTTGACAGCACCGCCGGGCACCGCGAGATGCTGGCCCCCGCTGAGCCGGCGTTAGGCCCTCAGTCATGACAGCGGCCGAAGGGTGACGATGACCATGACAGGCAAGTACGGTCCGTGGGGCGTCGTGGCCGGCGGGTCCGACGGCGTCGGCGCGGCGTTCGCCAGGGGGATGGCCGCCCGTGGCATCAACGTGGTGCTGGTGGCGCGCCGGGTGCCGGTGCTTGAGGCGTCCGCTGACGAGATCCGGGCGCGGTACGGCGTCGACGTCCGAACGGTGCCGCTCGACCTCAGCGCCCCCGGCGCCCTGGCGGAGCTCGCGGACGCGACCTCCGATCTGGAGGTCGGTCTTTTCGTCTACAACGCCGGCGGCGATGACCGCAGCGTCGCGTTCCTCGACAAGGACCTCGCCGACCACCTGGAGCTAGTCCGCCGTAACTGCGCGGGCGTGCTCGAAGCGGCCTACCGTTTCGGTGCCCCGATGGTGGCCAGGGGGCGCGGGGCCGTGGTCCTCGTGACGTCGGGCGCGGCCTGGGCCGGCGGCGCGACGCTTGCCACCTACGGCGCCACGAAGGCCTTCGACCTGGTCCTGGCGGAAAGCCTGTGGGCGGAGTGGCGGGACAGCGGGGGGGACGTCCTCGGGCTCGTGCTCGGCAGGACCGATACCCCGTCCCTGCGCCGGGTGCTCGACGCCAAGGGCGAGCCGTACGGTGCGCTCGCCGACCCCGCCGATGTCGCGGAAGCGGCGCTCGAGCACCTCGCCGACGGACCTACCTGGATTTACGGCAGCGACAACCCGACGGGCGGCTCGCCGTTCGGCGGGCTGAACCGCCGTGACGCGGTGCTCGCGATGAGCCGGGGCTACTCCGCGAGCAGCCGGGACTGATCGAATCGTCGGTAACACGGCGCTGCCATCGCTGGCCTGCCGGGCCGGTCAGTGGTCGCGCAGCGCGGTGACGAGCTGCGCCTTGCTCATCGAGGAGCGGCCCTTGATCCCGATCTCGCGGGCGCGCTGGAGCAGATCGATCTTGCTCCAGTCCTCATAAGGGCCGCTGTGCCCGCCCCGGCTGGCGACCGACTTGCGCGAACTGCCGGCCGCCGCGTTGGCGATCCTGGCCGACTTCTCCTTGCTGTTCCCCTCCCGCCGCAGTGCCTGGTACGTCCGCTCATCTTTGATCTGTGCCCTGGGCATCGTCATCCCTCCCGATACACAGCCGGCCGGGCGGCAGCCCGGCTCGCGGAACATTGCTACCCGCGTCTAGGGCGGGAAACGGGAAACGCTGGAAGCGGGGCGCGGCCACAATTTCTGGCCGGTGACGACGCTTGCTGGATTCCAAAACAGGGCAATGCGAGGATGCTTCCTGATGAGCGCGGAATTGGGTTCGCATGATGTGGTCGTGGTAGGCGCCGGCCCGGTCGGCATGTGGCTGGCCGCTGAGCTGCACCGGGGCGGTGTCCGGCCGGTCGTCATGGAAAGGCGGGCGGAGCGCCCGCCCCATTCCAAGGCGCTGACCATCTACCCGCGAACGCTTGAGCAGTTCGCGATGCGCGGGATAGCCGGCCGCTGGACCGCGGAAGGCATGCCGGTGCCGTCCTCGCATTACGCGATCCTGACTAACCGGCTCGACCTGTCCTTTCTCGACACGCGGTTCCCTTACACGCTCTTCCTCCCGCAGCGCCGCACCGAGGAGCTGCTGGCGGCCCATCTCGCCGAACTCGGCGTTCCTGTCTTGCGTGAGCACACCGTGACGGAGCTGCGCCAGGACGCGGACGCCGTGGACCTCGACGTGACAACACCTGACGGCACCAGGAGACTGCGAGCGCCCTACGTCGTGGGCTGCGATGGCGCGGGCAGCGCGGTGCGGAAGGCGGCCGGCCTCGACTGGGCGGGTGAGCCAACTGCCTGGACCACCATCCTCGGTGACACCGAGCTGACCGATCCGCCGCAGGGACGGGCGCTGACGCTGAACCGCCCAGGCGGCTCGATCTACATGGTGGACCTGGGCGGCGGCAGGTGGCGTATCGCGCCGATCGACCACGCGACGCTCGCGGACCCGGTCAGCAAGCCGGTGACCTTCGCTGACCTGCGGGCGAGCACGCTGCGCCTGGCCGGCACTGACTTCGGCATGCGCGAGACCCCGGACACCTGGCTGAGCCGGGTGGGCGACGAGGCCAGGCACGCCCCCGCCTATCAGGCTGGCCGGGTGCTGCTCGCGGGTGACGCGGCGCACGTCCACTTTCCCGCTGGCGGCCAGGGCCTGAACCTGGGCCTGCAGGATGCCGCCAACCTCGGCTGGAAACTAGCCGCCGCGATCCGCGGCCTGGCCCCGGCCGGGGTTCTCAACACCTATTCCGCGGAACGGGTTCCTGTTGCCCTGGACGTCATCGCAGATTCTCGTGCGCAGTGTGCCCTGTTCGCGAACCCGACCCAAGCCGGCATCGCGCTGCGCGACCGGTTCAACGATCTGCTCGGCGCGCATGAATCGCTGCGCAAGGATCTCGCGCTGCGGCTGTCCGGCCTGGCCATCAGGTACGACGGCCAGGCCGGCGACGGCAGTCCCGGCGAAGGCTGGCGGGTGCCCGACCTGGACCTGCGCGGGGCGCCGGCGCCAAGCGTCTTCGGCCTGCTGCGGTCCGCGAGGTTCGTTCTCCTGGTGATCTCCTCCCCGGAAGACACAGCCACGGCGGTGCAGGAGCCGATCAGCGCGGAACTGGCCGCCGGCTACCGCGACCGCCTTGACGTGGTCACCGCAGCACTCGCCAGCGACCACTCAGACTGGGCAGGCTTCCGTGCGCTCCTGATCCGCCCCGACGGCTACGTCGCCTGGTCGCACCACCGCGACATGCGGGCCCCGGTCGCGCCGCCACTGGCTGAGTGGCTTGGCGACCCCGGGTGCGGGTGATGGCAGACCAGTGTCAGAAGACGAGGCGGTAGCGTGTCTGAAGTGGGTAGATTGCTGGTAGCCGGGGCCGGGCCTAAGGGGATCGCGATCGCCGCCAAGGCGGCCGCGCTGACCGCCGCCGGGCTCCCGGCGCCTGAGGTGACCGTGGTGGACCCGCTCGGCGTTGCCGGGTACTGGCACGGCAAGAGTGGTTACACCGACGGCCGTCGCCAGCTCGGCACCCGGCCCGAGAAGGACCTTGGCTTTCCGTACCTGCCAGCCTGGGGCGAGCGGTCCGCCGAGGTCAGTGCCCGCATGCAGGCGCTCTCCTGGCACGGGTACTTGATGGCCACCCAGCAGCTGGGCGAGTGGGTGGACCGCGGCTGCCCCAGGCCGGCCCACGGGCGCTGGGCGGAGTACATCACCTGGGTCGCCGAGACGGCGGGGATCACGGTGCGCCGCACGGCGATCGGCACAGTAGACCGTGCGGGGCGAAGCTGGCTGGTAGAAGCGGGCGGCGAAGTGATCGAGGCAGAGAGCCTGGTCTTCACCGGACCCGGCGATGCACTGCGCCTGCCTGGCCAGCCCGCCGGGCACCCGCGAGTACTGGACGGGCGGACCGTCTGGCAGCATATGGCGGCCTTGCCCGAGAAGGAGATCAGGACCGCGTGCGTGATCGGCGGCGGCGAGACAGCCGGCGCCATCACCACTGCGCTACTCGAGGTGCTCGACCCGTCCGCCCAGATCGAGCTGATCAGTACCGAGGGTGCGCTGTTCACCAGGGGCGAGAGCTTCACGGAAAGCCACATGTACACCGACCCGTCGGTGTGGCTCCGGCTGCCGGAGCGGCAGCGCCGCGCATTCATCCGCCGGACCGACCGGGGCGTGTTCTCTGTCAGTGTGCAGTCGGTCCTTGACCAGGCCGACCGGGTGCATACAGTTCTCGGCCGGGTCCGCCGGCTGCATCCGTCCGACGATGCCGTCGACATCGAGATCGAGGACGGGCAGGAGACGAATCGCGTCAAGTACGACCTGGTAGTGACCGCGATCGGCTTCGACGCCCTGTGGTGGCTGCCGCTGTTCACCGAGGCCGCGCACGCCGCTCTGGCCAAGGCAGTTGGATCGTCCGGGCGCGTGGAGGCACGTGACGTGGAACGGTCCATCGGCTTCAGCCTGGCAGTGGACAACCTCACTCCCGCGTTGCACCTGCCAGTGCTGGCGGGCCTGGCTCAAGGCCCTGGTTTCCCGAACCTGTCCTGCCTTGGCCTGCTAGCCGACCGCGTACTGCAGCCATCCGTCATCCGTGCATCCCAGCCGCGGACCGCTCAGGCCCGGGGTCAGCGCTGAGTAACTGTCACGACCAGTCGTGTCCGACGGAGTTCAGCCTGCCGTGGTGATCGAATCGCCGGTGACGCCTGCGGCGCGGCGAGCGGCGAGCCGCCGCCTTTGCGGCTCGATCGTGTAGCGCGGATCATTGGCGGAACGCATGCCCGCCTCGTATATCCCGAAGCGGGTGAGCGCCGACGCAGCCATCAGCGCCAGCCCGGCCGTGGCGGCGACCGGGCGGCGACGGCCGCCGAGCAGGACCCCAATCCCGCCCGCGACGGCGAGTCCCTCGCTCCACGTCAGCAGCGTGCCTGGCCTGCCCTCGTGCAGTGGTTCGGCCGCGACTGGGTCCATTCGCCGGTGCATCACCCTAGTCGCCGCCAGATCGCCGATGACGCCGAGCACGGCCAGCTTGCGTGCCGGGGCCGCCTCCGCCACCGGGGTCGTGATCATCGCCAGACCGGCCGAGGCCAGGCTGGCGGAGCTGACGAACACGAAGGGCAGTTCATCGTGTGCATGATTCCAGGTCGGAGTGGACGTGTCGGCGAGCAGGACCGCGGTGTACACGGCAAGTTCGGGACCGAGGGCCGCGGCTTCCAGCCCTGCCGGTCCCTCGGCGACGCGCAGCACACGGCGCAGCAGGCCAAGCGGCAGCCGTTCCCCGGTGATCCGGTCGACCTCGGCGGCGGCCGCCACCGCCGCGCCGGCGCTGAAGGCACTGAGGATCCACGAGCCGAGGCTCATCGGCGAGGTTAGCTTGATCACGCGCAGCATATTCACGAAGCGTTCCGGCCTGCCGAGGTCGCGCACCAGGGCGACGGCACCCAGGCTGACCGAGGCCAGCGCGGCCAGCCGGCAGTTGCGGCACAGCGTGGCCCGCCCGGTGAGCTGCGCGCCGGCGACGAGCACGGCCGAGCCGCCCGCGAGCCCGCCGAGGAAGAGGTACGCCGCGACGTCCCAGCCCCATGGTGCCGGCTTGACTACTGGACGGTCGTAGTAGGACGTGAAGCCTGCCTCGGGGACCACCGGCATCTCGCGCGCGCCGTCACCGCCAGGGGGATGCGCCCGCCGGCGTCGCTTGCCGGTCCGCTTAGCCCGGCCGGTCGGCTCCGGCGGGCGCAGGCTGTCGTATTCCGAGGTCGTCACGGGCGTCCTCCGAGGAACGAGAGCAGGGCCGCGGCGGCCATGCCGGCCGCGGCAAGCCCCGCCCGCCGGAACATCCGCGGCAGGTCGGCCGTGGGGACGCGCGGATCCGGCGGGAGCCCGTACACCTCCGGCTCGTCGAGGAGCAGGAAGACCGACCCGGTGCCCCCGACACCGTCCAGTTCGTTAGCACCGTACAGGCGCGCTTCAGTCCTACCCTGCGCGTGCAGTTCGGCGACCCGCTCCTTAGCCAGGGCCACCATGTCCGCCCGGTCCCCGAACTTGATGGATGTCGTCGGGCAGGTCTTCGCGCACGCCGGGGTCTGGTCGTCGATTAGCCGGTCGTAGCACAGCGTGCACTTCTGGGCGACGCCGAGATTCGGCACATCGGGCTGTTCGCCTTTCCGCTCGCCGCGCTTGGTCTTCGGGGCGGCGGTGCCGTCGGCGCGGCGCTCGACGACGCCGAACGGGCAGCCCGCCACGCACGTGCCGCACCCGTTGCATACGTCGGCCTGCACCACGACGGTGCCGAATTCGGTACGGAACAGCGCGCCGGTGGGGCACACGTCGAGGCATCCGGCGTGCGTGCAGTGCTTGCACACGTCGGACGAGATGAGCCAGCGGAATTCAGGCGTGTCGGGCGGCGTCGTCTCGGCTGATGCTGAGTCTGCGGGCGCCGGGGCACCCATGCCGGGCATGCCGAGATCGATCAGGGCGCGGCCGGTCGCCCGCGCCTCTTGGATGCGCTCGCTTTTCTGCTCGACGAAGGCGACGTGCCGCCAGGTGCTGGCGCCAAGCGCGCCGGTGTTGTCGTAGGAGGACCCGAGTAGTTCCAGGTCGCCGTCCCGCGGGTTGTGGTTCCACTCTTTGCAGGCCACCTCGCAGGCCTTGCAGCCGATGCAGATCGAGGTATCCGTGAAGAAGCCTTTGCGCGGCTTGACATCTGGCCACCGCGCGTCGGCCGCGGGGTCGGTCGGTCCGGCCAGTTGCGGCATTACTTTCCCTTCCTCGACGGCGGATCGACGACCTCGCGGGCTGGGTCGGTGATCCGTGCGTTGTCGGTGGCCACCGTGGCCCCGGAGCGCTCCTGGTAGTCCGCGACCAGGTGGAGCAGGTCCGCGCCGCGCGGCCGGCGTCCCGCGCGGACGTCGCAGCACGCGGCCTTGGACTCCTGGATCTGCACGTTGGGGTCGAGCGTGACGCCGAGCAGGTCGTTGGCCCCGTCGCCGCTGACGATGGCGTCTTTCCCCACGCCCCAGTGGTACGGCAGCCCGATCTGGTGCACGGTGCGGCCGGCGATGACCAGCGGGGTCATCCGGTCGGTGACGAGCACCCGCGCCTCGATCGCCGAGCGCGGCGAGATGATGGTGGCCCAGCCGTAGGGCTCAAGGCCGCGCTCCGCGGCCAGCTCAGGCGACACCTCGCAGAACATTTCCGGCTGCAGCTCAGCGAGGTACGGCAGCCAGCGACTCATCCCGCCCGCGGTGTGATGCTCGGTCAGCCTGTAGGTGGTGAACACGTACGGGTACACGTCCGAGCCAGGCGCGCCGGCGCTCGGCGCGCTCAGGTTGTCCGTCCGCGGGAACGTAACCCGGGCGGGATTCTGCTGCTGCGGGTAGAGCAGGTTGGCGACGGGTGACTCCTGCGGCTCGTAGTGTGTGGGAAGCGGTCCGTCGACCATGCCTCTCGGGGAGAACAGCCAACCCTTCCCGTCGGACTGCATGATGAACGGGTCATCGCCCGCGAGCCCGTCCGGACCACCAACATCCGGGTCGGGACGGCTGCCCGGGGCGCGGTCGAGGACGATGTCGGGTACGTCGTCACCAACCCATTGGCGCCGCTCTTCGTCCCACCAGACACACTTTTTCCGTTCGCTCCACGGTTTGCCGTCCGGGTCGGCTGAGGCCCGGTTATAGAGGATCCGCCGGTTGGCCGGCCAGGCCCAGCCCCACTCCGACTGGTTCGGCCCCGGGCCGCCGCGCGGTACCCGGTCCGCCGCGTGGTTGATGCCGTCGGCGTACACCCCGGTGTAGATCCAGCAGCCAGCGGTCGTCGAACCGTCGGCGCGCAGCTCGGTGTACGACGAGAGCGGCTCGCGGGCGCCCGAATCGCTGCGGCGGTAACCGTTGATCTCCGCCAGCACGGCCTCGGGGCCGGGATTGCCGTGCTCATCGGTGGGATAATCCCAGGTCAGATCGAGCAGCGGCCGATCCCGTTCGTCGGTCGAGTCGGCCAGTTTCTCCCTGATCCGCTGGCCGAGCAGGTAGAAGAAGTCCAGATCGCTCTGGCAGTCACCCGGCGGGTCGATTGCCTTATGCCGCCACTGCAGCAGCCGTTGCGTCTGGGTGAACGTGCCGGCCTTCTCCGCGTGGCTGGCGGCGGGCAGGAAGAACACCTCGGTCGCGATGTCTCCGGTACGCAGCTCACCCGAGGCGATCTCCGGGCCGTCCTTCCACCAGGTCGCCGACTCGATCAGGTTGAGGTCTCGCACCACCAGCCACTTCAGGTGGGCCATGCCCAGCCGCTGCTGCCGGCCGTTCGCTGACCCGACGGCCGGGTTCTGGCCGAGCAGGAAGTAGCCCTCCACCTGATCGGCGAGCATGGCGGTCACCGTCTGGTAGGTGCCGTGGGCTCCCGTCAGCCGGGGCTGGTAGTCGTAGGCCCAGTCGTTGTCGGCCCGGGCGGCGTCGCCCCACCATGCCTTGAGCAGGCTGATCACATAGGCGTCGGCATCGGCCCAGAACCCCTTCTGCGCCTTGCTGCCGACCGCGTGCAGGTAGGCGGCGAGGGTGTCGTGGCTGCCCGCGCTGGGCATCGGCAGGTACCCGGGAAGCAGGTTGAACAGCGTGGGGATGTCGGTCGACCCCTGGATGCTGGCGTGCCCGCGCAGCGCCATGATGCCGCTGCCGGGGCGGCCCACGTTGCCAAGCAGCAACTGCAGGATCGCGGCGCCCCGGATGAACTGCGCGCCCAAGGAGTGCTGCGTCCAGCCGAGGGCGTAGGCGAAGCAGGTAGTCCGGTCCCGCCCGGAGTTCTCCGTGATCGTGCGGGCCAGGTAGGCGAAATCGTCCGCGCTGATGCCGCAGACGTCGCGGACCATCTCGGGAGTGCAGCAGCGGCGGGCCCCCGGCGCCGTACCCGTCGCCGGCCGCGCGGGCAGACGCAACGGCGCCGTGCTCAGGCGTCTCCGCCGCAGGCGCGCCCGCGAGCTGGGCGTAAGCCCAGGGCGACGGGTCGTAGTGCCCGGTCTCCGGATCGATGCCGGAGAAAATACCGCCGAGTTCCTCGGTGTCACGGAAGTGCTCGTTTACCAAGGTCGCCGCGTTGGTGTAGGCGACGACGTACTCCTTGAACCACAGGTCGTTAGTGAGCACGTAGTTGATCAGCGCGCCGAGGAGCACCACGTCCGAGCCTGCCCGGATGGCGATGTGCCGGTCCGCGACCGCCGAGGTACGGGTGAACCGCGGGTCGACATGGACGACTTTAGCCCCGCGGGCCCTTGCCTCCTCCACCCACTGGAAGCCAACCGGATGGCACTCCGCCATGTTGGATCCCTGGATGACGATGCAGTCGGCGTTGGCCATGTCCTGCAGGCTTTGCGTGGCGCCGCCGCGCCCGAACGAGGCTCCCAGACCGGGAACTGTGGCGGAGTGTCAAATGCGCGCCTGGTTCTCGATCTGGACCGCGCCGGCGGCGGTAAAGAGTTTCTTGATGAGGTAGTTCTCTTCGTTGTCCAGGGTCGCGCCGCCGAGCGCGGCGATGCCCATCGTGCGGCGCAGCAGGCGCCCTTCGTCATCCTGCTGCTGCCAGGTGCGGCGGCGCGATTCGATGAAGCGGTCGGCCACCATGTCGATGGCGGCGTCCTTGTCCAGGCTCTGCCATTCGCTGGCATAGGGCGCGCGGTAGAGCGCCTTGACCTGGCGGCCCGGCGAGTTCACCAGTTGCTCGCTGGCCGACCCCTTGGGGCACAGCCGGCCGCGCGAGATCGGGGAATCGGGGTCGCCCTCGATCTGGACGACCTTCTCGTCCTTGACGTAGATCCGCTGCCCGCAGCCGACCGCGCAGTACGGGCACACGCTCTGCACAACGCGATCAGCGGTCGACGTGCGCGGTGCCAGTGCCCGGGTGAGCGCTGACGTTACCGCCGGCCCGCGGCCAAGCAGGTCGCCCGAGCGTACCTGGCGGACGACCGGCCACTCCAGGGGACTCAATCGCACCATGAGCCAACCGTAACGACGCGAAATTCGGGGAGCCAGGCGGGGGATACGCACAGTGATGGTTCGGTCACGCGACGCTGCTGGGCGGCCTGCCGGCGTAGGTGGCGTGGGCGCCACGTCGTCGTTGTCGTGGTCATCGCTGCCTCAGCCGCCTGATGACCGCGGCGATGGTCACGGCGCCGACCGCGGCCGTCCGGATGGCCCGGCCAGCCTGCTGCCGTTCCGGTACCTGCTGGCGTGCCGGCGCCTGCCGGAGTGCCGGTACCTGCTGCCGGGGGCGCCCGGCGGCCGCCTGCCCCGGGTTGCCGGCCGGGGCGGCGGCAGGCAGCGCCCCGTGCTCGCCCCCGCCAAGCAGATGGCGGCCCTGCAGCATGTACAGGAGGGCGAAGGAGGGCGCGACCAGCACCAGGGCGGCGATGAACACCGCGATGACCGCGACCATGGTGGACTGCGGCGCGCCCGCGTTGCTCAAGGTCACCGAGGTGCCGGGCAAGAGCACCGGGTACTGGGCAACGCCCCAGCCCCAGACCACGGCGGCGACGCCGAGCGCCGCGATGACCCGGGTGCCCTTGGGCCGGCCGACGGCCAGCAGGGCGAAGACCGCCAGCCCGCAAACCCCGGCCACCACGACCAGTGGCAGGGCCCGGCCGGTGAGTCGGTCGAACAGGAGCCGATTGGAGTTCTGCAGTTCGAACAGGGCCGCCAGCGACAGGGCCCCGGCCACGATGGCGGCGGCTTGGGCGCGGCGCGCGAAGTAGGCCTGCATGCCGCGGTCGCCGCGGCTTGCTGCCTCACCCACAAGGTAGACGGCCGCGAGGTAGCCGCAGGCGGCGACGAACAAGAACCCGGCCAGCAGCGCCGTCGGGCTGGTCCAGGCCGCCAGGCTGGCCTGGCTTGCGTCAGCCGGGACGGCGCCGGCGGCGATGGCGCCGACCACGGTGCCCATGAAGAACGGCGTCACCAGCGAGGAAAAGGCGAAGGTGGCGCCGGCCGCCCGCTGCAGGCTCACCCGGGACAGCTCCTTGCGGTAGGCGAACCCGGCGCCGCGCAGCACAATCCCGGCCAGCGCCAGCCACAGCGGCAGCGCAAGCGCACTCATTACCGAGGCGAACGCGTGCGGGAAGGCGGTCCAGAAGATCACCAGGTCGAAGACGAGCCAGACATGGTTGCCCTCCCATACCGGGGTGATCGACTCATCGATCAGCGCCCGGGGCCTCCTGCCGTGCGCGGTGGGGCCGGCAAGCAGGTCCCACAGGCCGCCGCCGAAATCCGCCCCGCCAAGCACCGCGTACAGGGTGATGCCGGCGAGCAGGATGCCGCCTACCGCGTCGTAGGCCACTACCGCTCCGCCTTGCCGGCGTCCGCGTCCTGTGGCGCAGGGGAGGGGCCGTACGGGACGGCCTGCACGGCATCGCCGCGACGCCATCGCCGGGACAGCAGGCGCAAGATCGCGATCGTTGCCACCCCGAGTACCGCGTACACGACGACGACCAGGGTCAGGCTGGTCAGCACGCCGCCGTTGCTGGTGGCGGCGTCAGCAGTGGGCAGGAGCCGGTAAACCACCCACGGCTGCCGGCCGACCTCAGTGACGATCCAGCCGCACTCCATCGCCACGATCGCGGCCAGCCCGCTGACCGCGCCGGCCCACCAGAACAGCCGCTGTGGCGGCAGCCGTCGCCGTCGCCACCACTCGTAGGCGGCCCACAGGCCGTAGAGCAGCAGCAGCGTCCCGATCCCCACCATGATGTCGAAGGCGAGGTGGATGAGCCACACCACTGGCGGCCTGTCAGCGGGCGCGACACTGTCCCAGCCGATCACCCGCGTCCCCGGCCCGAACCCGACGAGCAGCGAATCCAGGAACGGGATCTTGATCCCCGCGTAGATGTTCCCGTTGACGTAGACGCCGCCAATCCACTCGGGCACCTGCCGCGACGTCTGCGCGACGTACTCCATGGCCGCGAACTTCACCGGCTGGTCAGCGGCGATCGAGCGGGCCGCGGTATCGCCGACGAAGATCTGGAACGGGGTCAGGATCGCGGCCGGCACAAACCCGATAGCGAAGCCGGCGTGGTGGTAGCGGTCGCGGCGGCCGCGCAGGATGCCCGCCGCGTACACGCCAGCGACGAGGAACCCGACGACCATGTATGCGGCCAGGACCATGTGCGGCATCTCGTAGAGGGCGGCGTGGTTGAAGAACACCTGCCAGGGGCTTATCGAGGTGATCCGACCGTCGCTTTCCGTGAAGCCGCCCGGGGTGTTCATCCACGAGTTCACGGCGATCACCGACATCGCGCCAAAGATCCCCGACACCGCGATCGGCACGCCGGACCACCAGTGCGCCCACCCCGGCAGCCGCTGCCAGCCCCACAGGTATACCCCGGCAAAGATCGCCTCAAGGAAGAAGAAGAGCCCTTCGATCGCGAAAGGGAACCCAAGCACCGACCCGTACTGACGCATCAGGCCCGGCCACAGCAGGCCCAGCTCGAATGACAGCACGGTCCCGGTGACCGCACCGACCGCGATGAGCACGCCCATCGCCTGCGACCAGCGGCGCGCTAGCAGCAGCGCGGTCTCGTCGTGGCGCCGCAGGCCGATGAACTCGGCGAGCAGCACGATCGTCGGAAAGGCGATGCCCAGGCACGCCAGGATGATGTGAAACCCCAGCGTGGCCGCCATCTGCGCGCGGGCGGGCACGACCTGCCCGCTCACCTGTGCGGCAAGGTGCAGCATCATCCCGGGTCCTTGCGCTCCGGAGTTACCACGACTGCCAGTTGCCTGCATGCCGACATGATCAGCCCTCCGTGCACGGCAGGCTTGCACCCCCGTGCGATGCGTGTCCTATCCGGCCGTGGCCGTCTTAACCATCGCGCCTGCGGATGAACGGCACCCGGCGGCCCAAGCTCGCCTACGGGCAGATCAAGGGCTTCACCCTTTACCAGGACCATCCTGGCCGGAGAAGGATCAGAACTCATCGAGCTCACCCGCACCACCCTGCGGGAACTAGAAACCGAGTAACCCCTCGGCGGACCGCGCCGACCCGGCCGTGTGCGAGGCCCGTGGTATGAGTGGTCGATCGAGGCTCGGCTCCCTGCAATTCACCAGGATCAGGTGACAGTCGCTCACCGCGATGGCCGCTATGTTCGGGTGGAGTCGAACCTAGCGATGAGAAGGTTCCAATGATCAATGCCGACGCGAGGTGGCTACGGCAAGCGCGTTCACGCCTGCGCGACGCCGACCCTGTGCTGGCACGGCTCATCGACGACCGGCCGGACTTCGATCCCCGGGCGTGGATGGCCCAGCTGCCGCCCATGGACCTTTTCGGCGCCCTGCTCTTCCAGGTCGCCGGCCAGCAGCTGTCGGTCCCTGCGACCCGCCGCACCCTGGCCCGCATCGAGGAGCTGTTTGACGGCCGTCTTCCCTCCGCGGCCGAACTGCTGAACGTGGAAGCCGGCCAGCTCCGTGCTGCCGGGCTGTCGTGGCGGAAGGTCGGCACACTGCGAGAGCTCGCCGAGCGCATAGCGGACGGACGGATCGACCCGGACGGGCTGAGCCGCCTACCGGACGACGAGGTGATAGCCGAGCTCACCGCAATCCCGGGGATCGGCCCGTGGACCGTGCAGGGCGCGCTCCTTATCGCACTGCGGCGAGAAGACGTCGTGCTGCCCGGCGACCTCGCACTGCGCAAGGCGGTCAAGGCGGCCTATCAGCTCGACCACCTCCCCGCCGAGCCGGAGGTGCTCGCCATCGCGGAAAAATGGCGGCCCTACCGGAGCCTCGCCACCAGCTACCTTTTCTCCGCCGCCATCGAATTCTCCGCCGCCATCGAACCAGCCGGCGCGCCGACGGACGCCCCGCTGCGGGAGCGATCGACCATGGCCGCGACCCGGGCCGGAAAAGGTAGGCCACGATGATGTCCGCGTTCCGGCTTGGCCGGATGCAGGTCAGGCGGTCGGGGTACGGTGCGATGCAGCTCGCCGGTCCATTCGTCTTCGGTCCGCCGGCTGACCGGGCAGCGGCGATCGCCGTGCTCCGGGCCGCGGCGGCCGCCGGAGTCAACCACATCGACACGGCCCAGTACTACGGTCCAGATGTCGTCAACGACCTGATCCGCGACGCGCTCTACCCATACCCGGCCGAGCTGGCGATCGTCAGCAAGGTCGGGGTCCGGCGAGACGACACCGGGGCCGTCCTCCCGTTCGACGATCCGGACCAGCTGCGTGCAGGCATCGAGGGCAACCTGCGGAGCTTGCGGGTCGGCCGGCTGGCCGCGGTCAACCTCCGCCTGCCGGGCGACGGGCGCGTCGACGCGCGTTTCGATGACCAGCTGGCCGCGATGGTGGCGGCCCGCGACGAGGGCCTGATCGCCGGGGTTGGCCTGAGCAATATCAGCCTCGAGCAGTTGCGGCATGCGGTGGCGGGGACCGACATTGTCTGCGTGCAGAACCTGTTCCACCTCGCCGACCGGCGGGCAGCCCCGCTGCTTGCTGAGTGTCTCAGCCGGGGAATCGCGTTCGTGCCGTTCGGCCCGCTCGGCTGGCCGCGCGGCCAGCAGAACCCCGTACTCAACAGCCCTGTGGTCGCCCAGGCAGCCGCGCGCCTCGGCGTCACGCCGGTGCAGGTCGCACTCAAGTGGCTGCTGCAACTGGCCCCGAACGTGCTGCTCATCCCGGGGACCGGCTCGGTGTCTCACCTGCGGGAGAACCTGGCAGCAGAAGACGTGACGCTCGACGAAGAGGCACTGCGCCAACTGGACGCGGTCGCACCATGGCCAGACGACGCCCCCTCAAGCGAGATGAGATCATTACCCCACGGGATTCCGCCCGGGCAAGGATCGCCGTTGTCACCGGGGGAGCGGGCGCGATCGGAACCGCGATCACCAAAGCATTGCGAAGTCAGCTCCGCGACCCGCGCGCGGTGACGTCATCGGGGTCATCGAGCGGGAGCCGGTCGCGCCCCTTAACCGGTGACATCGATGCGCCGGAGTCATCGAGGTGGGCGGCTTCGGTGGCGAATCGCTTACGGTAGGTGGTCGCGCTGAGCCCGTAGTGCGCCTTGAACCGGCGGGCGAAATAGTTCTGGTCCGGCCACCCGACGGAGCGCCCGATCCCGGTGACCGGCTCGTCGGAGTGCAGCAGCAGCAGCGCGGCGTGCTCGGCGCGGATCTGCGCCAGGTACGCCATGGGCGGCAGCCCCGTCGCCGTGTTGAACAGTCGCACCAGGTGACGCGGGGTAAGGTGCAGTTCGTTTGCCAGGTCGAGCAGGGTCCATGGCCGTGCGAGGTCGGCCTCGAGCAGGCGCATCGCCCGCCCGACCGCCGGATGGGCCGACCCGTGACCTTCGGCGACCCCCGGCTCGGCCGGCATGACCGACTGGCCGAGCTGGCTGAACAGCAGGGACAGCCGGCCGATGACGTCGCCCCGATGACGCTGCTGTGGCTGGTGACGGAGGGCGGCCAGCGCATCGAGGTGCGACAGGCATTCGTCGAAAACGGGCGGATCGAGGGTGGTCATCAGCATTCCGCGGGCGGAGGACGAGTACGGGCCCGCCCACAGCAGATACCCGAGCAGCGGATCCTCCCTGGTCCAGGACAGCTCACGGCGGAGCAGCTCACTGCTGAAGCAGCAGTTATAGACGCTCAAGTCACTGCAGTTGGCGTATCCATGCCAGACGCCCGGCCGGAGCAGGATGACATCGCCAGGCCGGACCAGATTCCGGCCATTGAGGCAGTTGTGCACGCCTTCCCCGCTGACCACGAAGGCGATCTCGACAAAGCTGTGCGTATGCACGGGGCTGTCGTGGTCGTGCAGGTACGGGCCCGCGTAGGCGAGCGCCCCGTCGGTGAAGTGGAACAACCCCTGAGCGGTGCCGACCGGAGGATCTTCGTCCATGCGCGGAGAATACTCCCCGACGACACCGATGCGAATTTTGTGCTAATAGTTGCGAACCGCATCCTAGCGCTGACCAGCAGGTATGGCGAAAGATCGCAGCCATGGACGAAGCGTTCATGGGTGCGAAACACGGGATTAACGGGAGCTTGCGCCTCTCCCGGCGCCGCTATCAGCCGGTCCTCGCGGTGCTGTTGCTGCCGAGCCTGCTGCTGATCGGCGTCTTCAGCTACTACCCCGCGGTGCGCAGCCTGATCGGCGGCTTCTACCAGTGGAACGGCTTCACCCCGCCCACATACGCGGGCATCTCGCAGTTCAAGCAGTATGTACAGTCGCCGACCTTCGGCATTGAGGCGAAGAACATCGCGGTCCTGGTGGGCGGCAGCATCCTGATCACGCTCGTGGCGCAGTTCACCGCCGCGGAGGTGGTCACCCACATGCCGCGGCGGGCCGCCGCCATAGCAAGGTACGTCCTGGTCCTGCCGATCGTGCTGCCGCCCCTGGTGCTGATCGAGGTCTGGGCCTACCTGCTGCAGCCGTCAAGCGGCCTGATCGATCACATCCTCGGGGCGGTCGGCCTGCCCGAGCCTTCCTGGCTGAGTGATCCGAGCCTCGCGCTGGTCTCGATCCTGCTTGTCGGCTTTCCATGGATCTCCAACCTGGGCTTCCTGATCTTCCTCGGCGGACTGCAGAACCTTCCGAAGGACGTCCTGGACGCCGCCAAGCTCGACGGAGTCAGCGCCTTCCGGCGCGTGTTCACCGTCGACATTCCGTTGCTGATGCCGCAGTTCCGGATCGTGGTCATCCTGTCCGGCATTTTCGCGGTGCAGAACTTCATCCCGATCCTGCTGCTCACCAACGGCGGCCCGGGCACCGCCACGCTCGTGCCCGGCCTGGACATGTACCAGTCCGCCTTCTCCAACGACCAGTACGGCTACGGCATGGCCATCGGCACCTTGCTCTTTGTCGCGATGCTCATCTTCACGGTCGTCATGATGCGCACTCTTCGCCCAAGGACCTGACAAAGACATCTCGAAGATAGATATCAATTTCTCGCCAGGAGGTGGGAGTTTCATGTCTCGAAGAACCCGCAAAGCCACGCTCGTCCCGACGGGCGCGGCCCTGCTCGCCGTGGGCCTGCTCGCGGCGGCCTGCACGTCGGGCGGCTCAAGCTCGCCAAGTTCAAGCGGAGGCTCAACAGGAAGCAGCAGCGCCCCGGTCACGATCAAGGCGGTGCTGCCGCCCAACACCGGCCCGATCACGGCGGCGGACAACGCCGGTCTCAAACAGCTCAGCGACCAGTACCAAACCGCGCACAAGAACGTCACGATCGACTGGCTGCCGAACAACACCACGGGCATCACCCAGGCCAACGCCGCCATGGAAAGCCAGGCCTCCGGCGGTGCCGCGCCCGATGTGGTGTGGGAGCAGTACGGTCCCGTTACTTCCGGCGCGCTGCCGAACGGCCTGCTGCAGAACATCAAGCCCTACCTGGGAAAGCCCAATCCGTACGTGCCGGGCAACACCAGCTGGCTGTCGCTGTTCACGTCCTCGACCGTGCCCTACATGACCTCGCCGAACGGCGACATCGACATCCTCCTCGGCTCCAACGTCGAGACGGGGATGTTCTACAGCAAGGCCGCGTTCGCCAAGGCGGGGATCACCGCCACGCCCACGACGTGGGCGGACCTCGTAACCGACCTCGGCAAGCTGAAGTCCGCGGGCGTCACCCCGTTCCTCTTCACCACCGGCGCCCCCTGCAACCCCTCGTGGTTCGAGCGGCTCGCCACCTCCTCGCTGCTCGCCAGCCAGGTCAGCCAGTTCAATGTCAACCATGCCCAGGTGACGACCGGCCTTGATGTCGCGGTCGGCATCAAGAAGGGCATCATCGGCATGAACAACCCGCGCTATGCCGAGGTGTGGAAGCTTCTCGGCCAGCTGATCCCCTACTCAGGCAACGGGGAGAGCACCTACGACGCGTGCTCGAACCCGAACACCACTTCTCCGCCGCTGAGCCCGCAGTCCCAGCTCATCCAGGGGAAGGTGGGAATCCTGTGGGGCGGCAGCTGGTGGATTCCGCAGCTTGACTCCGCCGGCTTCTCCGGCAAGTACGGCGTCTTCCCCGAGCCGGCCATCACCACGGCGTCGTCGCCCCTCGCGCTCGGCACCTCGACCGTCGGCGTGATCGGCGGCCCGAACGGCAACGGCGAGTGGAGCATCACCTCGCAGAAGGCGGACAGCTCGATGACCCCCGCCAAGACGGCCACCGTCATGGACTTCATGGCCTGGCTGTTCACCCCGCAGCACCTGGGTGACTGGCTCAAGATCAGCGGCAGCGGCTCCTACATCCCCACCGAGACCGGTGCGCCGACCGTCAACCTGCCGGGCCTGCCCGGCCTGGTGCCCACCGGCAAGGTGCCCGTTGTGGTCGACGTCGCGCTCGACGACGTGCTGTCCACCGCTTCCACCAACTCGGGGATGCGGATTGTCCAGGCGTACGTCGACGGGCAGCTGTCCTACTCCGCGTTCGCCAGCCAGTGGCAGTCGCTGCTGACCAGCTCGGCGCAGCAGTGGGCGTCGGCCAACCACGTCGACCTGAGCAAGTACTAGGAGTCAGGGAACGCCCCATGCGTTCGGTATCAATAGAAACCCCGGCCGACCGCCTGCCCGCACCCGCGGGACGGCGGCCGGCCGCGGCCTGGCGATGGCGGCGCCGGTACCGCTGGATCGCGGTGGCGGCCGGCGCGGTCATCGTCGCGATGACCTACTTCCCGATCGTGTTCGTGCTGTCCAACTCGCTGAAGAGCGGCCAGAACATCTTCAGCAGCGGCGTGTTCTCCCTGTTCACGCAGTTCGAGTTCCAGAACTACTCGACGGCGTGGACGGGAATCGCGCGGCCGCTTGGCAACACCCTGATCGTCGCCGCCCTGTCGATCGTCCTCGGTGTGTCTGCCGCCGCGTTCGGGGCCTATGCGTTCTCCCAGCTGCGCTTCCGCGGCAAGGACATGCTGTTCCTCGCCTACGTCGCGCTGCTGCTCGTCCCGTCCACGCTTACCCTCATCCCGCTGTTCCTGACGGTCCAGAAGCTGCACCTGTTCAACACCTGGTGGGCCCTGGTGCTGCCGTACGCGGCGAGCGCCCAGCCGCTACTGGTGCTGATCTTCCGCGGCTTCTTCGACCAGATCCCCGCCGACCTCCTCGAGAGCGCCCGGGTGGACGGCTGCACGGAGTGGCAGGTGCTGGCGCGCATCGTGGCGCCGCTGACCAGGCCGGTACTGCTGACCGGCGCGATCCTGGTCACCATCAACGTCTGGGGCGACTACCTGTGGCCCACCATCGTCATCCAGGATCCCAGCCGCACCACGATTTCGGCCGGCGTGCAGCAGTTCGTCGGCAGCTTCGGACTGAACCTGACCGGCGGTGGCGCGGTGTTCGCCGCGTTCGTCATGGCCACCCTCCCGATGTTCGTCCTCGTCGGCTTCACCATGCGCTATTTCGTCTCTGGTCTGACTGAAGGAGCAGTAAAACTGTGACCACGCCCTCAACGCTGAGCCTGACCGGGCTCCGCTGCGCGCACCTGGTCAACCCGCTCGGCATCGCCCCCGGCAGGGTGCGGTTCGGCTGGCAGTTGCAGGGCACGGGAGGTGATCGCGTTCAGGCGGCCTTCCACATTCAAGTCTTCCTGAACGGGTTGTCGCGACTGTCGCAGGACACGCTGTGCTGGGACACCGGGCAGGTCGCGTCCGCGGACTGTCTCGACATTCCCTACGGCGGCGCCGCCCTGGAACCGGGCAGGCGCTACTGGTGGCGGGTCAGGGCACGGGACGCGGCCGGCGCCCTGTCGGAGTGGAGCGACCCGGCATTCTTCGAGGTCGAGCTCGATCAGGCGAACGGCTGGCATGCCTGCTGGATCAGCCAGGGGCAGGCGCACGAGAAAGTCACCCCGCCAGCCGGGGACGGTCCCTTCGACCCGGTGAGCCGCGCGCTGCGCCCGGCACCCTACTTGCGCCGTGCCTTCGCAGTCGATGGGCAGGTGGCATCGGCCCGCCTGTACGTGACCGCACTCGGACTCTACGAGGTCCGGCTGAACGGGCAGCGGATCGGTGACGCGTTTCTCGCGCCCGGCTGGACCGACTACGACCAGCGCGTCCTCTACCAGACGTACGACGTGACAGGCCTGGTCCGAGCGGGAGAGAACGTCCTTGGCGCGATAATCGCGGATGGATGGTACGCGGGCTTCGTCGGCTTCGACCCGAAGCGCGCCGGCGCGCACTATGGCACAGTGCCCGAACTCCTGGCCCAGCTGGTCATCACGTTCGCGGACGGCACTCGCCAGCTGGTCGTCACCGACGGGCAGTGGGAGGAGCAAACCGCCGCGATCAGGTACGCGGACCTGCTCATGGGGGAGAAGCACGACCTGCGACTCGAGTCGCCCGGCTGGGATGCCGCGGGCTTCGACGCCTCCGGCTGGCGGGCCGTCCACACCAGAGACCGTGATTCCCGCCCGCTGGTCGCCGATCCGGGTCCGCCCGTCAGGGTCACCGAGGAAATCGTGCCGGTTGGCATCTCACGAGATCCCGCGGGGCGTCACGTGGTCGATTTCGGCCAGAACCTGCCTGGCTGGGTAAGGGTGCGCGCCGACCTGCCGGCCGGCACGGAAATCCGCGTCCGCCACGCCGAGGTGCTCAACCCCGACGGCAGCCTTTACACGGCGAACCTACGGACGGCCAGGCAGACCGACGAGTACATAGCCGCCGGCGGGCCCGGAATCTTCGAGCCGCGCTTCACCATGCACGGATTCCGTTACGCCGAGATCACCGGATATCCGGGTGACCTGGATCCCGGCGATCTCGTCGCCGTGGTGGCGCACTCCGACACTCCGGCGACCGGCACGCTCAGCACTTCGGCGGACTGGCTTGACCGCCTGTTCGCCGCGATCGACTGGGGGCAGCGCGGCAACTTCATCAGCGTCCCGACCGACTGCCCGCAGCGCGACGAGCGCCTCGGCTGGCTCGGCGACGCGCAGATCTTCGCGCGGACCGCCTGCTACAACCGGGATGTCGCGTCGTTCTTCGACAAATGGCTCGATGACGTCGCGGACGCCCAGCTGCCGTCGGGCGCCTACACCGATGTCGCACCGCGGCTCACCTTCGGCGGATCGGCGGCGCCGGCCTGGGGGGACGCCGGGGTCATCATTCCGTGGACGCTGTGGAAGATGTACGGGGCCACGGGGGTGCTGGACCGGCACTTCGGCGCCATGACCAGGTGGATGGACTTCCTTGAGCGCGCCAACCCGGACTACCTGCGCGCCAGCCAGCTCGGCAACAGCTATAACGACTGGCTTGCGCCAGGCGCGGACGACACGCCGCACGAACTGCTCGCCACCGCCTACTGGGCGCACGACGCGTACCTGATGGCCGAGATTGCCGAGGCGACAGGCAGGGCCGAAGACGCCGCCGGATACCGCGCCCTGCACGCCAAGATCCGCGCGGGGTTCGCCGGGGCGTTCACCGACACCGACGGGCGGGTTGTCTCTGGTACTCAGACTGCCTATGTCCTCGCCCTGCATATGGGCCTCATCCCCGACGACCTGCGCACTGCAACGGCCGGCCATCTCGTGGCGGCGATCGAGGCGGCGGACTGGCGCCTGACCACCGGGTTCGCCGGCGTCGGTTACCTGCTGCCTGTCCTTAGCAGCTTCGGGCATACCGACGTCGCGTACCGTCTGCTGGCCCAGCAGACCCAGCCCTCCTGGCGGTACATGATCGACAATGGCGCCACCACCATCTGGGAGCGCTGGGATGGCTGGACAGCGGAACACGGGTTTCAGTCTCCGCAGATGAACTCGTTCAACCACTATTCCCTCGGCTCCATCGGCGAGTGGCTCTATCGCTTCGTGCTTGGCATCGACCAGGCTCCGGGCACCGCGGGCTTTGCCCGCCCGCTGCTGCGCCCCCATCGCGGACAAGCGCTGACCTCGGTTAGCGGTTCCTACCAGTCAGTCCGCGGGACTATCAGCGCCAGCTGGGAAGTACATGGTGACCAGTTCAGTTACCGGGTGGAGCTTCCCGCGAACGTGACCGCCAGCGTGCACGTCCCGAGCGGCGATCCCGGCGCTGTTCGCGACGCCGCAGGCAACTGGCCTGAGTCGATCGCCAGATACCCGGGAGCCCGTGATGCCCGGGAGGCGGTGTTCGTCGTCGGACCCGGCAGGCACCGGTTCACCGGTCCCGCTCTCCCGGGTAGCGGTGCGGCGTCTTGTTCCGGTGCAGCGGATCGCGCGTCCCGCCAGGCCTGACCGGAGGGGTCCCACCGGTCTAGCCGGATGTCCGCGCTCAGCCCCTGCTCGGCTAGGACCTGCCGCGCCACGAGTTCCGCCTCTGTGGCGGCGTCTGCCCGCTCGGTGTACAGGAAGATGCGCTTCTTCTCAGCGGACATCACAATGTCGTCGCCGAAGCGGCCGCGCAGCACTTCGCGTGCCTGCCGGTCGCCGCTGAACCGCCGTCCTGTGCCGGGATGGCCGGTGAAGTCGATACTCAGCCGCCACTCTTCCGCCATAACAGGAGGGTACGTCGCCGGGTGACGCGAGTCACCCGGCGGAGCGGACCGGCCGTACCCCTGCGCAGCGACCCGTGGGTCAGTGACCGTGCTGCTCGTGGTGACCGCAATGGTCGCTGGCTGCCGTTGACGGCGGCAGGTCGAGTGCCGGGTTGCCGTCGAAGAACCCGGCCGGCTTGAGGTGGAAGCCGATGTAGGCGCACGGCATAACCGGCCAGTCCTCCGGCCGCGGTATGTGGTGCGTGCCGACCGTGTACCAGAGGACCACGTCGGTGTTCTCCAGGTCCGCGTCGTCCTCCAGGTACACCGGCAGGCCCTGCACATCCGGTGACTGTGCCATGTAGTCGCCGGCGGCGTACTTCTCCCTCGGGTCGTACCTGGTCACCCAGACCGGCTTCTGCACGAACCGCGCACGGTCGTAGATGTAGGACCCCTGCTGGACGAAGGGCTTGACCACGCCGCGCGGCTCAAGCTTGTAGGCGGTCTTCTCCCCGAGCTCGTTGGTCTTGTCCGAGGCGATCGTCCAGTACCGGTTGGTGTCCCAGTTCCAGGCGCGGGCGCCCTCGGACTCCGATTTGACCAGCGTGGCCCGGGTGTACCAGGCGTTGCGGTACGGGTTGCGCTCGTCGTCCTCGACTATTGAGTCGACCTCGTAGACGGAATTGTTCGGGCCGTCGACCGCCATGTCCATCCGCACATTGAAGAAGTGCTGGTGGTTCGGGCCGTAGATGCCCGGTGCGACCGCGACGCCGTACTTGGGCGGTACGGACGCGAACGCGCCGGTGGTGAGCACGCCGGTCAGCTTGACCTCGAACTCAATCGACCCGTCGGTGTACAGGTACCAGAAGAAGCCGTACTCGTAGTTGCCGACCGTGCAGATCATCGACATCACCAGCCGCCGCGACCGGCGCACCTCGACCTCCTGGGTGCGGAAGTCGGTGTGCTTCCAGGCGATCCCGTAGTCCTCCTCGTGCATGCAGACCGCGTTCGGGATGACCACGGCGTTGCCGAGGCTGTCGTTGACGATGCCGTCGAAGTAGAAGATCTCCCCCAGGCAGTCGCAGCCGAGGGTGAGCGGGTTCGCGGACACCCCCATGCCAAGCTCGCCCATGTCGAAGACGTTCTTGTTCCAGTGGGTCGGGGCGGTGTCACCGTAGGGCACCACCATCTCCGAGAGGGCGGCACGGTACATGACCGGGCGCTCGACGCCCTTGTCGTTATAGGAGATGGTGTGCAGCACCAGGCCCTCCCGCGGGTTGAACCCGACGCGGAAGGCCCACTTCTGCCAGGCCACCGCGTAGCCGTCGACAGTGAAGCTGGGACCGTCGGGCTGGGTGATGACGATGTTCTTGACGTCGTCACGAAGCCCGGTGAAGGCGGGCCGGTTATCAGGGCTGAACATGTCGTACTTGGCGGAGTAGTTGCCCGCCTGCGGCGGCAGCGGCACCACGCCGTGATCCTCGACGTCGATGACCCGCATGCCGTCGAGGTCGAAGGTGACGATCAGGCCCTCGACCGGGCGCGCGTACCCGTGCTCGCCCGGTGCCGATCGCACGAAGGTCAGCGGCCGGCACACCGTCGGGCTGTTGTCGTAGTGCTCCTGCGGCCCGACGTAGCCCGCGGGCCACGGGTCGATCATGCACAGTTCCAAGTCGGTGACGCCGCGCTTGCGCATCCCCTCGCGCCAGCGCGGATCCTTCCTGACGATCTCCCCGACCTCTGTCAGCGTGTCGGACAGGAAGGCGGGAAAGCGGCCGGGAACCGGGGTCCACGACTCCACCTCGGCCGTGTCGAGGTTGACGACCGCCTCGCAGATGAGCTTGCGCGCCGGGTCGTAGCTGACAGCGAACGCCTTGCGCGCCGGGACCGCCAGCGGGTCGAAGGCCAGCGTGGCGGGCTTGGGCGGCTCCTCAAGCGAGATCACCACGAAGCGCAGCGTCTCGGTGGCGTGCCCGCTCGCCTTGATGATCGCGGCGGCCCGCTCGACCTCGCTGCCGCTGAGCGGGTCGAGCGGGTGGGCGGCGGCGGCGTGACCGCCCAACTGTTCGCCCATCGCGATGTCCACTGCCATGATGCTGCTCCCTGTCGTCGCGGGAAGTCCCATGCAGAGTCAATTCATCAACGGGCAGAAAAATAAACAGATCATCCCGAACGGATCCTTGTTTCACGTCTCCCCGCCCGCAGCCAGCTGACGCCAGGGTGGCGATTAGGCCGCGGCGTTTTCTGCTATGAAATAGACATGCCTGATACGACCATCCCCGCCGCGGGCGGCACCCCGCTGAAGGCCTACCTCGCCGTCCCGGCCGAGGCCGGTCCCCACCCTGGCGTCGTCGTGATCCAGGACGCGATCGGCCTGACCAAAGCCATCCGTGAGCACGCCGACCGGCTGGCATCGTACGGGTACCTGGCGGTGGCGCCGGATCTTTACACGCGCGGAGGGATGCTGAGGTGCGTGCAGGCCACCATGCGCTCCCTTGGCAGCGGGCAGGGACAGGCCTACGACGACATCGAAAGGTCTCGCCGCTGGCTGGTCGGCCGTGACGACTGCTCGGGCCGGGTCGGGGTCATCGGGTTCTGCATGGGCGGCGGGTTCGCCCTCATGACCGCCAGCCGGGGCTTCGACGCCGCGGCTCCCAACTACGGCCCGCTGCCGAAGAACCTCGATGCCGCGCTGAGCGGCGCCTGCCCCGTGGTCGGCAGCTACGGCGGCCGGGACCGCACGCTCAAGGGCGCAACCGCCAAGTTGGACGCAGCCCTGACGGAAAAGGGCATCCCCCACGACGTCAAGGAGTATCCCCAGGCCGGCCACAGCTTCCTCGAGCGGTACCGGGTCGGGCCCCTCGCACCGGTCTTGCGAGTGGGCGGGATGGGCTACGAAGCGGCCAGCGCCGACGACGCCTGGCGCCGGATCCGCGCCTTCTTCGACGAGCACCTGGCCGCCGGCGAGCCCCCTGAGGCCGGCTGACGAACCCGCGCACCTCCCGGGTCCAGCCCGCGGGCGGGTGCGTTACGGCAGGTAGTACGAGCAGCGCGTGCCAGTGCGGACGGTCTGGTCGAGGTGGGCGGCGGCGTCCGGTGCGCGGTCGCGGATGCGGGCGATCGCGGAGCGGATGGCCCGGGTGACGTTGATCCGGGCGCGTTCTGATTCCGAGCCGAGGCGGCGGGATCGGCCGCCGAGACCGGTCGCGGCGGTGAGCTCGCGGACCAGGAATTCCCGTTCAGCGCGGAGTCGGCTGGCCCGTTCTATGTCGTTCCAGTGTTCGGCTTGCGCCAGCTCCTCGCCGAGTTCGTTGAGGCGCTGCCGGTACGCGTTCCTCGCTTGCTGATCCAGGACATCGTCGGCGTCCGCGCCGGACACCTCATGCAGGTCGTCGGCGCGCACCCCGGTGCCAGCCGCACCGGTGGCGCCGGCGAGCTGGACCAGCTCCAGAGCGGCAAGTTCACGGCCGGGGTCACGGACGAGCAGGTCCAGGTACCGCAGGCCCAGGCTGTCGGGCAGTCGGGTGCGCGCGCCCGCGTAGCCGATGATCCAGAAGTCGTCTTCCCTGTTCAGGGTCAGGGCGGCCGGCGCGGGCTGGTCGGGCTGATCAAGGACGGGGAGCAGCTTGGTCATGCCGCAGCTGGTGGCGACGGCCCTGGCCTCGGCCAGCGCGGCCGATGCGGCGGCCAGCTCTTCTGGTCCGCCACGGCGCCGCAGCAGCAGCGCGTGTTCGTGCAAGGTGTGCGCGAGCATGGGCTGGGCCCCGAGCCGCCGGTGGCAGCTGACGGCCGTCCGGTAGTGCCGGTGTGCCGCCGTGGTGTCTCCGCTGAGGGCGGCCAGTCCCGCCAGGTAGTAGTCGGTGGAGCCGGAGCACATGACTGCCCCAGCGGCGACGGCGGCGCGCCCGGCATAGGGAGCAAGGGCCTGGTAGACGCGCGGCGCGTACCGCACCGCGCCGAGAATCGTGCAGTCGCGCGCGAGCAGGGTCAGGGCCCACAGGTAGACCATGTCGGGCCGCAGGGTGTCCATGCCGGTGCTGATGAGCTCGTCGAGAAGTCCGCGCGCTTGCTCGACAGAGCCGCGGGCGGCGTCGATCTGGACCAGCGCCGCGGCGTGCGCCACCGACAGGTGCGAACGTGCCACCAGCTCACGGAGCAACTGCTCCATCCGCTGCTCATCGTCGGCTGGCAGGCCCGTGTGCAGCCAGATCGCGAACATCTGACCCCAGTAGACGGCACCGGCATCGGGCAGGGCAGCGGCCTGCCCGGCCTGGTAAGCCCGCCTGGCAAAGTCGGCCGCGGCGCCGAAGTCGCCGGTAAGCGCGGCCACGGTCGAGCGCCGGGACAGCGCGGCCAGCCTGGCGGCGGGCTGGTTCAGTGCGTCCGCCAGCTGGTCGAGTTCGGGCAGGACCCGCTGCGCGGACGGTCCGTCCCCGAGTTCGAGCAGATGGGTCAGCCGCAGGACGTGTCCGTCGAGTTGGGTCTCTGGGTCAATTGCCCGCTGAGCCGCCGCGACGATCTCGCTGGCGTCGGCAAGAGCATCCCGCGGGTCCTGGGTACCCCACAGGACGTGATGCTGCGCGGCGAGCGCGGTGGCGAGCGCGGTGGCGGCTGCCCGCCCGTCCGGCTCCCGGGACATCGCTTCGCGCGCGCTGATCACGGCCTCCTGCGCGGCGGCTCTGGCGGCAGCCGGCTCCGGGGTGAGCGTGATCGCCAGGCGGGCCAGCGTGCGAGCCCGCAGCGCGGCATCCGCCGGGTCGAGTGCGTCGGCGGCCGATCTGAGCAGTGCGGTGGCGGCGCCGGTGGGGGCGTTGAAGTCGACGTGCTGAGCGCGCAGCAGCGCCGCGGCGGCCAGCATCCGCGGCTCGTTGGCATGCCGGGCAAGCCGCACGGCTTCGTCGAGGACGTGGGCCGCGGCGGGATCCGGGCCCGGCTTGGTGAGTGCCTCGGCCAGGCTGAGCAGCAGTGCGCACCGGCCGGCCGGCGTGGCCTGCGCCGCCCGCCCCTGGACGTCAAGGGCGTGCCGGAAATGACGGGCAGCCTCTTCGTAGGCCAGCGCCTTCAGCGCGTCCTGCCCGGCCCGATCGGAGTAGGTGACGGCCTTGGCGGCGGCCTCGGCGCTGACCGGTGCGGCCTGCAGGAAGTGATAGGCGAGCTCGGAATGACTCTGTCCTGCCCTGTCCTCAAGCGCCGCGGCGATCCTGTAGTGAGCGTGCGCCCGGGACTGGGGCGGCAGCTCGGCATAGAGAGTCTCCCGAACGAGTGCGTGCTTGAACCGGTACAGCTCACTGGCATCCCGGCCGGGGCTGAGCAGTCCGATTTCGGTGGCGTCATCGCACAGCCGGGCCACGAGTTCCGCGGGAACGCCGAGCACCGACGCGACAAGGGCGGGGTCGATGCCCGGGCCGAGCGCCGCCGCCATGGCCAGGGTTTCCCGTGCGGTCACGCGGGCGTCGCCGGCGCTGGTCTCGGCGAGCGCGGCGACCTGGCGCCGGACCGCTTGCCTGATGCCGGCCGGGACCGGCACCTCCTCGACGGTGGCCGCCCCGTGTCCGAGCAGGCGCGCCACTTGCGCGACGAACAGGGGATTACCGTCGCCGCGGCGCTCGACAAGAGCGAGCACGTCGGCCTTCGCGCCGGGCAGCAGGAGCCGTATCTCATCGGAGGACAGGGCGCCGAGCGGCAGTAGCGCACCGGCTGATTCCAGCGCGCCGATCACGTCGCTGACGTCCGGGTCGTTCCTGGCCTCCGCGCTGCGGTAGGTGGCGGCGAACAGGACGCGGGAAAGGCGCGCGGCCGCCGCGAACCGGAGCAGCAGGACCGACGGGCGTCCCGCGGCATGCAGGTCGTCGAGGATCACGACGACCGGCGCGCCTCGCGAAGCCCGGTGGAGCACCGTGCAGACGGCCTCGAAGAGCGTGAACCGCGCCCAGGATCCCGATCCGGCCCGCTCATCCGGGGCACCGAGTTCGGGGAGAAGCTGCCCGAGCACGGCGGCCTGCTGTCCGGCTGCTTCGGCGAGCGCCTCCGGCCCGGCCTGCCGGCCGTAGCCCCGCAGGATCTGCACCCAGGGCCAGTAGGGCGGTGCGCCGCCCTCTTCCCATCCGGCGCCCCACAGCACAAGCGCACCGTCGTCGCCCGCTTCCCTGGCGAAAACGCGGGCGAGCTCGGTCTTGCCGATACCCGGCTCTCCGGCGAGCAGCACAAGCCGGGCATCGCCTGCCGCCGCTTCACGGTAGGCCGCGCGCAGCACGGCGAGCTCGTGGGACCGCCCCACGAACCTGTCCGACGCCTGCGGCTGAACCGGCTGCGGCATGCGCGCTCACCTTCCAGAACCGGGCACACCAGCTGCTTCAACCTTAACCATTCCTGAAGGACGCGGATCCGTTCACGGCCGGGTGAACGATTCGTTCACTCGGGCCGCACGCCTCTTGAGGTAACCGGACCCGCCGCCCTGCGGCGGTATCGCAAAACCACAAGGAGGAATCGATGGACGAGAACCGCGCCGCGGAGTTCACTGGCCGGGTGCTGGCGGACACCGCCGCCGCCGCGACGGTCGTGCTGGCCGCCCTCGGCGACCGGGCAGGGCTGTTCAAGAACCTGGCCGATCACGGCCCGGGGACCAGCGGGGAACTGGCCAGCAGGACCGGGCTGTCCGAGCGGTACGTGCGGGAATGGCTGGCAGGCATGTTCGCTGCCGGGTACCTGACCTACGACGACGCCCAGGGCAGCTACGCCCTGCCCGCCGAGCACGTGCCGGCCCTGGCCGCCGAGCCGGGGCCGGCGTTCTTCGGCGGCGTCCACCAGGAGCTGATCGGCGCGATCCAGCGCTACGACGACGTGGCCCAGGCGTTCCGCTGCGGCGGCGGGGTCAGGCCGGCCGATCTGCACCCCGACGTCTGGGCCGGGACAAGCCGGTTCACCGCGCAGTGGCACCAGAACATGCTCGTACAGCAGTGGCTGCCGCTGGTGCCGGACACCGAGGCCAGGCTGCGGGCCGGCGCCCATGTCGCCGACGTGGGCTGCGGCACCGGGCAGGCACTGATCGCCCTGGCCCGCGTCTTCCCCGCCATCACCGCCACCGGGTTCGACGTCCACCCGCCGTCCGTGGAGCAGGCGCAGCGCGCCGCCGCCGAGGCAGGGGTGGCCGACCGGATCAGCTTCCAGGTGCTCGACGCGGGGGCCGGCCTGCCCGAATCCTTCGACGTGATTACCACGTTCGACGTCGTGCACGACGCGGTCGACCCGCTGGGACTGCTCCGTTCGATCCGTGACGCTCTGCGGCCCGGCGGGTCGTACCTGTGCCTGGAGATCAACTGCTCGGACCAGGCCGCGGACAACACCGGTCCCATCGCCGCGCTGCTGTACGGCTTCTCGATCCTGTACTGCATGACCACGTCACTCGCCGAAGGCGGAGAAGGCCTTGGCACCCTCGGCCTCCCCGAACCGGTCCTGCGTCAGCTGGCCGGCAAGGCCGGCTTCACGCAGGTGCGGCACGTCGAGATGGACAATCCGTTCAACCGCCTCTATGAGCTCTCGCGGTAAGACCCGCGCCAAGCACTGGTTGCTGCGTCCTTCCTGCCTGCCTGTCCGGCGCCAGATCCCGTGTGGCGGCCGCTACATCAGATCTGGCGCCTTACGGGTAAGCGACGAAAGGAGCAATCGATGAACACAGAAACAGCACCCGCCACTGGGCCGACAGCCGACCCGGCCGCGGTGGGGCAGGTGATGGGCCAGCTCATGGCCGACCTGGCGGCGACCTCCGGGATGCTGCTGACCGTGATCGGGGTACGGACCGGATTGTGGGACTCGCTGGCCGCGGAGCCGGCCACCCCCAGCGAGCTGGCCGCCCGGGCTTCGGCGGCGGAACCCTACGTCCGCGAGTGGCTGCGCTCCCAGGCAGCGGCCGGCTACGTGCGGTACGAGCCCGCCACCGGCCGCTACAGCCTGCCGGCCGCGGTGGCGGCGCTCATGACCGGTGAGCCGCTGCGCGGCCTGGTCGAGGGGGCAGGACTGCAGGCGGCGGCGCAGTGGGCCGAGGTTGCCCGCTATGAGGAGGCGTTCCGTACCGGGCGCGGGATCGGCTGGGACGAGCACGGCCCGGCCCACTCCCACGGCATGGACCTGATCAGCCGGGCGGTCGTGGTGCCCGCGCTGGCCGGCTGGCTGGCCGCCCTCGACGGGGTGGCGCCCACGCTGGAGGCGGGCGGGACGGTGGCAGACGTCGGCTGCGGCTACGGCTCGCCGACGATCGCCATGGCCCGGGCGTTCCCGCGCTCGCGCTTCCTGGGCATCGACGCCGACGACGCCTCGGTCGCCCGGGCGCGCAAGGCGGCCGCCGCGGCTGGGCTAGGCACCCGGGTCACGTTCGAGGTGGCCGACGCGGCCGGGCTGCCCAGCGAGGGAGGCGAGGGGTTTGACCTGGTCACCTTCGTCGACTGCCTGCACGACCTCGGCGACCCGGTCGCCGCGCTGCGCGGCGCACGGAAAGCGCTGGCTCCCGGCGGCAGCGTGCTGCTTGTCGAGCACGCGGGATCGCAGCACACCGAGGAGAACCTGAACCCGGCGGGAAGGTTCTTCTACGCCGCGTCGGCGCTGGTGTGCACGCCAAACGCCCTCGCCCACGGCGGCGCCGGGCTCGGTACCATCCCCGGCGAGCAGGCGTTGCGCGCAGTGGCCGCCGAATCCGGGTTCTCCCAGGTCAGCCGGGTAGGTGTCGATGCACCGCTGAACATCTTGCTGCAGCTACGGCCCTTACCGTCCGGTGCCCGCCGGTGGACAATGGGCAGGTGGATACGACCGGGGGGCTCATCGGCCGGGACGAGGTGCTTGCGGTGCTGCGCGCCTCGTTCGACCAGGCGGCCGCCGGGCGGGGCCAGCTGCTGCTGATCGGCGGGGAGGCCGGGATCGGCAAGACGGCCGTGGCCGGGGCGGCCGCCGACTTGGCGGCCGCCCAGGGCGCCCTGGTGCTGTGGGGGCGCTGCTCGGAGACCGAGGGCGTGCCGGCGTTCTGGCCATGGGCTCAGGTTGTCCGGGCTGCCGCGGAGGCGGGAACCCGGCCGCCTGCTGCGGTTGCGGCGCTGGGCTGGGCCGGCACTGCCGAGCCCGCCGACGCCTCGGGCGCCGCGGTCAGCACTGCCCGGTTCCGGCTCTTCGACGCCACGGCGGGGTTCCTTGCCGCGCTGGGTGACTCCCGGCCGGTGGTTGTCGTTGTCGAGGACCTGCACTTGGCCGACCCGGATTCGCTTGCTCTCGCCGAGTTCGCCGCCCGCCAGCTGCCTGGCGGGCGGGTGCTGCTCATCGGCACCTATCGAGGTGAGGAGGCCACCGGCCAGCTGCGTCACCTGGCCGGATCGGCGAGCCTGATATCCCTTGCCGGGCTCCGCCCGGCCGAGGTTTCCCGGCTGATGACCAGGCACCTGGGCCGGGAGCCGGATGACGACGAAGCCCGGCGGATGTGGGACCGCACCGCGGGCAACCCGCTTTTCGTCACGGAACTGTCTCGCCTGGCGGGCGTCCGTGGCGTGACGGACGCGAGCGGGCTAGCCGTGCCGGGTGCGGATTCGGTCCGTGACGTCATCGAGCGGCGCCTGGCCCGGCTCCCGCAGGACTGCGTGCACACGTTGGCCGCGGCCTCGCTCGACACTCAGGCACTGCGGCCCGGCCTCTTGCAGCAGGCCCTGGCCGTCGACGTGGAGACTCATCTGGAGCTGGCCGCTGCCGCAGGGGTGCTGGTCCGCACCGGGAACGGACTCCGGTTCGCGCACGACCTGTTCCGGGAGGTGCTGGCAGCCGGGCTCACTGGTGACGCCCAAGCCACCCTGCATCTGTCCCTGGCCCGCGCCCTTGAGGAACAAGCCGCCGCGGGCGGGCTGGCCTACCCTGCCGAGCTTGCCGCCCACTACTGCGCCGTCAGCCTCACCAGACCCGACCCTGCGGTGCGGTCCGCGGCCGTCCGCCACAGCCGGGCGGCCGCGGCGGCTGCCGCCGCCCGCCTGGCGTTCGCCGACGCCGTCGGCCACCTCGAGCGCGTCCTTCCCCTGCTCGACACCGACGTCGCGACCCGGCTCGACGTCCTGCTCGAACTGGGCGAGGCGCGGCGGAAGGCGGGACGGCTGGCGCTGGCCAGGGTCACCTACCTCGACGGCGCCGCCCTAGCGCGCGCCAGCGCCGATCACCCGAGGCTGGCCAGGGCCGCCCTCGGGCTGCACGCCGTGGGGGCGAAGACCGGGCCGTCGACCGAGCGGGAACAGACCATCGGGCTGCTCCAGCAGGCTGCCGGAACCACCGGCCTGACGCCGCAGCTGGCGGCACTTGTCAACGCGGCCCTCGCCAGGGACCTGTTCCACTCGCTCGACGCTGCGAGAACCACCAGGGCGCGGCAGCTGGCTCAGCACGCCGTCACCCTGGCCCGCGGGTCCCGCGACCGGTGGACGCTCGCCCATTGCCTGATCGCCGCCCACGATGTCTGCTGGCGGCCCGGGTCGGCACGCGAGCGCCTGACCATTCTCGATGAGCTGCTCGCCCTCGCCCGCCAGCTGCACAGCGCCGACCTGATCGCCCAGGCCCGGCTGCTGCGCGCCACCGCCCTGCTCGAGCTCGGCGACCCCCTCGCCCACGCCGAGCTGGACCTTTTCTGCCGGGAATCCGAGCAGCTGGGTGACGCCGCTGCGCGATGGGACGCGCAGTCCCGGCGCGCCGCCGCCGCACTCCTTGCGGGCCAGCTCGAAGAAGCCGGCGCACTGATCGGCGCGGCCGGGCGGGCAGCGCAGGACATGGGAAGCGCGGATGCCGTCCTGATCCACGACATCCAGCGCTGGGAGCTGGCCCGCTTCCAAGCCGATCGCGGCAGCTACCGGCGCCTCCGCCCCGATGCCGAACCCCCGGTGGAGACCTGGCCGCCCTGGCGGGCGCTGCTAGCCGCCGACGGCGGTGAGCCGGAGCGCGCCGCCGCCGTCATGGCGGGCTTCCCCGTGGAGCAGTCCGACGGCCCGGGAGCCACCGTCGGCTATGACCTGTGGTTCCCGTCCATCGCCGCCGAGGCGGCGGCGCGGTGCGGCAGCAGCGCGCTGCGCCGCCAGCTCTACGAGCGCCTACTGCCGCTGGCCGGTACCCACGTCGTGTGCGGAGCGACGGTCGCCTACTCCGGAGCCGTGGACCACTACCTCGGGCTCCTGGCTGCCTCCCTTGGCGAGCACAGTGCCGCGGCGGACCACCTCGCAGCCGCGGTCGCCCAGCACCACCAGCTCGGCGCCAGCGCCTGGGCGCAGCTGAGCGCGCTGGAACGGACACGTGTCGGCCGGGCCGCCCCTGCCGCGGCACCCAACCGATTCCGGCGCGAAGGCGCGGTCTGGCACATCACCTACCGTGGCAAGACCATCCGCATGCCCGACGCCAAAGGCCTCCACGACATCGCCGCGCTCCTCGCGCAGCCACGGGAACCAGTCCCCGCCACGCAGCTCGCCGGGCTGGTCGCCCCGGCCGGCGCCGCCCCCGTCCTCGACGACCAGGCCCGCGCCGCCTACAAGGCCAGGCTGACCGAGCTCGACCAGGAGATCGACGACGCCACCGCCGACAGCGACCTCGAACGGGCCTCCCGGGCCGCCGCCGAACGCGACGCGCTCATCGGGGAGCTGAGCCGCGCTTTCGGCCTGGGCGGCCGCCGCCGCCGGCTCGGCGACGACAGCGAGCGCGCCCGCAAGGCGGTTACCGCCCGCATCCAGCACGCGATCGACCACCTCCAGCGCTACCACCCAGACCTGGCCGCCCATCTCCGGGCAGCCATCCGCACCGGAACAGCCTGCAGTTATCAGCCCGCCGAACCCGTCGGCTGGAACCAGTAACTTCCCGGCAGCCGGCCTCGTGCTACTGGTTGGGGCGACCTGGGCCAAGATGTGTCACCGGGCGATCGCGGACAGCTATCGTGGCGAAGGGAAAAATTCCATGCGCGGCGGGGGCGGGGAAGCCGTGGTGGGAGGGGGAGTGAGATGTCAGGCGGCTCCTGGGACGACATGGCACGCTGGGAACGGGCCGGGATGGTCGATGCCGCCTCGCCAAGCGTCGTGCGGGCCGCCGATTACCTCGATGGCGGCGGTGACAATTTCGATGCCGACCGGAAGGCGGTGCGGGCGATGATCTCGGTCGCACCCGTCATCGCCATGGTCGTACCCGCGCTGCGCGCCTTCCATCGCCGCGTGGTTCGGTACCTGGTTGCTGAGGCTGGCATCACGCAGTTCCTCGACATTGGCGCGGGCTTGCCCGCATCTGGCCTGACGCATAAGGCGGCGCAGTCGCTCGACCCGGCATGCCGCATCGTCTACGTAACCGGCGACCCGATGGTGCTCGCCCACGCCCGGGCGCTGGCGAAGTCCACGCCAGGCGGGATCGTCGACTACGTGGACGCGCACTTCGGGGACCTTGACGCTATCTACGCAGGTGCCGGGGCCGTGTTCGACTTGCGCAGGCCCGTCGCGCTCATGTTCCTGTCCACGTCCGTGTTTGGTCGCATCGCCGACACCAAGGAGGCCACCGCCGCGCTGTCCGGGCTGCTGGCTGGCCTGCCGTCCGGCAGCTACGTCGCCCTCTACCACCAGGCCAGCGACATGGACCCCAGCGTCCGCGTGGCCAACCGCCGGTGGAACCGGCAGGCGTCGCAGAAGATCACCCTGCGCTCCCGGGAGGAGGTCGCCAGCCTCGTGGCGGGCCTTGAGCTGGTCCCGCCGGGCCTGGTGCACGCCTGCGACTGGCGTCCTGCGCCGGACGACCCGGTTTTCGACGCCGTGATCCCTCTCTACGGCGTCGTCGCGCGTAAGCCGTAGCGGGAGTTCTGCAAGGCGGTAGCCGGCCGCTACTCGCGCCGGTCGGGGGTCAGCGGGTAGCGGCCCTCGGTGTAGCCGAGTGGCGGAGGCAGACGCGGTGTCTGCGGGGGAGGTAATTCCCGGCCGGGAAGGCGCAGGGCAAGCAGAGCCGTGTCGTCACTGGCCCAGCCGCCATGCCAGTAGGCGAGGGCATCGGCGATATGACTAGTGGTGGCGGCGGCCTCTAGGTTGCGCGTGCTCGCGAGGGCTTTGACGAGGGCATCCTCATCGAACATCGCCTGCCGCGGTTCGGCGCTGCCCGGGGCGGGGCGCGCTTCGATGGCGCCGTCCGTGTAGAGAAGCAGCAGGTCGCCTGGTGCCAGGCGGAACCGGACATCGGTCAGCTGCACCTGCTCGGTGTAACCGAGCAGCGAGCCGGCAACCCCCACCTGCTGTACCCGGCCGTCAGCCCGGCGGATCAGCGCAGGCGGGTGTCCGGCCAGGCACAGACGCCCGGTCAGCCCGCCCGGGGTGAGGCGGAACGTCGCCTGGACCGCGGTGAGGAACAACGGGGCGCCCTGCGCGAGCATCGAGGCGTTCAGCCGCTGCAGGACCTCCGCCGGAGACAGGTGGTCGCCCGCATCGGCACGCAGGGTATAGCGGGCCAGCGCCGTCACCTTTGCTGCTTCCGTCCCCTTGCCGCACACGTCGCCCATCACCGCGGTCCACCACGGCCCGCGGGCCTGGAACAAGTCGTAGAAGTCCCCGGTCACCGACTCGCCGCCGTCGGTGGCGGGAACGTACCGCGCGGCGGCGTCCAGCCCTGGCGCCGGCCGGAGCACCGGCGGCAGCAGGCTGTCTTGCAAGCTGCGAGCAAGGTCACGCGCCCTGGCCAGCGCGGCCTGGCTGGTCTGCAGCGCGCTGCGGGCGGTCTGCAGCGTGACCCGCAGGTTGACCTCGTTGGACACCGCCCGCGCCAGCGTCGCGAGTGTTTCCAGCTCAGCGGGCTTCCAGACCCGCGGGCGCGCATCGATGACACACATAGTCCCGATCGGCTGCCCGTCGGCCGACACGATCGGATAGCCCGCCCAGGCACCTACTCTCCAAGGCCCGATCGCCGGGTGACCTGTCGTACGCGGGTCGCGCTCGGCGTCCTCGACGATGAACGGCCCGTTCATTCCGACGGGGACGTAACAGAAGTCGTCGCCCACTGGATTCTGCCAGGCCTCCGGGCCCCCGTACGGCAGGTGCGGCACCGACTTCCAGTAGGTGCGACACTCCCCGACGAACGTGATCGCGGCGATGCCGCAGCCGGTCACCGACGCCGCCAGCCGGGCCAGGTCGTCGAACACAGGCTCCGGGGCACTGCCCGCCAGGCCGGTGGCCTCCAGCGCCGCTAGGCGGTCCGGGGCCGACAGCACCGCCGGCAGGCCGTCCGCCCGCGCCCCCTCCGGGTACTCCACTGATGACCCCGCAATCCCCACGACCGCACGCAGCCTACCCAATACGCCAGGCTAGGTCGTCAGGCCGAGCGGCCCAGGTTGACTGTTATTACCGACCCGGCAAGGATGGCAGGTAACAACGAACAGCCAGCATCCCTCCGGCCCGGACCCCGCCTGAGGCAGGAGGAGATGGCATGCCCTGTGACGAGCGCCTGCCCGCCCGGCGGCACGACGAGCAAGTCGTGATCACGCTGCCCGACCCGCGGCTCGTAATCAGCCATCCCGGCGCCCGACGGGTATCCGAACTTAGCGTCGCCGGCACCATCATCAGCACCTCCCCGGACCCGCGGCACTGCCCGGTTAGCAGCACCGCCCCTGATCACCGTTAGAAAGTAGTCAGCCGCTGGAGCGATTGTGCTCTTGGCGGCGGGCATGATGTCGTGCCAGCCGGGTTCGGTCAGGTGCGGGACGGGTTCGGCGCAGACCCCCGCCCGGTGATCAGGGTTGCCCGGTCATGCCGAGGCGGCGTCCTGCCCGGCATCCAGTTCCGCGAGGTAGCTGCTGAACCCGTGCGGGGCGCGGGCCGTGCGCCGGGCTGAGGTGATCACGGTGAGCGTGCGGGTGCGGTGGACACGGCTGCCGCTGGCGGCCAGCGCGGCGACCAGGGCGTGGTCTTCCGCCGTAGGCTTGTCGGTGAACCCGCCGGCGCGCAGGTACGCAGCGGCCCGGAAGCCGAGGTTGGCGCCGTGTACGTGAGAGTGCGGGCCTGTCCCCGCGGCGTACCGCTTCTGGTACAGCGCACGGGTGGCGGGCTGGTAGCCGGACCAGTCGGTTATCCGGATGGTCCCCGCCACCGCGTCCCATCCCCGGTTCGCGTAGCGGACCTGCCGGCGGAGCCAGCAGGCTGGAACGAGGGTGTCAGCGTCCGTGTTAGCCAGCCAGACGTCTGCCGGGTCCAGGTGCCGGGTGCGGCGCAGCACCTCCCGGACGCCGGCCGCCCGCGCCGCGCCTGCGCTGCGGGCGGCGATCGTGACCACGGTCGCCCCACTGCGCTGCGCGACCTGGACGGTTCTGTCGCGGCACGCGTCGGCGACCACGACCAGGTGAACCGGCGTGCCGTGCAGCGCCCGCGCCGCGCGCCGCAGGCTGGCCAGGCAGAAGGGCAGCTGGTCCTGCTCGTTGTGCGCCGGGACGATCACGCCGACGGAGCGGATCACGCGATCCCGCCCGTCTGGGCGACGGACCGCAGGTCGCCGTCGGCATGGGTGTATACCTCGGCGGTGAAGTCAGGATCGCGGTAGCGCGCCAGCCGCGCCAGCCCGGCGCGTCCGGCAAGGACCTCGTGTACCTCATCGCCGGTGCGCGGGTGGTCGGGCGCGGGGTGCCGCCAGTGCACCGCGAGCAGGTGCCCGCCGGGGCGCAGCGTGCCGATGCCGAGTCGGAGCACCTCGTTCAGGTCGGCGTCGCCGAAGTAATAGAGAAGCTCGGAGAAGACGATCAGGTCGAACGACTGCTGCGGCCACTCATGGGGAATCACCCGCCTCTCGACTTGGACGCCCGCCAGGCCGGCGGTGTTTGCCCGTGCGGAAGCGACGGCTTCGGGAACCGCGTCGCAGGCAAGCAGCCGGCCGCACCGTGCCGCGAGCTGCGCGCTGAGTATCCCGATCGAGCAGCCAGGCTCGAAGGCGGCGGCGTACCGTTCCGCGGGCAGCAGGGCGAGGCTGAGGGCGTACTTGCGTGCTTCGTACCAGCGTTCCGCCAGCCCCCAGGGATCGGCCGAGGCCGCGTAGCAGTCGCGGAAGTAGCCCGTATCGAGAGTCACGGCAGCAGGACCTCCATGGCGCGGGTGAAGTGAGCGATCATGCCCGGGGCAAGCACGGGCCCGAGGCCGTGGCCTCTGTCTTCTGTCTGGCTGGCGAAGCGGCTGATGGCCGCGCGTTTCTTTGCCGCGGTCTGCGGCGGCAGCGGGATCCGCAGCGCGCGGTCCCAGGGCACCCGGGGATCACCGGGGAGGCCCAGTGCCACATCCACACGGGGAAGCAGTGGAAGGCTCCTGTCGCGGCCAGGCGCGCGGCCCGGCTGGCTGCCGCGTGATCGGGGTGCATGTCGCCGTCCCACGGGGCCAGGCACAGGTCGAAGCCCTCGGCGAGCGGGGCGAGCGCCGCCGCGAGATCGTCCTCGCGGCGGGCGACGCGGCTGTCCGGCAGGCCGAGCCGGATCACCTCGGTCGCCCGTGCGCCGAGGGCACGCAGCGCCGCGGTCGTTTCCGCGGTCCGCCGCTTGGCGAGCACCGCGGGGGATGAATATCCCTGATGGGAACGTTCGCCGTCGGTCACCGCCACCAGCCGCAGCCGCGCCCGCGACGCCGCCAGCATCGAGATGAGCCCGCCGGCGCCGAGCACCTCGTCATCCGGGTGCGCGGCCACGATCACGGCACTCGTCACGCCCGCCAGCGCCTGGAGTCCGGAAGCAGGAAGGGTGCTCAGCCATGGCCAGGCACGCCAGGACCGCTCGTCGGTGCCAGGCGCGTCAATCGGGTGCGGGCCGGTGCGCCTCACCACCCGGCACCGCATTCAGCGATCAGTTCGCCCAGCCGCGCCAGGTCGCGTTCCGCGTGGTGCTGGCGCAAGTAGACCGTGAGGTCGGCGACCGCGCGCGAGTGAGCCTCGTCGTGGCCGAGCGGCGCGGCGCCGAGCGCTCTGCCCGTTCTGGCCAGCACGTCGGTGGCGACCGCCTCGGTCAGCGCCCGTACCCGCAGGGCGCGCAGCGGTCCGTCGCCGCGCAGGTCCTCGGGATCGGCGTCTATCTCGCGGGCCGCGGTCGCGAGCGCGGCCCATGCCGTCCGCAGCCCGATATCGACGGCCCCCAAGTGGGCCAGGGCATGCGGGCCAACATCGCGTTTGGTGGCGGCACCCAGCAGCGCCCGTGCCACGCCGCGTGCCCCGCCGTACCAGCAGGCCGCCACTCCGACGCCGCCATGGCTGAACCCGGGCCTTTCCGTGTAGCAATCTGGCGGGCCGACCGGATCCGCGACCACCCAGGGGAAGCCCACGTCGAGCGTGTCGCTGCCCGCCATCCCCGTCGCGGGCCAGGTACCATCGCGGGGCTGAAGTTCCGCCACGCGCACGGCAAACAGCCGCTGCCCATCGGCGGCGGCCGCGGTGACCAGTGCATGCGTGCAAATCCGCGCCCCCGAGCAGTACTGCTTCGTGCCGCGCAGCACCCAGGTGCCGCCCCCGCACGGCTCGGCCGTCACATTCGGACCCGGCGGGTTCGCCGCCCACACGCCCCACCGGCTGCCCGGCTGGGGGGACGGTCCGCCGAGTTCAGCCAGGATCGCGATCGCATCGGCGTGCCCCTCTCCGAGCCTTGCCAGCGACAGGTCCTCCCCGGCGAGGTCGGCGAGCGCGGACAGGCGTTCCAGGGTGGCGCCGGAGCCGGGAAGCGGAAGGTCGACCCTGCCCGACTCGACGGCCGTGCTGAACGCCCGGGCCGTTTCTTGCCACGGCGACAGGTCTCTGCTGCCATGTCCCCGGTGGTCTTTCATGAGCCGAGCGGTCCTTTCTTCACCTTCTGCCGGACCCTCGCGCGGATCGCCGCGATGTCAGTGGTGAAGGTGCCTTCAGGCATGTCTTGTCCCCCAAGGTCGGACCCATAACGGTTGACCACGGCTACCCCACAGCGGCGTGATTAATGCCAGCCGCAGTGAACCGCAGTGACTGATCCGGGGACTGCAGTCGCTGCAGCCAGCGCACAACGAGCCATTCGGCCTCACCCTGCGCCCGCTAACGGAGCCGTTGGTCCGGTCGACGACGGCCCGTCTCCTGGGTTGATCCAGTCACCCTGGTCTTTGCGGTCTTTTCAATTGCCAAGGGTGAGGCTGGGCGGCACGCCGAACCGCCGCTGGTAGGCGACGGTGAACTGCCCGATGGTGGTCCACCCCCAGCGGCGTGCCACGCCTTCCACTGTGATGCCGCTGGACGGGTCGGCCTGGGCGAGGTCGTGGTGCGCGCGTTCCAGCCGGATTCGCCGGAGGTATCCCTCGGCCGTGGTGCCGAAATGCCGCTGGAATGCGTACTCTAGCGCGAAGACGGACACGTCAGCCGCCGCGGCGATCTCCTGGACCGTAACAGGCTCGCCGGCCCGGGCAGCGATGAACGCCGCTGCCCGGTTGACGGCGGCCGCCGCTACCCACCCCGGGCCGGGCAGATAACCGGCGGTCATGGTGGTGTTAGGAAAAACCTTCAGCATCGCGCCGGCCGCCAGCCGGGTTAGCTCCTGAACGACCAGCGGATGGATTTCGGTGATCGCTGAGGCGGCGACCTGATCGCAGATGAAATCCACGGTTGTGCCGAATCTCTGCCCGAGGGACGCGGAAAGCGGTGTCATCGCTTCGAACCGCAGGCCCGCCGCCGGCAGCCCGGTCATCTCCTCGGCCAGCGCCCCGGCGGCCGCCAGCGGGACCTGCAGGAGGGAATACTCGCTATCGTGCGACTCGAAAGTGAACGGCGCCTGCGGCGGGTGCAGGAACGCGTCCCCGGGCGCAGTCAGCGCCTCGGCACCGCTGGACATCAGCGCGCCGGTCCCGGCCACCGTGATACCCGCCAGCAATCGGTCGAGCGGATCAACCAGCGCCCGGTATTCGAAGCCGCGGTACCTCGCCTGCCCCGCACCCAGGCCGCCGGCGATGGCAATCCGGACGCCGGCATCGACCGTGCCCGGATCCGCGCAACGGAACCACGGCTGGTGCTGAACAAACATCTGACTGATCTCAGCCATTACATCCATGTGCCCGGTCGCTAGCTCAACCCGCTGCACTGGCACCCGGCCGGCTGGATTCCCTTCCGGCATTCGTACACCCCCCAGAAGCGCGGCCTGTTCGCGAATCACCATGCGTCACAGGGATATTACGCCGCTAAGTCGGGAGACTGGGCATTTCGCACCCTACGGCCGCCAAGCGAGCTGGATCGCAGAGCCTAGTTTGCCCTTGTCATGGGCATCACAAAAGTTCCCAAATGCATATCGGAGCCGTAATACCGGCGAAAGACGCTAAACCTACAAAGAGGCTAAATGCCCCTATAGGGTTCCTGCTGCCCCGCCGATGTCGGCTTCGCGAGCCAGGTGAAACACGCACCCGTTCTGCGTGCGTTAGAAGGCCACCTGCCGGGGTACCCGGTTGTTTCATGCGAGCGGGAGGAGGGGCGTGATGAGTCAAGCGGATGGCGTCGGCCAGGCGGCTACCGGCGAGCGGTCGACTGGCGAGCTGGTCGAGCAGGTTGCCGAGCAAGTCTCCATGCTGGTGCGGGATGAGCTTCAGCTGGCCCGGCTGGAGGTGACCCGCAAGGGCAAGCAGGCGGGCACGGGCATCGGCATGATCGGCGGCGGCGGACTAGTCGCGGCCTACGGCGTGGGCTGCCTGATTGCTTGCGCGATCATCGGCATCAGTCACGTCCTGGCGGCGTGGCTGGCGGCGCTGATAGTCGGCGCTGCGTTGCTCGCCATCGCAGGTCTGGCGGCTATGGCCGGCAGGGGCCGGCTGCGGACTGCCACGCCGCCGGTGCCCAGCGAGGCAGTCGACAGCGTCAAGGCGGATATCGAGGAAGTCAGGGAAAAGGTGCGACGGTAATGGGCGACGAAGCTCAGCAGCTCAAGGAAGAGATAGTGCGCACTCGGGAGCACCTAGGGGAAACGGTCGACCAGCTGGTCGCCAAGGCGGACCTGAAAAGCAGGGCGCAGGCACAGGCCGCCGAGCTGACCGGGCGGGCCAGGAACGCCGGCGCGGACGCCGCGGCGAAGGTGCGCGAGCAGGTCACGGCTACGCGGGCCAAGACCGGCACCGCTCCGTGGATGATGGCCGCTGGGGCGGTGGTGCTCGCCGTTGCTGCCCTGGTCGTCTGGCAACGGAGAACGCGATGAGGAAACCCGCGTTCAAGACCGTGACGGGCGATGAGCCGGCCATCCCGCCGCAGTCCCAGGTGGAAGGCGGTCCGGAAACTCCGCTCGAGCTCGGCGAAACGGGCTGGCGGCACGTCTCGCGTCGGGCATTCAAGCAGTTCAAGACCGACCGGTGCACCACCACGGCGGGGAGCCTGGCCTACCACTGGTTCCTGGCCCTGTTCCCGGCCGTGATCGCGTTGCTCGGCCTGACCAGCGTGCTGCACCTGGGCGGCGGTACCGTGACCCGGCTGATCAACGGCGTCGACAAGGCCCTGCCACCGGGCGCCTCCACTGTCTTCAGCCAGGCCGTCCAGTCAGCGACCACCCGGACGTCCGGTGGTTCGCTCACGGCCCTGGTCATCGGCATCGTCATCGCTCTGTGGAGCTCGTCGGCGGCCATGACCGCGCTGCAGACCGGTCTGGACATCGCCTACGACGTGCCGGCAGACCGCAAGTTCTTGGGCAAGCGGCTTTTCGCCCTTCCGCTGATGCTGGCCACGGTGCTGCTGGGCGGAGCCGCCGCCGCGTTGCTGGTGTTCGGCGCGCCGATCGGGGCCAGCATCCAGTCGCTCGCCCCGATCGCCGGAACGGCATTCGTCATCGCGTGGACCGCGATCCGCTGGGTAGTCACGATCATCGCGATCACGATGCTGTTCTCCGTCTACTACTACATAGGCCCGAACCGGGCCATCCCCCGCTGGCGATGGGTCAGCCCCGGCGGCCTGGTCGGCACAGTTATCTTCCTGGCCGCGTCGCTGGGCTTCTCGTTCTACGTGTCGAAGTTCGGGAGCTACGGCAAGACCTACGGCGCCTTCGCCGGCGTCGCCATCTTGATCTTCTGGCTGTACCTGACCGGAATCGCGATCCTGCTCGGCGCCGAGATCAATGCCGAAGCCGAACGTGAGGCGGGTGTCCAGGCGGGGAACCGGGAAGCAATCGCGGGTGCGAATAAGCTGGACAGTGGCACCTGAAACACTTGCCGGGCTTGTCTGCCGTGTAGAGCAGGTTGCCGCCGCCCCAGAAGGTCGGGGAATGGCTGCTCCACCCGGACGGCGGCAACCAGGGCTGCATCGGCGCCATCGGCTCGCGGACGTCGGCCGTCATTCGGCGGTGACGATGCTCTCGGCTGGCTCGCACTCGGCCGCGGTGGCGGTCAGCCGGATCTTGCCGGCGCCGGTGGCGCGCAGCACGGCGAGGGCCCTGCCGTCGTAGGTGCGGTGCTCGGTCGCGTCGAATCGCTCCTCCGTGGAGGGGTTGGCACTGCCGAAGCCGAGCAGGACCCCCGGCCCGGTGACCTCGATCCCCACCGGCCGGTCGGCAATGGTGTAGCGGGTGCCGGCTGCGTCGGTGAGGATGAGGGCGACGTACGCGAGGTCGCCGGCGCTGATGACCTGCCGGTCGGTCTCGGCGCGGAGCCGCACCGGACCGGTGGCTGACCGCACGGTGTGGCGGCCGGTTTCGGTGCCGCCGGTGTAGGCGACGGCGAAGAGCTCGCCCGGCTGGTAGACCGTCTCGAACTCGGCGCGGAACCGGTGGCTGTCCCCGGCCGGCTTGCGGCCCAGCGACCGGCCGTTGAGGAAGAGTTCCACCTCGTCGGCGTCGCTGTAGACCTCGACGGTGACCGGCGCTCCTTCCGATCCCGGCCAGGTCCAGCTGGCGATGGAGTCGCTCCACGCCCATGGTGTCCCGGTCCAGGTCTTGCCGTGGTGCTCGGGTCGCCGGACGGCCAGGTAGGGCTGGTCGCGCAGGCCGAAGACGATCTGCCGGTAGTAGGAAGCCGGCCGGCGGTGCCCGGTGATGTCGATGTCGCCGCAGCCCGCGAGCAGCCACGGGTACGGAGCCGCGAAGCCGGGCTGCGTGCCGTCGGCGGTCGCGTACTGCGGGCGGCCGATGCCGGCTTCGCCGAGGTAGTCCCAGCCGGTCCAGGTGAAGTCGCCGATGACGTTGGGATACTGCTTGACCAGCCGCCAGTTGCCGTCGATGCGGGTGGGGAAGGTCTCGCTGCCGACGATGATCCGGTTGGGGAACAGGTCCCGGTCCAGGGCGTACCGCGCCTCGGCGTAGTTGATGCCGGCGATGTCGAGCACGCTGAACGACTCGGCCGTCCGCCGGGTCACCAGGTCGGAGGAGCTGACCGCGTTCATCATGTCGCCGGGGTCGGCCATGCGGGTGTTGATGCCGGCCTCATCGCTGGGCTGGGAGCGCAGCGCGGCCAGGTCGTCGAGCACGGCGAGCATGCCGTTGACCGCGTTGGTGACGTAGCGCGTGCCGTCAAGGCTGCGGACCTTCTCGGCGAGCCTGCGTCCCCAGGCCGCCCCAGCAGGCGTTCCAGTCTCCGGGATCTCGTTGCCGATCGAGTAGGCGATGACGCTGGGGTGGTTGACGTCCTTGGCGACCATCGCGTCGATGTCGCGTTCCCACCACTGCGGGAAGTTCAGGTGATAGTCGAAGTCGCTCTTGGCCGAGGTCCACACGTCGAACGCCTCGTCCATCACCAGCATCCCGAGGCGGTCGCAGGCATCAAGCATCGCGGTGCTCATCGGGTGGTGGGCCATCCGGATCGCGTTGAAGCCAGCGTCCTTGAGTATCTGCACGCGGCGCTCCTCGGCGCGGGCGAAGGTCGCCGCGCCGAGGACCCCGTTGTCGTGGTGGACGCAGGCGCCGCGCAGCTTGACCGTCTCGCCGTTGATCCGCAGGCCGTGGTCGGGGTCGAGCCGCAGCGAGCGGATGCCGAAGGTGACCGTCTCCGCGTCTGCCTCGCCGTCATCCTCAGTCAGGGTCACCCGGGCCGAGTAGAGGGCGGGCGAGTCGGGCCTCCATAGCGCCGGCGTGCGGACGTACAGGCGCTGCCGCGCGATGGCCGGCTCACCGGGCAGCACCGAGACCTGGCAGGCGTCAGTCGCGACGAGGTTCCCGGCGGCGTCACGGATCTCGGTGAGCAGGCGTGGCGTCCTGATCGCGATCGAGTCGTTCTCCACTGTGGTCGCGATCTCCACGACCGCCCGTTCCGTGTCGGTGTCTGGCGTGGTGACGCGGACCCCGCCGGGCCCGACCCGCACCAGGGGGCCGGTCAGCAGCCAGGTGTCACGGTAGATTCCGGCGCCGGTGTACCAGCGGCTGTCCCGGTGCGCCCGCGCCTCGACGCGGATATCGTTATCCGCGCCGAACCGCAGGAAACGGCCCGCGTCAACACGGAACAGCGAGTACCCGTAGGGGCGCTGCCCCGCGTAGTCCCCGTTGACGTAAACCATCGCGTCCCGGTACACGGCCTCGAACTCAACAAGCACCCGCCTGCACCGGTGCTCCTCCGGCACGAAGAACGTCTTGCGGTACTCCCAGGTGCCGCCAGGGAAGTAGGCGCTGGCGCCTCCCTCCAGGCTGCCGCCGTCCGGCGCGAAGCGCTGCTGCCCGATCATCGCGTCGTGCGGCAGCGTCACCAGCCGCCACGGCGCCCCGCCGCGGCCAAGCTCCGCGAAGGAGCTGACCTTGGGCCGGAACTCCCAGCCACCATTGAAAGACTCGCGGATCATCAAACCTCCGGCCAGGTAATGCGCTTTACCAATACGTACCATGCCAGGCACTACCCTGTGAAGGTCGGCAGAGTCGGCATTTCCCCGGGACGAGAGGGCCATGACGCGACCCGCGAAGCGCATCACCAGCGTAGACGTCGCGCGCGCGGCCGGCGTCTCGCAGACCACCGTGAGCTTCGTCCTCAACGACAAGCCCGGGCACTCGATCCCGGAAGCGACCCGGCTGCGGATCCTCGAGGTCGCCAGGCAGCTGGACTACCGGCCGCACGGCTCCGCCCGCGCCCTGGCCGCGGGACGCAGCGACATCGTCCTGCTGTCCGTTCCAGACCTGCCCATCGGCGGCGCCATCAGCCGCTTCATCGAGGAAATGGCCGCCGCGCTCGCTGACCAGGGCCTGGCGCTCGTCACCCACCTGGCCGGAGCGCACGGCCGTCCCCTGGCAGATGTCTGCGCGATGGTGAACGCCACGGTGGTGATCGGCTTTACGTCCTTCGACGAGGACACCGTGCAGGCGCTGTACCGGGCAGGCGCCGACGTCGTCCTCCCGTCTCACTTCAGTCATGATGAGGCGGGGCGTCCGGTCGGGCACCTGCAGGCCGAGTACCTGATCGGCCGCGGACACCGGCGCATCGGATACGCCATGCCCGCGCACCCCGGCCTGCGGGAGATGGCAGAAGACCGGCTCGCGGGCGTCACGGACGCGTGTGCCGGCGCAGGCATCGAGCCGCCGGTCGTGCTCAGCACAAGCCTCGAGATTGCGGCCGCAGCGGCAGCCGTGGGGGTGTGGACCAGCCAGTCCGTCACGGCGGTGTGCGCCTTCAATGACGAGACCGCGATCGCGCTGCTGGCCGGCCTGCGGGTGCAGGGTCTCGCCGCTCCCGCGCACCTCGCCGTCATCGGAGTCGATGACATCCCCACTGCGCGCCTGGCTGCTCCGCCGCTCACCACAATCGCTTTCGACCTGCGCGAGGCCGGCCGAGGGCGGGCGGAGATGATCATGGCCAGCCTGGCGGGCCGCGAACCCGATGGTGCCGGCCAGCAGCACTGGAAGCTCGTAGCGCGCGCATCCGCCTGAGCTGCAGGACGCGTGCAGGCCCGCGACCCAGATACGCGGGGGACCGGGCAGCGACGGCTCAGCTCGCTGACGCCAGGGTGGCGGCGACGGCTTCGGGATCCGCGCAGCCGACGATCCACTCATCCCACGGGGCATCCGCCAAGCGCACCCGCACGCCGCGCGGCGTATCGCCATGGACCGCGATGAACATCTTCTCGCCGTGGCCGCGGACAGTGGCCACCGTGGCCACGCCGGGGACGCGCATCCCGACCTTGAACCCGACCCCGATCCCGGTCCAGCCGTGGGTGTCATCGAGCACCTCGACACCCCGAACCGCCGACAGCGGCACGCGAAGGTCGCCGTGGACTGCCTCGGCCTTCTCCGCGCCCGAGAGGTGAAGCACCAGTTCGGCGCCTTCCAGTTGCAGTTCTGCCACGTCAGGCTCCTCGCGTCTGGTGGGTCAAGCGTAGGACTGAAACTTCCCCGTGCAACAGGGAGAAGCTGCCCGGAAGCTCACCGATCCGGTCGGCGCCTGACACGAGCATGCTCCGGCCCGGAACCGTTCACGGTTTGTGGCGAGACGCCTTGGACGCGGGGCCAGACCGGGTACTCGGCATCTTGGTATCGGACGCCGCAGAGGCCGCTACGAAGCGGCCAGCCCTGACGACGCCTGGCGCCGGATCAGCGCCTTCTTCGACGGGCATCTGGCCGCCGGCGAGCGCCCTGAGGCCGGTTGACGAACCCGAGAAGATGGATGACCAGTCGGTCCAAGATCTGATCGGCGTCCAGGCCTCGTGCAACAAGAAGCAGGCAACTGGCCCGGTAAGCGCCGAAGCCACGGGGCCTCTACCATCGACCTTCATGTAAAGTTTTACATCCTTAACCGTGCCCGCGGCAGTCGGTAACGTTTAGATTTCCCCTGCGTGTCGGGCATTTAAGCAGCCGCATCTCGGTGCTGCGAGGTCAACTGGCCTGCATGCGGACTGCGGCACAGCTGACGGGTCTTGTCGCGGTTCCGCTGGACAGCACGCTCTCTTTATTTTTACTGACCGCCCGGTATATCGTGCCTTCGGGCGTGGGCACGGTATACCGGGCCGAGCTCACAGGCAATGAAGTCCATGGAGGACACAACAGTGAGACCTGGTAACGAACAGTCGGCCCGTGGTGGCGTCGGACCTAGGACACGGAGGCGCGCTCGCCTCGCCGGGCTGATCGCGGTGACCGCGGCGGCCTTGCTCGCGGCGGGCTGCAGCTCTGCCAGCAGCACCAGCAGCGCACCGGCTTCGTCGTCGGCCCCCGCCTCAGCGTCCGCCCCGGCCTCGTCGTCGGCTGCGCCGACCGGGACGGTCCCGGCAAGCGACGTCGGGATCACCGGCACCACCATCAAGGTGGGCCTGATCGCCGACGTGAACAACCCGCTCGTCCCCGGGCTGTTCCAGCTGGCGGTGAACGCGGTGAACTCGTGGGCGAAGGATGTCAACGCCTCAGGCGGCCTGGACGGGCGACAGGTCGTGGTCGACTTCTGCGACTCCAAGCTCGACCCGAACGCAACGTCCAGCTGTGTCATCAAGGCCTGCCAGAACGACTTCGCGCTGGTCGGGACCTCCGCCAACGCGCTTGAGGACCTCTCCGACCTCGACGGCTGCAAGAATGCTGCGGGCAAGGCGGTCGGCCTGCCCGACCTGGCCGCGTTCGCGTTCCCGCCGCTGTCCTGCGACCCGGACACCTACATGATCGGGGGCCTCGGCAGCTACTGCTCCACCGCGAAGGACAACCCGCAGACGTACAAGGTGCCGGTCGGCGATGCCCGCTACCTGACGGCGCACAACCCGGGCCTGCACGGCATCTGGCTCTACGACAGCGACGACCCGACGTTCAAGATCACCCAGACGCCGGTGTTCCAGGGGGAGAGCAACCTCGGCATCAAGGCGGACGGCCAGAAGTTCTACGCGGTCAGCGGCGCGGTGCCGCAGAGCGCGCTCACCCCGTTCATCCAGCAGATCAAGGCCGCGGGATCCACGTTCGTTTACGACGACGTGACCAGCCAGAGCATGGTGCTGCTGCGCAAGGAGGCCGCGCTGCAGGGCGTCAGCTCGGTCAAGGTCTGGGAGTGCAACTCCGGCTGCTACGACCCGACCTTCGTCCAGCAGGGCGGAGCGGCCGTGAACGGCACCTACGCGAGCCTGCTCGACCTGCCGTACATGACCGACTACAAGGTCAACCCGCAGCTTGACAAGCTGGTCACCGACCTCGGCGGGCTCGACAAGGTGAGCAACAACGCGATCAACTCCTACGTCATGGCCATCCTGTTCCAGGACGCCGTGAACAAGGTGGTGGCCAGCGGCCAGACGCTGGACCGCGCGTCGCTGTTCGCCGCGCTCAAGGACGAGCACTCGTTCACCGCCGACGGCATCATCGGCACGACGGACGTCGGCAACCGCCTCCCGTCCGCCTGCTCGGTGCTCGTGCAACTGCAGAACGGGCAGTGGAACCGGGTGGACCCGACCACGCCGGGCACCTTCGACTGCAACAGCTCCAACGTCGCGACGATCAAGATGAACGTCTCGTAGCACTACCGGCATGAAACAGGCGCCGCCCGCGGGACCGCCGGAAGGCGTCCCGCGGGCGGCGTAAGCCAGTCGGCGCGGCGGGGATGCCCGTGGACCTGGGCATCCCGCCGCGACGGCATCCGGTGTGGTACCGGGGCAGGCAGGCCCGATGGTTGTGGCACGAGGTCGGCTTTCCTCCTATAGCCCTGTGCTATGCGGGCTGCCGGAGGCTGGAGAGCGCAGGAACTGCGGGCGGGCCGCCGGCCGGTCATCGAGCCCGAACACCCCGGTGATGATCTCGGACAGGCGCGATGGGACCGACAGCGAGCCGGTCCGGTAGCGGTGCTGCACCTGGCCGCTGCCGCCCGGGTCCGGCGAGGTGACCGCGCTTAGCGTGGTACCGAAGGCCGACTCCATCGCGGCGATGGTCCCGCTCACCGTAAGCCGGCGCGAGGGGAGATCGGATTTGGTCACGGTGAGCCCGTATTCGCCGAGCACCTCGGCGACGAGCTGCGCGTCGCCCGGGTCGGCGCCGTACCGGTCGCCGAGCTGGGCCGGGCTGAGCGTCTCCGGTCCCGCCGCCGGCGCCGCGGGGAGCGCGGCCTTGCGCCGCAGCATCACGTTCACGGTGATGACCTGGCTTTCGTCGAGCGGCGCCGCCGGCCGCGCGCCGGGCAGTGCGGAGCGGTCGCTTCCTGATAGCGGTACGAGTGGATCTGGCATGAAAGTCCTCCTCGGTACTCCACGGCTGGGTGGTCGATGCCCGTGGCGCTACGAAACGGCCTGGGTGTCGCGGGCATGCCCACGGGCGTACCTTCCCCGTGCGCGGCGGAACACCGCGTGGCGGCCCGGCGACCAGTTCATCGGGCGCGTCCGCGGCATCGGCCAGGTGGTGCCACGGTCCGCCACCACGGACCGGGGCGCTCCCTGCCGCATGAGCGCGCTCGCGAAGGCAGTCTCGCCTGACGTCACGGTGTGACGCGCGGCCTCACGCCTATCGGGTGACAGCACCTCGATGGAAGGAGAGGGCTCATGCCTCACACGAACAAGGCGTCCGCACCGGTCGGCGTCGACATTCCGGAATTCGAAGGACGGTACGTCGACCTCGACGGCTACACCGTCGGCTTCGAGACCTACAAGGCCGACGTGGACCCGGCCGGGTTCTTCCGCGGACTGCCGGACGACCGCTGCCAGTGTCCGCACTGGGGCGTGGTGCTGACAGGAAGCATTAGCTTCCGTTTCGCCGACCGCACCGAGACCTACGCGGCCGGCGTCGCCTACTACGCGCCCGCCGGGCACACGCCGGTCCTGACGGCGGGCACCGAGGTCGTCGAGTTCAGCCCGACGGAGGCACTCAACGCGACCATGACCGTTGTGGGGGCCAACCTCGCAGCCGAAGCAGGCGCCTCATCATGACCGCCACCACTCTCACGCAGAACGAGGTCCGCGCCCACGCGCTCGCCGAGAAGCTCATCAAGTTCCTGGAGACCGGTGAGGTGCCGGACGGCCTGTTCGCCGCCGACGTGTTCTGCGACTTCACAATGCCGACCTGGCGGTTGCAGGCCAGCGGTGTCGAGGATTGTGTCGCGCTGCGGCTGGCCGGCCACCCCGGGCAAGGGACGGTGCCGCGGTGGCGGTTCGATCCGACGCCGACCGGGTTCGTCCTGGAAGTCGAGGAGGCCTGGGATTCCGGCGGCGAGCACTGGACCTGCCGCGAACTGTTCCGTGCCGACATCGGCGACGGGGGCATCACCCTGATCGCGGTCTACTGCACCGGCGACTGGGACGCGGCGCGACGGGCCGAGCACGCCAGCGCGGTGACGCTGATCCGTCCCTGACCTCGACTGCGGCCACGTGTCTGCTCCTACGCTGTATGCATGGAGGCGGTGCAGGAGCAGGACGACTCGGCATGGGAGGCGGCACGCGCCGCGCACTACGGCGACTTCGTCGCGGCGCGTGCCGCTGACGACGTCGCCGCCATGGCCGCCGCGGCGCTCGGGCTAGCGTCACTGCAGCGCTTCGGCGGCCCCGGCGGCCGAACTCCCGCCCTGCTGCACGAGGCATACCTCGCCGCCGATTCCCCGGCCACGCGAGCAAGGCTCGCCGCTGCTCTTGCCCGCTCGTGGGTCTACGGCAACGACGCGGCACGCGGCGCGTCGTTCGCCTTGGAGGCGGTCGAACTCGCCGGGGAAACCCGCGATCCGACGGTGCTGGCCGACGCTCTGGACGCACAGCTTGCGACGAGCTGGGGTCCGGATGACCTGTCCGAACGCCTGGGCATCACCGCGCGCCTGCAGGACGTCGCCGCGCACGTGGACGACTTGCGCACCCGGATGGACGCGCACCTGTGGCGGCTGACCACGGCGCTGGAGACACTCGACGTCACCGGGATGCACCGCCAGCTGGCCGCGCTCGACCTGCTCGCCGACGAGACCGGCTCGCCGACGGTGCGCTACTTCGCGATGACGCGGCGGGCGATGCACGCCACGCTCATCGGCGACCTGGGCCGCGCCCGCGAGCTGGCGGATGCCGCGTACGCTCTCGGCACGGACACCGCGATCCCTGACGCGTTTGCCGTCTACCACGAGCAGCGTGCCGAGATCGCCCGGCACGCTGACGACATCGACTTCCTCGCCGACGAGGCCCCGCTTGCCGAGGATTACGCCGTGCGGCGCGGTATCGAGTCGCTCATCGCCGAAGCAGCCGTACTGGCCTTGCAAGCCGGCGACACCGGACGCGCATCGAGGCTCGTCCAGCAGGTCGGCGGCGGTGGGTTCGGCCAGGTGCCGGCCGATGTTGACTGGCTGCTCACCGTGGCGAAGACAACCGAGGCGGCGGCCGGGCTCGGCTACGCCGACATCGCGCGCGCGGGCATGACGCTGATGGCGCCGTACGCCGGCCGTTGCGTCCTCAACGCGGGCGCCGTTGTCTGCGTCGGCGTGGTCGAGGACTACCTCTGGCGCGCCGCGGTCGTCAGCGCAGACCCACGGGCGGATGACTGGCGCGCGGCAGCCGTCGCGGCGTACCGCCGACTGGACGCGCCGTGGTGGCTGCGCCGGATGTCGGCGCCGTACGACGTCAAGCGCGGCGCGCCCGTCGCAGCGTCGCGGCCGGCAGCCAGGCGCACGGTCGAGCTGCGGCGCCTGCCGGGGCAGGCGGTGTGGTCGGTCGGTCCGGCGGGCGAGGCACGGCTGCTGCCTGACATGAAGGGACTGCACTACCTGCGCGCGCTACTGCAGCGGCCGGACGCCGAGATCACCGCGCTAGAGATGTCTGCACTGGCCGCCGGTCACGGCACGGCCGTCGCGCAGCCGGACGCGGGGGAGCGGCTTGACCGCCAGGCGCTGACGGCATACCGCAACCGGCTGCGGGAGATCGACGAGGAGCTCGACGAGGCGAAGTCGTGGAACGACCCGGCACGGGCCGAGCGCATCGAGACCGAACGCGAGGCGCTGCTCCGCGAACTCGCCGGCGCGACCGGCCTGGGCGGCCGCGCGCGCAGCATGGGCGGGACTGCCGAGCGGGCCCGGGTCGCGGTACGCAAGGCGATCGCGGCCGCGCTTGACCGTATCGGCGCCGAGGACCCGGCAACGGCCAGGCTGCTGCGCCGGGCCGTGCATACCGGCAGCGTGTGCCGGTATGAACAGGACGCGGACACCCCGATCGACTGGCTGCTGTGACGCCAGCGTCCCTGCGGAGTCAGGGCTGGTAGGGCGGGGCGACTCCCCAGCCCCAGTGCGGCACCGGGGCCTGCTCGACGACTTCGGCGCCGGGCTGGGAGTTGTGCATGGCCAGCCGGGTGCCCCATTCCAGGTAGCCGACCAGGGCGGCCCGGAACTCGGGGTCTGCGGGCAGGTCCGCGTCATCGGCGGCCAGGCTCATCAGCGAGGCGAACCGGAACCGCTGGTCGGCCGTGATGGCCAGGTCTCGGTGATGGGCCAGCATGGCGGGGTAGCCGCCGAGCCGCTCGGTGTATGCGGCGGGACCGCCGAAGACCTCGCACCACCAGGTGGTGACGTGCTCGCGGTGCTCGGCGCTGACCCCGCCGGGGAACAGCGGGCTGAGCAGGTCATCGGTCTCCACCCGATCGTAGAAGCAGCTGATCATTCGCTCGATCGCAGCCCGGCCGCCCGCCCACTCGTACAGCGTCGGAACCTCTCCCATGGGGAGACTGTAACACTGTAATCATGCCGTCCGTTCCCCTGGACTCGAGAGATGGCAATCGCCCAAACAATCGGAAACCAGCGTTTGCGTGGAGCAAATGTACTTGTCATCGCTGCTTCACCATCCAGGAAGATCGTTTACTGTGACCTGTGCTAGGTGCTGGCTGGACCCAGGCCGTCGCGCTGGCGGCCGCGTTCGCCATCGCGGTACTGGCGACGCCCGCGGGGATCTCCGGGGCGGTGCTGCTGCTGCCGTTTCAGGTCAGCGTGCTGGGCACGCCGAGCCCCGCCGTCACGCCGACCAACCTGCTCTACAACGTGGTGGCGACTCCGGGCGCGCTGTACGGGTACTGGCGGCAGGGACAGACCGGCGGCAGGCTCGCCCTAGTCCTCATCGCCGGGACACTGCCCGGCGTGATCGCCGGATCGGTCATCCGGGTGGAAGTCCTGCCCGGCGCCCGCGTCTTCGATCTCGTCGTCGCGGCCGTGCTCCTGCCACTGGGCATATGGCTGGCGCTGACACTTCCGATCCGTGCAGACGGGGAGGCAAAGAAGGCGCGCGCCGTTCCGCTGCCCGTGCTGATCCTGCTCGCGGCGGCGGTGGGCTGCGTCGGCGGGATCTACGGGATCGGCGGCGGCTCGATCCTGGCACCCGTCCTCATCGGCACCGGAAGGCCGCCCAGGCAAGTCGCTCCGGCCGCGCTGGCGTCCACCTTCGTGACCTCGGTCGCAGGAGTGATCACCTTCCTTCTCCTCTCGGTCCATCACCACGGGCAAGTCGCACCCGACTGGCCGACCGGAATCGCGCTTGGCATCGGCGGCCTGGCAGGCGCATACACCGGCGCCCGGATCCAGCGGCACCTGCCAGACACAGTGATCCGCCGGGTGATGGGCATCCTGGTCGTCGCGATCGGCGCCCGCTATCTGTGGTCGGGCCTTGGCTGAAACTAACGCTGAGGCCGGCAGCAGATCAACGGCTAAGGCTGATGGCCGCCTGTTCCGATCGCTTGTCCGGCGAGCAGGTTAGCGGCGAATCCGGCGATGTCCTGCGCGAGCCCGGGATGGGCGCGTTCGTCGGGAACTTCCGCGCTCGCTAGCTGGAGGACCAGGCTAACCGTCTCCTCGGCGAGCTCGGCGGCCGCGGCGAGCCCCCACGCACGTGCCTCTGCCACGAGGTGGCTCATGGTCAGGGCGGCGTGACGGTACTCGCCGCCGATCGCGAGTGCGACTTCGCCGTCGTTGGGCTGATGTGCCTGCGGTACGACGTCATAGGCCGGACTGAGCGTCATGGATCCGTCCGGCTGGTGGAGCAGGGAGATGTTCTTCGCGTGCATATCGAGGTTTCCGACGGCCGCGGACAGCGCGACCAGCTTGAACAGGCGTTCCAGCGAATCGCGGTCTCCGGTTGTGGCCGGCGGGCGGGCTGATTGCCACAGTGCCGTAGCTCATGTTCGTATGCGGCGTGCGGACGGCGGATTCTTACCTCAGCCGCCGGTAAGACCTCGGCCGCTCCTGACGCTAACCGCAAGTGGATGCAACCCGCTGTCGGACCGCAGTGGCCGCCTGCCAGGCGGCGCGCGCATTGACCGGCTGCCATGAGGAGGCCAGCGATGGAGACCGTTAACGATGCGGGCGCCCCTGGTGCGCTCGCCCGGGGGCGGCTGCCCCTGTTCTGCGATACCGCCCTGGCTGGGCGCATCGAGGCCGCCTTCGCCGCCTGCGGTTCCCCCGTGCAGGTCGAGCTCGCCCACCTGGCCGACCCTGCGATCGGCGCCCAGCTCACCGCGCGAGGCTACCAGCTCGAATCGTTCGAGAACGTGCTCGGCCGTGACCTCACCGGCGGGTTCCAGCCAGTGATGCCAGCCGGAGTTGAGGCCCGGCACAGCGGCGCCGATGTGGCCGCAATCGTCACCCAACCCGGGTCAAAGTCGCAGCGTAACGCCCAACGCCAGGGCTTCGACCTGCTCTATACCCGTGCCGTCCTCGTCAAGCGGTCCATGGAAGGAAACAATCATGAGTGAGGTGACGCTCATCGCGGGCGAGGCCGACCCTAGCCTGCGAGAACGGCTTGATCAGGAGAACAACGCCGTCAACGCCGCCGCCACCGGCCACCCGGACGCCCGCCTGCTGCCCATCGCGGCCCGCGGAGACTCCGGGGACCTGGACGGAGGGCGGTACGGGTGGACCTGGGGCGGGTGCGGCCGCACGCCGGGCCATCCGAACGAGTGGCGGTTACCTCGTGTTGCGACAGCGAACGCGAGAGCAGAGCTGGGCTGCGGCTGCGGCTGCCGTTAGCCTGCCGAGCGTGGAAGGTGCCAAGGTGCCCGCAGACGACCTGGACGAGGAGTCGTCGGCCTGGCTGCGTCGGCTGGGCGCGGCGGGCGGGGAGCTGCGGGCGGCCGAGTGCGAGCTGCACGCCCGGCTGGTCCGCATCGCGCTGGCCGAGGTCCGCCGCCGGGCGCCCGGCACCCCGGTGGTCGGACAGGAACTGGATGACGTCGCGCACCAGGCGGCCGATGACGCCATGGTGGCCATCTTGGCCAAGCTCGCTGACTTCCGCGGCGAGAGCAGGTTCATCACCTGGGCGTACCGGTTTGTCGTCCTTGAGGTGTCGGCCAAGCTGGGCAGGCACTACTGGCGGCATGCGCCGGTCGCGCTCGACGCGGGGCAGTGGGAGCGGCTGCCTGACCGGTTCGGTATCGATCCGGCGCGGCAGGCGGAGGCCGCGGGCGTCCTCGCCGAGGTGCGCCGGGTGGTGGAGGAGGAACTGACCGCGCACCAGCGCCGGGTCTTCGTGGCGGTCGTGGTCGACCAGGTCCCGCGCGATGCGCTGGTCGCCGAGCTTGGCCTGCGGAAGAACGCGATTTACCAGGTGGTCTTCGACGCGCGGCGTAAGATCCGCCGCGCGCTGGTCGCTAAGGGCTACCTGGAAGAGCCGGGGAGGAGCGGCGATGAGTGAGCTTGACCGGCTGGAGCGGTTCTTGCGGACCGACCCGCGCGATGTCGGCTGCGACGAGGCGATGGCCGTACTGCACGTCTACGTCGATCTGGTGGCAGCAGGCGAGGACGCAGCCGGGCATTACCCCGGGATCGCCGCCCACCTGCTGGCCTGCGGCCCGTGCAATGACGACTACACCGGGCTCCTCGCGGCGGTTGTTAACGGCTAGCACGACAGGGCAGTGAGCCGCACCCGTTCGGCGGAGTGCTCTTGAACCTTCAGCTAGTCGATGGCGGCGCGCGGCTTCGGTCTCTTACCGAGAGGGCGCGGAATTCACCGGTAAGAACCCGGGCGTGGGTGACGCGTACGTACCGGGACAGCGCCGCCTCGGTACCGTCCCCGGCCACTGCGAAGGAGAAACGCGATGCCCCTGCTCAACCCCGGCGACCCGTTCCCGCGGCTGATGATCACCACCGCGGACGGGCAAGCGCTTACCATCCCGGACGCGTTCGCCGGCGACTTCGCCGTCGTGCTGTTCTACCGGGGTTCCTGGTGCCCGTACTGCAACGCCCAGCTGCGCGCCTTCGAACGGGCCAGCCAGACCCTGGCGGGCAACGGCATCCGCGTCGCCGCCCTTTCTGTCGACGACCAGGAGACTACCGCCGCGCTGGTCGCCAAGCACGGGCTGACCTTCCCGGTCGGCTACGGCGCCGACGCCCGCGCCGTCGCGGAGCTGACCGGCGCGTTCGTCAACCCGGACCCGGTGTACCTGCAGTCCGCCGGCTTCGTGCTCGACCCCGCGGGTAACGTCGTGGTCAGCGTGTACTCAAGCGGCGCCATCGGGCGGCTCGCCCCCGACGACGTCCTCGGGCTGGTCCGCTACCTGCGAGAGCACTCGGCACCGGCGACGGCGTGACGGGACGGGAGACGGCAGCATGACGGAACCGGATGTTCACTTCTACTTCGACCCGGTGTGCCCGTTCGCCTGGATGACGAGCAAGTGGGTGCGCATGGTGGCCGCGCAGCGGGACTACACGGTCGACTGGCGGTTCATCTCGCTGCGCCTGATCAACTCCGCGGTCGACTACGACAGCCACTTCCCGGCCGGCTACGAGGAAGGGCACACGTCGGGACTGCGGCTGCTGCGGGTCGCCGCGCGGGTTAGGGCCGAGCAAGGGCGGTCCGCCGTCGGCCCGTTCTATGAGGCCGTCAGCAGCGAGATCTTCGACGCTCCCGGTGCCGCCGAGCTGACCCCCGCCACCCGCGGCAGCCGCGCCTTCCTCGAGCCGCTGCTCGCCGCGGCGCGGCTGCCCGCGGGCCTGTCCGGCGCCCTTGACGACACGCGGTGGGATGAGGAGATCCGCGCCGAAGGGGATGAGGCGCGGTCGCTGACCGGCCGGGACGTCGGCACGCCGATCATCCATTTCAGCCCGCCGGGCGGCGCGGCGTTCTTCGGCCCGGTGATCAGCAGGCTCCCCGGCCCCGACGAAGCAGTCCGGCTCTGGGACCATGTCACGGCCCTGGCCGCCTTCCCTGGCTTCGCCGAGCTCAAGCGGAGCCTGCGCGAGCGGCCCCAGCTGCACAGCTTCGGCGTGGACCCCGGCATGGCCGGAGCGGAGGAAGACTGGCACGCCGGCAGCCGCAAGACGGCATCGTAGCCCGGTGGGTCACCGGGCGCCACGGCAGCCACCGCCATCCGCTCGGGAAAATCTAAACCACGGGGTGGGCCAGCCGTCGCCCGGGTCGTCGGCTAGCAGCTCGCCTTCCGGGGCCTCCCGGCTATCCGAACGGGGGAGCGCAGCGCGCTGCGCTCCCCCGTTCGGGAGCAGGGGCACTTCCTGTGGGCCGTCCTGCTGTGGTTATCCGTTGCCCGTGACGGCACGGGTGACCGCGTCTGCCATGCCCTGCTCGCCGGCTGCGTTGGGGTGCAGCGGGGCGGCGGGGGAGGCGGGCAGTAGCGGTTCGATCCAGCGGCTGGCCGGGTCGGAGCAGGCGTCGTGGCCTACCGAGGGGCCGTAGGTGTCGACGTAGGTTGTGCCTGCGGCCTGGGCGGCTTGTCGCAGCGCGCTGTTGAGCTGTAGTGCCTCGTCGTTGAGGAACGCGACGTCGCCCTGGGTGACGCCCAGGGTGTGCCCGCACGTGCCGCCGCCGGCGGGCAGCAGGTCGGGGTAGCCGACGAGGTAAACGCGGGCGTCTGGCGCCCGGTGCCTTACCTGGGTCAGCGCGCCGGCCAGCAGCCCTGCCGCCGCCTGGATCTTCTGCCGGATCCGGTCGGCGCCGCCGGAGGTGTAGTAATCCTGGCAGGGCGTGGAACCCGCCGCGGCTTCTCCCGGGATCAGGACGGGAACCAGGTCCAGTTCCGTGCAGCGGGTGATGATCGCGGACCAGCCGATGTCGTTGCCGCCGATGCCGAGGGTGACCAGCCTGGTGGCCGTCGACAGCGGGCTCAGCTGCGCGGGGTTGCTGCCGTCGCCGGTGAGCTGCGCGCCGGACAGGTCGGCGATGGTGGCGCCGCTGCAGCTCATGTCGGTCAGGTTCAGCCGCAGGCGCTGCGCGACCAGGTAGGGGTAGCTGCTGGTGGACTGGTCGCACCCGGCGGTCGCACCGGTCTGGGCGGGAATATCGGGGCCTGCGGTGTAGGAGTCGCCGAGCGCCACGTACGAGCCCTGCAGTACCACCGCACCGGCCCGCGACGTTACCGCACCAGCCGGCGCCGTCGCGGCACCAGCCGGCGACGTAGCGACACCCGCCGCCGGCATTGCGCCGCTTGCCGTGGAGCACGCCGCAGCCGACAGCGCGATCCCGGCTACCGCAAGCGCGGTATACGCCGTCCGGCGCGTCATGAGCGTTGCCATCCTGGTCATGATCGTCTCCATCTCGTCTGCCGCTCTGGGCCGGCAGGGCGGGCCGGGCCCGCAGCACGCTGGGTGCCTGGCCGCCTTGCTGTTGATGCCGGTTTGCTGTTGATGGCGTGCGCACTACTCATTCGGGTGCCGCTCGGGTAGCCAGAGGTTTGGCGCGGTCTGCCCGGGGCCTACCAGGTAGCTGGTTTCGCCGAGCGTGCCGGTGTAGACCGCGGCGGCCGGGGCCGGCTCGGCGGCCTCGATGGCCAGGCGGGGCAGGATGCGGCCGAGCCAGCGGGGGAGGGCCCAGTTGGCGGAGCCGATGAGGTGCATCAGGGCGGGGACGAGCAGGCCGCGGATGAGCAGGGCGTCGACGAGGACGGAGAAGCCGAGGCCGAAGCCGAACTCGGCCAGTTCCCTGGCGCCGAACATGAACGAGCCGAAGACCAGGATCATGATGCCGGCCGCGGCGGCGATGACTGGGCCGCTCTTGGCCTGGCCGGTGGTGACGGCCAGGTGATTGCGCCGGGCGGCCACGGCGTCAGTGCCGCGGTTCCACTCCTCCTGGATGCGGCTGACCAGGTAGACCTCGTAGTCCATGGACAGGCCGAAGAGCACGGAGAAGATGAGGACGGGCAGGAAGGCATCGACGGGCCCCGTGCCGGACAGGTGCAGGAGCTTGCTGCCCCAGCCCCAGTTGAAAACGGCGTTCATGGCGCCGAGGGCGGCGCCGACGGACAGCAGGTTCATGACCGAGGCGACCAGCGGGATGAGCAGGCTGCGGAAGACAGCCATGAGGAGCAGGAACGCGAGGAGCACGACGACGGCGATGAAGATCGGCAGCTTGTCGGTGAGCACGTGGGCGAAGTCGATGTTGGTGGCGGTCACCCCGCCGATGTGGATGGCCAGGCTGGTGCCGTGCGCGGCCTGCGGGATGAGGTGATCGCGCAGGTTGTTCACCAGGTCGACGGTCTGCTGCGCCTGGGGACTTGTCGTGGGGTAGACGGTGGCCAGCATCACCTTCCCGTTCGGTGAGGTCACCGCCGGTGTCACCGACGCCACCCCGTGCGTGTGCGCGGCGACGCCCAGCAGATGGTCGAACGCGGTGACGTCGCGGTGCGAGCCGACCTGGGCGGCCAGTTCAAGCGGCCCGTTGAAACCGGGGCCGAACCCGTCGGCAAGCGCGGTGTAGGCCTGGTGGGTCGTCCAGTTCGCCGGGTCGGTGCTGGCGTCGGAGGTGCCAAGGCGCAGGCCGAAGATCGGCAGCGCGATCGCGATGACGGCGGCGAGCGAGGCCAGCGCGACGATGACCTTGCGGGCTTCGATCAGACGGGCCCAGCCAAACCAGAAGCCGCGCCCTGCTGGGGTCGCGTCGCGCCCTGCTGGGCTAACGTGCCGTCTGCCGGATGCCTGGCGGGCTCGTTCCCGCCGCGACAGGGCACGGGGGCCGAGGAAGCCGAGCATGGCGGGCAGGAGCGTGATGGCGGTGGCCATGGTCAGCGCGACCGCGATGGCCGCGGAGACCGACACGCCGTAAAGGAAGCTGACGCCGAGCAGGAACTGGCCGAGCAGGGCGATGCAGACGGTCAGGCCCGCAAGCAGCACGGTGCGCCCTGATGTCGCCACGGCCAGGGCCGCGGCATCGGCGTAGGACAGTCCGTCCTTGACCGCAGTGCGGTACCGGCTGATGATGAACAGCCCGTAGTCCACGCCGACGCCAAGGCCTATCAGGACGGCCAGCTCGGTGGACACGCTTGAGATGCTCATCGCGTGGCTGAGCAGGCCGATGACCGAGTTGCCGAGGACCAGCGCAAGCCCCGCGCCCAAAAGGGGCAGCAGCGACGCGATCACCGCCCCGCCGAAGATGACAAGCAGGATGACCAGCGCCGCGATCACGCCGACGCCGACGGTGAACCCAGGGCTCGGCCGTTCTGAGTTGGTGATGGCCTGGCCGCTCAGGGAGATGTGCACGTTGGCGCTGTCGGCGGTTTCCGCCGCGTTGATCAGGTTCTTGGCATCGGCCGAGGTCACCTTGTCCCCCTGCTCGGCCCAGGTCACCCGGGCAAACGCGACGGTGCCGTCCTTGCTGACCTGCGCCGCGCCCGCCTTGGTGTAGGGGCTGACGATGGACACCACCCCAGGCACCTTGGCGACCCGCGCAAGCGCCGCGCTGACCTCGGTCCGCACCGTGGCCGACTTGATGGTGGCGCCCTTGGTGGCCTGGATGACGACCTGGTCGCCCTCGCCCGACGCGGACGGGAAGTTGTGCGTCAGCAGGTTGACAGCCGCCTGCGAGTCGGTGTTCGGCAGGCTGAAGCTTCCGCCGAAGGCGCTGCCCTCGTGCGTGCTCGCCCCGATTACCGCGATCGTGGCGAGCAGCCAAAGGCCCACCACCCATTTGCGGTGCTGAAAGCACCAGCGAGCTAGCTTAGACATGGGAAAACCTCCGTGTAACGCGATGCAGGAGCGTCTTTCGCTCCCGGCATCAACGCTGCCGCCACCAGCGCGCCGCAACGAGGGACTGCTCTCCCGAACGGGGGGTGTAGCGGACTACACCACGAGAGGGGAGACGGCTCTCCCGCGCGAGTCCCGCCGGTGCGCTTAGCCTGATCACGTGAGACAAACGGTGAGGCAAACGATGGGGCAGGCGGTGCGGCAGGCGGCGAAGGCCACGGTCCACCTGGCCCTGGGCGTCGGTCTTGCCATGTTCTCCATCGGGTTCATCACCGTCTTGCTGATCACGGCCATCGGGACGATCGCCGTCGTGGGTGCCGCGCTGCTGCCAGAGACCGTGCTGCTGATACGCCGGATGGCCGGGGCGAAAAGGAGCATGACCTCCGATTGGACGGGCCGGGAGATCCACGAGGCCTACCTGCCCATCACCGGCCCGCTCCGCGACCGGCTGCGCACGGCGATCCTCGATCCTGGCACGTTCACCGATGTGCGCTGGATGGTCGCGGACTACGCCTACGGCGGCCTTGGGTTCTTCGCGGTGCCGCTGTGGCCGGCCGGGCTCCTCATCGACGGGGTGTGGTGCGGGCTGCTTGGGCGCCGGCCGGTCGTCTTGCCGCTGATCACCAGGCTGGCGGACCTAGACGCCGCCTGGTCGGCCGCGCTCCTCAAGCCGTCGCCGAGGGCGCGGCTCACCGAACGTGTCGAGCAGCTGACCCAGACCAGGGCGGGCGCCATCGCCGCCCATAGCGCCGAGCTGCGCCGCATCGAGCGGGACTTGCACGACGGCGCGCAGGCGAGGCTTGTGTCGTTGTCCATGCGGATCGGGCTGGCGAAACGCGCTTACGACCGTGATCCGCAGGCCGCGTGGCGGCTCCTCGACGAAGCACAGGAACACGCCGAGGAGGCGCTGGCCGAGTTGCGGCACGTGGTGCGCGGTATTCATCCGCCGATCCTGACCGACCGAGGGCTGGCGGGTGCGGTCCGGGCTCTCGCCGCAAGCAGCGGGATTGAAGTCATAGTGCAGGCGGATGACTTCGACGAAGGGCCCCGCGCCCCGGCTGCGGTGGAAGCGGCCGCCTACTTCGTCGTGGCCGAGGCGCTGACCAACGCGGCCAGGCACAGCGGTTCCGGCAAGGCCGAGGTCTCACTAATCCGCACCGGCACCGGGGTGCGGGTGGTCGTACGCGACGACGGCAAGGGCGGGGCCGTGCTTTCCGGCGACGGCACGGGCGGTACCGGGTTGTCCGGCATGCGCCGCCGGGTTGCCGCGCTCGACGGGACTTTCGCGGTGACCAGCCCCGTCGGCGGCCCGACCGTGATCGAAGCGGAGTTGCCATGCGTGTGGTGATCGCAGAGGACAACGCCCTGCTGCGGGAGGGGCTCGTCTTGCTGCTGACCTCGGCAGGGCATGAGGTCGTGGCGGTGGCGGGCGCGGAGCCGGAGATCCTTCCTGCGCTGCTCGAGCACCGCCCGGACATCGCCGTGCTCGATGTCCGGATGCCGCCCCGTTTCCGCGACGAGGGCCTGCGTGCAGCGCTCGCGGCGCGCGAGAAGCTCCCCGGGCTGCCGGTGCTGGTGCTCTCCCAGTACGTCGAGGAGTCCTACGCCGCCGAGTTGCTCGGTGGCGGCGCAAGCGGGGTCGGCTACCTGCTCAAGGACCGGGTCGGCCGGGTCGAGGAGTTCCTTGAGGCACTCGACCGGGTCGCGGCCGGCGGCACCGCGCTCGACCCCGAGGTAGTGACCGAACTCCTTGCCCGCCGCCGCACGCCGCTTGACTCGCTCACCCCGCGCGAGCGCGAGGTCCTCAAGCTCATGGCCGAGGGCCGCGACAACACGACCATCGCAACCACCCTGGTCATCACAGAACGAGCGGTCAGTAAGCACATCGGCAACGTGTTCCTGAAGCTCGGGCTGCCTTCGGACGACATCGGACACCGCCGGGTCTTGGCGGTCCTGGCCTACCTGAACAACCCGCCATCAGGCACGTCGCCCGCAACGGCGGGCGGGGAACTTCCCTCGCCCAGATAGCTACCGAGGCGGGCGTGACGCAGCAGGGGCTGCTCTACTACTTCCCGTCCAAGGAAGAACTCCTGAACGCGGCCCTCGACATTCGCGACCAGCGCGACGTCGTTCCCCGCCCCATTCCCTGGGAGGGACTGGAATTCCTCGATGGAATCGTGGAGCGCATCTGCCGGTGGCGCCAGGAACCCGAGATGGTCGGCATGTTCACCCTGCTGCTCGTCGAGAACCTCGGCGACCACGCTCCCCTTCGCGACCGGCTGGAAACAAGGTATGACCTTGTCCACAAGGAGTACGCCGACGGCATTCGCGCCGCCCAGGCGAGCGGGACTGCCCGCGGCGACATCGACCCGGACCTGAAGGCAATCGAAATCATCGCATTTCTCAACGGGCTAGAGACCTCATGGCTGCTGAAGCCATCCCTCCCGGTCGAAGACGTAGCCGCGGCGTGGCGAGACTCACAGGTTGCGCAGATGACCGCCGGCCTCCGTAACCACAGGCCCGACCTTAGTTCGGCTCATGAATAGTCCAAGCGGGTAAACGCTCCACACCGGTCTCGGCGCCTCACCGGAGGCATCGCTGTTCATGTCGGTCTCAGTCCTCAGCACTCCTCGGACATCGGACACAGATACGGCAGCAGGCGATGACCTGTGGATATGCTGTGAACGAGGCAGTGGATAACCCCGCTCATACGTGGATAACCACCGTCATTCTGTGGATAACGAAAAAAATCGCAATTGCTCCGCTTGGACGCTTGCGCCGGCGTGGAACTGAGGAGTAGAAATACTCTCACGTCGGAAACGGACACCTCCCAGGGGAAACTCCGGGAACGCGGAAGGAGCCGGGAAACCGGAACCGGAAGCGGGTGACTGGCGCCGGCGGTCGGCCCGCCGGAGCCGGTGCTGCCAGGCAAACCGGCCAGCCTGGATCGGTAGGTCGAGCAAGGCCCCCTCCATCTCATACATGGAGGGGGCCTTGTCCTATTGTGCCCGACTCGCACACCCCCGCCTGCCAACGACACGCCAACAAATAGTGGCCAAAGGCCATCCGGACGCCTGCTGCGGCTGATCGCCGGCAACCCGGTCACCATGGGCGAGATAACCTGCCACGTGCCCGACGCTGGCTCCTATGCCCCCGTCACCGTATTCGGGGTCGCACTCGTCGCCGTCAGCGGTCTCACCCTGCCGGAGCTGTAGGCGTGGCGTCGCTTCCTCGCTTGGCGAGGCGGATGTTTCCGTCGCAGACGGTCCAGGTGCCGCCGTCGGCGGTGGCGCCCGCAAGGCCGTGCAGGTTGTGAGCGCCGACAAGCCCGATCGCGCGCTTGGTGCCGAGGGCGGCGAAGGCGAGAGTCCGGCCGGGCTGCCAGGGGGTCGACCACAGCAGCCGTCGGGTCATCTGCGCCCACCCGCGCGGGGGTCCTGCCATAATCCACAGGTCCGGGTCTGCTGCGGCTAGCCGGGTGGCCTGCCGTAGCCACGACGCGGCTTCCTCCGGCCAGGTAACGACGATGAGCACCGTCCCGCCGCCAGTCTCCCAGCGGCGGGCAAACTCCCTGACCGCCGCCTCAGCGGCAGCCGAGCGGCCGCGGCCGATAGCGATATTCCGGGCACCCCGGCGCAGCGCCAGTTCCGTCACCCGGCGCAGTTCGGCGCCGGTCGGTCCGGGCCCGGCCACGTCGCGGGGGAGGCCCGTCGGCAGCCGCGGCGACGACGTCATTTCTCCCTCCTTCCGGTCTGGGTGCCGCCGCGCTCCACTGGCCGACCACATAGTCGCCCTCGGCGATCCAGGGGCACGCCCCGCAGACGTCGGCTGACGCCGTTCCGTGAGGTTCCGGCGGGAAATCCCGCCCACGCAACAGCGTGCGCCAGTGCCTGGCAAGCCTGGGCAGCCAACTGGTTCACGCCCCGCGAGCCCAGCTGATTGGGCACCAACCTGGCGGGCCAGCTGCATGCGCTTGCTGGGTGTGGCCGCCCGGAGAAGTCGGTTGACGAGGCGGGGCACGCGATCTCTGCATCGCCGGCCGTCTTCAGGCGCATCGCCGCCGGGCTGTGCTGTTGGCATCCGAACGGGTGCGTGGCCTACCCGCTACCCGCCCGCTTTCCGCGTGCCCGCCGGATCTATCAGGCCGTGGAGCTGATGTCGTCCGGCGACGCCCAGCTTGGGGTAAGAGCGGTGCAGGTGCGAGGCGACCGTGCGAGGAGACAGGAACAGCCGGTCGGCGATCTCGTTGTTGGTGAGGCCGTGGCCGGCGAGGATCGCGATCTCGCGTTGCTGCGGGGTGAGCTCGTCAAGCGCATTAGTTCGGATCGGCTCAGCTTCGGCGGTCACGCCGCAGGCCCGCAGCTCCGAGTCGGTCCGCCTGGTCCAGGGAGCAGCACCAAGGCGGGTGAACGTGTCGAGCGCAGCTCCCAGGAGCGGCTTGGCGTCGTTGATCCGCCGCTGCCGCCGCAGCCACTCGCCATAGTCGAGCTTGAGCTGCGCTCGCTCGAAAGGCCATGTCTCGCCTGCCGGATCGGCCAGGCCCGCGGTGAAGTGCGCCTCGGCCTGGGCCGGGTCGGCCAGCAGCCCGCGGGCGCGGGCTGCGAGCTGCTCCAGCCGCGAGCCTGGTGCGGGCCCGGCCATGACCAGCGCGCGCTCCACCCGGTTCGCCGCCTCCAGGCGCCGTTCAGCGCGCGCGGCCGCGGCCGCGTAGTCGGCGATGGCGTAATAGGAGAACTGGTAGTGCAGCGGTGTGCCGTCGGCGGCGAACTCCCGGCTGAGCTGTGCGTAGGCGGCGACGTTCCGGCCCTCGGCGAGCGCGGCTAGCCCGGCCGCGTGCCTGACCCGGGCGGCGAACCCGCGGTACACAGCCTCATCGACGTCGGCGAGGACGCGGGCAAGCAGCGGTGTCACCTGTTCCTGCTCACCGCGCATGGCCGCGATCGTGGCGGTGACCAGATGGGAGTTGGCGGCGACGGCCTGCATCTTGTATGCGGCCGCGATGTCGGCCGCCTCCCGGGCGGCGGCAAGCGCCTCGTCCCAGCGTCCGCTGTCGGCACACGCCCATTGCAGGCACGAGAGGACGGCGCCACTGGCGCCCCGGAATCCGGGAGCTCGCAGCTTGGTGAGGGCCTGGCGCAGCACCTGAACCGCGAGTTCAGGTTCATCAAGGCTCCAGGCGGCGGCGCCGACCTTGCCCGGGTCAGACAGCGCGCGGCCGGCCATTCGCTTCACGCAGGACACGGTCTCCGTGCGGTCGTCGAATGGATCCGTGCAGGCCCGGATCCAGCTTCGGGCCTCCTCCATGTTGCTGGCCGGCCAGTCGTCGGTATCCGGCACCTGCGCGCCGGCCGCATCCAGGCCGCTCAGCGCGGCGCGCACCTTGGCCCGTACATCGGGAAGCCCGCTCTGGTGCACGAGGATGGCCGTCACCCCGACGGCGTCCCACGCGATCGTCGGATGGGTGAGGAGCGCGTCGGCGGCGACCGACAGCAGCGTGTCAAGAGCCTCCGCGTTCCGGTTCGACCACAGCAGCGACCAGCCGATCTCCAGCCGCGCAGCGAAGCGCAGGTCCTGGTCTGAGGTCACCGCCAGCGTGTTCCGCGCCAGCTCCAGCACCCAGTCGGCCTGCCCGGCCGCATGGGCGAGCTGGGCGGCGGCCAGCATCCGCCTGGCCTTGTTGCCGTCATCGGGGCTGAGTTCGGCGGCGCGTTCCATGGCGCGTGCGGACGCCGCGGCACCTCCGCGGCGCTTCGCCACTCCTGCGCTGTCCTCAAGCAGCGCGGCGACGTGCTCGTCTGGTCCCAGCGCGGCGGCGGCCAGGTGCCACGCGTGACGATCGGGCCTGTCGCGGACGGCGTCCGCGACCTTCAGGTGCGCGGCGGCGCGCTCGGCGAAGGGGGCGCTGTGGTAGACCGCCGATCGTGCGAGGGGATGGGTGAAGTGCGGGCCTGAGGCGTCGATCCGGATCAGCCCCGCCGCTTCCGCGTGGGCGAGCGTATCCATCGTCAGCCCGCCGGCGTGCGCCGTGACGTCGCCGCTGTCGGCAGCCGCCGCGAGCAGCAGCCCGGCCTTCGCACGTTCCGGGAGCGCGGTGTACCGCGCAGCCATGATGGCGGTGAGCCGGCTGGTCAGTGGCAGCAGTTCGGTTGCCAAATGCCGTCCGGCGCCGGGGTCGGTGGCGAGCATTTTCGACAGCTCGATCAGCGCCAGCGGGTTGCCGGCGGCCTGGGAGAGTACCTGTTCACGGGCCCGGCCCCGCGGCGGCGTGGGCTGGGAGTCCAGCAGGCGTCCGGCGTCCGCAACCGGCAGCGGTTCGAGCAGCAGCCGCGGGAAGTCCCGCTCGAAGTCGGGCGGCGGCATCGTCCCCCGGGCGCTGACCAGGAGCACGACGTGCTCGGCCGCCAGGCGCCGGGCCGCGAAGGCCAGCGCGAAGATCGAGGCGTGGTCCATCCACTGCACGTCATCGGCCGTGACGAGCAGCGGCGATTCTTCCGAGGCAAGTGACAGGAGCGTGAGGACGGCAATCCCGGTGAGCAGGGCATCGGGCGGGGAGGCTCCGCCTGATAGCGCGAAGGCCCCGCGCAGTGCGGCGGCCTGCCGGGCGGGCAGCCCCGCGATGTGCCTCAGCGCTGGCCGGAGCAGCTGATGCAGCCCGGAGAATGCAAGCTCCCGTTCCGATTCCCGGCCCGTGGCGCTTAGGTGCCACATCCCGCCGGACCTGGCCTGCACGGCTGCCTCGGTCAGCAGCGCCGTTTTTCCCAGACCGGGCTCGCCCAGGAGCAGCAGCGCCCGGGTCCCCTCATAGGGCGGGGATACCAGGTCGCTTAGGCAGGCCGTCTCTTTGTCCCGGCCTACGAGACTCGCGCGACTGTCCGCCGCTGGCCTGGTCATGGCGCTCCCGGCGTCCGTGTCGGACGCTCGTCACGTGTGAGCAGGGCACCGAAGATCAGCTCGAAGAAATCGTCAATCGGCTGACTGCTGCGGACGACCCGTGACCGCGTCAGCGCCCCTTCCCAGGCGTTGACGATGAAGCGGCCGACCGGAGCGGGATCGCCCAAGTGGCTGATCTCGCCGGCCCGTTGCGCCTGCGCGACTAGCTCGGTCACGATGGCCGACCAGGCGTCCAGGCCCTCGGCCAGTTCGCCGCGGATGGCGGCGCTGTGGTCGGCGACCTCGTTCGCGAGGTTCCCCCACATGCATCCCCGGCTGTAGGCGCGGTCGCGCGCGCCGTCCGCGAGTGCGGTGAAGCCGGCTCGCAGGCGGGCGACCGCCGACGTTGACTCGAATGACGCCGGCCAGCCAGCGATCTCGAAGTAGCGGCGGACGGCTTCGACGGCAAAGTCTTCCTTGCTCGCGAAGTGGTTGTAGAACGAGCCCTTGGGGGCGCCGGCCGCCTTGGTGATGTCGGCGACCGAGCAGGCGGCGTACCCCCGCGCGTGTAGCTCGGCGAGTCCGGCTTCAATGATCTGCTGCTTCATGCTGGGCCGGGCCATAGCCCCAATATGACCAGTCGCCTTAGAAAACGTCAAACTCAGCACCGTGCGCTCGCGGTTATGCAGTCAACATGTGGATACCCAGGACGTGCGGCCGGCCCGCATGCTGGGCTTATGTCTCAGACATACTCGGCGCTGCCGAATGACACAGTGCGGGCAGCCAACGATATCGACTACGCCTACCGTGACACCGGCGGGCATGACGGAGTTGCCCCGCTTGTCCTGCTGCAGCATTTCCGCGGCAACCTGGACTACTGGGATCCCGCGCTCGTTGATGCGCTGGCGGTTTCCCGGCGCGTCATCACGTTCGACAACGCGGGCGTCGGCAACTCGACCGGGCGCACGGCGGACACCGTTGAGCAGATGGCCAAGGACGCGCTTGCCTTTATCAGCGCGCTGGGCCTCAGTCAGGTTGACCTGCTCGGGTTCTCCATCGGCAGCTTCGTCGCGCAAGAGGTCGCCCTGCGGCGGCCAGGCCTCGTCCGGCGCCTGGTCCTGGCGTCTTCTGCGCCGAAGGGCGCGGCGGGCATGCACGGCTGGGCGCCAGCGGTGATCGGCGCGGTCGGCACGCCGCAGACCAGCCCGGAGCAGCACCTCGGAGTGTTCTTCGCGCCTTCGGCAGCCAGCCAGCAGGCAGGCAAGGAAGCACTCGGCCGCATGTACGCGCGCAGCGATGACCGGGACGCGATGACCGACTGGGCGACCCGCGAGGCGCAGTACGACGCCGTGTGCGCCTGGGGTATCCCGAATCATGCGGAACTCGAGCGGGTTTCCGCCCTGCAGATGCCGGTATTCGTCGCCAACGGCGACAGTGACCCGATGATCCTGCCGCGTTACTCCTACTTGCTGGCGGGCCTCATCCCCCAGGCACAGCTGAAGATCTACCAGGACGCGGCGCACGGATTCCTGTTCCAGCACCACGCCGCGTTCGCAGCGGATGTCGTCCAGTTCCTGAGCTAGCAGCCGCCCATCAGCCGAAGGAGTATCGCCGTGCCCATGATCGACGTCTACGCGACGGCCGGGACGTTCACCGACTGACCGCGATCGCCGCCGATGCCGCGGGCGAGCCCGGGCTCGCCGGCCGGGCCTGGGTACTGCTGACCGAGGCGCAGGACGGCGGCTGGGGGCTCGCCGGCCACGCCAACACCAACGAGGAGTTGGTCGCCGCTGCCCGCGCACAGCTGGCAAGCATCCCGGCCGGCAAGCAGTCCGACGGCTAGCCCGCTGCGACGCTCCGGTATCCGCCGCTGACCCAGTCGGCGACGAGCTTGCCGTATTCCCCGGCTGCTTGCTCCCACGCGAAGTGACCCGCGTCGAGCGAGTGGATCTCGCTGTTGGGGAGGAGGTCGTGGAGGTACTGGTTGTTCGACCACGGCACGAGGTCATCGTTGCGCCCGGCCAGGATCTGGGTCGGCGTACTTATGGTCGGCAGCAGGTCACGCAGCACCGGGTTCTGCTCGGGGTAGTGCCGCACGAACCGGGCCGACTCCGCGAAGCGCCCGAGATCGTAGGCACTGACATAGTCCTCGTGGACGTCGGGCTCGCTGTCGCTCGCGGCACCGGGCTCGACCGCGTAGCCGATGTTGGTCCTGGCGTCCTGCCCGCGCACGACGTCCAGATCCGGTGCCTCGATGATGTCCTTAAGCGCTCCGCCCGCTTCGATCGGAAAGCGGACCGCGCCGCCGCCGACGGTCAGGCTCGTCACACGCTGCGGCGCCTTGGCGGCTAGGAAGAGCGCCGCGGCCGTGCCCACGTCGGGGCCGACGATGTGCGGAGCTCCCAGCCCCCACTCGTCGATCAGGCGAGCAAGGAATGCTCCCGAGGCGTCCGGGGCGATCAGTTCCGTGCGGCCGTCGGAGTGGCCGAATCCTGGCATATCGATGGCAACCACCCGGCCGGCCGCGGAAACGCGGTCCCAGATGCGGCGGAAGGCCCAGAGGCTTTCTGGCCACGGCGCCAGCATCAGCGTGGTGATGTCTGAGTGTGCCTTGTTGTCGGCAAACCTCACTCGCACCCCGTCGCAGACCCGGAAGTAGGTGGTGATCGGCGCCGCTGTCGTGATGGTGTTGGCGTTCATCGTCGTCATGCCTTTCGCCTAGTGAAAAGCGATCCACTTCAGCTCCTGCTGCGTCCTTCCACCCGATCGTGCAGTGGGCTCTGCGCGAGGGGTATCCACAACTTGACTGCAGTCGGCGGCCAACACCTATGACCGGCGCGGCGGCGGTGCCTCCAGCCGCCCTGCCGCCGGGTATGACACGACACGCTTGCCGCCGACCTGAACGTGCTGCTGGAAGAGCTAGACCTGCAGGAGGCAGTGCTCGGCGGCTGCTGCTCCGGAACCGGGGAAGTAACCCGCCAAGGCGAACAGCAGCCCGGCGGTCACGGTGTGCCAGGCCGGCCCCGAGGCGCGGTCCCGCCAGATGATCCATCCTGCGGTTACTAGTGCCGCGGCGAGCATGCCGTAGTCCGCGGCGACACCTGTGGCCATATTGTGTGGTGCGGCGTTCAGCGCCCAGGCCAGCGGCATGAGCAGCAGGTACTTCGGCACCGGCGGGACGGCCCACAGCAGCAGGCCGAAGAAGAAGGTAACTGTCGCACACGGCGAGACCCCGAATAGCGGCACCACGCGCAGCGCGTGCCCGCCGAGCACCCCGACCAGCGGGTATCCGATCAGCGCGTAGCCGATGAAGACAGCGCCCAGCCCTGAGGACAGGTCCAACCGGGGCCGGATCACCAGGTCGCGGCGCGCGATGCCCGCGACCACCAGCAGCACCGCCTGCAACGTGAACACGCCGGCCCACACCCCGGACAGGCCGATGCCAGGGCTCAGCCAGGCGAAGTAGCCAATCCCGATCCAGGCGAAGTACGCCGCGGCAAGAGCACAGATCAGCTGGGAGGACCGGCGCGCCGGCCACAGCGCTAGCCAGACCATGGCCAAGGCGGCCAGATACCACACGATCTGCATCGGCCAGGCCGCCGTGTCGGCGCGGCCGAACGTGGCGAGGAATTGATCGAGCGGCGTGGACCCCTGCCACGGGTGAACGGCATAGATGCCGTAGGTGACGGCAACCGCCGCCGCCGCCGCAGCCACGGCGGCCCCCTCAGCCACGCCCTTGCGAGCGTGCATGACCACCACATCCTTGCGCATTCCCGATGCGCGCTGCACCGCCAGCGGTCAGCGCCGCTGGCCAGCCTGGCGCTCCATCTCCCGCTGGATCTCGGCTTCGGAGACCGGCTTGCGGCCGAAGACCCACCAGGCATCCCCCGCGGTCAGCAGCACCCACGCGATGGCCGGGTAGATGATCCAGTAGTTCCACACGTTCGCGATGCCCGAGCTCTGGCTGAACCCGCTGGTCGGCCAGCCGCCCGCGTTGTGGTACTCCGCGAAGGCCCAGATGACCGCCAGGATCAGCATGAACAGCGTGCCCATCGTGGCCCTCATCCAGAAATGCCGCCTGCGCTCGACCTGCTTCACCGCCTGGTCGCGGGCGAGCTGAACGCTCGCGTCAGGAGCCTTCGGCTCGGCGTCCGTGCCCTTGTCGTGGGAGATGTCATGAACCATCACAACCCCCTCCTCCAGTCCGGAGCCATCACAAGCTCACTTCGTCCTTTGCTGCCAGACTCGCGCTGCCGAGCGTGGCCGGCTAGGGACGCAGGTCACCCTGCCGCGCCGCGAAGGGCCCCTTTTGCCGTGGCTGGGTAGGGCCAAAGATCCCTTGTCGTCCTGCGAATGACCCGCTTCTACCTGATCTTGCCGGTCGCGGCACTAGCAACCTACAGGCAGCGGCGGGTCCGCGCCGCAGCGCTGGTGGCACCGCTGCCCGCCGTTCCTGCTCCGGTCTGCCGCCAACCCCGATGGGGCTGACCGGGGCGTCTACGACGACTTCCTGCCGAGCTCCACCGGGAACCGCCTGTCCGTCCTGCTCGCCGACGCCTGCCTTGCCGTATTACCAGACGGCCCGCATGCGATCACCTGGACACGCGTCCGAAGTCAACCGGGCGCTCGCCGACTTCGTGGGCGCCCTCTTAGCGGCGCGGCGCCAAGGCTAGTCGCAGCTATACCTACCGAGCTCACCGTCGCGCCGAGATCATCTATGCACCCGAATCGCTCAGGGCTAGGCGCACGGCGCTGACGTCCTCCCGGCCGTGGCCGGCCTCGACGGCTTGGCGCCACTGGCCGGAAAGAGCCTGGAGCATCGGCAGCCTGCTGCCGTTCGCGGCCTCGATCGCCAGGTCCACGTCCTTCAGCGCCCATTCCAGCGGGAACTCTGGCGTGAAGTCACCGCGCACGATCTTGTGCAGCTTGGCATCGGCGAGTGGAGCGTCCAGTGGGCCGCCCTCGATGGCCGCGTCAAGGTCGGCCGGGTCGATACCCAGTTGGCTGCCCAGCTCAAGTGCCTCGGCCACGCCTTCGATGAGGAACGACAGGTACGCGTTGACGACCAGTTTCATCTTGCTGCCCTGGCCGGCCGGGCCCAGCCATACGGTCTTGCGGCCGATTGCCGAGAAGACTGGCCGCACGATGTCCTCGGCGGCGGGTGGCCCTGACGCCAGGATGAGCAACTGGCCGGCTTCGGCCGGGCCCTTGCTGCCGGACACCGGGGCATCCACGAACATCACGTCGGGTCGGCGCCGTCCCACCATGGCCGCCAGCTCCGCGGTCGCCGTGACGCCGATCGTGCCCATTTGCGCCCACGCTGCCTCGCGGGCGAACGCGTTCAGGCCATGGTCGCCGATCACCGAGCTCACCACGTCGGCCGTCGGCAGCATCGTGATCACCACGCGGGCATCAGCGACCGCATCCTCTGGTGACGACGCCACCAAGGCGCCGACCGCGGCGAGCGGCGCCGTTGCCTGCGGCGACCTGTCCCACACCGTCGTGCGCAGCCCGGCCGCGGCCAGGTTACGGGCCATGGCCGCGCCCATGATGCCGGTCCCGAGCACCGCTACAGTATCTGCTGTCATTGATCTCTCCCATCGGGGCGCAAGCACCTCATGGCTCATGCCCGTGTCTAGTCCGGCCAGTCGGAGTTCAGGATGACGTCGACGAAGTTGCCTCGCTTGAAGCCGGGAACGTACCGCTCCAGAACATCGGCCTTGACGTTGCCGAATGTGGTGTCCGGCCTGGGCGCGATGCCGTCAGTGAACGCCTGCAGGATCTGGCGCTTGAAGTCCGGCCTTGGGTGCAGCGTAGAGATCGCGGCGCGGTCGGCATCGCTGATGTCGTGGTAGCCGATGCCGAGCACGTCGTATTCGACGCCAGCGGTGACCAGGGCGACCTCGGGTTCCATGAACTCGGGGATGCCCGGCGTGGTGTGCAGCGCGATGGCGGTCCACACCCGGCGGATGCTGTCCTCTGGGACGCCTCGGGCCTGCAGGAAGCGGCGGGCCTCATCGGCGCTGTCCACCTCGAACCGGCGGCCGCTGTGCCGGAACTCCTCGTTCAGGCCGACATCGTGGAACATCGCCCCGAAGTACAGCAATTCCGGATCGAAGCTGAGGCCGCGGTTGCGGCCCTGCAGGCTGCCCCACCAGTAGACGCGACGCGAGTGGTGGTACACGAGATCGCTGGTGCGCTCGCGGACCAGTTCTGTGGCCTCGCGGGCCAGCTTGGTATCGGGGACCGTCACGCCGGCCGCAGACTGTCCGTTGCCGGGCATTGCTTTTCTCCCTACGTCGAAAGGCCTGGCGATTGGGCCGAAACACGGGCCTTGGTTATCCGGCCGCCGGTCAGGCCTGACCGGCAGCGACGCCCTTCTCGACCCTCTCGCCGAGGCTCTTGTCCACGTTGCGCAGATACCAGAAGGCGCGCTGCAGGACGGGCTCGGTCACCCCGTTGAGCAGGTGGCCGACGATGTTGCTGACCAGCCTGTCCCGGGCGGCGTCGTCCATCACCTCACGGACTAGCGTGCCGGGCTGGCTCCAGTCATCGTCCTCGGGGTGGTGCTCGTAGGCGGTGCGCATGAGCTCGCCGTCGGTGTACCAACTCGCTGGCTGGTAATGCTCGCTGTCGGCCTTCGGGCCGCCCTTGGAGTTCGGGAAATACACCGGGTCGGCGACGTTGTGGATCCGCATCACCCCGTCCTTGCTGTAGGAGTGCACCGGCGCGACCGGGGCGTTCACCGGGATCTGCGTGTAGTTCACGCCGAGCCGGGCGCGGTGGGCGTCTGGATAGGAGAAAAGCCTGCCAAGCAGCATCCGGTCCGGGCTCGGCCCGATGCCCGGGACCAGGTTGCTTGGCGCGAAGGCGGCCTGCTCGATCTCGGTGTGGTAGTCGGCCGGGTTGCGGTCGAGGGTCATCCTGCCGACCTCGATCAGGGGGTAGTCGCCGTGCGGCCACACCTTGGTCATGTCGAACGGATTGAACCGGTAGGTCTTAGCGTCCTCATACGGCATGATCTGCATCTTCAGTGTCCAGGCGGGGAAGTCGCCGCGCTCGATCGCCTCATACAGATCCCGGGTGTGCAGGTCGGGATCGGTGCCGGCGAGCCGGTCGCCCTCTTCCTGGGTCCAGAAGTCGACGCCCTGGTGGCTGATGAAGTGGTATTTCACCCAGCACCGCTCGCCGTCCGCGTTGATCCACATGTAGGCGTGCGAGCTGTACCCGTTCATGTGCCGGAAGGTCTTCGGGAAGCCGCGGTCGCCCATCAGCCAGATCACCTGGTGCGCCGTCTCTGGCAGCAGTGTCCAGAAGTCCCACTGCATGTCGTTGGAGCGCAGGTTGACCTTGGCCAGCCGCTTCTGCGACCGGATGAAATTCTGGAAATGGATCGGGTCCTTGACGAAGAACACCGGGGTGTCATTGCCGACCAGATCGTAATTGCCCTCGGAGGTGTAGAACTTCAGCGCGAAGCCGCGCAGGTCCCGCCACATGTCGGGGCTGCCGCGCTCTCCAGCCACGGTGGAGAACCTGGCCATCATCCGGGTGGTGGTGCCCGGCTGGAACACCGCCGCCTTGGTGTAGGCGGACACGTCACTGGTGACCTCGAACCGGCCGAACGCGCCGCTGCCCTTGGCATGCGGCTGCCGCTCGGTGATCCGCTCCCGGTTGAAGTTGGCCATCTGCTCGATCAGGTAGCTGTCCTGCAGCAGGATCGGGCCGCCCGCGCCGACGGTCAGCGAATACGTATCGCTCTCGACCGGGATGCCAGCATCCGTCGTCTGCGGGGGAGGCTGTTCGGTGGTCATAGGTCTTTCTCCTTCGGTGGTTGGAACCTTGAGCCCACCCACCGTCTGGTATCCAACAGATGCACCCAAGCCTCGCCACGGGCCCAGTGAGGTCGCATCCCCTGATCCGGGTGATTCGTCGGCAGGACAGAACCGGTGCGTCAGCACTGTGCGGCGCTAGCGCCCGTGGAGGCCACACGGCAAGTGCGTGCGTGAAGCTGCCCGCATCGGCGACCGCCACGAAGTAGCGCAGATGCGGCAGTTCAAGGCCCTGCGGCGCCCCCGCGCCGTCCCGGGGCCGCGGTACTGGTTCTGGTTGTGTGTGCTTCATGTTGGTCACCTCCGTGAGTGTGTGTGGCTTCTCGTTCAGCCCGGGACGGCGGGCCGGACGGCTGGAGGTCAGCGCCTGGCGTCGGCCGCGAGCAGTCCCACGGCCTCGGCCAGGCCGCTGGCGCCGGCCAGGCCGCGGTCGTGCAGTGGCTGGGGGTCAAGGCCGTAGGCGCGGATGGCGTCCGCGAAGTGCTCGACGTCTTTGCGCATGAGGCCCTGGAGATGGGGGGCGATCTCAGGGGTCAGGTCGCTGCCGAGGGTCTGCAGGATGGCGCTGCCGCCGCTGCTGACGTCGATGACGTCGATGACCGCCTGCACGTCCATGCCGAGCCGGGATACCAGGCGGATGAGGTCGACCGCGTTGCCGAGGTTGGACATGGTCATGGCGTTGTTGAGGAGCTTGGTGACTGGCCGCTGCCCGAGGGCCCCATGTAGACGACGGTGCGGGAAAACGTGGCAAAGACAGGGCGGTCGCCGCCGGCCATCGTGGTCAGGGTGCGGGCCCGGGCCCCGGCGCCGCCGCCGCTGACCGGGGCATCGAGGTAGGCGACCTTCTTCCCGGCGAGGTGCTCCGCAATTTCACGGTTCTCTTCCGGGTCACCGGTCCCGTGGTTGACGACGATGCGGCCAGGGCGCAGGGCGCCTTCCACGCCCGGGGTCCCCAGAACCTCCCAGATGTCGCGGTCGTCGCGCAGGCAAAGCGCCAGGATGTCGACGGCTGCCGCCAGGCGGGCGGGGGAGTCGTGCACCGTGTGCGGGATGCCAGCCAGGGTTTCCAGGCTCTGCGGGCGGCGAGCCCACACGTGCAGCTCGAAGACGCTGTCGCCGATGGCCCGGGCCATCGGCGCTCCCTGGTCGCCCAGGCCGATGAACCCGACCCTCGCGGTGTGCTGGCTTGTGGTCATGACCTGGTTACCCTTCCGATTGGCGTGGCTAGACATGGAGGCCGGCACGGTTCATGCCGGCAGGAGGTCAAGTGCGGCGTCCCACAGCCGTTCGGCGTTCGCGGGGTCGACGGCGTACCAGGCGACGCCGGCGTAGTCGGCGGGGCGGCGGGTGACGACGGGTGCCTCGTTGCAGTCCTCGAAATAACGGCCGCCGACCTTCTCCAGCAGCGGGGACGCGGCCAGCAGCACGGAGGTGGCCGCGCCCTGCTGGACGGTCTTCTGCCGCTCTTTCGGGGTCTTCAGCCCGCCGGTGTGCTTCTGCAGGCCGGTGGCAATCGCGCCGGGGTTGAGGGCGTTGGCGTAGATCCCCTCGCCGGACCAGCGGTGCGTGGCCTCGACGGCCAGCAGCGCGTCGGCGGTCTTGGACTGGCCGTAGGCGACCAGCGGGTCGTAGGGGCGGAAGTCGAAGTGCAGGTCGTCGAAGACGACCGGGGAGAACAGGTTCCCGCTCGAGCTGACGGACACGATCCGCGCGCCGTGCGCGGCGGCGAGCGCGTCGTGCAGCCTCACGGTGAGGGCGAAGTGGCCCAGGAAGTTCGTCGCGAACTGCATCTCCCATCCCTCGGCGGTGTGCTCGAGCTCCGGTAGCGCCATGATGCCGGCGTTGTTGACCAGGATGTGCAGCGGCTGGTCCCAGGCCGCGGCGAAGCGGCGGACGGAGTCCTGGTCGGACAGGTCCAGGGTGCGTACCGAGGCCTTGGTGTTGCCGGTGGAGCCGATGATGCCGGCGGCGATCTGCTCGGCTGCCTGCGGACGCCGCACGGCCAGGACGACCTCTGCGCCGGCCGAGGCCAGGGCGCGTGCGGTTTCGGTGCCGATGCCGGAGCCGGCCCCGGTCACGATCGCCCGCTTGCCGGACAGGTCGACCCCGTCGATCACCTCGCTCGCGGTAGAGGTCCGGCTGAAGGGGGTCTGGAAAAGCTGTGACATGGATCGTCCTCGGTTGACTGGTGCGCGGCCGGCTGACCACGCACTGCTACTGTGCGTCATCGGCCGGAGACGAACCAGGACTGGTCAAGACTAGGAGTGCCAGGGTCACCCGGCCGGTGGCTGTGCTTAGGCTGGATGCATGGCAGCGACCGCAGATGCGAACGCCCTGGGCAGGTATCTGCGCGTCCGCAGAGCGCTCGCGCGCCCGGGCGCCGCCGGGGTGCCTGGCCAGGGCAACCGCCGGGTCCCGGGCCTGCGCCGCGAGGAGGTCGCCTTCCTCGCCGGGGTCAGCTCCGACTACTACGTCCGCCTGGAGCAAGGCCGCGACCGGCACCCCTCCGACCAGGTGCTGCTGGCCATCGCCCGGGCGCTGCAACTCGACGAGGACGCCACCGGCTACCTGCTCGAGCTCGCCAAGCCGCCCATCTCCCGCAGCAAGCGCACCCGCGCTCCGGAGAAGGTCAGCGACCGCATCCGTAGCCTCATCACCAGCTGGCCGCTCACACCCGCCTACGTCCACGGCAAGTACATGGACATCCTCGCCGCCAACGCCCTCGCCACCGCGCTCTGCCCGTTCATCACCCCTGGCCGCAACGCCATCCTCGACGCCTTCACCGAACCGGAGATGCGCGAGCTGCGCCCGGACTGGGACGCCATGACCGCCCGGGCCGTCCCGCACCTGCGCTCGATCGCCGGCGCCGACACCGACGACCCGCGCCTGGTCGAACTCGTCGGCGAGTTGTCCCTGCGCAGCGAACGCTTCCGTACGCTGTGGGCCAGGCAGGACGTCAAGCACAAGACCACCGGCACCAGCCTGTTCAACCACCCGCAGGCCGGGCCACTGGAGCTCAACTACGAAATGCTGCTCATCCCGGGCAGCGGCATGCAGTCCCTGGTCACCTACCACGCCGAGCCCGGCAGCGATTCTGAAGAACGCCTGCGCCTGCTCGACAGCATCACTACCTCCGCCCCCGCACCGCCACAACGAGCCAGCCCGCATACGCCAGCCACGGAGCGGTAATCGCAGCGGCCGGGAGAACGCTCTCACCGGGTTCCTGGGGTAGACCCGAGGCGGGCTGTCCCGGGGGAGACGCCACCACCCGTTTGGTAGATTTTCTAGATTTTTCCCGAACGGACGGTGGCGCCTCGTCTGGGGAGAGACGGACGTTATCACTTGGTATCGAGCGTGGTGAGGATCTCGCTGGGCCTCACCCGCGCTCGTCGAGCGTGCGCGGTTTGAGGAGGCGGTCAGCGCGCACCGGGACGCGGCGGCCATCTTCCGGGAGACCGGTGACCCCTACGGCGAGGGCATAGCGCTGGGCAACCTCGACATCGCACTGCGAATGGTGCGGCGGTTCGAGGTTGAGCAATGACCTGCCTCTAACGACCCCTCCCCCCGCTGCACGGCAAGCCGTTCGCGGCCAGCGGGTACGAGGCCTGGGGTGCCTGGCAGCTGGTGAGGGAGAACAAGGGAGCGCCGGGGGTGGACGGGCAGTCAATCGCAGCCTTCGAGGAGCGGCTGGAGGACAACCTCTACAAGGTCTGGAACCGGATGTCGGCGGGAACGTGGTTCCCGCCGCCGGTGCGGCCGGTGGAGATCCCCAAGCTGGGTGGCGGCACCAGGATGCTCGGGGTGCCACTAGTACGGCCGGTTCCGCCATTCGGTGCTGGACCCTGCTTAGCGGGCATCGCGCGCCGCAGCGGCCATGGTCCCGGTGCGTTCCCTGGCGTCACGCAGGATGGCTGAGCGCAGGAGGCTGAGGGCATAGGCGCGGGCGCCGGCCAGCGACGGCTCGCTGGTCACTGCGGCGGGCCTGATGGCGACCGGGCGGGGCAGCCGGGCGGCTCGCGCGGTGATGGCGTCGAGGATGGCGGGCTGGCTCCCCCAGGGGCCGCCGACGACAACGAACTCCGGGTCGGCCAGCGCGGTCAGGGCGGCGAGCACCCCGCTCACGGCCTCGGCGATGGACTCACGCACGGCAGCGCCGCTGCCCGGCCCAGCGGTCACCGCCAGCACGCGGGGGACGTCGATCGCAGTCGACCCCGGCTGCTGCAGCCCAAGAACGCCGAACACGTCGATGAACCGCGCCGCACCCGGACCGGGGACGATGATGTGGGCGACCTCGCCAGCCAGGCCGGCGTGCCCGCGCACGACCTCCCCGCTGCTGATGACCGCCGCGCCGAGCCCTTCGCCGAGGAAAAGGTAGGCGAAGTCACCGTCCGGCCCGCGGCCCGCGGCGTCGCGCTCGGCCCGCGCCGCCCAGTTCACGTCGTTGTCGACGATGACCGGCCCGCTGACCAGCGGGCGGAGGATCGCGGCAGGGTCGAACTCGCCGAGCCGGAACGGCTCGTCTGGCAGCCTGACCAGCCGCCCAGTCGCCCGGTCGACCGGGCCAGCCGCACTGACCACGGCGGCCCGGATTGCCGGGCCGCCGCCCGCGGCGCGTTCTGTGGTCATGCGGAATGCGGCCGTGACCTGCTGGGGCCCGGCCGGGCGGCCGAGCGCTGCCTGCGCCCGCATCAAGGTGTCCCCATAGGCGTCCACGCACTCGGCCGTGATGCCCTCGGGGTCGACGTTAATGGCGAGCACGGCGCCGGCCTCTGCGGCGAGGGCGTAGTAGGTGCCGACCCGGCCGCGTCCGCGTCCGCCCGGTGTCCGCTCGCCGGTGTCCGCGACCAGTCCGGCAAGGGCGAGCCTGCGCACGCTTTCCCCAACCGACGGCTTGGAGATGCCTGTCTCCTCGGCCAGCGCGGCCCGCGTCAGCCGCCGCTGGTGCATCAGGGCGCGGAGCACGTGCTCATCGGTCAGCGACCGCAGCAGGTCGAGCGACGGCCTCGCCGTGTCCGTGGAAATCACCCCCTCATTCTAGTAAGGAGTCTTGCCTTGGAAGGTGCGGTTACCTATGATGGCTTTCAAGTTAAGAGTCCTTCTTAGAAGCGGCAAAGTTATGCCAGGCCAGTCCGCACCCGCTGCCGTCTCCCTGCCTGTGCTGCCGCACTGGCCGCAGCCGCCGTCCGACCTTCCGGCCGCCATCAGGTCGGTCAAGTCAGCGATCCGGGCCCGTATCGAGGCCTCCGGCCGGACGGTCGAGGAGGTCTTCGCAGTCGTCGAGCGGGGGATCCGGGCCGAGGTCCAGGCCATTGCCTCAGCCCGCGCCCGCGGCGATGAGGTCTGGCCGGTCATCGACTACGCCGATATCGCGGGCGGCACCGTCACGCCCGCAGCACTCGCGCTGCTGCGCCGCCGCGGCTGCCTGGTAGTGCGCGGCCACTTCCCCCGCGAGCAGGCCCGCGCCTGGGACGCCGGCATCGTCGACTACGTAGAAGGGAACGGGTTCTTCGAGAGCTATCGCGGCCCCGGCGACGACTTCTTCTCCAGCGTCGGCTCCCGCCCGGAGATCTATCCCGTCTACTGGTCCCCGGCCCAGATGCAGGCCAGGCAGAGCGACCGGATGGCCAGTGTCCAGGCGTTCCTGAACAGCCAGTGGAAGCACGAGTCGGACGGCGCCCAGTGGTTCGACCCTGACCGCGACTCCCTCTACCCCGACCGCATCCGCCGCCGCCCGCCAGGCACCGACTCCGGCGGCCTGGGCACCCATCTCGATCCCGGCACCCTCGACCTGTGGATGACACAGGAGTACCAGCAGGCCTTCCGCCACCTGTTCGACGGCACCGTGGAGCAGTACGACCCCTGGGACGCCGCCTACCGCACCACCGGGCCGCAGTACCCCGGTACCACCATGTGCTCGGCGTTCCGCACCTTCCAGGGCTGGACCGCCCTGTCCGACATGAACCACGACCAGGGCGTCCTGCACACCGTCCCGATCCCCGGAGCCATGGCCTACCTCATGCTCCGCCCGCTGCTGTCCGACGTCCCCGACGACGACATGTGCGGCGTCACGGTTAGCAAGGTCTTCCCAGCCAGCGAAAAGTGGCACCCGTTGCTCATGCAAGCACTCAGCGGCATCCCTGACGTCAGCGCCGGGGACTCCGTCTGGTGGCACTGCGACATGATCCACTCCGTCGCCCCGGTCACCGGCCAGCAGGGCTGGGGCAACGTCATGTACATCCCGGCCGCCCCCTGGTGCCCGCGCAACGAGCGCTACGCCGCCAGCGTCCGCGACGCCTTCCGCACCGGCTCAAGCCCCGGCGACTTCCCAGCCGAGCACTACGAGCGCACCTGGCCCGACCGCTTCCAGGAACGCGATCTCAACACCACCGGACGCCGCGGGCTCGGCCTCAGCTAGGCCTGCAGGTGGGCAGAAAAGCAAGCGGCGCCATTGGAAATGGCGAGAACCTGACAGGCCCATTCTGAGCGGTACTACCACTGCTCCGGCCGCGAGATCTTCAGCGGCCTGGTCCAAGTCCAAGTTAGCGAGGATGATGGCGGCCTGCTCGGCGCCCCGGTGTCCGACCAGTCGCCGGATGAGGATTGCCTATGGACTGGCGGCCCGGCCGCTCTAGCCAGCGGCCGCAATGGGCTGGATGCTGTCGAGAACCGGCCCGAGTCGGTCCTTCTCGATCTCAAGGTCGCAGCGCGACTGCAGGTTCATCCAGAACGGCTCGGAGGTTCCGAAGAAGCGAGCAAGGCGCAGTGCGGTGTCCGCGCTGATCCTGCGCTGCCCGTGCACGATCTCGTTGATTGGCCGACGACTCAAAGGGACGGCACGGCCGAGCTCTATTGAGAAACCTTTCAGTCGTGCATTGAGTCGAGGATTTCCGTGAGGAGGAACCTCACCTTCGGCGGGATCGGGCGGCCGGGGTAGGCCTGCTCGACGAGATCCAGGCCTTCTTCCACGGTGGTGAAGCCGAGTTGCCGGTAGAGCAGGATGATGTCGTCGGCGTCGATTTCGGCGCGTGCGGCGAACAGCTTCATCGCCAGCAGGTATCGAGGGGATGCGACATCGACTATGAGCGAGTCGCTGGAGTAGAACCGCTGCGCGTTGGGGTCTGGGCCGGGCAGGAATCCCTTGACCGCGTCGTTGAGCCAGTCCTCTGTCAGCCCTTCCCGTTCGGCGACGGCTCTGGCCGCCTGCCTGACCACGTCAGTGGGGACGAACACTTAGTTCGGCGGACAGTTCGTCGAGGAGCGCGCGGATGTCCTCTCGCCCGAGGCCGGTGCTCATGCGCGGTCGAGAGCCCCGCTGGTGATGAAGACGCCCCGTCGGCGGAACGAGGACGGCGATTCGACCAGTGCCTGCGCATGCAGCCCGCGCAGGTCAGTGACGAACCACCATGGCCATGCCTCCCGCTGGGACAGCCTCGCCCATGACGGCGGGGTCCATCCGTCCCTGCGGGCCAGGTACTCGGCCATCGCCGCGAACGTGGCGTCCACCCGGCTATCCCCGGTGCCGCGGGGCTCTTCCGTCCACATCTGCGCGGCCGCGGAAATCCCCGCGTGGTGCAGGACGCTGGTGTAGTCGTCGAGCATCTGGGCGAAGACGTAACGCCAGAGCCGACTCAGACGCTCGCCGTCGGCGAGCATGGCGGCAGCGCTGGCAGCGGCCTGGTCGGCCGTCTCGAATGCCCGCGTCTTCACTCCTCAATCGTAGCGACCGCGGGCTTTGGGTGTCCGCATCGCGACACAGGTCAGGCAGATGTGCGCATGAGGCTCGCCTCCTTGTGCAGGCTTGCTTTGGCTCCCAGTTTGGCTGTGTGCGTCGAGACGAGGAGGTTGCCTTGTAGCTAGGTGATCTTCTTGTCGTGCTGTGCGGATGATGAGGGTTGTGTGGCCCCTCGGGATCGCCCTTCGGGGGGCGGTCTCAAGCCGCCCCGTGCTGCGTTAGCTGAAGACTGTCGTGGTGAGCGACCGGGGAAAAGGCGCCCGTTGAGGTGTCAGGCGGGGACCAGGAAGGCGTTGCGCTGAAAGCGCCCGGGCCGGGTTT
>NZ_RPFW01000040.1 GCF_007827045.1 Trebonia kvetii
TCCAAACATGACTAACTGGAGCAATAAAACCAAAGTTTTATCACTAATAAGTTGCAAATAAAAGTAGCCAATAAACATTGCGATAACTGCGAATCCCAAACCTAATTTTTCTGGATTTGCTAGTAAATTCCCTAATAGAGCTCCAATAGCACTGGCTAATGCCCAAACTAAATAGGCTAGTAAATTTGATGCATTAAACCAAGAAAAATTCAGTTTACCCTCAGTATAATTTTGTTTATTCATTCCTAAAGCAAAACTTTCATCGGTCAATAATGTCCCAAGTAAAATATTTTTCATTAAACTTTCATTTTTAAAATATGAAGCCGTCGTCATGCTCATTAAAATAATTCGTGAATTAACTAAAAATACACTTAATACTATTGACATAATAGGACTATGAGTTGCTAGCATACTAACCATGATAAATTGTGCTGAACCAGCGTAAACAATCAATG
>NZ_RPFW01000042.1 GCF_007827045.1 Trebonia kvetii
GTGCGCCCTGGACTGGCAATGATGAATGTGATGCTCCCGACTCTGATAAGCGCGAGAACCGGGGGTTTGAGGTCAGTGCCCCGGATGCGCATATTCGCCGGGCGCACGGCACCGAGCTTGAGAAGAAGCCGTGGGAGCGCATCCTGCGGCGCGGCTATAACTATGACGAGCCGGTCTTTAACGCTTCCGGGTTCTCAGAGCACGGGCAGATCAGCGGCGGCATTTCGGATGCGGGGCTGATTTTCGTGGCCTACCAGGCAGACCCGGTGGCGCAGTTTGTGCCTATTCAGAAACGGCTTGAACAACTGGATATGCTTAACACATGGACGGTTCCGGTGGGATCAGCCGTGTTCGCAATTCCTGCCGGGGTACGTGAGGAAGGCGGGTATATCGGCGAAAGCCTCTTCGCCTAGCCGTCCAGAATTTACGTACATACCT
>NZ_RPFW01000044.1 GCF_007827045.1 Trebonia kvetii
GTGCACAATCAGGGAATGTTATTCAGGCGGGGATTAATATTGCTAAAGGAGATTTTGCTAGGTTTTGGGATTTTGCAATTCCGATTATCTTCTTTATATTAGGAGTAATGACTCGGGGCTTTTATTCTCCCTATTTGATGAAACGTCGCCGTTTTGATGCCTCTTATTTGTTATTGGTTCAATGGTTAGGGGTGACAATTTTTGCCTTGGCTTATGGTTTGGGCTTGAAGATTCCTGTTTCCTTTTATGTTGGGATTTTCTCTTACTTTATGGCGATTCAATATGATACTTTTACAAAAGTTCATGGTCGTGCTTACGGAAGTATCTTTATGACAGGTAATATGAAGTCCATGTCGGCAAATCTTGCTCAGTATATCATTACCAAAGATAAACAAAAACTCCGGTCAGTTGGTATATATGCCGCGCTT
>NZ_RPFW01000045.1 GCF_007827045.1 Trebonia kvetii
TGAGTAAAAATGGATTTGATATTCACTTTGTTGACACAAATAAATCTATAATTGACGAACTTAATAATCGGCATTCCTATGAAATTGGGATTGCAAGTAGTGAACATGAAAAAATTTCTGTAAAAGCTGTCTCTGGTATTAACAATAGTGAGAATCCTGAGGCAGTCATTGAAGCAATTGCAAAAGCTGATATTCTAACAACAGCGATTGGTCCTAATGTCTTGCCTTATATTGCTGAGCTTATTGCAAAAGGACTTCAGAAACGTAAGGAAGAAAAGGTTCAGAGCCCGTTAGATATTATTGCCTGTGAGAATATGATAGGGGGCTCTGAATTTTTGGAAGAAAAAGTGTCCGATTATCTGTCGGAATCTGATAAACTTTATCTTTCTAAATTTATTGGTTTTCCTAATGCTGCAGTTGACCGTATT
>NZ_RPFW01000046.1 GCF_007827045.1 Trebonia kvetii
GCGGAATGGGAGGTGAGACCGTGACGTAAGCCACGGTGGATCTTCGTGTTCGTAAGCTCGTCGTCGCTTGCCGGTGTGAGTCCGGTCCGGGTAGCTGCCAGGAGGCCCGGTAGCAGGCTGGCGGCTTCGTCTGGAAACGGGCGGGGTCGGAGCCCAGCGTCAAAAGCCCTCATGGGGGAGCGACGGTGCGGTCCGTAGCATTAAGCGAAGCCTGCGGCGTCGTTAGAGGTCTCGCCTTCGGGCGGGAGCAGGGAGTGCCGAGCCCCCGAATCCAGGGTGAAGGCCATGGAAGCGGTGAAGAGCCTGGAAGCGCAGCCGCGAAGGACTCCCCGGCGTATGGGGCGCGGAACGTGCCGATAGTGACGGCGGGAACTGGGGAGGCCCTCCCCGGCCCGGTGACCTGCGGATTTTGCTGCCGGAGCG
>NZ_RPFW01000047.1 GCF_007827045.1 Trebonia kvetii
TTTCTTTTTCCGTTTCTCCGCCGAGATCCTGATTTAAATCAGGATCTCGGCGCGTATGAGGTGGGCGACGCGCGTTGGGCAGGTAGCGCGCGAACGCAGCCCCGTACACTGGTGCGTATGAATCTTTCGCTGGTTTTTCAGGTGCTGTTTACGGTTGTTTTCGTGCTGAGTGTGGTGTTGGCACTGTACTGCGTGTGCACGATTCACAAAAATCCACACGTTAGCCAGACCGAGAAACTCATGTGGCTGCTACTGACGTGGGCGCTACCTATTTTTGGTCCTATGGCGTGGATTTCTAAGATGCGCATGGAAAAGAAGTACGCGCAGAGGCAGGCTACTCATCGAGGGTACCGCGCTCCTGATACCGCCGCTGATTCGGATTAAAGACGTGAGCACCGCTTTCACCTTTTGCGTGGGTGGT
>NZ_RPFW01000048.1 GCF_007827045.1 Trebonia kvetii
ACAAGCCGCACTGATGAGCTTCGTAAGCGATGCCGCTTCTGCCTCCCACCTTGAGGTTCGCGCCGCCGATGCTATTGGCAGAGAGAATTGACAGAATAGGATTACACCATGGCACTTGAATTTAGCCGTGAAAAGAACCCCGCCCCCGCGAGTGACGAACGCCGAGCCGAGATTCTTGCCGACCCCGGGTTTGGTGACTATTTTACGGATCATATGGTCAGCATCGACTGGAACGGTGATTATAAAACCGGCGGTGAATGGTCGAACGCGCGGGTGCATGCCTACGGTCCGCTCAGTTTAGATCCCGCCGCTGCGGTTTTTCACTATGGCCCGGAAATCTTCGAGGGTATTAAAGGCTACCGTCATTCGGATGGGTCAGTGTGGACATTCCGACCCGAGAAGAATGCGGCGCGCCTAAAC
>NZ_RPFW01000004.1:0-862721 GCF_007827045.1 Trebonia kvetii
TGCTCATCGACGAGTGCTGGCGGGGCCGCCGGTGGGTGGTCGAGACGGACATCGCTTCCTGCTTCTCGGCAATCCCGCACGAGGGGCTCATGGAGGCGGTGGAGGAACGGATCTGCGACCAGCCGGTCCTGAAGCTCCTGCGCGCGATGCTGCGCGCCGGGGTAATGGAAGACGGCCAGGTCCGCCGGGAGGCGTCCGGGACCGCGCAGGGCGGGGTGATCAGCCCCGTCATGTGCAACGTCTACCTGCACCGGCTTGACCGGGAATGGGATAAGCGCGACGGGGTTCTGTGCCGCTATGCCGATGACCTGGTCGTGATGTGCTGGTCCCGCAACCAGGCCGAGGCCGCCCTGGAGCGGCTGACCGCCCTGCTGGCCGCCCTGGGCCTGGAGCCCAAGGCGGCCAAGACCCGCATCGTGCACCTGGAGGAAGAAGGCGAGGGCTTTGACTTCCTCGGCTTCCACCACCGGCTGGTGCGCTCGCGGGGGCTGAACGGGAAGAAGCCGGTGACGTTCCTTGCCCGCTGGCCCGCGGACAAGGCCATGCAGCACGCCCGCGACCGGATCAGGGAACTGACCAGCCGGTCCCGGCTGCTGCTGGACCCGAAGCAGATCGTGGAGGACCTGAACCGGTTCCTGGGCGGCTGGGCCGCCTACTTCCGGTTCGGCAACTCCGCAGCCCGCTTCGAGAAGATCAGGAGCTATTCGCGGATGCGCATGGCGCTGTTCATCAGCAAGCGCAAACGCAGGTCACGGGAGTTCGGCTGGTCGGTCGTTGCCTACCAGTCCTCCGACCAGCTCGGGCTGATCACCTTGTCAGGAATCGTCGTCGACCCCAGGCCCTTCCGGGACTGGCGGGGAAAGCCGAATGCCGGCGGTGAACGGCGTCGGTGAGCCGTGTGCGGGAGAACCGCACGCACGGTTCGAGGCGGCGGGGACTGGAAACGAAGCAGACCTGGCCAAGGACACTGGGGTGGCACAACCGACCGGGAAACCGGCGGCCACGAAGGCCCCAAGTCCTAAAGCCAGCAAGCCACCGCGCCAGTCCCCGACCCTACGCGTCCATGATCTGCTGGCCTGAGGTTTTCGGCTGGGGTTGATTTTCAGGTTCCGGCCGTCCCTGGCGGCCCGGCTGTCGCGCCGGGTGGGCGGGGTTCCACGGCCCCGGGGTTGGTCCTTTCCGTGTCGCAGGGATGGTCCGGGCTGGTCAGCCGGACGGAGGGGCTGCAAGCGGCGACCGCGGCGGTGATATCGCAGGCCCAGGGCCATCGCTCGGCCAGGCGCAGCCGCAGGCGGCGGCCGCCGCGGACGAGTCGGCCGGCCACGGAGAACAGGCGCAGGCGGAGCCGTGTGACGCTGGGCGTCCGCGCCGGGCAGATGGTGACATTCGACCTCACGGGCAGCAAGATCGCGGCGCACCGGACGCTGCATTCCGTCGTGCTGGCCTTCGGGGACGGCTCAGACCTGAGGCTTACGAGGACCAGCGGCACGGCGTACCACGGGTACCGGAAGGTCGGCGTCTACCTGGCGACGCTCACGATCGTGGACTCGGCCGGGCAGAATTCGTCGGCCAGGCGAGTCGTGGTGGTCGGAGGGACTGCCAACCAGCTGCAGCTGAACAGCACCACGGTGCGGCTGGGGGCCTTGGCCATCGCCTCCATCGTCCCGCTCCGCCCGACGAGTGAGTCCCTCACGCTGGCCCACGACGTGGCCAAGCCGAAGGTCGGGCAGGTGCTGCTGGCCGGCCGGGGCAAGCTCGTGCCGGCCGGCCTGATCGCCGTGGTGCGGACGGTGACGTCGAGCTCCAGCCTCGATCATCGACCTGCCGGCACCGGGTTGCCGGAGGTTGTCAGTTATCTACAACAATCCAGGCCAGCCGGAATAGCAGCTGCCCCGATCGAGGAAGCCGTCACCATCCACCAAGCACGGGCTCAGGCGCGTCCCGCAGCATTCGCCGACAGTGATGGGAACTCGCTGAGATCAAGGCCGCTAACTAGTCGACTCGAACGCAAGTGGTCGAAGCGCGCCGAACTGGACAATCTGTACACGTGTGCACTGCCACAGAGGGACCATTAATCTTGCGCGCCTACTCTGCAGGTCGGTCCTCTAGCTGTGGTTGCGGCGGAGAGCCGTGATCGCCCACCGCCTCGCCCCGCCACCCGCCGGACTACCCCAAGCAAAGGCCTGAAGGATCCCAAACAGCGAGGGCATAGCAGAGCGTGCCATCGCCCCGTTCACAGATCGAGCCGGCCAGGCGGCGCGTCTGTTCCGAACTGGATCGATCGGCGCGTTAGGAGCGCCAATCACGGCAGCGCGACATGCGATTCATGGTGACAGGAGGAGTTCTCCTGTCTGAATGCCCGCCCCGGCCCGGTGCGGGGACGACCGGCGGCAGGCAGCCGCCGCCGAAGCCGTGCGCCAGGTCATCGATGGCGGTGAACCCCGCCTGGCTGATCACGGCTGCGCCGGCACGATCAGCTCGCGACCGCGGTAGAACCCCTCCTGCTCGCTCAGGACGTACGGAGCCATCGCCGCACGCCGGCGCGTCTCCTCCCACGATGCCCGCCATGCATCACATGCCTCCCGGGAGACCCACGACGACACGCCGATGATCTCCTGCTCGTCGTCAGACCAGTATGCGTACGCGTGCAGCATGCCGTCGGGATGACGCTCGGGCCGCCAGAGCCGCTCGAAGTCAGCCAGCGTGCCTGGCTTGATCCGGCGCGTTGTCATCCAGACAAAGTTCTCCTCCATCGCGGCCTCCTCCAGACCGGCGCGGGATGGCCGCCGCCGAGCCAGCCGACGGCCCCCCTGGGATGTCTGACCAATTATTCCTCGTGCCAGGTCAGCTAGGCAGGGGGGATCCGGACGCGGCCGTCACGCGGCCAAGGCCGGCGGCTGCGAGAGCTGCCGGCCTGGTGGACTAACGACGTCGCCGTCGCGGAGCGCGCTGTCGCCGCCGAGAAGGCCCCCGGCAACGGCCTTGCGTACCAGGCGCGCCCCGCGTTCCGGCGGCGCGTCCTGCTGGCAGGGGCGATCTGCGGGGCGGCCCTCCGGAGCCGGCGGCGGCCCGCGAAAGGGAAATTTGCCTCCGGCCATGCTCCCGCAGTGGCCAGAACTAGCATGTCTCGATCTCCTTGCCTAGGTCCAGGACCCTCGGAAGAGACGCGGCCACCAGCACGCACTGGCGGGGCTGCTGGCCGTGGGGATCTCGGCGGTGATCGCGGGGTCGCGGTCGTTCGCCGCGATCGGGCAGTGGGCCGCCGATGCCGGGCCGGGGGTGCTGGCCGGGCTTGGCGCGGCGCGCGGCCCGGCGGAGGAGTCCACCTTCCGGCGCGCGTTCGCCCTGGTCAGCGCTGATGTGCTCGACGGGGTTCTTGGTGCCTGGCTGTGGACGAGGGCGGTGCGGGCCGGCGGCCGGCTGGTGATCGCGATCGACGGCAAGACCGTCCGCGGGGCGAAGAGCAAGGGCAGGAAGGCCCCGCACCTGGTAGCGACGCTGGCGCACGGCATCGGCGCGGTGCTCGGCCAGGTCGCCGTGGACGAGAAGTCGAATGAGATCCCCGCGGTGCAGGACCTGCTCAGGGCGTTCGCAAGCCTCGCCGGCGCAGTCGTCACGATCGACGCGATGCACACGCAGACTGACACGGCGAAGATCATCCTCGGCCGGGGCGCCGACTACGTGATGACCGTCAAGGGCAAGATGCCCACCTTGTACCGGCAGCTGAAGAAACACCCCTGGGCCGCCGTCCCCGCCGTCTCGGCCGTGAGCACGGACCACGGCCGCAGGGCCCGCCGACGATCAAGGCCGCGCTGGCGCCGGCCTGGATCGAGTTCGAGGACGCCGCCCAGGTCGCGCAACTGCGCCGCACGGTCACGAAGAACGGCAGGAAGACCGTCGAGGTCGTCTACCTCATCACCAGCGACCGCAGCGCCGACCCGGCCACCCTGGCCGCCTGGGTCCGCAGCCACTGGGAAATCGAAAACCGCCTTCACTGGGTCAGGGACGTGAGCTATCAAGAGGACAAATCGCTGGTCAGGACCGGCAACGCGCCCCGCGTGATGGCATCGCTGCGCGGCCTGGCCATCAGCCTGCTGCGCCTGGACGCCCACACTAACATCGCCGCCGCCAACCGCCACTACGCCCGCGACCCGCAGCGCGGGCTACATCTTCTTCAGACCGCATGAACGACTTGCAGGGATCAGATCTAGTTGGCCACGGACACCACGGGATCGTGTGGGGTCACGGAGAGTTTTTGGAGTGCCGGGGCCGGCTGGCGGGTTCGGGGGCGCCGGCTGTTTAGTGCCGTGGAGCGGTCGCGGTTGATCCACCAGAAGCTGAACCCGGCGAGGGCGAGGGCGAGGGCGAGGTAGATCGCGGTCTCGGCCCACTGGAAGGCCCAGTAGCGGCTCGCGGGCTGGTAGGTCACCGTCTGCCGAAGGTGAAGGCTCTCGATGTAGTCGTTGCACGCCCGGGCCGCGGCCGGTGACGGGGGGACCGGCGCAGGGCCCGGCTGGCTCGCCGGGCCGGCGCAGGGCCCGGCTGGCTCGCTGGAGGAGGCGCGGCCGTCCGAGGTGGTGAGCTGGCTGGAGGAGATGACCCAGGCGCCGGGCGGGGCCGCCGCCGACCCTGGTACCAGGGACAGATGCCCGTTGGAGGCTCCCACTGCGGGCATATCGGCGATCGATGCCAGGCTGAGCGTCGAGGTGGCCTGGACGGGCGGGATGAGGTGGGGCCGCACCAGGACGGGGAAGGCGATGATGACGGCGGTGAAGACGGCGAGGGTGACGGCCATCGCGGGCAGGGTGCGGCGGATGAGGAGCCCGGCGGTGACACCGAGGGCGAACGCGAACGCCGCGTACCCGGCCGGCGCGATGCCCGTGTGGAAGCTGCCGGACGTGAACGGGGTATAGCCCGGGTCCGCCTTGTGGATGGGGCTGGACCACCAGTTCACCATGAGGCTGAACAGCTCGCCGGCGGCGATGGCGGCCGCCCCGGCGATGGCGAGCTTGGCGGCCAGCCAGCGGACGCGGGTGACGCCCTGGGTCCACGCCAGGCGGAAGGTGCCGGTCTCGAACTCGCGGGCGGCCAGCGGCGCCCCCCAGAACATCCCGATCAGGCCCGGGACGGCGAGGCCGGCGGCGTTCAGCGAGTTGGCCACGTCGAGGTAGCCCTGCGAGGGGAAGGTGTAAGTGAACATGTGCGCGCAGTTGCCCTGCTGCTTGCAGATGGCGGCGGCGGCGTAGTAGGCGTGGTTGAGCTGGATCCCGGTCACCAGCAGGACGGCGCCGGCGATGGCCAGCACGCCGGCGCCCGCCAGGGCCTGGGTGCGGAACCGGGTCCAGGCGAAGCGGATCATGATGCGATCTCCAGTCCGGGCCGGTCGGCGCGCGCAGCGTCGCCCGGCTGGCTCATGTAGGCGAGGACCATGTCCTCCAGGCTGACCGGCCGGACGGTCCAGGCCGGGTCGAGGACCGGGCCGGAGGTGCGGACGAGCAGCGTGCTCTGCTTGCCGGCGTGGCTTTCCTCGATGACGTCCCAGCTCACCGGGAGCGTGCAGTGATCACAGCGGGGACCGGACAGCCGGTGGTGCGTCGCCAGCAGTTCCTCGGTCTCCCCGGCTAGCCGCACCCGGGAGGCGGTGAGGACGACGAGGTAGTCGCAGACCCGCTCGATGTCGGCGATCAGGTGCGAGGACAGCACGACGCTGACCTGCTGCTCGGCGACGGTCTCCATGAGGTCCCGCAGGAACTCCCGCCGTGCGAGGGGGTCCAGGCTCGCGACCGGCTCATCCAGCAGCAGCAGCTCGGGCCGCTTGGCGACCGCCAGGGTGAGGGCGAGCTGGGCGCGCTGGCCGCCCGACAGTGACCCGGCCCGCTGCCGGAGGTTGAGGCCAAGGTCGCTGATGCGGCGCTTGGCGAACTCGGTGTCCCAGCCCTGGTTGAGCCAGGCGCCCATGCGCAGGTGGCCGGCGACGGAAAGCCCCGCGTAGACCGGCGCGTCCTGGGCGAGGAAACCGAACCGGCCGAGCTGCTCCGGGGTGCCGGCCGGCCGCTCGCCCAGGACGCTGATGCTGCCCGAGTCCGGTTCCAGCAGCCCGGCGGCCAGTTGCAGCAGGGTGGTCTTGCCCGCGCCGTTCGGCCCGACCAGCCCGGTCACCCGTCCGGCGGGGACCGCCAGGGTGCAGTCGGCGAGCGCCCACCGCCGCCCGTAGCGCTTGCCGAGGCCGCTGGCCTCGATGACAGTGGTCACGCCACTCCCTCCGTGAAGCAGTTTCGGACCGCGGTCCGGTAGATCGATTCGATGTCGTCGGGTCCCAGGCCCGCCGACCGCGCCGAGCGCAGCAGGTCGGTCATGGCGGCGAGGATCCGCCGCTGCGCGGCGGGGTCGGTGGCGGGCAGCGACCGGATGACGAACGTCCCCATGCCGGGCCGGCCCCGCACCAGGCCCTCCCGCTCCAGGTCGCGGTAGGCCTTGAGCACCGTGTTCGGGTTGATTGCCAGCCTGGCGACGACCTGCTGCGCGGTCGGCAGCCGGTCGCCCGGGTCCAGCAGGCCGAGCCGCAGGGCGTCGCGGACCTGCTGGACCAGCTGGAGGTAGGTGGCGACACCCGAGGTGGGGTCGAGCTGGAACTCGATCACAATCACCCTTCCACTAATTGGTTAGTGAAAGAGGGTATCCGTCGTGGCCGCCCGGCGCAAGCACTCGCGCGCGGACCCGGGAACAGGGTCCGGCCCAAGTAGCAGCCTCGACACGCAACAGCAGCCGCCGTACCGTTGCGGCACCGGGAAACGCAGGGACAACGCGCGGCACCCAGGCTGATCAGCGCGATCGGTGCGAGTGGCCAACTACCCGAAGACTGGCCAAGCAGTGGCCAGATACACCGGCGAGTGGCCAGATACGTGCGATCCTTACACGACTTTGCCGGGTCCCTGCCTGGAGGGGAACCACGCAGAACTGGAGTATTTGCGTCCAAGCGCCAGGCCGTGGTACTGGTGACGTTGACGGAAATATCCGCCGATAGGCGCGACGGCTGCTTCACGGCAGAGCTGCCTGAGGTCGGCACAGAGCCGGGCGATCTGGGTGCCCATAGTCGACCGCGAATACCCTTCTCATGCCGCATAGCAGGTATTACGCGAGCGGGTTCACGAAGTCGTAAACCGGGCGAAGTTACCTAATACAGTACTAATTACTTAGCGCACGAGTTGTGCAACTTTTAGTTAAACGTTGGCTATCAGCATGTCTTATGCATCAGTCGCTTACTGTTGAGCGCTTACTCATGCCGCGATGAGGAACGTCTGCCCATGGTTCCCGTCCGGTTCTGAGCCGCGCCGATTCGGCAGGGAGGATGTTCGTATGCCTCGGCCCTGCTTCCGCGGGTTTGTGCTGGTACCGGCGTAGGTTCGGGGCTGGGACCCGGCCTGACCCGCGATTCGGCTGACGCCGCGCCTGGCTGTCTTTCTAACGATCCGTCGGCCGGGTCCCAGTTCGGGCACCCACCGGCGCAGCCGGCTGATCTGCCCGGCCTGGGCTAGAGGCCGGGGTTCACGGGTCCGACGGCCAGCAGGTGCGTGCCATCCCTTAACCGAGAAAGGGACGGCTATGACCATCGTAGAAGAAAGAACCGCGATTACCGGCGGGGTCGACACTCACTCTGAAGTGCACGTCGCCGCGGCGCTCGATCCTGTCGGCGGGCTGCTCGGGACGCGGGAGTTTCCCGCGACGGCGGCCGGGTATGCGGCCCTGTTGTGCTGGCTCGGGACGTTCGGGGACGTCGCCCTTGTCGGCGTGGAGGGCACCGGCAGCTACGGCGCCGGCCTGGCCAGGTACCTCGCGGCCCGCGGCGTGCGGGTGGTGGAGGTGGACCGGGCCGACCGGCAGGACCGCCGCCGCAAGGGCAAGTCCGACCCGCTGGACGCGGTCAGCGCCGCCCGCGCCGCCTTGTCCGGGCGGGCAGCCGGGATGCCCAAGGGCCGCGACGGGGCGGTGGAGGCGATCCGGGCGCTGATGGTCGCCAAGCGAAGCGCCCGCAACGAGCGCACCCAGGCGATCAACCAGGCCCGGGCCCTGATCCTGACCGGCCCGGACCAGCTGCGGGCCCGGTTCGCCGGGCTTCGTGCGGCCGCCCTGGCGGAGGCGGTCGCCGCCTTGCGGCCGCGCCCCGGCGACGTCGCTGATTACGCGGTCCGCACCGCGCTGCGCGAGCTCGGCCGGCGCATCGGGTTTCTCGACGCCCAGATCGAACGGCTGGATGACCTGATCATCCCGCTCGTCACCATCCGCGGACCCGGCCTGCTCAGCCTGTACGGCGTCGGCCCGGACACCGCCGCCCTGCTGCTGATCGCGGCCGGGGACCACCCGGAGCGGCTGCGCAGCGAGGCCGCCTGGGCGCACATGTGCGCCGTCGCCCCCATCCCCGCCTCATCAGGCAAGACCAGCCGCCACCGGCTCAACCGCGGCGGGAACCGCGAAGCGAACCACGCCCTGTGGCGCATCGTGATCACCCGGATGAGCGCGCATCCCGCCACCCGGGCCTACGTCCAGCGGCGCACCGCCGAGGGACTGTCCAAAAAGGAGATCATCCGCTGCCTGAAGCGTTACGTCGCCCGCGAGGTCTACCCCTACCTGAGACCCGGCGCCTGACCCGCAAGCCCCCGGGGGGGCCTGGCCCGCTATTCGGCTGCCGCAGACATGCTGGCCTTCTAACGATCCGCCGGCCGCCCCGGGACCCTTTCCCAGGCTGCTGAACCTCGTGACCTGATAAGAGCCTGCCCTCCGAAAGGAGCGGCCCATCCCTGTCTTGTCCGCCTCGCAGCAGCTGCCAAATCCAGCCGAATTCCCTGCCAGAGAAGACCTTGACAACCATAGGAGCATCGATATAGCGTGCTGGGCGCAGTTGCCGGTTGTGCGGCTTCAATAGCGTGATGCAGGTGTCTGGCATCAGGCCCTAGGCGTGAGATGAGCACTTGGAGATGGGGAGCGGCTGCTAGCCGCTGGCCAGGATCTGAAGGTCCTCGTGGTCAACGACGTCTTCGGGATGAGAGCGCGCGCAGCAGTACGCGGACAGCGAAACCAGGATCCACGCCGGCCCCGGTCCTTCACAGCAACCCACTGGCACCCGCAACGGCTGGCCGGGCAGAATGGTGGCCGGTGTGTCACCGACACGATGAAGGACGCCAGTCACCTGGCATTTTCAGCAGACTGGCGGGTGACCGTGCACTCGTCCTGCGGCCCGTCGGCCGCTGCGCCGCCATGGCACAGCACCTCGCCAAGAGTGACCTGCACCCCGGCCGCGGCGGGCACGGACGACGAGACGAGCAGGCACAGCGCAGTCATGCCCGGCCCTCCGACCGTACAGGTCGCACACAGCGTCGGGCTCGGCACCCCGCTCCAGTAGCAGCCGCATTACCTGTGCCGCGTTGCGCGGCGACTGCAGCTGCCGCCCGGCCTCGACGCCGTTCGCGGCGACATGGTGCAGCAGCGTGAGTGATGCGGGAACGGCGAGCGCATCGATATCAACGGCGGATGCGCGTCGAGCAGGCCGCGCAGCGCGCGCATTCGGAAGGCTCCGCGCAGTCCCCGTGCCCCCCGCCCGATTCCCGCCCCCGCGGAGAACGGACGGGGGCCACCGAAAAGCAGTCCCCGAAAGAGAAGACGTTTTGGATACCACCACGGAGCACCCGGCCCGGCGAAGACGACTGGGAGGCATGCGAGCGATTGCGCCGGGCGGGGACGTACGAGGTTCCCGGAGGCGCGAGCAGCCATCGACAGCGGCATGGGCGAGGCCGCCGGGATCCTCCGACGGGATGGGCGCGGCCGCAGTGGCGAGTAGATGCGCGGGTACGTCCCGTCTAGCCAGTCCCGGATCTGCCTGCGCTGGCTCGCGTGGATGTCGAGCACGGCGAGCTCGGCGGGCGCGCCGCGCTGGTCATCGCACCAGCATCGGCCCGGGTGGCGTACTACCTGTGGCGGTATGCGCCGCTTGCCGTCAATCGGATGAACGCACGCCAGCTGGCCCGGAGCCGCGCAGGACTCCCTGCCCACCAGGCAGCCCGGCTGACCTAGCACCGCCCCGCGGCCAGCCGCCGGGAGAGGCGCCGGAATGGATAATCTGTGCCCAGCCTATGTCGGCACAACTAGGTGAGAACAATTGTTTGTCCGCTTCACGTGTCGTCGTACCGCCAACAGCGCCAAAGTGAGCAGCACGGGCCTGTGAGGCGCAGGATCACTTCGAATAGGCCGGCCAAGGCGGTGAGAGTCATCTAGGCATCCGCCCCAAGGGACATCAGCCGCCGTTGGCCGACGCGTGACAGGCGCCTCCCGCGGTTCGCGCTCTGAGCCGCCGCCGGCACGCCAGAGCCGCCGGTGGGCGCGCTAGAAGTCTCTCCGCAAGGGCCCGCCTGTCCCGGCTGTCCCGGCCAGCGCGCCGTGGCGGCGACACGGCGCGCTATGCCTCAGAGCGGACGGACGTTCTCCGCCTGCGGCCCCTTCTGCCCCTGGGTCGTGTCGAACTCGACCTTCTGGTTCTCATCCAGCGACCTGTAGCCGGAGCTTGAGATCGCAGAGAAATGCACGAAAACGTCCGCCGTCCCGTCATCGGGGGCGATGAAACCAAAGCCCTTATCGGCGTTGAACCACTTCACTGTCCCTGTTGCCATCAGTCCACGTCCTCTATCCACTATGCCGTGACGCGGCCTGCCGCGTCGGCTGCGAGTTTACCTGTCCTGGCTCCCACCGCGGGGTCCACCCCATTTTCCGGTCTTCCGCAACACCAAGTTAGCTGCCAGGTCAGCCCAACACCCCGTCCGCGTCGAGCACTGCTCCGCCACCTGCCGGGAGCCGGCGCCGACACTGCAATCCTCGACGACGCCGAGGCTTCATGCTCCAGATCCGCCTGATATGGGCGGCGAACTGCCCTAGGACGGCCTCGCCTTGTACAAGCGCAGAATTGGCCGATCTGCACGTTCCGCGACCTACCGGGAACACCGCATCAGTTTTGAGAATTCTTCAGTCGTGCTGTCACGCGACGCTACGAGCTGTACCGAGAAGGCTGAGGGGCGATAAGTATCTTGCCTGTATTCAGCTAGCTTCCTTGCGCTGTTCCTGGCCCCCTCTTCGCTCGTCCTTCCTGGGACGTCTCCTTGGCACGATGACGCCACGAAGCAGCAGTTCACCACCCCAGACGCCCCACGGCTCTCTTCTTTCTAGAGCGCTCCTTAGTGGAGCCGATGTCGTGGCAATGTCAGTCCCGAAAACGGAATCCGGTGCTCCGGCCGCCTAGCCTCGATGTTTCGCGTCCATGATCTGCCTGCCTGATGTGTTCGGCTGGGGTTGATTTTCGGGTGCCGGCGGTGGCTTGCTGCCCGGCTGTCGCGCCGGGTGGGCGGGGTTCCACGGGCCCCTGGGGTTGCTCCTTCCGTGTCGCAGGGATGTTCCGGCTGGTCATCCGGACGGGAGGGCCTGCAGGCGGGTGACCGCGGCGGTGATCTGGCCGGCCCACGGCCAGCGTTGGGCGAGTCTTAGCCGCAGGCGGCGGCCTCCCCGGACGAGGCGCCCGGCGGCGGAGAACAGGCGCAGCCGGAGCCGTTTCGGTTCCCAGCGGCGGGCGGCCCCGGTCAGGGCGAGCAGCTGCGTCCAGGTGAGCAGCTCGCAGGCCAGCGCGACGATCTCGCACCACAGCTGGTTCTGGGCGAAGCCCTGCAGCGGGAGGTTCCGCAGCCCGGTGTCCTTCGCGCAGCGGATCCGGTCCTCGCAGCGCGCCCGCCGTCGGTGGCGCAGTTCCAGGTCTGCGAGCTGGCCTTTCCTGGCGTCGGTGGCGAAGGCGGTGAACCGGTGGCCGTCAAGGTCGGTGAACCGCAGCTGCGCCCCGGGATGCGGGCGTTCCTTGCGGACGATGACCCGCATCCCGGCCGGCCAGCTGTCCAGGTCGAGCAGGCCGGTGATGTCCGCGACCCAGGCGCCGTCCCTGAGCTGCCCGTCGCCGTCGTAAGCCGGGGTCCAGGACCCGGCTGGGACCTGGAGGATGGCGGCCTGCATGTCCTCGGTGATCGTCATGCCGACGGAGTAGTGCAGGCGGCGGGACGGCGCGGTCAGCCACTGCAGGAACCCGTGCGTGCCGCCGCCGGAGTCGGTGCGGACCAGGACCCTGCGGCGCAGGTGACGCGGCAGCTGGGCCAGTGCCAGCCGGGTGGTCTCGATATGGTCGGCCGCGGTGTTCGACCCGGCGCTCCCGGCCCGCAGCATGATCGCGAGGGGCTCCCCGTTCCCGCTGGCGCCGTGGTCGGCGAAGGCGGCCAGCGGGTGGAAGCCAAAGGACTTCTTCCAAGTTGGCGCGGCTTCTTGTTTCTCTGAGTGGGCGATCACGATGGTGGCGTCCAGGTCCACGGTGACCAGCCCGCCGCCGGCGCCCGGGGCGGCGTCCCCGGCCAGCGCCCAGGCCCGCTCCCGGGCCGCGGCCCGGGCGGCCCGGATGGCCTTCAAGGCCTGCGGCAGTCGGCGGCCAGCTGGCTGACCAGCCGGGACACCACCGGGTCCGAGGCGACCGGCCCGGCCAGCTCCGGCTGCTCCCGCAGCACCGCGATGTCGGCCAGGCAGTCCCCGCCCAGCGCCACCGCGGCGGCCAGGTCGGCCACGATCTTGCCCGGGTCGTGGACCGCCCGCGGCGCCCGCCACCGGGAAAGGCCCTGCGACAGGCCCCGGCCCAGGCCGGTGACCCGCATCGTCTCCCACAGCAGGACCGCGCCCGCCTGGGACACCAGCCCCTTGCCGTCCGAAGACACGGTGACCCTGGTGCCGCGTGCGTTACTCTTCACTCGAAAGGTGCCTTCGGCTCGGGACGGACAGGACTCTAGACAAGCCTTATCCTCCCAGGTCAAAGGCACCTTTTCATTTGAATAGACAGGCGCCGGTAACCCCAGGCGAAAGCCCGAGGCTAGTACGACAGCAGTACTAGGCCAGGCCTTCGCCTTGTCGAGGGATGCGGTTGCGGTGACGGCTTCTGCCAGAGCTTTATACCGAAGCCGCCCAGCAGGGTCGCTCCTCGGAGTCCGCGTCAGGCTGAAATGCGGGACGGCAGGACGAGTTCGGCGGCACGCGCCTGCAGGTCACTCAGCGCGGTATCGGCGAAGGGCGGGAACGGTTCGTCATCGTTCGCCTTCATCCAGCGGTCGAACGCGACGCTGAAAGCGAGCATGCCCATCTCCGCCCCCATTCGCGCGGTAAGTTCGTCGGTGCCTCGCTCGCGCAGGGCGGCGGTGATCGACTGGGTGACCCGGGCGTGCTTGAGTAGTCCCCGCTCCTGCAACTCGCTGTTCGCCGCGACCACCAGCCTGCGCCGGGCGGCTGCGGCCCGCAGCTGCGGGGTCATCGCGACCCCGGCCGCCGCGAGCGCCGCCCGCAGGCATTCGGTGAGCGTCGCCCCCGGGGGCGCAGCCCGGATGGCGTCGGCGAACAGCCCGGCCAGCGCGTCTTCCCCGCCGAAGAGGACCTCGCGCTTGTCCGCGAAGTGCCGGAAGAACGTAGCGCGGTTCATTCCCGCGCGGTCTGCGATCTGCGCGACGGTCGTCTCCTCGTAGCCGTTCTCCGCGAACAGGTCCAGTGCGGCGTTTTCCAGGCGCTCACGCGCATTCGGTGCCCATCTGCTCACTGTCACATCCTAAGAGACGCGATCGGATCGCATCACTTGAGATGTTGATGCGACTAAGTCGCATCAACATGGTAGAGTCATGCGACTAGATCGCATCACAGTTCCGGCCGCGGCGCCTGCGCCGCACATCCTCTTCACCGGCAGCACAACCAAGGAGGCCTTTCATGCGCATCTTCGTCACCGGCGCTTCCGGCTGGATCGGCGCGGCCGTCGTCCCCGAACTCATCAGCGCGGGCCACCAGGTCCTCGGGCTTGCCCGCTCGGACGCCTCCGCCAAAGCAGTCGCCGGCATGGGCGCCGAGGTGCTGCGCGGCGACCTGCACGACACCGGCGTGCTGCGCGCCGGCACCCTCGACAGCGACGGCGTCATCCACCTGGCCTTCGTCGTGCCCAGCGTGAGCGAGGCTGCGACGCGGGCCGACGCCAGGGCCATCGAGACATTCGCCACCGGACTCGCCGGCTCCGGCAAGCCCCTGGTGATCTCTGGCGCAACGCTCGCGATACCCGGCCGGCCCGCGACCGAACGCGACGAGCTCATCGCCGTCGGGCCCGTCGCGGCCCGCATCACCAACATGCAGGCCGCCCTCGCTGCCGCAGAGCGGGGCGTCCGCTCCTGCCTGGTCATGCTGCCCCGCTCGGTGCACGGCCAGGGAGAACGCCACGGCTTCATCCCCCAGCTCATCGCCGCTGCCCGGGCCAAGGGCGTCTCCGGCTACATCGGCGACGGGACCAGCCGCTGGCCCGCGGTCCACGTGAAGGACGCCGCGAGCCTGTACCGGCTGGCCGTCGAGCAGGGGCCCGCCGCCGCAGTGCTCAACGCCGTCGGTGACGAAGGCGTGCCCGTCCGTGAGATCGCCGAGGCCATCGGCCGGCACCTGAATCTGCCCGCCCGGTCCCTGCCCGCCGAAGAATTCGGCGGCATGCTCGTGCCTCTGCTCAGCAGGGACATGCCCGCCTCCAGCACCATCACGCAGGAGCTCCTGGGCTGGAAGCCCGCCCACCCCGGCCTCATCGAGGACATCGAACAGGGCCACTACTTCACCTGACCAGCCCAGACGCGGTTCCAGGGAACAAGGACGCGGCGTCGCCGGGCCCGTGACCCGGCACGGGCCCGGCCTCCAGATCGGGTCCCGTCAGCGCGGCAGCGCACACAGGCGCACAGCAGACGGCCGCGGCCCAGAAACGTGCCTCCAAGCGCGTTCCGCTGGCCAGCACAGGTGAGCCCAGGAACTCCGGCGGGTGGTGGCGTGTCGCGGTGGGAAGACGCCCCGCTGCCGGTTGCCGGCCGGCTAAAGCCGGGTCCCGCCGCGGAGGGCTCAGGTGGGCGGCGACGGCCCGGGTGATCTCCTCGGGGTCGTCGCCGAGCTGCGCTGGCAGGTTCCCGTTGAGCCAGAGCGTGGCCAGCCCGTGCACGATCGACCAGGCGGCGACCCCGTAGGCCATTCGCTCCCGGGTGATCTCCCCGGTGCCGTAGAGCAGGGTGGCCGCGGCCGCCCGGGCACGCCCGAGCTCGGCGTCGTCGCGGTGGTACAGCTCCGGCCGGTACATAACCTCGAAATGGGCCCGGTGGGTCACCGCGAAGCGCACGTACGCCACGCCGACCTCCAGGAAGCTGCCGCGAGTCTCCTGGGCCCCGCGCAGCGCTTCGGCCAGCAGGCGGTAGCCCTCGGCCGCCACGGCGGTGAGCAGGCCGGCCCGGTCGCCGAAGTGGTAGGTGGCGGCCGCGTGGGTGACCCCGGCGCGGCGCGCCACCGCGCGCAGGCTCATCGCCGCGGGCCCGGACTCCTCGATCTCGCCGATCGCAGCGCAGATGAGGGCCGGGCGGAGGTTGCCGTGATGGTAGGGACGGCTGCCGGATGCCACACCAGCAATCATAGTTGCAATCTTACCGGTGGATAGATTATCTTTCCAGTGGACAGATTCGCTGAATCTTAGGAGGACTACGATGCCGGCCCTGCCCTGGCTCGAGCGCCAGCCCATCGATCCGCAGCGCCAGTACGTCGCGATGGCGTCGCGGCTACCGCTGAAGTCCTACCGGTTCATCCCCGGCTTCATGCGCGACACCATGCGGATTCGCCGCCAGCTTGGGCAGGCCACCGGGCTGGTCGGCTACACGCTGAACGCCGGCCTGGCCCGAAAGACGTTCTGGACGTTCTCGGTCTGGGAGGACCAGGCCAGCCTAGACAAGTTCGCAGCCAGCGACCCCCACCGCGCCATCATCGGGCGGCTGCGCCCGCGGATTAGCCCGACGCGGTTCGAGTTCTTCCCGATCTCCGGGTCCGACCTGCCGCTGGCGTGGGCGCAGATCACCGCGCGGGTCAGCTGACGGGCGAGAGGCCCAGGCAGTCGCGCAGCGCGGCCTCCAAGGCGCCGACCCGGTCGAAGCTGCCGGGTTCCTGCGCGCCGGGCGGGTTGCCGATGGCCCGCCGGTACAGGTCCGGCCGCCCACAGCGCGGGCCGCGCATGGGCCATTCCCGGCACACCGTCCGGCCCGGGTCATGTGGAGGTGTTTTCGTCGCTTGTGACGATTTCGCCGGCAGTCGCTCGTCCAGAAGGAGAGCTGGGCCGCATCAGAGCGGCCGCTAACACTCATTAGGGAGCATGTCATGCGCTCGATCACGGCCACGATGTCGGTCACCCTCGATGGCGTCGTCCAGGGCCCCGGCCGCCCGGACGAGGACACCCGCGGCGGCTTCACCGACGGGGGCTGGGGCCTGCGGTACAACGACGAGGTGATGGGCAGCGAGATGGCCAAGGGCATGGCCAAGCCCGCTGACATGCTGTTCGGGCACCGAACCTGGCAGGACTTCATCACCGCGTGGGGGCGTAAGACCGATGGGAACCCGTTCACCGCTCACATGAACGCGGCCACCAAGTACGTCGTATCCAGGACGCTTAAGGATTCCGGTGCCTGGCAGAACTCAATCCTGCTGTGCGGCGAGGCCGTTGAGACGGTGGCCACGCTCAAGGCCCAGCCAGGCAATGACCTGGCGATTATCGGCAGCGCGTCGCTGACCCGCACCCTGCACGCCGCCGGCCTGATCGACACCTGCACGCTTTTGATCCACCCGCTGACCCTGGGCAGCGGCACGCGGCTGTTCGAGGGCCCCGCCCCGCTGACCGAGTTCGAGCTCACCAGCGCGATCACCACCGGCAAGGGCGTAATCATCGCCAGCTACAACCGCCGGCAAGGGAGCGGGCCGCGGCCATGAGGGTGTGCCGCCTAGGCAGCCGAGCCCCGGCGGCCACGCCCAGGTCGAGTTCACCGTGTCCGGTCGCCAGCCGCCACGAAGCACTTAACCGCTCGGCCCGTGCCGGGTCCGCCCGCCCAGGGGGCGGGCCGGGGGCCAGCTGGTTGCGCAGCTCGGCCTCGGCCAGCAGCCGCAGGATGGTTTCCGCTCGCTCGCCGTTCATGTCCCCAAGCGTGGGGCATTTCCCGGGCATTTCGCACGGGCACGGCCGTGCCGACCCGGCCCGAAGTTCCGGTCACCGGCACTTCGGCCCGGTGCGGAGTGGCTCTTACTCAGGTGCGGTAGGCGTCGCGGCGGTGAGCGACGTCTACTACCGTCACGACGCGGGCCTTGTCGTCGATGCGGTAGATCACCCGGTAGGTTCCGCGCCGGGCACTGAATCGGTCGTCCATAGGAGGGAGCAGCCTTTTGCCGACCCGGTAGGGATCGGCGAGCAGCGGACCCGTGATGAACTCATAAGCTGCTGCCGCGACCGCTTCCGGCAGCGTTTCACTGAGCGCCCGGCGGACGGTAGACGTCGTCCGAAGCTCATAGGAATCCTCTGCGGGCTCGCCGCTCACTTCGCCTGGCGCCGCCTCATCGCCTCAGCGAGTTCCTCGGCAGAGACGTACTCGCCGCGGGCTAGCTCGGCGTCGGACTCGGCTAGCCGGTTCATCGTTGCCGCATCGCGCATGATCTCTAGGGTCTCCTCCAGCGCTTCCAGGTCTTCTGGGGCGATAAGCACGGCAGAGGGCTTCCCGTGTACGGTGACGGTCACCCGCTCGTGATGATCGTGGACGCGGCCGACGATCTCGGACAGGTGAGATTTGACGTCGCCTAGAGGAAGCACAGTCATAGTCAAAAGTATGACCAAAAATCTAGGTAGCGTCAAACGTCACCGCGGCGCACCGCAGGCTGGTGGTGCGCGCCCCGCGCCGATCGGGCACGAAACGCGTAACCTAGACACGTTCGATAGAAATCAAAAGCGAAAAGCGGCAATGAACTGGAGTGGATGACGGGAATCGAACCCGCATGACCAGCTTGGAAGGCAATGTGCCACGGACGGCTGATCTGCGCTTACGCAGATGAACGGTACTTTTTCGGTGTCCGTGAGTGACCGTGAAACACCTCGGTTCACCGCTCCGTCGGGCACGTAGCGGGCACGCTTTCCAGCATGCTCACATGCGCTAGCACTCCATCGTCCGGGACGCAGGCTCCGTGACGCCACGGCCGGCGGCAGCCCAGGCTCGATGTTGATGATGTATTATTCTTTGTGGATAGACAACATTTCTGGAGGTGTCCCATGGCTGTGACGCAGATCGACATCGATCAGGACGCGCTGGATCGTGCGATGGCCCTGTCCAAAGCTAGGACGAAGAAGGACGCCGTCAACCTTGCTCTAAGGTACTACGCCGAAAGCCAGGAGCGGGCTGCCCGGATCGGCCGGCACTTTGAGCGTGCGCAGCACTGGGGAGCGGTCGAGGACGCGGAGCAGGTACATCAGGCCGAGAAAGATGCCCGGTGATCTACCTGCTAGACACCTCTGCCCTGGTCCGACTGCTGCGCGACTCCAAGCTCCAGGAGGCGTGGTACGACCCGATCGATGCCGAGGCGATCGGGAGCTGCTATCCCCAGCGCACGGAATTCCTCTACAGCGCGCGCAACGCCGTCGAGTACGACGAGATCACAGAGATGTTCAGCGATCTGTACCCGGATGTGGCCGTGCCGAAGGCCGCCGGGCGGTGGGTCTCGAGCGTGCAGTACCAGATGTCGCGCGCGGGCCAGCACCGCAGTGCCTCGGCGGTAGACCTCATCATCGCAGCCACCGCCGCGTATCACGGCCTGACAGTCCTGCATGACGACGCCGACTATCGTACGGTCGCTCGGCATGCGCCTGACCTGGCCGAGCACAGCATTCACGACTACGCCTAACAACGCACCAGAAGGACTGTCGCCTCCATATAGGGACTGCCCGTGAGTGACCCGTGCCTGGGCGCGGTGGGTGCTGTGCGAGGCCGCGCAGACCGCCAAGCGCCACCCTGACTTCGCCCCCGGCTACGAGGCCCTGGCCCGCCGCCGCGGCAAGAAGATCGCCACCACCGCGATCGCCCGCAAACTCATCACCCGCGCCTACCACCTGCTCACCGACGCCGCCAGCGGCGGTGCGCCCAGCTAGCGAGGAGGGTCGCAAGTCCCGGGCGAGCTCGCAAATTCGCATGAGCCGGCCTCGCCGCGCTCGATGACCTGACTGAGCAGCCCGGTCCCCGGATTCACGGTCATGGCTCCCGCCCGACCAGCGGGCAGGCGCCGAATGGGTGCATGTGAGACCACTCCGACGACCACGCACGACCCGGGGAAAGCCAGCAAGCGACCTCCGCACCAGACAACCAGCAGGAACCCAACGACAGTCCCACCCCAACCCGGCGACTGGAGATGAGGTCACCGGGTCAATTCAGCACTGCCTCTTGACAACTGGGGCCCCGATGGGTGCGAACATAGGCCGGTCCAACGCTGAAGCCGCGACTGCCGGCACCGGGAAACCGGGCAGTGCCGCAAGGCTGTCGGGCACGCAGCGGCCACGCGGTCCGATCAAGTGCTGTGGCGAGGGCGAAAAGACAGCCAAATCAAGCTCTTGAGCTGCGATGAAGAGAGCGGATGACGGGAATCGAACCCGCATGACCAGCTTGGAAGGCATCGGGTAGGGATCCGCTGAGTAGCGTAAACGCAGGTCAGGTGGCGTGTTCGACTGCCCGTGAGTGACCGTGAATCGCCCTGGTTCACCGTCCGGTCGGGCACGCAACCGGGCACGCCGTTCGCTCGGCCGGGCCCTGCAGCTCAGCGAGGCCGAGCGGGAGCGCCTGCTCGATCTCGCCCGGCTTCGCTGGTGCCCAAGCGGGGATTAGGCCGGGGAAATACTGGCACAGGTGCGGGCGAGAACCTGACACGGCCGGCGTGAACGCCTAGAACACCGGGGAACGGATTCATGGCTGCCGCAGCAACGGTTGCAGCAGGACGACTGAGAGAAGGCATGATGGAGACCCTGAAGCAGCCGCCGCCTGGCACCCTGCAGATCGGCGTTGTCTACCCGCAGACCGAGCTCCGCGGTGACCCGGGCGCTGTCCGGCGGATCGGCCAAGGAGCCGAGGAGCTGGGCTTTGACCACATCCTCGCCTACGATCACGTGCTCGGTGCCGTTCACGCCGGACGGGTGCCTCCGCTCAGCGGCCCCTACACCGAGCATGACCCGTTCCACGACCCGTTCGTGATGTTCGCCTATCTCGCTGGCATCACAAAGCGGATCCGTTTCGCCACGGGGGTCCTGGTCCTGCCGCAGCGCCAGACAGCGCTCGTGGCGCGGCAGGCGGCCGATGTCGACCTGCTGTCCGGCGGGCGGCTGCGCCTGGGCGTGGGAGTCGGCTGGAACCATGTCGAGTACGAGGCTCTCGGCCAGGATTTCCGTACCCGTGGCGCCCGGCAGGAGGAGCAGATCGGGCTGCTCCGCCGGCTGTTCACGGAGCCCGTCGTCGACTTCGCCGGCCGTTTCGACCGGGTTGATCGGGCCGCGCTCGTGCCGAGGCCCGCGCGGCCCGTCCCCATCTGGCTCGGCGGATCGGGCGAGGCCTCGTTCGAGCGCGCCGCCCGGCTCGCGGACGGCTTCATCTTCTTCGGCGGCGGCATCCGCGCCGTCGACGCGTGGAAACGGCTGCGTGATCGCGTGAGCAGCCTTGGCCGGCAGGCCGAAGACTTCGGCGCGGACTACGTGGCGCTTCCCCAGGGCGGCGGCGTGGGCGACCTCACGGCCGAGGTCGATGCCTGGCGCGAGGCAGGCGGCACCCACGTCTCTGTCGTCACCATGGGCCTCGGCCTGGACTCCGCCGACGCCCATCTCGATTACTTCACCTCGGTGGCGGGCGCACTCAGCCTGCCGTGAAGGCGCTGGGCCATCCGGGCTCCTGCTCAGCCCGTTCACCTCGCGGGAGATCGAGTCCCTGTTCTGCTTGACCTAGTGGGTACTTCCAACGCGTCGCAGATGGGCCTTGGTTCCGGGGGCGCTGCCCTCCGTTCAGGCCACGAGACTGCGAAAGGCCAGCGGCTGTTTGGACGGCTCCGCAACACGGCAGAATCTTCCGGGGACGTCTACGACGATCAAGAAGCCCGGTGCCCGCTATGCGCCTGCCGGAAGCTTGAGCCGCAGCTGGTGACCGCCGGTGATCACAGCGCTCCGACCGACCCGCACGGAGTGATGCGGGATCCGGGCCTCGCGGCCGCCCTGTCCGGGGCACTGGGACAGCAGGTCTCGCTGCGCCGCGGGACGAGGTTCGCCTACTAGTGAACGGATGACGGAGAGCGGATGACGGGAATCGAACCCGCATGACCAGCTTGGAGGCAACGGGCTAGGTTTGGCTGACCTGCGCTTACCCAAGTGGGAGGCCAATTTCGCTGTCCGTGGGTGACCGTGAATGACTGCGGTTTACTGCCCTTACGGGCACGTAACGGGCACGCCGTTCGGGGTTGGGCCCTTCGACAGGGAGAGGCGACAGGTCTGGCGTCTGTGACGCGCGAAGTATAGGATTTGCTATAGTCACGCTATGGGAGAGGACGCGTGGGAGATCTACCAGACAGACGAGGTCGCTGCCTGGATGCGAGACCTGCGGAGCACCGATCCGCAGGCCGCCGAGAAGGTCGAGGCCGCCGTGGACGTGCTCGCCGAGTACGGGCCAACGCTGGGAAGGCCTCTTGTCGACACGTAAACGGGCTCGAAGCTCGCGAACCTGAAGGAACTGCGCCCGCGGCAGACGAACATCCGGATCTTGTTCGTCTTCGATCCGTGGAGGTCAGCCATCTTGCTGGTCGCAGGCGATAAGACGGGCCAGTGGCATAGGTGGTATGAAGGGGCTATCCCGCAGGCGGAGCAACTGTTTGCGCTCTACCTCAAGGAGCGAGCGAAGGCAGAGGAGGAAGGCCGTGACTAGCTTCTCGAAGTGGGACCGGGACGCCTACCGCGCGCGCGTCGGAGAGCAAGAGGCCGCCCGCCGTCGCGGTGCGATCATGGCTGAGCAGTGGGGCTATCAGCTTGCCGAGCAGCGGAAGCGCCTTGGCTTCACCCAGGCGGGACTGGCGGAGATCATGGGCGTGACTCCCGGCCGGGTCTCCCAGATCGAACATGGTGAGGTGTCAACCGTTGAGGCGCTTGCCAGCTACATCGCTGCGCTCGGCGGAAAGCTGGAGCTGATCGCGGACATCGGCGGTCACCTGCTCAAGATGCCAGCTAACCCGGCCGCCTGACGCCCGTCGCGGCACCACGCATGATCCCTAGAGTCTTTTCTAGCGTCGCCTATAGAGAGGACTGTCTCGGTCAAAAGTATGACCAAGGTACAGCGCCCTCGAACGCCATTACGAGACAACTCGCAAGCTGGTGATGCGTGGCCCTCATCGATCGGGCACGAAATGCCTCGCGCTGGATGCAGACACTCGAAATCAAATGCAAAAAGTGTCGTTAAGCTGGAGCGGATGACGGGAATCGAACCCGCATGACCAGCTTGGAAGGCTGGGGCTCTACCATTGAGCTACATCCGCGCGACCTCCGCCGACGCTGACATCGACGGTCGTCCCCAGTAGCGTACCGGCTCGCGCCCCCTCCCCGCACCGCGCCGCCGCCGACGCCACGGAAGATGCCAGTCATCATCCCGAACGGTTGCGTGTTCCACCCGCCCAGCCCGCGTCACCCCCACGTCACCCCGCGCGGCCGCCGGAGCGACGTCACGCGCGCCCCGCGCGTCACCGGGGCGTAACAAGCCATCGCTAACGTCGTAACGTTCAGCGTTTGTCCTGTTTGCATGGCCTTTCTCGTTGACGCCCAGGACTCTCCACCCGGCACCCCCGTACCGGTGCCGCATCCGCTCGCACCGCTGACCGCCGCCGAGATCGAGGCCGCCTCGGCCGCCCTCAAGACCGCGAAGGGCCTCGCCGGCACCGCGCGGTTCGTCTATGTCTCGCTCTACGAGCCCGCCAAGCAGGACGTCATCGGCTTCGAGCAGGGCGGTCCCGCCCCGGACCGGCTCGTCAAGGTCGTCATCAGGGAGCGCGCCGAGCACGCCACCCACGAGGGCATCGTCCGTCTGCCAGACGGCGAGGTCATCGAGTTCAGGCACGTCCCTGGCGTGCAGCCGAGTGTCATGCTCGAGGAGTTTCTCGCCGCCGAGGACATCGTCCGCGCGGACCCGCGCTGGCGCGACGCGATGCGCAGGCGCGGCATCACCGACTTCGACCTGTGCATGATCGATCCGTGGTCGACGCCGAACGTCGAGCCCGGTGTCGGCCCGGACGACGGCCGCTTCGTCTCGCCGCTCACCTGGGTGCGCGACGACCCGGAGGACAACGGCTACGCGCACCCGGTCGACGGGGTCGTCGTCAGAGTCGACCTGGACACGAGAACCGTGGTCAGCGTGGAAGACCACGGTGTGCTGCCGCTGCCGACGAAGAAGGCCAACTATTCCGCGGCGAAGATCGCCGACCCGGACAACGTCCCGTATTTCCCCCAAGGGCCACGACAGGACGTCAAGCCGCTCGACATCACCCAGCACGACGGCCCGAGCTTCGCCCTCGACGGCCACCACCTGACCTGGCAGAAGTGGGACCTGCGGATCGGCTTCACCGCGCGGGAGGGCCTGGTCCTGCACCGCATCGGATACGCGGGCCGCAGCATCATCCACCGCGCCAGCCTGAGCGAGATGTTCGTACCGTACGGCGACCCCGGCCCGATGCACTATCGCAAGCTGGTCCTCGACGAGGGCGAGTACGGCATCGGCCTGCTCACCAACTCGCTCGAACTCGGCTGCGACTGCCTCGGCGAGATCGCCTACCTGGACGGCGTGGTCAACGACAACGACGGCACCGCGATGGTCCTGCCCAACGCCATCTGCCTGCACGAAGAGGACCACGGCATCGCCTGGAAGCACACCGACTTCCGCACCGGCTACGTCGAGGTCCGCCGGATGCGGCGGATGGTCATCTCCAGCATCGTCACCGTCGGCAACTACGAGTACGCCTACTACTGGTACCTCTACCAGGACGGCACGATCGAGTACGAGGTCAAGCTGTCCGGCGTGATCTCCAACGGCGTCGTCGCGCCGGGCGAGACCCCCGAGTACGGCGTCCTCGTCGCCCCCGGCGTCTATGGCCCGCACCACCAGCACTTCTTCAACGTCCGCCTGGACATGGCGGTCGACGGCACGGCCAACCGCGTCTACGAGGTCACCCCCACCGCCGACCCGCCGGGCCCGGGCAACCCGGTCGGCAACGCCTGGCGCGCCGCAGAGGTGCTGATCGCCGACGAGACCATGGCTGCCCGCGACGCCGATCCGCTGGCCGGCCGGTACTGGAAGATCGTCAACCACAACGTCACGAACGAACTCGGCCAGCCCGTCGGCTACAAGCTGATGCCGAACCACGTGATCCGCCCGTTCGCCCACCCGGGCTCCGCGGTCGCCAGGCGCGCGCCGTTCATGTTCCACCCGGTCTGGGTCACCGCCTCCGACCGGGACGAACTGTTCGCCACCGGCGACTACCCGAACCAGGCCGAAGGCGGCGACGGCCTGCCCGCGTTCGCCGCCAGGGAGCGCACCCTGACCGACACCGACGTGGTGGTCTGGTTCACCTTCGGCACCAATCACGTCGTCCGCCCCGAGGACTGGCCGGTCATGCCGGTGCACCCGATCGGCTTCAAGCTCGCGCCCGCGGGATTCTTCGTCGGCAACCCGTCCCTGGACAACCCGCAGCCCGGCGGCGCCCATTGCCACCAGTGAGAGGGCACTGTCATCACCGCTGAGGTCAACAGTCAAAACCAATCAACATCAATAAGAGGAACGGGAGCATGGCGACCGCCCAGACCGAGATCAGGCCAGAATCCGGCATTGCATTGCAGAACAGAGTTCTCTCCTTCCCGGAGGTTCTCGCCCAGTCGGTGGCCAACATGGCCCCAAGCGCGGCGATGGCGCTGCTTCCGCTTTTCGTCTTCTTCAGCGCCGGCAACGACGCCTGGCTGTCGTTCGGGATCAGCGTCCTGATCCTGCTAGTCGTCGCGTACTGCGCTGCCCAGTTCGCCACCAGGATCAACTCGGCCGGCTCGTTCTACGTCTGGGTGACCAGGGCGTTGGGCCCAGGCGCGGGAAGCGCCGCGGGCTGGGGACTTGTCCTCGGCTACCTGTTCACCGGGATCGCCTGCGTACTCGGCTTCGAGATCTACGGCGACAATCTCCTGGTCGGGTTCGGCCTGTCACCTGACAACCATGTCGTCCGCGGGCTGCTCTACGTGGTGGGCGGGCTGGCCCCGGCCATCATGGCGGTGTCGGACATCAAGATCTCGCAGCGGGTTGCGTTCATACTCGAGGCCGTCTCGGTGACGATCATCCTGGTCCTGTGCGTCGCCGTCTACGTGCACGCCGGCGGTGTCGTCGACACCCACCAGCTCTCGCTGAAGGGTGCGAAGACCGGCGGCATCGTGGTGGGCATGGTGCTCGCGATCTTCGCCTTCGTCGGCTTCGAGTCGGCCGGCGCGCTCGGCCAGGAGGCGAAGGACCCGGCCCGCTCCGTACCCCGCGCGATCATCTGGTCCTGCGGCATTATCGGCGTGTTCTACCTGATCGTGGTGTATGCGCAGATCTACGGATTCGGCGACGCCGCCTTCGCCAAGGCGAGCGCCCCGCTGCCGCAGCTCGCGTCGGTCGTCGGCCTCGGGGAACTCGGTCACTTCATCGCCATCGGGATTACCTGCTCGATGTTCGCCTGCGCCCTGGCCTGCCTTACTGCGGGCTCGCGGATGCTGCTGTCGCTCGGACACGACGGGCTGCTGCCCAAGCTCTTCACCCATACCTCAAGGCACACCCATGCGCCCGATGTCGCGATCTGGGCGGTGGCGATCCCGATGACGGTCATCCCGGTCGCCTACATCGCGGCGGGCTCTGGCGACGCGGCCCTGAGCAGTGAGGAAGGCACACTCGCGACCTACGGCTTCATGCTCGCCTACGGCCTCGTAGCCATCGCCGCGCCCGTCTACCTGGCCAAGCTCAACGAGGGCAAGGCGCTCGCCTGGATATTCGGCATCCTCGGCGCGGTCACCATGCTGTTCGTCTTCTACGTCAACTGGATACCGACGGCGATACCGAACGACATCTTCCCTGCCCTGGCAGGCACCTACGCCAAGCTGCCGTACGTATTCCTCGTCTGGACCGCTATCGGCCTCGCCTGGTACGTCGTCGTCAAGTTCACCAAGCCCGACATGATCCGCTCAGCCGCCACCTGGGGCGACGCCGTCGATCCCGCCGCCGAAGCGGAAGAAGCGGCCCACCGGGCTGCTTAGTGCGCCCGATGGCAAAAGGCGCCATCGTATCGGGCGCACTAAGCAGCGTTATCTCCCGGGGGGGACGACCCCCCGTCCCCCCGTACCCCCCGGTGCCGCCGGAGCCAGCGGGGAGTGGGGCGGAGCACGCAACCGTTCGGGCTGAATTCTTTGAATGTAGGCAGCGGGCGCCTGGTTCGCGGGGTGACGGTACCCGCGGACCGCCCCAAACCGCATAATGAGCGGCATGTCCGAGGAGAAAGAGCAGTCGCGCGGGATCGCCGGGGTCATCTGGGCGCTTGAGCATGCCCAGGATGTCGTGTCGGTGATGGTGGGGGTGATGCTCGCCATCCTCGCCGCTGTCGTACTGATACTCGGCGTCGTGGAGTTCTTCCGCGACATCCGCCACGGGTCGGTGGAGACCGCGGTGGTCAACCTGCTCAACCGCGTGCTGCTTGTACTGATCCTGGTCGAGATCATGCACACCGTGGTGCTCTCACTGCGCGCACATCACCTGGTCGCGCAGCCGCTGCTCGCGGTCGGCCTGGTCGCCGTGATCAGGAAGATCCTGTTCGTGCTGAGCAGCGAAGAGCCGGTGAGCTCGACCGAGCTCGCGCTGCTCATCGCGATGATCGGCGTCTTCGTCCTGGCGCTGATCCTGGTCTCCCGCTTCGACCCCGCCGAGACGGACAGCGGCGTGTCGGCGGCCGGCCCGGCACCCGCGTTCAACGCGGGATCAGATGACCAGTGATGAGATTGCCCGCGCGGTGGTGAACAGCATCGGGCTGAACTGATCGGTCAGCTCGCTCATCGGCGCGGGCGACCACGGGAAGGCGAGGTTGATGGCGGCGACCACCGCGCCTGACCTGGACCTGATCGGCACCGCGATCGCCCGCAGGCCGCTGTCCATCTCCTCGTCGTTGACGGCTAGCCCGGTGCGGCGCACCTGGGCGAGTTCGGCGAGCAGCGCCGGCCGCTTGGTCAGGGCGCGCGGGCCGCGCGCGATGAGCTCGATCCTGTCGAGCAGGTCGTCCAGGTCGGCCTGAGGCAGGAAGGCGAGCAGGACCTTGCCCGTCGCGCTGCAATAGGACGGTATCCGCGAGCCGATGTGCAGGCTGAACTCAAGGTGGTGATACCGCCCGGGCTTGCCGCGGAAGCGGTCGACCAGGATCACGTCGGTGTCGTCGCGGATGGCCAGGTTCGAGGTATGCCCGGTGTTCTGGGTGAGCCGCTGCAGGTGCGGCGCGGCGATCTCGCGCAACTCGAGCGAGCCGAGCACGGTGAATCCCAGGTCGAGCACACGGATGCCGAGCCGATACTTGCGGGTGGTCTCGTCCTGGGAGAGATACCCGAGCCTGGCGAGCGTCGCCACATAGCGGTGCGTGGTGCTGCGGGTGAGCCCGAGCCGCTGCGCCAGCTCGCTTATCCCGAGCGCTGGCTGATCCGGGGTGAATGTGGTGAGAAGTGCCAAACCGCGTTCAAGGGACTGAGAGGATGCAGCGGAATCGTCATGCGGCATGTTCCGAATATTAGAACGCCGTATTGACATTTGGACAGCGCATCCCAGACTCGGAACATGCTCCTCACGGGCCAGCGGCGCACCTTGCCGTACGAATACCGCTCCCGAGTCCGCTCGCCTGCGGTAGCGGCCAACAGACGCATCCCAATATCCGATCTCATCCCGGCCGGCACCCATTCCCCCCGGGTGCCGGGATGCCTAACCGAGAGGTTCAGATAGTGACAGAAAATGGCGTTTCCCGGCGCAGCTTGTTCCGTGCGGCCGGCGTCGGCGCGGCCGTGGTGGGCGGCGGTGCCCTACTCGAGGCGTGCAGCTCCGGCATCCAGGGCGCCGCGTCTCCCACCACTTCCGCCCCAGCGGCCTCCAGCTCTTCCTCGGCGACCTCAAGCGCGACGAGCAGCAGGACCGCGTCGGGCGGGACGATCACGATCGGCTGGATTCACCCGCTCACCGGCGGTCTCGCGGGCTTCGGCTACCCGGACAACTTCGTGCTCTCCCAGGTCAAGGAGACCTCCCAGTACAAGAACGGGATCAAGATCGGCGGCACGACCTACGACGTCGTCTTCAAGTCCTACGACACCCAGTCGAGCGTGACCCGGGCCGGCAGCCTGGCCAAGCAGGCCATCCAGCAGGACAACGTGGACCTGCTGCTCGCCTCATCGACCCCGGAGACGGTCAACGCGGTCGCGTCCCAGGCTGAGGCCCTCGGCACCCCGCTGATCTGCTCCAACATTCCGTGGGAGGCCTGGTACATCAACCTGGGCGGCAACCCGCAGAAGCCGACGCTCAAGCCCAAGCACACCATCATGTACTTCCTTGGCGCCGAGCACCTGGCGCTGGCGTTCAAGCCCATGTGGGACCGGATCGGCGAGAAGTACGGCAACAACCACCAGGTCGCCGCCGCCTACCCGAACGACTCCGACGGCAACGCGTTCCGCGCGGTCTTCCCTCTGGTGCTCAAGGGCACCGGGTACAACCTGGACATCTCGACCGCCTACCCGGACGGGCTGACCAACTACACCTCGATGATCAGCCAGTTCAAGAGCCACGGCGACGACTTCTTCACCAACGTGCCGCTGCCCCCCGACTTCGCCACCATGTGGACCCAGGCGCTGCAGCAGGGCTTCAAGCCCAAGCTCGCCACCGTCGCCAAGGTGCTGCTGTTCCCGACCGACGCCTACGCCATGGGCAGTAAGGTCTACAACATCGCCACCGACGCGTGGTGGGTGCCCGGTCTGCCGTGGCACTCCTCCCTGACCGGCCAGACCTGCCAGGAGCTCGCCGCTGCGTACACCGCGGCTGGCCTCGGCCAGCCCAACCAGAACATCTCCAACTTCACCCTGTTCGAGATCGCCTACGCGGCCCTCACCTCGGTGGACAACCCGCACGACAAGGCGGCGCTCTCCGCGGCCCTGTTCAAGGTGAAGCTGGACGAGGCGGTCGCCGGCCCGGTCGACTACACCTCGACCAACCTCAAGACCAACCCCGCCCCCGGCGTGGCCATCACCCCGCCGGTCGGCATCCAGTGGCAGAAGGGCAAGAAGTACCCGCTCGAGGCCGTCGTGGTGGACAACACCCTGCAGCCGAACGCGAAGATCACCGGCGACCTGCTGCCCACCTTCACCAGCTAATCCAGCACCGGTTTAGCTAACGAAAACACCCCGGGCCCCCTCGCCTTTCGACAAAGTCGACAATGCGAGCGGCCCGGGGTCTTCTTGTGCTGTCATCCTGCCAAACCCAGGCTTGCGGAGAAATAAAGCGCGCCTGACAATGAGCCTGGCATTTAGCTCGGGAATTCCTTTGGGGAGGGGAATCATGAGGCTTAGCTCAGGCAAGACAGGCAACGGCCTGCATCGGCTCATATCAATAGTTTTCGCGTTCGGGGTCCTCGGCGCAGCCGCCGGCATCGCTGCCGCCGGGCCGGCGCTCGCGGGCGTCCGGCCTGATCCGGTCATCGCGGGCAGTGCGAAACCGGCGCCGCCGAAGACTGTCTACGCCGTCACGTTCGCCGCCAACAGCGTCCTCTACAGCCTCAGTCCGGGGTCGCACAAGGCAAGCCGCAAGGGCCGTACCGGCGTCGAACTCACCGACATCGCGTTCCGCGGCAAGACGCTGTACGCGGTCAGCTTCACCGATCTGTACTGGCTCAACACCAAGACGGGCGCCGGCCACCACGTCGGATCGCTTGGCGGGGGCATCGCCTCCGCCAATGCCCTTACCACCCAGCCGAAGACGAACATCCTTTATGGCACCGACCAGTTCGGTGACGTCTTCAAGATCAATCAGAAAACGGGCCACGCCAAGATCATCGGCACCTTCGGTAACAAGCTGCTTGGCTCGGCGGGAGACCTGACCTTCGCAGGCGGTCATCTCTATGCCCTCGTATTCAAGACCGGTTCGACAAACACTTATCTGGCAACGATCAACCTGCACACCGGCGCCGCGAAGATCGTCGGCAATACCGGCTTCAAGAACGTCTGGGGCCTGGTAACAGGAAGCGGCGCATTGTACGGCGCGACAGACGGCGGCCTTTTCCTGGCCATCTCGCCCGTCACCGGGCACGCCAAGTCAATCTGGAAGGACGGCCTGGCCATCGGCGGCCTGGCGACACCCTAGTCATCAATTATCGTGGGCCATTGGGGATCGTGGACCATCCGCGGCGGATGTAGCCGCATCCGGTCCACGATCACCGAAAACGGCTTCAACTGGCACGGATAAAAGGGGCAAACAGGGATATTATTCCGTGTTTCTCCGGCGATTTCCGCCGATGGCCCACGATCACGGTCCTTGGGACAACACGGCACGTCGGCGCGTGGTGCCGACGTGCCGGTTCACAGTCGGGCTGGCGGGACTCGAACCCGCGACCTCGTGCACCCATAATTGAATCTGGGCCCGAACCGGGCAACCCGCCATTGCGGTCTTCCTCGGCGCCCACGCCTTCGAGGCGAACAGCAAGGAAGCCTACGCCCGGCAGCTGACCTTGCACGTCATCCCCTACGTCGGCAAGCAGCGGGTCTCGGAGATCTCGCGGGAGACGATTCACCGCCTGCTCACAGTTGTGCTGAAGGAGGAGGGCGCCAGCCAGACCACGATCCTGCACACGCGGACGGCCTTGTCGGCGATGCTGCAAATGGCCTGGGACAACGGGTACAGGAAAGACAACCCAGTCCGGGGGATCAAGCTCAAGGGCGTTCCTGTGAAACCGATCGTCGTGGCCACGAAGGATCAGTTCCTCCGTGTCTACAGTGCGCTGCCGAACCGGCCGGCGAAGGTACTTGCCCGCCTCGGAGTTTCGTCTGGGGCGCGGCTGGGCGAGTTGATCTCGTTCGTTCCCGAGGACTTCGACTTCGCCGCAAACATGCTGGCCGTGCGCAGGTCAACGGTCGAGGTGACCGCGCTGTATCACCCCACGGAGACCGTTTCCTCACACGGGAGTACACCAAGAACGGAGAGCACCGCCGGTTCAAGATTGACCACGCGGTGTCGGACTTGGTGCGGGAGCACATCGCGCTTCATGAAAGCGGTCCCGGACAGCGATCTTCCCGGTGCGGCTGTTCGCATCGACCGAGGCCGCCGGCCGAGCACGGCTTACCGAGGAGGAGATCGACGCGCTCGGCTTCACCGATGAACTGCCGAACGGCCGCCGGTACAAGCACGGCACCCTCGGCGGGTAAGTGACCGCCAAGTGCCGTTGTGCGGGGTGTTCGCAGTGGAGTGCAGACTACGCACGTGAGCGCAAGCGCCGCCGGACCGGCCGGTCGGCGCGGGAATGGACGCCCGCCTGGCGAAATGACCCGACGGAGTACCTGGGGGCGGATGTTTGGCGGCGGATCTGGAACAAGGCCGTGGACGACGCCGGGCTCCCGTTCCGCTACACGCCATATCAGGTGCGCCACACGCACGCGTCATGGCTGATCGACCAAGGTGTCGACCTCGCCCGGGTGCAGTACAGGCTTGGCCACGGCGACCTTCAGGCCACGACGCGGTACGTCAAGATCCTCCACGAGGAAGACCCAGGGCGGCAGACGTCATGTCGGCGACACTCGCAGATGTTGCCTAGACTCGGGAAGTCGGCTGCCGGGGATGCCGCATGTGGTATCCCGGGGACGCTAGACTCTCGAAGGCACGGGCTGTAGCGCAGTTTGGCTAGCGCGCCGCGTTTGGGTCGCGGAGGTCGCCGGTTCGAATCCGGCCAGCCCGACTAACGTTGTCATATGGGACGTGTCCTGGGGTGCTTCCCTTGGCCCAGCGGATCGCGAACCCGGCCGCCTCCTGGTCTTCGCGGTATCCCAGTCCTTCCCGGAACAGGGGCGAGGTGAAGTGCATCTCGACTTCCCTCTCGCTGTCTGCCGGGACCGATGCCATGTGCGCGAACCATTCCGCTATCGGCGCCGGGTCAGCACCCGATAGCTCGTCGCGGCCCGGCAACGGCAACTTACCGGTTTGCAGTTGCTTACCTGTTCGCAGTTGCCCGGTCAGGATCCGCTCTCTCCAGTCCCGACTCTGCAGAGCGCATTTCGAACGCCAGCACGATGTCGAAGACCCCTCGGAACAGCGCCAGCAGGCCAGCCCAGATGATCAGGAACACCGCCTGCGCGCGGTACGACTGTGCCGAGACCCAGAAGCCGATGAAGACTTCCGCGAGTCCGCCGATGACGCCGAACCACCACGCGTCGTTCAAACCCTTGCTGTAGATCGCCGTAATGATGTGCATGGTGCCGACCACGACGAGCATGAAGCCCACGACAGACGCGAGCGCCCAGAACGCCCCGTAGGGCGTCACGAACGACCAGATCGCGGCGCCGATAAACAGAATGCCGAGCAGGACGTGCGCCCAGCCCCAGTTGGGCCGGACGGTAGCGATCACGAACTCCTCCACTGCGGAGAGCAGGAACAGTGCCCCAAGCAGCAGGCCGATCGTCGCGACCGAGGCGATATTGAAGCGCAGGATGACGACCGAGACGATGACCCAGGCGATCCCTGCGAGCAGGTACGCCCACCATGGTCCGGTCAGGCTCCTGGCCAGCTGCTTCGGCCCGGACTCCATCCTGGAGCTGCTTCTAACGCTCATTTCGTCCCCCCTCTGGTCCCCGTGGATAACGGTCGGCAGAAGTCACGCCCGCCTCTTCTCTCCCAGTCGGCAATACCCATCAGTGCGAGACCGGACGCGTCTGCTGCCGGTTTGATGTGCAGACGAACGCCGCCATTCTGCCCCGTAGCGGTGACGGAACATCACGTATGCGGCCCGGCAAGGACCGGCAGCCAGTGGGAGGCCAGCCGGTATACCAGGGTGGCTCCGAAGGCCGAACTGCTGGGCACGCCTTGCGATCCTGGTAAGGCTCAGTGGCCTGGTCGGGACCACCGCCCTGGTTCTGGTGCCGATCGTGGCCAGACGGGCCGTCATTGCCGGTCTGATGGAGGAGTCAACCGCGTTCGGGGCAGCGGTTCGGCCGGTCACCGGGCACCATTCATCTGACGGCCTGGTCTTGGACGCGTTCGGAGGGTGCTGTTGGCCTGGTCTGCGGGGTCCGTGCGTGCAGGGCACCGAGCATCGCATCCGGAACGGCTTGCATTCGTGCCCGAGCGGATGGCGGTCTCCGCACGTCGGGCGACCAGCACAGCTCGGCGGCGTAGCCGGAATGGTGGCCGGCGCGGGGAGCGGCGGCGGCTACCCCGCCGCCGCTTTCGGCTGCTGGTGCACCGCGTCAAGTGCAGGGCCGGCGGACGGTTGCACGAATAGCGGCTGGAGGCCGAACGCGCTGACCGACACCAGTCTGCACCAGACGCCACCGTCTCAGCGCATCCCGGCATTTCTAACAAGGAGCCTAACGCGCCGTTAGGTTTCCGCACTCGCGTACGTCGAACGCATACGTCAGCGCAACGACTCATGGAAGATTTGACAAAATGCCCCGGAGCACCCAAAGCACGCGCGCTAGCCAAGCTGCGCTACAGCCCGTTCACCTCCGCGAGCGTATCGTGCCGGACGCCCTGTCCGGCGTGCCCTCAAGAGGCGAGCACGCCGGCCAAGTTCTCAGGCTGGAGCGGGCGCGGGTGCGGGCGCGCCGCCGGGCACCGGCCGCCCCTGGCCGCCGCCGCCGGGCCCGTCCGCAGTCTTGATCAGCACAGACAGCACCGAACGAACCCCTGATGTCACCGCGTCAAGCTCGGGATCAGACGGCAGCGTGCCGGGCACCCGCGGCGGCATCTCCGTCTCGATCGCGTCCGCCACCGAGCGCAGCGCGCCGGTCAGCTGGTGCACCGAGGCGGGGTTCGGCACCGGCTCGCCCCGCCCGATCGCCACCATGCACGCCGTCACCGCGTCCATCAGTTCCTCGAGCGCCACCACGGCCGGCCACCAGGCGGACGCACGGCGGCTGACCGGCGTCGGCTCGGACATCATCCGCTGGAATTCCGCCCGCAGGTTCGACAGCGCCCGGTAGGTACGCCGCCGCAGCCGCGACCGCCACGGCGGCTCCTCGCCAGGCATTCGCCCCGGCGCCCGCGCCGTGCCCGTGTTCGCGATCCGCTCGGCAGGCGTGGTGATCAGCACCTGGTCCGCGTACGCGCACACCGCGCGCAGCGCCTCGGCGAACTGCGTGGGCAGGTGCGCCTGCCAGGCCGACGGCCACGGCGCGTACCCGACGATCAGCACCACGGCGCAGGCGATCGCGGTGTCCACCAGCCGGTCGAGCGCCAGGCGCCATCCGGCCACCGCGAGCAGGTCGATGAGCAGCACGACAAACGGCGTGAGGAACGTGGCCGCAAGCCCGAAGTTCCGTGCCTTCCCGTACGGCAGCAGCGCGGCGAGCACACCGAACGGCAGCAGCAGCCACGGCCCGTACGGCACGGTGATGAGGATCACCGCGCCGAGCACAGCCCCGACCACGGTCCCCGCGCCGCGCTGCACCGCCCGCGCGAACACCGAACCGTAGTCGGGCTTGAGGATGATCCCCACGGTCAGTACCACCCAGTACGACCGCGCGAGCGGCAGCACCTCGCTGATCACCGCCGCGACCCCGGTGCAGAGCATCAGCCGGACGGTGAACTCCCAGGCGATCCGCCCGCCGATCAACTGCTCGACGAACCGCTCGGACCACCTGCGCAGCCGCGTCCGCGGTCCGGGGCGTTCGCTGCTCGCGCGCGGCGCGGCGGATGGCGTCCAGTTTCCCGACAGCACCCGGACCAGCACGACCATCGCCTCGCGGAGCGCGAGCGCGCCGGGCGACGGCGACCAGGGCGGCGGGATGAGCGGCAGCGGCGGCGTGCCGCCCGCCCTCCGGGCTCGCCGTGAGCCCAACCCGACCATGCCGGAGCCTGGCCCGCGCTCGTGCAGGATGGCCTCGGCGAACTTGTCGATCTCCGCGGTGACGAGCGGCGGCACCCGCTCTCCGGTGGCCCGCAGCGCCGCGACGGCCTCGGAGAACGGGTGGCTCGCGTTGAGCACGGCCATCAGCTGCATGTCCCGTCCGGAACGTCCGCTCGAGTGTGCCCGCCAGGTCAGCATCGCGTCGTAGGCGTCGTTCAGCGCGGTGGCGAGCGCGACCCGGGCCGCGGCCGTACCCGGCGTGCCGATCACCCGCAGGCTGCCCGCGAGCGCGCGGTAGACCTCGGCCACCGCCTTCCGCTCGTGCGACCGCGGCGAGATCAGGTATCCCGGGGTGATCAGCACCAGCGACCACACAACACCCGCGAGAAACAGCACCACGGTGTGCCACACCGGCCGGAGCAGTCCCAGCGGCCCGAGCCCGAGCGCGCTGTAGACGAAAAGCTGCAGTCCGGTCACGGAACCGATCCCGCCGAGGCGCGCCAGGAGGGCCGACACCCCCGCCACCACGACGATGCTGGCCACCGCGGGCCAGCCCGTGCCGTGGATGACAGTCCCGATGACCAGGCCGAGACCGCCGCCGAACACCCCGGCGACGCTGATCCGCACCACCCGCCCCCAGAAGGGACCCCCGTTGTCGATCATGATTGACAACAGCGCGCCCATGGCGGGCAGCATCGCCAGGTCTCGCCGCCCGGTCGCGAACGCGATCGCCATCGGCACCCACAGCGCGAGCACCGCGCGCCCCATCGTCGCCCACGGCATCGGCACCTTCTTCGGCCGCACCACCTCGGCGAGCCAGGCGGGCACCACGTCGTTAAGCCAGTCGGGCACGGTCAGCCGGGCGCCGCCGGCCTGCTGCGACCCGTTCACGCTCCGCACAAGATCAAAGGCTAGAGACAAAAACCTAAGACCCATAACTCCGAACGGTGGAGTGCTCCGCCCGCACCGCCCGCCGCGGCCTGCACGGCACGGCCTGCACGGCACGCACCTCCTTGACCGAACGGAACCGCCCAGGCGTCGGCCGCACGGTCGCCGCCGAGGTCCTGAAGATCGCCGGCCTCGACTGGAAACTCCCCACCCCCGGCTAACCGGCCGGCTTACAGAATGTCTCGTTTTGCACCGCAAAGACCCGAAGTGGTGGCCCTGTGCTGTAGAAAGAGGGCCATGTTGAAGATTCTGCTCCGGGTCCTCGTGGCCGCCGCCGCCCTGGGCGTCGCCGCGTGGCTTGTCCCCGGCATCGTGCTCACCGGGCACGACACCCCGGCGAAGGTGCTCACGCTGTTGATCGTCGCGGTCATCTTCGGCGTGATCAACGCCGTGCTCAAGCCGATCATCAAGACCGTCGGGTGCGCGTTCTACCTGCTCACCCTCGGCCTCGTCGCCATCGTGGTGAACGGCCTGCTGCTCTGGCTGACCAGCTACATCGTCTACAACAAGCTGCACGAGCCGTTCCACGTCACCGGCTTCGTCGCCGCCCTTGAGGGCGCCCTCATCGTCGGCGTGGTGAGCTGGCTCCTGCACCTGATCCTGGGCGACGAAAAGGACTGAATTACCCGCGGGGGGACGACCCCCCTGCACCCCGCGCATGCAGCGCGGCATGGCCGCAGGAGCTGCCCAGACCGCAGCGCCTGCGGCCATGCCGCGCTGCTAAGGTCATAGACTTACCCCTACACTCTTGCTGCGCTGTGTGTACGCGCAGTCAATTCGTCCACGTCTATGGAGTCACGCCGCCGTGAAGACCGATGTCGAAGAGCTGAGCCCGACCCGTGTCCGGCTGAGCGTCGAGGTTTCCTTCGAGGAGCTCAAGCCTAGCCTCGACAAGGCTTACAAAGAGGTGGCGCAGCAGGCGCGCATCCCCGGGTTCCGTCCGGGCAAGGTTCCGCCGCGCGTCATCGACATGCGGATCGGCCGCGGCGCGGTGCTGACCGAGGCGGTGAACGACGCGCTGCCCGAGTTCTACAGCAAGGCGGTGCAGGAGGCCGAGGTGTTCGCCCTTGGCCAGCCGGACGTGGAGATCACGCAGCTCGACGACGGCAAGGAGCTCACGTTCACCGCCGAGGTCGAGATCCGGCCCAAGTTCGAGATCCCCGACCTGACCACGCTCAGCGTGACCGTGGACAACGCCGAGGTCACCGACGAGGACGTCGACGAGTACCTGAACAACCTCCGCGAGCGGTTCGCGAGCCTGAAGACCGCGCAGCGCCCGGCGGAGGACGGTGACTTCATCACCATCGACCTGGCCGCGAGCATCGACGGCGAGCCCGTCGAGGACGCCCAGGCGAGCAGCCAGTCCTACCAGATCGGCAGCGGCACGATGCTCGACGGCCTCGACGAGGCCCTCACCGGCCTGTCGGCCGGCGAGTCGGCGACGTTCAAGAGCGAGCTGGCCGGCGGCGAGGCGGAGGGCCAGGAGGCGGACATCGCGGTCACCGTGACGGCCGTCAAGGTGAAGGAACTCCCCGAGCTCGACGACGACTTCGCCCAGCTCGCCAGCGAGTTCGACACCCTGCAGGAGCTGCGTGACGACACCGCCAAGCAGCTCGCCCGGGTCAAGAAGCTGCAGCAGACGTCGCAGGCCAGGGACAAGGCCGTGGACGCGTTGGTGGACGCCATCGAGATCCCGCTGCCGGAGAAGTTCGTCGAGCACGAGCTGCACCACGCGCGCGAGAACATCGAGAACCAGCTCGCCCAGATGCGCATGTCCAAGGAGGACTACCTCGCCTCGATCGAGAAGACCGAGGAGGAGTTCGACACCGACCTCGACGACCAGTCGAAGCGCAGCGTCAAGGTCAGCTTCGTACTCGACGAGCTTGCCCGCACCGAGAACCTGACGGTCAACCAGGCCGAGCTGTCCTACTTCGTCGCCGACCAGGCGCAGCGGATGGGCATCAGCCCGGACTACTTCGCCCAGCAGCTGGTGCAGAGCAACCAGGTCAACGTCGCGGTCACCGAGGTGCTGCGCGGCAAGGCCGCCACCATCGTCGCCGAGCGGGTCGCGGTGAGCGATGAGGCGGGCAACGCGATCGACGTCAAGGCGCAGATGGAGGAGCTCAACTCCGACGTCGACGCGATGCTCGCGGCCGAGGCCGCCGCACAGGCGGGCGGCGAGGGCGACATCGCGGTCGACGACCTGTCGATCGACGTGGCGGCCACCATCGAGGCCACGGACGCGGACGAGGCCGACGCGGAGGCCTAACCCGGATAAAGCCATGGCGCGCGGTCAGGGCCCGTTTGAACGGGCCCTGACCGCGCGCGTATTTTATGGCAATTGTCCGGTTTGTTTGCCGCGGTGTAACAAGGGAGCCGCAACGGGGTGCGCCGAAAGCGAACAGTGGCTTCCGCAGGGCATGGTTACTCCGCACTGGCGTTAATGTCCATTGCAACGACACCCGAAGTGATCGGAGCAGGTGACCACGTGACACAGCTCGATGCCAGGACGGCGACTCCCGACGCCCCGGTTATCCCAGGAGACCTGCTGTTCCAGCGGCTGCTGCGGAACCGCATTATCTTCCTCGGCCAGCAGGTCGACGATGACATCGCGAACCGGATCGCCGCCGAGATGCTGCTGCTCTCCGCCGAGGACCCGCAGCGCGACATCAACGTCTACATCAACTCCCCCGGCGGCTCGGTCTACGCGGGCCTGGCGATCTACGACGTGATGCAGTTCGTGCCCAACGACGTGGCCACGTACGCGATGGGCATGGCCGCGAGCATGGGGCAGTTCCTGCTTACGGCCGGCACCCCGGGCAAGCGTTACGCGATGCCGAACTCCACGATCCTGATGCACCAGCCGTCCGGCGGTATCGGCGGCACCGCCACTGATATCAAGATCCAGGCCGAGCAGATGCGCTACGTGAAGAAGACGCTGTCCGAACTGACGGCGCGGCACACTGGCCAGTCCCTGGAGAAGATCCTCAAGGACGCCGACCGCGACCACTGGTACACCGCGCAGGAGGCCAAGGCGTACGGCTTCGTGGACCATGTGGTCAGCAGCGCCCAGGAAACCGCAGCCGGCACGGTCGCCTCCTGACGGCGGCCAGGCCGCGCCAACTCCGCAGACCCAACTCCGCAGAGAGGGAGAAGCCGAACGTGACCCAGTACCCATCGTCCAGGTACGTGCTGCCGTCCTTCGTTGAGCGTACGTCGTACGGGGTCAAGGAGATGAACCCGTACAACAAGCTCTTCGAGGAGCGCATCATCTTCCTGGGCGTCCAGATCGACGACGCAAGCGCCAACGACGTCATGGCCCAGCTGCTCACGCTTGAGGCCATCGACCCGGACCGCGAGATCACGATGTACATCAACTCGCCCGGCGGGTCGATGACCTCGATGATGGCGATCTATGACACCATGCAGTTCATCCAGCCGGAGATCACCACCTGCTGCATCGGCCAGGCGGCCAGTGCGGCGGCGGTGCTGCTCGCGGCGGGCACGAAGGGCAAGCGGATCGCCCTGCCGAACTCCCGAATCCTGATCCACCAGCCGGCCACCGAGGGCGGCTACGGCCAGGCGAGCGACATGGAGATCCAGGCCGACGAGATCGACCGGATGCGCAAGGCGATGGAGACCATCCTGGCCAGGCACACGGGCAGGCCCGAAGAGGAGATCGAGCGCGACATCGAGCGCGACAAGTTCCTGAGCGCGGCCGCGGCCAAGGATTACGGCCTCATCGACGAGGTGCTGACGGCTCTCAAGCGGGGGCAGACCGCCGCCGTGCCGGTAGCCTCTTAAAGCGGGAAGGGCCAGCCTCTTCCCTCTTGGGCCGCCTAGGGGGTTTGATTGGTCCATCGGACTCCACAAGGCGGTACCGTCAAATAGCAAGCGGTTGACGGCATGGCGGGACATGCCCGCCACGCCGGGCCGATTTTACGGCCCGGCGCTGGCGGCCCCATGTAAAGGAGAAACTGGGTGGCACGCATCGGTGACGGTGGCGACCTGCTGAAGTGCTCGTTCTGCGGAAAGAGCCAGAAGCAGGTGAAGAAGCTCATCGCCGGCCCAGGCGTGTACATCTGCGACGAGTGCATCGATCTCTGCAACGAGATCATCGAGGAAGAGCTCTCCGAGCCCGATGGCATCAAGTGGGACAGCCTGCCGAAGCCGCGGGAGATCTACGAGTTCCTCGACGCCTATGTCATCGGCCAGGACAAGGCCAAGAAGGCTCTCTCCGTCGCGGTGTACAACCACTACAAGCGCATCCAGAGCGGTGACCGCCCGGGCGAGGACGCGGTGGAGTTGGCGAAGTCCAACATCCTGCTGCTCGGCCCGACCGGGTCAGGCAAGACCCTGCTTGCCCAGACCCTGGCCCGCCTGCTGAACGTGCCGTTCGCGATCGCCGACGCGACCGCCCTCACCGAGGCCGGGTACGTCGGCGAGGATGTCGAGAACATCCTGCTCAAGCTGATCCAGGCCGCGGACTACGACGTCAAGAAGGCCGAGACGGGGATCATCTACATCGACGAGATCGACAAGATCGCCCGCAAATCGGAGAACCCGTCGATCACCAGGGACGTGTCAGGCGAGGGCGTGCAGCAGGCGCTGCTGAAGATCCTCGAGGGCACCACCGCCAGCGTCCCGCCGCAGGGCGGCCGCAAGCACCCGCATCAGGAGTTCATCCAGATCGACACCACAAACGTGCTGTTCATCTGCGGCGGCGCCTTCGCGGGCCTGGAGAAGATCATCGAGCAGCGCTCGGGCTCCAACGGCATCGGCTTCAACTCGGTGCTGCGGGTCCGCTCCAAGAACATCACCGAGGACGCCTTCGCCGAGGTAATGCCGGAGGACCTGCTGAAGTTCGGCATGATCCCCGAGTTCGTCGGCCGGCTGCCGGTCATCACCAGCGTGCACAACCTGGACCGCGAGGCGCTCATCCAGATCCTCACCGAGCCGCGCAACGCCCTGGTCAAGCAGTACATGCGGCTCTTCGAGCTGGACGGCGTTGACCTCGAGTTCACGCCCGAGGCCCTGGAGGCCGTGGCGGACCAGGCGAACCTGCGCGGCACCGGCGCGCGGGGCCTGCGGGCGATCTTGGAAGAGGTCCTCCTCAGCGTGATGTACGAGGTGCCGAGCCGCAAGGACGTCGAGCGCGTGGTCATCACGCGCGAGGTGGTGCTCGAGAACGTCAACCCGACCCTCGTCCCGCGCGACGTCTCCCGCCGCACGCCGAGGGAAAAGTCCGCCTGATCACGCAAGGCCACTACTAGTGCCGACTTTGCCAGTATTGCCGTATCCGCCAGTCGTGCCCGGATAACCTCAGGGGGTTGGTTCCGGGACGACGGCGGGAATGAGCAACGATGAGCGGCTGGGATATGTCCTCCACGCCCACCTGGGGTCCGAATGACGGCCCCGAAGAAAACACCCAGTCTTTCCCGGTCCCGGGGACAGGTGGCAGAGATCCCGGCCAGGATTTCGACGCGCAGGATGCCGGGCCAAGCGGCTACCCCCGGCGCACGCCCGGCCAGAGCATGCGCGACCTGCCGCGGCGCGAGTCACGCGGCAGGCATTCCGCCGCGACCGCTTCCTACGGTTCCGACAGCAATTTCGGCGCGGACAACGGATTCGGTCAGGACCGCGACCGTGACCCCGGGCTTGGCCAGGACTACGGTCAGGACAGCAGCTTCGGTCAGGACCCGGGCTTCGGCCAGGACAGCAGCTTCGGCAAGGACGCGAGCTTCGGCCAGGACCCGGGCTTCGGCCTGGACAACAGCTTCGGCAAGGACGCGGGCTTCGGCCAGGACAGCGGGTTCGGCCAGGACCGCGGCGCGGCGTCCGCGCCAGGCAGGACCCCTGACTGGGGCTCTGCGGTGCCCGAGTCCGGCGGAGACGGCGGCTGGGGCCGCACCGCCGGACGGTCCGTCCCGCCGTGGGAGGAGCGCCCCGAGCAGGAATTCGGCCTCCCCGACCGGCAGGAGCCACCGCGGCGGGAGCCGGGTCGCTCCGGTTTCCGTGGCCAGGACGACTTCCCCGGGCGGCAGGACTTCCCCGGCCAGCAGGAGCCCGGCTTGCCCGGCCGCGACTCCGGCCCCAGGATGGACCCGGCCCTGCAGGACTTCTTCGCACCGCAGGCGGGCCGCGAAACTGGCCGGCCGGATTCAGGTCGGCCCGACGTCGGCCGCTTCGAGAGCAGGCCAGATCAGCCCGCTTCCGGCCCGTCCCGCCCCGGCCCGTCCGGTCCATCAGGCCCCGTCCGTCCCGGCGGTCAGCCCGACCTCGGTCAGCCCGAGTTCGGTCAGCCCGAGTTCGGCCATCCCGAGTTCGGCCAGCGCAGGGCCGCACCGAACCCCTACGCCGAGCTTGACCCGTCGCGCATCGGCCAGCCGAGCAGCCCGCGGTACCGGCAGACCGACGGCTTGGGCGTGGCCGACGGCCGCCCCGGGCCCTCGCGCAGCGGGAGCGGCGGGAGCAACGGCAATGACACCGGCCCGCGCCCGGTGCCGGGCGGCGCCCGCCATCAGCAGGGCGGCGGCCTCAGCGGTGCCACCGTCACGATCGGCCTCGCGGTGATCGTGATCGCTGTGGTCGTGGTCGGCGGGTATCTGCTGCTGCACCACGGCGGCTCGAACAAGCCGGCGGCGAGCGCCTCGACCGGCACGCAGACGACGCACGCCGCCAAGCCCAAGAAGTCGCCAGCCGCGACAAGCAAGGCCACGTCGAAGACCAAGGGCGGCGGAACGGGGGCGGCAGGCGCCTTCGTGCTGTCCACCCCGGCCACCGCGGGCGGCTACCCGCAGGGCACCGACCCGCACTTCCTTGAGACCGCCACCGTGACCGCCAAGTCCATCGCCAACGCGGTGAGCAGCGGCGGCGCCGGCACGACGAAGGGCAGCCCGGTCTCCGCGGCCTACAAGCTGCCGACCAACGGCCAGGTCCTCACCTTCGTCGGCTATCAGGGCACGTTCACCCCGTCCAAGGTCGCGACCATCCTCGCCTCGCTCGGCTCGGACGCGGCCACCTACCCGACCGGGCCGAACGGCGGCTCCTTCGGCTGCGGCAACACCCAGGCCACTGCCTCGACGCCGAGCGGCGCGGTCTGCGTGTGGGCCACCGGGAGCACCCTGGGCATCACCGAGTTCTTCAGCTCCACCGGCCCGGAGGCGCTGACCGCCAGCCAGTCGAAGGGCGCTGCCGACGCGCTCAAGCTCCGCGGCGGCGTGGAAGCCAAGAAGAAGTCCTGACACTCCCCGACGGTGCGCGGCGGGGCCGCAGAATTCGTAGACTGACTTGCTGTGACAGCACGCGAGCACGATGGGCAGCCGGCAGTGCCCAATGGGCGGCAAGCAGGGCCCGATGGAGAGGCTCTTGCCTCGCAGTACGCGCCGGCCGAGGTGGAAGGCCGCCGCTACGAGCACTGGGAGAAGGCCGGCTACTTCACGCCGGAAGTACTCGGCGAAGCGGCGGGCGAGAACCCGCCCAGTTACACGATCGTTCTCCCGCCGCCGAACGTCACGGGCATCCTGCACATCGGCCACGCGCTCAACCACACGCTGAGCGACGTCCTGATCCGGCGCCGCCGCATGCAGGGCTACCGCACACTGTGGCTGCCGGGCATGGACCACGCGGGCATCGCCACCCAGAACGTGGTGGAGCGCGAGCTGGCCAAGGAGAACCTGTCCAGGCATGACCTGGGCCGCGAGGCGTTCGTCGACCGGGTCTGGCAGTGGAAGGCCGAGTACGGCGGCCGCATCCTGTCCCAGATGCGCAGGCTCGGCGACAGCGTGGACTGGTCACGTGAGCGGTTCACCATGGACGAGGGACTGTCCAGGGCCGTCCAGACGATCTTCAAGCGGCTGTACGACGACGGGCTGATCTACCGCGCCGAGCGGATCATCAACTGGTGCCCGCGCTGCCTCACCGCGCTGTCCGACATTGAGGTCGACCACTCAGACGACGACGGCGAGCTCATCTCCATCCGCTACGGCGACGGCGATAACAGCATCGTCGTCGCCACCACGAGGGCCGAGACCATGCTCGGCGACACCGCGGTGGCCGTGCACCCGGACGACGAGCGGTACCAGCACCTGGTCGGCACCACCGTCGAGCTGCCGCTGACCGGCCGGGTCATTCCGATCGTGGCCGACGCGCACGTCGATCCCGCCTTCGGCACCGGCGCGGTCAAGGTGACGCCGGCGCACGACCCGAACGACTTCGAGATCGGCCGCCGCCACGACCTGCCGGTGCTCGCGATCATGGACGAGCACGGCGTGATCACCGCGCACGGCCCGTTCCAGGGGCTCGACCGGTTCGAGGCAAGGCCCGCGATCGTGGCCGCGCTGCGCGAAGACGGCAGGATCGTCAGGGAGACCAGGCCCTACGTGCACGCCGTCGGGCACTGCTCCCGCTGCGCCACCACGGTCGAGCCGCGGCTGAGCCTGCAGTGGTTCGTCAGCGTCGGCCCGCTCGCCAAGGCGGCGGGCGACGCGGTCCGCGACGGCCGGGTAAAGATCTCGCCACCGGAGATGAACCCGCGCTACTTCGGCTGGGTGGACGACATGCACGACTGGTGCATCTCCCGCCAGCTGTGGTGGGGGCACCGGATCCCCGTCTGGTACTCGCCAGAAGGCGAGGTGCGCTGCGTCGGCCCCGACGAGGAGCCGCCGGCCGGCTGGACGCAGGACGCCGACGTCCTCGACACCTGGTTCTCCTCCGCGCTGTGGCCGTTCTCCACGCTCGGCTGGCCGGACGATACCCCGGACCTGCGCGCGTTCTACCCGACGAGCGTGCTGATCACCGCCTACGACATCCTGTTCTTCTGGGTCGCGCGGATGATGATGTTCGGCCTGTACGCCAACCGGGGCAAGACGCCCGCGGAGGCGGTGCCGTTCCAGACCATCGTGCTGCACGGCCTGGTCCGCGACCAGTTCGGCAAGAAGATGTCTAAGTCCAAGGGGAACGTGGTCGACCCGCTCGACTGGATGGACCGCTTCGGCACCGACGCGACCCGCTTCACGCTCGCCAGGGGCGCCACACCGGGCAGCGACGAGGCGATCAGCGAGGACTGGGCGGCGGGGTCGCGAAACTTCTGCAACAAGCTGTGGAACGCGACCAGGTTCGCGCTGATGAACGGGGCCGAGGTCAGCGCCGAGGTGCGGGCCGAGCTCGGTGCCGCGTCCGGTTCAGCGGAACGGTTGCGTGATTACTCTGTCGCCGACCGCTGGATCCTTTCCCGCCTGGCAGCCGTGACCGCCGAGGTGGACAGCCTGCTCGAGCAGTTCGAGTTCGGCAAGGCGTGCGAGGCGCTGTACCACTTCGCCTGGGACGAGTTCTGCGACTGGTACCTGGAGCTCGCCAAGGTGCCGCTCGGCGGCGACGATGAGTCGGCCAAGGCCGCCACGCGCAAGGTGCTCGGCTTCGTGCTCGACCAGATGCTGCGGCTGCTGCACCCGGTGATGCCGTTCGTCACCGACGAGCTGTGGACCGCGCTGACTGGCGAGGACTCGGTGATGGTGGCCGCCTGGCCCGCCTACGCGTACCACGACGAGCGGGCAGAGGCCGAGATCGGCTCGCTGATGCGGCTGGTCACTGAGGTCAGGCAGTTCCGCTCGGGCCAGGGGCTGCGCCCGGGTCAGCGGGTCCCCGCCCGGCTGGCCGGCATCGCGGCCACCACGCTGGCCGCGCATGAGGACTCCGTCCGCGCCCTGCTGCGCCTGACGGCACCGGAGGAGGCGTTCACCGCCAGCGCGTCGCTGCTCGCCGAGGGCATCACCGTGGAGCTGAACCTGGCGGGCACCGTCGACGTCGCGGCCGAGCGCAAGCGGCTCGAGCGTGACCTCGCGGCGGCTCGCAAGGAGGCTCAGTCGATGACCGCCAAGCTGGGCAACGAGGCGTTCACCGCCAAGGCGCCCGCCGACGTCATCGAGAAGTCCCGTGCCCGCCTCGAGGCGGCCAACGCGGACATCGCCCGCCTGGAATCCCGCCTGGCTGGCCTCACCTGACACCACAGTAGGCTGAACGACGTGGACGACATCGAGACGCGGCTGCGCGAGGTAGAGCTCGAGATCGGGTCGCGCCGGGCGGAACACCAGATCGACCCGACGCTGGACCGGGTCGCGGAGCTGGTCAGCCTGCTCGGCGACCCGCACCGCGCGTTCCCCGTCGTGCACGTCACCGGGACCAACGGCAAGACGTCGACGACGCGGATGACCGAGTCGCTGCTGCGCGAGCGCGGACTGCGCACCGGGCGGTTCACCTCGCCGCACCTGGTCTCGATGCGGGAGCGGATCTGCGTGGACGGCGTGCCGCTGTCCGCAGAGCGCTTCGTCGAGCTGTACGAGGAGATCCGTCCCTACGTCGACCTGGTCGACCAGCGGCAGCCCGCGCCGCTGTCCTTCTTCGAGATCCTCACCGGCATGATGTTCGCCGCCTTCGCGGACGCCCCGGTGGACGTCGCGGTCATCGAGGTCGGCATGGGCGGGCGCTGGGACGCGACCAACGTGGCCGACGGCGCGGTCGCGGTGATCACGCCGATCGCGATGGACCACATGCAGTGGCTCGGCGGCACCATCGAGGCGATCGCCACCGAGAAGTCGGGCATCATCAAGCCGGGCGCCACCGCCGTTATCGCGCAGCAGCCATTCACCGACGCCGCGGAGATCCTGCTGCAGCGCGCCGCGCTCGTCGGCGCGAGCGTGGCCCGCGAGGGATTCGAGTTCGGGGTGCTGTCCCGTGAGGTCGCCATCGGCGGCCAGCAGCTCGTGCTGCAGGGCCTGCGCGGCATCTACGGCGACATCTTCCTGCCGCTGTTCGGCGGGCACCAGGCGTCCAACGCGGCGTGCGCGCTCGCCGCCGTCGAGGCGTTCGCCGGCGTCGGGCAGACGGATACCGCGGAACAGGACGAGGACGGCACGTACACCCTCGGTGTCAGGCTGTCGGATGAGGGCCTCGATCCCGTCCTGGTCCGGGCCGGGTTCGCCGCCGCGAGCTCACCGGGACGCCTCGACATCCTCAGAAGGTCCCCGACGGTGATCGCGGACGCCGGGCACAATCCGGCGGGCATGGCGGCGACGCTCGAGGCGCTGACCGAGAGCTTCAACTTCGAGCGGGTGATCGGCGTTGTCGCGGTCCTCGGCGACAAGGACGTCGAGGGCATACTCGAAGAGCTCGAGCCGGTGCTGTCGGACATCGTGGTGACCATGAACTCCTCTCCGCGCGCGATGCCCGTCGACCAGCTCGCCGAGCTGGCCAGGGACTACTTCGGCGAGGACCGGGTGCACGTGGCGGAGCGGCTCGACGAGGCGATCGACCTCGCGGTGTCGCTGGCGGACGCCGGCGACGCCGACGCGGCCGCCGCGGGCCTGCCGGGGTCGTCCGCCGTGCTCGTCACCGGCTCCGTCGTCACCGCGGGCGATGCCCAGCTGATGCTCGCACCGGCAAGCGCCGTGGGCACGAGTGTCAACGCGGGCTACGCCAGGCACGCGGCGAATCAGGTATCGAATCAAGGAGATCTGAAGTGAAGCGCCTCTTGGTGACCGTCCTGACCATGGAGGCAGTGGTCGTCCTGCTGGCGATCGTCCCCGCGAAGCAGCTCGGGCACGCGAGCGGCGCCACCGCGGGCGCGGTCTGCGGTGCCATCGCGGTGGTCGCGCTGCTGCTGTGCGGCGTCGTCGGCCGCGGCAGGGCCGGCCTGTACGCGGGCTCGGTGTTCCAGGCGCTGGTGATCGCGGCCGGCGTGGTGCTGCCCGCGATGTACATACTCGGCGTCATCTTCGCCGCGCTCTGGTTCACCGGCATCTGGCTGGGGCGGAAGTGGGAGCACGCCGCACCGGCCCGGTAAGCTCATGCGTGATCCAGTGAATCAAAAGCCGTAAAACAATCGCAAGGAGCATTAGTGGCACAGCGCACCCTTATTCTGGTCAAGCCGGACGGTGTGAAGCGCAACATCATCGGTGATGTAATTTCCCGAATTGAGCGCAAGGGCCTGAAGGTAATCGCGCTTGAACTGCGTACCATCGAGGTCGACACCGCGCACGCACACTACGCCGAGCACGCGGAAAAGCCGTTTTTCGGAGAGCTTGTCGATTTCATCACCTCCGGACCGCTGGTCGCGCTTGTCGCCGAGGGCGACCGCGCCATCGAGGCGTTCAGGGCGCTGGCCGGTGCGACCGACCCGGTGAAGGCCACGCCGGGCACCATCCGCGGCGACTACGCCCTCCAGGTCGCGCAGAACATTGTGCACGGCAGCGACTCACCCGAGTCGGCGGAACGGGAAATCAAGATCTTCTTCCCCGAACTCGTTTAACCGGGCGCTCGTTAGATAGATATCTACGGTAGTAGGGCGGCCGCGAACACGGTTGTGTTCGCGGCCGACTCGCCGCAAAAGGCTTGCTTCAACCGCTCGGTCGGCAGCGCCGTTGTCTAGCGTGTCCGAATTAATACAAATAGTTCATCATTGGAATAAATTAGCCAAGAGTTACCGAAAATCAAACTTCCATCCCGGCCTCGCCCGGAGACCCCGGCAATCAGGATAATTCGGGCGAAAAGGGTGCAAACTTTACGGAGTATTGTCCTGATGTTTAGGCGCGTGACCGGCCTCGGGTAATCAGATGCCTATCGGATAGGCTCGGCACCGGTTCACCTGCGCCCGATGATCGGAAAGGGTTCTCGCACCCGATGAGCAATGTGTTGACGTTCCTCGGCCGCGACCTGGCGGTAGACCTCGGAACCGCGAACACCCTGGTGTACGTGCGCGGGCGGGGCATCGTGCTCAACGAGCCGAGCGTGGTGGCGCTCAACACCAATAGCGGCCAGGTCGTGGCCGTCGGGGTCGAGGCTAAACGGATGATCGGCCGCACGCCTGGCAACATCGTCGCGGTCCGCCCGCTGAAAGACGGCGTCATCGCCGACTTCGACGTCACCGAGCGCATGCTGCGCTACTTCATCCAGAAGGTGCACCGCAGGACCCGGATGGCCAAGCCGCGCATCGTCGTCGCGGTGCCGAGCGGCATCACCGGCGTCGAGCAGTCCGCGGTCAAGGAGGCCGGCCACCAGGCGGGCGCGCGCAAGGTCTACATCATCGAGGAGCCGATGGCGGCCGCGATCGGCGCGGGCCTGCCGGTCAACGAGCCGACGGGGAACATGGTGGTGGACATCGGCGGCGGCACCACCGAGGTGGCGGTGATCTCTCTCGGCGGCATCGTCACCAGCCAGAGCATCCGCATCGGCGGCGACGAGATGGACCAGGCGATCATCACCTTCGGCAAGAAGGAGCACAGCATGATGCTCGGCGAGCGGACCGCCGAGGAGATCAAGCTGGCGCTCGGCTCGGCGTACCCCACCAAGGAAGAGGCGCACGCGGAGATCCGCGGCCGGGACCTGGTCTCCGGGCTGCCCAAGACGGTGCTGATCAGCGCCGGCGACGTGCGCAAGGCGATGGACGAGCCGCTGTGCCTGATCATCGACGCGGTCAAGTCCACCCTGGACAAGTGCCCGCCCGAGCTGGCGGGCGACGTGATGGACCGCGGCATCGCCCTCACCGGCGGCGGCGCGCTGCTGCGCGGTCTCGACCAGCGGATTCGCGAGGAGACCGGGATGCCGGTGCACATCGCGGACAGCCCGCTCGACTCGGTGGTGCTCGGCACCGGCAAATGCGTGGAAGACTTCGACACACTGCGCCAGGTTCTCGTTCCCGACAGAAGGTAGTAAGCCACGCGAAAGTTACGAGCCCGCGCGGATGGTAGCGAGATAGCCTGGCACATGTTCGCCGGAGCGCAAGCGACGGGAGTTGCGCATTGCTTGAGTCCAGACGGACGCGAGTCGTCCTCACTGTGCTGCTCGTCGTGGCGATCGCGCTGATCACGATCGATTTCCGTGATGGCGGCAACTCCAGCGCGCACGGCATCGGCGGCCGTCTCTTCGGCCCCGTGGAGCGCGTGACGGGTGACGTCACCGGCTTCTTCCGCGGCGCGACAAGCGGCGGCGAGGTCGCGAACCTGCAGAAGCAGAACGACGAGCTCCGCGCCGAGCTTGCGCAGGCGCAGACCAGCAACACCAACGCCGGGCAGCTCGCCAAGCTACTGCACCTGACCGGCGCCAAGTACAGGGTCGTCACCGGCACGGTGATCGCGGCGGGCGGCGAGTACGCCGACACGGTGACGATCAACGTCGGCAGCGCGGCGGGCGTCGGGGTCAACGAGACCGTGCTCAACGGCGACGGTCTCGTCGGCACCGTGACCTCGGTGACCTCGGGCACCGCGACCGTCCAGCTCGCCAGCGACGCCGGCGCCACGGTCGGCGTCCGGGTGGCGGGCAACGGCCAGATCGGCGCGCTCAGCGGCACCGCAAGCTCGATGACGGGCAGCACCTCGCTGCGGCTCACCCTGTTCTCCGCGAACGCCGCGCTCCAGCCCGGCCAGGAGCTCGTCACCTTCGGCTCGGTGGGCGGCCGCCCGTACGTCCCAGGGATCCCGGTCGGCGTCGTGTCCGAGGTGACCACCCAGCCGGGCTCGCTCACCCCAACCGGCATCGTAAAGCCCTTCGTCGACTTCACCGGCCTCGGCGTGGTCGGGGTGGTGGTGTCCCGGTGATGCCGACGGCGTCCGAGCCCACCGCGGCGAAGCGCACGCTCACCGGCCTCGCGCTCGTCGCCATCCTGCTCGCCGCCGTCGTCCTTCAGCTCACCGTGGTGAACCGGCTGCCGCTGCCCGCCGCCTACCCGGACCTGGTGCTGCTCGCCGTCACCGCGATCGCCGTGTGCACCAGCCCGCTGCCCGGCACGCTGGCCGGCTTCGCCGGCGGCCTCGCGCTCGACGTCGCGCCGCCGGCCAGCCATTACGCAGGCGAGTACGCGCTGGTCTTCTGCCTGGCCGGGTACGGCGCCGCGCGCGCCGTGCGCGCCATCTACGACCTGACAGGCGAACGGGACCCGCTCACCATGTTCACGGTGATGGCCGTCGCCGCGGCGGCGGGCGAGGCGGGCAAGGCCGCACTCGGCATGCTGCTGTCCGACCCCGACGTCACGGGACCGGCGATCAAGCAGGTGCTGCCGGCCGCGATCCTGTACGACCTGCTGCTCGCGCCGCTCATGTTCCTGCTCGTCGCCCGGCTCACCCGCGACGCCGACGCGGAGCGAGCGCCGGCGCCCGAGTTCAGCTACGCGCAGCGGCTCGCCTCGGTCTTCCGGGCCGCGTCGTACGGCGCCGCGCCCGACCTGCGGCTGTCCGGCACCGGTGCGAACTACCGCGCGCCCGTCGCGCCGCGCCGCGTGCCGAGGCTGCGGCTCGCCGGGACGGGAGACGACCACCGCAGCCCGTCCCTGCCGCGCAGCGTCCCGCCGCTGCGGCTGTCCCGCGGTGGCGCTGGATCGATCGGCCGAACGGGTTCTGCTGCCTCGCCAGGCGCCGCGATCCGCCCGGCGGGGGCGGGCAGCCCCAGCCTGAACTTCGCCGCCGACCGCCCGGCGCGCACCGTGCGGCGCACCGTGCGCGGCCCGGGTAAGAACTGGTTGCGCGCCGGGGCGCCGGCGGCCGCCGCCCCAAGGTTGGCGAGCAGGGCAACGCCGCGCGCGGAGCCGCGAGCCGGCTCGTTCCGCCGCGTGCAGGCCTCGCGCACCCCGGCCTACCGCGCGGGCGCGGTGCCGCGCGCGGGCTCGTTCCGCGGCGCGTCGGCGCTGCGCACCCCGGCCTACCGCGCGGGCAGGGCGCCGCGGATTCCTGGCCACGGCTGGCTGCGGCCAGCCGGCCTTGGCGGCGCGCGCAGCGCCGCCAGCATCGCGGGCGCCGCACCGCGCTCCGGCGCCGACGTGCTCGCCGCGCGGTCCGCGCCGTCCGGCCTGTCGGCGTGGGCGGGTGCGGTAACGCCGCTCGCCCGCCGCGCGCCACGGTCCGGCTGGCTGCATTCCGCGTCGCCCTCGTGGGCACGATCCACCGGGCCGCGCCTCGCGCCGCGCCGTGGCTGGCTGGGCGGGACGAGCCGCCCGCGGACCGTCATCGGATCTACCCCAGGCGCCGGTCCCCGCCGGGGCAACTGGTACACCGCGGCACCGTCGCGGGACTGGGTGCGGCACAGCCGCCACCCGTGGCGCAAGCGCAGGCAGCGGCTGCTGCGGATGGTGGGGGTGGGCCGGTGATTCCTCGTTCGCGCCGCAGGCTTTTCGGCCTGTACGTGATCTCCCTGGCCCTGCTCGTCACGCTCGGCGGCCGGCTCTGGTACCTGCAGGTCCTCGACACCACGCACTACAAGGCGCTCGCCCAGGTCAACCAGACAAGGAAGATCGTGGTGCCTGCCGTGCGCGGCATGATCACTGACGACACGGGCAAGCCGTTCGTCACCAACCAGACGAAGCTGACCGTCTCCGTCGACATGATGCAGCTCTCGCAGACCACGAAGGATAACGGCAAGGCCGTGCTCGCCAGGCTCGCGCCGCTGCTGCACATGCCGGTCAAGACGCTCACCGAGAAGGTGCGGCTGTGCACCCGCGGCGTCAAGCAGCCCTGCTGGACGGGCTCGCCGTACCAGCCGATCCCGGTCGCGGAGAACGTCACAAGCACGATCGCGCTGCAGATCATGGAGCAGCCCGGGCTGTTCCCCGGCATCACCGCCCAACTGGCGCCGGTGGTGGACTACCCGATGCCCGCCGGGGCGAACCCGGCCCAGGTCCTCGGCTACCTGCAGCCGATCACCCAGCAGGAGATGGCCAAGGAGCACCTGCCGCAGACCGGGTACGCGGGCGACGACCTGGTGGGCCAGTCGGGCCTCGAGGCGCAGTACAACACCGCGCTGACCGGCATGCCAGGCACGAGGACGGTGGCGGTGAACGCGGCGGGCAACGTGCTGAACACGGTCGCCGAGCAGCCGGCCAAGACCGGGGACACGCTGGTGACCTCGCTGAACGCCAAGGTCCAGCGGATCGCCGAGCAGGCGCTCGCCAGCGCGATCGCCAGGGCGCGGGCGGCGGGCAACTCCGCCAACCAGGGCGCGGCCGTCGTGGAGACCACCGACGGCCGGATCGTAGCGATGGCGAGCTACCCCGACTACAACCCGTCCATCTGGACGAACGGCATCTCACAGCAGCAGTTCAAGTACCTGTTCGGCACCGCGTCCGGCGAGCCGGTGCTGAACTGGGCCACCCAGGGACAGTACGCGCCGGGCTCGACATTCAAGGTCACCTCGACCGCCGCGGCGGTCGCCGACGGCTTCTCGCTCAACGGCACGTACCAGTGCCCCGCCGTGTTCAACATCGGCAGTAGCAAGTTCTTCAACGACGGCGAGCCCGGCCAGGGCGCCATGTCGTTCCGCACCGCGCTGATCCAGTCCTGCGACACCGTGTACTACGAGCTCGGCTACCAGATGTGGCAGACAGACAACAACAAGGCCAACAACGAGCCGAACCCGCACGCGCCGATCCAGAAGATGCAGAAGATGGAGGTCGAGTGGGGTTTCGGCAACCCCACCGGCATCGACCTGCCGTCGGAGGCGACCGGCACGATCCCCACCAGGCAGTGGCTCTACTACATGTGGAAGGACAACGCGCACAAGGGCCAGAACTGGTGCAAGAACGGCAAGCGCGACGGGACCTACGTGCAGCAGATCGAGTACCAGGACTGCATCGACGGGTGGGTGTGGGAACCAGGACAGGCGGCCATCGCGGCGATCGGCCAGGGCTACGTGACCGCCACGCCGCTGCAGCTCACCAACGCCTACACCGCGCTCGCCAACGGGGGCACGCTGTACGAGCCGCGCATCGGCGAGGCGCTGCTCTCCCCGTCGGGCAAGCTGGTGCAGAAGATCGTCCCGCCGGTAATCAGGCACCTGCCGGTCGCCTCGGAGACCCTCTCCTACATCCGTTCCGCGCTGGCAGGCGTGGTGACCCAGGGCACCGCGGCCGGCGCGTACGCCGGGTTCCCGCTGAACCAGGTCTGCGTCGCGGGCAAGACTGGTACCGCGCAGATCATGGGCAAGATCGCGACCTCGGTGTTCGCGTCCTTCGCCCCGTGTAACAACCCCAAGCTCGTGGTGGTCGTCATGCTGCCGAACGCGGGCTACGGCGCGGACGCCGCCGCCCCCGCGGTGCGGCAGATCTGGGACGGCATCTACGGACTCGAGGGTGCGCGCAAGAAGGGGGCGGCGCTGCCCGGCGGCGTCCTGCCCGCCCTGCCGAAGCTGGCGGCGAAATGAGCGTCGGACTACCGTCCCGGGGCTGGGCGGGACCGCGGGCGGGCACCTTCGCGCCGCACCGCAGGTCGCCGCTGAACCGCGCCTTCGCCAAGGGCGGCGTCGCCAGGTCGTGGGACTGGCTGCTGATCGTCGCGACCTGCGCGCTCACCGCGATCGGCACCGTGCTCATCTGGGCGGCGACAGAGCCGTTCCTGCGCCAGGCCGGCCTCGACCCGCACACCTACCTGAAGAAGACGATCGTCTGGGCGGTGCTCGGCCTGCTCCTGATGTTCGTCACCGCGCTGATCGACTACCGGGTGATCAAGCGCCTGGCCCCGTACCTGTACGTCCTGTCGCTGCTGCTGCTGGCGGCGGTGCTCGTCGTCGGCCAGTCGGTGAACGGCGCGAAGGCGTGGATCGCGCTGCCCGGCGGTTTCCAGGTCGAGCCGTCGGAGTTCGCCAAGCTCGGTCTTGTGCTGTCCACCGCGTGGCTGCTGTCGCGCAGGAAACTGCCCGCGGGCCGCCCGACGATCAGGGACGTGTGCTACTCGTTCCTCGCCGCCGCGCCGCTGATCGCCCTGGTGGAGAAGGAGCCGGCCCTCGGCGTCACGTTTGTCCTGGTGTTCACCCTGATAGGCATGATTGTCGTGTCGGGCATCAGGATGTACTGGGTGCTCGGCGGCCTCGCTGTCGTCGCGGCGGGCATCTACGAGGTGGCGCACCGGCACCTGCTCAAGGGTTACCAGCTCACCCGGCTGACCTCGTTCCTGCACCCGGAGCAGAACCTGGCGGGCTCCGGCTACAACGGCCTGCAGGCGAAGATCGCGGTCGGCTCGGGCGGCATGCACGGCCAGGGCCTGTTCCACGGCACGTTCACCGGCGGCAGCTTCGTCCCCTCGGTGCAGACCGACTTCATCTTCACGGTCGCGGGGGAGGAACTCGGCTTCGTCGGCTGCGCGGTCATCGTCGCGCTGCTTGCCGTCATCGTGTTCCGCGCCATCCGCGCCGCCCAGATCGCCGAGGACATGTTCGGCATGCTGGTCGCGTCGGGCGTGGCCATCTGGTTCGGCTTCCAGGCGTTCGTCAACATCGGCATGACGATCGGCATCATGCCGATCACCGGCCTGCCGCTGCCGTTCGTCAGCTACGGCGGCTCGGCGATCTTCGCCGACATGATCGCCATCGGCCTGATCCAGGGTGTCCGCCGCCAGCACTCCATCTTCGGCGACACAACCCTCCGAACGGACCGGAAAACGCGCTAGAACGGGAGCGGTTGCTGCCGGGACAGCACGCCCTTGACGTCCGGCGGTGTGTACCGGTCGGACTTCAGCACCTTGCCGTCCTCCCGGTAGATGACCCGCCCGTCGGCGTCCAGCTTGGTCATGTTGGACCGGTGGACCTCGGCGAACACGGCGTCCAGGTCGATGCCGTAGACGATCGCCGCGCCGTAGGCCACGTAGATGATGTCGGCAAGCGCGTCCGCGATGCCCACGATGTCGCCCGCGGCCGTCGCGTCGGCAAACTCGCCGGTCTCCTCGGCGAGCAGGTCGACACGGAGCTTCGCCAGCTCGGCGGGGACGGCGGCGTCCGGTAGCACGGCCCGCGGCGCGCCGAAGGCCGCGTGGAACTCCGCCACGCCGGCCATCGCCGCCGACAGCCGGGGCGGGTTGGGAACTCGGGTACCTGTTTCCTGCGCAGCCATGTCGACCACGATGCCATAGCCCGGCGATACGCTGTCGGGCTATGGAGTATCTGCCGTACGACCAGCGACCAGTCTCGACGGAGTACCGGCGAGTGCTCGAGCGCATACTCGGCGAGGGGATCGAGACGCAGACCCGGCAGGGGGTCAACGCGTTCACGGTCATGCAGCAGACCATGACGTTCCCGCTCGCGCACGGGTTCCCCGTCATCACCGAGCGCAGCATCAGGTCCTTCTGGCGCAAGCCCATCGGCGAGCTCTGCGCGTTCATCAACGGCGCCACCACGCTGGCGGAATTCGAGCGGTTCGGCGTGGACTGGTGGGCGCCGTGGACCACGCCGGAGAAGACGCTCAAGAAGGGCATCGAGCCGGGCAGCATCGGCCCCGGCTCGTACGGCGCCGCCTTCCACGCGTACCCGACGCCCGACGGGCCGCCGTTCGACCAGTTCAAGCACCTGGTCGAGCAGCTGCGCGAGCTGCCCGAGCTGCGTACCCACTTCGTCGACCCGTGGATCGCCCCGTACCAGGTCAGGGGCGAGGGCAAGCAGCCGAAGACGACGATCGCGCCGTGCCACGGCTGGATCCACGTCCGGGTGCTCGACGGCGGCCTGCACGTGCACATGACGCAGCGCTCAGGCGACGTGCCGGTCGGCGTCCCCGCCAACATGGTCCAGTACGCCGCCCTGGCCCTCATGCTCGAGCAGCTCACCGGCTATGCGGCGGTGGCCTACTATCACACGATCTCCGACGCGCACATCTACGCGGATCAGGTCGTCGCCGTCCGCGCCATGCTCGCCACCGAGCCGCGCCCGCTGCCCACGGTCACGCTGAACGAGGCCGGGCGCGCCGTCACTGACATCCACGACTTCCGCGCCGAGCACTTCGAGCTCGCGGACTACCACCCGAACCCGTCCATCGGGTCCATTCCCGTCGCCACCTGAGCCGGCTGGCTAGCATGACAGCAGAAGGAAGGGGACGGCCAATGACGAGGATCGGGCAGCTATGGAGCCGCCGCCGCGGCACGCCGGACGGCGCCGCGAACGGCCGGCATTCCGGCCCCGCCCCGCTGATCCAGACCCTCGGCGTGTCGAACAGCCTGTTCGCCGACGCCTCCAACTTCGACCAGCGCTTCGTCGAGGACTACGCGAAGATCGAGGAGACGGTCAACGCGCTGCGCACGCTCGGCTTCAAGATCGTGCTCACCAGCGGCTCGTTCGACATCATCCACGAGGGCCATTCGATGTACCTGGAGGCGGCCAGGCAGTTCGGCGACTTCCTCATCGTCGGCCTGGACAGCGACGAGAAGATCCGCGCGCGCAAGGGAGAGAACCGGCCCGTCGTCCCGCAGATGGAGCGGCTGCGCATGGTCACCCATCAGCGCGGCGTGGGCCTCGTCACACTCAAGCAGACCAAGCACGCCAAGTGGGCGCTGATCAAGGCGGTCCGTCCCGACGTCCTCGTGGCGACCGAGGAGACCTACACCAAGGACGAGATCCGCGAGCTCGAGGCGGGCTACTGCGGCCGGGTCGAGGTTCTCGGCCGGATGGCCACGGTGAGCACGTCGGCGCGGCTGCGCGAGGTCATCCAGCGCGAGATGGCCAACCCGGATTCCCCGGTGTCCACGGTGCACGCCACCCCGCCGCGAAACCAGCCGCGCAAGAAGCTCAGCCCCGCAGGGCGGACCCGCAGTTGACCAAGCAGATCCTGCTCTACCTCCCGGTCGTGCACGCGGGCCACGAGGCATTCTTCGCGCGGCACGCCGACGCCGCCGAGATCCTGCTGCTCGGCGGCGGGTTCAAGGACGTGTTCAAGAGCCTGGCGAAGGACATCAGGGCGCTGCCGCCGCAGCGGGCCGCCCAGTTCCTGCGGCTGCTGCTGCCGGGAACGCCGGTCCGGGTGATCGAGCCAGCCGACCTGCCCGGCGCGGTGACCGCTGACGTGCTGGTGCTGCCCGACGAGGACATCACCAGGAACCTGGCGGCCGTGCACCGGCTGCGGGACGGGCATGAGCTGGTCTTCGACAACACGTTCCTGCGCTGGGACAGGGAATGGAGCCAGGCGCGGCGGCCCGCCGGCTTCGACGGCGCGGTGGCCGCGGGCGACCTGCCGCCACGGATGCTCGCCACCGCGCGGGAACTGGCGGGCAACAGCTCGGACTGGTGGCGGCAGGTCGGCGCGGTCGCGGCCCGCGGCGAGCGGGTGCTCGCCGTCGCCTGGAACCACCATGAGCCCAGCGAGTACTCGCCGTACATCGACGGCGACCCGCGGGACAGCTTCAGCCGCGGCGTCCGCGGCGACCTGTCCACCGCGATTCACGCGGAGGCATCCATCGTCGCCCAGGCGGCCCGCGAGGGATTCTCACTGAGCGGCGCCGACCTGTTCGTGACGACCTTCCCCTGCCCCGCCTGCGCCCGGCTGGTCGCGGAGGCCGGCTTTGCGCGCTGCTACTTCGCGGGGCCCTACTCGGTGCTCGACGGGGACGAGGTGCTGCGCGCCGCGGGCGTCGAACTGCTGTGGGTCGACACGGCCGGCTCGGGAAACCCGGAGGGCTAGCTCTGCGCCACGTGGCGGGGGCGGGAGCTGAACTTCATCCGCACCGGCACCTCGGGCTCTGAGTCCGGGTCGCCGACGAGCACGTGCGCGTGCACGTGGGCGATCGTCGCGCCGGTGAAGCTGCAGTTGCCGTTGCGCACGCCGAGCCCGTAATGGCCGAGGCCGAACTCGTCCCTGATCCACCGCAGCGCGGTCCAGAAGTCGCCGAGCGACGCCTCGTCGAGGTCGAGCATGTCGGTCACGTGCCGGCGCGGCACGACGAGCAGGTGCAGGCTTGTGCCGGCATAGGGGTACGCGTTCGGCGTCACCGACCAGTGCTCTGTGGAGAAGATCACTCGCTGTTTCGCGTGCTCACGGAGCGAATCGGGGCAGAACAGGCAGATCCCCGCGGCCTCGAGCCGCTCCATCTCGGCCAGCTGCTCGGCGGTCCGGTAGTTGTCCGTGCAGTACAGGCTCAACGACGCTCCGCTTCTGTCGGCTTCAGGCGCATCGCGACCATGGTGCCACGGCCCGGCACCTGGAAGCCCCGTCACGGGCCGCAGCCAGCCGCACCCGTTCCGGATCATGGGTATTCTCGGAAGCATGCCTGTCGAGTCCGTCTATCCCAAGCTGGAGCCGCTGCTGCCGCTTGTCCGCAAGCCGGTGCAGTATGTCGGCGGTGAGGTGAATTCCACCGTTAAGGCCTGGGATGAGACCGACGTCCGGTGGGCCCTGCTTTACCCGGACGCGTACGAGGTCGGACAGCCCAACCAGGGCATCGCGATCCTCTACGAGATACTCAACGAGCAGCCAGGCGTGCTCGCCGAGCGCACCTACAGCGTCTGGACCGACCTCGAGGCGCTGATGCGCACGCACGGCGTGCCGCAGTTCACCATCGACACGCACCGGCCGGTGAGCGCCTTCGACGTGCTCGGCGTGTCGTTCTCCACCGAGCTCGGCTACACCAACCTGCTGACCGCACTGGACCTGGCCGGCATTCCGCTACTCGCCGCGGACCGGGCGATCACGCACCCGATCGTGCTGGCCGGCGGGCACGCGGCGTTCAACCCCGAGCCGCTCGCTGACTTCCTCGACGCGGTCGTCATCGGCGACGGCGAGGAGGCGGTGCTCGCCATCAGCCGGCTGATCCGCGAGTGGAAGCAGGGGGGCTGCCCGGGTGGCCGCGACGGTCTGCTGCTGTCGCTCGCCGCGACCGGCGCCGTCTACATCCCCAGGTTCTACGACGTCGGCTACCTGCCCGACGGCCGCATCGAGCGGATCGTGCCCAACCGGCCGGGCGTCCCTGCCGCGGTGCGCAAGCACACGCTGCTCGACCTGGACGCCTGGCCGTACCCGAAGGCGCCCGTCGTGCCGGTCGCGGAGACGGTGCACGAGCGGTACAGCGTGGAGATCTTCCGCGGCTGCACGAGGGGCTGCCGGTTCTGCCAGGCCGGGATGATCACCAGGCCGGTGCGCGAGCGGTCGATCACCACCGTGGGGAACATGGTGGCGAACGGTCTCAAGTCGACCGGCTTCTCCGAGGTCGGCCTGCTCTCGCTGTCGTCGGCCGACCACAGCGAGATCAACGAGATCGCCGTCGACCTCGCCGACTGCTATGAGGGCTCGAACGTGGGGCTCTCACTGCCGTCCACCCGGGTGGACGCCTTCAACATCACGCTCGCCGACGAACTGTCGCGCAACGGCAAGCGCTCGGGCCTGACCTTCGCCCCGGAGGGCGGCTCGGAGCGGATGCGCAAGGTGATCAACAAGATGGTCACCGAGGAAGACCTGATCCGCACCGTGACCACCGCCTACTCCTCGGGGTGGCGGCAGGTGAAGCTGTACTTCATGTGCGGCCTGCCGACCGAGGAAGACGACGACGTGCTGGCGATCGCGGACCTGGCGCGCAAGGTGATCGCCGCCGGGCGCGCCGCGTCCGGGCGCAAGGACATCCGCTGCACGGTGTCGATCGGCGGTTTCGTGCCCAAGCCGCACACGCCCTTCCAGTGGGCGGGCCAGTGCCCGCCCGAGGTGGTCGACGACCGGCTGCACAAGCTCGGCGCCGCGCTGCGCGGCGACAAGAGCTACGGCAGGTCGATCGGCTTCCGCTACCACGAGGGCACGCCGTCGCTCATCGAGGGGCTGCTGTCCCGCGGCGACCGACGGGTCGGCCAGGTCATACTTGCCGCCTGGCGGGATGGCGCCCGGTTCGACGGCTGGAGCGAGTACTTCTCCTATGAGCGCTGGACCGCGGCGTGCGCCACCGGTCTGGCAGCGTTCCCTGTCGATCTTGCTTGGTACACTACGCGCGAGCGTGAATACGGCGAGGTACTGCCGTGGGACCACTTGGACTCCGGTCTCGACCGCGACTGGCTGTGGGAAGACTGGCAGTCGGCGGTCGCGCCCGCCGGGGCCGGCGAGGTGGAGGATTGCCGGTGGACTCCGTGCTACGAGTGCGGTGTCTGCCCGGCGATGGGCACGGAGATCCAGACGGGCCCGACTGGAGAGCGACTGGACGGTAGGCGACTGCTTCCCGTGCTGGCGAGTAACGGGAGATAGCAATGGCCGTGACACAGAATGGCAGCGCGCCGGTCACGACCCAGCATCTTCTGGTCCGGTATGCTAAACGGGGAAAGATGCGTTTTGCCAGCCAGCTGGATGTGGCGCGGGCCTTTGAGCGGGGCGTGCGGCGAGCAGATCTGCCGATCGCCTACTCGAGCGGGTTCACGCCGCACCCGAAGATTTCCTACGCAGGCGGAGTCCCGACCGGGGTCGCGAGCGAGGCCGAGTACCTGAGCCTCACGCTGACCAGCCAGGTCGAGACGGACGCCGTGCGGGAGCGGCTGAACGCGGCGCTGCCTGATGGGATAGACGTGATTGCTGTCACTGAGGACTCCGGGGGACTGCCGGCGAGTCGGCTCACCGCGTCCGAGTGGCAGGTGGCACTGCCCGGCCTGCGGGCCGACACCGTGGTGCCGGTGGTTCAGAAGTTTCTCGCCCTGACGGAGGCGCCGGTGGAGCGGCTGACCTCCAAGGGATTGCGACGCATGGACGCACGGGCAGCCGTGGTCAGCCTCGACGTAACCGCTGACGCGGGGGCTGGCTCCGAGCTGCGAATGATCGTCCAGCACACTGTCCCGGCCGTGCGGCCTGGCGACGTGCTCAACGCGCTTCGTGACGTTTCCGATGTGTTCCCGTCAGAGCCGCTCATGACGCGGCTCACGCAGGGATCGCTCGGCGAATCCGGGGTGGTCCAGCCATGACCGCCGCCACTCCGGGCCTGAAGTACTCATCCATGCCTGGGCGCAGCCCCCGCACCACCGCGCGTGACTTCCCGCGCGGTGGCGGCTGCATTCCAGGCGAACGATCACTACGAGCTTCCGCGCGGCGCGCCGGCGCAACACGTACGGCCGCGCCCGGAAGCCTGACTGGAGATTGCCCGAATGCTCGACAGCGAGCGCACCAACAGCGAGACAGGCACTAACGAGGCCACTGGCCGCAACGAGGGAACCGCTCCCGCACCGACGGCGTTCAACGGGCCGGCTGAGCAGCCGGCGCCGGCGGCTCCGGCGGTTCCCGCGGCGCTGTTCCAGCCGCCGCAGGCCCTGTTCCAGCCGCCAGTGGCGCCGCCCGCGCCTCCGCCATCGGCGGGAGAGCGGGATTCCGGCGACAGGGATGCGGCCGACCGGGACTCCGGTGACCGGGAGTCCGCAGGTGGCCAGGGATCCGGTGGCCGGACCGAGTCCGAGCCGGGGACAAGCCGGACGAGCCGCAGGACCCGCGGTCGCGGGCGCACCACGTCCCGGGTCCGTGAGGCTGCCGCCGACGATGACCTGTTCAGCGCGGACGCCGCCGCGGCGGTGGCCGAGGCGGACGCCGGCGGCGGCGACGTCCCCGCGAGCGCGGCCGTGACCGACGACGCCGACGAGCAGGCGGCTGGCCGCCGTCCTCGCCGGCGCCGCAACACCAGGACCAGGACTCGCGCTAGCGACGCCGCGGCCGATGACGACCTCGACGGCCAGGGCGGCCCGGAAGGCGCCGACGCCGAGGCTGACGCCGAAGGCGATGGAGAGCTGGGCGAGGACGGCGGCGAGGCGGGCACCGCGGGCCGACGCCGCCGCCGCAAGCGCCGCCGCGGTTCGGCAGACGGTGACGCGCTGTCACCGGATGACCCGCCGGACACCGTGGTGCACGTCAGGGAGGCGCACAACCCCGCCGACGACGTGCGTGCCATCAGGGGCTCTACCCGCCTCGAGGCGAAGAAGCAGCGCAGGCGGGAGGGACGCGAGTCCGGCCGCAGGCGCCCGCCGGTGGTCACCGAGTCGGAGTTCCTCGCCCGCCGGGAGTCGGTCGAGCGGACGATGGTCGTCAGGCAGCGCGGCGACCGCACCCAGATCGCGGTGCTCGAGGACGGCATCCTCGTTGAGCACTACGTGAACCGGACCACGCACGCCTCGTATGTCGGCAACGTGTACCTGGGCAAGGTGCAGAACGTGCTGCCGTCGATGGAGGCGGCGTTCGTCGACATCGGCAAGGGCCGCAACGCCGTGCTGTACGCCGGCGAGGTCAACTTCGACGCCAGCGGCCTCGAGGGCCAGCCCAAGCGGATCGAGGCGGCCCTCAAGCCGGGCCAGTCGGTGATCGTCCAGGTCACCAAGGACCCGGTCGGCCACAAGGGCGCGCGCCTCACGTCGCAGGTCTCGCTGCCCGGGCGTTACCTCGTCTACGTGCCAGGCGCGTCGATGACCGGCATCAGCCGCAAGCTGCCAGACACCGAGCGGACCAGGCTCAAGCAGATCCTGAAGAAGGTGACTCCGGAGAACGCCGGCGTGATCGTGCGCACCGCCGCCGAGGGCGCCGCGGAGGCCGAGCTCGACCGTGACATCACCCGGCTTGCCGCCCAGTGGGAGAGCATCGAGAAGAAGGCCAAGACGGCTTCCGCGCCCGCCCTCCTGTACGGCGAGCCCGACCTGACCATCCGCGTGGTCCGCGACGTGTTCAACGAGGACTTCAGCAGGCTGATCGTGTCCGGCGACGAGGGCTGGGAGATCATCGACGAGTACGTCAAGTACGTCGCGCCGCACCTGGCCGACCGGATCAGCCGCTGGGACCACGACGAGGACCCCGCCGACGACGTGTTCGCCGCCTACCGCATCGACGAGCAGCTCGCCAAGGCGCTCGACCGCAAGGTCTGGCTGCCGAGCGGCGGCTCCCTCGTCATCGACCGCACCGAGGCGATGACGGTCGTCGACGTCAACACCGGGAAGTTCACCGGGCAGGGCGGCAACCTCGAGGAGACCGTCACCAGGAACAACCTGGAGGCGGCCGAGGAGCTCGTCCGCCAGCTGCGGCTGCGTGACGTCGGCGGCATCGTTGTCATCGACTTCATCGACATGGTGCTCGAGTCCAACCGCGAGCTGGTGCTGCGGCGGCTGCTCGAATGCCTGGCCAGGGACCGGACCAAGCACCAGGTCGCCGAGGTCACCTCGCTCGGCCTTGTCCAGATGACCCGCAAGCGGGTCGGCGCCGGGCTGCTGGAAGCCTTCTCGCAGCAGTGCGAGTGCTGCAACGGGCGCGGCGTCATCGTCTCGCTCGACGCACCGGCCGAGCCGGCCCACCGCGCATCGGCTGGCACCGCGCACCGGCCAGTGCCGGCGCCGCCCGCGCACGGTCCCGCCAACGGGAACGGCAAGAGCCAGGGCAACGGCTCGGGCGCGGGTTCTAGCTCCGGTTCCGGCGCCGCCAAGGGCGGCGGCTACGCCAACGGCCGCCGTGACAGCGACCGCCGTGACAGCGACCGCCGCGACAGCGGTCGGCGGGACGAGGGCCGCGGCCGGGATGCACAGCGAGAAACCGCGACGGCAACGACAGTCGACGACAGTGAGCTGACAGGCGCTGGGCTGACCAGCACTGGGCTGACCGATACCGCGCTTTCCGGTGCCACCGGCGCGTCGCTCGCGGGCACCAGCGCTACTGGCACGGAAGGCGGCCGCCGTACCCGCCGCCCCACCTCGGCAGGCACCGCCTTCGCGGCCGCGGTCCAGGTGGAGGACTCCCCGGCACCCGCCGTGGTCGTCCCCGTCGCGCCGGACCCTGCGCTCGCCGACCAGGCAACCGCAGGCGCCACCGCCCCGGTCGACGACGCCACGGACGCGGCGGCCCCGCCGGTCCGCCGCACCCGCGCCGGCTCCGCCGTCGCCCGCGTCACCGTCGTCACCGACACCACCCCGACCCCGGCTCCGGTCGAGGACGCGGCTCCGGCCCCGGTCGAGGACGCGCTGGCTCCGGCTACAAGCGAGGCCGCGGCGGTCGCCCCCGAACAGGCGGAATCCCCGGTCCCAGCGCAGACCCCGGAGTCATTCGTGGCCCCTGAGCCCGCGGAAACCACGGAGTCGCAGACCCCTGAGCCCGCGGAGACACCCGAGGCCGCGGTCGAGTCCGCCGACGCGGCCGACGCGCTGGCCCTGGCGGAGCCCAGCGCCGAGGCAATCGACGCCGAGGCAACCGTCGCCGGCCAGGCAGCATCGGCCGAGGCCGACGTCGCGGCTCCGGCCGAGGCAGCGCCTGAGGTGCCCCTCGACGAGGCAGCGGCCCCGGCCTGGACCGGCGGCGCGGAGGCCTTCGCGGCCGACGTGCCCGCACACGACGCGTTCGCGGCCGAGGCGGCACCGGCCGAGGAGGCACCGGCCGAGGCGGCGCCCGGAGGGGTCGACGAGGCTGCGGCCGAGCCTGCCGCTGAGGTCGCGCCCGAGCCCGTCACCGCGTGGTCGGCCGAGCCGGCCATCGTCTCGCCAAGCCTCTTCGAGGCGACGCCAGGCGACTCCGCCGTCACGCCTGCCGAGTCCGGCGCGACCCCGGCAGAAACGGATTCCGCCCAGGACGGCGCCGCGAGCACGGACGACGCCACGGCGGAAGGCGACGAGCCCCCGGTCTGGTCCTAGCGCACAAGATCGTTTAGGCCATGCCCTTGTCATTACCGGGACCATTACCCCGGTGATGACAAGGGCATTTTCGGAATGATCTTCGCGGGGACGGCGAAGCCGGCTCTTGAGCACTAACAGCCGGAGGACCCGGCGATCACGGCTGCCAGACCTGGTATGCTTGGCGAAGCAAATAGTGCGATGACACGTCGGCCCGCCAGCTCATAGCCCGGGCTCTTGTGCCGTGCATCGCGATCATGCGCGTAAGATGGCATGTCAGTTCATGGCGAGCCCGCAAACGGCAAGAAGGCCAGCGAGAATGCTGGCTAAAGACCGGCGGAGCACGCATACAGGGAGAGGCAGTTCTCGGGTGTACGCGATTGTGCGCTGCGGTGGCAGGCAAGAGAAGGTCGCCCTCGATGACGTGCTCACCGTCGACAAGCTTGCGGACGAGGAGGCCGGGTCGAGCGTTACGTTCCCCGCCCTGCTCGTGGTGGACGACGGCACGGTCATCAGCGACCCGGAGGAGCTTAGTGCTTACCAGGTCACTGGCGAGGTGGTCGGCCCGGCCAAGGGGCCGAAGATCAACATGATCCACTACCGGAACAAGACGGGCTACAAGCGCCGTCAGGGACACCGGCAGCAGTACACCCAGGTCCGGATCACCGGCATCGAGAAGGCCTGACAAGGACCCGAGAAGGCATAAGGACTGACACGACATGGCACACAAGAAGGGCGCGTCCTCCAGCCGTAACGGCCGGGACTCGAACGCGCAGCGGCTTGGCGTCAAGCGCTTCGGCGGTCAGCGCGTGAACGCCGGCGAGATCATCGTCCGGCAGCGCGGCACCCACTTCCACCCCGGTCTCGGCGTCGGCCGTGGCGACGACGACACTCTGTTCGCGCTTGTCGCGGGCAAGGTCGAGTTCGCGCGGTTCCGCGGTCGCCGTGCCGTGAACATTGTTCCAGAGCCGGAGAAGGTCTCGGCCTGAGCCGCATAGCGGCGAACGCGACAAACGTTTATGGCGGGCCGGGTAACCGGCCCGCCATTCGCATGTAAGGGGATCGAATCATGGCGGAGTTCGCCGATCACGCTGAGCTGCGTGTGCAGGCAGGCCACGGCGGCAACGGCTGCGCCTCGGTCCACAGGGAGAAGTTCAAACCGCTTGGCGGCCCGGACGGCGGCAACGGCGGCCGCGGCGGCAGCGTGATACTCGAGGTCGACGCCTCCACCTCCACGCTGCTCGACTTCCACCGTCGCCCCGTCCGCAAGGCGGCCAACGGCGTCCAGGGCGAGGGCTCGAACCGCAACGGCGCCGCGGGCGACGACCAGGTCGTGAAGGTGCCGAGCGGCACCGTCGTCCTCGACAAGGCCGGCAACGTGCTCGCCGACCTGGTCGGCACCGGCACCCAGTTCGTCGCCGCCGCGGGCGGTCGCGGCGGGCTCGGCAACGCGGCGCTGGCCTCGCAGAGGCGCAAGGCGCCTGGATTCGCGCTCAAGGGCGAGCCGGGGGAGACGCGCGAGCTCACCCTCGAGCTCAAGACCGTCGCGGACATCGGCCTGATCGGCTTCCCGAGCGCGGGCAAGTCCTCCCTGATCGCCGCCATGTCCGCGGCGCGGCCCAAGATCGCCGACTACCCGTTCACCACCCTCATCCCGAACCTGGGCGTCGCCGAGGCGGGCGACGTGCAGTTCGTCGTCGCCGACGTGCCTGGCCTGATTCCCGGCGCGAGCGAGGGCAGGGGCCTCGGCCACGACTTCCTCCGCCATGTCGAGCGCTGCTCCGCTCTCGTGCACGTCCTCGACTGCGCCACGCATGAGCCGGGCCGCGACCCGATCTCCGACCTGGACACGATCGAGGCCGAGCTCGCCGCCTACGAGGACATGAACGGTCCGGGCCTGACGGGTACCCGCCTAACGGACCGGCCACGGCTCGTGGTGCTCAACAAGATCGACGTCCCCGAGGCCCGTGACCTCGCCGACTTGGTCAAGCCCGAGCTGGAAGCCCGCGGACTCAACGTCTTCGAGATCTCCGCCGCGACGCACGAGGGCCTGCGCGAGCTGGGCTTCGCGATGGCGGAACTGGTGGCAAGCGCACGCGAGAACGCACCGGAGCCGGAGCCCGTCCGTGTCGTGATCAAGCCCGCGCCGGTCAAGGACGCCGGCTTCGAGATCGTCCGCACCGGTGACGGCGCCTACCTGATCCGCGGCGAGAAGACGACCCGCTGGGTCAACCAGACCGACTTCACCAACGACGAGGCGGTCGGCTACCTCGCCGACCGGCTGGCCAGGCTCGGCGTCGAGGAGGCCCTGGCCAAGGCGGGCGCAGAGCAGGGAGACACGGTCCTGATCGGCGACGAAACCGACGCGGTCGTCTTCGACTGGAATCCGGAACTTCAGGCTGGCGGCGGTCACGTGCCCGGCCCGCGCGGCTCGGATCGACGTCTGGAAAGATGAGTCCGTGCCGGACGCTGCCCCCGCGGATGCTGTTCCCGACGATCCTGGCCGCCCCGACATCGCAGGATCGCCACGGACCGTCGTCAAGATCGGCTCCTCGTCGCTGACCACGAAGACCGGGTCGATCGACGAGAGCCGCATCGAGGACCTGGTCGCGACGATCGCCAACCGGGTCAAGGACGGTCACCAGGTTCTGCTGGTCTCGTCCGGCGCGATCGCGACAGGGATGGCGCCCCTCGGCCTGCTGAAGCGGCCACAGGACCTGGCGACACAGCAGGCGGCGGCGAGCGTCGGCCAGGGCCTGCTCATCGCCCGCTACACGCACGCCTTCGCCAGGCACCGGCTCGGTGTCGGCCAGGTGCTGCTGACCGCGGACGACCTGATGCGCCGCGCCCACTACCGCAACGCGCAGCGCACCCTGGACCGGTTGCTCGAGCTCGGCATCGTCCCGATCATCAATGAGAACGACACGGTGGCGACCGACGAGATCCGGTTCGGCGATAACGACCGGCTCGCCGCGCTCGTCGCCCACGTCTGCCGGGCCAGCGCGCTTATCCTGCTCTCCGACGTGGATGGCCTGTACGACGGCGACCCGCGCAAGGGCGGCGCCCGCAAGATCGAAAGCGTCAGCGGACCAAAAGACCTGGAGAACGTCAGGGCGGGCAAGACAGGCGCCAGCGGCGTGGGCCGCGGCGGCATGTCCACCAAGGTCGACTCGGCGCTGATCGCCACCGCGGCCGGCATCCCCACCGTCGTCACCAGCGCGCCGCACGCGGCCGCAGCCCTGGCCGGTGAGCAGACGGGCACCTACTTCGCCCCAACCGGCCAGCGCCCGAGCACCAGGCTCCTCTGGCTCGCGCACGCCGCCGTCGCGCAAGGAAGTCTCAAACTGGACGACGGCGCCGTAGAGGCGATCACCGTCCGCCGCGCCTCCCTCCTCCCGGCAGGCATCACCGCCGCCGCCGGCTCCTTCGAGGCAGGCGACCCGGTAGACCTAACGGACGAGTCAGGCAAGCCCGTGGCAAGGGGCCTGGTCAACTACGATGCGACCGAGCTCCCCGCCATCATGGGCCGCTCCACTCGCTGGCTGGCAAGCAAGCTAGGCCCAGAATACGAGCGCGAGGTCATCCACCGCGACGACCTGGTAATCCTCTGAAAAGGAGAACGGGGCCGGGGAGATCCCCTCGCGGCCTCCCGCAGGAGTGCCGCGAGGAATCTTCCCAGCCCCGTTCAACGACCCTCTGGGGTCAAGAAGGGTGCTAGTTGTTGTCGTTGTCGTTCGACGACCCCGACCCCGACCCGGACCCAGACCCGCGGTTACCGCCAAGCCGGTCGAACAGCCCGGAAGCCGCCCGCGCCCCGGTCTCGGCAACCCCGCGGACGATTCCGGCCAGCGGGTCCTCGGACCGGTTCCACGACTCGCGGTAGGAGTTGGCCGCGTTCTTCATCTCTTCTGTGACCGAGGCGTCCCTGTCGGTCTCCCGCCGCGGGTAGTCCCCGGCCAGGATCGACTCGTAAGAACCGTCGGTCGCCCACCGGTCGAGCTCGGCGAACCGCACCACGGCGAACGGGTGCGTGTTCCCCTGTAGCTGCAGCAGCTTCAGGATCGAGTCGCGCAGGTCGGGCACCGCGTCGTACTCGTGCGCCTGCTCGCGGAACGCGTCGGGGTTGAGCTCGGACAGGTAGGGCCCGCCCGCCAGCTTCATCAGCGCCCGCCGCGCGGCGTCCACGTCCTGGCCGGCCAGCAGCCCGGCCCGGTCACAGGACAGCTCGGACTTGCGGAACCACTCCTCGAGGCCCCAGATGATGGCCCGCAGCCCGAGGTAGCCGAGCGGCATCCAGGCGATCCTCGCGGCGAGCTGGATGAGGATGAGCATCATCGTCCGGTACACCGCGTGCCCGGACAGGATGTGCCCGAGCTCGTGGCCGATGACCCAGCGCAGCTCCTCCTCGTCGTGCAGGTTGACCAGGCCCGTGGTCACCACGACGAACGGCCTGTCGCGCCCGATCGCCATCGCGTTGACGATCGGCGACTGCATGACATAGCACTCGGGAACCTCGGGGAGGTCAAGGATGTAGGCGCCGTCCCGCACGAGTGCGTGGATGTGCGGGAACTGGCGCTCGGAGACCTTGACAGCGCCGGCCAGGAAGGTCAGCCGCAAGGCACGTTCGTTGATGAGGCCGAAGAGCTTGCTCAGCAGCACGTCGAAGCCGCTCAGCTTGCGCAGCGCGACTAGCGCGGAGCGGTCTGCCGGGTGCTCGTAGGCGCGGGACGAAATGCCCGTGAGCCGGACTCTGGCACGATCTGGCACTGAAGTCATATCTCGAATGGTAGACCCACCCGCGACCAGAACGCATCGCCCGCAGGGCGTAACCCGCAGGGATTACCAGGAACGTTTTCCGGCTGGCCGGCCCGATACCATCTCGGTACGGTGCACAAAGGAGATAGCAGTTGATCAACGGGCGCAGGCGGGTCGGAGTGATGGGCGGTACGTTCGACCCTGTCCACCACGGTCACCTGGTGGCCGGCAGCGAGGTCGCGCACATCTTCGCGCTCGACGAGGTCATCTTCGTGCCGACCGGCGAGCCGTACCAGAAGTCCGGCAGGGATATCTCGAGCGCCGAGGACCGCTACCTGATGACGGTGATCGCCACCGCGTCCAACCCGCGATTCTCCGTCAGCCGCGTCGACATCGACCGCCCGGGTCCCACCTACACCATCGACACCCTGCGCGACCTGGCGGACGCGAACGGTCCCGGCACCGACCTATACTTCATCACCGGGGCGGACGCGCTGGCGAACATCCTGACATGGCACGACGTCGACGCGCTCTTCGGACTCGCGCACTTCATCGGCTGTACGCGTCCGGGCCACCGGCTGACCGGCCAGGGCCTGCCCGACGGCAAGGTGTCCCTGGTGGAGATCCCCGCCCTCGCGATTTCGAGCAGCGAATGCCGCCACCGGGTCGCGGCGGGCGAACCCGTCTGGTACCTGGTCCCGGATGGCGTCGTGCAGTACATCGCCAAGCGCGGCCTGTACCAGCGGGCAGGTCAGAACAACAAAAATCATGAATAGTCCGAACGGAATCGGCTGACTCTGGTCCCCAACACCAGGAACCGGCCACTCACGCAGCGCCACCGGTTGCGCCGCCATGAGATCCTAGGGACAAGTAACCCCGACCGAGGAGGCCGAGTCAGCCACGTGACTGCCACCGCAAGGGCCATCGAGCTCACCGAAATCGCCGCGCTCGCCGCGGCGGAGAAGCTGGCCAACGACATCGTTGCCTACGATGTCAGCGACCAGCTAGCGATCACCGACGCATTCCTGCTCTGCTCAGGCGCCAACGACAGGCAGGTCCGCTCGATCATCGACGAGGTGGAGCTGAGGCTCAAGCAGGCAGGGGCCACCCTGGTTCGCCGTGAGGGCGAGCAGGAGGGCCGCTGGGTGCTGCTTGACTACAACGATGTCGTGGTCCACGTCCAGAACAAGGAGGAGCGCATCTTCTACGCCCTCGAGCGCATCTGGAAGGACTGCCCGCGGATCGAGCTGCCCGATGTGGCGCTCATCGGCAACCCGGGCGCGGGGGAGTAACGCTGAGCGCAGCCAAGCGGCTCGTGCTGTGGCGGCACGGCCAGACGACCTGGAACGCCGAGCACCGCTTCCAGGGCCAGACCGACATACCGCTCGACGAGACGGGCGAGGCGCAGGCCGAATACGCCGCGCGCCGCCTCGCCACCCTCAGACCCGATGCGATCTTCGCCTCCGACCTATCCCGCGCGCTGCAGACCGCCGCGCCGCTCGCCCGGCTGACCGGCCTGCCGGTCGCGTCGGACAAGGAGCTGCGCGAGCGGTCAGGCGGTGACTGGGAGGGCCTGTCGGATCAGGAGATCCGCGAGCGCTACCCGGCCGAGCGCGCCACCTGGAACCCGCCCAACGGCGAGCCGACGGCCGCCGTCGCCGAGCGCGTGAACCTCGCGCTGAACAGGATCGCCAGCACCCTCGACGACGGGCAGCTCGCGGTCGTGGTCAGCCACGGCGCCGCGCTGCGGCTCGGCATGGAGCGGCTGCTCGGCCTGCCCGCCCTCAGCGTGAGCGTGCTCGGCCCGCTTGCGAACTGCTCCTGGTCGGTGCTGTCGCTGCAGGGCACCCACTGGCGGCTGCTCGAGTACAACGCGGGCACCCTGCCGGAACCAGTCATCGGCGACGACCGCTAGGGCCTCGTCAGCACGCCCGTTCTCCCGCATGGTTGTGGCAACGATACGGCTACAGGCGCATGGTTGCCGCAACCATGCGCCCAGACCACTCGCAAGGGGGGTGCCGGCCAGGCCTCTTTGCTTAGCAGGCGACCACATTTTCATCTTTGCTTAACCGGCGACCACTTCCGCGTCCGATTCGCGGCAAATGTCCCGCCGCCGGTTAAGCAAAGATGAGTGTTACGGGACGCCGGCCCGGCGGAGCAGCGCGGTGACGGCGGCGGCGCCGATCACCACGACGGGGAACGGGGCGCGGCGCGCCGCGAGCAGCCCGCCGACCAGCACTCCGGCGGGGCGCGCCCAGCCGGCGAACCCGTGGCCTGCGGTCAGCGCCGAGGTAGCGGCGAGCGCGATGAGCAGCACCGTGGCCGAGTCGGCGAACAACCGCTCCGCCGTTGGGGGCACAACCATCCGCCCGCGCAGCAGTGGCCCGGCCAGCCGCATCCCGTAGGTCAGCGCGGCAAGCGCCACGATGGCGGTCATGGGCAGCATCACAAGCCTCCAGCCTGTCCCGCGCGGACCTTTGTTTCGTCCCCGGTGAACTGGTCGTCGTCAGCCTTGACCCGCGGGCCGCGGCGGCCGAAGCGCGAGCCGGCCCGCCACCCGTCTCGCCGGGCGGCGAGCCCGCCGAGCGCGGCGAGCAGCGGCAGTCCGGCGGGCAGCACCGGGGTGAGCGCGACCGCGATCACCGCGCCGGCGCCTGCCGCCTTTCTGATCGGCCGGGAGGTCAGGGCGGGCAGCGCGAGCGCGACCACGACGGCGGGGAACGTGGCATCGAGGCCGAACGCGGCGGTGTTCGTGATCATCGACCCGGCGAGCACGCCGAGCAGCACGGTCGTGTTCCATACCGCGAACAGCACGATGCCGCAGGTCCAGAACGCGAACCGGCGCCTGGCCCGACTAGCCTGCCGCAGCGCGAAGGCGACCGACTCGTCGGTGATCAGGTGCGCGCCGACGATTCTGGTCAGCCAGCCGCGAACAGTGCTCCACGCGCCGCGCGCGCCGTCACCCGCGGCCGGACCGACCACGTCGGCGACCGCCAGGCCGTAGGGGAGCAGTCGGGTGTTCAGCACCGCCCCGGCCGCTACGGCCGCGACCGGCGACCCGCCCCCAAGCACCACGCCGATCGCCGCGATCTGCGACCCGCCCGCGAAGACGAGCACCGATAGCGCCACCGGGACCCACCACGGCAACCCGCCGGCGACGGCCGCCGCGCCGAACGAGAGCCCGACGATCCCGTCCGCCAGGGCAACCAGGGCGATGTCGCGGTAGAGCCTGGCATTCTCGGCGTCCGCGACATCGCGGGACCGCTCGCGTGGCACTGCCGGCGAGCTTGTTCGCCATAGAGTCCGCATGTTCAATATAATGAACGACAGGCGGACGTTCGTCAAACCGAACAAAGCGGAGTCTGGAGCGAACCACGTGACCCAGGAAGGCACCGAGGGAAGCCAGGGCCGGGCGGACCCCGGCACGCCGACGGACATCGTCGCGCTGGTCTCCATGTCGCTGCGCCGCGAGCGTGCCCGCGCCGCAGTGTCGCTCACCGAACTGGCCAGGCGGGCAGGCATCGCCAAGTCGACGCTGTCCCAGCTGGAGAACGGCACCGGCAACCCGTCCCTTGAGACCCTGTGGGCTCTCGGCACGGCGCTCGGCGTGCCGCTCAGCCGCCTGATCGACCCGCCGCGGAGCGACATCCGGGTGATCCGTGCCGACGAGGGCGTGGTCATGCACGCCGAGCGCGACCCGTACGAGGCGGCGATGCTGGCGTCCTGCCCGCCGGGCGCGCGCCGCGACATCTACCGGGTCGGCGCGGCGCCCGGCACCGCCCACCTGGCCCGGCCGCATACCGCGGGCACGGTGGAGCACCTGATACTCGGCAGCGGCCGCGTCCTCGCCGGACCCGAGGGCGAGGCGGTCGAGCTCGGCCCGGGCGACTACCTGCGCTACCCCGGCGACGTCCCGCACATCTTCCACGCGCTCGAGCCGGACACGGTCGGCATCATCGTCATGGAACACGTCTGACTGTCACAACGTCGCATCGCGAACAGCCGGGCAGGCATCGGTTCTCTGCCCGGCTGTTCGCGTAATGCGTTACGCGTGTCGCCTAATGCGTTCGGCGTGGCGTGCCGGTCAGCCCGTCGTGAGCACCACGATCGACTCGGCCGGCACGGTGAGTCCCTTGGCGACCGCCGTGGCGGTGGTGACGCCGGCCACGGTCCTGGTGTTGGACGAGTTCTGGCCGGCCGCCTTGTAGCTCAGCGTCTTCAGCTTGCCGTGCAGCGAGGAGGCGAACTTGAGGTGGATGCCCGACTTCGTGTTGGTGTTGATGAGGGCCACCGCGACCTTGCCGTTGCTCACCGACTGGAAGGCGAGCACGTTCGCGTTGTTGGACGTGGAGAGCGTCCGCAGCTGAGCGCCAGGCTTGGTGAGCGCGGAGACGAGCAGGTAGCCGATGTACGGGGTCTGCGGCACCGGCTTGGCCGCCGAGGTGAACATCCCCTCGTCCGGCTTGCTGCACTTGGACCCGATGTTGCCGTAGCTGTTCAGCTGCCACCAGTCGACGCTCTCCGCGCCCGCCGCCAGCCAGGACAGGGCGTCACCGGCGGCGAACAGGGCGCCGACCGGCGTGCACGGGATGGTCGTGGGCAGGTAGGTCACGCCCGTCTCGCCGACGACCATCTTCGCCGCCGGTGCGAGGGCGTTGAGCTGCGCCCTGGTCTGCTTGTACACGGGTGCGATCTGGAACAGCGACTTCAGCACCGCCTGAGCGGTCGGGTTCTTGCCGCCCATGTTGCCGCCGAAGTTGAACGGGTACCAGTGCACGTCGACGAAGCTCAGGTACTTCCTGACCGCGGGAATCACCGTGTTGTTCCACTCGGTGTTGTCGCCGACCGAGGCGCCGCCGACGTTAGCGCCGAACGCCCACGGCACGCCGAGCTGCGCGCTCGAGCTGACGGCCTTCATCGCGGCCATGAACCGCGGCGCGTGCGCGGCATAGGAGGTCGCCATCGTCGTCATGCCGGCGTCGAGGCCCTGCACGTTCATCGGGCAGTCCGCGTTGACGCCCTCCTTGTAGCCCTTGAAGTCGGCAGGAGCGGTGGCGAGCTCGTTGTTGACCTCCCAGCAGCCGTAGTTCTCGTTGCCGATCTCCCACAGCCCGACCTGCTGGCCTGCCTTGGTCTTGGACTGCTTCACCCAGGCCGCGGCCAGGGCGGGAGTGCCGGAGCCGTAGTTGACCGTCACGAAGCTCTGCGCGTGCAGCGCCCTGGCGTTCTTCGAGAACAGGCCGAAGTACAGGGCGTCGTGCACGGCGCACTTCGCGCTGTATTCGGCGGGCGCGCTATTGGGCAGGCACCTGCCGATGTCGGTGTTGGTCTTGAAGTTGAAGTAGTCGGCGGTGACCCCGCCGCCGTAGCGGATCTGGTTGATGCCCGCCTTTTTCATCAGCCCCTGAATGATGGCGCCGCTCGACCCGGTGTAAAGGGCGTCCCATGGTGCGATGTTCATGCCCAGTGGCCCGCCGGCGAGCTTCACGCCGACTGCCGCCGGTGCCGTCGTTTGCGCCGAGGCCGGTACTGTAACGGCGGCGAGGAGCGCGAGTGCGCCCCCGGCCCCCGCGAACAGCATGCGACGTCGGCCGCGCAAAAAGATCATTCTGCTTACTCCTAGTTTCGGTCCTGACCCCGAGGACAGAAATCCAGCACAGAACGCCAGATCTCTAGGCAAAGCAGGCGGGGAGCCTTACCCTCTTCCACTGGCAATATACAGGGATGATTAGCGGACGTTGATATGGGCCATGCGATGCGGGAAATTACCTTCGTGCGATCGTTTCCGCGGCGAGCCGCGCCTCTTCGGCGACCAGGTCGGCGTTGATCTGCGCGGCGGCGAATGCCCCGGCCGCCGCAGCCGCGCCGACCTGCGCGGACAGGTCGGCAACGTTCCCCGCCGCCCACACGCCGGGCACCTCGGTACGCCCGGCGGCGTCGACGGGAATGTGCTCGCCCATACCCGAGGGATGGACACTGGCGCGCAGGCCGAGACCGCCAAGGAATCCGCCCCGCGCCACCATGCGGGCGCCGACCGCAACCACCGCACGCGGCACGACGCCGCCGTCGGCGAGCCGCACGCCGGCCAGCCGGTCGCGGTCGATCGCCAGCCCGGTCACCCGGCCGTCGATCACCCGGATGCCGCGCGCGGCCAGTTGCGCCGCCTGCGCCGCGTCGAGCGCGGTCTCGTTCCCGAAGTACACCACGTCGTCGCTGAGCTGCCGGAACAGCAGCGCCTGATGCACCTACAGCGGCCCGGTGGCGAGCACGCCGATGGCCCTGTCGCGGACCTCCCAGCCGTGGCAGTACGGGCAGTGCACCACGTCCCTGCGCCACCGCTCGCGCAGCCCCGGCACGTCGGGCAGCTCATCGACGAGGCCGCTGGCCACGAGCAGCCGCCTGGCGAGCAAACAACTTTGCCGAAATGGCAAAATGGTGACCATGGAAGAAGACGTGAGCCCGACCCTCGCGGCGGTGGGACCGAGGCTGCGGGCCCTGCGGTTGCGGCGCGACATCACCCTGACCGACTTGTCGGCGCAGACCGGAGTCTCGGTGAGCACGCTGTCCCGGCTCGAGTCCGGCGACCGCAAGCCCACCCTTGAGCTGCTGCTTCCCTTGGCCAGGGCGTACGGAGTCACCCTCGACGAGCTCGTCGACGCGCCGCCGACCGGCGATCCGCGTGTCCACCTGCGCCCGATGACCAGGCAGGGCATGACGATGATCCCGCTGACGCAGCGGGCAGGCGGCATCCAGGCCTACAAGCTGATCATTCCCGCCGAAGGCCGGGGCGGGAACAACGACCCCGACCCGCGCACACACGAGGGCTACGAGTGGGTCTACGTGCTCAACGGCCGGCTCCGCCTCGTGCTCGGCGAGCACGACCTGACGCTCGCGCCCGGCGAGGCGGCCGAGTTCGACACCCGCGTCCCGCACTGGTTCGGCCCCGCCTGCGGGGAGGCCGTGGAGTTCCTCAGTCTGTTCGGCCGCGAAGGACAGCGCGCCCACCTGCGCGCCCGTCCGAGTGGCACCGCTGCCTGACCAGATGGCGCGCCTATGCTCGGCACCATGCAGGAGCAGGAGCGCCCGGGTACCGTCGCGGACGTCCACGCGCTGGCCCTGGCCATGCCGTACGTCACCACGGTGGAAGGCTCACAGGGCAAGCCGGTCTACCAGGTGGGCGGCAAGTCCTTCATCTTTTTCCGCAACCCGCGCCCCGACGCGACCGACCCGGTAACCGGGAAGCGATACGACGACGTCATCGTCTTCTGGGTCGGAAACGAGGCGGACAAGCAGTCCCTCATCGGCGAACCTGGCTCGCCGTTCTTCACCACCGCCCACTTCGATGGTCATCCGTCGGTCCTGCTCCGCGCCAGGGACCTGCCTGCGCTGACCCGCACCGAACTCGCCGAAGTCATCCAGGACGCCTGGCTGTCCCGTGCCTCCGCCCGCCGCGCCGCCGACTGGCTGCGGGAACATCCGCAGGCCGGCCAGGCACCGTGAAGGCCGGCCAGTCCAATCGAGAGTCAAAACACCGTAGGACCACGGTGGTGAAGCCGCGACGAGGCGGCGGATACTGGCGGCATGATCGACAGGAAGATCGCACTCGATACCGCGGCCGGGCACGCCAAGCGCTGGCTGGACAGTCTGGACACCCGCCAGGTGCCGCCGCAGGCCACCGTCGCCGAGGTCATCAAGGAGCTCGGCACCGAGCTGCCCGACGGGCCGACGCCCGCGCCCGAGGTCGTCGACCTGCTGGCCACCGCCTGCGAGCCCGGCCTGACCGCGATGCCGTCTGGCCGGTTCTACGGCATGGTCATCGGCGGCGCGCACCCGGCGGCGCTCGCGGCCGACTGGCTGGTCAGCGCCTGGGACCAGAACTCCGCCATGCGCCAGGTGACACCCGCCCACTCGGCCGTCGAAGACGTAACGAGCGCCTGGCTGCTCGACCTGCTCGGCCTGCCAGCGGGCAGCGCCGTCGGCTTCGTCACCGGCGCGACGATGTCGATCTTCACCTGCCTCGCCGCCGCCCGCGACGCGGTGCTGCAGCGGGCCGGCTGGGACGTCGCGACCCGCGGCCTTTCCGGATCCCCGCGCATCCGCGTCCTCGTCGGAGCGCAGCGCCACGACACGGTGGACCTGGCCCTGCGCTACCTGGGCCTCGGCGCTCCGCAGCCGGTCGCCGCCGACGACCAGGGCCGCATCGACCCCGGTGCCCTGGCCGAGGCGCTGGAACAGGGCCCGCGGGGCATGCCGGCGATCGTCGTGCTGCAGGCAGGCAACCTGCACTCCGGCGCCTTCGACCCGTTCCCCCGTGCCATCGCAGTCGCCAAGGAGCACGGTGCCTGGGTGCACGTCGACGGCGCGTTCGGCCTGTTCGCCGCCGCGTCGCCCAAGACACGCCACCTCACGGCCGGCTATGAGCGGGCCGATTCGTGGACCACCGACGCGCACAAGACGCTCAACGTCCCCTACGACTGCGGCATGGCGATCGTCGCCGACCGTGCCGCGCTGCGCGCCGCGATGAGCATCCGCACCGACTACCTGATGCAGGACACCGAGGGCGACCCCTTCGAGACTGTCCCCGAGATGTCACGGCGCGGCCGCGCGTTCACAGTCTGGGCGGTGCTGCGCGCACTCGGCCGCTCCGGCGTGGCCGACCTGGTCGACGGCTTCTGCAGGCATGCGGCCGCCTTCGCCGAGGGCATCGCCACCATCGACGGTGCCACCGTCGAGAACGACGTGGTGTTCTCTCAGGTGTGCGCGAGCTTCGGCTCCGACCAGCGCACGGCGGACGTCACCGCGCGGCTGATGGCCGACGGCACCACCTGGATGACCGGCTCCCGCTGGCGGGGCAAGGCGGTGCTCCGCGTCTCGGTGAGCAACTGGTCCACCACCGACGACGACGTGGCCCGCAGCCTGGACGCCCTGCGGAAGGCAGCCGCACCCTGATGCCTCGACTCACGAACAGGATCATCCCGAACGGTTGCGGCTCTCCGCCCGGCCCGGCCCGCAGTCACGCCACCGCCCGGACGGCGTGACAACCACTAACGAAGGGACGCAGAGGTGGAGTTCGCCTTCCGGTCGGGCCCCGATGCGGGCAGCCCGCCGGGCACGTGCGTACTGACTGGCGCCGTCGAGTACCCGCAGCTGGTGCTCAAGCAGGCGGAGTTCGAGCACAACCTGGCGGCGATGCGCGAGTTCTGCGCGGCCAAGGGGGTCGCGCTCGCGCCGCACGCCAAGACGAGCATGTCCCCGGCCATCATCAACCGCCAGCTGGCGGCGGGCGCCTGGGGCATGACGGTCGCGAGCGTGGGTCAGCTTCGCGTCTGCCTGGAGATCGGCGTGCCGGTCATGATCCTCGCGAACGAGCTGGTCAACCCGGCCGCCGGGCGCTGGCTCGGCGAGGCCATGGCCGGGCGTCCGGCGCAGCGGGTGTACTGCGTCGTCGACTCGGCCGCGGGTGTCGAGCGGCTTGCCGATGGCTGGCAGGCGAGCGGCAACCCCGCGGCGCTGCCGGTTCTCGTCGAGCTCGGCATCTCCGGCGGACGATGCGGCTGCCGGACAGCAGCCGAGGCAGAATCGGTCGCCCGCGCCGTCGCCGGCCGGCCGGAGCTGTGCCTGGCCGGTGTCGAAGCCTTCGAGGGCATCCTGCCCGGCGGGTCGGCCGAGGAGCTGCACGCGGTGGACGAGTTCCTGCGGCGTCTCGGGGACGTCGCGGTCCGCCTGGACCGGCTTGGCCTGCTGTCGCAGGAGACCGAGCCGGTGCTGACGGCAGGCGGCAGCCTGTACTTCGACCGGGTGGCCGAGCTCCTCAGCGCCGTCCGCCTCTCCCGGCCGCACCGGGTGGTGCTGCGCAGCGGCTGCTACGCCTTCCACGACCACGCGAAGCACGCGCCCCCCAGCCGCACCGGACGCCCCCGCCACTCCACGCGCGCCGACACCGGTCCGCTGGCCGGCGCCGAGGGCACCACGGAGCTGCGCCCGGCCCTGGAGGCCTGGTGCGAGGTGGTCAGCGTCCCCGAGCCCGGCCAGGCCATCGCGGCGCTCGGCAGGCGAGACGCGCCGTACGACGCGGGCTACCCCGTCGTGTTCGCCCGCCGCCCGGCCGCCGGCGGCCCGGCCGAGCCGTGCGCGGGCGTGTCTGTCACGGCGATGAACGACCAGCACGCCTACCTCAGCGTGCCCGCCGGGTCGCCGCTCGCCGTCGGTGACCTACTCGGCTGCGGCATCATCCACCCCTGCACCGCCTTCGACAAGTGGCGCAGGATCGCCCTGGTGGACGAGAACTATCGCGTGCTCGACACCATCGAAACCTGCTTCTAGGCAGCTCGCAGCCCGGTGCGCGCTGATGACGCGCACCGGGCTCCGCGGCGAGCTATCCGGCGTTCCAGAAGGAGCACTGGTGCTCGGCGCTGAAGGTCGCCGCCGAGATCGTCTGCGATTGGTCACCAGGCCGCAGCGACATCAGCTGGCCGCTGGTGTACCTGGGCCAGTACGGCTGTCCCTGAACCGACGGCCTGCCGGTCTTCACGAAGGCGCCCCAATACCTGATCATCTGCCTGGACAGCTCAAGCTGGGCCGGCGTGAACAGGTCATACAGCGAGTAGCCGTTGTTGAAGCTCGGCCACAGGTAGGCGAGCTCCATCGCGTGCCCGGCGCCCCACTGGTATCCGGGATGGTCCATGTTCAGCCCGGGGGCGTGCAGGTCGTCGAACTGGTAGAAGTACGTCCGCGTGCCGCTCGCGAACTGTGCCGCCAGGTTCTGCGTGGGACACCCGCCGATCCCGGTGAGGAAACCGCTGTCGGTCCAGATGTCGCCGATCTGGTAGGCGGCGGTGTACGGGCTCGGGTAGGAGCTCCACGGGTAGTGCGCGAGGATGGCCGGCGCCGCGGACGCCCCGTACAGGCTGGTGATGAACGCGGCGGCCTGCGCCTGCGTGAAGCCGGTGAAGCCCTGCGCGAAGGTCCTGCCCTCGTTGTGGTTGGTGCCCATCAGCACCGGCAGGTGGTCGTAGTGTCCCGACGCCACCGCGGACGCGGGCGCGACGGGCAGCTCGGGACCGCCGTAGGTGAACAGCGGCTGGTAGCTGCTGCTGGCGTCGAGCAGCGTCTTTTCCGGCAGCGCCCGCAGGCACGCCGCCGCGGTCGCCTGGTCGGGGCATCCGGCCGCCTTGGCGAACGCGAGGCTCGCGGTCTGCGCCGTGGCCCGGCTCTGCGAGGCGCAGCTGCCGCTCTGCATGATCACGCCGCGGAACAGCCCGCGGGCCGGCGGTGAGGTCAGCAGCGCGCACATGGACCAGCCGCCCGCCGACTCGCCGTCGATGGTGACCTTGGACGGGTTGCCGCCGAAGGAGCGGATGTTCCGCTGCACCCAGCGCAGCGCCGCCGCCTGGTCGAGCAGACCGTAGTTGCCGCTGCCCGTCGACTTGCCCTTGCCGAGGCCCGGAATGTCGAGGAAGCCGAACGGGCCGAGCCGGTAGTTGATGGACACCACGATGATGTGGTCGGTCGTCACGATGAGCGAACCGTCGTGCTGGTCGCCGGCGCCGGTGGTAAGCCCGCCGCCATGGATCATGACGAGAACAGGAAGGCCGGAACCCCGGCCGTGGCGGGATTGCCGGTCCTGGCCGGGCGGCGTGTACACGTTCAGGTAGAGGCAGTCCTCGTTGTCGATGCGCGGGCCGTTGCCGCTCGCCGTCTGCGCGCACCGGCCGCCGTACGAGGTGGCCTGGCGGACGCCCTTCCAACGGGCCGCCGGCTGGGGTGCCGCCCAGCGCAGCGCGCCGGTCGGCGGCGCCGCGTAGGGGATGCCGAGGTACTGGTCGGCGCCCTCCGCATTGGTGCCATGCAGCAGGCCCTTGTCGGTCCGCACAATCAGTCCGTGGCTCCCGCCTGTTGGAGCGGAGCCCGCGGCCGACGCGCCCGGTGCCAGGGTCACCCCGGTGACCAGCGTGGCGGCGGCGAGCAGCAGTCCCGCCGCCGTCCGCGCCCTCGTTGCTCTGCCGCGCACGCGGCCAGTCTCGGAAATCACGAGTCCCTCCAGCGCTTGGTGGCTGCGATGACACTTGTCACGCCGATACAACGGGACACTCATCCACTTCTTGAATTCTGTCAACAAATGAAGTAATGAGCGTAAAATCCGGGATTAGTTACTTCAGATCTGGAGAAATGAAGGGGTCTGACAACGGCACTTAGACCGGCTTTATTCGCCAGGAGGCCGACCATGCAGCCGCGCACCCGGATGGACAGGCCAGCACCCAGGTCAAGCCGTGATCTCGTGCTGACAGCGCTCCGCGCGCGCGGACCGATGAGCAGGGCGGAGCTCGCCAGGCAGGCCGGCATCGCACCGTCGACGATCAGCGCCGTGGTGCAGGAACTGGCGGCCGCCGGCCTGGTCGTCGCCGCGCACCAACCGCGCGAGGAAACACAGCCGGGCGAGGAAACACAGCCGAGCGAGGCGCCACGGCCAGGCAGGCCGGGCCTGCGGCTGACGCTCAACCCGCGGCTCGGCGCGGTCGCCGGCGTGGAGTTCTGCTTCGACAAGGTCCGCGTCCTGCTGTGCGACCTCGCGCACAACGTCGTCGCCACGGCCGAATGCGACCTGCCCCGCGCGCACAGCAGCGACGCCGCCCTCGCCGCCGGGGGACGGCTTGTCGCCAAGGCGCTCGCCGACGCCGGGCTGCCACGCGACGCGCTCATCGCCGCCGGGGTCTCGGTGCCCGGCCCGGTTCGCCGGCACCCGGACACCGTCACGCCGTCGGCGATACTCCCCGGCTGGCACGGCGTGAACGGCGACGACATCGCCGCGGCCCTCGGCGCCGCGGTCAGCATCGACAACGACGCCAACCTGGCCGCGCTCGGCGAGCACGTCTGGGGCGCGGGGCGCGGCTGCGTCGACAGCGTGACGCTCAAGTTCCACTACGGCATCGGTTGCGGCCTGTTCGTCAACGGCTCCCTGGTCCGCGGCAGCGGCGGCGCGGGCGAGATCGGGCACATCGTCGTCGACGAGCGAGGACCGCTGTGCCGCTGCGGCAAGCGCGGCTGCCTGGAAACCTACGCCGCGATCTCCGCCATCATGGAGGCACTCAGCCCGCAGCACGGCGAGCTGACGCTGCCGGAACTGCTGCGGCTGCTCGCCGCGCGCGACCCAGGCGCGGTGCGCGTGGTGGGCGACGCGGCGGAGCTCGTCGGCACGCACCTGGCCGCCGTGTGCAACCTGCTCGCGCCGAGCATGGTCATCGTGACCGGGCCGATGGCCCGCGCCGGGGACCTGGTCCTCGACCCGATCAGGGCCGCGATCCGCCGGCACATCGCGCCCAACGCGGTCCCGCGGGTGGTGCTCGGCTCGCTCGGCAACAGGAACACCGCGCTGGGCGCGATCGCCCTCGCACTCGACGAGACCGAGTGGCTGCCTGCCAGGCGCGCGCGAGCCTAACCCGATCATCCCAAACGGTTGCCTGTCAAACCCGGCACCGCACCGCACCGCCGTGCCGCCAGGCGTGCGCTAGCCGTAGATCTTCTTGACCTCGTTCTTAAGCAGCTTCCCCGTCGGCGTGCGCGGCAGCTCAGCGGCGAAGACGAAGCTGCGCGGGATCTTGAAGCCGGCGATCCTGCCGCGCAGGTAGGCGGTCAGCTCCGCGGCGAGCTCGTCGCCGGGCTCGGCGTCCGCCGACGGCTGCACGACCGCCTTGACCTCCTCGCCCATCTCCGGGTTCGGCACCCCGATCACCGCCACGTCGGCGACCGCAGGGTGCAGCGCGAGAGCGCTCTCGATCTCCTGCGGGTAGATGTTCACGCCGCCCGAGATGATCATGAACGCCTTGCGGTCGGTGAGGTAGAGGAAGCCGTCCTCGTCGGCGTATCCCATGTCGCCGACCGTGGTCCAGTTCGGGTGGCCGGAGTGGCGGGATGCCTCGGTCTTCGCCGCGTCGTGCAGGTACTCGAACGGCGCCTGCTCCTGCTCGAAGTACACGGTGCCGACCTCGCCGGCCGGCAGCTCGTTGCCTTCTGGGTCGCAGATCCGCAGCACGCCGAGCACCGGCTTGCCGACAGAGCCTGGCCGGTCCGCCCACTGCGCCGAGTCGATGAAAGTGAAGCCGCTGCCCTCGGTTGAGGAGTAGTACTCGCGCAGGATCGGCCCCCACCAGTCGATCATCGCCCGCTTGACGTCGACCGGGCAGGGCGCCGCCGCGTGCACCGCGACGCGGTGACTGGACAGGTCATAGCGCTGCCGTTCCTCATCGGGAAGACGGAGCATCCGCACGAAGTGAGTGGGCACCCACTGGCTGTGCGTCACCCGGTACTGCTCGATCGCCTCGAGAGCCTGCGCGGCGTCGAACCGGTCCATCAGCACCACCGTGCCGCCGACCGCCTGGGCGGTACCGCACCAGCGCAGCGGCGCCGCGTGGTACAGCGGCGCGGGGGAGAGGTAAACCGGCGGCTGGTCGCCGCCGAAGTCGAAGAAGAAGCGGGCGAGCAGGGTCAGCGCCGCGTCCTGCTCGTCGACCTTGTGCTCGGGCAGCGGCGGCCGCACGCCCTTGGGGCGGCCGGTGGTGCCCGACGAGTACAGCATGGTCGAGCCGGACCACAGCTCGGGCACGTCCAGCTCGCCCGCCGCGTCGAGCGCGGCCTCGTAGGGATCGCAGCCGGTGACGGCGCCGCCGTAGGCTAGCCGCGTCTTCGCCGCGGTGGCGCCGGCGGCGACCTCGGCGGCCAGCTCGCCGAGCCCGGCGGAGACGACAAGGGCCCGCGCGCCGCTGTCCGCGACGATGTATCCGGCCTCTTCCACGGTCAGGTGGGAGTTGACCGCCGTCAGGTAGAGCCCCGAGCGCAGAGCCGCCCAGTACACCTCGAACGCGGGCAGCGCGTTATCGGTGAACAGCGCGACCACGTCGCCGCGCCGCAGACCCGCGTCGTACAGCAGCCGGCTGAGCCGACGGGAGCGGTCCTCGAGCTCGGCGTAGCTCAGCCGCTCGCCGGTTCGTGCCATGACCGCCGCGGTCCGATCGGGATCGATGCGGGCGAACGTGCCGGGATACATCGCGTCTTCCTCCTTGAATACGCGGTGCGCGGTGCAGCCTGGTCCGGCGGCGAGCACCAGGCTGCTGACTCACCGTCGGCAGTCCCGCGTGCCGAATGATCGTCAACGTATGTTCGGCACGCCGGGATTGTCCAGACCTGGGCGAGACGGCCCCCGGGCGGAGGGCTACCGCCCGGTCCAGCGCGGCAGGCGCTTCTCCGCGAAGGCGAGCGCTCCTTCACGCGCGTCCTCGGACGTGAAAACCGGCTCGACCAGGACTCCCTGCCGCTGCCAGAACTCGCCGGCCGGCCACCCGGCGGCCTCGGCGACGACCTTCTTGGTGGCGAGCACGGCGAGTGGCCCGTTGGCCGCGATCGCGGCCGCCAGCTCGCGCGCGGCGGCGAGCGCGCCGCCCGGCGCGGTGAGCCGGTTGACCAGGCCGAAGTGGTGACCACGGGGCGCGTCGAGGAACTCGCCGGTCAGCGCGAGCTCCATGGCAACCTGGTAGGGGATCCGCTGGGGAAGCCGCAGCAGCCCGCCCGCCGCGGCGACCAGGCCGCGCTTGACCTCGGGAAGCCCGAACTTCGCGTTCTCCGCGGCGACCACCAGGTCGCAGGACAGCGCGATCTCGCAACCGCCGGCCAGCGCGTAGCCCTCGACGGCCGCGATCAGCGGCTTGGCGGGCGGCGCCTCGGTGATGCCCGCGAAACCGCGGCCGGGGATCGACGGCCGGCCGCCGGTGAGGAACGCCTTCAGGTCCATCCCGGCGCAGAACGTGCCGCCCGCGCCGGTGATCACCCCGGCTCGCAGGTCGCCGCGGGCATCCAGGTCATCAAGTGCCGCCGCGATGCCGCTCGCGACCTCGCCGTTGACCGCGTTGCGGGCCTCGGGACGGTTGATGGTGATCACCAGGACGCCGTCGGCGTCTTCGGTCTGAACCGTGTCGGTCACGAATCCTCCAAGTAGCTCATTGGCGTGCGGAGCATATCCCTGGACGGCTCCCGTTCGCATCAACCGCGACCGGCCGTCACGGAAGCCGCCAGGCGCGGGCCGGCGCCCGGATAACCGCCAGTGCGGGCGGCGGCTGTCCTGGCACCGGCCCTCGCACGGTCAGAACGCCGCCGCGGCGGGCGACGCGGGCCCGGAGCCGGCGCCGGAGGCACGGACGGCGGCGGCGATCTCCGACAGGTCGTCCTCCTTCAGTTCCAGGCTCGCCGCTGGCAGCCATCCGTCGACCTGACGCGGGCTGCGAGCGCCGACGATCGCGCCGGTCACCCCGGGAAAGGCCAGCGTCCACGCGACGGCGATCGCGGCCGGCGTGACGCCGTGACGCTCGGCGACTGGGCACAGCGCCCGCGCCAGGGCCAGGTTCGCCGACAGGGCGGGCTCGGTGAAGTCGGGGTGCCTGGCCCGCCAGTCGCCCGGCTCGAGCAGGGCCGCCCTGCCCGCGGTGAACGCGCCGGTGAGCAGGCCCGAGGCCATCGGGCTGTAGACGATCGCCCCGGCCCGGTGATCGCGGGCCCACGGCAGGACGTCGCTCGCGGCGTCGCGGTGAATCAGGTTGAACGCCGGCTGGATGGCGTCGACCGCGCCGGTCTCGCCGGCCGTCTCCAGCTGGGCGACGCCGTGGTTGGACAGCCCCGCCGCGCGGATCTTGCCCTCGCGCTTGAGATCGGTGAAGACCTGCCAGTACTCCTCGAGCGGGGTGCCGTCCTCGGCCGGCCAGTGCATCTGGTACAGGTCGATCCGCTCGACCCGCAGCCGCCGCAGTGAGCCCTCGACCTCGCGCCGCAGGCTGGCCGGCGCGCCGGCTCGCCGGGGCGTAGCGGATCGGTCGGCGGGGTCCCAGACCAGGCCGCCCTTGGTGAAGACATAGGGCCGGTCCGCCTCGGGCACGCCGCGCAGGGCGGTGGCCACCACCTCTTCTGAGTGCCCGAGCCCGTAGACGGCGGCGGTGTCGATCCAGTTGATGCCTGACTCCACCGCGTGCCTGATGGCCGCGACGGACGCGGCGTCGTCCTGGTTGCCCCAGGCGAAGGCCCAGTCTCCGCCGCCGATGGCCCAGGCGCCGAAGCCGGTCCTGGTCAGCTGCATGCCGGTGCTGCCAAGCTGTGTGGTCGGAAGAACGGTTGTCATGATCTTTCTCCTTGCTGTGTTTGATCCGTTGGTGTTCGCTGGCTGGCCCGTGGCCAGCCCGCAGGCTCGCTCAGCCCGAGGCGAGAATGCCGAGGCCAGCGCTGAGCGAGGCGATGATGGCCCCGCCGACGGCGACCGCGACGAACGACCGGGCGAAGCTGGTCTGGAAGAACTTGTGCCGCAGGTAGGCGAGGATGAGCAGTTCGGTGGCGACCACGATGACCGCGGCGCTGATCGCCGCGCTGTAGCCGGGGATCAGGAACGGCAGGGTATGGAAGATGCCGCCGGCGAACGTGCCGCCGCCGGTGATCGCGCCGCGCAGCACTGGGCTCCCGCGCCCGGTGAGGTCACCGGTGTCGGACAGTCCTTCGGAGAAGGCCATGCTCACGCCCGCGCCCAGGGCCGTCGCCGCGCCGGTGTAGAACGCGGTCATCGGGTGGTGGGTGGCGAGGACCACCGCGAATATCGGCGCCAGGGTCGACAGTGATCCGTCCATCAGCCCGCTGAGCCCGGGCTGGACGCGCGTGAGCAGGAACGAGTGGCTGCCGGTGTCCGTGGTGACCGGCGGGGCCTCGGTGGTTGCGATGGTTGTCATGGCCGTGCCCTTTCAGTTCTTGGTGAAATGTCCGGAATGTCGTTGTCAGCTGAGCTCGGCGGCGGTGCCGTGGGCGAAGCGTGCGATCGAGTACAGGCACAGCACCGCGAGCAGGATCGAGAAGGTCAGCACCGCGGTGAACGTCGCGGTGAGCTGCGACAGCACGCCCACGCCGACCACGGGGATGATCAGGCCCGCGTAGCACGCCACGAAGAAGGCGGAAAGCGTCTGTCCGCGCCGCTGCGCCGGGGCCAGCCGATTGACCGTGGCCAGGCTGCCGAGGAAGATCGCGCCGGTGGCCACGCCGCCCGCCACCGTGCCCGCGAGGAACAGGCCCATCGCGGACTGCGCCAGTGCGGCGACGATCAGGCCGAGCGCGATGAGGAACGCGCCCAGGCCGGCCAGCACCACTGGGCCGCTGCGGAACCGTGACACCGCGACCTGCGTGACCGCCGCCACCGCCAGCAGGAGGAACACGACGGCGCCCTGGATGGCGTGGCTGCCCTGATGCAGCTGTCCGGCCAGGAAGCCGGGGACCAGCGAACTGAAAAGGCCGAGCAGGGCGAAGGCGGCGAAGCCCGCCACGCCGGCGGCGATGAACTCACCCCGGCCTCGTTCCGGTACGCCGAGCCCGGCGAACCGCAGGGCGGGCCGCGTGCGGCGCCGCACCGTCTCGGGGACCAGCAGCAGGATCAGGCCGGCCGCCGCCAGGACCGCCAGGTACGCCTCGAACACCAGCGTCGTGGGGTCCGGCGCGTACTGGGCGAACAGCCCGGCGACGAGCGGCCCGAGGCCAAGGCCCGTCATGTTCGCGGCAGTGGCCACCAGCGACGCCCGGCGGCCGGCCGAGGCCGGGGCCAGTTCGGTGAGCATGGCAGTCGCCGTGCCGGTCATCAGCCCGGCCGACAGTCCGGACACGATGCGGGCCGCGATCAGCGCCCCCACGTCGGGGGCGAGGATGAACACGACCGTGCTTATCGCGCTGGCGCCCAGGGCGACGGCGAGCACCGGCTTGCGTCCTGCCTGGTCCGAGGACCGCCCGGCGAGCAGCAGCGTCGCTATCACCGCGACGGCGTAGACGGCGAAGGTCACCGTCACGATGGCCGCGGAGAAATGCCAGCGGCCCTGGTAGATGACGTAGAGCGGGGTCGGCAGCGTGGTGCCGAGCATGGTGATCGTCAGCACCAGCGCCAGCAGCCAGAACGCGATCCGCCCCGGGGCGGCCGAGGCTGCCCGCCCGGTTGGCGCCTGCTCGCCGGCTATTCGGCGAGCGACTTGGGTGCTCGTCATGTCTTGGCTCCCTTCTGGTGTTCCGATGGACGAGAACCACACTCGCGGCTGGCCGGGTGAGCCGGCGTCACACGACAGGGTGATCCGCGGGTCGGCGGCGCCCGCGGGTCCCTTGCGACGTACTGTGGGAGCGGTGCCTGTCGAGGAGAGCCGCCGTGGAGCCTGCCGCCCGGCCAGGGGCCGTTGACGCTCCGGCCGCCCCCGCCGTCCGGGATGGGGTCGTCGCGCGCTCCTCGCTGTCGCGGCGGCTGACCGAGGCACAGCGCGTCGTGCAGGTGTCGGCGCCGGCGGGGAGCGGGAAGACGGTCCTGCTCCGGTCCTGGATCGCGGACTCCGGGCTGGATAAGCAGGTCGCCTGGGTGGTGGTGCCCGCCGGGTGCGACGCTCCGCGGTTCTGGATCTCGGTCGCGGACGCGCTGCGTGGCACATCCGCCGGGTCCGCACTGGTGCGCGTGCTGACGGCCGCGCCCGACCTGGATGGCTGGACCGTGGTCGAACGGCTGCTCGACGACCTCGCCGCGCTGGCGGACCGGATCTGGCTGGTCATCGACGACCTGCACGAACTGTGCCCGCCCGAGACGCTGCGCCAGCTTGAGCTGCTGATCATGCGGGCACCGCCCGATCTGCGGTTCGTTCTCGTCACCCGCAGCGACGTGAGACTTGGCCTGCACCGGCTGCGGCTGTCCGGCGAGCTCACCGAGATTCGCGCCGCCGACCTGCGGTTCAGCCCGGCGGAGGCGCGTGCGCTGCTGAACACGGCGGATGTACCGCTGTCCGACTCCGCGATGACCGTCCTGTACGAGCGGACCGAGGGCTGGGCGGCGGGACTGCGCCTCGCGGCGCTGTCGCTTGCCGGGCACCCCGATCCGGAACGCTTCGCGGCCGAGTTCGGCGGCAGCGAGCGCACCGTCGCCGAGTACCTGCTTGCCGAGGTTCTGGACAGACAGCCGGAAGAGGCGCGGCGGCTGCTGCTGCGGACCTCCATACTCGACCGTGTCAACGGCGAGCTTGCGGACCTGCTGACCGGGGATTCTGGCGGGGAACGAGTGCTGCAGCGGCTCGAGGCGGCAGGCGCGTTCGTCGTCTCACTCGATGCGCGGCGATCGGCGTTCCGCTACCACCAGCTGTTCGCCGAGCTCCTCCAGCTTGAGCTGCGGGCGAGCGCGCCGGACGAGCTGCCCACACTGCACGAGGCAGCGGCCGGCTGGTATGCCGAGCACGGGTATGCCGTGGAGGCGGTCCGCCACGCCCAGGCCGCTCGCAACTGGGACCTGGCCGCCCGGGTGCTGTCGGACCACTGGATCGGCCTCGGTCTCGCCGGGCTTGGCGGCACCGCGCACGAACTGCTCGCACGGTTCCCCGCGGCGGTGATCGCCGCGGACGCCGAGCTTGCCGCCCGAGAGGCCGGTGACCAGCTGACCAGGGGCTCGCTTGCGGAGGCGGAGCGGTACCTGGCGCTTTCCGCCCGGGCACTTGAGTCGATACCCGCGAACCGGCGCGGGCGCGCGCAGGTGGTGTTCGCCGCGGTGCGCATGCAACTGGCCCGCAAGCGCGGGGACATCACGGCCGTCGCCGAGCAGGCGCGGCCCCTGCTCGCCGCCGCCGGACAGGGCCAGCAGGAGCTTGGCGGGGACCTGCGGGCGCTCGCGCTGATCAACCTCGGCATCGCCGAGATGTGGACGTCGCGCGTCGATGAGGCGGACAGGCATCTCACCGACGGCATCGCCCTGGCCCGCGAGATCGGCCGGCCCTACCTGGAGCTCAACGGCCTGGCGTTCCTGGCGCAGCTGGCGAGCTGGCGGTCCTTCCCGCTTGGCGCGGAGCGCGGGCGGCAGGCGATCGAGCTCGCCGCCAAGCACGGCTGGGCGGACGAGCCGGTCGCCGGCGTCGCCTACATGGCCATCGGCGTGGCGATGATCGTCCAGGGACGGATCGAGGACGCGGAGCACGCCCTCGGCCAGGCAGAACGCATCGTCCGTACCGAGGCGGACCCGGCCGCGGGGATGCGGCTGCGGTACGGCCGCGGCATGCTGGAGTACGTGAGCGGCCGTCCCGACGCCGCGCTGCGCGCGTTCCAGGACGCGCAGCGGCTGTCAGACTCGCTCATCACGCCGCACACGCTCGCGCCGCGGCTCCGTTCCCACCTGTTGCAGACCCTCGCCCGCGGCGGCCGGACGGACCGCGTCGAACAGGCCCTTGCCAGCATGGACACGGCGGAACGTAAGCGGGGCGAGACCCGCATCGCCGAGGCATCGCTGCGCCTCGCCCAGCACGACCCGCAGGCGGCGGTCGCCGTGCTCGGGCCCGTTATCGACGGATCGGCTCCGCTGCAGAACGCCCATCTCTGGGATGTCCAGGCGCTGCTGCTCCAGGCGATCGCCTGCGACACGCTCGGCGACGCGGCCGCCGCCAGGCGGGCGCTCGAAGGGGCCCTCGACCGCGCCGAGCCGGAGCGCCTGCTCTTCCCGTTCCTTTACGACCCGGCGCCCGACCTGCTCGACCGCCATCGCCGGCTCGGCACCGCCCACGCCGCGCTGATCGCCGAGATCCTCGGCCTGCTGGCCGGCCGGGAACCGGGCGCCGCGTCGGACGGACCGCGGCGGCTGCGCGAGCCCCTCAGCCACGCCGAGGCCCGCGTGCTGCGCTACCTGCCCACGAAGCTGTCGGCACCGGAGATCGCCGACGAGATGTACCTGTCGGTCAACACGGTCAAGACCCACATGCGCCACCTGTACGACAAGCTCGGCACGCACCGCCGCCACGAGGCGGTGGAGCAGGCCCGCGCACTCGGGCTGCTAGCGCCGTCACCGCGACGGCCCTGATCCGGGCCGCGATCACCCGCCGGTGTGACGCGGGCTCACCCTGTCACGTCGGACGCTGGGGCTTGTCGGATTAGCGCTCCAATCACGGGAGGCAGGACATGACCACCATTCAGCCTGCAGAGCAGCACGTCACCGCTGCCAATGGCCCGGCGGCGGCACCGGCCGTCGCGTTCCTCGGCACCGGCCGGATGGGCGGCCCGATGGCCGCCAACCTGGCCCGCGGCGGCCTGGACGTGCGCGTGTGGAACCGCACCGCCGCCCGCGCCGCGGCCATCGCGGCCGACGGCGCGGCCGTGGCGGCGAGCCCGAGCGAGGCCGTCAGCGGCGCCAGGGTCGTCATCACGATGCTCGCCGACGGGCCCGCCACCGAACAGGCCGCCACCGGTCCCGATGGCTTCCTCGCCGCGGCGAAGGGAGCGATCTGGGTGCAGATGGGCACCATCGGCATCGAGTGGACGGACCGGCTGGCCGGCGTCGCCGCCGCCCACGGCGTCACCTTCGTCGATGCCCCGGTCTCCGGCAGCGAGGGGCCTGCCAGGGCCGGCCAGCTCACCATCCTGGCCAGCGGTCCCGACGAGGCGAGGGACGTACTCGCCCCGGTGTTCCAGGTGCTCGGCCGGGCCACCGCCTGGCTCGGCGAGGCGGGTAACGGCACCCGCGCCAAGCTAGTGGTCAACACCTGGCTCGCCGACCTCACCGAGACCACCGCGGAGACCCTGTCCTTCGCAAGGCGGCTCGGCCTCGACCCGGCCGGGATCGTGGACCTGCTCGCCGACAACCCGCTCGGCGCGCCGTATGCGGTGCAAAAGGCCCGTGTCATGCTGTCCGGGGACTTCAGCCCGGCGTTCGCGCTCAAGCACGCGCTCAAGGACGCGGAACTTGCCGTCGGCGCCGCCCGCGACGCGGGAGCCAACCTCGCCCTCACCAGCGCCCTGCTTCCGCGCTGGCGCGACACGGCGGCGAGCGGCCACGCCGACGACGACCTTTCCGCCGTCTACCTCACGGCCTGACCAGGCCGGCCGCGCGGCACCAGGTAACCACCGGTTACGGGCTGCCGCCCATCCGGCTGATGATCTCGTCGACGAAGATGTTGTGACTGTTGCCGAATTCCACCAGCTGCGCACGGTCGATCTCGTCCGGCAGCGTCCGCAGCGCGTCGTCGGCTTCTTTCTCATAGCCGTTCTTGCGTAGGAGGTCGACCACCCATTGCCTGCTGTACGCCATAAGCACCGCCAAGGCTCTCGTCAGGCAAGCACGCCCGCCGCACGGTAACGGCTGCGCGCCCCGGCCACAGTGGCTACCGTAGCACCGGCTTCCGCGGGGGCAGCGGGCCGCGTGGCCGGGGGCTAGTGGGCCGGTGCTCAGCACGAGGCGACGATCCGCACGTCCGTGGCGGTGCTGACCGGGATCCGGACCTGACTTGAGGCGTTGGGCTGCTGCACCGTGTACGCGCCGCCGCTGCCGCTGATCAGGGTGCCGCAGACAGTTCCCTGCGGTGTGTCGACGCTTATCAGCGCCGGCGGCTGCGACGGTGCCCACCACCAGGTTCCGATCGCGGCCACGAAGAGCAGTAGCGATGCGCCGATCAGTAGCTTGGCCCTGCGGAGCTGACCAGACGCCGTGAGCGCGCAGGCGATTTCAAACTGGCGGACCCCGCCATAGGTGGCGACGACCTCGGTCAGGTTGAGTTTCGCCGGCGTGCCCGCGGCCGCCTGCAGCGCGAGCCACAGCCCGGCGATGGCCGCGAGCAGTCCGCCAAGTGCCAGGATGGTCAGCGCGATCAGCCAGCCGGTGGTGACGTCGCTGGCCGCGGCCGGCCCCTTCAGTAGCAGTCCGCCCGTGGCCAGGGTCACGAACGCGGCGAGCCCGGTGCGCCATTTCTCGGCCGCCGCCTGAGCCGACGGCAGGCTCTGGTCGCTTAGCTGCTGCCAGCGGGCCTGGTCCTGCAGGCTGGCCACCGTGGGGCCGGCCGCAGGCTTGCGATACTTGGGCGGCCGCTGGCCGGCCGTCGGCGCGACCGGTCCCGATGGCACCACGGGCGTCCCCATCAGGCTTCCGGCTGGACTTCGACGCGGAAGTTGATGCCGCATCCGTACTTGACGCCATCCGGGCGTCCGGCATGCGCTTCGGTGCAGGCGCAGGAAACCGTCAGCGGCACGTAGTCGTCGTCGGCCTGGACAGACTCCGTCCGGCGCCAGCCGAGCGTCGTCATCGCCTCGCCGGTGACGACGTCGAGCACCTGGCTGAACTTCACGTCGTCCGTGCAATACGGACACGTTCCCGTCACCGTCGCGGTGCTGATGCCGCTCGCGCTGCGGATGCTGGCCGTGAGCTTGCCGTTGAGCAGGTAGTCGTAGGCGACTTCGGTCCAGCGGTACGCGTTCGGCGCGTCCGTCTGATAGGCGACGGGCGGCGGACTGGCGGAACCGGCGGAACCGGCGGGATTCGCCTGACCGCCGGAACCGGGATCTGCGGACACCATGATTGTCTCCCTCTTTTCTCGCGCCGTGACGGCGCTCAGACAGCTCCGACGGTGATGAGCGGTGCCCAGCGGGACAGGTAGCCGTTCCTGTGCCGCGGGTCGGCAAGGAAGCGGCGGGTCATCGCGCGCAGCGCCTCCGGCATCGTGGACGCGGGCAGCCGGTGCAGGACTCCGTTGAGGAACCGGCTCGCGATCGGGTCGTCGGCCAGTTCGCTGGTCGTGGCGAGCACTGCCAGGCTCCCGCGGGTAAGCGCGATCGTGGCCAGGGTCAGCGGGTCGCTGTCCGCCGATCCGGGTGCGTTGGCTCCCCAGCAGGCGGCGAGCACGAGCTGGTCCGGGGTCCGCGCGTCAAGGAGTGCGGCCGGGGTGAGCAGCACGCGCGGCGCGAGCTCGAGGTAGTGCACCATTCCCGGCACTGGCCGGCCGTGTCCGGCGATGACGATCAGGTCATGCCGCCGCCCCGACGTGACGGCCGTCAGCGCCACATCGGCGGAGGAGAACGCGTCAAGCGCCACCCGCTTGTCGTCGGCGAACGCGACGAGGTCGTGGTGCTTGATCTGCGTGCTGCGCCACTGGCCGACCGTGCGCGGCCTGGACATTTCCCGTGACCCGCGCACATGGTCCGCCAGCGTGAGTGACGGCGCGACGGCGAGCGTGAAGCGCTCGCCGAGGAACGCCTCGCCGACGGGAACCGCGGGCCACGGCAGCGCCCACAGGTCGCCGAGCGGCACGATGAGCAGCCGCGCGTCGTCCGCCAGTCCCTCGAATGCCTGGGCGGGCAGCAGGTCCGCGAGCGCGCTCACCTCGCCGGGCCGGGCCAGCGGATGCAGGCCATCGCGTGCCAGCGAGGAAACCAGCCGCTGAACGGCCGCGGAGATCTCCCGCAGGCCGCTCCGGGCCGGGCGGCCGGGCCCGGCGCTCAGCCAGGCCAGCTGATCCCCCGCACCGGGGACCAGCGTCACCAGCAGCACGTCCGCGTTCGCGGCGGCCCGGTCGAGCAGCGGCACTGCGTCATCAGGCGAAAACGACCGGTACAGGGCGGCGGCGATGTCGGCGATCGCCCGCTCGGCTCTTTCCGGCATCCCGCCGCGCAGCGCGAGCCGCCCGACGAGCCTGGCCCGCCACTGCGCGCTTGCCATGTTCGCCGCGAGATCGGCGCCGTCGGCCGGCAGGCTGCTCGCCGTCGCCAGCACCTGCGACGCGAGCTGCGCGTCGGCGGCCGCTGCCGCCGGAGGGATCTTCTCGAGGAGGCCGGCCAGACGGCGGCCCGCGAGGTTCTCGAACACGGTGATGAACGCGCCGGGATCGGCGTTCCGTACCGCGGCCCGGATGGCGGCCGAGTAGACCATGGCGAACCGGCGGAGGTATTCCTGCTGGTACTGATGCAGGTCCTGGGATGACCGCATCGCCTCGATCGCCAGCACGGCGTCGACGCGCGCCCGCGTCTCCGCCGCGGTGTCCGCCATCGCGCCCGCCGCCCGCGCCATCCCGTCGAGCGCCGTCGCGGAACTTGGCAGGTCCCCGAGCTCCCTGTTGGCCTCCAGTGCGCCCTCGAACAGCTGGTACGCCTCCTGCGGCAGGTCAAGCGCGTAGGCGCAGCGGCCAAGACCGTACAGGGCCCACGCCTCGCCGCGGCGGTAGCCGCCTTCGGCGGACATTTCATAAGCCCGCAGGTAGTAGCTCCTTGCGCCGTCGAGGTCAGCGAGCCGCAGACATACCTCGCCGAGGGCGTCGCACGCGTTGACCGTTCCGATCAGCGTTCCCGACCGGCCGGCGGCGTCAAGCGCGCGGGTCAGGGCGGCCTTCGCCTCGTCCAGCCGGCCGCGGCTCCGGTACAGGTCGCCAAGCTGCTGTGCCGCGTTCACGATGCCGACGTCCGCCCCGAGTGACTCACTCAGCCGCAGCGCCTCGGCAAGCGCACGTTCGGCCGCATCGTCTTCGCGCAGCCGGACCAGTGCCTCACCGCGCCCGGTCAGCGCCGCGGCAAGGTAGACGCGCTCGTCCAGGTCCCTGGCCAGGTCTGCCGCCCGGCCGAACGTATCGGCGGCCTGCCCCGCCGACCCGGACAGCAGCGTCAGGTAGCCCACCGGCACCAGCGCGCGGACCAGGCCGAACCGGTAGCTCGCCGCCTGCGCCAGCTCCATGGCGCCCTCGTAGTGTGCGGCCGCCTCCTCGAACCGGTCGGCCTGCCGTGCCGCGTCACCCAGCCCGACGAGGGCGTCGACCACCGGCAGCGGGTGCAGCCCGTCCTCCTGGGTCGCGCGGAGCGCGGTGAGCGCGCTCCCTGCCGCCGCGGTGTCGTTGGCGATCAGCGCGGCGTCGGCCGCATTAGTCAGCTCCACCTGACGCTGCCAGGTGTCCCAGGAAACCAGGAACTGGTCGCCGGGCATCGCGGGCACCGCCGGGTCCGTCAGGAAATGGAACCGTCCCCGCAGCCCAAGCGCGCCGGGCACCGGGATCCGGTCGGCGAGCGATTTCGCGAGCTCGCCCGCGGGGCCGCCAGTCCAGGACGCGTGCAGCAGCCGAGACACGTCGGCCGCGCTGCGGTTCTGTCCCCCCACGCAGTCAGTATGCCGAAGCATGCCGTCCATCAGGCGCCAGAACGGCAGACGCCGGTCGCGCCGATCAAAGATCGTATATTTACCGACCGGCCCCGGTTCCGTAGGGTGGCCCTAGCGCCGGGCGCGGCGACCAGCCGCGCCCTGACCACGTCCAATGAGGGGCAGGTGCGATGCCGGACATTCTTTCCGTCTATGCCCAGAGTCAGCCGGGCAAGCTGGCGGTCGTCGACGACAAACCCGACGGAATCGTCGTGGCGTGGACGTACGCGGAGCTCGAGGCGCAGGCCAACCGGGTGGCGAACCTGCTGCTTTCGCTGGGCGCCGGGCAGGGCACGAAGGTCCTGTGGTGCGGGCCGAACTCGCCCGAGGTTTGGGCGGTGATCAACGCGGCTCGCAAGATCGGCGCGATCGCGGTCCCGCTCAACTACCGGCTGACGGCGGAGGAGGCGTGTTACGTCATCGACAACAGCGACGCGCCGATCGCCTATGTCGATTACGAGCACGCGCCGATGTTCGCGTCGCTGCGCGGCAAGCTGCCGAAGCTTCAGCACGTGATCGCGGTCGGCGGGGCGGCACCGGACGGAATGCTGACCGACGCCGACATCGCGGCCGCGCCGTCGGACCCGCCAGCGGAGAGCGACGGCACCGGCACCGGCGGCACGATGATCTACACCTCGGGCACGACGGGCAAGCCCAAGGGCGCGGTCCGGTCCGGCGGCGCGGACCCGGAGGCCCTGGCCGCCCTGCTTGGCCTGTTCGGCTACCGGCCCGACGACGTCTACATCACCTCGGGCCCGCTGTATCACAGCGGGCCCGGCGCGTTCGCGGGCGCCGCCCTGCTCTACGGCCAGACGGTCGTCGTGCAGCGCAAGTTCGACGCCGAGGACTGGCTGCGGCTCGTCGACAAGTACAAGGTCAGCTCGACCTTCTCCGCGCCCGCGCTGGTCAGGATGATCTGCGCGCTGCCCGCCGAGGTCAAGGCCCGCTACGACCGCTCCTCTATGCACGTCATGATCGCCAACGCGGCGCCGTGGAGCTTCGCGCTCAAGCAGCAGTACCTGGCGGACTTCCCGCCCGAGTCGCTGTTCGAGGTCTACGGGTCCACCGAGCTCGGCGTGGACACCGTGCTGCTGCCGAAGGACCAGCTGCGCAAGCCGGGATCGTGCGGCCAGCCGGCGCCCGGCATCGAGATCCTGCTGCTCGACGACGACGGCGCTGAGGTCACCGGGACAGGACCCGATCATCCCGGCGAGGTCTTCATCAGGTCGAAGGGCGTGTTCGACACCTATTACAAGAACGACGCCTCTTACGAGGCGAACAGCCGCGGCGACTACCACACCGTGGGCGACGTCGCCTACTGGGACGACGAGGGCTACCTGTACATTTGCGACCGCAAGACCGACATGATCATCCCCGGCGGCATGAATGTATACCCGGCCGAGATCGAGGCGGTGCTCGAGCAGCACCCGGAAATCTTCGACGTCGCGGTGTTCGGCATCCCGTCCGAGGAATGGGGCGAGGCGGTGCACGCCACCATCGTCAGGGCGCCGGGGTCGTCGCTGACCGGCGAGCAGGTCACCGCGTTCGCCCGCGAGCACCTGGCCAGTTACAAGGTGCCGCGCTCGGTGGCGTTCACCGACGAACTGCCGCGCACCGGCTCGGGCAAGCTGCTCAAGCGCCAGCTCCGCGCCCCCTACTGGGCCGCCAAGCAAGGCAGCTGAATCCCGGCCAGCCGCTCTCCAGGCTCGCGCGCCGCGGCGGGCGGGCCAGAGTTAGCCCAACCCGTTCGGGAGATTCAAGATCGATATCCCGAACGGGTTGAGCTTGCTGCTATCGCGGCAGGAAATCCAGCAGCAGGGCATTGACCTGATCGGGTGCTTCGAGCTGCATCCAGTGACCGGGGCCGTCCAGGCGCTCGTACCGCCACGGGCCGGCCACGTTCGCGGCCGATTCCGTCATCTGCGTCTCGGTCAGGGCCATGTCTTTGCTGCTCCAGATGCCCATGGTGGGCGCCTGCACCGGCGGCAGCGACGGCGGCGGCTGCACCCAGGTCTCCGGTGAGACGTTGGCCCGGTACCAGTTCAGGCCGGGCGTAAGCGATCCGTTCGTCTCCAGGTCGGCGATCACCTGGTCGGTGTCGGGATGCCCGGCCCAGTTGCGGAAGTTGGCCCAGTCGTCCCCGCTCAGCCAGCGCTCGGCGATGCCGGGGAACTGGAACAGCAGCATGTACCACGACTTCTCGCGCTGCCGCGGCGTGCGGCGGAAGGTGGTGGGGTGGCCGACCGACAGCACGACCAGGTGGTCGACGGCGGCGGGCGCCAGCGATGCCAGGCCCCAGGCCAGGGCGGCGCCCCAGTCGTGCCCCACCACGTGGGCCTTGGCGACGCCAACGTCGCCGAGGACCGCCAGGACGTCCCCGGCCAGCGTCATCAGGGAGTAGGCCTCGACGGCCTCGGGCTTGCCCGAGCGGCCGTAGCCGCGCAGGTCGGGGACGATGACCTGGAACCCGGCGCCGGCGAGAGCCGGTACCTGATTCCGCCAGAGCCGGCCGGAGTCGGGAAAGCCGTGCAGCAGCACGACCGGCCGCCCCTGCCCGGTGACCTCGTACTCGATCCCGACCCCGTTGACCTCTACCCGTGCCATCTGTGTCCTTTCATCCGGCCTTCATGGGGAAACCAGTGCGAGAAGCTGCTCCCGGGTGGGCCCGAACGGCGGCGCGTCGCGCCAGCCGCCCCCCAGCCGCAGGGTCTTGTCCCGCAGTCCCGGCCGGGCGAAGACCTTCGCGGGCGTATCGAGCACGAACCTGATGTCAAAGTTCGCCCGCGTGCATTCCGGGTCCCGTCCGAAGGCGGCGTCGAGCGCCTTCTCCAGCTGATAGCCGGGGTCGCGCGAGTCGTAGCGGCCGCCGCGGATGCCGGCCTCGATCTCGCCGACCCGGTGCCGGTCACTGGCGAGGGTGGCGCGGTACCACGGTTCGACTGTTTCCGCGGTAGCGGCGTGGAATGCCGCCGCGAAAGCCGCCGGATCGGCCGCGTCCACCGCCCGCAGCTGATCCCGCAGCGTCAGGGCGTGCAGCAGGCCGATCGACGCGCCACGGCCGTTGGCGGGATTGGAGCACGCCCAGGAGTCGGCCACCGCGACCACGCCAGTGGCGACCGGCTTGCCGTCAAGCACGAAGCCTCGGTACCGGTCCTCGAGCCGGGCCATCACCGCGACGCCGTCGTCGATCGGGGTACCGTCCACCCAGTGCGCGACGAGCGGAAGGCCGCGCATCACCGCTTCCCAGCGGCCTGCCTCGCGCAGCGGCCGCAGCGCCGTGTCGGTCGACGCGGTTACCAGGACGACGCCCCAGGTCCCGTTGTCCGCGGGCAGGGTGATCGACGAGATGGTGCCCCAGTGAATCTGGGCTGGCCCGATCATGGGCGGCAGCGACCCGTCCGCCGACCGGAAATGCCGGCCGTAGTACACGAAACCGACGTCTTCCAGTTCCTCGTCAGGGCGCCGGGCGCCGATGTCCTCCAGCCAGTGCGGCAGGGCGGACCGCCGTCCGCTCATGTCCACCACCAGGTCCGCGGTGATGACCTCGCCGGCCTTGGTCATGACTCCGGTCACGTGCGGGACCCCCGCCAGCGCCGGCGTGCCGCCTACCAGGCCCGCGACCGCCGTGCCGCGGCGGATCTGCACGCCTGGAGCCGACTCGGCCGCGGCGGCGAGCACCGCTTCGACGAGGACGCGCCGGCCGGTCAGCAACGCGTAGCGTTCGTCGCCGTCGAGCCAGCCGCCGCTCATCTTCGCGGGCAGCACGTCGCGGACGTAGTTCATCCGCAATGCGCCGGCGTCCTTCAGCGTGCTGGCGGCAGCGGGCAACTCGGCGTCGAGAATGGCGCGGAATCGCGGCAGGAACGTATGCGCCATCCGGAACTGGTTCAGCCCGGGACGCTGCCATTGCTCCCACGCGTCAACCGGGTCGGCCGGCGGGCCGTCGGCGTCCCGCTCGAGCACGATGACCCGGTGACCGTCACCGGCCAGGAGCATCGCGGCCCCGAGGGCTACGACGCCTGCCCCCACCACCACGATCCGCGCCATGATCCGCCCCCGTCGCCCGAACCAGCGCCACAGTCTGAGGTTAGCCTCGCACCCGCCGAGGCGACAGGCCTTGCGCGGATCCGCGCGGCGCGCTCATGCGTTCACCGTAACGCGGTGCCTGTCCAGGGACGTATTCGCCCGTGCTGTACCAGTTCGCCGTACATCCGCGGCTCGACCGGGCTGGTGGCGAGCCGCACGATGTCGATCGCCGCCGCGTCGGGTGACTGCGCCTTGGACATGTCGGTGAACCACGGCCGCGACGCCCGGGTGTCCACCAGGCCAGGGCAGACCGCCACGATCAGCTGCCCGGCTTGCCTGGCCTGCTCGCGCCGGTCGCGTGCGTAGATCCGGACGGCGGCGACCTGGCCGATCTTGGACGCGATGTTGATCCAGTCGGGCCAGCCCTGCGCGGCGGCGGCGCCGGAGCACACGGCAGCGGCGTACTCGAGCATCGTCTTGTCAAGGTCGTCAATGCTCATGGTCTCGGTGTCGAAACGGGCGTGCAGGTGAGCCGGCAGCCCGGCGAGCGTGCCGAAGTCGCTGGCGGTGACCACGAACCGGCCGCCGGGGCGCAGCAGCGGGCCGAAGGAGCGGATCATCGCGGTGGTACCGAGATTGTTGGTGTCGATCAGGTCGCCGACCTGCGTGGCGTAAGCGACCCCTGGGCTGATCCCGGCGGCGGCGTTGGAATCCACGAAGTCCACCCCGCCGTGCCTGTCGGCAATGCGCCGGGCAAGCGCGCGTACCTCGCCGTCGTTTCGCACGTCGCACACCTCGGGCATCACGGGCAGCCCGTCACCAGCCAGTGCGGCTGCGGCTGCTTCCACTCGCTGCCGGTTCCGCCCGGTCAGGTAGACGATGTCCCGCGTGCCCCACGCACGCGCGAGCCCGGCGACCACTGCCCGGCCGAGGCCCTGGTTGGCCCCGGTGACCAGGCCGATCCTGACGTCGCTCACCAGTTACCTCCTGTCATCGCGATCCGATGCCAGGAACGGTACGAGCGCGTGGGGAACCAGCTGGTGCCCTGCGGTCACCCGTCCGCGGCCGCGGCACTGCGGTCCCTGGCGGCGAGCAACTCGTCGGTATGCTCCTCCGCCCACCGCGACAAGGTCCGCACCGGCTCAAGCAATGTCCGGCCAAGCGGGGTGAGCCGGTACTCAGACCCGGGTGGAGCGGCGCGCAGCGCCCGCCGCTCCACCAGCCCGTTGGCCTCCAGCTTGCGCAGGGTCTGGGTCAGCATCTTCTTGCTGATCCCCCCGATTCGCTCGTGCAGCTGGCTGTACCTGGCGGGCCCTGCGGCCAGCGCGACCACGGCGACCATCGACCAGGTATCTGCGACCAGATCCAGCGTCGTGCGCGCCGGGCAGTCGGCGACGAACACGTCATAAGCGACCACGCCCCCGATGCTACGGCTACCGGCCGGCCTGCCGCGAAGACCGGCCGCGCCCGCTCGGTCAGGCCGCGAATACCACGGTGATGGAGACGCTGAGCTGCTGGCTGCCCGGTGAGATCGGCACCGACCCCTTCGCCGCGGCGGCACTCTCCGCGCCGTTGAACACCGGGTAGGGCTGGGTGGAGACCTGGTCGGTGATGCTGAGCACCGGTCCGAGCGGCTGGCCGAGCGCCTTGGCGTACTGTCCCGCCTTCGCCGTCGCGTCGGCCACGGCCCTGGCCCTGGCCTGGGCCAGCAGTGCGCTGGTGTCGGTGAGGTTGAGCGAGATGCCGCTGACGGTCGTGGCGTTGCCGCCGGCGTGCACGGCCGCGTCAATCTGCCTGCCCGCGGCGGCGAGGCTGTTGAGCGTGGCGGTGATCGACTCGCTGACGCTGTAGCCGTTGGGCGTCTGCGAGTTGTTCGGGTAGTTCGGCCAGATCGAAAGGCCCGAGGTCTGGATGTCCTTAGCGGCGACGCCGTCGGCTCGCAGTGCCGCGGTCACCCGGGTGACCGCGTTGTTGGCGTTGCCAAGCGCCGATCCGACCGACGACCCGTTCACCTGGACGCCCATGGAAAGCACAAGCTGATTCGGGGTGCCCGTTACGTTGCCAGTGCCGGTGACGGTGATCCGCGCGGCCCCGTTCGTCGAGGTCAGCACCGCCGTCCGCGTGCCCGCGGTTGTCCCTCCGCCCGATGGCGATGCCGTCGGCGACGGCGCGGCGCCGCTCTGGCTGTTGCCGAGCGCGAACGCTCCGATCAGCGCGGCCGCGGCAATTCCGCCGATGGCAAGCGCACGATGAGCAGGGGTGAAGGTAATGGCCATGGCCGGACTCCGGTTCTGTGAGGTTCCTGCCACTTGGACGCGGCGGCACGGCACGCGGTTCCTCGTCAACTCACCAGAAACCCGCACCGCGTCCGCATCCTCAACGGCGCCCTTTATAGCCGGGTTCGTCCCTGCGGAAATCGATATATGTCACTGCAGGGGGCGGGGGGCGGAGCACCTGCGGCGCCAGGGGTCCGAAATGATTAGCGGCACTCTTTTTTGTGAATGATCGCGCGGTACGCTAGAGCTTCGCATCGTCGCGTGGGGGGCGCATGGTTAGTTCGTGCATAACAACCGCTAACATTTTCCTTTTCCGCAAATGACAGCGGACACGCACGACGAGGTCGTGCCGTTTGAGGCCGCCGACGGCAGGACGGCAAACCTGCTGCACGTGGTCCGCACCGGCGCAGAGAGCGTCCCGGCCAAGGCGGCGGTGCTTCTCGTGCACGGAGCCGGAGTGCGGGCCAACATCTTCCGCGCCGCCGTGCCGATCACCGTGGTGGACGCGCTTCTTGATGACGGATTCGATGTCTGGCTGGAGAACTGGCGCGCCAGCATCGATTTGCCGCCCTCGCAGTGGACGCTCGACCAGGCGGCCGTCTTCGACCACCCGGCTGCCGTCGCGAAGGTCCTCGAGCACACGGGGCGCGACAGCCTCAAGGCGGTCGTGCACTGTCAGGGCTCGACCAGCTTCATGATGGCGGCCGCCTCGGGCCTGCTCCCCGAGGTCACCACCATCGTCTCGAACGCGGTCTCGCTGCACCCGGTGATCCCGCCGCTCGCCAAGCTGAAGATCGACTGGTTCCATCGGCCCGTCCGCGCGCTGACCCGCTACCTCGACCCGCACTGGGGTGTCGAGGCGCCCGACGCCATCGCGGCGGCGATCACCGGCTGGGTGCGCCTGACGCACCGGGAATGCGCGAACACCGTGTGCCGCCTGTCCAGCTTCACCTACGGGGTCGGGCATCCCACGCTCTGGTCGCATTCCCTGCTCAATGACGCCACGCACGAATGGCTGAAGAACGAGTTCGGTCCGGTGCCGCTCAGCTTCTTCTTCCAGATGTCGCGGTGCGTCGACGCCGGGTACCTCGTTCCCGCCCAGCGCTTCCCGCAGTTCCCCGATCGCTTCGGCACCGGCGCGCCGCGCACCGACGCGGCGATCACGCTGCTTGCCGGGGAAGAGAACCGCTGTTACCTTCCGGAAAGCCAGCAGCGCACATTCGACTATCTCACCGCTAATGGCCGAGGCCAGTATGCCCTGCATGTCGTGCCGCGATACGGGCATCTGGACATGTTCATGGGGAAAGACGCATCGCGCGACGTATTCCCGTTGATCCTGGACGCATTGCGGACCAATTGAGAGGCGGTGCCTGAGGGTGAAGATACCGAAGAGGATCGCCGCCGAGTCCGGGCGTTACTCGCTGGTCGACGGAATCCCTTTCCGGCTGCCCGTCGAATCGCACCATTCGCCCGCGCTGATGGCGGCCTTCACCATCGACGCCGCCAAGGCGGCCGCGCTGCTTCCCGGCCGCGAGGTCCACCCGCTGACGCTATGGCGGGGGAGGGGACTGCTGCTGATCACCGTCGTGGACTACACGTCGACCAACATCGGCAAGTACATCGAGTTCAGCATCGCCATCGCCGTCACCCACGGCTCGCGGCCCGCGCCCGCCCTCGTTCCGGTGCTCCTGCGCAAGCACCATGACGTGGGCCAGTACGTGTATGACCTGCCGGTCAGCACCGAGATATCCGTCAAGGGCGGCAAGGGCATCTGGGGGATGCCGAAGCACCAGGCGAACCTGGACTTCCGCATCGACTCCCGCACGGTCTCCAGCCAGTACGACCTCGACGGCCAGCTCGCGATGCGGATCACGATCCGCCGTCCGCGCTGGACCGGACTGCCGCTGCGCCTGTCGGCGGCGAACTTCTGCCAGTTCCGCGGCATGCTGTGGAAGTCCGTGATCTATTTCCACGGCAACATCGGCGCGAGCGTGCTGCTCCCCGGTGCCGCCAAGCTGCTGATCGGCGACAGCCCCCGCACCAGGCCGCTGAAGGAGCTCGCCATCGCCAGGCAATCGCTGTTCACCGCGTTCTTCCCGTCATCGGCGGGCGTGCTCGACGACCACGTCGAAGGCTGGTTCCTCGGCTACGGCGATCCGCCGCAGACCGAGCCCCAGGGCCTGGCGAGCGTGGTTGGCCTCGGGCTGTCCCAGGCGTGGCCGCCACCGCCGTCCTGCGACGGCCGCCAGCCGGGCCAGACTGAGGCGCCGGGTGACGCGGCCGGCGCCGCCGACCAAGAGGACGCCGCCCGGTGAGCGCCGCGGCGGTTTCCGAGCACGGCGCGTCGGCCGCCATGAGCATCGGCGTGGGGCGCGGCCTGTACGCGCGGCGCGCGCTCGCCGTGGCCGGGTTCGACTTCCTGTCCGGCCTCGGCTGTCTCGCCTACGCCCGTCAGCTCAGCGCTCGCGGTAAGCGGCCGGAGTGACGTCCTCGCTGCTCGCTGACGGCGACACGGACGACCCGGCGGGGGAGCGGCGGTCCCTCGTCCTGGCCGGAGGCGGGATGCGCGTCGCCTACCAGGCGGGCGTGATCGCGGCGCTGGAGCAGGCGGGACTGCGGTTCCAGCACGTCGACGGGTCCTCGGGCGGCACGATGAACCTGTCCATGCTGCTGTCCGGGCTTGACGCCGAGGAGATCTGCCAGCGCTGGCGCACGCTGCGGCAGCGTCAGTTCGGAGCCGCGCTGCCCTGGCGCGCCTACGGCTCGCTGCGCTGGCCGGCGCTCGGCAGCGCGGACGGGCTGCGCGAGCAGGTCTTTCCGCACCTCGGGATCGACCCCGCGCTGATCCGCCGTGCGGCCGGGGTCATCGGGACCTACAACGTGTGCAACTTCGCGACCAAGACCGCGGAGGTGGTGGAGCACCCGGACGTCGACATGGACCTGCTGGTCGCCGCGGTGTCCCTGCCGGTCCTGATGCCGGCCGTGGAACGCTACGGCACGCCCTACACCGACGCCGTCTGGATCCGCGACAGCAACGTACCTGAGGCGGTGGCCAGGGGAAGCGATGACATCTGGCTGGTCTGGTGCATCGGCAACACCGCCACCTACCACAACGGGCTGTTCCGTCAGTACGTCCACATGATCGAGATGGCCGCGAACGGTTCGCTGCTGCGCGACCTTGGCCACGTCGCCGAGCACTGGCCGAAGCGGCCGGTACGGCTGCACGTGATCAAGCCCGAGTACCCGCTGCCGCTCGACCCCGCCTACTTCACCGGCCAGATCGACGCGGCCACCCTCATCGCGCTCGGATACGCCGACGCCCGCCGCTACCTGGACAACCCGGCGCCGCTGACGGCCCCCTGGCAGCCGGGCATCACCCAGATGCGGGAGGCGCCGCCGGGCGCGGCGGCGCGGCTGGTCCTGGCCGGCTCGTTCACCCGCACAAGTCCCGCGCCCGCCGGCAGTCCGGCGCCCGCCGGGCGCGACGGCGGCGGAATGGAGCTGCACCTGCAGCTTCAGGCGCGCGGGCAGCTGCAGGCGCGCGCCGCTGACGGCGACGGCGGGCCGCGCGAGCTGGCCGTGGCCGGGGATGTCACTGTCCCCGGCGGGCGGCCGCACACGCTGATCGAGTCCGGCACCGCGGTCATTGACCCCGGAGCGGGCCTCACGCTCCGGCTTAGCTGGCGTGACGAGGCAGGACCGCGGACGCTGGTCGCGGTCCCCGCGATCGGTGGCCTGGCGGTGACCCTGCGCGCGGATCGCGCCAGCGCGGATGACGACGGTGCTGACGACGACGGTGCTGACGACGACGATGCTGACTTCGGCGGGGCGGTGCTCGGCACGGGCACCATCCCCGTCACCTGGCGGCAGCTGGCCAGGACGCTCGCCAGCGTGCACGCCACCGACGCCGGCTCGGCCGCGCAGGCCGTGCGGCACACGGCGGACCTGGCCATGGCGCTGCTGCGGGCAGCCGGGCGGTAGGGGAACTGGTGGAAGAGCACTTTGACGTGGTGGTGGTCGGCTCGGGCTTCGGCGCGTCGGCGGCGGCCTGCCGGCTCGCCCAGGCCGGCCGGTCCGTGCTGATACTCGAGCGCGGCAGGAGTTACCCGCCGGGCTCGTTCCCGCGCAGCCCGCGCGGGGTGGCCGCGAACCTATGGGCGCCATCGTCCGGCCTGTACGGGATGTTCGACATCTGGGCATTCCGCGGGATCGAGTCCGTGGTGAGCAGCGGACTTGGCGGCGGCTCGCTGATCTACGCCAACGTCATGCTCCGCAAGGACCCGGCCTGGTTCGTCGAGGACGCGCCCGACCAGCCGCCCCGGCCGTGGCCGGTCAGCTACGCCGACCTCGAGCCGTACTACGAGGCCGCCGAGGCCATGATGGGCGTGCAGCGCTACCCCTTCGACGCGGCACCCTATTCGGCCACGCCCAAGACCCGGGCGATGCACCAGGCAGCGCAAACGCTCGGCCTGGACTGGCGGCTGCCGCCGCTCGCGGTCAGTTTCGCGAGTCCCGGCCAGCCCCCGGTCCCCGGGCAGCCGCTCACCGAGGAGCACCAGAACCTCCACGGCAAGCCGCGCGTCACCTGCCGGCTGTGCGGGGAGTGCGACATCGGCTGCAACGACGGCGCGAAGAACACCCTCGACTACACCTACCTGTCCCGGGCAGCCGATGCCGGGGCGATGATCAGGCCACTGTGCGAGGTGCGGCGGATCGACAGGCGAGACGCCGCGGGCGGCTACCGGGTCGGCTACACGCAGCGGGACGCGGAACACCCCGACATGGCACGCGCTGTCACGGTCACCGGCGACCGGCTGGTCATCGGCGCGGGCACGTACGGTTCCACGTTCCTGCTGCTGCGCAACCGGGCGGCCTTCCCCGGCCTCGGCCCCGCACTCGGCACGCGGTTCTCCGGCAATGGCGACCTGCTGACGTTCCTGCGGCACAGCCGGCGCATGGCGCGGCACGAGTTGGTGGCGCGCGACCTGGACCCGGAGTTCGGTCCCGTCATCACCAGCGCCATCCGCATGCCGGACACCCTCGACGGCGACGGTCCCGCCGGGCGCGGCTTCTACATCGAGGACGGCGGCAACCCGTCCTTCCTCGACTGGATTCTGCAGACGGCGGACGCGCCGAGCATGGCCGCCCGCCTTGGCCGGTTCGCTGTCCGGCGCGTCTGGTCTCACCTGAAAGGCAATCCCAGGTCCAGCATCGGCGACGACGTCTCCGGGCTGTTCGGCGGCGGTGCGGCATCGGCGGCCACGATGCCGGTCCTCGCCATGGGCCGTGACATCCCCAACGGGACATTCAGCCTGCGGAACGGAAGTCTCGAACTTGACTGGTCCACCAGTGCCTCGTCCGCCTACTTCGACCGGGTCGAGGCGACGCTGCGGCAGCTGGCCGAGGCGCTTGAGGCCGGCCTGGCCAACACGCCGCTGTGGCTGTTCAAGCGCGTCATCACCGTGCACCCGCTTGGCGGTGTGCCCATGGGCGCCGATCCAGGCACGGGCGTGGTCGACGGGTGGGGCGAGTCGTTCGCCTACCCGGGATTGCACGTCGTGGACGGATCGGTTATGCCGGGTCCAGTGGGCGCTAACCCGTCCCTCACCATCGCCGCGTTCGCCGAGCGGGCGGCCGCGCACATCATCGGGGAATGACCGCCCATGACCTACTCGCTTCAGTTCACCGAACGGATGACCGGCGCCTTCTCCTTCGGTGAGGCGGATTACCAGGCCGGCTACCGGGCAGGCAGGCGCGCCGGCAACCGCCTGCTCTTCCGGCTCACGATCGCCGCCGACGACGTGGACTCCTTCCTCGCCGACCCGCGGCACCCGGCCACCGCCAGCGGCTACGTGGACTGCGACCCGCTTGGCGGCCGTTTCCCCGTCGAGCGGGGCGCGTTCGACCTGTTCACCGACGCGGGCCCGGCGACCAGGCACATGCTCTACCGGCTGTACTTCGCCGACGCCACCGGCAGGCCGCTCACCCTGGCCGGGTACAAGGACGTCAAGCCGGGACCGCTGACCGCGGTCTGGTCGGAGACGTCCACCCTCTACGTCCGGATACTGAACGGGCACGTCCCGGTCGAAGACGGCGGGGAGAACCCGACCGAGGGCCTGGTGGGCTCGGGGATCTTGCGCATCCCCCCGCCCGACTTCGCCTGGCAGCTGACGACCTTTCGGGTGCACGGGCCGACCCTGGCGGGCAAGATCGCGGCGCTCGACTCGTTCGGCCAGCTGTTCCTGAGCGAGCTGTGGCAGGTCTTCGGCCCGGTGCGGCGGCTGGCGCGCAAGGCCATCGGGAACGGCGCGCCCGCATGACAGACATCCGCTACGTGGTCCTGTCTGACCTGCATTTCGGCGCGGAGAACAGCGTGCTCACCGCGCTCAGCGAACGGCCGTCGACACCCGGCGTCACCGGCTTCTCGGCCGACCCGCAGCGGCCGAGCCCGCTGCTCACCGGGCTGATCGACGGGCTGCGCGCGCTCACCCGCGGCCAGGACAGGCCGCCGACGCTCATCCTGGCCGGCGACATCCTCGACCTTGCCCTGTCGCGCGACGAAGTGTGCGCCATGGTTTTCCGTCTCTTCGCGCACCTGTCGTTCGGCGGCGGCCAGCCCGCGTTCGATCCGCACGTGCACTACATCCCGGGCAACCACGACCATCACGAGTGGGAGATCACCAGGGAGGCTCAGTACGTGACCTACGTCTGCGGCCAGCCCGCCGACGCCCAGCTGGTCGCCCCCTGGCACACCACAAAGCTGGAGTACGTCGAGGAACGGCCCGCCGCCAGCTCTGCCCTGCTCACTGGGCTCGCCAGAAGCCAGGCGGGCGGCAGCGGGGCCGAGGTCGAGGTGTCGTACCCGAACCTCGCGCTGCGGACCCCGGACGGGCGCCGCTGCCTCATCGTCAGCCACGGGCATTTCACCGAGTCCATCTACTCGATGATGTCCGGGCTGCGCGACATCCTCTATCCGGGGCAGCGGCAGACGCTCCCCGGCGACATCGACCGCCTCGAGGAGGAGAACTTCGCCTGGATCGACTTCCTGTGGTCCACCCTCGGCCGCTCCGGTCAGGTGGGCACGGACATGGGGCTGATCTACGCGGACCTGACAAGTCCGGGTGACCTCGCCGATCTGGTCGGCAACCTGACCGGCGCGCTAGTCGCCAGGGGCAAGGGCCCGCGCTGGCGGCGCCGGCCGGAGCAGTGGGCGCTGAACGCGATCATCGGGCACGTCGTGACCCGGGTGGCCACGACCGAACGCGGCACGCCCTCGGTCGCTCTCAGCGCCGCGGGCCAGACGGGGCTCATGAACTACCTGGAAGGACCGGTCCGCGGGCAGCTGCGGCAGGAGTGGGGATACGTACCGGAAGAGGTCACGTTCGTGTACGGGCACACCCACAAGCCGTTCGTCGACCGACGGTCCGTGCCCGGCTTCCCCGGCCCGGTCAGCGTCGCCAACACCGGGGGCTGGGTGGTGGACACGGCTGTTCCCGCACCGATCCAGGCGGGCGTGGCGGTGCTGGTCAGCGAGAACCTGGACACCGCGTCGCTGCAGTTCTACCGGCAAGACGCCGGATCGAACCCAGTCCCCGTCCAGCTGCTGCCGCCGTCGGCCGGCGCGCAGCCGTCCGCCTGGCACGCCGAGCTGGCGGCCCGCATCGACCCGGCGGCACCGCCGTGGACGGCAGTGGCGGAGTCCGCGGCGGACCTAGTCGCCCAGCGCCACCGCCTCCAGGCGGCCACCGTAGCGCTCCGCGCCGCCATGCGGTCCTCCCGCTGACTTCGCAGGACGCCGGCCGGGCCACGATCGTGGAAACATTTCTCCTGATGGAAACAACCGGGAGCGTTTGGCGGCATCTCTGACTCGTGGACCACTTGGACCCAGACGCGTCGCCGCGGCCCGGCCCGCGGCCCCCGGCCGATCTGCGGCCGCGGGCCGACACAGGCGTGACCGCACTGTACGCGGAGCACGCCGTCGGCCTGATCAGGCTGGGTTTCGTCATGCTCGGCGACCGCGGCGCGGCCGAGGACGTCGTCCAGGACGCGTTCTTCGGCCTGTACAGAAACTGGGACCGGCTCAACGACCCGGCCAACGCGCTGAACTACGTCAGGTCCAGCGTGCTCAATGGCTGCCGCGCAGCGCTGCGCACCCAGGCACGCAGGGACCGCAGGCACCGCTCGGCGGCGACCGGCGACGACTGGCTGCCGTTCGACTCCGCCGAGGCCGCCGTCCTGCTGTCCGAGGAGCACCGCGAGGTCCTCGCCGCCGTGCGCAAGCTCGCATCCCGGCAGCGCGAAGCGGTGATGCTGCGGTACTACCTCGGCCTTAGCCCGGACGAGACTGCCCGTGTCATGGGAATCAGCACCGGCACCGTGAAGTCCTCCGTCTCCCGCGCCGTCGCCGCGCTCGGCCGCGCCCTCAAGGAGGAATCGTGAGCTCAGTCGAGGATCGCGTCCACGCGGCCATGTCGGCGGCCGCGGACCTGGCCGCCAGGGAAATCCCCGCCGCGCCGCCGCTGCGCCTGCCGCCCGAGCCGGCGCGAGGCGCCCGCCGCGCTCGCCCGCCACGCCGCTGGATCCGCTGGACGGTGCCGCTCACCGCCGCCGCGGCAGTCATCGCGCTCGCCGTATCCCTGGCACTCATCAAGGACATCCAGAACGGCAGCATGGTTCCACCGAACCCGACCACTTCGACGGGCCCGGGTGGCATACCCCGCTACTACGTGGCACTCAGCCATTTCGCCGGGCACGGTGACAACACTCGGAACGGCATCGTGGTGGGGGACTCGCTGACCGGCAAGGCGCTGACGACGATCGCGCCACCCGCCCGCACGACCTTCGAAAGCGTGACAGGGGCCGCCGACGACCGTACCTTCGCCGTGTTTGGCGTGACGTCCTCAACCGGCTCGTTCGCCCCGTCGTCCAAGGCAGCGATGACCGGCCGGTGGTACAAGGTGCTTATCGCTCCGGGCACCGCCCACCCGGCTCGCCTGACCCCTCTTCCGCTCAAGCCGTTCACGGGGCCCTACTTCCACGCGAGCGATGCCTTGGTCGAGCCGGACGACGCCTTCGCCATCGCGTTGTCCGGGTCCGGCCGGGAATTCGCCGCAGCCGTATCAGTCGCTCCGCACGGGCTGGCGGTGAAGGTCTTCTCTACCTCCACCGGCCGGCTGCTGCACGACTGGACGACGCACGACCAGGCGGTCGCCAGGTTGCCGTCCTTGGCGTGGATCGACGGAGACGAGAAGCTGGCCCTGCTGAGCCTCGGTATCGACGCGCAGCGGAATTCGACCTCCTCGTCCACGGGCGTCACCGTGCGCGAGTGGCCCGTCGCCGGACCGGCCAGCGGCGACCTGGTGGCCGTCAGCAAGGTCGTCTGGGACCTGCCGATCGCGCAAACGCAGACCCGGCTGACCCTGCTTGAGTCATGCGTCCGGCCGGTGATGGGCGGTCCCGTTCGGCTCAGCGCCGACGCCAAGACGTTCAGCTGCGCGACCGGCACCGTCGGGCCGACCGGCGACACCGTCAAGTTCTTCACCTACCGGCTCGCGGCAAGCACCACGGCAACCACGAAGAGCGGGCCCGGCTATCAGGCGACGCTCCCCAAAGCACAGGGCATCTACATTCCCGAGGTGCTGTGGCAGGGCGCTTCCAGCGGCCCGCTGATCGGCGGAGTGATCCCCTACGCCCTCAGTCCCGCGGCCACTGCCAGCGGCCCGCGCATCGGCGTGATCAGCCACGGGACGTTCACGCCGCTGCGCTTTCCGCCGGGCCTGAATCTCAGTGCCGACACCAACAGCATCGCCTGGTAGTGCCGCGCCGGCCTAGGCGTCCAGGTGATCGAGGTCCGCGTCCGGCAGGTCGTGCACCTGCTGGGTCGTGATGTCCAGGTGGAATCCGTCCGCGCCCACCGCGGTCACGGCGGACCGCGGGACGAGCACTGCCTTGCGGTTCCACAGGTGCCCGGCCCGGACGAGCACGAAGGCCACGCGCCCCGTGGCGGAGTCAACGACGATTCCCTCCACGTGCCCGATGTCGCCGTCCTTCGCATGCGCGTGCTGACCGCGGGCCACCTCATCCTCGCCGGGCAGCCGATCCGGGACGATGTCGACGGTTGACTCCTGCCCTTCACCGCGATCGGGAGGCAAGCCGGGTCCGCCCAACAGTCCTGGTGGAGCATACTCGGGCCACGAGGCCTCCGAAGTCCCGGGACGGACCTGGTTGCCCTGGTCTTCGGGGTAGGAGTAGGTCGCCTCCGCGGGATCGAGCCATTCGAACTCCGCCACCGAGCAGCGGAGCTGAATCTGGCTCCCGGCGCGCCCGGACCGCTCGCTGTCCACCAGATCGAACGGGACGAGCCTGGCCGGTATCTCCTTGCGTGCCGCCTCGACGACGAGGTGAGTGACGACATCATCGCCGGGACTGACGACGAGGCTGGTGAGCTTGCCCGACTCCTTGTCGGCGCAGCGCACATCCGCCCCCAGCAGGAACAACCGCGTCTTAGACATTGCCTTCCCCCTTCGGCATTGCCCTAGCTGAGCTAAGCGTACGTGAGCCGTGACAGAACGTGCCGCCGAGACCGGCGGCTTGCGCGGCCACCCTCATCCGTTCTATAACTCTCTCATGAGTTCTATAACAGTTGACGGACGCGCCCAGCAGACCCCAGGCCGGTTCGGCCGCTACGGCGGGCGCTACGTGCCGGAGTCGCTGGTGCCCGCCTGCCAGGCAGTCGCGGATGAGTTCGCCAGGGCATGGTCAGATCCCGGGTTCCGCGGCAGCCTCGCCGGGCTGCTCTCGGTCTACGCGGGCCGCCCGACGCCGCTGACCCCGGCCCTGCGGCTGTCTGCCGAACTCGACGTGACCGTCCTGCTCAAGCGGGAAGACCTGACCCACACCGGCTCCCACAAGATCAACAACGTGATGGGGCAGGCGCTGCTTGCCCGCCGCATGGGGCGCGCGCGGCTGATCGCGGAGACCGGCGCCGGCATGCACGGGGTCGCGACCGCGACGGCGGGCGCCCTGCTCGGCCTGCCGGTGAAGGTCTTCATGGGGGAGCGTGACGTGGAACGCCAGGCGCATAACGTGTTCCGCATGCGGCTGCTCGGCGCCGAGGTCGTCCCGGTGAGCACCGGCAGCCGCACGCTCAAGGACGCGACAAGCGAGGCGATGCGTCACTGGGTCGCCGACGCCGACGAGGCGTACTACTGCGTGGGTTCCGTCATCGGCCCGCACCCCTACCCGATGATGGTGCGCGAGTTCCAGCGCGTCATCGGCGACGAGGCCAGGCGGCAGTGCGCGGCCGAACTGCCCGCGGCGGTGCCCGACTACGTCGTCGCCTGCGTCGGCGGCGGCAGCAATGCGGCGGGCACCTTCGCGGGCTTCGTCGGCACGGCGGCGAAGCTCGTGGGCGTCGAGGCCGAGGGCGGCGCGGGCGCATCGAACGGCGAGATCGGCGTGCTGCACGGCTTCCAGTCGCTGTTCCTGCAGGACGAAGACGGGCATATCGAGGAGGCGCACTCGATGGCAGCCGGGCTGGATTACCCGGGCGTCGGCCCCGAGCACGCGCACCTGCGGGACCTGGGGCGCGCCCGCTATGTCACGGTGTCCGACGCCGAGGCGATCGCGGCAGCCGTGCGCCTGGCACGGACGGAGGGCATCCTGCCCGCGATCGAGTCGGCGCACGCCCTGGCCTGGGTGATCCGCGCGGCCGGGACCTCAGACCTGCCAGCCGGCTCGACCGTCCTCGTCACGCTCTCCGGGCGCGGCGACAAGGACGTCGCCACCCTCATGGCGGAGACGGAGCTGTGACCAAGCTGCTGATGCCCTACATCACCGGCGGCGTGCGGCCGGACTGGACCGCCTACCTGACCGCGTTCGAGGACGCGGGCGCGGACATGATTGAGGTCGGGCTGCCGTTCTCCGACCCGACCGTGGACGGCCCGACCATCCAGGAGGCGTCAGACACCGCGCTCGCCCGCGGCGCCACCCCCGCCGCTGTCCTGGCGGACCTCGCCGCGATCCGCGTCGGCATCCCGCTCATCGCGAGCACCTACGCCAACATCGCGCTGCGGCCGGGCTTCGCCGCGGCGCTGCGGGCCGCGCGGATCAGCGGGCTGATCGTGCCCGATCTCCCGGTCGACGAACTGGCCGGGCTGAGCGTGCCGGGCATCGAGGTCAGCCTGCTCGCGTCGCCCGCGACGCCGGATGACCGGCTCGCCGAGATCGGGCGGCGCAGCCAGGGCTTCGTCTACGTCATCTCGGTCATGGGCACCACTGGCGAGCGCGACCGGCTGGCCCCGTCCGCCGCGGCGCTCGCCGCCCGGGTCAGGCAGGCCACAGAACTGCCTGTCCTGCTCGGCTTCGGGATATCCACCCCCGAGCAGGCGGCCGAGGCGGCGGCGGTCGCCGACGGGGTCATCGTCGGCGCGGCCGTCATGCGTCGCGTCCTGGACGGCGCGGGCCCGGCCGAGGCGGGCGCCTTCGTGGCGTCACTGCGGGCCGCGCTTTCCCGCCCGGCCGGCGTGGGATGATCGTCGTTGGCGACGACCGAGGGACGCGGCCCGCCGGGCCAAAAGGCCCGCCAGGGCATCCGGGTCAACCAGGTCAGCCCGGGTCAACAAGGCCAACCGGGTCACGACGAGGGGAGCGGCATGGCACGCTACCGAGCCATTGCCGCCGACCTTGCCGCGAAGATCCGCGACGGTCACTACGCGCCAGGCGAGGCACTGCCTGGGCAGCGCGAGCTGAGCACGGCGTACGGGGTCACGCTGATGACGCTGCGCCAGGCGCTGCGGGAGCTGAGCGACGAGGGGCTGATCGTCCAGCGGCCGGGCAAGGGCACCTTCGTCGCCCCACTAGACGCGTCGCCGCAGCTGGCGTACCAGCTCGGCTCGTTGCGCAGCTTTGCCGACGACCTGCGCGAGCAGGGCCACGAGGTCCGTACGACCGTGATCGCCCGCGCGCAGCGCCGCCTGCCCGCGCGCATCGCGGCGCGGCTGCGGGTCCGCGAGACCGAGACGGGGCTGCGGCTGGAGCGGGTCCGCGCGTTCGCCGGCCGCCGCGCGATCCATCAGGTCTCCTGGGTTCGCGAGCCGCATGCGGAACGGTTGCATGACGTCGATTTCACCGCCACGTCGCTGTACGCGGCCCTGACCGAGGCGGGGGCCGTGGTGGCCCGGGCGTCGGAGACGATCCGGCCGGAGGTGCTCGGGGCGGACGTGGCCAGGCACCTGGACGAGGACGAGGGCGCGCCGGTGCTTGTCAGCGACCGCGTCACGTACGGGCCGGACGGGACGGCCCTGGTGACGGACCGGGCGACCATCCTGGGCAGCATGATGCAGATCACCGCGGAACGCGCCGCCACCGAACTATCCCTGCACTGGGGAGCGACGCCGCCGCCTTGAGCCTTATACCGACACCACGGTCATGACCGTCTGGCCGATCCTGATCTTGTCTCGTTTCTTCAGCAGCTGGACGGAAAGGATCGGACGCCCGTTGAGCGTGGTGCCGTTGGTGGAGTCGAGGTCCTCGACGTACCACAGGCCGCGAACGGTCAGGAAGCGGGCGTGCTGGCCAGAGGCGAAGTCGTCGTCGATCGTGAGCCTGCCTTCACGGCCGACGGTGAAGTCCGCACGGAAGGTGTGCCGCTGTTCTCCGAGCTGGATGACCAGGGACCTGCCGGAAGGCGCGTCAGTGAGCGTGCCGCCAGTTTGCCCCGCCACGGCGGTCACCGCGGCCTTCCACGCTTGCCGTTCCTGTTTGGTGAGGTCCTCCCACAGGAGGGCAGGGGTGGGAAGGGCGGCCCGGTAGGCTTCGTAGGCAACTTGCGCGAGGCGCTCAATGAGGGTGGCCACCCATTGATAATGCCAGCATTTCCGGCGCTGTTTAAAGGCGCGCGCGAATGAGAAATCCATTACCGCTCGGGCGACTGGCACTTCCGGCAGGTTCCTTTGGCTGACAGTTCACAACGCACCCGTTGTGCGCACGCCAACCACGCGATGGCCAAGCTGGGCGCCAGGGACCGCGCCCAGCTCGTGGTCTTCGCCTACCAGGCCGGCCTCACCCGCTGATGCGGCACCCGCCTGCGGCGCCGTTCACAGCTGAGCGCGGATATCGCGCAAGGCAAGCCGCATTTCCCCGGCCGTGGCGAAGCGGTCACGGCTGGCCGGAGCGCATGCCTTGACGAGGAATTCCGCGAGATCGGCGCCGAGATCGGAGCGGGAGGTTCGCGGATCGATCACCACTCCGTCGAGCACCGGCATCGCATTCGGATACGGGTGACTGCCGTTGCAGAGCAGTTGGTACAGCAGCACGCCGACCGCGAACAGGTCGGTGGAAACGTCCCAGTGCGTGAGGTCGGCGTCCGGCGGCTGATAGGGCGGCGTGCCCGACTGCGTGTGCACCGGGTCGCCGAATCGGGAAGCGATGTTGAAGTCAAGGAGCTTCGCTCCCGCTCGCGACAGCATGACGTTGCGCGGTTTGATGTCGCGGTGGATCAGTCCGGGGTGGAAGGCGACGAGCGCCTCGAGCAGGTCGAGTGCGACGTCCAGGGCCTCCCGGTCGCGGAGATTCCGCTTGCCCGTGACGAACTCCTCCAGGGACTCCCCGTCAATGAACTCGGTGATGAGATACCACTCGCCCGAGCCCGTCTGGCCGGCCCAGAAGACCTCCACCACGTTGCGGTGATGGATTTCCCGCAGCGCGCCGATCTCGCGGCGCACCGCCTCGTGCCCGGCGGCGGTGTTGAAGAGCTTGAGCGCTCGCTCCTTGCCCTCGACCTCATCGCGAACCCGGTAGACCTTCGAGAACCCGCCCTGCCCGAGCACTCGGAGGATCTCGAACCGGTCGTCGATGACGTCACCCGCGGCGTACTCGGCGGCCCCGGTCCCTGCCGTGGATCGCATCCCCGCCGTGTCCGGCTTGGAGAGCACCTGGCCGCTGGCGAGCTGCGTGGTGGCGGCCAGTACCGCAGTGCGCCCGGGAGGGCGGAACGGGCGGGTGGCGCGCGCGGTTCCCGCGCCGGCGGAATTCCCGCGCACGTGCGCGATGCCGCCGACCGCGTACATGAGGCACGGGTGCAGCACGTAGGTGTCCACGTCCGGCGGGAAGTGAAACTGCTCGACGTCGCCCATGGAGTAGAAGCGGCGCTGCCCTGACTCGTCGACGTAGCCGAGCAGCCCGTTCTGCCACAGGACGGAGGCGAGGTGCGTCGTCTTCTCGAAGTGCAGATCCGCCACATCCTGCAGTGCGGCGAGGTCACCGCGGGAGAACCGGTCGACGCCCATCATCCGGACGAACGAGCGCACGTCCTCCTGCACCCCGCTGATATAGGCCTGGGTGCTGGTGAACAACTCGGAGTAGTCCTGCAGCGCGGCGTTCTCCGGCATCAGGTCCGAGGAGATCTGGTTGGCGCACTGCGCGAGCTGGGAATCCCCGAACCGCTTGGCGCTGCGTTGCACCACCCCCTCCAGGGCGTCCGTGGGGATGCCCTCGCGGCCAGCCTGCTTCTGGCGCAACACCTCCTCGCTCAGCTCATTGCCAAGCGAGATGATGTCGCGCGGTATCAGCCTCGTATGGCTGAGCAGGTAGTCCTCGATCGACGCGTCCCCGTTGGGCCCCGGCCAGCTGCCGTTGACCCCGAGCCAGTCGTGGATCGTCGGATGACCGGTGGTGGAGCGCCGCATCAGCAGCGACACCGGCAGCCGCCGCAGCTTCTGCTCGAGCAGGTAGAGCAGCGAACTGCGGTCCCAGGTCAAGACGCGGATGTGCGGCTCGTTGTAATACCGCGGCGCGTGCTCAGAGCGGTACACCGACGACATCACGATGTCGCGGATGCAGACGACAACATGCAGCCGGCCGCCCAGCTTGTGATCGCGGAGCAGCCGCATCACCTGGTAGAACAGCCCCTCCTGGCACTTCAGCCAGTACATCGGCGCGTGGCTGAATTCCTCGTCTATCGCGTCGAGGTAGAAGTAAATCGGCTTGCACTGGCTGAGTATCTCGCCGAGCAGGTCCTCAAGGTCGTCCCACAGCGGATTATCGAGGTACGTGGACAGCTGATGGGCGTTGTGCTGCTGATTGATGATGTCGCGGACTTCGCTGTAGATCGACCGCGGCCGGCGGAAATCACCGAGCAGCCGCCCGTATGACTGCTCGATCTCGGCGGCCTGCTCGTCGCGCACCTGCGGCCGCAACTCGGGATGACGGAGCAAATGCGAGACCAGCGACCGCATGATCGCGCGCTCCCAGATCTGCATCCACTTCTCGACAAGGACGCGATCGGAGAACCACTGGCACGCCTTCACGATGACTTCCGTCTTCGGCAGGCTCTGCTGCGGCGGACTGGCGTAGACGGAATCCTGATGTGCCTGGAAATCCTGGAGGCGTCGCAGGTAGACCGTCTTGCCGGCGCCGAGTTTTCCCACGATCACGCGCACTTTGGAGTCGTTCGCGCGAGTGGCGAGATGGCCGTACGCAGGATTGCCGCCGAAATCGACGAACTCACTGATCAAGTCCTCGATGTCGGCCCGCGACCCGTCCGGGTTGCCAAAGGGGCCCACGGGGTCAAGCCGACGTCGTCTGGTACTCATCCCCCTCCTCGCCCGAATCGTAGCGCTCTGTAAGAGAAAGGGCCACGATGAAGTCTCCAGAGCACAATAGGCGAAGATGTCCATCCCGAACGGTTGGTGGTTTTAATTCCCGGTTACCGGTGCCCGCTAGGCAATATCGATAAGCTCCACGGTCACACTCGTCACGTCCCCCACGTCGAGCCCCTGGGCCTGGCGAACCGGCCTCTTGACCGGAAGCACGTAGCTACCCCCGCTGTCAGGGAAGATCGACGTGGTCCACGTGCTGCTCCCGATGGTCACCCGGACCCGCAGCGACCCGAAGCCGCGACGCAACCCGCCGGCCAGATCCCGGATCTCCTCGGACTCGTCGGCCGGCAGGCTGACGAAGACCCAGGTATCGGCACGCCGCGCATCCCAGAGCCACAACTCGCCATCGAAGATGATCTGCACCGGCTCAGCTTCCCACGCCACCCTCGTAGCAGCCGTGCATGTTGCCAAGCGCCAACATTCACAGCTGAACTGTAAATGTTGCAGGACGGCAACATCGGTGCCCGCGTCAATTACCTGGGAGCCGACGATGATCACCTCAGGCCTGCCGATGATCTGGCAGGCGGTGCGGATCGCGTGCTCAAGCTGGTCGCGGCGCATTGGTCATCCCCTGGAGTACGGCCTGCCGCTCTTCTTGGGGAAGCAGCCCTCCCATGGGGGACACTTCGCGCATAGATAAGAAACTTTGCCGGAGAGGAATGGGCGGTTAGCCGGTCACTGGCCAGGTGTGGACAGGCTCGTTGGTGTGCATGTGCTCGATGTAGCGCTGGGTCATCTGGCGCAGTGCCTCGGGCCGGTCGGATCCGCCGTGTGCGGAGATCTCCGCGACCGTTGCGATCTGCCAGGCGGCGCCGGTCTGGCCGGTGATGCAGCGCTGCTCGATGATGCCGAGCAGGCGGTCCGCATCGGCCGAGTCGACGCCCCAGTGGCTGAGGCCCTCGCGGGCCATCGGCAGCAGGCGGCGCAGCACGAGCTCGGCGGCCGGCACCTCGCCGAGCCCGGGCCAGTACAGGTTCGCGTCCAGGCCGCGGCGGGCCGCCTCATGCAGGTTCTCGCCGGCGGCGGCGAACGACATCTGGGTCCAGATCGGCCGCTGCGCCTCGGCGAGCGTGCGCACAAGACCGTAGTAGAAGGCCGCGTTCGCCAGCACGTCGGCGACCGACGGGCCGGCTGGCAGCACCCGGTTCTCCACCCGCAGGTGTGGCGTGCCGTCAACGAGCGCGTAGATCGGCCGGTTCCACCGGTAGACCGTCCCGTTGTGCAGGCTCATCTCGGCGAGATTGGGGTAGGCGCCCCCGTCGAGCACCGCCACCGGATCCTCGTCCTCACAGATCGGCAGCAGTGCGGGGAAGTACCGCAGGTTCTCCTCGAATAGGTCGAACACCGACGTGATCCAGTGCTCGCCGAACCACACGCGTGGCCGCACGCCCTGTTCCTTAAGCTCGTCCGGCCGGGTGTCGGTGGCCTGCTCGAACAGCGTGATCCTGGTCTCGTGCCAGAGTTGCTTGCCGAACAGGAACGGTGAGTTCGCGCCGAGCGCCACCTGGACCGCGGCGGCTGCCTGAGCGGCGTTCCAGTAGCTCGCGAAGCTCTCCGGGTTGACCTGCAGGTGAAGCTGAAGGCTCGTGCAGGCGGCCTCGGGAGTGATGCTGTCGGTGTGGGTGAGCAGTCTCTCCGCGCCGTCGATGGCGATCCGCATGTCCTCGCCGCGCGTGGCGAAGATCTGCTCGTTGAGCACGCGGAAGCGGTCGCTGGCGGAGAGATTGCCCAGGTGCACGTCCTCTTTCCGCAGCGTGGGCAGGATGCCGATCATCACCACCCGGGTCCCGGTGCCGCGGGCCTTCTCGTCCCCGGCGTTGAGATCGTCCCTGACCACCTGCTCAAGATCGGCAAGCGCGCCTCCGGCCAGCCGCCGGGGCGGCACGTTGATCTCCAGGTTGAACTGCCCGACCTCGACGCCCCAGGCCGGGTTCGCGATGGCGTCAAGCACTTCGGCGTTGCGCATGGACGGCTGTGCCTCGGAGTCGACGAGGTTCAGTTCGATCTCCTGGCCCACATGCGCGGGCTTGTCCTCGAACGCATTGTCCCGCAGCATCCGGGCGAGCGCGTCAAGTGAGCGCCGCACCTTCTCCCGGTACAGTCGCCGATCCTCACCGGTGAACTTGATCGCCTGAATCTCACGGCCCATGAGGCCTCCGCTCAACGCTGCTGGCGGGACCGTGTGCCTGAACAGCACCCCTCTTCTCTATACATTCGCACGCCCAGTAGCCCCAGCCAAGGTCAGGTGGCCCCCAGGCGGGCGGTCTCGTCGCGGACCCACAGGCCGAGCAGGCCGCGCAGGTGCGCGATGAACATGTCGTGCTCGTATGCCGGGTAGGTGGAGCGGACGGTGTCGATCAGCAGCCGGTCGAAGTCCGGTCCCGCGACCCACTCGAGCACGATCTCGTCGACGTGCGGCAGGCTGGTCGCGCAGAAGTCCTGGTAGCGGTCTGCCTCGAAATAGCTGTCGGCTAGCTTCCGGTAGGTGTCCAGCTTTTCCTGGTATGTCATGTCCGGGTCGTCGCCCGCCTCGAAGAACCGGTCGCTATCCAGGTCGAGCTTGGCTCGCCGCCCGGTTACCAGCGCGAAGACACACCACTTGACCAGTGCCCTGATCGCCCAGGGGAAGTAGTAGTGCAGGCTGGTCAGTGCCACGTCCGGGCAGGCGTTGGCATAGTCGATGGGATAGACCTCATCGCCCTTGACCAGCGTCTCGCACGAGTTGAACTCCCACCGGAAGAAGCTGTTGACCAGCCGCCCGATCGTCACCACCTCTGACCCGGCCTGCGGCGCGAGGAAATCGTGGTCGACCGCGTAGCGAAGGTGCATCGGCTGGTCCGGCTGGAAGCGCGTCACCATCGTCTCGGCGCCGATCGACAGCGAGCGGGCGAAGACGTCGTAGTCGATGGCCTTCTGCAGGTGCATGAGCATCTCGCCGCTCTGGTCGTAGGCGGCGTGCAGTTCGGCCGGGTTGGCGATCCGGGAGACACCGCGCCAGGCGCCGCCGTCATACGGCTTCATGAACAGCGGATAGCCGATCCGCTCCGCGATGGCGTCGAGGTCGAAGGGCTGGTTGTACCGGGCGGCGGTGTAGGCGTAGCGCGAGTTGTCCACCGGGTTCTTGTACGGGACCAGCACAGTTTCCGGCACCTTGAGGCCCAGCCGCATCATCGCGCAGTAGGCCGCGTGCTTCTCCATCGACTGGAACGTGAACGGGCTGTTCAGCACGTACACACCGTCCATCAGTGAGATCTTCTTCAGCCACTCCCTCGGGTGGTAGTACCAGTACGCGAGCCGGTCGATGACCAGGTCGTAGCGGGGGCGGTCGCGCAGGCTGAACGGCTCGATGGTGATCCGCTCGCAGTCGAAGGCGTGCCGGGCGCCGTCGGCGCCTTCGACCGGGCCTATCCGGCGCAGGATCTCCTCGAATGCCCTGGGCCAGTCCTCCTCGGTGCCGAGCAGCAACCCGACCAGGTGCCTGGAAGCGGTCAACGTTGGCCTCCGTTCAGCAGAGCACGGTTCAGCAGAATCGTGGCAGGTGGTGGGCGAGCTGTGCGCGCCAGGACGGCCAGTCGTGCGGCACGTCGAAGCCCCACAGGTCGAGCTCGTGCCTGATGCCCTTGCCGGCGAGCAGCCCGGCGAACTGCTTGGTGCTTGGCAGCGATCTCGTGGTGTCTTCCCACTGGCCCTGGCCGCACACCAGCAGCAGGCTGACCCGGCCGCGCAGCCAGTCGAGGTGGTCGCCGTGCAGGTTGGCGACGTAGTCAAGTGGGCTGTTGAAGTACGCCTCGCTGCCGCGCTCGCCCCAGCCGTTCCAGGACGCGGGGTCGTAGTTGCCGGAGAAGCACATCGCAAGCGGGAAGAGGTCGGCCCGCTTGAGCGCGAAGTTGGCGGCGTGGAAGGCGCCAATGCTGCAGCCCAGGGTTGCCACCTCGACCGCGCCGCCGCAGTCCCGGTGTATCCACGGCACGACCTCGTTGAGTATCCATGACTCGTAGCGGCCGTGCTGACGCGCGCGTTCTTCCAGCGGGATGTTCTGGTTAGACCAGGAGGCGGCGTCGTAACTGTCGACGCAGTAAAGCTTCACCCGGCCCTCATCGATCAGGGTCGACACGGCCCCGACCATGCCGTTGTTCTCGAAGTCCCAGGCTCTGCCGCGCTCGGCGGGGAACACAAGCACCGCGCGCCCCCAGTGGCCGTACCGGATGACGGTGCCCGCGGCGCCGAGGTCGTTCGACCACAGCTCGGTCACCTCCCGGCTCATGAGGACACCTCGCAGGCGCCCGGAGTCCGCATTCGCGGACGCGCTGTACTTACGGATTCGCTCGCAAGCTCGCTCATTTGCTCACCCGGCCGAGCAGTTCGGTGAGCCAGGGGTCGAACGCGTCACGCCAGGCGGTGTAGTTGTGCATGTCGGGCACCTCGTGCAGGGTCGCCGGGTAACCCCTGGCGGTCAGGGTCTTGGTCATCAGCCGGTTGTTCTCGATGTTCTCCTCGATCGCGCCGCAGGTAAAGACCGCGGGCACAGTCCGGGACGGCAGCCCGCGTTCGTGCACGCCGGTGACGAACCTGACGATCCGGCGGTAGTAGTGGAACCGCTGCTCCTGCGAGTCGAAGCGCGGCAGGAAGAAGCTGCCCGACTGCAGGAACAGCGCGTCGAACGCGTCCGGGTAGCGGCAGTGCGCGTGCAGCAGCGACAGCGCGCCGAGGCTGGCGCCCATCCCCATCCGCACGCTCGTCGCCACCTGGCCGGTGATCGCGGGCAGCACGGTCGTGCACAGCGCCCCGGTGTAGCGCATGTTGGCGGAATACCAGCGGTCCCTCGGCCCCGGGCTGAGCAGCGCGGCCCGCAGCCGGGGCAGCCAGTGCCCGGCGACTCCCGCGGACAGGTAGCGGGTAAGGCTCGCGAGCCTGTCGTACTCCGGCCCGTCGTGCGCCACGAGCAGCGGCAGCAGCTCGTCGTGCCGCGCCCCGTCGGGAGACCAGAGCCGGACGGCGACCGCCGCGTCGAGCGCCGCGACCGGCACGTCGAAGTCGGTCACGGTTCCCGGCCCGGCCTCGACGCTCAGCCAGCCCGGCGGCGTGTAACCGGGGAACTCAAGGACGCTCTTCGGCCCGAACGCGCCCGCCACCTGCCGCGGGTTCCCCGGATCGAGCACGGTTTCCACTCCACCGTTCGGATGCCGCAGTTCAAACAGGTACTCCATCCGGTTCACCGGCGGCCGGTCGATGACCAAGAGCCATCCATCGCCGCCGCGGTGGAAGCCGAGCAGGTCGCCGGGGATGCGCACGTCCTGCACGAGGCGCACGCCCGTTAGCCGGTGCTCCGGATCCGCCAGCCGGAAGGTCACCGTTTGCCCGCTCATCCGGCTCACATGTCGTTGGTTCCCCCTGCCGCCACCGCCGATTCCCGGACTCACTTGAATCCGTCGCGGTCAAGTCGCGTGCACCGTCTCCGGTCGGCTGCGCAGCCGATCTACGCCGCCCGTGCTGGCGGTTCGGCGCTCTCGGCTACGGAACCGCACGGGTCGCCGCCTCATGGCGTCACTTTTCAGCAGGCGGTATCCCGTAGCGGAACATCCGCTTTAGCTTGACAAAGAGCACACTATTGATAACCAGGAGAATGGTGAATGAACCAACAATCGCGACAGTGAGTGCTGTACCTACTCGGATTAGTATTTTCGGCATCGTGACTCGGTCCTTCTGATCCGCATGGTCGTGAAGCTTCCGCATAAGCTAGTGAGGTGCTGCTACCAGGGCACGCACACGAGCTCGCTGTATAGATCGTCTATCTGCCTGGCTTCCAAGCTCGTGCTGTAGTACATCTTGGGCCACGAATGCAGCCTGAATGCCAAACGCGGCCGGCGTCCAATGATCCGCAGCTCGGCTAGGGTTCCCACCAACCCGTGACGGACTAGCAGGTAGCGCGTAAGCGGAACTATTGACCGGCGGAACAAGCCGGGATTGCTGACATGAAGAATTACCGCGACTATCGGGATATTCTTGAACCGCATCTCCCGGTAGATCACATAGCAGCAGTTCTCGCCTCGGATTAGCACGAGATGGCGCGCTGCGAGTGCTTGTGCGTGGTCCCGGTAGAGCTCAAGCTCAGGCCCGGACAGTCTGCGTCCGATCACTTCCGGGTCGGCGCTGATCCTCGTCAGGCCGGGGACGCCGGGCCATGGCAGGTTGGGAATCAGTGTCGCGGACGTGTCAAGGAAACGGAATTTGAACCGGGAATGAATCGACAACACCTTCTCGCCCGGTGAGAGGCCGGTGAAGTGATAACCGTCCTGCATCAGCAGTTCCCGGTAGAGACGCATACTGTGAAACCGGAATTCAGGCAGCACGCACCAGGCACCCAGGTTACAGAACCGTTCGGTTTTACCGGCGATCAGGCGCTCCGAGTAGAAGGCCAGATGGACACCGACGACGCGCTGGCCGTCCCTGAGCATGAATCCGTGGTTGGGTGCGTCCACCTCCCATGGGCGCGCCGAGCACACTCGGGCCCAAGGCACCCGGTCATCGAAGTTGGCGTGCAGGAAGTCTGTTGCCGCGGGGACATCGGTATCCGTGATCGGCAGGAGTTCAACGGTCATTTCAACCATCCCTTAGCGCGTGAGCTTTCAGGGTCGATTTCTCAACGTACGCTGCGAACGTGCCGATTGTCTCGAACGCGTCAGTCGCGATATCGTCACTTTCCACTTTGAATCCGAACGTCTCCTCGGTCGCGGCAAGCAGTTCCACAGCCGCCATGGAGTCCAGTTCTGGGAGGCTGCCTAGCAGCCTGGTTGAATCATTCATCGAGTCAACGCGGTCCGCGATGCCAAGTACCTCGCCAATCAGTGCCTTGACCTGGTTAACTGCTGATGCGGTTGTCTCCATGCGGATAGCTCCTCCTTGCGAAACGAGGGTTAGCAGTGGTGATGAACCGTCACTCTGCCAGTTCCTTGCGCAGCAATTTACGGTCGAATTTGCCGTTCGGTGAACGGGGGATCTCCAGCCTGACCTCAACGTGCTGTGGCAGCATGTAGCGCGGAAGTGCCTGTCTCATTCGTGCCAGCAGGCAATCAACATCTATCCGAGTGCCGATGGCCGGGCTAACGACCAGCACGACATGCTGGCCGAGTTTCGGGTCCGCTACACCGAGAGCGACGGCATCACGTACTAGCCGGGTGTCGTACGCCGCCTCCTCGACCTCGGTCGGGCTCACCCGATACCCGGACGTCTTGATCATTTCGTCGTTACGGCCGACGAAGTAGAAGAATCCGTACTCATCCCGCACTACGGTGTCGCCTGACCAAACTGCCATCTCGCCGGTGCACAGACCAGATGCGCGCGCCGGAAGGGGACGGAACCGCTGGGCGGTACGTTCTGGGTCGTTCCAGTACCCCAAGGCCACGAGCGCTCCACGGTGGACCAGCTCACCTTCTTCGCCGGGGTCGCAGACTGAACCGTCCGCGCGAACGGCGAGGATTTCGGCGTTAGGGATCGCCTTGCCTATGGAGCCGGGACGCCTGCCTACCTCTGCTGGGTCGAGATAGGTAGAGCGGAACGCTTCGGTCAGCCCGTACATCAGGAACGGGGTTGCCGCGGGGAACAACGAACGCAGCTTGTCCAGGGTCGCTTTCGGCATCCTGCCCCCGGTGTTGGCGAAATACCGTAGATGCCGGGTGGCCTCACGGGGCCAGTCTTCGTCGGCGATCTGGATCCATAGCGGCGGCACACCCGTTATTCCGGTTACGCGATGCCGGGCGCACAGCCTTACGACGTCCGCGGGCAGCACATAGTTCAGGAGCACGACGTGGGCTCCGACGCTGAACGCGGTGGTGAGCTGGCTGAGCCCGGCGTCGAAGCTGAACGGCAGCCCCGCCAGGATCACGTCCTGAGGTGTGTTGCCAAGGTAGTGGCTGACACTCTCGGCACCGGCGATCAGGTTTCGATGACTGAGCACGACTCCCTTAGGTTGTCCAGTGCTGCCAGAGGTGTACAGGATGGCGGCCATGTCGACATCGATGGCATGCGGAGTGTATACGTCACCCTCTGCAGGAATCGGCCAAGGGTTTACCGTGTATCGCTCGCCCGGCTCGGGGGAAGAAGCCGGGCTCGCCAGCACGACATTTTCGACAGACTTGCACTCTTGTAGTTCCTCGCGAAGCAGAGCAAGCCGCTCTGCAGATGTCACCAGAACCCGTGCACTGCAGTCTCGCAAGATGTAACCAACCTGCTTTGGGCGGAGCACCGGGTTGACAGGCACAAAGACGCTATCTGCGGCAGAGATTCCGAATAGCGCGGTCACCGTCTCTATACGCTTGTCGAGATAAACAGCAACCCGATCGCTGCGGCGGACTCCCAGGCGGTTTAGCGCAGTGCCGAAGAAAGCCACGTCACGCCAGAGTTCTGCATAGGTCACTGCGACGTTCTGGTGGGTGAGCGCGGGAGCGTGCCCATGTCTCCCGGCCGCTTCCTCCACGAGGTTGTGTATCTGGGTACGCATGGCAGTCAGACAGCCTCACATCGGTAGCCGACCGTACGTATGGCGAGCCTAGGCGGGCGTTGGGGAACCTGCCTCAGCAAACTGGCGTATATGTCCCACGCCGTTTGAGGCCTGTGGTTCGGGTGACTGGTAGCCCACGCCCCGACGCCTGCGCTCAGGGTCCGGCGAGGTCCGGCTGTCCGATTTCTGGTGGTCAGGATCGCTACGGGAATTTTACCGGCAAAGCGAATTACGCACGGAGAGTAAGGAATTGCCGGAAGGTTTCAAGTGATATGACTCACGTCACACTCGCTCACCTGGCCCAGGTCATGTCGCACGTATTTGGTTAAATATGGTCAAAGTAATGTCCGCAAAGCACTGTATGTCCTAATTCGCGAAATTCGTGTGGACTACTAGCGTGGACTGCCAACGATTGCTAGCCTCTCAAGCACTTGTCCGCTGAGGAGTGGTGGCGTATGGACAAGTGCATGTCAAGGCGGAGTCTGGTCGGCCCGCGTCTGCAGATATCTGGTCGGCTCTCCTCTGGAGACACCGGGAGGGCGCCTCGACGGCAGCTTTCGCGCGAGAGCAAGGAAAGCGCGGCCTGAAGCCAGCATGGTACGGGAGATCATGTTTGCGGGCCATATAGCATCCTTAGCTGGATAAATCAAAGGAATCCCGGACGGGAGGGAACCGCAGGTGCGACTTGTCCTTTGTGATAGCAACCGCATTTTTTCCGAGGCTCTCGCATCGATGCTGCACGCACGCGGCCATCAGGTACTGGCTATCACCACGAGCGCGAGGGAGGGTATCGCAGCGGTAGTTGCGAACCGGCCGGACGCATGCCTGCTCGACCTGCGTTTCTCGGACGGCAACGGTCTTGATGTTGCCCGGGCGATGCGACGCTCTTTTCCGGAGACGAAGATCGTGGTCTTTTCCTGCATGTCTGAACCCTCGGTGATGTCGGAAGCTAAAGAGATCGGCGTGGCGGGATTCCTCCGCAAGGATCAGAAGCCAGAAGCGATCACGGGCGCCCTTGAGGTGATCAGCGTCGGAAGGATGGCCTTCGACCTGGGCTCATCGAGTCGGCCAAGTCGGCGAACTATGCCGTCGCCGACGGACGAGATAATGCGGAATCTCACGCCACGTGAAAGGCAGGTGCTGCAACGGATCGTGGCGGGTCAGAGTACCGGGCAAATGGCTCGTGAAATGAACGTCGCGATGAGTACTCTGCGCAGCCACATAGGGCGCGTTCTGAACAAACTTGGCGCCCAGAGCCAGGTTCAGGCCGCTGCTATCGCCAGCCGTGGATCGGGCAGCAATGGTTTCAGACATGGTTCAGGGCCACTCAGCCGTGTCACTGCAGGAAGGTAAAAGAACGATGGCGACCCATGTCCTCGTCGCGGACCAGGAACGCGCTTTCGCAGACGTGTTGGCGGCGCGGATCGACGAGGAAGATGACATAGACGTAACTGGTGCCGTACGGGTACCAGCACCAGGCCCATCGCTGCTGACCGGAGAATGCGCCGACGTCATGCTGCTTGACGGCGATCTGCCGGACGACGTCGCGACCCGCCTGTGCGAGGAAGTCTCCAGCGGCGATAAGCCCATCCGGGTGATCATGCTCAGCTTTTCCTCAGAACCTGAGCGGATCGTTAAGGCATTGCGAGCCAGAGCAATCGCCTGGGTGCGCAAGGATGAATCACTGGAACACCTCCTGCATGTGATCCGCGGCGTTGCCCGGGGTGAGTGCTGGCTGCCCCTGGGCGAAATGGCCAATGTTCTGCAACTGCTCATATGGGGCCAAGACCGGAATAACAAGAACAAACTCCTGCTCAACAAGCTCACGGAACGCGAACGTGCGGTGCTGGCTTGCCTAGCCCAGGGTGCTGCGCATCGTGACGCTGTGGCGAAGCAGCTCCATCTCTCGGTGCATACCGTCCGCACCCACATGTGCAATCTGATGGGCAAGCTTGGCGTCCATTCGATGCTGGAAGCAGTCGCCCTCACCAGGGAAGACCCAGCCTGGCTCGACGAAGACGGCCACGCATCGTTCTGACCAGCGGCCGGTCATCCTGCCGCGCGTCCAGGCGCCAGGCGTGCGCAACTTCCACCAGACGACGTAGGACAAAGACGCCAACTGATGGAAGCCATCCCAATTTCCATGACCTTAAACTCGTAATATCCAGTCACCGGCCAACGACTAAACCGCGCTTCTCCACATGGAGAGGCTGGCTGAAGCGCTTCTAGGCGAGGATCGCAAGTTTTCTGTATTCGGCGCGGCTTGTTCACTGTGCCGAGAGAACAGCGGGGACCGTCTGTGAATGCATATCGAATACGACCGCGGCAGGAAACGGGCTTCGCAAGGGCGCGGCCAGCCGGCCAGGGCCATGCTGTCGCGAAGAGAGCGCGCCAATCGCGTGTGCTAGCTGTGACCACCTCTGGATCGCAGCCAGAGATCCCTGAGGCGCTGCGACGTCCTTCATGTCACCTTGAGGTCCTGATACCGAGCCTCAATGAAGCCGGACGGCTGCCGCAGACGCTGACTCGCGCGATCGAATACCTTGAAGCGCAAACGTATTCATCATCCCTTGTGGTGGTCGATAACGGCAGCATTGACCAGACCGTTGATCTCGTTAGCAAGGCGCGATCCCACCACGTGCCGGTCAGCGTCATCGGCTGCACCCAGCGGGGGAAAGGCGCCGCGGTGCGACGCGGTATTCACACCTCACGCGCACGATTCGTCGGCTACATGGACGCCGATCTGGCGACGCCCATCGAGACGCTCGACATCGTCGTGCCTCTGCTCGAAACCGGTTCCCAAGCTGTAGTGGGCTCCCGCAGGGTCGACGGCGCGATCCTTGCTGAGCGGCAGCCCTTCCTCCGGGCCGCCAGCGGGGCGGCATTCCGGATGCTGGCGAACCTGATATTGCGGGAGATCGCAGACACCCAGTGCGGGTTCAAGTTCTTTGCCGGAGATCTCGTTCGTACCGTCGCACCTCAGCTCAGCATCGACGGTTTCGCGTTCGACATCGAACTGCTCTGGGCGGTCGCCCAGCGCGGCGTCCGCATCATCGAGGTACCAGTGAAGTGGTCAGACAGGGAAGGCTCAACATTGCGTATGAGAAGCGACGGCTGGCGCGCTGTAGTGGACCTATTTCGCCTAGCGCGTCCCACGTTTTCCTAATGTCAGCGCTTCAGCAGTTCGCAGGCCGCCGGATTCTGTTTCTGAACTGGCGGGACCTAGCCAATCCCGCGGCGGGCGGAGCGGAGACATATGCCGAGCAGATCGCCCGCCGGTTCGCAGCTGTCGGCGCGAAAGTAACCATGTTCACATCCGAGTTCGAGGACGCGCCGTCACATGACTGGGCGAACCATTACCTCGTCGTGCGCGATGGAGGCCGTTTCGGGGTGTACCTGAAGGCAGCGCGCCACTTGCGGCGGTATGGCGGCAGGTACGACGCGGTCGTCGACTTTCAGAACGGCATCCCGTTCTTCGCCCCATTCTGGGCTCCTGGCGGCACCGCCATCGTCTGCGTGGTCCACCACGTGCATCAGGAACAGTTCGATATGTACTTCAGGTGGCCGCTCAACCGTCTCGGGCGTTTCCTGGAAGGCCCGGCCACGCGCCGCGTGTACGGCGAACGCCCGGTCGTCGCGGTCTCTCCCTCGACCCGTATCGCGATCCGCCGCCAGCTTCGTCTTAGAGGGCCGATCTATGTCGTTCCCAACGGCCTTGAGCCGTTGCCGCCGAGTCGCGTACCGAGGTCACCGGCCCCCTCCATCGCGGTCGTGACTAGGCTGGTCCCCCATAAGCGCCTGGACCTGCTGGTGGGGGCGGTGCCGTCTCTTCTGCGCCGCATGCCAGACCTCCGCGTGACTATCGGCGGCACTGGGCCGATGCGCGATGCCCTGCTGGCGCAGGTACGCGAACTCGGCCTAGAGACGGTCATCACCCTGCCCGGACGCGTGTCCGATCAAGCCAAGAGCGATCTGCTTGCCAGCGCGTGGCTGACCGCCGTCCCATCGGTCGCTGAGGGCTGGGGACTCACCGTCCTGGAAGCAAACATGTTCGGCACCCCAGCGGTGGCTTACGACGTTCCTGGGCTGCGGGATTCGATCCGCGACCGCCAGACTGGGTGGCTAGTACCGCCTAGCGCGGACCTGGCCAGCGTGCTGGCGAGCGCGCTTGCTGAACTCGCCGACCCGACCCGGCGTTCGTGCCTTGCGGAGGAGTGCCGCCGGTGGGCGGGCATGTTCTCCTGGGACTCTAGCGCGGAAAGGCTCGCCAGCGTCCTGCTGTCGGAGATTATGCATCGGGAGCTGAGATGGCCGATGCAGCGTGCCGTGGACCTGACCACGGTGGCCTCTTGGCCGCCCGACCAAGTGGACGACGACCTGGAGCGGCGTCTGCGGAAGGGCCTTCGGGTTACCGACACGATAACTAGGCGGCCGGACGGCGGGCTAAGCGTGCTGCTAGTCGGATGCGATGAGGTCGACGCGGTCACGACGTTGCGCCGGGCGGGCGTATCGCCGGGCCGGCTGCACCTGGCCACCAGTCCCGTCGTTCTCTGCGGTAGTGATTGGGTCGATCACTGATGACTGGTGACGTTCCCGATGAGGAATTGGCTGCTGCCCATGGCGCACGGTGGACCACCATCGCGACGGCAATCGTGGGGCTGCTGAACTACGGGTACGCACTGATGCAAACGCGGCTGCTGAATGTGACCACTTATTCTATCTTCGCTGCTGGCCAGGCCCTGATCATATGGGCGACGGCGATTTCGAACGTAACCGTCCCATGGCTGCTTGTCCAGGGCATGGTCCGTGCCCGCTCCGATGCTGAGCAGGAGACCGCGGTCCGGTTCGGGATGCTCGCAAGCGCTGCGAGCGGGGCCGTGGCGGCCTGTGTGGTAGGCATTGTCGCCTCCCAGTTCGGAGGCTCACTGATGGCACTCGTCGTTGCCCTGAGCACCCTCATCATCTTCCTGGGCACTGTCACCACCGGCTGGCTGCAGAGCCGGCAGAGCATGCGTTCTTTGTCCCTCCTCTACATCGGGGAAAACGTCCTGAAGAACCTTGCCGGGCTCTTCCTGGTGATCGTCGGCCTGCGGGAGGTCGGCGCGCTTGCCGCGTTCGGGATCGGCGGCATCGTCATGCTGGTGCGGTGGCCAACCCTGCCCCGTGCTGCGGGGCGGCTGTGGCTGGCCGCTGCGGCGAACCGCGGACTGTGGCATCGCGCACTCCGCATCGCGGCGGTGCAGGGGATGGTTTCCCTGCTCACCGTCGTCGACGTGGTTTTGGTTGCCTTGCTGCCCGTCAGTCATGCGTCGGCGGCGAGTTACCAGGTCAGCGCCACGCTGTCCCGGGTGCCGCTGTTTATAGCCGGGGGGGTGGTGACGGCGTTCTTCCCGTCGCTGTCGCACCCGGCAGCCAGAGGCGCAATCGCCGCCCGGGCGCTACAGATGTATATGACGGTGGCGGTGCCAGTCACCGTTGTCGTGGCCACTATGCCTGTCGCCGTTGTTGGGGCCGTGTTCCCGCCCCAGTACGGCGCGATGGCGAGTTTCCTGAGATTCACCGCCATGGGCGGGCTGGCCATTGGCGGCGTGGCGCTTGTGACGGCTTTCTTCCAAGCCAAGGACGATTATTCGTGCATCCCGTGGCTCGGCGCAGGCCTGGCAGGCTACGTGGCGGTACTGCTGGCCGGATGGCGGATCGGCGGCATCATGGGTTTGGCCATCGGTATGGCGCTCGGCGCTGTTGCTACCGTCGCCCTCCTTGGTTATCGCCTCGTGCGCCGCGAGGGCCGCGGGATCTTCGCGCGGATTTCCGTGACCGAACCCATCGCGACGGCCGGAGCGCTGATCCTGCTCCGGCCGCATCCGGTCCCGTGGATTGTGGTGGCGACGCTCACGGGACTACGCGCGTGCATGCGGTTCCTGCGCCCCGCCGGGCTTCGCCCGCAGATCTCCACGACAAGGGCGCGTCCGCCGGGCGTCGGGCGCATCGTCATCTCGAGCTTCGACAGCCCTGGTAATCCGCACTACGGAGGCGGAGGCGCTGCGGTTGTCGAGACGATCGCCCGTTGGCTGGCCGCGGACTATGAGGTCACGGTCGTGACCGTTGCTAACCGTGGCGGGGTGGTAGTGCGGGACGGAATACGCTACCGGCAATTGCCTTTCGGCTGGGCGGGGCCGCGTGGCGGTCAACTGCTGTTCCATGCATCGCTTCCCGTCCTGGCCCGGCGGACACCACATGACGTGTGGATCGAGAGTTTCACACCACCCTTCTCGACCAGCTTCCTGCCGTTCTTTTCCGGATCGCCGATCGTGGGATTCGCCCAGAGCCTGTCGGGCAAGCAGATGTGGCAGCGATACCGGCTGCCATTCTTCCTCATCGAGCGGTTTGGCCTCCGGTTCTACCGCGACGTTGTAGTGCTTAACCCGGCCGATCATGCGCTGGTACTCCGCTGCAACCCGGAGGCAACGGTCCAGACCATACCGAACTGCATCGAAGTTCCGCACCTGCCGGAGGAGCGGCTAGGCCAGGGGGAGCACATCCTGTTTCTCGGCCGGATCGAAGTCAGGCAGAAGGGGCTGGACCTGCTGCTGGCAGCGTACGAGCGGAGCGGGCTGGCCATGCCGCTCATCATCGCGGGCGCCGGCACCCGGCACGAGGAGTCCAGGCTGGCTGCTCTTCTGCAGGCCGCACCCGGTGATGTCCACTGGGTCGGCCATGTCACCGGCCGGCGCAAGCAGCGACTGCTGGAGGACAGCGCTTTCGTGGTGCTGCCGTCGCGGCACGAGGCATTCGGCCTGGCGGCGCTGGAAGGCATGGCCTGGGGGAAGCCGGTTCTGCATTTCGACCTGCCTACTTTGCGCTGGATAGACGGCGACGTGTGCGTCCCGTCCTTCGATGCCGACGCCCTCGCCGCCGGGATGCGCACTCTGGCGCGGGACGAGGACATACGGCGCCGCTTGGGCCAGGCGGCCCGCGCGGCCGCACGCGACCATGGGCAGGCGGAGACGGCGGCTCGCTACCGGACGCTTGTGCGACAACTGCTTGACCCTGGTGGTGGAGGTTGGTATGCCAGTGAACTTGCTGACTGAGCGAGCCCGGCAAGGCTCACCGCTCATCGTGCTATCCCCGCATCTGGACGACGCGGTGCTCTCGTGCGGTGAGTTGATCATCCGTGCCGCTGAACGCACCGAAGTGACCGTCGCAACGCTGTTCACGGAGGCCGGGCCGCCGCCGTACACGCTCTCGGCGCGGAGTTACCTGCGCCAGGTTGGGGCACCGGATGCCGAGACGCTCTACAGGCAGCGCCGTTCGGAGGACGGGGCCGCGCTGGAATCGGTCGGGGTCGCCTCGGTGCTGCACGCCGGACTGGTCGAGGCGCTGTATCGCCGACGGGCGGTTACGGGCGTTCGTCGGCGATGGGCTCGCCTGCTGCCCGAATTGGACCACGTATACCCGGTGTACCGGCTGCAGGTGGAGTCCGGGCACCTCGCGCCGTCCGACAGCCGGACGCTGCGGGACGCGTGCCGGTTTGTACAGGGACTGGCGGACCACCGATCGGCGCTGGTGCTGGCACCGCTCGGTGTCGGCGGTCATGTTGATCACGTGCTGGCCCGCACCGCGGCGGAGCACAGCGGGGCGCCCATCGTCTACTACAGCGATTTCCCCTACAACCTGCGTCAGCAAGCCGATAGGAGCTTCATCGCCCGCAGCGGGCTCATCGAGGCCGGGGCTACGCAGCCCACGGAGGCGAAGGCCGCGCTGATTCGTGCCTACCGGACACAGGCACGCGCGCTGTTCCCCGGCGATCGCATCCCGCTCGCTCCCGAGGTCTTCTTCTGTCCGGCAAGCATGGCTACCCCGAGCGGAGGAACAGGTGACAGCGACTAACGTCAGAGACGTTACGGCGCGGATCTATCTGAAGGGCGTTCCAGCCCGAGCTACCGGGGTCTCAGCGGCGGCCATCGGCGTCCTTACCGTCCTGATAAGGCTGGCCATGCGCCGCTCGTTCGATCTGTTCGGCGATGAGGTCATCTACGTCGACTTGGGCCGCAGCGTCTTCTCCGGAGGGTTCCCCCAGTACCGCGGGTTCAAATTCTTCCTGCACGGGCCGGCCTTCTTCTACCTCGAGACCGGCTGGGCACACATCCTGGGCACCCAGCACGCCCTGATGAGCTGGATCTACCAGATGCGCGTGCTCAACGCACTGCTGGCCGCGGTAACGGCGATGGTCATCGTCCTGCTGGCAGCCCGGGCTGATTCCTTGCGCCCAGCTGTTGTTGCCGGCCTGCTCTTCGCCTTTGAGCCATTCTGCATCCGGCAAAATGGCCGGGTCATGCTGGAGACCTCAATGATGATGTGGGTGCTACTGGGTTACCTGGTGTTCATCCCGCTCATCGAGAATCCGTCATCACCTCGCGGCCGACTCCGCGCGGTAGCCGCCGGCTTGCTGTTCGGCTTGGCCGCTCTCACTAAAGACGAGGGTGCTCTGCTCACAGTGATTCCGCTGGCCGCCGCCGCCGCGCTTCGCTGGGGCCCTCGCCGCACCCTGACTCTTCTCACCATCGGGACCACGGTCGCCACCTACGCCATGTATGTGGCCCTGATCGCCGCGAACGGATACGCCAGCGCATTCTGGCTGGACAAGACAACAGGCGTCCGGCGGCTACTTGGACTGATCCAGGTCACTGGCTTCCACAGTTCCAACGGGATCTCCCTCCCGGCTCGCCTTCTCGCGGAGGGGAGCTACTTCTCGACGACATATCTGATCCTGATCTTGGCCGTGCCGGCAACGGTGATCATGATCCGTAGCGGTGGCGCGGCGCTCCGGCTCCTGGGGCTCATGTACTGCGCCGCTGCGCTGGCGCTCGGCTACGCCGTCGTTCTCGGGACCCTCGAGGAACAGGAGCTATATCTGTTGCTGGTGCCGAGCGTGCTGATCATCCCGGTGGCCGCACGGCGACTGCTCTGTACATCGGCGTCCCGGAGACACCGCGGGACGACGCGCCGACGATGGGAGGCAGTCACCGCCGCGGTGGTGCTGGGGCTCGGTCTCAGCGTTAATCTCGCGACCTGCACGCAGTGGCTCTTTCAGCCCGACGACGGTTTCACGCGGCTGCTCTCCTATATGACGGCCCATGTACCGCCTAGTGCGCCCATCACCGATGCGGCGATGGGCTTGAGCGGGGACGTGGGCGCGAACGCGCTGGCCGACTACGGGTATCACGTGGGGTTCTGGGTGACGCCCGCGGCCCGCTCGCGGTATCACGTCCGTTACGTCCTGGTGCCGTGGGCAGAGGTCAGCCAGGGCTATTCGTACCTGTCCCCGTCACAGGTTCGCCGACTTATCCGCCCAGGCAGTCTGTTGTTCTCGTTCCGTGGCCGTACCTACGGTGACCTTGCCCTGTACGCGCTACCGGCACGCTTACCGCTCCGTGCCCTGGCACCTGGCCGTCCCGCTGACAGCATTGCCGGGACCTGGCTGAACACTGACGGTGCCGGCGTCGCACGCCTGATTGTCTTTCAGGATGACGTGGGCAATCGGCCCGATGCCCCCGAACCCACCGATAGCGATGGCAGCGTGCTGGCCACCCTGGGCGAGGCTGTGGATGTTGTTGCCGCTGATCAAGATGTTGCTCACGGCTCCATTGCGGTGATCGTAGTAGCCGGTGCGGATCCCGAAGCGCGAGCCGTAAAAGTTGTTATTCTCAATTTTTATGTCATAGATTGGGAAGTCTCCCAATGCTAGCTGCATTCCATCCGCAGCAGCTCCTCCGTGGACATTGTTGAGAGCGTATAGAATGTCGTGTACGGAGCTTTTTATTGTGTGCGCCACTAGGCCGTCGTCGCCGGACTGTATGACATTATTGATGACCTCGCCGTGGCTGGAATCGAGGATATGGATGCCGTCCAGCTGGTTGTATCGATTGCTATCGGTAACTCGAACGCTACTATTTTCTATGCAGAAGTTCTTGGTGCCCACCATAGTGATTGAGTACGTAAAAGGGTTGCGAACATAGACATGGTTGACGACGACGTTGTTTGAGTTGCGGCCTTCGATGACATAACCGGCTAGTCGCGCAGGTGTATTGCCGTTCAAGGTATCGCCGCTCTGGTCGGCGGTAAGGTCCGCTATTGTCGTATTTGTCGCCCCGCCTGTGGTGACTAGGGGATATCCTCCTGTGGGTGACTCGGTGGCCAGGAACCGCGGTCCCGCCTTGATGACGGTAGCTGGACCCATGCCGGTAAGCTCCACGTTGTTTCTCAGAGTAAGGTGGCCGTTGACCATAAAAGTGCCAGCGCGCAATGTGACAATCCCGCCGCCTAGCCTGCCAGCCGTATTAATTGCGTTCTGGATCGCAGAATAATCGTCTCCGGAACCGTTCGAGCTGACATCGGTGACTGTTACGTGACGGGAAGCGTTTGCGCCGTTTGCGGAACATGCAAAATTGTCACTGTTACCTGGTGCCGTCGTAGACGCCACTCCAAAGCCTATCCCTGCGACAGCTGCTGCGCACGTGAGCACTATCATGCCGATTACAGAGGGTTGTGAGAATATCAGGGAACGGTTTCTCCGCAAATCTTCCCCTTAGGTCTTGCGCCTTTGAGCGGATGAAATGATCACCCGACCCCTACCCCTCGCATGGCGACTCACGCTTACTCGCCTCCCTTACGCTGAGATGCAAGGCCGCAAAGCCAGAGCTGCGGTCATGGAAAGGTCAAGCGCCCAGGCCCGCAGGCCGGTTCCGCTGCAGCATCCCGCCCAGGGGTACCGCACGCCAGCGCAGCCTCACGCCACCGGGCCGAAGGAGTGACGCCCGGGCGTATGGTTGCGGCTTCAGCCATACACCTATAACCCAATACCGGGAACTTAAGGGCAGGCGGGAGACCCGAGCGTGCCCGGCCGGCGCGGTGATTGTGGGCCATCCACGGGAAATGGCCCCGGACGCCGCCCGGACTGTCGCGTTTTATGCTGATTTGCCCCTCGGCTAACTGCGCGAACGCACGCATCAGGGGGGACGCTACTCGTATTGGGCCCGTGCGCTACTCATATTGGGCCGGGGCGGTGGCGGTTGAGCTGGTCGTCGCTCAGGTAGGCCTTGTGAAAAAGGCGCAATACGATGCTGCGGTTAACGACTATTAAGCGCTATCCTGCACTTAGAGCGCGCCGCCTGGGGGTGGCTGGAGAAGCGAGCGTGAAAGATGGGATCTACTGATTCATCTGAGAGATCTACGGATCAAATCAACCGACCTGTCGAACAAGCCCGGCCGGTGACCCAGCCGGTACGGATCCGGGTTTTCACCAATCGCCATGACTGGATGGGTCCGGTCATCGTTCTACTGAGTTGCTGGTACTTCGCAGCTCAGGTGCTCACCGCTTGGGTCTTCCGGCCGGAGTACAGCTTCACCTCCAACGCGATCAGCGACCTCGGCAATACGGCTTGCCTGCCGAATTCCAATATCTGCTCGCCGCTGTATGTCGTGATGGATGCCTCGATTGGCATCCTCGGCCTCGCCATGATCGTGGGGGCGTTTCTGATCTTCAGCGAGTTCAGCTTCTCGGAGCACCAGCGCGAACGTGCTGCCGCGCTTGCCGGATTCGTGTGCATGGCACTGGGCGGCGTCGGCGCCATCCTTGTCGGAGCGGTTCCCGAGAATGTCAATACCGCTCACCTCCACACGGTGGGAACCATCATGGCAATCGGCTTCGGCCAGCTGGCCATTTTGATCCTCGGCCTGGTCCTGATCGAGATCGACAACTGGCTCCGTGAGTTCATGATCGTCACCAGCCTCTTCGTGCTGCTGGCCGGCGTCTCCATCGCGGGCAAGCATCAGTTCGGCTTCGGCGGGGGAGCGCTGGAACGGCTGGCCCAGTACCCGGAGAGCGTGTGGCTGATCCTGTTCGGGTTCTACATCAGCAGAAACCACTCTCACAACAGGCTGATCGGACCGCACTTCACGCTCTCCGCTGAGGGGCGTCCAGCGCCGGACGCCACGTTCGGGTGGGCCCTGGGAGCATCAGCCAGGTCCGTACGGCGGCGGACAACGCAACCGCCGCAGCGGAAGCTTGCGGCTTAATCCGGCTGCGTGCTGGGCAGTCGACCAGACGACCGGTTTCGGCGGGCATGCTCGGAGCGGGTGAGGTCGGGGACGACAGGCCGCCGGGTCACTTCGAGCCGGTAGCCCTTGACGGACCTGAGCGTCCGCTTGAAGTCTGTTCCATCTGACGCGTTACCGTGTCTGGCCTGCGGGAAGGATCGCTGGCAGGTAACCGGGGAGGCCGAAAGCTACCGGGGTTTGCACCGATGAGGGGGAGTCATGTCAGTGATCATGACGATGCAGGTCGAGGGGGATCCGAAGGCGCTGGAGCAGTTCGTCTCGGACAACACGCAGAAGATGGGGAGCATCCTGGAAGCGGCTAAGCGTCATGGACTCATCGCGCACCGCTTCTACGGCTCCGACGACGGCGGCAGCCTGATGGTGCTGGACGAGTGGCCGGACCGGAAGAGCTTTGAGTCCTTCTTCAAAGAGCAGGAGTCCGAGCTCGGGCCGATGTTCGAAGCCGCTCAGGTAACAGCGCAAGTCGAACCGAAGTTCTGGGGCGAGCTTGCGACACAAGACGCCTATGGATGGGGTGCCTGATTACGACCTAGACGCACTGCCCGAGGACAGGAGGCAGTACACCGCTAGAGCGCTCCGTCAGTGCGGACACTGACGGGGCGCTGTCATGTTCCGGCCTCGGTCCTGTCTAGCCTCTCTACGAGAGATTTAGTGAGACGTCCGGCGTATCGACCGATATCCTCTATGTCACAATTGGTCCGATCGCCAGTTCTAATACGGAGGTTCTCACCACGGTGGCGCGCGCGGCAGAACTGACGACGGACCCGCAGTCAGCAGGGGACAATCCCGCGGAGGCAAGTCCGCTCCGCCCCGGGAAGGCAGCCCGCGCCGTCGTCTCCGACGGCCGCGCGGTCCGCGACGCGATTGACGCGGTCCTGGCCGCGCCGGGGGAGGCCCGCGACGTCGCGCGGCAAGCGTATGAGGCGGTTCGCGGCCGGCTTCTCGCTGAGGCGCTTGATGCGATGCCGGTGGACAGCCTGCGCGACCTCATTCAGAAAAGGGTCACGTTCGCACCGCTGATAGACGCGGGCATGGAAACGGTCGGCCAGGTCCTCGCAGCCGGAGCGGGACAGATCGCGCGAATCCCCGGTGTTCGCCGCCGGTCCGCCAAACGGATCGTGTCCGCCGCCATCCAGCAACGAGAGTCGGTCAAGGAAGCCATCCGCGTTCGCATCGACCCGGATGCCCGAACCCCCGAGCAGACCGCGCTCGTCGCGGCGCTGCGCCGGTATGAGCGAGCCAGATCCGCGCTGAAGGGCCCGGACCTGAGTCCGCTGGCGAGCGAGATTGGCAGCCGCCTCGACCCGGCGGCCCGCGCCGCCAGCCGGGCGAGAATGCTCTTCACCTTCTCAGGGCGGAAGAAGGCCGAAGCTCGCGATGCCCTCACCGGGCTCGACGAGATCCTCAACTCCAAGCCGGTCACCACCGCACGCAAGCGGCTGTCGAGGGCAGAAGCCGAGCTGGAGAAGGCCGACAAGGAACAGCGGGCCACCCGGCTGTGGAACGACTACCTCGCCCGCCCCGTCACCTACAACGGCCTGCTGATCGAGGTCGCGGAACTCGACCCGGCCAGGGAAGCCAGCCAGGGTTTCCTCCCCGCCGACATCGCCGAGCAGGTCCGCGTGCTGCCGCTCGACCAGTCACTGCTCAAGACATCGCTGCGCGGCTACCAGGCCTTCGGCGCGAAGTTCGCCCTGGTCCAGGAGCGGGTGATCCTCGGCGACGAGATGGGCCTCGGCAAGACGATGCAGTCGCTCGCCGCGATGTGCCACCTGGCCGCCAAGGGCGCGACGCATTTCCTTGTCGTCTGCCCGGCGAGCGTGGTGATCAACTGGACGCGCGAGGTGGAGCGACACACGCTGCTTGACGTCCGCAGGCTCCATCTTCCAGGTACTAAACGGGTTGTGGCTACGCATGAATGGCTGGCCAAGGGCGGAATAGCGGTCACGACGTTCGAGGCGCTGCGCGCGATGCCGCAGGACATTGACGTGTCGGTGGCGATGCTCGTCGTCGACGAGGCGCACTACGCCAAGAACCCGAACGCGCTGCGCACCCAGGCGGTCAGCGAGTGGGCGGCGCGCAGCAGGCGGGTGCTGTTCCTGACCGGCACGCCGATGGAGAACAAGGTGGCGGAGTTCCGGGTGCTCGTCGGGCACCTTCGCCCGGAGGTCGCCGAGAATCTCGACCTCGGCGATGAGTCGCTTGACGGCACCAAGTTCCGGGAGAAGGTGGCACCGGTCTACTTGCGGCGTAATCAGGAAGACGTGCTCAGCGAGCTGCCGGCCCGGCTGGAGACGCAGGAATGGGTGGCGCTCGACGGAGCGGCGCTGCGCGCGTACCGGAAGGCGGTACTCGACGGCAACTTCATGGGCATGCGCCGGGCCGCGTTCGACCCGGGGACGGCCAAGGGATCGCAGAAGCTCCGGCGGCTGGTGGAGATCGTCGGCGAGGCAGCCGACGGCGGGCGCAAGGTCATCGTGTTCTCGTATTTCCGCGACGTGCTCGAGACGGTGATGGAGGTGCTGAAAGGGCGGGACGGCGTCCAGGACATCCGCGTCATCGGCCCGCTGACCGGGGGCATCTCGCCGGCCGACCGCCAGGCGATGGTGGACGAGCTCACCAGTGCCAAGGGGCCAGCGGTGCTGGTCTCCCAGATCCAGGCGGGCGGCGTGGGCCTGAACATCCAGGCAGCGTCGGTGATCGTCATCGCCGAGCCGCAACTGACCCCGTCGAGCGAGGAGCAGGCGATCGCCCGGGCGCACCGGATGGGCCAGGTGCGCCCGGTGGACGTGCACCGGCTGCTGTGCGAGGACAGCGTCGACCAGCGGGTACTCGAACTGCTCGCGGATAAGCGCGAAGCGTTCGACGAGTACGCGCGCCGGAGCGACATGGCGAACGCGGCGCCGGACGCGGTAGACACCCGCTCGGAGGCCGAACTGCGGCAGGCGATCGTGGCGGCGGAGCGCAAGCGCTTCAAGGCAGCGTGACCCGCCACTGGCAGCTGCTGTGGCCGGGACAGGCACCCCAACCCGTTCGGGATGATAAAGCTCTTATTTCCAGGCGCTGCCGTTCGTATGGGTGCCGTACGTGGTGCCGGGCCGCGACCACGCACTGCCGCCAGTCGAAGGATCAGCGGGGAGGGGTACCCAATCTGGTGCCGTTCCAGTGCAGGATCAGGGTGTCTGCTCCCGACGACCCGACAGCCCAGCCGTCTCGCGCAGACGAGAAGCCGAGGCCGTCAAGCATGTCGTTCGACCCGGGGCTCGGGCTGGCGACGCGAACCCACGCGCTGCCGTTCCATCGCAGGATCAGCGTGGACAGGCCGGTTGACCCGGCTGCCCAGGCGGTGCCGCCCGGTGCGAAGGAGATGGCGTTGAGCAACGCGTTGGACGGGGCCTTGACCGGTACCTTCTTCCAGGTCGACCCGGCTAGCTTCAGGCTGACCGGTACCTGGGGTCCGCCATTGGGGAACTCGTAGCCGACCGTGAACGCCGCCCCGCGCGGGCCGGCCGCGATGCCGCCGAGGATGTAGGTGTCCTGGACCGGCGTGATCGAGAACTCCCATGTCCAGGTGCGGCCGTTCCAGTGAGCGAACTTGAATTGCTGCTCGGTGGCGCCGATCGCCCAGGCAGAGTGCGTCCCGGTGATCGCGACGCCGGTGACTTCAAGGACGAGCGGCACGGGGACCCGCGACCACGACGTGCCAGACAGGCGCAGGGCCAGCGGGTGCGGCCAGTTATGGCCGTTCGGGATGCCGCCCACCGCCCAGCCGCCGGTCGCCGTGGTCGTCACCGCGTCGAGGAAGCCGGGGATGAGTGCCGGACGCGTCACCGCTTTCCATGCGCTGCCGTTCCAGTGCAGGAGCAGCGTGTGCTCGGTTGCCAGAATCGGGCTGCCCGTGTACCCCGCGGCCCACGCGTCCTTGGCATTGACGACCGTGACGGCGTTGAGTTCGCCAGCACCGGTGAGAACCCCCGGGCTGGTGACACGCGACCACTTCTTCCCGTTCCAGTGCAGCATGAGCACCTTCGGCGACCCGGTCGATCCCGTGTGGCCCACTGCCCAGGCGTTGCTTGCCGAGGCAGCCGCGACGCCTGTTAGCCGTCCGGGAACGCTGTAATAGGCGGCGGCCGGGCGCACGACCGAGGCGGTCTTCGTCGGCGGGACTGCCTTCGTCGGCGGGACTGCGGTCGTCAGCGACACTGTCGTCGCGGCGGGGCCTGCTACTCCCGCCCGCGCGGGGCCGGCCGCCAGCCCGGCCAGCGTGAGGCAAATGCCGGATGTCGCGACCGCAATCCGGGCAAGTGAAAAAGCGCGCACTGTGCTCCCCTTCCCTGTGGCGCGGCCGGACTCAGGCCCAGGCCTTGCCGTTCCAGTGCAGGATCACGCTCTTGGTCGATCCTGAGGTCGAGGCGGTGCTGCCGGCCGCCCATCCGTAATTCGAAGCGGAGAACGCCAGCCCGTTGAGTTGTTCACTAGCTCCAGGGCTGGTGACGCGCGTCCAGGCCTTGCCATTCCAGCGCATGATCAGCGTGTGCAGGCGGCTGCCCGAGGGATAGCTTCCCGCCGCCCACGCGGTGCCGCCCGGTGCGAACGCGACACCGTTGAGGCCGGAAGAGGTCGGCGCGCTGACGCTCACCTGCCGCCAGGCCTTCCCGTTCCACCTCGCGCTGATCGCTGGCCCGAGGGGAAAGTCGTTGTCGGTACCGACAACGAACGCGGTCCCGCCGGGCCCCGCAGCGATGGCGTAGAACGGGCGATAGGCCCCCTGCACCGGGTCCTTGGCCCACGACCATGCGCTGCCGTTCCATTTCGCCAGGGCACCGGTGATCATCGCGAGCGGGCCGCCGATCGCCCATGCGCTGTTAGTCCCGGTGCTGGCCACTCCGTTCAGGTAGGCGCCCTTTCCTAGCTTGGTGGCGAGCCGCGACCATTTCGTGCCGTTCCAGCGGAAGACCAGCGGTGTGCCCGCGCAGCACAACGGGGCGTTGGGGTCGGTGTTGACGTAGCCGACCGCCCAGCCGCGCTTCGCCGTCGCCGTCACGGCTGCGAGGCTTCCCCCCGTCACGGGGGCGGGGCTGGTCACCTGGCTCCACGCCGTGCCGTTCCAGTGCAGGAGCAGCGAGTGGTTCTTCCCCGTCCCGATCAGCCCGGTGGAGCCCACGGCTCATGCGCTCTTCGCGGAAACGACCGTGATGGCGTTGAGCTGTCCGGCCGCGGTCAGCACGCGCGGCCCGGTGACGCGCGACCACGTCTTCCCGTTCCAGTGCAGCATGAGGATCTTCGGGGCGGAGCTCTTGCCCGCGTAACCGACGGCCCAGGCGTTGCTGTTCGAGACCGCAGCCGCCCCGGTGAGGCCTCCGGCAGTGCTATAACCAGTCGCGGCGGGCGGGACCGCCACCCGCGGAACGCCCGCCGCCGGATAGGCCGGCGTGGCGAGGACACTGGATACGCCGATTGAGATGGCCGCCGCCGCGACCGCGATAAGGGCACGCCGAGAAACGCGCAACAGACTGTCCTCCCATCAAGGCGACCGTGATCGCCTAGCCCTCCCCAGGACAATTCAGAAGATAGACCATAAAAGAGTGCGGGTATAGTGCCCGATTATTCGCACGGCCCGGCATTTCGAGCGGTGACAAGAAGCGTGCTCGCGGATGCTTGCTATTTGGCACAAGCCGGGACGCTGCTCGAGCTCAGGCGACGTTGAGTGTCATAGTGGGTTCGTTCGGCATTCCGACCTCTTCGATCAGAAGTCAATGCCAGGCTTTCCCGTTCCAGGTAATGATCAGCGAGGTACCGAGCTGCTGCGGCGTTCCGACCGCCAAGGCGTGCCCGGCGGAAGTGGCCGCCACCGCGTCGAGCAGGCCCTCTTGAAGCGGGCTGTTCACTGGCCGCCAGCGTTGCCCGGCCCAGTGCTCGATCACGATGTCGGTAAAGCCGATGTGGTCCTGGTCCAGTCCGACCGCCCAGGCGTTGTTCGCCGAGGTCGCGGTTACCGCGTTGATCGCGCCGTATTTCGGGTCGGGTGCCGGGACCCGCCGCCAGACCCGGCCGTTCCAGTGCGCGATAAGCGTCCGCAGAGTGCTGCCGACCTGAACGGAGCCGACCGCCCACGCGGTCGCCCCGAGCAGCATAGGCGCGATGGCCAGCGAAGTGACCCGCAGGAAAGACAAATTGCGGCGCATGTCGGCACCCTTTCCACCCGCAGCACGGTCCCCCGGCTCCCGCATGCCCGCAATAATCACCTCGGACATTTTCTCACCGATCAGGCGCACGCCCTAGACGCGTCGAGCCTCAGAAGCCAGTTCCGGCAGCGTCTCCGCGAACGTCGTCCAGCCCCGGGATCGTCGCAGTAGTCGATGCTCCACGTGCTCGCTGGCGCATGCTCGGTTTGCGGAGAACGGCACCAGGGCAAAGGAGGTCGTCAGGCGCCAGTCGGGGGAGAATTGACCCGCGTCCACGACACCTGACAGGAGCCGGCAGCCATGACCAGCATCGACGCGGAGCACCGGGCAGGCACCTTCGTGCCGCACGGCTTCGAGGAGCACACCGCCGACCTCGGTGAGATCCGCATGAACTATGTGGTGGCCGGTGACGCCGGCCGGCCGGCGCTCCTGCTGGTGCCCGGGCAGACGGAATCGTGGTGGGGGTATGAGCAGGCACTGCCGCTGCTGGCCGAGCACTTCCAGGCCTACGCGGTCGACCTGCGCGGCCAGGGTCGCTCCTCGTGGACGCCGGGCCGCTACACGCTCGACAACATGGGCAGCGACCTGGTCCGGTTCATCGACCTTGTCATCGGGCGCCCCGCATTGGTCAGCGGCCTGTCCTCGGGCGGCGTGCTCGCTGCGTGGCTGTCGGCGTACGCCAAGCCCGGGCAGGTCCATGGCGCGGTATACGAAGACCCGCCGCTGTTCGCCTCGGAGACCAGGCCCGCTTGCGGCCCGTCCATCCGCCAGGGCATGGGCCCGGTGTTCGCCCTCTGGAGCAAGTGGCTCGGCGACCAGTGGTCGGTCGGCGACTGGGCGGGCGCACTGGGGGCGATGCTCCGCGAGGTACCGCCCGTCCTGCTGGACGGGCTCGCCGCGATGGCAGGCGCCCAGCCGCCGCCATCAGGCGCGGAGCCGCCGCAGAACCTCAAGGAGTACGACCCCGAATGGGCCCGGGCCTTCGTCACCGGCAGCGTGAGCGCCGGATGCGATCACGCGGCCATGCTGGCCAACGTCCGGGTACCGGTCCTGTTCACCCATCACTACCGGCGCATCGACCCCGCCACCGGCCACCTGCTCGGCGCTATCGCCGACCACCAGGCGCAGTACGTGCGGCAACTCGTCGAAGCAGCCGGGCAGCCGTTCACGTACCGCTCGTTTCCCCAGATGCCACACTCGATGCACGGCTCGGACCCCGGACTGTACGCGCGCACCGTCACTGACTGGGCATCAGCCCTGCCCGAACCCCATCACCGATGAGCGGGCCACCGTAGACGCCGACCATCACGTGTCACCGACAGCTCGCCGCAGGTAGGCCTGACCTGCGGCGGTGCATTACCGGCGAATTGCCGATGGCTGAGCCTGGAACAGGCCGGGAAGTGTGCGTCAGGTGGTTGCCTCGGCGTCCGGTTGACACGTTCTGAGGCGGGTGAGCCAGGCGGTGAGCTGGCGGATCTCGGTGGCCTGGCAGCGGAAGCCGATGTAACCGTCGGGGCGCACAGCGATCAGGCCGCGGCCGGGCACGCTAGCGAGGCGGTGAACATCGATGAGCCGACCCGGTGGCAGCGTGCCGGGCCGGTCCGCGTCGCGGTCAAGGAGGATGTGCACACCGGGCCTGGCGAGCAGTTCGTGCAGCCGGATGCTGCGCCCGGCTGAATTCACCAGCTGGTCGGGCAGCCGATCCCCGGCGCGTGGCCCGCCATGACGGCGCGGGGTTCCCTCCACGGACAAGGGACTGTCGCGGTGGCTTACCCGCAGCTGTGAAATCAGCCGGATCCCCTGGGCGACCAGGCGGCGTCGTCCGGTCAGCGCAGGCACGACGGGGGCGGCGAGCGGCGCGAGGCGCTCGCGGATCGCGGACGCGACGGGCCCGGTGCCGGCTTCGGCCCAGAAGGCCAGGTTCGTCATGGCCGCGACCTGGCGCGCCACCGGCCGGCGTTCCAGCTCGTAGGAGTCAAGCAGCGGCCCGCCGGGCGGCCGGGCTACTGCGAACGCGAGCTTCCAGCCGAGGTTGGCCGCGTCCTGGATGGCGGCGTTCATTCCCTGACCGGTCGCCGGGGAGTAGGCATGGGCGGCATCCCCGGCCAGGAAGAGTCGGCCCTGGCGGAATCTGCTGGCCACGCGGAGCTGCACCCCGATGCGCGAGGACCAGGCGAGGCCGGTGATCTGCGCGCCGAAATTCGCCTCGTCCATCAGTGCCTGGAGCTCAGCGGCGGGAACCGGGGGGCCAAGCTGCCCGGGCGGCAGCGGGTCCCCGGCGGCGGGCCGGGTAGCGAGCAGCCGCCAGGGTGCCTGCTCGCCGAGGCGGAACGCGAACAGCAACCCCCGGTGCCCGGCCACGACCCGGACGGCGCCTTCGGCAAGATCACCGTCCAGCTCGGCGTCGGCCAGGATGATCTCAACGGGGTACTGCCGCCCGGGCCAGCCGATGCCCGCCTGGGCTCGCACCGTACTGGCCGGCCCATCGCAGCCGGCCACGAAGCTGAACAGGGCCTGCTCGCTGCCGGCCGGCGAACCCAGGATGGTCCGCACCCACTGGGGCCCGTCGCGAACCTCGGCTAGCTCCGTGCCGCGCTCTACCTGGATCCCGCGGTCGGCCAGGGCCTCGGCAAGCACCTGCTCAACGTCCATCTGCCGGATCAGCGACAGGTGGGGGAATGCGGTGTCTGGCAGGGCGAGGTCAGCCAGCGTGACCCGGACGACACGTGAGCCAAGTTGCAGATCCGCCCTGGGCGCGATGTCCGCCCGGGCAAGCAGCGCTTGCGTTACCCCGAGCGGGCGCAGCACCTCAAGGGTGCGGGGATGCAGGATCAGCGCGCGTGAGGGCCGGACGGCCTCCGGTCTCCGGTCGATGACCCGGACGACGGCACCGTGGTCATGGGCCTGCAAGGCCAGAGCCAGCCCGGCCGGGCCAGCGCCGGTTACCAGGATGTCCGCCCGCTCTTTTACGCGGCTTGGGCCAGGCGCCACCAGGCTGCCTCATCCTCGGCCTTGCCGGCCAGCGTGCCCGGCCTGACAAGCAGCATGTCGCGGTCAAGCCCGGGCAGGACCACGTAGTGGATCGATCCTCGCACCGACACCAGCGCGAGTACCCGCCACAGCGCCCTGGCGTAGTTCTCAGCGCGGCGCGGCCCGTCCCACTCATACACGCCCCGATACCGGCCGCGCTCGTCGTGGGCCAGCCACAGCTTCGAAACGAAGCCGGGAAAGCCGGCGAACAGCGGGGTATTGAGCATGCTTTCCACGCGGAAGGCCGCGTGCCCGCGGCCGCGCACCGCCCGCAGGCGGAACTCCACGATGAGCACGCACGGGTCAAGTGTCGGGCCCCGGTCCACGACGGTCTCCCGGTACACCCGCGCGGAGGTGCCGTCCGTAAAGCGCAGCCGCATCCCCACCCGGCCCCTGGGCAGGTGAAGCCGGCGCTGTCCTAGCAGGCGCACAACGTTCGCGAAACAGCCAGCCAGCGCCTGCAGTGCTGCCGGATAGGCAAGCGGCGGCCGCTCAGCCACCACAGTCCCGCAGCCGGGCGACCGGGTCGAGCCGTCCATTTGCCTCACCTCACGAGCTGATATCCGCGATTCGAACCGGGCGCCCTCGGAACGACTCCACGCGGAGCCGCATGTCAGCGGTTGCCGCGGCAAGAACGGACCCGGTGGCACCGTGCGCCCCTATATCGAGAATCAGCGCCCGGCTGCCCGCGGACGAGGGGCGTATGGCCCGGAGCCGACCCGACCTTGGTCATCTCCTTCCCATCAGCCAGGCCTTGCGGGACGATCGCCCCTGGTTGTTCCCGTCGTTCTTACCTACCGCTCCACGTCGGCCCACGTGAAGCTGGAGTGGGGAGGAGTGGCCATTCGAGCCATTCCTCGGCCCCGGAGGCTGCCATGAAACCCCCGCTCACTACCGTTGCCGCCGCGGTGAGCACCACATTCGCCGCTGTCCTGCTGGCGATGCTCGCCGCCTGCGGCGGTCAGCCAGGCCGGCCCGCGCCGCCCGCGCCGTCCGCCAGCACCTCTCCGGCCGCACCCAGCCGTGCTGCGGTGCCTAGCCAAGCCGCGACGCCCGGCCAGCCGAGTTCGGGCGCTCCCTCGGCGGGTTCGTCCGCCCAGGTTCTGTCATCCTGGCTTGCGTACCCGTGGCACTGGCCGAACGACGTCGCGGCGCCCGGGCGCGTCACCCACAGCCCCGCGGTGCCGCCGGTTCCGGAGCTAGTCCAGATCAGCGTGGGCAGTCACCCGGCCGAGTCCGGCGAGCGGCCGTTCGAACGGATTTCGTTCACCTTCACGACCGCCTTCCCCAGCTATCGGTTCGAGTTCGCCGGCAAGCTGGTCAGCGACCCCGGCGGTAAGGTCATCCGACTCGACGGCCAGGACGTGCTGGAGATCGTATTCACCCAGGCCCAGGCGCACACCGCCGACGGAACGCACTCGTCGATCATCTCCCAGCCTGCTCCGCGCATCGGCTATCAGCGGATGGCCGATTACGCCCAGGCCGGCGACTTCGAGGGTGTACTCACCTATGGCATCGGCATCATCAGGCCGGTCCTGCAATCCAACCCGCAGTTCGCGGTCCGCGCCTACGAGGTGGAGACGGTCACCGCCAGCGGCCAGCACCGCCACACCGTGGCGATTGACATCGACGCAGGTAACCCGGGACGTTAGCCTCTGACTCTGCACCACGCCGCGGCATTATCCGGCCATGAACGAGCGTCCCGGTCCGCTGGCCGGGGGCCGCGGCGGCAGTCCTCTCGCTGCGTTGCCTGACGGGGGGCTCTCCGCTGCGGAGGCCGCGGAGCGGCTGACCCGCGACGGGCCGAATGAGCTGCCTCCTGCTCGCCGGGCATCCGTCTGGCAACTGGTCGCGGGCGAGGTGCGCGACCCGCTGGTGGTTGTGCTGATTGTCGCAGCGGCGCTGACGATCGCGACCGGAGACTAGACGGACGCGGGGGTCATCCTGCTAGTGATAGTGGTGAACACGGCGGCGGGTGTCATTCAGGAGGTGAAGGCCGGCCAGGCCATAGCCGCGCTGTCGGAGATGACCGCGCCGGAGGCGCGCGTGCTGCGTGACGGCGAGCAGGTGGTGATTTCCGCCGCTGGGTGGTGGCCGGGGACGTGCTGGTGCTTGCCGAGGGCGATATCGTGTCCGCCGATGCCGCCGTGGTGGAGGCGGCGGCGTTGCTGGTGGACGAGTCTGCCCTGACGGGCGAGTCCGTGCCGGTGGAGAAGGCGGCGGCAGCTGGGGGCACGGCGATACTGGTCGTCGGCAGCACCGCGCATAAGGTCATCCACCTGGCCGACCGACCCGTCCTGATCGTCCGCTAGCTGCACCGGCCAGGCGGCCTGGCGAATCGAAGGCGCCGGATGGGCTGAGTGGGTCGCCTGCGATGAGATGCGGCAGATAGTCGCGCTGGAGGATCGCGGCGACCAGTTGGCCTCGGCTGTGCACGCCCGTCCGGTCGAACACCGATTTCAGATGATCCTGCACGGTGTCTGCGGTCAGGTGCAGCCGGCCTGCGATCTGGCGGGTCGACATGCCCTGGCAGACGAGGGCGGATATGGTCCGCTCGCGATCGGTCAGGCCGTAAGCAGCCATGATGAGCGGTGCGATCTCGGCCGGGGCGGCTTCCTGAATGATCACTGTGATCGTCTTCTCGGCCTGGGAGGTCACCCAGAAGGCGTGCAGGACGGCCCAGCGGCCGCTTCTGGTGTGCACCCGCAGGCGCGGCATGACCGGCTCGGCGGCGGGCAGGTGACGGAGCCTGACGGCCAGCGCCTTGATCTCGATCGGAAGATCCGAACCGTCTGCGTGGCCGCCTAGCTCCTCCAGCCACTGGCTGGCGGCATCGTTCATCCCGGCTACTGCGCCGTCTGCTGCGAGGATGACCAGGCCAGGGCCGTCCGTCGCGTCTTCCAGGTCGCAGGCCTGGCGTAGCAGGCCCAGCCGCAGGCCCTCGGCCAGGTGCGGGGCGAGGCGCTGCACAATCCGCGCCTCGCCCGGCGAGAACACCTGTGGCCCCTCGCGATGCAGGCAGATGTAGCCCCAGCAGGAGTCACGGACCCGCAGCACCGCGCGGAGTTCGTCGTGCAGTCCGAGCGGCGCGAAGATGTCACGGTAACGGTCGCTCCTAGTCGGCTGGCCGTCGGTGGCCTGCATTAATGTGCGAACGCCTGCCGGATCTCCGGCCAGGTCAGTCCATTTGTTGACGTCCTGGACCAGGAACTCGTTCTCGACAAAGTAGGGGCCCGAGTCCTCAGGCAGTTCCTCGCGGTAGGACCGGGTGAAAAGCAGCGTGGCCGGGTCCGCGGATGCCCACCACAGCGCGTCGATCGGCACGGCCTTCCGCAGCCGCGGCAGGATCGCGGCCCGCAGCTCTTCGGCGTCCAGCCCGGATCTGCAGGCCGACGCCACCGACTCGACGAGGTTATCGGCGACCGGACCGGTGAGCATGCTTCTCATCTCCTGCCGTTGCCCTGAGTCTCGCTGCGGGCCACAACTTCGTAGCTGCCCCTGGCGATCAGCTCTGTGCCGGTCGCCGCGACCGTCGCCGCGCGGCTCTGCTCGGCGAACCGATCGGTCGCCTTCGCTGCATCGTCGCTGTCCCACAGCGTCATCGTCAGCGCGGTGCCGCCGTCGCGGTCGACCAGAAACACCACGCCGGCGTTCCCTGGCAAGCCCTCGACGAAGCCTTTGACCGTGCTGACAGAGTTGTCGGCCCACTTCTGCAATGCCTCCGGTGACCCGGACCATGTTGACGTTCGTGCAAACATGCTGGTTCTCCTTCTTTCTTTGCCTTCTTCGTCCTTCACCGCAAGCATCACAGGGGTCGTGCCGGAAAACCCTCCCAGAATCCTGGGAGGTTCCGGACGAAGGTCGTCGAGGGCAACCGCGATGTACCGGGAAATGCGTTGGCCTCGAGATTCCAAAAAGGAGATGGCCAATAGCGGACGCAGGCGCTGCCAGGCCGTGGCCCAGTCCGTCAACCAGCTACAGAAATTTGTTCACCGGCTGGCCCGGCCGCGTGCAGGAGTTCGGTGACCGAGGTGCAGGGCAGGCTGGTGAACGTGTCCCGCGCGTTGGGCCTGTCGCGGAATGTCAGGTCGTAGCGGTCCATCGCGAGTGCGGCTCGTGTCTGTCTGCCCAAGCCGGGTCGGAGCTGCCCGACGGTGGCGGCCATGACGTGCAGCGCGGGCCGCGGCACATGCCGGGGCTCCCTTGACCCGCCGCGGCTCGCGGCGACCATCCGGGCCAGGTCGGTCAATGTGAGGGTGTCAGGTCCGCCGATCTCGAGCGTGCCGCCGTGGGGCTCTTGTTCAGTGACGACGCGTTCGACGAGTGCGGCGACATCGCGCACCGAGAGGAAGTTGATGGGGTTTCGTCCGCGACCGAAGACCAACGGGCGGCTGGATCGTCCAGCGGTGCCGGCGAGCAGGTCGATCCACAACTCGAGAAAGGCGGTTGCCCGCACGATGGTGGCGGGCACGCCGCTGGCGGCCAGGTAGGTTTCTGCGGCGTATTTCATCCGGAACAACTCGAACGGGCTGTCGGGTGCGGCACCTGCGACCGACATCAGCACTACCCGGGCCCCAGCAGCGCGAGCGGCCTGGATCAGGTGCATATTGCCGTCCCTGTCGACCGTCGAGGGTGAGCCGTCTCCCGGTCCAGCAAGGCCCTGGACCGCTGAGACCACGACCCCGGCTCCTGCGACTGCCGCTGTCGTGCTGGTCCGGTCACGCACATCACAGGTGACCACCTCGACGTGGTCGGCGGCCAGGTGGACTGCGCGATGCGGGTCGCGCGTCAGCACGCATACCTCCGTTCCGCGCGCAGCCAGTCCGAGGACGACGAGCGTGCCAAGCCGGCCCGTACCCCCGGCCACGACCACCCGTCCGGTCATGACGTTGTCCCGGGTCGGACCTGACCCTGGACCGCGGCGTCGACATCCGTATCGCCCTCATCGACTGGTTCCAGGTAGAACCGCGCCGAGGCGATCAGTCCCTCCTTGACGGTAAAAACGATCACGCCGCGCATCAGGTGCGGGGTGCCGTCCGGACGGGTCCCGCGGTGCTCCCACTCGCTCCACACCGTTTCGCCGGACACCGCACACTCGACGACTTCGGCGGTGAGGTCGGGGATCGAGGTGAGGATCTGCGCCCAGTTTCGGCGTACCTGCTCGCTGCCGGTGAAGCCGCGTGCCGGGTGCACTGGTGTCTCGTTGCGGTAGTCGGGTGCAAAGCACGCGCAGATCGCTTCGATGTCGTGTGCGTTCGTCGCGTCCTGCAACCTCCGCAGCACCGCGTCTGGTTCTGTCCTACTGCCGGGCTCCGGCATGACGCCTCCGAGCTGAGACGGCAGCTGTGGCGCTGACGGCGTTGCCGTCAGCAAGCTGATCGTCTAATCTGATCCAGTAAACTGGATTCGTTCTATCACTATGGAGTCAAATGTGGAGCCTGTCAACCGCCGCCGCTACGACGCGAGCCGACGGCGGGAACAGGCGCGGCTGACCCGGGAGGCGATCATCGCCGCCGCCCGTCGCCGTTTCCTGCACGACGGATACGCGACGACGACAATCGCGTCGATCGCCGCCGACGCCGGCGCGTCGGCGGACACCATCTACAAGTCCTTCGGCGGCAAGGCCGGACTCCTTAAGGCAATGTGCCAGAACGCCCTTGTCGGCGCCGGACCGGTGCCCGCTGAACAGCGCTCAGACGCCATGCAGGCCAGCCAGTCCGACCCGAGCCGGATGCTGCGCCGGCTCGGCACGCTCACCGCCGAGGTGGCGCCGCGCATCGCTCCGCTGCTCCTTCTGCTCGCCAGGGCAGCCGAGACCGACAGCGAGGTAGCCCAGTTGCGTGCCGGTCTCGACGCCGCCCGCCTGGCTCGGATGACCCAGGTCGCCGAAATCCTGGCCGGCAAGACCCGGTTGCGCCCCGGCCTGTCGGTCCAGGAGGCCGCCGAGATCATGTGGACTTACAGCTCGCCCGAGCTCTACGGCCTGCTTGTCGTCAGCCGGGGCTGGTCACCCGATCGCTACGGCGAGTTTGTCGGTGAGTCCCTCGTCGACGCCCTGCTGGGGCACGACAGCGGCGACGGCACCGCGCATGATGACAGGATCTAGCCGGACTAGGCGAGCCGTCCTAGCCGAATGCGGATTCGGCGTACCGATCCAAGGGATCAGCGAAACCGTGGGCCACAAGTCCTCTACCGGCATTAGCTCAAGCCCGTGATCTCGATGGGCGCGACCGGCATGAACACCACCTTCGGAAACAAGAAAACCGCCTAGCCGATAGCCAAGCGGTTCACTCCCGTTTCGGCTCCCGAGGACCGTCCCGGACTCTAGAACTACGTGGAGCTAAGGGGATTCGAACCCCTGACCTTCTGCATGCCATGCACCGCAATTTCGTCTGATGGAGTCCGAGGAGGCCTGGTTCCTGCAGGTCAGAGCGTTACGTCAGTCTGACGTCGTCGCACTCGGTCCGCCGGAATCTGAGGCCGTCCTGCAGGAACGTGAGTTGCCGCTAGCCCAGCCGGCATAGCGTCGCGCGTCTCCTCATCGACGCCAACCTGTCGCCGAGCGTTGCCGCCGCTCTGAGCTAGGCCGGGCTGGAGTCGGTTCACGTCTGCGATGTAGGCCTGCTGACCGCAGCCGACAGGCGCATCCTCGAGTACGCGGCTGCCAGCGCCCTGGTGATCGTCTCCGCTGACAGCGATTTCGGTGAACTGATGGCAGCCAGCCGCGGGTCAACGCGGCCTTCGGTCGTCCTTTCCGGTCCGCGGACCGGCTTAAGCCAGACGAGCGGGCAGCTCTGCTGGCGGCGAACCTGCCGGCGGTGGCAGAGGACCTGGAAGCGGGTGCGGTCGTAACCATAGCGCGAGGCCGAATGAGGATCCGGTCGCTGCCGATTGTCCCCGCTGACTGACCTGTTCGCGAACGCCGCTTCAGCGAGCAGGAGCCGACCACTCCCCGATGGCGTCTTTCACTCTGTGGCCGGACGGCGCGATCGCCAGGCCGTCCTCGTAGTCACGCAGCCCCTCTGAGCTTGGCCTTGGCCTCGCTCTTGGTGCGGTCACTGCCGGTCTTGACAATCCCCAGGCCGCCCAAGCTAGCCTAGCTGCCCATGGACCCCCGCCCTCGATCGCCGTCGCGCACCGCTCGGCGGCGCTGGGGTGCTGCGTCAGCCCACATTCAGATCCACGAGCTTGCTGGGCGCGGCGGGGATGCGCCGCTCGTCGGGCATGGAGGGCCGTTCCTCACCGCGCTGGCCCCTCACCGCTAGATCGATGGGGATGGGTCGCTCGCGTCGACGTAGTCGGCTGCTGGTTCGGGGGTTGTGGTGGCGCCGGGGTTTGTCGGGCGCGGTGCTGGCAGTTGGCGCGGTGGTGATGGGCGCCGCGGTGTTGGGACCGTTGTATGCGCGGGCGGCGGGTGAGTCGACGCTGCGGGACGAGTTGACCCAGGCGGGTCCGGCGACGGGCCTGGAGTTTCAGGACATCCCGTACGGTTTCGAGTTGGCCTCGCCGGTGTCCCATTTCGCGCGGGCCGAGTCGATGACTTTGGCACCGGGGGCGGTGCGGGGTTATCCCACGCGGATCGGGTCGATCTATGTCGAGACCTCGGCGCACGCGGCAGCCGGACATTCTGTGCGGGTGGGCATGGTGTGGCGCGCCGGCGCGTGTGCCCATTTGATCATCGTGTCCGGGCATTGCCCGGGCGGGGCTGGGCAGGTGCTGGTCAGTCAGCGCACGGTCAATGGTTACTATGGGTGGCGGTTGGGTGGCCGGGTCTCGTTCGCGGCCGGCGTGACGGCGCGGATCGTGGGGACGTACGTGCCGCGCGACCCGCAGGAGGTTTTCTGGTTCGGGCACAACTATTTCAGGGCATCCATCGCTGTTGACGGCCCGGACACGGTCGATGCGGTGTTCGTCGACCAGGCGGAGTCGGGCGCGCTGCCGGCGGGGGCGCAGGCCAAGCTGCTGTGGGATTACCCGCTGGATCCTGCTGCGATCCGTCTGGACGACGTGCCTGGGCTGCGCCGTGACGTGGCCGGGTTGCGGCAGTACAACAGCGAGGCGAGGTCGTGCACGACCAGCTGCCCGGGTGAGCCTGTCAATGTGCTGATGTCGACTGATCTGGGGAAGGTGCTCGACGCGGCCGCTCATCAACGCGACCTGGTCGATCGCGGCACGCTGCTGGTGACTGTGCAGCTGGCGCTGTTGGCGTGGTTGGTGCTGTTTGAGGTGGTGAGCGACGCGGTCGAGTCGCGCGGCAGCGAGATCGCGCTGGCGAAGCTGCGCGGTCTGCGGCCGTGGCGGACGGCGTGGTTCGCTGTCGGTGAGCCGTTGGTCCTGCTCGTGGTCGCGGCCCCGATCGGGTTGGGGCTTGGCTGGCTGGCGGCCCGGCTGTTCTCGAGCGCCGTACTCGCTCCGCACACCCCGGTTGTCCTGACCTGGCCGGCGGCGGCGGCGTTGGCCGGCGGATTCGCCGGCGGCGTTCTGGCCTTGATCGCCGCCTGCTATCGGACCCTGACCCGCAGCGTTCTGGCACAGTGGCGCCGCACGACACGGTCGCCGCGCGCGTCACGGGTCGGACTGGTGATCGACGTGGCGGTGTCGGCGGCCGCGGTCGCGGGGCTCGTGGTGCTGCTCACCGGCTCCGCCCACAGGACCGCTGTCGCGGCACTGCTGGTACCCGGGCTGCTGGTAATGGCGGTGGCGCTGTTGGGCACCCGGCTGCTGCCGCTGCTGGCTCGGACGCTGCTGCGTCCCACGCGGGCGTCGGGCCGGATCGGGTTGTTCCTCGCGGCCCGGCAGGTGGCGCGACGCCCGGCGGGGCTGCGGCTGGCGGCGATGCTGGCGGTGGCAGTCGGGTTGGCGAGCTTCGGGGTGAACGGTGAGGCGGTCGCGGCGGGGAACCGGGACGCGCGAGCCCAGGCCGAGCTGGGTGCGCAGCGGGTGGTCGCGGTGCAGTTTGAGCGCGGGGTGGACCCCGTGGCCGCGATCGCGCGGGCCGACCCCGACGGTCGGTGGGCGATGGCGGCCGCGACCTGGCTGCCCGACGGCGGCGAGTCAGTCGTTGGCACAGTGCTCGCCGTCGATGCCAGCCGGATGGCCCGGCTGGGCTACCCGGCGAGCGGCGGACCGAGTTCACAGCGGATCGCGGACATGATCGGTGCGTCCACGGTCGCGCCACTGATCACCACCGCAACGATGATGCGGGTGGTGATCAGCGCGTCGGGGATGCGCGGCGTCCCGCCGTTCGTCCAGTTCGTCCTCCGCAGCCCAGCCGACCCGTTCCTGACGGTGGCCGCGGGCACGCTGCGGCCCGGAACCCACACCTACACCGCGAAGCTGGACTGTGCGGGCGGCTGCACGCTGCTCGGGCTGGCCTGGAACCGGCCGAACTCGTTCGGCGCGATGACCGGCACGCTGACCGTGCAGAGCGTCGGGTGGTACCAGCATGCGCGCTGGGTTCCGGTCAACGCGTCGCTGACCCAGCCTGGGGCGTGGCGCGCTGGACCCGAGTTCAGTGACAGCACGGATACGCTGCGGGCCACGCCTCACGGGTTGCGTGACGACTACCAGAGCAGCAGCGGGTATGGCGGCATCAGTTACGCGTTCGCCCCCCAGCCGTTGCCGGTGGTGGCCACGAGCGCAGGCGTCACCAGCGGCGCCCTGACACCAGACCCACCAGAGATGGTTGACGGATTCAGCACGGTCGCGACGTTCACCGTCAGGCAGTGGGCCCGGGTGCTGCCCGTCGTGCTCGACAGCGGGCTGATCGCCAACCTGCCCTTCGTGCGCGCCGTGCTGCCCGGCTTCGACGCCGAGGCCAACTGGATGATCTGGCTCGGACCCCACGCGCCACCGGACGCGATCGCCCGGCTCCGTGCGGCCGGGCTCACCCTGCAACACGAGAACACCACCCAATCACGCATCATCCAGCTGGGCCGACAGGCGCCCGCGCTGTCGCTGTTCCTGCTGCTGGCGTGCGCGATCATCGGCTCGGTAGTCGCAGTCGGCGGCACCGCCATCGCAATCACCGCCAGCGCCCGGCGACGCTCCCACGAGACCGCCGCCCTGCGGGTGGTCGGGGTACCCCGCGGCGCGTTGTATGGCGGCGCGATGATCGAGCAGGTGATGCTTCTCGGCGCCGCCGTCATCCTGGGGCTGCCGGCCGGAGCCCTCGCCGCTCGCCTCGCACTGCCGGTCATCCCCCAGTTCGCCGACACCACCCCAATCGTCCTGCATTACCAGCTCCCCACTGTCCCGCTGATCACGTTCGCCGCTGCGTTCGTCGTCCTGGTAGTTCTCACCGGCCTGATCGCCGCCGCGGCCGTGCTGCACGCGGCCGTCCCCACCCGACTTCGCGAGGCGGAGGAATGAACGCACAGCCGGTGCGCTGCCAGCAGCTCCGGCACGTCTACCAGATGGACGGCGGGCAGCTGATCGCGCTAGACACCATCGACCTGACCCTCACCCCTGGCAGCAGCAACGCAATCATCGGACCGTCCGGGTCCGGCAAATCCACCCTGGTCGCCCTCCTTGCCGGGCTGCAGCGGCCCACCTCCGGCCGCGTCTACCTCGGCGAGGAGGAGATCAGCCGGCTGCCCGAGACCGCGCTACTGCGGATCCGCGCCGAGCAGGTCGGCGTCGCAATGCAGAACCCGAGTCGCAACCTGCTCCCATACGCCGACGCAGTCGACAACATCCGCTTCGCCCAGCGTGGTCCGCGCAGCTACCGCCGCCAAACCCAGCTTCCCAACCCCGAACAGCTCCTCGACGAACTTGGGCTGGCCCCGCTGGCCGGCATTCCCGTCGATCGTCTCAGTGGCGGCGAGCGGCAACGCATCGCCCTCGCCGTCGCCGCGGCCAACCGTCCCGGCGTGTTGATCGCCGACGAACCCACAAGCCAGCTCGACGCCGCCAACCGCGACCGTGTCGTCGAACTCCTCCGCCACATCAGCACACACCTCGCAGCCACGGTCATCGCCGTCACCCACGACCCACTAGTCGCCGTCGGCCTCGACCGCACCATCCAGCTGCACGAGGGCCGTATCACCGAAGACACCGCAGCATGACCGGACCCCACGCCCGACCCCCGGAGGGCACAGCCCCGGCGCTGGGCTCCCGGGAGCCACCACTAGGCCCCCTGGTCGCCACCGACGTCTGCTACCACCGCGCCGGGCGCACCCTGCTCGATCACGTCTCGTTCCTGGCGTCTCCCGGCCAGGTCACCGCCGTCACCGGCCCGTCCGGCAGCGGCAAATCCAGCCTCCTCGCGCTCCTCGGCGGGCTCGAGCGCCCCGACGCGGGCACCGTCCGCCGCCACCCACCCACCGCCCGACTCGGGTTCGTCCTGCAGGCCTACGGTCTGGCCAACCTGCTCACCGCCGCGGAAAACATCGAAATCGCGCTCCAACCGCACCTCGCCGTCGGCAGGCTCACCCGAGCCGACATACGTCGCAACACGGGAGACATGCTCGGGCGCGTCGGACTCAGCCGCAACGCCGACCACCTCGTCGAGGAACTGTCCGGAGGCCAACAGCAACGCGTCGCCATCGCGCGCGCCCTCATCGCCGAACCCGACATCCTGCTCGCCGACGAATTCGCAGCCGAACTCGACCACACGGCCAAACAGCAAGCGCTCGAGCTCATCCTCGCCGTCGCACGCCGCGGAGGCATCGTCGTCATCGCCACCCACGACCCCGACATCGCTGAACGCTGCCACCAGGTCCTCCACCTCACCGACGGCCACCTCCACCCCTAGGACGAGCCGTGACAAGCCGTCATCGGGGTCCTGTCTCCCGGGCGCGCCCTCACTTCGCTGCGGGCGCTCCACCCTGACCTGCGGCTCGTCGCCAGCAAGACCATCGCTAGTCGAGGAAACCGAAACTCCACGACCATCAGCTTCACTGCCGCGGGGTGGGGCCAGATCAAGCTCGACAGGGGAGTGGTTGATGTCTGGCGAAGTGCCAGCAGGTCCGGCGATACCAAGACTCCGAGATCGAAGCGCTCCCTGGTCCTGCCGAAGCGCGCCATCTCCGCCCTAGAGACGCACAAGGCTATCCAGGATCGCGAGCGCTCGGCGGAAGGCAAGAGCTGGCAAGAACCAACCTGATCTTCTGCCACGAGGACGGCTCCATGTAAACGTCCCGTGCCCTCAACTGGCGCTTCAGCAAGATGACCAGGAAGATCAAACTCTGTCTGTTCTTGTCTGCGTCCGAGTGAGCGGAATCACCGTCGGTCACTAGTTACTGGGGCTCGCGGGGCCGGGAGTGTCGCTGTTGCTTTTGACCGTTCAGCCGAGCGAAAGCTCGGAGTCGTTGCGTTCCTAGCCTGACTGCGGCCTATGTGGCGGACGACGGTTGGGTGGGCGTCCTTCACGCTTCTGTCCTGTATGCCAGAGGACAGGCTGGCCGTGGCGACAGCGCCGGCCTCGTCAGTTCACATGCCAGTGCATCAGCACCTGAGCGCGAACGCGGGCCTTGGCGGTCCGCCGTCACCGGGGCCGCCTCGTTGGGCACTCCCTTGGGGATCGGCATGCTCGATTCTCTGCTCGGTGAGATCATCGCCATCGCCGAAGTCCTGATGGCGATCACGGTGATCGCAGTCGCACTGTTCGGCAGCAAGATTCTGAGCGAACGCGCTTTTCGCCTCCTTCGCTGGTTCGGCAACCGAGCTGAGCCACCGGCCCCCGAGCTGAAAGCTCGGTGAACCGAACGGCAAGCCGGTTTATTACCCGTCCCGAGCAGATTGGTTCGCTTATGAGCTGGAGGACCCTTTTGTTTCGTCCGGCTCACCTAATCAGGGGTAATAACTGAGAAGTTACACCGAAACTTGGCAGTTCCTGCGTACGTAAACCAAAGAGCAGGGTTGCGCATATAAGCTGACATAATCCCCTAGAGCCAATTTCCGCATAATGGCACGAGTGAATTTAGAAATTCAAGAGGAGAGGGCTTGCGGGAGCGGTTAAGGAGCTGCCAGGGTAAGTGCTGCGGTCTTCATCGCGCTGTGGGAGATCAGCGATTTACGCCAAAAGCCGGGATCGGCTGGTCCTGAGGGGTTAGGGGAGTGGCCGCCTCCAGAAGGGATTACCATGACAGGTTCGAATGGTGCAGGATCGTCGTCAAGCGACCTCGAGTTGGAGCCGCCAGGACATTCGCGGCGCTCGCTGCTGAAGGGTGCCGCCACGGCCGGTGCAGCGGGCATCGCCATGGCTGCACTGTCCGGCGCGGCGCTGCCGACTGCCGCCGGCCGCCGCTCAGCCGCGCCTGCCCGCATAGCGGGAGCGGCCCCCGCGGAAGGATCCGAGCAGGTCGTGGTGCATGTCCGGGACGCCGCCACCGGCGAAATGGATGTGTTCGCCGGCACCACCTGCACGCGCGTGCGTGACACGCAACTGGCGGCGCGCCTGCTCCAGGCCGCCCGCTGAGCCATCCCGCCGTCCTTCGTCGTTTGAGATTTTTGAGAGGCATTCATGTCATCGCATCGCGAGGCGCCGGAGATATCCAAGGATCCGGTGGCCGACAGTACCGACGTATACGCATTCGTGAGCCCGGACAAGCCGGACACCGTAACGCTGATCGCCAATTACGTCCCGCTGCAGGGTCCGGCGGGCGGTCCGAACTTCTTCGAGTTCGGCGACGACGTGCTGTATGAAATCCACATCGACACCCAGGGCCATGCCGAGCCCGATATCAGCTACCAGTTCCGGTTCCAGACTCAGCTGCCGGACCCCGACACCTTCTTGTACAACACCGCGCCCATCACGTCGCTCACCAGCCCGGCGTGGAACCGCCGGCAGACTTATTCGGTCACCCGAATCGACAGCAGCGGCTGCCATGAGCTAGGCAACGGGCTGATCTGCCCGCCGTGCAACATCGGCCCGCTGTCCACTCCTCAGTACGCCGCGGCGCTGGCCGAGCCTGCGGTACACCGGCTGTCAGACGGCAGCACCGTGTTCGCTGGCCAGCGAGCCGAGGGGTTCTACGTCGACCTGGGGTCGATCTTCGATCTTCTGGACCTCCGGCCCTTCCAGAACCTGCAGGTCTACGCCAAGGCACTCGGATTCAAGGCGGCACCCGGCGTCAACACGCCCAAGTTCCTGAACGTGCACTCGATCGCCCTGCAGGTTCCCATCTCGCGGGTCACGGCCAAGGGCCGGCCGGTCATCGGCGTGTGGACCACCGCCAGCCGGCAGCGGGTTCGCGTGGACGACGACAGCGGCTGCCATTTCCGCAGCGGACCCTTCACCCAGGTCTCACGGCTGGGCAACCCGCTGGTCAACGAGGTGATCATCCCACTCGGCAAGAAGGACTTCTGGAACACCCGCCACCCATCGCATGACAAGCAATTCGCGGCCTACTTCGCGCACCCCGAAGTCGCCGCGCTGCTACCCGCGCTGTACCCGGGGGTCTTCCCGCACCTGGCCGCGCTGGACGCGGCCAACACGCCGCGCGCCGACATTGAGGCCATCTTGCTGACCGGCATCCCGCAAGGGATCATCGCCGGGTTCACCAACTTCACCGGCCCGGTCCAGGCCGACTTGCTGCGGCTGAACACTTCCATCCAGCCCGCCGTCAAGCCAAGCATCTTCGGCCTGCTCGGCGGGGACGCGGCCGGGTTCCCGAACGGGCGGCGGGTCTTCGACGACGTCGTGTCGATCGAGTTGAGGGCGCTGGCCGGCGTCACCGTGCCGCTAGTCGACAAGTCCTTCACTCCCGACGCGGCGGCCGGGCTGCTGACCGACGGGCTGACGCCCGCCGACCTGGGAACGCCCTACCTGGACGTGTTCCCCTATCTCGGCGTCCCCTACGACGGCTACGACCATCCCGCGGCCTGACGGCTATCGTGCACGAGCATCTTCCCGCCCCGTCCCGCCCCGGCACCGTCGTACTGGAACTGGGGCCTGGCGTGGGCGCCCTGGTCCTGCACACGCCGCCGCAGCTGGACGGCCGGGAAATCGAGGTCAGCCCCCTCGGCGGCCCAGCCGTGGGGCGGACCCATTCCCTGGTCCGTCCCCGGACGACAGGCAGAGGCACGCAGTACGCGGCCGTGTACCCACAGCTCGCGGCCGGAACCTACACGGTATGGGATGACGCGACTACCCCCGTCGCGACCATCACCATCCAAGGCGGCCAGGTAACCACGGCCCGGTGGCCCGGCTATTCCCCGCCACCCTGATCCCGACCTCCCCAGCCATCAGGCCGCCACCAGCAGCTGACTCTGTACCTAACGACCTGACTCAAATTAGTGCGCACCTGCAGGTATGTGGATGTGGTTGATGGCTTGGTGGAGGCGGCAGAATGCGGCTGTGCAGATGATTGCGGGCGGATGCGGGTGAATGGGGACGGGCTGCGCAGGCTGGCCCTGCCCATGGGCCCTGGTTATCTCGCCTCTGACGTGGATGAGCTGCTCCTTCGCGTTGCCGATGCGATGGACGCCGGCCGGCCTGTGGGAGGCCTGGTCGCGAACGCCACCCTGCGGCTTCCGGAACAGGTGCCGGTCATCCTCCTCCCGCAACTGCGCCGCCGGCAACAGCGGCCGCTCACCTATGAAGTGAGGCCCGTGCAATGGCTGCTGGGGCAGCTGCGCCGCTGCGACGACGACCGGGACCGGGCCCGGCTGGAGAACGACCCGTGGCGCGAACTGCACGCCTGGGACTTTTCCGAGCGCCCTGCGGACGCCGGGCCGGCCGCCGTGTACTCCGCTGCCCAGGCGCGCCCTGCGCAGCTGGCCCAGGGAGACCGCGACGCGCCCGCCGTCACCGGCCCGGCCCACGGGAACGCGGACGCCTGGCTGGCCTGCGGCGGGCTGCCGGGCACCCGCCTGCGATGGGTGCGGACGGGAATCTTGCAAAGCGAACTGCGGGCTGAGGGACGGTACGTGTCGGCTTCGGTTCGCGGCCGCGCGCCGTGGACCTCATGGGGGCAGGCCGGGGTCGTCCGGGTTGGCGGGCGGGCTTCACCTCACAGCGGGTCAGCCAGTCAGCGTGGCCCGGAACTGCCGCGACCTTCGGGGTCGCTTTCCCGGCCGCGGGTGCCCTGGCTTGGGACCTACTTCAAGCTCGCCAACCAGGGAGGATAGCCAGGCCCGAGGACGCCCGGCACGCAGGACCTAGCCTTCACCGCGCACTCGCCGGGACATCCGGCCAGGCCGCGCCACTTCGCTAGTGCGAGTCTGCCTTCATAGCACCGCAAGCCCGCAGGTCAGCACGATGAGCCAGTCGCGAACCCCGGATCGTGAGCCAACTCAGGTCTGACAACCTCGACCACGAGCATGGCGCGCTCCATACCGCCGATTCCGGGCTCTGTGGTAGTAACCCAGCAGAGGGCTCAGGCGGCGCGGATCACCCCGTTATGGCGTACCGGTCGCGCCGGCTGAGCGAGCACGCCGGCGGCGGGGGATCGCATGGTCGGCAAGGTTCAGCTCGGCATCGATCTTGGTGACACAGATGGCAGGTTGGGACCTTCGGCTCTTGTCACACTCCGCGGAGCAGTTCAGGCTCGGGGCCAGCAGTATAAAGCGGCTGCTAGCGAGGTGAATGCGCTGAGGCGGCTGCGCAGGCGCTCTCGCTTCCGATGCTGCCGCGCTACTGGTCAACGGTGACGTCAGCGTGGCGAATTCCATCTGCGAGATGAGAGGCGAGCGCCATGGGGTACGACCGGATCGCGCGGAAGCGAGTTCTGCGAAGTGCTGGTCTCATGCTTGTGGCCTGCGGGTATGTGCGGCTGGCCCGGCCGCGGATGGCGAGGTGGGGCGCGACTGACGGCGAGGTCGCGGGTGCGATGCCCGGAGACGAGGAGGTTCCCGGGCCGCAGTTCGCGGTCACCCGCGCGGTGACCATCGCCGCGCCTGCTGAAGCCGTCTGGCCGTGGATCGTGCAGATCGGCTACCACCGGGCCGGGTGGTACGCATATGACCTGTTCGACAACGATGACATCCCGAGCGCGGAGGCGATCTTGCCCGAGTTCCAGCACCTGGAGATCGGGCAGGTGATCGGCGAGGAGGGTTTCGCGGTCCGGGAGCTCGGACCCGGCCGGCACCTGGTCCTGGCGTTCCAGTACCCGAAGACGCAGTGGGTGGTCAAGCAGGGCGTCTGGCCGAAGTTCGGCCACTGCTCGATGTGCCTGCAACTCAGGCCGGTGCAGGACGGCGAGCGCACCCGGCTGCTGTATCGGGTTCGCCTCTCCGCGCCTCCGCTGGGCCGCGCCGTCATGGGCGCCTTTTTCGAGCCGGCTGACTTTATCCAGAGCCGCAAGATGCTGACCGGGATCAAGCGCCGCGCCGAGACGCATTACGCCAGTGCCTTCGCAGCCGAGGCGCATAAGACGAAGACGGGGGGCATAGCACGATGAGCCCAGTTGTCGTCGAGGCGGAGGTGGACATCAACCGGCCGCCGGAGGAGGTCTTCGACTACTGCAGCGACCACATGCACGAGCCGCAGTGGAACCCGATGATGACCCGCATCGAGAAGCTCACCGAAGGGCCGATCGGTGCCGGAACCCGGTATGCGGCCGAGTTTGTCAAGGGCCCGCCCATGGTCATGGAGTGCACTCGGTATGAGCGCCCCAGTACATGGTCCTTGACCGGCAAGTCACGTGCCCTGACCGCAAGCGGCGGCTGGCGGGTGCTGCCCACCGCGGACGGCTCCCGCCTGGTCATGCGGGTGGAGATGGAACTGCATGGCCTGCTGAAGCTGGCGGCGCCGCTGGTGCGCCGCCGCGAGCAGCCGATGTTCCAGCGCGACCTGGACAACATCAAGGCCCGGCTGGAAGAAGCCCACGCGGTGCCGGGAACCGTACCCGAGTAGCAGGAGGAGTGAGATGCAGCCGATTTAGCAGGCGACGGCCGAGTTTCTGGCGGGCAAGCGGGTCGCCGTCACCGGAGTGTCGCGCAACCCGCAGGGGCACGGCAGCAATGTGGTGTACCAGCGGCTGCGGCAGCGCAGCTATGAGGTTTTCGCGGTGAACCCCAGCGCCGACCAGGTCGAGGGCGACCCCTGCTATCACGACCTGACGTCCGTGCCCGCCGGCGTCGACTGGGTGGTGATCGGAACCAGGCCGCAGGCGGCCGGGCGACCATGCGCGAGTGCGCCGACCTGGGCATCAGGCGTGTCTGGATGCACCGGGGGCCCGGCGCGGGAAGCGTGTCGCAGCCGGCCGCCGAGTACGGCCGCCAGCACGGCATCACCGTGATCGAGGACGGGTGCCCGTGCATGTTCGGCCCCACCGCCGACCCCGGCCACAAGGCGATGCGGTTCATGTTCACCCTGACCGGCAACGTGCCACGGCGCGTGAAATGACAGGTCCCGGCGCGAAGGCGTGCCGGGCGCGCGGCGGCTAGGGCGCCGGTGGCGGTGAGGGCGCCGGCGCTGGCCCGTTCCAGGCCGACTGCGCGGGCGGCGCCAGGTGGTGGAACAGCGGAATATCGGGCCGTTCGACACCACAAACCGATCCGGCGGTGAAAGCCGGGCCGAGACTCAGAGCCGCAGGTAATCGCATCCCGCTGCGGATACCCAGCACAGTCGAACTCGCCGATCGGCCCTGCGCGAACGGGACGTTTGGCACTAGCCGAGGGCACTGGCCGTGATCACGCTGGAACCGCACCCAGAACGGCCCGAGACTCGGGGAGGTGGCTGTCATGACTGCAGCTGCCAGGCCGACCTGGCGGCAAATCGCCGCTGAACTTGGCAATGTCGCCCACGATGTCCCGGCCTTCATGACCGCGCCGCTGTACCGCCGCTGGCACCTGCGCTGGGGCGCCACGCCGGCCGAGATCGCCGCGGCTCTGCCCGGGGACGCGCTCCTTCCCCGCGCCCAGTACCGGTCCACCCGCGCGATCACCATCGACGCCACGCCGCACGCGGTCTGGCCGTGGCTGGTGCAGGTCGGCTGCCTGCGCGCCGGGTTCTACAGCAACGACCTGCTCGACAACCTGGGCCACCCCAGCGCCACGACGATCCTGCCCGAACTGCACGACCTGCAGGTCGGAAACTGGGTGCCGATGTCCCCGGCCGCCACGCCGACCGACCGCACCGCGTTCAAGGTGCACTCGTTCGAGGAAAACGCGTGGCTGCTCTGGACGAAGCCGGACAGCACCTGGGCGTGGCGACTCTCGCCCGCCGGCGCCAGCGGGACCCGGCTGATCACCCGCATCCGCGCCGTCTACGACTGGCAGCACCACCCGCTGACCGCTCTGCTCGGCGTCGTCCTGCTGGAATTCGGCGACTTCGCCATGCTCCGCCGGATGCTCCGGGGAATCAAGACACGGGCCGAGTCGCTCGCCGGGGAAGCCGGCCCGGCTGCCCGGCCGGCCGGCCGAATCGGGAGGTAACCATGACCGCCACACGGCCAGGAGGCCGCCGGGCCTCCGCACTGCGCACCGCCGAGCCTCGCCCGTCCCCGACCGCCGGCGACCGGGAGATCGACGACACCCCGCGGACCTCCCGGCGACCAGACACGCGGATCGACCTGCCGCTTGTCGTCGGGCTGGCCGCGATAGCCTTCACGGCCCTGTACCTGATCTCCGATCTGGTCGAGGTGGCCCAGGGCGGATTCTCCACGTTCCGGCTCTCGCTGACCTACGCCGGGGAAGCGGCGATTCCGCTGTTCGTCCTCGGCCTGTACGCGGTGCAGCGTCCCCGGATCGGCCGCCTCGGGCTCGCCGGCGCGGTGGCCTACGCCTACTCCTACGTGTTCTTCACCAGCACCGTGGTCTACGCGCTGATCGCCAGAACCCCGAACTACAAGGCCATGACCACGGTCTTCGGCGCCTGGCTGACCGTGCACGGACTGATCATGCTGGCCGGCGGCCTCGCCTTCGGCCTGGCCGTCGCCCGGGCCGGGGTGCTGCCGTGCTGGACCGGCATCGTCCTGATGGCCGGAGTCATCCTGGTCGCAGCAGCCGCGGGCCTTCCCAACCTCGCGCGGACCGTGGCGGCCGCGGTCCCGGATGCCGCGTTCATCGGCATGGGACTTGCCCTGCTCCGCGGCCGCCTGAAGCCATCTGGCCAGCAGGGACACGCCACCGTGGCGCATCCGCACCACGCCCGGTAACAGCCGGGAACCGGGGCCAGCTACCCGGCGCGCAACTGCCCGCGGCCGTCACTCCGGTATGCGCGGCGATCACCCCGACGCCCGGCCGCCGGTCCGCACGTACGATTACGCCACACCCATGCGGCAGCTAAGTAACGGCGCTGCGCCGAGCGCTCAAGCGGGCGCATTGCTGGTGCCTGACATCGGCGGCCCAGTTGCCGCCGGGCCGTCGTGACGGCGCCATGCGTCCGGACGCGCCAACCGCAAGCTACTCGACGATGACGACGACCTTGCCTTTGGCGTGCCCTTCGCCGAGGTACCGCAGCGCCTCGGGCACCTCGCTCAGCCGGTACCGGCGGTCGATGACCGTGGCGATCTTTGCCGCCTGGCAGAGCTCAACGATCGGCCCCACGTGCTGGACGCCTAGCCGGACGGCTAGGACGCGTATCTTCTTGCCTTCGCTTAGTCCGGCCAGCGGCCCGATCAGCAGGACCTGGAAGAGGGCGGCCATCGATCCGCCCACGTACAGGTAGCGTCCTGCGGGTGCCAGCGAGCGCTTGCAGGCGAATGCCGAACGATGCGCGGCCAGATCGAGGATCAGGTCGTAGGCGCGCCCGTTCCTGGTGAAGTCTTCCCGCGTGTAGTCAATGACGTGGTTAGCGCCGACTGAGCGCATGAACTCCAGCTTCTCGGTGCTGTCCACCCCGGTGACCTCGGCTCCGTGCAGCTTGGCGAGTTGAACGGCGTACATGCCCGAACCGCCGCCGGCCCCGTTGATCAGCACTTTCTGCCCGGGCCGGACCTGTCCCTTGCCCGCAAGGCCCTGCAGCGCGATGGCTCCCGCCTGGGGCAGGCAGGCAGCTTCCTCGTAGGTCATGCCGGCCGGCATGCGCGCCAGGGCGCTCTGCGGCACGCGCGCGTACTCCGCGAACCCGCCCATATGGCCGAGGATGTCCGCGAACACCTGCTCGCCCGGCTGGAAGAGCGTCGCGTTCGCACCCGCCGCCGCAACCTGCCCGGCAATGTCGGACCCGAGTATGTGATGCCGCGGCCTGAACGGGCCCATGATGCGGGAATACAGCGGTTTCCCCCGCAGCGTCTCCCAGTCCGATGCGTTCAGGGATACCGCATGTACCTTGACCAGCACCTCGCCGTCCCCGGGCGCGGGCGTCTCCACATCCATCAGCCGCAGCACGCCGGGCGGCCCGTATCGTGTGTAGACGACGGCCTTCATGGCTTCTCTCCCCTGATCACCTGATCACGCCTGGCGGCCCGCAGACCTGGGCACAGGACATACGCCGGCACGTCACCAGACTGGCCATGGATGGTCACCTGCGCCATGTGTTCCTCCTCGGGACGCCCGGGGACAGGTACCTCCCCGCCCGCCTTCAGTGGCCGGTGCGGGGGCGGTGATGCAGCGGGTAGCGACTGGCGAGCAGCGCGAGAGTCACGGCCTGGGCCACGATGGCGATGCCCGCGCCGGTGATGCCGGCGATGAGCAGCACGCGCACCGCCGTGGCCAGCCAGGCCGCGGAGCCGTGGAAGGCGAACGGGAAGACCTGCCACAAGCGGATGGCCACGGCCAGGGTGAAACCCGCGGTCACCAGGTCACCGAGCGACTTCAGCCACCGCGGGTCGCGGGCCCAGTACACTAGGTTGACCGCCAGGGCCACGGCCATCGACGCGTTGACCAGTCCCAGGACCTGCGGGGTCGCGCTGGTGAGGAACGAAAGGCCCTGCCATCCCGGCTGGGCGTTGAGCACGATCAGCAACGCCGCGTTCACGGCGATGGCGACAAGGTAGCCGACCCGCCGGCTGGCCGGGCGCGGCCGGGATTCAGTGGTGGTGAGCGGCATCGTCGCCTCCGGCCGGATCTGTGATGGTGCTGCAAGCGTACGGATGACACGAGCGCGCGGGGCAGGGGCAAAAGTCACCGAGGCCGACGCCCAAGGACCCGGCGGCTCAGGACATGAAGGACTTCGCCGAGCGCAGAAGAAGAACATCCCCGGGGTGGCTGCGATCCCCGTTCCATGGCCGGTAGCGCCTCCCCTCAGCCGTCCAGCGCAGGCAAGCCCCCTGCGCCGCCTCGCGTGAGGGGGCGTGTTCGCGGACGCCGACGATGATCAGGTATCCCATGATCCAGGCCTCGCCGACGGTCGCGGGGATGGTCAGCAGCTGGGTGACGAGGCTAGCACCGGGGAACAGGTACCTGGCGAAGGCGCTGGCCAGGTAGGCCACGCCGCCCGCGACCAGGGTCCAGCCCAGCGGTTGCGGCAGCCATCGCGAGCGGACCACGAGGCGGCCCATCGGGATTAGCCACAGGCCGAAGAACATTGCCGCAACTCCCCAGAGATGACCGCTGGCGACGTAGAGGAGCTGGACGGTGGCGGCTGCCCCGCCTGTCGTGGCCAGCGATCCGTCGCCGGCCACGTCGAGTGCCGTTGCGAGCAGCGCCGCACTGCCCATGATCGCGACCGCGCTGGCCATCCCGAACGCTGCCAGGGAGCCGGCAGCAAGTGTGTCGACGCTGCGGAACAAGCGGTAGAACCATACCGCCGTCAAGGCCTGGGTCAATACGGTTCTCAGCTCTAGCGCGATGCCAGCGCGCGCCAGCGACTCGTTCCCCGTCAAATTGGACCACGTGCCATGGGGGTCGCCGGCGATGAAGATCTGGGAGCGGACCACCAGGAAGCCCGAGATCCCAGTGATGAACAAGCCCGGGTACAGCAATCCGGTCGTACGCGCCGTTCGCTTGAGGCCGGTTCCGGTTACGTCACGGGCTGAGCCGGTCCCGGCGATAGCCATGCCATCGAGAGTTCCCTTCATCGAGTGCGGGCTCACTTAGCAGGTCAGGCCTTTCCCAGCGCGGCCTCCAACAGCAGCAGGGCAACGGGAAGAAGCCCGACAAGGGTGGCCGCCAGGACCACCCAGGAGCGCTCACGGCGGCGGGTGATCGCGACGATGCCAGCGACGGCGCACGCCGACCAGGGCGCGCCCTTTGCGGCGCGAGCGGATGGTCGTTCTGTTCGCGGCTGATGGCCATCCACGCGGACACCGGCGATGCTGGGGCGGTGTCCATCCGACCCGGCATGGGACAGTTCGTTGCTAGCATGCGGCGTGAGATGGATGTAACTGAGCAAGTCGAGGCGTACCTCGCCCGTCAACCCGAGCCCAAGCAGGCCGACCTCCGACGGCTGCACGCACACATCCTTGCGGAATTTCCCGGATGCAGGCTGTGGTTCACCGATGGCAAGGACGCGGACGGCAAGGTTGTGGCCAACCCGAACATTGGCTACGGCGCGTACACCATCACCTACGCCGATGGGTCGTCGCGAGAGTTTTACCGTATTGGCCTGAGCGCCAACACGACTGGCATTTCGGTCTATGTGCTTGGCCTCGACGACAAGACCTACCTGGCGCGCACCTATGGCGGCTCGATCGGCAAGGCCAGCGTTACGGGCTATTGCATCAAGTTCAGGCATCTCGCAGTAATAAACGTTGATGTCCTTCAGGCTGCCATTCAATATGGGATGAGCGTCCATCAGGTGGGTTGGGCCGGAGCAGATGCGCCAGCCGGACAACCTGCCCGCCTTCTGCCCTCTCCATAGGAACGGTCGTCCGCTCATCGGCGTGAGTGCGCCTCCTCGCCGCTCCGGGTTGCGCTCCGCGCTGTCGCAGATCGACCCGTTCTGCTCGGCTCATTGAGATGGTCACGCAAGCCTCACCGCCGTGCAGAACGGCGGATACCGCGTCGTCGCAACGAGGCTGACAGGGGGCGTGTCAGGGGCATGGTGGCCGGTGTCAGCGGGCATGGCAGGCTCTGGGCGGCGGCGCCCAGTGCGGCCACGGCACCGTTGGGGAAGCGGCTCACCGTGACTGAAGCAGGCGACTACGGTGCCGGTGCCGACGTCCTTGCCGGGAATGGACCCCGGACGGTCGCCGGCGCCTGCCATGCGATCCCGGGGCGGGGAAGGAGCGTCATCATGCGGTTCACCGGCTACTCCTTCGGTTCGATCCAGGTCGACGGCGTCACCTACGACCACGACCTCATCATCGACCGCGGCAAGATCCGCAAGCGCAAGAAGGCAGGGTCGCGGAAATTCCGGGACGCGTACGGGCACACCCCGCTCTCGGTTGCGGAGGACATCCCGTGGCGATGCCGTCGGCTGGTCGTCGGCACCGGCGCGGACGGCGCGCTGCCCGTGATGCAGGACGTCCGCGACGAGGCCCGCCGCCGCGAGATCGACCTTGTCGTCTTGCCCACGGCCGAGGCGATCGGCGAACTGGCCAGGTCAGCCGACACCAACGCCATCTTGCACCTGACCTGCTGAACCGGTCGGCAGTACACCCCGCAGCCCACTCCTTGACTACACAAGGTAACGGAGCAGATATCCACCTCCGCGCCGGATCGCCGAATATTCGCGGTCGATTCCTGGGCTGCCGCTGCATGGCACCAGCACGCAGATGCCACGGTTATGCGCTTGTTAATTCTGGGCGCTCTTTTTTCTCGCCAGTGCGATGGATGCAACGCGAGTGGCGATGGCTGCCGCCTGGTCCTCTTGCGGAAAATGCTTGCCTGGTATGCGGTCAATGGCGGCCAGCCCGGCGGCAGCTCGTGCCTTCTCCCCGTATGTGCCGGCTGGCATCGCCGGATCTTGAGCGGCCCAGACAACCTGCACCGGGTAGGACCGGCTTCCCACAACCTGGCGATACAGCTCTTGTTTCTCCGCGGTTGCCTGGGCGCTGCGCGAGACCTTCAGGAAGGCGCGTCCCCGGTCATCGCCCTTCATAAGCGTGAGGTAGGTGTTGATCTCGGCCTTGCTGACCTGGCTGTAGTCGCCAATCCCTTGCAGCTTCATAAGGAACCGGAAGGCCGGCGGCACCATGCCTGCCGACCAGAGCTCGCCGATGACGGGCCAGCGGAACGGCCTCATCGTCCAGGGCGGGGTCCACCCGGTCACGTCGACGACGGTGTTGAGGATCGTCAGCGACAGTACTCGTTCGGGGCAGGCGGCGGCGAGCTCGAATCCCACCGGGCCGCCGATATCGTGAACGACGAGGTGGAACCGGTCAATGTTCAGCGTATTGACGGCGGCCGTGCAGAAACGCCCGAGGCCCGTCCAGCTGTAATCGTATTTCCGGGGACGTTCCGCCAGCCCGAAGCCAGGAAGATCCCAGGCGATTCCCCGGAGGCCCCGGGAGGCGAGTTCCCGGAGGACTTTCCTGTAGCCGAACGACGAGCCCAGCATTCCGTGAATGCACACGACGGGCTCGCCGTCGCCTTCGGCACGCAGGAAGCTGCCTACACCGCCGGCGGTGAAGGCCTCGCCGGCATCGCGGTGCGCGCCGAGGGTGCCAGGTGCCATGCGCGTTGACTTGGTCATAGGGCCGAGCCTGCGTTCCCGTGAGCCGCAAGTCCATAACCTGTGACGTCATGGACCGCGGTCCTCGCCTTCGGTAGTGTCGCCTGGTATGCAACCTGCCGTCGGGGACATGCTGCGCGAGTGGCGCAAGCGGCGGCATCTCTCGCAGCTGGAGCTGTCCGCCCGGACGGGCGTCTCCAGCCGGCACCTGAGCTATATCGAGACGGGCCGGTCAAGACCGAGCCGGCAGATGATCCTTTACCTGACGGAATACCTCGGCGTTCCGCTTCGCGAGCGCAATGCGCTCCTGCTCGCGGCGCAGTACGCGCCGGCCTATTCTCATCGGGCGCTCGATGACAACGCCTCAGACATGCGATACGTCCGGGAGGCTGTCGAGCGGCTGCTCGCTAGCCACGGTCCCTATCCGGCCTTTGTCATCGACCGCCAGTGGGATGTCGTCGCGCGAAATGAGAGCACTGCCCTGCTAGTAGAAGATGTTGCCCCAGAACTGCTCATCCCGCCTGTTAATGCCCTGCGCCTGGCCCTCCACCCATCCGGGCTGGCGCCGCGGATCGTAAATCTCGCGGAGTGGAGTGCCTACCTTCTACGGCGCCTCGATCATCAGATCCTGGCCAATGCAGACGCCGGACTGACGAAACTCGCCGATGAAGCGCGCAGCTACCCTGGAGTAGTCGAACCGGACCAGGAAACAGCCAATCTAACCGGCCAGGTATTTGCCCCCTTGCGCATCATGAGCGGCTGCCGCGAACTCCGGTTCTTGAACATGGTCGCCACGTTCGGCACAGCTCTCGACGTCACCGCAGCGGAACTCGTAATCGAGGCTTTCTACCCGGCCGACCCGGCTACGTCCCAGGCGCTCGAAAAACCCTGCAAATGATATGCGAGAACACCGGCCGCGATCGCGCACGAAGCGGCCGGATCAAACCATATCAACCTGTTCTGCGCCTATCCACAGGACAGCATCGTGGTTTCAACAACCGCGCCGAACGGCGGGACGGCGCGCGCCTGCTATCCGACTGTCGATCACGCTCCGCGATCGGCTGGGGCGGGGCGCAGACTCATCAAACCGCAACAAATGGACCGCAAGACGGATACCAGAACTTCCGGTAGGCGCTCCAGAGCGCCAAGGCGCGACGCACCTCAATGCGGCAGATCCGCGCATCCGCTGGCCGCGCCGACACAAATACTTATGCGGTCGTCCGACCCAGGAGGATGGCCGAACCTGACTCAGCGCGTAGCCGTGGAACCGCTGTGTCAAGCGCGAGTAACCGCCGCTATGGAAGGCTGTCTAATCTTCTGCCCGGGTCATTGGCTTGGCGTCCTAAACGGGACGTTGCCGGAGGCAGCGTCGGCCCGCATCGGGTCAGTACGTACGGCACTGCCTATCTCATGTCCAGTGGCGAATCGCGGGCGTGGAGCCGGCGCCGCCGCCGCCCCAGGCGTCTTGGTGTTGGGTGGTTCTCCTATTTGGCTCCGGCCGCGGCGCATAACCAGTTCGGGAAGTCTGCGCCTGCTCTGGCTGCGACCGGAGTCAGCATGTGACCCGCGTCTCCTACGCCCTTGGCTCGACGACCCCGGTCACGACCCAGCGGTGCTTGCCGATCTTGCGGTCACGGGTGAACCCGAGCTTCTCGTAGGTCGACAAGGCACCGTTGAACAGGAATCCGGAGGGCACCGAGCCGGCGCCCTCCGGGGGTATCCCTTGACGGTCCCGCCGCCCAGACCCGCGATGAGGTCAAACGCACCGGTGCGGCCCGGTCAGCTCCCGGAACGCCTCGCCATCGCCCGCCCGCGCCCGTGAGAGCAGATCGGCTGTCACCATCCTGCGCGCCTTCCTTCCCCATCACGTGACGCTTCCACCGGTATATACACCGCCCGGGGGGCGAACTGGGCGGCTCGCGGGCGCCCAGTTTCCCGGCGCCGCGGTGTATGCACTACCGACTGCCCGAACGATCCGAGCGCCGGATCGTGCCGCGGCAGCCGGAAAACGACCCTGGAGGTTGACGATGGAATCGTCCGCATCGGCTGGGTGCGTGGCGTCCGCTGTTCTCGATCGCCGCCGCCGCGGGCGCTGATGAACGTGCGCGTCTCAGGCATGCACAGGAAAGCAGCCAACCGCAGGAAGCAAGTGAGCAGGACGCTCGCTCGTGTGTTCGCCGGCTGGCGGACGGGCCTGTCGGGGCCTGTCATCGTTCTTCAGGCTGGAACCGCGGTCAACTACTTCGGCACCGGACTGGTGCTTCCCTTCGAGATCATCTACCTGCACCAGGCCCGCGGCTTCCCGACGGCGACTGCGGGGCTGGTGCTGGCGGCGGTCATGGGCACGGCGGCGGTCGTAACGCCCCTTTCGGGTGCGCTGCTCGATCGTTTCCGTGCGAAGCCGGTCCTGATCACCGGCAATCTCGCGAGCGCACTGGGCTACGCGGGCTTCGCATTCGCCGGCCGTCCCTGGCAAGCCTTCGTCTGCTCGGCCGTCGGCGGCGCCGGGTTCGGAGTCGCGAACACCGCGAACCAGGTTCTGAGCCTGACCCTGGTCTCAGCGGAGCAGCGCGCCTCCTCGATCGCGCTCCGCCGGGTCGCAGGCAACTTCGGTCTCGGCAGCGGCGCGACGGTTGCGGGCTTCATCGTCGCTTCCGCCAATCACCTGCGCGCGTTCCAGGCGCTCTACCTCTTCGACGGCCTCACCTTCGCTGTCTTCGCGCTGGTTGTGCTCGTGGGGATCCCGAATCCTCGCCTTGCGAATGCTGCGCCGGCGAGCGACAGGGGAATAGGCTTCCGGGCAGTTGCTCACGATCGGCTCTTCCTCATCCTGATCGCCGCCAACATCGTGCTCGTGATGACCGGCGGCGCGCTGTTTTCCAACATCCTCGCGCCGTTTGCGAAGGCGCACACGCCAGTCGGGCCGGGCGAGATCGGCATCGTCTTCTTCATCAACACCTTCTTCATCGTCGTCGCGCAGATTCCAGCCACACGGGTCGTCAAGCGGATGCGTCGCACACACGCTCTTGCCGCGACCAGCGCGCTATTCGCATTCGGCCTGCTCGCGGTCCTGCTCGCAACGCTAACGAGCTCGGCGCTCACCGCTACCGCCGTCCTGGCCGGGGTCGCGATCGTGATCGCGATCGGTGAGTGCGCGCAGTTCATCGTGCTCGGCCCAATCGTCGCCGACCTCGCACCGCCGCACCTGCTCGGCCGCTACATGTCGCTCTACGGCCTCACCTTCACGGCAGGCGTGGCCCTCGGCCCCGCGGCCGGCGGCGCGCTGCTCGCAACGTCACCCGACGCCGTCTGGTGGGGCGGCGCCTTGACGGCAGCACTGACCGGGGCCGGCTTGCTGCGACTCGGCGACCGGATACCCGACCCGCTCTTGCAGACGCAATGCCCTCCGCCGCAAGCGGCACCGGATGCGATGCGGGATTCCCCTGAAAGCGTGGAGACCTGAATAAGGCTGATCTTGGTTGTGCCTGGTTCTCCGTAGCTGCCATGGCACCGCCGGAGGGCTGGCGCGGTCAAGGTGGAGACGCCCGCAGCAAAGCGAGGACCTACGACCTTGACCGCGGCAAGCTCCGGCCGATGCTGGGCGACGGAGAAGCAGACTCGTCATGGTCAGGCTGCCTCCTTCCCGCGTTCGGCGAGCAGCTGCTCGTAGGCCGCCGGCGGGAGTTTCTGGCAGGCCGAGTGCCGCCGACGGGTGTTGTAGTCCTCGATCCAGGCCGCGACCGCAGCCCGGGCCTGCGCCCTGGTGGCGAAGTGCTGCGGCGACCGCAGCTCGAACTCCATGGTGGAGTGCCACGATTCGATGACCGCGTTATCGAGAGCGGACTCGGGACGGCCCATGGACTGGGCGATGGAAAGCCGCTAGCAGGCCTGCCGGAGGCCCCGGCGGTGTACTCGGCTGCCCCGATCGGTGTGCAGGACGACGCCGGGCACGGCGCCGTCGCGCGCTGCCACGGCCATCGCCGAGGCGATTCTGTGGAATCTGAATTGTCGCAATTATCCGTTTTTAACGTGCGGACGTCCACGATCGGGAGCAGGGTCGCTGTGGGCCGGGAGCCGATCTGGTGCGGTGTGGCGCCACGCCCATGGCGGCATGCCGGTAAGCAGACCCACCGCCTGGGCTGCGGACGTGCCCGTGATGCCAGCCTGAGCCGGCGCGTGGCCGCAGGGGTGCGCAGAATTGGCCGACTCCGGCGTCCGGCGGCCCGGATAGCTCGATCTGCCCGCCGGACTCGACGGTCACCGCAGTGCTCGGCGCGACCCTACCGACCGCGAACGCGATCGCTTCGACGCGTTCCCAGGGAACGGGGTCAGCGACGTGGGCGAGGTCGACCAGATGTGACTCGATCTCCAGGCCGATCGCGCCGATCGCAGACTCGGCCAGCGCCGCGTCGCGACACTGCGCATGGGCGGCAGCGACGGTAAGAGGTTCGGCCCGATCAACGGCATCCTGCGCGAAAGCATTGATAACGGCCATAAGGCCCCCCCTCCAGGTAGGAGTAGGCGGTATACGGGGTCTCGGCCGTCGTCGCCCTCCCGGCTCGCGAGCCGGTGCGGGCCGTCGGCCAGCAGCCGTCACAGCTCCTTCCAGGCCCGCATCCCCTCGCGCAGCCTGCGGATGCGGAAGAACTCGCTCGGCGCGTGCAGCCTCCCTATGGCCCGGTGCTGGCTACCGCCCCGGGAGTGAGCGCGGTAGCCCGAACCACGGCAGCACGCTGGCCTCGAAGCGGGTCAGGGCGCAGATCTGGTCGCCGGCCAGGGTGAGCACGTAGAAGGCGGTCGCGTGGCGGCTGCCGTCCGGGCCGCGCTGGTAGGCTCCGAACGCGGGCTGGCCGTTGGCTCGGACCGGGACGAGGCCGTACCTGCGGCCGGCGGCGAACTGGCGGGTGCAGTAGCGGGTCACGAGGTCTCGGCCCTCGTATCCGAAGGGCTCCGGCGGCATCGCGATGAAGACGTCGTCGGTCAGCAGGGCCACCAGCGCGTCCAGATCGGCGGACTCCCACGCGCGGGCGAACCTGGCCACGATCGCGTCTTCGGCGGGTGAGCCTGCGGCGGGCGGCGGCTGGCGGCCGGCGGCCGTCTGCTGCCGGCGCTGGAGGCTGGCGCGGGCTCGCTTGAGGGCGCTGTTGGCCGACTCGAGGGTCACCTCCAGCATGCCGGCCACCTCGCTGGCGTGAAATCCGAGGACGTCGCGCAAGATGAGGACGGCGACCTGGCGTGGCGGCAGCAGCTGCAGGGCGGTCACGAAGGCCAGCGAGATGGCCTCGGCCTGCTCGTAGCGGGCCTCCGGCCCGGGCGGCACGCCGGCGGCACCCTCGAGGAGGGCGTCAGGGAACGGCTGCAGCCAGACGGGCTCGTCGCGCGGGGTCGGCACGGGCGGTTCGAACTGCGACATATCCCACTGCCTGGCCGGGCGCCGGCGCGCCGCGCGGCGCGCGTTGAGGCACCGGCTGGTGGCGATCTTGTACAGCCAGGTGCGCAGCGAGGCGCGTTCCTCAGCGAACCCGCCGATGCCTTGCCAGGCGGCCAGCATCGTCTCCTGGACGGCGTCCTCGGCGTCGGCGAAGGAGCCGAGCATCCGGTAGCAGTGCACCTGCAGCTCCCGCCGGTGCGGCCCGGTCAGCTCCCGGAACGCCTCGCCATCCCCGGCCCGCGCCCGTGAGAGCAGCTCGGCTGTCACCATCGTGCGCACCTTCCTCCCGCGTCACCTGGCACTTCCACCCGGTATATACACCGCCCGGGGGGCGAACTGGGCGGCTCGCGGACGGCCAGTTTCCCGGTGCCGCGGTGTATGCACTACCGACTGCCCGAACGATCCGAGCGCCGGATCGTGCTTGGCGCAACAGGAGGAACCGCCGTCATGACCGAGCTCATCACCCGGCCCGGCGCCCCTGTGGCGGCCGGCCCGTACTCTCCCGGACTGCTGACCGGCGACTGGATCTTCCTGTCCGGTCAGGGCGGCTTCGACCCGGGGACTGGCGAGCTGGTCAGCGACAACATCGCCGACCAGACCGCACAAGTGTTCCGCAACATCGGGGTTCTGCTGCGCGCGGCCGGCGCGTCGCTCGACGACGTCGTCTCCTGCCTCGTGCACCTGAGCGATCTCGGGCAGTTCGCCGAATTCAACGCCAGCTACGCAAAGCAGTTCCCAGGCCCGGTAAAGCCGGCTCGCACTACGGTGGGCAGCAGCCTGGTGGCCGGAATGCGGGTGGAAGTGACAGTAGTCGCCCGCAGGCCAGGCGGCACGCCCAGCGCTGGCGCCCCGGCGGGCAGGTGAGGGAAGCGTGCCCGGTTCCGCCCTGCCGCGCGTGACCCGCCTGTTCCTGGCCGGCAACGCGGTGGCGATGACCGGCAACGGACTGGTCATCGCGTTCACCCTCATCTACCTGCACCAGGCCCGCGGCATCGCGCTCCCCGTTGTGGGCCTGCTCCTGGCGGCAGGGGCGGCCGCCGGCCTCCTGGCCGTGACCGTCTCCGGTGTCCTGCTCGACCGGCTCGGCGCGCGCCGGGTGCTCACCGGCATCTTCCTGGGCCAGGCGACCGCCCAGGTACTGCTCGCCTGGGCCCACAATGCCGCAACCGCGCTCCCCGCCCTGCTCCTCTACGGCGCGACCTGGGCACCGATGTTCCCAGCCATCGCAACCGCGATCGCCGGGCTGACCCCGGATCCGGCCGCCCAGCAGCGCGTGTTCGCCATCAACTTCACCGCGCAGAACGCCGCGATCGGGATCGGCACGGTACTCGGAGCCACCGTCGCGAACGTGCATCATCCCGGGTCTTTCCAGGCCCTGTTCCTGGCCAACGCCGTATCGTGCCTGATCTTCGCCGTGGTGCTGACCTTCCTGCCCGCTCTGCGCACCGCGCCCGCAAGGAAAGAGCCGCGAGCCGGCTACCGGGACGTGCTTGCCCGCCCTGGCCTGCGGCTGGTCCTGGTGGCATCGCTCATCGTTGCCTTCACCGCGTACCCGGCGTTTGACTCTGGCCTTCCGGCCTACGCGTCAGTCGAAGCGCACGTGTCGGCGCGTGTCGTAGCCTTGTCGCTCACCGTCAACACCGCCCTCATCGTGCTCGCCCAGCTGTTCGTGCTGCGCCGCGTCCGCCGCGCCCGGCGAAGCAGCGCGCTTGCCATCAGCGGGCTGATCCTCGCCACGTCCTGGGCGATGTTCGGCCTCGCCGCGCTGCCGGTCGCGGCCACCGGGCGAATTGCTTTCGTGTTCGGCTTCACTGCGCTGTTCGGGCTCGGCGAGACCGTGCTGGCACCCACTGTGAGCCCGCTTGTCAATCGCCTGACCGACGACAGGCTCCGCGGGCGGGCCAACTCACTCGCCGCCCTCTCCCAGTCCCTGGCGTTCATGATCTGCCCGGCACTTGCGACGGGCCTTATCGCTGTCGGTGCAGGGGCAGTCTGGATTGGCCTGCTGTGTGTCGGCTGCCTCGCCACCGTCGCCGTCGGAGCCCGGCCTCGCCGCGCGCTGACCTCAGACCAGGACCATGTGACCGAAGCGCCCGCGACCCGGCCTGAGCCGGTGGCAGGCCGCCGTCGCGCAGCGCGGTCCGGGACGCGTGGCTGACCGGGCTGCTGGCCCCGGTGTTCGAGCCCAGATCGGATGGCAGGCTCCTGCCGGAGTCGCTGTAGGGGACCGCGAAGATCTGGGGGTGGCCGCAGATCGCGGGGGGCGCTCCATCGTTCAAGGCGGTTCCTGCGTCTGCGGGTAGCGTCTGGGAGTGTGACCGGAAGCGAGCTAGGAGGGGCAGGGATGCTGATGGAGTTCGACGGCCTTTCCACGCCACTGGTGGCCGATGCCTGCGTCCGCGCGGGAGTGCCGCTGCGGGTCGCGCCGCCGGGGATCGGCGCGGTCATCCCTGGACAGCGGATCGCCGGACGGGCACTGCCGGCCCGCCACTACGGGAGCGTTGACGTGTTCCTTGAAGCGTTCAGCGGCGCCGCCCATGGCGACGTCCTGGTCATCGACAACGGCGGGCGGGAAGATGAGGCGTGCATCGGCGATCTGGTCGTGCTGGAGGCACAAGCGGCAGGGGTCGGCGCGGTGGTGGTGTGGGGACTGCACCGCGATACGGCGGAACTGACCCAGATCGCCCTGCCGGTATTCAGCTACGGCCGCTGCCCGGCCGGCCCTGTTCGCCTCGATGAGCAGGAACCATCCGCGCTGGCCAGCGCACGGTTCGGGGCATGCCTGGTCACCCGCGACGACATCGTATTCGGCGACGACGACGGCGTGGTGTTCGTCGCGGCCAGCCAGGCTGGGAAGGTCCTGGCCGCAGCCCGGCATATCGGCGAGGTCGAGCGTGATCAGGCCCGTAAGATCCAGGCGGGTCAGCCCCTGCGCCAGCAGACAGCCTTCAGTGAATACCTGGCGCGGCGGGCAGCCGAACCGTCCTACACCTTCCGGCGGCACCTGCGGCGGATCGGCGGTGTCATCGAGGAGTAGGCGGCCATGACGGCCAGCCGCCACCGGCGACTCGCCCGGACTGGTGGTCACCCACCACGTCGCGCGCCGGTCAGCAAATGCGCGCCGCGCGTGAACGCGCGCTTCTGCCGCAGTGAGACTCACACCGAGCGCCGAACTGGATGTTCTGCGAGTCCAAACACTATCGGCCCAAACGCGCGTAATAACCAAATGACGCGGCCGATCACTGCGGCAACCAAGTCTCGATGGAATATGCCACACAATGGATGAATATGTGTGTGGTCAACACGCGCTATTCGGCATGACCGCGCGTTCGCAACCCAGCGCCGATCATCCTAATCTGCGCACCCGGCCTAAGGTGCCGTCATGCACCTGTCGCCGTGAAGATCGGCGGCTACGCGCTCCGGTTGGCATCAGGTCCGCTTGCGGGTGGTCCCGGCTGCGCTACTGCGCCATGCCCCGGCCGTCGCCCCCAGCGACCTGGCCGTCATGCCGGCGGCCAAGGGCCCAGCGGCCTGCCGATTTCCCACTCGTGACCGAACGGGTCGAAGATCCGGCCCAGGCGCCACCCGTGCTCGTTGGCCATCTCGGATGCCGCGGTCGCCCCAGCCGCGACCGCCTGCGCGAACATCGCATCCGGCTCGTCCGCCACGAGCAAGGTCCGGCCGGTCGTGCCCCCGATCGCCTGCGGGCTGAACCGCGGCCCGCAGGCGCCGCCCGGCGAAACCCAGAAAGCCGCGTCTCCGACCGCCAGCTGCGCGACGATGTCATCGCCCTCGCCCACCTGATGAAGGACTCTCGCGCCGAACGCCGCCTCGTAGAACGCGATAGCCTCAGCGGCCCGGCCAACCCACAGCTCCGGCTGGATGCCCGTCATGGCGGCCAGCTTAACCACCTGCCCGCAGAATTCCTCAGCCGGCGCCCTTGGCGGGGACTGCATGTGCTGATCGCCGATTCCGCGCGTGAGGCAGAGTGCAACCGCGGCGGCGCATTGTCGAGGCGCCCGCCCGGACGCTCGTTTCATTCCCATGGCACGAGATGGAGATGCAGCGTCGACTGAAGTCTGCGGTTGAGGACCTGACTGCAGAGTCGGTGCGGGCGCGCCGGTCGGCCTTCTGGATTGGCGTCATCGTCGTCGCGCTGACGCTTGTGCTCATGGCGCTGACCATCGTCCTAGCCGTCAAGAGCTAGCGCTCGGGATCGCCGGCCGACTCGGGCTTCTTCTCGCTGCGCTTGGGCGTGTCGATCTGCCTGTACTTGCGAAGTCCCTTGATCGTGACGTAGGGAGCGGCGGTGATCACGGCAAGGTTCTCCGCGTTGTCGATCAGCCCGTAGAAGCCCTCGCGCGGCAGGATGAGTCCCACGGCGATGGTGACCGGAAGGAGCACGGTCAGGTTGGAGGCATGCCACGACGCCAGGAGCGCATCGATGGGCCGCCAGGCTGCCGCTCACGCCGCTCAAGGTCGCCGCCCGCCGGGCTCGCAGCATGCTGACGGCGGACACCGCGGCCGACGCGGGACCTGCGGCGGGTGCCGGCCGGGTCGGCGGTGAACGGCCTTCTGGCACCGGGATGCTCATGGGGTTCTTGGCCAAGGGTGTCTGGTGCGGCAGGCGCGCTGCCGCGCTCCCCGACGCACCCGCGATGGGCGCGATCTCGGTGTTCGGCCCCCAGGCTAGGACGACCGAGACCGCGATCGAGACGATCGTCGCCGGGCTGCAGCGGGTGGCTGTCGAGCTGTCGCGGGACTTCAACCCGGAGGCGTAGTAGCACGGCCTTCGAGCATCCCGGCCAGGATGGCCAGCCGCGGCCCCGTCTGCTGAGTGGCGAGCCAGTGCTCAGAGACCGGCCGCTGGCTGACTATCTCGGCAGCCAGCTCGGCGCCAAGCCCGGCTTGGCTGAGGCAGTGCGCTGCCTGGCCTTCCGGCAGCGCGTTGAACCACAGGTAGCCGGCGGCCCGGCGCGCCGCCTCGTCGACGACGCCGATGAGCCGGATTCGCGATATCCCTCCGTCGGGGAAGGCGTCAAGACGTGCGAACGTCACGGGAACGGCACCGTCCAGGCCGAAGACGTGCCGGGTATCGGGCTGCAGCCGCACCCGGTCAAGCAGCGGCAGCCAGTCACGTGAGTCATCCGCTGGGAGGGCATCCTTAGCGCAGCCTGAGAGCGCGACGGCGGCCGAGGCGTTGTACTTGAAATGGGCCGTGTCGATGATCGCTCGGCGGATGCGCCCGGGGAAGGCCAGGCGGAACACGGCGTAGTCGTTCCCGTCGTCCCTGCGGCGCTGCGTCTCCCATCCCTCGCCCATGGTGCGCGCGCGGCCGGGCCGGTTCAGTGTGCTCGCGGCGGTATAAAAGTCGTCGCTGCTGGCGATGACGAGCCCGCCGTACTCCTGGCCGGCGAGGTCGATGGTCAGGTGCTCGAGGCCACGCGGGTCGGGCACGACCTGTCCGTGTACCCGGAACCTGGCGATCCCGCCGTCGGGGTACGCGGACAGCCGGACGTGCGTGAACCGCCGCTGGTCGGACACCGTGAACACGTTGTGGCTGTCGCCGGCCAGCGGCGATCGCGGCACGATCGTCTCCCATGGCATGCCCGCGAGCTCGGCCGGGCTCGGGTAGCCCTCGCAGCCGCACGCCTCGACGCTCACCGACTGCGGGTAATTACCGGTAAAGAAGCTGGTGTCGACGTCCACCGAGGTGACGATGCCGGCCGCGCCGAGTCGGACGATGGCCCAGTCGTGGCCAGGCTCACGGCGACGCCTGGTTTCCCAGCCGTCCACGATCTCACCCCGGTTGCCGTAGTGACCGGGCTCAAATGCGGCCGGGGTCGGCGTCAGCAGGTTCTCCTTCTCGCCGAACGACTCGTCGCTCGCGGCGAGGACGCTGGCACCGAGCCAGCGCGAAGCCAGATCGCCTTCAGCGGTCATCCCGCACCGTTCCTCAGCCGCGTGTTCTTGGGTGTGAGCGGCCAGCCGGTGATGACCTTTGGATCTGGGGCGGCGTACGTGGAAACCTTGCTGGTCTTCAGTCCAAGGCCGACAACGGCCTCGGCGAGGCGGACTGCCGCGCCGATCCCGTCGATCACCGGCACGCCAAGCTCGGACGTGATCGCCTCCTCAAGCCCGGCCATTCCCGCGCAGCCAAGGCAGATCGCCTCGGCGTGATCTTGGGTCACCGCGATTCTCGCCTCTTCGACGATGCCACGGATCGCGCCCCGCGGATCGGCGTCGAGCTCAAGCGTGCTCATCCCGCTGGCGCGGACCGACGCGCAACGGTCGGACACGCCGGCCAGCTTCAGCCGGTCCTCAATCGCGGGGACGGATCGCTGCAGCGTCGTGACCACGGAGTAGCTGCGCGCGACGAGCATCGCTGCGTACGCCGAGGCCTCGCAGATCTCGATGACCGGCTGCTCGATCAGCTCCTGCAGGCCGTCGCGCCCGTGCTCGCCGAAGCCGGCCAGCACGACGGCGTCGTACGGCTCGTCGTAGGCAAGAACCCGGTCCATCACGCCAACCGCAGAAAGGTAGCTCTCGAAGTTGCAGTCGACCGCCTCCGGGCCGAAGAACGGGCGAAGCGCGACCGTCTCCGTGCCAGGAGAGGCGTACTTCCTCGCGCCCGCTGCGATCACCTCAGTCATCGACTCACTGGTGTTGACGTTCACCAGGATGATCTTCACGAACTACTCCTGTCCTTGATGCTCAGGCGACCTGCTCAGCAGCCGTCCCGCCGGCCGCTTCGCGTCAACCCGCTTGCCGCGCAGAATCGTCGTGCCGACCACGCCGTAAAGTTCCCGCCCTGCATACGGGGTTGTACCCGGATGCTTGTGGTGCAGTTGGTCCGGGTGGACGACAAACGATTCCTCGGGTGCAACCACGCAGAAGTCAGCGTCGTATCCGGCGGCGATCTGGCCCTTGCCGGTCAGCCCCGCGAGCCGTGCGGGACCCGCCGACATCCATACTGCGACCTGCTCAAGGCCGATGCCGCGGGCACGCGCCTGGGTCCAGATCAGCGGCAGGCCGAGCTGCAGTGAGGAGATACCGCCCCAGGCCGGGCCGAAGTAACCGGTATCAAGCGCCTTCATCTCGGCGGTGCAGGGGGAGTGGTCGGAAACGATGTAGCCGAGCGTCCCTGCCGCGAGGCCGGCCCACAGCCGCTCCTGGTTCGCAGCCTCGCGTATCGGCGGGCAGCACTTGGCCGCGGTGTGGCCGTCGTGGATCTCCTCGGCCGCAAGCGTCAGGTAGTGCGGGCAGGTCTCTGCGGTAACGCGCACGCCCTCGCGCTGCGCGGACGCGATCATCTCGATTGCATCAGAACTGGACAGGTGCACCACGTGGGCGTGCCCGCCTGTCACCCGCGCCGCCTCGATGACCTGTGCGACTGCCACGTTCTCCACGTGGCGCGGATTCGCCGCGAGATGGCCGGCGTAGCTGCGGCTACCCTCGGTTGCCACCTGCGGCAGCGCCGCCGCGGCTGCTGCGCTTTCCGCGTGCACAAGCAGCGGGCGGTCGAGCGCGGCGAGGATGGTGAGTGCCTCGGTCAGTTGCGCCGGCGTCACCGGCGGGAAGTCATCCGAGCCGGATTCGGAGAGGAAGCACTTGAACCCGGTAACGCCCGCCTCGGCCATCGGTGCGAGTTCGGCGGCATTGCCTGGTATGACGCCGCCCCAGAAGCCGACGTCAACCAGGCACTGACCCGACGCGGCCGCCCGCTTGACCGCCAGCGCCTGCGTGCTGACCGTGGTCGGTACGCTGTCGAGCGGCATGTCGACCAGGGTGGTGATGCCGCCAGCGGCCGCTGCCTTCGTCGCGCTTGCGAAGCCCTCCCACTCGGTGTTGCCAGGCTCGCACACGTGCACGTGCGAATCGACGAGTCCCGGCATGAGCACGACGTCGGCGCCGAGGTCCAGGAACTCGCGGCCGGCCAGGGTCAAGCCGTCGAGTGGCTCAACCCGCGTGATCCGGCCGCCCGCGACCGCGATGGCCAGCGGTCGCGGACGTGCGCCCGCTTCGCCGGTCACGACGCGGGCGGCCCTGATAACAAGATCCGCTGTCATCAGTTCGCGGCCGAGAGACTCGGGGCCGGCTCGTCCTCGATCCTCGAGTAGCCAAGCAGCTTCGTCGCCTGCGACTTCTGGGTGGCCAGCGAGACGATCCGGACGAGGACCAGGTAAACAACCGCGCCCGTTACCCATGCCTGGAGCGGCGGGAACCCAATGTAGGTCTTGCCGAAGCCCGACGTGCCGGGCACGAGCCCGCCGGTGAACGCGCCGACGGCAGTGCCTGCGAGCAGCGCCACGACGGCAGGCCAGTTCGCGAACGCGAGCTCCTGCAAGGTCGCGACCCGGTGCAGCGGCCGGCGCAGCCCGAGCAGCCGCGGAAGGACGAAGACGTCCATCACCATGATCGTGCTCGCGACCGGCACGGTGACTGTGCCGATGCCGGTGACGATGTTAAAGGTCTTGGTCAGGCTCGGCAGGCCCCGCACGTCGATCAGGACGGTCGGCCCGGCGAACGGCGCCGGGTCCACCTCGTCGATGCGGGCCCCGGCCGGGTCGAAGTGGTAGGTAGCGTCGCAGTTCGTCCCGCTCCGCGACCCGATGTGCAACCGCAGCAGGTTGAACCCGTCCGCCCCGATCGTCGCGGCGGTCTCGAACCGTACGACCGGATCGCCTGGGTAGACCTGCGTGTCCGGGTGGACGGCGAGCGACAGGTCCACCGCGCGGCGGACGCGCATGGGCGCCAACCGGCCCTACGCCCGGATCTCGGGGGCGAGCGCCAGCAGGCGCTTGGCCTCGACCTCGGCGGTGGCGACGTCCTGGTCCCGGCACTCGAGCAGGCGCAAGGCGCCGGCCGCCACGGTCGCCGGCAGGGTGTTGTCGATGCGGACCCCGTTGGCGCGCAAGGTGATCACCGACTCGTCCAGCGCGAACAGCAGGGCGGAGGTGGTCTCCAGCGAGCCCACCCGGAAGATGCCCGCCTTGACGCCGGCGGCGACCCGCCTGGCGAACGCCCGCTGCAGCGCCCGGCGGTCGCGGGCGAACTCCTCGAACTCGGGCGCGCGAAGCTCCGGCAGCGAGTACAGCGCGCCGATGTTCCACTTGCCCGTGCAGAGCAGGCTGACGTCAAAGTACGTCAGGGCGTAGAGCTGCACGTTCGGCGGCTCGCCGCTGCGGGCGAGTCTGGTCGCGAAGCTCAGCGATGGCTTGACGGTGCCGGCCAGCAGCGCCGCCAGGATGTCCTGCTTGCTGCTGAAGTGGTAGTACAGCGATGCCTGTTTGACCCCCACCACCTCGGCGATGCGCCGGGTGGACGCCGCATGGTAGCCCTGCGTCACGAACATCTCTGCGGCGGCGTCGAGGATCTGGTCCCGCGCCGAGCCCGCCTGGCGCACCACGGAGGAGAGCCTCGGCCGGCCCGCGCCCTGCCGAATACCTGTCACACGATGGACGTTGACACGAACCTCAGCCACTGTCACGGCCGGAAACACAACTTTAACGGCGCGGAACCTGTGCGACATGCCCGACTCCCTACGCTTTGTCAGTCGATAGGTATTCCCTGACGGAGTAAGGACGCACTACGTGGAGCAGACGATCGTCGAGGCAGAGCCTGCGATCGCCGACGTCCGGAACCTCGCGGTGACCTTCACCCGCGGTGGCCGCGACGTCTACGCGTTGCAGGACGTGAGCCTGAGCATCCGGCCAGGGGAGATCCTCGGCCTGGTCGGCGAGTCGGGGTCGGGCAAGAGCGTCCTTGGCCTGACCCTGCTCGGCCTGCACGGCACCCGGACCACGATCAGCGGCACGGTAACGGTTGCGGGCGCGGACATGGCGCACAGCCCCGACGCCGTCCGCCGTGGGGTCCGCCGAGAGCACCTGGGCGCCGTGTTCCAGGACCCGATGACATCGCTGAACCCCACCATGAAGATCGGGCGCCAGGTCGCCGAGGCGGCGGGGAGCGAACAGGAGGCCGAGCGCTTGCTCAGCCTCGTCGGCATCCCGGACCCGAAGTCCCGCATGGGTGTCTTCCCGCACCAGCTCTCGGGCGGGCTGCGGCAGCGCGTCATGATCGCGATGGCGGTCGCCGGCGGGCCCAAGCTGATCGTCGCCGACGAGCCGACCACGGCACTGGACGTGACCGTGCAGGCGCAGGTGCTCAAGCTGCTCCGCAGCCTGCGCGAAGAGGTCGGCTGCAGCGTCCTGATGATCACCCACGACCTCGGCGTCGCCGCCCAGGTCGCCGACCGCGTCGCCGTCGTGTACGCCGGGCGCCTCGCCGAGATCGGGACGACCGCCGAGGTCCTGCAGTCGCCCGCCCACCCGTACACCCGCGGCCTGCTGCGCTCCCGGCTCTCGCTGGAGTCCGACCGCACCCGCCAGCTCGTCGCGATGCTCGGCGACCTGCCCAGCCCGTCCGCCCGGCCGGCCGGCTGCGCGTTCTACTCGCGCTGCGACGTCGCCACCGACGCGTGCGCGAGCACGCGGCCCGAGCCGGCGGCCGTCGGCGCGGGGCACCTGTCCGCGTGCCTGCTCGGCCCGGCAGGCGGCACGACGAACCGCACGATCGCGCCCGAGCCGGTCGGCCAGCCGCAGCACGTGCGCAGGGACGCGCCACCAGTGCTGCGCATCGAGCATCTCGACAAGTCCTTCAAGAACGGCAACGGCAATCGGCTGCAGGCATTGCGCGGGGTCGACCTCACGATCGCACCGGGCGAATCCGTCGCGCTGGTGGGGGAATCGGGCTCCGGCAAGACGACCCTGCTCCGCGTCGCCGCCGGCCTGGAGACCCCGGACAGCGGGAAGCTCGAACTGCACAGCGAGATCCGCCCGCAGATGATCTTCCAGGACGCCGGCGCCTCGCTGACCCCGTGGCTGACCGTCGAGCAGATCCTCGGCGAGCGGGTGCGCAGCCTTGGGCGCAGGCAGCGGGCGGGAAAGGTTGCCGACGCGCTCGCCCTGGTCGGCCTGCCGCCCGAGACCGCGAAGGCCAAGCCGCACCAGCTCTCCGGCGGGCAGCGGCAGCGCGTCGCCCTCGCCCGCGCCACGATCGTCCCGTCGAAGCTGCTGCTGTGCGACGAACCCACTTCGGCCTTGGACGTCTCGCTGGCCGCGTCCGTCATCAACCTCATCGGACGGCTGCGCCGCGAACTGGACATGTCGGTGCTGTTCGTTACCCACGACCTGTCGGTCGCCCGCATCGTCGCCGACCGCATCGCTGTCATGTATCTCGGCCGGATCGTCGAGGTCGGCGCGTCGGAGCAGATGGCCGCAGCCCCGGCCCACCCGTACACGAAAGCGCTGATCTCGGCGGTACCGGACGTGGGGCGCGAGCCGGTCATCCTCGCCGGAGAGCCGGCCAGCCCGCTGCGCCCGCCTGCCGGATGCGCCTTTCACCCGCGCTGCCCGCAGGCCAAGGAGGTCTGCTCGGACACGGACCTTGACGTCAAGCTCGTCGGCAGCACCCGCGACGCGCTGCACTGGATCGCCTGCATGAACCCCATCGGCGCGCAGACCTCGGAGGTGGCCTGAGATGGCAGTGGCCGAACCCGTCGCGGTGGCGCAGGGCCGCGGCTTCGTCGCCCGCGGACGCGGGGTGCTGGCCCCAAGCCGCATACGCACCCGTGCCCTGTCGGTCGGCGCGGCTAGCCTATTCGGGGTCGTCACGATCGTGGCGGCGCTTGGGCATATCATCGCCCCGCACGACCCGACGATGCCGGTCGGGATCCCGCTGTCCGAGCCGGGCGCGAACGGGTACCTGCTCGGCTCGGACGCGATCGGGCGCGACATCTTCAGCAGGCTGCTCTTCGGCATCCAGGCCAGTTGGTTCGCCGCCCTGGTCGTCATCGCCATCGGCGTGGCCGTCGGTGGCGTGATCGGCCTGGTCGCCGGCGCCACCAGCGGCTGGGTGGACAACCTGCTGATGCGCATCACCGACTTCTTCCTCGCCCTGCCCGCACCGGTGCTCGCGATCGCCGTCGTCGCCGCGGTAGGGCACGGGTTCGTGCATACCCTGATCGCCGTCTCGATCGTCTGGTGGCCGTTCTACGCCCGCATCGTCCGCGGTGAGATCACCAAGCTCGCCGCCCGGCACCACGTCGAGGCCGCCCGTCTGGCCGGCGCCGGACGGGTTCGCGTCGCCCTCAGGCACCTGCTGCCCGGCGCGATCCCGGCCATCATCGTCACTGCCAGCCTGGACGTCGGGAACCTCATCCTCACCCTGGCCGGGCTCTCGTTCCTCGGCCTGGGCCAGACCCAGCCGGCGCCCGAGCTCGGCGCAGACAGCGCGAACGGCCTGCAGTACCTGCTGCAGCAGTGGTGGGTGCCGGTCATGCCGGGCATCGCCGTCGTCGTGCTAGCCCTCATCGCCAACACCGCGGGCGACGGCGTCCGTCACCTGCTGGACCGGGATTAATGCCCATGGCAACTCTCCTTGCCAAGCGCGTCGGCGCGATGGTCGTGATCGTCGTCATGCTCGCGGCCGTCATTTTCTACTTGCAGCACATCAGCCCGGTAGACCCCGTGCACGCGATGCTGGGCGGCCAGGCGAGCGACTCGCAGGTCGGCGCGATGCGGCACACCCTCGGCCTTGACAAGCCGGTCTTCTCCCAGCTGGGTACGTACCTCGGCCACCTCGTCCAGGGCAACCTCGGGACGTCATACCGCACCCGGCATACCGTCGCCAGCGACCTGGGCCAGTACCTGCCGGCCACCCTGGAACTGGCCATTACCGGCCTCGTGATCGCGCTCGTGCTCGCGCTCCTGTTCGCCGTCGGCTCGGTGCTGCGCTGGCCGGGCGCGGGCCTGTACCGGCTGGTGCTCATGGTCGGCTCGTCCGCCCCGGTTTTCCTGCTCGGCATCGCCGGCATCCTGGTCTTCTACAAGGACCTGCACTGGCTGCCCGCGTCCGGGCGCCTCGACTCGAGCTACACGCCGCCGAGCGGCCCCACCCACCTATACACACTGGACGCGCTGCTGCAGGGTCAGTTCGGGGTGTGGTGGAACGCGGTCCTGCACCTGCTGATGCCGGCCACCTGCATCGCGCTCGGCCCGGCGGTGTCGATCGGCCGCGTGCTGCGCTCGTCGCTGGAGGGGGAACTCAACAGCGACTACGCCCGGACGGCCCGCGCGAAAGGCCTGACGGAGCCGAAGATCCTGCGCAAGCACATCGCCCGCAACGCGGTCGGTGCGGCGCTGTCCATGACCGGTCTGCAGGTCGGCCTGATGTTCGCGGGAGTCCTCCTTGTTGAACTGGTGTTCAGCTGGCCGGGGATCGGGCAGTACGTGGCCCAGTCCGTCCCGGTCGGTGACTTCCCGGCCATTGGCGGCGTCACCCTCGTCCTTGGCGTCGCCTACGTCGTGATCAACACGGTCGTCGACATCCTGCAGGCCGTGGCCGACCCCCGTATCAAGCTCTGACGTCCCGTATCGGAAAGGGGAAGATCGTGCCCGAGCAACCGATAATCGTCGGTAACGCCGTGCTGGTCCTGGTCGACTACCAGAAGGGCGACGGCGAGGAACTGTCCCGCGACGAGGTCGGCATCGACATCATGCCCGGCGGACGCGAGCGCATCGCCCGTGCCGAGCAGATCCTGGCTGCCGCCCGGGCGGCGGCGATGCCGGTCGTGTTCTTCCAGGAGGTGCACCGCCCGAGCGGCATCGACTTCGGCCGCGAACTGGACGGCAATGAGGGCGTCCACTGCGTCGACGGGCAGCGGGCGACCGAACTGGTCGACTCGCTGCGCCCAGACCCGGCAAGCGACATCGAGTTCCACATGGTCAAGCGCCGCTACTCAGGCTTTATTGGCACCGAGTTCGAGATCGTCCTGCGCGCGCTGAAGGCGGACACCCTGATCCTCATCGGCGGCCTCACGGACGTCTGCGTCCACTACACATTCGCCGACGCACACCAGCGCGACTTCTACGTCCGGGTCGTCGGCGACTGCGTCGGCGGATCTACCATCGCGCGCCACGCCGCGTCCCTCGATGCCATGGAGTACCTGCAGGCTGGCGCAGTCCGCAGCACCAACGACATCCTGGCCGCCTTCGCGGAGCTCGCCGCCACCCCTAGCACTGACACCCGAATCGACTACAACCTGGCGGAGGTCTGATGTCCCGAAGGTCCAAGCTCGTTGCGCTCGCCGCGGCAGGCGCCGCGGCGCTCGTGCTGAGCGCCTGCGGCGGCTCGTCCGGCGGCGGAGGCGGCGGCAGTGCCCCGGCCCCTGCGGAGAAGACGTTGCACTTGTCGTTCCTACAGGACCCGGGCCAGCCGCCGGACCCGGACATCTTCTACGCCGGGCAGGGCCTGCTGCTCACCACCAACCTCTACGACGGCCTGCTCATGTACAAGCCGGGCACGGCCACGCCGACGCTCGAGCCGGCCCTGGCGACCAAGTGGAGCGAGAACGCCAACCACACGGTGTTCACCTTCACCCTGCGGCGGGGGGTGAAATTCCACGACGGGACGCCGTTCACCTCCGCTGCGGTCAAGCCGTCCTTCGACCGGCGCCTGGCGGTCAACCAGGGCCCGGCCTACATGGTCGCGGACGTCAAGTCCGTCACCACCCAGGGCGCCTACAACGTCACCATCACCCTCAACCACCCGGACGCCGCGTTCCTCGCGTACCTGGCGTGCGCGTACGGCCCCAAGATGGAGAGCCCGACGGGCCTGGCCAAGTACGCGGGCACCGATCACGACCAGAAGTACCTCACCGGGCACGACCTGGGCACCGGTCCGTATGAGCTCACCGACGCCAAGGTCGGGTCGCACTACGCGCTGAAGGCCAACCCCGACTACTGGGGCCAGAAGCCGTACTTCACGAACGTCGACATCCCGGTGATCACCGACTCGTCCGCCCAGCAGCTGCAGTTCAACAACGGCGACCTCGCCGCCATCCTGCACGACATCCCGTCCTCGGCGGTGAAGACGTACCTGGCCAACGATAAGATCCAGAGCTTCACGCTGCCGACGATGATGTCCGAGTACATTTACCTGAACCCGAACAACGAGATCCTCAAGGACCGGGCGACGCGGTTGGCGGTGCAGCAGGCGATCGACCTGAAGTCGATCGTCGAGGAGGCCTACTACGGCCGGGGCACGGTCGCCACGCAGGTCTACCCGGCCAACATGATGTCGGTCAACGACGCCAAGCAGGACATCAACTACGACCCGTCCGTCCTGAAGGGCATGGTCGGCAGCCTGCCGACGAAGTCAATCACGATCGGCTACGACTCGAGCCAGCCCGACAGCCAGATCGTCGCGAGCCTGATGCAGACCGAACTGGCCGCGGACGGCCTGGATGCCAAGGTGCAGTCCTACCCGACGTCGGAGATCTTCGGCTGGGTCGGCAACCCGAAGGGGGCACCGGACATCCTGGCCACGCCGGGCTGGCCGGACGCGCCGTCGCCGTACACCTGGGCGCACATCAGCTTCGACAAGGGCGCCGGCCTGAACTACTTCGACTGCTCCGACCCGGCCACCAGCGCCGCCATCGCCGAGGCCAAAACGACGGGTTCGGACGCCGAATTCTCCGCGGCCGCCGAGGACGCGCTGAAGACGGGCTGCTGGCTCAACGGCGTGTTCATCAAGGACTTCATGGTCGCCCAGCCCTGGCTCAAGGGGGTCGCACAGGCGCACGTCGTCTCGGACCCGAACGACCTACTGATCAACTACCTGTCGGCCTAGCCGATGTGCACCGAGCGAAACCCGTGGAGTGAGCAGTGAGCCGGAGTGAGCAGTGAGCGGGGGCGTCAAGAAGATCATCCTGCTGACGCTCGGCTGGGAGGAGCTGCCGAAGTCGATCTCGGTCTTCGGCGCTCCTCCCGAGCAGCGGATGCGCGAGCCCGTCCCCGGCGTGCTGCTGGAGACCGACGGCGGCTGGCTGCTGCTGGACACCGGCTTCAACACGGCGCTCGTCCGGGACCCCTGGCTGTACAAGCGGTACTTCCCGGCGGTCGACTACCGGCCCGTCCTGCCCGGACCGGGTGAGCCGATCGAGGAAGGGCTGGCCGCGGTTGGCGTCGACATCGACGACATCCACGGCGTCGCACTGTCGCACCTGCACCACGACCACGCCGGCGGCCTGAAGCTGTTCGCCGGGCGGGTGCCGGTGCACATGCAGCAGCGCGAGTTCGACTTCGGCATGGCGCCGGGGTACGACATGGAGAGGTACGCGCTGAACAAGGTCGACTACGACGACCCGCGCATCGAGTGGCAGCTCACTGACGGTGAGGGCCAAATCGCGCCGGGCGTCACGGTGATCCCGACCTACGGGCACACGCCTGGGCACCAGTCGTTCCTGGTTGAGCTTGACTCCTCCGTCGGCGGCGGGGGATTCGTCTTCGCCTTCGACGCGGCCGACCTCACCGAGAACATCGAACAGGAGCTTCCGATCGGTGGTGTCGTCGGCATCGACCCGCGGGAGACCGTGGAGCCGATCCGGCGGTTGAAGAAGCTGGCGCGCGACAAGGGGTATCCGCTCATCCCCGGCCATGACCCGCACGTCTGGCCGGCGATGACGGAGGCCTTCGCCGACAAGTTCGGTGCTTGACCTCCGTATCGACGCCGCCGCGGAGATGTACCGCCTGAGCGCTGCCCGCAGCCAAGCCCATAGACATATTTGCAGTTCAGGCGAATTTAGCGATGTGTCCGAGGCCCAAGGCCTACCAATCGGGCATGCTAGCGATATCGCGCTGACCAGGACTTTTGCGGTCGGTGGTGTCCGGTGACAACTGCTGATCGGGTCATTCGGTGGACGACCGCGGGGGCGGTGGTCGGAGTCGCGGCGGTCGCTGCGGTGGCATCCTACGAGCACGCTTATGCCCTAGTCCGGGCCCATGGCGAGGCGGGGTTGACAGGTCGGCTGCTTCCGCTGACGGTGGACGGGCTGATCAGCGCGAGCTCGATGGTGATGCTCGACTCGGCGCGGCGCAAGGTCCCGGTTCCGCCACTGGCACGGTGCCTGCTGGGCCTGGGTATCGCGCGCAGGCTGCTGAGGAGTTCGCGGGTGAGGTGGCGGCCGGGTGAGTGCCCTCGGTGCGGGCGATCCGCGCCCGGTTGCACGTCGGGCAGGCACGTGCGCAGCGGGTCCGCGAATACCTGGCAGCGCTTGCCAACGCGTAGGAAAGGCCAGCTCAGGATCAATCCAGCGACGACTGCAGCGCGCACGTAGCCGCCGATCGCGATCATTCCGGCCGGCCGTCCAGACCAGGTGGCAGCCCCGAACAACGGGCCTATGGCGCTGTCGACCAGCAATTATCGATCAGTCCGTCCGAGCGCGGCCGCCTGAATACGACGACAGTTCGCCCCGGCGCGACCACCAGGCCTCAGCAGCGGTCATTGCGCTCTCGGCCTCGCGGATGCCGTCCCCCACGAGTCCTGCGGTGGCAGCCCAGTGCAAGGGGATAAGGGCCAGAGCCCCGGGGAGCCAACGGTGCTCGTCGCGAGTCAGCGGTTCCGGAGCCGTGCCTTCGTAGGCGTCGAGCAGTCGTCGCGGCTCGAGCAGTCCGCCGCTCTGCGCGACGTGGTTCAGGCTGCCCGCGATGTCGTACAGCCGCTCCCTGACCCTCGCGAAATCCAGGTCGAAGGTGGCCCATGAGCCGTCTGGCAGTTCTCCCGCGTTGCCCAGTTTGTAGTCCCCGTGAATCGGAACGCATGGCAGTTCGACCTCCTTCCCGAGCTTGGAGAGCTCGCCAGTCAGCTGGCGCATCCGACGCACGACCGGCTCGCTGCCGGGTCCGAGCCTGCGGCGTGTGAAGCCGACCGAGTAACGCAGTTGCCCGAGTGTTCTGTGGTCGTCGAGGGGTTCGGGCGGACTGGGCTCCCAGACTGCTTTGAGCGCAGTGTGAACACGTCCGAGCTCCTCGAACAGGCGGAGGGAGGAGTCCTTGCCGGCCGGTGGCTGGACGTGATCGATGAACTCCTCAAGCTCAGCCCAACGATCAGCGACCCTCAGCAGGTCGCCGCCGGAAATCCGAATCGGCCGGGCGACGCGGACTTGCGTCCGCCCGAGCCGCTCCCGCAGGCGCCGCAGTCCCGCTACCCGTCCGCGGCGGACCCAGGGCCTGTGAACCCGGAGGACAAGCGGCGGCTCAGCGTCTATCCGCACGTTGAGGTTGAACTCACCGCCGATGTCTGCCCATCCGGCCCCTCGCGCGACGCGGGCGATCAAGGCCGAGATGGCCGGGTCATCTGGGCTGGCTCTGGGTCCGAACCAGCGCGGCAAGGGAGGGGGAGAGGTCGAAGCTTCGATTCCGGTCATGGCAATGGCCCACCAGCGCACACGGGGAAGGGCCGGCCGGCGAGCATGGCGCAATCTTGCCACGGCTGTGTCTGACGCACCCCGACCGAAAGCGCACTAGCCCGGGCCGTCCTGAGGTCGTTGGCGCTTCACATCAGCTTGCTTCGATTCGGCGATCGGCGCGCCTGGGCCGATCAGTGACAAAGCTTGCGGTATCGCATCATGCCCGAATGGTTCGTGTCCGAGAGGAACACGAACTCGCGCGCCTGTGACCTGCACATATGCGTGACCATCTGACCATGGAGATGGATAATCGCAGGTCAGAGCCATGGATTTGTGTCCGAGGGGGGACTTGAACTCCCCTCTCCCACTTCGCAGGAGGCGCGCTCGGGAGTGAAGCTCCCGGACGCTACAAGTGCATAACTCAGTCTGCCCGGCGTGGCTCATTCTGATCGCTCAGGCTGGTGCGCAGTCCGCGAAGGAACACTCCCAGCAACGCCCATGCGTGGTTTGACCGCGGAGCGGCACGCCATCTGGTCTCATGACGGCAACCTCGATGGCGCCCGATAGGCGCCCAAGTCAGCCAGTCGTTGAGCATCCTGCCTGGTCAGCACACGGTTGTTTTGTTCACTGAAAAGCGGAAGGTCGGCGCTCACAACCTTATGATCAGACGCAGTCCCGACCGAAAAGTTTGAGGACTAGCCAAATAGTTGATCCATTACCTCGGCGCCCTTGACCAGCACCGGCCGGAGCTCCCTCCGGTATACGACTTCTGTTGTCCGTGAACTCGAGTGACCAACCAGTCGTGCGATCTCCTCCACCGGCACGCCCGAGGCCGACAGGAGGCTGACGAAGCTTGTGCGCAGCTCGCGGGGCGCCCAGCCATCTTCAAGGCCTGCAGCCGCGCAGATGGACTTGAAGGACCGCCTGACATTCGCCGCGTCCAAAGGCGTGCCGAGCGCGGTGGCGAAGACAAGACCTTCCTCCCTCCAGAGTTCACCGGCGGCCAGCCTGTCCTCGTCTTGCCGAATGCGGTGCTCGCGCAGTGCCTCGACGACCGCCTGAGGCAGTCCAAGCGTCCGGCGAGACTTGGCAGTCTTCGTGTCGCCGCCGAGGCGCACCGACCGCCACACCGCGATGCTTCCCGCGTCCAGGTCGACGTGATCCCAGCGAAGCGCTCTGGCCTCCTCAGTCCGGACGCCGGTCAGCAAGCACAGGACGACATAGGCGCCCAGTCTGGATGTCCGGGCTGCCCGCAGGACGGCGGCTGCCTGGTCCGCAGTCAGGGCCTTGCTCGGCCTTCCCGACTGACCTTTCGGGGTGTCCACCAAAGCCGCGGCGTTATGCATAACGTGACGGTTAGCCTCGGCATGGCGGATGGCCCGGGTCAATGCATTGTGTGCGAGCGTCACTGTGCGGCTGGAATAATCCTGCCCGAGATACGCCAGGGCGCGGCGTACGTCGTGCGCTGTCAGCTTCCGCAGTTCGACGTCCCCGATGATGGCAGTGACCAGCTTCAGGACGCCACGGTTGAGCCCGACGGTCTTCGCTGATCGGCCGTCAAGGCCCTCGGTAAGCCAGTCGTCCGCGGCCCGCCGGACCGTGTAGGCGCGCTCGGGTTGCACGCCGGAGTCCCGTTCGGCCTGGAGTTGCTTGAGCTTCTCGACGACCTCGGCCCGCGTGCGGCCGGAGACCTTGTGCCGCCGCCACGTCTTCCCATCGGGGCCGTATCCGAGGGAAACCGCGCCGTACCAGCGGCCCTAGGCCTCGTCCTTGTAAATGGATCCTTCGTTGCGCCCGCGACGCCGGGCACCGGAGCCGTGACCACCCATGCATCAAGGGTAAACAGTCGCTTGCTCCCGGATGGTCATGATCGGGTACCAGCAGGCCTCTGACCTGGTGGAGCTAAGGGGATTCGAACCCCTGACCTTCTGCATGCCATGCAGACGCGCTACCAGCTGCGCCATAGCCCCGCACGCTCACAAGACGTCCCGTTGAGGACCGCCCCGCGAGGTGGAACGTCGTTAGCATACAGGGTCCCTGGGCATGTGTCGTACTCGATCGTCACCAAGCAAGGGGCCTACCCTGAGACGAGTGAGCAACCAGGGACCCGAAGCAGCCGGCCGCGACCCGCACCTGAACACTCCGACGGGCAAGCCGCGCGCCCGTTCCGTCGGCCTGAAGCACCGTGGCATCCCCGGACCGCACAACGCGATCACCGACGTGCCTGGCGTCGAGGTCGGCTACCAGACCCTCATCGAGGGCGAGAACGTCAGGACCGGGGTCACCGCCATCCACCCGCGCGGCAAGGCCAACCCGGGCGACCCGGTGGCGGCCGGCTACTTCAGCCTGAACGGCAACGGCGAGCTCACCGGCGTCTCCTGGATCGAAGAGTCGGGCACCTGCCAGGGGCCGGTAACGATAACGAATACGCACGCGGTCGGCATCGCGCACGCCGGCGTCGTCGCCTGGATGAATCAGGACCATCCGGAACTTACCGACGTCTGGCTGCTCCCGATGGCGGGAGAGACGTGGGACGGCTACCTCAACGACATCAACGGCCATCATGTCAACGAGGAACACGTCATCCAGGCCTTGCGAGGCGCGACCAGCGATCAGCCCGACGAGGGCAGCGTCGGCGGCGGCACCGGCATGAACTGCTACCAGTTCAAGGGAGGCAACGGCACCGCGTCCCGCCGGGTCGGCTACGCGGACACCATCTATACCGTGGGCGTCTTCCTGCAGGCCAACTTCGGCCGCCGCGACGAGCTCACGCTCACCGGCGTTTACCTCGGCGAAGAGCTCAAGGGTGACAATCCGATGAGCGAAACAAGAGCGAGCCCGCCGCCGGGGGGCGGCTCGGTGATCGCGGTCGTCGCCACGGACGCGCCGCTGTTTCCGCACCAGTGCAAGGCTCTCGCCCGCCGGGTTTCCCTCGGCCTGGCCAGGACCGGGACTAGCAGTTCGCACTTTTCCGGCGACATCTTCCTCGCGATATCCACCGCCAATCCGGGCGCGTTTACCGACAGCGACCTTGCTCGACTGCGGCCGGGCGGGTATAACCAGCTCACCTTCATTCCGTGGGGCAACCTCGACCCGTTCTACGAGGCCGTCGTTCAGGCCACGGAAGAGGCCGTGGCCAACGCGCTCATCGCCAACGAGGACATGACCGGCCGCGACGGCCATCGCACGCCCGCCCTGCCGCGGCGCCGGCTCGCCGAGATCTTGGCCGCGGCCAGGCGCTGAGAAATTGAAGGAGCTGACGGTCAACGTTCAGCCACCCAGGGACACCCGTTGTTCGCTATGTGTCGATATACTCGTTCGTTACCGTTAACCGTGCGTCCATGTCGCACGCGGGCGCAGGGGGAGCGAGTTCGATGGCACCTTCATCTCCGGTGTCTCGTCCCGGCTGGGTCAACGCGATGAACGCCCTGACCGGATCGGGCGGTGCGACGCGGAAGTCGCCTGTCGAGATCTTCGCGACCGCGGCGTCGGTCGTCACCCACAGCCCCTACGGGCACGCGACAGGCATCAAGCACGGCAAGCTCGGCCGCTGGACCGATGGCGTGGAGGCGCTGCGCGTGCAGCGCGTCGAGTTCGCCGCCTCCTGGGCGGCGCACAACGATCGCGTGCTCCGCGATCGCGAACGCGCGCTCAGCAGGGGTGACCAGCCCGAGCCGCTGTGGGTCGCCCTCGGCGACTCCACCGCGCAGGGTCTCGGCGCGCCGGACCCGAACGCCGGCTACGTCGGCCAGACGCTCCGCCAACTGCGCCACACCACCGGCCAGCACTGGCGGGTGCTGAACCTGTCCGTCTCCGGTGCGCTTATCCGCGACGTGCTCGCCGACCAGCTGCCGCAACTCCAGGCCTATGACTTCAAGCCGGACCTCGTCACCTGCGGTGCGGGTGTGAACGACATCCTCTTCAGCCCGGGCAAGCTGTTCGGCGACCTGCGCACGCTGCTCGCGGAGGTCCCGGACAACACCGTCATGCTCGACCTGCCACTGCTGTCCGGCTTCTGGTGGATCGTCGGTCACATGAGCGTGCCGTACATCAGCCGCGTCAACCGTGTCATCCGCGAGGTCGCGACCGAGCGCAGCCTCCGCGTCGCCGAGGTCAGCAAGCACTTCACCGCCCCGTGGGTCGGCAAGTTCTCCGTCGACAACTTCCACCCCAGCCAGGACGGCTACCGCGACTGGGCCCGCGCCCTCACCGCCGCCCTCCCTGCGACGTAACCAGCCAGAAGGCCAGCGCCAGTGCCAGGTCAGCCGGAAGTGCCCGACTTCATCACGCCGATCGACAGCAGGTTCACCGATGTCGACTTGCACCCGGTCGAGGAGTACGCCACGTACACCGGCGTCGTCTGGTTCGGCGGATAGATCTGCAGGTAGGTCGTCGGCGTGGGCGAGCACTTTGACTTCGGGTAGTTCAACGCCTGGGTGATCCGAAGCAGCGTGCTAGCCGTCTGCCCCGGTTGCAGCGTCACCAGGGTGGCCGCGGCCGCGGTCGAGCGCGTCGCCGCCGCGCCCACCTGCGTCACCGGCGTCCCCCCGGCGAGCGCGACCCCCGGGTAGCCGAACAGCGTGCACTCCGCGTTGGAGATGTTCGTGAACTCGAGGACCTGATACAGCGACCCTGCGGCGCCCTGGGAGGCCCCGGCCTTGATCGACAGGTCTCGCGTAGCGCAGCCAGGAGTGCCAGAGCCGGTGCCTGCCCCACCACCACCGCCAGTATCGCTAGCCGACGCGCCGCCCGGCGACGTCGCCGACGAAGGCGCCGACGGCGACGCGACCGCGTGCGGCGTCTGCGACGCCGCAGCCGTCGCCGGCGAAGAAGGCGCGGCGGACGACGCCGTGGACCCGGCGGTCGTCGCGGGAGTCGGAGACGATCCCGTTGACGCCGTGCAGCCCACGGCGGCCGCCACTGCGGCAACAGCGGTCACCATGCCTGCCCCCCGAAGCAGCAGTGAACCGGAACCCGTCATCGCCAACCACCCCTCATCGGTGCTCCGCCACACACTATGACGACGCTGTCCGGTTGGCAGGGGTTGGGACACGATTATCCCAGTCTGTAAGGGGGGATGTAGCTTCCCATGACGGTCCCCCTGCCTGACCTGTTCAAGAGAGTAACTCTGACCCCAGGCGGAGTCAGGATTAACGCCCTGGCGGGCGGCAACGAACGGGGCACACCGGTCCTCCTGCTGCACGGCTACCCGCAGACCCACGTCATGTGGCATCACGTGGCCCCCGACCTGGCCAGGGACCACATGGTCGTGCTCACCGACCTGCGCGGCTACGGCGACAGCGGCAAGCCGTCCGGCGGCCCGACTCACGACGGTTACGCCAAGCGCACCATGGCGTATGACCAGGTCCTGGCGATGCGCGCGCTCGGCTTTGAGCGGTTCGCCGTGGCCGGGCACGACAGGGGCGCGCGCGTCGCGCACCGGATGGCCCTGGACTACCCGCAGTGCGTGACCAGGATCGCGGTCCTCGACATCGTCCCCACCAGGCACGCGCTGCGCACCGCCGACAAAGACTTCGGCCAGGCGTACTGGCACTGGTTCTTCCTCGCCCAGCCCGAACCGCTCCCCGAGCACCTGATCGGTGCCGACCCGGTCGGCTGGGTGCGCGGCCGGATGAGCTCGCTGCGCCGCGGCGGCCTACCCTTCGACGCCCAGGCGGTCAGCGAGTACGTGCGCTGCTTCAGGGAGCCGGCTGCCATCCACGCCTCGTGCGAGGACTACCGCGCCGCCGTCGGCGCCGACCTCGACGACGACGACGCGGCCGCCGCCCGCGGCCAGCGGGTCACCGCACCACTGCTCGCCCTGTGGGGCGAGCACGGCTTCGTCGGCCGCCACTACGGCGACGTCACGGAAATCTGGCGCGAATACGCCAACGACGTGCGCGGCCATTCCCTGCCCTGCGGCCACTACCTCGCGGAAGAAGCCCCGCTTGAAACCACCGCGGCCCTCCGCGATTTCCTCAAGGGATGAATTCGCGTTAGCCTGCCGTGATGCCCGACCTGCGCACGGACCGCCTCACCCTCCGCTCGTGGCGTGAATCCGACATCAAGCCGTGGGCGGAGATGAACGCCGATCCCGAGGTCAGGCAATACCTGGGGGACGTGCTGACTCGTGAGCAGAGCGCGGCCTCGGCAGCACATTTCCAGGCCCAGCTCGACGAACGGGGCTTTGGGTTCTGGGCCGTCGAAGTGCGCGGCACCGGCGAGTTCATCGGCTTCACCGGCCTGGACCAGGTGGACGAGGGCCTGCCTTTTACCGGGATTGAGATCGGCTGGCGGCTGGCCCGCTCGGCGTGGGGAAACGGTTACGCCACGGAGGCCGCCCTGGCCGGCCTCGCCTTCGGTTTCCAGGCCCTCGCGCTACCCGAAATCCTGGCGGTGACGACCGTCGGCAACCTTCGCTCCCAGGCGGTCATGCGCCGCATCGGCATGACCCGCGACCCCGCCGATGACTTCGACGACCCCACCGAGCCGGACGGCCTGCTACGCAGGAACGTGCTGTACCGGATCCGCCCGCAGGCACTCATGTCAAAAGAATGATCATCCCGAACGGTTGCGTGCCTCGCCCCCTCCCAACTATGACCCTCCGGGCATGGCAACCAAAAGCCGCGCTTCGCACGCCGAAGCCGCTAGCTAATCGCCCCTGCTGCGGCGCGTACAGCCAGTCGCTGGCCGCGTAGTCGTCGGGCGCCCGCCTCGCCTGCGGTGCGGACTCCCAGACCTGCCGCGCCCGCGCTACCCTGATCGCCCGCGCGGCCCGCCGCGCCTGGTACCCGGCGAGCGCGTCCTGCACCCCGCGCGGTCCAGGGCAGTCGCGCAGCACGTCGGCGAGCGCGGCGGCGTCCTCGATCGCCTGGCAGGCACCCTGGGCGAGGTAGCCGGGCATGGGGTGCACCGCGTCACCGAGCAGCGCGATCCGCCCGTTCGTCCACGAAGCGAGCGGCGCCCTGTCGATCATCCGCAGGCAGCGCTTGCGGCGCAGCGAGCGCACCGCGGCGCGCACCGGCGCCGCGGCCAAGGAGAACGCCTCCGCGAGTTCGTCAGGCCCGCCCCACTCCTGACCGCTCCCGGTGTCCGCCCGCCCCTGGCCGGTGCCGCCCGGGGAAGCGGCGCCGGCCAGGGGACCGAGGGGGGAGGGTTGGACCAGGGGATACTGATGGCTGCGAAAGACGGCGACCTGCTCGTAAGCCTCGCCGATCCGGATTGGGTACCTGGTGAAGTGCGCGTCTGGCCCCATCCAGGCGACGACCTCGTCGCGCGCCTCATCCGGGGCGAGCGCGTCAGCGGACACCGCGCCCCGGTAAGCGGCCCAGCCCTCGCCGGACGGCGCGCCGCGGCCGACAAGACCGCGCGCCACCGAGCGCGCGCCGTCCGCCGCGAGGACCACATCGCCCGCGTAAACCCGCCCGCCGGCGCAGGAGACGACCGCGCCGCCCATCACGGACGAGGCCTGGCGGGACTGGTCCACCGCGATGGCCGCACGCCCCGGCCGCAGTTCGACGTCCGCGTCGGTGCAGCCGTCCGCGAGCACCGACAGCAGGTCGGCGCGGCCGATCACCACGTACGGCGTCCCGTAGCGAGCAGTTAATGGGGCGCCCAGGTCAAGCTCGGCGAGTTCGGCGCCGCTGCCCAGCTCGCGCAGGAGTGCGCGGCGGGGCCGCGAGCCGAGGTCGAGCACGTGATCGAGGAGCCCGAGCAGGGACAGCACGGCGGTCGCGTTCGGTGCGAGGCGCAGCGCGGGACCCGGCTGTGCGAACCGGGCGGCACGCTCGAGCACCTGAACCCGGTGGCCGCCCTGAGCGAGCGCGAGCGCGGCGGTGAGCCCGCCGATTCCGCCTCCGATGACGATGATCTCCACCGCGTTCACCCCCATCGTCGCAACTGGGAACGGCTCCGCCGGTCACAGCAATGTGTCGGATGAATTCACAGTGTATTCGCCTAAAATTCTGTTGTGAAGAACAAGCCGCCATACGCGATCGAGTCGGTTGACAATGCGTTGCGCATTCTGCAACTGCTGCGCGATTCCGGCCGGGCGCGTGTCTCGGATGTGGCGGGAGAGCTCGGCATCGCACGGTCGACGGCGCACCGGCTGCTCGCCATGCTCGTCTACCGCGACTTCGCCATCCAGGCGGAGGACCGCTCCTACCACTGCACACCGTGGAGTCCGCCCAGATCCTGCGGGTCGGCGACCGTCAGGGCACGGTGCTGCCCGCGTGGAAGACCTCCGGCGGCAAGGCGCTGCTCGCCGAGTTGCCAGCCGCCCAGCTCACCGCACTGCTCGGCGGCGGAGGAGGCCGGCCGCCCGAGGGGATGACCGCCGCCGAGCGCCGCGCCCTCGTCGGCGAGCTCCGCCTGGTCCGCGACCGCGGCTACGCGGAGAACATCGAAGAGTCGGAGTCCGGCGTCTGCGCCGTCGGCGTGTGCGTCAGGGACCAGGCGGGCGAGCCGGTGGCAGCCCTGTCAGTCTCCGCCCCGTCCGTCCGCTACACGCAGGATCGCGCTCGCCTGTTCGTCCGCGAACTGCTCACCACCATCGTCCGCGCCCAGGCCGACATCGCCGCCGACGCCGCCTCAAACGCTGGCATCGGCTCCGCCCGCTAACGCCAGCTCTCGCGCCAGCTCCGTCAGCGCGGCGCCGAGCGGCGCGTCAATGGTCGCGGTCGCCAGCGCGTCCCCGCGGGTCGCGCCCTGGTTCACGATTACCACCGGGATCGCGAGCGCAGCGGCGTGGCGCACGTACCGGAACCCCGACATGACCGTCAATGACGAGCCGAGCACGACGAGCGCCGATGACGCCGACACCAGCGAGAAGCACGCGTCGACCCGCGCCCGCGGCACGTTCTCACCGAAGAAGACCACGTCGGGCTTGAGCACCCCGCCGCAGGACTGGCAGTCAGCCACGGTGAACCCGGCGGTTTCCTCGAACGCGACATCGCCATCGGGATTGACAGCGGGCTCGGCGCGCATCTCGGCCGCCGTCCATGCCGGGTTGGCCGCCCGCAGCCGGTCGTCAAGCGCTTCGCGCGACGTCCGCTCCCAGCACGACAGGCACACCACGCGGTGCAGCGAGCCGTGCAGCTCCGTGACGGTCTCAGCACCTGCCGCCTGGTGCAACCCGTCCACGTTCTGCGTGATGATCCCGGCGACGAGGCCCGCGCGCTCGAGCGCCGCCACCGCGCGGTGCCCGGCGTTCGGCGCCGCGCCCGTCACGTGCCGCCAGCCCAGGTGCGAGCGCGCCCAGTACCGCTGCCGCGCCGAAGCGGAGCCGGTGAACTCCTGATAGGTCATCGGCTGCCCTGTCCGCCGCGCCTGGCCGCTCGGCCCCCGGTAGTCGGGAATCCCGGACTCCGTCGACAGTCCCGCGCCGCTCATCACGGCGACGTTGCCCTCGCGAAGCAGCCGGGCGAGCACACCGAACGGTTGCGCCTTACTCCCCAGGCCCCCCGCCTCCGCCACCAGTTCAGCTTGCGTCACCCCTCCATGCTGCCATGGGAGACGCGCTGTTGAATCCCGCCGCCGCACCGCCTGGCGGGTAAAGCCGCACCGGCCCGCGCCGTCGCCGCCAGGCAGGGTTCATGATGGACGGGTGTGCACCGTTGTCGTCAGCCTTGAGCCGGGGGAGCGGATGCCGCTTCGCCTGCTCGGCGTCCGTGACGAACTGACCGACCGCCCGTGGCGCCCGCCGGCCAGGCACTGGCCCGGCTTGCCGCTGATCGGCGGGATCGACGACCAGGCGGGCGGCACCTGGCTCGCCGTCCACCCCGGCATACCGCGAGTGGCCTGCCTGCTCAACGCCCGCGGCCAGTTCGCCGACCCGGCAGGAAGGCGCAGCAGGGGAGAGCTGCCGCTGCGCGCGGCGACCGACGGGCCAGGCGTCCTCCGCGACCTCGCGGGCGATCCGGCCGCACTCGCCGCCTATGACCCGTTCATCCTGATCTGCGCCACGACGGACGCGGTGACCGTGCTGACCTGGCCGGGCGCGGAGCACGCGGCGGCCGGCCGCGCCGCGGCAGCCGCACCGCGCGCCGTCAGGGAACTCGCTCCGGGCACGCACCTGTTCACCAACGCAGGCCATGCTTACCCGGCCGGCCCAGGCGACCCCGCGGCCGAGCCGAAGGCCGTCCACTTCGCCGAGAAGTTCGCCGCCGCCCGTCCCTCCGCCGACCCGGCGCTCCCTGTGGCGGCTGCCTGGGGCGACTGGCTCACCCTGGCGGCGGGCGACGGCCTCGATCCCGCCGACCCCGCCGCCATCGTCGTCGGCAAGAACCTGCCCGACGGCCGGGTCTACGGCAGCACCTCGATGACCCTGATCGGCCTCGGCGACGGCGCCGTCCGCTACGACTTCCAGCCCCGCCCGGGCGGTGGGGATTCGGTCGCGGATGGTTGGTATTCGGTGGCTATGGCATAGCGTCCCGGTGTGTACGGCTATGGTGCTTCCATGCACAAGGCCAGGACCGCAGCCCTCACCGCCGTGATCGCCGCAGCCGCCGCAGCAGCCACGATGGCGGTCCCCGCCACGCTGACCAGCGCCGCGGCGTCCGCCTCGGCCGCCGGCAGCGCCGCGTCCGCCGCCGTCAACGTGACTGTGCGCCCCGCCGCGATCAGGCTTCCAGGCGCGCCGCGGCAGGCGCCGCCCACCACGGCCCAGTGCAAGAAGCTCGACGGCATCGCCTGCTTCAACCCGAACCAGCTCCGTGCCGCGTATCACCTGCCCGCGCTGTACGCGCAGGGCGTGACGGGCAAAGGCCAGACGATCATGATCGTCGACTCCTTCGGCTCGCCGACGATCAAGGCGGACCTGGCCGCGTTCGACAAGCAGTTCGGCTACCCGGCCCCGCCGAACTTCACGGTCATCGCCCCGGTCGGCAAGATCACCAAGTTCGACCCCTCGTGGGCCGGGGAGACCACGCTCGACGTGGAGTACGCGCACGCGCTCGCCCCTGGCGCGAACATCCTGCTCGTCGAGACCCCGGTCTCCGAGACCGAGGGCGTCACCGGCTTCCCGCAGATCGTCGCCGCCGAGAAGTACGCGATGGCGCACTACAAGGTCAGCGTGATCAGCCAGTCGTTCGGCGCCACCGAGCAGACCTTCCCGAATACCAAGCTTCCTGCCGCGCTGCGCGCCGCCTACACCGACGCGGCAAGCCGCAAGGTCACCGTGCTCGCCGCATCCGGCGACGGCGGCGCCACCGACTACAAGTCCGACCAGGTGAGCTACTACACCAGCCGGGTCACCTCATGGCCGGACAGCGACCCGCTGGTGACCGCGATCGGCGGCACGCAGCTCAAGCAGACAGCCGCCGGCTACAAGTCGGTGGCCTGGAACGACACCTATGACCAGGCCTGGCAGCTGTACGCGAGCGGCTCGGTCGACCCGAACCCGGTGGCGAGCGGCGGCGGCAAGTCCGCCTTCTTCGCCCGCCCGGCGTTCCAGAACAGCGTGAAGGCCGTCGCCGGCACTCGCCGCGGCGTGCCCGACATCTCGATGAGCGCCGCCTGTGACGGCGCGGTCGACACCTACAGCAGCTATGGCGGCGCGGCCGGCTGGACGCTTACCTGCGGCACGAGCGAGGCGACTCCCGAGTTCGCCGCGATCGTGGCACTCGCGGACCAGGTCGCCGGGCACCGGCTCGGCAACATCAACGCGGCCCTGTACAAGCTCTCCGCGCGGCACGTCCCCGGCATCGTGGACGTGACCTCCGGCAACAACACCGTGTCCTTCTTTCAGGGCACAAGCGTCAACCCGGTCAAGGTCAAGGGCTACGCGGCGACGAAGGGCTACGACCTGGTGACCGGCGTCGGCACGGTCAGCGCCCCCGCCTTCGTCCACGAACTAGCCGGCAAGTAACCGGCTATAGCCGGCGCAGCAGGTCCGGCAGGCCGCGCGGGTAGACGTCCTCCGTGGTGGCGTCGAGTTCTTCGAGGGTCCACCAGCGGTGGTCGGCGATCCCGTCGCTGACGTGCATCGCGGCGACCGCGCCGAGCGGCCGTTCCTCCTCGGGCACCCGGCCGACGAAGTAGTGGTCGTGCTGCAGGCACAGCGTCGGGGTGCCGCGCAGGTTGGCCCATTGCACGTTGGACTCGGCGTGCACCTCCCGCGGCGGTACGGGCACGTCCGCCCAGCCGGTCTCCTCGAGCAGTTCGCGGCGCGCCGCGGTGTGCGAGTCCTCGCCGTCCTCGGCGCCCCCGCCCGGCGTGGACCAGTGCCGTCCCTTGGGCGGCATGTCGTCGTAGAAGAACAGCAGCACCCGGCCAGCCGGGTCGATCGCGATCACGCGCCCCGCCAGGCGCTCGGGATACTCGGGTTCGGCCACCCGACCATTGAACCTTAGGGCGGTACCCGGCCGCGGCCCGGTAGCCTGGCGCGGTGCTTGAACGTGTCACGGTCACCAGCTACCTGGCCCCGCTGCGGGAGGGCGGCAGCCTGCCCGGTCTCGTGGAGGCGGACAACCTCGGCACCTACGTGCTCAAGTTCCGCGGCGCGGGCCAGGGGCCACTCGCCCTGGTCGCGGAGATCATCGGCGGCGAGCTTGCCAGGCGGCTCGGCTTCCGCACTCCGGAGCTCGCCCTCGCGGACCTCGACCCGCGTATCGCCAGGAGCGAGCCGGACGAGGAGATCCAGGACCTGCTCAAGGCGAGCGCCGGAATCAACCTGGCCGTCGACTACCTGCCGGGCAGCGCCGGGTTCGACCCGCTCGGCTGGACCGCCGACGAAGACTTCGCCAGCGAGCTGCTCTGGTTCGACGCGCTGATCCAGAACGTCGACCGCACCTGGCGCAACCCCAACCTGCTTGTCTGGCACAAGAACATCTGGCTGATCGACCACGGCGCCGCGCTGTACTTTCACCATGACTGGTCCCGCGCCGCGCCTGACAAGCCGTTCGACGCGCGCCAGCACGTAGTGAAGGACCGCGCCAAGCGGCTCGCCGAGGCGCACGAGAGGCTCGCGCCGAAAATCACCGCGGAACTGCTCGCGGAGGTCACCGGCGACGTGCCGCCCGACTGGTTCGGCGAGCGCGGCGCGGACGCCTACGCCGCACAGCTGCTCAACCGCGCACCGCTCGTCCCCGAGGTGATCAGGCTATGAGCCCCGAGGTGTCCTCATGAGCGAGGTCTTCGAGTACGCGCTGATCCGCGTCGTGCCCAGGATCGAGCGCGGCGAGTCGGTCAACGCGGGCGTGATCGTCTACTCCAAGACGTTCAAGTTCCTCAAGACCAGGATCGAGCTGAACGAGGCCCGGCTGCGGGCGCTCGACCCAGGCGCCGACCTCACGGCGATCGCGGCGGCGCTGCGCGCCTTCGAGCGCGCCTGCTCCGAGGGGCCGCTCGCTGAGCAGACCCTGGGCGAGCGCTTCCGCTGGCTCACCGCACCGCGTTCCGCGATCGTCCAGCCCGGCCCGGTGCACGCCGGCGTGACAAGCGACCCGGCCGCCGACCTCAACCGCCTCTTCGACACCCTGGTAAAAACCCGCTGACCCCCTTTCCCGCGCCCAGCCGCCGGCTCGGGCTAAGAATGTCCCGTTGAGCCGCCTGGACGTGGAACGGCAGCGCGCTGACACCGGCGGCCGCGCCGTCCATGCCGTCAGGCTCCGAAGCGCAGTTCCTGTCCGCGGTCCCCTGCGCCGCGGTCAAGCGCTGCGTCGTGATCGGATCCGCGGCCAGCCCAACTGGCGACCCCCTCCAACTCGTCTGGACCTGGAACGGGAAGAGCTGGACGCGGAAGGCGGTGAAACTGCCAGGCACGTCGGATGAGCAGCTGACCGCCGCGCACTGCTTCTCGCTCACCTCCTGCGTCATGGCCGGCATCACCGCCCCCGCCACCGGGAACACCGAGAGCCTGCTATTCGCGTCATGGAACGGCAAGGTGACCGCCCCGCTCACGGCCAACGGCAAGCCGCTGGCCGGCTACTGGAACGGCAAGGCCTGGAAGCTCAAGGCCGCATAGCTAGACAACTCAGGGCCACACGCACAACGGGTCCCTTCCGCAGCAGCCGACGGCGGTGTCACCATTGGTGGCGCCGCCGTCGTCGCATGGCGGGCGGTGCCGCGGCCTGGCGGCACCGCTGAACCGTCTTCCGGGGAGGACGAAATGGGTCGTGGATTCGTCAGGACGCTGGCCGCGTTCGGGGTGGCGCTGGCCGCGCTGAGCGCGAGCGTCGCGGCATCGGGGGCGGCGAGTGCTGAGTCGGTCAGTGCGGAGCCGGCCAGAGCGCTGCTGCCGCCGGCTGACGACCAGCTCGGGGGAGTCGCCTGCCCGTCGACGAGCGAGTGCATCTCTGTCGGTGCCAACTTCGCGACGGAGACACCGCTCGCCGAGACCTGGACGACGCTCGGCTGGCGGAAGATCCCCGTCAAGCTGCCCACCGGGGTGGCGCATGCCGAGCTCAACGCCGTGACCTGCCCGGCCGTCAAGTCCGGCGTGTTCTGCGTCGCGGTCGGCGACTACTTCACCACGGCAGGCGCCCCCCTCGCGCTCGCCGAGACCTGGAACGGCTCCACGTGGACCCCGGCCAAGGCGTCGGGCACCTCGGGCACCTTCCTTAACTCCGTCTCCTGCCTGTCCGCGACGAACTGCCTGGCCGTGGGCGGCCACGAGACGATCTCGGGAACCGGCGCGCCGATCGCCAACGCCTGGAACGGCAAGTCGTGGAAGCCGGTGCAGGTGACGGCCCCGGCGCACGCCATGCTCAGCGAGTTCACCGGCGTGTCCTGCGCGACCGCGACGTTCTGCGCCGCGACGGGCAACACCGCTAACTCGTCAGGTTCCATGGCGGCGCTCATCGGCCGGTGGAACGGCAAGACCTGGTCCTACCTCAAGCCGGCCGCCGCGCCGAAGGGCGTCTTCGACGTATCCCTGGCCGGCGTGTCCTGCCCGACGGCGAAGAACTGCGTCACGGCGGGCAACGGCTCGCTGGCCAAGGGCGGCACCGGCTCCTTCATCGAGGCGTGGAACGGCAAGACATGGGTGCGCTCCGCGCCGATCAGCTGGCCGAAGGGCACCAAGAACCCGTGGCTCGTGGGCATGACCTGCTATGCGGCGGGGCACTGCTTCACCAACGGCTACATCGACTGGAACCCGGACGCCAACGGCGGCAACACCGGCCGCGCCGCCGCCGCGCAGTGGAACGGCAAGGCCTGGACGTCCACCCCAGTCACCCCGCCTGGCGCCGGCAAGGCGACCCTGTTCGACGCGGTGACCTGCCGGTCCGCCTCGTTCTGCGTGGCGGTCGGACTCGCGGGTCCGTACGGGCAGTCGGCGGGCACCGGCCTGTCCGGTTTCTGGAACGGCAAGACCTGGCGGCTCGTCGCGGCCAAGTAAAAGGCCAGTCATCCCGAACGGGTGCGTGGCTTCGCGTATCGCGGGAACCACGCACCCGTTCCAGACATGGCCGTTCCAGCGGCCGGCCAGCGGCGCGACGTGAACGCGTTCACCTTGGCTGTCTCTCCGGCCTGTGAGCTGCCCCGACGTTCCACTCCGGTTGGCCGGATGTTCCCTTCCTCGCCACACACGGCGCGTGTCACCATGAGAACGCCGCCGCCGGCGCGCGGCGGGACGGTGCCGCCGTTTCTGTGGCGCCGTCGAGCGTCTTCGGGGAGGACGAAAATGGGTCGCACAATCGCAAGGACGCTGGCCGCGCTCGCCGTGGCGGTGGCCGGCCTGACGGCTAGCGTCGCGGCATCGGGGGCGGCATCGGCGGCTCCCGCGGGGTCTGCGCACACAGCGCCTGCGCACACAGTGCCGGCGCACATTGCGGCGCAGCCGACTGCCAACGAGCTCGAAGGGATCTGGTGCGCCTCGATCAAGGGGTGCATCGCGGTGGGATCTGACCGCAACGGCCCGTCGCCGCTGTCGGAGACCTGGAACGGGTCGGCGTGGAAGAAGGTGGGCGTGAAGCTACCGGCCAAGCTCTCCCATGGGCGGCTCTTCGACCTGAGCTGCCTGTCCGGCAGGGACTGCGTCGCGGTCGGCATGGCGTTCGCCAGCCCGGTTTCCGCGCATGCGCTCGCCGAGACCTGGACCGGCTCCGGCTGGAAGCCTGCCTTGCCGCCCGCGCCGGCCGGCCAGGCCACCGTGCTGACCGGGATCTCCTGCAGGTCAGCGAGGAGCTGCGTCGCGGTCGGCAGCGACACGGTGAAACTGCCCCTCAGCGGCCCGGGTGCCGGCAGCCCGGGAGCGGCGGCGCTTTCCGATTTGCTGGTCGGCACCACCTGGGTCCGCAAGCCGGTACCGGTGCCCAAGGGGACACTGATCAGCCAACTCAACAAGGTGTCTTGCCCGGCCGCGGGATTCTGCATGGCGGTCGGCGGGATCGAGGCGGTCTCCGGGGCGGGCACTGCGCTCGTCGACGTGTGGAACGGCAAGGCCTGGTCGCTGCTTAAGCCCGCCAAGCTTCCCGCCGGGGTCACCGACGCGTCGCTGAACGCGGTGTCCTGCGCGTCGGCAACGCACTGCGTCGCGGTCGGCTTCGCCGGCGGCGGCGGCCTGAGCGCGATCAGCGAGGTGTGGAACGGCAAAACCTGGAGCTACGCGAAGGTGAGCTGGCCGAAGGGCGTCAAGAACACCCTGCTCCTCGACGTCGCCTGCCTGTCGGCGAGCCATTGCATCGCGGTCGGTTCGACCGGCAACAACCCGAACGCCGAAGGCCTGAGCGGCCGCACCGCGGCCACCCTATGGAACGGCAAGGCCTGGTCGGCGATGTCCGTCCCCGCGCCCGCCAAGGGAAGGTTCAGCCTGTTCAACGGCGTGGACTGCCACAAGGCGTTCTGCGCCGCGGCCGGCCAGACCGGCCCGCGAGGCACCACCAACGGCATCGGCCTCGCCGGATTCACCACCGGCGGGAGCTGGAAGCTAGTCGCGGCCAAGTAAAAGGCCCATCATCCCGAACGGGTGCGTGGCTTCGCGTGTCACGGGAACCACGCACCCGTTCGGGAGCTAAGACCCGTTCAGCCACCGATCAACCGGCAGTGGCAGGCAGCATGACCTCGGGCGGTAGCTGACATGGCATGATCGCGTGCGTGTCGTCGTTGCCGTCCCGGGCCCGCAAGGCCCTGGCCGCCTATCCCGAACTCGCCGCCGTCCTCGCCGCGGCGATCGTCGGCCTGTCCGTGCAGCGCCCACTGGCCTGGCTCGCCGCGCACCACGGCATCGACGCGCTGCTCGCCCTGCTCGTCTTCGCCACCGCGCTGACGATCGACCCGGCCGCCCCGCGTCGCGTCGCCGCGGCCTGGCGGCGCGTGGCCCTCGCCGTCGCCCTCGGCGTGACCGTCCTTCCAGCCCTGTCCTGGGCGGTGTCCTGGCTCGTCCCGGCCGGCCCGCTCCGCGATGGCGTGCTGGTGACAGGACTTGCCCCGGCTGAGATCGCCTCGGTCGCCACCACGGCCCTGGCCGGGGGCGAGGCCGCCGTCGCGGCCGGCGTGCTCATCGGCTCCACCCTGGCAACGGTGCTGCTCGCCGCCCCGATCCTGACCCTTTTCGTGGAAAGCGCGGCCTTCTCCCCGGCTGGTGTCATCAAGAACCTCGCCCTAGTCGTCGCCCTCCCGCTCGCCGCGGGCATGGCCCTGCGCGCCTGGGCCGGCGTCACTACCTCGCGCCCGCAATCGGGTCGCGCTCCGCGTGCCGGGTCGGGTGGCGCTCCGCGTGCCGGGTCGGGTGGCGCTCCGCGCGCCGTGGCTCTTCTCGCGACGCCGCGCGCCGAGCGCGTCGCGACCCGGGTCGCGCTGGCCGCCGTCGCCGCCCTGGTGGCCCTGGTGGCGTCCGAGGTCCGGTTCTCCGGGGGCTACGCCGCGGTCGCCGCGGCCCTCCTGCTGTTCCTCGCCGCCTCCGCGCTGCTCGGCGGTCTCCTGGCCGCGCGATCGCCTCGCCCGGTCGCCGCGGCCCTGCTGCTCACCACCTCGATGCGCGACTTCGCGATCGCCGCCGCCCTGGCCGCCGCCGCGTTCGGCCCGCAGGCGGCCGCCCCCCTCGGGCTCTACGGCGTCGCCGTCCTCGTCTGGGGCACCGCCTGCGCGGGTCTCCTCCGCAACCAAGCCAAGCGCGATCCTCCCGGCTGATTGGCAGCTATTTTGCGGAATGCCAGCTCTCCATTGAGCTGCATCGATTCATCCTCCTGCGGCGACGGGTTTGCCGTAAGACCCGGCCTTCGACATTCGGCCGGATGCTAGCTGAACAACGTGGGCTGCGTGCCCCACAAGAGCCGGCTGGTGGGTGACCAGGATGACCGTCTTGCCAGCCGTGGCGGCAAGCAACTGCGTGACGAGCAGCGACTCCGTCTCCGGGTCGAGCCCGGTCGTCGGTTCGTCGAGCAGCAGTACCGGGGTGTCGCGCAACAGCGCGCGGGCGATCGCGACCCGGCGCTGCTGTCCACCGGACAGCTGATGCCCGTGCTCGCCGACCGGGGTGTCGAAGCCGTCCGGGAGGGTGTCGGCGAACGCCGCGACCCCCGCCCGCTCTGCGGCGTCCCTGACCTGCCGTGCGGTCGCGTCGTGACGGCCGTAGCCGATGTTCTCCGCGATCGTGCCGTCGTGAAGCCACGGCTCCTGCGGGACCAGCGTGACCAGGTCGCGGAGCCGGGGCAGCGGAAGGCGGGTGATGTCCTGGCCGTCGATGGCGATCAGGCCGGACTGCGGGTCGGCCAGCCGGATGAGCAACGACAGCAGGGTCGACTTCCCGGTACCAGACCGGCCAGTGAGCGCCGTCAGCGTCCCGGCGGGAAAGCCCATGGTCGCCATGTCGAGCACCGGCTCGCCAGCGCGGTGCGCATAGCTCACCCGGTCCAGGGTGACCTCAGGACCGCGATGCCCGGTGCGGAGCGGTGCACCGGGCACGGTGTCGCCGGCGCTGGCGGCCGCCGGGCCGAGCAGCGGGAGCGACAGCAGTTCGGCGAGCCGGTCGCGGCTCGCGGTGCCGCGGGCGATCGTCGCGCTCAGCCTGGTCAGCGACCGGACCGGGCTCGTCAGCGAGGACAAGTAGGCGAGGAAGACCAGCAGTCCGCCCAGGGTCAACCGACCCGAGGTCACTTCGACGGTACCGGTGATCAGCGCCGCCGCCAGCGCGAGGCCGGGCAACGTGTCGGTGACCGGGCCGAACCGCGCGCTGGCATTCACGGCCGCCACCTCAGCCTCGGCTGACGCGGCGCTCGCCGCGTGGTACCTGTCCGCTTCGGCGGCCGCCCGGTCGAAGACGTGCACCGCGGGTAGGCGTGCCAGCAGTCCCGTCGCGAATGTCGCGAGCTCGCCAGCCCGGTCGCGCGCCTGCCGCTGCGCGACGCGAAGGCCGTGGTTACGGACCCGCGCGGTAAGCGCGTACAGCGGGATGACCGCGACGCTGACCACGGTGAGCCGCCAGTCAAGCGCGGCGGTGATGACGGTCATCCCGGCCAGCAGCACCGTGTCGGGCAGCAGCGTGTCCAGCGTCGCGGTCACGGTGTCCGACACCCGCATGGTGTCCCCGCCAAGCCGGTTCGTCAGCTCGCCGAGGGGGAAGGCCGCCGCTGCCTTCGGTTCGGCGCGCAGTAGCCGGCCGGTGACGACGGCGCGCAGCCGCACGGTCATCTGCTCGCCGGCCGCGGCGGTCAGCACGGTGACCAGGTAGCCGGCTACCGCGCTCGCGGCGAGCAGCAGCAGGCCGGCGACCGCTGCGATCACCGCGACGGACACCGGGTGCAGCCCGGCGAGCGGAGCCAGCCAGGTCGGGAAGGGCTGATGCCCGAGCGCGTAGTCGATTACCACCTTGAGCGGCCACGGCGCGGCGAGCGAGAGGACCACGTCCAGCAGGGCCAGCCAGATCGCGACGGCGACGGCGAAGCGGTCCGGCCGCAGCAGGGTGCGGGCGAGTGCGGGCCACCTCAGGGACAGTCTCGTCTCGGCGTTCCCAGTGGCAGGCATTTCTGCCAGCTGGTTTCCCGCAGGCCGGTTTCCGGTCGCCGGGTTCTGCCGCGCCGGGCGGGTGACCGTCCGGCGCGCGGCGAAGCCGAGCAGCAACGAAAGCGCGCCCATCACCGCCCCGCCTGCGAGCGCGAATACCATCGCTTCCTCCGTCAGTTCTGGCGGCCAACCGGCACCGCAGCAGCCAGCCACCGGGCCTCAGGCTCCAGCCTCGGGCTGCCCCATGGGTCCAGGATGAGCGACGGATGAGACGTCTCTCATCCGTCCGCGTTCGGGCAACAGCAAGAAGCGCTCAAGTCCGCTCCAGTGTCGCGGAACGCTGGCACCTGCGGGCGCGCGGCTCAGAGCCTCGGCAGAGTGCCCGCGAATGGGTGGCAGAGGTCGGCCGCGCAGTCTAGGAGCCGTGACACTCCGCTGGCGGCCATTCGCGTCCGTACGCAGCCGCATCCTCGGCTGGTCGGTGCTGCTGCTCGCCGCCGCGTTCGCCGCATCCACCGTGGCGATGCACGTCTTGCTGGTTCGGCAGCTCGACGGGCGGGTGAGCGCTGAGCTGACGCACGAGATCGCCGAGTTCCGCGCGCTCGAGGCCCAGCGGGCCGCGGGCAAGGACACCGGCGGCACGGACGGCGCCGCCACCTCGATGCTCGCGCTGCTCAGGGCGAAGACCAGCCAGGCGGTCCTGGAACCGGACACGGTCCTGGTCGGACTCATGGGCGGACGGATCGTCGCGATCAGCGGCAACTCCTCGACCGCCGCGCTCGGCGTCAGCCCCGCTCAGCTGGCGAGCTGGTCAGCGCTTGCCGCCGTGCAGCCCGCGCCCCCGACCCCCACAGCTCCCCACGCGGGCAATATGCTGCTTGCCGCGGGTCCAGCGCAGTACCAGGCGGTTTCGGCCAGCGTTCCAGGAACCCCGGTCACTGGTGTGTTCGTCGCCATCGTGCTGACCGGCGGCAGACGGGCCGGGATCGCCAGGATCACCCAGCTGCAGGCCGAGGTGGGTGCCGTCGCCCTGCTGCTTGGCGCGGCGCTCGCCTGGGTCATCGCGGGCCGGCTGCTCCGCCCGCTGCGCGATACCACCGAGCTGGCCAGGCGCATCACCGACACGGACATCTCCGGCCGGATCCCCATCCGCGGCCCGGCCAGGAGCCGTCGCGCCGGGCGCCGCGTGCGTTACGGCGGCAGCGGCGGCCACCGCGGCCGCGGCGAGATCGGCGAGCTGGCGCACACGCTCAACCGGATGCTCGACCGCCTGGAGTCGGCGCTCACGACGCAGCGCAGGTTCCTCGCCGACGCCGGGCACGAACTGCGCACACCGATCACCATCATCCAGGGCAACCTCGACACGCTCACCGCGGTCACGGCTGAGGACGCGCAAACGCTCACGATCGTCTCCGACGAGCTGACCCGGATGGCCCGGCTTGTCGACGAGCTCGCCCTGCTCGCCAGGAGCGAGTGGCCCGACTTCCTGCGTCCCGAGCCCACCGACATCACCGCGCTGACCGTGGCGCTCGCGGCCAAGGCCCGCGTCCTCGACCCGGCGGACGATACTCGGATAACGCTGACCGGCACCGCGGCGGGCGTCGCCGTCCTCGACCCGCAGCGGATCACCCAAGCCGTCATGCAGCTGGCCGCGAACGCCGTCGCGCACACCCCGCCTGGCACGCGCATCGAGATCGGCTCGGCCATCGCGGGCGGTAGGGTCGAGTTCCGGGTCGCCGACCACGGCATCGGCATCCCACCGGAGCAGCGGGACCTGGTATTCCAGCGGTTCGCCCGGCTGGATTCACGCCGCACCGACGGGACCGGCCTTGGCCTGTCCATCGTCGCCGCGATCGCCGCCGCCCACGGCGGTAGTGTGCGGCTGGCAGAGACGTCGGCGGCCACGCCGGCGTCCGCCCCGTCACCGTCGGCACAACCATGGGGCGGGGGAGCGGCGTTCGTTCTGTCGATTCCGCTTCGCCATCCTGCCGCGTCCGGACCCTACCCCGATCCTCCTCTCGCCCCGCCCCGCGGCGTGCGTGCCGCGGCACCAGCAGCAACCATCAGCGCAGGAGCAGCACGATGACCCGGATTCTCATCGCCGAAGACGAGCCGCACATCACCCGCTTCCTGGTCAAGGGCCTGAAGGCGGAGGGCTACGCGACCACCTCCGCCGCCGACGGCGACGAGGCCCTCTACCTGGCCCGCAGCGGTGCGTTCGACCTGATGCTGCTCGACCTCGGCCTGCCAAGGCAGGACGGGCTGCGCGTGCTCGGGGAGATCCGCCGCGCGAAGCTCCGGCTGCCGGTGATCGTGGTGACCGCCCGCGGCGCCGCCGACGACATCGTCGTCGGTCTGGACAGCGGCGCGGACGACTACCTAGCCAAGCCGTTCCGCATCGCCGAGCTGCTCGCCCGAGTCCGTGCCAGGCTCCGGCCCGTGTCCGTCCCGGAGGCGGCCAGGCTCGTCAACGGTGACCTGGTCCTGGACCTGCACACCAGGCAAGCACACGTCGGCGACCGGGTCATCGACCTGTCGGCCCGCGAGTTCGCGCTGGCCGAGACATTCTTGCGCCACCCAGGTCAGGTGCTCAGCCGTGAGCAGTTGCTGAGCCGGGTCTGGGGCTACGACTATGACCCCGGCTCCAACGTCGTCGACGTCTACGTCCGGTACCTGCGCAACAAACTCGGCCAGGACCGCATCGCGACCATCCGAGGTGCCGGCTACCGCTTGGTGCAGGCGACAGCCTAAGCCGGAATCTCGCATCCGGCCGGGTAGCGGCCAGGCCCCGGGTTCGGGGCCTGGCCGTACCCGGGGCCTGCTGTCGGGTGCTAGTTGTCGCCCTTGTCCTCGCCGCGGTCCTCGTGCCGGTCCCGGCTGCTGTGCTCGTGCTTCTTGGACTCCCGGTCCTCGCGCTCCCGCTCGAACCCCTTGTGTACGGTCTCCACTCGCGCCATGATCTGTCATCTCCTCATCGCCCGCCTTCCGGCGGCGGCGGCCCCTTGCCGCATGCCTTTATTCTCGCCACCCGTCATGAATCCCCCATGAGCTCCAAGTGAGAGGGCTCTAACCCACCCGCACGCCGTCGCCGCGTTCGGCCCGACGACGCCCTGCCCGCCGTCGCCGGCCCGTGGCGCCTCGCCTCCGCACCGCCGTCCTGGTCCGGGTATCGCCTGCGCTGATCTGCTCGGCAAACGGACTGTTCGCGCGTCTCCCGCCGATGCCGCCGCGACCTGGGCGGCGTATTACGCCTCGGTCCAGCGCACGGCGATGCGCTGCGTGATGCCAGGCAGCGGCAGCGATTCTGCCTCGGCCATCACCGCGTCACGTTCCGCGGCCGATAGCCGCCGCCAGGTCTGCACGGTCAGCACCGTGTCTGCCCGCCGCCAGGTTACGGCGATCTCTCCGCCGATGAGCAGCCCGCCTGGCCAGACGCGCGGCGTCCATAGCTCCCCGCGCCGGCCGTCGTCGGGGACGACAAGTTCTCTGTCGGCCCCCTGAAGCACCAGGTAAGGGTCCCCGCTCGGCAGCAGTCGCACCGGTCCCGAGAGGCCATCCGCGTCGGCACGGAAGGCGTCCTCGTCCTCGGCGAGAATCCACGCCTCACCGATCGGCGTGCCCACCCGCGTCAGTGACGGCCCGAGCATCTCGAACGCCGCCAAGGCGGCCCGCGGTCCAGTCCCCGACCACTGGGCGAAGGACGCCTGCGTGGCCGGGCCGTACACGTGCAGGTAGCGGCGGGCCAGTTCCAGGCGCGCCTCGACCGGATCCACGTCGGGTGGCGGAACGGTCCAGATCACCGGCCGCCGCGCCCCCTCCCAGCGGATCAGGACGGTGCCCGTCGCCGCGGCGTACCTGAGCATGTTCGCGTTGGCCATGCCAAGCCCGCGCCCCGCCTCCTCATAGCTCATCCGCGCGCCGTCGAGGAACGCGTGCAACTGGGCAGCGGTGGTCTGCGCGCGCAGCCGCCCCCTGGCATCGTGGGGGAGCGTGCCGAGCGAGAAGACCGCGAGGTCGCGAGCGGCGACGACGAAGACGGTGAACCGCGGCCCCCACAACTGCACCAGCGAAGGGTCCTCCCACGCCGACGGCGACGTCTGCGCGACCCGCGCGTGAATCGACAGCTGCGCGGCCCGCGGCATGCTGTCCTGCAACCCCGCCCAGGCAGCCCGCCGCAGCGACTCCGCACCGGGCGGCAGCCGCTCCGTCAGCGCCCCCGCCCGCTGCCTGAACGAAAGAATCTGCTCCCGCGTCAGCTCTAGCGTGCTCCGCACCGTCATGTGTCAACAGGCTAATCCCCGGGACCGACGGCAGGGCACCGGCCGCGGTTGCGTAACGCGTCGACCGGCTCGTCTCCGTAGAGTTCATGCCACAGGCGACGCAGGAATGCTTCGTCACTCCCGTCGTCGTACTCGACGGCTTCCGACAGTTCGTCAGCAGGCAGTTGGCCGGGATCCCGCAGCGCCTGGCGGAGTTGGGACTTGAATACCTGCATTTCCTCGTCGGTCTCGCGTTTGGCGAGGTGTTAAGCCCATCCACCACGATTTCGTCACCGCCGCCGCGGTTGCGCCCCTCAAGCGACCTGACACGCGTTAACGCGAGCTGGCCCCTTGAAATGCCCGTGTCGTTGCCGGGGCTATCACCCCGGCAACGACACGGGCATTCGCTAAACGATCTTGACCCAGCCGCAGGACCGCAACGAAACCGTCAGGGGCATGCCGCCCGGTACGGCACTCCCGGCACGTAGCTGGCCCACTCCGCCTCGCTGAGCTGCTGCCCGGAATCGGCGCAGATGGTCGCCCGCGCGTCGGCAGGCCTGGTGTCCCACAGGTGGACGGTGCCCTCAAAGCTAGTCGCGGCCAGTTGAGCACCCGACGGCGAGAACGCCAGCCCGTACACGTGGTCGGCAGGCCCTGTCAGGGTGGCGATCAGCACCGGGTGCGCCGGCGAGGCCACGTTCCACAGCCACACGCTCCCGTCAGTCACGCCCACCGCGAGCGTCTGACCCGACGGGCTGAACGCCGCCGCCCACACGTACCCGGACGGCCCGGTCAGCGCCGGGCCTAGCAGCACCGGGTGCGCGGGGTCCGCCACGTTCCACAGGTGCACCGTCTTGTCCGCGCTGCCGACCGCAAGGGTCTTGCTGTCGGGGGAGAACGCGAGCCCGATGGCGTAGCTGGCCATGTCGCGCAGGGGCGAGCCGACAGGCGAAAGCCCGGCAGCGGAGCCCGACCCTGTCACCTGCCACAGCCGCACCGCGCGATCCAGACCCGCCTCCGCGACCGTCTTGCCGTCAGGCGCGAACGCCACCGTGTAGACCGATTCCCCTGATGCTTGTTCTGTGACAAGCCGCCGGGGATTGGCCGGGTCGGCGACGTCATACAGCCGCACAGAACCGTCGTCCGCCCCGGTGGCGAGCAGCGTGCCGTCCGGGCTGAACGCGACCGACTCGGCGGCGTTTCCGGTTCCGGTAGTAACAGCGAACGGCGCGGAGAGTGGCGCGAGCGTGTCCGCGGACAGCAACGAGACCTTGCCGTTCGCCAGTGCCACCGCGATCACCCCGTGCCCGAAGGCCGTCGCGTTCACGTACACCTTCGGCGGCAGCGGGCTGGCCGCGAGCAGCGTGCGCTTGGTGGCGTCCCACAACTGCACGCTTGTGCCGCCGACGGCGAGCGTCTTGCCGTCCGGGCTGTAGGTGACGCTCGCCGGTGAGTTGCCGGTGGCGAGGACCGGCGACGGCAGCCTGACAAGCGTGATCGTCCCGTCCGCGTTGGAGGCGGCGATCAGGTGCGGTCCGTCCCAGGTGACCGACGTGACCGGCTGCGGCTGCGGCACCGTCGCCGTCAGCGCCCGCGTGGCGAGGTTCCACACCAGCACGCTCGCCGCCGAGGTGCCCGCCGCGATCGACGTGCCGTCCGGGCTGAACGCGACGGTGTTCGCCCAGTTGGTCGCCCCGGTCAACGTCCCTTCCGGCGTGGCGGAACCCGACTTCTTCGACGTGCTCACCGTCCACAGCCAGACCTTGTCGTCCTGGCTCGACGCGGCGAGCGCCCGCCCGTCCGGGCTGAAGGTGACTCCGGACACGGGACCGCCCGGCCCAGTCAACGGCATATGCGGATACCGAACGGGTTCGCCGGAACCCCGTACCCGCCACAGCATCACCATGCCCGCCGCAGTCCCGGCGGCGAGCACCTGACCGCCCGCGCCGAACGTCACCGAGTTGACGGCCAGGTGGGAGCCGGGCACGGTGAGCGCCGAACCGGCGTGACCAGGCTTGCCGACGTTCCACAGCCACACGCTCCCGTCGGCGCTGCCCGCGGCGAGCGTCTTGCCGTCCGGGCTGAACGCGACCGAGTAGATCGTGCCGCCCGGGCCGGTCATCGGCTGCTTGATGACCGCGAGCCGCGGCGCATCGGAGGTCCCAATGACCCTCCACAGCCGCACGACCTGCTCCGCGCCGGCCGCGGCGATGAGCGTACCGTCCGGGCTGAACGCCGCCGTATATAGCGGATGGTCGGAATTAACCTGCGCCAGGGTTGCGATGGGGACGGGGTGTTCGCTGTTGGTGATGTTCCACAGCCGCAGCGTCCCGTCGGCGCCCGCCGCGAGCAGTAGGCGGCGGTCCGGGCTGAGGCTGACCCACTGCACGGGGCCTGCCGAGTCCTCGGCCCTGGTCACCTGGGGCGTACCGCTGGCCTCGAGCAGGCTCGCCGTCGCCTGCGGCGTCTGGGAGATCGAATAGGCGCTGGCGGCGAGCTGGGCGGAGACCGCCGGGTCTTCGCCGCGCTTCTCGTCGGCGACGAAGGCGACCGCGCGCGAGTTCGCCGCCTGGCCGTCGACGATCGCCGCGTGCTCGGCGGTGACGGCCTGCTGGCGCAGCCGCGCGGTGTAGGCGGTCAGCCCGGCGACGGCGAGCACGAGCGCGGCGAGCATCGCCACGATGGCCCGCAGCCGCCGCAACCGCCGCCGCTCACGGCGCTCGCGCGTAGTGCCCGAGGCGACCGACGCGTCGACGAAGGCCAGCGCCGCGGGCGACAGCGTCGCGCGGCGGTCCCCGTCGCGCGCCCAGTCCCGCGCGATCGCGAGCTGGCTGCCGCGCCATAGCGCGGCCTCCTCCCTGTCGGCCTCCGCCCAGGCCCGCGCACCCTCGGCGATCCGCCGCCTGGCCCGCAGCGCCTCGGCGTTATCCTCGATCCAGGCACGCAGCCGTGGCCAGGCGGTCAGCAGGGCGTCGTGGGTGAACTGAGCCGAGTCCGCGCCCACGGTGATCATCCGCTCGCGGACGAACACGTCGAGCACCGCGTCCGCGTCACCGTCTTCCTTGCCTCTTCCCCCGGTACCGCGCAGCTCGCTCAGCGGCACCGACGCCCGGCTCGGCGGCAGGTCGTCGGCCACGTGCACGAGGCGGAGCAGCAGCCGCCTGGCGAGGCGCTGCTGCTCGGGCGTCAGGCTGTCGTATGCCCGCTCGGCGGACTGCCTGACCGCGTCCTTGATCCCGCCGCTCGCCAGGTAGTCGGCCACGGTCATGGTGCCGCCGCGGCTGTGCTCCCACGCGCACCGCATGGCGTGCGACAGCAGCGGCAGCGTCCCCGGCTCGTGCGCGTGGTCGTCGGCGCCGCGGCCCGCGGCCGGCGGGGCGAGGTCGGCGAGCACCACCTCGACAAGGCCGTCTTCCACGTCCGTCCGTGCCAGCCTGGCGGGTTCCACGACGGCGCGGCGCAGTTGCTCCGCGCTCATCGGCGCGAGCAGCACCTGCCGCTCCTGGAGCGCGCGCAGCAGCCCGGGATGGCCGATCGCCTGTCCGTAGAAGTCGGCGCGCAGCGCGAGCACCACGAGCCTGGTCTTCGCGAGATCGCACAGCGCGGAGATCAGCGCGCTCCGCTCGCCCTCGTCCGGGCACAGCGTGAACAGGGCCTCGAACTGGTCGACGATCAGCGCGGGACCGCCAGGCGCGCCGTCGGCATCCCACGCGGCGGACCTGCCCCACGACCCGGAAAGCCCGGAGGACCCGGAGACCGCCTCGATGACCCGCTGAGCGAGCCCGGCCGTCCCGGTGACCGTGAGGTCGTAGATCTCGATGAGCGCGCCGCTGCCCGGCGCCGCCTCCTCGGCCGCCGCGCGCAGCCGCGGCAGCAGCCCGGCTCGCAGCAGCGACGACTTCCCGGCCCCCGACGGACCGACCAGCACCAGCGGCATGTCGGAACGCTGCTCGGCGAGGAACGCGATCAGCTCGGTGAAGTCCTCGCGGCCGAAGAACCAGCGTTCGTCGTCCGCCTCGAACCTGGCGAGCCCGCGGTACGGCGGTTCGCCGCGCCGCCCCGGCGACCTGCGCACCCGGGCGAGCGCCGCCTGCCACGCCTCGACCCGTTCGGCGCTCGTCTCCCCGCAGGCGGCGAGGATGCGCGCGAACTGCTCCCTGTCGAGCGGCAGGTGCCGCCCGGAGAAACAGTCGCCCGTGGTCGACACCGAGGTGCCAGCGGCCCTCGCGACCTCGCGGATCGTCAGTCCGGACCGCTCCCGCAGCGACTGGAGTTCACGGACGAAGTCCGTTCCGGTCGCGACCTCTCCCAGGTCCTGTGACATCTGCTCTGACGGCATACTCAAAGGACACTCAGTTCATCGACGGGGTTCACGTATTTACGGCAAACGATGCGAATTCGCTACCAATCGATGACTCGCCGGAAGGGCAATGTCGACGGTGCGTACGCTGCGCCGCCGAGAGGCCCGGGGGCGGCCTTGTTCAAGCCGGCTGGCGCCGGCAATGCTGGGTGACGATCAGCCTCAACGGGGAGGAACGAGACACGTCATGAGTGAGCTCAGCTACACGTCGACGGCGAGCGACACGCCGCTGCTCGGTGACACGATCGGCGCGAACTTCGACCGCACGGCGGCCGCCTTCCCCGACCGGCTTGCCCTCGTCGACATCCCGGCCGGCCTGCGCTACAGCTACGCGGAGTTGAAGCGGGAGGTCGACGCCCTCGCCCTCGGCCTGCTCGCGGCGGGCATCGGCAAGGGGGACCGGGTCGGCATCTGGTCGCCCAACCGCGCCGAGTGGACCGTTACCCAGTACGCCACCGCCAAGATCGGCGCGATCCTGGTCAACATCAACCCGGCGTACCGGACCAGCGAGCTGGAGTACGTGCTCAACCAGTCGGGCTGCAAGCTGCTCGTCGCCGCCCAGCGGCTGAAGACCTCTGACTACGCCGCGATGATCGCCGAGGTGCGGCCGCGCTGCGCGGACCTGGAGCAGGTGGTCCTGCTCGAGACCCCGGAATGGCAAGCCCTGCTCGACGCCGGCCGCCAGGGCGACCCCACAACGCTCGACGCGATCGCGCTGAGCACCGACGACCCGATCAACATCCAGTACACCTCGGGCACGACCGGCTTCCCCAAGGGCGCGACGCTCAGCCACCACAACATACTCAACAACGGCTTCTTCGTCGGCGAGCTGTGCCACTATACGGAGCAGGACAGGGTGTGCATCCCGGTGCCCTTCTACCACTGCTTCGGCATGGTGATGGGCAACCTGGCGGCCACCAGCCACGGCGCCGCGATGATCATCCCCGCTCCGGTCTTCGACCCGGTCAAGACCCTGGAAGCCGTGCAGAACGAGCGGTGCACGAGCCTGTACGGCGTGCCCACGATGTTCATCGCCGAACTCGCCGTCCCGGACATCGACCGCTACGACCTGTCCAGCCTGCGGACCGGCATCATGGCCGGCTCACCGTGCCCGGTCGAGGTGATGAAGCAGGTCATCGACCGGATGGGGATGGCCGAGGTGAGCATCTGCTACGGCATGACGGAGACGTCGCCGGTGTCCACCCAGACCCGCGTCGACGACTCGATCCAGCGCCGCGTCGCCACCGTGGGCAGGGTCGGCCCGCACATCGAGGTCAAGGTCGTCGACCCGGTGACCGGCCTCACCGTGCCGCGCAACGAACCGGGCGAGCTGTGCACCAGGGGCTACTCGGTGATGCTCGGCTACTGGCGTCAGCCGGACAAGACAAACGAGGTCATCGACGCGGCCCGCTGGATGCACACGGGCGATCTCGCGGTGATGGACGACGACGGCTACCTGTCCATCACCGGACGCATCAAGGACATGGTGATCCGCGGCGGCGAGAACATCTACCCGCGCGAGGTCGAGGAGTTCCTCTACACCCATCCCGACATCATGGACGCCCAGGTGATCGGCGTGCCGGACGCCAAGTACGGCGAGGAGCTGATGGCCTGGATCCGGCTCCGCCCCGGCGCCACCGAAATCACTGCGGACGCACTGCGCGAATTCTGTGCCGGCAAACTCGCTCATTACAAGATTCCCCGCTACGTGCACATCACCGAGGAATTCCCGATGACCGTCACCGGCAAGGTGCGGAAGGTGGAAATGCGCGAGAAGTCGGCGGAAATCCTGGGCCTTACCCAGTAGGCATCACTCACCGATCATCCATAACGGGTTCGGCTGCCTCCCGCGGCGCCCGCCAAGGCCTGCCCGCCGTCCAGACGCGGATAGGGTTGCGCCGTGCGGCCGGAGGGGGAGATCACCAGGGGGACCACCAATCCGAGCAGGCTGCGCCGGGTGGACCGCTGGATCACCGAGGCCCTCGCCGACGTGCTCGGCGCCGCCGCCCGCCCGCTGGTCGTCGACCTAGGTTACGGCGCCTCGCCGGTGACCACGATCGAGCTGTACCGCCGGGTGCGTTCGGTGGCACCGGACGCCGAGGTCACCGGCCTGGAGATCGATCCCGGCCGGGTAACCGCCGCCCGCGACCGCCTTGCCGCGCTGCGCGCCGCGGGGGACGACCTGCCTGGCCTGTCCTTCGCGGTCGGCGGCTTCGAGCTGCCCGCGCCGCGCCGGCCGATGCTCGTACGCGCGTTCAACGTGCTGCGCCAGTACCCGGAGGAACGCGTGGCCACGGCCTGGTCCCGCCTCCAGGCAGGCCTGGCGCCCGGCGGCCTGCTGGTGGAGGGCACCTGCGACGAGATCGGCCGCCGCGCCGTCTGGGTCACGCTGCCCGCCACCCCAGGCGACGGCGAGGCGCTCATCACCTTCTCCGCCCGCCTCGCCTCCCTAGACCGCCCGTCCGACCTGGCCGAACGCCTGCCCAAGGCGCTGATCCACCGCAACGTGCCAGGCGAGCCTGTCCATCAGTTCCTGCGCGACCTGGACCGAGCCTGGGACCACGCCGCCCCCTACTCCGCCTTCGGCCCCCGCCAGCGCTGGCTGACCGCGATCGCCGCCCTGTCCGCCGACTGGCCCGTGCTCCGCCAGCCACCGCGCGGCGGCCCCCGGCGCTGGCGCCTCGGCGAGCTGACCCTTCCATGGCAGGCCCTGCGCCCCGCCGACTGAGGGCCGGCCTTCAGCAGAGAACGCCAATTCCCCGTCTTATCCGCTTTCGCGCGCTATCTGGCATTGCGCAAATTGTGCCACTAAGAAGAAATGCCCGAATAGTTGGCCGACAGGCCTTCGAATGTCAGTGCCGACGAATACCATGATTCCATGGGGTGGCAGAAAACGATAACCCCGTCGGCTTTCCCGGCATCCAAGGGCGCGGAATGCGGCGGCACGTGCACGACGCGATCAGAGACCTCGGTCACTGGTAGGGCAGCGCCTGCAAAGAAAACAGCTCCGCGTAGATGCCGTCGGCGGCGATCAGTTCCTCGTGGGTGCCCGATTCCGCGAGGCGGCCGCCGCTGAGCACGTAGATACGGTCGGCGGACCGAACGGTGGAGAAGCGATGCGAGATGAGCAGTACGGAACGGCCGGCGAGCAGCTCGCGGATGCGCGCCGTTGATGAACGCAGGGCCGAGCAGCGTCTCATATCCCTCGGGCAGCGTGCCGATGTCCGCGTCGGCGCCAGAGCGCTCGGCGGCGCGAACGATCGAGGCGGTGTCCGCGTGCCGCTCGTGCCTGCCGAGTGCGATGTTGTCCCCGGCGGACAGCGCGTACCTGATGAAGTCCTGGAAGATGATCGCCGACTTGCTCAGCAGCTCGCGGTTCTCGACCTCACGGGTGTCCTGCCCGTCCCAGCAGATCCGCCCCTCGCCCGGCAGGTAAAGCCCGGCGAGCAGCTTGGCGAGCGTAGTCTTGCCCGACCCGTTGGCGCCGACAAGCGCGACCACCTCGCCAGGCTCGATGCGCAGCGATACCTCGTGCAGCGCGACGCGCTCTGAGCCCGGATAGCGGAAGCTCACCCGCTCCGCGGTGATCAAGCCGAACCGGGGCGGCCGCGTCGTCGACGCCGTTGGATCGGCCGCCGCGGCTGGCAGGGGAGTGGCGGCAGGGCCGGCGAACGCGAGGAAGTCGTCGAGGAACATCGCCGACTCCTGCAGCATCCCCGCGCTCTGCCCGGCAAACGCGAGCCGCTGGCCCAGCATGACGAGCGCGGCTGCGCCCGCGCCCGCCGAGGACAGTGCCAGGTGACCGGAGACGGCGAGCCACAGGATGCCGATGATGGCGACCGCGATCGTCGCGGAGCTCGCCAGGTCGGCGGCCACGACGGTGCGCAGTTGCCTGGACGAGACCCGGCGCATCTCCGCGATGCGCTCGTCGTAGAGGCGGTCGTGCCTGGCGCGCAGAAAGCCGGCCAGGCCGAACGCGCGGACCTCCTTCGCCGCGTCGCGTCCGGTCAGCAGGCTGGCCAGGTAGCTGCGCTCGCGGTCGCGCGGGGTCATGATGGCGCCGAACACGTAGAAGGCGCGGCCGCGGCGGCCGCTGGCCAGCCAGCCGGGTATCAGCGCGAGCAGCGCCACGGGCACGAGTTCGGGCGCCACCGCGAGCAGCGCGACGGCCGCACCGATCGCGCCGGCCAGCGAGCGCCCGAGCCCTTGCAGGCCGAAGACCAGCTGCGGCACGCGCATCACGCCCATCTGGGCCCGCGCCGCGTGGTCGTGGAACTCCGGCTGATCGAATGCGGCAAGGTCGACAGCGCAGGTCACGTCGAGGATCTTGTCCTGCGCGTACCGCGAGGTCAGCTCGGTCAGCAGTCGCTGCTGCTCCCGCAGCACCGCCCCTGCCGCCCCCAGCCCGGCCGTGATGACGCCGAGAACGGCGGCGCTCGGCCACACCCCGGCCAGGCCGGCGGTCGTGTGCTGCGCCGTCAGCACCGACTCGAGCAGCCGCCTGCCCACCACCACCTCGGCCGCGACCCCGATGCCCGACAGCACCTCGAGCAGGGCGATCACGATCAGCTCGCGCCGTCCCGCGCGCCAGGTGATGGCCAGCCCCGCCGCCACCAGCCGCGGAATGTCCCTGGCAGAGCGGCCACCGCCCATGGCGTTGATCTCGAAGATCGTCGGCCCGGCGCGCTTACCTCCCGGACTCGGCCCGGAGGGGACGTACATATCTCACATGATCGCGCCTATCCGGCCATGCGACGCACCGGTTTTCGCTTGCGCGGTGCGGATGTCAGCCAGTGAGGCCGCTATTCCCTGTCGGTGATCAGCAGGCCGTCGTAGGCGAGGTCGTTGCGGCGGTCGACCGTGCTGCGGTCCTGGCCGTGGACTACGCGCAGCGGCGTGCCGACCCAGCGCAGCCGGGCGTCGTCGGCCGGCCCGGGGGACCCGGACGGCAGCCAGGTGCCGTAGCGGACCATGCCGTCGGCCAGATGCTGCGCCGTTGCCTGCGCAAGCACCGGAACGTCCGCGATTTCCGCCGCCAGCGGCTCGGCAGCCGCGCCCTCGACGGCGGCGTCGTCAACTTCGCCCGCGAGAACCGTGTCGCCGGCGAAGACGGCGCGGCGGAACCCTCGCAGCAGGCGTGGCACGTCGTCGGCCGCGATCCGATCGGTGCCCGCTGCCAAGAGCCAGCCGAGCGCCTCGGCGCCGAGACCGTCGAGCAGCGTGCCGGCCGCCTCGAATGGCACCTGGAGGACCGGCACCACCAGGAAGAACGACTGCCAGGCGGCTAGCCGCGCCGCCGACTGTGCATCGGTTGCCTGATCGTCGGCTGCCTGATCGGCGACGGCCGAATTTTCCCCGGAGATAAGGTCCATGAGCGCGGCCAGGTTGGCCTCGAACACTTCCGCCCGCGCCACGATGAGCGCCTTGTGCAGTTCGATGGCGGCGATGAACGCCTCGGTGCGCGCGTTCACGTACTCCTCGTCGGCCCACGGCGCCGACGTCTCCCGCCATTCGATGAGCGCGGGGTCTTCCGTCTCGTTCTGCGACGGCCCTACCGGCACGTGGTCGCCCCACCGTTGCCTGGCCGCGTCGACCGCCTCGGCGTGCGGCTCCATCTCAGCGGCAAGCCGGGCGACCTCGGCGATCTTCTCTTCGGCGTCGGCATGCGCCGCCGTCACGCTTGCGTGCAGTGCCTCCGCGTCGCGCAGCGCCGCCTTCCACCGCTGCTCCGCCGCCTCGCACGCGGTGCGCAGCTCGCGGCGGCCCAGCGACCAGCTGCGCCAGTTCCTGCCGCGGCGCACCCCGCCGGCCACTGCGACCGACAGCGCACCGCGCGACCGCAGCGCCTCCACCCCTTGCGGTGTCACGGTCGTCATGGCCGGCCGGCTCAGGTCATGGGCACCGAGCGCGGCGAGCGTGGTCCGGTACTCCTCCTCCGCCGCGGCCGCCCGTTCCCTGGCCGCGGGCTCACGCTTCTCCAGGTCCGCGACGCCGGCCTGCGCGGACTCGACGCGACAGGATGCCTCCTCGCAGGCCTGCTCGAGTTGAGAGAGGCGGGTGAGTGCGGTTGCGACCGCCATCCGTTCTGTGGCTAGCCTCTCGGCCTTTCCCATCGTGGAGCGGAACCACTCCACGCAGGCCGGCCAGTAGATCGTGGTGCCCTTCAGCCGCCGCAGCGCGGCGGCCATGGACTCGCCCGCGGGGAACAGCACGTCGGTGCCCCGCATCGTGCCGTGCCACCAGCGCTCGGCGAAGCCCCGGTTGGCGGGCTGGTCGGCGAGCCGGGCGGCGAGCATCGCCCACGCGCCGACCCCGTCCGACAGCCGCGCCGTGGACGCGAAGTAGTCGACCCGCGCGGCACGGTCGCGCCAGCGCGCACCGAGCGGCGGCAGGCCGGGAGACTGGCGCAGCACCCCGGTGGCGCGCTCCGGTGACGCGAGCACGATCTCGGAGCCCACCAATTCTGGTACGGGCGCGACGACGATGTGCGAGCCCCAGGCCAGCGGCTCGCCGAACGCCGCCCCCGGGTCCGGCAATTCGGCGATGCGCCGCGCCCGTTCGGTGACGATCGCGGCGACCAGGTCGCCGTACACCTCGGACACCCCGGTTCCCGGCGGTGCGTGCACCGCGAACAGCCCGCCGTCACCAAGCTCCGCGATGGCCTCGTTCACCGCGAACTGCTCGCTGCGCACCAGCACGCCATCCGACGGCCACCGCCCGGCCGGCGTGCGCCCCGGCGCGCACCCGTCACGCACTACAAGCGGCTCAAGCCGAACGTCGATTCTTTCACCATCCATCGGCACACCTGCCCCCTCGGCATCGTGACCGCGCCCCAATTGTGATCCTCTTTAATCCTGATCGTTCTGGCCCCAAGAACCTCAGGAGGAAGGGCAGGATGAAGAACCTCATCGATGCCGTGATGCAAAGATTACGGTCAGTCATGCGATAACGCGCGAGAGTTAGCAAATCTCCTTTCCGCAACCGAATGCGCACCCCGATATCGTTTGCGCCAGATGGACGGGACGGAAGAAATCGGGCATGGCGGGCCCGGAATGGCGCAAGCATCGCCCCACCCGCCACACCCCGCTCGGCACCGACGCCACCCTCTACGTCCCCGCCGTGTCCTCCCCAGACGACCCGGAAGACGACGAAGACGATGCCTCGTAGACGAGTGAGTACCGTTAGGCCGGTTCTGGCCCGGTTCTGGCCGGCCTAACGGTACTCACTCAACGGAAGAGACTGGCTCGCCGGCTCACTGGGCTTCACGTGGACGCGGTACCGCGCAATTCGCGACAGCCGGGCGGTGGTTCGCCCGCTTGGTTCCCGCGTTCCCCGTGACGGCGAGCCGGAGCGAGTGCCCGGCCCGTCCGATGGCGGCGGCCATCTGTCCGGTCGTGATGTCGGCTTCCCGCTGCTGTGCCGCGGTGAGCGGCCGTTCCGCCTGATAGAGCAGGTACGAGATGTTCATCGTTCTTACCTCCGAAATCTAAGTTAGGGAGGTGCTGTTCCCGCGGTGTTCCCGCCGCGAGGTGGCCGTGGCTGCCTTGGCCCGACCGCGAAGACGCACTCAGGCGGTGCTCAGCGACCGGGCGATGCGGCGCTGGTCAGTCTCGTAGGCGTCGGCCATCCGAACGACCTGAGCCTTGGGCAGTCCGAGATCGGCGGCGACTCGCCGCCAGCCGGCCGTGGCCCGCTCGACGTCGGTGACGATCGCGGCAGCGTCGTGCGCCGGGAGCCGGAAGTAGCCGCTCACCGACATCGCGGTCTCGATGCTCGCGGCGTCGTCATCGATGTCGATCGCTGTGGTCAGCCGGCTTGGACTGTCCGGACTGGGATTCAGGTCGTAGGCAGGTGACAGAAGCCACCCGTCACGCTCTCGCAGGAAGGCGTGGTTGCGTAGGTGATCGTCGGTGTTCGCGGTGAGGATCGAGAAGACGATCCGCCGGAAAAGCTGACGCAGGTCACCACCGGCCCGGGGGGAGTGCCGCTCGATGATCTCACCGATCTCGAGGTAGCTGCGCCGCTCGCCGTCGCCTGCCTCCAGCATGGTGAGCGCGCTGGTGAAGCCGATCCGCTGGCCATCTCGTCGGTCGAATCGTTCCACGAGCAGCACGTGCCGCCCTGCGACAGGGAGCAACTCGGACTCGGCCACCGTTACGCCAGCCCGCCGGGCGAGCCGCAGCTGCACCTCTTCCCAGGCAGGCGCATCCCACTGGTCGCTGCCGGCCCGCGGAAATTTCGCGATCGTCAGCCGCCCGGCCGCATCGGTGATCGCCGCCTTCGGGCGCGCACCGCCCAGTGAACTGCCGGCATCGATGAGGTCCGCGATGTCCCTGTCGAAGGTGCCTTCAGACTCCAGTCGCTCCGCGGCACGCATGAGCCGGGCGACTTCAATCAGTCGCGGGACCGCATGGTGATGCCGTGAGTAGTAGCTGTCACTCCCTGACTGCCGGAACCTTATGGCCCCCTGCCGGGTGTCGTCCCGGACGCCGAGCAGGAAGTCCGCCTTGCCCAACGTTCGCGGCGTGCTGGCCGACGCCCGGGCACGCTCCCGCTCTTCGCGCCGCATGAGATTCTCTCCCCAGCGGTCTGGGGCGCTGTCGGCGAAGGCGCTGAACATCGCCCGACCAGGTGGCGTGTGGAACACCCCGGCCGCCTTCGGCAGCACCGGGTCAAGTGAGTAACCACGGGAACTGGTCAGATAGGAATCTGCATAGCGGAAAGACGCGGACTGTCCGCCGCGCCCGTGCACCCAGAGCGTTCCCGCGACGACTTCGCGCCCGTCGATCTCCACGGTGACCTCGACGGGAAGGCGCTCGGCCATCAGTCGCGCACCCGCTTGGGCAGGATCTCATCCATGCGGAGCCGGCCGACATCGGTCTCGTACGGGTCGGCCGCCTTAACCACGGCGTCCATGATGCCGATGGTCCGCAGCACACGGAACAGGTTCTCCATGCTCACGGTGCCCTTGCCCTGTTCGATCGCACGGAGGGTGTCCCGCGAGATCCCGGACCGTTCGGCCACTTGGGCCGCAGTCAGCCGGTTCAGCTTCCGCCAGTTCGACACGTGCGTGCCGAGCACGCGCAGCGAACGCGCGACAGAGAGCGGCGTGGCGAGTTGATCCCTAGCGGCTGACACATTCTTCATCATAGCCGATAATGACGAATGTAGTAGGCATTAGATCGGCAGTCTCCGCCGAACCAGCCTTGCGAGACGGCAAGAGAGAAGTGAGCCGGTGACCCCGCCAGGTGGTCACCGGCTCACTGGCTTTCTGGGCTTAACGCGGACGCGGCACCGCGCACGTCGCGACGACCGGTCGGCGGTGCGCCCGCTTCGTCCCCGCGAACCCCGTGACGGCGAGCCGAAGCGTGTGCCCGGCCCGTCCGATGGCGGCGGCCATCTGTCCAGTCGTGATGTCGGCTTCCCGCTGCTGTGCCGCGGTGAGCGGCCGTTCCGCCTGATAGAGCAGGTACGAGATGTTCATCGTTCTTACCTCCGAAATCTAAGTTAGGGAGGTGCTGTTCCCGCGGTGTTCCCGCCGGGCGGAGCGGCTGATGCCTTGGCGGAGCGGCGGCGGGGCGCGGGAATAAGACGTCCGGCGGGCACGGAGCGTGGGCGCGGTAGAGCAGGAAAAAGCATGTCAGGAATGTCGGTCCGCGCCGCGATAATGAATGGGTGGTCGCGGGAATCGCGCAGGACGCGCCTGCCGGGCAGACGGTGCGGGTCAGGCTGCTTGGCCCTTTTACCGTCACGGCGGGCGACCGGGTCGCCGGCTCGTGGACGAGGCCTAGCGCGCGGCGGCTGTGCGAGCTCCTCCTTGTTACGCCAGGCCGGCGTATGACCCGCGATCTCGCCTGCGAGGAGCTGTTCCCGCGGCTGGCGCCGCGCGCTGCCGCCCGCTCGCTGTCCAAGGCGCTGTCCATGGCCCGCGCCGCGCTGGCCGAGCTCGGAGAGCCGGGCGCTTCGCTGCTCCGCGCGGACCTGACGCACGTCTGGCTGTCGCCCGAGCTGGAGGTCGACGCCGACCTCCAGGCGACCGCGGTGCGCGCCGGCCTTGCCCTCGGGCCGGGCCTTGAGCGGGACGACGTGCTGTCCGCGGCGCTAGCACAAGACGACGAGCTGCTATCCGACGAGCCGTACGCTGAGTGGGCCGACCGGGCGCGGGACCGGCTGGACGGGCTGCGCCAGGAGGGCCGCCTTGTGCTGGCGCGCGACCGGGCCAAGGGAGCGGGCCGCGGCGCGCCCGATGACGTGACGGCGGCCTGGCTCGCCGTCCTCGACCACGACCCTGCCTGTGAGGAGGCCGCCGCCGCGTTGATCCGCGGCTACCTCGGCGCCGGCCGGCCCGAGCAGGCCGCCCGGGTCTTCGAGCGCAGCCGCGCGGCACTCGAAGAGCTCGGCCTGCGGATTTCCCCGTCACTCGAACGGGTCTACGCGGCGGCGGACGCCAGAAGGCTCCCCTCCCCGGCGCCGCCAGCGCCGTCCGCCGAACCCGCGCCGCCGACGTGGCCCGCCGCCGCGCAATCCGCGCACGCGACGCAAGGCGCGCAGGCGACGCAAGGCGCGCACGCCGCGCACCGGGCAGGACCGTTCGGCCCCGGTCCCGTGCCCGAGCCGCCCGGCTTCGCCGCCCCGCCCGGCCCCGCCGCAACGTACGGCTCCGCGACGAACAGTCCCGCCGCGACGAGCGGCCCCGCGACCAGCGGCGCCGCCGTGTCGAGCGGCCACCCTGCGCGTCACGAGCCGCCGCGCGTGCCCCGTGAGGAGCGCCGGCTGGTCACCATGCTGTTCGCCGAGGTGGCCGCCCCGGCCGGCCTCGCCGCACGGCTCGGCCTAGAGGCGCTACGGGACCACGTCGGTGCGTCGCTCGCGGCGGTAATCGCCGAGGTCGAGGCGCTCGGCGGCACCGTCAGCTCGGTGTCCGGCCGCGGTTTGCAGGCCATGTTCGGCGCACCTGAGACGCATGAGGACGACCCGGAACGGGCGGTCCGCGCCGCCTACCGCGCGCTGTCGGCGACGGCGGCGAGCGTGCCCGCGCTGGCACTGGCCCCGGCGGTCGGCGGCGGTGCCGCCGACGGCTCCTGGCCGGACTCCGGCGAGGCGACGGGACCGACGCTGCGGATCGGCGTCGAGTCGGGTCCCGCCCTCGTGGGACCGATCGGCGGCGGTGCGAAGGTCGAATACGCTGCGCTTGGCGACGTCGTCAGCGTGGCGGCGGCGCTTCAATCCGCGGCACGCCCAGGCGCGGTGCTCGTCGGCCGGGCGACCAGGGCGGTGACCGCGCACCTGTTCAGCTGGGGGGAGACCGAGGAGGTGGCGGTCGCGCCTGGCGCGCCGCCGCTCGCGGCCGCCTACCTGGACGCGCCGCTTGCCAGGGCGGCGGACCGGCGGCCCAGGCTCGGCGGGCGCGCGCCGCTTATCGGCCGCCAGGCCGAGCTGCGCCTGCTCGACAACGCGCTGCGCGAGGCTGTCGCGGGCCGCGGCCGCGTCGTGCTGCTGACCGGCGAACCGGGACTCGGCAAGACCCGCCTGGTCCAGGAGTCCCGCGGCCGGTTCATCGGCTGGGTCGGCGCGGGCACCGGCAGGCGCCCGCTGTGGCTCGAGGGCCGCGCCCCCTCCTACGCCTCCGCGACGCCGTACAGCCTGTTCCGCCACCTGATCGCGAGCTGGATCGGCATCGCACTCGACCAGCCGCCCGCGCAGATCCGTGCTGCCCTGGCCGACGCGCTGCAGCACCTGATGGGCAACACGAACCTGCTCGCGCCGCTCAGCCACCTAATGGGCCTCCCGCCGGCCGAGCCTGGCATCGCGGCATCGCGGAACCGCGGCAGGGACGGCGGCCGGGACGGCGGCCACGTCAGCGCGGAGCAGCAGCGGGGCCAGGCGTTCGCCGCGGTCCGTGCCCTCGTGGCGAGGTTCACCGCCATGGCGCCGACGGTGCTCGTCCTTGAGGACCTGCACTGGGCGGACCCGACCTCGCTGCGCCTCGCCGTCGAGCTCGCGGACCTGGCGGTCAGCCGCCCGCTGCTGCTTCTCGCGACGAGCAGGCCGGGCGACGGCCCCGCGGCCGGCACGCTGACCGCGCTCGCCGCGCGTCCCGCGGAGCAGACCGCGACGCGGACCGGGACCCGCACCGCGCAGCGGGCCACGCCGCCGGCGCTGGCGATCCGGCTGCGCCCGCTCGGCGAGGCGGACGCGGTGACGCTCGCCCGGTCGCTGATCGGGCAGGTCAGCGGTCCCGAGGTGCTCGCCGCCGCGCTGGCGAGCGCCGAGGGCAACCCGCTGTTCCTCGAGGAGCGGCTGGCCGAGATGCTGGAAACCGGGGCGCTCGTCAGGCAGGACGGCACCTGGGAGCTGAGCGAGTCGGCGGAGTCGCCGCTTCCGCAGGTGCTCGAACGGCTGGTGCGGTCTCGCCTTGACCGGCTCAGCCCGGCGGCGGGCGACGCGATCCGCGCCGCCGCTGTCCTCGGCGCCGAGTTCACCACGAACTGGCTCGCGGGGACGCTCGGCACGGGGCCGGCCGCGCTCGCCGGAGTCCTCGCCGAACTGTCCGCGAGCGACCTGGTGCACCGCGAGCCGCACGATCGCCCGAGCTCGGTCTACCGGTTCCGGCACGCGCTGATCCAGGAGGCGACCTACCTGGCGCTGCTGCGGACCGAGCGCCGTGACCTGCATGGCAGGGCCGCCCGGGCGCTCGAGGCCGTGAAGGGGGACAGGCTCACCGAGCTCGCCGCGGTGATCGGCCGTCACTACGCGAGCGCCGAGGATGCCGGCCGCGCCGTGCACTACCTCGAACTGGCCGGCGACCACGCCAGGGAGGCGTTCGCCAACGACGAGGCGATCGCAGCGTTCCGCGAGGCCCTGGCGGTGACGGAACGGTACGCGGCCGGGCCCCCGGCGAGAATTCCCGACGGCGCGGGGCCGCCGGACGCCGTTCGGCTGCACGCCAAGCTCGCCGCCGTGCTGTGGCGGACGGCACATCGCGACGAGGCGAGGAGCGCGTTCCAGTCGGCGCTGCGCATCGCCGACGCGGGCCCGCACCCGCTCGACCGGCTGCTGCGGGCGCGCCTTCGGATCAGGCTCGGTCGCCTGGAACTCGCCGAGCTCAGCTACGACGCGGCCGAGGCGGAGTTCACCGCGGCCGAGGCGCTGCTCGGCGGCGATGCCATGCGGCCGGACGCCGGCCCCGAGCAGGTCGACCTGTGGCTCGAACTCATGCTTGACGGCCGCGCCGACATGTACGTGATGCGCCTCGATCCCGACCCGGCGCTCGCCGTTCTCGAGCAGGCACGGCCGCTTGTCGAGGCCAGCGGCGCCCCGCCGCGAAAGACGATCTTCTACCGGCTGTGCACGCTGCAGAAGCTGCTGCGGAACCGGCTGCGTGTCGAGGACGAGGACATCGCGAACCTGCGCGCCAGCATCGAGGCGGCCGACCACGCGGGCGAGGACAGAGACAAGGACGTGGGCTACGCCACCCACTTCCTCGGCTGGGCGCTGTGGCTGCGCGGCGACCTGGCTGAGGCGGCCGAGCAACTGACCAGGGCGGTGCGCCTGGCGGAGCGGATCGGCGAGTCGCACCTGCGCGACTTCGCGTTGCTGTCCCTCACGCTGACCGCGCTGCGCCGCCGCGACACGCGCGCGGTGCGCACCCTGCTGTCCAGGACCTTCAAGGCGGCGGAGGAAGTCGGCGGCGAGACCAGCCGGCTGACCGGGGGCATGGCCGTCGCGATCTGGCTCGCCTGGCAAGACGGCCGCCCGGATGAGGTGATCAGGCGCGCCGCCGAGCTCGGGGCGGCGCGGCTGACCACGCTCGGCTCAGGTGCGATGTACCGGTGGGTGTACCTGTTCCCGCTGCTCGCCGCCCACCTCGCGGCCGGCGAGACCGCCGCGGCCGTCGCGGCCGCCAGGCAGATCACCGACCCGTCGCAGCAGTGGCTGCCCGACGACCTGACGGCCGCCCTTTCCGTCGCAGTGGAGTCCTGGGGCTCCGACGGCCCCGACGACCCGGACGAGACGGCGCGCCTGCTCGACGACGCGCTCATCCTCGCCGCCGCCCACGGCTACTTCTAGTCACTGCCGGGACTTACTTCCGGCCGGCCTCGTCCGGTGCCGGAGCGGTCAAGCAAGCCGCACCGCCGCTAAATCGCACGTTCCGTACCGGAGTGGCGACGCTTAGTGCGGCCCCTCCGGAGTCACACTCTGTAGAGTGCACACTCAGATAGCGCCCCGTGCCGGCGGTGGTTAGCCGGAAACGGAGAGGAGGCCACGCCGGATGCCAAACGAAGACGTCGAGGACGCCGAGACCACAGCGGTCAACGGCGCCGCCCCCCACGGGCACGCCGTCCAGGGACAGATCGCGCCACGAGATGTCCGGGGATACGCGGGATCGGACTACCGGCGTCTCCTCGATGCCGCCCGCAAGTCGCTCGAGCGGACGGGCGGCGACCTGACCCGCACCGTCACGGTGAAGACGCCCGACGACAAGGAGCGCCGGGCGATCATCGGGATCACCGGCCAGTACCGGCCAGAGGGAGTCAGCGTGCTCGCCGTGCGCCTCGCCGACCTGGATCACGCCATCCGCGAAGCCTCCGGCCACGGCCTCATCGAGCTGCTCGAACGGCTCGGCCCGGCGTTGCGGGACCGCCCGGCGGAACGGCAGCGGCTGGCCGACGGACGCGAAGCCACAACCCGTTCGGTGGAAAAGTCTTTCCTCGGCGAGCGGGACTGGTTCAAGGCGTGGCTCGCCGGGCTCGCCGCCGACGGGTCGCTGACCAAGCTGGTCAACACCGGCGACGCGGCCCAGCTGCGGCAGGCGGCGCGGGTGCTCGAATGGATCGAGCAGCGCCTCGAGCTGAAGGCGGCGCCGGCGCAGCTGGCGGAGCTCGCGGCGACGATCACCGGCGACACCAAGGCGCTCGGCCAGGGCACCGCGCTCGCCACGCTGGTGCTGCGGGCGCTCGCGTTCCGCCAGGGGGCGTCGCGCCCGCGGACCACCGAGGAGCGGCGCGACCTGTGGGACCAGTGCGGCATCGTCGTGGACGACCTGGCCAGCCGGGTCCTGGTGCTGAACCTGCCGGCCGAGGGGCGCGGCCTGGGGGAGTGGCTCACCTCGGCGAGCACGTACGGCATTCCGTTCTACATCACCCTGCACCAGCTGGTCACCATGCCGCTCGCCATCCAGGCCGGTGTGATCGTGCACGCCTGCGAGAACCCGGCCGTGCTGCGCCGCGCCGCCGGGGACCTGGGCCCCGCCGCCCGGCCGCTGATCTGCACCGAGGGACAGCCGTCGACGGCCTTTCACCGGCTGGCGGCCGCGATCACCAGTGCGGACGGCGCGCTGCGCTACCACGGCGACTTCGACTGGCCAGGCGTCGGCATCGCCGCGAGCATCATCGACAGGCACCACGCGACGCCCTGGCGGTTCGCCGCCCCCGACTACGAGGCGGCGATCAAGGCCGACGCCGACCACGTGCGGCTGGCGGGAAGCGGTCGGCCGACCCCGTGGGATCCAGGGCTCGAGGAGACCATGACCGTGCACGGCCGCGCAGTGTACGAGGAAGCCGTCGCCGCGACCCTTGTCGCCGACCTCAAATCATGAACCCCGAATCCGGGGTGGTCGAATGCACGTGCAATCCGTAGCATCATCCGTGTGCACGGGGGGTTCGATCCGCACACGCCATCAAGCGCGCGGATTTATGACTATTTGCTCGGCGGCAAGGACAGCTTTGCCGTCGACCGGTCCGTCGCTGACGAACTGATCATGATCTTCCCGGAGCTCGCGGAACTCGTCGCGGAGAACCGGCAATTCGTCGCGCGCGCGTCCGCGTGGGCGGCGCGCCGGGGCATCCGCCAGTTCCTCGACCTAGGCTGCGGCATGCCGGCCGAGCCGACCACGCACGACGTCGTGCAGGCAGTCGACGCCGCCGCCAAGGTGGTCTACGTCGACTGCGACCGGGTGACGATCTCGCACCTGAGGGCGCTGTCCGAGCACGGTCACGAGGGCGTCGTTTCCGTCGTCGAAGCCGATGTGCGCGACGTGGCAGGAGTGCTCAAGTACGTGTCGGGCAGCCTCGACCTCAGCCAGCCGGCCTGCGTGATCCTTGGCTGCCTGCTGCACCTGTTCCCCGCGGCCGAGGCACGGGCCGTGGTCGCGGGCTACATCGCAGCTCTTGTCCCCGGCAGCTACCTGATCCTGTCGCTCGGCCGCGGTGACGGCCCGCGCGCCGTCGGGTTCTTCCGCGCGTACTCGAACTGGGCCGGACCGGTGTACAACCACTCGGCCGCCGATGCCGCCAGCTTCTTCGGCTCGCTGCCGCTGATGCCACCCGGCCTGGTGGACGCCAGGGAATGGCGGCCCGACGTCCCGCTGTCCGAGCCCGTGCCGCCGCGCGACGGCGAGACGCTGGCCGGCGTCGCCCTGGTGACCAGGTGACCAGCTAGGGTCGGTGCCATGCGTCCCCTGCTCCCGTCCCCGTCGAACGAGCGGCTGCGGATCGGTGCGCGGCTGCGGGCGGGGCGCCAGGCGCAGGGCATGACGATGGACCAGCTGGCCGAGGCGACCGGGCTGACCAAGGGGTTCATCAGCCGGGTCGAGCGCGACGTCACTTCGCCAAGCGTCACGACGCTTGTGAGCCTGTGCGAGGTGCTGTCTATCCCGGTGGGGTCGCTGTTCGAGAGCCCCGCGCACGAGGTTGTCACGCTGACGGCCGCACCGCTGATCAACATGGGCGGCAGCGGCGCGACCGAGCGGATGCTGACGCCGCGCTCAGAGTCCCGGCTCCAGCTGATCAGGTCACGGCTCGCGGCCGGCGCCACCGGGGGAGCGGAGCTGTACACGGTCAACGGCGACGTGGAGGCCGTTCACGTGCTGTCCGGCGCGATCACCGTGACGTTCGAGAACGAGACGAAGGCCCTCGCCGCCGGCGACACGGTCACCTTCTCCGGCCGCGAGCCGCACACCTGGCGCAATGCCAGCGAGGGGCCGAGTGAGGTGCTCTGGGTCATCGCGCCCGCGCCGTGGAGCGGCTCGCACTAACCGCGCCACGCCGGTTCATAATCAGACGCTTTTTACTGCCAGCGGTGTATTTTCATCCTATGGGCGAACAGCAGGAAGTGATCGCGGAACTGCGGGCGGGCGGCGTGCTGGCCGGCATCCGCTGGGCCTACGAGTCGGCCGTCCGCCGCTCGCTCGAGTCCTTCTGCGAGGACGACGGGCACGACCACGCGTGGCTTGGCATGACGCGGTTCACCCTGTTCCGCGACCGGCTTGACCGCGTGTTCTCCTGCGAGCGGTACGCCGTGTCCATCGACGACGGCACGAGGGACGCGGACGTGCTGTACGCCGAGCTGTCTGAGCACGACCTGACGACGATGCCGCGGATCGCGCCCGGCCACGTCACCCGCACCGACCTGTACGGCAGCGCGGGCTGGACGTACGGCGACCGGCGGTTCCTGCTCGCGGCGGGCGAGTTCGGCAGGCTGCGCACCCTGCCCTGGTCCGAGCGGTCGACCACCAAGCAGATCGTCGCCATGCAGGTCAGCCCGGACCCGCATCCGCGGCAGCCGTCCCTCTTCGAAGAGGTGCCCGCGGACGGGTCAACGCCGTTCGACGAACTGCTGCGCGCCGCGCAGCGCCACCTCGACCCGGTCACCTACATGGTCGCGCACAGCCTTGACGCGACCACGGGCGATGCCGAGCTGCTCTTCGGCCGCCCGAAGCTAAACGTCCGCGGCGACCCCGCCTGGCACTGGCACGAGGACTTGCTCGCCATCCCGCTGGCCGGCACCGGCGAACCCGGCGCTGCCGAACCCGGCTCAGCGGACTCCGGCTCAGGCGACCCAGGCACAGCCGACCTTGGCGCACCGGCCGAGGCTCGCCACCAGGACCCGGGCGCCTCGGCGGTCCCCGACGCCGCCGTCCGCCTCCGCGTGGTCAAGGGCGAACGACTCCGTGATTCCGGCTGATCCCCGCGGTGCCGGGCGCGCCGATCGCGCCGCGGATGCCGCCGCGTTCTTCGACGGCGCCCGCCTCACCCTCGCGCGCCACCTGGCGGGGCTGCGCAAGTCCGACCTGGCGGCCCTGGTCGGCATGACCCCCACCGCCGTCGCGGGCTGGGAGTCAGGCGGCAAGCGACCGACGCCCGCCACGGTGGCCAGGCTGGCGCTGAGCCTGCGCGTCGAGCCCGGGTTCTTCGCGATGCGGCCGAGCGATATCGCCGCGCTGTCCGGTCCGCCGCACTTCCGCTCGCTCCGCTCCACCACCCAGCTGGCCCGCGACCAGGCGTTCGGCTACGGGCAGCTGGCCGTCGACATCGCGGCGAGCCTGGAAAAGCACGTCGAGTACCCGGAGCCGGATCTCCCGCTCCTGCCCGTCACGCCCGAGACGGCGGCGGAAGGCGCGGACGACCTACCCGAGCAGGCCGCCCGCGAGGTGCGCCGGCGGTGGGCGATGGCGCCCGGACCGGCTCCGCACCTGGTACGCCTGCTGGAAAACCACGGCGTGCTCGTCGTATTCAGCCCGCCGCAGACCGCGAACGTCGACGCGTACTCCTTCGACAGCAGGCTACGCCCGGTGGTCGTGCTCAACCCGGTCAAGCACGACTACTACCGGCAGCGGTTCGACGTCGCCCACGAGCTCGGCCACCTGGTGATGCACGCCGACGCCGAGCCGGGCGGCCGGATGATCGAAGACCAGGCGAACCGGTTCGCGGCGGAGTTCCTCATGCCGCGGGCGGACATCCGCGAGCACCTGCCGACGGCGATGAACCGCGGTGCCTGGCAGGTCCTGGCCCGCCTCAAGGAACACTGGGGCACGAGCATCCAGGCGCTCCTGTACCGGGCACGCCGCCTCGGCACCCTGTCCGAGGTGAGCTACCGCAACGCGATGAACACCCTGACCAGCCGGGGCTGGCGACGCAGCGAGCCCGGCCTGATCACCGTGCTCGAGCAGCCGTCGATGCTGCCGCGGGCGCTGGAGCTGCTCGCCGCCGAGGGCGTCAGCGAGGATTCGCTCCTCGACCAGTGCCGGGTCCCCGCGGGCATCTTCCGCACCGTCACGTCCCGCGCGCCGTCGCCGGCCGGCCCGCCCGCGCGAGATCATTCCCCCGTGGTGTCCCTGTTCGGCTAGCACAAGCGACAGGATTATCCCGAACGGGTTCGGCTGACTCTTACCGCAGCATTGGGCCCCGACAGCGTGATCAAACCGGCGTACCATGCGGTTCGTGGCCGACTTTGACCCAACCACGCCCTCCATCGCCCGGGTCTATGACTACATCAACGGCGGCAAGGACAACTTCGCCGCCGACCGGGAGCTCGCGCAGCGTCTCATCGACATCTTCCCGCCGATCACGGTGACCGTCACGGAGAACAAGCGGTTCCTCGACCTCGCCGTCAGCTGGGCCGCGGGGCAGGGGATCGGCCAGTTCATCGACATCGGCTGCGGGCTGCCCACGTCGCCCGGCACGCACGAGTCGGCGCGCATCAGCATGCCGGACGCGCGGGTGGCGTACGTCGACATCGACCCGATCGTGCTGAGCCACCTGCGCTGCCTGCCGGCCAGGCAGCAGGCCGGGCTGACCATCGTGGACGGCGACGTGCGCGACGTGGAGAAAGTGATCGACGCGGTGTCGGGGGGCCTCGACCTGTCCCAGCCCGCCTGCGTGATCATGGCCGCACTGCTGCACTTCTTCCCCGTGGAGACGGGGCAGGACCTGGTGGCGCGGTACACGGCGCGGCTCGCGCCAGGCAGCTACGTGATACTCACCATGGGCCTGGCGGACGGGCCGGCGGCGGACAAGTTCTTCGATCTGTACAACAAGAGGGGATCGGCCCCGCTTTACAAGCATTCCGCGAATGAGTTCGCGTCGTTCTTCGGCGAGCTGCCGCTTATCCCGCCTGGCGTGGGGGACGCGCGGACCTGGCGTCCCGGCTGGCCGAAGGTCCCCGTCCCGCCGGAGCGCGAAGCGGTGATGATCGTGGGCGTGGCGCAGGTGCCCTAGGCCCGGCCGCTCACCCCCCGTGGGTTTGCGTCGGGTCCCGCTGGTAAGCCTTCACCAGGTGACGATTGCATTCGTTCTGGGCGGCGGCGGACTCCTCGGTGCCCACGAGGTGGGCATGCTGCGCGCGCTCGCCGAGGCGGGGATCCGTCCGGACCTGGTCGTCGGCACGTCCATCGGAGCGGTCAACGGCGCGTTCGTCGGGGCTGACCCGGAGGGGGCGGCGGAACGGCTGGCCGGCCTGTGGGCAGGGGAGTCGCTCGGCGTGGTGTTCAGCGAGACGATGTTCGGCCGCACGGTCCGGCTGGTGCGCTCGGGCACGCACCTGCACGCGATAGAACCGCTGCACCGGCTGCTCGCCGACGCGCTGCCCGCGGCCGACTTCACCGACCTGAAGCTGCCGTTCCATTGCGTGGCCGCGAGCATCGAGAACGCGACCGCCCGCTGGTTCAGCAGCGGTCCGCTCGTGCAGGCGGTGATGGCGTCGTGCGCGGTGCCCGGGCTGCTGCCCCCGGTCGAGATCGACGGAGCCCACTACTTCGATGGCGGTCTCGTCGACTCGATCCCGGTCGGCCGCGCCGTGGCGCTCGGTGCGAGTACCGTCTACGTCCTGCAGGTCGGCAGGATAGAAAGCCCGCTGCCCGTGCCCAAGCGCCCCTGGGAGGTGGGTCTCGTCGCGTTCGAGATCGCGCGGCGGCACCGGTTTCACGAGGAGATGTCCGCGCTGCCGCCAGGAGTCCGCGTGCACGTGCTGCCCACCGGCGGCGAACGTCTTCCGCCTGGTCTGCGGCAGTTCCGTTACAGAGGCAAGAATCAGGTAAGTACCAGTATCGAACGTTCATACGCGGCCTCGGCTGCCTACCTTGCCCAGGTGGCAGGGACCGCGCGCTGACCGCGATCAGGAGCCGCCGATGCTGCCGCCGACACCGATTCGCCGCCTGCTCCTCGTGCCACTCGTCGTCCTCATCGCCGGCGCGCTTGCCGCGCTGACCCCGCCGGTGGCCATGCTCACCGCCGCCTACAGCCTGATCAGGCGGCGGGCCGACGGGGAACGGCGCTCGCGGCTGCTGCGGGTGATCTTCTTCGGGCTCGCCTGGTCGGCAGGCGAGATCGCGGCGCTGACCGTCTTCCTCTGCCTGTGGATCGCGAGCGGGTTCGGCGGGCGACTGGACACGGAGCCCTACCAGGCCCGCCAGTACAGCGTCATGCGGCGGTTCCTCGACCAGATCTTCCGTGCGGCGCACCGCGCCTGCGGCCTGCGCGTCACGGTGACGGGCCCCCACGGCACCGGCGTCAGCGCCGGCGGTGACCGCCCGCTCATCGTACTCAGCAGGCACGCCGGCCCGGGCGACTCGCTGCTGCTCATCCACCACCTGCTCAGCGTGTGCGAGCGCCGTCCCCGCGTGGTCATGAAGGCCACGCTGCAACTCGACCCGAGTGTGGACATCCTGGCCAACCGCCTGCCCAACGCGTTCCTGCACAAGCAGCCGAAGGTGGGCGTGCCCGCCGCGCATCACCGCACCGAGCAGATCAGGCGGCTCGCGGCGGGCCTGAGCGGCCGCGGCGCGCTCGTCATCTTCCCCGAGGGCGGCAACTGGACCCCGCTGCGCTGGCGCAGGGGTATCGACCACCTGCGCCGCCGCGGCCGCCGCGATCTGGCGGAACGCGCGGCCGCGATGCCCAACGTGCTGCCGCCGCACGCGAGCGGCGCGCTGACCGCGATCGCCGCCTGCCCGGCCGCGGACGTGATCTTCGTGGCGCACACCGGCCTCGACCGCCTGGTCAGCGTCCGCGACGTGTGGCGCGGCCTGCTCGGCGACATGGAGGTCCGCGCCAAATGGTGGCGCGTACCCGCGGGAGGAGTCCCCCGCTCGGCCAGTCACGACACCCAGGTCAGCTGGCTGTACGACTGGTGGCAGCGCATCGACGCCTGGATCACCGAGGAGAACGCCGCGCCGCGGGACAGCGGCCCGGCGGATGCCTGCCCCGCCGTAGGAGCCAGCTCCATCGCCGTCCAGGGGGCCGATGCCAAGGATGGCTAGCCGATTTCACGCCAAGGCCAAGCATCCCATTTATCCCCGCGGATCATCCGCCAGCACCGGCGCCGAAACCAGGAATGTGCAGTTGGGCCGGCCCCCGCCGGCCCAACTGCACATCCATCGGGCGCACCCGGTCTGTCAGGCTCCGCCCTGCCAGGAAGCCGGGACAGGGGACTTCGCGATCCCGGGCGGCATCGCCGCTGCTGCTACGGGGACCGTCGCCGTAGCCGCGGGCTCCGCGATCCGCAGCACGCGCCCGAGCCAGCCGGGCAGCCACCAGTTCGCCCTGCCGAACAGGGCCACCATCGCCGGCACCAGCAGGCACCGCACCACCACGGCGTCGACCAGGATGCCCGCGCCGAGCCCGGTGGCGAGGATCTTCAGGTCGGTCTGCCCGGACGTCGACATCGACACGAAGCCGAGCATCAGGATGGCCGCCGCGCTCGTCACCAGCCGCCCGGTCCTGCCAAGGCCGGTGACCACCGCGCTGCGCGCGTCACGCGAGGAGTCGTAGGCCTCCCTGATCCTGCTCAGGATGAACACCTCGTAGTCCATCGACAGGCCGAACAGGAACGCGAACACCATCAGCGGTACCCACATCGTGATCGCCCCGGTGGCCGGCACGCCGAACACCGCCTTGGACAGGTGCCCGTCCTGGAACACCCAGGTCATCACGCCGTAGGCGGCGGCGAGCGAGATCAGGTTGAACACGACCGCCTTGAGCGCGAGCACCACCGACCGGAACGCCCGGGTCAGCAGGAAGAACGTGGCGACCGCGATGAGGGACAGCATCAGCGGGAAGTCCCCGTACACCGTGTGGTCGAAGTCGATCAGCGAGGCGCCGTCGCCGCCGACACCGATGACACCGGCGCCGCCCACAAGCGCGTCCTCGACCGATGCGATCTCGGCCTGCCCGGCGGGCTGCGTCGACTCGGTGACAGGCAGCACGTCCACGATCGAGGTCCCGGCGTGGGCGAACCCCGCCGCGGAGCCCGGGGCAACCGCCGCGTACACGCCCGGCAGGCCCGCGGCCCGCGCGGCCACCGCGGCCGGCCTACCGCTCGAGGTCAGCACCTCGGCCGGGGTGAGCACACCGGAGGGAACGCCGCCCGAGGTGAGGGTGGCGAGCGCGTCGTGCGCGGGGCCGGCGGTCGCTTCCGCCGCTGAGCCGGGCAGCCCCAGGTGCAACGACAGCGCGGGCGCCATCAGCAGCCCCATGATCGCCAGGCCGGCCGCGGCGGACACCCAGCGGTGCCGGTACACGACCGCGGCCCAGGAGGAGAACACGCGCGACGGTCGCCGCTCGGTCCGCAGCCGTGGCCAGTCGAGCCGCGGCCCAGCCGACGCCAGGATCACCGGCAGCAGCGTGATCGCGACAAGCACGGAAACCAGCGGCACGAGCACTCCGCCGAACCCGACGCTGCGCAGCATCGGCACCGGCAGCACGATCATGGAAAGCAGCCCGATCGCCACGGTCAGCCCGGAGAACACCACCGCGCGGCCCGCGTGCTCCATCGCGATGGTCACCGCGTCCTCATTGGCGTGTCCTGCCGCGCGCTCTTCGCGCCACCGGCTCACCACGAGCAGCGAGTAGTCGATCGCCACGCCGAGGCCGACCAGGGCGATGAGGAACTCCACGATCTGGCTGATCCCGGTGATCTCGGTGAGCCCGCCGACGATCAGGAACGTGCCGAGCACGGACACCCCGCCGATCAGCAGCGGGAGGAGCGCGAGGAACGAGCCGAAGACCAGCGCGAGCACCACGAGCGCGCCCACGGAACCGATCATCGTCTCCACCATGATCCCGGTGCCCTTGGACGACGGCGCGCCGTTCGCCAGCAGGTCCTCGCCGGTCAGCCCGAAGTGCCAGCCCTTGGGCAGCGCCGCCTCCGCGACCTTGGTGATCGCCGGGGCCTGCGTCGAGCCGCCGAAGGAGGTCGACGGCGGCGTGAACACGAGCGCGAACGTACTTCGGCCGTCCTTGGTGACGAACGCCGTGTTCCGCGTCGAGCTGTAGTCGGCGACCCGGAGCCCCGGTGCGGACGCTGCGATCGCGGCGAACACCCGGCCGGCCTGCGCCGCGACCGCGGGGTCGGTGGCCCGCTGCCCGGCCGGCACGGTAAGCACGGGCACGTAGGGTGCCTGCGATCCGCCGTTGCCGTACTCGGCGACAATCTGGTTGTCGGTCTTGAATGCCTGCCCAGGCATGGAGAAGTCGTTGGTCATCCGGTGGGTCGTGCCGCCGACCGTCATGACGCCGGCCACGGCGACAAGCAGCCACGCCAGCGCAACCAGCGCCTTGTGGCGGAGTACGAAGCGGGTGAGCGCCTGCATCTCGGGCCTTCCTCACATTTGGGATCCGGCGGCAGGTCCGCCAGCCACCGCTAGGGTCTCGCCACCCCGCGTACTCGCGCGTCCCGCGAAAGTTGTCAGTGCCGGCTACCACCGGGCGAGTAGCGGGCACCGTATCCGCGGCCGGCGTACTCCCTGGGGAGTAGTCGGCACGCAACCCCGGTAGATGGTGCGCCCGGTGAAATGGGCCTACGCTGCGTCACATGGGCACAGAACTCCAGACGCGTCCACTGCCCGGGTGGCTGCCCGGCTGGGCCCGGCGCGCCTGGACCGAGCCCGGCGGCCCGCGGCGGCCGCCCGCCCGCGACATCGCGATCGCCGGGGCGGTCACGGTCGTCGCGCTGCTCGCCGCCTACGGCGAGGCGCATCCGACCAACCCGAGCGCCTACTTCACCAACGGGCACCACCTGCCGCACACGCCCACCCCCGCGCTGCTGCTTGTCCTGCTCGGCGGCGTGGTCCTCGCCTGGCGGAACCGCTATCCCCGGCTTGTGCTCTGCGTCGCCACGGCGGCGGTGGTCGCCTACTCCCTGCCCGGGTACGTGAACGGCGCGCCGGTCCTGCTGCCCGCCCTCGCCCTGGTGACGATCGCGACCAGGTTCCCCGTTCGCGTCTCCACGGCCTGGGCGCTCGCGGTCACCCTGGTGCTGATGGCGGCCACCGCGCCGAGCAACCCGCTCGGCACCTACAGCGGGTCGTTCTGGCTCATCCCCGCGGACAACGCGGTGGCGCTGTTCGTCGGGATCGCCATCGCCAACCGGAGCTACGTGCACACCGCCCGCGTGCAGCAGGCCAGGCAGGCCGCGCTCGACGCGCAGCGGCGCGTCGAGGAGGAGCGGCTGCGGATCGCCCGCGAGCTGCATGACGTGGTGGCACACACGATGGCCACCATCACCGTGCAGGCCGCCGCGGCGACGCAACTGCTGCGCGACCGCCCGGACGAGGCGGCCGAGTCGCTGAAGGCGATCCGCGCGGCGAGCAAGGACGGGCTCCGTGAGCTGCGCGCCATACTCGACGTGCTCAGGACCGCGACAGGCGACGGGGAAGAGCCCGCGGATCCGACACAGCCGACACCCGGCCTGAGCAGGCTCGACGACCTCGTGACGGGAGTCCGCGCGGCGGGCCTGCCGGTTACCGTGACGGTGACAGGCAGGCGGCGTAAGCTGCCGGCCGTCACCGACCTGTCGGCATTCCGCATCATCCAGGAGGCGCTGACCAATACGCTGCGCCACGCCGGGCCCGCCACGGCGGCGGTGACGGTGGACTACGGCGCCTCTGCCATCCGCGTCGAGGTCACCGACACGGGCCGCGGCCTCCCCGGTCACGCCGTCCCGGCCGGCACCGCGGGCCACGGACTGCGCGGCATGCGCGAGCGCGCGGCGGCGGCGGGCGGCAAACTCGAGATCGGCCCGCGCCCGGCGGGCGGCTTCCGCGTGGCGGCGACCCTGCCGCTTGACGACCACTGGCTGGCCACTGCCGACACGGCCGCACCGACTCAGAAGGCGGCCCGATGATCCGCGTCCTGCTTGCCGACGACCAGGCACTGATCCGCGCCGGCTTCCGCGTGCTGCTCGAAGCGGCGGACGACATCGAGGTCATCGGCGAGGCCGTCAACGGCGATCAGGCCGTGGAGCTGGCGAAGTCCGAGCGGCCCGACGTCATCCGGATGGACATCAGGATGCCGGGCACCGACGGCCTCGCGGCCACCAGCCAGATAGCCGCGGCCGACACGCTGGACGGGGTGAAGGTCGTCATCCTGACCACCTTCGAGACCGACGAGTACGTGTACCAGGCGCTGCGCGCGGGCGCGAGCGGCTTCCTCGTCAAGGACGCCGAGCCGGAAGAGCTGATCCGGGCCGTCCGCGTGGTGCACCGCGGCGAGGCGCTGCTGTCGCCGAGCGTGACCCGCCGCGTGATCGCCTCCCTCGCCAGCCGGACGGCGGGCGCGCCGCCGGCCGCGGCCGGCCGTCAGCAGGGAAACCCGGCGCGGCCCGGCCCCGGCCTTGACCGCCTGACAGAGCGCGAGCGCGAGGTGCTGGCACTTGTCGCGCAGGGCCTGTCCAACGACGAGATCGCGGGCCGCCTCTACCTCAGCCCGCTGACGACGAAGACCCACGTCAGCCACATCATGACCAAGCTCGCCGCCCGCGATCGCGCGCAGCTGGTCGTCATCGCCTACGAATCGGGCCTGGTCGTCCCGGGCGTTACCGCCTAGCGGGCGGAATGCGGGCGGCTACCGAGCGGATGACCCGCGATCCAGGTGGTCCTGCCAGGCTTCCTGCAGGCGCGCCAGCTCGGCTCTCCTGCTGCGCTCCCGGTCGGCGCGGTCGACGGCCCGCACCGCCATCGTGAGGCAGGCCGCGAGCGCCGCGAGCATGCACAGCCATAGCCACCAGTGGTGGTCGGTGAACGCGTAGGCGGAAGTGATGAGCGCGACACCGAAGAGCAATCCGCCCAACGACCACCACAGCGGCGTCAGGCGGTGAGCATGATCCTGGCCCGCCAGCTCGAACTCGAGCCGCGCGTTGAATTCGCCCCAGGAATCAGCCTGTTCCGGCAGCAAGAACTCACGGCCCATGGCCATCGCCTTCGTTTCCCGACGAGACGCTCGGTTAAGGCCAATGGTAGGGCCGCGTTCCGCGGCCCGCCAGGAAGGACGTGTCTAAAAATACGGGTCGGGCCAGCTCACGGGCTGGCGGAGTCACACCGCTCAGACGCTGAGACCAAGCACGCAAGGGGACTTTTTAGACACGTCCTACTTGAGCACCAGGTAAGCGAGCGACCCAAGCCCCGCGATCAGGCAGTAAATCCCGAACGGATTGAGCGACTTGTCCTCGCTGAAGTACTTCGTCAGGAACCTGATCGACAGATAGGCGCAAATTCCCGAAATCAGCGAGCCGACGAGAATCGGGCCGTGCATGCCCTTGCTCATCGGCCCGGCCAGGTCCTTTGCCTTCAGCGCGCCCGCGGCCAGGATGACCGGGGCGGACAGCAGGAACGAGTACCGCACCGCATCCGCCCGGTTGAGCCCGCGCGACACGCCGGCCACCGTGACGATGCCGTCCCGGCTGATGCCGGGCAGCAGCGCCAGGATCTGCGCGGAGCCGACGAGCACCGCCCGGCCGAATCCCATGGTGGACAGCCGCCGGTCCGCGGCCACCGCCTCGTCGGTCGCCGCCGCGATGTCGGCGCCGTGCCCGCCGGGCGTGTGACCGGCGGCGTGCCCCGCGACGTGACCGCGGCCGCGCCCTGCGACCTGCCCGGACGCGTGGCCGCCACCGTGTCCATGCCGCCCGCCTCGCTGCTGCCCGTCCGGCTGCTCGCGGGGGTCACGCGCGACGCGCGGGTCCTGCCTGTACTGCGGCTGCTGGCCGTACTGCGGCTGCTGGCCGTACTGGGCTTGCTCACCGTACTGCGGCTGGCCGTACTGGGGCTGCTGACCGTACTGCGGCTGGCTGCCGTACTGGGGCTGCTGACCGTACTGCGGCTGCCCAGGCTGGGGCTGACCATACCGCGGGTCTCCCGCGTACCGCGGGTCCGCGCCGCCCGGCGCGGCCGGCCGCTCGTCCCACGGCGGACGCCCGTACTGGTCCTGGCGTGGCTGCTCCTCGCCGTAGCGCGGATCGGGCCCCTGCCACTGCTGCTGCCATGGCTGCTGGCGCTGCGCGTACCCCTGCGGGTCGCCGTCAAGCCGTGCGGGCGCGCCCGAGGAAACCGGGCCGCCCGACGGAACCGGTCCGGCCGCCGCCGCCGGCACCCGAGCGGCCGCCGCGTCATCGCGCGACCGCCGCATCCGCTCGCTGACCAGCAGGATGACCCCGTTGACGGCCAGGAAGGCGGCGGCGAGCTCCGGCTTGGCGAAGACCTTGACGAACTCCTTCTGCAACGCCGCGCCCACGATGCCCACCGGAATCGTCGCCAGGATGATCATCCAGGCCAGTCGCTCGTCCGGCGTGCTGACCGACCGGTTGCGCAGCGAGGAGAAGAACCCGCGCGCGATCCGCAGCCAGTCCCGCCAGAAGTAGGCGATCATCGCGATCGCCGTCGCCACGTGCAGCCCGACGACGAAGGCCAGGTACGGCGAATTCGGGTCGGACACGTTGAGCGTCTTCGCCCAGCTCCCGCCGAGCAGCGCGGGGATCAGCACGTTGTGCCCGAGGCTCGAGACCGGGAACAGTTCGGTCACGCCCTGGACGAGACCGGTGACCACCGCCTCCAGGTACGTGAGGTGGTGTGACATCAGGCCTCCCCTTTCCGCTGTTCCGCCCCGCTGGACAGGGCAGAACCAATAAGACGGTCCCGAACGGATGCCGGCGGATCGCACCGCCCCCCAGATTGACCCGGGCCGTGCGCCGACAAGCGACCAGACTAGCCGGAGGCCGGACGATCCGTGGCATACCGGCTAGCGCCCGGCCCGGCACGCGCTAGAATTTCTACAGGCTCGTAGATGCTAGCCGAATTGAAGGAGCAATACGTGGCAATGCGCGAGGATGCGCGCGAAACGGAGGCCAAGAACCCGGCCGGCGACGCGGATGCCGGCGAGCCGGGGCGCCGCGGATCCGGCGAGCTCGAGGCTGAGGTGCTCGGCGCGCTGCAGCGTGCCGACGCCCCGCTGACGCCGGGCGAGGTGAAGGACCTGATCGGCGGGCACCTTGCCTACACCACGGTGGTGACGATTCTCTCCCGCCTGCACGCGAAGGGCGTCCTCGCCAGGCACAAGGCCGGCCGCGCCTTCCGCTACGCTCCCGTCTCCGACCAGCCGGGACTTGCGGCACGGCGCATGGCCCGCGTACTCGACGAGGAGAACGACCGGGCCGCGGTGCTCGCCAGGTTCGTCTCGTCGCTGTCGGAAAGCGACGAGGACCTGCTGCGCCGCATGCTCGCCGACTCCAGCCTGGCAGAACCGGACCTCGGGGGTTAGCCGTGCCAGGCCAGGGCAGGCGCTGACATGCACGTCGCCATCTATGTGCCGCTGCTGATCCCGGCACTCGCCGCGCTGGCCGCGCGGCCGCTCGCCGCCCGGCTGCGCCCGGTGGTCGCGACCTGGCTGCTCACGCTCAGCGCGCTTGCCCTGGCCGCCGCGTCAAGCGCCGTGCTCGGCATGCTCGCGCTGTCCGCGCTGCTGCGGATCCCGTTCGTGGCCGGGGTCGGGCACCTGTCCGACCCGGTGATCAGCCGTGGCGACGCGGTGTCGCTCCCGGTGGCGATCATCGCGGGCGGCCTGCTCGCGGCGGTGGCGGTGGCCGCGACGCGCGCCGTGTGGTGGCGCGCCGGCGCGATCGGGGCGGCCTACCGGCGTGCCCGCACGCTCCCCGGAGCCGGCGAGATCGTCGTGACGGAAGACGCGGCCGCCGACGCCTACACCATCCCCGGCTGGCCCTGCCGGATCGTGATCACCCGCGGGATGCTCAGCGCCCTGGCCGGGGAGGAACGCGGCGTGCTGCTCTCCCACGAGCGCGCGCACGCCAGGAACGCGCACTACCTGTTCACCTCGGCCGCCCGGCTTGCGGCCGCCGCCAACCCGCTGCTCAGACCGGTCGCAGGCGAAGTCTGCTACGTCGTCGAGCGCTGGGCCGACGAGCATGCCGCGGCGCAGGCGGGAGACAGGAAGCTGGTCGCCCGCGCGATCGCCCGTGCGGCGCTTGCCGCCTCCGCCGCACCGCCGGACCGTGACCCCGCCATCGCCGCCCTCGGCCTGATCACCGAGAACGAGCAGGGGCGGCCTGCCGAGTCCGGGCGGCGCGGGCGTCCTGGCCCGGTACCGCGGCGGGTCGCCGCACTGCTCGCGCAGCCTCCCGGCCTGTCGCCGCTGCTGCTGGTCGCGGCGGCGGCGCTGGTGATCGTGTCCGGCGCCTCAGCGGCGGAGGCTGCCAGGAACTTTCACCAGCTCATCGAGCTCGCGCAGACGCCGCGCGGCTGATAGCCGTCCGCTAAGCGCGGGGCATTCGGCGGCCAGGTAACCGAGTTCGCCATTGTGCCTCGTGAATAAATTCTCGCCACGGGTTTTGGCTTTGCGCCGATGGAAGCCGGTTCTGGCAGCGCAACAATCGCGGAAGGACAGCCGTCACAGGGGCCGGAGGTTACCGACATGACGATGCCAACCGCACTGGAAATCGCACGTCAAGCCACACTAAAGCCGATCGCGGAAATCGCCGAGGACATCGGCATCCCCCCGTGGCTCATCGAACAGCATGGTGAGCACGTCGCGAAGATCGACCTCAAGGCGATCGAAGAACTCAAAGACCAGCCCAAGGCCAAGTACGTCGTCGTCACCGCGATTACCCCCACTCCACTGGGCGAAGGAAAAACAACCACCACCATCGGACTCGGGCAAGCGTTCAGTCACATCGGCCGGCGGGCGACGATCGCGATCCGCCAGGCCTCCATGGGCCCCACGTTCGGCATCAAGGGCGGCGCGGCGGGCGGCGGCTACTCCCAGGCGGTCCCGTTCGAACTGCTCAACCTGCACCTGACCGGCGACATGCACGCGGTGACCGCCGCGCACAACCAGATCTCCGCCATGGTGGACAACAGCCTTTACCTGGGCAACGAATTCGGCCTTGACCTCAATCAGATCACCTGGAAGAGGGTGCTCGACGTCAACGACCGCGCGCTGCGCAACATCGTGATCGGCCTTGGCGCGGCGGGAGACGGCGTCCCGAGGCAGGCGGGCTTCGACATCACCGCGGCGAGCGAGGTGATGGCGGTGCTTGCGCTGTCTAAGGACCTGAAGGACCTGCGAGCGAGGCTTGGCAGGATCGTCGTTGGCTACACGAAGCAGGGCGAGCCGGTCACCGCCGAACAGCTCAAGGCGGCCGGCGCCGCGGCGGTCATCATGCGCGAGGCGCTCAAGCCCAACCTGCTGCAGACCCTGGAGAACACCCCGGTCTTCGTGCACGCGGGCCCGTTCGGCAACATCGCGCACGGCAACTCCAGCGTCGTCGCCGACCTGATCGGCATCCACACCGGCGAGTTCCTCGTCACCGAGGCCGGCTTCGGCGCGGACATGGGCGCGGAGCGCTTCTTCAACATCAAGTGCCGGGTCTCCGGCCTCAAGCCCGACGCCGCCGTGGTGGTCGCCACGGTGCGGGCGCTCAAGAGTCACTCGGGCAAGTACAAGGTCGTGGCCGGCCGTCCGCTTCCCGAGGACATGCTCAAGGAGAACCCGGACGACGTCGCGCTCGGGGCGGAGAACCTGCGCAAGCAGCTGGAGAACATCCGGGCGCACGGCGTCGAGCCGGTGGTGGCGATCAACGGGATGCCGTCGGATTTCGCGTCGGAGCGCCGCGTCATTCACGAGCTTGCCGCCTCGATGGGGATCAAGTCCGCGGTCGGCACCCACTTCACCGACGGTGGCCGCGGCGCCACCGAGATCGCCGAGGCGGTCGCCGAGGTGGCGAGCAAGCCGAACAACTTCCACTTCCTCTACCCGAGCGAGGCCACGCTCAGGCAGAAGATCGAGGCGATCGCCAGCAAGGTCTACGGCGCCGACGGCGTCGACTACGCGCCGCTTGCCGCCAAGCAGCTCGACGGCTACGAGAAGAACGGCTTCGGCAATCTCCCGGTCTGCATCGCCAAGACCCAGTACAGCCTGAGCCACGACGCGAACCTGAAGGGCGCGCCCACCGGCTTCCGCCTCCCGATCCGCGAGGCAAGGGCCAGCGTGGGCGCCGGCTTCGTCTACCTGATCTGCGGCGACATGCGCACCATGCCAGGCCTGGCAAGCAAGCCCGCCGCGATCAGCATCGACCTAGACGACGACGGCAATATCGTCGGACTCTACTAACCCCAAGGACAACGGCAACCGAGGGCTAGGGCAGGCGCGGAACCATCCGCCGCGTCCCTAGCCCGCGGCCGGCGTTCTCACTCCGTACCTGGGCTCTGCCAGCAGGTGGATGACGTCGTGCCGGTCATGCCCCTCGGCGAGCAGCGTCTTGCCCCTCTGCCAGGTCGCGGTCGGCTCGTCCTGCCACAGCTCGTTGGCCACGCGCATCGCTGCCGACAGGAAATCCCCCTTGGGCATGCCGTCTGGCTTGCACGACGCAAACTCCGACGTGACGATAACAGCCCGGCCATCCGGGTCCGCGGCGTCGATGACCTCGCAGTGCGCCTCGCGGTTCTCCGGGAGCGGGACCGCGAGTTCCCGCCGGGCCCTGCACCCCGCCAGCCAGGCCGCATCCACGTCCGGCGTGGCGATGTCACGCACATATCCGCGCGCCGCGACGCTCCCGGGATCGTCGTAAGTGGCCTGGAAGTCGCCGAGCGCCGTCGCTAGATGCGTCATGAGGGTCGCGGCGGCCGCCTCATCCAGGCCTTGCCGAGACGCCGCCCAGCGGACCCACGCGGTGACCGCAGGTGCGATCCCGCCGAGTTGCGCGGCCGAGAGCGTGAACGTGCTCGCCACGTAGCCAAGCAGCGCCGCGTCAAGCTTGTGCTTGCCGACCTGACCTGGTGGCTCGTCGGGAACCCGGCCGCTGTACCCGGTAAGCGCCTGCGCCCAGAAGCGCGCCACGTCCGCGTCGCCGGCATCGGCAGCCTCCGGACACGCCAGGAACTCGCCGACGGCGGCCGCGCGGTCGGCGGCGGTGTAGGTGACCGCAGCCGGTTCCGGTGCGGGCAGTCGGCGGACGCGGGACCGGGCGAGCGGCACGAGCAGCAGCGTGTCTTCGGGGAGCTCGACATAGGGATTCTCGCCTGCGCGTGCCAGCGGCTCCTCGATGCGGCGCCGCGCCTCGGACAGCGTGACCGGCTCAAGGCGTTCGACGAGCTCGCCGCCGCCCTCGAAGAATTTCAGCAGCCGAGCAACATCCATGGTCATGTCCACGGACATGACCATGGGCAGTTCGGCGAGATCAAGTATGACGAACAGCGCGTGCTCCGCGTCCTGATAGCTGAACGTGACGAGGATGACCTCGCGGTCACCGAACACGTCGCGGCCACCGTACGCCAGTCCGGGAGACGGCTTGCCGATGCCGCTCACCCACTCCGGCGGGTAGATTCCCGCGTCGGTGTAGTAGGCAAGCGCCTCGCTTGCCCGGCGCTTGACGGGCCTGGGACCGAGCGCCGTCAGCAGCCGGAGGAAGGCCGCTCCCTCCGGCACGTCTCCCCACGCCTCAGCGCTGTCAATGAGTGCGTCGGCAAGCAGGCCGTACTCCTCCTCCGTGCCGTCACCCAGCAGCGGCAGCGAGAGCAGGAGACTGACCTGCATCTCGGCATGCAGCACGTCACCGGAGGAAATCGACGTCCGCAGCTGGGCCAGGGCACTGTCGAGCGCCCCATGCCCCGAGTGATGTCGCTTACCGCTGCCCTTCTTCGCCATTACGCCATCGTAGTGATGCGCCAGCCCCCGCCGTGTGCTCCGGTGAAGCCCCTGTGGCGAGAGTGCGGCGTGCAGCTCTCGGTGGCACTACCACTTCCCGGACCAGTCTGCGAGCAGCTGCCGGGCATCGCCGTTGGCGAGATACCGCGCCGACCTGGTAAGGAGCGTCACGCACCAGGGGTCGACGCCGATGATGCGTTCCGGCGTGCCCGGTGGATACACGAAGAGCACCACTGCCGACTCGCCGTCGCTCTGCAGGCAGAACATGGGGACGCCAGGCGGGATGACACTGCTCCTGTCCATGGCGCTCTGCAACTGGGCGACGCGGGCCGGACTCGTCACCGCGTGCGAGCTCGCGAGTCCGCTGTCGGGCCCGGCATACCGGCACACCACCGCCGCGACCGGGTGCCCAGGCACCGGCGCCCCGGCGTGGGCGGACGCCGGCTTCTGGCCGGAGCTGATCCCCGGGTACCCGTCCAGGTGCGAGGCGCAGGCTGGCAGCCGCACCGTCACCCTCGCAACGTGGGCGGACGCGGCGGCGCCCCCGGTACAGCCCGCGACCCCGAGAAAACCCGCGGCTACCGCCGCCATCACGACCCAGCGCACGGCGTTAGCGTAACTCTCGCCGGCCGTTAACCCCAGACCCTTGCGGCGGTCTCGGCGACCAGGGCGAGCTTGGCCTTCTGCTCGTCCGGCGTCAGGACATTGCCTGCCGAGGTGGACGCGAACCCGCACTGCGGCGAGATCGCGAGGTTCTCAAGCGGCACGTAGCGGGCCGCGGCCTCGATCCGCCGCCGCAGGTCGTCCTGCGATTCGAGCACCGGCGTCTTGGAGGAGACCAGGCCGAGCACCACGGTCGCACCGGGCCGGACGAAGCGCAGCGGCTCGAACCCGCCGGACCGCTCGTCGTCGTACTCGAGCAGGAAGCGGTCGACCGGCACCGTGCCGAACAGCTGCTCCGCGACCGGCCCATAGCCGCCCTTGGCCATGTAGGCGGAGCGGTTGTTGCCGCGACAGATGTGCATGCCGACGGTGACGTCGGGGTTCGCCGCCTTGATGCCGTTGACGATCGCCGTGTCCGCCGCGACGGAGGCGGCAAGGATGACATTCGGGTCCATCGGGTTCAGCGTCGCCGCCCGGAACTCGTCGTCGAACACCTGGTTGTAAGACAGCGAGTCGAGCTGCACCCACCGTGTCCCCAGGGCGGCCAGCTCGGCGACCTCCGCGACCTGCAGCGCCACCAGGTCGTCGACCAGTTCCGCCGGATCCGGGTAGGCCGTGTCGCTCACCCCGGCCAGCCATGTCATGCCGCCCATCGCCGCCGACATCATGGTGACCTTGAACGGGCCGGGTGCGTGCGCGGCCATGTAGCCGGCCTCGACGGCGGTCAGGTGGTCCTTCTGGAACACCTTGGCGGCCGCCGCCGTCATGACGAAGTCGGTCTCCTCCTCGGGCGGGATCTCGCCGTCCGCCCGGTGCCAGGTGACCATTGGCGTGCGGACCGGCGACATCCCGCCGATCGACTCGAGGATGCCGGTCATCCAGTTGGTCCGCCGCACCTCGCCGTCTGTGAACACCCCGATCCCCGCCGACCGCTGTGCCTCGATGTTCTCCGCCGCCGCGCGGTCCTCGGCCGCCCGCAGCTCACCCTCGGTGATCGTGCCGGCCTTGTGATCCGCCCTGGCCGCAAGCAGCCAGGGCTGCCGCAGCAGGCTGCCGACGTGCTCGGCGTGAATGTCCCGTGGGTGATTGTCCGCCGCCATGGGCCCGTCTCCTTTGCGCGGTGTGCCGGCTGTTGCCAGAGAGATCAAGATGCGTCTCCCAATCTTCCGCGAACGTCCATCGAAGTAAATTGGGGGACTTCACCACGATTGGGTGCACATTTTATGAATCGGCCAATGTCCGGGGTTGCGTGAAGGTGTTGTGGTTAGCTTCAAGTGCACCCATCGGCCTGGAACAGTCGGCCGACCCCGGGGAGGGCCGGCCCAGGGGAGTTGCTATGGCGAGCCACGGTTATCACGCCTCCGTTCGGATCAATCCGGTGAGAGCCGGCCGCCGCGCCGCACTGGCGCTGACGGCGGCCGCCGCAGCCTGCCTGGCCGTGGCCGGGTGTGGCGGCGGAGGGGGAGGGGGCGGCGGCTCTGACCCGCTGTCCGGCATGTCGGCCAAGCAGGTGGTGGCTACGGCCGTCGGCGACCTGAAGTCGGCGAGCAGCTTCACCATGACGGGCGATGTCAACCAGTCGGGCGAGACGCTTGGCGTCGACCTCGGCTACGTGAAGGGCAAGGGCTGCGCCGGCACCGTGTCTGAGGGCAGCAAGGGCAGCATCGCCTTCGTGGTGATCGGCAACACCGCCTGGATCAAGCCGAGCGACAAGTTCCTCGAGTCGAGCGCGGGCAGCCAGGCGGCGGCCGCGATCGCGCTGCTGAAGGGCCGCTATCTCAAGGGCTCGACCAGCAACTCCAATGTGGCCTCGCTGACGGCGGTGTGCGACGTGAACCAGATGACCAAGTTCTTCACCGAGACGGGCACCCTGACCAAGGGCAAGGTCACCACGGCCGGCGGCGTACCGGTCCTGCCGATCACCGACAAGACCAAGGGCGGCACCATGGACGTGACCGACTCGTCCACCCCGCAGATCGTCCAGATCACCAACACCACGGGCCAAGGCGGCAGTACCGGGCAGATCAAGTTCGGCGTCGGCAAGCAGGTGACCCTGACCGCACCCCCGGCCAGCCAAACCATGGACGGCTCAGCCTTCGGCTTCTAACCCAGCAGCCCGCCTCGCGACTGACAAGCTCTTTTAGGTCGGTGCCACCGCTGTACGGTGCCTGGCTGCCGGTCAGGGCATGATCGGACTGTCAGACCACGTCCAAAGGGGGACGATGACAGTGAGTGACCAGTTCGAGCCCGTCGAGATCGAGACCGTCGACGCTACGGGGCGCCCAGTCACCATCCGCGGCCGCAAGGTGCTCGACGAAGACGCCGCGCACATGTGGATCGTCCTCATGAGCAAGGGGCATATTGCCGTCGTCGATCGGTCTGACTTCGGCTCAACGCCCGTGTCGCACATCTACCGCGGCTTTAGCGATTTCGCGGCGGCCTACGAGGCGGGCAACTGGCCGATGGTCGACACGGTACGGACTCAGTTGGCTCACTGACCGGGGAACCAGCTAGAAGAACTCGAAATACTCGCGCATCTCCCAGTCGGTGACCTCGTCCGCTGAGTCGGCCGTGCCTGCCTCGGCGAGCGCGGCCTCGTAGCGGCCGATCTCGCCGCGCTTCATCATGACGATGTAGTCCACAAAGGTGTCGCCGAACGCCTCCCGGTAGAAGGCGTCGCCATCGAGCGCTTTCACCGCGGCGGACAGCGAAGTGGGCAGCCGCGTCAGATCCTCGGCCGCGTACGGGTCGGCCTCGACCGGCGGAGGCGGCGTGAGCCCGCGCGTGACGCCGTCCAGGCCGGCGGCGAGGCTCGAGGCGATGTACAGGTACGGATTCGCGGCGGGCTCGCCGGCCCGGTACTCGACGTGCGCGCTCGCGTCGCCCGGTGAGCCCTGCACACGGACAAGCGCGCCGCGGTTCTCGATCGCCCAGGCGACCCGGTCCGGCGCGAACGAGTAGGGCCGGAACCGCTTGTACCCGTTGACGGTCGGCGCGGCGAACGGCAGCGACGGCACGGCGTGCTCGATCAGGCCGGCCACGTAGGACATGCCGAGCTCGGACAGCGCCGCCTGGCCGGAGGCGAACGTGTTGCGGCGACCGGGTAGCGAGACGAGCGACTGGTGCAGATGCCAGCCCGACGAGGTGATGTTCGCCAGGCCGGGCCGCGCCATGAAGGTGGCGAGCAGGCCGCGTCGCTGGCAAACCTGCTTGACAGCGGACCGGAACAGCACCGCGGCGTCCGCCGCCGCGAGCGCGCTCATCGGCGCGAACGAGATCTCGACCTGCCCGGGCCCCCACTCGTCATCCATGGCCCTGGGCGGCAGGCCGAGCGCCCACAGCGCGTCCCTGATGGCGTCGAGCGCGGGTGCCATCGAGTCGAGCCGGTTCTCCGACAGGAACTGGTAGCCGCGCTCGAAGATCGACACGGCGGGCGGCGGGGGAGTGAACCCCGCGTTCTCCGCCGCGAGCGGGCCGCCCTCCGGTGTGAAGATGGAGAACTCGATCTCGAGCCCGACGGTGAGGTCATAGCCGAGACGCGCCGCCGCGGCGAGCTGCCGCCGCAGCAGTCCCCGGCCGTCTAGTGGCAGCGGCTGCCCGTTGGCGAAGTACGCGTCGCACAGCACCCAGCCGGTCCGGTCCGCCCATGGCAGGATCTGGAACGTGGTGGGGTCGGGGACAAGGACGATGTCCGGGAAGCCGGTGAACTCGGCGAGACCGAACCCGCCGCCGGCAGCGAACGCGGGCACGAACACGTTGTTGCCGGTGTCCAGCGAGTAGATGGCACCGGAGAAGTCGAGGCCGTTGCTGAACGCGCTGACCGCCGCGTCCGGCGACAGGGCCCTGGCCCGCACGGCGCCATGCTGGTCCACCACGGCGAACCGCACCGTGCGCAGGTCGTGGGTGAGGATCCGTTCCGCTACCTCGCCCGCGAGAGCGCCCGACGAGCCGGAAAGCAGCCCGTGCCGCGCGATGAAATCTGGCTGCCCAACACCCGCATCCGCACCAGTGCTCACGCAAGCAGACTAAGCACCCCGGCGCCATTCCGACAGGCCCACTTCCGATCGGCCCGACACGATCGGCCCGGCACGGACCCGCTAGAACCGGCCCGCCGCGACGACAATGGCGAGGATCAGCAGCACGGCGGGCATCGCGATGCCCGTGTAGTCCTTCATGCGGAAGTGGGTGATGGTCGCGCCGAACATGACGATCGCGCAGCCCACGGCCGCGATCGGCGTGAGGACGGGGGCGATGTTCAGCGCCCGCGGCAGGATCAGCCCGATCGCGCCGAGCACCTCGACCGCGCCAAGGGCCTTCAGCCGCGGCTCTGGCCAGGTCTTCGCCCATTTCATGGTGCCGAGCAGCTTCTCCTTGGGCGTGGCGACCTTCATCGCGCCTGCCAGCAGGAACATGGCAGCAAGCACGCCAGCGACGATCCACAGCAAGATATTCATGACTTCTCCTGGCAACGGGGGATGAGCTCAGATCACTTAAAGCGTGAACCGAACAATAGCCGGAGATGACTTCAAGATGCAAGTGATCGCGGTTTGGGTGCGACTGCGGGTACGACTTCAATCGTTAAGTTATGCTGGTCGGCATGGGGACCCCTGGCGAGGCGCCGGCGGAGGTGGAGCCGCACTGGCTCGATACCGAGGAGCGCGCCACCTGGCTGTCCGTGGTGAGCCTGCTGATCAAGCTGCCCGCGGCGCTTGACGCCCAGCTTCAGCGGGACGCCGGCTTCAGTCATTTCGAGTACAACGTGCTCGCCGGATTGTCCGAGGCGCCGGAAGGCTCGCTGCGGATGAGCGTCCTCGCTGCCTTCGCCGACGGCTCGCTACCCCGGCTATCTCAGGTCATCACCCGGCTTGAGCGCCGTGGGCTGGTCCGCCGGACCCCCGATCCTGACGACGGCCGCTACACCCTGGCGGTACTTACCGAGGCGGGCCGCGACGCCGTGGTCGCCGCCGCTCCCGGTCACGTCGAGACCGTCAGGAACCTTGTCTTCGACCCGCTGAGCAAGGCGAAGACCCGCCAGCTCCGCGACATCTGCCTGCGCATCCTTGGCGCCATCGATCCCGGCGACCGCTGCTTCGAGCACCACCGCTGAGCGCGCCACCGCCGAGCGCGCCACCGCCGAGCACGCCACCGCCGAGCGGCGGCCCGCTCGGCACGGCGAAGCGATTAGGCGAGCAGCTTGACCAGGGCCGCGGTGCCGACGCAGACGATCAGCACGCGCAGCCCCCACGGCGGCAGCTTCCTGCCGACCCGCGCGCCGACCTGTCCGCCGAGGATCGAGCCGGCCGCGATGAGCCCGGCGACGCCCCAGTTCACGTGCCCCGCCACGATGAACACGACCGCGGCGACCCCGTTGACCAGGCCGGCGAGCACGTTCTTCGTCGCGTTGATCCGCTGCATGCTGTCGGTGAACGCGACGCCCATCAGCCCGAGCAGCAGCACCCCCTGGGCCGCGCCGAAGTACCCGCCGTAGACCCCGGACAGGAACACAAGCACCCACAGCACCGGGCCGCCGACCTGCACGATCGTCTGCGTTGCCACCGGCGTGACCACGCCCACCGTGCCGGAACCGCCATCCGCCGCCGTGGAACTGCCGGCTAGCGCCGTGGGACCGCCGTCCACCGCCGTGGGACCGCCGTCCACCGCCGTCGAACCGCCCGCCGCGCCAGGCCCGTCAGGCCCGTCGGCACCGCCGCTTTGCGCCGCCTGCCTGGCGGCTACCCACTTCGACAGCCGCGGCTGGAACACCACCATGACCAGCGCGATCCCGATCAGCGCGGGGACGATCTCCTTGAACGCAGCGGCGGGGAGCACGAGCAGCAGGATGGCGCCGACCAGGCCGCCGCACAGCGACGCCGCCCCGAGCCGGATGACGCGCCGCCGTTGCCCCTTGAGTTCGGCCCGGTAACCGACCGCACCGGAGACGCCGCCGGGCACTAGCCCGACGTTGTTCGACACGTTGGCGACGACCGGCGGGTAGCCGAAGGCGAGCAGCGTGGGAAAGGTGATCAGCGTCCCTGACCCGACCACGGTGTTGATCGTGCCAGCGGCGAGGCCGGCCGCGAAGATGGCCAGGGCCTGCAGCAGATCGTGGGACACGCTTCTCACGCTAATCCCGGCGGCCGCCCCGATGGCTGCCCGCACGGTGTGAGAACGGTCTCAGCCCGCCACCGCGGACTCCGTCAGCTGCCCGCCACGGCGGGGAGCGGCTGCGCCGGGCGCCGCGCCACGTCGAGCACGAACCGGCGGACGAGGCCGTGCGCGCGGGCCGCCGCGCCGTCGGCCAGCGTCTGCGCCTGCTCGATCATGGGGCCGGGGTCGATGCCCACCTCCGCGAGCCGCTCGGAGTCGCCGGTGTCCAGCCAGGACTCGAGCACGGCGTCCGTCACCTCGGGATGGAACTGCACACCGAGCGCGCGGCCGTAGACGAACGCCTGGTTGGCGACGGCCGTCCTGGCGATCACCGGTATCTCGGCGGGCAGCGTGAACCGGTCGTTGTGCCACTGCAGCCACGGGCCGGCGTCGATGAGGGCGGGCTCGTCTGAGGCCACGGAGACCCAGCCGACCTCGGGGATCGGCGCCTTGGCGACCGTTCCGCCCACCGCGGCGGCGAGCATCTGCCCGCCGAAGCAGATGCCGAGCGTCGGCACCCCAAGCGAGATCAGCGACCGCGCGTAGCCGATCTGGTCGGAGATCCACGGGATCGTCGCCGTGTCGTACACCGACCACACCGCGCCGAAGAAGGTCACCGCGTCGTACTCGGCAGGGGAGGGGAACGTCACGGGGACGTCGGGCGAGTGGTAGCGCTCCTTCGGCACCACCAGCATCTCCGAAACGTCCCAGCCGGCTGTGGTGAACGCATCGCCGACCAGCCCACCGGGCGACGTGTGATCCTGCATAACAAAGAGAACCCGCACAAACCCAGCATAACGGGCACACTCTGCCACTCTAATCCCGGCGTTCGCCGCGGGTCGGTCCATCCGGCGCCGGGACGCCCAGCGCCGGAGCGCTCGTCGCTCGGCCGGCGGCGAGCGTCAGCGATCGTCGAAGACTCTGTCCCGCAGACCGAACAGCGGAAAAAGCCGTTCGGTGTCGAGGAAGTACGTCATCCGGCTGATCTGGCCGCCGACTACCTCGTGTACCTGCAGCGCCCACGGCGCGTAGCCGCCATGCTCGGGATCTGGCTTGTACTGCCCCCAGCCGACGACGCCGTTGGCCCGCACGGGCACGAGAATGGATCCAGCGCACTGGCTCGGTCCCGGCTGCACCATCCAGGTTGTGATGGCGTCCGCACCCTGAATCCACATCTCGAAAGGGGGCATGGTCTGCAACGCGTCCTCGCGCAGCAGCGCGAGGAGCGCCTTCATGTCGTACCGCTGGAACGCGTCCACGTACTTGCTGAGCAGCTCAGCGTTCTCCGGCTCGACCTCGGCGGGCCGCTGGTGCTCAGGCAGTTCCGCCAGGGACGCACGGGCCCGCTGCAGCGCGCTGTTGACCGAGGCAACCGAGGAGTCGAGAACGCCGGCCGCCTCGGCCGCCGGCAGCCGCAGCACCTCGCACAGGATCAGCGCCGCACGCTGCCGCGGCGGCAGGTGCTGCAGCGCGGTCACGAACGCGAGCCGCACCGAGTCCCGGACCGCCGCGATCTCGGCCGGGTCTCCCTGCTCGGGCACCACCCGCGCGTCAGGGATCGGCGTCACCCAGAGGTCCTCGGCCGGGGCAGGCCGCATGTACGACTCCACCGGCGGCGAGGCGGGCCCGAGGTCCATCGGCAGCGCCCGCCGCTTCTCGCCGCGCATCGCGTCAAGGCAGACGTTGGTCGCGATCCGGTACAGCCAGGAGCGCAGCGAGGCGCGCCCCTCGAAGCCGTCGGCACCCTTCCACGCCCGCAGCATGGTCTCCTGCACGGCGTCGTCCGCCTCAAAGGCCGAACCGAGCATCCGGTAGCAGTACCCGGTCAGCTCACGCCGGTAGAACTCAAGGTCGTCAGTGGTTGCTGTCGCCGTCACAGTTCCACACTGTAGGCGGTGGGTCTGACATTTTGCGGCCCGAACGGGAGCGGCTGACTCCGGCCGCGCATCATTTCTCCTTCGGCCGGACCCTCGATCCGGTCTATTACTTGGCGAGCCCGGCTACCAGGTTGATGGTGGTCGCGATGATCACCGCGACCAGCGGGAACGACAGCGAGGCGTGCCGCAGCACGGCCCGCCGGACCTGCTTGGACTGAATGTCGGTATCGGAGACCTGGAAGGTCATCCCGATGGTAACGGCCAGGTAGGCGAAGTCGTGGTAGTCGGGCGCCTCTGGGTCCTTGAAGTCGATTCCGCCTGGTGTGTCCGAGTAGTAGAGCCGCGCGTATTTCAGGGTGAACACCGTCTGCAGCAGAGTCCAGGACAGGAATACGGAGACGACGGCGAGAGCGGCCTGCCCGTACCTCGCGTTTCCGCTGGCCGACCCGAACAGGGCCATCCCCACGGCGATCAGGCTGGCGATCGCCGCGCACAGCATCAACAGGTCAGCCAGGTCACGGTTGGGATCCTCCCGTGTGGCATGGGCTTGCGTCGACGCCGGGTCGAACGGCCACACGGTGAACCACACCCAGCCGCCGTAGACGAACGCGAGGATGTCCCACCCGATGAGCGCCGCATTGCGGAGCGGGCCTGCCAGAGCGGCGATCGCACCGCCGACGATGGCCGCACCGAGCGACACGAGCAGCTTCGTCTGGGCCGACGCGACCGCGCGGGAGGCGGCGGGATGCTGGCCCGTGGATTCAGGGTCCATGCCCCAATGATGGCAGTCTCACGCGCTTCCGCGGCGCACCAACTCCGTCGGCAGGACCACCGCGGACGGCTCGTCGCCGGAGATCGCCCCGAGCAGCAGCCGGACCATCTCGCTGCTGATCCGGTGATATGGCTGCCTGATCGTGGTCAGCGCGGGCCGGGCGGCGACCGCGGCCGACGAGTCGTCGAACCCGCCGATGGCAACGTCCTCCGGCACCCGGCGGCCGGCCCGGCGCAGCGCGTTCAGCGCCCCGACCGCCATCACGTCCGATGCGGCGAACACGGCGTCCAGGTCAGGGTGCCGCTCTAGCAGCTTTGTCATCGCCCGCTCGCCAGAGTCCTGGGAGTAGTCGCCCTCTTCGACAAGGGACTCGTCGAACGAGCCGCCGATCACGTCCCGGTACCCCTCAAGCCGGCCGCGCCCGCCCGACGTGTCCAGCGGCCCAGTGATGGTGGCGATCCGGGTCCGCCCGAGCTGGCGCAGGTACTCCACCATGGTGCGCGCGCCGCCGCGCTCGTCGGCCGCCACGTAGGAGACCTTCGACTCGAAGCCGAGCGGCGCGCCGACGGCGACGCAGGGCACGCTCGCCGAGCCGAGCAGGCCGAGCAGCGGGTCGCCGGCGTGCGCCGACACCAGCAGAGCGCCGTCCACGTGGCCGGCCGCGAGGAAGCGAGCGATCCTGGTGCGCTCCGAGTGGGACGCGGCGATGCAGACGAAGAGCCCGATGTCGTGCTCCGCGAGCGCCTGCGTGCAGCCGCGAAGCAGGACGGCGAAGTTCGGGTCGGTGAACAACCGCTCGGTCGGCTCGGACAAGATGAACGCGACCGACTCCGAGCGCTGGGTCACCAGCGACCTGGCGTGCTGGTTGACCACGTAGCCGGTCTTCTTGATCGCCCGGTTCACCGTGTCCAGGGTGACCGGCGACACGTAGTGACCGCCGTTGAGCACCCTGGATACGGTGCCGCGGGACACGCCCGCCTCCGTCGCGACGTCCTCGATCGTCGGCCGCCGCCGCCCGCCATTCATACCTAATATTTACCGCGACCTGGTCACTGCTTGACCGCGCCGGAGGCGATGTCGGTGCGCCAGTACCGCTGCATCGCGAGGAACAAGATCATCAGCGGGATGATCGACAGCAGCGACCCGGTCACGACAAGGCTGTACAGCGCGGGTGCGGACGAGCCGCGGTTGAGCAGCGTGTACAGGCCGACGGTGAGAGGGAACTTGTTCTCGTCGCTGAGCATGATGAACGGCAGCAGGAAGTTGTTCCACACCGCGACGAACTGGAACAGGAAGATCGTCACGAGGCCGGGCACCATCATCGGCACCGCGATCCGCGCGAACAGCCTGCCCTCGGGGCAGCCGTCCACCCGGGCCGACTCGATCACCTCGTCGGGTACGGCGGCGTTGGAGTAGATCCGCGCCAGGTAGATGCCGTAAGGCGACAGGATCGACGGCAGCAGCACCGACCAGTAGGTGTTGGTCAGGCTGAACTTGGCCAGCAGCAGGTACTGGGGCAGCGCGAGCACCACCGGCGGCACGAGCACGCCGGCGAGCAGCAGGTTGTAAAGCAGCGTCCGGCCGCGGAACTCGAACTTGGCCAGCGCGTAGCCGGTCAGCGCGGAGACCGCCGTGGACAGCAGCGCGCCGCCGCCCGCGTACAGCGCGGTGTTGAGCATCCAGTGCCAGAAGACACCGTCCGCGTAGGACGACAGGTCGTGGATGTTCGAGAACAGGGAGCCGTTGGGCTCCAGGGTGAACGTGTTGAACAGCTGCGCGTCGTTCTTGGTCGAGGCGATGAGCACCCAGACCACCGGCAGCAGGCAGTACACCGCCCCGAGCAGCAAGATCGCGGTCGGCAGCACGGCCGTGCGCCGCTCGGCGCCTGCCCGGCCGTGCCGGCCCGCCCACGCCGCGGCGGATGGCGCCTCGGTGAGCGCGCCTTCGGTTCTCGTCAAAGCCATCGCGGCTCACCGTCCCTGGAAGACACGCTTGTTGCTGACCCGCAGCAGGAAGAAGGAGCCGACGAACATGACGGCCGCGATGATCACCGACAGCGCGGCGGCCTCGTAGCTGTTGTTGTCGTTGAACGCTAGGTCGTAGACCCGCATCAGCGGCATCCACTGCGGCGAGATCGTGTTGGTCAGCGGCGCCAGGGTCTCCGGCTCGCTGAACACCTGAAGGGTCGCGATGATTGAGAACACCCCGGTGAGCACCAGGGCGGGTGCGATCATCGGGATCTTGATCCGCAGCGCCACCGCCCGCTGCGACGCCCCGTCGATCCGTGCCGCCTCGTACAGCTCAGACGGCACCGCGCGCAGCGCGGTGTACATGACGATCATGTTGAAGCCCGTGCCGCCCCAGACCCCGACATTGGCCACGGAAAGCAGCGCCACGTGCGTGGTGAACAGGTCGGGCATGGACAGCCCGAACTTGCTCAAGATGGCCGGGAACGGCGACACGGTGGGCAGGTAGAGGAATCCCCACAGCAGCGAGGAGATCACAATCGGCACCGCGTAGGGCAGGAAGATCGCCAGCCGGCTGAACTGCTGGAACCGCACCCGCCTGGCGTCGAGCAGCAGCGCGAAGAGCAGGGCGAGACCGAGCATCACCGGGACCAGGATCAGGCTGTAGACGACAACGCGCAGCAGCGAGGACAGGAACGCCGCATCGGTGAGGGCGCTCGCGTAGTTGCTGAGCCCGGCGAAGACCTGCTTCCGTGCGCCCGTGCCCAGCCCGAGGCCGCTGACCTGGGTTTTCTCCACCGACAAGTACAGGGTGTAACCGATCGGGATGAGCAGCACCAGCGCGTAGAGCACCACCGCGGGGGTGACGAAGGCGTACGGCGCCACGCGGGGCGCCGTACGCTTCTTCGGTGTCTGGCTCACGTCAGCCGGCCGCGACCGTGAAGCCGCTCTTCTTCATGTCGCTCAGCACGGCAGACTGCACGGCGGACAGCGGGGTGAGGAACGAACCCTTGCTGGTTACCGCGCCGCCAAAGGCGGTGGAGAACTCGCTGTACGCGACGTTCACATCCGGTCCCCAGGTGACGTTCGCCGCCTCGGACGCGTATTGCTTGCCGAGGGTCCAGAAGTTGGACTGGTTCGAGAAGTACGCCGGCGGAGTGGAGAGCGCGGCCTCCGCGTCGCTGTCGGCCGGGTAGATGCCGCCATCGGACACCAGCGCGGCGGTGGCCGTCGGGTCGGTATTCAGCCAGGCGGCGAACTGCGCCGCGGCCTGCTGGTTCTTCGACGCGGCCATGACCGCGGTAGAGGAACCGCCCCAGTTGCCGACGACGTGCGCGCCCGCGGTCCACTGCGGCAGCTCGGCGATCTTCCACTTGCCCGCGCCGGACGGCGCCGCCGACGGGAAGTCACCGGGTGCCCAGATGTCGGAGACCCAGGCGATGTACTTGCCGTTGTTCATGCCCTTGTTCCATGCGGCGGTCCACTGCGGCTGGTTGTCGACGCCGCCGCCGGCCACCAGGGACTGCCAGTAGGAAGCGACCCTCTGGCTCGCGGACCCGTCGATGCCGACCGTCCAGGTGCTGCCGGAGGCTGACCACCACTGGGCGCCTGCCTGCTGCGTCAGGCCGGCGAACTCGCCGGGGTCGACCGCGGAGAACGTGCCAAGGAAGACGCCGGGCGCCTCCGAGTGCAGCTTGGTCGCGTCCGCGGCGAACTGCGCCCAGGTCGTCGGCACGGTCAGGTGGTACTTCGTGAACAGGTCGGCACGGTAGTACAGCGCCATCGGCGCGGCGTCCTGCGGAATCGCGTACAGGGCGTTGCTGCCCAGCGTCACCTGGTTCCAGTTGCCGGCGGGGAAGTCGCTCTTCAGGCTGCCGTCGTACTTCGAGATGTCGGCCAGGTAGTTGTTGGACACCAGCGTCGGCAGCACCTGGTACTCGACCTGCGCGAGGTCCGGCGGGTTGCCGGCCTTCGCGGCGGTGAGCAGCTTGGTGAGCTCGGCGTCGCCGCCCGCCTGCACCTGCACCTGCACCTGGATGTCCGGGTGCGCCTTGTTCCAGATCGCGATGACCTTGTCCATGTTGGGTACCCAGGTCCAGAAGGACAGGGTGACCTTCTGCCCCGACGCGGCCGGCGAGGACGCGGCCGCGGACGAGGAGGCGGGCGCGGCCGAGGACGTCGTGCCCGTGGCGGGCGGCGACGAGGTCGAGCTGCTTGACGAGCAGCCCGCGGCGACAAGGACGGCGATGGCCGCGCCGGCGGCCGCCGTCACCCGCCGGGTGTTGATGAGCTTCATGGTCCCTCCGCAGTGAAGGATCGTACGAGATTATCCGCTTAGTGCCGAGTTGTCCGCGATGTCGCGAACGCCACAGCCCGATGTCTGTGAACGCTCCCAGAGTTAACCCGTTGTGAATACTTGTCAAGAGTCGGCTTCCACTGCTTTCATTCTGTTATTCGCCTGTGAGCGGTCCCAGATCTTGACACACGGAACGACGGAGTTTCCCATGCATTCACGCTGGCCACGGATCGACGGACTCGCCTACGGCGGGGACTACAACCCTGACCAGTGGCCTGCGGAGGTGTGGGAGCAGGACGTCGTGCTGATGCGCGAGGCCGGGGTGACGCTCGTCTCGGTGGCGATCTTCTCCTGGGGCATGCTCGAGCCACGGCCAGGTGAATACGACTTCGGCTGGCTTGACCAGGTGCTCGGCCTGCTGCACGACGCGGGCATCGCGGTGGACCTTGGCACCCCGTCGGCCGCGCCGCCGCCCTGGTTCCTGCGGCGGCATCCCGAGGCGCACCCGGTCACCAGGGACGGGCAGGTGCTCGGCGGCGGGTCGCGCCAGGCCTACTGCCCGTCGAGCCCCGCGTACGCGAGCGCCTGCGCCGGGATCACCCGCAAGCTGGCGGAGCGCTACGGATCGCATCCGGCGGTTGTGCTCTGGCACGTCAACAACGAGTACGGCGCGCCGATGGGGGAGTGCTACTGCGAGACATCCGTGGCAGCGTTCCGTGACTGGCTGCGCGACCGCTACGGCGACCTGGACACACTCAACGACCGGTGGGGCGCCGCCTTCTGGTCGCAGCGCTACGGCGAATGGGACGAGATCGACGCGCCGCGAACCTCCACCACCGTGGTGAACCCCGCGCAACGGCTCGACTTCGCCAGGTTCAGCTCAGACGCGCTGCTCGCCTGCTTCCGCCGCGAGCGGGACATCCTGCACGAGCTGTCACCCGGCGTGCCCGTCACCACGAACTTCATGGCGAACAACTGCAAGAGCGTGGACTACTGGCGGTGGGCGCCCGAGGTCGACGTGATCTCCAACGACAATTACCTGATCGCCGAACGGACCGACAATCAGCTGGATCTCGCCATGTCGGCGGACATGACACGGTCCCTGGCAGGAGGCGGGTCGTGGGTGCTGATGGAGCACTCGACGAGCGCCGTGTCCTGGCAGCCGAGGAACATCGCCAAGCGCCCGGGCGAGATGCGCCGCAACTCCCTGGCCCATGTGGCCCGCGGCGCCGACGGCGTGCTGTTCTTCCAGTGGCGGGCCAGCAGGTACGGCGCGGAGAAGCATCACTCGGCGATGCTGCCACAGGCCGGCACGGACAGCCGGATCTGGCGGGAGGTCGTCGAGCTGGGGGGCGAGCTGCGCGACCTGGCCGGCCTGCGCGGTACCACGGTCGAGCCCGACCTCGCGCTGCTGTGGGACTGGGAATCCTGGTGGGCGCTCGAGTTCGAGTGGCGGCCGAGCACCGACCTCGGCCATCTCGAGCGTATGCGCGCCTGGTACGAGGCGTGCTTTCGGGCCGGCCTCACCGTGGACTTCGCTCACCCGGAGGCCGACCTCAGCCGGTACCCGCTCGTGGTGGCGCCCGCGCTTTACCTGGCCACCGAACGGGGCGCGGCCAACCTGCGCCGTTACGTCGAGGCAGGCGGCACCCTCGTCGTCTGCTGCTTCTCCGGCATCGTCGACGAGCACGACCGGGTGCACCCCGGCCCCTACCCGGGGGTGCTGCGCGACATACTCGGCCTGCACGTGGAGGAATGGCTGCCGCTGCGCGCCGGCGAGAGTGTCACTCTCACCGGGGAGCCGGGCGGCGCCGCCGGCCTGGCGGGCACCAGCCAGGTACTCGGCGCCGCCGACGCCTGGACCGAGGCGGTGATCCTCGGCGACGCCAAGCCGGTCGCCTGGTATGCCGACGGCCCGGCCGCCGGAGGTCCGGCCGTCACCAGGCACGAGCTCGGCGCCGGCCGCGCTTGGTATGTCTCCGCGCGCACCGACGCGCCGACCACGGCAGCACTGCTCGCCGTGGCCTGCGAGTCGGCCGGCCTCACCACGCCCGTCGTCCCCATCGCCCCCGCTCCCGCCTCCGGCCTCTCCGCCTCCGGTCTCTCCGACTCGGGTCTCTCCGACTCGGGTCTCTCCGACTCGGGTCTCTCCGACTCGGGTCTCTCGGCCTCCGCGGGCCTCTCCGTCCCCGCCGGCTCCACTGCCCCCGTTGGCCCCGCCGACGGGACCCCCTGGCCCCGCGACTTGGAGGTCGTCCGCAGGTCGCGGCCCGGCCGCCGGTACACCTTCCTCATCAACCACGGCCCCGACACGACATCGGTGCTCGTCGGCGACCGCGCCATCTCGGTACCCGGCGGCGACGTCCGGGTCATCACCGACCTGCCCGCCTCACCCGACCCGCTCGACTAGACCGTCCACTCCACCCCGCGGCACCGCTCTCCCTTCGCCGAACAAACCGCCACTCCGCTTTCCACCACCCGCTTTCCCGCCACTCCGACACCGCGCCACCCGCAGCGCACCGCTCCGACACCGCAGCACCCCGTCAACCCCGCCTCCGCAGGTACCTCCTCTCACCCGCCCACCCGTTGCATTTCGCACCGCCCGCGCTTCGCACGCACCGGCCGCCCCGCCAGGCGGCCGCCCCGCCCGCGTGGCTCCCGGCCGCGCCCGCGCACGCAACACACCCCTGGTGATCAAAGGAGAAGCACCATGAAACCGCGCACCCCGCTCCCCGGCCCCGCGGACGGCGGGAGCTCACCGCGCCGAGCAAGACAGGCCCTCGTCGCGGCAGCCGCCGCGACGGCACTGCTCATCACGCCCGCCGTCACGGCGTCGGCCACCGCCGCCGCGACGAGCCAGGCCGGCGGCGGCGCCGTCACGGTCGTCAACCCCGGCTTCGACGCCGATGGCACCGGCACCGCGACGCCGGCCGGCTGGAGCACCTACTCGCCCGACGGCACCGCGAGTGCCTCCTATACCGAGTGGACGGCGGAGGGCTACAACGGCGATTCCTACCAGCTCACCCACTGGTCCACGGCCGCCTACCACGTCGACACGTATCAGAAGCTGACCGGGATACCGAACGGGTTCTACACGCTCGGCGTGTGGACCAGGTCGAGCGGCGGCCACAAATCCGACTACATCGCGCTCACCGGCTGCGGCGGCGACAACACTCCCACCGCGGTTCCCGCCGACTCCGACGGCAACTGGGTGCAGATCGTCACCTCGGTCCACGTCACCGCGCGGCGGTGCACGATCAACCTGGTCACCGCCGGCAACGCGGGCGACTGGACCAACTTCACCGGGGTCACCTTTACCTCGGGCACCGCGTCGCTGCCCATCCGCGGTGGCGATGTCTCCACCCTGTACCGCGGCGAGCAGGACGGCGGCGTCTACTACACCGCGTCCGGCCGGCCGGAGAACGCGCTCGCCCAGCTCGCGGACGCGGGGATGAACTGGGTCAGGCTCCGGGTGTGGGTGAACCCGGCTGACGGCATGAACGATGAGGTGCAGCTGCTCGCGAGCGCGCGCGAGGCCAAGCGCCATCACCAGCACCTGCTGCTCGACTTCCACTACAGCGACACCTGGGCCGACCCAGGGCACCAGAGCCCGCCCGCCGCCTGGGCGAGTGACACCTTCCCGCAGCTCGAAGCGGACATGTACGCCTACTCCAAGCAGGTCGTCGCCGCCCTCGTCGCGCAGGGCACCCCGCCGCAGATGGTGCAGGTGGGCAACGAGATCAACAACGGCCTGCTCTGGCCGAGCGGCTCCACGTCGGACTTCGCGCAGCTCGCCGGGCTGCTCAAGGCGGGCATCGCGGGCGTGCACGCCGCCTTCCCGCCCGCCAAGATCGTGCTGCACCTGGCCGCCGCGTGGGATGAGTCCGGTCTCGCCTGGTGGTACTCGCAGGCCGAGTCCTACGGCGTGCCGTTCGACATCATCGGGCTGTCCTACTACGACTACTGGCACGGCAGGCTCGACGTACTGCAGGGCGACCTGGACGGGCTCACCGCCCAGTTCGGCAAGCCGGCCATGGTCGTAGAGACCGCCTACCCGTTCACTCTGGCAAGCAACGACCCAACCGCGTCGCTGTCGTTCTCCGACCCCGCCTCGCTCGATCCCGGCTACCCGGCCACCCCGGCGGGGCAGGCGGCCAACTTCCGCGACGTCCTGTCGGTCGTCCAGGCGGTGCCGAACGGGATGGGCCTCGGCGCCTTTTACTGGGAGCCGACCTGGACGGTGGTCAAGGGCAACGGCTGGGACCCGACCGACCCATCGTCGGGCGATGGCTGGGAGAACCAGGCCATGTGGGATTACACAGACACGGCCCTGCCCGTGATCTCGGACTTCGCCGCCCGCTGACCCCTTGGCCACGGACCACCTGGCCACTCAACCCCGCCAACCATCCAGCCAGCTGGCCGGCTCACCCCGCCTGCTAGCCGCCGACCGGAAACGGCGCGGCCCCGTCCCCCCACGGCCGCGCCGTTTCCGGCGCATCGCATCCAGGACACACCGAATCCAGGACACACCGAATCCAGGCACCCAGCGCCGATCGTTCTGGCCTTGCGGCACACAGAGCTAGCCCTATTGGTCCTGTGGCACACAGAGCCAAAACCGTTTTGCCCCTAAACGCCACAATGCCGGGCCACCGCCTGATAACAGCAAGAACTCTGGGAAGGCGCCGCGTTTGCGGTTGAAGCGCCGCGCTGCGGTTGAAGCGCCGCGCTGCGGGGCGGGTGTCGTGCCCGCAGGTGAGCGGCCGCCGGGCGAAGCGCCGCGCTAGACCAGTTCGAGCAGCAGTTCTGTCAGCTCCGCCGGGCGGTTGATCGGGATGAGGTGGTCGGTGTCGATCTCCCGGTACCGCCAGGCAGGATCGGCCTTGACGGCCGCCGCGGCCCGCCAGAACGCGCTCGGCCCGCCGTTGTCCGGCCGTGGCGCCTCCTGCAGCGCCTTGATGTAGGTCCGGCTGAACGGGTACTCCTCGAGCGGCTTGCGCAGCCGGACCGGCTCGAGGAAGCAGCCCACCGGGTGCGGGCTGCGCCGTGAGCCGAACCAGTCCGCCGCGGCCGCGTCCTCCATGGGCCGCGACAGCGGCGGCACCAGCCAGTCACGGCCGGGACCGATCGCCGCAGCACGGTAGGGCGCACCGGACAGGTCGGCGAGCGACTCACCGTCGGCGGGCTTGAACGCGTCCAGGTAGACGAGGTGGGCCACCCGGTCAGCGACGTGCTCGAGCGCCCCGGTGACCACCATGCCTCCATAGGAGTAACCGAGCAGGACGATGTCCGTCAGGTCCTCGTACAGGATGGTGTTCACCACGTCGGTGACGTGCGTCGTGAGGTTCACCTGCGGCGACGAAAGGTGCACCCGCTCGCCGATCCCGGTGAGCGACGGGGTGAACACCTCGTGCCCGGCCTCCCGTAGCGGCCCGCGCAGGTACCTGAACCCGTATGACCCGCCCCACGCCCCGTGGACCAGAACAAATGTCGTCATGGCGCGGACGCTAGACCCGCGCACCGCCGGCCGGCAATATGCGTCCCCCCAAATCCGCGTGCCGCGGTCGTATGGCTCGCTAACGAACCCTCGCCCGCGTGGTACCCCCACGCTCGCCGGCGTGCTAGTCCCCGAGTGGTTGTGGTGTCTTCAGTGATGTCCTGCCGCTTTGCGTGATCGAGGATTTACCCAGATGACAGAGACCCGGAAGGCCGACGGGGTTCCGGGACAGCACGAGGGAAGGCGCACGATGCGACAGGGAACCAGGGCAACAGTTTTCATCCGCCGCGCGGCAGCGGGACGCAGGCGGGCCGCCATGCTCGCGACGACGGGCCTCGCCGCCACCGCGGCGGTGACCGCGCTGGCGCTTCCGGCGGGCGCGTCGCCGGTGGCCGCGTCGGCTGTGGGCGGGACTCAGCACTTTCAGATGATGACCACCTCGCCGACGGCGACCAAGAGCTCGCTCATCGCCTACGGCGCGCTCACCGCACCGGGTACCGACCGGCAGAACGCGAACGGCACCGACACCTTCATCTTCTCCGGCGGCACCATCGGGCTGAAGCACACCCCGGCCAAGGGCCAGAGCAAGCAGTCGTTCAACAGCAAGACGTGCCTGCTCCAGATCACCGGGAAGGGCACCTACAAGCTCACCGGCGGAACGGGCAAGTACAAGGGCGTCAGCGGCGGCGGGACCTACGCGCTGAGCATCATCGGCATCGGCGCCAAGCTCAAGAGCGGCGCCTGCAACCCGTCACAGAACGCGGTGCCCGTCGCCTGGCACCAGGAGATCAACGCGGTCGGCAAGATCAAGCTCCCGTAACCGCGGTCGACTGGTCGACACCGCAATGACGGCTCCGGGGCAAATCTGGTGGTACCCACCGTGATGCCCCGGCACCGCCGCCGGGCCCATGCTTTCCGTGATGTCACGCACCCGGGGCGCCGGAGGGGAGTCCCGGGCGCGACACGCTACGAGAGGGGAAGGGGCACGAGATGGAAACGGGGAACAGGGGAACGGGCCTGCGCCGCCTCGCGGGAACGGGGCGGACACGGACGGCCGTGCTCGCCGCGGCCGGCACCGCCGCGGCTGCGGCGGTCGTCGGGCTGGCGGTCCCGGCCGGCGCGGCACAAGTGACGGCCAGGCCCGCCGCGGTCAGCGGCACTCAGCACTTCCAGATGATGAACACCAGCACCAGCCAGACCACGATCAATAACCCGCTTCTCGCCTGGGGCGTCATCACCTCCGCGGGCGTGGACCACCAGAACGCGAACGGCACCGACACGTTCCACCTCTCCGGCGGCACCTTCCTGGTGAAGCACACGACGAAGAAGGGGACGCAGGACCAGTCGTTCAACCCGAAGACCTGCCTGTTCATGTACTCGGAAAAGGGCACGTTCAAGCTCGGCAGCGGATCCGGCAAGTACAAGGGCATCAGCGGCAGCGGCACCTATGCGCTGTCCGTCATCGGCATCGGTCCCAAGCTCAAGAACGGGACGTGCAACCCGTCCCAGACCGCTCGGGCGCTCGGTCAGCAGCAGGAGATTCAGGCTGTCGGCAAGATCAAGCTGCCCTAGCAAGCGCCAGCCGAGTAACGCAACAAGTCGGCCCCGACGTCAAAGACGCCGGGGCCGGCTCATCGCTGTCTAAAGCTGTCTAAAGACGGATGCCTCAGCCAGGCAGGTGAGACTCGATGGCGGTGAGGACCTCAGGGTCGTCAGGCACGGTCCGCGGCCTGAAGCGCGCCACGACCGAGCCGTCCGGCCCGATCAGGAACTTCTCGAAGTTCCACTGGATGTCACCGGCCTCACCGGACGCGTCGGGCACCGCGGTAAGCGAGTCGTAGACGGGGTGCCGTCCAGGCCCGTTGACCTCGATCTTCTCGAACATCGGGAACGTCACGCCGTACGTGGTCGAGCAGAACTGCTCGATCTCGTCCGCCGTTCCGGGCTCCTGCCCGCCGAACTGGTTGCACGGGAATCCGACGACGGAGAAGCCGCGCGGCGCCAGCCGCTCGTGCAGTTCCTCGAGCGCGGTGTACTGCGGGGTCAGCCCGCACTTGGAGGCGACGTTCACCACGAGCAGGGTCTTGCCCGCGAGCGCGCCAAGCGAAGAATCTTCCCCGGCCAGGGTCTTCACCGGGATGTCGTAGATGCTCACGCGCGTAACGCTACCTCTCCCGCACAGTCGCGGCCGCCACGAGGCTTGCCCGGATCAGCAGACGCGCCTAGACTGAACGTTCAGTCAAGCCTATGACTGAATGTTCAGTCAGCATGCAGAGGAGCAACAGTGCTCACCGAAGCAGACACCAGGCTCGCCGCCATCATCACCGAGCAGGAGGAAATCTTCACCAGGCGCCAGCCGCGCTCGGCCGAATTGGCCGCGGCGGCGACCGAAGTCCTCGCCGGCGGCGTCACCTCGAACTGGCAGATCACCCAGCCGCAGCCGGTCTGGCTCAGCCACGGCAAGGGCGGCAAGGTCTACGACGTCGACGGCAACGAGTACGTGGATCTGCACGGCGGCTACGGCGCTGCCCTGGCAGGCCACGCTCATCCGGCCGTCGTCAGGGCGGTCAAGGCCCAGGTGGACAACGGCACCCACTTCGCGCAGCCCACGCGCAACGCCATCGTCGTCGCACAGGAACTCGCCGGACGGTGGGGACTGCCGCGGTGGCGCTTCGCCAACTCCGGCACCGAGGCCACCATGGACGCCGTCCACCTGATGCGCTCCTACACCGGCCGCGACCTGATCATCAAGGTCGAGGGCGGCTATCACGGCCACCACGACTCGGTTCAGGTCTCTGTCATGCCGGACGAAGACGACGCGGGCCCGAAGGAAAACCCCAACAGCGTTCCGTCCTCGAGCGGCATACCGCGAGCCATCACCAGCCTCACGCTGATCGCCCAGTTCAACGACCTGGGCAGCGTCGCCAGGCTCCTCGAGGCGCACCCCGGCCAGGTCGCCGGCATGATCGTCGAGCCCATCATGATGAACGCCGGAATCATCGCACCGCTGCCCGGCTACCTGGCTGGCCTGCGGGAACTCCTGCACTCCCGCGGCGCGCTGCTCACGTTCGACGAGGTCAAGACCGGCCTCACCGTCGGCCCCGGCGGCGTGACCAGGCAGTCGGGTGTCACGCCTGACCTCGTCTGCCTGGCCAAGTCGCTCGGCGGGGGAGTGGCGATCGCCGCGATCGGCGGCACGGTCCCGCTGATGGACCACGTGGCGAGCGGCGGCTACGAGATGGTCGGCACGTTCAACGGCAACCCGCTCGCGATGGCCGCGGCGCGCGCGATGCTGACCGAGGTCGCCACCGAGGAGACCTACAGCCGCATCGAGGGCTTGCGTATCCGTGCCGCTGCGGGCATCAGCGCGGCGATCAGGGAGTACGCACTGAACGGTTGGGTGATGACCGCCGGCGCCAAGGGCTGCGTCGTCTTCGGCCCGCAGGCCATCAGGGACTACCGCGAGTTCCTCACCGTCGACGACTCGCTCAGCCACGCCCACTGGCTGTTCCAGCACAACGGCGGGGTGTTCCTGCCGCCCTGGGGCAAGATCGAGCAGTGGCTGATCTCCGTGCAACACGACGAAGCTGACATCGACCGCCTCATCGCCAACTTCCGCTCCTTCGCCGCCGCGATTAGCGCATAAGAAACGAACACAGGCGCAACAGATTCTTTACAGCCGAAAACCTTGCGGCGGTGCCGCACGGAGAGTTCAATTGACCGAACATTCAGTCAGTAGGACCGAGCCAGATCGAGGCAGCATTCCTTAGTGCAGGGAGTCGGCCGTTGGTACATCCGCGTGAAGGCTGGCAGGGTCATGGCATGCCGCGCCGCCGCTTCCTCCAGGGCGGGGCCGGCCTTTCCGCCCTCGCCGCGCTCGGCGGCGCCACCTCTGCAGCTGGCCTGCTGACCGGCTGCGCCTCCGACCTGACCGGATCGGGCACGCTGCCGCTGCCGCGGCGCGACAACCCGGTGAAATGGCCGGTCTTCGCGGGCAATACCGCGATCAAGCCCGGGCTCAAGCCCGAACAGGGCGCGACCCTCCAGGGGTACATCTGGGAGGCGTACATCAATCAGGACGTGGTGAACGCGTTCGCCAAGAAGTACAAGTGCAAGGTGCAGCTGACCACGTTCAACACGATGAACGAGGCGCTGTCCAAGCTGCGCAGCGGCCTGTCGTTCGACGTGCTCGTCGGCGCCACGCCGGACGTGCTCGGCCAGCTCGTCGAAGGCCAGCTGGCCCAGCCGCTCAACCACTCCTACATCCCGAACATCGCTCAGGCCTGGGCGGACTACACCAACCCGTTCTACGACCTGGGCTGGCAGTACACGGTCCCGTACACGGTTTACACGACAGGGATCACCTGGCGTAAGGACCTGGTGCATGAGAACCCCTACACGATGAAGAACCCGTGGGCCATGCCCTGGCAGGCCAAGTACCGGGGCCGGGTCGCCATCCTCGACGACTACCGCGAGGGCATCTGCCTCGGCCTGATGAAGAACGGCATCTTCGACCTGAACACCACCGACTTCAGGCAGATCGCCCTGGCCAGGCAGTCCCTGCTGGACCTCAGCTCGCTGGTCAACCTGCGGATTTCGCAGACCGACTACTCCGACGTCCCGGCGGGGCAGACCTGGATCAGCAGCGCCTGGTCGGGTGACATGGCGGCCGCACCGTCCTACATGCCCAAGGGCGTCAACGTCGACGTGATCGGCTACTGGTTCCCGAGAAACGGGCGCGGACCGATCAACAACGACACCAACGTGGTGCTGAAGACGGCCTCCAACCCGGTTCTCGCCCACCTGTTCCTCAACTACCTGCTCGACCTGCCCAACGTGCTCGAGAACATCTCATGGAACGGCTACATGCAGCCGCTAACCGGTGTGACCCCGCAGGTGCTCATCAAGGAGCAGATCCTGCCGCCCTCGCTGACCTCGACGGTGGTGGTGCCGTCGGACTTCAGGACCGGCCTGTTCGAATTGCAGCTCCCGGTTGACGCGGACGCATTGTGGCAGCAGGCCTGGCTCGTCGTAAGCAACGGGATCTAGGGAGAGAGGCGAGATGGGCAAAAGAAAGAACCTCTTCTGGGTCGCGCTTGCGGCCCCCGGCATCCTGTGGCTCGCGATCTTGTTCATCGTGCCGTTCTACGCGGTGCTGTCCATCGCGATGGGCAAGCTGAACCAGCTCATCGAGGCACCGGTCGCGGTGTGGAACCCGTTCGACTGGAGCTCCTCAGGCGTCATCAACGTCTGGCGGGACATCTTCGGCGGCAGCGCGTTCGCCGGCCCGATCATCGGCCGCACCGTGCTGTACACCGCCGTCGCCTCGCTGCTGTGCCTGCTGATCGGCTATCCGGCGGCCTACTTCGTCGCCCGGTTCGCCGGACGCCGCAAGGCGCTGTTCCTCGTGCTGCTCATCGCGCCGTTCTGGATCAGCTACATGATGCGGATGCTCGCCTGGATCGACCTGCTGTCCTTTAACGGCTACGTGAACAAGGCGCTCGGCTGGTTCAGTCTCTCCCCGCACTACTGGCTAGGCGGCCACGCGGTCACGGTGATATTCGGCCTGGTCTACGGCTACATCCCGTACCTGATCATGGTCCTGTACGCGGGCCTCGACCGGATCGACCCGGCGCTTCTTGAAGCCGGCCGCGACCTGGGCCTCGGCAGGGCGCGCACCTTCTGGCACGTGACCCTGCCGCTGAGCCGCCAGGCGATCCTGACCGGCCTGCTGATCACCGTGCTGCCGATGCTCGGCGACTATTACACGAACCAGATGCTGTCCGGCGCCGCGTCCACGTCGATGATAGGCAACCTGATCCAGGGCCAGCTCGGGACCCCGGGCCTGGAGGGCCAGGGCGCCGTCCTGTCGCTGATGCTCCTGCTCGTCTTGCTGATCCCGATGATCTACTACGTGATCGCGACCAACCGTGCGGAGGCGACGCGATGACCGCGACCAAGGCCCCAGGCGAGCCGCCCGCCGTTCCCGCGGCCCCAGCCGGCCGAGCGCCGAGTATCGCCGAACGCAGCAGAAGGCCCCCCTTCTGGCGCAACCCGTGGCGGCATCCCTGGTTCCTCGAGGGGTTCACCTGGCTGTACCTGATCTGGTCGCTGGTGCCGATCGTGATCGCGGTGCTGTTCTCGTTCAACAACGGCCGCTCGCAGTCGGTCTGGCAGGGCTTCTCCTGGCGCTGGTACTTCAGTGACCACACCAACTCGGTGCTGCACAACCCCCAGCTGCACGCGGCCGTCATCCAGACCGTGCGCCTCTCGGTTCTGGTCACGGTCATCGCCGTGCCGCTCGGCGTGCTGTTCGCGCTCGGTATCAACCGCTGGCGCGGCCCGGTTCCGTCCACGTTCAACTTCGTGATGATCCTGTCCTACGTGATCCCCGAGCTGATCTTCGGCGTGTCGATGTTCTTCGTCTTCACTACCCTGTTCAGCACGGTGCACCTGGGCACCCTGGCCGAAGTGCTCGGCCTGGTCACCTGGAACATCTCCTGGCCCGCGATCGTGGTCCAGGCCCGCCTCGTCACTATCGGCCGCCAGTACGAGGAGGCCGCCGCCGACCTCGGCGCGAACCAGTTCCAGGTGATGCGCCGCGTCATGGTCCCGCTGCTGGCCCCGGCCATCTTCGCCAGCGCCGTGCTCGTCTTCTCCGGCGTGATCGACGACTTCGTGATCGTTGACCTGCTGTCGTCGAGCGCGGGCAACACCCCGATGTCGGTGATCATCTACTCGACGCAGCATGGCGGTAACGGCGGCCCCGCGCTCAACGCCCTCGGCTCCATCATGCTGGCGATGTCGCTGATCATCGTGATCATCGGCTACGTCGGCTACCGCCTGCTCACCCGGGGCGAACGCGGCGGCGGCCTCGCCGCCCTCACCGCCATCAGCGGGGAGGGCACCTAGGCGCCCCCGCAGCGCGCCGCGCCGGCCCGGCATCTCCCGCACCGCCGCGCGCTTCAGCACCATGAACCCCGGCTCGCCCGCCGTGGCCGACCATGATCACGGAACTTTGGATCCTGACGGAAATAAACTCCCCGATCCGGGGAGAAAAGCTCCGTTGAAATAAATTCTTCCGTGATCATCCCGCCATCTAGTCACGCTGCCGGCACCTGAGAGGAAATGGCGGATATAAACGGCCTAAGCGCGAGGCGGGCAATCAGCACTCTCGCCATGCCCGCGAAATGGGAGCGCCGGCCTAATGCGCCACGAGGACGATGAAGGGGCGGTCAGGTAAACCGGACCGCCCCTTCATCGCGCGCCCGGCCGGCCGCGCGGGCCGGGCGCGGCAAGCACCTCAGCTGGCCAGCGGCTCGGCAGCCACCGGCGCCGCGGCGGGCGACCCGGACAGCACTCGCAGCGCGTCGGCGGGCAGGTAGGCGTGCACGGGGGTGCCCTGGGCCAGGGACGCGCCGTCCGCGCCCTCGTTCGGAATCTCCGCCTGCAGCGACTCACCGGTCGCGAGCCGCAGATGCACCTGGGTGGCGGCGCCCAGGTAGACAACGCGCTCCACCAGGGCGGGGACCCGGTTGGGGCCTGCGGAGCCGTGCGCCTCGACGCGGATCCGCTCCGGCCTGATCACCGCCTGGGCCGTGGCGCCCTGCGCGACAGGAACCGGCACGGAGGTGCTGAGCGAGATCTCGCCAAGACTGACGGTGGAGGCGGAGTCAGGAACCCGTTCGGCGACTGTGATGTCGAGGAGGTTCGCGGCGCCGAGGAAGTCGGCCACGTAGGCATCGGCAGGCGACTCGTACACCTCGCGTGGCGTGCCAATCTGCGCGATCCGCCCGGCGTCCATGACGGCGAGCCGGTCGGACATGGTCAGCGCCTCCTCCTGGTCGTGGGTCACGTAGATGAACGTGATCCCCACTCGTTCCTGGAGGGCCTTGAGCTCGACCTTGAGCGAGCGCCGCAGCTTGGCGTCGAGCGCGCCGAGCGGCTCGTCGAGCAGCAGCACCGACGGGTTGAGCACGAGCGCGCGGGCCAGCGCGACCCGCTGCTGCTGGCCGCCGGACAGCTGGCCGGGCCGCCGCGACGCGAAGGAGGACATGGAGACCAGGGCGAGCGCGTCGCCGACCCGCTTGCGCAGGTCAGCCTTGGCAACGTGGGCGTGCCGCAGGCCGAACGCCACGTTGTCGAAGACGGAGAGGAACGGGAACAGCGCGTAGGACTGGAACACCGTGTTGACGTTCCGCTTGTGCGGCGGGATGTGCGACACGTCGTTCCCGTCGAGCAGGATGCGTCCGGCCGTCGGTTCCTCGAAGCCGGCGATCAGCCGCAGGGTGGTCGTCTTGCCGCAGCCGGACGGCCCGAGCAGCGAGAAGAACTCGCCGCCGGAAACCGACAGGTCAATGCCGTCGACCGCGGTGTGCTCCGCGGTCCCGTGGCCGAATCGCTTGGTCAGCCCGACGAGCTCGATGCCTGCGGCCATGAAATCAGCTCCGTCCCTGCGACCCCTGCGGTCGCTCAGCTTTTCCCGCGCTTCGCCTGCGGGCGCGGCTCGCGCTTCTGTCGTCCGCCCGCGGATGAGTCCCAGGAGAACCCGAGCTGGCCTGCCGCGTAGCGCATGGCGAGATCATAAGCGCGGTTGGGCGGAATATCAGGATCTTCCAAGGCAATTTGTACTGCCATACCGTCGAGAAGCGCGGAAAGCGTCACCGCGAACTCGTCCGCGTCGATGGCGGCGTCGAATTCACCGGATTCCTGGCCCGCGAGCACCGTGCTCGATATCGACTGCCGCCACCGTTCGTCGAACTTGCGGCGCACCGCCGCGACCCCCGGATTGCGCGGGGAAAGCGCCCACAGGTCGAGCCAGAGCAGCCATTCGGTGCGCGCCGCCGGATCGGTGTCCGGCAGGCAGGTCATGGCGATCAGCTCGGTCAGCCGGCCGACGGCTGAGCCGATGGTGTCGAGCCGCTGCGTCCCCGCGGCGTACCACTTGTCCTCCGAGTAGCGCAGCGCCTCGGTCAGCAGCTGGTCGCGGGTCTTGAAGTAGTAAATGACGAGCGCCGGGGAGGTCCCGGCATGCTCGGCGACGTCGGCGATCCGCGTGTCGGCGTAGCCGCGCGCCACGATCACCTCGAGCGCGGAGCGCAGCAGCTGCTCGCGCCGGTCTGTTCCTGCCTGGCCGTCCACCGGTCCCTGTGCCATCTCTTCTCGCAGCCCCCGCCCGGGTCGCCGCCCCCGGGTGCCGTCACCCGGTGGCCTTGTGTCAAATCGTAGCAGGAACCTAGACTGAATGTTCAGTCAAACATTTGGCGCCGGCCGCACAGCGCGGCTACGCCGCGCGGGAGGCAAGCCAGCATGGCACGCGAGAGCTACGACGCGATCATCGTCGGCGGTGGGCACAACGGCCTGGTGGCCGCCGCCTACCTGGCCAGGAGCGGCGCGAACACCCTGGTACTCGAGGCGAGATCGCAGCCGGGTGGCGCCGCGACCACCGAGGCACCATGGGACGACGCGCCCGAGTATCGAGTGACCAGGCTGTCCTACGTGATGTCGCTGCTGCCGCCGACGATCCTCAACGACCTCAAGCTGGAGCAGCACGGCTACAAGATCTTCCCGATGGGCCCGTATTACCAGGCCTTTCCCGAGGGCGGTTCGCTCACCCTGTACGAAGAGGACTCGCAGCGCGCCTACGACGAGATCGCCAAGTGGTCGAAGAAGGACGCCGACGCCTACCCGAAGTGGAACGCATGGCTCGGCGGCCTCGCCGACGTGCTCGGCCCGCTGCTGCTGACCGTCCCGCCGAACATCGGCTCACGCAAGCCGCGCGACCTCGCGGAAACGCTCAAACTCGCCTGGCGGCACCGCGGGCTTAACGTGCGGACCATCGCCGACGTGACACGGCTGATGACGCAGTCCGTAGCCGACCTGCTCGACGACTGGTTCGAGAGCCCGCAGATCAAGGGCGCGCTCGCGGTCAACGGCGTGATCGGCACCTGGGCCGGCCCCATGGAGCCCGGCACCGCCTACGTGATGGCGCACCACTCGATCGGCGACGTCGGCGACGGCCGCCTCGGCAGCTGGGGCTTTCCCGAGGGCGGCATGGGCGGCGTCGCCAAAGCGATCGCCAGCTCCGCCAAGTCGTTGGGCGTCACCATCAGGACCGGCGCACGCGTCGCCAAGGTCACCCTAGCTCCGGGCAGTGGCCGGGCCACCGGCGTCGTCCTGGACAACGGCGACGAGATCACTGCCAAGATCGTCGTCACCTCACTGCACCCGAAGACCGCCTTCCTCGACCACGTCGGCAAGGAGAACCTGCCGGCGGACTTCGCCGCCGACATCGAGCACTGGAAGACCAGGTCCGGCGTGGTCAAGGTCAACCTGGCCCTGGCCGAGTTGCCGGACTTCACCGCCAACCCCGGCACGCACCTGCAGGAGCACCACACCGGCTCGGTCGAGATGGCGCCGTCCGTCGAGTACATCGAGCGCGCCTTCATCGACGCCCGCGAGGGCCGCGCCGCGCTGCGCCCCTTCTCCGACGGGGTGATTCCCACCTCGTTCGACAAGACCCTCGCGCCCGAGGGGCACCACATCATGTCCCTGTTCACCCAGTGGGTCCCGGCCAGCTGGAGCGAAGAGCCGCACCGCGAGGAACTCGAGGCGTACGCCGACCGGGTGATCGACACCTACAACGAGGTCGCGCCCAACTTCAAGTCCGCGATCCTGCACCGCGACGTGGTCGGCCCGTACGAGATGGAGCACGACTACGGCCTCATCGGGGGCAACATCTTCCACGGCGAGCTGTCACTCGAGCAGCTGTTCCACATGCGCCCCGCCCCGGGCTTCGCCGACTACCGCACCCCGGTACCCGGCCTGTACTACGCAAGCTCGGCGACCCATGCGGGCGGCGGCGTCTGTGGCATCCCCGGCATGCAGGCCGCCAAGGCGGCCATCTCCGACCGCCGCCGCGCTCGCTCGCGCCGTGCCTAATGCCAAAACGGATAATCCCGAACGGGTGCGGGGTTCCAGTTCTCCGCACCCGTTCATCCTCGTGGGTGCCGCGCGGCAAGCGTTCTGATAACAGCAAGAAAGGGGATTGGGTGAGCGTGCGGCAGGAGGGCGTCGACCCGCTCGCGGTCATGCTCGAGGCTCGGTCGGTCGCGCTGGTTGGCGCGTCGCCGCGCCTCGGCAGTCTGGGTGCGCGGATGATCGAGGAGGTCGCTAAGTCGGCTAGCCGGCCGCGCACCTACCTGGTCAATCCGCGGTACGCGTCGGTCGGCGAGGTTGGCTGCTTCCCGAGTCTCGCGGAGCTGCCGGAAACGGTGGACCTGGCGCTCTTGGCCGTGCCCGACTCTGCGCTCGAGGAGCAAGTGCGGGCGGCGGCGGCGGGCGGTGCGGCGCGGTCCGCGGTGATCTTTGGCTCTGCCGTGGACAGCGCCGTGGATCGCGCCGTGGGCGTGGACGACGCGCGGTCCGAGCCTGGGCTGCGAGAGCGGATCGCCGGGGTCGCGCGGGAGGCGGGGATGCCGCTGTGCGGTGCCGGGTGCATGGGGTTCGTGAACGTGGCGCGCGGGCTGCGGGCGATCGGTTACACCGAGCAGGACACGCTGCCCGCCGGCCCTGTCGCGCTCGTCACGCATTCGGGCTCCGTGTTCTCCGCGCTGCTGCGGACCAGGCGGGCATTCGGCTTCACGGTGGCGGTTTCCTCGGGTCAAGAGCTCGTCACGCCGGCCGCGTCCTACGCCAGGTACGCGCTGACCCTTCCGGAGACGAAGGTCCTCGCGCTCATCCTCGAGGCGATCAGGGACGCCGCGGCGCTGCGGGCCGTGCTCGCGGACGCCGCCTGCCGGGACATCCCCGTGCTGCTGCTCGCCGCGGGCACCTCGGTGGCGAGCCGCTCACTGGTCGCCGCGCACTCCGGCGCCCTCGCGGCGGGCGACGGCGCCTGGCAGGCCCTCGCCTCGGCCTACGGCGTGCACCGGGTCGGCGACCTGGCGGAACTGGCGGACACCCTGGAACTGTTCTGCCTCACCCGCGCGGGCGCCGGGCGCGGCCACCCCACCTCCGCTCGTGAGACCGGGGCGCGCGGCCTTTCCGCAGGCGGGCGGGGGATCGCGACCGTACATGACTCCGGGTTCGAGCGGGCGCACGTCGCGGACGTGGCGGCCGAAGTCGGCGTGCCGTTCGCGCCGCTGACCGAGGAGACGATGCGGCGGCTCACCGCCGTCCTCGACCCGGGACTCGAACCGGGCAACCCGCTCGACGTGTGGAGCACCGGCCGCCACTCCGAGGAACTGTTCACGGAGACGCTCTCGGCCCTCGCCGATGACCCCGGCGTGGACGCGGTCGCGCTCGCCGTGGACCTGGTGCCCGAATACGACGGCGACGACTCATACCGCGACGCGGTGCTCACCGCCGCGGCGAAGACCGCCAAGCCGGTCGCCGTCCTCGCCTCGATTCCCGCCGCGATCGACGCGGCGGCCGCGAGCAGGCTGCGCGCCGCGGGAGTCCCGGTACTCGAATCGACCCGCACTGGCCTGCTCGCCCTCCGCCACCTGCTCGCCCACGCTCGGCTCGCTCACGCCCCAGCAGACACTCTCCTAGCCGGCCGAGCCGACGCCCCTGCAGGCCCCGCACCGCGGCGCGACCGCTGGGTGGCGCGCCTTGAGGCCGGCCCGCTAGGCGGCGCGGACCTGTTCGACCTGCTGCGCGACTACGGCATCCCGGCCGTCGCCGTGCGCTCCGCCGTCACCAGAGACGAGGCCCTGGCCGCCGCGGACGCGATCGGCTATCCGGTCGCGCTCAAGACCGGCCGGCCGGACATCGCGCACAAGTCAGACGTGGGCGGTGTCCGCCTCGGCATCGCCGGCCCGGGCGCGCTCGCCGCCGCCTACGACGACCTCAGCGTGCGCCTCGGCCCGGAGATGCTCGTCTGCGCCATGGCCCGCCCCAGCCAGGAACTCATCCTCGGCATGGCCCGCGACCCGGCACTCGGCCCGCTCATCGTGGTCGGCGCCGGCGGCATCCTCACCGAGCACCTGGCCGAACGTTCCGTGGCGCTTCCCCCGCTGACACACGAGTCCGCGAGCGCGCTGCTAGACGGCCAGCGCTTCGCCAAGATCCTCGCCGGCGTGCGCGGCCAGCCACCGTGCGACATTGACGCGGTGATCTCCGCGATCGCCGCCTTCTCCGTCCTGGTCGCCGACCTTGGTGAGCACCTCGACGGCTTCGACATCAACCCGCTGATCTGCTCCCCGTCCGGCGTCCTCGCCGTCGACGCCCTGGCCGCCCCGGCGGCCGCGTCGCGGCCCTTGCTAGCGTGAGGCGCATGGCGACAATCTTCATCACCGGCTCATCGGACGGCATCGGGCAAGAGACGGCACGTCAGCTTGTCCGCGACGGCCACCAGGTCATCCTGCACGCGCGCAACGAGGCGCGGGCCGACCAGGCCGCCGACGCGGTACCTGAGGCGCGCGGCGTCGCCATCGGCGACCTGTCGACCCTCGAGGGGATGCACCAGACGGCCGAGACCGCGACAGCGCTCGGCCCGTACGACGCGGTGGTCCACAACGCGGGCGTCGGCAGCGGCGGTGCCAGGCAGCCGACCGGCGACGGCCTCGAGCACATCTTCGCGATCAACGTGCTCGCCCCGTACCTGCTGACCGCGCTGATGGGCCTGCCGGAACGCCTGGTCTACCTCACCTCTGGCCTTGAGTCGGTCGGCCGGGTCAACCTGGATGACCTGCAGTGGGAGCACCGCCGGTGGAACGCGATGCAGGCCTACAGCGACTCAAAGCTCTACGATGTGCTGCTCGCCTTCGCCGTCGCCCGCCGCTACCCCCAGCTGCGCAGCAACGCGGTCGACCCCGGCTGGATCAAGACCAAGCTCGGCGGCCCGAGCGCCTCAGACAACCTGCCGATCGGCGCGTCCACCCAGGTCTGGCTGGCCACCTCCGACGACCCGGCCGCTCAGGTAACCGGCCGCTACTTCAAGTGGAAGCAAGACCTCCGCGCCAACCCCGAGGCGTACGACGAGACCCTCCAGGAGTCGCTCCTGGCCATCTGCGCCAAGCTAACCGGCACTCTCCTCCCGGCCTAGCCGCGCCGCCCCGCCCAGCCAGCGCCGCCTGGTGCGATTGGTGTCGGCGAGGCCAAAGATGCGTCGCATCACCCGGCCCGGCGCCGCATGATCCGCGAGCCCGCCGATCCGCCCGCACCGTCGACCAGGATCTTGGAAACTTTTCTCCTGGCGGAAACAAAAACCCCGGTTCGGGGGAAAAGTTTCCGTTGTAATCCGAATTTCCATGATCATGTTCGATTCGCTGAGGCATACGTGACCAGCGGATACGTCTGAGATAGACGATGAATCGGCCGACTGCCCGCGCCATGCTTTCGGCCGTCCGTGGTCGGCGACTGACCCGCCGAGGAGCCTGCCCGTTCATGAGGGGATCGTCTGTGCCCGTTGGTAAGGAGAGGGCGCCGAGTTCCGTCAGCTTGCGGACGGCTTCGGCGCGGGTGCGGCAGTTCAGCTTCAGCAAGCAGCCCTGGACGTGCATCTCCACCGTCCGCGGGCTGATGAACAGGGCGGCGCCGACCTCCCGCGAGGTGTTACCCGCCGCGACGAGCACCATCACGTCGAGTTCGCGGGCGGTCAGCCCGGCAAGCGCCCGCGCCGCACCGGGGGAACGGCGTCCGGTGCCGTCGCCGCGCGCCTCATCGGCCAGCCTGGTCCCGCGCGCCGATCCGGCCCGGCCAGCCGGCTCTGTCGCGCCTGCCTCTCCGGCCCGCGCCGCCGGCTCGGCCGCACCTCGGGCCCGGGGAGCGGTGTCGAGCTCGCGCAGCGCCGTTTCGCAGTCGCCGAGCAGCGGGCGGGCCCCGAGCCGCTCGGCCGCCGCCGTGGCCGTGAGCAGCATCTTTCTCGCGCCCCGCGCGTCACCGGTGACACGCAGGGCGGCCGCCGCGCGTTGTCCCGCGTGAGCCGCCGCGAACGGCAGCTCAAGCTCGCCGAACATCGCGGCCGCCCGTCGCAGCTCGCCCGCGGCGCCCGCCGGGTCGCCGGCCAGCTTGGTCTCGCCGAGCACGTGGGCGAGCACCGCGACTGCCTCGGCCTGCCCGGTCGCCTCGCAGATGCTCGACAGCGCCGCCGCGCAGGCCAGGGCGTCGTCGGCGAGTCCGTGCCCGGTAAGGAACGTGGCAGCCCACTGGAGGAACGGCAGGCAGTAATGCCGTTCCTGGGTTTCGCCGAGCCTGGCGAGCGCCTGCCTGATCCGGTCGGTTGCCGCCGTCACGGCGCCCGACTGGGCCTCCAGCACGGCGAGCCCCCAGGCGGAGAGCAGCTCAACGGCGACAAGCTCAATCCGCGCGGACAGGCCCGCCGCCTCGGTGAGCGGCGGCCTGGCCTTCGCGGCCTCGCCGCGCAGCGCGTGGATGAGACCGAGCAGGCATGAGCTGACGGCGCGCGGCTGCGCGGCGGTGCCCGGCTCGGCGAGAACGTCACGGCATACGTCGACGGCGAGGTCCCATTCGCCGCGGTTGAACAGCACCGCGGTAGCGCAGGCGCGGCACAGCCGGCCGGTCGCGTCCGCGCCGTGCGTGTCGCAGTACAGGTAGGCGGCGCGGTAGGCGGTCGCCGCGCCGTCGTAGTCGCCGCCGTGCTCAAGGCTGTCGGCAAGCCGCTGCTGCAGCTCGGCCGCCGTGTCGAGATCCCGGCGCGAGAGCGCCGCGTCGAGCGCGGCGCGGACCGCGGGAACTCCCTCGCCCGGCCGTCCCAGCCGGGCCAGCACGTTGCCGCGCAGTCCCTCGGCGCGCAGCACCAGGTCAGCCCGATCGCCGGCCCGTGCGTCCGGCAGGACCTTGTCGAGTGCCAATAGGGCGGCGGAGTAGCGGGCCGCGCCGCGCAGGTGGACCGCGATGGCGAGCCGGTCAGCCGCCGCGTCGCCCGCTCGCCCCGCGCGCCGGAACGCAGCCGCGGCCGTCTCCCGCGCCGCGAGTGCCGCGGCCCAGTCGCCGCCCAGTTCGTGAACCGTCGCGAGGCGGCGCTGCGCCGCGGCGAGTCCCGGCAGGTCGCCGGTCGCGCGGTGCCCGTCGGCGAGCTCGCACAGCAGGTCAATCGCGGTGGAGCGTTCGGAGCGCATCTCGGCGCACCGCGCGAGCCGGTCGATGACCGGGAACCGCCACGGCCAGTCGCCCGCGGCGCCATCCCGATCCAGGTCGAGGGCGAGCCGCAGCGTTCGGTCGGCGCCCGCGTAGTCGTGGGTGTCGAAGAGCGCGTCCGCGGCGTCGATGAGGGCCGCGCGGGCCCGCAGTCGCGCGCTCTCCCGCCCGCCGGGCGATCCGTTGCCCGGATCGCCCGTCGGCCCGCTCACCTGGTATGCCCCCTCACACCGCAAGCCTGTCAGGGCTTGGCCTCGTACACCAGGTTGAACGGGGTCTGCGCCGCCCGCCGGAATGACCCGAACCCGGCGGAAAGCACCACGGAACGGATCGCCGCCTCCCCGGCCTGCGCCCCGAGCATCGCCCCGCCGCCGGACCCGCCAGACCCGCCAGACTCACTAGAACCGTTAGAGCCGCCCTGCGACCGCGCGTTCGGCAGGCAAAGCAGCGTGGAGAAGTTGTAGTACACCCGTCCCACCGGGTTCAGGTTCCCCTCCACGCTGTCCGCGGCCATCGGCTCCACGATCAGCCACGACCCGTCGGCGGCGAGCGCGGAGCGGATGTGCCGCGCGGCCCCCACCGGGTCGCCCATGTCGTGCAGGCAGTCGAACGTCGTCACCAGGTCGTACCCGGTGCCGGAGAATGTCGTCGCGGACTCGGTCTCGAACGTCACCCGGTCCGCCACCCCGGCGTCGGCCGCCCGCTTGACCGCGAGCGTGATGGACTCGGCGTGGTAGTCAGAACCGCTCACCCGCGCAGCTGGGAATGCCGACGCCAGCAGCACCGACGATGCCCCGAGCCCGCATCCGACGTCCGCCACGCTGCCGCCCGCCGCGAGCCGGGACGCGATCCCCGGCAGCGCGGGCAGCCAGTCCTGCACCAGGTGTGCCGCGTACCCGGCACGGAAGAATCGCTCGCAGCCGCTGAACACGTCCGCCGACTGCTCATGCCATCCGACGCCCGCGCCGGTGCGGAACGCCTCGGCGATCGCGGGCACCGCCGCGACCGCGCCGAGTGCGAGCTGGAACGCCCCCGCCACGTCTACCGGCCCCGACGGGTCGGCGAGCGCGAACGCCTGTTCGGCGGTCATCGAGAACCGGCCCTCACCATATTCGAGGTACCCGCCAGCCGCCTGCCCGGCCAGCCACTCCGCCACGTACCGCTCGTCGGTCCCGGTCCGCGCGGCGAGCTCGGCCGCCGTGGCCGGACCGGAATCGGCCAGCGCCCGGTACAGCCCGAGCCGGTCTCCGACGACCACGTTGCCCGCCGCGACGACCGCGCCGAGGTCCCCCGCGAACTTGCCGACGAACGCCATGAACGCGTCCATGTCCATGCTGATCACCCTCTTTCCTGTTGGGTGACCACACGCTAAAACGGCGTTTACCTGCGCCGATACCGTAGGGCTACGGTATTGCCCCGAGAAACTCAGAAGCCGGTGGAGTAGCCGTACCACTTTCCGTTGACCTCGATCATCGGGGTGAGCGAGTAGCCGTTCGAGATTGAGGTGACCGATTCCATCCACAGTTCGGCGAACGTCTTGCCGCTGTCGAAGATGGCGGCGGCGTCGTTGTTAGTGACACACGAGGGCTTCTGCTCGGGGCTGCAAATGGTGCCGGTCAGCCCGACAAGCGCCTTCGTGCCGTCGGTGGCCGTGTAGGACACGGTCAGGTTCTTGAACGTCGGCATCGCCGTCGCTATGGCGGACGCCTGTGCCGAGCCGAATTCGGACTTGCACTTCGGCTGCTGGGAGGGCTGCAGATAGTGGCAGATCTTCGCGTAGTTGCCCGCCTCGATGGCCGCGATCGCGCTGGTGAGAACCGCTCCGGGCGATCCGGATGCCGCGGCGCCCGGCGTGGTGACGGTCACGCCGGAGCCCAGCGACCTCGCCCAGGACGGCGACGCGCCGCCGGTCGGGCGCCCGGTGCCGGTGCTGGGTGAACTGCCGCCCGGAGTGCTGGAGCCGTCAGGACTGCACCCGGTGGCCAAGGCCATGGCGAGGACGACGATCGAGCAGGACACCATACCCGTGGGAATCCTCATCAAAGGGACGACTCCAGCGTGCGGCGATTTCGGTCACTGAGCGGCAACCTAGGGGCAACCTAACACCCGTTCCGCGTGCCACGTCGCGGAACCGGCCAGCACGCCTGCCTGGAGTAATTAGGTCGCGGGAGTCAGCCGCACCCGTTCCGGATAATCTTGAGGCCGGTCACCGGCGGCGGCGAGCAGGCGCCTGGCAAGCTTCACCACCGCGGACCGCAGCTCGGCGGACTCGGTGACCTCGAACCGGTACGGCAGCACCGCGAGGCGCCCGGCGTACCAGGTCGGGTTGTCGGTGGAGGCAAGCAGCCGCGTCTGGGTCTCGCCGCACGGGTTCAGCACGCCGAGCGAGCGCGGCAGCCAGTACGCGACCTCGTCGGGCGGCGCGTCGATCAGCACGTCGACCGGGAAGTTCCAGCCCTGCGACAGGTGCTCCTCGAGGGTGCGCAGCGCGTCAAGGCCGGGTGGCGGCGTGAACATGAAAGGCATCGGCTCGGCGGACTGGATCCGGTCCACCCGCAGCACCCGCCGGGCATCCCTGGTATGCGACCAGCACAGCAGGTACCAGCGGCTGTGCCTGAGCACCACCGCCCACGGATCGACCTCCATGGGACGTTCCGGCGTATCGTCACCGTCCCAGCGCGGTGCCAGCCGGTAGGTCAGCCGCAGCCGCCGCCCGGCCGCGCATGCCTCGATCAGCGCACTGGTCAGCACCGGGCTCACCCGCGCCTCGGCGGGCGGTGAGCACTCGCCGGTCTCCACCGCGGAACCGGGAGCAGCGGAGCCCGGCGGTGCGCCGGAAACGTCGCGGATCGACCGGACGAGCGGCGCCACCGGGGTCGGCAGCACTCGGATGATCTTGGCGAGCGCCCCGCCCACCAGGTCGGCAGGATCCGTGGCGGGCCGGTGCCCCTCGAGCACGGCCATCACAAGGCCGGCCGCCTCGGCGGCGGTGAACGTCAGCGGCGGCAGCCGCAGCCCGCGCCCGACCTGGTACCCACCGTAGGGGCCGCTGACCGAGTCGATGGGCAGCCCGGCCTCGCGCAGGATCGCGACGTAGCGCCTGGCGGCGCGCTCCGTCACGCCGAGCCGGTCGCCGAGTTGCCGCGCGGTGATGCCGGGGACGTTCTGGATGGCCTCGAGGGCGAGCAGTGCCCGGGCGGTCGGACTCACCTCGTGTGCCATTGGCAGCACCTCACACGCAATTCAGGGAACAATTCAGGAAGCGGAATGTCCGCGATCCACGCTACCGTGACGGTTCATGCCGACTCCACCCCCGACTGCATTCCGGATTCCGCCCAAAGGACCGATCAGCCCCGACGACGTGACGGTCGTCCCGGCGAACCGGGCGGACCTGAGCGCCATCTTCGGCACCGTGGATCCCGGCCGGTGCAACTGCCAGCGGTACAAGACGCGCGGCAGGCGTACGCCGACGCTGGCTTCCGCGAGGTCAGCACACCAAGCGTGCGCCGTGTGGTGATGCGCGTCGACTTCTGAGCCGAGAACGGCTAGAAGATCACGTAGACCTTGCGCACGGTCTCGTGCAGCTGCCATGTTCCCGCCCAGCCGCGCGGGAACACCGCGACGTCACCCGGGCCGATATCCGTGGGCGACCCGCCGTCCGGCGTGACGGTCAGCTTGCCGGACAGCACGTAGATGACCTCTGTCTCGTCCTGTACCCAGTACGAGGGGCCCGCGGTGCACTCCCAGATGCCGGTTGAGGCGCCCGAATCGTCAGCGGCGGACCAGATGGTCAGCCCCCGGGTCGACATCGGGATGTCCGCCGAGGTCGCCTCCTCAAGCGGCCCCCAGTCCTCGAGTTCCGCGGTGGCCGCGGCGGCGAGCAGGGCGGTGTCAATCACGGGCGGTGCATCGGTCATGCGCGGGACGCTTTCTCGTGGGAAGCCAGTTTTTCCGGGAAGGCCAGTTTTTCCGGGAAAGGCAGAGCGATCGGATCGGCGGCAAGCCTACTGTGCCCGCTCGCGTCGAAGCGGTCGAGCCCCAGGTCAGTGGTATCAACGATGTCCGAGGCGCCAGTGAGCGCGAGGTCCGCGGCGGCCCGGGCCACCGCGGGTCCCCACATCATCCCCGCCCCGCCGGCCGACGCCACGAACACCGACGAGTAGCCGGGCGCCGCGCCGATGATCGGCAGGTGGTCGGGCGTGAAGTCGATCGTCGCCGCCCAGGCGCGCCGGATGCCAAGCCCGGCCGTGAGCGGCACGAGCGCGGCAAGCCGCGTCCGCATCAGCGCCAGGTAGTCATAGTCGATGGTCCTGTTCTCACCGGGTGGCTCGTCAGGGTCGCTCATCCCGAACAGCAGGCCGCCCTCTTCGGGCCGCCAGTAGAGACCGGACGGCACGTCGAAGGCCATCGGCGTGTCCGCGAAGGCCTGGTGCTGCTCAGTGACGAAGACCTGGTGCTGCACGCCGCCCGCCGGGACCGAGATCCCCGCCAGGGCGCCGACTTCGGCGAGCCGCGGCCCGCCGGCCAGCACGACAAGCCCGGCCTCGACCTCGCCAAGCGACGTCCGCACCGTACGGCCGTCAGCGGAAAGCCCGGTGAACCGGGTTCGCTCGGCCACCGTCACGCCGGCCAGGGCCAGCGCCGCCGTGTACGCGGCGACGTTGCGCGGCGGCGTGATGAACCCGTCCTCGTCGCAGTAGGAGGCGCCGAGCGTGACGCCGTGCGCCATCGTCGGGTTGATGTCGTCGACCTCTGCAGGAGTCAGCCACCGCACCGGAAGGCCGAGCGATTGCTGCATCGCGATCCTGGCGTGCGCCGCGGCCACCTCCGGCTCGGTGAACGCGGGCAGCAGGTAGCCCTGCTGGGTGAATCCCGAATCGGTGCCGATCTCCTCGCGCTGGCGCAAGTAGAACTCGCGCGTCCAGCGCCCGAGCCGCACCGCCTCAGGGGTGCCGCCCTGGACGCGGACGACGCCGGCCGCCCGGCTCGACGCGCCCTGTCCGAGCAGGCCCTTCTCGATGAGAATCACGTTGTCAAGTCCGGCCCGGCGCAGGAACCAGGCGCACCAGGCGCCCACGGTTCCCCCGCCCACGACCACCGCGTCGGCGGGTTTCGGCAGGTTCATTGGCATGGCTCGATGCTAGGCTTAGACTGAACATTCAGTCAATGCTTCAGCCGCCGGCTCGCCCCGCCACGCAGACACCGCCACGCGGAAACAGCGGCGGCAAAAGCCGTCAGGCCAGCCGGCAGACCGGCAGAGAGGTAGGCAGCCGCGCATGTACGGCCTGTCAGCGGCAGATGAGGACATCCAGGCGCGCGCCCGCGCCTTCGCCGATGAGCTGATACCGTTCGAGGTCCAGGCGGAACTCGACGGCGGCCTGCCGGACGACGTCACGCAGGCGCACAAGAAGCGCGCCATGGAACTCGGCGTCTACGCCACGAACATGCCGCGCGAGCTGGGTGGCATCGGCGCGAGCAGCCTCCAGCAGGTGCTCGTCCAGGAGCAGGTCGGCCGGGTGACCAACGCGCTCGGCTGGGTCGCCGCCACACCGCCGTCCTGGCTCCCGCCGGTCGCCACCGAAGACCAGCTCGAGCGCTACCTCAAGCCCACGGTCCGCGGCGAGCGCGAGGAGTGCTACGCGATCACCGAGGAGGGCGCGGGCTCGGACGTGGACGCGATCGAGGCCACCGCCTACCGCGACGGCGCCGACTGGGTGCTCAACGGCGTCAAGTGGCACGTCACGTCCTACAACACGGCCGACTACGCCTTCTTCCAGGCGAAAAAGACCGATGACCCGGAACGGGTTCGGCCTGCTCCCGACGCCGACCATTTGCTCTTCCTGGTCGACCTGCCCAGCCACGGCGTCTCCGTGGTCCGCACGCCCGCCTACTCGCACACCATCAGCCACCACCATCCGATCGTCGCCTTCGAGAACGTCCGGGTGCCCGCCGCGAACCTGGTCGGCGGCGAGGGCGATGGGATGCTGTACTCGCGCGAGTGGTTCCGCTTCGAGCGGCTGATGGTGGCGGCCCGCTGCACCGGCGCCGCCGAGCGCCTGGTCGCGGAGATGACCGCGTTCGCCACCACCCGGGTCGCCGGGGGAGCGCGGATCGCCGACCACGGCCTGGTCGCCGGCATGCTCGCGGACAGCGTCACGGAGCTGTTCGCCGCCCGCTCGCTGCTGTACGAAACGGCCCGCGGCATCGACCGCGATCCGGCGGACACCAGGACCGCGCACGCGCAATGCTCGATGGCCAAGCTGTACTGCTCGGAGATGGCCGGCCGGGTCGCCGACCGCGCCGTCCAGGTCTTCGGCGGCCGCGGCTACATGCGGGAGAACGTCGCCGAGCGCTTCTTCCGCGAGTTGCGCGTGGAGCGCATCTGGGAGGGCACCAGCGAGATCCAGCGCATGATCATCGCCCGTCAGCTGGCCAACCGCGGCGTCACCGCCCTGGCCTGACTCGCGTCGTCACGGCCCGATGACGGATTGGTCATCTTTGCGCGGGTTACTGGTCCCGCCGGCTGCGGGCTCCTACCGTAGATGGCACAGGCGTCCGGCGTACCCTGATGCCGTCTGGCGGGAGGCGCCAATGCTGCGGCGGATACGGCACCGGCTGCGGTCGTCGTGGCTGGACATCACCTGGGTGCTGTTCGTCGGCGTGAACCTGCTCGCGATGCGTGCGATGGGTGCCTGGTCGACGATTCCTTTCCTGGTCATCTGGGTGAGCCTGACGCTCGTTTACGGGTTCCGGATGTGGCGGCTGCAGCCGGCCATCTTGACGGTGGGCCTGGTGACGCTGGCGACCGGCGGGATCATCGTGGCCCAGGTGGTGGACGGCCAGCAGGAGGCTGACTACCTGATCGAGGTGCCGCTGGTCGCGCTGATGTTCCTGGCGATGGTCTGGCACGGGCGGCGACGGCAGGCGGCGCTCCTGGAGCGGCTCGCGGCGATGGCCGAAGTGCAGCGCATCTCCCGGGAGAACCAGCAGCTGCTTGAGCAGCAGCAACTGTTCCTTGTCGATGCCTCACACGAGCTGGGCACGCCGATCACCGTGGCGCTCGGTCACGCGGAGCTCATCGAGCAGTCGGTCACCGACAAGACGGTCGTCGAGGACGTCCGCGTGGTGATCGGCGAGCTGGCGAGACTGCGCAGGCTGTCCAGCCGCCTGCTGCTCCTTGCCTCGGCCGGCAGCCCTGGCTTCCTTGACCTGGCGCCGGTCGGTATCGATTCGATCGTGATAGAGGCGCTGGACCGCTGGGGTTATACGCCGCGCAGGTGGCGGCTGGGGGAAATGACTGAGGCGACCGTTTCTGGTGACCGTGACCGGCTGGCGGTGGCGCTTGACGCGCTGCTGGAGAACGCGATCGCGCACACCGGCAAGGACGACCTCATCGAGCTGAGCGCCCGGGCCGAGGACGGGCAAGTCGTCTTGACCGTGGCCGATTCCGGCTGCGGCATCGCGGAAGCCGACCTGAAGCGGATCTTCGACCGGTTCTCCCGCGCAACCCCCTACGTGAGCCGGGAGTCCGGCGGTTTTGGGCTCGGGCTGCCGACCGCGGCGGCGATCGCCGAGGCCCATCGTGGCTCGGTCCGGGTGAGCAGCACCCCGGGCGAGGGTTCGACGTTCGAGCTCCTGATACCCGCGGGGGCCGGCGCGCAGCCCTTGACGTAACCCGTTCAGTCGCGCCGGGCGTCTAGCTGAGGTTTACTGGGCCAGGAGCCGGAGGCGACCGCGGTGAACAGGCTGAGTTGGCGGATCTGGGCAGGCGCTACGGGTGCCGCCCTGCTGCTGGTGACAGGGGCGGTAGCGGCGGTCCCGGTGTCGGCCGCACCGCGTGCCGCGACCGTGACGTGCCCGACGGTCGACCCGGCGACCGGCGCTGTCACGCCCGCGCCAGCCCCCTCCGTTGACTGGAGCGGCTGCGACCTGGTCGGCGCGAACCTGACGAGCGCCAGCCTGCTGCTCGCCGACCTTTCTGACGCCAACCTCACCGCGGCCAACCTCACCAAGGCCAACTTTGACAGCGCCGACCTCTCGGGCGCTGACCTCACCAAGGCCAACCTAACCGAACGGCATCGTTTACTTCGGCACCCGTTCCGGCGGCGTTGAGGCATTCGCGGCCGGGTAAGCGTCCAAGCGCCGCGATCCCGTGCGGTTTCCGGGGTCCTGACCCCGGAAACTGCACGGGCATTCGCTAGTTGATCTTCATCACTCGGACGACGCCGCCGCCTGCACATGCGAGGCGCGCCACTCGCCGATCCGCTCGCCGAGGTAGCCGCGCGCCACCGTGGTGACGAACGAGTACACCGCGTCCTCGTCAGGCGCCAGCGGCCCGGGCGCGGCGAACGGCGAGGCGAGCCCGCGTTGCACCGACTCGCACGCCGACCAGTCCTGCCTGTTGGTCAGGTCCCAGAAGTCGACCGCGTACGACGGGTCGAACCCAGGCGACTCGACCGCCTCGGGCGCGAACGACCATGAGCAGGTGATCCGCGTCCGGTTGGCCGCCTCCGGGACCAGGACGTGCGTCATGACGTAGTCCGGGTGCAGGCTGAGCAGCACGTTCGGGAAGATCCCGACGTAGATGACCTCGCGCAGCGCCGTCGCCGACAGGCCGCGCAGCGGCACGCCGCCGCTCGAGCCGTCAAGCGACATCGTCGCGGCGCCGTCGCGCAGCGACATCCAGCCGCCGATCCAGGAGCCGGTCGTCTCGTAGTTCGCGCCGCTGTGCGGTGGCGACACGCTGCACAGTTCCGGGTGGATTGTGGGGCAGTGGTAGCACTCGTGGTAGTTCTCGGTGAGGATCTTCCAGTTGGACGCCGCGTCGTAGACGTGTGTCGCGGCCACCACCAGGCGTTCCGGCTCGTACGGCGCGACGAGCTCGTCGAGGGCGGCGAGCGGCAGCGGCCCTGCCGCGCCGCCTGAGCCGTCGACGAACACCAGCCCGTGCCATTCGGCCGCCGGCAGCTCGCGCAGTGACCACTCGCTGGCGGTGAGGCCTTTGTAGCCCGGCGCGCCGCGCAACTCGCCCTTCAGCGTGTACGCCCACGAGTGGTACGGGCAGATGATCGCCCGGGCGTTGGTGGCTCTGCCGTTACCAGCGGGGCCGCCGCACGGCAGCAGCTCGTGGCCGCGGTGCCTGCAGGTGTTCGCGAAGGCCCGGAGCGTCATATCGTCACCGCGCACGATGAGCGCGCTCCCGGCCCCGGTGCCGACCGCGATCTGGTCCCCGGCCGCGGGCAGCTGCGACGCGTGCCCGGCGCACGTCCACCCGCCGCCGAAGAAGTGCTCCCGCTCCCAGGTGAACACCTCGGCGGACGTGTACGCGGCAGGCGGCAGCATCCGGCTCTCGCCGAACGGCCGCAGGGCCGTCGCCAGCTGACCGTTGTCGAGTGGCGCCGGCGGCAAGCGATCACTGCCGTGAGTAGGAGGAATGGCTACGGCTGACGCGAAATCCTGACTGACCATACAGTCAAGGCTAGGCAACTGTTCAAAGGCTGTCTATATGAAGACTGACACAGACCTGACTTCCCCGCTGGGACTTGCCCGCCCGGACTTACCAGGACTAACCGGGCAGGCTTCCGCGCCGCCATTGCCGTGGCGCGGCACCTCGGCCACACTTCCCTCAACGGCGAGCACCCGCCGCGGCTGTCACGACGAGCCGGAAGTTACGTGACACATGCGCTTCGCGACTCTGATCTGCTGGCTTGTCACCGCGAGCCTGGGCGCGTTCATGCTCCACGCCTGGCTGGCGCGTGGCGGGCTCGACCGGGAGCGCGTCAAGCCGGGCGGGCTGCCGCCGCAGCTGGTATTCGGCCACGCCTGCGCGGCCGTCGGCGGCCTGCTGATCTGGTCCGCCTTCCTCGCCTCCGGCGTTCGGCCGCTCGCCTGGGCCGCGGTCGGCCTGCTCATGGTGGCGGTCGGTCTCGGATTGTGCACGGTGACGCTGTGGACTCCGTATCCGGCACACAAGCCTGGGGAGCGCCGGCCGGCCGCCGCACCGGACGCGCCCAAGCCGGGTCAGCAACCGGGTGAGCAGCCGGGTGAGCAGTCGGGTATGCAGCCGGAATTCTCCGTGACCGACGAGATGATCGCCCAGCTGATGGCAAATCCGGCCCTGCCGCGCGGGCCGGGCCCGATCCGGCCGAATCCGGCCGTGCTCGTCCCGGTCGCCCACGGCTTCGCCGCGATCGGGACTTTCCTGCTCGCCGTGATGAGCGCGATCAGGTGAGTTGCCTGCGCTGTTCGGCCGCCGAGGGTTGCGTATGCGGGGCACAGCTGTCGATACTTCTGGGATGGGTGCACGGAACGTGCTCGGCGGCGAGCTTGAGCCATGTGGGACTGACCCGCTTACCGGCTTTTACCGGGACGGCTGTTGTAACACCGGACCGGAAGACGGCGGCAGTCACACCGTCTGCGCGGTGGTGACGAGCGAGTTCCTCGAGCACCAGCGCAGCATCGGCAACGACCTGAGCACGCCGATGCCGCAGTACCGCTTTCCCGGCCTGGTGCCGGGGGACAGGTGGTGCGTGACGGCGGCGAACTGGCTGCGCGCGTACCAGGACGGCCTTGCGGCCCCGGTCGTGCTCGCGTCCACCCATGAGCGAGCCCTGGAGATCATCCCGATCACAGCGCTCAAGCAGCACTCGGTCGACGTTCCCGCCGACGCGAGTGCGCTCGAGGACAAGGGCCACTGACCGCCGCGTTACCCCTTGGCGACCGGAGCGTGGATCTCCCAGACGTTGCCGTCCGGGTCGGTGAAGTGCGCGCACCGCAGGCCCCAGTGCCGGTCCTCAGGCTCCCGGATGAAGGTCGCGCCCTTGGCCCGCAGTTCCTCGTAGGCGTCATCGACGTCGTCCACGCCGGTGGCCATCACGAACCGGCCACCACGCGACGGCTCGTGGTCCACGTCGCCGGGGCTCAGCAGGTCATCGGCGATGTCCCTGGCGATGAGCAGCATCCCGTTCGAACCGACGTTGTAGAACGCGTCGACACCGTCGGTGGCGTTCGCGCACTCAAGGCCCATGACGTTCTCGTAGAAGTCCCGCGCCTTGCGGTAGTCGGCGACGAAGAGCACGTTGAGGTAGCCGTCGTACTTGATGGTCATGCCCAGCCTCCCAGCTGTCCGATGTTCACCAGGATGACGAGAATCTCCGGCGATTCTCATCGGCCCTCAGCCCGGCGAGCGGGGCGGGATCGCGCATCGCGGCCGCAACGGCCGCCGGGATAGCGTGGGCGGCATGGCGATCATGACACGAGTCCTCGGGCGAACCGGCGCGGACGTGACCATCCTCGGCTATGGCGCGATGGAGCTGCGCGGGCTGCCCAGGGGCCCCGAGGTAGCAGACGAAGACGCGGGCCGGCTGCTCAACTCCGTGCTCGACGGCGGCATCAACCTGATCGACACCGCGCCGGACTACGGTCGCAGCGAGGAGCTGATCGGCACGTACCTCGGCCACCGCAGGGACGAGTACTTCCTCGCCTCCAAGTGCGGCTGCCCGCTCGAGTTCCCCACCGACGCACCGCCGCCCTACCCGCACGACTACAGCGCAAGGAACGTCCGGGCCGACGTGGAGCAGTCACTGCGCCGCCTGCGCACCGACCGCCTGGACCTGGTCCAGGTGCACATGTCACCGAGCAAGGCGACGCTGGAGGAGAACGGCACCGTCGAGACGCTGCGCGAGCTGCAGCGCGAGGGCAAGCTCCGCTTCATCGGCATGTCGGGCATCCTCCCCGACCTGGCCGACCACATCGAGATGAACGTGTTCGACGCCTTCCAGATCCCCTACTCGGCGGTCCAGCGCGACCACGAGAGCCTGATCGCCGAGGCGGCGGACCAGGGCGCGGGCACGCTCATCCGAGGCGGTGCCGCGCGCGGCGCGGCGTCGGAGGAGAAGAACTGGCGTAACGGTCCGCTCACCCAGGAACCCGGTGTCGGCAGGCGGAACTGGGAAGACTCGGGCATCGAGGACCTGCTGCATGAAGCCGGCATCGGCCGGATGGAGTTCATCCTGCGCTTCACGCTCAGCCACCCCGGCCTGTCGACCACGATCGTCGGCACCGCGAACCGGGCACACCTGGCGTCCAACATCGCGGTGGCGGAGCGGGGACCGCTGCCCGCCGACCTGTACGAGGAGGCAAGGAAGCGGCTTCCGTTGCCCTGATAACACCGCTGCCCTGGTCAGCCTGGATCAGCCGAGCTCACGCCACGGCGAGCGCGCCGGTGACCGGCGGATTCGCCAGGCACATCACGCAGGCCCGGCGCGCCAAGCCGACCCCGCTGCCCTCATCAAGTCGCCGGCCGCTACAGCCGCGGGTCGACGGGCTCCGACTCGAGCGCGAGCACGCCGAACACGCACTCGTGCACCCGCCACAGCGGTTCGCCGCTGGCCACCCGGTCTAGCCCCTCGATGCCGAGCGCGTACTCGCGCAGCGCGAGCGACCGCTTCTTGGCGACGGACCGGGTCCGCAGCCGTGCCAGGTTCTCCGGCTCGGTGTAGTCGGGGCCGTAGATGATCCGCAGGTACTCACGGCCGCGCACCTTCAGCCCCGGCTGGGCCAGGCCCTTCGGCCCGCGGACCAGGCCCGAGGCTGGCTTGACCACCATGCCCTCGCCGCCGGACTCGGTCAGCGCCAGCCACCAGTCGGCGGCCGCCGCGCAGGAGGCGGCATCGGCGGTGTCCGCGTACACGTGCCTGGTCTGCGCGCACAGCTCCGGGTCGGCTGCCGCCAGCCGGGCGGCGACATCCAGGTGCCAGGAGTGCGGCTGAGTGGCGTGCGCGGCGCCCTCGGCGGCGAGCACCGTGAACGGCGCCAGCCGCAGCCCGTTCAGGCCGTCGACCGGCCAGCAGTACCGCTGGTAGGCGGCCGCGAAGCCGTCGGCGTTGGCCTGCCGGGACCGGGTCCGCGCGAGCAGGTCCGTGAGCGCTCCGGCTGAAGCGCTCCCGCGCGGCACGACGATGCCGTCGGCTTCCCCGGCTTCCCCGACCGCGCCGACTTCCCGGGCCGTGCCGGCCGCGCCGGCTTCCCCGGCCGTCCCGGCCGGCCCCGCGTCCGCCAGCCGCGTTACCGCCTGTTCAAGGACGGCGACCGCCGCCGGCAGTACCGCGCGGGCGGCGGCACCGACCGCGCCGTACTGGTCGCGAAGCAGCTGCCCCGCCTTGGCCGACCATGGCAGCAGCTCCGCGTCGAGCAGCAGCCAGGAGGTGGACAGCTCGTCGAACAGCCCGGCCGCCGTCGCGGCGGACCGCACCCGGTCGAGCAGCGCGGCCGTCAGTTCCGCGCCGAAGAACGGCCGCCCGGTCCGTGTCCACACCGCACCGCCGCCCATGCCCGCGGTCACGCTGAAGCGGTTCATCGCATCGGCCTCGGACCGGCACACCAGGACCACGGCGCGCGAGCCCATGTGCTTCTCCTCGCACACGACCTCGCGAACGCCAGCTTCGGCGAACGCCGCGAACGCCTGGTCCGGGTGCTCGAGCAGGTCGCCGTCCGGTGACGTGCTCACCGGGGACATGGTCGGAGGCAGGTACAGCAGCCAGCGCGGGTCGATCGCGAACCGGCTCATCACCTCAAGGGCGGCGGCCGCGTTCGCCTCGCCGATCTTGATCCGCGGCACGTAGCCGGTGTCGATGATCCTGGTGCCTGTCACGTCCGTGATGTCGAGCACGTCGGGCTCGCGCCGAGCCGCGACGGCGGGCACCGGGCCGGCAGTAGCAGCCGCGCGGGCGGCCGAGTCCGGGGCGCCCGCCGTCTCCGGCGCTCCTGCGCTGTCCGCGGAATCCGCAGAGACCGGCGGGAATGGCCTTGCGGGCTCGTAGTAGACGCGGGCGGAGGGGGCGGAGACAAGAACCCGTTCGGGATAACTCAGTGCGGTGAGGGAGCCGCCGAACACACAGCCGGTGTCTAGGCACAGCGTGTTGTTCACCCATTCCGGCGCGGGCACCGGCGTGTGACCGTAGAGCACCATGGCGCGGCCTCGGTAGTCCTCCGCCCACGGATAGCGAACGGGCAGTCCGTAGTCGTCGGTCTCGCCGGTGGTCTGCCCGTACAGGCAGAACGAGCGGACCCGGGCAGACGCGCGGCCCTGGAGCCGTTCCGACAGGCCCGCGTGCGCGACGACGAGCCGGCCGCCGTCGAGCACGTAGTGCCCGACGAGGCGGTCGAGGAACGCCTCGACCGCGGTGCGGAACTCCGCGGGTTCCGCCGCGAGCTGCGCGAGCGTGGTCTCGAGCCCGTGCGACACCCGGACGTTCTTTCCGCGCAGCGCGCGCAGCAGCTTGTCCTCGTGGTTGCCCGGCACGGCGAGCGCGGTGCCCGCCGCGACCATGCCCATCGCCAGGCGCAGCACGCCGGGGGAGTCGGGGCCGCGGTCCACCAGGTCGCCGAGGAAGATGACACGCCGCCCCTCGGGGTGCGCCGCGTTCACCGGCCGCCCGGCCTCGTCGCGGTCGAGCGTGTAGCCGAGCTTCTCCAGCAGCGCGGTCAGCTCGGCGAGGCAGCCGTGCACGTCGCCGATCACGTCGAACGGCCCGGTCTCGTGCCGCAGATCGCTGTAGAGCCTGGTGCGGGTAATCGTCGCGGCCGCGATCTCGTCGGCGGAGCGGAGCACGTGCACCGTGCGGAACCCCTCGCGCTTGAGGTTCCGCAGCGACTTGCGCAACGCCGCGTGCTGCCGCCTGATCACGTGCGCGCCGAAGTCGCGGTCCGCCCGCCCGGCGTTGCGCGCCTCGCACACCGACGCCGGCAGGTCGAGGACGATCGCGACGGGCAGCACGTCGTGCTCGCGGGCGAGCGCGACAAGCGGCGCCCTGGCGTCTGGCTGCACGCTCGTCGCGTCGACGACGGTGAGCCGCCCGGCCGCGAGCCGCTTGCCCGCGATGTAGTGCAGCACGTCGAACGCGTCCACGGTGGCCGACTGGTCGTTCTCGTCGTCGGCGACGAGGCCGCGGCAGAAGTCGGAGGAGATCACCTCGGTCGGCATGAAGTTCGCCCGGGCGAACGTCGACTTACCCGACCCGGTCACCCCGACGAGCACGACGAGCGACAGCTAGGGAATGGAGAGCTCGCTCATGCGGCACCACCGTTCGCGGTCACCTGGATGCCGGCATGTGCCGTGACAGTGCCAGTCGGGGCCCCGGCCTTGGTGAAGACCGCCAGCTGCGTCGGCGACCCGGCGGCGGGCGACTCCGGGCCGACCCCTGCGAACCGGACCTCGTACCGGTAAGCCGCGGCGACCCGGGAGGCCCACTCCCCGAACTGGACGCGGTCCCACTCGAACCGGTGGTCGCGGTGCCGAAGCGCGCCCTCGGCCATCTGGTACTCGGCGTTGTACTCGCGGTTCGGCGTGGTGACCACGACGGCGCCGGGCGCTGCGAACCCGAACACGGCGCGCTCGAGCGCGCCAAGCCGGTCCGGTTCGACGTGCTCGATGACCTCCATCAGCACGGCGGCGTCGAGTCCGGCGAGCCGTGCGTCCCGGTAGGTGAGCGAGGACTGGAACATGGTCAGCCGCGCCCGGCGTGCCTCGGGCATCCGGTCAAGGCGCAGCCGCCGCGCGGCCTGCGCGAGGGCCCTGGCGGACACGTCGGCGGCGATCACCTGGGCGAACGCGGCGTCGTGCAGCAGGTCGCCGGTGAGCGCGCCCTCACCGCAGCCCAGGTCGGCCACGGTTCGCGCGCCTGTTTCCCGCAGCGCGGCGAGCACGGCCCGGCGTCGCAGCACCGCGAGCGAAACCGGCCGTTCAGGCTCGGCTTCGCCCTCGGGCTGTGCTTCGCCCTCGTGCATTGCTTCGGCCTCTGACGTCTCGGCTTCCAGCGTCCGCGCTTCCTGCGTCTCGGCCTCCGGGGTGCCGGGCTCGGCCGTCGCGTCGGGCGTCTCGGGCTCGAGCTCGGGCACCGCGTTGTCGATCTCGGCCGGGTCAAGGTCGTCAGACTCGGCGAGCCGCGCAAGCGCCGCGTCGGTCAGCGCCCGCCGGTGCAGCAGGTACCGCCGGCTGATCAGCGCCCGCTCCGGATGCCCGGCCAGCCACCCGGCGCCCGCGCGGATCAGCTTGTCCACCTCATCCGTCGACACCCAGTAGTGCTTGGCGTCATCAAGCACGGGCAGCAGCACGTACAGGTGGTTGAGCGCGTCCGCCAGCCGCACGGTCCCGGTCAGCCGCAGGTCGACGTAGGCCGAGTCGCCCCAGGACGCGGGCTCCAGCGGCACCGGCGCCGCGTGCACGTCCCAGCCGAGCGGGCAGAACATCCTCATCGCGAGCGCGGGCCCGCCGGTGCAGCGCAGCGCTGGCACCCGGATCTCCAGCGGGATCGCGGCGGCGGCCAGCTCCGGCCGCGCCTCGCACCGCCCGGCGAGCGCGCTGCCGAACACCCCCTTGAGCGCGACGGCGAGCAGGCTGGACGCGGCATACGGCCGGTCGTTCACGTAGTGCGTGACGCTGTCCCCAGGACCGCGCACCAGCGCCACCGGGTCCACGTCGAGCAGCAGCGCCGCGGTGCACCGTTCGTCGGACGCCTCCGGGTAGAACACGTGCGCCGTCCCGCTCGCCACGCCGAACGCCTGCGCCCGCCCTGGATGCTTATGCAGCAGGAATCCCAGGTCGGTGGCGGGCGCACGGGTGGTGGTAACGGTCAGCAGCACCCCAGAATTCTCCCGGACGCCGGCTGAGAGACACAAACCAGTTATCCAGAACGAGTGCGGCTGACCCTGGCCAGCCCCGCTGATTTCCGATCGGCACGAGCTCTCATCGCACGGCCATTGACTTTATCTTGCGTGACAAGACATCATGTGCGACATGGGCAGTGACCCGGGCATGACAGAGCTGCGCCGCGGCGTGCTCGGCCCGTGCGTGCTCGCGCTGCTCGACGAGCGCCCGCGCTTCGGCCTTGAGCTCGTCCGCGACCTGGCCGCCGCCGGCGGCCTGCTGACCAGCGACGGCACTGTCTATCCGCTGCTCAACCGGCTCCGTGACGCCGGCCTGGTAACCAGCGAATGGCAGGACCAGGCGGGGGAGCGGGCGCGCCGCTACTACTTCATCACCGGCGAGGGCCGCGAGCAGCTCAAGGCGTTCCGCGCCGAGTGGACCGACTTCGCCGCGATTATCCAGTCGGTCCTGTTCCCGTCCTCGGCCACGCCTCAAGCAGATAACAGTAAGAAATCAGGCGCCTCGGACTCCCCGGCACGGGACGCACACGGGGAGGGAGCCGCCCATGAGCGACACGGTGCTTGAGCATCTCCTGGTCCGCAGCTACCTGCACGAACTCAGTGCGGCCTGCGTCACCCTGCCGGCCGCGCAGGCGCGTGAGCTGCGCGAGCAGATCACCGCCCACCTAGACGAGGCGCTGCCGCCTGACGCCACCGACGCCGAAGTGCGAGCCGAACTCACCCGGCTCGGCCGGCCGCGATCATTGGCCGCTGAAGTGGCAGGTCCTGGCTGGCAGCCGATCGCCAGGCGGCTGCGCAACTGGCTCGGCCACGTCCGCTGGTGGGTGTGGGCCGCGCTCGCGATACTCGTCGCGGCGCTCGGCACGTGGGCTGGTTTCCTCGACTCGATGAACAGCGCCGCGCCGCTACACGTTTCCGGGACCGGCTGGCTGTATCCCGTCGACCAGCAACGAGCGATCGATACCACGGCGGCCGGCGCCAACCAGACCACAGTCCCCGTTCGGTCGGGACAACGCCAGGGGATCACGCTCGCCGTATGGAACAACAGCGACTGGACGCAAGAGATCCTCGGGACCGATCCTCTCTGGTACTACGCAGAATTCACCGATGTCCAGGTCGACGTCGAGAGCGGACCGCACCTTAACCAGGTGGGCGAGCCGTACAACAGCGCTCGCTTCCTGTCGCCTGGCGTCATTCCGCCGCACTCCTACCGTTTCGTGCGCGTGACCTGGACGTCGAATATCTGCCTCGTTGGGAACGGCACTGAAACGTGGTTCGGCGACATCCCGCTTCAGGTCCGGGTCGGCGTCATCACGAGGACCGAGGACGTGAGGCTCGCCGGGGAGAACTTCGCGCTGGCGGGCCCGAGTTCCGGCCGCTGCTCTTAAGACGTCGTCATGGGGAAGGAGCCCGCCGATGAGCGACGCCGTCCCGGAGCGCTTCGGTCAGGAACAGGGCATTCTGGTCGGCCTCGTGAACAACAGCGACTGGACCCAGACCGTGGTCAGCGTCGGCCCCAACTGGCAGCCGTTCAGTGATCAGCCCCTTCAGGCCGCCGTGGCTAGCGGCAAGTGGGTTGACACGGGAAGCGCCGCCGGCCCGCTCAGTTGGTCGTCGCGTGGCAGCATCCCGCCCCACTCGTTCCGGCTGCTGCGCGTGCTGTGGAAGTCGGACATCTGCATGCCACCGACAAGCGGCGCGGCCATCCAGGAGGTCGTGCTCACCGTCCGCGTCGGCATCTTCACCAGGACAGAGGACATTCCACTGTATGACTTCTGGGAACTGTCCGGCGTCAAGAGAACCGAGTGCCACTGACCGGCGAGCCAGGGTAAGACTGTTGCCGTGACCTCCTGGGTGCTCCACCTGGACATGGACCAGTTCCTCGCCGCCGTCGAGCAACAGCGGAAGCCCGAGCTGCGCGGCAAGCCGATCGTGGTCGGCGGTGACGGCGACCCGAACAAGCGCGGCGTCGTCTCCACCGCCTCCTACGAGGCGCGGGAGTTCGGCGTGCATTCCGGCCTGCCGCTGCGCACGGCGGCCAAGCGCTGCCCGGACTGCGTGTTCCTGCCGGTGGACGCCGACGCCTACAACGAAGTCTCCGCGGTGGTGATGGACGTGCTCCGGGAGACCGGCTGCCCCGTCGAGGTCCTCGGCTGGGACGAGGCCTTCATCGGCGTTACCAGCGACGATCCCGAGGGCTTCGCCCGCGGCCTGGCCGCCGACGTCAAGGAGGCAACAGGACTCGACTGCTCGGTCGGCATCGGCGACAACAAGCTCCAGGCCAAGATCGCCACGGGCTACGGCAAGCCGGCCGGTGTCTACCGGCTGACCACGCAGACCTGGTTCCAGGTCCTCGGCGACCAGCCACCGGACGCCATCTGGGGCATCGGCGCGAAGACGCTGGCCAAGCTCGCGACCCTCGGCATCACCACCGTGCGGCAGCTCGCGGCCGCCGACATGGACCGCCTGGCGAAGGAATTCGGGCCGACCACGGGACCCTGGCTTGTCCTGCTCGGCAACGGCCGCGGCGAGAAGGACGTCGACTCCACCCCCTACGTCCCCCGTTCGCACGGCCGCGAGGTCACCTTCCAGCGCAACCTCGCCGACTGGGCGCAGGTGGGCACGGAGATCGCCCGGCTGGCCCGCCAGGTGGCTGGCGAGGTCACCGACCGCCCGGTGGCCCGCGTGGTGGTCAAGGTCCGCTACGCCCCCTTCGACACCATCACGCACGGCGCCCCGCTCGCACCGGGAACGCAGTCACCGCCCGGCATCCCGCAGCTCTACGGTGAACCGCTGCCACTCGACGACTCGCCCGCGCCCGGGGACGCCGACGCCGCCTGGGCCACCGTCATCGAACAGGCCGCGGAGGTCGCACTCGCGAAGTTCACCCCCGGCCGCCCCGTCCGCCTCCTCGGCGTCCGCGCCGAGTTCGCCGACAACCCCGAGTGACCGCGGTCAGGCTGCCGGGCCAAGCCTGGACTGTCGAGCCAGACCAATCCCGCGCCTCACGGGCCACCTCGTTCTCACGCGCCACGGCATCTCGAACATGATCACGGAAACTTTGATTATGACGGAACTTTTCTACCGGAATTGGGTAGAAAAATTCCGCGGTAATCGAAAGTTCCGTGATCATCCCTCGGTTCGGCGAAGCAGCCGGGGACGGCGGGACTAGTGGGACGAGTGATGCCCTCGTGGTTGCAAATCCCCGACATGCCCCGCGACCGGTCGGCACTGGTTCATCGTCGCGGCCGCCAAGGGATCGGTCTCGGCTAGAGCGCCCGGCTCATCCGGATCTCGGTAAGCGCGGGGTTGGAGGGCAGCGGCTGCTCCTCCCCGGTCGCCGTGAACCCGGACCGCTCGTACAGCCGCCGCGCCGCGTCGTTCATGTCGGTGACCCACAGCCACAGCGTGCCGAAGTCACGCGCCTTCGCCCACGAGGCGGCCGCCTCGATGAGCGCCTCGCCGACCCGCTGGCCGCGGAAGCCGGGCCGCACCCACATGGACACGAGGTCCGCCACGCCGTCCTCGACGTACACGCCGGCCAGCCCCGCGGGCGACGAATCAGGGTCGGTATAGGCGAAGAACGTCACCGACCGCTCGCTGATCCGCCCGCGCCACTGCGGCTCGCCGAAGGCGACCTCACGCGCGTACGTCGAACCGAACGCGTCCGGCGCCTCGGCGAGCGCGGCCAGCCGCACATCGCGCATCAGTTCCCAGTCATCGGCGGAAATCTCACGCACAAACACCATGGCGCCATGCTCCCGCGCCGCCCGCACCTGCCGCGAGCCATTTAACGCGTGAAGCCCAGACTCCGCGGGTCCTACTCCCCGACGTGCGAGATGAGCCAGTCACAGAGGTCTGCGCTCGACCGCAGGAAGTCGCCGACCTTCGCCGAGGCGGCGGAAGTCGCCAGCCACGGCTCGGGGTTCCAGTGCTGCCACGTGGTCAGCCCCTTGTGCCGCAGCAGCCCGATGCGCGGATGATCGGCCGAATACCCGCGCGGTGTGGACTTGAGCGTGCCGTGCCCGTGCACCTCGACGCCGTCTTTTTCCAGCGCGTCCACGATCGCGGCGAGCTCCGCGCCGTCCGGCCCGGCCACCCCGGCCCGGTACCTGATCAGCTCGTCGGCCTCGAGATGCCACCGCCCGGCCCCCGCGGACAGGCCGTCCGCCGACAGCTGCACGTAGCTGGTCCCGCCGAGCGTGGCACCGATGTGCGTTTTGTAGGGCGTTTTGTCGTGACTGAACCGGATGTCGCGGTACGGCCTGAAGACCTTCGCCTCGCCGAACTCGGGAGCGAGCTCGTCGAGCAGCTCCTCCATCGGGTGCAAGACCTTTTCCTGGTAGACAGCCTTCCGGCTGGTCCAGTACTCCTTCGAATTGTCATCCTCGAGGCCCGCATAAAAGGCAAGCGCCTCGGCCGGCCACCCGCTGAACGCCATGGCCCAAGACTACGACGGTGATCCAAGGTCAACGGCAAGAACAGGCCACCACCGAACGGTTGCCTGCCTTCGCCCCCTCCCCAATCTCACTGCCCGAGTGCCTGGTCGAGCGGTACCAGGCGGCGCTGCAGCGCGAAGATGGCCGCCTGGGTGCGGTCGGCAAGCCCGAGCTTGGCCAGGATGCTCGACACGTGGCTCTTCACCGTCTCCTCTGACACAGAAAGCGCTCGTGCGATCTCCCGGTTGGACCGGCCCTGGGCCAGGCCCTTGAGCACGTCGGTCTCCCTCGGGGTGAGCTGCGCGAGTGGGTCGGCGGCGGCCCGCCGCAGCTCGCGAAGCATCCGCGCGGTGGCGGCCGGCTGGAGCACGCTCTCGCCGCGCGCGGCGGCGCGCACCGCCTCGACGACCTGGTCCACGCCCGCGGTCTTGGGCAGGTAGGCGAGCGCCCCGGCCTTGAGCGCCTGGACGAGATGCTGGTCGTCGGCGGAAGAGGTCAGCACCAGGACGGCGACGGCCAGGCCCTCCTCCTGCAGCTTGCCGAGCACCCCGAGCCCGTCGAGCCGGGGCATGAGCAGGTCGAGCAGCACCACGTCCGGGCGGAGCGCGCGGATGGCGTCGAGCGCGGCCTCGCCGTCCGCTGCCTCGCCCGCGACCTCGATCCCCGGCTCGCCGGACAGCAGGAAGCGCAGTCCCTGTCTGACGACCTGGTGGTCGTCGGCGATAAGCACCCGGATCATCGGGCCTCCTCGGTGATGCTCTGTCCGGCGACCCCTCCGCCGGCGACCCCGGAACCGGCGACCCCTCCGCCGGCGACCCCGGAACCGGCGGCGCCGCCGCCGGCGACCCCTTCGCCGACGGCCGCCTCGCCGGTGACAATGGCCTCGCGCAGCGGGAAGCGGGCGCGGATCGTTGTGCCCTCGCCCGGAGCGCTCTGCACGGTCAGCAGGCCGCCGAGTTCGGCGACCCGGTCCCGCATCGTATGCAACCCGAGGCCGCCGGCCTCCTCATGCCGCGGCGCGGCGACGTCGAAGCCGCGGCCGTCGTCGCTGATCTCAAGGACCGCCTGCCCGCGGTCGCCGCGTAGCCGGACGGTGATCCGTGCCGGGTCGGCGTGCCGCGCGGCGTTGCCTACCGCCTCCTGCGTCACCCGGAGCATCGCGTGCTCGACCGCGGGCGGTAGCCCGTCGGCTTCGAGTCCTGCCAGGTCGACCTCGGCACGGACGGGGATGCCAAGCCGGTCGCGATAGGCCTGGCAGACGCCGTCCAGGGCGCGCGGCAGGTCGGCCTCCTCGAGCGCGACCGGGCGCAGCGCGAGCAGCAGCGACCGCATCTCGCGCATCGTGTCGCCCGCGGTCCGCTCCATGATCTCCACCTGGGGAAGCACCGGGGACTTCGCGGGCAGCGCCCGGCGCAGCCCGCCGGCGAGCACGTTTAGTGAGAACAGCTCCTGGGAGATGGAGTCGTGCAGCTCGCGTGCGATGCGGGTGCGCTCCTCGTGCCTGGCGTTGGCCGCGCCGAGCTGGCGGGTCGCGTCGAGCCAGGCCTGGAGCTGACCCGCCATCCGGTTGAAGTTCTCCTCGAGGCGGGACACCTCGTCGTGCCCGTGCACCGGAACCCGCAGTCCGAAGTCGCCGTCGCCCACCTGCTGGGTCAGCGCGGCGAGCCGCCCGAGACGCCGGGTCAGCCTCCGGGTGGACAGCAGCCCGAACGCCAGCCCCACAGGGATCGCGGCGGCGAGCAGCACCATGCCCGTCCTTACTAGGCCGGGTGACACGGTGACACCGCCGATCCCCGGTGCGGTGGCCGGGACCTCCAGGTAGAGCATCGCGACCGCCGTCGCACCGCCTGAACCCGCAGCGCCGCCGGTTGCCGTGGGGCTCGGCGCACCGGACGGCGCGCCCTTGACCTGGTCGGCGCCCGGCCCCGCCGTGATGGGCGCGGTCGCCCACACCACGTTTCCCGACGGGAGCGGTGCCTGCCCGCCGCCCTGTATCGCCCAGCGCACGAAAGAGCTTAGTACCTTGCGCGGCACGCCCTGCTGTGCGTCTGATCCGTGGCTGCCCCGGGGGAAGCACGCAGGGTAGGAGGACGCGAGCACGAGCCCGGCCCTGGATACCACGACGGCGAAGGAAGCGGAGGCGACGTCGCACTCGGCCGTCGTGAGCCGCGGGATGACCACCCCGCCGTTGCCGTCCGGCCGCGCCTGCCCGGCGGCGACCTGGCCGCCGCCGGTGGTGAGGTCGCCGTCCAGTTGCGTCGCCTTCGGCGTCCCGAGCTTGCCTATGACGTTGTCCAGCTTGGCCGTCATCCCCTGCGCCGTCGCCTGGGCAAGTCCCTGCACCGCCTGCCTCGTCAGCGGCGTCGGCGGGCTGAGTGCCGCGACTCCGAAGATCACCAGTTCGGTGAGCAGCACCACCCCCGCGGTGACCGCCACGTAGGTGGCGGTCATCGTGGCCTGAAGCCCCCAGCGCCTCGTCATGCCAGCTCCTTTGTGCCTCGGCCATTACCGCGCCGCACACGCCCGGCTCGATCGCGCGCCTTCCGGCGGGACCGGGACTTGACGCGCCTTGGCGGGCGTGGGGGGACGCCCACGGCGATAACAGTAACCCGCAGCTCAGCGCCGCTCCACCCGCTGGCGGGGGAGGGACGCTGCCCGGAATGGGGGAGGCAGGTTCGCTCCGGGCCGTGATGTGCCGCAGCGCCCGCCGCTGCCACTGTCGGAGAGGCACAGGAATCGGTGCACCGCCGTGGCTCAAGGCAGAAGGCATGCCGCGGACGGGGGCTCGATGACCAGAAGGGACAGCCAATGACTCAGCTCACTCGCCGCGGACAGGGCACGGCGCTGCTCGTGTCCGGCATCATGCTCGCTGCCGGCGCCCTGGCCGGCTGCGGTTCGGCGGCCGGCGGCGGCACGACGGCCGGCACCAGTTCCGCCACCCCGGATGACGAGACCATGTCGATCGTCACCTGCTACCGCACGCACGGCGATCCGTCGTTCCCCGACCCCGTCTACGACCCGAGCGACGGCCGGTGGCACTTCGCCATCTCACCGGGATCCGCCCCGGCAAGCACCCAGCAGGCATGCCAGCACCTGTTCCCGTCGAGCAACGCCTCGCCGCCAGTGCCGCAGGCCCAGTTCCAGAAGCTCGTCAGGTACGCCGAGTGCATCAGGCAGCACGGCGTGCCCAACTGGCCGGACCCGGACCCGGACGGCTCGTTCCCGCTGCCGTCATCGATTAACCCGAAGGACGCCGCGAACCAGGCCGCGGGGACCGCCTGCCAGCGGTACCTGCCGAGCAGCGGGCACATCGATGTCCACATCGTCTCCTGACTCCGCGCCAGGCACGGGCCTGGCGCATGAGGAAGCGCTGCGGGCGGGGCCGCCGCATGCCGCCCCGCCGCCGGCGCCGGCCCGCGGCAGGCGTCCGCTGGCGGTGGGGGTGACCGGAGTCGTGCTCGCCGCGGTGGCGGGCTTCGCGGCTCGGGGGCTGTGGCAGGGCGGTACGCATCCGCCGGTCGCCGCGGCGGTCACCGCGGCGACCGCTCTGGTGGTGCGCACCGACCTGTCCGCTCGCCAGCTGGTGGCCGGCACCCTCGGCTACCAGGGTTTTTTCACCGTCGCCAGCGAGTCGGGCGGCGGGATAATCACCTGGCTGCCCGCAGCAGGAGACATCGTGCGCCGCGGGCAGCCGCTGTTCGCCGTCGACGGCCAGCCGGTGACGCTGCTGTATGGCTCGCTCCCCGCCTGGCGGCCGTTCGTTCCCGGCATGACCGCCGGTCCCGACGTCCGGCAGCTCCAGCGCAACCTCGCCGCCCTCGGCTTCGATCCCGGCCCGGCTGACGGCGTGTTCGGCTGGGGCACGGAGCTCGCGGTGCAGCGGTGGCAGCAGTCCCGTGACGAGACCGTCACCGGCACGATTCCCCTCGGCGCGGTCGCGTTCCTGCCCGGGCCGCTGCGCGTCACCGCGACGCCGGAGCAGCCAGGCGCTCCTGTCGCGGCCGGCGCCAGCGTCGTCTCCGGAACGTCGCTGACGGCCGGCGTCCAGGTCTGGCTGCCGGTCGGCGGCCCGGCTGTCAGGCGTGGCGACCAGGTGACCGTCACGATGCCGGACGGGACCACCACCGTCGCAGGCACCGTGACCGCTGTCGGCAGCGTGGCCACCGTGCCCGGCGCGTCGGGCGGCCAGGCGAGTGGCAGTGGCCAGGGCGGCAGCGCGAATTCAAGCGGCAGCCAGGCTGCCGAGATCCCCGTCACGATTACCATCAGCGCGGCGATCCCGGCCGGACTCGACCAGGCGCCCGTTCAGGTGTCGATCACCCAGCGGCGGGCCGACGGCGTCCTCGCCGTTCCGGTGACCGCGCTGCTTGCCGCGCCAGGCGGCGGCTACGAGATTCAGGTCGCGGGCTCGCGCGATCGGCTGATCCCGGTGACGACGGGCCTGTTCGATGATGCCACCGGCCTCGTCGCGGTCACGGGCTCCGGGCTGGCGCCCGGCCTTGCCGTGACGGTCGCGCAGGGATGACGGGCCAGCCGATGAGCCCGCCGATGACCGCGGAACTTCGACGCACGCCGGCGCTCAGCCTGCGCGACGTCCGCAAGATCTATCCGGGCACCCCCCCGGTGGAGTCCGTCAGGGGCGTGACCCTGGACGTCATGCCCGGTGAGATGGCCAGCATCGTCGGCCCGTCAGGCTCAGGCAAGAGCACCCTGCTGCACCTGGCCGCCGGCCTTGACCGTCCCACCGCAGGCTCGGTGGCGATCGCGGGCCAGGACGTGTCCGCGCTGTCCGACCGCGAGCTCGCCGGCCTGCGCGCCTGGCGAGTCGGCGTAATCTTCCAGCAGTTCTTCCTGCTCGACGCCCTGACCGCCCTGGATAACGTGGCGGCGGCCCTGCTCTACCAGGGCGTTCCCGCATGGCGCAGGCGGCAGGCCGCCGCGGCCATGCTCGACCTGGTGGGCCTCGGCCACCGGATGACCCACCGGCCCCGCCAGCTGTCCGGCGGCGAACAGCAGCGCGTGGCGATCGCCAGGGCCCTGGTGGGGAACCCGGCCTTCGTCCTCGCCGACGAGCCGACGGGCAACCTTGACCAGACCACCGGCCAGGAGATCATGGCCTTGCTCCGCGCACTGAACGCCGACCATGGCGTGACCCTGGCCGTGATCACCCACGATCCGTCGATCGCCGCGTCCGCGTCACGCCGCATCGAGCTCCGCGACGGCCGCGTCGTCGCCGACCACCGCGAAAGGCAAGCGCAGCGATGACCCGTCCCGCCGGCCCCCGGCCCACATTGCGGCGATCCACCCTGCGACCAGGCGACGCGCTGCGCACCGCCCTCCTCGGCCTGCGCTACCGCCGTGCCCGTGCCGCCCTGTCGGCGCTCGGGATCGCCATCGGGATCGCCGCCCTCGTCGCCGTCCTCGGCATCACCAGGTCCAGCCAGTCGGCGCTGCTCGCCGAGATCGACCAGCTCGGCACCAACCTGCTCACCGTGACCAACGGCCAGACGTTCGACGGACAGGAGGCCGAGCTCCCGGTCGCCGCGACCCCGATGATCCGGCGCATCGCGGGCGTCGAGCGGGCTGCCCCGACGGCCATTCTGGCCAGTGCCCGCGTCTACCGCACCGACAAAGTCTCGCCCTACGACACCGGAGGCCTGGCCACGCGGGCGGCAGACCCGTCACTGCTCGCCGTGCTCGGCGGCACCCTGCGGCAGGGAACCTTCCTCAACGCCGCGGAAGGCCGCTACCCGGTCACCGTGCTCGGCTACCAGGCCGCCCGGTCCCTCGGCATCGCCGCCTTCGGCGGCCCGCCGCCCCGCGTCTTCATCGGCGGCCGCTGGTTCACCGTGGCCGGCATCCTGAACCCGCTGCCGCTCGCCCCGGAGATTGACCGCTCCGCGCTTGTCGGCTTCCCCGTCGCCGCCACGCTGCTCGGCTACGACGGCCATCCGAGCCGGATCTACGTCCGCACCGATGTCAACGCGACGAACCAGGTAGCCGCACTCCTCGGCCCGACAGCGGACCCGGAAACGCCGGGTGACGTGGCGGTAAGCCAGCCGTCGGCCGCGCTGACCGCGCGGCTCGCGGTCGCCCAGGCGTCCACCACGCTGTTCCTCGGCCTCGGCGCCGTGGCGCTGCTGGTCGGTGGCATCGGGATCGCCAACGTGATGGTGATCGCGGTTCTTGAGCGCAGGCAGGAGATCGGCCTGCGCCGGGCTCTCGGTGCGGCCAGGATCCATATCGCCGCTCAGTTCCTCACCGAGGCCATCCTCCTAGGGACCCTCGGCGGCATCGCGGGCTTGACCGCAGGAACGGTCATCACGGTCGCACTGGCCCGTGCCAGGCACTGGACCCCCCTCATCCCGCCGGCGGCGCTATGGGCCGGCCTCGGGGTCGCGGTGACGGTCGCCGCCCTGGCCGGCCTCTACCCGGCCGCCCGGGCCGCCCGCCTCGCCCCAGCCGAAGCGCTCCGCACCACCTGAAGCCGGTCAAGCAGTAGATCAGAGCCGGCAGCCGCGCCCATCGGCCGCCGTGACCCGTCGTTCTCCGGGCCCGCGGGTACGCCGGGCCAGCGGCCGGCACGGCGGCGACCCGGGTGGTCCCGGGGACAATGGGGTCATGACGTCGTTCGCGGAGATCATCGACCGGACCACCGCCGACGAACTCAGGGCGCGCGGCAGCTGGAAGTGGGCGAAGGGCGGGCCCGGCGTGATCGGCGCGTTCGTGGCCGAGATGGACTTCGGTGTGGCGCGGCCGGTCGAGGAAGCGCTGCTCGGCGTGATCGAGCGGCGGGAATTGGGCTATCTCAGCCAGCGAGCGTCGGACGCGATGGCGGCCGCGTGCGCGCGCTGGCAGCGGGAGCGGTATGGCTGGGAGGTCGACCCGGAACGCGTCCGCCCGCTGCCCGACGTGATCACCGGCCTCGCCGCGGCGATCAGCGTGTTCTCCCGCCCCGGCAGCCCGGTGATCCTGCCGACACCCGCCTACATGCCGTTTCTCACCTGGCCGGCCACCCTGGGCCGGGAGATTATCCAGGTCCCGATGGCGGCCGACGGCGGTCGCTACGTCCTGGACCTCGACGGCATCGCGGCGGCGTTTAAAAGGGGTGGTCACCTGCTCGTGCTGTGCAATCCGAGCAACCCTGTCGGCCGGGTGTACGGCGCGGAGGAACTCGCCGCCGTCGCCGGCGTGGTCGAGGCCAATGGCGGCCGGGTGTTCGCCGACGAGATCCACGCGCCGCTGTTGTATCCCGGAGGCAGGCATATCCCTTATGCCTCACTGAGCGAGGCAACGGCGAGGCACACGGTGACGGGCACCGCCGCGTCCAAGGGGTGGAACCTGCCCGGGCTCAAGTGCGCGCAGCTTGTGCTGTCCAACGACGCGGACGCGGTGCTGTGGGCGGAGCGCGGCTTCACATTCGAGCACGGCACGTCCACCCCAGGCGCCTGGGCCGCGGCCGCCGCCTACCGCGACGGCGGCGACTGGCTCGCCGACGTCGTCGGCTACCTGGACGGCAGCCGGCTGCTCCTCGCCGAACTGCTCGCCGCCCGGCTGCCCGAGATCGGCTACCGGCCGCCAGCGGGCACCTATCTCGCCTGGCTTGACTGCCGCGGGCTGTTCGCCGCGCGGGGCATCGAGGAGAACCCGGCTGACTTCTTTCTCGAGCGGGGGCGTGTGCTGCTGACCGACGGCGCGGCCTGCGGCGACGCGGGCCAGGGTCACGTCAGGCTCAACTTCGCGACCCCGCGCCCGATCCTCGCCGAGATGGTCCGCCGCTTGGCGGACGCGGTGAATGGCAGGTGACATTCCGGGGGTCGCGCGGGGCGATTTCACGAGCATGGGGTGTCGCAGTCAGCCGGAACCGTTCGGATAAATGTCTTGTTTGTCTTATTTGGTAAGAATGAGACATATTGGCGTCGATGGGGCATTTTCGCAAGGCGGGAATTATCGATACAAACGAGGATTCATGCTGTGAAGTGTGCGCAATTGCCGCTCGTCTATGCCAATCTGATCATCGTCCGTTTTTCCGTCGAAGCGGGAAGAGCTTGCTGCGATGACTCGGTGGAGCCTCAGGCGCCGCTTTGGGGTAACTCAGGACACTGAGCGCCAGTATCAGCCGGGGGCCGCGAGCCAGCCGGACCCGGCGAAGGCGGGCCAGCCAGGCACCGCGAAGCGGGCTAACTGGTTCGAGCCGGGTCGCGGACGTGCGCTACCCGGCTCGGCTCCGTCGGGGACCGGGCCGTACGGCGTGATCGACACCACACCGAGCCCGGCGGGACCCGGACAGCAGGCCGCGCCTCAGTACAGTGCCGGCCAGTACAGTGCCGGCCAGTACGGCGCGGCCTCCCCTGGCCAGTTTCCTGGCCAGCCCGTAGCGAGTCCGCAACCGGGCGGTGTCGCCGTGCTCGCGCCCGCGCAGCCGCCGGCCTGGCAGGCATCTGCGCAGGGATCCGCGCAGCCGGCCGCCAGCGCGCCCGCCGCGGTGCGGGAGCCGCTGACCGAGCCGGGCGTCATCGAGCCCGCGACGCGGCCGAGCTCATGGCCGGACATCTGCGACCAGTTCGGGTTGCACCTGCTCGTCCTCGCCGAGCAGCTGCGCGCCTCGCTCGACGAGCTCGAATCGGACGAGGGCGACCCGGAGCGGCTACGGCGGCTCTATCAGGTCGACCACGCGGTGACCCGGATGCGGCGCGCCAGCCGGGACCTGCGCACCCTCGCCGGAAGAAGCGAAGAGGAACTGGCCGGGTTCACCACCTCGCTGCTTGACGTCATCCGGATGGCGGCCTCGGCGATCGAGCGGTACACCCAGGTCTCCGTCGGGCGCGTCACCGACCTCGCTGTGCTCGGCTACGCGGCGGACGACGTGGGGTCGCTGATGTCGGCACTGCTCGACAACGCCACCAGGTACTCGCCAGGCACGGTCACCGTGAGCTGCCATCTGCTCGAAGACGGCGGCGTGATGTTCCGCGTCGAGGACACCGGCATCGGCATCGGGACGGAGCAGGTCAACACCCTCAACGCGACCCTGGCCGGGCCAGTACCCGAGGTCGATGAGCGCACCGGACGGCACACCGGATTCCCTGTTGTGCACCGGATCGCCCGTAAGCACTCGATTGGCGTGCGGCTCGCCTCGCGCCCCTTGCCGAACAGCGGCACGGTCGCGATGGTGACACTCCCGCCGCACCTGCTCTGCGAGGTTCCCGTGGAGGAGCAACAGCGCCGGCCCGCCCCGGCCGCCGGATCCGCGCCGCAGCCCGCGCCCCGGCCGCCGGTACCCGACTTGCCCCGCGACGAGCCGGGCCAGCCGCCCGTCTGGGAACCGCCCGAGCTGCCCGACCGGGACCAGCAAGCGCGGCAGCCCGGCGACCTGCCGCGAAGAGAGCGGGCCAGCCTGCGCGGCGACGAGCCACGGCCGAAGCAGCAGGAGCCCGCCCCGGTGCCCACGCCTGAGCAGCAGGCTGCGGCGCGCCGGGCCTTCGCCGACGAGCTCAACGCCTTCTCGCTTGGCACGGCAGGCGTACTGGACACCGCCGAGGACAACGCACCCGAGGAGGAAGCCTAACCATGACCAACTCCGCAGTGCTGCCGCGCGACCCGCAGGACTTCGGGTGGCTCGTCGACAACTTCGCCGCGTCGACGCCGGGGGTCACCCACGCGCTTATCGTTTCCGCCGACGGCCTGCCGCTGATCGCGGCCGGCGGGATGTCGCCCGACCTGGCCGATCCGCTGGCCGCGATGACCAGCGGGATCATCAGCCTCGGCAACAACATCGCGGGCAAGGTCGGCGAGCCCGGCTGCGACCAGGTGATGCTCAAGTTCCCTTCCGGCCACTTCCTCTTTATGGGCATCGGCAACCTTGCCGGGTTCGCCGTGCTCGTGCGCGACGGCGCGAACCTCGGCGTGGTTGCCCACCAGATGGCTCAGCTGGTCGACGCTGTCGGCCACGTCTTGACGCCGCAGCTCCGCGACGACCTGCGCCGATTGAACGCCATGAACGGAGGGGCGCCGCGATGACCGCCAATCCCTGGGTCCGCCCCTATGTGCTGACCGGGGGACGGACACGCACCCGGCACCACCTGTACGTGCACACCCTGGTCTCGGTGCAGCGTTACGACCCGGCCGCGTCGGGCCGGCTGTCGCCGGAGGCGCGCAGGCTGTACGAGCGGGCGTCCTTTGGCCCGCAGTCGGTCGCTGAGCTGTCGGCGCACTGCGGCGTGTCGCTCGGCGTCGCCCGTGTGCTGCTCGAGGACCTCGCCGCCACGGACCACGTGCAGATCAACGAGGAGGCGTACGCGTCTCCGTACGACCACCGGCTGCTGAAGAGAGTGATCGATGGCCTTCGCGAGTTCGCCTGACAGGGTGGCGCCGAGTGTGACCTCGGCGAAGATCGTCGTCGCTGGCGGGTTCGGCGTGGGAAAGACCACCCTGGTCAGTACGGTCTCGGAGATTCCGCCCGTCAACACCGAGGCGTGGATGACCCAGGCGAGCAAGACGGTCGACCCGCTGCACGGCACCGACGAGAAGACCACCACCACGGTCGCCATGGACTTCGGCCGCGTCACTCTGGGCAGAGACCTCATCCTGTACCTATTCGGCACGCCGGGACAGCCGCGGTTCTGGCCGATGTGGGACGACCTGTGCCGCGGCGCGAGCGCCGCGCTCGTCCTGGTGGACACGCGCCGCCTCGACGTCTCCTTCCCCGCGGTCAACTACTTCGAGAACGACTCCGACGTGCCGTTCGTGGTGGGCGTCAACCTGTTCGACGGCCGCCAGACCCACCCGCTTGACCAGGTCCGCGACGCGTTGGGCGTCGCCGACACGGTGCCGCTCGTCACCGTCGACGCGCGTGAACGCCGCTCCTCCGTTCAGGCATTGCTCGCCGGCCTGACTAACACGCTGGAAAAAACGTCACCGGTCGCCACTCGCTGAATCCGGCGTAAGGCGCTGGCCCCACTCAAGGAGTGTGTTCCCCCCGTGCGCAGAATTCTCATCGTAGGCGCCGGCCAGGCCGGGCTTCAGCTGGCGCTGAGCCTGCAGGCCGAAGGCTACGACGTGACCGTCATGTCGGCTCGCACACCCGACGAAATCCGCAACGGGTGGCCGACCTCCACCCAGGTGATGATGTACCGGGCCCTGGACAGGGAACGCGAGGTCAGCCTCAACTTCTGGGACGACACCGCGACGCCGATCGGCGGAATCGGCTTCAACCTGTCCCCGGCCCCCGGCGTGTCGGCCTTCTCCTTCTCCGGCGCGTGGGCACGCCCGGGCAATTCGGTCGACCAGCGGCTCAAGATGTCGACCTGGATCGAGCTGTTCGAGCAGCGCGGCGGCCGGATGATCTACCACTCGGTGATGACCTCCGACCTGTCCGGCCTCGCGCCGATGTACGACCTGACGATCATCGCCGCGGGCAAGGGCGAGATCGTGGAGATGTTCGACAGGGACGCCGAGCGGTCGCTCTACGCCAGGCCCGCGAGGAACCTGGCGGCCATCTACGTGAACGGGATCGACCCGTTCCCCGGGGCCGCCGAGCCGCGGATGCGGGTGAACCTGCGGCCGGGCGCGGGCGAGTACCTGCACATGCAGTCCCACACGCTCACCGGCCCGTGTGACGTGCTGCTCGTCGAGGCCGTGCCCGGCGGTCCGTTCGACATCTTCACCGACCGCCCGTCGCCCGCCGAGCACTTGCGGCGGCTGCACGCCATGCTGGCCGAGCATTTCCCGTGGGAGGCCGAGCTGTACCGGAACGCCGAGCCCACCGACGCGCGCGCGTCGCTGATCGGCGCGTTCCCCGGCACCGTCCGCCGCCCCTACGCCGAGGTCGCGCCTGGCGCCTATGTCCTCGGCATCGGCGACGTGGTCGTCGTCAACGACCCGATCAGCGGTCAGGGCGCCAACAACGCCGCCCACGCGTCAGGGATGTACCTAAGGGCCATCCTGGAGCGCGGCAACGCGCCGTTCACGCCACAGTGGATGCAGCAGACCTTCGACACGTTCTGGGCACACGCGCAGAATTCCTGCATCCTCACCCAGATGATGCTCGAGCCGATGCCCATCCACGCGCAGCAGGTGCTCGGGGCGGCAGCACAGTTCCAGGAGATCGCCGACCGGTTCGCCGACATCTTCATTCACCCGGCCACCATCCACGACTTCCTGCTCGACCCCGCCAAGGCCGCCGCCTACCTGGAACAAGTCGCCGCCGCGCACCCGCAGTAGCCGCCGGCGCCAGGGGGGACAACAACATCAGGCGCGACAACACTGGCCACAGGTTCACCCTCAGCGCAGCAAAAAGGCCGGCCGGGCGTGCGCCCGGCCGGCCTTTTTCGTGCCAGTTACTTGCTGATCATGGACAGGAATGAGCTGGTCGGCGTGCCGAGGCCGGTCACATCGTCGTAACCGGGCGTCGTCTGCAGGCTCAGCGTCTGGTTGGCCGTGCGCAGCACGTAGCTCAGGCCGCCGGTGGCGTCAACGCTGTTCTTGTAGTTGGAGCGGACCACGGCGATCGTGGCCGACGGGCTCACCACGTCGTTGAACGCGGCGGAGCCAGCGAGCTTGTACAGCAGCGGGTTGACGAAGCCGAGTGGCTGGCCGGCCGCCTGGTTGGCCAGCGCCATGATGCCCGCGACGATCGGCGAGGCCAGGCTGGTGCCGCCGATGCGGTACTCGGAGTACTTCGCCGTGCCGTCGGGGAACGTCTGGGTCTCGCCGATTAGGTAACCGGCGTTGGGGTCGGCGAGCGCCGCGATGTCCGGAACGGCCCGGCCGGTGCGGCCCTGCGCGGCGAACACGCCGGCCGGGACGACGCCCTGCTGGTAGGACGGCTCGGCGAACAGCGTGCTCACGCCGCCGCCCGCTCCGTAGAGCCACGGCCCTGGCGGCGTGGACGCCCACGCGGTGCCGTTCCAGGTCGAGGTGGTGGTGCCCCAGCCGGTCTCGAACAAGTAGTTGTTCGACGCACCGACGCCGAGCGTGGTGCCGCCGACGGAGGTGACGAATGGGCTTGAGGCCGGCCAGTCGGCGGTCCGGTATCCCACCACCTGCGACTCGTCGCTGTTGTCGCCGGAGGAGAAGTAGATGCCAATTCCCTCGATGACGCCCTGCATCATCGTGTCTTCGTACGGCTTGATGAAGCCGGGCGGGAGCTGCTCGGTGTCCCAGCCGTAGGAGTTGGTGACGATGTCCGCCAGGTGCTTGTCCACCACGTTGTTGAGCGCGGCGTCCAGGTCCTGGAAGTTGTTCGGCGCGCCGACGTAGACGATCTTGGCCGCGGGCGCCATGCCGTGCACGGCCTCGGCGTCCAGGGTCTCCTCGCCGTACCAGCCCTGCGGATCCTGCTTCTTGCCAGACTCCGGGTGGTGGTAAGTGCCTGGCGCGACGACCTGGGTGAGCTGGCTGCCGGACATGGTGGGCAGGCCGCGGTTGACCGACCACTGGTTCACATCGGCCGCGAGGGTTGGGGCGGCGTAGGCGTCGATGATCGCCACGGTCTGCCCGCTGCCGTCGTACCCGGAGATGCCGTACGCGCCCTTGACCTGCTGCGGTGTGTAACCGCAGGGGGCGTAGGGCAGCGTGCCTGAGCCGTAGGGGTTGGTGAAGCCGGTCGCCTGCTTCTCGCCCCAGTAGGCGGAGCACGGCTGGGCGCTGACGAACGCGGCCGGCGGTGGCGCGTCCCCGTTGGTGTGGTCCGTCTGGACAAACTGGGCACTGTCGTCGAGGCCGGCGACCCCGGTGACGATGCCGGACAGGGAGTCGGGGATGGCGACGTTCGCCTCCGGCGACCTGACGGTGAGCCCGGACACGCTGTATTCGCCGAACGTGGTGCCGAACGCCGCCTCCGCCTGGGCGACGGTGCCCTCGGCGGACACGTAGTGGTTGTTCTGCGGGGTGTACTCGACGCTGAAGCCCTGGCTCTTGAGCCAGCTCTGCACCGCGCCGACCTGCGCTTGGGACGGCGCGAACTGCTGGCGGAACTGGGCGGGGGTAAGGAACTTCCGGTAGGACGCGCTGCTCGGGTCGGACACCGCCGCGGCGAGCGACGCCACCGCCGCTGGGTCGTTCCAGCCGAGGTAAACGCGGAAGCCCACGTCGCCGGCCGGGTCGGCAGTCCCAACGAGGTTTTTCGAATTCGCCCACGCGGGGATGCTGCCCGCGAGGACGGCCTTCCCTGACGCGGCGTTAGCCGTTCCGAATGCGGTGATCGCGCATGCCGAGCCGAGAACGGTCACGGCGGCGAGTGCGGGCAGTCGGCGCATACGCTCCTCCTGAAGGATTGATTGTGGTCCACCTCTCATTACGGAAATCGTCAACTCGGGATTTCTTGTTACTGCGCTTTGTACGAACGGCCGACAGTTCCTGTGAAAATTCCGTGGCCGGCGAGACCGTCGGCCGACCTCCATGGCAGGATTGGTGGGTTTTTCGTCATTGCTGCCATGACGTCGCCCGGCCACACTGGTGGCGTGCGAACAGTTCTGATCATCGTGTTCGACGGGGTGCAATCCCTCGACGTCACCGGCCCGCTTGAGGTCTTCGCCCACGCGGCCAGCCACGACGGCGGTCCCGCCTACCGGGTGCGCACCGCCAGTCTCGGCGGTGCCGCGGTGCGCGCGTCGAGCGGCCTCACCCTGGTTCCCGACGACGACCTGGCCGCCGTGGACACGAGCCAGCTGAGCCTGCTCCTCGTCCCCGGCGGTGACGGGGCGCGCCGCCGCCTGCCGGAACTCGTCCAGTGGCTCCGCGAGCACGCGTCGCGCGCATCGCGCGTCGCCTCCGTCTGCACCGGCGCCTACCTGCTCGCCGAGGCCGGGCTGCTCGACGGCAGGCGCGCCACCACGCACTGGTCACGGTGCGAGGACTTCGCGAAGAGCTATCCGGCCATCGACGTCGACCCGGACCCGATCTTCATCAAGGACGGCGACATCGCCACGTCGGCGGGCGTCACCGCAGGCATCGACCTCGGGCTCGCCTTCGTGGAGGATGACCTCGGCCGCGACCAGGCGCTCACTGTCGCCCGCGCCCTGGTGGTGTTCCTGCGCAGGCCCGGCGGCCAGTCGCAGTTCAGCGTCCAGCTGACGGCCCAGGTGGCGAAGAGCACGCCGCTGCGCCGGGTACAGCAGTGGATCGCCGAGCACCCAGCGGCCGACCTGTCCGTCGAGGCGCTCGCGGGCAGGGCAAGCCTGTCGCCGCGCCAGTTCGCCCGCGCGTTCGCAGCCGAGACCGGCATGTCTCCGGGCAAGTACGTGGAGCGCACCCGCCTGGAAGCCGCGCGGCGCCATCTGGAGGACACCGCGGAAGGCATCGAGCAGACCGCGCGTGCCTGCGGGTATGGCACCCCCGAGGCGATGCGCCGCGCGTTTCTGCTAGCCCTCGGCGCCAGCCCCGCCGAGTACCGCCGCCGTTTCCGTCCCGCACCGAGCTCACAGTAGGAGGAGCATCATGCAAATCGTCATCGCGCTGTTCGACCGCTTCACCGCGCTGGACGCCGTCGGACCCCACCAGGTCCTGCATCACCTGCCCGATGCCGAAGTAATCTTCGCCGCAGAACGGGTTCGTGGCATCACCGACGAGTCCGGTACCCTCACCCTGCAGTCGCAGGCGTCCTACGCCGATGTCCCGCGTCCGGACATCATCGTCGTACCCGGCGGGCCTGGCCAGGCCGCCCAGATGACCCCGGGGCCGCTGCAGGACTGGCTCATCGAGGCGGACAAGACCAGCACCTGGACCACCTCGGTGTGCACCGGCGCGCTGGTGCTCGCCGCGGCGGGCCTGCTGACCGGCCGCGCTGCCACCACGTACTGGCTCGCCATGGAGGAACTCGGCCGTCTCGGCGCCGTGCCGAAGCGCGAGCGCTACGTCTTCGACGGCAAGTACGTCACCGGCGCGGGAGTCTCCGCGGGCATCGACATGGCCCTTGCCCTGGCGGGCCGCGTCGCGGGCGACGAGGAGGCCAAGCGCATCCAGCTGGCTATCGAATACGACCCGCATCCCCCGTACCAGTCGGGCTCGCCGGCCACCGCGAGCCCGGAGACGGTCGCGCCCTTCGTCGCGAGGAGCCGCTTCGCCCGCGTCTAGGCTTGAGCCATGAGCACAGCCGGCGAGTTCAAGCGCGATACCACTTACCTGGACGGGCGCATCACCGCCGACGGCCGGGACGGCTGGCCACTGGAGGCCGGCCGTTACCGGCTGGTGGTGGCCCGCGGCTGCCCGTGGGCCAACAGGACCATGATCGTCAGGAGGCTTCTCGGGCTTGAGGACGCCCTCGGCATGGGCATCTGCGGCCCCACGCACGACTGGCGCTCCTGGCAGTTCGACCTGGACCCGGGGGAGAAGGACCCGGTGCTTGGCATCCACTGGCTCCGCGAGGCCTACGAGAAGGCCGTCCCCGGCTACGAGCGGGGCGTGACGGTGCCCGCGATCGTGGACATCCCGAGCGGCAAGGTGGTCACCTCCGACTTCCGGCAGATCACCAGGGACATGGAAATCGAGTGGACTTCCTACCAGCGTGACGGCGCGCCCGACCTCTATCCGGACGCCCTGGCAGCCGAGATCGAGGAGGTCAGCGACCCCATCTACCGCGAGGTCAACAACGGGGTCTACCGCTGCGGCTTCGCCTCGAGCCAGCGGGCCTACGACGAGGCGTACCGCGCGCTTTTCGCCCGGCTCGACTGGCTCGAGGAGCGCCTCGCGAACCGCCGCTACCTGGTCGGCGACACGATCACTGAGGCGGACGTCCGGCTGTGGACCACGCTTGCCAGGTTCGATGCCGTTTACCACGGCCACTTCAAGTGCAACAGGAACAAGCTGATCGAGATGCCGGCCCTGTGGGGCTACGCGCGCGACCTGTTCCAGACCCCGGGCTTCGGCGACACCATCGATTTCGTCCAGACCAAGCAGCACTACTACCTGGTGCACAAGAACCTCAACCCCTCAGGCATCGTCCCCGACGGCCCGGATCTGTCCGGCTGGCTGACGCCGCACCACAGGGAAGAACTCGGCGGCCGCCCGTTCGGCGACGGCACGCCGCCCGGACCGCCGCCCGAGCCGGAGCGCGTTCCGCTCAGCCACACGGCTCAAAGACATGTCTAAAAGTGCCCTACGTGTCTGATCGTAGGCATTCCAGAGGTATGGCTCTACGGGCATGCAACTGCGCCGATCCGTCACTTTTAGACATGTCTTAGGCTCAGTGGCATGGCGAACACTCAGAGCCGGATCTGCGTTACCGGAGCGACCGGCAAGGCCGGCCGCGCCGCCGTCAGGGAACTGCGCGAGCACGGCTATCAGGTGGTGGCCACGGACGCTGCCGTGAGCCGTGAAGACGTGGCGAACGACGTCCTGCGAGCCGACCTGACCGACTACGGTCAGGCGATCGAGGCGCTGCGCGGAAGCGACGCGGTGGTGCACCTGGCGAACATCCCGGCACCCGGCGTGTCAACCCCCGCGGTCACCTTCAACGCCAACGTCACGATGAACTTCAACGTCTTCCACGCGGCCGCTGCGCTGGGGCTTCGCCGGGTGGTCTGGGCGTCGAGCGAGACAACGCTCGGCCTGCCGTTCGGCTACGGCCTCGAGCAGGAGCCTGGCGCGCCTGGCGAGCTGCGCTATGCGCCCGTCGACGAGGACCATTTCCCCTTCCCGGCGTCGACCTACGCGCTGTCGAAGGTGGCAAGCGAAACCATCGCCGAGCACATCTCCCGCTGGTCGGGCATCCCGTTCATCGGCCTGCGCATCTCCAACATCATGGAGCCGGGCGACTACGAGCGCTTCCCCGAGTACTGGGCGCAGCCGCACTCCCGTAAGTGGAACCTGTGGGGCTACGTCGACGTCCGCGACGTCGCCGCCGCCTGCCGGCTCGGACTGGAAGCCGACGTGGCCGGCAGCGACAACGTCATCATCGCCGCCGCCGACACGGTGATGAACCGCCCGTCCCGCGACGTCCTCGCCGAGGTCTTCCCCGACGTCCCGCTCACCGCCGAGATTCCAGAGCACGGCACGCTGCTGGCCATCGACCGTGCCAGACAGCTGCTCGGCTATCACCCCCGCCACTCCTGGCGCGACCACATCCGGTGAGGATCGGCGTGGTCGACCTCGAGGCGGCGCGCGATGCGACGCTGCCGGACGTGCTGCCCGCACCGGGAGAGCCGTTCCGCGTCCTGTTCACCGGGATCAATCCCGGGCTGTATTCGGCCGCGACCGGCTGGCACTTCGCCAGGCCGGGCAACCGCTTCTGGGCAGCCCTGCACGGCTCGGGTTTCACTCCCACCCTGCTCAAGCCCTCGCAGCAGCAGGAACTCACCCGCTACGGCCTCGGCATCACCAACGTCGCGCCCCGCGCGACCGCCCAGGCCGCCGAGCTGTCGGTCGCCGAGCTCAAGGAGGGCGGCGCGCGTCTCCTCGCCCTGATCGAGTCCCGCTGTCCCCGCTTCGTCGCGATCGCCGGCGTCACCGCCTACCGCGTCGCCTTCGGCCGCCCCAAGGCGGCCATCGGCCCCCAGCCAGAAACCCTCGGCCGCGCCCGCCTGTGGATCCTCCCAAACCCAAGCGGCCTCAACGCCTCCTGGCAACTCCCCAGGCTCGCCGAGGCGTTCCGCGAGCTGAATGAAGCTGTAGGTCCTTAGAGAAGCATGGTATATCATGGATAACGCTTGATAGCGATGGTATACCAGCGCTTCCTGGTTGTGAGGTCCTCGTGCGTCGTCCCCATTCCTACTCACCGGAAGTTCTCGACGCCGCGCGCGTGCTTGGACTCAGGATTGCCGAAGGGCGCCGCCTGCGGAGGTGGACGCAGGCGGAACTGTGCGAGCGCGCAAGCGTTTCCTCGACGACATTGCGCAATGCCGAGCGCGGCGAGCCGACGGTAGCGATCGGCGTGATGTTCGAACTCGCGGCGCTGGTCGGCGTTGAGCTCTTCGGGGTTCCCGCAGGCCAGTTGAGCGCGTTGTCCGCCCGTGAACGCGACCGCCTGGCAGTCCTGCCGTCCCGCGTCTACCCGCGGCAGGAGGCACCAGATGACGACTTCTGACCCGCGGAGCGCATTTGCCTGGACCTGGCTTCCCGGAGCGGCCGAGCCGGTCGTGGTCGGCCGGATCGACGTCGAGGGGCCGCTGCACACGTTTACGTACGCTCGGTCTTACCGGCAGCGGACCGATGCCATGGCACTGTATGAGCCGGAGCTTCCGGTCAGCGCGGGGGTGCTGCGCCCGCACGGCGGCCTGACCATCGCCGGCTGCCTGCGTGATGCCGCCCCGGATTCGTGGGGACAGCGAGTCATCCTGGCACGGCACATCGGACACCTGACCGGTGACAGCGACACCAGTGAACTCAGCATGCTGACCTACCTGCTCGAATCGGGCTCAGACCGGATCGGCGCGCTGGATTTCCTGGAAAGCCCCGCCGAGTACGTCCCTCGGGACGCGCCGTCGGCCACACTCGAACAGCTCATGGCGGCGGCCGCGGACATCGAGACGGGACGGATGCTGCCGCCGGCATTGGCCGAGGCGCTCACGCGCGGTTCCTCGATCGGCGGTGCCCGCCCGAAGGTGCTGCTGACTGCCGCAGGCCGCAGCCTGATCGCGAAATTCTCCTCCACCAGCGACATCCGGCCAGTCGTGAAGGCAGAGGCCGTCGCCATGGAACTGGCCCGCCGTTGCGGACTCAAGGTCGCTGGGTCCGAGGTCGCCCGCGTCGCGGGTAAGGACGTACTGCTCGTGGACAGGTTCGACCGGCCAGGCGGCGGACGGCGGCACCACATGGTGTCCGCACTGACGATTCTCGGCCTTGACGACTTCACCGGGGCCCGGTACGGCAGCTACGCGACTCTGGCCGACCACGTCCGCCGGTCATTCACCGACCCCGCCGACACGCTGCGGGAGCTGTTCGGCCGCATCGTGTTCAATGTCCTCGTCGGGAACACCGACGATCATCCGCGCAACCACGCCGCGTTCGTCAACGCCGACGGCAGCCTGACCCTCACTCCCGCGTATGACATCTGCCCGCAGCCCAGATCCGTCCCCCAGGCGAACCAGGCGATGGCGATCGGCCGGGCCGGGGAGCGTTCCAGCCAGCTGAGCACCTGCCTCGGCGCAAGCGAGGTGTACCTGCTGGCCGCGGCAGAAGCGAAAGCAATCATCGACACCCAAGTCGAGATCATCAGGACCCAGTGGCGTGACGCGGCGGACACCGCGCAACTGACCGAACTCGATCGCCGGCAGTTGTTCGGCCGGGAGATCCTCAACGAATTCGTGTTCCGTGATTGATCGCACCGCCGCTGGGCGCGCCGCGGCACCTTAACACGCGGCAGTGGCCGGGATCACACCCTTTCCCCCGTCCGGTACCAATCCCGTTTTGCTCATCGCCCGTACTGGTATCGATAGGTGCTTGGGGCGATGCACTGGCGCGGCAGTACCGCGCTAGACGGGAGATGAACAGAATGACAAGGTCCATGGTGAAGCGGATGTCCCCGGCGGCCAAGCTGGCCACTGGCGTGGGCGGCGCGGCCGCCGTGGCGGTCCTTGCGGCAGCGTGCTCCAGCGGGAGCAGCACAAGCAGCAGTCCTGGGGGCGCGGCGGCAACTCCGGCCGGCGCGTCAAGCAGTGCAGGCGGATCGGGCTCCACGGTCATTAAGACCGCCTCGTCGTCGGCTGGCACGATCCTGACCGACGGCTCGGGTCGCGCCGTGTACTTGTGGACGAAGGACGGCAGCGGCATGTCCGCCTGCTCAGGGGCGTGCGCCGGAGCCTGGCCGCCGTTGATGGCGAGCGGCACCGTGACCGCCTCCGGCAGTGCCAAGGCCAGCGACCTGGGCTCGATCACCCGGTCCGACGGGAGCAAGCAGGTGACTTACGACGGGCACGCGCTGTACTACTACGTCGGCGACTCGGGATCGGGTACGGCCAGCGGCCAGGGGAGCACTCAGTTCGGCGCGAAGTGGTGGCTCGTCTCGCCCAGGGGCAGCGACGTGACCGCGTCGGTGAGCTCGTTCACCACGAGCGCCGGCGGGTCTTCGCCGGCTACCCAGGCGCCAACCATGAAGACCGTCGGCGGCTACTGACCGGCGATCACGGACTCTGGGATGGCCATGTTCCTCGCCGGAATGCCGGGCAACAGCGCCGGCCAAACCCGGTCCGTGGCCGGCCAGACCCGGCCCGGGGAGGGCGTGCAGGCACTCCCCGGGCCGGCCATCGGATCTTCCTGACACACCAAGGGGGTAAGTGTCATGTTCAACCGCGAAAGCGTCATCGGGTTCCTGCTCCGCAGGCCGGGTGCGCTGAACTCGCAGATCGCCCGTTGGGCCGTCCTCGCGCTGACCACGACAGGAGCTGGTTTTCTCGTCTGGTCCGGCGTGATCCACCTGATGCTGTGGTCGGACGGCTACAAGGACATCAGCGTGATCGGGCCGCTGTTCCTGCTGCAAGGCATCGCGAGCATCGTCATCGCGGTGGCCGTCGTGGCGTTTCGCTGGCTCGCGCTGCTCGTCATCGGCGCGGTGACCGGCGTCGCGACCGCCGTCGGGCTGCTGCTCAGCGTGAACGTCGGGCTGTTCGGTTTTACCGAGAGCCTGGCATCTCCCTACGCGGAGCTCTCCCTGGCGGTCGAGTTCACCGCCGCCTTCGTGCTGCTCGTCGCCGCGTGCCTGCTCGCGTTCGCACAGCCGGCCGCGCAGGTAGTCGGCCGACGGTCACCGGTGCCGACACGTACCTGAGGCACGCGGACAATGGGCATCATGAGCACGGCAGGCGACAGGCAGTCCGATGAGTCGCTGCTCGCCGGCCTCGGCGCGGGCGACGCCGAGCCGGCCGTGGCGTTCGTCCGCCGCTTCCAGCGGATCGTCTTCGGCGTGGCGCTCGCTGTCACCGGCGACTCGGCCACTGCGGAGGACGTCGCGCAGCAGGCGTTCGAGCAGGCGTGGCGGCACGCGTCGGTGTACGACTCCCGGCGCGGTTCGGTCAGGACATGGCTGACGACGATCGCACACAACTTGGCGATCGACGTCGTCCGTGCCCGCTCAGCGGTGCCGATGGACCCGGATGACCTGCCGGTGCTGCTCGCCGCGATGACCGACAGCCCGGAGCGGATGGCGGTCGCCAACGACAGCGCCGAGGGAGTGCGACGGGCCCTCACCCGGCTGCCCGAGCCTCAGGCGCGTGCGGTGGCCATGGCGGGGATATATGGCATGACAGCACGACAAATCGCCGATACTGAGGGAATTCCCCTCGGTACCGCGAAGACGCGGATAAGAGACGGCATGCAGAAACTGCGGGCCGCCTTCCTCCCGGAGGAGGCGGGAGATGAGTGAGCTAAACGACATGACATGCCCAGAACTGGCCGACGCCGCCGCCGAGCTGGCGCTCGGCGTGCTGACGGGTCGCGAGCGCGCGATCGCGATCGCGCACCTGGACGGGTGCGACGCGTGCCGCGAGCATGTGCGCCAGCTGATGGCCACCGGCGAGCAGTTGCGGGAGTTGCTGCCTGCCGCCGAGCCGCCTGCCGGATTCGAGATCCGGGTGCTTGAGCGGCTCGGGCTGCCGGCGCCCGCGGAGCACGAGGTGGCGCAGGACCCCGAGGACGACGACGAGCAGGAGACACGTCCGTCGCCGATCCCGGCAAGAACGCTTACGCCGCGGCACCGGGAGGCAGGCAGGGACACGAGGCGTCCCGGCGCCGAACAGCCCGGCGCGCCCCAGGCCAGACCCGACGGCGCTGGGCCAGACGGAAGCAGGCCCGGCGGAACCAGGAGGCGCGGTCCCGGCCGGATGCGCCGGATGCTGGCAGCCGGCGGGGTGGGTCTCGCCATCGTCGTGGCGGGCCTCGGCGGCTGGCGGGTAGGCGTGGCCAACGCGCCCGCGGCAGTGTCCGCGAGCGGGCCGCTGACCTCAGGCAACCTGGTGTCCGCGAACAACAAGCAGGTCGGGCAGGTCTTCCTCTACTCGTACTCGGGTAAGCCGGAATGGCTATACATGTCCATCGACATGGGCTCCGGCAACGGAGAGGTGACCTGCCAGGTTATCGGCGAGGACGGCCGGGTCACTACGATCGGCTCATTCCGGCTCGCCGACGGGCAGGGCGCGTGGGGCGCCCCCGCCCCGGCATACCTGGGGGACCTGAGCGGGGCCCGGCTGGTCGACAACAACGGGACCGTGATCGCCACCGGCACCTTCAACACCGCATAACGTCAGTCGGCCTCAACCGCGCAAGTCCAGCGGCACAATCCAGACGAATCGATCTAGACTGAATGAACGTCACAGTTTCGGTCGCGTCGATCCAGAGACTGGTGCGAGGTGGGGCATGGCCGTCGGACCGGGAACGATCCTCGACGAGAGATACCGGGTCGATGAAGTGCTGGGCAACGGCGGCATGGGAGCTGTCTGGCGCGGCCATGATCCCAGGCTCAACCGCAAGGTCGCGATCAAGGTCCTGCGGAGCGATCACCCAGATCCCCAGCTGATCAGCCGCTTCCGGCGCGAGGCAGAGATCCTGGGCAATCTCAATCATGCGGGGATCACCGTCGCTTACGACTGCGGACAACATGACGGGCAATTTTTCATCGTCATGGAATTGCTTGAGGGCAGTGACCTTGCCGCGATACTCGAGTCACGTTCCGGCGGACTGCCTGTGGCCAGGACGGTGGCGCTCGCGGTCCAGGCGGCGAAGGCGCTGGCCGCAGCCCACGGCAAGGGCGTAGTGCACCGCGACATCAAGCCGTCGAACCTGTTCATCGTGAGTGACGACCACCTCAAGCTCTGCGACTTCGGCATCGCGAAGTGGGTCGGCGGTGACAGGACGCGTACCCAGCCCGGGCTCGTCATGGGAACCCCCGCGTACATGTCGCCGGAGCAGAGTGGTAGCGCCGACGCAGCGGACGAACTCTCAGACCTGTACTCGCTCGGCTGTGTCGTGTACGAAATGCTGACCGGCTTCCCGCCCTTCGGCAGGGCCCATGACTGGGCGAGGGTCGACCGGTCCCAATGGGACGTACCGCCCCAGTCGCCCCGCGGCATCGAGCCCGTTCCGCCGGAGCTCACCTCCCTGATCCTCGGGCTGCTCCAACGGGACCGGACCAAGCGGCCACGGTCAGCGTCCGTCGTCGCGGAAAAGCTGAGAGAGATCGAGACCGGACGAGTGGGCGGCCGCCGTCGACAGGAACAACCACGGGGGCAGGAGGCACCTCGCGCCGACCGGCCGCGTAACGCGCCGCCGCCACACCCCATCACGGCTGCGGAGTTGCGCGCGATGGGACCCGAGAGCGCCGCGGACTACCTTGAGAAGGTCCGCTCCCCTGACACGGCGGCCGACGCGCTGAACGACATGAAAGACGACGAAGTCGCGGCGATCTTGAGGCTGCTCAGTCACGCCCGGGCCGCAGCCTTCCTGGAGGTCCTGCGGGAACCTGTGCACGCGGCGCGGATCCTGGGGCGGGTGGGCTCAAAACAGCAAGCCGGCATCGCAGCCAGCTTCCGCAAGCCCAATGTGACCGGACTGATTCTCGACGCCATGCCGCCGGCAACGGCCGCAAGGCTGACGGCGTCGCTTGAGGAGCGGTTTCTCGCTCACGCGCTCGTGGTGATGGAAAGGTCGCACGCCCTCGATGTGCTCGACGCTATTGACATGGGCCGACGCAAGATCGTCATGGAGCACCTGATGTCAGCCGACGACGCGGGAGTCCTGCACGCCCTTGCCAAGGTGCGGCTGTCCGAGGCGGAAAAACGCATTAGCGCCGCCCAAGCTCGCGCTCAGTTGCAGGCCGCCCGGCGCCAGCGGCAGGCAGAACTGCTGCCGTGGTCAATATCCGTCGCGAGTTCGGCCTGGCTGCTCGCCGCGACCACGGTCGCGTTTGACGTCGGCGCAACTGCCTTGAACTGGGAATCCTGGCCGTGGCTGTTTCTATTCATCCCGGTCGCCCTGCTTTCGGTGACAGGTGCGATCGCCGCGGTGAGCGCTCGGTTCACTCAGGTGCGCATGGCCGCCCTGGCAGCAGCACTGTTCCTGACGGCCAGCGCAGCGGCCGTCCTTCTCGTGCTGCGGGCGGTGCCGGGGGATGTCGGCATCCCCCTGGTCGTGGTCGCGCCACTGATCGGTGGCACGGTCGTCACAATCCAGTTGGGCAATGAAGATGCTCATCGGCGCACCTTATGGTGCCGCGAAGACGCCTGACCGGGCCGTGTAGTCGTAGCGGTACACCTCGCGCCCGCCGATCCAGGCCTGCTCGACCCGGGACATGACATCGAAGGGATCGCCCGACCACAGCACCACGTCGCCGTCCTTGCCGGGAACCAGCGAGCCGATCCTGTCATCGACGCGCATGATCCGTGCCGGGTTGATGGTGACCGCACGCAGCGCGGTCTCCCGGTCCAGGCCCTCCCTGACGGCGAGCGCCGCCTGGACGATCAGCAGGTGAACCGGGACCACCGGGTGGTCGGTCGCGATCGAGATGGTGACCCCGGCCGCCGCGAGCAGCCCGGGGTTGGCCATCGTCCGGTTCCGCAGCTCGACCTTGGACCTGGCCGTGATCAGCGGACCGGTGACCACGGGGACGCCGGCGGCGGCGATCTTGTCAGCGATCAGGTAGGCCTCGGTGCCGTGGTCGATGACCAGGTCGTAGCCGAACTCCGCGGCAAGCCGCAGCGCCGTCGCGATGTCGTCGGCGCGGTGGCAGTGCTGGCGCCAGGGGATCTCACGCCGCAGCACGCGGCCAAGCGCCTCGAGTTTCAGGTCGCGTGGCGGTGGAACCCGATCCCGTTCGGATGGATCTTCTCGGGATTTCTCCAGGTAGTTGACCGCGTCCACCAGCGCGGCGCGAATCGCGGCGGCGGTGCCGAGGCGGCTTGACGGGTTGACCCGGCGCTCGCCGAGCACCCGCTTGGGGTTCTCGCCGAGCGCGGACTTCATGCCGGCGGGGGAGCGGAGCACCATGTCATCCACGGTCCGGCCCCAGGTGTGCATCGCGACCGTCTGGCCGCCGACTGGGTTGCCCGAACCGGGGGTGATGCCCGCGGTCAGCACGCCGCCGCCGATCGCGTCGCGGAACCCCTCGTCGGCCGGGTTGATCGCGTCCAGCACCCGGACCTGCGCCTGGATCGGGCCGGTGAGCTCGTTGGTGTCGTGGCCGGCCCAGCCCTCTCCCTCCTCGCGGGCGCCCAGGTGGGTGTGCGCGTCGATCAGCCCGGGCAGCACCCAGCGGCCGCCGGCGTCGATCACCTCCACCCCCGGCGGAACCTGGATGCCGGGGCCGACCTCGGCGATCCTGCCGTCGATGATCAGCACGGTGCCGCCGTCGATGGGCTCGCCTTCGACAGGGACGACGTACCCGCCCGTGATCGCGATGCTCCGGCCGCTCCGGTCGTCAAGCGTCAACGCCACCGCCCCTTCGGTCAACGGATTCCTGCTGACTAACCGGTCGTATCACAGCACACGGGTCATACGGCTGACCGCTCGCCGATGACCGCCCGCGCCTTCGCAGCCCGCACGGCCTCCTTCAGCGCGGCCAGGTCGAACGCACCGTAGTAGCGGTTGCCGTTGATGAAGAACGTCGGCGTGCCGGACACGGTGGCCAGGTCCGCGGAGTCCACGTCCTCGGCGACCCGGTAGGCGCCGGAGTGCTTGCGCAGGTCAGTGGTGAACCGCGCCGTGTCGAGTCCCAGGTCACGCGCGTACCGGATCAGGTCGCTGAAGGTGAGCGCGCCCTGATGGTCCATCAGTGCGTCGTGCATCTCCCAGAACGCGCCCTGCGCGTCCGCCGCCTCCGAGGCCTCCGCTGCGAGCTGCGCGTGCGGGTGCACGTCGGTCAGCGGCAGGTGCCTGAAGACGAAGCGCAGCTCACCGTACTCCCTGATCAGGCCGCGCACCGCCGGCTCCGCCTGGCCGCAGTACGGGCACTCGAAGTCGCCGTACTCGACGAGCGTGACCAGGGCGTCCTCGCGCGGACCGCGGATGTGGTCGCGCTCGGGGTCGACGGGGACGGCCAGGTCGGTGAGGGTCCCCGTGGTGCCGTACAGCGCGCGCAGCCTGGTCCGCGGCGAGAGCCGGCCCATGCCGCGGAACACCAGCCAGGTGAGCAGCGTGGCGCAGATCGCGCCGGAAAGCACCCCGAGCTTCGCCTCGGCCAAGTCGTTGCCCGTGAAGGCGAGCGAGGCGATGAGCAGCGACACCGTGAACCCGATCCCGGCGACCGTGCCGACACCGAGCACCGCGCCCCAGCCGACGGGCGGCGCCAGACGGCGCTTGGTCACCTTGCTCACCAGCCACGCGATGCCCGCGGTGCCGAGCGGCTTGCCCGCGACGTAGCCGATCATGATGCCGAGCGTGGCCGGCGAGGTGTAGGCGTGCGCGAGGAACGACCCGCTGATCTTGATGTCCGCGTTCGCCAGCGCGAACAGCGGGACGATGATGTAGCTGGTCATCCCGTGGTAGCGCTCCTGCAAACGCTCGTTCGGCGAGATCGCGCCGCGCACCGTCTCGCGCGCCTCGGCCGCCAGGCGCGCGGTGGGCTGCTCGCGGAACAGCCGGAACGCGTCGCTCGCCTGCTCGAGGTTCTCCCGAGCCGCCGGGTATGCGCAGGTCAGCAGGCCGATGACCAGCCCGGAGACGATCGGGTCGACTCCGGACTCGAAGAAGGCTACCCACGCGCCCACCCCGATGAGCAGGTAGGCGGGCGGGTTGCGGAAGCCCCGCCTGTTCAGCACGAAGTACGTCGCGAGCAGCGCCCCGCCGATCAGCAGCGGCAGCCAGGAGACGTGGCCGCTGTAGAACACGGCGATGATCGCGAGACCGAACAGGTCATCGACGACCGAGAAGGTCAGCAGGTAGGTGCGCACCCGGTCGGGCAGCCGGCTGCCGCCCGCCAGCGCGAGCGCGCCGAGCGCGAACGCGGTGTCGGTGGAGGCCGCCGCCCCCCAGCCGTGCGCGGTCGGCCGCCCGGCGTTGATCGCCAGGAAGATCGCGATCGGGACCACCATGCCGCCGACCCCGACGCAGAACGGCAGCGCGAGCCGGCTGCGCACCCGCAGCTCGCCCATGTCCCACTCGCGCCGCGCCTCCAGGCCGACGACGAGGAAGAACAGCGCCATCAGGCCCGAGTTCACGAACTCGTGCAGGTTCATGGTGATCGCGTGCCCGGCGACGCGGCCAGACAGCTCGGTCGCCCACAGCCGGTCGTAGCTGCCCCCGGCGACGTTGACCCAGATCAGCGCCGCGAGCGTGGCCAGGGCGAGAATGGTGGCAGAGCCGGTCTCTGTGCGCAGGAAGTTCCGCAGCGGCGTCCGCCCGCTCGACGTCCAGGCTGTGCTCGTCGGCGCCGGCGGCGCGGTCCCGGAGCCGGTGCCGGGGTCGTTGCCGGGCAGATCGGGGCTGGCCTGCCGGACAGTTCCTGCCCGCTCGTCGCTGGCCTGCTGGGGCTCGGTCATACGTCTATTGTCCCTGAAGACTCGTTTTGCTTTTCGCGCTCGTTCGCCACCGCGAGCCAAGGCCGTGCCAGGAGGCGAGCGGGGAAATGCGCCACGGCAGGATGACCCCCGTCGGCGCCGGGCCTAGGATCGCCCCATGACGCCAGACAAACAACCAGAAACGCCCACCGATGCCCGCGTCGCGGGCGCCGCCGCGCACTGGGGTTTCCGATTCATCGCGAACGGCACCGACTACGGCGACTTCATCGCGACCCTGGCGCGGATCACCCGCTGGGCCGACTGGTGCCGGGAATGGGGCGTCACTGCCGCGCACTACGAGCAGCTCGCCGAGGCGGCCGACGATGCGGGTCAGGCCGCCACCGCCGCGGGCGCCTGGCAGCGCGCCGCCCTGGCCTGGCACTGGGGCAAGTTCGTCTTCACCGACGACCCGGTGCAGCAGCGCGCCGCGCACGAGCGGACCGTCGCCTGCTTCCGCAGGGCCGCCGCGGCGCTCACCCCGCCCGCCGAGCTCGTCCACGTCCCCTACGGGAACCACGCGCTGGCCGCCTACCTGCGCGTGCCGCCTGGCGAGGCGCCTGGCGAGGCGAAGGCGCCCGCGGTGATCATGGTCCCCGGCCTCGACTCAACCAAGGAGGAGCTGCAGGCGAACGCGGAGTTCTTCCTCGCCCGCGGGCTTGCCACCCTCGCCATCGACGGCCCTGGCCAGGGCGAGGCCGAATACGAGCTGCCCATCGAGCCCCGCTACGAGAAGGTGGCCACCGCGGCCGTGGATTACCTGTGCGGCCGCGACGAGATCGAAGCGACGCGGATCGGCCTGTTCGGCGTGAGTCTTGGCGGCTACTATGCCGCCCGGGCGGCCGCCTACGAACCGAGGCTGCAGGCGGTCGTCGCCCTGGCCGGCCCGTACCGGCTTGACCTCGGCTGGGACGAGCTCCCGCCGCAGACCAGGGCCACCTTCCAGGCGCGCTCCGGCGCGAAGACCGCCGACGAGGCCAGGGCCAAGGCCGCCGAGCTCACACTCGAAGAGGCGGCCGGGCACATCGCGACACCGCTGCTGATCGTCGGCGGTGGCCGCGACACGATCATCCCCGCCCACCACCAGCAGCGGCTCGCCTCGCGGTTGCCCGCCGCCGAACTGCTGATCTACCCAGACGGCAGCCACGGGGTCACCAACCGCGCGTACGAGTCGCGCTCCCGGATGGCCGACTGGCTCACCGCCAGGCTGGTCCCCTAAATTCGGGATCATCCGGAACGGGTGCGTGGTTCCCGCCACCCCCGCCGCACGTCACATCGTCGCAGGCGCGGCCCGTCAACGACAGCGCCGCGCGCAGGGAGGCCCCGCGATGCCCACGCACCAGGTGACCAACCAGCCGCCGCCGCTCGCCGGCTACGACGCGTCGGCCGACCCCGCGCTGCACGACGCCCTGCGCGCGTTCCACCCGGACGGACGCCAGGGTGCTGGCGCCGCTCCGGGCCCCGACACTCCCGACAGTCCGCAGACCGCGCTGGCCCAGCTGCGCGGCATCGGCCGCCTCGCGGGCAGCGAGCGCGCGCAGGAGCAGGGCAGGCTGGCCAACGAGAACCCGCCGAAGCTGCGCACCCACGACCGCTACGGCCACCGGATCGACGAGGTGGAGTTCCACCCCGCCTGGCATGAGCTGATGACGACGGCGATCGAGCACGGGCTGCACGCGACCCCGTGGCAGGACCCGCGTCCCGGCGCGCACCTGGATCGTGCCGCCCGGTTCTACCTGTGGGGCCAGGCCGAGGCGGGCCACCTCTGCCCCGTCTCGATGACCTACGCGGTCGTCCCGGCCCTGCGGCACGCTCCAGAGCTGGCCGCACGGTACGAGCCGCTGCTCGCCGCCACGGTGTACGACAAGGGCCACCGCCCGGCGGCCGCCAAGCAGGGCCTGACCGCGGGCATGTCGATGACGGAGAAGCAGGGCGGCTCCGACGTCCGCGCCAACACGACAGTTGCGGTCAGCGCCGCGGACGGCAGCTACCGCATCACCGGCCACAAGTGGTTCACCTCCGCCCCGATGGGCGACCTGTTCCTGGTGCTCGCCCGCACGCCAGGGGCGGACCTGTCCTGCTTCCTGCTGCCGCGCGTGCTGCCCGACGGCAGCCGCAACGGCATGCACCTGCAACGGCTCAAGGACAAGCTCGGCAACCGCTCGAACGCCTCCGCCGAGGTCGAGTACTCCGATGCGACCGCCTGGCTGGTCGGCGAGGAGGGGCGCGGGGTGCGGACCATCCTGGACATGGTCAACGCCACCAGGCTCGACTGCGTGCTCGCCGCGGCGACGGGGATGCGCCTCGGCGTGCTGCACGCCGCGCACCACGCGCGGCACCGGAGCGCGTTCGGCAGGCCGCTGCTTGACCAGCCGCTGATGGCCAACGTCCTGGCCGACCTGGCGGTCGAATCCGAGGCCGCCACGGTGGTGGCGATGCGGCTGGCCGCCGCGGCGGACCGGGCGGCGGGCGGCGACGAGCGGGAACGGGCGTTCCGCCGGCTCGCGCTGGCCGCCGTGAAGTACCACGTGTGCAAGCTGGCCCCGGCGCATGCCGCGGAGGCGCTCGAGTGCCTGGGCGGCAACGGCTACGTGGAGGAGTCCGGCATGCCCAGGCTGTACCGTGAGGCGCCGCTCGGGTCGATCTGGGAGGGCTCGGGCAACGTGGCCGCGCTGGACACGCTGCGCGCGCTGACCCGCCAGCCGGAGGCCGCCGATGCCTTCTTCGCCGAACTCGACCTGGCGCGCGGCGCCGATGGCAGGCTCGACGACGCGCTCGACCGGCTGCGCAAGGACGCCGCGGAACCGTCGGAGGCCGGCGGCAGGCGCCTCGCCGAGTCGCTGGCGGTCACCTTGCAGGCGTCTCTGCTTGTCAGGCACGGCCACCCGGCGATCGCTGACGCCTTCGCGGCCACCCGGCTGGCGGCGGGTGGCGGCCGCGCCTACGGCACGCTGCCGCGCGGCGTGTCCTTCGCGGACATCGTCGCGAGGGCGACCCCGGACAACGGCGCATAAATAACCGGCGCCGGGCGGGTCCGGCGTGTTACCCGCCCGGCGCCGTCCTCGGGCCGGGAATGCCGGGCGCAGCGCGCCACGTAATTCCCGGGCCCCCGTCACCTGACAACCCGGGGGACGACCCCCGTACCCCCGCTTGCTGATCGCCCGATGGCAAAGGGCGCCATCGTATCGGGCGCTCAGCAAGCGATTCTCCCGGGGGGACGACCCCCCGTACCCCCCGATGCGGAGGGAGGGTTCCGGAGGGTCAGGCGAGGCCCAGTGCCTCCGCCGCCGCCTGCGCGCAGGCCCGCGAGGCGCCGTAGGTGGCCAGGTAGGAGATCTCGGCCGGCGGCGCCCAGGCGGGCACCCCCATCTCGACGAGGATCAGGTCGGGGCGCGCCTTGACCAGGTCGCCGATCAGCGGGAGCACGCCCCGGGCGTCCCGCACCGCGAGCACCAGGGACCGGCCCTCGGCATCCGCGAGAATCCCGGCCGCCGCCGCCCCGTCGTCGTCGGCCAGCTCGACGCGGTGAACGTCGGCCCACGGCTCGAAGCCCCAGGGGAACCGGCCGGCGGCGATGTTCTCCTCCGGCTCGACCTCGACCACGAGCGGGTCGGTGAGCGGGCCGGGGACCGGGCCTGAGCTGCGCAGCGCGCGCCGCGCGGCGACAAGGCCGATGCCGTCGCCCGCGCCGACCGCGCCGTCGGCCGCGATGCCTGACGCGTCGCGGTCCGCCGTCAGCCGCGCCCGCAGCCCGGCGACCCGCGCGGCCGCCTCCTCGAGCCGCCGCGCGGGGAGCCTGCCCGACGTCACCGCGTCGGCGAGCGCGGAGCGCACCGCGTGGTACATCGCCTCGTCGGTGTCCCGGCCGAGGCAGAGCAGGTCGGTGCCGGCGATCACCGCGAGCACCGCGGCCTCCGGGATGCCGAACGCGGCGCTCGCCGCCTTCATCTCCAACGCGTCGCAGATCACCACGCCGTCGAAGCCGAGTTCGCCGCGGAGCAGGCCGGTGATGGCGGCGGGCGACAGCGTGGCGGGCAGTTCACCGGTCAGCTCGGGCACCCGCAGGTGTCCCGGCATCATGGCGAGCGACTCCGCTTCGACGGCCGCGACGAACGGCGGCAGGTCGCGGACGCGCAGGTCCCGCATCGTCCCGGCCACGGTGGCGAGCTCACGGTGGCTGTCGCCCGCGGTGCTGCCGTGCCCGGGGAAGTGCTTGGCGCAGGCGGCCACCCCGGCCGACTGCAGGCCGGCCACCGCGGCCGCGACGTGCCGCGCGACGAGCGCGGGGTCGGAGCCGAACGACCGGGTGCCGACCACCAGGCTCCCGTCGGGAGCGAGCACGTCGGCGCACGGCGCGAGGTCGGTGTTGATGCCGAGCCGCGCCAGGTCGGTGCCGATCGCCGCGTACACGGACCTGGTGAGTGCCACGTCGTCCACCGCGCCGAGCGCGGCGTTGCCCGGGTAGGGCGAACCTGACGTATACGTCACCCTGGTGACGTCGCCGCCCTCTTCGTCGATGGCGATGATCGGCTCGGCCCCAGCCCCCCCTCGTTTGGCCGCGTCACGCAGTGTCGCGGTCAGGGCGGCGGTGTCTCCGGTCATGTTCGAGCCGAAGAAGGTGACTCCGGCGAGCCCGCGGCCGAGCGCGCGCAGCAGCCACGGGGGTGGCGTCGTGCCGAAGAACGGCGGAATGAGGATGGCGTCGGCGAGCGCGGCGAGCCCCGGGTCGATGTCTGGCTCCAGCGGCTCAACGGAATCCAGAGCCGTCATCCCTTCACCGCGCCTGCGACCAGGCCGCTCGCCAGCCGGCGCTGGGTGAGCAGGAAGAACGCGAGGACAGGAATGGTGAAGAGGGTGGAGGATGCCATGATCGCGCCCCAGTCGGTGGAATTCTGGCCGTAGAAGTACTGCACGTACAACGGCAGGGTGAACTTAGCGGTGTCGGTGCCGAGGAAGGTCAGCGCGAACACGAACTCGTTGTAGGCGAAGATGAACGCGAACACGCTGGTGGAGACGAGCCCGGGGGACACCATCGGCAGCAGGATGTGCCAGAAGCGCGTCCAGGCCCCGGCCCCGTCGATCGCCGCCGCTTCCTCAAGCTCCTTCGGCACGGTCGCCGCGAAGTTGCGCAGCATCCAGATCGTGACCGGCAGCGCGAACGCGGTGTAGACGGCGATCAGCCCGACGAGGCTGTCGAGCAGGTTGAGCTTGCGGAAGTCGATGAACAGCGAGACGACGAGCGCCTGCTGCGGCAGCAGCTGCACGATCAGCAGCATGATCAGGTAGGTGGTGCGGAACCTGAACTTGAACCGCCCTAGCGCGATCGCGGCGAGCAGCCCGACCAGCGACGACACCGCGACCGAGACGATCGTGATGAAGAGGCTGTTCTTGAGGAAGTTCCAGTACGACATCCCGATCACGGAACCGCTGAAGACGTTGCGGAAGTTCGCCAGCGTCGGGTGCAGCGGTATCGGGTGCGGCGTCAGCGAGTACAACTCGCTGGCCGGCTTGAACGCCGTGGAGATCATCCACAGCACGGGAAACAGCGCGAACAGGGCAACGAGCAATCCGGCCAGGTTCAGTGCGGCCTTGCGTGACACGCGGCCGAAGCGCCGGCCACCGTGACCGGACACAGCACGGCTGGACACGGCACGGCTAGACACAGCGGTGCCAGTGCCAGACACGGGGACGGACGTCATGCGAGTGACCCTTGCTTGATGGCGGCACGGACGTACCCGACCGTGACGATGAGCAGGATGATCGTGAGGACGAACGCGGCCGCGGAGGCGAGGCCGTAGTGCGGCGGCTGGGTGAACGCCTGGGAGTACTCATAGAGCCCGAGGTTGTACTCGTCCCGGTTCCCGAGGTCACCGGTGATGATGTACGCCTGGGTGAACATGCCGAAGTCCCAGATCGTCGACAGCAGGGCCAGCACCAGGAACACCGGGCGCAGGATCGGGAACGTCACCTTCCAGAAGGTCCGCCAGGCACCCGCGCCGTCCACCCGCGCCGCCTCGAGCAGCTCGGACGGCAGCGTGCGCAGCCCGGCGAGCACGGTGACCGCGATGAACGGGAAGCCGGTCCAGACCAGCATCACGGTCAGCACGGTATAGGCGGGCAGCGTGGCGTTCGTCCAGGAGAAGCTGGCCCAGTGCGCCCCGCCGCCCAGCCAGGACGGGAGCTTGGCAAGCGCCCAGTCGACGACGCCGCCGTCCGGGTCGACGAGCCAGGCGAAGATCACGCTCGCGGACACCGCCGGCGTCGCCCAGGCGAGCAGCGCGGACACGGACACGAACGTGCGCATCTTCGGCCCGAGCCGCACGAGCAGCAGCCCGACGAGGGTCCCGACGATCAGCGTGAGCGGCACCACGACAAGCGCGAAGTAGACGCTGGTCTTCAGGGACTGCCAGAACTCCGGGTCGTGCAGGATCTGGCTGTAGTTCGAGAACCCGATCCAGTGGGCGGGCAGGACGCCGCTGATCTGCATCAGCCCGTAGTCCTGGAAGGAGAACAGCCCGACCTGGATGGCTGGCCACAGGATCAGCGCGCCGATGACCGCGGTCGCGGGGAGCAGCAGCAGGTAGGGGCCCGCCCCGTGCTTCCTGGTCCAGATGGCGAGCCGCTGCTGGATTGACAGGTGAGAGGCAGCCGATGCCGAACGCCCGGCCGTGTTACGCGAGCCGTCCGGCTCCTGCTCTTGGGGGGTGGAGCCGGCCGGGGAGGAGTTCCCCGGCCGGCTCTGCGAAGAGGTCACCATAGGAAGGTACGGCTAGCTTCAGCTGCCGGTGTTGAGCACGCTCGCCAGCTGGGTGTTGGCGGCAGCCACCGTGGAGTCGAACGGCGCCCCCTGCATCAGCTGCTTGAGCATGGTCGGGATGATGTTGAGCTTGCCGTTGTCCGCGGTGGGCCAGTTCTTGGCGTTCAGCGGAGCGGTCTGCCCGTTCAGCGCCGCCTTGGCGAAGCCAGCGTTGAACGCGCCGCCGGTGCTCTCGCTCTTGGCGATCTCCGCGGAGTAAGGCGAGAAGAAGCCGGAAAGCGTGGCGAAGCTGGTGGAGTTGGCCGGGTTGTCCATGACCGAGATCAGGTCCCAGGCCGCCTGCTGGTTCGGGCTGGTCTTGAAGACCGCGAGGTCGGAGCCGCCGGCGAAGACCGGGGCCGGGTTCGGCCCGTTCTCGCTCGGGATCGGGAAGGACGCGATGTTGGTCGTGTCCACCGAGTTCTTCGGCAGCGTCGCCTTGGCCCACGATCCGTCGATGTACATGTCGAGCTTGCCGAGGCCGAAGTCCTCGTTCGGCCCGCCGGAGGTCGCCCCGGTGACGCCGAGCTCGGTCTCACCGAGGTACTTGGACGAGGAGACCTTGGCGGTGGTGTAGAGGCCGACGTAGTACTTGATCGCCGCTTCGGTCTTCGGGTCGGTCAGGTTGCCGGTCCACTTGCCGCTTGAGTCCTGGGTGGCGATCTGGCCGCCGGCGCCCCAGATGAAGCTGGCGAACGCGTTGGTGTCGTTGGTGATCGCGTCGAAGCCGGTGGTGCCGGGGTAGGCATTCTGCAGCTTCACCGCGTCGGCCTGCAGTTCCGCCCAGGTCGTGGGCGTGGAGGTGATGCCGGCCTTCTTGAACTGGTCGGTGCGGTACCACACGGCGCGCACGCCGCCGAACCACGGCACGGCGTAGGTGGTGCCGCTCTGGGTGTCGTTGGCGAGCATCCCGGAGACCAGGCCCTTGGTGCCGGACCAGCTGTTCAGGTTGCTGTTAAGCGGGGAGAGGATGCCGCTCGCGGCCTCGGTGGGCGTGTCGGTGTTACCGAGCTCGGTGATGTCCGGGATGTTCTTGCCGGAGGACAGCGCGTTGTTCCAGTCCGCGGTGCGGTTGCCCCACGGGACCCACACGACCTTGACCTGGGTGTTGGCGTACTGCGGGAATTCGGTCTTGAACTCCTTGACGACGTTGTCCATCCAGGTGACCTGGGACGGAACGGAGCCGCCCATCCGCCAGACGGTCAGCGTCGCCGGACCTGACGCCGCCGCGCTCGGGGAGGTGGCGGCGCTCGACGCGCCGGCCGGGGTGGTGCTGCCCGTTGCGGCAGGAGTCGTGCTGGTGCTGGAGCTGCAGCCAGCGATTGCCAGCGCCGCAGCGGCGGCGCCCGCGACCGCGCCGAGCGCGGCCGATCTCTTCCTGAGTCCCACTGCTGGCACTCCTTCTGCGAGGGTGATCTTTGCGGTCACACTGATTGAACGACCGATGGCTAGAAACTAACTGGAAACTTTCCTATAAGATAGACCTGTTGCCAGATCTTAACAATGGCCCGCCAAGCTGGTGCTGGTCGTAACCTGCTTGGCTTGCGGCCGTTCGAAGGGGAGACGATGAGGATGACTTCCGGGGGGAACATCTCCCGCGTTCGCCGGGTTGCGCGCCCGATGGCAAAAGCCGCCATCGTATCGGCCACGCAACCCGGCCTTTTTCCCGGGGGGACGACCCCCCGTACCCCCCGTCTGACGGGACCGGCGCGATGACCGCGGCGGCCGACGAGGGCCTGCCGGCCGGGAAGGCGAGCGGGGCGGAACAGCGGCGGACCAAGCCGGGGACGCCGAGCCTGCTGCGGGAGCTGAACGACAGGGCCGCCCTTGAGCTGCTGCTCGCTGAGGGGCCGCTCACCCGTGCCCAGCTCTCGGAGCGCACTGGGGTCTCCAAGGTCACCGTCTCCCAGATGCTCGCCAGGCTGGAAGACCGAGGCCTGGTCATGGTCGCGGGGGAGCAGGCGGGCGGTCGCGGCCCGAATGCCGCCTTGTACTCCGTTGTCCCCTCAAGTGCTTTCGTTGCTGGACTATATGTGGAATCCGACCTGGTCAGTGCCGCCGTTGCGGATGTGACGGGGACCCGGGTGGCCGACGTCAGCGTGGATCCCAACGGAGCCGACGACCCGGTAGGCGTGGTCCGCGAGGCCATCGAGCAGGCCTGCGAGCGCGCCGGGATCGACTTCTCCGCGCTTTCCGCGGTCGTCATCGGCAGCCCCGGCGTTCTCGATCCGCGAACAGGCGCGCCGCGGCTCGCGGTGAACCTGCCCACCTGGCACGAGGGCGTGCTCGACGCGCTGCGCGAGGTGCTGCACACCCCGGTGCTCATCGAGAACGACGTGAACCTGGCGGCGATGGCCGAGCGCGCCGACGGTGCGGCGGCCGGCCTCGACGACTTCGCGTTCGTGTGGCTCGGCGGGGGCCTCGGCCTGGCCGCGGTGATCAACGGCGAGGTCCGCAGGGGCGTCGGCGGCGCCGCCGGTGAGATCGGCTGGATGCCGGTGCACGGCGCGCCGCTGCCCGCGGGGAACGAGCACCCGAGCAAGGCGGGCCTGCAGGCGCTGGCCGGCGGGCTCGCCGTGCAGGCGCTCGCCGCCGAGCACGGCTTCGCCGCCGCCACACCGGGCGACGCGATCGCCGCGGCGCTCGCCGACCTGGACCGCGCACCGCAGGGCAGCGGCGCGGCCTTCATCGACGAGCTCGCGCATCGGGTCTCGATCGGCGTCGCGGCCGTCTGCGTCGTCCTTGACCCGGGCCTCGTGGTGCTCGGCGGCACGATCGGCAAGGCGGGCGGCGCCGAACTCGCCGCCCGGGTCGCCGCCGAGGTGCCGCGGCTGTGCCTGGCCCGCCCGCGGGTGGTGCCCACGTCGGTGCCGGGCGAGCCGGTGCTCCTCGGCGCGATGCAGGCGGCGCTCGCCCAGGCCAGGACGAGCATGTTCACCTCGCTCGGCAGTACCTCCGAGTAGGCCGGTACTCCGTGTAAGGCAGTGTCTGGCGAGTAAGGCAGTGTCGGGTGAATAAGGTGTCTGGCGGATAGGGGAGGTCTTCTGCACATGGGTGTGACCGGGCAGCTCACGGTCGCCGCCGACCGGGTGGTCACCGCCGACGGAGTGCTCGCACCCGGCTGGCTGACCATCTCCGGGGGCCGGATCGCGGCGGTGGGGGAGGGCGAACCCGGTGCGCCCGCCGACCTCCGCGGCCACTGGGCGCTGCCCGGGTTCATCGACATGCACGTGCACGGGGGCGGCGGCGCGTCGTTCACCGAGGGCGGCGCGGACGAGGCGCGCCGCGCCGCCGCGTTCCACCGCGCGCACGGCAGCACCAGGATCATCGCCAGCCTTGTCACCGCGCCTGTCGACGCGCTCGAGCATCGCCTGCGGATGCTGGCGGGCCTCGCGGGCGATGGCGTGATCGACGGCATCCACCTGGAGGGGCCGTTCCTGGCCGCGTCACGCTGCGGCGCCCAGGATCCCCGCTACCTGATCGCACCCCACGTGGCGACATTCGCCCGGCTGAACGCGGCAGCGGGCGGCTGGCTGCGCATGATCACGATCGCACCCGAGTTGCCTGGCGCGACGCAGCTCATCCGGGCCGCGGCCGCCACGGGCGTGATCGCCGCCGCGGGCCACACTGACGCCTCCGCCGAGGTCACCGCCGCGGCGGTCGACGCCGGTGTCAGCCACGCCACCCACCTGTTCAACGGGATGCGCCCGCTCGGCCACCGCGATCCGGGCCCGGCCGGCGCCCTCCTCGACAGGCAGGTCACCTGCGAGGTCGTCGCCGACGGCACCCACCTGCACGACACGGTGATCCGGCTGGCGGCCCGCGCGGCCGGCCGTGACAACCTGGTGCTGATCACCGACGCGATGGCGGCGGCGGGCATGCCCGACGGCCCCTACCGCCTTGGCAGCCTCGACGTGCTGGTCACCGACGGCGTCGCACGCCTGGCGTCAGCCGAGCCCGGCGGCGCCCCTGGGTCCATCGCCGGCTCGACCGCCACGATGGACGCGGTGGTCCGCCACGCCATCACCGCCGCCGGCCTTGACGTCGCCGACGTCGCCGCGGCCGCGGCCGCTAACCCGGCCCGCCGTCTCGGCCTGGCAGCGGAGACCGGCGCCCTCCGCTCCGGCCTCGCCGCCGACCTCATCCTGCTCGACGACACCTTCCGCCTCACCACGGTCATCGCCCGTGGCGTCGAGGTGCCCGCTCCCTAGCCCTAGCACCGATGAATGTACCGTTGGGCCGGCTCCAGCCCAACGGTACATTCATGACGCCGTGCGGCTGCTTGCCGCCAGAATACGGGTGAGGGCCTGCCGCTCGAGGGAATCGGCAGGCCCTCACGTCTCGGTCGGCGCGTTAGGCCGCCGGTCCGGTCCCCAGGGTCAGGGTCGCGGTGTGCGACTGCCCCGAGGTGTCTGTCCAGGCGATCTTCACCTTGTCGCCAGGGTGGTGGCCGACGAGGATCTTCGTGATGTCGGTACCGCTGGTCACCGACTTGCCGTCGAGCGCCGTCACCACGTCGCCCTGGCCGAGCCCGGCCTCCGCCGCGGCCGTGCCCGACTTGGTGCCCGCGAGCGTCACGCCCTGGTAGGGGCCGGACTGGGTGCTCGCGATCTCCAGGCCAAGGAAGGCCGTCGCGCCGATGTGCACCGTCGCGGACGCCTGACCCGCCTCGATCTGCTTGGCGATGTCGAGGGCGGTGTTGATCGGGATCGCGTAGCCCTGCGTCGCCGACCCGGTGCCCGAAGAACCAGAGGACCCGGAGCCGCCGAAGCCGCCGCCGCCGGAACCGCCGCCGCCGAACTGGTAACCGGACGAGGCGGCCGTGTCGATGCCGATCACCTGGCCGTGCTCGTTTACGAGCGGGCCGCCCGAGTCGCCCGCCTGGATGTCGGCATTGGTCTCAAGCAGGCCAGTGAGCTGCTCGGAGGAGCCGGACGACTCGTCGGACGCGGTGATCGACTGGTTGAGCGCGGTGACCGCGCCCGCCGCGACGGCGGGCGTCCCGCCCGTGCCGCCCGCGTTGCCGAGCGCCACCACGCTGTCGCCGACGCCGACCGTGGAGGAGTTCCCCGTCGACGCGACGGTCAGCCCGGACGCCCCGGACAGCTGGAGCACCGCGATGTCATGCGACTCGTCATAGCCGACCACGGTCGCCTTGTAGGTCTTGCCGTTGCCGATGTCGGTGACGCTGATCGACGTGGCGCCGTTGATCACGTGGTTGTTGGTGAGGATCTCGCCGTTGGCGGTGAGTACGATGCCGGTGCCCTTGGCGGTGGCTTCCTGGTAACCCAGCGTGGACGTCACGTCCACGATGGCGGGGTCGACCCGGTTGGCGATCTGCGACGTGGACAGCACTTCCTTTGAGGTCGACGTCGCCGTCGACCCGCCGGAGGACCCGTTGGACAGCCCGATGGCCGCCCCTGCCCCGACCCCGGCGGCCACGATGGCCGTCGCGGTCAGCCCGAGCGCCGTCCGGCCGTAATGCCGGCGCGGCGGCTCTGGTGCCGGGTAGGGCCCGTACTGTCCGTAGGGGTACTGTGCGAATGGCTCACTCATTTGGTCCTGCCACCCCGAATCCGTTCACGGCTCTGCTCTGCGTTCCTGGCTACACACGAAGAATCGCCGTTGAACCTGGGCGGACCCCGAAGGGACCATTAGCCGAACCTACCAGTTGCCTGAAGATTCCCTCAGGAACCTGGAGTTTCGCTCATTTTGCCGCCTGCCCGCCGGCCCAACCAGGTTCCCGGCTACCCGGCGCCGGGTCGGCCATGCGTGGCAAGAACCAGGCATTGAGTGAGAAAAGCCCAGAAAACGCGATTCCCCCGCCGTGCGCCCCTTGCACGGCGGGGGAATCGACCGCATCCGTTCTGGCTGACTACTTGACCGCGGCGGGCTTCTCCGCGTCGTCGCGCATGTGCGCTTCCAGTGCCTTGCCGCCCCGTGAGAGCAGGAAGAACACCGCGCCCACGATGAGCACGATCATCATGACGACCAGCGTGATCCAGTCGAGGTTCATGAACGCCCGCGGGCTGGACAGCCCGGTCGGCGCCACGATGTCCACCAGGATCACCATTAGGTAGGCCGCGCCGATGATGTACACAGGCCAGGCCCACCTGCCGAGCGTGAACTTGCCTTCAGGTACCCAGCCGCGCCGCCGGGCGATCATCACGCCGACGACCGTGAGCAGGAACGACAGATAGATGCCGCTGGTGCCGAAGGACACCAGGGAGACCAGCGCGTTGGTGTGGGCCGGGTAGGTGAACCAGAGGATGTGCAGGTCCTTCGACGGTGAGGCGAACACCAGCAGGACGAACAGCGCCGTCACGACGGAACCGCCGAGCAGGGCGTTGACCGGGGTCTTGAACCTCGGGTGCACGGTGGAGATCCACTTGGCGCCGGGCAGCGCGCCGTCTCGCGCGTAGGAGAACGCTAGCCGTGAGCCGGCCCCCTGGATCGATGTGCCGCAGGAGAAGAACGCGAAGATGACCAAGAGCAGCGCGAAGTCCTGCAGCCACGATGGCAGCTGGGCGAAGATCACCGGGATGCCGCCGCCAGAGACGACGTCGCTGAGGCCCTTGGGGCCACCGGGGATGGCCAGGATCAGTGCCGCTGTGAGGATCAGCGAGGCGAGGCCACCCCAGAGCATCGTGTACCGCATGGCACGCGGCACTTGGCGACCCGCGTCCTTGGTCTCCTCGGACACGTCTCCTGCCGACTCGAAGCCGAAGAAGATATACACCGGTACCAGCACCGCGACGATCAGCACGCCGAGATGAGACCCGCCGAAGTCAAGCCCGAGCGCGTTGGTCTTCGGACTCGCCGCGCCCTCAGTGGTGAACAGGTAGCTGAAGCCGTGGTGGAACCCGTGGATGGCGAGCGCGATCGCGACACCGAGGGTGCCGAGGATCTCGACGTAAACGCCGAACTGGGCGACCCGGGCCATCACCTTGGCGCCGGTGATGTTCAGCCCTGTCTGGATGGCGAGCAGCACCAGCGTGATGATGAGGATGTTCAGGTGGCTGGTCGGGTCGATGCTCCAGCCGAACCAGTTGTTCACCAGCGCCGTGAAATAGCCGACGACGCCGGTGTCCACCGAAGCGACGGTCACCAGCAGCGCGATGCCGTAGAACCAGCCGACGAACCAGCCGTACCGGCGGCCCACGTTGTACTTGCTGTACTGGTAGATGGCGCCGGCGATCGGGTAGTGGCTGGCCAGTTCGCCGAAGATCAGCGCGACCAGCAGCATGCCGGCGACCGGGATCAGCGTCGTCCAGATGTAGGCGGGCCCGCCGAAGCCAAGGCCGTACGCGAACAGCGAATAGATGCCGACGACCGGCGACAGGTAGGTGAACGCGACGGAGAAGTTCGAGAACAGGCCGAGAACCCGGTTGAGCTGGGGGCTGTAGCCGAGACTCGCTAGCCTCGCGTCGTCATCGTCGGTCAGCGCCGACGTCTGCGGCGTGGCCTCTTGCATTGAGGTCCTCCCTCAGTCCTTTTATGAGACCTGGGTCTATAGTGTGATCATTTGGGCTGCTGTGCGCCTTGTCCCCGATGAGCGAGGCCGCTGCCTTAGCGGGAAAAGATATGACCTTATAGGTTTAACGTCAAGGTTGTTTCAGGCAACGATTGCGCTACCCTCGGCCCCGCTCCGTAGAGTGGGCAGCGACGAACGCGCTGCCCTGCTCCGCACGCCGCTCCCCGCACTCCCGGCCCTTGCCCTGGCCGAGATCCGCGGGAAACGGATGGTGATCCGGGGGCAGGCAGGGCATTCGGAACGTGTGCGTGGCGGCCCGCACCATCGGTCATGTCCCCTCATGAGGAGTACACGTGAGCGCAGAAAACGCCCCGGACGGACCAGTGGAACCGGCCGGGGAAGCCGGCCAGCAATTCCGCAAACTCGCCGGGGAGTACCTCGACCACCTGGCCAGCCGCCACCCCGACCGCGCGACAGAACTCGGCGACCACCGCTTCGACGACCGGCTTGCCGACCACCGGGCCGCCGCGCTCGACGACGAGCGCCGCGAGCTCGACGGGTTCGCCGCCCGGCTTGCCGCCATCGATCAGGCCCGCCTCGACCCGGAGCTGCGCGTCGACGCCGCGATGCTCGCCAACGGCGTGCAGCGGCGGATCTTCGAGATCACCGAGCTGCGCGAGCACACCTGGAACCCGCTGCTCGCCAACCCGGGCCAGGCCCTCTACCTGCTGCTCGCCAGGGACTACGCCCCGCTCGGCGAGCGCCTCAATTCGCTGGCGGGCCGCCTCGCCGCAATTCCCGGCGCGCTGGCGGCGGCGCGCGAGTCACTGCGCCAGATGCCGAAGGTGCACCTGGAGACGGCGATCGCCCAGTTCGGCGGGACGATCGGGCTCGCGACCGAGGAGGCGAACGCGGCGCTGCGGCGGGCGACGGACGGCACGGGCGCGAGCCCGGCGGTCGCGGCGGCCGTCGCCGCGGTGGAGCGGGTTCGGCCTGCCGCGCTCGACGCGCTCGCCGAGCACAAGGACTGGCTGTCGGCCAGGCTCGCGGGTGATGACCACGCTGGCCGCGGCGGATTCGCCGACCCGCGGATCGGCGCGGATCTATTCGCGCGCAAGCTGGCGCTCACGCTGTCCGCGAGCGCGGACGCCGGAGCGGTGCTTGCCCGCGCCGAGGCCGACCTGGAGCGCGTCACCGAGGAGATCACCGCGGCGGCCGGCCGGCTCGGCGGCACCCCGCGCGAGGTGCTCGGCAGGCTCGGCGCCGCCGTGCCGGACGAGGCGACGATCCTGGCGTTCTGCGCGCAGGCGCTCGAGGCGCAGACCGCGTTCGTCCGCGCCCATGACCTGGTCACGCTGTACGACGATCCGGTCGAGATCATCGACATGCCGGAGATCGACAGGGGCGTCGCGGTCGCGTACTGCGACCCGCCCGGCCCGCTAGAGCCGGTGCCTGGCGCGACGTTCATCGCGGTCTCGCCGACGCCGAAGGACTGGACGCCGCAGCGGGTCGCCTCGTTCTACCGCGAGTACAACAGGCACATGGTGCACAACCTGATGGTGCACGAGGCGATGCCAGGCCACTATCTCCAGCTCCAGCACTCGCGCCGGTTCAGCGGTGCGACCCGGCTGCGTGCGGCGCTGTGGTCCGGGTCGTTCGTCGAGGGCTGGGCGGTCTACGCCGAGGAGCTGATGGCCGCCCACGAGTACCCGGGCGAGGGCGACCCGAGGGCGGTCCGCATGCAGCAGCTCAAGATGCAGCTGCGCATGATCATCAACGCGATCCTCGACGCCCGGGTGCACGCGCACGGGATGACCGAAGCAGAGGCGATGGCGCTGATGACCGGCCCCGGCTTCCAGGAGGACGGCGAGGCGGCGGGCAAGTGGCGGCGCGCGCAGCTCACCTCGGCGCAGCTGTCGACCTATTACGTCGGCTACACCGAGGTCGCCGACCTGGCCAGCGACCTGCGCGAGCGCGGCATGTCCCAGCGCGCCGCGCACGACGCCATGCTCGGGCACGGCTCACCGCCGGTGGGGCTGCTGCGCGACCTGGTGTAAGCGCTCTGCCGTAACCGCTCTGCTGGAATCGCTCTGCCGCATTCTCTGGCCGTGTGCGCTGTGCCTGGTCTACGCCAGGCGCAGCAGCGCCGCCGCGTTCTCGCCGGCCACCTTCGCCTTATCGGCCGGCGAGAGCGGCAGCGCGTCGAGGAACTGCCGCCCCTGCCAGTTGGCGGCGAACGGGTAGTCCACGCTGAACAGCACCCGGTCCACTCCGAACACCGACAGGGCGCAGGCCGCGGGCGGCAGGCTGAACATCCCGCTCGTCGTCACCCACAGGTGCCGCAGCAGGTAGTCGGAAACCTCCTCGTCGAGCCCGGTCACCGCCCGCGGCATCATGTCGTCGACCCGGTGCAGCATGAAGGGAATCATCTCCCCGTCGTGCCCGATGATCACCCGCAGGCCCGGATGCCTGGCGAACGTCCCTGCGGCGGCGAGCCGCAGCGTGGCAAGACCCGCCTCGGCGTGCCATCCCCAGGCGTTGGTCGCGAGCGCCCCGGCGGCCGGGGCGGGCAGCCCGTCGAAGTACGCCGCGCGCACCGCGGCGGGCGGCGGCGCGGGATGCAGGTACAGCGGCACGTCGAGCGCCTCGAACGCCGACAGCAGCGGCGCGTACCGCGGGTCGTCGAGGAATGCGCCGTTCAGCCCGATCGTGCTGTGCACCAGACCGCCGGCGAAGCCGAGCGACTCCACGCAGCGGGTCAGCTCGACGGCCGCCGCGGCAGGCGAGGCGGTCGGCAGCGTCGCGAACCCGGCGAGCCGCCCCGGGTGCGCCGCGATCGCCGCGGCCAGCCGGTCGTTGGCGCGCACCGCGGCCTCGATCCCCGCCTCGCCCGCCATGGCCTGCGCCGCGGGCTGGGCATGCGACAGCACCTGAACGTCGATCCCCGCGGCATCCATGTCCGCGATCCGCGCGGCGCCCACGTCCCGCAGCTCGGCATCGAGCCGCGCCCCGCCGGCCCTGGCCAGCACCCCCGTCCCCGGGGCCGCCGCGAGTTCATCGGTCCAGAAATGCTCCTCGAGAGCAATCGTTCGCATAACCCCATCATCCCGAACGGGTGCGGCATCCTCGCCCACGGCCACGCGCCTGCCCGGGCGTGCCAGCAGAAAGCAGTGCCAGCCGAAAGCAGTGCCAGCCGAAAGCAGTGCCAGCCGAAAGCAGTGCCAGCAGAAAGCAGTGCCGGCCAAAAGGCAGTGTCGGCCAAAAGCAGTGCCGGCCAAAAGGCACTGCGAACGGGTCCTCAGGTCTCCGAGGCCGGCATCCGGAACCCGGACAGCGGCGACGGCAGCAGCAGCAGCGAGCCCGCGACCCCGCCGATCACCGCGATCCACAGGGTGTGCCGCACGCCGAGCATCTCGCCGAGCATGCCGCCGAGCAGCGCGCCGGCCGGCCGGGTGCCGTAGTTGATCGCCTGGAAGGCGCCGGCCACCCGGGACCGCAGGACGCCGGGAATCAGCACGCCGAAGATGGCCGCGCTGCTGATGTCGAGCACCATGACGCCGAACCCGCTCCAGAAGCAGGAGGTGAACAGCATCAGGAGGATCAGCGTCCGGTGGCCGGGCGGCGCGAGCGGCACGAGCGCGCGCGGCAGGGTGAACACGAAGCAGCTCGCCACGTAGACGAGCCCGGCGCCATGCCGCGAGGTCAGCCGCTTGCACAGCACCGAGCCGAGAATTCCGCCGACCGAGGCCGCGCCGAGCACCCCGCCGAGCAGCCCGGGCGTGAGCCCGAGCATGCGCACCGCGTAGAGCATGAACAGGGCCTGGAACATGACGTTGAAGAAGTTGACCACCGCCACGCCGGTCAGCGAAGCGCGGACGATCGGCGACCCGGCGATGAACCGCATGCCCGCCGTCACGCCGTCTTGCTTGTCGGCCGGCGGCTCGACCGGCCGGATCGAGCCGAGCTGGGCGGCGGAACCGAGGAACGACAGGGCGTCCACAAGCACCGCGACGGGCGCGGTCAGCGCCTGAACCAGCAGTCCGCCGACCGAGGGGCCGCCGAGCAGGGACAGTGCCCTGCTGCCGTAAAGCAGCGACTGGCCGTCGACGTACTTATCCGGCTGCACGATGGACATGAAAAGCGTTCCGTCGGACACCGTGAAAAGCACGGAGAGCGCACCTGCCGCAAACGTCACAATGCACATCTGCGCGAAGGTCAGCACGTGCAGCTTGTAACACAGCGGAATGGTCGCGAACGCCACCGCCCGGCCGAGGTCCGCGAGGATCATCGCGCTGCGCCGCTTGCCGCGCCGGTCCACCCACGCGCCGGCGTGCAGCGCGAACAGCAGGCTCGGTAGCCATTCCAGCGCGGTGAGCACGCCCATTTGATAGGACACGGCGTGCAGCACCAGGACGGCCGTGAGGGGCACGGCGACCGACGAGACTTGGTCGCCGAACATCGACACCGTCGACGCACCCCAGTACCGCCGGAAGACCTGGTCCCGCAGCAACGCCGGTATCAGATCACGGCTCCCCGCCCCTGCTTTCATCGCCATCAAAGCGTAGATGCAGAATCGTGACAATGCACGCGTTCACGGTCATCTCGCAGCGCGCAAGCTACGCGCCTGCGCGTGAACCCGGCAGATCTTCACATTATGGAAATAGCGCCCCCACATTGTGGAAATGCCAGGCGGGGGCCTATTCCGCGACGGGCTCCGCGGCCGGCACCTCTCTGGACACCGGGGCCTCTCCGGCGTCCGGAGACGCTCCCGGTACCGACGCCTCTCCCGTCACCGGCACTGGCCGGGCGGCCGCCGTGACCGGCCATTCCTGCGGCGGGATCAGAGCCTCACGCGCGGCCATGAACAGCATGTAGGGGATGAGGTCAATGGAGCGGCGCAGGAACCACTTGGTTCCCTTGGTCGCCATCCACAGCACGTCGTCCCTGCGGGTCGGCGGCGGGCTCGTCGGCTCGGCGCCTGGCCGCTCGGTCACCGGCGCGCCCGCGGCGTCCAGCCGTTCCCAGAAGCGGCAGGCCATCAGCCGGTGCCCGCGCTCGTTCGGGTGCAGCCGGTCCACCGACCAGTTGCGCTTGTCGTAGGTCTCCGGGTCGGTGGACGCGTCCCAGTGCAGGGTGCCGTAATGGGCGGCGATCCTGTCGAGCTCCGCGTTGACCGCCCGCATCCGCCGGGAAAGCGGCCGCGCGAGACCCGGCGGCAGGCCAAACATCTGCGCGGGATCGGGCAGCCGCATCGTCAGCACGGTAGCTCCGCTCGCGGTGAGCGCGGCCACCGTCCGCGCCGTGGCCTGGCCGGTGCGCACCGGGTCGAACCCGGCCCGCAGCGTGTCGTTGATGCCGACGACCACGCTGGCGACGTGCGGCCGCAGCAGCAGCGCGGTGGGCAACTGGTCGCGCTCGACGTGCTTGGCCTGCGCGCCCTTCGTCGCCAGGTTGTGCAGTTCCGGCTTCGGCAGGCCGGCGGCGAGGAGGCTGGCCCAGCCGCGCCAGCCGCCGCCCGCTGCCGGGTCGCCCATGCCTAGGGTGATCGAGTCGCCGAGCGTCACGATTCGGGTCATGCCTTTACCTGCCAAGGGGACGGGGGTTGCCTGCTCATCGCGGTCATGCGGCGAGCCGCGCGGGCACGGCGTCCGCGCCGGTGACGGCCGCGTAGTGGCCGAGTAGCTCGTCGGTCAGCGCGGACCAGGTCCTGCTGAGCACGCGCCGGCGCGCCGCCTCGCCGAACCGCTCGCGCAGCGCGGGGCTGGCCGCGAGCCTGCCGACCGCCGCGGCGAGCTCGCCGGGCTCGCCTGGGGAGACCAGGTAGCCGGTCGCGCCGTCGTCCACCAGGTCAAGCGGACCACCGGAGGCAGGCGCGACCACGGGCAGGCCGCTCGCGGACGCCTCCTGGATCGTCTGACCGAACGTGTCGAACGGCCCGGTGTGCACGAAAACGTCCAGCGAGGCGTAGATCCGCGCCAGGTCGGCACCGTAGCGCATGCCGAGGAAGGCCGCCGATGGCAGCGCCGCCCGCAGCTCCTCCTCCATCGGGCCGCCGCCGGTGACCGCGAGCTTCACCCCGGGCAGCGCGGCCACGGCGGCGAGCAGGTCGACTCGCTTCTCGATCGCGAGCCGTCCCACGTAGCCGACGATCACCTCGCCGCCTGGTGCGATCTCGGCCCGCAGCCGATCGTCGCGCCGTGCCGGGTGAAACCGCTCGGTGTCGACGCCGCGGCCCCACAGCCAGACCCGCTCGAGCCCGTGCGTGTCGAGGTCGGCCGCGGTCATGCTGGACGGGGCGAGGGTGCGGCTCGCCGTGTTGTGGATGTCGCGCAGCCAGCGCCAGGCGAACGCCTCTGTCGCCCGGCCGAGGTGATAGGCGCGCGCGTAGCTCGGCAGGTCGGTCTGGTAGACGGCGATCATCGGCAGGTGCTCGGCGCGCGCGACGCGTGCGCCCCACGCGCCGAGCGCGACCGGGCTCGCCAGGTGAACGACCTCGGTCCCGTGGCGCACGATCGCTTTGCGCGTCCGCGGGGTCGGCAGGCCGAGCCGGAAGGTGGGGTAGCCGGGCAGCGGAACAGAAGGCACGCGCTCCACCGGGTACGGAAACTCGTCGTCAGCCATGGCGCGGCTGGATTCCGGCGCGATGACCAGGGGATGGTGCCCCTTGCGTACGAGGTTTTCCGCCACGCGTACCACGCAGTGCGCGACCCCGTTAACGTCAGGCGGGAACGACTCCGTAATGATCGCGATCCTCATGTCTTCCAAGATCGCCATACGGTGTTCGAATTCAGCCACGACGCCGTTACACAGAAACGAACGCTTCATGAAGGCTTATCGCCCCTGAGTCGGCAACCTGCATCCCCGTGGAAGAAGTGGCCCTTCTGCGGTGTTGTGCGAAGGCGTGGCTGACGTTATTACTCCCCTTACCCTGGCCGGCGTTCCGCTGGGCGTGCTCGACCTGGCCCCCGTCCCCGAGGGATCGACCGCCGGAGACGCGCTGCGCGCCACAATCGACCTGGCGAAGAAGACCGAGGAACTCGGCTTCACCAGGTTCTGGGTCGCCGAGCACCATGGCATGCCTGGAGTTGCCAGTTCCTCGCCCCCGGTGCTGATCGGCCACATCGCCGACGCGACAAGCACCATCAGGGTCGGCTCGGGCGGCGTGATGCTGCCGAACCACTCCTCGCTCGTGGTGGCGGAGCAGTTCGGCATGCTCGAGGCGCTGCACCCCGGCCGCATCGACCTCGGCATCGGCCGCGCCCCCGGCACGGATCAGGCGACCGCGCAGGCACTGCGGCACGGCGGCCCGGACGACTTCCCGCGCCAGCTAACCGACCTGATCGGCTTCTTCACCGGCCAGTGGCCGGAAAAGCACCCATACCGGCAGGTGCACGCGATACCCGGCGAGGGCGACGGCCCCGACCTGTGGCTGCTCGGCTCGAGCGGCTACAGCGCCCAGGTGGCGGGCGCGCTCGGCATACCGTTCGCGTTCGCGCACCACTTCATGCCGCAGAACACGCTGCCCGCCCTCGACCTGTACCGCAAGTCGTTCCGTCCCTCGTCGGCGCTCGACAAGCCGTACAGCATGATCGCCGCAGGCGCGATCTGCGCCGACACCGATGAGCAGGCGAAGTTCCTGGCCGGCGCCTCCGCGCTGTCCTTCCTCAAGCTGCGTACCGGGCGCCCGGGCAAGGTGCCCACCCCGCAGGAGGCAGCGGACTACCCGTACTCCGACGTGGAGCGCTCGTTCATCGAGGACCGTCAGTCCACCCAGCACATCGGCGCGCCAGACACGGTGCTCGCGGGCCTGACCGAACTCATCAAGACCACCGAGGTCGACGAGCTGATGCTCATCACCCAGACCCACGACCCGGCCGACCGCCTTCACTCCTTCAACCTGATAGCCGCCGCCGCCCGCGCCGCAACCGCCTAACGCAGCCGCATGGCATGGTTGCCGCACCGTATGGGTGCGGCAACCATACGGCCATAGGCGTATGGTTGCCGCAATCATCGCCCCGGCGTCTCCGGGCCGGGCTGGGTTAGGCGTCGCGGCGGTTGATGACCGCGAACGCCACCGCGATCAGCACCGCGGCGAGGGCAATGAAGATGCCGGACTCGATGAACTGGAACGGCCAGTACCTGGCGGCGGGCTGATAGGTGATGTACTGCGAGTAGCCATGGCTGGTGAGGCAGGGGAAGAGCTGCCTATTGACGTGGGATCCTCCGTCCGTCAGGTACGCGTGGCACGCGGCGGGGACGTCGGCGACGGGAAAGCCGTTGCCGACGATCTGAACCGGGCCGCCCGGCATGGTCAGCGGCCCGTTCGGACCGCGGACCCCCTGGCCGAGGATCCAGGCCGCGCCCTTGGGCGGCAAGATGATGTCCTGGCTGATGTTGTAGACGTCGGTGACCGGCGTCATGTAGTGCTGGCGGACCCAGCCCATGATCATCAGCCGGACCCCGAAGAACACGCCGAGGGTGACGCCGAGCGCGGGCAGCACCCGGCGGATCAGCGTGCCCGCCGCGATGCCGAGCGCCATCGCGAACAGCGAGTAGGCGGCGGGCATGATGCCCTGCACGTCGAAGGTGCCGGGGCTGAACTGGTTTGATGCCACGGTGTTCCGCGGCCCCGCCCACCAGGTGACGAGCGCGCCGACGGCGCCGCCCCAGGCGACGGCGGCGAGCAGCAGCCACCCGGTCTTGACGGTCAGCCAGCGGCGCCTGGTGACAGCCTGGGTCCAGGCGAAGTGGGCGGTGCCTGTCTCGACCTCGCGCGCGACGGCGGGTGCGCCGAAGAACATGCCGAGGAGGGCGGGCACCGCGAGGCTGAACTCGACGACGGCCCCGATCAGGCCGCTGCCGAGCGAGGCGTTGTCGCTGGGGAACCGGCAGGTGTTCGCGGCGAGGCACGCGCCGAAGTCGGCGTGGAACTGGCGGGCCATCGCCAGCCCGGTGATCACGACCAGCACCGCGAACAAGCCGATCAGCACGCCGGTAATGGCGGTCGATCCACGATACTGCCGCCAGACGAGCCAGCTCACTGTTCTTCTCCAACCGTCGAAAGGTGGGCGTAGGCCGCCGGTGCGGCGGCGCCCATGTAGGCGAGCACCAGGTCCTCGAGGCTGATGTCCTCGGCCTGGTAGGCGGGGTCGATGACGGGGCCGCCGCGCCGGATGACCAGCGTCGTCTGGCGTGGTGTCCGGGTGGCGTGCACGATGGTGTGCGCCCGTTCGATCGGCCCCGTGTCCTTGGACGGCCCGACGAGCACCGTGTGCTCGGCGAGAAGCTCGTCGATCTCGCCGCAGAGCTGGACGCGGGACTCGGCGAGCAGGATGAGGTGGTCGCAGATCCGCTCAAGGTCGACGATCAGGTGCGAGGACAGCACGATGGTGAGCCTGCCCTCCGCCTCCGCGAGCGCGGAGGTCAGCGTGGCTAGGAAGTGCCTGCGGGCCAGCGGGTCGAGGGCCGCGACCGGCTCGTCAAGTAGCAGCAGCCGTGGCCGCTTCGCCAGCGCGAGCGCGAGGCCGACCTGCGCCCGCTGACCGCCGGACAGCGTGCCGACCGCGCGGTCGAGCGGTACGTCGAGCTGGCGCAGCCTGACCCGCGCGGACGCGCCGTCCCATCGTCGGTTCAGGTGCGCCCCGGCCCGGAGATGGTCATCGGCGGACAGCCGCCGGTACAGCGGAACGTCCTGCGCCAGGTAGCCGATGTCCGCGAGGAACGCGGGATCCTGCCGTGGCACGCCGCCGAGCACGTGCGCGGACCCGCCGGTCGGCCGGGCGAGCCCGGTAAGCAGCCGCAGCAGTGTGGACTTGCCCGCGCCGTTCGGCCCGACGAGCGCGCTGATTCGTCCCTCGGGCACGGTGATCGTGCAGTCGCTCAGCGCCGTGCCGCGCCGGTAGCGCTTGGTCAGCCCGCTGGTCTCGATCGCCATCGTCTCGACCGCCGCCGACTCGACCGGCACTGGCTTTATCGCCGCGCTCATGCGGTCTCCCCGTGCCGGTCGGAGACGGCGGGGTCGGACGCCTGCAGGGTGACACGGAGCAGCGATTCCATCGACTCGTCGTCGAGCCCGGCCTCTCGCGCCTCATAGACCCAGCGGGCCAGGGACCTGCCGAGCCGCGAGTGGGTCGTTGGCGGGGGACCGGCCGGCCGCCGCAGCACGAACGTGCCCTGCCCGGCCCGTGCCTCTACGAGACCCGCGCGTTCCAGGTCGCGATACGCCTTGAGCACCGTGTTCGGGTTCACTGCCACCTCCGCCACCACCTCTCGCACCGTCGGGAGCTGGTCGCCAACCTCAAGCAGGCCCATCCGCAGCGCCTGGCGCACCTGCTGGACGAGCTGCAGGTACGGCGGCACCCCCGATCGCCCGTCAACCCGGAAGCTAATCATCTACCTACACTCCTAGTGTCTTAGTCGCATAGTACTTTAAGACACAAAGAGGCGGCCCGTCAACGACGGGCCGCCCCCGGCGAACTGAACCCGCTAGCCCCCGGTCACCCGGCGAACGGTGAGGCCGTTGCCGAAGTCCTTCACGAGGACCGAGTGCGCGTAGGCGCCCTGCAGGGCGGGCATGCCGGCGAGGGTGCCTGGCGACTGCGGCTGAAGGATGATGTAGTCGATGGACTTCCAGCCGTCTGGTGCCGTCTGGGGGTCGATCTTCCAGATCCACAGCGGGTTCAGCCCCTGCCGCTTCAGGTCGACCCACAGGTAGTCGTCGACGGCGACCGTGTCGCCCTTGGCCACGTTCTTCTCCGCCCAGCTGGCCGCCGCCAGGTAGGGGGCGTCGCCGTTGGCAGTGGAGTTCGTATTCAGCTGACTTACCCAGGACGGCACGGCGATCGCCGCGAGCAGCAGCGCCACCACCGCGACGATCCCCTGGCCGAGGTAGGGACCCCGCCAGCGCCGGGCGAACGCGGGCAGCGAGCCGCGGCGCCGCGCCAGCCAGTCAGGGTCGGCCACGTCCCACAGCGTGTCCGCCGCGCCGCCGATCGCCAGCGCCGCGAACGGCAGCATCCCTGTGACGTAGAAGAACGGCAGGTAGCCGCCCTTGACAAGCACCAGGATCTGCAGCAGCAGGGCGACGGCGAACGGGCGCAGCCGCCGGGAGAGCAGCAGCGCCAGGGCCGCGACGAAGCCGGCGATGAGCAGCCACGGGTCACTGCTTACCCAGCCGCGGGCGACGGCGTAGGTACCGCTGTTCGGGTCGAGCAGGCTGCCGCTGCCTGGCCTGGTGAAGAACTGCCACCACAACGTGTCCCACATCAGCGGCAGCTGACCGCGCTGCAGCGCGTAGATGGGATAGAGCGCCACGATCACGCATCCGGTCGCCGCGAAGACGAGCAGGTGCCTGACGCGCCGGGGGAGCCTGCCCAGCGTGGCGGGCCCGGGCAGCAGGGTGCCAGGATTGCGCAGCAGCCCGCGAAGTCGTGCGATCTCAGCGGAATGCTGACCAGCGAAGGCCCGGAAGTCGGGCATCCACACCGGCGCCGCCTCCGCGCCGCCCTCGGCTGGCGTGCCAGCGTCGCCAGTGCCAAGGCCGCCCGTGCCGGAAGCGCCCGTGCCAGGGACGGCCGCGCCCAAGTCAGCGTCGTCCTGGACTCTTGCTCCCGTCGCGGAGGTCGTCCGCCCCGCTGCCGCCACCGCGGCCCCGTCGACAGCACCGCCCCCGTCCGCGCCGGTGTGCTGCCAGAGCACCCAGGCGATCACCGGCAGCAGGAAGAGCGCCGTCTCCTTGGACAGCACCGCGATGGCCGCGCAGGCGCCGGCCAGGCACGCGCGGCCCCAGCCGCGGCGCGGCGACGTGGCGGCGACAAGCGCCGCGAGCACCCAGACGGTCGCGATGTTGTCCAGCGAGACGAGGCGGTGGAAGAACTGGCCGAGCGGGCTCAGCCCGAACAGCACGACGGTGATCGCGCTCGTGGTCCGGCGCATCCCGAGCCGACGGCACAGCACGTAGAGGAGCACACAGGCGGCCAGGGTCAGGCACCACATGAACTGGCGGCCGACGAAGACGGCGGCCGCCACCCGGTTGAAGCCGTCGGTCAGCCAGCCGAACAGCGCGATCTGCACCCAGCCGAGCGGCGGGTGGTCGTACCAGTAGCTGTAATGCGTGATCGTGTGCTGATGGACGATCGCCCAGGCCTGGGCGACGTAGGTGCCCTCGTCGTCATCGACCCGGCCGGGCCAGCCCTCGAGGTTCCACGCGGTCGCCAGGCCGACGATGACAAGGAGCCCGGCGAGCACCGCGGCGCTCACCTTGTGCCGGGCGAAGCGCGATGCCCGGGGGATCTCCACCCGAGCCGTGCCGATCCCGCTCTCAAGCGACTGCATCTGGCTGAGTAATTCCTTTGGTCGAGAGAAAAACAAAAGCCAACGAATGCCGTAAAGCTACCGGAAGGCACTGCTCACCGGGATGCCGACCACGATCACGAAGTCACCACGATGCCAAGGCGGCGGACCGCCGGGCACAGTGCCGTTCCCGCCGCCGTTTGCGCCGTCGGAAGCCGGGTAGTTGGGACTCCCCTAGGAGCGCGCGCCGCGGCGCGCAAGACCGCGGAGGACCGCGCGTGAGCGAGCCGAGCCAGCGCCCAGAGCCGATCCAGCCGGTGCTCACCGAGCCCGTCGACGAAAGCCCCGTTGATGTAGGCGAGGCCAGACGGCTTGCCCTGGTCGCCGCCGCGCAACGGCAGTGGACGGACGCGCTGACCGATCTGGGCGGCCGCAACACGCTGCTGTACTACAAGGACCGCAGGGCAGGGACGCTTGACCTGGCCGACGCCGACCCGGATGCCGTCGAGCGCTTTGAGAAGAGCGGGCACATCAGGCTCACCAAGCTCTTCGCCGACGCGGACATCAGGGCCGACGCCATCCGGCGCATGCAGGCGATCTACCGCAAGGCGCGCGAACTGCAGGAGGAACGCGGCATCAAGGCCGGCTACCTGGCCACCGGCCTCGCGCGCTGGGACGAGCTGTTCCTCGAGCCGGCCGCACCGGTCCTGCTCCGCCCGCTGACGATCGCGCCGACCCGCGCGCGGTACGACGACTTCGACCTCACGCTCGATGACGACACCGAAGTCAACCCCGTCCTGCTGCACAAGCTAGGCACCGTGTTTGACGCGGTGATCGACAGGCCTGCGCCCGACAGGATCGCGGGCCAGCTGGCCAAGGCCGCCCGCGACACGGAGATCCCGGGCTTCCGCATCGACAAGCGCAAGGTCATCGGCACCTTTACCTACGCCAAGCTGCCCATGGTGCGCGACCTGGAGGCGGCGGGCGACCTGCTCGCGGACAGCGACCTGGTCGCGGCGATCGCCGGCGACCCGCAGGCGCAGCTGGCGGTCGCCCCCGACGCGGCGGTGGACGCCGAACTGGCCGAACCCACCCTGGCCGGCATGACCGACCCGGTGGCCGACTACTCCATCCTCGACGCCGACTCCTCGCAGCGCGCCGCGATTGACGCCGTCCTCGCCGGCCGGAGCCTGGTCATCCACGGGCCGCCGGGCACCGGCAAGTCGCAGACAATCGCCAACCTGATCGCCGCGATGGTCGCCCGCGGCAGGAAGGTGCTTTTCGTGGCGGAGAAGCGCGCCGCGATCGACGCGGTGCTCTCCCGGCTGTCCGTCGCGGGCCTCGCCGATCTGGTCCTCGACATCCACGAGGGGGCAAGGGACAGGCAGCGGATCGCGGCCGGGCTCGGCGTCACCCTGGACCAGGCGGTCCGCGCGGCCGACCCGGACACCTCCGCGCTGCACCGCAGGCTGACCGACAGGCAGCGCCGCCTCGCCAGGCACACCGCGGCGCTGCACCGTCCGCACGAGCCATGGCAGCTGTCCGCCTACCAGGTCCAGTCCGCGCTGCTCGGCGTCCCGGACAGGGCGCGGGTCGCCACCAGGCTGGCGGCGCCGGACCGAATCACTGCCGAGCTGGCCGAACAGCTACGCGACGAGCTCCGCGAGTTCACTCGCCTCGGCGGCTTCGAGGCCCACCCCGGCGCCACCCCCTGGTTCGGCGCGCCGCTGCGCACCCGCGAGGAGGCCCGTGCCGCGATCGACCTCGCGGTCACGCTGAACACCAGGACGCTCCCCGAGGCGATCACCCGCCTCGCCGCCGCCTGCCAGGAGCTTGACCTGCCCGCCAGGGACCTGCTGTCCAATCATCGCGAACGGACGCGGCTGACCGAGATTTTCGCCCGCACTCACGATGCGGAGCAGGGCAAGCACAGCTTCCTCGACCGTAGGGCGCTGCGCCGCCAGGTCCGCGCGGAGTGGCAGGCCCTGCCGGGAGTGGGGCCGGACAGCGAGCCAAGGCTGCCGCGGGAGTACCCGGCGCTCGTGCTCAGCTGGCGCGAATGCGGTCGCCAGCTCGCGGAGCTCGCCAGGCTCGCGCCGTTGTCCGGCCTCGACTCTGATCCGGACTCCGCCGTCGCGGCCCTGGCCGCCGACCAGGAGACGCCGTGGCGGCTGCCCCGGCTGTACAAGCTGGCCAGGCGGTTCGCCGACCTTGGACTCGGCCCGCTGCTCGACGAGGTCGCCCCGCTGGCCTCCGAGCAGCTGGTCGCCGAGCAGTCGCCCGCGGTGGACCCGGCCACCGCGGGCGGCTTCGGCGGCGGTGCCATGACGGCATCGGGTGACAGCGCACCCGACTTCGTCGCGGCCGCGTTCGACTGGGCGTGGTACCGGGCGATCCTCGATGACATCCGCGTCGCCGATCCCGACTACGCGGCCGAGGGGGGAGGCGCGCTCGACGAGCTCGCCGACGACTTCCGCCGCTACGATGCGGAGCACCTCGGCGCCAACAGGGCGCGGGTGCGCGGTGCCTGGGCTCGCAGGCTGCGCGAGACGGTTGACCAGCATCCGCTGCAGGCCCGGGTGATCCGCAAGCAGGCGGCGCTGCGCCGCGGGCACCTGCCGCTGCGTCGGCTCCTCGACCAGGCCGGTGACGTGCTGTTCGGGCTCAAGCCGTGCTGGGCGATGTCACCGCTGATGGTCAGCCAGGTGCTGCCGCTCGCCCGGCTGTTCGACGTGGTCATCTTCGACGAGGCCAGCCAGGTGGTGCCCGCCGACGCGATCGGCTCCATGATCAGGGCGCACCAGGTGGTGGTGGCGGGCGATGACAGGCAGCTGCCGCCCACCAGCTTCTTCCACCAGATCGATCCCGGTGACCCCGAGGACGACGATCCAGACGAGGGCCTTGTCTCGCTGCGGGCCGGCTTCGAGTCGGTGCTCGACGCGCTGCGGCCGCTGCTCCCGACCTGCCCATTGACCTGGCACTACCGCAGCAGGGACGAACGGCTGGTGGCGTTCTCCAACGAGCGGATCTACGGCGGGGCGCTGACCACGTTCCCCGGCGTGGCCCGCGACGACGTGCTGCGGCACGTCGTGGTGGGGGAGGGCGGCGACGGGACCGCCGACGAGGTCACCGAGGTGGTCCGGCTCATCCTCGAGCACGCGAGGACCCGCCCCGCAGAATCGCTCGGCGTGATCGCGCTCGGCGTCAAGCACGCGGAACGCATCGATACCGCACTGCGCGACGCCCTGACCGCGGCCACCGCCGCCCCCGCGTCCCCGGCGCGACTGCTCACGTCCGCGGCGGCACGGGAGCTCGAGTCGTTCTTCGCCGAGGACGTGCCCGAGCCGTTCTTCGTCAAGAACCTGGAGCGCGTGCAGGGCGACGAGCGGGACGCGATCATCATCTCCGTCGGCTACGGCAAGCACCCCGACGGGCGGATGCGCTACCAGTGGGGCCCGCTGCTGCGCGACGGCGGCGAGCGCAGGCTCAACGTCGCCGCGACCCGCGCGCGGCGGCGCCTCACCGTAGTCAGCGCCTTCTCCAGCCACGACGTCGACCCGTCACGACTCAGCGCGCCCGGCGCGCGGATGCTCGCCGAGTATCTGGAGTACGCCCGCGCGGGCGGCGTCCCGGTCGCCGCGGCGGGCTACGCGGACGCGGACGGCCAGCCGCAGGGCGGTGCCGGCGGACAGGGGGCCGACGTGGCCTTCCAGACGGACGTGGCGGCGCGGCTCAGCGACCTGGGCATCACCGTGGTCCCGCAGTACGGCGTCGGCGGGTACCGTGTCGACTTCGCGGCGTCGCACCCCGACGACGCGTCGCGGATGATCCTCGCCATCGAGGCCGACGGCGCGGGCTACCGGGACTCGGGCGGCGTACGCGACCGCGACCGGCTGCGCAAGGAGCACCTGGAGCGGCTCGGCTGGCGCGTGCACCGGCTCTGGTCAACCGCCTGGTTCACCGATCCGGAGGGCGAACTGGCGAAGCTGCGCCGGGCCTTCGACTCCGCCGTCCGCGCCGCGCCGCCGCCCCCACCCGAGCCGGAGTCCGAAGCCCCGTCAAGCACCGGGACCGTCGACGGCAACGAGGCCCTCGACGGCACAGGCACCCCGGCAGGCCCCACGGCCGCGCCGACGGCCAGGATCGAGCCCGAGCCCAAACCCGATCCACTAACGGGTGCCTCATCGTCGCCCGGGGGGACGCGTGCGCCCGAGTCCCGGCAGCCCGACGCGGAGCCCTGGCAGCGGGACGAGGAGTCGTGGCCGCGAACCGGCGACCCCCGCCGCGCGATCCCGCTAGGCCCAGGCGAGCGTCGGCAACTGGGCGGCCCCGCGCCCAGGGCCCTCCCCGTCTCCGGCAGCACCACCGGCCTGCGCGCCCTCCCCTCCGCCAGTGACCCCCAGGACAGCTGACCCCTTTACGTCCCCCCGCGCCCGCGCCGCAGGCGCCGGGTACGGTGGAGCCGCCTGCACCCGGTCGCGGCCCGGTGGGCCGCCCAGCCTGGGACGTCAGGATGAGCCCGGTTCCCCGGCCGCCTGGCCCGCGGGATCCGCGCTATTCGCCGCCGCCCGGATTTTCGGCGGCGGCGAGGCCGGCGGGGGCAGTCCGCGCTTGCGCGCCACCTCCCGGAGCACGGGCAGTGCCGCGAAGTAGCTGCCCACCACCGAGCTCGCGGTGACCCCGACATCGACCGACACCCGGCCTTCCCTGGCCCAGTAGACGTCCTTGAGGTCGAGGAGCAGCGCGAACTCATCGACGATGAGCGCGAGCCCCGAGCCGTAGGCGATCCCGGTGACCGGGTGACGGCGCAGCTTCTCGTCGCCGCGGACGGCGACCGCGCCGACGCCGGCGAGCAGGCCGATGCCCCACATGTAATGGTGCAGGTGCTCGCCGCCGACGCTCAGGTTCTTGAACGGACCGTTGCCGGCCCTGATGGCGTGGGTAATCCCCCGCACCCCGGCGAAGGTCCCCGTGAAGGCCAGCCAGCTGATGAGCGCCGACTGCTGCCCGGTGTCGAGCTCACTGCCGAACGCGTCGCGTATATCCGCGATCACGGAACGTTTCCCCATTCCCGGCACGATACGCCGGCCGGAAACTGGATGTTAGGTTGAGTCGAGGCACTGACGAAGGAGTACCCCGATGGCCAGCGACCTGTACGCACTGCTCGTGGTTGACATGCAGAACGGTTTCTGCCACCCGGACGGCTCGTTCGAGAGGATCGGACGCGGCTGCGAGGGCGCGATGGACGCCGTTCGCAACGCCGCGGTCGCGGTCGGCCAGGCGCGCCGCGCCGGGGTTCCCGTGATCTTCACCAGGCACGTGTACCGGCCCGGCCGCCCCGACGAGGGCGCCGCCCTGATCGGGAACAGCCCCGAGCTGGCCGGCGTGTCCGGCCTCGCCGTCGGTACCTGGGACGCCGAGGTCTGCGACGAGCTCGGCTGCGCCCCCGATGACCTCGTGGTGGACAAGGTCCGCTTCGACGCCTTCCAGTGGACGTCGCTCGAGCCGCTGCTGCGCGGCCTTGGCGTCAACGCCCTGATGATCTGCGGCGTGGTCACGAACATCTGCGTGGAGACCACCGCCCGCTCGGCCTTTATGCGCGACTTCGCCGTCACACTGCTCGCCGACTGCTGCGCGGCCAAGACCCGCCGCCTGCACGAGCTGTCCATCGAGGTACTCAGCAGCTACGAGCTCGCCGAGATCGCCAGCGTCACCGACGGCTTCGATGCGGGAAACCCCGCGGGCACCGCCGGCCGCCTCCCGTCCCCGGTCTTCGCCTCCGCCTGACGGTCAACCCGCCAACGCCGTCGTCACCAGACACTTCCTGCTGTTCAACGTGGGCCTGCAAAAGTGCGCCGTGCAGAACGGCACCCTTGACCAGCTTTACCTGACGACCTGTCCCGATGCCTCGCGCACCGACATCAACCACTCCGCCCTGTGGATCCAGAACACCTACGGTCAGATCGTCAACATGCACAGCGACTTCTGCATGATCGTGACCGGCGCGACGCCTGGTTCCGGCGTCTGGCTCACCGGCCCGACAGCCGCGGGCAGCGGTAAATGCACCGATGTCACCGTCGACGAATGGAATTTCGGCAGCGAAGGTCCGGATTTCCAGTTCACGAATGATCACAGTCACCTGTACATGACCGGGAACTCGTCGGGGGGGCTGACCCAGAACAACCAGGGAGACGCCAACCAGTACTGGGCTGAGCTGCCCACCAACTCGGCGAATTAGGAAGACCTGACCTCTCGGCCCGCGTCGTGGCGTTAATGCGTGGCGACGCGGGCGAGCAGGCGCCAGCCGAGCAGGAAAAGGCCGAGAAAGGCGAGCGCCACCACGATGAACGCGGCGGCTGTGCCCTGACCGGAAACGACGCGCAAGATCATGCCGAGCGCCACGGTGCACAGCCAGACCGCGAGGCCGCTCGGCCGGATGGCGAGCGGTCGCCGCCAGGCGCGCGACGCGGCCCAGCCGGCCCCGAGCCCGCACAGGAACGGCCAGGAGGTCGACGCGATCCCGGCGATGGTCTCGCCCTGCGTGTGGCTGGCGCGCCCGATGACCACGAAGATCAGCACGCAGCAGACGTCGACAACCGCGGAAACCCTGGCCAGGCGCATGCCCGCAAGCTTAGCCGCGGCGGTGAAACCGATCATCCGCCAGAACGTGTGCGGGCTGACCCTGGCCGCGCGTCATGGCACCGGTGGGGCGGGAGCAGGCGGAGCCGCGCACTCGTTCGGGGTAGCGGAAAACAATGGCGGCGGATACCCGCATATCTGCGTATTTGGGGGGTGCGCTTGGATCTTTGCTTATCTGATTTTCAGGTAACGGGGCGATCATGGGGAGATGGGTACCTGGGTGATCCGCATCGCCGCCGGTGCGGAAGACAACGGCGTCGGCCCTAGGCTCGCGGTCAAGGACTGTATCGATGTGGCGGGGCTGCCGACGACGGCGGGCTGCCCCGTGGTCGCGGAGATGGCAGAACCCGCCAACGCCGACGCGATGGTCGTCGCCTCCGCTCGCGCGGGCGGCGCCAGGATCGTCGGCAAGACCGGGCTCACCGAGCTGTGCTGGTCGGCGAACGGCATCAACCACTGGTCGGGCACGCCGGTCAACCCGCGCGACCCGAGGCGGCTGGCAGGCGGTTCGTCGAGCGGTTCCGCGGTGGCGGTCGCGCTCGGCGAGGCCAACGTGGCGCTCGGCACCGACACCACCGGCGGGGTCAGGATTCCCGCGGCCTGCTGCGGCGTGGCCGGCCTGAAGACCGGCTACGGCAGGGTCTCTGTGAAGGGCGTCTACCCGCTCGGGCCGTCGCTCGACACGGTGGGACCGATCGGCCCGGATGTGGCCGCGCTCGAGCTCGGCATGCGGCTGCTCGAGCCGGGGTTCCGTGTGCCGGACGCGCCGGGGGGGCTCATCGCCGGACGGATCGGCACGCCGCCGCTCGGCGGCGGACCTGACCCGGCGGTGGACACCGCCGTCGACCGCGCCCTGGCGGCGGCCGGTGTCGCGGTGACGGCCGTGCCCGGCTTCGACGCGGGCGCGGCGCTCGCCGCCACCGGGGTGATCACCGACGCCGAGGGATTCCGCTGCAACGCCTACCTGATGCCGTACCTGCGGCAGCTCAGCCCGCACGTGCAGCGCAACCTCGAGCGCGGCGCCCGGCTGACCCGGACCGACCGCGCGGAGGCGGACCGCTGCAAGACCGCGGTGCACGAGGCGTTCGACGCGCTGCTCGCCGACTTCCCCGTGCTCGTCCTGCCGACGCTGCTCGGGCCGCCGCCGCTGCTCGGCGGGCACAGCTACCCGCTGACCGCGCTGACTGCCCCCGTCAACCTTGCCGGGCTGCCCGCGCTGTCGCTGCCGGTGCCCGCGCCGGACGGCCTGATCGTGTCCATGCAGGTGATCGGGGCCACCGAGGAACAGGTGCTCGCGTTCGGACGCGCTGTGGAGAAGGCCGTCAGCGGCTGAGACGGCCGCCGGTTCGCCCGCCCGGCGGGCCGGGGACCGGGGCGGTGCGCGACAATAGGCGGATGCACATCGCGCCTCTCACGCCACAGGAGTGCCGACGGTGCCCGGGCGGGACGGGGGGCGGCGGTGGTCGCGGCGCCCAATGGGCCGTGATCGATGCTGCTCAGCGTGGACTTGGTCGAGAGTGCCTGCTGCGGTGGCGCGGGCGCTGCTACGCTTCCGGTCACGCTAGTCATGCGCGTCGGATATCAACGCCTTTGCGGGAGGCGCGCGGCCGGGGTACGGGGGTCGTCGCTGTGGAAGACATCATCTTCCGTCTGCCTTGGACCGGGACTGCCCGGCTGCCTGACGGTGGACTGAGGGTTTGAGTATGCGGTCTGAGTTCGGCCCGGTTTCCGGAGTAAGCCCGCAGCTGACGCTGCGCGGCTCGTACGGGCTTTTCATCGGCGGCTCGTTCGTGCGGGGCTCTTCGGTATTCAAGACGATTTCCCCGGCCACCGAGGAAGTCCTCGCCGAGGTGACCCACGGGACCACGGAAGACGTGGACCGGGCGGTCGCCGCGGCCAGGCAGGCCTACGAGCGGGTCTGGTCCATCATGCCGGGCAGGGAACGGGCCAGGTACCTGCTGCGGATCGCGCGGCTGCTCCGCGACCGGGCACCAGAACTCGCGCTGCTCGAGTCGCTCGACAGCGGCAAGCCGATCAGGCAGACGAGGGACGTGGACCTGCCGCTGGCGATCGCGCACTTCTTCTATCACGCGGGCTGGGCGGACAAGCTGGCCTACGCGGGGTTCGGCGCGGCCGCCGGCGGGCCGGCGCGGCCGCTTGGCGTGGTCGGCCAGGTGATCGGCTGGAGCTCTCCGCTGCTCATGCTGGCGTGGAAGATCGCCCCGGCCCTGGCCTGCGGGAACACCGTGGTGCTCAAGCCGGCGGAGAGCACGCCGCTGACCGCGCTCGCGTTCGCGGAGATCTGCGCCGACGCCGGGCTGCCGCCCGGTGTAGTCAACATCGTGACCGGCGACGGTCTCGCCGGGCAGCTCGTGGCCGGCCACCCGGGTATCGACAAGGTGGCGTTCACCGGATCGCCCGAGGTCGGCAAGGAGATCGCGAAGTCGGCCGCGCTGTGGGGCAAGCGGCTCACCCTGGAACTCGGCGGCACCGCCGCGAACATCGTCTGCGCCGACGCGGACGTCGACGCGGCGGCCCGCGGCATCGTGGAGGGCGTGTTCATCCGCCAGGGCCACGCGTGCTGCTCGAGCTCGCGGGTGTTCGTGCAGGAGGCGGTGCTCGACGAGCTGATGGCCGCGATCAAGCTGCGGATGTCGCTGCTGCGCTCCGGTGACCCGCTCGACGAGAGCACCGACATCGGCGCGGTCAACTCCGCGAGCCACCTCGATAAGCTCAGCGAGCTCGCCAGCTCCGCCGATGCGGAGGGCGCGGTGCGCTGGTCGGCGCCGTGCACGCAGCCGGACCGCGGATTCTGGTTCCCGCCGACGATGTTCAGCGGCGTCGGCGAGGAGCAGCGCATCGCCAGGGAGGAACTGTCCTGGCCGGTGCTCACCGTGTCCTCGTTCGTCACCCCCGAGGAGGCGGTGGAGCGGACGAACGGCACGCGCTACGGCCTTTCCGCCGGGGTCTGGACGCGGCAGGGCGCGCTGAACGCGTGGCTCGCCGCGCGGCTGCGGGCCGGCGTGGTCTGGGCGAACTCATTCGGCAGGCTCGACCCGGCGGTCCCGTTCGGCGGCTATCAGGAGTCTGGCCTCGGCCGGGAGGGCGGCAGGCACGGCCTCGAGGCCTACCTGGACATCCCTGGCCTCGGGGCGGTCGATGTCTACTAGCACGGCAGGCACTCCCGCCTTCGGGGGTCCGGGAGTCGTCCCCCGGGAGGGCACGGTGCCGGATGCGCCGCCGCGCGCGCCGAGCCGCGTCCGCGCCGCACCGCGCACCACCCACCGGCTCTTCATCGGCGGCGCGTTCCCGCGGGCGGCGAGCGGCCGGACCTTCGACGTGCACGGGGCGGACGGCGCCTTCCTCGCCAGGGCCGCGCTGGCGGCGGGCAGGGACGCGAGGGACGCGGTGGTGGCGGCGCGCGGCGCGTTCCCCGCCTGGTCCGGCATGTCCGGATACGACAGGGGACAGGCGCTTTACCGGGTCGCCGAGGTGATGGAGGAGCATCGCGCCCAGTTCGCCGGCCAGGTACGGCGGGCGACGGGAGGCTCCGCTGACGCGGCCTACGCCGAGGTGGACGCGGCGGTGGACCGCTGGACCTGGTACGCCGGCTGGGCGGACAAGATCACCCAGGTGCGCGGCACGGTCAACCCGGTGGCCGGCCCCTTTGGCACCGTGTCGCTGCCGGATCCCGTCGGTGTCACCGCCGTCCTCGCCCCGCAGGACAGCGCCCTGCTCGGCCTCGTCAGCGTGCTCGCGCCGGCCATCGTCAGCGGCAACACGGCTGTCCTGGTCGCCAGCGAGCGCCATCCGCTGCTCGCCGTGGCGCTCGCCGAGGCGCTCGCGGCTGCGGAGCTGCCGGCCGGCGTGGTGAACGTGCTCACCGGCGAAGTCGCGGAGATCGCCCCGTGGCTGGCAGCCCACCAGGACGTGAACGCCATCGACCTGGCCGGCGCCCCAGGCGCCCTCGCCGACGACCTCGCCGTCGCCGCCGCGGGCACACTCAAGCGCGTCGTCCGCTTCCCCGCCGCCGACTGGACCACGGAACCAGGCCTCGAGCGCATGTTCGCCACCCTGGAAACGAAGACCATCTGGCACCCCCTCGGCACCTGACAAGATCGTTAAGCCGTTGCCCGTGTCATTACCGGGGTTATAACCCCGGTAATGACAAGGCAATTTTCGAAATGATCTTCGCGGCCCGGAGCCGATGTTCGCCGACGGCGCCAGGCATGGGGCGCGGGGCAACGCCAGCGGCCGGTTACCTCGCGAGTGATCGCCGGGGCTCTTGTCGAGTACGGCGGGGCCGAAAGAATCGCGATTTTTGACATTGGCCCCGCCAGGCTCGGCCTCGGGGGCCCGCTGGCGGCAACTGTGACGGTTGTCCCATCTTTTCTTGGTTTCACCTGGGCATAAGGCGGACTAGCGTACGGGTATAAGACTTCTGGACCCCAACGGGGCGGTGCCGCGGTCGGCGATCCCGGCCAATCGATCATGCGCTCGTCCCGTGCGAAGAGCGTGAAAGGGACGCGAATGCCCGAAGCATCGTCCGGCAATGGAAAAGTAGCGCTGCATTACGGCGAAGGCAGCGAACTCGACCTGCCGGTCAAGTCCGCCACCGAGGGTTCCGCGGGAATCGAGGTGACGAAGCTCCTGGCGACCACCGGGATGGTCACCCTTGACCCGGGGTTCGTCAACACGGCCGCGTGCTCCTCGGAGATCACCTACATCGACGGAGACGCGGGCATCCTTCGCTACCGCGGCTACCCGATCGAGCAACTGGCAGAGAAGTCGTCCTTCCTCGAGGTCAGCTACCTGCTGATCCACGGAGAGCTGCCCACGGACACGCAGCTGCGGGAATTCACCCAGCAGATCACCAGGCACACCCTGCTCGACGAGGACCTCAAACGGTTCTTCGACGGCTTCCCGCGCGACGCGCACCCGATGCCCGTTCTGTCCAGCGCCGTTTCCGCGCTGTCGACCTTTTATCAGGATAACCTGAACCCGTTCGACGAGCCGAACGTGCACCTGTCCACCATCCGCCTGCTCGCCAAGGTGCCCACGCTTGCCGCCTACGCGTACAAGAAGTCGGTCGGACAGCCGCTGCTGTACCCGGACAACTCGCTGAACTACGTCGAGAACTTCCTGCGGCTCTGCTTCGGCCTGCCCGCCGAGCCGTACGAGATCGACCCAGAGGTCGCCAAGGCCCTGGACATGCTGTTCACCCTGCACGCCGACCACGAGCAGAACTGCTCCACCTCCACGGTGCGCGTCGTCGGCTCGAGCGAGGCGAACCTGTTCGCGAGTATCTCGGCCGGCATCATGGCCCTGTTCGGCCCGCTGCACGGCGGCGCCAACGCGGCGGTGCTCGACATGCTCGAGGACATCAGGGACCAGGGCGGCGACGTCAACGCCTACGTTAACCGGGTGAAGAACAAGGAGCCCGGCGTCAAGCTGATGGGCTTCGGCCACCGGGTCTACAAGAACTACGACCCGCGCGCCCGCATCGTTAAGGCCACCGCCGACCAGCTGCTCACCAAGCTGGCGCCGAACGACCACCTGCTCGAGCTGGCCACCCAGCTGGAGGAAGTGGCCCTGCACGACGACTACTTCATCAGCCGCAAGCTGTACCCGAACGTGGACTTCTACACCGGCCTGATCTACCGGGCGATGGGCTTCCCGACCAAGATGTTCACGGTGCTGTTCGCGATTGGCCGGCTGCCCGGCTGGATCGCGCACTACCGCGAGATGATCCACGATCCCGCCACCAAGATCGCCCGGCCGCGCCAGGTCTACACCGGCCCCGCCGAGCGCGACTTCCTGGAGATCGAGAAGCGGTAGCCGCCGCTACCCACCCATTGCGAACAGGGCACGCCGGTCCCAGATGACACCGTGCGGTTGTTTGGCGGGCCCGCTCGACAATGACGTCGAGCCGGCCCGCGAAGCCCCGCACCCGTTCGGGATCACCTTTTGTTTGAGGCGGTGGCCCGGCTTTGTTTGAGGCGGTGGCCCGGCGCGGATAGCGTGGCGCCGTGACACAAGAGCCGACGCAGGCCGACACGGACGGGCTGGCTGAGGCCAGCGAATCGCCCCAGGCGGAAAAGGACCCGTGGAGCGACCCCCGGCTGCCCTGGGAGGGCAAGCCGCGCCGGGTGGACATCGCGTGCTGGGCGGCCATCACCCTGAGCGGCCTCTACTACTTCGCCATCCTTCCGTTCCGCGCCAGCCTCGTCGGCACCCACCCGATCGTGCTCGTGCTGCTTAACGGGTCGACGGAGGGCATCGTGTCCACGGCCGCCTTCGCCCGGGTGAACCACGGCACGCTGGCCTGGGTGCTGCTCGCCTCGATCCCCGGTCTGATGAAGTTCGACCTGATCTTCTGGTGGGCCGGACGCCTGTGGGGCGAGCGGATCGTGCACGTGTTCGCCGGGCAGAAGGAGCGCTCGCGCCGGCGCGCGGAAAGATTTGTGGTGCGAGTACACCGCTGGGGCCGCTGGTTCACCTGGCCCGCCGTCATCGTCGCCCCGTTCCTGCCGTTCCCTAGCGCCATCATCTATGGCGTGGCCGGCTGGACGGGAATGCGGCTGGTCACGTTCCTGATCCTGGACGCGATCGGCTCCCTGGCCTGGGCCGGGATGCTCGCGGGACTTGGCTACGAACTGGGGCATCGCGCGGTCACTGTTGCACAAGAAGTGTCCAGGTATGGACTGTGGGTAACAATAGCCATCGTCGTTCTTGTGGTGCTCGGCCAAATGCGGGGTGTGCGGACGCAAAGGTAGCTGCACGTGCATATTGAACGTGCAGTTGGCCTTGCAGGTGCATGCGCTGATGCGGCAGGATAGGTGCTGGCGTCAATCACCCGGATGATGCCAGACCACACCCCGGGGTCACGATGAGTCTGCACCAGCTGGAAACGCTGCCCACCCGCACGCGCGTTCATCCCGCCGCGCGGCAGCCGCTCGACACGTCGGCCAGACTTGACCCGGCACCCCGGCGGCCGCGGATGATGCGGATGCCCGCCGACTGGTGGGACGCTCCGACGGCGGTGGTGTGCTCGCTGTCCCGTGGCCCGCAATCGGCGCGCGCGGCCCGGCGCCTGACCCGCAACACGCTGCGCGACTGGGGCCTGGCGTTCCTCGCGGAGGACGCGGAGGCAATCGTTGGCGAGTTCGTGGCGAACGCGGTCACCCATGCCGCGGCACTCGAGCTGTCGCGCAAGCAGGCGGCGGATGGCCTGGGGCTGCGCCTGCTGCGCCGCACCGGCGAGGTGATCTGCGCCGTCCTCGACTCGTCCGATGACGCGCCGGTGCTCAAGGCGCCAGGCTCGGCCGAGGAGTGCGGACGGGGTCTGCAGATGGTGGACGCGCTGAGCGACGTCTGGGGCTGGTCCCCGGTCGCCGGCCGTGGCAAGGCGGTCTGGGCGATCTTGTTCTGCGCCTGACCGGTTTGGTTGGTTGTCCGCGGCTAACCGCTTGACCCGGCCCGTGGAGGGGGGAGCCGGGTCAGGCGGTTAGCAGCGGTTCGCCGGTGCTAACCTCGCATGACGCAAACGCGAAGGAGGCGCGGCAGTATGCCCTGGACCTGGCGGTATGAGAAGGCGGACGGCGCTGTGGTAAGCGGTGTCGGCCAGCAGGAGGCGATCTTCGCCAGTCAGGGGGACGCCGAGAGCTGGCTGGGCGAGAACTGGCGGGAGCTCTTGGACAACGGCGTGGAGCAGGTCAGCCTCTTCGACGACGCACGCAAGGAATACGGCCCGATGTCGCTACAGCCGGAAGGCTGACGACCGCGCGCGACAGCGACACAAAAAACGTGGGCTGCCGGGGAGAACCCCGGCAGCCCACGGACGTTTATTGCGGACTTAGAAGTCGTCGCCCGGCTTGAGCCGCGGCGCGGGCGTGCGGAAGCGCCTGATCTGCAGGGCGCGCATGATCGCGTAGAAGCCGATGCCGCGCGTCGACTCGTTCGGCAGCCGCTGGGCGGCCAGCTTCATGACGGTACGGCGCAGCAGGTAGCCGTCGACGACGATGACCGCGATGATCGCGAGCAGGAAGATCTGCATGTAGTTCGCGAGCCCCGTGTTGGACTTGCCCGCGAACAGCGCGATGATCAGCAGGATCAGCGCGTACATGTAGAACTCCATCGGCCGCCGGTGCGCGTCGACGTAGTCCCTGGCCAGCTTCTTCACCGGCCCGCGGTCGCGCGGGCCGAGCGCCCACTCCTCGCCGGCGCGCATGGCCTGGAGCTGGCGGTTGCGGTCGGACCGCGCCTTCGCCTTCTCATCGGGCGTCAGCTTGCGCTTGGGGTCGGCGGGCTTGGTTGACCCACGGCCGCTGGTGGTCGAGCCGGTGACGGTGCGGTACCGGTTGGCCTCGGCCGTGCTGCGCTTGGGCGTCGGGCGCCCCTTGGCCGCCTGAGCGGCTGGCTTGTTCTTAGCCGGGGCGTCCGGGGTCTGCGTGCCCTGCGCACCTTGCGAGCCCTGGGCGTTGCTGTCCGTCGCCCCGGCGCTGTTGCGTCGGAACACAGCGCTAGCTTAGTGGCTGTTTTGTCTGCGGCGGACAGTAGCCAGTCACCCGTTGCCCGATTTGACCCGTAGCGCTACGGGGATACAGGGGAGGATAAGTGGCTACCACTCGCGGCAGCGCGTAGGGTTGATTGCGGTGAGCCGGCGGCAACTAGCCGTCGCCCGGGGGTGCGGTACCGCCGAGGCGACGCATCGTTAAATGAAGGGGACGGCCGCGTCTATGAGCGTGATGAAGCGAGTCTCGCTGATATTCCGGGCCAAGGCCGACAAGGCGCTGGACCGGATGGAAGACCCACGCGAGACCCTCGACTATTCGTACAAGCAGCAGGTCGAGATGCTGACCCGGGTCAAGCGCGGGGTCGCGGACGTGGCAACCTCGCGCAAGCGGGTTGAACTCCAGATGAACGCGTTGCAGAAGGAGATCAACAAGCGCGACACTCAGGCCAGGGACGCGCTGAGCAAGGGCCGCGAGGACCTGGCCCGAGCCGCGCTGCAGAACAAGGCCCAGCTCCAGGGCCAGTACACCGACCTGGACGCGCAGTTTGCCTCGCTGCAGGAGCAGGAGGAGAAGCTGACCCTCGCCGCGCAACGGCTTGACTCCAAGGTGCAGGCCTTCCGCACGCGGAAGGAGACCATCAAGGCGACCTACACCGCGGCCGAGGCGCAGACTAGGATCAACGAGGCCTTTTCCGGCATCTCCGAGGAAATGGGCGACGTCGGCCTGGCCATCCAGCGTGCCGAGGACAAGACCGCGCAGATGCAGGCGCGGGCCGGCGCGATCGACGAACTGCTCGCGTCCGGCGCCCTCGAGGACCACGTGAGCGGCGGCACGGACCAGATTCAGGCGGAGCTCGACAAAATCGGTGCGGGCACCGAGGTCGAGTCCGAGCTCGCCAGGATGAAGGGCGAGATCGCCGCGAGCGCGCCGAAGCAGATCGAGGGCAACGGCGCCGCTTCCCCGCAGCAGGAGGCAGCGCCTGCCGAGCAGCAGGCGGGTGATGGAGCGTGATCGTGCGGATCCTCGGTGAGGGGCAGTTCCGCGTCGACGAGGATGCCGCCACCACGCTGACCGCGCTCGACAAGGACCTGGACGCGGCTGTCCGCGACGAGCAGCAGGCGGCGTTCGCCGCCGCGCTGCACGCGGCGGTGGCGCTGGTCCGGGCCCAGGGCACGCCGCTCGCCGCCGACGAGATCGTAACCGCCGACTACATCCTGCCGTTCTCCGACGCCACCGTGGACGAGGTGCGCAAGCTGCTCGCGGACGGCACCATCCCCGGCGACTCGGTCGGCTTGCCCTAACACGAACAAGGCCGTACCAAGGCCGCAGGCAACGGAGCACCCTGCCCACGGCGAATCCGCGGATTCGCCGTGGGCAGAACCATTTCCGCAGCCTAGAGGCGGCTCGGCGGAACGATTCAGCGAGCACTCAGCGTTGTTCAGATAGATTGCATTAGACAGCCAGGCACGAGACGACAAAACCCGACAAGTCGCTAGCCTGGCTGGAACGGAGGTACGTAATGGCGACGCATACGAGGTATGCGCCCGACCGGGGCCTGACCGTCCGGATGACAGCGACGATGTTCTTCCTCGGCCTGGTGTTCGTTGCGTTCGTTGCGCTGATTATCGGCATCCTGACGGCCGCGCACGTGAGCAGCGGCGCGATCATCTTCTTCGCGCTGGTGTTCGGCGGAGGCACGGCGTTCATCTCGCTGTTCTACAGCGACAGGATCGCGCTGTCCGCCGCTGGCGCGCGGGAGGTCACCCCCCAGGAGGCCCCCAAGCTGCACGCGATCGTTGACCGGCTGTGCGCCCTGGCCGACATGGACAAGCCGCGCGTGGCGATCTCCCGCACAGACCTGCCGAACGCCTTCGCCACCGGCCGTAACAGCAAGCACTCGGTGCTGTGCGTCACCGATGGCCTGCTGCGCAGGCTCGAGGACGACGAGCTCGAGGGCGTGCTCGCGCACGAGCTGAGCCACGTCGCGCACAAGGACGTCCAGGTCATGACCTACGCCAGCCTGCTGGCGATCGTGGCGGGCCTGCTCGTGCGGTTCGCGTTCTACTCGGAGCTGTTCGGCGGCGGCCGCCGCAACAGCAACGACGGCAACGCGGCGCTGATCATCCCGCTGATCATGCTGGTCTCCGCGGTCGTCTACGCGATCAGCTTCCTGCTGATCAGGCTGCTGTCCAGGTACCGCGAGCTGGCCGCCGACCGTAGCGGCGCGCTGCTCACCGGGCAGCCGAGCTCACTGGCCTCCGCGCTGCAGAAGGTGAGCGGCGCGATGTCGCAGATCCCCATCAAGGACCTGCGGTCGGCCGAGGCGCTCAACGCCTTCTACTTCGCCCCGGCGATGCGGCTCAACGGCAAGTCGCTTGCGAACATCTTCTCCACGCACCCGAGCCTGGAACGGCGGCTCGAGGAGCTGGCGAAGGTGCAGAAGCAGCTCGGCCAGGTCGCACCGGACAACCGGTAACCGGCGATGGGCATCCTCGACACCCTCTTCGGCCGCACCAAGCCGGTGCAGCCGAAGCTTGATGACCTGTTCGCGCTGCCTGGGGCTGCCATCCAGCTCCAGGCGGCGACCGGGTTCACGCCGACCGGCTCCGGTTCGGTCTGCTTCCGCGCCGTGGAGGGCAAGACGTTCTCCGACATCCAGAAGGACGTCAGGGAACTGCTCGACATGGACACCGGCAAGCCGGGCGAGGCGGGGCTGCCCGTCGAGGTGACCAAGGACGACTACGGATACACCTGGCTCGTCAGCAACCACATGAGCGACGAGATGGACGGCCTGGTCACCGACCTGCACGCGGTGAATTCCGCGCTTGTCGACAACGGCTTCGGCCCGCAGCTGCTGTGCACCCTGGTGGCCTTCAGGGACGAGGCGCACCGTCCGTTCGCGCTTGTGTACCTGTACAAGCGGGGCACGTTCTACCCGTTCGCCCCGGTGCCCGGCCGCCAGGACCGGCGCGACAACGCATTGGAACTGCAGGTCAAGGGCATACTGGAGAACGAGCTCAAGATCGAGCCCGACCTCGCCCGCTGGTTCCCCGTGTGGGGGGCGCCTGGCCTGTGACCCAACCGGTCCTGATTGTGTGCTGTGACGTTTGACGGGGGCGCGGGCTTGACTTCACGCCCCATGGCAGGAATGTCGCGAGCATGCGTAGAGTTAAAAGCGAACGACGGTGCCGCGCGTTGCGGCAGCCAATATGAATACGACGGGAGCTAGTCACAGATGACCGTTCAGGACGAAGTGACGCAGCAGGGGATTACCCTCACCGAGGCCGCCGCCAGCAAGGTTGGCGCGCTGCTCGCCCAGGAGGGCCGGGATGACCTGCGGCTGCGGGTGGCCGTTCAGCCGGGTGGTTGCTCGGGGCTGCGCTACCAGCTGTACTTCGACGAGCGCTCTTTCGACGGCGACGTCGCCAAGGACTTCGACGGTGTCGGCGTGGTGACCGACAAGATGTCCGCCCCGTACCTGATGGGCGCGACGATCGACTTCGTTGACACCATCGAGAAGCAGGGCTTCACGATCGACAACCCGAACGCGACGGGCTCGTGCGCCTGCGGCGACTCGTTCCACTGACGCTGATCGCTTAGCGGCACGCAAGCAGGCACATCACCCATCCGTCGATAGCCGAATAGAGAACCCCTCAACGATGCGGATCGCAGTCACCGGGTCGATCGCCACCGACCACCTGATGATGTTCGCGGGCAAGTTCACGGACACGTTCATCGCCGAGAAGATCGACAAGCTCTCGGTGTCCTTCCTCGTCGGCGACCTGGAGATCAGGCGGGGCGGTGTGGCCGGGAACATCTCGTTCGGCCTTGGCTGCCTGGGCCTGCGTCCGCTGCTCGTCGGCTCCGTCGGCCAGGACTTCGCTGAGTACGCGGCCTGGCTGACGGCGCATGGCGTGGACACCTCGTGTGTCCGCACGTCGGCGACCAGGCACACCGCCAGGTTCACCGCCACCAACGACGAGACGGGCAACCAGATCGCCTCCTTCTACCCGGGGGCGATGAGCGAGGACGGCGAGATCGACATCATCTCGCTTGGCAACGCGCACGCCGTTGACCTGGTGGTGATCGGCGCCGGCGACCCGGCCGCGATGCAGCGGTTCACCGGCGACTGCCGCGCCGCCGGCGTCCCGTTCGCGGCGGACTTCTCGCAGCAGGTCGCCTTCCTGGACGGCGCGTCGATGCGCACGCTCATCGACGGCGCCGCGTACCTGTTCTGCAACGAGTACGAGGAAGCGGTCATCGAGCAGAAGACCGGCTGGACAAGCCAGGACATTCTGGACCGCGTGGAAACCAGGATCATCACCTTGGGCGCGGCAGGCGCCCGCGTCGAGCGCAAGGGCGCCGAGCCGGTGGTGGTCGGCCCGGTCAAGGACGCGACGTTCGTCGAGCCGACGGGCGCGGGCGACGCGTTCCGCTCCGGCTTCCTCGCGGCCACCGCCTGGGGCCTGCCCACCGAGCGCGCCATCCAGCTCGGCAACCTGATGGCCGTGCACGTCCTTGAGACCGTCGGCCCCCAAGAGTACGCCTTCACCGCCGCCACCCTGGCCGACCGCGCCAAGGCCTCCTACGGCCCCGAGGCCGCCGCGGACATCGCCGCCCACCTCCCGGTCTGACCAAGCACGTCGGCAGCCACCCCGCACGGAGACCAGATTTTCTCCGCGCGGGGTATCTGCTTTTCAAAGACCCGTCATCCCGAACGGGTTCGTGCTCCGCGTCGCCGCCACCGTTCCTCGGCCGCCGTCCCGCCCACCCCGCGTGCCCCGGCCGGCCCAGGGGGCCGCGCCGGCTACGACAGGGGGTAGTTTTGCGGTATGGCCCCGCTCGCGGCCGCTTACACCGGCCCCCCCAAGCTGACGCTGCACACGGCGTTCACCGAGTGGCGGCTCGACGTCCCGATGCTGCTGCTGATCCTGGCCGCCGCCGCCTGGTACCTGCTGTCCGTCCGGAAGGTCAGACGGGGCGGTGGCCAGTGGGGGAGCGGGCGCGGCTTCGCGTTCGTCGTGCTCGGCCTCGGCTTCTGGACCATCGCGACGATGGGCTGGCCGGGGGTGTACGAGGGCGTCCTGTTCTACGCCAGGGCCACCCAGACGGTGCTGCTTGTCCTCGTGGTGCCGCTGTTCCTGGCCATGGGCAAGCCGCTGACGCTGCTCACCACCGCTTACCCGGGGCCGGGCCACCGGATGGAGCGGATGGTGCGCAGCCGGGCCGCCAGGGTGGTCACCTTCCCCGCGATCACCGCGATCGCGCTGATCGCCGTGCCGATGAGCATGTACTTCACGTCCTGGTATACGGCGGTCTTCAACAGCGGCACGATCCGCGAGCTGACGTACCTGGCGCTGCTGGTTCCCGGGTACGCGTTCTTCTGGACGCTGCTGCGCGTCGACCCGGTGCCCAAGGAGTACCCGTACGGCGTCGGGATGTGGATCGCCGCCGCCGAAGTGGTCGGCGACGCGTTCTTCGGCATCGCGATCATCGCGAACACGAGCATCATCGCCGAGGCGCACTATCGCGCGGTCGGCTACCCGTGGGGTCCAAGCCTGGCCACCAGCCAGGTCATCGGTGGCGGCATCATCTGGATACTCGGCGACTTCGTCGGCCTGCCGTTCCTTGCGGTTCAGCTCATCCAGATGATGCGCGCCGACAAGCGCGAGGCCGAGCAGATCGACGCCGAACTCGACGCACGCGAAACCGCCGGCCAGCCCGCCGACGCCATCACCGGCACGGGGGCCGAGCCGGAGACGGCGGAACGTCCCTGGTGGGAGTCCGACTCCCGGCTCACCGACCGCTTCAAGCAGGCGTAGCGCCTAGTAGCGGCGTCGGACGCCGAACGCCCAGCCGCCGACTCGCAGGTCCGTGCGGAACACGCAGTCATGCGACTTCAGGCCGCACCAGGCGGGAACGTCGGTGTACGCGGCGGGGTCGTCGGCGAGCACCGCGATGACCGCGCCGACCGGGACCTCGACGATCCGCGCCGCGAGCATGATGATCGGGATCGGGCACTTGCGGCCAAGCGAGTCAATGGTCATGAGCGGCTCGGCCCCCGGCGGGACAACCCGGGGGACCACGGTGTCCGCCACCGCTGCCCGTGCGGCGTCCGTGACCTGCGAGATGAACACCGCGTCCGCCATCGGCGGCGCGCCGAGAAAACCCGCATCCGGCGCGGCGGCGGTCGGCGGCGAATCCCAGGGCGGCGGGGCTGGCGTGCCGATGGCCGCGGCGGGGACCGCCTCGTCGGCAAAGACAGCGGGCTCGTCGGCGAAGAAACCGGGAGCGGCGGCGGCAGGCGAGTCGCCGTCGCGGGAATCAACCGCCCGGCCGCGAGGGGCGGCATGCCGTCCGGCCGGCCGACCACGACGGCCAAGCCACGACGCGCTCATGCGGTGACCCTCACACCGTCCATAGTGCCCCGCTGTTGCCGCGCTACGCGCACGAATACGCAAAGAGGCACGATTGGGGCGCTGCGTGGGCATCTGTCCGCCGAACCACCCGAACGCCGGGGGTCCCCTGCGAGCCCCCGGAGGCGCGCGATACTGTTTGCACGACACGCTGTAGAAGACCGTGGACCGGCGCTCGAAGAGAAAGCGGGCGGCCGGGCGACGTTGTTGGGAAGGCGCTCCTTTGACTCTGATTCGCCGGCATGCCGCGCCAGGCGGGCGCGGTCTCGCCCCGGGTGGCGCTGAGCCGTGTGGTATTGGCCCGCGTGACACCGCTCAGCGCACGCGATCGCCGCGCAGCCGCCGGGCAAACGCGGCGCGCGTCGGCCTTCTTGCCGCCATGCTGCTGCCCCTCGCCGGGTGCTCATGGAATAACGACCTCACCCGCATGGGTTTCCCGAACCCCATCACCAAGCAGGGCGCGGTCACGCTGTCCCTCTGGCAGGGTTCATGGGTCGCCGGCCTTCTCGTCGGCGCGGTGGTCTGGGGCATAATCATCTGGGCGGTGATCTTCCACCGCAGGCGCGGCGACAAGCTGCCGCCCCAGGTGCGTTACAACATGCCGATCGAGATTCTTTACACGGTTGTGCCGTTCGTCCTCATCGCGGTGCTGTTCTACTACACCGCCAAGGACGAGAACACGATCGACGCGCTGCCGGCCAACCCGGCGGTGACGGTCAACGTGACCGGCTTCCAGTGGTCATGGGAGTTCAACTACCCGCAGTACAAGACCGTCGGCGGCGGGTCCGTCACCACCGACGGCTACATGTGGGGCCAGGGGCCGCTGCCGCTGCTCGAGATCCCGGTCAACGAGACGGTGCAGTTCAACCTCTCCTCACCGGACGTTATCCACGCGTTCTGGGTGCCCGAGTTCCTGTTCAAGCGGGACGTCATCCCCGGCCACCCGAACCACTTCCAGATCACCGCCACGAAGACCGGCACGTACACCGGGCACTGCAGCGAGCTATGCGGCCTGTACCACAGCCGGATGCTGTTCACGCTCAAGATCGTGACGCAAGACCAGTTCAAGGCCTGGATCGCTCAGCAGCAGGCGGCCCAGAAGACGGCCTCAGGGAGCACCCAGTGACAACCGTAGAAAACCACCCGCAAGCGATTCGGGCGGCCGCCCGCACCGCGAAGACCGAGCGTAAGGGCTCGATCCTTGCCGGGTGGCTCTCCTCCACGGACCACAAGATCATCGGGCACATGTACCTGATCACGTCGTTCGTGTTCTTCCTGTTCGCCGGGATCATGGCGCTGCTCATCCGCATTCAGCTGATGAGCCCCGACTCCAACTTCCTGTCGGACCAGATCTACAACGAGCTGTTCACCATGCACGGCACGATCATGCTGCTGCTGTTCGCCACCCCGCTGTTCGTCGGGTTCGCGAACGAGCTCGTGCCGCTGCAGATCGGCTCGCCCGACGTGGCGTTCCCGCGGCTGAACCTGCTCAGCTACTACCTGTTCCTGTTCGGCGGGCTGATCCTGCTGGGCAGCTTCCTCGCTCCCGGCGGCTCCGCCGCCTTCGGCTGGTACGCCTACGCGCCGCTGACCAGCGCGACGAACTCGCCGGGCATCGGCGCCGACCTGTGGATCATGGGCCTGGCCCTGTCCGGCGTCGGCACCGTCCTCGGCGGCGTCAACTTCATCACCACGATCTTCTGCATGCGGGCCCCGGGCATGACGATGTTCCGCATGCCGATCTTCACCTGGAACGCGCTGCTCACCTCCATCCTGGTGCTGCTCGCCTTCCCGGTCCTCTTGGCCGCCCTGCTCGTGCTCGAGATCGACCGCCGCCTCGGCGCCCAGGTCTTCGCCGCCAACTCCGGCGGCGCGATCCTCTGGCAGAACCTCTTCTGGTTCTTCGGCCATCCTGAGGTCTATATCCTCGCGTTGCCGTTCTTCGGCATCGCGACGGAGATCCTCCCGGTGTTCAGCCGCAAGCCGCTGTTCGGCTACAAGACGCTGATCGCCGCGACGATCGCCATCGCCGGCCTGTCGATGACCGTGTGGGCGCACCACATGTTCACCACCGGCGCGGTGCTGCTGCCGTTCTTCTCGTTCATGACGCTGCTGATCGCGATCCCCACCGGCGTGAAGTTCTTCAACTGGGCGGGCACCATGTGGCGCGGCCAGCTGTCCTTCGAGCCGCCGATGCTCTACACGATCGGCTTCCTCGTCGTGTTCCTGTTCGGCGGCATCACCGGCATCATCCTGGCCTCGCCGCCGATGGACTTCGCGGTCTCCGACTCCTACTTCGTGGTGGCGCACTTCCACTACGTGCTGGCGGGCACCGTGCTGTTCGAGATGTTCGCCGGCCTGTACTTCTGGTGGCCGAAGATGACCGGCAAGATGCTGAACAACCGGATCGGCAAGGTCCAGTTCTGGCTGATGTTCATCGGCTTCAACATGACGTTCCTCGTCCAGCACTGGGCCGGCGTCCAGGGCCAGGTCCGGCGCACCGCGAACTACCCGTTCCTGCCGGGCGACGTCACCACGCTGAACGTCATCTCGACGGTCGGCTCATGGCTGCTCGCCCTGTCGATCCTGCTGTTCATCTGGAACGTGTACATCACCACGAAGTTCGGCGAGAAGGTGGTCGAGGAGGACCCGTGGGGCTACTGCTCCTCGCTTGAGTGGGCCACCTCCTGCCCGCCGCCGCGGCACAACTTCTACCGCATCCCGCGGATCCGCTCCGAGCGCCCGGCGTTCGAGGCGCACTACCCGCACATCGTTGCCGGGGCAGCGTCCCGAGGCCTCGTGCAGGACATCCCGCCAATCAGCGCGGGCACCCAGTCACCCGTCGGCGCCGGCAAGAACTAGGGGCGTGTATCTCACATGAAGGTCGAAGGCTGGCTCTTCCTGGGCTGTGGCGTCTTCTTCGCAGGCGCCGACATCGTCTACTGGTACGTGTCCCTTGACCCGACCGGCACCGCGGCGCTCGCGCTCGCGGTCGGCCTCGCGCTGCTCACGGGCTTTTACCTGCTGTTCACCGGCCGGCGCCTGCCGGTCCGGCCGGAGGACGATGAAGAGGGCGAGATCGCCCAGGGCACCGGCGAGATCGGCTTCTTCAGCCCGCACAGCTGGTGGCCGCTCTGGGTCGCCCTGGCCGGCGCGGTGACCGCGGTGGGCGCGGCGGTCGGCTGGTGGCTGGTGCTGATCGGCGTCCTGCTGCTGGTGATGACAACCATCGGTTTCGTCTTCGAGTACTACCGGGGCCACTTCGCCCACTAACCGGCGTGCCGTGCACTCGCCCGGCGCAGGCATCATGTGAGTCCCGTTGGGCCGGCTCTGGCCGGCCCAACGGGACTCATTCATGAGTGAGTCCCCTCAGGGGATTGGGCGGGCCAGGCCGGCCTGGTAGGCGATGATCACCAGCTGCACCCGGTCGCGGGCGTCCAGCTTGGTGAGCAGGTGGGCGACGTGGGTCTTCGCGGTCGCGGGGGATATGTGCAGGTGATCGGCGATCTCCCCGTTGGACATCCCCGCCGCGACCAGTCGCAGCACCTCGCACTCGCGGTCGGTGAGCAGTCCGGTGACCCGGTTCCCGTCCGCGCGGCCGGCCGACTGCGCCCCGGGCCTGGCTGGCGCGGATCCGGCCGAGGGCCACGCCCCGAGTGCGCGCCCCGGCGCGCCTCCCGGATGCGCGGGCAGCCCAGGCGCGGGCAGCCCCGGCGTGCCGCCGGACAGCCCGAGCGCGGGCGTCCTGGCGAACTCGCTGATCAGCCGCCTCGTCACGCTGGGGGCGAGTAGCGCCTCACCGGCGGCGACCACCCGGATCGCCGTGATCAGGTCCTCCGGGAGCGTGTCCTTCAGCAGGAACCCGCTCGCGCCGGCGCGCAGCGCGCCGAACACGTACTCGTCAAGGTCGAAGGTGGTCAAGATGATCACCCGGACCCCGGAGGAAGAGGTGATCTGCCTGGTCGCCTCGATGCCGTCGAGCACCGGCATCCGCACGTCCATCAGCAGCACGTCGGGCCGGGCGGAACGGGCGATGGCGACTGCCTCGGCGCCATTGGGGGCCTCGCCCACCACGGTCAGGCCGTCGGTGGCCGCGATGATCCCGCAGAAGCCGACCCTGACAAGCGCCTGGTCGTCGGCCACGGCAACCGAGATCGTCATCCACGCCCGCCGTGACTCGCGAACGTGATCCCGGCCATGTCCGCGGCGGCGGGCGTCGCGATTGTTCCTGGGATTTCGGCGACGCCAGGCCCCGGCGCGCCGCCCGGCGCGGTGCCTATGGGCAGCGGCAGCACCGCCGTGACCTGGAATCCGCCCTCGGGCACGGGGCCGACGGCGAACGTGCCGCCGCACAGGTGCACCCGTTCCCGCATGCCGATGATCCCGTGCCCGGTCCCCGCGGTGGCGACGCCGGACGGGGCGAGGCCCGGCAGCCCGCCGTCGTCGGTCACCCGGATCACCAGGTCAGCGTCCGTATAGGCGAGGCTGACGACGCATACCGCGCCGGTGCCCGCGTGCCTGACCACGTTGGTGAGCGCCTCCTGGATGATCCGATACGCGGACAGGTCCACGCCCGCGGGCGCCGGCCTGACCGCTCCCGACACCTGGACGGTGACCCGGACGCCTGCGCCGCAGGTGCGCCTGACCAGCCGGTCGAGCCCGGCGAGGCCCGGCGCGGGCGCGAGCGGCGCTGGCCGCGGTACGGCGCGGCCGTCGGCCGCCAACTGTCCGACCGCCGGACCGCCGGTCGCGCTGTCCCCGGTCCCTACGCCTGCGGTCCCCAGGCCGCCCGGCGCCGGGCCGCCGTTCGCCGCAGCTGGCGTCACGTCCTGCTGGCGCAGCACGCCGAGCATCCGCCGCATCTCCTCGAGAGCGTCCCTGCTCGTCGCCTGGATCGCGCCAAGGGCGTTCTTCGCGCCGTCGGGGCTCGCGTCGATGACGTACTGGCCGTAGCCCGCCTGCACAGCGATCACCGACATGCTGTGCGCCACGACGTCGTGCAGCTCGCGCGCGATCCGCAGCCGCTCCTCGGCGACGGCGCTGTTGGCCGCCTGGTGCTGCAGTGTCACCACGTACAGCCGCCGCTGCCGCACCGAGTAGCCGGTCATCCAGGCGATGACGCTGGCGAGGCCGACGGGAATGAGCGTGCCCGCGTCGGCGCGCGGCCGTACCGCGGTGCTAACGCCGACGAGCGCCAGCATGACGGCGAGCAACAGCCCGAGCGCGGCGAAGCCGGTCCGACGGCGGCTCTCCACCGTCACCGTGTAAAGCACGAAGGCGGCAGCCAGGTAGATCGCCGCGGTGACCGCCGAGCCGAAGACGGAAAACAGCACACCGAGGGCGAGCAGCACGCCGAACGCGATGATCGGCGCCAGGCGGCGCAGCGCGACGGGAAAGAAGATCGAGATCAGCATCAGCAGTGCGAGCGGGAATGCCCCGGTGCGTGCTGAATCGGTGGCGTGCGTCCCGACGACCGTGGTGGACACCGCGATGAAGCCGCCTGCCGCGCAGTCGATGGCGATCCAGTGGCCGCGCCGCATCCGCTTTGTCAGCGGCGGACGAGACGCCTGTGCCGTGGGCCCGGGATAGGCCGGGTACGCCGACGACCGCGGGTCGCCGGCCTGCTGCGACATGTCGCGTTGTGAGCCCACCCTCTTAAGGTAGTCCCAGCGCGGCCAGAACGCCTCATCCCAGGGGCGTAGCCCGCGATGGTGATTGGGCGCGGGCGGTAAAGTCCCGATTTCATCGCAAGGGCGGACGCGGAGACGCGCCGTCTCTGGGACCCTATGGGCCATGAGAGCTTCTCCTCCGGCGCAACCGGAGCCGCAGCCGGGTCAGCGGGCGCCTGCCGGGGCGGCGCCCGCCACCCCGCTGATTGAGACCACGGCCGCTAAGACCCCAGTGATTGACACCCCAGTGATTGACACCCCAGTGATTGACCCCCCGGTGATTGAGACCACGGCGCTGACCAAGATCTACCCGGGCGACGTGACCGCGCTCAACGGCCTTACCGTGTCGTTCGGCAGGGGCGTGACCGGGCTTATCGGCGCCAACGGCGCGGGCAAGTCGACCCTGATCAAGATCCTCCTCGGCCTGCTCGAGCCCACCCAGGGCACGGCCAAGGTGCTCGGCCACGACTGCGTCAAGGACGGCGAGCTGATCAGGCGGCTTGTCGGCTATATGCCCGAGCACGACTGCCTGCCGCCGGACATCACGGCGACGGAATTCGTCACCCATATGGGCCGCATGTCCGGCCTGCCGGCCACCGCCGCGAAGGAGCGGGCCGCGGAGTCGCTGCGCCACGTCGGCCTGCACGAGGAGCGTTACCGGCAGATCGGCACCTACTCCACCGGCATGAAGCAGCGCGTGAAGCTCGCTCAGGCCCTGGTCGGCGACCCGCGGCTGCTGCTGCTCGACGAGCCGACCAACGGCCTCGACCCGGCCGGCCGCAACGCGATGCTCGAGCTGATCGAGCGGATCGGCCAGGAGTTCGCCATCCCGATCGTGGTCGCGAGCCACCTGCTCGGCGAGATCGAGCGGATCTGCGACAGCCTCGTGGCGGTCGAGGCGGGCAGGCTGCTGCGGGCCGACACGATGGACAGCTTCACCAGGGCGAGCCAGACGCTGCTCATCGAGGTGGAAGAGGGCACCGCCGCGCTGCGCGACGAACTCGCCAGGCGCGGCCTGCAGGTGCGCCCCTACCGCCGGGCACTGGTGGTTTCCATCGCGGGCGAGCACACCTATGACACGGTGCGCGACAGCGTGGCCGCGCTCGGCCTGCCGCTCAGCCGGCTGGAACAGCGCCGCCATCAGGTGGAAGAGATCTTCCGCGACGGTGAGCCAGGCCAGCAGGGACAGTTCGATGAGATGGAGGCCGCCGATGCCCGCTGAGGCCGCAACTGACGGCACTGCCGCGATGCAGACCTCCGGGGTCATCCACGACCTCGGCTACCGCCGCTACGACGGCCCGCGCCTGGGCAGGCGGCGCATCGTCGCCGCGCTCGCCTGGCACAGCTTCCGGTCCGCGTTCGGCCTCGGGCGCGGCGCGAAGGCCAAGGTCGTCCCGGTGATCGCCTTCCTCGCGCTGTGCCTGCCCGCGGTGGTGAACGCGTTCGCCATGTCCCGCGGCAATGCCCGGGTCGTCGACTACGACACCTACACCCCCGTGCTGCGCAACCTCATCATGATCGTCTTCGTCGCGGTCCAGGCGCCAGAACTGGTCAGCCGCGACCTGCGCAGCCGGGTGCTGCCGCTGTACTTGTCCCGGCCCATCAAGACCGGCGACTACCCGCTCGCCAAGTACCCCGGCTTCACCGCCGCCCTGCTGGTGATGCTCGAGGTGCCGCTGCTCCTGCTGTACGCGGGGTCGATCGCCAACGTGCACGGTGGCTCGGCCGTGTGGGCGGAGACCAGGGCGCTGATTCCCGGACTGCTCGTCGCGCTGATGTTCGCGGTGGTGCTGGCCGCGATCGGCCTGGTGCTCGCGTCGCTGACCGGCAGGCGCGCCTTCGCGACCGGTGCCGTGGCGATCTTCTTCCTGCTCACCTACACCCTGGCCGAGATCCTGCTCCAGGTGGAATCCCAGGCCACGAGGGGGGGACCGGCTTTCGGCCTGGGCGTCGGCGGACCGCCCGCCGTGCCGCTAGCCGAGAAGGTGGCCGGCCTGTTCAGCCCGTTCACCCTGTTCGACGGCGTGCGGATGTGGCTCGGCGGCCCCTCTCATCACGCCGACAACGTGGCGGACCCCGGCGGGTTCGGGGCGGCGTACGCACTCGTTCTGCTGATTCTCTTCGGTCTTTGCCTGTACGGCCTGGCCGCACGCTACCGGAAGGCGCGCCTGTCATGACCACCATTGAGCTGCGCAATGTCAGCCGCTGGTACGGCAACGTGGTGGCGGTCAACGACATCACGATGGACATCGGCCCCGGCGTCACCGGCCTGCTCGGACCCAACGGCGCGGGCAAGTCCACGATCCTGCACATGATCGCGGGCTTCCTCGAGCCGTCGAAGGGTTCGCTCACCCTCGACGGCGCCGCGACCTGGCGCAATCCCGAGGTATACCGCCGGCTTGGTCTGGTGCCCGAGCGCGACTCGGTCTACGCCTTCCTCACCGGCGACCAGTTCGTCACCGCGACCGCGAAGCTGCACAAGCTGGCGGACCCGGAGCAGGCGGCGAGCAGGGCCATCGGCATCACCGAGATGGCCGAGGCGAAGGACAGGAAGATCTCGACCTACTCCAAGGGCATGCGCCAGCGGATCAAGGTCGCGGCGGCGCTGGTTCACGACCCGGAGGTGCTGCTGCTCGACGAGCCGTTCAACGGCATGGACCCCAGGCAGCGGCTGCACATGATGGAGCTGCTGTCCCGGCTCGGCGACGAGGGCAGGACGATCCTGTTCTCCTCGCACATCCTTGAGGAGGTGGAGCGGCTCTCCGGCACGATCCAGGTCATGGTCGCGGGCCGCCTCGCGGCCTCCGGCGACTTCCGCGCCATCCGCCGCCTGATGACAAGCCGCCCCCACGTGTTCCGGGTCAGGACGTCCGACGACAGGCGGCTCGCCGCCGCGCTCGTCGGCCGCCCCTACACCCACGCGGTCGAGCTGACAAGCAAGGGCCTGCAGGTGCGCACGTCCGACTTCGGCGCGTTCTGCGAGCAGATCGCCATCCTCGCCCGCGACGAGAACATCCGGCTGACCGAACTGCTGCCCACCGACGAGTCGCTGGAAAGCGTCTTCGGCTACCTGATCACGAACTAGGAGTTCCGACCATGCTTAACCCGACGGTGGCGAGCATCACGCTCCGCGCCACGCTCGGCCGCAGGCGCGCGATCCTGTTCGCGATCCCGGCGGCGATCCTGATCGCCCTCACCCTCATCCTGCGGGCATCGCATCCCGACAGCGTGTCCTGGCCGGACAACGTGCTCGGCGACTTCGGCTTTTCCGTGCTGTTGCCGCTCACCGCGCTGATCATCGGCACCGGCGTGCTCGGCGCGGAGATCGACGACGGCAGCGTCGTGCACCTGCTCGCCACCCCGGTGCGCCGCGCCGACGTGATCGCCACCAAGTTCGCCGTCGCCGTCGGCCTCACCGCGCTGTTCGCCGCCGTGCCCGAGCTGATCGCCGGCCTGCTCGCGCCGCACTCGGGCAAGCTCGCCTTCGCGCTGTTCATCGGCGCGCTCGTCGGCTCGGTCGTCTACTGCGCGGTGTTCCTGCTCGCGTCCGTGCTGACGACGCGCGCGATCGCCTTCGGCCTGCTGTACGTGGCGATCTGGGAGGGCCTGCTGAGCAACCTCGTCGGCGGCGTGCGCATCCTGTCCATCGCGCACTATTCACTCGGCGTCGCCAACGCCATCTACCCCGACAAGAACCTGCAGGCGGGCCTGACCCTGACCACCTCGGTGGTCCTCGCCATCATCATCACCGTAGGCGGCCTGTACCTGGCGACCCGCCGCCTCCAGTCCTTCTCCCTAACCGGCGACGCCATCTAAACCCATCACACGGAACGGTTGCGGCTGACTCTCCCCGCCCCGCAACCTCTCCCGGCCCGCGGCCCGCAACCCTCACTCCAGCGCGGGCGCGGCCGAGGGGCATGGTTGCGGCAACCATACGGTCAGGACCGTATGGTTGCCGCAACCATCGGGCCGCCACCACGAAGCCAAGCGGATAACAGCAAGAAGCGCGGAGCGCTCGCGGGGCGAGAAGGTTGGCCGCGCGGGCGGGGGCCGTGAGCCGGGGGCGGGGCGTTAGCCGCGGGGGCGGGAGGCGGACAGCCGGTCGCTTGTCTCGACCCAGCGGGCGAGCAGGGTGGCCGAGGCGCCGGAGTCGACGGCGGTCGCGGCGCGGGCCAGCCCCTCGGACAGGACCTTGACCAGCGCCTCGCCCGTCGCGACGGCGGTGGCGTCCGGGTCTGCGGTCCGTGCGGCGGTCAGTTCGCCGAGCCCGTCGGCGGCGGCGATCGCGGCGGCCGCGTTGAGCAGCACGATGTCGCGAACCGGGCCGGCATCGCCGGCCAGCACGGCCCTGACGACGGCCGCGTTGTGGGCGGGGTCGCCGCCGCGCAGGTCGGCGAGCGTCGACCTGGGCAGCCCGAGCGCGGCCGGGTCGAACGCGGTCTGCGACACCGTGCCCTCGGCGGCGATCCACACAGTGGACGGGCCGGTCGTGGTCAGCTCGTCGAGCCCGCCGCCGTGGAAGACAAGCGCCGAGACGCCGCGCGCCGCGTACACCCCGGCGAGCACCGGCCCCATCAGCGGGTCGGCCACGCCGACCGCGAGCGAGGTGGGCCGCGCCGGGTTGGTCAGCGGTCCGAGGTAGTTGAACGCGGTCGGCACGCCGAGCTGGCTGCGCACCGGCCCGGCGTGCCGGAACGACGGGTGGTATAGCGAGGCGAACAGGAATGCGACCCCGATCTCGGCGAACAGCTCCTCGGTGGCCGTCGGCGGCAGGTCGATCACCACGCCGAGCGCCTCGAGCACGTCCGCCGCGCCGCACGCGGAGGAGGCGGCCCGGTTGCCGTGCTTGACGATCCGCACCCCGGCCGAGGCGGCCACGATGGTCGCCATCGTCGACACGTTGACCGTGTGCGCGCCGTCGCCGCCGGTGCCGACCAGGTCGGTCACCGGCCCGGGGATGCTGATCGGGGTGGCGAAGCTGAGCATCGACGCGGCCAGGCCGGACATCTCCGCGGCGGTCTCGCCCTTGGCCCGCAGCGCCACCCCGAAACCGGCGATCTGCGCCGGGGTGGCGGCGCCCTCCATGATCTCGTTCATGGCCCATGAGGTCTGCTCGGCGGTCAGCGCCTGCCTGCCGATCAGCGCGCGGATCAGCGCGGGCCAGCTCGGTGTGTCCATCGGTCAGCACCTATCAGCGGGGTCTGGGAGGGGAGGGACGAGGCCGGTGCGAGCCCGGCTGCGCACCCGTTCGGAATTCGTTACTGAGCTGTGATGGCGCGTGCTGCCGGGCGGGCGCGCATCAGGGCGGCGAGCTCGCGGGCGAGGGCCACCGGGTCAATCGGGTGCGCGATCACCGCGTCCGCCCGCGACCAGGTGGCGAGCCACTGGTCGTCGGCGCGGCCGATGATCAGCAGCACCGGCGGGCAGTGGTAGATCTCGTCCTTCGCCTGGCGGCTGACGCCCATGCCGCCGGCCGGCTGGGCCTCGCCGTCGAGCACCATGACGTCGACACCGCCGGCGTCAAGCAGCCGGAACAGCGCCGGCGAGGTCGCCACCTCGATGATCTCCGCCTCGGGGGCGTCGGGGGCCGGGCGCTCGCCGATCGCGAGCCGCATCTCGGCCCGCGTGTCGGCGTCATGGCTGTAAACAACGACCTTCATGGCGAGCATCCTACTGGCCGGCGATGGTCGGCCAGCAGGCGGATGCGGACCCGCAACCTTCAGCTTTCAGCCGGGAAACAGAGGAAAACAGGGGGTCGGCTGCGCATCCCCTACGAGGTGTCGTAATAATGACGGTTGTGGCGACAGCATCCGTGACCGAGACGGCAGTGGTACCGCGTACCCCAGCCAGCCGACCGAACCTGGTTAGCGTGGGCACCATCATCTGGTTGTCCAGCGAACTGATGTTCTTCGCTGCGCTGTTCGCGATGTACTTCACGATCCGTTCGGTAGATAAAGGGCAGGGCCAGCCTTGGCCCATGGCTCATCTGAACCTTCCGCTTGGCTCGACGAACACGACCGTGCTCGTGTTGTCCAGTGTGACCTGCCAGATGGGCGTGTTCGCGGTTGAGCGTGGCCAGATCGGGCGCGCGGGATCGATTTTCAACTTCATGAAGTGGGGACTGCGCGAGTGGTACGTGCTGTCCTTCCTCATGGGCCTGTACTTCGTTCTCGGGCAGGGATACGAGTACTCGCAGCTGGTCCGGGAGGACCACCTGACGATCTCGTCGAGCAACTACGGTTCGGTGTTCTACCTGACGACCGGGTTCCACGGCTTGCACGTGACCGGCGGTCTCATCGCCTTCCTCTTCTTGCTCGGGCGCACCTACGCCGCCAAGCGCTTCACGCATGAACAGCAGGTCAGCGCGATCGTCGTGTCCTATTACTGGCACTTCGTCGACGTCGTCTGGATCGGCCTGTTCACCACCATCTACCTCATCCAGTAAGCAGGGGAAACCGAGTGAGCTCGATCATCGCCCGGCGCAGGCACCCAGCCGCTGGCTACGCGGCGGTCGCCGGCGGCCTCGTTGTGTTCGGCGTGCTCTACGGCACGCTGTCCGGCGGCGGCGCGTCAGCGGCGGCACCCGCCCAGGACACGACCCAGGTCTCGCAGGGTCATGCGCTGTTCATCACAAGCTGCTCCTCGTGCCACGGGCTCGATGCCCAGGGCACGTCGCAGGCGCCGAGCCTCATCGGCGCGGGCGCGGCCGCGGTGGACTTCCAGATGTCGACGGGCCGCATGCCCGCCAAGGCCCTGACGGCGGAGAACGAACGCAAGCCGCAGGTGGAGTTCAACACGGCGCAGATCCACGACATCGCCGCGTACATCGCCTCGCTCGGCGGCGGTCCGGCGATCCCGTCGGCGGAACAGGTTTCGACGAGCGGTGCCGACACGGCGCTCGGCTCGCAGCTGTTCAGCACGAACTGCGCCCAGTGCCACGGCTTCGCCGGGGCGGGCGGCGCGCTGACGTACGGCAAGAACGCGCCGTCGCTGAACGCGTCGACGCCGACCCAGATCTACGAGGCGATGCTGACCGGGCCCGAGGCCATGCCGGTCTTCGGCGACGGGACGATCAAGCCCGCCGAGAAGAAGGACATCATCGCCTACATCGATGCGACGCGGAACGAGGCCAACCCCGGCGGCTTCTCGCTCGGCCGGACCGGCACGACCACCGAGGGCCTGCTTGGCTGGCTCGGCGGGCTCGGCTTCCTCGTGCTCATCGCCATGTGGCTTACCGCCAAGCGGCGGGACCACCTCAAGGCCGAATCGGAGCAGACTCATGAGTGAGACGCCGGAAGAGCCGGCGGGCCCGCACCGGGTCATCGGAACTCCCTTCCCCGCCCCGAAGGCGGTCGACGTCCACGTCGAGCCGACCGAGCCGGCGTTCAGCGCGGAGCCGCCGGCCCCCAGGCACGCTGATAACGCCGAGCGCCTGGTGGCGGCGCTGTTCATCCTCGCCTTCCTCGCGGGCGTCGCGTTCATCTGGGCCTTCGTCGCGATCGAGGTCGGGGTCAGCACGATCCCGAAGGGCGCCAACCCGGTCGTCGCGGCGATGCGGTCCAACTACGCGCTTGGCACGACGCTCTCGGTCGCGCTGCTCGCCCTGGGCGCCGGCTCGATCATCTGGGTGCGGCACCTGACCCCGAACATCGAGATCGAGGAGGAGCGGCACGACCTGCCGTCCGAGCCGCAGGACCGCCAGGCGTTCTCGCGGGACTTCGCGGAGGGCGCGGCGATCTCCCAGGTCACCAAGCGGCCATTGATGCGTCGCACGCTGCTGCTCGCGACCGCGCCGCTGGCGCTCGCGCCGCTGGTGCTGCTGCGCGACCTCGGCCCGCTGCCGCAGACCGACCTGCGCCACACGGTCTGGCGCAAGGGGCTGAAGGCGGTGACGCTCGGCGGGCTGCGCCCGCTGCGCTCCGCGGACCTGGCGACACCGGGCTCCATGATCACCGTCATCCCCGAGGGCTACCAGGACGACGCGAACGCCCTGGCGAAGGCCGGCGTGATCCTGATCAAGTTCGCGCCTGGCGAGCTGCACATCCCGACGAACTACAACGGCGGGACGCTGGTGTCGACGATGAACTGGACGGTCGACAACATCGTCGCCTACTCCAAGATCTGCACGCACGTCGGCTGCCCGGTGGCGCTGTACGAGCAGACCACCCACCACATCCTGTGCCCGTGCCACCAGTCGACCTTCGACGCGGCCAACGGCGCGAACGTCATCTTCGGCCCGGCGCCGCGCGCGCTGCCGCAGCTGCCGCTGATGGTGGACGCCGACGGGTACCTGGCGGCGGCCAGCGACTTCACGCAGCCGGTGGGCCCGAGCTTCTGGGAGCGCGGATGAGCGAGCTTGCGAGCGATTCGGTAAGTACAGCGCGTCCGCGAATGCGGACTCCGAGCGCTAGCGAGGTGGCCGTATGAGCGACGACGCAGTGAAGATCCCGCCCGCCGTTTCCGGCGTCGGCGGGTGGCTGGACGACAGGTTCCACGGCGCCAAGGGCGTCCGGGTCCTCATGCGCAAGGTCTTCCCCGACCACTGGTCGTTCATGCTGGGCGAGATCGCGCTCTGGTCCTTCGTGATCCTGCTGCTCACCGGCACGTACCTCGCGCTGTTCTTCAACCCGTCGGCGGCCGAGGTGGTCTACCACGGCTCCTACGCCAAGCTCGACGGCATCACGATGTCGCAGGCGTACGCCACGACGCTGAACATCTCCTTCGACGTCCGCGGCGGCCTGCTGATCAGGCAGATCCACCACTGGGCCGCGATCATGTTCATGGTCGCGATCATGGCGCACATGCTCCGGGTCTTCTTCACCGGCGCGTACCGCAAGCCGCGCGAGGTCAACTGGCTGATCGGCATCGTGCTGTTCACGATGGGCATGATCGAGGGCCTGTTCGGCTACTCGCTCCCCGACGACCAGCTGTCCGGCGCCGGCCTGCGGATCACCGAGGGCGTCATGCAGGGCGTGCCGATCGTCGGCACCTACCTCGCGTACTTCTTCTTCGGCGGGGAGTTCCCCGGCACCGCGGTCATTCCGCGCATGTACATCCTGCACGTGTTCCTGGTCCCCGGCCTGATCCTGTCGCTGATCACCGCGCACCTGTTCATCATGTTCCACCAGAAGCACACGCAGATGCCTGCGAAGGGGAACACCGAGCGGAACGTGGTCGGGCAGCCGTTCTTCCCGTACTTCCTGCTCAAGGGCCAGGCCTGGTTCTTCTTCATCTTCGGCACGCTGGTGGCGCTCTCGACCTTCGCGCAGATCAACCCGGTGTGGCTGTACGGACCGTACACCCCGCTGGCGATCTCATCGGCGTCACAGCCCGACTTCTACATGGGCATTCTGGAGGGCTCGCTGCGCATGATGCCCGCCTGGGAGATCAACTTCCTCGGGCATACCGTGTCGCTTTCCGTGGCCATCCCTGCCCTTTTGCCGCTCGGCATCATCTTCACCGGGGCCGCGCTGTGGCCGTTCTTCGAGCAATGGGCGACCGGGGATAAACGCTTCCACAACATCAACGACCGGCCGCGCAACGCCCCGGTGCGCACCGGGATCGGCGTGGCGGCGATCGCCTTCTACGGCGTCCTGCTGGCCGAGGGCGCCAACGACGTCCTCGCCAACGCGTTCGACATCCCGCTGTACACGGTTACCTGGATCTCGCGAGTCGCGGTCTTTGTGCTCCCCATTGGCGGCTATTTCGTGACAAAACGGATATGCCTCGGCCTGCAGCGCAAGGACGCCGAGATGCTCACCCACGGCGTGGAGATCGGCATCATCCGCCAGCTGCCGTCCGGTGAGTTCATCGAGGAATCCCGGCCGCTCACCGACGAGGAACGCGCGGTCGTCGACTCCAAGAAGGAAATCCAGGCGCTGCCCGCGCCGCAGGATGCGGACGCCAACGGCGTGCCGGCCCCCGCGGCCCGCGGCCCGCTCGGCCGGGCCCGCGCGCTCGCCAACCGGGCCTTCACCGAGACCATCGAGCTCCCCGAGGGTCACGGCAATGGGCACGGCAACGGACACGGGCCCGCCGTGGAGGGCGACGAGCACGCCGCCGTCGGCTCCTCCGAGGAGCACTAGGCTCCGCCTGCTACGACAAGAGCGCCCAGGTGCCGTGCGGCACCGGGGCGCTCTGCGCGTTATCGCGGTGCGTGCTACACGTCCGCGAGGCCGATCGAGAACGCGGACTCGAGGTCGTGCCGCGAGTAGGTACGGAACGCGATGTGCGTTTGCGTCACGCTCACGCCTTCTACCTTGTTCAGCCCGCCGGGTATGACGTCGGCGAGCTCGTCGTGGGCGCGGACCCGGACGATCGCCACCAGGTCGTAGTCCCCGGTGATCGAGTACACCTCGCTGACCGCCGGCATCTGCGCGATGGTCTCGGCGACCTCGGGGATGCGGTGGATCTCGGCCTTGATCAACACGATGGCGGTGACCACTGACTGCCTCCAGGAACGCTGCGGCCGGTACTTTCCGGCCACCCTATCCCCGCACGGCCGGCCGGCGTCAGGACGGGGGCTGAGTCACGCCGGCGTCTTGCTCCGGGCGGGAAGCGCCGCGGCGGCCACGCCAAGGGCCCGCAGTACCCGCAGGCGGAACCGGGCGGGGACGATCGCGGCGAGCCGCTCCGCCGTCCGCGAGACGCCGCCGGCAGCGGGCGCGGCGGCCGCGGCCTGTGCCTCACGTGCCGCCTCCGCCTGCGCCATCGCCTCGGCGTCGCGAGCCGCGAGCCAGGTGTCGAGCTGCTCAAGGGTCATGATTCCCTCGCGGTCGGCTAGCCGGCCCAGCAGCTCGCCGAGCACGACCGCGGTGGCGCGCGCGTCGTCAAGCGCCCGGTGCGACGGCCGCACCGGCGTGCCGAAGAACCGGGCGAGCGTCGCCAGCTTCCTGTCCGGCACCTCCTGCGGCGTGGCCATCAGGTGCCTGGCGAGCCGCACGGTGTCGAGCACCTCGAAGCCCGGCCAGTCACGTCCCATGGCGGCGCACGCGGCGGTGAGGAAACGCAGGTCGAACGGCGCGTTGTGCGCGGTGAGCACGCTGCCCTCGGCGAACTCGAGCAGGCGGGGCAGCACGTCGTCCACGGGCGGTGCGGAGATGAGCATCTGATCGCTGATCCCGGTCAGCGTGGTGATCGCCTCGGGAACCGGAATGCCCGGGTTGACCAGCGAGCCGAACTCGGCGAGCATCGTGCCGCCCTGCACCCGGACCGCGCCGATCTCCGTGATGCCCGCGTCCTCCGGCGCCCACCCGGTCGTCTCGATGTCCACGACCGTGAAGGCAAGCTCGCTCAGCGGCGCGGACCGGATGCCAGGGACGGCTGCGGCCACGCGATCTGTCATAACTCCCACGTTAGGCCGGTGCACTGACATTTCTGCCCGGACACGCCCGCGCGCCGGAACGGCGCTGTGTCGCCTCGCCGCATCGTGCCCCGCCCGGTACCCCGCCTAATCCGCTATCGCGCCGCCCCGGTCCCGAACGCGTGCTCGAATGTCGGTGGCCTGCTTTAGCGTGACGATTGTCAGCGAACAGTAATCGGCGAATGCCAGCGTTGCTTGGAGGCGACGGCCATGATTATCGACTGCCATCAGTGCCAGGCGCGCGGACTCGGCTGCGGCAATTGCGCGGTGACCCACATCGGGGAGCAGGAGTACCCCGATCTCGACCCGGCCGAGATTCGCGCCCTGACCGTGCTTGCGAACGCGGGCATGATTCCGCCGCTGCGGTACGCCCCGCGGCTCGCCAGGGCCTCCTGAGCCCGCCCCTGATCAGCGGACCGTGACAGCGCGGTCGGCGATCGCGGAAAATCGGTCACCCAATGGTCACAATTGCCATAACCCGGTTGAAGCCTCGGTTATCACTTCAATAGCGTTGCGAGGGTTTTCCGGCTGTGAGCAAGGTGAGGGGACTGAGGTTCATGCTGGGCACGCGACTCGCCATCACGTTTCGCGGTAAGCGCCGGGTCGCGGTCATCGGCGCCGCCGTTGTCATCGCGGCCGGGCTCGCCACCGCCGTCGCGCAGGTGGCAGGCGCGCAGCCGCAGCCGAGCATCAGTGACGTGCAGGCCAAGATCAACGCGCTGACCGGCCAGTTCGACAAGGCCAACCAGCAGTACGACCAGGTGGCGCAGCAGCTCACGGCCGCCAAGACCCGGCTGAAGCAGGTGAACAAGCAGATGGCCCGCGACGAGGCGCGGTTCGAGGCGTCGCGGAAGCTGGTCGTGCAGATCGCCGCCTCCACCTACGAGGACTCGGGATCGACCTCGCTGGCCGGGCTGCTCACCACCAACGACCCGACGAAGGTCCTCACCCAGGCGTCGCTCCTGCTCCAGCTGACCGGGACGAGGAACCTGCAGGCGAAGGCATTCCTCGCCGACGCCACCCAGCTGGCCTCGGTGCAGCAGGAGCAGCAGCGCACGGAGGCGGGCATCGTACAGCTCGCCGCGAAACGGAGCCACACCAAGAACCACATCGCCAAGCTGCTATCGGACCAGAAGAGCATCCTCAGCACGCTCACCGCGCAGCAGGTGACGCAGGTGCAGCAGGGCACGGTCACCAGCGGCGGCGGTAACACCCACGCCCACTACAACGGGCCGACCGCCACCCAGGCGGAGAAGGCGGTGGCGTTCGTCTTCGCCCAGCTCGGCTGCCCCTACAGCTACGGCGCGACGGGGCCCTGCAGCGTCGGCTTCGACTGCTCAGGCCTGGTGATGTCGGCGTGGGCGGCGGCGGGCATCTCAATACCACGTGACACCTACTCGCAGTATGCCGCGCTCCCGCACGTCTCCCTAAGCGCTCTGCAGCCGGGCGACCTGGTGTACTACAACGGCATCGGCCACGTCGCGATGTACGTAGGCGGCGGCATGATCATCGACGCGCCCACGGAAGGCCAGCCGGTCCGCGAGCTGTCCATGAACACCGCCTGGTACTCAAGCACCGTCGACGGCGCAGCCCGCCCGTAGGCGTGTCACGGGTAACGACCCTCGTACACTGAGGGACGTCATGCGCCGTACCCTGATCGTCACCAATGACTTCCCGCCCAGGCAGGGGGGCATCCAGTCCTTCGTCCATGAGCTTGCCCGCCGCCTGGACCCGGAACCGCTCACCGTCTACGCCCCGAAGTGGGAGGGCGACGCCGCCTTCGACGCCGCCCAGCCATTCGAGGTGGTCAGGCACCCCACCTCGCTGATGATCGGCGGGCCGAGCGTCCGCCGCCGGGCCGCCGAGCTGGCGAGCTCGCGGCAGGCCGAGGTGGTCATCTTCGGCGCGTCGGCACCGCTCGGGCTGATCACGCCGGTGCTGCGGAAGGCGGGTGTCCGCCGGGCGATCGCCATCACGCACGGCCACGAGGCCGGCTGGGCGGCGCTTCCCGTCGCGCGCAGCCTGCTGCGGCGGATCGGCCAGGAGACCGACGTGCTGACCTACCTGGGCGATTACTTCCGGGTCAGGCTAGCGTCGGCGCTCACCCCCGAGGCGGCCGCACGGATGACCCGCCTGCACCCAGGCGTGGACGCCGCCACCTTCTGCCCCGACCCGCAGGCCCGGGCGGCGATCAGGGAACGCTACGGCCTCGGCGACCGCCCGGTGGTGGTCTGCGTCTCCCGCCTGGTCCCGCGCAAGGGCCAGGACACGCTGCTGCGCGCCTGGCCCGCGGTGCTCGCCGCGGTGCCGGAGGCGGCCCTGCTGATCGTCAGCGGCGGCCCGTACGCCCCGGCGCTGCACCGGCTCGCGGAGCAGTCGGGGGTGGCGGGCGCCGTCCGGTTCACCGGCCCGGTCCCGCAGCACGAACTGCCCGCGCACTACGCCGCGGGCGACGTCTTCGCGATGCCCTGCCGCACCAGGCGCGGCGGCCTGGACGTGGAGGGCCTCGGCATCGTCTACCTGGAGGCGTCCGCGACGGGCCTGCCCGTCGTCGGCGGCGACTCCGGCGGCGCACCCGACGCGATCCGCGACGGTGAGACCGGCTACGTGGTCGGCGGCCGTGACGTGGACGCGCTTTCCGCCCGGCTGATCGCCCTGCTGACCGACCCGGCCGGCGCGAAGGCGATGGGTGACAAGGGCCGCGCCTGGGTGGACCGCGACTGGAACTGGGATCTCATCGCCGCCCGCCTGCGCGCCCTGATTGATGAGGACTAGCTAGAAGTCAGGAGTACAGCGCCTCGATGTCGGCGGCGAACTCCTTGGCGAGCACCGAGCGCTTGATGCCGAGCTTGGCGGACAGGTGGCCCTGCTCCTGGGTGAAGTCGCCGTCGAGGATGCGGAACTTCCTGATCGACTCCGCCCGGGACACCGCCATGTTCGCGTCGTCGACCGCCGCCTGGACCTCGGCGTTCAGGTCCGGGTCGTCCCGCAGGTCCGCGACGGTGGCGGACGCCGGCTTGCCGAGCCGCTCCTTCCACGGGCCGAATGCCTCCGGATCGATCGTCACGAGCACGCCCACGAACGGGCGGCCGTCGCCGACCACCATGCACTGCGAGATCAGCGCGTGCATCCGCATCCGGTCCTCGAGCACCGCGGGCGCGACGTTCTTGCCGCCCGCGGTGACGATCATCTCCTTCTTCCTGCCGGTGATCGTCAGGTAGCCCTCGTCGTCCAGCTCGCCGATGTCCCCGGTGGCGTACCAGCCGTCGGCGGTGAACGCGTCCTTGGTCGCCGTCTCGTCGCGCCAGTAGGCGGGGAAGACGGACTTGCCGCGGACAAGGACCTCGCCGTCGTCGCCGATGCGCACCGCGACGCCGGGCAGCGGCTGGCCGACGGTGCCGATCTTCAGCCGTTCGGGCCGGTTCACCGACACCGGCGCGGTGGTCTCGGTCAGCCCGTAGCCCTCCAGGATGGAGACACCGATGCCGCGGAAGAAGTGCCCGAGCCGCGGCGCGAGCGCCGCGCCGCCGGAAATCGCGCACTCGGCCTTGCCGCCGAGCGCGGCGCGGAGCTTGCCGTAGACGAGCCGGTCGAACAGGGCGTGCTGCGCACGCAGGCCAAGGCCGGCGCTGCGCGAGGAGTCGAGCGACTCGCTGTAGGAGACCGCCACCTGCGCGGCCCGTGCGAAGATCTTCCCCTTGCCTTCGCCGATGGCGCGCGCCTCGGCGCCGTTGTACACCTTCTCGAACACGCGCGGCACGGCGAGCACGAACGTGGGCTGGAAGGACGCCAGGTCGGGCAGCAGGTCGGCCATGTCGGGGGTGTGCCCCAGTACGATGCCCGCCTCGAGGGTGCCGACCTCGATGACCCGGGCGAAGACATGCGCGAGCGGCAGGAACAGCAGCGTGGAGGCGGTGCCCGCCGCGTGGATGGTGGCGAGCGGGCCCATGAACGCGTTCCTCACCGCGCACAGCAGGTTCTCGTGCGTCAACTCGCAGCCCTTGGGCCGCCCGGTGGTGCCCGAGGTGTAGATCACGGTGGCGATGTCCGCGGCCGACCTGGACCGCGTACGGGCGGTGAGATCCTCCGCGGATACGCCTTCGCCGCCCGCGGTCAGCGTCGGCAGGTCGGTCTCGAGCAGCCACAGGTGCTCGAGTGCGGGCAGCCGGTCGCGCGCCGCCGAGATCATCGCGGCGAAGCGGTCGTTCTCCGCGATGACCGCGCGCGCCTCGGAGTTGGCCAGGATCCACTCGGCCTGCTCGGCCGACGAGGTCTCGTAGATCGGCACCACGATCGCGCCGGCGGTCCACAGGGCGTAGTCGATCAGCGTCCACTCGTACCGCGTGTTCGACATCAGGGCGATCCGGTCGCCCGCCGCGACCCCCGCGGCGACAAAGCCCCTGGCGAGCGCGTGCACCTCGTCCCTGAACTGGCGCGCGGTGACATCCTCCCAGGTACCGCCCGCCGTCTTGCGGCGCAGCATGACCGCGCCCGGCTGCTCCGCCGCCCGGCGGCTGACCACATCCGCCGCGGTGGCCGACGGCGGGATCTCCGCAAGGGCCGGAATGCTGTACTCGCGCAAGGACTTCTCCGTTCTCAGCGAACTCACCCGAGTCTATGTTTATCGCATGAGGGTCCATGTAGTCAGCGACGTGCACGGCACCGCCGACGCGCTCGCGGTGGCGGGTGACGGCGCGGACATGCTGATCTGCCTGGGTGACCTGCTCCTTTTCCTCGATTACGCAGACCACACGCAGGGAATCTTCGCCGAGCTTTACGGGGCGGAGCACGCAAAGGAGTACATCGACCTGCGCACCGCGCGGCGGTTCGACGAGGCGCGGCAGCTCACCGCGGGCATCGCCGCCCGGCTGATACAGGAGCACGGCGCCGACATGCGCACCCTCAGCGAGCATGCGATCAGGAAGCAGTACGCGGACCTGTTCGGCGCCCTCGCCGAGCCCGCCTACCTCACCTACGGCAACGTCGACATCCCGAGCCTGTGGGACGCCTATCGCAAGCCGGGCCACACGATCATCGACGGAGGCAGGGCGGTGGTCGGGGGAGTCACGTTCGGATTCGTCGGCGCCGGGCTGATCTCTCCCTACAGAACTCCGAACGAGGTGCCGGAATCCGATTACGCCGCCAAGCTGAGCCTGGTCGGCGCCGTTGACGTGCTGTGCACGCACATACCGCCCGCCGTGCCTGAACTCCTCTACGACGTGCAGGCGCGCCGCCTGGAGACTGGCTCGACCGCGCTGCTCGAGATGATCCGCGAGACGCAGCCCAGGTACGCGTTCTTCGGCCATGTGCACAATCCGCTGGCCCGCCGGGTCAGGATCGGCAGGACCGAGTGCGTCAACGTGGGGCACTTCCGCGCCACGCGGGTCCCGTATGTCGTTGAGCTATGACGCGATGCACCCGCTCCGGCGAGTTACCCTGCCTGTATGAGCACTGAGCAGGGAAGCGACCCGATCGGCGATTTTCAGCGGTGGCTGATGAAGGCGGGAGCCAGGAGCCTCGGCAGGGACGTCGCCGGCCGGGTGCGGTCGACGATGGGCGGCGGCACCAAGAACGCCGACGTCTGGGAGACCGCGACCACCGAGGACCTAACCGAACCGCCCGAGTGCCAGTGGTGCCCGGTCTGCCGGGCGGCCCGCAGGTACCGGGAGTCGGGCGGGACGGGGGCGCCGTCGAGCGCCACCATTGGCGGCCAGCTCGCCGGGGTGAGTGACACCCTGGCCGGGCTGACCAGGGACGCCTTCAGCCTGTTCGACGCGGCGATGAAGTCAGCGACGCGTCCCCCCGCCGGCCAGCGGCCGACGGCGGAGCGGCCGCCGGCGGACCAGCGCGCCGCCGACCCGCAGGGTCATGCGGCGCCCGATGGCGCCGCGGACGGGCATGACGGCTCAGGCCAGTCGCACTCAGACCACGGCACCGTCATCGTCGGATCCGGAATCGGGTGGCCGACCGTTGTCCATCCGCAGCACCAGGACGACGAACCCGCCCACGAAGGCGGCGACCGCGAGGAACGCGGCGAGGCCGGAGATGGGACTGCTGGTGGCGGTGGCGACGAGCAGATAGAGCGGCCCGCCGAATAGCGCGAGCCACGCCAGCTTGGTCGCCGGGTCGAGCCGGGGCAGCGGCGGCGGGACTGGCGGGACGTAGTGCTCGCTCGCCGGGTCGTCCATGGGCGCGACGTCCCGTGGCCCGCTGCCGCCGAGACCCGGCCACGCCCGGCCCGTGACGGACTGACCAGGCACTGCCTGACCAGGCACTGCCTGACCAGGCACTGCCTGACCGGGCAGGCCCTGATCGGGCCTGGGCTGATCGGGCATCGTGGGCGGCCCGCCGTGCAGCGGCAGGCCGGGCAGTCCGGTGGGATTGGTCGGCGGCTCCCGTGGCGCCGTCTCGGGCGCCGTGGGCGGCACGCCCGGCGGCACCGCGGGCCTGACGTGGACCGGGCCAGCCAGGTCCTCCCTGTCCGGCCAGGGCGGATCGGCGTCGGCAGGCGCAGGCGCGTCGAAGCGGGCGACCAGGTCCAGCCAGACCGCCTCGTCGCCGTCGCCGCCAGCCCCGCTGCCCGCGCCGGTTCCGCTCGGTACGTCCCCGTCAGCCACGGGGTTCCCCTGTCACGTTGCCGCTTCCCTCTGACTCACGGGGACCGCCCCTGTACCCCTAACCTAGGCGGCGGGGCCTCCCGGTCCCGTCGGCACCTTCCACCTGTAGTCTTACCCGTTTTGCCGCTCGATGCTGTGCTTCTGAACGAAAGCCAGAGTGCCATCGAAGATCTCCGGCGCGTCATTGTCAAGCGTCGCCACATGGTAGCTGTCCGCGAGCAGTCGAACCTGCGCGCCGGGAAGTGCGCTGGTCAGAACCTTCATGCTGGCCGGTCCCACCACATGGTCGATCGTGGACCGGTACACAAGCACCGGCTGGGTGACCGAGGCAAGCTCGGCCGCCGTCGTCTTCCACATCTTGGGCAACGTTGCCACCGACGCGACGGGCGTCTTCTTCAGCGCGCCCTCCTGCGCTCCGGGCTTCTTGATGTCGCCGCCGATGGACGGTATCGCCCTGATCACGTACTTGAGCACCGGCGTGAACGGAATCAGCGGGTTGTCGCCCGCCAGCGACGGGTTGACCACCGCCAGGCCGCTCACCCGCTCGCCATGGATTTCCGCGAGCCGGAAGGCCAGGCAGCCGCCCATCGAGATCCCCGCCACGAACACCTGCTCGCACTTCGCGGAGATCTCCGCGAAGGCCTGCTCGGCGGAGGCGAGCCAGTCGGTCCAACCGGTGGCGGACAACTCGCGCCAGCCTGCGCCGTGTCCGGCGAGCAGTGGCGCCCGGACGGTGAGCCCCGCCGCGGCCAGATGTTCCGCCCACGGCCGCACGGTTCGCGGCGATCCGGTGAATCCGTGCAGGACCAGGACTCCGACCGGCCCCCCGTCGGCTGCGAAGGGCGCCGAGTCTGCCCCTGGCCCAGGCACGGGCCCCGGTGTTATAGACGACACCCTTGCATAGTCCCATAGTTTTCCGGGGACGTGCGACGATGTATCCGTGTTCTACTGGGTAGCTAAGTACACGCTGGGCATCACGCTGAGGCTGGTGTTCCGATCCTGGTCACGCGGGCGCAGGAACGTGCCGCGGCACGGCCCGGTCATCCTCGCGAGCAACCACCTGTCGTTCGCCGACCACTTCTTCGGCCCGGAGCCACTGCCGCGCAAGGTGGTGTTCCTGGCCAAGGCCGAGTACTTCACAGGCAAGGGCATTAAGGGGCTGGCGAGCCGGGCGTTCTTCAGCGGAGTCGGCCAGATTCCGATCGACAGGACCGGCGGCGAGGCCAGCGAGCGGGCACTTCACTCGGGCCTGCGGGTGCTCGCGGGCGGCAACGTGCTTGGCATCTACCCGGAGGGCACCCGGTCACCCGACGGCCGCCTCTACCGAGGCCGCACCGGCGTGGCGCGGCTTGCCCTGGAGTCCCGCGCGCCTGTCGTCCCGTGCGCCATGATCCACACGTTCGAGTTCCTGCCGTCTGGGTCGCACAACCCGAAGTTCGGCATCAGGCCAGGCGTGATCTTCGGCAAGCCGATGGAGTTCTCCAGGTATTACGGCCGGGAGACCGACCGGGAGGCTTTGCGCGCGGTCACCGACGAGATCATGGCCGAGATCGGGCGGCTGTCCGGCCAGGAATACGTCAACATCTACGCGAAGGCGGCGAAGGAGCAGTTGCGGGCGGCCGAGTCGGATACGCAGTTATCTGTGCCGCGGGAGGTAACCCGAGCGATTGTTTACCGGGCATTTTCCCGCAGCCATTGCAAGACTCTTCCTGACGGCTAGGCTTTGCCGTATGCGAGTGGGAGTCCTTACCGGGGGCGGCGACTGTCCGGGGCTGAACGCGGTTATCCGCGGCGTGGTGCGACGCGGGATCCAGGATTACGGCATCGAGTTGGTCGGCTTCCGTGATGGCTGGCGCGGACCGCTCGAGGCGGACACGATGCCGCTCGACATCACGGCCGTGCGGGGCATCCTGCCACGCGGGGGGACCATTCTCGGCTCGTCGCGGACCAATCCATTCAAAGAGAGCGGGCCAGGCCGCACCGGCGTCGAGCGCATCAAGGACAATATGGCTGGCCTCGGCGTCGACGCGCTGGTGGTGATCGGCGGCGAGGACACGCTCGGCGCCGCGGCGCGGCTGAACGAGGCGGGAATTCCCGTGGTCGGCGTGCCGAAGACCATCGATAACGACCTCGGCGCCACCGATTACACATTCGGCTTTGACACCGCGGTGAATATCGCGATGGAGGCGATCGACCGCCTGCACACCACGGCGGAAAGTCACCACCGGGCGCTGATCGTCGAGGTCATGGGCAGGCACGCGGGCTGGATCGCGCTGCACGCGGGGCTGGCGGGCGGCGCCAACGTCATCCTCATCCCCGAGCGGCCGTTCGACATCGACAAGGTCATCTCCTACGTGGAGCACCGCTTCCAGACGCGCTACGCGCCGATCGTGGTGGTCGCCGAGGGCGCGCACCCGCAGCACGAGGAGCTGGCGCTGCAGTCAGGGCAGCTCGACGCGTTCGGTCACGTCCGGCTCGGTGGCGTCGGCCAGTACCTGGCCGGCGAGATCGAGAAGCGGACGGGCAAGGAGGCCCGCTGCACGGTGCTCGGGCACATCCAGCGCGGCGGCACCCCGACCGCATTCGACCGGGTACTCGCGACCCGCTTTGGCCTGCACGCGATCGAGGCCGTGCACGACGAGGCGTTCGGCAACATGGTGGCGCTGCGCGGCACCGAAATCGTCCGCGTTCCCCTCATCGAGGCGACCAGAGAGCTCAAGCTGGTCCCGGTCGAGCGCTATGCCGAGGCCGAGGTCTTCTTCGGCTGACCGTCGCGAAACGCCAAGGTCACCATCAGCCGCATCCATAACGGGTGCGGCTGGCTCTTTTTCCGCCCCCCGTCGCCGTCGGGCGCCCCGGCGCGGAGTACTCACACTCGCGATAGGTCTTGTGTATCGCGTGCCATCGTGTCTATACTCATGCAAGGTACTCGTGTACGAGTACTTGGCAACGAGCATCGGGCAGACGAGCAGTGGAGGGCGGGACCGGTGGCTAAGCGGCGCAAGGTGGGCAACCTGCTGGCGTTGTCGCTGCTGTCCCTGCTCGCGCAGAAGCCGATGTACCCGTATGAGATGGCCCAGATGCTCCGGGTCCGCGGCAAGGAGCAGAACTTCAAGATCAACTGGGGTTCGCTCTACACCGTCGTGCAGAACCTGGAGAAGCACGGGTTCATCGAGGCGGCGTCGACCGAGCGGGAGGGCCGCCAGCCCGAACGCACCACCTACCAGATCACCGGCGCCGGCCTGGCCGAGCTGCGGGACTGGCTCGGCGAGCTGCTCAGCGTCCCCGAAGACGAGCAGGGCGGCTTCGTCACGGCGCTGTCCGAGGGCGGGATTCTCCCGCCGGATGAGGTGATCGGGCTGCTCACCACGCGGCTCGCCACCCTCGACAAGGACAACGCCAAGCACCAGGCCGACCTCACGCTGTGGACCGAGCGGCTGCCACGGGTGCTGCTCGTGGAGAGCGAGTACCAGCTCGCCATGCGGCTGGCCCAGGCGGCCTGGCTGCGCGGGCTGCTCGGCGAGCTCGTCGCGGGCACGATCAGCGGCATGGACGCCTGGCGGCACCTGCACGAGACCGGCGAGCCGCCGGCCGAGTTCGCCGAACTCGACGAGCTCGCGAAGAGGGGGTGGACGGAAGAGCCGGGGCCGGCGGCCGCGGACAGCGACGACACCCCATAGCGAACGACCCCGGTCCACGGTGCTGCAACACCGCGAACCGAGGTCGCAAACCTCACCACTAGCTCCGCACCAGGCGGGAACCGGCGGCATCGAGGCCCAACACGATTGTATGCCGGGTCCCTCCTCGCGGAACTGAGACCGATCACGAGTCATAGCAACGAGGAGTGTTCTCACCATGCACGCGATCGAGGCCAAGGGCCTTGTCAAGACCTACCCAGGCCCGGGCAAGACCCGGATCAGGGCGCTGGACGGGCTGACGCTGAGCGTCGCCCGCGGCACCATCTTCGCCGTCGTCGGCCCGAACGGCGCGGGCAAGACCACCACCGTCAAGATCCTCACCACGCTGGCCACCCCCGACGAGGGCACGGCCACCGTGGAGGGCATCGACGTGCGCACGTCACCGGCCCAGGCCCGCCGGGTCATCGGGGTGGTGGCGCAGCGCTCGGGCGCCGACCCAAGTGCCACCGGCAGGGAGAACCTGGTCCTGCAGGGACATCTGTACGGCATGTCCACCGGGGCGGCGAAGGCCCGTGCCGCGGAACTGCTCGAGCGCTTCCGGCTCACCGATGCGGCCTCCCGGTTCGTCCGCACCTACTCCGGCGGCATGCAGCGCCGCCTCGACGTGGCGCTCGGCCTGATGCACCGGCCCGCGGTGCTGTTCCTCGACGAGCCGACCACCGGGCTCGACCCGGAATCGCGCGCCGCGATGTGGGAGGAGATCACCGCGCTGGCGGCCGTGGACCAGGTGACGGTGCTGCTCACCACGCATTACCTCGACGAGGCGGACAGGCTGGCCGGCCGGCTCGCCATCGTGGACCGCGGCCGGGTGGTCGCCGAGGGCGACCCGGAGGAACTCAAGCGGGACCTGGAGACCGACTCCCTCGATGAGGTGTACCTGCGCTACGCGGGACGCCGGTACAGCGACGCCACCCGGGTGACGGAGGTAGCGGGACGATGACCACGACAACCGTCAATCCAGCACGAGTGGGGCTTGCTCCGGCCCCCGCCGTGCTCTCCGACACCTGGTACCTGACCGGCAGGAAGCTGCGCGCCCTGGTCCGCCAGCCGTTCGTCCTCGTCTTCAGTGTGGCGCAGCCGACGATCTGGCTGTTCCTGTTCGGTGAGCTGTTCCACAAGGTCATCGACATCCCCGGCTTCGGCTACCAGGGCTCGTTCCTCGCCTACCTGGTCCCCGGCGTGGTGGCGATGAACGCCATGTCAGGCAACATGTGGGCGGGCATGGTGATGATCGAGGAGATCGACAGGGGGACCCTGAACCGGTTCCTGGTCACCCCGGCGAGCCGCCTGGCGATCATGAACGCCTCGGTCGTGGAGCAGGCGGTGGGCACGACGATCCAGACCCTGATCATCGTGGTGCTCGGCTACGCCGGGGGCGCCCGCTACCCGGGCGGCGCGGCCGGCATCGCGGTGCTGACCGCGGCGGCGATCCTGGTGGGCATCTTCTGGGGCGGCCTGTCCAACATGACGGGCATGCTGCTGCGCTCCCGTGAGGCGATCATCGGCGTCTACACGTTCTTCATGCTGCCGCTGATGTTCCTGTCAAGCGCCTTCATGCAGACGGGATTCCTGCCCGGCTGGATGCAGGCGATCGCCTCGCGCAACCCGCTGAACTGGGAGGTGCAGATCGGCCGCGACGCCCTGTCCGCCAACCCCGACTGGGCGGCCATCGCGGTCCGCGGCGGCGGCCTGCTGGCCCTCGCCCTGATCGCGGTCGCGATCTCGGTGACCACATTCCGCAGCTACGCCAAGAACGTCTGACCCGCCCGCTCAAGCGCGGCGCCGCCTCGTGCGGCGCCGCGCTCTGTCACGTCGATGACACGGCGACGGTTGAGTCGCCGCTCGCATCGAGACCTGCGGGCGCCACCCGCATCCCCGAGGCGAGAACGCCGCCGTGCAGGCGGCGGTCCCAGACGGCCACGACAAGGTCATCGTCGTCGACGGCCAGTGCGCTTGCCAGGTGAACCGCGTCCGCTCCGCGCAGCGCGTGAGCACGGGCGAGATGACCGGCGCGCTGTTCGACTTCCGCCGTCAGCTCCACCTTCCTCGTCGCGGCCCAGAACTCCTCCCAGGCTTGCTCGGCCCGGACCAGATCCCCGGCGCCAAGGTCGTGGTTCCGCGCGGAAGCCGCGAGCGCCGCACGGACCTCGGGATAGGCAAGGCGGCTCGACAGCGCGCCGTCGCAGGCATCCCAGAGCTCAGCGGCGAGCTGGCTCCCCGCCTCCTCGACCACCAGCTTCACGAGGGCGCTTGAATCGAAGTAGACGAGCGCCACGAGTCACCCCCGCTGCTCGCTCACGATGTCAGACACGGGACGCAGCGGGCGGGGCCTGCCGCGGCCGGTGGCCGACGGCCGACGGGCCGAGAGGTCCCTGCCGATCACTCCGTCGGCAGCCAGCCGCTGCAGGGTGCCGGTCGCCGACATGCCGAGAAGCCTCGCCACCGGCACTCCCCGGTCGGTGACGATGACCTCTTCTCCGGCGCGTACTCGGTCGAGCCAGTCGCTGAGGTGCGCTCGCAGCTCGGTCACCGGAACTTCCATGCCTCTAACGTACATTATGGTCACGTCTAATCTGTACAGAAGCGATTCCGCCGGTTCTCCGGACAGGCTCAGGTCAGCTGGTCAAGGCGGGTCCACGCCGAGGGCGGGTTGTCGTCGCGTGGCAGCCACAGCAGCGGCTGCAGTCCGCCGAACCCGGCGTGGAAGCCCGGCTCCCAGGGGAAGCGCCGGTTCCCGTCGGACCACACGACCTGCAGGTACGGGGGCCGGACCATGCCGTAGAAGGTGTCGGAGATGGCGAGCAGGCGGCCGGGCGCCCGCCAGTCGATCTCCACCGGGCGGAACGTGAGCAGCGCCGTGCGGCGATCCCCCTGGGGAACCACACCGCGGATGACCCGCCCAGCCGGGTGGGCGGCGCGCGCGGCAGCGCCTGACGGGAAGATGTCGTCGAGCACGTCGCCGGGTCCGAACCGCTCGCCGTCGGCGATCCGCGCGCCGATCGCGTTGATAAGCGCCGCGGCGATCTCCACCGGCAGTCCGCACACCACAAGCTCCGGCGCCTGGCACGACAGCCACATGCCGACGCTGTACGCCCACGGCGGCGCCTCCCGGTCGCCGTGCCTGCCGGAGATCGCCCAGCCATGCTCGCCGACGGTGCTCGCCACCCAGCTCATGTAGGCCGCTAGCTCGGGGTCACGCTCCTGCTCGCCGGCCTCCCGCGCGTGGCCGGCGCACTCCGGTCTGCTGCGGCGACCGGAATTACGCTTGGGGAAGTTCATGGAACAAACGCTACGCCGAGGGTCTGACATTCCAGCTCGCCAGGGATAAACCGAGCATAAGCGCGAAGAGTGCGAAACCAGCACCGCTCCGGCCGCCGCGCGCCCGCGGCGGCTGATCGCGGTCATGAGCGGACGAGCCAGAAAGCTGGCCAGGGCCACCGCGAGCGCCGCGAGCAGCGCCCAGCCGCAGTAGCCGAGCACGACCGCGACGATCACGGCCGCCGGAGCCGCCGCCAGGCGCGCACGGCCGCTCAGCACCCGCACCGCGGAGGTCATGCAGCCGAGGTAGACCACGAGGAACAGCGTTGTTGGGATGGCGACGAGCGCGGCCGGGCTGGCCAGGCCGAACCCGTACAGCGCGATCAGCGCGAACCCGAAGCAGGCGATCGCCGCGAGGAACCGCGGGGCAGGACGCGCCGGACCTTCAGTCGCGGAGTCGCCAGCCGTGCCGGCGCGGGCCTGGCCGGTCGGGCGGGCCAGTTCGCCGCTCATCGCGGCGGCGCCGGTCACGTAGGCGTTCACCGCGCCGAGCGTCAGCACGATGGCCGCGACCGCGGCCGCCGCGGTCCCCGCGGGCCCGACCGCCGTGCGCAGCAGGGCGGCGAGCGGAGCGCTTGTCCCCGCACCTGAGCCGAGCACGCTGACCGTGGCGATCGCGAGCCCCAGGTAGGCGGCGCTCGTCACCGCGAGCGCGATGCCAACGACGCGCGGCAGCTGCCTGGCCGGGTCGGCGAACCGCGCCGTCAGCGGCGCGACCGCCTCCCAGCCGACGAAGGACAGCATCAGCGTGGATGCCGCGTGCCCGATCGCCTGCCAGCCGTGCGGCGCGAACGGCGTCCAGTTGGCCGCGTGCGAGGCGGGTGCCGACCCGGCGACGGCGACGATCACCACGACGAGCAGCAGCGCGACGAGCACGAGCTGCGCGTACGCGGAGGTCCGCAGGCCGCCAGCGGCGAGCGCGAGCACGGCGATCAGCAGCGCCGCGGCGATCAGCGCCCGCTCCGGGCGGCCGCCGCCGGTCAGCTCGGTGACGTAACCGGCGCCGATCAGGCAGACCACCGGCGCGCCCGCCACCACCCCGGTCAGGAACGACCAGCCGGTAACGGTGGCGGCGCGCGCGCCGAGCCCGGCGCCGACGTACCCGATGACGCCGCCTGCCGAGGTGAAGCGGCGGCCGAGGGCGGAGAAGACGGCCGCGAACAGGCCGGAGAGCACGAGCAGCCCGGCCCAGGCGAGCACGGAGGCCGGGCCCGCCTCGGCGGCGGCCAGGCCGGGGAGCAGCAGCAGGCCGGGCCCGAACAGCGCTCCGATGTAGAGCGCGGCACCCCGGCCGGTGGTCAGCGGCGCCCCGTCAGGACGGGCGGCTGGCGAGGGAAGCGTTGCTTGCGTCATGTCTTCATGCTGCGCCAAAACGCGTCGCACGCGATGGCAAATTTCGGGCGCGCTGGCGGTCTGCAACGCCATAAAATTGCGCGCCACGGGGTCTAAGCTGTGGAACATGTCAGAGCATGTCCCAGACAGGGTGGATCGTGCCATCGTGGCCCAGCTCCAGCGGGACGGGAGGATGGCCAACGTCGACCTCGCCGACGCGGTGGGCCTGTCACCGTCGGCCTGCCTGCGCCGGGTGCGGGCGCTCGAGGCCGACGGGATCATCGCGGGCTACCGCGCCGAGGTCAGCCGCGCCAAGGCAGGGCTCGGCCTCACCGTGTTCATCGGGCTGAAGGTCGCGGCGCACTCCCGCGAGGCCTCCTCACAGGTGGAGGAGGCGCTGCTTGGCATCCCCGCCGTTGTCGCCTGCTACCTGGTGTCCGGCAGCGACGACTTCCTGGTGGAGGCCGCCGTGCCGGACCTCGCCAGCTACGAGCGGGTGCTGCTCGACCAGCTGCTGGCGATACCGTCGGTCGCCGAGGCGAGGTCGACGTTCGCCATCAGGACCATCGTCAGCAGAGGTCCGCTCCCGCTTGAGCACTGGCGATAACGCCAGTGCGGCCGAGCGCAGCGCCGGTGCCGAGCACCGCGTCGGGGACGGCCAGGTCGCCATCGACCGCCGCGTCGCTGCCCGTCACCGCGGCACGGCCGGCGATGTCGTCGTTGCGTATCGTCCAGATGTCCCGCGGGATCAGGGTGAACGCGGACGCGACGACGATCACCGCGGCGGAGGCGAACTGGGTCGCGGACACGCCGATACCCGCGGCGAGCGGACCCGCGGCCAGCGCGCCGATCGGCATGGCGGCCATCGAGCCGAGCGCGTCGTAGGACGACACCCGGGCCAGCTTGTCCGCCGGGATCCTGGTGGCCATCTGCACCGTCCACTGCACCATCATCACCTCGGCAAGCGCCCCGATGCTGAAGGCGACGAAGCAGATGGCGGGCAGCGGCAGCACGAGCGCGAGCGCGAGCGGCGGTATCGCCATCGTGCCTCCCGTCAGCACCACGAACAGCATGGGCCTGCGCGGGGTGTACCGCAGCGATATCAGGCCGCCCACAATCAGGCCGAACGCGTCGGCGGCGGTGATCGCGCCCCACGCGGCGGGCCCGCCGAGGTGAGTCCTGGCCACCACCGGGCCGAGCACCATGGTGCCGCCGTTGAACGCCATCATGACCAGGCAGAACTGGATCACCGTGGCCCACAGCCAGGTGTGCGAGCGGAACTCCGTCCAGCCCTCGCGCAGCTCGGAGATCATGTTCGGCTGGTGCGCCACGTCGCGGACGGGCCGCACGTTGCCCTTCACCTGGAACATCAGCGGGATGGTGCCGGTCATGCCGATCGCGCACAGCGTGAGCGCCCAGCCGGGGCCCGCCGCGGCCACCACGAGTCCGGCCACGGCGGCGCCGGTCATCTGCCCGGTGTTCATCGCCAGCCTGCTGATCGAGCTGGCCTCCTGCAGCAGCGCGTCAGGCACCAGTTGCGGCAGCAGCGCCTGCGAGGCGGGATAGAACAGCGCGATGCCGATGCCGCTCAGCGTCTCCAGGCCGATCATCGCCCACAGCGCCGGGTGCCCGGTCAGCACCAGCACGCCGAACGTGCCCTCGCCGAGCACGATGCAGGCGTTCGCCGCCGCGATCACCCACTGCGGCTTGAACCGGTCCGCGAACACGCCGCTGATCAGCGAGAACACCAGCATGGGCGCGATTTGCGCGGCGAGCACGTACGACAGGTCGGCGGTGGAACCAGTCAGGTTCAGCACCGCGAACGAGACGCCGACCATTGAGAAGCCGGCAGAAAACGGAGCCAGCAGCCGGTCGGCCAGCAGGATCCGGAAGTCACGGATGGCGAGCACTGGATACCGGCGAGCGGGCGCACGCCACAGCATGACGAAAATCCTTCGTGAAAGGCAAGAGAGCAGCTGAGCTTATGCGGCAACGCCGGCCTGCGGCAATTTAATTTCTCCGCGCACCACGGCTAAACAGCAACGAGCCAGGCGCTCCCTGCCCGCTACTTCCGCTGCGAGTGCGCGATGTTGATGATCGTGATCGCGAGCCAGATGAGCAGCACCATGACGACCGCACCCGAGGTGACAACGTGATGGCTCACCACGACGGCGGTCGCGCCGACGCCGAGGCCCATCGAGCCCAGGCCGAGAACCATCCCGCTCAGCCCGCTGTTGCGGCGGGCTGGCGGCGGCACCGAGTCGGGCCCGCTCGGTGTGGGCACGGCCGGCGGCTGGTACGCGGCGGGCGCCGAGCGGCGCGGCGGCGCGGCGGGCGCCCGGTTCCCCTGCGCCTGCTGCCCGCCGAGGCGGGCGTCGATGCGCTTGTCGATCTCCTCGCCGATCCGCTCGACGAGGCCCTCGGCCACGGCGGAGTCGTACCGCGATCCGAGTTCGGCGTGGGCAGCGACTGAAGCGGTGATCTCGTCGCGCTCGTTGACGTTCACGCGCACACGTTATATCGCATGTGGCCCGGCCGGCAAGGAAACCCGGGAGATCCGCGCCGCCACGCCGGCGGGCGGACCTTGGGCGCAAGTGCCGGAGACCCGGAGCGGGACCGAAGCGTGCCCCGTGGGCCGGAGCGCCGGAGGCCCCCAGAGGGACCCGGGGGGACAGGCGGAGCCACGAACCCGTTCGGATGGATCCGTATTTTCTTTTTTCTGCTGGTGCGGCCGCTCGGGGACCGCCGCATGGCGGCAATGCTGGCAAACTGGAGGGATGGCCATCACCGATGCGGTCACGGCCGCCGGAACAGCGGTGCCGGGTGTCGGCGAGCCGTGCGTCCTGCTGAAGCAGGGGGAGATCTTCCTCAAGGGGCGGAACAGGCAGCAGTTCGAGCGGATACTGCAGGCGAACGTCCGCGGCGCCGTGCGCAGTGCCGGGCTGTCCGCCGAACTGACCGTGCGCGAGGGGGTGCTCGTGCTGCGCGTGGCCCGCGACGGCCGGACGCCGGCGGAGCACGCCGCGGTCGTGGACCGGGTGGCGGAGCGGGTCGCCGACGTGCCGGGCATCGTCCGGATCTGCCGTGCGCTGCGCGTCGACAAGACGCCGGAGGCGGCGACCGCCGCCGCGCTCGCCCTCACCAGCGCGGACAGCGGCGCGTTCGCGGTGCGGGCGCGGCGCCGTGACAAGCGCTTCCCCGTCACTTCCGAGCAGCTCAACGCCAGCATCGGCGCCGAGATCCAGGCGGTCCACGGGCTGCCGGTTTCGCTCAAGCACCCGGACACCCAGGTCTTCATCGAGGTTGACCAGCGCGAGGTCTTCGTGTTCACCGAGGGCCTGCCGGGTCAGGGCGGACTGCCGGTCGGGATGAGCGGCCGCGCGGTGGCGCTGATGTCGGGCGGCATCGACTCGCCCGTCGCCGCGTACCGGATGATGAAGCGCGGGCTGCGCTGCGTCTTCGTGCACTTCTCCGGGATGCCGCTGACCGGGCCCGAGTCGGTGTACAAGGCCTACGCGCTTGTCCGCGGTCTCGACCGGTTCCAGGGCGCGTCGCGGCTTTACGTGGTTCCGTTCGGCAAGGCGCAGCAGTCGCTCGCCACCTCGGGTGCGGGACGGCTGCAGGTGATGGCGCAGCGGCGGCTGATGCTCAAGACGGCAGAGGTGTTCGCCGCGCGGCTGCACGCCTCGGCGCTTGTCACCGGCGACTCGCTCGGCCAGGTGTCCAGCCAGACGCTGCCGAACATCACCGCGCTCGACGATGCGGTCCGGCTGCCGATCCTGCGGCCGCTGCTCGGCTGGGACAAGACCGAGATCATGGCGGAGGCGCGGCGCCTCGGCACGCTGGCGATCTCCGAGCTGCCCGACGAGGACTGCTGCACGCTGCTCACGCCGCGCCGCGCGGAGACCAGGGCCAAGATCGACGACCTGCACAAGATCGAGGGGCGCCTCGACGTGGCGGAGCTCGCCGAGCAGCTGGCCGCCAGCGCCCAGGAGTACCGGCCGGTTGACTGACTGACTGACGGCGCGATGGCAAAAATCGCCATCTTATCGCGCCGTCAGCCAGCCGATATTTTCCCGGGGGGCGACCCCCGTACCCCCGATGTGCGGCGCTGCGCGCCGCACGGTCGCGTGCTGCGCGCGTGGCGGGGCTACGTGCGTGGCGGGGCTACGCGCGGGCGGCAACCGGGGCCGGGGTGAGGGTGCGACCCACCAGCGGCGACAGGTGCTGCGCGATGCTGGCCAGCTCCCGCAGGTCGGAGTCGATGAGCGCTTGCGGCCCGTCGCACAGCGCGCTCTCCGGATGCGGGTGGACGTCGACGATGATGCCGTCCGCCCCGACGGCGATCGCCGCGCGGGACAGCGGAAGCACCAGGTCGCGGCGGCCGCCGGAGTGCGACGGATCCACGATCACCGGCAGGTGCGACAGCCGCTGCGCGACCGGCACCGCCGAGATGTCCAGGGTGTTGCGCGTCGCCTTCTCGAACGTGCGGATGCCGCGCTCGCACAGCACGATGTCCAGGTTGCCGCGCTGCGCGATGTACTCGGCCGCCATCAGCCACTCCTCGATGGTGGACGACATGCCGCGTTTGAGCATGACCGGCTTGCCGGCCGCGCCGACGGCCTGCAGCAGCGGGAAGTTCTGCATGTTCCTCGTGCCGACCTGGAGCATGTCGGCGTACTTGGAGACAAGGTCCACGTCGCGCTGGTCGATGACCTCGGTCACGATGGGCAGCCCGGTCTCCTCGCGGACCTCGGCGAGGATCTTCAGTCCGGTCTCGCCGAGCCCCTGGAAGGCATACGGCGATGAGCGGGGCTTGAACGCGCCGCCGCGCAGCAGCGACGCGCCGGCCGCGCGGGCCATCTGCGCGGCCGCCAGGGTCTGCTCGGGCGTCTCCACCGCGCACGGCCCGGCGATCACGGTGAGTGTGTCGGGGCCGATCGGCACCCCCGCCACCCTGATGATCGAGCGCTGGCGCCGGTGCTCGCGTGAGACCAGCTTGTACGGCACAGAAATGCGCACCACGTCGGCCACGCCGGGCAGGCTGGCCAGGTTAAGCGTGGCAGTGAATCGCTCGATGTCGCCGCTGAGCCCGATGATCGTCCGTGACTCGCCGCGGCTGACGAACGCCTCGCCGCCCGCGTCGCGCACCACGGCAACCACATGATCCACGTCGGACGCGGTCGCGTCCGCGGTCATCACAACAACCATCTGACCCAGCTCCTCCGGCCGACCCGTATGCCCCGACCCTCTAGCCGGCGCGGCTCGTCATATCGCCGCCGCGCAGTCCCTTCAGGGTAGCGATGTCCCGGGCGTGCCCGGCCTTGCCACCGGGAGTCTCCACCACGAACGGCGCGCCGGCCAGCGCGGGATGGGCGAGCAGTGCACGGAACGGCTCGGTGCCGATCGTGCCCGCGCCGATCGTCTCGTGCCTGTCGCGCCGCGACCCGCAGCCGAGCAGCGAGTCGTTCGCGTGCACCAGCCTGACCCGGCCAGGACCCGCGGCAGCGCACACCTCGCCGAGCATCGCGGCCACTCCGCCTGGCGCCGTCAGGTCGTGGCCGGCGGCGAAGGCATGGCAGGTATCGAGGCAGACGCCAGCCTTCGGGTGGTACTCCACCGCGGTCAGGTACTCGGCCAGGTCGCCCGCCGCCGCGCAGAGCATCTGCCCCTGCCCGGCCATCGGCTCGAACAGCAGGTCGGGGTCGTCGTCGCCCAGCTTGTCGAGCAGCGGTACTACCGCCTCGCCGATCTGCCGCAGCGCCCGTTCCCTGGCGGTGCTGTCCCCGGCGGTGCGGGCGCTGCCCGGCAGGCCGCCATCGTCGGGCGCCCAGCCGGCCGCCGAGCCGGTGTGCACCACGACGCCGCGCGCACCGATCTCCGCGCCACGCCGCAGCGCGTACGCCACCGCGTCGGCCGATTTCGCGGCCACCTCCTGGTTGCCTGACCCGAGGTTGATCATGTACGTGGCGTGCACGAACACCGGAACATCGGCGTCGCGAAGCAGCGCGTCCTGTGCGGCGTCGCCCTGGCCCGCCGCCCAGCCGCGCGGGTTGGACACGAAGACCTGGATGACCTCGGCCTCGACCGCCGCGGCGTAGGCGAGCGCCCCCGTCGCGAGCCCGCCCGTGGTGGTCGCGTGCGATCCGATGAGCGGCACCCGGCTAGAACCCGCCGTAGTACACGGTGATCGTCGACCCCGCGGGTGCCTGGCCGGACGGCGACGTGCTGAACACCTTGTTGCCGAAGAAGTAGTGCTTGCCGACAACCTTGAAGCCGAGCTGCTCGAGCTGCGCCTTGACCTGGTCGTACTGCTGGCCGCGCATGTCCTGGAAGGCCACCTCAGGCGGACCGTTCGACACGGTGACGTTCACCGTCGTCGCGCCAGGCTGCACCGGAGTGCCCGCGGGGATGGACTGCGACACGATGATGCCCTGCGGCTTGTCGCTGTCGACATTGGTGGGCGCGATGGTGATGTGGTTGGCGCCCGCCCACGCCTGGATGCTGTTGATGTCCTGGTTGACCAGGTTCGGTAGCGTGAGACCGGCGACCACGTTAACCGAGACCGGCTGGTTCTCCGGCACGGAGGTACCCGCGGCCGGCGTGGTGCCCGCGACCTGGCCGATCACCGGGTTGCTGGCGACGCCGACCTGCTTCGGTGTCGAGTTGACGGCCAGCCCCGCCCCGCGCAGCAGTGCGATGGCCTGCGCGGCCGTGTCGCCCGACGGGATCTGCGGTATGACGATCATCTTCGGGCCCTTGGAGATGGTGAGCACGATCGTCGCGCCGGGCAGCGCGCGCCCGGACGGCGATGTCCTGATCACCTCGCCCTCGGGCACGTTGTCGTCGATCACCGAGGCCCCGGTCTTCACGTGGAACCCGGCCTGCTCCAGTGCCCGCTCGGCCGACGCCGCCGTCATCTTGGCGACCGCGGGAACGGGCGCGTACCGGCCTGAGGTCAGCCACCATCCGCCGCCGCCGAACAGGAGCAGCGCGATGACGGCGGCCGCCACGTAGACGAAGCGCCTGCTGAACAGCCACCGCTGGAGGAAGGGTTCTGGCTCGCCGCCGTGCGCCGCGCGGTGGACGCCGGGCCCGTCCGCGCCGTCGCCGCGCAGCAGCCCGGCGAAGGCCGAGCCGAGCCTGCCAGCGCCGCCGCGGTCGTAACCGCCGGTGGTCCCGCCGTAGCCTGCGTCATAGCGCCCGGTGGTCGCGCCGTAGCCCGCGCTCTCGTAGCCGTCGAATCCGGGGCCCACCACCATCGTGTGCGACCCGCCGCCCGCGCCGTTGCCCGCTCCCGCCATGCCGCCGGCCCCGTTGTACGGACCCTGGTACTGGCCGGCTGGCGCCTGCGTCGGCGTCGGCCAGGCGCCGGAGACGGACTCGGCGGGGTCGGGAAGTCCCCGCAGCGCCCGCGTCACCCGCAGGAAAGTGCCCGCGTCTGGCGGCCGCCGCTGCGGGTCCCTGCTCGTCGCCGCGCCTACCAGCTGGTCCACGCCAGGCGGTATCCCGCCGACAAGCGAGCTGACCGCGGGAACGTCGGAGTTGACGTGCGCGTACGCGACCGCCAGCGGCGACTCGCCGCTGTACGGCTGCCGCCCGGTGAGCATCTCGAACAGCATGATGCCCGCCGAGTACACGTCGGTGCGCGCGTCGCTCGGCGCCCCGGTGACCTGTTCTGGCGCGATGTAGGCGACGGAGCCGATGATCATGCCCGCCCGCGTGTTGCCGACCGCGGCGGATGCCCGCGCGAGGCCGAAGTCCACGACCTTGACCCGGCCGTCCGCCGTGAGCAGCACGTTCTCCGGCTTGACGTCGCGGTGCACGATCCCGGCCTGGTGCGCGGCGGCGAGCCCCGCGAGCACCGGGTCGATGACGTTCAGCGCCTCCTGCCAGGGCAGCCAGCCCCGCTCGCGCAGCAGCGCGCGCAGCGTTTGCCCGGGCACGTACTCCATCGCCAGGTACAGGTAGTGCCCGTCCGAGCCCTGGTCGTAGACGCCGACGATGTTCGGGTGGGACAGCCGGGCGACCGACTTGGCCTCGCCGATGAACCGGCCGACGAAGTCGGCGTCACGCGCCAGGTCGGCGTGCATCACCTTAAGCGCCACCTCACGGTCGAGCCGGGTGTCGGTGGCGAGGTAGACGGTGGCCATGCCACCGAGCGCGATACGCGAGCGGACGTGGTAGCGCCCGTCGAGCATCCGCCCGGCGAGCGTGTCCGCGGGCGCAGCTTCCATTAGGGGCGATTTTACGGCCGGCAGCCGCTGGCTTTGGCCGTGTTAATCACATTGTCAGCATCACCCGCGTACGGCTGACCCGGGGCGCATCACCGGCGCGGGAGCGGGGATTTACCGGCTGGCTGCATCTGCAAGTGTCGAGTTGCACCATTTTGCGGCGTTGTGCAAGACTCGGGCCGCTGTTGCCCAGGGGTGAGGGAGGCGTTTCATGGAAGACCGTATCGAACAGCGGATCACCATTCGTGCGACTCAGGACAAGGTATGGCAACTTGTGACCCGCCCCGGCTGGTGGCTGCCAGGCAGCGACGCCGAGCCCGCGCGGGGCCCCGGGCGCGTGTCGGTCACCTACAGCGGCGACGTCCGGCCGTACGTGATTGACATCGTCCGCGTCGAGCCGCAGGGTTACGCCTCGTTCCGCTGGGCGAGCAGGTTCGGCGGCGCCGAGCCCGCGCCGGGAAGGGCGACGCTCGTCGAGTTCTACCTCCGGCCCGTCGGCGACGAACTCGGCGTCACGGTGGTGGAGAGCGGCTTCTCGCAACTCGACCTGCCCGACTCGCTGCGCGAGGACGAGTGGAAGGGCAGCCAGGGGAGCTGGCAGTACGAACTCGCCGGCCTGCGGACCCGTGCAGAGAAGTTACCGCCAGGAGGGACGACCCCCCGTACAACCCGACGCTGACCCGGAGCGGGTGTTCGCCGCGCTGGCGGACTCGCGCAGGCGCGAACTGCTCGAGTTGCTCGGCAGCGGGCCAGGCGCGAGCGCCGGCGGGCTTGCGGCGGCCCTCCCGGTGTCAAGACAGGCGGTCGCGCAGCACCTGGCGGTCCTCGAGGAGGCCCGCCTCGTCACCCGCCGTCGGGCGGGGCGTCGGGTGCTGTTCACCGTCCGTCTGGAGGGCCTGGCGGCCACCGCGGGCTGGCTGACCGATCGCGCGGCGGCCTGGGGGACCGGCCCCGACTCCGCTGACCAGGGGAAAGATGCATGATTGTGAGGGAATGTCGGGTGTTTGGGACCGGCAAAGACGTGGGACATTGGACTCGTGGCACAAATAAACCCCGTGGCTGACTCCCTCGTCGGCGAATGGCTGTCCCTCCCCGAGGTGGCCACCCGGCTTGGTCTCCCCATCAGCCGGGTCAAGCAGCTCCTCCGCGACCGCAAGCTCCTCGCGGTCACCCGTCCCAACGGCGATCGCGCGATCCCCGCCGCGTTCCTCGACGGCGAGCAGGTCGTCAAGGGCCTGTCCAGCACGCTGACGGTCCTGTTCGACTGCGGGTTCGACGACGAGGAAGCCCTCCGCTGGCTGTTCACGGCCGACGAGACGCTGCCCGGCACGCCGATAGACGCGCTCTACAAGCACCGCGGCACCGAGGTCAACCGCCGAGCCCAGGCGCTGGCCTTTTAGCCCGTTACGGCGGCCGCGCCGTCGCGGGCGCGCATGCCTGTCCGCGACGGCGCCAAGCGCCTGCCCTTCCTTCCGCTGGGCCGCGCGCTGAGCGGAGCGCGGTCATCAACACCTAACGCCGTCGCGCGATCTCGTGACGCGCGCTTTTGGCGTGCCCGGATGGTCGGGTTTCGCCGGGTGTCTCGAGCGGTATGTTGTGGTCCAAGCATAAAAACTTGACCTTCCGGTTATGCTTAGACACATGCCGCCCAGACCGCGACTGCCAAAGGCTTCGCTCGCGTCCCAGCAAGCCCGCCGCGTCTCACGGCCAACGCCGAAGATCGCCGACATCCTGAAAACGGGACAGTCGTTCTCTTTCGAGTTCTTCGCGCCTAAGACCGAACAGGCGGAGCAGCAGTTCTGGGGCACCATGCGCCGCCTCGAGCCGTTCAAGCCCGCGTTCGTCTCCGTGACGTACGGAGCGGGCGGCTCCACGCGCGCGGGCACCGTCCAGATGACCGGCGCGATCGCCGAGCAGACCGAGCTGAACCCGATGGCTCACCTCACCGCGGTCAACCACTCGGTTGCCGAGCTGCGCAACGTCATCGGCAGCCTCGCGAGCGTCGGCGTGCGCAACGTCCTTGCGCTGCGCGGCGACCCGCCGGGCGACCCGAACGGGCCGTGGGTTGCCCACCCCGAGGGCTTCCGCTACGCCAGCCAGCTCGTCGAACTGGTCAAGGCCTCTGGTGACTTCAGCGTCGGCGTGGCCGCGTTCCCCGAGCTGCACCCGCGCTCGCCCGATGAGGAGACGGACACCAGGCACTTCCTCGAGAAGTGCCGTGCGGGCGCCGACTTCGCCATCACCCAGATGTTCTTCTACCCCGAGGACTACCTAAGGCTCAGGGACCGGGTCGGCAGGCACGGCTGCGACGTGCCGATCATCCCGGGGATCATGCCGGTCACCAGCCTCCGCGTTGTCGAAAACTCGATCAAGCTCAGCGGCTGTAAGGTACCCGTCGGGCTGCTCGACCAGCTCAGGGAGGCGGACGCGCGCGGCGACGCGGCGACGGTCCGCGCCATCGGCGTCGACTACGCGGCCAAGATGTGCGCAAGGCTGCTCGACGAGGGAGTGCCCGGCCTGCACTTCATCACGCTCAACGCCTCGCGCGCGACGATGGAGATCTACCAGCTGCTTGGCCTGGGGGACCGCGGCGCCGCGCTCGCGTCGAGCGGCAGCGTCGCGCCCATGACCGCGTAGGGTGGCTCGCCGCCGGAGAACCGGAAGTCCGTCAGCAGGTCGGTGAACCCGACGCCGCGGTACAGCCGCCTGGCGCGGGTCGGGGCGTCGGCCGTGGAAAGCACGGCGGTGCGCTCGGGCCGCCCGGCGGCGATTGTCAGCAGCAGCGAGCGGCCGATCCCCTTGCCCTGCGACGTCGGCAGCACGTGCAGCTCGGCGATCTCGAAGGAGTCGTCGAGCCAGCCGCGCTGCGCGGAGACCGCGCCAGCGGAGCCCGTACCGCCGCAGCGCGAGCCGAGGGCGGCGGCCACCATGTCGTGCCACCACTGCCCGTTCTCCCCGTGGAATCCGTAGCAGAAGCCCACGAGCCGCCCGTCGTCGTGCGCGGTCAGGCCGCGGAAGCCAGGGCTCGCCGCGTGCCGCTCCATGATGGCCTCCCGCCCGGACAGCGTGCGGTCCGGCGGGTTCATCGCGGCGGAGTACACGGCGAGGAGCTCGCGGATCGCGGCCCGGAACTGCGCGGGCCCGAGCTCGCGGTAACTGACCCTCATCAGGCAATGGTATGCATCAGGCGAACGCTGCCGCGGCGGCATCGGCTGACGACAGGGTGCGCGACACTTTTGTAGGGGCTGAAGATCATCTTTGGTGACCGGCTGGTCAGGCGGCTGGTGTCTGGTTGTGCCGGTTGAGGCAGGTGGCTTCCCACTGGCTGCTGGCTTCGGCGGTGCGCAGGGCGATGATCGAGTCGGCGCCGTCAACGGTCCAGTGCATGCCGGACTGCTTGAGGCGCTGGCCGATGACGGACTTGCATCCGGCCTCGACGACGCCAGAGCCGACGAACAGCCCGCATTGGCGGAACCAGTGATAGCGCATCCGCGGGGCGTTGTTGAGGAAGTAGCCGAGCTCCTTGTCGACCTCGTCTTTCTTGATTCCGATCAGGGGATACTTCCTGGTGGCGTCCACGATGCCGTCGATGTAGCCGTAGTCGAGGTCTTCGAGGCGGGCGGCGAGCCACTCGTCCTTGCGGCCGAGCAGCATGAACTCCAGCGACCGGGTGAGGGAGTGCAGGTGCTCGCGGGCGTGGTAAAGGTCGACGATCTGGGTCGCCCCGGGGAACTTGTCGCTGGCGATGTTCCAGATCCAGGCGGCGCCGTCGCCGATGACGGTCATCTGGCGGACGTGATCGGAGCCGCGGCGGATGCCCTCGGCCTTCACCAGGCCCGCAAACTGGCTGGCGGGCTCGAAGGTGGCGATGTAGCTGGAAGAGGCCCGGTCCCGGACCGGGTAGCCCTCGTCATTCACCTTGTCCTGGGTGAAGAAGACGGCCATCTTGACCTCGCGGGTGCGTGCCCGGCCGTCCTCGCCCTTGCCGTCCCTGCCCTCGGTCTCCTTCCTGGTGACGGGGACTCCGGTGCCGTCGATGACGGCGTAGAGCTTGTCCGGCAGCGGGGCCGGCGGCAGCGGGACGACCTTGCGGCGGGCGACGAGCCCGGCCTCCTGCCGGGCGGCGGCGGCCCCGGCCGCGCCGGCCGCCTCGGCGGCCCGCTCGACCCGTTTGACGGTCAGCCGGATCCCGGCCAGGTCCCTTATCAGCCCCGCGGCCCTGGCGAACGGGACAGCTGCCCCGGCGGTGGCGGCCATCGCGGCCAGCCCGGGCGACAGAGAGGCTCCCGTGATCCCGAGCTCGGCATCCCTCGGGGCCAGCCCCCGGCCGTGCCCGCGCCCGCGCCTGCACCGGGCGCAGTGGTACCAGGCCCGGCGGAGCCGTGCCTCCCCGACGACGGTGTCGATGACCTTGCCCCGGTAACCCGTGAACGCGGCCTCGTGCCCGTTCCCGCAGGCCACCCGGGGACCACGGTAGCCGGTGTCGGCGGACAGCAGTTCCCCCAGGATCCCGCCGCCGAGCCGCAGCACGCCCTCCCGGATCACGGCCTCGGCCGCCGCCAGGCCGTCCCCGCCCGGGGCAAGCGCCCGCGCTGCCTCCCCCGCCAGCCGCCCTACCTCAGCGGACCACGCCGCCGCGAGCGCGGCGGAGACCCCCTTTTTTCGCCGTCCTCCGGCACGGAGGACGGCTGCGTGCCGGCCGCCGGCCTGGCCTCGCAGATCCGCTCGTTCACCTCCACGATCTTCCGCGAGATCTCGGTGAACTCCGCGTGCCGCGCGATCTCGCCGCGGACCTTGTCAACTTCTCCTGCCGCCAGTTGCCGGCCCACCGTCTTGCCCTGGCTTTCCGACCGGGTCCACAGCATCCGCGGCCCGTGACCAGGATGACCCGGCTGCGCGCACGCGCAGTTCGGCTTGCCGCACCGGCGCCAGTTCTCGCTCACCGACCCCCGACGGAAGTCGCCCACCGCCGCCAGCCGCGCATACAGCCGGTCCCGCTCCGCCTCCAGATCCGAAAGCGTCGGCTCGGTCATGGATGCCCCTTCACCTGATTGCAGCATGAGCAACCAGGCTCCCAGCATAACCAGCCAAAACGCGGGACCTCAATAAACGTGTCGCACACCCCTGACGACAGTCACGCACCAGGAATGTCAGACCCCCTGGGTAACTTCGAACTCGTCAGCAAATGGGCTGGACTTTGACGCGAACCTGTGTTCGAATGAGAATGTGTTCGAATGACGGGGTTGACTCCGGTCGCCGCGACCCCTGGCGGCCGGTGCCGGCCGGGCGGGGCGTGGGGAAGCGCTTCGCCCGGCCGGCGGATTCTCCCGATCGCGGGCAAGCCATCGCGGGCAAGGCCCTCCCCGGGCTGACGACGGCGGACTTCGGCGCATCACCTGAAGGAAGTGATGACCATGAGCGGCACGCTGACGACGGCGGGACCGTCCGCGGGCAACGCGTTGCCTTTTAAGGCTGCGGGGCCATTTCCGACTCCTGTGCCTGCCCGCCTGCCCGCCACGGCGCTGACCCTGCTGCGCAACGCACGGCAGGGCCTGGCTGAGGCGGAGACGGAGACGGACACGGGAACCCGTTACATTGGCGCGCACCTGGCCGCGCTGCGCGCGGCGGCGGCGATCGTGGCGGCGCGGGGCGAGCCGGGCACGGGATCGCGACGCCGCAGGCCGCGATCGGTCTGGGAGCTGCTGCCGCAGGTGGAGCCGGCGCTCGCCGAGTGGGCGGCGTTCTTCGCGGCAAGCGCTGCCAAGCGCGCCGCGGCCGAGGCTGGACTGCCGAGGGCGGCGACCGCGCGCGAGGCGGACGACCTGCTGCGCGACGCCGGGACGTTCCTGACGGTGGCCGAGCGGGCACTCGGCCTCGAGGGTGAGCCCATGCTGCCGCTGTCACTGCGGCACGCGAGCTGAAACAGCGTGACCACCCCACCCGGCGATCGCCGGGTCACGCCGGATGGGGCAGCGGGGCCGTTACGCCCCTGCCGGGCGGTGAAGCCCAGGGGGAGCCTTAGAAGGACTCGATGGAGTTGCTGCGCGCGTCGGCGTCAAGCACACCCCAGCTAATGAGCTCCTCAGTGAGGTCAGCAGGCGACTTGTCATAGATGACCGCAAGCGACCGCAGGTCCTCGTGCCGCACGGAGAGCACCCGGCCGTTGTAGTCGCCGCGCTGGGCCTGAATGGTGGCCACGTAGCGGGCGAGGGGGCCGACCTTCTCCTTGGGCAGCTGGTTCATCCGCTCAAGGTCGATCACCAGCTTCGGCGCCGTCGCGATGGGAGTCGGCGCCGCGTCGCCGGGCAGGAGCTCGGAGACCGGAACGCCGTAGAACTCCGCAAGCTCGGCGAGCTTCTGCACCGTGACCGACCGGTCGCCGCGCTCGTAGGAGCCGACCACAACCGCCTTCCAGCGGCCGCGGGACTTCTCCTCGACACCGTGCAGTGAGAGGCCCTGCTGGGTGCGGATGGCGCGCAGTCGCGCGCCCAGGGTCTTGGCGTACTCAGATGGCATTTTTCCTCGGTTTCCCGGCCAGTCGTCGCTTACGGTAACGGTTACGCACAGTGACGGTAAGCGGCAATAGCGACAAGGTCAAGCCGAATGGCAAAAACTGGTTGAACTCGTCCAGTAACCGGCATTGCCCTTCCCTAGTGGTGTGTACCCCCCGCCCGAACGCGACAACCCCCGCTGTAATCGGCTTTCCCGTGCACAGAGGGGTCAAAGCGGGCCTGGCGGTCGCTCTCGGAACGTTATGGCGGCGTATGTCCAATGTGACGCAAATCACATCTTCCCGGGACGTGTGGTCGACGTGTAGTGAGGCCAGCTGACGGGCGCACCGGGAATCAGCGGACAGGTTGCTCGTGACGGCGGGCTGGAAAGTTACGGAGGGGGATTATCGGCGAGCCGGGGAAACACCAGTCTAGTGACTTTCTGTGGTGATTGTGTTGCCACTGGTGGCCAACTGTCCGTGCCGGCCTGCCCGCCGCGCCCGGTGCCAAACATGGCATCCGCTACCTGCGGGAATCGTGCTGATACGGTGGAGACGTAGGCATCCTTTAAGGACCGTCCCGTGAGACGGGAAAGGAGGTCGTGACTGGTGTGCGCGATGCGGCCTGAACCAGTTCACGAGCCGGGCCCCAGCGGCCCAGGCGAGTCCAGCGGCCCAGGCAAGTCCAGTGGCCCTGGCGATTCCGGTGGCTCCGCGCTTCCCGGCGGAAGCGGTGGGAGCAAGCTCGATTCCACGGGCTGGAAAGCGGTACTCACCCCGGAGGAGATCCGGCGCGCGCTGAGCCGTATCGCCCACGAGATCCTCGAGCGCACCCATGGCGGCGAGGGGATCGTGCTGCTCGGCATCCCCACCCGCGGCGTCTACCTGGCACGGCGCCTGGCGACCAGGATCGGCGAGTTCGAGGGCACGCAGGCGGCCTTCGGCTCGCTCGACGTGACCATGCACCGCGACGACCTGCGGTTGCGGCCGGCCCGCGCGCTGCAGCGGACCCAGGTGCCGTCCGACGGGGTGGACGGCAAGACCGTGGTCCTCGTCGACGACGTGCTCTTTTCCGGGCGCACCATCCGCGCCGCACTCGACGCGCTTAACGACCTCGGCAGGCCGCGTTCGGTCCAGCTCGCGGTCCTCGTCGACCGCGGCCACAGAGAACTGCCCATCCGCGCCGACTACGTGGGCAAGAACCTGCCCACCGCGCACCGCGAGAAGGTGCGCGTGCTGCTGACCGAGACCGACGGCGAGGATCTGGTGCTGCTCGGGGAGGGACAGGCGTGAACCGGCATCTCATCTCCGCGGCCGACCTGAGCCGCGATGACGCCGTGCTGATCCTGGACACGGCCGAGGAACTGGCCAGCGTGGAGGGGCGGGCGATCAGGAAGCTGCCCACCCTGCGCGGCCGGACCGTGGTCAACCTCTTCTATGAGGACTCCACGCGGACGCGGACCTCATTCGAGGCCGCCGCCAAGCGGCTGAGCGCCGACGTCATCAACTTCTCCGCCAAAGGGTCGAGCGTCGCCAAGGGCGAGTCGCTGAAGGACACCGCGCTGACCCTGGAGGCCATGGGCGCGGACGCCGTGGTGATCAGGCACCCTGCCTCCGGCGCGCCGCGGCGGCTGACCGGGTGGATCAGCGGCCGCGTGGTGAACGCGGGCGACGGGACCCATGAGCACCCCACCCAGGCGCTGCTCGACGCCTTCACGATGCGCCAGCGGCTCATCGGGGCGGGAGCAGGGGCCGAGGCCGACCGGCGCGGCAGGGACCTTGACGGCCTGCGGGTGACGATCGTGGGCGACGTGCTGCACTCCCGGGTGGCGCGCTCCAACGTGCTGCTGCTGTCCACGCTCGGCGCGCAGGTCACCATGGTCGCCCCGCCCACCCTCATGCCGCACGCGGTCGACACGTGGCCATGCCGGGCCGGCTACGACCTGGACAGCGAGCTGCGCAAGAGCGACGTGGTGATGATGCTGCGGGTACAGCAGGAGCGGATGACCGCCGCCTACTTCCCGACCATCCGCGAGTACCGCCGCCGCTACGGCCTCGACACGGGCCGGATGGCGCTGCTGCCCGAGCACGCCATCGTGATGCACCCGGGCCCGATGAACCGCGGCGTCGAGATCGCGGCCGACGTGGCGGACTCCGCCCGGTCAACGATCGTCCAGCAGGTCGCCAACGGCGTGACTGTCCGGATGGCGGTCCTTTACCTGATGCTCGGCGGCATGGCGGATGGGGAGGAAGCTGCATGAGCGAGGAGTGGCTGATCAGGGGCGCCGCCGTCACGGGCGGAGACCCGAAGGACATTCACCTCAAGGACGGCGTCATCGCCGCGATCGGCGACGGCGTCAGCGCGCCGGACGCGACCGTGCTCGACGCGGCCGGCCTAGTTGCGTTGCCCGGCCTCGTTGACCTGCACACGCACCTGCGCGAGCCGGGCCGTGAGGACGCGGAGACGGTGGAGACGGGCACCCGCGCCGCCGCACTCGGCGGCTACACCGCGGTCCACGCGATGGCCAACACTGAGCCGGTCGCCGACACGGCAGGCGTGGTCGAGCAGGTCTGGCGGCTCGGCGAGCAGGCCGGGTACGCCGACGTCCGCCCGGTCGGCGCGGTCACCGTGGGGCTGCACGGCAAGCAGCTCGCCGAGCTCGGCGCGATGGCCGACTCCGCGGCCCGGGTCCGCGTCTTTTCCGACGACGGCTTCTGCGTCGCCGACCCGCTGCTGATGCGCCGGGCGCTCGAGTACGTCAAGGCGTTCGACGGCGTGATCGCGCAGCACGCGCAGGAGCCGAGGCTGACCGAGGGCGCGCAGCTGAATGAGGGGGAGATGTCGAGCAGGCTCGGCCTGGCCGGCTGGCCGGCCGCCGCCGAGGAGGCGATCATCGCGCGCGACGTGCTGCTCGCCGCGCACGTGGACTCCGCCCTGCACGTCTGCCACGTCTCCACCGCGGGCAGCGTGGAGATCATCCGCTGGGCCAAGTCCAAGGGCTGGCGGGTGACTGCCGAGGTGACGCCGCACCACCTGCTGCTCACCGACGACCTGGCCGTGGAGTACGACCCGCGGTTCAAGGTCAACCCGCCGCTGCGCACCAAGGCGGACATCGAGGCGCTGCGGCTCGCCCTGGCCGACGGCACCATCGACTGCGTGGCCACCGACCACGCCCCGCACCCGGTGGAGGCCAAGGAGACAGAGTGGGCCGAGGCGGCCAACGGCATGACCGGCCTGGAGACAGCGCTGCGCGTCGTGCAGCTCGCCATGGTCGACACCGGGCTGCTCGACTGGGCCGGCGTCGCGGACCGCATGTCCGCGCGCCCGGCCGCGATCGGCCGCGTGCCGGGCCACGGCCAGCCGCTCGCCGCTGGCGCTCCCGCGAACCTGACGCTGTATGACCCCGCTGTCCCCGCCACGCCAGTGGACCCGGCCGCGCACGCCTCCAAGAGCCGCAACAGCCCGTTCACCGGGATGCCGCTGCCCGGCGCCGTGGTCGCGACGTTCCTGCGCGGCGGCGCGACGGTACTTGACGGAAAGGTAACCCGATGAGCTCTACAGGCCCCGACACGATGCTGGTCCTCGAGGACGGCACCACCCTGCGCGGCAAGGGGTTCGGCGCCTATGGCGAGTCGTTCGGCGAGATGGTGTTCAACACCGGCATGACCGGCTACCAGGAGACGCTCACCGACCCGTCCTACTGCGGCCAGATCGTCGCCATGACCGCACCGCACATCGGAAACACCGGCATCAACGACGAGGACCCGGAGAGCCACCGCATCTGGGTCAGCGGCTACGTGGTCCGCGAGCCGTCGCGGCTCGCCTCAAGCTGGCGGGCGCAGCGCAGCCTGGAGGCTGAGCTCAAGGCGCAGGGGATCACCGGCATCTCGGTGCCTGGCACCCGCGCGCTCACCATGCGGCTGCGCGAGCACGGCGCGATGCGCGCGGCGGTATCCACGGTCGAGAACAACCCAGCACGCCTGCTCGAGCGCGTCCTCGCCAGCCCCGGCATGACAGGCGCGGACCTGGCGCGGATCGTCACCACGCCGCACCCGTACACGGTGGCGCCGCCGAGCGGCGTCGCCACCAGGTACCGGGTCGCCGCCGTCGACCTCGGCATCAAGGCCGCCACCCCGCGCAACATGGCGCAGCGCGGCATGGAGGTAAAGGTGCTGCCGGCCACCTCCACGGCCAGGGACATCCTCGCCGTCAGCCCGGACGGGGTGTTCTTCTCCAACGGGCCGGGCGACCCCGCCGCCGCCGGGTACGCGGTGGCCGCGATGCGCGGCGTCCTCGACGCCGGCGTGCCGATCTTCGGCATCTGCTTCGGCAGCCAGATCCTGTCGCGCGCCATCGGCCTTGACACCTACAAGCTCCGCTACGGCCACCGCGGCGTGAACCAGCCGGTCATGGACCTGGCCACCGGCCGGGTCTACATCACGAGCCACAACCACGGCTTCGCCGCGGCGCTCCCGCCGGAGGCCGACACCAGCCGCACAGGCGATGCCTGGGCGCACGTGCCGCCAGGCGCCCGCAAGCCGTTCGGCACACCGTACGGCGAGGCCGCGGTGACCCACGTGAACCTCAACGACGGCGTGGTAGAGGGCATCCGGCTGCTCGACCGTCCCGCCTTCAGCGTCCAGTACCACCCCGAGGCCGCGCCTGGCCCGCACGACGCGGTGGACCTTTTCGACCAGTTCGCAGCCCTAATGGACACTGGGCTCATGGCCAGTGCGCACGGACGAGGGAAGAAGTAAGCCATGCCGCGCCGTGAAGACCTCAAGTCCGTCCTGGTGATCGGGTCAGGTCCGATCGTGATCGGGCAGGGGTGCGAGTTCGACTACTCGGGCACCCAGGCCTGCCGGGTGCTGAAGGCCGAGGGGATCAGGGTCTCCCTGGTCAACTCCAACCCGGCCACGATCATGACCGACCCGGAGTTCGCCGACGCCACCTACGTGGAGCCGATCACCCCCGACGTGCTCGCCAAGGTGATCGCCAAGGAGCGCCCGGACGCCGTGCTGCCCACGCTCGGCGGCCAGACCGCGCTCAACGCCGCGGTATCGCTGCACGCCAACGGCACGCTCAAGAAGTACGGCGTCGAGCTGATCGGCGCCGACATCGACGCGATCGAGGCGTGCGAGGACCGGGAGAAGTTCAAGGGCATCGTCACCGGGCTCGGCGCCGAGGTGCCGCGCTCGCTCATCTGCCACACCATCGAGGAGTGCCTCGCCGCTACCTACGGCAGCCCAGGCGCCCCCGACGAAGGGAACGGCCTCGGCTTCCCCGTCGTGGTCCGCCCCTCCTTCACCCTCGGCGGCCTCGGCTCGGGCATCGCGTACAACGAGGCGGACCTGCGCAGGATCGCCGGGTCCGGCCTGGACGCCAGCCCGACGACCGAAGTCCTCCTCGAGGAGTCGATCATCGGCTGGAAGGAGTTCGAGCTCGAGCTGATGCGCGACCGCCACGACAACGTGGTGATCGTCTGCTCGATCGAGAACGTCGACCCGATGGGCGTGCACACCGGCGACTCGGTGACCGTGGCGCCGGCGATGACCCTCACCGACCGCGAGTACCAGGCGATGCGGGACACCGCCATCAAGATCATCCGCGCGGTGGGCGTGGACACCGGCGGCTGCAACATCCAGTTCGCGGTGAACCCCGCGACCGGCCGCATGGTCGTCATCGAGATGAACCCGCGCGTCAGCCGCAGCTCCGCGCTGGCCTCCAAGGCCACCGGCTTCCCGATCGCCAAGATCGCCACCAGGCTCGCTATCGGCTACACGCTCGACGAGATACCCAACGACATCACCGGCCAGACCCCGGCGTCGTTCGAGCCCGCGCTGGACTACGTGGTGGTGAAGATCCCGCGGTTCGCGTTCGAGAAGTTCCCCGGCGCCGACCAGACGCTCACCACGCACATGAAGTCGGTCGGCGAGGCGATGGCGATCGGCCGCTCGTTCGCCGAGGCGCTGCAGAAGGCGCAGCGGAGCCTGGAGAGCCAGACGGGCCCGTTGCGGTTCACGGAGAAAATCCACGCCACCGCCGACGAGCTGCTCGACCACTGCCGGACCCCGCACGACGGCCGCCTCAACACGATGCTCCAGGCGCTGCGCGCCGGAGCGAGCGCCGAGTCGGTGGCCGAGGTTACCGGCGTCGACCCGTGGTTCGTCGAACAGCTGGAACACCTCAAAGACGTATCCAGAACGGTTGCGGGCGCCGCCGAACTCGACACGGACCTGCTATGGGCGGCGAAGGCCGAGGGGTTCTCCGACGCCGCCATCGCCGAGCTGCGCGGCCTGACGGCGGGGGAGATCCGCGCGCTGCGCCACTCGCTCGGCGTCCGCCCCGTCTTCCACGCGGTGGACACCTGCGCCGCCGAGTTCGCGGCGCGCACGCCCTACCTCTACTCGACCTACGACGAGGGCGACGAGGTGCCGGGCGGCGACACCCACAAGGTGATCATCCTCGGCAGCGGGCCTAACCGCATCGGCCAGGGCATCGAGTTCGACTACTCCTGCGTGCACGCCTCGATGGCGCTGCGCGCGGCGGGCTACGAGACGGTCATGATCAACTGCAACCCGGAAACCGTCTCTACTGACTACGACACCTCCTCCCGGCTGTACTTCGAGCCGCTCACCCTCGAGGACGTGCTCGAGGTGGTGCACGCCGAGCAGCGTTCCGGGCCGGTCGCCGGGGTGATCGTGCAGCTCGGCGGCCAGACGCCGCTCGGGCTCGCGCGGGCGCTCGAGGTGGCGGGCGTGCCGATCGTCGGCACCTCGCCCACCGCGATCCACGCCGCGGAAGACCGCGGCGCGTTCGCAGAGGTCCTAGCCGAGGCGGGGCTGATCGCGCCGCTCGGCAAGGTCGCGCTGTCCGCCGACGAGGCCGCGGTCGCCGCGGCCGAGATCGGCTACCCGGTCCTGGTCCGGCCGTCCTACGTGCTCGGCGGGCGCGGCATGGAGATCGTCTACGACGAGGCGACGCTGCGCGGCTATGTCAGCCGCGCCACCCAGGCATCACCGGATCATCCGGTGCTCATCGACCGCTTCCTCGACGACGCGATCGAGGTCGACGTGGACGCGCTCTACGACGGCGATGAGCTGTACCTGGGCGGGGTGATGGAGCACATCGAGGAGGCGGGCATCCACTCTGGCGACTCGGCCTGCGCGCTGCCGCCGATCACCCTCGGCGGCAGCGACATCAAGGCGATCCGCGAGGCCACGAAGAAGATCGCGCACGGCGTCGGCGTGCGCGGCCTGCTCAACGTGCAGTACGCGCTGGCCGCCGGCGTGCTCTACGTCCTTGAGGCCAACCCGCGCGCGTCGCGGACGGTCCCGTTCGTCTCCAAGGCCACGGCGGTGCCGCTCGCCAAGGCGGCGGCGCTCGTCATGATGGGCGCCTCCGTCGCCTCGCTGCGCTCCTCCGGCGTGCTGCCCGCCACCGGGGACGGCGGCACCCTGCCGCTCGACTCGCCGGTCGCGGTCAAGGAGGCGGTGCTGCCGTTCGGCAGGTTCCGCGACGCGTCAGGGGCGGGCGTGGACACCGTGCTCGGCCCGGAGATGCGTTCCACGGGCGAGGTCATGGGCATCGACGAATCGTTCGGCACCGCGTTCGCCAAGTCCCAGGAGGCCGTCTACGGCTCGCTCCCGGTCAAGGGGCGGGTGTTCGTGTCGGTGGCCAACAGGGACAAGCGCGCCATGGTGTTCCCCGTCAAGCGCCTCGCCGATCTCGGCTTCGAGATCTGGGCGACGTCGGGAACGGCGGAGGTACTGCGCAGGAACGGTGTTCGTGCCAAGATCGTCAGAAAGCAGAGTGACGGTGCCGGTCTCGACGGGGATCCGACCGTGGTCACCCGCATCCTCGACGGTGAGGTAGACCTGATCGTGAACACCCCGTTCGGCGCGGTGTCGACGGCCTCGGCCGCGGTGCGCCTCGACGGCTACGAGATCCGCACGGCGGCGGTCCGCAGGGGAGTGCCCTGCGTGACCACCGTGGCGGGACTCGCCGCCGCGGTGCAGGGCATCGAGGCCACCATCCGCGGCGACATGGGTGTCCGCTCCCTCCAGGAACATGCGGCGGCGATGCGCGGTTAGCCGCGGAGGATTGCGCCCGATGGCAAAAACCGCCATCATATCGGGCGCAATCCTCCGCCATCTTCCGGGGGGACGACCCCCGAACGAGTGCTCCAATTTTGCCCTTGCTGGAAGTAGCTTCTCGGCCCCGGCGCAAAATTGGAGTACTCGCCCCCGATGCTGGCCTGTGGCCAGCGGAGGGGCGGATAACGTAGGCGGGGATAACTGACAGAGGGGACTGGCGGCGGCCGGGATGGCAGGCAACGATCGGGACGGCGGCGTGGCGCCGGTTCAGGTGCGCGGGACGGTGCTCACCGTGCGGCGCGTCGACGCGTACGTCGCCATGACCGTGGTCGCTCCCGCCATCGCCACCAGGTTCCGGCCCGGCCAGTTTGTCGCGATCGCGGTGGGCGGCCCGCAGTCGGGAATGATCGGGCGGCGCACGTTCTCCATCCATGATGTGCGGCCCGACCATGGTGGCACGGTCGAGTTCGTGTTCCTGCCGCGCGAGCCGGGCTCTCAGTGGCTGGCGGACTGCCGCTCGCGTGACGTCCTCGACGTGGTGGGGCCGCTCGGCCGGCCCTTCCCGGTGCCGCGCGACGCGGCCTCGTGCCTGCTGCTCGGCGTGGGACCAGGCGCGGCGCCGCTGTTCGCGCTGGCGTCCAGGCTCGCCGAGCGCGGCTCGCACACCGACTACCTGCTCGGCGCGGAGAGCGCCGACCGGGTGTTCGGCGCGCTGACCGCGCGCCGCACCGGCCGTTCGGCGATCATCGCCACGGCCGACGGCTCACTCGGCGCGCGCGGCTCGGTGGTGGACATGCTGCCGACAGTGGTGCAGCAGGCGCGCACCGACGTCATCTACGCCTCGGCGCCGACCGGCGTGCTCCGCTCGGTGTGCGCCATGGCGGGCAGGTACGGCATCCCCGTGCAGGCGCTGGTGTCCGAGCCGGCGATGATCTGCGGCACCGGACTGTGCATGGGCTGCGTGCTGCCCGCGGTGGGCACCGACGGCGTCACCCGCATGGTCCGCGCCTGCGCGGAAGGCCCGGTGTTCCGCGGCGACCTGGTGCGCTGGGACGACGTGGGCACCATCCCCTTCGACGCACTCGGCGCGCCCGGCTGGAAGCCGAAGCAGGGCACCACCGCCGCCGGGGAGCGCACCAATGCCAGCTAGTCTTTCCTCCCCGCTCACTCTGTCTGCCCCGCTCGCCTCCGCGCGCTCGGGACCCCCGTCTTCTCCCTCGTCACTCGGTCGCTCGTGCCTCGCTCCCTCCCTCCTCAGTCCGAGGACGGGGGCGCGCGCTTTGGCTCGCGGGGAGGAGGTCGGCATTGCCTGCTGATTTGCGGACCAGGATCGGCCATCTGGACCTGCCTAGTCCGATCCTTACGGCGTCCGGGTGCGCGGGGAGCGGGCGGGAACTTGCGCAGTTCTCCGACGTGGCGCGGATCGGCGCGATCATCACCAAGTCGGTCACCCTCGAGCCTAAGGCGGGCAATCCCGCGCCCCGGATGGCGGAGACGCCGAGCGGCCTGCTGTCGTCGACAGGGCTGCAGGGCCCCGGGCTCGACGGCTTCCTCCAACGCGACCTGCCCTGGCTGCTGTCGCGCGGCGCCCGTGCATTCGTTTCCGTGGCGGGCCACACGACCCGCGAGTACGGCGAGGTTTCCTCCCGGCTGTCCGACTCCGCCGGGGTGACGGCGCTCGAGGTCAACCTGGGCTGCCCGGACGCCGCGGCGGCGGGACGGCCGTTCGCGCTCGACGCGGCCGCGGCGGGCGCCGTGGTGGCCGCCGTGCGGGGCAGCACCCGTTACGACATCCCAGTGTTCGCGAAGCTCTCACCGGAGGTCACCGACATCGTTGCGGTGGCCAGGGCCTGCGTGGCCGCTGGCGCCGACGGCCTGTCGATGATCAACACCCTGCCCGGCATGGCCATCGACCCGGTGACCTTCCGGCCGGCCCTGGCCGGCCTGGCGGGCGGCCTGTCCGGGCCCGCGGTCAGGCCGGTGGCGGTGCGCTGCGTGTGGGCGGTGCGTGAGGCGCTGCCCGACGTCCCCATCATCGGCTGCGGCGGCGTGCGCACCGGCAGGGACGCCCTGGAGTTCCTGCTCGCGGGCGCCAGCCTGGTGGCCGTCGGCACCGTGCTCTTCCATGACCCGTCGGCGTGCTCACGGATCCAGCGGGAACTAGAGGAGGAACTGACCGCGCGCGGGGTAGACCGGGTGACCGACGTCGTGGGGCGGGCCCACCAGCCGGCCGCGTATGCCGCGGAGCGTCATACTTGGGTGTAATGGTGGGATAACGGGGAGTGATCATGAGCCACGGCGAGCAGGACATTCCTGCGGGCTCCCCTGCCAGTCCCGCGGGGGAGCTGCGGGAGCTTGCCGAGCTCGGCGACCTCCTCGCGGAGCTCGCGGGCCTGATGCGGGACCTGGGCGCGCTCATCCTGGGCCTGGTGAGCGCCGCCATGCGGACGGGGGACCAGCCGGCGAGGACGTTCACGCTACCGCCCGCGCTCGCCGAACTCGCGGCGGCGCACTCCGCGCTCAAGGCGGAGCAGGAAGCGCTGACGGCGCGGCTGGACAACGCCGCCACCTCCGTGGACCGCGCGGCGCTGCGCGCCAGCCTGGCCGCGCTCACCGAGCGGGCGAGCCGGGCCATTGGCAGCGCCGTGGCGGCGGTCGCGGACCGCAAGCAGCAATTGGCGTCGGCACCGCCGGCGTCAGCACGGCCGGCCTCGGCAGGGCCGGCGTCATCAGCGCGGGTCGCCCCGGCAGGGGAGCCCCCACCGGATTCGAGAGAGGAGAGTGTCGTGCAGACATCCGCCGGGGGAACCGCCCCCCGTGCCTCGAGTGGGCTTGACCGATGGCCGGAGGCCGGCGCGGCGGACCGGCGGCTCGCGCCGGTCGCGGTCGCCCTCGACGCGCCCGACATCGAGGTCGCGGCGCACTGGGCGACGCTCGTCACGCCGTACGTGTCCACGGTCAAGATCGGGCTGGAGCTGTACCTGCGGTACGGGCCGGCTGTGGTGGCGACGGTCCGCGGCGGCAGCGGCGTGCGGGTGTTCCTCGACCTCAAGCTGCACGACATCCCCAACACGGTGGCGGGCGCCGCCCGGGCGGTCGCCAAGCTGCGGCCGGAGATCCTCACCGTGCACGCGGCGGGCGGCTCGGACATGATCAAGGCGGCCGTGGAGGCCGCTCCCGGCACGATGGTCGCCGGGGTGACGCTGCTGACCTCGATCGGTGACAAGGCCCTCGCCGAGCTCGGCGTCGACGGCTCGGTCAGCGACGCGGTGCGCCGGATGGCCTCGCTGGCGGTCGGCGCGGGCGCGCGCGGACTGGTCTGCTCGCCGCAGGAGGTGGCGGCCGTCCGTGCCGAGGTCGGCCCGGACATCCTGCTCATCACCCCGGGCATCCGCCTCGCGGGCGCCACCAGCGATGACCAGGCCAGGATCGCCACCCCGGAGGAGGCGCTCAAGGCGGGCGCGGACCTGCTGGTGATCGGCCGCCCCATCACCAGGGCGCCGGACCCGGGCGCAGCCGCCGCCGCCATCGGCGCCTCGCTGCGCCGCGCCGCCACCGCCACCTGACACGCCGCCCGGGCGCCGCCGCCACCTCACACCCAGCCCCCGCCCACCCGACACGCCGCCCGGGCGTCACCGCCACCTGACACCCAACGCCGCGCTGTCCCGCAACCCCGCCGACGCCATCCGCGCGGCCCTCGCCCGCACGACGTTCGTTTCCCGTAAGAATGTGCCGTTGGGCCGGCAATAGGAGGCCTAACGGTACATTCTTGCCGCCGCCCGGCCCGGAATGGCCCATGTTGCCGCGTTCAGAGAAGCCCGGATAATGCGCCCGGTCCCGCGATCGGGGTGGCGGGCGGCGTCGTCAGGGGTCACACTGGCATCAAACGTTATCTCGTGACCGGAGATGTGTTCGGCGTAACAAACCCTACCTGCGACGATTCATCGGCCCAGGCCTGTGATCGGGGCGCATCGATGGGTAATATGTCCCCCTGGGACTACTGACCGTGGAACATCCTGCCCTATGGAAAAACGGGAAATAAGTCGGCGTAAAGCGCAGATGTCGCAGCCGCCCCGATGGCGGCCGGGCGGCGAACCGGGGCGCGCCCAGGCGCGGGCGGCCGCGTGCGCCTGTCCCGATGGGCCGAGGCGGGTCCCTGAACAGGGCTTTGCGCCGGTACGTCCCGGCCGCGCCGTCGCGTGTATGGTGGAGGCGGCGGGCACCGGGGGCGCGTTGCGCGCCGCGGCGCTGCGGCCGGTGAAACAGACATATGGAACATTTTACCCAGGCGAGAGCGAGCCTTCGAGGAGGTGTTCGGCGCGATTTCGTTTTCACTATGTGAGAGCGCGTCGACGCTCAGGACCTGCTATTGACTACTTTGAGTCACGATGCGTGTATGTAGAGTAATATATTTAGATTTGTGATGACATAAACGGAGGTTCGCGTTGCCGAAAGGGTCTCTGACTCGCTAGTTTCCCCTCCCGACCAACCTTTTTTTCGACGAAACCCGAGGTGACCCCGAGTGGCTCTTCCTCCCCTCACTCCCGAACAGCGCGCCGAGGCCCTGCAGAAGGCCGCGATAGCGCGCAAGGAACGCGCCGAAGTTAAGAATCGCCTCAAGCGTGGCGCCGTGACCCTCTCCGAAGTCATCAAGGACGGGTCCACCGACGACGTCATTGGCAAGATGAAGGTCTCGGCTCTCCTTGAGTCGCTGCCCGGAGTCGGCAAGGTGCGCGCGAAGCAGATCATGGAACGACTCGGCATCGCCGAGTCGCGACGAGTTCGTGGGCTTGGTGCGAACCAGCGCGCCGCGCTTGAGCAGGAGTTCGGTGCGGATCTGTAAGGCGGCTAACCGGATCGGCGTGCGATCAGCGCGGCCGTCACGGGTGCGAGGGCATGGCCGAAGCATCCGACGGTAAATCGCGCGAAACCGCCGCCGCCGAGAAAAGGGGGCCGAAAGGCGCCCGCCTGCCTGCGGAGCGGAAGAATTCGCGGCTGACTGTGCTCTCCGGGCCTTCCGGGGTCGGGAAGAGCACAGTCGTCGCGGAACTACGCCGTCGCAGCCCGGAGATCTGGATTTCGGTTTCCGTGACAACGCGAAGGCCCCGCCCGGGAGAGGTGAACGGGCGGGAATATCATTTTGTTAACGACGCGGAGTTTGACCGCATGGTCGGCGCCGGGGAACTTCTCGAGTGGGCCGAGTTCGCGGGCAACAAATACGGCACCCCGGCGGAACCGGTGCGGCAAAGGCTCGACGCGGGCCTGCCGACCCTGCTGGAGATCGATCTCACGGGCTCGCGGCAGGTTCGCGAGGTCATGAAGGACGACGCGCTGTTCGTCTTCCTCGAGCCCCCCTCATGGGCTGAGCTCGTCCGCCGGCTGACCGGCCGCGGCACCGAGCCGGCCGACGTCGTGGAGCGGCGCCTGGCCGTGGCGAGGGAAGAACTCGCCGCGGCAGGCGAGTTCGACGTGACGCTGGTGAACACTTCGATCGATGAGGTTTGCCGGCAGATGGTAACGTTGATTAACAGCCTTCCTTGAAGCCCGGCACTGTCCGGGCTCGCTGGCTGCTCACATAGCGGCTCTCCTTATTGAGGGCTGAGCTCACTGGAAGGACAATGCGACAGGTGGCTGCGACCCAGGGTGCGGACGGCATCATCAACCCGCCGATCGACGACCTGCTCGAGATCGTTGACAGCAAGTACCGGCTGGTGATCCTCGCCGCGAAGCGGGCTCGCCAGATCAACGCCTACTACTCGCAGCTCGGCGAGGGCCTGCTCGAGTACGTCGGCCCGCTCGTCGAGACCCGCGTGCAGGAGAAGCCGCTGTCGATCGCGCTGCGAGAGGCCCGCGAGGGCCTGCTGAAGGTCGAAGCGACCGAGGGCTAAAGCCTCCAGGGCCGGGGACCGCCCCAGACCGCCGCGGGCAACAACGGCATCGGAGTAGCGACATGGCGCGGGTCATCCTCGGCGTTGGCGCTGGCATCGCCGCCTACAAGGCCTGCGAGCTGCTGCGCCTGTTCAAGGAGAGCGGGCATTCCGTCCGGGTGGTGCCGACACCCGACGCGCTCCGCTTCGTCGGCGAGCCAACCTGGTCGGCGCTATCCGGCGAGCCGGTCACCACGGGCGTGTGGGACGGCGTATCCGATGTGCCGCATGTGAAGCTCGGCCAGACCGCGGACCTGGTATTTGTCGCTCCCGCCACCGCGGACCTCCTCGCCCGCGCCGTCGCCGGCATGTCCGACGACCTGCTGACCGCGACGCTGCTCACCGCGCGCTGCCCGGTGGTCTACGCCCCCGCGATGCACACCGAGATGTGGGAGCACCCGGCAACCCAGCACAACGTCGCCACGCTGCGCGCCAGGGGCACCATCGTGGTCGAGCCCGCCGTCGGCAGGCTCACCGGCAAGGACACGGGCAAGGGGCGCCTGCCGGAGCCCGAGGCGCTGTTCGCCCTCGCACAGGCAATCCTTGGATACAGAACGGGTTCGGCTGACTCCGGCACGCCCGCCACGCTGCCCGCGGATCATGGCAACGCTTCCCGCGGCGGGAACCACGCACCCGTTCCGGAGGAAAGTCTTTCGCTCGCCGGGCGGACGGTGCTCATCTCCGCCGGCGGGACCCGCGAGGAACTCGACCCGGTGCGCTTCCTCGGCAACTGGTCCACCGGCAGGCAGGGCTACGCGTTCGCGCGGGCGGCGGTGGCGCGCGGCGCCGTGGTGACCCTGGTCGCGGCGAACACGGAGCTACCCGACCCCGCGGGAGCGAAGGTCGTCCGGGTGGTCTCCGCCAGGGACATGGACGCCGCCATGCTCGCCGAGGCGCCGGGCGCCGACGTGATCGTGATGACGGCCGCCGTCGCCGACTTCCGGCCCGTCGTGCGGGCGGAGGCGAAGATCAAGAAGGACGGCGCCCTGCCGCCGCCGATCGAGCTGACGGAGAACCCGGACATCCTGGCCGGCCTGTCGCGGCGCCGCGCCGAGCGCGGCCCGGCGGGCCAGGTGATCGTCGGCTTCGCCGCCGAGACCGACCCGAGCCTGGACGCGGCGCGATCCAAGCTGGCCCGCAAGGGCTGCGACCTGCTCGTGCTGAACCGGGTCGGCGACGGCGAGGGCTTCGGAGCGGCCGACAACGAGTGGGTCGTGCTCGCCGCCGACGGCGGCGCCACGCCGGTGCCACGCCGCTCCAAGGACGCGCTCGCCGAGGTCGTGCTGTCCCTGGCGGCCGCCCGCCTGTCCTGACCCCGGCGGGCCCCCTGAGGGGACGCAGGCCCGTACCACAGGGCGAATCACTCCGCGCGGGTGACGCGTGGCATCGGCGCACGCCTGGACGCTGGTGCCTGCGGCCATTCCCGGATCGACACCCGCTGGTCTTGACTGCGATCACTTCACCACACACCGAGCGAATGGCGTGGTCACCATGGTCAGTGCGGAGCGGCGGCGGGTAGACGAGGCGGACAAGGACGGCATCACATGGCGGCGGTGGGGGCCGTACCTGAGCGAGCGGCAATGGGGAACGGTACGGGAGGACTACGGCGGCGGGCACGACACCTGGTCGTCGTTCACGCATGAGCAGGCCGGGTACCGGGCCTACCGGTGGGGCGAGGACGGCCTGGCCGGCATCAGCGACGACAAGCAGCGGCTGTGCCTGGCGCTGGCGCTGTGGAACGGCCGCGACCCGGTGCTCAAGGAGCGGCTGTTCGGCCTGACCAACTCCGAGGGCAACCACGGCGAGGACGTGAAGGAGTGCTACTTCTACACCGACGCCATGCCCACCTCGTCCTACCTGAGCATGCTCTACAAGTACCCGCAGGCCGAGTTTCCCTACGACGACCTGGTCGCGGTCAACGGCGCGCGCGGCAAGCTCGACCCGGAGTACGAGCTGCTTGACACCGGGATCTTCGACGACGGCAGGTACTTCGACGTCGAGGTGGAGTACGCCAAGGCCGGGCCCGAGGACATCCTCATGCTCGTCTCCGTGCGCAACAACGGACCCGACGACGCGGTGCTGCACGTGCTGCCCACCCTGTGGTTCCGGCACACCTGGTCGTGGGCGGGCGGCGACAAGCGGCCCGCCCTGAGCGCGGCCAGCGCGGCGGGCGGCAGTGCGGTGCGGGTGGAGCACGGCGAGCTCGGCACCCGCTGGCTGTGCGCCGACGGCGCGGTCCCGGTCCTCGTCACGGAGAACGAGACGAACAACGAGCGCGCGTTCGGCACCGCGAATGACGCGCCGTACGCCAAGGACGGCATCGACCGTGCCGTGGTGCACGGCGACGCGGCGGCGGTCAACCCGGACGGCACCGGGACCAAGGCGGCGCTGCACTACGTGCTGACCGTTCCGGCGGGCGGCACCGCGACCGTCCGGGTGCGGCTCACCGACACCGACCCGGCCGCCACCGCTGACGCCGGGGGGCCGTTCGCGGACTTCGACCAGGTGATGACCGCCCGCCGCGCCGAGGCCGCCGAGTTCTGGGGCACCGTGCTGGCCGGCCATCTCAGCGAGGACGAGCGGCTGGTGTGCCGGCAGGCGCTGGCCGGCATGCTGTGGTCCAAGCAGTACTACGCGCTCGACGTGGAGCGCTGGCTGGCCGAGCACGGTGTCAACCCGCTCGACGGCGGCACCGGGCTGCGGAACGAGGACTGGCGGCACCTGGTCGCCGAGGACATCATCTCCATGCCGGACAAGTGGGAGTACCCGTGGTTCGCCGCGTGGGATCTGGCCTTCCACACGGTCGCGCTCGCCGTCGTCGACCTGCCGTTCGCCAAGCAGCAGCTCGAACTGCTGCTTAGCAGGCGTTACCTGCACCCCAACGGCCAGCTCCCGGCGTACGAGTGGAACTTCAGCGACGTCAACCCGCCGGTCCACGCCTGGGCGGTCTGGTTCGTCTACCAGCTGGAGAAGGCCACCACCGGCGCGGCGGACCGCGCATTCCTCGAGGGCGCCTTCCAGAAGCTGGCGCGCAACTTCGGCTGGTGGCTCAACCGCAAGGACATGGACAACCGCAGCATCTTCCAGGGCGGCTTCCTCGGCCTTGACAACATCGGGGTCTTCGACCGCAGCGCCCCGCTGCCGGGCGGCGGGCACATCGACCAGGCCGACGGCACCGCGTGGATGGCCCTGTTCTGCGAGAACATGGTCCAGATGGCCGCCGAGCTAGCCACGGAGAACCCGGCCTACCTGGAGCAGACCCAGTCGCTGATCGAGGAGTTCGCCTGGATCGTCGCCGCCACCAACCAGGTTGGCGCGGGCGCGACAGGCCTGTGGGACGAGGAGGACGGCTTCTTCTACGACGTGCTGCGCCGTCCCGACGGCAGCTCGGTGCCGCTGAAGGTGCGCTCGGTGGTCGGGCTCATGCCGCTCGCCGCGGCCACTGTCATCGGCGCCTCGGTCCGCGAGGAGTACCCGGAGCTCATCAAGGGAGCCGCCGAGTTCTTCGCCAGGCACCCCGCGGTCACCGCCGCCATGCCCGGCCGCACCGAGCAGATGGCGGCCACGGGACCCGTGCTGCTCGCGATGTTCGACGAAAACCGGCTGCGCCGCATCCTGGCCAGGATGCTTGACGAGCAGGAGTTCCTCGGGCCGCACGGCATCAGGGCAATCTCCCGCCACCACGCCGCCCATCCCTACGTGCTCAACCTGGACGGCCAGGAGTACCGGGTGGGCTACCTGCCGGCCGAGTCGGACACCGGCATGTTCGGCGGCAACTCCAACTGGCGCGGCCCGGTGTGGTTCCCGATCAACGTCATGCTGGTGCGGGCGCTGATGAACCTCTACGGCTACTTCGGCGACAGCTTCACCGTCGAGTGCCCGACGGGCTCCGGACGCCAGTGCAACCTGTACGAGGTGGCCAGGGAGCTCGGCGACCGGCTCACCGGCACGTTCCTGCGCGACCCGGCCGGGCGCAGGCCGGTGCACGGCGGCCAGCCGATCCTTCAGGACGACCCGCACTGGCGCGACCTCATCCTGTTCTACGAGTACTTCCACGGCGACAACGGCGCGGGGATCGGCGCGAGCCACCAGACCGGCTGGACCGGCACCGTGGCGCTGCTGCCGCTGCTGTTCCGCGGGGTGCACGCGAGCGCGCTGGTCAACTGGCGCGGCGGCGCGCCCGTCGGCGCGGTGCCAAGCCAGCGCGCGTCGGCCGACGTGGCCGAGCACGCGGCCGAGGTCTGAGAGGTAACAGCGGGGGCTGAGGGACGGGGAAGGCCGGGCGGTCGCTGACCGCCCGGCCTTCGGTTCGCGTCTACCTGGCCGGGCCTCAGGCCACCCGGGCGGCGTCCGGACTCGACGAGCGTTCCGCGTCAGCCGACTGGCGCGGTATCAGCACCGCGAGGACCAGCCCGATGAGCGAGAACACCAGCATGACGGTCAGCGCCACCGCGAACGGCCGGCCCTCGGGCAGGGCGACGGCGACGAGGACCGAGCCGACCACGGCGGTGCCGAACGACGAGCCGAGGTTCGACACGCTGCGCGACAGACCGGAGATCTGCCCTTGGTCGCTGTCGGGGAAGCTGGACTGCACCACGTTGACCGACGAGGTCAGCATGACGCCCACCCCGATGCCGAACAGCAGCAGCCCAGGCACCCAGGTCCAGACCGCGGAGTGCGCCCTGACCAGGGCGAGCAGCAGCACCATGCCGAGCGATGTGACAAGGAAGCCGGCGATGATCAGCCAGCGCTGCGGATGCCTGCGGGCGAACCGGTCCGCGCCCGCCGAGGCGGCGAGGATGCCGACGGTCGCCGGGGTGAGCATCAGCCCGGTCTTCACCGCGTTGTAGCCGTCGACCTCCTGCAGGTAGACGGAGATCGCGAAGAACGACCCCTGCAGCAGCAGCCACTGGATGGTCTGCGTGCCGAGCCCGAGGTTGGCGACCTTGTCGCGGAACAGGCGCAGCGAGAGCAGCACGTCCTTGCCCTTCCGCTCCCCGGCCCTCACGTGCAGGAAGAACCAGAGGAAGAACAGCGCGCCGATGACCACGTAGATCCACACCGGGGAGATCGAGCCCTTGGGGATGATGACGGTGCCGCCGATCGCGAAGTCCTCGCGTGACTTGCCGAAGCCGTAGGTGCGCGATTGCAGCAGGCCGAGGACCAGGAAGAACATTCCGGCGGCGGACAGCACCGCCCCGGTCAGGTCGAACCGCGGCACCCGTCCCTGCGCTTCGGGGGCGGTGATCTTGCGGGCGAGCCAGATGATGGTCGCCACCACGAGGACCTGGAGCACGAATGACGCGCGCCAGTTGATCGCACTGGTCACCAGGCCGCCGATCAGCGGTCCCGCGGCGGCGCCGAGCCCGCCCGCGCCGCTCACCACGCCGAAGTACTTCGCCCGCGACTTGACGTCGGGGAATGCCACGGTGATGAGGATGTAGATGGGCGGGATCATCAGCGCCGAGCCGACGCCTTCGAGCAGGGAGTACCCCACGATGAGCATCGGCAGTGCGACCGACGCCGCGGCGATCAGCCCCCCGATGGCGTAGACGATCAGGCCGATGAGGAAGCAGCGCTTGCGGCCCCAGATGTCGGTCAGGATGCTGCCGGGAATCATCAGCGCGGCCATGGTCAGGGTGAACAGGGTGATCGCCGTCTGCACGCCTGCCACGGTGGTGCCGAGGTCCTTGGCGATCGCGCTGATGGCCACGTTCATGTTCGTGGCGGCATAGCTGGCGATGAACTGCGCGAGGGCCAGCGGCAGGATCATGGTCCTGGCGGCGTTCACCGCATGGTGCTTGTCGCTCGATGTCACGTTATACTCACGGAACGTTCGATTCTCACGAGTACCAAGGTGCCAACAAGGCCCGCTCGCGTCATCACCCGTCGCGGGGGAGGCGGCCAGGATCGCATCGGGTGCACAATCCGTGACAGGGGCGGGCGGCACAGCCGATGGGCGGCAATGCGGGCGCCAGCGGCGTTCTGCGCCGCCCGCCGCCGCACGGAAGAAGGAGGCTGCGCGTGAAGACGGCAACGCGAACGGATGCCAGGCACGTCCCGGCGCAGCGGCGCGCCACTGGCGAGCATGAGGCCCCGGCCGAGCGGCTCAGCCCCGACGAACGGGCCAAGCTCGGAAAGGCGGCAAGAAAACTCGCGCCGCTCGACAGCCACGCGGCATTCGAGCGAGCGGACGGCGGGCCGGATCCGGTCGCGCTACTCGAGCAGCAGGCGGTGTCGCGGGTGCCGGATCTGGTGCCCGTGCGGTACGGCCGGATGCTGTTCTCCCCATTCAGTTACTACCGCGGCGCCGCGCTGCCGATGGCCGACGACCTGTCCCGCACCCCGGTCACCGGCCTGACCGTGCAGGCGTGCGGCGACGCCCATCTGTCCAACTTCGGGATCTTCGGCTCTCCGGAGCGCCGCATGCTGTTCGACCTCAACGACTTCGACGAGACCCTCCCCGGGCCGTGGGAGTGGGACGTCAAGCGGCTGGCGGCCAGCCTGGAGGTGGCCGCGCGTGAGAACGGTTTCTCCCGCAAGGACCGGACCGCGATCGCGGCGGCCGCGGTCGCCAGCTACCGCCAGGCGATGAGCCAGTTCGCCGCGATGACCAACCTTGACGTCTTTTACGCGCACATCGACGTGGCACAGCTCCGCGCCGATCTTGAGTCGCGGCTCACCAAGCGGCAGCGCAAGCAGTGGGACGCGGGCGAGGCGAAGGCCAGGACGTCCGACAGCATGCGGTCGCTGCGCAAGCTCACCAAGACCGTCGACGGCAAGCAGCGGATCGTCGCCGACCCGCCGCTTGTCGTCCCGGCCAGGGACCTGGTGGGCGCCCGGGCCGATGAGCTCGAAGCGTGGATGGTCCCGCTCATGGCCAAGTACCGCGGGACGCTCGACGGCAACCGCCGGCACCTCCTTGAGCAGTACGAGTTCGCCGACATGGCCCACAAGGTGGTGGGGGTCGGCAGCGTCGGCACCCGGTGCTGGATCGTGCTGCTGTTCGGCCGCGACGATTCCGATCCGCTGTTCCTCCAGGTCAAGGAGGCCCAGACGTCAGTGCTCAGCCGCTTCGCACGCGGCCGCAGGTACGCCAACCAGGGCCAGCGGGTGGTGGAGGGCCAGCGCCTCATCCAGGCCGCGAGCGACATCTTCCTCGGCTGGGTCCGGGTGGAGGAAGGTGCCGACGGCAAGCGGCGCGACTTCTACGTGCGGCAGCTGCGCGACTGGAAGTTCTCCTTCCTCATCGAGAACATGCTGCCAGAGGGCATGCTCCTGTACGGGCAGACCTGCGGCTGGACCCTGGCCCGCGCGCACGCCAGGTCGGGCGACCGCATCGCGATCGCCGGCTATCTCGGCGGCTCGGACGCGTTTGACCAGGCGATCACCGAGTTCGCTCGTTCATACGCCGATCAGAACGAGCGCGACTACGATGCTCTGCGCGAGGCTGCCGCCTCGGGGAGGATCACGGCGAAGTCGGACGTCTGACCGGCGTGAACATTGAGGTAAGTCACTGACCTGCGCGATCGCTCCCCGTTAGCGGCTAAACTCTACCGAGCCAGTTGACTATGCGGATGGAGACAAGACGTGGCGCGTCGGCTGTTTACCTCGGAGTCGGTGACGGAGGGCCATCCGGACAAGATGGCTGACCAGATCAGCGACGCCATCCTGGACGCGATGATCAAGGACGACCCGGAAAGCCGGGTCGCGGTCGAGACGATGATCACGACCGGCCAGGTCCACGTCGCCGGCGAGGTGACCACGAAGACGTACGTGGACATCCCCGGCATCATCCGCGAGAAGATCCTGCAGATCGGCTACGACTCCTCCGCCAAGGGCTACGACGGCGCGTCCTGCGGCGTCTCCGTGTCCATCGGCGCACAGTCGCCCGACATCGCCCAGGGCGTGTCCGACGCGTTCGAATACCGCGAGGGCGAGGGTGCCGACGACTACGACCGGCAGGGCGCGGGCGACCAGGGCCTGATGTTCGGCTACGCGTGCCGGGATACCCCGGAGCTGATGCCGCTGCCGATCATGCTCGCGCACCGGCTCGCGAAGCAGTTGTCCGCGGTGCGCCGCTCGGGTCAGGTCCCGTACCTGCGGCCCGACGGCAAGACGCAGGTGACGATCGAGTACGCGGCCGACAAGCCGGTGCGCCTCGACACGGTGGTGGTGTCCAGCCAGCACGCCGCCGACATCAACCTCAAGGAACTGCTCACGCCCGACGTCAAGGACTACGTCGTCGACCCGGTGCTCGCGGGCCTGGACATCGACACGTCCGGGTACCGGCTGCTCGTCAACCCGACCGGGCGGTTCGAGATCGGCGGCCCGATGGGCGACGCGGGCCTCACCGGCCGCAAGATCATCATCGACACCTACGGCGGCATGGCCAGGCACGGCGGCGGCGCGTTCTCCGGCAAGGACCCGTCCAAGGTGGACCGCAGCGCCGCCTACGCGATGCGCTGGGTGGCCAAGAACGTGGTCGCGGCCGGCCTCGCCGACCGGTGCGAGGCCCAGGTCGCCTACGCGATCGGCAAAGCCAAGCCGGTGGGACTGTTCGTGGAGTGCTTCGGCACCGAGCGCGTGCCCGTCGAGCGGATTCAGGACGCGGTGACGACGGTCTTCGACCTGCGGCCGCGGGCCATCATCGCCGCCCTCGACCTGCTCCGCCCGATCTACTCGCAGACCTCGGCGTACGGGCACTTCGGCCGCACCGAGCCCGACTTCTCCTGGGAGCGCACCGACCGGGCGCCGCAGCTGCGCGCGGCGGCCGGACTCTAGCGGCCCCTTCGCCGCGGCCCGCGGAGCCGCAACAGGCCCGCACCCCTCGGGGTGCGGGCCTGTTGCATTCACTACGTGTGCTCTTGGTTACACAGCGGCACAATATTGTTACAGGCATATTACGTCCGCGAACGGCCGTTTCGGTGCATGACATCGCTGTCAGCGGGAAGACGGAGCTGGTCAGCGTCACCTTTGGGCTGGATGTGTCAGATTGTCCTAGGTGACCTGCAGCGATTACGCGAAGTAAGATCGACAAAAGGGTTAGGAAATACCTAAGGCGCATGGCCCGTGCAGATGCGTATGCGTATGGCAGTGCGAAATACCATGCGGATGCACGTGCATGCGCTAAGCTCGATCCTGTAAGTCCCGGGGGACATCAAAAGAGAAACCGGTCGCCGTCGGCGGCGACAACGACCGGACCCGCTGCTCTGGTCCCGTCACGGCATACGCCAGTCCGCGGACCGGGTTAAATCCGTCAGGAGACGAGAACGATGCAGGACATTTACAACGGGATCAGCGCCGCCCAGCTCGACGGTGCGACTTGGCGGAAGAGCCAGCGCAGCAACTCGCAGGGTGCGTGCGTGGAACTGGCCCGCCTTGACGGGGCCACCGTCGCGATGCGCAACTCGCGCGACCCGCAGGGCACGGCCCTCATCTACTCGGCGTCCGCCGTCCGTGCCATGGTCGGCGCGCTGCGCTCCGGGGAGTTCGACTACCTGATCGGCTAAGACCCGCAGTTGGCTGAGCCGGCCTGCGCATGGCAGGACCGGCTAGCCCGCGAGCGGCCGGGCACGGGTGAATGCGGCTCCCCGTGCCCGGCCGTTTGTGTGTCAGGAACCAGCTTGCGTGTCGGGGACCCGCGCAGGCGGTACGCGAGCGCGCCGGATCTGGTAGGACGGAGTGATGGCGGACAGGCGGGACGAGGCGGCAGCGGGGCTGCTGCTGTCGGACGCGCCGCCGCTCGTCGCACCGGACAAGGCGGACGATGCGGCGGGAACCGCGGCGGACACCGTGACCAGGCTGCGACCCGCGGAGCGACGACAGCAAGGCCGGCAAGACCCGCACGACCAGCCCAGCCAGCCCGGCAAGCAGAAGAAGCGTGACGCGCGTACGCTCCGCCCCGCGCCGGACAAGCCCATCGCGCGGATCGCCGTCGACCTGCCCCTCGCGCATCTGGACCGTCCGTTCGACTACCTGGTGCCGGAGCGGCTCGCGGACCGGGCGCGACCCGGCGCCCGGGTCCGGGTGCGGTTCGCCGGCCAGCTGACCGACGGCTTCCTCGTCGAGCGTGCCGCCGCGAGCGAGCACCAGGGCAGCCTCCGCTACCTGGAGCGGGTGGTCTCCGCCGAGCCGGTGCTGACACCCGAGATCGCCGGGCTGGCCCGCGCCGTGGCCGACCGCTACGCGGGCACCCTCGCTGACGTGCTGCGCCTGGCGATACCGCAGCGGCACGCCGCGACCGAGGCGGCAAGCGACCGGGCACGCCAGACGAGCGCACCGGCGCGGCAGGCAGGCGCGCTGGCGCGGCCCGAGCCGGGATCCTGGGCGCGGTACCCGGCCGGCAGGTCATTCCTCGACGCCCTCGCCGGCGGCCGCCCGGCCCGGGCGGCCTGGATGGCGCTGCCCGGGCCCAGCTGGCCCGACGAGATCGCCCGCGCGGCCCTCACCACCGCGAGCGCGGGCCGCGGCACGGTCATCGTCGTGCCCGACGCGCGCGACCTGGCGCGCGTGGACGCCGCGCTGGCTGAGCTGGCCGGGGAGGCGGGGCTCGCCGCTCAGGCGCCCGCTGGTACGGCAACCGCCCTGCACGTCACGCTCACCGCCGACCTCGGCCCGGCGGAGCGGTACCGGCGCTGGCTCGCGGCGCTGCGCGGCGAGACCCTGATCGTGGCCGGAACCCGGGCGGCGATGTTCGCCCCGGTCAGCGACCTCGGCCTGGTCGTCCTGTGGGATGACGGTGACGACCTGCACGCCGAGCCGAGAGCCCCGTATCCGCACGCGCGCGAGGTGCTCGCGCTGCGCGCGCACCGGGCGGGGGCGGCCGCCCTGATCGGCGGGTTCGCCAGGACGGCAGAGATGACGCAGCTGGTCAGGTCGGGCTGGGCGCATCACCTCGGACCCGACAGGCCGACGCTGCGCGCCACCGCACCGCGGGTCAGGCCGGCCGCCGACGTCGCCGAGCTTGGCAGGGACGAGGCCGCCACCACGGCGCGGCTGCCGACCCTGGCGCTGCGCACCGCGAGGGACGCGCTGCGGGCGGGCCCGGTCCTCATCCAGGTGCCGCGGCGCGGTTACCTGGCGGGCATCGCCTGCGCACGGTGCCGTGCGCCAGGCCGGTGCACGCACCCGGCAGGGAACGGGCACGCCTCGTCTGTGGGCCAGACCCCGCCCGCTGGCCAAACCCCGTCTGCGGGTCAAACCCCGCCTGCTGGTCAACCACTGTCTGCCGGTCAACCACTGTGCAACGGCCCGCTGCGGCTGTCGGGTCCCGCTGCGGCACCGGACTGCCGCTGGTGCGGCGCCCTGGCCACCGGGCCAGGCGGCTGGCACTGCCCGCGCTGCGGTCACGACAGGCTGCGCGCCACCATCACCGGCGCCACCCGCACCGCGGAAGAGCTCGGCAGGGCCTTCCCCGGGTTCACGGTGCGCACGTCCGGCGGTGACCAGGTGCTCGCGTCCGTTCCCGGCCAGCCCGCCCTGGTGATCGCGACTCCGGGTGCCGAGCCGCTCGCGGATTACGCCGCCGCCCTGCTGCTTGATGGCTGGGCCCTGCTGTCCCGCCCCAGCCTGCGCGCGGGCGAGGAGACGCTGCGCCGCTGGCTCGGCGCCGCCGCCCTGGTCCGCCACGACGGCACCGTCCTGGTGCACGCCGACCAGTCACTGCCCGCCACTCAGGCGCTCGTCCGCTGGGACCCTGTCACGTTCGCGGAGCGCGACCTGGCCGAGCGGGCCGAGCTCGGCTTCCCGCCCGCCGTCCGGATGGCCGCGGTCAGCGGGGAGCAGGACGCGGTGGCCGCGATCCTCGCGGGCACGGAGCCGGGGTTCGAGGTCCTGGGGCCGGTGCCTCTCGAGGCGCAGGGACCGCAGCAGGGCGGCGTGCGTGCCCTGGTCCGCGCGCCCAGAGCCGAGGGTGCCGCGCTTGCCAAGGCACTCGCGGCCGCCCAGGCGGGCCGCAGCGCGCGCAAGGAGGGCGGCGGAGTCCGGGTCCAGCTCGATCCGCCTGACCCTATCTAGTCTGGCCTTATCGAGTCTGGCCTCATCTGGTCCGCCGATAGAATCACCGGTAAACACGCCGTTACCTCGGCCGTCGCGGCTGAGAGCGTGCAGACGTGAAGGGAACTCCAGTTGCTCAGGGAAATCAGGCTGTTCGGAGATCCGGTGCTGCGCACCCCGGCGGAGCCGGTGACTGACTTCGACCCTGAGCTGCGAAACCTGGTCAAGGACCTGACCGAGACCATGATCGACGCGCCGGGGGTGGGGCTCGCCGCGCCGCAGATCGGCGTCGGCCTGCGCGTCTTCGTCTATAACGTCGACGACGAGCCTGGTCACCTGGTCAACCCGGTGCTCAAGCTGGAGGGCGAGCCGGAAGAGGACGACGAGGGCTGCCTATCCGTTCCCGGCCTGCAATTCGCGACGCCCCGCGCGCCGCGGGCGATCGCGACCGGCTTCAACATGCACGGCGACCCGGTCACGGTCGAGGGCACCGAACTGCTCGCCCGCTGCGTGCAGCACGAGACGGACCACCTGGACGGCATAATGTTCATCGACCGGCTCGACTCCCGGCAGCGCAAGCTGGCCATGAAGGCCATCCGCGAGGCCGAGTGGTTCGGCCAGCCGGTGCCAGAAGTCCGGGTCTCGCCCCACTCCACCCAGCGGATTTCCTAAGGGGGAGCCACAGTGCGGCTGGTCTTCGCTGGCACTCCGGCGGCCGCCCTGCCCACGCTGCGGGCGCTCGCCGCTTCCCGGCACACGGTGGCCGCGGTGGTCACCCGGCCCGACGCCCCCGTCGGCCGCGGCCGGAGAATGGAACGGTCGCCGGTGGCCGAGCTCGCGGAAGAGCTCGGCATCGAGACACTCAAACCAGTCCGTCCGAACGAGGGGTGGTTCCTCGACAAGCTGCGCGACATCGCGCCCGACTGCTGTCCCGTGACCGCGTACGGTGCGCTGCTCCCGCAGGCCGCGCTCGACATTCCGGCCTACGGCTGGGTGAACCTGCACTTCTCTGTGCTGCCCGCGTGGCGCGGTGCGGCCCCGGTGCAGCACGCCATCCTGCGCGGCGACGACATCACCGGGGCGAGCACCTTCCTGATCGTGCGAGAACTCGACGCCGGCCCCGTCTTCGGCACGCTCACCGAGCCGATCGGCGCCGCGGACACCAGCGGCGACCTGCTCGGCAGGCTCGCCATCTCCGGTGCGCGGCTGCTCGTCGACACCCTGGACGCCATCGAGGACGGCACGGTCCGCGCGGTGCAGCAGCCGGCCGACGGGATCAGCTTCGCGCCCAAGCTCACCCCGGCCGACGCCCGCGTCGACTGGAAGCTGCCTGCCCACCTGATCGACCGCCAGATCCGCGCGTGCACCCCTGACCCCGGGGCGTGGACCGAATTCGACGGCGGCCGGCTCAAGCTGTGGCCGGTCACCCTGGCCGCCGGCGCCGCCCCTGCCGGCGCCCAGCGCGCTGGCAGAACTACCGCGGGCAGCGCCGCGGGCGGCCACGCCGCTCCGCTGGCCGGGAACCTCGCACCCGGGGAGCTCCGCGTCGACCGCAACGCCGTCTACGCCGGAACCGGCACGATCCCTGTCCGCCTCGGCGACGTCCAGCCGCCGGGCAAACGCCGCATGCCGGCCGCCGACTGGGCCAGGGGTATCCACGGTATTTCCCCCGGGGGGGCGACCCCCCCGGGGACCTCCCCGAGCACGGGAGGGCTTCGCGGTGTTTCCCCCGGGGGGGGCGACCCCCCCGGGCACGGGAGGGCTTCGCCCCCCGTTACCCCCCCACGGGAGGACGGCGCGGAAGGCGCGCCGACCCCCGCGCTGTGGTTGCGGTTACGGATCGGTGGTTGCGGTGGCAGGCAGCGCATAGCCCGCGCTGCCTGGGGTGTGGTTGCTGTTGGGTGGTACTTGGGGCCGATGGAAGGGGGAGCGATGCCGCAGGAAGGCAGGCCCAGGGCGAAAAGCCCGGGACGACGCGGGGCACGCGGGGCACACAACGCGCCTGCCGCCCGCCCGGCGAAGCCACCGCGGCGCGCCGATCCGCGCCGCACCGCCTACGACGTGCTGGCCGCCGTGCACGAGCGCGAGGCCTACGCCAACCTGCTGCTGCCCAGGCTGCTCGCCGAGCGGGGGCTGGCCGGCCGGGATGCGGCCCTGGCGACGGAGCTTACCTACGGCACTCTGCGCGGCCAGGGCAGCTACGACGCTGTGCTCGCCGCGTGCAGCGACCGCCCGCTGGAAAAGCTTGACCCGCCGGTGCTGCTCGTGCTCCGCCTCGGCACCCACCAGCTGCTCAGCACCCGGGTCGGCGCGCACGCCGCCGTCGCGACCTCGGTCGACCTCGCCAAGTCGGTCGCGGGCCCCCGGGTCTCCGGCTACGTCAACGCGGTGCTCCGCCGCGTCGCGACCAGGGACCTCGAGGCCTGGCTCGCCATCGTCGCGCCGAGCAGCGCGACCGATCCCGACGGCCATCTCGCGATCCGCTACAGCCACCCCCGCTGGGTCGTGGACGCCTACCGCGCCGCCCTGGGCGACGCCGCCGACGCCCCCTTCACGGCCCCCGGCTCACCGGACGGCCGCACGCCGCGCGCGCCCGCCGGTCACCCACCGGACGGCCAGGCGGCCGTCGAGGCGGTCGGCGCTATCCCCGGCCCGCCTGCCGTGGGCGAGGAGCCCGCGGCCCGCGATGTCACCGAGCTTGAGGCCGCCCTGGCCGCGGGCAACGCCCGCCCGAAGGTCACCCTCGCGACGTTCCCCGCTGGCCCGGACCGCGACCAGGTCATGCCGGAGGGCGCCGAGGCGGGGCGCTGGTCCAGGTACGCCTTCACGCTCGCCTCCGGCGACCCCGCGCCGCTGACCGCCGGCGGCCGGGCTGCCGTCCAGGACGAGGGCAGCCAGCTCGCCGCGATCGCGTTGTCGCTCGCACCCGTCGCCCCCCGGCGTAACGGGACCGGCGACGAAACCGGCGAGCGCGACGAAGCCGGCCAGCGCGACGAAGCCGGCCAGCGCGACCAGGCCGGCCAGCGCGACGAGGCAGGCCAGCGCGACGAGGCAGGCGCGGCGGGGGAGTACTGGCTTGACCTGTGCGCCGGCCCCGGCGGGAAGTCGCGCCTGCTGTACGGCCTCGCCGCCGGGCGCGGCGCGCGCCTGGTGGCCGCCGAACTGCACCCGCACCGCGCCGCCCTGGTGCGGGACGCACTGTCGGCGGCGAGCACGGCCGCGTCCGGACCGCTGCCAGGCTTCGCGGTGCTTGCCGCCGACGGCACCCGCCCAGCCTGGCCGGCGGGCGGCTTTGACCGGGTGCTCGCCGACGTGCCGTGCTCCGGCCTGGGCGCGCTGCGCCGGCGTCCCGAGGCGCGCTGGCGCAAGTCGCCCGCCGACCTTCCGGCGTTGGCCGGACTCCAGCGTGACCTGCTGTCCTCCGCTCTCGCCGCGGTCCGCCCCGGTGGCGTCGTCGCCTATGTGACCTGCTCCCCGGTGCCGCAGGAGACGACGGACGTCGTGGCGGCCGTGGCCGGCGAAGGGTCAGATGTCATCATTTTGGACACGGCTGCGGTGCTTTCCTGGGTACCGGGTGTACGTTCATCTGGCTCACAATTCGCACAATTGTGGCCGCACCGGCACAGGACCGACGCCATCTTCGTCGCGTTGCTGCGCCGTGGCGAACAATGAGCCATCCTTATCCTGACGTTCCGCCGCCCGGGACCACGCCGGGATAGGAACGGTTCACCGGCCAGTCCCCGGATCGCCCGGGTCAGCACCTCCCTGGGAAGACACGCATGCACGCCACGTCACAGACTCGCCGTACCGATGCCGAGCGAAAGCTCGCCGATCCGGCCCGGCGTGCGAGGCGGCGCTCCCGGCTGATCGGCGTCGGCCTCATCCTCGGCACGCTGCTGCTCGGGGTGATCCTGGTGACGACAGGCAACGTTCCGCTCGAATCCGGCCCGGCCAACACCGCCGCGCCGGTGCCCAAGGCGGATATCTCGGTGGACTTCCGCGCCGTGGTGGCCATTGACGACCCGGCCGCCATAGGGGTGGACGAATCCACCTACGGCACGCCGTCGGACATTCATGACCCCGCGGCGCAGCGACTGCTGCAGAAGCTCGGCGTCGGCTATGCCAGGCTCTGGGTGACGCTGGCCAATCCGGCTGACCCGTCGAGCCGCATCACCTGCGCCGCGGCCGGCTGCGACACCGGGCTCAACGTGGACAAGTGGGTCCAGATGATGGACGCGGCGGGCGAGGTGCCGGTGGCGGGCATCCCCGACACGCTGAGCCCCGCCGACGCCGCGGCGATCGTCAAGCACTTCACCGGCTTCGCCAGCGGTGGCGAGCCGATCACCACCTGGATCATCGGCAACGAGCCCGAGTCGATCGACGAGAACGTCACGACCTACGACACGCGCTTCAACGCGCTCTACGACGCGATGAAGAAGGCCGCCCCGTCGATCAAGATCGGCGGCCCGGCGACGCTCGGCTTCGACCAGCCCTTCCTCGAGCAGTTCCTCGCCGACTGCGGCTCGCGCGCCGACTTCGTTGACTTCCACTTCTACCCGGGGCACGAGACAGCCGCCCAGCTCCTGGCCGGCCTGCCGGTCCTGTCCCAGGACCTCGGCACGCTGCGCGACATGATCAAGACAGCGCAGCCGGGCCGTGCCGACGCGATCGCCATCCACGTGGGTGAGTGGAACTTCAGCGCCGACCCTGGCACGCTCGGCGACTACGCCTTCACCGGCTTCGCGTCCGTGCTTGACGCCGACATCCTCGGCAGGATCATCACCGTCGGCGGTGACAGCCTCGCCTGGGGCAGCAAGAACGGCCCGATGAGCCTGCTGTATGGTGACGTGCTCGCGGCGGGCGGCAGCAAGCCGCCCGCGGGCTACACGCAGGACAAGCCGATGCCGCTGTACGAGGGCATCAGCATGTTCACCGGCCAGGGCCTGTTCCCGCGGTTCGGCACGAACGTCGTCTCGGCCACCTCGATCGTTCCCGGCGTGGACGCGTTCGCCTCCGCCGGCCCCGACGAGATCGTGATCGTCAACACGAACGCCAAGAAGGAGAAGCTCTCCGTCCGCGGCAACGCGGGCAGCCCGCGGCACGCGGAGGTCTGGCAACTGCACCAGACGGGCAAGGTCCCCGTCGCCCCGGTCAGCAAGGGCACCATCGCCGCCAGCGCATCGGGCACCTTCACCGTCACCCTGCCGCCCGACTCAGTGACCACCCTGGTCCTGGTCACCCCCGCCTCCGCCACCCCAGCGAAGAGCTAACCCGCCGCCTCCGCCACCCCAGCGAAGAGCTAACCCGCCGCCTCCGCCACCCCAGCGAAGAGCTAACCCGCCACCCGCCGCCGCTCCGCCCTGCAGCCCGATCCGCCGCACCCGCCGCCCGGTAGCCGGCCCACCAGCCCGGCTCGGACGAACCGACTCGCTTCCACTACTCCAGCGAAGCGGACAAATCGGGAATAGTGGGCATTCGCGACGCATGATCACGGAACACTTGATCCTGGCGGAACATTTCTCCCCGGATCGGGGAGAAATCATCCGTTGTAAGCCGAAGTTCCGTGATCATCATTGCCGCTCCGTGACGCGCGCGTCGCAGGGGGATACCGTGACCACGGTGACTCGTCCGGTTCCCGGCCGGCTGGCTATGGTGTCCCAGTCGCTTGCCAGAGCGGTACCGGACGGCGACGGTCAGTGGCCGAGAGCACCGGCCGGGCGGGACCGCAGCTTCGCGCCGCCGATGTCGGCCCGCTGCCCCTCGCGGTAGCCGGCGCCGTAGCCGTTGCCCGAGTAGGTGACCCGCGCCTTGCGCAGCCGCGGGTAGGCCGCCGCGACCTGCCGCCGCACCACCAGCGACCGGTCCGCGAGCACCAGCTCTGCCCGCTTGCCGTTCGCGGGGGTGGCCTCGGTGCCAGCGGAAGCGGCGGACGCCACCGCGGCCTCCTCCGCGGCGCGGACCCGTGTCACCACCGCCGAGCAGTAGCCGAGCATCCACGAGCGCCGCCACGCCCGTGCCTCGCCGCCGGTCCCTGGCACCGGCTGTCCGGCGAGGGCGCGCGCCATCTGCACGAGCAGCGAGGTGAACAGGATGTCGGCCCGCTCCAGGTCCGACGAGTAGCCGAATACGTGCAGCCGCATGCCCCCGGCGGTCCTGGTCTGCACGCACTGGCAGCGCAGCGCGGTCGCGAGTCCGGCGAGGAGCTGGCGCTTGACGTCGCCCCAGGGGTTGACGAGGGTGAACACGCGATCGGTGGGCCGGTCGGTCTCCGGTCGGATGGCCCCGAGAAGCGCGCGGTCGATGCCGTACCTGGCCATCAGGTCGGCGGCCTTGGCGGTCAGCGCCTCCGCCTCGGCGGGCGAGCAGCCCTCGTCCTCCGCCTTGGCAAGCAGCTTCCGCACCCGGTCAAGAAGATCGTCACGCACCGCCAGAAACCTCCCATGCACACAGCCAGGGTCCGTACGGAAAACGAGAAGTCAGGACCCAGTGCGCCATGCTAGCGGCGCGGTGCGACATTTCTCGCCGTCCGGGACGCCGCTCGGCACGGGGCACCCGCGGCCCGGCAGGGCGCGCACTCTAGACTCGGAACCGCCATGGCCGTTCAGATATCGCCCAGCATTTTGTCCGCCGACTTCGCGCGGCTCGCCGAAGAGGCTAAGGCCGTCGAGGACGCCGCGGACTGGCTTCACGTCGACGTGATGGACAACCACTTCGTGCCGAACCTCACCCTCGGCCTGCCGGTCGTCGAGGCGCTGCTGAAGCACGCCGCGCTGCCCGTTGACTGCCACCTGATGATCGACGACCCCGACAGGCACGCGCCCGCGTACGCCGAGGCCGGCGCGGGCTCGGTGACGATTCACGCGGAGGCCGCGAAGGCCCCGGTGCGCACGCTGCGGGCGATCAAGGCAGCCGGGGCGCGCTGCGGTCTCGGCATCAACCCTGGCACCGCCATCGAGCCCTACGCGGACCTGCTCGACGAGGTCGACATGGTGCTGCTGATGACGGTCGAGCCGGGCTTCGGCGGGCAGAAGTTCCTCGACCTCGTGCTGCCGAAGATCACCCGCACCCGCGCGCTGATCGCCGCCCGCCGGGCGGGCGCGGAAGGTGAAATCTGGCTGCAGGTGGACGGCGGCGTCTCCGAGGAGACGATCGAGCGGTGCGCGGAGGCGGGAGCCGACGTGTTCGTCGCGGGGTCCGCGGTGTACGGAGCCCAGGATCCGGCGCAGGCCACCCGTGACCTGCGCGCGCAGGCGGAACGGGCCACGGCGCGGGCCGCCTGGCGGGCCTGACCCCGTTAGCGCCTCAGCCGACCGCGAGCAGCACCGTCACCGGTTGATCGCCCGGCTCCAGCGTGAGCTGGGTGTTGAGCGGGTCAAGTTGGGGCGCGGTGAGGGTGACCGTGACCCTTTGCCCGGCGTTCAGCGTGCCCGACGACGGCCACATCGCCAATGTCTCAGCGCGCCGAGGGCGGCCGCGCGCGCACGCGGCGGGACAGGGCAGACTGTCCCGGCGCTAGCGCGACAGTGGTGTCGCGGGCACCGATGACGGAACCGCTATGGCCGCCGGCATGCTGTCCTGACGGTGCTGGCGGCGGCGGTGCCTAAAAGGGTGGCGGCGCCCAGAGGTGGTGACGGTGAGAACCGTGCCGCCCGGCTCTATCGTGATCGTCGGACACGGGCTTCCCCCGTTGCCGCAGCTCAGCTTCTGGCTCGCGGTGATCTCCAGGGTGACGTGCGGGTGCGCGGCGGTGAGCGTGCCCGACGTGGCAGGGGAGACGGTGATGGTGCCATCCGGGTCGCCGGATACCGACACCGACCAGTTGACGGTGCCGCCGGACGCGCTGAGGAACAGCAGCGCACCGCGCCCGCCGGGGACGAGGAAGATCGAGCCGCCGCCGGGGAACACCCGCAGCGTGCCCGTCGGCTGACTGGGCGACGAGGACGGCGAGGGCGTGGCGGACGCCGTCGGCGACGGGTTCCTGGTCGCCGTGGGCGGGGCCACGGTCGGCGCGGCCGTCGTCGGAGCCGACGCGGGTGTCGTGGTCACGGTCACCGCGGCCGGCGAGGTCGGCCGGGCCGCATGCGATCGCCTGGCGGCGGATGTGGCCGGGGCGGTGGTCCGCGCCGCGGCGGCGCTTGTGGTGGCGGCCGGCGGATCGGCGGCCGACACCGGGGTCTTGGGGTCGGCGACCGGCGTGAGATGCTGCTGGCCGTTGCTGAGCGCGAAGCCCGCGGCCGCGACTCCCGCCGCGAGAACGACGGCCGCCGCGACCGCGGCCTGGCGCTGCGGCGAGGTCCTGACGCTATGCAGCGGACCGGCTCCGCCGGCGGCGAGAACGGCGTGCGCCTGCTTCGGGAAGCCCTGCTTTCCGAACGTACCCGCACGGCTCAGCACGGCGGTCGCGTGCGCGGCCGAGGCAGAGCCTCGCTCGGTGGCGAGCGCGATCGTGTGCGCCTTGAGCGCGTCCGGCGCGCCGGGCGCGCGCCGGAAGGACTCGGGGGCGCCGGCCGCCAGGGCGGCGGCGGGCGTCAGCTCGAGCATCGTCGAGGGGCGCAGCTCAACGGCCCGCCTGCCGCTGCAGGCGGAGCAATGCTCGATGTGCCGGCCGACGCGCTTGCTCAGCGTCGCCGTGAGCCGCCCGTCCCAGCCGGTGAGCATCGAGCCGAGCTCGGCGCACTCGTCGCGCCCGGCGCGGCCGACGAGCAGCACGCCGAGGCAGGTCTCCAACTGGTCCTCGGCGCGAGTCAGCAGGGTGTGCGCCCTGCTGCGCGATACGCCGAGCACGGTGGCCACCTCGCCCGGCTCCAGGCCCTGGCGCAGCCGCAACTCGATGACCTCGCGCTCGTCGGGGCCGAGCCCGGCGCTGGCGCACTCGAACAGCTCGCGCAGTCTGGCCCGCCCGGCCTCCTCGCTCTCACCGCCGGCGGTATCCGCGTCGTCGGTGCTGCCCGCCTCTCCCGCGTGGTCCGTGCCGTCGGTCACGGGTGCCTCGGGTGGCGGCGGTGTCCGCGTCTTCGATCGCAGGACGCGCAGGCATTCGCCGCGGGCCACGGCGAACAGCCAGGCGCGCAGCCGTTGCGGATCCTGCAGCCCGTCGAGCCGCGCCGCCGCGATGACAAAGGTGTCCTGCACAGCGTCCGCGGCCTCGGCGGTGTCGCCGAGCAGGGACCTGCAGTACGTGAAGAGGGGATCTGCGTACCGGTCGTATGCCGTGGCGAGCCCTTCCGGGTCGCCGGCCACGATGGACGCGACAGCCTCGGTGTCGCGCATGCGCTTACGCTAGCGGTGCCAGCGTTCTCGCGGGTGCCAAAGGGGCGGCATTGTCGCTATACCAACACCTGGTTCCCGATGTCCGGCTGGTCGAGCCGACGGGCATTCGTGCCCGTCGGCGGAGATTTTTTGGCCGCCTTGGGTGCGTGCCCGGATCACCAGTTGTCGAGATGGGGGAGGAGTTCGCTGAGGCGGGTGATGACGGCGTCGGGAACCGCCCCGTCATAGGCGGGCACGGCGCTGTTCGGGATGAGTACGCCACGCATGCCGAGGCTCTTGGCACCGAAGATGTCGTCGTAGGGACGGTCCCCCACGAAGACGCAGGAGGCGGGATCGGTCACGCCGACGGCGTTCATCGCCGCGAGGAAGGCCTCGGGATGCGGCTTGGTCCACGGGATCTCGCTGCTGTAGACGGCGCCGTCGATCAGGCCTAGCACGTCGTCGCGGAGGAACACCCGCTCGTGCAGCGCACGGGGCCACAGGGTGTTGGAGAGCACGCCGATCCTGATCCCACGACGCCGCAGTTCGCGCAGCAGCGGCGCGACCTCCGGGTCGGTGTAGGTGTGCGGCTCCCAGGCGGTGAAATAGCTGTCGAGCAGGTCCTGGTGCGCGGTGACGCCGGCCTGCTCGAAGACGTGGGCCAGCGTGGCGCTGCGGTGCGCGGACTCGCACAGCCGCCAGAACTCCTGTTCGGCCGCGAGAATCGCGGCCGCGACGGTGAGCGCCCTTGCCTCGGGGAAGTGCGGCGCGCAGACGTCACGCCACAGCGCCTCGTGGTCGATGGTGTGCCAGGGAGTGAGGGTTCCGCCCCAGTCGAAGATAACCGCAGATACCGCCATGGACGTCATCGTACGGAGGGCGTCCGACAGCGGCCAACGGATAAGTCACTACGGGGTGTGCGCCAATTTTGTAGGTAGCCAAGATCATCTTCGGGCCTGGGCTGGTTAGGCGGTTCGCGTCTGAGTGTCGGGAGTGTTGCAGATGGCTTCCCACTTGCTGCTGGCCTCGCGGCAGCGCAGGGTGATGATGGAGTCTGCGCCGCTGGTGGTCCAGTGCATTCCTGCCTGTTTGAGGCGCTGGCCGACGATGGTCTTGCAGCCGGCCTCGACGACTCCGGAGCCGACGAACAGGCCGCACTGCCGGAACCACTTGTAGCGCATCCGGGGGGCGTTGTTGAGGAAGTACCCGAGTTCCTTGTCGGCCTCGGTTTTCTTGGTTCCTTCGAGGGGGAACTCGCGGACGGCAGCCTCGATGCCGTCGATGTAGCCGTAGTCGAGGTCTTCGAGCCGGGCTTCCAGCCATTCGCCGTAGTGGTCCAGCAGCATGAACTCCAGGGACCGTGCCAGGCTGTGCAGGTGCTCGCGGGCATGGTAAAGGTCGACGATCTGGGTGGCCGCGGGGAACGTACCGGTTACGAGATTCCAGATCCAGGCGGCGCCGTCACCGATGAAGGTCAGCTGCCGGACGTGGTCGGCGCCGCGGCGGATCCCTTCTGCTTTCACCAGGCCGGCGAAGGCGCTCGCGGTCTCGAAGCTGGCGATGTAGCTGGAGGAGGCCCGGTCCCGGACCGGGTAGCCCTCGTCGCTGAGTTCCGACTGGTTGAAAAAGACGGCGAGCTTGACCTCGCGGGTGCGGGCGCGGCCGTCTTCGCCCCTGCCTTCCCGGCCCGCCGTCTCCCTGGCAGTCATCGGGACGCCGGTGCCGTCGATCACGCCGCAGAGCATGTCCGGGGCCGGCCGCAGCGGCAGCGGGACCAGCTTGCGGGCGGCGGTCAGCGCCGCCCGCTCGCGGTCCCGCGCTGCGTGCGCGGCGCCGCTGGCCTCGGCAGCGCGCTCGGTGCGCTTGACGGTCAGGCGTATCCCGGCCAGGTCTTCCAGCATGGCGGCTGCCCCGGCGAATGGCCCTGCCGCTGCGGCCTTGTCGTTCATCGCGGTCAGGCCCGGGGACAGGGAAGCGCCGGCCACGCCGAGTTCGGCGTCGCGCGGCGCCAGGCCGTGCTTGCACTCCGCGCAGTGATACCAGGCGCGGTTCAGCGTGACCGGGCCCAGCACCGTGTCGATGACCTTTTCCCGGTAGGAGATGAATTCCGCCCGGTGGCCGTTCCCGCACGGCACCCGGGGGCCGCGGTGACCCCGGTCGGCAGACAGCAGCTCCCCGAGCATGCCGGCCCCGACCTTGAGCATCCCGGCCCGGATCACCGTCTCCGCGGCCTCCAGGCCGGCATCTCCGCAGCCCAGCGCCCGGGCGGCTTCCCCCGCCAGCCGCGTGATCTCGGCGGCCCGCTCGTCCGCGAGCTCCTTCAGGAGCCCCCCTTTTCCCCTCCCGTCGCGGAGGGGTCCTCATCGCCGGCCTCGCCTGGCGGAGCCACCGGGCGCGCGTCGCAGATCGCCTCGTTTACCTCCGTGACCTGCCCGACCAGGTCACGGAACCGCTGGTAGGCCGCTGCCTCACGCCGGATCTTGTCCAGTTCCGGGCCCGGCCGCAGGTGCCGGGTCTGCGTCCGGCCCTCCACCCGCCGGGTCAGGTTGTACTGCGGGCCGTGACCCGGGTGACCAGGCGCCGCGCAGGCGCAGTTCGGCTTCCCGCACTTACGGCGCACCTCGTTCAGCGACCCGGGCCGGAAGTCCCCGACCCGGGCAAGCTGCTGGTAAAGCTCCGCTCGCCGCCGTTCCAGTTCCGGCAGCTCATCGGGTTCCTCCGGCACCACAGCCTCCAATCTGAGTAATGACAACACTCAGACTAGGCCGACAGCCAGCTACGATCCAGAACCCCTATGAATGTGTCGCACACCCGTCACTACGGGTGGATGCCGCCCCCCGACGCCGGGCGCGTCGGGGCGGGCTGAACTTGCGTCGCGGACGGCCCGGACGCCGGGGCCGTGCTCGCCGCGGGGATCTTGGCGATAAGCCGGACAGACACCGGCTTCCAGTGCAGCGACTGAAGCGCGACGAGCACCTGGGACTGGACCAGCCCGCAGCCGGTTACCGGTACCCGGGGGATCAGCTGGTCGCCGGACGCGTCAGTGAGCACGATCTGCGGCGGAATCACAGCGATCATGGGGCACACGGTGCCGGGTGCCCGCGAGCCAGCCGGGTGGCGCAGCGCGTTGACCAGGCCGCTGAGCGCGGCGTCAGACCGCTGCAGGGTGGCGGTGACCCACATTCCCTTGCCAGGGATGTCCTGCGCTCCGGTCACGCAGCGCTCCACGCTGACCGGGACGAAGGAGACGGGCAGGACGGCGCTCGGGGCGTTCGCCGGCCAGCCGACGCAGGCGGCCCCGCCCGCGGCGACGCGCCCGCCGCTGACCGTGGGGACCGGCGTTACCGGCGGCGCAGACGCGGCGCCCGCGTCCGCCCCGGCACCCGCACTCGCTCCGGCGTGCGCGGACCCGGTGCCTGAAGAAGCGCCCGACGCCGGAGTCCCCTTGTATGACGTGGTGCCGCAGCCGGCGGCGAGCACTCCGGCGGCGAACAGCGGAACCGAGACGGCCAGCGCCCGCCGGCCGAGCCGGACTTTCGGTGTCATCGCTGTGATCATGTCAGTGCCTCGTTTCTACGGACACCGCTTAGACGGTCCGCGGCCCGCCTACGGTTTCACGCCTAGGAGAGTTTTACCGCTCCCCGTGCTTATGCGCCTGGTATCGGCGGTTGAGCGCGCGGCCGGGGTGTTACGCGGGGGTCTTTCCAGGGGAGGTTACCGTGAACGGTAAGTAACGGACCTTCAATTTCCTCCCGGCAAACGGCAAGATTGAATGGTGTATGACTACGAACTCCTCGTGATCGGCTCCGGGCCTGGCGGGCAGAAGGCGGCCATCGCGGCCGCGAAGCTAGACCGGCGGGTAGCCGTGGTCGAGCGCCCGGACATGCTCGGCGGCGTCTGCGTCAACACGGGCACGATCCCGTCCAAAACGCTCCGCGAGGCGATCCTGTACCTCACCGGCCTCGACCAGCGGGAGATCTACGGCCAGGCGTACCGGGTGAAGGACGAGATCACTGTCGCCGACCTGACCGCCAGGACCACGCACGTGGTGCACCGCGAGAACGATGTGGTCAGAAGCCAGCTGGCGCGGAACCGCGTCACGATCATCGGGGGCCTCGCCTACTTCGTCGGACCGCACTCCGTGGAGATCGACGACGGCGCGGGACGGACCCGCAAGGTCACCGCGGACAAGATCGTCATCGCCACCGGGACCCGGCCCGCCCGGCCGGCCAGCGTCGCGTTCGACGACAAGACGATCATCGACTCCGACGGGATCATCAACCTCGACAAGGTGCCCCGCTCGATGGTGGTGGTGGGCGCCGGCGTGATCGGCATGGAGTACGCGTCGATGTTCGCCGCCCTCGGCACCAAGGTCACCGTGGTCGAGCGGCGCGACCGGATGCTCGAGTTCTGCGACGAGGAGGTCGTCGAGGCGCTCAAGTACCACCTGCGGGATCTCGCGGTGACCTTCCGCTTCGGCGAGACCGTCGCCGCCGTTGAGGCGCATCCCGATGGCGCGATCGCGAGCTTGCGCAGCGGCAAGAAGATCCCTGCTGACACGGTGCTGTACTCCGCTGGCCGCCAGGGCCAGACCGACGGGCTCAACCTGCCCGCCGCCGGGCTGGCCGCGGACGAGCGCGGCAGGATCACGGTCGACGAGTTCTTCCGCACCAAGGTGGAGCACGTCTACGCGGTCGGCGACGTCATCGGCTTTCCCGCCCTGGCCGCGACGTCGATGGAGCAGGGCAGGCTGGCCGCGCACCACGCGTTCGGCGAGCCGGTCTCCGCCAACGACGTGCCGCAGCCGATCGGCATCTACTCGATACCCGAGATCAGCTTCGTGGGCCGCACCGAGGGCGAGCTCACCGAGGCCTGCGTCCCCTTCGAGGTGGGCGTGTCCAGGTACCGCGAGCTCGCCCGCGGCCAGATCGTCGGCGACTCCTACGGCGTGCTCAAGCTGCTGGTATCGCCGGAGGACCGCAAGCTGCTCGGTGTGCACGTGTTCGGCACCGGGGCCACCGAGCTCGTCCACATCGGCCAGGCCGTGATGGGCTGCGGCGGCACGGTCGACTACCTAGTCAACGCGGTGTTCAACTACCCGACGCTCGCCGAGTCCTACAAGGTCGCTGCCCTGGACGCGACCAACAAGATGCGAGCGATCACCCGCCTCTCGGGCTGAGCAGGCGGGGGCCCGTCCCCGCCCTGCGGGGGACGGGGGTCGTCCCACCGGAAGATATCCACACGCGAGAGTGAGACATCTCGCACAGCGCGCGGAATATGTCCTGTGGCACACTGGTTAGCGAAAGTAAGCGTGCTCCGGGGTCGGTGAAACTCCGAACCGGCGGTGATAGTCCGCGACCCGGCCGCAACAGCGGCTGGTTGACCCGGTGGAACTCCGGGACCGACGGTTAAAGTCCGGATGGGAGGCAGCACGCGCGCGGCCGGCCGGTGCTGGTCGTGCCCGGCGGCGTTGTATGACGCCGCGGACGGGCACGGTCGAAATGGCCAGCAACAGCGTCCCCCGGAGCCCGGACCGGAGGAGGACGTGGTTGTTCACCGGCATCGTTGAGGACCTCGGCGAGGTCGAGACGCTTGAGCATCTCGGCGATTTCGCCCGCATCTACGTCCGCAGCACCGTGGTCACGCAGGACGCCCGCGTGGGCGACTCGATCTGCGTGAACGGTGTCTGCCTCACCGTCACCGGTCTCCTGTCGTCCGGGGAGATGACCCCCCGCGAAGCGCCAGGCGAGTCGCCTGGCGGCCCGGTTGGCTTCACCGCCGACGTGATGGGAGAGACACTCAGGCACTCCAGCCTCAAGTCCCTCACCTCCGGCACCAAGGTCAACCTCGAGCGTTCGGTCCGCCTCGAGGACCGGCTCGGCGGCCACCTGGTACAGGGCCACACCGACGGCACGGGCACCGTCGTCAGCCGGGACCCCCAGGAGAACTGGGAGGTCGTCAGGATCGGCCTGCCCGCCGGCCTGGCCAGGTACGTGGTCCACAAGGGGTCGATCGCGGTCGACGGCGTGAGCCTCACCGTCTCCGCGCTTTCCCCCGGGGGGACGACCCCCCCAAACCCCCCCGAGACAAAAGCCGGAGACGACTGGTTCGAGGTCAGCCTGATCCCCGAGACGCTCAAGCGCACGACCCTCGGCCTCAAGCAGCCAGGCGCCGAGGTCAACCTGGAGGTGGACGTGATCGCCAAGTACGTCGAAAAGCTGACTGTGAGCACCCGATGAACCTCCAGCAGCACCCCCAGGCCACCGCCCTGCCGCAACCGACACTGCCGCAACCGACGCGAATTGGGTTGACCATGCACAAGAGTGACGACGAAGTGCCCCTGGACGAGGTCGCCCGGGCGATCAAGGACATCGCCGACGGCCGTCCGGTTCTTGTGGTCGACGATGCGGACAGGGAGAACGAGGGAGACGTCGTTTTCGCCGCGTCGAAGGCCACCCCGGAGCTGCTCGCCTTCACGATCCGCTACGGCAGGGGCCTGATCTGCGTGCCGATGCTCGGCTCCGACCTCGACCGGCTGAACGTGCCCGAGATGACGAGCCACAACCAGGAGCACCATGGCACCGCGTTCACGATCAGCGTGGACGCACGAGACGAGATCACGACGGGCATCTCCGCGGCGGACCGCGCGCGGACGATTCAGCTCCTCGCCAGCCCCGCGAGCACCCCCGACGATCTGGTGCGCCCCGGCCACGTCTTCCCGCTCCGGTACACCGAGGGCGGGGTACTCAGCAGGCGCGGGCACACCGAGGCCGCCGTTGACCTGGCCGTCATGGCCGGCCTGCCGCCGGCTGGCGTGGTCTGCGAGATGATCGGCGACGACGGCACCATGCTGCGGCTCCCCGCGCTGCGCGAGTTCGCCGACGAGCACGGCCTGGCGCTGATCAGCATCGAGCAGCTCATCGAGCACCGTCGCCGCACCGAGCGCCTGGTCACCCGGGTGGCGGAGACGGTGATACCGAATGCCTACGGCGAGTGGCGTGCCTACGGCTACCGCTCGGAGATCGACGGCGGAGAGCACCTCGCGCTCGTTCTCGGCGACCTCGAGGCGGAAGACGGCGAGAACGTCCTCACCCGGGTGCACTCCGAGTGCCTGACGGGGGACGTGTTCGGCTCGCAGCGCTGCGACTGCGGCGCGCAGCTCGACGCCGCCATGGCCAGGATCGCCGAGCAGGGCCGTGGCGTCGTGCTCTACCTGCGCGGCCACGAGGGCCGCGGGATCGGCCTGCTGTCCAAGCTCCAGGCGTACGGGCTCCAGGACGCCGGCGAGGACACGGTGGACGCCAACCTCAAGCTCGGCCTGCCGGTGGACGCCCGTGAGTACTCGGTCGCCGCCCAGCTGCTCGACGACCTGGGCGCCCGTTCGGTGCGGCTGCTCACGAACAACCCGGCGAAGGTCGAGGCGCTCGCGGACCACGGCTTCGAAGTCACCAGGATTCCGCTTCCGCCGCTCGCCACGCCGCACAACCTGCGCTACCTGACCGCTAAGCGCGACCGCCTCGGTCACCAGCTCGAGACCCTGGACGCGGACGAGCGGGCAGCCGCCGAGGTCTCCTGACCCAGCATTCCTGCCCATCACTAGGATCGCTGAATGACGGCGCCGGCCGCCAGCCGTCAGCGGAAGGGAAGAGCATGAGCGGACAGGGACGCCCGCAGCTGACGACTGTCGACGCGGCCGGCCTGACGCTCGCCATCGTCGCCACCCGGTGGAACGCGGACATCACCGACTCCCTGGTCGAGCGGGCCGTCGCGGCGGCCAAGGCCTGTGGCGTCAGCGACGTGCTCGTGGTCCGCGTGGCCGGCGCGGTGGAGCTCCCGGTGGTGGCACAGGCGCTTGCCAAGCAGTACGACGCGGTGGCCTGCCTCGGCGCGGTGATCCGCGGCGGCACGCCGCATTTCGAGTACGTCTGCGATGCGGTGACCGCCGGGCTGACCAGGGTCGCGCTCGACTCGGGAACGCCCGTAGGCAATGGCGTGCTAACGTGTAACACGATTGAGCAGGCCCGCGATCGCAGCGGGCTGCCTGACAGCAGCGAGGACAAGGGATGGGAGGCAGTCGTGGCTGCGCTTGACACCGCCATCCTGCTTCGCGACCTGCGCTGCGGAGACCTGCAGAAGAGCGAGAACGCGCGACATTAACAGCGCGGTTATCCCCTAGGGGCGGCCCTCGATGCCCCACGGCCTTGACCCATTCGCGCGAGCCATGCTGGCCCGGCGTCCGCCATGCGTGGACAGCGACCGCGAGGCGATCATGGTGCCGGGCCACCTTGTCCTGGGGAACGATAGCCGCGCTTTTCCGTGTCCTGGTCACCCTCCGCGAACGCTTCAGGAAAGCGAGATTTGTTCCCATGCTGTCACTGGTACTGCCCAAGGGCTCACTCGAGAAAGCCACCCTCGACCTCTTCGACGCCGCCGACCTCACCGTGCGCCGGTCGTCGGACCGCGACTACCACGCCTCCATCGATGACCCGCGAGTCGACAGGGTGCGGTTCCTGCGCCCGCAGGAGATCCCGTCCTACCTGGAGCGCGGCCTGTTCGACATCGGCATCACCGGGCGCGACTGGATCTCCGAGACGCAGGCGGACGTGGTCTCGCTCGGCGAGCTGCAGTACTCCAAGCAGACCTCCAACCCGGTCCGCGTGATCCTCGCGGTGCCGGAGAACGCACCGTGGCGGTCGGTCGCCGACCTCCCCGAGGGGATCAGGATTTCCACCGAGTTCCCGTCGCTCACCGGGCGCTATCTCGCCGAGCACGGGGTCAAGGCGATGATCGTGCCGTCCTACGGCGCGACCGAGGCGAAGGTGCCGGACATCGTCGACGCGATCGTCGACCTGACAGAAACCGGCTCGTCGCTGCGGAAGAACGGGCTGCGCATCCTAGAGACGCTGCTCACCAGCTACACGGAGCTTGTCGCCTGCGGCACCGCCTACGCCGACCCGGATAAGCGGGCCGCCATGGAGGACATCGCACTGCTGCTGCGCGGCGCCATCCGGGCCCGCGGCCAGGTGCTGCTCAAGCTCAACGTGGCGGCGGACAAGGTCGCCGCGGTGACCGCGATGCTGCCGGCGATGTCGTCCCCGACGGTGACCACGCTCGCCAACACCGGCATGAACGCGGTAGAGACCGTGGTGCCCAAGCGCGGCGTCAACACGCTCATCCCGGCGCTGCGGGCTGCGGGCGCGCACGACATCTTGGAGATCCCGATCTCCAAGATCGTGGAATAGGCGGCTCCCTCCCTCCTCGTCGGACATCCCCGCGACGGCCGCGGCATAGACCGCGGTCGTTGCGGGTTCAATTAAGTGGCTGCTTAACCTGCCGTGGCGGTTTCCAGTGCCGCTCGGTAGCGTGGTAGGAAAAGTGAGACTTCGAGGCAGGGACTGTGCGTGACATCCTGAACACGATCACGAAGTGGTGGTCGGAAGACGAGACGTTCGGCCTGGCGACGGTTGTGGGCACGTTCCGCAGCGCGCCGCGCGAGCCGGGTGCGGCGCTTGCGGTCGAGGACGGCGGCGAGGTCATCGGGTCAGTGTCCGGCGGCTGTGTCGAAGGCGCCGTCTATGAGCTGGCTACAGAGGTCACAGAAACGGGCCAGCCGGTACTCCAGCGCTATGGCGTGAGCGACGACGATGCCTTCGCGGTCGGCCTGACCTGCGGCGGCATCCTTGACATCTTCGTCGAGCCGATAAACAGGCAGACCTTCCCCGAGCTCGGCGAGATTCACGCCGCGGTCGAGCGAGGCGAGCCGGTCGCGGTGGCCACCGTGATCTCCGGTCCCGGCCAGGTTGGCGCCCGGCGGATCGTCTGGGGTGACACCGCGCGGATCTCCACCGGCAGCCTCGGCGCCGGCGAGCGGCTCGACGCCGCCGTCGACGATGACGTGCGCGGCATGCTCGCCCAGGGCCTGACAGGCACCCGCCACTACGGCGAGCACGGCGAGCGGCGCGGCGACGAACTCGCGGTGTTCGTGAACTCCTTCGCGCCGCCACCGCGGATGTTCGTGTTCGGCGCGATCGACTTCGCCGCCGCGGTCGCCCGAGTCGGCAAGTTCCTCGGCTACCACGTGACCGTCTGCGACGCCCGCCCGATCTTCGCGACCAAGTCGCGGTTCCCCGACGCCGACACCGTGGTGGTCGACTGGCCGCACCGTTTCCTGGCCGGCGCCGAGGTCGACGCGCGCACGATTATCTGCGTCCTCACCCACGACCCCAAGTTCGACGTCCCCGTCCTCGAGGTGGCCCTGCGCACCCCGGCCGGCTACATCGGCGCGATGGGGTCGCGGCGCACGCACGACGACCGGCTCGAGCGGCTGCGCGCCGTGGGCATGACCGAGCAGGAACTGGCGCGGCTGCGCTCACCGATCGGGCTCGACCTGGGCGCCCGCACGCCCGAGGAGACGGCGGTGTCCATCGCGGCCGAGCTCATCCAGCTCCGCTGGGGTGGCTCCGGCCAGGCTCTGACCGACACCGAGGGCCGCATCCACCACGAGCACGCGAACGCCTAAGGCAGCTCGCGGCTCGCCGTGTCCGGCTAGTCGTGCTGGCCGGTGAACGCGAGCCGGGCGCCGATGGCGATCATGGCGAGGCCGCCGGTGCCGCCGAGCGCCGCGAGCCGTCGCGGCGAGCCGGACAGCCAGCTCCTGATCCGGCCCGCGACCAGCGCGTAGCCGCTATCGGAAACCAGCGCGATGCCAGCCATCACCGCGCCGAGCGCGATGAGCTGCACTGGCACATTGCCGGCCTGGCGGTCGACGAACTGCGGCACGATCGCCGCGTAGAAGACGATGGCCTTCGGGTTGGTGACGCCCACGGTGAACCCGTCGAGCACGATCCTGGCCAGCGTCTTGCGCTCGGCAGGCATCCCGATCGCGGCCGCGAGCGAGCGCCGGTGCCTGATCGCCTGGACGCCGAGGAACACCAGGTAGGCCGCGCCGCCCAGCTTGAGCACGGTGAACAGCGCGACCGACCGCTCCACCAGCGGGCCGATGCCGAACGCGACGGCGACGATCTGCGCGAACACACCCGCCGTGTTGCCGGCCACGGTGGCGACTCCGGCGGCGGACCCGTGCACCACCGACCGGCTGACCACGAACAGCACGCTCGGCCCCGGAGTGGCGATGAAGACAACGGCGGTGAGGATGAACGCGAGCAGATGCGACGTTGGCAGCACACTGCGACCCTAACCCCGCGCCGCCGGCGCGGTCACCAGCTTTTCCCGCGGCCGGGAGAGGCCTTCCCTATTCCGTCGCCTTCGGGTGGCCTGGACCCGCGTGGTCGATCCAGACCGTGCGGTTGTCGTGGTCTACCAGGTACCAGACGCGTCCGGCGCCGGTTACCTCGATCTGCCAGCGCTCAAGGGCGCGACCCTTCACGTTCGCAGTGGCCAACTGGTGGAGAAGCCGGTGATGGCGTGGCGAGGGTACGGTTGGGACCGGGTTGCGGCGCAACAAGTTCCAGGCCGTCAGGGTGTTGTCCGGAGCCTGCAGGCACAGTTCCTCCCAACCGTTCGGTGCCTTGGTCTCGAAGGACCGAATTTCCCAGTCACCTCGGCCTGCGGGAGGCGCCACCCGGTCCCCGCGCTTGGGGCTCACTCCGGGATCACCGGCGGCGGAACCGGGCCGTAGTCCGTGCCGTCGTGATCGCGGGTCAGTATGGCGAACAATTCGGGATCCGCGTAGATCTCGGCAGTGTGCTGCCATGCCGCGACAACGGTCTCGACCGCCGCCCCGTTGTCGAGTTCACCCGCCGCCGCCAGCACGTCGAGCCACTTGGCGGCGAATTCCTTCCGGGCGTCCTCCGGCAGGTGTCGCACCCAGGGGAACACGGCGGGGAGCACCTGTACCGCGAGGGTCATGACCATCGGGTCCTGGCGCATCATCTCCCGGAACAGCCGGGTCGTGTCGCGCACCATGGCGCTGTCCGCCGCCGCCCGCTCCGCGGTAGTGATCACCAGATCCTCGGCGTCGCGCCGGTGCAGCAGGATCCGTCGGCTGCTCGCCAGCCGCGCCAGCGTCGCCTTCGGCTTGTTCAGCAGGTCGCTGAGGTTCGCCTCAGCCGGAATAGCCGTCATGACTTTCAAACTACTTGCCAACTCGCCAACTTTCAAACTATTTGAAAACTCCTCGCCGCAGTGTCGCTGGCCTCGGCTACCGTTGGGTCGTGGTCACACGGGTCGCGGGAATCCTGCTGGCCGCCGGGGACGGAACCCGGCTCGGCCAGCCGAAGGCAACGGTGGAACTCAACGGCGCAACCCTGGCCGAGCGCGGCGTGGCGCTGCTGCGCGCGGGCGGCGCGGACCCGGTGCTCGTGGTGACGGGCGCGGTTCGCGTCGCGGTGCCAGGCACGGTGACCGTCAGGAACGAGGACTGGGCCTCGGGCATGGGATCGTCCCTGGTCGCCGGGCTGCGTGCGGTCGACGCCGACGGCGAGCGGGCCGGCGGTGACGCCGGCGTGGCCGCCGCCGTCATCGCCCTGGCCGACCAGCCGCTTATCGGGCCAGAGGCGGTGCGGAGGCTGATCGCCGCACATGCGGCGGGAGCGTCGGTGGCGGTCGCCGCCTATGACGGCAAGCCGCGCAACCCGGTACTGATCGCCCGTGAGCACTGGCCCGCGGTCGTCGCGATGGCGAGCGGTGACGCGGGTGCGCGTCCGTTCCTGCGCGCGCACCCGGATCTCGTCACGCTGGTGGAATGCGGTGACACCGGCAGCCCTGACGACATCGACACACCGGAGGAACTCGCCAGAGTCCGGGCGCTTACTCCGCCCGCACGCCCCATCGGACGGTGACCGACTCCTTCGGCTGCAAGACGATCAGGTCCTCGCCGCTGGCGAACGCGTTCGGCGGGCACGTCATTGGCTCGACGGCGACCGCGGTCCGGCGCCGCGCCGCTGGCAGCGGGTCGCTCGTGAAGACCTGCAGCCAGGGGTTGGCCGCGTCCATCCACATGGCGGTGGTGCGCTCGGGTCCGGTGAGCCGCACCCAGGCGAGACCGTCGGAATCCCGGTGCAGGCCGGTGAACGCGGTGTCGAGCTTGATGCCTGCCAGCTTCCGTGCGGTGCGCAGGTCGTACCCTGTCCCCGTCACGTCCTGAGCAGGGCCGGACGGGATCAGCCGGTCGTCGACCGGCAGCCACCGGTCGGCGGGCAGTTCGAGCTCGCACTCGTCGATCGTGGCGGTCCCCGCCGACAGGTACGGGTGCGTCCCCGCGCCCCAGGGGGCGGGCCGGCTGCCCTTGTTAGTGGCGGTGATCGTGACATGCAGCCCGGATTCGGCGGCAACCCGGTATGTGATATCCACCTGCACGCCGAAGGGGTACCCCTGCTGCCCGAGCGGCAGGCAGCGAAGGGTCACCTCGTCCCTGTCGTGCGTAGTCCTCGTCCACGGCACCCAGCGGGTCAGGCCGTGGATGGCGTTGCCTCGCGGCGGCTCCGAGAGCGCGAGGTGGTAGTCCTCGCCGCCGAAGGTGTAGCGGCCGCCGTCGACCCGGTTCGGCCACGGGGTGAGCAGCTGCCCCATCCCGTCCGGCGGAAGCTGGTCGGCGTCGAAGGCGGTGATCAGCAAGGTCTCGCCGAATCGCAGGCCGCGCAGGCCCGCGCCAAGCTCGGTGACGGTCGCCTGGTAGTCGCCGGCCTCGATCTCGTACTGGGTGCCTGTGAGCGGGATCGTCATGCGGATCAGCATACGGATCCGCCGGTCGGGCCGCACCGGCCGGGCCGCACTCGATCGCCGGGCCCGCTGGCGTTACCGTAACAGATTGTTTAGAATTCGAATGTCAATTTTATGCTAGAGTTGCGAATTGACCTTTATGTGAGTCATGTGAGCTGCGGAGAAAACGTTTCAACTGTCGCGGCGATCCATTTTCTGCGCCCAGTCGCGCGTGCCGTTTTGCCTTCTCGCATGGTGAGAATACGGGCATCGGCATGCCGTTTTCCGGGGAGGAGGGCCGACGGGGCTGCTTGGGGAGCGGGGGACCGTCAGCCCCGTCGGCAATTTAAAGAGTAGCCTCCCATCAGCGGTCAGCTCTACTGTTCTGGCTATTCTCAGCGGAACGGCATCGACGCGCGCCTTTATAGTCGGCGCGCAAATGGCCGCGCCACAGTCCCTTCCGCCGGCGGGCACGGCGTTTTCGCGGTGCGGGTGCGACTGCTGGACGGCACCGAGTCCGAAGGCGGGGCGTCGGCGGGCAATTAGCCGCGGCGCGGGCTGAGGCGGCCGTTGCGCAGTGCCTCGGCCGCGAGCACGCCGAAGAGATAGAAATACGCGGCCTCTTCGTCCTCGAAGAACCGCACCTCGTGCCTGGCGTCCTCGGCGCAGCTGAACACCTCGTAGCCGCCGTCGGTCTTGAACAAGCACATCGCACCGGTGACCTCCTCGTCGACCGCGTAAGCGGAACGGGGAATGTCGGCCATGTCCACGAGGTCGGCGAAGATCGCCGACATGGCGAGCCGGGGCTTGCGCGCGGCACGCCGGCCGCGCACCGCCCCTGTCAGCTTGCTGAGCGCGCCGGCGGCCGCCCCGATGGGCGAGGACTGTTCGCGGCCGGTGGTGGGCAGCGACGTCTGCGGACCAGTCACGGTGCCCAGCTGCGTCGGCGGCGCAGTGACCGGTGCTGGCGCCTGGGCCGTGCCCGCTGCCGGCGCGGGAACCGCGGGTCCCGATGGCGCGGGCAGCGTGATGTCCGGTGCCGCGGCCATCGCGGGTGCGGCACCGGCCGCCTGGGAAACCGGCCCGAGCGGAGCGGACTGCGGCATGCCGGGCATCGAGGTGGCCGGCATCGGGGGAGCGGGAACCTGGGGCGCGAGCGCCCTCGCAGGAGCCGGCGCCTGCTGGCCGAACGCCTGCGGGCCTGCCTGCGGCTGCCCGAGCGCCGTCATGGCGCCGCTGTCCGACACGCCGGTCCCAGCCGGCAGCCCCGCCGTTCCCGCCACCACGCCGCCGGGAGTCGCGGCTGGAGGGAACGGCGTCTGCGAAGCGGCCTGGCCGACGGGCTGACCAAGCGGCGCGGGCGGCATAGCCTGCACCTGCTGCGCCATTGGCATCGCCTGGCTGGCCAGTGCCGCCTGGCCAGCTGCCGGCTGGCCTGGCGCCGGCTGTGCCTGCTGCGGTGCGGCCATCGGGAGCTGCGCCGCCTGCGGGTACGCGGCTCCGCCGGCCGGCGCGTACTGCGGGACGGCGGACTGGCCGCCAGGCGGCGTGTTCCGTGCGACGTCCTGGTCCTGCTGCTGCGGGTAACCGGTTTGCGCGCTGCCCTGCTCCGGCTGCGGGTAACCGTTCTGCGCGGCGGCCTGGTCCTGCTGGGGGTAACTGGTCTGCGCAGCGCCGGGGGCCTGCGGATAGCCGTTCTGCGTACCGCCCGGGGCCTGCGGATAGCCGTTCTGCGTTCCGCCTTGGGTCTGCTGCGGATAGCCGTTCTGCGTACCGCCTTGGGTCTGCTGCGGATAGCCGTTCTGCGTACCGCCCGGGGCCTGCGGATAGCCGTTCTGCGTTCCGCCTTGGGTCTGCGGATAACCGTTCTGCGTTCCGCCTTGGGTCTGCGGATAGCCGTTCTGCGTTCCGCCTTGGGTCTGCTGCGGATAGCCGTTCTGCGTTCCGCCTTGGGTCTGCTGCGGATAGCCGTTCTGCGTTCCGCCTTGGGTCTGCTCCGGATAGCCGTTCTGCATTCCGTCTTGGGTCTGCTGCGGGTAGCCGTTCTGCGCGATGCCGTTGCCGGCGAATCCGCCCGGTGCGACGCCGCCGCGCTGCGGGTCGAAGGCCGGCTGGTAGTACCACGTCCCGTTGCTGTCTGGCGCCGGTGAGCCGTGCCATGCCGCCGCGGCGGCAGGCGGCTGCGAGTTCTGTGCCGCCGCGCCCGGCTGCTGGGGCGGTGCGGCCTGCTGTACGGCAGGAAGCGACGGGGCCGACTGCTGTGCGGCCGGAAGCGGCGCCGCGGCAAGAGGCACGGGGGGAAGTGGCGCGGCGCCGGCGAAGGACTGCGCCGAACCAGGCTGAAGCGCGGACTGCGGTTGCCCGCCTGGCCCGCTTTGCGCGGGGCCGAGCGCCTGCCGCATCACCGGAGCCTGTTGCATGCCGGGAGCCTGTTGCATGCCGGGCGCCTGCTGCACGCTGGGAGCCTGTTGCATGCCCGGCGCCTGCGGTCCCACGGGAAGCTGCGGCGCGCCGAGCATCGTGGGAGCGCCAGCGTACTGCCCCATCCCGGTGCCGACGGGCAGGCCAGCCGCGGGGTTCTGGTACGCGGCCGGCTGCTGCTGCTGGACGGCGGCCGCCGGCTGCGACAGCGTTCCAGGGGGAAACTGCCCGGTTCCGGCAGGCGGAAGCTGGCCGCGGGCCGCGGGCTGGGCCGTCCCCTGCCCGTTCCACCCGCCGCTCTGCGCCGGGTTCAACGCGGCCTGACGGCCGCCGGCACCTGGGCCACCCGCGAGGGCGCCGCCCGAGGCAGGCCCGATCGCCGCGGACATCGCGCCCGCGCCGGCACCGCCACTCGAGGCGCCGGCGCCGATAGCCCGCGGCAACGCGGACAGCAGCAGCGAAATCGGGAACTCGTGCCGTTCCTCGGCCAGGTCCGTCACGTCGTGCCGCACGACGACGACCTCGAAGACTCCCCTGTCGACTTCCCAGTAACCGAGTTGCGCCGCCCGGCGCTCGTCCATGCCCAGGTACACGATGTGCAGCCGGTCGCCGAGATCGTCAAGGACCAGGCACGGCTCGCCGTGGTAGGACCCGATGGGCCGGGACTCCCACAGCCCGTCGAGATCGTCGAGCCTGACCTGCTTGCGCCAGATTCCGCCGGGAGCGGGAGAGAAGCCATGCTCCTCGGGCGGCGGCGGCGCGGCGAACAGCGTCACATCGCGGTCGGACGGGCCGACCGCGGCCTGGTAGGAGGCGCCAAGGTAGGAGGCCATGAGTCGGTACCGCATCAGCCTTGTCCCTCCCTCGGTCGCCGCCAGGCAAGCCCGTCATACCGGGCCACCGGTTCCTCGCCCGCGTCCGCCAGCCGGCACAGCGTCGTGCCGACTGGTATCTGGATTGGCTCCAGGTAGAACTCCACCCGGCCGGAAGCTCCGCGCGCGCTGACCGGCACATAGCCGTCGATCTCTCTCGCCTGCCAGCACAGGAAGTACAGCTCCGCCATATCGGGCTTAAAGTCCGACCCCTCGTAGCCTAGGCCGAGTGCGTAGAACGCGTCTGCCGTGTTCCTGAAGACGACGTCGCGAACCCGGTGCACGTAGCCCGCTATTACCCCGCGCTGCCCGCTCATGTACGGTCCGACCATCCGCGGCGGTACTACCTTCCGCATCGGCGTGCCGGGAAGTATCCGCGCGGCTTGCGCCGTCTCACGTGCCGAACCCACGGATCTGCTCCCTCCCGCTAGCGCCGCAACCCCTGATCCGGACCCTGCCAACCGGGCGCGGAGGCCTGCGTGTCGCCGCAGGTCATGAGGTTTCCATATCCGACATGTGCGCTCAAGCGATTCTGCCGTGGAGACCGACGATACCCACGGTTAAATGCAGCTTTCATAGCTTTCACTACATTCAGTAGCCGCCATAAGTCCCTGTGGTGCCCGCCGGGCGTGGCGGCGGCGGTGCGGGATAGGGTCGGCTCGTGTCGACGAGCGGAGGGCCGGCGAGCAGAGAACCGGCAAGCGGGGCGCCGGCGAGCGGCGGGCCGGCGAGCGGCGGGCCGGCGAGCAGACCCGCGGGTGACACGGGCGGCGCCGATCCCGCGCTGACGGCGATCCTCGCCGCGTACGCGGCCGGCCAGGCCGCGGAGACCGCGGTGCTCGCCGCCGTCGCGGCGACCCGCCTGCTGGTCCCGGTCGTCGCTGTGCTCGCCGAGGCGAACGCGGACGGCACGGAGAAGGAAACCGAGATGGCCCTGCCGACCCTGATCGGCAACGACGGGCGCAAGGCGGTCATCGCGTTCACCGGCGTCGAGACGGTCACCCGCTGGCGCGCGGACGCCCGCCCCGTCCCCGTGCCCGCGCCGCAGCTGTGGCCTGCCGTGGCGGCGGAGGAGGCCGACGCGGTGGTCGTGGACGTGGCAGGGCCCGTACCGCTGGTCATCGAGGGCGCCAGGCTGCGCGCGCTGGCCGCGGGCGAGCCGGCCCCGCTCCCGCACGCCGATCCTGACGTCCGTGCCGCGGTGGCGGCGGTCACCGACGGCTTCGACCTGGAACCGGGCGGCGAGGATGCGGACCTGACCGTCACGCTGCGCACTGCCGACCCGGACCGGGCAAGGGCGGCCGCCGAGGCCATCGCTGCCGCGCTCGCCCCCCGGCTGCGCCGCGGTATCGCCTTCCGCCTCGGATAACAGCAACAAGCGCCCCGCGCCGCAACCGCTCGCGCCGCAACCGTCCGTCCCGCAACTGCCCGCGCCGCAATCGCCCGCAAGCGCCCCGTCCCACAACCGCCCCGTGCCGCAAACATGTACTGCGTTTGGGGCAAACTCAGGGACTTTTTGACCCGGTTTGTACCACCAGAAGTCAGTACACCTTTCGCCGCAGCGGGTGAGCGCGTACGACGCGGCAACGCTTGGGGCAGGCGGGGCGGGGATGGGGGAGCCACGCACTCGTTCTGGATCGTCGTCGTCCGTATGGCCCTGAGCCGCAGGCTGGCGCGAGTCTGGGCAGGCCCGGACGATAGGGTGATCAGCATGTTTCGGTGGCTGACGGCGGGTGAGTCGCACGGGAAGGCTCTCGCCGCGATCTGTGACGGCGTGCCGGCGGGGGTGCGAGTCACCAGTGAGGACGTGGCCGCGGCGCTCGCGCGGCGGCGGGCGGGCTACGGCCGCGGCGCCCGGATGAAGTTCGAGCAGGACGAGGTGGAGCTGACCGGCGGCGTGCGGCACGGGGTGACGCTCGGCGGCCCGGTCGCCATCCGGGTCGGCAACACGGAGTGGCCCAAGTGGGAGACGGTCATGGCGCCCGATCCCGTCTCCGCGGAGGAGCTCGCGGGCCAGGCGCGCAACGCGCCGCTGACCAGGCCACGGCCCGGCCACGCCGACCTGGTCGGCATGCAGAAGTTCGGCCACACCGACGCGCGGCCGATCCTGGAGCGGGCCAGCGCCAGGGAGACCGCGGCCAGGGTCGCGCTCGGCGAGGTGGCCCGCAAACTGCTCGAGCAGGCCCTCGGCGTCCAGGTCCTGTCGCACGTGGTCCGCCTCGGCTCCGTCGCGGTCCCCGACGACGCGCCGGTGCCCGGCCCGGGCGACTTGGCGCGGATCGACGCCGACCCGGTGCGCTGCGCCGACGCGGCGACGGCGGCGCTGATGGTGGAGGAGGTCGACGCCGCCCGCAGGGACGGCGACACTCTCGGCGGTGTGGTCGAGGTCGTGGTGTACGGGCTGCCGCCTGGCCTCGGCAGCTTCACCCAGTGGGACAGGAAGCTCGACGCCAGGCTGGCCGGCGCGCTGATCTCCGTCCAGGCGTTCAAGGGCGTGGAGTTCGGCGACGGGTTCACCACGGCAGGCCGCCGCGGCTCGGCCGCGCACGACGAGATCTACCTCGGACCCGACGGTGTGCGCAGGCGCACCAACCGGGCCGGCGGCATCGAGGGCGGCATGTCCACCGGCGAGGTGCTGCGGATCAGGGCCGCGATGAAGCCCATCTCCACGGTGCCGCGCGCCCTGGAGACCATCGACGTGGCCTCGGGCGAGCCGGCCAAGGCGATCAACCAGCGCAGCGATGTCACCGCCGTGCCCGCCGCGGGCGTAGTAGCCGAGGCGATGGTCGCACTCGTGCTCGCCGAGGCGGCGACAGAGAAGTTCGGCGGCGACTCCGTGGAGGAACTGCGCAGGAACGCGGAGGGCTACCTGAAGTCCCTGGTGATCTCCTGATGGCAGGCACCGACATCGCAGGAACCGACACGGCGAGCACCGACACGGCAGGCACCGACACGGCAGGCATGGGCATGATAGGCACCGCGACGACCACGGACGAGGACACGAGCGGCGGCCTGGTGCGAGGCCCGGGCACCGGAGTCGTGCTCGTCGGGCCGCCGACGGCGGGTAAGTCGTCGGTCGGCGCGCTGCTCGCCGCCGAGCTCCGGGTCCCGTTCGCCGACACCGACGCGCTCGTCGCGACGGCGGCGCACAAGCCGGTCGGCGACATCTTCGTCGACGACGGCGAGCTGGTCTTCCGCGAGTTCGAGCGGGGCGCGGTGGCGCTTGGCCTGGACGCGATCAAGCCCGAGGGCGGCGTGCTCGCGCTCGGCAGCGGCGCCGTGCTCGACCCCGACGTGCGGCGGATGATCGCCGGCCAGGTGATCGTCTACCTGGAGGCCGGCTTCGCCACTGTGGCGAAGCGCACGGGCATGGACCGGCCCCGGGTCGTCATTCCAGGCAACCCGCGCGGGCGGCTGCGTGCCATGCTTGACGAGCGGCGCCCCGTCTATGCCGAGCTCGCCACGCTCACCGTGAGCACCGACGACATGGCCGCGGAAGAGGTGGCCGCCGACCTTGCCGCGCGGCTCCGCGGCTGAAGCGGACCAGGCGGATCAACCGGATCAGGCGGGTCTGGCGAATCAAGGCGAGTCAGGCGGACCATAGGCGGATGAGGCGGATAAGCGGATGACCGAGACTCGAATCCCCGTCGGCGGGGACCAGCCGTACGAGGTGATCGTCGGCACCGGGGTACTCGGCGCCCTGCCGGACCTGGTCGGCAAGCGGGCGGAGACGGTCGCCGTCATCCACGACGAGCGGCTTGGCGCGGTCGCGCGGCCCGTCTCCCGTGTGCTTGAGGACGCGGGCTACCGCGTGGCGGTGACCGGCGTGCCAAGCGGCGAGACCGCCAAGGACGTGTCGGTGCTCGCCGGGCTGTGGTCCTGGCTCGCCGAGTCCAAGGTCACCAGGACCGACTGCGTGGTCAGCGTCGGCGGCGGAGCGGTGACCGATCTCGCCGGGTTCGCCGCCGCGAGCTGGCTGCGCGGCGTGCCCGTGGTGCACGTGCCGACGACGCTGCTCGGCATGGTCGACGCGGCGGTCGGCGGCAAGACCGCGATCGACATTCCCGAGGGCAAGAACCTGGTCGGCGCCTTCCACCCGCCCGCGGGCGTGCTCGCCGACCTGGCGACCCTGGAAACGCTGCCGCGCGAGGACTACGTGGCCGGCCTCGCCGAGGTCATCAAGGCCGGCTTTATCGCCGACCGCGAGATCCTCCGGCTCGTCGAGGCGGATACCGACGGCGCGGCGAAGCCGCACGGCGCGCACGCCCGCGAACTCGTCGAGCGGGCCATCGCGGTCAAGGCCCGGGTGGTATCCGCGGACCTGCGTGAGTCCGGCTTGCGGGAGACGCTCAACTACGGGCACACACTCGGCCACGCGATCGAGAAGCTTCAGCGGTACCGGTTCAGGCACGGCGACGCGGTGGCGATCGGCATGGTGTTCGCCGCCGAGGTGGGACGGCTCGCCGGGCGCCTGAAAGCGGCGGACGTGGCACTGCACCGGGAGCTGCTCACCGCGGTCGGTCTGCCCGTCCGCTACCCGAAGGCCGCCTGGCCCGCGCTGCGCGAGACGATGTCGCTGGACAAGAAGACGCGCGGCGCGCGGCTGCGCATGGTAATCCTGGACGGCGTGGGGAACCCGATCATCTATGACAGCCCCGCCGAGGACCTGCTCGCTCAGGCATACCTGGCGGTGTCCGCATGACCGCGGCAACGAGGGTGCTCGTGCTCAACGGGCCGAACCTCGGCCGCCTCGGCAAGCGCGAGCCGTCGATTTACGGTTCTGCGACGCACGCCGACCTGGAAGAGCTGTGCCTGCGCACGGGCAAGGAGCTCGGCCTCGATGTCGAGGTCAGGCAGACCGAGTATGAGGGCGAGCTCGTCACCTGGATTCACCAGGCGTGCGACGACCAGACGCCCGTCGTGCTCAACGCCGGCGCGCTGACCCACTACTCCTACGCCCTGATGGACGCGGTGAAGATGCGGACCGCGCCGCTGGTCGAGGTGCACATCTCCAACATCGCCGCGCGCGAGGGCTTCCGGCACGAGTCGGTGATCACCGGGGCGGCCACCGGGATCATCGCGGGCTTCGGCTTCCAGTCCTACATCCTCGCGCTGCGCGCCATCGCTGAGCAGGTCCGGTGATGGGGCAGCTCCGGTGATGGGACAGCTCCGTTGATCGTCCTCGTCGGCTTCATGGGCGCGGGCAAGACCACGGTGGGCCGCATCCTCGCCAGGAGGCTCGGCGTACCCTTCCGCGACAGCGATGTCGTCATCGAGCAGCGCGCGGGCCGGCCGATCAGGCAGATCTTCGCCGAGGAGGGCGAGCCCGCCTTCCGCGACCTGGAGCACAAGGTCATCGCGGACCTGCTGGACGGCACGGACAGCGTGCTCGCGCTCGGCGGCGGCGCGGTCCAGCGCGCGGACACCCGTGACCTGCTCAAGGACGTCCCCGTCGCCTACCTCCGGATCAGCTACGCCGAGGCGATGCGCCGCGTCGGCGGCGATCAGGGCCGCCCGATGCTGGTTCGCCCGGACGTGGCGCAGCTGCATGCCGAGCGCGACCTTGTCTACGCCGAGGCGGCGACCGTCACGGTCGACGCTGGCACAAGCCCGCCGGAGGCCATCGCCAGGGACATCCTGACCCTGCTCGCCGACGCCGAAGCCAGCTAACGCCCAAGCCCGCTAACGCCGACACCCGCTAACGCCCGCGTAGGGACATCCCAGGCAAAATTCAGAACAGCCGCTCCGGCTGCCCCGTCGCCTCGAGCACCGACATCCACAGGTCGCCGTTGGGGTCGACCTGGTTGCGGCCGCCGGTGGCGACGGGGATCGGGATGTGCACGAACCGGCCGTGCCAGCGCCCGACCACCATCGCCGTCCGCCCGGCCATCGCGGCGTGCACGGCGGCCTGGGCGAGCCGCAGGCAGTACACCGCGTCCCAGGCGTTGGCAGGCACGCTGCGGATCGCGTACCCGGGGTCGACGTAGCGCAGGCTGAGCTCCTCCCTGGTCGCGGCGTAGTCGTCGATGATCCGCTGCCGCAGCAGCGCGCCGATGTCCGCCAGCCGGGCGTTGCCCGAGGCGTCGACCGCCCCGTCGTACTCGAACAGGTCCTGCCCCGCGCCCTCGGCCACCACGACCACGGCGTGCCCCTGCCGTCGCACCCGATGCCGCAGCTTGGCGAGGAACCCGCTCTCGCCGGCAAGGCTGAACGGCATCTCGGGAACCAGCACGAAGTCCACGTCGTGGCTGGCGAGGGCGGCGTAGCAGGCGATGAACCCGGAGTGCCTGCCCATCACTTTGACGAGGCCGACCCCGTGCGGCGTCGAGCTCGCCTCGGTGTGCGCGGACTTGATCGAGTCGGTGGCGCGGGTGAACGCGGTCTGGAAGCCGAAGCTCTGGTCGATGAAGGGGATGTCGTTGTCGATCGTCTTCGGTATGCCGATCACCGCGAGCCTCATGCCGCGGCGGACCGCCTCGTCGGCGATCTTCGCGGCGCCGCGCAACGTGCCGTCACCGCCGATCACGAACAGCAGCGAAACGCCGTAGTGCTGCAGCGTCGTCACCATCCGTGACGGATCCTGGTTTCCGCGCGACGTGCCGAGGATGGTGCCGCCCCTGTTGTGGATGCCGGCCACCAGGTCGTGAGTGAGCCGGACCGGCTCGCTGTCGCCGACCAGGCCGCGGAAGCCGTCGCGGAACCCGAGCACCTCGGTGACGCCGTAGTTGTCGGCGAGCTCGAGGACCAGGCCGCGGATCACGTTGTTGAGCCCGGGGCAAAGGCCGCCGCAGGTCACGATCGCCGCCCTGGTGGCGGCCGGGTCGAAGTAGATGTACTCGCGTGGCCCGCCCGGTTCGAGCGAGGGCAGGTCGGCGACGTCGCACAGGCGCGCCGCCGCGCCGTCGACGGTGTCGTCGAGCAGCACGCGGTCCAGTTCGTGCACATAGTGCGGCGAGCTGACCCTGCTCTGCAGAAGCTCGGCCATCGGGGACACGATTCCGGGCTCTCCGAGGCGCCGCACCCGGAGCGCGGCAGGCGTGATGGACAGCGGATCAGCGGTACTCACCATATGCACTAGCTTGCCGTTTCCATGTTACGCCGGGGGTCTCGCAAGGAGTGGTCTAGTCCATTGTGGTCTAGACCACGGTACAAAGCTACCTAGTACTCGTGTATGGGGGACACCCCGGGGATAGCCTGCGCCCGTCCAGCGGGTTAAATTGACCCCTGGCCCCGGCCGCGAACGGCAGGGAATACCCCGCGAGCGACAGCGGACGGTGGCCAAGCACCAGCGATTGGCAGGGAGGCCAGCATATGCGCGTCGGGATGATGCTCAACTACTCCGGCGGGTTCACCGAGACGGTCAGCGAACTCGCCGACTTCGAGCGGGCGGGCCTGGAGATCGTCTTCGTCCCCGAGGCGTACAGCTTCGACGCGGTGAGCCAGCTCGGCTTCATCGCCGCGAAGACGGAGCGGCTGGGGATCGCCTCCGGCATCCTGCCGATCTACTCCCGCACGCCAGCGCTGACCGCGATGACCGCCGCCGGCCTGGATTTCGTCTCCGGCGGCCGGTTCACCCTCGGCCTTGGCACCAGCGGACCGCAGGTGATCGAGGGCTGGCACGGCGTGCCCTATGACGCGCCCGTCGGCCGCACCAGGGAGCTGATCGAGATCTGCCGCGCTGTCTGGCGCCGCGAGCGCCTCGACCATCACAGCAAGCTCTACGACATCCCGCTGAGCAGCGGCGGCACCGGCCTCGGCAAGCCGCTCAAGCTGATCAACCACCCTGTCCGCGAGCGCATCCCCGTGGTGATCGCCGCGCTCGGCCCGAAGAACGTCGCGCTCGCCGCCGAAATGGCCGAGGGCTGGCAGCCCATATTCTTCTTCCCGGAGAAGGCGGGCCTCACCTGGGACGCGCCGCTCGCCGAGGGCACCGCCAAGCGTGACAAGACGCTGCCGGGCCTGGACGTGATCGCCGCCGCGCCGCTGGCCATCGGCGACGACGTGACCGGCCTGCGCGACCTCACCCGCCCGATGTTCGCGCTCTACATCGGCGGCATGGGCGCGCGCGGCAAGAACTTCTACTACGACCTGGCCTGCCGCTTCGGCTACGAGGCCGAGGCGGCCCAGATCCAGGACGCCTACCTGGGGGGACGCAAGGACGAGGCCGCCGGCCTGGTCCCCGCCGAGCTTGCGGAGAAGACCTCGCTGATCGGCCCGCTCGGCTTCGTCAAGGAGCGCCTCGCGGCCTACCGCGAGGCCGGCGTGACCACGCTCAACGTCACCGCGCTCGGCGCCAGCCACGCCCAGCGCGTCAAGGACATCGAGACCATCCGCGGCCTCGTCGGATAACAGCAAGAAAGATGTGATTCCCGAACGGTTGCGTGGCTCCGCCCCTCCCGCAACGGCGCCTCCGCGCGTGGCGCGTTTGCGGGCGGGCGCCTGCCAGGTGTCCCGCCGTCCAGGTCTTGGCGACGGGCCGTTCCGGTCGGCCGGATGTTCTCGGCGCCGTGCCGGTAGCATCCCGCCGTGGACAATCAGCAGGCCGACTGCGTCTTCTGCCGGATCGCGGCGGGCCGGGAGCGAGCGTGGACGGTGTACGAGACCGGAGAGGCCATCGCGATCCTCGATCGCTCTCCCGCCGTCCCCGGGCACACGCTCGTCATCCCCCGCCGTCACGCCGCGGACATCTGGGACATCGGCCGCCAGGACGCCGCGCGCCTGATGGAGGCGGTCCATGACGTCGCCGCGCTGCTGCAGCAGCGCCTCAGCCCGGACGGCATGACCCTGTTCCAGGCCAACAGACCCGCGGGCTGGCAGACGGTCTTCCACATCCACGTGCACCTGGTGCCCAGGCACCATGGCGACCCGCTCACCGTGTCGTGGCAGCCGCGGTCCGCGACCGAGGCGGAACTCGACCTAGCCCACAGCCGCATCCGCGGATGAGGCCGGCGCGCGGCTGACGACGGCGTCCCGGCGTCCGGTGATCGCACGGAGCAGCCATGGCTGGACGGCGGCCATGGCGAGGCAGAGGGCTGAGCTGGCGGTCCACAGCGCCGCAGAGCCCAGGGAACCGATCACCCGGGTGGCCAGCAACGGGGCAGCCACTGTCGCGATACCCCAGCTCAGCCCGTAAACAGCCAGGTAGCGTGCCGTCGCGCCCGGCGGTGCCAGGGCCGTGACCACCGCGAACGCGCGGCCAGTCAGCAGCAGGTTGCCGATGGCCCAGGCGACCGTGGGGGCGAAGAGCGCGGCAAGCGAGTGCGCCACCGCGTACCCAGCCATGCCGGTTCCGAGCAGGGTGAAGCCGGCGGCAGCCGCGGCCGGGTGGGACAGGCCAGTGAGCGGCTTGCTCTGCAGCAAGGGCCGGCCAAGCACAAGCGTGAGCGTTCCGGTGACCAGGCCGACGCTGGCCGGATCGAGGCCGTTGGCCGCCGCCGACAGCGGCAGCCCGACTAGCATCACCATGGAGACGAGCGCGAACACCGTGCCCGCTGCCGTCATCGCGAGCAGCGCGGGATCGCGCCACGGCGATGCGCCGCTGTCCGGGCGCTCACCCGGATCGCCATGGCGCTCGCGCGCGGGCGGCGTCGACCCGAGCCGGTCGGCGGGGAGCCAGAGGTACACGATCAGCGCGCAGCCGAGACAGCTGGCGGCATCGACCACGAAGAGCCAGCGCAGGCCGGAACGCCCGACGGCGGCCGCGACCAGGCCCGCGCCCATGTTGCCCACGGCAAGCGCCGTGGTCAGCAGCGCGTAGGCCGGTGCGCGCTGGTCCGGCCGGGTCGCGTCGGCGATCATCGCCTGGCTGGGCGGTTCGTAGAGCTCGAAGGCGAACCCGAGCAGCACCGCGCAGCCCGCCGCCACGGCGGTATCGGGCGCTGCCGCGATGCCGAGCTGCGCGGCGGCGCACCCGGCCAGGCCGGCGAGGATGGTGCGGCGACGGCCAAGCCGGTCGGCCAGGTGCCCGCCAAGCAGCCTGCTCGGAATGGTCGCCAGGCCGAACAACGCCGCGACGGCGCCCGCGGTGCCGAGGCTCGCGCCAAGATCGCGGGACAGCAGCACGGTCAGGAACGCCAGCGAGAACGCGCCGAGCTGGTTGACCGCGCGGGCGGCGGCCAGTATCCGGACCTGCCGGGGAAGGCGCACTCGCGATCGGCCAGGAACGATTGTCACGCGCCCTCCCCAACAGTGACTGACAAAACGGGTAACGTTAGTCACACCATAAATTGAGGACAGTGACTGGTCAAATGCTTTTCGATAGTCACATCGAGCTGCTGCTCGAGGCAGCGGTCTCGCTGGTGAATGAGCTGACCGACGGCGAGCGGCAAGGCAGGCCGTACGCCGCTCCGGCCGGCGAGGAGTTGCTCACGGCCGCGGCTGCCGCCCTGCCCGTCCGCGCTCAGGCGCGGGTGCCCGAGCGGCTGCCCGGCGAGAGCGCGGCATACCTGTTCCGGGCGGCGCAGGTGATGCGCGGCGTGTTCGAGGCGATGGCAGCGGACCGGCCCGATGACGCCGCCGCGGCCGTCAACCGGCTGCTGCGGGATACGGGTGCCAGGCCGCAGCTTGACCGCGTCGACGGCGAGCCCTGGCAGGTGCACTTCCACGGGTCGAGCGACACCTACGGAGTCGGCTGGAGCGCGGGCTGCGCCACGGCGCTCGCGCTGGCGGTGGGCAGCGAACTGGCCGGACGACTCGGGGTCTGCGGCGCGCCGCACTGCGACCGCGTCTACGTGGATGCCTCACGCAACTCGGCGCGCCGGTTCTGCTCGGCCCCGTGCCAAAGCCGGGTGAAGGCCGCCGTCTTCCGCGCCAGACGCGGCGTGCGGAGCGGCGAGAAGACCTGACGGAGCGCCGGTAACGGCTTGCGGGCGACCCCGCCGTAGCAGGACACCTCGGCGGGGGTCGGCCGCGGCCCGTTCGTGTCCGGCCGCCACTCCGACACCAGGACCACGCCGGGCGGCACCAGGTCGAGGCCGGAGAAGGCGAGCGAGGCGAAGTCGTCGGCGTCGCGCGAGTGCATCGGCAGGCCCGCCTTGTGGTAGGCGCGTTGCCCGCCGCCGACGCCCTCCGGGTCGTGCTCCATCGTCATGTGCGACGCGGCCAGGTACGACCCGGGCGGCAGCGCGTCGAGCAGGGTGGCGAGGACCGCCTCGGGCTTGTCCTCCTCTTGCAGGAAGTGCAGCACCGCGACAAGCATCAGCGCGACCGGCTTGTCGAAGTCGATCACCTCCCGCACCACCGGGGAGGACAGGATGTCGAGCGGCGACCGCAGGTCGGCCTGAATGTAGGCGGTGCGGCCCTCGGGCGCGGAGGCGAGCAGCGCCCTGGCGTGCGCGAGCACCATGGAGTCGTTGTCGACGTAGACCACCCGGCAGGACGGGTCGGCGCCCTGGGCGATCTCGTGCACATTCGCCTGGGTCGGCAGACCGGAGCCGATGTCGAGGAACTGCCTTATCCCGGCGTCGGTGGCCAGGTACCTAACCGCGCGGCCGAGAAACCGCCGGTTCTCGCGCAGCCCGATCCGGCCGGCCGGCCAGGACGCGAGCGCGGCGTCGGCGACGGCGCGGTCGGCGGCGAAGTGGTTCTTGCCCCCCAGGTAGTAGTCGTACATGCGCGCCGGGTGCGGCCGGTTCATGTCGACGTCCGGCAGGGAGTCTTCTGACGCGAGGAAATCGGTCATGCTCCCGTCCTTCCACTCGCTGCCCCGGAACGTCACAGACGCCATTCTACGGACGATTCACTCCCGTCACTGAGCGGTTCTGCGACCAAAATCAGCGGTATTTGCGGCTTTACGCAACGATTTCAGCATCAGACATAGATAACAGCAAAAAAAGAAGCCCGGGCGAACGTTTGTTCACCCGGGCATCCCCTGTCACTCGCCGAGGCGTCAGGGCTTGCGCGCGACGCCCGCGTAGCAATTCACCTCGTACGGCGCCGGGCGCGGCCCGGTGCCATCGGGCCGCCATTCCGAGACGAGCACCACGCCGGGCGGCACCAGTTCGAGCCCGGAGAACGCCAGCTTGGCGAATTCGTCGGAGTCCCGCTTCTGCATCGGGATGCCCGCCGCCCGCATCACCCGCTGTCCCGCGGACGTCGCCTCCATGTCGTGATCCGTCACCAGGTGCGTCGCCGCCAGGTAACTGCCCGACGGCAGCGCGTCGAGCAGGGTGGCGATGACCTCCGCCGGCTGGAAATCGTCCGGCGCGAAGTGCAGGATCGCGACGAGCATGAGCGCGATCGGCCGGCCGAAGTCGAGCACGCCGCGGGTGGCGGGGTCGGACAGGATCGCCGCGGGGTCGCGCAGGTCGGCCTGGATGTAGGCGGTGCGGCCCTCGGGCGCGGAGGTCAGCAGGGCCCGCGCGTGGGTGAGCACAAGCGGGTCGTTGTCGACGTAGACGACCCGGGCCGACGGCGTGACGGACTGCGCGACCTCGTGCACGTTGTTCATGGTGGGCAGGCCGGTACCGATGTCGAGGAACTGCCTGATCCCCGCCCCGCCCTCGTTGACATCCGTCGCGAGGTACCTGACGGCCCGGCCGAGGAACGCCCGGTTCTCCCGCGCGGCGATCTGCACATGCGGGCTGTTCCGCAGCACCTCCCGCGCGGTCTCCCTGTCGGCCGCGAAGTGATTCTTCCCGCCGATGAAGTAGTCGTACATCCGGGCGGAATGCGGCCTGGAAGTGTCGATCTCTGGGGGCAGTTCCGACATGTCCGAATCCTATCGCCGGCCCTCAGCGCTTGCGGGCGACTCCGCCGTAGCAGTTCACCTCGCTGGCCGGCGGCAGCGGGGCCGAGGTGAGCAGCGCCTGGGCGTGCCGCAGCACGAGCGGGTCGTTGTCCACGTGACCACGCGTGAGGCGGGCGTGATCGACTGCGCCACCTCGTGCACGCTGCTCATCGTTGGCAGGCCGGTGCCGATGTCAAGGAACTGGGTGATCCCGGCTTCCTCCGCGAGGAACCTGACGGCCCGCCCGAGGAAGGCGCGGTTTTCCCGCGAACCGGATCGTCGGCGCCTGCGGCGCCGACGATCCGGGTGGACGCGCCGGGGATACAGTCGAGGCATGCCGGAAGCCCACGCAGCACGACGCCGCCGCGCCCAGCGGCTCATCAGGGAAAGCGGCGCCGACGCCGCGCTCATCACTGCCGGGCCCAACGTCCGCTACCTCACCGGCCTCGCCTCGTCCAACGCGGCCCTGCTGCTGCCGGCGGACGGTGAGCGCGCGCTGCTCGCCACCGACTCCCGCTACACCGGTGCGGCGCAGCGCGACGCACCCGACGTCGAACTGCTCACCGAGCGGTTCATCGAGGCGAAGCTGGCGACGGAGGCGTCACGCCGCGGCTACCGCACGCTCGCCTTCGAAGCGCACGAGATGACCGTCGAGCGGCACGAGGAGCTGGTGGCGCGGGCGGAAGGCGTAGTCACGCAACCGTTCGGGCAGCAGATCGAGACGCTGCGGATGGTGAAGGACGACGAGGAGATCGAGAAGCTGACCGAGGCCTGCCGGCTGACCGACGCCGCGCTGGCGGAGATCCTGCCCAAGATCCGTCCAGGGATGACCGAACGGACGCTCGCGACCCTGCTCGACCACGCCATGGCCCTGCTCGGCGCGGAGCGTCCCGCGTTCGACACGATCGTGGCGAGCGGCCCGAACGGGGCCACACCGCACCACGCGCCTGGCGGCCGCGCGCTGGAGCGCGGCGACCTGGTGACGATGGACTTCGGCGCGCTGCACGAGGGCTATCACGCGGACATGACCAGGACGGTGGCGATCGGCGCGGTCGCTGACTGGCAGCGGGACATCTACGACCTGGTGGCGACGGCGCAGCGGGCAGGCGTCGCGGCGCTGTCCGACGGGGTCGAGGCCGGGGCGGTCGACGCCGCGGCCCGCGAGGTCATCGAGGCGGCCGGGCATGCCGGGCATTTCCAGCACGGCCTCGGGCACGGGGTGGGCCTGGAGATCCACGAGGCGCCGATGCTGGGGTACGGAAGAACGGGTAGACTGACCGATCGGGTTCCTGTCACCGTCGAGCCTGGTGTTTACCTGCCCGATCGCGGTGGCGTCCGGATCGAGGACGTGCTTGTCGTGACGGCTGACGGCGGGGCCCGATTCCTGACTTCGACCACCAGGGAACTGCTGGTCCTGTAATTGGAGACGACGCGTGGCAAGCACGAATGACCTGAAGAACGGCATGACGCTGAACATCGAGGGACAGCTGTGGAATGTCGTGGAATTCCAGCACGTGAAGCCGGGCAAGGGGCCGGCCTTCGTGCGCACCAAGCTGAAGAACGTGATGTCGGGCAAGGTTGTCGACAAGACTTTCAACGCAGGCATCAAGGTAGACGTGGCCAACGTTGACAAGCGCGACATGCAGTACCTGTACCGCGAGGGCGATGACTTCGTCTTCATGGACCTGTCCGACTACGACCAGCCACGCATTCCCGCCGCGGTGGTCGGCGACGCGGCGAACTACCTGCTTGAAGAGCAGACCGTGACGATCGCGTTCAACGAGGGCACCCCGCTGTACGTGGACATGCCCGCCGCGGTCGAGCTTGTCATCGCGCAGACCGACCCGGGCCTGCAGGGCGACCGCTCCACCGGCGGCACCAAGCCGGCCACGCTGGAAACCGGCGCGACTATCCAGGTACCGCTGTTCATCACCACCGGCGAGAAGGTCAAGGTCGACACGCGCAGCGGCGCGTATCTCGGCCGCGCCTGATGTCGCTTCGCATTCAGACTTCGCTTCGCACCGAACGAGAGGGGTTCCGTGGCCGCGCGTAGCAAGGCACGCAAGCGGGCCCTCGACATCCTCTTCGAGGCCGAGCTGCGCGGCCTGCCCACGCTTGAGTTGCTCAGCGAGCGCCAGTCGGTCGGCGACGTGCCAGTCCAGCCGTACGCCGCCGAGCTGGTGCGCGGCGTGGCCACGCACAGCGAGCGCATCGACGAGCTGATCTCATGGAACCTGGTCGACTGGACGCTTGAGCGGATGCCCGCGGTGGACAGGAACCTGCTGCGGATCGGCGTCTACGAGCTGCTGTGGGCCGACGACGTGCCGGACGGCGTGGCGATCAGCGAGGCCGTCGCGCTGGCCCAGGACCTGTCCACGGACAACTCGCCGCCGTTCGTGAACGGCGTCCTTGCCCGCATTAAGGCCGACAAGCCGGGGCTGTCGCTCGATCCCGACCCGTCCGCACTCGGGCCGGACCTGGAGGCCGGCGAGGACGGCGACGAGGACCCGTACGGCGATGACGATGACGACGACATCGATCCCTATGCGGACGAGGACGACGACACGCAGAACCCGGCGCAGGGCACCGCGCCGGAGCCGCGCCGCCGCCCCTGATCGCGCCAGCCGCGCGTTAACCGAGCCCGGTCCCTTAAACGGGGCCGGGCTTTGCTTTGCAATGCTTTGCGTGGCGGCTAAGCGGCGGTGAAGCGCAGGCGCAGGCCCAGGCGGCGGACCACCGCGAAGAACCACAGCACGCAGATGCCCGCGCCGACCACCGTGAGCCCCAGGGTCACCACGGACGACAGCAGCATGAAGAGCTTGAACGGCTCGGTCTTCATCATGACCGCGAGGCTGAGCGTCAGCAGCAGGAACAGCCCCGCCCAGAGCCAGGTCGCGCCCTGGAAGAACCGGTGCAGCCCCGGGTGATGCGTGCCGTTCGGGTGCCGCAGCGCCACCACTTCCTCGGCGAGCTGGGCGACCAGCGGCTTGCGCGTCGGCGCGGTGCGGGCGAAGACCACGCACATCGCCAGGTTCGCCAGCGGGAACTGGAGCTGGAACATCCACATGGAGCCGGTGCTTATCGCCGCAAGCGTTTGCACCGTCAGCACGAGCGCCGTGATCGTCAGCAACGCGGTGACAGACCCGGTGACGATCTTGCGCAGCGCGATCAGCAGCCACACTACCGCGGTTCCCGCGACCAGGCCCGCGTCGGGGCTGACCAGGTCGGTGACGGCGACGTAGGTGCCGAAGGGCAGGCCTACCGATTCCGCCATGCTCCACGCTGAGGTCCACAGCAGGCGCCGGGGATGCGGGAGCTCGAGGTGCTCGGCAGGCGAAGGCATGCGGTTGAGCATACGTGTCCTTGATGGCTCACGTGCGGTCATTTGCTTACGGCGTTGTGTCGCTTTCGTCCGCTTGCCCCAATCGGCTGCTGAGTTCTCCACGATCGGTAGAACGCGGGCCGCGGGGCCCGGGTTCAGCTCCTTTATCGACAATTAGTGACAAATAAATCACATAAGGTAGCAAGCTGGATGCTTGCTACCCGGCGGTCACCGGATGGCCGGCCGCACTACAGTGAGATTGCACAGTAAGGATGCACGGGCAACCTGGGGAGTGGTTAAGAGTGACCGCAGAGGTTCCCGCGAGGGCCGTGCCAGGCGTGCCGATACCCGGCAGGCCCAAGCCCGGTTGGCAGAGCCCCGACGCCGAGCGCAGGCGCGACGGCTCGCGATCGTCGCTGGTCGCCGATGTCCTGACGGAGGTCATCGCGGCGCGCACCGCTCAGACGGGCCAGCCAAGCCTTGACATCGTTGACGTGGGCGCGGGCACCGGCGGGTTCGCGGTGAGCCTCGCCAGCGCCGGCCACCGGGTCACCGTGGTCGACCCGAGCCCCGACGCGCTGGCCGCCGCGCGGTGGCGGGCCGCCGAGGCCGGCGTCTCGCTTACCGACGTCCAGGGGGAGGCGGCGGACCTGACCAGCCTGGTCGGTACCGCGTCCGCGGACCTGGTGATCTGCCACAGCGTCCTGGAATACGTGGACTCGCCCGCCGCGGCGCTCGCGGCGGTCGCCCAGGTGCTCCGGCCGGGCGGCACGGTCAGCGTGCTCGCCGCCAACACCGTCGCCGCGGTCCTGCAGCGGGCGCTCGCGGGCAGGTACGCCGAGGCGCGGGCCCTGCTGCCAGGCGAAGGCGAGCGGCACGAGGAACCGGCCGCGCAGGGCGCCCGTGCGGCGCGCCGGTTCACGCTGCCCGAGCTGACCGCCCTGATCGCGGGCGCCGGGCTGCGCGTCGGCGACGCGCACGGCATCCGGATCTTCTCCGGCCTGCTGCCGGGCGCGGGCGCCGACCTGACCACGGCGGACGCGCTGCACGAACTCGAGGAGGCCGCCGCCACCTGCCCGCCGCTGCGCGACATCGCCGCCCGCCTGCACATACTCGGAATTGCTGTCCCAGGGAAGTGACTCTCCGGACATCGGGAGACTCGTCAGCCGACGACGCAGGGTGCCGTGTGCTGCACGTCGACATGGACGCCTTCTACGCGAGCGTGGAGCTGCGGGACCGTCCCGAACTGCGGGGCAAGCCGGTGGTGGTCGGCGGTCTCGGCCCGCGCAGCGTCGTCCTGTCGGCGACCTACGAGGCGCGCGCGTTCGGTGTCCGCTCGGCGATGCCGGTGGGCCGGGCGCGGCGGCTGTGCCCGCAGGCCGTCTTCATCCCGCCGCGGCACGGCGTGTACGGCGAGGTCTCCAAGGAGGTCATGGCCATCTTCCGCGCGGTCACGCCAGAGGTTGAGCCGCTCTCGCTCGACGAGGCGTTCCTTGATGTCTCTGGCGCCACGCGGCGGCTCGGCACGCCGCGGCGTATCGCCGAGCTGATCAGGCAGCAGGTCCGCGAGCAGCAGTCCATCACCTGCTCGGTCGGGCTGGCGCCGGTCAAGTTCGTGGCGAAGATCGCCTCGGCGCGGTGCAAGCCCGACGGCCTCCTCGTGGTGCCCGCTGACGGGCTGCTCGACTTCCTGCACCCGCTCCCGGTCAGCGCCCTGTGGGGGGTGGGGGACAAGGCGGAGGAGGTGCTCGGCCGTCTCGGGCTGCGGACCGTGGGTGATATCGCTCACGTGCCCGCCGCGACCCTGCGCAGGGAGCTTGGCGCGGCGGGCGAGCACCTGCACGCCCTCGCCTGGGGCCGCGACGAGCGTCCTGTCACGCCACGGCGCGAGGAGAAGAGCGTCGGTGCCGAGGAGACATTCCCGACGGATGTGGACGACCCGGACGTGGTCAAGAAGGAACTGCTGCGGCTGTCGGGCAGGACCGCGCGTGCGCTGCGCGCGTCGGGGTGCGTGGCGCGCACGGTGACCGTCAAGCTCAGGCTGGCGAACTTCAAGACAATCACCAGGTCACGGACGCTCCCCGAGCCGACAGACGTGGCCAGGGAGATCTACGCCGCGGCCTGCGCCCTTTATGAGGGTTCCGGGCTTGACAGCAGGGCGCGGCTGCGTCTCGTCGGCGTCAGGGCGACGGGCCTTCGCCCGGTCAGCGGGGCGGCACGGCAGCTCGCCTTCGACGAAAGGCCGTCTGGATGGCGGGAAGCGGAGCAGGCGGTGGACCGGATCGCGCGGCGTTTCGGCGCCGACGCGGTGCGGCCCGCGGCACTTTTCGGATCTTCTCAAGACGGGCCAGCGGAGGCCCCTTCCAAGACGCGTGATGAGCCTCGTATTCTGGGAAATGAACCAGGTGTCTAACGTGAGGTGAAAGTCACCCCACCCCCCGGTTTTCATGGGAGGCGTCGTGCCGCTCTCTGAGCATGAGCAGCGCCAGCTCGAGCAGATCGAGCAGGGGCTCTACAGGGAGGATCGGAGGCTAGCGCGTCTTGTTCGCTCTAGCGATCCCCGCGTGCATTACAGGCGTCGGGTGGTAGAGGCGCTCGTCGGTTTGCTCGTTGGTGCTGCGATGATCGCCGTCGGCATCGCCCTTACGGTGATCGGCCTGGCGGTCGCGGGATTCGTCATCATGCTGCTATGCGGCATCTGGGCGCTGAACAGCTGGCGGCAGATGGCCACCGTTGCCGTCGGCTCCAGCGGCGCGCAGCGGGGTACGGCCGGCAAGAGCCGGTCTCGCCGCTCCCGCCGGGGCGGCGCCCCGCGCGGTACGTTCGGTGAGCGGCTTGACGAGCGCTGGCGGCGTCGGCAGGAGGGTGACCTCTAGAAGGTCCACACGCGGAACCCCGCAGGAGGTCTAACCGCGGAACCTGCCGAGCCACCACGGGCCGATGCGGCCGAGTGCGTCGGTCGCGGCGCTGAGTGCGCTCATCGTCGGGCCGACCACCGAGGCTGGGAGCAGGCGTGCCCGCCAGCGGTCGCCGCGCGGCACCGCGGCGGCGATGGCACGCCGCACCGCCGTGCTGTCCGCGCGCAGCCCGGAGCCGTCCGTCGGCCGCGCCGCGTACCTGGCCCGCTCCTCCGCCAGGGCGATGCGACCGAGCGCCGCCCGCGCCGGCTCACCGAGGCTTAGCGCGCCGCCCGCCCTGGTGGCCACCGCCCGCGGTGACTCGCTCGGCTGGCAGCCGGCGCCGTAGTCGATCAGGTCGTCGCGCAGTTCCTGCCAGGCCGCGTGCGCCCATGCCTCGTCCCTGGCGCGTATCCGCCCCTCCAAACCGCCAGCGTGACCCGCGGGTACGACGCCGGGCCTCCCGGCGCCGTCGCCGGTCCGGTGCCGCCAGCGCCGCCGCCTGACCACCAGCCGCCCGCACAGCGGCGCGATGAGGGCGATCGCGGCAAGGCCCGCGACCGTGAGTCCGAAAATCACCCACGGGTCGGGCCCGCCCGCTCGGACGCCGCCGCCGCCGGCCACTCCGCCACCTCCGGGCGGCACGAGCACGTGCTGAAAGCCGCGGGGGAAGCCGGTGGGATTGGCGGTCGGCGCGATGCTCGGCCCGGTCGCCGGCTGGGTGGCCGAACCGGGGCCGGTGGAGTTGAGTGTGTAGCTCGGGGGAATGGCGCTGCCCTGTCCGTTGGCGCCCGTCGGCGTCGGCTCGAACCGCAGCCAGCCGAACCCCTGGAAGTACAGTTCCGGCCAGGCGTGCGCGTCGTGCGAGGTCACCACCCACGTGCCGGTGGACACCGTGGTGCCTGGGGTGAAGCCGAAGGCGACGCGCGCCGGGATGCCGAGCAGCCTGGACAGCACCGCCATGGCGTAGGAGAAGTGCAGGCAGTACCCCGTCTTGGTGACCGTGAGGAACTTGGTGAGACCCGCGGCGTCGTCGAACGTCGGAGCGTGCACCGTGTAGCTGAACGTCCCGCCCGCCAGCCAGTTCTGCAGCGCGAGCGCCTTCTGGAACTCGGTCTTCGCGCCCGCCAGTCGCACCACGGACTCGGCAAGGGCGCGCAGCGAGTCGTAGGAGGAGGGCACGGACAGGTCACGGGCGGCGATGTCACCCTGCGGCGGCGGCGCCTCGTTGAGCAGCGCGGCCGGCGGCGACTCGTCGACGCTCTCGACGGTGTAGTCCATGCCGCCGAGCGTGACGCCGGGATCGAACACCATCAGCGTCGCGCGGTCCGCGCGCACCGATCCTTGTGCCGTGACCGTCGTGGCGGGGAAGGGAACGGGCAGCGCGTACAAGGCATCGGTGCCGATGCCCTGGGCGATGCTGATCCTGGTGGTTTCCCTGGCCGTCCCGGTGTAGTTGCTCAGGCCGGGGGCCGTGGGCAGCCGCGGGCCGACCGTGGCGTGGTCCTGGGGCTGGCCGAGCAGGTGCCAGCCGGTGTCCGTGAGCTGGTCGAGCACGTAGAGCTGCAGGTAGCCGGGGGTGGCATCGGTCGTCGTGTAGGCGAGTTCGGTCACCGCCTGCGCTTCCGTCAGCTGCTGCGACAGGTGCGTGTTCGGGTCGGGGAACCCGGCGACCGCTGCGCCGTTTCCGGTGTTTCCGCCGATGCCCGGCTGGCCCTGGCCGAACAGCCTGGTCATGTGCAGGCCGGGGACGAACAGCGGGATGAACAGCGCGAGCGCGACAGCGGCGAACCCCACCCGGCGGCCCGTCGCCGCCAGCGCCCGCGTGTCGGGCGCGTCGGTGTCCGACGGGTCCTGGTGCTCCCATTCCCTGATCCGGTCCCTGGCCTCGCTGGACAGCAGCCCCAGGTAGCCGGCGACTCCGGCGATGAACGCGACCGTGGTCCCGACGAAGCCGCGCGAGACGCTCAGCGTGAACGGCTCGGTGAACAGCAGCAGCAGCGGCAGCCCGGCAAGCGCCGCGCTGCCGAACCGGACCGCGATCAGGTCGGTGAGCAGGGCGGCGATCCCGATGCCCGCGGCGGCGAGCAGCACCATGCCGCGCAGTTCAGGAACCGGGGGAGCGTACTTGGCCGCCTCGTCGAATCCCTGCCCCGCGATGTGCCAGAGCGCGGCGAGCGAGGCGGGTGTCGGCAGCAGGTGGCCGTAGGACCTGGCGTTGGAGAACGTCACGTTGAGGTAGAGCAGCAGCGCGATCACGCCGATCGCCAGGTCCGCCGCGAGCGGCAGCCTGCGCAGCCTGGCCAGCGTCCCGGCGAGCCCCACCACGATGGCCGAGCCGATCCCGGCGAAGAACCAGCCGGTCCCGATGAAGACGGGGTACAGGGACAGCGAGGCGAGTAGGACGGCGGCCGCTGCCGCCAGGGTCCGCCGGTGGCTAGCCATGGGCCGCCTCCCTCGCCGGGTCGTCGGGCCCGCCCGTGCCTGCCGAGCCGTTAGACCCGGTTGAGCCGTTAGACCCGGTTGACTCGCTTGGCCCCGTCGTCCACGACAGCCCGCCGGAGCCGCCGGCCTGCCGCCCCGAGGCGCGGTTGACCTCCTGCCACGCCACCGGGAGCCGTGCGGCGTCGGACACCACCGCGACCCGCCACCCGCAGCCGGCGAGGGCCTGGACGCATCCCGCCACGTTCGCCGCGCGCACGTCCTCCGCGAGCAGCAGCGCCACCCCGGGCGCCGCCCCGCGTCTGGCCGCCGCGAGCTCCCTGGCCTGCGCGGGTGTCGCCTCCCCGATCACCGCGATGACCTGGCCGCCCGCGCTGCCGAGCGCGGCCACCCCGGTCTCCAGAGTCACCGCGCGCGACGGTCGCAGCACGGCGAGCGTGTCAAGCAGCGTGTCGCGGAACGACCCCTGCCCCGGCACCTCGCCCTCCGCGGTCACGAACCGCGCCTCGAAACCCTCGCCCGCCAGGTGCACCCCGATGGACGCGGCCGCGGTGACCGCGAGCTCGAACATGGCGGTGGTGTAGGCGTTGCGCCGCGTGTCGAGGAACAGCGACGCGGTATTGCGCCAGTACTGCTCCTCGCGGCGCACCATCAGCTCGCCGTAGCGCGCGGTGGACCGCCAGTGCACCCGTTGCAGGCTGTCACCGTTCTGGTAGGCGCGCGGCGCGACGTCGTCCTCGCCGGATGCGGCGATGGACCGCTTGCCGTGCTCGCTGTCGCCGAGCCAGTAGCCGCCGAACGGCGGCCGCGCGAGCGGCACGATGCGCGGCGTGACCGTCACCACCGAGGTGGACGTGAACGCCCGGGTGATCGAGACGAGGCCGAACGAGTCGGCGACGCGCACCCGCAGCGGCCCCACCGTGTACCTGCCCCTGGTCTCGGAACCGAGATGGTAGGTGTACGAGCGCGAGCCGCCGCCGCCGATGCCCTCGAAGATGAACCTGGGCCGGGAGCCGAGCGCGTAGGGCACCGTGTCCTCGGCGAGCAGCAGCCCGGTGCGCAGCCGTGAGACGTTGGTCAGCTTGACGGTCAGCGACGCGCTCTGCCCGGCGGGCAGCCGGGCCGGCGACACCGTGCGCAGGCACGACAGCCGGTACCTGGCCCGGCCGGCGCCGAACGCGGAAAGCAGCGGAAGCAGCATCAGCACCACGCCGATCCGCAGCAGGTCGGGCTCGGGAAGCAGCAGACCGCAGGCCATCGCCGCTATCCCGGCCGCGACGAACGACCGGCCCCGCACCGTCAGCGCGCCAAGCAGCCCCCGCATCGGTCCCGCCCTCTCAGGGCCGTGGCAGCGGGGTCTGCTCGATGAGGCGCGTGACCACCTGCTCGGGCAGCTTCCGCTCCACGAGGGCCTCGGCGGTCGGCAGCAGCCGGTGCGCGAGCACCGGGCCCGCGAGCGCCTGGATGTCGTCGGGGATGACGTAGTCCCGCCCGTCGAGCGCCGCCCGCGCCCGCGCGGCGCGCAACAGGTGCAGCGCCGCGCGCGGCGAGGCGCCGAGCCGCAGCTCAGGCGCGGATCGCGTCGCGGCGCAGAGCGCGATGATGTACTGCTTCACCTGTCCCGCGACGAGCACGCCGCGCACCGCCTCGATGAGCGCGCGCACGTCGGTGGCGGTGGCCACCGGCTTGAGGTGGTCGAGCGGTGAGGACGAGCCGTGGGTGTCGAGCATCTCGAGCTCGGCCGAGGCGGTGGGGTATCCGATGGAGATGCGCGCGGTGAACCGGTCGCGCTGCGCCTCGGGCAGCGGATAGGTCCCCTCCATCTCGACCGGGTTCTGTGTCGCGATCACCATGAACGGGGCCTCAAGCTGGTACGTCGTGCCATCGACGGTGACGTGCCGCTCCTCCATGCACTCAAGCATGGCGGACTGGGTCTTGGGCGAGGCCCTGTTGATCTCGTCGCCGACGACGATGTTGGCGAACACCGGACCAGGCTTGAACTCGAACTCGCGCCGCTCCTGGTTGTAGGCGCTCACTCCGGTGATGTCGCTCGGCAGCAGGTCGGGGGTGAACTGGATGCGGCGCACGGTGCCGTCGATGGACCGGGCAAGCGCCTTGGCGAGCATGGTCTTGCCGACACCAGGCACATCCTCGATGAGCAGGTGCCCTTCGGCGAGGAGGACGATGAGCGCCAGCCTGACCGCCTCGGCCTTCCCGTCGATGACCGACTCAACAGCGGTCCCGATCTGCCGTGCGGTGGCCACCAGATCCTCAAGGGCCTGTGCGCTATTCGGCATACCGGTGCCGCGCCCCGTGTCGAGTACCAAGACCCCTCCTCGAAAAGGCCGGCCGCCCCGGCGCCGGAGAACGCGTAGTCCTATTGAACAGTATGTCGTCATGCCCGGGGTGTGCCACGTCACACCGGGTCCGCGCATCGGGAACTTATCGAATCCTGTCCCACCGGTCTTCGGTTTTCGCTCATACGTCCGCTTCTTCCGCGCAAAAGTTCAAAACCATCACCACCACGGAACGGTTGCGGCTGCCTCCGTCAGGACAGCCGGAACCGTTCGAGCCCGGACGGCATGGTCACGTAGAGGGTCTGTCCGTCCGGGCTCATCGCCACGCCAGCGGGGCCGTCGGTATAGGCATTGAGCCAGCCGGAGGTGGAGAACGACGGGCCGGGCCGGCCGGTCGCCACGTCGATGCCCGTGACGGTGTCGTCGGCGGTGCCGACCCTGTGGTCGACGACCGACGTCACCCAGACTGTCTTGCCGTCCGGCGCCATCTGCAGGTACAAGGGCGCGGCCTGCCAGCGCAGTGTCGCGCGCAGCCGGCCGGTGGCGGTGTCGATGACATCGACGGCGTTGGGAGCCAGCTGCCCGATTCCGCTCAGCCCGTCGATGGCGGCGTAGAGCGTGCGGCCGTCGGGCGTGATGGCTAGCGATGACGGCATCCAGCCGAGCTTGATCGAGTTTCCGGCCGCGCCGGTCCGCAGGCTGACCGGCGTGACCGCGCCGCTGAGCACGTCGGAACCGTCGGGGCCGTCCTCGTTCGTCGCGATATAGAGGGTGGCGTCGTCCGGCGAGAGCACCATGCTCACCGCGCTCTCCAGCATGTAATCAGGAGCGGGAATCGCGGTCCCGACGCGCCCGGTGGCGACGTCCACGGGGTAGAGCGCGCTGTCGCCCGACAGGACGTAGAGGGTGCGGCCGTCCTTGGTCATCACGAACTGGTCGACGCCCCCAGGCACGGGCACCCGCCCCACCTCCCGGCCGGCCCGCAGGTCGACGCGCGCGAGCGCCAGCGACGCCTGGGTCACGGCGTCCGTGACGGTGGTGAACAATGTCCGGCCGTCGGGAGTGATGGCCATGCTGTCGGTGCCCGCGTTCATGCCGGGACTGCCGTTGCTGATCGCGATGCGCCGGCGGGCCTTGCCCGTTGCGGCGGACACCCGGGTGATGCTGTCATCCGAATTCGCCAGGTAGATCGTCTGCCCGTCCGGCGACACGACGACCGCGCTCGGTGACAGGCCGACCCGCAGGACCGGGGTGTCTCCGTAGAGGAACCCCCTGATGCCGACGACCGCCGCCGCGAGCAGGCAGGCCACGATGGCGAGTCGCACGGCGATCAGCCACGCCCAGCGGCCGGCCCCCAGGCCCTCGTTCGACAGACGGCGGATCTGCTGGAGCACCCGCGCCCTCCTCACGACCCACCTGACTGCAATCGGCCCCGGTTGAGAGCACCATGCTGGACATTTGGATACACCGGGATGTGCCCAAATGTCCACTATCTGGTCCTGCGTCGTATCCGGGCCGCGGCCGCGGCCCTCCACATCGCTCCACCGTCGCCAGGACACCTCGCGCGCGGCCGGGTCGACTCGCCACTTGCGCCCCATGCGTCACTGCCGTTCGCGGGTGGTGGAGAGCGGGTGGGGGAAGGCGTCGCGGCGCGCCGGCCGCCGGTTCTTCCCCCACTTCGCCCCACCCACGATGACCTGCGCGTTTGCGGTGCGCCGAGTATTGACAACGATGTTTGGACTAGTACCGGTGGAGGAATGTGGAGTACAGTGGGGCGCGGTGGAGTGAGATAGCTACCGATACTCGGCTACCGGCTCGCTTGGGGGTGGAGGTGAGGAGCGGATGTTTCTCGGCACTCACGCGCCCCGGCTTGACGAGAAGGGACGCCTGTTCCTTCCCGCCAAGTACCGTGACGAGCTCTCTGGGGGAGTCGTGATCACGAAGGGGCAGGAGCGCTGCCTGTACGTCTTCCCGCAGGAAGAGTTCGGCAGGATCACCGAGTCGCTGCGTGCGGCGCCGGTGACCGCCAAGGCGGTTCGCGACTACAGCCGGGTGTTCTTCGCCAGCGCCTCCGATGAGGTTCCTGACAAGCAGGGACGGATCACGGTTCCCGCCGCGCTGCGCACCTACGCGGGCCTGGAGCGGGACTGCGTGGTGATCGGCGCCAACACACGACTTGAGATCTGGGATGCCCAGGCATGGGAGACCTACCTGGCTGCCCAGGAGGACTCGTTCTCTGAGGCCGCTGAGGAGGTGCTGCCAGGAATTCTCTGACCGGTCGCCGGGAACGCCCGGCAGACCGCCGGCTGTCCGGCGGGCGGCGACGCCGCACTCGATCACCGGCTGGCACCACTTCCCCGGCGCCAGGCAGGGATCGGCGACGTGCGACGAGCCGAATCTCCCGCCGTGACATCGCCCGGGGCAAACCCCCGGACCCCCGCTGTCCGCCCCGGCGGGCCCGATGGCGCAGACCGCCATCGAATCGGGCCCGCCAGGGCGGGCGGGGAGGCGAACGCCCGATCGCATCAGACACAGCCCGATCACATCGGGCACTCGAGGGAAACGGCGCCACGACGGGGCGGCGCATCAGGGATGACACGGCGCCGGTTCACCTGAGAACCGGCCGCCCACCGCGACACCAGCGGTCGCGACACAGCGGTACCAGACACACGGCGGTACCAGTTCAGCGCAGCGGAGGGGTCCATGGGCGAGCATGCCTACGCGCACGTGCCGGTGATGGCCGGCCGTATCGCCGCCCTCCTGCTTCCCGCGCTCACCGGACCCACGCCGGGCGGCAGGCCGCCCGTGCTCGTCGACGCGACGCTCGGCCGGGCCGGCCACACCAGGATTCTTCTCGACGCGGTGCCGGAACTGCGGGTGATCGGCATCGACGCCGACCCGGAGGCGATCGAGGCCGGGCGCGCCCTTGCCGAGCGGTACCAGGGACGGGTCACCGTGGCGCACGCGTTCTACGACCACATCGCCGAGGTCGTCACCGACGCGGGGCACCGCCGGGTGCAGGGCGTCCTGTTCGACCTCGGCGTTTCCTCGCCGCAGCTCGACGACGCCGGCCGCGGCTTCTCCTACTCCCAGGACGCGCCGCTCGACATGCGGATGGACACCACCGCCGAGCTGTCCGCCGCCCGGGTCGTCAACGAGTACCCGGTGCCCGAGCTTGCCCGCGTGCTCTACGAGTACGGCGAGGAGCGGTTCGCCAGGCGGATCGCCGAGGCGGTCGCCAGGGAGCGGGCGAAGGATCCGATCACCACCACGCTGCGGCTGAGCGCGATCGTGAAGGACGCCATACCCGCGCCCGCCAGGCGGACAGGGGGCAACCCGGCGAAGCGGACCTTCCAGGCGCTGCGCATCGAGGTGAACGACGAGCTCGGCGTGCTGCGCCGGGCGCTGCCCGCCGCGCTCGACCTGCTCGCCCCCGGCGGCAGGCTGGCCGCCCTTGCCTACCACTCACTCGAGGACCGCCTGGTCAAGAGGGAGCTCGCGGCCCGCACCGCGGACACCACGCCGCCAGGGCTCCCAGTACGCGCCGACGACCCGCTCGCGGGCAGGCCGGACTTCCGCCTGCTTATCAGGGGCGCGGAACGCCCGGACGACGACGAGCTCGCCGCCAACCCGCGATCGGCGTCCGCGCGGCTGCGCGCCGTCGAGCGCCTGCGGGAGACGGCATGACCGAGGGCAGCACCAATCGACCTGATAACAGCAAGAAGCGGGGGCTCCGGGGCACTGGCCTCCGCGGTGGCGGTGGAGAGGGCGGGGGAACGGCGTGAGCGACGAGCGGAACACGAGCGACAGGAGCTGGCCGATGGCAAGGAACGACCGGCGCGGCGACGACGAGCGCGGCGGCATCGGCACGATGACGCGGTCCCGGCCCGGCCAGGACCCGCGCTCCCGCCAGGACCAGGTGCAGGCGGCGGCGGACGTGGCGGCGCCCGCGCCGCGTCGCGGCCGTCAGGCCAGGGGAGTCCCGCCGCAGCGGGCCTTCGACGGTCAGCAGGCCACCCCGGTCAGACGGCCGCCCGCCGAACCGCACCCCGCCGATCAGCGCATTGCCGATCCGCGCACTGGGGACAGGCGCGGCGAGGGGCGCACCGCCCGCCGTCCAGCCCCCGGCCAGTCCGGTGCCGATCCGCGCCGTGGCGGCTGGCGCGGCAGGCGCCAGCCCGGTGCCGATCCGCGCCGTGCGGACCAGCCTGGTAACGATCCGCGTACTGTCGATCCGCGGCGCGCGGAGCAGCCGGGGACCGATCCGCGCCGTACCGATCCGCGTAGCGCGGATCCGCGGCGTACGGACCGGCGCAGTGCCGATCCCCGGCGTGCAGACCGGCGCAGTGCCGATGCGCTCAGTGCCGATCCGCGCCGTGCCGATCCGCGCGCGCGTGCGCCACGGAACGCGGCCGTGTTTGAGCGGCAGGGTGCGCCCGCGCGCACCGTACCGCGCCCGGCCGGTCAGCCCGACCAGGTGCCGCCGTCGGCACCCCAGCCGCCGCAGTCGGCACCCCAGGCGGCATCCCAGGCGTCGGCAGTCCAGTCGCTCGTCGGGTCGCACCGGATGCCGTTCGTCCTGCTGCTGTGCGGCCTGCTCGGCGGCGCGCTCGTCTCGGCGCTCGTCATCAGCACCACGCTCGCCGCCGGTTCCTTCGAGATCACCAGGCTGCAGGATTCAACATCCGCCCTCGCCAAGCAGCGGCAGGCGCTTGAGCAGCAGGTCGCGCAGGCGAAGTCGCCCGAGGTGATCGCGGAGCGCGCGAGCAAGCTCGGCATGCAGCCGGCCGGCCTGATCCAGTTCATCGACCTCAAGACGGGCAAGACGCTCGACGATCACAACATCGGGTACCTCGCCCACGTTCATTACCCCGGATACACCCCGTGACCGGGCGGGGCCCGGGGAGGGGCGGCCCCGGGCGTGGCAGTCCCGCGGGCCCGAACGGCCCGAACAGCCCGGCCGGCCAGCATGGTCCCGGCGGGCCGAACGGCACGGGCGGGCCCGGCGGCCCGCGCGGCCGCAGGGACGGCCTAGGGCCGCCGCCCGGACCCCGGCTGCCGGGCGGCACGCCGCCGGCTCGTGAGCCGGGCCGGAGGGGCGCCGGCTCGCCTTGGCGGCGGATGCCAGGCCGCGACCCCGCGCAGGCAGATCCGCCGTCCGCCGCGGAGCCGGGCCGCCGCATGCCGCGCGACCCGGACCGGGCCGCCACCGGCCCCAATCCCCGGCTGCCAGGCAACGTTCCGCCACCGCCCAACGTCCGCGTGCCGGGCGGACCGCGTGCGCCCGGGCCCGCAAGGCCCAAGGGCCCGGGCGGCCCCGCCGGCCGAGGTCCAGGCCGCGGTCCAGGACGCGGCGGCACGAGGCCGCCGCGCCGCCCGCCTCGCTGGCTGACACTCAAGCGGGCCGAGCCCGGCAGGCGCGTCGGCATCACACTGCTGGCCATCGCGGTCGTGCTGACCCTGTTCGCGGGGCGCCTCGTGCAGATCCAGGGCATGGAGTCCGGCTATTACAAGAAGCTCGCCAACCAGGAGAAGCTGACAAAGATCAGCCTGCCCGCACTGCGCGGCGCGATCTACGGCGCGGACGGCCAGGTCCTGGCGATGACGACAGAGACCTTTACCATCTGGTCGGACCCGACGCAGATCCACAAGGACAAGCTCACGACGGTGGCCGCCAAGGCCGCGGGACCGCTCGGCATGACCGCTGCCCAGGTGCTCTATCTTCTGGAGCACCCCCCGGCTCACTCGCCCCAGTACGTCGTGCTCGCCAGGCACGTGTCGAGCCAGAACGAGAACACCCTCGCATCGCTGAACCTGGCAGGCATTTACGCTGACCCACCGTCCTTCGTCCGCGCGTACCCCAACGGCGACGCGACCGCCAACGTCGTCGGCCTCACCAACACCAGCCCGACGACCGGCGTGATCGGCGCCTACGCGGGCATCGAGGAGGAGTACAACAAGCTGCTTACCGGCACCGCCGGCAGCGAGCAGGTCATGATCGGCACGCAGAACGAGCCGATCCCGCTCGCTGGCACGCAGGTCACGCCCGCCAAGGACGGCGATTCGATCAGGCTGACGATCATTCCCGCACTGCAGTACGCCGCGCAGCAGGCCTGCCAGCAGGAGGTCAGCAAGATGAAGGCGCAGGACTGCTCGGTGGTCGTCATGCAGCCGAAGACCGGCGCCATCCTCGCCATGGCCCAGTGGCCGAACAAGGCGGACGGCAGCGACATCGCCGTACAGCACGTCTTCGAGCCCGGCTCCACCGCCAAGGTGATCACCGCCGCGGCCGCGCTCGAGCACGGCGGCAAGACCCCGATGAGCGCCTACAACATCCCGTACAGGATCTACCGGGGCGGGCAGTCGATTCAAGACGCCGAGTGGTCGCCAGGCGAGCATTACACGATCGCCGGCATCATCGCCAACTCATCGAATGTCGGCATGTCCCAGGTCGCCGAGAGCGTCTCGCCGCAGCTCCAGGACGACTACCTGCACAACTTCGGGCTCGACGAGCCTACGGGCCTGAACCTGCCAGGCGAGTCGCAGGGCCTCCTGCTCCCGGTCAAGGACTGGCCGGATGACCTGCGGTACACCCTGTCCTACGGTCAGGGCATCGCGGTCAACGCCGTCCAGATGGCCAGCGTGTATGCGACGATCGCCAACGGCGGTGTCCGGGTCCAGCCCTCGCTCGTCGCCGGCACCTACGACGCGGCAGGCGACTACACCAAGGCCAACGCGTCACCGTCACGGCGCGTCATCCAGGCCAAGACGGCCAGGCAGCTTATCCAGATCCTGCAGCAGGTGCCAGGGGTGGACGATGCGGCGCAGCAGTACTGGGGCGAGATCCAGGGCTACGCGATCGCGGCCAAGACGGGCACCTCGAGCGAGGGGTCGAGCAACCCCAAGAAGCCGTGCCCGAAGGGCAACCCGCTGTGCATCCACGGATCGAGCTACATCGGCATGGCGCCGGGCAACGACCCGGGGGTGGTGGTCGCGGTGAACGTGCAGGATCCCAAGACGAAAACTGACTACTTCGGCGACATGGTAGCCGGCCCGGTGTTCTACAACGTGATGAAGTTCGCGCTGCAGACATTGCAGATTCAGCCGCAACCAGGACTGGTCGCACCGCATGTTCGGCTCAATGCTCGCTGATTTTGGATACCCTCTGGGCGTGATCCGACCCGCCCGCCTCGCTCCGCGCCCACTGTCCGGGCTCGCCGAACTACTCGGCGTAGCCAGGTCAGGGAGCATTGGCAGCGAGGCAGGCCGCCTCTCGGGCGTCACCCTTGACTCGCGTGCGGTCCGTCCTGGCGACCTGTATGCCGCGCTGCCTGGAGCCCGCACGCACGGCGCCGCCTACTCCGATCAGGCGGTGGCGGCGGGCGCGGTCGCGATCCTCACCGACCCCGACGGCCGCGACCGTGCCGCGCGGACCGGCGTCCCTGTCTTCGTCGTGTCGAACCCGCGCGACCGGCTCGGCGACGTTTCCTGCTGGATCTACGGCGACCCGTCGCAGCGGATGACGATGATCGGCGTCACCGGCACCAGCGGGAAGACCACGACCAGTTATCTGTGCGAGGCGGGACTGCGCGCCGCCGGCCACAGCACGGGCCTGGTCGGCGGCGTCGAGATCAAGATCGGCAGCGAGCTCGTCAAGGCGTCGCTGACGACGCCGGAGGCGCCCGACCTGCAGGCGCTGCTCGCCGTCATGGCCGAGCGCAGGGTGTCGGCGGTCGCCATGGAGGTCTCCAGCCATTCGCTGGCACTCGGCCGGGTGGCGGGCACCCGGTACAGCGTCGGGGTGTTCACCAACCTGTCGCAGGACCACCTGGACTTTCACGCCGGGTTCGAAGACTATTTCCGGGCCAAGGCGAAGCTGTTCACTCCCGCGTATTCGGCTGTGGGCGTGGTGAACGTTGCCGACCGGTACGGCCGCCGCCTCATCGCCGAGGCGTCGGTGCCGATCGTCACCTTCTGCGCCGACCCGTCATCGGGCGCGTACGCGCAGGCGGAGTGGCGCGCTGCCGACGTGCGTTGCGGCGCGGACGGGTCGACCTTCCGCGTCGTCGGCCCCGGCGGCGTCGAGGCCGACGCCTCGGTCACGCTGCCAGGACCCTTCAACGTGGCCAACGCGCTCGGCGCGATCGTGGCCCTGGTCGAGGCGGGTGTCGACCTCGCCGACGCGGTGCAGGGCGTGGCCACCTGCCCCGGCGTCCCCGGCCGGCTCCAGCGGGTTCCGCAGCCTGCAGGATTGACTGCCTACGGGCTGCTGGGCCAGCGCGCGCCGCGCGACGGCCTGCCCGACGCGTTCGTCGACTACTCGCACAAGCCCGGTGCGGTAGAGGCGGTGCTAACCGCGCTTCGACCGGTGACGAGCGGGGAACTCATTGTGGTGCTCGGCTGCGGCGGCGACAGGGACCGCGGTAAGCGGCCGCTGATGGGGGCCGCCGCCGCGCGGCTCGCTGATGTGGCGATACTCACAAACGACAACCCGCGCTCTGAGGATCCGCTCGCTATCCTCGCCGAGATGCTGAACGGAGTGCTCGGGGTTCCGCAGGGGGAGCGGGCCAGGCTGATCATCGAGCCGGACCGGGCCGCGGCGATCGATCTCGCCGTCGCCAGGGCCGGGAAGGGGGACGTGGTGCTCGTCGCCGGCAAGGGGCACGAGACCGGCCAGTACGTCGGGGCGGCCGTGCTGCCGTTCGACGACGTGGAGGTCACCGCCGCGGCCCTTGCCCGCCATGCCGAACTGGGCGCGGAGCGGGGAGGCATCGCATGATCCCGCTGTCCGTCGCCGAGATCGCCGCCCTCACCTCCGGCGACGTCTACGGCGACCCCGCCGCGATGGTGGCGGGCCCGGTCGTGATCGACTCCCGCCAGGCGGTGCCCGGCGCGCTGTTCGCCGCGCTGCCTGGCGAGCGAGTGGACGGTCACGACTACGCGGGCACGGCCGCCGCGAACGGCGCCGCCGCGGTGCTCGCCGCCCGGCCGCTGCTCGACGTCGCGGCGCCGGTGATCGTAGTCTCCGACGTCACCCTCGCCCTCGGCCTGCTGGCCAGGGCCGTGCTTGACCGGCTGCCGGGCGCCACTGTCGTCGGCATCACCGGGTCGTCGGGCAAGACCTCGACCAAGGACCTCACCGCCCAGGTCGTGGAGCGCCTCGGCCCGACGGTCGCGCCTGAGGGCTCGCTCAATAACGAGATCGGCCTGCCGCTGACCGTGCTGCGCGCCGACGAGACGACGCGCTACCTGATACTCGAGATGTCCGCGCGCGGCATCGGCCACATCGCCTACCTCACTGGCATCGCGCCGCCAAGGATCGGCGCCGTGCTCAACGTGGGCCGGGCGCATGCGGGCGAGTTCGGCTCCATCGACGCGGTGGCCAAGGCCAAGGGCGAGCTTGTCGAAGCCCTGCCTCCGTGGACAACGGGGCCTGCCGGCCCGGCGGGCGGCGTGGCGGTGCTCAACGCCGACGACCCCAACGTCATCGCGATGGCGGCCCGCACCGAGGCCCGTGTGGTCACCACCAGCGTGGAACCAGACAGCGACGCCGACGTGCGTGCCACCGGACTCACCCTCGACGACCTGGGCCGCGCCTCGTTCACGCTGCACACCAATGCGGGCTCGGCCCCGGTCACGCTGACACTGCACGGCGGCCACCACGTCGCCAACGCGCTCGCCGCGTCGGCGATCGCCGCCGAGCTAGGCATGGACGTCACCGCGATCGCCGACGCGCTGACCGCGGCGACCGCGCGCAGCAAGAAGCGGATGGAACTGCATGAGCGCCCGGACGGCGTGCTCGTGGTGAACGACGCCTACAACGCCAACCCCGACTCGACCCGTGCCGCGATCGCGGCGCTCGCGCACCTGACAGCCAACGGCACAAGCAGGCGGGGCCTGGCCGTGCTCGGCTACATGGCCGAGCTCGGCGACATCGCCGCCGACAGCCACGCGGAGGCAGGCAGGCGCGCCGCGCTGGCCGGCGCGGCGGTGGTCGTCGCGGTCGGCGCGGACGCCGCGCCGGTGCTCGATGGCGCGCGCGCCGTCGAGGGCTGGCAGGGCGAGGCCGTCGCGGCGCCCGACCCGAAGAGCGCGGTCGCGGAACTGCAGAACCGGTTGCGTCCCGGGGACGTCGTACTAGTGAAGGCGTCGAAATCCGCGGGCCTGTGGGAAGTCGCGGACGGCCTGCTCGCGGAGGAAACCCAGTGAAGACGATCCTGCTCTCGGGCGCAATCTCGATGATCGTCGCGCTGCTCGGGACCCGGCCGACGATCAACGTGCTGCGCAAGCGCAAGCTCGGCCAGCAGATCAGGGACGACGGACCGCAGGCCCACCTGGGCAAGAGCGGCACGCCGACCATGGGCGGGATCGTCATCATCATCGCCTCACTGCTCGGCTACGCGGCCGGGCACTGGCTCACCGGCGACCCGATGACCGCCTCCGGCATCCTGGTGCTGTTCCTGATGACCGGCCTCGGCTTCGTCGGCTTCCTCGACGACTTCATCAAGCTGTTCATGCGGCGCAGCCTCGGCCTGCGCAGCGGCGCCAAGCTGCTCGGGCAGGCGCTCGTCGGCGCGATCTTCGCGGTGCTCGCGCTGCACTTTCCTGACGGCTATGACCTCACCCCGGCGTCGGCGCACCTGTCGTTCCTCGCCGACTTCGGCATCTCACTTGGCGCGATCCTGTTTGTGATCTGGGTGATCATCATGGTCACGGCCACCTCGAACGGGGTGAACCTGACCGACGGACTCGACGGCCTGGCATCAGGCGCCTCGATCATGGTGCTAGCCGCCTACGTGATCATCGGGAACTGGCAGCTGCGCAACGACTGCACCACCGCGCTAGCGCCGAACTGCTACGACGTCAGGGACCCGCTGGACGCGGCGGTGGTGGCCGCCGTGGTGATGGGCGCCTGCTTCGGCTTCCTGTGGTGGAACGCGCCGCCCGCGAAGATCTTCATGGGCGACACTGGCTCGCTCGCACTCGGCGGCGCGCTGGCTGGCCTGGCCATCGTCACCAGGACCGACCTGCTGCTGCTCCTGCTCGGCGGGCTGTTCGTGATCATCACGATGTCGGTGGTGATCCAGGTCGGCTCCTACAAGCTGCGCCGCAAACGGGTGTTCAAGATGGCGCCGCTACAGCATCACTTCGAGCTTGTCGGCTGGGCGGAGACCACGATCGTGGTCCGCTTCTGGCTGATCGCCGCCATGTTCGTGGCCCTTGGCCTCGGCATCTTCTACGTCGGCTGGTTCCCCAAGTAGGCAGCGCCGGCGGCCTCGGCCGGCCCGTGAGGGCTGGCTGGATCCAAGAGGGCAGCGCGGCGGGCCTGCGCCGCCGTGAGCGCTGGCTGGTCCCCAGGCGGCCAGGGCCGGCGGCCTCAGTCGGCCGCGAGCGCCGCGCCGAGGTCGGCAAGCAGGTCCTCGGCTGGCTCGACGCCGCACGACATCCTGATCAGCGTCGGCGGCGCGGTCTCCGCCGCCCACCGGGCGCGCCGCTCCCAGCAGGACTCCACGCCGCCGAAGCTAGTGGCGGGAACGATCAGCCGCGCCGCGGCAACCACGGCGTCGGCGTCGGCCGCCGACCCCGCGATCTCGAAGGAGAGCAGCGGGCCGAAGCCGCGCGGCATCTGCCTGGCCGCGACGGCGGACGGCGACAGGCCCGGGTAGTGCACGGCGGTCACCCGCGGATGGGCGGCGAGGAAGGCCGCGATGGCGAGCGCGTTCGATGACGCGCGCTCGATCCGCAGCGTCGGAGTGCCCGGAAAGCGATTTGGTCAGCGAGTACACCGACGCCACCGCGCCGAACTCGAGCGGCCGCTGCAGCAGCCCCGTCGCCACCGTGTTGTCCACCACGAGCGGCGCGGAAGCCGTCAGGGCGAGCGAGGCGAGCGCCTCGAGGTCGGCGACCCGCAGCAGCGGGTTGGTCGGCGTCTCTGCCCAGAGCACGGCGGGGCCCGCGGCGAGCGCCTCGCCAACCGCGGCCAGGTCGAGCAGGTCAACCGCCGCGGCCGCCGCCCCGTGCGGCCGCAGCTTCGCGGCAAGCGCCCGCGTGTTGTAGTAGCCGTCGGTGGGGAACACGATCCGCTCCCGGCCCTGCGCGAGCGACAGCATCAGCGCCATCGACGCCGCCTGTCCAGACGCGAAGCTGACCGCGATCGCGCCCGGCCCCTCCAGCGCCGCGAGCCCCGCCTCCACATCATCCCAGCCGGGATTGCTCATCCGCCCGTAACCGCGATCGGGATCAGGCTCCCCCGCCGACACGTACACGCTGGTCGGCAGCAGCGGCGGCCCGACGGGTGCCCCCTGCTCCCGCGAGGTCCCGCCGTGAATCACCCGCGACTCCGCGGAAAACCCAAGATCAAATTCCACCACCCCATAATCCCGAACGGGTCCGTGCCTCCGCCATCCACCCCAATGACCCGCCGTGCGAGCCGGCCGCCACCCGTCCCGATGCCCCCGGCACGAAGCGCCGGGCTCCACCCGTCCCCTCGCCAACATCACGGAGCGCCCAATCTCCTCCATTGATAACAGCAAGAAGCGGCATACTGGTGAAAATGGCCTTGCTGTTACCGGGGTGATAGTCCCGGTAACAGCAAGGGCATTTGCTAAACGATCTTCGTCGAGTGGCGAGTCGATCGACTTCCGGCGGCACGCCCACTCCGTGTCGTGATAACAGCAAGAACCGGCTATCCCGCCGCGCACGCGTCGCGTACACCGTCGCCATTCCTGATAACAGCAAGAAGCGGCGCTGGCCGCCGATGCCGTGCGGCACGGGCACAATAGAGCTGTGCGGATCGCGATCCTGGGGCTGCTCGAGGTCCACGACGACGACGGCGCGGCGGTCCCCGTGGCCGGGGCGCGGCTGCGCGGACTCATCGCTCGGCTGGCCCTCGCGGGCGGGCAGCCGGTGAGCACCGGCGCGCTCGCCGAGGCCGTCTGGGACCTCGACCCGCCCGCCGACATGGCGAACGCGCTGCAGACCCTGGTCTCGCGGGCACGCAAGACGCTGGGCGGACCTGGGGTTGTGGAGCAGTCGGCGGCCGGCTACCGGCTCGCGGTCCGGCCGGACGACGTGGACGCGCTGCGCTTCGAGCGGCTCGTCGCCGAGGGCGCCGTTGCCGAGGCCCTGGCGCTGTGGCGCGGGCCGGCGCTCGCCGACGCCGGCGACTTCGCCGGGCCGTTCGCGCGCCGGCTCGAGGAGTTGCGTCTTGAGGCGACCGTCTCTCTGCTCACCAAGGAGATCGAGGCGGGCAGGGCCGCCGCCAGGGTCGGCGAGCTTGAGTCGCTTGCCGTCAAGCACCCGCTGCACGAGAAGCTCACCGGGCTGCTCATGCGGGCGCTCGCTGCCGCGGGGCGGCAGGCCGACGCCCTCGCCGCGTACGAGGCGCTGCGCGCCAGGCTCGCCGACGAGCTCGGCATCGACCCCGGCCCGCAGCTGCGCGAGGTGCACCTGAAGGTGCTGCGCGGCGAGATCGCCGCGGCGCCGGCCCAGGCCGGGCCCGCGAGGACAAACCTGCGGGCGCAGCTCACCAGCTTCGTCGGCCGCACGGCAGAGGTCGCCAGGGTGCGCGAGGCGCTCGAGACCTATCGGCTCGTCACGCTTGTCGGCCCCGGTGGCGCTGGCAAGACGCGGCTCGCCGCCGAAGTGGCCGCCGGAGTGCGGGACCACGCGAACGGCGAGGTTACCGACGGGATCTGGCTGGCCGAGCTCGCGTCGGTCACCGACGCCGCCGACGTGCCGCAGGCGGTGCTCGGCTCGGTCGGCCTGCGCGAGGCGCGGCTGCTTCCCGACGGCTCGCAACGGATCACCAGCCGCGACGCGCGCACCCGGCTGCTCGAGGGGCTCGCCGACGCCCGTGCCCTGCTCGTGCTCGACAACTGCGAGCATCTCATCGACGCGTGCGCGTACCTGGCGGACGCGCTGCTCGCGCACAGCCCGCGGCTGCGGATCGTGGCGACGAGCAGGGAACCGCTCGGCATCACGGGCGAGTCGCTGTTCGTGGTGCCGCCGCTGGACACCGACCCTGCCGTGCGGCTGTTCGCCGACCGGGCGGCGGCGGTCAGCCCTGGCTTCGCGCTCGACGCGCGGACCCGCCCGCTCGTCACGGACATCGTCCGGCGGCTCGATGGCCTGCCGCTGGCGATCGAGCTGGCCGCCGCACGGTTGCGGACGCTGCCGCTCCCTGAGATCTCTCAGCGGCTGACCGACCGGTTCCGGCTGCTGACCGGCGGCAGCAGGACCGCGCTGCCGCGGCACCGCACGCTGCGCGCCGTGGTGGAGTGGAGCTGGGAGCTGCTCACCCCCGCCGAACGGCTGCTCGCCGAGCGGTTCTCCGTCTTCCCCGCGGGCGCGACGCCCGACGCGGTCGCCGCGGTGTGCGCCGAGGGCCAGATCGCCGCGGGCGAGACCGACGAGCTGCTGTCGTCCCTTGTCGACAAGTCCCTGCTGCAGCCGCTCGCCGACGGGCGGCGGCTGCGGATGCTGGAAACGATCCGCGAGTACGGCGCGGAGCGGCTCGCCGGGCGGGGTGAGGTCGGCGAGCTGCGGCGGCGGCACGCCGCCTATTACTCCGCGCTGATGGCCGAGGCGGCGCCCCGGCTGTTCACCCGCGACCAGCTGCGCTGGCTCGACGTGCTGCGAGCCGACAGGGACAACATCGTCGCCGCGCTGCGCTACTGGTGCGACGCCGAGGAGGCGGAAGAGGCGCTGCGGCTGGCGGTGTCGCTGAGCATCATGGCGCTGCTGCTCGGCAACGACACGGACATGGCGGAGTGGGTTCGCGACGCCCTCGCGGTACCCGGCGAGGCGGAATCGAACCTGCGGACCATGGCCGAGGCCATGCACGTGGTGACGAGCGCGCTCGACCTGTCGGCGGGCGCCGCCCCAGCGCAGGGCACCGCGCCACCGGTGGACAGGCGCGCGGTGGACGGGCCGGCCGCCCCGGGCTCCGCCGGTGCGGGCTCGGTCGGGGTGGACGCCGCCGGCGCTGGCCCGGAGGGCATGGGCTCCCGCTACCCGGGCCTGATCGAGCGGATCGACACGCTCGACGTCGGCGAGTACCCGGTCGCTGGCCTGCTGCGGCCCGTGTACGCGGTGTTCGTCAAGGACGAGGAACGGATGCGCCGCTACCTTGCCGAGGCACGAGAAAGCCGGGACCCGTGGCTCGCCGCGGCCAGCCTGATGATGACCGCGGGCCTGGCTGACAACCAGGGGGATCTCGACGCGATGCGCCCGGCCGCCGCCGAGGCAGCCGAACGGTTCCGCGCGCTCGGCGAACGCTGGGGGCTGTCGGCCACGGTGCAGATCATCGGCAACATCCGGATGCTCGACGGCGACCTGGACGGTGCGACCGACGCGTACAACGAGGCGGGCCGCCTGCTCGCTGAGCTCGGGTCGCGCGAAGACGTGTCTCAGGTGAAGCTGCGGCTCGCCGAGATCGCCGCCCGTCAGGGCAACGTGGAGCAGGCGCGCAAGCTGTCGCAGGACGCCAGGGCGGCGGTCGAGGCGGACGGCTCGATCATCGACCGCGGCATCGCCGCGGCGTGGTCGGCGGCATTCGAGGTGGGGCTGGGAGACGTCGAGGCGGCGCGCCCGGCACAGGCGGATGCGGAGCGGTTCCTCGCGCGGTTCAGCCCCGCACATCCGGCGCGCGATCACCTGGCGGCCATGGTGGCGTCCACCAGCGCGCGGATCGCCATCGCCGACGGCGACCTGGGCGCCGCGCGCGAGCAGGCCGTCCGCTCCTATCAGGAGGCGGTGAGCGCGGACGACATGCCGCTGCTGGCGGCGGCCTCGGGCACCGCGGCCGAGCTCGCCCTGGCGCTCGGCCAGCCGGAGCGGGCCGCGGAACTGCTCGGGGCGAGCACCGCCGTGCGCGGCACCGACGACCCGACCGACCCCATGACGGCGAAGCTCGCACCGCTGCTGCGCGCCGCCATCGGCCACGACCGCTACGAGTCCGCCTACGCGGCGGGCAAAGCACTCGGCCGGGCCAAGGCGATCGAGCGCCTGGACCCGGCCAGCCTGTAGGGGGTCACGTCCTGCGAATGTAACCGCGCATCGCCAACGGGAAGAACACCGCGATCAGCCCGACGATCCACACGAACGTCCAGCCGATCTGCGCGCCGACCGGGCCGCCGAGCAGGAGCCCGCGCACCGCGCTGACCAGGTGCGACAGTGGGTTGACGTTCACGAACGCCTGCAGCCAGCCGGGCATCGTGGTGGTCTGGACGAACGTGTTGCTGCCGAACGACAGCGGGAAGATGAGCAGGAACATCACGCCCTGCACCGCACCCGAGGTGCGCACCGTCATGCCGACGAACAGCGAGACCCAGGCGAACGCCAAGGCGAAGCAGATCGCGATGCCGAGCGCGGCGAGCAGGTCGAGTGGGTTGGTGGCGATGCGGAACCCGAGTATGTAGCCGAAGCCGACAAGGATCACGCACAGCACCAGGTAGCGGAAGAAGTCCGCGAACACCGCGCCGACCAGCGGGACCGAGCGGGCGATCGGCAGCGACCTGAACCGGTCGAACACGCCCTTCTCGATGTCGGCGTTCATGTTCTGCCCGATGGAGATGCTGCTCATCGCGATCGTCTGGCCGATCAGGCCGGGGAGCAGGTACTGCAGGTAGTCATGCTGGTTGCCGTGGCTGATCGCGCCGCCGAACACATAGAGAAACAGCACTAGGAAGATGATCGGCTGCAGCGTCACGTCGATGAGCTGCTCGGGGGTGCGGGTGAGCTTGATGATGTTGCGCTTGGCGAGCACGAAGGCATGCCGCAGCGAGAAACGCTTTTTCATACCAGGGCCTCCTCGTCATGGTCGCGGGACCGGGTCCGGGTAAGGGTGAAGAAAACCTCGTCAAGGCTGGGCAGGTGCAGCGAGAACTCGTCCACCGCGATCCCCGCCGCGCGCAGCCGCCCCACCACGTCGGGCAGCACGTCGTCGCCGTCAACCTGGACGGTCAGGGTGCCTCGCCCGTCGTTCTCTGGCGAGCGGCCGTTGATGGCGCGCAGCACCTCGAGCAATTCGTCGTGCCTGGCCGGGTCGGCGGGGCGGACGGTGAGCCGCTGGCCGCCGATCACGCGCTTGAGCCCGTTCGGTGTGTCGTGCGCGATCACCCGGCCGTGGTCGATCACGGTGATCTCGTCGGCGAGCGCGTCGGCCTCCTCCAGGTACTGCGTGGTGAGCAGCACCGTCGACCCGTCGCTTACCAGGCTGCGGACCACATCCCACATGTCCTCGCGCTTGGCCGGGTCGAGGCCGGTGGTCGGCTCGTCAAGGAAGATCACCTGCGGCCTGCCCACCAGGGACGCGGCGAGGTCGAGGCGGCGGCGCATGCCGCCTGAGTAGTTCTTGGCCACCTTGTTAGCGGACTCGGAAAGGTCGAACCAGGCGAGCAGCTCCTCGGCGCGCTGCCGCGCGGCCTTCTTGGACAAGTCGAGGAGCTGGCCGATCATGACCAGGTTCTGCATACCCGTCAGGTCGTCGTCGACCGAGGCGAACTGGCCGGTGAGTCCGATGCTCTCGCGCACCTTCTCCGGCTGCTTGCGCACGTCGAAACCGTTGACACGGGCGGTGCCGCCGTCCGCGCGCAGCAAAGTGGCGAGAATGCGGACGGCGGTGGTCTTGCCCGCGCCGTTCGGCCCGAGCACGGCGAGCACGCTGCCCTTGCGCGCGGCGAGGTCCACCCCGGCAAGTGCCTTCGTGTCGCCGAAGGTCTTCAGCAGCCCCGTGGCTTCAATCGCTAGATCTGTCATGCTCCAGACACTGCCAGCCCTCGCTGACACGCGCCGCACACCGCGCTGTTACGGCCTCGCCGCCGCGCACAGCCCGCTGTCAGCGATGTCAGCGGCAAATGCCGGGCGACACGCGGGCGGATGTTCCGGGCATCGGCGACCGGAGCACAGAAACTAGAGGACATGTATGTCCGCGTGGCGAGCACCGCAGACTCCGGCCCCGCCGGCACCGCAAGCACATCTGGCACCGCAGGCACTGCCGGCCTTGACGGCTCTCCCGTGCCGGCCGGCGCTGAGGGTCCGGTCAGGCCGGCCTGGCGCGACCGCATTGGCGTCGACGGCGTCGCCCTGCGGGTGCACGGTGCGCGCGCGCTACTCGCCCGGCCGCTGACGCCGTACTACCTGATCGTGGGAATCACCACACTGCTGCTCTGCCTGGGCCTTGTGATGGTGCTCTCCACGGCGTCGGTGGCGGACCTGACGCAGGGTGAGTCGCCCTACCACGACTTCGAGCTGCAGCTTGGGGGCGTGCTCATCGGGGTTCCCGTCCTGTGGGTGGCGGCGCGCTCGTCACCCCGGCTGTTCCGCGCCGCCGCGTACCCGCTGCTCGCGGTCTCCATCATCGGGCTCGGGCTGACCCTCATTCCCGGGGTGGGCAAGTCGATCGGCGGCGCGACCCGGTGGATCGACCTGGGCGGCTCGCTCACCTTCCAGCCGTCGGAACTCGCGAAGCTCGCGCTCGCCGTATGGGGCGCCGACCTGCTGGCCCGCAAGGAAAAGCTGGGCATGCTCACGGACTGGCGGCACATGCTCGTGCCGCTGCTTCCCGGCACTGGCGTGCTCGCCCTGCTCGTGATGGCGGGTGACGACCTCGGCACCACGTACATCCTGCTGATGATCTTCCTCGCGCTGCTCTGGATCGTCGGCACGCCCGGGCGGGTCTTCACCGGCATGCTGATCCTGATGGGCCTGGTACTCGTGCTGCTCGTGGTGGCCAAGGGCTACCGGGCGGAGCGGCTGATGGAGTTCTGGAACCCGTCGAGCACCGATGCGATGGGCCCCAACCAGCAGCCGATCCAGGGGAAGTACGCGCTCGGTTCTGGCGGCCTGTTCGGCGTGGGGCTCGGCGCGAGCAGCGAGAAGTGGGGCTACGTGCCCGAGTCGACGACCGACTTCATCTTCGCGATCATCGGCGAGGAACTGGGCCTGGTGGGCACGCTCTGCGTGACCGCGCTGTTCGGCGGCCTCGCGTACGCCGGGCTGCGGGTGGCGCGGCAGTCGGCCGACACGTTCAGCCGGCTGTTGTCCGCCGCGATCACCACGTGGATCGTGGTTCAGGCCGTGGTGAACATCGGCGCGGTGATCGGGGTGTTCCCGATCACCGGCGTGCCGCTGCCGCTGGTGTCCAAGGGCTTGTCGTCCGTGCTGGTGACGATGGTGGGGCTAGGTATGCTCATGTCGTTCGCGCGGCGGGTACCCGGAGCAACCCAGGCTTTGGCCGCACGCGGTCCCTTCCCGGCCAGACGCGCTCTAAGCTGGCTACGCCAGGGGACGCGGCGCGGGACGTAGGTAGTCAGCCCCGCGGGCCGATGATGCCGGGTGAGGAGCGAGGAGCGTTTCGATGAGGGTGGTGCTAGCTGGCGGTGGGTCAGCCGGACATATCGAGCCCGCTCTGGCGCTCGCCGACGCGCTTCGTGAGGCCGACAGCAGCATCGAGGTGATCTGTCTCGGCACCCAGCGCGGCCTCGAAACCCGGCTGGTGCCGCTGCGCGGCTACCCGCTCGAGCTGATACCCGCGGTGCCGCTGCCCAGGTCGGTGACGCCCAAGCTGCTCACCGTACCGGGACGGCTGGCCGGGGCCATCCACGCCACGGGCGCCATTCTCGACCGGGTCGGCGCCGACGTGCTCGTCGGCTTCGGCGGCTACGTCGCCACGCCCGCCTACCTGGCCGCCAAGCGGCACAAGGTGCCGATCGTGGTGCACGAGGCGAATCCCTCGCCGGGCATCGCCAACCGGCTCGGCGCCCACCTCACCACGCACGTGTTCACCGGGAATCCGGACACCAAGCTGCGCAACGCAAGGTACCTGGGGCTGCCGATCAGGCGGCAGATCGCGGAACTCGACCGGTTCGCGCTCGGCGACAAGGCGCGCGCGCACTTCGGGCTCCGCCCCGACCTGCCGGTGCTGCTCGTCACCGGTGGCTCCCAGGGTGCCAAGTCGATCAACAGGGCGCTGGCCGGCGCGGTCGGCGCGATCAGGAGCGCCGGGGTGCAGATCCTGCAGGTGACGGGGCCGAAGAACGCCGACGAGGTGCAGCGCGAGGCGGGCCAGGCGGCCGGCGGCACCGTGCCCTACGTGATGGTCCCTTACGTGGACCGGATGGACCTCGCGTACGCGGCCGCGGACTTCGCGCTGTGCCGGGCAGGGGCGATGACCTGTGCGGAGCTCACCGCCGTCGGGCTGCCCGCCGCGTACGTGCCGCTGCCGATCGGCAACGGTGAGCAGCGGCTCAACGCGCTGCCGATCGTGCAGCGCGGCGGCGGCCTGCTCGTCGAGGACGCGGAGCTGACCGCGGACTGGATCAAGACCTCGCTACTTCCCGTGCTGACCAACATCGACCAGGTAGCGGGCATGTCAGAGGCGGCGGCCGCGCTCGGCCGCAGGGACGCGGACCGCTGGCTGGCGAAGGCGGTCATCGAGATCGTGGCAGCGGAGACCGCGGGCCGCACCGGGGCGAAGCCAGGCGGCGGCCAGGGCCGGCCCGCTGCCGCCCAGCCCGCCCCATCCGCCCAGCCGGACTGGCCCGCCAAGCCCGCCTCGCCCGCCCAGCCAGACTGGCCGTCCCAGCCAGGCAGGCCCGCCCAGCCGGCGCGGCCCGTCCCGCCGGACCGGCCCGCCCAGTCAGCCAGGCCCGTGCCGCCGGTCGCGCCGTCAGCGCCGGAGCCGGGGAGCCTGTTCACCCCGCACAGCGCGAGACAGCAGCCGTCAGGCGGCCAGGGGCAGCAGTACCAGGCAAGACCGCCGCAGAGCGACGGTCAGCAGCGGCCCTCGGGCCAGGGCGGTGGCCGCCACCGGCAGGCCCGATGAGCGAGCTTGCGAGCGAATCGGTAAGTACTGTGCGTCCGCGAATGCGGACTCCGAGCGCCAGCGAGGTGGCTGTATGAGCGGGCTGGTGACTCCTACCGAGCCGGTACCGCTCGGTGAGCTTGGGCGCGTTCACTTCGTTGGCATCGGCGGCGCCGGCATGTCCGGTATCGCCCGCATCATGCTTGCCCGCGGCACCGCGGTGTCCGGCAGCGACTCGGCCGCCTCCGCCGCCCTTGACGAGCTCGCCGTCCTTGGCGCGCGAGTGCATGTCGGCCACGCGGCCGGCCAGCTCGGCGACGTGGACACCGTTGTCGTGTCGAGCGCGATCAGGGACAGCAACCCCGAGCTCGCGGAAGCCAGGCGGCGCGGCCTGCGGGTGCTGCACCGGGCCGCCGCGCTCGCCTCGCTCATGACGGGCCGCCGGGTGACCGCCGTCACCGGGACGCACGGCAAGACGACCACCACGTCGATGATCACCACGATCCTGCTCGAGACCGGCGCCGGACCCAGCTACTCGATCGGCGGCGTACTGGGCGCGACGGGCACCGGCGCGGCCGACGGGCCCGGCGGGGACTTCGTCGCCGAGGCGGACGAGAGCGACGGGTCGTTCCTCATGTACGCGCCGGATGTCGCCGTCGTCACCAACGTCGAGGCCGACCATCTCGACAACTACGGCACAGAAGATGCCTACCGGGCCTCGTTCCGCGCCTTCATCGACCGCGTCGAACCCGGCGGCCTGCTTGTCACCTCGGCCGACGACCAGGGAACCGCCGAGCTCGCCGCCCACGCGCGCGACCTTGGCCTGCGGGTCGTCACCTACGGCCTGTCACCCGATGCCGATTACCTGGTGACGGACGTGGCGGCGGACGGCATGCGCACCAGGTTCTCGCTGACCGTGCCGCCGCGCCTGTCGGGGACGAGCGGTGCCGATCAGGGTCAGCCGAACCCGTTCGGGCCGATTAATTGCGAAATCGGCGTGCCTGGACTGCACAACGCGCTGAACGCGGCCGCGGCGCTTGCCGCCGCCGTCGAACTCGGGGTCACGCCGGACGTCGCGGCGCGCGCCCTGGCCGGCTACCGGGGTGCCGCGCGCCGGCTCGAGCCGAAGGGCGAGGCGGGCGGCGTCCGGGTGCTCGACAGCTACGCGCACCATCCGACCGAGCTCGCCGCCGACCTGCGCGCCGCGCGGCAGATCACCGGCGGCGCCGGGCGGGTCATCGCCGTCTTCCAGCCGCACCTGTACAGCAGGACGCGCATCTTCGCCGCCGAGTTCGGCGCCGCTCTCGCGCTTGCCGACGAGGCCGTGGTGCTCGACGTGTACGCGGCCCGCGAGGACCCGGAGCCGGGGGTCAGCGGCCGGCTCGTCGCGGACGCCGTGCCGGGCGGCGCCGCTCACTACCTCGCGGACTCCGCCGACGTTCCCAAGTTCGTCGCCGCGCTGGCCGCGCCCGGTGACCTGGTGCTGACCATGGGCGCGGGCGACATCACCAAGACCGGCCCGCTCATCCTCGCCGAGATCGCCGGGGCGGCGGGCGCACCAGAGTCCGGCCGGCCATGAGCGACGCCACGCCGGGCGTCGGAAGCGACGCCGGCCGCACGCCGTCCCCGGCGTCCGCGGCCACCGCGACCGCCGCGGCGGGCGGCGTGCCGCGGCTGAACTCCGCCGGGGTTCCCGGCGCTGGCGGTAGCCGGGCACCGGGGCCGCGGCGGGGAGCGCGCAGACGCGGCCGCCGGTGGCGGGTGGCCTTCTTCGCACTCGCCGCGTTCGCGATCGTGGCCGGGGTGGGCTGGGCCCTGCTCGGCGACCGGCTGCTCGTGGTGCGCTCGGTGACGGTGACCGGGACGCACCTGGTCGGCTCCTCGCGGGTGATCGCCGCCGCCGACGTGCCGCCCGGCACGCCGCTGCTGCGCGTCGACACCGGGGCGGTAGCCCGCCGGGTTGAGGCCATACCGCAGGTCGCGTCCGCGCGGGTGACGAAGGACTGGCCCGACCACCTGGTCATCGCGGTCACCGAGCGGGTCCCCGTGCTCGCGGTCAAGATGGCGGGCGGCGGCTATGACCTTGTCGACCCCACCGGGGTGCCCGTGCGGTGGGCGAAAAACCGTCCGGTCGCCCTGCCGCAGCTGCTGACGTCGCTACCGGGCAGCGCCCTGGCCGGGGCGCCGAGCGTCTCCGCCGCCGCGGCCGTGCTCGCCGAGCTTCAACGCTGGCTGGCGGGCCAGGTGGTGCAGATGAGCGTGACCCAGCCGACGGGAAGCGGCGACCCGGCGAGCCAGCAGGTGACCCTGCACCTGAGGACCGGCAAGACCGTGCTCTGGGGCGGCCCTGGCCTCGCGGGACAGAAGAACCGCGAGCTCGCCATCCTGCTGCCGGGCAAGGCGCGCTACGTTGACGTGAGTGCTCCGGGCACCGTCGTCACCAGGTAACGCCAAGGAAATGTGGCCCGCGACACGCGCGCATGCCGTTCGAGCGTGGCTAGTTGACCACGCCGGCTCACCACCCTACTGTCCCTATCAATCGTTAGGAAGACAAAACTCTAAATCTCAACCTGAAGGTGAAACCTGAGGCCGCCGAGTTGCGGTTACGCAATTGGCGTTCGGCGGCAGGCCGGGGCATTCGGCCGCGAATTCCGTGGGCTAGTCGCCATGAGGGGCGCGGACGGCGTGAACGGTCAGGACAGCCAGCAGGGCCGGGGCTGGGGCAGGCGCGAAAGGCGCAAGACCCGGGCAGGGAGAAGCGAGCGGAAAGGTACCCTCCTCGTGGCAGCACCGCAGAACTATCTGGCGGTCATCAAGGTCGTCGGTATCGGCGGCGGCGGCGTTAACGCCGTTAATCGCATGATCGAAGAGGGACTCAAGGGCGTCGAGTTCATCGCGATCAATACCGACGCGCAGGCTCTGCTGATGAGCGACGCCGACGTCAAGCTCGACGTCGGCAGGGAACTGACCCGCGGTCTTGGCGCCGGTGCCAACCCGGACGTCGGCATGAGGGCGGCCGAGGACCACCGCGAGGAGATCGAAGAGGTGCTCAAGGGCGCCGACATGGTCTTCGTCACCGCGGGTGAGGGTGGCGGCACGGGCACCGGCGGCGCGCCGGTGGTTGCGAGCGTCGCCCGCTCGCTCGGCGCGCTCACCATCGGCGTGGTGACCCGCCCGTTCGGGTTCGAGGGCAAGCGCCGCGCCGTCCAGGCGGAGACCGGGATCGAGCGGCTGCGCGCCGAGGTCGACACGCTGATCGTCATTCCGAACGACCGGCTGCTTTCCATCTCCGACCGGCACGTCTCCGTCCTCGACGCGTTCAAGGCCGCCGACCAGGTGCTGCTCTCCGGTGTTCAGGGCATCACCGACCTGATCACCACGCCCGGCCTGATCAACCTCGACTTCGCGGACGTGAAGTCCGTCATGTCGGGTGCCGGGTCCGCCCTGATGGGCATCGGCTCCTCGCGCGGCGATGACCGGGCGGTCGCGGCCGCGGAGATGGCGATCTCCTCGCCGCTGCTCGAGGCCTCGATCGACGGCGCGCACGGGGTCCTTCTCTCCATTCAGGGCGGCTCCGACCTGGGCCTGTTTGAGATCAACGAGGCGGCGCAGCTCGTCGCGAACTCGGCGGCGGTCGACGCCAACATCATCTTCGGCGCGGTGATCGACGACGCGCTCGGCGACGAGGTCCGAGTGACCGTTATCGCGGCCGGGTTCGACGAGCAGCGCCCGTCCCGGCCGCCTTCGGCAACCGCGTTCTCGCTGTCCGACGGCCGGCCGACGGCGGCGCCGGGCAACGGCTCGGCCGGGGGCAACGGCGCAAGCGCGGGTCCAGCCGCGGGGAACGGCGCGTCCGGCGGATCGTCCGCCACCTGGGGCGGCACGGGGACCTCTCCCGCGGGACACGGCCACGCCGGGACCGGCACGCCAGGGCATGCCCCGGCCGCGGCCGCCGCGGTGCCCGCTCAGGCACCCGCGCACGCCCCGTCCGTGGCGGCACCGCCAGTGTCGGGTTCGACTGCGTCGAGCTCGCCTGTCTCCGTGGCGCCCGTCTCCGGTAACGCGGGCAGCGGCACGGGCAAGGCGCCAGGCTCGGGTAACGGCGCCGCCGGGCACGGGGCCAGCGGCGCCCGGCAGGACAATGAGGTGCCCGCGCAGCCCGCCGGCGAGGCGGCCGCCGGGTACGTGCCCGCTCCGGTCTCGTTCGTGTCGCCCGATGAGGACGAGGACTACGGAAGCTATGACTCCGGCCGCACGGACGCGGCGGCGGGCGGTTCCGCCCCGGGCTCCGCGCCGTCCTGGAAGGACTCCGGCCGCGCCAAGCAGGACAAGGTCTTCGACGTGACCGCGGGCCGTCGCCGTCCCGTGGTCTTTGAAGAGGAAGACGACCTGGACGTCCCCGACTTTCTCAAGTGATGGCGTCGGACGGCGGCGGGTCCTCCGGGACCGACCCGCTGTCCCGGCGTGCCGAACTCGCCGGCCGCCTGGAACGGGTCAGGTCGCGGATAGCCGCCGCCTGCGCGGCGGCGGGACGGGACGAGGGCGAGCTCACGCTGATCGCCGTCACGAAGACCTACCCCGCCTCCGACGTCGTGGCACTGGCCGGTCTCGGGCTTTACGACTTCGGCGAGAACCGGGACCAGGAGGCAGCGCCCAAGGCGGCCGAGGTGGCCGCGAGCGATGGCCCGGCGATCCGCTGGCACTTCATCGGGCAGCTGCAGACGAACAAGGCGCACCGGGTGGCCAAGTACGCGGATGTGGTGCAGTCGGTGGACCGGCTACGTCTCGTGCACGCGCTCGGCACGGCCGCCCGCGCCGCGGGCCGCGACCTGACGTGTCTTGTGCAGGTCAGCCTCGACCCGGCGGACGCCGGCGGCGAGAGGCTCGTCGACTCCGAAGGCGACCCGGCGCGCGGCGGCGTGCCGCCCGCCCGGCTCGCCGAGGTCGCGGCGGCGGTCGAGGCCGAGCCCGGGCTAATCCTCGGCGGACTGATGGCGGTGGCACCGCTCGACATGGACCCGGTGGCGGCGTTCGCTCCGCTGCGTGACCTCAGCGAGGTGGTCCGTTCTATCCGGAATGCCGCTTCTGTCATCTCCGCGGGCATGAGCGGCGACCTCGAGGCGGCGATCGCGGCCGGCGCGACACACTTGAGAATTGGTACGGCGTTGCTCGGCAACAGAAGCGTTCCGGTCCGGTAATGTCCGTCGCGTAAGGCAATTTGACGGGTGTTGGATACGCGGCGACGCGTTGCTATGGACCGACGGAGGACTGAAGGATGGCCAGCGCGATGCGCAAGATGGCGGTCTACCTTGGCCTCGTGGAGGACGATCGCCGGTATCAGGACGGCTACGAAGCGTATGACGAATACGACGACTACGACGAGCCCGCCGAGGTCATGGAGGCGGCCGTTGTCCGCGCCGAATACGGTGAGTACGTGAGTGACCACGTTGTGGCCGTTCCGCCTCGGCAGGTCGAGCTCGCCCGGATCACAACACTTCATCCGCGCACCTACAATGAAGCCCGTACCATCGGTGAGCACTTCCGTGAGGGCACCCCGGTGATCATGAACCTGACCGAGATGGTCGACAGCGACGCACGCAGGCTCGTCGACTTCGCGGCAGGACTGATCTTCGGCCTGCGCGGGTCCATCGATAAGGTGACGAACAAGGTCTTCCTGCTCTCCCCGGCCAATGTCGAGGTGACCGCGGAGGACAAGGCGCGCATCGCAGAGCGTGGCTTCTTCAACCAGAGCTAGCGGGCGCGGAGGCCGAAGGGCGGGTACAGGCGTGCCCGATAACGGGTGATGTGATGGATATCCTCAAGGTCGTCCTTACCTACCTGCTGACGCTCTACCTCGTGGTGCTGATCGGGTGCATGATCCTGAGCTGGATCAACGTATTCGTGCGCCCTTGGTACCCGCCGCGTTTCGTCAAGCTAGTGGCTGAGGGGATTTTCACACTTACTGATCCGCCGCTGAAATTGCTACGTCGCTACATCCCGCCCCTCCGGCTAGGTACAGTATCTCTGGACCTTAGCTTCATGGTCCTGTTCATCGTGGTACTGATTTTGCTGCAGGTGGCTGTGCCGCGACTTTGAACCCTGTACCGTGCTGTGCAGGTACGGTGCTGAGGAACACGGTGCTTCAGGAACACGGTGCTAAGGAACACAACCAAGCGCGCCGAGGAGACAAGATGCCGCTGACGCCCGCGGATGTGCGGAACAAGCAGTTCAGTACGACCAGGCTCCGGCCTGGATACGACGAGGAAGAAGTTGACGCCTTCCTCGACGAGGTCGAGGCTGAGCTTGACCGGTTGATCCAGGAGAACGAAGAGCTCCGGGCGAAGCTGGCCGAGGTCCTGCGCGGCGGAGGGAAGCCAGCCATGGCGCTGAGCTCTCCGCTGTCCGACCCGAAGCCGGACATGATGATGTCCGAGCCGCCGATGGAGTCGCGTCGGCCCGAGCCCATGATGATGGACCGGATGCACCACCCGGTCGAGGACAACATGGATACGGCAGCCCGCGTGCTCTCACTGGCGCAGCAGACGGCCGACCAGGCCATTGCCGACGCTCGCCGCGAAGCGGACGAGACTCTCGGCAGGGCGCGCCGCGAGGCTGACGAGGTGCTCACCAAGGCTCGCCGCCAGGCAGAGCAGATCACCGGTGACGCCAGGGCCCGCGCCGAGTCTCTGGAGCGGGACGCGCAGGAGCGGCACCGCCAGGCGATGGGTTCGCTGGTGACCCAGCGCGAGGAGCTCGAGCGCCGGGTGGACGACCTGCGTGCCTTCGAGCGTGAGTACCGCAGCAGGCTCAAGGCGTACCTGGAGGGTCAGCTCCGCGACCTTGAGGCCGGTGTCACCGACAGTGGCACGTTCCCGGCGATGCCGCCCTCGGCGGCGCCCACCCCGCCGCAGCTTCCGGCCGGCCTCGGCCAGCCTGCGCTGCGCACCGGAGTGTCTGGCTCCGCACCGACGACGGCTCAGTACGCGGTTCCCGAGCACGCGGGCGGCTTCCGCCCAGACGGCCGCTAACCGCACGGGATAGGCAGTAACCCCGGCGCGTCCGGACACAAGGAGACAACAGGTGATCCGGTTCAGCGCCGCACTGGTCGCGGTTGCTATCGGGGTGCTTATTGGTGGCATCGCCACCAGCAAGCTGCTGCTCGTCTACATCGCGATTGTGGTGAGCGCGGTGGCGCTCGTCGCCCTCGCGATCGGGGTCGTGCTTAAGCGCGAGGAGCTTTTCGGGGAGGAACGGGGGTTTGTGCCCGCTAACGCGGGCGCCAGCCCCGTTCTGCCTGCCGTCGCCGGCGATAGGGGCGGCGACGGCCAGGAGCAGGCACCGCAGGGCGTGCGTGAGGCACGGCCTGCCGCTCCATTCCCTGAGCCGGTGCCCGCGCCCAGCGCACAGCCGAGCACGTCAGGCGGGCGCTCGTCCGACCCGGCGCCACCCTGGGAAAGCAAGCCCGCGCAAGACCCGTGGGCGCGCCAGCAGCCTCAGCCGGCCCAGGCAGGCTGGCAGGCCGCCGACCGGGACAGCCGTCAGCCGTGGCCGCCGGCCGCGCAGGACCCTCGCCGGCCCGCGGCCGCGGGTGCGTCTGCGTCCGGGTCGTCATCCGGTGTCCGCGGCGGCTGGAACGCCCCCGAGGCCGACGATGCCGCCCGCGCGCGGCAAGCCCAGGGATGGCACGCCGCCACCCCCGGCGCGGGAGCGAATTCCGCGGCCGGAACGAATCCCGGTGCCGGAGCGAGTTCTGGCGCCGGAACGCGTTCCGGCGCGGGGACGGCCCCGCCTAGCTGGTTCGACCGGCCGGCGGAACCGCCGACCGGCGCGGGTTCTTCCCGTCCCGCTAGGGCGGGATCGGGATCGGGATCGTCCGACGGTGGCTGGTCCTGGTCGAACCGGGACTCCGCCGACAGCCGCAAGGACTCCGCGTCCGGCAAGGCCTCAGGCGCGCCAGGCGATGCGCCGACCCGTGCCCAGCCCGTGCTCGACGCGACCCGAGCCGAGCCCGCGCTTGACGCGACCCGCGCCGAGCCCGTTCCTGGCGCGACCAGGGCCGAACCGACCCGCGCCGAACCGACTCGCGCCGAACCCGCTCTCGGCGGCAAGCGCCCAGGCGAGCAGGCCGCGGATGGCCGCGGCGGCGACGACCGCCCGTCGGGCGACGCGCCCAAGTCGGCCGACGACGAGGCGGCAGTCTCGCCAGCCACCGCCGCGAAGAGCCCAGCCGCCGCCGCGAAGAGCACGGGCACCTCTAGCGCGCGTGACTCGAGCACGAGCGACTCGACGGCAGACGACTCAAGCGCGAGCGATGCGAGCACCGGCGACGCGGACGACGACTGGCCCACCCGCTATTCCTGGCTCGATGACGATGAGCAAGCGGACGCCGACGAGCCAGCACGCGACCCCGAGCCGTCAACCGTCATCACCCCCGCGGTCACCTCCGCGGCCAAGGCCGCGGCGGCCGGTGCGGGCAGCGCCGCGGACGAGGACGACGACGCCCCGGGCGACGATGCGCGCGCGGATGACGCTCGCGCTGATGACGCTCGCGTCGATGACAAGAGCGCCGATGAGGACGCCGACGATGCCGACGATGCCGACCACCCCGAGGATGCCGAGCACGCGTCGCCATCAAGCGACACGGCCGACGACGTCGGCACGTCCGACGCGAAGCCCGGGACCGGCCAGGTCACCGTGGTCCCTGGCGTGCCCAGGTATCACGAGCCGAACTGCATCCTTATCCGCTTCATGCCCGACGACGACGTGCAGAAGATGACGATCCCCGAGGCCAAGGACGCCGGCTGCACCCCCTGCGCCGCCTGCCAGCCCGAGGGATAACAGCAAGAAGCTTGCCGTCGCCGCCGAACGCCCGATCCCCGCTGATCGGTCAGCCGCCGGCGGCAACTGCCAGCCAGAACCGCAGGCCAAGCCCGTCGTCCGCGAACGCGTGCCACCCCCCGCCGGAACCAGCGCCGCCGCGGGAACCACCACCATCGCCCGGGCCCGCATCACCGTCCGGATCCGACCCGCGTCCGAACGACACCGCGAGCACCTCACCGGCGATCAGCGCGCCGTGCGCCTCGAGCGCCGCCTCGACCTCGCCCTCCGGCGAAGCCGAAGTCGAAGCCGAAGTCGACCAGCGCACCATGATCCGGTCGCTGACCTTGAGCCCGGCGGACTTGCGCGCGTCCTGGATGAGCCGCACCACCTCGCGGGCGTATCCCTCCGCGCGCAGCTCGCCGGTTACCGCTAGGTCCAGGGCCACCGTCTCGCCGCCCGCCGTGGCCACGCCCCAGCCCTCCAGCGGCGTCTGCGTCACCACCAGGTCTTCCGCGGACAGCGTGACCGACCCGAGCGACGGCACCTCGACGGTGGCGGTCCCGCCGTCGGATGCGATCGCGTGCGCGAGCGAAGCGGGGTCGGCGGCGCGGATCGCGGCTGCCACGGCAGGGGTCGACGACCCGAACCGGCGCCCGAGCGAGCGGAATTCCGGCTTGACCGTGTGACTGACGAGTTCACGCCCTTCCTCGTCGATCGAGGAGATCGCGCGGACGTTGAGCTCGTCGGCGATAAGGTCGCGCAGCGCGGGCGCGAGTGAGCCGAATCCCGCGGCGCCCACCAGGGCACGCGACAGCGGCTGCCTGGTCCGCACAGACGCCGCGGACCGCGCCGACCTGCCAAGCTCGGCGAGCCGCCGGACCAGCGCCATCTGCGAAGACAGCGACGGGTCGATCAGCGCGGCGTCGAACGTCGGCCACGACGCGAGGTGCACGGAGCCGGGCTCATCGTCGGGCCGCAGCACGCCCCACAGGTAGTCGGAAAGGAACGGCGTCACCGGCGCGAGCAGCTTGGTGACCGCCGTCAGCGCGGCGTGCAGGGTGGCGAACGCCGACGCGCCGTCGGCGCTCGCGGGCCCGTCCCAGAATCGCCGACGCGATCGCCGCACGTACCAGTTGGACAGGTCGTCGATCAGCGCGGCGAGCCGCCGTCCGGCGGCGGCCGTGTCGAACGTCTCAAGCAGCGCGGTCACGTCCCTGACGCAGGCGTGCACCTCCGACAGCAGCCAGCGGTCGAGCAGCGGCCGATCGGCCGGCGTGGGCGCGCGCCCCGCCGCCTCCGGCGTCCACGGCCCGCCGGACTCAGCAGCGCCGGACTCAGCAGTGCCGGCCGCATTCGCGTACAGCACGAGGAACGACGCGGTGTTCCAGTAGGTGAGCAGCACCTTCCGCACGATCTCGTCGAGCACGCCAGGCCCGATCCGCCGCTGCCCCCACGGCGACCCGGACGCGGCGAAGAACCAGCGCACCGCGTCCGCCCCGTGGGAGTCCATCAGTCCCATCGGCTCGATGACGTTGCCGAGATGCTTGGACATCTTTCGTCCCTGCTCGTCCATGACGAGCCCGAGGCAGACGACGTTCTCGTACGCGGACCGCCCGAACACCAGCGTCCCGACGGCCATCAGCGAGTAGAACCAGCCGCGCGTCTGGTCGATCGCCTCGCAGATGAACTGGGCAGGGTAGGCAGAGGAGAACGACTCGGCGTTCCGGTGCGGCGCACCCCACTGCGCGAACGGCATCGATCCCGAGTCGAACCAGACGTCGGTCACCTCGGGCACCCGCACGGCGGCAAGCCCGCAGGCAGGGCAGGGGAACGTCACGTCGTCCACGTAGGGCCGGTGCGGGTCGAGCCCCGACAGGTCGCGCCCGGCGAGCCCGCCGAGCTCGGCGAGCGACCCGACGCAGGTCACGTGCTCCGACGGGCACTCCCACAGCGGCAGCGGGGTGCCCCAGTACCTGGTCCGCGACAGCGACCAGTCCACGTTGTTGCGCAGCCACTCGCCGTACCTGCCGTCCTTGATCGCGGGCGGCTGCCAGTTGGTCTTCTCGTTCTCCGCGAGCAGCTGGTCCTTGACCGCCGTCGTCCTGATGTACCACGAGGGCAGCGCGTAATACAGCAGCGTGGTGCCGCACCGCCAGCAGTGCGGGTAGCTGTGCACGTGCCGCTCGGCGGCGAACAGCAGGCCGCGCTCGGCGAGGTCCGCGGTCAGCGGCTCGTCGGCGTCCTTGAAGAACAGCCCGCCGACAAGCGGCAGCCCCTCCGTGAACCGTCCGTCCGGACGCACGGGATTCACCACCGGCATCGCGTTGGCGCGGATGGCCGCCAGGTCGTCGGCGCCGAATGCCGGCGCCATGTGCACCAGGCCCGTCCCGTCCTCCGTTGTCACGAAGGTGCCGCTCACCACCCGGTGGGCACCGGGAATATCGACGATCCGGAACGGTGGAGTGTATTTCGCCCCAAGCAACTCCGCGCCCCGGAGCGTGGTGAGCACATGCCAGCCGTCGCCGAGCACGCGCGGCCAGAGCGCCTCGGCGACCACCACCTTGTCACCGTCACCAGACTTGCGGGCGACGACGTACTCGACGTCCGGGTGCACGGCGATCGCGGTGTTGGACACAAGCGTCCACGGCGTCGTCGTCCAGACCAGCAGGTCGGCGCCGACGAGGTGCGAGTTCGCGCCATCGGGGACGTCGGTAATACGGAACCGCACCGTGACCGATGGGTCGGCGACCTCGCGGTACACGTCGGGCTGGCCCATCTCGTGGTCGGAAAGCGGCGTGCCGCACCGCGGGCAGTACGGGCTGATCCGGAAATCCCGCACCAGCAGGCCCTTGTCGTAGATGCTCTTCAGCGCCCACCAGACCGACTCGACGTAGGACGCGTCCATGGTGCGGTAGGCGGTCGACAGGTCGATCCAGTAGCCCATCCGGGTGGTGAGCGCGGAGAACGCGTCCACGTGCCGCAGCACCGACTCGCGGCACCGCTCGTTGAACTCGGCGACGCCGTAGGCCTCGATGTCCTTCTTGCCGGAAAGGCCCAGTTCCTTCTCGACGGCGACCTCGACGGGCAGCCCGTGGCAGTCCCAGCCGGCCTTGCGGACGACGTGGAAGCCCTGCATGGTCTTGAACCGCGGGAACAGGTCCTTGAACACGCGGGCCTCGATGTGGTGCACGCCCGGCATGCCGTTCGCGGTCGGCGGGCCCTCATAGAACGTCCACCGTGGCGCGCCTTCTGTCTGCCGCAGCGAGTCGTCGAACGTGCGGTCCTTGTTCCACCTGGCGAGCATCTCGTGCTCGATCGCGGGCAGGTCAGGCTGGGCAGGCAGCGCGGGCATCGGCCCGCCTGGCTGGCGCTGCGCGGCCTGGTCCTTCAGATCCGACACTCGGTACGCCCCCGATCTATCTCCCGGGGGGACGACCCCCCCGTACCCCGCCGGGTTGCGCGCCCGATGGCAAAAAGCGCCATCGTATCGGGCGCGCAACCCGGCCCTCCTCCGGGGGGACGACCCCCCGTACCCCCCGGGGGTCCTCGCCCGGCGGCCCGATGGCAGAAAGCGCCATCGTATCGGGCCGCCGTGCTGCGGCGGTTGCCGCTGGCCCCCGCCGGACGCACTGATATTCCCCGGGGTGGTTCTCTGCCAGGGGCGAATCGTGGAATGTCTGACGCGCCCTGGAATGTTTGCCTCTCGTGGATGCCGGCGACGGCACCGCTTGCACGCGCCGTTCAGCTATTACCGAACGAGTTTGCGGGTAAGCCTGCCGAGCCGTATCCTCCGTTGTCTGTCCGAATCTACGATCCGAGGAACCGAATATGACCGCTGCGCCTTACAGCGCCGCCGATCTGCCGGTGCGGCCGGGCGAGGAGCCGTGGTCCGATGCCGAGCTCGGCCAGCTCCGCGTCGAGCTTGAGAAGGAAGCGGTCGCGCTGCGCGCCGAGCTTGGCGAGTCGCAGGCGCAGATCGCCGCCCGCCTGGGCGACGCGGCGACCGAAGCCGGGGACGATGAGGCCGACGCTAGCTCTAAGCTGTTCGAGCGGGAGCATGAGCTCGCGCTCAGCAACAACACGCGCGAGCTGCTCGAGCAGACCGAGCACGCCCTGGTGCGGATCGAGGCCGGAACATATGGAGTGTGCGAATCGTGCGGCAAGCCGATAGGGAAGGCGCGGCTGCAGGCGTTTCCGCGCGCGACCCTCTGCGTGACGTGCAAGCAGCGCCAGGAACGCCGCTGACCTCCGCGGGTACGCCCGAGGGCGAGCCGGCGCGTACCAAGACGCGGCGGGTGGCCGTGCTTGCCGCCGTCGCCGCGTTCGTGCTCGCCGCCGACGTCGTGAGCAAGGCGCTCGTGGTCGCGCACCTGCGGCCCGACCAGCCGGTCCACCTGCTCGGCGATGTGCTGATGCTGTGGCTGACAAGGAACCCGGGCGCGGCGTTCAGCGTCGGCACCGGCGAGACGATCGTGTTCACGGCGATCGCGCTCGCGGTCGTCGTCTACATCGCGCGGACCGCGCGAAAGCTTTACTCAGTGGGCTGGGCGGTCGCCCTCGGGCTGCTGCTCGGCGGCGCGATGGGCAATCTGGGCGACCGCATCTTCCGCGCGCCCGGCCTGTTCCGCGGCAACGTGGTGGACTGGATCGCGGTGACCAAGTACTACCCGATCTTCAACCTGGCCGACTCCGCCATCGTCTGCGGCGGCATCCTGACGGTCATCCTCGCGATGCGCGGCTACCACCTGGACGGCACGCGCGGCGAACTGTCTTCCGGGTCGCGGGATTCCGGCACGCAAACAGGCAATCAGGCGGACACGGGCGCGGAGTCGGCGGGCCGGTGAGCGCGGGCGAGCGGCTCGTCTTCGTCCCTGAGGGACTCGACGGGGAACGCCTTGACGCCGCCATCGCCCGGATGTTCGGCTTCTCGCGCACCGGCGCGGCCGACCTGATCGCCGCGGGCGACGTGCTCCTCGACGGCAGGCAGGCGATGAAATCCGACCGGGTGACGGCGGGCGCCGAGCTGTCGGTCGTCCTGCCGCCCCCGCCGGGCGCCGAGCCGGCGGTCATCGCCGAGCCGGTCCCCGGCATGGGAATCGTCTACGAGGACGACGACATCGTGGTGGTCGACAAGCCCCGCGGCGTGGCGGCGCACCCGACACCCGGCTGGACCGGGCCGACGGTGATCGGCGGACTGCTCGGTGCCGGGCACCGGGTTGCCACCAGCGGTGCGGCCGAGCGGCAGGGCATCGTGCACCGGCTTGACGCGAACACCACGGGCGTCATGGTCGTCGCCAAGAGCGAGCCCGCCTACAGCGCGCTGAAGCAGGCCTTCAGGGACCGCACCGTGTCCAAGACCTATCACGCGCTCATCCAGGGCCACCCCGACCCGCTGCGCGGCACGATCGACGCGCCGATCGGCCGTCATCCGTCGGGCGACGGCCGCTTCGCGGTTGTCGCGGATGGGCGGCCATCCGTCACGCACTATGACACCCTAGAAGCGTTCCGTGCCGCGTCGCTGGTCAGCGTGGGCCTGGAGACCGGCCGTACCCACCAGATCCGGGTGCATATGGCTGCGCTGCGCCACCCGTGCTGCGGCGACCTGCTGTACGGCGCCGATCCGGTGCTCGCGGCCCACCTGGGCCTGACGCGCCAGTGGCTACACGCGGTTCGCCTGTCATTCGAGCATCCGGCCACCGGCCGGGAGGTTACCTTCGAGTCGCCGTACCCCGACGACCTCGCGCACGCACTGGAAGTCCTCGCAACGGAAAGCTAGCTCCTACGGAGGGCATGAACGTGGCGACATCCGCCTCACCGCGCACCCGTACGAACCGTGCCTTCTCCGCCGTCTGCCTTGGCCTGGCCGTGCCGCTCCTCGCCGCGGGCTGTTCGGCGGCGCCCGCCGGCGCCACGAACGACTCGCCCGCGATCGGCCCCACCCGGGCCGCGTCGCCGACCAACTTCCCGACCTTTCAGGTGCCCGCGACCTGGAGCGGCTACCGCAACACCGTCTACCGGGAGATCCAGAAGGCGGTGACCGGCAAGAAGCCGCGCAACCTGCACATCACGGCCGGGCCCGACCTGGTGTTCTGGCTCGCCTGCCTGGGCACGGGCCGCGCCAGGCTCAAGAGCCCGAGCCTCGGGCTCGACTGGAGCATCCCCTGCGGCACGCGGCTTGACCCGCAGTCCATCAACTTCAGCCCCACCACGGGAATCGCCACCGGGCGCAAGGTCCTTGTCCTGGTCACCGCCACCCCTGGCGCCCGCTGGGAGGTGCGCGTCGACGCGCCGGTGCCACCCGGCGCCTGAATGAGGACCGGCCGGCGCGGGACCCCCACCCGCAGCCCGCGACCCGCTATCGTTAGAACCCACGCCGGCCGAGCCATCCCCGACCGCTGACCCCTGACAGTAGGGAAAACAGCGGCGCGGAGCGTGCGCGGGGCCGGGCACAACTTCAGGCATAAGCAGGAGGCGATGAACGCGCATGGCTGACACCCCCTACGCCCACCTGCACGTGCACACCGAGTACTCGATGCTTGACGGCGCCGCCCGGCTGAAGGAGCTGTTCAAGGAGGTCACCAGGCACGGCATGACGCACGTGGCGATGACCGACCACGGCAACATGTTCGGCGCCGCCGAATTTCACCGGCAGGCCAAGGACGCGGGCGTCACCCCGGTCATCGGCATCGAGGCCTACGTCGCCCCCGAGCACCGCGCCAACAAGAACCGCATCCTGTGGGGCCAGCCGCACCAGAAGAGCGACGACGTGTCCGCCTCCGGCGCCTACCTGCACAAGACGATCTGGGCGCGGAACCGCGAGGGACTGCACAACCTGTTCAAGCTCACGTCGCGGTCCTACGCCGAGGGCTGGCTGATCAAGTACGCCAGGATGGACAAGGAGATCATCGCCGAGCACGCCGCCGGCCTGATGGCCACCACCGGCTGCCCGTCGGGCGACGTGCAGACCCGGCTGCGCCTTGGCCAGGAGGCGGAGGCGCTCAAGGCCGCCGCCGAGTACCAGGACATCTTCGGCAAGGAGAACTACTTCCTCGAGCTGATGGATCACGGCCTGGACATCGAAACCCGGGTCCGCGACGGCCTGATCGAGATCAGCAGGAAGCTCGGACTCCCGCCTGTCGTCACCAACGACTCGCACTACAGCAAGGAGTCCGACGCGCAGGCGCACGACCTGCTGCTGTGCATCCAGACCGGCAAGACCCTGGCGGACGCGGACCGGTTCAAGTTCGACGGCTCCGGCTACTACATCAAGTCGCCTGCCGAGATGTACGCGGTCAACAACAGCGACATCTGGGCCGAGGGCTGCCGCAACTCCCAGCTGCTCATCGCCGACCGGGTCGACACGGCCGGCATGTTCGAGTTCGTCAACCTGATGCCGCGGTTCCCGATCCCGGCCGAGTTCGAGTCCGAGGACGCGCTGTTCTCCCACGTGGTGTGGGAGGGCATGGCCAAGCGCTACCCGAACGGAATCGACGACACCAGGCGCAAGCAGGCCGAGTACGAGATCGGCATCATCGTCCAGATGGGCTTTCCCGCCTACTTCCTCGTCGTCGCGGACTTCATCAACTGGGCGAAGAACAACGGCGTGGCGGTCGGCCCCGGCCGCGGCTCCGCGGCCGGCTCCATCGTCGCCTACGCGATGGGCATCACCGACCTCGACCCGCTCCACCACGGGCTGATCTTCGAGCGGTTCCTCAACCCGGAGCGGATCTCGATGCCGGACATCGACATCGACTTCGATGAACGCGGCCGCGCCGACGTCATCAGGTACGTCACGCAGAAGTGGGGTTCTGACAAGGTCGCCCAGATCATCACCTACGGAACGATCAAGGCGAAGGCTGCGATCAAGGACTCGACCCGGGTGCTCGGCTTCCCCTACGCGCTTGGTGACCGGATCACCAAGGCGTTCCCGCCGGCGGTGATGGGTAAGGACATTCCGCTCTCCGGCATCTTCGACGAGGACTACCCCCGGTACCACGAGGCCGGGGACCTGCGCAATCTGTACGGCACCGAGCCCGAGATCAAGCAGATCATCGATACCGCGAAGGGCATCGAGGGCCTGATCAGGCAGCCGGGCGTGCACGCGGCGGGCGTGATCATGTCCGCCGAGCCGATCACCGACCACATCCCGGTGTGGACCAGGGCCAACGACGGCGCGGTGATCACGCAGTTCGACTACCCGACCTGCGAGGGCCTCGGCCTGCTCAAGATGGACTTCCTCGGGCTGCGGAACCTGACGATCATGGCCGACGCGGTCAAGGCCATCGAGGCCAACAGAGGCATCACGATCGACCTGCTCGGCCTGGCACTCGATGACAAGCCGACCTACGAACTGCTGTCCAGGGGCGACACGCTCGGCGTCTTCCAGTTCGACTCCTCCGGCTACCGGACGCTGCTGCGGCTGATGAAGCCGGACAACTTCGAGGACATCTCCGCGCTCGGCGCGCTCTACCGGCCGGGCCCGATGGGCGTCAACAGCCACACCAACTACGCGCTGCGCAAGAACGGCCAGCAGGAGATCACCCCGATCCACCCGGAGCTCGAAGAGCCGCTACGGGAGATCCTCCAGCCCACCTACGGCCTGATCGTCTACCAGGAGCAGGTGCAGCGCGCCGCGCAGATCCTGGCCGGATACACGCTTGGCCAGGCGGACCTGCTGCGCCGCGCGATGGGCAAGAAGAAGAAGGAGATCCTGGACAAGGAGTTCAAGCCGTTCCACGCGGGCTGCCGGGAACGCGGTTACTCCGACAAGGCCATCCAGGCGGTATGGGACGTGCTTGTCCCGTTCGCCGGCTACGCGTTCAACAAGGCGCACTCCGCCGCCTATGGCCTCGTCTCCTACTGGACCGCCTACCTCAAGGCCAACTACCCGGCCGAGTACATGGCCGCCGTGCTCACCTCGGTGGGCGACGACAAGGACAAGTCCGCGCTGTACCTGTCGGAGTCGCGGCGGATGGGCGTCAAGGTGCTGCCGCCCGACGTCAACGCGTCCGTCGCCACCTTCACCGCCGTGGGCGCGGACGTTCGCTTCGGCATGGCCGCGATCCGCAACGTCGGCGCGAACGTGGTCGAGGCGATCATCGCCACCCGCAAGTCCAAGGGCGACTTCACCAGCTTCGCCGACTTCCTGCGCAAGGTGCCCGCCGTCGTCTGCAACAAGCGGGTCATCGAGTCGCTGGTCAAGGCCGGCGCGTTCGACTCGTTCGGCCACCCGCGAAAGGGCCTGGTGCTCATCCACGAGCAGGCCGTGGACTCGGTCATCGACATCAAGCGCAACGAGGCGATCGGCCAGGACTCGCTGTTCGGCGGCGACGAGCAGGCCGAGGCCGCGTTCGAGGTGGCCATTCCCGACACCGAGTGGGACAAGAAGACCCGGCTCAACTTCGAGCGGGAGATGCTCGGCCTGTACGTATCCGACCACCCGCTGCTCGGCGTCGAGCACATCATCGCCAAGGACGCCGACGTCTCCGTCGCCGAGCTGATGGCCACCGGCGAGGAGGGCGATGACGAGGAGGGCGACCGCCCCGCGGTGCCGCTGAGTTCGCTGGGCACATCGGGCGGCCGCAACGACGGCCAGATCGTCAAGATCGGAGGCATCCTGTCCGGCGTCACCCGCAAGGTCACCAAGAAGGGCGACGCCTGGGCCGCCGCGACCCTGGAAGACCTCGGCGGCGCGATCGAGGTGCTGTTCTTCCCGAACAGCTACCAGCTGTACGCCACGGCCATCGCCGACGACGCCATCGTCATCGTCAAGGGCAAGGTCGACAAGCGCGAGGACGTGCCGAAGCTGATCGCGATGGACATGACGATCCCCGACCTCACGACGGGCGCCGACGGCAGCGCGCCCATCGTGCTGCAGCTTCCGGTCACCAAGTGCGTCCCCCCGGTCGTCGAGCAGCTTCGCGACGTGCTGCGCACCCATCCCGGCACCACCGAGGTCCACCTGCGGCTGCGCGGCAACCAGAAGACTACCGTGGTCCGGCTGGACGACAAGCTCCGCGTCACCCCAGGCCCGGCCCTGCACGCCGACCTCAAGCAGCTGCTCGGCCCGTCCTGCATCGCCAGCTGAGCCGCTCAATGCTGATCCGCCGCGAGACTCCGGCCGATGTCGCGGAGATCCGCGCCGTGACCGCGGCCGCGTTCGCCAGGCAGGGGGAGGACGTCCCCGTGGAGTCGCCCCTAGTCGACTGGCTGCGGGCGAGTACCGCCTGGCTCCCCGCGCTATCGCTGGTTGCCGTACACCCCGACTCTTTCCGAGGGGGTTTGGGGGGGTCGTCCCCCCGGGCTACCAGCGCCTTTTACCGGGGGGGTTTGGGGGGGTCGTCCCCCCGGGCTAGCAGCGGCCCGGAGGGCGACGTTATCGGCCACGTCCTGTGCACCAGGGCCACTGTCACCCCTGGCACGGGTACCCCCGGCGCCCCGGTGCTCGGGCTCGGCCCGCTGTCCGTGCGGCCGGACTGGCAGCGCCGCGGCGTCGGCAGCGCCCTGGTGCACGCGGTGCTCGGCTCCGCCGACGCCCTCGGCGAGCCGCTGGTCGTGCTGCTCGGCTCGACCGAGTACTACTCGCGGTTCGGCTTCCGCCTGGCCGGTGAGTACGGCATCACGCCGCAGCGCCCGGAGTGGGCACCGCACTTCCAGGTCCGGACCCTGGCCGCCTACGATCCGGTGCTGCGCGGCGCGTTCGCCTACGCCGAACCCTTCGATCGCACCTGACCGGTCGGGTCAAGGCACGCACCCGTTCCGTATTCATCCGGTGGTTGTTGACCGCCAGGCGTGCGGCGGCATGTACTTTCCCCATGACAGAACCGACTGCGGGATTCCCGGTAACGACTGGCTTCGAACTGCCTGGCATGACCGTCACGCAGGACCTGGGAGTGGCTTTCGGCCTGGTGGTGCGCTCCATGGGCGTAGCCAAGACCTTCACCGCCGCCTTCAGGTCACTGGCACAGGGCGAGGTCAAGGAGTACACCGAGCTCCTCGAGGACAGCCGCAGGCACGCCGTTGACCGGATGATCGAGAACGCCCGGCTGCTCGGCGCAAACGCGGTCATCGCCATGCGCTTCGACTCCTCGGAGATCGGCCAGCAGCTGACGGAGATCGTCGCCTACGGCACCGCCGTCACGGTGGAGCCCCGCGGGTAACCTGGCCCCATGGACGGCGCTAGCGGTTCCCCGGCGGGCGATTCACCGGCTCGGGCCCGTGTGCGCATCGGGGATCAGGAACGGGAACGCATCGTCGCGCTGCTGCGCGAGCATTATGCGGCCGGCCGGCTCACCCTGGACGAGGTGCGCCGCCGCACCGAGGTCGCACTCACCGCCAGCTACGCGGACGAGGCGAACCTGGCGCTCGCCGAACTGCCGGCGGTCGCCCCGGCCGTCGGCACTCCGGAGGCACCGGCGGCCGCGCAGCGGCGCCGCTCCCTGCTCGGCCGTCGCGGCCACGCGCAGGCGGCGACCGCCGATCCTGGCTGGGTGCGGACCGCGGAGCGCTTTCGTGACCCCTCAACCGGCCAGATCATGCGGGTGTGGACCGACCCGGCCGACGGCAGCCGCCACTACGTCCCCGACGAGCCGGCCTCCTAGCGGCCCGCCATCGCGGGCTACTTCGCGCAGATCTGGTTGAACAGCGCCCGGTAGGCGCGCATCGTCAGCCGCAGCCGCTCGGTGTCGCCTGGATCGCCTGGGTCGCCAAGGTCCGAGCCGTCTGGCTGGCTGCCACGCCGGCCCCGCTCTCGCTGCTTGTCACGTTCCCACTCCTGGCGGAGCAGTCGCTGCCGCTGCTCAAGGGCGTCGATCATCGCCTGCGCCGTCTGCGAGACCAGGGTGGCGGCGTCGGCCACTGCGGCCCGCGGGTCATCGACGAAATCCGACTGCGCCCGTTGCCACCGGGCGCGCAGCGCGTCCGCGTCCGCAAGCAGCGGCTCGTCGAGGCCTTCGGCACCCGCGGCGCCGGGCTCGCGCCCGGCCGCCGGCCGGGGCGCGGGAACCGGGGTGCTAGCGCCGCCGGCCGCGGAGCGGTTCATCCCGGTGGCGGGCGACTCGACTGTCGGGCTGGCGGCCGTCGGCGCGGCGACCGTGGGCGGGGCGGCCGTCGGCACCGGAACCGTCGGCGGCACCGGTGCAGCGGGCGCGTGTCCCATGGGTGCGGGTGCCGTCGATGCGGGTGCCGTGGGCGGGGGGGACGCGGGAGTCGCCGGTCCGCCCATGGGCGCAGACCCTATGCGCGGCCCCATGGGCGCGGGACCCGCGCGGCCGGGGACGGGATTAGGCCTGGTGACGGCTGGGTCGTCGTCACCAGGCTCGTCCGCCAGGTCATCGGCCACGACGTTGCCTGCCACGACGGTGCGACGCGGCGCCTCGTTACTGGCTCTGCCGCTGTCGCGCGGGTCGCTGTCGCGCGGGTCGCTGTCGCGCGGGTCGTCGTCAGGCGTGTCGTCGGCGGGCGCGTACGCGAAGGCGTACCGGGGCCGCTCCGGGCTGCGGCCCGCCGTCGGCTGGCCCGTCTGGCCCGTCTGGCCGGTCTGGCCCGCCTGGCCGGTCTGGCCGCTTTCGCCGGCCGCCGCTCCGGTGGCCGGCCGCTCGCCGTCCGCGCGCGCGTCGTCGGTCGGCCGCTCGTCGTCCGCCCCGCCGTTGCGGCGTGGATGGGCTGGCAGCAGGCTCATCGCCGTGTCCCTTCTGTTCGCTAACGCCGGGTCGCCGCCACGTCGCTGTCGGCGCGCTGGCTCTTCCAGTGCCGTCCCTGCGTGATCGCCTTCCACGCGGGCCGTGCGGGCGCCTGGTCGGCAGCGGCGGCACTGTTCGCGGCGGCACTGTTCGCGGCGGCACTGTTCTTAGCGGCACTGTTCGCGACGGCGCTGTCGATGGCGGCCTGGTCGGCCGCGCGCTGGTCGGCCGCCCGGTCGGCGCCAGTCCGGCGGACGCCGGTGCGGTCGACGCCAGTGCGGTCCGGTGCGCTCCGCAGCGCGGCCCGGGTGAGGCTGTCGCCCGGCATCTCGAGCAGGTCGAAGTACAGGGCACGGTAGGCGAGCAGCGCCCGCCGCCTGCCCTCGGTCGTGACGCCCTGGGCGGCCCGCCCGTTCGTCAGCCGTGCGGTGCGGTAGCCGTCGAGGTGCCGCCCGTGGTAGACCGACAGGTCCTCAAGGAGCACCTCCTCGTCGGCCGCCTGGTAGCCGCGCTCCGCGGCCACCGCGGTGACCAGCGAGTCGGCCATGTTCACCGCCTGGGCCGGGCTGTCGATGAACCGATCCTGCGCGGTGTCCCAGCGGCGCGCGTAGGCGGATCGCTTCTCGTCGCTCAGCGACGTGATGCCGAGACCGTCCACTCGCTGACGTCGCCGGGCGAATTCCGCGCTGGCCTTGCGCGGGCCGATCTCTTTCGCCAGCCGCTCGTATTCCGGGCCGAACTGGTCGCGTTCGATCGCGCTGCGCCTGATGCGGAAGCTCGCCGCGGCTGCCGCGACGGCCAGGATCACCAAGACGACCACGATGACGATAATGGTGGCAGCGGACACTGTGACCTCCGGGTGCGTCGGTCTTGCCGCCCCACGACTGCCCGCCCGGAAAGTTGTCAAACCACCCGTTATGCGGTCCGCCGCATTAGGTTGGCCTCGGTCCGCGTACGATCACCGGAAGTCCGCGTACGATCACCGGAAGAAAGTGAGGTGGGAGGTCACCGATGACATGGGGTCCAGAGGTACCAGAGGTACCTGGAATGCCCGGTCCGCCGCCGGCTCGGCGGACAGCGGCGCGATCGGCGGTCATCTGGTTTCTCACCGCGCTGATCGGCAGCGTCGTGCTCGGCCTCATCGGGGGCCTGATCTGGGGCGAGTTCGCACCGCGGGCGACGCTTCAGGAGGTCGGCGCGGGAACCGCCCAAGTGGTCAACGCGGAGACCCGCGCCTTCTTCGGCGCCGACGTCTGGTTCTGCGTGATTGCCGTTGTCGCCGGCCTGCTGTCCGGAGTGCTCGGCTATCGCTTCGCCCTCGCGCCGCGCACCGGCGCGGGCCGCCCCGCGGTGGCGGTGGCGCTCATCGTCGGCGCGGTCGCCGGCACGTTCGTCATGCTCTGGCTTGGCGAGCGGATCGGCCTGTCGTCCTACAACAAGAACCTCGCCTCAAGCCCCGACGGCACGCTGTTCCCGGCCTCCCTGGCCCTCGGTGCCAAGAGCGTCCTGGCCTTCTGGCCGCTGTTCACCGCCATCGTCATGCTCGTCGCGGAATGGGGGACCCGCCCCGGCGACACCGCCGAATAGCGCCGAGGCGGCGGCGGGCCGCCGGGGACGGCGCGTTGGCTGCTACCGCGGCGAGGGCGAGGGGCTCGGCGCCGCTGGCCGCGCGGTCTTGCTCGGTATAGGGACCGGCGAGGGCGGTGCGGTGGGCGTCTTCGGCCGTACGGACTTGGTCGACGACGGGACCGGTGTGGGCCGCGTGGTGGGCACCGGGACCGCCGACACGGTGGCCGTCGGCACCGCGGTCGGCGCCATCGGCGTAGGCGTCCCCATGGCGCTGGTCGGTACCGGGCTGGGCATCGCCGTCGGGGCGGCCTGGCCGGTGGCGGTCGGCCTCGCGGTTGGCGTCCTGGGCGTCGGGCTCGCGGTCGCGGCCGCGCTTGCCCCGTTATCCGCGGTCACCGCGCTCGCCGCGGAGGACGACGCCGAACTCCCGCCATGAGCCGTTTTCGTCGTGGCAGGCGAAGCGGAGTGACCCGTTCCCGCCGCGGCGCCGCCGCTGCATCCCGTGAGCGCCAGCCCGGCGGCGACGCCGAGCGCCGCGCCGATCGTTACCCGTCGCGTCTTGCTGATTGAGCGCACCTGCATACTCCCTGGGTTCGTTACGGCGATGACACTTGCGGCGGGAAATACGTCCGGGATGCCGGAAAGTTGTGCCGGGCGGCAGGCAACCTTTCTGCCGCCCCAGCCGTAGTAGTCATGAACCGCGGCAGTCATGCAGGGGACGGGTGACTGGACTGGGCGGGCAGCGGACGGGCAGGCGGAAAGGACGGCGTTGGGGCGAGCAGACGATGAGTTCGCAGAGTTCGCCCAGGCCAGCTACGGCGGCCTGCGGCACGCCGCTTGGTTGCTCACCGGCGACAGGCACGCCGCGGAGGACGCGGCGCAGACCGCGCTGGTGCGCACCTACGCGGCGTGGTCCCGGGTTCGCCGCGACGACGCCTACGCCTACGCGCGCAAGGTGCTCGTCAACCACATCACCGACCGCTGGCGCCGCAAGCTGCGCGAGTACCCGGCCGGCGAGGTTCCGGACCGGGCCGCGAGTCCCGACCCGGCCGACGAGGTGGCGCTGCGGCACTGGATCACCGGCGCGCTCGCCACGCTCACCGTCAGAGAGCGCGCGGTGATCGTTATGCGTTACCTGTTCGACCTGCCGGAGGCGGCCGTGGCCCGGGACCTGGGGATCACCCAGGGCACCGTCAAGTCCACGAGTTCCCGCGCGCTGGCCAAGCTGCGTACCAGGGCGGGCGAGTTCGACCCCTGGGGCATCGGACAGGCACAGCCGATCGGAGGCGAGCGGTGATGACAGGACCCGACACCGACACCCTGCGTCTCGCCCTTCGCTCGGGCATGGACGGCGCTGGCAGCGACGAGGGTGCGGCACTGGACGTGACGCTGATCATCCACCGCGGCAGGCGGCTGCGCCTGCGCCGCCGTCTCGCCGCCGTCGCCGGCGGCGTCTGCGCGATCGCCGCGCTGACCGGCGCCGCCACCGCGGTGGCCGGCCTCACGACGCCGCCGCCGGGTCAGGGCCAGCCGGTCGGCCCAGGGCACCAGGGGCGCGCCACGCACGGCACCCCCACGCCGTCCCCGTCGCATCGCCACCCCACGAGCCCGACGCCGGTGCCCAGGGTGCCCACCGCGCGGCCGTCGGCCGCCGGTGCCCCGAGCCCGTCGCCAACCGGGCTACCGAACGCCGCGACCGGGCCTGCCACGTCGCCGGTGGCGCCCAGCCCTGGTCTGGGGACGCCGACCGCCACCGCCATCCCCACCACCAGGCCGACGCCGACGGCGACGCGGGCCGGCAGCACGATGCGGGCGGGCTCCGCGACTCCCGCCACCCCCGTCGGTACCCTGTCGCCATCCTGAGGTCCCGAGGCCGTCCACCGTTGTCCAGCATGTGGACCGACCTGCGTGCCGCCTGCGACGTTCGTAGACTGGGCGGGTGACTTCGGACAACGGGCCAAGCCCCAGCATCACCCGCATTGACCTGCCCCTTATCGACTTGCGGGGTCGCGACGCGGCGGGCCTCACCCGCCGGGCGCTCGACGGCGTGCTGCCGCGCGCCGCCCTTGACGTCGACCGCGCCGTGGAGCTTGTGCGGCCGATCACCGAGGACGTCCGCGTCCGTGGCGGCGCGGCCGTCCGCGAGTACACCCGGCGCTTCGACGGCGTGGACCTCGCGCACACCCGGGTGTCCGCTGAAGCCATCGCCCATGCCCTGGCCACCATCGACCCCGCCGTCAGGGACGCGCTCGAGGAGGCGGCCCGCCGCGCCCGCGTGGTGCACGAGGCGCAGCTCCCCGACCGCAGGGACAGCCTGCCCGCCGAGGGCCTCACCGTCTCGACCCGGTTCGTCCCCGTCGAGCGGGCCGGGGTCTACGTCCCCGGGGGCCTTGTCGCCTACCCGTCGTCCGTGGTGATGAACGTGGTACCCGCGCAGGCGGCCGGTGTCGACTCGATCGCCGTCGCCTCCCCGCCGCAAAAGGAGTTCGGCGGCCTGCCACACCCCGCCGTCCTTGCCGCGTGCGCGCTGCTCGGCATCACCGAGGTGCACGCTGTCGGCGGCGCGCAGGCGCTGGCCATGTTCGCCTACGGCACCGACGAGTGCGCGCCCGCCGACGTGATCACCGGTCCGGGCAACGTCTACGTGGCCGCGGCCAAGCGCGTCCTGCAGGGCGTCGTCGGCATCGACGGCGAAAACGGGCCGACCGAGATCGGCATCATCGCCGACCACTCCGCCGACCCGGCCCACCTGGCGGCCGACCTGATCGGCCAGGCCGAGCATGACGAACTCGCCGCGTGCCTGCTCATCACCACCGACCAGGACACCCCGGCCCGGGTCGACGCGGAGTTGCACCGCCAGATACCGCGTACCAAGCACAAGGAGCGCGTGCTCACCGCGCTCGGCAACAACGCGGGCTACGTCCTCGTCGACGACATCAACGCGGCACGGGCCGTCTCCGACGCGTGGGCGCCCGAGCACCTGGAGATCCAGACCGACGACGCCGCCAAGGTGGCGTCCAAGATCCGCAACGCGGGCGCGATCTTCGTCGGCCCGTACAGCCCGGTCTCCCTCGGCGACTACCTGGCCGGCTCCAACCACGTGCTGCCGACAGGCGGCACCGCCAGGCACACCAGCGGCCTGTCGGTCTACCCCTACCTGAAGGTCGTAAACGTGATCGAGTGCGACCGCGACTCGCTGGCCGCCGTCGCGCCGCGGGTGGACGCGCTCGGCGGCGCCGAGGACCTCGCCGCGCACGTGGCCGCGGTCCGTGTCCGCGTGCCGAAGGAGGCGCAGGCCCGGTGACGAGCCAGCAGGACGCCATCAGGGCCCTCATCCGCGACGACCTGCGCCACCTGCACCCCTACGGCGCGCCGCAGCTTGACGTCCCCGTGCAGCTCAACACCAACGAGAACCCGTACGCGCCCAGCGAGGCGCTGCGCCAGGCGATCGCGGACGCGGTGGCCGGCGTCGCGGGCACGCTCAACCGCTACCCGGACAGGGATGCGGTCGACCTGCGCAAGGATCTCGCCGACTATCTCGGCCACGGCCTGACCGCACGTCAGGTCTGGGCGGCGAACGGGTCCAACGAGATCATTCAGCAGCTGCTGCAGGCGTTCGGCGGCCCGGGGCGCATCGCGCTCGGCTTCGAGCCGTCCTACTCCATGCACCCGCTGATCGCCCAGGTCACCGCCACCGGGTGGATCGCGGGCAGCCGCGACGCCGACTACGGCATGTCGACCGCGGCGGGGCAGGTAAGGCAGCACAAGCCCGCCGTCACCTTCATCACCTCGCCGAACAACCCGACAGGCACCTCCGTCCCCCTCGCACTCGTCGAGGAGGTCTACGACGCCGCGCCCGGCCTCGTCGTCGTGGACGAGGCGTACGCCGAGTTCGTTCGCGCGGGCACGCCGAGCGCGCTCACCCTGCTGCCAGGCAGGCCGCGGCTTGTCGTCTCCCGGACCATGTCCAAGGCCTTCGCCGCCGCGGGCACCAGGCTCGGCTACCTGGCCGCCGACCCGGCCGTGATCGACGCGCTGCTCACCGTCCGGCTGCCGTACCACCTGTCCACGGTCACCCAGGCGGTCGCCCGCGCCGCCATCGCGCACCGGGCCGAGCCGCTCGCGACCGTGGCGGCGCTGCGCAGGGACCGCGACGACCTGGTCGCGTGGCTGCGCGGCCGTGGCCTGACCGCCGCCGACAGCGACGCCAACTTCATCCTGTTCGGCGTCTTCGATGACCGGGACGCCGTCTGGCAGGGCGTCCTCGATCGCGGCGTCCTCATCCGCAACACCGGCCCCGAGGGCTGGCTCCGCGTCAGCGTCGGCACTCCCGCCGAGAACGACGCGTTCAAGCAGGCCCTGACGGAGGTATGCACCCTATGAGTTTCAGTCCCTCCTCCCGCCCGCCCGCCCCCTCCGATCCCCCCGCCCGCGTCGGCCGTGTCAGCAGGGAGACCAAGGAGACCAAGCTCCTGGTGGAGCTCGACCTCGACGGCCCAGGCCCGGTCCAGGTGGAGACCGGCGTCCCGTTCTTCGACCACATGCTCAACCAGCTCGGCAAGCACGGCTGCCTCGGCCTCACCGTGCACACCAAGGGCGACATCGAGATCGACGCGCACCACACCGTCGAGGACACGTCCATCGCGCTCGGCCAGGCGCTCAAGGAGGCGCTCGGCGACAAGTCGGGCATCCAGCGCTTCGGCGACGCCCTGGTGCCGCTCGACGAGACGCTGGTCCGTGCCGCCGTCGACCTGTCGGGCCGCCCCTACGTGGTCCACGACGAGCCCGACGGCATGTCCCCGATGATCGGCACCGGCTACGACACGACGCTGACCAGGCACATCTGGGAGTCGCTCGCCTTCTCGGCCGGCATCTGCCTGCACGTGCACGTGCTGTACGGGCGCAACCCGCACCACATCGTCGAGGCCCAGTTCAAGGCCGTCGCCCGCGCCCTGCGCACCGCGGCGGCCTTCGACCCGCGGGCGACCGGCGTCCCCTCCACCAAGGGTGTGCTGTGACCCATGAAAACCCGTGATCCGCAACGCTTGAAAACCCGTGATCCCGAACCGTTGCGGCTGATCCTGGACGCCGCACCGTGACCGCGCGGGTCGTGGTCCTCGACTACGGGTCGGGCAACCTCCGCTCCGCCGAGCGGGCGCTTGCCCGGGTCGGCGCCGACGTCACGGTGACCGCCGACCTCGCCGCCGCCGCCGAGTGCGACGGCCTTGTCGTGCCAGGCGTCGGCGCGTTCGCCGCCTGCATGGCGGGGCTGCGCGGCATCGGCGGCGAGAAGGTGATCGCGGCCAGGGTCGAGGCGGGCCGCCCGGTCCTCGGCATCTGCGTCGGCATGCAGGTGCTGTTCGCGGCCGGCGTCGAGCACGGCCTGCGCACCGAGGGCTGCGGTGTGTTCCCTGGCACCGTCGACCGCCTCGATGCCCCGGTGCTGCCGCACATGGGCTGGAACACCGTAGCCGCGGGCGACGGCTCCGTCCTGTTCGCCGGCATCCCCGACGGCACCCGCTTCTACTTCGTGCACTCCTACGGCCTGCGGATGCGCGACGCGGCCCCGCTCGCCGAGACGGGCGCGACGATAAGCGTCACCGAGCACGGCGAACCCTTCGCCGCCGCCGTCGAGCGCGGCCTGGTCGCCGCCACCCAGTTCCACCCGGAAAAGTCCGGCGACGCGGGCGCGGCGGTCCTGTCCAACTGGCTGGCGACCCTGTGATGCCGGCTTCCCCTACCCAGCCGAAGATCCCTGACCGCGCCCAGCCGACGGTCCCTGACCGCGCCCAGCCGACGGCCCTGCCCCGTCTTTGCTTAACTGGCGACCACAATCAACGTCTTTGCTTAACCGGCGACCATGATCACGACCGATTTGCCCGTTATATGGCACGCTCCAGTAAGCAAAGCTGTGAGCCGGGCCAGTCCATAGCAGATAACAGCAACAAGCGCTTCGCGCAACACTCGTACTAACTCACCGGGAGACACTGTGAGCTCACTGGTCCTGCTGCCCGCCGTGGACGTGGCCGGGGGACAGGCGGTCCGCCTGGTCCAGGGCGCGGCCGGCTCCGAGACCTCCTACGGCGACCCGCTCGAGGCCGCGCTCGCCTGGCAGTCCGCCGGAGCGGAGTGGATCCACCTCGTCGACCTGGACGCGGCCTTCGGCCGCGGCAGCAACGCGGAACTCCTCGCGCAGGTGGTCGGCAAGCTCGACGTCAAGGTCGAGATGTCCGGCGGCATCCGCGACGACGCGTCGCTCGAGCGGGCCCTCTCGACCGGCTGCGCCCGGGTCAACATCGGCACCGCCGCGATGGAGAATCCGGACTGGGTGCGCGAGATCATCGCCAGGCACGGCGAGGCGATCGCCGTCGGCCTCGACGTGCGCGGCCGGACCCTGGCCGCCCGCGGCTGGACCAAGGAGGGCGGCGACCTCTACGAGGCGCTTGACCGCCTCGACGCCGAGGGCTGCGCCAGGTACGTGGTCACCGACGTGCTCAAGGACGGCATGCTGCGCGGTCCCAACCTGGACCTGTACCGCGACGTCTGCTCGCGGACCGATGCCCCGGTGGTGGCGAGCGGCGGCGTGTCGTCCCTCGACGACCTGCGCGCGCTTGCGGGCCTGACCTCGATCGGCGTCGAGGGGGCGATCGTCGGCAAGGCCCTGTACGCGGGCGCGTTCACCCTCGAGGAAGCCCTGGCCGAGGTGTCGCGATGACCGTCGCCGTCCGCGTCATCCCCTGCCTCGACGTCGACGCAGGACGGGTGGTCAAGGGCGTCAACTTCGAGAACCTGCGCGACGCGGGCGACCCGGTGGAACTGGCCGCCCGTTACGACGCCGAGGGCGCCGACGAGCTGACGTTCCTCGACATCACCGCGTCGAGCGGCGGCCGCGACACCATGTACGACGTGGTCCGCAGGACCGCCGAGCAGGTGTTCATACCGCTCACCGTCGGCGGCGGCGTCCGTTCGGTCTCCGATGTGGACGCGCTGCTTCGCGCGGGCGCCGACAAGGTGTCGCTGAACACCGCCGCGATCGCCCGCCAGGAACTGCTCCGCGAGGCGGCCGTCCAGTTCGGCTCGCAGTGCGTGGTGCTGTCGGTGGACGCCAGGCGCACCGGCCAGGACACGGCGCCGACACCGAGCGGATTCGAGGTCACCACCCACGGCGGCCGCCGTGGCACCGGCATCGACGCGGTCGACTGGGCTCGCCGCGCCACCGAACTCGGCGCGGGGGAGATCCTGCTCAACTCGATGGACGCCGACGGCACCGAGGCCGGATTCGACCTGGAGCTCATCCGCCTGGTCCGCGCGGCCGTCACGGTCCCCGTCATCGCCAGCGGCGGTGCGGGGAAACTGGCGCACTTCGCGCCGGCCGTCGACGCGGGCGCCGACGCGGTGCTGGCGGCCAGCGTCTTCCACTTCGGCGCGCTGCGCGTCGGTGAGGTCAAGGAGGCGCTGCGCGCCGCCGGCCACCCGGTCCGCTGACGGCCCGCCACCCCGGTCCGCTGACGGCCCGCCACCCCGGTCCGCTGACGGCCCGCCACCCCGGTCCGCTGACGGCCCGCCGCCCAGTCCAATAACCCGTCCGCTAACCCGGCCCGTCCCTCAGGCCACGGGCATCACGGCCACCAGCCGAAGAACAGCCGCATCTTGACCGTGCCATGGCCGATGTCCGCGCCGTCCCACACCGTGAAGTGCTGACCCGGCTGGAAGAAGCTCCCCGCGTCGTCGTCAGGCACGGAGACGACCGCGGATACAGCCTTGTCGCCGGGGCGCAGCGCGCGCCCCTCCTCGGTGTGCACCAGGGCGGGGAAGTACTGCCGCAGGGTGGGCTGCTCGCAGGACGCGACGCGCAGCACAAGGCCCGATGCGTCGCTCAAGTACTGCCGCCTGAACCGTCCCGCGCCGTCAAGCGTGACGACGGCGGAGAACCGGAACCGGCGCCAGGTGTGCCCGGCGGTGCGCACCGGGCCCGGCCAGTCCTCCTCGGCACGCTGCCCGGGCACCGCGCGTGTGACATCGGCCACCTCGGCGCCCTCGGCGCTGCCGTAGAGCGGGTCGCGCCGCGCGCGGACGGAGTGGCAGCGCGGGCACTCGACGTTCTCGCCGGCCGGAGCCTCGCACGGCGTGCCATGGTGACGGTAGAACGCCCGGATGGCGCCCTCCTCGTCGACGCTTTGGCTAACCTCGAAGCTCTCCGTCCACCGCGTACCACATTCAGTGCACGTGAACAGGTATGATTCGATAGAGTTTTCGATAATCACGCGGGCCTCCGACCGCCGATCGCGATGCCTCTCACCAGTTGTCATGCCCCGCCGCGGGCCGGTCAAAAGGGCGGCGGCGGCGCAACCTCGCCGCGCGGGGAACCGTCATTCAGGCACCCGCCTCGCGTGCCTCTCTTCCGGCACGGGGCGCGCAGTGTACCTAGTCGTCCCATTGTTGCACGATCGTTGCGCATATGCGCCTTTGCATTTACGATTCCCTGCTGTTAGGCGCTCCGAAGGCCTACGACGGCGATGCCGGCACCCGAGAACCGCCCGCATGCCGTCCTGCCCGCGTGATGCGGGCCGCCTTCCTGGTGAGCGCGAACTCCTCGGAGAGGACCCTTTTGGGCACCGAAGCAACACCCGTGCGTCGTCGTATCACCCGCTGGCTTCCGGTCGCTGCCGCACCCGCTTTTGTGGGGGTAGCCGCGGCCTTCGCTTTGACAAGCGTGTCCGGCGCCGCCACCCCCGACCAGGCGACCGCGCACCGCGTCGCCCTGTCCACGGCCGCCAGGGCAGCCGCTGCCCGGGCGGCAAGCACCCCATCCGCTGCCACCCGGCTCACGTCCACCTCCCGGCCCGCCGCGAAGTCGGCCAGCCGGCCGGCGGCCAAGCCGGTCACCGCGGCAAGCAGGACGGCCACGGCAAGGAGGTACACCGTCAAGCCGGGCGACACGCTCAGCGACATCGCCAAGCGCGTGTACCACGACGACCGGTTCTGGACCGCGATCTACTGGGCCAACAACCGTCACCTCCGGTTCGCCAACCAGATCACGGTGGGCCAGGTGCTGACCGTCCCCGCCAAGCCCGCCAAGGCCCCGGCCGCCCCGAAGGTCCTCGGCGCCGCCCCGGCCCCGGTCGCCACCGCGAACGTCACCACGGGGACGGCGCAGGCGCCAGTGCAGAGCTACCCGTCGCAGAGCTCCTCGTCGCAGTCGACGGTGAGCACGTCGGGCGACAGTTCGTTCCAGGCCTGCGTCATCCAGCGTGAGTCAGGCGGCAACTCCCAGGTCATGAACGCGTCCGGCCACTACGGCCTGTACCAGTTCAGCGCGTCCACCTGGGCCGCCTACGGCGGCAACCCGGCGGACTTCGGCAACGCGAGCGTGGCCGAGCAGAACCAGGTGTTCAACAACGCCATCGCGGCGGGCGGCCAGTCCAACTGGTCCCTCTACGACGGCTGCTAGATCGCTAACTAACCGGCGCTAGGACCAGGGCGCACGCTGAATGTGCCGTTGGGCCGGCTATTGCCGGCCCAACGGCACATCCATATGTCCCGCCGGCGCCTAGTCGTGCTTTGCCAGGCCCGCCGCCGCCATCGCGGCGCCCACAATGCCCGCGTCGTTGTGCAGGGCGGCGGGCACGATCTTCGCCCGGATGCCGGTCAGCAGCGGCACCCACTTCTCCGACTCCTTGCTGATGCCGCCGCCGACGATGATCAGATCGGGCGACAGCAGCGCCTCGACGTGCTGTAGGTACTCGGACACCCGCTCGGTCCAGTCCTTCCAGCTCCATTCGTGCTCGACCTTGGCCCGCTCGGACGCGCGCTTCTCGGCGTCCTTCCCCCGGATCTCGATGTGGCCGAACTCGGTGTTCGGCACGAGTAGCCCGTCGGTGAACAGCGCGGACCCGACCCCGGTGCCGAAGGTGAGCATCAGCACGGACCCCTTCACGCCGACGCCCGCACCGAAGGTCATCTCCGCGATCCCCGCCGCGTCGGCGTCGTTGAGCACCGTCACGCCGAAGCCGATCGCCTTGCTGAACAGCGCCGCGGCGTCGGTGTCGATCCACGACTTATCGACGTTCGCGGCGGTGCGGACGGTGCCGCTCGTCACCACGCCGGGGAAGGTCGCGCCGGCCAGCCCGGTCCAGTTGAAGGACTGCGTCACCTGGCGGACAATCTCCGCGACCGCGTCCGGCGTGGCCGGCTGCGGCGTGGCGATCTTGTTCCTCGGGGCGGTGAGCTGTCCTGTGGCGAGGTCAACCGGCGCGCCCTTGATTCCGGTGCCGCCGATGTCGATCCCGAATGCCTGCATGTGTGTCGTCTTCCCTTTCCACCAGGAAAGCCCCCCGGTTCGCCCAGGGTTTTCCCTGAGTCTTCCCTGACCCTGTGCTGCCGTCCGGTCCCTTGGCGGCCAACCCGACTATTATCGGTGTTGCCTCAAACGAAAGGGGACGCCGCTATGAGCTGGCTCAAGATCGGCGCTGTGGTGGTCGGCGGGATCGTGCTTTTCGTCGTTCTCGGCCATGTAGTCAGTTTCCTCATCGGGCTCGTCACCACGATCGCCTTCCTCGCCATTGTCGCGGGCGGTGGCTACGTGGCCTACAAGCTCCTGTCCGGCGGACGGCGGCGCGAACTGCGCTAGCCGCACGCCAGGCTTTCCGCCCGGCCCGCCGCTCAGGCGCGCCAGGCGGCGAGCTTAGTGACCGCCTCGTCCGTGCCGTCAAGGGTCACGTGCGCGGCGCGTCCCCGGCCCATGATCCACATGGTCAGCTCAGCCGGCGCACCGGTGACGGTGACCGACGGCGCCGCGTTCTTCGCCACGATCAGGTCGAGCTTGCCGCCGTCGTCCCTGGCGAGCACCACCCCGGTCGGCGCCGCGCGCAGCAACATCCGGGCCGCCTTCAGCCGTTTCCACAGCAGCTCGGCGAGCCCGTCGTCGAGCGGCCGCTCCGTCCAGCCGTCGGCGGCGCGCCGCACGTCCTCGTGGTGCACGAAGTACTCCACGGCGTTGGCCGCCTCGTCGGCGGCCGGGATCGCGAACACGGAAAGGCGCGGCGGCCCTGACCGGAAGAGCCCTACCAGGTCGGAGTAGGAATAGCGGTCGAGGAACCCCTGCTGCACCCGGGCGGTGTGGCCGGCCAGCGGCCCGCCAAGCACCCCGGCGGCGGCGTCGGGTCTGCGCTCCCGCAGCACCAGGTGCGCCGCGAGGTCCCTTGTCCGCCAGCCCTCGCACAGCGTCGGCCCGTCGGGTCCCGTCTCATCGAGCAGCGCGGCAAGCGCCGCCCGCTCCTCACGCGCGTAGCTCACCAGGAGATCGTAGGCTGTAACGGTGCCGCCGCGTGTCTGGAGGCACCAACCCCGGTGAGGAGCCGTCACGATGACAGAGGCTGTGCGCCCGGAGACAGGGCGCCCGTCGAACCTGGACCAGAAGATCGCTTCCCGGCTCAAGCGGGACGCCGATGGCCTGGTGCCCGCCGTCACCCAGCAGTACGACACCGGCGAGGTGCTGATGGTCGGCTGGATGGACGACGAAGCGCTGCACCGCACCCTGACCACCGGCCGCTGCACCTACTGGTCGCGCAGCCGCCAGGAGTACTGGGTGAAGGGCGACACCTCCGGGCACCAGCAGTGGGTCAAGTCGGTGGCGCTCGACTGCGACGGCGACACCGTGCTCGTCAAGGTGGACCAGGTCGGCGCGGCCTGCCACACCGGTGACCGGACCTGCTTCGATGCGGACGTCCTCGACAGCGTGACAGGCGAGCGCCCGGAGGCGGCAGGGGTATGACCGCGACAAGCGCCTCAGCCTCCCTCAAACGGGAGTACGGCATCGTCTTGCTTGTCGGTGCGGTCGGCGCGGTGGTCGTGCTGCTCGCCGTCAGGCAGCGCTGGGCGCAGGCGGTCTTCACCATGCCCAAGCCGCTGAGCCCGGAGACGGTGAACGTGTCGGGAGCCGACCTCGTCCCGCTGGCCGGCGCGCTCGCGCTGGCGGCCCTCGCGGGCCTGGCCGCCGTGATCGCGACCCGTGGCGTGGCCCGCCGCGTCGCAGGCGTGCTGCTCGCGCTGTTCGGCGCGGGAGCCGGGGCCGCCATCATGACCTCGGTGACCGCCGCAACCGTCGTCTCGGTGGCGGCATCCAAGGTGGCCTCGCCCGAGTCCGCCGCCGTATCCGGCGCGGCGGGCTCGACGACGAGCGGCACGTCGGGCAGCGGCGCGCTCGTCGTCACCGGCTCGACCGGACACGCGATCATGACCGGCACGCCCTGGCACGTGGCGGTGCTCATCGGCGCGCTGCTGATCTTCCTCGCCGGCCTTGCCACGGCGCTGCGCGGCACGGACTGGCCGGTGATGTCCGCCAGGTATGACGCGCCAGGCGGCCACCAGGCAGGCGGGTCGGCGGCGGATGAGGCGTCCGGCGCCGCGCGGCCGCACGGTGGCGCGCGGTCCGCCGACTCGGCGTCGATGTGGGAGTCGCTCAGCGGCGGCGAGGACCCGACGGAGGACGACCAGGCGGGGACCGCCAAGGCGCCAGACGCGAAGCCGGCTCGCTGAGCCGCCATCCCCGCCCCGGAGGGGCAACGTGAACGTAAGCCCAATGCATAGCTAAGGCAAACTTCCGGGGGGGCTCCGGGAGGCCGCCAGGACGGCGGCTAGCATCGGTGGCGCAACATTTCCGATTTGAGGAGACGGCGAATCCGCGGTGAGTGTCCTCGACGAGATCCTCGAAGGAGTGCGCGCCGACCTGGCGGACAGGCAGTCGCGCGTCTCGCTTGAGCAGCTGAAGGACCAGGCCAGAAAGGCACCGTCCCCAGTAGACGCCCTGGCCGCGCTCAAGGCGGAGGGCGTTAGCGTCATCGCGGAGGTCAAGCGCGCCAGCCCGTCGCGCGGCGCGATGGCCGCGATCGACGACCCGGCCGCGCTCGCCGCCGACTACGAGGCGGGCGGCGCGCGGGTGATCAGCGTGCTGACCGAGGAGCGGCGGTTCGGCGGCTCGCTCGACGACCTGACCGCCGTACGCAGGGCCGTGCAGATCCCGGTGCTGCGCAAGGACTTCGTGGTCAGCTCCTATCAGCTCTGGGAGGCGCGTGCCTACGGCGCCGACCTGGTGCTGCTGATCGTCGCCGCTCTCGAGCAGTCCGCCCTCGTCTCCCTGGTGGAGCGGGCGCAGTCGATCGGCCTGCTGCCGCTGGTGGAGATCCACGCCGACGACGAACTCGACCGCGCGGTGGACGCGGGCGCCAGGGTGATCGGCGTCAACGCGCGCAACCTCGGCACGCTCGAGGTCGACCGGAGCATCTTCACCAGGCTCGCGCCGCGCATACCCGAGGGCATCGTGCGGATCGCCGAGTCGGGCGTGCGCGGACCGCACGACCTGCTCGCATACGCGGCCGCGGGCGCGGACGCGGTGCTCGTCGGCGAATCCCTCGTCACCGAGAAGGACCCGCGCGCCGCGGTCGCCGACCTGGTGACCGCGGGCTCGCATCCGGCACTGCGCGGCGAGCGTCCCTAACAGCGCGCAAACGTTCGCGACGCCGCGAGGCGCTTCGCGGCGGGCGTCCCGAGCGCGGTACCCTTTCGCACGTGAGTACGCCAGCTGAACCCGACATCTTCCCAGTCCCGGACCTTACCGGGCACTTCGGCGACTACGGGGGCCTGTTCGCCCCCGAGTCATTGATGGCGGCCATCGAGCAGCTCGCTAAGGAGTACGAGGCGGCGCGCACCGACCCGGCGTTCGTGGCCGAGCTGAGCGACCTGCTTGCCAACTACGCCGGGCGGCCGACGCTGGTCACCGAGGCGAAGCGGTTCGGCGCGGAGTTCGCAGGCGGCGCGCGGGTGCTGTTCAAGCGCGAGGACCTGGCGCACACCGGATCGCACAAGATCAACAACGTGCTCGGTCAGGTGCTGCTCACCAAGCGGATGGGCAAGACCCGGGTGATCGCGGAGACCGGCGCGGGACAGCACGGTGTCGCCACCGCGACCGCCTGCGCGCTGCTCGGCCTGGAGTGCGCGGTCTACATGGGCGAGGAGGACACCCGCAGGCAGGCGCTGAACGTCTCCCGCATGCGGATGCTCGGCGCCACCGTGGTCCCGGTGACCGCGGGCACCAGGACGCTGAAGGACGCCATGAACGAGGCGTTCCGTGACTGGGTCACCACCGTGGACAACACCCACTACTGCATCGGCAGCGTCGGCGGCCCGCATCCGTTCCCGATGATGGTCCGCGACTTCCAGCGGATCATCGGGGTGGAGGCGCGCGCCCAGGTGCTCGGCCAGACGGGCCGGCTGCCGGACGCGGTCGTCGCCTGCGTCGGCGGCGGCAGCAACGCGATCGGCGTCTTCCACGCGTTCATCCCCGATGACGGCGTCCGGCTCATCGGCTGTGAGGCCGGCGGCGACGGCGACGGCCGCCCGGAGCGGTCCGCCGCGACGCTGACCATGGGCAGCCCCGGCGTGCTGCACGGCATGCGCACCTACGTGCTGCAGGACGAAGAGGGGCAGACCCTCGACACCCACTCGATCTCGGCGGGCCTCGACTACCCCGGCGTGGGTCCCGAGCACTCCTGGCTCAAGGACACCGGCCGCGCGGAGTACCGGAGCGTGAGCGACGCCGAGGCGATGGAGGGCTTCGCCGCGCTGTGCAAGACCGAGGGCATCATCCCGGCTCTCGAGTCCTCGCATGCGATCGCCGGCGCCATGCGGCTCGGCCGCGAGCTCGGTCCCAGCGCCCTGATCCTGGTCAACCTGTCCGGTCGTGGCGACAAGGACGTGGCAACCGCGTCCGCCTACTTCGGTGTGTGAGGGATAACGAGAGCATGAGCACCGTCAGCACCGCGTTCGAGAAGGCCGCCGCCGACAACAGGGCCGCCCTCGTCGGCTACCTGCCGGCCGGCTTCCCCGACAAGCGGACCGCGATCAGGGCCGCCCTCGCGATGGCCGAGGCGGGCGCCGACGTGATCGAGGTTGGCCTGCCCTACTCCGACCCGCTGATGGACGGCCCGGTGATCGCCGACGCGGTCTACCAGGCGCTCAAGGGCGGCACGAAGATCAAGGACGTGCTCGACACGGTGCAGGCGATCGCCGACGCGGGCACCGCCGCGCTGGTGATGACCTACTGGAACCCGGTGGACCACTACGGCGCCGACGCGTTCGCGCGCGACCTGGCGAGCGCGGGCGGCGCGGGCCTGATCACCCCGGACCTGACGCCGGAAGAGGCGCGGCCGTGGGTCGAGGCCTCCGACGCACACAACCTGGACCGGGTCTTCCTGGTGGCCCCCTCCTCGCCGCCGCAGCGCGTCGCGGCCATCACCCGGCTGTGCCGCGGCTTCGTCTACGCGGTCAGCCTGATGGGCATCACCGGCGCACGGGACGCGGTCAGCTCGAGCGCGGCCGGCGTCGTCGCCAGGATCCGCGAGCACACGAGCCTGCCCGCCGCGGTCGGCCTCGGCGTCTCCACCGGCGCCCAGGCGAAGCAGGTGGCCGGGTTCGCCGACGGTGTGATCGTCGGCTCCGCCTTCGTCCGCCGCATCGCCGAGGCCGCCACGCCGGACGACGCGGTAGCCGCCGTCCGCGACCTCACCGCCGACCTCGCCCAGGGCGTCCGCCGCGCCTGACAGATACCGTGGACCGGTTGCGGCGAGCATCGCCCGCCTCTGACCCACAGTGATCGAAACCCGCCGCCGTCCGCTGTCTGATAACAGCAAGAAGCGCAGAGCGCCTGCCTGCTATGGGTCGAGCCTGGCTGTAACGGGATGAGAATTTGCCCACATTCTCCGGGGCGTTCACGCACCGGAAGGCAGCAGGCCCAACCCTGCGTCCGGCCGGGCCGCCGCCGCGGCCCGCGGCGGCCAGCGGGCTCCGGCCCTGCCGCCCCAGGCGAAACCGTCCATGCAAACTGCGGTTTCGGCCTGTTTTGGCTGGGTATCGCTCACCTACCAGTCACCCTGGGGCTCCGAGTGGGGGAGCATGACGACGCAATGGTGCATGTCGGTGCTGTCGTTTACCTGATGCACACCCGCCGCACGCGCACCGGAACCTTTCAGGGTCCTCACAAGCCGGCTCTGGAAAGAGATTCCACTGTCATGTAATCTCGATGTAACTTACGTGTAGCAGCAGGGCCAGCGTCGTCCCCTTCGCAGCAGCGCATTTCAGCTGAGATATGACGACAGGAGTTCTAATGGTGCCTGCCGCAACCGAGGGATCGAACGAGCGTTCGCTTTACGACAGCCGGTTCGAGCACGACGCCTGTGGCGTTGGTTTTGTCGCCGATCTGCGAGCCCGGGGCGGCCACGACGTCGTGGCCAGTGCCCTTCGCGTTCTATGCAATCTCGAGCACCGCGGCGCGGCGGGCGCCGACCCGGACACCGGCGACGGAGCCGGCATCCTCACACAGGTTCCCGACGCGTTCTTCCGCGCGGTCGCCGGGTTCGCGCTGCCCGAGCCGGGAAGCTACGCGGCCGGCATCGCCTTCCTTCCCTCCGATCGGTCCGAACGGGTTCGTGTCATCGCCCGCATCGCCGACCTCGCCGCCGATGAGGGGCTGACGGTCCTCGGCTGGCGCGACGTCCCCGTCAACGAGTCCTCCTGCGGCGCGGCCGCGATCGCGGTGCTGCCGCATCTCGCGCAGCTGTTCGTCGCCGGCGAGGCGGGCGAGAGCGGCCTTGTCCTCGACCGGATGGTCTTCTGCCTGCGCAAGCGCGCCGAGCACGAGGCGGGTACCTACTTCGCGAGCCTGTCGAGCCGCACCATCGTCTACAAGGGCATGCTGTCCGCGCCCCAGGTCGAGCCGTTCTTCCCCGACCTGTCCGACGAGCGGTACGAGTCGAAGCTCGCCCTGGTGCACTCCCGGTTCTCCACCAACACGTTCCCGTCCTGGCCGCGCAGCCACCCGTACCGCTACGTCGCGCACAACGGCGAGATCAACACCGTGCAGGGCAACAGGAACTGGATGCGCGCCCGCGAGGCGATGCTGTCCTCGCCGCTGATCCCGGTGTCCAAGTCGGGCAAGGGCATCGAGCGGCTGTTCCCGATCATCGACCCGGACGGCTCCGACTCGGGCTCGTTCGACGAGTGCCTGGAACTGCTGCACCTCGGCGGCAGGTCGCTGCCGCACGCGCTGCTGATGATGATCCCCGAGCCGTGGGAGAACCACGGCGAGATGGACGCCAAGCGGCGCGCCTTCTACCAGTTCCACGCGGCGCTCATGGAGCCGTGGGACGGACCCGCGCTGATCGCGTTCACCGACGGCGATGTCGTCGGCGCCGTGCTCGACCGCAACGGCCTGCGCCCGGGCCGGTACTGGGTGACCGCCGACGGCCTGGTCATCCTCGCCTCCGAGGTCGGCGTGCTTGACATCGAGCCGGCCCGCGTGGTCCGCCGCGGCCGCCTGCAGCCGGGCCGCATCTTCCTCGCCGACACCGTCTCCGGCCGGATCGTGGAGGACGAAGAGGTCAAGTCGGAGCTCGCCGCCAAGCTGCCGTACCAGGACTGGCTGCACGCCGGCCAGGTGCACTTGGACGACTTGCCCGACCGCGAGCGGATGGTGCTCACCGCGACCGACCTGCTGACCCGCCAGCGCACCTTCGGCTACACCGAGGAGGAGCTGCGCGTCATCCTGTCTCCGATGGCCCGGGCCGGCGCGGAGCCGATCGGCTCGATGGGCACCGACACCCCCGTCGCGGTCCTCTCGGAGAAGCCGCGGCTGGTGTTCGACTACTTCACCCAGCTGTTCGCCCAGGTCACCAACCCGCCGCTGGACGCCATCCGCGAGGAGCTCGTCACCTCGCTGAGCACCTCGACGGGCCCCGAGCAGAACCTGCTCGAACCGGGCCCGGCGTCCTGTCGCCAGATCGTGCTGCCGTTCCCGGTGATCGGCGAGCAGGACCTGGCCAAGCTGGTGCACATCAACGACGGCGGCAACATGCCCGGCTTCGCCTCGCACACGGTCGACGGCCGGTTCGACCCGGCGGGCGGCGGCGACGCGCTGCGGGCGCGGCTGGCCGAGATCTGCGCCGAGGTGACCACGGCGATTTTCAACGGCGCGCGGCTGATCGTGCTGTCGGACCGCGGTCCCGAGCACGACACGCTGGTGCCGATCCCGTCGCTGCTGCTCACCGGGGCGGTGCACCACCACCTGATCAAGGAGAAGACCCGGACGAGGGTGGGGCTCATCGTCGAGTCGGGCGACGCGCGTGAAACGCACCACATCGCGCTGCTCGTCGGCTACGGCGCCGCCGCCATCTGCCCCTACCTGGCGATCGAGACGGTCCGCGACCTGGCCGCCGGCGGCGAGCTCGGCAACATCCACCCGGACAAGGCGGAGCGGAACCTGATCAAGGCGCTCGGCAAGGGCCTGCTCAAGGTCATGTCGAAGATGGGCGTGTCCACCGTCGCCTCCTACACCGGCGCCCAGATCTTCGAGGCGATCGGCCTTGGCGAGGAGGTCGTCGGCACCTGCTTCGCCGGGACCGCGTCCCGGCTGTCCGGCGTCGGGTTCGACGTGCTCGCACAGGAGGCGGCCCGCAGAGCCGCGGTCGCGGCGGGCGGCGCCGGGCTTGCCCACCGGCAGCTAGAGATCGGCGGCGAGTACCAGTGGCGGCGCGAGGGCGAGCCGCACCTGTTCAACCCGGAGACCGTATTCAAGCTGCAGCACGCCACCCGCGGCCGCAGGTACGAGATCTTCAAGGAATACACCGCGCTGGTCGACGACCAGGCCGAGAAGCTGAAGACGCTGCGCGGCCTGCTGCGCATCAAGGGAATCGACTCGGATGCCGCGACGCACGAACCCGTTCATCATGTTCCGATCGATGAAGTGGAGCCGGTCGACTCGATCGTGAAGCGGTTCGCCACCGGGGCGATGTCCTACGGGTCGATCTCCGCCGAGGCGCACGAGACGCTGGCGATCGCGATGAACAGGCTCGGCGGCCGGTCCAACACCGGCGAGGGCGGCGAGGACCCCGAGCGGTTCAGCCCCGACGCCAACGGCGACCTGCGGCGCTCCGCCGTCAAGCAGGTGGCATCCGGCCGGTTCGGCGTGACCAGCGAGTACCTGGTCAACGCCGACGACCTGCAGATCAAGATGGCGCAGGGCGCCAAGCCAGGCGAGGGCGGCCAGCTGCCCGGGCACAAGGTGTACCCGTGGATCGCGAAGACCAGGTACTCCACCCCGGGCGTCGGCCTGATCTCGCCGCCGCCGCACCACGACATCTACTCGATCGAGGACCTGGCGCAGCTCATCCACGACCTGAAGAACGCCAACCCGGCCGCCCGGGTGCACGTGAAGCTGGTCGCCGAGGTGGGCGTCGGCACGGTCGCGGCGGGTGTCTCCAAGGCGCACGCCGACGTGGTGCTGATCTCCGGTCATGACGGCGGCACCGGCGCCGCGCCGCTGACCTCGCTCAAGCACGCGGGCGCGCCCTGGGAGCTCGGCCTGGCCGAGACCCAGCAGACGCTGCTGCGCAACAAGCTGCGCGACCGGATCGTGGTGCAGGTCGACGGCCAGCTCAAGACCGGCAGGGACGTGATCATCGCCGCGCTGCTCGGCGCCGAGGAGTTCGGCTTCGCGTCCGCGCCGCTCGTAGTCTCCGGCTGCATCATGATGCGCGTCTGTCACCTGGACACCTGTCCGGTCGGCGTCGCCACCCAGAACCCGGAGCTGCGCAAGCGGTTCACCGGCAAGCCCGAGTTCGTGGTCAACTTCTTCGAGTTCATCGCGGAAGAGGTCCGCGAGTACCTGGCCGCGCTCGGGCTGCGCTCGATCGAGGAGGCCGTCGGCCGCGTCGACCTGCTCGACACCGCGCTCGCGGTATCGCACTGGAAGGCGGAGGGCCTCGACCTGTCGCCGGTGCTGCACGCGCCGGCCGGCTCGGGCGACAGTCCGCTGCACCAGGTCACCGCGCAGGACCACGGCCTGGACCGGGCGCTCGACAACACGCTCATCCAGCTCGCCGAGGGTGCGCTCGAGGAGGGCCGCCCGGTCCGGCTCGAACTGCCGATCCGCAACGTCAACAGGACCGTCGGCACCATGCTCGGCTACGAGGTGACCAGACGCTGGGGCGGTGAAGGCCTGCCCGCCGACACGATCAGCGTGGCGTTCACCGGCTCGGCCGGCCAGTCGTTCGGCGCCTTCGTGCCCGGCGGCATCACGCTGCGGCTGACCGGCGACGCCAACGACTACCTCGGCAAGGGGCTGTCCGGTGGCCGGCTGGTCATCGCGCCGTCACTCGACTCGCCGTTCGAGGCGGAGACCCAGGTCGTCGCGGGCAACGTGATCGGCTACGGCGCGACCGGCGGCGAGATCTTCCTGCGCGGGCTCGTCGGCGAGCGGTTCTGCGTCCGCAACTCCGGTGCGCTGGCCGTCGCTGAGGGCGTCGGCGACCACGGCTGCGAGTACATGACCGGCGGCCGCGTGGTGGTGCTCGGCCCGACCGGGCGGAACTTCGCGGCGGGCATGTCCGGCGGCATCGCCTACGTGCTCGACCTCAACCCGGCCAGGCTCAACCGGGAGATGGTCGACCTCGATCCGCTGGACGAGGCCGACCTGGAGTTCCTGCGGGAGGTGGTGGCCAGGCACCGCGCCGAGACCGGCTCGGCGGTGGCGGCACGGCTGCTCGCCTCGTGGGAGGCCGCGTCGGCGCGGTTCAGCAAGGTCATGCCGAAGGACTACAAGCGCGTGCTGTCCGCGGCCTCGGCCGCCGAGCGCGAGGGTCGCGACGTCAACGAGGCCGTCATGGCCGCAGCGCACGGTTAAGGGCGGGGAGGAGAAAATCATGGGTGACCCCAAGGGCTTCATGAAGACTGCCCGCGAGACACCGCGGCGGCGTCCCGTCGACGTCAGGATCGGCGACTGGCGCGAGGTCTACGAGCCGTTCGCGGGCGAGCGGACCCAGCGGCAGGCGGCGCGCTGCATGGACTGCGGCATCCCGTTCTGCCACAACGGCTGCCCGCTCGGCAACCTGATCCCCGAGTGGAACGACCTGGTCTACCGGGGCGACTGGGCGGACGCCGCCGAGCGGCTGCACGCGACGAACAACTTCCCCGAGTTCACCGGCCGGCTCTGCCCGGCGCCATGCGAGTCGGCGTGCGTGCTCGGCATCAACGCGGACCCGGTCACGATCAAGCAGGTCGAGGTCGAGATCGTGGACCGCGCCTGGGCCGACGGCGGCGTGGTTCCGCTGCCGCCGCAGACCATGACCGGGTTCAGCGTCGCCGTGGTCGGTTCCGGTCCGGCCGGCCTCGCCGCGGCGCAGCAGCTGACGCGGGCGGGGCACGAGGTGACCGTCTTCGAGCGCGACGACGCGATCGGCGGCCTGCTCCGCTACGGCATCCCCGAGTTCAAGATGGAAAAGCGGCACCTGGACCGGCGGCTCGCGCAGATGGCGGCGGAGGGCACCAGGTTCGTCACCGGCGTGTCCGTCGACTCCGCGGCGCAGCTCGCCGGGTTCTCCGCGGTCGTCCTCGCGGGCGGCGCGCGGGTGGCCCGCGACCTTCCGGTGCCCGGCAGGGAGCTGTCCGGCATCTATCAGGCGATGGAGTTCCTGCCGCTGTCCAACAGGCACGGGGCGGACTCGCCGGTCAGCGCGGCGGGCAAGCACGTGGTGATCATCGGCGGCGGCGACACCGGCGCGGACTGCCTCGGCACCTCGCACCGGCACGGCGCGGCCTCGGTGACGCAGCTCGAGATCCTGCCGAAGCCGCCGAAGACCCGGGCGGACAACAACCCGTGGCCCACCTACCCGGCGCTGTTCCGGGTGTCGTCGGCGCATGAGGAGGGCGGCGACCGCGTGTACGCCGTGTCCACCGAGGAGTTCGTCGGCGATGAGAATGGCGAGGTGCGGGCGCTGCGGCTCACCGAGGTGGCCTTCGAGGGCGGCAGGTTCGCGCCGGTGCCTGGCTCGCGCCGGGAGATCCCGTGCGACCTGGCGCTGCTCGCGATGGGCTTCACCGGCGCGGAGAAGCAGGGCCTGCTCGACGACCTGGGCGTCGCGTACGACGCGCGCGGCAACGTGGCACGCGACGCGTCGTACGCGACCTCGGTCCCCGGCGTGTTCGTCGCCGGTGACATGGGCCGTGGCCAGTCGCTGATCGTCTGGGCGATCGCCGAGGGGCGCAGCGCCGCTGCCGCGGTCGACAAGCACCTGCGCCGCCTGGACCGCCCGGCACTGCCGGTCGCGATACTGCCGACCGCCAGGCCGCTGGTCTGACCTGTTGGTTCGTTAGGCGGCCCCGGCGCATAGCACCGGGGCCGCCGCATGACAACCCCGCATAACAACGGGGTGACGTTATCCGCATGAACGCCGGGTAACGCGCACAATAAGCACAATAAGCACAAATGGCGTTTGGTTTCAGCCTGGGGGAACGGGGCGCGATGGTGAGTGCGACGGCACCTGCCCGCGGGGCACGCGAGGCGCAGCCGCCTGCCCGAATGAGGCGGCGGCTCATGGATTTGTCGACCACGCCGGGACGGCTGCGGCTGCTGCTCGCGGTGCTGGTCCTGCTCAGCCTGGCCTGGGGCGCGCTCGCCGCGTTCACCGCGAGCCAGTACTCGGCCGCGACGGCTGGTGTCGTCAGCGTCCGCGAGCCGCTGAGCCTGGACGCCCTGCAGATTTACCAGCGGCTATCGGATGCGAATGACGCCGCGACGACCGCCTTCCTCATCAGCGGACTCGAACCGGCCGCCGTGCAGCAGCGGTACCTGGCCGACCTCACCGCGGCGGAGACCGGGCTGGAGGACGCGGTCGCCCGCGGCGGCGCCGGGTCCGGCGCGATCGCCCACGATCTGCGCACCCTGGCCACGGACATCAGGCTGTACGACGGCGAGGTGCAGACCGCCGTCGCCGACAACCGGATCGGCCTGCCGCTCGGCGCCGCCTACCTGCGTGAGGCCTCGGGCCTGATGCGCGACAAGCTGCTACCGAAGGCCAAGGACCTGTACGCGGCGGAGAACGCGAGTCTGCACGGCACCAGCGCCCATGCGACGGGGCTGCCGCTGATCGGCGGCACGGCCGCCGCGGGCCTCGCCGTCGGCACCGCGTTCTGCCTGGCGTTGCGCTGGCTCGGCAGGCGGACCAACCGGGTATTCAACGTCGGCCTGCTCGCCGCGGGCGCCGCGGTCGTCGTTTCGCTCGGCTGGCTTGGCGCGGCCTACGCGGTCGCCCGCGGCGATCTGCTCGACGCGCAGGCCCGCGGCTCCGCGACCGTCGAGGCGCTCGCCCAGGTGGGGATCGCCGCCCAGGAGGCGCATGCCGATGAGAGTCTCACCTTGATCGACAATGCCGGCGACAAGGTTGTCCGCGTCGGCGACGAAACGTACCAGGCGGACTATACGAAGAAGCAGGACGCACTCGGCCCGGGGCCCGGCACGCTGCTGACCGCCGCGGTGACGGCGGCCCGCGGTACCCCGGCCGCGCCGGCCGTCGCGGCGACGGTCCGCGACGCCGGGTCCTGGTTCGCCGCACACCACATCGTCCGCACTCTCGACGACAACGATATGCACGGCGCCTCGGTCGACTCCGTACTCAGCACGGCGCCCGGCACCGCTGGTGCGGCGTTCGTCCGGCTGTCGTCAGACATCTCCGCCGCGAGCAAGCTGGACCAGGCAGTCTTCGACTCCACCGCGCGATCCGCATCCGGCACCTACGCCGGCCTGGCATACGGCCTCGCGGCCGGCGCGCTGATCATGGCCGCCGGCTGCGCCTGGGGCGTCAGCCGTCGGCTCGCGGAGTACCGGTGACGCGCGGCGCGCCGGGCGGCGCCGTCCTTCGCCGGGCTCCCGCGCTCGCCACCGCCACTTTCGCGGCCGGCGTGCTCGCCGCGGCCGCGCTGGCAGGCTGCTCCGCCGCGCCGGGGCCGCACGCGGCGCAGGCTCCGCGTAGTCACCCGGCGGCGCCGGCGGCCGGTCACACGGCGCGTGCCAAGACGCAGGCCGTCGGCTCCGTCCCCGAGTGCAATCCCTACGCGTCGAGCCTGGCGCCGTTGGCTGGCACGCCGCAGGTGACCACGGGCTCCTGGATGGCTCACATCCGCAAGCGCGGCCACCTCATCGCCGGCGTCGACCAGAACACCTACCACTTCGGCTACCTGAACCCACTCGACGGCCAGTTCGAGGGGTTCGACATCGACATGGTCAAGGCGGTGGCCCAGGCCATCTTCGGCAGCCCGGGCCATATCACGTATCGGGCGATCTCCGACGACCAGCGGAAGACTGACATACAGAACGGCAGCGTTGACATCGTGGCCCACACGATGACGATCCTCTGCAGCCGGCTGAAGGATGAGGACTTCTCCAGCGTCTACTTCACAGCGCATCAGCGGGTGCTCGTGCTCAAGGACTCCACGGTGACCGGCCTCGACCAGCTCGGCGGCCAGAAGGTGTGCGCGACGAAGGGATCTGACTCGGCCGGGTTCATCGCCCACTACAACGCGACATCACCGGTCGCCGAGCACCCCGTGGTGGTTCCGGTGACCTTCTGGACGGACTGCCTGGTCCTGCTGCAGCAGCGCCAGGTGGCGGCCGTCTCCACCGACGACACGATCCTGGAGGGCCTGCAGGCCCAGGACCCGTTCACCAAGCTCGTCGGCTCCAACCTGACCGACGAGCCCTACGGCCTAGCGATCGCCAAGCAGCACCCGGAATTCGTCCGCTTCGTCAACGCGGTGCTCGCCCGCATGTATAAGGACGGCTCGTGGGAAAAGAGCTACAACCACTGGGTCAGCCCTTCATACGTAACGCCCCCACAGCCCAAATACGCGAACTGACCGCGCATTCCGCTTCGCCAAATAGCCGGCTGACCAGCCATTCCGCCCCGGCTGACCGGCCATTGCGTCCCGTCGGCTGGACCAATGGCCGGTTATTCCTTACCCGGTCCGTGGGCCGGCCCGGCCCACGGGCCGGGCCGGCCGCGCGGCGGCGGCACCATCGCTTCGTGGTACGGCGCCAGCTCACCAGCCTGCGCATTCACTACCGCCCCGATGTCACCGGGAGACCCGTCCGTCACGGCGCCGGCGCCCCGATCGGCCCCTCACTGGCCACGATCACGGAAATTCCGATTACCACGGAAATTAGCCGCCACCGGTATTCGGTGCCTAATTTCCGCCAGGATTAAAGTTTCCGCGAACATGCTTAGAGCATCCGTTATTCCGGATATATCCGCCTTGGCGGTGGGGTGGCAAACTAGCTCAAACGGGTGCCCGCGAAGGCACGCGGGAGGCGCTTCGTCGGCGGGTGGCAACCCTCCGTTTACCAGTAGCGAAGCCAGGTGAACGTTTTGTGACCCCAGTCACCCACTGCCCCGGATGGGCTAAGGTGGTATAGACCACCAGAAGGGGATCCAGGATGAGCCGACGTGCGAAGATTGTCTGCACCCTAGGGCCAGCGACCTCAAGCCAGGAGCAGATCACCGCGCTGATCGGTGCCGGCCTCGACGTCGCGAGGCTCAACATGAGCCATGGGCATCAGGCAGACCATCTTGAGGTTTACCGCCGGGTGCGGGCAGGCTCCGACGCGACCGGCCATGGTGTTGGCATCCTCGCTGACCTCCAGGGGCCGAAGATCCGCCTCGGTGAGTTTCCCGATGGTCCGGTGCGCTTGGCTGCCGGGGACGAGTTCACGATCACGACGGAGGACATCCCCGGCAACCAGCGCGAGGCGTCCACCACCTATGAGGGGCTGCCCGAGGACGTCCGCGCTGGCGACAGGATTCTGATCGACGACGGCAACGTTCAGCTCGATGTCACGCGCGTCACCGGGAACCGTGTCCACCTGCGGGTGGTCGTCGGCGGGAAGATCTCCAACCACAAGGGCATCAACCTTCCTGGTGTCAACGTCAGCGCCCCCGCCCTCACCGACAAGGACGAGGCCGATCTGCGCTTTTCGCTGGACATGGGCGTGGACATGGTGGCCCTGTCCTTCGTCCGCTCGCCGGACGACGCCCAGCTGGCCCGCAAGATCATGACCGACATGGGCCGCGCCGGGGTGCCGCTCATCGCGAAGATCGAGAAGCCGGAGGCCGTGCGGGTTCTGCCGGAGATCGTGGACGCCTTCGACGGGATCATGGTGGCCCGCGGCGACCTGGGCGTGGAACTGCCGCTTGAGCAGGTGCCAGCCGTGCAGACGAAGGCGATCAAGCTCGCCAGAGAACGTGCCCGCCCGGTCATCGTGGCGACCCAGATGCTCGAGTCGATGATCAACGCGCCGCGCCCGACCCGCGCCGAGGTGTCCGACGTGGCCGGCGCCGTGGCGGCCGGCGCCGACGCGGTGATGCTGTCCGCGGAGACGAGCGTCGGCGCCTACCCGATCGAGACCGTCGCCACGATGAGCAGGATCATCGCCGCGGCGGAGGAGTCATCGCTGCGGGCGGAGCACCACCTGGTGCGGATGCCCACCACCACCGGCGGTGCCATCGCCCGTGCCGCCGCGGAGGTCGGCGCGATCGTCGGCGCCAAGGCCCTGGTCGCGTTCACCATGACGGGTGAGACCGCGCGCCGCCTGGCCAGGTACCGGTCCCCGATCCCGCTGCTCGCGTTCACCACCGACCCGGCGATCAGGAGCCAGCTCGCGCTCACCTGGGGGGTCGAGACGTTCATCGTCCCGACCGTCCGGCACACCGACGACATGGTGCGCGAGGTTGACCAGGCACTCGTCGGCCTCAACCGCTGCGCGATCGGCGACAAGATCGTCATCGTGGCGGGCAGCCCGCCCGGCAGCCCGGGCCAGACCAACGCCCTGCGCGTGCACCGCATCGGTGACGCGATCGCCCTTCCTTATCCCTGATTCGGTGCGTGCCCGTTCGCGCACAGAAAAAGCCGCTTGAAAAAGGAAAAAATGGCGTCCTGACCGTGCCGGACATAGGCTAATGTCCTGGCGAGCGGAATGTCGCCAGGCGGACAGGAGCGGGGATTCGGCTATGAGCACGGCGCGAGATGATTCGCCAGGCGCGAGAAAGTGCGTGGCGTGTTCAGCGGACTCCGCAGAACCGGTCATGACAGATCAAGATGGCTACTGCCCGTCCTGCGGGCAGCGGGTTGCCGTCGACAGGGACCATATGAAGGAGGACCTCGGCCAGGTGGCCGGGGTCAGCGACCGCGGCCTTCGCCACTCACGGAACGAAGACGCGATGCATTTCGCAGTCGCGGAAACGACTTCCGGCCCGGTGGCGGTCGCGATTGTCTCCGACGGCGTGTCCTCGGCGCCCCGGCCCGACGAGGCGTCATGGACAGCGGTCAACACCGGCATCACCGTGCTGGCCGAGGGCGCGGAGCGCGGCGAGGATCCGGCGGAGGTGTCCAAGATGGCGGTCAAGGCCGCCGGGCGGGCAGTCACCGAGCTGGCGGACGCCGGGGGTGCGCCGGCGGCGACCTACCTGTCCGCGATTGTCAGCCAGCGGCAGATCACCGTGTGCTGGCTCGGCGATAGCCGCGCCTACTGGCTCGCGGCGAACTCGCCGGTCCAGGCGGGCCCGGACGCCACCATCGACATCACCGGCGGGTCAAAGCGCGTGACCAGGGACGACTCGCTCGCCGAGGAGATCGTCGCGGCCGGCCTCGCCACCATGGACGAGGCGATGGCCTCGCCCCAGGCGCACGTGATCACCCGGTGGCTGGGTGCGGACCTGCCCGATCCCGAGGCGCACGTGGAGCAGTTCAGCCCGTCAGGACCCGGCGTCCTGCTGCTGTGCTCAGACGGACTATGGAATTACCGCCCGGAGGCCGCGGAACTGGCCGCCATGGCGATGCCCGCGGCGCTCACCCGCCCGCTCGACGCCTCCGCCGACCTCGCCAAGTTCGCGATTGACTCCGGTGGCCTCGACAACATCACGGTCGTCATCATCCCGTTCCCGCCGCGCGCCGACGCGTCTGCGGCAAACAACCACCACGGCTAGCCAGGTGGCGGGCCAGGCCAGCCGCGGTGCAGCCAGACACCGGCCAGGCCCGCCTGTCCCGCCCGTGAACATCTGGTGACGCAGCGGCGCATTTCGCCTTGTCGTCACCGGACTGCTTGAAATGCGGACGCACTAAGGTAAAAAGGAACTCCCATCACGGTCCGGGTGCTGGTCTCGCGACCGAGATGGCTCATCGTTGGGCATCGCTGCGGCCGGGGAGCAGGGACGAGATGTCGGGTTCAGCGCTGGCGCCGTCGAGCGGCGGGCAGCCTAGCGCGCGGCGGCGCGCCGCGCGCCGGCGGACTGCGGGGTCACGGTGACGCCCGGGCCTGCCGGGACGCTGTCCGGCCCCGAGCGGGTGGCCGCGGTGCTCGCCGACCGCGACGCCATCCAGGCGAACCTGCTCGAGCTCGACAGTAACTACGCCAGGCAGGCCCTCGAGGGTGCGACGCTGACCGGGCTGACCAGGCAGCGCTGGGAGAAGGCATCGATCGCCCTGGCGTCCCTGTGGGAGACCTTCCTTGCCTATTCGGCCGTCGTTGACAGGATCGCCGTCCTGGGCGCAGTCCGTAAGCCATCAAGGAACGACCTGGCCGAGCTCGCCGGGCTGCTCTCCGATGGCTGCGTGCAGCTGTCCGGGCCGAACGTCCCGCTCGCGCAGCGGGATCTGACAGCCAACGGCCGCCCTCCGGTGACCCTGGTGACCGCGGTCGGCACTATGCGACGGGCCTTCGCCGAGGTAACCGAGGTGACCTCGGCCGTCGAGACGGTCTGGGCCGCGGTCGGCGCTCCCCTGGACGCGGCGACCGAGGAACTGGCACGCGTCCGGCCGCTGGTCGCCGGGCTCGGCGCCGACCTGGAGTCGGCGTTCGCCGAAGCCGAATCCGCCGTCGACGCGGCGCGCTCCGCGTCCAACACCGATCCGCTCGCCCTGTGGCATGACGGGCGCACCGACACCTCGGCGGCCGACCTGGCGCGCGGGCAGGTCTCCGCGCTCACGCCGCGGATCGCCGAGCTCGCCCGGCTGCGGGAGCAGGCGCAGCGGCGGATCGCCAGCCTCTCGGCGGCCACCGCCGCCGCCCGCGGCGCGCGCAGCGACGCGGTGACGGCGTGGCGCGAGGCAGCGACACGGATCAGCGTGCTGCCGCCGCTGCCCCCCGACGTCCGCGAGCCGCCGGTGGCCGCACTCGGCGCGCTCGCGGCAGGCGGGCAGTGGAGCAGGCTGGCGGCGGAACTCGACCGCTGCGAGGCCGACCTGGCCAGGTCCGGTGAGCAGACCGACCGGGTGCGCCAGGCCGCGGCCGCGGCCATCGACAAGCGCGACGAACTGCGCGCGCTGCTGCGCGCGTACAAGGCCAAGGCCGGCCGCCTCGGCGCAGTCGAGGAATCTCGGGTGGCGGCCCGTTATGACGAGGCGTACGCCCTGCTGTGGACGGCGCCCTGCGACCTGGCGTCGGCCGAGCCTGCCGTGGTCGCCTACCAGCGCGCGATCCTCGAAGGAGACGGACGGCGATGACTCAGGCGTGCGCCCAGCCGGGATGCGGCGGGACGATCCAGGACGGATACTGCGACGTTTGCGGGCTCGCGCCCGCGTCGGCGCCCGCCGGCTGGGCACTGGCGTCGGGTGGCGGCAGCATCCGCTACGCCGGCGCGGCCGCGGGCGGTGCCAGCTCAGGAGGTGCCAGCTCAGGTGGGCTGGGCACCGGCGCAACGGGCAGCGGCCCCACCGGCAGCTTCGCCTACAGCTCAGGTCCCGGCTCAGGTTCTGGCTCGAGTTCCGCGGGCACCGGCAGCCGCCGCGGCAGCCGGGGCTCGCGGGGAGGCAGCGGGCGGTCGTCGCGCGGCATGCTAGGGGCCGGGCTTGTCGAGGTGCCGCCGGTCGCGTATGTCGATCCCTCGTCCGCGGTCCTGGCCGACCCGCGAGTCCCGGAGAGCCGGCGGTTCTGCGGCAACTGCGGTCAAGCCGTCGGCCAGTCACGCGACGGTCGGCCCGGCCTGACCGAGGGGTTCTGCCCGAACTGCCGCACCAGGTACTCCTTCAGCCCCAAGCTGGTGCCAGGCGAACTCGTCGCCGGGCAGTACGAGGTGCTCGGCTGCCTCGCGCACGGCGGACTCGGCTGGATCTACCTGGCCAGGGACCGCAACGTCAGCGACCGCTGGGTGGTGCTCAAGGGCCTGCTCAACACCGGGGACGCGGACGCCATGGAGGCCGCCGTCGCCGAGCGGCGGTTCCTGGCCCAGGTCGAGCACCCGAACATCGTCCGGATCTACAACTTCGTACAGCACACCAGCCAGGCAGACGGCGAGACCGCCGGCTACATCGTCATGGAGTACGTGGGCGGCAAGTCGCTCAAGGAGATCCGCGTCGAGGCACGACAGCGCGGCGGTGTGGTGAAGCTAGAGCACGCGCTCGCCTACGCGCTGGAGATCCTGCCCGCCTTCGGTTACCTGCACGACAGGGGCCTCGTCTACTGCGACTTCAAGCCGGACAACATCATCCAGACCGAGGAGCAGCTGAAGCTCATCGACATGGGCGGCGTCCGCTACATCGATGACGACGGCGCCATCTACGGCACGGTCGGCTACCAGGCGCCGGAGATCGAGACCGAGGGCCCGTCGCCGAGTTCCGACCTGTACACGGTCGGCCGGACCCTGGCCGTGCTCACCTTCGAGTTCCGCGGCTTCCAGGGCGAGTACCAGTTCAAGCTGCCCGAGTCCGAGCCGCTGCTCGCGCGGCACGAGTCCTACGCCCGGCTGCTGCGCCGCGCCACCCACGCCGACCCCGGACGCAGGTTCCAGTCGGCGGGGGAGATGGCCGAGCAGCTCACCGGGGTACTGCGCGAGGTGCTCTCGGTCGACGACGGCCGGCCGCGGCCCGCGTTCTCCGGCCTGTTCAGCCCGGAGCTGCGCGCGGTAGGCACCGACTTGATCCCGATACGCCAGAACGGTGCAGCGGTCACCGCGGCCGCGCCGCCTTCGCCTGCCGAGGTCATCGCGGGCCTGCCCGCTCCGCTCGCGGACGGCGGCGACCCGGCGGCCGGCTACCTGGCCCTGCTCGGCGGCCTCGAGCCCGCCCAGCAGGCCGAGAAGCTGCTCGCCGCGATCACGGGCGACGCGGGCGTGGATCCGGCCGTGGCCGGATCGCCGGAGACGAAGCTCGCCCTGGTCCGCGCGCTGATCGCGGCGGGCGACATGGACGCTGCCGGGTCCCACCTGACCGAGTTGTCCGCTGCGGACCCGGGGGACTGGCGGATCACCTGGTACTGGGGACTGCACGAGCTGGCGGGCGGCAGGCCCGACAGGACGCTAGCCGCGTTCAGCGCGGTCTACGACGAGCTGCCAGGTGAGCTCGCGCCGAAGGTCGCGCTCGGGTTCGCGGCTGAGGCGGCCGGCGACCCGGCGATCGCGCGGCGGTACTTCCAGCTCGTGTGGACTATCGACCGCTCCCACGTCAGCGCCGGCTTCGGCCTGGCCAGGGCCTGTCTGGCGGCCGGCGACCGGGCCGGCGCCGTGGGTGCGGTGGCCGCGGTCCCCGAGACGTCAAGCCACTATGCCGCCGCGCAGATCTCGGCCGTCCGGCTGCTGGTCACCGGCGGCGCCGGCCAGTCGGACACCGAACTGCGCCAGGCGGACCTGCGCCTCGGGCGGCTGTCGCTCGACGACAACGACCCGCGCAGGCACCAGCTCGGCGTGGAGATCCTGCGGGCCGCGCTCGACTGGGTGGCAGCCGTTCCCGACGGCGCGCGGCGCGGCGGCGGGCAGCCGGCCGGCGAGCGCATCCTCGGCTGCGAGCCGAACGAGCGGGCGCTGCGCTTCGGGCTCGAGCGCGGCTACCGTGCGCTCGCCAACCTGATACCCGAACGGCGGGTCGAGCTGGTCGACATGGCGAACAGCGTCCGGCCCCGGACTTGGCTATAGATCTCCTGGAGACTGCGATGACAGGTTTGCCCGGTTTCACCGTGGACATCGATCAGAACCCGTATCTGCCGGCGGGCGGGCGTGATGTCAGCGCGATCGTCACGGTGACCGCCGACCAGTCGGGCGACGCGCCGTTCGCTGGGCCGGTCAGTGGGCCGGAGGCCGGCAGCGCGGAGATCATCATCATCGACTGCTCCGGGTCGATGGACTATCCGCCGGCCAAGCTCGCTGAGGCGCGGGCGGCCACGGCTGCCGCCGTGGACGTGATCGGTGACGGGACGTGGTTCGCGATCGTCGCGGGCACGAGCACGGCCTGGCCGGTCTATCCTCCCGACGGCTCGATGGCGATCGCCGGCGAGCGGAGCAGGGGGGAGGCGAAGAGCGCGCTGCGCCAGCTGCGGGCGAACGGGGGCACCGCGATCGGCCAGTGGCTGCGGCTGGCCGACCGGATCTTCCAGACCTCGCCTGCCGCGCTGCGGCACGCCATCTTGCTCACCGACGGCAAGAACCAGCATGAGACGCCGGAGGAGCTGGCCGCCGCGATCGGCTTGTGCGAGGGCAGGTTCCGCTGCGACTGCCGGGGTGTCGGCACCGACTGGGAGGTCGGGGAGCTGCGCAAGATCTCCACGGCCCTGCTCGGCACTGTCGACATCATCGTGGACCCGGCCGGGCTCGCCGCCGATTTCGAGGCGCTGGCCAGGGAGGCGATGAGCAAGCAGCTGCCCGATGTGGTGCTGCGGGTGTGGACGCCGCAGCAGGCGTCGCTGCGGTTCGTCAAGCAGGTCGCGCCCGCGATCGACGACCTGACGGAGCGCCGGCTGCAGGCCGGGGTGCAGGCGGGGGACTACCCGACGGGGGCGTGGGCGCCAGGGGAGAGCCGCGACTACCACGTGGCCGTCTCGGTGACCCCGGCCGGGCTGGGGCAGGAGATGCTCGCCGCGCGGGTCAGCCTGGTCGCCAGCTCGCCGCAGGGCCAGCAGGTGCTGGGCCAGGGCCTGGTCCGGGTGACGTGGACGGAGGATGAGGCGCTGTCCACCAGGATCAACCCCCGGGTGGCCGGGTACACCGGGCAGGCGGAACTGGCCGCCGCGGTCGCCGACGGCCTCGAGGCGAACAAGCGCGGTGATGTGGACGTCGCGACCGCGCGGCTCGGCCGGGCGGTCGCGCTCGCCCACCAGGCGGGCAACCAGGAGATGGCGCGGCTGCTGGCGAACGTGGTCGACGTGGTGGACGAGGCGACGGGCACCGTGCGGCTGAAGAAGAAGGTCGACGCGGCCGCCGAGATGCAGCTCGATACCCGCTCGACCAAGACGGTCCGGGTGAAGAAGGGCTAGCGATGGCGACCTGCCCGTCCGGTCACGCGTCCGCCAGCGACGACTTCTGCGACGTCTGCGGCGTCCTGATCGGCGCCGCGCCCGAGCTTGGATTCGACGGCGGCCTAGGCAGCGGCGGCGCGGCCGCGCCCGATGGTGCCCAGGCGGCCGGCCTGACCGTCGTTGGCGGCGCACCGCCGGGTGAGGCCTGCCGGCAGTGCGGCGTCACCAGGGCGGGCCAGTTCTGCGAGTCCTGCGGCTATGACTTCACCACGGCCCTGGCCGCGCCGCACAGCGCAGCCTGGACTGTCGCGCCCGCGCCGGCCTCATCCGTGTCCGTCCCACCCGTGTCTGTCCCGCCCGCGCCGGCCAGCTTCGCGCCCGCACCCGAGACTGTCGCGCCGGCGTCGGCGTCAGGTGCGGGCGTGCCGGGCGCCCCGGTGCACTGGGCCGCAGTGGTGACCGCGGATCGTGCCTACTTCGACAGCGTTCTGGCGGCCGACGGCCCCGACGTGGACACCATCTCGTTCCCCGCCTACTACCCGCAGCGCCAGTTCCCCCTCTCCGGCACCGAGATGCGGATCGGGCGGCGCAGCGTGTCGAGCGGCATCACCCCGGAGATCGACCTGTCCGTACCGCCGTCCGACCCCGGCGTGTCCCGGCTGCACGCGGTCCTGCTCAGGTCACCAGACGGCACCTGGGCCGTCGTGGATCCCGGCTCCGCGAACGGGACGCTCGTCAACGGCACCGAGATCCCCGAGGGCCAGGCGGTGCCTGTCCGCCCCGGCGACCTCATCCACGTGGGCGCCTGGACCGCGATCAGCATCGTCAGCGAGCCCTGACCCGCCCGGTCCCGGACCGTCACCGGACACGCGACCGGGCGTTGCGTGAACATTCGCTTGCTGTCCGGTGAACATTCGTCTTCGCGTCCCTGGTCACTGCCTAGGCCATGCCGCGGAAGCGCGAGAATTGCGGCGGAATCCGGTGAATTCGGCGGGCAGGCGACGGCCACCAGCGCGAGTGAGGAGCCGCAGGGTGGGGGGCAGGGGACGACGCTGGGGGACCCCGACGGCGCGCGCGGCGCTCGGGACGGCGATTGCCGTGCTCGTCGCGGCCTGCGGGACCGCCGGGCACGGGGCCGGCGCTACCGCGCTGTCGGCATCGACGCAGACGATCTCGGAGGCAGGCAGCAGCCTGCTGTATCCGCTCGCGCAGGACTGGGCGTCCGCCTATCAGCGGAGTACCTCCGGTGTGACCGTGAGCGCCAAGTCCACGAGCTCGGGCAAGGGGATCAACGCCGCCTCCTCGGGCTCCGTCGACATCGGCGCGTCCGACGCCTACCTGTCAAGCGGCGACCTCGTCAAGAATCACAAACTGCTCAACATCCCCCTGGTCATCTCGGCGCAGACGATCATCTACAACCTGCCGAGCCTCAGCAATGGCACGCACATCAACCTGAACGGCACCGTGCTCGCGGACATCTACAGTGGCACCATCACGAACTGGGATGACAAGCTGATCAAGCAGCTCAACCAGAAGGTACCGCTGCCGTCGCTGCCCATCCGCCCGGTGCACCGCTCGGACAACTCGGGCGACACGTTCCTGTTCACCAGCTACCTGTCGACCCAGGACCCCGACTGGGACAGCAGAATCGGCTACGGCACGCGAGCGGCCTGGCCGCAGGTCGCCGGTAACCTGAGCGCGGGCAGCAGCACCGAGGTGGAAAAGACGTGCGCGGCGACCCCCGGGTGCGTGGCGTACAACGGCATCAGCTTCCTGCCTCAGGCGCTGAACGACAATCTCGGTTACGCGAGCCTTGCGAACACGGTCGGCACGCCCACACTGCCTACCACCGCGGCGATCCAGGCGGCCGCCGCCCCCTTCGTCAACCTGACGCCGCCCAACGAGACCATCGCGATGATCGACGGGCCGGCCGCCACCGGGTACCCGATCGTCAACTACGAGTACGCAGTGGTCAGCGTCACCCAGCCAACCGCCGCCAAGGCCAGCGCGATCAAGAGCCTCCTGCGCTGGGCCCTTACCACCGGCAACGGGTCCGGCTACTTGAGCAAGTACGGCTTCCAGCGGCTGCCTGACACGCTAGTCGCGCTCGGCATGCAGCAGATCGCGGAGATCGGCTCATGACCACCACCCTGCCAGCCTCCCGCTCGCCAGGCGCCGCACCGCCACCCGCCCGCCGGGGTGGCAGGCGGGGCGCCGCGCCGCGCGACAGCCGGCCCGCGCTCACCACGCCGTCCGCGCTGCGGGCACTGCTCGTGGGCCTTGTCCTGCTTTCGCTCGCCTGGGGAGCGCTCGGCGGCTGGGTAGCCACCCAGCACGCCTCCGCCGCCTCGGCCCTGGTCACCGTCGACGAGCCGCTCAGCCTCGGCGCGCAGCAGATGTACCGGGACATCGCCGACGCCGACGCGACGATCACCGCGACTTACCTCACCGGACAGGCGTCCGCGGCTGACCTGCGGCGCTACCAGAGCGACATCAGGGATGCGTCGACCCACCTGGCCGCGCTGCAGGGCGGCGGCCAGGCAAGCGCAGCGCTGACCGCGCTCAGCGCGGGGATGCCCGTCTACGCCGGCTACGTCGGCAAGGCGCAGACGGAGTACGCGATGGGCTACCCGCTGACCGGCGGCTCCTTCCTTCAGGTCGCCTCGGAACAGGCGCACCTGGTGCTCCTGCCCGCCGCGAGCACGGTCTTCGACCGGGAAAACGCCGCGCTCGACACGGCGAGCGGGCAGGCGACCGAGTGGCCGACGATGATCGCGGCGCTGGTGCTCGCCGTGGTGACCGGCTTTGTGCTGTTCCGGGCGCAGCGCTGGCTGGCACGGCGCACCAACAGGATGTTCAGCCCCGGCCTGGTCGTCGCCTCGCTGCTGCTCGTTATCGGCGCGGCGTGGCTCACCGCCGGGTTCCTTTCCGCCCGCTCCGACCTTGACCGCGGCATCGGCCACGGTTCTGTCCCCGCGCAGGACCTGGCACGGGCGTCCATCGGCGTGCAGCAGATCAGGGGCGACGCCGTGCTCAACGTGATCTCCCGCAGCGGCAGCGCCTCGTTCTCCGACAACTTCGCGAGCACGAGCAAGCAGGTCGGCCCCGGACCTGGCAGCTGGCTCGGCGCCGCCGCCGCGGCCCAGGCAGGCACGGGGACGGCGACGTCGCTCATCGCCGAGGCGCAGCGGGACGCGACCTCCTGGTATGCCGCGAACGCAAAAATCTACCCACTCGGCAACGCGGCCGACTACGCGGGCGAGCGGAAAAGCGTCATCGGCGCCACCGACGGCTACAGTGCGCTCGAGACCGCCATCACCAGCGCGATCAAGGCCGACCAGGCCGTATTCGAGTCGGCGGCCTCCTCGGGCAGCGGCACCCTCGGCCCGCTCGTCTGGGTCGTGATCGTCACCTCGGTGCTGATGGCGCTGGGTTCAGCGTGGGCTCTCTCCCGGAGACTTGCCGAATACCGTTAAGCTCCTTTTGCCAGCACATGAACGGCATGACACGCCGCACAATTGAAGGCACCACAGTCAACGACGTAGCTGCCAGAGGAGGGACGGTGGCCGGGGAATCCCCAGCGCAGCTGAGCGGCCCGCTGACCGGACTCGCCCCGGGCATTCGCGTGGCCGGGTACCTGCTTGAGCAACTCGTCGGCGTGGGCGGGATGGCGGCGGTGTACCGCGCGCGGGACGAGCGGCTCGGCCGGGTGGTGGCACTGAAGCTGCTGGCTGGCGACGAGTCGGTCAGGAGCAGGTTCGTCCGTGAGGCGCGAGCGGTCGCGGCGGTTGACCACCCGCACATCATCCCCGTGTACGCGGCGGGCGAGGCAGACGGCGTGCAGTACATCGCGATGCGCTTCGTGGCGGGCGACACCCTGCAGGGGGTGCTCCGCACCGCGGGAACGCTGACGCCGCGCCGCGCCGCGTCGTTCATCTCCCCAGTGGCGTCCGCCCTGGACGCCGCGCACGCGGCGGGGCTTGTCCACCGCGACGTCAAGCCGGGCAACATCCTGGTGGACTCCAGGCGCGGCGGCCCCGAGCACGCCTACCTGACCGACTTCGGCATCGCCAGGGCGATGCTGTCGATGGGCACCCTGACCGTCGCCGGGCAGTTCCTCGGTACCCCGGACTACGCGGCGCCCGAGCAGATCAACGGCCAGCCGGTGGACGGCCGCGCCGACCAGTACGCCCTCGCCTGCGTGGCCTACGAGATGCTGACAGGCACCGTCCCGTTCCCCAGGGACTCGGCCTGGTCGGTGCTCTACGCCCACCTCAACGAGCCGCCGCCGCTCGTCACCAGGATCCGCCCGGAACTGCCGCGCGCCCTCCACGACGTGCTGGCCATCGCCCTCGCGAAGTCACCGGACTACCGGTATCCCACCTGCGGCGACTTCGCCGACGCGCTGCGCCTGGCCCTGGGCCTCGATCACTACGACCCGGCCCGCTTCCCGTCCCAGCCGGGCACCGCCGCCGTGCCGTTGCCCCCGCAGGGCACCGCGCCCGTGAGGCTACCGACGCCGACCCTCGTCGAACCCAAACCGGAATCCGCCACCCCCGATCCGACACGCCCCTGGACCGCGGTGATCACCGCGGACCGCGCCTACTACGACAGCGTCCAGGTGGCTGGCGACTCCGACGCGGGCGACATCGACTTCCCCGAGGATTACGCCGAACGACGCATCCCGCTGACTGGCACCGAGATCCGCATCGGCTGCCGCAGCGCGTCCAAGGGCATCGAGCCGGAGATCGACCTGAAGGGCCCGCCACGGGACCTCGGTGTGTCCCGCCTGCACGCCAAGCTCGTCCCCACCCCCGACGGCGCCTGGACGGTCGTTGACCTGGACTCGGTGAACGGCATCCAGGTCAACGGTCGTGACGTCACACCGGGCGATCCTGTCCGCCTCGCCCCGGGCGACCACATCCACCTCGGCTCCTGGACCAAGATCACCCTCACCCAGGCTTAACCGGGCCCGTCAGGCAGGGCTGATCGTCTCAATTCCGGCGATCCGCGCCGCCGCTATCAGTTCGATGTCGTAGACGATCATGGCGCGAGCGTTCAGCCGCAGTGCTGTGGCTAGATGAATGGCGTCGGCGGATCTCAGGTTGCCGGGCAGGAGCGGCGCCATGATGAGGTCACTGCTCTCGAAATCCACGAGGGAGATCGCCGACAGCACTGCGGAGACAGACTCACGCGCGATGTGCTCGGGTCGCCGGTTCGCCGCGCAGTGCATTTGCGTGTGCAGCAGCAGCGAGGCCACCAGCGTGTCGTTGTTATCCCTGAGCCGTTCGAGTCGATCGGCCAGTTCCGACGACTCCTTCTCCTCGATGACCAGTTTCATCGCCGCTGATGTATCGACGTAGACGATCACCTGTCGCCTCGGAGGTCGGCGATGATATCGCTGGTTGAGATCGGCGCCACCGCTCGGGGGACAGTTCGCAGATCAATCGGTCGGTCCGCCTGCGGCACCCGGACCTTTCCAGCGATGACCAGGCGCTCGTACACGGTAAGGCCAGGCGGCATCAAGACCGCCGCTACCTCGCCGTGATTGGTCACCTCGATGGTCTCCCCGGCGCTCACCGCTCGCAGGATCTCTGAGCTGTTGTTCCGCAGCTCCCGGTGGCTGATCGTCCGCATGACCTCACCTCCGCCGTAGCAATCGTAGCACGCACGGCTGACCTGACCCGTCAGTACTTCGGCCCGACGAATTCATCGAGTCGCGCGACCGTGTCCCGCCTGACGACCGAGACTTCGGTGCAGCCCTTGGATCCGCGCTCAGCAACGCGAGTGCACGTTGCCTGACCTCGACGGTGTACATGGGGGAAGTATCACAACGACCACTGACAAACCGTCACTGAGCGTCACACAAAGTGCCCCGGGTGCCCCGGGTGGGATTCGAACCCACACTGGATGGATTTTGAGGCCATGGACTCTACCGATTGGTCTACCGGGGCGACTGCTCACCGTCCTGACCGAGGACGGGGTGCGATGACAATCTACCGGTTCCCGGTAGGCTCTGTGCGTGAGCCAGAATGCGTTGCGTGTCGTTATTGCGGAGGATGAGGCGCTGATCCGCCTGGACCTCAAGGAAATGCTCGAAGAGGAGGGCTACTCGGTCGTCGCCGAGGCCGCCGATGGCGAGGCCGCGGTGGAGAAGGTGACCGCGCTCAAGCCCGACCTCGCCATTTTTGACGTGAAGATGCCGGTCCTTGACGGGATTACCGCCGCCGAGCGCATCGCCGAGCACCGGATCGCCCCGGTGGTCATCCTTACCGCGTTCTCTCAGCGGGAGCTGGTTGAGCGTGCCAGGGACGCCGGCGCGATGGCCTACCTTGTGAAGCCTTTCACAAAGGCGGACCTGGTGCCCGCGATCGAGATGGCCGTCAGCCGGTACACCGAGATCAAGGCGCTCGACGATGAGGTCAGCACCCTCAAGGACCGCCTCGAGGTGCGCAAGCTCCTCGACCGCGCCAAGGGCCTGCTCCAGTCCGAGCACGGCATGTCCGAGCCGCAGGCCTTCCGCTGGATCCAGAAGACCTCGATGGACCGCCGCCTGACCATGCGCAAGGTCGCCGAGGCCGTAATCGAGGGCACCCTGAACGCCACCGCGAACAAGGAAGAGCCAGAAAAGCCCGAGTAGGAAGCAAGAAGGAGAGCGGCAGCCCCCAAAGCAGATCCCCCCGGCTCTGTCCGCCGCAAGGCGGACATCGGGGGGTAGGGGGGTCGTCCCCCCGGGAGATAGTCCTGAGGTGGGCGCCCGATACGATGGCGCTTTCTGCCGTCGGGCGTCCATCTATCGGGGGGTACGGGGGGTCGTCCCCCCCGGGAGATAGTCCTCAGGTGGGCGCCCGATACGATGGCGCTTTCTGCCGTCGGGCGCCAGCCTCAGGGGACCCGGGGACCCGTTGGTACCGTGTCCGCCTTCCCCGGGCTGACACGTTTTCTACTTGGACCCCCGGGTCCGCTGTCGTTACGTTAGCGACATCGAGTCCCAACGGCAAAGCGAAGTTTGCGCGCCCGACCCCTCCGAGTTCCCGGCCGATCCCGCCCCGTTTACCCAGATGAGTCGCCGTTCGTCGGACTTTGGAACTCATCGTCCCGACTTGGGTCCGGCATAGCGGCTGCGAACTGGGCAATCCTCTGGCAGTTCTGTGACTGCTCTGGATGGCTTCTGATCCTGCGGCAGCGGAGCGTGGTCGGCCGAACCTTGATAACAATCTCGCAGCGACGGCGTGTCGCGCAGGCGGCCGGCGCGCGACCGGCGTACAAGTCAACCCCTGCCTATCCCGATCGAAGAGAATTGGCGGGCTTCTGGCCTCTATCCCGTGAATTCTACCTTGTTTGCATTCACAATCACTTGATAGGCGTGTGCAGGGTGCCAGGCGGTTCCGCAGGCGGCCGCCTGCCACCGTATTGCCGACGAGCCAAAGCACCGCGTGCGGCGGCGAACGTCGTTGTCCAGCCATAGGATCGAACCGTGACGGACACCCTGCTGCTGCTCGACGGCCACTCCCTGGCCTACCGGGCGTTCTTCGCGCTGCCGGTGGAGAACTTCGCCACCACGACAGGCCAGCCGACGAACGCGGTCTACGGCTTCACCGCGATGCTGATTAACGTCCTGCGGGACGAGAAACCGACCAGGATCGCCGTCGCCTTCGACCGCAGCGAGCCGACGTTCCGGCATGAGCAGTACGTCGAGTACAAGGCCGGCCGCACCAAGGCGCCCGACGAGTTCCGCAGCCAGGTCAGCCTGATCTTCGAGGTACTCGACGCGCTCGGCATCAGGCACCTGTCCGCGCCCGGCTACGAGGCCGACGACATCATCGCCACCCTCGCCACCCAGGCGGAAGCCGACGGCGAGAACGTGCTGATCGTCACGGGGGATCGCGACACCTTCCAGCTGGTGTCCGACAAGACCACCGTTCTCTACAACAGCCGCGGCGTCTCCGACATGAAGCGCTACGACCCGGCTGGCCTGCTGGAGAAGTACGGCCTCACCCCGGCCCAGTACCCGGACTTCGCCGCGCTGCGCGGCGACCCGAGCGACAACCTGCCGTCCATCCCCGGCGTCGGCGAGAAGACCGCGACCAAGTGGATCGTCGAGTTCGGCTCGCTCGAGGACCTGGTCAACCGGGTCGATGAGGTCAAGGGCAAGGCCGGCGACGCGCTCCGCGAGCACCTGGGCAACGTGCTGCGCAACCGCCAGCTCACCACCCTGCTCCGCGACCTGCCCGCCGACGTGGTCGGCGCGGCGCCGCAGGACCTCACCCCGGAGCCCTGGGACCGGGAGAAGATCCATCAGCTCTTCGACACCCTCCAGTTCCGCGTGCTGCGCGACCGTCTCTACCAGACCTTCCCGGACGGCCTGCCGGGAGCGGTGCGCACGGCCGCCGCGGGCACTGCTTCCCCCGCCGCGGCGAAGCCGACGGCATTCGAGGTCGACGCATCCGTCCTCGGCCCCGAGGAGGTCCCCGGCTGGCTAGCAGAACACGCATCATCCGAACGGATGGGGCTTGCTCTCGACGGCCAATGGCTGGGCGGCATGGGCCGGGTGACCGGCATCGCGATCGCCGCCCCCGATGGCACGGGCGCCTACCTCGACCCGGCCGCGCTCACCCCCGACGACGAGCGCGCCCTGGGGGAGTGGCTGGCGTCGGAGGCTCACCCCAAGGCGCTGCACGACGCCAAGGGACCCATCCATGCGCTGGCATCGCATGGATACGTTCTGCATGGACTGACCTCAGACACCGCACTCGCCGCATATCTCGCACTGCCCGGCCAGCGGACCTTCGATCTTGCCGACCTTGCGCTGCGTTACCTCGGCAAGGAGCTGGCCGACCCCGCGGGGGACAACGTGCAGCTCACCCTCGACGGGTCGGGGGAGGAGGAGGCGGCGTTCGCGCTCGTGCTGCGCGCGCGGGCGACCCTCGACCTCGCCGCCGCGCTCGACGCCGACCTGGAGCGGCGCGGCGCGACCCGGCTGCTGAACGAGATCGAGCTGCCGCTCGTCACCGTGCTCGCGGAGATGGAGCGGACCGGGATCGCGGCCGACACCGACCACTTCGCGGAGATGTCCGCGACGCTCTACGGCGAGGTCAAGGCGGCCGAGCAGGCGGCCTACTCGATCGTGGGCCACGAGTTCAACCTCGGCTCGCCCAAGCAGCTGCAGGAGGTCCTGTTCACCGAGCTCGGCCTGCCGAAGACCAAGAAGATCAAGACCGGCTACACCACGGACTCCGAGGCTCTCGCGAACCTGCTCGCGTCCACCGGCAATCCGGTGCTCGAGCACCTCATGCACCACCGCGACGTCAGCAAGCTCAAGTCCTTCGTGGACATCCTGACCCTGGCGACCGGGGACGACGGGCGCATCCACACCACGTTCAACCAGATGATCGCCGCGACCGGCCGGCTGTCGTCGACCGACCCCAATCTGCAGAACATCCCGATCCGCACCGAGACCGGCCGCCGCATCCGCGAGGGCTTCATCGTCGGGCCCGGCTACGAGACGCTGCTGACCGCGGACTACTCGCAGATCGAGCTGCGCATCATGGCCGACCTGTCCGGCGACGAGGCGCTGATGGCGGCGTTCGAGTCAGGTCACGACTTCCACGCGGCGACCGCCTCCCGGGTGTTCGGCGTAGACCCGCACGAGGTTAGCCCCGAGCAGCGCGCCAAGATCAAGGCGATGAACTACGGGCTCGCCTACGGCCTGTCCGCGTTCGGCCTGTCGAACCAGCTGCGCATTTCCGTCGAGGAGGCGCGCGGCCTGATGGACGACTACTTCAAGGAGTTCGGCGGCGTCCGCGACTACCTGCAGTCGATCGTCGCCCAGGCCAGGCTCGACGGTTACACCTCCACGATCATGGGCCGCCGCCGCTACCTGCCCGACCTCACCTCGGACAACAGGCAGCGCCGCGAGATGGCCGAGCGGATGGCGCTCAACGCGCCGATCCAGGGCTCGGCCGCCGACGTGATCAAGGTGGCGATGCTTCGTGTCTCCGCAGCGCTGAAGTCATCTGGCCTGAAATCGCGGATGCTGCTCCAGGTCCACGACGAACTGATCTTCGAGGCGGCGCCGGGCGAGCTCGACGCGCTAACTTCGCTGGTCAAGACCGAGATGGGCGGCGCGACGAGCCTGCGCGTGCCGCTCGAGGTGTCGATCGGCACCGGCCGCAGCTGGGCTGAGGCCGCCCACTAGCACTTCTCGCGCGGAACAGTGGGAGAATGGCTGTTGTTAGGGGTAAGGAGTTCAGGGTTCCGTTGGCTGTTGCTGAGTTGTAGCCGCATTCAATTGACCAGCCAGCGAGAACTACATAACCTGAACTCTGCGCTGTGTCCTCGTGCGGTCTCGTCGCCGTCACCCGGTCCGCTCCAACGGGCCGCCTGGCTGTGAGGCCGCCGGGGCGTGCCGAGGCCGTGACCGGTCAGGCAAGTCCCGCGCGTTCACTGCATAAGCCCGCCGCGCACACCGCAACATTCATCCCTGTCCGCATCCGGAGCCCACCAACTCATGACGAGCAGCACGCAAGCCACCTCGACGACCCCCAAGGTAGCGGTCAACGACATCGGGTCCGAGGAGGCATTCCTCGCCGCGATCGACGAGACCATCAAGTACTTCAACGACGGCGACATTGTCGAAGGCACAGTCGTCAAGGTCGATCGAGACGAGGTTTTGCTCGATATCGGCTACAAGACAGAGGGCGTCATCCCGTCACGCGAACTGTCGATCAAGCACGATGTCGACCCGCACGAGGTCGTTAAGACCGGCGAGCAGATCGAGGCCCTGGTTCTCCAGAAGGAGGACAAGGAAGGCCGCCTCATCCTGTCCAAGAAGCGGGCGCAGTACGAGCGCGCGTGGGGCACCATCGAGCGGATCAAGGAGGAGGACGGCGTCGTCACCGGCACCGTCATCGAGGTCGTCAAGGGCGGCCTCATCCTCGACATCGGCCTGCGCGGCTTCCTGCCCGCGTCGCTGGTGGAGATGCGCCGGGTCCGTGACCTCCAGCCGTATGTCGGCAAGGAGATCGAGGCCAAGATCATCGAGCTGGACAAGAACCGCAACAACGTGGTCCTGTCCCGTCGTGCCTGGCTCGAGCAGACCCAGTCCGAGGTGCGCCACACGTTCCTCAACACCCTGCGCAAGGGCCAGATCCGCAAGGGCGTCGTGTCGTCCATCGTCAACTTCGGCGCGTTCGTCGACCTTGGCGGCGTGGACGGCCTGGTGCACGTGTCCGAGCTGTCCTGGAAGCACATCGACCACCCGGGCGAGGTCGTCGAGGTCGGCCAGGAGGTCACGGTCGAAGTCCTGGACGTGGACATGGACCGCGAGCGCGTCTCGCTGTCGCTGAAGTCCACCCAGGAAGACCCGTGGCAGCAGTTCGCCCGCACCCACCAGATCGGCCAGGTCGTCCCCGGCCGGGTCACCAAGCTGGTGCCGTTCGGCGCGTTCGTCCGCGTCGAGGAGGGCATCGAGGGCCTGGTCCACATCTCCGAGCTTGCCGACAGGCACGTGGAGATCCCGGAGCAGGTCGTCCAGGTCGGCGAGGAGATCTTCGTCAAGATCATCGACATCGACCTGGACCGGCGCCGGATCTCGCTGTCACTCAAGCAGGCCAACGAGGGTGCTGCCGGCGAGGCGGCGGGCGAGGAATTCGACCCGACGCTCTACGGCATGCCAGCGACCTACGACGAGGCGGGCAACTACCAGTACCCGGACGGCTTCGACTCGGAGAGCGGCGACTGGCTCCCCGGTTTCGAGGCGCAGCGCGAGGAGTGGGAGCGGCAGTACGCCGAGGCCCGTTCCCGCTTCGAGGCGCACCGCCGCCAGATCGAAGAGTCTCGCGCCAAGGCCGAGGAGGAGGGCGAGGAGGACGGCGAAGCCACCGCTGCCGCCTCGTCCACCACCACCACCAGCGGCAGCCGCCCGCGTGGCGCCGCCCGTCCGGGTGCCCCGCAGGACAGCAACGCCCCGTCGGGCACCCTGGCCTCGGACGAGGCCCTGGCCGCGCTGCGCGACAAGCTGTCCGGCCAGAGCTGACGCCTTCGGTCAGGACCTAGCGTCATAGCCAGTACCGCTGGCCCCGCAGTCTTCGGACTGCGGGGCCAGCGGCGTTTCCGGGAAATGTAAGCGATGTAAATGGTCTAAACCTCTTGACGGCGCCCATCTCGGTGTTAATTTCACGATTAAAATTAAGTCTTTTAAAAAGACTTGATTTGGTTCCGGTGCAGCGCCGGAATCGTCCCGGGCCCGCCAAGGGAGGCGCAGATGCCGTTCAAACCGCTAATCGCGCGAGTAAGAAGGGGCCGACGCTATCGCAGGCGCATCGTGGGTGCGCTCATGGCGGCCCTCGCGCTGGCCATCATGTTCACCGCGAGCAGCGCGGGCAAGGCCCAGGCCGCCACCCTGCTGTCCCAGGGCCAGCCGGCCACCGCGTCCTCGCTGGAGAACGCCACCTTCCCGGCCTCTGCGGCCGTGGACGGCAACACGGGAACCCGGTGGTCGAGCGCGTTCTCCGACCCGCAGTGGCTCCAGGTCGACCTCGGCAGCTCCGCGACGATCAGCCAGGTCGTGCTGCAGTGGGAGACCGCCTACGCGACCGCGTTCCAGATCCAGACCTCGCCCGACGCCGTGAACTGGACCACGATCTACTCCACGACCACGGGCACCGGCGGCACCCAGACCCTGAACATCACCGGCACGGGCCGCTACGTGCGGATGTACGGGACGAAGCGGGCCACCCAGTGGGGCTATTCGTTGTGGGAGTTCCAGGTCTACGGCACGCTCGGCGGAAGTTCGTGTAACACGACCGACGCGGCGCTCAACCACCCGGCAACCGCGTCCTCGCTGGAGAATGCGAGCTTCCCGGCCTCGGCGGCCGTCGACGGTAACACGGGAACCCGGTGGTCGAGCGCGTTCTCCGACCCGCAGTGGCTCCAGGTCGACCTCGGCGCGAGCCAGACGATCTGCGAAGTCACCCTGAACTGGGAGGCCGCCTACGCGACCGCATTCCAGATCCAGGCCTCGCCCGACGGCACCACGTGGACCACGATCTACTCCACCACCACAGGCACGGGCGGCAACCAGACCCTGTCGGTCAACGGCACCGGCCGGTACGTCCGGATGTACGGGACCGCGCGAGCCACCCCGTACGGCTACTCGCTGTGGGAGTTCGGCGTCTACACCACGACCGGCGGCACGAGCGGCGGTGGCGGCGGTGGCGGCACGGGCGCGCCACCCGCCTCGTTCTGGGGCAACACCAGCGCGATCCCCGCGGCCACGCACGTGCTCGAGGTCTCGATCGTGAACCAGACCAACGGCCAGTACCCCGACAGCCAGGTCTACTGGAGCTTCAACGGCCAGGAGGAGTCCATCGCGCAGCAGCCGTACATCGACATGCCGGCGAACTCGGCCGGGCGGATGTACTTCTACCTCGGCTCGCCTAACGCGCCGTACTACGACTTCATCGAGTTCACCGTCGGCGCGTCGTCGATCAACGTGGACACCACCCGTGTCGACCGCTTCGGGCTCAAGCTCGCCCTGCTGCTGCACGGCAAGGACGGCTCCAACCAGGAGGTCGGCGAGAACTACACCACCTTCCAGGAAAGCAGGACCGCGACCTTCACGCGGTTCCAGAACGCCGTGCCAACCGAGTTCAAGGAGCTCGCCACCGACCAGGCGCCGTACGGCATCCCGTCACCTGGCAACGACCCCGCGTTCCAGCCGGGCGGCGCGTACGCGAGCTACTTCAGCAGCTACGCGGCGGCCAACGGCGACAGCGCGGACAGCACCGCGCAGATCTTCGGCTGCGGCGGCACGCTCTCCGCGAACCCGACGCTGTGCGCCGGGCTCAACCGGCACGTCGCGCAGCTGCCAGCCGCGCAGCAGTCCAACCCCGCCAACTTCTACCTGGCCGCGCCGGCGAACTACTACGCGCAGTTCTGGCACCAGAACGCGATCAACGGCCTGCAGTACGGCTTCCCGTACGACGACGACGCCGGCCAGTCGTCGGACATCTCGATCACCAACCCGCAGTACATGGTCGTCGCCGTGGGCTGGTAACCAGCCCGCGGCGTTACGCCGCCCGGTTAGCCGCCGGCGGCCGCGAACCTAACGCGGCCGCTGGCGGTGCCGTCTCAGGCGGTGCCGTCTCAGGCGGTGCTGTCTCAGGCGGTGCGCTGCTTGGCGCGGGCGGTCAGGTCGGCCCAGACCTCGGCGACGCGCCGCTCAAGGTCGGCCTGCGTGCCCGAGTTGTCGATCACGATGTCGGCGATCGCCAGCCGCTGCTCGCGCGTCGCCTGGGCGGCCATCCGCGCGCGCGCCTGGTCCTCCGGAAGCCCGCGCCCGGTGAGCCTGGTGACCTGGAGCTCGGTGGGCACGTCCACCACCACGACGACGTCGAAGTCGGCCGCGCGCTGCCCCTCGGCGAGCAGCGGGACGTCGTGCACCACGATGGTATCCGGCCCGCCGTCGCGCAGCGCGGCCTCCTCCTGCGCCACGATGTGCGCCAGGATCAGCGGGTGCGTGATGGCGTTGAGCTGCTGCCTCGCTGCCTCGTCGGTGAATACGATCCCGGCCAGCTTCGCCCGGTCAAGCGTCCCGTCGGGCCGCAGCACGTCCGGCCCGAAGGTTTCCGCGATCCGCGCCAGCCCCGGCGTCCCCGGCTCCACGACGGCCCTGGCCGCCGTGTCGCCGTCGAGCACCACCGCCCCGAGCGCGGCGAGCCGCTGCGCCACCGCGCTCTTTCCCGACCCGATACCGCCCGTCAGCCCGACCCGAAGCATGACCCTCCTCGCCATCCAGCGACAGTTCCTGGGTCACCCTACGCCGCCGCGGGCGCGCTGTCTCCCGCCGGGACAGCCCGCAGGGACAGCCTGCCAGGCCCGGCTACAGGCGCGTCACCGTCGCGGGGATGAGCACCTTCTCGCCGCCACAGGCGAGCGTGACACCGCCGCCGGTGACGGTGGCCACGGTGCACTGAGTGGTGCCGATCTTGCTGTGCGAGCCGCCGAAGTTCGCCGAGTAGCCCTGGCTCAAGTCGGTGACCGCACAGCCCTTGCCGCCAGGCTCGATGGCGAAGACGTGGTTGGTCCCCGTGTCCACGCCCATCTCGGTGACCGCGAGGCTCGCGGTCTTGCAGGCGCGCGCAGCGGCCTGGAAACAGGTCAGCGAGCCCTTGTCCGCCGACAGGACCTGGGTGGCCGTGTTCAGGCCGTGGGTCGAGGCCCGCCCGCAACTCGCCTTGGGCAGCGCCGTCGGTGTGCCTGTCGGCGTGGGCGTCTTCGCCGGCGTGTGCCGTGTCGTTGGCGTGGGCTGACCACCCGGCCCTGCCGTCGCGGCGCCCGCCGCGCAGCCGGCGAGCGCGGCCGCCGCTACCGTCACCGTCACCGTCGCGAGCAGCGTCCTGATCTGCGCGCCCGACCCACTCGTTCTTCGCTCCATTCCAGGCTCCTCCCGTGAAGCATCCCTTGCCTCTTCGACGTGGCCTGGCTTCCGTTGCGTTCCCGGGAAATTCCCGGGGGATATTCCGGGCTCGCTACGATGTGTCTCGTGGCCGACTTTGACCCGACGACCCCGTCGATCGCACGCGTCTACGACTTCCTGCTCGGCGGCAAGGACCACTTCGCAGTCGACCGCGAGGTGGCGGGCAGGCTGCTCGCCGTGGCGCCGATCTCCGCCGACGTCATGCGGGAGAACCGCCAGTTCCTCGCCCGCGCCGTCCAGTGGGCGGCCCGCCAGGGGATCACGCAGTTCGTCGATCTCGGCTGCGGCATGCCGACAGCGCCGAACACGCACGACAGCGTGCGGCAGGCCTCACAAGACGCACGCGTCGTGCTCATCGACAACAACGCGGTGGTGCTCGCGCACCTGCGGGCGCTCGCCGCGCACGGCGATCCCGGTGTGACCGCGATCGAGGGTGACATCCGCGAGGTTCCCGCCATCCTCGGCGCGGTCGGCGCCGCCATCGACCTGACACGGCCCGCCTGCCTGGTGATGGGGGCGCTGCTGCACTTCTTCCCGCCGGACGCGGCCCGCGACCTGGTGGCGGCCTACGTCGCCGCGCTCGCGCCAGGCAGCTACGTCGTGCTGTCCGTCGGCCGCGGCGACGGGGACACGGCCGACCGCGGCTTCGGCGCGTACTCTTCGGGCGGTACGGCGGCATACAACCACTCGGTCGCTGACTTCACCGGCTTCTTCGGCCCGCTGGCCCTCGTCGAGCCGGGCATCGTCGACGCCCGGCTGTGGCACCCAGACGCCGCGCCTGACGGCCCGCTGCCGCCCCGCACCGGCCAGTCTCTCGTCGGCGTCGCCCGGGTCGGCTAGCCGGCCGGATCAGCGCTCGCCGCGCTCGCCGAGCTGGTCGCGGAACTCGGCGAGCGCCTCGTCCTGGTCGGCGCCAAGGCCGTCGAGCACGACCATCGCGGTCCCTGTCCAGTAGGCGCCCGCGTAGCTGCCGTCGCCCGGCACGAGCATGAAATCGTGCGCGATCTTGATGTGATCGCACACCTCGTCCCACGAGACACCCGCCGGGACCATGGTGATCGACGGGGGCTCGCTGTCGTCGTAGGTCAGTCCGTCGAGCATGGACCACTTCCTCACTGGCCGGCCGACGCCGAACCACGACAATCGGGGCCGGATCGGGACGGCCGGTGCGGACACCGTACGCTCCCGGCCCTCCGCGCGACGTCTCATCGGCGGACGCCCGCGCGCACGGTCAGGCTCAGCGCTCGGCGTGCGCCGGGGCGACGGCGACACCCTTGAAGAACGTGTAGCAGAACACGCCGTCGTCCTCGGCGGTACGGTACAGGTCCCTGATCCCCTCGTCGAAGCGCGCGGGCTCGATGAGGCCGCCGGCCACCGCGGGCTCCCGGACACCCTCAATCATCGCGGTGAAGGTCTTGCGGATGAAACCGTCGGCGAGCGCCGGATTGCCGCCGTCGGCGTAGACGACGCGCGGCGACACGGCGACATCGCGGTAACCGGCCGCGGCGAGCAGCGGGTACAGCCGCCGCCCGATCATCGCGTCGCCGCCCGCGTGTCGCTGCAGCGTGACCTGACAGCCGATCGCGTCGCGGGCCGCCTCGCTGTCCGGATGGAAGTAGGCCGAGCCATGGTCGCCCTCGATGACCGTGATCGTGCCGCCGGGCCTGAGCATGGCGCGCAGCCTGACGAGCGCCTCCGCCGGCCGGTCCAGGTGCTCGAGCAGGAAGCAGACGAAGACGTGGTCGAACGTGCCCGCCCCGAGCTCGCCGTCGGAGCGCGGTAGCGAGAACACGTCGACCTCACGGAAGGTGACGTTCGTGATGCCCGCCGCGCGCACTCGCGCGCGGGCCTCGTCGAGCGACGCCGCTGACTTATCGATTGAGGTCAGCTGGGCGCCCGGGCTGCGGCTGCCGAGCGTCACGGTCTGCGCGCCCACGCCGCAGCCCGCCTCGAGCACCCGGCTGCCATCTGGATAGCAGGTGCCGTCGTGCAGCAGGTCGACGAGGGTGCTCGCCTGGTCATGCAGCCGCAGGTTCTCCTGGGCCTGGTAGCCGTGCACGTACTGCTCGAACATCGTCATCGTCTCGATCACCTTCATGAGCGCGGCGGCAGTGCCGCCGTCGGTGCTGTCGTGGTTACCGTCGTAGGCGCGCAGCGCCGCCGCGAGCCGGTCCCGCAGTTCACCTCGGCGGCGCAGGTCCTCCTCGAGCTGGGCCAGGTGCGTCCGCAGCGTCGCGGCCGGATCCGGGTCCCGCTCGGCCAGCAGCGCGGCGATCTGCCCGAGCCCGAAGCCGGCGCGGCGCAGCGCCACTGCCCGGTAGAGCCGGGTGACCTGGGCCGGGCCGTACCTCCGCTGCCCGCCGGCGGTTCGGTCCGGTGCGACGACGCCCATCTCCTCCCAGTGCCGCAGCACGCGCACGGAAAGGCCGGTGGCGCGGGCCAGTTGCCCGACGCTCCAGGAGGCGGTGACCGAATTGGTCTCGTCGTTGCTCATCGGTTTGAACTGTAGGGGGTGACACCGTGTCAGGTTCAAGCGCGCGCAGCGGCCGGTGCGGAGCGTTTCCGCCCGCGCCGGCCGTCGCCGTCGGCGTCGCCGGGATCGGCCAGTTGCCCGGCCGCGGCTGACCGACCTGCCTCGGCTAGGTGACGGGGTCCGGCATCTGGCGGGCGTCCCACCCGTCGCTGTGGCCGATGACGCGATGCAGCCGGCGCTCGTACCTGGCGGGCAGCCGCCCGGTGACCCGGCCGAGGCTCCACTGGTCGCCGGAATCCCGCGGGCCCGTCCCGCGCTGCCGGTCGGCGAGCATCGCCCACGCGTACAGCGAGATCGGGTAGATGAAGTAACCGAAGCGCGTCGCGGGCGCCAGCAGGAACAGCGCTGTCAGCCCGATGGCGACCCGCCGGGCGGCGGCCGCGGGCGTGGCCGGCGGCGCGACCACCAGCGAGGCGGCGATGGCGATCCCGGCCGCGGCGAGCAGCAGCAGCGCGGCCAGGTGCCCGCCGGAACCGAGCGTGGCGAGCAGGTGGCCGGGCAGCGGGCTCGCCGCGGGTGACGTGGCCCCGGTCAAGCCGAGCGGGTAGTCCACCGTGTTCCGCAGCAGCGAGGCCGGATTGCCGAGCGCGGCGGGCGCGAGCGCCGCGACGAGCGCGGCGGCGGCCGCGAGCACCACGGCGGTGAACCTGACCGCGGCGCGCCATCCGTCGCGGGCGGCGACCATGACCGCGACGATGACGAGCGCCGGCCAGGCGGTGTACTTCATCGCGCACGCCACGCCGAGAACCAGCGCGGCCGCCGCGAAGTCACGATTCCACCCGCGACCCGCGAGCCCGCGACCCGTGAGCCCGCGACCCGCGAGCTCCCGACCCGTGAACCCGCCCGCTTCCCACCCGCGGCCCTCCCGCGCGCCGGTGCCCCGGGCGAGCAGCGCGAGCCCCAGGCAGGTCAGCGCGATCACCGGCGGATCGGTGATCCCCATCGTCAGCGGGAACGCCATGACCGGGCACGCCAGCCAGAACGCGGCATAGCCGAACGCCGCGCGCCCCCGCCGCGGCATACCGGGCCGGAGCGTGACCCGGAAGGTGGCGTAGAGCAGCAGGAACGTCGCCGCGATCAGCCACGGCCAGGTCTTGCCCGGCAGGCCGAGCGCCCCCGGCAGCCCGAACAGCGCCATGACCGGCAAGTACGGGTTGTAGTCGAGCCAGCCGGTGAGCCCGGACAGCGGCAGGTACGGGCTGCCATGGTGCAGCAGCAGCACGCCGGACCTGGCCACCACGGCGACATCGGGCGGCGTCGGCTCTTGCGTCATCAGCCAGATGGCCGGACCGATCAGCGCCCCCGCCACGCTGACGGCGACCGCGGCCCTGCCGCTCCACGGGCGCCCCCACGCCGTGATCGCCGCGGCGATGGCGTAACCGCCCGCGGCCCACGTCCCCCACCAGTGATCGAGCCCGGGCCCGCTGAACAGCGCGACCCCGGCGGCGTACAACGCGAATCCTCCGTAAAGCACTGCACGGCGGCGCCCCCCGCCAAGCAACATCGATATAACCCCGTATCCCATGTGTCGAGCATGTCAGGCGCCGATTAAGCGCGACGATAGGGTTAAACCCCGAATTAACCCGGAGGCTAGGTACACCCCGGCTGAGTATCTGGCTTCACGTCGGCTGAGTATCTGGCCGCACGTCGAAGGCGGTCTGGAACAGATAGGCGGTCGCCAGGCTACGGTCCGGCCGCCATGGCTCGGCGATCGTCAGCACCTCCTGCTGGCTCGGAACTCATCCGCCATCTAAGCACCCGCACCGCCCGCCACGGAATGTCGGACCCGCACCGTAGAGTTGAAATGGTGGGCCGCCGCCGGGGACACGCGGCAGGCGAGCCGTCCCGAGCATGAGAACCACCGATAACAAGCGGTGGCAGAGTTTGGCGAGCAGAGTTGGCTAGCAGAGTCGAGGAGATGACGTCATGCGCCCGGTAACCGACCTGCAGCGGAAGGTGGCGCCGTTCGAGGTCGTCACCGAGATGACCCCGGCCGGCGACCAGCCGACCGCGATCGCGCAGATCGCCGAGCGGATCGGCGACGGCGAGAAGGACACGGTCCTGCTGGGCGCGACGGGCACCGGCAAGACGGCGACGGTGGCGTGGGTGGCCGAGCAGCTACAGCGCCCGGTGCTCGTCATGCTGCCGAACAAGACGCTCGCCGCCCAGTTCGCCAACGAGCTGCGCGAGATGCTGCCGCACAACGCGGTCGAGTACTTCGTCTCCTACTACGACTACTACCAGCCCGAGGCGTACATCCCGCAGACCGACACCTACATCGAGAAGGACTCCTCGATCAACGACGAGGTCGAGCGGCTGCGCCACTCGGCCACCAACAGCCTGCTGACCAGGCGCGACACCATCGTCGTGGCCTCCGTCTCGTGCATCTACGGCCTCGGCACGCCGCAGGAGTACGTCGACCGGATGCTCAAGGTCAAGATCGGCGACACGATCGAGCGCGACCAGCTGCTGCGCAAGCTGGTTGGCATGCAGTACACCCGCAACGACATCGCGTTCACCCGCGGCACGTTCCGGGTCCGCGGCGACACCATCGAGATCATCCCGCAGTACGAGGAGCTCGCGGTGCGGATCGAGATGTTCGGCGACGAGGTCGAGCGGCTGTCCACGCTGCACCCGCTGACCGGCGAGGTGGTCAGCGAGGACGAGGAGCTGTACGTCTTCCCCGCCAGCCACTACGTGGCGGGCGACGAGCGGATGGAACGGGCCGTCAACGGCATCGAGGCCGAGCTGGCCGAGCGGCTCGGCGAGCTCGAGCGGCAGGGCAAGCTGCTCGAGGCGCAGCGGCTGCGGATGCGCACCACCTACGACATCGAGATGATGCGCCAGGTCGGCAGCTGCTCCGGCATCGAGAACTACTCGCGGCACATCGACGGCCGCGGCCCTGGCACTCCGCCGAACACGCTGCTCGACTACTTCCCCGAGGACTTCGTCCTGGTCATCGACGAGTCGCACCAGACGGTGCCGCAGATCGGCGCGATGTACGAGGGCGACATGTCCCGCAAGCGGATGCTCATCGAGCACGGCTTCCGGCTGCCGAGCGCCGCCGATAACCGCCCGCTCACCTGGGACGAGTTCTGCGAGCGGATCGGCCAGACGATCTACCTGTCGGCCACGCCGGGACCGTACGAGATGACACGCGTCGCCGGCGAGGTGGTCGAGCAGGTCATCAGGCCCACCGGCCTCATCGACCCGCAGGTCATCATCAAGCCGACCCGCGGCCAGATCGACGACCTGCTCGAGGAGATCAGGCAGCGCACCGAGCGCAACGAGCGCGTCCTTGTCACCACGCTGACCAAGAAGATGTCCGAGGACCTCACCGACTACCTGCTCGAGAACGGCGTGCGGGCCAGGTACCTGCACAGCGAGGTCGACACGTTGCGCCGCATCGAGCTGCTGCGCGAGCTGCGGCTTGGCGAGTACGACGTGCTCGTCGGCATCAACCTGCTCCGCGAGGGACTCGACCTGCCCGAGGTCTCCCTGGTGGCGATCCTCGACGCGGACAAGGAGGGCTTCCTTCGCTCGCCCACCAGCCTCATCCAGACCATCGGCCGCGCCGCCCGTAACATCAACGGCGAGGTCCACATGTACGCGGACAAGATCACCAACGCGATGCAGCACGCGATCGACGAGACCAACCGCCGCCGCGAGAAGCAGGTCGCCTACAACACGGCCAACGGCATCGACCCGCAGCCGCTGCGCAAGAAGATCGCCGACATCCTCGACGCGATCATCCGCGAGGACGCGGACACCCAGGAGCTGATCGGCGGTGGCGGCCGCCAGCAGTCGCGGGGCAAGTCCCCGGTCCCCGGCCTGTCCTCGCGCGCCAGGGCGGCCGCGCAGGGCGCGGGCGAGCAGCCGTTCGCACCCACAGGCGAGGCACGCGGCGACCTGGTGGCCCTCATTGGCCAGCTCACCGACCAGATGCACGCCGCCGCGGCGGAGCTGCAGTTCGAGGCCGCCGCCCGGCTCCGCGACGAGATCAAGGACCTCAAGCGCGAACTGCGCGGCATGGAAGCCGCTGGCGTCTAACCGGATCATCCCGAACGGGTTCGGGTTTACCCGTCCCGCATCACGGCGATGTCACCATGACGGTGATGCCCCATAAAGAGGGATTTAGCGGGCGGTAGAGTGCACCGCGAAGGCGCCGCACTCCGGGCGCGTTCGTGGGAGGTAGTTCATGCCCTGGGTGGTTCGGGAGGCGGTGCGCGACATCAACCGCGCCGTCGGCCGGCGTTGGCACGCCATCGACCCGCTGCTGCCCGACCCCTCGGCGCTGCCGGCCGGCTGCGGCGAACCGCTGGTCGTCAACGGCGAGAACGGCCGCATCGCCGGGCTCGGCGTCTGCGTCCACCAGCACGTTCCGCCCCAGTCACTCAACCAGACCTGGGGCGCGGCCGACCGGTTCACGCTGGTGCCGCGGCTGCCGGGACAGGACATCGCGGTTGCCGCCGGGCAATTGCTCGTCCAGTGGCGCGACCACCTGGCGGGCATCGGCGCCGCCCGCGGCCCCGACACGTCGGCGAGCGTGGTCTGGCCGAGCCTGGACATCGGCGGCGTGGGCGCCCTGCTGCGGCACGGGCTGCAGCCGCTCACCGTGATCGCCGCCAGGACCAGGCCGAACGGGCCGCCGCCAGCGCCACGTCGCGCCTACGGCGTCACGATCAGGGAGGCGGGCCCGGCGGACGAGGAGCAGATCCTCGACCTGGAACTGCGGCTGATCCGCTACGACATGCACTTCGGCGGCCCGGTGTGGCGCCAGGCCACCGCCAGGCTGGTCCGCGAGGAGATCCACGGCTCACTGGAGCGTGGTGCTCTCGACCACGGGGTCAGCTGGACGTGGCTCGCCGAGCGCAACGGGCGCGCCGTCGGCCTGCTCGTCGCACAGCCCCCGCAGGACGCGGGCTGGATCGCCGGCATGACGAGCAGGTCACCCGCCGCCTACCTGCAGACCATGTTCGTTGAGGGGCAGGAACGCGGCACGGGCATCGGCGCCGCCCTGGTCAGGAACCTGCACGCGAGGCTGGACGGCATGGGCGTCGCGGTCACGCTGCTGCACCACAGCCAGGTCAACCCGCTGTCCGCCCCGTTCTGGTACCGGATGGGCTACCGCCCGCTATGGACGAGCTGGGAGGCCCGCCCGGCGAGCGCGCTGCGTTAGCTTGCGGAGGGACGAGCTGGCTGAAGGCGGGCTGATAGCTCGCTGAAGGCTTATGGCGGGCGGGGTAGGCTTGGTGTGTGGTCATTAGCCTGATCGCCGCGGTGGTCTCGGCGCTTTGCTACGGGATCGCGTCGGTCATGCAGGCCGTCGCCGTGCGCGAGGCGAGCAACCGGTCGCTCGCCCAGGCGAGCGCCGGCGGGATCGACCCCGGCCTGGTGCCGCGCATGCTCGGCCAGTGGCGATTCGTGGTGAGCGTGCTGATCGACCTGCTCGGCTTCATCGCCCAGCTCGTCGCGCTGCGCCGGCTACCGCTGTTCGCGGTTCAGGCGATAGTGGCGGCCAACCTGGCGGTGATCGCGGTCGTTGCCACGGTCGTCATCGGCGTCACCCTGTCGCTGCGCGAATGGCTCGCCGTCACCGGCGTGGTGGCCGGCGTGGGACTGCTCGGCTCCTCCGCGGGCGCGGAGGGCGCCAGCCACCCTGGTGTCGCGTTCAAGATCGCGCTGATCGCCGCGACCGGGGTGGTCTGCCTTTGCGGACTCGTCGCGGCCCGGGTGCTTCGCGACCCGGCGCGCACCCTAGTCCTCGGCACGGTGGCCGGCTTCGGTTTCGGCGCGGTCGGCGTCGCGGCGCGGGTGCTCAACGGATTCGCGCCGCTCACCCTGGCGCGCGACCCCGCCGCGTACGCGGTCGCCGCGGCGGGCATCGTGTCGTTCGTCTTCTACGCGACGGCGCTCGAGGGCGGCAGCGTCACCGTCGCCACCTCGGCCGTCGTGCTCGCGGAAACCCTGCCGCCCGCGGCGGTCGGCGTGATCTTCCTCGGCGACACCACGCGTCCGGGGCTCACGCCGGTGGCCGCGATCGGCTTCGCGGTCGCGGTCGCCAGCGCGGTCATGCTGGCCAGGTTCGGCGAGGCGGACCACGCGCCCGGCCATGGCGAGGGCCAGCAGGAGCTGCGCCAGGCCCGCCCGGCGCCAAGCAGGTGAACGCTCGTGACCGCTGGCCTCCGCCCAGGGCGCCCCGCGGTTTCCATCAGTCGCGTGTTATCCTGATGGCCCGTGGACCTGCGGGTTTACTCCGCTTTATCGTCGACCACGGGAGCTCATCTTGGCCGCTGCAGTGACTCAGTCAAGCCTAGCCTCACAAAGGCCCATCAAGACCAAGCACCTCTTTGTTACCGGTGGCGTCGCCTCGAGCCTTGGCAAGGGCCTCACCGCCTCCAGCCTCGGCCGCCTGCTGAAGATGCGCGGCCTGCGGGTCAAGATGCAAAAGCTCGACCCCTACCTCAACGTCGACCCTGGGACGATGAACCCGTTCCAGCACGGCGAGGTGTTCGTGACGGACGACGGCACGGAGACCGACCTCGACGTCGGCCATTACGAGCGGTTCCTGGACATCAGGCTGTCCGGCGAGGCGAACGTCACCACCGGCCAGATCTACTCCACCGTGATCGCGAAGGAACGGCGGGGCGAGTACCTCGGCGACACGGTGCAGGTCATCCCGCACATCACCAACGAGATCAAGGCCCGCATCCTCGCTATGGCCGGCCCCGACGTGGACGTGGTCATCACCGAGGTCGGCGGCACGGTGGGCGACATCGAGTCGCAGCCGTTCCTCGAGGCGATCCGCCAGATCAGGCACGAGATCGGCAGGGACCGGTGCTTCTTCATCCACGTTTCGCTGCTGCCCTACATCGGGCCGAGCGGTGAGCTGAAGACCAAGCCGACCCAGCACTCGGTGGCCGCGCTGCGGTCCATCGGCATCCAGCCCGATGTGATCGTGGCGCGCTCGGACCGGCCGATCAGCGACGGGCTCAAGCGCAAGATCAGCCTGATGTGCGACGTGGACGAGGAGGCGGTGGTCTCCACCCCCGACGCGCCGTCGATCTACGACATCCCGAAGGTGCTGCACGGCGAGGGCCTTGACGCCTATCTCGTCCGCAAGCTCCAGCTTCCGTTCCACGACGTCGACTGGTCCGCCTGGGACGATCTGCTGCGCCGGGTGCACCGTCCGGCCCGCTCGATCACCATCGCCCTGGTCGGCAAGTACGTGGACCTGCCCGACGCGTACCTGTCGCCGGCCGAGGCGCTCAAGGCCGGCGGCTTCGGCAACGATGCCAAGGTGACGATCCGCTGGGTGACGAGCGACGACTGCGAGAACCCCGACGACGCCGCGGGCCAGCTCGACGGCGTGGACGGGATTCTCATCCCCGGCGGCTTCGGCGTGCGCGGCATCGAGGGCAAAATCGGCGCCATCAGGTACGCCAGGGAGCACAAGATCCCGATCCTCGGGCTCTGCCTCGGCCTGCAGTGCATGGTCATCGAGGTCGCCAGGGACCTGGCGGGCATCGCGGCGGCGAACAGTGCCGAGTTCGACCCGCAGACACCCGACCCGGTGATCGCGACCATGGCCGACCAGCAGGACGTGGTCGCGGGGGACAGGGACATGGGCGGCACCATGCGCCTGGGCCTGTACCCGGCCAAGCTCACGCCGGGCTCCATCGTCAGCGAGCTGTACGGCGGCGCCGCGACCGTGGACGAGCGGCACCGGCACCGCTACGAGGTCAACAACGCCTACCGGGAGCGCCTCGAGGAGGCCGGCCTGGTCTTTTCCGGCCTGTCGCCGGACAGTCGCCTGGTGGAGTTCATCGAGCTGCCGCGCGACGTCCACCCGTTCTTCGTGGCCACTCAGGCGCACCCGGAGTTCCTGTCACGGCCGACCCGCCCGCACCCGCTGTTCTCCGGGCTGATCGCCGCCGCTCTCGCCCGGTCCAGGGCCGGCGAGAGCGGGGCCCGCGCTGTGGCGTCCGCCTCGTAGCCCTAGGCTTCGGCCATGGTCTCTGATCTCCCCCCGGACAGCTGGCCGGTAGCCGCCAGCGAGGAACAGTTCAGCAACTGGCTGATCGCGGTCAGGAACGACAAGGTCCGGCTGCCCGACGGCGAGCACGCCGACCGGACCGTGGTCACGCACATCGGCGCCGTCGCGGTCCTCGCGCTCGACGAGCAGGACCGGGTGCTGATGATCCGCCAGTACCGGCACCCGGTGGCCAGGGAGCTGTGGGAGATCCCGGCCGGGCTGCGCGACGTCTCGGGCGAGGCGCTCGTCGACACCGCGCGCCGTGAGCTGCTCGAGGAGACCGGGTACGCCGCACGCGAGTGGCAGGTGCTCATCGACTCCTACGCCTCGCCGGGGATCACAAACGAGCGGATCAGGATCTTCCTGGCCCGCGGGCTGGCCGCCGCGGAATCGGGGTATCAGCGGGTGGGCGAGGAGAAGTTCCTGCGCACCGCCTGGGTCCCGCTGACGGAGGCGATGCGGGCCGCACTCGCGGGAAAATTGCACAACGGCTCGACTATCCAAGGTGTTCTTGCTGGGTATATCGCAGCGACAGAAGGATTTTCAGGGCTTCGCCCCGCGGACGCGACGGAGGAGTAGCCGCGCTTGCGGCTGCCGCCACCGACCCCAGGGGCTTGACGGGAACGGTGACTCATGAAGGTCGGGGTGCCTCGCGAGGTCAAGAACAACGAGTTCCGGGTGGCGATCACGCCTGCGGGGGTGCACGAGCTTGTGCGCTCGGGTCACGAGGTGGTCATCGAGGCGGGCGCGGGCGAGGGGTCCTCGCTGCCCGATGAGGAGTTCACCGCGGCTGGTGCGGCGATCTTGCCCACCGCCGACGATGTGTGGGGCGCGGCCAACCTGGTGCTCAAGGTCAAGGAGCCGGTGCCCGAGGAGTACGAGCGGATGCGGGCGGGCCAGGTGCTGTTCACCTACCTGCACCTGGCCGCCTCCAAGGAGTGCACCGACGCGCTGCTGACCAGCCGCGTCACCGCGATCGCCTACGAGACCGTGCAGCTCGGCGACGGCTCGCTGCCGCTGCTGGCGCCCATGTCGGAGGTGGCGGGCCGGATGGCGCCGCAGGTGGGCGCGCACCACCTGCAGCGCGACGGCGGCGGCCGCGGCGTGCTGATGGGCGGCGTGACCGGGGTGTACGCGGCGAAGGTGGTCGTGCTCGGCGCGGGCATCGCGGGGATGAGCTCGGCGACGATCGCGCTCGGCATGCAGGCCGAGGTGCTGCTGCTGGACAAGAACGTCGCGCGGCTGCGCGGCGCGGATGCCATCTACCAGGGCTACTGCCAGACGGTCGCGTCGAGCGCCTACGAGGTCGAGCGGGCCGTGATCGACGCCGACCTGGTGATCGGCGCGGTCCTCGTCCCCGGCGCGAAGGCGCCCAAACTGGTCAGCAACGACCTGGTTTCCCGGATGAAGGCGGGCTCGGTGCTCGTCGACATCTCCATCGACCAGGGCGGCTGCTTCGAGGATTCCCGCCCGACCACCCACGACAATCCGACCTACCGGGTGCACGACTCGATCTTCTACTGCGTGGCGAACATGCCGGGCGCGGTCCCGCACACCTCGACCTACGCGCTGACCAACGTGACCCTGCCCTACACGGTGGAGATCGCCAACCGGGGCTGGCGCGATGCGCTGCGCAACGACGAGGCGCTCGCCCTTGGCCTGAACACCCACGACGGCGCAGTCACCTGCGCGCCGGTCGCCGAGGCGCACGGCATGACCTACACACCCGTCAGCGCGCTGCTCGGATAACAGCAACATTCGCGAAGCGCGACATGTCCTGCGGAGCGCGGCATGTCCCGTGCGGCGCGACATGTCGCGCGGAGCGCGGAGGCGACCGGCTACGATCCCCGGTGTGGTGAGCGTGGCGGAGGGGGTGCGCAGGTACCTCGAGCACCTGGTCGTTGAGCGCGGCCTCGCGGCCAACACGGTCGAGTCCTACGGGCGGGACCTGCGCCGGTACACCGCTGTGCTCGCCGCGCGCGGCAGGACCGACATCGCGGAGGTCACCGCGCTCGACGTCGCGGAATTCCGCGCCGCGCTCGCGGCGGGCGACGAGGAGCACCCGCCGCTGTCGGTGAGCTCGATCGGCAGGGCGGTCGTCGCGGTCCGCGGCCTGCACGCGTTCGCGCTCGCCGACCGCCTCGCCGCGGCCGACCCGGCGCGCGAGGTGACGCCGCCCGCACCCGCCAGGCGGCTGCCGAAGGCGATCAGCGTCGACGCGGTGGAGCGCCTGCTCGACGCAGCGGGGTCGACGGCGGACGCCGACCCGCGGGTGCTGCGGGACCGCGCCCTGCTCGAGTTTCTTTACGGCACGGGCGCGCGCATCTCCGAGGCGACGGGCCTCGACGTGGACGACCTCCATCACCTCGCGCGTGACCCGGCGGTGCTGCTGACGGGCAAGGGGAGCAAGCAGCGGTACGTGCCCGTCGGCAGTTACGCGGTCGCGGCGCTCGACGCCTACCTGGTCCGCGGCCGCCCCGCTCTCGCCGCGCGCACCGCGCGGAAGGCGAGTCCCGCGGTGTTCCTGAACGCCAGGGGAGGCCGGCTCACCCGCCAGGGCGCGTGGGGGATACTGCGCGAAGCGGCAACCCGTTCCGGCGAATCCGACGTATCACCGCATACCCTCAGGCACTCGTTCGCCACCCACCTGCTCGACGGCGGCGCCGATATCCGAGTCGTCCAGGAGTTGCTCGGACACGCCTCGGTGACGACCACTCAGGTCTACACTCTGGTGACAGTGGACAAGCTGAGAGAGGTCTACGCCGCCGCGCATCCGCGTGCATTTGGCTAGATAGCGGCACCCCCTGCGGCGCGCCTGCTTGAAAGCGCCGAGTCTGGGGCCTAGTGTCCCGAACAGTTCGCGACCTCTAGCCCCGGGAGGATTTCACTGGTGGCCGCATCGCGCGTAATAGAGCTTCTGCCGGGAGACATCGGTCCCACCGGCCGTCCCTTCCCTGCCTTCCCCGAGCCAAAGCCGCTTACCCAGCACGGACCAGCGCGAATTGTGGCGGTCTGCAACCAGAAGGGCGGCGTCGGCAAGACCACCACGACCATCAACCTGGGCGCCGCGCTCGCCGAGCAGGGCCGCAAGATGCTGCTCGTGGACTTCGACCCACAGGGCGCGCTTTCCGTCGGGCTCGGCATCCAGCCGCACGACATCGACTCCACGGTCTACAACGTGCTGATGGAGCGGGGCGTCAAGGCCAGCGATGTCATCTTCGAGACCGGCGTGGCCAACCTGGACCTGCTGCCGTCGAACATCGACCTGTCGGGCGCGGAGGTCCAGCTCGTTCACGAGGTCGGCAGGGAGTTCATCCTGGGCGGCGCGCTCAAGGAGGTCGTGCCCGACTACGACTACATCATGATCGACTGTCAGCCGTCGCTCGGCCTGCTGACGATCAACGCCCTCGCCTGTGCTGATAGCGTGCTCATCCCCCTGGAGTGCGAGTACTTCGCGATGCGCGGCGTGGCGCTGCTGATGGAGACCATCGCCAAGGTGCAGCAGCGGCTCAACCCCGACCTCAAGATCGACGGCCTGCTCGGCACCATGTACGATTCGCGCACTTTGCACACCAGGGAAGTGCTCGGCTCGATAGTGAACGGCTTTGGTGACAAAGTTTTCCATACGGTAATTAACCGCACCGTGCGCTTCCCGGACGCTACCGTTGCTGGTGAGCCCATCACGACGTTCGACACGTCATCGATGGGGGCTAGTTCCTATCGTGAACTCGCCAAGGAGGTACTCGACCGGTGGCAGCAGGACGGGGACGGTCGCGCCGGGGCGTAATGCCCGGCGTAGCGGAGCTGTTGCGCCCCGCGGTGCCGCTGCCAGAAACCTCCGATGAACGCCAGGCGACGGGCAGGGAAAGGCACGACCAGAAGATCACCGTCTACCTGTCGGCCGGCGAACTACTTGACTTGGAGCATGCCCGGCTGAAGCTGCGCCGCTTCGGATTCGTGGTGGACAGAGGGCGCCTGGTGCGCGAGGCGATCGCCATCCTGCTCGCCGACCTCGACGCGCGGGGCAAGGACAGCCTGGCGGCGCGCCGCATCCGGAGTGAGCCAGACGAGACCAAGGAAGCCGGCGCGGACGAGCGGGACCATGATGAGGACACGGAAATTCCGGAGAGCACGGTACCGTCGTTAGCGTGAGCACGACTGCTGGTGGCGCCGTGACCGGGGACCTGACCTCCTCTGGCGAGGCGGGAGATGCCTCGCGGGTGGTACGGGGGGTCGCTCCCCCGGGAGACGACCGCACCGCGGGATTCGAGGTGCACCTCGACGTCTTCGAGGGCCCGTTCGACCTGCTGCTCGGCCTGATCTCAAAACACAAGCTCGACATCACCGAGGTCTCGCTCTCCAAGGTCACCGACGAGTTCATCGCCTACATCAGGCATCGCTCAGGCGGGTGGGACCTGGACCAGGTCAGCTACTTCCTCGTCGTCGCCGCCACCCTGCTCGACCTGAAGGCGGCCAGGCTGCTGCCCTCTGGCGAGGTCGAGGACGAGGAGGACCTGGCGCTGCTTGAGGCCCGCGACCTGCTGTTCGCGCGGCTGCTTCAGTACCGCGCCTACAAGGAGGTCGCCGCCATCTTCGCCGGGCGGATGGCGGAGGCGGCCAGGCGGTTCCCGCGCCGGGTGCCGCTCGAGCCGCGGTTCGCGGAACTGCTTCCTGAAGTCCTGTTCGCCATCGGGCCACAGGAATTCGCGGCGCTCGCCGCCCGAGCGCTCACCCCCAAGGCCCCGCCGACGGTGTCCGTGGAGCACATCCACGCCCCCTTCATCTCGATCAGGGAGCAGGCCGTGCTCATCGCCGGACGGCTGCGCGACCTGGGCAAGGCGAGCTTCCGCCAGCTGTCAGCGGGTGCGACGGGTAACTACGAGATCGTCGCCTCGTTCCTCGCGCTGCTCGAGCTGTACCGCGAGGACGTGGTGGGGTTCGAGCAGCTCACACCTCTCGGCGACCTGTACGTGACCTGGACGGGCGGGGACCGCGAGGTCCGGCTCGACCCGCCGGGCGCCAGGGACGGCGACGCGGTCCCGACCTCCGCAACGGAAACCGAAGAAGAAGACTATCTATGACGAGCGATTTCACCGCCGACGACCACCAGGCCGACGACCGCCAGGCCGATGAGGGCCCAGCCGATGGCGGCCCCGCCGTTGACGGCTCTGCCGGCGACGGCGAGATCCAGGCGCCGGACGCGACGCTGGAGCCCGACCCGGACGAGCTGACCGCGGACGTCGACGACGGCCCTGGGCTGCGCGCCAGCCTGGAGGCGATCCTGCTGGTCGCCGACGAGCCGGTGCCCGAGGTGCTCATCGCCCAGGTGCTCGAGCGGCCAAGGCACGAGGTCGCCCAGGGCCTGCGCACCCTCGCGGCGGAGTACACGGCCGATGGCCGCGGATTCGACCTGCGGGAGATCGCGGGCGGCTGGCGCTTCTATACTCGGGAGGACTGCGCCCCGCTCGTCGAGCGGTTCGTCAGGGACGGCCAGGAGGTACGGCTTACCCAGGCGGCGCTCGAGACCCTGGCCGTCATCGCCTACCGGCAGCCGGTCGGCAGGGCCCGGGTCTCCGCGGTGCGCGGCGTCAACTGTGACGGCGTGATCAGGACGCTCGTGCTGCGCGGGCTCGTCGAGGACTCGGGTACCGACCCGGAGACCGGCGCGATCCTGTACCGTACCACCGGCTACTTCCTCGAGCGCCTTGGCATGGCGTCGCTTGACGAGCTGCCGGACCTGGCGCCGTTCCTGCCGGAGAACATCGAGGACATCGAGGACAATGAACGCACGCGGGCGTAGCGGGAGCGGCCCCGACACTCCTATCGAGCTGTCGCCGGAGGCGCGGGCCCGCCTGCGGGCGCTGCGCAGCATGGGTCTGGACGACGATCGTGACGACTTCGCCGCCGACGCGGGCGAGCGGGACGACCTCGCCGACGTCCCCGGCGGCGTCCGGCTGCAGAAGGTGCTCGCCGGGGCTGGTGTCGGCAGCAGAAGGCACTGCGAGGAACTGATCGGCGCGGGCCGGGTCGAGGTGGACGGCCAGGTCGTCCGCCGGTTCGGCGCGCGCGTCGACCCCGAGCACCAGATCATCCGGGTAGACGGCAAGCGGATTCCGGCCCGCCAGGACATCGTGTACCTGGCGTTCAACAAGCCACGCGGCGTGCTGACCGCCATGTCGGACGACCGTGGACGCAAGACGATCGTCGATTTCCTCGGTGACCGCGCCGAGCGCCTCTTCCACGTCGGGCGGCTCGACTACGACACCGAGGGCCTGATGCTGCTCACCAATGACGGCGAGCTCGCGCACCGGCTCGCCCACCCCAGCTACGAGGTCGCCAAGACCTACTGGGCGGAGGTTCCCGGTCCGGTCCCGCGTGACCTCGGCCGCCGCCTGCAGGCCGGCGTCGAGCTGGAAGACGGCGTCGCGGTCGCCGACAAGTTCCGCGTCCTTGAGCAGTCGGGTAACCGCGCCATGGTGGAGATCACGCTGCATGAGGGCCGCAAGCACATCGTGCGCCGCATGCTCGCCGAGGTCGGCCACCCGGTCAGCCGGCTGCTGCGCACCACGGTCGGGCCGATTAAGCTTGGCACCCTCCGCCCCGGCGCGACCAGGGACCTCACCACCAAGGAGATCGGCGAGCTGTACGCCGCCGTAGGCCTCTAGGCGGTGCGAGGCCGCAAGGCAGTGCGGCGGGCGAAGCAGTCTCATTGTTAGGAGTTGGAAACGTGACAGTCCGGGCTATTCGAGGCGCGATCCAGGTCGACGCGGACGACAGGGACGCCATACTCGAAGCCACTGCCGAACTGGTCACCGCGGTGATGACACGCAACGACCTGACACCCGACGACGTGATCAGCGTCCTGTTCACCGTGACCCCCGACCTGACGTCCGAGTTCCCCGCGCTCGCCGCCCGCAAGCTCGGCTTCCACGCGGTGCCGCTGATGTGCGCGACGGAGATCCCGGTCAGGGGCGCGATGCCGCGCGTGGTCCGCCTCATGGCCCACGTGGACACCGACCGCACGCGCGCGCAGATCCAGCACGTGTATCTGCGCGGCGCGGCCGGCCTTCGCCTGGACATCGCCCAGTTATGGCGGCGCCGGCCAGAGTGCTCGTCCGCGGGACTGGGCTGATCGGCACCTCGCTCGCGCTCGCCCTGCGCGACAAGGGGACCGAGGTCTTCTTGAGCGACGCCGACCCGGCGGCGGCCAGGCTCGCCGCCGACCTCGGGGCCGGCACGGTGCTGCCCGACCTGCGCGACGGCAAGGGGATCGCGGACGTAGCGGTGCTGGCGATGCCGCCCGCCCTGGTCGGCGAGGAGCTGTCATTCGCACAGGAATGCGCGGTCGCCGATCTCTACACCGATGTCGCGAGCGTCAAGGTGCTGCCGGTCGCCCGCGCCCGCGCGCTCGGCTGCGACCTGGAGTCCTTCGTGCCCGGGCATCCGCTGGCGGGACGGGAGCGGCACGGGCCAGCGGCGGCGCAGGCGGACCTGTTCCTCGGCCGCACCTGGGCGCTGTGCCCGCTGCCGGAGACCTCGCCGCACGCCATGGACGTGGTGACCGCACTCGTGGTGGCGGCCGGAGCCGATCCCGTGGTCACCGAGGCCGCGACCCATGACCGCTGGGTCGCGCTCGTCTCGCATGCGCCGCATCTGGTGGCGACCGCCATGGCCGCGAGGCTCGCGCCCGCCGACATCCCAGGCGACGCCCTCCGGCTGGCAGGCCAGGGGCTGCGGGACGTCACCAGGGTCGCGGCGGGCGACAGCGCGCTCTGGGCCCAGATCCTGTCCGCGAACGCCGGGCCGGTCGCCGAGGTGGTCGCCGCCGTCGCACAGGACCTGGCCGAGGTGGCACGGCTGCTCGCGCCGTCCGGGCACACCCCGGGCGACGTCCCGCCGTCCGGCGCCCCGGTTGCCGGTGAACCGACGAACGAGGCGGCCGGCGTGACCGCGCTGCTCGATCGTGGCAGGGCCGGGGTCGGCCGCATCCCCGGCAAGCACGGCGGCCAGCCCCGGAAGTTCACCGTGGTGCAGGTCGTCATCGCCGACCGTCCAGGCGAGCTGGCCCGCCTGTTCAACGCGGCGGGCGCGGCAGGAGTGAACATCGAGGACATCCGCCTTGAGCACTCGCCCGGCCTTCCCGTCGGCGTCGCGGAACTGTCGGTCCGGCCCGATCAGGCGGCCACGCTGCTCGACGCGATGGAGGACGGCGGCTGGCCGGTCCGCCGCTAGCCCGCCGCTGGCCGGGGGTGCGCGTCGCGGTTAATGGTTCGCGCGAACCCGCCAGGGGTGTGCGAAGCTAGATCCCATGACGAAGAGCGCGAAGCAGGGCACCGGGAAGGCACCGGCGGAATCCGCCGAGACGGAGTCCGCCGCGACCAAGGCCGCGACGGACGGGCAGGGTGCAGAGCCCGCCGGTGAAACAGTGCACGGAGGCGACACAGTGCAGGCGGCCCAGGAAGACAAGGCAGGGCAGGACGCGGAGACCGATGCTCCCGACCTCGACGAGACCAAGCGCAAGTTCCGTGAGGCACTCGAGCGCAAGCACCAGGCGCACAACGAAGGCCAGGGCAAGGGCGGCAAGGACGGCGGCAAGATCAGCGGCGCCCACGGTCCGGCGGCCAGCCGCCGCAACTTCCGCCGCAAGAGCGGCTGAGGCCTTGACGGCCGGGGCACGCCCCGGCCGTCAAGCCCCCGCGAGGAGCGCCGGGGAAACGATGTCCCCGCCTTCGGTACCATTTCTGGGTGGGAGTCTCCTCGCCGCGCGGCCTCGTCATCGCCATCGACGGCCCGTCCGGTTCCGGCAAGTCAAGCGCATCCAAGGGCGTCGCCCGTGCGCTCGGTCTGCGCTACCTGGACACCGGAGCGATGTACCGGGCGCTGACCTGGTGGTTCATTGCCCAGAAGGCCGACACGAGCGACGAGGCGGTGATCGCCGCCCGCGCGGCGGAGCCGGTCATCGAGGTTTCCGCCGATCCTGACGACCCGTGGACCCGCGTCAACGGCACGGACGTGTCCCTGGACATCCGCACGGTGCAGGTATCCTCACAAGTCAGTGCCGTAGCCAGGGTGCCCGCGGTCCGCGAGCACCTGATCGCGCGGCAGCGGGCGATCATCGCGGATGCCGCAGACGGGATCGTGGCCGAGGGCCGCGACATCGGCACCGTGGTGGCGCCCGCGGCACAGCTCAAGGTGTTCCTTACCGCCGACCCGAGCGCGCGGGCCCGCAGGAGGGCCGCGGAGATCAGCGCCGACACCGCAGAGACCGAGGCGGCGCAGGCCAGGCGGGACCGGCTGGACGCCGCCCAGTCCGAGAAGGCGGCAGACGCACTGCTCCTTGACGCCACCGACCTGACACTCGAACAGGTCATCGATGAGATCGCCCGGCTGGCGCGTGAGCGCAGCGGCCTGGCTTGCGCGGGGGATAAGAGCAGTTGATGGGGGAGAGAACGCACCATGACGGACACTGACGCCGGCGACGACGGCTGGGTAGACATCGGCGACGATTTCGCGGACGCACCCGAGGCCGGCGACAAGGACGCGGGCGCGGGCCTCGGGACGCCAGGACAGCCGGTGCTCGCCGTGGTCGGCCGCCCCAACGTGGGCAAGTCCACCCTGGTCAACCGGATCCTCGGCTCCCGCCAGGCGGTCGTGCAGGACGTCCCAGGCGTCACCAGGGACCGGGTCGCCTACGACGCCAACTGGCGCGGCAGGCAGTTCACCCTGGTGGACACCGGCGGCTGGCTCGCCAAGGCGCAAGGCCTCGCCGCCCAGGTCGCGGAGCAGGCAGAGATCGCGGTCGGCCTCGCGGACGCGGTGCTGTTCGTGGTCGACGCGCGGGTCGGCGCCACCGACGAGGACGAGGCGGTCGCCCGCGTGCTGCGCCGGGCGGGCAAGCCGGTGGTGCTCGTCGCCAACAAGGTGGACGACGCGCGCAGCGAGGCGGACGCGCAGTCGCTGTGGTCGCTGGGGCTCGGTGAGCCCATCATGGTCTCCGCCATGCACGGCCGGGGCAGTGGCGACATGCTCGACCTGGCGCTCGAGGCGCTGCCCGAGGCGCCGCCCGAGCGGATGGGCGAGGGCGGACCGCGCCGCGTGGCGCTCATCGGCCGACCCAATGTCGGCAAGTCCTCCCTGCTCAACAAGCTGGCAGGTGAGCAGCGCGCGGTCGTCGACTCCGTGGCGGGCACGACTCGCGACCCCGTGGACGAGCTGATCGAGCTCGGCGGGACCACCTGGCGCTTCGTGGACACCGCGGGCATCAGGCGCCGGTTCAGGGAGAGCCAAGGCGCGGACTACTACGCCACGCTGCGCACCCAGTCGGCGCTGGACAGGGCCGAGGTCGCGGTGGTGCTGATCGACGCGAGCGAGCCGCTGACCGAGCAGGACCTGCGGATCCTCACCATGGTGACCGAGGCGGGCCGTGCCCTGGTCATCGCGTACAACAAGTGGGACCTGACCGACCAGGAGCGCAGGGACTACCTTGAGGCGGAGATCGACCGCCAGCTGTACCACGTCCGCTGGGCGCCGCGCGTCAACATCTCCGCCTCGACGGGGCGGCACGTGGAGCGGCTGGTCCCGGCGATCGAGCAGGCTCTCGACGGGTGGGAGCAGCGGATCTCCACCGGCCAGCTCAATGCCTGGCTGAACGCCCTGATCGCCGCCACACCGCCGCCGTTGCGGGGCGGCAAGCAGCCCCGGGTGCTGTTCGCCACCCAGGCGGGCACCAAGCCGCCGCACTTCGTGCTGTTCACCACCGGCTTCCTCGAGGAGACCTACCGCCGGTTCATCGAGCGGAAGCTCCGCGAGGAGTTCGGCTTCGCAGGCACGCCGGTCAAGCTCACGATGCGGCTGCGCGAGAAGCGCGGCAAGAACGCGGCCCGGCGGTCCTGATAGCGGGCTTGGGCCCCGCCGCCGGCCCGCCATCACCGACCGCCGGCATGCGGTGCGGAACCAGCGGCTAGCCGCCTTCGGCGCGGCCCGCGAGGTGGAACCAGACCGTGGTGCCGCCCGGTTCGCGCAGGAACCCCCACTGGGCGGCCATCTGCTGCACTAGATACAGGCCATGCCCGTTCTGCGCGAGCAGGTCGCTCCTGACCACTGGCGTGCCGGCCGATGAACCCTCGTCGATCACCTCGATGAGCACTCCGTCGGGCACGTCCACGATGACGATCGTCACCGTGCCGGCGGGCCTGCCAGACGCGGTGTGCCTGATCGCGTTCGTGACCAGCTCAGACGTCAGTAAGGTGGCCGCGTCGGAATCGACGCTGTCCCCCTTGCCCGCGGCGGCCAGCGCCCGCGTGACGAAGGTTCGGGTTCGGCGGACCTGTTCCGGCCTGCCGGGTATCGTCAGCGAATCAAGGACCGCGTTCCGCCGCCCAGGGACCGGCCAGCTCCTCACGGGGGTTTCCATCTGCGCATGCCTCCCGATCTAGCGCATTCGGACATTTCCAATTCTTTGCAGAAGCAATTTTCCACAAGAACCAATTGTCCGGTTTACGGTGCTTGACAGGTGCAATCCCGGCTGTCATTGCCACCACCCGTTGCCGGCCGGGACCTCTACGATCATGCAGGTGCAAGCGCACGCCACGCAAGTGCGCAGGGCAAAATAGGCATATGAAATCGCGAGTGAGATTTCTGTCCCCTGCATTTTCCCTGTATGGTGCTGCTTGTCGCCCACAAACCGATCATCATCGGTACTGACGCCTTGCTCAGGACGAGCAGAGGATGGCGATGCCCACTTTGGAGGAGGTGGCTCCGCGATGACCACCGGTCCGACCGTACGCCGGCGGCGCCTCGGTACCGAGCTGCGCAAGCTCCGCGAAGCCTCGGGTTACAAGCTGGAGGAAGTGGCGTTGCAGCTCGGCGTCGCGCCTTCCACCCTGTCCAGGATCGAGACCGGCAAGGCGCCCACCAAGTCGGCGTACCTGAGCCAGATGCTCGAGGCGTACGGGGTCGATGATCCCGCGCAGCGCCAGATCCTTGTCGACATGGCGCGGGAGGGGCACCGCAAGGGCTGGTGGGCCGCCTACGACGACGTCCTGCCGAGCGGGTTCGACATTTACGTGGGGCTGGAGGCGGAGACGACCGCCGTCCGCGGCTACGAGATCTCTGTGGTGCACGGGCTGTTGCAGACGCCCGACTACGCGCGCGGCGTGCTGCGCGAGATGTTCCCGCGGCATCCGCTCGACCAGATCGAGCGCATGGTCGACCTGCGGCTCGAACGGCAGCGGCGGTTCGACGAGGACCCGCCGCTCGAGCTGTGGGCCATTCTCGACGAGGCGGCCATCAGGCGGCCCGTCGGCGGCCCGACGGTGATGCGCCGCCAGCTCAAGCACCTCATTGAGATGGCGGAGCGCCCGGGGCTGACCGTGCAGGTGCTGCCATTCTCCTGCGGCGCCCACGCGGGGCACGGCGGAGCGTTCTCCATCCTCGAGTTCCCGAGCAGAACCGACGCCGAGGTCGTCTACGTGGAGTCTGTGGCGGGAATCATCTACCTGGAAAAGGACCGCGACGTGCGGGCCCGTGCCGAGGCCTTCGACCGGCTTCGCGCCGCGGCGCTCGCACCGGGTGCGTCCGCCGACCTGATCGAACAGGTCGCACAAGAGCTGATCTGAAGCCGTGACGGCTGGGGTGGTCGCCACGGAGTGCCCGGAAAGGAAATAACCGACAAAGAGAGGAAAGCAGATGGAACTGAGCCTGGGCGACCTGCACTGGTTCAAGAGCAGCGCAAGCGCAGCCGGCAATTGTGTCGAAATCGCGCACCTGCCCGGCGGTGGCGTGGCGGTTCGTGACTCAAAGGACCGCGCCAAGACGCCGCACGTCTACACTCGCGGCGAATGGGAGGCGTTCCTGATCGGCGCCAAGAAGGGCGAATTCGACCTGCCGCTCGCCTAACACCGCGACGGGGGACGGGGCCCTGCCAGCCGCAGCGGGGTCCCGGCCTTTCTCCCGGCGTACAGCGGTAACTCCTCGTCCGCCCGCTCGAGTTCTGCCTGTTCTGCCTCTGCCTGCTCGAGCCCGGCGATGATCTCGTCGATGAGGCGCGGCGTCTCGCGCGGCTCGTACGCCACGATGGAAAGCCGCTCCATGGCCAGCAGGTACCGGTCCACCTCGTTCTGCTTGTCGAGGTAGAGCGCGCTCGTCAGGTTCTCGACGTAGACGACGTCGGGCAGGTCGCGCTCGGCGAACCGCAGGATGGCGAACCCGGTCGGTGCCGCGTGCCCGCCCGCGCCGTACGGGATGATCTGCAGGGTGAGGGTGGGGTTCGCGGAGCACTCGCGCAGGTACCGCAGCTGCTCAAGCTGGACCCTGATCCCGGCGACGGGCCGCCGCAGCACTGCCTCGTCGAGCACGATCCACAGTTTGAGCCGGCCTTCGCGGAACCGGCGCTGCCGCTCCTTGCGCAGCACCACGAGCCGCTCGGCCAGCTCGATCGGGTGGTCGCCGAGCGAGATGACCGCCGTGGCATACTCCTCCGTCTGCAGCAGGCCGGGGATGAACTGCGACTCGTACACCCGGATCGACCGCGCCGCCTCTTCCATGCCGACGTAGGCCTGGAACCAGTCGGGCAGGATGTCGTTGTAGCGGTGCCACCAGCCGGGCTTGTTGGACTGCTCGGCAAGCGTGAGCAGTTGCTCGCGGTCTTGTGCCTCCACGCCGTAGAGCGTCAGCAAGTCCAGGACGTCGATCTCCCTGATCGCGTTCCTGCCGAGCTCGATGCGGCTGATCTTGGATTCCGAAGCCCTGATCTTGGCGGCCGCCTGCCGCGCGGTGATGCCGCGTGCCTCCCGGAGCCGGCGCAGCTGTGACCCGAGCAGGATGCGTAGGACGGTAGGCCCGTCAGAAGAGTCAGGCACGCCGCCGACCTCCTCGTTGTCCGGGTGCCGCGCGGCAGGAGTGCACGCAGGGCTCTTCGCGTCGATATCCACCGGTAGCGCGCTATTGCGTTTGGCCGGGTCCGCTCGCGCGCACGCAACCCAATGATATCGTCAACGGCGATTCCATGTTGGCTAGCCAACCTTCACATTACCGTTTATGACCGGCCATCGCACACCGGTTCCCCCGCCAAACCCGGGACGCGCTTGGCGAGCCCCCAAAGCTCTGTGCATGCACAAAGCTGCGCAGCTTTGTGCATGCACAGAAACCCCCCTACTGCGCAGGGAACCGAGGCCGCGGTGGCCCGACGGCCCGGCCCGCGCGCCCGGCATAGGAAAAGACACCAAACGGAACCGCGCGTAATTGGTGAATTACACAATGCCGACAGCCCGGCAAGGAGTAATGCCCGCGGCGAAGCCGCTATTAGCCCGGGCCAATTACCGCGCGTCGCTACGGCTCGAATAACGTTTACCCGATTAAGCCGTCGGCGCGGCAGTGCCCGCGAGGCACTGCTCACCAGGCGGTGTCTGCGAGACGGGCCAGGAGCTGCCCTCCGTATGATCCAGTCATGCGCTATCGAACCCTGGGTGATTCCGGCCTGCTCGTCTCTGTGGTGGGCCTCGGCTGCAACAATTTCGGCGGCAGGCTCGATGTCGCGCGGACCCGTGCGGTGGTCGACGCCGCGATCGACGAGGGCATCACGCTCTTCGACACGGCCGAAACCTACGGCGGTGACGGAGCGTCCGAACTCGCGCTCGGCGAGGTGCTGCAGGGCCGCCGCGACAGGGTGGTGCTCGCCACCAAGTTCGGCCATCAGGCCGCGGACATGGGGTATGGCCCGGCGGCTGGCGCCAAGGGCGGCCGCAACTACATCAAGATCGCGGTGGAGAAGTCGCTCACCCGCCTCCGCACCGACTACATCGACCTGTATCAGCTGCACACCCCCGACCCGGTGACCCCCATCGACGAAACACTCGCGGCACTCGACGAACTGGTCAGCCAGGGCAAGGTCCGCTACATCGGGCACTCGAACCTGGCTGGCTGGCAGATCGCCGACGCCGCGCACACCGCACTGTCGACGGGCCGCACCCCGTTCATCTCCGCGCAGAACCACTGGTCCCTGCTCGAGAGGGACGCCGAACGGGAGGTCGTCCCCGCCGCGCTGCACTTCGGCGTCGGCGTGCTGCCGTTCTTCCCGCTGGCGAACGGCCTGCTCACCGGCAAGGTTCGCCGGGGCAGTGACATCCCCGCCGGCTCGCGGCTCGCCGAGCCGCGCCGGGCGGGCTATGTGACAGACGCCAAGCTCGAGAAGGTCGAGGCGCTCATCGCCTGGGGCCAGGAGCAGGGCGTGTCGATCCTGGACATCGCGATCGGCGGCCTGGCCGCGCAGCCAGGCTGTTCCTCGGTCATCGCGGGCGCGACCTCCGCCGAGCAGGTCAGGTCCAACGCCGCGGCGGGCCGCTGGGAGCCAACGGAGGAACAACTCGAGGCGATCGACAAGATCGTCCCGGCGCCCGCGCGCGAGCGCTAGCAGATCAGCCGTACCGCCAGAAAGGTCAAGATCATTAGGAGGAACGGTTGCGGCTGACCCCGTCCCCCCGCCGGCGACTCCCGATCATTGCTGCTGCCTGTGACCATTGACCAGACCCTGGCGCTGCTCGGCGCGGGCATCGGCGGCGGGATCGCCGGCACGATGGCCAGCGTGGCGAGTGTCGTCTCCTACCCCGCCTTGCTCGCCCTCGGGCTGCCGCCGCTCGCCGCGAACGTCACCAACACCATGGCTCTGGTGTTCTGCGTTCCGGGCGCGATGCTCGGCTCACGGCCCGAACTGTCCGGTCAGCGCGCGCGGGTGCTGCGGTTCGGCGCGGTGATGGCGGCGGGCGGCGCGCTCGGCGCGTGCGCGCTGCTGCTCGCGCCGCCCGGCGCGTTCGCGCTCGTGGTGCCGGTGCTGATCGGCGTGGCCGCCGTGGTCGTCCTGCTCCAGCCGAGGCTCCGCGCCCTGTCGCCCCGCCCCGGCGCGGAGCAGTCCCTCGCGCGGCTCACCGTGATGTTCACGGTGGCGGTCTATATCGGCTACTTCGGCGCGGCGGGCGGCGTGCTGCTGCTCGCCGCGCTCGCCGCCACCCTCAGCGAGTCGCTGATCAGAATCAACGCGATCAAGAACGTGGTCGCCGGCGCGGCCAACCTGGTGGCCGCGCTGCTGTTCACCCTGTACGCGCCGGTGGACTGGGCGTTCGTGCCGCCGCTGGCGGCCGGTTTCCTCCTCGGCGGCTACGCGGGGCCGCGCCTGGCCCGCCATCTGCCGGCCGCCGCGCTGCGGGTCGTGGTCGCCCTGGCCGGCCTGGTCCTGGCCGTGAAACTAGGTGCCAGCGCATATCGCTGAGAAATATGCAGTCCCCTGAGGGATAAGCGGCGGGCATGCGGTCAATATCGGGGCGGCCGTCACCGGCGATGAGCGAAAAAAAGTGCACAAGGCAATTGCCAATGGGTTATTGTCTTTTTAGCGGCCGGCTTCAGAAGACGCTGGCGGCACTCAGTCAAGGCAGGCGCGCTCCTGTCCACCGCGGCGCGAAGGCGCGCTCTCGCCGCAGGAACACGGGGTCACGCACCCAGTCCATTTAGCGCGTGGCCGCAACGCCACGCGTCCGTCGTCGCGGCATCGGCGGGAGCGTTGTCACATGGGCATCTTCCTTATTATCGCAATCGTTTTCGTCATCGGCTATTTCCTGTCGATCCGGTCTCATCCATTTACGAAATGTAGATTTTGTAATGGCACCGGCAGGCACTTCGGTACCACCTACGGCTACGCGCACCGCCGGTGCCGTCGCTGCGGCGGGACCGGCCGGAGGGACCGCCTCGGCGTGAGGTTCTTCCGCGGCAACTGAAGGTGGCTACTGAAGCACGGCGGTTACGCAGGTCCGGGCTTGTCGTCCGCCTGCCAGGCCGCGGTCCAGCGCCGCCCGAGCAGCACCGACCTGGCCGCGAGCCAGCAGCCGAGTGCCGCCCACACCCCGGGCAGGCCCAGGCCGTGGAACCGGAGCGTGAGCAAGGCGAGCGGCGCGAACGCGAGGATGACAAGCAGCATCACGCGGCGCATGGCCGTGTAGTCGCCGAGGCCGAGGATCACGCCGTCGTACACGTAGGCGAGTGCGGCGAGCGGCTGGGTGACCGCCGCGCAGACCAGCCCGATGAGGGCGGCGTGCCGGACCGCGGGGTCGGCGGTGAAGGCCTGCGGAACCCCGAACGCGAGCGCGAGCGTGACCACGGCGAGCCCGACGCCGGCGACGAGCCCGAACACCAGCGTGCGCCGCGCCGCGAGCCGGGCGGCGGGCCAGTCACCGGTGCCGAGCGCAGCGCTGACGTAGACCTGGGCGGGCACCGCGAGCGCGTCAGTGGACAGCGCGAGCAGGGCCCACACTCGGTAGGCGATCTGCTGTCCGGCCAGCGGCACCGGGCCGAGTCGTGCGGCGACCGCCGTCGCCGCGAGGGGCACGACGCCGAGCGCGATCGTCCGCACCGAGAGCCGGTGCCCGTCGCGGAGAACCTCGGCCACGTCCGGCCTGGCCGGCCGGGCCGGCGGGCACGCGGAGCGCCGGGACACCACCGCGTACGCGGCGCCTGCGATGACCTGCGCGGCGACCGTGCCCCAGGCCGAGCCGGCCAGGCCCGCGTGCAGGCCGAAGACGAAGGCCACCTCGAGCGCGACGTTGATGACGTTGGCCACGACCGCGATCGCCAGCGGCGTCCTGGTGTTTTCCATGCCGGTCAGGTGGCCGTTGCCCGCATAGGACACATAGAGGAAGGGCAGGCCGAGAGCAGAGATCCGGATATAGGAGGTCGCGGCGGGCCCGATGCCCCCGTGCCCGCCGAGCAGGGTGACCAGGTAGGGGGCTATGACGACGATCAGCGCGCAGGTCACCGCGCCCCACCCGGCCGCGACCGCGTACGCGGCGCCGACCGCGCGCCCCGCCGCTGCCTGCTCGCCGCGCGCGGTGAGCCGCGCCACCTGGGTGGTCGTGGCGGTGGCCAGGAAGATCGCCAGCCAGCCGACCAGCGACAGCGCGGCGGTGGCGATCGCCAGGGCGTCGAGCGGGTTGCGGCCCAGATGCCCGACGATCGCGGTGTCGGCCAGGTTGTACAGCGGCTCGGCGGCGATGGAACCGATCGCGGGAATGGCGAGCCTGGCGATCCGCCGGTCGAGATCACGCCCCTCGGCAGTCGGCACGGCTCTCACCGGACAAGGATATAAGCCACGCTCTGGGGACATATCGCCCGCGTCGGGTACGGTTAGGTACTCGTGAGTCGAACACAGGCGCCGTCGGTCGTGCCCGGCCAGCGACACGCACGCCTTGAGCGCGTCCTGCTCGTGACCGGCGTGCTCGCCCTCGGCTACAACCTGCGCGGCTCCATTACCAGCCTCCCCCCGGTGTTCCCCGAACTGCAAGACAGCCTGCACCTGTCCGCGGCGACCGTGTCCGTGCTCGCCGCGACCCCGGTGATCTGCTTCGGCGTCGTCTCCGGCTTCGCCGCGGCCCTCGCCAGGCGGGCGGGGGAGGAGCGCGTGCTGTTCGTCGCGATGATCGCCCTGGTGGCCGGCCTCGTCGCCCGCGGCGCGGCGCCGTCGGTGCTGCTGTTCCCCGGCACGATCCTGGCCAGCGGCGCCATCGCGGTGATGAACGTGCTGCTGTCCAGCCTGATCAAGCGCCGCTGGCCGGAACGGGCCGGCTTCCTCATCGGCCTGTACATCACCGCGCTGTCCGCCGGAGCGATTGTCGCGTCGCTGGTCAGCGTCCCGCTATGGCAGGCAAGCGGCGGCTCGGTCGCGCTGACGCTTGGCTGGCTGGCCGGACCGGCTGCCGTTGGCGCCCTCATCTGGCTTCCGCAGCTTTCTGCCGGGGGAGCGACCCCGCGACGTCGGCCCCGTGCGGACCCGATGGCAGGCGCCAGCGCAGCGGATCCGCGCGTAGCCGCCGAAGAGCTGCTGCTGGCTCCATCGCTTGAACCGGCCGCGGCGCCTACGCCTGTTCCACGGGTCCCGGTGCACCGGTACGCGCTCGCCTGGTACGTCACCATCTTCATGGGGATGCAGTCGCTGCTGTACTACGCGGCGCTGTCCTGGCTGCCCACGATGCTGCGCGACCGCGGGGTGAGCGCCGACGACGCGGGCAACCTGCTCGCGCTGATGGGCGTGGGCAACCTGGCCGTGTCAATGGTCATCCCGGTCGTCGCGCAGCGGATGCGGTCGCAACTCCTGCTTGTGGTGCCGACGGTGATCGCGCTCGCGGCCGGGCTGGCCGGCCTGCTGTACGCGCCGCTCGGCGGCGCGGTCGGCTGGGCGCTGCTGCTCGGCGCCGGACAGAACGCCGCGCTTGCCCTGGCCATCTTCTTCACCGCGGCACGGACGCCGCACGCGGCCGCGGCGGCGTCGCTGTCCGCGCTCGCGCAGTCGGTCGGCTACCTGCTCGCCGCCGCCGGCCCGCTTGAGGTCGGCCTGCTGCACGCGGCGACGGGCAGCTGGACCGCCTCCGTCGCGGTGCTCTTCGCACTCACCGGCGTGCTGCTCGTCGCCGGCATCCTCGCCGCCCGCCCCGGCGTGCTCCCGGCGGGGCCTGGCCCGGCCGGACCGGGAACCGCCGAATCGGGCACGGCAGGGCCCGCCACGGCCGGAGGCGCGGCATGACGCCGGCTCCCGTCGGGTTCGACCTTGACATGACGCTGATCGACTCCCAGCGCGCGATCCTCGCGTCGTTCGCCGCCGTCGCCGCCGAAACCGGAGTGAGAATCGAGCCGGAAGGCGTGCTCAGCCGCCTCGGCATCAAGCTTCAGGACGAGCTCGCGCACTGGTTCCCGCCCGCCGGGATCGATGACGCGGTCCGGATCTACCGAGCCCACTACCTGCTGCTCCTCGGCCCCTGCACCACTGTCCTGCCCGGGGCGGCCGAAGCGCTCGCGGCGGTCCGCGCGGCAGGCGCGAGGGCCGTCGTGATCACGGCCAAGGCCGAGCTGCCCGCCCGGCTCAGCCTGGACGGCGTCGGGCTGCGCGCCGACGAGATCGTCGCAGACGCCCACGGACCGGAGAAGGCGGCGGTTCTCACCCTCATCGGCGCCGTGGCCTACGTGGGCGACACCCCGGCGGACATGGCCGCGGCAGTCACCGCGGGCATCCACCCCGTGGGCGTCGCCACCGGGTCGTTCGGCGAAGCGGAGCTGCGCGCCGCCGGGGCGGCGGACGTGCTGTCATCGCTTGCGGACTTCCCGGCGCTCTATCGCAAAATCATCCCCTGACCAGCGGCGATTCCGGGGGGGCAGTACGGCGATTAGCCGCCGTGCCGTCCGGCCTGCTTACGGCGCGTCCCGCTCAGGACGCGGCGCGCCGGGGACGTCCGGCCCGCTTGACCGGCCGCGCGCCGATGATCATCTCGCCCGCGGACTTCTCGGTGACCCGAGCGTCGAAGGCCTCCGCATCCAGCGTCACTCGCCGCGGAATGTCCTCGCCGGGCAGGTACAGGTCGAGCACCGCCACCCGGAGCGCGTCCTTCTCCATCGCCAGCGCCTCGTCCGCCAGGGCCTCGATTTCCACCGGCCCGTCGCCGAGCTCGGGGTGCTCGTGGATTACGATGCGCGCGAGGCTGTCCTCGCGCATGATGAGCTGACCGCTCAGATCGCTGAAGCGGACCGTCTTCTGACCCATGGCTCGACCCCTTATCCGAACGTTCTTACTGAAGAGCGCCTCTAGGGGCAAAGCTAATAGCAAGCCTGTTCGTTTGTCAAACGCCTGTTCTATGCAGGAACGCTATCCGAATCTCTGGTCGAGCACATCTCGCCACGCGAGAAACAGGGCGCAGGAAAGCGTCGCTCACACCGGCTTCTTCATCTGCAGCGCCGTGATCTCGTACCCGAGGCTCTCGTACAGGTCCCTGGCGATGGTGTTCTGCCCGTGCACGTTCAGTCCGAGCGACGTCATGCCGCGCGCTCGCGCCTCCGCCTCGGCAAGCCCCATCGCGGCGCGCCCGTAGCCGCGCCCGCGGAACGCAGCCTCGATCTCGATCTCGAACACCCACGCCATCAACGGGTCGGGATCCGGTCCCGGCACCCCGAGCCACAGCCAGCCGACCGCGACGTCCCCTGCCATGACACGGAACACGAGCTGCCCCGGTGTGGCGAAACCGCCGCTGAAGTACCGCCGGGTGTCCTGCTCGGCCTTCTGGCGCGCGGCCTCGGCGGACATGCCGCCGGACGCGGCGAGGAGTTTCGCGTACCCGGCAGCCTGCCGCGGCAGCCATGCGTCGAACTCATCGCGGGTCACCGGTCGCAGCCGCAGGGACCGCGTGTCGTCGCTCATCCTCATATCTAACCGCCGGCGGCCCAGCTCATCTAACAACGGGCGAATCTAACGACGGGCGAATGTCGTAGCCGCGCGATAGCCTCCGCTGCGGAGGATCCGATGAGAGAGGGAACCGCCTCGCACACCGCGCGGAACGTCGCTGCGCGGCGACTCGAATTCGCGAGGATCGAGGCAGCCTACGGTGATCCGGCGGCCGACGACGCGCTGACGAGCGACGTCGCGGACGGCCTGACACCAGAGCACAACCGGATGCACGAGTATCTCAGGGCGCGGACCGCCTTCTTCGACCGTGTGGTGGTCACCGCGCTCGACCGCGGTGTCAGCCAGGTCGTAATCGGCGGCGCCGGCTACGACGGCCGCGCCTTTCGCTACGCGAAGCCGGGTGTCCGCTGGTTCGAGGTCGATCACCCGGCCACCCAGTCCGACAAGCGGGAGCGGATCGCGCGGCTCGGCCTCGACGCGGCGCACATCGCCTTCATCGCCGCCGACTTCACCGCCGACCCGGTCGCCGCACGGCTGCGCGAGGCCGGACTCGACCAGGCGCGTCCCGCCCTGTTCCTCTTCGAGGGCGTCGCCGTCTACCTGGAACGCCCGGTTATCGAGCGCGTCCTCGCCGAGTTCCGCGCGGTCACCGCCCCCGGCGCCTTGCTCGCCATCAGCGTCTCCACCGGTGCGGCATCGGCAACCAGGGCCGCATTCCAGCGGCGGGTCGCCGAGCTAGGCGAGCCCGCCCGCTCGATGCTCAACCCCGCCGAGGCGGCCGTGCTGCTGTCCGCCGCCGGCTGGCAGGTAAGCCCGGCCGGCGGCCGGCAGGAGTCCGCCGGCCTGCTGCTAGCCCGCGCCGCCGACCCTGAACGAGCCCGCGTCCCCCCAGTAGCTGGTCAGGAACAGGCCCGCGCCACTCCCGCAGTCGGCCAGGAACAGGCCCACGCCAGTCCCGCCGTCGATACCGAACGGGTGCCGGCGACTCCGTCCCGCCCGCAGTCACCCTCGGCCCCGCCGCGCCAAGGCGTCGCGCCCCGATGACCCTGCACCGCGGCGGCTATCCCGACGGCAGCTGACGCCGGCCCGATAGCGCCGGAAAGGTGTGGGGATGACCCGCCGATGGGTACACCTCATCGAGGAGGAGGTGCTGAGCATGCGTCTTGGCAAGGAAGAGGCGGTCGGATACGTCGAGGACACCGACATCGAATCGCCGGTCACCGAAGAGATCGTCATCGATCAGCCAGAGTGGATGCCGCTGACCACGGCCGCCGATTCGTCCCTGATCGTCCGCTAACCGGGGAATCGTCACAGCAATGGCCCGCCTGCGGTTCTGGCCTGCGGGGCCAGACCGGGACGAGCGGCCTGACCGCCCGTTCACCGGGTACAAGCTGGCGCATGCGGTGCTGTCCGCGGACGGCACGCAGACCGGCTTCGCGGGATTGACGCTCGGCGCGACCCATGTCTACGGGGTCGTCGCCGAGGCGTCATGCATCTGGAATCACCGGCACGCGCCGCCGCGCCGCTGGTGCGGCTGCGGGTTCTACTGCCTGCACGAGCTGACCGACGCCCGCTCGCTCGGCTGCGCGACGGAAAACCGAGCCGCGCTGCTGATCGAGGTGACCGCGTCCGGCCAGTACATCCGCTACGAACGCGGCCTGCGCTACAGCAGGCAGCGGGTGCGGGCCATCCTTGACGCCCAGTGCGCGTGCGGACGGCCAGGCACTGCCCTGGCCGACGGCGGCAGCGGCCTGATCGGGTGGCGCCACCTGGCACCTGTCTGCCCGACGTGCGCGGCAGGCCGGCCCGCCCTGACCCTGACCGAGTTCACCGCCCGACTCGACGGCAACGTGCGCGTCGCTCCGCTGCTGTCGGCGGGCCCGCTAAGCCCCGACATGCTCAGCGGCACCATGACCGGCTCCATCACGGGCACCGGGACCGGAACCACGGCCGGCGCGGCCGATGCCATGGCCGCCATGGAAGAGTCGCCGATCGCGATCTTGACCGCGGAGATCGCGTTGCTGCACGCGCGCCTCGACGACCTCCAGTCCCGCCTCGAGCGAGGCTGATCGGGGGACTGGTCAGCCGATGCCGCTCGCGGTCCTGTTGTCGGTGGCCGCTAGCTGCTGCACTGCGGCCGCATCGATCTGCCAGCGCCTCGGCGCCGCCAGCCTGCCGCGGCGCGAGAGTGCCGCCCCGCCACGGCGCGGGGGTGTCGGTCGTTCCGGCGCAGACCGTTGCGCCGCAGACCGTTTCGGTGCCGCCCGCTTCGACGCCGACCGTTTCGACCCGCTGCTCGTCTTCCGGCTGGCGCGCCGGCCCGTCTGGCTGCTCGGCTTCGCCGGCATGCTGGCCGGGTTCGCCTGCCAGTTGACCGCGTTGCACTTCGGCCCGCTCGCCCTGGTCCAGCCGATCCTCGCGATTGAGCTGCTGTTCGTCTTCGGCTACCTGGCGCTGCGGTGCCCGTCCGGCGGGCGCCGGGCGCGCTGGCGCGAGTGGGTCGCGGCGATCGCCATGTCCGCGGGCATCGGCGTCTTCCTGCGCGCCGCGGCGCCGACGGGGGGACACGAGCATTATGCCGCGGCGCTGGCATGGTGGCTCGCCGGACTCGCCACGGCAGTCGCCGTGGCGGCCGCCATCTGCGCGGCCGGAGGCGGGTCGGCCACCCGCCGGGCGGCCTGCCTCGGCATCGCGACCGGCATCGCGTGGGGCTTCGTCGCCGCCGTGATCAAGGAGCTGAGCTCGCACCTCGCCGGCGGTCCCGGCGCGATCTTCGCCACCTGGTCGCCCTACGTGCTCGCCGTGACCGGCGCGGCGGCGATGCTGCTCACGTCGCACGCGATGGCGGCGGGCCCGCTCGCGGCGTCGCAGCCCGGCTTCACCATTGGCGACCCGGTGACCGCGATCCTGCTTGGCGCCCTCCTCTTCGGTGAGCGCCTCGGCACCTCGCCCGCCGCGCTGGTCGCGGAGGTGCTCGGGCTGATCGTCCTCGCCGTCGGCGTCTGGACGCTGAGCCGCAGCGAGCTGATCACCGCGACTTCGCGCACCGATGAACAGCGGGATCTTGTTAGCCCTTGACGACGCCGGAGACCAGGCCGCGGATGTAGAAGCGCTGCAGTCCGATGTACAGCAGGACGCACGGGATCATGGCGATCACCGCACCCGCCTCCAGGAAGCCGTAGTTCACCTGGCCGACGCTCGCGTGTAACCGCCAACCGCCACCGCAACCCCAACGGCCAACCCCGCCAACGCCGGTCAGTCCGGCTAGGACCGTCCGCCGTCCCCGTCCGCGTCCGCGCCGCCGTGCCCGTCCCCGTCCCTGTCCGCGCCGCCGTCTCCGTCCGCGCCATCCTCGCCCGACGGTCCGACCCCATGCGCCCTGAGCAGGCTCGCTACCTCGGCGGATGGCGCCTTGGGGTGGCCGGGTGTCAGCGTTATCTCCGCCGTCGACGCTCCCGCGCCGAGCAGCAGCCGCACCGTGGCACCCCAGTCCGGTCGCGGGCTCGTCGTCGGCCGCTGGCCGCTTCCGACGACCGCCCAGTCGAGTGGCGGGCTGTGCCACTCGCCGTCGAGCGCCTCGATGTCCGCGCCGCGGTCGAGCAGCAGCCGGACCATCCAGGCGTCCCCCGCGTAGGCGGCGGCGTGCAGTGCGGTCGCGCCGTCGTCGCGGCGCGCGGTCAGCGGGAAGCCGAGTTCGAGCATGAGCGCGACCGCGCTCTCGTCGCCGGCCTCGGCGGCCTGCACAAGGGCGGCCCGCTCACCGGGGTCCATCCGGTCGATCAGGCTCGGGTCGGAAGCGACAAGGTGGGTCGCCCTGTCCCGGTCACAGGACAGGCACGCCCCGGCGAACCGGGCGGTGTCGGAGACGCCTGCCGCCTCGTCGGTGCCGAGCAGCGCGGCGAGATCGGTCCGCCCGCGGACGGTCGCCAGCCAGGCGGGCGTATGCCCGTCGGGTCCCGGCTGCCGCGGGTCGGCTCCGTGCTCGGTGAACAGGGCGATGAGTTCGGCGGGACATCCGGCGTGCACGGCCGCGTAGACGGCGGACGCCGGTTCGCCGTCGTCGTCCGCGTAGTGGCGCGGGTCCACGCCGGCGTCGAGCAGCAGCCGCACCCCGTCGACCGATCCCGCGCTGACCGGCGCCGCAAGCACCTGCCCGGCGGCGTGCAGCATGTCAGGGGCGACGGCCGCGGCGTGGCCGAGCAGCAGCCCAAGGCAGCGGTACCCATCCTCGCTGAACGCGGTCATGTACAGGTCGTCTACGGTCACGGTCGCGCCGCGGTCGAGCAGCAGCGCGATGACCGCCTCATTGCCCGTGCCGGAACTGGCTGCCGCCGCGGCACACGCGAACGGCGACCGTCCGGTCCCGCCGATGGGGGCGTTCGGGTCGGCACCAGCGTCGAGCAGCAGCCGCGCCGCCTCCGCGAGCCCCGCCGTCCGCCCCGAGTCGAGCCGGTACCACCGGGAGGCGCACACCAGGTGCAGCGGCGTCCAGCCCGTCGCCGGGTCAGCCCGGGTCGCGGCGCCGGGATCGCGTTCGATCTCCGCCCGCACCCGTTCCGCGTCCCCGAGCAGCAGCGCGGTCGCGAAGCTGTGCCCGGCGATCGCCGGCGTCTCCGCGAGCATCGTGGCCGCCTCATGGGTCCAGCCCCGCACACTCGCCACGCAGAACGCGACGACTTGCTCGTCGAGATCCAGCGGCTCGGACTCGGGCTCGACAGCAGGCCCGGGTTCAGGCACAGGCTCAGGCGAGGAGCCCGGCTCACGCGCGGACCCAGACTCAGGCGACGAGGCAGGCGACGGCTCAGCAGGACCAGTCACACTGCCACGCTACGCCTATGTCCAGGCGAGCCGCTCTAGCCGGAGCGGATCGTAGGCAAGCACCGACGGCTCACCGAACCTCATGACCGCGCGGCTGGCGCCGGTGTACCCGGGCCAGCCGGGGTCGCCGTCGGCGACGAACCGCACGACGGCGCCATGCACGTCCGCGACAAGCGCCTCAGGCGTCGCCCCGCCTGTGGCCTCCGCCACGCCAGGCTCTCCGGTGGTGCCGAACGCGAACGGCACGTCGAGGCAGTGAAACGCCATGCCGCGCAGCGGCCCGCCGGGCGCCGTCCAGCCGAAGTCGTACACCCAGGCGCCGCCGCCCCCGCCCGAGACGGCCTCGGCGAGCCGCTGCGCGGGCACCCGGAAGGTCCGGTCGGTCGTCGCCTGCCCCACCATGTCCGCCGGCCGGGCATCCAGCCGGGACAGGTAGGCGGCGGCCGCCTCTGCCGGCACGCCGGCCCGGGCGAGCCCGCCGCTGACCATGTCCCAGGTGATCCAGTCCGCGCCGGTCCACGCCATGTTGAACTCGTGCGCGGTAGCCCCGGCGAGCACCCGGACGTCGCCGCGGCGCGCCGCGGTGAACGGGTCCTCGGTCACCACGTCACCATCCGTCCACGGCCCCCAGGGCAGCCGCAGCCCGCCGCCGAGCACATCCGCGACCGCGTCGGCGTCCGGCGACAGCTGGCCGGGCCCAAGCTCCTGGAGGATCACGTCGGATGCCGCGAGTATCTCCCGCGTCGGCCGGCCTTCCAGGACGGACCGGTCGAGGGTGGCGGTGCCAAGAAGAACCGACAACCGTTCCGATACTTCGCTCACGCCCGCCGGCGTCTGGTCGAGCGCCGCGCCGCTCATGCACAGCGCGCCACGGAACAGCCCGCGCGCGGACGGCACGCCGAGCAGCGCGCCGCAGGCGGCGCCGCCGGCCGACTGCCCGCCGATGGTCACCCTGTCCGGGTCGCCGCCGAAGGCCGCGATGTTCTCCCGCACCCACTCAAGCGCCCGCACCAGGTCGCGGACCGCGCGGTTGGCGGGCGCGCCCGGCACCTCGAGGAACCCCTGCGCGCCGAGCCGGTAGTTGACGCTGACGAGCACCACGCCGTCCCGCGCGAAGGACACGCCCCGGTACCAGGGCGAGGCGTTGCCGCCGCCGAAGAACCCGCCGCCGTGGATCCAGACGAGTACCGGCAGCCCGGCACGGCCGAGTTCCGGTGTGAACACGTTGAGGTTCAGCTCGTTGTCGCCCGCGATGATCGGCTCGGGGATCAGCGTCACGCCGCGGTCCGGCTGCGGCGACGTCGCGCCGTACACCAGGGCGTTGCGGACGCCGTCCCAGCGCGGATGCGGTACCGGCGCGGCGAACCGGCCCGCGAGCAGCGGGGAGGTGGCGTAAGGCACGCCGAGGAAGCGCAGCGCGTCGCCGTCCCGCGCACCGCGCAGCCGCCCCTGCGCTGTCCGCGCGATGATCTGTTCGGTCACGGTTCCTCCCGTTCACCGGGCTTGTTCCCGGGCAGTGTCAGTGCCCCGATGTATTTTGGTCGTCCGTTGGCAGTGTCAGCCAAGCAGGGGGTTGGCCAGACAGATTCGGGCTCGCCAGACAGGCGGGCGTGACAGGAAGGAGAGGGCGCATGGCCGAGGTCATCGTGTTCCATCACGTGGCGGGGCTCACCGACGGGGTCCGCTCGTTCGCCGAGCGGCTGCGCGCCGGCGGGCACACCGTGCACACGCCTGACCTGTTCGGCGGCGAAACGGCCGCGACCATCGACGAAGGGCTCGCCCTCGTCGACCGGATCGGCGACGAGGAGCTGCGAAGCCGCGGCAGGGCCGCGCTCGCCGGATTGCCCGAGGCGCTGGTGTACGCCGGCTTCTCCTACGGCTCGGCCATGGCGCAGCGCTTGGCGCAGCAGCGGCCCGGTGCGCGCGGCGCGCTGCTCTACGAGGGGTGCCTGCCGCTCACCGGCGACTGGGGGACGGGCCCCTGGCCGCAGGGCCTGCGGGCGCAGGTCCACGGCATGGACGCCGATCCGTTCTTCGCGCTCGAGGGCGACCTCAACTCCGCGAGGGAAATCGCCGCCATGGTCGGCCCCGACGTGGTCGAGGTGTTCACCTACCCAGGCGATCAGCACCTGTTCACCGACAGCTCGCTGCCGGCCTACGACAAGGACGCGACGGCGCTGGTGATCGAGCGGTCGATCGCCTTCCTCGACAGCCTGGGCTAGCTACAGCTAGCTCACCAGCCGCCACGGTGCTCAGGGACCAGTCGCATCAGCGGCAGGGTGAGCAGCAGCAGCGCGGCGAACACCAGGAACACGTGCGCCTGCGCCATGCCTGGGTGCGCGCTGCGCGCGATCACCGCGGTGGTCACCGAGACGGCGGTGATGGATCCGGCCTGGCGGAACATGCCGCGCAGCCCGGCGATGGCCGCCACCTGCTCGGGGGCGAGTTGCAGGCTCGCGTTGTTGGCCGACGGCACGGACAGCCCCATGCCGAGGCCGGTGACGGCCGCGCCGAACGCGAGCCAGGCCTGCACCGGGAGCTGTGCCATCGAGAACCATGGCGGTGCCGCCATCATGATGAGCCCGGCGACGAGGATGAGGAACCCGGCGACCATCGGCAGCCGGTATCCGGTCCTGCGCAGCGCCATCGTGGCCAGGCCGGCCACCGCGATCATGCCGACCGCCCGCGCGGTGAGCAGCGTGCCCGCGCCGAGCGGCGCGATGCCGTACCGCTGCTGTGCGTACAGCGGCACGAGCGCGCCGAAGCCGAGCGCTGCCGCGCCAAACAGGAAGTTGATCAGGTTCATCACGCCGAAGCCGCGCCCACTCAGCAGCCGGTAGGGCACGAACGGCGCCGCGTCGGTCCGCGAGTGCCGCACGAACAAGAGGCCGAAGAAAATCGCGACCGCCTCGCAGCCGAGGAATACCGGACTGTACAGCGGGACCTGCCCGCTGCCGAGGTAGGTGATGCCGAACATGGCAGGCACCAGCATCGCGGCGAGCAGCGCGACGCCCGTCACGTCGATGCGACTCGACGGCCTGCGCGCCGAGGCGGGGATGAACTTCGCGGTGGCCGCGATGAGTACGATCCCGATCGGCACGTTGACCAGGAAGATGCCGCGCCAGGACCAGTAGCTGACGAACAGGCCGCCGGCGACGGGGCCGACGAGGCCGCCGATCGGGAAGATGGAGGTGAACATGCCGACCGCGCGGTCGCGCTGCTCGCCGAAGTGGTCGGACACGATGCCGGTAGCGGACGGCATGAACGCGCCGCCGCCGAGCGCCTGGATGAACCGCGGGACCAGCAGCATTGGCATGTTGGAGGCGAAGCCGCAGCACAGCGAGGCGACGGTGAAGATGGCCGCCGAGATCATGAAGACCTTCTTGCGGCCGTACATGTCGCTGATCTTGCCGGCCATCGGCATCGCGATGACCTGGCCGAGCGCGTAGACGGAGATCGTCCAGCCGGTCCAGTTGACGCCGGTATGCAGATCCTTCTCGAGCGCGGGCAGCGCGGTGGCGACAATGGTCTGGTCCATGGATGCCATGAACAGCGCGATGGAGACGATCGCGAAGATCAGGCCGCGCCGGGGACGTCTGACGACTCTCAGGCCGGGCGTGCCGGCCGTCGCGACTTCTCCCGCGATGCTCACATGCATTAACATTAGTTGCTTGCTGGCAAGCATTCAAGTCGATTTCCGGAGAACGTGATGGACACCGAACTCGTGGTGAGGCTGCGCGCGGTCATTCCCAGGCTCGCCCGCGTGCTCAACGACACGTCCACCGGCGAGGACCTCACCCCGACCCAGTACTCCGTGCTCGCCCTGGTCCGCATCCGCGGCCCGCTGGGCCTCGCCGAGCTGACCGAGCTCGAGGGACTCAACCCGACGATGCTGTCGCGGATCGTCAAGGTCCTCGACGAGCGCGGCCTCATCCGCCGCATGCAGGACCCCGAGGACCTGCGCGCGGCGCGGGTCGCGGTCACCCCCGAGGGTGAGCAAGTGCACGACCGGGTGCGCGCCCAGCGCACTCGGGTGCTCTCCGACTGCCTGCACGGCCTGCCCGCGCAGACGACCGCGGCGCTGCTCGCCGCGGTGCCCGACCTGGAGGAGCTGGCCGAGGCGCTCAAGCCCATGGCGGGCAGGCCCGTGCGCGGCTGACCTCCAGTGAGAATACGGAACGGGTTCGGCTGGCTCCGGCCGCCCGCGGCATCACTGCGCGGCGGCGGCGAACCCCTCCGGCATGCGGAACCGCGGCAGCGGCGACGGCACGAGCAGCGCCGCGCCGGCCACGCCGCCGATCACCGCGATCCACAGCGCGGTGTGCAGGCCGAGCGCCGCCCCGAGCAGCCCGCCCAGCAGCGCGCCCGCGGGCCGCGTGCCGTAGTTGATGGCCGTGAACGCGCCGGTGACCCGCGACCGCACCGCGTCGGGAATGACCGCGGCGAAGATCGAGCCGATCGAGATGTCCAGCACCATGACGCCGAACCCGGAGAGGAATTCCGCGCCGAACAGCAGGCCCACGACCGCCCAGTCGGTACCGTGCCCGGCGGGCACGGGCGCGAGCGGCACCAGCGCGAGCGGTGCGGTGAAGCCGAAGCAGCCCGCGACGTACGCCATCCCGACGCCGATCCGTGCGGCGATCGCCTTGGTCAGCCAGGCGCCGAGCAGCCCGCCCGTCGCGCCGCAGCCGAGGATGAGGCCGAGCAGTCCGGCGCTGACGTGCAGCACCCGCACCGCGTACAGGGTCACGAGCGCGAAGAACATCAGGTTGAAGAAGTTGACCACCGCCACGCCGATCAGCGAGGCGCGCACGATGGGGGAGCGGACGATGAACCGCAGCCCCTGCGTCACGCCGCCGGTGCCGGTGTCCGCGGGCGGTTCCGAAGGATCGATCCGCCGCAGGAAGAACGCGGAGCCGAGGAACGAGAGCGCGTCCGCGACCAGGGCGAAGGGGGCGGTGAGCAACTGGGCGAGCAGCCCGCCGAGCGACGGCCCGAGCAGGAACGACATGGCCCTGCTGCCGTAAAGGAGCGACTGCCCGTCCACGTACTGCTCGCGGCGGACGATCGACACGAACAGCGTCGCGTTCGCGACGTCGAACAAGATGGACAGCGTGCCCGCCGCGAACACGACGGCGAGCAGTTGCCCGAGCGTGAGCACGCCGAGTGCCCAGCAGACGGGGACGGTGCCGAGCAGCACGAACCGCCCTAGGTCGCAGGCGATCATGAGCTGCCGCCGCCGGCCCCTGCGGTCCGCCCAGGCGCCGGCGTGCATGCCGAACAGCAGGCTCGGCAGCCATTGGAGCGCCGTCAGGAACCCCATCGCGGCGGCGCCCGAGTGCAGCGCGAGTACCGCGGTCAGCGGCACCGCGATGCTCGTGACCTGGTCCCCGACCATCGACACGGTGGCCCCGGTCCAGTAGCGGCGGAAGGTAACGTCGCGCAGCAGCGGCGGCAGGAACCGCCGGCGCGGTAGGCCCTCCGCATCGGCTGTGCCCGGTGTATCCGGCGTGTTCCGCTCGCCGCTCGCACCGGCCCTGTTGGCCATGTCGGCGCTCACCCTTCCTCATGCGGCGTCACGGTTTCCTCGGGAAGGGTCACGTTCGGGAAGCCGAGGTGCAGGTAAGTGACGAGCCGCGAGCCCGGTGGCCGCAGCTCCGGCCTGACCATCCGGTCGAAGTACCGGCCGGTGACCGCGAGCAGTTCTTCGCCCATTCTGGTGAGCTCCTCGGGGGTCAGCCACAGGACCCGGTCACCGAGGAACGCGGCCCGCTGCCACTGTTCCGGCTGGCCGGGTCGCGCCTCGAGCCAGCGCATCAGCTGCCCGAAGTAGGACTCGGCGAGTGCCTCGGCGAGCAGCCCGGCCGCCGCGGCGGCCTCCGGGTCATCCGGCGTGTCGTCCCAGGCCGTGGAGGTGGTGGTGGCCCGCCACGGCTTCTCGCGTCCGGTGCCGCCGCCGGTCTCCTCGACAAGTCCGTACTTGGCGAGCTGGCGCAGGTGGAACGAGCAGGTGCCCGAGGACTCGCCGAGCAGCCGCCCGGCCTGGGTCGCGGTCAGCGGCCCGCGGGTGCGCAGCGCGAGTATCAGCTTCATCCGCACCGGGTGCGCGTAGGCGCGCAGCGCCATGGCGTTGTCGAGCAGGGTGACGGTCCGCGCGGGTGCCGCCTGTTCGTCGCTCATGTGTGCAAAGCTATCTTTGCAAAGAACTCTTTGCAAGCAATATCGGCGAGCCATCTCAGGCGCCGCTGACTCCACGGCGGCCGCCGGCGCTGGCTCGGTTGCCGATCAGAAATTCTCTGACTAAAGTCAGAGATTGTGCGTGATCCCGTCGACGTCGTCCGTCGCTTCAACCGTTCCTACACCCAGCGCATCGGGGTGCTCGACGACTCCTTCCTCGGCCTCGGCATGCCGCTCGGGCCGGTCCGGCTGCTGTTCGAGATCGGCGCGGCACCGGCGACGGCGCAGGCGCTGCGCGACCGGCTTGGCCTCGACTCCGGATACCTCAGCCGCCTGCTGCGCCGTCTTGAGCACGACGGCCTGGTCACCGTGGCGCCCGACCCGGCAGACCGGCGCCGACGCCAAGTCACGCTGACCCCGGCAGGGCGGGAGCGCTGGGCGGAACTCGAACACCGTTCAGACGAACGCGCCAGGCTGCTTGTCGACCCGCTGACGCCGCGACAGCGGGACCGGCTCGCCCGCGCCCTGGCCGAGGCCGACCTGCTGGTGCGTGCGGCGACGGTGACCTTCGCACCGGCCGACCCGTCATCGGAGGTCGCCAGGGACGTGGTCGGGCGCTACTTCGCGGAGATCGGCCGCCGCTTCGGCTTCGACTCCGCGGGTGAGACGGACAAGGACGCGAAGCTGCTTGTCCCGCCGACCGGACTGTTCGTGGTCGCGGTTTCCGACGGCGAGCCCGTCGCCTGCGGCGGCCTGCACACCATCGCTCCCGGCGTGGGCGAGCTGAAGCGGATGTGGGTGCACGACGACTGGCGCGGCGCCGGCCTCGGCTCCCGCCTGCTGCGCCACCTGGAGGCGGAGTCGCGCGGGCTCGGCCACGACATCCTGCGGCTCGACACGAACGGCGCGCTCACCGAGGCGATCGGCATGTACCAGCGGGCTGGCTACCTGCCGATCGACCGGTACAACGACAACCCCTGGGCCACGCACTTCTTCGAGAAGAAGCTGTGCGCTGATCGCGCGTAGCCGGAACCCGTTCGGAATCCCACTGAACCGCCACCGTGACACGCCGGCCCTCCGCTGGCAATTCGAAACTAAGTCCTATAGCATGAACCCCATCACCCGCGTGATCGCCGCGACGATCGAAGGCCGCGACGGCCAGGGGGCGGACGTCAATCAACAAGGAGGCGTGACCATGACCACGATCGCCGCCGACCGGTGGCACATACCGCGGCCCGTCGACGCGGCCTGCGTGCCCGCCGGGGCTGGCCAGGCGGACCGAGTCGCCAGGATCGCCGCGCTTGACGGCGCGCGCATGGCGGACGGCCTGGCCTTTCTCGCCGGCTACGCGCCAGGCGTCTTCGACGCGGTGCTGACCGCGACCGAGCCCTGCCTCGACGACCTGTTTCCCTCGGGCGACGACGCGCTCGAGCCCTACTGCACCCAGTGCGGCGCCAAGGCCGGGGTCTTCATCGCCCGCGGCAGTGACTGGCGGCACTACGCAGGCGACGCCGAGGACCGCAGCGCCGCCCCGTTCGAGGCCGACCACGCCCCGGTCATCGGCTGGCGCCCGGCCGGCGGCCGCCCCGGATTCGTCGCCATCTGACCGCTGAGGCCCCCACCCCCCAGACCGGCGCCCCGTCCACTACTCCCCGGGGTGGACGGGGCGCCGTCTACGCCTGCCGTTCCAGGGCCGCCTCGTAGGCGCGCATCGTGCCGACCACCGTCGCGCGCTGTCCGGGGGTGAGCGCGCCAAGCACTCCGGTCCATGCCGCGGCGCTGCCGAAGAGCCATTCACGGATCGGCGCCGCGAAGTCCGGCGCGATCGCGACGATCCGGCGCCGCCGGTCGGCGTCGTCTTCCGTCCGCGTCAGCACGCCGTGCTGCGACAGGTCGCCGACCATGAGGCTGACCGTGGTGGGCGCCACCTCGAGCCGCTCGGCCAGCCGGTGTCTTCGGCGAGCAGGTGCGCGCCGGCACCAGTGTCGACCTGGTCGCCACGCCGGAGGGCCGCACCGGGATCGGCGGCGTCATCGCGTAGCCTGTCGACGATGGACGAGCCCACTGTGCGGTACCTGGATCCCATCGCCGGACTCGACGCGGCGATGTGGGTGCCGCCGAGCCGCGGACAGCTGTTCTGGCTGCGTTTCGCGCCGGCCTTTTTCGCCCCCGCCGGGGGCACCGGCCGCGGCCTGGTCCGCTGGTGGGCGCTCGCCACCGTCACGCCGAGCACCAACGTCACCGGGCTGAACCTGGTCTACCAGTCGTACCTGAACCACGTCTTTCACCGCACCCGGCTGGCCAGGGCGGGCCACGCGGTCTGCATGCCGGTCATCGTGACTGCACTGCTTGCCCTGCTCTTCCCGGTCCACGCCATCCTCCCCGCCGCCATCGTGCTTGCCGCATGGTGGGCGTACTGGGCGGTCAAGGAGCGCGACCCGGTGTGGGGCGGCTGCGGCATCGCTCTCGCCGCGGCGCTTTACCCGCTCGCGCAGGCGCTCGGACGACTCGGCGCGGCCGAACATTCGCCGCTAGCGCAGCCGTGGGCCTTGGTGCTGATCGGCGGCGCGCTGCAGGCCGGATCGCACATCCTGGAGCCGCTGCCACCGCGGGTCACCCGCTCGATGCACTGGGTAGCGCCCGCGCAGTACCTGCTCGGGCGGCCCGGCCACCGCAATCCGGCGGGCACCGTGGCGCGCCGCGCGGCCCAACTCGCCGCGCAGGCCATCTTCGGCACCGTCGATGAGATAGTCGCCTCGCCCCGGCTGCTGCCGGTGCTCCTGCTCGAACTGCTCTTCCTGTTCGGACACCACCCGGCGCGGCGCGCGGCCTGGCGGGCACTGTCCGCCCAGGCGATCGCGAGCGGCAACCCGGCGCTCGACTACATCGGCACCGGCGGCCCCACGCCACTGCGCACCGGCCCGACGGCCCCGTTAAAACCTCACTACCGAGCCACGAACGCCTCCAGCCCCCGGACTTGGTGCCGACGTAGACGATGCCGTGGGCGAAGCTGTCGTTCACCGCAATCGCGTCCGTCAAATCAGCGCCGGACAGGTTCACAATCCACGACGCAAAGTCGAGGCGACGGGCAGCCGCGCCGCACCAGCCGCCGCGTAACGCGCAAGGCTCCGGCAGCGCGGGCCGGGCGACGTGGCCGGGCTACTCCTCGGCAGCACCACGCACAAGGTGATCCACCTGACAGGCCGCCCTGTCCTCATCATCCGCTAGAGGGTGCCTAGTGCCGCGCCGAGCGCGCTGATCGCGCTGGACAGGGACGTGGCAGCCTGGCCGGTGACCTGCCCTTTGGACTTGTCCTGGGTGAAGACCTGGACGAGCTGCGAGTACTGCTGTTGGACCTGCTGAGGGTTCTGGCCGGGCGACTGGAACAGCAGCTGCTGCAGCTGGTTGAACAGGTTCTGGCCCGCCTGCGGTGCCACCTGCCCATCGGTGACGCCTTCCTTCAGGTCGCCCACCAGGGTGGCGGCCGCGGCGGCAACGGGCGACAGGGTGGTCTCGGGCTGCGCGGGCGACGAACCGGTGCCGGTGGCTGCCGGGCGCGCGGCTAGCGAAGCGGGCGGGGATCCGGAGGCGGTCACCGGGTGCCCGCCGCCCTGCCCGCCCGTCAAGAGCACGACCATGAGCGCGATCAGCGACGCGGCGAGTGCGGCACCGAGCGCCGCCTCGGACGGCCGGGGCCGCCAGCCCCGGCGCGGGGTACCCGGCACGGTCCCCGGGGTGACGGGAAGCACGGCGGTGCCGCCGTTCTGTACGCCATCGGCGGGAGAGAAGACGGAGAGCAGGCCCGCCCGGGCCGCGGCGGCGGTGGGCGGCCGGGACGACGGGTCCTTAGCCAGCAACCGGGCGATGACCTGGTCGAGGCTAGCGGGCAGACCGGGGCGCCAAGCCGACGGCAGCCCTGGATCGTCGTGGACCTGCCGGTAAGCGAGCCCGACCGCCGAGTCGGCGGTGAACGGCGGCCTGCCGGTGAGCATCTCGAACAGCACGCAGCCGAGGGAGTAGAGGTCGGAGCGCGGGTCCGCCGGGCGACCGGAAGCCTGCTCGGGCGACAGGTAGGCGACGGTGCCCAAGACCGTTCCGGCCGCGGTCGCGGCGCGGGTACCGTCGGCCCGGGCGATGCCGAAGTCAAGGACCTTGACCTCGCCGCCGTTCAGGACAATGTTGGCGGGCGTGATGTCGCGGTGCACGAGTCCTGCGGCGTGCGCGGCTTCCAACCCCTCGCAGACCGCCGCGGCGATCGCGACCGCCCGCCCGGGCGGCAGCATTCCGGCCTCATCAAGTACCTGGCGCAGCGTACGCCCCGCGACGAGCTCCATCACGATGAACGGCGTGCCGCTCTCGACGCCGCAGTCGAACACGGTCACGAGCCGGGGATGGCTGACGGCGGCGGCGTGGCGTGCCTCGCCTTCGAACCGGTCAAGGAACTCAGCGTCGGCGGCGTGCTGCGGGTTGAGGACCTTCACCGCGACGTCGCGGCTCAGCATCTCGTCTCTGGCCCGCCACACCGTCGCCATCCCGCCAGTCCCAAGCACCGCCAGAAGCTTGTACCGGCCGCCAAGCACAGTCGTCCCTGCCACCGCCATGATCCGCTCTCTCCGCGCTCCTGCCAGACCAACCGTAATGCCAGCAGATCATCCGCATTGCCTAGTCCCCTACGAGATCACATCAGGCCGACGAGTTCGCTGATGGACTACACGGACCGCTAGGAACGCAGGCGGGCCGCGGGGATGCTCACAGCGCCTTCCCGAGGTCGAACTCGTTACCTTCTGGGTCAGCCATGAGCGTCCAGGTGTACCCGTATTCGTCATGGTCAGCGACTCGAGTGGCGCCCATCTCGACGAGGCGCGTGATCTCGACCTCCGGGTCCGCTGCTGCAGACCAGAAGCGGCCGACGTCCCGCTCGACCCGGCGAAGCACCCCGACCGGCTCTTCCGGACTGCTCAAATCGTCGGCAATGGCGTAATACGTGATCCTCGCTGCCATCGGTTCCCCCCAGTGGCTTGCCCCGTCATCGGGCACTCAACTGGGACAACGAATCGGCTGCCGGCGAGGTTCGATCGACGGTCTACTCGCCGGTCACGCTATGCCTGATCCGCTCCACGATGCGATTCGCCTCGTCCTCGCTGATCTCGTAGAGGTCGTTGTCCCCGTCGCCCCGTTCGTAGGAGTACAGGAGCGGACTGCGTGTCCATTCGAGGTCGTGCCCGAACTGCTCGTCATGTTCTCCGCCGTCGTGCTCGATGCGGCGAAGTACTCCAACCGGCTCTTCCCTGGTGCTCAAGTCATCAACAACGGCGAAATAGGTGATCCTCGTTACCATCTCTCCTCCTAGAGCCGGTAGTCCGGTACGCCGAGCGCGCCGGGCGGAATCGGCACCTTCGACGTGACCTCACGCTGATACGCACGGAGGTCGGCCATCTCCTCATCGTCCTCGGGCAGTGAACGAATCCGCTCATATGCAGAATGCGTTTCTTCCTTCGCAGCGAGGCTGGCCTGGGTGTGAAACTGGACCTCGAAGAGCTGACTGCTCCCTGGGATACGCCACCGACTATTGATCCCTTTGTACTCGTCCTGATCCCACGAGTTTCTTCGATCGAACCGCCCGAAGCCGGCGCTTACGAGCCGCTCGCAGTCGGCGTAGACGCCAGCTGTATATTTCGCCTCGTCGTAGACGAAGGTGTACCGGATCGTATCTTTCACGTTGGCGAATGCTTGGCTGACGGTGCGCCCCTTCTTCATAACGTCGAAGTCCACCTTCTCGGCCAGCCGGTCCTTGCCCTTGAGCCGGTTCTCGAGCCCGGCAAGGTGCCGGTCGGGATCCTCGGCCTCGATGCGGCGCATCGCAGGGGTGACGGTCTCCTTCTCGATCTCGCTGACCCGCTCATACCCCTGGTCGATCGCGTATGCCCGGACTGCGGCGTCGACCTTGGCCCGGTTGTCGAGTGCTCGCGCGATACGGTTCCCCGCGTCCGGTTCGATGTCGGGCCCGCCCTGGCCCGCCTGCCCCGCGTCCGCCTGCCCTGCGTCCGCCTTGTACGCGTGCGCCTCCACGGGAGTCTCGCGGCTTGCCCGCAGGCCAGACAGGCCAGACAGGCCAGACAGGCCAGGCAGGCGAGGCAGGTGAGGCTCTTCGCGCCCGTCCGCGTCGTCCGGCCGGTCGATGCGCACCCGTCACCACCCAATGTCGCGACCCAATGTCGGGCACTCAACCGGGACAACGGATCGACCGCCGGCGCGGTTCACCGTGCGCCGGCGGTCGAGGCGAAGCGAGGAGGTTCGAGGTCAGCCGAACACGGCAGGTCGTCAGCCGAACTCGCACGGCATGTGCTTGATGCCGTTGATGAAGCTCGACAGCAGGCGGTCCGGCTCCTCGGCCGGGCGAATGTCCGGCACCCGGGTGAGCAGTTCCCGCAGGATGGCGGTGATCTCCCGCCTGGCCAGGTGCGCCCCCAGGCAGAAGTGCGGGCCGGCCGCGCCGAAGCCGACGTGCGGGTTGGGCGAGCGGGTGATGTCGAACTGGCCGGCGGTGGGACCGAACACGCTCTCGTCCCTGTTGGCCGCCTGGTACATCAGCAGCACCTTGTCGTTCGCCTGGTAGGCGTGGCCGTTGCTTACGGTGTCCGCGGTCAGCGTGCGGCGCATCCAGATGACGGGGGAGACGTAGCGGACGATCTCCTCGACCGCGGGTCCGATCCGGCCGTCCAAATCGGCGAGCAGCAGTTCGCGCTGGTCGGGGTGCTCGGTGAGCAGCAGCAGCGCGTGCGAGATCGCGTTTCTCGTGGTCTCGTTGCCCGCCACCACGAGCAGGACGAAGAACGAGGCGAGCTCCGCGGGAGTGAGCTGCTCGCCGTCGATGTTCGCGGTCGCCAGGGACGAGATCACGTCATCGATGGGGTTCGCCTGGCGCTGTTCGGCGAGGCCGGTCACCAGCGCGGCGAGATCGCCGCCCGAGGTGAGGATCTGGGTGAGCGCCTCGTTGATGTCTTCGCTGATGAACTCGGGGTCCGCGCCGGACAAGATGATGTTGGTGTTCCGCAGCACCATCTCGTAGTGCTCGTCGCCGATGCCCATCATCTCGCAGATGATCTTCAGCGGCAGTCGCGCCGACACGTGCTGCACGAAGTCGCAGGGGCCAGTCTTGAGCAGTTCGTCGACGATGACGCCTGCGGTCCGCTGCACGTCCTCCTCGAACTTCTTGATCATCTTCGGCGTGAACGCGCGGGAGACGATCCGGCGCAGCCGGGCGTGCCGCGGGTCGTCCATGTTGATCATCGAGCCGAAGTACTCGTTGAACTCCGCCGGCAGGTCGAAGATGCTCGTCGCCCCGGCGGCAGAGGAGAACAGCGCGGGGTTCCTGCTCGCCTCGGCCACATCCGCGTGCCTGACCAGGGCGTAGTAGCCGCGCTCCGGCACGCCGAAGGGCGACTCTCCCGCCTCGAAGAACGGCGGCGAATCCAGCGCCTGCAATCGACGGAACGCGGCGTGGCGCTCCTCGGGTGGCAACGCCCAGAACGCGTTGTCCGACAGGTTGATGTCGCTGCTGAGAGGTTCGGGCATTGAGGAGAACCGCCTTCCGAACTGCTTCGTCCGTCTTGACCCAATCTTGGCCGTCGCGGGCCAGAAACGGGAGGGGCCGGGCGTCAAGAGACCGGAAAAACCTTCGGAAACCGGCGGAAAATCGGATTGTGATCGTCTGCTGGGCGCTGGGTGATTGCCGCAGCCGCAGGCCCAGCCCGGGCGGCCCGTGGACCGCCAGGGCAGCGGCGGGAAAACCGATTGTGCTCCGCCCGGGGAGCGCTGTGTACTTGACTCATTCCGCACCGTCGGCGGAGCATTCCGGAGGTCCCCATGTCCAGCCATAGGTAGGGCACCAGGCGAGCCAGCCATGCCGTCCAGGGCATGGCGCTGGTGCACCGTGACTGGAGCAGGATTCTCGTGCGCAATCACGACGAGAAGACCAAGGACATGAGCCGCTCGGTGCTCCCCTCAAGCTGGCGCGTCGGCGCCAGGGCGACGCGCCGGGCCGTCCACAAGCGGCGGCGCGCTCGCGAGCGGGACGCACTGGCCGCCGCCAGGGGCGCGACACCCGAGATCAACGACACGTACCGCGCGGAGATCGCCGGGCTGGTCTTCACCAGGCGCTTCTATGACAAGGCAGCGCCGCTCGTCCGCTGGGCGCGGGCCACGGTCGCGGCCGACCCGGCGCTGCGGGAGGCGCCGCTCGGTGAGCAGGTGGCCTACTTCGCCCGCCTCATGCCGCCCACCCTGATCGGGCGGCACGCGGTCAGTCACATCGCCGCGGGGCTGGACTGGGCCGATCGCGCCGTCTGCCTGACCTGCCAGGTGACGCGGCCCGCCAGGCCGGTCACGGAGACCGAGCGCCTGGTCCGCCAGATCCTCGCCGCCGGCCTGCACGGCACGCTCAACGCGAACCTGCGCACGGCATACGGCCGCCAGGCTAGCCTCGACGGTGAGGGCGGCAACCACCGGCAAGCGCTACCTCGCCGCCTTCTGCTCGGCGCGCACGACGCCGCGGCGTTCGCCCGCGAGATGGCCGGCTACCCTCAGGCCCGCGCGGTCATCGCAACGGTGGCGGCGATGGCCGACCGTGATTAGCGCCGTGGCGTCAGTCCCACCAGAAATGCCAGACGGGACGCCCGATGATGGTGTCGACCAGGTCGCCGAACTCGCAGCGCCCCTTGCCGTGAAACTCGTCGGCGAAGGCCCAGTGCTCGGCGGCGATTGCTTCCGCAGCCTCCCTGGTGCGCGGTGGGCGGTCGACGAGCAGCCAAGCGTCGGCGTTCGGGCCGAGCTTGAACAGGTGGGCGCCGAACCGTTCCTCCCACGACCGCAGCACCGCGCACATCTGGGCGCTGGCCGACGGCGGTGAGAACTGATCGCTGCAGCACCATCCGGTCACGCCGATTACGTCCGCCGGGCGCGCGGCAGAGACCAGGCAGACGCGGGCCGGCGGCAGTCCGGCGAGCGCCGCGGTGCGCTCGGCGGTGCTCAGCCGCTCCCGCACGGCGGGCGCGAGGCCGGGGAACGGCCTGTCTTCGCGGGTCTCGGAGACCTCGCCCCCGGGAGCGGGAGGGAAAGGCGACCACCCGGACGCCTCCGCCGCCGCCTGGTCCACCCGGTTCAGCCGCTCGAACTCCTCTCGCCGCCCCTCATTCGTTGCCATGCCGACGATGGCGGAGAAGATGTCCTGGAGACTGTTGGATCCCTCGCCAGGCCCGCGCAGCCCGAGGAACGCGCTGCTGCGTGGAGTGGGGAAGGGCACGAACATCTCTTCCTCATGCTCAGGATCAAGCCAGCGTGCGGCGAGTTCCGCGGCCGGGTCGGCCGCGTCGATGTACCGCGGGTCGGCCGGCTCGTAGAAGAAGAAGTCCTCACCGTCCGCGCCCCGGCCGTCGTCCTGCAGGAGCACGGGGACCAGGCCCGTCTGCGGCTGCAGGTCGGTAAGCGCCGCCCAGGCCAGTCCTGGGTCGCGGACGTCGCTCGACGTCAGCCATGCGACAGGACCGTGGCCATCGGGGATGATCCGGCGGCCGGGCGGCAGCCGCACCGCGCCCAGTTGCACTTCCCCGTCCTCGGGCAATTCCGCGCCAGCCATCGCACCCAGCCTTCCGTCATCGATGCGGGCACGCTAGCGCGAACCGGTGACATTCGGGTAGAGCAGGAGGCAGCCGCTGGCCAAACCGTCAGTCCCGGCGGAACTCCGCCCGCCAGCGCAGCCTCGGCTGGGTCCCGCTGTCCATGAACTGCTCGACACGGACCGTGCGCAGCGGTCCGCCGGCCAGGTCGAGTTCACGCCGGGTCAGCGGCCACGGCATCTGGGCCGGGTCGCGTTCCGGGTTCTCGTCGTTGGTGGCGCGGGCGATGACGAGCAGCGTCCCGCCGGGCGCGACTGGGCCGTGCAGCGCCGCCAGTGCGCGCTCGCGGACCGGCCCGTACAGCGGCTGGACCGTATAGATCTCCACGACCAGGTCGAACGCGCCCGCCCACGCGGCCGGCAGGTCGAGCAGGTCCGCGGCCAGGTACTCGACCGTCGTCCCCGGGTTCTCCCTGATGGTCCGCTCGATCGCGGTCGGCGCGACGTCGAACCCGGTGACCGCGTAGCTGAGGCCCGCCAGGTACTGCGCGTCATAGCCGAGCCCACACCCAACGACGAGAGCGCGTTTCCCCATACCGTCTTTTCCGGCTGCCCACTCGACCAGGTGCGGATTCACCTCGCCGTCCGCCCACGGCACGACGGCGCTGCCCGCCTCGGCCTCGGAGTACAGCCGCTCGAACCAGCCAGTCTCGTCGCCCGCACCTGCCGCTTCGGCGGCCAGGGTCCTGGCGCGGAACATGCGCGCGCGCTCTTCGTCGATCCCCACGAGGCAAGACAGTACCCGCGCTATTCAACCGCTCAGGACGTGCGGAAACGCAACCCATCATCCCGAACGGGTTCGGCTTACTCTCCTCCCACACGGACACCCCAATTGCCGCCGGAAAACGTCCGGGACCCGCGTTACTGTCGTGCCATGGCCGACTTCAAGGACGCGGACCTGCGCGGCGCCCGGTTCGACCGGGCAGAACTGAACGGCGCGGAGTTCCGCGCCTGCGATCTCAATGACGCCACGTTCCGTGGCAGCTCACTGCACCGGGTCACGATGCGCGGCGTCGAGCTGTGCGACGTGGACATCGCCGGCGAGCTGCTGCGGGTGACGATCAACGGCGTGGACATCGCGCCGCTCGTCGAAGCCGAGCTGAACAGGCGCGACCCCGAGCGGGTCAAGATGCGCCCGGACGACCCGGCAGGCTTCCGGGAGGCGTGGGAGATCCTGGAGCGGCTGTGGGCGCAGACCGTCGAGCGCGCGCGACGCCTGCCGCCCGCGCTGCTGCACGAGTCCGTCGACTGCGAATGGTCGTTCACCGAGACGCTCAGGCACCTGGTCTACGCGACCGATGCCTGGGTGCGGCGGGCGATACTCGGCGACCCGGCCCCGTGGGACCCGCTCGACCTGCCCTGGGATGAGATGCCCGACACCCCGGGCACGCCGCGCGACCGCACGGCGCGGCCCGCGCTCGATGAGGTGCTCGCGCTGCGCAGGGACCGCATGGCAACGGTGACCGAGGTGCTCGGCGGGCTGACGCCGGACTCGCTGGCCGCGGACACCACGCCGGTGCCCGCGGACAGTCCGGGCTGGCCGCCAGCGGTCAGCTTCCCGGTGAAGGAATGCCTGCTCATCGTCCTGAACGAGGAATGGGAACACCGCCGCTACGCCGAGCGGGACCTGGCCATCCTGGAGAAGCGGGTCTGACCGGACCCCGCGGCCCCAGGCTGGCACTGCCGGGCCGCCTCTAGCGGCGCACATCGACGTGTGGCACCGTGATCTTTCATGAGTGAACTGAAGGTCGAGATCGATCCGGCCGAGGCCGGCTTCGCGAAGGACCGGCTGCGCCGCATTGACGAGAACTTCGCCCGCTACGTGGACGACGGCAGGCTCAAGGGCTGGCTGCTCACCGTCAGCAGGCACGGCAAGCTGGCGCACGTGGCGAGCTACGGTCAGCGGGACGCCGAGGCAGGCCTGCACGTCGAGCCGGACACGCTGTGGCGGATCTACTCGATGAGCAAGCCGGTCACCTCGGTCGCCGCGATGATGCTGTACGAACAGGGCGCCTTCGAGCTCACCGACCCGGTGAGCAAGTTCATCCCGAGCTTCACGGACATGCGCGTCTTCACCGGCGGCAGCGACCAGCGCCCGGTGACGGTCCCGGCCACCGAGCCGGTGCGGATCTGGCACCTGCTCACCCACACCGCCGGCCTCACCTACGGCTTCCACCGCACAACCCCGGTGGACGCGATGTACCGGGCGGCGGGCTTCGACCTCGGCCTGCGGCCCGGCACGCTGGCCGAGTCCTGCGACCTGTGGGCCAGCCTTCCGCTGCTGTTCCAACCGGGCAGCGAATGGAACTACTCAGTCGCCACGGACGTGCTCGGCCGGGTGGTCGAGGTCGCATCGGGACAGCCGCTGGATGAGTTCTTCGCGCAGCGGATCTTCGTACCGCTCGGCATGACCGACACCGGCTTCTACGCCCCGCCGCAGGACCTGGACCGGCTTGCCGCACTCTACGCCCGCAACATCGAGGGCAAGGCAGGCCGGTTCAACTCAATCGCCGAGGAGGTGCGCAAGCCCCCGGCGATGCTCAGCGGCGGCGGCGGCCTGGTCTCCACGGCCGCCGACTACAACCGCTTCCTGCACATGCTGCTGCACCACGCGGACAGCCCGGCGGGCGAGCTGGACGGCGCGCGGCTGCTCAGCTCGCGCACCGTGGCCTACATGAGCCGCAACCACCTGCCGGGCAACTCCGACATCGAGCAGTTCGGCCGCCCGATCAACGCGGAGTCGCCGCAGCGCGGCGTCGGCTTCGGCCTCGGCTTCGCGGTGGTCATCGACCCGGCGGCCGGCAAGGTCGTCGTCTCCGACGGCGAGCTGTCCTGGGGCGGCGCGGCCTCCACCGCGTTCTGGATCGACCCGGCGGAGGAGCTCACCGCGACCTTCTTCACCCAGCTCATCCCGTCAAGCGCGCACCCGATCCGCTCCCAGCTCCGTCAGCTCGTCTATCAGGCCCTCGTCTAAGTCCCTGGTTCGCCGCGCTCGCCCCCGCAGCGGTGCGGGGCTAACCGGCAAGAATCGGTGGCACGCTGCGGCTATGAGCCAGCCATGGGGCCTGTCTGGTCCGCAGTTCTTGGTTATCTACGGCGTTGGCACGGCCGTGGCCGTGGTCGTGCCCTTCTTGCTTCGCCTGCTCATCCGCTTCGATTCCAGCGCGGACGCCGGGAGGCAGCTCGACCCCCACGAGGTCGGCTACCTGGCGGGTGGTCCAGCACGGGCGGCACAGGTGATCATTACGGACTTCGTCACCTCGGGAGCGGTGCGCGTGGACACCTCCGGCCGGGTGACCGCGGCGGACCGGGCGGCGTTCGACCGGCAGTCCGCGCTCCTCAGCGAGGGAGTCACCGGCGCGGCAACCCTGTTCGCCGAGCTCTGGCTGCCCGCCGGTGTCTTCGTGCACCAGTTGCAGAGCAAGATCGCAAAGCTCCCGGCCATCGCGGTCATCAAGGCGCGGCTGCGGGCGGAGGGGCTCCTGGTTTCCCGGGCGCGTACCGCCACGGTCTGGATCGTGTCGCTGACGCTGTGGGCGGCGCTGTTCGTGACCGGCAGCCTGCGGCTCGCCGAGGGGGCGCACAATCACCGGCCCATCGGCAATCTGCAGGGCCTGGTCGTGCTGAGCGCGTTCGCCTGCCTGTTCAGCCTGCTCGCCAACCGGAGCCGGCTGACGAACTTGACCACATTCCGTGGCGCCGGGCTGCTGCGCCGGCTGCGATCAGCGGAGCGGCGCACCGAGAAGGAGACCGCACGGCAGAGCCGGCGCGGCACGGCGGTCTTTTCTCACGGACTGGGCGGAAACGGCTACGGATTCGGCGCGGGAATCGGGTCGGCGGCGCTGTTCGGTGTCGCGCTCGCCGGTTTCGCCGCCGTCGCGGACGAGCCGACGCGGTCGGCGCTGCTGGCCGGCCTGCCGTCCAGTTCCGGCGGCAGCGGCTGTGGCGGCGGCGGTGGAGGCTGCGGCGGCGGTGGCTGCGGGGGCGGGGGATGCGGCGGATGACCGCGGGATTTTCGCTCGGCGTCGGCATCGGCTGGCGGCAGGAGATCGACCTGACCGTGCCGCGCCTCGCGGCGGCGACGGGGCCGGGCGTTGACTTCGTCGAGGTCGTCGCCGAGAACGTGCAGCCCGCTGCGGTGCCTGGCTCGCTGGCCCAGTTGCATGCGGGCGGCATGCCGGTCGTGCCGCACGGGGTGTCGCTGTCTCTTGGCGGCACCGACCCGCTCGAGCCGCAGCGCGTGGCGCGGCTCGCCCAGCTCGCGGAACGGTTCGGATCGCCGCTGGTCAGCGAGCACGTCGCGTTCTGCCGCGCGGGCGGGATAGAAGCCGGGCACCTGCTGCCGGTCCCGCGTACCCGCGAGGCGCTTGCGGTGCTGACCGCGAACATCCTGGCCGCGCAGGCCGAACTCCCGGTGCCGCTCGCCGTGGAGAACATCGCCGCCCTGGTCAGCTGGCCTGAGGACGAGTTCACCGAGGCGGACTTCCTCACCGAGCTTGTCGAGCGAACGGGCGTGCTCCTGCTGCTCGACGTGGCGAACCTCTACACGGCCCAGGTCAACTTCGGCCTGGACCCGGCGGCAACCCTGAACCGTCTGCCCCTCTCCGAGGTGGCCTACGTTCACGTGGCCGGCGGCGTCCTGCGCGACGGCGTCTGGCACGACACTCACGCCCACCCGGTTACGGACGAAATCCTCGGCATCCTCGCCGCCCTCGCCCGCCGTGTATCCCCGCCAGGCGTGCTGCTTGAACGCGACGACGCCTATCCCTCCGACGCCGAACTGGCCGCCGAACTGTCATCGATCAGGAAGGTACTCACGAATGCCCCCGCCGGCTGACCCGCTCAGCCTTGCCGACCCGGGCGCTAGCGCCGGGTCGCTCGCCGCCCGCCAACTGGCGCTGGTCAGCGCGCTGGTCGCGGGGGCCGAGCCCCCAGCGGGCATGGACCAGGAGCGGGTGCACGTCCAGGCACAGGCATTGCTACGCAAGCGCGCCAGATCCGTAGCCAGGCACCAGCCCGACCTGGCCGCCAGCCTAGGCGACGGCTTCTGGCCCGCTTTCGAGCAATACGCCGCCAAGTCCGCGCCCCCGGCAGGCAGCGCTGCCGACGCGAAGGCCTTCGCGAGTCATATCCGCAAGACCCGCCGCCGCACCTTGTTCCGCCGTGACAAGACGCCGCACCGCGGCGCCGACGGGTAGCGGAGACGACGCTCCGCGGACGTGAACGGCAACTGACGGCTACGTAGCCCTCAGTCCACCGGATTCTTCCTCGGGTCCGCAGGATAGACCGCGCGGAGCTGGAGCATCGCCGCGAACCGCTGCTCCGGGTCGCCGAGGTCGATGCCGCTGACCTCGGTGAGCCGGCGCAGCCGGTACCTGAACGTGTTCGCGTGCACGAACATGGCCGCCGACGCGGCCACCACGTCGCCGAAGGCGTCCAGCCAGGCGCGCAGCGTCTCGACAAGGTTGGTTCCGTGCTCGGTGTCGTAGGCGGAGAGCCGCGCGACCGGGCCGGTCGGCCGGTCCCCATGCGCGGCGGCGAGGTCGCGCAGCTCCATGAGCAACGCCTCGGCGTGCACGTCGGCGAGCCTGGCAACCCTCCTGGCGCCAGCGGCGCCGGACCGCAGCACCCGCAGCGCCCGGTCCGCGCAGGCCCGCGCGGCGGGCAGCCCCGCTGCGTCGAACGCCACCTGGCCGATGCCGACGACCGGCCGCGACCGGCTGCCCACCCGGTCGAGGAAGTCGGTGGCGATCCGCATCGCCCGCAGTTCGCCGCCCGTACCGCCAAGGCCATCGGCCGACGCACCGTCGGCGCCCGAGCCGTCGACGCCCGAAACTGAGGAGACCGAGCCGGAGGAGACCGAGGTCACCACCGGGATCAGTCCGTACGCGACGTCGCCGACCAGCGCTGACGCACACCTCGGGTGGATCGCGGATAGGTGCATGGCGAGTCCGTCGGCTAGCCGCGACCGTTCCGCTGGCTCCGCGACAGCGAGCGCGAGCACCACCACCGGCTGGTCGGCGAGCCCCAGCCGCCGCACCGCCTCGAACGCCCCCGTGCCGCCCTCGAGCGCGGTCGACACCAGGTCGGCGCGCAGCCGGCGCGACACGTCGGCGCCCGCCCTGATCCGCAGCAGGTGCAGCGCCACCAGGTGGGCGGCATCGCACATAGCGCGCGCTCGGTCCGGCGTCAGCGGCTCGCGCACCGCCGCCCAGATCGAGCCGAGCACCTCATCGCCCGCCCTGACGGCCACGGCGGCGCGGGGGAGCGCGAAGTCCGGGAGCCCGGAGCCAGACGGGTCGATGTAGACCGGCTGCTCCGAGCGGTACAGCTCGCGGAACACGCCGCGCTCGGCGAGCAGCCGCGAGTACCGCTCGGGCACCTGCCTGCCGAGGATCGTCTCCACCCGGGACCGGTCCGCCTCGTCCTGCCGGCCGGAGAACGCGAGCACCCGCGAGGAGCGGTCCTCGATGGTGACCGGCGCGTCGATCAGCGCCGCGACCGCGTTGGCGACAGAGAACAAGTCACCTGACGGCAGGCCGCCGAGCGTCTCCGAGCCGTCGTCACCGACGTCGCCCTCGGCCAGCAGCGACCGCAGCAGCGCCGCGAGCTGGGTCCACGACGCGCCGCGGGTCAGCCCGAGCAGCGGCACACCCGACGACTCGACCGCGGCGGCCACAGCCGCGTCGCAGGCGACAGGGGAGCGGATGACGAGTCCCGCCGCGCCGTGCCTGCCGAGTGAGGTCAGCAGCGCGGCGATCGCGGCCGGCTCGTGCACACCGACGCCGAGCACGAGCGCCCGGCGCGGCAGCACCGGCTCGTCGAACGGGTCGTGGATCGCCACCCCGCCCACCTCGCCCGCGTCAGGCGCTCCGCCCATTCCCCCTCCGGCGGGCTCGCGGACAAGCTCAAGCAGCGTCGCGCCGAGGTCCTCGAGGACGCGGGTCAGGCTTGGCTGCGGTCGAATGGTCACGCAACGAAGCTACCAGCGGATTTACAGCGTTAAGGCGTGACCCACTCCGTCTGGGTGGTCACCGCGGCGAGCTGGTCGGGAAGCGGCGCGACCCCGATGCCCGGCCCGGCAGGCACGTCAAGGTGACCGTCGGACAGCACGAACGGCTCGGTGATGTCGGTCTTGTAGTACCGGTCAGACGCCGAGGTGTCGCCGGGCAGGGTGAACCCGGGCAGCGCGGCGAGAGCAACGTTCGCGGCCCGGCCGATGCCGGTCTCCAGCATCCCGCCGCACCACACCGCGATGCCGTGCGCGGCCGCCACGTCGTGGATCCGCCGGGCCTCCAGGTAGCCGCCGACCCGGCCGGGCTTGATGTTGATGATCGAGCAGGCGCCGAGCGAGATCGCCGCCGCGGCGGTGCGCGCCGAGGTGATGGACTCGTCGAGGCAGATCGGCGTGCGGACGAGCTTGGCGAGTTCCGCGTGGCCGAGCACGTCCTCCTCGGGCAGCGGCTGCTCCATCAGCAGCAGGTTGAACGGGTCAAGTTTGGCCAGGTGACGCGCGTCCTGCAGGGTGTAGGCGGTGTTCGCGTCCACCTGGATCAGCAGGTCGTCGCCGAACCGCTCGCGCACCGCGCGCACCGGCTCGACGTCCCAGCCCGGCTGGATCTTCAGCTTGATCCGCACGTACCCGGCCGAGACGTACCCCGCGACCTCGTCGAGGAGCCTGTCGATGGAGTCCGCGATGCCCACGGAGACGCCGCAGGGCACCTGCTCCCTGACCGCGCCGAGTTCGCGGGCGAACGACCGCCCAGCGGCGCGCAGCTCCGCGTCGAGCACCGCGGTCTCGATCGCCGCCTTGGACATCCAGTGCCCCTTGAACGGCTCGAGGATGTGCCCGACAAGGGAGCCGTCCAGGTGGCCAGCGGCGAACAGCTTCGGCAGGAAGAACCGCTTCAGCACGTCGACCGTGGCCTCCACGTACTCGGAGGAGTACAGCGGGTCGGACATGGCGACGCACTCGCCCCAGCCCTCGGACTCGCCGGACGGCCCGTCGAGCACGGCGCGCAGCAGCAGGATGTCGCGCGTCGACTCGGTACCGAACGAGGTGCGGAACGGCGCCACCAGCGGCATCGAGATCCGCCGCAGCTCAACCCCGGTCAGATTCATCCAACATCTCCTCTAAGAGAAACCACGTACCAGCCGTCCCTGTCGAAACCGGTCACCCGCGCCCCGCCGTTCAGCAGCGGCGACAGCACGTCACGCAGCGTGCTCCGCCACGCCGCCGCGGCGGCAGGGTCGGACACGCGCATCGCCTCGATGTCGGCGGGCACGCCGACAAGCAGCGTGCGGGCGCCTGACCCGTCCGCGAGCGGCAGGCCCGGTACGGGCAGCCCGTCGGGCCCCGCCGACAGCGCGGTCACCGCGCCGCGCTCGCCCTCGTCGGCGAACGAGGCCTGCCGCGGTCGGCCGCAGGACGCGTCCGCGACCAGCTCCGAGCACAGGTCCCAGTGCACGAGCACCCGGTCGGTCTCGGTGCCGCCGTTGATCGCGTCGTCCATCGTGCCGTAGAAGTTCCGCAGGTACTCGACGGGCCGTGCGCCCAGCTTCACCAGGTTGAAGTAGCCGTTTCTGCGGATCAGCGGGTCGTACGTCCAGGCGATCGTCCGGACGCCGCGGCGCAGGCACCAGGCCCGCTGGTGCACCTTGAGCGCGAACCCGACGGCCCGGCCGAGCCCGGCAGGTCCCACGCCCGCGATGTGGCTGTGCAGCTCCCCGCGCGCGGGCGGGCCGAAGAACCCGATGCACGCGCCGAGCAGCTCACCGCTGACCAGGTCGAAGGCGCCCGAGGCGTAGCTGCCCGCCTTGGTCATCGCCCGCAGCATGTCAAGCCGGAGCGAGGAGTTGCCGTTCTCCGGCAGCCAGATCTCGTCGAACAGCGTGATCATCGCGCCGAGTTCGTCAATCGTGCCAAGCTCGCGGACGACGACCCCCGCGGCCTTGGCCGCCTTGGCTGCCGCCTCGCCCGCCTCCGCGAGCGCAGCCTCGGCAAGCCCAGACTCAGCAAGCCCAGCCTCGGCGAGCACGTCAGGCGTCATCGGTTCCCCTCAGCAGCTCATCGATCAGCGCGGCGAGCAGCGCCGCACGTCCCGGCAGAGCGTCCACAAGCACGTGCTCATGATCAGCATGCGCCCCGCCGCCCACCGCGCCAAGCCCGTCGAGAGTCGGCGTTCCCACGCCCGCGGTGAAGTTCCCGTCGGACGCGCCGCCCACCTCCGCCGACGCCAGCGGCGGCAGCCCGAGCCTGTCGGCCAGCTTGACGGCGACGTCGAACAGTCCGGCGGACGACGACGCGGGCAGCGGCGGCCGGTTCGGCCCGCCGGTTACCTGCAGCACCGCGTCGGGCACCACGGGCAGCAGCGAGCTCATCGCCGCGTGCACCCGTAGCTGCTCCACCGGGTCCCACATCCGCGCGTCGACCGCGAACACCCCGGTCGCGGGGACGGTGTTGGACACGGTCCCCGACGACAGCGCCGTCGGTGTCACGGTGGTGCCGCGCCCGGCGTCGGCGAGGGCGCTCACCGTCAGCACCTGGTGAGCGAGTTCCAGGGTCGCGTTGACCCCGCGTTCCGGCTCGAGACCGGCGTGCGCGGCCCGGCCCACGGCCCGCACCTGGTAAAGCGACACCCCCTTGCGCGCCGTCTTGAGCGCGCCGCCGTCCGCCGATGCCTCGAGCACGAGCGCCGCGGAGCAGCCCGCCGCCTCGGACTCGATCAGCTCGCGCGACGACGGCGAGCCGAGCTCCTCGTCCCCGGTGACGAGCAGCGTCACCCCGCCAGGCACTCCCAGCTCCGCCAGCGCGTGCAGCGCGAGCACCAGGCCGGCCTTCATGTCGAAGCAGCCGGGCCCGCGCAGGACCCCGTCCTTGACGGAGAACGGGTGCGTTTCAAGCGAGCCGAGCGGCCAGACCGTGTCGTGGTGCGCGAGCACTAGGACACGAGCGGGACCGGCACCGAACCGCCACCGCAGGTGCGACCGCCCGTCGAGGACGATCAGCTCCGGGGTGGTCCCGAGGTGCCGTTCGCCGACGGCCGCGACAAGCTCGGCGCTTGCGGCGACCGCAGCCAGCACGGCTGAGGGTGACTCGCACCGCACCAGTTCCTCGATGTCGGCGAGGATGCCCGGCAGGCGGGCCTCCATCGCCGGCATCAGACGGGGGTGCCGGGGGGGTTTGGGGGGGTCGGCCCCCCGGGCAAGCAGGGAAGCGTGATTCACGTTAGTCAGCCACCTTCGGGGTGGCTCGGGCGCCGAAGTGCAGGTACCGCTCGCCGGTGGCAAGCGCGTAGAAGGTGATCGGCACCCAGGTCTCCGCCTCTGGCTCGCGGACCACGTACAGATCCTGGCCGATGGCGGCCATCGGGTAGGTATGCACGGTGTCGTCCGGCTGCAGCTCGGCGAGCGGGCCGGTGATCGTGGTGCGCAGCGCCGGGCCGTCGATCTCATCCGTGCCTGGCAGGATCTCCATCAGCACGCCGGCCCGCTCGTAGCGGCCCAGGTGCGGCGTGATGTCGTTCTGCACCGGCTGGGCGGGCGGCGCGATCGGCGTCGGCATCGCCACGCCCGCCAGCTCGGCGAAGATCTCCTTGTACAGGTCGCCGTACAGGTCGCGGGTGTGGCCGCCGTTGGTGAGCAGGGTGACCGCGATCCCGGCCCCGGGCAAAATGCGCAGGAACGCGGCCTGACCGATGGTGTTGCCGTCGTGGCCGACGAGCCGCTGGCTGTCCCAGCCGAACCGGATCCAGCCGATGCCCCAGGAGTCGCCGAGCACGTACTTGTCGGGCACTTGGGCCTGGAACTCGGTCATCGCGGCGGCGCTCGCCGCGGAGAGCACCCGGGTGCCGTCGGCGGCCAAGCCGCCGGTCAGGTGCATCCTGGCGAAGGCGAGAACGTCGGCGGGGATCGAGGTGATCAGGCCGGCCGGGCCGAGCGAGCGGGGCAGCTGCCAGACCGGGGCGAGGACTGGCTCCGCGGTCACGTCGACGTGCCCGGCGGCGGTGCGGAACAGCAGCGCCTCCTCGGGCAGCGTCACCGTGTGCTTGAGGCCGAGGGGCGTGAAGAGCTTCTCGCGCAGCGCGGCGTCCCAGGTGAGCCCGGTGAGCTTCTCGATGACCCGGCCGGCGAGCGTGAAGCCGGAGTTGCAGTAGGACCAGGTGGCGCCGAGCGGGTGGTTCTGCTTGACCTCGCGCATCAGGGCGACGTACTTTTCCACGCAGTCGTCGCCGCGGCCGGTGTCGGTGAACACGTCGCCGTCGATGCCGCTGGTGTGGCTGAGCAGCTGCCGCATGGTGACGGTCTTGGCGACGTCGGCGTCGGCGAGCTCAAGCTCGGGCAGCACCTCGGCGACGGGCGCGTCCAGGTCGAGCTTGCCCTCGTCGACCAGCTGCATGACCACGGTCGCGGTCCACACCTTGGAGATCGACCCGATCTGGAACAGCGTGTCGGTGGTCGCCTCGATCTTCGCGGGCACGTTCGCGAACCCGTGGCTGGCCTCGACCAGCTCGTCGGGCCTGCCGTCACTGCCGAGCCGCAGGATGCCGAGCGAGGCGCCTGGGACCTTGTGCCGCTCGGCGAGCACCGCCAGACGGCGCTGCCAGTGCGCGGCGTCGATCTTCGGCCGGCTGCCCGTGCTTGCGTGCTGTTCCACCCAGTCCACCACCCGCTGGTTGTAATCGATTCGATGTGACGGCATGCCGTCGAGAATGAACAGGTGCGACGCGCCCGGGTAGCGGACGAGTTGGGTCTCCACCCCCAGTTCGCGCAGCGCCACGTGCCACTCCTCCGCCTGCCCGACGGGGCACCGGATGTCGGAGTCCCCGTGCAGCAGCAGCGTCGGCGTGGTCACGTCGGTGACCCGGGTAATCGGGTCGCTTGCCGAGAAGTCCCGGCCGCGGGGCGAGTCCGCGCCCCACTCCCAGTCCGACAGCTCGCGCGCGGCGTCCGAGGTGCCCGCCATGCTGGTCAGGTCGCAGACCGCACCGCCGGCCACGGCGGCTGCGAACCGGGAGTCCCTGCTCGTCAGGTAGCAGGTCATGTAGCCGCCGTAGGAGTAGCCGGTGACGGCGAGTCGCGCCGGATCGGCGATCCCTTCCGCGACGAGTTCCTCGATCGGCTCGAGGAAGTCCTTGGCGTCCGCGACGCCCCACGCGCCGACGGCGGCGGTGTAGAACGCCTCGCCGTAGCCGTCGCTCGCCCGCGGGTTGACCAGCAGCACCGTCCAGCCGCGCGCCGCGAGGACTTGGTGGTAGACGTGCGCCGGGTCGGCAGCGCCGTTCCACGCGTTGTGCGGTCCGCCGTGCACGTCGAGCAGCAGCGGCGCAGGCCCGGACGTTGCCGGGTCGCGGATCAGCCAGCCCTCGACGGTCGTGCCGTCGGAGATGGTGAACTGCCGCGGCTCGCGCAGGTAGAGCTCGACCCGGCTGTCATCGGCATCGCGGCTCGTGCCGCCCTGAGGCGCATCGTCCTGGCCGGCACGGTCCTGGCTGGCACCGTGCTCGGTGACCGTGGTCCTGGTGCCGGACGCCAGGTCGACGAGGACGATCTCGCCGTAACTCGTCGGCGTGGCGAGGGCGACCGCGGCGGTGTTCCTCGCGACCGACAGACCCGACACGACCATGCCAGGTCCTGCCGCCACCTTCCGCGGCGCCGCGGACCCGTCGGCGGGCACCGCGTACAGGTGAGTGCAGCCACGGTCACGGACGCAGAACAGCACCGTGTTACCGCCGTCGGTGAGCGCGGGAACGCCGCCCGGGTAGCCGGGTGCGCCGCCCATCACATTGCGGTCGAGCGACCCGGCGAGGTCGGTAATGGTTCCAGTGGGGTCGAGCGGCACCCGCAGCAGCGCGGCGTGGCCGATCGCCGCGCCTGGCTCGCCTACGCGGTCCCTGCCGATAACGATCAGCGCGGACCCATCCGGTGTCCAGGCGGCCGGCGCGCCGTAGCCGTCGGCGAGTGCGACCTCGACGGGCCTGGTAAAGCCGCCGGACACGTCGACCGTGTAGACGGGGGCGCGGAACCGCAGGTCGGCGTCGGGCGCGGTCGCCGCGCCGAACGCGAGGCTTGCCGAGCCGGGTGACCAGACCGGGTCGCTGGCGTGCCAGTCGCCCTCGGTGACCTGGCGGACCTTACCGCTGGCCAGGTCGAGGACGTGCAGGTGCTTGCGGATGGTGCGCAGCAGGCCCGCGCCGTCTGCCTTGTAGTCAAGCCGCGTGGTCACCACCGGGGCGGTCGCGCGCTTGGCCCGGGCGGCGTCGTCCTCGCCGGGCATCGCGTGCAGGTCGACGGGCGCGCCGAAGGCGATCTTGGTGCCGTCTGGCGACCAGGCGGGCGCGCCCGCGCCCAGGGGCAGCGACGTGACCTGCGTCGGCTCGCCGCCGCCCGCGGGCAGCAGCCAGACCTGAGCCGCGCCGCCGTCCGCGCGCAGGAACGCGATCCTGGTGCCATCCGGGGACCACGCGGGGGCCGCGTCCGCGGTACCCGTGGTGAGCCGCCGCGCGTTGCCGCCAGCGGTGTCCGCCAGCCACAGTGGCGTCAGGTTCTTGTCCGCGGCCGCGTCCACGGTGGTCAGCACGTAGACGACCTCCCGCCCGTCGGGGGACAGGGCGGGTTGGCCGGGCAGGGCGAACCCGGTGAGGTCTTCGATACGCTGGCGTCGCGTCACTGCGTGCTCCTCGAATCGGCTGCGGCTGCGGGGGCGTATCCATCCTCTGCCAGGCCCGCGCCCTCGGCTAGGTAAGCAACGTCCGCCGCGTCCGCGTCGTCCGCGAACACAGCGCTACCGTCGATCTTGCTGCCCGGCGTGGGCACCGCGGCGAGCAGCCGGCGGGTGTAGTCGTGCGCCGGGTTGCCGAGCACTGTCTCGGCGGGCCCGTGCTCCACGATCCGTCCCTGGTACATGACCGCGACGATGTCGGCGACGTACCGCACGACTGCGAGGTTGTGCGAGATGAACAGCATGGAAAGCCGCAGCTCCCGCTGTAGTTCCCGCACCAGGTTGAGCACCGCGCCCTGGGTGGACACGTCGAGTGCGGAGGTGATCTCGTCCGCGATGATCACGTCGGGGCGGCCGGCCAGCGCCCTGGCGAGTGCGACCCGCTGCCGCTGCCCGCCGGACAGCTCGCCGGGAAACTTGTCCACGGTGCCGCGCGGCAGCCCAACGAGCTCGGTCAACCGTGCCGCCTCGGCGTGGCGCGCCCTCCGGCCGCGTGGCGAGCCGCCGGCCCTGCCGGTACCGCCAGCACCGCCTGCCTGGTCGGCACCTCCGCGCGGTATCGCCTCGGCGATCGACTCGCCGGTGGTCATCCGGGGGTCGAGCGATGCGTAGGGGTCCTGGAAGACCATCTGCAGCGGTCGCCGCCCGTGCCGCGGCACCGGCCTGCCGCCCAGGGTGATCGTCCCCGCGGCGGGCGCGACGAGTCCCACGGCGGCGCGCGCCAGCGTCGACTTGCCTGATCCCGACTCGCCGACCAGCCCGACCACGTGGCCAGCCGGCACGATGAGGTTGACGTCCGCGGCGGCCATGTGGGCGTGCCGTCCGGTCCCGTACCGCACGGTCACGTTGTCGAAGCGCAGCTCGCTCATGAGGACACCTCGCTGGCGCTCGGAGTCCGCATTCGCGGACGCGCTGTGCTTGCCGATTCGCTCGCAAGCTCGCTCATGAGGACACCTCGCTGGCGCTCGGAGTCCGCATTCGCGGACGCGCTGTGCTTGCCGATTCGCTCGCAAGCTCGCTCATGAGGACACCTCGCTGGCGCTCGGAGTCCGCATTCGCGGACGCGCTGTGCTTGCCGATTCCCTCGCAAGCTCGCTCATGCCTGCTCCCGGTTCGCCGCCGTGTCGGCCAATGGTGCTGACAACGCCGCCGTCGGCGCGGCGGATGCCGGATCAACGGTGGTCGTCACCGTCGCAGGGACGCCCGCCAGCACCCGGTCGGTGTGCCAGCAGGCCACCTCGCGGCCGGCCTCGTCCGCGACGAGCGGGGGATCGGACTGCTCGCAGGTGGCGTCGGCGAACGGGCAGCGCGCCGCGAACGCGCAGCCGGCCGGCAGGTTCGCCGGATCGGCTGGGCGGCCAGGAATCACTGCGAGCGGTAGCTCACGCGGGGTCTCCATGGAGGGGACCGCGGCGAGCAGCGCCCGCGTGTACGGGTGCCGCGCGTGCGCGGCCAGGCCGTCGGTCGGCAGGCTCTCCACGATCCGACCCGCGTACATGACGAGCACCCGGTCGCACACCTGACCGACGACGGTGATGTCGTGGCTGATGAACAGCAGCCCCATGTCACCCCGTGATCCGTCGGTGCCGGCCTGGATGGACTTGAGCAGCCGCAGCACCTGGCGCTGCACGGTGACGTCGAGCGCGGTGGTCGGCTCGTCGGCGATGACGAGCGCGGGCTCGCCCATCACGGCCATGCCGATCATCGCCCGCTGCCGCATGCCGCCGGACAGTTCGTGCGGGAACTGCCTGGCGCGACGCTCCGGGTACGCGATCCGCACCGCCCGCAGCCGCTCCACGGCGCGGGCCGCTGCCTGGGGCCTGGTAAGCCCATGGTGCTCGGCCGCGACCTCGGCCAGCTGGATGCCGACCCGCTTGACCGGGTTGAACGAGGTCATCGGGTCCTGGAAGACGAGGCCCGCATGCACGCCGAGGAACCGGCGCAGCTCACGGTCGGACATCCGGGACGCGCCGGGCACTCCCGCCGCGCGCCGACCCCAGTGTCGCGGATAACAGCAAGAAGCGCGCCAGCGCAACCCCCGGCCGGCTGGTCCAGCCTGCTCGCCGAGTGGTGCCTCCGCCCCAAGCAGGTCCCGGCCGAGGAGTTCGAGCCGGGTCGCCGTCACGTGCGCGGGCGACTCGAGCAGCCGGGCGACCGCGAGGGCGGTGAGCGACTTCCCAGAGCCCGACTCGCCGACGACGCCGAGCGCCTCGCCGCGCCCGAGCGTGAAGCTGACGCCACGCACGGGACGCACCCCGCCGGGGAATTCCACGCGCAGACCGGAAACGGACAGGACGGAGTCGGCCGAACCCGTTCCGGATGACGGGTGTTGATCTTCTGCCGCTGCCGCCGCTGCCTTGGCGGAGCGTTCCGCGAGGGCGGAGCGGAGCCTGCCGAGACGCACAGTGTTTGGGAGCCCAGTGCCGCTGCCGAGGCCGACCGCGAGTGCCTCGCCGAACAAGTTGAACGCGAGGCCGGCGACCACCACGGCGACGCCGGGTGCGAGCGCGGCGGCGGGCCGGGTGTAGATGCCCTGCAGGCCGTCGGAGAGCAGCTGGCCCCAGTCGTAGGAGGGCGCCTGGACACCGAGTCCGAGGAAGGACAGGCCGGCGAAGGACAGCAGCGCGTCGCCGGCGGCGATGGTGGCGTTGACGATCAGGGTCTCGCCGATGTTCGGCAGCACGTGCCTGGTGAGCAGGCGGAACCTGGAGACGCCGGCGATCCGCGCCGCCGCGATGTAGTCGAGGCCGGCCACCGAAGCGGACAGCGTGCGGACCAGCCGGGCGAACGAGGGCGCGAGCGCGAACCCGATGGCGAGCAGCGCGCCACGCGCGCCGACGCCGAAGATCACCGCGAAGAACAGCGCGAGCAGCAGCGCGGGGAACGCGACGGCGACGTTGACCGCGGCGGTGATGACCCGTCCGGCGCGATGGCCGACGATCACCGGGGCGGTGCCGAGCACCAGGCCGCACGCCACGCCGATCGCGGTGGCCGCGAGCGCGAGCCCGATCGACAGCCGGGCGGCAACCAGGATGCGGTACAGGATGTCCTGGCCGAGCAGGTTGGTGCCGAGCAAGTGCTTCGCCGAGGGACCCTGCTGCATGTTGAGCACGTCGATCGCGTTGGCCTGTGACGTCCACAGGGCCGGCGCGATGATCGCGAGCAGCAGGATGAGGGCGAGCAGGATCCCCGAGGCGATGCCGAGGGGCGTGCGGGCGGCCTTGCGGAAGGTTCCTGGCCGGCGGCCTGCCATCAGCCCTCCCTGATCGTGGAACGCGGGTCGAGCAGCGCGAGCGCCACGTCGACGACGAGGTTGACCAGCAGCACGCCCGTGCCGTAGACGAGCACGATGCCCTGCACGACCGGGTAGTCCTTGGCGATGATCGAGGTCACGATGGTCTGGCCGAGGCCCGGCCAGGCGAACACGTTCTCCACCAGGACCGTGCCCGCGACCATGGCGGACAGCAGCAGGCCGCCGATCGTGAGAGTGGCGGTCAGCGCGTTCGGCAGCACGTGCAGCAGGTAGACCCGCCAGTTCGGCAGCCGCTTGGCGCGGGCGGTGCGCACGTAGTCCGCGCGCAGTGCGGACAGGACCTCGAGGCGCAGGATGCGGACGAGGACCGCGATGGGGCCGACCGCCATGGCAGCGATCGGCAGCAGGTACGAGGTGAACCCGGACTGGCCGGCCACGGGCACCCAGTGCAGCGTCACGCCGAACACGTAGATCAGCCCCACCGCGAGCAGGAAACCGGGTACCGCCGCGATCACCACGGACCCGGTGGTGGCGGCGAGCTCAAGGCCGCGCCGCCTGCCGTTCCTTGTCAGCACCCCGAGAATGAGCCCGACGGGAACGGAGACCAGGACCGCGATGACGAAGGAGTACCCGGCGAGCTCCAGGGTGGCGGGCAGCCGCTGGCCGATCACCTGCGACACCCCGAGCCCGGAGTCGATTGAGGTGCCCAACTGGCCGGAGAACAGGCTCCGCAGGTAGTGCACGTACTGCAGCCACAGCGGGTCATTGAGCCCGAGCTGCGCGCGGCGGGCGTTGACCAGTTCCTGCGGCGCGTTCAGGCCGAGCGACGCGCGGACCGGGTCGCCGGGGACAAGGTGGATGACCAGGAAGCTCGCCGTGACGAGCACCAGGGCGGAGATGAGGAGCTGCCCCAGGCGCCGGGCCGCGAACCGCAGCCACGGGCTGTCGCCGAGGAAGGCGGTGCCTGCCTGGCCGGCGGGACCGGCTTGGCCGGCCAGGCCGGCGGCCGCGGTCAGGCCCGCGGCCGGCGCCTGGGGAGTCTCCGTCACTTGTGTTAACTCCTAGCCGAGCATCCGGATCGAGGACGGCATGATGCTGCCCTGGCTGAGCTGGAACGTGGCCCCGTTGGCGTAGCTGGTGATCGCCGTGTTGACGAACGGCACCAGGTCCACGTTCTTGTACAGATCCGTCTCCGCCGCGTTCCAGCTGGCGCAGCCGGCCTGGCCGGGCGTCGCCGATGCCTTGGTCACCGCGGCCGTGTAGCCGTGGTTGTTGATGTAGGCGAAGTCGGCGCCCTTGGGCGGCGTCGCGCCGGACACGAACGACACCAGCTGGGTCGGCGAGGTCAGGCCCAGGGGGATGATCCCGACGTTCCAGTCGGCCGTGCCCGCGACGATCTCCGAGCTGATCTCGGCGTCGGTGATGCCGTGCAGCGTGACGGTGACCCCGAGCTGGGACCAGGTCTGCTGCAGCAGGGTCGCGGCCGCGGTGGCGCCGGCGCCCAGGCTGGTCGGGTAGTACAGGGCGACGGTCAGCTTCTTGCCGGCCAGCGCGGACTTGGCCGCGCTCAGGTCAAAGGCCGGCAGGTTCGACCCGATCGTGTTGCCCTTGCACGGGCTGAGCGCGGGGGCGATCGCGCCGGTGGCCGGCTTGCCGGACCCCGAGCTGAGCACCTGGCCGAGCTGGCTGAGCTGGACCGCCTGCGTCAGCGCCCGGCGCACCGCGACGTCGGCGGTGGGGCTGCCCGGCTTCTCGTTGAACCACAGCTCGCCCAGCGGCGCGTACACCGACTGCGAGTACAGGCTGGTTAGCCGCTGGGTGTCGGAGCCGACGACCTGGCTGATGTTGGCCTGGCCGCTCAGCAGCTCGTTCGCCGCGGTCGTCATGTTCGAGACGACCTTGAGGCTGACCGTGGCGGGCAGGCCCACGGTGGCGGAGGTGGCGTCGCCAGGTCCCCAGGTGTAGCCCTTGCGCAGGGTCAGCGTGTAGGAGCTGCCGGGCACCGCCGAGGACAGCGTGTACATGCCGGTGCCGTCCGCGCCGTTCTTGAGGCTGCCGCGGTCCTTCATGCCGTTGCCGCAGACGATCAGCGCCTGGCCGACGTCGCTGACCAGGAACGGGTCCGGGGCCGGCGACTTGACGGTGACCACGCCGGTCTTGTCGTTGCCGGTGGCGGTCGCGCCCGGCGGGGCCCAGGTGCCGAGGCGGCTGCTGGCGTTCTTCGGGTTGGCGATGAAGTTGATGTTCGCGGCGACCGTGCTCGCGGTCAGCGGGCTGCCGTCGGAGCAGGTGACGCCCTGCTTGAGGGTGTAGGACGCGCTGGTGCTGTTGCCTGACCAGTTGGTGGCCAGGTTCGACTCGACCTGCCCGGACGGCGTGAAGTTGATCAGCGAGTCGTACAGGAAGTAGTCGACCTCGAGCGCGTCGGAGATGTAGGCGAGCTGGGGGTCGAGGCTGCCCGGGTCGCTTGGCAGCACAATGCTTGCGGTCTTGCCGCTCGCGTAGCTGGGCGCGCTCGCGCTGGCACTGCCGCTCGCGCTGGTGCTCGCGCTAGCGCTCGCGCCGGTGCTCGCGGGCGCGGCTGCGGTCGAGCTTGAGCCGCTTGAGCAGGCGGCGACCGAAACCGCGGCGAGCGTTGCCGCGATGGGCAGCGCCGCGGTGGTCAGAACTTTTCTTCGCACTATCTCGCCCTCCTGGAAGGCACGTTTAATGAGTTGGAAGGCAGGTTTATGAGTCGCCAGTGTTGGATTCGGCTGAGCGGCGCATGGCCCGGCCGGTGTGGATGAAAAGGGCCCGCCCGCTGCCGTCGTCACCGATGAAGACCTGCGGGAGGTGGAGGCCGTACTTGGGTTCGACCGGGATGAGGGTGTCGTGGGTGAGGTGCACGAGCTCGGTGCGCTCTACCTCGCCGACCAGCGCGGCGAGCTCGCCGAGCGGGGTGTCGGTCATCCATATCCGGCCGTCTTCGTCCTGGGTGATCTCGCTCTTGCCGACCGAGTTCGCGTAGGTGCCCAGGAAGCGTGCTGCGTCGATGCTGGCCGGCTCAGCCGGCGGCAGCGGGTGGGCGGGGATCTCGATGCCCGCGAGCTCGCGCAGCAGGTGCGCGTAGATCTCGAAGTACAGCCCGATCGTGTTGCCGCCGTTGGTGAGCAGCGCGATCGCGGCGTCGGCGCCGGGCACGATGCGCAGGAACGCGCTCTGCCCGATGGTGCCGCCGTCGTGGCCGAACACGCGGCCGCCCTCGAGGTCGAACAGCTCCCAGCTCAGGCCCCAGTGGTCGCCCATGAGGCCGAGCGGCGGCAGCGTTACCTCGACCGCCTGCATGGCGGCGACTGACTCCGCGGACAGTACCCGGGTGCCGTCCGCGGCGACGCCCTTGTTCAGGTGCATGGCGGCGAAGGCGAGCAGGTCACGGGGACGCATCGCGAGCGCGGAGCCGGCCGGCGCGTTGGACTTCGCGAAGTTGTAGATCGGGGCAGGCACCGGGTTGCCGTCCGGGTCCTCCGGGTTCGGCAGGTGCCCGATGGCGGCGCGGAACAGGATGGCGGAGTTCGCGTCGGTGGCCGCGTGGGCCAGGCCGAGCGGCGCGAACAGGTGCTCGCGCAGCGCCTGGTCGAACGGCTTGCCGCGCAGCACCTCGACGATCCGGCCGAGTACGCAGTAGCCCGCGTTGTTGTAGGAGAACATCTCGCCGGGCGGGAAAAGCTGGGGGTCGGTCCTCAGGGTCGCGACGTACTTCTCGACGCAGTCGTCGTTGTTGCCGGTGTCGGTGAAGATGTCGCCCTCGAAGCCGGCGGTGTGGCAGAGCAGCTGCCGCACGGTCATCGTGGCGGCGGCCTCGCTGTCGGCGAGCTCGAAGTCAGGCAGGTAGCTGACGACGGTCTTGTCGATGTCGAGCAGGCCCTCGTCGGCCAGCTGCATGATCAGCGTGCCGGTCCAGGTCTTGGTGATCGACCCGATCTGGAAGACCGAGTCCGTGGTGGCCTCGACCCCGGTCGCGTGGCTGAGCACCCCGGACGCGAAGTCGACGACCTGTCCGCCCGAGTAGACGCCGACCGCGGCGCCGGGCACCTTGTACTTAGCGAGCAGTTCGCTCAGGTTCGCGGAAAGCCAGCCGCTGACCTCATCCAGATTCGCCATGCCGTGACCTTAAATGTCCCGGTTGGCTCCCCATTCGTCGAGATGGACGAAGAATGCCCCTCCCGTTCGTCCTGCCGGACGAACGGGAGGCGTCGATGCTCCAGATCTCAGTGGATCACGTCGAAGACGTTCTTCTGCAGGCCGTTGGCGTAGGCCTCGTACTCGACGAGCTTGAGCTTCTGGGTGTCCTTGTCCGTGCTGCTGAACAGGCGCTTGCCCGCGCCGAGCAGCAGCGGGTAGACGAGCAGGTGGTAGCGGTCGATCAGGCCCGCGTCCGAGAGTGCGTGGTTCAGCGTAGCGCTGCCGTGCACGATGATCGGCCCGCCTTCGGTCTCCTTCAGGGCCGCGACCTCGTCGAGCGAGCGCAGGATCGTGGTCTCGCCCCAGTTGGAGACCAGCTTGTCCGGGGTGAGGGTGGTGGAGACGACGTACTTGGGCATCACCTTGTACTCGGCGAACTCGGCCATGTCCGGCCACACCGGGCTGAACGCCTCGTAGCTGACGCGGCCCATCAGGATCGCGGTCGACTCCTGCTGTTCCCGGCCCTTGATCTCGAAAGCGTCAGGGACGAACTCGACCTCCTTGAAGGTCCATCCCGCGTTCCGGTAGCCGGCCTCGCCGCCTGGTGCCTCGACGACGCCGTCCAGCGAGATGAAGGCGGTGCTGATCAGCCTGCGCATGATGCTCTCCTTGGTGTTTATGTCTGTTGGTGTTTGGTAATTGCGCGGTTAATCGGCGAGCACGGCGGTCAGCCAGTGCTGCCAGGCGGCCTCGGCCGTCTCGGTGCCTGTGTCCTTGGCCGCGTCCGGCGCGAACAGGTGATGGAACATCAGCGCGATCCCGCTGGAGCCGTGGAAGGTGTAGAGCCCGTCGGCGGTGCGGATCGCGAAGCGCTCGTCGTCCGACCAGGTCACCTCGCCGTCGAGCGGCGGCAGGCCGGCCGGCTCCGCCTGTGCGCGCGCGCCGACGGTGACCAGGGCCGGCAGCGACAGCGCGCCGGTGAGCGCCGCGCGCACCTCCTGCGCTGGCTTGCCGCCCGACTGCACCACGGCGAAGACGGGAACCCCGGTGCGGCCAGGGAAGTGCGTCAGGTACTCGCGCAGGGTGTGCAGGTGGAACGGCCAGCCGCGGCGGAGCGCGTCGTACTCGTCCTGCCAGTCGTCGCCGAGCATGCCGCTGTGTACGACGCGCAGCACGGTGCTGCTGTGCTCCCGACCCTCGATCAGGTACTCGAAGGCCATGAACCGGCCGTCGGGCGCCGCGGCCGTGCGGGTGGCGAAGCGCTTGGCAGGCTCGTAGGCCGTGACCACCGCCTCCGCCCGCTGGCCGCCGGTGTCCATCGCGGCGGTGCCGCCCTCGCGCGGCTCCACCTCATTGCGCCCCATGAACCAGGAGTCGATCCCCGGCCCGGTGGCGATCGCGTTCCAGACCTCTTCCGGGCTGGCCGGCAGGATCGCCTCGAGCTCGATCTCGAACGGGTGCGTCATGTTCAGTCCTCCTGTCCTGCTTCTGATTCGGTCTGCTGCGCTTCCCGTACCTGGTGGACCTGGTCCGGGTGAATCTGGGCCGCCGGGATCTGGTGGAGCCCCACGATCAGCCGGTGGCTCCGGCCGTCCGTTTTGGACTCGTCGTGGTAGCGGCCGACGAGGGCCGCGACCGCCTGGGACAACTCCTCAGCGAATGCTGCCCGGTCCGCCGCCGAGGCGAACCGCACCTCGGCTTCGATGGCGAAGGTGGCGATGCGCTGCCTGGCCCTGGCCGCGCCGGCCAGCAGGCTCCCGACCTCCTGCACCAGCCGCGAGCCAAGCGCGAGCAGCCAGCGGGCCGACAACTGGTCGGGGGACTGGGACGGGTCAGGGCTCACCGCGGCGAGGACGCTGGGGGAGATCACGTACGAGGTGGCCGCGGCGCGGTACACCCGCTCGGTGACGCTGCCCTTGCGCCGCTCCTCGCCGAGCTCGACAAGCCCGTGCCGCTCCAGCTCCTTGAGGTGGTAGTTGACCTTCTGCCTCGGCAGCCCGAGGCGAGCGGCCAGCATGCTGGCCGAGCCGGGCTCGGCGAGCGCGGCGAGAATCCGGGCCCGGATCGGGTCCAGTGACGCCTCCGCCGCGGCGGGGTCTTCGATCACAGCGACATCAAGCACACTCCCACTATCCGACCGACAAGAAATCTTGTCAAGACAAAAAAACTTGTCGGTGGAAGGTTCGCACCCGGCGACGGCGGCCCGCGACGGGGGCCCGCGACGGCAAGCCGGCGACAGTGGCCGGGGCGGGAGGCCCCGTCGAGCCTTCTCGCCCTCATTGCGCGGCACCGAACCCGCCACAGCACGCGAACTAAAATGGGCCTCTGGGGTTTTCCTGAACTACCGGGACCGCGGGCTATCGAAGTGAAATCACCGGTCGGCGGCAGCGGCGGAGTCGGCCATCCTCACCCGCCGCCTTCCCGACCGCATGCGTCCCAATACTCTCGGCATCTCCGCAGGTCACATGCGGTACAGCCCGTCAGTGATGATCACGGAACTTTGGATTTCAACGGAACTTTTCTCCCCGGATCGGGGAGTTTTCTTCCGCCAGGATCAAATGTTCCGTGATCAAGTCCGGCATCACGGAAAGAAACTGTCCTGGAGTCCGAATCGCGTGTTTCCGCGATTCCGTCGATTCCGCCGGCCCCGCGGCCCTGACGCCGGGAACCGCCCTGCTCGCCCCGCGCGCCGAGCTTGCGAGACGCATTGTTGCCCGTATAGCCTGCATCTATAAGTCTCCACTTATGGAAGGAGCTGCCATGACGATCGATCCGCTGGCCACGGCCGGCCTGGTGGCACGCGAGGTTCGCACCGGCTCGCGCGACGCGTCGCCGACGAAGATCGTGGTCGCCTGCCGGACTTACCCGACGGGGCAGGCCGACCTGTGGGACGCGCTCACCAACCCCGACCGGATTCCCCGGTGGTTCCTGCCGGTCAGCGGCGAGCTGAAGGTCGGCGGCCGCTACCAGCTCGAGGGGAACGCGGGCGGCGTGGTCGAACGGTGCGATGAGCCGGAAACGTTCGCTGTGACCTGGGAGTTCGGCGACATGGTCACCTGGCTCGCCGTCACGCTCACCCCGGATGGCGCGGGCACCAGGCTCGAACTCGCCCACGAGGCGCACATCGACCCGACCATGTGGGGGCAGTTCGGTCCCGGTGCGGTTGGCGTCGGGTGGGACCTCGCCCTAATGGGACTCGGCCTGCACCTGGAGAGCGGCAAGCAGGTCGACCCGGCGACCGCGGTCACCTTCCCCGCTTCACCGCAAGGCCGCGAGTTCATCAGGCTGGCCGCGACCGGGTGGGGAGATGCCGCGGTCGGGGACGGCGAAGCGCCGGCTACGGCGCGCGAGGCGGCCGACCGCACCTTCGCGTTCTACGCGCCGCCGCCCGCCGGCTGAGGTGGCTCAACAAGCCAAGGCGGTAGGAGTCTTCGAGGCGCTCGGCGAGCCGGTACGCCGGCGCATCCTCGAACTGCTCGCCGGCGGCGAGCGGCCAGTGGGACCGCTCGTCGTGGCGCTGCGGTCACTGACGCCGATCTCGCAGCCCGCGGTGTCGCAGCATCTCAAGGTTCTGCTCGACGCCGGCCTGGTGACCGTGCGCGCCTCGGGCACCCGCCGGCTCTACGCCCTGGACACCGCCGGGCTCGATGCCGCGCGGGCCTGGCTCGACCGGCTCGCCGACCCGCTCGCTCAGCTGGCCCCGTTCGCTCAGCCGCTCGACGCGCTGGCCACCGAAGTCGCGCGCGGCCGCCGGGCAAACAAGGCCGCCACGGCCAGCACACCCAACACGGCCAGCACACCCAACACGGCCAGCAGGGCTAACACTGCCAGCAGGTCCGACCGGGCAGCGGAGCCGCCGGACGCGCACGACCGTCGGCCCGCCTGAGTCGCGGCGGTGCCGTCAGGACGCGAGCAGATCCAGGATCGACTCGCCGTACTTGGCCAGCTTCGACTCGCCCACCCCGTTCACGCCGGCCAGCGCGGTCAGCGTGGACGGGGCAGTGACCGCGATCGCGCGCAGCGTCGCGTCGTGGAAGACGACGTAGGCAGGCACGCCCTGCTCCTTGGCGGTCGCGCCGCGCCAGGCGCGCAGCCGCTCGAACACGGTCTCCTGCTCAGGCGACAGGTCGGCCGCCGCCAGCGCCGCCGCCTGAGCCCCGGCGCCCGCGGCGCCGGCCGAGGCGCGCGAGCCGCGCCCTGAGCCGCGCGGCTGCGGCATGTCCCTGCGCAGGGTGACCGCCCGCTGGCCGCGCAGCACCTCGCCGCTCGCCTCGGTGATCGCGAGCGTCTGATATTCGCCCTGCACCGCGAGCAGCCCCTGGGCAAGCAGTTGCCGCACCACCCCGCGCCACTGCGACTCGTTCAGCTCAAGACCGATGCCGAACGTCTTCAGCTCGTGATGCCCCTGCTCCGACACCTTGGCGGTCTTCTTGCCGAGCAGGATGTCGATCACCTGGCCCGCACCGTACCGCTGGTCGCGTTCCCGGTTCAGCCGCACGATCGTGGACAGCAGCTTCTGCGCGGGGACGGTCCCGTCCCAGGTCTCCGGCGGCGACAGGCAGGTGTCGCAGTTGCCGCAGGCCACCGCCCGCTCGGAGAAGTAGGCGAGCAGCTGCGACCTGCGGCAGTCGGTCGTCTCGCACAGCGCGAGCATCGCGTCCAGGTGCGAAGCCATCAGCCGACGGTGCGCCAGGTTGCCCTCGGAAGAGTCGATGAGCCGCCGCTGCTGCACCACGTCGGACAGGCCGTAGGTCAGCCATGCGGTCGCGGGCTGCCCGTCGCGGCCCGCGCGCCCGGTCTCCTGGTAGTAGCCCTCGACGGAACGCGGCATGTCCAGGTGCGCGACGAACCGCACGTCCGGCTTGTCGATCCCCATGCCGAACGCGATGGTCGCGACCATCACCAGGCCGTCCTCGCGCAGGAAGCGCGCCTGGTTCTCCGCCCGCACCGCGGCGTCGAGGCCGGCGTGGTACGGCAGGGCGGGGATGCCGCTGTCGGTGAGGAACGCCGCGATCTTCTCCGTCGAGTCGCGCGACAGGCAGTACACGATCCCGGCTTCGCCGGCGTGCTCGGTGCGCAGCAGCGAAAGCAGCTGACGCTTCGCCTCGTTCTTCGGCACGATCCGGTACTGGATGTTCGGCCGGTCAAAAGAGGACACGAACAGCTTCGACCCGGCGAGCTTGAGCCTGATCGCGATCTCCTCGCGGGTCGCCGCGGTCGCCGTCGCGGTCAGCGCGATGCGCGGCACCTGCGGCCAGCGCTCGTGCAGCACCTGGAGCTCCAGGTAGTCGGGACGGAAGTCGTGCCCCCACTGGGACACGCAGTGCGCCTCGTCGATCGCGAACACGGAGATCCGCGAGGCGGCGAGCAGGTCGAGGGTGCCGGGCGCGCGCAGCCGTTCCGGTGCGAGGTAGAGCAGGTCGAGCTCGCCGGCCTTGAACTGCTGCTCGACGACGTGCCGAGTCCCCGGATCCTGGGTGGAGTTGAGGTAGTCGGCCCTGATGCCCAGTTGCCGCAGCGCCTGCACCTGGTCTTGCATGAGCGCGATGAGCGGCGAGATGACGATGCCGGTACCCGGCCGGACAAGCGCGGGGATCTGGTAGCACAGCGACTTGCCGCCGCCGGTCGGCATCAGCACAAGCGCGTCGCCGCCGCCGATGACGTGCGCGATGATCTCCTCTTGCCGCCCGCGGAACGACTCGAAGCCGAACACCCGGTGCAGCACCGTCGCCGCCCGCTTCCCGCCGTCAGGCACACTGCCAGCCTCCGCGGACGCGGCGGAAGCCGGCCTGGCGCCCGGCTCAATGCCAGCTGCGAGCTCAGCGGGAGAGGAAGATTCGGCGGGAGACGGCGGCGGGGTGGGGGAGGGCACGGGAAAATCCTACGTTCCTGGCCCGACACTCCCGCTTGGTTGCCGCCAAACACGCCCGGGCGGAATGCAACCAAAGCGCTCCCCGGCGAGTCTAATAAGCGTGCCAGGAAGAAGCGTCCCCGCCGTTAGCGCAGCCGTTAGCACAGCCGTCATCGCCGCGACCGCCGTCCTGGCGCTCGCGGCATGCGGCTCCGCCGCTGCCGCCGTGTCCGTGGTCAAGCGGCCCGTACTCAAGACAGTGGCCTCGCCCGCCGGCACCATCCCCGGCTGCCGCACCGGCGTCTGGGCGGAGAACTACACCGACGCGGGCACGCTCGCCTGGCGAGTCAGCCTCCCCGTGCCCAAGCCGTACAACGACACCCAGCCGCTCTCGCCGGTGGTCGTCGGCGGCGTCGCCGTGTTCGCCGACGGCAACGCGCTGTACGCGCGGCGGGTGGCCGACGGGCACGGCGTGTGGCATCGTGCGTTCCCCAACCAGAGCAACACCCTGACCGCCGGCATCACCGGCACGGTCGACGGGCTGTGGGCATGGAAGGGTTCGGTAATCGCGGCGCTCGGGCTCGGCTCGGCGGCACCGTCCCTGGTCGCGCTGTCCGAGAGCGGCGCGGTCCGCTACCGGGTGAAGCTTGACAATGAGAAGGTGCCCCAGGGGTACCCCGCGATCATCCGCGACCCAGTGGTCACCGCCGACGGCGTCGTGGCGTATGTCACCCACAGCGACTCGCTGAAAACCAGTGACCTGTCCACGGGCAAGCCGCTGTGGTCCCGCGCCTATCGCAAGGACGAGGGCGTGATCGCCGAAGGCAACCTGCTGATCGTCGACAACAAGACGTCCAACGAGTCGCCCACCACGCTGCACGGGGTCGTCGCGCGTACCGGCCACACACGGTGGACCAGAAGCGACCTGCCCAACTGGTTCGAAGAGCAGCCGGGCCCCGCCGGCATCTTCACCGGCTACGGCCTCGCTCTGCCGCCGCCGCCGCCAGCGAAGCAGAAGATCTACCCGCTCATCGCCATCGCCGCGGCGACGGGCAAGACCCTGTGGACGCTGCACACGCCCAACGAGATCACCGCCGTGTGGCCGACGCCGGCCGGCGTCGCGGTCGCGACCGGTCTCGGCGGCACAGTCCTTGTCAAGGACCCCACGGCCGGCCTCTACCTCGCCAGCCTCACGACAGGCAAGGTCCGCTGGTCGGTGACTGGCACGCACTCCGACCCGTATACCACCCCGATAGTCACCGGCTCCGATGTGATCACGGTCGGGACTACCCCCGCCACCGGGACCGTCATCGACTGGAACGCCGCGACCGGCGCCGTCCGCTGGAAGGCGCTCATCACCCCGGCAGACGGACGGTACCTGGTTCAGCCGCGCGGCAAGAACGTGCTGGCCATCTTCCCCGGCGCCACCGGCACCAAGCCGTCTCGGCTGCTCGCGATAAACCGCGCGACAGGCAAGACGACCGCCACTGTCCTGCTGCCTGGCATGGCCACGGTGGGCGCCGCGCCCGCGGTCGCCGGCCAGGATGCGCTGTTCGAGCCGCAGACGCTGTCCTGCCAGCAGCCGGTGGCTCCAGGTTCCGGCGGTAGCGGAACCGCTCCTGGGGCAGGGCACGTCTAACCGCCGTGTGCACCGTCAAGCTCCCGGCTGGCCGCCCCCTCCCGGCTGGCCGGGTCTTTACCTCCGCCGGCCCGCTCGCCGTGGGCCGGCCGCTGACCGTCGGCCGACCCCTGACAGTCGGTCGCACAGCCGCGGCCCTAGCCACCCTCGCCGCGGTCCTCGCCGCGAGCGCCTGCGCCGCCAGTTCCGCCGCGACAAGACCCGCCGCCACCGCGTCGGCGACCGCGCCGGTTTCCGTCGCCCCCGCATCACCAGGATCAGGAGTAACGGGTTCGGCATCCTGTCCCACCGCCGCCTGGGCCTACGAGATCGGCAGCAAAGGCAAGGTCTTGTGGAAGGTCAGCCTGCCGCTCGCACCGAGCGACGGGGTGATCGACTCCCTGCCGCCGGTTCTTAACGACGCAGGCAGCGAGGCGTTCCTTGCGGAGGGCCACTCGCTGGTGGGGCTGCGGCTGAGCGACGGGCACCGGCTCTGGCGGCACGTGTTCCCCCAGGCGAAGAGCTCACTCACCGGGCAGCTCACTTTCCTTTACGGCTTCCACGGCGAGGTGATCGTGCTGGTCGGGCAAGTCAGCGCCGACAGCCGTCTCGTCGCGCTGAGCCAGAAGACCGGCGCGATCGTCTGGAGGCGGCCGCTCGGCCGTTACGCGGTCGTCGGCGCCCCGGTGGTCACCGTCGACAGCGTGCTCGCGTTCTTCACGCCCCACGGCGTGCTCAATGCGGTCAACCTGTTGACAGGCAAGCCGTTGTGGTCGCGCGCCTATGGACTAGCCACCGGTCAGCCGGCCCTCGCCGCGGCGGGCAACGCGGTGATCGCCGCGAAGACCTCAGTCTCGGCCCCGACGTTGTCGTCGATCACCGCCTTCGGGTCGCAGACAGGCAAGCCGCGGTGGACGAGGACCGGCATGCCCGAGCAGCCGACGCTACTCGCCACCTGGGGCGGCGTCCTCGTTTACGACGTCGACCAGAACGTGTACCCGCAGCCGGCCCTGTTCCCGGTGACCGAGCTGAACCCGGCGAACGGCAAGACCGTCTGGCGCGTCAAGACCGCCGGCCCTGTCGGCGCGGTCTGGTACTCGGCTGACGGGCCGGCCATCGCCATCGCAACCGTCAGCAGCAGTCCCCGCTTGATCGTGGCCGACCCGGTCCAGCACCACGTCCGCTGGTCGGTCGCGGCCTCGGTCGACACGAACACGGCGCCGCTTATCTGGTTCAATCAGCTGCTCTACGTCAAGACCACCAACACGAGCACCGCCACCGTCGTGGACAGGGATACGTTGTCGGGGAAGGTGCGCTGGTCGCTGTCCGTCCCGTCCGCGCTGCCGCGCTACCTGGCGTTCACCGGCAACGGAACCTGGCTGCTCAGCTACGGCCAGGTCAAGGTGCGCGGCGAGGCGGGCGCGCTCGTCATCGGCCCGACGGGCACGGTGGTCGCGAAGGTAACGCTTCCCGCGCCCGCGCAGGCGCCGCCCGCCGTCACCGCGGGCCACGACACGGTGCTCCAGCTCGACACCCTGGCCTGCGCCACCGCCCTCGACAGCGCCGTCGGCGGCGCCGCGAACAGCTGACCCGTCGCGTCAGGCCTCGTCGAGCCGCACCGCGACCACGCCGGCCAGGATCAGCAGGCCGCCGAGGAACTGCATGCCCGTCGGCACCTGGTGCAGCAGCAGCCAGGCGAACCCGGCCGCGAACAGCACCTCGGCAAGCGCGACGAACGAGCCGAGCTTCGCGCCGAGCCGCCGCGCCGCGCCGATTCCCGTCACGTACGCGATCGCCGCGGCGATCACGCCGAGTGCGAGCACCGGCACCACCCAGCTGACCCGCGCGTTGAGCAGCGTCACGTCGGCGGCGGAAAAGCTCAGCGGCGTCAGCCTCGCGGCACCGAGCAGCGCGAGCGCGGCCGCTCCCGTCACCATGCCGCCCCAGGTCAGCGCCACCGGCGGCAGCGCGTCGCTGCCGTCGGCCGCGGACGTGCTCGCCGACTGGAAGAAATACACGGCCATCGCGACCGCGGCGGCGAGGGCCCACGCCACCCCCGCAAGGCTGACACCGCCGGAGCCGGACAGGTCAAGCATGAGCGCGAGCCCGCCGAGCGCCGCGATGCCGCCGAGCACGGTGAGCGGCCGCGGCCGCTGCCCGTGCCTGACCCACAGCCAGCCGACGATGAGCACGATCCCCAGGTACTCGAGCAGGATCGCGATGCCGACGTCCATCCGCGCGATCGCGTTGAAGTAGCAGAACTGGCACGCGGCCACGCCGACCAGGCCGTAGATCACGACCTGCCCCGCCGACCTGCGCAGCAGCCCCCACCGGCCGCGCAGCGCGATGATGGCGGGCACGGTCAGCGCGAGCGCCGCGACGCACACCCGGGCGAGCACCGCGCCCGCGGGCGACCAGCCGGCCGCGATCAGCGCGGCGGCCGACGTTCCCGACGTGCCAAAGCACATCGCCGACAGCAGCCCGAGCGCGAGCCCTGCCCCCTGCCCCGCGCGACCGGCGCGCGCCGTGGACGCGGTCCCTGCCGCGGGTACCATCTCGTCATCTAGTGCCCGCGCGGTCGCCATCGGCTCGCTCCTCGTCTCGCTCAGCCCTCGTCTCGTGCGGCACCCGCTCGGGAGCGCCGGCGGCGGCGCTGCCCGGGTGCTGTAAGTGGTAATGCCGGGCTACACTTATTACCTTAACGAGGCTGGGTGAAAGAGGTCAAATGCTTTTTACCCATGACACCGAGCTGTCGCTGAACGCGACCGCGGAACTTGTGAACACCGCCAGGGGCGACGCCGACGGGCTGGCCGACATCGCCGCACTCGACGCCTTCGTGGAGCACTGGCAGTGGACCGGCAGCCGCACCCGCGACCGGGCCGAGCTGGACGCGGTGCGCGCGCTGCGCCCGCGGCTCGCCCAGCTATGGGAGATGACGGAGGACGAGGCCGTGGACCTCGTCAACACGCTGCTGCGGGACGCGAACGCGCTGCCGCAGCTGCTCAAGCACGACGGCTGGGAGTATCACATCCACGCCACCCCGCCCGAGGCGCCGCTCGCGGACCGCATGGCCGTGGACGCGGCGATGGCCTTCGCCGACGTGATCCGCACCGGCGAGCTTGGGCGGCTGCGGGTCTGTGCCGCGGACGACTGCGACGACGTCCTTGTCGACCTGTCGAAGAACCGCTCCCGCCGCTTTTGCGGCCTGACCTGCGCCAACCGCGTCAACGTGGCCGCCTACCGGTCCCGCCGCGGTGCTAACGATCTTTCAATTGCGGAGGTTACGCAAGGGACGTGAGATCAAGCCTGGTTCCGGTGAGGAACCCGTTGATCAGGCCGGGCTGGTACTGCATGCGGCGGAGCCGGGACTTGGCCAGGGCGGTGAGCTGGGCGAGGTCATGCTTGACCAGGTTGGCCAGGGATCTTTTCAGGTGCGACCACACCGACTCGACCGGGTTGAGCTCGGAGGCATAGGCCGGCAGCTGGTAGACGGTGAGCCAGTCCCGGGCCGCGATCAGCTCGCGCATCGCCCGGCTGACGTGCGTATTGAGATTGTCCCAGATCAGGACGAGCGGCCCGCCGAGCTGCTGGTGGGCGGCGTCCAGCAGCCGGGCGTAGTCCGTCTCGGTGAACCCCTTGCGCTTGTCACCGCGCCGGGGGCCGGAATGGACGCGGTAGATCAGCCGCGGCCGCTGCCCGGCCTTGACGGCGATCACCGCGGCCAGCGACACCCGCTTGTTGCTGCCGCCGGTCACCTTGACGACCGGGGTCGCGCCGCGCCGCCCCCAGGTGCGGCCCTTCGGCGGCCTTAAACCCTGCCCGGACTCGTCCTCGAAGACCAGCCAGGCGCCCTGCTGCTCAGCCGCCCTTTTATGACCGGCCACGTCTCCTGCTTCCACGCGGCGACCGCGGCCTCATCCCGCTCGGCCGCCCGCCGCGCCGGGACCTGCACGCTCCACCCGATCCGGTGCAGCAGCACATGCACCCCGCCCAGCGTGTACTCCACCCTGAACCGCCGCCACACCTGATCGGCGATCCGGGCCAGGGTCCAGCACTGATCCTCATAACCGCACGCCGCGGGCCCCGCGTCCAGCACCGCTTCCAGCTCGGCGACCTGGGCCTCCGTCAGCTTGCACTTCGCCCCGCCGGCCCCCTTGGAGGCCAGCGCCTCCCGGCCGCCGGCCGCCAGCGCCCGCCGCCACCGGTTCGCCGACATCCGGCTCACCCGCAACCGCCGCGCGACCTCACCATCGCTCGCCCCGGCCTCGATCATCTCCGCCGCCGCCAGCCGCACCTGCTCCCGGCGGGCACGATCCGCAGCAGTCAGCCCGCCGCCATCGGGATACCTCATGACACCGGCATAACCCACCACCGCGACACACGCCAGACCCGTAACCCAGGCAATTGAAGATCGTTAGCTGACGGGGCCGCCAGGCGGCGCCGTCGCCGCCGGGGGACAGTCGCCGCAGGGGATAGGCGCCGCGAAGGGATAACAGCAAGAAGCGCGACGCGCTGAGTCCTCGCTCCGACGGTCAGGCGCCCGCCTTCGCGTGCCAGGGGATTTCGGCCTCCGCCATCGGCGTCGACGGCGGGGCCTGGACGAACGGCCAGATCTCCTCGGAGATCGAGCGCCAGTCGGCGGTCCCGTTCATCTGGCCGAGGATCGCGAACAGCCCCAGGTTGATCCGCTGCACGATCACGTAGGAGCGCGGGATCTTGGCGTAGGCGGCGAGCGGGCTCTTGAAGTCCACGTACCGGCGGACGACGGCCGAGGAGTACTCGCTAGTCATCGTGCGAGGCCCGCGTTCGCGGATCGAGTCGTAGAACAGCGACATGTGCGCCACGACGTCCGCCGTCGGGATCGGCGCGTCCCGCTTGAGGAAACCGGCCCCCTCCATGGCGCTGCGGAATGCCTCCGGGTCCTCGTTCAGGCACAGCGCCTCGACCATTTCGATGAGCGGGTCGAGCTCGTCGTCGGTGAAGTGCTTCACCAGGCCGAAGTCGAGGAAGGTCACCCGGCCGCCCGGCTCGAACAGGTAGTTGCCAGGATGCGGGTCACCGTTGAACGCGTGCAGCTCGTAAAGCGAGCGGAAGGTGAAGCGGTAAATCGTCTCCGCCGCCAGGTCCCGCTCCTCCTGTGACCAGGAAAGCATCTCGCCGAACCGCACGCCGGCGGCGAGCTCGCTTGTGATGACCCGCGCGGTGGACAGCTCATCGACGATCATCGGCACGCGCACGGTCGGATGGCCGTCGAAGTAGGCGGCGAACCGCCGCTGGTTGTCCGCCTCGTGCCGGTAGTCCAGCTCCTCGCCGATGCGCTCGCGCAGTTCCTCGATGAGCTCCTCGACGTCCTGCGCAGGCACCGTCATCTTCAGCAGCGACCGGATCAGGGCGACGTTGCCGAGGTCGGCCGCGATCGTCTCCGCGATGCCCGGATACTGCACCTTCACGGCGACAGCCTGGCCGTCTCTGGTGATGGCGCGGTGCACCTGGCCGATCGACGCCGCCGCGATCGGCAGCGGATCCCACTCGCCGAACACCGACTCGGGCGGGCCGCCGAGCTCGGCCTCGATCACGCCGGCCGCCAGCTCGGACGACATCGGCGGCACGCTGTCCTGCAGTGCGGAAAGCACGCGCCTGGCGGGCGGCGCGAGTCCCGCGTCCACGTAGCTGGCGAGCTGCCCGATCTTCATCAGCACGCCCTTCATGGTGCCGAGCGTGTCGGCCACGTCCTGCGCCGTGCGCAGCGCCAGGTCATCGCGGAGTCGCTGCCGGTGCTCGCCCGCGGCCGCGAACAGCCGCGGGGCGTTCACCGCGTACCTGGCACCGCCGCGAGCGGCGAGCCGCATCGCGGTCAGCCCGCGGCTGACCCGTAGTCTCGGTTCGTTCACCGTGTCTGCTCGGCCGGTGCCTGCCCGGCACTTGTCTCTTCGGCCCGCGCTTGCTCGGCACGGCGTATCCGCAGCGTCAGCCGCTGGCGGGCCTCGAGCACGCCGGGCTCGCCGAGGTAGACCGCGTCCAGGATGCCAAGGACCTGCCGGACCTCGTCGCGGCCGGGCGGGACCGAGTCCGGCGCGGGTCCGCCCTCGCCGAACTGGTACATGGCACGCGCCCAGTCGGGCAGCGACGTGACGGCGGCGGCCGCGAGCACCTGCCAGACCTCGGCGAGTTCCGGCTCCACGTCGGGCATGCCGAGCAGGTACGTCGCCGTGTCCTCCGTCGACCGGCTGGTGGCGAGGTCGGGCCGGACTGCGGCGAAGTAGGCGTCGAGCTCGGCGACGTTCGCCGGCGCCCCTCCGTCGGCGAAGCTCGCGGCGGGGACCCCGATGATCTCGGCGACTGCGGTCATCTCGGCGACGTACCGGTCCTTGTCCGCGTCGCTGAGCCCGGTGCCGTAGCGGTCGGCGGCGGCGAGGGCCGAGTCCACAAGCGCCGCGTGCACCCAGATCAGCAGCGCCGGGTCGCTCGCCTCGTAGTGCTTGCCGGTCACCGGGTCGGTGCCGCGCACGTGTTCGTGGATCTGCCGCACGCGTGCCGCCGCCGCGCGTGCCGCTGCCTTGTCGCCGTAGGTCGTGGTCAGCACGTACGCCGAGGTGGAGGCGAACCGGGCCGCCGGGTCCTCGCGCCAGTGGCTGTGCTGGTCGACACCGGCCATGGCGAGCGGGTGCAGCGCCTGGAGCAGCAGCGACCGCAGGCCGGAGACGGGCGCGGACAGGTCGGCGTGCACCCGCCAGGTGACACTGCCGGGACCGAACAGCCCGTCGTCGGCCGGATCGACGGGAATGCAGTCAGCGAACGCCGCGGCAGCGCGCTGAAACAGGCCGGTGCCAGGGAACACACCCGCCGTCATGGGGACGACCAGCCGACGGGGTACAGATCATGACGTGTCGCCGCAATGCCCATGCGACCACGCTACCTCGTGGGCAATTCCACCTCGTAAGGCAGGACCCGCCGGTGTCGCTGATAACCGGCGGGGTCGGGCTGCGACTGCTGCGGATGACCCATGAAGGGCGGCTGGCCGGGCTCGGCGGGGTAGCCAGGCCCGGGCTGGTGATTCGGCGCGCCATGCGGCTGACCCGGATACCCGCGGTCGGCATACGCCTGGTCGGGATAGGGGAGCGCCGGGGATGAGCCGGTCTGACGCTGCTGAGCCTGCTGCGGCTCTCTCTGATACGGGGAACCGTGGGCGGGGAACGGGCCCGTTGGCTGGCCCTGCCGTAGCGGGCCAAGCTGCCGCTGCGGCCCGGTCAGCGGCTGCGCGTCGTGGTACGCGGGGAACGCGCCGGTGAAGCCGGCCGCGGCGGGGCGCAGCGGACGCTGGTTGGGCAGCACCCGATGCGGCACTCGTGCCTGCACCGGGCTCGGCAGGTCCAGCACGAGGCCGGCGCCCTCGAGGCGCAGCCGGGCGCGGCGGTGCAGCGACCACTGGCGCTTGAAACGCTGTGGGCTGAGGTTGTAGTACCCGCCGTTTCCGTATTTGATCTGAACCTCGCGAACCCCGCTCCGCTGCTCGCGGAGCCGGGCGCCGAGCGGAATGCCGAGCCCGGTCGGCGCCAGGGCCGTGTGCGCGCTGCCGGCGATCACGAGTGTGCGCGCCGCAGGCCCCTGCGCGGTCAGGATCCGCTCTGCCATCGCGGCCTCGCGCCGGGACCAGCCGACCTCGTTCACGCCGTCGAACAGGGTCAGCGCGAGCAGTCGTCCGGCGGAGAACCGCTCCCACAGCATGGCGAAGTGTCCGGCGGTGATCCGCCCGTCGCCGCCCCACAGCAGCGGATGATCGGGCACCTGGCCGTCCTCGAAGAAGCCGCTGATGGCCGAGGCGAGACCGGCAGGCCACTCGAGGGCAAGCCCGGTGATGTCCAGGGACGTCATCAGCTCCCGCGCGATCAGCGAGTTCTGCCGCACCCCGTGCACCTCGCCGAGGAGCAACAAGCCGGACTCGTCCAGCGACCGGCGCGCAGCCTCGAGGGCGGCGGGCTCGATGTCGAGCTGGAAAGTGTCAATATCAAATTCGTGAACGCCCCGCTGGAAAGCTTCGAGGGACGCGATCCCCGGCATATCGAAATAGTAGGTCTAACGGGCTCCGGGTTCAGCCGAACGCCCGCTGCGTCACATCGCGATTTGGCCACTGTCAACGCCAACCACTAGCACAGCTCACCCACGAGCCCAGCTCACCCGCCGGCACCGGCGCCCGCACCGGGCGCCACCCAGCGAATGGTGAACGAGCTGACCTTGTAGTTGAGCGCGTTGAGGGTCGGCGTGATGAAGTTGCCGCCGATGATCGTGGTAGCTTCCTTTTCCGCCGCGGCGATCAGCGGCTGCGTCACGCTCTTGGTCTGCGTGGCCTTCTGAAAGGCCACGGTCTGCGCCTGCGAGTAGAGCACCGACTGGGCGAACTGCGGCTTGATGAGCACGCCGCAGGCCAGACCGGGGTAGGTCCACGAGTGATCGGACGAAACAGGCCTGGAGATCGTGTCGTCGACCGTGACATCGTGCACCGACTGCGGCAGTTGCGGCAGCGGCAGCGCCATCGAGACGCTGACCCGGCCGGGCGCGCTGCCAGACGGCTTGCTGAGCACGCGCAGCACGTAATGGCCGGTGGAGCGCTTCCACCAGGAGGGACCAGGGTTGAGGTTGACGGTCGCGGACGCGTGCCCGACCGCGTAGAAGGTGGCGGAATACCAGCACGGCAGGAAGCCCATCGGCTTGGACACCGAGTGGGTGAATAGGAAGCTGAAGGTCGTGGTACCGAGGGCGGGCTTGTCGATCCCCTCGATCTTCTGCAGCACCAGCGGCCCGACGAGCACGCTGGAACTGGTCGGCGACGACCACGGCCAGCCGAACGTGATGTGCGGCAGGTGCACGTTGGCGCCGAACAGGTGCAGGGCGGCGGACAGCGCGCCGAGCACCGCCCACGCGACGATCCGGCGGAAGAACACGCCGACGATGACGATGATCGCCGTCCACCGCAGCCAGCGCGGAATCCGGAAGAACCAGTTCCGCCGGGGAGGCGGGCCGCCGGGCTGTCCGACCAGCACGATCGTCGGGTTCTGCTGCTCGGAGGTGCCCGGGTTGCCGTTGCCTGGGCCGCCCTCGGTGCTCCCGGCACGGCCGGCCGCACTGCCGTCGGCCAGCCGCACGGTGACGAGCTGACCGGGGAGGACGGTGGCGGATGACGGCTGCCCGGAGTCGTGGCCGGAACCGAGCCGGCGGGCGAGCCAGACGATGAAGCGGAACACGGGGGTTTACCTGCTTTCTGTCACTTAAGACGGTCGCCGGGTAGCCGAGGCTGAGCACGACGGGAACCGCGCCGAACGGCTCGCGGAACCGGGCGCCCGGACGGTCAGGCGCGTCCGGGTCGTCAATCCCTGGCCAGTGCATCTTCTGGTGCGCAGCAGTGAGCCCTGCGACAGAGTACGGGAACTCCATGGCGGAAACACCATGCCGCCGCAGCAGCGCGCCCCAGCGGAACGCGGCGAACGCGTCCGCGAGCGCGCGCACCGACAGTGGCCTGCGCGCGGTGAGGTCGATGCCGTAGACGGCGGCGGCGAGCTGCACGAGGTCGCTCGCGCACTGGGTGAGCGCGCTCGACTTGGTGGCGAACGAGGTGCCGTCGGCGTTGAGCGAGCCGAGCCGCTCGCCGTGCACCGGGGAGTAGCGCGGGTCGGCCTTGCACTGCATCCAGTCGACGGCGGCGAGCAGCTTCCACGGGATGTCGCTGCGGGCGGCGACGTCGCGGTACAGCTGCTCGCCGCGGGCAAGCGGTGTCTTGGCTGTCGCGAAGTAAGCGGTGGTCACCGCGTGCGGGAACTGCTTCTCATACCGGATCGCGGTGACCGCGGGTGCCAGCTGCCCCGGGGAGATCAGCCCGGGGATGCGGCCGGTAGCCGCCGCGGTAGCACCCGCCCGCGTAGTTCCCCGTGAAACGCGCCCCGCTCCCACCCGCCCGCGGCCGGCGGCCCCCGTTCCGGCGGGCACCGTCGGGGAGAGGGCGGGCGTTGTGACGCCGGGCACCTGGGCGCGTCCGGCACCGGGGAAGCCCGTGCGGCCGGCGGAGCCCTGACTGGTCGGGGCCGGCGTGCCCGCCGGCCCCGCGGCGGGCGTGCCCGTGGCTGGGATGCCGGTGCCGGGGGTGCCTGTTCCTGGGATGCCCACCGTGGGCGACACGGTGGGCGTGACCGTCGGTGCGACGGTCGGTGACGCGGTGGGCGTGACGGTCGGTGAGGCCGTCGGCGTGCCAGTAGGGGCGGTCGTCGGGGAGGAGGCCGTGGTCGGCGACACCGGCGCCTGCGTCGGGTGCGCCGCGTGCGTCGAGGTTCCGCCGCCGTGCGATGCCGCGCTGTCGAACTGGTACAGGTTGTACAGCCGCATCAACGCGATCAGGTTGGCGCCGTACTCGGGGTCGGTGGCGTAGACGCCGGTCAGATCGTTGGCGAACGCGTCCGGTACGCCACGGTCGGCCATCGCCCGCGTGTAATAGCCGCTAGTGGCGAGCAGCTCGGCGTGGTCGGCGATCGACTCGGCGTCGTTGTGGTAGACCCGGAACTGCGCGTCGATCGAAACCCACTGACCGCCCTGGAACTCCGAGGTCGGCAGGGACACGCTCCCCGCGGGGCCGGTGCCCTTGATGCCGAACAGGTTGTGGTACCGGGCGGCGAGACCGCTGCGCCCCCACGCCGACTCCTCGATCGCCTGGGCGATCGTCACCGCCGCCGGCACGCCGTAGCGCTGCTGCGCCGCGATCGCACCGGGCGCGACGAGGCTGATGAACGCCTGCTGATCCCTGGTGCCCGGCGTCGCGTACTGCCGCCCGGACGAGGCAGGCGACGAGGATGTGGGTGAGGAGGCAGGCGATCCGGCCGGGCTGCCCGTCGGTGTCGCGGTCGGAGTCGCCGCCGGCGTGCTTGGCGAGGCCGTCGCCCCAGGCGCTGACGTTGCCGTGGGGGAAGTCGCCGGGGTGCGGGCCGGGGACGTGGCGGCGGGCTGCGCGGACGGCGAGGTGGCGGGCGGCGTGCCCATCGCGCCTGGGATGGCGGCCAGCCCCGCCGCGGAGCCCTTCGGCGCGAAAGCGGCCCCCTTGGAAGATGAAGCCGCGGAGCCACCCGAGCCGCCAGGCGCCTTGGCGGCACCCGAGCCTCGCGCGCTGCCGGTCCCGCCGGGAGTCGCCGCTCCCGGGATGGCGGCCACGCCGGGCAAGGCGCCAGTGCCGGGCAGGGCGCCCGCAGCGGGCATAGCGCCGGTGCCGGGCAAGGCGCCCGTGCCGGGAATGGCACCGGTGCCGGGAATGGCGTCTGTACCCGCAGCCGATCCCATCCCTGGAGCGGATCCCGACCCTGGGGCCGATCCCGTCCCAGGCGGGGAGCCCGTCCCCGGGGTGGAGCCCGCTCCGGGAGTCCCGGTCGTTCCCTGGGAGGCACCAATTCCCGGAATGATCGCGGCTCCCGGAACGGACGGCTGCGAGCGCACGGAGCCGGACCCGGACGAGCCGGACCCGGACGAGCCGGACCCGGACGAGCCGGCGCGATGTCCGGAGTGCGCGGACGGCTTGCTCCCGGGTGCCGCGGTCGGTGTCGTGGTCGGCGTCACCGGCGCGGAAGGAGTGGCGGCCGGCGTCGCGGCCGACCCGCCGCTGCCCGGCCCGGTGACGGTGGTGCCCGACGGCTTGAGGTTGCCGTTGTCGATGAAGCCCTCGACTCCGTGGGCCGCAAAGGAGCCACTGAACGAGTGCGCGTTGACGGTGAGGCCGGGCAGTGAGTCCGCCCCGATGGAGTCGAGAACGCCATCGCGGTACCCGGTGACCACCTCGACGTGACCGGGATACAGGACCCAGTCGCCCGGCCGCGGCTGATAGCCGTCACCGAGCGCATGCCAGCGGTCGTGCGCCTGCGCGTCGGCCACCATGGACGTGATGGATGGCGAGTCGGGGTTGGTGTCGACCCGGACGTCGGCCCACTCAGGCAGCGGGTACGGGTAGCTCGAGCCGCCGCTGACCCAGCTCTGCTGGCCAACCGCCTGCGCCGCGAGGTCCAGCGTGAGGCTGGCGAACGCCGCACAGGACGGGCCGTGGTCGGCGCCGTTGCTGCTGGTGTTATCCCAGATAAGCGCCTCCATCTGGGCGGGCGTTCTGGTCTGGGAAAGCCGCAGGTAGTAGCCGGCCACGTTGACGATCGCGGCGCGCAGCTGCGCGTCGCTCGCCACGCTGCCCGCGCTGTCGGAGCCGGCGGCCAGGTCACCGAGGGTGCCAGGCTTAGCCGCCCGCTCGAGCGCGAGCAGGTGGAGTGGCACGCTGTTCGGCGAGGTCATCGTCGCGGCCGCCCCTGGGACGAAGTTGAACCCTGTGATCACGCCGCCAGTGCTCACGGTCACAAGCGCCGTTGCCTGCTGCCACCATGGCCTCCTGCCGGAACGCACGGGTACCACTTCCCCCCTTCGGCGATTACAGTCCTGCTTGGGATGCGCCTTTTTCCCGACATTAATGTCGCTGGTTTCAGTGCCTCCCCATCCGCCTCGCGGGCCTCAGCCGCAGGCGTCGGCCCGGTTGGCGGCCCGGTTAACGGCCGAACGCGGGCAGGCTCTGCAGTATCGCCTGCACCCGCGGGTCACCCGGATTTTCCGCGTTCTGGAAAAGCACTCCGGCCTGTGCCGCCAGAGCCGACGGGGTGCCGCCCATCCACTGACTGAAGACGTCGCTCACGAGTGCCGCCTGGCCGCCGGGCGACGTGATGGCGGACGCGCAGCGCGTCGGGTAGCCATGCCTGGTCACCACCTGCGAAGAACCCGTGTACCGCTGGCAGTTGGCCGGCGTACTCTCCAGGCCCGGCTCGACGAGCGCGCCGCCGTTGGTGGCGGTGAGCGTGGCGCCGCTGATGATGTTGTTGATCGCCCGCGCGGCCACCTCGAGGCTGTCGATCGGATTAGCCGGGTTGTAGGGGTGGTGCAGGTTGAGCGACCACGCGATGTCGCCGCCCTGGGCGGGCTGGATCGGCTCGAGACCCTTGCGCCCGGTCGAGGAGTCCAGGTAGCCGGGGTTGTTGCCGCTCGTCAGCAGCGAGAAGATCCACAGGACCTGCTGGGTGTCCTTCTCGCAGGCGAAGTTAAGACCGCTCGGCTCCGCCGCGACGTCGGGATTCTGGCAGGCCCGCTTGATCTGCGTCTGCACCTGGGCGACGCTCGACGGCCAGCCGGGTGCGCCGCCCGGCAGGACCAGCAGCGCGACGCCGATCCCGAGCAGCAGCGCGGCGGCGCCGATACCGACGAAACGCCAGTGCTTGAGGAACCAGAGACCGCGCGACCGCTTTGCCCGCTGGCGGCCATGGTTGATCAGCGCCTCTGTCCGCCCGTCGGTGCCACGGACGCCGGACCCGCGGGGAATCCCGGTGTCGCCGAATGCCGTCTCGTCCATCCCTATGCCGTCCGACGCTGAGTCACTCGCCGCGGGAAGGGCCTGCGTGCGTCCGGCCTTAGCGCGTGGCCCCTCGGCGGGGACGCCGAGGTTGGGCCAGTCGCCACCGTCGCCGGGCGGGACGACGGCGAGCAGCCGGCGCTCGAGCTCGGCGGCCCTGTTTTCCAGCATGGCGATCCTATCGGCGTCATCATAGCTCGTATATTCGAAGTCGTGCGTCATGGTCACCCCTTGCTGGCAGTGTGTGCTGGGACTTCAGCCTTGCCTTTCGGCGGCTGTAAACCCGTTAGCGCCCGCGCGCGGCGGCCGGTCGCCGCGGCGCGGGGAAGTGCGCCGCGGACACCTGGCCGATCATCGCCGCGCGGTCCGTACTCATGTTCCCTATTAGAACACACGTACGACTCTACTGGAAAGTATTTGCGAACAGCACCTTTAGTTGTTATGCAGCGTTCGATTTTGTCGACGAATGATGCTGGTGTGACTACTGGTGTACATGGGTCTAAAGCTCATGATTGGGCCAGAGGAGGGCCACGGAAGCGAAAGGGTCGCCGCGCCTGTCTCGCGCGTGGCACGATGGTCAGGTGCTGAGCGGGCTGCTGACCGAGTACTGGGCCACGGGGGAGACCGAGGCCGCGGACCTGGAACGGATGACCCGCCTCGCGGCGAGCGCGCCCGACCCCTGGTCCCGCGGGCTGCTGCCGCTGCACTTCACCGCGTCCGCCCTCGTGGTGCACCCGCCGACCGGCCGGGTGCTGCTCCGCTGGCATGCCAGGCAAGAGCGCTGGCTGCAGGTCGGCGGGCACGGCGATCCCGGTGAGCGCGATCCGCTCGCTATCGCGCTGCGCGAGGCGGCCGAGGAGACCGGCCTCGCGGACCTGACGCCCTGGCCCGACGCCGCGCTGCGTCACGCGGTCATCTGCGACGTCCGCGCGTCCGCGACCGAGTCGGCGCACCAGCACGCTGACCTTCGTTTTATCCTTGCGACGCAAGAGCCCAATGCCGTAAAGCCGGAAAATGATCTTTCTCCGCTGCGCTGGCTCACCGTCGATGAGGCACTCACGCTGGCCGGCGCCAACAACTTGAGTCGCACACTAGATCGTGTGAAGGCCTTGCTTCGCTAGGCACCTTAACGGGCCTAACTTATCCTCCAGGCAAGTTCGCGCCTGGAACAGGCCCCAACAAGGCCGGTCGGGGGCGCACAACAGCACAGCCAAGGAGCGCAATTGATGTTTCGGAACAGACGGCGTTCGCGCATGGCGCGCACAGCCGTGGCCGGAGCGGCGGCTCTGCTCGCGGTCGGCATTGCCGCGTGCAGCAGCTCGACAAGCACGCCGAGCAGCCCTAGCAGCAGCTCGTCGTCATCGGCATCAGCGTCCTCAACCGCCGCGGCAGTGTCTGGCGGCACTGCGCGGTTCGCGCTGCCATCGGGCTTTACGCTCAGCTGGATCTTCCCCTACATGCCGCTGACCAGCGCCAACGAGTACAACGCCGAGCAGTTCCAGATGCTCCTGTACCGGCCGCTGTACATGTTCGGCAACAACGGCCCGTCGGTCGACGTGAACTACCCGCTTTCGCCGGCCAATGCCCCCGTTTACTCCGACGGCGGCAAGACGGTCACGATCACGATGAAGGACTGGAAGTGGAGCAACGGCGAGACCGTTGACGCCAGCGACGTGATCTTCTGGCTCAACATGATGAAGGCCGAGCCGGCCAACTACTACGGCTACGTGCCTGGCCTTCTCCCCGACAACCTCGCCTCCTACAGCGCGACCGACGCCAACACGGTGGTCCTGCACCTGAAGTCCGCGGTCTCCAGCATCTGGTTCACCTACAACCAGCTGGCCGAGATCACCCCGATGCCCAAGGCCTGGGACGTCACCTCCGCGAGTGCCGCGGCGAGCAGCGGAGGCTGCGCCGCCGACACCGCCGCCGACAAGTACGCCAAGTGCAAGGCGGTCTGGACCTTCCTCACCGCGCAGGCGAAGAACGTGAAGACCTACGCGACCAACCCGCTCTGGGCGGTCGTCGACGGCCCGTGGAAGGTGTCCAGCTTCAGCACCGCCGCGTCCGGCCCGGTCACGTCGTTCGTGCCGAACGCGGCCTACTCCGGCAGTCCCAAGCCGCAGCTGGCGAACCTCACGTACTACGCGTACACCGATGACTCGGCCGAGTACACGGCGCTGAAGACTGGCCAGCTCGACGCGGGCTACATCCCGCCGCAGGACCTTCCCCCCGTCACCAACGGCCAGGTGCTGCCGTCGACCAACCCGCTTGGCAGCAGCTACAACCTGTCGCCGGCCTACTCGTTCGGCATCCAGTACTTCTATATCAACTTCAACAACCCGACCCTGGGTCCGGCATACAGGCAGCTGTACGTGCGCCAGGCGATGCAGGAGCTGATTGACCAGGAAGGCATGATCAAGTCGGTCGACCGCGGCTACGGTTACCCGACCTCGGGCGGCGTGCCGACCCAGCCGAAGAGCCAGTGGGTCCCCTCGGTGCAGAATGCCAACGGTGGCCAGGGTCCGTACGCGTTCTCCATCTCCAACGCCACCTCCCTGCTCACCAGTCATGGCTGGAAGAACGTCGGCGGCGTGATGACCTGCCAGTCGCCTGGCACCGGCGCCAACCAGTGCGGGGCCGGCGTGACCGCGGGCACCAAGCTGTCGATGACGATGGACTACGCGACCGGCATCCGGTTTTTCCAGGAGGAGGTCGCGGTAATGAAGTCGGACATGGGGCAGGCCGGGATCCAGCTGAACCTGGTGCCCCAGTCCTTTAACACGATCATCGGTGAGTCGGCCCCCTGCAAGCCGACCGACGCCGGCTGCAAGTGGGAAATCCTCAACTTCGGCGGCTGGAACTTCAACGGACCAGGCTTCGAGCCGACAGGTGAGTCGCTGTTCGCGACGGGTGCCTCGTCCAACTCGGGTAGCTACTCCGACGCGACGATGGACAAGCTGATCAACCTCACGCACACCAGCAGCAGCCTGTCGGTGTTCCAGCAGTACGGCACGTACCTCGCGCAGCAGTTGCCGTTCATCTGGACGCCGGACTTCTATAGCGTCTGGGCGGTCAGCAACAAGCTGGCCAACGTGGGCTTCAACCCGCTCGCGACCCTCCTGCCCGAGTACTGGAACTTCACGAAGTAACCAGCGGGCAACCTGGCCGCGGTCACCCCCGACAAAATCGGGGGTGACCGCGGCCGGCGCGAGAAAGGACACTGAAACCGTGGTCGGTTTCCTGATTAGGCGGCCGGACAGTCGATTTTCGTGCTTTTCCTCGTGACCGTCGCAACCCTCGGGATGGTTCACCTTTTTCCAGGCGGCCCTGTCCGCGCCTTGCTCGGTGTGCGCGCGACGCCGTTCCTGATCAACTACTACAACCACCTGTACGGCTTCGATCAGCCGTTCTACGTGCAGTACATCAAGTGGGTCTGGCAGCTGCTGCAGGGCAACCTTGGCTTCTCCGACAAGCTCAACCTGTCGGTGACTACGCTCATCGCCCAGGACCTGCCGAAGACGGTCATCCTGGTCACGCTCGGCACTGTCGTCTCCCTGCTGTTCGGCATCCCGCTCGGCGTGTACCAGGCGGTCCGCCGCAACAGCGTCGCCGACTACGTGCTGACCGGCATCTCCTTCCTCGGCTACTCGACCCCCACGTTCCTCCTCGGCCTCGTCCTGGTCGACTGGTTCGCGGTGGACATCCACCTGTTCCCGCCGTTCGCCCCGCAGACGAACTCGATCTGGGGGATTCTCAGCGATCCACGGGCGCTCGTCCTGCCGGTGTTCACCCACGCCTTCCTGCTGTACGCGCCTATGGTCGCGGTACATGCGCTCGTCGGTCCCTCGACAACCTGGTGCAGGACTACGTCCGCACCGCGCGGGCGAAGGGCGCGAGCGAGCGCCGGGTGATCTGGGGTCATGTCTTCCGCAACTCGCTGGTCTCCATCGTGACCCTGCTCGGCCTGTCCGTCCCGGCCCTCGTGGGCGGCGCGATCCTGATCGAGGCCGTATTCAACTACACGGGCATGGGCCTCGCCTTCTACCAGGCCGCGCTGAACAACGACTACGAGACGTTGCTCGGGTTCACCGTGCTCGCCACGCTGGCGACGGTCCTGGGGAACCTGGCCGCGGACATCGGCCACGCCGTGCTCGACCCGAGGGTGAGGTACTGATGTCTGAGGCGCAGATCATCGCGGCAAGCGAGGCCGACCTGGGGATCGTGCCCGCGTCCAAGCCGCGCGGCATGTTCACGCGCGCCTGGGAGGTCTTCGCGGAGAACCGGCTCGCGCTGGCCAGCCTTGCCTTCATCGCCTTCATCCTGCTGTTCTGCTTCGTCGGTCCGCACATCTACGTGACCAACCAGACGGACACAGACCTGAGCAACTACCTGTGCACGCCGTCGGGCTCGCACCTGCTCGGCTGCAACGACCTCGGCTATGATCAGCTCGGCCGGCTGATGGTCGGCGGGCAGACCGCGCTCGAGGTCGGGCTCGCGGCGGCGATCGTCTCGGTCCTCGTCGGCACCCTGTACGGCGCGATCTCCGGCTTCGCCGGCGGCTACGTCGACGCGCTGATGATGCGGATCGTGGACGCCGGACTTTCGCTGCCGTCGCTGATGGTCATCATCATCCTGTCGGTCATCTTCCACCCGACGCCGACCACGATCATCTTCATCATCGCGATCTTCTACTGGTTCGGCGTCGCCCGCCTGGTGCGCGGCGAGACGCTCGCGCTGGGCAACCGGGAGTACGTGCAGGCCGTCCGGGTGGTCGGCGGCCGCCCGCTGCGCGCGATCCCAAGCTGCTGATTGCCGACGAGCCGACGACCGCCCTGGACGTGAGCATCCAGAAGCAGATCCTCGAGCTCATCGACGGCCTGCGGGAGCGGCTGGGGATGTCGGTCATCCTGGTCACCCACGACCTCGGCGTGATCGCCGGCCGGGCCGACCGGGTGGCCGTCATGTACGCGGGCAAGGTCGTGGAGACCACCGAGACGTCGCTGTTGTACGCCAACCCGCGCCACCCGTACACCGAGGCGCTCTTCCACGCCCTGCCTGAAAAGTCGGCGGAGACGCGGGAGCGGCTGTACTCGATACCCGGCGCGCCGCCGGACCTGGTCAACCCGCCCAAGGGCTGCCGGTTCGCGCCGCGCTGCCGGTACGCCACCGACAAGTGCCGCGCCGAGGACCCGATGCTGACCGGCGAGACCACGGCGCACACCTACCGCTGCTTCTACCCGGTCGGCGCGCAGGAGAAGACGGTCGCCGGGCAGCTCACCGTCGTGGAGCCGACCGGGGAGCAGAGCACCGCGGCGGTCGAGGAGATCGTGCCTGGCGCTGTCGTGCTTCGCGCGAGCAACCTGGTCAAGGATTTCCCGGTCACCAAGGGCATGCTGCAGCGCAAGGTCGGCTCGGTCAGCGCAGTCGCCGACGTGTCGTTCGAGATCCGCAAGGGCGAGACGCTCGGCCTCGTCGGCGAGTCCGGCTGCGGCAAGACGACGATCGGCCGAATGCTGGTCGGCCTGGAGAAGCCGACGGCCGGATCGTTCGCCAAGGTCAAGGAGATGCTCGGCAAGGTCGGGCTCCCCGAGGCGTGGACCGAGCGCTATCCGCACGAGTTCTCCGGCGGTCAGCGCCAGCGGCTCGGCTTCGCCCGCGCGCTGATGCTCAACCCCCAGCTCATCATCGCCGACGAGCCGGTGTCCGCGCTTGATGTCTCCATCCAGGCGCGGGTGCTCAACATGATGCGCGACCTGCAGCGGGAGATGGGCCTGACCTACCTGTTCATCTCCCACGACCTGTCCGTCGTGCGGTACTTGTCCAACCACATTGGGGTCATGTACCTCGGCAAGCTGGTGGAGATCGGCACCGCCGACGAGGTGTACCTGCGCCCGGCGCATCCGTACACCAAGGGCCTGATCGAGTCGGCGCCCACCGCCGACCCGGCCACGGAACGGGCCAAGGTCAACGCGGGGATCACCGGCGAGCTGCCGAGCGCGCTGCACCCGCCGACGGGCTGCCGGTTCCGCACCCGCTGCCCGATCGCCCAGGAGCTCTGCTCCACCGTCGAGCCCGAGCTGAAGGCCTACGGCGCGGCCAGTCACATGGCCGCCTGCCACTTCGCGCTCCAGCCCCCGGTGGAGGCGGTGACCACCGCGGCGGAGCAGGTGTCCTAGGGCAGGGCGAGAGCGGATTGAGCGGAACGGGTGCGGCTGACACTGGCCGCGCCCGTTCGGCGTCGCCCTGCTCGAGCGTTTCCCCGAGGGCTACCGCTACCTCGCCTACCTGCAGGTCCAGGCGGGCTACCCGGTGAAGCCGGACATGCCGGGGCTGCGCGGTCCCGCCGTCGAGGAACTGTACGCGCGCGGCGCGGCCTGGCTCGCGGGCGGTGGGTCCCCGCACGGCGGGCCATCCGCTTAGGTCGGCGGGCTCGGCCCAAGCCGGCAGAGCCGGGCTAGCCCGCCGCCGCTTCGGGACACGCGGGCTCATCGGCGCGGCCGTCGTAGGCGGCCCGTGCCTCCTCGATCTCCGGCAGATGGCTGTCCGCCCAGGACACCAGCTGCCCGATCGCCTCCCGCAGGGTCTCGCCGAGGGGGGTGAGGGCGTAGTCCACCCGCGGCGGCACGGCGGCGTGCACGGTCCGGGTGAGGATGCCGTCCCGCTCCAGACCGCGCAATGTTACGGTAAGCATGCGCGCGGTGATGCCGTCGATGCCGCGCAGCAGCTCGCTGAACCGGAGCTGCCCGCCGCCGAGCCGGTCCACCACGTAGATCGACCACTTATCACCGACGCGGTCCAGCACCGCGCGGACCCGGCACGTGGACGACGCGTACCCCGGGGCCGTTTCGCCGTCTGTAGCCGTCATGACTTCAAGGTTACGCGGTAGCCTGGCGTGACGACAGTGCTTGACACTTCAACCATCCTTGGTTACTGTTAGGAAGTAACGCACTCCAGCGTAGCAATAGCAGTTTGACCGTTCCCTTTCCCTGGAGGCTCGATGAGCACGTCCGCCGTACAAATCCCCGGCTATATCGCCGGGACCTGGGCGATTGACCCCGTTCACTCCGAGGTCTCGTTCACCGTCCGGCACATGATGGTCAGCAAGGTCCGTGGCCGCTTCGACACGTTCGAGGGCACCATCGTGACCGGAGAAGACCCTTTCGCCTCGTCCGTCACGGCCTCGGTTGACCTCTCCTCGATCAACACCGGCCAGGAGCAGCGCGATGCGCACATCCGCAGCGCCGACTTCTTCGAGGTGGAGAAGTACCCGACGATGACCTTCGTCTCCACCGGCATCAAGGAGGCCGAGGAGGGATTCGTGCTTGAGGGTGAGCTGACCCTCAAGGGCGTCACCAAGACGGTCGCCTTTGACCTTGAGGTCAGCGGCTTCGGCCCGGACGCCTACGGCGGCACCCGCGTCGGCTTCTCCGCGATCAGCCACATCAACCGCATGGACTATGGCGTGGCCTTTAACGGCCCGATCCCTGGTGTGCCTGGCGGCGTCGCGGTCAGCGAGAACGTCACCATCAACCTCGAGATCGAGGGCGTCCTGCAGGCCTAAGACAGGCCCGCGGTCGTCGGCCGAGCGCGGCATGCCCCCACGGGGTATGCCGCGCTCGCTGATTTTCCCGCCTACCTCGCCGTCCCGCCGCGGTCCGCGCGACCGCGGTGACGCTACTTCTTCGGCGGGTGCTTGCGCAGGTAGTCCAGGTAGAGCGGGCGCAGTTCGTCGGCCAGGTTGCCCTCGCGGAGCGTCAGCGCATCGGACAGCAGCGACGACACCTTGGTGAGGTCCTCGCCCGCCTCGCGCACGTCACCCTCGAGGGTCTCCGCAGCGGGTATGGCGCGCAGTAGCTCCCAGAAGAAGCCCAGGTCGGCGTGGTGCCGCGCACGGCTGGTGGCCAGGTCGGCCAGTTCCTGCGACGACAGGGAGTCAAGGTCGGTCTCGGTGTCCACGTCTGGACTCTATCCCGCGTTGCGGACAGCACGGATCACCGAGGTGACCATGGGCAGGTCGAACTCGCCGGCGGCCGTCTCCGGCCGGGACCCGAGGTAGGCGCGGATGTTGGCGATCAGCGGGTTCCTGTCGCCCGGCTCCATGACGAGCACCTGCGAATGCGTTCCGATCAGCGAGACAAGCGAGTCGGCCGTCAGCCGGTGCGAGTTGGGGAACTCAGCGCGCTCGGTCGGCGTGAACAGGGCCCGGCCGAACTGCGCAGGACCCCAGCTGGCCGCCTCCGACCTGCGGCGGGACAACGAAGGCGACGCCGCGCCCGCTGCCGCCTCCTGCAGCCCCGCCACCCAGTCGACCCGGTCGTCGTCGCTGTTCCACAGCCCGCCGAGCGTTCCGCCCGGCACAAGCACCCGGGCGATCTCCGGCAGCGCCCGCTCCAGGTTGAACCAGTGCAGCGCCTGGCCGCAGAGCACCGCGTCCACAGCGCCGTCGGGCAGCGGTATCGCCTCGGCAGACCCGGCAAGCGCGCGCACCGCGGGCAGCTGGCGCCGCAGTTCCGTCAGCATCGCCTCGTCGGGCTCGACCGCCGTGACATTCGCGCCGAGCCGCGCCAGCAGCGCGGTCAGCTTCCCGGTGCCCGCGCCGAGGTCGAGCACCCGCAGCGACCCGATGTCACCAACCGGTGCGGTGCACCAGCGCACCGCGTCCGCCGGGTAGTCCGGCCGGTATTCCGCGTACGCCTGCGCCACGGCGCCGAAAGACGAACCCCGCCTCATCCACACATCCGCGTCATCCACGCCCAACACTGTAGTCACAACCGCTGAGCCCGCTGTGGCGTCCTTAAGACGAGGGGTTAGCCGCCGGGGATGGGTCCCGGCACCGCCTCGAGTCAAAGGAAGCATGAGCATGGGCAAGCCATTCCGCCGCCTCATCGCGGCTGCCAGCGCAGCGCTCGCGATCGGCATCGGCTCCGCCGCCTGGGCGGCTACGTCCGCTTCCGCCGCATCGGCACCGGCCACCGTCAAGGCGTGCACCGCCGGCCAGCTGTCGGTGTGGATCAGCCCGGACGCGCTGAACGGCGCGGCGGGCACCTTCTACTACCCGCTCGAGTTCACGAACCACAGCGGCCACGCGTGCGCCACCGGCGGTTACCCCGGCGTCTCGGCGCTCGGCGCGAACGGCAAGCAGCTCGGCCTGGCGGCCGCGCGGAACCACGTGTACGCAGGCAAGGTCGTGACGATTCCGGCCGGCGGCACCGCGCACGCGCTGTTCGCCTACGGCAACGCCGAGGTCTCCAGCTCCGGCTGCAAGCCGAAGACCGCGATGGAGCTGCGGGTCTACCCGCCGAACTCGAAGACCGCCATCCACGCGTTCTTCGACCTGCCGTCCTGCTCACTCGGCGGCAGGCACGTCTACCTGACGGTGGCCGTGATCCAGCCGGGGACGAACATCTAGCACCGACATGACCTCCGAGCAGTCGTCCGACTCTGGTCTGGCTCAATTCAGCCGACCTAGCTTCGCAATGAAAACACAATCCCCCCGACGTAGCTTCGCAACGCAAGCACGGCACTTGTAGGAGGACGCAATGTTCAAGCGCAACATCCGCCGGGCCGCCATCGCCTCGGCGTCCGCACTTACCCTCGGCATCGGCGCGGCCGTATGGGCAACGTCGGCCTCGGCGTCCGCCGCCGCGCCCGCCGCGAGCACGCCGCGGTGCACCGCCGCGGACCTGTCGGTCTGGCTGAACCTCGGCGAGGCCAACGCTGCCGCGGGCACCGCCTTCTACCCGCTCGAGTTCACCAACGTGAGCAACCACGCCTGTCACCTGTTCGGGTACCCGGGAGTGTCCGCGCTCAACGGCAACGGCAAGCAGCTCGGCAACGCGGCGGGCCGCAACGCGCGGTTCAAGCCCACCACGGTGACCATCGCTGCGGGCGGCACCGCGCACGCCGACCTGGGCTGGGTCGACGTGGGGAACTTCCCCGCGAGCAAGTGCAAGCCGACGACGGCGACCATCGTCCGCGCCTTCCCGCCTGGCGCGACGCACTCCGACCGCGGGTTCGCCCCGCTGCGCTCGTGCTCGGTGAAGGGGGAGACCTACATCTTCGTCACGACCGTCCGTCCTGGCCCGAACGCCGACGACTAAGATCTGGGGGTGCTCGATACCAGCACCCCGAACCTCGCACGTGCCTGCGATTACCTGCTCGGCGGCGGAGCCAGCTTCGCCGCCGACAGGGCGCTCGCGCTGCGGCTGGAAGCGATCCATCCCGGCCTGCGGGAACTGCTGTTCTCCTCCCGCACCTATGCGGCCGACACCGTCGCGCGCGTCGCGCGCGGCGGCGTCAGCCAGTACCTGAACATCGGCTCCGGCCTGCCGACCACCCCGTCCACCCACGAGACCGCCCGCGCCTTCCTACCGGGCGCCCGCGTCGCCTACGTCGACAGGGACCCCGTGGTGACCGATCACGGGCGCGTGCTGGTGCCACCGGGCGTCCGCTACTCGACGGGGGACCTTGCCGAGCCGGAGGCGATCCTGGCAAGCGCCGACGTCGCCGGGTTTCTCGACCTGTCCCGGCCGGTCTGCCTGATCCTCACGCTCGTGCTGCAGACGCTGGACCCGGGCACCGCCAGAGCCGTCGCCGGCGTGCTCGTCCGCGCGCTCGCGCCCGGCAGCTACCTCATCGCGACGGCCGCACCGGGGCCGACTGGCCGGCTGCCCGACTTCACCTGGCCGCTGCCGTTGACCCCCGACGACCTCGGGTCGTTCTTCGCCGGGCTCGACCTGCTGCCTCCCGGAGTGCACGAGGGTCTAGGCGCACCCGAGGGCCGGGTGCTGTGCGCCGCCGGCATCAAGCCGGGCGGCGCCGGGCCAGGGGAGCGGGCATGAACGAGCCAGCGGTCCGTGAGGTTGCCCGCGGCGTCTGGGTCGCCACCGCGCGGAAGTACACCACGACCACGACGATCGTCGCCGGCAGCGACGGAGGCTGCCTGCTTGTCGACCCCGCGGTGAGCGTCGCTGACCTGGCCGCACTAGCCGGCTGGCTCGGCGCGCACGCCCTGCGGCCCGTGGCCGGCTGGTCCACCCACCCGCACTGGGATCACCTGCTCTGGTCCGCGGCGCTTGGCGACGCGCCGCGGTACGCGACGCCGCGTGCGGTGGCGGCGGCGGCGCGCGAGGAGGCTGGCCTGATCGAGGGGGTGACGGCCAGCGCGCCCGGCCACGACCTGACGCTGTTCGCCCGCGTCACCGCGCTGTCCGGCCGGGAGATCGACTGGCCGGGGCCGCGCGCCGTGGTGCTCGCGCACGACGCGCACGCCCCGGGCCACGGTGCCGTCTTCCTTCCCGACACCGGAGTGCTGATCGCCGGCGACATGTGCTCTGACATCGAGATACCGCTGCCTGACCTGGACACCGCGAACCCGTTCGGTGAGTACCGGGAAGGCCTCGGCCTGCTGGCCGAGGCGGACGCCGCGGTCCTTGTGCCTGGTCACGGCCACGTGGGCGACGGGCCCGAGTTCCGCCGCCGGGTCGCCGCCGACCTCGCCTACCTGGACGCGGTCGCGGCGGGTACCGACATCACCGACGAGCGGCTCACCGAGAAGTGGCTGCGCATCGAGCACGCTCGCGCCCTCGCCCGGGCGCGCGCGGCGCGGTAGCCCGCGCAGCGGCGCCACCGGACAGCGATGGTGGACGTTGAGGCACACTCCCAGGTGCCTCAACGTCCACCATCAGCGCGTTGCGGTCAGGACCCGCTGCCCGACGGCTCGAGCACGAAGACCGGGATGAGCCTGTCGGTCTTCTTCTGGTAGTCCGCATACGGCGGGAAGGCCGCGACGGCCCGGTCCCACCACAGGGCGCGCTCGTCTCCGCTGATCTCGCGGGCCGTCGCCTCCCAGGTCTGCTGACCGTCCTGCACGACCACCTGCGGATTCGCCCGCAGGTTGTACACCCAGACCGGGTTCTGCGGCGCGCCGCCCTTGGAGCCGACCGCCAGGTAGGCACCATCGTGCTCCACGCGCATCAGCGGAGTCTTGCGGACCACGCCGGTCTTGGCGCCGCGGTTGGTGACGATCACGACCGGCAGTCCCGTGTCGCGCAACGTCGTTCCCGTGGTCCCGCCGGAACCCTCGTACTCTTCGACTTGCTCCCGCACCCAGCCGGCCGTGCTCGGCACGTACTCACCATCGATAGCCATGCCACTATCCAACACCGTGGCGGCAGGTGATCTTCCGCACGCTAGCGGATCAGCCCCGACAGCACGTCGTCCGGGTCAGAGCCAGGAGTAAGCGCGGCGGTCTGCGTGACCCCGTTGGCGTTGGTGGCCGGCCTGGTCGACGGACGGGTCGCGACCGTTTCCGTGGGCGCGGCCGGCGCCTTGGCCTTCACCGTCGTCTTCTTGACGGTCTTAGCCTTGGGCTTCCCATTGGCCGCCGGCTTCCCGGCGGCCTTCGCGGTCACCTTGGGCTTGGCGGCGGCCTTCGGCTTGGCGGCCGCCTTGCCTGGCTTGGCCGTTTTCTTGGCCTCCTTGCCGCCGGCCGCTGACGCGGCGGGCGTGGCCTTGGCCGCGCTCGACGATGCGGCGCCCGCGGACGCCGCGGGCGTGGCCTTCGCCGCCGTCGCCCTGGAAGCCGTCGCCCTGGCGGCGGTCCTGGCAGTCGCGGACCTCGCCGGAGACTTCGCCGCGGACGCTGTCGTCGAGCGACCGGCCGCTGCAGCGCGCGCGGTGGCCGGCTTGGCCGATGCGGTCTTCGCCGCGGCTGGCTTCGGCGCGGCGGCGAGCGTCTTCGCGGCGTTGTTCAGCGACGTGACCGCGGTCTCAAGGGCCTTGGTCGCGGTCGAGATCGCGGTCAGCGCGCTTGTCAGCGTCCTGGCCGAGGTGGATGCCTTGGTCGCGGCGACGTTCAGCTTGCTGGCGGCCGAGGTCACCCGGGTCGCTGCGGTGCTGACCGTCCGCGGCGTCACCGCGGTCGTTCGGGCTGACGAGGACCGCGACGCGGTCGTCGAACGGCTTGCGGTCGTCTTGCTCGCCGCGGTCTTCGCGCCGGTGGTCCTGGTGCCCGTTTCCCGCGTGCCTGTTGTCCTGCTGGACGCGGTCTTCGCGCCCGTGCTCCCGGTGCCGGTGGCGCGCGTGCCGGACGCACGCGTGGCGCGTGTCCCCGTGGTCCTGGTGCTCGCGGCCTTTGGGCCGGTGGTCTTCTTGGCGGTGCCAGAGGTTTTTGTGCCAGCGGCGGAACCGGCGCGGCTAGGGCTCGCGGTCCGTGCTGAAGCGGTCGTGGTCGCCGCGCTCTTCGTGGGTGGCACTGATCTTCCCCCGATCTGGATCAGTTAACGGGGGTGGTCATTCCACGGAGAGTGACGTCCTACACCTGTCTTGACCGGGAAAACCGCAGGAAAAGACGGACTAACCGTTACTGTTCGCTACTCTCACCCGACGGGAGCAGCTCCGCGACGATGCGCAGCGCCTCTTGCGGCGACGCGCCGCGCCCCACCGCGACCCCGATCAGATAGCTGGTCCACGGCACCGCGACCCGCACCACGTTGTGCGCGATCTCCCCGGTCAGTCCCAGGATCTCCTCGCGCAGCGGCTCGGAAAGCAGCTCGCCGACCGGCACCCCGAGAGCCAGCCCCACATCGGACAGCCAGTCATCAACGTCCGCCATCGTCACCCCTCTTATCGAGAGCCGTCTGCCCCCACGAAGAAATCATCTCAGCTCACTGCCACGAGCTAACGCAGGAGTAAGCGCCTGCGCCGTTCGCGCCGCCATCTCTTCCTCCGCCGCCACTCCGAGCAGCCCCCGGGCATTCCCCACGATGTACTTCCGGTAGGTCCGCAGGAGCACGCGGACCCGTCCGGCAAGCGCGCGGCTCGGGATCAGGTACATCGTCATGTCCCGGTCGACGATGAAGAACAGGTCGATCTCGTCAGGAGAGTAGGCGAGCAGGTGCCCCTTCTTCGAGTGCGTATCTGGATGATGCCCGACTGTCACCGTCCAGCCGTTCTGCTGGGCGAAGGTGGTTGTCTTGACCTGCACCCGGCTAACGCCGCCGGGAGTCCCGACGCTCTTGGTGGCAAGTCCCAGTCTCGAAAGTAGGCACGGCGCCGGACGACCCGGATCGCTCCGGCGGACCGGGATCGTTCGCCGAATCCCACCAGGAGCATCACACTGCGCCAGTTTGTGGACGCCATGATTGCGTCGGCAAGCTGGGTGTCAGTCCACGACGGTTGCGGAGTTGCAATAGGCCCGGTCATACGCGCAGCGTACGGCGTACCAACGACATTCGACCGCGAGCGGTCACACTGTCGGGACGGGGAGATTCGAACTCCCGATCCCCTGGCCCCCAGCCAGGTGCCCTGAACCAAACTAGGCCACGTCCCGTTGCTGGCCACGGAATGCGCCAGCGGACATACCTTAGCGCACCGGAGCAGTGATCGGGTAACGGTAGCGGCTAGCATCAAGGGCGATGGGCGATACCAGGCCGCTTCCGCCGCAATCAGCACAGCCGGGTCAGCCGGGTGAGCCGGGCCAAGCGGGTCAGCCACCGGGAAAGAAAAGCCAGCCAGCGTCCCGCAGGCGCCGGTGGCTCAGGCGTGCGGGGATCGTCGTCGCGGCGCTGCTCGTCGTCGTGATCGCCGGCCTGAGCGTGATCTGGGTGGCCACCCCGTCCGCCAGCGACGCGATCGCACTGGCGCAAGCCCAGGCGAGGGCGCACGGCATCGCCTACCCCGGACCCGCTGTGCCGGAGAACTTCGCGCGGCCACTGATCGCCACCGAGGATCAGCGGTATTACGGTGAGCCGGGCGTTGACCTGCTCGCCGTCGGCCGCGTGGTGCAGGCCAAGCTCAGCGGCGGCAACGACCAGGGCGGCGCGACGATTGAGCAGCAGCTCGCCAAGATGCTGTACACGCCGACCCATCCGTCAGGGTTCGGCGCCGAGCTGAAGCAGGTGGCCCTCGCCGTCAAGCTCAACCTGAGGTACTCCAAGGCCGAGATCCTCGACCTGTATGCCGAGGTCGCCTACTACGGCCACGGCTATTACGGTCTTGAGGCGGCGAGCTGCGGCTACTTCGGCCACCCGGCGAGTGAGCTGACGGTGGTCCAGGGTGCGATGCTGGCCGGCGTGGTCAACGCGCCGAGCATCGATGACCCGATCAACGATCCTGGCAATGCGAGGGCCAGGCTCGAGCACGTCATCGCGCGCATGGTCGCCGTCGGTTACCTGACGAGCGCGCAGGGGACTGCGGTGCTCAGCACGCCGCTCGGACTCACTGCGACCGCCACCACGACCACCGGCGGCGGCTCGAGCTGCTAGCAAGCAGCGCCTAGGGCAGCGTCGCCGTGGCGAGTTCCTCGGCTTCGTCCTGCTCGGGCGGTATCGAGTTGAAGACGAACTTGCGGTAGCAGACCAGCCGGAAGAGCGTCGCGAACACCATGCCGATGACCGTCGCGATGTTAAGCGAGATCCGGTCGTGGTTGCCAAGCGCGTAGTGGTTGAAGTCGACGAACGCGGTCTGGATCACCGTGCCGACCAGGTTGAAGAAGACGAACAGCACCGTCTCGCGACCCATGTTCGCGGTCTTGCGGTGCCGGAAGGCCCAGTAGCGGTTGCCGAGGTAGGCGAAGCAGGTGGCGATCGCGTTCGCCACCACGACCGAGGTGGTCGGCCCGGCGTGCCCGTACAGGGCGTTCTGCACCGCGAAGGTGATGATCGTGGCCACCAGCCCCACGACACCGAACTTGCCAATCTCGTGGATCAGCACCCGAAACCGGAGGTAGTAGTCGCGGATCAGACTCAACTGGCTCAGTTCCTCTCGCGTGCCAGGCACCCCTGCTGTGGCCAGCCGGGACGTCATGACCTGGATGCACCTTAGACGCGCGAACGCGCCTTCCCGATGACGCCCACGCAAAACCATTCGGAGCGGACCTGAACTGCCAGGTATCCTCCGTCAAGTGCCTAAGGTACTTGTTCGCGCCAGAGGCCTGACGAAGCGGTTCGGCAGCTTCATCGCTGTGGACGGGATCAACTTTGATCTTTTCCGCGGTGAGGCGTTCGGCTTTCTCGGCCCGAACGGTGCCGGGAAATCCTCCACCATGCGCATGCTCGGCTGCGTCTCTCCGCCGACACTCGGTGATCTTACCATTCTCGGCGGTGACCCAATCCGAGATGGCGCGGCGATTCGCGCACGTCTTGGCGTTGTCCCCCAAGAAGACACACTGGACGGCGAGCTTACGGTTCGCGAAAATCTGCTGGTCTACGGCCGGTACTTCGGGCTGTCCCGCAAGCTGATCAACGAGCGGACCGACCAGCTGCTCGACTTCGTTCAGCTCACAGAACGGGCAAACGACCAGGTCGACCCGCTGTCCGGCGGCATGAAACGCCGCCTCACGATCGCGCGGAGCCTGATCAACGACCCGGAGATCCTGATACTCGACGAGCCGACCACCGGTCTCGACCCGCAGGCCAGGCACGTGGTCTGGGACCGCCTTTTCAGCCTCAAGCAGCGCGGCGTCACGCTCATCCTCACCACGCACTACATGGAAGAGGCCGAGCAGCTGTGCGACCGCCTGGTGGTCATGGACCACGGCAGGATCGCCGCTCAGGGCACGCCGCGGGAGCTGATCGCCCAGTACTCCACGCCCGAGGTCGTCGAGCTGAGGTTCCCTCCCGGGCAGCAGGAGGAGTGGGTGGCGAAGATCAAGGACCTGTCACCGGAACGGATGGAGGTGACCGCCGACCGGATGCTGCTCTACGCGGCGGACGGCGACGAGTTCCTCGAACGGGTGCGCGCGGCGGGCATCGAGCCGCTCACCGAACTTGTCCGCAGGTCGTCGCTCGAGGACGTGTTCCTGCACCTCACCGGCCGCACTCTGGTCGACTGATGAGTGCCGACGCCCTTTACCTGGAGCCGCCTCGCCTGGAGACACTGCCGAAGCTGCCGAACTCGGTGGTCCTGTCGTTCCGCGCGTTCCGCTGCTGGCTGCTGATGTACCAGCGGACCTGGCGCGCTTCTGTCTGGTCGTCGGTGCTCGGCCCGCTTTTCTACCTGGGCGCGATGGGCTACGGCCTTGGCTCGCTCGTTGACAAGAACGGCACGGCGGCGCTCGGCGGCGTCAGCTACGTGGTCTTTGTCGCCCCGGCGGTGCTGGCGGTGCACTCGATGAACTCCGGCATGGGCAACGCGCTGTTCCCGGTGTTCGGCGGCATGCACTGGAACCGGATCTACATCGCGGCCAAGGCGACGATGCTGCGCCCCGTCGACATCTACCGCGGGCACCTGCTGTTCATCACGATGCGGATCGCGATGAACGCGGCCGTCTTCATCGTGTTCATGGCCGCCTTCGGGCTGATCACCTCGCCGTGGGCGGTGCTGCTTCTGCCCGCCGCGGTGCTGCTCGGCGTGGCGTTCGCGACCCCGTGCGCCGCCTGGGCGGTCACCCTCGAGCACGATATGGCGATGAACTACCCGATCAGGTTCGGCGCGATACCGCTGATGCTGTTCTCCGGCACGTTCTTCCCGGTCAGCCAGCTGCCCGGCTGGATAAGGCCGCTCGCCTACGCGACGCCGCTGTGGCACGGGGTGGCGCTGTGCCGCGGGCTCAGCCTCGGCACGCTGACCGCGGGCTCGGCCGCGCTCCACGTGGGGTACCTGGCCGCGCTCACGGCCACCGGGCTGTGGTTCGGCGCGCGGACCTACCGCAGGCGGCTGTATGTCTGACCTGCCCGTGCCCGGAGGCGGAGCGGAGGCGGCGGGGGTCGCACGCGGTATCCGCCCGGGGGGACGACCACCCGGAGCCCCCCGCAACGGTTCCGGATCATCGTCGTGGATCACCGTCGTCCCGGGAGCGCGCGGGCTGCGGCTCATCGAGCGGCACGCGCGGTTCTACCGGAAGCTGTGGCTCCTGGTCGCGTCGGGGGCGGCGGAACCGCTGTTCTACCTGCTTTCTGTGGGGGTCGGGATCGGCGGCCTGATCGGCACCGTGGCCGGTCCTGGCGGGCAGCAGGTGCCATACCGGGAGTTCGTCGCGCCGGGCCTGCTCGCGGTGTCCGCGCTGAACGGCGCGCTCGCCGACTCCACGTTCAACATCTACGGGCGGCTGAAGTTCGAGAAGCTCTACGACGCGGTGCTCACCACGCCGCTCGGTGCGCGGGATGTCGCGTTCGCCGAGATCGGCTGGGCGGTGCTGCGCGGCATGATCTACTCGGTGTCCTTCCTGATCGTGATGGCCGCGATGGGACTGATCTCCTCGCCGTGGGCGATACTCGCGATGCCTGGCGCCGGCCTTATCGCCTTCGCCACGGCGGCGATCGGGGTGTTCCTCACCTCGTTCATGAAGTCATGGCAGGACTTCGACTACGTGATGCTCGTCTCCGTGCCGCTGTTCCTGTTCTCCGGCACGTTCTATCCGATATCGGTGTACCCGCACGTCATCGGCCTGATCGTGGAGTGGACTCCGCTCTACCAGGGCGTGGTGATCCTCCGTGACCTGGTGCTCGGCGTGCCGTCGCCCGACCTGCTGTGGCGGGCCGCGTACCTGCTCGCGCTCGGCGTCGTCGGGCTGTCGCTCGCCGGCAGGCGGATCGCCAAACTGCTGCTCGTCTGAGGGCAGCTCGGGGTCGACTGTTCGCGATAGGATACGGGCGTGCTGGGGGAGCGCCGCCCGCGCGCCACTACGGCGAACACCGCCGCGGCCGGGGCCGACGACCGCACTCCTGCCGTGCCGTCTGCCGCCCTGACCCAGCCGGATATCGCAGGTCCGCACGCGTCGTCCCCGGCGGCCGCGGCCCCGGGCAGTGCCTGGCGGGACCCCGTGCCGTGGGCGATCGCGTCGCTCGTGTTCTGCGGCTACTTCACGCTGTCGCTGTACCGGTTGCTGCAGCTCAACCCGGCGTCGTACGACCTGGGCATCTACACCGAGTACGTCAAGCAGCTGTCGCAGCTGCACGCCCCGGTCGTCGACATCCTGGCGCCGGGATTCAACCTGCTCGGCAATCATTTTCAGGTCGGGGTGGCCGTGCTCGCCCCGTTCTTCCGCGCCTTCCCCTCGCCGGCCACGCTGCTGTTCTTCCAGGCGCTGGCGGTCGCGGTGTCGGTGTTCCCGGTAACGACGGCGGGTACCGCGCTCGCCGGGCGCACGGCGGGACGGCTGATCGGCTTTGCCTACGGCTTCTCCTGGGGCCTGCAGCAGATGATCAACGCCGATTTTCACGAGATCGCCCTCGCCGTGCCGCTGCTCGCGTTTTCGCTGTCCGCGCTCGTCCGCCGCCGTCCGGCGGCGGCGATCTGCTGGGCGATGCCGCTGGTGTTCATCGAGGAGGACCAGGGGTTCAGCGTGGCCGCCATCGGCCTGCTCCTGGTGTTGTCCGCGCTGCGGCCACGGCTGCTCGCGGCGCTGTCCCTGTTGCCCTCGGCCATGTCCGGCCGCGGCACAGGCGAGGGTTTCGCGGCATGGGGCGACGGCTCCACGGCCGCCGACCGGGTCAGCCCCGAGGGGTACCGCCACACCGCGCTGTGGGGCGGGGTGTTCCTCGTCGGCTGGGGCGTGTTCTGGACGGTGTTCGCGATCACGGTCTTCATCCCGCACTTCAACCCCGTCCATCAGTACTACTTCTGGAAGGACGGCGGTGTCGTCGGCGGAGGCGCCCGCGGCTCATTCTCCCCTGGCCGCATCGCCGTTCAGCTGGGCCACGGCTGGTCCGTCAAGCTGCGGACAACCGTGGTGCTCCTGCTGCCCACGGCGTTCGCCGCGCTCTGCTCGCCTGTCGCGCTGATCGGCCTGCCTGGCCTGGCGCTGCGTTTCGTGTCGACCAATACCGCCTACTGGGGTACGGACTGGCAGTACAACGCGACGATCATGCCGGTCCTTTTCATCGCGGCGGCGGAGGCGATCGGCCGCTGGCAGCGGCTCTCTCGTCCGGCGGGCGCGGAGGTGTCGCCGCCGGCGACCAGGCTGGCGGCGTGGGTCATCGTGCGGCGCGGCGTCGCCAGGCACGGGCCGGCGATGATGGCGGCGATCGCGGTCGCGTTCGCCTTCCAGTTCCCGCTCAACAACCTGTGGCACGGCGACACCTACCGGATCGACGCGCACGTGCAGGCGGCCGATGCCGCGATGGCCGTCGTCCCCGACGGCGCGACCGTGCAGACAACACTCGGCATGCTCGCGCCGCTCGCCGCGCGCACCGACACCTTCTGGATCGGCACCGCGGGCAATCCGCTCACCCAGTACGTCGTCTTCGACAACAACGACAGCGGCTACAGCCCGGCCATCAAGGACGTGCCCGCCTTCATCGCCGGCCTGTACCCGCACGACGGCTACGTAGAGGTCTTCGAACGCGACTACGTCTACGTCTTCCGCCGCACCTGAGCACACGGCAAGGCCGCGCGCCGCGGGATCGCGGGGCGGCACTAGGCTTTCGGGAATGGTGACCACGACCGGTGAGGCGCGGGTGGCGGACCTGACCGCGGCGCTGCGCAAAGCGGGCCTGTCCGAGATCGACACCGCCGTCCGGCGGCGCGCGGAGTACTCATCGGACGCGTCCAACTACCGGGTGGTGCCCTCCGCCGTGGTGTTCCCCCGCCATGCCGAGGAGATCGAGGCGGCGCTCTCGGTCTGCCGCGAGCTTGGCGTGCCGCTCGTGACACGCGGCGCGGGGACGTCGATCGCGGGCAACGCGCTGTCGGCCGGCGTCGTGCTCGACACCTCGCGGCATCTCAGCCAGGTGCTGGCCGTCGACCCTGAGGCGCGGACCGCGGTCGTCCAGCCGGGCACCGTCCTTGATTCGATCACCAGGGCGGCGGCGCCGTACGGGCTGCGCTTCGGGCCCGACCCGTCCACGCACTCGCGCGCCACGATCGGCGGCGCGATCGGCAACAACGCCTGCGGTTCGCGCGCGCTGCGCTACGGGCGGACCGCCGACAACGTCGTCGAGCTCGACCTGGTGACCGGCGCAGGGGTGCGCTTCACCGCGCGTCGCTACGGCGTCGGCCTGGTCCGCGACCCGGCGAGCGCCGCGGTGGAGGCCGGCGGCGCGGAGGCGCCGCTGCTGTCGGAACTCGGCGCGCTCGTCGGCGGCAACCTGGCCGTCATCAGGACGGAGTTCGGCAGGTTCACCCGCCAGGTGTCCGGCTACTCGCTCGAGCACCTGCTGCCGGAGAGCGGCGCCGACCTCGCCAAGTTCCTGTCGGGCACCGAGGGCACGCTGGCGTTGACACTCGGCGCGACCGTCCGACTGGTGGACGCGCCGCGCGCCACCGCGCTCGCGGTGCTCGGCTACCCGGACATGGCCACTGCCGCGGAGGCGGTGCCCGCACTGCTGCCGCACCTGCCCGTCGCGCTCGAGGGCCTGGACTCCCGGATGGTCGACTTGTTCCGCGATCGCCGCGGCGCGGCCGCGGTCCCTGAACTGCCGCGCGGCGGCGGCTGGCTGTTCATCGAGACCGCGGGGGCCACCGAGGCCGAGGCCGCCGACGCGGCGCGCAAGCTGGCGGCCGACGCATCCTGCCTGGGCAGCGCCGTGATCACCGGGCCGAAGGCGGCGGCGCTTTGGCGCATTCGCGAGGACGGCGCGGGTCTTGGCGGCCGCACACCGGACGGTGCGCCTGCCTGGCCCGGCTGGGAGGACTCCGCGGTGCCGCCCGCCTCGCTCGGACCGTACCTGCGGGAGTTGTCACCGCTGATGGCGCGGCACGGCGTCGACGGACTGCTTTACGGGCACTTCGGTGACGGCTGCGTGCACGTGCGTATCGACTTCCCGCTCCGCGACCGGCCCGCGGTGCTGCGCGCCTTCGTGGAGGACGCCGCGAAGCTCGCCGCGTCCTACGGCGGCTCGGCGTCCGGCGAGCACGGCGACGGCCGGGCGCGCGGCGAACTGCTCGCCGCGATGTACTCGCCAGCCGCTATCGGCCTGTTCGGCGCGGTGAAGCGGCTGTTCGACCCGGCGAACCTGCTCAACCCGGGTGTCATCGTCGACCCGGCGCCGCTCGATGCCGACCTGCGGGTCCCGCTGGCGCTGCCGATCAGGCGCGGCCTTGGCTTCGCCTACCCGCACGACGCCGGCGACTTCACCGCTGCGGTGCACCGCTGCACCGGCGTGGGCAAGTGCCGCGCGGACAACACCGCGTCCGGTGGGGTCATGTGCCCGTCCTATCTGGCCACCAGGGACGAGAAGGACTCGACACGTGGCCGCGCCCGCGTCCTGCAGGAACTGGCCAACGGCTCGCTTGTCTCCGCCGGCTGGCAAGCGCCGGAGGTGGCCGAGGTGCTCGACCTGTGCCTGTCCTGCAAGGGCTGCTCCTCCGATTGCCCGGCAGGCGTGGACATGGCCACCTACAAGGCCGAGGCGCTCTACCAGCGCTATCGCCGACGGCTGCGACCCGCCTCGCACTACTCACTCGGCTGGCTGCCCCGCTGGGCCGGGCTGACGGCGCGCTCACCCTGGCTGGCCCGGCTGGCCAACGCGTCGCTGCGCGTCGCACCGGTCGCGGCGCTCGCCAAGCGGCTCGGCGGCATCGACCACCGCCGCGACCTGCCCACGTTCGCGCCGCAGAGTTTCCGCCAGTGGTTCGCCGGCCGCCAGCAAACGGCGACCACCGCCCGCAAGCCGGTGCTCCTGTGGGTGGACACGTTCACCAACGCGTTCGCGCCGCGGGTCGGCCAGGCCGCGGTGCGGGTCCTCGAGGACGCCGGCTACGAGGTCCGTGTCACCGGCCAGAACGTCTGCTGCGGACTTACCTGGATTTCCACCGGACAGCTCGACGGCGCCCGCCGTCAGCTGCGCCGCACCCTGCGCGCGCTGCAGCCCGCGCTCGACGCGGGCATCCCGATCGTCGGACTAGAGCCGTCCTGTACCGCGGCCCTCCGCGGCGATGCCGCTGAGCTGCTGCACGGCGACAAGCAGGCGGCGGCCCTGGCCGGCGCGGTGCGGACGCTGGCGGAGCTGCTGTCCACGACCGAGGGGTGGCGGGCGCCGGACCTGTCCGGCGTCACGGGCATCGCGCAGCCGCACTGCCACCAGCACGCCGTACTCGGCTGGGACGCCGATGCCGCCCTGCTCCGCGACGCCGGCGCGGCGATCAGCGCCGTCGGCGGCTGCTGCGGCCTGGCAGGCAACTTCGGCGTGGAGCGCGGCCACTATGAGGTGTCGGTCGCCGTGGCGGAGACCGCGCTGCTGCCCGCGGTGCGCAAGGCGGGGAAGAAGGCGACCGTCCTGGCCGACGGCTTCTCCTGCCGCACCCAGCTCGATCAGCTGGCCGGAATCCCGGGCGCCCACCTAGCCGAGCTCCTCGCCTCCCGCCTCGACCAGTAACCGGCATCCGTACGCGGATTATTGGGGTACTTAGCGGTCAAATACCGACCCCCAAGTACACCCAATGAGCCCATCTGTGACGGGCTGTGCTCAGCTGGTGGCGGTCCAGCATTCGGCCGGGATGCTTGAGGACGTACCTACCTTGATTGTCGTGATGCCCGCCGGTGGCCCCAGAACCCGGTTCCGGAATAATGTCGCTGAAACACCGGCGTTCGCTCCTCTACGCGTCGGTCTGAGGAAGGGAAAGTAAATCGTTATGCCACAGCGAATCGCGATCGTGACGGGGGGCGCGCGCGGCATCGGCGCCGGCACCGCTAAGCGTCTTGCCGCCGACGGGATGGCCGTCGCCGTCCTTGACCTCAATGAGGCCGACGGCGCACAGACCGTCGCGGAGATCGAGAAGGCGGGCGGCAGGGCGATCGCGGTCGGGGCGGACGTCTCCAACAGTGACCAGGTGGCCGCCGCTGTCGAGCGGGTCGCCGCCGAGCTCGGCGGGCCGACCGTGCTGGTCAACAACGCCGGCGTGACCCGTGACAACCTGCTGTTCAAGATGTCGGAGACCGACTGGGACACGGTGATGAACGTCCACCTCAAGGGTGCGTTCCTGATGACCCGCGCCTGCCAGAAGCACATGGTCGACGCCAAGTGGGGCCGGATCATCAACCTCTCGAGCCTGTCCGCCGTCGGCAACAGGGGCCAGGTCAACTACTCCGCGGCCAAGGCCGGCCTGCAGGGCCTCACCAAGACCCTCGCACTCGAGCTTGGCAAGTTCGGCATTACCGCCAACGCGGTCGCGCCCGGCTTCGTCGCCACCGACATGACCGCCGCCACCGCGGCCCGCCTCGGCATCTCCTTCGAGGACTTCCAGGCCGGCGCCGCCAAGCAGATCCCGGTGCAGCGAGTCGGCCAGGTCGAGGACATCGCGCACGCGATCTCCTTCTTCGCCAGCGAGGGGGCCGGCTACGTCAGCGGCCAGATCCTGTACCTGTCCGGCGGACCAGTATCCTAACGCGAAGGGCAGCAGGGCGTTGAGCGAAACAGAAGCGGATCTTCGCGCGCGCGTCCGCGCGTTCTGCACAGAGCATGACCCAGCGGCCACCTCGCGCGCCGCTTTCCTCAGCGCCCGGTTCGACGCGGGCCTGGCCGCCGTGCACTACCCCGTGGGGCACGGCGGCCTCGGCCTCGCGCGCTCGCTGCAGCGGGCGGCCGAGGAGGAATTCACCCGGGCGGGCGCGCCGCGGCTCGACGAGCGGCGCAACGTCATCGGCCTCGGCATGGCCCTGCCGACAATCATCGCCTTCGGCACGGAGGAGCAGAAGTCGCGGTGGCTCAAGCCGCTGTGGCTCGCCGACGAGATCTGGTGCCAGCTGTTCAGCGAGCCAGGCGCGGGCAGCGACCTGGCAGGCCTGGCGACCAGGGCGGTCAGGGACGGCGAGAGCGGCGACTGGATCGTCAACGGCCAGAAGGTCTGGACGTCGCTCGCACACCACGCCCGCTGGGGCCTGCTGCTCGCGCGCACCGACCCCGACGTGCCCAAGCACGCGGGTCTCAGCTACTTCGTACTCGACATGCACGGGCCAGGCGTCGAGGTCCGGCCGCTGCGCCAGCTCACCGGCGAGGCCGAGTTCAACGAGGTGTTCATCACCGACGCGCGCGTGCCCGACGCGAACCGGCTCGGCGACATCGGCGAGGGCTGGCGGGTCGCCAACGCGACGCTGATGAACGAGCGGGTCTCGATCGGCAACTCGCGCAGCACGCCGCGCGAGGAGGGTGTCATCGGCGCGGTGGCGAACACCTGGCGGCAGCACCCGGAGTTGCGTACCCACGACCTGCACCAGCGGCTGCTCAGCCTGTGGGCACAGGCCGAGGTCGCACGGCTGGCGGGGGAGCGGCTGCGGCAGCAGCTTGCCGCGGGCGAGCCCGGTCCCGAGGGGTCGGCGGGGAAGCTCACGTTCGCCCGGCTCAATCAGGAAATTTCCGGATTCGAAATCGAGCTGCTCGGCACGGCGGGCCTGACCTACGACGACTGGTCGATGCGCCGGGAGGGCTCGAGCGACTACGCCCGCGGCGCCGGCTACCGCTACCTGCGCTCGAAGGGCAACTCCATCGAGGGCGGCACCTCGGAGATCATGCGCAACATCATCGCCGAACGCGTGCTGCGCCTGCCACAAGAGCCGCGCACGGACACGTCCCTCCCGTGGAAGGATCTCCCGCGCTGATGACCGCCAGAAAACTCCCCGACCTGCTCTATTCAGAGACCGAACGGCACCTGTCCGCCGCCCTCGGCGACCTGCTCGCCGACCGGGCCGCCCCCGCCGACATCATCGCCCGCACCGAGCGCCCGGACACCTATGACGCCGCGCTGTGGCACACTGTCGCCGCGGAAATCGGCATCGCCGGCCTGCTGATCCCCGAGGCACTCGGCGGGGCCGGCGCCTCCTACCGCGAACTCGCCGCCGCCGCCGAGCAGTTCGGCGCGGCCGTCGCCCCGATCCCCTACCTGGGCAGCGCGGCGGTCGCCACGGCGGTGCTGCTTTCCGCGGCGCGCAGTGCCGCACGGGATGGGGCCGCGGCGGCCGACGACTCTCCGGTGGGGAGCAGTACTCATTCGGCAGGCGCCGCCGGCGATGACGGCGGGTTCGGTTCCGCCTCTTCTGGCCCCGCGGCGGCCCTTCGCGCCGCCCAGCTGCGCGCGGCCGCGCGCACGCCGAACGGCGACGCGGCGGCCGGCACACGCAACACGGCCGTGTCGCCTGCCGCGGGCCTGCTCCGCCAGCTGGCCGACGGCTCGCTCACGGCGGCCCTCGCCGTCGACACCAGTCTCGCGCCCGGCGCGCCGCTGCCGACCGCCATCCGGGTCACCGGCCGCGGTAACACCGAAGGGACGGTCAAGCTCAGGGGCGCGGTCGGCGCGGTGGCCGACGCGCTCCTCGCGAGCGCGCTGCTTGTGCCCGCCGAGGGAGTGCCCGGCGCGCTGTACCTGGTCGAGGCAACCGCGCCCGGCGTGCACCGCACCCCGCTTGTGTCCCTGGACATGACGCGGCAGCTGTGTCAGATCTCCTTCGATGACGCGGAGGCCAGGCCGGTCGCGATCGGCGCCGCGGCGGACGCGGCGCTCGCGGCGGGGCTCGCCGCGGGCGCGGCCATTCTCGCCGCCGAGCAGCTCGGCCTGGCGCAGCGCTGCCTGGACATGACGGTGGCGTACGTCAAGGACCGGCGGCAGTTCGCCAGGCAAATCGGGTCATTCCAGGCGATCAAGCACCGGCTCGCCGACCTGTGGACGACGATCGCGCTGGCCCGCGCCGCGTCCAGGTACGCCGCCGCCTGCCTGGCCGACGGCGACAAGGACGCCCCGGTGGCGATCGCGCTCGCCAAGTCGGCCTGCAGCGACGCCGCGGTGCTTGCGGCGCAGGAATGCGTGCAGCTGCACGGCGGCATCGGGTTCACCTGGGAGCACCCGGCTCATCTGTACCTCAAGCGGGCGAAGGCTGCCTCGGTCGCCTTCGGCACCCCGGGCGCCCACCGGGCCGCCCTGGCGGGCTTGGTGGACCTGCCGGCACCAGACGCGTAACCGGGCAAGCCCGTAAGCAGGCAAGCCCGTAATAAGCGGTCCGTCACACCCGGCCGGGATCGTCCGCACCCGTGGAGCCCGGCCGGGACTGCATCGGCTGCGCCTGCTCGTCCTCTCGCACACTGCGCTGAGCCGGAAGGTCCACCCGGGTCGGCACCTCTCCCTGCCCCTCCGCTGCCAGATCCTCCTCGGAAACCGGCATGGGCGCCGCCTCCCGTAGGCGCTGCGCAGGCACGTACACCTCGCCCGCCGCGGTCTCCTCCATGGGCGCCACGGCCGCTCGCGCGGCAAGCGTGTCGGCGATCTGCGGGCCGTCGGGTCCCATGCGGCCCGCCGCCGTGCTGACGATCCCAGGGGCGTCGACCGTCGGCCCAGGGCCGATCACCGGGGCGGTCGCCATCTGCCATAGCCCCGCGGCCCGCAGCCGCCGGTGATAGCGGTTCTGCCAGCTGTAGGCCACCGCCGTCGCGGCCACCAGAAACGCGGTCACCAGGACCGACACGATCACGATCGCCCAGACCTGGCCAGTCGTCGCGACCGTCCGCACCGCTAGATCCATCGCTGGCCCCCCAAACCAGCACCATCCACCCGCCTACCTACCCCAGGGCCACCACCGGCAACACAGCATCAGGGCGGGTGACACGCTCCCGGCCGTCATGGAACAGTGGCATCCATGACAACACTGGACGGAAAGGTCATCCTGCTCACCGGCGCGACCGACGGGATGGGCCGGGCCCTCGCGGCCGACCTGGCCCGTGCGGGCGCGACCGTGCTCGTCCACGGCCGTGATCCCGGCCGGATCGCGGCCACCGCTGTCGAGGTCGCGGAGGCGGCGCAGGAAGCAGGCAATAGCAGGGGCAGCACGCCCGCGGTGCGCAGCTACCAGGCGGACTTCGCTAGCCTCGCCGAGGTCCGCGCCCTTGCCGAGCAAGTACTGACAGCCGAGCCGAGGCTGGATGTCCTGGTGAACAACGCGGGCATCGGCGTCACGCAGCCGGGCGACGGCGCACGGCAGGAGAGCGCCGACGGGATCGAACTGCGGTTCGCGGTCAACTATCTCGCCGGATACGTGCTCAGCAGGCTCCTGCTGCCGCTGCTTGTGTCGTCAGCGCCGTCCCGGATCGTTAACGTCGCCTCGATCGGCCAGCAGGCGATCGAGTTCGGCGACGTCCAGCTCACCGAGGGCTACGACGGGATGCGCGCCTACCGGCAGTCCAAGCTCGCGCAGGTGATGAACGCCTTCGATCTCGCGGCGGAGCTGAACGGTTTGGGCGTCACCGTCACCTCGCTGCATCCTGCCACGTTCATGCCGACCAAGGTGTCGCCCGCCCCGCCGGCCAGCACGATCGCGCAGGGCGTCGCGGCGACGTTCCGGCTGATCGCCGCGCCGGCGGAGCAGACGGGCACCGGGGGCTTCTTCAATGGCCTCGAAGAGGGCCGTGCCAACGACCAGGCCTACGACAGCGCAGCCCGCGCCCGTCTGCGCGAGATCTCCAGGGAACTGACCGGACTCTAACGAGGCCAGCAGCCAGCGTCAGGACCGAAGCTGGCGCACCGCGGACAGGTCGGTGACGCCGGCGAGCCGCCCGTCGCCCGCCTGGCAGCCGCAGCTCTCGCGGCACATCAGCCGCGTCGGCAGCGAGATATCGCGCTCGGCCGGCTCCTCGCGGCTGACCATGGAGTACAGCACCTCGAACGCGGTCTCGCCGAGTTCGCCTATCGGCTGCTTCACGGTGGTCAGCTGCGGGTGCATGTGCCTGGCCATCGGGATGTCGTCGAAGCCGGTGACGGCGACCTGGCCGGGCACGTCCACCCCCGACCTGCGCAGCGCGTAGATGACGCCGAGCGCGGTCTGGTCGTTGGCGCAGACGATGACACGGGGGAGCGGCGAGGCGGAGGCCATCAGCCGTTCCGTGACCACCGCCGCGCCCGCCGCGTAGTAGTTGCCCTGCCACTGCGGGCCGTAGTTCAGCACCGCGCCTGCCGCCTCGGCCTCCGTCTTCAGTGTCTGCAGCCGGGCCTGGCTGTCCGGGCTGTCGCTGTATCCGCTGAGGTAGCCGAGCGTCTTGTAGCCGTGGTCGTACAGCAGGTGCCTGGAAAGCGCCCGCATGCCCATCACGTTGTCGCTGCCCACGTTGGCCGTGGTGCGGCTCGGGATGCCCGCCAGGGTGACGATGGGGACCTGCCGCGAGATCTCGTCGATCTGGCCGGGTTCGAGCACTCCGTCGTGCAGGATCAGCCCGTCGCTCTTGCGGGCGATGGCGAGCACCCGGCGGCCCGCCTCGTGGTCGGTGATGTCCACCGAGCGCAGCAGCAGGTCGAAGCCGCGCCGCTGGGCGGCCCGCTCGACGCCCCTGTTGAGCATGTCGTGGAACTGCAGCGACTCGGTCTCGTCGGCGAACGCGTCATAGCCGAGCAGCCCCGCGGTGTCCCAGGCGCCCGCTGCCCCGGCCAGCAGCCACGGGCCGGCGATCGTGGAGCCAGCGGAAAGCGGCCGCCGCATCACCACGCCGACGACTTCCTTGAGCCGGACAGACAGCGCCCGCGCGGCGCTGTCCGGGACGTAGCCGAGTTCGATGACCGCCCGCTGCACCCGCTCCACGATCTCCGGACTGGGGTTACGCCGGCCGTTGAGTACACGCGACACCGAGGCGATGGAGACGCCGGCGGCCCTGGCCACGTCGTAGATCGTGGCCGCGGCCGGCCCGGGATTCGCTGGCGTTTCGACCTTAGCGTCGACCCTCACCGCTCGTGCCTCCTGCTCTCGCCTGGCCCCGCGCTAGCCAAGGCCGGAGGTAAGCGCTTTCCCGGCCGCGGTCGGGAGCCGGGCCGAGGGTCGGTAAGCGCTTACCGGACGTCGCGTGGAAGCAACTGTACGACGGTGCGCGCGCTGTCTCAACCCGAGACCCGGGCAATGTTACGGCAATGTGACGCCGCACTGGCGGTGCCGTATATCGGCATAAGTAGGTCAAGAGCCCCGGACGTCGCGACACATTCATGAAACATCGCGCCGTTTATGACCTGGTGCATTACCGCCGGCGTAACGAACGGGAAATGCCGTCGAAACCCGCGTATGGGAAACATGAACCGTTGCGCAGAAGAACGCGGAACGGCCGGGGCGGGATAAGCAACCCGGGGGGCGACCCTGGAACCCGAGAGGCCCTTCCTATCAGGCAGCCCCTGGAGGAGCGAACACAGTGATTCCTTACCCTACCTGGCTGAGCGCGGGAGATAACGCCTGGCAGATGACGGCGGCGACGCTGGTCGGGCTGATGTCGATCCCGGCGCTTGCCGTGCTTTACGGCGGCCTGGTGCAGAAGAAGTGGGCCATGAACACCACGTTGATGGTGTTCGTGACCTTCTGCCTGGTCCTCATCACCTGGGTGCTGTGGGCCTACAAGATGGGCTTCGGCACGACGCTGGTCCATTTCGGCAGCGTCAACGTGCTCGGTGATCCGCGCTCCATCCTGGGCGCGAACGCGCTGACAGGCCAGGCGGACATCCCCAATGTCGATGCCGCGATGCCCGGGTACGCGGCGACGAAGGCCGGCCAGATTCTCAACACCGGATTCAAGCTGCCCGGCGCGTCCGTCGAGTACTTCCAGTTCGTATTCGCCGCGATCACCCCAATCCTGTTTATCGGCTCGGTGCTCGGCCGGGTCAGCTTCAAGGCGTGGATGATCTTCGTGCCGCTGTGGATCACCTTTGCCTACGCGGTCAACGCCTTCCTGCTGTGGGGCGGCGGCTACTGGGCGGCCAAGGGCGCGCTCGACTTCTCCGGTGGTTACGTCATCCACCTGGCGGCGGGCGTCTCCGGCTTCGTGTCCGCGGCGATCATCGGGCCGCGCCTCAAGCGCGACCGGGAGAAGGCGGTGCCGAACAACCTGCTGTTCGTCGCGCTGGGCGCCGGCATCCTGTGGCTTGGCTGGAACGGCTTCAACGGCGGAGACCCGTACTTCGCGGGCTCGAACGCGGCCGCCGCCATCGTCAACACCAACCTGGCGACCGCAGTGGCCATGATGACCTGGATCATCATGGACATGGGCTTCTCCAAGGACAAGAAGCCGACCTTCCTCGGCGGCCTCAACGGCATGATCTGCGGTCTCGTCGGCATCACGCCTGCCGCCGGCTTCGTCAACGGCTTCGGCGCGATCATCATCGGCCTTGTTGCCTCGGCGGTCGTCTGGGTCGCCTGGTACACGCTGCCGAAGTACGTCTGGCCGTTCAACAAGGTGGACGACGCGCTCGGCGTCATCTACACGCACGGCATCGCCGGCCTGCTCGGCGGCCTGCTCGTGGGCGTACTCGCGGACCCGAACATCATCGAGTACCCGGCGGCCAAGGGCGGTACGGCGTTCGCCGGCGCCGGCTGGCTGTGGGGTCATCACCCGCACCAGCTGCTCGTGCAGTTCCTCGCCGCCCTGACGATCATCGTCTGGGACGGCCTGGTCACCGCGGCCATCTGGATGATCATCAAGTACGTCTTCCGCATCAAGCTCCGCTTCGACGACGCGGAGCTCGAGGTCGGCGACGTGGCGGTCCACGGCGAGGAGGCCTACCCGATGGAGGACGTCCTCACCAGCAAGATCAGCATCACTGCGGCGGCCGAGGCCTCGCCGACGACCGAGGAGCCGGTCCGCATCGACGACTAGGCAAGGGACTCGCGCTACGTTGCGGCCGTAGCGAGAGCGAGCCGCGGTCCAGGCAGCCGAAAACGGTTGCCTGGACCGCGGCTCATCGGCATGTCCGGGCACTGTCCTGTGTAACGGCGAGCGTTGGCTACCGTTAATGCTGGCACCGGCGAGGGTACGCCCGCCGGTGCAGGTACGGCCAGTAAGGCCGCGAGCACGGCCAGCAAGACCGCAAGGATGGAGCGCTGTGAATCCCGTCGTCATGACCGTCACGCTGGTCACCGAGGACGGCGTCCTGATCGACGCCGTGCACCTGCCCGCCAGGGGCAAGACCGGCGCGCTGGGACCCGACGGAGAACTCATCGCGCCGCAGGTGCCCGCCGAGCAGCGGGACCTGGCGATCGTCATCGCGCACGGGTTCACCATGAGCTGGCAGCGCCCGCTGACCTGGAACCTGGTGCGCCGGTTCAACGAGCACGCGGGCGTGGTCACCTTTGACTTCCGCGGCCACGGCCGCTCCACCGGGCTGTCCACGCTCGGCGACAAGGAGGTCTACGACCTCGACGTGGCTGTCAGGTACGCCCGCGAGCTCGGCTACCGGCGGGTCGTCACGGTCGGCTTCTCGATGGGCGGTTCCGTGGTGCTGCGGCACGCCGCACTGTGCGGCGGCGTCAACGCGGTGGTCTCGGTCAGCGGCCCCGGCCGCTGGTTCTACCGCGGCACCGTCGCGATGCGCCGGGTGCACCTGGCGGCGGAGAAGCGCCTTGGCCGCGCGTTCACCAAGCGTGTGCTCAACACGCGGATCTCGCCGGACGGCTGGCCCACGCCCGACCCGCTGCCGCCCGCCGCGGCCGCCGCCCGCATCGCCCCGGTGCCGCTGCTTATCGTGCACGGCGACGCGGACATCTACTTCCCGCCCGACCACGGCAGGCAGCTCTATGACGCCGCCGCCGAGCCGAAGGAGCTGTGGCTGCTCCCCGGCTTCGGCCACGCGGAACGGCACACCGACGACGCCCTGGTGGACAGGATAGCCGCCTGGGCGGACACCGCCGCCGCGGCCTACCAGGCCGGAGGCGCGCCAAGCAGGGCGCAGGAACAGCAGCCGGCGAGCTAAAGGCATGTCGATCCCGAACGGGTTGGGCTAACTCCCGCACCCCTCACCAGCTCGTCGGGACCGGCATGCCCTCGGTGTAGCCGGACGCGCTCTGCACCCCGATGACCGCGCGCTCGGCGAACGAGGCGAGGTCCTCCGCGCCCGCGTAGGTGCACGAGGACCGCACGCCGGCCACGATCATGTCGAGCAGGTCCTCAACGCCCGGCCGGTCCGCGTCCAGGTACATCCGGGCCGAGGAGATGCCCTCCTCGAACAGTTCCTTGCGCGCCCGTTCGTAGGCCGAGTCCGAGGCGGTGCGCACCCGCACCGCGCGTGCCGACGCCATGCCGAAGCTCTCCTTGTACAGCCGCCCTGAGGAGTCGCGGAACGTGTCGCCTGGCGACTCGTAGGTGCCCGCGAACCACGATCCGATCATCACCGACGACGCGCCGGCGGCGAGCGCGAGCGCGACGTCGCGCGGGTGCCGCACGCCGCCGTCCGCCCACACGTGCGCGCCGAGGTCGGCGGCCGCCGTGGAGCATTCGAGCACCGCGGAGAACTGCGGGCGGCCCACGCCCGTCATCATCCGGGTGGTGCACATCGCGCCGGGCCCGACGCCGACCTTGATGATGTCCGCGCCCGCCTCGGCCAGGTCCGCCACGCCCTGCGCGGTGACCACGTTGCCCGCCACCACCGGCACCGACGGCGATAGCCCGCGGATCGCGCGCAGCGCGGCGAGCATCTTGTCCTGGTGCCCGTGCGCGGTGTCCACGACGAGCACGTCGATCTCGGCGTCGAGCAGTTGCTTGGCCTTCGCCGCGACATCGCCGTTGACGCCGACCGCCGCGCCGATCCGCAGCCTGCCGCGCCTGTCGGTGGCGGGCGAGTAGAGGGTGGCGCGCAGCGCCCCGGTGCGGGTCAGGATGCCGGTGCACTCGCCGGACGGCGCGACCACGGGGGCGAGCCGGTGCCGCCCCGTGTGCAGCAGGTCGAACGCCTGCGCGGGCTCGATGCCGGCCGGCAGCGTGAACGGGTCGGCGGACATCACGGTGGACAGCTGGGCGAACCGGTCCGCCCCCGCGCAGTCCGCCTCGGTGACCACACCGACAGGCGCGCCGCCGGCGCCGGTGACGATCACCGCGCCGTGCGCCCGCTTGGGCAGCAGGGCCAGCGCCTCGCCGACGGTGTCTGATGGCCCGAGGGTGATGGCGGTGTCGGCGACCAGGTCTCTGCTCTTCACCCAGGCCACCACGTCGGCGACGACGTCGCCGGGAATGTCCTGCGGCAGGATCGCGAGCCCGCCGCGCCGCGCGATCGTCTCCGCCATCCGGCGGCCGGATACGGCGGTCATGTTGGCCGCGACGATCGGGATGGTGGCGCCGCTGCCGTCTCTGGCGGCGAGGTCCACGTCGAGCCGGGAGCCGACGGCGGACCGCCCGGGCACCATGAAGACGTCGCTGTAGGTCAGGTCGGTCGCTGGCGAGGTGTCATGAAGAAAACGCACGTTATTCATTGTTACCCGATCGGGGCCCCGGCCAACTCATCGGCCGCACTCCATCCGGATAACAGCAACAGGCGCGGAGCGCCAGCGGAAGGCGGAGCGCGAAGTTACGGGACGATCAGGCCGAAGGCGGCGAACATGATGTCCGCGATCTTGTCCGACATCATGTCCTCCGGCAGCTGCACCTCGGTGGTGATGACGAAGTTGACCCGCTCGAGCATCATCAGGCAGGCGAACGCGGTCAGCTCCGGGTTCTCTTGGTGGTGTCCCGCCGCGACGGCGGCCGCCGTCATCCCGGTGGTCATCGCCTCGGTGATGCTGAAGAACAGCTGCAGCCCCTCGGCGTACATCTCGCCAGGCGCGTTCGCGGAGCTGAGCGTGCGCAGCACCGTTCCGTGCGCGGCGTAGCCGGCGGAGAACTTGCGCACCCACTCGCGCAGCAGCCGCAGTCCGGTGCCGTCGCTGGTGACCACCGGAAAGTCGCCGGCGACTATCTCCATGTCGTGCAGGGCGTCCCGCAGCAGCGCCTTGAACAGGTCTTCCTTGTTCGCGAAGTACAGGTAGAAGGTCCCGTGCGAGATCCCCGCCCGCTTCACCACGTCATCGACGCGAACCCCGTTGAATCCGCGCTCCTCAAACTCGATCATGCCGGCCTCGAGCAGCTTGCGCACGGTCTCCCTGCCCTGTGCGCGCAGCTCGCGGTCTTGCGCGGGCGTGCCGCCGCCGAGCGACGGCCGTCCCTGCGGTTTGCGTGGTATGCGACCCGCTCCGCGCTTGGGGCCAGAACCGTGCTGCTGACCCGCGCCGGCTCCCGCCTGTGCGGGACTCCGGTCTGCCTCCTGCGTCATAGTCGAAGAGTAGCCGTACGCGCGACAGTTACTGTGATTACCGTCGGAAGCGGCCGCCAGCCCCGTGGGATCGGCGGTGTGATCGGCAGGGCGATCAGCCGGATCCCGCCGTCGGCGGAGGGCGCGCGGTGACCCGGTCCGGCGCTTTGTAGAGTTGATGCACTGTGAGGCTGCCGACCATACGCCGCCGATCGTTGCCGACCGTCGCCGGGGGCGGGCTGGTGGCGGTCGCTGCCGCCATCGCCGTCTGCGTCGCCGCGCTCAGCGGCGCCAGCGGGGGTGCGAGCGACCAGTCCGCCGGCCGCACCAGTGCCGCATCGGCGGGCCGTGCTGCCCGGTCCGCGACGCCCGCCGACCCCGCTAGCCCTGCCAGCCTGGCCAGCACCGCCAGCACGCCGAGCGGCACCGGCAAGCCGCACGGCCGGGCCTCCGGCCTGAAGGGCGGCAACCCGACGCGCCTGGTGGTGCCCGACGTGATCGCCTCGGTGCCCGGCGGAGTCACCAGGGCGGACCTGGCCAGGCTCAGGAAGATCGACGGCGTCCGCGCGGTGCTCGCCATCGACGGCGCGCGGATCACGGTCAACGGGAAGCAGCTGACCGTGCTCGCCGCACCCGAGGCCGCGTTCCGCCCCTGGACGCCGCCCACGACGGCGTCCAGCGCGCAGGTGTGGTCCGCGTTCCGTGCCGGGCAGCTGATCACGACCAAGAAGGCGGCGGCGGGCGCCAAGCTGGTCAACGGCAGCGACTACCCGGTGAGCGCGGCGACGAGCACGCGGATCACCGAGGGCGGCACGGCGCTGCTCGGGGTGGCGGGCGTCGACGGCGTCGTCAACGCCGCCGAGGGCAGCAAGCTGGGCCTGGTCAGGAACGTCGCGGTGCTCGTCAACGCGCCGGCCGCCGACGTGACCACCCTGGCCGGACAGGTGCGGGCGGCGCTCGGGGCGAGCGCGAAGGTGGTCAGGCTGGTCCCGGTGCGGGTCTCGACCCAGCTGCCGGTGGACAGCACGCCGCCGACCGGCCGCCCGACCAGTTACCTGCAGCTGTTCCAGGAGTCCGCCGCGCAGTACTGCCCCGGCCTGTCCTGGACGGTTCTCGCCGCGATCGGCCAGATCGAGTCCGCCGACGGCCAGAACATGGGCCCGTCGACCGCCGGCGCGCTCGGCCCGATGCAGTTCCTGCCCTCGACCTGGAAGATCTGGGGCATCACCGGGTTCGGCGACACCGGCAAGCCGGACATCATGAACCCGTTCGACGCCGTGCCGAGCGCCGCCCGCCTGCTGTGCGCGGACGGCGCGGCCACCGGCGGCGACGGGCTCCGCCGGGCGATCTTCGGCTACAACCACGCCAACTGGTACGTCGACGAGGTGCTCACCCTGGCCGCCGAGTACGCCCGCGAGTTCGGCTAACCCGGGCAGCTTGCCGAAGTCGCCATCTGCCGCCCAAGGTCATGATCTATCTGCCCAAGTCATGAGCTGCCGCCCAAAGCTATATCGATCGTCAAAAGCATTGACAAAGACTCTTACCAGATGATCTGCTGTGCCCCGCAGCGGACATCGTGGAGGGTCGAAGTGGCTAAGGCAATCCTGTTCACCGGTGGGTCGGTCTTCGATGGGACCGCGTTCCTCGCTCCGGGCACCAGCGTGCTCGTCTCCGGTGGCAAGGTCGCCGCGGTCGGCGCCGACCTGGATCCCGGCGGCGCGGACGTCGTGGACCTCGCGGGCGGGACCCTGCTGCCCGGCTTCCAAGACGCGCACGTCCATCCGGTCTTCGGCGGCATGCAGCTGCTCGGCTGCGACCTGTCCGAGGCCGAGACGGCACAGGAGTACCTGGCGATCGTGGCGGGCTTCGCGGCGGCCAACCCGGACCTTGACTGGATCACCGGCGGCGGCTGGGGCATGACCGCCTTCCCCGGCGGCATCCCCACGGCGGCGCAGCTGGACCCGGTCTCCGGCGGCCGTCCGGTGATCCTGACCAACCGCGACGGCCACGGCGCGTGGGTCAACAGCAGGGCGATGGAGCTCGCCGGCATCACCAGGGACACCCTCGACCCGGCCGACGGCAGGATCGAGCGGGACGCCGCGGGCGAGCCGGTTGGCATGCTCCAGGAGGGCGCCATGAACCTGGTGCGCCATCTCATTCCCGCGGACACCGATGAGGACCGCTATCGCGGCCTGCTCGCCGCCCAGGACTACCTGCTGTCGCTCGGCATCACCGGCTGGCAGGACGCGATCATCGGCAGCGGCTTCGGCGACGCGGACGCCGCTACCGCCTACCATCAGGCGGCGAGCGCGGGAACGCTGCGCGCGGACGTGGTGGGCGCGCTGTGGTGGCAGCGGCACGAGGGCCTTGAGCAGCTGCCCGGGCTGCTGCACCGCCGCGAGCACGACGGCCGGGACGGCTTCAGGCTGACCAGCGTGAAGATGATGCTCGACGGGGTGGCGGAAAACCACACCGCCGCGATGCTCGACCCCTACCTCGACGGCCACGGCTGCGCGACGCACAACTCGGGTCTTGACTTCATCGACCCCGCCGAGCTGCCCCGCTACGTGACCGCCCTGGACCAGGCGGGTTTCCAGGTGCACTTCCACGCGCTTGGCGACCGCGCGGTGCGCAACGCGCTGAACGCCGTCGCCGCGGCGCGCGCGGCGCACACGGGGAGCCCGGGCAGGACGATCAGGCACCACCTGGCGCACCTGCAGGTGGTGCACCCGGCGGACATCGCGCGGTTCGCCGAGCTCGGCGCGACCGCCAACATCCAGCCGCTGTGGGCCACCGCGGAAGAGCAGATGACCGAGCTGACGATCCCGTTCCTCGGCGAGCGGCGGGCGGCGTGGCAGTACCCGTTCCGCGGCCTCGCCGCCAGCGGCGCGCACCTGGCGGCGGGCAGCGACTGGCCGGTCAGCAGCCCCAACCCGCTGCTCGGCATCCACGTGGCGGTCAACCGCTCGACGCCGGACAGCGCGGACACCCCATTCCTGCCGGACCAGGCGATACCGCTCGCCACGGCACTCGCCGCCTACACGTCGGGTACCGCCACGGTCAACGGCGTCGACGGCCAGGCCGGCCGGATCAGGCCCGGCTACCAGGCCAGCTTCGCCGTCACCGATGCCGACCTCGCCGCCATCGGCGACCACGAGATCTGCGCGGCCGCGGTGACGCAGACCTGGGTCCGCGGTGAGCTCGCCTACAGAAACGACTAGCGGCGGCCCGCGCCGAACACCGGGCGCGCGCCTGCCAGGTAGATCAGCGTGGCGATGATCCCCATCGACGCGGCGAAGGCGTAGCCCCAGCGCGGGCCGAAGGCGTCGAGGATGAACCCGACCGCGGTCGCGCCGCACGCGACGCCGACTGAGATGCCCGTGGACAGCCAGGACATGGCCTCGGTGGCCCTGCCAGGCAGCGCGGTGGATTCGAGCAGGCTGTACCCGGCGATCAGCGTGGGCGCGATCGTCAGCCCGCACAGGTAGATCACCGGGGCGAGCACGAGCAGGTTCGGCATCGCCCAGAACGTGCACACGCCGGAAACGGTCAGCGTCAGGGTCACCGCGAGCCGCTTCCATGCGGGCGCGTGCCAGTTCCGCGACCCGTACCAGAGGCCGCCGGTGCCGCTGCCCAGCGCGTAGCAGCCGAGCAGCAGGCCCGCGAGCGGCTTGTGCCCGAGGCGGGTGGCGAAGTCGACGGTGCTCAGGTCGATGGCGATGAACATCGTGCCGAGGAACAGGTAGGCGGGCACCAGCACCGTCAGGCCAGGCGCGGCGAGCCTGGCCCGTCTGACGCCAGTGGCGGCACGCTCCGCCGCGGTCTGCCGCACCACGGCGACGGCGGGCGGCTCGGTCGAGCGCTGCGACGCGAACCATAGCGACCCGGCAAGCGCGCACAGCGCGGCGCTGGCCACCCCGGCCCACGCGTGCACCTGGGTGGCCAGGATGGTGACCGCCGCGGGCCCGACCACGAAGCACACCTCGTCGGCCACCGACTCGAGCGAGAAGGCCGTGTGCAGCCGCGGTGACCCGGACAGCAGCATCGACCAGCGGGCCCTGGCCATCGGCCCGGTCTGCGGCATCGTGGCGCCGCCGGCGATGGCGCAAAGGAACAGGGTCCAGTCCGGGGCCCCGAGCGCGACGGCCGCGACCATGCCCGCCACCGCGAGTGTGAAGGTCACGCAGACCGGGATGAGCACCCGGTGCTGGCCGAGCCGGTCGGTGAGCCGGCCGAGCTGCGGCGCGCACAGAGCGCCGCCGAGCGCGCCGGCCGCCGACACGGTGCCCGCCAGGCCGTACCTGCCGGTTCCCGCGGAGATGAGCAGCACGATGCCGAGCCCGTACATGGACATGGGCATCCGGCCGATGATCCCGGCGAGCGAGAAGCGCCACGCGCGGGGAATGGCGAAGATCTCCTGGTACGGCGCCAGAAAACCGCGCCGGGCACCAAGCGACACCGTGGCGTCCTCACTCGTCATCGCGTGCCCGACCCTCACAACCATCCAGTGCAACCCACGGTACTCGCGGTAGCAACCCGTTTATCTGGCCAGCTGTTCCCCGGGCATGTCCCGGCCGGGCCGGTCCGCGGGCCGCTTACCGCCGCACCGGGTGCCCCTGGTTGGATGAGTGCATGCCGTCCTACGACGCGTTCCTGCTGCTGTCCTTCGGCGGTCCCGAGGGGCCCGACGATGTGCTGCCGTTCCTCGAGAACGTCACCCGCGGCCGCGGCGTGCCGCGGGAGCGCCTCGAGGCAGTGGCCGAGCACTACTACGCCGTCGGCGGTGTCAGCCCGATCAACGCCCAGTGCCGCGAGATGCTCAAGTCGATCGCCGCGGCGTTCGGCGAGGCAGGCATCGACCTGCCGCTGTACTGGGGCAACAGGAACTGGGACCCGTTCCTCGCCGGCACGGTCCGGCAGCTGAAGGCCGACGGCGCGCGGCGGGTGATCGCGTTCGCCACCTCCGCCTACAGTTCCTACTCCGCCTGCCGCCAGTACCTGGACGACATCGACCGCGCGGTCGCCGAGGCGGGCGACGGCGCGCCGCGCATCGACAAGATCCGTCCGTACTACGCCAGGCCCGGCTTCATCGGGCCGTTCGCGGCGAGCGTCGAGGCGGCCCTGGCCGAGCTGCCCGCCGCCGCGCGGGACGGCGCCAGGCTAGTCTTCACCGCGCACAGCGTGCCGCTCGGCATGGCCGCCTCGTCGGGCAGCGTGCGCGCGGGCTCGGCTCTCCCCGGCGCCGTGGGCGGCAGATACGCGGCCGAGTTGCGCGAGGCGTCCCGGTTGATCACCGAACGGGTTCGTGGTTCCCACCCCTTCGACCTGGTCTTCCAGAGCCGCAGCGGGCCGCCGAGCGTGCCCTGGCTTGAACCGGACGTCAACGACCACCTGGCGGCCCTCGCCAACGGCACGCAGACGAACGGAGAGCCGCTGCCCGAGGGCCCGCCACCGGGAGTGGTCGCAGTGCCCGTCGGCTTCGTCAGCGACCACATGGAGGTCGTGCACGACCTCGACGTGGAGGCGGCGCAGACCGCGGCCTCGCTCGGCCTGCCGTTCGCGCGGGCGCAGGCGCCGGGGCTGACACCGGAGTTCGCCGCGATGGTCGCCGAGCTCGTCGCGGAGCGGATCGCGAGCGAGGATGGCGCCGATGACGATCTGGCGAACTTCTGTCCCGCCGACTGCTGCCGGTATGTCCCGTCCCGTCCGGGTCGTGGCGCATGAGTGGCCTTGCGGTCCCGGGCCTGGCGGAGCTGCGCGACCTGGCGGTCGGCGTGGCCAGGGAGGCGGGGGAACTGCTCGCGTCGCGGGCCGGCCGGGTCGAGGTCGCCGCGACCAAGTCCAGCCCGACCGACGTGGTCACCGAGATGGACCGCAGGGCCGAGGACCTGATCAGGGCGCGGCTGCTCGCGGCGCGACCGGGCGACGCGATACTCGGCGAGGAGGCGGGGGAGACGGGGGATTCCGACGCTGCGCCCGTCCGCTGGGTGGTCGACCCGCTCGACGGCACCGTCAACTACCTCTACGGGCTGCACGACTGGGCGGTGTCGATCGCCGCGGAGGTCGGCGGGGTGGCGGGCGGGGAGGTCGGCGGGGTGGCGGGCGGGGAGGTCGGTAGGACTATCGTGGCCGGCGCGGTGTACGTGCCGATGCGGGGTGAGCTGTTCAGCGCGTCGCTCGGCGGCGGCGCCTGGCTTGAGTCGGAAATGTCACTATCCGCGGCGATTGCGCCGCCCGGCGTCCAACTGCCCCGTGTCCGACTGCACTGCCGTCCCGGCGTGCCGCTCAGCCAGGCGCTCGTCGGCACCGGGTTCGGCTACCAGACGGCGCGGCGCAAGGTCCAGGGCGAGGTCGTCGGCGCGCTGCTGCCGCAGGTGCGTGACATCCGGCGGGCCGGCGTGGCGTCCATCGACCTGTGCGCGATCGCCACCGGACGGCTCGACGGCTACTACGAGCGCGGCCTGAACTACTGGGACTGGGCCGCGGGCGCCCTCGTGGCCAGCGAGTCGGGCGCGCGGGTGGGCGGACTGCACGGTGCGCCCGTCTCTTCCTCGATGACGGTCGCCGCCGGTCCTGGGCTGTTCGGGCCGCTCAGCGACGCTCTCGCGGCCCTGAATCCGGAGCGCGACGCGTGACGGGGCCGGGGTCAGCCGCACCCGTTCTTCTCGCTGGTTGCGGCTGTTGATCTGCGTTGTGAGCAAGACCTCAAAACAGTGCCCGTGGCATGGAATAGATGGCCGGTATGCGAGGTTTACCAGCGGCCGGAGACGTTCCCCGCGGGACACTTTCGCGCCGGTTCGCGTGCTGCGTGCAAGACAGCCGCGAACGTGGCAGAATTCCCCGCCGGAATCGGGCACAACTGAGGCTCCCGGAGCGTTACACCCGCGCAACGATTGCGCGCCACTGATGGAGGGGGATGGACGGCCATGGCTACGGACTACGACAGCCCGCGCAAGACAGATGACGACCTTGGCGAGGACAGCCTGCAGGAATTGCAGGCGCGCCGGATGGACAAGTCGTCGTCCACGATTGACCTTGACCCGGACGACGCCGCGGAGGGCCTTGAGCTGCCCGGTGCCGATTTGTCCAACGAGGAGCTCTCGTTCCGGGTCATACCGCGGCAGGCGGACGAGTTCACCTGCTCGCGCTGCTTCCTTGTGCACCACCGCAGCCAGCTTGCGGAGGAGAGCAAGGGCCAGCTGATCTGCCGCGAATGCGCGGCCTGAGTGTGCGGTCCCCGCGGGCATGACGCCCGCGGGGCCAGCGTTTCGCGGTAAACCGGCGGCGGCAACGGCGCCGTTAACCCGGGAACCGCGGTATCCGGACCGGTCGGAGGGCTCCAGCCGTAACGGGCTGGCTGGCGGGCCTGGCCAGCCAAAGGCCGGCACTCGGCGCAGGTGTTATTCCACCGCGCCGTCCGTGACTACCTTGCGCGCCGTGGCGTGCGCGATGGCATACCGGGCGGATTCAACGACGATGCCTGTCGCGATGGACCATGCGAGCAGTTCAGCCAGCTTGAGGTCCGGGTCGTTGATGTCCGTCGGCGGGTTCTTGCCGGTTGCCTTGGTCCACGCCATCGCGAGCAGCTTGCGCAGCAGGAACACTCCGCCGGCCATGGCCACCGTGGTCGCCAGCCTGCCGCCTGAGCCGTCACCCTTCTTCTTGCTCATCCGTAATCTCCTCGCCCCAGTTCGGTAAGGCGCCATCATCCCACGGACTGCTGGCCGGCCGGCCGGTGACTGCCCGTGCCGGCCTCATCTGTATCCGTGCCGTCCGCATCGGTGCTGCCCGCGGCGTCGCGGGCGCTCGAGATTGCCGCCGCGAGCCGCTCCGGGTGCCTGGTGGCGATCAGCCAGTAGGGCACGCCGCCCTCGCCCGGGTCCGCGATGGCGACGTAGACGGCCCGCCTCAGGTACGGGCGCAGCAGCAGGTGCGCCGCGGGGTCGCCACGCGGGCCGCGCAGCTGCGCCGACTGCCTTTCGTCGAGCGCGATCACGTCGCCGGCTTCGGTCAGCGCCAGGGTGTCGCCGTCCGCCCGCAGCACGGGGCCGGCGACCTCGATCGTCGCCAGGCTCCAGCGCACGTAAAGGGTGCCGACGAGCACCGCGAGCAGGCCGATGACCAGCGGGGGGATCCAGCCGTCCACGAAGAAGTAGGCCTCGGCGCCGAGCACCACCACGCAGGGGGCGGCGAGCAGCCAGTAGCTCACCGGCACGAGCAGCCGCTCGCGGTACGCACCCATCTGGCAGCCTCCAGTCGTCTGAGGGGTCGGTTCCCGGCCTCCGTGGCCGGCCGCGCGGTCGCGGTTCCTTGCGTGGACGCGCCCCGCGCGTCTGCCTGCCCCGTCGCGAGGCGAGCACACCCACTCCACGTTAGTTGGTTGAATGGAGTCATGAGGGGGCAGGCAGCCAAGCGGGTCGCGCAGGGCGTGGCCGGGCTTCGTGCGGCCGGAAGCCGGTCACTCGCCCTCTGGGCGGCCTGGACCGCCGCCCGGATGACCACGGACTCCGTCGCGCCTGCCGAGCCCATCGGGCACGGCGCCGCCCCCGCGCAGGCCACCGCGGAGCCGATTTCGGCGCCGGACAGCCCAGTGCCGGACAGCGCAGTGCCGGACAGCCCACTTCAGGGCAGCCCCTCTCCGGACAGCCCAGCGGTGGACAGTCGAGCGCCGGAAAGCGCGACGCATGCCGCGCGGCAAGGCGGCGGCGGTCATGACGGCGACGTGCCGCGCTGGCTGCGGGCGAGCGCCGGGTGGGCCTGGCGGCTGCTGCTGATCGCCGCGCTGCTCTACGTGGCCGGGCGGGTCGCCTCGCTGCTTTATCTCGTCATCGTGCCGTTCGCCGCGGCGATCCTGCTGACCGCGCTGCTCCAGCCGCTGACGGCGCGGCTGAAGCGGTCGGGCCTGGGTCCGCTGTCGGCGACCTGGTGCACCCTGCTGCTCGCGTTCGTCCTGATCGGCGGCGCGGTGTGGCTGGTGACCGCGCGGGTGGAGGCCGAGTACCCGACGCTGCTCGTCCAGGTGCGGCACACGAGCAACCAGATACAGCACTGGCTGGCCGGCGCCCCGTTCCACGTCAGGACGGGGAACCTGGAGAAGATCTCCGACAACCTGGTCAACTACCTGAGCACGCACCGCTCGACGCTCGAGGGCGCCGCGCTGACCGGCGGCCGGATCGTGGTCGAGCTGCTCGCCGGCATCGTGCTGTGCTTCTTCATCTCGTTCTTCCTCATCAAGGACGGCGAACGCATCTGGTCCTGGCTGGTCAGCGGGTTCTCCGCGGACCGCAGGCGGCGGGCCAACGTGGCCGGGCGGGCCGCCTGGCAGGCCGTCGTGTACTACATCAGGGGCACCATCGCTGTCGCCGCGATCCACTCCGTCGTGATGGGGATCACGCTCACCGTCATCGGCTCGCCGCTTGTCGCGCCGCTCGCGCTGTTCATGTTCGTCGCCGCGTTCGTCCCGCTGGCCGGCGTGCTCATCGCGGGCACCGTCGCCATCCTCATCGTGCTCGCCGCCAAGGGGCTGGTCGCCGCGGTGATCGTGCTCGGCGTGATGATCGTGATGAACCAGCTGGAGGGACACCTGCTCCAGCCGCAAGTCGTCGGCAAGATGGTGCGGCTGCACCCGCTCGCCGTGATCCTCGTGCTCGCCGTGGCCGGCGTGGTCGCCGGCATCGCGGGCGCGGTCGTGGCCGTCCCCATCACCGCCGCGCTGACCAGCGCGAGCCGGGCACTGCGGCGTGACAGGCAGGGCGAACCGCGGGCCGACGGGCAGGACGGCGGGCAGGGCGGCGGCCAGGGCGACCCGCAGGCCGACGGGCAGGGCGGCGGCCAGGACGCCGCACAGGCCGACGGGCAGGGCACCGCGTAGGCCCGGCGGACAGGGCACCGCGCACGGCGGCGGACAGGCCGACGGGCGGGACGCGACCGACGCATCGGGCAGTGGCGTGGCGTAGGCTCAGAATCAACTGAGTCATTGCCGTGAGGCGACTACTAGAGGAGACGCACAGTGTTCGGTCGGCGACGCAGCGCCGGTGACCGTGACCGTGAGCTTGACAGCCAGCCGGCCGATCAGGCGACGGAGACGGACGAGGCAGCGGGCGAAGAGGCCACCGCCCGGGCGGGTGGCCCGTGGGATGTGGCCGAGCCGCACCCGGAGCTGCCTCGGGTCGATCTCGGCAGCCTGCAGGTCCCCGTGGTCGAGGGGACCGACATCCAGCTTGTCTTTGCCGAGCAGCACGGGGCCTGGGTGACGGTGCGCCACCAGCTCAGCGAGCTTCAGCTGCAGGCATTCGCCGCGCCCAAGCGCAGCGGCCTGTGGGAGGAAGTGCGCACCGAGATCGCCGCCGAGATCACCGGGGCAGGCGGCCAGAGCGCGGAGCGCGAGGGACCGTTCGGCACCGAGCTGCTCGCCTTCGTCCCCGCCGAGCCCGGGCAGCCGTCCTCCGGGCTGCGGCCCGTCAGGTTCACCGGCGTGGACGGACCGCGCTGGTTCCTGCGCGGGCTGTTCGCCGGGGCGGCGGCGGATGACCCGGCGGCCGCGGCGCCGCTCGAGGCGGTACTGCGCGAGGTGGTCGTGGTCCGCGGCGAGCAGCCGATGCCGCCGCGCGACCTGCTCGAGCTGCGGCTGCCCGCGGAGGCGCAGGCAGCGCTTGAGGAGCAGGCAAGGGCACAGCAGGAGGAGGAGGAGAACCGTTTCTCCCAGACGCCCAACCCGTTCGACCGCGGCCCGGAGATGACCGAGACGCGGTTAGTGCGCGGCGGTCCTGCCCACGCGCCGGCGCTTGGGCCCATGCCAGCCGTCGACCCGAACAGCGGGTGACACGGCACAGGCCCCCTAGGCTGCGAAGAGAGCGATGCGACGCGACCCGCCCGCCCGACATTCCGGAAATGTCGGGCGGGCGGTCGGCGTATATCCGCGATTGCGGCCGGAGCCAATCGGCGTCAGTCGGCGGCGAAGAGGCGCTCCAGTTCATCCTCGACGTCCTGCGAGGTGACGAAGAACAGCTCGTCGCCCGCCTGCAGCGGGTCCTGCGGCTGCGGCACGAGCACCCGGCCCTCGCGCAGGATGGCGACGAGCGCGGCGTCCGCGGGCCAGTCGATCGAGCCCACCTGCTGGCCGGTCAGCGGCGCGTCGGCGGGCATGGTCATCTCCACCAGGCTCGCCTCGCTCTGCCCGAACGTCATCAGCCGCACCAGGTCGCCGACGCTCACCGCCTCCTCGACGAGCGCCGACAGCAGGCGCGGCGTCGAGACGGCGACGTCGACGCCCCACGACTCGTTGTACAGCCACTCGTTGCCGGGGTGGTTCACCCGGGCAACGACGCGGGGCACGCCGTACTCGGTCTTCGCGAGCAGCGAAACGACCAGGTTGACCTTGTCGTCACCCGTCGCGGCGACCACCACGTGGCAGCGGTCGAGCGCGGCGTCGTCCAGCGAGCTGATCTCGCACGCGTCGGCGAGCAGCCACTCAGCGCGCGGCACGCTGTCCACCTTGATCGCGCTCGGCATCTGGTCGATCAGCAGCACCTCGTGACCGTTCTCGAGCAGTTCCCGCGCGATCGACCTGCCGACGGCGCCGGCTCCGGCGATGGCGACCCGCATCAGTGACCACTCCCATCCCGCTTGGCGAACGACGCGACGACCCGCTCCATGTCGATCTCCCTGGCGATGACGTGCACCACGTCGCCGTGCTGCAGCACGGTGGCGGGCTGCGGCACGATCGCCTCCCCCAGCCGGTCGATGTAGGCGATGCGGGTGCCCACCGAGGCCTCCACCAGCTTGACTGGCTCGCCGATCCAGGCCGGCGCCACGGCCACCTGGGTGAGGATGATCTTGCCGGTGGCGTCGCGCCACTGCGGCTCCGCGCTTTCCGGCAGCAGCTTGCGCAGCATCTGGTCGGCTGTCCAGCGCACGGTCGCCACCGTCGGGATGCCGAGCCGCTCGTAGACTTCGGCGCGCCGCGGGTCGTAGATGCGTGCCGCGACCTGGCTGACGCCAAAGGTCTCGCGCGCCACCCGGGCCGCGATAATGTTGGAGTTGTCACCGCTGCTGACGGCGGCGAAGCCGTCGGCGCGCTCGATGCCCGCCCTGGCGAGCACGTCGCGGTCGAAGCCGATGCCGGTCACCCGGTCGCCCTTGAAGGACGGGCGGAGCCTGCGGAACGCCTCGGGATCCCGGTCGATCACCGCGACAGTGTTGCCACGATCTTCCAGGATGTGGGCGAGCGTCGAGCCGACCCGCCCGCAGCCCATGATCACGATATGCACGAACCCGTCCTTTCACGGTCCGTCACCGCCCTGCGGAGGCGCGTCTTACCGCGCGCCCCGCCAAAGTTATGCCCTCACATGGGAGAATGCGACTCCACCGAGAAGGAGATTCTGATGCCGGGTGTCGTGCCGTCAGCACAAGGGCGTTCTCGCCAGGGAGAACGGAGGCGCCCGGGTGCCGTCGGCGGCGCCGTGCCGCGGTCGGCGACGACCGCGCCGCGGGACGAGGGGCCGTACCGCGTCGGCCTGGAGATCGAGGTCACGGTGGGCGACGCCGCCCAGGGCGGCTGGTGCGTGGCGCGGCCTGACGGGCTTCCCGTCATCTTCGTGCGGCACGCGCTGCCCGGCGAGCGGGTGCTCGCCCGGGTGACGGAAGTCACCGCGAAGTTCGCCCGCGCCGACGCGGTGGAGATCAGGCAGGCGTCACCGGACAGGGTGACGCCGCCGTGCCCGGCCGCCCACCCAGGCGGCTGCGGCGGCTGCGACTGGCAGCACGCGTCGCTGCCCGCGCAGCGGGCGCTCAAGGCCTCGGTGATCGCGCAGCAGCTCAAGCGGCTAGCCGGCATCGACCGCGCGGTGACCGTCGAGCCGCTGCCGGGCGACGGCACACTGGGGGACAGGACGCCTGGTCTTGGCTGGCGTACCCGGGTGCAGTTCGCGGTGGGCAGGGAGGGCATCGCGGGCCTGCGCGCACACCGCTCGCACGAGGTCATCGACATCGGCGACTGCCTGATCGCCCACGACGCCATCCGCGAGCTGGATATACCCGGCCACGACTGGAGCGGCGCGGCCACCGTGGAGGCGGCCGCGGGCAGCGCGGACGTGCCGGACAACGTGGCGGTCACCGTCATCTCCGGCGGCGCGCCGTCCAAGGGCAAGACGCACGGCAACCGCAATCAGCGCGGCGCCGGCCGGCTGCCCGGGCACAAGCGCACCCTGGTGGAGGGCCGGCCGTACCTGGCCGAGCACGCGGCGGGCCGCATCTGGCAGGTCGGTTCTGACGGCTTCTGGCAGGTCCATCCGGCCGCCGCGGACACGCTCTGCGCGGCTGTCGTGGCGGGGTTGCGGCCGGAGGCAGGCGATTCGGTCGTGGACCTGTACTGCGGCGCGGGACTGTTCGCAGGCGCGGTCGCGCCGTTCGTCGGCGAGGGCGGCGCCGTGACGGGGATCGAGTCCGACCAGGCCGCGGTCAGGAACGCCAGGCAGAACCTGGCCGACTATCCGTGGGCGCAGTTCCGCAAGACGGACGTCGCCAAGGCGGCGGAGGACGGCGACCTGCCGGACGCCAGGCTGATCATCGCCGACCCGCCGCGGGCCGGTCTCGCCCGCGAGGTGATCGGCTACCTGACGGGGGAGGGCCAGGCGGAGCGCTTCGCCTATGTGTCCTGCGACCCAGCCACCCTCGCCCGCGACCTTGGCCTGCTGCTCGAAGGCGGCTGGCGGCTCGATGAGCTGCGCGCGTTCGACGCCTTCCCGATGACGCACCACGTCGAGTGCGTCGCGGTGCTGTCCCGCGGGCACTGACGGTTCCGCGTGCGCGGCCAGGGGAAGCCGGAACCCGTTCCGTAGTAGGGGTTCTGGTCTTCGCGCTGCCCGGTTACGGCTCGTCTGTCCGGCCCGCGGCGCTCGCTGGATTGGCCGGCCGTCCCTCGCTGCCCTTGCCCGTCACGTAGTAGCCGAGACCTGGGTAGCGGGTCAGCAGGCCCTCCTTGACCAGCAGGCCGAGCGCCTTGGAGCAGGTCTGCCTGGCGTGACCGTACTCCTGGGTGAGCGTGGTGATCGAGGGCGTCGCCGTGCCCGGCGGGTACGTGCCGTCCGCGATCGCCTTGCGCAGGACCGCGGCGAGTTGCATGTACGCCCTTGGGTCTGATTCGTCACCTATCGACATCCTTGTACAGTACTCGATTGGCAAAGTTGCCAATCGCAACGCTTCGACAGTAGTCGACAGTGGACGTGAGCGATCCATTCGCGGTATGCTCGCGGCCATGTACCTGTGGACGCTGGTCGGTCATGACACGGCAGAGGGCACGGTGCGCGCGGGCATCGGCGGCAGCCTGCCGGAGATCATGCGCACGCTCGAGCCGGTGCTGCTCAGTCACCGCGCCTTCATCGGCCGCATCGTCGAGGTGGTGCCCCGCCTGTCGGTCGTCGGCCTGCAGGAGATCTACGTGCCTACCGGGCGCGAGTGGGCGGGCCGCCGCGACAACCGCGGCGGCGTGCACTGGGCGCAAGCCCTGAGCCCCGTCGACCCCGACATCGCCTACTCCGCGCCTGGGGTCCAGGATCTGAGCGCGGAACCCGAGACGCAGCCAGGTGCGAGACGATAGGGCGCATGCGACTCAGGATCTTCACCGAACCCCAGCAGGGCGCCAGCTACGCCACCCTCCGCCGCGTCGCCAAGGCGACGGAAGACCTGGGGTTCGACGCGTTCTTCCGTTCCGATCACTTCATGCGGTTCGGTCCCGGCTCTGGCGAGCCGGGACCGTCAGACGCCTGGGCCACCCTGGCCGGCCTCGCCGTCGAGACCAGCAGGATCAGGCTGGGCACGCTTGTCACCTCGGCGACCTTCCGCTACCCAGGGCCGCTCGCGATCGCCGTCGCCGGCATCGACGAGATGAGCGGCGGGCGGGTTGAGCTCGGTCTCGGCGCCGGCTGGTACGACGGCGAGCACAAGGCGTACGGCATCCCGTTCCCGCCCACCAAGGAGCGCTTCGACCGCCTCGAGGAGCAGTTGGCGATCATCACCGGCCTGTGGGAGACGACGGCGGGCAAGACGTTCGGCTATGAGGGCGCCTACTACCAGGTCACCGACTCGCCCGGGCTGCCCAAGCCAGTGCAGCGCCCGCGCCCGCCGGTGATCATCGGCGGCTACGGGCCGCGCAGGACCCCGGAGCTCGCCGCCAGGTACGCCGACGAGTTCAACATCCCGTTCTCCTCGGTCGAGCAGGCCGCGGCGCAGTTCGGCCGGGTGCGGGAGGCCTGCGCCGCGGCGGGCCGCGACCCGTCCGCCCTCGTCTACTCCGCCGCGCAGACGGTCTGCTGCGGCGCGGACGAGACCACCCTCTTCCGCCGCGCGGCCGCGATCGGCCAGTCGGTGGAGGACCTGCGCGCCAGGGCGCTCGGCGGCTCGGCTGCCGAAATCGTCGACAAGATCGGCGCCTTCGCCGAGGCGGGCGCGCAGACCATGTACCTCCAGGTGCTCGACCTGGCCGATCTCGACCACCTGTCCGACCTCGCCGCCCAGGTGCTGCCCCAGGTCTGATCCCGCCGCGGATTCCTCGCCTCGTTGCTTCGCCGTATGCCTCGCCGTATGCCTCGACCGGGTCCATCGTTGTCGCCGGGTCCACCTCGTGCCTTCCGTGACACGGTCCGGATGGCCCGAAGCCTTGAGCGCGATTGCGCGGAGCGGGATGCCTGCGGTCGCGCGGTTGCTTACGATCGTTGTCGTGGCAAAGTCTTCAGGGGGGCGGCGCGGGCGACCCGCGCCGCAGGCGGGGAACTGGCCAGGCGGCGACGCCGGCCAGGGGGACGGCGGTGGCCATCAGGGGGATCATCGCGGCTGGGGCGGCGGTTCTGAACCGGAAAGCGCGGCACAGGGCGGGGGCCCAGGGCACGGCTGGGGGGCAGGGCCTTACCCGGGGCAACCAGGATTCATGGCAGAGCCCGGCTTCGCGGGGGATCTAGGCTTCGCGGGAGCGCCTGTCCCGCCAGGAGGCCACCCTTTTCCCGGTGGATTTCCCGGCGGACCCTTTCCGGGCGGGCCTGGCGGCCCGCCCGGTTCTTACGACGGCCCAGGCCCGTACGGTGCGCCCGGGCCGCCCGGTGGCCCCGGCCCCTATGACGGCCCCGGTCCGTACGGTGCGCCTGGGCAGCACGGCGGACCAGGACCTTACGGCGACGTGAGTTCTTACGGTGGCCCCGGTATGGGCGGGCCCGGCTCCGGCATGCCCGGCTACGGTGGGCCCGGTTCTGGCGGCTCAGGTTGGGGCGGGCCCGGTTTCGATCCTGGCTCTGGCGGGCCTGGCTCCGGCGGGCCCGGTTTCGGTGGCCCCGGCTTCGGCGGATCCGAGCCCGGTGGTCCCGGTAGCGGATACGGCGGGCCCGCGCCCTTCCCCGGCGGTTTTCCCGGACCCGATGGCACACATCTTTCCGGCGGCCCACAGCAGGGCGCGCCGCACTTCGCTTGGCCTTTCGACCACGGGCAGCCATCGCACGGCGCGTTTCCCGGGGGCGTGCACCCCGACGGCTCATCCGTTGCCGCCGGTCCGCCGCAAGGAACGCCGCACTTCGCGGGACCACTCGGTCCTGGGCAGCAGCCGCAGGGTGCGTTTCCTGGCGGTCCGGCGCAGGCGGCGCCGTTCGCGCAGTACCCGAGAGGGCAGGGCTCAGGACCGGCTGGCCAGTGGGTTCCGGGAGATCAGCCACCCGGGTACGGCGCTCCCGGATTTCCCGGTGGCCATTCGCCCGCGTACGGTGCCTCCGGATTTCCCAGCCAGAACCCGGCCGCCTACGGCGCCGGTGGGTTTCCAAGCGAAAACCCGCAGCGGTACCCCGGTACGGCGGGCTACCCCGGCCCGATGGGCCAAGGAACGGACGTACCCGGCGGGCCGTACCAGCCTGGCCCTCCGAACGGCCAGCTGCAGCACGGCTCACCGCCGCCCTACCTGGCGCCGGGCATGGCCCAGCCTAGTGCCCCTGTTCCCGGCCAGTTCGCCACGGACGGCCATGCCCAGCCGCAGTTCTCCGCTGGGCCAATGAATGCCGGCCACTTCGCGCAGTCGCAGTTCTCCGCCGGTCCGACGCCGGCCGGCCAGTTCACCCAGGGCCAGTTCACCGGCCGCGGGCCCGCTCCCGACGGCAGTTCCAGCGGGTCAGGGCCAGGTCCGTCCATGCCCGTCAACGTCGATGATCCCGACCGGATCCTGACGCCGACGACCATCTACGCACCAGGAAGCCTGGTCACCCCACCGGGCGCGGACGACGCGGGCCCCCGCGGTGTGCAGCCTGGCCACGGGGCACAGCCCGGCTACGGGCCTCAACCTGGCATCGGTGTGCAGCCCGGCTACGGCATGCAGCCTGGCTACGGTGTGCAACCGGACTTTGGGCCGCAGCCCGGCATCGGCGTGCAGCCCGGTTATGGTGCGCAATCCGACTACGGGCCGCAGCCGGGCTTCGGCGTGCAGCCCGGCTATGTCCAGCATCCCGGCGAGCCGCGAACTGCGTCAGGCGGACTTCAGCACCCCGGCGGCTACCCCGGCGGCGCTCCGGTCCACGGAACGCCCGCTGGTGGCTTCGTCACGCCTAGCGGCTACCCGGCACGGGAGCCGGTGGCCCCATTCCAGGGTGCCGCACCCTTCCCAGGCGCCGCGCCGTTCTCCGGCCCTGGCCCAGTCCCCGGTCCCGTCGGCTACCCGGACCAAGCCGCCTACCCCGCCGGCGGTTCCTACCCCGTGATAGGCCGTGCTTCCGGCCAGGTCCCAGGCGCCCATGGCTACGCGGAGCAGTTCGCGTTTCCCGCGGGCGCCCCCTACGGCGCAGGCGGCCTTCCCGGTCAGGGCCCAGCACCCGTCGCCGGCCCTGGAGTGGTCGGCTATCCAGCGCAGGGGCTACCGCACTCAGGCTTCGCCGGCCCCGGCTATCAGGGCGCTTCCGCGTCCGGATTCCCAGGTGCGCAGGAACCGGGTTTCGCCGGTGCTCCCGGCGCTCCCTACCCGGGCGCGCCGGAACTTGCCCACCCCGGATACTGGCAGGCCGGATTCGACCACCAGCAGCCGAACGGGGGAGTCCCGTTCCCCGGCTCCCTCGGCGCAGCCCACCAAGGTCCCGTCCCTGGCTTCGGCCACGGTCCGCAGGGCTCAGGGTTCGCCGGGCCGGTTCCAGGCACGTTCACCGAGCAGCAGTTCGCGGGCCAGCCGTACCAGGGCCAGCCATTCCAGAGCCAGCCGTACCAGGGACAACCGTTCCAGGGACAACAGCTCCCCGATCAGCCATTCCACGGACAGCAACCCACTGGTCAGCAGTTCGCCGGCCAGCCGTACCAGGGCCAGCCGTCCCACGGTCACCAATTTGCTGGTCAGTCGTTCGCGGGCCAGCCCCATCCCGGCCAGCCCTATCCCGGCCAGCCCTATCCCGGCCAGGAACCGGGACCCTGGGCGCCCGTTCCAGGCCAGGAACCCGGCCCGTCTGCGCACGGTTCTCCGGGATGGAGCGGCCCGGGTGGCTTCCCGCCCGGTGAGGCCTATCCGGTCCGCGGCGGCCAGCCGTACCCGGGCGACCCCCGCCTCGCGGGCAATCTGGGCCTCGCTGGCGACCCGCGCCTCGCGGGCCCGGCCGGGTACCCGGGGCCGGGATATTCCGGCGCGCCCGGCCAGCGCGGTCCCGGTGGCCCGCAGGATCCCGGCACGTACCCCGGCCATGGCTCCTTCCAGCAGCCCGCTCCGTTCCCTGGCCCCGGTGGCTTCCCGCCCGGCGGCTTCCCCGGACAACAGGGCTTCCCCGATCCCCCCGGGTACCCAATGGCGGCAGGCTACGGCGCTCCCGCCGCCCCCTACACCGGGTTCCCCGACTGGCAGGCGGGCGGCGCCCCCGGCGGCCCCCTCGGTCCTGGCGGACAAGACAAGTTCGTCAACGGCGGCGACTACGCGTACGTCATCCGCGAAGACGACCCCGCCGCTTCATCGTCCCGGTCGCGTCCCGCGTGGGGCCGCCTCGGCGAGTGGTCGCCCGGCAACGCCGCACCCGGCCAGGACAACGGCCAGGTCCCCGGCGGGACGCCATCGTCTGGCGCACCCGCGGGCTTGCCAAGCGTCCGGGGTCGCGCGATCACCGTCGGCGCCGCGCCTGAGCCAGCCTCCGATAACTCCGCCACCAGCACTCCGGCCGCCGGCGCTTTCGTGACCGCCGCACCGGACGTCGCAAACTCACGCGCGGAGACCGCCCCAGCAGCCGCAGGTCCATCCGCACTCAGCACGGGCGCGACCGCGGATGAGGCACGCGCCTCGGCGGCAATCCCGCTTGGCGGTCCCGCGCCGGCGGAGGTCGCGAGCAGCGCCGTGGATCCGGATCTCGCCTACGGCCCCGATGACCCCGGCTACGGCCCTCCCGGCCCCGACTGGTACCGCAGGACCGAAGAGGCGCCCGTCGAGTCGGTCGCACCGGAGCTAGAAGCGGAGGCGGAAGGGTCGCCAGCGAGGCGCGGCCCGTTCGAGCCGGCCCGCCACGACGAACTGGCGCCCGCAGGCCAGCCAGCCGAGGACGCCGACGGCGTCGCGGCTATGCCGGATGTCGACCTGTCGGAAATGCCTGAATTCGACCCGATAGGCTTCGAAACGCCGGATCTTCTGGACCTCGGGCCCGACGATCCGGTCGACGGCGCGCTTGGCGGCCTGAGGAACCTGTATCAGACGGCGGAAGCGATCGCCTCCGACCGCCTGGAAAGGAACCTCGACCGGCTGCTCGAAAGGCAGCGGATGCTGATCACCGAGTACTTCACGAAGCCAGGTGACCTCGGCCCCGCTGACCCGGATGCTCCACCGGTGAGCATCGGCTTCGACTCCGCGGAGAGCCTGACGGGCCTGCGCGGGGAACTGCGGACTTCCCGCTAAGCCCGCTTACCGGTCGCGGCCGCACCAAGTCAGCGCCCTCCGCAACGGCGCGGTTAGGCGAAAGGGAAGTTCTCATGGGCGATGTCATCGCTGTTCTGGGCTTCGGCGAGGCGGGTTCGCTGCTCGCCAGCGACCTGGTGGCGGCGGGGGCCGCGGTGCGCGGCTTCGACCCGAAGGTGTCCCCGCCGCCCGGTGTCACCGGTGCAGGCGGCGACGCGGAAGCGGTGGCCGGAGCAAGCCTGGTGCTGAGCGTCAACAGCGCGAGTGACGCGGTCGCCGCCCTGGAGGCCTCGCTGAGCGCGCTTGATCCCGGCGCGGTCTGGGCCGACCTCAACACCGCCGCGCCCAGCGTCAAGCAGCGCCTCGCCGAGATCGGCCGCGCCCATGGCGTCCGGGTCACCGACATCGCCATGATGGCCCCGGTCCCCGGCAAGGGCCTGCGGGTCCCCATGCTCGCAAGCGGCGACGCCGCGCAGGACGTCGCGGCGATCCTGCGCGGCTTCGGCGCGGACATCGAGGTGCTCGACGGCCCACCCGGCCTCGCGGCGACTCGCAAGCTGCTGCGCAGCGTCTTCTACAAGGGCATGGCGGCGTCCATCGTCGAGGCGCTTGAGGCGGCCAGGGCCGCCGGGCTCGAAGGCTGGCTGACCAGTCACATCGCGGAGGACCTCGCCAGGCAGGACGCCTCGACCCTGGCCAGGATCGTCACCGGCACCCGTCAGCACGCCGTCCGCCGCGGCCACGAGATGGCCGCCGCGGCCGAGATGCTGACCGACCTCGGCATCGCCCCCGTCATGGCCACCGCCAGCCAGCACCTTCACGAACGCCTAGCCACGGACCCGTCCCACGAATAGCGATCTCCGCCATCCCGCGCCGCGCTACTGCCGAGGATAACAGCAACAAGTTTTCAAGCAACAAGCGCGGAGCGCAACGGCGCAGCGACCCAACAAGCGCGCCGACCCAGCAAGCGCACCGGCTACGCGAACGTGCCGAGTGCCTCGGCGAGGGTCGACAGCGCCTCGGGCTTGGCGTGCGTCGGCAGGCCGATGACGGCGAGGTCCGCCCCTGCGTCCCGCCACTGCGCGACGGTGGCGAGCAGCGCGTCGGTGTCGCCGCCGTCCCAGCGGAGCAGGCACGAGCAGGTGATCTCCGAGAAGTCGCGGCCCAGGTCCGTGCAGTGCCCGCGCAGGATCTCCTTGAGCTCGGCGAACTTGGCCGGGTCCTGGATCGTCCCGTTCCACTCCGTCGCCCACCGTGCCGCGGCCCGCAGCGTCCGCTTGGGGCCGTTGCCGCCGATCGTGATCGGCGGGTAGGGGCGCTGCACCGGCTTGGGCTCGCAGTAGGCGTCGGTCAGCGTGAAGTACTGGCCGGAGAAGTCCGACACCGTCGAGGACAGCAGCCGGGTGATCACCTCGAGGCCCTCGTCGAAACGGTCGAACCGCTCCTTCAGCGGGGGCAGGGGTATGCCGTAGGCGGTGCACTCCATCTCGTTCCACGCCGCGCCGATCCCGAGGATGAGCCGGCCGCCGGAGATGTGGTCCACGGTGGCGGCCATGTTGGCCAGCACCGCCGGGTGCCGGTAGGGCATGCCGGTGACCTGGCAGCCCACCCTGATCCGCGAGGTCAGCGCGGCCATGGCCGACAGCATCGTCCAGCCCTCGAAGTTGGGTCCGTGCAGATCCCCGGTGAGCGGGTAGAAGTGGTCCCAGTTCCATATCGACTCGAACAGCGGGACCTCATCGGCCGCGACCCAGATGTCGCGCAGCTCTTCCCAGGTCTGGTGCTCGGGTCGCGTCTTGACTGCGAAGCGCATGGAAGAACCTTTCCGTTACGAAGTGAAGTGCTCGCCGGTCATCGGCCGACGGTCCGGATAAGGTCGCCCGGATAGGTCGGCGCGGGGGGGTTCGCAGGCGAGCACGGCCCGGGGCTTCCCGGGCGGACTCGCTCAGCCGAAACCGACGTTACGCCGCGCCTGCAGGCCTTGCGACTGTGGGGGGCCCCAGAATAAAGCGGTGATCCCTGGTGAGGTAGCTTGATGTCGAGATACTGAAGAGGTACCTTGATATCGAGATACTGTAGGTTACATACCGGCGAACCGGGCAACCCTCGCTTCGCACGCTCCGCAAGGGAGCGGAAGCCGCCTGGACCGCGGGACGGCGCAAGCCCACGCCGGGCGATAAGACATAAGCCAGTAAATGGTGACAAACAAGGCATGACTTTGGGCGAGGAGGCTCAACCTACGATGACTGCGAACAGCTTTGGCAGCCGCGCGACGCTTGAGGCGGGCGGCGGCAAGCACGAGATCTACCGCCTGGACGCGGTCCCCGGCAGCGAGAACCTCCCGTACAGCCTGAAGGTGCTGCTCGAGAACCTGCTCCGCAACGAGGACGGGCTCAACATCACCAAGGAGCACATCAACGCCCTCGCCAGCTGGGACCCGCACAAGGAGCCCGACACCGAGATCCAGTTCACCCCCGCCCGGGTGATCCTGCAGGACCTGACCGGCGTCCCCGCGGTCGTCGACCTGGCCGCGATGCGCGAGGCGATGCGGGCGCTTGGCGGCGACCCGACGAAGATCAACCCGCTCATCCCCGCCGAACTGGTCATCGACCACTCGGTGGTCGCCGACCTCTTCGGCACCCCGGACGCCTTCACCCGCAACGTTGAGCTGGAGTTCCAGCGCAACAGGGAGCGCTTCCAGTTCCTGCGCTGGGGCCAGGACGCCTTCACCGGCTTCCGCGTCGTCCCGCCGGGCACCGGCATCGTGCACCAGGTCAACATCGAGCACTTGGCGCGCGTCGTCATGACGCATAACGGCCAGGCCTACCCAGACACCTGCGTCGGCACCGACAGCCACACCACGATGGAGAACGGCCTCGGCATCCTCGGCTGGGGCGTCGGCGGCATCGAGGCGGAGGCGGCCATGCTCGGCCAGCCCATCTCCATGCTGATCCCGAAGGTCGTCGGCTTCCGCCTCACCGGAGCGCTCCCGCAGGCGACCACCGCGACCGACCTGGTGCTCACCATCACCGAGATACTGCGCAAGCACGGCGTGGTCGGCAAGTTCGTCGAATTCCACGGCGACGGCGTGGGCCAGGTCCCCGTCGCCAACCGGGCGACGATCGGCAACATGTCGCCGGAGTTCGGCTCGACCTGCGCGATCTTCCCGATCGACGCGGCGACGATCGACTACCTGCGGCTCACCGGCCGCCCGGACGACCAGCTCGACCTGGTGGAGCAGTACGCCAAGGCGCAGGGCCTGTGGCACGACCCGGACCGCGAGCTGCGCTTCTCCGAGGAGCTCACCCTCGACCTGTCCACCGTCGTGCCGTCCATCGCCGGCCCGAAGCGCCCGCAGGACCGGATCGAGCTGGCGAACGCCAAGCCCGCGTTCCGCGACGCGCTGCCGACCTACACCGGCGGCAACGGCCTCAACGGCACGTTCCCCGCGTCCGACGCCATCGACAACAGCGACACCCGCCCGACCCACCAGGTCAAGATCACCCTGGAGGACGGCGCGGAGACCGTACTCGACCACGGCCACGTGGTCATCGCGGCGATCACCTCCTGCACCAACACCTCCAACCCGTACGTGATGATCGGCGCCGCGCTGCTGGCGAAGAAGGCCGTGGAGAAGGGCCTGAACCGCAAGCCCTGGGTGAAGACCACGCTGGCGCCGGGCTCGAAGGTCGTCATGGACTACTACGAGCGGGCCGGCCTGATCCCGTACCTGGACAAGCTCGGCTTCAACCTGGTCGGCTACGGCTGCACCACCTGCATCGGCAACTCGGGCCCGCTCCCACCGGCGATCAGCCAGGCGGTCAACGACAACGACCTCACGGTGGTGAGCGTGCTGTCGGGCAACAGGAACTTCGAGGGCCGGATCAACCCCGACGTCAAGATGAACTACCTGGCCTCACCGCCGCTCGTCGTCGCCTACGCGCTCGCGGGCACGATGGACATCGACCTGGACCACGAGCCGCTCGGCACCGACAGCGAGGGCAAGCCGGTCTACCTCGCCGACATCTGGCCGTCGCCGGACGAGGTCACCAGCGTCGTGGCGAGCGCCGTCCGCGCCGAGATGTTCACCGCCGACTACGCCGACGTGTTCAACGGCGACGACAACTGGCGCGGCCTGCAGGTCCCCACCGGCGACACGTTCGAGTGGGCAGGTGACTCCACCTACGTCCGCCGCCCGCCGTACTTCGACGGCATGCCCGCCGAGCCTGAGCCGGTCCAGGACATCAGCGGCGCCAAGGTTCTCGCCAAGCTCGGCGACTCGGTCACCACCGACCACATCTCCCCGGCCGGCGCGATCAAGGCCACCGCCCCGGCGGGCCTGTACCTGACCGAGCACGGCATCGAGCGCGCCGACTTCAACTCCTACGGCAGCCGCCGCGGCAACCACGAGGTGATGATCCGCGGCACGTTCGCCAACATCCGGCTGCGCAACCAGCTCGCGCCCGGCACCGAGGGCGGGGTCACCGTCAAGGACGGCAAGGAGATGTCGATCTACGACGCCTCCCGTGAGTACATCGCCGAGGGCACGCCGCTCATCATCCTCGGCGGTAAGGAGTACGGCTCCGGCTCGTCGCGCGACTGGGCCGCGAAGGGCACCATGCTACTCGGGGTCCGCGCCGTGCTCGTCGAGTCGTTCGAGCGCATCCACCGCTCCAACCTCATCGGCATGGGCGTGCTACCGCTCCAGTTCAAGCCGGGCGAGAGCGCCGAGTCCCTCGGCCTCACCGGCCAGGAGACCTTCTCGATCGAGGGAATCTCCGAAATCAACAACGGGAGAATACCGAACGAGGTCGTGGTGACCGCGGACGGCAAGCAGTTCACCGCCACGGTCCGGATCGACACCCCCGGCGAAGCGGACTACTACCGTCACGGCGGAATCATGCAGTATGTATTGCGGTCACTGCGCTGATTTGCCCGCGGGGGGACGACCCCCCTGCACCCCCCGGTCATGGGGGGCCTGCGCGGCCCCCCATAGCCCCCGCGGTGGGGGCGGTTAAGGCCTTGTGGTTGCTGTGGGCAGGCGTTGCATAACCCGCAACGCCCAGCGCGGCGCCCCCCGCGCTGTGGCTTGGGTTAAGGCCTTGTGGTTGCGGTAGCCAGGGCGTCCAGAACCCGGACGCCCTGGCTGGCGCAGGCGGCGAAAACCCGCGCCGCCTGCCGATAGGCTCATGGCATGGCCCACGACCACGACCATGACGTCGCCGACGATGACTTCGACTTCGAGGACATCGACATCAAGGAGGCGCTCGGTCTGCCCGACGCCCTGCCGCCGATCCGCCTGCAACCACTGCATGAACTGGCCGCCCGCGCCCGGACGGCGCCGATCGCCGGCCAGCTCGCGGCGCTCGCCGAATGGGTCGGCAAGGACGGCAGGGAGATCGACGAAGCCGGCGACCTGACCCCCGATGGCCTCACCGAAGCCATCGCCACCCTCGGCGTGGAGCCGACGGACTTCGCCTTCCTGTGGGAATACGCGCTCGGCGTGGAGTGGCTCGTCTTCGACCCGGAGGACGACGACCGGGTGGTGCCCGGTGAGACCGCCGAAGACTGGACGTCGGGTGACGACGACCGGGTGTTCGCCGCGTGGTCGGGGACCATGGCCGCCGTGCTGTCTGAGACGCTCGACCTCTACGGGCCGGATCTCGAGGCCGACGAGGATCCCGACGAGCTCGAGTTCGACTTCGCCGGGCAGGGCATGGCGATCGCGGTCCTGCTTTTCCTCGCCCGCAGGGAAGGTCTCACCCTCGAGGAGTTCGCCGAGGTGCTGTGGGAGAACGCGGCAGGCGGGCACGACGAGGACGACGAAGAGGCGCACGGCGAGATAGCCGAGGCCCGTGCCGAGTGGGAGTCCGAGTACGGCGACGCTGCCCGGCTGCTGCTCGACAAGCTCGCGGACACCCTTGCGATCACCGAGACCGACGAGCTGATCCGGCTCACCCCGCTCGCCCTGGCGGCGCTGCACGAGCAGCTCGTCGAGGCCGGGGTGGAGATCCCGCTGCTGCCGCAGACCGCGGCGGAACTGTCCGGCGCCGAGCTGCTTGCCATGGCCGGCGGCGTCACCGACGCCGAGTTCGAGGCCGAGGTGGACGGGTGGACCGCCGCCCGCGGCAACGACGCGGCGGCCACGGAACTGCTCGAGCTCGCGGCCACGGCGGAGCCCGGCGAGCGGATGCTCGCGGTCGCCGCCGTCACCAGGATCGGCCCGCCAGCCGAGCCCGCCTGGCGGGCGAGCCTCGCGGTGCCGCAGGTCCGCGCCTACGCAAAGGTCGCGCTCGCCCAGCTGTCCGGCGTTGACGCCGAGGGAACCGGCCCCGCCGACCTGCCCGCCGAGCTCGAGATGGAGCCGGAGGACCTCGCCTGGGTCGCTACCGACCTGCTCTCGCTCGCCATCGACGAGGAGTTCCCCGACCCTGACTACCTCGCGGTCAGCTTCCGCGAGGCGGTGCCCGCGGGCCGTGAGGGCATGCTCTTCGAGGGCATGGCCCGCAGCGATCACCCGGACGCGGTGGACGTGCTCACCCACCTGGGTGAGTACCACCCGGACAAGCAGGTCGCGAAGGCGGCGCGCGGCGCCGCCCACAAAGCCGCCTCGCGTCGCGGTTAGTTCCCGCTAACGTTGTCATCGGGCCGGGAGAGCGCCGGCCCGATGGCAGCTACAGGGAGAAGGCGCCGATGACGACGTCCGCGGGAAACGGGAGCGGCCTGGCCGCGATCGAGCACATCGTGGTCTTGATGCTGGAGAACCGCTCGTTCGATCACATGCTCGGCTACCTGTACGCCGACAGCGGCAACGTCTCGCCATCCGGCCAGCCGTTTGAGGGTCTGTCAGGGAACGAGTCCTGCCCGGACAGCAATGGGAATCCGGTCGCCGTCTATCAGATCACGCCGGCGACGCCGCACGCCTACTTCATGCCTGGCGCCGATCCCGGCGAGGGCTACACGGCGACGAACAACCAGCTCTGGGGCTCGGCCACCGCCCCGGCAAGCGGCACGCCGGCCACGATGCAGGGGTTCGTGAAGGACTTCGCCTACACGATCAACTGGGAAACCAACAACAAGTGGACGATCGTCCCAGGCACGACGGCCAGCTGGATCATGGGCTGCTTCACCCCGCAGGCGCTTCCCGTCATGTCCGCGCTCGCCAAGGGCTATGCCGTCTGCGACCACTGGTATTCCTCCGCGCCGACCGAGACGCTGCCGAACCGCGCCCTCGCCCTGGCCGCCACCAGCCAGGGGCACATAGACGACCACACCAAGACCTACACCTGCCCGTCCATCTTCGGCACGCTGACCAAGGCGGGCGTGAGCTGGCGAGTCTTCGGTTACAACGCCCAGCCGCTGACCAAGGCCGATTTCCCCGACATCACAAGCGCGGACGCGTCGCACTTCGGCCTGTTCACCGACTTCAAGGCCGCCGCCGCGGCCGGCACGCTGCCCGCGTTCACCTTCCTCGAGCCGAGTTGGTCTTCCACGGGCAACAGCCAGCACCCGAACTACGATGTGGCGCTCGGCGAGCAGCTCATCCACGACACCTACGAGGCGCTGCGCTCAGGTCCCGGCTGGAACCAGACCCTGTTCGTCCTCACCTATGACGAGCACGGCGGCTGCTACGACCACGTGCCGCCGCCGTGGGGCGCGACCGTGCCGGACAACAGCGCGGGCGAGTTGAGCTTCGGCTTCGACCGGTTCGGCGTCCGCGTCCCGACGCTGCTCATCTCGCCGCTGATCGCTCCAGGCACCGTCTACCGGGTGCCCGACGGCACCACGCCGCTTGACCACACGTCCGTGCTCAAGACCGTCGAGCAGCGCTGGAACCTGCAGCCGCTGACCGCCCGCGACGCGGCCGCACCTGGCTTCGGCAACGTCATCACGCTGGCCACCCCGCGCGCCGACGACGTGCTGGCCGGCGTCACCGTCCCCGTTTCCGGCAGCGCGGGCCCGTCCGCTGGCCAGGTCTCCCACCTGGAGGCCATCCGCCAGGAACTCGTCGCCCGCTACACCCCTGGCGCCCGTGCCGACGCCGAGCCCGCGTACGCGCCCGGCACCGTCGTCCAGGACCCAGACCAGCGCCCCGCCTCCTAGATTGCCCCCCGCTGGCAGGCAGCCCCGATGGTTGTGGCAACCATACGGTTATAGGGGGACACGCCAATACCCAACCCGCCGCCTCACGATCGAGGCAAGCTACGCCCTCTGAAACCAGACATGCCGTGTCCGGGACGGCAGCATTAGGGCGCGGGGAGATGGAACCAGGCGGGATTATTGCCGCGGCGCTAGCGGCGGGCGCGAGACTAGGGCTGCAAGGCACAGGCCCGAGTCCCAGTCCTGGCTCTGCGACACGAACGGGTCCCCCCACACCCGGTCGGCTCGCATCACAAAGCCCAGGGCTTCCAGCACGTACACGGCGGCCACGAACCAGGCGGCCGGGCGCCAGCGGCGCGACGGCAGCCGCCCGTCGGGGAACCCGAGCAGCACGAACACGAAGCCCCCGCGTCGGGAACGTTCCAGCCGCCCGGCACCGTGTGCCGGCTGAGGTACGACAGCGGCAGTGCGCTCAGCAGAAACGCGGTCGACAGCGCCGCCACGCCGCCGGTCACCCAGCGAAGAGTCCGGGGTGTCATCCGCGCCTCCAGCGCGATCGCGCCGCCGGCCTGCCCGCAGGCTGGCCGGCGGCACCCGCATGTCAGCTGAAGTGTGAACCGCCTGGCCGTCCCCGGCAAGGGGGGCACCCTTACCGAGCCAGGGTGCCAGCATGCCCAACGGGATGGCTAGCTCCGGACGGCGATCAGGCTGAGGCGGGGGAGCGAGACCCCGAGGCCCTCGACGTGCCCGGTGCGGGCATCGACCGCGGCCAGCTTGCCCTGCGCGGTCACGACGAACAGCCACCGGCTATCGGGTGACCAGGCAAGCGTCTGGTCGGCCGCCGATTCCGCATCAAGGGAAACCGGGATTTGCTGATCGGATCCGGACACCAGGTTGAGCAGGTGAAGGGTTACCCGGTCGCCGCTGGCCGCCGCGATCGCCGCGGCCGAGCCGTCGGGGGCGATGACGCCAGGCCCCGCCGCGGTCAGGAACTCGGCCGAGGGACCGGGCAGCGCGCGCCGTGCCCCGGTGGCCGGGTCCACGACGACGTTCGAGCAGCGACGGCCAGCGGGGCAGTCAACGGCCAGCCACCGGGTCGGGCCGACCGCGGCCAGCGGTCCGGCGATCCGCTGGAAGCCGCCGAGCCGTACGTCGTCGTACGTGACACCCGTTTCGGAGTAAACGCTGACCAGCACACCGCCCCGGCCGTCCGAGGTCGCCTGCGAATAGCCGCCCGGCCACGCCTGCGAAGTGGTGCCGAACGGCGGCAGGCGCGCGGACACCCCGGTCTCGGTGCCGTCCATCCGGACCAGTGGCATCGACGTGGCCGAGGGTCCGGCTTGCACCCATGCTGTCCCTGGCTGCGGTCCCGGGATCACAATTCCGCCAGTGCCAAGCACACCAGAAAGGGGGCGGGCGGGCCGGCCATCGGGCACCAGGTAACCGGGCAGGTAATCCAGCCGGCTGATGATGGCCTCGTGCGGGCCAACGACAAGCGAGACCGGTCCACCGCTCTGCACCGGGACGGCCGTCTGCGTGATCCGGCCCGAGGCGAACTGAATCCGCACCACCCGGCCATCGCCATAGCCGAACAGCTCCCAGCTGGCCCGCACGCCAAGCAGACGGGGGCCTGCCTCGCCCGTGCTCACCGCGCCCGTGCTCGCCGGCCGAGCCCGCGGCGGGTTGTTCCCGTGCCCGATGATCAGCGTCACGGCCGCCGCGGCCACCGCGGCCAGCACGGCCCCGCAGGCAATCAGCAGCCGGCCCGGCCGCCAGCGGCCAACCGGGCGCCGCGGTCCAAAGCTGACCTGATCGCCCTCGTCCAGCGCCCGGCGGCGGGAGCTGTCATCACTGCGCACAATTCATCATCCACCGCCGCCCGCTCCGCCGAAACCACCCGATCCGGTCTTCCTTGCCCGGCGGAGCGCGGACGTCGGGCGATGGTTGTGGCAACCAGCCGCCTATAGGCGTATGGGTGCCGCAACCATACGCCCGGGCGTCAGCCCCGCGGCCCGGCGGCGCGGGAACCTCGACTCTTTCTACAGGGAGAGCTTGAATCCCTCGTGGGAGGCGGTGAAGCCGAGTGACTCGTAGAACCGGAGCGCGTCCGGGCGTCGCTTGTCGGAGGTGAGCTGCACCAGCCCGCAGCCGCGCTCGCGTGCCTGCCCGATCGCCCATTCGATCATCGCCCGGCCCAGCCCCTGGCCACGGTGTGCGGCCGCGACCCGGACTCCCTCGATCTGCGCCCGCAGCATGCCGTGCCGGCTCAGCCCTGGCAGGTAATTCAGCTGCAGCGTCCCGGCGAGCTGTCCGTCCGCCTCGGCCACGATGAGCCGGCTGCCTGGGTCCGCCTGTACCTGCTCGAACGCGACCAGGTAGGCGTCATCCGCGTCGCCCTCGCGTTCCGCGCCGAGCACGTCATCCGCAAGCAGTGCCACGATGGCCGGCACATCCTCGCGCCGCGCGTCCCGGAACATCATCACCAGCCCGAGAGTACCGGCGTACCAGGACAAGACCCGGGTCGGATACTGGTAACCAGCCCCGACAGCCCAGGGAGGACCACGACCGATGTGCGAAGCACCGACCGATCCGCGTGAGGTCGCCATGGCCGTTCCGCGTCCCGCCGCGGGGACGGCGGTCGACCCGGTGGGTCTTGAGCCGGTCGACGAGATCGTGGTCACCACGCTCGTCGACAACGTCTTCGACGCCCTGCTAGCCGGCGACGAGCGCACCACCCGGACCCCGCTCGGCGTCGGCCCGGTGCAGGCGCCGCAGTTCGAGACGGGGACCACCACCGTCGGGCTCATGGCGGAGCACGGATTTTCCGCACTGGTCAGCGTGCGGCGCGGTGCGGTCACCACCCGGCTGCTTTTCGACACCGGCTTGTCGCCTGACGCGATGGTGACCAATGCCGGCAGGCTCGGCATTGACCCATCCGACATCCAGGCGGTCATCCTGAGCCATGGTCACTGGGATCACGCCGGCGGCCTGGCGGGACTGGCCGGCCGGCGGGGAGTCCGGTCGCTGCCGATGGTGGTGCACCCGATGATCTGGACCCGGCGGCGGCTGTCGGTGCCGGGCCGTGAGCCCATGGAACTGCCGACCCTGAGCAGGCGGGCGCTCGAGGGCGAGGGCTTCGCGGTGCTCGAGCGCCGCGAGCCCTCGCTGCTCGTGGACGGCTGCGTGCTGATCACCGGGGAGGTCGACAGGACCACGGAATACGAGCGCGGCATGCCGCCCGCGCATCAGCGGTGGACCGGGGATGCGTGGGAACACGACCCGCTCGTCATTGACGACCAGGCGCTCGTGGTGAACGTGCGCGACCGCGGGCTCGTGGTGCTGACCGGCTGCGGGCACAGCGGAGTGGTGAACATCGTGCGGCATGCCCAGCGCCTCACCGGGGTGCCCGAGCTGCATGCCCTCATCGGCGGGTTCCATCTCAGCGGCACGGCGTTCGAGCCGATCATCGGCCGCACCGTGGACGCGCTCACCGGCCTTGCTCCCGGACTCGTCGTGCCCGGGCACTGCACCGGCTGGCGCGCGCAGCACGCGCTGGCGGCCGCCATGCCCGATGCCTGGGTCGCGGGCAGCAGCGGCTCGTCCTTCAAACTCGCCGCACCCGCCGGCCAGCTCCCTGACTGACCCTCCGGCGCCCCCGTGGTACGGTTTTACCGTTCGGTACAACTGAGGGGATGGACGCGATGGCACAGCGATCCCCGGTCCCGCCGTTTACGCCGGAGACCGCCGCGCAGAAGATCCGGGCCGCCGAGGACGCGTGGAACTCGCGCGATCCGCACCGGGTCTCCCTCGCCTACACGCCAGACAGCAGGTGGCGCAACCGTGCGCAGTTCATCAACGGGCGGGAGGAGATCGTCGAGTTCCTCACCGGCAAGTGGGCGCGCGAGCACGAGTACCGGCTGATCAAGGAGCTGTGGGCCTGCGACGGGGACCGCATCGCGGTGCGGTTCTGCTACGAGTGGCACGACGACGCGGGCCACTGGTACCGCGCCTGCGGCAACGAGAACTGGAAGTTCGACGCCGACGGCCTCATGGCAGAGCGCCACGCGAGCATCAACGACGTCCCGATCGCCGACGCCGACCGCAAGTTCCACTGGGACCGCGGCGGCCCGCGCCCGGCCGATCATCCGGGCCTCAGCGACCTGGGCTTGTGACCGTGCCGCGGCTCATGACCGAACGGGCCGCGGCGATCCCGGCGCTCGCGGAGGCCTTCCGCGAGCATGGATACGAGGGTGCGAGCCTCGCCGTGCTCTGCGCGGCCACCGGCCTTGGCAAGGGGAGCCTGTATAACTTCTTCCCCGGCGGCAAGGAAGAGATGGCCGCCGCCGTGCTCGCCGATGTCGACGCCTGGTTCACCGGCAGCGTCTTCGAGCCGCTGGGTAACGCGGAGGCGGGTGATGCCGGCGCGATCGGCGCCATGTTCGACGCCGTCACCGGCTACTTCGAGTCCGGCAGGCGCGTCTGCCTACAGGGCGCCTTCGCGCTCGGCGGGGAGCGCGACCTGTTCGCGGCGACGATCGCCGACTACTTCGAGCGCTGGATCGCCGCACTCGCCGCGGCCCTCAGCGCCGTGGGCGCCAGTACCGCGGGTGGCAGTGCGGAAGCAGCCCGCGTGACCGCGATCGAGACGGTCGCCGCCATCCAGGGCGCGATCGTGCTGTCGCGCGCCCTGGATGACCCGGAGATCTTCCCGCGGCTAATCGAGCGCTGCCGCATCCGCCTCAACGCTGCCGCGTCCGCCTCCGACGATCAGTAGCTGAAGGAGCCGCCTGCCGTCACGGGAGTGGTGCCGCCAGCGGTGACGACCCTGACCTGCACCGTGCCGGTGCCCGGGGGCGCGCTGACCTTCATCTCGCGTGAAGAGACGACCTTGAAGTGAGCGGCGAGCTTGGTGCCGAAGTACACCTTCTTGACGAAGGCGAACCCGGACCCGGTGATGGTGACCGTGGTCCCGCCGCCGGCCGGACCTGACGCGGGCGAAAGTTTCCCAAGCGCGGGCTTGGCCAGGAAGTTGAACACTGACCGCCCGGTGAGCGGGCTCGGGCCGCCGTCTCTGGTCACTACCGTCAGGTAGCTCGCCTGCTTCCCGGCCGGCGCCTTGACGGTCAGCTCGGTCGGCGAACTGACCGCGACGGTCCTGACCAGGGCGGAGCCGAAGTACACGCCAGAGACGTGACGGAAGTTGGTGCCCTTGATTGTGACGGCCGTCCCGCCGCCGGCCGGCCCGGCGTGCACTGACATGGACGTCACGGCCGGGGCGGGAGCCGGGTAGCCGTGCACAACGACGGTCTGGTAGACCTTCCCGGCGATGGATACCTGCACCTTGGTCACGCCCTTGGGGGTGCCGGCGACGGTGACCGTGTAGTACCCGTTGAGCCCGATCGAGGCTGACCCGGTCTTCACCGTTCCCGTGGGCAGGGTGAACGTCACCCGGGCGGTGCCCGTGTGGAGGGCCCGGTACTGGCCGGTTACGGTCGCGGTCCGGCCGGCCAGGGCGGCCACGGTCGGTCCGCTGACCTCAGGCAGCCACCTCGCGGCCAGCTTGACGGCTGCCGCGACGCCCGACAGCCGCGTTCCGGCGGCCGCCTTCGACGCGCCGGAACCGCCGCCACCGGTTGTTGTCTCCCAGAGCGCGTTGTCGGTGGTCGTCACGCAGAAGCTGACCGAGGCGCAGGCGACGCTGCCCTCCTCGTTGGACGTGTCCGAGGTGGCGACTGTCCAGGAGTTGCCACCGTCGGCTGTGCCGACAAGCCCGACAGTGGTCCCCGCGCCCGTCGCCCGGCAGTGCGCCGCATCCGGGCAGGCGATCGAGTACATCCAGCCGGTGTTGTCGTAGGTCTCCATGCCGCTCCACGTCGCCCCGCCGTCGGTCGAGCTGATCACGACAGGTCCGGCCGCCGAGGTCGCAGCGGCGGCGGCGTAGCACGTCGGCAGTCCACCCGAGCCGTTCACGCAGGACAGCCCGAATATCTCCTGCAGGCCGGTCAGCGTCGGGTCAGTCGACCGCGACCATGTCTCGCCGCCATCGGTGGTGAAGATGACTTGCGCGAGCCCGTCGCCTACATCCAGGCCGCCGCCCGCGACGCAGTCGAGGGCTGACGTGCAGGCGATGGCGTCGAGCGCATAGGTCCCTTGCGGGTCGTACTGCGTGATCGCCGGCAGGTTCGTGAACCAGGTCCAGTTCGCGCCCCCGTCCGTCGTCTCGCCGAGGACCGGCGTGAAGCCCGGAGCCACGCCGGGAGAGTCGTCGCCCGCGATCCAGCACGTGGTGGCGGAAACGCAGTCGATGGACGTTAGCTGCCACGAAAAGGGCAGATTCGCCGGCGTCATGTCGGTCCAGGTCTTGCCGCCGTCTGTCGTCTCGGCAACGCCAGGGCCGTACGCGGGGGCAGGGGAGTACCCGGCCAGCCAGCAGACGGTCGTCGTCGGGCAGGACGCCGCATTGGGATACGACATCGCGGCCGACAAGGTGGCGTAGTGCTGCCAGCTTGCCCCGGCGTCCGCCGTCACGCTGACGGTGTACCCGAGGTTATTCAGCTGGCTAACAGTCAGGCAGAACGAGGTTCCCGATGTGCAGGAGGCAAGCGAAGGCACACCCGGCACCACAGGGCCGGGCAGGCTAACCGCCTGCCACCCGCTGTTGCCAGGTCCCGCGGATGCGGTCGCCGGCCCGGCGGTCAGCGACAACGACAGAACCGTGGTCACCGCGGCCACGACGGCTGTGACCAGGGTAAGCAGGCGGCCACGGCCGCGGAACTGCGACTTCACAGGGGGACTCTTTCCTGACGGCGCCCGGCCCGGCTGGCCCCTTGTGGCGCTGATCCACTAGCGGGATCTTAGGGACAGAACTGAACAAGAAACAGGCGTTTCGCGGTGAATTCTGAGTGCGCCCTCCGTCACGGTGATCCGCCGGCGGTCGCGGCGACGCATTGTCCTTGAGAGCCCCGCCCCCAGCGGCGCGACTCAAGGGAGGGGAACCAGGCATGCCACGTGTCAGTCATCATTTCGTCGTCGACCGTCCGATCCAGGACGTATTCGCCGTGGTCAGCACGGCCCGGTTCTGGCCGGAATGGCATCCGGCCACCCGGGGCGTCGAGGGCGACATCGACCATTCGGCCCAGCTTGGTGACAAGATCACCGAGCACGTCACGATCGCGGGCATCGAGGGGACCGGCATCTGGACGGTCACCGAGCACAACCCGCCGCACGGCATGGCCCTGGAGGCCGACCTGTCGTTCGGCCACCTGCGCATCGGCTACGAGCTCACCAGCGCCGGGTTCGGCGGCACCCGCCTCCAGCGCGACCTCGACTTCCCCGAACTCGGGCCGGTGATCCACGCGGCCATGGAAAACCAGTCCGCCGAGGGCATCGCCGGCCTCGCCCGCCTCGTCGAGCGCGAGGTCCCGGCGCCCGCGCCATGAAGAGCGCCGCAGCGGGCGTGAGCGGGTTCGCGGCCGTGATCCTGCTGCTGCCGATGGAGGCGGGCATCCCGGTTCCGCTCCCCGCCGACCTGGTCATGTTCACGGTGGGGGAGCGGGTCGGCGCGGGCCAGTTCCCGCTGTGGCTGGCGGTGGCGGCGTTCGAGATCATCGCGGTCGCCGGGACGGCGGCGCTGTTCGCGGCCTGCCGTGGACCGGCCCACCGGCTCATTGACAGGTACGGGCCGCGCGTCGGCCTGACCAATGCGCGCGTCGGCCGCGCGGCCGCTTTCGCGGAAAGGCGCGGCAGGATCGGGCTCGCGGTGGGGCGCGCCACCCCGGGACTGCGGACGCTTACCGTGATCGCCGCGGGCGTCTCCGGAGTGCGCGGACGCCGTGCGCTGCCCGCGCTCATCCTCGGCAGCAGCGTGTTCCTCCAGCTGCACCTGGTCCTGGGCCTGCTGCTCGGTCCCCTCGCGGTCCGCGCCTTCGACCAGGCCAAGGGCCCGGCGCTCGCGGCCATCGCCGCCCTGGCCGTCGCGATGGCGGCGTTCTGGCTCGCCAAGCGGCGACGGCGGGCAACCTGGACGGAGGCCGTCTGCCCGGCGTGCATCGGGTTGCGGCTGCTCGCCGAGCGCGCGCCGGCCCTCTCCGAGCTGACCGGCGACGACACGGCGCCGGTCACCGCCCGGCCGGGAGGCGGCACAGCGCCGGATGCCGGCCAGGCGGCGGAGATTCCGGAGGCCAGGGCGGCCGGGAAGCCGGTGCTGGATTACCCGAAGAATCCTGGCACGCGTCGCGGCTGACCAGCCGCCAGCGCGGGGTTGTGCGGGGGAGAGCCACCCGCACCCGTTCGGGAGGAAAGTCTTAAGGATCATCCCGAACGGGTGCGTGCTCCGCCTGAGCAGGCAACGGTTACTCAGGTCGCGGTGACGACGATGGCGCCGGTGTAGCTGGCGCCGGGGTTGATGGCGGTCGGGGTGCCGTCGACCGTCATGGTGACCTTCTTGCCGTGCTGCCCGGTCACCGCTGAGGTGGCGTCGAGCGACAGCTCGGTCAGGTAGGACGTGCCGGTCACGTTCCACTTGCTGTGGCTGGCAAGCGAGACGATGACGCCGTTGTTGACGGCCGCCTGCGGGGCGTTGCTGACCTTGCCGAGGTCGTACCAGTTGTCGGAGTCGATCGTGGCCACGAAGTGCGTCGAAAGCGCCGCCGTGAGGGTGCCGGTGACACTGGAGGCCGACAGGTTCACCACCAGGTTCAGGCCGCTGGCCGGCGCCGGGCCCGGGCCGCCGCCGCCGGTGGCCGGGCCGCCGCGGTAGCCGTTGTAGAAGTCGCCGGCCAGGGTGGCTGCGGTGCGTAGGTGGCGGTGCCGCCGGTGAAGATGGTGGCGTAGGTGCCCACGTTGAACTGGGTGCCGAGCAGGTACTCGGTGGCGTTGCCGATGACGTAGGTGCCATAGCCGCTGTCGCCGGTGTTGCCGACCACGGAGTTGACCGCGACCAGCATCGGAAGCCGCCATTTGCGCATAGCTGCCATACGGCTTGGTGATTTCTCCAGCGCTGGCGCGCGTTGTTAACGTCGCTCGGGAACGGTCGCACCGGTGTGATCTGCCCAGGGCAGCGCGCCAGGAAAGGGTTACAGCCGATGGGCAAGCCTGACGGGAAGGTCGCGCTGATCAGCGGGACCGCACGTGGCATGGGCCGCGGCGGCGCTTGAGTTCGCGGCGCAGGGGGCGGCGGGTGCCGCCGCCGCTCGTGCCCGGCGACGTGGTCACCCTGGAGGTCGAGGGGCTCGGCACGGTCCGCAACATGATCGTCGAGTCCGCGCCCTGCCCGCCGATTCCGCAGGCCCGTCGCGGCCAGCCCCGCGGTCCCCGGCACTAGGGACCAATTTTCCGGCTCCGGCCGGTCCGCGGCGTGGCGGGCTGTGGCCGGTTCGGAGACACGCGGCACCTGCGCAAGCCGGTGCCGGGCGTCACTCCGCCGTCATCTGCGGCCGCGTTACCCCGCGGCCTTCGCCGCGCGGGCCAGGGCGTCGGATATCGCCTTGGCGCCTCCGTGCGAGGTGTGGCCGCCGTCGACGGGGATCTCCGCGCCGTTCAGGTAGGACGCGCGCGCCGACAGCAGGAACACCACTACGTCGGCGACCTCCTTGGCCTGTCCGAACCGGCCCGCGAGGGTCTGCTCGATGCTGGCCTGGACGAAGACGGGGCTGGCGTCGTCGAGTATCGGCGTCTCGATCGGGCCGGGATGCACGATGTTGACGCGGACGCCGCGCGGCGCAAGTTCGAGCGCCGCTGCCTTGGTCAGTCCGCGCAGCCCCCACTTGGAGACCGTGTAGGCGAGCGCGAAGTGCGCGGTGAGGCCGGCGATCGAGCCGATGTTGACGATGGACGCGCCGTCGTGATCCGGCATCAGCGGCGCGAGCGTCCGCATGCCGAGCATGGTGCCGGTCAGGTTGATGCCGATCACCCGCTCCCAGCCGGCCAGGTCCATGTCGGCGAGCTTGGCCCGGTACGGGATGCCCGCGTTGTTCACCAGTCCGTGCAGCACACCGCCGGACGATGGAGCGCCGGCGGCCAGGTAGGCCGCGAGGTCCGCCCACTGGGCCTCGCTCGACACGTCCAGGTGCCGGTACTCCATCGTGCCTGGCCCGGCCGCCGTCAGCCGCTCGGCGAGCGCCTCGCCCTCGTCGTCGAGTATGTCGGCGCCGACCACCCGGACGCCCTCGCGCACCAGGATCTCCGCCTCGGCGGCGCCCTGGCCGCGGGCGGCGCCGGTGACGACGATCGTCCGCCCGGCAAGTTCGTAGTCCATCAGGCCTCTCCCTCGTGAACACGAGTGTTCGGCGCGTGCATGGGGTCGTGCAGCAGGCCGCCGAGCACCTCGCTGCCGAGCGTGTCGAGAAGGTCCGGCGCGAACGCGCCGTCGACAAGGATGAACGCCATCCGCGCGATGCCGTCCGACCGGTTCTCCCAGCGGTGATTGGTGCCCCGCTGCACCACGACGTCACCGGCCCGCAGCACCGTCTCGCTGTCGTCGAGCACCAGCACGACCTCACCGGACAGCACGATTCCGTAATCGACCGACTGGGTGCGGTGCACCGGGGAGACCACGCCTGGCGGGAACTCGTTGATCCGGATCTTGGTGCCGTTCGGCGACGGCGGCACGGTCAGCGCGGACAGCGTCGGATCGGGCTCGGCCGCCGCGATGGACACGGGCATCGCGGCGGTGGACCAGATCTCGTAGAAGTACGCGCCGTCAGGCGCGTTCCTTGTGACGGCGACGGGTCCGTCGGACGCGAAGACGGACACGCCGCGCTCGTCGTGCCCGGTGACGACCCGGCGGGGGATAGTAGGCATGCGCCCCATCGAAGCACCCGGCGGCCGCGCGGTCACTACCGTGGCGATCGCCTTCGTGAATACCTGGTATCAATCGCGCTGACTGTCAATCGCGGCGCGCGGCCTGGCCGGCCCCGTCAGGTGGGCAGGGCCGCCAGGGCCCGGGGAGCGGGAAGTCGGCCGCCACCGGGGGCAGCGACGCCGCCGCCTCGGTCAGGATCCGGCGCAGCCACGCCTGCTCCGGCGTCGACGCGGGGTCCGGGTGCTCCGCTCGGACGGGACCACCAGGCCGATCTGGTCGTAGTGGTGCAGCGCCCGGACGGTCAGCCCGGTCGCGACCGCCACGTCCCCGATCCGCCACGCGCGTTCATCGGTCGCCATGACCCTGAGGATGCCACCTCACGTAACGTCAGGTTCAAGCCCTTCGCGGTTAGCGACAAAGACCGGCACTCCTGGCAGCTTGGTTGATGTGCTAACCCGTGCGACCCGTCCGCGCTCGTCTACTCCGCCGCGCGAACCCAGCCGGCGTATTCCGCGAGCCGTGGCCGGCGGGCGGCACTGACACGCGGTCGTGAGGCGGCGTCCCGGGCCGGCGCCGCCGCTGACGCGACCCTCGCCGCCCGCAACGCGTAGCCGCCGTTGGCGGCCGGGCAAGTTAGAGAGCGGGGACCGGGCCGACGGGGCCGGTGACCGGCAGCACGACCAGGCAGGGGACGCGTACCCGGTGCGACGGGTCGAGGGCGTTGAGCATGTCGGCCATCGCGATCGGGTCGGCGGCGATCTCCAGGTGGTCGCTGCCGTCGAGCACGCACTGATGCTGCACGGTGATGTTGGTGACGTTGGCCGCGCCGGGCAAGAACGCGTTCGTGTACGGCGTGACCACCTCGTCGTCGACGCTCTCGATCACGGTGTAATGCACGCCGGGAACCGTCGGCGCGGCGTTGAGTCCGCCGAGAAAGGCCGATCCCTGCTCCTGCTGCACGCAGGCCGCGCAGACGGAACTGAGCGGTCCGTTGATCTGGCCGGCCACGCCGAGCAGGGTGGCGAGCTCGGTGATGCCGTCGAGTGTGGTGCCGTAGTTGGACGGCGCCAATGCCACGAAGTCGTTGACCTTGGCGCCGCCGCCGAGGAAGTTGAGGTAGTACCTGGGCATCATGCCACCCTGGGAGTGGCCGACCAGGTCGACCCTGGACGCGCCGGTCGCGGCGAGCACCGTGTTCACGAACGTGACGAGCTGGGCCGCCGAGGCGGCGATGTCGCCGGTGCCCTGGATGGCCGACGAGGCCGATGCGCCGCCGTAGTTGAACGCGTAGACGCAGTAGCCGTGGTTGGCGAGCAGCGGCGATGCCGCCTGCCAGTTGTCGTCCATGTTGGCGAATGTGCCGTGGACGAGGACCACCGGGTAGGGATGGGCGGCGCTCGGCTGGCAGGACCAGTTGTTGGCGCCGGGCGGCGGCGTCTGCGGTGCCAGCGCGGCGACAGTCGCCCCGGCGATGAAGTCGTAGTTGACCGGCAGCGCGGTGGCCGCCCGGGCGGGGGCCGCTAGTACCGGCCCGAGCGCGACGGCCGCTGCCATCGTCGCCGCCGCGGTCACGGTGGCGACGCGGAACAGAACGCGGCGGTTGCCGCCCGGCACACGTGACGAACGCATCGGCGGATCCCTTCCTTGGGGGTTATTAGTCACCTCATTAGAGATCCGGGCCCGGCGCGCGTCTGCTCACCACGGTGACTGAGTCCGGCCGCCACTTATCACTCCGCAATAAAAACCAGCCAGTGACAGCGGAATTACTCGCAAGTAACATCAGCGGTGTGGAAAAGTACGCCGAAGTACTTTTGACCGGCCAGCCGCCAGGCCCCGATGGCCAGGCGCCAGGCTCGGCTGCAGCAGCGGGCTGGCTGCCTCCCGCGTTCGGAACGCTCGCCGAGGACATCGCCGCCGCCGTCATGAGCGAGGTCGAGGAGTACGCGCAGCCAGCCGACGAGGAGGCCGCCCGGGCCGTGCGCCGCGTGGCCAGGGACGCCGTGGCGGGCTTCGCCGCCCGCCTCACCGGCCCGGCGGCGTCTCCGGTGGCACAGCCGCCGGGGGCGGCGTCGGCGGCAGGCATGTTCCGCGACCTTGGCAGGCTCCTCGCCATGGAGGGGCGCAGCCTCGGCGCGCTGCACGCCGCACTGCGGGTCGGCGCGCGGGTCACCTGGCACCGCCTGCTTGAGCAGGCGAGGCAGGGCAGCGGGAACCCGGAAACGTTCACCCGCGTCGGCGAGACGGTCTTCTGGTACCTCGATGAGCTCACCGCCTCCTGCTCGGCAGGCTATGCCGAGGCACGGGCCGAGCTCGCCGGTGACACGAACGAACTGCGGCGGCGCCTGCTCGACATGCTCACGTCGAGCCCGGCCCCTCCCGCTCCGGCGATCGCGGGCCTGGCCAGGGCGGCCGGCTGGCCGCTGCCGCGGCGGGTGGCCGCGGTGGCGCTCACCCCGCTTGCCGGGCGTGCCTGCGGTCCGCTGCCGCCAGGAGTGCTCGCCGACCTGACGCGGCGCGACCCGTGCCTGCTCATCGCCGACCCGGACGGCCCCGGCCGACGGCAGCAGCTCGCGACCCTGCTTGGCGGCTGGCTGACAACGGCTGAACCCGATGGCGGCCGCGCGCCGTCCCACGCGCAGCTGGCCGCGGTCGGGCCGTTGGTGTCGCTGACCGGAGCGGGTGGGTCGCTGCGCTGGGCGGGCCGGGCGCTCGCTCTGGCCGGGCGGGGCCTCATCCGGGTGGAGAGCAGCGCCGGCGGGGCGGCGGGGATCGCCTGGTGCGAGGACCACCTGCCGACACTGGTGCTGCTTGCCGACGAGGACCTGGCGGCGGCGCTCAGCAGGCAGGCGCTCACGCCGCTGCGCGGGCTGCGCCCCGACCAGGCTGACCGGCTGGCGCGGACGCTGCTGGCCTGGCTGGAGAGCGCCGACGACGCCAATGCCGCGGCCCGCCTGCTGCACGTGCATCCGCAGACGATCCGCTACCGGCTGCGACAGGTAAGCGAGCTGTTCGGTGACGCTCTCGGCGAGCCGGACACGCGGTTCAGGCTGCTGCTCGCCCTGCGGGCCAGGCTGCTGCTCGGCGCGTAGCTCGTCGCGGCGTCAGGCCAGGGCACGCACATCCCCCCAGGGGGATAGGGTACGATCGTGGTATCCCCGTGGGGGGATGTTCAACGGAAGGAGTCCCACCGCATGTCTGACCACGCCTCCGCACACGGCAAGACCGTGCTTCGCCAGCAATCTCCGCTTCACCGCGAGCTCCGCCGCGCCATCCCAGACGTCTACGCGGGCTTCGGCGAGTTGCACCGGGCGGCGTTCGCCGACGGGGTGCTCGACGTCCGGACCAAGGAGCTCATCGCCCTGGCGATCGGAGTCGTGGAGGGCTGCGACGGCTGCATCGCCTCGCACGCCCAGGCGGCGGCACAGGCCGGCGCGACCCGCCAGGAGGCCGCGGAGGCGATCGGCGTCACCTTCCTGATGAAGGGCGGCCCCGCCACGATCTACGGTCCGCGCGCCTACGATGCCTTCTGCGAGTTCGCGCAGGCCCGCGAGGCTGGCGAGAACGCGGCCTGACGGCCACCCCACCAGATAGCGAAGAAAAAGGAAGCCTCGATGTGCCGTCCCGTCCCCTGTAAGACCTGCGGCAAGACCAGCTGGGCCGGCTGCGGCCAGCACGTGGCTCAGGTCAAGGCCGGCGTCCCCGCAGACCAGTGGTGTGCCGGGCACCCGGCCGCGGCAGGGAAGCAGCAGGGCCGCCTGGCCAAGCTTTTCCGCCTGCGCTAACCCCTGACGTCGCAGCGGCGTGTCGTAGCCCGGGTGCGCGACGGCGAGCCGGGTCGCGACAATGGCGCGGAACTCCCTGGCGATCTCGGCGAGCTGGTGGTCGCGGCGGCCGGCCCGGATCTCGGCGGCCAGCTCCGCCTCGTCGGCGGCCCCGAGCCGGGCGAGCAGGCCGGCGTAGGCGCGCTGGTCGGCTTCGCCGCGCGCCAGTTCCCGCTCGACCATGGCAAGCGCGTTCGCGGCGACGCGGGCGCCGAACCCGGACGGCGGGGGCGCGCTTCCCGCGGCGGCGGCCGCGAGGGATTCCCTGACGGCGGCCACCAGCTCGCCGAGCGTGGGCCGGCCGTAGACGGTGTGGCCGGCGGCTGAGGAGGCAGGCATCAGGCGATCCCCTGTTCCGCGAGCAGCTCAAGTAGGTCCCACTCGTTCTCGCAGGCGCGGCGGCCGACGGCGGCGAGCTCGACGGAGCGGGTCTGGCCGGACAGGTGACGGTGGGCCTGGTACTGACACAGCACCCCCCAGCGCAGCGTGCCGAGTACCTGCCACCAGCGCAGCGCGTCCCTGTCGACCGCCCTGCCCGCCGCGCGTTCGTAGCCGGCGACGAACTCCTCGATCGAGCCGAGACCGCCCGCCGGCCGGTCGTCCGCGCCGAAACGCCAGGCCCGGACGCAGAACCAGCCAAGGTCCTCCAGCGGATCGCCGCGGTGCACCAGCTCCCAGTCGAGCACCGCGGCGAGCCCCGAGTCGTCCACCATCAGGTTGCCGAGTCGGAAGTCGCCGTGCACGATGGCGCTGCCGCCAGGCGCTGGGCGATGGTGCAGCAGCCAGCGCAGCGCGACCTCGAAGACGGCGCTGGGCTGCCCAAGCGAGTCCATCCAGTCACCCCACAGCACGAGCGGGTCATGCTCGGGCAACCCGAGGACGGAGTCAGGGTCGGCCGCGTGCAGCGCGGCGAGCGCCGTCGCGGACTGCGCGAGCAGCCGCTGGCGCGCGCCGGGAGTGGCCGACCGCAGGATGCGACGGGGGATGGTCTCACCGGGAACCCGGGCGCTGACCAGGTATCCGCAGCCGAGAGCGCTGGTGTCGTCACTCGCGCAGAGCACCGCGGGCACGGGCATCCCGGCTGCGGCGGCGGCCCGCTGGCTGGCCGCCTCGAGCTCCATCCCGGCGTTGAGGCCCCCGCTGGTGTCACCGTCTGGGTCGACTGGCTTGCCCGTCCGCAGCACGAGCTCGTGCTTGCGGCCGTCGCCGCCGTGCACCTGGATTCCCCAGATCTGCCTGCTCGCCCCGCCGGACAGCGGCTCCACCCGGCCGACGCGCAGGCCGGGTCCGAGGACCGGGGCGAGCAGCTCGGGCAGCCGGTCCGCGATCGCCGCCGAGGACTGGCCGGGGCCGGTCATCCGCGGCCGAATCCGAACAGCCGCTGCGCGACCCGGCGCATCTGCATCTCCTCCGAGCCCTCGGTGATCCGGTAGCGGCGGTGGTGGCGGTAGATGTGCTCGAACGGCTGGTGCCTGGTGTAGCCAAGGCCGCCGAAAACCTGCATCGCGCGGTCAGCAGCGTCGCAGGCCAGCCGGTTCGCGCGGTAGTTCGCCATCGCGACGTGATCGGAGACCGCCATGTGGTGCTCGCGGTCGAGCTCCGCCGCGGTGGACCGCACAAGCAGCCGGACCATCTGCGCCTCGGTCTGCAGTTCCACGAGCGGCCACTGGATGGCCTGGTTGACAGCCAGCGGACGGCCGAACACCGTGCGTTCCTTGGCGTAGCGGACGGCCTCGTTGATGCAGTACTGCGCCGCGCCCAGGCTGGAGGCGGCCTGCCTGATGCGGTTCTCGTGGACGAACGCCTGCGCGACGTCGAGCCCGCCGTCCACCTTGCCGAGTACCGCGTCGGCCGGGACGCGGACGTCATGCAGCACGACCTCCGCGTGGTCGGTCGGCATGTTGAAGGTCCACCAGTAGAACGGGATTTCGAAGCCGGGTGCGCCGACCGGGACGATGAAGGCGGTGATGCCCCGTGCCTCGCCAGCGCGGCCGGAGGTACGGGCGAAGACCAGGTCATGCGTCGCCCGGTGCACGCCGGTATTGAACCGCTTGGTGCCGTTGATGCGCCAGCCGTCGCCATCGGCCTCCGCGGTGGTCTCCAGCCATGTCGCGTCCGTGCCGTGCTCCGGCTCGGTCAGGCCGAAGGCAAGCGAGCGCTCGCCTGCGAGCATCGCCTGCGCCCAGGCCGCGCGCTGGGCATCGGTGCCGAAGCGGTCCATCATGATCACCAGCGGGAAGTTCCCGACGATGGAGGACTCGTCCTGCAGGTCGTTGTGGAGTCCGAGACCCCGGGTGGCCAGGTGCTCGCGGATGACGGCCATGTCGAGGTTGCTGCCGTCCTGGCCGCCGAGCGCGGCGGGCAGGCCGTAGCGCAGCCAGCCGGCGGCGTCGGCGAGCCTGCGCATCTGGGTGAGCAGTTCCTCCCACTCCCGGCTGGGCAGGCCGCCGCGATCAAGGTCGGTACGCGCGAACTCGCGCCGCTCGTCGAAGAACTGCTTGTGCTGCTCCTGCAGCGGCACGATCTCCGCCTCGATGAACGCGTCCATGCGCTGGAGCAGCGGCGGCAGGTGGTCTGGCAGGTCGAAGTTCACGTATGTTCTCCGTTGAACGTGACTGTACCGATCACTCGATAGGACTAGTTGAACATGTCGAGGATGCCCTTGCCAGCCACCGCGCGCGGCTAGGCGCGCCCGTCCTCGGCTCGCCAGTAGACCGCCTTAACCCAGATGGTGGCCACCGCGTCCAGGGCACGCTCATCGTCGAGCGGCACGCCCTTCTCGCCGCCCTGCCCGAGCCAGATGTAGCAGAAGTGCTCGAGCATGGCCGACAGTGCCGAGGCCGTCATGACCGGATCGACACCCGGGCAGTAGCCCCGCGCCTGCGCCAGCCGTACCTCGCCGGCGATCCGCCTGATCGCCTCGCCGCGCAGCTCAAGCCAGCGGTCGTGGAAGCTGCCCTCGACCATCGCGGCCTGAAAGATGCCGATCAGCTCGCCGCGCCGCTTTGCGTAGGTCCGCCAGAACCCGGCGACCGCCTCGCGCAGCGCGTCCGGGCCGGCCAGGCCGGCCCGGAACGGCAGCATCGCCAGGGACGTCGCTTCCTCGTGGAACTCCTCGGCGAGCGCGATGAGCAGGTCCGCCTTGGTGTCGTAGTAGTTGTAAAAGGACGCCGCCGACCGGCCGGCCTCCGCCGCGATGTCACCGATCTTGGCGTTGAGGTAGCCGTCGCGCGCGAACACCACCCGGGCGGCCTCCTTGAAGGCCTCATCGGTGGCACGTCCCTTGCGCCCCGTCCTGGTCACGAGGCCCCCGTCATGCGACTGTCACGAGACGCGCCTGTCCTGCCCGGCCCAGAACGGCCCGCGCAGCTCCGCGCGCAGCACCTTCCCCGTCGCGTTGCGCGGCAGCTCCTCGACGACAGTGACGCCGGTGGGGCACTTGTACCCGGCGAGCCGCTCGCGGGCAAAGCTCAGCAGCTCGTCGGTGTCCAGGCCGGGCCCGGCGACGACCACCGCGTGCACGGTCTCGCCCCGCCGCGCGTCGGGGATGCCGATCACAGCGATGTCGGCGACCGCCGGGTGCCCGGCGAGCACCGCCTCGACCTCGGCGGGGTACACGTTCTCGCCGCCGGTGATCACCATGTCCTTGAGCCGCTCGACGATCGTGATGAAGCCGTCGGCGTCGAGGGTTCCCACATCCCCGGTCCGGTAGAAGCCGTCGGGGGTGAGGGTCGCGGCGGTGGCCTCGGCGTCGTTCCAGTAGCCGGGCAGCGGTTCCGCACCGCACACCTGGATCTCGCCGAGGTCGCCGAGCCGCACCTCCCAGCCGAGCGACGGCCGGCCGGCCGTGGCCAGCCGCCCCCGCGCTGGGTCGTGGTCGCGCGGCGAGAGCGAGCTGATCGGCAGCGGACCGGTCTCGGTGCTCGCGTAGTTCTGCCGGAAGCGGCAGCCGAGCACGGTGACGGCGCGCTCGAGCGCGTCCGGCCTGATCGGCGAGGCGCCGTAGACGATCTCGATCAGGTTCGACAGGTCAGGACGCTGCGCGCGCGAGCTCACCTCGGCCGTCACCGCCGCGATGAGCGTGGGGACCAGCTGCGTCAGCTGGATCCGGCGGCTGGCCAGCTCGTCGACGTACCCGGCCGGGTCGAACCCGCCGAGCAGGTGCAGGTGCCCGCCGGTGAACAGCACGTAGACCAGGTTCGCCAGGCCCGCGACGTGAAACAGCGGCAGTGCGCTCAGGTGCCTGGCGCCTGGCGCCGCCTCGGGCACCTCCAGGCTCATGAACGTGACCGCGCCGATCAGCTGATCGTGCGTCAGCGGCACGAGCTTGGGCCGTCCGGTGGTGCCGCTCGTGTGCAGCAGCAGGGCGGGCTCGGCGCCGCGCAGCCGGTCGGCAGGACGCGCGGGCGGTAGTGCCTGGCCGCCCCCGCCGAGACCTGGCAGCAGGCGGACGCCCAGGGGAGCGGCGCCCGCTGCGGCAAGCGCCGCGCAGTCGTCGTCGGTCACTACGACCCCCGGCCTCATCAGCTCGAGCAACGCGGTCACCTCAGGCGCGGCGAGCCGCCAGTTGACCGCGGCGGGCAGCGCGCCCGCCCTGATCAGGCCGAGCACGGCCGTCACCCAGCCCGCCTGGTTGCGCGCGATGACCGGCACCACGTCGCCAGGACCGACGCCGGCCGCCGCGAACGCGCCGGCGGACGCCTCCACGGTGTTGAGCAGCGCCGCGTAGCTCAGCTCAGCGCCGCGGTCGTCAGACACCGCCACCAGGTCGGGCTGTACTGCGGCCCGCCATTCGAGCACGTGGACCAGGGAGAGCATCAGGCTCTCGCGCCGGTGCGGTCGGCACCAGTCCGGTCAGCACTGGTCTTCGGCTCGTGCCGCACGTCGCCCGGCTGGCCCATGACCCGTCGCCAGCAGGCGAACTCGAGCAGGATTCCGTCGGGGTCCTGGAAGTAGAAGGAACGAACGAACACGCCAGGGTGCAGTTCGCGGGCGACGCCGAACTCGCTGTCGTCGTGGTCGAGGATCGGGGACACCCGGACGCCCTTGGCCTTCAGCTTGGCCCGGTACTCGAGGAACCGCTCCTCAGGCACGTTGAACGCGACGTGGTTCATCGAGCCGACCGCGCTCGTCCACTCGCCGATGCCGGGCACCGTGACCGGCGCGGAGACGCCGGGCACCGCGTCGGGCGCGTCGGGGAACCAGAAGAACGCCAGCGCGTTGCCTCCCCCCATGTCGAAGAAGAAGTGCTGCCCGGCCCCGAGGCCCAGGTTGATCGTCTTGATCAGCCGCATGCCGAGCACCTGCGTGTAGAACTCGACGGTGCGCTTCATGTCCGAGCAGACGAGCGCCAGGTGGTTGACGCCGCCGATGTCGAACTCCTCGTTCCGCCATTCCATGCGGGCCTCCCTGAAACTAAAACTGAAGTTAGATTCAGTTTTGCGCCCGGAAACTGTACAGTCAAGCTCCAGCACAGCATTCGCAGCGAAGCGAGGTGTCTCTTGGCCGATATCGTCAGGGAGTTCGTTGGCCTGCCGTCACCGGCGATCGGCCGGGCGGGCGCGGGCGGTCACCCCTGTCAGGGCATTTACCACCGGCCGGCCGGCCAGGCGCCCACGACGGCGTTCATCGCGTCCCACTACAACGTCGACTTCTCCGAGCACTACCTGGCCAGCTACCTGGCCGAGCGCGGGTACGGCTTCCTCGGCTGGAACACCAGGTTCCGCGGCAACGAGGCCAACTTCCTGCTCGACCACGCGCTCGCGGAGATCGGCGTCGGTGTCCGCTGGCTGCGCGAGCAGGCCGGGGTGGAGCGGGTGGTGCTGCTCGGCAACTCGGGCGGCGGGTCGCTGATGGCCGCCTACCACTCGCAGGCCGTCGAGCCGAACGTCACGCCGGTCACCGGGATGCGGCCGCTCGCCGCCCTCGATGACCTGCCGCCTGGCGACCTGTTCGTCGCGCTCGCCGCGCACTCCGGCAGGCCCGAGGTGCTGACCGCGTGGCTTGACCCGTCGGTCACCGACGAGCGCGACCCGCTGTCGGTGGACCCCGCGCTCGACCCGTTCAACCCGGGCAACGGGCCGCCCTACAGCGCGGACTTCCAGCTCCGCTACCGCGGCGCCCAGCGGGAGCGCAATGACCGGATCACCGACTGGGCGCTCGCCGAACTGGATGCCCTGGACGGCACGAGGGCCAGGGACAAGCTGTTCCTCCTCGCCCGCAACTGGGCGGACCTGCGCATGATCGACCCCTCGATCGAGCCGTCGGACCGGCGGCCGAACTGGTGCTACCTCGGCGAGCCGGTGAAGGCCAACTACGGCGTGTTCGGCGTCGGCATGGTCAGCACGCTGCGCACCTGGCTGTCCATGTGGAGCCTGCGGACCTCGCAGTGCATCGCGGCGCCGCACCTGGCCAGGATCGCCGTGCCGTCGCTTGTCGTGCACGCCACGGCCGACGCCTGCGTGTACGACAGCGACGCCCGGCGGATCTTCGACGCGGTCGGCGCCGCCGACAAGACGCTCGAGTTCATCAAGGCGGACCACTACCTGCTTGAGCCCGACGGCGCGCGGGATCAAGCGGCCGACCTCATCGCGGCCTGGGTGGCGGACCGGTCGTTAGCGGGTTCCTGACGGGATCCACTCCTGGTTCGCGCCTGTCACATCTGGACGGCCTGCCCGTGTCTTAAGTATGTGCGGAACTCGGAGCAAGGAAGGGACCCCGTTATGGCGCGCATATCACTTGATCCGCCACGGACGCTCAGCTACCGGCTCGCCGCCCGGTTCAGCCGCCGCAGGTACGGCACCGTACTCGATCCGGTGGCCGCGGTGGCGCACAACGCGCCGGTCGGCCTCGCCTACGGGCTGTTCGAGCTCCAGGTGGAGCGGTGGCACAAGCTGGACCGAGGGCTGAAGGACCTGGCGGTCATGATGGCGGCCGCGACGATAGGCTGCTCGTGGTGCATGGACTTCGGCTACTGGGAGTCTGTCATGAAGCACGACGTGCCTGCCGAGAAGCTCCGCGCCGTGCCGCGCTGGCGCGATAGCGACGTCTTCACCGAGCTTGACCGGCTGGTGCTCGAATACGCCGAGGCGATGACGGCCACCCCGCCGAGCGTCACCGACGAGATGGCGGCCCGGCTGCGCGGTCACCTCGGCGACGCGCGGCTTATCGAGCTGACCGCGATCGTGGCGGTGGAGAACCTGCGGTCCCGGATCAACGCCGCGCTCGGGCTCACGTCGCAGGGCTTCAAGGACCGGTGCGAGATCGCGGCGGGCGCCAGTGCCTGACGGCAGCGACCCGCCTGACGCGAGCGACGACCCTGGCATCAGAGACGCGGAGGTCTTCGAGGCGCACCGGGACCTCATGTTCGCGGTGGCCTATCGGATGCTCGGCACGATCACCGACGCCGAGGACGCGGTACAGGACGCCTGGCTGCGCTGGTCGGCGGCGCCGCGCTCGCAGGTCGCTGACCCGGGAGCCTACCTGGCCAGGATCGCCGTCAACACCGCGCTCAACCGGCTGCGCGCGGCGCGGGCGCGCCGTGAGGCCTATGTCGGCCCGTGGTTGCCTGAGCCCCTGCTCACCGAGACGGGACCAGATCCCGCCGACCGGGCGGAGCTGGCGGAGTCGGTGTCGATGGCCATGCTGGTGGTGCTCGAGTCGCTGTCGCCGGACGAGCGCGCCGTCTTCGTGCTGCGTGAGGTGTTCGGGTTCTCCCACGCCGAGATCGGCGCCACGCTCGGTAAGCCGGATGCGGCCGTGCGGCAACTCGCCCACCGGGCGCGCGAGCACGTCCAGGCGCGCAGGCCGCGGTTCGACGTGGACTGGAATCAGCAGCGTGAGGTCACCGACCGGTTCCTCGCCGCCGCCGCGGGCGGTGACATCGAGGGCCTGGTGTCGGTGCTCGCGCCCAGCGTGACGCTGCTCAGCGACGGTGGCGGCAAGGCGAAGGCGGCGCTGCGGCCGATCACCGGCCCGGCCAAGGTGGCGCGGTTCATCGCGGGCATTGCCACCCGGCCGTACATGGGTACCGACATCTCGGCCATGAGCATCGACGCGGCCGAGATCAACGGCGCCCCCGGCACGTTGATCTCGGCCGGCGGCCGTCCGATCGCCGTTCTGACGATGGCCGTCGCCGACGGTCGCATCACCGCGATCCAGCTGCTCGCCAACCCCGACAAGCTGGGCGCGATCGCCAGCGGCCGCACGCTGCTCAGGTAATCGCGTGTCAGCGCTCGGCGTTCAGCGTGCGATGCGGGAAGCGGTGCACCTCCTGCGGCCAGCCGACCGCGACCGCGATCCTGCCTGCCCAGTACCGCGCCTGGGCATCGTCGGGCACATCGACAACCGCGAAGCCGCCAAGGTGCTCCTTGGTCTCGGTGAACGGCCCGTCGGTGAAGACGGGCGAACCGCTGGCCGGGTCGACGCTGCAGATGGCGGTCGACGCGTCGAGCCCGCCGTCGCTGAAGACGAAGACGCCGGCGGCCGTCATCTCCTCGATCACGGCCCGCCCGGACGCGCCCCTCTCGCGCAGATCCTCCAGCGTGAGTTCGGGCACCCACTCGTCGTTGAAGGCGATCAGGTACAGCGCCATCTCATGCTCCTCTGCTCACGGGCAGCCCGGACGACTGCCCCTCATCATCGCTACGAACGCGCTCGTGTCGATTCGACACCCAGGCCTGCCCGCTCGTGACATCGCCTCCAGGATCTGCGGCGCTACTTGACGCCGATGCCCCCGTCGGAGTGCACGATCGTGCCGGTGATGCCGCGCGCCCGGTCTGAGGCGAGGAACATGTAGCTGCCGGCGTGATCCGCGCCGGTGAGCGCGACCCGCAGCGGCGTGCGGTCGCGCAGCTCCTGTTCGCGGCCGGGTGCCGAGCCGAGCACCTGATCCGACATTCCCAGGCTTCGCGGGCCGGTCAGCTCGGTGCCGAGCGTGCCGCCGGGCGCAACGCCGTTGACACGGACGTCCGGCGCGAGCTCGTGCGCGAGCGAGATCACGCAGCCGCGGACCGCGAACTTGGACGCCACGTACAGGATCCCGCCGCGGCCGGGGTAGAAGCCGGACGTCGAGACCGTGAGCACGACAGACCCGCCGGACTTGCGCAGCTCGGGCAGCGCCGCGCGCACGCTGACCAGGTGGCTCTTGACGTTGACCGCGAAGATCTCGTCGAACGCCGCGTCGAGCTGGTCGTCGTCGATATCGGACAGGCCGCGGTAGAAGTCGAAGATCCCGACGCAGTTCACCAGCACGTCAAGGCCGCCGAACGCGCCGGTGACCGCCGCCACGGCGGCCCGGCTGTCGGCCATCGACGTGGCGTCACCGCGGCTGACCAGGCAGTCAGGCGCCTCCGCCGCCAGCTGGTCCGCCTTGTCCCGCGACACTTCAAGCGCCGCGACCCGGGCGCCCTCCCGGCTGAACTCGGTCACGACCGCGCGGCCGATCCCGGAGCCCGCGCCCACGACGAGCGCGCGCTTGCCGTCGAGCCAGCCCATCAGTCCTCACCCTCCGGCCCGTGCGGCGTCCTGAGCAACGCCGTGAACAGCTCGTGGCCCTGCCAGGTCAGCGCCTCGAGTTCGAGCGGGCAGAGCATGATCTGGCGGCCAGAACTCGGCACGAAGATGCGCAGCCGCATGCCGTTACGCGTCCGCACCGGCTCCACCACGACCTCGGTGAACTCGTTGCCCAGCCGGATGGACGCCGCACCCGTTCGGTGGACTTCTGTCATAGGAAAACCGCCAGGTTCTGGGTGCGCAGCACCGCCTCGTCCACCAGGATCTCCCGTCTGGCGAGCCGCAGCCCGCCGGCGGTCTCCCGCAGCACGTCGGTGCGGCCGGCCGAGACCAGGTCGGCCTCGCGGGTGTCGCCCCTGCTGCGGAACAGCAGCACGGCCGACTCGACGCGCAGCTCCGTGTCGCCGCGGGCGAAGGTCCGCACGTTGGTGACGAAGTGCCTGGTGCGCGACGGCGGGTCCTCGGTCCACGCGTGGTCGGTGGCCAGCCGCTCCACCCGCTTGCGCAGCGCGTACATGTCCTCGTCGAAGTGACCCATGTCGGAAAGCGTGTCGAAGCCGGCCCCGCGGGCGGTCGTCACCCGGACGGGCATCAGGTAGCGGATGTCCTCGCACAGCAGGCCGAGCCAGCCGGCGTAGTCGGCCGCGTCAAGCAGCGCGGCCTCCTCGACGAGGAACTGGTGCGCCGCCTGGTGCGCGGTGTCGGAGTAGGGGAGCGGCAGCGGCTTGCCAGTCTGGGCGGTCATCGCACGCCGCCCATGTCGGTGCGCGCGCCTGCCGGGGCAGCGCTGACCGCGGGCTCGCGCTCGAGGTGATCGGTCCACTGGCGCAGCCAGTGCCGCTGGTTGAACTCGCCGAACCCCTGGTAGGCGACGCCAGGGCCAGCGAACGCGGCGAGCGGTGGCTTGATCGGCTGGCCGGCCGAGGTGAGGCCCATCCGGCTGTTCAGGTTGAGCCGCCGCGCCATCGAGCCCGCCGCCATCTCGGTGATGGAGACCCAGTTCTCCACGTCGTCCTGCTCGAACATGCCGGAGCTGCCGAAGCACATCAGGTAGGCCTTATAGGAGTTGCGCTTGAACTCCTCGGGCGCCGCGGCGTCGACGGCGAACCAGGACAGCACCTCGGTCTCTCGCTCGCTGACCGGCTGCCACTGGCGCAGCGAGATGAACGGGGCGACGGTGCCGTCGGCGTCGATCTGCGGCCAGTTGTGCACCAGGCTCAGGTTGGGGAACAGCGTCGCCGCCGACACCATGAAGCCGCTGTCCTCCACGAGCGCCCGTTGCCGGGCCGACCATGATTCGGCCATGCCGCCGATCATCGCGTCCGGGTAGCCGACGTAGCGCAGCTGGCCGGCGAAGTCGCCGCCTGGCGGCAGCTTGTAGGTGGTGCCCGCGCCTGGGCCCGCCACGTAGAGCGCGCCCTCCTTGCGCTTGCTCGCCTTCGGCTCGCGGAACAGCCCGATGTCCACCACGCTGGCGTGGGTGTGCGGCGTGTGGTAGCTGTCGCCCGCGAAGTTCTCCGCGCCGATCTTCCAGTTCGCCTTGATCCGCCAGCGCTGCGGGCCGCGCAGCTCGATGCCCGCCGGGCTCTGCCGGGTGTAGAAGTCGAGGTAGAAGGCGAAGTCCCCGAGGTAGTCGCGCAGCGGCGGCGCACCGGGATCGAGGCTGATGAAGATCAGGCCGTTGTGGATGTCCATGGACGGGGCGGACAGCAGGGACTGGTCCTGCCGCGGGAAGCCGTCTTCGCCGCCGTAGGCCTCGGCGTGGAACGGCAGGCCGGCCAGCCGGCCGTCGTTGCGGTACGTCCAGGCGTGGTAGGGACACCGGAAGTGCGAGGCGTTGCCCATCTCGGCGCGGCACACCTGCATGCCGCGGTGCAGGCACATGTTGAACATGACCCGGACCGTGCCCGACTCGTCCCTGGCCACGATGAACGAGTCGGCGAGCACCCTGCGGACCACGTAGTCGCCTGGCTCGGGTATCTCCGACTCGTGCGCGAGGAACACCCAAGACCTGGCGAACAGCCGGTCCCGTTCGGCGGCGAAGATCTCCGGGTCGCCGTAGACGTGCGCGGGGATCATGCCGCGCCGCACGTCAGCGAGCACGCCGGCCAGGTCGGTAAAATTCATGCGGGAAGTCTGTCCTACAGAAGTCGTTTCTGCAACGATACGTCCTTATGCAGAGCTTCATCCACGTTCTCGACTGGCGCGCGAACGTGCACCCGCAGGTGACCGCGCTCGCCGACGACAGGGGAGCCGTCTATGACTACGCGCGGCTGCGTGCCGAGGTGGAGCGCCTGGCGGGTGGCTGGGCCGGCCTTGGCGCGGCCCCGGGGAACGTGGTCGCGATCCTCGCGAAGAACAGCGCCGATTTCCTGGTGCACGCCTTCGCGGTGATGCGCGCGGGCGCCACGCCCGCGTTCGTCAACTGGCGGCTGTCGGCCCGCGAGCTCACCGAGGTGCTCGACCTGGTCAAGCCGGTCGCGATCGCGGCCGACGCCGAGTTCGCCGGCCTCGCCGACGCGGCCTGGCCTGCCGCTAGGTCCGCGGGAGAGGCGCCGGACCGTGCGATCATCGGCGGCGGGCCGGTGCCGCCCGGGTGGCGTGACGGCGCGGCGCTGGCCGGGCCAGTTCCGCCCCGGCCCGCGCTGACCGGCGACACCGTGCTGGCTCTCGTGCACACCAGCGGGACCACCGGACGGGCCAAGGCGATACCGCTGCGGCACGGCGCGCTGATGGCGAGCCTCGCCGACTTCGCCATCGAGATCGGTGACCAGGTCGCCGGGTCGCATCACCTGCAGATCCTGCCGCTGTTTCACCTGGGCGGCTTCGGGCAGTGTCTGCAGGCGCTGCTCACCGCGGGAACGGTGCACATCCACACGGCGTTCGACCCCGCGGCGGCCATCGACGCCATCGAGGCGGACAGGATCGAGTTCTTCACCGCGGGGCCTTCGCTTATCGACATGCTCGTCGCGGAGGTCCGCCGCCGCGACGCGGCCGACCTGTCCAGCCTGCGCGAGATCGCCTACGGCACGGCGCCGATCACCCCGTCCCTGCTGACCGCCGCGGTCGAGACATTCGGCTGCCGTTTCCGGCAGATCTACGGCAACACCGAGAGCCAGTCCATGATCAGCCTGCTCGCCCCCGCCGATCACCAGCCGGGCCATCCGCGGCTGGGCAGCGCTGGCAAGGTCTCATTCGGCTGGGAGGTGCGCGTCGTCGATCCTGACGGCCGCGACCTGCCGCCGGAGACACCGGGTGAGCTGCTCATCCGCGGCGAGTGCCTGTTCTCCGGATACTGGCGCGACGCCGACGCGACAGCCGCGGCCTTCGCCGACGGCGGCTGGTACCGCACCGGCGATATCGTCCGGCTGACGGCGGACGGCTATCTCTACATACTCGACCGGGCCAAGGACATGATCATCAGCGGCGGCGAGAACATCTATCCCGCCGAGGTCGAGGCCGTGCTCGCCGCCCACCCGGCGGTCGCCGACGTGGCGGTGGTCGGGCGGCCGGACGCCAGGTGGGGCGAGGCCGTGCACGCGGTGATCATCCCGCGGGCCGGTCAGGCGGACGCCCTGTCGGACGCCGGGATCATCGGCTGGTGCCGGGAGCGGCTCGCGCACTTCAAGTGCCCCAAGAGCGTCGAATTCGCCGACTCGTTCCCGCGCACCAGCACCGGCAAGGTGCTCAAGCGAGAGCTGCGGGCTCAGCTGGCGCGACAGGAAATGAGGGGGCCAGAGAAGATGGGAGAGGCGCGTCCATGACCATGCCCCTGGGCCTGTCAATCGCCTCGCACAGCGGGCTGCCGCCCGCCGGGGTCGGCGCGGTGGCGCAGGCCGCGGAACTGGCCGGCTTCGGCGCGGTGTTCGTCGCGGAGGGGCACGGTGACGCGCTCGCGCTGTGCCACCCGGTGGCGGCCGCGACGCGGCAGGTCCGGATCGGGACCGCGATCACCAACGCCGCGCTGCGCCCGCCCGTGCTTGCCGCCAAGACCGCGGCGCAGCTCGACCACGCGAGCGGCGGCCGCCTCGTCCTCGGCCTCGGCGTGGCGAACACGGTGATGAACGCGCGCTTCGGCATCGAGCCGTTCCCGCCGCTGACGATGATCGAGGAATACACGGCTGTGGTCCGCTCGGTACTCGGCGGCAGTACGGGCGGGTACCGGGGCCGGGTCTTCCGGGCGGGCATGGTTCCCCTTGACAGCCCGCCGGTGCGCGCCGACCTGCCCGTCTACCTGGCCGCGCTCGGGCCGCGGATGCTCGAGCTGGCAGGCCGGATCGCCGACGGCGTGATACTCAACCTCATGACGCCGGCCCAGGCGGGCGAGGCGGCGCGGACCGTCCGCGCGGCGGCGCTGGCCGCCGGGCGTGACCCGGCGTCGGTCGAGGTCGCCTGCGTCGTGCACTGCCGCGTCGCCGACGACGGTGCCGATGGCAGGGCCGCGGCCGCGGCGGCGGCGCGGGGCATCGTGCCAAGCTACGTGCTGCATCCCGCGGCGCCGCGGCTGTTCGGCGAGCTTGACGGCGGCCCGAGCCTGCGGGCTGCCCGCGAGCGGGTGCTCGCGGGTGACCGCGCGGGCGCCGCCGCCCTGGTGCCGCAGCAGGTCGCCGACGGGTTCGTGGCGCACGGCAGCGCGGATGAGGTCCTGGAACGGGTCGCGCAGTACCAGGCGGCGGGCGTCGACCTGCCGGTCCTGTTCCCGGTGCCCGCGGGCGGCGACTGGGGATACGAGAAGACGATCGCCGCGTTGGCAGGAAAGGTGCTGCGATGAGCGAGCAACTGGTGGTGCGCTTCTTCGCCGCCCTGGAGGCAGGCGACATCGCCGCGCTGCGCGAGATCTACGCGCCGGACGCCGTGATCTGGCACAACGACGACCTGCTCGAGCAGCCCGTGGAGGAGAACCTGAAGGTCCTCGCGGGCCTGCACCGGGTGGTGTCCGGCCTGCGCTATGACGTGATCCGGCGGGTCCCGGCGCCGGACGGCGTGCTGCAGCAGCATGTCTTGCGCGGCCGCCTGCCCGACGGCGCCGAGGTCGCGTTGCACGCCGCGATGTACCTGCGGGTCGGCGACGGGCACATCACCAGGATCGAGGAGTACCTCGATTCCGGTCAGCGGGCGACGATCAAGGCCGCCAGGGAACGGATGGCGGGCTAGCGGGGCGCCCTCGCGTGCGCCTCGCACGCGCACGGGCGCGGCGCGCGCGCCGCGATGCCGCCGAGGACGAGGGACAGGATCGTCTCAAAGATGTCGTCGTCCTTGACGACGGGCAGTTCCTCGCGGACGCACCAGATGTCCGGGTACACCGTGCGGTCGGCGACCAGGTACGCGCGCGTCCACGCTTCCCTGTCCTTGCGCTGCGCGGCCTCGTCGAGTGCCAGGAACGTCGCCTCGCCGCCGGACCAGAAGAGCGTGAAGTCGCCGAACGCCCGGTAGACCACCGCCGCCTCCTTCCCGGTGAAGCCGGCCTGGTGCAGCGCGCCGATGATGATGTCGACCGCGCGCATCTCCGCGGGCCCCTGCGTGGTCCGGTAGTTGGTCAGCGAAGCGGCGGCCGGGTGCGCCAGCGAGGTGTGGCGGGCTCGGCGGGCGAGGTCGCGCAGCGTCTCGATCCAGCACTCGGAGGGCTCGATCCCGCTGAGACCTTCCTCGATCATCGCGTCCGCGATGGCCAGGATCAGGTCGTCCTTGCTCGCGAAGTGCCGGTAGATCGCGGTCGGGTCCGCACCGAGCGCACGGCCGAGCTTGGGCAGGCTGAATCCCGCCACGCCGTCCTTGTCGAGCAGTCGAAGCGACTCGCGGACGAGCAGTTCGCGGGTAAGGCTGCCCCGCGGCAGACCGCTCATGGGACCCCTTTCTTTGTGTTATGGACACTGTACGGCAAATGCTTGGTCATAACCATTGACAAGATATTTGTCCATAAAGTTCACTACGGCCATGACTCGCCGTTGGCTTCGCTACACAGCCGCTCTCGCCCTGCTGGTCGGCCTGCCGGCCTGCGGCCGCTCGCTCAGCTCAGCTACCTCCGCCGCGCCGGCCGCGCTCTCGCCCACTGCGGGACTCGTCGCCACCACGCCGGCGGGCACCAAGCAGGTCACCAGCCTGACCTGGGCCGTCTACCGTGACGTGAACTCGCTCGACCCCGCCTTCGCGTTCGACTACCCAGAGAACACCGCGATCTCGCTGATGTGCGAGTCGCTGCTGCGCCAGCAGCCGGACGGCTCGCTGGCCCCCGGCCTTGCCACGGTGACGTATCCGTCGTCGACCTCGATCGTCTTCACGATCCGCAAGGGCGCCGCGTTCTGGGACGGCCACCCGGTGACCCCGGCCGACGTCGTCTACAGCCTGGACCGGCAGATGAACCCCGCGACCGGCGGTTTCTACGGCCAGGGGTTCGACCGGGTGAAGTCCATCGCGGCGACCGGCGCCGACCAGGTGACGATCACCCTCAAGCAGCCCGACTACTGGCTGCCAGGCGAACTGGCGTCGATGGGCGGCGTGATCATCGAGAAGGCGTTCGCGGAAAAGCAGGGCAAGAATTACGGCACGCCCGCCGGGTCGATCATGTGCACCGGCGCGTACAAGCTCAAGTCGTGGACGCCTGGTGTCGGCGTCACCGCTGTGGCCGGCAAGAACTACTGGGACCACTCCGTCCACCCGATGGTTCAGCAGATCGTGCTCAAGGGCGTGCCCGACCCCACGAGCCTCACCTCAGGCATGCTCACCGGGGCAATTCAGGGTTCCTACTACTTCGGCCTGTCCACGCTCAGCCAGCTGCAGAAGAGCAAGAACGTCAAGGTCTACCAGGGCCCGGGCTGGGAGACCGACGCGTTCGTGGTTGCGGCGAACTCGGGTCCGCTCGCCAACGTGAAGGTGCGCCAGGCGCTGTCGCTCGCGCTCAACCGCAAGTCCATCATCAGCCAGGTGTACGACGGCGCGGCGCTGATGCCGCGCTGGCTGGCCAACCCCGGCGCGTTCGGCTACGGCACGCAGGTGTTCAACACCGCCTACAACGGTTCGGCGGTGATGAACCAGAACCTGGCCGCGGCGAAGAAGCTGGTGCAGCAGGCGGGAGCGGCGGGCCAGACGATCACCCTCGGCACGTCAAGCCAGATCCCGAGCATCGCGGCGGAGACCGGCGCCTACCAGCAGGCCGCGGAGGCGATCGGGCTGAAGGTCAAACTCGACTCGGTGTCGGCGGACAACTACATCAACTTCTTCACCTCGGCCTCGGCGCGCAAGGGCGTGGACGGCTGGATCACGGTGAACTACGGCGACTACGCCGACCCGGCCGCGCTGCTCGCCACCGTGGTGCTGCCCAATGGGTCGCAGAACTACGACAGCTACAGCAACACGCAGCTGACCTCGCTGCTCCAGCAGGCCCGGGGCACCGCCGACCTGAACGCCCGGGCCGCGCTCGTCGCCAAGGCCGAGCAGCTAGCCGCCAAGGACCTGCCGTGGATCCCCAACGCGCAGCCGACGAACGTGCTGATGATGAACGACAGCATCACCGGCGCGACCGGCTCGTTCGCCTACATGTTCGCGCCGTGGGCCAACACTCTCGGCGGGAAGTAGGGGAAAGCATGCGCTTCCTCGCCCGCCGGATGGCGATGCTGATCGGCAGCCTGCTCGTCGCCAGCTTCGTGATCTTCGGCGCGATGTACATGGCGCCGGGCAGTGCACTCGCGGCACTGTCCGGCGGCAGGGCACTCCCCGCAGCCAGCGTGGCCATCCTCGACCAGCGTTATCACCTCAATGATCCGTTCCTCGCGCAGTACGGATACTGGCTGGACGGTGTGGTGCACGGCAACCTCGGGATCTCGATCACGCTGCGGGAGAATGTCTCCACCCTGATCGGCAACCGGATCTGGACCACTGCCGGCCTTGTGCTGTACGCGAGCCTGATCATCTGCCTCGTCGGCATCGCGCTCGGCGTCGTGGCCGGACTGCGACCCGGCTGGCTCGACACCTCGACGCTCGTCAGCACCGCGGTGACGGCGGCGATCCCCTCGTTCGTCGCCTCGATCGTGCTGATCACGGTGTTCGCGGTCAAGCTCGGCTGGTTCCCCGCCCTGTCGACGGGCACCGGCGGCGGGTTCCTCAGCAACCTGCGGACATTCACCCTGCCCGCGGTCGCGCTCGCGCTCAGTTCGCTGGCGATCGTCGCCCGGGTCACCAGGGCGGCGATCCGCGAGGAGGCGGACCGCGAACACGTGCAGACCGCGATCAGCCGCGGCATACCGCCGCGGCAGATCATCCAGCGGCACATCCTGCGCAACGCGGCGATCCCGATCACCACGGTCTCGGCGATCACGGTGGCGTCGCTGATCGCGGTGGCCGCGGTGGTGGAGACCGCGTTCTCGATGAACGGGCTCGGTGCCTACCTCGTGCAGGCCGCGCAGTCCAAGGACCTCGCGGTGGTGCAGGGCATATCGCTGGTCTTGGTTACCGCGTTCGTCGTGGTCAACCTGTTCGCCGATCTCCTCTACGCGGTGCTCGACCCGCGCGTCAAGCTGGGAGCGAGGGCGTCATGACCGCACTGACCTTCACCAGGGCACGGAGCTTCATTCGGACGCCAGGCAGGCTCGGCAAGTCGGGGACCGCCAGCGCGGTCGTCATCGCCCTCGCCGTGCTCGCCGCGCTGTTCGGCCCCTGGCTCGCGCCCTACGACCCGAACGCGCCGGACCTGCAGATCGCCTGGGTGGGCCCGGTCTCCGGCCACCTGCTCGGCTTCGACTTCCAGGGCCGCGACGTGCTGTCCCGGCTGCTTGCGGGCGCGCAGTCCTCGATGCTGGGGCCGCTTGTCGTCGTCGCGCTCGCGATGGCGGGCGGCGCGGCGTTCGCGCTCATCGCCGCCTGGCGGCGCGGCGCGACCGATGCGGTCATCTCCTCGGGTCTTGACGTGCTGTTCGCCTTCCCCGGCATCCTGCTCGCGGTGCTCGCGACGACGGTGTTCGGCGCGGGGCTCACCGCCGCGGCCGTGGCGCTGTCCATCGCCTACCTGCCCTACGTCGCCCGGGTGCTGCGGGCCGGCGCGCTGCGCGAACGCAGCCAGCCCTACGTGCAGGCGCTCGAGGTCCAGGGCGCGTCGGTGCCGCGGATCTGCCTGGCCCACATCCTGCCGAACATGTCGCGGATGATCGTCGCCCAGGCCACCGTGCTGTTCGGCTACGCGATGGTCGACCTGGCCGCGATCTCGTTCCTCGGGCTTGGCGTGCAGCCGCCCGCACCCAACTGGGGCGTGATGATCTCCGAGAACCAGCCGGGCATCATGCAGGGCTACCCGCTGCCGGCGCTCACGGCGGCCCTGTGCGTGGTCGCCGTGGTGATCGCGGTCAACGTGCTCGGCGAGCGTCTACTTGAGCGGGAGGCGGTCCGATGACCCACCCAAACCTGTTCGAGATGGGGAACCTGCTCGAGGTGGCCGGCCTGCGGGTGACACTTGGGCCAGGGACGGTGCTGCGCGGCGTCGACCTCGCGATCCGGCCAGGCGAGGCTGTCGGCCTCGTCGGCGAGTCCGGTTCAGGCAAGTCGATGACCGCACGCGCGATCGGCCGGCTGCTGCCGCGCGGCGCGCGGACGCAGGGCACGATCACGTTCGACGGCACCGACGTCAACGCGCTCGACGGCAAGGGTCTGCGCGGCTACCGCGGCCAGGTCGCCATGGTCTTCCAGGACCCGCGCGCGCACGTCAACCCGGTGCGCAAGATCGGCGACTTCATGACCGAGGCGCTGCGTACCAACGCCGGCGTCAAGAAGGCCGCGGCCATGGAGCGTGCCGCCGACATGCTGGGCCAGGTCGGGCTGGACGCCAAGCTCCTGGCCAGGTACCCGCACGAGCTGTCAGGGGGCATGCTGCAGCGCGTCATGATCGCCGCGGCGCTGCTCACCAGGCCGCGGCTGCTGCTCGCCGACGAGCCCACGACCGCGCTCGACGTGACCACGCAGGCCGAGGTGATGGCGATCCTCGCCGAGTTGCGCCGCGACTTCGATCTGGCGTTGCTGTTCATCACCCACGACCTCGAGCTGGCCGCCGCGGTCTGCGACAGGACCGCGGTCATGTACGCCGGCCAAGTGGTGGAGGTCCGCGACTCGGCCCTGCTGCACACCGACCCGCTGCATCCGTACACCGCGGCCCTCGGCGCGGCACGTCCGGACATCGGCAGGTCGCAGGCACGGCTGCAGGCGATACCCGGCCGGCCGCTGTCGGGGTTCGAGGCGCCGGATACCGCCTGCGCGTTCGCGCCCCGCTGCGCGCATGCCGCGCCCGGCTGTGAGACGGAGCTGCCGATGCTGACAGAACTGGACGGCGGGCAGTCCCGCTGCCTGCGCGCGGCGCAGCTGCGCGGCACGCTGGGGGTGACGACTGATGCCTGACGTCCTCGAGGTGGAGAACCTGCGCAAGGAGTACGGCGACCTGGTCGCGGTGGACGGCGTGTCGTTCGCCATCGGCGAGGGCCAGTCGCTGGCGATCGTGGGGGAGTCCGGCTCGGGCAAGACAACGATCGCCCGGATGATCATCGGCCTCGAGCGTCCCACCAGCGGGCGGATCAGCGCCTGCGGCAACGACCGGAGCGCTCCCGTCCGCGCGGCGGGCAAGCGCCGGAAGCGCGGCCGCGAGGTGCAGATCGTCTTCCAGGACCCGTACACCAGCCTCGACCCCAGGCACAGCGCGGAGACCGCGATCGACGAGGTGCTGCGCATTCACCACGGCTGGGACGCGGCGCGGCGCAGGGAGCGGGTGGCCGAGCTCGCCGGTCTCGTCGGCCTCGACACCAGGCAGCGGTCGGTTCCGCCCAAGTCGCTGTCCGGCGGGCAGCGGCAGCGGGTGGCGATCGCCAGGGCGCTCGCCGCCGAGCCGAAGGTGCTGATCCTCGATGAGTCGGTCGCCGCGCTCGACGTGTCCATCCAGGCGCAGGTGCTCAACCTGCTCGCCGACATCAGGGACGCGACCGGCATCAGCTACCTGCTGATCAGCCACGACCTCGCTGTCGTGCGGCAGCTCACCGAGCAGGTCATCGTCATGCGCAAGGGCAGCGTCGTGGAGCGGGGGGCGACGGGCACCGTGCTCGACGACCCGCAGCACGCCTACACCCGGCTACTGCGGGAGAGCGTCCCGCGCCCCGGATGGCAACCACAGAGGAGAATCAGTGCATTACCTGTCGGCGACCGAGGCGCTGCGCCTGTTCCGGTCCGGTGAGGCGTCCCCTGTCGAGCTTGTCTCGGCCGTGATCGAACGCGCCGAGGCGGTCGAGCCGTCCGTCAACGCGTTCGCTGAGATGTTCTACGACCAGGCGCTCGACGCCGCCCGCGCGGCGGAGAAGCGGTACCTGGCCGGCGACGCGCGGCCGCTCGAGGGCCTGCCGGTCGCGGTTAAGGAGGAGGCGCCGATCGCCGGGCACCGCAACACGCTCGGCTCGCTGCCGCTGCGCGACGAGGTGGCGACCGTGACCGCGCCGTTCGTGCAGCGGATCATCGACGCGGGCGGCATCGTGCACGCGCGGACCACCACACCCGAGTTCTGCTGCGCGCCGGTCACCTGGACGAAGCTGTGGGGCGTGACCCGCAACCCGTGGAATCTAGCGTACTCGCCAGGCGGGTCGAGCGGCGGCTCGGCGGCGGCGCTCGCCGCGGGCAGCACGACGCTGGCCACCGGGTCCGACATCGGCGGATCGATCCGTATCCCGTCCTCGTTCTGCGGCGTGACCGGGTTCAAGCCGCCGTACGGCCGGGTGCCCGAGTTCCCGCCATTCAACCTCGACCACTACTGCCACGAGGGCCCGATGGCGCGCTCCGTCGCGGACGTCGCGCTGCTCGAGAACGTGATCGCCGGGCCGCACCCGTCTGACGTGGTGTCGCTGCGGCCCAAGCTGGTGATTCCGTCGCCGCTCGAACCGGCGGCTGGCCTGCGCATCGCGCTCAGTCCCGACCTCGGCTGCTTCGACGTGGACGCCGACGTCGCGGCGAACACTCTCGCGGCCGCGGAACGGCTGCGCGAGGCGGGCGCGGTCGTCACCGAGGTGTCGCTGCCGTGGAAGCTCGCGGACATCATCCGCGCGGCGCGGATTCACTTCGGGATGATCTTCGGGCCGTCGGTTCGCCCGCTGCTTGAGGCGCATGGCGACGATCTCACCTCCTACGCGCGGGCGTTCGTCGCGGAGAGCGACGAGATCGCGAAGGAGGACTACTACCAGGGGCTTGAGCTGGAGGCGGCGCTCTACTATCCGCTCGGCGAACTCCTCGAGGAGTACGACGCGCTGATCTGCCCGACGATGGCGGTCCCGGCGCTGCCCGCGGAATGGGATCACGGCGACATCCCCGAGGGACGCAACGACAGCAGTTGGATGGACGTGATGATGACGGTCCCGTTCAACATCGCCAGCCGCTGCCCGGTGCTCAGCGTCCCGTCAGGGCGCGCGGGCAACGGCGTGCCGACCGGCCTATCGATTGTCGGCAAGACCTACGACGACGTGACCGCATTCCGCGTCGCCGCCGCGCACGAGGAGCGCTACCCCTGGTACACCGACCCGGCGCACCGGCCGGCCATCGGGTAGTCCCTGGCACCGTCGGGCCCGCGTGCTGGGGTGGCGCGGGTCCGGCGGTCAGCGTCCCTGCGGCGCGTCACGGCGCCACGGTTCCCGTTGCCAGCGCCACGGTGACGCCGACGGCCGCGGCGGACAGCAGGGTGAGCACGACGCCGCGGCGCAGCGGGAACAGCAGCACGAGCGCCCCGGCAAGCACCAGGTACTGCCATGGGTGGGAAATCTCCCTGGCGAGCGTGATCGCGGAGCCGAAGATCGCGCCGATCGCGGCGGGCCCCGCGCCCTGCAGGAAGGCGCGGGCCCGGCGGTCACCGCGGATCCGGTCGAAGTGCCGGGCGCCGAGCAGCACCAAGGCGAACGACGGCGCGAACGCGACCGCGGAGGCAAGGAGTCCGCCCGCGATCCCCGCCGCCGCGTAGCCCACCACGGCCACGGTCTGCACCACGGGACCCGGCGTAACCTGGCCGAGCGCGACCGCGTTGAGGAACTGCGGGCCGGTCATCCAGTGGTAGCGGCTGACGGCGTCGGCCTGCATCAGCGGGATGATCACGAACCCGCCGCCGAACGATAGCCCGCCGACCTTGATCGCCACCCACGCGATGGACGCGAGCACTCCGCCGCCGACCGCCCAGGTGAGCGCGAGCGGCGCGGCCGCAAGGCCGCGGAGCATGCCGGGCCCGCCCTCCGTGCCCAGCCCGCCCTCCGTGCCCGGCCCGCCCTCCGTGCCCGGCTCCCGCTCTTGCTCATGCGGGCGCTCCCTGGGCGGGTCCGGCGTGGGCGGATGCGGCCCGCGCCGGCGCTGGACGGCGAGTTCGACCGCGCCGCAGGCAAGCAGCACGGCGACAAGCCAGGGGCCGATGGTCGCGGCCGCGGCGAGTCCTGCGGCCAGGTAGCAGAACCAGCGCGCCGTGGCCGGCCTGTTCCGCCAGCTCGGGGTGGCGAGCGAGGCTCCGGCCGCGAGCGCGACCGCGGGGACGGCGCCGCCCGCGCCTGCCCCGGCGCCGAGCACGGCGAGCGGGGGAGAGGCGGACACGAACAGCACAGAAAGCGCGAGAATGACGACCAGGCCGGGCATGAAGAACCCGGCGCCGCCGACCAGGGCGCCGGCCCGGCCGCGCAGCCGCCAGGCGCAGAAGATAGCCAGCTGCGTCGAGGCCGGCCCCGGCATCAGGTTGCAGACCGCGATCGCGTCCTCGAACTCGGTCGCATCCAGCCAGCCCCTCCGCTCGACGCACAGCTGCCGTAGCAGCCGGATGTGCGCGGGCGGTCCGCCGAATCCGATGACACCGATCCGGCCCCACTCGCGCAGCACCGTCCGCAGCGGCACAGCGGGCGCCGGCGCAGCCCCTGCCGGGCCGGGGCCCGGGCCCGCGTCGCCTTCGGTGCCCGCCATGCTCAGGCCGGCCGCGCGACGTCGCCGAGCCCGACCCGGCCCGGGCTGATCACCTGCGCGTAGACGCCGGCGCAGGGCTGCGGTGCGAAGTCGTCCATCGCGCTGATCCTATTGCGGGCGGCGGGCACCCGCAGCGCGTCGGCGTCGCGCGGCAGGTCGCCGTGCTCCAGGGTCGGGATGGCGCAGCGGGGGGTGCGCGCGATGACGCGGATCACCAGGTCACGGCCGACGCGCAGGTCGCAGCCCGCCCAGTCGTTCTCGGCGAACCCCGGCGCCTCGGTGCGGATGACGATGTTGGGCCGGTACCGCTCGAGCTCGACGGTGCCACGGGGGCTGAGCGCCGCGATCCGGTCAAGCGTCGACGTGGTGATCACGTGCAGCGGCGCGAAGTCGACGAAGGTGCCGCCGGGTGAGGCGCCGCCAAGCTGGCCGTTCTCCACCCGGACCAGCGCGCTGATGCCGTCCCGCAGCACCTCCTCGGGGACCGCCCGGTCGAACCTGGCATCGGGCGGCGGGGTGGAGGCCAGCGTCACCGGCTGGTCGAGGAACTCCGACAGTGCCGCCTCGATGCCCGGGTCTGCGGGAACCAGCACGGAACCGTGAGGGAACGTGATCCGCACGGCAGGGCCATGGAATGCGGCGCGAAGCTTCAGCAGGCGCCGCCACAGCCGCGGGTTCTTCGCGCTGGCGATCTTGCCGGACTCCCGGTGGATAAGGCCGAGGACGCGGTCTCCGGCCAGGCCGCGCGCGGTCACCTCGCCGGCGGCCAGGTCCTCGCCGAGCATCGACTTGACCGGGTAGCGGCGCAGCACCGCCACCGTTCCCAGGCCGGTTTCGTCAGTCATCGTCCGCGCTCACGCGCCAAAGCCTATTTTCCCCCGGCACGCGGCGGGTAACGGGTCTAGTCAACCGGGTGGTTTGCGAGCACCGTGCGCGCGAACGCACCGAACTCCGCGAGGGCGCGCCCGGTCTCCGGCAGGAAATCGAACAGCACGAAGGAGTGCACGCTGTCGGCGACCGGACGGAACGTGACCGGGACGCCCGCGTCGCCCGCGCGGCCGGCCAGCGCCTCGGCCTGAGGAAACAGTGCCTCTGGCTCGGCCGCCTGGATGAGCAGCGGCGGCACGCCGGACAGGTCGCCGCGCACCGGCGACACCAGCGGCTGACCGGGGTCCGCGTCGTGCAGGTAGCAGGCGGCGAGCTGCACAAGCACGATCGCGTTGAACCAGGGGTCAGTGTGCGCCGCCAGGCTCGGATGCTCGGGCGAGAGCGCCAGGTCGCAGAACGGCGAGACGACGTGGATGCCCGCGGGCATCCGGTCATGCGGGCCACCGTCGCGCAACGCCAGCGCGAGGCCGAGCGCGAGGCCGCCCCCCGCGCACTCGCCGCTGACGATGACGGGTGCCCGCGGGTACTCGCGGGCAACCGGAGCGTCCGACGCGGGAGCGGGGGGCGTCCGCAGCGCAGCCGTCCCGTCGCAGTCGACGCTGACGGCGGGAAGGCTAGCGTCGGCAAACAGAAGCTCGCGCCGCGCGAACTCGGCGTAACCCCGGCGCTCGCCGAGCCAGCCCGCCGCCCGGTGCTCGCCGGTAAGCGCGGTCCGCCACCGGTTAAAGGCCCGCCGCGCCTCTGGCCGGCGCATCGGGTTGGCGGGCACGGCCAGGCGCCGCGAGAACTCCGCGGCCGGCTGCTCCGCCGCCGCGACCGGATCGTGCGCGAGCAGCCATTCCTGCATCGGCGGGCCCGCCGGGCTGAGCCGCTCGAGCCCGCGGTAGTAGCCGTTGCGCGCCTGGACCTGAACCGGATCGCTGGTCTGGCTGTTGCGCAGATTGACCCGGGACGACTCGAGCATCCGGGTGGTGCGCGCCTTGCGCCGGAACACGTACTCCCGCAGGGCCTCGGGCTCGTGTCCCGGGCCGGCCCGCCGCAGGCAGGCCGCGAGCATGACGGCGTCCTCGAGCGCCATGCCGGCGCCCTGGCCCGCGCTTGGCGGCGCGGGATGCGCGGCGTCGCCGAGCAGGACAACCCGGTCGGAGCCCCAGTGGTCCAGCGGGTCGCGGAAGTAGATCGGCGTGATCAGCGCCCGGTCCATCAGGCCGAGCAGTTCGCGCAGCGCTGGGCAGGCGTCGGTCAGCGAGGCGTGCAGGTCGGCCAGGTCGCCCGATGCAGTCCACGACTCGAGGTGCACCTCGGCGGCGGGCACGAACGCGCTCAGGCTGTAGACGCTGTCCGGGTGCCGGTCGTGCCGCAGCGGATAGAGCAGCACGTGGCAGCGCGGCCCGAACCAGGCCATGATCTTCGCGTCGTAGCGTTGCGGCACCTGCTGCCGCGGTATCAGGCCGCGCCACACCACGACGCCGGTGAACCGGGCCTCCCGCTCGCCCATGAGCTGCTTGCGCGTCGCGGAACGCAGGCCGTCCGCGCCGATGAGCAGGTCGCCGCGCAACTCCGCTCCGCCGGCCAGTTCCACCCGCACGTCGCGCGCGGTCTCCTCGAAGGCGACGAGGCGGCTGCCGGTGCGCACGCAGTCGGCCGGCAGCGACATCAGCAGGCTGGTCAGCAGGTCGGCGCGGTGCCCGCAGTAGTAGGGCTCGCCGTACTTCGCCGCCCGCGGCTCGAGTGACCCGGCGGTGATGACCGCGTCGTCACCCAGGCCGCGCTGCTCGGAAACCTCGATGCGGGCCGCCGTCTGCCGCCAGTACGCGTCGGCGCCGAGGTGCCGCCGCCCGCGATGATCACGCGCACGGTGATTCCCTCACCCAAGACAAGGGCCGTACGGAACGGGTTCGGCCTACCCGCCGCAAGCCACCCGCCCCCGCCGGCCGGCCGGAGGTCAGCGGTGCCACAGTCGCCGCGACGCGATGCGTGCGCCCTCGGCGAGCGCCGCGAACTTGGCCCAGCCCACCGTCGGGTCGACCTCCCGGGAGGCGGCCTGCGAGGCGAAGCCGCAGTCGTTGCCGATCAGCACGTTCTCCCGGCCGACGAGTTGCGCGTACTTCACGGTGAGCTCGGCGATCAGCTCGGGATGCTCCACCCAGTTCGCGCCGTTGCTGAGCATGCCGGGGATGATCACCTTGCCCTCCGGCAGCGTGACCTCCTCGAACGCGTGGAAGTCGTGCAGGTGACGGGTGTTCATCACCTCGAAGGAGAACGCCTGGGCGTTGACCCGCAGCATCGGCCCGATGAAGTCACGCAGCCGCAGGTCGTGGGTGTGCGGCCCCTGGTTGATGCCGTAGCAGGTGTGGTAGCGGATCTTGTCGGCGGGGATGTCGCGCAGCGTGTAGTTGATCAGCTCGACCGTCTCCGCCACGCGCCGGTCGCGCTCGGCGGGCTCGGCGCCGGCGTGGCCCCACAGGCTGGACGCGGCCGGGTCGTCGAGTTGGATCAGGAAGCCGGCGTCGATGATCGCCCGGTATTCCTCGCGGGCCGCGTCGGCGAGCGCGGTGATGAACTCCTCGCGCGACGCGTAGTACTCGTTGTCGTGCTCGGCGAGCCCGGTCGGCAGCGCCGCGGACATGAAGGCCTCGGTGTAGTCCACGGCGCCGAGCGCCGCCCGCAGGTTGGCGATGTCGGCGGCGAGCGCGTCCTGCCCGGTGTACTTGACGGGGCCGCGGCACACCAGCCGGGTCGGCGGGCTCAGCATCGCCCCGTACATCGCGGTCTTGAAGTAGCGCTCGTAGTACTGCGGGAACTCGGCCACCTCGGGCCAGTGGCCGGGCCGCTCACCGGGGGAGTAGGGCACCGACTCGAACCCGGCGAGCCGCTCGGTCAGGTAGGTGGTGAACCCGCTCTTGCGCTGCTCGCCGTCGTTGATGACGTCGAGGCCCGCCTCGACCTGGCGGCGAACGCAGTCGGCGACGGCCGCCGTCGCGCGGGCCTCGAACGCGCCGGCGTCGTAGGGCCGGCCGTTCTCCTTCTCCCGCATCAGCTCGATCAGGTCATCGGGCCTCGCGATGCTTCCGGTGTGCGTGGTCAGGATCCGGTCAGTGCTCGTCCGCACGAGGAGTCCCTTCGTCGCGATGGAGAACTTTATATTATAAAGTTGCTCGGAAATGGCAACCCCTCGGAAAGGGCGATGCGGCATGACGTACGGCGATCTCACCCGCGGCGCCACGACCAAGGCCGACGGGGCCTACCTCGAGATGCGCAACCAGATACTGCTCGGCACGCTCGAGCCGGGCAGCCGGGTCGACTACGTGCGGCTCGCGGCGTCGCTCGGCGTCTCCATCACGCCGCTGCGCGAGGCGCTGCGCCGGCTCGAGGCCGATCACCTGGTCATCCGCAACGCGCACAGGGACGTGGTGATCGCGCCGCTCACCGAGCGGGAGGCGTCGGAACTCGTCGCGGTCAGGCAGGACCTTGACCTGCTCGCGGCGCGGCTGGCCGCCGCACAGATGACCCAGCAAGAGATCGCCGCCGCCAGAAAGCTCGTCACCAGTCGCGACGACACGGAGGCGCTGCGCTACCTGCGGGACGCCGGGCTGCCGGTGGCGGCGGACGGCATGCTCAGCGTCGACCGCGCCTTTCACCGCATGGTCTACTGCGGGTCGCACAACCAGGTGCTGATCCAGTGCAGGGACGCCCTGTCGACCCGCACGGAGCGTTACGTTATCGTGGCGCGCCGCCTGGTCGCGGTGCCGCCCGAGGCCGTCAAGTCACTGCACGAGCGGCTGCTCGCCGCCCTGGAAACGCGTGACGCCGAGGCCGCCGCGGAGCTGATGCGCGCCCACTACCGTGACCTCGACCTCGACTTCGCCGACGTGATCTTCGGTCGGTTGAGCGGCCGCAAGCCCTAGAATTTACGCAGGTCAGACTAGGTATCAGCCTGGTGATGCCTGGCATAGCGAACAAGTATTTCCGCATTGTCCCGCCCGCTTTTAGTGTCTGCGGCATGACATCCGCACCGTACGCGCTCGGCATCTTCCGCCGGCTACCGGTACAGCATGAACTCGCTGACCGGCAGCGGCCGGTTCGCGATGCGGACGTCGCCGACCCAGCCGTGGAAGACCTGGTTGATCGAGCCGCCGTATTCATAACCGCCGAGCGCCCACGGCAACGCGAGCTGCGTGATGCCGGTGGACTTGATGAGGGTCGGGTTGTCGACGGTCGGGCAGCCTTCGATGTACATGATCGTGTGCTTGCCGTCGTTGACGACCGCGACGTGCCACCAGGTGTCCTCCGGCAGGCCCTGGCCCCAGTTGGTGGTCGGGTAGGTGAGGTTCAGCGGGTAGATGTTCCATTGCGGTTCCCGGCCGTTGGAGAAGCTGAGTGTCGCGATCGGCTCATCCGGGTCGGTGTTCTGCCCCTGCTTGCCCGCCTGGGCGCTCTCGCCCCACCGGCTGAGCACCGCCATCCACGCGTTATCGCTGGAGTTCCAGTCGAGCGGGATCTTCACGTAGACCTCGAACGTGAAGCCGCTGGCGAAGGTCTCGGTGTTCAGCGGGGCACTCGCGCCGGTGGTGAAGTACGCACCGCGCAGCGGGCTCTGGCCGCCGTCGAAGTACAGGCTGCCGTGCCCCGGCTGGCTCGGCGCGTGATCGCTGGACCAGGTCAGCGCGGTGTCCGGACTGCCAGGCACGGTGACAAGCGTGCTCAGGTCATTGCCGTGCCCTGACCGGTCGCGGATGGCGGTGCCCGCGGCGACGGGGGTGCCGTTCGCGCCGCCGCCGTCGAACCGCCAGTAGGCGAGGGTGCCGGGAACCAGCACCGAGCTTGCCGGCCTGGCGGACTTCACCAGCGCCGTGGTCGTCGCCAGCCCGATCGTCGTCGCGGGCGCGACGAGCCGCCTCTCGAAATCGATGGGCACCGCGAACCGGTCCACCGCGGTGGTGAGCCGGGCCTCCTGGGCCGCGAGCACGTTGCGCTGCTGCGGCGGGCGGGTCAGCGCCCACGGCGACAGCGTCTCCACGTCGATGGTGTTCCTCGTCATGTCGAAGTGGTAAAGCCGCAGCATCGCACCGCCGCCGAAGTACCTGTTCTGGTAGTTCGTGATGTGCAGGTGCACGTCGTTGCCCGCCGCGTTCTGCGCCGTCATCCGTCCCGGCGGCCAGTAGTGGCCGTTGAGCGTCAGGAAGACCTGGTCGTTTTCGTTGATCAGGCTGTCCCAGACCGTCTGCCCGTACCCGGAGAACGCGGCGTCGTTCTCCGGGTCGCCTGACTGGTACGGGTACACGTTGTCGTCGTAGGTCGACCCGATGATCTCGTGTGTGGTGAGGATCACCGGCAGGGTCGGGTTGTCCGCGATGAACTTGCTGGCCCACGCGAACCCGGCAGCAGAGGTCCGCCAGTCCATCGCGAGCAGCAGCCACTCCCGGCCGCCCGCACGGAAGATGTGCGCGGTGTTGTACCCGGACGCGTCAGAGCCGGCGAACGTGGGCGACTTCTTGAACCGCTGCGGCCCCATCGTCTGCAGGTACGGGGTGGTGCCACGGATGTCGTCGCCGCTCACGTCGTGGTTGCCGGCCAGCACGCTGTAGCCGACCCCCTGCTCGTCAAGGATGTCGAACGCCTTGCCGACGTAGCCGAAGGAGGAGGCCTGCGCGTCCTCGGTCATGTCGCCGAGGTGCGCCATGAAGATGATGTTCGACTCGCTCGTGCTGTTGGCGATGACGTAGCGGAATGACTCTTCCTGCGGCTCCGGGTTGACGCTGCCCTGCGAGCCCCAGTAGAGAAACTGCGTGTCCGGCATGACCGCCAGGGTGAACCGCGGACGGTCCGGATCGGGGTTCCAGGTGCCCGCACCGGAGCGGGCCGAGGCCGCCTGCCGCCCGTCCCTCAGCTCAGCCGCGACCGCCGGGGACACGACCTCCACGCCAAGGGCCGTCGCCCCGGCCACGCCCGCGCCGGCCAGCCCGGCCGTGCGCAGGAACGCCCGCCGGTTCGGTCCCTTCGGCGGCCGCGGCGACGGGCGGTCGTCTCCGTCGTGCTGACACAGGATTTCCTGGCACATGCTGATTACCTCCGGTCCGGGATGCACAGTGGCCGAGTCGCACAGTACGCAGGACCGAACAAGAGGGATCAAATACCGGATGGCGAGCACCGATCGCCTGCATGACCAGATCAGAAACCAATGTGACCCCGGCACCCAGGGACGGGTCACCGCGCGTATCCGCGGCTGGCATGGTAGGTAGTGCAGCGGAGGCAAACGCGAAGGGACGTGATCTTGTGCGGGCGATCGTCATCAGCGAGCTCGGCGGGCCGGAGCAGATGGTCCTCGCGGATCATCCCGACCCGGTCCCTGGTCCCGGTCAGGTCCTCGTCCAGGTCGCCGCGGCCGGCGTCAACTTCATCGACATCTACCGGCGCTCCGGCGTCTACCCGCAGCCGGTGCCCTACGTGCCGGGCAGCGAGGGTGCGGGCACCGTTGTCGCCGTGGGCGACGGCGTCGCCGAGTTCGCCGCGGGCGACCACGTCGCCTGGGCCGAGGGGCCTGGCAGCTACGCCGAACTGGCCGTCGTGGACGCCCGGTGGGCGGTGCCTGTCCCCGGGGGCGTCGACCTCAAGGCCGCGGCGGCGGTCATGCTGCAGGGCCTCACCGCCCACTACCTGTGCCACAGCACGTTCCCGGTGGCCGAGGGCACCGTGGCGGTCGTGCACGCGGCAGCCGGCGGCGTCGGCCTGCTGCTCACCCAGATGATCAAGGGACTCGGCGGCACTGTGATCGCTACCACGTCTTCCGCCGACAAGGCGGCACTCGCCAGGCAGGCAGGCGCCGACTTCACGGCAGGCTACGCGGACTTCTCCGCCGTGGCCCGCGAGGTGACGGGCGGCAGGGGCGCGGACGTCGTATTCGACGGTGTGGGCAAGGACACCTTCGACTCCAGCCTCTCGGCGCTGCGCCCGCGCGGCATGATGGTGCTGTTCGGCGGGTCGAGCGGTCAGGTACCGCCGTTCAACCCGCAGCGGCTCAACAGTGGCGGGTCACTGTTCCTCACCCGCCCCACCCTCGGCCACTACATCGCCGACCGCACCGAGCTGCTATGGCGCTCCGGCGACCTGTTCCGCTGGATCGGCAAGGGTGAGCTGAACGTCCGCGTGGGCGCCGAGTACCCGCTCGCCGACGCCGGCCGGGCCCACGAGGACCTGGCGGGCCGCCGCACCACCGGCAAGCTCATCCTCGTCCCGTAACCTGACGCCCTTGTCGGGCGTCACACGCCACGCCGGTTACGCACGCGAAACACGGGGGTTTCACGGAGCATACGTTCGGGATATTTATTGTGGTTTCTATGGGTTTGACGGGGACTGCCTGGCCTGGGCCGGCGCGCGTTAACCGACACGCGTGTCGGTGAACGGGGTAAGCGCGCAAGACCAGCGCGGACATCGACCACTAGTATCGGGTAATCGATCGCCGAGGGACGCACGAGGAGCAGCCGTGACCATGCTTGAGCGCATCAGCGGCCCGCGGGATCTGCGGGAACTCAGCCAGGAGCAGCTTGGCCTGCTGGCCACTGAGATCCGCGACGTTCTGGTGGAGACGGTGACGAGGACCAGCGGCCATCTGGGCCCGAACCTCGGCGTGGTCGAGCTGACCATCGCCATGCACCGGGTGTTCGAGTCGCCCAAGGACAAGCTGATCTTCGACACCGGGCACCAGTCCTACGTGCACAAGCTGCTGACGGGCCGCTACGGCGAGTTCAGCACGCTGCGGCAGACCGGCGGCCTTTCCGGCTACCCGAGCCGCCGCGAGTCCGAGCATGACCTGGTGGAGAACTCGCACGCCTCCACGAGCCTGTCCTACGCCGACGGCATGGCCAAGGCATACAAGCTGCGCGGCGAGCACGACCGCACGGTCGTGGCGGTGATCGGCGACGGCGCGCTGACCGGCGGCATGGCCTGGGAGGCGCTCAACAACATCGCCGTTGCCCGGGACAGCAGGCTCGTCATCGTGGTCAACGACAACGGCCGCTCCTACCAGCCGACCATCGGCGGCCTGGCGAGTCACCTGAGCGCGATACGGGTGAGCCAGCGCTACGAGCACGTCCTCGACCTGATCAAGACCACGGTGAGCGCGACGCCGCTCGTCGGCAGCCCGCTGTTCGGCGCGCTGCACGGCGCGAAGAAGGGCCTGAAGGACTTCCTGCAGCCCCAGGTGCTTTTCGAGGACCTCGGGATCAAGTACATCGGCCCGATCGACGGCCACGACGAGGCGGCGACCGAGCACGCGCTGCGCCAGGCGCACGAGTACGGCGGGCCGGTCCTCGTCCACGTCATCACCCGCAAGGGCTTCGGTTACCCCCTCGCCGAGCAGAACGAGGAGGACTGCCTGCACCAGGTGCCCGGCACCGCGGGCAAGCCGGCCACCGCGCCCAAGACAGCCAAGCCAGGGTCGGCCAGCACGGCCGCCGCCGCGCCCAAGCCCGTCAAGCGCGCGTGGAGCGACGTCTACAGCGACGAGATGGTGGCGATTGGCGCCCGACGTCCCGACGTGGTGGCGATCACCGCGGCGATGCTGCACCCGGTCGGCCTGGCGCCGTTCAAGGCCGCCTACCCGGACCGGGTGTACGACGTCGGCATCGCCGAGCAGCACGCGGTGACCATGGCGGCGGGCCTTGCCATGGCCGGCCTGCACCCGGTGGTCTCGATCTACGCCACGTTCCTCAACAGGGCCTTCGACCAGCTGCTGATGGACGTGGCGCTGCACAGGCTGCCGGTCACCGTCACGCTGGACAGGGCGGGCGTCACCGGCCCCGACGGCGCGAGCCACAACGGCATGTGGGACGGCTCGATCCTGCAGGTCATCCCCGGCCTGCGGGTGGCGGCGCCGCGCGACGGCAGCAGGATCGCCGAGCTGCTCAACGAGGCGGTGGACGTCAGCGACGGCCCCACCGTGGTCCGCTGGCCCAAGGGCACCGTCGGCGCCGAGGTCGAGGCGGTCGGCAAGCTGGGCACGATGGACGTGCTCGCCGTGCCCGCGGCGGAGCTCGGCAAGGACGTGCTGCTGCTCGGCGCGGGCCCGATGGCGGTCACCGCGGTCGAGGTGGCCAGGCGTCTCGGCGACCACGGCATCGGCGTGACCGTTGTCGACCCGCGCTGGACCAAGCCGGTGGATGAGGCAGTGGTGGACGCCGCTCGCCAGCACCGCCTGGTCGCGGTGGTCGAGGACAACGGCCGCAACGGCGGCTTCGGCGACGCCGTGGCCCGGGTGCTGCGCGACCACGACGTCGACGTTCCCATCAAGACGTTCGGCCTGGCGCAGGAGTTCCTCGACCACGGCACCCGCGACGAGATCCTCGAGACGGCCGGGCTGACGCCGCAGCACCTGGCGCGCCAGCTCACCGAGGCGGTCGCCCGCCGCACACCCGGTGCGTCGGCCGCGGCGGCGGCCGGGACGCCGGCGCAGGCGGACGGGAGCACGCCTGCCGGGCAGGAGTCATCGACGCAGGAGCGGCTGTCCGAGTAGCCTTTAGCGTTATGCTCCGTGTTGCCGTGGTCGGATCCGGTCCGGCCGGCCTTTATGCTGCCGAGGCCCTGGTCAAGCAGGCCGCCCTCCTCCCCGCGCCGGTTCGGATCGTGGTGGACGTGCTTGACCGGCTGCCGACGCCGTTCGGCCTTGTCCGCTATGGCGTCGCCCCGGACCACAAGTCGATTAAGTCGGTCGCGAACTACCTGCGCCGGGTCCTCGAGTCGCCTGGCGTCAACTTCGCGGGCGGCGTTGCCCTCGGCACCCACGTGACCCGCGAGGACCTGCTTGCCAGCTACGACGCCGTCATCTATGCCACCGGCGCGATGCGCGACAGGCGGCTCGGCATTCCCGGCGAGGACCTGCCGGGCAGCTACGCCGCCACCGACTTCGTCAACTGGTACTGCGGCCATCCCGACATCGAGCACAGCGCGTTCACCCTGGACGCGGAGTCCGTCGCGGTCATCGGCGTCGGCAATGTCGCGGTGGACGTGGCCCGCATCCTGGCCCGCGACCCGGCGGAGCTCGAGCAGACCGACATTCCCGAGCCGGTGATGGCCGCACTTCGCGCCTCCAAGGTCCGCGAGGTGCACGTCATCGGCCGCCGCGGCCCGGCGCAGGCCAAGTTCACCACGAAGGAGCTGCGCGAGCTCGGCGAGCTGCCAGGCGTGCACGTCTGGACCGACCCGGCCGAGATGGACCTGACCGAGGGCTTCGACCGCTCCGGCGAGTCGGCCGAGTTGGCCGCCGCCGACCGCCGGGTGCGCGGCAACCTGGTCGCCCTGACCGGCTGGGCCGGCGCCCCGGAGGGCATAGCGGAAGGTCCGGGCCGCAAGCTGCGGATGCGGTTCTGGCTGCGGCCGGTGGAGATCGAGGCATCACCATCCGGAACGGTTGCTGGCCTTCGCCTGGAGCGCACCAGGCTCACCGCGGGCGGGGTATTCGAGGGCACGGGCGAATTCGAGACCCTCGACGCGCAGATGATCATGCGCAGCGTGGGCTACCAGTCCGTGCCGCTGCCCGGCGTGCCGTTCGACGAGCGGACCCACACCATACCGAACGCCAGCGGCCGCGTCCTTTCCGACTCGGGCGAGCCGCTGCCTGGCGAGTACGTGGCCGGCTGGCTCAAGCGCGGACCGACCGGCGTGATCGGCACCAACAAGGGCGACGCCGCGGAGACTGTCCAGGCGCTGCTCGCCGACCTCGCGGGCGGCCCCGAGGTGGGGGAGGGGAAGCTGCCGCGGCCCGGCCTGCTGCGCCATCCCGACGATGACGAGTCCGCCGACTTCCCGGCCGGCCTCGCCTGCGCCGACCTGCTCACGGCGCGCGGCGTCGAGCCGGTGAGCTACGCGCAGTGGCTGCGGATCTCCGAGGCGGAGGAGGCGCTGGCCGCCGCTCTTGGCCGCGGCGAGCGCGTCAAGCTGCCGAACGGCGACGCGATCTGGTCCGCCATCCGCTGACGACTTGCTATGTGACGTCACAGTCCGTAAGAATGTCATTACCCCTCGGCATCATGGTGTGACGGCGCGGAGCCACGTAGGGTTCCTCGCGACGGCGCTTGGCTCACTGCCGCGCCGTGGCGGCATGGCGAAGGAGGAACTGGGATGTCGGGCGGCGTAACCGGTGCGCAGGATCTGCTGCTCGCCGAGACCCTTGGGCTCGCGATGGCACGGCGGGCCGCGGACATTCTCGACCGCCACCGGCTGGCGCTGACCAGCGGCGGGGCGGCCGATAAGGCTGCCGCGACCGGGACGGAAGGCGGGACGGCCGGCGCCGACGACGCCCAGTTCGCCGCCGACAACGCGATCTTCACTGCCGTGCTCGACGCTGCAAACGAATGCCTGGGCCGGTTCGACACCAGGCCAGCGGATGAGCGCTGGTGCGACGCGCTGCTCCAGGTCATTCACCTAGGGCAACTGGCGCCGTTCGCCTGGGGCGACCGAACGCCTGACAGCCCGAACGTCCCCGAGTGGCGGCTCTAGCCGCCGGCTGCCAGCCCGCCCGGCAAGCCCCTATGGCAAGCCCATGTGGCAACACTGTGCGACAAGACGAAGCCAGGGCCTAGGCAAACGCGTCCGTCAAGGTGAAGATGGGTGAGTAGGGGCTGATCGTTGCAAGGGGGCCGCGATGCGGGCAGGCGCAAGCCTAGGCTGGCGAGTCGCCGCGGCCGTGGTCTTCGGCGCCACCGCGGCGCTCGCGGTCATCGTCAGCAAGGGGGCGCCGATGAACGCCTCGCTGATATCCGCGAAGGGAGCGGACGGCGGGCACGCCGCCGCGTCCGCGAGCGCGGTCCCGGCCGTACCGCCGCAGTGCGCGATCTCCCGGCTGCGGTTGTCGGTGGGACCTGGCGTCCGGGTGGCCGAGCAGATCACGCACGGCATTCCACGTGGGGCCACCAAGCCCCCCGCCGCCAAGCATGGCCAGGCCGTGGCCGCGGCGCTCATCCGCTACCGGCTCGACTTCACCAACGTGTCGCGCCTGCCGTGCACGATGACCGGCTACCCGCAGGTGGCCGCGGACCGCAACGGTGATCTTGTCGGCGGCGCGGCCGCCCATGACACGGCGGTGGTGGCGCACCGCCTGCTGCTCGCCCCCGGCCAGACCGCGCACGCCTCGCTCGACGCCACGGTGCCGACGCCGCGCTGCCATCCGGTCCGCGCGTCCGGCCTGCGCGTGGTCCCGCCCGGCCAGTCGTCGGCGCGCTACCTGGACCGCCCGCTGACCGCCTGCACCGCCCGAGGGCAGATCTACCTGCACGTACGCGCCGTCCAGGCGGGTGCTGACGCCCCCTCTGGCGCCCCAGCGAGCACTCAAGTAACGGGCGGCTGAGCCCGGCACGCGGGCCGTAGCCGGCTAATCCGGCGGATGTCGCCGGGGGTGCCGCTTTTGACCCGCGCGTGCACGGGAAAATGGTGATCATGAGCGTCAGCGAGACAGGATTCGTCCCAGCCGACTCGCCTGCACCGCGCCCTAGTCAGCAGCAGGACAGTGAGCAGCAGCAAGACAGGGAGCCGTTGGACGTGCAGTCGATGACCGAGGACGGCGGCCTGGACCTCCCCTCGGCCAGCCAAGGCGAGGAGAGCCAGGGCCGCGAGCTGCCCGCCGACCGCTACCTGGACAGGGAGCAGAGCTGGATCCTGTTCAACCAGCGCGTGCTCGAGCTCGCGGAAGATGAGCAGACGCCGCTGCTCGAGCGCGTCCGGTTCCTTGCCATCTTCGCCTCCAACCTCGATGAGTTCTTCATGGTGCGGGTGGCCGGGCTGATGCGCCGGATGGCCGCGGGGTTCCCCGTCAACATCCCGTCCGGGCGCACCCCGAGCGAGCTGCTCAAGAACACGCTGACCCAGGCGGGCCTGCTTTCGCAGCGGCACGCCGCCGTCTTCACCGAGCTGATCCGGCCCGAGCTCGCCAGCCACGACATTGAGATCCTGCGCTGGAAGGAGCTCACCGCCGCGGAACGGACCGGACTCGCCGAACTGTTCCGCGATCAGGTATATCCGGTGCTCACCCCGCTCGTGGTGGACCCGGCGCACCCGTTCCCGTTCATCTCCGGGCTCTCGCTCAATCTCGCCGTCAACGTCACCGACCCGGCCACCGGCACAACGATGTTCGCCAGGGTCAAGGTGCCGCCGTCGCTGCCGCGCTTCCTCAATGTCAACCGCTACCGCTACGTCCCGATCGAGGACGTGATCGCTGCGCACCTGAACCAGCTGTTCGGCGGGATGGACATCATCGAGCACTACGTGTTCCGCGTCACCCGGGTACGCGAGCTCGAGGTAGACGAGGATGTCACGGAGAACCTGCTCCAGGCGATGGAGCGCGAACTGGTCAAGCGACGGTTCGAGCCCGCCGTCCGCCTCGAGGTGGAGCAGGACATGTCGCAGGACGTGCTGCGCAGGCTGGCGCGCGAGCTGTCCGTGGACGACAACGCGGTCTACCGGCTGCCCGGCCCGCTCGACCTGACCGGCTTGAACGTCATCGCGGACCTGCCGATCCCCGAGCAGCGCTATCCGCAGTTCGTGCCGAACGCGAAGGCCGTGCCGACCGACACCTCGATCTTCGCCGCGATTGACGAGCGCGACATCCTCGTGCACCATCCCTACGACTCGTTCACCACCACCGTGCAGCGGCTCGTCGAGGAGGCCGCTGCCGACCCGCGGGTGCTGGCGATCAAGCAGACGCTGTACCGGACGAGCGGGGAGAGCCCGATCGTGGACGCCCTGGTTGACGCGGCGGAGGCGGGCAAGCAGGTCGTCGTGGTGGTGGAGATCAAGGCGCGCTTCGACGAGCGGGCGAACATCGCCTGGGCCAGAAAGCTCGAAGAGGCGGGCTGTCACGTCGTCTACGGTTTCGTCGGCATGAAGACGCACGGCAAGCTGATGCTCATCGTGCGCCAGGAACCCGACGGCGCGCTGAAGCGGTACATCCACATCGGCACCGGCAACTACCACTCGACCACGGCCCGGCTGTATGAGGATTTCGGCCTGCTCACCGCGGACATACGGGTGGGCGAGGACGTCACGGACCTGTTCAACCACCTCACCGGGTACAGCAGGAAGAGCGGCTACCGGCGGCTGCTCGTCGCGCCGGAATCGCTGCGCGCGGGCATCGTCGGGCGCATTGGCCGCCAGGCGGCCAGGGCCAGGGCGGGCAAGCCCGCCAAGATCGCGTTCAAGTGCAACGCACTGGTGGACGAGGTGGTGATCGACGCGCTCTACCGGGCGGGCCAGGCCGGGGTCCCCATTGACATCTGGGTTCGCGGCATGTGCGCGTTGCGGCCCAATGTGCCCGGTTTGTCCGCTAGCATCAGAGTCCGCAGCGTGCTCGGCCGTTTCCTTGAACATTCAAGGATCTATGCCTTCGGCACCGGTGAGCCCGACCCCGACCCGCAGCCGGGCGAGGACCCAGACGCCGGGAACGAGGTCTGGCTCGGCAGTGCGGACATGATGCACCGGAACCTGGACCGGCGAGTGGAATCCCTGGTGAGAGTAGTTGATCCCGCGCATTCCACGCGGCTGCGAGAACTGATCGATCTTGGCATGGACGACCGCACGTCCTCCTGGTGGCTGGACAGCGACGGGAACTGGAGCAGGCACTCCCGCGACGAGTCCGGCGCTCCGCTGCGTGACGTGCACGAAAGCATGATCATGGACAAGAGCCGAGGGCGCATCACCGATGCCTAACAACAATTCAGGATCCAGGCTGATCAAGGCGGCCGGCGGTGTCGCCTGGCGCCCTGGCCCTGACGGCGAGCCGGAGATCCTGCTCGTGCACCGGACGAAATACGACGACTGGTCGCTGCCCAAGGGCAAGGCAGAGCCCGGCGAGCCGCTGCTGGTCACCGCGGTCCGCGAGGTGCTCGAGGAGGGCGGCGCGCGCCTGGCCCTCGGCCGGCGCCTGGCCTCGGTCCGCTACAACGTGGGCGGCCGCCCCAAGCGGGTCCACTACTGGGCGGCACGCACGGTGTCCGTCGACGAGCGTGCGGTCCCGAACTCCGAGGTCGACAGGGTCGCCTGGGTGCCCGCCTCCAGCGCCGCGCAGAAGGTCAGTTACCCCCACGACCACGGGGTGCTCGCCGACTTCGCGGCGCGGCCCGCGGGTACCGTACCGCTGATCCTGCTGCGGCACTCCAAGGCGCTGCCCAAGAGCGGCTGGAAGCGCGCCGACGCCGACCGGCCGCTCGACGACTCGGGCCGCGCCGACGCCAAAACCCTGGCCGACCTGCTGACCTGCTTCGCCCCCCGGCTGCGGCTGATCAGCTCGACCGCGGCGCGCTGCACGGAAACCCTGCGGCCGCTCGCGCAGCTCACCGGCGCTCGGGTGCGGGAAGTCCCCTCCCTCTACATCAACGCCAAGTCACCCAGAACGGGTTCGGCTGACTCCGGCCCCGACATCGACTCGCTTATCCGCGAGGCCATCGCCGCGGGCGAGCCCACCGTGGTGTGCGCGCACCGGGAGAACCTGCCTGACCTGCGGGCGGCGGCGCTCGCGGCGCTCACCGGACATGTGGCCGCCGGGGAGACCTCCGCCGACGACACCGGTGACGCCCCGTTCGAGCTGCCCAAGGAGTGGGACGACGCGCTGAACACGTCCGGTTTCTGGGTGCTCAACGTCGCGCCGCTGCCTGCGCCCGCGGAACCGGAGGCGGTAGCCGAGGCGCCCGCGGCGGCACCCGCGACGCAAGAGCCGCTGGCGCGCCCGCTGTGGCGGCGCCTGCTTGGCCTGCCCGCGCGCGATTCCGCCCGCGTCGAGCCGGCCGCCGTGCACTCGGCAGTGCCCGAGCCCGGCGATGAGGCACGCGCACCCGAGCCCGCCGACGCCACTGAGACCGCCGAGGGCAGCGCGCCGGCCGGCGTGCTGATCTCCGCCGACCGCTATGACTTGGCCGAACTGTCCTGAGAGCTCTCGCCGGCGTCCACCGGCGTGTTCCCCGTCACCGCCGCGCGGCGCCGCTTGCGGATGCGCAGGCCGATCCAGGCGATGATCACCACGGCCGCCGCGATCGCCGCGTACAGCGAGTAGCGGCTGATGGCGTCGTAGACCGCGGTGATGTGCTGGCCGGCGAAGTAGCCGACGCTCACCCAGGTGCCGACCCATAGGGCGGCGCCGAGCGCGTTGAACGCGACGAACTTCAGCCAGTGCATCTCGATGATCCCGGCGATGAGCCCGTTGGCCTGCCGCAGCCCCTCGACGAACCGGGCGATCACGATGATCTTGCCGCCGTGATTGTTGAAGAAGTTCTCCGCCTTGTCGAGGCGTTCCGGTGTCAGGAAGACGTACTTGCCCCAGCGGTCCACCACGGCCCGCCCGCCGAACCGGCCGATCGCGTATCCGAGGTTGTCGCCCGCCACCGCGGCGAGGAAGCCGGCGATGTAGACCATGACGATGTTGGGCCTGCCGGTTCCGGCGAATACCGCGCCCGCGATGAGGATCGTCTCGCCTGGCACCGGGACGCCGAAGTCCTCAAGGAAGACGAACAGCACGATCGCCCAGACGCCGTAGTGCTGGATCACGGGCGCGAGGGAGTTGAGGAAACCAGGCAGCTGTGGCGGGGCCGCACTGGCGAATACAGGGCTGGCGAGCAGTGCTGTGCCGTGGAGCGCCGTGCTGCTCAGTGCTGACGCGACGGCAGTAAGCAAGAGTTCGTCCATCCCCCGGTTGTTGGTCGGCCGCCGTTCGCCGCGGCGGTAGTTTGCCCTACAGCGTAGCCTTTCCGGCGGCCACCCGGATCAGGCCCGGCGGCCCGTCGTGGCCTGCACTTTCACGAACCAGGCACCCTATGCGTGCGCAGCGGCGCTGATCGTCACGCGGTCGGGGCCGAGCTCGCGGCGGAGGCGGCGAACGCCTCCGCGAGCGGGAGGGACGTCAGCTCGGCCTGCCACCGGCGGGCGCCATAGCCTCGCAGGACCGCGGAGACCGTCTCCTGCGTCGCGGGGACCGGTGGCTCCCAGGCCAGGCGGCGCAGCGCGTCAGGCGGCAGCAGGTTCTCCACTGGCAGCCTGCGCTCCGCGGCGATCGCGCCGATCGCCTCGCGCGCGGCGGCGAGCCGCGCGGCCGCGGCCGGGTCGCGTTCCGCCCAGCGGTGCGCGGGCGGCGGGCCAGGCGCGGTGGCCACGCCGGCCACCTCGGGCAACTCCGCCTCGGTAAGCTGCCGGACCCGGGTCACCGCGGCGGTCCAGCGCTCGGAGTACTTGCGTGCGTTCCGCGCGTGGAACCCGCTGATCCTGTCCAGCTGCGGCCGGCCGGTCGGCGCGGGCTTGCCCGCCTCGGCCCTGGCCGCGTCGATGATGGCCTGATCGCTCAGAATCCGCCGGGGCGACAGGTCGGCGTCGCGGGCGATCTCGTCCCGCGTCTGCCACAGCTCGCGGACCACCGCGAGCGCCCGCCTGGTCCGCACCTTGTGGATGCCCGAGGTGCGCCGCCATGGGTCGGCGCGGGGCGGCGCCGGGGGAGCGGCGGCGACGGCGGCGAATTCCTGCCGGGCCCACTCGGTCTTTTCCTGCTCGTCGAGCTGGGTGGCGAGCGCGTCGCGCAACTCGACGAGCACCTCCACGTCGAGCGCCGCGTACTTGAGCATCTCCGCGGGTATCGGCCGCACCGACCAGTCGGCGGCCGAATGTTCCTTCGCCAGCCGGAAGCCGAGCACCTCTTCGAGCATGGTGCCGAGCGCCACCCGCGGGTAACCGAGCAGGCGGCCGGCCAGCTCCGTGTCGAACAGCTCGTGCGGCTGGTAACCGATCTCGGCCAGGCACGGCAGGTCCTGTGAGGCGGCGTGCAGCACGGCCTCGACATCGGCGAGCGCGGCGCCGAGCCCGGACAGGTCGGGGCAGGCGATCGGGTCGATGAGCACCGTGCCAGCCCCCGCGCGGCGCAGCTGCACCAGGTAGGCCTTCTGCCCGTAGCGGTAGCCGGAGGCCCGCTCGGCGTCGACCGCCACCGGCCCGCTTCCCGCGGCGAGCCGGGCCACGGCCGCCGCGAGGTCTTCGGCGGTGGCGATCACCGGCGGCAGCCCGCCGGCCGGCTCGGTCAGGTCGATGATCTCCCGGCCGTCGTCGGTCGCGCTGGCGTCGTCCTCGCTCGCTGCCACGTCACCGGGCACGCCAGCATCTGCTGACGCCCCTGCCGCGGGAAATTCGTCCTCGTACGACGTACCCTCGGCAGTCACTGGCGTCGCCGCCCGCGTTGACCAGCCCCGTGTTGACCAGCCCCATGTTGACCAGCACCGTGTTGACCGCGCCGGCCGAGCATCCGGGTTCCCGGCGGCTGGGCCGGCAGGCCCGCCGCCGCGGCAAGCAGGTCGCACCAGGCGAAGATGGCGCCGCCGATCTCGTCGTCGAGCTGCTCGCCGTCCGGGCACCAGGAGCCGCGCAGCTCGAAGGCGGTGGACGGCGGCTCGTCCGCCTTGCCCCCGTAACCCTCGGTAATCACCCGGGTCACGGTACCGCTCGGCGCGCCGTAGCCGGGAGCGTGCAGGTCAAGGGCGTCGGTGAGCCAGGACCAGCCGACCTCGCCGAGCATCGGGTCGGCCGCCATCTCCTCTTCCACGTCGGCGTGCACCTGCACCACCACGCGGAACGTTGACGTCCAGCTCTCGTGCCCGGCCGGATCGTGCAGCAGCATCAGCTTCGCTGACCCTGCCTCCTGGCCGTCACGGTAGGCGGTGGCTTCGAACGCGATCGCGTACGGGGCCAGGCGCTTGGGCGCGGGCCAGTCCTCGATCTCGAGATCGTCCCTGACCTCGGTGACCGCATCGCGGGCCGCCTCGAGAGCGGCGACCGCTGCGGCGAAGGCGGCGCTGTCCGTGGCGGCAGAGCCGACGCCGTCCGCGGCGGCACCCTGGCCCGCCGGGACCGCCTCCGCGTCGCCGCCTGCCCGCACCGCTGCGGGCGTGTCCGCCAACCTCATGGCCTGAGCGTACGTCGTGCCTGGCGGCGACTGGCGCGCGGGCGGCGGGTTAGCGGGCCGGTGAGCGGTCCTGAGCTGGGATTACGCGGCACGGACGGACTGCATGGGCCGGATGGGAATGGGTGTGTCCGCGAAGGCGTCGTCGCTGGTGAGCGCCTCGCTGCCGGTGGGCACCCCTGTTCCCATGAACACTGTGCCCATGACGACCGCGGCGCCGCAGCCCAGGCATACCCACTCGGGGCACTCGCCGTCGACATCCGGGCAGCGATCACCGGCGTGCCGGCCGGGGTGAACCTGCTCAAATGGCTCGTCGCCGCCACATCCGGGACAATTGCCAAGCGGCTGCGTCATCGGATGCCCCCTCCGCTTGCGTTCCTGCTGCTAACTGCTCTGCTCGTACCTGCGGACTCTTCCAGATCTTGGCACGGAGCAGGGCGATTTCTGGGGATCTCGCCCGGCGTGTCGGGCCGCGCGCCCGATGGCAAAAGGCGCCATCGTATCGGGCGCGCGGCCCGACCTGCCTCCCGGGGGGACGACCCCCCGTACCCCCCGGTGTGCGGCGCGGGGCGCCGCACGGTGGTGGGCGGGGCGATGGCAAAAGGCGCCATCGTGTGGGGCGCGCGGAGCGGCGGTAAACTCCCTGGCGTGACCCACCCCCAGCCAAACCAGCCGCAGAGCTCGCCCTTCGTCCGCGCGTGCCGCGGTGAGCCGGTGCCGTACACCCCGATCTGGTTCATGCGGCAGGCGGGGCGGTCGCTGCCCGAGTACAAGCGGGTCCGCGAGGGCATCGCGATGCTCGACTCGTGCACCAGGCCCGAGCTCGTTACCGAGATCACCTTGCAGCCGCTGCGCCGGTACGACGTCGACGCGGCGATCCTGTACAGCGACATCGTGGTACCGCTGCGCGCGGTCGGCGTGGATGTGGACATCAAGCCGGGGATCGGCCCCGTGGTGGAGCGGCCGATCCGCGCCATGAGCGACGTGGCGCGGCTGCGTCCGCTCGAGCCCGCCGACGTCCCCTTCATCGGCGAGGCGGTGAAGTCCCTGGTCGGCGAGCTCGGCGACAAGCCGCTCATCGGCTTCGCCGGCGGGCCGTTCACGCTCGCCTCCTACCTGGTCGAGGGCGGCCCGTCGAAGAACCACGACAGGACCAAGGCGCTGATGTACGGCGAGCCCGAGCTGTGGCACGCGCTGATGAGCCGGCTCACGGACATCGCCATCGGGTTCCTTCAGGCGCAGATCGAGGCCGGCGCGTCGGCGGTGCAGCTGTTCGACTCATGGGTCGGCGTGGTCAGTCCGGAGGACTACCGGCAGTCGATCCTCCCGCACACCCGGCGGATCTTCTCCTCGCTTGCCGCCTTCGGCGTGCCGCGGATTCACTTCGGCGTGGGCACCGGCGAGCTGCTCGGCCTGCTCGGCGAGGCGGGCGCGGACGTGGTGGGCGTCGACTGGCGGATACCGCTCGACGAGGCGGCCCGCCGGGCGGGCGGCGGCAAGACGGTCCAGGGCAACCTCGACCCGTCGGTGCTGCTTGCGGGCTGGGACGTGGTGGAGGCGCGCGCCCGCGCGATCCTCGACCACGCCAAGGGGCTGCCAGGCCACGTGTTCAACCTCGGCCACGGCGTGCTGCCGGAGACCGACCCGGACGTCCTGGCCCGCCTCACCGACCTGGTGCACGAGGTAACCGCCCGCTAGCAGCTCAGGCGCATCGGTGCCGGCAGCCGCCGTCCGTTACCGGGACGCCGATCCGCCCGTGCTGGCGGCCGCGGTCAGCCGCCGGAATACCGGGCGGCCGGTTCATCTACCTCAACTGGGGCACCGTCGACGCGCCAGGCGAGTTCCGCATGTTCCGGCGTGCCAAGCTCCGGCTCGACGCGGTGCCCCGTGAGGTGCATTGAACCGCCATTGAACCGCCGTTGAGCCGCCCTCGATCCGCCCTTGATCAGCGTGCACGCGTGATCATCGTGGCTGGTCGCGCACTGTTCACCTGGGTTTCGCGGATGCGGTTGGCCTGCCTCACGTGCGAAATGGGACAATCGGGACGTGGCATGGATTGAACTTGAAGGCGCTGTCAACGCGCGCGACCTGGGCGGGCTGCCCACCATCGACGGCGGAAGCACGGTGCACAGCCGGCTGCTGCGCTCGGAAAACCTCCAGGAGCTGACCCCTGGCGACGTCAGCAGGCTGGTCGAGGAGCTTGGCGTGACCACGGTCGTCGACCTGCGCTCGACCAACGAGGTAACGATCGAGGGACCGGCGCCGCTCGACGCGCTTTCCGGGGTCAGGCACGCGCACCACCCGGTGCTCAAGGAGTTTCTCGACGTGTCGGACACGCTGAAGGCTGCCCTGCTCACCGAGTCCGTCGAGGCGGACCGCGAGCGCTACCCCGACGACCCGATGTGCGGTCACTACCTCGGCTACCTGGAGAACCGCCCCGAAGAGGTCGTCGGCGCGCTGCGCACCATCGCCACCGCCCCCGGTGCCGCCATCGTGCACTGCGCCGCGGGCAAGGACAGGACGGGCGTCGTGGTGGCGCTCGCGCTGACCATCGCGGGGGTGGAGCCGGAGGCCATCGTCGACGACTACATGGCCACCGACGACCGGCTCGAGGCGATCGTGGAGCGGCTGAGCCGTTCCCGGATGTACGCGGGCGACATAACGAGCAGGCCGGTCAAGGCGCACGCGCCGCGGGCGGAGACCATGAAGGCCTTCCTCGAGCAGCTCACCGTCCGCTACGGCGGCATCGATGCCTGGCTGACCGCCAACGGCTTCGGCGCGGCCGAGGTCGCCACGCTGCGCGCCAGGCTCAGGCAGGCGTGACCCGCGTGGTACATGCCTGCCTCATCGACGTTTACGACACGATCCTCGTCTCCCAGTTCGTGCCGCGGACGAAGGAGCTCATCGAGCCGCTCGGCCTGCCGCTTGACGACTGGCTCGCCGAATGGGAGACCATGCGGGAGGACCGCGACCGCGGCCGGATGACCGTGGCCGCCTCGTTCGCCCAGACGCTGCGCGCGCTCGGCGTCGAGCCCAAGCCCGAGCTCGTCGAGGAGCTGTCGCGGCGCGACGCGGAGCTTGTCCTCTCCTACACCCGGCTCTGCGACGACACGGTGCCGTTCCTCAACTGGCTGCGGTCACGCGGGATCCGGACCGCCCTGGTGTCCAACTGCGCGGACACCACGCGGCCGCACCTCGACTACCTAGGCGTCACCCCGCTGGTCGACGCGCTCGTGCTGTCCTGCGAGATCGGCTCCATGAAGCCGTTTCCCGAGATGTACGTGACCGCGCTCGACGACCTCGGCGTCGCGGCGGTCGACGCGGTATTCATCGACGACCAGCCGACATTCTGCGTCGGCGCGCAGGCGGTGGGCGTTCGTCCGATCCAGATCGCCCGGGGCGCGGAGAGCGGCTACGTCTCGCAGTGGGATTTCCCCGTCGTTCACTCGCTGTTTGAGGCGCAGTCGCTGCTCTGAGTGTCCAGGGTCGAGGGAGTCCATTAGGACTGTGCGGTACGTCACACGCTCCTGAGACGCGCGGGAAGGGCGAGGCTGGATGACGCCGGGTGACAGCTCCGCGTTCGGCCGCAGTGCGCTGCTCATCACCACCGCCGCGTACGCAGACCCGCGCGGGCAAGGACGGCAGCGTCCGCCTCTGGCGCTAGCCACCCCTAGGCGGTGCCCCCGCAAAGGATGGCCCCCGCTCCCGCCGCCCCGCCTGCCCGGCGTCCACCGTCCGCCCCCTGACGGCAAGCGCGGCCGCCCGCACTGGCGGCCGGGCCCGTTATGGCAGGCTTAAGCTCATGACGGTTAACGGGACGCCGCACGTGGCGGTGATCGGGGGCGGGATCACCGGCCTGGCCGCGGCCTTCTACCTGATGGACTCCCCGGTTCGTGTCACCGTGCTCGAGGGCTCGGGACGCGTCGGCGGGAAGCTGTCGGCCTCCGACGTGGCCGGAGTGGCCATGGACGAAGGGGCCGAGGCGCTGCTCGCCAGGCGGCCGGAAGGCACCGAGCTGATCGCCGCGGTGGGCCTTGGCGACGCCCTGATCCCGGCCGGCGTCACCGCGTCCGCCATCTACACCAGAGGCGCGATGCGGCCGCTGCCCCGCAGGCAGTTCATGGGCGTGCCCGCCGACCTGGACGAGCTCGCCGCCACCGGGGTCATCTCCGCCGAGGGCGTGGCGCGGGCGAAGGACGAGACAGAGTTGCCCGCGGAGGCCCGCGACGTCTCCGTCACCGAGTACATCGGGTCCAGGCTCGGCGCCGAGATCGTCGACAGGCTCGTCGACCCGCTGCTCGGCGGCGTGTACGCGGGCCGTTCCGAGGACCTGTCGTTCACCGCCACCCTCGCGCCGCTCGCCGCGGCGGCGCGCACGCACGACCGGCTGACCGGTGCGGTCGCGTCGCTCCTCCCGCCCGCACCCGCCGCGGCACCCACGGCCAAGCCGGACCCGGTCTTCGTCTCGCTGACCACCGGCCTCGGCGCGCTGCCCGAGGCGGTCGCCAAGGCGTCGGGTGCGGACATCCGCACGAACGCCATGGTCCGCGAGCTCGCGCGCACCGAGACCGGCTGGCGGCTGACCGTCGGCCCGGCGGCCGACCCCGAGTACCTGGACGCCGACGCGGTGATACTCGCCGTTCCTGCCGCGCCCGCCGCCCGGCTGCTCAAGGACGCGGCAGGCGCCGCCGCGGTCCAGCTTGATGGCATCCCCTACGCGTCCATGGCCATCGTCACACTGGCCTTCCGTGCCGAGGACTTCCCGGCCCAGCAGCGCAGCGGCTACCTGGTTCCCGCCGTGGACGGGCGGGCCGTGAAGGCCGCCACCTTCTCCACGGTCAAGTGGCCGCACCTGGCAGGCCAGGCGCCGGTGCACGTGGTGCGCTGCTCCGTCGGCCGCAGCGGCGACGTCGCGGTCCTGCGCCGCGACGACGCTGACCTGGCTGCCCTCGCCGCCGCCGAACTCGCCGACGCCATCGGGACCGCCAAGCCGCCAATCGCGAGGCGTGTCACCCGCTGGGGCGGAGGCCTGCCGCAGTACAACGTCGGCCACCTGGAGCGCGTTGCCCGCATCAGGGCGTCGGTCGCCGAGCAGCCCGGCCTCGCCGTCGCGGGCGCCGCCTACGACGGCATCGGCATCCCCGCCTGCATCGCAACCGCCCGTGCCGCGGTCAGCCAGATCACCGGCTACCTGGCCGCCACCCACCCCACGCCGCCAAGCTGACGCCGACTCGCCCTGGCACGGCCAGGGCCGCCAGGCTCGGCGGGCGATCCGGGTCACTAGGATGCAAACATGACTGACTCGGCAGCGGACAAGGCCACGGACGACAAGGCCACGGACACCGGCGACACGCAGCGGCCCAAGGTACGGGACCTCAACGAGCTGATCCGGTACACCATGTGGGCCGTGTTCACGGTGACCGACAGGGACTTCGCCCGCGAGGAGGCCGCCACCGAGCTGACAGAAGTGCTCGACCAGGCCAACGGCAAGGGCATCGTCACCCGGGGCTGCTACGACCTGCAGGGGATGCGGGCCGACGCCGACTTTATGCTCTGGTGGGTCGCGCCGACCGCGGACGAGCTGCAGGAAATGTACGTGAACTTCCGCCGCACCAAGCTCGGCTACGCGTCCGAGCCGGTGTGGTCAGCGATGGCGCTGCACAGGCCCGCCGAGTTCAACAAGAGTCACATCCCGGCGTTCCTGGCCGGGGAAGAGCCGAAGAACTACGTCTGCGTCTACCCGTTCGTCCGCTCCCTCGAGTGGTACCTGCTTGAGGACGCCGACCGGCGCAAGATGCTCGCCGAGCACGGGAAGATGGCCCGCGAGTACCCGGATGTGCGCGCCAACACGGTAAGCAGCTTCGCGCTCAACGACTACGAGTGGATGCTCGCGTTCGAGGCCGACGAACTGCACAGGATCGTGGACCTGATGCGCCACCTGCGCGGCGCGGAGGCCCGCAGGCACACCAGGATCGAGATCCCGTTCTACACCGGCCGCCGCAAGCCGCCCGCCGAACTCGTCGCCTCGCTCGCCTGAACCGCCACCGCCTGAACCGCCACCGCCTGAACCGCGACGCGCGTCGGCCGGCCCCCGAGGTCGGCCGACGCGCGTGCCAAAGCGCCAGGCGGTATCAGGCGGCGTCGGGCGCCTCCGGTGAGGCCGGCGGCGGCTGGCGGCGCTGCTGCAGCCGTCGCCGGCTCCACCAGCCGAGCCCGCCGACCACAGCGATCACCGCGAGGAACGGCGCCACCGCGCCGATCACCGTCAGCAGCCAGCTGATGGTCAGCCGGAACGCGTGCCAGCCTCCCGAGAGCCCGCCGGTCAGGCCGGGCGGCGGCTTCGCCACCACGGTGTGCTGCTTGACCGGGGCCTTCGGCCCGACCAGGCTGAGGGTCAGCGTCGCGTAGGCGGTCTCGTGGTTAAGCGCGCTCTGCTGCGCGAGCATCGACTCGAGGTCGGACTCCTCGGAGTTGATCTGGTTCTGCACCTCGAGCAGCGAGCTGACGCTTCCCGCGTGCTTGAGCAGGTCGCGGAGTTGCGCGATCGCCGCCTCGTCGGAGGCGACCCTGCTGTTCACGTCCGCGACCTGCTGCGTGACGTCCTGGGTCTGCTGCGTCAGGGAGAGCTGAGTGCCGAGCGCGGTCCCGGACAGCGCGGCGAGCGTCGTGGCGTAGGCGACGGCGGGGATCTTGAGCGTCACCGAGGCGGACGCCTCGTTCGGGTGCCCAGGCGGCGCGGCCGTGATGTTTTCCGTCGAGACGTAGCCGCCGGCCGCGGACACGACCGACGTGGCGCGGTTGACGGCCGCCTGGACGTCCTTGGCGCGCACGGTCAGCTGGGCCGTGTAGATCAGCTGCTGCCCGGTCGCGACGTACTTGTCGGTGGTGGACGACGAGGACCGGCCGGAGCTGCCCGACCCGGCGAAGCCGTTGTCCGTGCCAGCGGCCGCGGACGCACTAGGGGCGGCCGCGGCCGACGAGGGGGCCGCGGATCCCGCGGCCTCGCCGGATGCCACGGCGCTTGAACTCGAAGAGCCCGAGCAGCCGGCCGCCGCGGCGGTGATGAGGAGCAGCCCGCAGACGGCGGCCGCGCCGGTCAGCCGACGACTCGGCCGGCGAGGCCGGCGGGGTCGGCGAGGCCGGCGGTCCATGCGGGCGGAAGAGGTGGAGCGCATGCCACTTGGACGGCGGTCCAAGCGCGGCCGGTTGCGTCACCAGGTCACGATTTGGCCGCATGCGACCAACCGCAACCAGGGAACCGGACAAAAACCCCGTGGCGACCGCATTGCCCCGCCGGCCACACTTAAGTTATGGCCGACGACCTTCGCGTGAACAACTGGCTGGTGATCCCCGCCGGCGAGTTGCGCGAGCGTTTCTCGCGTTCCTCGGGCCCTGGCGGCCAGTCGGTCAACACCACCGACAGCAGGGTGGAACTCTCCTTCGACATCGCCAGGTCGCCGTCCCTGCCGGAACGGGAGCGTAACCGGGCGCTGTCCCGCCTCGAGACCCGGCTCGCCGACGGCGTGCTCACGGTCGCCGCGGAGACCGAGCGCAGCCAGCTGATGAACCGCGACGCGGCCCGCGCCAGGCTCGCCGCGGTCCTCAAGGAGGCGATCGCGCCGCCACCGCCGCCGCGGGTGCCGACCAAGCCGACCAGGGGCGCGCGCGAGCGTCGACTCGCCGACAAGCGCCGCCGCGGCCAGACCAAGCGCGACCGCCGCTACGACGCGGGCGAGCACTGAGACGCGATGTCAGCCCTCGGCTGGTTCCTTGGGCTCAAGCGTCAGCGAGACGGAGTTGATGCACCAGCGCTCGTCGGTCGGCGTGGCGTACCCCTCGCCGGTGAACACGTGCCCGAGATGCGAGTCGCACGCGGCGCACCGCGCCTCGACGCGGATCATCCCGTGCGCGCGGTCCTCGATCAGCGTCACGGCGTCGTCCGCCGTCGGCTGGTAGAACGACGGCCACCCGCACCCCGAGTGGAACTTGGCATCGGAACGGAACAGTTCCGCACCGCACGCACGGCAGCGGTACACGCCCGTCGTCTCTGTGTCCGTGTACTCACCTGTAAACGCCCGCTCGGTCCCCGCCTGCCGCAACACCGCGTACTCGGCCGGCGTAAGCCGCTCGCGCCATTCCGCATCGGTCCGCTCCACCTTCTCCATGCCTTCGAGACTAATAGATGGGTGCCGCAGGTCCCGCCGCGCCAGCCCCGCGACGGCTTCCCCGAGCATCATCCCGAACGGGTTCGTGGCTCCGCCCACCCCCGCGCGCGAACCCCCGCGAAGATCACCGCCGCAATGCCCTTGTCACCACCGGGGTGATAGCCCCGGTAATGACAAGGGCATCGGCTAAACGATCTTCAGGCAGGCGCTACAGGCGGGCCTCGGGCGCCAGGGCCTCGAGGATCTCCGACGCGCGAAGCACCGCCTTGCCCTCGTCGGCGGCCGGGTCACCGATCGCGGGGTCGAAGTTCAGGTCGTAGAAGACCTCGGTCACCCCGCAGCTCTCCAGCCACCCGACGTCCTCGCGGATCTGCTCGTAGGACCCGGACAGCAGGCGGCGCTTGCCCGTCGTCTTGGAGACTGACGGCTTGCCCGGCCGGACCACACCGCGGCAGACGATCCTGGCCGGGCTCCGCCCGGCCGCCCGCGCGGCGGTCTGCACGACCTTCGCCGATTCCGCGATGGTGGACAGGTCCGCGCTCGACGCGGTCACCCAGCCGTCGCCGATCCGCCCGGCCCGCTCCATCGCCGCCCGCGACATGCCGCCGATCAGGACAGGCGGCCCCGGGCGCTGGACAGGATGCGGCTCCTGGCGACCCGGCGGGATCGTGAAGAACGTGCCGCTGTATCCCGCCGCGCCGCCCCAGACCGCGCGCAGCGCGGCGACGTACTCGTCGGCGCGCGCACCGCGCGCGGTCATCGGCACACCTGACCCGGTGAATTCCTCGGCCAGCCAGCCGGAGCCGATGCCCAGGTCAAGCCGGCCGCCGGATAGCACGTCCACCGTCGCCGCCTGCTTGGCGAGCAGCAGCGGTGAGGCGAACGGATGGTTGACCACGGCGACCCCGAGCCGGATCGACGAGGTGGCGGCGGCCAGGTAGCCGAGCGACACCATCGGGTCGAGCACCGAGTGGTACATCGGCGCCAGGTTCGCGCCCGCCGGCGCGAGCAGCCGCTGGAACGTCCACAGCGACCGGTACCCGAGCCGCTCCGCCCGCCGTCCCAGTTCCGCGAGGTTGCGAGGCGTCGCCCACGCGCCGGAGACCGGCGCACCGAATCCGATGTCCATGGTCACCGACCCTACGGCAACGCCTTCCGCGTGCCCGGGGTCAGCTGGCGTCGACGGAGAAGTTGGTGACGTTGAATGTCTCCTGCGCGCCGGTGGTGTTGACCACCTCGACGCCGTAGCAGACCTCGCTGAGCGTGGAGTTGCCCGGGATCCAGCCCTTGTCCATGAGGTACTGGAAGAACGCGCGCAGGTTCAGGGTGCCCGACGTGAACGTCGAATTGGCGACGAAGGCGAAGTAGTTGCCGTCGCCCTTCCACACGGTGAAGGCGTGCCCGTCGAACGTCACGGTGCCCTGGGGTGACCCGCCGGGGATCTGGCCGTGGTTCTCGTTCCAGATCATCACCTCGTCGCTGCCGCTGGCGGGGTTGGCGATCCCGTTGAGCCAGATGTCGTAGGCGTTCTCGTAGGCCCCGGGCGCGCCGGCCGGCTCCGATTCCGCGAACGTGCTCGTGACGGACTTCAGCGAGCTGATCGCCGGCGAGTTGAAGTCACGGTGCACGTTGGGGTAGGTCTTCACGGACTTGCTGCCGCTGTTCACCGCCGCGGTCACCGACCAGCTGCCGGGCGCGCAGACGTCGAGCGTCTGCGCCAGGCCGGAACCGCCGGCGTTCCACTCGTTGTTGGCGACGAAGTACGGCAGCGCGGTGTAGGTGCCGTACAGGGTCGACGTGGTGAACACCGGGTTCTTGCAGGAGGCAGTGCCGACGGGCGGCGGCGTGGCGGTCGGCGTCGTGGCCGGGGGAGGCGTCGGCGTGGACTGCGCGCTTGTCGGCGTGGGGGACGCCGTGGGCGTGGTTTCCGTCGGCGTCGGCTTGGCGCGCAGCGCGGAGGGCTTCCGCGCCCGGAAGGCGGTCATCACCGGGCTCGGCGCGAAGTCGAACTGAGGCATGGTGGGGATCGCCTTGCCCGCGCCCTGCACGCTGCCCGCACCGGGCAGTGAGGCCACCGCCGACGGCCGGAGCGCGACCGCGCCGGTCGTGACGAAGTCACCGCCGCCCGAGGCGAGAATGCCGATCGCGGTGAGCCCGCCGCCCGCCAGAGTCCCCGTGAGCGCCAGCAGCGCAACCGATCGCGACCTGCGCGGCCGGGCGGCGACCCGGCCCGGGTGGCGCGGGGCCTGGCGCCCGCTCCGGTGCCTGCCGCGCCGCACGGCGGGCTCGGTCGTGTCGTTGTCGTCTGCCCTTCGGTCCAGAGTGACCTGCGGCACCGACCCCTCCTAGCTATGCGCTCGCGGCGGCGAGCTTGTAAAGATGTGCGGACGGCTGTGAATGCTGGTTCGTGGCACCAGACCGTGAAAGACTTCCACAGTGACCGATTTGTACCTACCGGGAGTGCCGTTTCCTCTTGAGCCGTCTGGGTCCCCAGCATGCCAGGCCGACGTGTCTGCCGGAGTACTAACACTGATAAGTGGGGCAAAGTCCGACATGTTTATCGACCCGGCCGGCGATGAAGGCGCCAGGCCGGACGCGGGGCGGTGGACGGGGCTGCCTGGCGAGGAGGATTTCACCCTCACCGCGCGGGTCAGCGTGGGCTTCAATTCCACCTTCGACGCGGGAGTGCTACTGCTTTATCTCAGCGATCGCCGGTGGGCGAAACTCTGCTACGAATTCTCGCCGCAGCGGAAACCGACCGCGGTCACCGTGGTTACCCATGGCACCTCGGACGACAGCAACTCATTCGAGACGGAAGGCGGCCCGCTGTGGCTGCGCATTACCAGGTCGGGACGGGCCTGGGCCTTTCACGCATCGCTAGACGGCAGTTACTGGCGGCTGCTGCGTTACTTCACCCTCGGTGAGGCGTCGGGCGCCCGGGTGGGCTTCCTCGCCCAGTCGCCGCTCGGCGACCGCTGCGCCGCGGTCTTCGACTCGATCGGCTTCCGGACGGGGGCGCCCGCTGACCTGCGAGACGGCACCTGACGGGCGTGACGTCAGCAAGTCACCTCGATGTCACGCAGTGGCTAGCCGGCGGCCAATCGCCGCTCCTACGCTCGCCTCAGGGACGATGACCCGGGCAAAAACGAGACCACGCGACGCACGTTCATGATCGGCGGGGCCGACGCGGCAGGCACCACCGCCGCGAGCCTCAGCGACGTCAAGCACATCGTGATCCTGATGCAGGGGAACCGCAGCTTCGACCACTACTTCGGCACCCTGTCGGGGACGCGCGGCTTCTCCGACCCGAACGTGCTCAAGAACGCCAACGGCACGCCGATCTTCGACCAGTACGGCTTCCAGCCGGGCACCGGGCCGAGCGCCGCCGGCTACCTGCAGCCGTTCCATCTGCTCAACGACCCGCCGGCGAACGTCGATCGGCTCCAACCTCACCGTGGTCGAGGAGGCGGTGCTCAACGCGCTCACCGGCACGCTCGACGTGGGCATCCCCTATCCGCTCCCGACGAGCAATGCGATGCCGGCGCAGGAGGCCGGCCCGGCGCGGCAGCCGGTCCCGTAGCGCAGGTGGCGGGCGGCAAACGGCATTCGCCGGCAATGCCGTGACACGCGCGGTTATGGTGCAACTCCGTTAAGCGCGTAAAACCTCGCATGCGTATAAGTGGTGCGGGCCTTTGGCATTGTGCGGTTACCGCGGGGCATTCACGGCTCTATTGCCGCGGATGACCCTTTGCTAAAGGACCTGCCGCCGGGCGATCCGGCCATTGCCGGTCACGCGAGTACCCCGGCGGTCAGTTCGGCGGCGCAGCCCCACGACAGGGTGACACCGGCGCCGCCGTGCCCGTAGTTGTGCCACAGCAGCCGGCCGCCGGACAGCGACTCCGCCTCCAGGCGCACCGTCGGGCGGACCGGTCGCAGCCCAACCCGTTCCGCGATAACCCTGGCATCCCGTAGCGACGGGAAGACGGCCGTGAGGTCCCGCAGGATGCGGTCGGACACCTCCGGCCGCGGCGCCATGTCCGATGCCCCCTCGTAGGCGGTGCCGCCGAGCACCACGACGTCGGGGTGCGGGAACAGGTACCGGTAGTCCGCGCCGTCGTCGCCGTGGTCGAGGTAGAACTCGCTGATCCCGGGATTCTCCACGACGACGACCTGCCCGCGCACCGGCACGACCGATTCGTCGGGCACCAGGTCGCGCGCGCCGATGCCGGTGCAGTTCACCACCACGGGCGCGGCGACGTCCGCGAGCGACGCGACGGTCTCGACGGTCACCGAACCGCCGAGCGCGGCGTATCGGGCGAGCAGGTACTCCAGGTAGACCGGCATGTTCATGGCCGGCGCGGTGTACGCCCAGCCGGAGACGAAGCCTGGCGGCAGGTCGCCGGGACCGAGCAGCCTGGTTTCCGGCAGCAGCGTGAGCCAGTCGGGCGGCGTCGCGTGGTGCGCCGCCACCTCGCGTCCCGACACGAAATGCACGCCAGAGTCCGGGTCGGCTGCCAGCCCGGACAGCACGTCGAGGGCGCTACGCGACCAGGCGAGGCACCGCTGCGGCGGTCCGCAGCGCACCGGGCCCCAGATGGCGCCCGCCGCGACCGACGTCGCCGCGGGCGGCGGCGTGGCGCTGACAATCCGCGTGGACAGCCCCGCCTCGGCGAGCGATATGGCGGTCGTCAGCCCGACCACCCCGGCACCAACGACAACCGCGTCCACGTCCGTCACGGCTACCGACGTTACCGGGGCACCGCGTCCGCGCGCCTGCCAGGGTCGTGCCCGTTCTATTCGTCCCCCCTTCGCGTCCCAGGCCGCCGCTATTCCTTCAGGTGCCAGCGCCGCCCATCGGATCGCGGCCTGACCAGGGTGAACGTTTCGAACAGGGTGTAGTCGCCGCTCGGCGCGCCCGGCTGTCCGGTCGCCGGGCTCACCTGGTCGGCGCCGACCGCGTGGTAGTACCGCACGGTGACCGACGTCTGGCCGCCGGCGTCGCTGCCCGGGTTGACGTCGAACACCGCGATGCCGTACGCGGTCGACCCGTCGCGCCGCGCGGACCAGGTCGCCTCCTCGACGGCGTCGGCGGCGGGCCTGGTGTACCCGCCGGGAGCGGCGCCGCCCGGCACGGGCCGGCCGGGCCTGGTGAAGACGCCCGCCTCGCGGACGGGCGAGCGGCCGGATGCGGCGCCCGTCCCGGATGCCCCGGCCGTCCCCGGCACGTCGCCCATCCCCGGAGCCCCGCCCGCCGTCGGCGCCTCTGGGTTCCGTGGGGAGCCGGGGGCGGGGATGCTGCCGCCGCAGCCGAGGACCAGGTGGACGGTGCCCTGGCTGGTGTCGAACACCCCGCTGTCCACGGTGGTCACCGGATGCGGCCGCCGGGTGTCGGCCGTCAGGCCGGTCAGCGCGTCCTGGCCGGCGTCGGTGTCGCAGCCGCGGACGGGGAAGGACCGCTCGTAGCCGTGGTCGTGCCCGGACAGCACCAGGTCGACCTCGTAGCGGTCGAAGAGCGGCAGCCATTCCCGGCGCACCCCCAGGTCGGAGCCGTTGCCGCCGGGTGCCGACGAGCAGGCGCACTGGTGCAGCTGCACCACGATCCAGTCGATCGACGCGTCGCCGCGTGCGGCCGCCAGGGTCGACTCCAGCCAGCGGGTCTGCACGCCGCCCGAGTAACCCCGCACGTACCTGGAGGTGCCGGCCGCCAGCGGCGGATGGCCCGTAGCCGGCGCGGGCACCAGCGGGCCAGGGCCGGCGACGAACCCGCCGCCGTCCTGATACGCGACGTCGTCGCCGCTCAGGCAGACGAACAGCGCCGTGCCCACCCGGAACGCGTACCACCGCCCGTCGAGCCCGTCCACGCCGTTGGACGGCAGCGTGTACCTGGTCAGGTAGGAGGCGAGGCCGTGGGCGCCGTTGCCGAGCTCGAGCTCGTGATTACCCGGCACCGGCATCCACGGCCGGTTCGCCGCCGAGGCCTGCACGTTGTTGCCGAAGTCGCGCCAGACCTGCGGCTGCGCCGCCGGGGTCAGGTCCGCGTACGCCAGGTCCCCGTTGATCAGGTGGAACAGCGGCTGGAAGGTCTCCACCGCGCCCACCGCGTAGGCCGCCTGGCCGTAGGAGCTGGCCCACGCGGGGTTCGGCGTGGCAAGGTCGCCGAAGCTGGTGAACCGGAAGCGGGCACGGCCCGCGGGTGCGGTGCTGAACGTGGCGCTGAACGGGTCGGCGCCGTTCGAGTCGTTGTCGGCGGTGACCGCGTAGCCGTAGGTGGCGCCGGGGCGCAGCTTGTCCACCCGCGCGTGATACGTCCACACGATGGTGCCGCTCAGCGCGTCGGTATAGGCGCGTTCCGCGGCGGCGATGACACGCTGGCCGATGCGCACCCGGGGCCGCACCGCCTGTCCGGCCGACGCCCACGACACCACCACAGTGGAAGTCGGATCGTCGTCCCAAGTGAGGTGGATCTGCTCTGGCGTGCCGTCGGCGGGCTCGGAACGCCCCCGGGCCGCGGCGCGTGTCGGTCCCGCCGCGGTCGCGGACAGCAGGCCAGTGGTCCCCGCGACGATCATCTGCCGCCTGGACAAATCGGCCCCCGAGTCATCTGACATGCGGAGACTTTGCCGTCTGACGGTAAACGACTGGTGACGGCAGGGAAGGTAGCGGCCCCAGATCTTGATGAATATTGGGATTTGCTGTTCGGCTGGCCCGGGCCGTTAAGTGCGAGCCTGCTGGCACGGAAGGGGCGGATGGGCTGCACCTTTGCCGATGCCAATTCGTTACCGCCTGCCAATAATGCAAATTGGGCGGTAGGTATGGTAGAACCTTGCCGTAGGGCGGATAAACCTCGCATACATCATTTTCAATAAGTGGGCGGGCTTTGACATGTGCGGGTGCTGCCGGGGGGACCTGGCACCTTTTTCCCTGGTGACATCGTGGTAAAGAACCTGCTGCCAGGCGACCCGGCTATGGTCGGGCCATACAAACTGCTCGGGCGGCTCGGACAGGGCGGCATGGGCGTGGTGTACCTGGCCAGGTCGCCAGGCGGCCGGACCGTGGCGGTGAAGGTTATTCAGCCGCAGCTGGCGAATGAGCCGGGGTTCCGCACCAGGTTCGCGCGCGAGGTCTCGGCGGCACGCGGCGTCGGCGGGATGTTCACCGCGCTGGTTGTCGACGCGGACACGGAGAGCTCGGTGCCGTGGCTGGCGACCGCGTACGTGGCAGGCCCTTCGCTCGCCGAGGCCGTGGAGGGGCAGGGGCCGCTGCCGCCGGAGTCGGTGCTCGCGCTGGCGGCGGGCCTGGCCGAGGGGCTGCAGGCGATTCACGCGGCGGGCGTCGTGCACCGGGACATGAAGCCGTCGAACGTGCTGCTCGCCGCCGACGGGCCGCGAGTGATCGACTTCGGCATTTCCCGCGCCCGCGAGGCGTCCATGCTGACCCAGACGGGCACCGTCATGGGCTCGCCGGGCTACCTGTCGCCCGAGCAGGCCGAGGGCCAGGTCGTCGGCCCGCCGAGCGACGTCTTCAGCCTCGGCGGCGTGCTGGTGTTCGCGGCGACGGGGGAGGGGCCGTTCGGCAGCGGGCCTACCCCGGCCCTGATGTACCGGGTGGTGGCCAAGGAGCCGAACCTGGCCCAGGTGCCCGACCAGGTCCGCCCGCTGATCGAGCGGTGCCTTGCCAAGGACCCCGCGGACCGGCCGACCCCCGGCGAACTGCTCACCGACCTCGACGCGCTCGGTGCGGGCATCGGTGTGGTCACGCCGCAGTGGCTGCCCGAGCCGTTCACGCAGGCGCTCGGCAAGTACGTGCCGACGGCGGTGACTCCGACGCCGTCGGCCGCGGTCAAGCTGCAGGACACCACTCCCGTCACGCCGGGGACGCCTGCGGGGCTGACGGCGGTTGCTCCGGCCGTGGCTGCCGCCATCGTGGGTGCGGTCGCGGGCGAGGCCGTCGCGGACGAAGCGCCCGCGGCGAGCGCGGTTCCGCTGACGCCGGCCGGCGTTCAGGTGCCGTCCGCCGTCTCCGAGGCCCCGCCGGTCGAGGACGCGGTGTCCGTCGCGGATGCTCCGCACGTCGCCGAGGTTCCGCCCGCCTCGGGCGTGCCCGCGGCGGTCGCCGGGGTCGCGGCCATGGGTGCCGCCGCGGCGGCCGCACCGCCCGGCGTCGCGGACACCAGGATCGAGCCCATCTATCCGCCGTCGGGTGGCGTGCCCGAGTACACCGGCCAGGCCACCATCGGGCTGTCCACCATTCCGCCTGCCGTCGGCACCCCGCCGGGCGGCGGTCCCGCGGTCTTCGCCGCGGGACCAGGCACGGTCGCCACGGGCACCGGCGCCGGTACCCAGGGCACCGGCGCCGGTACCCAGGGCACCGGCGGCCCCGGCTTCGGCGGCCCGGGCGGTAGCGGCCCGATGGGGCCGACGCCGCCAGGCGGCGTCGTCACGCCGCTGCCCCGGCCGAACCAGCGCCGCCGCATCCTGCTCGCGGCGGCCGCGGCTCTCGTCGTCCTGGCGGGCACCGGGATCGGCTTCGCGGTGAGCGGCGGCGGCCCGAGCAAGTCGGCATCGGGTCCAAGCCCGTCGGTCGTCGTGACCACGTCGCACAGCCCGTCCCCGTCGCCTTCCCCGTCGCCGACACCGAGCAAGAGCGCGTCACCCAAGGTCAGCACCACTAAGCCCAAGCCCCACGTGACGACCAAGAAGCCGAACCCGCCGCGGCCGACGACCTCCTCGGCGGCGGCGACCACGCAGGCGTACACCCCGCCGCCGGCGACGACGCCGGCCTACACCCCGAGCACGACCCCGCCGGCCACGCACACGACGACGCCGCCGACGCACACCACGACCCCGCCGCCGCCCCCGTCGCAGTCCATCGGCGGCTACTCCGGCGCCTCGTCGGTCGGCTGCGGTGGGACGTCCACCACGGGTGCGGTGGCGAATTTCACCTTCATCAATAACAGCAACGCGCCGATCTCGATCGGCGAGTACACGACAAGCGGCAGTTTCGCCAGCTTTGGCACGGTCGGGCCGGGCGGCTCGTCTGGGGTCAGCACGTACACCGGCTACATCTGGACCGTCAGCAATTCCAGCGGCGCCTGCCTCGGCGGGTTCAAGGTGACAGCAAGCGGTGGCTCGGTCACGGTCGTCTCCTGAGATCGCGGTCGTCCGCGGCGACCACCGGCTTCATCAGCAGTCTGGCGGCAACCGTGTTGACCGCCTGAGACGGAGGGATCAGCACATGCACCGAGGCAAGTACCGCCTGACCGCTGCGGCGGCGGCGGTCGCCATCGCGGCCGGGGCGTTCGCCGCCGTGGCCATCCCCTCATCGGCGGGGGCGGCCGACGCGAGCGTGGCCCTGGCGGGGAGCGCGGCCACGCCGCTCCCGGCCGGCGCGGTCCGGCTCGGCGCCCTGGCCCCCACCACCGGGCTGACGTTCGACGTGACGCTGAAGCTCGGCAACGAGGCGGGACTCGACGCGCTCGTCGCCGGGCTCGCGAACCCGAAGTCACCGTACTTCGGCCGGTTCGTCGGCAACGATCAGTTCGGTCCCGAGTTCGGCCTGTCGCCCGCGGCGATCGCGCGGGTGTCGAGCACGCTCGCGAGCATGGGCCTGCATCCGGGCAGCGTCGATCCCGACCGGCTCTACATCCCGGTCACCGGCACCGCGGCCGCGGTCGAGCGAGCGTTCGGCGTGCGGCTGGTCAGCTACCGGCTGCCCGGCGGCCGGGTCGCGTACGCGAACTCCGCCGCGCCGAAGATCCCGGCGTCGATCGCCCCGGCGATCGACGGCGTGCTCGGCCTCGACACCGTGTACCAGCCGCACGCGCTGTCCCACCAGGTCTCCGCCACGAGCACGCCCAAGCGCAGCGGGCCGGTGGCGGTCAGCCCCGCGGTGAGCGCGGCGCACGGGCCCACGGCCTGCAACTCCGCGACCGACCAGGCGATCGCCATGCACGGCTTCACCGCGAATCAGCTGGCCGCGCACTACGAGATGACCAGCCTGTACAAGGTGAGCGACTTCGGCCTGGGGCTGAGCGTGGCGGTGGCTGAGCTTGAGCCGAACCTGGGCACCGACATCAAGGGCTATGAGAAGTGCTACGGGATCTCCACCAAGGTGGTGAACACCAAGGTGGGCAAGTCGGTGGGCACCGGTGCGGGCGGCGGCGAGGCAGCGCTCGACATCGAGAACATCGCGGGCATCGCGCCCGGGGTCACCATCGACGACTACCAGGACGGCCAGCCGGGCATCACCCCGCTCTACGACATCGCGGCCAAGGTCGCCGCCCTCGACAGGGACCAGGTCTTCTCGATCTCCTACGGGCTGTGTGAGATCGAATCGGGCACGGCGCTGCTATCCGCCTACCAGACGGTGTTCAAGACGCTCAATGCCAAGGGCATCACCACGGTCGCCGCTTCCGGTGACTCCGGGTCGACCGGATGCTTCGCGGGGTCGTCGAAGTCCGCCGCACTGAGCCCCACGGCACCGGCATCGGCGACGAACGTGTTTTCCGTCGGCGGTACCACGATGACGAGCGCGGGCGTCCTGTCCAACGAGGTGGCGTGGAACGGCTCGGGCAACGCCAACCCGGGAGCGACCGGCGGCGGCGTCTCCACGCTGCTGTGCATGCCGTCCTACCAGGACCTCCACCAGCAGGATTCGAGTATCGGGCAGATCACCGGCTTGATCTCCAAGAACTCGGTCGCGGCCGCGTCCTGCAAGTCAGGCAGCGACCGCAACGGCTACCGGCGCCAGGTGCCCGACATATCCGCCAACGCGGGCGGGTCCAGCCCCTACGTCGTGTTCTACAAGAACAAGTGGACGGGCTTCTACGGCACGTCCGCGGCGACGTCCCTGGTGGCGGCGGAGGCGGCGCTGATCGACGCCTCGCCGTTCTGCTCGGCCCTCGGCTGGAACGCCGGCCCGCACGTCATGCTGCCGCAGGCCCTGTACCTCGAGGTGGCCGTCAACAACGCCCTCGTCTACCTCGAGACGCCGCCGACGCTGCTGCACGACATCACCAAGGGCAACAACGACGACACGGCGTCCGGCTACACCGGCGGCCTCTACCCGGCGACCACCGGGTACGACGAGGCCACCGGCCTCGGCACCCCGCTGCTCACGGCCAAGGACCTGCCGTACTTCGACCCAGGCATGGCCGCCGACATGTGTCATTACTACGCGCGCGGCGGCCTCGGACGGGTCAGCACGCACGGTGTCTCGCCGTCCTCGGTGAAGGCCAGCACGGCGGTCGCGGCCACGGTGACCGGCACCGGGTTCGTCGCCATTCCGAACGCGAACCTGGCCGAGATCCTGACCATCAGCAAGAAGCCCGCGATCGTGGGGGTCGCCTGGGCGACCTGCGCGAGCCACACGTCCTGCAAGGTCAAGCTCCCCAAGCTCAAGGCGGGCAAGTACCACCTCGAGATGCTGGTCGCCGACTACCTGCCGTGCACCGACGGGTGCAAGGGCTACGTCACGCTCACCGTCCACAAGTAGGGCGCCCGGGCAACGCGACGGCGGTGCTAGCCGGGCTCCCGCCCGGCTAGCATCAAGGTCGACAGCTGCGTGCGCGAGGACAGGCCGAGCTTGCCGAAGATGTGCTCGAGGTGCAGTTCGAGCGCGAGCGGTATGCCGTCGAGCCGCCGGCACAGCTCAGCCACGGCGGGCGTGTTCCGCGGTGTGAGCTCGAAGTCGGGGACGGCCGCCCGCGCGCGGTCGGCGAACAGGGCGGCGGCTTCCGAGTAGCCGGCGGCCGCGTCGTCGGCGGGAACCTCGAGCGGCGAGATGAGCAGCGTGTGCTCGCCGGCCGCGTGGAGCGGTACCCGGCTTGTCGCGAGGAGGCGCACCCGGGGCGCCGCGGAAAGCAGCAGCGCGGCGAGGTCCGCGCAGCCCCCGGCGAGATGCTCGCAGGTGTCAAGGATGAGCAGCTGACCTCGGCCGGCAGGTTTTCCTTACGCTGCCCCAGCGTCAGCGCGGTCACGATTTCCCTCGTATCGTGCGGCCCGCCCGCGCTGCGCGCGTCGTCAGAGCGCTGCGCGCGTCGTCAGAGCTTGGTCCACGCCTCGGTGAGGACCGAGCGGAGGATCTGCTCGATCTCGTCGAAGTGCTCCTGGGTGCAGATCAGCGGCGGGGCGAGCTGGATCACTGGGTCGCCGCGGTCGTCGGCGCGGCAGACGAGGCCGGCGTCGAACAGGGCGTGCGACAGGAACCCGCGCAGCAGCCGCTCCGACTCGTCGTCGTCGAACGTCTCCTTGGTGTTCTTGTCCTTGACCAGCTCGATGCCGTAGAAGTAGCCGGCGCCGCGGATGTTGCCGACGATCGGCAGGTCGGTGAGCTTGTCCAGGGCGGAGCGGAAGCCGTCCTCGTTGGCCCGCACGTTGCCGAGCAGGTTGTCCCGCTCGAAGACGTCCAGGTTGGCCAGCGCCACCGCGGACGACACCGGGTGCCCGGCGAACGTGATGCCGTGGAGGAACGTCGCGTTGCCCTGCAGGAACGGCTCCATCAGCTCGTCGCGGACGATCATGCCGCCGAGCGGCGAGTAGCCGGAGGTGACGCCCTTGGCGAAGGTGATGATGTCGGGCACGTATCCGTACCGCTCGGAGCCGAAGTAGTAGCCGAGCCGACCGAACGCGCAGATCACTTCGTCGGACACCAGCAGCACGCCGTACTTGTCGCAGATCTCGCGCACCCGCTGGAAGTAGCCGGGCGGCGGGGTGAAGCAGCCGCCGGAATTCTGCACCGGCTCGAGGAACACCGCCGCGACGGACTCGGCGTCCTCGCGCAGGATCGCCCGCTCGATCTCGTCGGCGGCCCAGATCCCGAACTTGGTCTCGTTGTCGGCGACGAACTCCGGCGCGCGGTAGAAGTTCGTGTTCGGCACCCGGATGCCGCCTGGCGGCAGCGGCTCGAAGTCGTGCTTGATCGCGGACAGGCCGCAGACGGCGAGCGCGCCCATCGAGGTGCCGTGGTAGGCGTACTCGCGGCTGAGCACCTTGTACCTGCCGGGCTCGCCCTTGCGCTTGAAGTACGCCTTGGCGAGCTTCCAGGCCGACTCGACGGCCTCGGATCCCGACGTGGTGAAGAAGACCCGGTTCAGGTCGCCAGGTGCGAGCTCGGCGAGGCGGGAGGCGAGCTGCACCGCCGCCGGGTGGGCGTAGGACCACAGCGGGAAGTAGGCCAGCTCGGAGGCCTGCTTGGAGGCGGCCTCGGCCAGCTCAGTGCGTCCATGGCCCACCATGGACACGAAGAGCCCGGCGAGGCCGTCCAGGTAGCGCTTGCCCTTGTCGTCGTACACATACGGCCCGCTGCCGCGGACGATCACCGGGATGTCGCCGTTGTTGTAGGACGACATCCGCGTGAAGTGCATCCACAGGTGCTGCTTGGCCGCCGCCTGGAGCTCGTCAGAAGAAAGAGTCACCGTGTCCCCCAGGTGTAGGTCTGCTTGCGTAGCTTTAGATAAACGAAGGTTTCGGTCGACGTGACGGACGGTACCCCGCGGACCCTGCTCAGAATCTCGAGCAGGTGATCGTCGTCCTCGCAGACCACCTCGAGCAGGAGGTCGAACGAGCCGGCGGTCAGCACCACGTAGTCGATCTCGTCCATGGCGGCGAGCTGGTCGGCCAGCTTCTCAAGGTCGCCGTCGCAGCGCAGGCCGATCATGGCCTGGCGCCTGAAGCCGAGCTTGAGCGGATCGGTGACCGCGACGATCTGCATCACCCCGGCCTCGTGCAGCCGCTGAACGCGCTGCCTGACAGCCGCTTCCGACAGCCCGATCGCCTTGCCGATCGCCGCGTAGGACTGACGCCCGTCGGCCTGAAGCTGCTCGATGATCCGCTTGGAAATCTCATCGAGCGCCGGCGTGGCGGCCATACCGCCGCGCGGGCCGTGGGCCATCCGATCACATCCTTCCGAAGTTGACCCTCACCCCTCATGCTTGTCGTGTCAAGCCCAGTTGTCAACTAATTTCGCAGATAAACGTCCAATCTTCCACGGAATCACTTGTCGCAGGTACCTAACTTTGCGAAGCTCATCGCATGGGCCCGCGAGAGCCCGCGTACGACCACTGGCGGCACTGGAGGCTGGGATGACGCAGGCAACGCTACGCAACTTCGTGAACGGCAAGCAGTGCGAGCCGCGTGACGGCCGCTACAGCGACGTGATCGATCCGAGCACGGCCGAGTCGTACGCCTCGGCGCCCGTCAGCTCGGCTGCCGACGTCGACGACGCGCTGCGCGCCGCCAGGGACGCGTTCGAGACGTGGCGCGACACCACCCCGGCCGAGCGCTCGCGCGCCCTGCTGAAGTTCGCGGACGCCATCGAGGCGCGGTCCGCGGAGCTCACCGAGGCCGAGTGCCGCAACACCGGCAAGCCGCTCGCCATCGCGAGCACGGACGAGGTGCCGCCGAGCGTGGATCACCTGCGCTTCTTCGCCGGCGCCGCCCGGGTGCTCGAGGGAAGGTCGGCGGGTGAGTACCTGCGCGACCACACCTCAATGATCAGGCGCGAGCCGATCGGCGTCTGCGCCCAGGTCACGCCCTGGAACTACCCGCTGATGATGGGCCTGTGGAAGTTCGCGCCCGCGATAGCGGCGGGCAACACGGTGGTGCTCAAGCCGTCAGACACCACCCCGGTCTCCACGGTGCTGCTCGCCGAGATCGCGGCCGAGTTCTTCCCGCCCGGCGTGTTCAACGTGGTGTGCGGCGACCGGGACACCGGCCGCGCCATGGTGGCGAACCCGATCCCCGCCATGGTGTCCATCACCGGCTCGGTGCGGGCGGGCATGGAGGTCGCGAGGACTGCCGCCGACGACCTCAAGCGGGTGCACCTGGAGCTTGGCGGCAAGGCCCCGGTGATCGTGTTCGACGACGCCGACGTCGAGTCGGCCGCCAAGGCCATCGCGAACGCCGGCTTCTACAACGCCGGTCAGGACTGCACCGCCGCCGCCCGGGTCATCGCCGGGCCGCGCATCGCCGCCGACCTCGCCGACGCGCTCGCCGAGCAGGCGCGGTCCACCAAGACCGGCGGGCTCGACGTGACCGACGCGAACTACGGCCCGCTGAACAACCCCGTCCAGCTCTCCCGGGTCTCCGGCTTCCTCGACAGGACGCCGGCCCACGCCACCGTGGCGGCGGGCGGCCACGCGATCTCCGGCCCCGGCTACTTCTTCGAGCCGACCATCGTCTCCGGGCTCAGGCAGGACGACGAGATGATCCAGGACGAGGTCTTCGGCCCGGTCATCACCGTCCAGCGGTTCACCGACGAGGACGAGGCCGTCCGGTGGGGCAACGACGTGCGGTACGGCCTCGGCGCGAGCGTCTGGACCAAGGACCACGCCCGCGCCCTGCGGGTCAGCCGCCGCCTGGACTTCGGCGTGGTGTGGATCAACACCCACCTGCCGTTCATCGCCGAGATGCCGCACGGCGGCTTCAAGCACTCCGGCTACGGCAAGGACCTGTCGATGTACGGGTTCGAGGACTACACCCGCATCAAGCACGTGATGTCCTACACCGGCGAGTGACCCGCGGCGGCCCCGGCGGGTAGCACCGGGGCCGCGACCCGGCACTGGTTCCGTCACGGAATGGATGCAAGAACTCACTTGTTGCGACTAAGATCCACGGGTAGTGGTCGCACGCAAACCCCCAGTTACCCCCAAGATCGCGCGTGCAGAATGATAGTGAGCGCTGCTCAGGGGTAGGCGGCACCTCATACCCCCGAGGAAAGAGATGCAGCCCATGGACACGAACAAGGCAAATGTCGGCCCTGCGGGTACCCCTCGTCCCGCGCGTCTCGCCGGGGCCGGACGGCAGCGTGCGCGGGCCATCGGCCCGGCGGTCGCGGCGCTCGCGGCCGCCGGTCTGCTCGGCGGCTGCGGTACCGCGCAGCTGGCCAGCGAGCAGGCTCCCCGCCAGCCGGCCAGCAAGGCCCCCGCGGCGAGCGCCACCGGGGAAACCCGCGCCGCCGCCGGCGGACCGTCATCATCGTCATCGCCGTCCACCGCGAACTGCACGAGTACCGGGGCGTCGGTCACCGCCGATCGCGCGCCCGCCGGCGGCGGCGGCACAGCGGGCGGAGCCATCCCGTCGCTCCAGGCCATCCAGTTCGTCGACGCCAGCCATGGCTGGGCGGCGGGCAACGGCCGAATCCTGGCGACAAGCGACGGCGGGCACAGCTGGACCAGGCAGTACACCGGCCCGGCCGCCCTGTACCAGGTGGACTTCACCGACGCGGCGCATGGCTGGGCCGTCGGCAAGAACGCGCTGCTGCACACCACCGACGGCGGGGCCACCTGGACGGCGGCGGCCGAGCCCGCGCTCAGCGCGTCCCGGCCTGGCACCCAGTGCCAGGGCATCGACACCGTCCACTTCGTCTCGCCGAGCGTCGGGTACGCGGTGGCCGGCGGCGCGGGCGCCGCGGGCGCGCCGGTCCTCGGCGGCCTGTCCGGCCCGGTTTCCGGCAGCCAGCTGCTGCGGACCACCGATGGCGGCCAGACCTGGCAGCAACTGGGCGGCACCCCGGCCAACCCGGAGACCGCCTGCTTCACCAGCGCGTCGAACGGCTATCTCGGTACTCCCGGTGTGATCTGGCACACCACCGATGGCGGCACGACCTGGACGAAGTCGTTCACCGAGCCGCCCGCGGTCAGGGTGGAGTCGGGGGCGATCGGTGACACGCCCAACGTGCAGTGCACCGGCCAGAACGCGGCGTGGGTGCTGTTCGTCGGGCAGGGCACCGCGATGATGCACTCGCCGTATCTCGCCTATGCCACCAGTGACGGCGGCCACTGGCGCGGTGTCATGGAGGAGCCGATGCTCGAGTCCTCGCTCCGCCCGAAGCTGCACCTGAACGCGGGTCCCGGCTCTGAACCGGGTCCGTTCAGCGCGATCAGTTCGGATGCCGCCGCGTTCGTCGGCTACACCCCGCCGGCCAACGGCTGGGGCGCGGCGCCGCTCTCGCTGGCAGGAAACGGCGGCGGCACCCTCAGCGACGCACGGAACATCGCCGCGATCAACAAGCCGCTCGCGGCCGCCTTCCTCAGCACGAACCAGGGCTGGGTGGTCGGCGAGAACCTCAAGACGAACACGTTCGCGATCGAGGCCACGAGCGACGCGGGTCACACCTGGACGACCGAGTACACCACCAGCTAGAACTCGCCCGCACCACTGGGTGGAGCGTCGCCGCCTGGCGCGTCCCCAGCGGCCCGCGGTGCCTCGGCGCTCCCAGCGGTGTCCGGGGCCCCGCCTGGCGGGGCCCCGGACACCGGTGCGCCGTCCCGCACGGTGTCGCCGCCGCGGACCAAGGCGACGACCTCGTGCCCGATGCCGATCGACGGGCCGCCGATCAGCTCCCACGCCCGGGAGATCCCGACAACGAAGCAGACGACCACCAGGATCGCGATCGTGTTCACCGAGCCGGAGTCACCCGGCCGCTGGACCACATTTATCCCAGCGACCATCTGCAGCACGAACGTGACGGCCAGCCCGACGAGGAATAGGCCGTCTCGCAGGCTGGCCCAGCGGACCTGCCGCAGCCGGATGAGCGACAGCAGCGACGCCGCCACGAACAGCAGCCCGACGATCGCCACGATCACTGAGGTCCACCCGATCTTCTCCCCTGGGACCAGCGCGAAGAGCGAGACAGACAGCGCGTTGATAAACGCCGTCAGCGCCGCGTACGCGCGGATCCGGAGCGTCTGTGCCGAGGCCTCGGCCTTCGCGAGCCGTTCGGCGGAAACCGAGATGGCCACGAAGAGCAGCCCGATGAGCGCCCCGGCTACTCCGGCGCTTGCGGTGAAGAAGTCGTGAATGGCCGCGGGAACCACCGGACGATCCTCCCATGCCCGGCAGCGGCCGCAGGCCCTAGCCTAGGCGCGGAATACCGAATCCATTCCGAATCAAGGGTTTGATCTGCCGTGATCGGTAAGGTCAGGAACATGGACATCACGAAGCCGGAAGTGGACTATCCCGAGGGCACACCGCCCAAGGCCCTTGAGATCACCGACGTCTGGGAGGGCGAAGGCAAGACCGCCGGAGCCGGGGACACCGTCGAGGTGCATTACGTCGGTGTCGCCTACTCCACGGGCGAGGAGTTCGACGCGAGCTGGAACCGGGGCGAGCCGCTGCGCTTCCGCCTCGGCGTCGGGCAGGTCATCCAGGGCTGGGATCAGGGCGTGCAGGGCATGAAGGTGGGCGGGCGCCGCAAGCTGGTCATTCCGCCCGACCTCGGCTACGGCAACCGCGGCGCGGGCAGCACCATCAAGCCGGGCGAGACCCTGATCTTCGTCTGCGACCTCGTCTCCGCCTAGCCGGATAACAGCAATAGGCGCGCGGGGCGCGCAACTCGCGAAACGCGGCCCCCGCGAAATGCGAGCCACCGGGAAGCGCGGGTTACCTGCGAGAGGCAGGCGGCCCGCGCTTCGGACGGTGCAGGGCGCCGCCGCGGCCGGCGGTCGCTTACCGGACGGTGACCGGCCGCCAGGTCCGCCCGGCGTCGCGGGTGATCCACAGCGAGCCGCAGGTGACGATGACGTAGCCGGCGTCGTTGGTGAACAGGTCGGCCTCGATCGCGTCACCGCCGCCGACGTTGTCCGACTTGTCGATGGCGCCCGGCCAGGTCCAGGTCCGTCCGCCGTCGCGGGACAACGCCACCCCGTTGTAGATCCCGGCCACCAGCAGGGTGCCGGCGCCGGTCCGCTCGACCGTGCCCGCGCCGTCGTACATGCCGAGCGTGGCGATCTTCGTCCAGTGCCGTCCGGCGTCCGCCGAGGCATACAGATGCGTCGCCGCCGGGTGCGCGCCCAGCATCGCGCACGACAGCACCAGGCGGTTCGCCGTCGTCGCCGATACCGGGTTCGCGCCGCGGCCACAGGGGATCGAGCGGCTGGTCCAGCGCGCGGAGCCGTTCGCGGGACCGGACAGCAGCGTGTCGCGTTTCGCGTGGGACCCATCGCCGGTCGCGCTCACGACGAGGAAGGCCATGCCTTCCCGCGCGACGACGGACGGGATGCCCTGACCGGCAGCCCCGGGGACCTGCCGCCACGCGTCGCGGGCGGCCGGACTTGTCCGCACGGCGAAGGACGGGGCGGCGCAGTCGGCGTCGTATGCGTCGCAGCTCTCAAGCACTGCGACCACGCGGCCGTCCGTCGCCGCCATGCTCTGCACGGCCCAGTCCTTGGTGCCGATCCTGTGCCAGGAGGCGCCGCCATCGTGCGTCGCCCACAGTCCAGGCCCGTAGGCCCAGCCGTTCCGCGCGTCGGCGAACAGCAACGAGGTCACACCGTTGGCAGGGACGCGCCCCGGGCCGCTGGGCGCGATTCCGCCCCACGGCGCGGGCGGCGCGGTCAGCGACGTCCAGCGCAGCCCGCCGTCGGTCGTCTTCCGCAGCCTGAGCGTGGAGGTGGCGTCCGCCCAGCACTCCTTCAACGTGATGCCGAGCAGGTAGCCGTCGTCCGCCGAGACGAACGAGGCGCCGACCGGCCCGATCTGCCCGGGAGCGCACCGCTGCCCGGTGCCCGAGCTCGCCGCGGGACCCGGCGTGGCAGGACCCGCCGGCCCGGCCGGGGAGACAGTCGAGACCGGGGTAGCGGTCGCGGTCGAGACCGGGGTCGCAGTCGCGACCGTGGTCGTGCTCGCGGCACGGGCCGCCGGCGCGGCGCCGGGACCTGACCCGCAGCCGGTCATGAGCAGGAGAGCCGCCGAGGCGGCCAAGCCGGCGAGCAGACCGCGCCGGGGAAGCGAAGCAGACAGGGAAGCACCCTCATTAGTCCTCATGCCGCGTAGACGCCTCGGCAGCGGATTCGGTTATGCCCTCCGCGGGAGAGTCGCCGTGCGCCGTACCGGGTCACCTGGCACCCGTTGTGGAGGAAAAAAGACAGTTGCCACCGGATGCCCGCACTGGCTTGACCCTCCTGTAACGGGAGGCCGGAGGCTCAAGTCATGACCGACTTGAGCACCGCAAGCCGCACCGAGACAGGCAAGCCGCGGACCGTCAGCTGGGCGCCGCTCGCCGTCATCTTGTGCGGGACCTTCGTCTACGTACTCGACTTCTTCGTCGTCAACGTCGCGCTGCCGAGCATTCAGCGCGGCCTGTCCGCGAGCCCGGCCGCCATCGAATGGGTGGTCGCCGGGTACGGGCTCACGAGCGCCGCGTTCCTGGTCACCGGGGGACGGCTCGGCGACCACTACGGCCGCAGAAGGGCGTTCTGCATCGGGCTCGCGGCCTTCACCCTCACCTCGGCGCTGTGCGCCGCCGCGCCAGACGCGGGGTTCCTTGTCGCGGCCAGGCTGGCCCAGGGCATCGGGGCCGGCATCATGGCGCCGAACGTGCTGTCTATTCTCGGCACCACCTATGCCGGCCCTGACCGGGTGCGGGCGATCAGCGCCTACGGCATCGTGATGGGCATCGCCGCCGCCGGCGGGCAGCTGCTCGGCGGCGTGCTGATCGACGCGAACCTGGCCGGCCTCGGCTGGCGGGTGATCTTCTGGGTGAACGTCCCGGTTGGCATCGCCGCGATCGCCGCCGCGCGCAAGTGGGTACCCGAGTCCCGCTCGGGTACACCGGGCAAGCTCGACCTGCGGGGCGCCGCCCTCTTCGCCGCGGCGCTTATCGCGATCGTGCTGCCGCTGCTCGACGGCCGCGCCCACGGCTGGCCGGCCTGGTCCCTAGCCAGCCTCGCCGCGGGACCGGTGGTGCTCGTCGCCTTCGCCGCCTGGCTGCGCCACGAAAAGCGGCGCGGCGGCCAGCCGCTGCTCGACCCGTCGATCTTCGCGGTCCGCGCCTTCCGCACCGGGCTCACCTGCCAGCTGCTGTTCTGGTGCCAGCAGGCGGCCTGCTACCTGCTGCTCGCGCTGTACCTGCAGGAGGGCCGCGGGCTCAGCCCGATCAAGTCCGGCGGAGTGTTCGCCGTGCTCGCCGCCGGGTACCTGGCTACCTCGTTCCGCGCTCCCGCGCTCACCGTCAAGTACGGCCGCCGCCTGCTGTTCGCCGGCGCGCTCGTCGCCGCGCTCGGCAACGTGGCGCTGCTGCTCGCCGTGGCCGACGCAGGCAGCACCGGGGCCGTCGCCGCCCTGTTCCCGGGCTTGTTCCTGCTCGGCGCGGGCCAGGGGCTGTGCATCACGCCGCTCACCTCGACCGTGCTGTCGCACGCCGACGCGAGCACGGCAGGCTCGGTCTCCGGTGCGATGTCCACCGCGCAGCAAGTCGGCAACGCCATCGGCGTCGCCATCTCCGGTGTCATTTTCTACGGGCTGCTCGGCGCCGGCCACGGCTACGCGGTGGCCTACGGGTGGAGCATCGCGCAGATGGCCGTGCTGCTCGCCGGGGTGGCCGCGCTCACCTTCATCATCCCGAAGACCGCCAGCCGCTCCTGACCGGTCAACCACTCGTGACCCGTCAACCATTCGTGAAAGGCGATACTTCCGTCATGGCAACCACGCTGCTGACCATCGGCGAGTTCTCCCGGATGACGCACCTGAGCGTCAAGGCGCTGCGGCACTACCACGACGTGGGCGTCCTGGCGCCGGCCGCGATCGACCCGAGCTCCGGTTACCGCTCCTATGACACCGGGCAGGTGGCCTCGGCCCAGGTGATCAGGCGGCTGCGCGATCTCGGCATGCCGCTCGACTCGATCGCGGCCGTGCTTTCCGCACCCGACGTGGCGCAGCGGAACCGGGAGATCGCGGCGCACCTGGAGCGGATGGAACGGCAGCTCGAGGAGACGCAGGCCGCGGTCAGCAGCCTGCGGGCGCTGCTGAGCGGCGTCGCGCCGCGGCCGATGATCCAGTTCCGCACGATCCCCGCGGTGACCGCCCTGGCCATCGCGGAGGTGGTGCGCGGCGCGGAGGTGGTGGCGTGGGGGGCTGGTGTGTTCGCAGAGCTCGAGGCGGCACTCGCCGCCACCGGGCTTGAGCCTGCCGGGCCGTTCGGCGCGCTGTTTCCCGGCGAGTTCTTCGAGATCACCGAGAGCGAGGTCACGGTGTTCGCGCCGGTCGTCGCGGCAGCGCCCGGACAGCAAGGACAGCCAGGACTGCAGGGGCGGCACGTCAGCGGCCGCGTGCACCTGCGCGAAGTGGGGGGTATCGAGGCCGCGGTGGCCATGCACCCGGGTCCGGCGAGCGAGACCGACCGCACCTACGGCGCGATCGGCACGGTCGTGGCCGAGCGCGCGATCGGCGTCGACGGCCCGATCCGCGAGTACTACCCGGACGGGTTCGACCCGGCGGGCGATTACCGCACCGAGATCTGCTGGCCGGTCTTCCTCACCGGCTTGCCCGGCTGAGCCGGCACCGCCCGGCCCATCCAGGCGGATCCCGTGGCGTGCCGGCGGAAAACGAGCGCCCGCGAGCGGATCGCTAGCGGGCGCTCATCCATACCCGGGTCAGCCCGTGGATCGCGTCCACGAACGGCGTGGGCACCCCGGTCAGCGCCCCGAGTTCACGCACCGCGCCGGTCAGCGCGTCCAGCTCGAGCGGCCTGCCCGCCCGCGCGTCCTGCAGCATGGACGGCACGAAGTCGCCGAGCCTGCGGGTGACCGCGTGCCGGTCCTGCGGCGTCTGCGCGATCGGGCAGCCGATCCGCGCCCCGATCTCCCGCGCCTCGAGCATCGCCGCGGAGATCAGCCCGCGCACCAGGTCATCGTCGAGCGCGGGCCCGGTCGAGGCGCCGGTCAGCGCGCAGATCGGGTTGAGCGTGAGGTTGCCCCACAGCTTGTACCAGACGTCGTCCCTGATCCGCTCCGACACGGTCACGTCGAGGCCCGCCGCGCGCAGCACTCCCGCCAGGGCGGCAAGCCGGGCGGTGGACGACCCGTCGAGCTCGCCGATGATCAGGCCGTTCCCGCTGCGCAGTGACACCTCGCCCGGTGCGGGCGACGACGCGGACAGGTGCACGGTCCCGCCGATCACCCGCGCCGCCGGAAGCACGGACGCCATGGCGCCGCCGGGGTCGACGCTGTCCAGGTGGCAGCCGAAGGCCGGCCCGCCGAACCCGTCGAGGAACCACCAGGGCACCCCGTTCAGCGTGGAAAGCACCGCGGTCGACTCGCCGAGCAGCGGCGCGGCCGACGCGGCCACCCCGGGCATGGACTGCGCCTTGACCGCGACGATCACGAAGTCCTGCGGGCCGAGTTCCGCGGCGTCGTCCGATGCGGCCACCCGTGCGGTGAGTGTTCCGTCCGCCGACGTGACGCGCAGGCCGCGCTTCCTGACGGCCGCAAGCGTCGCGCCGCGGGCGAGCACCGACACCTCGGCGTCGCCCGCGGCGTCGATTCTGGCCGCGATGACTCCGCCGATCGCGCCGGCACCGATCACACAGATGCGCATGCCCCATGTCTATCGGGTGCGCCACGATGTGCGAAAGTCGACCCATGATCACCCAAAAGGCCCCCGCCACCGCGGTAGACCCGGCCATCGCGCGGTCGCTCGCGCACGCCGTGCCGCGCTCCTTCTGGCTGGACCAGCCCGACGCGCCCGAGCCGCTCCCCGCCCTGGCGGGCAGCGTCACGGCGGACCTTGCGGTCATCGGCGGCGGGTTCACCGGCCTGTGGACCGCGCTGCTCGCCCGTGAGCGCTTCCCCGACCTCGACGTCGTGCTGCTCGAGGCGAAGACGGTCGCCTGGGCCGCGTCGGGCCGCAACGGCGGATTCTGCTCGGCGAGCCTCACCCACGGCATCGGCAACGGTCTTGAGCGCTTCGGTGATGAGATGCCGCTGCTTGAGAAGCTCGGCGAGCAGAACCTCCGCGAGATCGGCGAGACGATCGCCGCCCGCGGCATCGACTGTGACTTCTCGCCGACCGGGGAGGTGGCGTTCGGCACCGCCGACTGGCAGGTCGAGGGACTCGACGAGGAGGCGGTGGCCGCCAGGCAACTCGGCCACGACGTCGAGGTGCTCGACGGGCCGGCGGCGCGCCGCGAGCTCAACTCGCCGCTCTGGAAGGGCGGACTGAAGTTCACGACGGGCAACGCCCTGGTGGAGCCGGGCAGGCTCGCCTGGGGGCTGCGCCGCGCCTGCCTGGACGCGGGGGTGCGCATCTTCGAGCACACCCCGGTGACGTCGCTTACCCCAGAGTCGTCGGGTGGCCCATCCGGTGACAGAGCGATGATGCTGCGCACCCCCTATGGCGGCGTTCGTGCCGGCATGGTCGCGCTCGCCGCGGGCGTGCCGGGTGGCAAGCTGTTGCGCAGGATCGGCGCCTACGTGATCCCGGTCTGGGACTACGTGCTGATGACGGAGCCGCTGTCGGCGGAGCAGCTGGACAGTCTCGGCTGGCGGGACAGGCGCGGCGCGGCCGACCTTGGCAACCAGTTCCACTACTTCCGGCTGACCCGCGATAACCGCGTGCTGTGGGGCGGCTACGACGCCGTCTACTACAACGGCGGCCGCGTCCGGTCGGAACACGAGACGCGCCCGGAAACCTTCGTCGTGCTCGCGGCCCAGTTCTTCGACACCTTCCCGCAGCTCGCGGGGGTGTCCTTCAGCCACGCCTGGGGCGGCGTGATCGACACCTGCAGCCGGTTCTGCGCGTTCTTCGGCACCGCGCACGGCGGCCGGGTCGCCTACGTGGCCGGGTATACCGGGCTCGGCGTCGGTGCCACCAGGTTCGGCGCCCAGGTCCTGCTCGACAAGTTGCACAATCTTGATACCGAACGGGTTCGGCTTACACTGGCCAGGTCCAAGCCGGTGCCCTTCCCCCCGGAGCCGCTGCGGTCCGGCGTGATCCAGGCCACCCGCTCGTCGATCGCGCGGGCGGACAGGAACGAGGGCAAGCGCGACGCGTGGCTGCGCCTGCTTGACCGTCTCGGTCTCGGTTTCGACTCGTGACATCTTGTGATGTCGCGTGACACGTTGTAGTATCTTGCTCCTGACCTGCTCGTTCAGCGGGCAGGAGCAACCGTCGCGTGCCGGGCGTTCGCTGAGGTTTGAACGAACCCGGGACCGGGGATACCAAGTTTTCAGGAACGATTTGACGAGGGTGACTGGGACCCGTAAGGTTCTTCTTGCCCCGAGGGGGAGGGAACGCCGCAAGGCGGGCCCGGACCCGGGGAGCCACCCGCTAGCAAGCCTCAGCGGAGCCGCGTGTGCGTGTCACACCACTCCAAACAGGCGGTATGCTGATGGCTCGGGAAATCCTGAAATGCCAAATCAGGGCAAAAGGTTCGAATAAGTCGAACCTGGAGCGGATTTGACAAGCGGGAAATACAGGGTAAATTTAAAGAGTCGCCGCGAGCGAAGAACGAAAGTTCGGAAAACGCAGAGCGTCTGTTTCTTGAGAACTCAACAGCGTGCTAAAAGCCAGTGCATGATATATGTACAAACCCCCGTCGGGGCTGGTCTTTGTGACTGGTTCCACGGATATTAGCCATGATTTGCTCATGGTTGGGTTTCTGTTTTCCGGTTGGGCCTTCGGGTCTGGCTGGTGTCAGTCATTCAACGGAGAGTTTGATTCTGGCTCAGGACGAACGCTGGCGGCGTGCTTAACACATGCAAGTCGAACGAGGTGCTTGCACCTAGTGGCGAACGGGTGAGTAACACGTGAGCAACCTGCCCTTGGCTCTGGGATAGCCTCCGGAAACGGGGATTAATACCGGACATGACTCCTCACTGCATGGTGGGGGGTGGAAAGTTTTTCGGCCAGGGAGGGGCTCGCGGCCTATCAGCTTGTTGGAGGGGTAACGGCCCACCAAGGCGACGACGGGTAGCCGGCCTGAGAGGGCGACCGGCCACACTGGGACTGAGACACGGCCCAGACTCCTACGGGAGGCAGCAGTGGGGAATATTGCACAATGGGGGAAACCCTGATGCAGCGACGCCGCGTGCGGGATGAAGGCCTTCGGGTTGTAAACCGCTTTCAGCAGGGGCGAATTCAGACGGTACCTGCAGAAGAAGCGCCGGCTAACTACGTGCCAGCAGCCGCGGTAATACGTAGGGCGCAAGCGTTGTCCGGAATTATTGGGCGTAAAGAGCTCGTAGGCGGCCTGTTGCGTCCGCTGTGAAATCCCGGGGCTTAACCCCGGGCCTGCAGTGGATACGGGCAGGCTGGAGGCAGGCAGGGGAGAACGGAATTCCCGGTGTAGCGGTGAAATGCGCAGATATCGGGAGGAACACCGGTGGCGAAGGCGGTTCTCTGGGCCTGTTCTGACGCTGAGGAGCGAAAGCGTGGGGAGCAAACAGGATTAGATACCCTGGTAGTCCACGCCGTAAACGTTGGGCGCTAGGTGTGGGTCCCTTCCACGGGGTCTGTGCCGCAGCTAACGCATTAAGCGCCCCGCCTGGGGAGTACGGCCGCAAGGCTAAAACTCAAAGAAATTGACGGGGGCCCGCACAAGCGGCGGAGCATGTTGCTTAATTCGACGCAACGCGAAGAACCTTACCAAGGTTTGACATGGCCGGAAAACTCATGGAGACATGGGGTCCTTCGGGGCCGGTCACAGGTGGTGCATGGCTGTCGTCAGCTCGTGTCGTGAGATGTTGGGTTAAGTCCCGCAACGAGCGCAACCCTCGTCCAATGTTGCCAGCGGGTAATGCCGGGGACTCATTGGAGACTGCCGGGGTCAACTCGGAGGAAGGTGGGGATGACGTCAAGTCATCATGCCCCTTATGTCTTGGGCTGCAAACATGCTACAATGGCCGGTACAGAGGGCTGCGAACCTGCGAAGGTAAGCGAATCCCGGAAAGCCGGTCTCAGTTCGGATCGGGGTCTGCAACTCGGCCCCGTGAAGCCGGAGTCGCTAGTAATCGCGGATCAGCAACGCCGCGGTGAATACGTTCCCGGGCCTTGTACACACCGCCCGTCACGTCACGAAAGTTGGCAACACCCGAAGCCGGCGGCCTAACCCGTAAGGGAGGGAGCTGTCGAAGGTGGGGTCGGCGATTGGGACGAAGTCGTAACAAGGTAGCCGTACCGGAAGGTGCGGCTGGATCACCTCCTTTCTAAGGAGCACCGGCGCTCTTACGTAGCGAATGCCTGCGTGAGCGTCCATGCTTTCTAGTGGAGCACTGGTTATTCGGTTTCTCCTGGGTATCGATTTCATCTACCCGGGGGTCTCCGAGCACGCTGTTGGGTCCTGAGGAAGCAGCCGCTTCGCTTAGGGCGCTGACTCGAACGGCCTGGGTCGGAACGATGCGGATGCATCGTGACGGCCCTTGTTCCGTCCGTATCTTGAGAACTGCACAGTGAACGCGAGCATCTAATCTTCTGGCGTACCTATTTATAGGTACGTGCGCAAAAGTAGCCAAGTTTTTAAGAGCATACGGTGGATGTCTTGGCACCAGGAGCCGATGAAGGACGTTGGAGCCTGCGATAAGCCTCGAGGAGCCGGCAACCGGGCTGTGATTCGAGGATTTCCGAATGGGGAAACCCGGCACCCGTCATGGGGTGTCGCCTGCGCCTGAATGCATAGGGCGTGTGGTGGTAACGCGGGGAAGTGAAACATCTCAGTACCCGCAGGAAGAGAAAGCAACAGCGATTCCGTGAGTAGTGGTGAGCGAAAGCGGATGAGGCTAAACCTGTTACGTGTGATAGCCGGCGGGCGTTGCGTGATGGGGGTTGTGGGAGCACTTGGCCGTCTCTGCCGGGGCGGCGAGGAGTTACAAAGTCTTGTGGTAGCGGAACAGTCTGGAAAGTCTGGCCGTAGCGGGTGACAGTCCCGTACGCGAAACTGCAGGGCCTCCTTAGTGATTTCCCGAGTAGCACGGGGCCCGTGAAATCCCGTGTGAATCTGGCAAGACCACTTGCTAAGCCTAAATACTCCCTGGTGACCGATAGTGAACTAGTACCGTGAGGGAAAGATGAAAAGCACTCCGGTGAGGAGTCGTGAAATAGTGCCTGAAACCGTGTGCTTACAAGCCGTGGGAGCCTTTCGGGGTGACTGCGTGCCTTTTGAAGAATGAGCCTGCGAGTTACGGTGCGTGGCGAGGTTAACCCGTGTGGGGTAGCCGTAGCGAAAGCGAGTCTGAACAGGGCGTTCAGTCGCGTGCTGTAGACCCGAAGCGGGGTGATCTACGCATGGGCAGGGTGAAGCGCGGGTAAGACCGCGTGGAGGCCCGAACCCACCAGGGTTGAAAACCTGGGGGATGACCTGTGTGTAGGGGTGAAAGGCCAATCAAACTCCGTGATAGCTGGTTCTCTCCGAAATGCATTTAGGTGCAGCGTCGCGTGTTCCTTCCCGGAGGTAGAGCTACCGGTTGGACTAGGGGGCCCACAAGCTTACTGAATTCAGCCGAACTCCGAATGCCGGTGAAGCCAGAGCGCGGCAGTGAGACTGCGGGCGATAAGGTTCGTGGTCGAGAGGGAAACAACCCAGATCGCCGGCTAAGGCCCCCAAGCGCGTGCTAAGTGGGAAAGGATGTGGAGTTGCAGTGACAACCAGGAGGTTGGCTTAGAAGCAGCCACCCTTGAAAGAGTGCGTAATAGCTCACTGGTCAAGTGATTCCGCGCCGACAATGTAACGGGGCTCAAGCACGCCGCCGAAGCCGCGGCAGTCCGTCGTATGACGGGCTGGGTAGGAGAGCGTCATGCAGCGCGTGAAGCAGCAGAGTGATCTAGCTGTGGAGGCTGCATGAGTGAGAATGCAGGCATGAGTAGCGAAAGGCGAGTGAGAAGCTCGCCCGCCGATTGACCAAGGGTTCCTGGGGCAGGCTAATCCGCCCAGGGTAAGTCGGGACCTAAGGCGAGGCCGACAGGCGTAGTCGATGGACAACGGGTTGATATTCCCGTACCCGTGCACGGCCGTCCGTGCTGAAACGGGTGATGCTAAGCTCTCGGGTGAGGCCTTCGGGCGGATCCTGGTTGCGAACCGATCCTGCGGTAGGCAAGCTGGTGGAGAGACGCAAGAGGGTAGCTGTACCGGGCGGTGGTTGTCCCGGGGTAAGGGCGTAGGGCGAGTCGCAGGCAAATCCGCGGCTCATGAGCCTGAGACCTGATGCCGAGCCGCAAGGCGAAGTCAGTGATCCCATGCTGCCGAGAAAATCTTCGCAGCGAGGACGTGCGCGGCCCGTACCCTAAACCGACGCAGGTGGTCAGGCAGAGAATGCCGAGGCGATCGGGTGAACCGTGGTTAAGGAACTAGGCAAATTGCCCCCGTAACTTAGGGATAAGGGGGACCCCAGCCGGTGACGGGACTTGCTCCCCGAGCTAGGTGGGGTCGCAGAGGCCAGGGGGAAGCGACTGTTTACTAAAAACACAGGTCCGTGCCAAGCCGCAAGGCGATGTATACGGACTGACGCCTGCCCGGTGCCGGAACGTTAAGGGGACGGGTCAGCCAGCAATGGCGAAGCTCAGAACTTAAGCGCCGGTAAACGGCGGTGGTAACTATAACCATCCTAAGGTAGCGAAATTCCTTGTCGGGTAAGTTCCGACCTGCACGAATGGCGTAACGACTTCCCCGCTGTCTCAACCGCGGGCCCGGCGAAATTGCACTACGAGTAAAGATGCTCGTTACGCGCAGCAGGACGGAAAGACCCCGGGACCTTTACTGCAGCTTGGCATTGGCGCTTGGGACGGCTTGTGTAGGATAGGCGGGAGACTGGGAAGCGCGGACGCTAGTCCGTGTGGAGTCACTGGTGAAATACCGCTCTGGTCGTTTTGAGTGTCTAACCTGGGCCCGTGATCCGGGTCAGGGACAGTGCCTGGCGGGTAGTTTAACTGGGGCGGTTGCCTCCCAAAAGGTAACGGAGGCGCCCAAAGGTACCCTCAGCCCGGTCGGCAACCGGGTGCCGAGTGCAAGTGCACAAGGGTGCTTGACTGTGAGACAGACATGTCGAGCAGGAGCGAAAGCTGGGACTAGTGATCCGGCGGTGGCATGTGGAAGCGCCGTCGCTCAACGGACAAAAGGTACCCCGGGGATAACAGGCTGATCTTGCCCAAGAGTCCATATCGACGGCATGGTTTGGCACCTCGATGTCGGCTCGTCGCATCCTGGGGCTGGAGCAGGTCCCAAGGGTTAGGCTGTTCGCCTATTAAAGCGGTACGCGAGCTGGGTTTAGAACGTCGTGAGACAGTTCGGTCCCTATCCGCTGCGCGCGCAGGAGACTTGAGAAGGGCTGTCCCTAGTACGAGAGGACCGGGACGGACTGACCTCTGGTGTGCCAGTTGTCCCGCCAGGGGCACGGCTGGTTAGCTACGTCGGGAAGGGATAACCGCTGAAAGCATCTAAGCGGGAAGCTCGCTTCAAGATGAGGTCTCCCACCACCTTGAGTGGGTAAGGCCCCCAGCCAGACGACTGGGTTGATAGGCCGGAAGTGCAAGCACCGCAAGGTGCTCAGCTGACCGGTACTAACAGGCCGAGGGCTTGGCTCTT
>NZ_RPFW01000004.1:862791-1103890 GCF_007827045.1 Trebonia kvetii
TCTCAATAGAGTTGCGGCGGCCATAGCGAAAGGGAAACACCCGGTCCCATCCCGAACCCGGAAGTTAAGCCTTTCAGCGCCGATGGTACTGCGAGGGAGGCCTCGCGGGAGAGTAGGACACCGCCGGAACATCATTCAAAGAAGGCCGGCCCCACTGGGGTCGGCCTTCTTTGGTTTCCCGGCAGTGGTGAAATCCACGGAGTGGCCCTATCGTGGAGCGACCAGCCCCCGCAACCGCATGGATGCCACACCCATACGGTTGTAGCCGTATGGATGCCACACCCATACGGGAAAGGACCGCTTGTGAGCCATCCACTGGACCCGCTGACGGCCGATGAGATTCGCCGGGTTGCCGGGATCGTGCGGCGCGACCGTGGGGTGGGCGAGGGCTGGCGGTTCGCCTCCATCGAGCTGCGGGAGCCCGACAAGACGGACCTGCCGGCGCTCGACGAGGGCCGGCTGGACCGGCGGGAGGCGATCGTCGTCTGCTGGAACCGGGCCGACGGGCAGGCGTATCGCGCGGTCGTGTCGCTGACCGGCGACGCGGTCAGCGACTGGGAGCACCTGCCTGGGCAGCAGCCCAACATGACCGTCGACGAGTGGCACGAGTGCGACGCGATGCTGCGCTCCCATCCGGCGGTGCTCGAGGCTCTCGCCCGGCGCGGTGTCACCGACCTGTCCCGGGTGCTCGCCGACATGTGGGCCTACGGCGCCGCGCTCGTCCCCGACCGCTACGTCGGGCGGCGGATCGGCTGGTGCGACGTGTGGTACCGGGGCAGCGAGCGTGGCAACCCCTACGCCCATCACCTGACCGGCCTGCACCCCATCGTCGACCTGAACACGATGACGCTGCTCGAACTCGAGGACAGCGGCCCGGCGGGCGACGATGTCCAGATCATGGGGGAGTACCTGCCCGACCTGCTGCCGATGCGGCTGCGCGAGGTGGCGCCGCTGCACATCAGCCAGCCGGATGGGCCGGGCTTCGCCCTGGACGGCACCCTGCTCAGCTGGCAGAACTGGCGGCTGCGGCTTGGATTCAACCATCGGGAAGGCCTCGTCCTGCACCAGGTGGCCTTCAGCGACGGTGGCCGGCTCCGCTCGGTGGCGCACCGGCTGTCGTTCGCGGAGATGGTGGTCCCGTACCGGGACGCCAGCCCGGACCACTACCGGCGCACCGCCTTCGACATCGGCGAGTGGGGCCTCGGCTTCATGACCACCTCGCTGACTCTGGGCTGCGACTGCCTCGGCGAGATCACCTACCTGGACGCGGTGGTGCACGACTCCAAGGGCGAGCCGGTGACGATACCGAACGCCATCTGCGTGCACGAGGAGGACAGCGGCGTGCTGTGGAAGCACGTGGACGAGCGGGCAGGCGCCGAGGTGCGGCGGGCCAGACGGCTCGTGATCTCCTTCCACGTGACCGTGGCCAACTACGAGTACCTGGTGTACTGGCGGTTCTACCAGGACGGCGCGATCGAGTGCGAGGTCCGTGCGACCGGCATCATGGTCACCTCGCACACCGCGGCGCCAGGCAGCCGCCCAGCCAACGGCACGCTGGTCGACCAGGGCATCTACGCCCCGTTCCACCAGCACTTCATCGTCGCCCGGCTGGACCTGGACGTCGACGGTCCCGGTAACACGGTCTACGTCACCGAGTCCCGCCCCGCCGCGCCCGGCGACGACGACCCGCACGCGCTGGGCCTGACCGTGTCCAGCACCCCGCTGCGCACCGAATCCGAGGGCAGGCAGGACTACGACTGGGCCAGCCAGCGCGGCTGGAAGGTCGTCAACGACACCGTCAGGAACGCGATGGGTACCCCGGTCGGCTACAAGCTGGTCCCCGCCGCGTCCTTCCCTGCGCTGCTCGACCCCGCCTCGCCGGCGTATCAGCGGGCCAAGGTCATTGGGCACACCCTGTGGGTGACCCCGTACCGTCAAGACGAGCGCTGGCCGTGCGGCGACTTCCCCGTCCAGGCGGACGCCGACACCGGCCTGCCCGCCTGGACCGCGGCGGACCGGCCGATCGAGAACACCGACGTGGTGCTCTGGTACGTGTTCGGCATCCACCACATCACCCGACCGGAGGACTGGCCGGTGATGCCGTCGGATATCGTCTCGTTCTGGCTCAAGCCGTTCGGCTTCTTCGACCGCAACCCGGCCCTGGACGTCCCGCCAAGCCACAGGCACTGAGGCCAGCGCTGACGCCAGCCGCCGACGCCTACCAGGAAGGGAATCGTCCGACCATGCCGCATGCCGTCACGCTGATCCGCTCGGCGTCTCTGTCCACCGTCGCCGAGTACGCCTACGCGGCCACCGCGCCCGCCGGGTCACGGCTGATTTTCCTGGCCGGTGCCTGCCCGCTGAACGAGGACGGGACCACCGCCGCGCCCGGGGACTACGCCGGCCAGGCCGCGAAGGCCTTCGAGAACATGCGGACGGCGCTCGCCGACGCGGGAGCGTCGGTGGAAGACGTGCTGAACACCCGGGTCCTTGTGGCATCCAGCCGACGGGAGGACCTGGTGGCCGCCTGGGACGTCATCCGCGACTCCTTCGGCAGCCACGATGTGCCGAGCACCCTAATCGGCGTCACCGTGCTCGGATACACCGACCAGCTCGTGGAGCTCGAAGCCGTCGCCGCGGTCCTGGATTCGTAAGGCTCCAGGCAAGGCCGGCTGGCCAGCGGGCGACGCGGTGGCCGGGGCGCCGACCGGGGCGACGTAGCCGCGGAACGCCGGGAGCACCGCGAGCACGGCGGCCACCGCCGCGACGCAGGCGAGGCCGCCCGAGGTGAGCGAGAACCGCGGGCTGGTGACGGCCGCGACCGCGCCCGAGCGGAGCTGCCCGGTGGGCGGCCCCGCCGCATAGCTGAGCAGCTCGATGCCGGCCATACGGCCGCGCAGGTGATCGGGGATCGACTGCTTCCACATGGTGTCGCGGAAGATCGCGCTGCACTCGTCGGCGCCGCCGGCGACCGCCAGGAAGAACAGGGCGACATAAAGGGTGGGGGACACGCCGACCGCGGCCATGGCGAGTCCCCAGGACCCGGCGGCGACGGCGATGGCCAGGCCGTGCCGCCTGATGCGCGGCATCCAGCCGCCGGTCGCCGAGACGATCAGCGCGCCCGCCGAGGGCGCGGCGAACAGCAGCCCGGTGGACCACGGCGCGTGCAGTTCCAGCGCGAGGAACGGCAGCATCGCGTTCGGGTAGGCGAAGATCATCGCCGACAGGTCGGCCAGGTAGGAGCCAAGCAGGTCGCGCCGGCTTATCGCGTACCGCAGGCCGACTAGGATCTCCGAGAGCGCGGGCGCCCGCGAGGCCGGGCCATCGCCATCCGAGCCGTCCGAGCCGCTCGACCCGTCCGGGCCGCTCGAACCGTCCGAGGCGCCGTCGGCGCCTGGCGTGATCGGCGGCAGCGCCGGCAGTCGGCGGAGCATTGCGAACGAGACGACGTAGCCGGCCACGTTCAGCGCGTAGACCAGCCACGGCCCGGGAGCGGCCGCGAGCGCGCCGCCGAGCGAGGAGCCGAGGAGGACGCTGGCGTTGGTGGACAACGACATGACCGCCGACGCCTGGGTCAGCTTCTCGAGCGGGACCACCCGCGGCGTGGCCGCCTCGAAAGCAGGCCGCTGCAGCGACGCGATCCCCATCATCAGCGCCGCCACCACGTAAAGCGGCCACAGCGGCGGGTGCGGCAGCAGCGAGTTGACGAGCAGCAGGCCCGCACAGGCGGCGAGGCCAGGCTCGCACCAGACCATGAGCTTGCGGCGGTCGAACCGGTCCGCGAGCACCCCGCCGTACAGGCCGAACACGATCAGCGGCACCAGTTCCGCGAGGCCGAGCGTGCCCACGACGAGCGGCGATCCGGTGAGCCGCTGCGCCTGGACGAGGATCGCGACCTCGCCTGCCTGCGAGCCGAGGAAGGCGACCGTCCTGCTGGTGAACATCGCCCGGAACCCCGCCGACTCGCGGAGCGGGGAGATGTCGGGCAGCAAAGACCACGTCACGAGGCGAACACCAGCACCCAAGGACGCTACCAGCCGGACAAGCCCAGCTCACAACGAGTTTTTCCGGCGAACGCGACCGCCAGGGCGTGCCATGACAAACGGCCGGTAGGGTGCCATCGTGACGGTTACCTCGGCGTTTCCCCAGGACGGGGAGTTCAGGACCCTGGAAGAGATCCACGCGGCGGCGCTCGAGCGCCTGCCGCGGGACGCGGCGGTCTACCTGGAAAGCGGCGCGGGCACCGAGCAGACGCTGCGCGCCAACCGGGAGGCGTTCACCCGCTGGGTGATCAAGCCGAAGCCGATGACCGGCGTCGGCGACCCCAAGACCAACACCGAGTTCCTTGGCATCTCGCTGTCCGTGCCGGTGCTCACCGCCCCGTTCGGCGGCGACGCGCTGTTCGCCAGGGACGGCCACCTGGCGGTGGCCCGCGCCAACGCCGCGACGGGGATCGCGTCCATCGTTCCCGAGGTCGGCAGCTTCTCCTGGGAGCAGGTCGCCGAGGCGGCTCCGTCCGCCGCGCGCATCGCGCAACTCCATCCGTTCGACTCCTTCGACGCGTCGGCCGAGCGCATCAAGGCGGCAGGCTACGACGCGCTGTGCGTGACCGTGGACTGCCCGATCATGGGCTTCCGCACCAGGAACCGGATGGAGCGCTTCCGATTCGATCCCGTGGTCTGGGCCGGCAACGTCATCCATGACTGCTCGCCGAACGTCGCGTCCACCTACGGCTCCAAGATCGTGCCCGCCTGGACCTGGGACCAGCTCGCCGAGGCCACCGCCAGGCACCAGATGCCGTGGATCGCCAAGGGCATCCTCACCCCCGAGGTCGCCGAGGCCGCGATCGGCGCGGGCGCGTCCGCGATCCTTGTCTCCAACCACGGCGGACGCCAGATAGATCCGTCGCCCGCCAGCCTCGATATGCTGCCGGCGATCGCCGCCCAGGTGGCGGGCCGCGTCCCCGTCCTGCTCGACAGCGGTTTGCGCACCGGCGGCGACGTCTTCCTCGCCCTGGCGCTCGGCGCGAGCGCCGTGGTCATCGGCCGCCTCGCCGCCTACGGCCTGGCCGCGGCGGGCGAGCACGGCGTCCGCCGCACCGTCGAGCTGCTCACCGAGGAACTGCACATTCTGATGACGCTGGCCGGCATCCCCGACATCGGTTCGCTCACCGCGGCGGCGGTCGCGCCGCGCCCCTAGCCGGGCAGTGCCCCTAGCCGACAGTGCCCCTAGCCGACAGTGCCCTTAGCCAGCAGTCCTCCTCGGCGGCAGTGCCCCCAGCCGGCGGGGCCCCTAGCAGGCCGCGACTCTGGCGACTAGCCGAACACTGCCGTCACCTGGCCGAGGCCGCCGATCTCCGCGGTGAACTCGTCGCCCGGCACGACGGGGACAATCGGCCCGAGCGAGCCGGACAGCACGATCTCGCCCGACCGCAGCGGGCGCCCGTATGACCGGGCGGTGTTCGCCAGCCAGGCGACGGCAATGGTGGGGTGTCCGAGGGACGCCGCACCCGTTCCTCGTGATACTTCCTCAGCGCCGCGCCACAGCAGCATCGGGCAGGCGGCCAGGTCAAGCCCGCCGGGTGGCCGTCGCTCCTGGCCAAGTGTGAACAGTCCGGCCGACGCGTTGTCCGCGACGGTGTCCACGATGGAGATGTCCCAGCCGGCGACCCGGCTGTCCACGATCTCCAGCGCGGCGGCGACCGCGCCGGTCGCGGCGAGCACGTCGTCGGGACCGATGTCGGGTCCGTCGAGGTCCCGGGCGAGGATGAAGGCGATCTCCGCCTCGATCCGCGGCTGCAGCAGCCGCCCGGTGTCGACGCGCGCGCCCTGCGGGCAGTCCATGCTGGCAAGCAGCATGCCGAAGTCGGGCTGGTCAACGCCGAACTGCGCCTGCACGGCCGCGTTGGTCAGGCCGATCTTCCGTCCGGTCAAGCGGTCGCCCGCCGCGAGCTGCGTAGCCACCCAGGCGGACTGCACTGCGTAGGCGGCGTCGACGTCGCCTGGCGGCAGGATGGTGCGGACCGGCGGGCACGGGCGGCGGTCGGCGCGCGCCCGCGCAAGGATGTCGAGTGCCTCGGTGCCGGCCGCGTCAAGCGCCGGTGTCGTCCCAGCCATCCGCCCATTATCCCGAACGGGTTCGGCTGACTCGCCGCCCGCTCGCAGCCTCCGTCAGGTCCGGTTGTTAGGGTGAGCGGCGTGCCAAGGAAAATCGCGACGAACACCGCGGTCGGCGCCGACGAGCTGACCGCGTTCATCAGCGGCCGGCATCAGGCCATCGTGATCACCACGCGGAAGGACGGCGGCCCGCAGGCGTCGCCGGTCACCTGCGGCGTCGACGAGCGGGGCCGGATCGTCATCGCGACCTACCCGGAGCGGGCCAAGGCCCGCAACGCCCGGCGCGACCCGGAACACGTCAGCGTGCTGTTCCTGTCCGACGACTTCGGCGGCCCGTGGGTCCAGGTCGACGGCACCGCCGAGGTCCTCGACGTGCCGGAGGCGGTGGAGGCCCTGGTGGACTACTACCGGTCGATATCCGGCGAGCACCCGGACTGGGCCGAATACCGGCAAGCCATGATTACTCAGGGTAAGTCACTGCTCCGCGTCACCCCGGTCCGCTGGGGCCCGGTCGCCACCGGCGGCTTCCCCGCCCGCCTGGCCGACTAGCGGCTCTGTCCGGGGCCCTGTTCCCTCCTGCGGTCAGCTATGGCGGCCTGCTCGGCCAGGCCGCCCAGCCGAAGACCGGCGACCTGCGCTCGGAACTCATCGGCATCATCGCCGAGATCATCGTGCTGCAGCTCGGCTTCGGCAGCGTCATCGCCGCCGGGCTGCCGATCGTGACGGCCGTCATCGGCGCGATCGCCGGTCTCGGCGTGCTCGGCATGGTCGCCGCAGCCACCTCGTTCGCCTCCGTGTCGCCGACGCTCGCCGCTGTCACTGCGACTCGGTCACATCGACGCGGGCGCCAGCCCGGAGAGCTACTCGAGCCGCCAGGCCTTCGACGCCATCAGCGATGGGTTCGGGGTGGGCACCAACGGTCCCTTCACCGTCGCCGTGCAGGTTGACAAGGCCAAAACCAGCACGTCCGCACAGGTCAGCGCCCTGAGTTCGGCGCTGAGCAGCGCCCTCGCCAAGACGGCGGACGTCGCGTCCGTCGGCCCGGTGCAGCCGAGCCCGGACGGCGCCGTGCTGTCCGTCAGCGTCATCCCGGCCAGTCGGCCGCAGGACGCCGCGACCCGCCAGCTCGCTAGCACCCTGCAGGACACGACGCTGCCTCGCCGCCGCCTTCCTGCTGCTCCTGCTGAGCTTCCGCAGCCCGGTGCTCGCGCTGAAGGCCGCGCTGCTCAACCTCTTCTCGATCGGCGCCGCCTACGGCGTCATCGTCGCGGTCTTCCAGTGGGGGTGGGGAGGCTCCCTGCTCGGCGTGTCCGGGAAGGTCCCTATCGAGTCAGTTCCTGATGGGCCGGGCCAACTGGTGGACGCCGCGCTGGCTGTCCCGGATGCCGGAACTTCTCGAGCCCGCCGACTGAGCAGGCTGCCGGCTGATCACGCTGTCGGCTGATCAGGGTGTCGGCTGATCACGCCGCCGCCGTGGCCCTGAGCTGGCCGAGGTCAATGCCGAGCCAGTCGTCGAGGCCGGCGAGCCCGGCCGGGGTCACCGTGACGATCCGGCTGCCGTCGTGCCGGCGCACCCAGTCCCGCCTGACGAGATCGGCGGCGAGGGCGGCGCCGAGCGCACCCGCGAGGTGATGCCTGCCGCGCTCGGTCCAGTCCGCACAGGGCCGAAGCAGCGGCCGGGTGCCGCGCGGCACACTGACGACGTCGATGCCGGCGGCGGCGAACACCGTGCCGGCCCGCTCGCCGAGGACCCAGGCGCCGTCCCGCTCTCCGATGGCGTGCCTGGCGGCGAGCGCCTCGGTGATCGCGACTCCGGTGATGCCCGCGAGGTGGTCGTAGCAGGTCCGGGCCATGCGCATGCTGCGACGGCGCGCCGAGCCGCTGAGCGAGTGAACCGGCCTGGCCGGCGCCAGCATCAGCAGCGCCTCGAGCGCGTCGGCCACCGGCTGGCCCGCGATGGAATACAGCCGCTGGCGGCCCAGGGATTCCGCGCGCAGCAGGCCGCCCGCGGTGAGTTTCTTCAGGTGGGCGCTGGCCAGCGAACGGGAGATCCCCGTCGCGGCCGCCAGCGCGGACCCGGATTGTGGTGTCCCGCCAAGCAGGATCTGCAGCATCCGCGCTCGATTCTGATCACCGATGAGGTGACCAAGCGCGGCGAGGTCGGCATCGGGCTCCATGCCGTCAACCCTAAGCCTGGAACCGTCAAACGGGCCTTTGACGGTTCTGCGGCTAGCGTCTCAGTCATGAGCCTCGCAATCCCCGCCGCCTGGATCCGGGTCGCGCTCCTGATGTTTGCCGTGGGCTGGGGCGCCAACCAGTTCTCCCCGATGCTGATCGTGTACCGGCACGAGCTTGGCCTGGGCCCCGGGGAGATCGCGGGGTTGTTCGCCATCTACGCGGCCACGCTGATTCCCGGGCTGCTGCTCGGCGGAGCGCTATCGGACCGGGTAGGGCGCCGGGCCTGCGTGCTGCCATTCGCCGCACTGTCGCCTTTGGCGACACTGCTGCTCATACTCGGACCGCACGACCTGGCGCTGATCGCGGCCGGCCGGGCCCTTGCCGGCCTGTGCTCGGGCATGGTCTTCGGCCCGGCGACGGCCTGGGTGCTCGACCTGTCCGCCGGCGACGCGGTGAGCGCCCGCCGGGCCGCGCTGGCGCTGAGTGCCGGATTCGGGCTCGGCCCCGTGGTCGCCGCGCTGCTCGCACAGTGGGCGGGCGACCCGCTCGTCGTCCCGTACCTGCCGCACCTGGCGCTGGGCGCCGCAGCCCTCGCAGTGGGCCTGACCGCCCCGGCATCGCCGCGTCCCGCCAGGGCGCAGCCTGTCATTTCGTCTCGTGCCGCATCGGACGCCGCCCCGTCAGGCGCGGACCTGGCCGGAGGCCAGGCGCGCACCGACCCGGCGGACGGCGCCGGTCAGTCGGCGGGCCGGCCGGCCGCGCCACCCGCACCGCTGCGCACCCGGGCGTTCTGGCTGGGGGTCGCGCCGGCCGCGCCGTTCGTGTTCGGCACCGCGTCTCTCGCCATCGTCGTACTCCCGGAGGAGGTGACGAGCGCCCAGTCACTGTCGGCAGGGTACGCCGGGCTGATGACCGCCCTTGCGTTCGGCGCCGGTGTCGGCATCCAGCCGTTCGCCCGCCGCCTGGCCGGGCGCAGCCCACATGGCGGCATCATCGCGGGCCTTGGCTGCGCGGCGGCGGGCGCGGCCGTCAGCATCGCCGCCGTGGCGCAGGTGAGCCGGCCGCTCGCCGGGGTGGCAGCGGTGCTCCTCGGCCTCGGCTACGGGCTGTCCCTGGTGAGCGGTCTGCACCAGGCGGAGCGGCTGGCCGGGCCGCGCGACCGGGGCGCCGTGGTGGCCTGCTACTACGTGCTCGCCTACCTGGGTTTCGCGATGCCCTACGTCGCGGACGTGCTGAACGCGCCGCTCGGCAAGCCGGGCACGTTCGCCCTCTTGGCGGCCGCGGCCGTGATCCTCGCCGGCCTGAGCTGGCTCCGCGGGTCACGGATCGCCCGGGCAGGCCAGGCCGCGGTGAAGGCCGACCGGACCACCTGGGCCGCCGCCGCCCGCCGCGGCGGCCGGCCGGAGGTCAGGACGGCGGCCCGGCCTCGATCCGGCGCCTGACCTCGGCAAGGCCCTCGGCGCCCGACTCGATCGTCCACCAGCTCTCCACCCACCAGGTGGCACCGGCCTTCTCCCAGGTCGCCGGCTCTGGCGGGTCGAGCTGGATGAACTCCCTGCTGCTGTCGGCCTCGATGATGACGTCGTACGGGGCATCCGCGAGCCCGGCCGCGGCGCGCATCCCGCGCACCTCGGCGACCAGGCCGGCCAGCTCGTCGGGCCCCCGGACGGCACGCCCTTCCTTCCCCTCCATGACGGAGGGCAGCAGGCCGTCCCAGCGCGCGGCCCGTTCCAGCGACGGCTGCGCGGTCTTGCCCGCGAGCTTGGTCCCCATCACCCAGACCGGCGGGCGTGGCCGCTGGACCGGCGGCTGCGGCAGGTTGAAGTCGGTGGGCTTGGCGCTGTAGTGCTTGCCGTCGTAGGAGAACGGCTGCCCGCGCATCAGCCCGTCGTAGATGGCCAGGCACTCATCGAGCTTCTCCGCCCGGGCCCGGCGGCCCTCGTCGGCCTCGAACGCGGTCCACCCCTCGTGAATCGCGCCAAGCCCGACGCTCATCATCGCCCGGCCGTCGCTGAGCCGGTCGACGGTGCCGACCGCCGAGGCCAGGTCCCACGGCCGCCACCGGGACGCCGGAGTGAGCAGCGTGCCGAGCCTGATCCTGCTCGTCACCATCGCCGCGGCCCCCAGGGTGACCCAGGCGTGCTCACCCCATAGCGCCTCCCAGGTGAAGACCCCGTCCCAGCCATGCCGTTCCCCGAGCACGGCCAACTCGGTGAATGCGCGCGCGTTCGCATGCGGTACCACGAATCCGAATCGCATACCGCGACTGTAGGCCCCGCCCCCGACATTCCGCCGCTACCAGCCGGACCCGCCGCCCCCCGCGCCCGGACAGTCACGCTTCGGGCGCATATTGGGTTGCGCCTGGTGCCGGGGAGCGGCGAAGCTTTCCGCCGTGACCATGCACCCCGGCGAACTGCTCATCACCGACGACGTGGTACGGGACCTGGTGTCGGCGCAGTTCCCGCGGTGGCGGGACCTGCCTGTCCGGCGCTTCGCCTCGTCGGGCACGGTCAACGCGATCTTCCGCCTCGGTGACCGGCTCGCGGCGCGCTTCCCGCTGGAGCCAGACGACCCGGCCAAGGCCCGCCGCGCGCTGGAGTCCGAGGCGGCGTCCGCCGCCGAACTCGCCGCGGCGACCCGGTTCCCGGTACCGGAGCCTGTCGGCATCGGCGCGCCTGCACCCGGCTATCCCCTGCCCTGGTCGGTGCAGACCTGGCTGCCCGGCGCCACCGGAGACGACGAGGACCCGTCGGGCTCGGTTCCGTTCGGCCGCGACCTAGCGGAGTTCATCGCCGAAGTGCGGGCGATCGGCACCCGCGGCAGGTCCTTCGGCGGACACGGCCGCGGTGGTGATCTCAAGGACCACGATGCCTGGATGGAGACCTGCCTCGAACGGAGCGAGGGGCTGCTTGACGTGCCCCGGCTGCGCGGGTTGTGGGGCGAGTTCAGGCAACTACCGCGGGAGGCCCCAGACGTGATGGGCCACCGCGACCTCACACCGGGCAACGTGCTGGTGGCCGGTGGACGGTTGGCCGGCGTACTCGACCCGGGCAGCTTCGGTCCCGCCGACCCGGCCCTCGACCTGATCAGCGCCTGGAACCTGCTGGCCGCCGAGCCCCGCCAGGCGCTCCGCGACACCCTGCGCTGCCCCGACCTGGACTGGGAGCGCGGCAAGGCGTGGGCCTTCCAGCAGGCCATGGGACTGGTCTGGTACTACAAGGACACCAACCCGGTGATGAGCCGCCTCGGCCGCACTACCCTGGACCGCCTCCTCACCGGCCGCTGACCGGCCGTCGGCACGTCCCGGCTACGACAGCCGCTCAGCGTACAGGTCGCTCAGCACCTGCCAGTGCCGCTCGTCGAGTGCCGCGTCGTAGACGGGCATGTCCGCGACCGCGAACCCGTGACCGCCCGGCCAACTCTCCACCGTGTGCTCCACCCCGGCCGCGGCCAGCGCGCTACCGAGCAGTTCCGCCTGCTCGGCGGTGAATCCCGGGTCGCCTGCCGAGCCCGCCACGCACACGGCGGCGTTGATCTGGTCAGCCGCCTGGTGCGGACTGTTCGGGTCGTCGGCGACGGCGATACCCGCCGCGTGGAACGAGGCGGCCGCCGCGAGCTTGCCGCCGAGGCCACCCGCGGCCACCAGCGTCAGCCGACCGCCCATGCAGTACCCCTGGGCGCCGATCGCCGTGCCGCTGACCTCGGGCCGCGCCAGCAGGAAGTCCGCGTAGTCGTTGCCGTCGGCGATCACCCGTTCGTTGCTCAGCGTGCCCGCCAGGGCGAACAGCCGGTTCCGCTCCTTCTCGTCCCCGAACGCAGTCCGGGTGTCGAACGCCGGGTAGTCGCCCTCCCGGTAGTAGATGTCGGGGATGAGCGCGACGTAGCCGAGCCCGGCGAGACGGTCGCCCATCTCGAGGAACACCTCACGCGGCCCGAAGATGTCGGTGAACACCAGCACGCCGGGCCACGGCCCCGCGCCGTCTGGCACGTGCAGCGTCCCCGGGCTCACGCCGTCGCTCGTCGGAATCCGCACATCGATGCGTGTCATCTGAGTCTCCTCTGCGTGAGTACCCTGCCGGCGCCACGATCGTAGTGGCCCGGACGCCGGCTGTGAAGGCATCCGGGTCACTACGATCGTGGCCGTGCCTCCCGCGTTCGTGCCCGGGCTTGAGATCGCCGGCGACTTCTACGCCGGCGTGGTGCGCCCGCTGCTCGCCGACGAGTTCCCCGGGCTCCGGTACGCGGCGGCGCTGCTCGGCCCCGGCTCCGAGGTCGCCGGCTTCGACACCCAGCGGTCAACCGACCACGACTGGGGCCCGCGCCTGCAACTCCTGCTGCCCGACGAGCCAAGCGGCACGCTCACCGGCTCGCTCGGCGACATCCGCGCCGTCGGCGACACAGCGGGCGTCGCCGAAGCGATCACTGCCATGCTCACCCGCCGCCTGCCTGGATCCTTCCGCGGCTACCCGGTCAGGTTTTCCCTCAGCGGCAAGCCCGCGCGCGCCGCGCGGCATCACGTCATGGTCTCCGGACTCGGCGGCTGGCTGACCTGGCTGCTCGGCTTCGACCCGCGCGCCGGCGCCACCCTGCTCGACTGGCTGGCCACCCCGACGCAGCGGCTTGCCGAGTTCACCACGGGCCGGGTCTTCCACGACGACCCAGGCGAGCTGACCCGCGCGAGACACACCCTCGCCTGGTACCCCGACGACGTGTGGCGGCACGTGCTCGCCTGCCAGTGGCAGCGCGTTGACCAGGAGGAACCGTTCCCTGGCCGGTGCGCGGAGGCGGGCGACGAACTCGGCTCGGCGGTCCTCACGGCCCGGCTGGCCCGGGACCTGATGCGGCTGTGCCTGCTGATGAACCGCCGCTACCCGCCGTACAGCAAGTGGCTCGGCACCGCGTTCACCAGGCTTCCCGGCAATGCGGGCCTCGTCGCCGACCTGACCGCCGCGATCTCCGCTCGCGGCTACCAGGAACGGGAACGGCACCTGACACGGGCGTACCAAGCCGTCGCCGAACGGCATAACCGGCTCGGGCTCACCGCGCCCTCGACACCGGCACCCGCCTCTTCCACGACCGCCCCTTCCAGGTCATCGGCGGCGCGCGGTTCGCCACCGCGTTGCGCGAGTCGATCGGCGATCCGCGGATCAGCCGGCTGCCGCCGGCCGGCGCGGCCGACCAGTTCATCGACAGCACTGACGCCGCGGGCGACCTGCGACTGCTGCGCGCCTGCACCGCTGCCGCCATGCGAGACGGCGGCAGGAGCAACACGCCAGGCAATGACGACGGCACGCCCGGTGAAGACGGGGATATCGTTCCCCATGATGAGCGCGCATGACGTGGTGGCTGAATACTGGGCCGCGGCCGAGGCCCGCGACTGGGACCGGTTCGGCGCCCTGCTCGCCGACGACGTGCTCTATCGCGGCCCCCAGGCACGCGAGCTGGTCCGCGCGCTACAATCCGGTGACTCAGGGTCCCGCGGGCCCACCGCGTTCCGTGATCACCGGGACCAGGCGGGCCGCGGCGGACTAGCATGCGGCCCATGCGATCGAGGCGTGGTTACGGCATGGTGATCGGGTTCGTGACGGCGGCGGGCTGCCTGGCCGCTGCCGCGCTCACTGGTGTGCTCGGCTCAGGCGCGGCGGCGGGCGCAGTGAGCACAGTCCAGGTAGGCACCGCGGCGGTGCGCGCGATCCCCGCCGTCGGCAATCCGACGGGCAACGTCGCCGTTCCGGCCGCGGGCCGGGCGGTGAACACCAAGCACCCCACCCGGGTGATCGGCCACGGGACCCCGGCCAGTTGCACGTCGGCCGCCGTCGTCAAGGCGGTCGCGGCGGGGGGCATCATCACCTTCAACTGCGGGCCCAAGCCGGTCACGATCACGATGACCGCCACGGCCAAGGTAGTGAACACCAGCCATCAGGTCGTGCTCGACGGCGGCGGCAAGGTCACGCTGAACGGGGCGGGCAAGACCAGGATCCTGTACATGAACACCTGCGACCCGAAGCAGAAGTACACGACGAACGACTGCTGGGAGCAGCAGTGGCCGCTTCTCGTCGTGCAGAACCTGACGTTCAAGAACGCCTATTCGGCCACCAAGCAGACCGCCACCTCGAACTACGGCGGCGGCGCCATCTTCGATGAGGGCGGCCAGCTCAAGGTCGTCAACTCGGTCTTCACCGGCGACCGGTGCTACGCCAGCGGTCCCGACCTCGGCGGCGGGGCGATCCGCGCCGTCGGCATGTACATGGGGGCCGTCGTTTACATCACCCATGACACCTTCAGCGGCAACTCCTGCTCGAACGGCGCCGCGCTGAGCGGCCTCTACGCGAGGTTCGGCGTGTTCAACAGCCTGTTCACGAAGAACAAGGCGATCGGCTGGGGCGCGAACCCCGCGTCCGCTGGGACCCCGGGCGGCGGCAGCGGCGGCGCCATCTACACCGACGGCAATCACTACAGCCTGATCATCGCTGGCACGGCGATGAGCGGTAACACCGCCCGCGAGGGTGGCGGCGCGATCTTCTTCGTCGTCAACGCGGGCGGCGGCCAGCTCAAGATCAAGTACTCCAAGCTCACAAAGAACCCGAGTGGCCAGTTCCAGAACGCTCCGGGCATCTTCGACAGCGTGGACGGCGCCGACGTCCAGCCGGTCGTGGTTCACTCCACGATCAGCTAGCGCCGGCAACAAGGCCAGATGATTTGGCGGATGAGTCATCAGGAATTGACGGCGGTAGGTACTTTCATATAGTGACGAGCGACCCGAGACCTAGCAGTTCACCGCCATGGGAGACGCCAGGCGGGCAGCCGGACAAGCCTGCTCCCGGGCAATATCCGCAGGGTCAGCACGGGCAGGGCAGTGGCCAGGACGGACACGGGCAGCAGCGCTACGGACAGTCGTCGTACGGCACCCCTGGGTACGGGGCCGACGGCTACGGCGCCCCCTCCTCCGCTCCGCAGGGCTACGGCCAGCAGGGCTACGGCCAACAGAATTACGGCCAGTCCAATCACGCACAGTCCAATTACGGCCAGCCCAATTACGGCCAGCAGGGCTACGGGCAGGCCGGGTACGGCCAGCAGGGTTACCAGCAGCAGGGGTACGGCCAGCAGCAGTACAGCCAGCAGGGCCATGTCCAGCCCGGTTACGGCCAGCAGGGTTACCAGCAGCAGGGGTACGGCCAGCAGAACTATGGCCAGCAGGGACACGCACCCGGCTATGGTCAGCAGCCACCGGGCGGCCAGCCGTCGGGTGGCCAGCAGCCGGGCTACGGTCCGCAGCCGCCTGGGCACGGAACGGGCCAGGGGAGCCGTGGCGGCGGCGGCCGTCGCGGACGGACAGGCGGCGGCAGGCGCCGCACGGTGCTCATCTCGGTGATCTCGGGTGTCACGGCGCTCGCCGTGGCCGCCGCGCTCGTCTTCGTGTTCGTGATCAAGCGCGGCCCAGGCATCCCCGCCACCGGCATGATTCCGACCGGCTCCACACCACAGCAGGACGCGCGGCAGGTCGCGTCGACGTTCCTGACGGCCTGGAAGAAGGGCAAGCTCGCCAAGGCGGGCAACCTCACCGACCACCCGGCGGCCGCGTCGGCCGGGCTCGCGGCCTTCGCGAAGGACCTGAACACCGGCGCGCTCTCGTTCGCGCAGGACAGCATCACCGCCGTTCCCGGCAGCACGTCCGCCGCCCCGCGCGAGAAGGTGACCTTCGCGGTGACCACCTCAGTCGCGGCGACCGCGGGCTCGTCGGCGGAGCGCGGCATGTGGAGCTACCACTCGGCGCTCACCGTCTACCAGCAGGCCAACTCCAACGTGTGGTTCGTCGCGTGGCGGCCCGACGTGCTGGCGCCGAACCTCACCGCCAAGACGCACCTGATGGCCGTGTCTGTCGCGCCGTCGGTGACCATGGTCAGCGATGCGAACGGCGGAGACCTGACTTCCTACGGTGACCCCGGTCTCACCAACATCGCGAACCTGCTGAAGAAGGGGGCGCCCCCCGGCCAGGGCAAGCCCGGACTCGACGTGCAGATCGAGACCACCGCGGGCAAGGTCGTGAAGGGCAGCCAGGCGCAAATTCTCAACCCGGAGAACATCCAGTCGCTTGCCACCACGATCAGCTCCACCGCCGAGGCCGCCGCGCGGAACGCGGTCGCCATGCACAAGCAGAGCTCGATGGTCGTCATCCAGCCGTCGACGGGCAGGATCCTTGCCATCGCCAACAACGCCGGCTTCAACGACTTCGCGCTGACGGCCGCGGTCTCACCGGGTTCCACGATGAAGGTGATCACATCGGCGGCGCTGTTCAACGCGGGGGTGCTCACCCCCAGCACCCCGGTCGCCTGCCCGAAGACGTTCACCGTGACGGGCAACACCTTCCACAACGACAAGGGAGAAACCGAGCCCCCGAGCACGCCGTTCATCGATGACTTCGCGCAGTCGTGCAACAACGCGTTCACCAGCCAGTATCAGCACCTGACGGGCGCGCTGGCGGGCACGGCGAGCAAGTACTTCGGACTCAACCAGAAGTGGAACATCGGCATCGGCAGTCTCTCCGCGCCCTACTTCAACGCGCCGGCTAGCGCGTCGGGCTCAGAACTCGCCCAGGAGGCGTTCGGCCAGGGCGCACTGACGGCCTCGCCGATCGCCATGGCCTCGGTCGCGGCCACGGTGGACACCGGCACGTTCAAGCAGCCGATCCTGGTGGCGGGGACCAAGCAGGCGGCGGCCACGCCGCTGCCGGCCACCACGGACGCGGACCTCAAGGAAATGATGCAGGCCGTCGTCAGCCGCGGGACTGCCGCGGGCATGGGCTTCGGCCCGACCGTCTACGCCAAGACGGGCACCGCGGACATCCAGAAGCAGGGAAAGCCGAACAGCTGGCTGATCGCCTTCGACCCGAACAAGGACGTGGCGGTCGCCGCTCTGGTACTTGACGCCGGCTACGGCGCGGAGTTCGCAGGCCCCGAGGTGGTTTCCTTCCTCAACGCTTACTAGCCACAATGGGCATCATGGATGCCGGTCATGACTCCAATGACGTCCTTGAGCTAGGCGAGCGGCGGGCCCCGCGCCTGCCCGCTGGCTGGCGGCCGTCACGCGGCGCCGGAATCCTCGCCGTGGCGGCGCTGGCCATCGGCCTCGCCGCCGGGTACGCGGCAGGCGACAGCCACGTGACCGCCGCCCCGCGAGCGGCCCCCACGGTGACCGTCGTGCTGCGGCCCACGCCACCCGAGCCCAGCATTGCGACGCCCGCCACGGCGTTCTCGTTCGCCGACTCACCCGCGCTCACCCAGGACGTCGCCTCCTGCGCCACCCAGACCGGGCATAAGCTTCAGCTCGGCGTCCAGGTCAGCAACCAGTCAACCGACGCCATCCTGCTGCGTACCGTGCGAGCCGTGCTCCCGCTCGGCGGACTCAAGCCGCTCACGGTGGTGTGGGGCCCCTGCGGGGTCCGGGCAGGCCGCGTCCGTGGTGATCGATCCAGCCACCGGCGTGGTTGCCCACTGAGCCCGCCCGTGTGCCGCACCCCGGGCGGTCAGTAGTGTGTGATCCGCCCGTGTGAGACTGGCGTCCGGAGGTGCGCATGGACAAGGCGGAGGTCGACCGCTGGCTCGACGCGTATGTCACGGCGTGGAAGAGCAACGACCGCGACCTGATCGGCGCGCTGTTCGCCGAGGACGTCAGCTACCGCTATCACCCCTTCGACGAGCCGGTGACGGGACGCGCGGCGGTCGTCGGCACCTGGCTCGGCGAGGCGGAACACCCGGGCGCGTCGACGGTCGACGCGCCAGGCACCTTCGACGCCGTCTACCGGACGGTCGCGGTCGACGGCGATGTCGCGGTAGCGACCGGAAGCAGCACCTACCTGACCGAGCCGGGCGGCCCGGTTGACCAGGTGTTCGACAACTGCTTCGTGATGCGTTTCGACCAGGCGGGGCGGTGCCGTGAGTTCACCGAGTGGTACATCAGGAGACCGGGTCCCGGGGAGTCCGCGTCCGCGCCGGAACAGGCCTGACAAGGGCCGATGAGTTCACGGAGCGTGCACGGTCTGCACTGTTATGGCGTACGCACCAGTGAACGGCATCGAGGTCTACTACGAGGTCCGCGGCAGCGGGCGGCCGCTCGTGCTGCTGCACGGCGGGGTGGTGACCATCGACCTGACCTTCGGGCCGCTGCTCGAGCCGCTCGCCGCGGGCAGGCAGGTGATCGCGGTGGAGTTCCAGGGCCACGGGCACACCGCCATCACTGACCGCCCGATGACGATCGAGGCGCTGGCCGCCGACGTCGTCGCACTGCTCGACCATCTGGCCATCGCCGAGGCCGACCTGTTCGGCCTCAGCCTCGGCGGTCTCGTCGCGTACGCGGTGGCGCTGACCGCCCCAGACCGCGTCGGCCGGCTGATCATCGCGTCGGCGGACGCCCACCGGCCGCCGGGCAGGGAAAGCGTGCCGATCAGCGAGGACCGGCTGCCGACGCGCGAGGACTTCGAGGCGATGCGCGACGCCTACGTGGCGGTCGCGCCGGAGCCCGAGCGCTTCGCTGAGTCCGCCGCAATGACAAGCGCACTCGTCCACGAGTTTCCCGGCTGGACCGCCGAACAGCTCAAGTCGCTGCGGGCCCCGACGCTGCTGATGTTCGGCGACCGCGACTTCTGGCCGTTGTCCGACGTGGCCGAGCTGTTCGCCATGCTGCCTGACGCCCAGCTCGCCATGCTGCCAGGCACCACGCACATGGGCATGACCAGGCGGCCGCGCGAGTTGCTCGCGCTGATCACGCCGTTCCTCGACGGCCCCTGACGCCGCAGGCGTCCATAGGCACTGACCTCAGGCGCCAATATCCGTTGGCCCTGGGGCTCGCGCCGTGAGATGCTCTGCCTGACGTCACAATGGCGAGCCACGGGAGGGGGTGCGGTCGATGTCGAGACATTCTCCCGCGCCCGCCGTCAGCTCCTGACGTCTGCGGCGGAGGGCGCCCGCGAAGAAAGCGGAGCAAACCATGCACTCCACCATTCACAACATCACGTTCGACTGCGCCGATGCCAGGGCGCAGGCCGTGTTCTGGGCGGCCGTCACGGGCGGCACCGCGCGGGAGCGCGACGCCACGCCGGGTCACGTCGAGTACGTCGTCATGCCGCTCTCTGACGGCATGCCCCGGCTGTACTTCCAGACGGTCGAGGAGCAGAAGCGGGTCAAGAACCGGGTCCACCTGGACGTCAGTCCGGACAGTGACGATAAGCAAGCGGAACTGGCACGCCTGGTAGGCCTCGGCGCCATCGTCGCGGCCGACCAGCCGCCGGATGTCGGCTGGATCGTCATGGCCGACCCGGAAGGCAACGAATTCTGCCTCGACTGATAAGCGGCCGTCCTGCTGGGTGAGCAGGGCGACGTGCAGGGAGGTGCGGGACTCGGGGTCGGCGAGGCTGACCCCGAGTATCCGCTCGATGAGCGCGAGCCGCTGGTAGAACGTGGGCCGCGCCAGGTGCGCGCGAGAGGCGGCGAGGGCCTTGTTGCCGCCGGAATCCAGGAAGACGGCCAGGTCGGCGGCCAGGCTGGTGCCGTGCTCCGCGTCGTAGGACAGCAGCGGTCCCAGCTCACGGCCGGCGAACGCGCCAAGCCGGTCGTCGTCACGCAGCAGGTGCAGCAGGCCGCGCAGCCGCAGGTCGGGCAGCCGGTAGTAGCGGCGCCGTCCGACCCCGTCCGGCTGCCGCAGTGCCACGTCGGCGACCTCGCGGGCCTCGCGGAACGCCGCGCGGACCGCGCCGAGCGACTCCGCGGGCCGGCTGGCGCCGATCACCAGGCCAGCTCCTGCGGCCCGGTCTAGCCCGACAGCCCCGCCCGGCCCGGCGAGCCGGGCCGCGAGAGCGCGCAGCGGGCCGTCGTCATCGCCGCCAGGCGGCAGCGAGAGCAGGGCTCCGGCCCGCACGTCGTCGAGCGCGCCGACAAGCGCGGGAACGCCGCTCGCGCGGCAGCTCGCCGCCATCGCCTCCGCGACACCGAGCACGGCGGCGTGCCCGCCAGCCGGGCCAGTAGCGCCGGCCGTGCCCGTCCCGCCACTCCCGCCGGCTGCGCCGACCCTGCCAGCCTCGCCGGCTGGGTACGGTCCCGCGTCGGGCAGCCGGGCCACCACCGCGACAAGCTCGCGGCCGGCCACCTCCACGCCCATCGCCCGGGCCCTGGCCTCGGCCTCGTCCGCGTCGAGCGCCACGCCTGACCGCTCGATGATCGCGCTGATCAGCGTCCGGTGCGCCTGGCGCTCGAGCGACTCGCCCCGCGACGTCAGCACCTGGCCGAGTGCCAGGGTGGCCGCGGCGCGCGAGACCAGCAGTTCGTCGATGATCCGGGTGTGCACGGCCTCGGTGATCTCGATGAACGGCACCTCGTGGCGGAGCTCGATCAGCGGTACGCACCGCGCCTGCGCCGCGCCGACTAGCGCGTCAGGCAGCTTGGCCGCGTACCTGCGGCCAAGCTCCACGGCGAGGCCTGCGATGCCCACGTCCGCCAGCGCGGCCACGTACTCGGCAAGGCCCGCGGCGGACTCCGGCAGCGCGATACCGGTGGACAGCACGAGCTCGCCGCCGCGCAGCAGCCGCCTGATGTCGGTCAGCTCAAGCGCGTGCACCCAGCGCACGGTGACGTCAAGCCGCTCCGCGCCCGCGACCACCCGCGGCGTGCCGCGGCGAACGGCGTCGAGGTCGAGAACCTCACGAAGCGTCAGCGGCACCGACTGGCCTCACCAACATGGTCCCGACCTTACAACATGTAAGGAAGACGCCGAAATTCGTGGCAGACTGTCACTAGGCTCCGGGGCCGGGCGCGGGCAGACTGGGACCATGTCAGATCTCCTTGCCCGCCATCGCGCGGTTATCCCTTCCTGGGTCGCACTCAACTACAGCGAGCCGATCGAGATCATCGGCGGCAAGGGATGCCGGGTCACCGACAGCCAGGGCCGCAGCTACCTCGACTTCTTCGCCGGCATCCTCACCAACATGCTCGGCTACGACGTGGCCGAGGTACGTGAGGCGGTCGAGCGGCAGCTCGCGACCGGGATCTACCACACCTCGACGCTCTACCTGATCCGCGGTCAGGTCGAGCTCGCCGAGAAGATCGCCAAGCTGTCCGGCATCTCCGGCGCCAAGGTCTTCTTCACGAACTCCGGTTCCGAGGCCAACGAGACCGCGCTCGCCGCCGCCCTGTCCGCCCGCAAGGCCAACCAGGTCCTGGCGATGCGCAACTCCTACCATGGCCGCACCTTCGGCACTGTCGCGATCACGGGCAACGCGAGCTGGAAAGCGAGCAGCAACGATCCGTTCGGTACTCACTATCTCCACGGCACCGACCGTCAGCTGCCCGCCTACCGCAACCTGAGCGACGCGGAATTCATCGACGCGTGCGTCGAGGACCTGCGCGCACTGCTGGCCGCCGCGATCCACCCGGCCGACGTCGGGGCGCTGATCGCCGAGCCGATCCAGGGCGTGGGCGGGTTCACCATGGCGCCCGACGGGCTGTTCCGCGCCTACAAGGAAGTCCTCGACGAGCACGGCATCCTGTTCATCTCCGACGAGGTGCAGACCGGCTGGGGCCGCACCGGCGAGCACTTCTGGGGCATCCAGGCACACCGCATCACCCCGGACCTCATGACGTTCGCCAAGGGCCTCGGCAACGGGTTCGCGATCGGCGGCGTCGTCGGCCGCGGCGACGTGCTCGACGGCATCCGCGGCAACGGCATCTCCACCTTCGGCGGCAACCCGATCTCCACCGCGGCGGGCAACGCCACCCTCGACTACGTGCTCTCCCACGACCTGCAGGCCAACGCCGCCGCCTGCGGCGACATCATCATCGCCGGGCTCAGGACCGCGGCCAACGAGCTCAAGACCGTCGCCGACGTGCGCGGCAAGGGCCTGATGTTCGCCGTCGACCTGGCCGATCCGTCTACCGGCAAGCCCGCGCCCGCCCTGGCCGCCAAGGCACTCGAGGCGGCCAAGGAGCGCGGCCTGCTCGTCGGCAAGGGCGGCCTGTACGGGTCGACCCTGCGGATGGCGCCGCCGCTGACGCTGAGCGAGGCGGAGGCGCGCGAGGGCCTCGGCCTGCTCGTCGACGCCCTCCGCGCGGTAGACGCTGAGACAACTGGCACAGGGGCAGGCGCCTGATGTCCGCCAAGCACGTCACCCACTGGATCAACGGCAAGCCCTGGACCGGCACGGCGGAGCGGCAGGGCGACATCTACGACCCTGCGACCGGGCAGGTCACCGGCGCCGTCGACTTCGCTACCATCCAGGAGGTCAACGACGCGGTGGCCGCCGCCACGGAGGCCGCCAAGTCGTGGGGCAAGATCTCGCTCGCCAAGCGGGCCACGGTGCTGTTCGCCTTCCGCGAGCTGGTCAAGAGCCACACCGAGGAGATCGCCGCGCTGATCACCAGCGAGCACGGCAAGGTCGCCGCGGACGCGGCGGGCGAGGTCGCCCGCGGCCTCGAGGTGGTCGAGTTCGCCTGCGGCATCCCGCACTTGCTCAAGGGCGGCTTCTCGGAGAACGTGTCCACCGGGGTGGACTCGTATTCGATCAGGCAGCCGCTCGGCGTCGTCGCCGGGATCACCCCGTTCAACTTCCCCGCCATGGTGCCGATGTGGATGTTCCCGCTGGCGATCGCCTGCGGCAACGCGTTCATACTCAAGCCATCGGAGAAGGACCCGTCCGCCTCCATCCTGCTCGCCAGGCTCTGGGCGGAGGCCGGCCTGCCCGACGGCGTGTTCAACGTGGTGCACGGCGACAAGGTCGCCGTCGACGCGCTGCTCACCCACCGGGACATCGCCGCGGTCTCCTTCGTCGGCTCCACGCCGATCGCCAGGTACGTGTACGAGACGGGGACGCAGCACGGCAAGCGGGTGCAGGCGCTCGGCGGCGCCAAGAACCACATGGTCGTCCTGCCCGACGCCGACCTGGACCTGGCCGCCGACGCGGCGGTCTCGGCCGGCTACGGCAGCGCGGGCGAGCGCTGCATGGCGATCTCCGCGCTTGTCGCGGTCGAGCCGATCGCCGACCCGCTCATCGAGAAGATCAAGGAGCGCGTCGCCAAGCTGACCATCGGCCCCGGCGCCGACCGGCGCTCGGAGATGGGCCCGCTGGTCACTGGCGCGCACCGCGACAAGGTGGCGTCCTACCTGGAGACCGGCGTCACCCAGGGCGCGACCCTGGCCATCGACGGCCGGACCCACCCGGTCAGCAGTGACGACTCGGCCGCCACGGCCGGCGGGTTCTGGCTTGGCCCGTCGCTGCTCGACAACGTGACGGCGGACAACACCTCCTACACCGACGAGATCTTCGGCCCGGTGCTGTCGGTGGTCCGCGCGCAGTCATACGACGAGGCGGTCCGGCTGGTCAACGACAGCCCGTACGGCAACGGCGTGGCGATCTTCACCAACGACGGGGGAGCGGCCCGCCGCTTCGTCTCCGAGGCCGAGATCGGCATGGTCGGCGTCAACGTGCCGATCCCGGTGCCGATGGCGTACTACTCCTTCGGCGGGTGGAAGGCGTCGCTGTTCGGCGACACCCACATGCACGGCACCGAGGGCGTCCACTTCTACACCCGCGGCAAGGTGGTCACCTCCCGCTGGCTCGACCCGAGCCACGGCGGGGTCAACCTCGGGTTCCCGGTCAATTCCTGACCGGTACCGCCGCGCGGGGGCTAGCCGTGCCGAATGCCCGGCCCCGGCCCCCGCTCGTTTGCCCGCCGCCACACCCCCGCGCCGCCGAAATGGCGCGGGGACGTTCGGCCCTGGACAGCCATCGTTCTCCTCGTAGAGCCTTGTGTTAATAACCAGGCGCTTGACGCCTGGACAGGCACAGATCGTGCCGGGGGTAGTGAGTTGTCGTCCCGCACATGTCGGCTTAGCTTCGCTAATCCCGGCTCGTTCTGAGGCGCGCGTGCCGAGGTGCAGGTAGATGACAGAGCTTGAACAGATCACGCCGGACTCTCCGGCGGCCCTCATCAACCGGGAGCTCAGCTGGCTGAGTTTCGCCCGACGCGTGCTTGCCCTGGCCGAAGACCCCGGGCAGCCGCTACTCGAGCGGGTCAAGTTCGCCGGGATCATGGGCACGATCTACGACGAATTCGCCATGAAGCGGATCGGCGGCCTGTTTCGGCAGGCCCGCAAGGGCTGGGCCAGACGCGGACCGGACGGCCTCACCCCGGCCGAAGCGCTCAAGGCCTGCCGTGCGGAGCTGCGGTCCCAGCAGCAGCTGGTGGCCACTGTGGTGGACGAGCAGTTGCGCCCCGCGCTGCGCGACCTGGGACTGCCGATCCTGAATGCCGGTGACCTCAGCCCGTCCCAGCGGGACTTCCTCACCCGGTACTGCATGGACTCGGTGGAACCGATCCTCGTTCCGCTGGCGGCTGACGCCGCGCATCCGTTCCCGTTCATCAGCAACCTCGGCCTCAACCTGGCGGTACTGGTAAGCGAGCCGGGTCGCAGGAATCCCCGCTTCGTCCGGATCAAGGTGCCTGCCAACCGGCCGCGCTGGGTGCCGCTGCCGGACCATGCGGGCTGGGTGCCCCTCGAGCAGGTGATCGCCGACAACCTGAGCGCGATCTTCCCGCGGGCATCGGTGTCGGCTTGCTACTTCTTCCGGGTCACCAGGGGAGCGAAGGACGATCCATGGACCGACCAGGCCGACGACGAGGACGTGGAGCTCTCGCCTGGTGCGATCATCGGGATGGTTACGGCTGAGCTGTCCGCTCGAAAGTACGCGGGCGTGGTGCGTCTGGAGGTCAGCGCCGACATGCCCGCTGCTCTGCGGAACTGGCTCGCTGCTCAGCTCGGCGCCGATCCTGCCGACGTCATCGCGACTCCCGGGCTGCTGAGCCTCGGCGACCTCATGGACCTGCCGGTGGAAGGCCATGCCGAGCTGCGTGACGCTCCGCACGAGCCGGTGACTCATCCGCGGCTGCGGGCCCTGGACCGCACCGACCCGGCCGCGGTGTTCGACGAGATCCGCCGCGGGGACATCCTGGTGCACCTGCCCTATCACAGCTTCGACACCTCGATCTTGCGCTTCCTGCAGAGTGCCGCCATTGACCCGGCCGTCCTGGCGATCAAACTCACGATCTACCGCACCGGCCGCCGCTCCCCGATCATCCAGGCGCTTAAAGAGGCGGCCCGCCGCGGCAAGCAGGTGGCGGTCCTCGTTGAGATCACGGCACGCTTCGACGAGGCGCCCAACATCAGCTGGGGCAGGGAGCTCGAAGAGGCGGGAGCTCACGTCGCGTACGGCGTGGAGCGGGTAAAGACGCACGTCAAGCTGGCGCTGGTGGTGCGTGAGGAGCCAGCAGGCATCCGCCGCTACGTCCACGTCGGCACGGGAAACTACCACGAGGGAACGGCACGGCTGTATGAGGACCTGGGGCTGCTCAGCATGGATCCCGAACTTGCCGCCCACGCGGCGGCGGTCTTCAACGAGCTGACCGGCGGCATCCCGGCTCCGACCCCGGGCAAGCTGCTGGTAGCGCCGCACGACCTCCGCGAGCGGTTCACCGCAGCGATCAGGCGCGAGGCCGAACACACTCGTGCCGGACGCCCCTGCGGCATCCGGGCCAAGATGAACCAACTCCAGGACCCGCAGATAATCCGGGAGCTCTACCGGGCCAGCATGGCCGGCGTCCCCATCGTCCTCAACGTCCGCGGCCTCTGCTGCCTGCGGGCAGGGGTACCTGGGTTGTCACCGACGATTAAGGTCTACAGCACCCTCGGCAGATTCCTGGAGCACAGCAGGATCTACCGCTTCGAGAACGGTGGCACGCCCGAGTTCTTCATAGGCTCGGCCGATTGGATGACGCGCAACCTCTCCCGGCGGATGGAAGTGATCGCCCCCGTCAACGATCCGGTCATCAAGACCGAGCTGGAGGCCATCTTGTGTACGTACGAGGCGGACAACTGCTCGGCGTGGGACATGCAGCCCGATGGCGAGTACGTCCTCCGGCATCCCGCCGCGGGCGAGTGCCGGAGGGGTGCTCAGCAGGTGTTCATCGAGCGGGCGGCTTCGTCGTTATGACTCGGGTCACCATGTGAAACTGATTGAGGGAGGAGACATGGCCGCTGACGTACGCGAGATCGAGCGGAAACACGATCCGGGCGCGCGCCACGATCCGCCGTTGACCAGGCACTCGTCCGCCGCCGATGTGGTGCTCGCCTACCTGCGCGACCAGGTCGCGGCCATCGCGCGCTACGACCCGCTGGTCCGCCGGGACGAGCCAGACGCGGTGCACCAGATGCGGGTGGCCACCCGCCGGGCCCGCAGCGCGCTGCAGGCCTTCGGGAGCGTCGTCGACAGGGAGGCGACCCGGCCCCTCTGTGACGAGCTGAAGTGGCTCGGTATCGCGCTCGGGCAGGCGCGCGACACTGAGGTGATGCTGGACCTGATCAAGGCCGGCCTTGCTGGTATACCGCCCGCCCTGATCGCCGGGCCGGTCGAGGCCCGTATCACCGCCCACTTCACCGCCGAGCTCGCGCAGGCGGGAAAGGCCGCGGTGGCGGCGCTGGACGGGCGGCGCTATCGGCGGCTTCGGGGTGACCTGGACCGGCTGCTTGCCCGGCCGCCGCTGACACCACGGGCGGAACGCGGGGCGGGCAAGGTACTCGCCAAGCCAGTCCGGCGGGCCGGGCGGCGGCTGCTGCGCGCCCTGGCCGCCGTACCCGAGGCCGAGGACCGTGACGCGGCGCTCCACGAGGCGCGCAAGGCGGCCAAGAGGGCCAGGTACGCCGCCGAAGCGGCAGAGCCCGCACTTGGCGCCGCGGCCAGCCGTCAGGCCGCGGCGGCCAAGGACCTGCAGCAGGTGCTCGGAGACCACCACGACAGCGTTGTCGCCCGTACCGTGCTGCTCGACCTTACGGGAGAGGCCCGGGAGGCGGGTGAGGACACCTTCACCTACGGCCTGATGTACCAGCGGCAGGCCGACCGGGCCGCCCGCCTGGAGCAGGCTGCGCCGCCATTCACCGTCGAGATTCTTGATCCGTAGGGTCCCTAGGCCCGGGGACTTTCGTCTCTGGCGGCCGTCTCCCGTGGGCTTTAGCTTGCCTGTATGGATGTGATCACGGTAGATCACCTTCGCAAGGCCTACCGCCATGTGATGGCTGTTGACGACCTGTCGTTCGTCGTCAAGGCAGGGGAGATCTTTGGCATCCTCGGCCCGAACGGCGCTGGCAAGACGACGACCGTCGAGTGCGTCCAGGGGCTGCGCCGCGCTGATGGGGGAACGATCCGGGTGCTTGGCCTCGACCCGGCAACCCAGGCCGGGCAACTGCGGCAGCGCATCGGCTCGCAGCTGCAGGACTCCTCGCTGCCTGGCCGGCTCCGGGTCGCCGAGGCCATCGAGCTGTTCGCGGCCTTCGCCAGGCATCCTGTCGACTGCGACGAGATCCTCGCCCGCTGGCAACTGCGCGACCTGCGCAATCAGGCTTTCGACAGTCTCTCGGGCGGTCAGCGCCAGCGGCTGTTCATCGCGCTCGCGTTCGTCAATTCACCTGAAGTGGTCTTCCTTGACGAGCTGACCCAGGGACTGGATCCGCAGGCCAGGCGGGCGACGTGGGAGCTGATCCGCCAGATCCGGCAAGACGGTACGACAGTCGTGCTGGTAACGCACTTCATGGACGAGGCGGAGCAGCTCTGCGACCGGGTCGCTGTCGTCGACCGGGGGAGGGTGGTGGCGCTCGACACCCCGCAGCGGCTGGTCGACGGGCTGGGGCTGCCGTCGGTCGTGCGTTTCAGCACGTCCGAGACCGATCTGGGCTGGCTGGAGAAGCTTGACGTGGTCGAGTCCATGGCCCGGCACGGGGACGCGATCGAGATCCGCGGCACCGGCCCGGTGCTGGCGCTGGTGGCGTCCGAGCTTGTCGCGCGCAATATCGTCCCGCTTGACCTGCGGGTCGAGCGCCCGACGGTCGAGGATGCGTTCCTGGCCCTGACAGGACGGGACGTCAGAAGGTGACAACGATGCACGGCTACCTCGCGATGACACGCTCCGAGTTCAGGCTCTTCCGCCGCGAGCCCTTCTCGGTGGTCTTCGTACTCGCATTCCCGCTGATGATGATGGTGCTGCTGGCAGCCGTGTTCGGGAACAACCAGGCCGATGCGGGAAATATCCAGAACGGGATGCTCATCTGGCGCGGCGTGACCCCCGCCAACTACTACACGGCGGCCTCGGTAGCCGGGATTATCGCGGCGCTCGGGGTTATGACCCTCCCCATCACCCTCGCCAGCTATCGCCAGCGCGGGATCCTGCGGCGCTTCCGCGCATCCTCAGTCTCCACGCTGGCCCTCGTCGGCGCGCAGCTCACGGTCGCGCTCGTCACGTTCGCAGCCGGCACCCTCGTGATGGCCATCGTCGCCCGGCTCGCATATCACGCCATGCTGCCCAAGGACATGCTCGGGGTTCTTGTCGCCCTGCTGGCCGGAACCGCGGCCTTCGGCGCGATCGGGCTGCTGCTCGCGGCAGTCGTCAAAACCAGTCGCTCGGCTCAGGGCATCGGCCTGATGCTGTTCTTCGTCCTGTGGCTCATCTCGGGCACCGCGCCGCCCCGCGCCGTCCTGCCCGCGGGTCTGCGCGACGCTGGCAGCGTGCTGCCACTCACCCATCTCGTGACCGCTGTGCAGAACGCGTGGTTCGGGTTCGGCTGGGCTGGCACCGATCTCGCCGTCCTCGCTGCCTACGCGGTCGTGGCCGGCATCCCCGCGCTATGGCTCTTTCGCCGGAACTGACAGAAACCGAAGAACGAGATGGCACTGGAGGCACCGATGGCGGCTGAGGCTGGCAATCCGGCGGTCGGCGGCGGACCCGGCGGGATACGCGCCGCTGACGCGGACCGCGACCGTGTGGCGGGGATCCTCGGCACGGCCTACAGCGAGGGCCGGCTGTCCAAAGACGAGTACGACGCCCGCCTGGAGGCCGCCCTGTCCGCGCGCACCTACGCCGACCTGGACCAGATCGTGACCGACCTGCCCGTGCGGGCGGACGTGGCGCGCGCTGCCGCCAGGCCGGCCGTAGCGGCCCCTGTGGCCAGGACCAACGGGTTCGCGGTAGCGAGCCTCGCCTGCGGGCTTGGCCAGTTTGTGGTCGGGCCGCTGGCGACCGTCCCGGCGATCGTCTTCGGCCACCTGGCGCGGAGCCAGATCAGGCGCACCGGGGAACAGGGGGCCGGCGTCGCACTGGCTGGCCTGGTGCTGGGCTGGGGTGCAGTGATCGTGGGCGTCATCTTCATCCTCATCGCCGCCGCGCTGGCCATGAGCGGGATGCATGCTGGCATGCAAATGCCCTGATCCGCCGACACTCTTCTGGCAGCACGTAAACGCCGGCGGGCGACGGCCCAGGCCGCCCCGGCCCACGCGGCCGCCGTCCAGGCGGCCAGCATCGCGTACGACAGCGCCAGGTTGGAGACCAGTCCTTGCGTTACCGATCCTCGCAGCACCTGGCCTAGGTAGTAGATGGGCAGCACTCGGTGCACGTCGGCCAGCCACAGCGGCAGGCGGCTGATCGGAAACTGCACCGGGGAGAAGATCAGCACGATAAAGATCAGCGCGTTGACGATTGCGTTGGTCACCAGCGGCCTGGCGATGAGTTGCGCCATGGTGAATCCGACCGAGGTGGCCATGAGCGAAGCCAGGAGCATCGCCGGCACCACCGCCGGTGACACGGTGAGGGCAAGGCCGTACCGCCAGGCGGCCAGGGCCAGGGTCACTGCGATCCCGGGAATCGAGAGCAGCGTGAACACTGTGAACGTGGAGGCCATGGCGGCGGAACGCGGGACGGGCAGCGACCAGATGAAGTCCCAGCTGCCAGCCTGCTGCCGTTCGGTGACCATCATGACCACACCGATCAGCCCGGCGGTCAGCACCGCAAGCGCCGGCGAGCCGCTGACGATGTACAGGGCGGCGTCCCTGGACAGGCGCCCAAGGTAGAAGCCGTAGATGATAGCCATCCCGGCGCCGAACAGGATCTGCATGAGCGCGAACATCGGCAGCCAGTTTCGCTGCGCGGCGAGGTCGAACCTGAGCATCGCCGCGTAGCTGGCGGCCCAGTACCGCATGCCGTGCCGTACGCTCATGGCCTACCTCCTGGCTATCTTCTGTGGCCCTGCGCCCAAGCCACGACGAGCGCGGAACCCGCCGCCCACGCGGCTACCACCAGGTAGGCGCGAGGTACCCCGCTTGCCACACCGTTCACCAGTGCCGCGCGGACGATGGTCGCCATCGACCCGAACGGCAGCCACTGGTTGACCGCGGCCAGCCAGCCCGGCAGCTGCGAGGCAGGAAGCGCGACCGGGCTGAACCCGAACATCACGAAGATCAGTGTCGTGCTGGCCAACTCCGCCGCCATCGGCGCGGTGATGCCGTGCGCGATGGCCAGGCCGAGCAGCACCCCGGTCAGGCAGGTCAGCAGCATGGCGGGAACGACCATGGGCGTCACGGTAAGGCTCAGGTGGTACCGTGCCACGCCGGCGACCAGGGTGAGGATCACCGCTGGCAGCGCCGTGCCCAGGGCGACCGTGTACCAGGCCAGCGCGGCGGCACTGCGCGGAACGGGCAGCGACTGGAGGAACTCATAGGTGCCGCGGGTGCGCTGCTCTGCGACGAGCTGCGGCTCGAAGATGAGGCCGGTCGTGATGAGGTTCATCACCGGTGCCCCGGTCACCAGGAAGATGGCGGCGGCCTGTGGCATCGTGCCGAACAGTAGCCCCACGCCGAGCGCGAAGCCGGCTCCCTGCAGGATGAGGACGGCGCTGAGCACCGGCAGGTACAGGCGCAATTCCGCGAGGTGCCAGACGGCCATCCGCCAGTATGCGCCGGGCCACGACATCGCCATGCTCAGCCTCCGATACCGCCGGGGACTCCCCCGGCGGAGTCGCGGCCAGTCAGCTCGATGTAGGCGTCCTCAAGCGAGGTGGCGCTCAGCGCGTACTCTTCTGCCGCACCGGCCGCGATGACCTGCTGGGCCCACTTGATGCCGACCGCCGCGTCCCCCTCCGCGATCACGGTCATCAGGTTGTGGCCGGCCAAGGTGGACCGCAGCGCGAACGGCGGCAGCGCCGGCGTCTCGTGCCCCGGCGCGATCATCAGCTGGAGCCTCAGGTGGCCGCGGTCGCGGGCCTTCATTGCCGACGGGGTGCCCTCGGCGATCAGCCTGCCGTCGCTGATGATCGCCAGCCGGTCCACCGCCTTCTCGGCCTCCAGCACGTTGTGCGTGACGAGCAGGACGACGGCGCCCCGGTCGCCGAGCTGCCGAACCTGCTCCCAAAGCAGCCGGCGGCGCAGCGGATCAACGTCGTTAGTCGGCTCGTCCAGGATCACCAGCCGGCCTGGGCACACCGTCACCATGGCAAACCCGACAAGCCGCTTCACCCCGCCAGACAGGCCGATGCCGCGTTTGTCCCGCCACTCGCCCAGGTCGAGCGCTTCGATGAGCTCGTCCGCACGCCGCTCCACCGCCTTCCGGCGGCCGCCCCGCACCCGGCCGCATAGCACGATCGCCTCTCTGGCGCGGAACGAGTCGATCGGCACCTGCGCCTGCGGCAGGTAGGAGCAGAGCTGCCGGGCAGCGGCCGGGTCCGCCACCAGGTCGCAGGCACCAAGCGTGATACGCCCAGCCGTCGGCTTGAGCAGGCCGATGACCTGCTTTACCAGGGTGGTCTTGCCCGCGCCGTTGGGCCCGAGCAGGCCGTAAACCTCACCAGGCGCCGCGTGCAGAGAGATTCCGTCGTTGGCCCGGATCCCGTTCGGATAGACCTTGCTGACGCCATCCGCCCGGAACAGCCCGTCCCCGTCGTCGTCCATGTCACGAGTATGTGCACGGCCTCGCCGGACACAGCAGGGGCGAAAGCCAGCCAAAGGCGGGGACTCTCGTCGGTTCCGGTCTACGCGAGTGCGGCACCGTGGTCAGCGGGCTTCTCCGGGCAGACGAGGACGGGACGGGCGACGACGAAGCGGGCCACGGCAGAGAGTTACGGGTGGTTGCCGCCGTCCCCGCCGCCGTGGCCGTTGCCCGGGTTCCCGCCGCCGGAGCCGTCAGAGGCGACGCCGGACGGCGTGCCGTCTGTCGGCGTGACGCCGACCGGCGCGGAGTACTGGAGCGACGAGACCAGGCTGGTGACGTTGCTCTCGCCGAGGTTGCCCGGAACTGACGTGAAGAACACCGAGGGTTCGTTCCCGGTCCCTGGGTCGACCACTACCACCGCCGCCTGCTCGTCCGTCCAGGTGGCGCCCTGCGTCGCCGCGTTGGTGTAACTGACCTGGTAGGTGACCTCCCAGCCGGCATGCCCGCTGACCGAGATGGGCTGACTGACCCCCGGGGTGATGGTGTGGTCGAGGCCGCCGTAGTAGGCGTTCTCGAAGGAGTTCGCGAGTGCGGCGGCGGTGGGCTGCAGGTTGGCGGCGCCTTGATAGCCGAACTGCACGGGCAGCGGCCCTGAGCAGGCCTCGCCGTACCAGGTGGCGGAGCCGCCGTTCACCTGCCCGGCGACCGCGTACTCGCCGGCGGTCCAGGTGAACGTGCCGTTGTTGAGCCCGCCCGGACACGACGGGCCTTGCCATGGCTGTGCGAGCTGCGGGTAGGACAGCCCCGACTGGCCGTCGGACAGCAGCGAGCCGTCGCTCGTGGTGGGCGAGGCGGTCGGGGACGCCGAGGCCGACGTGGCAGGGGCGGCCGGGGTGGTCTTGTGCTTATGCGGGGTCGGCGTCCGCTGGGCGGCGGTGGACGACGGCGAGGCGCCGAGGGTGGACGCGATGACCGCGATCATGGCGACGGCGACGGCGGTGCCCGCCGCGAGGCCGGCGATCATCCAGCGCCGCCGCCGTCGCTGGGCTTCCAGGTAACCGAACCGGTTGCCGTATCCGGGTCCGCCCGGGACGCCGGGTCCGCCGAACCCACCCGGGCCGCCGGGTCCGCCGGGTCCGCCCGACCCAAGCCCGCCAGGCAGCATCCAGGGGTTGTCGTCGCCGACGAACAGCACCTGGGTGCCCCCGTCGTTAACGCCCGCGGCGCCCGTCGGCTGGTAGGCGGCCGGCTGGTAAGCGGTCGGCTGGACAGCCGACTGCACGGCCGTCGGCTGCACTGCGGACTGCACAGCGGTGGCCGCGACCCCGGGGCTCGACGGCAGGGCGGGCTGCGGCGCGGTACGCGGCCCGGTGGGCGGCTTTGTCCTGCTCAGCCACTCGGAAGACGGCTGCACGGCCGTCGCGCCCACCGTGGTCGACTCCACGCCCGCGTACGACACGGCGCCCGGCTGGACCGTGGTCGACTGCACCGCGGTGGACTGGACCGCCGTCGACTGCACACCGGTCGCCGCCGCCCCGCCCGCTGGCCCCGCCCCGCCCGCCGTCGGGTCGGGGTGGGTGTGCTGGGTCCAGCTCGTACCGTCCCACCAGCGGAGCAGCCGAGGCGTTCCGTACGGGTCCGGGTACCAACCTGAGGGGGGCAAGTCCATGGGCCAAGGGTAGAAGAACATGCGAGCGAAGAACGCATGATTCGGGCGTGTTACCAGTTCGTTGGCTGCGCGGCGGCTCCGGACTGCGCTGCCCCGTAAGTGGAACTGTGCTCGGCGGTGTCAGCGGCTGTGTTAGCGGCAATGGCCGCGTCGGTGACCACCGCGGCGCCCGCCGTGAAGCGCCGCAGGTCCTCGCCGGCCACCAGCCGCGCGGGGAAGGGGTCGGCCGCCGCCGCGCGCGACAGCGCCGCCTCGGGCAGCGGCTTGTCGCTCGCGAAGATCACCATGTTGCCCCGCCGCCGTCCGCGCAGCACGCTCGGCTCGGCGACAATGCACGTCTCCGGATATACCGAACGGATGGTGGCGACCGCCGACCGCGCCGCATCCAGTCCATCGCGTGGTCCGCGGGGGGTCGTTCCTGACGAAGCAGTAGGTCCCGCGGCGACGTTCACCGCGTAGACGCCGCCCGGGCGCAGCGCGCGGGCGGTCACCGCGGCGAATTCCGCCGTCGTCAGGTGCGGCGGCGTCACCGCCCCGGCGAACACGTCGCCGATCACCAGGTCGTAGCTGGCCTCGCGGGCCGACTCCGCTACGGCGCGCGCGTCGGCGGCCCGCACCCGGATGCGGTGTCCCGTGGGCAGCGGCAGCCGTTCGCGGACGAGGCTGGTCAGCGTGTCGTCGAGTTCGGCGACCAGTTGCCGCGACCCTGGCCTGGTGTGCGCGAGATAGCGGGGGAGGGTAAGCGCCCCGCCGCCCAGGTGCAGCACGTGCAGCGCCTCGCCGGGCGGGAAAGCCAGGTCGGCGACGTGCCCGATCCGGCGGACGTACTCGAACTCCAGGTAGCCGGGGTCGGCGAGGTCGACACCGCTCTGCGGGACCCCGTCGACGAATAGGAGCCACGAATCCGCTGCGTCGAGGTCTGGGACAAGTTCCGCCGAGCCGAGCCGCACCTCACGGTGGACCGCGGTCCGCGGTCCACCGGCCCGTGCGGGGCGCGGCGACCGCCGCCGCCCGGGGTTATCGGTCACAATCATCTCCAGAAAACGGCGCGCCCGCCGGCTGTTGATCGCTCGTCAACAGCCGGCGGGCGGCCGGCGTAGTACTCCGGGCGCGTCAGGCCGGTCCGCGCCTCGTGATCCTGTCCACAATAACGGCCGCGAGCAGGACGAGCGCGGTCCACATCAGCTGAGCGGCGGCCGACAGGCCGAGCAGTTCGAGGCCGTTGTAGATGACGCCGACCACCAGGCCGCCGAGGACGGCGTCCAGCATCTTGCCGCGGCCGCCGAAGAGGCTGGTGCCGCCGATGACCGCCGCCGCCACGGCGTTCAGCACGTTCTGGCCGCCGTTGACATTGGTGGAGATGGATCCCAGGTAGGAGGCGTAGATGATGCCGGTGATGCCCGCCGTCAGGCCGCACAGGGTGAAGGCGAGCGTGCGGATCCTGAGGAGGCTGATGCCGGCCCTGCGGGCGGCCTCGGCGTTGCCGCCGATGGCGTAGATGTACCGGCCGAACCGGGTCCGCCCGAGCAGCACCGTCCACAGGAACAGGACGCCGAGCACGACGAGGATGCCCCAGGGCATGCCCTCCAGGGTGATCAGCCGGCCGCGGTTCTGGTTCGCGACCGCCGCGATGACGATCGCGGCGGCGAACACGGCGGCGATCTTCAGCAGCGTCACGGAAACCGGCGGCGCGACCAGGCCGGCGGACCTGCGCCGCTGGTCGCCGTAGAACAGGACAAGGCCGGCCAGCGCCGCGATGACGAGCATCACGATCCAGGTGGCGGTCGGGCTGAGCTGGCCGCTTTCGATGTCGTTGATGACCGCGTTGTGCAGGTTGATGACGCCGCCGACGCCGATGCTGCCCGTCGCGTTGATCAGGTAGAGCAGCAGGCCGGACAGGCCGAGCTGGCCGGCCAGGGTCACCACGAAGGACGGCAGCCCCAGTCTGGCGATGATGAACCCCTGCAGCGCGCCGTAGGCGGCCGTGGCGGCGAGCGCGGCGAGGACGGCGGCCCACCACGGGTCGCCGAGTGCCAGCATCCACAGCGCGATGACGGCGCCGCAGGCGGCGGTGTACCCGGCGGCCAGGTCGATGTCGCCGAGCAGCAGGACGAAGATTTCCGCCATGCCGAGCGTGATGATGAACGCCGACTGGGCCATCAGGTTGACCAGGTTGCCAGCGGAAAGGAACAGCGAGTTCTTCGCCTGGAAGAAGATGACGATGACGATCAGGCCGACGATGACAGGGAGCGCGCCGCTCTCACCCGAGCGGATCCGCCGCAGCACGATCCGCAGGTACTCGCCCATGGAGTTGGCGAGCAGCTCGGCGGACGCGTCCGGCGATGTCGTGATCTCGTCTTCGGTTGGCGTCGGGTCTTGGTTCACGGACGTCATGGTTCAGCCCTCCGTGCTCTGCGGGGATGACGCATGGGAGTTTGGGGCCGTTCCCGGGGCCGTTCCTGTGGTCATCCAGTGGACGGTGGAGCTGGTGTCGTAGTTGGCCACCGGCCCGCTTGACACCATGCGGCCGAGGTACAGGACGGCGATCCGGTCGGCGACGCGGAACACGTCGGTCAGGTTGTGCGAGATCAGCAGGACGGCGATGCCCCGGCTGGCGAGCTGCTCGATGATCTCGAGGACGAGGGCGGTCTGCGAGACGCCGAGCGCCGCGGTCGGCTCGTCCATGATGACGAGCTTGGCCTCCAGCATGACGGCCTTGGCCACGGCGACCGCCTGCCGCTGCCCGCCGGACAGCGAGCCGACCGGCTGGCGGATGTTGCGGACCGTGGTGACATTCAGGTCGGCGAGTGTCTTCTTGGCCGCCTTCTCCATGTGGATCTCGTCGAGCAGCGCGCCGCCGCTGAGCATCTCGTGCCCGAGCATCATGTTCTGCACGATGTCGAGGTTGTCGCAGAGCGCCAGGTCCTGGTAGACGGTGGCGATCCCGGTGTTCGTCGCGTCCTTGGGGGAGTGGAAGTGCACCGGCTTGCCCTGCCACAGTATGTCGCCGCCGTTGGGCTCCCAGATCCCGGAGATCGTTTTGATCAACGTCGACTTGCCCGCGCCGTTGTCGCCAACGAGGGCGGTTACCTGGCCGGCGGGGACGTCTAGGTTGATGTCGGTCAGCGCGCGCACGGGCCCGAAGTTCTTCCCGATTCCACGCAGCCGCAGCAGCGGTTCAGCGTCGTTCACAGTTACATCCTGCCTGATCAACCCGTACGGGGTGCGGGCTGGGTGCCCGCACCCCGGACAGGCGGTGTGCGATGGGTTAGGAGATGCCGGCGGCGGTGCAGTCGGTCGCGAAGGAGCCCTTGCACAGCTGGGATGCGGGCACGAAGTTGTCCTTGATGACGGTGGCGTTCATGTTCTTGGTGGTTACCCACGTCGGGACGAGCAGGACCGACGGAACCTGAGTCTTCGCGGTCGAGTCGGCGGTCGAGCCGTTCACCAGACTGGCGGGCGGCGTCTGCCCGGCCCGCACGTAAAGCGCGAGCGCGGCGGCGGCCTGTGCCTCCAGGTAGATCGGCTTGTAGACCGTGCCGCACTGGTAGCCGGCCAGGATGTTCTGCAGGCCGGTCAGCGTGGCGTCCTGCCCGGTGGTCGGGAAGGTCTTCGCCTTGATGCCCTGGCCCTGCAGGTAGTGGATGATCGGGGCAGCGTTCTCGTCGTTCGGGATGAGCGCCGCGTTGATGTTCTTGTGCGCGGTGTACTGCTGCTGGAACTCAGAAAGCGCGGTCGGCGGGTCCCAGGTGCCGGCCGGCTGGGACACGTTCACCCAGCCCTTGGAGGCGAAGTACGGCGCGAGCACGCCATCGTAGCCCTGCGCGAACAGCGTCGCGTTGTTGTCGGTGGGTGCGCCCTTCATCACGATGAGGTTGGGGCTCTTGACGCCCCAGTCGGTGACGCAGCTGACCATGCCCAGCCCCATGACCTGGCCGACCTTGACGTTGTTGAACGACACGTAGTACGAGCGGGTGCCGCCAAGGGTCAGCCGGTCGTAGTCGATGACCGCCACGCCGTGCTGCTTGGCGTACGCCTCGATGTGCGCGCCGACGCCCGAGTCCAGCGGGTCGACGACGAGCACGCTCGCGCCCTTGGTGATGGCCGACTGCGCGTCAGACAGCTGCGTCGCGTCGGAGCCGAGGGCGTTCTCGATGAGGAAGTCCGAGCTGGTAAGCCCAGCCGCGGTGAAGGCCTGCTTCAGGTACGGCGCGTCGAACTCGACGTACCGGGTGGATGACGTGGTGTCCGGGAGGATCACCGCGATCGTGCCCTTGCCCGCGGCGGCAACCGACTTGAGCTGCGCCATCGCGGAGAAGGAGTTGTTCAGGTCGTTGACCGAGATCGACCCGGCGCCCGAAGTCGCCGCGGGCGATGTGGCTGTGCCTGATGTCGCGGCCGGCGCGGAGGTCGTCGCCGCCGGCGTGGAGGTCGAACTAGAGCTACAGGCAGCCACAGCGAGCAACGCGGCGGCCGCGGCGGCCGCGGTCAGTCCGGCTCGTGCTGATACGGAATACAACGGTGTACCTCGCTCATTCATCAGACATACCCGGGCGGGCATGTGCGAGACCAGATCCGTATAACCCGGACACGTTCGTCCGGACTATTCGCGGAAAGCGTAGGACTGCCCGGAGAAACGTTGCCGTTAACACTCTCGTAAGTACGTTAAAAAAGCGTTAATGGCCGGGTAGCTCAGTGCCGTCAGCGTAGTCGTCGAGACCTTTTCGTGACTTTACCGTTTCCCTGCTGTTAATCTAGCAGCGGCTATCCGCTTACGGTACGATACAACATCGTCACTTTCAGTGGTGCAGGAGAGTCACTCTCCGGTGATTCGGTAGCCGGCCCGGGGCTGGGTGATGATCAGCGGGGGGCTGCCAGGAGGTTCGAGCTTGGACCGCAGCCGCCTGATGTACACCCTCACGTACTCCGTCTCGGTCTCGTAACCGCGGCCCCATACGCGTCTTAGCAGGTGAGCGCGGGAAAGGAGCTTACCCTTGTTGAGGGCGAGCTCTCGGAGCAGCGCGAACTCGGTCGGGGTGAGATGCACTTCTTCGCCCGCGAGGCTAACCTGCTGGCCGATCAGGTCGATCTCGACATCACCGAGCGTGATGACCGACGGCGCGGCCTCGACCGTTCCCTCGGCGGGCCGGGTCCTGCGCAGCGTGGCGAGAATCCTGGCGAGAAGTTCCTCGATGCCGAACGGCTTGGTCATGTAGTCATCGGCACCCATGTTCAGCGCGGTGACCTTGTCCCGCTCGCCGCCGCGCGCGGATACCACGATGATGGCTACGGCGGAGCGCTCGCGGATCTGCCTGCACAGCTCGAAACCGTCCGCCTCCGGCAGCATCAGGTCGAGCAGCACCATGTCCGGCTGCTCGGTCTCCAGCAGGCTGAGCGCCTTGCTGCCGTCCGCGGAAACAAGCGTGTCGAAGCCGCGGACAGCCAGGTTTGCCCTGATCAGGTCCACGATGTTCGGGTCGTCCTCGACAATGAGGACCCGGGTCGTGGGCATGGTCAGCTCGGTCACAGTGCCGTCACTCCGTTGGGTGTCGCTGTACTCGGTGTCACCGCGTTACTCGGTGTCTCCGCATTATCAGGTGTCACTGTGTTACTTGGTATCACTGCGCCTGGCGGCGCCACGATCGGGGCCGTGGCGGTGCTCGCTGGCCTCTCGACGGGCAGGGTGATCAGGAAGCAGGTGCCCCGCGCGGTCGGCGCCAGCTCGAGACGCCCGCCGTGCGCGGCCACGATCCCGCTGGCGATGGACAGGCCGAGCCCGGCGCCAGAACCGCGCCGCGGCGGCCGGATGGTGCTCGAGGCGAGCACGTCGTGCCAGCGCGGATCGCGCTCGTCCGCCGCCTCGGTGACCGCGCGGGCCAGTTCGGGCGGCAGGCCGTCGCCGTCGTCCGCGACCCGCACCGTCACCGTGCCCGGGCCCGCGGGCACCGCGGTGACGGTAACCCGCGTGCCCGGCGGGTTATGCCCGAGCGCGTTGCCGATCAGGTTGACGAACACCTGCTCAAGCCGGTCGTGGTCGGCCCAGATGGACGGAAGCCCGCCGCCGTCCGCGACCGTGACCTGGGACGCGGCCGCCGGCGGCAGCACGGCGACCGCGGCGTCGACGACCAGCGGGATGTCGCACCAGTCGCTGTTGAGCCGCAGGATGCCCGACTCGATGGTGGAAAAGTCGAGCAGGTCGTTGACCAGGCGGCCGAGCCGCGCCGACTCGGTGGCGATGCGCGACAGGAACCGCTGCTGCGACTCGGCGTCCCAGGTAACGTCCTGCTGCAGCAAGCTGGTCGCGTACCCGGTGATGGCGGTGAGCGGCGTGCGCAGCTCGTGACTCAGCCTGCGCAGGAACGTGCGCTGGAGTTCGCGCGACTGCCGCAGCGCCATCGCCTCCTGCTGCGCGAGCAGCGCCCGCTCCCGCTCGAGCGCCAGGCGCAGCGAGTTCGCCGCGTCCTCGAGCAGGGCGGTCGCATCCTCAGAATGGGCGCCGTCGCGCCAGCCGGCCAGCAGGATCGTCCGGCCATCCGGCGCGTTGAACGAGACGGACAGGTACCGGCGCTCCGCGTGCTGCGCGGGCTGGCCGCCGCCGGTCCGCAGGGTCCCCGCGCTCGGCGGCCCAGGCCACGCGGCCGGGTCGACGGTCCCGTCGACCGCGACCCCGTCCGGGTCGCGGCGCTCGACCGCAGCCCTGGCCGCCACGGCCATCGACTCGGGCATCGCCGCGGGCGCCTCCCGCAGCTGGGGCGCGGGCGGCAGCTCGAGGCCCGCAGCGTCGCGGCCGGGAACCGCCGCGGCCGTCCAGAAGTCGTCGGCGGCGCTCGAGTAGCCGCGGCAGGTCGTCACCTCGCCGGACGCGGCGATGAGGGCCACCTCCTCGGCGCCGAGCCCCTGCCGCAGCGCCTGCAGCGCGATCCGCAGCGCCGACTCGACGGGCACCGGGCCCGCCAGGGTCTGCAGCATCTCCCTGATGGTCTCGAGCAGCCTGTTGCGCGCCGTCACCTCGTCGAGAAGCCGGTCCCGCTCGATCGCGCTGGCCGCGTACCCGGCGTACAGGGCGGCGAGGTCCAGGTCGTCGCGGCGCGGCAGTCCGGGCATCGCGCGGAACACGGTGATCACGCCAAGCAGGCCGCCAGGCCCGAGCACGGGCACCGACCAGGAGCTCGCCACCTTCGCGGGCCTGGCCAGGTTGCCGAAGACCTGCCAGCTGCCGCCGTCGGTCCGCAGGTTCTCCTCGATGACGGGAACCTGACGCTCCGCGGCGAGCCCGACCGGGCCGCCCGACATGCCGACTGGCAGCCGCGCCCACGCGTCGAGCAGCGTGTCTGGCATGCCGAGTGACGCCGCGCGTACCAGTTCGCCGTCCTCGAGCAGGTGGATGGCGAGCCGCTCGCTGCCGATGGCGGCGCCGAGCGCGGACAGGATGAGCGACAGCGACGACGACGGGTCGGAGGACACCAGGCGGTCGGTGAGGCCGTGCAGCCTGGTGAGCTGGCGGCGCGCGGATGAGTCCACGGCCTGTCCGGATATCAGCGCCACCACGTCGTCCGGGTGCACCTCGCTCGGCGCCACCTCGGTGACCACCCGCCCGTGGCGCAGCACGACGATCCGGTCGGCGAGCCGGAACATCATCTCCGTGTCGTGGCAGGACAGCAGGATCGTCGTGCCCCGGGCGCGCAGTCGGGTGATCAGCCGCTCGACCAGGGCCGCCTCCTGCACGCCGAGCGCGGCCGTCGGCTCGTCGAGCAGCAGCAGCCGCGGTTCGCGCGCCATCGCCCTGGCGACCGCGACCATCTGCCGCTGACCGCCGGACAGCGTCCTGACCGGCTGCGTGGTGTCCCGCAGCGGAATGCCGAGCCGCTCAAGCAGCCGCGAGGCGTCCTTGTGCAGCGCTACCTCAGAGAACAGGTGCCTGCGCCGCTCGTTGCCGAGCATCACGTTGGCGGCGACGTCGAGGTTGTCGCTGAGCGCCAGGTCCTGCCAGACCACGCGCACGCCGAGCCGCGCCGCGGCCGAGGGTACGGGCGCGACCGACTGACCGCCCACCCTGATCGACCCGGAGACCGTCGGCACGTCTCCGGCGATCGCCCTGATCAGCGTGGTCTTGCCCGCCCCGTTCTCGCCAGCCAGCGCGACCACCTCGCCGGCGCGCAGCGCCAGGTGCACCCCGTCAAGCGCGACGAGCGCGCCGAACCGCACCGTAAGCGAGGACACCGCGAGCTCGGGTATCACGCTTGTGGTATCCCGCTCCACACTGCTGGTCACAGTCACAATTGTTATCCAGGCTCAGGAGTAACCGTTCCATCAAGCGGACAGCTCCGCCCGGTTTATCACGCTCGCGCCACCCCGCCCGGATGTCAACGCATCCGCGCGGGCGGCCGGTTGTGGCCACCCTCCGTGACCGTCGTCTCGGCGCGGCCGGTCACCTTCCGTGACCATCGCCGCAGCGAAACCGGTCACCTTCCGTGACCGCGCCGGTCTCGGTGAGCGGGATGGGGAGCCGCGTGCCGATTGGCTGCTAAATGGCCGCAAATTCAGTGGCGATAAATGCCGGGATGACGCACAGAGTGCGGCCTGCTGCGGCTGCGATAATTATCCGGTTAAGGCTTCAGGAAATAAGCGCGCTCGCCCGTAAGCAGACGGGATGAGTTCGTTTGAATATTCCGGCAATTTCTCAGGCTTCCTGCGCTTCGCAGGCCCGCGATGGGCGGAGATAATGTGAATTTCCCGTTTAGTCGTCCCGTGTCAGCGCTGGCCGCCGTTTCGCCCCCGGATCGCCGGCTGCGCCGCGCCGCCGGCGTCTTGCCCGTCACCTCCGCGCGTCGGCGCGGCCCTCCCCGCGCGAAATGCAGATGCCTTCGCGGCACGACGGCGGTTACCGTTGCGCTCGAGCGCCCGGCAATGCGGGCGGCGAGCACGGAAAGGCATGAGCGGTCGTGGAGCAGCTGGCGAAGAAGCTGATGAACTGGGCGTCGATCCTGGAGGACGAGACCAGCGCGCAGGCCAGGCGGACAGCGACAATGCCTTTCATCTGGCCCCATCTAGCGCTCATGCCCGATGCCCATCTCGGAAAGGGCGCGACGGTCGGATCGGTGATCCCGACCCTGGGCGCGATCATGCCCGCCGCCGTCGGGGTCGACATCGGCTGCGGCATGATCGCCGTGCGCACCGGCCTGGTGCACGATGACCTGGGAGGCAAGGACCTGGCCCGGCTGCGCGAGTCGATCGAGAAGGCGGTGCCGCTGTCGGCGGGCAAGTACAACAACGCGGTCTGGGACGACGGCACGCAGGCTCGGATCGACGAGCTCACCGCCATGGACGGCGGTGACAGCGCACAGACCGTGGCGCCGAACTGGCGGCTGCAGCTCGGCACGCTCGGCTCAGGCAACCACTTCATCGAGGTGAGCCTGGACGAGGCGGGCCGGGTCTGGCTGTTCCTGCACTCGGGCTCGCGTGGCGTCGGCAACAAGCTGGCCAGCAGGCACATCAAGGTGGCACAGCAGTGGTGCGACCGCGCCTGGATCCCGCTTCCCAACCCGGATCTCGCCTACCTGGTCGAGGGCACGCCAGAGTTCCGTGACTACCTGCGCGACCTGCGCTGGGCACAGCACTTCGCGCTGCTCAACCGCGCCGAGATGATGGCCCGCGTCACGGCCTGCCTGGCCGCGTTCATGGGCCGGGACATCGAAGCGGTCGAGACGATCCAGTGCTTCGCGGGTGAGACGGCGGTTATAACGCGGAAGGGGCCGCGAACCATCGAATCTCTGGCTGGCAGCGTACACGAGCTGCTCTCCGCAAACGGTGCCTGGACGAAGGCACCTGTGCGGTCCTTCGGCCACCAGGAGGTCAGCGAGGTAACCGTGAGCCGTTCGGGCGTGATCAAGCGTATCCGCGCGACCGCCGGTCACAGATGGCTTCTGCGATCTCGTCGTGGGCTGGAGTATGAGGCAACCACCGCCCAGCTCCAGGAGGGCGACCGCCTGCAGTTCTCGTTCCCGCCCCGCCCTCCGATGACGCTGGACCGGACGTCCATCGCTCGCGGGTTCGTTTACGGCGACGGCTATCGGTGCAGCCCCAACAGGTCGGCCGCGAACTTCCACGGAGCGAAGGATGCAGTACTCCTCCCGTACTTCGAGGGCTTGGGCCGGCCCCCGCGGCTGTACAACTACAGCCAGCACGGCTATGCCGGCGCATTCACCCGCATCACGGGACTGCCCCCAGAATGGAAGACCGGCACCCCGCCGCTTGACTCCACCCCGTCAGAGCTTTACGGGTGGCTCGCGGGCTACTTCGCCGCCGACGGTGACGTGGGAAAGACGGGACGTCCGACCCTCTCATCGGCTTCTCGGGCCAACCTGGAGTACGTGCGCGTCCTCTGCCAGGAGATTGGCATCGGGACATTCGGCATCAGGACGCGCGCGCGATCAGGGTGGGGGAAGCCACCGTCGGCCGTGCATCTTCTCGGCCTCATGCGAAGCGATCTTGACCCAGAGTTTTTCCTGATCCCCGCGCACCGGCGCCGCTTCGAGGCTTCCCGTGATGACCGGCCTGGTAACGCCTTCGGCGAGCGCCGTGGCTGGAACGTCATCGCAGTGCGGCCGACTGGCGAGTCGACCGAGGTCTACTGTGCAGTGGTCGAGGGCACTCACTCCTTTGCCCTTGCCGACAACATTCTGGTCGGGAATTGTCACCACAACTACACCGAGCAGATGAGCGGTGACCTGCTCGCCCGGTGGAAGTACCCGCAGGGCAAGACCGGCCACGTCTGGCTGTCCCGCAAGGGTGCGATCGACGCGAGCGAGGGCAAGCCGGGCCTGATCCCCGGCTCGATGGGCACCCGCTCGTACGTGGTGACAGGCAAGGGCAACAAGCTGTCGCTGAACTCCTCCCCGCACGGCGCCGGCCGCGAGTACAGCCGCTCCAAAGCCCGCCGGACCTTCACCCGCGCCCAGCTGGACGCGGCGATGGCCGGCATCGAGTGGCGGCACACCGACGCCTTCCTCGACGAGATCCCCGGTGCTTACAAGAGCATCGACGTCGTCATGGCAGACGCCGCCGACCTGGTAGAGATCCGGCATACCCTCCGCCAGATCGTGAACGTCAAGGGGGACTAGCCGGTGGCCGAGCTGGCCGTCACGGGTGTGGACGCCTGCGCGCGGGGCTGGGTGGCGGTCACGCTCGGCCCCGGCGAGGACGTCCGCATCGCCGTGGCGGCCACGCTCGACGGCCTGCCGCTGACCGGCGTGACCGGGATCGACATGCCTCTCGGCCTGCTCGCGGCCGGCTGGCGGGACGCCGACGTGCTGGCGCGGCGGGCGCTCGGCCGACGCGGCGTGACCGTCTTCGCGATCCCGCCGCGCCCGGTCTGGGAATGCGAGAGCTACGCCGAGGCGGGCGGCGTGTGCCGCGAGCTGACCGGCAAGAGCTTCTCCGTGCAGGCCTGGGGCCTGCGCGGGAAGATGGCCGAGGCCGACGCGTACCGCCGCCGCGCGGCCGCGACGCCAGATGGTGTCCGGCTGTACGAGGTGCATCCCGAGCTGGCCTTCGCGGCCCTGGCCGGTGCTCCGCTTCCCGACAGCAAGCACACCGCGGCCGGACTCGCCGCCCGCCGGGATCTGCTCGCGCGAGCAGGGATCGCCGTCCCCCTGCGGGTGGCTGGCGCCGCAGCGGACGACCTGCTCGACGCGGCCGCCGTCGCCTGGTCGGCCCGGCGCATCGCCGCAGGCCAGGCCGTCGTGCTCGCCAACCAGGCACAGCGCGCCGACGACGGCACCGAGATCGCCATCCGCTACTGAGCAGGCCAGAGACACGCCCATGAATCGGCGTGGCTTAACTGAAAATGATCATAAATTCGTGTTAGTATTCGAGTAATAGATCTTGTAGCGCATTCACTGGAAGGAGCGTCGATGGGCTGGCAGCCAGGTTCGGGAGGGACGAGTGACCAACCCGTCCCCGGATCTGGCCTGCCCGGACCTGGCACCCCCTCGCCGGCCGGCCCCGCACACGATCCGCGCACTCCGGGATTCGCCAAGGACGGCAAGTGGGACGCCAGCAGGCCGTCGGCGGCGCTCGCCGTCGCGCTGGAGGCGTCGTCAGGTGTTCAGTGGCGATGCCCAGGCGCGACCCGCGACGAGCTGCTCGGCATGCTGCGCCAGTGGCAGGCCCTGGAGTCGTGGGCCGCGGCGGGCAAGCTCGGCCTGCTGCGAGCGCTGATCCGCGACGACGACCAGCCACTGCCCGGCGGCGGCTATCACGGCAATCTGCCGGACGGCTGGACCAGGTCGCTCACCCATGAGGTGGCGCTTGCCCTGTCGATGCCCGCGGTATCGGCGGAACAGCAGATGTGGCTGGCCTGGAACCTGCAGGCCGTGCTCCCAGGCACCGGCGACCTGCTCGCCGCCGGAGAGCTCACCCTCGCGAAGGCACGGGCGGTCGACAAAGCCCTCGGCCAGCTCACCGACCAGGACGCGGCACGGGCCGAGGCGATCATCGCCCCCGACTTGCCAGGAAAGACCTACGGCCAGGTCGAGAAGCTCGCCGTACAGGCGGCGATCACGGTCGACCCGGAGTCGGCCACCCGCCGCCGCGAGGACGCCGAGCAGCACCGATGCCGGGTGCAGTTGTTCCGTGAGGACTCAGGTGCGGCGGCCCTGTCCGGCCGCGACATGCCTACCGACCAGACGCTGGCCGCCCACGCCAACGTCAGCGCCCGAGCCCAGCAGTACAAGGATTCCGGCGTCTTCGATGACGACACGCGCATGGACCAGTTCCGTGTCACGGCCTACCTCGACCTGATCAACGAGATCTCCGCCGAGACGCGCATCGCCAGCCGGCACCTCGTCAGCATCGCCTACGCCGGTGAGGACAGCGGCCAAGGCGACGAAGGCCTGAGCGAGCATGACGGTCCGAAGGACGGCGACGACGCGGACGGCGATGACGGCCCAAGCGAAAACAGCGGCCCGGGCAACGACAGTGGCCCGGATAGCGGCGGTCCTCGCGGCGGCCATCCGTCCGGCGGCCGGCCATCCGGCGGTGCCTCCTCGCCTCCGCTGCGGCTGGCCGACCTCGTGATTCCGCTGGCCACGCTGCTTGGCCTGGCCGAGCGGCCTGGCGACGGCCACGGTCTCGGCCCGCTCGATCCAACTCTGTGCCGTGACCTGGCCGACGCGGCCGTCGCCAGCCCGCACAGTCGGCTCTGCGTGACGGTTACCGGTCCCGGAGGCATCGCCATCGGCCACGGCTGCGCGCGACAGAAAGCCGGCACCGTCCCAGCTGCCTTCGCGTCCCTGACCGCCCGGGTCAACCTCACCATCACCGCGGACCGCCTCGCCGAGTTGGCCGGGCCGCGAGGCGGGGCCGGGCCGCCGGACAGTTCGCCGTGGGCCTTTGCCCGGGCCGGTAACACCGGACCACCGGGCGGCCACGGCAAATGGACGCTGACCCTGCCCGACGGCAGGAGCCTCACCGTGGAACTCGAACCAGTGCCCACGCTCGACTGCGATCACCGGCACGAGTCGCACGCGTACCAGCCGAACGACAGGCTTCGTCACCTGGTCCAGATCCGCGACGGCACCTGCACCTTCCCGGTGTGCTCACGGCACGCGAGAGAATCTGACTTTGAGCACGCGGTCCCATACGACAAGGGCGGCCGCACCTGTGGCTGCAACGCAGGTGCCCGCAGCAGAACCTGTCATCAGGTCAAGCAGTCTTCCGGCTGGACCGTCACCCAGACGCGCCCCGGCTGGCATCAGTGGGAGACCCCCACAGGCCGGAGCTACGTGCAGGGCCCGAAGCGATACCCGGCCTGACGCTACCGGATTCCGCCGGTCCGGCAGGCTACTCGGCCGCGGTGTCCTGCGAGGTGTGCAGCTGCTCCTGAATCGTGGTCAGCACCGGCACGACAAGCGACTGGAGCAGCGCGTACGCCGCCACCCCCGCCGCGAGCACCGCGAACGTCACTCTGTGGTCCCCGCGCTCGCGGCTCCGCCCCATCCGCGTCTCCAGTCGGCAAGACTCAGCGATCCGCTGGAAAAGAGAAAACCCTTTATTCCGAACGGTTGCGTGTTTCACCTCACACCCAAGCCGGCACCCTCAAGCAGGGCCGCCTTGGCATGGTGGTCCGGGCCGCGATCAGCCCTCATGAGCCTCCGTGGCACGCTGTAGGTCACCGGCCTTTGTGGCTGCCCCAGTTGGAGTGCGACAGGGTTGTGGCCCGCCATCTTTCCAGATTGTCAACAAATGCGGTACAAAAGAGGGCCTGCGCGCACGAGGACAAGAGGAACGCAACAGTCGATGACTTCCACCTTCCAACCGGATGCTGACTGGCTCACCTACGTGGCCAACCCGCACAAGCCGCGGTACAAGCTGCCACCGGGATCGGTCGACGCGCACTGCCATGTCTTCGGTCCCGGCGACGTCTTCCCCTACGCACCCGAACGGAAGTACACGCCGACCGACGCGCCCAAGGAAAAGCTGTTCGCGCTGCACGACTTCCTCGGCTTCGACCGCAGCGTCATCGTCCAGGCGACCTGCCACGGCGCGGACAACCGCGCCCTTGTCGACGCGCTGCGGGCAGCGGGGGAGAAGGCCCGCGGCGTAGCCACCATTCGCCCGGGTGTCACCCGCGACGAGCTCGCCGACATGCACGAGGCCGGCGTCCGCGGGGTCCGCTTCAACTTCGTCAGGCGGCTCGCCGACCCCAAGCCCGACGACTACTACCGAGGCCTCGTCGACCTCATCGCCGAATTCGGCTGGCACATCGTCATCTACTTCGAGGCGCCCGACCTGGAAGAGCGCTGGGACCTGTTCACCAGCCTGCCGACGACCATCGTCGTCGACCACATGGGGCGCCCCGACGTCACTAAGCCGATCGACGGCCCGGGATTCACGCCGTTCCAGCGGTTCATGCACGAGCACGAGAACGTCTGGGCCAAGCTGAGCGGCGCCGAGCGGCTCACCGTCGCGGGCCCGCCCGGGTACGACGATGTCGTGCCGTTCGCCCGCCACCTGGCGCAGGCATTCCCCGACCGGGTGATCTGGGGCACGGACTGGCCGCACCCGAACATGAAGAGCTTCATGCCCGACGAGGGCGACCAGGTGGACCTCATCCCGCGGCTCGCCCCGACAGAAGACCTGCAGCGCAAGCTGCTCGTCGACAACCCCATGCGCCTGTACTGGGAGGCCTCATGACGTCATATACGGCGGAGTTCGACGATATCCCCGGGACCCGGGTGTTCACCGCCGAGCGCGCGAAAAAGGGCTACGAGCTGAACCAGTTCTGCATGAGCCTGATGAAGGAAGCCAACCGCGAGCGGTTCAAGGCCGACGAGCGCGCCTACCTCGACGAGACGAAGATGTCGGAAGAGCAGAAGCGGGCCGTGCTCGACCGCGACTACAACACGATGATCGACCTCGGCGGTCAGATCTACTTCCTCGCGAAGATCTTCGCCACCGACGGGCTGAGCTACCTGCAGGCGGTCAGCACGATGACCGGAATGCCCACCGACGAGTACCAGCAGATGATGATCTCGGGCGGCCGCTCGCCGGAGGGCTGGCGCTCCATTAAGGACGGTAACTGACCATGGCTCGCATCACGCACGGGCTGACCACGAGTCACATCCCGGCCGTCGGTGCCACGATCGACCACGGCAGGACACAGGAACCGTACTGGAAGCCGCTGTTCGACGGCTACGAGTGGACCAAGGCCTGGGCGAAACAGAACGTCCCCGACGTCATCATCCTCGTCTACAACGACCACGCGTCCGCGTTCACGCCGGAACTTGTGCCGACCTTCGCGCTCGGCTGCGCCGATGAGTTCCCGCCCGCCGACGAGGGGTACGGCCCGCGCCCGGTGCCCGTCGTGGCCGGCCGTGCCGATCTCGCGGCCCACATGGCAGAGGGCCTCATCCTGGACGAGTTCGACCTCACCCTGATGTACAAGATGGAGGTCGACCACGGCCTCACGGTGCCGCTCTCGCTTGTCTACGGCCAGCCGGACGCGTGGCCGGTCACGGTCATACCGCTCGCCGTGAACGTGGTGCAGTACCCGCCGCCGACGGCGCACCGCTGCTTCATGCTCGGCCAGGCGATCCGCCGCACGGTTGAGCGCTTCGACCAGGACCTCAACGTGCACATCTGGGGAACCGGCGGCATGAGCCACCAGCTGCAGGGACCGCGTGCCGGGTTCATCAACCAGACGTGGGACCATGCCTTCATGGACCAGCTCGTCAAGGACCCGAACGGGCTGTCCCAGCTGAAGCACCTGGAGTTCGTCCGCGAGGCGGGCGCGGAAGGCATCGAGCTCGTCATGTGGCTGATCATGCGCGGCGCCCTCGGCCCTGAGGCCCAGGAGCTGTACCGCTTCTACCACGTCCCCGGCTCCAACACCGCTGTCGGGCACCTGGTGCTGCAGTCCGTCGAAACCCCCGCTTAGCCAACACTGCCTAGGAGACACCGGCAAAAATGAAGATCGCGCTCGCCGGAACCGGCGCCTTCGGCATCAAGCACCTCGACGGCCTGGCCAACATCGACGGCGTCACCGTCACCTCGGTCGTCAGCCGCCGCCTCGAACAGGCAGAAGAGGTCGCGAACAAGTACGGCATCGCGCACGCGGGCACCGACCTCGACGAGGTGCTCGCCCGCGACGACGTGGACGCCGTGATCCTTTGCACGCCGACCCAGATGCACGCCAGCCAGGCCATCGCCGCGATGCGGGCGGGCAAGCACGTGCAAGTGGAGATCCCGGTCGCCGACAGCTGGGCGGACGCGCAGGAGGTGCAGCGGGTCCAGCTGGAGACAGGCAAGGTCTGCATGGTCGGGCACACCCGCCGCTTCAACCCGAGCCACCAGTGGGTCCACCACCGCATCGCGGCCGGCGAGCTGGCTGTCCAGCAGATGGACGTGCAGACCTACTTCTTCCGCCGCTCCAACATGAACGCGGCGGGCAACCCGCGCAGCTGGACCGACCACCTGCTCTGGCACCATGCCGCGCACACCGTCGACCTGTTCCAGTACCAGACGGGCGAGCAGGCACAGCTCGCCTATGCCGTGCAGGGCCCGATCCACCCCGAGCTCGGCATCGCGATGGACATGGGCATCATCATGCGCACGCCGTCCGGCAAGGTCTGCACGCTGTCGCTGAGCTTCAACAACGACGGCCCGCTCGGCACCTTCTTCCGCTACATCTGCGACAACGGCACCTACATCGCTCGCTACGACGACCTGGTCAACGGCCGCGAGGAGTTCATCGACGTCTCTAAGGTCGACGTTTCAACCAACGGCATCGAGATCCAGGACCGCGAGTTCGTCGCGGCGATCCGCGAGGGGCGCGAGCCCAACTCGAGCATCGGCAGCGTCCTCGGCTGCTACCGGGTCCTCGGCGACCTGGAAAGGCAGCTCGACTCCCAGCAGTAAGAATTGGGGTATGTCAGCTGTCGTCATCGGGGTGGTGGCCAGGACCGGATCGGCGGTCGCGTTCGCTCTTGGCGGCACAGCCGCGGTGCCGCTGTTCCTGGCGCGGGACGAGATCGACCTGGTAGCGCCCGGGCTGCCCGCGCAGCCGTACCACGCGGCGGCCGGCCTAGCCGCCGCCGCGGCCGAGTCACTGGTCGGCCGGGTGGAGCGCTGCGCCGAGGATGCCGCCGCGGCCGGGCTGCGCGCGCTGCTCGGCAAGGTCCCGGCTGCCGCACCAGACGCGGTGGCGGTGGTGACCAAGCCAGTGTCGGTACCCGATGACGTGGCGGGGGTGCTGCGCTCGCACGCCTGGATGCATGCGGCCGAGGGAGTCCTGTACCGCCGTGCGTTCCTCGCCGCGGCCAGCGAATGCGGGTGGCCGGCCGACGCCGTCGAGCAGTCCGCACTGCCGGCCGCGGAACAAGTCCTCGCCGACCTGGGTCAGGCGGCCGGCCGCCCCTGGCGTCGCACGGAGAAGGATGCCGCCCGCGCCGCCCTCGCCCTGCTGCCGCTGAGCCCGGCCAGCAAGTAGCGATGAGAGAGCCTCGGCTGGCTATCGGAGTTGCGCGGGGTTCACGCCGGCCCCTCCCGACGCACTGCTCGCATAGGCCGCGAGCGCGAACCTGAGCACCTCGATCGCTTCTTCGCCGCTCCACGAGAGGGGGCCGTCGCCGGTTCGGAGCCAGCGCAGCCAGTGCCGGCCCGAGTCGCGGAAGCTGCTCGCCCAGTCGTCATCGAGCGCGTGATATCCGCGCATCACGCCGTCGGCGTAGACCTCGAGGCTCGGTTGCTGGATGCCGCGGCCGGTGCATCGGTTGACCCGCGCGTAGCCCCTGCTGCCGGTGATCTCCCAGCGTTCGTCATTGGTGTAGTAATCGGATCGCAGGTACATGTCCATCGCGAGGGTGATATCCCAGACGCCGCGGACGCGCGCCGTCGCCGTGTAGCGGAGCGGGCAGCAGCACCTCTACCGCGTCGACCTGAATGCCGCTTGACGCCAGCGCGGCGGCAGACGCGAACGTGCGGGCCGTCGGCCAGTCCGCCTGGCGCTGCGCCCGGCGTTCCTCGCTCGGGTCGACAAGCGCGACGACTTCGACATCGGGATTGCCTGCGTAAGCGCGAACGTTCAGGTCGTAGATCCGTCCAAGCCCGATAAACGCGGCCTTGACAGGGCGGTCGTACGGCACAAAGGTCATCACGACACCTTGCCGTGAATGCCGTCCCCGCGCAATGACGGAGTTTCCCGCAACGGGTGGCAGTACGTGTAACCACCACCCGTTCCTCGTGATCTCGATCTTGACTTGAGGTGGGACGGGACCTACAGCGACGCGAAGGCGTCCTCCAGGATGCCGAGGCCCTCCTCGAGCAGGTCCTCGCCGATGACGAGCGGCGGCAGGAACCGGAGCACGTTGCCGAACGTGCCGCAGGTCAGCACCAGCAGGCCGTGGGCGTGGCAGTAGGCGGCGACCGCGGCGGTGGACGCCGGGTCGGGCTCCAGGGTGCCGGGCTTGGTCAGCTCGATGGCGATCATCGCGCCGCGGCCGCGGACGTCGGCGATCGCCGGGTGGGTCTCGGCCAGCTTGCGCAGCCGGGGGACCATGATCTCGCCGATCCGGCGTGCCTTGCCCGCCAGGTCCTGCGACTCCATGGTCTCGATCGAGCCCAGGGCGGCGGCGCAGGCGACGGGGTTGCCGCCGTAGGTGCCGCCGAGGCCGCCTGGGTGCACCGCGTCCATGATCTCGGCGCGGCCGGTCACCGCGGCGAGCGGCAGGCCGCCCGCGATGCCCTTGGCGGTGGTGACCAGGTCGGGCACGACGCCCTCGTGCTCGCTGGCGAACCAGTCGCCGGTGCGGCAGAAGCCGGACTGGATCTCGTCGGCGATGAAGACGATGCCGTTTTCCTTGCAGAAGTCGGCGAGGCCAGTCAGGAACCCGTCCGGCGGGACGATGAAGCCGCCCTCGCCCTGGATCGGCTCGATGATGACGGCGGCGACATTCTGCTCGCCGACCTGAGCGTGGATCAGCGACTTGACCACGCTGAGCGCCTCTGCCCTGCACGCCTCAGGGCCGTCGGGCCAGCGCAGCGGGTAGGCCATCGGCACCCGGTAGATCTCGCTGGCGAACGGGCCGAAGCCCTGCTTGTACGGCATGTTCTTGGCGGTGAGCGCCATCGTCAGGTTGGTGCGGCCGTGGTAGGCGTGGTCGAACGCGACGACGGCCTGCCTGCCGGTGTAGTGCCTGGCGATCTTAATGGCGTTCTCGACGGCCTCGGCGCCGGAGTTGAACAGCGCGGAACGCTTGGCGTGCGTGCCAGGTGTGTGCTTGGCGAGCGCCTCGCAGACCTCCACGTACCCCGCATACGGGGTGACCATGAAGCAGGTGTGCGTGAACTGGGCCACCTGGGCCTGCACTCGGTCTACGACGGCGGCCGCCGCGTTGCCCACCGAGGTGACCGCGATGCCGGAGCCGAAGTCGATGAGGGAGTTGCCGTCCGCATCCAGGAGCACGCCACCGCCTGCCGCGGTGATGAAAACCGGCAGGGTGGTCGATACGCCGCGAGCGACGGTGCTGTTGCGGCGATCCATCAGCGCCCGCGAGGCGGGGCCGGGGATCTCGGTGACAAGGTTACGGCGTTGAGGCAGCTCAGGGCCGCCGACGGGAAGTGCGGTCATGTTCGGACGATAACATCCGGGCATGCCTGCTCAGAACGGCGGACCAGTAAAGGAACCAGTGTGACAAGCGAGAATAGTTCCACTGACCGGACAGGGCTGTTCGACGGGGTATTCGCGCGTGGCCGGGTGGTCGCCGACGACGGCGCGTGGCTGCGGGCCATGCTCGCCGCCGAGGCGGGGCTCGCCCGTGCGCTCGAGCGCGCCGGGCTGGTGCCGGCCGGCGCAGGCGCCGCGGTCACCGCGGCCGCGCAGGCCGGCGAGCTGAGTACGGCGGACCGCGCGGAGATCGCCCAGTCCTCCGGGCAGACCGGCAACCCGGTGCCCGGCCTGGCCCGGGTGCTGACCAGGAAAGTGGCGGACCCGGTGGCGCGCTCGGCCGTGCACCGGGGGGCGACAAGTCAGGACATCATCGACACCGCGGCGATGCTGCTCGCTCACGACGCGATGGACGCGGCACTCGCCGACCTGCGGACGGCGGCGGCCGCCGCCGCCCGGCTCGCCGAGGTACACCACGGCACGCTGATGATCGGCAGGACGCTGCTGCAGCAGGCGGTGCCCGTCACGTTCGGCGTGGTGGCGGCGGGCTGGCTCGCCGGACTCGACAGCGCGATCGAGTGGCTCTCCTTCGTCCGCGACACGCGTCTCGCCGTGCAGTTCGGCGGCGCGGCCGGCACGCTCGCCTCGCTCCGGGAGGACGGCGTGCGGGTGAAGGCGCTGTTCGCCGAGGAACTCGGGCTCGGCGACCCGCCGCTGCCCTGGCACACGGAACGGCTACGGATCATCGACGTCGGCGCGACCGCGGCGCGCGCGTGCGCGGCGCTGTCCAAGATCGCGCGCGACGTGATCCTGCTCGCGCAGACTGAGGTCGGCGAGGTGGCGGAGGGCGGCGAGCTGGCCGCGCCGAATGGGGCTGTGCGCCGCGGCGGTTCGTCGGCGATGCCGAACAAGAGCAACCCGGTCGCCGCCATCGCCATCCTCGGCTGCGCGAAGCAGGCGCCTGGCCTGCTCGCCACCCTCGTCGCGGCCGCCGAGCAGGAGCACCAGCGGGCGGCCGGCGCTTGGCACGCCGAATGGCAGCCGCTTGGCCACCTGCTGCAGCTCACCGTGTCCGCCGCGGCCTGGGCCCGTGACCTCGTCACCCACCTCACGGTCGACGAACAGCGGATGGCCGCCAATCTGGCACGGGCGGGCGGACTGCCGCTCGCCGAGCGGGTCACCGCGCTGCTGGGCGAGTCGCTCGGCGGCCCCGCGGCGCATGACCTGGTGGCGGGCGCGGCAGCGCGGTCCGCGGCGTCCGGCGTGCCGCTGCGCGACGTGCTGCTCGCCACGCCGCAGTTCGTGCAGAAGCTGTCCGAGGCAGGGATCGGCCAGGCGCAATTGGACGAGGCGCTCGACCCGGCCGGCTACCTGGGCGCCGCGCAGGCGTTCATCGCCGCCGCGCTCGACGCGCACGCGCAGGGCTAGCCGCGGTCCTGATGCGGGTTACGCGTCCCTGTCGGTGTCGCTCGACGGCTTCGACATGCCCACGGCCACGTCGCAGATCACCGGAACGGTCGCGGCGACCGAGGCGGGCTGCACGCCGTGCGCGGACAGGATGTCCGCCACCTTGTGCGCGATCCATACGTCGCCGGCCGCGGACGGGTGCAGCCCGTCGCGTCGGGCACGGGGGAACTTCCACCGGCCGGTCAGCGGGTCCATGATGATGACCTGCTTGTCCGCCGCCTTGCCCGCAGTCACGATGGCTTGGTCGATCGCGCGCAGCGCGGGGGTGCTGGCTCCGGCGAAGACGGTGATCAGGGCGATCTGCGCCCGTGGTGCGCCCGCCTGGATCAGGTCCACCGCCGACTCCACTCGTGGCGCCTCGCGGTCGGCGGGCTGGCCGACGTCGTCGTGTCCCGCCTGCACGATCACCACGGTGGGGGCAAGCCCGTGCAGCCGCTCCTGGGCCAGCATGCGCTCGACAGGACCGCGCTGGTCGGTGCCCGGGGCGACGTAGCCGGCGCCGGGAACGCCGTAGATGACCGCGTTCCAGCGCAGCAGCCTGGCGAGCACCACCGCCCAGGAAAGCTCGGGGTTGTCTGGGCCCATGCCCGCCGTGAAGGACGCGCCGACGATCGCGATCGTGGGCACGCGGCGCGGCTGGGCCTCCAGGCGCGCCTCGCACGCGCGCAGCGACGACGTGATGGCGACCATCTCGGTGCGGCTGTGCTGCTGGCCATGCTGGTGCGCGGGCACGCGCTGAACTAGTCGCCAGGCGGTGGTTGGCCTGGCCGCCGATGGATGGCCGATTGAGATGGCGATCCCCAGTGCGAGGGCGACGCAACAGGCGATTATGCCCGCCCCCATTGTCCTGGTTCGTCCCGCCCCGCGTGATCTCACACCATAGTGTCGGCGACAAGTGCCGACATGCGCAAACAATAAGAATCTACTCAGACGAACAATAAGAAGACGCTAAGAAATGTTGCATTTCTGCCATGGGGACGGCCGGTTTCATACCACCTGCATCGGCCGCATCATCGCGTTGTCCTCGTGGTCGAGGAAGTGGCAATGCCACACGTAGCTGCCGCGCCTGTCGAAGTGCGCCCTCACCCGGGTGATGTAGCCGGTTGGCGCGTTGCAGGAGTCCTTCGGGCCCCGCTCCCACGCGCCGGGCGCGCTGCCGGAGGTCGCGCCGATCGGCCGCCTGTCGACGACCTGGAATTGCACCAGGTGCATGTGGAAGACGTGCGACACGGCGGGCGCGCCCTCCGGTGAGAAATTCCACACTTCCCACATTTCCGTCGATCCGTAGGCGGGCTTTTCAGTGACCGGATCGTCCCAGCTCAGCGGCGTGTTGACCCCGTCGGAATCGACGGTGCCGCACATGTATTTCGAGATCTGGGTGAGCTGGAAGCCGGAGATCTGCTCGCTGAAGGAGACCCGCCTGGTCTTGGCCGCCGCGCCCGGCGGGGTGTAGCCGGGCAGCTTCAGGTGCTGCGGCGGGACCGAGGTGTCCTTCGACTTCAGCGGCACCACCGTGAATCGCATGATGGACCCGGTGGTGCCGACGGTCGCGGCGGCGCCCTCGTTGGTCAGGTACAGATGCGTGCCCGGCTTCACGCCGGTGAAGTCGACGATGATGTCGTACCGCTCGGACGGCAGCACCGGCAGCCCGTGCTGCTCGCCGCCGCTCTTGACCGGCGTTTCCACCGGGGCGGGCAGGAAGCCGCCGTCGCTGCCGATGACCCAGATGGGCAGTGCCGCCTTGGCGGGGACCGACGCCTTCGGGTTGGACACCACCTTCAGCGTCAGCGGGCGCACCGCGCAGCCGTTAAGCACCCGGAACCGGTACCGTCGCGGCTCCACGTTGAGGTTCGGCCAGGTGCTGCCGTTCACGGTGATCGTGTTCCCGTAGTACAGCTCGTTCCAGATCGGCGGGATGTCTGATGTGGGGATGTACGGCCCAGGCGAGAACGTGTTGACGGACGGGAGGTACTGTCTGCCGTCGGTGCTAAAGGACGGGTCCTGGATCACCAGGGGGATCTCGTAGTGCCGCGTGCCCGGCTTCTCGCCGCGACGGGGGGCGGGCCCCGGCAGCACGCCGGCCTTCAGGTCGGTGCCGCCGCCGCGCAGGATGTACATGCCGAGCAGTCCGGCCCGCACGTTGAGCCGGGTCATCCCGAGGCTGTGGTCGTGGAACCACAGGGCGGTCGCCCGCTGGTCGTTGCCGTACTCGTACTGGGCCATTCCCTTGCCCCAGGTGACACCGAAGCGGTGCTTGGCCTCCGCCGCGTACTGCGCGTACCGGCTGCCGGAGACGGCGTAGCCCTTGGGGATGTTGCTCGCGTGCGGCAGGTACCACGCCTCCGGATAGCCGTCGGAGTCCTGGTACACGTGCGCGCCGTGCAGGTGGACGACGAGCGGCACGGGCCCGGTGTACGGCCCAGGCGTCTTGGTGAACTCGGGCACCGAGTCGCGGCCCGCGGTGCCGCCCGCGGGGTTCGCCCAGTGCAGCGTCGGGTCGACCGGCAGGATGTGCGGGACGTAGCCGCCCGCGGCGTTGACGAGCTGGTTGGCCCAGACCACCCGGACCTGCCTGTTGACGCTCGCCTCGACGGTGTGCGCGGGCGCGTGGAACGACCCCGGATGGCCGGCCGCGCCGAAACCGAAGACCGGGGTGGACGGGAACGGCTTGGGCAGGATCTGCTGCCTGAACGGCTTGGCGGCGATCACGTAGCCGTCGGACTTCGCCCCGACGGCGGACGCCGGCATCGCGGGAAGCACGTACAGCGGGGTGACAAACTGCGGAATCGTGGTGGAGTCCAGCTGTGCGGCCTGCGCGCCGCGGCCCTCGAGCCACAGCGGCAGCTCAATCGCCGCCCCGGCGACCGCCACCGTCGCGCCCGCGCGCAGTGCCTGCCTGCGCGTCAGTTTCATCGATTCCTCCTCGCCGCCGGATCCCGCATCTGCCGCCAGGCCCCGCAAGGTGACGAGTCTAACGCCGGGGCTGCGGTGATTTACGGCGATCGCGCCGGGTTGCGCCTGTTAATGGATCGCGAGCGGGAAGGTCACGCTCGTCTCGTCGAACGCGTCGCTGCGCACCACGATCTGCAGCGTCCACTGCCCGGTGAACGTCACCGCGGCGCTGTCGGTCCTGTACTGGCCTGGCGCGGTGCGGATGAGCGTGACGGGCAGCGGCCCCAGGTTGCGTGCCGGGAAGTACAGCGCCGCCGTGATCTGGGCCGGGACGAACGCGCGGCCGCCGGCGGTGGTGAGGTACACCTGGATGCTGTTCGGCCCGAGCTTGGCCGGGGTGGCGAAGACGTGCACGGTGCCGGTGCCGCCTGGCCCGCCGGTTTCGAATGCCTGGCTCGCGCTGACCGCGGGAGCGTAAGTGTCCCGGCCGGTGGCGGTGTTCACCAGCACGGCGGTGCAGGCCAGGATCACCGCGGCGACCGCGAGTTCCGCCGCGACCGACCGGCGCAGCCGGCGCATCGACTGTTCCCACGCCTCGCCGGGGAACCGGCCGCGCCTGATGTGCCGCCTGGCGAGGTAGCCGAGGTCGATCAGGACAAGCAGGCCAGCGATCTTGACCTGGATCAGCCGGCCGTACCCGGTTTCGAACAGCGCGCCCCAGGTGCCCACTTCGCGCCAGGCCTGATACACGCCGCTTGCGACGATGACGGTCACGCAGCCGAGCGCGATCGCGGAGAACCGCGGCACGGCGCGCATCACCGCCGGGGTGCCCGGGCTGCGCAGCGCGAACCCGGCGAGCACCGCAAGCCCGCCGATCCACACAGCGACGGCGTCCAGGTGGACGATGTCGGCGGGGATGCCCCAGGGAGCTTGCACGCCGGTGGACGCGTGGTCGGACACCGCCCAGCTCGCGGCGATGGCTGTGGTCAGCACCGCCCACCCGACGGCGGCGGCGCGGCGGAACCCCGGCCCGGCGTCCGGCAGCCTGGGGAGCAGGAAGCTCGCGGCGGCGACGGCGAGCAGCGACATCAGCTCGCGCGCCTCGGAGGCCGGACCGAGGCGCCCGTGCAGCGTGGTGCGCACCAGCGTTCCGCTCAACAGCTGGCTCAGCCCGGTGCCCGCGCTGTACGGCCCTTGCAGCAGCAGCCCGAGCAGCGTGCTGAGCAGCAGCCCGAGAGCGCTCAGGGTGACCAGCCGGCCAACACCGCGTACGGCGCCGCCCTGGGGCCAGCAGACGATCAGGAACGCGACGCCGCCTGCCAGCAGCGCGAAGCACAGGTACTCAACCCAGCGGACCGCGCCGAACAGGTCGCTCACCAGTGCATCGCCTGATGAGGACGAGAGCGCGCCGACGTGGGTCGCGCTCGGCGCGCCGACCGAGAAGGTGAACGCGCCCGTCACCGGGTGGGTGTCGGCGGAGATCACGTGCCAGACGGCGGTGTAGGTGCCGTCGCCAAGACCGGGCAGCAGGCCGACGGCGATCTCGTAGCTGGACACCAGCGTGGCCTGCCCGTCGTCGGCCCGCTGGCCGTCCGGCGAGTACACCACGAGGCTGTCGGCGGTGATGCCGACCGGCTCGTCGAAGGAGGCGGTGACCTGCCGCGGCGCGGTGGCGACCACCGTGCCGTCGGCGGGCTGGGTGGAGGCGAGCGCCGCGTGCGCGAACAACGCGGGCGACCCGGGCGACCCCGGCGACCCGGGCGACGCCGGGGCGGCGGAAACCGCGAACGCCGCGGGCGCCATGGCGGCGAGCGCGGCCGCCACCAGGATGACGAGCGCCGCGATCCGCCTCATCGGCGCCCACGTCTCAGGGGGACGCGGTTCATCGACGCCGGCCGCGCAGCCAGGCCGCGCCGCCCGCCACCAGGCCGAGCAGGCCGGCGGCGAGCCCGGCGGCACCGAGCGAGAGCGCCGTCGTGTCACTCCCGGCCGCGGCTGGCGGGTCGCCTGCCGCCGAACCCGTCGAAGCCGCCGAACCCGTCGAAGCCGCCGAACCCGTCGTGCCTCCGGGGGTGAGGGTGAGGATCGGTGCCGGATGCTCTGGAGCAGGCTGGCCCGGCTGCGGCAGGTCGATCCACCGCACCACATCGCCGTTGGAGTAGGTCTGGATCGCCTTGAACGCCAGCTGGCTGACGCCGGCCGGCAGCGGGTCGGCCGACACGGAGAAGTCCTGATACTGGCCGGGCAGGATCTTGCCGCCCGTCCAGGTCACCTCGGACACCGCGGTGCTGAACGATCCGTCGTCGGTGACGAGCGGCTTGGCGAGCTTGACCGTCCGCACGCTGATCGTCCAGCCGGGGACCGGCTCGACGAGGAACTGCGCGATGGGGTGGTCGGTGGGAAGCTCGACCTGAAGTTCCACCGTGTCCGCGGTCGACTCCTCGTTCGGCACCCGGAAGGTGAGTTCCGCCGTCGATCCCTGCGGCGCGGATCCCGGCGAGATCGTGACGTGCGCGAACGCCGTTCCCGCCAGGACACCCACGCCCAGCCCGGCCCCGCCGAGCACCAGCAGCACCCGGCGTGCGACGCGACCGCGGCTGCTCAGCTTCCCTGTCATGGTGTGCCAGGGTAGACGATCTCCGGCCATTCTTCGCCAATACGGACGTACTATCGCGACAACGGAAAACAGGCATTCGCGCTGGCCAAAGGAATAGGGGGTGTGATGCGGGGTTGCGGAAGCGCACGCCGTGCCGTCCGAATCGCGTTGCTGACCCTGACCGTGCCGCTCGTGGCGGCCTGCGCGGGCACGGCGCACCCGTCCGCCGCGGCCAGTTCGAACGGCGTGCTGTCCGGAACCATCGGCGGCAACGCCGTAGCGCTGCTCAAGACGCTGCGCACCGCCTCGGCCGGCACCGTGGTCAGCAGTGGCACCGGATACACCCTGTACTGGTTCAGCGGCGACACCGCGCGGTCGTCCGCCTGCGACACCCTGTGCATCGCCCAGTGGCCGCCGGTGACCGGCGCGCCCAGGCCCGCCTCGGGCGTCAGGCTGCCAGGCAGGCTCGGCACGATCACTCACCAGGGCGGAGTCGTCCAGGCCACCTACGACGACCATCCCCTCTACACGTTCGCCGGCGACTTCGATCCTGGCGACGTCGGCGGGAACGGCGTGGTCCAGTTCGGCGGCACCTGGCACGCGGTAAAGCCCGGCTAACGTTCCTGTCGTGGTAACCCGGGTATCAGCCGTCTGTGACGACATCAGGCGAATCGTCGCCTCCGGGGCCGCGCGTTCCGGCACAGCAGGCGGGTGACCAGCAGGCGACGAGCACGGCGGCGACGCGGCAAACCGCGGAGGCGACGCAGCAGAGCACGGAGGAACACGGCCAGAAGCTGCTCGTCATCTACGGTGCGCTGATGCTGGCGCTGCTGCTCGCCGCGCTGGACCAGACGATCGTGTCCACCGCGCTGCCCACCATCGTCAACGACCTGGGCGGCCTGTCACACCTGTCCTGGGTGGTCACCGCGTACCTGCTCGCCTCCACGGCGAGCACACAGGTCTGGGGCAAGCTCGGCGACCAGTACGGCCGCAAGTACCTGTTCCTCGGCGCGATCGTGATCTTCCTCGTCGGTTCCGCGCTGTGCGGCCAGTCGCGCAACATGGGCGAGCTGATCGCCTTCCGCGCCATCCAGGGCGTCGGCGGCGGCGGCATCATGGTGCTGACCCAGGCGATCATCGGCGACATCGTCCCGGCGCGGGAACGCGGCAAGTACCAGGGCGCGTTCGGCGCGGTGTTCGGCGTGGCATCCGTCATCGGCCCGCTGCTCGGCGGCTTCTTCGTGGACAACCTGAGCTGGCGCTGGGTGTTCTACATCAACCTGCCGATCGGCGCGATCGCGCTCGTGGTGATCGCGATCGTGCTCCCGGCCGTCAGCACCAGGCAGCAGCACAAGATCGACTACCTCGGCGCGGCCACGCTCGCCGGGTTCGCCACCGCCGTGGTGCTCGCCACCTCCTGGGGCGGCACCACCTACGCCTGGTCCTCGCCGGTCATCATCGGCCTGTTCGCCGCGGGCGCGGCGCTGCTCACCGCGTGGTACTTTTCCGCCCGTTACGCCGCGGAACCGGTGCTGCCGCTGCGGCTGTTCCGCAACTCGGTGTTCGCCGTCTCCGCCGCGATCAGCCTCGCCGCCGGGTTCGCCATGTTCGGCGCGCTGTCCTACCTGCCGCTGTTCCTCCAGGTGGTGCGCGGCGTCTCGCCGACGATCTCCGGCGTGTCCCTGCTGCCGATGGTGCTCGGCCTGCTGATCACCTCGATAGGCAGCGGCCAGCTCATCGCGCGGACCGGGCATTACAAGGCGTTCCCGATCGCCGGCACGGCCATCTTGAGCGTCGCGCTGTTCCTGCTGTCCACGATGGACGAGACCACCTCATCGGGCCTGATGAGCCTGTACTTCTTCATACTCGGCTTCGGCCTCGGCTTGATCATCCAGGTGCTTGTCATCGCGGTGCAGAACTCGGTCAGCTACGCTGACCTCGGCGCGGCCACCTCGGGCGTGACGTTCTTCCGCTCGATCGGCGGATCGTTCGGCGTCTCGGTGTTCGGGGCGATCTTCGCCAATCAGCTCGCTAGCCAGCTCCGCGTCGCGCTGACCGGCAAGAAGCTGCCGCGCGGGTTCAGCGCGGCGAGCGTGCAGGCCAATTCGAGCCAGCTCAAGGCGCTGCCCGCGGACCTCCGCGAGGCGATCGAGCACGCCTACAGCCTCGCGCTGCAGCCGGTGTTCCGCACCGCGGTGCCGATCGCCCTCGTCGCGTTCGTGCTGGCCTGGTTCCTGCGCGAGGTGCCGCTGCGCACCGCGGCGGGCGCGGAGACGCCACAGGGCACGACGCTGCGCAGCGCGGCGAGCGCCGCCGACCTCGGCGAGGCGCTCGGCTGCGCGCCGACGAGCAGGACCTCGGCGCAGGAGGCGGAGCGGGTGCTGTCCCGGCTGTCCGCCGTCGAGCTGCGCCGCTTCGGCTATGCCAGGCTGGCCCGCGCGGCCGGCCTCGACCTGACCGGCGGCGCCTGCTGGATCCTGACCCGCCTCGCCCGCCAGGGCGCCACCCCGGGTCCCGAGCTGGCGAAGCAGGCCGGGGTCACCGTCGATGAGGGCCGTCCCAACGCCCAGCTGCTCGTCGACCGCGGCCTGATCATCCGCACCGACGGCGTGCTCGCCCTCACTCCCAGCGGCCGCGAGACCGCCGACCGGCTCTTCGCCACCGAGCAGACCTGGCTGGAGGGCCAGCTGGCCGGCTGGTCACCGGAACAGCACGCCGAGCTCGAGCACGTGCTCGCCGAGCTGTCCCGCGCCCTGCTCGGCGACGACGCCGACCGTCACCTGGTGGACCGCTAAGCCGAAAACCAGGATCACGCCGAACGGGTTCGTGCCTTCGCCCTATGCGCCCGCACTCTCCTCCAGGCCTCCTAGCGATCCACACTGAGCCCGAACCAGCCGCCACTCTCGTGATAACAGCAAGATGCCTTTCGGTGCATCGGTGACGAGCCCGGGATTACCCGTTAGCCCGTTTGTCCTGAGCCGGAGTTCTCGCCTGGAGTCAGTCCGCGTCCAGGTCAGCCTCGGCCAGGATGCGGGCGGTCTCCTCTGGGCTGAGCAGCAGCTCCGCGACCAGGTGTCTCGCGGACCAGCGCCCGGCCGCCCAGGCGAGGCCGTGCGCGAGGCCCTCCGCGGTGGCGGCGTGTACTTCGCCGCCGGTACAGCGCCACGGCAGGTCCGCGCCGTCGACGAGGAGCCGGTCGTGTTCGCGGTAGCCGGCGGGCGCCTCGGGGAGCACCTCGCGCACCACGTCGGGAACGGGGCGGAACTCGCCATCCGACTCGACGGCCCCGGCGATCTCCTCCGACGCGAGCGGCAGGTCGAGCAGGTCGGCGAGGCGCACGGCGTGTTCGTAGGGTGCCAGGATGAGCGGCCGGTCCGCGGCAAGCGGCCACAGGTCGGGGGTGTCGAGGATAAGCACGTCGTCGGCGTCGGCGACCGTGAGCTTGTCACCGTGCACCGCCCGGACCCGGTCCGGCGGGGTGAGCTGGTCCGCCGTTACCCCGTCGGCGGTGGCGAGCGCCGACCATAGCGACCGCAGCTGCGCGCGGGTGACCGGACGATCATGGTCGGCGAGCCTGGTGAGCAGCTCGTCGGCACCGCCTGGCTCGGCGAGCAGCCCGGTGAGCGAGACCCGGACGCCGAGCGCGCGAGTGACCGCCGGGTCGGCAAGCATCCGGGCGAAGGCGCCGGAGGTCTCCGCCTGGTCGGCCACTGAGAGACCGGCTTGGTTGGGGCTGGCCGCCGCGAGGCCCGCTTGTCCGGGTTCAGTGTCCGCGAGGTCGGCCGCTGCCAGCTGGGCCGCCGTCTGTCGGGCTCCGGCCGCGCTGATCACGTCGTACAGCCCGGCGAGCAGTGGATCGGAATCGTCGGTACGCAGCTCGCCCGGCCGGCGTCCGCCGAGCAGCAGGTGCCGCCGCAGCCACCAGGCGGTGTAGGACGGGACGTCGGCGCGGCCGCCGTCGGGCAGCCGCAGCCGCAGCGGCTCGGTGAGCGCTGCGCGCAGCGGCGGGCGCGTCAGCAGCTCGAGGGCACGCGGCCAGCGGTCCGGGCCCACCAGGTCGAGGTCGCGGACGGCGGTGAACTCGGGCGCGACCGGCGGCAGACCAGCCAGGCCGTCGACTGCCAGGTCGCCGTCCGCCAGATCGCCGCGGAGCCTCAGCCGATCCCGCGTGTCGGCGGCCCAGTCGGCCACCCCGTCCAGATCGAGGTCGAGGTGGTCCTCATCGATCTCCACGTCCTCCGCCGTGATCAGCCCAAACGTGGACAAGACCCCGGCCGCCTCGAGGGTCGCCGCGCCGTAGCGGTCCACCAAGTCTTCCCCGGCGGTGCCGAACGGTGCGTCGTCCGCGATCAGGTCCGCGAGCGGACACCCGGGAAGCAGCAGTTCGCCCGCCGGATACCAGTCGCCGTCGTCGCCGGGCAGCGCCAGCTCCGCGAGCCAGGGGTAATCGCCCGGTTCGGCGCCGACGGCGCGGAGCAGGCCGAGCACCGCGTCGGCGACCCGGTGCGGGCTGTCGTCGTCGTAGTACGCCTCGACCGCGCGGTCGTAGGAGGTGGCGACGGCAGCGCGGGTGGCCGGGTCCTCGAGCGCGGACCTGGGCGTCGCCTCGACCGCGCCGAGCCGAGCGAGCAGCGGATGCGCCGCCGCGGGATCGACCACCCGCAGCCCGAGCACGGCGAGGTCGCCGGCCTGCTCGAGTCCTGGCCCCGGCAGCAGCAGACCCCGCGGGCCGCGGGCCATCCGCCCGTCGGCCAGCGGAACCGGCAGCGCGCCGAGCTCGGCCCGTTCCTCGGCTGGCACGTCGGCGAGGGCCGCGTAGAGCTCACGCCACCACGCTGGATCCTTGCCAAGCCCGGCGAGCAGGTCGGCCAGTTCCGCGAGCGGCATCCTCCGCACCCCGAGCACCGCGTACGCGGGATGCCGCGACGGCCCGTCGATGAGATGCGGCAGCACCGGTGCGAGCAGCCCGGTCAGCCCAGGTGCGGCGGAACCGGGCAGCACCGCGTCCCTCGGCCGAACCCGCCCGCCCGTCTCCGCAGCGTCGTCAGTCGGCTGGGCCGCCGGCAGGAACGGCACGTCGGGCAGCAGTGCCACGATGGCGCGGCTCAGCCGGGCGGCGAGCTCACCGCTGGCGACCGGCCCTGGCACCAGGCCGAGCAGGCTGGGTGCGGGCGCGAGCTCCGGCAGCAGCGCCGCGTACGCCGCGGCGGCTCGCTCGACGAGGAAGTCTGTCAGCGGCCCGGGCGCGACGTGCCGTCGGTCCGGGCTGAGCGGGAACGACGCGAGCAGCAGCGCGGGCAGGCCGAGCGGCTCGTCCGTCGGCGTCGGCGCGTGCACCACCGCGGCGACCCCCGCGGGCAGCCGCCCCGTCGGCGTGTTTGTCTCCCTAACCGGAATGGCCCAGCGGACCGACCAGGAAGTTCTCGCCCGCTCCTCCGCGGGCCTGTCCGCGAGCAGCGCCGGGTCGAGCCCGCCGCCCCCGGACGCGACCCGCCAGGCGCTTTCATCGCCGTCGACGGTGATGACGGAACGGCCGCCCGCGTGTGTCGCGGTGAGCACCCGTCGCTCCCCGTCGGCGTCGATCTCGACCTCGGCCAGCGCGGGCAGCGCGAGCAGCAGGGCGGGTCCGGTCTCCGCGAGCAGCCGGGTGACGAGGCGTACCGCGTCCGCGTCACGCAGCGGCAACTCCACCACCGTCGCGTACTCGCCGGGTATCGACGACGCCGGTACCGCGGCCTCGCCCGCGCCGGTTTCCGCCGCGACCGTGCCCGGCGACCCGGCGCCTGGCAGGTCCGCGAACGGCAGCCGCAGCACGGGCACTTGACCCGCACGCGCGGCCAGCTCATCAGACAGCGCTGGAATGCCAGTTACCAGGTCCCGCGTCGCCGCCCGCGACCAGGCGACGCTGCCGTCGGCGGATTGAATGCGCGGCGCGTCGCTGACCGCGACCACCGCCGCGAACCCGACGCCGAACCGGCCGACGGTTTCACCGGCGGTCTCGCCGGGCGCGGCGTCGCCGCGCTTGCTCGACGCGCGCAGCGTCGACAGCGACTCGACCCCGGCCGCGTCGAGCGGCGCCCCGGTGTTGGCCGCGGTCAGCGTCCCGTCCCGCAGCGTCAGCCGGAGCCTGCCCGGCACCCCGGCCCTGGCCGCGGCGTCCGCCGCGTTCTGCGCGAGCTCCACGATGACCCGGTCCCGGTAGCCGCCGAGCGCGTAGTCCTCCTCGGCGTTGGCGTCCTCACGGAACCGGCTCGGCGACGCGGCCCACGCGTCGAGAACCCGCGCGCGCAGCGCCGCGGTCGCATACGGATCGGTCACCTCACCTGGCACACACCGACCCTAGTCCACCGGCCAGGTGCGACTGTGCCTAGGCGCCACCGTCCCTAGGCGCCACCGTCCCTACGCGCCGGTGCCGCGCGCCGGGTCGAAGTCGAGCACCTGGGTGAGACGGATGTTGTTGCCCGACGGGTCGCGGAACGAGGTGTCGATGCCGTAGGCCTGCTCCGTCGGCGGGTCGTTGAAGGTGACGCCGCGGGCGGACAGGTCGTCGTAGGCGGCCTTGCAGTCGTCGGTCTCAAGGAACAGCGTCCCGCCCGCGCCCTTGGCCACCAGGTCGGCGAGCGCCGCGCTGGTGTCCGCGTCGAACATGGGCGGCCGCGGCACCGGCATGAGCACCAGGCCGACCTCCGGCTGCCCGGCGGGCCCCACCACCACCCAGCGGAAGCTCCACGCCTCCATGACGACGTCGGCGCGCACCTCCCAGCCGAGCGTCTTGGTGTAGAAGGCGAGCGCCTCATCCTGGTCGTGCACCCAGAACTGCACATTGGCGATCTTGATCATCGTGGTCCTCCGGTATCCGAGTGGCTACAGGAAGAACCCTACGAACGGGCCTGGCCTGCGTCTTCTCGAAACGTACGGTTCTGCGGCCGCGCGTAGGCCATGGCCACGCACTGCGGGATCCTGACCAGCCGCGCCGCCGGCGGCCACCGGCGCCGGTAGGCGGTGGGGGAGCAGCCGTAGACGCGGCTGAAGCTCGCGGTGAAGGATCCGACGCTGCCCGCGCCGACGGCGAAGCACACATCGGCAACGGACCAGTCGGTCACCCGCAGCAGCGTTGCGGCCCGCTCCAGCCGCCGCGTCAGCAGGTACTGGTGCGGGGACTCGCCGAAGGCGCGCTTGAACGCGGTACTGAAGTATGACGGGGAAAGACCGGCGGCGCGGGCCATGTCGGCCACCGTCAGCTCCTCGGCGTAGCGGGCGTCGGCCAGGTCACGGGCCCGCAGCAGGTGACGGGAGAGCGGCTGCGCGGTCACACCCCCACGATACGGGGCCAGCTGGCACATGTGTTACGGTGCGGCGATGGCTGCTGGTGAGGCGAGGGCGAGCTCGTTCGGTGAGGTGGCGGGCGACTACGACCGGCTGCGGCCAGGACCGCCGCAGCAGGCGCTTGACTGGCTTGTTCCGCCGGAGTGCCGAACCGCGATCGACATCGCCGCAGGCACCGGGCTGTTCACCCGCGCGCTGCAGCGCCGGGTCAAGGACGTCATCGCCGTCGAGCCGGACGACCGGATGCGCGAAGTGCTCGCCGCCAGGTCGCCGGGTGTCCGCGCCGTCGAGGGGCGCGGTGAGGTCATCCCGGTGCCCGACGCGAGCGCCGACGGGGTGTTCGTCTCCTCCGCGTGGCACTGGCTCGACCCGGGCCAGGCCATACCCGAGATCGCCCGGGTGCTCGCCGACGGCGGCCGCCTTGGCGTCATCTGGACCGGCCGGGACCGGCAGGCCGACTGGGTGGCCAGGCTCGACCTGCCCCGCAAGCCGCCGCAGGACGCGCACGATGACGCGGGACAGCGGCGGCGCCACGAGGTCACGCTGCCGCCCGGCGCGCCGTTCGAGAACGTCGCCACCGCGTCGTTCACCTTCGCCAGGTGCATGACGGTGGACCAGATCGTCAACTGGCTGGCCACTTACAGCGGACTCATCACCGCGTCCGGCCAGGAGCGGGCCGCCGCCCTGGCGCACGCCCGTGAGGAACTCCTGCCGCGTGCCGACTCCGACGGCCTCATCGAGATCCCCATGCGCTCGCACTGCTGGCGCGCGGACCGCACGCATCGCACGAGCCGCTAGGTTCGCGTTGTGAACCAGTGAGCCGCCGCCGTTGTCGTGGTGGGGGCCGGGCCCGTCGGCCTGGTCGCCGCCGTGGAGCTTGCCCGCCGACGGCTACATCGGCCTCATCGCCGACCTCGACGACGACTGCCGCGGCTACTTCGCGCGCCTGGCGCGCTGAGCACCCGCCGCGGACAATTGATGTTGCGCTCGCCCTCAACACGACATATCTTAATTATGTCTTGTCTGATGAGGAGTGAGCGACAATGACGTTCCGGTATGGCGAATCACGGCTTGGCTGGTCGGCGCGGGCGGTGATCGTGCTCGGGGTGCTCGCCGTGCTGCTGGTGGCAGCCGTGCCCGCCGCGTTCTTCGTCGGCCTGATCTTGATGCTACTCGGCCATGTCGTCGGCGGCCTCGCGCTATTCGGCGCCTCGATCCTCGCGGCCATGGTGGCCATCGTGGCGGCCGCGCTGGGCGGCGTGGGATACGTGCGCAAGGCGATCGGCCAGCGCGGTGAGCAGTTCATGCGCCTGCGGCGCGGCCAGTACTACTACGACTGACCGGGTAACCGCGGCCCGTCCGCGGCTGACCGGGTAACCGCCGGGGGTGTCCGCGCGTGACAGGGCGATCGGGTGCCTGAGCGTAGCCGCCCGCCGGCGGGCCGCGCGGGCCTAGACTCCTCGTATGGCCAGGTACTTCGATATTCATCCGGCCAACCCGCAGCGCCGGTCCATCGCTCAGGTGGCCGACGTGGTGCGTGGTGGCGGCGTGATCGCATACCCAACTGACTCCTGCTATGCGCTCGGCTGCCAGCTCGACAGCACCGAGGGCATCGCCAGGATCAGGACGATCCGCCAGCTGGACGACCGGCACCACCTCACGCTGGTGTGCCAGGACTTCGCGCAGCTCGGAAAGTTCGTGACCATACCCAACAGGGTCTTCCGCGCCGTCAAGGCCGCGACGCCTGGCCGCTACACGTTCATCATGCCCGCGACCAAGGAGGTGCCGCGGCGGCTGATGCACCCGGGGAAGAAGACCATCGGGGTGCGCATACCCGACCACACAGTGACCCAGGCGCTGCTCGCCGAGCTCGGCGGCCCGCTGGTCTCGGCGACCCTGCTGCTGCCCGGCCAGGACGAGCCGATGACGCAGGGCTGGGACATCAACGAGGAACTCGGCCATGCACTGGACGCGGTGCTCGACTCGGGCGACTGCGGGACAGAGCCGACCACGGTCATCGACTTTTCCGGCGACGAGCCGGAGATCGTCCGCCGCGGCGCCGGCGACCCGGAGGCGTTCGAGTGACCCCGGACAGTCCCGGGCTGATGGCGGGGGCGCCGCCGTACTCGCCGGACAGGCTCGTCACGCTGGAGAACTGGCAGGCACCGCCGTTCAACCGGTGGGCGTTCCAGCACGTCAGGGAGCTGATTCCGACCGCCCGCATCTCCCGCGGGCACGGGCCGGCATGGGTACTGCCACGGTACGAGCGCGATCTGAGCGGCGTCGAGTTCGCCACCGAGCATTTCGGCAGGCTCACCCTCGACGAGCTGCTCGACGCGACCCACACCGACGGGTTCCTGGTCATCCACAAGGGCCGGATCGTGACCGAGCGGTATTTTAACGGGCTGCGGCCCGATGTGCCGCACCTGCTCATGTCGGTGTCCAAGTCGGTGACCGGCCTGATCGCGGGGGCGCTGGCCGGCCAGGGACTGATCGACGTCACCGCGCCCGTCGAGTCCGTCGTGCCCGAACTGGCGGGCACCGCCTTCGAAGGCGCGCTCGTGCAGCACCTGCTCGACCTGCGGGCCGGGATCGGGTTCCGTGAGGACTACGACGATCCCGAGGGGGAACTCGCCGTCGCCGACCGGGTGTACGGATGGCGGCCAGGCGACGGCAAGCCCCGGCCCGCCGACGCGCACGAGTACTTCGCCACGCTGGCCGCCGAGGGGGCGCACGGCGCGGAGTTCCGCTACCGCTCGATCCTCATCGACGTGCTCGCCTGGGTGCTCGAGAAGGCCGCCCTGGCGCCCTTCGCCGACCTGGTCGAGCGGCTGCTGTGGCAGCCGATGGGCGCCGAGTGCGACGCGGACATCACCCTCGACGCGCACGGCAACGCCCTCGCCGACGGCGGGATCAGCGCCACCCTCACGGACGCGGGCCGGCTCGGCCTGCTCGCGCTGCGCCGGGGGCGGGCCAACGGAAACCAGGTCATCGAGGCGTACTGGTTCGACGACACGGTACGGGGCGCGCTCGACGGGGCGGCCGCCTTCAAGGCGGGCGACGGCGGGGCCGGCCACCGGGAGGGCGCGCACTACCGCAACGGCTGGTGGGTGAGCGAGCCCGCGCTCCCGGCGTTCAGCGCCGTCGGGATCAACGGCCAGCTGGTGTTCGTGCACGGCCCGAGCGAGACCGTGGTGGTCAAGCTGTCCAGCTGGCCGACCGCGCTCAGCACCCCGCTGCGCAGGGCCACGCTCACCGCCGTGACCGCGATAACGACGGAGCTTAGCGCCCGGCGGTAAGCCGAACCCGCTGCGGATGCTCGGTGTTAACTGCCTCGGCCGGCCCGAGCGAGACCGTCGTGGTCAAGCTGTCCAGCTGGCCGACCGCGCTCAGTACCCCGCTGCGCAGGGCCACGCTCGCCGCCGTGACCGCGATAACGCGTGAGCTTGGCGGCCGGCAGTAAGCCGAACCCGTTCTGGATACTTGGTGTTAACCTCCGTGCCGCGCGAATCCGGGCGGTGACCGACCGGAGCCGGTAGCGTGTGCGGGTGACCTCGTGGGCTGATCACGCCATCCTGTGGCAGGTGTACCCGCTCGGCTTCACCGGCGCCGAGCGGGCGGCGCTGCCCGCACACGAGCCGGTCAGGCACCGGCTCGGGCAGCTTGCGGCATGGCTCGACTACGCGGTCGAGCTCGGCTGCAACGGGCTGCTGCTCGGGCCGGTCTTCGCCGCGGAGTCGCACGGCTATGACACCACCGACCATTTCCGCATCGACAGCAGGCTCGGTGACGAAGACGACTTCGACGCGCTGGTGACGGCCGCCGACCAGCGCGGGCTGCGGTTGATCCTTGACGGCGTGTTCAACCACGTGGGGCGCTCGTTCCCCGCGTTCCGCGCGGCACTGGCGGGCGGGCCGTCCACGCCGGCCGCCCGGTGGTTCAAGCGGACACCGGACGGATCGGACTACGCGGTGTTCGAGGGGCACGGCCATCTGGTCGAGCTCGACCACGACGAGCCCGCGGTGCTGTCCTACGTGGTCGAGGTGATGACGCACTGGCTCGGCCGCGGCGCGGCCGGGTGGCGGCTCGACGCCGCGTACGCGGTGCCGCCCGCGTTTTGGGCCAAGGTGACCTCCGCGGTGCGCGAGACGTTTCCCGACGCGTGGTTCCTCGGCGAGATGATCCACGGGGACTACGCCGCCTACGCGAACGAGGCCGGGCTGGACTCGATCACCCAGTACGAGGTGTGGAAGGCCGTCTGGTCCTCGCTGAACGACAGGAACCTCTACGAGCTCGACCACGCGCTCGGGCGGCACAACGCGTTCATGGACGGCGAGCTCGCGCAAACGTTCGTCGGCAACCACGACGTGACCAGGCTGGCGACGGCGCTCAGCGACGAACGGCACTTCTCGCACGCCATCGCGATCCTGCTCTGCGTCGGCGGCGTGCCGAGCGTCTACTACGGCGACGAACAGGGCTTCCGCGGCCTGAAGGAGGAGCGGGAGGGCGGCGACGACGCGATCAGGCCCGCGTTCCCCGCCTCGCCGTCGCAACTGCTGCCCGACGGCTGGCGCCACTACCGGCTGCATCAGCGGCTGATCGGCTTCCGCCGCCGTCACCCGTGGCTGGTCCGCGCCCGCACCACCCCGGAGCAGCTGCAGGCGTCGGCGATGGCGCTGCGGATCCGCGGCGAGAGGCCGGGAGAGCAGGTGCTGCTGCTGCTCAACGTGGGCGACGAACCGCACCGGTTCGACGTGGACGCCGGCGGCCTCTCGGTCGCCGAGGCGGCGGAAACGGCCGCCGCCGGCGCCGACCCGCTGCTCGTCGCGGCGCACAGCTGGACGATCCTGGCGTTATCGCGGCTGCGCCCGCCCCCGCCGCGCCCGCGGCGGGCTAGGCCGGTGCCGCGCCCGCGGGGCGCTAGGTAGGCCCCGCGCCCGCAGGAGCGCTAGGTAGGCCCCGCGCCCGCAGGGGCGCGAAGTAGGCCCCGCGCCCGCAGGGCGCTAAGTAGGCAGGGCGTAGCCGTGGCTGTAGGCGTAGCGGATCGCCTGGGCGCGGTCGCGTGAGCCGGTCTTGGCGAAGATCCGGTTCACGTGGGTCTTCACCGTCGCCTCGCTGACGAACAGGGTCCTGGCGATCTCCCTGTTGGACTGGCCCTCCGCGATCAGCCGCAGCACGTCCGCCTCGCGCGGCGTCAGCTCGCCGGAATCCGCTCCGGCGTCGGCCGAGGCGGCCGCGGCGGCCGGGACCGCCTCAGGCGCGCGCACCGCGGCGTCAAGCAAGCGCCGCTGGACGGCGGGGTCGAGGACCGCCTGCCCGGCGGCGGCGGCCTGAACGGCGCGGCCGATCTCGGCCCGTGTCGCGTCCTTGGTGAGGTAGCCGAGCGCGCCGGCCCGCAAGGCGCCGATGATCGACACGTCGTCGGCGTAGGTGGTGAGCACCACCACCTTGGTTTCCGGGTGCTCCGCGGTGATCCGCGTCGTGGCGGCCACTCCGTCGCAGCGCGGCATGTTCAGGTCCATGAGCACGACCTGCGGCCTGGTCGCGGCCACCAGTTCGACGGCCTCCTCGCCGTCCGCCGCCTGACCCGCGACGGTGATGCCGGGCAGCGTGCCGAGCAGCAGCACCAGGCCCTCGCGGACAGCCGACTGATCGTCCGCCACCACGACGGTGACGGCTGGCTCGCCGCTGGTGTCAGGCATGCCTCCATTGTGCCGTGCCCGCGGGCGGCCTCAGGCCGTTAACGGCGGGCGGCGCCGGGCCATCGCCGGGCTGCTGACGTGCCGTGGCCGTCAGGCCAGCAGCGTGAGCAGCACCCGCCACTGGCCGTCGCCGGGTTCCGCGGCCAGCGTGCCGCCCGCGAGGGCGGCCCGTTCCCGCAGCCCGGTCAGCCCGTAGCCGGACCCGGCCGTGGCCAGCGGCCCCGCCGCGACCGCTTCCGGCAGCGGGTTGCTGACCTGGAGCGTGACGGCGTCCGCCGCGTAGTCGAGTGCCACCCGCACCGGCTGCCCAGGCGCGTGCTTGCGCGCGTTGGTGAGCGCTTCCTGCGCCGTGCGGTAGGCGGTCAGCGCGCCGTCCGCGCCGAGCGGCCGCGGTGTCCCCGTCACGGTGAACTCGACGCAGGCGTCGCCCGCCGCGCCGTGCTCCTCGGCCAGCGTGCGCAGCCGCACGACGAGCCGCCCGGCGGTCGCCGCCCCGCGATCGCCTGCGGTTTCCGCGTCCGCGTTTTCCATGTCACCGCGCAACGCGAGGATGGCACGGCGGGCCTCGGCCATGCCTTCCCTGGTGAGCGCACCTGCCCGCTCGACGCACTCGATCGCCTTGGCCAGCTCGGGACTGTCCGGCAGCGCGTCGAGCAGGCCGCTCGCCGCTTGCAGGTTCACCGAGACCGCCGCGAGCGAGTGCGCGAGCACGTCGTGGATCTCGCGGGCGATCCGCGCCCGCTCACCGAGCGCCGCCGCCTGCGTCTCCGCCGCGTGCGCACGGCGGGCCTGCTCCAGTGCCTGCTCGGCCTCGATGGCGCGCAGCACGTAGGCGCGCCTGGTCAGCCCGAAGGCCCACAGGCCGACGATGCCCACGCCCCAGCCGACGATGGCCTGCAGGGGCGCGCCGCTTATCAGCGCCCCGATCAGGAACGCCGCCACCGTCTCCGCCACGATCGCGAGCGACAGTTCGGTGGACAGTCGTGCACCGGCGGACACCGCCACCGCGAGGCTGACCGCGACCGCCGTGCTGAGTGAGGACAGCCCGGCGAGCACGCCGCCCGCCGCCCCCATGACGATAAGCGCCGTGAGCCACAGCCGCGGCCTGCCCTCGGCCAGCTGCCAGGTCGCCCAGGCCACGGCAGAGATCGCCAGGGTCACCGCGATCGCGATGCCCTGCGGCCCGGTGCCGAAGTTGGGCGTGAACAGCGGAACGGTGACGACCACCATCACGATCACGCACAGCCGCGTGACCTGGACCGCTGGCGGGATCTTCACCTCGCTGACCAGCGGCCCGCCCCGGAGTTCCGGAACGAGCAGGCGTCGCGTGAAGGAGGCAAGGACCACGACTCCTAACGTATCCGGATGCCGGCCGGGCCGGGCGCGACGACCGGGTTGATTCCGGGTGGAGAACGCCTCTCCACCCGGCGTCAACCCCCGCCCCGCCGCCGCTTCAACCCGGTATCGAACCGTCGGCCGACGCGGTGGATGGGGCCGGCTCCGTAGCGTCATCGGTGTGCGGAGCAACCGCTCCGCAGTGAATCCGAGAGAGGAAATCCCGTGGACGCCAGCGTGCTGATCCCCAACCTCGTCATCCTCGTCACGGTGCTGGCGTCGGACTACGGACAGCGCTTCGTGACCCCGCTCCGGCTGATCCGTCCGTTCATCGCGGCGGCCGTCATCATCCCGTTCTTCTTCAAGGGCGTGCAGACCTCGGGCGACGGCCTGCTGATCGAGGTCGCGGGCATCGCGGCAGGCGTCGCACTTGGCGTGCTCGCCGCCTCGGTGATGCGCGTCTTCGCCGACCCCGCCACCGGCCGTGTCGTCTCCATCGGCGGCAAGGCCTACGCACTGTTCTGGATGGTGGTCGTCGCCGCCAGGCTGTACTTCACCTACGGTGCCAACCACGTGTTCACCAGGCCGCTTGGCGAGTGGATGGCGGCAAGCCACATCACGGTCAACGGCCTGACCGCCGCCCTGATCTTCTTCTCGGTGGCCATGCTGCTCGGCAGGACCGGCGCCCTTGCGGCCCGTGCCCGCCAGGCGAGCGCCAGGCGGACGGCGCAGCCCGCCGCCCCGCTGTCGGCCCCTGTTCGCTAACGGAACCAGCTGAACGAGAGCCCGCCGCCCGTGATCACAGGCGGCGGGCTCTCGTCGTTTCCCGGTCGAGCCGTTAGTCCCAGCAGAGGCAGAACGGCTTGCCAGCCGGGTCGGCGTAGACCCGCCAGTTCACGCCGCTGGCCGCCAGCGAGGTGGCGCCGAGCCGCAGCACCGCCGCCTCCGCCGCGTCGACGTCGTCGACGGTGACGTCGAGATGGAACTGCTGCGGATAGGCGGGGTCGGGCCACCGCGGCGCGTGATACTCGGCGATCTGCTGGAACATCACCGGGTGCGCACCGTCCTCGCCGATCATCGCCACGCCCTCGCCCTCGTACGTGACGGGCTTGCCGAGGAGTTCCGCGTAGAACGCGCTCAGCTGCCCGGAGTCCGGGCAGTCGAGCATCACGCCCATGAGCGTGGTCTCCTGCTTCGCGGGGAACAGGCACAGGTCGAACGGGTGCCCCGCCGGGTCGGCGAGCGTGTACCAGTTGTCGTTCTTGCGCAGCAGCTCCGCGCCGAGCTCGGCCGCCCGCGCCGCGCCGGCGTCGAGGTCGGGCACCCGCAGGTCGAGGTGCGCCTGCTGCGGATAGGCGGGGTCGGGCCACCGCGGCGGCACATGATCGGGGCTGAGCTGGGCGGCGATGCGCCACCCGTCCCCGGTCTGCACCGTGATCCATTCGTCGTCTTCGGTGTCCTGCATGGTCCACCCGCCGAGGTCGGCGTAAAAGGCGGCGAGCCGCCTGGCGTCGGGTGCGTCGAGGGCCACCGCGCGCAACGTGCCAATCATCGGACACTCCCTCCTGACTCACCGCCCATCATGCCAGGAGCGGGCCCGGCGTTAGTCGTGGCCCAGACGGCGCAGCGTCTCCGCGACGTGCTCGTCGCTGCCGTCGCCCGAGCCGCCGGAGCCGGCGGAGACCGAATGGGCGTAGTCGGAGTCCATGTACTCGCGCAGGAACTTCACCGTGTCGCCCGCGACCTCGATGATGAACACGTACTGGTTCTCGTAGTGGTTCCCGTTGCGCAGCGTGCCGCGTGCCGTGGTCTCCACCGCCACCCGGTCGCCCTCGGAGATCATCGACCGGATCTCGACCTTCGGGTCGCCGGGCTCGAACAGCCCCTCCCTGATCGGCTGCAGGAAGTCATCGATGATCGCCTTGCGGCCCTGCTGCCGCGGCAGCCCGCGCGCAACGTCGTTGACCATCCACACGGAGTCGTCGGTGAAGAACTCGCCGACCCTCGCGAAGTCCCCGGTGCCGAGCGTGTCGAAGAACCGCCGCACCACATCCTTGGCATCGGACATCCTGACCTCCTGCGAAACGAGCTTGACTACAAGATCGCGACGGCGTTGGCTGGCGAGCCGATCGCCCCCGTCACGTTGAGCGGCACGGACACGAACAGGAACTCGTGACGACCCGCCGCGGCGCACGCGGCGGCCAGCGGACCGAACGAGAACAGCTCGCCGATCGCCATCCCGAGGCACGGGATGAGCCGCTCGTGCAGGAACCCGTCGGCCGGGTCGCCCGGCACCACCTCGACGGCCGGGTTGTCGCAGGCCACCGCCGCGATCCCGGAGTCCCACAGGTAGCGCGCCATCTCCTCGCTGCCCGTGAGCCCCGCCGCCGCGTACCCCCTGAACGACTGCATGCCCTCCGACAGCGCCGACCGCCCGGCCGCGTCCAGGGTCAGGTACTTGTCCGTCCAGCCGGTCCGCACGCACAGGATGTCGCCGGGTCGCGGCGTCACCCCGGCCCTGTCGAGCGCGGCGACCAGGTCGGCAGGCCGGAACGCCACCTGGGTGAACGGGTCGTAGGACTCGCCCTGCGTCTCGGCCATGAGCGACACGAGGTCCACGAGCACGCCGCGCCCGATGATGCCGCGCTGCGCCCAGTGGTGGATGCCGAGCGGCTCGAGGTCGTCGGCCGGCTGCCCGCGCCATCCGCCGTACCAGCCGTCGGCCCCCGACCCGATGTGCCGCAGCCCGTCCCATTGCGACGAGCACTGCAGGTAGAAGCCGTCTACGTAGTCGTCCCAGGCGGCGGGACCCATCGGCTCGAAGCCGTGCCTGAACGACTTGCGGCCGAAGAACGGCGGATCGGGCAGCCCGAGCGGCAGCGACACCCCGATCCGCTCGCCGGTCCGCACGCAGCCGGCCGCCGCCGCGACCACCGCGCCGCTCAGCCGGTTCAGCGTGCCGAGGTTGTCGCCGCGGCCCCAGACGTCCCACGCGTGGCGCAGCCCGTTGCCGGGCAGGCGGGGGAGCGAGTCGTAGGACGGGATGACGTCGTCGTCGGTCACACTCGCAGCGTTACAGCACGGCCCGCCGCCGGCAATGGGTCCGCGTGACTGAACTGCTAGCGCCGCAGTGGTGCCAGGACATAAGAAGATCATCCCGAACGGGTTCGCGCTTCCCCCGTCCCCGCCGCCATCTCCTCCCCGCCCGGCGCAAGCGCACAGGGCGGTCCTAGACCGTGCAGGTCCAGTCGTCCGGGCTGTGCAGCGGCCCCGCGGCTTCGTCGCCGGGCGGCGGGAAGTGCACCTTGAGCGTGAAGGCGTGCGGTGTCGGGCCGTGCGCGCGCAGGTGATGCACCCGCTCCTCGGCCTCGGCCACGGTGGGGATGTGCCCGCGCGGTATCCACCAGGCGGCCATGTAGGCCTCACGCATCAACTCGAACCATTCGCGCCGTCGGCGAGCGCGTTCACCGGGTCGAGATTCGCCACGAAATCCGCGAGTTGCGGGCTGTCCAGCGGTGCGACGAGCCGTCCGACATTGACCTCAGCGAGCACGTAGTCCATGGGCCGATGCTGCCAGACGCCGCTCGGCGCGGGCAACCGCGTTTCCGCCTGCCCTCCGGTCAGCCCAGCCAGTCAGCCCGGCCGGTCAGCACGGCCGGTCAGCCCAGCCAGTCAGCGCAAGTACGAGGCGCCGTTAAGGTCGAGTACCGCGCCGCTCGACCAGGCCGACTCGGGCGAGGCCAGGTAGACGACGGCGGCGGCGACCTCGCGGGGCGTGGCGACCCGGTTGAACGGGCTCTGCGCCCGGATGACGTCGCCCGCCGGGGTGGCGAGTTCCTCCGCCGTCATGTCCGTCGCCACGTACCCGGGCGCCACCGAGGCGACGGTGATGCCATGCGGCGCCAGCGCCACGGCGAGCGACTGCCCGAAGGCGTGCAGCCCCGCCTTGCTGGCACCGTACGCCGGATGCGCGGGCTCGCCCCTATAGGCGCCGCGGGACCCGACGTTGACGATCCGCCCGCCCTTGCCGGCCGCGACCATGAGCCGCACAGCGCACCAGGTGGCGTTGGCCGCGCCGGTCAGGTTGATGCCCAGGGTGGCCTGCCAGGCCGCCTGCCACTCCTCGTAGGAGGTGCCGAGCACCGGGTGGCCGCCGTAGATCCCGGCGTTGTTGACGAGAACGTCGAGCCCGCCAAGCTGGCCGGCCGCGTCGTCGACCATCGCGCGGACCGCGTCCGGGTCAGTCAGGTCGGCCCGGACGATGACATGACCACGGCCGGGCAGCGAATCGCGCACCGCTTCCGCGGCGGCGACGCCGTGGATGCAGTGCACCGCCACCCGGTCACCGCGTTCCGCGAAACCCCGGACGATCGCGGCGCCGATGCCCCGCGACCCGCCTGTAACAAGAACCGCACGACTCACGCCGCGACTTTACCGGTTGGCGGTCCCGCCCGGTCAGCTACCGCACAGGTCAAGCAGCTTGGTCATCGTCGCCCAGTTCCGCGCCGTGCCCGTGGCGCCGGTTTTCCTGCCGGTGACGTAGCGCATCAGCACCTCCGCGAGCACGCTGCGGCCAAAGCCTTCCGGCGTGTGCAGGTAGAGCGTGCGCCCGACCGCGAGGACCTCGTCGCCGCTGCCCGCCTGAGCCGCCTTCGCGCGGGCAGTGTCCAGCCTGGTCAGCAGCTCCGGCCACGGAGGCTCACTCAGCACGACGGCGTGCACCCGCCGCGGGTCGGGCTCGCCGGGGAACGGGTTGGCCGCGTGGATGCGCGCGAGTTCCTCCCGGCTCAGCACCACGACGGGCGTGGTCACCCCGAGCTTCGCCGCGATCGCCTCGGTCATCGCCCGCGCCAGGGCGGCGGTGTCCGCGTCCGCCTCCGCGACGGTGAACAGCACGTTCCCGCTCTGGATGTACGTCGACACGTCCGTGTGCCCGAGATCGGCGACCAGCGCCCGCAGGTCAGCCATTGGAACCTTGTTATTGCCGCCGACGTTGATCCCCCGCAGCAGCGCGACATGCGTGGCCATGCCGCCATTCTGCCCCAGGCCCCGTGCCATCTCAGCGCGCACCGCCGACCCTAGGCGCCAGACGGCCTCCGACGTCGGTGCCGGGCGGGCGGCGACTACGCTGCCTCGGTGATGTCGGCGAGGGCGCAGGCGATGTTGTCGGGGCCGCCGGCCTCGTTGGCGAGAGCGATCAGCCGGCCGACCACCTCCTCGGGTGACAGCGCGGCATCCGCCAGCGTCCCCCTGATCGCGGCCACCGGGACCGCTGCGGTCAGCCCGTCGGAGCAGAGCAGGTAGCGGTCGCCTGCCCGCGCGTCGAGCAGCGACAGGTCGGCCGTCCCCGCCTCGCTCACCTGTGCCTCGGGCATTCCCGACTCCCGCATCAACTCAGCCGAGATGCCGAGCGCCCGGACCAGCAGGGAGCGCTGCGGGTGGGATCCCGCCTCCTCCGGCGTCAGCCGGCCGGCGTCGATCATCGACTGGGTCACCGAATGGTCGTGCGTGATCTGGAACAGGCCGCCGTCGCGGAACAGGTAGGCGCGCGAGTCGCCGATGTGCACAAGGCCGAGCCGGGACCCGGACAGCAGCATCGCGGTCAGCGTCGACCCGCTGCTTGGCGCACCGGAAGTCGCATCGGAAGTCGCATCGAAAATCCCACCGGGTGGCGCGATGGAGCGCACCGAGGCGCTCGCCGCGGAGACCGCGTCGGACAGCACGTTGAGCAGGTCTCCGGGCGCCACCGAGTCGAGGTCGCGCAGCGCGTCGATGGCGGCGGCGCTCGCCAGGTCGCCTGCCGGGCCGAAGCCGTCGGCGACGGCCACCAGACGGGGGCCGGCGGCGACCGCGTCCTGGTTCTGCGCGCGGACGAGCCCGATGTCCGAGGCGGCGGCGTACCTGATGGCGAGCGGAGCGCTCGACGTCGACGATGCGGGGGCGGAAGGAACTGACATGGCGGTTGCTCCCTCGGAGAAGTAGCCGATGAGGAATTGAGCAAGCCGCTGACGTTCGGCGAATTCAGCTTCGGTCACCCGCAAGAAGGCAGTCACCAAGGCGACGGCATTAGCCGGCGACGCCTCGACCACGGCGCCGATCTGGGCGAGCGGCATGCCGAGACGGCGCAGCCACGCGACAAGCCGGGCCCGCTCGAGCTGGGACGGCTCGTAATAGCGGTACCCGGACCACGCGTCGACCCGGAACGGCCGCAGCAGCCCGAGGTCGTCATACAGTCGCAGCGCCTTCGGCGACAGCCGGGACAGGCGAGCGAACTCGCCGATCGTCAGCAGCTTCACAGCCACCACCCTGAGGGTTCACCCAAGGGGAAGGTCAACCACCTACTGACGGTAGGAGGAAAGGAACTCGCCGAGCCGTCCGATCGCCTCCGACAGCACCTCGACGGGGGCGAGGAACACCACCCGGATGTGGTCGGTCGACGGCAGGTTGAACCCGGTGCCATGGGTAAGCAGCAGGTGCTGCTGCTCGAGCAGGTCGATGCACATCCGCTGGTCATCGACGATCTTGTGCACCTCGGGGTCGAGCCGGGGGAACAGGTAGAGCGCGCCGGCCGGCTTGTAGCAGTCGACTCCGGGTATCTCGGTCAGCGCCGACCAGGCGAGATCGCGCTGGTCGCGCAGCCGCCCGCCAGGCAGCAGCAGCGGCGTGATGTCGATGCCGCCGTCGAGCGCCGCGGGGATCGCGTGCTGCGCCGGGACGTTGGGGCACATCCGCATGTTGGCGAGCAGCTCAAGACCCTCGCGGTACTCCGCGATCGGCTCGCGCGGCCCGGACACGACCAGCCAGCCTGAGCGGAAACCGGCCAGCCGGTAGGTCTTGGACATGCCGCCCATGGTGAGCACGGGAAGGTCAGGAGCGAGTGCCGCCGCACTGTGGTGGATCGCGCCGTCGAACAGGATCTGGTCGTAGATCTCATCGGCGAGCACCAGCAGGTTGTGCCTCCTGGCGACCTCGAGCAGCGCGAGCAGCGTGGCACGCGAGTAGACCGCCCCTGTCGGGTTGTTCGGGTTGATGATCACCAGGGCGCGGGTCTTGGGGGTGACCAGCGACGCGACGTGCTCGACGTCCGGGTTCCAGTCGAGATCCTCGGCGCACCGGTAGTGCACCGCCCGCCCCCCGCCGAGGTTGACCGCGCCGGTCCACAGCGGGTAGTCGGGCGACGGCACGAGCACCTCGTCGCCCGGGTTGAGCAGCGCCTGCAGCGCCATCACGATCAGCTCGGACACGCCGTTGCCGAGGTAGACGTCGTCCGGGGTGACGCCGGCCACCCCGAGCCGCCCGAAGTACCTGGCGACCGCCTCGCGGGCGGGGGCGATGCCGCGCGCGTCGCTGTAGCCCTGCGAGTCGGCGATCGAGGCGGTCACATGAGACAGCACCGCGTCGGGCGTGAACAGCCCGAACGGCGCCGGGTTGCCGATGTTCAGCTTGATGATCTCGTGCCCCTGTGCCTCAAGCTCGCGAGCTCGCCGGAGCACCGGTCCGCGTATGTCGTAACGGACGTCGGCAAGACGGCTCGCCTGAGACACCACTGTGGGCCTCCCCAGTTCGTGATCGCGTGCTAAAGGACAGCGGGCCGCGCCGAGCAGACCCGATGCCAGAATGTTACCGGCTCGGCGCCGGTCCCCCCTGGCAATAACTGGACCTGAAGTGGCCAGCCTGACTCTGCGCCCCAGATCACTGAGCCTGCGAGCCGCGCCGTGCAGCCAGATCACCAAAACCAGGAACATCCCGAACGGCTGCGTGGCTTTGCGTACCCGGTTTCGGGGTTCCTAGAACGCCCCGAGGCCGTTGGGGGTGCCGAGGCCGGTCGGCGCGTCGTAGCCGGGCTTGGCGACGCACAGGTAGTCCTTGCCGCAGGATGCGCCGCCCGCATTGAAGAACCAGTCGTTGTTGCCGGAAACCACGTCGAACAGGTCCTTCGCGTGCGCGTACTCGTATCCCGGCTTGATCTTCGCGGCGTTGCCCGCCAGGCCGTAGATGCCGCCGATGATCGGCGAGGACGCGCTCGTGCCGCCCACCATGACCCAGCCGCCCCAGTCCTTGTTGTAGAGGGCGAGGTTGAAGGCGACCGCGGACACGTCGGCGACGGTGCGTCCCGGGCAGTTCTTGTCATGCTGCCAGGACGGCTTGGCCACGTAGGCGGAGCAGCCGGACGCGCCGGCCCCGAGGCCCCCGGTGTTCCACGCCGTCTCGCGCCAGCCGCGCTTGTTCGCCGCCTTGAACAGCTCGGTGCCGCCGGCCGCGGTCACCGTGGGGAGGTTGGCGGGGAACGACGCCGCCGAGTAGCCGAAGTCGCCCGTCGACACGACGATCGCGTGGCCAGGATGGTTGTAGCCGCGTGCGTCTGCCAGGTCCTGCCCGGTTTCCCTGCCGCCGTAGCTGTTGGAGACGGCGACGGCACCGAGCCTGATCGCGGTGTTCACCCCGGCCGACAGCTGGTCGAAGTCCTGCCCGTTCGCCTCGACGACCAGGATGCGGCATCGCGGGCAGGCGGCGGAGACCATGTCGACGTCAAGCGTCGCCTCCAGGTCCCAGCCGGACAGCACGCCGGAGGCCGGCAGGTGCTTCGCCGAGCCGGTCTGGCCCACCTTGCGGAAGCAGCCGTTGGCGGTCGTGCAGGGCCCCAGGCCGTATTCGCGCCGGTAGTCGTTGAGGTAGGTCTCCAGCTTCGGCGTGTCGAAGGCTTCGACAACCGCCACAGTCGCCCGGCTGCCGCGGCTGACGGGCAGCCGGTAGGCGTGCTCGATGTCCTTCGCGCCCCAGCCGGCCGGCTTCTTCGCCGCGGCGCTGCTCGTCTTGTTGGCCGCGGGTTCCGGCGCGACCAGCACGAAGCACTGCGCCTGGCCGGGCCCCGGCGCGGCGCACGCCGACCGGTACCCGGACGCGGCCGCGCCGGACGCGCCGCTAGCCGCGGGCAGCTGGGCGGACGTCAGCGAGGTGGTCGCGGCGCGTGCGCCGGCGGCGAAGGTGACCAGTTCCGCCGCCCGCTGCGCGGCCGTCTCGCTGGCTGCCGCGACGGTGGTCTGCGTGGCGAACGCCTTGCTGATCGTCTCCGTGAGCTTGCCGCCGGCGGCGTCGGCCGCGCTGACCTTGAGCGACACGAAGCTCCCGGGCGGCGCACCGAACGCCAGGGTCCAGGCGCCGCCCCCGCCGGTCACGGTCGCCGGCTTCCAGGTGGCCCCGTTGTCGAGCGAGTACTGCGCCGTCACGCCGGTCACCGCCGCGGGCGACGTCACCAGCGCCTGGTGGCCGACGGTCAGGCTGACCTGCTGCGCGCCGGCGGCCGTCGTCCCGTCGAGCGCGATGCCCGCGACCTGGTAGCCGAAGTTGAGCAGCGGCTCGACCTCGCACCGGTTCGAGCCGTCGGCGCAGAACCAGCCGCTCGGCAGCCCGTTGGAAAGCCCGGTGCCCGAACGCCACGTCCAGGTGTCGGAGATCGCGGTGGACAGCGGGAACAGCGCGCCGGTCCGCCTGGCACGCAGCCGCAGCGACACGGTCGACGGCCCGGCGGGCAGGTTGAGCTCGTCGAAGAAGGTGCCGAAGATCTGATCGGGTTCGATCGTCCCCGCCTGTTGCTGCTTCCCGTTCACAGCGATCATGTAGTTGCCGGTGATCGTCCCGACTCGCCGCGCGAAGCCCTGCGAGAATCCGGTGCCGGTGTGCCCGGGTGTGTCATCGGTGAACGGGTTGAGGTCGAGTGCCAGCGAGTTGACGGTCCGGCTCGCGGACAGCGGGGTGCCGAAGAATCCCTGCGTGCCGGGTATGGAGGCCTGCTGGCCGGAGTTGAGCGGCGTGTGCAGCGGGTAGACGTTCCAGTCCTGCGTGGTGTCCGAGCCCGCGGCGAAGGAGCGGATGGCGTCCAACTGCCCGCCGCCAAGCGCGTCGTTGGACTGGAAGTACTCGTTCTCCCAGAACACGCCGGGACCGCCGAGCAGGTGCTCGGTTACCTTGGCGGGCACCTGCACCGGCGTGATGGCCGAGAGGCTGCCGACGCTGTCGAATGCCGCGGTGCTGAAGCCGCCGAGCTGCACCCCGCCGATGGTGTCGACGTCAGAGGCGTACACGGCGTGCACGGTGGCCAGCGACGCGGCGGGCATCGTGAAGTGCTGCGAGTGGATCAGCCCGCTGGTGTCCTGGAAAACCCCCGCATACAGGTCGGGGTCGGTGGCCGGTATCGGAGAGGAGCCGGAGGGCGCCTGGAGCCAGGCGTTGGCGAACTCCTTCAGCGTGCCACCGGGGATCCGCTGGGTTGTCGTGTTGAGCCAGGTGGGGAAGCCGGGACCCTGGATGAGGGTGAAGGCGCTGATGTCGCCGCGCGAGTCGGAGATCGCGAACTCGACCGAGGAGATGAGCAGGTTCGACGGCTTGGGCGTGCTGAACGTGACCTTGCTCGACGCGGTGGCCGCCCGCAGCGTGAGGGTCGCGTTGCCGTTGATGACGATCCGCGGCACGAACACGGCGTGCAGGCCGGTCGGGAAGCCCTTCCTGTCGGTCGTGGTGAACCAGGTGAACGCCCAGTAGGTCCCGGTGGGCAGGGAGAACCTGGCGGTGCCGTGGTAGAAGGCGTTCGGCTCCTCGTAGGGGTCGCCGTAGATGCTGTTGTTCGCCGCGTCGAACAGGAAGACAAAGTCGCCGGTGTCCGGCTTGCCCTTCGCCGTCACCCCGCGCAGCGTGACCTCGTGCATCTTGAACGCGGGGGTCTTCGGCTCCGCGGCGCGCTGCCTGGCGGCGGCCGCGGCCCGCGACGCCGTGGCGCCCGCGACGCCGGGCGCGGAGATCCACACCCCGCCGGCGAACAGCCCCTCGCTCCCGTAGCTGGCGGTGCCGTGGTCGGCGGCGAACTGCCGCGTCAGGGCGGCGGCGAACGCCTTGCCGCCTGCCGCGGTGAGGTACCCGGTGGCCGCGCCTGCCGCCGCGTGGGTGATCGTCACCCCGGGCAGCCGCGGGGTCCGCCCGCTGTAGGTGATCCGCACCGGCAGCGTGGCGCCGCCCGGCTGCGCGGCCACGTCGAACAGGCTCAGGTCGAGACCGCGCCCGAGATAGGGCAGCGCGACGTCGGGGACGGCGTACTGGCGGCCCGCGATGCGCAGTTCGGTGAGCGCGGCGGAAAAGCCGGAGCCCGCCAGTGACACGGAGGTGGACTTGCCGTTGATGAGCAGCCGGTCACCGTTAATCAACAGGACGGATTTATTAGCGTGACCTGATTGGCTTATCGGCGAGGAAAGCGACGCGGTTGCCGCGGGCGCGGCGGCGCTGCCTCCGGCGAACGCGGGGGCGGCGAGAACGCCGCCGATGGCTGCGAGCGCTGCGCAGACGGCGATCAGGATACGGACACGCCCGGCAGGCCACCCGATGATGCGTCGCACTGAGATTCTCCCCGTTGAGCCGTCGTCAAGCCGTTACTCGGCCAGTCCCGAGCCTTCTCTTATATACGGCACAACACAAGGGCTTAGCCGCGCTGCCGCGATAAATTAGCTAGCCCGTTACCGGGCGTCCGGTGATCTTCTCGAATAGCTCTGAATACCGCGCGGTGAGCACGGCGAGAACGTCACCGGGGATTTCCGGTCCCGGGGCGGTGCGGTCCCAGCCGATCGAGGTGGACCAGTCGCGCAGGTACTGCTTGTCGTAGGAGTGCTGCGGCCGTCCAGGCTGGTACTCGTCGGCCGGCCAGAACCGGGAGGAGTCCGGGGTGAGCACCTCGTCGGCGAGCACGATCGTCCCGTCCTTGGCCTTGCCGAACTCGAGCTTGGTGTCGGCCACGATGATGCCGCGCTCGGCGGCCAGGTCCGCACCGCGCCGGTAGACCTCGAGAGTGATCCGCCGCAGCTCCGCCGCCGTCGCGGGGCCGACCAGGTCCTCGACCTCGTCGTAGGTCATCGGCTCGTCATGCCCGGCGGCCGCCTTCGTCGTCGGGGTGAACACCGGCTCGGGCAGCCGCGACGCCTCGACGAGCCCGTCGGGCAGCCGCACCCCCGACACGGCGCCGCTCTCCTGGTACGCGGTCAGGCCCAGGCCGGTCAGGTAGCCACGGGCGATGCACTCCACGGGGAGCATCTCCAGGTGCTGGCAGCGGATCGCGCGGCCGGCCCACTCGGCTGGCACGTCGGTCGCGGAGATCACGTGGTTGGGTGCGATGTCGGCGAGCCGGTCGAACCACCAAAGCGACAGCTGGGTCAGCACGCGGCCCTTGCCAGGCACCGGCGTGGGCAGCACCACGTCGTAGATGGATATCCGGTCCGAGGCGACAAGCAGCAGGTCATCGCCGTCCGCGTAGACCTCGCGGACCTTACCCGAGTGAATCAGCTCCACCTGGCTCTCCCGTCGATAACGGCCGTTCGCCGAGGCTGGTAAGCGTACTATCGCGGGTCGGCGTACGATCAGGTGACATGGCTGGAACCGATCCTGTCCGGCGGGTGAGCGGCGAATACCTGCAGGTACAGACGACGACGGATTCCCGGGCCGAGGCGATGGACCTGGCCAGGGCGGCGGTCGAGGCACGGCTGGCGGCCTGCGGCCAGGTGGCGGGTCCCGTCGCCTCCACCTACTGGTGGAACGACGAGATCGAGCGCTCCGAGGAATGGTTCGTCTTCTTCAAGCTGCCCGCCGACCGCTACGAGGCGCTTGCCGCGTTCCTCGCCGAGCGGCACAGCTACGACGAGCCGGAGATCTTGGCAACCCCGTTCGCGGCGGGCTCGGCATCCTTCCTGAACTGGATCACCGAGGAGACCCGCCCGCGCGACCAGGCCGAGGTGGTGGCGCCCGCGGATTCTTAGCCGGCTCCCGTCAGGAGGACGGCGGCACGTTCCAGGCCAGGATCACGCTCTGGTCGTGTTCCGTGCCCAGGCTGGACATCGTGCCTGTATCCAGGCGGAACAGCCGCCCGTCGGCCGGGTGCAGGCCGAGCCAGCGAGCGGTGAGCACGCGCAGCACGTGCCCGTGCGCGACGAGCACGACGTCGCCGTCGGACAGCAGCGGCGCGGCTCGCTTGAGCACCCGGTCCACCCGTTCGCCGACCGACTCCACCGTCTCGCCCGGGTGCTCGGCGTCCCCGGGGATGATCCCGTCCCGCCACAGCGACCAGCCGGGCCGCTGCTGCTGTATTTCGGCGGTGGTGATGCCCTCGTAGCCGCCGTAGTCCCATTCCCACAGGTCGGGATCCTGCTTCGGCGCCGGGGCGCCCACGCTGCCCGGCACGCCGGGCATGCCGAGGCCCGCGAGCTCCGCGGTCGCCGTGGCGCGCCGCGCCGGGCTGGTGAACACCGCGGCGATCCGGAACCCCGCCGCGACCCGCCTGGCGAGCATCGGCGCCAGTGCGGCGGCGTCGGCCTCGCCCTTCGCGGTGAGCGGGATGTCGGTCCGGCCGGTGTGCCGTCCGGCGGCGGACCACTCCGTCTGCCCGTGCCTGAGCAAGATCAGGTCTCCCATGGCAACCATCATCCCAGCCCCCGATCGAGGCGGACTCACCGCTCCCCTGATAACAGCAAGAAGCGGCGGACGCCGCAAAGCAGCCGACGGGCGCCCGTTAAAGCAGCCTGCGGACGCCGCTACAGCAGTCGGCGCAGCCGGAACAGGTCCTTCACCGACGCCTCGATCTTCACCCGGCCGGACATCCAGGCCCTGGCGATGTTCATCGGCTGCTCGGCGAGCGAGACCACCTCGTCGCTCTTGGCCGTCATCCGGATGTCGGCGGGCGGCTCGCCCGGCGCGAGTTCCCGTACCGGGTCGTCACCCGTGCCGAGCACCGTCACATAGGTGACGTCAAGGTCGGGAATGGTGACGCTGATCCTCCGGTTCCCGAAATACTGCTCCCTGTCGGCTGGGCTGAGCTCGGAGAGCCTGCCAGCCAGCTTCTGCAGTGCCGTGCGGCACTCTTCGGCGGACGCCATGGGCACGTCGCTCCTCGGTGGGCGGTACGGTTCCAGCGGAGGGTAGCGCACGCGGAGTACCAGCCGGGATACCGGTCGCCATCGGGGAGAGGAAACAATGGATCCAGAACGGTTGCCGCCGGCTCTCGCCCCCACCGGTGACCCCCGGGTCGACGCGGCCATCGAGCGGCTCGCCACGATCGGCGAGCTGGAACTCGTCAGGCGGCCCATGGTCTTGGAGGACGTGCACGCCAAGCTGCGCGCGATCCTTGGCGAGCTCGGCGGTCCAGGCGGGCCAGTGCCTGGCGGCCCAGTTCCCGGCGGCCCAGTTCTCGGCGGTCCAGTCCCCGGCGGTGCGGTCACTGGCGGTGCGGTTCACGGTGGCTCATCGCGGCCAGGCGAGCCCGGCCGGCCCGGCGAGCAGGCCGAGCTTGGCTGAGCGGCCGGACTTGGCTGGCGGGGGGCGGGCGTGACCGCGCGGGCGCGGCTCGACGCGGAACTGGTCCGCCGGGGCCTGGCGAGGTCGCGGGAGCAGGCCGCCGAGCTGATCGCGGCCGGCCGGGTCGCCGTGGCAGGCCAGACTGCGTCGAAGCCGGCCACCCAGGTGGCGAGGGACGCGCCGGTCACCGTCGCCGACGACACCGACGCGGGACCGCGGTACGTGTCGCGGGGCGGGCACAAGCTGGCGGGCGCGCTCGCCGTGTTCGCCGGGTTCGACGTCGCGGGCAAGCGCTGCCTTGACGCGGGCGCGTCGACCGGGGGATTCACCGACGTCCTGCTGCGCGCGGGCGCCGCGCACGTGGTCGCGGCCGATGTCGGCTACGGCCAGCTCGCCTGGTCGCTGCGGACCGACGAGCGGGTCACCGTGCTTGACCGGGTGAACGTCAGATCGCTGGACCCCGCCCTGGTGGCGCCGCCGCCCGAGGTGGTGGTGGCCGACCTGTCGTTCATCTCGCTGACCCTGGTGCTGCCGTCGCTCGCCGCCTGCGCGGCGCCGGACGCCGACTTCGCGCTCATGGTCAAGCCGCAGTTCGAGGTGGGCAAGGGCAAGGTAGGCCCGCGCGGCGTGGTGCGCAGCCCGCAAGACAGGGCCGCGGCGGTCCGCACGGTGTGCGACGCCGCCTGGTCGCTCGGCCTCGGCGTCAAGGGCGTGACGGCGAGCACGCTGCCCGGACCGTCGGGGAACGTCGAGTACTTCGCCTGGTTCCGCCGCGGCTCGCCGCCCCTCGACGACGCCGACCTGAACCAGGCCATCGAGTCGGGCCCGCAGTTATCCAGGGAGATGACCCCATACTCCGCTTGCCCGCCCGCCCGGCCCGGGGTACCCGCTCAGCCAGAAATTACCGTGGACCATCCGCGGCGCTATTCGCCATTTCTGACCCACAATCACCTGAATGACCGGATTGGTGGGTGAACAAATCTGGATAAAGCGGGCAAATTACCTCGCCTTGAAGATCCTTTGCCGCGGGTGACCCACGATCACGAACTGAAGGGGCGCCCGCGGGCCAGCGTGGGGCCGGCTACCCGCTGGCTGCACTCGCCGTGGGTCGGTTCTGTTACGGGCACGGCCGCGTGCCATTGCCGTCACCCGGGGGCGGTAAGTTGCACGCGATGGGTGAAACCAAGCGGACGATGCTGGTGCTCGCGCACACCGGCAGGGAAAGCGCCCGGACGAGCGCGCGGCAGGTGATCGAGCGGCTGGCCGCGGCGGGCGTCGCGGTGCGGGTGACGGACGCCGAGGTTCCCGCGCTTGAGTGCGCGGGTGCGACCGTCGTCCCCGCCGGACCCGCCGCCGCCGATGGCGCGGAACTCGTCATCGTCCTTGGCGGCGACGGGACGCTGCTGCGCGCCGCCGAGCTCGCCCGCCCCGCGGGCACCCCCCTGATCGGCGTGAACCTCGGGCACATCGGCTTTCTCGCCGAGGCGGAGCCCGAGGGTCTTACCGAGACCGTGGACGCGCTGCTCGCGGGGAAGTACTGGGTTGAGGAGCGGATGACTCTCGACGTGGTCGCCCGCGACAACGGCACCGAGATCGCGCGCACCTGGGCGCTGAACGAGATGACCGTGGAAAAGGCGGCACGCGAGCGGATGGTCGAGGTCATCATCGAGGTGGATGGCCGCCCACTGTCCCGGTGGGGCTGCGACGGCGTGGTGTGCGCCACGCCGACCGGGTCGACTGCCTACGCCTTCTCGGCCGGCGGCCCTGTCGTCTGGCCCGAGGTGGAAGCACTGCTCATGGTGCCGCTCGCGGCGCACGCGCTGTTCGCAAGGCCGCTCGTCGTCTCGCCTGACTCGGTACTCGCCGTTGAGCTCGTGCCCGACGGGGGCGAGTCGGCCGCGGGACAGGAGCGAGCGCCCGACGCCGCGCTCCACAAGGCGCGCGTCGCCGATGGCGGCGACACCGCGGCGGACCGCGCGGTGCTGTGGTGCGACGGCCGGCGCCGGTTCGACCTGCCGCCAGGCGCCAGGGTCGAGGTGCGCCGCGGCGTGCTGCCGGTGTCGCTGGCCCGGGTGCACGGCCTGACGGCCGAGGCGGACGCGGGAGGCACGCCGGCGGGCGGCGAGTTCACTGACCGCCTGGTGGCCAAGTTTGGCCTGCCGGTCGCCGGCTGGCGCGGCAGGTCGGGACCGCGTCGCTGATGACGCCACGGAAACGCTTTCGATCGAAATGTTTGCTTGAAGCCGTCAATGCCGCAAGACTGAATGCAAACAATTCAGCGAATTGATCGCGAGGGAGATGTGACCGTGCCCGAGCCGCCGCGAGTGTCGGCCGCGACGGGTAGAGTCGGCGGGGGTTGGGTCGAGAAGGAGACTGCTGGCGGTCATGCTTGAGGAAGTGCGCATCACCGGGCTCGGGGTCATCAACGACGCGCTGCTCGAGCTCTCGCCCGGTTTCACCGCGCTGACCGGGGAGACCGGAGCCGGCAAGACCATGGTCGTTACCGGGCTCGGCCTGCTCTTCGGCGGCCGCGCCGATCCGTCCAGGGTCCGGCCCGACGCGCAGCGTGCCTCCGTTGAGGGACGGCTGCGCACCGACCCGCGCGGCAAAGTCGCGCAGCAGGTCGAGGAGGCAGGCGGCGACCTCGATGAGGACGGCACGCTGGTGCTGACCAGGACCGTGTCCGGCGAGGGACGGTCCCGCGCGTTCGCAGGCGGCCGCTCGGTCCCCGTCTCGCTGCTCACCTACCTGGCCGACGACTTGGTGGCGGTGCACGGCCAGTCCGACCAGCAGCAGCTGCTCAAGCCAGGCAGGCAGCGCGAGTCACTCGACAAATACGCCGGCGGCGTGCTCGCCGAGGTGCTCGCCGACTACCAGCGCGCCTACGGCAGGCACCGCGCGGTCAGGGACGAGCTCACCACGCTCACCACGGAGGCCAGGGCCCGCGCCGCGGAGGCGGAGGAACTGCGCGCCGGGCTCACCGACATCGAGAAGCTCAACCCGGTGGCCGGCGAGGAGGCCGCGCTGCGGGCGGAAGAGGACAAGCTGTCCAACGCCGACGAGCTGAACGCCGCCGCGACGACCGCGCACGAGGCGCTGCTCGGCGATCCGACCGCGGGCACCGACGGAGCGGACGCGGTCACCCTGCTCGGCCACGCGCGGCGGGCGCTCGACGCGGTGCGCCGCCACGACACCGAGATCGACGGGGTCGCGGAACGGCTGTCCGAGGCCGCCTACCTGATCTCCGAAGTGGCCGGCGAGCTCGCCACGTACATCCAGTCGATCGACGCCGACCCGGCGCGGCTCGCGGCCGTTCAGGAACGGCGCGCCGTCCTCGGCCGGATCATCAGGCTCTACGGGCCGGGCGGCGTCAACGCGCGGGTCAACGGCGCGCCCGTGACTCTGGAAGCCCCGCCGGCCGGCAGTGCCGCGCCGTCAGAGGCCGACGACTGGTCCGCGACAGGCGAGGCAGTGCCCGCGGCGGGCGACGCCGCGCCGACGGCGGAACGCGACGACATCGCGTACGTGCTGGCCTGGGCGCGGCTCGCCGCCGTCCGGGTCTCCGAGCTCGACAACGACGACGAGACGATCGCCGAGCTCACCGCCGCCGAGGCGGAGCTCTCCGCGCAGGTCACCGAGATGGCGGGACGGCTGTCACGGCTGCGGGCCGAGGCGGGGGAGCGGTTCGCCGCCGACGTCACCGCCGAGCTGACCGCGCTCGCCATGCCGCACGCCCGCATCTCCGTGGTGCTCACGCCGTTGAGCGAACCGGGGCCGCACGGCATCGACGACGTGGAGATCCGGCTGGCGTCCAACCCCGGCGCGCCCGCCCTGCCGCTGCACAAGGGCGCCTCCGGCGGCGAACTGTCCCGGGTGATGCTCGCGATCGAGGTGGTCTTCGCCGGGGCGGACCCCGTACCGACGTTCGTCTTCGACGAGGTGGACGCGGGCGTCGGCGGCAAGGCCGCGGTCGAGATCGGCCGCCGCTTGGCCATGCTGGCACGGCTCGCCCAGGTCATCGTGGTCACCCACCTGCCGCAGGTCGCCGCGTTCGCCGACAACCACCTGGTGGTCGCCAAGTCGAGCGACGGCCTGATCACCAGCACCAGCGTGCTCCGCCTCGACCACGAGGGCCGGGTCCGCGAGCTGTCGCGGATGCTCGCCGGACTCGAGGAATCCGAGTTCGGCCAGGCGCACGCCGCCGAACTGCTCGCGATGGCCGCCGACCAGGCCTCCCGGCCGTAACCGGCCGACGTGGCGGCCGAGGAGAACAGCGGTTCGCCGGACATAACGGCGGCCAGCTCCAGGTTGCATTGATCGAGGGCCATCCCGCAGCCAGCGGGACCGTGAACCAGGGAGCTGACATGACCGGCAATTACCGCAAAGACCCCGAGGCCGTCTCCCGGCTGACCCCGGAACAGTACCGGGTCACCCAGAAGAACGGCACCGAGCCGCCGTTCAGGAACGAGCACTGGGACAACAAGGAGCCCGGCATCTACGTCGACGTCGTCTCCGGCGAACCGCTGTTCTCCTCGGCCAGCAAGTTCGACAGCCACACCGGCTGGCCGAGCTTCACCGCCCCGATCGAGCGCGGCAACGTGGTCAGCCGCCGCGATTTCAAGATGCTGATACCCAGGACCGAGGTCCGCTCCGCCCACGGCGACAGCCACCTGGGCCACGTGTTCCGCGACGGGCCCAGGGAAGCCGGAGGCCTGCGCTACTGCATCAACTCCGCCGCCCTCCGCTTCATCCCGGCCGCCGACCTCGAACGCGAAGGCTACGGCGCCTACCGCAAGCTCTTCGAACCCGCCGACGACACCGGCGGCAAATCATGACGACCGCGCCGGCAATCCCCGCCTACGCGCCCAGCGCGGCCTCGGAAACCAGCCCGGCGCGGCGGCCGGTAGAGCGGCAACTCTGCGGTCAGCGCGATGTCGGTCGTGTACGTAAGGTGCGGCTCGGTCCTCGGACACCCAAAACGGTGAAAAATCCCGAAACGGACACCGCTTGAACACGCGGTGGTGGCTTTTCTCCGCTTGGGGAGAATCCGCTTTATTGCGTATTCCGCCGCACCAGGGGAAGCCGCACGCGTGCCGCCCGAGGGCTAGGGTACGTGCCCAAGTCCTTGACGCCAGCCGTTGCAGGATCGGAGCGGCCGTCACGTCAACTCGCGCTGCTGCCGCCGTTGTGTGCGCCGCGCCCGCTGCTCAGCAGCTCATAGGCGATGCCTGTCGCGACGGCGTATACCGCGTGGTGGAAGGCGTCGATCGCGATTTCCTGCGGTGCCCAGAAGATGGCCGGCGGGGCGATGTCCAGTGCGGGCAGGGTCACCTGTGCGCTGCCCCATACGGCGGCGCCGTGGGCCGCCGTCGCAGCGCGCGGCGGCAGGCCGACGGTATCGAGCAGTCCGCGCACTATTCCCCAGCCGGTGCCATAGCCCCAGTGCGCCAGGTCGTTGAACCGTGCACGGGCGATGTCGTCCTCGAAGGATGTGATCCCCAGCGCTTTGGCCGTCGCCCGGGCTGGCGCCGAACTCGGCTTGCGGTGACGGAGCCGCGCCTCGAGCGTACTCGAGGCTGTCATTGCCGCGGTCCCGGCGAGGCCAGCCACCAGCCCCTTGCCGATGCTGCTGGCCAGTTTTTCAGCGGTTCTCACGAGTCCGCCTCCTGGAGTCGTCCGTCGGATGCCGGTTCGCTCACGGTCGCGACGTGGGCACCGAGTCGCTGGACCAGGTGGTCGCCGACTCGTAGTGCGTTGGCCATGGCGGTCAGCGCCGGGTTGACGGCGCTGCTGGAAGGGAAGAAGCTCGTGTCCACGACGTAGAGGTTGTCAATGTCGTGGCAGCGGCAATTGACGTCGAGGGCCGACGTCTTCGGGTCATCGCCGAAGCGCACGGTGCCGGACTGGTGGGCGACTCCGGCCAACGGGATGCGCTTGTCGAGGATTGACCAGCCTGGGATGGTGGTGTCGTGACAGCCCAGGGGGCCCATTAGCTTCTTGAGCTTGGCAAGCAGGCGCTGATGGGGCTCAAGGTTGTGGTAGGTCTTGGCCAGGTGGATGCGGCCCAGCCGGTCCACTGTCACCCGGTTGGCCGGATGGGGCAGGTCCTCGGTGGTGATCCAGAAGTCGATCGCGTGCTTGGCGACGTAGTCGAGCGCGAGGCCGGGCGCGAACCACGGAGCACCGCCGCGGAGGATATGCCGGTCAGATTTGCCGAGCATCTGGATGTGCCCGAGCGGCAACTCGGAGTCGTCGGCGCCCCAGTAGTAGTCGTTGATTCCGAGTGTCTTCTGGAACTTCGTCAGGTTGGGCGTCTGCGAGATCGCGATGACGCCGGAGTTGATGTGCGCCATGTAGTGCCGGCCTACCACGTCCGAGGCATTCGCCAGCCCGTTCGGATGCTGGTCACTGGCCGACTTCAGCAGCAGCGCCGCGGAGTTGACCGCGCCGCACGAGACGACCACGATGTCGGCGCTATATGTTTCACGGACGCCGCGGCGGTCTACCACAACCTCGGTGATGCTACGGCCGCTGCCGTCGGTCACGAGCCGCTCCGCCTTCGCGTGCGTCAGCAGCGTGACGTTGCCGCGCTTCAGCGCGGGCCGCACGCATCGCACGTGCGCGTCGGCCTTCCCGTCCGTGAGGCAGGGGAAGCCGTCGAACCGGTCGCATCGGACACACCGGCCAGCCTCGGGGTCGGACTCGTTCAGGTCCACGCCGACTGGTAGGTGGAACGCCCTGTGCCCGGCGTTCTCAAAGTCATCAGAGAGCTGCTGGATGCGCGGCTCGTGCGACACCGGCGGGTACGGAAACGGCCCGGAGCGTGGCGGCTCGGTCAGGTCCTCGCCCGCCCGCCCATGCACGAGGTAGAGCTTCTCCGCCTCTGCGTAGTACGGCTCAAGATCCGGATAGGAAATCGGCCACGCCGGTGAGAGGCCGCCGTAGTGCTGAATCTCGCCGAAATCCCGCTCGCGCAGGCGGAAGAGGATGGCTCCGTAGAACTTCGTGTTACCGCCGACGAAGTACTGCTGGTGGGGCTTGAAGCCCTCGCCGTCCTGGTCGTACCAGACCTCATCAGACAGGTAGCGGTCCTTGATGAAGACCTCGCGGCTGTCCCAGTTCTCTGGCTCCCGCGGCAGGTAGCCGCCCCGCTCGAGCAGCAGGATGCGCTTGCCGGATGGCGCCAGCTTGTGCGCGAGCGTGCCGCCGCCGGCGCCCGTACCGATGATGATGACGTCGTAGTGCTCGGTGGTCATGGCGTTCACTCCTGGTTCAGACGAGGGCGATCGGGCACGTCCACACAGCGACGGGGATGTTCTAGCCGTCCAGCCCGGGCGCGGCCACGATACTTTCGGCGGTCGCTGGATGCGTGCGCCATCGTTTCTCTCCTAGTTCACAGGCCGACCGGCAGAGCCATCGCTTCATCCGTAGTCCGCCAACCGGGCAGAACGTTTCACGGCGAGGCCAAAGTCGGCCAAGCCTTCGGTGCGCCCCCTGCGCAGCGGTCCAGGCCCGAGAGTGAAACGTTCTGCCCGCTGGCGGGACCCAACCGGCATGGTGATGAATGCGCAGATTGCACCCACAGAGAACGGGACGTCCCAGTGGTGGCCGTCGAAGTACGGCGCCGACGACCAAGCCGGCGCGTTGAACGAGATCACGCCCGGCAAGGTCCTGGAAGCGGTCCGCCTGGTCCGCCAGGGACGGGTCTATGACCTGGCGCATGTGCTGCACCGGGACATTCCCGCATTCCCCGGCCGTACCTTCCGGCAGTACCTGACCACCAACTACCGCCAGATCAACCGGCGCCATCCCGACGCGGGCCCGGCGGGCCTAGGGCACAACTCAACGTCCGCCATGGGGTGGCGGTCGTAGAGAACCTACGGCTGGAGGCGGCCGCGCGTGACCACGTGTACGAATTCCTGCTTGTCATTTCGCACGCCAAATTGCGTGGGGCCACCGGCGCGTGGGTCGCGTCGCTTGCGATCTTGTGAGCCGAAGGCCTAGCCGGCCATTCTCCGAGGAGGTGTCATGACCGAGATGCTGACGGCGGCATCCCAAGCTGGCCTGGTCGTGGACAAGGTGTACGTCGGGTACTTGTTCTGGGGCCGGCCCTCACCGTTCCAGCTCTGGGAGGACCTGCAGGACCTGCTGCGCCGCACCAAGGCCGACTTCGATCCGACTGGCGCGCAGGCGAGGGCCGCCTGGAAGGCGCCCATGCCGGCCGGCGCAGGGGTGGCTGGCCATGCCTGACGTCTCGTTCGTCAACTTGCTGGTAGTGATGGGCGTCGCGGTCCTCGCCCCGCTCACCGTGGGCTACCTGCCGCGGCTGCGGGTCCCAGCCGTGGTACTGGAGATCGTCGGCGGCATCATCATCGGGCCGTCCGTGCTCGGCTGGGTACACGTCGACCTGCCGGTGTCGATCCTCGCCCTGTTCGGCCTGGCGTTCCTGCTCTTCCTCGCCGGGCTGGAGATCGACGTGCACCAGCTGCGGGGACGGCTGCTCCGCTTCGCCGTGCTCGGATACCTGGTGTCGCTTGTCCTGGGATATGGCGCCGGTGCGTCCTTCACCGCAATCGGGTGGGTGTCGCAGCCGCTGCTGCTGGTGATCGTGTTCTCCGGCACCGCGCTCGGCTTGGTCGTGCCGGTGCTCAAGGACGCCGGGCAGGTGCACAGCCAGGTGGGGCAGACTGCGCTGGCGGCGGCGAGCATCGCCGACTTCTCGGCCATTGTCCTGCTGTCGCTGTTCTTCTCCTCCTCGGGCGGGAGCACCGGTTCGAGGGTCGTGGTGCTCGGCGCATTCGCAGGGCTCGTGGCCGTGACCGGCCTGGTGGTGTCCGGCGCCGCCCGGTCCATGCGGCTTGGCCAGGTGCTTGTCCGCCTGCAGGACACTACCGCAGAGATCAGGGTCCGCTTCGCCGTTCTGCTGCTGGTGGGGTTCACGGCCCTCGCCGAGCGGTTCGGCCTCGAGAGCATCCTCGGCGCGTTCCTGGCCGGGGCGATCGTCGGCCTGGTCGATCGCGACTCCGCCTCCCACCCGCAGTTCCGGACCAAGCTGGAGGCCATCGGCTACGGGTTCGTGGTGCCGGTGTTCTTCGTCACCAGCGGGATCCGGCTCGACCTGACTGGTTTGGTTCACAGCCCGTCCGCGCTGGTCCGCGTCCCGGTGTTCCTGCTGGCCCTGCTGGTGGTGCGTGGCCTGCCCGCGCTGCTCGGCCTGCGCGCGAATGGTCCCAGGTCAACAGTGGCTCTCGGGCTGCTCCAGGCTACTTCGCTGCCGTTCATCGTGACGGCCACGCAGATAGGCGTGACACTGGGCAAGATCACTCCGGTGACAGCCGCCGCGCTTGTCTGCGCCGGCCTGCTGTCGGTACTGATTTTCCCGCTCCTCGCGCTCACCACGTTGCGCCGGGGCATGCCTGAACCCGCCACGACCGAGGGGGAGACCGAACCTATGCCGGAACCGCATCTGATGTGACCGGTGGTAGGCCTACAGTCTGGCGCAGCGGCGCCGTGGAGCGGCGAACACGCTCGAGAAGGTTGACATGCCGCAGGTATTCACGAGCACGGTCGTCGACGCACCCGTCGGCGAGGTATGGACCCTGCTGTGGGAATCAGTACCATCGGCGACTGGCGCCCCGTCGCGGCCCCAGCGGCAAGCTGAGACCCGCGCTGGCCATCACTGGCGAGCCGGTCGCTGGCGGCTGACTACAGAGCCTTCCCTCGCCGCGGGATCTGTCGGTCTGAGTGCCGGCAAGCTAAAGTCGATCTAAAGCCGGGCCCGGCCAGCGCGGCCCGGTCGTGCCTCAGGACGAGTCCGGTGTGTCCGCAGCCACCAGCGCGGCACCTCGGCAGGACCGAGGCGGTGGGGGGTGACAGCTGGCGGTTCCCGAGGTCGTGATCGCGACCAAGTTGTTCAGGCCCAGCCCGCGGCACCAGACCGTGGAGCGCACGCGCCTGCATGATCTGTTGCGCCAGGGCCGTACACTGCCGCTGACCCTCGTTGTCGCCCCAGCGGGCTGGGGGAAGAGCACGCTCGTCGCCGACTGGCTCCGACAGGACCGGGTCACCGCTGGCTGGGTGTCGCTTGACGGCGGCGATAACGACCCCAAACGCTTCTGGCGGTACCTCCTCCTCGCCGCCGGCCAGGCGGGCCCGGCCGAAGGCGCGGCCGCCCTGCGCCGGCTAGACGCCGCCGGTTCCGATGTCCTGCGGGACGTGCTCCCAACCTTCATCAATGAGATGACGCCGTCAGACGCGCCCTTGGTGCTGGTGCTAGACGATTATCACCTGATCACCAGCGCGCAGGTGCACGCGTCCGTCAGCACGCTGGTCGATCGGTGCCCACCCCAACTGCACCTCGTGCTCATCACGCGGGCCGACCCGCCGTTGCAGCTAAGCCGGCTGAGAGTGCGCGGGGAACTCGCCGAACTGCGAGCCGAGCAGCTCCGGTTCAGCCTGGACGAGGCACTGGAGTTCTTCGGTGACCGGCTGGGGACGCAGCTGTCCGAGGAGGACGTGCACAGGCTCCTGGCGCGGACTGAAGGATGGGCGGCAGGCCTGCAACTCGCGGCCCTCCGGCTAAAGGACCGGACTGACTCGTCTGCCTTCATCGAGCGATTCACCGGCGCTGACTGGCACATCGTCAACTATTTCGGCGAGGAGGTGCTGGCCAGCCAGACCCCGCAAGTACGCGAGTTCCTGCTGGTGACCTCGGTCCTCAATCGCATGTGTGCACCGCTGTGCAATGCGCTCACCGGACGCGCCGACGGCGCCGAACTGATCAGCGAGGTACATCGCGCCAACCTGTTCTTGATCCCACTGGACGACGAACGGCGCTGGTTCCGCTACCACCACCTCTTCGGCGGCCTGCTCCGGCATGAGTTGGTCCGCACCGCGCCAGAGCAGTCTTCCGCGCTGCATCAGCGGGCGGCGGAGTGGTACGCCAGCAACGGCGATCCGGCCGAGGCGATCGGCCATGCCATCGCCTCCGGCGACCCCTCGCTCACCAGATGCCTAGTAGCGGCGCACTGGCGCCAGCACTTCAACGCTGGACAGCTGGAGACGGTGCGCAGGTGGCTCGATGCCCTGCCGACCGAACTCGTTGCCGTGGACGCGTCCCTCTCGGCGGCGCGGGTCTGGGTAGCTCTGGACACAGGCAGGCTGGAGGAAGTGGGAGCCGCGCTTGACGCCGCTGAGAGGTCAGGTCCACCCGATACCCACCTGATGGTCCTGCGCGCGCTGCACATGTACAAGACGGGGGATGTGGGCGGTGCTACGCGTCGGCTGAGGGAGATCTCTCCGAGTGCCCATGACCCCTTCGTCGCCACGGTCCACCGGCTCGTTCAGGGCATCTCATCGATGTGGCTGGGCGACGCTGACCGCGCCTGTGACCTGCTCGCCGAGGCGGGCCGACGAGCTGTGGGCGACGGTAACCGCCTCGCCTACATCTACGCCCAGGGCTGCCTGGCGCTCATGGCGGTGAACCGCAGGGACCTGGCCCTCGCGGGCTCGCTGGTGCGCGACGCGCAGTCTATGGTCGCCCAGGCGCTCCTGGACTCGCACTTCGTGGCCATGTTCCCGGCACTGGCCGGGGCCCGTCTCGCCGCCCGGCACGGGGACTGGGCGGAAGCTGAGCGCGCGGCAGCCACGGCGGTGGAACTGGGCCGGCGAGGCGCTGGACGGGTGGAGCTCGCCGCGGCACTGCTCACCGCGTCGGCGGTCTTCAGAACCTCGCCGCCCGCCACGGCCACCCGCGATCCCGAAGGTCGGACCGCCGCTGACGGAGCAGGCAGCGAGCCGGCCGCGCTCGTGCGGGAGGCGCGCGGCATCGTGCGGCACTGCCCCGACCCGGGGCCGGTGGTGACCACCTGGCTGACCGACGAACAGCGCGCCGAGGCGGTGCGCACCCGCCAGGAGAGATTGATCGAGCCGCTGACCGGCCGAGAGCTCGCGATCCTGCGGCTGCTACCCGCGCCGACCCCGCAGCGTGAACTGGCTTCAGCGTTGTTCGTCACTCCCAACACGCTGAAGACTCATCTGCGCGCCATCTACCGCAAGCTCGGCGCGGAATCCCGGGGCGACGCGGTGGTCCGGGCCCGGGAACGCGGCCTTATCTGACGTCCGTGGCACGTCCCAGCCCGTCGTCCACCTTGGCAGCGAAACCGGGGATCACGGTGGTGATGATCAGCCCGACGGCAAGCCATCCGAGCACCAGGTAGGGGAGGAACTCATAGGGCGGCGGAGGCACTGGCCAGACGTTGTGGTAGAGCACGAAACCGGCGATGAGCACGCCACCCGCCGGAGCCATGACCTGCCAGAGCGATCGCCGGCCGAGATGCCGGGCCGCGGCGATATTGGTGAGCACGTACATGACCAGCAAGGACAGAGTTCCGATGGTCGCCAGGTAGAAGAACACGTTGAGAGCCGGGCTTCCAGCCAGCCGGAACGCCGTGAGCAGCACCAGGCCGATGAGCATCTCCAGCGCCAGCGCTCGCTGCGGCACGCCGGTGGATGCTGACACGCGGCTGAGGCGGCGGGCGGTCAGGCCATCTCGCCCGAAGGCGAACATCATCCGGGCGGCGACGGTCACCCCGCCAAGCCCGGCGCCAAGCGCACTGAGCACCGCCCCGAGATTGAGCAGCGAAGCCAGCGGCGTACCCACGTACCGCTGGGCCAGTTCACTGAGCGGCGCCTGGGAGTGACGGAAAGCCGACACACCGGCCGCGCCGGTACCAAACCCGAGCGTCTGGGCGACGACGCAGGCCAGGTAGAAGACGGCTCCGAAGGCGACCGTGGTGATGATGGCGCGCGGGATCATCCGCGTCGGCACGAGGGACTCCTCTCCCAGCGAGCCAGCCGACTCAAAGCCTGCGAAGGCGAGGAAGCCCGTCGTCGCAGCCAGCGCTAGAGCGGAGGCCCCCACGCCCGGCGGGAGCACGAAGACATCGCTGGACAAGGCCTGGCCGCCAGGTGGCCGGCCGACGCCCAGGCGCCAGTAGATCGCCCCCATGAGCACCAAAATGAGGCAGACAGACACGACTTCGAATACCAGGACGGACCGCGTCGTCGGCCGGACCCCGCGCGCCGCGAGCACCCAGATGACCGCCCAGGCGGAGAGCGCGAGCGGGTACCAGTCGGCATCGCGGGCCAGCCCGGCGATGCTCAGGAAGGCACGTCCGAAAATAGCGGCACCCATGATTGACACCGGAGGAAACACCAGGTAGGTGCCGAGCAGCGCCCATCCGGCGAGAAACCCGGGCCGGGGGCCGAGCGTGTTGCCGACGAACGCATAGACCGACCCGGCGTGGCTGAACTCGCCGGCGAGCCGGACGAACCCGTAGGCGACAAGCCCCACTCCCAGAGCGGCGACGGCGAAGGCCAGCGGTGCCGCTCGGCCCAGCGCAGTGGCGGCTGCGACTCCGGTGATCGACATGGCCAGGGTCGGGGCCATCACTCCCACCGAGACTGATGCCGTCTCCATGAACCGGAGCTCACGGCGCAGCGCCGGCCGCGGGGCCGGGTCGCCGGAGCGCGGCTGGGCGCCGCTTTCGTGGTGTGTCATCAGCGGCTCCCCGGGGCCATGTTCACCCGGCGAGCCAGCCGCCGTCGGCGACCAGCACCGAGCCGGTGATGTACGAGGCCTCGGCCGAGCACAGCCACACCGCGGCCGCGGGGATCTCCTCAGGTTCCGCGATGCGGCTCAGCGCCACCGCGGCGAGCAGTTCATCGCTGACTGCCGAGGTCATGCTTGTCCGGGTCACTCCCGGGGCGATGGCGATGGCGTTGACGCGGTTGACGCGGATGCCGGTGCCGCCAAGTTCGAACCCGAGTGCGCTCGCCCGGCCGATGCCAGAAGTGGCACCAGTGATCGGCGCGGCCTGGCCAGACAGATCAGCGGCCATGTGTCTCCTCTCGGAGCGGCACGGGTCTGCTCCACCCGGTCCAGGTCATCCACGGTAATACCCCTCAAGAGCGGTGCGCAGCGCGACCCGGGAGCGGTGCAGCAGCACCCGCTGATTCTGGGGTGAGGTGCGCAGGGCAGCGCAAACCTCCTCGGTCGACATCCCGCAGACATCGCGCATGGTTAGCACGCTGCGCTGCCGGGCCGGGAGCTCAGACAGGGCCTGGTCCAGAAGTCGCAGCATTTCCTTCGACATCAGCACGTTCTCCGGGGCACTGTCCCAGGACGACAGAGCGTCGATAGAGGCCCACTTCCGGGGGCGCTCACCCTGCGGGTCCGCGATCCAGTCATCCGCCGCCTGCCCTTCCTGGGAAGCGAGCGACGACTGCGGAAGCGTCCTCGCCTCCCGGGCGCTACGCGTCTTGGCCCGGTTGATCAGGATCGAGAACGTCCATGTGCGCAGCGATGCCCGGCCTTCGAACTTGGCCAGGCCGGTCAGCATGCCGAGCCAGGCGTCTTGGACGACATCCTCGGCGGACTGCACGCTGTCCACGAACGAACGCGCGATGCGGAGCATTGTCGGCGACCACTGATCCACCAGCTGGGACATCGCGGCCTCGTCCCCGGCCCGCAGCTGCGCGACAAGATTCGCGTCGGCGTAGCTGGACTCATCGGTCCGCGGGGTTACGGAACAAGTGGTCTGCGCCATGGTGATCGCCTCCCGGCCTCGGCTGATTGCAGCTTCATCCCGGAAGCCGGCCAGGCGCCTCCCCCCTCGCCTCATCTCACCCGGGTGAGAAACCCACGCCTGCGGCCGAGGCCGGAGCGACCCGGGACGCTGACCAGTGCACACGCGGGCAACAGGCACGACGCGTCCCCATTCCGTAACGCCGCAGCGGCGAGTGAGACAGAACAGGCATGACAGCAATGAACAGCCGGGGCCGACCGTTCACCAGCCCACCTGGCAGCGACCCGCGCCGCGTGGCACGGCGTCGCAGAGCATGTACTCGCCCCCGCGCGGTTCGCGGCCACCGGCCACATGGGTCTTGTTCCCGCACCGGGCGGCTTCCGGACCCCGCCGTTCGGGGCAAACCGCAGGTTCCGCGCCGTTGACGGCACTGAGCTGGTCGTCGGCGACGCCGCAGGCACCCGCCGGACGGCCCTCACCACGATCCGGACGGCAGCAGCTGTCGCCCCCTTCGGGGTCATCCGCACCAGCAAGCAGATCGGCACCGTGCCGGAAGCGGTCGCCTTCTTCCGCAACGCCCGGGCGCGAGTTCACACAGCCCCGGCCAGCCCATCAGGGAGGATGCCATGAAAGGACTGCAGGACAAGGTTGCTCTCGTCACAGGGGGCAGCTCCGGAATCGGGCAGGCGATCGCAATCCGCCTAGGCGAGGAGGGCGCCAGCGTTGCGATCAACTACGTAGGCCGGCCGGAGGGCGCGGTCTCTACCAAGGAAGCGATAGACCATGGCGTGGAGATCTGCATGAAGAAACTCTCGGACGCCGGCGGCCGGCCGATCCTGGTCGCAGCGGACGTGTCCGACGAGCAAGCCGTGGACCAGATGTTCGAGCACGTGCTGGGCGAATACGGTCGGCTTGACATCCTGGTCAACAACGCGGGTATCCAGATCGCCGAAGACTCCGATGAACTGTCGGCCGCGGACTTCGACAAGGTCCTGGCCGTGAACCTGCGCGGCGCTTTCCTGTGCGCCCGCGGGGCGGTGCGGGCCTTCCTGGCCGCGCAGCAGCCAGGGGTCATCATCAACGTGTCCAGCGTGCATCAGGTGATCCCCAAGCCGCGGTTCCTCGGCTATTCGGTGTCGAAGGGCGGAATGCAGAACCTGACCCGGTCGCTGGCCCTCGAATTCGCCGCGCGAGGAATTAGGGTCAACGGACTCGGCCCCGGCGCGACCGTCACACCGATCAACCGGTCGTGGATTGATGACCCGGTGAAACGGCGGATGGTGGAAAACCACATCCCGATGCGCCGTGCCGGCGGGTCCGAGGAGATGGCCGCCGTGGCGGCCTTCCTGGCCTCCGATGAGGCGGCATACATCACAGGGCAGACGCTCTTTGTGGACGGCGGGCTCACCCTGTACCCGTCGTTCGAAACGACCTGGTCCTCGGAGTAACGGCTCGGCAAGGCCCTGGCGCACGGGGGCACCTTCAAGCGGGAGGTACCCCGGCCGGTCCCGGGTGAGCAGGCCTAGGCCGGGCGGGAGCGGACGAACAGTAATCCGTCCTGCTCACAGAGCGAGCGGAGGCGCCAGAGCGGGCCGCCCGGAAGGCCGGGCCCGGCCAGGATCCGCTCGCGTCACCGAAGGCCAGCAGCGGGGACACGGTCAGGCATACCTCATCGATCAGGCCGGCGGCCGCAAGCTGCGCGTTGAGGCTCGGGCCGCCTTCGGCGAGAATCTGGGCGAAGCCCCACGCGGCCAGCGCACCAATCGCGGCCGTCAGGTCCACGTCACGCTCCCGGCGATGACCTGACCGCGATGTGCAGCTCAGCGGGCCCATAGCGCTCGGCCCGGGACGTTCCGGCCGCGATCAGCACCGCGTCGGCCTGGGCGGAGCAGGGCCAACAGCGCATGGTCGGCTGGGCCGCCTCCGGTAAACCAGTGAGCGCGCGGGCCATGATGGCCGTCGGTCCCGGCGGCGGCGCGTGGCGTTACATCATCCCAGCTGCTGTAACGCACGCGGCGCAGCCGAGACTGCGTAACGACGGGGTCATGCAACCAATCGCCTCGCGGAGGGAGTCACCTCGTGTCCGACACATACGACGTGCTGGTGATCGGGGCCGGCCCGGCCGGCGAACACGCTGCGGGTCGCCTGGCTGATCGCGGCCTCAGCGCGGCCATCGTGGAACGGGAGCTGGTCGGCGGAGAATGTTCCTACTGGGGCTGCATCCCCAGCAAGACGCTGATCCGGCCAGGTGACGTGATCGCCGCGGCGCGGCGCGCGCCGGGCGCCGCGCAGGCCGTCACCGGCCAGCTCGACACGGCCGCCGCCTTCGCCCAGCGCGACTACATGACCTCCCACTGGAGTGACGACGGGCAACGCCGCTGGCTGGACAGCAAAGGCATCGAGCTGATCCGCGGGACCGGACGGCTGACCGGGGAGCGGTCCGTCGAGGTCGAAGCCACGGACGGCGCCGTCCGGCAGCTCCGTGCGGCGCGGGCGGTCGTACTAGCTACCGGGAGCACCCCGGTCATCCCCCCGATCCCCGGCCTGCGCGAGGCCGGCCCGTGGGACAACCGGACGGTCACCAGCGCGAAGGAGCTCCCCCGCCGGCTGCTCGTGCTGGGCGGCGGTGCCATCGGTGCCGAGATGGCACAGGCGTTCAAACGTCTCGGCTGCGCGGACGTGGTCGTGCTCGAGGGCGCGGAGCGGCTGCTCGCCCGCGAAGAGCCGTTCGCCGGCGAGGAGCTGCGCACGGCTTTCGAGGCTGAGGGCATCACCGTGGTAACCGGTGCCCGGATGACTGCCGCCCGCCGGCTGGGCAAGGACGGCCCGGTACTGGCACAGATGGCGGACGGGCGCGAGTTCACCGGCGATGAGATCCTGGTGGCCGTGGGCCGTAAGCCGGCCACGGCCGGCCTCGGCCTGAATCGAGTGGGGCTGGAGCCTGGGCGTGCCGTCCAGGTCGACCAGCAGCTGCGTGCTGCGGGTGTGGCCGGGGGGTGGCTGTACGCGATCGGTGACTGCAACGGGCTGGCCCCCCTGACGCACATGGGGAAGTACCAGGCGCGGATCGCCGCGGCGGCGATTCTCGGCCTCCAGGCCGAGGACGTGGCCTCGCACGGCATCGTGCCCCGGGTGACGTTCACGGACCCCCAGGTGTGCGCGGTCGGCCTGACCGCGGCCGAGGCGCGGGCCGCCGGGCTGCGCGTCACGCCCGTCAGTACCCCGACGGGCGAGGTTCCCGGTGCGTACACCCAGGGCAACGGAATCCGCGGCACTAGCCAGCTGGTGATCGCCGACGACCGCAGGACGGTCGTCGGCGCCACCTTCACCGGCCCCGGCATCCAGGAACTGCTCCACTCCGCGACCGTCGCGATCTGCGGCGGCGTCACCGTCGACCGCCTGCGGCACGCGGTGCCGTCGTTCCCCACCGTCAGCGAAGTCTGGCTGCACCTGCTCGAGGCCTACGGCCTCTAACCGTCCTGAAGAAGGGAAACCGTGATGGGTAGCTTGCCGATCGGCGACTACGCCCTGCTGTCGGATTGCCGCTCGGCGGCGCTGGTCAGCCGGGCCGGCTCGGTGGACTGGCTGTGTTTCCCGCGTTTCGACGCCCCGGCAGTGTTCGCCCGCCTTCTCGACCCTGGTGCCGGGCACTTCGCCATCGCGCCAGCCGGGGACTACGAGGCCAGCCGGACCTACGCTGACCAGACCATGGCGCTGGAAATCACCTTCACGACGTCGGCCGGCACAGCGGTGCTGACCGATGCGATGGCGGTGGGCCGCAACGAACGGGGCCATGAGCTGGGCGCCGGGTCTCCTGGGGTGCTGTTGCGACGGCTGGTGTGCACCAGCGGGGAGATGGATATCGAGGTCAGCTACGCACCCCGGCCGGAATATGGCCTGATCCACCCGATCCTGGAAGCGGTTCCTGGTGGCCTGGCCGCGCGGGGTGGCGCGGGTCGCCTGCTGCTGTCCGCACCTGCTGCCTTCCGGATTGACGGCGCGACTGCGACAGCGCGCGTGCATGTGGCAGCCGGCCAGGCGGTGGGCTTCGCGCTGGCACACGGCCAGATGTGGGACCCGCCGCTGCACGCCTGGGACCAGGAAACGATCGCTGCCCGGCTAGATGACACGCTGGCGGGATGGCGGTCCTGGTCAGTGATTCACCAGAGCTACGAGGGTCCCTGGCAGGACCTTGTCCACCATTCCGGGCGGGTGCTGCAGGCGCTTACGTTCGCGCCGACCGGCGCGATCGTCGCGGCGCCTACTACCTCGCTGCCGGAGACCGTCGGCGGCGAGCGCAACTGGGATTACCGCTACACCTGGGTGCGCGACGCGTGCCTGACCATGGAGGCCCTGTGGGTGGCGGCATGCCCGGATGAGGCGAACAAGTTCTTCGCGTTCCTGGCTGACGCCGCAGCGTCCCAGCTTCAGCGCGGGATGGACTTGCAGATCATGTTCGGGATCGGCGGTGAACGCGACCTGTCGGAGCGAGAGCTGCCGCACCTGGCCGGCTGGCGGGGCAGCAGGCCGGTCCGGGTCGGCAACGGTGCCTGGAGCCAGCGCCAGCTTGACGTGTACGGCGAGATGCTCGGTGCCGCCCAGCGGCTGGTGCAGCAGCTAGGCGATCTCGACACGATCACCCAGCGGTTCCTGGCCGCAGCCGCCGACACCGCCGCCAGCCGCTGGAAGGAGAAGGATCAAGGCATCTGGGAGATCCGCGGCGAGCCGCGCGACTTCCTGTATTCCAAGCTAATGTGCTGGGCGGCGCTCAACCGCGCGATTGCGCTGGCTCCCCAGCTCGGCGCCCAGCACAAGGTCGGGGAATGGACCGCGGCCCGCGACGACATCCGCGCGGCCATCCTGGAGCACGGGTGGAGTGAGAAGGCAGGCGCCTTCACCCAGGCCTTCGGCCGCGATGACCTGGACGCCTCCAACCTGATGCTGGCCATCACCGGCTTCCTGCCCGGCGATGACCCGCAGATGAAGGCGACCATCGATGCGACCGCCGCCCGGCTGACCGACGAGCGAGGCTTGGTCTACCGGTACCTGGCTCACGACGGCCTAGCTGGGGAGGAGGGAACGTTCCTGCTGTGCACCTTCTGGCTCGCCCACGCCCAGGCGCTGGCCGGGGAGCTGGACCAGGCCACCGCGACCTTCGAGCGGGCGGTGGCAGCTATCAACGACGTGGGCCTGCTGGCCGAGGAGGTCGACGCGGCCAGCGGCGAGATGATAGGCAACTTCCCGCAGGCCTTCAGTCACATCGGCCTGGTCAACGCGGCCTGGGCCATCTCCCAGGCACGGCAGCGAGCTGCCCGCCGTGCCCCGGGGGGGGCAGTTCAGGCAAGGCGTCCGAGCACTGGAGCTGACCAGTGACCCCAAGCAGATACCGCATCGTCCTGCGCGGGCGGCTGGGCGATCGCTTCGAGTCGGCTTTCGACGGGATGGCGCTCGAACTCGGCCCCAACCAGTCGGTGCTCGTCGGCGAGATCCGTGACCAGGCGCACCTGTACGGGCTGCTCGACCGGCTGCGTGACTTCGGAATCGAACTGCTCGCCGTGGAGCCCACTGCCCCGGCAGACGCCGGCCCAGAGGGTGGCTCGCGCGGTGCCACGAAGTGACAGGTGCCTTTTCGGTTTGCCGTGCGGCTCAGCCCTTACCCGCTGAAATAGTGGTGACCGGCATGGGGTTGCATGGATGGTGGATGGCGACAGCCACCTGTTCGGACCCGAACCATGATACAGGGAGCGCATCATGAGCACTGAGAAGGCCATCCTGGCCGGCGGCTGCTTCTGGGGGGTACAAGACCTCGTCCGCAAGCTGCCCGGCGTGATCTCGACGCGGGTCGGGTACACGGGCGGCGATGTACCGAACGCCACTTACCGCAACCACCACGGCCACGCCGAGGCGATCGAGATCACCTTCGACCCCGACAGGATCTCCTACCGCGACCTGCTGGAGTTCTTCTTCCAGATCCACGACCCGACCACGCTGAACCGGCAGGGCAACGACATCGGAACCAGCTACCGGTCGGCCATCTTCTACCTCAGCGACGCGCAGCGGCACACGGCCGAGGACACGATCGCCGACGTCGACGCCTCCGGCCTGTGGCCCGGCAAGGTGGTCACCGAGGTGACACCGGCCGGGCCCTTCTGGGAGGCCGAGCCCGAGCACCAGGACTACCTGGAGCGCTACCCCGACGGGTACACTTGCCACTTCCCGCGTCCCGGCTGGAAGCTGCCGCATCGCACTGGCACAGCCGCACACTGAACCTCCGGCTGCCCGAGGACTGGCGGCCCGTCGGCTATAGCGCCCGCGTGTAGAAGCAGTTGTCGCCGGTCACCGGGTAGCCGCCGAACGGGCCGCTCGGCACGAACCCGACCGACTCGTACAGGGCGCGCGCCGCGGCGAAGCCCGGTGTGGTCCCTGTCTCCAGTGACACCCGCCGATAGCCGCGCGCCTGCGCGGCCTCGAGCAGGTGGGTGAGCAGCGCCCGGCCGACGCCGCGCCCGCGTGCCTCGGCCGCGGTGTGCATCGACTTGATCTCCGCGTGCTCCGGGTCTAGTTCCTTGATGGCCGCCACGCCGAGCAGCGTGTCGCCGTCCCGGTAGCTGATGAACGTGACCGCCGGGTCGAGCAGGCCGTCCACGTCGAGCGCGAAGCTGTGCTCGGGTGGCGTCTCGGTGAGGCAGAACGTCAGGTGGCGTTCGAGGATGGCGCGCACCTCGGGCTTGCGCGGGTCATCGACCATGATCACTGCAGCAGTCACCGCAGCAGTGTATGAGCAGGAGATTTCCGTTCTGTTAGACCCGTGGTGCTTCGGCCCGGTCTCAGGTAACGGTTTCGTTACGAGGTGGCGCGTGGTCAATCCGTAACCGGGTGTGCGCCGAATCCGCTGCGTAACGGCAGTCCGTACACACAGGGAAGGACATCCATGCCTCCTCAGATTCATGCGGATCAAGCGGAACCCGGAGCCGGGCGCCCGGCACCTTCGCTTTCCCGCCGGTCCCTGCTGCGCGGCGCCGCCGGCGTCGGCGCGGTCTCCGTCGCCGCCGCGGCGGGCGCGGGCACGATCTTCGCGGCGGCCGGGTCGGCGCACGCGGCGACCGACACGCCCGCCGGCACAGGGGCGCACCCGGCGGGCGACGAGCCGATCGTCGCGTACCTGCGGGACGCGGCCACCGGAGAGTTCGAGGTTTTCCACGGGACCCGGCTGGTGCGGGTCCGCGACAGAAAGCTCGCCGTCCAGCTGCTCAACCAGGTGAGGTAGCACAGTGTCTTCGCATCGCGAGGCCCCGGAGATCTGCACAGACCCGGTCGCCGACAGCACGGACGTCTACGCGTTCGTCAGCCCGGACTGCCCGGGCACCGTCACCCTGATCGCGAACTACATCCCGCTCGAGGGGCCGGCCGGCGGCCCGAACTTCTACGCCTTCGGCGACGACGTGCTCTACGAGATCCACGTCGACAACGACGGCGACGCGGAGCCGGATCTCACCTTCCAGTTCCGGTTCAGGACCGAGCTTGCCGACCCGGACACGTTCCTTTACAACACCGGCCCGATCACGTCGCTGAGCAGCTCGAACTGGAACCGGCGGCAGGTCTACCGGGTCACCCAGGTCAAGAACGGCAAGAGCACCGTGCTCGCCGACGGGCTGTCCTGCCCGCCGTGCAACATCGGCCCGCTGTCCACGCCGAACTACCCGTCGCTCGCCCAGGCGGCCGTGCACGACCTGCACGGCAACATCAAGGTGTTCGCGGGCCAGCGCGCCGAGGGCTTCTACGTGGACCTCGGCGCGATCTTCGACCTGGGCGACCTGCGCCCGTTCGAGAACCTGCACGCCCAGTACGGCATGCACCTGTTCAGCAAGGGCGCGCCCGGCGTGAACGCCACGGCGCAGCTCAACGTGCACTCGATCGCGATCCAGGTGCCGATCGGCGACCTGCTGTGGGGCAGCCCGCACGGCAAGGTGACCGACCAGGGCTCGGTGATCGGCGTGTGGACCACGGCGAGCCGCCAGCGGGTCCAGGTGTGGGACTCGCACAGCCACAAGAAGGTCTGGTCGGGGCCGTTCCACCAGGTGTCGCGCCTGGGCAACCCGCTGGTGAACGAGGTGCTCATCCCGCTCGGCCAGAAGGACTTCTGGAACAGCCAGCCCCCGCACGTCGACAAGATCTTCCTGAACACCGTCGCCCACCCGGAACTGGCCGGGCTGCTCCCCGCGCTCTACCCGGGCGTGTTCCCCAACCTGGCCGCGCTCGTCGCCGCGAAGACGGCGCGCGCCGACCTGGAGGCCATCTTGATGACCGGCATCCCGTCGGGCATCGTGCCGGGCTTCCAGAACTTCACCGGCCCGGTCATCGCGGACATGCTCCGGCTCAACACGGCCATACCGCCGACGAGCAAGCCGAACATTCTCGGCCTGATCGGCGGCGACCCGGCCGGCTTCCCGAACGGGCGCCGCGTGTTCGACGACGTGGTCACCGTCGAGTTGCGCGCCATCGCCGGAGTGACGGTGCCGCTCGTCGACAAGTCCTTCACCCCAGACGGCGCGGCCAGCCTGGTCACCGACGGCCTCACCCCGTCGAGCGTGCCGTCCGGTTACCTCAGCACCTTCCCCTACCTCGGCGTCCCCTACGGGGGCTTCGAGACTCCGAGTTCCTGAGATACCGCGATGACCGAGCACCATCACCACTACGGCACGTCAGAGCCGGGCAGCGTCATTCTCGAGCTCGGCGAGGGCATCGGCGCCCTCGTTCTCGACGCGCCGCCCGACCTGGCAGGCCAGGAGATCGAGATCAGCCCGTCCGAGGGCGGCCCGCGCACCCACTCGATGGTGCGAGAGCGTCATACCGGCGTGCGGACCGTCTACGCCGCCGTCTATCCCGTCCTCGCCGCGGGCGACTACGTCGTATGGCGCCAGGACGGGAGCCAAGCGGGACAGGTCACTATCCGCGGGGGTCAGGCGAGCCGGTTCCGCTGGCCGGAAGTGACTCCGGCCGGCCTCGCCTGATCTGGCTGTCCCGCACGCTCGGCGTGCCGGATGCGTCCCGCCGCATCCGGCATGCCGAGATCACTCGGTTCCGCGATCGGACCCGGTTAACGTCCGGGGAGCGTCAGCACCACAATCGGCGTGGTGGTGGGCGCGGTGGTGCCGCCCGCCGGCTCGACAGTGACGCCGACCGCGTCGTCGCCGGACAGCCCGGCCGCGAGCACCGGCACGGTGATCCCGTGGGTCCCGGCCGCCGGCGACGGCACGAGGCCGGCCGCCCGCACCCCCGCGGACCCGATGAACCACAGCTCGTAGACAGAAGAAGGCGGCAGCACGGGCAGCCCCGCGCTGGTGAACACCACCGACCGGCCGCTCCGCGACGCGACGACCGTTGCGGTGCCGCCCGCCGAGGTCGCCGCGCTGGCGATCAGCGCGTCCGCCGCGGACAGCACGGCGGCGATCGCGGCGTCGTCGGACCTAGCGGCGTCAAGCGCCCCGACGTCGGCGAGCACCCGCCCCTTGAGCGAGGGCGGCGGGGTCGTCGCCGCCGCGAGGCCTAGCGACGCCGCCACCTCGGCGAAGTCGCGCACCTCGGACTGGCACGCCGCGCAGCCGCGCAGGTGCCGCTCGAACCTGGCGCGTTCGGCCGGCTCGAGCGCGTCGAGCGCGTACGGGCCGGCCAGCGAGTGCCTGGACCGCCAGGGCAGCATGCCCAGGAACAGGAAGCGCGGGAATCTCACCGGCCCACCCCCAGGCAGTCCCGCAGCCTGCTGAGCCCGTCGCGAATCCGGCTCTTGACGGTGCCGAGCGCGAGGCCGAGCTTCGAGGCGACCTGCGGATAGCTGAAGCCCGAGTAGTACGCGAGCACGATGGACTCCCGCTGCGGTCCGCTCAGCCCGTCCAGGCAGCGGCGCACCCGTTCCGCTTCCAGTGAGGACTCCACGGCCTCGGCCACCTCGTCGCCTGGCGGCGGTGGCGCGGCGGACGCGACACGCGCCTCCCGGTCCGCGGCGGCCCGCTCCGAGCGCACCCGGTCCACGGCGCGGCGGTGGGCGATCGTCATCACCCAGGCCGACGCGGAGCCGCGCTGCGGGTCGAAGCGCCCCGCCGTCCGCCACACCTCGAGCAGCGCCTCCTGGGCGACCTCCTCCGACTGCGCGGCGTCCCGCAGCACCCGCAGGACAACCCCGAACACCGCCCCGGCGGTCCTGTCGTAGACCGACTCGAATGCCGCCTGATCGCCGCGTCCCACCAGCGTGAGCAGCTCGCTCAGGTCAGGTCCCGGCCGGCTGACCGGATCCGGCGCCTGCCTGGATTCCATGGGGCAAGGCTAGTCGCGGGAACCCGAGAAGATCCGCAGGAAGAACCAGAAAACGTTCAGGATGTCGAGGAAGATCGACGCGGCGATCAGCGGCGCGGAATTGAGCCCCTGCGACCGGCGCAGCCGCTGGAAGTCCGCCGCCGTCAGCCCGGCGAACACCACGAGCCCGAGCACCGCCCAGATCAGCGACGCGTGCGGGATGCGCACGAAGATCAGCACCACCCCGGCGAGCAGCAAGACGAGCAGTCCGATGAACGAGGCCCGCCTGACACCGGAAAGATCCTTCTTCGTCAGGTAGCCGAACGAGCCAAGCGCCCCGACGAACAGCGCCGTGGCACCGCCCGCCTGCCACAGGATCTGCGGCTCCGTCGAGGCGTACCAGACGAGCGTCGGCGCCGACGACACGCCTATCAGCACGCCGAAGATCGCCAGCAGCAAAGTCGCCGCCCGCGGTGAGCGCCGGGCGGCGAAGTTCATGATCATCAGCACCACGAAGGCGGCGATCCAGGCGACGATCACCGCGCCAGAACCGAGGTTGCGCCCCGCGTACGCGCCGGCCGCGAAGAACGCGGCCGTCATCCCGACAAGCCCCATCGTCAGCCCGAACAGCGTCGATGTCCGCCCAGGCGCCGAGGTCCCCTGGTAAGCCATATCCGAGTACATGTGACTCATTCTCCCCACCGGGTTCTGTCCGGAAGATCAAACCCCGACATCCATACAGAACGGTTGCGCGCTTCGCCCCGTTCCCGCCGCCTTCTCCTCCAGATCGGCGATAGCAACATCCAGGTCAACTGGTTCTAGCGCGTCCCCATAGGGTTGGGTGCATGAGCAAGCTTCGGGTTCTCTTCATCGGCGGTACTGGGGTCATCTCTTCGGCGTGCGTGGCGCAGGCCGTGGCGGACGACGGGATCGAGCTGACCGTTCTCAACCGCGGGCAGTCGGCCCGGGAGCTGCCGCCCGGCGTCCGGGAGCTGCGGGCGGATGTGCGGGACGCCGCTGCCGTTCGGGATGCTCTGCTTGGTCTTGAGTTTGACTCGGTCGTCGACTTCGTGGCCTTCACCCCGCACCACGTGCGCGCCGACGTCGACCTGCTGCGCGGGCGGATCGGGCAGTACGTGTTCATCTCCACGGCGTCGGCGTACCAGACGCCGCCCGCGCGGCTGCCGGTTACCGAGTCGACGCCGCTGCGCAACCCGTTCTGGCAGTACTCGCGGGACAAGATCGCCTGCGAGGACCTGCTGGTCGCCGAGTACCGCGACACCGGGTTCCCCGCGACGATCGTGCGGCCGTCGCACACCTACGACGCGACCAAGACCGTGCTGTCCGGCGGCTGGACCTCGCTCGCCCGGATGCGTGAGGGCAAGCCGGTGATCGTGCACGGCGACGGCACCTCGCTGTGGACGGTGACGCACAACACCGACTTCGCGCGCGCGTTCGTGCCGCTGCTCGGGCACCCGCGGACCCTCGGGGAGGCGTTCCACATCACCTCCGACGACGTGCTGACCTGGGACCAGATCGCCTTCGCGCTTGGTGCCGCGCTCGGCGTGCTGCCGCGGATCGTGCACGTACCGTCCGACGTCATCAACGCTGCCGACCCGGAGTGGGGCGCCGGGCTGCTCGGCGACAAGACGCACTCGATGGTCTTCGACAACGCGAAGATCAAGTCGGTGGTCCCGGGCTGGCACGCGGTGGTGCCGTTCGAGCGCGGCGCGCGGGAGATCGCCGACTACCACCTGGCCGACCCCGCCCGCCAGGTGGTCAACCCGGAACTCGATGAGCTGATGGACAAGCTCGCCGCCGACTACGCCGTGTCCTAGCGGACGCGGGCCTGGTCGGGCGTGGCGGGCTCGATGCGGAAGATCGGGTAGCCCGGGGCGATCTCGCGCAGCTTCGCCTCGGGCGCCTTGGCGTCCACGCCGTCGAAGAACACGCCCACCTCGAACTTCCACTTCTTCAGGTAGGCGCGCAGGATCGCGGGCTTGGCGTCGTCGGCGATCTCCGTCGCGCGGAACTGCTCGACACGCCGGCCGACCCGCAGTTCCCCGGTGCCCACGACCCGCAGGTTGCGGACCCACTGGGTGTTGCCCCGCGGTGCGACCAGGTAGCGGGTGCCGTCGAGCGTCAGCGGGTTGACCGGGGTGGAGCGCCACTCGCCCGACTTGCGGCCCTTGACGTACAGGACGCGCGACCCGTAGACGCTGACGCCCATCCGGGTCAGCCGGGCGACGACGGTGTTGAAGACATTGGTGGCCGACTGCGGCTTGATGTAGCGGTGCTCTGCGGCTGCGGCGTTCACGGCTGCTCTCCTTCGAGGTAATCCCTGCGGCAGTTCTGCTTAGCGGTCCTTTGCGAGAGCGATGCTCTCGACTAAGATCAGTGAACACGATAAGCTAAGACCTTGTCAAGAGCACTGCTCTCGTTTTAGTTCACTGGTCACTAGCCTTCGCGAGGGGGATCACGATGAGCACACCGAACGCGCCGCGCACCGCGCGGGAGCGCGCCCGCGCCGAGCTGACCAGGGAGATCAAGGAAGAGGCCCGCCGTCAGCTCGCATCCGTCGGCGCGAACGGCCTGTCGCTGCGTGCCGTCGCCCGTGAGCTCGGCATGGTGTCCTCCGCGCTGTACCGGTATTACCCCAGCAGGGACGACCTGCTGACCGGCCTGATCATCGACGCGTACAACGCCCTCGGCGAGGCCACGGAACAGGCCATCGAGACCACGGCCGGCCCGTCCGTGCGGCGGTGGCTCGCCGCCTGCCACGCGATCCGCGACTGGGCGGTCTCGCGGCCGCACGAGTACGCGCTGATCTACGGCTCTCCGGTGCCCGGCTACCGCGCCCCCGAGGCGACGATCGCGCCGGCGGGCCGGGTGCCGCTCGCCTTCGTCGCCGTGCTGGGGTCCGCGGTGGCGGCCGGGGAGGTCACCGTGGAGCCCGGCGCGCGCCTTGCCGCGGACGCCGAGGTCGGCGGGCTGCTCCGCGACCAGGCGGCCAAGCTGCTCGCCGCGCTGCCCGGACCGGCCGGCGGGGTGCCGCCCGACGTGCTGCTGCGCGCCGTCATCGCCTGGACCCAGCTGTTCGGCATGATCAGCTTCGAATTGTTCGGCCAGTTCGTCGGCTCATTCGAGCCGGCCGACGCCCTTTTCGCCCACTCGGTTGCGCAGCTGGCGCACTACGTCGGGTTCCGTCCTGTCTCGTTAGGCGGGCGGAAGGGGGTCGCGCCGATACTCTCGAAGCGTGAACAAACAGGAGCGGACGTACACGGTCCTGCGGGACCGGATCCATTCCGGCGCGTTCGCTCCGCGAGCCCGGCTCAACATCGACGCCCTGGCCAGGGAGCTCGGCGTCAGCGCGATCCCGGTGCGCGAGGCGCTGCGGCGCCTCGAGGCCGAGGGGTGGGTGAAGTTCCAGCCGAACGTCGGCGCGATCGTCGCCCCGGTGGACGCCACGGCCTGGGAGCAGCAGATGGTCGCGGTGGCGATCCTCGAGGGCGCGGCCACCGCCTACGCGGCCGCGCACCTGACTCCGTCCGACCTGGCCGGGCTCAAGGCGCTAGCCGCCGAGATGGAGCTGGTCGCCGCCGAAGGTGACCCGGGGGAGTTCAGCAGGCTCAACAGGCGGCTGCACGCCGCGATCTTCGCGCACTGCGCCAACGAGTACCTGATCGAGTTGCTCGACCAGACGAACCGGCGGCTGGACAGGATCCGCGACACGATGTTCGCCTACCTGCCCCAGCGCGCCAAGGCGGCGACCGGCGAGCACGCGCGCCTCATCGAGCTGCTGGAGAGCGGCGACAGCGCGGAGATCGAGCGGTACGCACGCTGGCACAAGCTGCAGACCGTCGAGGCCTACCGCGCGACCCACCAGCCTCCGGCGGACTGAGGTCAGCCGCTGCCGGGCGCGGCAGCCGGGAGGCGCCTGCCAGAGATGGACGACGGCCGGATGCGCACCCACACCGGATCGGCGGGCTCGCCCCATGACCTCAGTTCGCGTGCGTCGAGCCGTGCGGCATCCGCCTCGTCGTCCACGATCTCGGCGAGTCCGCTCACCAACACTGACCAGCCCGTTTCCGTCGCCGGATCATAGGCGTCGGCCTCGAACCCCACGTAGTGCCCGACCTCGATGCTCGACAGCTTGGACCCCTGCGCGGTCCTGAAGACCACGTCCTGTCCGTCCACCAGGAAGTTCACCGGCAAGATGATCACCTCGCCGCCGGCGAGGAAGCCGATCCGCCCGACCGGCACCGATCCGAGCAGCCCGAAACAGTCCCCGAGGTGCAAGATCTCGAGCCCCGCCCGGTCGGTCGCAAGCTTTCGCATCATGTCCTCCCGCTCCGCGCAGTTCGACAGCTCCAGTATCCGCCGTCACACGTTCACCGTGCAGGACCATCGTCCCGCAGCTATCCCGGAGGGACGACCCCCGTACCCCCGCGTTCAGCGGCCGGCGCCGAGCCAGGTGCGCGCGGCGAGGGTGAGGGCCTGAACGCCGGTGCTGAGCGTGGGCTCGATCACCGGCGCGAAGGCCCCCGAGTGATTGCTCGGCAACGAATCGATCCTTCCCTCGGCCAGCGCGCCAAGCACGGTTTCGGTGTCAAGGCCGCCCCAGAACCAGAAGACGGTGGGCGCCCCCGCGGCTTCGCCGAACACGCCGACGTCCTCGCTCGCGGTGATCAGCGGCATGGGCATCAGCCGGCCGGCGCCGAAGTGCCCGTTGAATGCCGCGACGGTCGCCTCGGTGGCGGCGGGGTCGCTGACCAGCACCGGCGCGCCGCTTGCCCAGGTGATGTCCGGCGGCCTGGGCGCCGCGCTGGCGGTCGCCTCGGCGTTGACGATCCGCTCGATGGCGGCGCGGACGAGGGCCCTGACGGCCGGCGTGTAGGACCTGACGTTGATGCCAAGCTCGGCCGTGCCGGGAATGACGTTTTCCTTGGTGCCCGCCTGCAGCCGCCCGACGGTGACCACGGCGGTTTCCGCGGGCGGAACCTCGCGGGCGACGATGCCCTGGAGCCTGGTCACCACGTTGGCCGCCATCAGCACCGGGTCGATCGCGGCCTCGGGGCGCGAGCCATGACCGCCCCGGCCGTACAGGACCACCTTGGCGGTGTCGGAGGCGGCCATGACGGGGCCGCTCGCGTGGCCGATCACCCCGGCAGGCAACGGCCCGACGTGCTGGCCGAGCACGATGCTCGGCGCGGGGAACCGGGTGAACAGGCCGTCGGCGACCATGTCGCGCGCGCCGCGTGCCAGCTCCTCGGCCGGCTGGAACACCACCAGCAGCGTCCCCGACCAGGTGTCCGGAGCCCGCGACAGCAGGGTCGCGGCGCCGACCAGGCAGGCGGCGTGCATGTCATGGCCGCAGGCGTGCATCACGGGGACAGTGCCGCCGTCCGGCCCCGCCGCGCGGGTGCTGCTCGCGTACGGCAGGCCTGTCTCCTCGAGGACCGGGAGCGCGTCGAAGTCGGCACGCAGCATGACGACCGGGCCGTCGCCGTTGCGCAGCAGGCCGACCACCCCGGTACCGCCGACCTGTTCGGTGACCTCGAACCCGAGCGGCCGCAGCGCGTCGGCGACCAGGCGGGCGGTGCGGTACTCCTGCAGCGACAGCTCCGGATGCTGATGCAGGTCCCGGTAGAGGTCCGCGAGACTGCCGCTCAGTTCGTCAAGCCCGGCCCAGATGTCGGTCACCAGATCTCCTCCTGCACGCACCCGTTCTGATTAATTTCTCGTGAATCACCTCCGCTGGAGGTTCACGCAGCCCCGATATCATGTTACTGTCCAGTAACATGAGCGAGCCGACACCAGGATTCTCCCTTGAGCTAAGCAGTGACGTGCGCGAGATGCGCGACTGGGTGCACGAATTCGCGGCGTCGGTGATGCGGCCCGCCGGGTCCGAGTGGGACGAGCGGGAGCAGACCCCGTGGCCGATCCTGCAGGAGGCGGCGAAGATCGGGCTGTACTCCCTCGACTTCTTCGCGACCCAGTTCTTCGATCCGTCGGGGCTTGGCTTCGTGACGGCGGTCGAGGAGCTGTTCTGGGGCGACGCCGGGATCGGGCTGTCGCTTGTCGGCTCCACCCTGGCGGCCGCGGCGCTGACGTCGAACGGGACGCCTGAGCAGGTCGGCGAGTGGTGCCCGCAGATGTTCGGCGACGCCGGCGACGTCAAGCTCGGCGCGTTCTGCTCGAGCGAGCCCGACGCGGGCAGCGACGTGGGCGCGATCCGCACCAGGGCCGTCTACGACGAGGCGCACGACGAGTGGGTCATCAACGGCGTCAAGACCTGGGCCACCAACGGCGGCATCGCGAACGTGCACGTCGTCATCGCCTCCGTCGATCCCGACCTCGGCTCGCGCGGGCAGGCGAGCTTCATCGTCCCGCCGGGCACCAAGGGGCTGTCGCAGGGGCAGAAGTTCCGCAAGCACGGCATCCGCGCCTCGCACACCGCCGAGGTGATCCTGGACAGCGTCCGGGTGCCGGGGAACTGCCTGGTCGGCGGCAAGGAGAAGCTCGACAGGCGGCTCGCCAGGATCCGCGAGGGCGGCCGCGGCGGCGAGCAGGCCGCGATGAAGACCTTCGAGGCGTCACGCCCCTCGGTCGCGGCGATGGCCGTCGGCGTCGCCCGCGCGGCCGTCGAGTTCGCGACCGAGTACGCGGTGACCCGAGTGCAGTTCGGCAAGCCGATCGGCCAGAACCAGGGCGTCGCGTTCCAGCTCGCCGACATGGCCGCCAGCGTCGACGCGGCCCGGCTGCTCACCTGGCGCGCGGCCTGGATGGCCCGCCAGGGCCAGGCGTTCAACCGCGCCGAGGGCTCGATGTCCAAGCTGGTCGCGGCCGAGACCGCGGTCCGGGTAACCGACCAGGCGATCCAGATACTCGGCGGCAACGGCTACACCCGCGAGTACCCGGTTGAGCGCTGGCACCGCGACGCCAAGATCTTCACCATTTTCGAGGGCACCTCGGAAATCCAGCGGATGATCATCGGCCGGGCCGTCACCGGGCTGGACGTTAGGTAGCCTGAACTGCGGATATACCTACCGTGCGCCCGGAAGACGGGCCGTTAAACTGGGGAGTAGGACGGTCCGTTCTCATGTCCGGTTTACCCGAATCATGCCGGTTGTTTCCCGTCGTTTCCGGACCGCGTGCTGAATCCGTGCTGATACCTGGACCCCTTTGGTCTAGACCAATCGTGAAATAGGTCTAGACCAATTGGTGTAGTGCGGGCTGGGTTCCGGTCGCGCGATGCCGTCCCGGGCGGGGGCGTCGGCTGGCTGGCTCTTTCACGGGAGGGCCGGGGGCTGCGGTTGGGGCGGGAGGCTATTTTCCGGGTGCGTGGCCGGGGCCGTGCGGATGCGGGCGGGGAAGCGGCGCGCGGTGGCATGACCACTCCTTATCGGCCGTCCGTGGCCTGGCATATCCCTGTCCGTGGCCCGTTCGAGTTCCGCGGAGCCCGAGGGTGCGGCGCCGACGGCGCGAAACCTCGTCCGCAGCCCATCTCTGCTGGTCAGCCGCCTGTGACTTGGGCAAAGAAGAGAGGGCTGTAAATCAGCCTACGATGGTTCGAACCCATCACCTGCCATCACCTGCCACCACCTGCGGAAACGGTCCGTTAGCTGCGAATTGTCGCGCTAGGCGGGCCGTTTTGCTTGTCCCGGCGTGTGTCATCTCGTATCACGGTGGACCGTTGTGTTGCGGTGTCCGCGGACGCATGGCAGACGGCGTCCGGGGTGTGCGACGGTCGGTGCGCACCGTCGGCTTTCCACGGACGGCCACAGACGGGCCGCGCCGGCGGCGTGTTCGGCTTGGATACGGGGCGGAGCCAGGCGTGCATCGGCATCCGTCGCCCGGCGGCTTGCGGACGTGACGCTTGCCTGGCGGCCGGAGCGGGGGCGGGTGCCCGCGCGTTCGCGGAGGGGGAGTAGACGCGCCGATCGCCGACTCTGTCCCTACTAGCTGGCGCGTCAGCGCATCATGCGCCGCGCACAGAACGTCCATTTCTGGCTCGCACGGCGCCCTGATCGCGGCAGACGGGGATACTCACTTCAAGTGCGGAGACCCATAAGCATACGATCCGGCTTGCTGGCTGCCGGGCTGTGACCAGGGCTGTGACGCATGCTTGGCGTGCCTCTCCACGGGTGAATGCACTCTGCGTCGGCGTCATGGCTATCGCTGCCCGTACCAGGAGACGAAGGTGTTGAGCACCGCGGTGCATACGTCCTTCTCTCTGGCTGGCAAAGTGCACGTCTCCTGCCAGCTGCCGTCCTGTGCGTTGGGGTGGTAGGTCATCACGCCGTTGGCTGGGTATGGGCCGCCGGATGGGCGGCCGTCCCCCTTGACCCCCGGTGGGTCTTCGAAGCCTTCGATGCCTGCGGCGATGGACATTACCATTTCTGCGGCCGGCCGATGGACCAGACAGGCTTCGCCCACACCGCTTCGCAAAGCGTTGGCGGCGCTCGGGAAGAGCGCGCAGGCTTGGCCGAGGGTGCAGCCGAAACATGCTCCCGTTTCCGACCCGGTGATCGCGGCGGGGGACGACGGCCCCGCTCCACGTGGGTAGACGGTAACCCCGCCGCTGCCGTCGGCTCCGATTGCGGCGGTGCAGTTCCATCCCTTCGGCCCGAGGAGTTCCATGACCCCTTGGTTGTCGGCGTACAGCGACAAGTCGGCCGCCAGCGCCCGGGGTACTGCTACCGGCCGCGACCGGGGGAGCGATACGGGCGGGCGATTTATCCCCAGAGAGGTCGGGCAGGCGACGACGGGGAGGCTGGCGGTTACCAGTTGCGTGCCAGCCTGGCAGGAACCACCGGACGGGCACGCCATGACGTGCAGGTGGACGAAGCTGAACATCACCGCTTCGCCTTGGCCGTTGCCCGCGAAGTGCTCCTCGATGATGGGCGTTACCGCGAACCGCACGGTCTGCCCGGCGCCGAGGGTGCCGGTCCATGCGGGCAGCGTACTCGGGGTGCAGGTGGGCGCTCCGGCGGGCATCAGCACCTCGGCGATGTAGGAGAGCATCCGCCCGGTGGCGCATGCCTGCAGCGCAGGGGAACTGACGTACTCCCGGGCGTTGGACACGGTGTCGTATGCGTCGTGGGCGAAAGAAAGCCAGGTTCGTACCCCGGAGATGACCTTCAGGACCTTGCCGGCCGCGACCAGGGCGTCCAGCGACCCCGCGCAGTTCGTGAGCGTTATCACAGACCGGTCGGTGAGCTGCGCTGACGCCTTCTCAGGCGACGGGGCGGAGTAGAGAAGGCTGGCAGGGGAGCAGACTGCGGAGATCGGGTCCGTGCGCAACGTGGCGGTGACCGAGGCGGCGGTTCCCGTGACGCTTACCTGAGCGGAGCGGGAGGCGTGGTTGGTGAACGCCGCGATGACCGGCTGCGCCGCTAGGGCGGCGCCGTCGCCGTTGACGATCACGGCGACCGCGGTCAACCCCGCGGCTGGCATGTTGACACTGACGCCGGTTGCCTGCCCGCCGCATATCGTCACCTCAGACGTGCCCGGCTGCGCGGAGGTCACGCTCGCGCACGGGGTCCAGAAGAACATGCCGGCCGCGCCCGCGTACGTCGCCTTGCCGTAATCGAAGGAGCGGGCGCCGAACGCCGTTGCGCCGAAATCCTCCGACACATAGCCCGGCGCGCCGTTAGAGCGTCCCGCAAGGAGCACGGCGCTCCGGCTCGGGCCAGACCTTGGGCCGGATATCGCAGCCTGGACGGCGATGGACCCTGCCGACGGGAACACGCTGCGCCCCAGCGCCGTGAACCTGCGCTCGGCGACATGCAGCTCCTCCACCAAGGTCACCCGCTCGGCAGCCGACAGGGTCTGCCAGGCGGCCAGGCTGTTCACGTATTCGTCGGCTCCCACCCTGTACGGCGTTACGGACCTGGCGCCCACCTGGGTGAGCTGAATATGAGGCCCCAGCGGCTCGGCCGGTGAGGACCCGAACAACGCTGGCGGCCAGCTCGCCCGCCAGCCAGCCACAACAATGCCTGCCGCTGCAACGATGAACGCTGCAACGCAAACAACGACCGTACGCCCGCCGATTCTCATCGAGGCTCCTGACCGCCAGAATAACCAGGCGTTCCTAGGCAAGTGGTATTAGCAGTCTGCATGCGATATGGGATGATCGTCCAGTTATCGCACAACCAATACCGTATTTCTTACCATTCCGACCGGGGCGGATGCACAAGCGCATGGACACGGTGGCCATCGCACCACTGCATTTGAACAAAACGATTCGAATATGCCACTAATCCCCCGCAGCTTAAAACATCGGCGAAGACATTTGAACACCCAGACGCAGCACAGGCACATGCCTCGTAATGACCGCCTTCACACCCTGGGAACAGGCTCCTGCCGAACACTGAGGCGCCAAGGGATCTGTCTCGACCCGATGGACCTGCACCCGCCTGAGAGCACGCCCAGATCATCCGACTCTGCATCGGACTAACGGCGATCCTGCCAAGCACTCTCGGGGCGCGTAACGGCGGGTACGCGCGCCGCGTGGCGCCCTTGCCTGGGTCGACGGTGGCGGGCTTGCAGGTTACGGTGACTGTGTCGGGCGCCGGGCGCCGGGCGCGGGGTGCGGGTGGCGGTGGCAGAGTGCGCCGGGTCTGGTGTTCCGGTGCGTGCCGCACGCGGGGGCTGAGGTGGTCGGGGACTAGTGCGGGCCGCTAGTGTCCCGAGTCATTGAAGACTTTGCAGGTTGTAGGCTTGGCTTGTGCCGAGCCCGAAGCTGATTCCACTGGTTCTGTCTGATGCTGAGCGCGCGTCGCTGGAGGCCTTGTCGCGCAAGCGGACGGCGTCGCAGTCGCTGGCCGGGCGGGCCCGGGTGATCCTGGCCTGCGCGGAGGAGGGCGGGGTGGCGCCGCTGACCCGGGTCGCCGCCAGGACCGGGCTGTCGCGGGAGTCGGTCCGCAAGTGGCGGGTCCGGTTCGTGGAGCGCCGGCTGGACGGGCTCGGCGACGCGCCGCGGCCCGGGGCAGCGCGGAAGATCACCGACGAGCAGGTCGAGGTGCTGGTCACGCGGACGCTGACGGAGAAGGGCCGCGGGCAGGACAGCCACTGGTCGACCCGGTCGATGGCCGCCGAGACCGGCCTGGCGCAGTCGTCGGTCTCGCGGATCTGGCGGGCGTTCGGCCTCAAGCCGCACGTCGTGGAGACCTGGAAGCTGAGCACCGACCCGGAGTTCATCGGCAAGGTCCGCGACGTCGTCGGCCTTTACATGTCGCCGCCGGAGAATGCCCTGGTCCTGTGCGTGGACGAGAAGTCGCAGATCCAGGCCCTGGACCGGACCGCGCCGTGCCTGCCGATGCTGCCGACGACCCCGGCCCGGATGACGCACGACTACGTGCGCAACGGCACGACCAGCCTGTTCGCCGCGCTTGACCTGGCCAGCGGCTCGGTGATCGCCCAGCCCTACCGCCGCCACCGCCACCAGGAGTTCCTGCGCTTCCTCAAGCTCATCGACACCGCCGTCCCCAACGGCCTGGAACTGCACCTGGTGCTGGACAACTACGCCACCCACAAGACGCCCGCGATCCACCAGTGGCTGCTGAAGCACCCGCGGTTCCACCTGCACTTCACCCCGACCAGCTCCAGCTGGATGAACCTCGTCGAACGCTGGTTCGCCGAGCTGACCAACCGCAAGCTGCGCCGCTCCGCGCACCGCAGCGTCACCGAACTCGAAACCGACATCCGCAAGTGGATCAACGAGTGGAACAAGGACCCCAAGCCGTTCGTGTGGACCAAGTCCGCCGACGAAATCCTCGAAACCCTCGCCGCCTACTGCCAACGCATCATCGACTCAGGACACTAGCGGCCATGGGTGATGGCAGCGTGGATCTACTACCCGTGCAGTAGGGTGACTGTACTTCCGGCAGACGATGCCTTGGCGCGTCCCGACCATGACAGTTGACCCGAGAGGCCCAGCCTGGGTTGTCGGAAGTTGTCAGGAGTCCCGCCATGAAGAAGCCGGCCTGGATCGTCGTCGGTGTTGTCATCATGCTGCTGGGCTCCTCCTTGCGCTGCAGGGAACGGGCGTGATGAGTGGTGCCAGCATGAGAAACGACGCGTTCTGGGCCGTCGCGGCCCCCGTCATTGCGATTGCCGGTTTTGGCCTCGCCGGCCTGGGTGTCCGGGGCCGGCCGAGTTGAACGGTCGCGACCGATCAGACGTCGGCAAATCAGACGACGCACCCCCCAACCCGGCGGGTGCGCCCGTCGGCCGGCGGCTCATCCTGGGACTGCTCGGACTCGGCGCGCTCGGGACCCTCACCGGCCAGCGAGTGCAGAACACCCTGGCCCAGGTCATTGGACCGGTCGCTGACCACGACCCTACGGGCCTGCTCTCGCTGATTCCTCTGGGCGACACCTTTCGGTACTACTCGGTCACCGGGTCTGTACGTGAGGAGACAGCGGACAACTACCGGCTGAACGTCTCCGGCCTTGTCGATCACCCGGCCACCTACTCGATACCGGACCTGAAAGCTCTGCCGCAGACCTCGTTGATCCAAGACTTTCAGTGCGTTACCGGATGGCACGTCCCTGGGGTGCACTGGGTCGGCGTGCAGTTGTCTGTCCTGCTTGAGAAGGCCGCACCAGCCAAGCAAGCGCGCGCCGTGCGGTTCACATCCTTCGACGGCACCTATACCGAAAGCCTCACCCTCGCCGAGGCCCGTCGCCCAGACGTCATGGTGGCGCTGGAAATGCTCGGCGCGTCCGTGACCCATGACCACGGCGGCCCGGTGCGCATGTACGCAGGATCGATGTACGGATACAAAAGCACCAAATGGCTGTCAGGTATCGAACTCGCCGAGACCGAAACACCCGGCTACTGGGAGACACGAGGTTATGCCATCGACGGAATCATCAGGGGATAACACGGCACGCTCGACCCCCTCGGCGCCGGAGTCCACCTCAGCATCAATACCCAGATTCAGCCGCGCCGAGCGCATGATCCACCGGACAACAGCAATTTTGATGACGATGTGCATCCTGACCGCCGCCATCCTCTACAACGGCTCGCTGTCCGTGCCCATTGGCCACCGCCGCCTCGTTGAACTGATCCACGTCTACTGCGGCTTCGCACTGCCGATACCCATGTTTCTCGGAATTCTGTCATTCGCATACCGAGCCGACCTGCGACGCCTCGGCCGCTTCACTCCCGCAGACCGCCGCTGGCTACGCACGCGTACCCGCCGAGACGGGACTATCACCGTCGGAAAATTCAATGCAGGCCAGAAGCTGAACGCCTCGCTTGCCTGCGGCTCGATCCTCGTCCTTCTTGGTACCGGAGTGCTCATGTACTTCGTGGGGCTCGCCCCCCTACCCTGGCGCAGTGGCGCCACATTCGTGCACGACTGGTTCGCCCTTGCCCTCGGCCTGCTTCTCGTCGGGCACGTCATCTTCGCGCTGAAAGACCCTGAGGCACGTCGCGGCATGCGAACAGGATCGGTGTCGCGATCGTGGGCGCGCACCGAACACGCAGCCTGGCTGCACGACCTGGAAAGCGCGGCGGCGACCGAATCGGCTGCGGAGGTGCCAGAAAAGTGATGTGCGAAAGTACCGGCACGGTGACATGCACCGCACCAGCGTGACTGCCTCGGCGGATCAGCGGACGCACTTGCAACGAGCCAGAGGGGGGCCAGCCGGAGGCACTCACAGTCCCAAGGCAGGCGTACGCCGAAACCGGAGGCGAGGCGGTGCCGATGTTGCCTGGAGCGATCGGCTGGGTCGTCGGTGCGGAGTCGCCGCCGTGTGACCTGCCGGATATGGACAGGGTGGCGGTCGGTGTAGCCGCTCCTGGTCCGCCGTCCGTGGCCAGGCGCGTTCCTGTCCGTGGCCCGGATGAGCTCCCGATCGGTCTGAAGGCGTGGGAGCGGGCAGTCGGGCAGCGTGCCTCACGGTGCATATGCGCTGGTCAGCGGCCTGCGGCCTAGGTGAAGGGGAGCGGTCTGTAAAACCGTCGGCTCAGCCTACGATGGTTCGAACCCATCACCTGCCTAGACACATCACCTGCCACCACCTGCGGAAACGGTCCGTTAGCTGCGAATTGTCGCGCTAGGCGGGCCGTTTTGCTTGTCCCGGCGTGTGTCATCTCGTATCGCCGTGGACCGTTGTGTTGCGGTGTCCACGGACGCATGGCGGACGGCGTCCGGGGCGCTTGCGCGGTCGGTGTGCACCGTCGGCTTTCCACGGACGGCCACGGACGGGCCGATTCGTCGCGGGTGCCGCGGCTTGACGTCGGCCGCCGAGGTGAGCGTGTATCGCGGTGTGCCGCCCGGCGGCCCGGGGTTCCCGTGGCGGGGCCGGGGGAGATCGGGGTGCGCTGATGGGCGGGCTGGTGGTTCGGGAGAGCGTGACGCTTGCCGGGGTGGCGGAGCGGGCGCGGGTCGCGCGGGGGTTCGTGGCCGGGGTCTTGGGCAGCGGGCATCCGTGCGGGGATGAGGCTGTGCTGTTGGTGAGCGAGTTGTTCGGGAACAGCGTGCGGCACAGCGGCTCGGCTGCTGCGCGGGAGACGGTGACGGTGGCGGTGCGAGCGGGGGGAGGCGTGGTCCGGGTTGAGGTCACCGACCGCAGCGGTCCCGGGGTGCCGCGGCTGTGCCCGGCCGCAGGGGATGGGGAGGGCGGGAGGGGGCTGGCGCTGGTGGCGGGACTGGCTGCGCGGTGGGGGTGGCGGCGGCGCGGCGAGCGGACGGTGACCTGGTTCGAACTGCGGCATACGCCGCAGGATCCGGCGCGCCTGCTGGTCCCCAAAGGCCGGCAGCTCTCATGACCGTCGGGCGCAGACCAGTCGGGGAAATATCCGCCTAATCTGTACTATTCGTTATCGCATGGTTTAGGGCAGCGGGTGATACAGAATTGGGTGCTCTGCACAGTCTGGCGGCGACTACTGATATTCATGGTCCGTCGCTAAGTGCAGCGGCGTGAGGTTCCAGTCCTTGAGTTGGCTTTAAGGAACAATGTTGCCGAGGTCTCGAAGTTTGTGCACGGCGTTGGCATCGCCCGCGGCTATGGCTTTGCTGTACCAGTACTCAGCCTGCTCGACGTGCCCAATGCGTAGAAGAAGGCTTCCAAGATCGGTCATGGCTGCGCTGTGACCGAGGGCAGCGGAATTGCGGTACCACTGCTCGGCCTGGTCAGCGTGTCCCTGTTTTTCGCAAATGTGCCCGAGGTTGTACATGGCTCCAGCGGCGACCATCCCGCCGGAGGCAGCGGCCTTGCGGAGCCACTGCTCGGCTTGGTCCGGGCGGTCGTGGCTCGTCAGGAAAAGCCCGAAGTTGTTCATAGCCCAGCCTTGACCGCTATCAGCCGCCCTGCGGTACCACTGCTCCGCTTGGTCCTGGCGCCCTGTCTTGTCAAGAAGTCGGGCGAGCCGGTCCATGGCGCGGGTTTCCCCGTTGTGGGCCGCCTGGCGGTACCACTCCTCGGCCTGTTCCGTGTTTCCTTCCTCTTCATGCAGTTCGCCCAAGGTGTGCATCGCGGCAGCATTGCCTTCAGCTGCTTCCCGGCGGAGCCGCTCAGCCTGGCCCGGCTTTCGTTCTCTCCGTGGCTTAGGAGGAGTGATCTGCCCGCCTGCGGAGGCCAAGCTGTACCAATGATCCGCTTCCTCGGCCTGCCCTCGCTGCCCGAGCAGCACGGCCATGTTCGACATCGCGCCGAAGTGCCCGGCCTCTGCGGCCTTTCGGTACCACTGTTCGGCCTGGTCTAGGTTTCCTTGTTCTTGGAGGAGGAATCCCAGGCTGTACATGGCGCTGCTGATGCCGGCGTCGGCGGCTCTGCGGTACAGGGGGATGGCATAGCGGTGCAGTGCCGTCTCTCCGGCGCTGTCGGCGAGCCGCGCGGCGTCGGCGGGATCGCGGATGTGACTGAGGAAGGCGTTCCAGGTACCGTCAGGCACCCGGGTTCCGCGGCGGTGCTGGCTGGCATGCTGGATCAGGTAATCCGCGGCCGCATATCCGGTGACCTGTCCCATGCCTGTTCCAGTGGGGCTGAGGGCAGCAACCGCGCCGTGCAACTTGCCGGTGGCGTAAGCCAGTGCCTGCTCAAACCAGTTCTCCGGCGCTTCCGCTTGCTGGCGGCTGGTGCAGTAGCCTGGCGCGGCGGCGCGCAGGAATTCGCTGCTCAGTGAGACTCGGGTACCGAGCCGGGCTGCGTCCAGAGCTGCAGTCAGTACCGCCCACCCGTACGGGCTGGCGGCTGGGGCGTCCTCCCAACGGGCGACCAGCTGCGGGGCAGCCGCCAGGGTCTGAGTCAGCCCGTACCCTGCCGACTTCAGCGCTATCTCCAGACGCCGGTCACGGGTTCCGGCGGCATGGGCTCTTTCTTGCTCCGCCGGGCTGAAGGCCGCATCGATGCGGATAACCGCAGCCAGGTCCAGCACTTCCCGCTCCCGTGCGTGCAGATCAGCGGTGCCTGCATATGGCATGACTGTATGGGCGGCATACCTGTCAGGCCACAGCGTGCCGATGATCACCACCGCATGCGGCGAGTTCAGCAGCGCGCGCACCACTCCGCCGGTCAGCCCGCTTGGCCCGTCCAGGTAACGTTGCAGCTCATCCAGCCACAGCACCGTCTGTGGCGGCGGCGCCTGTGCGAGCGCGGCGATCTCGTCCGCCCCGGCCGGGTGCAACAGCGACCAGTCCGGCAGTACCGTCTTCACTGCCTCCACAGCGCACCGGGTCTTCCCGACCGATGAGCCGCCGACAAGCAGGATGAACCCGCCCCGCTGCGCCGCAGCCGCCAGCTTCGCCCGCAAACCCTGCTCGGCCGCGTCCACATCCCGCGGCACGTACTCTGGCGGAACCTCCTCCGGGATCTCCGGCACGCTGATCGCCGCGTGCACGCCGAGTCGCCGCGGATCAGAGTCCCTGACCAGCACCGCCCTCGCCGAAAGCGCTGACCTGAGTTCCTGCGGTGAGGCTGACGCGTCAGCCCACGGCGCTGACGCGGCGGCGATGAGACCAGTCAGCTGAGCAAGTATGCCCTCAACCCGCTGTCCCTGCAGATGGGTCAGGTCATGGTTGAGTTGGTCGGCCACCGGCGTCAGCGGGCCGCCACTCGACCCGCGGAGCATGATCTCGCGCACTAGGTAGCCCGTTAGCTTCTCTGCCAGCACAGCCCCAGGAACCCCCAGAATCTCCGCCGACGATTGCCCTGTACCCGTGCGGTTGGCATCATCCAGCACATCCAGATGCTGAGCTATCCCCGCCTCCATGCCTTCAAGGATTGTCATCGACCTGCCCGTGAGCGTGTCCCCGACCGGCTCGCCGAACACTTCACTGATCACCATCGCGAACAGGTCGGCTTGGTCAGGAGTTGGGCTCATCTCCGCGGCGGTGTTGTGGATGGCAGCGGCGGCCGCGCTGCGCAGGGCGCGCTCCTGGTCACTCCCTAGCACCAGCGCGGTCAGCTTCCTACGGCCGGCATCGGCGAGCAGCCCGACCAGCCAGGCCCCGAGATCGTCAGCGACGAAAACCACAGTGTCAGTTTCAGGCCGGCGCGTGCACTTCGCTACCTTTCACCGCGTCAATTCCGGTCGTATTCGGCAGATTGCCCATACAACTTCAAGGACAAACAGAACTGCAGATCTGCGCACAAGTTCTCAACGGGGTCCGCCGAGTGTCACATCCGAGTATTCGGCGCTCGGCGTGTTTGGCCCAGCGGTGCCGCGGACATGAACCTCTACTTCGACGAGGCCAGCTTGAGGTCTTCGGGCCTGCCCGTGCCCCGCAGCGCCGTGATCCGCCACTCCATCGCCCGCAGGTGCTCGGGCATGTCCCTAAGCACCGCATCGAAGCAGCTAATTGCCTGCCCCAGACGGTGATTATCGAGATGGATCCGGCCAAGCCGGTACCGCATCAGGGCGGTCCCCCTGGTGTTTCCCTGGTACCGGACGATCGCAGCTTCCGCCTCCTGTTCCGCCGCGTCCCAGTGGAACAGCGCCGCCAGGCACGCGCACCACCAGTTCGCCGCATCCGGGTTGCCGGGTGCCATGCGGACTGCCTCGCTGAGATGATGCTCGGCCCGGTCCGGCTGCGAAAAGTCGAGCAAGACCCGGCCGAGCGCGACACGGATCGGCACGCTATCCGGAAACCGGTCCGGAGCCAGCGCCGCAGTACCAAGCCTTATGGCCTCGGGATATTTGCGCTGCCTGGACAGCGCGGCGATCTGCCAGGCCACCGGAATTTCGTTATCTCGCGCGATGTAGGCGGCCGTCGTGAACGCACTAGAAGCTAGCAGGGGACTGTGATCGAGCAGCCACACCCGGCCTAGGGCTATAAGCAGGTCTGGGTCACTCTCGAAGATTTCCAGCCCGTCGAAGGCGACTCTCTGGGCTTCCTCGAGCTCGTGGCGGTGCCGCAGCTCATCCACCTCGCGCGCACACTGGAGCGCACTTCGCCAATTCCCCGTGCTCATCGCAGCAATCCCCGCCCTCTCCAGCATGAATGCCATGGCCCCGGCGCTGCGATAATACTGCACGACAGGGTTCAGGGCATCAATCGCCCAAATTACCGCGCAATCCAAGATTACAAGCGTTTATTTCTCAGCCATTTATCCCGGAGACGGGGCCTTGGCGTTTGCCCTTGATCCTTTACGGGCATTGACAGCTGCCGCTAGGTGGCGTGCGAACTGTGCCTTGGCGACGGCCGAAAACCCCATCCATGCTGGTGGGAACCGTTGTACGGGTGAGGGCCAACGTTGTACGTGATAGCGCTCGTGCAATGGGAAACGCTGTGACATGGTGATGGACCGTGAATAATGCGACCGGCCTCTCTCGGTGTGGCGAACGTGTTCGCGCTGCTGCTGCTGCCGATGGGCAAGCGGGACAAGGACGCGGAAATCCTCGCGCTGCGCCACCAGCTCTCGGTCCTGCAGCGGCAGCTCGGTCCGGGCAGGGTGCGGTTCACCCGGGCTGACCGGGCGCTGCTGGCGGCGCTGCTGCACCAGCTCCCGAGAGACGTGCTCAAGCGAGTGCACCTGGTGGTGCGACCAGATACCGTGCTCCGCTGGCACCGCGATCTGGTCGCGCGCCGGCACGCCCGCCGATCCCGGCCCCGGTATCCGGGCCGGCCGCGGACGGTGCGCTCGATCCGCGTCCTGGTGCTGCGGCTGGTCCGCGAGAACCCAGGATGGGGGTGCCGCCGGGTGCACGGCGAGCTGCTGGTGCTCGGGGTGAAAGTCGCCGCCTCCACCGTCTGGGAGATCCTGCACGAAGCCGGGATCGACCCGGCGCCCGAGCGCAGCGCCACCACAGGGGCCGATTTCCTGCGCTCCCAGGCCGAGGTCCTGCTGGCCTGCGACTTCTTCAAGGCGGCCACCCTGTCCGGGGCACGTCTGCATGTTCTCGCGGTGATAGAGCACGCCAGCCGGCGAATTCGCGTCTTGGGCGTCACCGCCCACCCCACGGCGGTGAGTGGCAGCATCGCGGGCTTGTGGCAGTACGGATGTTCTACCTGATGTTCGTCCGCATGACCGGGTGGCTGGCGCTGCTGGCTCGCTCGTCGGCGGCGAAGAACGCCGAGTTGCTGATGCTGCGCCACGAGGTCGCGGTGCTGCGGCGGCAGAATCCCAAGCCGAGGCTGGGCTGGGCAGACCGTGCGGTGCTCGCCGCCCTTGCGCGGCTCCTCCCCGGCCCGCTGCGGGCGGGGAGGCCGGTCACGCCGGGCACGCTGCTGCGCTGGCACCGGCGGCTGGTCCGCTGGCGGTGGACCTATCCACCCAAGGGAGGACGCCCGTGCATGGACGCCAAGGTCGCGGCGCTGATCGGGCAGATGGCGCGGGAGAAACCGAGATGGGGATACAAGCGGATCCAGGGTGAGCTGCTCGGCCTTGGCTACCGGGTAGGGGCCTCCACGGTGCGACGGATCCTGAAGCGGCTGCGGATACCGCCCGCGCCGCAGCGTGACCGCACGACCTGGCGGCAGTTCCTTTGCGGCCAGGCCGCGACGATGCTGGCCCGAGTACTTTTATGTCGAGTGCGCGGTGACCTTGCGCCGTCTGCATGACCTGTTTTGCCGGCGGCCGAGCTCGGCGGTGCGCTCGCGGAACCCGGGCATTCTTAGGCGGCTGAGGACACCAAGGTCAGGTGCCGGGCGAGCGCGGGGGCAAGGTCGGCAAGGGTGGCGGTTGCCGGCAGTGATCCATCTCCTGTGCTTTCTGGTGTGGCAGGCGGAGGTACCGAGTCCCGGAGCGTGAAAAGCCGTCCCGGATTCCGGATTTACGTAGTGCGAGCGGATTTGCGGCGGCGGCGGGGCGATCGTGCCATGCCACGTCACTTTGCAGACTGCATGCTGCCGCCTTCTGCCGTGCCGGTAAAGCCGCCCGGCCCTGTGCCGGCGTGACGCTGACCCGCGGCTGCGGGCAGGCGGGAAACCTGTGTCGCGAGAGCCGGGTGCCGTCCTGCGCCGGGGGAGCGGCCGGCGGGGAGCGGGGACCCGTTGGGCGTGACGGATGCCCGGCTGGTCCTCATCGCGGCATCGCGCTCGCGGCGTGCCGCCGGATTCCGCTTGCCGCCGCCGCCGGACGGCTGCCGTGAGGGGCGGGGGAAGCCCGCGGCCCGAGCTTAACGGCGCTGCGGGAGGCGAGCGTGCATCGCTCCGGCACCGGGCCGCCGGCGCGGCTACCGTGGGCGGCTCGAACCGGCTCCTGTCGGTTGATGAGCTGGCTGCCTACCTGGGCGTGCCGAACGGGCACCGGCAGATCCGGACGATCCGCCGGGAGGAAACCAAGGAGATCATCGCCGGGATGCGCCGCAAGGGCCTGTCCGCGAGCCGGATCACCCAGGCGCACCTGGTCATCAACGCTGTGTTCAACGAGGCGGTCCGCAACAAGAAGCTCGCCGAGTCGCCCTGCACCGACATCCCGGTCCCGGACGTCGTCCACGCGGCGGACTTCGTGTTTCCCGAGGACGATGAACTGGAGGCACTGGCGGCCGGGCTCCCGGCGGACTGGTGGCCCTTGAACGCCGGAGTCCCATGGAGGGCCTTCGCGCGCAAGGTACACGGTACGTCGCAGTTTGGAGGCGAGCACTTGACTGAGCCTGTGGGTGACGAGCCGCCGGACGGCTAGACGCCAGCCGGCGGGCATGATCCTGATGAGCCGTACCAGTATGAGCCAGCTATCGCGATGATGGCGGCGCTCTGCACGCCCTGACGAGCAACTTCGTCACCCTCACCACATGGTGCATGGCCGGGAGCCTCAACCTGGCCGCCCGAACCCTGCTGTCCAGCCCCTACCGCAAGGCAAGCGCCATCCGGGCCGCGCTCAGGATCGGCCTTAGCATCGTCCCCGGAGGTACCCATCTCGCAGGTGCACGCCACAGACCGCCGGTCCGCCGACGCGACTAGATCACGGCCTGTGCGGCCGTTGGTGCCGCCGTGTTGGCACGACAGTGGCCAGCCCGGGATTCCGCATTCCCCGGCGTCCTGCCCGCGTGCAGCCTGTCCGCACCGCTACCCGCGCGGGCAGCGGTTGGGAGACTGGCGGGTCAGCGCAACAAGGTACCTCGGATGTACCTGCTGCGGATAGGACAGCGGCTAGGTTCACGCTGCCTTCTCGGCGTGCGTCCGAACCACGCTTGAAAACAGACGCGGGCAGAACGGAAATCGTCATTGCCTTCGGATGGCCGGTGCTGAATCCGTGCTGACACCAAAGGGTCATGCAGGCCGCTGACCTGTGGAAACTGCCCCGTAGTCCACGATCTTCACCATCTTCGAGGGCACCTCGGAGATCCAGCGGATGCTCATCGGAAGAGCGGTCACGGGACTCGACGTCCGCTAGCGTGCTCCGCACAGAGGCACAGCGGTGCCCGGGCATCGTTTCCCCGGCGTAGCCGGGCGATGTACGCTCCCCTGGTGAGGAGCGGATCGTGCGCGCGGTAAAGGTGACGCGAACGGACGGCCCGGGGGCCGTGGAGGCCTGCGGGGTCCCCGATCCCGTCCGCGGCGACGAACAAATCCTGGTGGAGGTGCGCGCGGCGGGTGTTAACTTTCCCGACCTGCTGCTCACCAAGGACATGTACCAGTACAAGCCTGAGTTGCCGTTCGTGCTCGGCGGGGAGTTCGCCGGCGTGGTGCGGGAAGCGCCGGCCGGCTCGGAGTTCTCACCGGGCGACCGGGTCGCGGGCAGCTCGACCGTGGGCGCGTTCGCGGAGCTCGTCTCGGTGTCGGCGGGGAGCGTCTACCCACTTCCCGGCAAGGTCGACTTCGTCGCGGGCGCATGCCTGCCGATGAACTACCTGACCATGACCTTCGCGCTGCTGACCCGGGGGGCGCTCCGGGCCGGGGAGACCGTCTTGGTGCACGGCGCCGCTGGCGGGATCGGCACCGCCGCCATCCAGCTCGCGAAGGCGCTTGACGCGCGGGTGATCGCGGTGACGTCCAGCGAGGCGAAGGCGGATTTCGTGATGACCGTGGGGGCCGACGACGCGGTGCTCGCCGACGGGTTCAAGCATTCCGTTGCGAAGCTAACCGGCGGCCGCGGTGTCGACATGGTGGTCGACCCGGTCGGCGGGGACCGTTTCACCGACTCGCTGCGTTGCCTGGCGCCATTCGGCCGACTGCTGGTCATCGGGTTCACCGCGGGGGAAATCCCGACGGTGAAGGTGAACCGGCTGCTGCTCAACAACATTGACGTGCGCGGGGTCGGGCTCGGTGCGTACGCCGGTCCTCGGCCCGAGTTCCTTCGGGGAGAGTGGGACAGGCTCGTGCCGTACCTGGAAAGCGGCGGGGTGGTGCCGCCGGTCAGCGACGTTTTCCCGCTGGAACGCGCCGGGGAGGCAATTGCCCAGCTCGAGGAGCGGCGCGTGCATGGCAAGGTCGTGCTCGTCCCGTAGGCGGTGGCCCGTGGGGCGTGCGGTCGTTCCTGGAAGGGAGGAAGCCGCGGTATGTCGGGCGCTGACCATAGGCCGGCCACTGAACACGCCCAAGCGGGCATCGACCGAAAACCGGTGACCCGCTGGCTCGCTGGTCACATCGACGGCCTGGTTCCGCCGGTCGACTTCGACCTGATCTCAGGCGGCCGGTCGAACCTCACGTACCGGCTCACCGATGCCGTAGGCGGAGTCTACGTGCTGCGCCGTCCGCCCACCGGCGGCGTGCTGGCTACCGCGCACGACATGAGCCGTGAGTGGAGGTTCATCTCGGCCATGGCGCCGACGGCGGTGCCGGTCGCCGCACCGCTCGCCTACTGCGCCGACGCCGGCGTCACTGGCGCCGAGTTCTACGTAATGGGGAATGTCGACGGCCAGGTCCTGGCAGACCGTGACGCTGGTTTCGCCCTCGCGCCCGAGGCCCGGGCGACGGCGGGGGAGAAGATCGTCGACGTGCTCGTCGCCCTGCACGCGCTCGACCCGGGAGAGGTCGGCCTCGGGGACATGGTGCGCCGCACCGGCTATGTCGAACGGCAGCTGCGGCGCTGGCACGCGCAGGTGCACGCCAGCGAGACCGCCGAGCACACCAGCCCGCATAGCCTCACCCTCCTGGACGAGGTGCACACCCTGCTCGCCCGGCGTGTTCCCGCGCAGGGCAACGGGGTCGTGCACGGCGACTTCCGGCCGGGAAACATGGCGTTCGGCCCCGACGGCACCGTGCGCGCGGTCTTCGACTGGGAACTCGCGACCACCGGTGACCCGATGGCCGACCTGGGCTGGCTGGCGTCGACCTGGCAGGACCCGGGCGATGAGGTCCCGCCCGCCACCCCAGGGCCGAGCACCGCCCCCGGGTTCCCGCCGCGCGCCGAGATCGTGGCGCGCTACGCCCGGGCGTCGGGCCGGGACGTTTCCCACCTTTTCTACTGGGTGGCGTTCTGCCGGTGGCGTTCGGCATGCATCGGCGCCGGGGTGCGCGCTCGGTACGTGAGCGGGCGGATGGCCGACGACGGCTACCTGCAGGAGGCACTCAAACGCGGAGACGACGGGATCCGGCTGGCCGAAGCCGCCCGCGAGGTCCTCCGCGAACTACACATCTGAGAAAGAGGAAAGAGGGAGCCAGATGGCCTGGGACTTTTCGACGGAACCTGAGTTCGAGGAAAAGCTCGAGTGGATGCGCGGGTTCGTCCGTGACGAGATCATCCCGCTGGAAACCCTCGACCTTGACGCCGCCGCGTTCGCGCGCGCCGTCAGTCCGCTCAAGGACGCGGTGAAGGCACAAGGGCTGTGGGCTGCCCACCTGCCGCCGGAACTCGGCGGAGGCGGTTTCGGGCAGGTCAAGCTCGGCCTTATGCACGAGATCCTCGGCCAGTGCGGCTACGCGCCCGCCATTTTCGGCAACAACGCGCCCGACTCGGGCAACGCCGAACTGCTCGCCCTCGGCGCCAACGACGAGCAGAAGAAGAAGTGGCTGGAGCCGCTGCTGGCCGGCCAGGTGCGCAGCGCGTTCTCGATGACCGAGCCGGGTGCCGGGGCCGACCCCACGCTGCTCGCGACCCGCGCGGTCCGCGACGGCGACCACTACGTGATCAACGGGCACAAGTGGTTCACCTCGAACGGCTCCGTCGCGGATTTCCTCATCGTCATGGCGGTGACCGACCCCGAGGCCCCGGCCAGGAAGCGGGCCACCATGTTCGTCGTCCCCGCGAACACGCCAGGAGTCGACGTTCTCCGCGACATCGAGACCATGGGCGACATCGGCGCGCATAACGGCCGGCCCGGCGGGCACTCGGAGATCATCTACACCGACGTGCGGGTTCCCGCGGCGAACCGGATCGGCGCCGAGGGCGACGGGTTCCTCCTCGCCCAGCAGCGGCTGGGACCGGGGCGCATCCACCACTGCATGCGCTGGCTCGGCCAGTCAAAGCGCGCCTTCGACATGCTCTGCGAGCGGGCGAAGTCACGGTACACGCACGGCTCGGTGCTCGCGGATAAGCAGATGATCCAGGACTGGATCGCTACCTCAGCCGCGGAGATGACGGCGGCCCGGCTGATGACGTTGCAGGCGGCGTGGAAGATGGACAACGGCGGAACGGCGGCGGCGCTGACCGATATCGCGATGATCAAGTTCTACGGCGCCCAGGTGCTCTACAACGTGATCGACCGCGCCATCCAGATCCACGGCTCGCTTGGCTACACCACGGACCTGCCTCTGGAGTCGATGTACCGCCACGCCCGCGCGGCGCGCATCTACGACGGCCCGGACGAGGTGCACAAGGTAACGGTCGCGCGCCGGATCCTGCGTAACTACGAGGCCCGCGACGTGCCAACCGAGCACGTGCCCACCCGCCGCGCCGAAGCCGAGAAGAAGTTCGCGCACCTGCTGGACACAACCGCGATCAACAGCTGATAACAGCAGCTGACGTGAAACAGCAAGCCGTGTTGGAGGACGCGACCAGGCCCCGGTCCGCGTCCGGCACGACGACGAGTGGGAACGGATCATGCGGGACGGCCCGACGCTCTCCTGTGAGGGATCGGCCGGGGAGCCAGCCTCGGTGATTGATGCCGTGGCCGACCGCCTGCCGCCGGCATTCGTGGATTGCCTTCTCGACGGCGCCCTGGAGCCGGTTCTGGACGCTGCGGTCCAGCGGGGCAGGCAGGCAGCGACGCGGAAGAAGAACTCGGGTGACGGCACGCAAGTCGCGAGGGCCCTGCTTGCGGTGACAGTCTGCGACCCGGCCTGCGGCTCGGGGAGCCTCCTGGTCGCGGCGGCCCGCCGGATCGCGCGACGGGTGGCCGAGACGCGCGAGGGGAACACGTCGCCGGCTGCGCTGCGGCGTGCGATGCGCGAGGTGGTGGGCAGCTGCATCTACGGCGTGGACGTCAGCGGCGAGGCGGTGGAACAGGCGAAGGACCGCCTGCGGCTGGCGGCCGACGTCCCTGGGATGACGCCGCCCTTCCTCGACGGGCGTCTCAGGCAGGGCAACGCCCTGATCGGCGCAAGCCCGAAGCTCATCGAGAACGGCATTCCCGACGAGGCATTCCGGGCGGCTGACGGCGACGACCGCAGGCATGCCCGTGCCCTGCGCCGCGCCAACGCCAAGCCTGACCCGGGGCAGGCGACCCTGTTCAGCGAGCACGGTGGCTACTCCCACTCCAACGAGGCCCTGGCGGAATCCCTGGCGAAGATCGGGCGGCTGCCCGGCGGAGCAGCTGCCGATGACCGCCGCCAGGCGGCCGAGTACCAGAAGTGGCGCGACTCGGCTGCCTTCCGCGCGAAACGCCGGGTCGCCGACGCCTGGTGCGCGGCCTTTGCCTGGGCTAAGACGCCGGACGCGCCGCCCGCGATCGTCAACCGGGTCCTGCTGGACCTTCGGGAGCGGGAGGCCGAGGGAATTCTTCCCGCGGAGTCCCTGGCGGAGCTGGACCGGCTGCGCGGTGAGCACGGATTCTTCCACTGGGATCTGGAATTCCCCGACGTCTTCCGTGTTTCCGAGGGCGAGACCCGGTGGCGGGGCGGCTTCAGCTGCGTCCTATCCGCTCCGCCGCGGGAGCAGATCGACCGCCGCGGAAAGAGCGCCGTCTTTCGGTTCGTCACGTCGTCGGGGGCGTATCCCGAATGCGCGGCGGGCCTGGCCGAGCCTGGCGTCTCGGCGCTGCGCTCCGATCTGCTTTTCACGGAGCGCATCATGACGCTCCTCGCGCCCGAGGGCCTCGGGGGCTGCGCCATCGCCCCGAGGACCGCGGCTGCTCCCGGCGCGAGGCACCTGCTCGGCGGCCTGATGCGGCGCGGCGCGCTGGCGTCCCTGTATGACTTCACCGGTCCCGATGCCCGGCTCTGCCTGCTTACCTTCGCCGGCGGGGCTGTTCCTGGCAGCCCTGTGCCTGGCAGCCCTGTGCGCGGCGGCGTAGCCAGGTTCGGATTCCGGCTGGACGGCCCTGCTGAGCTGGGCGATGGGGACCGGTCGTTCACGCTGGCGCCTGGCGATGCCGCCCTCATCAACCCGAATACCGGTGCGCTGCCCGCCTTTGGCGGTTCCCGGGACGCCGCGCTCGTGACGGCGATCTACCGTCGCGTACCGGTCCTGTGGGACGAGGCGCGGCCCGACGGAAACCCGTGGAAGATGAGGCTGGAAACGGCGTTCCCCCGTGCCGCCGCCGACAGGGGGCTCCTCCGCGCTGAGCAAGAACTGAGAGACGAGGGCTGGGAACTGGCGGGCGACACCCTTACCCGGGACGGCCAGTACATGCTCCCGGTCTATGAGCCCCCGATGATAGACCTGTTCGACCACAGGGTCGCACAGCCGCGGCACTGGATTGCTGAGCACGGACCAGTCTCCGTTCAGCGCAAAGGCGGAACGGTCCAGCGACCCGGCGTCGCGGACCGCCTCGCGGAGCTCGGCTGGACCTGGGAATGGCTGTGCGCCTGGCGCGCATCCGTACAGGACCGGGCGGCTGTCGCGGTGTTTCTGCCACGCGCGGGCGCTGCCGATTCCCTACCGCTGATGCTGCCACGCGTCGTCCCGCCGTTCGCCGCGGCCCTGATCGCCGCGCAGAGCTCGCAGGTCTTCGACTACATCGCCCGGCAGAAGATCGACGGCCACGCAATGCGGGCTTCCGACTGGAAGCAGCTTCCGGTGCCGACCCCCACCATGCTTGAGCCGCACCTGCCGTTCGTCGTGCCCCGGGTGCTTGAGCTCGTTTACACCTCGCCCGACATGAGCCCGCTCGCCAGGGACCTGGACGATCGCGGCGAGTATCCGTTCGCCTGGGACTCAGACCGCCGGGCCAGCCTGCAAGCGGAACTGGACGCGTTCTTCTTCCGCGTGTACGGGATCGACGACCGCGACGACGTGGAGTACATCACCGGCACGCTTGCGGCAGGTGCCGGCAGCCTCGAGCGGAGCGAAAGCCAGGGCGACGACGGCAGGCGCGCCAGGAAAATGATCCTGGCCGCCTATGAGCGTATGTCCGACGCCGACGCCGCCGGAGCCGAGTACGAAACCCCGATCTTTCCGCCCCCTGGCCACGGACCCAGGCACCGGCCAGACCCCCGCTAGGCGACGTAGCGCTGCACCCTCTCGCTCCTGGATGAAGACGTTCAGCGGTCGGCTCAGCCACTGGCCTAACGTAGTAACTTTCTGGCCTTCCCTCACCTGTGGCTTGCCCTTCATCCCTTCTTACATTTCTGCGTAAGGCAGGGAAACCACTGCGTGAGCTTCGAGGGGGACCGATGACCATTGAGTACTTGCCGTGGCACCGCCCGGCGATGTTGTCCGATCGCGTATGCATGCGCGACACGAAAGTCGAATTGACCTACTCCGAGGTGGCCCAGCGGGTCGATGCGGTCGCCGGGCAGTTCGCTGCGGCCGGGGTAGGGCGGGGAGACGTGGTGGCGGTGATGCTTGCTAACCAGGTGGAGCTGCTGCTCGGGATCATGGCCGCCTGGCGGCTGGGAGCCGCGGCGACCCCGGTCAACCCGGTGTTCACGGCGAACGAGGCAAGCTACCAGATTGCCGACTCGGCGGCCAAGCTACTGCTCACCGCGGATCCAGGCGCCGGCTACGGGGTGCCGGTCCTGCCTGCGGGCGAGCTGAACACCCGTCCGTCCGGCGCGCTGCCGGCACCGGACACCCGACCGGACGATCTCGCCCTGCTGATCTACACCAGCGGTTCGACCGGCCGCCCGAAGGGCGTGATGCTCGACCACGCGAATCTGGCGGCGATGGCCACCTCGATCGGCGACGCGATGAAGCTCGGCCCGGACGACAACTGCCTGCTGGTGCTGCCGCTGTTCCACGTGAACGCCATCCTGGTGAGCTGCCTGGCCCCGATCATGGCCCAGGGGCAGGTGACGATCCTGCCCAGGTTCGCGCCCGACACCTTCCTCACCGCGCTGTCGCGGTACCGGGCGACGTATTTCTCGGCCGTGCCGACCATCTACGCACGGCTGGCGGAGCTGCCGCGAGGGCGGCTGGGCGACACGTCCTCGGTCCGGTTCGCGGTGTGCGGCGCGGCGCCGGTTTCGGCCGAGCTGCTGCGGCGAAGCGAATCCCGGTTCGGGTTCCCGATCATCGAGGGGTACGGGCTGACCGAGGGCACCTGCGCGTCAACGATCAACCCGCTCGACAGCGAGCGCAAGCCCGGCACGGTAGGGGTCGCCCTGCCGGGCCAGCAGGTGGCCACGATGCGGCCCGACGGTTCCTTCGCGGCGACCGGCGAACCCGGCGAGGTGGTCATCAAGGGTCCGAACGTGATGCGCGGCTACCTCAACCGGCCGCAGGCCACCGCGGCGTCCATCGTCGACGGCTGGCTGCACACCGGCGACGTCGGCGTGCTGGACGCCGACGGCTACCTGACGCTTGTCGACCGCATCAAGGACCTGATCATCAGGGGCGGCGAGAACATCTACCCCAAGGAGATCGAGTCGGTGCTCACCAGGCATGACGCGGTCCTGGAAGCGGCCGTGATCGGCGCTCCGCACGAGGTGTACGGCGAGGTGCCGACGGCCTACGTGGTCACGTACCCGGACGCCTCAGTGACGGCGGACGAGCTGCTGGAGCTGTGCCGCCGCGACCTCACCAAGGTCAAGATCCCGACGGCGATCCACATCGTGCCCGCGTTGCCGAAGAACGCCGTCGGCAAGACCGACAAGCCAGCACTTCGCGCGCCAGCGCGAATAACCCGCTAAGGAGACCACGATGGGATTCACGAAACCCGACCTGCCGCCGGTCGACCCGGACACTTTCATCCAGCAGCCGCTGATGCAGCGGATGCAGGTGCTGGCGCTGCACTGGGTCGAGCACGGGTTCGGCACGCCGCGAATGGTGCACGCGATATACATCCTGAAGCTGCTGGTGTTCTACATACTCGGCGGTGTGGTGGTGGCGACCACAACGTCGCGGCTGCCGGCGTTCTGGCACGTCGCGGACTGGTGGAAGCAGCCGATCGTGTACGAGAAGGCGGTGCTGTGGACGGTGCTGCTTGAGGCGATCGGGGTCGCGGGATCGTGGGGCCCGCTCGCGGGCAAGTTCAAGCCCATGACCGGCGGCATCCGCTTCTGGGCCCGGACCGGCACGATCCGGCTGCGGCCGTGGAAGCGGGTGCCGCTCACGGTGGGTGACCGGCGCACCGTCGTGGACGTCGCGCTCTACATCGCGCTACTCGCGACCGTGACTGCGGCGCTGGTGCTGCCGGGCGTGCACAGCGACTCGTTGTCCGCAGCGGAGCCCGGCGATACCTCCGGGCTGGTCAGCCCGGTGCTGCTCGCTCCGGTGATCGCCGCGCTGGTGCTCAACGGGCTGCGCGACAAGGTGATCTTCCTGGCCGCGCGCGGCGAGCAGTACCTGCCGGCCCTGGTGTTCTTCACGGTCCTGCCGTTCACCGACATGATCATCGCGCTCAAGCTGCTGATCGTCACGGTCTGGGTGGGGGCCGGCTTCTCCAAGCTGGGCAGGCACTTCGCCAACGTGGTGCCGCCCATGGTCAGCAACAGCCCCGGCGTGCCGTTGCGGTGGATCAAGCGGGCGCACTACCGGGACTACCCGCGAGACATCCGCCCGTCCCGGCTCGCCCACCTGATGGCACACGGCGGCGGCACCTTTGTCGAAATCATCACGCCGCTGGTACTGCTGCTATCGCCGTGGAAGCCGGTAACGCTGGCCGCAGTCGCCGTGATGGTGCTCTTCCACCTGTTCATCATCTCGACGTTCCCGCTGGCGGTGCCGCTGGAGTGGAACGTGCTGTTCGGCTACGCCGCGGTCTTCCTGTTCGCCGGCTACCCGAGCTGGCAGGGCTACGGGGTGGCGGACATGTCGTCGCCGTTGCTGACGCTTGGGATCGTGGCCGCGCTGCTGTTCTTTCCCGTGCTGGGCAACCTGCGCCCGGACCTGGTGTCATTCCTGCCTTCGATGCGCCAGTACGCCGGCAACTGGGCCTCCGCCGTCTGGGCGTTCGCGCCGGGCGCCGAGCAAAAGCTCAACGTGGTCACGAGGCCCACGGCCAACCAGGTCGACCAGCTCGTGGCGTTCGGCTACGACCGCAAGTGGGCGGACATCACCATGCAGCAGACGATCGCCTGGCGGACCATGCACAGCCAGGGCCGCGGCCTGTTCTCGCTGCTCCTGCGGCACCTGGCCGACATCGACACGAGGACCGTGCGCGAGGGCGAGTTCGTCTGCAACTCGCTGCTCGGGTTCAACTTCGGCGACGGGCACCTGCACAACGAGGACCTGATCAGGGCGGTGCAGGCCCAGGCCGCCTTCGAGCCGGGCGAGCTGGTCGTGGTCTGGGTGGAATCCCAGCCGGTGCACCGCGACGACCAGGCGTATCAGGTGATCGACGCGGCCCTCGGCGTCATCGAGCGCGGCACGTGGAAGGTCGCCGACGCGGTCGCCGAGCAGCCGTGGCTGCCCAACGGGCCGATCCCGGTGCAGGTGACCTGGTCCCGCACTGTGGCCGTGCCGTTGCCGCGGGCATCCAGCGAGCAAGACCACGAGCGGGAGGTGCAGGCATGAGCACCGCGACGGTGGTGGGCGCCGGCCCGAACGGGCTCGCCGCCGCGGTGGCCCTCGCCGCCGACGGCGTGCAGGTCACCGTGTTGGAGGCGGCCGACGAGGTCGGCGGCGGCGCTCGCTCCGGCGAGTCGCTGGTGCCCGGCCTGCTGCACGACCACTGCTCGGCATTCCACCCGATGGCGGCTGGCTCGCCGTTCCTGAACAGCCTCGGCCTGGACCGGTACGGGCTGTCCTGGCGGTGGGCGGAGATCGACTGCGCGCACCCGCTCGACGGCGGGGATGCCGCGCTGCTGTACCGCTCCATCGAGGACACCGCAGCCGGGCTCGGCCGCGACGGAGCCCGCTGGCGGCTTATGTTCGGCCGGCCTGCAGCCGACTACGACAAGCTGGCGTCGGATATCATGCGGCCGCTGCTGCGAGCGCCCAGCCACCCGCTGGCGTTGGCCCGGTTCGGGCTGCCGACGCTGCTGTCCGGTTCGGCGTTCGCCCGGATGTTCCGCACCGAGAAGGGGCGCGCGCTGTTCGGCGGGGTGGCCGCGCACGCATTCCGGCCGCTGAATTACCCGCTCACCTCGGCGATCGGCGCGGGCATCGTCACCGCTGGCCACCGCTGGGGCTGGCCGGTCGCGGCCGGCGGATCCGGGTCGATCACCGCCGCGCTGGCCTCGCTACTTGCCGACCTCGGCGGCAAGATCGAAACCGGCGTTCTGGTCCGGGCGGCCTCGCAGCTCCCGGCGGCCGATGTGACCTTGTTCGACCTCGCGCCGGATGCGGTGGCGGGCGTGCTAGACAACCGGCTGCCCTCGCGGGTGCTGAGCGCATTCCGGCGGTTCCGGCGGGCACCGGGCGCGTTCAAGGTCGACTTCGCGGTCGAGGGCGGCGTGCCGTGGGCCAACCCTGACGTCGGCCGGGCCGGCACCGCGCACCTGGGCGGCGACTTCGCGGAGATCGCCGCCAGCGAGCGGGAGATAAACGCGGGGCGCATGCCGGAACGGCCGTTCGTGCTGGTCGGTCAGCAATACCTGGCCGACGCGCAGCGATCGGCCGGGGACATCCACCCGGTGTACAGCTACGCCCACGTGCCGCATGGCTACGCCGGTGACGCCACCCAGGCGATCATCGCGCAGATCGAGCGGTTCGCCCCAGGGTTCCGGGAGCGGATCGTCGGCTGGACGTCCTACGACCCTGCGTTCTTCGCCGCCGACAACCCGAACTTCACCGGCGGAGACATTATCACTGGGGCGAAGGACACCCGCCAGCTCGTCTTCGGCCCCCGCATCACGCTGTCGCCCTACCATCTCGGCATCCCCGGCATGTACCTATGCTCGGCGGCGACGCCGCCAGGCCCTGGCGTGCACGGCATGTGCGGCGCCAACGCCGCCCGGGAAGCGCTGCGCTACCTGCGCCGCCTGGGCAAGGCGTAGGCGGCCGCCACGCGGTCGTTACGCAGCGGGGGAGCGGTGCCGGGCTAGGTGGCTGGCACGGAACTCCCTTGGTCCCACGCTCTTCCACCGGCGGAACGCCTGGGAGAAGCTGGACACCTCGACATACCCTAGCCGCTGGGCTACCTCGGCGACCGGCATCCGGCCAGTGACCAGGAACTCCTCGGCAAGTTGTTCCCTGATTTCGTCCAGCAGCCCGCGGAGTGTCACGCCCTCCCCGGCAAGCCTGCGGCGCAGCGTCCGCTCGCTCATGTGCAGCGCCGCCGCGACCTGCTCCGCATCCGGCGGCGCGGCGGTCCGGGCGAGCAGGTAGTCCCTGACCCGCCCGGCCACGCCGGTCCGCGCGTGTCGGCTGGCCAGCAACTGCCGGCACTGCTCGCGGGCGATCGCGGTGGTGTGCTCGTTGCCCTGCGGAAGCGGCAGGTCGAGGATCTCTGCGGGGATGGCCACCGCGCACTCCGGCGCGCCGAACACCGGCATCACGCCGAAGATCCCGGAGTACCGCTCCGCGCCTGATGCCGGCGCGGGGAACGGGTAGCTGATCCCCCTGACGTGGATAGGCGTCGCGAAGAGCTCGTGCTGAATGGTCTGGATGGCCGCGCTGTCACGCTCGATCACGAACCGCTGTAGCGCCAGCGGGATATCGGGCGCATCCAGTACCAGGTGGAACTCCTCGCCGCGGTCACGCGCCTTGATATGCGTGAAAGCGAATGTCAAGTCGAGGTATCGCAATCCGATATCGATCGCGCTGCGCCAGGTGGGGCTGCTGATCATCGCGAATCCCCAGATGCCGTAGGTGGTCAGGTGATAACGGATCCCTGCGTCCAGCCCCAGCCCCGGTGGATCGCCTAGGGCCCGCAGCAGGTTCTCGATCACCGTGAGCTCCTGGCGTGCGCTGACGGTCGCGCCGGCGTCGCGCAGGTTCTCCTCCGCCAGCCCGGTCGATTCCAGGCACAGCCGCTCGGTCAGACCGTAATCGGCGCCCAGCCGGAGCAGCAACTGGACGCTCATCGGCGACCGCTCAACATCCCAGCGAACCATGTCCGGCCTCCGCATCGTCGCGAAAAGGCGAACCCGCCATGCGGCGAATGTAGTAATTTCCATGCCTGACCGCAATCATGCGGACCAGTTCCGTTGGGATCTGCTCACGGGTCACATCGCGCGCCCCGGCCGTCGGTGCTCGGTTTTCGCCTAGCGAACGGAAGTTGGCGCCTGTCTCCGGGCCCGGTGACCCCGCCGGGTCCGACGTGTGGGTCAGGGCACGGTGGCAGGGCGCCGACGGCTTCGCCCGCACCGGCGGGGTACTCGCCCCCGCGAGCGCCCGGCCGACACCGTCGAGACCGTGTGGCTCAGCGCCGGGTCACTCCGTTCGTCCCGGGCGGCAGCACCGGAAGTCAGGTCAGCCGAGCGCCGCAGCAGAGCGGCCCTGGCCGCGTAGCCGCGCGGGCGGCCGCTGATCCGCAGCCGCCGCCCGATCGACATGTTCCGGATCACCGACGAAACTTGGACTTGCTAGATATAGTTAGCGCTTGGTATAGTTAGCAATGTCAGCCCAGTCACCAAGAAAGGCGGAGACAATGCCCAGCTACTCCCCGAAAGATGTCCAGGACGAGCTCCTGAAAGTGATCCGCACGAGCCAGGAGACCGTCGTCGAGGCGGTTAAGACCTGGGTCGAAACCGTCAAGGCGGTGACGCCGAAGGTCCCCTCGTCCCGGGTACCGCTCGCCGCGAAGCTGCCCAAGCCGCAGGACATCGTGACCAACGCGTACGACTTCGCAGAGAAACTGCTGTCAAGCCAGCGTCAGTTCGCCGAGGAGCTGGTGGAGGCGACCGCCCCGCTGCGGGCGGGCAGCGGCATGCGCGAGGAGCAAAGCGCGGCCACCGAATAGGGGATGCGCGTCACCGTCAACGAAGCCCGCGCCACGGCCGAAATCCCCGGCAGGCGACGGCACTAGTATGCGGCAGCACCGGACTCCGGAGCTGCCGCATACTATATTAAGCGCTACTTAGTGCGCTACTTGAGGAGGTGGCCGTGACGGACTCGTGGCAGGCGCAGCGGGAGGCGCTCGGTGCGTTTATCCGCACACAGCGCAAGATGGCCAACCTTTCCCTGCGCCAGCTGGCCGACCTCACTAGCCTGTCGAACCCGTACCTTAGTCAGGTCGAGCGTGGGCTGCACGAGCCGTCGGTCCGCGTCCTCAAGGCGATCTCCGTTGCGCTGAACGTGTCCGCTGAGACACTCCTCGCGCAGGCCGGCCTCATCGATGCCGTGGCCGGCGGGAGTGCGGACGGCGCCGCTGAGACAGGCCAGGAAGAGCAGACCGAGAACGCGATCGCGGCCGACAGGCGCCTGAGCGACGATCAGAAGGCGGCGCTGCTCGCTGTGTACCAAAGCATGGTCGACCGGCCCTGACGCGGAGCGAGCTCGGCATGAGAGGCCGTCTTTATCCGCGGCGGGCACTCCCCGGACCTCGGCCACGTTTGGCAGCTTCGTCCAGCGCCCGTTAAGCCATGGCCGCGTCGGCTATCCGGAGGCGACGCGTGCGGCGTGCGCGCGGGTGGTGTCGGTCAGGTTCTTGGCCAGGTTCGTCATGTAAATGCCCCGATTCCGGTGATGGAGCGGCCGACGATGAGTGTCTGCATGGTCTCGGTGCCCTCGAAGGTGTGGATCGCCTCCAGGTCGACCATGTGCCGCATCACCTGGTAGTCGAGCAGGATGCCGTTGCCGCCGAGCATGTCGCGCGCCTCGGCGGCTATCGCCCGGGCCTTGCGGGTGTTGTGCATCTTGGCCAGCCCGGCTACGGTCGGGGTCAGCCGGCCCGCCTCGCCCAGGCGGCCGATCTGCACGCAGTACAGCTGCATTGCGGTGAGGTCCGCCAGCATGGACACCAGCCGCTGCTGGATGATCTGGAAGCTGGCCAGCGGCTCGCCGAACTGGCGCCGCTCCTGCGCGTACCGCAAGGCGGCGTCGTAAGCGGCGGTAGCGTGGCCGAGGGCCGCCCAGGCGCAGGTACTGCGGGTGGTGGCCAGGATCGCGCTGGTGTCCTTGAACGATCGCGCCCCCGGCAGCCGGTTCTCGGCCGGCACCCGCACGTTCTCCAGCGTGATCTCGGCCTGCCAGACCGAGCGCAGCGACACCTTGCCCTCGATGACCCGGGCCTGGTACCCGGGCGTTCCCTTCTCCACGACGAACGCGTTGACCTGGCCGTTGCCGGCATTCCTTGCCCACACGACGATCAGGTCGGCAACGCTGCCCAGGCCGATCCACCGCTTGCGGCCGTTCAGCACCCAGTCGTCGCCGACCTGGCGGGCCGAGGTTTCCAGGGCGACCGAGTCCGAGCCGTGCTCCGGCTCGGTCAGCGCGAAGGCCCCCAGCCTGTCCATCCGGGCCATGTCGGGCAGCCAGCGCGCCTTCTGCTCGTCCGAGCCGCACATCGCGATCGACTCCATGGCCAGACCCGCGTGCACGCCCAAGAACACGCCGAGGCTGCCGTCGCCGCGATGCAGCTCCATCGTGACCAGCCCGCAGGCCATCGGGCTCATCCCGGCGCACCCGTAGCCCTTGATGTCCTCGCCGACGATGCCGAGTTCGGGCAGCCGCTTGACCAGCGGCCAGCAGATCTCGGCCCGTTCCCAGTACGGGCCGACGACCGGCACGACCTCCTCGTCGACGAACCGCCGGACGGTGATGAAGTGCGACCACTCCTCGTCGGTGAACTGCTCGCGGACGGAGAAGAAGTCCGTCCCGAGGGATTCCCCGAGGTGCGTCGCGCTGGTCGGCTGCGTCATTGCTGCTTCCCCTCCGCGCCGGTGATGGTGGTGGCGGCGGGTTCGCCGTCGAGGAACGACTCCACGACTGCGCCCAGGCGCCCGGCGTCGGCCGCCAGCTCAAGGTGGCCGCCGCGGTAGATGTGCAGGTCGCTGCGGGGTATGAGGTGGTGCATGATCTTGGCGTTGACCACCGGGATGATCGGGTCGTCGTCGCCCGCCAGGATCAGGGTGGGCGGCCGCAGCCTCGGCAGGAACGGCAGGCTGGTCCAGCCGAAACCAGCCAGCAACTGGTAGTAGTAGCCCCAGGCCGGGCCGAGCCTCGTGGTGGCGTGCAGCAGGTTACGGGCCACGATCGGGTCCTCCCGGGCGCTGCCCCCGTACAGCTCGCCGGCGACGCGGGCCGCGTAGTCCGGGTCCCGGTGCCGTCGCGGCGAGAGCATGCGCAGCAGGACGCTCGGGCTCGCGGGGACCATGAGCGCGCCCGGCGCGGTCGCGACCAGGACCAGGCGCCGGACGCGCTCCGGCTTGCTGAGCGTGAGCTGCTGCGCGAGCGCGCCGCCCCAGGAGATGCCGAGGACGTCGGCCTGCTGATAGCCAAGCTGGTCAAGCAGGCCGGTCAGCAGGGACGGCAGGGTGACCAGGTGGTAGGGCATGACGGGGGCGGGCGAGCCGCCGACGCCCGGCATATCGAACCGGATGACCGGCCGCCGAGGATCGAGCGCGTCGACGAACGGCTGGAACAGCTCCAGGCTGACGCCGATTCCGTTGCACAGCAGCAACGGCGGCCAGCCCGGGGTTCCTTCCCGTACCGAGACGCGCAGGGTACGGCCGCCGACCGACAGGATCCTCATCCGCTCGGGCGCCACTGCCTTCCGTGGCCGACCCGGGATCCAGCCCCGGCCCGCTTCCGCGCGGTCTTTCCCCGCCGGCTCGGAACTGGGCTGGTCAGCGGTCATAGACGTACGTTCCCGGCGCTTCGCCGATCGGCGACAGCCCGCTGCCGCCCAGTTCCGTGGGCGCGGCATTCTCCTCCCCGCAGTGCTCAGTCAGCCAGCCCGCGTAATCCGACCACCAGGTCCCCTGGCGGGTTTCCGCCTGGCGCAGCCACTCCTTGGGGTCGTCCGGGCACTTCTGAGCCAGCTGGTAACTTGCTTTCTCGTTGCCCGGCGGATTGACCATCGCGGCGATATGCCCGCTGGTCGACAGCACGAACCGGGGCTGGCCGCCCAGCAGCCGGGCGGAGCGGTAACAGCTCTGCCAGGGGCAGATGTGGTCGGTGATCCCGGCGACGATGTAGCTGTCCCGGTTGACCGCGGACAGGTCGACCGGCGAGCCCAGCATGGTGGCGGTGCCGGGGCGGACCAGCGTGTTGGCCGCGCCCAGCTCGAGGAAGTCCCGGTGCAGGCCCGCAGTCATCCGGGTGGTGTCCGCGTTCCAGAACAGGATGTCGAACGGCGGCGGCTTCTTGCCGAGCAGGTAGTTGTTGACCCAGTAGTTCCAGATCAGGTCGTTGGGCCGCAGCCAGGCGAATACCTCGGCCAGGGACCGCCCATCCAGGTAGCCGCGGGCGCGTGACGCCGCAGCGGCCACGCGCACGGTCCGCTCATCGATGACGGCGCTGGCCAGGCCAGCGCGCGCCTGGTCGAGCACGGTAACCAGGAGGGTCAGCGCGGCGATGCGGTCCTGCTGGCCGACGTGCGCCAGGTGCGCGGCCACCATCGCGGCGATGATGCCACCGGAGCAGGTCCCGGCCAGCGCGGTCCGCTCGCTGCCGGTAATCCTCGCGGTCACGTCCATGGCGTCAAGGACGGCCTGACCATAGGTGTCCAGATCCCACTTTGCATGCCGGGCGTCCGGGTTGCGCCAGGACATCATGAACACCTGCACACCGGTGCTGACCAGGTACTCCGCCAGGCTCCGACCGGGAGCTAGGTCCAGCACGTAGTACTTGTTGATCACGGGCGGGACGATCAGCAGCGGGACCTGCCGCACGGTCGGCGTGACCGGCCGGTACTGGATCAGCTCGGATACCGCGGTGCGCAGGACCACCGACCCGGGCGTGACCGCCAGGTCCACGCCGACTTCGAACGCGTCCGGCTCGACCATCGACGGTATCCGGGGCGGGACCGCCATGTCGGCCAGGAAATGCCGCAGGCCTGCCACGGCGCTGCCGCCGCCGGTGTCAATGGCGGCCTTGAGCGCCGCCGGGTTCAGCAGCGGGTTGTTGCTCGGTGCGAGCGCGTCGAGCAGGTTGGTCAGCACGAAGTTGACCCGTTCGGCGTCGCGCTCGTCCAGCCCGGCCTCGGCCACCACGCCCGCCGCGCTCTCTGCGGCCGCCAGGTAGGCTTGCATTGCCCGGCGCAGCAGCGGGTTGCCCGCCCACGCGGGGTCGGTGAACCGGCGGTCACGCCGGGAGGGCTGCACCTCGGAGCGTCCGACGCCGATGCGGGCCAGCTCGCCGGCCAGCTGCCGACCCCGTCCGGCGACCAGCCGGGGCCTCACCGCCAGGGCGGCGGCCAGGCGCAGGCCCGAGCCCCCCAGGTTCACCCGGCGGAGCATGCTGGTCGCGGCATCCGCCAGCAGCAGGTCGAGCGGTACCGCAGCGGCATCCTCGGCGGCTGACCTGTCCGAATCGGTGTTAGCGCTCATTATTAGCTGAGCGTAAGCCGCAGCGGGCGTTATTTCCATTGGCCGCTGGTCACGAACTGCCGCCAGGGTGTGGGTCCGCGAGCACAGGCAGGGCCGCAGGAGCGTCGGAGGATGTCTGCAAGCTGGCGCTTAGCTTAGTGCGCGCCGATCCCGGCGAGCCTGCATAGTGCCTGGTAGACGGCGAAAAGCGCCAACATTTCCTGGGCGAGCAGGCCAGGTCCAGTGCCAGGTACTCCCCGGGGTCGAGCAGCTCGGCGACCAGGGTTGATGCCAGTCCTGGGGGCGGCGTCCGTCTTGTACCAGGCCTGCTGGCCGCTCGCCATCGGCCGGCGCGGGCGCTAGTCCGCAGGGATCAGTTACCGGGCTGGACGTTCGTTAGCCGTCCACGGGGAGGTGCGCATCGAGGATGGTGCCCGTGTTCGGCGAACTCTGCAGCGTGATCCGGCCGCCGAGCGCCTCGACCCGGTCCTTGAGCCCGAGCAGTCCTGAGCCGCGGCCGAAGGCCGCGCCACCCTGGCCGTCATCGCGGACGGTGACACGCAGCACGCCATCTTCGACGGCTATCTCGGCGCTGACCGCGGCGGCATTGGCGTGCTTCGCCGCGTTGGCCAGCGCCTCGCTCACCACGTAGTAGGCGGCGATTTCAACCGGACTCGGCAGTCGGCCAGGAACCTGAATGCGCAGGTCAACTCGGACGGCGGAGCGGCGAGCCAACGCCTTGAGCGCCGGGCGCAGGCCTCCGGCGTTGAGCGCCGCCGGATGGATGCCACGGGCAGTCTCGCGCAGTTCCTCAAGCGCCGAATCCAGCCCGTCAGCCACCTCGCCCAACCGCGTGACCAGGCCGGCGGCGGCAGGCGGTGCATCGGCCTGGGTCTCTCGCAGCCGCAGCGCCAGGGTGACCAGCTGCTGCTGGGCGCCGTCGTGCAAGTCGCGCTCGATGCGCCGGCGGGCCTTGTCTCCGGCCGTGACGATGCGGGCCCGGGAGGCGGCGAGCGCGGCCTGGGCCTCGGCGTTGGCGATCGCGGTCCCGGCCAGTTCAGTGAAACCGACCAGCCGCGATTCTGTGTCGGCCGGCAGAGACGCCTTGTCGGCGGACGCAACGATCACCACGCCCCACAGCCGGCCCCTGGCCCTGACCGGCACGCCGACAGCCACCTGGATGCCCGCCCGGCCGGCTGCTTCGGCGATCCTGCCAGCCGATGCCGAGTCGCTCATCCGCGCGGGCTGGCCGGTCTCGAACACCAGCGTGGTCACGTTCTGGCCGCCCAGGCTGAACCGGTCGCCCTCCGCGACAGGCAGCGGAATGCGTGCGGCGTTCCACATGCCGACGGCCGTGGCCATGCCGTTCTCGTCGTAGCGGCTGATGCTCGCGAACTCGGCCGACATCAGCCGGCCGATCTCCTCGGTGACAGCGGCGAAAAGCTCCCGCGACGGCGCGCCGCTGGCGACCAGCGTCGCGACGCGTCGCAGGGCGGCCTGCTCGTCCGCGTACCGGCGCAGTTCCACGCGCGCCTGTGCGTTGGCGATCGCGGTACCCATCAGTTCGGTGAAGCCCACCAGGTGTGCCTCGGCGTCCGTCGGCAGCCGCTCTTCCCTGGTAGGCCCGACGGCCATGACTCCCCACAGCCGCCCCTCAACGGTGATCGGCACCCCGACCGCCGCGCGGAACCCCCAGCCATGCCCGACATTGGCGCCGGCGCCGGTGGCGCCGGCGTAGTCGTCCATCCGCACGGGCTTGCCGGTCTGCAGCACCAGCGTGATCAGGTTCTGTCCGCCGAGGTCCGTCCGGCTGCCCGCTGGGAAGGGCATGACGGTGCCACTGCTGCTCCACGCGCCAACTGTCACCACCCCGTCCGGCTCATACCGCCCCACCGCCGTCAGGTCGGCGCCGAGCAGCCGCCCCGCTTCGGCGGCGACCGCGGCGAACACTTCCTCCGGCAGGGCTCCCATGGCGACGAGGCCCGCCACCCGGCGCAGAGCCGCCTGCTCCTCCGCGAAGCTGCGCAGCTCGACCCGTGCCTGGGCGTTGGCGATCGCCGTGCCTACCAGCTCGGTGAACCCGACCAGGCGCGCCTCGGCATCCGCCGGCAACGGCTCGTCACTCGTGTTCGACACGATCATGACGCCCCACAGCAGGCCCTCGACGCTGATCGGCACCGCGACGCTGGAGCGGATGCCGAGCTGACGGACGACCTCGCCGCCTTGCCCGGAAAGCTCGGAGAAGTCATCCATGCGCACTGGCCGGCCGGTCTCGAACACCAGCGTCCCTGCATTTCTGCCGCCCAGGCGGGTGTGCACGCCGGCGCGCTGATCCCCAGTCGCACTCCAGCGGGCGACGATCGTCAGCGCACTGCCCGAGCTGTACCGGCCCACCGCAGCGATGTCCGCGTCAAGCAGCTGCCCCGCTTCGGCGGTGACCGCGGCGAATACCTCCTCCGGTGTCTCTCCGCCTGCGACGAGCACCGCCACCCGGCGCAGCGCGGCCTGTTCTTCGGCGATGCGGTCCCGCGGCCCGGCCCCCATCAGGGCCGCCGCCCCGGCGGCACTCCTCGCCGTTTCCTCGCACGTTTCCCGTAGGCGCCCGGCGCGCTCATCTCCTAAGGCTAACCCGGATGCCTCCGCCTAGTCGCTGGCCACAGCGACGAACGCGCGGCCCGCGTCGTGCCATTGGTCCACGACCCGCAGGTCGGCCGCCGCGGCGGCGTGCAGCACCGCGGCCGTACCCAGGTGCGCCCACGGAAAGACCGGGCCGCGGCGGCCATCGGGGTGCTCGAGCCACGCGGTCACCCGTTCGTCGACGTCGCCGGGTTCCGCCTCGATCAGGATCCGGCCGCCTGGCGCGAGCAGCTGCGCACACCGGCGCAGGAGCCGGGCGGGCAGGCCGCCGATGCCGATGTTGCCGTCCGCGAGCAACACGGTCGCCCACCGGCCAAGACCCGGCAGCGGGTCGAACACCGAGCGGTGCAAGGCGGGTGCCCCGGCCTGCCGTACCAGGTCAATGGCAGCGCGCGAGATGTCCACGCCCAGGGCCGGCACCCCTCGCTCGGTCAGCGCGATAGTCAGCCGGCCCGGGCCGCAGCCCACGTCGAGAACTGGCCCGTGAGAGCGCTGGAGCAGTTCCTCGTCGGCGGCATCGGGCTGCCCGCACCACCGGTGGATCTGGAGCGGCAGCCCGCGGCCGTCCGCCGTCCGCATGACCAGCGCCGGCGCCTGCGCGTGCAGCGCCTCCTCGTACAGGGCGATCGCCCCCGCGATCATGCTGTTTCCCGCAGCAGGTGGTCGGCCCGGCTCAGCACCGTCGCCAGTTCCCGTGTCCGAGCGGCGAAACGGCTCCGCGGCGCCTGGCGGGCCACGGCGACGGCGTCCGCCGCGGTGTCCACGTCGCGCAGTTGCGGCAGGTCGAGGACGCGGAGCCCGGCTTTGACCAGCCTGGCGCGCTGGATCGCGCCGGTGGTCGCGGTGGACATCGGCACGCCGCGCAGCAGGGCGGGGTCCGGCGCGCGCAGTCCGAGTGCCCAGAATCCGCCGTCAGCGGCCGGGCCGAACGCGGCGTCCGCGGTGCCCCAGTCCACCGTGAGCAACGCCGGGGTGACCTGCGGGGTGTCCATCCCGATAAGCAGTGCCGGGCCGCTTACCGCGGCGAAGGCGGCGGCGAGGCGCTCGTCGAGCGGCCCGCCGCACTGGGGCACGATGTCGAACCCGGGAGGCAGCCAAGGTCCTGGCTGGCCGTCGAGGATCAGGACCCGGCGCCTGGCCGGCGTCATAAGGACGGCGCCCAGGGTGTCGGCCAGCGCGGCTTCGGCGAGCGACGCGGCTTGTTCGTACGTGCAGGGTGGCACTAGCCGGGTCTTGACCCGGCCAGGCACCGGCTGCTTCGCGATGACGAGCAGGGTGGTGTCCGATTCTGGTGCCGGGGCGGTCACCGGGCGAGCACCTTGCTCATGTCGCGTACGGTGCGCACGCAGCCGCGCACGGTGCCGGTGACCTTGGACTTTCCGACGCGGGGCAGGTAGGCGACCTCGACCTCGGACACGCGCCAGCCGGCGGCCGCCGCGTTCATCACCATTTCCAGCGGGTACCCGAACCGCCGGTCGGCGAGGTTCAGGCTGAGCAGTGCCTGCCGGCCCGCCGCGCGCATCGGTCCCAGGTCACGGATGCTCAGCCCTGTCCGGTGGCGAACCCGCCTGGCCAGTTCCCAGTTGGCCAGCCGCGCCGGCAGCGGCCAGGCGTCGCGGCGCACCGGGGCGCGGCGGCCCAGGACCAGGTCGGCCTGGCCGGCCAGCAGCGGCCCGGTGATGAGGGGGAGCTGCTGCGGGTCGAGGCTGCCGTCACAGTCGCAGAAGCACACCAGGTCGCTGGTCGCCGCCAGCAGGCCGGCGTGCGCGGCCGCACCGAAGCCCCGGATCGGCTCGGCCACCACCGTCGCGCCGAGCGACCGTGCGATCTCGTCCGATCCGTCGGCGGAGCCGTTGTCGACCACGATGGGACGAAAGCCGGCGGGCATTCTCTCGAGCATCCAGGGCACCGCCGACGCCTCATTCAGGCACGGCAGGATCACGTCAACTGTCACGGCTGTGACGTTATTACCGACGGCAGGCCCATTATGGCTAATAAGCCTTACGAAATGGAGAAATCAACCTCTGAGTACGATTTGAGCGACCGCAAGGCGCGGGGATGGGGCATTTCTTATGGAATTCTTATGTGGTTTTGAAATAGCAGCGGGGCGCCCGGACCTTGTTCCCTAGCGACGGCTGGTCTGCCAGTAGACGGTGAATGGCTCGTGCTTTGCGCGGGCCACCGGGACCAGGGTCACCTGATGGCCGTCGGAGCTCGCGCTGAACGCCATCGGCTGGGTGACGGTGCGGCGGACGGACCCGGCGTCGAGCAGCGGCAACGAGGGCGGTCGCGGTGCGGCGGTTTGCGTCGCGGCTGGGTGCCTGATGCGGTCAAGGATGGCGCCGTCGTCGGTGGCGTCGGTCGCGGCATCGGCAGCCGCGTAGGCGGCGCCGACGCCGCGGCCCGCGAGCACGACCGGGCCGTAGCTGACCGCCTGCACGGACGGAGCGTCGGGTGCGGGGTGGAACGCCAGCCGCATGGGCAGCGTGACCTCTAGCAGGTCCCCCTGGCGCCAGCGCCGCAGGATGGTGATCCAGCCGCCCGCGACGGTGCCTTGCAGCGGGGCACCGTTGAGGACAACCCCGGGCGGCCCGTCAGCCCAGGACGGCACCCGCACCCGGAGGATCATCGTCGCGAAGCCGCTGGTCACGGTGAGCCGTACCAGCGGGTCGTCAGGGAAGCCTGTCTCCTGGCGGATTGTCAGGCCGTGATCGGCACACCGGACCTCGGACGGGATGAACAGGTTGACGTACACGCCGCGGGAATCACGCGAGTAGATCGTGTCCCCGAACTTGGCCTGAGTCTCAAGCTCGGTCGCGGTGTCGCAGGTGAACGTGTCGTAGTCGGTCGCGTAGGCATCGGGGCTGCCCCGGGGGAAGTAGTTCAGCGGCTGCTGCTTGACGGCGCCCGCCGACAGCCCCGTGTAGTAGACGGTGAAGCCGTGCGGGGAATCCGGGTCCTGGGCGCCGAGCATCTGGTTGAACAGGGCACGCTCGTAGTAGTCGAGCACATCGGTGCGGGCCAGATCGTGGAAATGCAGCAGCCTGGTGAGCTTGAGCATGTTGTAGGTGACGCAGCCCTCGCACGTGTAGTTGGACAGGGCGGCGGCGATCACGCCTGGCGGTTCCCAGTGCTCGTGGTTGCCCTGGCCGCCGATGATGTAGCTGTGCTGCCCCGCGGCGAACTGCCAGAAGTTTTCCGCGATTGCGCGGTACTTCGAGTCGCCGGTCACCTCCCACATGCGCAGCGCGGCGAGGATCTTCGGCGTGTTCACGTTGCACTGCTCGCCCGCCAGGTCGTCCTCGCCCGCCGCGAGCGGATCAAGGAACCACGCGTGGTAGAAGCGCTGCGCTACGGTCAGGTACCGCTCGTCCCCGGTGATGGCGTAGAGGTTCACCAGCGACTCGGGCAGGCCGCCGTACTCCACGGCCAGGATCCGCTGCATGTGCGCGTACGACAGCGGGGCGGTCCGCCGGTCCACCCAGTCGGCGAGCCGCGTCGCGACATCGATTGCCTGGTCGCACCCCGCGAGCTCGTACTGGTCGATCATGCCCGCCAGGTACTTGTGGATCATGTAGTACGGCGACCAGACCCTGCTGGTCTGACCTGCCTCCATCCAGTCGAAGAACTCTTCGGGGAACGCCGACAGGTAGCCGGGGGAGTACCCGGCCACCGGAGCCGCCCGCTGCAACCGCGCGAGTTCGCCGACGAGGTAGGCTCCCGTCGCTTTGCTCCCCGGATCTCCTGTGTTCGCGTAGCTGATCGCGAGGCTGGACAGCAGGTGGCCGACGGTGTGGCCGCGCACCAGCGAGTCCGGGCTTTCCCAGCCGCCGCACGGGCGGGCGGCGGACGGCCGACCGTAGTTCAGGCGGAACGTGTGGAGCATCCGTTCCGGATCGAGGAACCGCAGGTAGCGCAGGTTCCGCAGCTGGTTGTCCCGGAACGGGGAGTCAAGCAGCCGCACCGCGGACAACGGGTACGCGCCGGTCCTGCCCGCCGTGCCATCCGGCGTGTAGCCGGTGGCGCCGAGCCGGTAAACCGGGCCCGCGCCGGTGTCGCCCCACCACGATGAGGACTGCCAGGCACCGAGATAGACGGCGTCGGTCGCGAGCACGCCACCACCCAGCAGGGCCAGCGCCCGCCGCCTGGTGATCTCCCGCACGAGATCGCCGCCTCACCCGCCGTCGCAGCCGACTCACCCCGGCAAGCCGCCCGGCATATCTCGACGCTTTCTCACCTTTCCTTTCACTGTCCGGTCAGTCTCTTCCCCGAGTCAAGCGTGGCCCGCCGCTTGGCGTAAGAAATCTGAAATAACAGGCCGGCCACGTCGGCACCGGCACCGGCAGTAGCACTGGCACTGGCCACCGGCCCGGCGAAGGCAGCCCGTCCGGCGGGCGCCGACGCGAACTCCGCGACCCCGGCGGCGAACGGCACGGAGGCCCGCCACCCCAGCTCCCGCCAGATGCGCTCGCTTGACGCGGTGATGTGCCGGACGTCGCCGAGCCGGTATTCGCCGGTGACGACGGGGTCGGGGCCACCGCAGGAGTCAGCGAGGACGGCAGCCAACTGGCCCACGGTGCGCGGGGTGCCGCTGCCGACGTTGTACGCGCGCAGCGTCCCGCGCCCGCCGTGGACGCCGGTGCCGGCGACCGCCTCAAGCGCGGCGGCGGTGGCGCCGGCCACGTCGCGGACGTGGACGAAGTCCCGTCGCTGGGCGCCGTCCTCGAAGACCCGCGGCGCGCGACCCGCTTCCAGGGAGGAGCGGAAGAATGACGCCACCCCGGCGTAGGGGGTGTCACGGGGCATCCCGGGTCCGTACACGTTGTGATAGCGCAGCGCCACCGCCTGCCCGCCGGTCGCCCTAGCCCACGAGGCGGAGAGGTGCTCCTGGGCGAGCTTGGTGTCGGCGTAGACGTTGCGCGGCCCGAGCGGAGCGTCCTCGGGCACGAGCTCCGGGGCCAGCGGCTCGCCGCAGCGCGGGCAGCGCGGCTCGAACCTGCCCTCGTCAAGGTCGGCCGCCAGCCGCGGCGGCGGCGTCGCGGCAGGCCCGTGTCCAGTGCACGACGATCCAGTGCATGAGTAGCGGCCCTCGCCGTAGACGACCATCGACGAGGCAAGCACGAGCCGGTCCTGGCCCGCTCGGGCCATCGCGGCAAGCAGCACCGCGGTCCCCAGATCGTTGCAGCCCGCATACAACGGCGCGTCATTGAAGTCGACGCCGAGCCCGACCATCGCCGCCAGGTGGCAGACCGCGCCGACGCCGCGCAGCGCGGCATCGACCGCCTGCGCGTCACGGACATCGCCGTGCACGAACTCGAAGCCGGGATCGCCGGAGAACGGCGGGATTCCGCCCGGGTGGACGCACGGTAGGAGCGCGTCAAGCACCCGCACTTCATGACCGGCGCTCGTGAGCGCCTCGACGACATGGGATCCGATGAAGCCGGCACCGCCGGTAACCAGGACGCGCATGGGCCCGAGATTATGCACACCCCCGCCAGGCGCGCACGCGGCACTCTCATGAATTAATAAATCCGTCAGATTCAGTGTTCCGGTCGCGGCCGAGTCCTGATTGACCATTAATTCGTAAGACGAATTCCCGCCTCGCGGAATGCCGGATGCCATGTAATACGTGGCATGATCCTCAGCAGTCCGGCCATCCTGTCGCATCCGCGGAGCGTCGCCGAGCCGGCCCTTGACGGGCAGCCCAGGCCGTGGGCGCCACGTGCCGCGCGGCTGGCCGCGGCGCTGATCGGCCTCGTCGCGATCGGCGCCTACCTGTCCGTCGCCCTGCTCCGGCTGGACTACCCGTTTGCCCTGGAGCAGCTGGAGGGCAACTCGCTCATCGAGGTCCATCGCATTCTCGCCGGGCAGGCGCTGTACCCGGCGCCGTCCGTCGAGTACGTTCCCGACGGGTACCCGCCGCTCTACTTCTACGTGTCGGCCGCCGTCGCCCGGGTGCTCGGCGCCTCGTACCTGACACTGCGGCTGGTGTCGCTGGTGTCCTCGCTCGCCTGCTTCGCGCTGCTCGCTCGCCTGGTCCAGCGGGAAACGGGAAGCATCGCAGCCGGGACCGGCGCCGCGGGCGTCTTCGCGGCGACCTACTTCGCCACGAGCGACTGGTTCGACATCGGCCGGGTCGACTCGCTGTTCCTCGCGCTCAGCATCGGCGGCCTGTACGCCGTCCGGCGGATGAGCGGCACGCGCGGCGCCATCGCCGCCGGGACGCTGCTCGCCGCCGCGGCCCTCACCAAGCAGACCGGTCTTGCCGAGCTGATCGCGGTGCTCGCCGTTCTTATGCTCAGCCCGCGCCGCCGGCTCGCCCGCGTCGCCGCGCTCAGCGCGGTCGCGGTGCTCGGCCTCAGCACGCTCGCGCTCCGGCTGACCAGCGGCGGCTGGTACACCTACTACACCCTCAAGGAGATGAGCGGGCAATCGCTGACCGCCGGCAACTTCGGCTGGTTCTGGACGGCTCTGGCGACCGCGATGGGCCTGGCCGCGTGCTCCGCCCTCATCGGTGCGCGCCGGGTGCCCCGCGAACTGCTCGCCGGCTGCGCCGCGCTGGCGGTCGAAGGCTACGCCACCCTCGTGCACAGCGGCGGCGCCATAAACGATGTGCTGCCCGCGTACCTCGCGGTGGCGCTGCTGGCGGGCCTGGCGCTCGGCAACCGGTCAGGCCAGCCGAGCATCGGCGGCGGGGTTGCCACCCTGGCAGGCGTCCTCATCCTCGCACAGTCGGTCGTCTTGCTTGCCACCTCCCACCCGACCCGGTGGATTCCGTCGAGCGCCGACCGTGCCGCTGGCGAGCGGCTGGTCGCCGGCATGCGGGCGCTCGGCGGTGACGTCGCGGTCCCCAGCGAACCGAGCCTGAGCCTGCAGGCGGGAATGACGCTCGCCGCGCACCCGGGCTCGGTGTACGACGTGGTGCGGGCCACCGACAAGGAGGGGATCGCGAGCTACATGGATAGCGCGGGCGCGGCGGTCAAGGCCCGGCAGTTCAGCGCGATCATCAGCGCCGGCGCGGGGAAGGCGCTGTTCAACCCGCCCTATCTCCTCAAGTACTACCAAGAGTGCCTGCAGTCGCTGCCCGCGGGCCCGGCCACGGTGCTCATCCCGGTCGCGGGGAACCAGACCCGCCCCGCCGTGGTCTGGGTCCCGCGTGGCGATTCCTGCCAGCGCGCACTCAGCATCCTGGGCGGCGGTAAGGCGGCCGGCTCGTGAGGTCGGTCACGAGAGAGCCACCGCTCATGCGGGACCCCTCCGGTCCCCCTGGGCCGTTTCGCAGGTCGTTCTGGCGCAGCCCGATCCGCGGGCCGTGGCTGACCTCGGTATTCGGATTGCTGCTGCTGGTCTCCATCCCGGTGATGTTCGCGACCGGCCTGCTGTCCTACGCCGCCTACAACCCGGACCTCAGCCCGCTCAACGACATGACACCGGACAAGGGCCCGCTTGGCTTCTACCTGTTCTCCTGGCCCACCCACCCGATCTGGCTCTACCGGCTCACCCAGGGCGTGCACGTCACCTTGGGACTGACGGTGGTGCCGATCCTGCTGTTCAAGTTGTGGTCGGTGCTGCCGAAGCTGTTCGAGTGGCCGCCGCTGCGCTCGTACGCGCACGCGCTGGAACGGTTCTCGCTGTTCCTGCTCGTCGGCGGTGCCGGGTTCGAGTTCGCGACGGGGATCTTGAACATCCAGACGTGGTACCCGTTCCCCGCCTCCTTCTACACGCTGCACTTCTACGGTGCGTGGGTGTTCATCGCCGGCTTCGTCGTGCACGTGACGGTCAAGTTCCCGGTCATGGTCAGGGCGCTGCGCAGCCGGAGCTTCATCGGCGAGATGCGGACGAACCTCGCCCGCACGCGTCCCGAGCCGCCGGCCGCGGGGTACCTGGCCCCGGTAGCCCCCGCCGCGCCGACGATCTCCCGGCGCGGCGTGCTCGCCTTCGCCGGCGCGGGTTCAACCCTCATCGCGCTGCTGTCCGTGGGCCAGTCCCTGGGCGGGATGTTCCGCCGGACCGCGCTGCTCGCACCGCACAACCAGTCCGTCACCGGCGTCACCGCCGGCACCGTCGGCGACTTCCAGATCAACAACACCGCGCGCAACGCGGGGATCACCGCGGCTGAGACAGGGGAGGCCTGGCGGCTCAGCGTCGGAACCGACGATCAGGCGGGTCACGCCCCCGCGGTGCTGAGCCGGGCCGACCTGCTTCGCATGGAACAGCACACCGCCAGCCTGCCGATCGCGTGCGTCGAAGGCTGGTCAACCGACAACCAGGCCTGGACCGGCGTCCGGCTGCGCGATCTTGCCGCGCTGTCGGGCGCCGCCAGTCCGTCGTCCGTCCTTGTGCGGTCACTGCAGCACGGCGGGGGATTCAACCGGGCGGTCCTGTCCGGGGCGCAGATCATGGACCCTGACTCGCTGCTCGCCCTGCGGGTCAACGGCGCGGACCTCTCGCTCGACCACGGCTACCCGGCCCGGGTGATCGTGCCCAACAACCCTGGCGTGCACAACACCAAGTGGGTGGCCAGCCTGACCTTCCGGAGTTGACATGCGCTGGTTCAGGCGCTGGTATGGCGCCAACCCCCTACACCTGCTCGTCATGCTTGGCTGCGTCATGCTCACCGGGTACGCCGGGGCCGCGCTGCTGCAGGTCAAGGCCGTCGGCGTCCTCATCTGGTTCGGCGGCGCGGTTGTCGGCCACGACCTGATCCTCGTGCCGCTCTACGTGCTCGCCGACCGGTCGGTCATGACGGTCTTCCGGCACCGCCCGCCGAAGCTGCCGACGGTGCCGTGGATCAACTACCTGCGCGTCCCCGCGGCCCTTTCCGGCATGCTGCTGCTGATCTGGTTCCCGCTGATCTTCCGCATTCCCTCGCGTTTTCCGCGCACTACGGACCTGTCGCTCAACCCCTACCTCGGGCACTGGCTCGCCGTAACCGGAGTGCTGTTCCTGCTGTCTGCCGCCGCGTTCGCCCTGCGGCTGCGCCCGGGGCGCCGCAGGCGCGAGACCGCCAGCCACCGCAGGGGCGAGACCGCCAGCCACCGCAGGGGCGAGACCGCCGGCCACCGCAGGGACGAGAACGCCGGCCGAAGGGCAGCGACCTCGGCCCCGCGCTTGACCGGTCCCAATCCCAATGTGCCGGCCGCGGATCCAGCGGATGCTCATCGGCCGCGCGGTTACGAGGCTCGGCGTCCGCTAGCCTGACCGGCGGCCGGGGGCCGACATCACATTGCAATTAATAAATGTCCGCTGCCCCGTCAGTCAGCGGGCTCTGGCTGCATCATAATTAACGGTCTTAATTGCCATCACATACGCGTGGCTGAACCGCTGCTGTCCTGATGGATTATGACTGTAAATTAATGGTGGGGAGCCCGGGATGCGGACATTCATTGTGCTGCCGAATAGAGGTGGCGCCCTCGGGTAAGACGCGGCTGGATGCCGGCCGCGACGGCGATCGCGCTCCTCGCGGGCACCGCGGCGGCAGTGACGGTGCCCGTACGGACCGCCGCGGCGGCGCCCGGCGCCCCGGGCTTCGTTCAGCAGGTCAGCGCACACGGGTCGGGCAAGAGCAGTATCGCCGTGACCACTGGGGCCAGCGTCACGACGGGTGATCGCCTTGTCGTCGAGGTGGGTACCTGGAATTCAAAGTCGGCCAAGACTAGTTCTGTCACCGATTCGCTGAGTGACTCATTCGTAGAGGTGACTCATTTCACCGCGGTCGACGGCACGGAGATGAGCATCTGGACCGCCTATATCGAGCGGTGGCGGCACGGACACCATCACCGCTAAGCCGACTTCGGCGGCCGACATGGCGATCATCGCTCTTGAGTACTCCGGCTTGTCCACCGTTGCGGATATCACCGCTGTCGACCAGGTTTCGCATTCAGGTAGGCACCACCACGACCGCCGCGACAGTCCAGTCCACCGCCACGCCGCCTACCGCGGCGGCTAACGAGCTGGCAGTCGGTTTCTACGCGGACTCCGGTTTCAGCGATGCCCTGGCCTCCAGCTCCGGTTACACGGTCCGCGGCGATGTCGCTCCCGCCGGCGACATGGAGATGCTGGCAGAAGACCAGTCACTTCCCGCGGCGGGCGCCACGCCCGCGGCCAGTGTCCAGACCGGCGCCAAGACCCCATGGCTGATGGCCAGGTGGTCTTCGGTTCGTCCGTGCAGGCCGTGCCGGGAGTCCCGACACAGGTCGGGGCGAGTCCCGGCAACGCCTCCGCCACCGTCAACTGGAGCGCGCCGTCCAGCAACGGCAGCCCCATCGCGAGTTACACGGTCACCCCGTACCTCAACGGCGTTGCCCAGCCCGCGACCGTGGTGACCGGCAGCCCGCCCGCCCCGAGCGCAACGGTGCCGGGACTTGCCAGCGGGACGACCTACACCTTCACCGTCGCCGCGACGAACGCCGTGGGAACCAGTGCACAGTCGGGGGCGACCGGCCTGGTCACGCCGAGCCCGCAGCCGCAGGGCCAGTGGACCGCCGTGCAGAACATGCCGTTCGAGGCCGTCAGTTCCATCCTGATGGACAACGGCAAGTTCGTCTTCTGGGACGGCTGGCAGCAGCCTCAACCGTCAATCGTGTGGGATCCCGCCACGCCAGCGACGTTCACCACCATCAACGCCCCCGACAGCGTCTTCTGCGACGGGGCCGCGCAGTTGCCGGATGGCCGGATCATCGTGATCGGCGGCTACGGCGGTGACCGGCGACTCGCCCCGGCCCTGGCTGAACTCGGCAAGCGCCACGGCGGTCGGTTCGATCAGATCGCGGAACGCGACGGCCCGGCGGAGTGCGTCCGCGTCGATGACCCGGACAGGCGGCGCGCTCATCGGGCCGCCGGAAGCTGATGAAGGAAACCGGTGGCGACGGTCGCCACGTCACCGCCGACGGTCACCCGTTCCACCGCACCGGGGGAGCCGTAGGCGGTGATCGCGAGCTGGCTAGGGCGGCCGGTGAACCTGCCCTGCGACAGCGAACGTTCCTGGGCGTCGCCGGCGCGGCCATGGCGCAGCAGGAAGGCGGCCACGCAGCCGGCGGCGCTTCCGGTGGCGACGTCCTCCAGGATGCCGTCGTTGTTCCAGTGCCTGCCTTCCGGCGTCTCGGCGTCGAGGACGTAGGCGAACTGGGCGCCGTAGCCGCCGAGGAATCCCGTGAAGTCGTCATGACGGATGCCCGCGCGGGCGAGCGCGCCACCGCGGACAGGCACGACAAGATAGCGCAGGCCAGTCGAGACGACCTCAAGCGGCAAGCTGTCGTCGAGGTCGGCCGCGGTCAGGCCAAGAGCCGCCGCGACCGCTGGCCCCTCGGCCAGCGGGAGCGTCCCGAGGAACTCCGGCTTCCCGGCGTCAAGCACCGCCGACACGTGCCCGTCGGCGCTGCCGATCGTGCGCACCTGGACGCCGCGGGCCTTGAGAGTGATCGTCCAATCGCGAGGAACGCCGGCTGCGCCGCCTGTCGTCTGGTGCAGCACGGCCGCGGCGCCGAGCACCGGGTGCCCGGCGAAGTCCAGCTCCTCGGCCAGGTCGAATACGCGTGCCCGAGCCTGGCCGCCGGCAGGCCCGGTCTGGACGAATACGGTCTCGAAGTGACGCAGTTCCCGCGTTATCAGAGCCATCTGCGTGGCGGTCAGCGGCGGCGGGTCGATGATGACCGCCACGCTGTTGCCGGCGTACGCGACGGCGGAGAAGACGTCAACGTGGTGGTACGTGACGGTGACCGGCAGGTCGGCGTGTGATGCCATGCCACCGACCATATGCACGTGCCGAGGCATTGGGTACTGCTATCTCTGCGTACAAGCCATAGCATTTTCCTATGCGGGATGACTTGAAGATCACCGACCTGCGCAGTTTCGCCGCGACCATCAGGTCGGGCAGCATCACTCGTGGCGCGACCGCGCTTGACCTGTCGCAGCCGGTGGTCAGCCAGCGCATCCAGCGGCTAGAGAAGATCGTCGGAGAGCGGCTGGTCATCAGGGACGCCCGCGGCACGCGAGTGACTCCGCACGGCGAGAAACTCCTCGCGTATGCCGAACGGATTCTTGCGCTGCACGACGAGGCCAGGTCCGCCCTCGAAGTGGGGCCGCCGTTCGCGGGCAAGCGCAGCATCGGCTTGCTCGAGGACCTGGCGATGGCGCATCTGCCCGCGGCGCTCGCCGATTTCGCCCGGCTGCACCCCGCGGTGGAGCTGGAAGTCATCGTCGGCACCGCGGCGTCACTGCGCGAGCGCGCGGAACGGGGTGAACTCGACCTGGTTCTCGGTGACCCGGACGTCATGCCCGAGTCTGCCGTCCGCTGGCGCAAGTCTCTCCAGCTCAGCTGGGCATGCGCGCCATCATTCGACCCGGGAGCCACCCCGCTTCCCCTGGTGCTGTTCTCACCGCCGTGCAGCTGGCGACAGCCGATGCTCGACGCGCTCAGCGCGCACGGACTCCAGTGGCGCGTGGCCTTCCAGAGCACAAGCGTGCACGCGGTGCAGGCCGCCCTCGCGGCAGGCATCGGCATCGGCGCCCTGCTGCCCGTGAACATCCCGCCCGCGTGCCGGTACCTACGAGGAGGAACCGCCCTGCCCGAGGCGCCGACGGTGGAGATCGCGATCGCGCGGCGCGCGGGAACGGGGGCGGACCCCGCTCTCGCCAGCCTCGACGCGCTTCTCCGGCGCGCCATGCGTGCCTCGTTTGCATCCGCTTACCCCGATTAACCCGGGGTCAAGTGCGGTCAACGGGGAGGTTGAGTGGCAGCACGCTGCCGTTCGCGAAGTACAGGGTGACCGTCAGGGTCGTGCTGGCGACGGAGCTGACCAGCCGCACCGTCAGGGTCGCGGCCACGGGCGGTGCTGGGCCGTCGGACTGACCGGGGATCTCCAGCGGCCCGTAATGCAGCCAGTGCTCGATCACCGGCAGCGGAGCGGTGTCGCCGCCGCAGCCGGTCAGATCGGGGATCTCCGCCAGGCTGACCTGCTGGTGGTAGAGAGCGACCGTGCCGCCGCCCACGGCGATCGCGGCGTCGAGCTGATCGGAACGCTGCGCGCTCGTGCTGAACCGCACGCTGGCCGTGAAAGTCCCGGCTGGTCCCTGGCGCAGTGCTGTGGCGCTCACCGTGAGCGCTCCAAGCCGGGCGACGACCTCGCCAGTCCCAGGCGCCGTTGGCTCGACCGGACCTGTCAGCAGCAGGCCCAGTGCCGCCAGCGCCAAACCTGCCGTGCCCGCGCGGCGGCCGTAATCCTGACCGCGCCATGGCCCCGTCATCGCAAGACCACCGTCATCGCATGACCCCGGTGTGCCCCAGGGAGTAGCGCCCCGGCTGCGGCCACACGCACAACCCGTGCGGCTGTAGCCCGACGGGAATCTCGGCGAGCAGGTGCCCGGTCGCGGTGGAGATGGCGTACACCACGCTGTTGTAGCGCCCGGACACCCAGAGCACGCGACCGTCCGGCGACACCCCGCCCATGTCCGGGCTTCCGCCACCGGGGATCCACCACGTCCTGACGATCTTCTTGGTCGCGAAGCTGATCACGGTGATCGAGCCGTTGCCCCGGTTGGTGACATAGAGGTCGCGGGCATCGCGGCTGGGATACAAGCCGTGCGCGTCCGGGCCGGTTGCCAGGAATCCGGTCACCCGGAAGGTCGCGGCGTTGATCATCCACACCCCGGCATGGTTCTTGTCCGCGACGTAGAAGGTGTGCCCCGCCGGATCAAGCTTGATGTCCTGCGGTGCGGAGCCCGGCAGGTCGAGGTAGCTGTCGACCGTCAGCGTGTGCAGGTCGATCCTGACCAGGCGGCCGGCGAATTCGCAGGTGGCGATCAGGTAGGCCCCGTCGGCAGCGAAGTCGATGTGGTCCACGCCCGCGCAGGCGACCCCGATCCGGTGTTTCAGCGCGAACGTGTGAGGGTCGCGGAAGTCCAGCTCCTGACGGGCCTCGGCGACCACGATCGCGTACCGCCCGTCGGGAGTGAAGTACATGTTGTACGGGTCAGCCACCGGGATATTGGGGCCGGCCCGCTTCCCGGTGACCGGGTTAATCGGGGTGAGGCTGTTGCCCAGGTCGTTCGTCGCATACAGGGTGTGCAGGTCGTACCCGGGCACGACGTGCTGCGGGTTGAGTCCCGTCTGGTAGCTGCCGATCACCCGGTAGGTCTTCGGGTCGATGACGGTCACGGTGGAATCGCCGCTGTTCGGCACGTAGATCCGGTAGGGCACGCCGCGCACCGCGGAGCTGAGCATGCCCGCCCCATCATCCGCGTAGATGTTCGCCGGACTGGCCACCGGCGGCATTCCCGGCAGGGATACCGACAGATCCGCCACCGTGCTGGCGACGGGCCACCGTGAGGCCGTCGGGTGCGACGACGGGGCGGGAGAGGCGACCGTTGTCGCCCGGTGAGACGGATGGATCCGCCTCGCCGTCGCCGGCGCCGAAGCGCCATTGTCAGCCACCACCGCGAAGGCCACGATGAGGGCGCCGACGACCAAGATCAGGCCAGCCAGGCCGATCGCTCGCGTCCTTCGTCGGCGCGCGTGCCTGCCAGTCCCCATGCCACAATCCCCCCTGCCTGGCACTGACCACGAACCAGTGGCATCATTCCCCGCAGCTGTCCCGGCTACCGTCGAGCTCCGCGGCGGCGGGAAGAAACATGCAGCCCGGCCAGGGTCGCGAGGGGCGCGAGCCCGCTAAAGGCTTGACGGGAGCAAGTGATTAGAGGTAGGAAACTCAGACAACGGAGACATTGCTCGGCACGTTATATCTACTGCGGACATGCGGGACGATAGTCGACTATGCCTCCGATAGCCGACCTTTATTGTTGGGTTAAGAATCGGCAACGATCTGCGGTAGCGCGTGCGTGAGTTGCGGAATGGGGACGGGAAATGTATAAACGATCGGCGGCCGCGGCTGTCGTTATCGGGGCCTCGGTGCTCGCTCTCGCGGCTTGCAGCAGCGGTAGCAGCACCACCACCAGCAGCAGCACCACCACCAGCAGCAGCAGCAGCGCGAGCGGTAGTCCGTCTTCGACTTCGTCGAGCGGGACCTCGCTGACCGGCGCCTGCGCACAGTTCAGCTCCTACGCGGGCGCCAAGGGCACCGTCACGATCTTCGGATCCATCATCAGCCCGGAGTCGAACTCGCTGCAGAAGTCCTGGTCGCAGTTCGAGCAGTGCACCGGCATCACTATCAACTACACCGGCTCGAACACGTTCGAGTCCGACCTTCCGGTGAAGGTCAACGGCGGCAATCCGCCGGACCTGGCGCTCATCCCGCAGCCCGGCCTGCTCACGCAGATGGTGCTGACCGGATCGGTCAAGCAGCCGCCGGCCCAGACGGTCGCCAACGAGGCGAACTGGAGCCAGTACTGGAAGGACTACGGTTCTGTCGGCGGCACGTTCTACGCCGCCCCCATGAGCGCCAACATGAAGTCGCTTGTGTGGTACTCGCCGAAGTACTTCAAGGCGCACAACTACCAGGTGCCGACCACGTGGGCGGCCCTGATGTCCCTGTCCGCCAAGATCGCCAATAGCGGCACCACCAAGCCGTGGTGCGGCGGGATCAGCTCGGGTACGGCGAGCGGCTGGCCGGCCACCGACTGGCTTGAGGAGGTCGTGCTCGGCAAGTACGGCGCCAAGGTCTACGCGGACTGGATCTCCCACAAGATCAAGTTCGACAGCCCGCAGATCATGGACGCGATGACGGTCGTGCACAACTGGATGCAGAACCCGGCGTGGGTCAACGGCGGATACGGCAGCGTCCAGTCGATCGCCACCACGACGTTCCAGAACGCTGGCTTCCCGATCCAGAAGAACCAGTGCGCGATGCTGCAGCAGGCGTCGTTCTACGAGGCGCAGTGGCCGGCTGGCACGAAGGTCAGCCCGACCGGCGACATCTTCGCCTTCAAGCTGCCCGCGGTCAACCCGGCGATCCCCACCCCGGTTGAGGGCGGCGGCGAGTTCATCACCGCGTTCTCCTCTGACCCGGCGACTCAGGCCGTGCAGAACTACCTGTCGAGCGCGGCCTGGGCGGACAGCCGGATCAAGGTCGCCCCGGGCTGGGTCTCGGCGAACGAGAAGGTGGACCAGGCCCTCTACACCGACCCGATCGACCAGCTGTCGGCGAAGTTCCTGGCCGACCCGACCGCGACCTTCGCGTTCGACGCCTCCGACGCGATGCCGGCCGCGGTCGGCGCGGGCCAGGAGTGGAAGTCGATGGTCAACTGGTTCAGCAGCCCGAACACGCCGGTCGCCACCATTGCCAAGCAGATCGACGCGGCCTGGCCAAGCAGCTGATCTGACCCGGCGGGTGACCGACGCCAGTAACGGGGGCGGTCCGCGGCAGTTGTGCCCGCGGACCGCCCTCAGCAGACATGTCGGCGGGCCTTTCCTGGCCGGCCGACCGAGAATCGGGGCTCTCACATGACAGCATCAGGCGATGCATCCGGCATCGTTCTCGCGAGCACCGCAGGCCAGGCTGCGACGAAGCTGGGCGACGTCCTCGGCGTCGTCGGCGGATTCATCGCCATCCTGCTGATCATCTTCCTCGTTGCCGAGCGGGCCAGGGGCCGCCTCCAGCGGCCCATAGCGATCGTCGTCTGCGTCGGCCCGGCCATCGTGCTCGCCATGGCCGGGCTCGTCATCCCGGCCATCAACACGTTCTGGCTGAGCCTGACCAACACCGCCGCGACCGGGCAGAAGTTCCAGCTCGTCAACGGCAAGCTGGTTCCGCTCACCGCGAAGTTCGTCGGCGGCTCCAATTACGCGTTCGCTTTCACCGACCCCTACACCCGCGGGACGCTCATCAGGACGGTGCTGTGGATCGTGATCGTGCCGGTGCTGACCGTGGGTGTCGGGCTGCTGGTCGCGCTGCTGATGGACCGGATGAAGTACACCTCGTTCTTCAAGACGATGATCTTCATGCCGAACGCCATCTCGTTCGTCGGTGCCTCGCTGATCTGGGAGCTGATCTACAACGCGCCGGTCTACCTGCCGAACGGCAGCCCCGGCAGCCAGACAGGACTGCTCTCCCAGCTCGTGATGTCGCTGGGCTTTAAGCACCCGCCTGCCTGGATTCAGACCCCGCCGGGCAACACGTTCCTGCTCATGGCGATCTTGGTCTGGATTGAAGTCGGTTTCGCCATGGTGGTCATCGCGGCGGCACTCAAGGCCATACCTGACGAGGTCATCGAGGCGGCGCAGGTAGACGGCGCGACGGGCTACCGGCTGTTCATCAGGGTCCAGATCCCCATGATCCGCAACACGCTCGTCGTCGTCCTGACGACGGTGACCATCATGTCGCTGAAGATCTTCGACATTGTTCGCACCGTGACCAACGGCGACTTCAACACCGACGTTCTCGCCAGGCAGATGTACGACGACCTGTTCGTGACGTTCCAGTCCGGCCGGGGGGCGGCGCTGGCCGTCATCCTCTTCGCCTGCGTCGTACCGTTGGTCGCTTACAACATCAGGCAGCTTCGCAGGCAAAGGGCCATCGGATGACCTCGTCAACCCCACCCATCCTCGACGCCCCACTGCCCGGCGGGCAAGAACTGCCCGTTAACACGGTGCTGCGCGGCAGCGAGGCCCGTAAGGCCATCCGGTCCGCCTTCAGTAGCCCGGTCGCGTCGTTCGTCGTCGTCATCCTGACAATATTGTGGACGATCCCGACACTGGGCTTCTTCCTCAACTCCTTGCGCACCAAGTCGGCGGTCTACGGCTCGGGCTGGTGGACCTGGTTCGCGCATCCCAGCTTCGATCTGAGCAACTACAACGCCGTGCTGTTTTCCAACGGCGGCGAGGTGCTCCCGCTGGTCAACTCGCTGGCGATCACGATCCCGGCGACCATCATCCCGATTTTCATCGCCTCGATGGCGGCCTACGCGCTTGCCTGGGTTCGCTTCCGCGGCAGCGACTTCATCTTCTTCGGGCTGTTCGCGCTGCAGGTCGTCCCGTTGCAGATGGCCCTGGTGCCGCTCCAGCGCTTCTACAGCACGGGGGCGCACCTCGGCTCGTTCACGGTCTTCCCTGGGCTGCACCTGGAGGGCTCGCTGGCCGAGATCTGGATCTCGCACACGATGTTCTCGTTGCCGCTTGCCGTGTTCCTGCTGCACAACTTCATCGCCCAGCTGCCGAGTTCCCTGATCGAGGCGGCACGGGTGGACGGGGCGAGCTACCTGCAGATCTACCGGTCGATCGTGCTCCCGCTCGCCAGGCCGGCGATCGCGTCCTTCGCGATCTTCCAGTTCCTCTGGGTGTGGAACGACTTGCTCGTCGCCACGATCTTCGGCGGCTCGGATGCCTCAGGCCAGCCCGTGACGGCCCGGATCGTCAACCTGGGCGGCAACTTTGGTGCGCACCAGGAACTGCTTGCGCCCGCCGGGTTCCTCGCGATCATCATCCCGCTGATCGTGTTCCTTGCCTTCCAGCGCTACTTCACCCGCGGGCTGCTCGCCGGCAGCGTCAAGGGCTGAGGGCAGTCAGGACCGGGGCCGGGACCATCCTGCACGTGGGGATCGGGCTGCGCGGGCCGTTTGCCCTCGCCGCCAGCGGGGATTCGTGACCTGTCAAGAGTCAGCCGCACCCGTTCATCCTCACCAAGGGGGTTGTCTTCGTGCAGTTCAGCAGGCAGGAAATAGCCGACATGCTGCGCAGGGCAGGGCTCTCCGAGGCCGCCGACAAGGCCATGGCGGAACTGCCCGACCCGGTGTCCCTTGAAGATTGCGAGATATGGGGCGACCGGTACGGCCTTACCAAGGACATGCTCATCAGCCAGATGGGCGGCAGCCCGTGACCGGTGCGCTCAGCTCGCCTTCGTCGACCATGAAGCCGCGGGCAGCGTCAAGGGCTGAGGGCAGTCACAGGACCGGCCAACGGGGGAGCGGCGAGATGCCGATCTGGCCGAGGACGCGGCGGTTGATCCGCTCCACCTCGGCCCGCAGGGCATGCTCGTCCAGGCCGGTGAGCTTGCCATGGCGCAGTACGACCTCGCCGCCGATCAGCACGGTATCGACGCTGTGCCCGGTGGAGCCGTAGACCAGGTTGGCCACCGGGTTGTGCAGCGGCCGCAGGTCGAAGTTGTCGGTGTCGAAGACCACCAGGTCGGCCTGCTTGCCCGGCTCGAGCGAGCCAACGGCGTCGTCCCAGCACAGGGCCGTGGCGCCGCCGAGTGTCGCCATCTCGAGCGCCTGCTCAGCGCTGACCGCGTTCGGGTCGCGGAGCATGTCGCGGGGGAGCAGGGCGGCCAGCTGCATCGCGCGGCAGATGTCGGTGTGGTTGGACACGTTCTCCGCGTCGGTGCCAAGCGCCATCGGCACGCCGGCGTCGGCGAGCGCCTTCCACTTGCCGGTCTGCGTGGTGCCCTTGGCTAGCTTGAGCGCGGAGGTCGGGTTCTGCGAGACGCGCGCGCCGCTGTCCACGACGGCCTGCACGTCGCAGTCGTCGAGGCTGGTCATGTGGTTAAGCAGGGTGCGCTCGTTGAGCGCGCCGATCGACGCCATGTGGGCGACGGGCCGCTCGCCGAACGCCGCCAGCTCGAGGGCGACCTCGTTCTCGCTGGTCGACTTGTGCAGTACGAACAGGCTCCGGTGGGCGAGCGCCAGGTCGGCGGCGCCCTTGTTCAGCGCGTCGGAGCAGGTGCCGACGCCCTCGATAGTGACCGCGTCCCGCAGCCGCGGGCTGCCGAACTTGCGCACCACCTCGATGCCGTCCGACAGCCGCGCCAGCGCGGCGTCCGCGTCCACCGCTAGCCAGTCAGGCAGGTCGGCGCGCCCGGCGGCACCCGCCTGGTCCCAGGTCCACGGCCCGATGCGGGCGCGGATGCGCGCCTCGTCAAGCGCCTCGAGGACTGCGGGCAGGTGGTTGCAGCCGGGCTCCTCGAACAGCGTCGTGCCGAAGCGGATCATCTCCGCCGCCGCGTGCCTGGCCAGGACGTGCATGTCCTGCTCGGTCAGCGCCGCGAACGAGGGGTAGATGAACCGGCGCAGCGCCTGGAGGGTGGTGCCGCCCTCCGGCATCGCGCCCTTGGCGCAGCACAGCAGGTGACGGTGCCCGTTGGTCATGCCGGGGATGACGATGGCCTCGGGCTCGTCGATCAGCGTGGCCGCACGGTAGGCGGCGAGGATCGCCGCCCGCTTGCCGACCTCGACGATCACGCCGCCGGAGATGGCGATCGCCCCATCGCGATAGATGTGCCGCCCGCGATTGAGCGTGATGACCCAGGCGCCGGTGACGATCGTGTCGACCGCCACCGGCGCCCGGTTCTCTGACACAACGAAGACCGGGACCGTCACACCGGCCACGATTCCAGCCGGTGCGCCGCGTCCCAGAACATCCACTCGTAACGGGCCGCCATCGCGAAGTGCCGCCGCGCCCGCGCCTCATCCTCCGCGCCCAGGTCCGCGCCGATCTTGTCGGTCAGGTCGAGTGCGAGCAGCACCTCGCTCAGGTACTCCTCGCTGCCGTAGGAGTCGATCCACCGCTGGTACACCGGGTTGGGCGAGCCGGCCTGCTGCAGCTGCTTGCCGACCTCGGCGTAGATCCAGAAGCATGGCATGACCGCGGCCAGGCCGTCGGCGAAGCTGCCGCTGAACGCCGTTGCCACCAGGTAAGTCGTGTACGCGCGGGTGGTCGGGCGCATGTCGAAGGCCAGCAGTTCGGCGGGGTCGCGGTCGAGCCCGGTCATCAGCTCGGCGTGCAGCCCGGTCTCCGCCGCCGCAGCCGCCGCCGCGTGCGTGGTCAGCATCTTGGTGGCCGCGAAGTCCGGTGCCTTGGCCGCCAGGGTGAGCAGCACGCGCACGTACTCCTGCAGGTAGTGCGTGTCCTGCGAGATGAACTGCACGAAGCTGTCGGTGCTCAGCTCGCCGGTGGTGAGCCCCTTGATGAACGGGTGGGTCAGGATTGCGTCGTAGACCGGCTCGATCTCCGCCCACAGCTGTCCGGTCCAGCCAGGGCGAGCGCCGGGGGGAGCGTCGGCGGCCTGGGTCATGGCCTGTTACCCCTTTCCGGGCAGGAACGCGTCGGTCTCCGCGTCGGACGCGGTGACCGCCTTGGTGATGAGCTTGTTGGCCAGCATCCAGTCGGCGTACGCCTGCCACTTGGCTGTGCTCATCTCGCCGAAGCCGAGCGGGTTCTTGTAGTCGGCCACGGTGACCGGGACCATCGCGTTGATGTCCGCGTCGGTGTAACCGCCCGCGCCGACGACCGGCTTGAGCGCGGCGATCGCCGCGGACGAGCGGGCCTGCGCGGCCGCGTCGCCCTTGGCAAGACCGGCGAGGAAGTCGCGGACCATCGCCGCGTAGCCGGGGTCGCTGGCCAGCTTCGACTTCTGCGCGACGATGACGAGCTCGTCGTAGGTCGGCATGCCCTCGTTCTCGACGTTGAACGCCACCGGCGGCTGGCCCTTCAGCTTCAGCTGGATCTCCTCGACGTTTCGGTAGCCGCTGATGATCGCCTGCACGTTGCCGCTGAGCATGGCGGGGATGAGGCCCTCACTCACGGCGATCTGCTGGGTGGACGACGGGTTGACGCCGTTCCTCCGCAGGATCGTGTTGAGGGTCGCGGTCTCGACCGGGTCACCGTTGGTGCCGATCTTCTTCCCCGCCAGGCCCTTGATGGTCTTGATGCCGGACTGGCTGGAGATGAGCAGGGTGTTCAGCGGCGTGGGGATGAGGGCGGCCACCGCCTCCACGTCGAGGCCCTGGCTGGCGGCGGTGACCACGTTCGGCTCGTAGGAGATGCCGAGTGGCATCGCGCCGGTGCTCACCAGCTTGAGCGCGTCCTGGCTCCCCGACGGCGCCTGCAGCGTGACGCCCTGGAGTCCGGCGCTGGTGAAGTCGCCGTCGGACTGCGCCAGGTAGAGCGAGGCATGGTCCGGGTTCGGGAACCAGTCGAGCAGCACGGTGGGCTTGGCGGGGTTGGCCGCGACGGCGCTGGCCGAGGTTGCAGCGGAGCTGGACGGTGACGAGGAGCCGGACGGTGCAGAACTAGACGGTGCGGAACTGGACGAGGGGGAGCTGGCCGGCGTGGAGCTTGACGAGCTGCAGGCCGCGAGCGCGAGCGTCGCAGCCACCCCGGCCGAGGCCATGCCGATCGCCGTCGCGCGCCGGCGCTTCGGGCGCTGGCCCGTCATCGCGGAGAATCTCATTTCTTTCCCTTTCCAGCCCACGGGCAGCAGATTTTTTCGAGGAAGGACAGGAGCATGAACAGCAGGATGGACATGACGGTCAGCAGCAGCACTGCCGCGAAGACGAGGTCGCTGTTGAGCTGCGGCGTGGCCTGGATGAGGACGTAGCCCAGCCCGTTCTGCGACCCGGCGTACTCACCGAAGACCGCGCCGATCGGCGCGTACACCGCGGCGATCCGCAATCCGGAGAAGAACGACGGCAGCGCGCTCGGCACCTCGACCCGGAACAGGGTCGCCAGCCTGCTGCCGTCGAGCGTGCGCATGACCTTGATGAGGTCGGGATCGACCGAGGCGAGCCCGTCGACCAGGTTCACCACGATCGGGAAGAAGCAGGAGATCGCGACGATGATGAGCTTGGGCGTGATGCCGTAGCCGAAGATGATCGCCAGGATCGGGCCGATCACCACGATCGGAACCGCCTGCGAGCCGATGAGCAGCGGGTAGATCGCGCCGCGCAGGGTGGCCGAGCTGTGCAGCGACAGCGCGATGATCACCGCGACCGCGATCGAAATGAGGAAGCCGAACAGCATCTCCTGGAAGGTGATCCAGGTGGCGCTGCCCAGCACGCTCGACCAGTTCTTGTACAGGCTGCGGAAGACGTTCTCGACCGACGGGAAGATGTAGTCCTGTACGTGCGCGAGGTGGACCACCAGGTCCCAGGTGGCCGCCACGAGGATGAGCACCAGCGCGGGCGGCAGGATGCGCCGCCAGGCCGGCGTGCCCCGCTGCGCATCCGCCCGGCCCGCCCTCGTGGCGGGCTCGGCCGCCGCCTGGCGTTCGGTGCGCGGCGGGCTGCCCTGCGCGGGTGTCATGACGCCTCCTCAAGCCGGGCGAGCAGTTCGTCGCGGAGTTCGGTGAACTCGGGCAGCCGCAGCAGTTCGCGCCGGCTCGCTCCGGCGGGGAAGTCGGTGTCGTAGTGCGCGGCGACGCGCCCGGGGCGTGCCGACATGACGATCACCTGGCTGCCGAGCAGCAGCGCCTCCTCGACGTCGTGGGTGACGAGCACGGTGGTGCGCGGCTCGCTCTGCAGCGCGGACCGCAGCCACTGCTGGAGGTCGGCCCGGGTGATCGAGTCAAGCGCGCCGAATGGCTCGTCGAGCAGCAGCACCTCCTTGCCGGCCACCAGTGTGCGCAGGAAGGAGACCCGCTGCCGCATGCCGCCGGACAGCTGATGGGGGAGCTTGCGCTCGAAACTGCCCAGGCCGAACCGCTCCACAAGCCCAGAGACCTGGATCCGCGCGGCCTTGCGCCGCATGCCCTGGTTCTCAAGCGCGAGCGCGGCGTTACCGAGCACGTCGCGCCAGGGCAGCAGCAGGTCGCGCTGCGGCATCCAAGCGCACCGGCGCAGCCGGTCGGCGGAGCCGGTCGCGCCAAGCACGTCGATGCTGCCCTCGTCCGGATCGTCAAGCCCGCTGATCAGGTTGAGCAGGGTGGACTTGCCGCAGCCGCTCGGGCCGATGATCGCGAGGTGGCCGTGCTGCGGCACCGTCAGTGACACGCCCTGCACGGCCACCGTCGGCCCGAACGCTCGTCCCACGTCCGTGAGCTGGATGCCCGCACCCAGTTCGGAGATGGCAGGCGCTTCTGGGGCCGGTCGGCCGCCGGCGCGGTCCGGGCTGCCGCTGCTTGTCATGCTGCCCCACCTCTCTTGACGGGCGACAGGATGAGATCTGAGATCTCAAATCTTCTTGGGTGGTCGTTTCTTCGGCGGGGCCGATGCGTAACTTCCAGGTTTCCTGGCGGCCAAGCATCCTCACTGTCTGCGATTGCGTGGCGACTACCAGGAAAAAGCATTTTCATCTTTGCGATCTGAACGGAGGCTTGCATTACCTCGCCCCCCATCTCGTTGCGCCGGGTCCGAGATCTTAGATTGCCAGGCTAGGTGCCCGGTAGCCAATGGCCATGGAGATCAAGTTGGTATTCGCCCGGGGAATCACCGGCAGGACCGACGAATCCGCGACGTACAGGCCGGTGGTGCCGAGCACGCTCAGGTCGGGCGCGACGACCGTGTCCGCGGCGCCGGGGTCACCCATCCGGCAGGTGCCGCTGTGATGGTTGTATGTGCCGACGACCCTCCGGCAGGCCGCCGTCAGCTCCGCGTCCTCGCCGGCCTGCCACCATGCGCCGTCCGGCACGGTGACCACGCCGTCCTTGGCCAGGCCGTCGATCATGGCGGCTGTCTCACGGACGATCGTGACCATGTGCGCGGCGTCCGCGTCGTCGGTGAGCAGCCCGACGCGCAGCTCCCGCCCGTCCGGGGTGAGCGTGAAGCTGCCACGGCTGCGCGGCGCCATCAGCGCCGCGGTGAACGCGATGGTCGTCGGCGGCGAGGTCAGGTCGTAGGGGCGCAGCTGCCAGGGGAAGATCTCCGCCTCGACGTGGCCGGCCGCCGGGTCGTCAAGCTCGTAGCGGAGCAGGGCACCGCTGACCGGGCGCGCCTCGATCATTCCGGCATCCCGGACGTCGACGTTGAGCAGGCACCAGGGGTGATCCATCACGTTGGCACCGACGCCTGCCAGCACGGACACTGGCGCGACGCCGAGCGCGCCAAGAACGTCCCGCGGCCCGACGCCCGAGCGGAGCAGCAGCTCCGGCGTGCCGTACGCGCCGGCGCAGACGATGACGCGTCCGGCCGTGATCACCTCGGTCTCCCCAGCGCTTGTCGCCTCGGCTCCAGTGCACCGGGTGCCGTCGAAGATGAGCCGGGTCGCCGTGGTGTCCGGCCGGATCTCCGCCCCGGCCGCCCGTGCCGCGGGCGCCACCCCGGCCCAGGTTCCCCAGCGGCCGCCGTCGCGGCGGTTGGTGGTCCACACGGCGTGCCCGAGGGCTCCAGGCTCATTGTGATCCGCGATCGCGGGGTAGCCCGCGGCGTCACACCAGGCGAACACGGCCTCGTCGAGCGGTCCTGGCGCGAGCCTGGTGATCGGGATCAGTCCGGCGTCGCCGTGATACGGCCGGCCGCCGAACTGCTGGTCGGACTCGATGGCGTTCAGCGCGGGCAGCACGTCGTCCCAGCCCCAGCCGGGCACGCCCCACGAGTCGTAGCACCAGGGCTGGCCGCGCAGCGCCGCCGCGGAGTTCACCGTGGAACCGCCGCCGAGACCGCGGCCCTGCGGCATCACCTGCCCGCTGGCCAGGTCGGTGTATCGGTGGTAGTACGCATCGGGCAGCGCGTATTCGTACAGTGCCCAGTGCGGCGGCGGGTCGCCCCCGTCCCGGCCGGCCTCGAGGACGATCACCGAGCCGTGCGCGGCGGCGCGCAGCGCGGCGAACAGCCCGGCAGAGCCGCCCCCGATGACCAGGGTGTCGGTCACAGTCGTCACCTAGCTCCCTCCTCTACAGCGTCGCCGATGTTGACCAGCTGGTCCGCCATCACGGACAGGATGTGGCGCCGCATCGCCGCCTCGGCCGCGGCGCCGTCGCGCTGCACGATTGCCTCGTAGATCGCCTGATGCTCGCCGACCGACTTGACCATGCGGCCAGGGATGCGTGTGGTGAGCCGGCCGATCCGCAGGATGTGGATGCGGATGTTCCCGACCATCTCGTTGATCCGCTGGTTGCCGGACTGCCGGTACATGATCGTGTCGAAGCGGTCGATCAGCACGGCGAGGTCGTCGGCTTGCCCGTCGGTGACTAGCCCGTCGCGGATGCAGGCTGAGCTGTCCCGCATCACCGCCGACAGTTCCGCGAGGTCGTCCGCGCTGATGCGCAGCGCCGCCTCGCGGGCGCACGCGCCCTCGAGCAGCTCCCTGACCTCGTAGATCTCGCGCAGGTCCTGGCGGCTGTAGCCGACGACGACCGCGCTGCGGTACGGCGGGATGGAGACAAGACCGTCCGCCTGCAGCCGGACCAGGGCGTCGCGCAGCGGCGTCTTGCTCACCCCGAAGCGCGCCGCGAGTTCCCCCTCGCGCAGCGCGTACCCCGCGGGCAGCGTGCCGTCGACGATCCTCTCAAGGATCTGCGCGTACACGGCATCCTTCAGCTGCCTGTGCTGGAGCTCTGCCTGCTCCTGTGCCATGGTGTCGTCCCCGTTGGTTAGGAGATCCGCGCGAGCACGCGCCGGAACCCGGCGTTGGCCTCGCGGAGGATGGTGGCCTCGTCGAGCGTGGTGACCTGGCGGCCGCGCATGACGATGTTTCCGTCGATGATGGTGGTGTCGACGGCGGAGCCGTTGGCGGCGAACACCAGGTGGGAGTAGAGCTGGGCGGCGTTGCGGTCGGCGAGGGGGGTGAACATGACGTTGCGGGTGTCGACGAGGATCACGTCGGCCTTGCGCCCCGCCGCCAGGTACCCGGTCTCGTGCCCGAGCGCGGCGGCGCCGTTCCGCGTCGCCATCGTCAGCACGTCCGGCGCCTGCTGCAGGCTGGCGTCCACCCGTGCGGCGCGGTGCATCAGCGAGGCGAACTTCATCACCTCGAACATGTCGCCGCTGTTGTTGCACTCCACCGCGTCGTGGCCGAGTCCGACGTTGATGCCGGCGGCGAGCATTTCCGGGACGCGGGCGATGCCGTTGCCGAGCTTGGCGTTGGAGGACGGGTTGTGCGAGATGTGCGTGCCGGTCTCCCGCATCAGGGCGATCTCGGTGTCCGACAGCCACACGCAGTGCGCGGCGACGCAGTCCGTGCCGAGCAGGCCCGCGTCGTAGGCGACCTCGGTCGGGCGCCGGCCGAACCGCCTCTTCGAATCCTCGACCTCGGTGAGCGACTCGTTGAGGTGCACGTGGATGCCGGTGTTCAGCTCGTCGGCTAGCAGGCGCGCGTCGCGCAGCAGTTCCGGTGAGGCCAGCGGCAGCCATTCGATGCCGACGTAGACCTGGATCCGGCCGTCGCCGGCGCCGTGCACGGCGTCGTAGGCGTCCTTGTTGTCCTGCAGGGTGTCCAGGTTGTGCTCGGGCAGCGCCACGTCGTTGGACAGCACCGCGCGGATGCCGATGTCCACCGCGGCCCTGCCCAGGTCCGGTAGCCGCCGGTACATGTCGTTCACCGTCGTCACGCCGGACTTGATGCCCTCGAGATACGACGCGGCGGCCGCCCAGTAGGCGGACTCGGCGTCCAGGTTGCGGATGAGCGGGTACCAGCACTCGTCGAGGTACTCCCACAGCGGCAGGTGGTCGCTGTAACCTTTGCCGATCGCCGTGTGGAAGTGCAGGTCGACAAGCCCGGGCATGACGATCATGCCCGCGGCGTCGATGACCTCGGCGCCGGCTGTGTCGCCCGCGTAGCGTCCCTCGCCGACGGCAGCGATGCGGTCGCCGTCGATCACCACGTGCCCGCCGAAGTGGACGGACCGCTCGTCGTCCATCGTCAGGACGGTGCCGTTCTCGATCACGATCACTGCGAGGCTGCTCCCTATATCTAAGATCTCAAGCTTGGCACTTCTGCGTTCTCTAATGCACAGGTGGGACGTTTCTAGCGGATTTCTGGCTTGTAAAAAGAGCATGTCCGTGAAAGTTTCTACTTGTCAAGGGGTGTTCCACGACGGCATCGGTGTCTTATCGTCTGCATCAAGATCTGAGATCTCATGTGTTTGACAGGGAGTGGTGTACGTCTATGACCGACGTCCCGGCCGTGCTGGCCAAGATCGATGCCGGCCGCCTGATCGAGCTCGTCCAGGAGGTATGCCGCATCCCGAGCGTGCTCGGCGAGGAGGGACCGCTCGCGGCTTTCCTGCACGACGTGATGCGCGAGTCGGGGTTCGAGGCCACCGAACTGCAGCCGGTGATGGGAGATCGGCCCAACGCGATCGGCGAGCTGAGCTTCGGCGCGGGGCCGCGCGTGGTGTTCACCGGCCACATGGACACCAAGCCCGTCTCGCACGGCTGGACGGCGGCGCAGCCGTTCTCCGGCGAGCTCATCGACGGCAAGGTGTACGGACACGGGATCATGGACATGAAGGCGGCGCTGGTCTGCCAGATCGTCGCCATGGAGGCGCTGCGCGACTCTGGGCTGCCACTGTCGGGCACGCTCGCGATGGCGGCGGTCTCCGATCACATGGGCGACCAGACCGGCTCGATCGTGTACTTCGACACCCACGACGCCGACATGGCGGTGCTCGGCGAGCTGTCGGACAACGAGATCTTCCTCGGCCATCGCGGGCGCTACTACTTCGACATCACGGTGCTCGGCACCTCGGCGCACACGTGCCACAAGCCGCTGGCGGTCAACGCCAACCTGCTCGCCGCGCACGCGATCATCGAGCTTGACGGCTCCAGGCTCATGCCCGAGCTTGACCCGCAGGTCGCGGCGCTGTTCGGTCCCGAGACGTTCATGTCGCCAGGACGCGTGTACGGCGGGCTGCCGCCGGGCGGCCCGTCGATGATCCCGGACGAGTGCGTGATCCGTGTCGACTGCCGCCCGCAGCCCGGCATCACTACCGAGCAGGTCCGGGCGGAGATCGACCGCTGCCTGGCGGCGGCGGCGCGCCGCGACCCGCGCTTCCGCGCCTCGGTCGAGCTGGCCGACGTCAAGAGCGGCTACCTCGCCGCGGCAGGAGACCCGGTCGTGACGCTGATGACCGACGCGGTGCGCAGCGTCCGCGGTACCGAGCCGGTGCACCAGGTGGCCGGCTGGCTGGGCGACACGGCGAGCTTCGGCGCCAAGGTGCCGACGGTGATCTTCGGCCCCGGCGGTGAGCCGGTGTACTGCCCGGACGAGCACCTGTCCGTCGACGACATCATCGAGGCAACCCAGGTGTACGCCGCCTTCGGCGCGAACGCGCTTGCCGCGGGGAACGACGGGACGACCGCGTGACAGGCTCAGCCACGGCGGCGCCGTCCTTCGAGGCGCTCCTCGACCGGTCGGGGCTGGCGTGGATGGGGCAGAACACCACCCACCTCGAGCCGCCGCCCGAGGTGATCGCCGCGCTTGCCGAGAGCACTAGCCGCCGCGAGTTCCAGCTGTACGCGCCGGCCCTGGGCTTCGAGCGGCTGCGCGAGCTGATCGTCGGCGACCTTGGGCTGACCGGTACCGGCTCCGTCGCGATGATCACCGACGGTGCGGTCGGCGGCCTGTACCACGTGTGCACCGCGCTGGCTTCCCGGATATCCCGGCTGATCACCACCGATCCCGGCTGGCCGTGGCCGGGCCGGTTCGTCGGGCTGTCTGGCATCCCGGTGACGGAACTGCCGGTCTACGCGGCCGAGCAGGGCTACCGGCTGCGCGCGTCGCAGCTCGCCGGGGCCATCGAGCCGGGCTCACTGATCTACCTGATCGACCCGCTGAACCCGCTCGGCAGTTCCTACGGCCGCGACGAGCTCACGGCGATCGCCGCGCTGGCCAGGGAGACCGGCTCGCTGATCGTGCACGACTGCACGTACCGGCACTTCGCGACCGGGCACAGCCTGGTCGCGGAGCTGTACCCCGAGGGGACCATCACCACCTACAGCTTCTCCAAGTGGCTCGGCCTGGCCGGTCTGCGAGTCGGCGCGGTCGTCGGGCCGCCGGCTCTCATGCGGACGCTGACGTCGGTGCCCGCCAACCCCCTCGGCGCGAGCATTCAGGCGCAGCGCGCCGCGATGGCCGGCCTGGAGGTGAAGGGTCCCTGGCTGGAGCGGCTGCGGGCGGTCAACGGCGCGAACCAGGAGACCGTCTGCGCGGCCGTCGAAGCCAGCGGCCTCGGTCAGGTGCTCGTGCGCCCCTCCCACGGCAACTTCCTGGCCGTCGACGTGAGCGGCAGTGGCTGGACCGCCGAGGCGCTGTGCGGGGCGATGCTCGACCATGACGTGTTCATCAGGCCGGGCAGCTACCAGTCGCCGCTGTTCGGGACGCGGTTCGTCAAGGTGAGCACCTCGGTCCCGGCGGAGTGGGCGCAGCGGTTCGCGTCCGCGTGGTCCGCGGTGGCCGGCGAGGCGCCGCGATGACGTACCGGGATCTCGGTGCGGGGGAGTACCGCGCCGCGACGGCGCTGGACCTGGCGCGCGGCGTCGCCGACGGCAGCCTGTCACCCGTCGCGCTCGCTGAGCTCGCCCTTGAGCTGGCCGCGGAGGCGGAGCCGTCCATCAACGCCTACGTGTTCTTCCGGCGGGAGGCGGCGCTGCGCGAGGCCGCCGAGCTCGAAGCCGAGGCGCGGGCCGGGCGGCTGCGCAGCGAGCTGCACGGCGTGCCGATCGCCGTGAAGGACAACATGTACCTGGCCGGCGAGGCGACCTTCAAGGGGTCGCGGACCAGCGACGCGACTCCTGCCGCGGTGTCCGCGCCGATGGTCGGCCGTCTCGTGCGGGCGGGCGCGGTCGTGATCGGCAAGACCACCACACCCGAGTTCGGATGGAAGGGCACCGGCATCTCGCCGCGCACCGGGGTGACCCGCAACCCGTGGAACCCCGCGCGGAATTCCGGCGGCTCGAGCGCGGGCTCGGGCGCGACGGTCGGGGCCGGCGCGGTCCCTGTCGCGCTTGGCAGCGACGCCGGCGGCTCGATCAGGATCCCCGCTTCGTTCTGCGGCGTGGTCGGGCTCAAGCCGACGCTGAGCGCCATCCCGGTGTGGCCGGGCACTGTCAACGAGTCGCTCTCGCACGCCGGGCCGCTCACCCGCTCGGTCGCGGACGCACGGGCCGTGCTGCGGCTGACCCGGGGCGCGGACCCCCGTGACCCGCAGTCGGCGTATCCCGCGCCGCTCCGCGACGACCAGGGGAAGCGGTTGCGGGCCGGGGTCATCACGAACCCGTTCGGGATAAGACCAGTAGATGACGTGGGGCGGGTCGTCGCGACCGCGATCGGCGAGCTGCGCGCAGCGGGTACCTGCGACCTCGTCGATGCCGAGCTGGCGATGCCTGTGCCGCGCGAGGTCTTCGAGGCGCTGTGGGTCACCGGCCGCGGCCTTGGTTTCGCCGACCTAATCCGCGCCCAGGGCGACATCATGGACCCGGGCCTGGTCCGGCTGCTCGGGCTTGCCGAGCGGTACTCGCTCGCCGACTACTATGCGGCTATCGACGCGCGGCGCGCGTTCAGCGCCGCGGTGTTCGCGCTGTTCGAGCGGCTTGACCTGCTGGTGATGCCGACGATGCCGCGGACCGCGTTCGCCGCCGACGCCGAGGTTCCCGCGGGGGGCGAGGCGGACGCGAAACTGCCGTGGATCACCTGGACCCCGTACACCTATCCGTTCAACATCACCGGGCAGCCCGCGATCACCATCCCGTGCGGCTTCGATTCCGCGAGCCTGCCGGTCGGGCTCCAGGTCGTCGGGCCGTGGGGACACGACGAGCGGGTCCTCGATTTCGCCGAGCGGTGCGAGCGCGCGCTGGCCGGCCTGGTGACCGCCAGGACCGCGCCGCCGACCTCGGCATCCCCGGCTCAGCCGGCTCAGCCGGCTCCGACAGCGAAGGAGAGCTAACCCAATGCGGACCTCGATCTGCCTGCAGGGCGTGGACAGCCCCGACGTGTTCGAGCGGAACGTCGCCGAGATCGAGCGCCTCGGGTACGACACCCTGTGGCTCACCGACTCCTCCTTGCACACCAGGAACTGCTGGTCCTACCTCACGCTCGCGTCCCGTGCGACGAGCACGCTCAAGCTCGGCACCGCGGTGACCAACCCGGTCACCCGGCACCCCGGCGTCACCGCCGCCGCCGCGGCGACCATCGCCGAGGTGTCCGGCGGACGGTTCACCCTGGGCATCGGCGCCGGTGACCGGCCGCTGCTCGCGGTCGGCCACCAGCCGGCGAAGCTCGCCGACCTCGAGGCGTCCATCGACGCCATCAGGCGGCTGTGGGCCGGGGAGCACGTGAGCATGCGAGCGGACGGGTTCGCGTTCGACGACGCGCACTACCGGTTCGCGCCCGCGCCCGAGATCCCGGTCTGGATCTCGGCGACCGGACCGAAGACGCTCGAACTCGCCGGCCGGGTCGCCGACGGCGTCATCCTGCTCGCCGGGCTGCACCCAGACGGCCTCAAGTACGCGCTTGAGCACATCGACCGGGGCGCCGAGCAGGCGGGCCGCGATGCCCGGCCCGAGGTCACCGTGTTCGCCTATGGCGCCATCGACGATGACGACCCCGATGCCGCCTTCGCCGCCGCCATGACGATCGCGGCGTGGTTCCCGCAGACCTCGCCGGTGTACTGCGAGATCGCCGGGCTGCCCGCCTCGCTGGTAGCGGACGTACGGCGCAGTTACGCCGGCGGCGAGTTCCAGGAGGCCGCCAGGGCCGCCGCGTTGCTGCCCGCCGAATTCGTGCACCGGATGGCGCTGGCGGGCGGGTCGGCGGAGGCCATCGGGCACATCCGCGAGATCACCGTGCTCGGCATCGACAGCCTGACTGTGTTCCCCCTCGGCCCGACCCGGATGAAGACGGCCGCGGCGTTCACCGACTGCGTCGCGCGGGCGCTGCCCGCTGACCCCGCGAACTGACGAGGTGCAGATGCCAACTCTCGTGATCAACAACGGCACCGTACTGACGATGGACGACCAGCGGTCCGTCCACTTCGGCGGCCATGTGGTGATCGACGGTGACCGCATCACCGCGGTCGGGCCAGGACGTTACGCCGGGGACACAGCCGGCGCGCAGGTCATCGACGCGGCCGGCATGATCGTGCTGCCGGGCATGATCGACCTGCACTACCACACGGCGGTCGGCAAGGGCCTCTGCGACCACCTGCCGCTGTGGGAGTCGCTTGAGGAGTTCTGGTATCCCTCCATCCGTGCGCTCGACGCGGAAAGCGCATACTGGGCGGCCGCCGCCTCCTACCTGGAGTCGGTCAAGGCGGGCGTGACGACGGTGAACGACATGTACCGGCGGCTACCGGCCCTGGGCAGGGCCGCGGTGGACATCGGCATCCGCGCGGTGCTGTCCAACGACGTGGCGCTGCCCGAGCACAACCTGGACACCCTGCAGGACAACAAGGACGCCTACGACGCCGTGCACGGCGCCGGCGACGGCCGGATCCAGGTCTACGTCGGCATCGAATGGCTGCCGCTGGCCTCACCGGAACTGCTGCGCGACGCGCGCCTGCTAGCCGACGAGCTGAACACCGGCATCCACGTGCACCTCAACGAGTCGCTCACCGAGGTCGAGGATTCGAAGAGGCGGTTCGGCCGGCGCCCGACCGAGGTCGCCTACGACGCGGGCCTGCTCGGCACGGACTGCGTCGCCGCGCACTGCGTGTGGCTGTCGGACACCGAGATCGCCCTGATGCGGGAGACCGGCACGCACATCTCGCACAACCCGTCCTCCAACGCCAAGCTCGGCAACGGCATCGCCCGCGTCCCGGAAATGCTCGCCGCCGGCATCAACGTCGGACTCGGCCACGACGCCGCCGAGTCGTCGAACACATGCGACCTGTTCCAGGTGATGAAGTTCGCGTCCCTGGTGCACCGCGCCGCCAGGACAGATGCGAGCCTCCAGCAGGCCCCGGATGTGCTGGCGATGGCGACCCGCAACGGGGCCGCCGCGCTCGGCCACGAGACCGGGTTCCTGGCGGCCGGGCGCAAGGCCGACGTGATCCTCGTCGACACCGGCAACGTCATGTTCACCCCGCTGGCGGACGAGAATCCCGCGCAGATCTACTCCCACCTGGTGTTCGCCGCCAACGGCTCCGCGGTCGACACCACGATCATCGACGGAAACATCGTCATGCGCGGCCGCCAGGTCACCACGGTCGACGAGCGGCAGGTGCTCGCCGAGGCTAACAAGGCCCTGAAGCGGGTGGCCGGCATGATCGGATGGGGGAAGTAGCCGATGCAGGTCGACGCGCACACCCACATCCTTAGCCTGGCGGAAGACCCCGAGTTCACCACCGAATACGGGCGCGAGGGATCGCTGTGCATCTACCGCAGCGAGGGCAAGCTCCCCGCGCACCGGATGCCGACCGAGCAGGAGTGGGAGACCAGCGGCTTCAGCCGTAAAGGGTTTCCGGTCATCGGCGTCCCTGAGATGATCAGGGACCATCCCGGCTTCGACAAGATCGTGATCCTGGCGGTCTCACCGCAGTTCCTGGACGGCGAGCTCATCGGCACGGTGGACAGCTACGGCATCACTGGCGTGCCGGGGCCGCCGAGCCCGGAGAAGTGCAACGACTACATCGCCGCGCTGCAGCGCCAGGACCCGGACAAGATCGTCGGCTACGCCTCGGTGAACCCGAACTACCGCGGGCCGAAGGCGGCCGTCCGCGAACTGGAACGGGCGGTCACCGAACTCGGGCTGCAGGGCGTCAAGCTCTACCCGATGTACCAGGACTGGTCGCCGGCCGACCCGGTCCTCGCCTTCCCGGTGTTCGAGAAGGCCGAGGAACGGGGCATCCCGGTCATGGTGCACCAGGCGGGCTCCACCCGGATCGACGCCCGCATGGAGTACGCCCGTCCCGCACTGCTCGACGCCGCGGGACGGCACTTCCGTTCGCTACGGCTCACCATCGCGCACCTCGGCCTGCCCTGGGTCGACGAGGCGCTCTTCATGCTGACCAAGCACCCGAACTTCTTCGCCGAGCTCAGCTACTACATCGCCACCTGCACGGGGGAGGAGCTGTACCGGTTCCTGGTGCATGCGGAGCAGTTCTTCGTGCCGCTCGGCAAGCTGTTCTTCGGCACGGACTATCCCGGGTTCCTGTATGACCCGGTGAAGCTGCGCGCCAAGCTGCTGTCGGTGAACGAGCACGCGCAGCGGCTCGGCACCGACCCGATCCCGCAGGCGAAACTGGACGGGATCATGGGCGACAACTACGCGCGGATGATGGGGTGGCTGGAGTGAGCCAGCACGCTGGCTCCCCGGAGCACGAAAGCTTGTCCGCCCCTGGCCTGTCAACACTGCTGCGCGAGCGCGGCGCGGCGACCTGGGCCGCGGCGACCAGCCACCCCATGGTCGCCGAGATCGGCGCGGGCACCCTGCCACACGAGACGTTCCGCTTCTACTTCGAGCAGAACATCCAGTACCTGCACTGCTACGTTCAGGGGATCGCGCTGGCCATCGCCGCCGCACCGGACCGCGCGTCGCAGGCGACTCTTGCCCGCTTCCTGATCCAGATCACCGACGTCGAGATCCCGGCGAACCTCACGTTCCTCACCCGGCTCGGCGGTTCGCCTGACCGGCTGCCTGCCCAGCTGCCGACGACCCGCGGCTACGCCGGGCACCTGCTGGCCGCCGCCGGCTCGGGGAGTCTTCCTGTGGCGCTTGCCGCGCTGCTGCCCTGCCAGTGGAGCTACGGCGAGATCGGCCAGCGGCTGGCCGCCGGAGGCGCGCCGCCCGACCCGGTATACGCGGACTGGATCGCCATGTTCGCCGACGACGGGTACGACGACCTGGTGCGGGCCTCGACCGGCCTGCTCGACTCCTGCGCGGCCGACGCGGACCAGAGGGCAGCAGAGGCCGCCTTCGACGCAGCGACCGGGTACGAGCTGGCCTTCTGGGAGATGGCCTACACCCGGGGCGCAAGCGACGGCGGCGCGTAGGCGATGCCGCTCAGCTCACGTGCTGAAGCTCCTCGGGTTCGAAGGATTCCACGGCGCTGGTGTCCACCTCGGCGGTGCTCATCGTGCGGGCGACGGCGAGCGCCTCGAGCCGGCGCTTGCTCAGCCGCCGGTACCGCTCCGCCAGGATCGCCATTTCCGGCGACTGTTCGTCGGTCACGTCCGGGCTGTAGCCGCCGGTGAGGCTGGCGGACAGCTTGGCCCAGCGCTGCTCGAACCACTCCCACAGGTCGGGGTTCTCTGCGAGGAGTCGCCGTCCGAGGTAGGTGCCGTAAGCGATGTGCCGCCGCTCGTCGCGCTGGGTGAGTTTCAGGCCCGCCTCGAGGCCGGGCAGCTTGCCGAGCCTGCGGAAGGTCTCCTCCCAGCGCTGGTAGCCGGCAATCGCCAGGACGCCCTCGACGAACTGGTTGTAGATGATCGACGCGTCGAGGATGGCCTGCGGTGACCGGTCGGTGTCCAGCCGCCGCATCACCCTGGTGAGCGCTCCGTCGAAGATGCCGGTGCGACGGTCACCGAGGGCGGCCTGCTGCGCGCGGACCAGGTCGTCGAGCGAGGCAGGGTCCATGCCCACGGCGTCGAACCAGCGACGGAACATCTCGGTGTGCTTGGCCTCTTCCATGGTGAACATGGCCAGGTACATCGTGTCCTCGAGCCGGCCCAGGTCGGACATGCAGCGCAGCAACGGCACGATGTCGAGCGTGACCGCCTCCTCGCCGACCATGAAGCCGCGGGCGGACATGGCGACGAGCGTCCGTTCCTCGTCCGTCATCTCCTGCCAGTCGATGGCGTCCTGCGAGAAGTCGATATCGGCGGGGTCCCAGAACAGCTTCTTGGACTTCTCCCACAGTTTCCACGGGACCGACTCGTAATCGAGGCCGCGCGTGGAGCGGTAGCGGCCGATTTCCGTCTCCGTGATCTTGCCGCCTGCGACCGGCTCGGTCATCAGTGTCCCTCCGTGGGCAACAGATTCTAGAAATCATTCGCTCCATTAGACATCGGGGGCTCACCGGACGACAACGGAACAACTGCCGCGAGGACGGTGGCCAGGCGCGGCAGCGCATGTCTGATTTGGATGTGAACCGATGTGTTCTGTGTGTTTGTCGTGGGTAGGAGGGGCGAAGCGCCGGCACGCCGGCGTGGATCGGGGGACCACAACTATGAGCACGATGCCAGAGGGGGACGCTGCTGGGCAGCAGGGCGGAACCCAGCACGGTACTCATCCCGGAGCGCCGCCACAGGGTGGCGTTCCAAGCCAGGAACAGGACACGGGTTTCACCCAGGAGCAGGACCCCACCACGGCCTACGGACAACCTGTCCCCGCGCGGACGCGCGGCCAGGCGCCGGGCGGTGATGGCGGTGATGCCGCATACCCCGCATACCAGCAGGGAATGGCGCCGCCGGTAATGAGGGGAGCGACCCGGGTGACGGGGCGCCGGGTCGTGCAGTACCTGATCGACGCTTTCCTCGTGGGGCTTATCCCCTCACTGGTGTCGATACCGTTCGACAGAAGCGACAGCACGTTCATGCACATTCTCGGCGGAATCATCGCCTTCGTCGTCTTTGCGTTCATCGGCTTCATGTACTGGGTTTTTTTCACGCACCGGCAAGAGGGCCAGACGCTGGGCATGAAGCTGCTCGGGCTGCGAGTCATCAGCAAGGGCGGCGGTCCGGCGAACATGACGCAGCTGACCATCCGCTGGGTCTGCCTGATCCTGGACGCCATCCCCTACACCTGGCCGTTCACTGGTCTTATCGGCTTCATCGTCATCCTGTGCTCGCGCGACAGGCAGCGAATCGGTGACCACCTAGGCAGGACCCTAGTGGTGAAGTCCGACTTCCCGGTGAGCGGCGGCCCGCGGCATACCCGGTAACGGTGTCATATGCCCCGCCGGCGCGCCCGCCAAGGCCGCCAAGGCCGCCAAGGCAAGACCGTCACGCGGTGGAGCCCGGCCGGCGGTTGGCGGACGGTGCTGGCCATGGAGCTGGCGGCCGACAGGATCCGGATCAACTAGGTGCATCCGACCAACGTCATGACGCCTTAATGCACCGCGAAGACAACAGTCATCATCCCGAACGGGTTCGGCTGACCCTGGACGCGCCGTCATGACGCTCCTCGGTGGTCGCGACGGAGCATCAGCTTGGCGGTCCTGGCACGGTAGGCCGCCGGGGTCGTCCCAGTCGACAGTGATCGTGGTGACCTGTTCGGCATGCGTCACGGGATCACCTCCGTGACGCCGATGATCGCCTCGCCGCGTCAGGTCGCCGCCGCCATCGATTCCCTCGTAACTCTGCTAGGTCCGCTAGCAGAGTGTCCAGGGTGAGCTCCTCTTCGATGCGAACGCCGTGCCGCGCCATGGCGGTGGCCAAGGCCGGATCCCATGGTGTCCCGACTGGCTCGCCGGGCGACTGGGGGAGTCGCGCAAGTGGATGTGCGGTCGTCAGCGCGGCCGCGAGGGCTTCATAGGCGTCTCGGTCGTAATGCCAGGAGTGCCAGCGAGCTCCTCGGCCGCTGATCCGCGTCCGCACCGCCTCGGCGATCCGGATGCCGCCCCAGTCGAAGTCACCGTGATAGCGAAACTCCGCGCCGCCCGCCGCCAGCAGGTCAAGCAGCCGCCACCCGGCCGCCGACGGCTGGCCCCCGACGCACAGCAGCGGCTGGCAACTGGCGCCGAGCTCGTCGGCGGCGGCGGCGACCACCACCGGGTTCTCGCAGACCCGCACCGGTCCCGCCGCGCGCAGCGGCTCGTCATGGCAGCGCAGCTGCCTGAGCGTGAGCACGGCCGGCTGCCCGGCCTCCCGCTGCAGCGCGAGGACCCTGCCGAGGGCGGTGCGGCCGTCACCGGCCAAACCATGGCAGAGCACAAGCGACGAGAGGTCGTCACAGTGGACGCCCACGGCTGCCCATGCCGCGCGACGGGAGTCGGCGCCGCCGTCGCCCGCGAACGGCCGGCCAGCCAGCGCGCGGGACGCCGACAGGGCGAGCGTTCCTACCGGACGGCCGTCGTCGAGGGCGTGCGCGTCGCCGCAGCATTCGGCGGCGAGCCTGCCGATGGGCGTGCCGCGCGACGGCAGCCGCCGCAGCACCGCCGCCACCTGCTCAAGCAGCGCCAGTGCCACATCGGGTGATGATGCCAGCCGGCGGACCGTGCCGGTCGTATCGAGCCACACCCGCCACGCCGCCAGCTCGGCCCTGCCCGCCACGGCGTCGTCTAGCGGCCCGACCGCGGCCGCCCAGGCGGCCGCGGTATCCGCGCGGTCGCGGTTGAGGTCCCGCAGCGGACCGGTCAGGCGCGTCACGGCCTCGGCAAGGCCGTCGGCTGCGGCCCCGCTCTCCCGCACGATGCGGTCCAGCTCCGGCAGCGACACCGACAAGGACACGCCGGAACGGGCCGGCCTGCCGGTCAGCCGCTCCACCGCCCGCCGCTGCCTGGCGGTCGCATCGGCGAGGGTCACAGTCCCGCTCAGTGAGCGTCCGGTCTCCAGCCGGTCCCGCGCCCGCCGGACCAGCCACGCGACGTCATCGCCGCCGAGCAGCCGGTGCAGCCTGGCGTCGGCCTCCGTGGCGCCGGTCGCACTGTCAGTCACGCTAGAGCCCGCTCGGCCCTGCGCCGTTCCCGCCCATCCCACCGCCACGGCGTGACCAGGACCGCGTCGATGCCTTCCTGCCGGGCAAGCTGGCAGATGCCAAGACCGGGCACCTGCGGGTAGCAGCCCCACTCCCGCTCGCTGGTCATGACCACGTCCATGTCGAAGGTGGCGAGCAGGCCCAGGCACTTCGCGCGCGAGTCGTCATCGACGCCGGCGAACGCCTCGTCGAGCGCGATCAGCCGCGGTGCGTACGGGTTCCCTGCCGACTTGTAGTGCGACGAGGCCGCCGCGAACAGCGGAACCGACACCACGAGCGCGCGCTCGCCACCGGATGCGGGGCCGGTGGCGGGCCGCCACTGCCCGTCCTGATAGCGCTGGATCACGAACTCATGCCAGCCCCGGTAGTCAAGCGCCGACGTCAGCGCCTCGGCCCAGCCGGCCGCCGGATTGTCCGCGTGCTCGGCCGCGATCCGCTGCTGCAGGAACGCGCCCACCAGAGCCCGGTCGGCGGCGGACCACGCGTCGATCGTCTGCCGGAGCTTGAGCCTGACCCGGTCGAGTCCCTCGGGAGCGTTCCTTGCCTGCTGCCAGATCAGCCGCAGCCTCATGCCCGTCGACGTCGGCCGCGCCTGTAGTTCGTCGTTCATCTGCCTGACCTCGGCCTCGGCCGCGGAGATCAGCTCGTGCAGCGTTCCCGCCACCTCGTTGAGCAGGTGATTCTCCAGGATCTCCCGCTCACGCGCGGACAGCAGCGCGGTTCGCTGCGCCACCTCCGCCGCCAGCGCCTCGGCAAGCCCGGGCAGGTCGTGGCTGCGGCCCTGGAACAGCACGTCGATCACGATGACGCCCTCGCTCAGCGTCAGCCCCGCCGAGTGCCCGTGCCTGGCCATCGCGTCCGCGAGCAGCTTGTGCTCCTCGGTGACCCGCTTCTGGATCCGGTCCCATGGAACGTCCCCGTCGTCCACGGAATCGAGTTCGGCGTTCACCGCGCGGGCGAGGATCACGGTCGGCGTCGCCGCCCATGGCTGTTCCACGTCGGGGACCTCCACCGAGGTCACCGCGACCCGCAGCAGCCCGGTGGCGGCGAACGCCTGGAACTCGCGGACCGCGTCGTCCCGCTGGCGTGCCGCCTCCTCGACGTCCGTCCGCAGTCGGCCGCGTTCCCCGTCCGCCTTGCCGCTCGCCCCGATTGCGTCACGTTCCCGGTCGCGGGCGGACCGCTGGGCCGCCGTGTTCCTGCCGAGACCGCCGGTCACCTCGGCGAGCCGGCGCTGCAGTTCCTCGACCGCCGTGCCGACGGTGGCAAGCAGCTCCTGGTATGTCGTCGCCGCCGCTCCGGCCCCCTCCCGTGCCTCGGCGGCTCGCTCGCTCGCCTCCACGAGCAGCTGCCGGCCTTCTGCGAGCTCGGACTCCGCGTCGGCCGCGGCGCGGATCGCGGCGCGCGCCGCCTCGGCGGCCGGCCAGAGCCCGGCGAGCGCCACCCGGTACGCCCCAACCCCCGCCCGCACGCCGGCCAGCTCGTCCGGGTCCACGGGCAGGGCGACATCCTGGGCGAATTCCTCGGCGCGCGACCGGGCGTCCGTCAGCTCCCGCTGCCGCCGCTCACGCACGGCCCCGGCCGACGCGTGGTCCTCCCGCGCGCGGGCAAGCCCGCGGCGCTCCACTGCGGCCCCGGTGTGCGCCTCGCGAACCTTGCCGTCCGGTGGCACCGTCCGGTGCTCCGCGGCGAGCAGTTCCTGCCGCGCCGCGAGGCCGGCCAGCTCCGCGTCGATCGCGTCGATCGCGGCGCGCTCGGTGCCAAGCTCCCGCTCAAGGGACTCGATCCGCGCCCGCCGCGCGGCCTCCCGGGCCCCCTCGCCGATGTAGCGGGCCCGGTCCTTGTGCCAGGCGCCGCGCAGCATCCCGTTGGACCAGCGCCCGTCCGTGGTCACCCAGGTCCCAACGGTGTCGGCGGTCCCTGGCCCGCGTCCGATAGCACTCAGAACGGATGCCACCGACTCGTCCCGTAGCACTCCCGCCTGGGGGTCGTCCGGATCAATCGCGGGCACGAGCAGGCCGGCGCATGACGCCCCGGCTGCCGGGGCAAGCCCGGACACCACGATCACGTCCCCGTCGACGAGGTTGCCCTCCGGCGTCACCCACGCGTCGAGGATCCCCGCCGCCTCAAGCGCCGCCTCCAGCCCGGCGTGCTCGTCGTCGGACAGGCCAGGCACGAAGTCGGTCACCTTCCACAGCGGTGCCCCGGCCCGGCCGTCGCGCACGCCGGCGGCCCGCGTGTGCGGAGCCTGCGGGGCGTCGTGGCCGCCAAGGCGCAGTCGGCCGATCTCGTCGGCCAGCTCTCCTGCCTGCCTGACGTGAGCCGACCGGCTGCCGCTGAGCTGACCGGCGAGCCGGCCGAGCTCCGCGCCGGCGGCGCGGGCGGCGTCGTCGATGATCGCGGCCGCCGGGTTCGCGCCCTCCCCGGTCAGCCCCCAGCCCTCAAGCGCGTCCATCAGCTCGTCGGGGTCGGCTATCCGCAGTTCCGCCAGCCCGTTCAGGTAGGAGCGGTAGGCGTCAAGAAGCAGCCGCATCCGTTCCGCTGCTGCTTCATCCGCGGCCGTGACCCGGTCGGCCGCGGCCTGGACCTCAGCCGACAGCCTGCCCTCGTCAGCCTGCGCTGCCTGGAGCCTCCGCTCGCATTCCGCGGACTCCCCGAGCAGCGTGCCAAGCCGCGTGACCGCCTGTTCCTGCCGGTCGGCGATGGCCAGGGCAGCACGCCTGGTCTGGGCGAGCATGTCGGCCGCCGGTGCCTCGGCGGCATCCAGGTAGGCGCCGGCCGCATGGTGCGCCCCGCCCGCCGAGACGACGTCCAAGTCTGCGGGATCGAGCGCGACGACGGCCGTCCGGTGCTGGTTGGCGCAGAACGCGTCAGCCGACGCGGTCGCGGCCTCGCCCAGCGCCCTGGCGAGCTTGTCGCGCCCGGTCCCGGCCTGATGCGCCGTTTGAGTCGCCCGGTCGGCGTACTTCCGTACCTGGCTGGCCAGCCGGTCCCGGTGTTCCTCCCGGTCCTGCGCCGATTTCTCCCTGCGGTCGGCGTCCTCACGCAGCTGCTCGAGCCGTTCCGCGTCCCGCATCGCGGGATCGGCCTGCAGCGCGTCGCCTCGCGCTTCCAGTTCAGCGCGCTGCTCCTCAAGCGCCAGGAGTTCGTCCTGCGCCTCGGCCAGCTGCTGTCTGGCGGCCGTGAAGGCCTCCTCGGCGGCGGCGAGGTCTCTGCCGAGCTGTTCGTAGTGGCTCTGCGTCGCCCTCGGGCCGGAGGCCTTGCGCTTGGCCGCGACCCGCGCGTACCGACGGTAGTGGCCGAGGAAGTCGGCCGCCGCCTGCTGCGCCTCGGCGAGAGAGCGCAGCGCGTCGCGCTCCTCATCGAGACCGCGGAACGCCTCGGCGACGGTGGTCACCAGGCCGGGGCTGAGCGGCGGCAGCGCCTCGGTGAGCGCCCGGGACAGCAGCTTCTCGTCTGGCTTTTTCGACAGCTGCGGCTGGCGCAGCTGGATCAGTAGGTTGACCAGGGCCTCATAGCGGTGCTCGCCGAGGCCGAACAGGTGCTCGTCGACCGCCCGCCGGTAGTCGGCCGCCCGGTCGTAAACGAATCCGTGCGAGCCGATCTCCTCGCGCAGCTTCTCCCTGGTGAGCGGGACACGGCTGTCGGGCAGCAGCCGCAGCTCCGCGCCGGGACGCTGGGTGGTGACGAAGAACCAGTGCCGGGCGATGCCCCGCCCGGCGACGGCCTTCAGCCCGCAGCCGATCGTGCAGAACTCCTGAGTTCCGTCGGCGGCCCGGCGGCCGAACTCTAGCCAGGTGTATCCGAGACGTTCCGGGCTAGGGTGCTTGCCGCCGAGCAGCAGGTTCCACTCCATCCGCTTCTGCCGGTCGCCGTCCGGCTCCACCCGGTGCGGCGCGAGTTCGCCGTCGAGCAGGAACGGAAGGGTAAGGGCGAGCACCTTGGACTTGCCTGTTCCGTTGTTGCCGCGCAGCAGCAGGCGGCCGTCGTGGAACCAGAATTCCTCCTGGTCGTAGTAGAACATGTCGACAAGGCCCGCCCGCAGCGGCTTCCACCGCTCAGAAGATGGTGCTGGCAGCATCGGCCGTCGCCTTTCGTGTCTGGCGCGTTCTGGTGTGGCTCGCGGCGGGAGAGCCGGGCTCGCGGATGGTGGGGTCGGCGAGCGCGAACCGGGCGATGGCCGGGCGGCCGCGGATCACGGTGCCGGTGCCGTCTCGGGTGACCTCGATGTCGATGTCGACTAGGCGCAGGGCGGTGAGCTTGTCAAGCGCGACATCGAGCAGCTCGACTTCCGCGCCGGGCTCGGTGACGCCCTTGCGCCAGTAGCCCGCGTGCGCCTGCGCTGTCCGCCGGACGAACGCCAGCAGCTCGGCCCGCGGTGCCCGTGCCCGGCCCGCCAGGTATTCGGCGACCAGCAGCGTGACGTGACCGTCGGTCCGCTGCTCGGGCATCCGCACGTCGGTGAGCTCGTCGTCCGGGTCCACCATGGCGATGCCCTCGGCGCGCAGTTCCGGCAGCAGCCCGGTGGCCTCGGCGATCCGCCCAGTGATGTTATGCCGCTGGGCGACCAGGTAGGCACGCTCGTCGTCGGTGAGCTCGTCGTAGTAGAGGACCGGGTCATCGAGCAGCCGGCGGGTGAGGATTCTGCGCAGCGCCTGGTTGCGCAGCTCGTCGGTCTCGGCGACCGGCTCGGCGGTCAGCTCCGCGAGCCGCGCCTGGAAACCGCTCGCGGTGATGGTGGACGGGCCGCGGCTGCCGGTCAGCAGCACGCCGAGCACCGGCCGCCGCACGTCGTACAGGACGTCGGTGCCGGCTGACAGGTACGCGTCCTCGTCTCCGGCGACCCGGCTGAGCACGCCCCAGCCGAGCAGTAGCCGGACCACCGCCACGAGGTCGGTGCGATCGCTCCTGTTCTCTAGCGTCAGCGTGAACCCGGTGGCCGCGAGGCTGGGTTCGGCGGCGGCGGTGAGCACGTCGTCGGCAAGGCTGCCGAGCGTGGTCTGCGCGTCGGCGCGGGCGAGCGCGGATAGCGCGAGGCAAAGGGTGACGTAGCGGCGACGGCTGAACGGCTCTTTGTTGTGCCCGCGAGCGGGGTGGGTGGCGTCGTCCGTCAGCGGTGCGGTCTTGAACAGCCGGGCCGTTTCCGCGTCTGCGACAAGCCGCCAGCCGGTCTCCCTGCGCAGCCAGTCGGACAGGGCAGTCAGGTGCCTACGGACAAGCATCAACGACTCGGCGTCGTCGGGGGCGATGAGCAGCGGTCTGGCGAGCAGGGCACGCAGCGCGGCCCGGCGCTGCGCCTGCTCCTCGGCGGGGATCATGGCACCAGGTCCGTGATCTCGATGACGTGCTCGGGGCCGGTGAGCACGCCGTCCTCGGTGTTGATCGCTACCGCGCCGCCGTCGGGGACCAGGCACAGCCGCACCTCAAGGCTGCCGTCGCTTGTGACGGTCTTTACTTCGGTGTCGCCTGGCGCCCGGGCCGCGAGCGCGTCGCCGAGCAGGCCGAGAAAGAGGCGGAACACCCTCGGGTCGAGCACATCCAGGTCAGACAGCAGGGTCGGCCCGCTGGTGCGCAGCCGCCGTCGTGCCTCGGCGGTCTGCGCGGCCTCCTGCTCCGCCCGGATGCGCAGCAGCTCCCTTTCCGCGGAACGGTCCCGCACCTGGCTGGGCTTGCCGCGCCGCTCGTACGCGCCGGTCTTGTGCAGCTGCGGTGAGATCCGGATCGGCGGCGCATCACCCCACGGCGTCCCTGCGGGCAGGGCCGCCCACTCATCGGCGGTGTCACTGGTGACCGACAGGTGCCTCGCGGGGGACAGCCCGAACGCCGCCCGCCACAGCTGGTGCGCCGCCGCGTCGTCCGGCGCCTCGGCGAACCACCGGGCGAGCGCGGCGAAGTCAGCCGACCGGTCCGACCGGCCGGTGCGCCGCTCGTTGAGCAGGCCGACCGCGTCGATGAGCTGCTTGATCGCGGTCACCGCGGCCTGTCGCAGCAGCCTGGCCTGCGATTGGTGCCCGGTATCCCGGGAGGTGAACCAGTCGTCAAGGCCGCGCCACCGGTTCCGCCACGCGTCCAGTGCCTGCTCTTCCGCCCTGGCCAGCGCCGCGGCTGCGTCCGCACCCTCGGGGACCGCGTCGGCGGCCTCGCGCCTGGCGGCCACCGCGAGCAGCCGCTCGTGCCCGGCAGCCTCCAGGTCGCTCAGCAGCAGCGCGATCTGGGCGCCGGAGTTGGCGAGGTCGGCGATGAACCGGTTGATGTAGTCGATCAGCCGTTCCTTGTACGCGATGAAGCCGTCGACGTCCCCGTCCGAGAAGTCGATCGCGCGCCGCAGCGCCGACATGAACGCCTGCGCGTTGTCGGCCAGGGAGGAGAACCGTTCCGCCACCGACAGCAGCAGCAGATGGACCTTGGCCGGGTCGGGATCGCCCTCCCTGGCCAGCGCCAGCAGCGCCTGGAGCTGGCCAGCGATGTCGGCCAGGGCAACCGACTGGAGCTGGCCGCGCCGCCCGATCGCCTCCTCGTAGAACGCGATCGCCTGCTCGGCCGCCTGCCCGGCCGGCGTGAGCTGGTAAAGGGAGCGCTTGCGGTGGAAGTCCTCCACCGAGGTGACTCGGCTCGTGTCCACGTCCGCCCGCAGGTTGCCCCATCGGACTAGCTGATCTAGAGCTTCGGTGAGCTGGTCATCGGCATCCATCCGCAGTTCCACAGCGACGTCTTCTGGACGCAGGTGCACGATGAAGCGCTCCTTCGCCCGCGCGAACGTCAGGAGCAGGTGCCGGTACTGATCGGCGTTGGGGACGCTGAGATGCGTGAACGGCTGCGCCTCGCCGGGAATCTTGCTGTGCGGCTTCTCCCGGCCGCGCGCCGATGGGGGGACGTCGCCAGCCACGTGTCCATGGTGCCGCATGCCACCGACAAAGCACGCGCCATCAGCGCGGCGAGACGCCGCTCTTTCATAACGAGCCTCGGAGAGGTACTCAAGCGGGAACGGTAGGAAAGAAGTCCGCGGCCTATCCCAGGGCCTTGCCCGCCTCGGCGGCCGCGGCGTGGGCGGCGTCCTTGAAGGTAGCGGCGATATCCTTGAACTGGTCAAGGGCCGGGTTGACGCCAACCAGGGTGAACTCGCGCTCGATGACGGTGAGCTCGCCACCCCAGACGTCGGCCAGGATGCGGCTTTGGTAGTCGATGGAGTGGTCCCAGCCCTCGCGCGGGGTGCCAGGGCCGTACGCGCCGCCGCGGGCCACGACGAGGACGACGGGCTTGCCGGCGAGCAGCGTCTCATCGGCGGACTTGGCACCCGCAATGACCACATCGATCCATGCCTTGACGTGCTGCGGGACACCGAAGTTGTAGAGCGGGACCGCCAACAGCACCGCGTCTGCGGAGCGCAGCTGGTCGCCAGGTCGACACCGACCGTGCCGACACCTTGCCGGTAGAACAGGTCGGCCGCAGCGTCGATCACCCGCTCCCGGGGTGTCATGCCAGCCGTCCCAGGCCCGGTCGCATCGGGCACAGTCGCATCAGCGCACCTACCCTACTTCCCACCCTGGCACCAGGAAACAGATCGGTGTACCGTAGTTAGGAAACCGATCTGTTTCCGGGAAGCGTCCGGAGAGCGGCACCGCGCGGTGGCAGGGGGACAACATGGCAGGCGCGAGACGGCAGACGGCACGGCTCAAAGTTTTCGTAACCGGAGCGAGCTCGGGAATCGGACGTGCGGCCGCGGCCGAATTCGCCCGTCGCGGCCATCAGGTGTTCGCGGGCGCCAGGCGCGTGGAGGCCCTCGCCGACCTGGCCGCCGGCACGCCGAACATCACGGCGGTCAGCCTCGACGTGACGGACGCCGCCGCCATCAGGCAAGCCTGGGCCACGATAGTGGCGGCCACCGGCGGCGCGGGCGTCGACGTGCTCGTCAACAACGCCGGGTTCGCCCTCGCCGGGCCGGTCGAGACCCTCTCCGACGCCGACGTCAAGCGCCAGTTCGACACCAACGTGTTCGGCGTGCTCGCCATGACCCGGACGGTGCTGCCCGCTATGCGCGAGCGCGGTTCCGGCCTGATCGTGAACATAAGCTCGCTGGTGGGCCGCACCACATTCGCAGGCATGGGCGTGTACGGCGCCACCAAGTACGCCGTCGAGGCGATCTCTGACGCGCTGCGTCAGGAAGTGGCCGACTTCGGCGTCAAGGTCGTCATCATCGAGCCTGGCTTCGTGACTACCAGCCTGGGCGAGGCCGCGGACGCCCAGTCGGCCACGGCCGCGGAAGTCCCGGCCGCCTACACAGAAATGATCGCGCGCGGTGACCGCTACCTGGCCGCCCAGATCGCCAAGGGCATCGCCCCCGGCCAGGTTGCCGCCGCCATCGTCGCCGCTGCCGAGCACCCGAACCCGCGCCCGCGCTACGTCGTCCCAGGGGCCGCACGGTTCCTCATCGCCCTGCTCACCACCCTCCCCGACCGCCTCGCCGACCGCGCCAAGCACCTCGCCACCGCCCGCGCTTGAGCAGCACGGGGAACAGTGCCAGCCCGCCGCATAACGCAGTGCTTTCGGCGAGTTGTTGCTCTCGCAACCCGTGCGCACCCACGACATCGGCTCCCCGCTCACGAGCCGCCGGTGACCTTGCCTGCCGCGCCCAGACCTCGGCCCCTTCCGGTGTGTCGGCTTCGCCGCCAGCGCTGCGCTCGAGGTGCCGGACTTGACGTCCGGGATGCCCGGCGCGGGGGGCGGGCAGGCCGGGGTCGTCCCGGTCAACGGACACTGCTCACCGCCAGACCTTCTGTCTCGGCCGTAAGGGACTGATCGTGATTGCCAAACTCGGCTATCGCCATTGGCAACGGATGCGTCTGCGTCCGGTTCAGTCTGGTCCTGTCTGTCATGGCCATGGATGGGATGGCGCGCCCTCGCCGCGGCACGGTGGAATGTCGGTCCTACTCGCTACGATGTTCGTGTACCTAGATTTGGGTGTCATAGGCTTCGGAAGGAGGGACGACACATGAACGAGCGCCCGCCATCGCGCCTCGAGTGGCCGCCCGCCGTCCTGCCTGATCCAGATCCGGAGTGGGCCGAGTACGTGGCGTGGCTGGACCGCGAGAGCGCCGCCGGCCGTGATCCCGAACCTATGATCTGGGCGGGGGAACAGGATGAGGCGGAATCCGCGTGGCCGACCCTGCCGTCCTTCGATCAGGGTGAAGAGGCGGACGTGCTGCCGCCAGGTGCCTTGCTGGCCGGGCTCACCGACCAAGCGGTGCGCGATCTCGGCCGTCTCGCGGACAGCGAGCTGATCGGGGTGCTCCAGGCGACCCGCCGGCAAATCGCCCGTGAGCAGTACAAGCAGGTGCTTGTCACCGCCGAGTACGGCCGCCGCCGCCGCGATGCGTTCCAGGACGCGCTCAACCGCGGCGTGCCGGCCGGCTGCGCGCCGGGCGGGTTCCCCGGTGAGGAACTGGCGATGGAGCTGGTCACCACCCGGGCCGAGGCGGGCCGGCGGATCGACGACGCGCTCGACCTGACCAGCCGCCTGCCGCAGACCCTGGCCGGGATGGCGGCGGGCCAGATCGACGAGGACCGGGCAGGCTGGATCGCGCTGTACACCCGCGAGCTCTGCGAGGCCGACGCCGCCCGGGCGGAGGAGATCCTCGCCGCCGACGCGCCGGACCTGCGCGCGGACCAGCTGGCCCGCAAGGCCGCCGCCATGGAGATGAAGCTCGCTCCCGAGGCGGTCAGGGCCCGCAGCGAACGCGCGAAGAGAACGGGGCAGCGCGTCGAGGCGCGCCGCGAGCCGTCGGGCAACGCGTCGCTGTCCGGCCGGGAGATGGACACCGCCGACGTGATGGCGTCCAAGGCGCACATCGACGCCCTCGCCATGAAACTCCGAGCCGGCGGCCTGCCCGGGCCGCTCGGCACGCTGCGCGTGCTCGCCCTCGCCGACCTCACCCAAGGACGCGACCCGCTCGACCGGCTCACCGCCCGAGATTCCGCGCCGCCCGAGTCGGCCGATGCGCCCGACCCCGATGGCTGGCCCGGGTGGGGCGGCGGATGCGACGACCCCGAGGACATCGACGGGGACGATTCCGCCGACGCGCCTGCCGGCTCCGCCCGCCCTGCGGATCCGCCGTCGGCGCCGGGCCGCGTGCCGCAGCCCATGCCCGCGCTCATCAACCTGATCGTGCCGGCCGGCACCCTGCTCGGCTGGTCCAACGTCCCGGCCATGGCCGGCGCCTGGAGCCTGCTTGAGGCCGACGAGACCCGCACCACGGTCAGCGCCGCGGCCAGCCACCCGCGCACCCGCTGGTGCGTCACGCTCACCGCCACAGACGGCACCGCGCTCGCCCACGCCTGCGCCCGCGGCCAGCATCCCCGGCTGCTCAGCGACCTGGAACCGCAGCCGCCGCCCGCCCGGCTCGCCGCACTTCTCCGCCGTCTCAGCCCCACCTTCACCCTCATCGCCAGCGACGCCTGCGACCACGCCCAAGCCGAGGACCAGTACGCCCCGAGCCGTAGGCTGAAGCACCTGGTCCGCGCGCGCAGCGCCACCTGCGACGCCCCGGGCTGCCAGGCGCAGGCGGTCTGTGCCGACCTTGACCAGACGCTGCCCTGGCCCGACGGTCCAACCGAGCAGTGCAACCTCGCTCCCCGGTGCAGGACCCACCACCGCGCCAAGCAGGCCCCGGACTGGCGGGTCGAGCAGCCGGTTCCGGGTCTCACCCGCTGGACGCTGCCCTCCGGCCGGACCCACGTGACCACCGCCACCAGATACGACTGCTAAGGGCGGCGGGCGAAGATTCGTGCCCTGGACCGCAAATGCGGGCGTCACGGCAGGAGACCGCTCGCCGGTCCTGGAACCCCAGGACGCTGCGGTCGGCGGTGCCCGCTGAGCAGCCGCGTTGTCTTGCCCGACCCGGCTGGCCCGAAACGCAGCATTCATCGCCGCGAAACGCCGTGTCGACCGTGGAGCCGCACAGTGTTGGTGTGACGAACATTCGGGTGGTCGCGAGCGATGCCTGGGCCGTCGCCGCCGCGGCGTGCCCCAAGCACATGTCGCACGGCCCGTGCGCCGGAGTCCGCGCGGACGGGGCATGTGAGGTGCCAGGCGTGGGCCGGTGCTCCTACCTGGATGTGCCAGATCGCGACTGGCCGTACGCCGACGTGCTCATTCCCGCGCCTGACCCCGGTGCGGCGATCCCCGACGTCGCCGGGGCCTGGCCGCGCTCGCCCGCTGCGGCGGGCTTCCTCGCCACCGCGGCGACAAGGCCGGTCGTGGTCGCCGACCTGGTCGCGCCCGCGTTGTCGGCGGACGGCGTGCGCGCGTGCGCGGCCGAGATCGTCGGCTTCGCCGACGCGTGCCTGACCGGCGACCACCCGGGCGCCCGGGTGCAGTTCCCGCCGTCTTACCGGGCACGGCTGCTGGCCGGCGAGGGAGTCGCCGCGTGGGCGGGCATCAACTGCCGGGACAGGAACCGGGTCGCGATCGAAGGCGAGATCGCCGCGTGCGCGGACGCTGGAGTGGCTGGAGTGCACTGCGTGACGGGCGATCATCCTGGTACCGGACACCGCCCCGACGCGGCCGCCGTCTTCGACCTTGACAGCATCGAGCTCGTCGAGCTGGCCAGCATGAGCCTGGCACTGCCTGCCCGGCCCCTGTGCTCGGTGGCGCACGCGCCGGCGGCACCGCCCGCTGGCAAGCGCCTCGCCAGGCTGCTAGCCAAGATCGACGCCGGGGCTGACGTCGTGTTCGTGGACCACTGCGGCGGCGCGGGCCCGCTCGCCGAAGCGGTCGCCGCGCTACGCGAGGCGGGCTTCAGTGGCCTCGTGCTCTGCTGCGTTCCCGTCGTGACGAGCGCGGGTGCCGCCGAAGTCGTCGCCTCCTTCGCCGCGGATCGCCTGCCGCCCGGATACCTCGACGCGATCATGAGCGCGCCCGACCCCGCAGAATCCGGCGTGACGGCGGCCGTTCACTTCGCGGAAGCCGTCCTGGCGGTGCCCGGCGTGGACGGTGTGAACCTGTCCGCGGGAGCCGGACCGGGGCAGGAACTCGCCGTGACACGGGCGATGGCCGAGGTCGGCCGCCGCGTGCTCGGCGCGCCGGCGGCAAGTCGGCCGCGGCCGGCCGGGGGAGTCTCATGAGCGAGCTTGCGAGCGAATCGGCAGGTACAGTGCATCCGCGAATGCGGACTCCGAGCGCCAGCGAGGTGTCCTCATGAGCTGGCTGCGGTCCGCGCGTACCGCCGCGGGGGAACTGGTCGATGTCGAGCTCACCGGTGGCCGCATCGCGCAGGTCACGCCGGCGACGGGAACACTCGCCGCGGGCGAGGTTGACCTGTCTGGTCAGGTGCTCATGCCGTCGTTCGTCGAGCCGCACGCACACCTGGACAAGGCGCTGACCGCCTCGCGCGCGCCGAATCGCACCGGGGACCTGCTCGGGGCGATCGCGGCGATGCAGGACATCGCCGACACGCTGACACACGAGGACATCGTGGCGCGAGCCGAGGCGGCGATCCGCACCCAGCTCGCGCTGGGCACGACAAGCATCCGCACCCACGTGAACGTCGGCGGCCCGATGGGGATGCGGGCGCTCGCCGCGTTGATCGAGGTGCGCGAGCGCTGGCGTGACCTCGCCGACGTGCAGGTAGTGGCGCTGGTGGCGAACCCGCTTGCCGGGCAGGCCGGGCGGGACCTGCGGCAGGCGCTGCGCGAGGGTGCCGACGTCGCGGGCGGCTGCCCGCACCTCGACCCCGAGCCCGACCGTGCGGTAGGCATCTGCCTGGACGCGGCGGGCGAGGCGGGCGTGCCGATGGACCTGCACACCGACGAGACGCTCAACCCGCGGCTGCTCACCCTCAAGACAATGGCCGACCTGGTGCTGAGAACCGGCTTCCCCTACCAGGTGACCGCCAGCCACTGCGTGAGCCTGGCGGTCCAGGACGCGAAAACGCAGCAGCAGGTGGCCGAGCAGGTGGCGCAGGCGCGGATCGCTGTGGTCGCGCTGCCGCAGACCAACCTGTTCCTGCAGGGCCGCGACCACCCGGTGGCCACGCCGCGCGGCCTCACCGCCGTGCGCCCGCTCCGGGAGGCGGGCGCGACCGTCGCGGCGGGCGGCGACAACCTGCGCGACCCGTTCCACCCGGTCGGCCGTGGCGACGCGCTCGAGGTCGCCGCGCTGATGGTGACCTGCGGCCACCTGAGTCCCGAGGACGCCCTCGATGCCGTCACGGCGGCACCGCGCCAAGCGCTTGGCCTGCCGCCGGTCCTAATCGCCCCAGGCTGCCGCGCCGATCTGGTCGCGCTGCCCGCCGTTGACGCGCTTGAAGCCCTGGGCGCGGCGAGCGCGCAGCGGACCGTCTGGCGGGCGGGCACGATCGTCGCCCTGACCACCGTCCGCACCGAGATCGCCGCGCCGGCCGCCTGCGACGCGGACCGCGTCCGCCCACATCCCGCGATGTCAACCACGATGGAAGGAGCCGCCCCATGACGACGGCCACGAGCGCGCCGGCGCTGCGCTTCTCCGGCGTCACGAAGAGATTCTCCGGCGGCACGACGGCGCTCGCCAACGCCAACCTGGAGGTGCCGCCCGGCGAGTTTGTCGCGGTGGTCGGGCCGTCCGGGTGCGGCAAGAGCACGCTGCTGCGCATCGCCAGCGGCCTCGACGACGTGAGCGAGGGAACCGTCGACGTCGGCGCCAAACAGCTCGGCTACGTGTTCCAGGACGCCACCCTGCTGCCGTGGCGCACGGTCGCGCAGAACGTCGGCCTGCTCGCCGAGCTGGAGAAGCTGGACAGGGCCGAACGCGGCCGCAGGATCAAGGACGCGATCGAACTGGTCGGCCTGACCGGCTTCGAGAAGCACCTGCCGCACCAGCTGTCCGGCGGGATGCGGATGCGGGCATCGCTGGCCAGGTCGCTCGTCCTCGACCCGGACGTGTTCCTGTTCGACGAGCCGTTCGGCGCGCTTGACGAGATCACCCGCGAGCGGCTGAACGACGAGCTGCTGCGCATGTTCGAGCTACGCCAGTTCGCGGCGCTCTTCATCACCCACTCGGTGGCGGAGGCGGTGTTCCTGTCCACCCGCGTGGTGGTGATGAGCGGGCGGCCCGGCCGGGTGCTCGCCGACATCCCCGTCCCCTTCGACTATCCCCGCATTCCCGAGCTTCGCTACACCCCGGAGTTCGCCGGCCTGTGCGGCGAGGTTTCCAGGCACCTGAGGGCCGAGTGATGAGCACCGCGGAGACCGAGACAAGCACCCAGATCGAAAAACCAGAAAACAAGGCAGGTACCGAACGGGTGGTGGCGACTGCCCCGGCGCCACCCCCGCTGTCCCGCGCGGGGCGCCGCGTCGGCGGGCTCGTCAGCCAGTTCGGCCTGCCTGCCGCTGTCGCCGGGGTGATCATCGGCCTGTGGTACCTGGTCTCCGAGCTCGCGCTCAACCAGTACCAGCGGTTCATGCTCCCGCCGCCGCACCGGGTGCTTGAGGTCGGCTTCTTCACCTGGTCAAACTTCACCGCGCTGATGAGCGCGCTACGGTGGACGGCGGAGGTCACGGTCATCGGCCTGGTGATCTCCATCGTCCTCGGCGTCGGCGCCGCGATCGCGATGAGCCAGGCCAAGTGGGTAGAGAACGCCCTGTACCCGTGGGCGGTCGTGCTCCAGACGGTGCCGATCCTGGCGCTCACCCCGATGCTGAGCTTCTTCTTCGGCTTCGCGCTGACCCCCCGCATCATCGTCGCGGTCATCATCGCGTTCTTCCCGATCGTGTCGAACACCCTGTTCGGCCTCAAGTCGGCGGAACGGAGCATGCACGACCTCTTCACCCTGCACAAGGCCGGACGGTGGACCAGGCTATGGAAGCTCCAGTTCCCCGCGGCACTGCCTGCCATGTTCGCCGGGTTCCGGGTGTCGGCGGGCCTGGCGGTCATCGGCGCGATCGTCGGCGAGTTCTTCTTCAAGCAGGGGCAGGCCGGTCTCGGCACCAACATGTCCGTCTACACATCGCTGACCGAGGGGGAGCAGCTCTGGGCGAACGTGCTCACCGCGAGCCTGCTCGGCATCGTCGTGTTCGTCTTCTTCGGCTGGCTCTCGCGGCGGGTGGTCGGCCGCTGGTATCTGCCAGGCTCCCGCTGACCCGCCAACCCGCGACACATTCGCCGGCAGCGTGGCCGGATCCGCTGACCTGCCTTAGTCGCACCCCGGCCGCGTGCGGCCTCAACCAAAGTGGAGAAACACCTTGCTAACGACCCACAGTAGATCCGCGCGGATCGCCGTTGCCGCGACGGTTGGCACCGCCTTGGCGCTCACGGCCGCGGCCTGCTCTAGCAGCAGCAGCGGCGGCACCACTCCGGCAAGCACGGCCTCGGCGTCGAGCACCTCATCCGCCGCCGGCATCCCGGCCGCGGACAACCTGAAGGCCGCGGGCTGCCCGGCCACGATCGTCCTGCAGACCGACTGGAACCCCGAGGCGGAGCACGGCGGCCAGTACGAGCTTGTCGGCGCCAACCCGACGATCAACTCCGGTGCCAAGTCGGTGACCGGCGAACTGGTCGCGCACGGCGGCATTGACACGGGGGTAAAGATCCAGATCCGGGCCGGCGGCCCGGCGATCGGCTATCAGACGGTGACGTCGCAGATGTACAAGGACTCCTCGATCACCCTCGGGTACCTCGGAACGGACGAGCAGATCTCGCTGTCGGCGACGCAGCCCACCGTCGCGGTGATGGCGGGCCTTGAGATCAGCCCGCAGATCATCCAGTGGTCGCCGGCGGCGCACCCGGCCTGGAAGACGATCGCGGACATCGGCAAGACAAGCACCCCAGTGCTGTACTTCCAGGGTGCCTCGTATATGGACTACTTGACCGGCAACGGCATCCTGAAGAAGAGCCAGGTCAACGGGTCCTACGACGGGACACCCACGGTGTTCGTCGCGTCCGGCGGCCAGGACGCCGTACAAGGCTTCGCCACCGCCGAGCCGTACATCTGGTCGCATGACGTCCGCTCCTGGGACAAGCCGCTGAAGTACGAGCTGATCGCGGACGCCGGCTTCAACTTCTACCAGCAGCAGATCGGGGTGCGGAAGGGCGACCTCGCGTCGCTCACCCCGTGCCTGAAGAAGCTCGTGCCGATCATGCAGCAGGCCATCGTGGACTACATGGCGAACCCGGCACCGGTGGAGAAGCTGATCCTCCAGCTCGTCACTGCGTACAACAACGGCTGGACGTACACCCAAGGCACCGCGGACTACGCCGTCGCGACCATGAAGAAGCTCGGCATCGTCGGCAACGCCCCCGACGGCACCCTCGGCGCGTTCCAGGACGCACGCGTGCAGCAGCTGATCGGCATCCTCACGCCGATCTACGCGAAGGCGGGCAAGCAGACCCTCAAGGGCCTGAAGCCATCCGACATCGTCACCAACGAGTTCATCGACCCCTCGATAAGCCTGAAGTAGCCACCGTGCCAGATCCCGCTCTGGCACGAGGCCCCGGCGGGGCCGGGGAGCGCGCGCTCCCCGGCTTCGACCGGGCCAAGCTGCCCGAAGTAACCCCGATCCCCTCCGACACCATGGAGTCGCTCAAGGCAGATCTCAGGGCGGCGCTCGGCCCGAAGGCCGTGCTTGAGGACGAGCTTGCGCGGCTGTCTGCGAGCACCGACTGGGCGCACATGAGCCCGGTGCTCGAGCCGATGCTGCCTGGCGGCGTCGCCGACGTCGTCGCGCGGCCGCGCGACGCGGCGGGAATCGCCGCCGCGGTCGGCGCGGCGCACCGGCACCGCGTCCCCGTTACCGTGCGCGGGCAGGGCACAGGCAACTACGGCCAGGGCATTCCCCTGCACGGCGGTCTGGTGATCGACACCAGCCAGGCGAACCGCGTGATCGGCGTCGGCGACGGCGAGATCACCGCGGAGGCGGGGGCGTCGTTCGTCATGATGGAGAAGGCCGCCCGCGCCAAGGGCCAGGAGCTGTCGATCCTTCCCTCCACGGTGGGTTCCACGATCGGCGGTTTCATCGCCGGCGGATCAGGCGGCACCGGCTCGATCGCCAACGGCGCCATCTGGGACGGGTACCTGCGCTCGCTGCTCGTCGTCCCGTGCACCGACGACGCGACGCCGGTCGAGGTGCCGTTCCCTGATAACACCGCGATGGCACACGCGTTCGGCGTCAGCGGCGTGATCGCGGAGGCCACCGTGGAGCTGCGCCCAGCCAGAACCTGGACCGGGCTGTTCGCGTCCTTCCCCGACACCGCGAGCGCGGTCGCGGCCGGCGAAGCGCTGTTCGACCTGCAACCCACGCCGCGCCTGCTCTCCCTGGACGAGGCCGGAATCGTCGCGACCTACCGTCCGGTCGATCCCGCCATGCCCGCTGACCGTGCCAGCGTCCGCGGCATCGTCACCGTCGAGAGCGTGCCGGCCGCGACCGTCATCGTCGAGCGCCACGGCGGCCGCGTCGACGCCGTGCGCCCCAAGGGAGCGGCGCTGATCGCGTCGATGTCCTACAACCACACGACCTACCGGGTGCGCAAGCTACGGCCCGAGCTGACCCACCTGCAGTGCATGGGCCCCGGCCTCACGCGCCGACGCGGCGAGGTGGCCGACCTCGTGCCGGAGTCGCTGATCCACCTGGAGGGATTCCGCACCGCGCACGGCCGCGACTGGGTATCGATGCTCTTCCTGCGCTACGACGGCCCGGACGTGCTCTACCGGCAGATGAAGGAGCTGGCCGACGTGGAGGTCTACGTGGACGACCCGCACACCTGGGTGCTGCACCACCTGCGCCTGGACGGCGTCCGCGAGGCCGCGCGCAAGTTCGACCCTGATGGTCTCCTCAACCCAGGCAAGCTGTTGTGATCGTCCGGGAGACCCCTGCGCGGTTGACCACCCACAGCGGGCCGGACCACCTGGTGATCTCGGAGCATCCCATGCTGCGCCGGTTCTGGTACGCGGCGTGCTTCTCGGTCGATGTCACCACCGAGCCCGTCGCCCGCACCGTCCTCGGGACGAAGCTTGTGCTGTGGCGCGCGGCACCCAACCGTTCCGTAAGTGCCGCTCTTGATCTTTGCGCGCACCGCGACGCGCCGCTGTCGAAGGGCTGGATCGCGAACTGCCACCTGGTCTGCGCCTACCACGGGTGGGAATGGGACGCCGCCGGGCGGACTAAGCGGATCCCGCAGTTTCCCGATTCCCCCCATCCGACGAAGAGCGGCCTGACGATGGTCGCCGCGCAAGAGCGGTACGGCATGGTGTGGGTGTGCCTGGACGACGACCCGATCGCGGACATCCCGCCGGTGCCGGAATATGGCGCGCCCGGCTGGCGGGTGGTGCCAGAGTACGAGTACCCGTTTGCCTGCACGGCGATGCACCTGCTTGAGAACAACTTCGATCCGGGCCATGTCGCGTTCGTGCACCGGGGTACCTTCGGCAACCCGGACCGCCCCGAGCTGACCGACACCGAGGTCACCCGCGAGCCGTACGGGATCAAGACGTCGGGGGAGGTCCCCGTCGATGCCAGGCCGGGGGAGAGCGGTGCCACGGTGCGGACCACCGTGTCGAAGGTCTACGCGCCGTTCTTCGGCCACATCCACATCACCTATCCCGACGGCCTGCGGCACGTGATGGTCAAGGCGATCACGCCCGTGGACGACACGCACTGCTCGCTGGCCCAGATCGTGCTGCGGACCGACGCCGAGGCGGACCGGCCGGCCGCCGACATCCTGGCCTTCGACGTTGCGGTGGAGAACGAAGACCGCGACATGCTCGAATCGCTGCCCGTCCCGTTCCCCCTCGCACCTCACCTGAACGCCCACGCCCGCGCCGACCGCAATTCCCTGGCGATCCGCCGCATGTGGACGGATCTGATCACCGCGCGCTGGCTGCCCGCCTATTAACGGCCGGTCGGGTTACCGGTTGATCCAGCGCGCGGTCTGCTCTTCCCAGGTTGGGGGGTGCCCGGGTATCGGGGTTGGCTGACTGGCGTGCAGTCCGTCGATGATGACGGCGAGGTGGCGCTGGCGCAGTTCCGCACTGCGCGTGGCGTCGCCGAGCCGGACGCTGGCGAGGAACTCGAGTAGGTAGTCGATGTCGAGGTAGGTGACATCGGGGCGCAGTTCGCCTGAGGCGCGGACACGTTCGAACAGCCCCGTGCTGAGCGCGCGCATCCGCTCGGCGACTTCAAACTGCTCGGCGCTGGGGGTGAACGTGCCTGCCAGGCGGACGGTCAGCCCGTGGGTGTTCGCGGCCACGATCCGGCGCAGGTACTCGGTGAAGACCGCCCATGGCTCGCCGGACCCCGCGGACGCGCCCATCGCGGACCGCTACGCCGTTCACCCGGACTCCGGTGACGATCTGGCCGCCGTGCCCGCGCACGCAGGCGGCCAGCGCCGTGGGCAGCGCGCCGCTGCCGCCGACCGGGCGGCCGACGCCGACCAGGTGCCTGGTGGCGAACCCGAGCGCCGCCAGACCGGTGCCGGGGGCGTCAGGCGGCAGCCCCCAGACGGCCGGCCCGGTGGTGGCGGCGTAGGAGATCAGCCATGGCGGGAAGCCGAAGCCGACAAGCACGTCGAGCAGGCTGCGCCTGGCCCAGCGCAGCAGGGTCGCGCCGCCGCGCAAGCGGCGCTTCGCGGCCGCGGTGACCATCAGCGCCGTGCTGGCCGGGCCGCCCTGCACTGCGAGCATCAGCCGTGCGGCGGGTAGTGCCTCGTTCAGGTAGCGACGGTAGGCGTTGCCCGCACCCGTCCTGGCCAGGCCGTCTATGGTCCGCTCGATCGACCGCCACTGGACGAAGGCCGGTGACTCGTCCCAGCTCACTCCGACCAGAACGGGGTCGACGTCGAGATAGCGCAGCCCGTGCCCGGCTAGGCCGAGATCCTCGACGATGCCGCTGGCGAGCACCATGGTGTGGTCGCAGTTGCAGATGTTCACCCGGGCGCCGACGGCATCCACGGTGGATGCGCAGCCGCCGACCTCGCTGCGGGCCTCGAGCACCAGTACGTCGCGCCCGGCTCGAGCCAGGTAGGCGGCGCAGGCCAGCCCGTTGTGGCCGCCGCCGACGACGACGATATCGGCACGATCAATCACCAGCGCCCCGCGCTCACCGTGGCGGGCGGGGGTCGAAGCGGGCGATCTCCGCAAGCGACCGCGCGGCCGTGGTGATCATCGCCTCGTACTTCTCCTTGCCGTGCTCGGCGGTGGATCCAGTCGGGTCGCCGAGTGTCCCGTCAGTACCGAAGTCGTTGCTCAGCCAGCCGAACGACACCGGCTTGCCGAACCCGACCAGCTCGAAGGACGCGAGGTGCTCGGGCACGCCGCGCTTGCCGAGCTCCAGTCTGACCAGGTCCGGGCGCAGGTGCAGCATCACCGATGTCTCCTCGATCCCGGCGTGAATGCCCATGCCGAGCTCAAACGCGGTCGAGGTGCCGCCGTGATCCGGCGGGACGGACGGGTGCATGACGAACGTCTGCAGACCGTGCGCCAGCCGGACGTCCCTGCTCGCGACCTGGAGCAGCGCGCTGTTGCCGCCGTGGCCGTTGAGGAAGACTAGCTTGCGCACCGGGGTCGTGGCCACGCAGCGCGCGATCTCGTCGAGCACTGTCAGCATGGTCGTGGCCGACAGCCAAAGCGTGCCGGGGGACCAGGCGTGCTCGTTGGACTTGCTGACCGACATCGACGGCAGCAGCAGCAGGCCGAGCCCTTCGCCGTAGCCGGCCACCACGTCGCGGGCCAGCGAGTCGGCGACGACGAAGTCGGTGTTGATCGGGAGGTGCGGGCCGTGCTGTTCGGCCGATCCGATCGGCAGGATCGCGATCGTCTCCGGGCTCAGCTCGCCAAGCTCAGGGCCACTCAGCTCGGTCCAGATTCTGGTCAACGGGTCACCTCGGTGTCTGCTGGCAGTAGCGGGAAGACTTCCTCGGCGAAGCGGGTCAGCTGCTCCTTCGCGCGCGTGTACGGGTCGCCCGGCATGGCGGGGAAGATCACCAGGTCGGTCAGGCCGAGCAGGTCGTCGAGTTCGCCGATCGCCGCGGCCACGTCGGCCGCCGTGCCAACCGCCCATGGTCCCTGGCTCATCGAGTCTGCCAGCGTCGGCACGAAATCACCGCCCGCGGGACGCCCGTCGGGCCCGAGGTAGCCGCGCCCCCAGCCGTAGGGCGCGAGGAAGCGCCAGAACTCGTCGTGCCCGTCGCCGACCTCCGCGACCGCCTGCTCCGTGGAGTCGGCGAGGCCAATGTTGAGCACCAGGATCCGCTTTTCGCCGCGCCGCAGCGGTCGGCCGTGCACGGCCTGGTAGGTGGCGGCGAACGCATGCCAGTCGGCGGCGAGCCGGTAACGCTCCTTGAGCCAGAAGACGCCGCCGAGTCCGCGGGTGGGGACGGCGCGCAGGGTCGGCGGGCTGGTTATCGCCTGCCAGGTCTCGTAGGGGTATACGGGGCGCGGCACCAGTGTCAGCTCCGACACCTCGCCGCCCCGGTCGGGGATCCCCGGCGGCGGGAGGCAGAAGTGCTTGCCGCTGTAGCTGAAGGTCTCCTGTTCCATGGCGAGCCGCAGGACATCAAGGCTCTCCTCGGTCACCTCGCGGTTGACCCGGTCCGCGTCGGCGGCCGACGGATTGTCGTAGGAGCCGACAGAGACCCGTCCGGCCGTGAGCGGCAACATCTCGCGCGGGACCGTGCCGCGGCCAACGCCGAGAATGCCCCGCCCGCCGCTGAGGTTGTGCAGCATCGCGAAGTCCTCGGCGAGCCGGAGCGGATGCCACTGCCCCACGACGTTGAACATCGTCCCGAGCCGCAGCCTGGTGGTGCGGGCGGCGAGGAACGCGGAGAACAGCAGGCCGTTCGGCACCACCTCGTAGCCCTCGTGCTGGAAATGGTGCTCGGTAAGCCAGAAGCTGTCATAGCCGAGGCGTTCGGACAGTTCTCCGCAGGCGAGCAGTTCGCGGTGGGCGTGGCCGATGGCGTCGTCGCCGTACCGGCGGTCGAGCGGTGGCGTCCCGGCCAGCCCGGCATCGGGCATCTCGACGCCGCCGAACATGAATACTCCAACGCGCACGGCCTCGCCTTCCGGTGATGTTGATCTCATCAACATCGTGCGGGCGTCACGTCACGCCCACGTCAGCCCGGTGTTTCGTCCCCGCTAAATCGGTTGTGTGGAGCGTTGCCTATGCCGGCAATGCCGGAGTAACGCCTGGGTAACGAGTCGCCGCAAGAATGTCACTGTGATCAACATTGGCGGTCCTGACGACTGGTCACGCTGGTTCGCGGTGGAGCAGGTCGAGCGGGGGACGTGGCTGGTCGGTGAGCCTGGCCACGTCAACTGCTTCCTTGTCGAGGGCACGGAGCGCGCCGTTCTTGTGGACACCGGGCTTGGCATGGCGGACATCGCCGCGGCGGTCAGCGCGCTGACGGACCGGCCCGTGCTCGCCGTCAACACGCATAGCCACAGCGACCACCGGGGCGGCAACTGGCGCTTCACCGAGGTGGCCGCCCATCCGCTCGCGGCCGGGACGCTGACCCAGCCGGTCGACGGGGACTACCTCGCGGGGTACCTGGATGTCGCCCGCGCGCAACTGGCCGCATACGAGCGTGCTAGGGAAGCCGACGACCGGTTCTTCCACCTCTTCACCGACGCCAGCCGGCCCCGGCCGCTACCGGAAGCAGCCGACCAGTGGGCGGTGCCGGCCGGGCCTGCACCCAGGCCGCTCGCCGACGGCGAGCGGATCGGCCTTGGCGGCCGGGACCTCACGGTGCTGCACACCCCGGGGCACTCGCCAGACTCCATCTGCCTGCTCGACGAGCGGGCCGGCCTGCTGTTCGCAGGCGACACCCTGATCACCGGCGACTTCTGGGCGCATACGCCGGATACCGAGATCGAGGTGTTCGCGGCCACGCTGCGCGAGCTCGCGGACCAACTGGCCGGCCAGCTGAGCGCGATCCACCCGGCCCACACCCTCCGCTACCGCGCCGGTCCCGCCTTCCTCACGGCGGCCGCCGATGCCTTCGAGGCGATCGTGGCGGGGACGAGCGCCGGCAGGCCGGGCACCGACCTGCTGCTGCGGCCCGCGCTGCGCCACGAGTTCGCGGAGTTCACCGTGCTGCGGCCGCCGGCGGCCAGGTAAACCCGCCATACGGCGGCATGGACGCTGGCTGCCTCCGCTGGTATGGGCCGGATAAGGTGATCCCCGACGGAGGCGGTGGTACGTGACCAGCTACACCGAAGAGCTGCGCCTTGGCGGGGCGATCCGGGCGAGGCGCCGCCGGCTCGGGATGACCCTGGTGGAGGTCGCCGCAAGCGCGGGGCTGTCCCATCCGTTCCTGAGCCAGCTCGAGCGCGGCCTGGCCCGGCCGAGCATGCGGTCGCTGACGGCGATCGCCGCCACACTCGGCACCACCGCGCAGGCGCTCATGGCCGACACCGAGCTGCCCGCGGCCCCGGACACCGAGCCGGTGAGCGTCGTCCGGCGTGCGTCCGATCTGGTCGCGCCCGTCGACTCGCCTGGCGGCTACGTCCGGCCGCTGGTACGCGGCGAGCGCGCGATGCTGCCGGTGGAATTCAATGGCGCGCCGCGCGAATTCGACGAGTACTACCGCCATGACGGCGAGGAGTTCGTTTACGTCGTTCAGGGGCTGATCGAAGTGGACATCGAGGGCGGGTTCCACACGGCGTCAGCCGGGGACGGCGTCTACTACCCCGGCGGTCTCCGGCACCGCTGGCGCAGCCTGAGCGACGAGGACGTGCGGCTGGTCGTCGTCCAGCAGAACCGCCCGCCGGCCACGGACAGCCACGGTGAACCGCCCAATTAGCCGCACGGTAACACCCGCCTGACACAACCGTGACGCGCCATCCCCATCATGTTGATCAGGTCAACATCGGCGAAGGCGAGGGCGCGTGCGGGTCGGGGTTTTCATGTTCGGCGGCGTCGCGCTGCCCGCTGGGGCGGCCCGATGACCCCGCCGCACCTGACGGCGAGCCCCGCGACCACACTCTGGGGCAGGCTGCCGAGCGAGGCCGACGCGCCCGTGCTCAGCGTCGAGGCCGGCACGCAGGTCACCATCGACACGGTCAGCCACGAGGGCATACTCGAAGACCAGGGCCGCGACCCTGTCGCATTCTTCGGCCGCCACGGCGTCGCCGCCGCCGACGTGCTCACGGACGCGATCGACATCGCCGCCAACGCCGACCACCTTCCGGGTGCGGGCCCGCACGTGGTCACCGGACCCATCGCCGTGCGGGGCGCGCGGCCCGGTGACTGGCTCGCCGTCCGGGTGGACGCGCTGGTCCGCCGCGCGGACTACGGGGTCATCTCCAGCCGGCACGGCCGGGGCGCGCTGCCCGGCCGGTTCCCGCCCGGCGGAGCATCCGTCACCAGCGTCTTCTGCCGTGTCGACGACAGGCACGGCTACCTGCCGCTGCGCCCACCCGCCGCGGACCGGGGAGCCGGTGACCGGCCGGTGGCGCGCTTCCCGCTGGCGCCGTTCCTCGGGATCATGGGTGTGACGCCGCGCGGCGCGGTCCGCCGCGGCTCGATCGCGCCAGGGGAATTCGGCGGCAACCTCGACATCTCGCTGCTGGTCCCCGGCAGCGTGCTGTACCTGCCGGTCGAGGTCCCCGACGCGGGGTTCTACGTTGGGGACCCGCACTACGCCCAGGGCAACGGCGAGATCGCGCTCACCGCGCTCGAGGCGCCGCTGACTGCGACGCTGACCCTCGGCCTGGTTGAGGCGGCAGCGGGCAAGGCACGGTTCGGTGAGGTCGCAGGCCCGGTTGTGACGACTCCGCAGTACCTGGTCCCGACTGGTCTCGACGCCGACCTGGACATCGCGGTAGAACGGTGCGCCGCCAACGCCGTGGAACTGCTGCGCGCGTCGTTCGGCATGGACCCCGCGCTGGGCTACGCGTACCTGAGCGCGGCGGCCGATTTCGACATCTCGCAGGTGGTAGACCTGGTAAAGGGCGTGCACGCCCGGATCAGGCGCGCCGACTTCCCCGGCTCAGGAGGCTGGTCCTGGTGACAGCGAACGGTATGCCAGCGCCTGGAGTGCCGGTGCACTGCCCGGGCCCGGTGCCCGACGGCGTGCTCGACGCGTTCTGGCGCTACGACGCGGCGTTGCTCGCCAACGACCGGGACGTCCTTGACGCGCTGTTCATGCCTGGGCCTGACACGGTGCGCGGCGACGGGCGCGTCCTGCTCGTCGGGCACGAGGCGATCGCCGGGTTCCGCTCCGGCCGGGCCGTCATCCCCACCAGGAAGGTCGCCGAGCTTCAGGTCCGTGTGCTCGCACCAGACGCCGTGCTCATCATGGCGAGGACGGCGGACGGCGCAGCCACCGGGCTGCAAACCCAGCTATGGCAGCACACCGCCGACGGCTGGCGGGTCGCCGCCGCGCACGTCAGCCTGCCGGCCAGGTCGGCGCCCGCTCCAGGTGCCGTGCCGCAGGCGCCCGTCGATCCCGCTGTCTGGCGGGTGGCCGGGATACCGCTCCTGCCGCCCTTGGGCAGCGGCCCGCTTGACGGCATCGGCGTCGCGGTCAAGGACCTGATCGCGGTCGAAGGGCACCCCACCGGCGGCGGCGTTCCTGCCTACCTGGCCGGGCAGTCAGCGCGGCCCGCCTCGGCGCCGGTGGTCACTGCGCTGCGCCGGGCCGGCGCGCACCTGACGGGCATCGCGCAGACCGACGAGTTCGCCTACAGTATCGCCGGGTCGAACTCGCACTACGGCACCGCCCCGAACCCGGCCGCCCCGGCCCGGCTCGGCGGCGGCTCGTCGAGCGGCCCGGCCGCGGCCGTCGCCCTCGGCCAGGCCCAGGTCGGCCTCGGCACCGATACGGCTGGGTCCATCCGGGTGCCCGCCGCCTACCAGGGGCTCGTCGGCTTCCGCCCCACGCACGGGGCCGTGCCGTCAGACGGCGTGCTGCCGCTCGCCCCGTCCTACGACACCGTCGGCTGGCTCACCCGCGACGTCGCGACCAGTGCCGCGGTCGCCGCCGCCCTGCTCCCGGCGCGGGGTGGCACGCCGCCCGGTCCCGCCCGCGTGCTCCGTCTTCCGCTGGCCGAGCGGCTGGCCGAACCGCTCACCCGCGACCTGTTCGCGGGGCGCGTCGCCGCGTTCGAGGCGGCCGGGACGCTGCCGCCCTCCCGGCAGGCCGCGCTCACGGCGGCGACACTCGACGAGTGGTTCGCCGCGTTCCGCACCGTGCAGGCATACGAGGCCTGGGCCACCCACGGCAGCTGGATCGAGGCGCACCCCGGCAGCCTGGGCGCGGATGTCGCCGCCAGGTTCGCGGCGGCCGCCGCGGTCACCGGCGAGGAGGCCGCCGCCGCCCGCGCGACCGTCGCGGCCGCCAGAGAGCAGCTGCGGGAATGGCTCGACGGAGCGATCCTGGTCCTGCCCACGGTGCCGGGTCCGGCCCCGCTGCGGACCGCAGGCCCGGCCGAGATCGACGACGTCCGCGGCCGCACCCTGCGCATCAGCTGCCTGTCACCGATCGCCGGCGCGCCCGCCATCAGCCTGCCGCTGACCGGCCACGACGCGCCCGTGGGCCTGTGCCTGATCGGCGCGCCCGGCACCGACCTGCCCCTGCTGTCGGCGGCCGCCCGGCTGGCGGCCGCACCAGAAAGGACACCGTGAGCGAGGTAACCCATGCACCCCGCGGCTCGCTACCGTCACATCCCAATCGCTGGACGATACCAGCCGATGGCGGTCCGATCGACCTGCGCCGCCCGGCCGGGTCGCGTCCGGCGACACTCGCCGCCGCGCCGCGCGACATCACGGTCGACCTGTCCCGCACCGCACTGATCATCGTCGACCTGCAAAACGATTTCTGCGCGCCGAACGGCTGGCTAGCCTCCATCGGCGTGGACGTGTCCGCGCTCGCCACCGCGGTCAGCCGCAGCGACGCCGCTGCCCGCGCGTCACGCGCGGCCGGCGTCCCGGTGATCTGGCTGAACTGGGGCAACCGCCCGGACCAGGCCAACCTGCCGCCCGGTGTCACGCACGTGTACGACCCCGAAGGGACGGGCGCGGGCATCGGGCATGTGCTGCCGTCCAGCGGGGCCGCCGTGCTGACCAAGGACAGCTGGGGTGCCGCGCTGACCGCGCCGCTGCGCGCTGAGCCCGGTGACATTCAGGTCGACAAGTACCGGATGAGCGGGTTCTGGGACACCGAACTCGACAGCGTCCTGCGCAACCTGCGGGCCGACACACTGCTGTTCGCCGGGGTCAACTCCGACCAGTGCGTGTATGCCACGCTGATCGACGCGGCCTGCGCCGGCTACGACGTAGTGCTGCTCACCGACGCGTCGGCCACCACCTCGCCCAGCTACTGCCACGAAGCGACGATCTACAACACCCGCCAATGCTTCGGCTTCACCACGCAGACCGACTCAGTGCTCGGCGCGCTCGGCGCAGTCCCGACTCCGGTAGCGGGAGAATCGGCAGGAACAGGAGAGCATACCCGTGAGCGGTGAACCGCCCATCGTCCGGCATCTCGAGGACGTCGTCCCCAGGCTTATCTCGCCGGCGGACACCGTCCGGCTCGCTACCCTGGTCCGCCCCGCGGACGGCACCGGCATCAGCGTCTTCTACGAGGTGTGGGATCCGGGCGGCAGCCAGCCGCCGAACTCACACCCGGACTCCACCGAGATCTTCGTCGTGCTGCGCGGGACCGGCCGCGCGCACAGCGACGGGCATGCCGCCGACCTGCGGGCGGGCGATGTGCTCGTGCTGCCCCCTGGGTCGGTCCACCGGATCGAGAACACCTCGTCGACGGAGCGGCTCTACACGGTGACCATCCTGGACAACGACCCCAGCGCGGTCCCCGGCGGTTTCGCCGCGCTCGTCGACAGGGGCACCCCGGTCGGCTGGCAGGACGCCGACAAGGATGTCCTGGCCGGCGGATCTTGACCCTCGGACTCACGGCCGACCATCCGCCCGGTAACGGTGTCATTCGCTGGCAGAGCCAGGCAAGCGACAGCGGATACCGGTAGTCGATGGCGGCGTGCGTGCCGTCGAAGATTTCGTAGTGGATCGCCTCGTCGGCAACCCCGGCCGCCGCGAGGGCAGCGCGGAACGCCGACGCGCCGACATCCAGGTAGAAGTCGTCCTTGTTCCCTGCGTCGATCCAAATGCCCCGCAGGGACCGCAGCGCGTCCGCGTACCTGGGAACCATGCGCACCGGGTCCCAGTCGAGCCACCGTTGCCACACATCCGGCCGCAGCACGCCCGTCTCGGGATCGATCGGCAGTTCCGGCGTGCCGTCCGGCCGGGCGGAAAAGCACGCCGCGACGCCGAGCGTCCCCAGCAGGTTCGAGTCCTCGGGCTTAGTGAACGCGACCCGTGACCGGAAGTCGTCCCATCAGCGGAAGATGTCTCCACCGTAGTTACGCAGGTTTCGTACCACCTGGGGGAACTCAGGCACATAGGCGTACTCGTAGTAGGCGTCGCCGGCGTGCGTGGCCAGCGCACCGAACAGGTCGGGCCGGAGTATCGGCGTGATCATCGCGCCGAAGCCGCCGCTCGACTTGCCCGCGATCGCCCGGTGTGCCGCATCGGGGATCGCCCGGTACCTGGCGTCCACCCAAGGGACCACTTCGTCGCACAGGTAGGAGTGGTAGTTCCCGTGCCAGGCGAGTCGACGAACTGGCTTCCGCAATAGGCGGTCCACGCGTCCACGTACGCGACGATCGCGGGCGGTGCCTCCGCGCGGGCGAACATGGCGTCGGCGGTCTCGGGGAACGGCTGCCGGAACGGCGATCGTCCTCGCCACATCGCCACATGCCCGGTATACCCCTGGATCACGTACACCGACGGGTAGCGCCGGTCCGGCGCATCGTCGTAGCCGGGTGGCGTGTAGACGAGCAGCGGCCGTTCATACGGGTCGCCAAGCGGGTTGCCGCGCAGCAGGTCGCTGCTGATCACGTGCTCTTCAATGCGGCCTGCCAGCTCGGTTGACCAGGGCAAAGGCATTCTCAGCGTCCTTCCGTCCGGGGCCGAAGAGCGGTCAGGCGCTGTATATGCCCCGCCGGTGCGCCCGCCAAGGGCGCCAAGGTAAGACCGTCATACGATGGAGCACGGCTGTTACGTCACCCGCGGCACGCACCGGGTCGACACCGGCTGGAACACCACGTAGCGGCGCGCCTAACGAGACGGGCAGGGCTCGGCGTGACGCCTTAACGCACGGCGAAGACGACAGTCATTGTCCAGAACGGGTTCGGCTTACCCTGGACGCGCCGTCATGACACTCCTCGGGTGGCAGCGGAGCACCAGATTGGCGGTCCCGTCAGGCCCCACAAGCTCGTCGAGGCCGAGCCGGCCCGAATCCGGCGCAAGTGGCCTTGCTACTCGGGGTCGACAGACTCTGCGCGGATTCTCTCGATAACCTGCGTTGCTTCGTCTTCGGTGATCACGGTGAAGTCGTTGGTCAGGTCTCCGTGCTCGGCTGAATAGAGCAGCGAGGAGAACTCCCACGTGAGGTTCCGGGAGAACACCTCATCGATCTCTCGCTCGTCGTTCTCGATCCGACGGATGACTCCCGCGGGGTGCTCCAGGCTGCTGGAGTCGTCGATGATGGCGTAATAGGTGATTTTGTCAGCCATAGTTCTTCTCCATCTTCTCCGGGAAGTCCTTGATGGCAGCGATCCCAGGCGGCGTCATGAGCAGCGCGTTAGCGCGCCGGCCCGACCGCCCGGAGGCGGACACGACGGACCATCACCGTGTAGATAACCCACGCGCCGACCGTAGCCCGCAACGCCCCGGCCGGCCATCCATGCGTTTCCCGGCTAGCGGGCTTTCCGGGGCTTGATGATCTTGCGCTTGCGCAGAGAATCGAGCCATTCCTGCCCGCTGAGCAGTCGCGTTGTCTTGCCCGCCCTGACCTCGCCCGCCGCGCCGACGGCCATCGCGACGCTGGCGGCGGTCATCTCATCGGGTGCCTCATACACGATGAGCAAGTCGTACTCGCCGAACGGAAAACCAGCCACCAGCATCTTGGCCCCCACCTCCTCCAGCGTCGGCCTGATCACGTCCACGGGGTCTTGTGGCTCCTTGAGCTGGGCCGCCAGTGACTTTGCGGTATAGGAGGCCTGGTACATGAAGAGCGCCATCGGGATTCCCCTCAGGTGGGAACGGGCGAAGAGAGCGTCCGCCACTGCGGTCTAAACATCGCTTTACCCGCTGTCAAGCCCGTTCAAGAACCCGAATCGCTGGTAGCACGCTAGGGTAGCGGGAAGCGCGGCGGACATGGACGGTTCGACGGTGGGAGCGCGGTAGCGACTGGCGGCTCACCGGCGACGGCGGGTGCATGACCTGCGGCACGCCGCTGGCCGGGGTGTTCGACGGTCCTCGGGGGAGGCTCAAAAGCGTTAAGCGCGCAGGCGTTGGTTGACTTCGGCCAGGTGGAATGCGGCAGGGTTGAAATCGCCGGGGCGGTCGAGGCCGAGCCACTCCAGCATGTCCTCGTGATCATCGTGATCTGGGTTGGCGAGCGCTTCCTTCAGGTTCCAGTAGCCCGACGCGCCGCCGCAGTCCTCCGGCGGGCAGGCGCCTTCGCCGGCCAGGCAGACCGGGACCGGGCCGGCCGCGAGCGCCTCCGTGGAGCCGGGCCGCAGGGTCTTTTCTAGCTTGACGAGGTGGTCCCAGTCGTCGCCGAAGTCGTAGGTGTAGCTGAGCTTCTGGCCCTTCCGGGACAGCAGGTCGGACAGCCGCACGGCGTCCTCGTCTTGGTCGTCAGACATGAAGTCGCCGTCCGGCACCCCGTAGGTGACCTTCCCAGCGGTGAACATGTGCAGGTGACAGTCCTCCCAGCCCATGGCATCCTGGATCACGTAGTGCAACTCGCCGAGGGTGATCCCGGCGGGTACGACGACCCGCCGCCAGACCGGCGGGTCGTCCACGTAGCGCATCGTGATCAGGAGCTGGCACAGCTTGCCGTTGGCGGCAGTGGGACCGCGCCTCGCCGGGACGCCGGCCGGGCTGCGGGGCACCGCCGCAGTCCTTGGTTCGGGTGCGAATAGGTCTGCCACCTGGGCCGCGTTCGGATGTCCGCAGGACTTCAGGTCGGCGAGCAGTTCCGGGGTGGCCTCGCCGCCCATCGCGCGGAAGACGCCAGCGAACGTCAGCTCGGCCAGCCAGGGGAGCTCGCCGCTGGCCGCCACGATGGAGTCCACAAGCAGCCACGCCTCGTCCCGGCCGTCTGACTCGACGTCCTCACCTTGGGACGCCAGGTGCTGCCGGGCGTAGGCGCCGAAGCCGGCGCGGACTGCGTACTCCCGCCAGGCTGGAAGCGCCTCGGAGCCGAGCTGCCTGGCGAGCGTGAGGGCGACCGTCCGCACCAGCGGGACATCGGCGCTTTCGGCGAAGCCCAGCAGCTCACGGGCTGCGGTCGGCGGCGTGCGGGCCGCCAGCCACCGGGCTGACGCGGCGAGCGCGACCGGGGGCGGGTAGTCAGCGACGATCCCCACCAGTTCCCCGGCAGCCTCGTCCGCCGCCGGGGAGATCGACTCAAGCGCCCACCCGGCGAACAGCCGGCCCAGCGCGGTCAGCGCCACCGTGCCTTCTGGCGCCTGACCCGGGCCAGTGGAGACGGCGCCAAAGTCTGTCAAGACGTCAATGGTGGTGAGGGCGTGCTCGACCAGGTCTTCGTCGCGCAACGCGACGGTGACGTCGAGGCCGGGGACGTCGGGCAGCGACCACTCGTGCGGCTGCCCGCAGTCCGGACAGACGTACGTTCCCGTGCGGTTCGGGTCGTCGGCGGACTCGCCGAGCACGGCCACGGCGATCTCGACCGGGCCGTCCGCCTTGCCTAGCTCGACCAGCATTGTCAGGCACTGCCCGCAGACATCGTTCGGGAACCCGAACTGTCCGCCCACGGCACGCAGCCAGGCGAGTACCACCTGGTCGGCAAGCCCTGTATCAAGTTGCTCGGCGTCGGCAGCCACCGCCGCGATCTCGGCCGCGATAGGGGCGGTGCTGGCCCGGTTCGACACCACCAGGACCAGGTCAGCGGCCAGCGCCGCCTCCCACGCAAGCTGCAATTCTGGGACGTCCATCGCGCTGCGCAGCTTGCCGGAAGCCAGCGGAATGCCGAGCACCTGGCACGCCTGGACAGCGATCGCTGGGCGCAGCACGCCGCTGGTGGTGAGCTCACGGCTGGGGCCGACCCACGCGGCAAGTTTGACGGCATCTGTGAACGCCGGGCAACTTAGTGCGGCCCCGGCCATCCCCGACGCGGCCAACTCTGAAGTGGTCACATTCCTAGCATCGGGTCTTCGATGGCCGTCCCGCTGGGCAATCAGCCAACCAAGTCAGACGCGTGATTTTCGGGCGCCGTCGCGGAGCGCGGCTCTCGGCGCCCGTCGCGCGCGGACGCCACCCCCACCACCGTGAGCACCAGCGTGATGAACGCCGGCGCCGACCACGCCGGGAACGAAACCACGTCCGCGAGCAGCAGCTTCACCGCCACCGCGAACAGGATCACGGCCAGCCCTGGCCGCAGGTAGCGCAGCCGCGCGGCCGCGCCGGCCAGCAGGAAATACAGCGCCCGCATCCCGAGCAGGGCGAACACATTCGATGTGTAGACCACGAACGGATCGGTGGTCACCGCGAGCACCGCGGGGATCGAGTCGACGGCGAAGATGACGTCGGTGAACTCCACCACCACCAGTGCGACGAGCAGCGGCGTGGCGACCAGGCGGGAGTCGGTGCGCACCACGAACCGCTGGCCGACGATCTGGTCGGTGACCGGCAGCACCCGCCGCAGCAGCCGCAGCACGCGCGAGCTCTCCGGCGACGGCACGGCATGAGCCCCGCCGCGCAGCATGTTGATCGCCGCGACGATAAGCACCGCGCCGAACACGTAGATGACCGGGTGGATCGCGTCAAGCAGCGTGATGCCCGCGGCGATGAACGCGGCCCGCATGACAAGCGCGCCGATGATGCCGTACATCAGCACCCGGTGCTGGTAGCGAGCGGGGATGACGAACGCGGAGAAGATGGCGGCGAACAGGAAGATGTTGTCGACAGAGAGGCTTTTCTCGATCAGGTACCCGGCCAGGTAGGCCTGGGCGGCACCCCCGCCCGCCCAGGCCCACACCAGCCCCCCGAATCCGAGCCCCGCCGCGATCCACACCGCGCTCCACACGAAGGCTTCGCGCAGCGACACCGCTCGGGCCCGGCGGTGCAGCACGAACAGGTCGAGGACCAGCATCGCCACCACGAAGGCGGCGAACGCGGCCCAGGCCCAGGCCGGGGCCGTCAGCTGGCCGCCTCGGTCTGCGGCAGCAGGCCCGCCGCCGCCAGCATGGACTTGGCCGCCTCGACGGTGCCGCCGCGCGCGATCAGGTCATACCTGGTGGCGACCAGTTGCCGCTGCGAGCTGAAGTCGCGCTGGCCCCTGGTCCGCGCGTGCGTCACGTAACCGAAGACGGCTCCCCAGAGCGTGCCCAGCGCGGCGCCAGTCGCGGCGGCCGCGAGGAAGGAATGTCCCGAGGTGAACAGCCCGAGCAGGATGCCGAGCAGCAGGCCCGCCCACAGCCCGCTCAGCGCGCCCGCGCCGGTAGCGCGCCCCGTGGTGAGGCGGCCCGTCACCCGTTCCACGAGCCGCACGTCAGATCCGACAATGTCGAGCTTTTCGACGGGGAAGCCGTCGTCGGAGAGCTGGTCGACCGCGCGCTGCGCGCTTGGGTAGTCGTCGAACCGCGCGACGGTGTTCCACGCGGCACTGACCGGATCGAGCAGCGGCGTCTGGCTTCCAAGCATCGCAGCGTCCCCTTCCTTCGCTGGGAATCACGCGATCCACGGTGCCCGCCGGCTGTGCAGTCACGGTCGGCGCCGCGTGGAGATCCGATGGAGGCCGTCTCCATCTGGGCTGCATCGCCCGCACACGGCGCCTCCCCGGCGCCGCGCGTTACTGGACGGGACAGACGCCAACATCAGGACGCGAGGTGACGTGATGGCATGGGTGGCGCTCGTTGCCGCGGGCCTGTTCGAGACCGGCTTCGCCGTGTTCCTCAAGCTCAGCGACGGCCTGCGGGAGCCGTGGCCGACGTTCGGCTTCGCGGTCTGCGCGCTGACCAGCTTCGGGCTGCTCACGCTGGCGCTGCGCGAACTCGAGGTCGGCCCCGCCTACGCGGTGTGGACGGGGATCGGCGCCGCGGGCGCGGCGTCGGCCGGCATGCTCTTCCTCGGCGACGCCGTCTCGACGCTGAAGCTCGTCTCCATCGCGCTGATCCTGTCCGGCGTGATCGGGCTCAACCTGTCTGGCGTGACGCCCTAACGCACCGCCGCCGACGACAATCATCATCCCGAACGGGTTCGGCTGACCCCAGACGCGCCGTCGCGACTCTCCTCGGTCGCGGCTGCCATCTCTGTCGCCTGCGTCACCGAAGCACCCTTTGTCCGCCGCAGGCGGCGGACGACCTCGATCAGGGCGCTGATGGCGACCGATGCCCCAAGCGCGACGCCAAGCGCCGCCCACGGGTCGTCGGCGAAGGCCCGGCCGCCGATCCGGCCGATGAGGAACGCCTGCACCGCCCAGATCGCGGCGGCGACCGCGGTCGCCGCCGCGAAGCGCCGCCGCGGGTAGCCGGTGAGCCCGCAGGTGAGGGTCACCGCGATGCGTCCGCCAGGGATGAACCGGCACACGATGATGAGCTGGGTGCCGAAGCGGGCGAGCGACCGCTCCGCCCACGCGTGCGCCGCGGCGCCCTTCGGCGTGCCGAAGAACCGGCGCCGCGCCGCGGGGCCGAAGCGGCGGCCGATCAGGTAACTGAGGTTGTCGCCCGCGAACGCGCCCGCGGCGGCCAGGACTACAAGCAGCGCGACGCGCGGGTCGGTGCTTCCCGCGGTGGCGACGCCGAGTGCGACGATCGCTGTCTCGCCGGGCAGCGCGGGCAGTATCGCGTCGAGCGCCGGGACGCCGAAGGCGATCAGGTACGACAGCGCCGAGCCGGCCTGCAGGCTGTCGAGTGCGCTCATCGGCGCCCGGCGGCCGTGCCCACCCCGGACGGGCCCGTCTTCGCCCAGCCCGTCGTGGCCGCCGCGGCCTCGCCGGCCGCGAGGGTGGCCTCGGCCACGCAACCCGCACAGTACCGGGACTCCGGCGCCGCGGCGAGCAGCACATCAGCGATGAACACGCCGCACTCCTCACACCGCCCGAAGTCAGCGGTGGCCACCTTGCCGAGCGCGTCCTCGGTGTCGGCGAGTCGCTGGCGTGCCTCGATGGCACGGTGCAGCAGCTGGCGGGCCCGTGGGTCCTCGACGCCTGCCAGCACGTCCGCCGCCGCCGCGTGGTACGCGAGGGACAGTTCCGTGACCTCCTCAAGCCGGGCCCGCCAGCGCGCCTCGAGTATGGCGCGCCAGCGCGGGCTTGATCGTCCGTCGCCTTCTCGTCGCATGGCTCTCCTACACCGGGTTAGTCGTCTTGCCTGCGCGACGCGGAAACTGACCGCCGCATCGGCCGCCGTCCTGATCGCCGCAATGGGCGCCGCGCGTGCAGCAGGCGGATGCACACCGCGACCAGGCACACGGCGAACAGGATCCATGGCCCGATCACGATCAGGTCGCTTCCGTTCATCTCACCTGCCTTATGCTGCGGTGCTAGCGGTATCGCCGGGCGGTACCAGTGCACTGTGCCTCTCATGATTCAGGGCGAGCGTGCCTGCCCGGTGGAGGTGCCGTGGTGACCGTGTGGAGAGGTACGTCACCAGGCGGCGACAGGAGGCGCGATGGCAGCCACGGTTCTCGTGGTCGAGGACGAGCGGAAGCTGCGGGACTTCATCAGGTCCTACCTGGAACGGGCCGGGTTCACGGTGCTGTCCACCGGCTCGGGTGCGGAGGCGATCACCATGGCGGCGGACGCCGCGCCCGACCTGGTGGTTCTCGACCTCGGCCTGCCCGACGTGCCCGGCGAGGCCGTGGCCAGGGAGCTGCGGTCGGCCTCGGCGGTGCCCATCGTGATGCTGACCGCGCGGGCGGCGGAGGAGGACCGGATACGCGGCCTCGAGCTCGGCGCGGACGACTACGTGACCAAGCCGTTCAGCCCGCGGGAGCTGGTGCTGCGGGTGCAGGCGATCCTGCGGCGCGGCGGCGGCCCGTCCGCCGCCGCGCACGGCGTCACCAGTTACGGCGACGGTACGCTGGTGATCGACGAGCCGCGGCGGACCGTCACCGTGCGCGGCGCGGCGGCGCAGCTCACGCCGACCGAGTGGGGGATACTCGGCGCGCTCGCCACGGTCCCCGGCCGGGTCTACTCCCGCCTGGAGCTGATCAACAAGGTGCGCGGGTACGAGTTCGAGGGCTACGAGCGCACGGTCGACTCGCACGTGAAGAACCTGCGCCGCAAGATCGAGCAGGACCCGGGAAACCCGGCGATCATCGTGACCGTGCTCGGCGGCGGCTACCGGCTCGGCCTTGGCCGCGATAACTGAGGGCCCGCGATGACCGAGCCCTCGAGGACCGAGCCCTCGACGACCGAGCTTTCGACGACTGGAGCCGGGGCGAGCGGGCACCGCGGCAGCACCCTGGGAATGCGCCTCGCGCTCGCGTTCCTCGGTATTGCCCTCGCCGCCATCGCGCTGGTCGCCGTGCTGACCGCGGTGTTCTCCGCGGTCGACGTGTCATCGCTCGCGAGCCGCCAGCGCGCGGAGCTGGCGAGCGCGTTCGCGGTGGCGGCGGGCAGCTCCTGGCAGCTGAACCACGGCTGGGTCAGTACCGACCTCATCCCGATCGTCGAACTCGCCGAGCAAAGCGGCGTGCAGCTTCAGGTGCGCGACGCGGCCGGCCACGCCGTGGCGGCCACCAGCGGCTTCGCGTCCGCGCCAGGCCCCAGGGACAGCGCGCCGGTGGTGGTACGGGGGCAGCGGGTGGGCTCGGTGCTTGTCGGCCTGACCGCGTCCGGGCTCGGTGCCGCCGATGATGTGCTGCGCACCGCGCTGCTGCGGGCGATCGCCGGCACCGCGGGACTCGCCGCCCTGCTCGCGCTCCTGACCGGCCTGGGTGTCGCCAGGCGGATCACCCGCCCGGTCGCCCGGCTGATCTCCGTCACCCGGGCGATGGCCGGCGGCGACCGGTCCGCGCGGGCCGGGGCGATCAGGGGACCAGGCGAACTGCGCGAGCTCGCCGCCGCGTTCGACCAGATGGCCGACACCCTCGACCACGAGGACAAGATCCGCAGGGACCTGGTGGCAAGCGTCGCCCACGAGCTGCGCACGCCGGTCGCGGTGCTGCAGGCGGGGCACGAGGCCTTGCTCGACGGCGTGATCGAGCCGGGCCCCGATGAGCTCGGGTCGCTGCGCGACGAGGTGGTACGGCTCGCCCGCATGGTGGACGACCTGCAGACGATGGCCGCCGCCGACGCCGCGGTGCTGCGCCTGGTGCGCGAGCGGCGCGACCTGGCCGGCATCGCGGCGGCCGCGGCCGACAGCCTGGCCCGGCGGTTCGAGGCGGCAGGCGTCACGCTGAACCGCCTTCTCGACCCGGCGCCGGTTCTCGCCGACGAGCGGTGGATGCACCAGGTGGTCACCAACCTGCTCGGCAACGCGCTGAAGTTCACCCCGGCTGGCGGGACCGTGACGATCCGCACCGGGCTGGCCGGCGCCGGGCTGGCCGGCGCTGGGCTGGCCGGCGCTGGGCTGGCCGGCTCTGGCGCGGTGCTCGAGGTGGCGGACACCGGGGTCGGCATTCCCGCCGACGAGCTGCCGCGCATCTTCGACCGTTTCTGGCGCGGTCAGGCGGCCGCCCAGACGTCGGGCAGCGGCATCGGCCTTGCGATCGCGGCCGAACTGACCCTGGCGCACGGCGGCACGCTGACCGCAGACAGCCGGCCGGGCGAGGGGACGCGCCTGACCCTCACCCTGCCGGGCGCCTAGCTCGTCGCGTCTCCACATCGCCGCCACAGCGACGGCACAACGCCTGCACCGCCGGCGATTGAGATGGGTTCCGCAGCCTCGAGAAGGAGCCCAGTTGCCATGAGAATGACCCAGCGTGCCCGGAACGCGACCATCGCCGTGGCGGCGGCGACGGCGATCGGCGCGAGCGGCGTCGCCGTCGGCGCCGCCACCGCGGCCCCGGCGCCCGCACCGAACCCGGTGGCGAACGCGTCCGCGGCCGGCCTGCCCGCGAGCACCGGTACCGCGAACACAGCCCCCGCGACCGGTGCCGCCGCGCCAGGCACCCAGGTGACCGTCGGCGGCGAGCGCGCCAGCTACGCCGATGTGGTCCGCCGGGTGCTGCCGTCGGTGGTGCTGATCAGCACCACCGAGGGGCTCGGCTCCGGCGTGGTGCTCGACAAGGCGGGCAACATCGTCACCAACGCCCACGTGGCGGGCGGCGCGACGACGTTCCAGGTCCAGGTCGCCGGGGACACCGCGCCGCGCAGCGCGCGCCTGGTGGGCAGCTACCAGCCCGACGACCTGGCCGTCATCAGGGTCGATGACCCGTCGGGACTAAAGCCGGCCCGGTTCGGCGACTCGGCCAAGGCGCAGGCGGGCGACGTGGTGCTGGCCGTCGGCAACCCGCTCGGCCTGTCAGGCAGCGTGACAAGCGGGATCATCTCGGCGACCGGCCGGGTAGTCACGGAACCCGCGAGCGGCGACGGCCGCCCGGGCGCCACCCTGCCAGACGCGATACAGACAAGCGCGCCGATCAACCCGGGCAACAGCGGCGGCGCCCTGGTGACGGTCGCCGGTGACGTGGTCGGCATCCCGACGCTGACCGCGGCGGGCGCGCAAAGCGGCGCCTCGGTGCAGGGCATCGGCTTCGCCATCCCGTCCAACCTGGTCCGCGACATCGCAAGGCAGCTCGTCGGCTCGGGCCACGTCACCAATTCGCACCGGGCCGCGATCGGCGCCCAGGTGGGCACGGTCACCGGGCAGGACGGCACGCCCGGCGGAACCGGCATCGTGGCTGTGACAAGCGGCGGACCCGCCGACAAGGCCGGCCTGCGCGCTGGCGACGTCATCAGAACGGCGGGCGGCACGTCCACGCCGGACACCCAGGCCCTCGCCACGGCGCTCGCCGCGGCGCACCCGGGGGACAAGATCGCCCTTGAGGTCGTCCGCGGTACGGAGCGGCTGACCGTGACGGTGACCCTCGGCGAACTGCCGGCAAGCTAACGAACCGCGGCCAGAGACCGGCCCTCCATCGAGTGCTCAGCCCCGGCGCGATCGCCCCGGTCACGCCGCGTGCCATCGGCATCCTCATCGAGGACAGCAGTGACCCGCGGGGGGAGCGGAGCCAGGTGGTGCATCTGGTCGCCGCGAACGTGCCGTTGCCCGCCGCGCGGGTGGCGACTGGATTCGGCACCATCGTGCCCAACCAGGACTCGGTCCGCATTCAGTTGTACGAACAGGCGGGCCCGGTGCCGTCCGCCGAGGTCGGGCACAATCGCCGGGTACTCGACGGCGAATTCACCGGGCTCGGCAGGCTGCCCGCGGGATCGGTCATCAGGCTCACCATGAAGGTCGCCGCCGACGGACGCCTGACGGTGATCGCGCACGAGCCGCGATCCGGTCGCGAGCTGCGGCTCGAGGCGTTGATCGAGGGCGTGATCGACAGTGCGGAGACCGAGCGTCTGACCACCCTGGTCGGCTGCAGCGTGGTGCGCGGATGACGGGAGCGATCAATGGCTGACTGGATCCGGCGCCCGTTCAACTCGCCAGGGCTGACGCAGATACCGCCAGGCCGGCATCTGCGCGCGCTCCAGGTCGCTTCGGCGGCGGCGCGGTGATGCTCTGCATCGACGTCAGCCGCTCCATGGATGGCAGGCCCATGCGTGAGGCGGCGCGTGGCGCGATGAGGATCGTCGACGAGGCCGTCGAGGCGCGCTACCGCGTCGGCGTGCTGCTATGGAACACCGACGTGGCCGCGCTCGCCGAGCCGACGCAGGACGGCGAGACCGCACGGCGGCTGCTCGACGCGGCGACGAGCGCAAACGGCGGCACCAGTCTGCTCCGCCCGCTCGAGCGATGCCACCAGATCCTCGACCAGTTCAAGGGCCATGACCGACTGGTGGCGATCTTCGGCGACGGCGGCCTCGGCCCAAGGGAGCGGGTGCTCGCCAAAGCCCAAATGAAGGCGGAGGACATCAGGTTCGTGACCCGCGGCCTTGGCAGCACCGCCGCCCAGGAGTTCGCCGAGCTGTCCGGCGAGGAGCAGCCGAGCGTCGCGGTCAACGGAGTCGACGATCTCGCCGAGGGCATCGCCACGATGGCCGCGAGCCTCAGGTCCGTCAATGGGACACAGCGCGGTTAGCCGGGCCGGGCCAGCCCTAACCGGCCAGCCGCGGCGGCGGGGGCGAAGACTCGATGATCGCGAGGCCTCGCCCGCGCAGCCGCCGGCGCTCCTCGGCGAGGTAGCCGAGGAGCCGGTCGCGGGTGCCATGGCAGTGCGCCGCCACGAGCGCCGCAGCCTGGCCTGCGTCGCGGCGGGTGACCGCGGCGACGATGCCGAGATGCTCGTCTCTTGCGTGGGCGCGGGACTGCGGAGTGCGCACCTCGAGCCAGCGGGTGCGCGACAGCCGGGTGAGCGCGCCGGCCATGCCGTCGGCGAGGAACGGGTTGCGCGACAGTCGGGTGAGCGCGACGTGGAAGTCGCCGCCGTCGCGCAGCCCGCTCTCCTCGTCGTCCCGGTCACGGTGGACCTCGGCGAGCACGCGCAGCGCCCCGAGTTCCTCATCGGTCGCGCGCTCGACCGCGAGGGTGACCGCGGCGACCTCGAGCGCCTCGCGGTACTCCATCACCGCGCGCACCTCGGCCAGGTCAATCGGTGAGACCTGCCAGCCGCGGCCGGCCCGCTGGGTGAGTCCCTCGTTTTCCAGCCGCATCAGCGCCGCCCGGATCGGCGTGCGCGAGGCGCCGAGCACCGACTCGAGGCCCCGCTCGCTGAGCCGCTCACCAGGCACGAACTCAAGCGACAGGATCGCCGCCCGCAGGCGGTCGTAGGCACTGTCCTCGTTGAGGTGACTCACGGCCGCTCCCCAAAAATTGACTGGCTGCATCGGTATCTCGATTGGTATACCAATATGGTACTCCTAGTTGGTACTCCAAGTTGGTACTCCAAAAACCCTTCGTCCGGGATGAAGCCCGTACCCGATGAAAGGCAGGGCGATGATCAGCACACAAGCAGCCGCCAGCGACACTCGTGCGGCAGTTCCCGCCGCCGCGTGGCGGATGCTCGGCCTTGGCGTCGCTGCCCAGGCAGCCGGATCCCTGCTGGTCAGCGCCCCCGCGTACCTGATTCCGCTGCTCCACCTGCAGCGCGGCCTGCCGCTGGCCCAGGCCGGGCTGCTTGCCGCCGCCCCCACCTTCGGCACGGTGCTCGCGCTTGTCGCCTGGGGTGCCATGGCCGACCGGTACGGCGAGCGATGGGTCATCGCCGGCGGCCTAGCGCTCGCCGCCGCCTTCGCCTTCGCCGCCGCGACGGTGTCGGGGTACACCTGGCTTGGCGTCATGCTGCTGCTCGGCGGTGCCGCGGCGGCGAGCACGAGCTCCGCGTCCGGCCGGGTGGTGGTCGGCTGGTTCCCGCGCTCCCGGCGCGGTCTGGCAATGGGCATCAGGCAGATGTCGACACCGCTGGGCGTGGCGGCCGCCGCGCTGATCGTCCCGCCACTCGCCGCGCACGTCGGAATCGCCGCACCGCTGCTGGTCACCGGCGGGCTGCTGGCGGTGCTCGCCGTCGGCTGCGCGGCCGGCATCGCGAACCCGCCACGCCCCGTCGCGGCCCGCAAGGGCGACGGCGACGCCTGGCGGCCGGACAACCCGTACCGGGACGGCATGTTCCTCGCCCGCATCCACCTGCTGTCCGCGCTGCTCGTGGTGCCGCAGTTCACCCTGTCCACCTTCGGCATGATCTGGCTGATCACCGGCCTTGGCTGGAGCGCCGCCGCCGCTGGCGCGGTCATCGCGGTCTCCCAGTTCGTCGGCGCCTTCGGTCGCATTCTTGTCGGCTACCTCAGCGACCGGGTCGGCAGCCGGATGCGGGTATTGCGCTGGGTCTGTGTGTCCGGCGTGGCAGTCATGCTCGTCCTGGCCGCGGCTGGCGCGCTGCACTGGGTGGTCGCCTCGGCGATCGTGCTGGTCATCGCCTCCACGGTGAGCGTCGCCGACAACGGCCTGTCGTTCACCTCGGTCGCGGAGTCCGCGGGGCCCGCCTGGTCGGGCAAGGCACTCGGCATCCAGAACACCGGCCAGTTCATCGCCGCCTCCGTCGTCGGCCCCGGCATCGGCGCGCTCATCGCCGCCGTCGGGTTCCCGGTGTCGTTCGCCCTGGTCGCCGTGACGCCCCTCGCCGCCATCCCGCTCGTACCGCCGCGGGACAAGCACCGGGCATGACCAGGACGCGAGAGCACCCGATAGCCGGCCGCGTCCGGCCGGCGGCGCGATGATGGACGTTCCGGCGAATGAGGGGGAGCCATGGACGTCGCCATCGTGCTGTTCACCCGCGACCTGCGGGTGCGCGACAACCCCGCGCTGGCGAGCGCGTGTGCCAACGCCCGCGCGGTGGTTCCGCTTTTCGTCACCGATCCGGCGCTTGCCGTGCCGCGCAACCGCGCGCGCTTCCTTGCCGACTCGGTCGCGGTGCTCAGGCAGGAGCTGCGGGAACTCGGCGGAGACCTGATCATCAGGCACGGCGACCCGGTCGCCGAGGCGATCGGAATCGCGACGCGGGTGGGGGCGCAGGCCATCGTCGTCGCCGGCGACGTCACCCGCTACGCGGCCCGGCGCAGGGAGCGCCTCGACCGGGAAAGCGCGAGGCACCGCATCGCACTTGAGGTCACCCCTGGCAGCCACGCGGTCGTCACCCCGGGAGATCTCCGGCCGGCCGGCGGGGACCATTACCAGGTCTTCACGCCCTACTGGCGCGCATGGCGAGCCGCCGCCTGGCGGCAGCCACACCCGGCGCCGTCGGCGATCTCCCTCCCGGAGGGCATCGAGCCGGGCGGCCTGCCCGCCGCGGTGTCTGGTTGCTCCCCGGCGCTCGTGCCCGGCGGCGAACGAGCCGGCCTGGACCTGGTCCGCCGCTGGCTCGACGGACCGCTCACGGGATACGGCGACAAACGGGACGCCCTGGCCGCGGACGCGACGTCCCGGCTGAGCGCTTACCTGCGATTCGGCTGCGTGTCACCGCTCGAGCTCGCCAGCGCCGCGCTTGACCGGCCAGGTGGCGCGGAGTATTGCAGGCAGCTGGCCTGGCGTGACTTCTTCCACCAGGTCACGGCCGCGTTCCCGGACATGGGGTGCGCCGACTACCGGCCAGGTCCGCGCCAGTGGAACGCGGATCAGGACGCAATCGACGCCTGGCGGACGGGACACACCGGCATCCCCATCGTCGACGCCGGGATGCGGCAACTCGCCCAAGAAGGATTCATGCACAACCGGGCGCGGATGATCACCGCTTCGTTCCTCACCAGGACCCTGGGGATCGACTGGCGGCACGGCTACCGGCACTTCGCCGAGCTGCTCGCCGACGGCGACGTGGCCAACAACGCGGGCAACTGGCAGTGGGTGGCGGGGACGGGCAACAGCACGCGTCCAGGCCGGGTGCTCAGCCCCCTGCGCCAGGCGGCACGGTTCGATCGCGACGGCGAATACGTGCGCAGGTACGTCCCCGAGCTTGCCGCACTCACCGCCCCGCACATCCACACGCCATGGCAGCTCCCCGAGACGCGCCGCAGGCAGCTCCACTACCCGAACCCGATCATCGAGCTGCCTGTCTCGCACTGAGATCGCGGCGTCGGGCGGTGCACGCGCTGACCCGATCCCTGGCATCCCGTTCGTGCAGTCCTCGCGGGTCTGGCTCGCCTCGCTGGAATCTTGGGGTAACCCGAGTTGGACATTCCCAGTGCGCACTTCAGTCGGAGTGAGCGAGCATGGGTGCCGGGGCTGGCACGGCACTTGGGTATGCCGGGAGGTGGGCTCGCGCCGGTGGTGACGGTCGTGGCGTTTCACGCTCATCCAGATGACGAGGTGCTGCTGACTGGCGGGACGATCGCCCGGCTGGCGGCGGATGGTCATCGGGTGATCGTCGTCGTGGCCTGCGATGGTGACGTGTGGGCCGGCCCGGATCAGGGCCGGCGGCTGGCGGAGTTGCGCGCGAGCGCCGCGATCCTCGGCGCGGGCAGGGTCGTGCACCTCGGCTACGCGGACAGCGGGTACGGGCCGGTCCTCTTCGAGGACCCGCCGGGCAGGACGCGGTTCGCGCGGGCGGACATCGGGGAAGCGGCAGGAAAGCTTGCCGCCCTCCTCACGGAGGAGCACGCGGACCTGCTGCTGAGCTATGACCCGCAAGGCGGCTATGGTCATCGCGACCACGTCCGGGTACACCAGGTTGGCGCACAGGCAGCCGGGCTGGCGGGAGTGCGGGTCGTGGAGGCGACGGTGCCGCGCGAGCTGGTAGCCCGGGTCGCCCGGCTGCTGCTCGTCCTTCGCCTGCTGCCCCGCCATCGTCTCGATGAGATGCTCGGGTACGGCATGCCGCAGTCGTTGATCACGCACCGGATCGACGTGCGTCGGCATGTGGCGCAGAAGCAGGCGGCGCTAGCGGCGCACCAGACGCCGGTGTCGGGCAACGGGCGATCGGCCAAGTTGTTCCGCTTGCTGGTCAGGTCGCCCTTGCCGGTATTCCGCGCCGTCTGCGGGACAGAATGGTTCGCCGAGCCGGGGGGCCGGACGGGCAAGCTCGCCCGCGGTCACGCGGCTGTGCCTGACCGGCAGGATTAGTGCGCGAATTCAGCTCGCGCTTATCGAGAACTACCAGGTCAGCGGGCTGGGCTAGCCGCGAACGCGACAAACGTGGCTCAAGCTGGGCTCATTGAGGTGCCTATCCCGCGCTGAGATCGCGGCGTCGGACGGTGAACGCGCTGACCCGATCCCTGGCATCCCGTTCGTGCAGTCCCCGCAGCGCCTGCCTCGCCTCGCTGGAATCTCGGTGTATCCACCACTCCAGTCGCTTGGTGCGTCGCGCCGGAATGTCAGACCCTCGCAGTAGTATTCGATTAGTAACTGAAAGATGATCTTTCCTTCGAACGGGGGCGTTCATGGACTGGCAGGCAGCCGGCGACTGGCAGGGCGGCACGCCCGGCCAGCCCGCGGACCTGCCCGCCCTGCTCGCCGCGTTCGAGCACGGCGGGGCCTGGGAGAGGGCCGCCCCGTGCGCCGCGCTCGCCGTCGCGCTGGAGACCGCCGCCGGGGCGGGCGGCTTGTCTGCTGCTGGGCCGGGCGGCGTCACGGCTGGCGGGCCGGGCGGCCGCTATGCGGGGCCGGGCGGTCTTTATGCGGTCGCGGGCGCCGATGCGCTGATCGGGATCGTGCGGCAGTGGGCGGCGGTCGAGGCGTGGGCGGCGGCGGGCATGCTGGGCGCGCTGCGGGCGATGATGCGCGACGATGACGCCGGCGCCCCGGTGCTGCGCCGCCGCACCGACCTGCCGGGCGGGTGGGACGACTCGCTGACCTACGAGATCGCCGCAGCCTTGGCGATGGGGCCGCAGTCGGCGGGGAACCTCGCGAACCTGGCGTGGACGCTGGGGATGCGGCTGCCCGGCATCGGGCGGCTGCTGGCCGGGGGGATCCTCACCCGGTCGAAGGCGCGGCTGGTCGCGCAGGTCTTCGAGCCGCTGGATGAGGATGAGGCGGCCCGCGCGGAGGCGCTGATCGCAGGGGAGCTGGCGGGCAA
>NZ_RPFW01000049.1 GCF_007827045.1 Trebonia kvetii
GTTTGCCGCATCAAGAATTGTTTTTGTTGAGCGGTAATTTTCTTCAAGCAAAACAACTTTAGCTTTTGGATAATCTTTTTCAAAGTCTAAGATATTTTGCATATCTGCTCCGCGCCAACCATAGATTGATTGGTCAGCATCCCCAACGACACAGATATTTTGAAAACGACTGGCTAAAAGTTTAACCAACTGATATTGTGCATGGTTGGTATCTTGATACTCATCAACATGAATATATTGAAATTTTCCTTGATAGTAAGAAAGGACATCCGGGTTTTCATCAAAAAGGCGCAACGTCTGCATGATTAAATCGTCAAAATCCATTGATTCTGCTTTTCGTAATTCTTTTTGGTAAATCTTATAAACACGCGCAACAACCATTTCATATGGATGTCTAGCGCTTGTTTGAGCTTCATAAGC
>NZ_RPFW01000050.1 GCF_007827045.1 Trebonia kvetii
AGGAATATGTAGCTACCGCACTTGAGCAGCTGACGGATGCGTCTGTAGATGACCTGGAGCCGGTTATCCGCACCGGGTACCGTCGTACGACTGTATATTTGCCCCAGTCCGAGCAGAATCCGGTGGATTCTCGCCTCACGATTGATACTTCGCTCACTTGGACTCCGCTTTCAGAAAGTGCGCTCATGTACACCGCAGACGGTGGTGAAGGGCCAACCAAGTATCAGGTCGGTACCGAATATACTGCACCCGGTACGGTGATTATCGAAACGAAATCCGGCAGTGCACCGTCGGTCGCTGATAAGTATCTGTGGCGCGCTGGCATCCGACCCGTCAAAATTTCTAAGTTTGCTACGGGTATGGCCGCGTTGAATCCTCAGCTACCGGCGAACAAGTGGAAGCGCACGATTCAACATT
>NZ_RPFW01000051.1 GCF_007827045.1 Trebonia kvetii
TTTACTTTCGCAAGCAAACTTTCAACTCTAAAACTATTATATCGGCTAAAGGCTCTTTTTTGAAATAAGTTGGCTTGTAAATCTCATCATTGCCAAAGAATGTTCGGAAATTTTTAGATTACTTTTTTCAGCTTATTTTATTCAATTTGACCAAGTTCAGGAACTTTTTTAAGTAATTCTTCTTTAGTAACAGCCCCTTGACGCAGTAATTTTGGTTTTTCTTGCGTCAAATCGATGATTGTTGTATCTAGTCCATAGATGCTATCATCTTGAACAGCGACTGCGGCTGGTCGCGGCCGTCGAGCGTCCAGGACGCGTTGAAGATCTTGTGCCGGCAGTGCTCGGAGTTGGCCTGGGCGAACATCATCAGTTCGACGTCGGCGGGCGCGCGGCCGAGCGCGGCGTAGCGCTCGCGCA
>NZ_RPFW01000052.1 GCF_007827045.1 Trebonia kvetii
TCCTTCATCTTTTTCATCCAAGTCACGTAAAGTATAGGCATAATCTCCTTGACCACGATTAACAATATTAGCAATATTAATATTTTCTGCTGCCACCGCAAGTGAAATTTGAGCCACAACATTAGGCACATTTTTATTGATTAAGGTCACACGATAAGGCGTATTTAACTCTTGCAAAACACGTGGAAAATTGACTGAATTAATAATTTCGCCAGTTTTCAACTAAGTTTGAACAGAATCCAGAGCCATTCTTGTGCAATTTAAACTCGCTTCCGCCGTTGAACCACCTAAATGAGGAGTTAAAAAAACTTGTGGATGATGATAAAATTTTTCAGAACCAAAATCCGTTCCAAAAAAGCGGACAATTCCCTCATCAATCGCTTTAAGCACTGCCTCTTTATCCGTAATCTCATCTC
>NZ_RPFW01000053.1 GCF_007827045.1 Trebonia kvetii
TTTTAGGAGATAGTGTTACCTTCCAACGTAAAGCTAGTGAAATTGTCTATGCTCTTAAACTTAATAGCTACTTGAGTAAAGACCAAATTTTGACTGATTATTTAAATGTCTCACCTTTTGGGCGAAATAATAAAGGACAAAATATTGCAGGGATTCAAGAAGCTTCTCTTGGTATATTTGGAAAATCTGCTAAGGATTTAACAATACCTGAGGCTGCTTTTATTGCTGGGTTGCCACAAAGTCCTATCGTGTATTCTCCTTATGCGGCTGATGGTTCTCTAAAGTCAAAAGAAAACATGAGTTACGGTCTTGAACGTCAAAAAGAAGTCTTGTTTTATCTTTATCGTGGGGGCTATATTTCAGAAGCTGATTACAAGAAATACAAAGCTTATGATATTTCAACAGAATTTTTACAA
>NZ_RPFW01000054.1 GCF_007827045.1 Trebonia kvetii
ATTCCCCAGTTTTGTGTCGTTAGGAAGTGTTCTGCAACGGCCGTACCGAGTGTGATGACTTTATTCCCACCGATTAAACGCGTCAACATGAAGAGTGACAAACTAGGAATAAAGACAGCCTGCACTCCAGCTCTAACACCGTTTAATGAAAGTGGCCAAATCACTTGAGTAAAAGTTTGGAAACGTGAGGCGCCTAAATCGGCACTCGCATTTACCAAATTATCATCTAAATCATTTAAAGCATTAAAAATTGGTAAAACCATAAAGGGAATGGAAATATATGATGCGACCAAAATAAAACTTAGGTCAGTAAATAGAATCTGTGTCCGTCCAATTCCCAAAAACTGTAAAAAGTTATTAACTGAACCATATTTACCAAAAATTCCAATAAAGGCATAAGCTTTGAGTAACAAGT
>NZ_RPFW01000055.1 GCF_007827045.1 Trebonia kvetii
GCGTCGGGCCTGAAGGCCCTCCCACAACGGCTCACGCCCTGCAGGCCCGCACAAAAGAACCCGCACAAAAGAAAAGGGCCGCACAACGGCGGCCCTTCGCTTGCAGCGGACCTCGCGCCTCAGGCAGCGAACGCGCGCTGGCACCACTCCATGATCGGGTTCCAGGCGATGCCCAGCGCCAGCAGCGCCAGCGCGTTGACGCCGAACACCACGCGCAGCGGACGGTCTTCGCTCGGCGCCGGCAGCTTGCCTTCGGGCTCGTCGAAGTACATCGCCTTGATCACGCGCAGGTAGTAGAACGCGCCGATCACCGCGAACACGATGCCGACGATGGCCAGCCACAGCATGTCGCCCTGCAGCGCGGCCTTGAGCACCGCCAGCTTGGCCCAGAAGCCCAGGAACGGCGGCAGGCCG
>NZ_RPFW01000056.1 GCF_007827045.1 Trebonia kvetii
TGCGCGTCTGTTGGCTAAAGCGCAGGCGAAGTTCGGTGACGATACGAAGAAGATTAATCAGTCACTCTCGTCTAAACGCAAGAAGGCACCGGAAGGTTTTGTGGGGTGGTCGGAGAAGACCTTCGATCAGCTGGTCGCAGCAGAGCCTGAGCCGCTGACCTCTTCGTTCGATATCACCCACTCAATGCTTTTGAACCTGATGCAGCGCCCGCAGAATCCGGTGGTCGCAGCCTACCGCATTCTTCAGGAGCATCATGAGCCGATGCAGCGTCGTCGGGAGCTTTTGCGTAAAGCCGTTGGTATTTATAAGGAGCTGCTGACCGGCGGGGTTATTGAGCGTACAGATACCCCGGATGAGCATGGCTCATACCTGCGGCTTACCGAAGATTTACAGGATAACTTTGCTTTAAATCA
>NZ_RPFW01000057.1 GCF_007827045.1 Trebonia kvetii
TCTCGGATGTGGCGGGGGAGCTCGGCCTCGCACCGGCGACGGCGCACCCGCGGCTCGCCCTGCTCGTCTACCGCGACTTCGCCCCCCCGGCGGAGGAACGCCCCTACCACAGCACACCGCGGAGTCCCCCCCGCTCCTGCGGGTCGGCGGCCCTCAGTGGCCCGGGGTTCCCCCCGGGGGGCCCCCCCCCCCCCCCCCCCCCCCCCCCCCGGCGCCCCCCCCCCCCCCCCCCCCCCCGCCCCCCCCCCGGGGGGGGGGGGGGGGGCGGGCCGCCCCCGGGGGGGGGTCCGCGGGGGGCGACGGGGGGGGGCCCGCCGGGGGGGCCGGGGGGGCGGGCGCCCACCGGCCCCGCGGGGCGGGGGGCCCCGCTGCCGCTTTTGTGCGCGCGCGGCCCCCCGCGCCCGCCGTGGACG
>NZ_RPFW01000058.1 GCF_007827045.1 Trebonia kvetii
GCTGGCAACAGCCACCTTGCAATCCACCCGCTCGCGGCAAAGGTAACAGCAAACACACCGAGCACCATGACTGTGTTGGTTAGGAAGGCGTTTGTCATTGCTTGTCCTCCTTTGAGGTTTCCTTTGCAGGAATATAACTCAAAAACTCGAAAGCTGCACGTTCCAAAATTGCGGCAACCATAACTGCGGGCAGCTTGTGCCATGACCACCCACCTGCCGCGAAGAATGGAGAAATAAGCGACAGGCTGTTGATTTTCACCGAGAACTGACCCGGGAAGGGTATAAATTTCCACTTAGAATTGACCCATGCCTGACACTGCTCCGGTTTCAATTGACCGGAGCCCTATGGAGAAGTGATCAGCATGGATTTATTGAGCGTTGTGCGTCGTTGGCATCATCGTGATGGTCTGC
>NZ_RPFW01000005.1:0-19826 GCF_007827045.1 Trebonia kvetii
ACTGGAAACGAAGCAGACCTGGCCAAGGACACTGGGGTGGCACAACCGACCGGGAAACCGGCGGCCACGAAGGCCCCAAGTCCTAAAGCCAGCAAGCCACCGCGCCAGTCCCCGACCCTACGCGTCCGTGATCTGCTGGCCTGAGGTGTTCGGCTGGTGGTTGATTTCTGGTGCCGGCCATGGCGGGCTGTCCGGCTGTCGCGCCGGGTGGGCGGGGTTCCACGTGCCCTGGGGTTTCTCCTTCCTGGTCGTCGGGGTGTTCCGGCTGGTTAGCCGGCGGGGAGGGCTTGCAGGCGTGCGATCGCGGCGGTGACCTCGTCAGCCCAGGGCCATCGGTGGGCGAGGCGGAGCCGGAGGCGGCGGCCGCCGCGCACGAGCCGCCCGGCGATGCTGAACAGCCGCAGGCGCAGGCGTTTCGGTTCCCAGCGGCGGGCCTCGCCGGCCAGGGCGATCATCTGCGTCCAGGCCAGCAGTTCGCAGGCCAGGGCGACGATCTCGCACCAGACCTGGTTGGCGGCGTAGCCCTTGAGCGGGAGGTTCCGCAGCCCGGTGTCCTTGGCGTTGCGGATCCGGTCCTCGCAGCGGGCGCGCCGGCGGTGCCGTAGTTCAAGGTCGGCGAGCTGGCCTTTCTTAGCGTCGGTGGCCAGGGCGGTGAAGCGGTGGCCGTCGATGTCGGTGAACCGCAGCTGCGCTCCGGGGTGCGGGCGCTCCTTGCGCACGATGACCCGCATTCCCGCAGGCCAGGACGACAGGTCGAGCAGACCTGTGATGTCCGCGACCCACGCGCCGTCCCGGGCCTGCCCGTCGCCGTCATAGGCCGGGGTCCACGCGCCGGCGGGGACCTGCCCGATCGCGGCCTGCATGTCCTCGGTGATCGTCATGCCGACGGAGTAGCGCAGCCGCCGTGACGGGGCGGTCAGCCAGGCCAGGAAGTCGTGCGTCCCGCCGGCGGAGTCGGCGCGGACCAGCACCCTGCGGCGCAGGTGACGGGGCAGCTGCGCCAGGGACAGGCGGACGGCCTCGATGTGGTCGGCGGCGGTGTTGCTGCCGGCGTTCCCGGGCCGCAGCATGATCGCGAGGGGCTCCCCGTTCCCGCCGGCGCCGTGATCGGCCCAGGCGGTCATCGGATGGAAGCCGAATGTCCGCTTCCACGTGGGACTGGCCTGGTCTTTGTCCGAATGGGCGATCACGATCGTCGCGTCCAGGTCGACCGTGACCAGGCCGCCGTCCGCGCCGGGAGCGTCCCGCCCGGCCAGCGCCCAGGCCCGCTCGCGGGCCGCGGCGCGGGCGGCGCGGATCGCCTTCAGCGCCCGCGGCCCGTCCGCCGCCAGCGCCGCGACCAGCCGGGACACCACCGGGTCGGAGGCGACCGGCCCGGCGAGCTCCGGCTGCTCGCGCAGCACCGCGATGTCGGCCAGGCAGTCCCCGCCCAGCGCGACCGCCGCGGCCAGGTCCGCGACGATCTTGCCCGGGTCGTGCACCGCCCGCGGCGCCCGCCACCGGGAAAGGCCCTGCGACAGGCCCCGGCCCAGGCCGGTCGCCCGCAGCGTCTCCCACAGCAGGACCGCCCCGGCCTGGGAGACCATGCCCTTGCCGTCGCAGGACACCGTGACACGGGCAGTGCGTGCGCTATTCTTCACGTGAAAAGTGCCTTCGATGTGCGGCCGATAGGACCCTAGACAAGCCCTATTCTCCCAGGTCAAAGGCACTTTTTTCATGCAAACGGACAGGCCGCGCCTATGCCAGGCGAAAGCCCGAGGTTATGCGTTCACTGCGATAAAACGAGGCGCGGACACGCCCCGGGTGGCCTGGGGTGCACCCATCTAACCGCCCTGCGGGCCTACGCCCCCCGGGCGGTGCGCGGCGCTGGCCTGGAACATCATCCGCTAGTGATGGCCCGGGCCCTGCGTCCCGAATTCCTCGCGGGCCTTGCGGGTGGCCTCGGCCTCAGCCGTTGTGACGGGAGCGGGCGGCTTGAGCAGCACCCACGAAAGGAAGAAAACGCCGATCACCAGCATGGTCACGCCTACCCACAGCCCGAGGTTGATGTCGGCCGCCTTGTTGATCGTGGCCTGGCTGGCGGTTATGCCGGGGATGGTGACCAGGATCCCGAAGATCAGGAACAGCGCCCCGATAAACGTGCGGAGGTCGAACAGCTTGGCGAGCCGCCAGTTGCGGGCCTCTTCCGGCGTGAGTTCCACCTTGGCGGCCATGTGACATCCTTCCTGGTCAGGGCATGCCGACGGCTCATACGACGGCGATGTACAGGTAGAGGAGCCCGCACAGGACAAGGGCGGCGGCCCCGATCAGCTCGGGCGACTTGTACCAGGCGACGCGGGCGCTTGTCTGCACGTCTCTTCTCTGCAGGCCGAGGACCAGCCCGTTCAGCTCTGAGACCGGTTTGGGCGGGCTGAACCTGCTGGCGATCACCATCGCGATCAGGCCCGCGCTGAACCCGAAGATGGCGCCCCACTGGGTTTCGGCGAGGTCGCTGCGGAACGACACGACGCCCTGCTTATAGAGGAGCCACGTGCCGAAGGCCGTGAGGGTACCGACGATCATGCCCCAGAACCCGGAACCGCGGCCCGCCTTGCGCCATACCATGCCGACGATGAACGCCAGGAAGATGGGCACGTTGAAGAACGAGAAAAGGGTCTGCAGGTAGTTCGCGATATTGGTGTATCCGGCCGCGATGAACGCGGTGAGGATGCCGATGAAAACGCCCACTACTGTCGTGATGCGGCCAACCCGCAGGTAGTAGCTGTCCGGCCGGCCGGGCCGTATGTAGTCCTGCCAGATGTCGTAGGTCCACACCGCGTTGAAGGAGGAGACGTTCGCCGCCATGCCGGCCATGAACGCGGCGAGCAGGCCGGTGATCGCCACCCCCAGCACGCCGGTCGGCAGGTACTTGTTCATCAGCGCCGGGATCGCGTAGTTGAACGCCAGGCCGCCGCCCTGGCCCAGGCCAGGTATCAGCAGGACCGCGGCCATCCCCGGGATGACGATGCCCAGGGGGATGATGGCCTTCGGGAACGCGCCGATGATCGGCGTGAGCCGGGCGGTGTTGTCGTCCTTGGCCGACATCGCCCGCTGGACCTCGGCGAAGTTGGTGGTCCAGTAGCCGAACGACAGGCAGAAGGACAGCCCGAAAACCAGTGATACCCAGTCGCCGATCGGGTTGTGACCGCCGAACTGGATGCCCGACCAGGCGGAGGTGAAGTCGTGGCCCTGGGTGCTGAGCTTGGCGAACAGGCCGCCGATGCCGCCCGCTTCCTTCAGCGCGACGATGACCACCGGGATCAGGCCGGCGCAGATGACGAAGAACTGCATGACCTCGTTGTAGATGGCGCTCGACAGGCCCCCCAGCATGATGTAGGACAGCACGAACAGCGCCGACACGACAATCGCCACGGCCAGCGGGATGCCGAGCAGGGCCTCAAGCACCGCGGACAGGGCATACAGGTTCACTCCCGCGATGAGGACCGACGACAAGACGAAGATGAGGGCGTTGACCAGGTGGGTCTTGCGGTCGTATCGGCGCAGCAGGTACTCAGGGACGCTCCGGACCCGCGAGCCGTAGTAGAACGGCATCATGACGACGCCGAGGAATACCATCGCCGGCACGGCGCCGATCCAGTAGTAGTGCACGATGCTGATGCCGTACTGCGCGCCGCTAGCTGACATCCCGAGGATCTCGATGGCACCGAGGTTGGCTGAGATGAAGGCGATTCCGGTGATCCACGCGGGCAGTGAGCGGCCGGAGAGAAAGAAATCGGTCGAGGTTGTTATCAGTCGGCGCAGTGCGATGCCGATCCCGAGCACGAACGTGAAGTAAATGATGATAAGTGCCAGGTCGAGGGGGGTGAGCGACAGCTTGAGGCCCCCTGCCGCCTCGACGTTAGGAACCCCCGCCGCGAATGCCATCGCCACCTCCCCGGTGCCCGGGTGCACCATGCTTAGGTCCGGATAATCACCGCCATGTCAGCGTCCGCGGGGTACTCATTGCGGGTAGCCGCCCTGGAATAGCGCGATACCGGTGTTCTTGTACAGTTTCTGGATCTGGGCCACGTTGGCTTTGGTGACGAAGCTGGGCCCGGTGTAGATCGGCTGAAACGGGTGCTGGCCATAACGGACATCGAACGCGGCGGCCTGCACCGCGGCGTAGCCCTCGAGGAAAGGCTGCTGATCGATCACGAACAGCAGCTGGCCGTTCTGCACCGCGGTCAGGTTGGTCCTGGACACGTCGAAGGTGCCGAATTTCATCGTGCCAAGCTTGTTCAGCGAATGCAGGGCACCGCCTGCTGCCTCGAACCCGAGGATGCCAACCGTGAGGACCCCGTTGATGTCCGGGTTCCGCTTCAGCGCCTGCTGGATCGCGACGTCCGCCTGATGGAGCTGGGCGCCGTTGACGGACAAGGTCTGCACGGAGCCACCACTAGCGGCGAGCTGCCTGGTGAACCCGGCGCACCGGTCGGTGAGCGCGGTGTTCCCCGCCTCGTGGATGACGCAGAGCGCATGGCGAACCCCGGCCGCCGCCATCGCCTTGGCGGCCTGCACCCCGGCCAGGTAGTCGGCTTGGCCGACAAACGTCAGCGCGCCGACGCTCTGATACGACCTGTCCCCGACGTTGACCACCACGACTGGTATGCCAGAGGACGAGACCTGCCGGATCGGGCCCGCGAGGACCGCGGGAGCGGGGATGCTCACCACCATGGCATCCGGCTTCTTCGCCGCCGCCTGCGTGATCATCGCGGCCTGCGCCTGCGGATTGGTGGTGCTGGGCGACTGATATGTGAGCGCGACGTTGAAGTCCGACGCCGCCTGCTGCGCGCCTTTCTGCACCAGCGACCAGAATGGGTCAAACGACTGCCCATGGGTCACCATCACCACGGTAATCCGCGACCCCGCCACCGGATTCGTCGGAGTACTCCCCGATGTGCCCGTGCACGCGGCCAGCAGCCACGCGAACAGCAGAGTCGCCACTAGTGATGCCGAAAGCCTCCTCGGCATCTGGACATCGCCTCCTCTCTGGGAGACTCAGCACACAGCCGCGCGCCGGTAAACCGGCGGAAGGTACACCTAACACTCCCCAGGAAATGCCCAGGTCAATCCCCTCAGACCCCTGGCTTTCGGAGCCCCGGCAGAGCGATCCTGGGCTATGACCAGACTCGCTACCTTCCGTTCCGCCGGGCGAGACGTGAGCGTCCCGGCGGTAACCACGCCTGAGGGCGGCATTATGCCCGCGCGCCGGGAGCGTCCCTGGCGGCGGCGCCTGCACGCCCTTGGCGCGCGGCGGCAGTCACTGCTCGAGATCCAGCATTCCGTCCTTGAACGGCTGCTTGCCCTGCTCGAGGCGGCGCACGCGGACCTGTCAGCCGGATGGGCGCAGGACGGCTGGTGGACAACTCCGGCGGATGGCAGCCAGCAGATCCTGGTGACCGGCCTGGCGGCCGGCGTCTCCGCCCCGCACGATGCGGACGCCGTCTGCCTGGTCGGCGCCCTGATCCGGGCGGGGGCGGCGCAAGGCGGAGACGCTGAGGTCGGCCGGGCCATCGACGCGGTGTACGACGCGCTCTGGGAATCCCGCGGGCAGTCGGCTACCGCGACCGGCATGCTCACCGTGTCCTCACCTCAGGTCCGGCTGGCCAGAACCCAGGCGCTCACCCGCTGGAACGATGCGAAGGGGCGAACAAGCGGCGAGGTCCTCGCGATCCTCGACCGGGCCATCGCGCGGGTCATCCAGACCCTGGCCGCGCTTCCCGCCCCGTGTGACGCAGCCCGTGGGTGCCCATCCTGACATCACAGGGTCGCCGACCGGTGATATGCACACAGTCGTGTACTTGGCTGACGATCGCTTGAGGTCCCAGGCCGGCCGCGGCGACAGTGCCAGCTTGTTACCGAGGTGAGGCCACGCCCGGTGACCGGATAAGGGCGGCGCCGAGTCCAGCATGCGGAGGTCGCCGATCGCCATCCGCCGGGCCCGCCGCGACCGGTTCAGGCATGCCATGCCCGCACGCCTGGCCCGCGCCGCACGCCTCGCGCTTCCCCGCACGCCTACCCAACCACTGCCGGGCCCCCGGGCCGGCACGCGGGCACCGCACCCGGACCGTGACGCGCAGGGGCGGCAAGGACACCATCCCGCTCTCGCCCGCGCCATCGACCTGCCGATAGGCGACCGCACGGAAGGCGCTCGCCCCGCGAATGCTGGCCGCAGCCAGCCACCAGCAGCGGCGCCAGGACGGGCGCCTGGCACCCAGGCCTCAAGCGACGCCAACAGGATCATCCGCAGCCTTGCCGCGGCGATAACCCGGGTCTGGCCTGGCAGCGGGTCCCCAGAGCCGCCCCACCACCAATCCGGCTGCCGGTGACTGCGTGGTGTACGAGCTCTGACTTGGGCACGTATCGGGCATCCAAGCCTGGGCGGCAGATCATGATTCCGCTGATCAGTGATGCAGCGACATGCCCCTGAACTGCACAGACAGCAGCTTGAGCAGTAGCCCGAGCGCTAGTTTGACCACGTACAGCCCATTGCCGGCGCCGAGTTCCCGGATGAGGCAATTCTCGGACAGTCACGCGCCAGATGCACCAATTATGGGTGGCGACCTGCTCACCGGCGTTCCCATTCCTGAGCGCACCTAACGGCGGTTATCTTAAGTCCTTTTGGAAGAAGCCCTGGTCAGGAGGGGTTTTTGCGTGGGAGACATGTCCACCACGTGAGGTTCTGGGCGGGAACAAGAACCCAAAAGCGCGCCGAGAAGAGGAAAGCCGCTGGTCAGCGCAGGGCGCCTCACATCAGCTACGTCGGAGACACCACTTAAGAGAACGTGTCCACGACGCAGGTCCATGAGTGCGTCAAGCTACATGGGAGACACCTCAGGGCGGACTTAAGATAACGGCGGCTACGCGCGCGCCCTTAAGCCACGTCGGCAATCACACTATGTGATGAGGTTGCCTGGCTCCTCGCTGAGCTGTGCCGAATCGTCCACAGATACTACAGCCGCTGGATGTTCAAATAGCGAGGGTGGTAACAAGTACTTCTGGGTTGGCGAGCAGGGTCTCAACGGCCAGCATCCGCGTTGGGGCGGCAGCCTCGCCTACGACTCGCGGCACTTCCGCGACCCCGCGGCGACTGCCGCTGGGCCGCCTGGCTCGGCGGTGTTGCCCAGGCTATGCGGCCGGTAGTGTCGCGTACGTGACTGACCCGCACAAGTGGGTGATCCACGGCGAGCGGCTGGTGGACGACACCCCGCATGTCCGTGTGAGCCTGGCCGATGTCGAGCTTCCGAATCACGTGCGGTTCACGCAGTACGTTTTCCGGATGCGCCGCTGCGCGATGACGGTGGTGCTGGACGACGCGGGCGAGCGGGTGCTGCTGATGCGCAGGCACCGGTTCATCGTGGACCGCTGGGTCTGGGAGCTGCCGGGCGGCTACGTGGACGACGGTGAGAACCCTGCCGCCGCAGCTGCCCGCGAGGTCGAGGAGGAGACCGGCTGGCGGCCGCGCGGCATCGAGTTCGTCATGTCCAGCCAGCCGGTCATCGGCAACGCTGACTACCCGCAGGACCTGTACCTGGCGCATGGTGCCGAGCATGTCGGTGAGCCCGAGGTAGACGAGACGGCCGAGGTCGCCTGGGTGCCGGTTGACGAGACGCCCGCGATGATCGCCCGGGGCGAGATCCTGGGCGCGATCAGCATCATCGGGGTGCAGCATGCCCAGCTGCGGCGGGCAGCCGCTCGCGTACCTCCGCCGTGAAGTCCCGCACCGCCTGGACGTCGGCTCGGGGGCGGAGGGTCCGCACCAGGTCGCGGACGTAGCGGACGCTGCGGGCTGAGGTGAGGCGGACGGTCAGGTCCAGTGCCTGCCGCCCGACAACGGATGCCTGCACTGGCTCGTCTTGGGCGGCGTAGGCGGTGGCGAGCAGCGAGAGGTTGAAGGCCCGGCCCCGTACGTAGCGGCCGTCCATGTCCAGCGAGCGGCACGCGTACCGGGCTGCGTGGCCCGCCTCGCCCAGGTCGCGGAAGCACTGCGCCATCCGGGCCGCCAGGTATGCCTCGTCGAAGTAGGCGAGCCACGCGGGGTCGTCCTCACGGGCGGCGCGGTCGAAGGTCTGCTCCGCCCTGGCGAGGGTGGCACCGCAGGCGCGGGCGTCGTTGCGGGCGGCGTGGCCGTGGGCTTCCATGACCAGGCATTCGGTGAGCAGGGTCGCCGATCCGTGGCGGACCGCTGCGGCCTGGGCGGCTCTGGCGAGGTCGATCGCCTCGTCCGGCCGGGCCAGGTAGAGGGCCTGGTGCGCCTGAGCGGCGAGGATCTCGGCCGCCAGGGCATGGTCGTCGGCATGGCGCCCGTAGGCCAGGGCCTGGGTGAGGTAGCGCTGGGCCAGGCCGTGCTCGTCGCTGTCGTAGGCAACCCACCCGGCCAGCTGGGACAGCTCACCGCAGGCGGCGGCGAGCTGCCGGCCGGTCTCTTCCCGGTAGCTGCCCGTCGTGAGGAGGCGCGAGACGTGATCGTCAAGGTAGGACACGATCGAGCTGCGGAGCTTGCCGCCGCCGAGCCGGTTGTCCATCTCCCGGTACGAGCGCGTCAGCTCGCGAATCGCGTCGATGTCGTCGCGCCCTACCTTGCGCGTGCCGAAGGAGGCGGGCGCGGCGGCGGGCGGGCTGGTGAGCCAGCGCAGCGCGGAGGCGGGCAGCGCGGCCGAGGTGAAGACCGCGTTGACCAGGAAGCGCCTTCGCTGCACGTCGGCTCTCCAGAGGGCGGTTGAGGTGGCTATGGTTTCCGTCCAGCCGGTAGGGAGCTGCAGGCCGAGGTCGCCGGGCAGGTTGCTGGGCGTCATGCCCAGCTCAGTTTCGGAGACCTTCCGGCCGAGGGCATTGCTCAGGGCTTCGGCGGCCAGTTCGGGGACCGGCGGGCGCGGCTGTTCGCCCGCCAGCCAGCGCAGGACTGACGTGTGGTCGCACCGCACGCCGGTCAGTCCCCGGGTCGCGGCGAGGTCAACGACCCTGCGCGCCAGGCCCTTGTTGGACATTGCTGCCTCGTCCAGCAGGGACCGGAGCCGCAGGTTCTCCTCCTTCAGCACTCGCGGCACGTGCCTGCCCTTCCTGCCAGTGCGGACACGATCAGTCTGACACTGCCACGCGCCGTATGCGCCGTCCAGGCTGATTCACACACCCTGCGCGCACATCCGTCCCTCTTCCGTGCCCTCCCGCCCGCCCAGGGGATGAGGTTGCCTGTTGCTCATGGCAAGCACGCAGGTAGCACGCGCAGCGGCGCAGCTTCATGAGGCTGCACGGGACGTGGCTCGTGTCGCTGCCCTCCGCAGCGCCACGCCGCCGGAACCTGTGACCGGCCCGCAGGTTCCGCAGCAATCCGGGCTCGCGGAAGGCGAGGGCGAGAAGATCCCCGAGGAAGGCGGCACGACCGTCCCCGAGGAAGACCGAGATGTCTGACCCGGAGCAGACGGCCAGGCCCGGCCGCAGGGGGCCCACAGCTGAGCTGGACGGGCTGCTGGACCGGATGCGGGGCCCGGGATTCGGACATGACGAGCTCGCCGCTGAGCTGTCGCGCCGGTACCAGGCGCGCCCGCGTGAGGCGTATCGGCTGGCCTGGGGGCGGACGGTGACCCAGGCCGCGGAGCGGTTCAACGAACGCGCCCGCGAGGCGGGGAGGACGGCCCATGGCTGAGCTGCTCCTGGCAGTGTCCCGCGGGAGGGTTCCCCACCACGGGCCGGTCACCCCGCAATGCCCGGTCGAGTGTCTGCTCACGGTCTTGAGACGTCAGAGCTTCAACCCGCTCGCCCGCGCCTACGACGCGCCGTTCGCCGAGCCCCGCACCGTCGGCGACGTCCTGGGCCTGCATGCCCGTGGCCAGCTTCGCAAGATCCGAGGCATCGGACCCCGCCGCGTCTCCGAGATCGAGGCCGCACTCGTCCTGGCCGGGCTGAACCTCGCCGGGACCCAGCGGCGGCCACGGGCCGGGCGGGCCGGGGCACCGCCTCCAGTGGACTACCCGGAGGACCGATGCCCGTGAGAACCACACGGGGGACCGGCGCCTCGCGGCCCGGCCTCAGTCGGCCTGGTCCGGCGGCGGGCCGGCTGCCCTGCGCCTTCCTTGACCTAGGGGCGGTGGTCACCGCGCCGGGCTGCGCCCGCGCCTGGACCCGCGAAATCCTCTGGGAATGGGGAGTACTCGAGCTGGCCGACGACGCCGAGCTCGTCGCCAGCGAACTGGTCACCAATGCAGTGAGCGCCTGCGCCGGCGGGGACCGGGCCGTCATCAGGCTGGTCCTCACCCTCGATCAGGGCGAGTTGGCCGTAATGGTCCGCGACGACCACCCCGGCGCCCCCGCAGCCTGGCAATCGGACGCAGACGACGAAGGCGGCCGCGGCTTGCTGATCGTCGAGTACCTCAGCGAGCGCGGCGGCTGGTACCCCCTCGAAGGCGCCAGGCCCGCAAAAGTCACCTGGTCAGTGATCGCGGGACCTAAGCGATCCGGCGGGGAACCGCACGAGGGGCAGCACCTGGGCCGTCTCCCGGATGCCGGCACTGCAGTCGTGACGCGGCCCGCCCCGGCGCTGCCGGCCAGGCCCCGCCAGGCGCCGCCCCTAACCACCGGGATGCGTGCGTCGAGGCTCGTGGACCTGGTGATCCTGGCCAGAGTCAGGGTGGCTCTTGAACGCCTGTAGCCGCCAGCGATCCCTGGCAGGAAAAGCGCGCGGCACCCGGGCCGCAGCACCGGCTGCTCGCCTGCCTGCGGCGCAGGGCACGACAATCGATGAGAACTCCTGGCCGAGGCGAGACGGTGGCGCTATGACAGGTTGCTTGCGCGGTAAAAGATCTTGGTTGGCAGTGGCTTGACGCTGAGGGATTCATAGAATGCCTGCGCACCGGGGTTGCTGGTGTCGGTGGTCCATTCGACTCGCGAGCATTGTCGGTCGGCAGCGATCCGGTAGAGACCGTCCATCAGTAGTTTCCCGGTGCCGCCGCGCCGGTGGGCGGCGGCAACGTACAGCTCTTTGAGGTAGAGGCTCGTGGTGAGTCCTGCCGCGGGCCACAAGAACGAGTACGAAGCGAATCCGGCCAGCGCCGGGCCGTCCCAGGCGAGCAGCGCACATGCCAGCGGCGGGTCAGCGAACAGCGCGGCGCGGACTTGCGCGGCCCGGGCGGGTGGTGTTCCCTGCGGGGCGTCACCGTAGAACTCGTCTAGTTCCGCGCACAGCGCGGCGATCGCTGTCTCGTCTCCCGGTTCAGCGTCAGCGAGCCTGATCACGCGGGGGTCTCCTTCGTGCCGGTGGTGTCACCGAGCAGGCCGCCGAACTCGCGGGCGGCCCGTGATGCTTGCTGGGCGGGTGTGAGCCCGGCCAGGAGGTCTCGGGCGCGCGTTGTGATGATGCCCTGCCGTTTCGCTCCGTCGAGCGAGAGCAGCGTACTAGCCGCGTAACCGATGCCTGCATCCGCGTCACCGTCGCGGACTACGCACGCGGCCTGGTCGAGCCGGATCAGTGCCCAGTCGGTGTAGTCATCGGGGCTGCACAGCTCAAGGGCGCGGTCAAGCTCGGTGCGGGCCTCGGCGGTGTCGCCGAGCTGCGTAAGGGCGTCTCCGGCGTGAAACCTGAGCTGGCTTTCCGCGTAGCCGAACGCGGACGCCGCCAGGGCCGCGCCGGACAGCCGCTCGTGTGTCTGCTCGGCGGTACTCAGCGCCTGCATGGCGGCCCGGCTGTCGCCCATGGCCGCGTGCGCCCGCATCTCCAGGGCCGCGGCGAGCGCCCGGCCGACGCTCGGTGCCCGGGTGGCGCCGAGCGCGGACCTGGCGCACGCGACCGCGCCGGGCATGTCCCCGGCGTAGTAGTAGCCGTAGGCTTCCTGCGCCGTCGTCCACGCAAGCGCCGGGCCGTCTGCCGCCTCGGTCGCCGCGTGCCGGGCGGTGCGCCCCCACCGCCGCCACGCCTGCCGGTCGCCCGCCTTGATGAGGGTCAGGCACACCATGCCGGACATGCAGGCTGCGGCCAGCGCGAGCCGCGGCAGCGCGGAGGCCGACCGGTGGCGTCCCATCGCCAGGCGCAGGTCCGCCAGCTCGGCCGTCAGGTCGGCCACCAGCCGCGGGGATGGCGTGTCGCGCGTCCGGTATCCGTAGTGCAGGACGGACGCCTCCCAGTCGTCAAGCAGTGCGGGCGACATCACGCCCTCTGATAGCACGTCGTCGAGCGCACGGCGGGTCTTCTCGGCGCCGGGAGGTGGTTCGGGGGCGTTCGCCGCCGCGGTGATAACGGTCCCTCCGGCATCGAGCGCGTCGTCTATCAGCCGGGCGAGGTAGGGCGGGCACCGCCGCTGCGCGGCGATGATCTTGCTGAGCCCGCCCTGGTCGTAACCGGACCAACGTTGTCAGCTCGCCATCACTGCCACTGTACGCCCGGTGTCCGCTTGACTACAGGAGCATGCGAAGGAGGACCCGGATGGATGACGCAGCGGGCTGTACCTCCGCCAGCACACCGCGAACCAGCGCGGACCAGGACGTGCTGGCCGAACTCGAAACCCACTGGGGCGAGTCGTACATCATCGGCCACGACGAGGAGCGCGGCTGGTGGGCGGCGCGGCGCGACGTCATCGGCAGGTTCTTCACCTCACCGGGCCCAGACGAGCTGCAGGAGGCGATCGCCGGCGACTACCAGGCCGAACCCGGTCAGCGTGACTTGTCTGCCGACGGCGGCAACTCGTGACCGACAGCGGACGGTGACCGCGCCCGGCCACGAAGGCTCGGTCAGTCACCGTCCCAAAGGGCCGCCGAGGCAACCGTGATCGAGCGGGAGTCTTCGAGCTGACCGTCCGGACCCCGACTGAGAGCCGGAATGCTCCGTGCTTGCCCGCACCAGCCATCGCGATTTCGCATTCAAGATCAGGCACACCGAAACGTGAGGAAATGACGTGGTAAGCACCCCTGAGCCCGGAAACCCGGCCGGAACCGATGCTTCAGGCCCCAGCTGGGTTAAGAGTTCCCTGAGCTTCGCCAACGGTAACTGCGTCGAAGTAGCGAACCTGCCCGACGGCGAGGTCGGCGTCCGCAATAGCAGGAACTCCGCAGGTCCGGTCCTCCGGTTTACCCCTGACGAATGGCATGCGTTCCTCGCCGGCGTGCGAAACGGGGAATTTGACAGTTCCGGCAGGTCGAGGCGCACAGCGTGCTGTTTACCGGTCATCCGTGGAGCGGGGGTTCGTGGTAACGGAGGATAGGAACCCTCGGCCGTTGCCATCGCCGCCAAGCGCTCCCTGTCAGCCCGGCGGCCATGACGCAGACGGTTCTGAACCCAGGGACAGTCCCGGGATGGCTTGGCTGCTGGATGGCTGTCCTGTCCTTGGGGGGTGCCCCGGGTTGTGAGCCCTGAGACCGGGATACGCACGTGGCAGTTGTTTACTGGGTAGCCGCCGCAACGGCAGCGTTTTCCGCCGCTTGGGCCATTCCCGGAGCGGTGCGGGACCGTTCGCTCACGCTTACCGGGCTCGCGCTGTCCATGACGGCCTTCAGCGCCTGCCTGGGGATGGCGGCCGCTTTCCCGGATGTCCTGCAGGCCGGGACATCCGGACCTGCGGTGTGGGCCGCCGCCGGACTGGGGGCCGCCGGCACGTGGACCCTATCGGCAACGCTCGCCACGGCCGGCGGCGGCATCCGCCACTTCGCCGACATCATCATGGTGCCGGTTCTGGGTGGTGCGTGCATCGCTCTGCTCTTGGTGCGAGTGAAGCTTGCAGCGAGTCCCGGCGCGCACGGGGCGGCCCAGTCCGGGCCTGCGGTGATCACGGCGCAGCTCGCGCTGGTTACCTTCTACGCACCTGGCCTGTTCCGCATCGCTGCCCTTGCACGGCGGCACGCGGGCTCGGCGCGCGAGCGCCGCGCCCGCGTGAGCATGTGCCTGGTCTGGGGATCCGCGGGTGCGGAGCTTGTCCTGACGCTGGCCAGGTCAGCCCTGATCGTCGCGTGCTCTGCCGGCCCCGGCCCGGGCAGGCCGGTGATTAGCGTCATCGCGTTCCTGCAGGGATGCGCGGTCATCCCGGGGATCGGTGTCATGGCGGTTGGCCCTGCCATGATGCATGTCGCATCGCAGTGCCGGCTGTGGATCGCGTACTGGCGGCTGCGTCCGCTGTGGGGCGCGATGCTGCAGGCGGTTCCGCAGGTCGAGTTGCCGGCCGCGCGCGGCTCCGGGTTCGGCATCCGCTGGCGCCTGCTCAGGCGGGTGATCGAGATCCGTGACGCCGAGCTCGCGCTCAGGCCGTACTGGCGTGGGGATGTCGCGGTCAAGGCGTCGGCTGCGGCTCGGTCGGCCGCGCTGAGCGCGGACCAGGAGGCCGCGGAGGTTGAGGCAGCGGTCGTCATGGACGCCGCCGAAGCATGCAGGCAGGGCAAGCTTCCCTCGCACGCGCCGGTTTCTGAGGGACCTTGGCTGGGGGCCGGGGATGATCTGAACTCTGAGGTGGTCAGGCTGGTTCGGGTGTCCCGTGTCATCCGCCGCCGGATCACCCGCAACCTGCGGTGAGGTCAGCGAGGCCGCGGTCTTCGCGCCGCGGCTTCCATGCCTGGCAAGCCCGCCGGAACGCCGAACCCATCTCCGCGCCGCCGGGCCTGGACGTAGCACATGTCACCGACAGCACGGTCAAGTATGAGCGACGCGAGGGTCTCGGCCTCCCGTTCTCTGGCAAGGCGCAGGCGCAACGGCCTAGGTCAGGTGAAGGCTCCCGCGAGCATGAGAGACGCAAGAGTCTCCGCTTCGCGCTCCTCTGGCTCGGCGTAACCGAAGCGGCCGAGGATCAGCCGTACCAGTGAAGGATGCACGTCAGGTGTTAGCTGAGAGGCGAAGCCCTCCCATCCCCTCATCCCGCGATGATTGAGCAGCATGTGCGCGATCTCGTGCAGCACGATGAGCGCGCCGTGAAACGGCGTCGTCCCCAGCTCGTAGTAGATGTAGTCCGCCGTGTCAGTGCCGATCCACAACCCGCTGGGCATGCCAGCCGCAGCGGTGAACGGGCGCAGCATAATCGGCCGGCTCCGTCGGCGCTCCAACCGCGCGGTGAACTCCACGAGGTCGAATGGCACTGGGATGTCAAGTTCTCGCGCAATGGCGGCGTACCGCGCTGTCTTGCTCTTGCCTGGCATCGTTCACCTCAGCGTACTGGTCGACGTGCATAGCCCGGCGGAGGCAGCTGCCGGCATATCAGCACGCAATCGATCCGTCACTTAGAGATACGAGTGCAGGCCTAAGCAGGTTCACCTGGGCTCGCCCTGATCGCTACGCTTGCCAGACTCGGCGCGCGCGGTGGCTTCGATGAGGCGGACGACTGCCTCGCGTGCCTCGTCGGGCAGCCCGGCGATGGCGCGGAGCTGCACGGCGGTGATCCCGGAGTCGCGAACGAGGGCCAGCAACTCCACCTGCTCCTGGACTAGCCCAGCGGCCCGCGGGTCGTAGTCATCGAAGAAGTACCCCGGCGGCACGCCGAACGTCCGGGCCAGTGCCTCGATCAGCCGCTTCTGCGGGTTCTGTGCTTGTCCGTTGCGCAGTTTCCAGATCTGGGTGCCAGACACCTGCTCGCCCGTGGTCCGTTCGATCAGGGCGGCGATCTCCACGTTGCTGTAAGGGCCGCGGCCGGCCGGGTGCGCGCTATCGACCAGCGTGTTCAGCTTGCCGGCCAGCGTAAGCGGTGCCTGAACGTCCGCCGCCGGCGCTGCCCCCGCTCCCGCCTCGTCCTTCCGAGAGTCACCCACAGGCTCATCATCTCATATCAACGGCAGCATGTTGTGTTGTGCATTCAAGTTGATGTCCGGCGCGCATCGGGCTAACGTAAATTTGAGTTGATGGCATCTATGAAGCAGATCAACTACAGGCAAGACAAGTGACGGCGATCTCACCTGTCAGGAGGTACCGCGGTGGAGCGTTGCACAGATCCGCGGGGCAGCAGCGCGCCGGCGACGCGTCAGCAGCCGCGTGTGGCGTCGGCGAGTGATGAGCGATGACCGTCGGCAGAGACCGAGCTGCATCGGTGGCCCAGTACGTTCTGCTCGGCGGATTCGCTGCTGTGGCGTCGGGCATCAGCTCGCAAGGACTCACCGGCTTCGCCCGCTCCAACATGGACCTGTCAGGTCCGTGGCCGTATCTCTTGTTCCTAGCGCTGGATGGCGCGGCGGGCGTATGCGCGGTTCTCCTGGTCCGTCGTGCCACGCACGGCGGCCGAAGTCTTGCCCCAAGGCTCGCGGTCTGGGGGCTCGTCGCGGCCTCCGCCGCGTTCAACTACACCCACGCTCCTGGCCGACCGGACGCTCCCGAGGCGTACGCGCTGATGCCGGCTATCGCCGCCGTCCTGTTTGAGTTCTGTCTCCAGGAGAGCAGGTCACGCGCCTCGGTCCATCGGAGCCGGAGCCTAGGTGCACTGCGCTGGCTCCACTTCAAAGAGGGGATCCGCATCCGTCTCCGGATGGCAGCCGATCAGGCGCTGTCGGCTAACGACGCGACGCGCCACGTGCGAGTCGAGTCTGCCGCCCTGAGCCTGTACCGGCTCAGGGAAGCGATCGCCCGGCGTGGGAGCGATCGGGACGGTGCACCGTCGGGCGCACGCCGTGTGCGCAGAGCACACCGGCGCGCGCAGGCCGCCCTGGCGCGCGCCGGATTCGCCGACGCGTCGATCGCAGCAGACGTCCTGCGCCATGTCCAGATGTTGACGATGACCGCGACGCTCGCCTCGCTGGACTACACCACCCCTGATGAGGCGCACGCGGCCATCGGCAGCATGATCACCTCCGAGGGGCTGCCCTCTTCCGGCACATCAGGGGAGGCAGATGACCTTCCCATCGAGGCGCCACACGGAATACACATAGACGATCCGGGAGCCGAAGAAGACGACGGATTGTCGCTGGCAAGCGAGAGCGACAGCGCAGGAGCGGACGACGCCCGGCTGGTAGACGCCGCCAGGCGGATCGCTGCAGACGCTGCGCTGGATGGCGTCCGGCTTAGCCAGACGGCGCTGGCTGACCGGCTGCGGCAGGAAGGCTGGAAGATCGCCAATAACCGGCTGAGCTGGCTGGCCGCGACAATCCGTCTTGGCTCCCGCCATGCCTGACAGCGCAGAGGCCGAGGCAGCAGGCCGCAGTGCGCCCAGCAAGCCGAAGCTCGAGGTCCTCAGAGAGCGGCTGCTTGTGGAAGCGGCCAGCATCCGCACGGCCGGCGATTGGGAACGATGCCTGCGCATCGCGGCCCGTCTCCCGGGGGAGAGCTTCGCGAACATCCTGCTCGTGGAGGCTCAGCGGCCCGGCGTCACGATGCTCAAAAGCTATGCCGAATGGCAGGCGGCTGGCCGCCAGGTCAACCGCGGCGAAGCGGGCATTGAGGTCTTCCCGGCCTCCCGCCAGGAACACTCACCGAACCGCGGCAAGACCCCACGCGCAAAAGGGGAGCAGAACCCCCTCCACTGGCGTGACGCGTCCCATGTCAGCCACGTCTGGGACGTTTCGCAGACCAGCGGGCCGCCTGCAGTTACCCAGCTTCCCGCATTGCGCCTGCAGGACGAAGTACCTCTAGGGTTTTGCGATGCGATGCGCTGCGCTGGCTGGCCCGCCGCGAAGGCTTCGCGGTCGAGCGCGAGCACGGGGCTCCCGCCGATGGCGTCACCTTCTGGACCCCGCGCCGCATTCGCGTACCGCCCGGGCTGAACGCAAGTCAGGAAGCCTGGGCGCTGGCTCACCAGCTCGGCCATGTGCTGGCACACGGCGCGTTGCACCACGCGCCCGGGGCAACGACGTCCGGCAAAGGGTGCACCGGCCTCCGTAAGGCCGAGGCCGATTCCGTCGCCTTCATCACCTGCGCCCGTTACGGCATCCCAGTGCCCCGCTACCTCGACCCACCCGCGGCCTGGGCCGGCACCGACCCGCGCGCGCAGCCCGCCGCCACGATCCTCGCCGCCGGGGAACGGGTCGTCGCGGCCGCCACACGGATCACTCGCCACCTCGACCAGGCAGCCCCCGATGCCGCCGTCGCCACGCTGAGGCCCGCAGCCAAAACCGCCGTTCCGCAACCTGAGGCAGCACCTGCCCATCCAGCACCGACCCCGATTGCCGCGCGTCCGAAGCGAGACACCCGCCAACTGGCCATCCTGGATGACGCCGCGGCGATCTTCAGCCAGCAACTGGCAGACAGCTGGGGCGCCGCCTACCTCCTCTCACGCGGCATCACCCCGGCCACGGCCAGGGAATGGCACATCGGCTATGCCGCTGCCGGATGGACCGAGCTAACCAGCCATCTGCTGGCCGCCGGATACGCCGAGGAGGAAATCGAAGCCACCGGACTCGCCCGCCGGTCCTCCCGCGGAACCCCCATCGACCAGTTCCGCGACCGGGTCGTGCTCCCTGTCCGCGCCGCCGACGGCCGGATCGCCGGATTCATCGGCAGGGCTAGCCCCGGCTCAACCTCCGACGTCCCGAAGTACCTCAACAGCCCAGAGACCAGCCACTACAAGAAGAGCGACCTGCTCTTCGGGCTCCGGGAGGCTCAAGGCGCACTCAAGGCCGGAGCCACGCCCGTCCTCGTGGAAGGCCCGTTCGATGCGATCGCGGTCACCATCGCCGGCGAGGGCCACTGGGTAGGGCTGGCTCCCTGCGGGACCGCGCTGACTCCCAGCCAGGCAGCACTCCTCGCGAGCAACTGCAACCTTGCCGGGACCGGGGTGCTCGTCGCGTTTGACGACGACCCAGCCGGAGTCAAGGCCGCCATCCGCGCCTATCGCATTCTCCGCCCGTTCACCGCGATCCTGCGGCAGCCAGTGCTCGCCGGACGTGACCCCGCCCAGATCCTCGAGCAAGAAGGACCGCCCGGGCTGCGCGCCGTGCTCACCGCCGAAGCTGTGCCGCTGCTCAGCGTCATTGTCGACGCCGATCTCGGTCGCTGGCAGCACAGGATGAGCGAAACCGAGGGACCGCTCCTCGCCCTGCGCAGCGCCGCCGCCCTGCTTGCCGACCTGCTGCCGCCTGCCGCGGCCGATCAGGTTCGCCAGACAACTGCAGGTACCGAACTCACCGCAGTTGATGATGAGGCAAGGCCCGTCGTGTCACCGCAAGTGCCCCTAGTCGCGCGAGCCTTCCCTGTCGACACCGCGATCGAGGCAGTAAGACTGGCCAGCCGCCTCGGCTTCCCCGCAGACGAGGTCGTCATCGAAATCGCGAACGCCGTGACCCGCCAGGCCGTCCGACGCGGCCCCGACAGATCAGCGACCCACGCCCGTCTCGCCGCGAGCGGTTTCCCTGCGCCCACCCCACGCTGGCCCGGCGACCGGCGTGCCGCCGGACCATCCTCGCGCTGCCACGACCCGGCCTACCCATTCACGCGGCCGACGAAGGTGACCCGACGGCCACGGGATACCGGCACATGAAACGGATAACCGTGGCGACCGTGCCTGAGAGGGCCGCTGTCCCGCGCTCGGTGCTTGGACTCGGCTCTGCGCAGAGCCGGCTCTTGCTCCCGACCTGACTGCATCCGCAGCCGACCGGGGAAATCCCTGTGCTGCCAGCCGAACAGGGTTCGTGACCACGCCAGCCGACACGACAGGCCCGTCGGCAGGGACAGGCGAGCTGCTCGACGCGACCGGGGCTTCGTAATCCGTCCACTGCCACGGACTGCCGGTACGTCGTGCGCCGGGCGGAGCAGCCAAAGCGCGCCGCTCGGCCGCAGGTTGTTGAGCGGCACCCTGGGTGCTCACGTAGTTCCGGGTTTCCGGCATTGTGTTTCCCGATGATGTTGGGCTGCGTGTTTCCCTGGCCTGGGTGTTCGTCGGCGGCGGCACCTTGCCGATGGGGGCATG
>NZ_RPFW01000005.1:19834-733295 GCF_007827045.1 Trebonia kvetii
CTGTTGAGCGGCACCCTGGGTGCTCACGTAGTTCCGGGTTTCCGGCATTGTGTTTCCCGATGATGTTGGGCTGCGTGTTTCCCTGGCCTGGGTGTTCGTCGGCGGCGGCACCTTGCCGATGGGGGCATGAGTAGGCCCTCCCGGTGTCTCTTGGCCGAGTGCGCCCGGGAGGGCCGTGAAGCGCTCGGAGGCGCTTGTGGTCACGGTAGGGGCAAATCCGGCTGAGGTCGAACGGTCGCTGGCGGGCGGGGAGCTTGAGTGCCCGCTGTGCGGCGGGGTGCTCGCGCGGTGGGGGCACGCGCGGCCGCGGGTGCTGAGGGGCGGGCAGGGGCCGGTTCGGCTGCGGCCGCGGCGGGCCCGCTGCTCGGGGTGCGGGTCTACTCACGTGCTGCTGCCGGCTTTCGCCCTGCTGAGGCGGGCTGACCTGGCCGAGGTGATCGGGGCGGCGCTGGCGGCGAGGGCCCTGGGGAAGGGGGCGCGGCCGATCGCGACGGCGTCCGGGCGGGCGCTGGCCACGGTCCGGGGCTGGCTGCGGCGGTTCGGGGCGCGGGCGGAGGCGGTGCGGGTGTTCTTCACCGGGCTGCTGGTGGAGACCGGGGTCGATCCGGTCCCGCCGGCGCAGGGGCCGTCGCCGTTCGCCGACGCGGTCGCGGCGGTTGCCGGGGCCGCGTCGGCGGTTTCCTCGCGCTGGCCGGGCATCGGCAGGGTGTCGCCGTGGCGGGCGGCGAGCGCGGCCAGCGGCGGCCGGCTGCTGTCGCCGGGCTGGCCCCGGTAGCTGTCCAACACGAGTTCCCCCTGATGCGGGGTGCCGCTGGCCTGGGAATCTTCGCGGGTTGTCCGTTTTGGCATCTCGTGAAAGAGGTTTTCCTTGACAAGGAGAGACGACGACCAGGCGGTGCGGCTGGAGCGCGCCCGCGCGATCGGGCTGTTCCGCTACATGCTGATCCGGGAGGCCGCCGACCCCACTTTGACGGGGCGGCAGCGGGGGGCGATGGTGCGGGCGATCGCGGCGGTCCCGCATACCGACCCGGAGGGGCGGACGGTCCGGATAACCCGGTGGACTCTGGACCGGTGGATCCAGGACTGGCGCAAGGGCGGGTTCGACGCGCTCGTGCCGTCGCCGCGGCAGTCCCAGCCGCGGACCCCGCCGGAGGTTTTCGAGCTGGCGACCGCACTGAAGAAGGAGAACCCGGACCGGAGCGCAGCGCAGGTCAAGCGGATCCTGGAGGCCCAGCACGGGTGGGCGCCGGACGAGCGGACCCTGCAGCGGATGTTCGTCCGCACCGGGCTGACCGCGCTGCGGGCCCCGGCGGAGCCGGCGGTCTTCGGCCGGTTCGAGGCGGACCGCCCGAACGAGCTCTGGACCGGAGATGCCCTCCACGGGCCGAGGATCGGAGGGCGCAAAACATACCTTTTCGCCTTCGTCGACGACCACTCCCGGGCGGTCACGGGACACCGGTGGGGGTTCGCCGAGGACACCGTCCGGCTGGCCGCCGCGCTGCGCCCGGCGCTGGCCGCCCGCGGCGTCCCCTCCTACGTCTACGTCGATAACGGCAGTGCGTTCGTCGACTCGTGGCTGATGCGGGCCTGCGCACGGCTCGGCATCAAGCTGGTCCACTCCGCCCCGGGCCGCCCGCAGGGCAGGGGCAAGATCGAGCGGTTCTTCCGCACCGTCAACGGCGAGTTCACCGTCGAGATCGCCGCCGGCGACGGCCAGCCGGGACGCAAGGTGGACAGCCTGGCCGAGATGAACAGGCTGTTCACCGCCTGGGTGGAGAACGTCTACCACCGCCGCGTCCACAGCGAGACCGGCATGGCTCCTCTCGCCCGCTGGATGGCCGGCGCCCCGTTCCCCGTCCCGTCGCCCGGCGACCTGGCCGACGCGTTCCGCTGGGGCGAGTACCGGACCGTCGCCAAGACCGGCCTGGTGTCCCTGCACGGCAACCGCTACCAGGTCGACCCGTCACTGGCGGGCCGCAAGGTCGAGCTGGTCTTCGACCCCTTCGACCTGTCCTTCCTGCGGGTCCGCAGCGAGGGGAAGGACGCCGGGACCGCCCAGCCGTTCCAGGTCAGCCGCCACTCCCACCCCAAGGCCAGGCCCGAGGTCCCGGCCGAGCCGCCCGTCCCCACGACGGGCATCGACTCCCTCGCGCTGGTCGACGCCCGCCACACCGCCGAGCTGGCCGGCAAGGTCAACTACTCCGCCCTCGCCGGGCCGGAGGAGCCGTGACCCGGCCCGCCGCCCCGTCCCCCGGCGAGGTTTCCGCCCTCATCGCCTGGATGAGGCGCCTGTCCGACGCCGGCATCCGCAACGCCAGCCCCGCCGAGCTCGCAGCCTTCCAGAACGCCAAGAAGAACCTCATCGCCCGCATCGAGCGCCGCGACGAACAGCCAGGAGACACCGGATGATCGAGAAGCTGCAGGCCCACTACGGGTTCAGCCGCATGCCCTTCGGCCGCAACCTCGCCCCCGGGATGCTGCACCGCCACGCCGCCCACAACGAGGCCGTCGCCCGCATCGCCTGGTGCATCAGCGAGCGCTCCATCGGCGTCATCACCGGCGAGGTCGGCGCGGGCAAAACCGTCTCGGTCCGCACCGTCCTGGCCGGCCTGGACCCCTCCAGGCACACGATCATCTACCTGCCCAACCCGATGATCGGCGTCCGCGGCATGCACGAGGAGATCCTCAACGTCTTCGGCCAGTCCCCGTCCCACCTCGGCTCCCGGCTGTTCACCCAGGTCAGCAAGGCCCTCATCGCCGAGCGCGAGGAACGCGGCCGCACCCCGGTCCTGGTCCTGGACGAAGGCCACCTCCTGTCCTACGAGCAGCTGGAGACGATCCGCATGCTCACGAACACCTCGATGGACCAGGACTCGCCGCTCGCCTGCCTGCTCGTCGGCCAGCCGACCCTGCGGCGCACCATGAAGCTCGCCGTCCTGGCAGCCCTGGAGCAGCGCACCGCCCTGCGCTACACGATGCCCGGCATGACCCAGGCCGAGACCGCCAGCTACATCGCCCACCACGTGAACCTCGCCGGCCGGGCCGACCAGCTCTTCACCGAGGACGCCATGAACCTGATCCACTCCACCGGCCGCGGCTACCCCCGCGCCGTCAACAACCTCGCCCTGCAATCCCTCGTCGCAGCCTTCGCCGCCGGCAAGAACCTCGTCGACGAGACCGCCGCCCGCTCCGCCGTCAGCGAGGTCATCGACTGACACCGGCACCTCGCCGACAGCCGGCGACACCTCGCCAACCAGATCGCCCCGCCGGCCAAGCCCGGCGGGGCGATCTCGTCTCCAGCCATCGGCATCCTCAACGCCCGGGTCATCGGCATCCTGAACGCCGGGCAACACGCAGGTTCCCCTGGCCGGGCCTTGGGCGCGCGCCCGAACAGCGCCACGACATCCCGCATCGCCTCGAACGGCCCCGCCCCCTCAGCGCGTAGCCGGTCGTACCGGGCCATGGCATACGGGTGCAGGTCACGCATCCGGGATTCGCACGCGCCCATCGCGGCCGCGGCATCCGGCTCAGCATCCGCCCACGCCGCCGCGGCGCTCCACGCGCGCCCTGCATCGAGCAGGTCGGCCCTGCCCAGCCACTGCCGGTCTCGTGTCGGCGCCCACCCGGCGCGTGCCAGCCGCCGAGCCGCTATCTCCTGGTCGCGGAGCTCACGGAACTGCTGTTCGTCACGTGCTGCCTCCGCGGCTGCGCGCCGCTCAGCACGACGGGCTTGCACTGTCGCCCAGGAGACGAGCAGCGACCCCAACTGCGCCAGCTGCTGCGCCGAATGGCTGAGCGCTTCCCCCATCAGGTCTGGATGTACTTCCGACGGATCCATGGACTCTTCCTTCTTTCCGTAGTTCCAGGTGTCTAGGTTTGCTAGCGGCGTGGCCGCGGAGGCCGTCGAGGCGGTGCTGAGGCGGCTCTCGGTGGTCGGGGAGCCGGAGACGGCCTGGGAACAACGCCCGGCATAGTTGGAAACCCGGTGCTTGCCAGGCCTGCCGTCGTGTCAGCAGAAGCCGCGACTGCAGATGCTTGGACCGGTTGCCCCTCCGCCATGGCGTCGTGCATCCGCTGTGCGGCATCCAGTGCGCTGGCCGCCTGAGCTGCCCGCTCCTGGGACTGGCGCATCCGGCCAACCGCCTCGGCGAGCACAGCAAGCCGCGCGACGAGCAGGACCGGCCGCAGCGACGGATCGCCGCTGACGAAGGCAAGGACAGACAGCAGCCGGGCAGCGGCCCGCAAACTGTTCCCCGTCTGGGTGGGAGCTGGAATGCGGACGTAGGGCGCCCGGGCCGCCCGGTCATAGGCATTGGCGGCCTCCCGGAGAACCCGGCTTCCTAGGAAAGCAGCCGCAGCGTGCATCGTTCCGGATGCGGCCCACGCCGCATCGGATGCCGCGTCCGGGTCGCCCGAAGCCATCTGACGTATATGTGCGGTAGCGATATCGACAGCACGAAGGACCTGACCCCAGGCTGCGACCCGCTCCGCGGGCGAAAACAAACCACTCAGAGGCGCCGATCCCGGCCACCGCTGCCGGAGCTTAGGCAAGGTCAGATCCGGCGCGAGCTTCCCCCCGCCGAACCAGACAGGCTGCCCCGACCGTCCTAACCACCGTCCAGGGCAACCGCGTAGCCCGTGACCTCACCTGGGTTCCGCGCACTATCCCGGGTGCGGACCAGCACGCCGGATGACCGGAGCAAGTCGAAGAACTCGCGCTCGCTCCCGGCAGCGGCCGCAGCGCGGTTCACTGCTCGCCGCAGTGTCACCCGCGGTGGTTCACCCCGGCCGTTCCGCGCCGCCTTCTCCGATTCCGCGCGTGACGGAGGCGGTGCCGCCGTCCGGTCCCCGGCCGCTGTCCGGCGCAGCCCGTACCGCTCCTCGGCCGCAAGGCACGCTTCCCGGACGCGGTGCCGGTCGTTCGACAGTCGCGGTCGTTGCCGGTCTTGCCGGGCCAGCATCGCCACGATGTGGATGTGATCATCCCGGTGCCGGATGGCGATCCAGCGGACCGCATCGTCTTCCTGGCCCAGGGGAGAAAGGCCGGTGCGGTGCATCACGTCGCAGGCGATCTGAGCCCACTCGTCATCCGACAGCATCCTGTCCTCCGGCGCCGCGCGCACCGCGCAGTGCCAGACCGGGCGCTCCAGCGCCCGGGTGCCCATCGCCGCATGCGGCTGCCGCAGCAGCCCGAGCAGCCGCCGGAAGTCACGCTTGCCGTCGGCATGCAGCGGCGGTTCCAGCTCCGCCGGATGCCACCAGCCCGCCACGATGTGCGGGTCGGTATGTTCCTCCCGGCGCCCCGGACCGTACAGGTAGTAGATCAGCGGCTCGACACGCTCACCTCGCGGCGCGCTGATCTTCCCGATCATCCGTCTACCTGTCCGCTCGCCCGGAACGCATTCCGCTGCCCGCCCGCCCAAGGAATGAGCCGTTGAACGACTGCGGAATATTATCCGTCCCGCAGGAGCAAGATTCCGTCGTCATTCGCCGCATGCTTTTCTGTGCCGCGTTAGGGCAGGAATGCATTCCGAACGGATTGACGCTCCGCCAGCAGGAAACGGGAATCCGGAATATCACCGGAGCGCCTTCCGGACATCTTCCGCTGCCCTGGTAAGCATTTCCGCCCTGCGCAGGCTTTCCCTGGCATAGGGGAGAAGATCGCCAGATCTCTGGCCGGTCGCATTGAGCCGCGCAACCGCCTGATTCAAGTTCACGCCGATCCTGCGCACAAGCCCCGTCGCGCGGACAAGCTCGCTGAGCGCATCTGCCAGATCCGTGTCCCTTGCCTGCGCTTTCGGGATGCCGCGGGCAGCGGCCAGAGCAGCCTCCGCCGCATACGCGCCACGGGCAAGACCCGCCCGCCTGGCCGCATCCTCGATCAACGCGAACTCCTCGGCGGTAAGGCGCATCTCGACCTTGTGCGGCCGCCCCGTCCCCAGGCGCGCCCTGCGCCCGCCTTGTGAATCGCCATTTCCGGGTAGGTCCCCGACGTCGCCCATCCCGTTTTCTCGCACAGCCATCGAACGCCTCCGTCATCCTCGGCGCGACTTGTCTCTTGCGAATTTTCGCGGCAGCGACGCGGAAATCAGTGTATCTATAATCCGCGCCCGGACTATAGATAAGTCGGGCTTATGCATATCTTGCTTTCTGTGCTGGGAATTGCATCTGATGAAACTCTGGGAGCATGCCCCGCCCGCGTTCGCGGCGACGGGTTCCCGCTGCCGGCAGGCGCGGCTCTCGCGACGGTCTGGGCACCGAGGAGGCCACGGCGCGGTCGGTGGCCGCTGACCTGGCCTGATTGCGATGTACTTACATTGGATGGAACTGGACCGTCGGGCACCGGGCGCTGCGCCGCTGCATCTGGTGCCCGGGGTGTCGCTGCTACGGGCTGATGAGTAGGTGTTCACGGCGATGCTGGACGGGTGGGCCGATCAGCAGCTCGCCCGGAACCTTGCCGCAGAGACGTGCGAAGCGGGTGGCAGCGGTGCGGGCGGTCGCGTTCACAGGTCCTTACCCGGTAGACGTACTAGGGCGGGAGTGGCTTCCGGAGACCGTGCGTTCTCAATCCCGAGTACGAGACCGCCATCGCGAACGGCGCGACGAAGGACGAGCGCCTGACCTTCGACGACGAGGACGCGTGCCCCACGCCGTGAGGTCTAGGACGCCCCTCCGCGTCCTGGGCGTCGCGGAACCCGAGGACAAGCACGACAATTGATAGACCAAAGGATTCATGGCACTACTTAGGGTGCCCGGTAACTGTGCATCCCGTAGATCCCGTTCTCCCGTGGCGAGGTTCTACGGGAGCTACGGCTCTCCGGGCACGGTGACGTAGCTCCCTCTGCCGACATGGGATTCGACAAGGCCACGCTCAACGAGCAGGCGACGGGCCTTGGCTACGGTCTCGGGCGAGTGGCCTATGAGGTCCGCTAGGTCACGTTCGGCGGGGAGCTTGCTGCCCGCTCCTAGGTCACCGCGTTCGATGGCAGCGGCTATGAAGTCGGCAAGCTGGACATAGACGGGCGTAGCGCCCGGTCGCTCTTGGAAGTCTTCCCACCTCACTGCCATGCAGGAAACCGTCTCACCTGCCATGACCAGCTATTACCCTGCTAGACCTTGCAATGCACTGCATTGCCATGCGTTGCTTTGTCCATGGGACCCGAGAACCACGTGCCCGTCCACCCCGAGGAATCCGCACTCGCCACGCTCCGCTACTACCAGGCTGAGCACGGGCTGGAGATCGCCGTCTGCCGCGAGGGCTGGAAGGTCGCAGACCCCGAGAGGGAGCTCGTGACCGTGGCGACGTATACGGATCTCGTCGGGCACCTGGCGAGGGTCTACGGGTGGCAGCGGTGACGCCCGAAGACGCCGAGGCCCTGAGGGCGGTCTTGGACGGTCAGATGCCAGCCGGCAGCTCCGTTGCGGTGACCCCGATGCCGGGCGGGGCGAACGTCTTCATCGAGTACCCCGATGGGTACGTCCAGGTGGTGACCGGCGACGAGCCAGGCCCGGTCCTGGGGGTGATGCTGTCAGGAATCTCCTGGCCGATGACCCGGAAGACGAATGATACGACGAAAACCGCTCCGGGCCTGCCTCGGACGCGAACAAGAGGTCGCCCGCCTGGTCGCGTCGGGCATGACCAACAGGCAGGCAGCTCAGGCGGGGCTTGATGAACCGGCCGGTAAACACGGTCCCGCTGTCAGTGAGCACCTCCTCAGGCAACCCGTAGACGCCCATCGCGTCCACACGAATGCCTGGCAGACCGGCCGGGCAGTGGCTCGTACCTCATGCTGCAGCCGCGGCGGTATCAGGGTGATGTCGATCATGTGTGTCGCGTCTGGTGATGGTGCCGCCCACGTCGAGTCTCAGGCCCACAAAGGGGACACGGAAGTCCAATCCGCCTCCAGTGACGATCGCCACGGTGTTAAGTATCAGCTGGCTGGAGGCGACTCGCAGGTCCTTGCCCGTCTCGGTTGCCTAGATGCCGGCGAGCTTGATCACGTTCTTGGCGGCATCGACGACTTCGTCGACGGCTACGCCTGTATCACTCACTTCCATGGCTTGGCCCCGTCATTCCTGGCGGGCCGCAATTGCTTTGGCTGCTGGGTCGCCGTACACGCTGTAGGCCAGCCAGGTGGGGTCGTCATGGTTGCGACTTGTCTCCAGACGCGCCTGGCGGCATGCCTCGCCCAGTGGGCTGCCGGCGGTGAGCGCTGCACTGCCGGATATGGCCGTTTTACCAAGCGCTTGCTCGATAGACTAGTCGCGAAAGTGCTGCCGAGCCCGTGCAGGAGGCACTAATGAGATTCGGCCTTACCACCCCCGTGGTTTGCCAGCCGCCCGGGCAGGCGAACGCCTGGGAAGCGCAAGCGGACGTTCAGGACATCGTGACAGTCGCACGGGCGGCGGATGAGATCGGCTATCACCACCTGACGTGCAGTGAGCACGTGGGCATCCCGGCTGTAGCGGCCGGGCGGCGCGGTGCGGCGTACTGGGACCCGCTGGCGACCCTGGGGTTCCTCGCCGCTGCGACAACCACAATCCGGCTCGCCACGCACGTGCTCGTGCTCGGCTACCATCACCCACTGGAACTAGTCAAACGCTACGGAACCCTGGACAGGCTCAGTGGCGGCAGGCTGATCCTCGGGCTTGGCGTGGGGACACTCCGCGAGGAGTTCGACCTTCTCGGCGCGCCGTTCGGTGACAGGGGGGCGCGCGCTGACGACGCGCTCGCTGCCCTGCGCACCAATTGGGGTGAGCGCGTGGCTGAGTACCACGGGACCTATTACGATTACCCGGCCTTCGTCATCGAGCCGCACAGCAACAGGCGGCACGTGCCGATCTGGATCGGCGGCTCGACCTCGCGCTCGCTGCGCAGAGCGACGGAGTTCGGTGACGGCTGGGTCCCGTTCGGTCTCACCACGGAAGACCTGCGCCGCCTGATCGACGGCACGACGCTGCCCGAGGGATTCGACGTCATCCTCGAGTGCCCGGGCCTCGACCCGCTGCGCAGGCCCGAGGAGACGGCGAGGAAGGTTGGTGCCAGGGTCGATGCCGGGGCCACGATCGTCAACGTGGCGTTCCTGCACGACAGCCCTGATGAGTGCGTCGAGCAAATGCGGGCACTTACCGCGCTGTTCCCCGAGGCGTCATGGGGCTCCGATGCTCACTGAGCTCCGAACCCGCCGTCCACGGGATACATCGCGCCGGTCACGAAGCCGGCCTCAGGGGAGATGAGGAACGCGACAAGCGCCGCCACCTCGTGGGTGGTCCCGAAGCGGCCCGCCGGGTGCTTGGCGAGCTGCGAGGCGCGCTTGTCCGCCTCCCACCAGTCCGTCATCGGGGTCTGGATGATCCCGGGGGCCACCGCGTTCACCCGCAGGCCATCCTGTGCGTACTCCAGGGCGGCCGCTCTGGTCAGCCCGAGCACCGCGTGCTTGGAGGCGACATAGGCGCAGTTTCCTGACGCGCTGCCCGCGACGCTCATGGTTGAACCAAAGTTCACGATGGCACCACCGCCGCTCGCGAGGATGGCAGGGATCTCGGCGCGCATGCTGAAGAAAATCCCGCTGGCGTTCACCGACATGACCCGGTGCCACTCATCGTCGCCGAGGTCAGCCGTGCGGAGGAAGACGCTTTGGCTGACGCCCGCCGCGTTCACGGCGGCATCCAGGCGGCCGAACCTGTCGGTCGCAGACTTGACCATCTGGGCTGCCTGCCGCGGATCGCTCACGTCCGCGGCGACTACCAGGGCGTCGGCGGATCGCGCGAGATTGCCAAGCGCGGTGGCGTCGGGGTTCAAGTCCGCGGCGACGACCCTGTAACCGCGGTCCGCCAGTGTGCGGGCGCACGCGGCCCCCATGCCTGAAGCCGCCCCCGTGATCAGGGCGACTGGGCGCCCTGCGGCCGGGACCGTCTCGCCGGAGCTCACGCGGGCCGGCCCGTCCGCAGCAGGTTGCGGGCCGATGGGTTACCGTCGAGCAGCGCGTTGCGCCGCGACACCACCTTCCAGCCCTCATCGGCCCGCGCCAGTTCCCAGCGGTTTGCCGAGCAGCGGAACACGGAGAAGGCGCCATCCTCCGCGGAGTACCGAACCAGCAGCGAGTACCCGACCGCGACGGCCGTGTCTCCGCTGACCGTGACGGCCACCGGTCCCAGGATGTGACCGGCCCCGCCGCCGATGATGGCCTGGTGTAGCGGGCCATCGACCATGTCCGCGATCGCGCGCGCGCCGATGAGCGGCGAGGGATCCGTCTCGTAGCAGCCGTCGTCGGTCCAGAGCGCCGCCGCCGCGGCGGCATCTCCGGAATCCACGGCCGGCCCGTACTCGGCGACAAGCTGTGTGATGGCGGCCCTGTCCTCAAGCTCTCGCAGCCGTGCCCGCAGTTGCGCCAGCTCGTCGTGCTCCGATGACTGGAATGACATCGCTACCGACCTCCTGTGCCTCGGTTACTGTGGTCCTCGCCGTGGCGGGTCCGCTACCAGCTCGATCTGCAGGCCCCACTTGGTGCGGAAGTAGATCCAGCGGCCTCCTGCGCGAGGGCCCACGGTCTGCTTGCCCCCGTTCCCGTACACCCGTACGTCCGGATGGCCGCGCAGTTCGTCGGCCGCGGCGTCCAGGTCGTCCACGACCAGGCAGAGGTGATGGCCGCCGATATCGGATGGCTGGGGCATCGCCGGGTTCTGGTCGGGGGCACGCCACTGAAACAGTTCGACGCGGATCTCGTCCGTTAGCCGCAGCATGGCCGCGCTGAGCGCCGCCTGCGGGTGCACCCCGATGTCTTCCACCATGAGCCGCGGATCGTCCGCCCGGGCGAACCGGTACAGCTCGGTAGCCCCGAGGACGTCGGTGAAGAACGCGACCGCTTCCTCCAGGTCCGGCACGGTGAAGGCGACATGGTCGGTGAGGCGGATGCGTGATTTCAACGTTGGCGTCAGTGTCATGGCACACCCTAAGGCAGTCGCTGCAGGTATTCGGCGGGCAGTTCGAGTTCGGCCGCCAGCGCGGAGTCGGCGATTGACTCCGGCCTGCTGGCGCCAGGGATCGGGATCAATTCGGTGGAACGGGTGCGCAGCCAGGCGAGGCAAACCTGCTGCGGACTCACGCCGAGGTCGGCCGCCACCGCGCCGAAGCTTTCGTGCGCTTGCCCGAGACGCCTGGCCGCGCCCATGCCACCCAGCGGGCTGAAAGCCAGGAAGCTGAGCCCTAGCCTCTCGCAAAGGGCTAGTTCCGGCTCACTGGTGCGGAACGCGGGCGAGTACTCGTTCTGCACCGCCACGAGGGCATCCCCGAGGACCTCGCGGGCCAGGAGTATCTGCGCCGGGTTCGCGTTGGAGATCCCGATCATCCGCGCCTTGCCCGCCTCGAACACCTCGCGCAGCGCGCCCATGCTCTCCGCGTAGTCCACCTTGGGATCGGGCCGGTGGTGCTGGTAGAGGTCGATCTGCTCCACGCCGAGCCGGCGCAGGCTGCCGTCGACCGACTTGCGGATGTACCCGGCCGAGCCGTCGAGGTCCCAGCCGCCCTCGGGGGTGCGGATGTGGCCGGTCTTGGTGGCCACGAATACCTTGGCCGCAACCCCCAGCCGGCCGAGCAGTTCGCCGACGAGCGCCTCGTTCACCCCGAATGCCGCGCTGCCGTGCACGGCGTTGCCGTAGCTGTTGCCCGTGTCGAACAGCGTGATGCCCGCCGCAAGCGCGGCGCGCACCGTCGGCTCGGCGCGCTCAAGGTGGCCGGGCCGGTTCTCGAGGGCGAGGCAGCCCATGCCGATGACGCTGACCTCGGCCCGCCCGGTGGCGTCATTGCCGATTGTCCGATAACGCACCCACACTCCTCAAACAAGCGCTTGCTCGAAATTAACCGTACGGGCCCGGGACAAGAGGGTCAAGCGTGGGTGGGCCTTGTGGGGCTCCTGGTTCCCGTGTGCGCCAGCTGAGTCACGGATTGAGCGGCCCTGCGCTGGATCTATCAAGCGCTTGATCAATTGACGGTGCCGGGCCATGATGGTCAGGTCAGGTCGCCCGCTCAGCGGCCTCCCAGGGAACGCCGGAGGTGGAGTGAAGTACGCGGTACTGGCACCGGTCGGGGCGAACGTTACCGCCGACCCGCAGTGGATAACCGAGTTCGCCCGCCACGTCGAGGCCTGCGGTTTCGAGTCCATCGTCGCGGTCGATCATCCGGTCGTCATCGCCGACTACAAGAGCAGGTACCCGTACGATCCGTCCGGGAGGTTCGAGCTCGCGGAGGATTGCGATATTCCGGATCCGATCGATCTGCTCGCGTTCATCGCCGCCCGCACAAACGTTCTCGGCCTGGCCACCGGCGTCCTCATCCTGCCGCACCACCATCCCGTCATCCTGGCCAAGCGGGTAGCGACCCTGGACCGGCTGTCCGGTGGCCGTGTCCGGCTGTGCGTTGGCGTCGGCTGGATGAGCGAGGAAACGGAAGCATGCGGCATCGACTTCGCCTCCCGCGGCCGCAGGGCTGACGAATCGATCGACGCCATGCGAGCGCTGTGGGCGGGGTCCGCGCCGGGTGGCGGTACCCATAAGGGCGAGTTCTTCGCCTTTGCCGGCGCGCTGTCGTTTCCCAAGCCAGCGCGGGCCTCGGGCGTGCCCGTGCACATCGGCGGCCACTCGCCCGCGGCAGCGCGCCGGGCCGGGCTGCGCGGCGACGGCTTCCAGCCGCTCGGCCTGCCCAAGGCCGACCTGATGAACCGCATCGCGCTGATGCGCTCCACCGCCGAGCGCGCCGGGCGGGATCCCGGCCTCCTGGAAATCACCCTCGGTCATCACGTCGGGCGTATCACCGGCAGCCGCGCGGCGGATCTCGCCGAGCTCGGGGCGCACCGGATTCTCTTGTCACCGACGCCGACGGCAGATCTCGAGCGGGTCAAGGACGAGATGTCCGCGTGCGCCGAGCGTCTCGGCATCGCGCCGCTCACCCGGATGGCGAACCGTGCCTGAAAGCGGGAGCGCGCCTGTCCAGACAGGCGTGGTCACCGGGGGCGGTGCCGGAATCGGCGCCGCGATATGCCGCCGCCTCGCCCGTGACGGCTGGTACATCATCGTCAACGACATCGAGGGACCCGCCGGTGCGCGGACGGCCGCCCGGATCAGGCAGGAGGGCGGCCAGTGCGCGCTCGTGGTCGGCGCCGCGCACGAACGGCGGGTCGGCGAAGAGATCCGCGGGCTGATCACGGATGCCCGCGGCGGGCGGATCGACCTGCTTGTCAACAACGTCGGCGACTTCAGGCCGGCGACCCGCACCTTCACCGCCAGTTCGCCCGCCAACTGGCAGCAGATGTACGAGCTCAACCTGCTCCATGTCTTCCGGCTGACGCACGCGCTGCTCCCGCTGATGATCGCCCGCCAGGCGGGCTCAATCGTGAACGTGTCCACGGTGGAAGCGTTCCGCGGCATCCCCGGCCATGCCGTGTACTCGGCGTTCAAGGCCGGGGTCGTGGCGTTCACCCGCTCGCTCGCAGTCGAGGTGGGGCAGCACGGCGTCCGCGTCAACGCCATTGGCCCCGACCTGATCAACACCGAGCAGACGCCGCGGGCGGCGATGCTGCGGGGCCGGCCGGAGGAGTCAGTGCGGAGCTGGGTACCGCTGGGCCGGTTCGGTGACCCCGACGACTGCGCGGCCGTGGTCGAGTTCCTCGCCTCACCCGCCGCCGGATTCGTCACCGGCCACACGATCACCGTCGACGGGGGGACGCTCGCGGCCAGCGGCTGGTACGGCCGGGCGGACGGCAAGGGCTTCACGAACCTGCCGAACGAGGCCTGACTTACGTCGCGCTCGTTCCGGAAGAAGATTCCGGTGATCCCGAACGGATGCGGGCAAGCTGCTTGAAGACAACGTCGTCTGGAGTGCGGGCACCACGTGGCCCGCGGTCTTCCGGAGACATCAGCAGTTGCACGTCGGAGTGCGTCCATTCCCGCACGGCGTGCCGCTCGATGATGCCCCACCGGCCGTCCCGGCAGTCCAGCAGGTCGACGTAGCGGAACCCGCTCGTGAAGTTGACCCGCGGATCGTCGGGGGGACTGCCCCAGTGCACCGCGAACCCGTATGTCTCCGAGACCGCGCGCGGGCCAGCGAATTCGACGAAGTGGTTCGCCACGACGTGCATCGTCCCGTCGTACTTCTCAAGCATGGGCCGCAGCCAGGGCAGGTACTCCTCAACGGGCCCGTCAAAGCCGGTGTGGTGATCGACCGCGCCGGGGTGATAGACGCCGCGGACCAGATCAAGCTGCAGCCGGTCGATTCCCCGGCAGTAGGTCACGATCAGGTCGTGAATCTGCTGGCGGTCCGCAAGCCTCGCCCCGTCGTCGGCGATCACGCCGCGTACCCGCCGTCCACGTCGAGCTTCTGTCCCGTGATGAAGCGTGCTCGGTTGGAAGCCAGAAAGCAGACGGCCTCCGCGATGTCCGTTGAGTCGCCGAACATCCGCAGCGGGATGTTGCGCAGGGTGACCTCAAAGGCGCGCTGGTCGAGCTGGCCGCTGCTCATGAGCTCGGCTGACATGCCGTCGGTGAGCATGCCGGGGCCCACGCAGTTGACCCGGACGCCGTAGCGTCCCTCCTCAACGGCGAACGCGCGCGCGAGGGCTTCCACCGCTCCCTTCGCGCCGGTGGACAAGCCGTCACGAGCAGGGTGGCGCCGCGTCGCCGCGGTGGTCACGGCAACGACAGAAGGTGAACGCCACCGCTGAGCCGGCCGCCGCGAGCCGTCGGCAGATGGCCGCGCCGATGCCGCCTGAGCCGCCGGTGACAATGGCCGTGCCTTTGTGGCCGGTAAAGTCCTCAACCAAGAGAGCTCCTATTCTGGCTGCCCGGCGGCCCAGGGGTGGGCGACCGCGAAGCGGCCGGGCACCTCGCCGCCGCCGTCGACCCTAAGCTCAGCTCCGCTGATATAGCCGGCCAGGGGGGAGGTGAGCAGCAGGCACGCGTCCGCGATATCGGCAGGAGCGGCCATCCGTCCGGCTGGGATGAGCCCGGCGACGGCGCGCTGGCCCTCGTCGTCCCCGTAGTAGTCGTCGGACATCTCGGTCTGCACCAGCCCAACCGTGACCTGGTTGACCCGCACCCTGGGGCCGAACTCGAGAGCCAGGGCGCGGGTCAGCACAGTCAGGCCGCCCTTGGCCGCCGCGTACGCGGCGACGCCTGGCGCGGGGCTGGCAGCGACCACCGAGCCGATGTTGATGATGACGCCGCCCCCGGACTGGCGCTGCATCACCGTGTTGGCGGCCTGTGCCACGTAGAAAGGAGCGAGCAGGTTCAGCGCGATGATCTTGGCGGCGAAACGGGGTGACATGGTCGCGGCGTCCGCATTGGGCGACCCGCCGGCGTTGTTGACGGCGATGTCGAGCCGGCCGAACCGCTCGGCCGCGTAGTTGACGAGCGCGGCCGCCTGGTCCGGTTCTCGGACGTCCGCCTTGATGAACTCCGCCGTGGCCGTTCCGGCCGACGGGAGTCTTTCCGGCTCGCTGCGGCCGCAGACGACGACCGATGCGCCGGCGCCGAGCAGTCGCGCGGCGATGACGGCACCGATTCCTTTGGTACCGCCGGTGACGATGGCGGCCTTTCCGTCGAGTGGGCTCATTACAGGCGCTCGATGATGGTGACGTTGGCCTGGCCGCCGCCCTCGCACATCACCTGCAGCCCGTACCTGCCGCCGGTCCGCTCCAGGTTGTGCAGCAGCGTGGTCATCAGCCGGGCACCGGTCGCACCGATCGGGTGCCCGAGGGCGATGGCGCCGCCGCTGACATTGACCCGCGCCGTGTCCGCGCCGGTCTCCGCCAGCCAGGCGAGCACGACCGAGGCGAACGCTTCATTGATCTCGACTAGGTCGATGTCATCGATCGTCAGCCCGGTCTTCGCCAGCGCGTGCGCGGTGGCGGGAATCGGCGCGGTAAGCATCCACACCGGGTCGGCGCCGCGCACCGAGATGTGGTGAATGCGCGCCCTCGGCGTGACGCCGTGATCGCGGACGCCGCGCTCGGACATCACCAGCAGGGCAGCCGAGGCGTCGCAGATCTGGCTGGAGACGGCCGCGGTGATCAGGCCGTCCGGTTCAAGCGCGGGAAGGACGGGCAGCGCGGCCATCTTTTCCAGGGACGTGTCACGCCGCGGGCACGTGTCGTCGGTGGCGTCCCCGAGCGGGGCGATCTCCCGGTCGAAGTACCCCGCGTCGATCGCGGCGACGGCCCGCTGATGACTGCGCAGCGCGAACTCCTCCATGTCCAGCCGGGTGGCATCCCACTTGCGGGCGATCATCTCGGCCGAGCGGAACTGCGTCACTGGCACGTCGCCGTACCGGTTGCGCCAGCCGACCGACCCGGAGAACGGGTCGGGGAAGCCGAACTGCTCGCCCAGCGTCATCGCGGCGGAGATGGGGATGGAACTCATGTTCTGCACGCCGCCGGCCACGATGACGTCGGCGGTCCCTGACATCACCGCCTGTGCCGCGAAGTGCACCGCCTGCTGAGAGGAACCGCACTGGCGGTCAACGGTAACCCCGGGGACATGGTCTGGCAGGCCGGCCGCCAGCCAGCAGGTGCGCGCGATGTCGCCGGCCTGCGAGCCGATCGTCTCGGTGCAGCCCAAGATCACGTCCTCGACGGCGGCGGGGTCGACGCCCGAGCGCTGCACCAGAGCGCTGATCGCGTGCGCGCCAAGATCAGCACTGTGCACCCCGGCCAGTGCGCCTCCCCTGCGCGTTACCGGTGTTCGCACGGCTTCCACCAGATATGCCTCTGCCATGCCCATGTCCTCACTGTCCATTCGTCACCTAAGCGCTTGCAACTCTATCAAGCGCTTGGTTGGCAGGCTAGGGCAAGCGTGACAGCGACACGGAGGTTACATGCCCGGACGGGTACCCGGTCAGCCGTCAGCCACCCGGGAGGTCAGGCGCCGCGGGTCCCTGGCGGAGCAGCCCTCAAGGAAGACCCTGAGCAAGTCGTCCGCGAGCATGGCAGGCGGGCAGGCCGGCGACGGCCGGTACCAGCGAGGCGATACCCATACCGCATCTCGCAGCAGGCGGCGGAGCAGTCTCGGGCCCACGTCGGAGCGGATGTGCCCTGAATCCACGCCTGCCGTAATCACGCTGGTCCAGAACTGGTCGATTTCAGCGGCCACCGCCGTGATGTGCGCCCGGCGGGGAATGGAGCGAAGGACTGCCGCCTCGTTCTGGTAGATCGCGACCGCGTAGGGGTATTCGGCCACGGCCTCGAGTGATACCAGGACGAGCGATCGCAGTCGCCCAAGCGGGTCGAGGTCGCGCTGGCCGAGAGCGCGATAGCGGCCACGCAAGTCATCCAGGTAAGTGATCACGACCTCTTGGGCTATCTCTTCCTTTGACTGGAAGTGATGGTAGAGACTGCCAGAAAGAACGCCGGCCGCTTCGGCTATCTGCCGCACAGTGGTGGCCGTCACGCCCTGGTCGGCAAAGAGGGCCGCCGCCTGCGTGAGGATAACGTCCCGTCGGCTGATGCCCTGCTGCGCCGGCTCGCGGATAATGCCCGGCTGGCCCCGCTGACCCGACCGTTTAATACCGCCGCTACCTCGCGTCATGATGACCGTTCCCCGTTCCTAGCTCGTCGCGACGCTGCGTTTGTGGCGATCTTTATCCAAGCGCTTGCTAGTTTACCAGACAGATATCTGCCCGCCGCGGGCGGAGAGATAAATGCGGGTAAATCCCTGATTGCCTCTCGGTGCCGCGGGCAAGACGGCGGCCGCGAGCCCGGGCGGCGCCTAGCGGCGCGCGGCGGTCGGGCGGAACCGCCGAAGTGTTGTATTCACCGGCGTCACAGCTGCGCTATCAAGCGCTTGGTTGGTAGGTTATGCTGAGGACGACCGCAGTTCCAGGCGCGAGGAGGCTCAGGACATGGATGCGTCGCCGGTCCCGCTTGTGGTGCCGCTGTGTGTGCGGGCGGCAGCTGCCGATAGCCCCGGCGTGGAGGCAGTGGTGGACGGCGGCGTCCGGCTGACGTACGCGGACCTGGGCTCCCGGTCGGAGGAATTTGCCCGCGCCCTGATCGCGGCAGGGGTGAAACAGGGAGAGGCGGTCGCGCTTTGGGCGCCGAATTCCGCGACCTGGATCATTGACGCCCTCGGCGTGCTGGCGGCGGGGGCAGTGCTGGTGCCCGTCAACACCCGTTACAAGGGCGCCGAGGCACGCTATCTGCTCGCCAAGGCGCGGGCCGTACTGCTTGTCGTGGACAACGGGTTCCTCGGCAACGACTACCTTGGCATGCTGCGCGAAGCCGGCCAGGAAGCGGGCCCTGCGGACAGCGGCCAATCAGGTACGGGGGCCGGAGCGGTTCCGTTGCCTGGTCTCCCTTTCCTGCGTTCGGTTGTCACGCTGCGCCCCGACGACGACCCGGTGGCTCTGCCCTACGAGAAGTTCCTTGAGGGCGCCGCCCTGGCCGGGCCGCAGGAAGTAGACAAGCGCATTGACGCCCTGGCCCCGGGAACGCTGTGCGACCTCGTCTTCACCTCAGGAACGAGCGGCGTCCCCAAGGGGGTCATGACCAGCCACGAGGCGTCCGTCCGCACATCGCTTGCGTGGGCGGACGGCGTTGGGCTGCGGGCGGGAGACCGGTACCTGATCATCAACCCGTTCTTCCACAGCTTTGGCTACCGGGCGGGCATGCTCGCCTGCGTGCTGAAACGAGCGACTATGTTCCCTCTCGCGGTGTTCGATGTCGAGGCAACCCTTCAGGTCGCGCAGGCCGAGCGCATTACCGTGCTGCCCGGCCCGCCCACCCTCTACCACTCGATACTGGACGACCCTCGCTTTCCCGACTTCGACCTCAGTGCGCTGCGCATCGTGATCGCCGGCGCCGCCACCGTGCCCGAGGCCTTGTTCTACCGGGTCCGGGCGGAACTGCCGAACGTGGAGACCGTCCAGAGTCCCTATGGCCTCACCGAGGTTGCGGGAACCGCCACCACGTGCCCCCCGGACTCCAGCATCGAGAAGATGTCGACCACCGTGGGGAAGGCGATCCCCGGGACTGAGTTGGCCATCGTCGACAAGCAGGGCCGGCCGCTTCCAGCGGGCGAGGACGGGGAGATCGTGATCCGCGGGTACAACGTCATGCTCGGGTACTTCGAGGATCCGGCAGCGACGGCGGAGGCGATCGACGCTGCCGGCTGGCTGCACACCGGCGACGTGGGCCATTTGGATGAGGACGGATACCTCACTCTCACCGGCAGAATCAAGGAAGTGTTCCAGACCGGTGGCTTCAACGTTTACCCGGTCGAGGTTGAGCAACTTCTCGCCACCCATCCGATGATCGCCGAGGCGGTCGTGATCGGTGTGCCAGACACAAGGCTCGGCGAGGTAGGGCACGCGTTCGTGGTGCCCCGGCCGGGCTGCTCGCCAGAGCCGGACGAGGTGATCTCGTTCGCCCGCGCCAGGATCGCCAACTTCAAGGTGCCCCGCGGGGTCACGGTCGTCCACGCCTTGCCGCGCACCGCGCTCGGCAAGGTGCAGAAGTTCCGGCTCATGGTCCCCGCCGCCGACATGGCGCCGGCCGGCGAGCCGGGCCAAGGCGGTACGCTGCCCCGCCCCTCACAGGCAGCCGCGAGGAGGACCGATGGCTGAGGCCGTCATAGTAGCCACCGCCCGTTCGCCGATCGGACGGGCAGTAAAAGGGTCGCTGCGCGGGATGCGCGCCGACGACATGGCGGCGGCGATGATCCGCGCGGCCTTGGCCAAAGTGCCTGCGCTTGACCCGCACACGATCGACGACATCATGCTCGGCTGTGCGCAGCCGGCCGGCGAGGCGGGGTACGGCATGGCCCGCGTCGTGGCGGTGATGCTTGGCCTGGACGACGTACCGGGCACCGTGAGCCAGCGTTACTGCGCCTCAAGCGTGCAGACCAGCCGGATGGCCATGCACGCGATCAGGGCCGGCGAGGCGCACGTGCTGATCTCGGCGGGCGCCGAGTCCGTGTCCCGCTTCGAGCACGGCAAGTCCGACGGGATGCCGGAGACGAAGAACCCCATTTTCACGCCGGCCATGCGGGTCACCGAGGCGCGCGCAGTCCGCCATGAAACGGAGTGGGCCGATCCCAGGGACGCCGGCCGGCTGCCCGATGTCTACATCGCCATGGGTCAGACGGCAGAGAACGTCGCCGCCCTCAAGAATGTCAGTCGCGCCCGCCAGGACGAGTTCGCTGCTCGCAGCCAGCAAAATGTACAGCAGGCGATCGCCTGCGGGTTCTTCGCCCTCGACGTCACCCCCCTCGAACTGCCCGATGGCACCGTGGTCAGCACCGACGACGGACCGCGGCCCAACGTGACGGCCCAGTCCCTCGCGGGACTCAAGCCGGTGTTCCGGCCGAACGGGACAGTCACCGCGGGCAACTGCTGCCCGCTCAACGACGGAGCGGCGGCACTCGTCATCATGTCCGACACCCGCGCCGCCGAACTGGGCGTCACGCCACTGGCCCGGATCGTCGCCACCGGAGTGTCCGCCATATCGCCCGAGATCATGGGCATGGGCCCGGTCGAGGCATCGCGCCGGGCCCTCGCCAACGCGGGAATGTCCGCGGCGGATATCGACCTGTGGGAAATCAACGAGGCCTTCGCGGCGCAGGTCCTGCCGAGCATTGACGAGCTGAAGATTGACCCGGCGAGGGTAAACGTGCACGGAGGGGCCATCGCCCTCGGGCACCCCTTCGGGCAAACCGGCGCACGGATGACCACAACCCTGATCAACGGCCTGAAGTTCAGGGACGCGCAGGTCGGCGTCGTGACTATGTGCGCCGCAGGCGGCCAGGGGATGGCCATGGTCGTCGAGCGGCTCAGCTGACGTGCCCGCCTATGCCATCGACGGCGTCATCCCTGTCGTCGACCCGACGGCGTTCGTTCACCCCACGGCAGTCCTGATCGGCGACGTCGTGATCGGGGCAGGGTGCTACATCGGGCCGGGCGCCTCGCTGCGCGGCGACATGGGCCGCATTACGGTCGCCGCCGGCGCCAACGTGCAGGACGGCTGCGTGCTGCACTGCTTTCCCGGCCGGGAGACCAGCGTCGGCCCAAGCGGCCACATTGGGCACCGGGCAACGCTGCACGGCTGCCAGATCGGCCATGGCGCCCTGATCGGGATCGGAGCGACGGTCATGGACGGCGCGCGCATCGGGGCACATGCGCTCGTGGGCGCGCACAGCTTCGTGCCGGCCGACACGACGGTCAGGGACGGCTACCTGGCGCTCGGCTCGCCAGCCAAAGAAGTCCGCGCCCTGAGGGACGCCGAGATCGCCTGGCAGTCGAACGGTCCCATGGTCTACCAGGAGCTCGCCGCCCGGAGCCTGGCCTCGCTGAAGGAGACGGACCCGCTGTACGCACTGCCCCCGGGCCCGAGGCAGCTGGGCGTCCGCCGGGAGCGAGCCGTGCCGCTGCGCGAGTACCGCGACCTGGCCGGTCATGAGGGATCCCGGTCGTGGCCGCGGTGAGGTGGCGCGGCCACGACCGGGTGACGGCTTGGCGGAAACGTGTTACGCTCCATCCTGACATTTACCGAGCAAGCGCTTGATTGATAGGAGGCGAGTGTGGCGGGGAAAAGGATGACCGAGGAAGAGGTAGTCGGTCAGCTCCGGTCGGGCATGACCATCGGCATTGGCGGATGGGGATCGCGACGCAAGCCAATGTCCCTGGTCCGCGCGATTCTGCGATCTGATCTGACTGATCTGACCGTGGTCAGCTACGGCGGTCCCGACATTGGGCTGCTGTGCGCCGGCGGCAAGGTGAAGAAGCTGGTGTTCGGCTTCGTCTCGCTCGACAGCATCCCGCTTGACCCGCTTTTCCGCGCCGCCCGGCAGCAGGGCAGCATCGAAGTTGCCGAATACGACGAGGGCATGGTCCAGCTTGGCCTCTACGCGGCGGCGACCCGGCTGCCGTTCGTGCCCACCAGGGTCGGCCTCGGCTCGCTGGTCGCCGACACCAACCCCGGCCTGCGCACTGTCCTGGACCCCTACGGGGGCGAGGAGTTCATCGCCATGCCGCCGCTGAAGCTTGACGCCGCGCTCGTACACATGAACCGGGCCGATGAGAAGGGCAACGCCCAGTTCCTCGGGCCTGACCCGTATTTCGATGACCTCTTCTGCGCCGCCTCCGAGCGCGCCTACGTGTCGTGTGAGCAGATCGTGCCCACCGAGGAGCTGACGAAGGCCGCCCACCCGGTCACGGTCCGGATCTCCCGCATGCTGGTTACCGGGGTCGTCGAGGCGCCGAACGGCGCGCACTTCACCTCCTGCGTACCCGACTACGACCGCGACGAGGCATTCCAGCGCATGTACGTGGAGGCGGCGGGGGACCCAGGCAAATGGGCCGCGTTCACAGAGCGTTTTCTTGCCAGCGGTGAGGCCGGTTACCAGCGTGAGGTCGCCGCGTTCGCCGCGGGGAAGGAGGCGTGATGCCGGCTACCGATCTGGCCGCTGACCGTGCCGAGGCGTGCGTCATCGCCTGCGCCGAGGCGTTCCGCGGCGACGGCGAGATCCTCGCCGCCCCCATTGGCCTGATTCCCACCATCGCGGTGCGGCTGGCAAGGCACACGTTCGAGCCGCTGCTCCTCGTCACCGACGGCGAAGCCCACATCGTGGAGGGCACGTGGCCGGTCGGTACCCCCGCCCCCGGCACCGTGGAGAGCTGGCTGCCCTACAGGGCCGTCTTCGACATCGTCTGGCGAGGTGACCGGCACGTCATGATGACGCCGAGCCAGATCGACGCCCACGGCAACGCCAACATCTCCGCGATCGGCAGCCATGCCAGACCCAAGGCACAGCTGCTTGGCGTCCGCGGCGCCCCCGGGAACTCGGTCTCGCATCCTACGAGCTACTGGGTGCCCAGGCACTCGGCACGCGTCTTCACCCCCAGGGTGGATATGGTCGCCGGCGTAGGGTGGGACAACGGGGCAAAGGCAGGAGCCGCGGCCACCCGGTACATGCAGCTCCGCCGGGTGGTGTCTAACCTGGCCACATTCGACTGGGAACCCGGGACCCGGCAGATGCGGCTCCTTTCGGTCCACGCCGGGGTCAGCGTCGATGAGGTTGTCGCGGCGACCGGGTTCGGTCTCGTGATCGGCGACCACGTGCCGACCACGCGTGAGCCGAGCGCCGAGGAGCTGCGCTTGATCAGGGAAGTCATCGACCCGAAGGGCCTGCGTTACCAGGAGGTGCCCGCATGACGACCACGATCGCGCCGCACCCCGCGCTAAAGACCAGGATCACCCAGCTGTTCGGCATCGACTACCCGATCGTCCAGACGGGGATGGGGTACGTCTCCGACGCTCGGTTGACAGCCGCGACCTCCGCGGCGGGCGGCCTGGGAATCATCGGCAGCGGCCTGATGTCGTACGAGGAACTGGCCGAGGCCATCGCCACCGTCCAGTCGCTGACGGACAAGCCGTTCGGCGTCAACGTCCGCGCTAACCAGCCCGACGTTGAGAAGCGGATTGACCTGCTGATCAGGTGCGGGGTCAAGGTGGCGTCGTTCGCCCTGGCGCCGCGGCAGGACCTTATCGCGAGGTGCAAGGACGGCGGCCTTGTCGTGGTGCCGTCGATCGGTGCCGTCAGGCACGCGGAGAAGGTCAAGGCCTGGGGGGCAGACGCGGTCGTCGTCCAGGGCGCGGAGGGCGGCGGGCACACCGGCGTGGTACCGACCAGCCTGCTGCTGCCTCAGGTGGCCGGGGCTGTCGACATCGCGGTCATCGGCGCTGGCGGCTTCTTCGACGGCCGCGGCCTGGTCGCCGCCCTCGCCTACGGGGCGGCGGGCATCGCCATGGGCACCAGATTCCTGCTGACCAGGGAGTCGCCGGTCGCCCCGGCGGTCAAGGAGCTGTACCTGACCAAGAAGGTGACGGACACCGTGGTCACCAGCGAGATCGACGGAGTTCCCCAGCGGCTGCTGAACGCAGGCCAGATCGGCAGGCTTCAGGCGACGAGCGCGCCGCGGCGGGTAGCCCGCGCCATCCGCAGCGCTGTGCTGTTCCACCAGATCTCCGGCACGTCCTGGCCGGACATGATCCGCGAGGGCATCGAGATGAAGAAGGAGCATGACCTGCCCTGGACTCAGGTCATCATGGCCGCGAACGCACCCGTCCTGTACCGTTCGGTCTTGCTCAACGGCAGGACCGACATCGGCGTCAGTGCCTCGGGGCAGGTCGTCGGGCTCATCGACGACATCCCGAGCTGCGCCGAGCTGATCGAGCGCATCGTGCGAGAAGCCAATGAGGTCCTCGCCCGGCTCGGAGGCCCGCGATGAGCGCATTGCCAGCTAGGTCAGGGCCGGCCGGGCCGGATGACGGGCATCAACTGCTGGCCGGCAAGACGGTGCTGGTGACTGCGGCCGCCGGCACTGGCATCGGGTTCACCACGGCGCTGCGCTGCGCGGCCGAGGGCGCCATAGTTGCCATCAGCGACCGGCACGAGCGCCGGCTCGGCGAGGCGGCCAGAAGCTTCGAAGAGCAGACGGGGAAGCTTCCTCTCGCCGTGCCCTGCGACGGGACCGTCCAGGAGCAGGTCGACCACCTCATCGATACCGTCGACGCCGAACTCGGCGGGATCGACGTGCTGGTCAACAACGTCGGGCTCGGCGGCGAGGTGAGCATCCTCGACATGACCGACGACCAGTGGAGCACGGTACTTGACGTCACGCTGACCGCCACCTTCCGCGCCACACGGGCCGTCCTGCGGCACATGGTCCCGCGCCGCGGCGGGGTCATCGTCAACAACGCGTCCGTGCTCGGCTGGCGTGCACAGGCGGGCCAGGCGCACTACGCCGCGGCGAAAGCAGGCGTCATGGCGCTGACGCGGTGTGCTGCCATGGACGTGGCACAATACGGCATCCGGATCAACGCGGTGTCCCCGAGCATTGTCATGCACCCGTTCCTGTCCAAGGTCACCACCGAAGAGAACCTGGCCCGGCTGGTCTCGCGGGAGGCCTTCGGCCGTCCCGCCGAGCCGTGGGAGGTCGCCAACGTGATGGTATTCCTGGCCAGCGACTACTCCTCCTACATGACCGGCGAGGTCGTGTCGGTGAGCAGCCAGCACGCTTGAGACAACGCCAAGACATAAGGAGCGCATTGTGAGCGAGCATGCGAGTGAACCAGCAAGTACAGTCCGTCCGCGAATGCGCACTCCGAGCGCCAGCGAGGTGTCCTCATGAACGCTGAGCAACCCGTGCCCATGGTGCGCACGGAGCTGGCAGGAAACGGCATCGCCGAGATCATCATGAACAATCCGCCGGTCAACGCGCTGCCGGTGGCGGGGTGGTTCGATGTTGCCAGGCGGGTCGACGAGGCCGGAGCCAGCCCCGACGTGCGCGCGGTCATTCTGCGCGCCGAAGGGCGCGGCTACAACGCCGGCGTGGACATCAAGGAAATTCAGCGCACCGAGGGCTTCGCCGCCCTTCTCGGGGTCAACCGGGGCTGTTACGAGGCGTTCAAGGCGATCTATGAGTGCTCCGTCCCGGTGATCGCGGCTGTGCACGGGTTTTGCCTCGGGGGCGGCATTGGGCTCGTCGGCAACAGCGATGTGATCATCGCGTCCGAGGACGCCACATTCGGACTGCCCGAGGTCGACAGGGGCGCTCTTGGCGCGGCCACCCACCTGTCACGGCTCGTCCCGCAGCACAAGATGCGCGCCATGGTTTACACCTCGGCCACGGCGACCGCTGCCGAACTGCACCATTTCGGATCGGTCCATGCGGTTGTGCCACGTGACAAGCTCCGCGAGACGGCTCTTGAGTTCGCCGAGCAGATCGCTGCGAAGGACCCGCTTGTGATCCGGCGTGCCAAGGAGTCGCTGAACGGGATCGACCTGTGGGACGTCAACCGCAGCTACCGCTACGAGCAGGGCTTTACCTTCGAGCTCAACCTGGCCGGCGCCGGCGACCGGGCCAGGGACGCGTTCGTCGCCGACGGCAAGCACGGTTCCTGAGGAGCAGCACGATGACCAGCACAGCGAATAGCCAGCAGGGCGACATCGCGGCAGCCGAGAACCCGGTAGTGCTCTACCGCAAGGACGGGGCCGTCGCAGTGGTCACGCTGAACCGGCCCGAGTACCGCAACGCCCAGAACTCGAAGATGACCTATGCGCTTGACGCCGCCTTCTACCGGGCTGCGGACGACGACGAGGTCAGGGTGATCGTGCTGGCCGGAGCGGGAAAGCACTTCTCGGCCGGCCATGACATCGGGACGCCCGGCCGGGACATGCACGAGTCGTTCGACCGCCATGCCGGCCTGTGGTGGGATCACGTCGGCAAAGAGGGGGCGGAGAGCCGCTACGCGCGCGAGTCCGAGGTCTACCTTGGCATGTGCCGGCGGTGGCGGGAACTCCCTAAGCCGACCATCGCGATGGTGCAGGGCGCCTGCATCGCCGGCGCGCTCATGCTGGCCTGGTGCTGCGACCTCATCGTCGCTGCCGATGACGCTTTCTTCGCCGACCCGGTGGTCAAAATGGGGATCCCTGGCGTCGAGTACTTCGCGCACCCGTTCGTGATGGGCCCGCGCTTCGCCAAGGAGTTTCTCTTCACCGGTGACCGTGTTTACGCCGACCGCGCCCTTCAGCTGGGCATGGTGAACAGGGTGGTGCCCAGGGCAGAACTGGAGACAGAGACGATGGCGCTGGCCGCGCGGATCGCCCAGATGCCCCGCCTCGGGCTGGCCCTGACCAAGAAGGCGGTGAACCAGGTGGAGGACATCATGGGTCTGCAGACCGGGATGGACTCGGTTTTCGGTCTGCACCACGTCGCCCACGCGCACAACGCGGAAGTAGGCGGCGACCCGCTGGGCGGTCAGACCATCAAGACGATGAAGTAGGCAAGCTTTGCGCACCGCCGGGGAGGCCGCCGCGGGCATCTTCCGCCGCGGCGCCCCTCCCTCGCTGGTCCAGTACCCGACGGGGGCGATCCCGGAGCGCTTGATTGGAGACGCATGCGAGAAGGGGCGGTCGCGCGGCTCGGGCTCACCATTCCGCTGAAGAGCGGAATTGACCCGGCCGATGAGCTGGCGGTCTTGTCCGCGAAGGGCTATACGGACTTCTGGACCGCCGAGACGTCCCGGTTCGACGCGTTCACCCCGCTCGCCGCCGCAGCAAGCGCCGTTCCGTCAGCCTGGCTTGGGACGGCCGTCGCCTCGGCGTTCGCCCGCGGCCCGGCAATGCTCGCGATGAGCGCCGCCGCTTTGTCATGCCTTGCCCCCGGCCGCTTCCTGCTCGGCATCGGCGCCTCCTCGCCCGTGCTGGCTAGGGACTGGAACGCCGCGACGTACGAGCGGCCGGTTGAACGCGTACGCGATACCGCGCGGTTCCTGCGCGCCGCGCTCGCGGGTGACCTGGTGGACGAGGAATACGACACCTTCGCCGTGCGACGGTTCCGGCTTGAGCAGCCCCCAGAACGGGTACCGCCACTGCTGATCGCGGCGCTGCGCCCCGGCATGCTCAGGGTCGCGGCGGCCGAGGGAGACGGCGTGGTCCTGAACTGGCTCGGCGCCTCCGACGTGCATACGGTGAAGCAGGTCGTCGGGGACCGCCCGCTTGTCGCGGCACGCGTGTTCGTCTGCTGCTCCGAGGACTCCCAGGTGGTCAGGGCAGCGGCGCGGCGGCTGATAGCCGGATACCTGACCGTCCCCGGCTATGCCGCCTTCCAGCGCTGGCTTGGCCGCGAGGCGGCGCTGTCGCCCATGTGGCAGTTGTGGGACGCGGGTGACAGGAAAGGCGCCGCCGCCGCCGTGCCCGACGAGGTGGTCGATGACCTGATCGTGCACGGTACACCCGCGCAGTGCGCCGCCGCGCTGCACGCCTACCGGCGGGCCGGCGTGGACATCCCCATCGTCAAGTTCCTGCCGCTCGATCCCGCCGCCGACCCCGACCATGCGTCGGCGGTGGCGGGTAGCTACGCCGAGGGAAGCCGGTGAGCGACGGCGTGACCTGCACCCCGGGTGGCTCGACGACCAGGCAGGCGAGCGGCTCACCAAGTGGCTAGCGGCCGGGTGCCCGGCATCCGCCCGCCCTTCACCTCCACTGTTCTCGCGGGCGGGAACTCGAACATCACCGTGCTGCTGGCGGACTCCGCCAGCCAGCGGACGCGGGCGTCATCGGCACGCCGTTCTTCGTCATGCGGTACCTCGACGGCATGCACTGCCATGGCGCACAGGACGCGAGCTCACTTCACCCGGCGGCGCGCCGGGCCGCCGGCCAGAACCTGGCGCGGACCCTCGCCAGGCTGCATAGCCTCGATCCCGACACGATCGGCCTTGGCGACCTCGGGCCCAGGGAAGACTACGTGGCACGTCAGCTCCGCCGGTGGCGACGCCAGGTTGACGCCGACCGACGCCGGCCCACGCCGGACATCGATGAGGCGCACGCAATCTTGTCCGCGCACGTGCCACCGCAGCGGCGCGCGTCCGTTGTGCACGGAGACTTCCGGCTCGACAACTGCGTCCTCGACCTGGATGGCGGCGTAATTGGCTTGGTGGACTGGGAAATCTGCGCGCTCGGCGACCCCCTTGCCGACCTGGGCGTGCTGCTCGCGTACTGGGCGGAACCAGGCGACGAGGTCACCGCGCTCAACGACCCGCTGACCCTTGTTCCTGGCTTCCCCAGCCGGGCCGAGATGGCCGCCGCCTACCTGACAGCCTCCGGACTGCCCGCGGACACCGACTTCGCCTTCTTCGTCGCCTTCGCATGGTGGAAGCTTGCCTGCATCATCGAGGGCGTCTGGGCGCGCGCGTCCCGCAAGCGCCAGCGGCTCGCCCGTCCCCTGGACAGCTACGCTCGCCAGGCGGCGTCGGTGGCGTCGCACGCGCGCCCCCTGGCGGCTTGCCTGTAAGGCCAGTTCGGTCATCCGCTTGTCGAGTTCCGCCACCGTCCAGCGGGCGGCGCCGTTGTCGATGACCCGGCCATAGTGCCAGGGCACGAACTCGCGGACCTCGGCACCTTTCGCGAAGAAAGTCCGCCCGGAGAACTGGTTCGAGGCAGAGAGCAGCCAGATGGCGAGCGGGGCGACGTTGGAGGGATGGTAGACATCGAACGACCCGTCCACCGGCGCGGCGACCATGTCCTTCACCCCAGGCGCCTCCTCGGTCATCCGGGTCCGGGCGGCCGGCACCAGGGTGTTCACGCGGATGCCGTACCGCTTCACCTCGCCGGCAAGGATGCTCGAAAGCGCGGCGATAGCCGCCTTGGCCGCACCGTAGTTCGACTGCCCCGCCGCGCCAAGCAGCCCCGACGTCGATGAGACCGTCACGATGGACGGCTGATCGGCGGCGCCTGCCTTGCTGCGGTCCCGCCAGTGCCGGACGAACACGCTCAGCGGGCTGAAGGTTGACCGCAGTTGACCGGCGATCACGTCATCCCACTCGTCGTCGGACATGTTGGCGAACATGCGGTCACGCAGCACGCCCGCGTTCGTGACAAGCCCGTGGACGGATCCGTAGGTGCCGAGGGCCTGCTCAAGCAGCGCCCCAGCCCCCGCGCGGTCCCGCACGTCGGCCGCCGAGGCTGTCGCACTGCCGCCAGCAGCGACGATCTCCGCGGTCACGATCTCGGCACAGGCCGGGTCGAAGCCGCTGCCGTCCGCGGCACAGCCGTTGTCGTTGACGACCACCGAGGCCCCCTCGGCCGCCGCGAGGAGCGCGTACTCCCGGCCGAGACCGCGGCCAGCTCCCGTAATGACGACCACGCGCCCGTCAAGCGCACCCATCGGACCCACCACCTTCTGCTTAGCTGATTTCCGGGTCACATTACCTATCAAGCGCTTGTTAGATCAATGCCTCGATGGCTGCCAGACCGCGCCCGCAGGCTTCAACCACGCCTTCGGCCTCGATCCGCGGGCCAAGCAGTTCCAGTTCGATCGGCCCTGAGTAACCCGCTTCCCGCAGCCACCTGAGCTGCCGGGCGATCGGGATAACGCCCGATGCCGGCGGCTGCGTCCGCGCACGCACGCAGACGGCTCTGGCTGGCGGCCCAGGTGGAGGGAGCCTGCAGGTCGAACGCGGCCGGCGCGGCGATGTCGACGACCCGGACGTTCGCCTCGCGGGCGGCCTCGATGCTCCGCGCGATACCACCAAGCTCAAGCTGGCCCAGGGTTACTCCGGCACGGCACAGCCCGGCGGCTGCGAGAAGCCGGAAGATCTCCACGGCGGACCGGTTGCCGAAACCCACCGTGTGCACGGACAGGCGTGGGTGCATCGCATTGCACCTCCCCTTATCAAGCGCTTGCTTATAGTTGAAAGTGTGGCTCAATGACGCCGTGACGTCGAGTCCGGCCATTCGCGCCGCCGCGTCCGTCGCGAGAACTCGGTGCGCAGGTCCCGAGCCAGGAGAACCAACCTGAGAAGGAGTCATGGACCTTTCGCTGTCGGCGGCGGCGCGGGATTTGCGCGAGCGGCTCCTGCAATTCATGGAAGAGCACGTGTATCCCGCTGAGGCGGAATACACGGCTTACCGGCAAGCGGCAGGTCCGGGCGACCACAGCGTTCCGCCCGTACTGGAGAGGCTGACGCGGACCGCGCGCTCACTGGGGCTGTGGAACCTGTTCCTGCCGGCGGTCTCGGGACTTACCAACGTCGAGTACGCGCAGCTGGCCGAGCTAACCGGGCGCTCGCCGTACCTGGCACCGCAGGCGATGAACTGCGCCGCGCCGGACACGGGAAACATGGAGCTCCTGCATCTGTTCGGCACCGAGGAGCAGCGGAGGCTCTGGCTCGACCCGCTCCTCGACGGCCGTATCCGCTCGGGCTTCTCCATGACCGAGCCCGATGTCGCCTCCTCAGACGCGCGCAACATCAAGACGTCGATCGTGCGTGATGTCGACGCCTACGTCATCAACGGCAGGAAATGGTGGACCACGGGCGCCGCAGACCCCCGGTGCGAGCTGCTCATCGTCATGGGCAAGACCAACCCGGACGCGCCCGCGCACCGCCAGCAGTCGATGATCCTCGTCCCGGTGGGCACCGCGGGGGTGGAAATCGTCCGGGCGCTTCCCGTCTTCGGGTTCCACGACCAGAACGGGCACTGCGAGATCACTTACGCCAACGTCTGCGTGCCTGCGGCGAACCTGCTTGGCGGCGAGGGCGATGGGTTCGCCATCGCGCAGGCCCGACTCGGCCCGGGGCGCGTCCACCACGCGATGCGCTGCGTCGGGATGGCCGAGCGGGCCCTTGGAGATGATGACCAGGCGGTCGCTCGGCAGGCATGCCTTCGGCGGGCCCTTGTCGGATCAGGGCGTGGTCAGGCAACAGATCGCCGAGTCGCGGATGGAGGTCGATCAGGCCCGGCTGCTCGTGCTGCGGACGGCCTGGCTGATCGACACCTGCGGCGTCAAGGGGGCTCAGCCTGAGGTCGCCGCCATCAAGGTAGTGGCGCCGAGGGTTGCCAGTTCGGTCCTCGACCGGGCGATTCAGGTACACGGCGGTCTCGGCGTCACCGACGACCTGCTGCTCGCCCGCATGTGGGCGTCCGCGCGGACGCTGCGGATAGCGGAGGGTCCCGACGAGGTGCACGTCCGCACCGTCGCGCGGCACGAACTGGACAAATACCGCTCTCGACGGTGAGTGACCAGACATGAGCAATATGCGACGAGTCTGTAACGGCGATGCCACAGGTATGTCATTTCTGTGTTTCGCCACCTTGACCTTTGGCTACTCGCGTCACTAGTCTTGCTGAATCAAGCAAGCGCTTGATACACCATAGGAGTGAGACATGAGACGTCGACTGGTCGCCACCACGGTGGCGCTCGCCGCTTCGGTCGGTGTCGCGGCATGCAGCAGTAGCTCGAGCACAGGCACCCCGACGGCCTCGACAAGCGCCGCGGCGACCGGCAAAGGCTCGGCCACGCCGTACCGGGTCCTTATCACTGGCGGCCTCAGCGCCGCGGGCGTGCTCGCAGACAACGCCTCCACCTCAGTCCTTGCCGCGAAGGCGGGCGCGGATGCGGTCAACGCCGAGGGAGGCATAGACGGCCACCAGGTCGTCGTCACCGTGGACGACGACGGGGGAAACCCGGCCACGGCAGTCACGGACCTGCTCAACGCCGTTCACTCGGGGAAGAAGCCCGACCTCTACCTCGATTCCGGTCCCTCGACCGTCGCCGCGGCTGTGCTGCCGATCCTGAAGGCGAACGGCATCCTTTCCTTCAATATCGGGCCCACGACGACCTCGTCCAACCCGGCTGACTTCCCGCTGAACTTCGACCTCTCGCCCGGCCCGTCCGATTACGTCAAGGGCTTCATCCCCACGATGAAGGCGGCCGGGTACAAGAAGGTCGGCATCATCCACGGCAGCGACGCGTACGGCACCGCCTTCGGAGGCGAGCTGGAAACCGCGTTCATCGCGGCGGGCTTCACTGTCACCACCAGCCAGCAGTACGACGAGAACGCGCTGAGCATGACACCGGAGCTGCAGGCCATCCAGGCGACCAAGCCCGACGTACTGGTCATGGACGCCTACGGCCCACCCGTCGGCTACCTGCTCAAGAGCCTGCAGCAGCTGGGCTGGAACATCCCGGTCCTCGCGGACAACTCGGTGTCGGCGACCGGTCTCATCTCTACCCCGGCACCCAGTGGCTACGAGGGGACGGCACTCGTCAAGAACCTGAAGATGCAGGTTTTCAAGAGCACCGTCTACACGGCCTCCGCCGCACTGGTGAACACCGCAGTGAAGACGATGACAGAACTCGGCCCCATCAAGTCGACCCTTATCCTCGCCTACAACTACGACGCCTTCCCGCTGGTGGCGGCGGCGGCCAAGGCCGCAAACTCGGTCGATTCGACAGCGATCGCCAAGGAGCTGGTGAACCCGTCCGTGCTCGACAGCGCGCAGACCGCCATCGTGACCCACTACGGGTTCACGGCAGCCGAGCACTCACCGCAGCAGCAGTCCGGCGAGTTCGTCTTCATCCCGCCGTCGCTCGTCGTCAACGGGCAGTTCGGGCACAGCGGATGATGCGCTGCCGGGCCGTGCCGGGTCTCCCGGCACGGCCCGGACCCGTGGTCAGGCGGCGGACTGCACCTACTGGTACCGCAAGCGGAACGCTCCTTCGGAGGGCCGACCGATGATGACGCTGATCTGGTCGGGGCTGGCCTCGGGTGCCGTCTACGCCCTAGTCGCCATCGGCTACAACATCGTTTTCGTCTCGTCGCAGACTTTCAACTTCGCGCAGGCCCAACTGGTCATGGTGGGCGCGTTCGTCGCCTACAACGCATCGGTTACCTGGCACCTGCCGCTCTGGGCCGTCGCCCTGATCGCGACGGCGGCGGTGCTCGCGCTCGCCACGGTGGAGGAGCGGGTCGCCGTCCGGCCGGTATCCGAGCCGGACGCGCTCCTGGTGACCACGCTCGGCGTCGCCACGTTGCTCAGCGGGGGAACCCAGCTCATCTGGGGCAGCCAGCCGCTCAGCGTCCCGTTTCCGGGATCGTCCAACGTGATCTCCGTCTTCGGCGGGCGGATATACCCCTACGAGGTCGGCCTCGTGGCCGCTCCTGTCGTGCTGGTCCTCATTTACCTGTACCTCAGCCGCCGGCTGACCGTGGGACTCGCGCTGCTCGGCATGGCCGAGGACCGCGAGGCGGCGATCCTGCGCGGCGTGAACGTCCGCTTGCTCGCGCTGGGCACCTTCGCCCTGGCCGGCGCCGTGGCCGGGCTGGTGAGCCTGCTAGTGGGCCCCTACACGTTCGCGGTCGCGACGCTCGGCTCCGAGCTGGCGCTCAAGGGGTTCGTCGTCCTCGCGATCGGCGGTTTCGGCTCCATGGGGGGCTCGCTGGTGGGCGCGGTGATCGTCGGCCTTGTGGAAGCGGTCGCGTCCCGCTACCTGGGGACCCAGTACAGCGACCTGTGCGTATTCGCCGTGCTGCTGATAGTCCTGTTCGCCCGTCCGGCTGGCCTGTTCGTGCGTACCCGAGAACGGGTGGTGTGACATGAAGACATGGCGCGTGCTGCGCTCGGCGCCGACCTGGACCTGGCCGGCCCTGAGCGCGCTCATCATCCTGTTCCTGCCGCAGCTCGGGCTCCCCTACGCGGCCACCCTGCAGGTCGAGCTCGCGGCCATCCTGGCCCTGGTGGTCAGCGGCCTCAACCTGAGCCTCGGGTACGCCGGAGAGCTGGCGCTCGGCCAGGCCGCGATGTACGCCGCAGGGGCATACGCCGCGGGGATCCTGTCCGAGCACGGGCAGACCGACCTGCTGCTCCAGCTCGCGGTCTCCGGTGCCGTCGCACTCCTGGTCGGCGTGGTCACCGGCATCCCCGGGCTGCGGCTCAACAGCTGGTCGCTTGCGATGACCTCTTTCTTCCTGGTGCTGATCATCCCCGACCTGCTGGAGATCTTCAGCAGCCAGACCGGCGGCACCAACGGCCTGAGCGGCATCCAGGCCGTCACGCTGTTCGGCATCACCTTGTCCTCAGGCGACCTGTACATGGCCATCATCGTCGTGGCCGTCCTCTGGTTCGCCCTGATGCGGAACATCGTGACCTCGCGGCACGGCATCGCGTTCCAGGTGCTCAAGCAGAGCCCGGTGCTCGCCACCTCGCAGGGCATCGCCGTCTTCCGCATGAAGCTCGCGGCCTACGCGCTCGGTGCCATCCCGGCCGGCCTGGCCGGCGCCCTGTTCGCCAACCTTGAGCAGTACATCTCTCCGGACGCGTTCAACTTCACGCTCGCGACCAGCGTCCTCGCCGCGTCCATCCTTGGCGGTTCCGCCAGCGTGTATGGCGCCGCCGTCGGCGCGGCCATCATGCAGTGGGGACCCAACAACTCCACCGCGTTCCAGCAGTACTCGCTGATCTTCTATGGCGCGTTCCTGGTCATCGGCGGCGTCCTGCTGCGGGGCGGGATCGCCCGTCTCGGGCGCGACCTGCTGCGGCGCCTTGACAGGGCAGCCGGCGTCAGGGCCGCACCGGTGCCGGCGGCTGGGGCCCCGCGGGAGATGACCCCGCTGTCGGGCGCGTCGCTGGCGGTTCGGGGCGTCTCGAAGCTGTTCGGCGGCAACCAGGCGCTCAAGGACGTTAACCTCCTGGCCGAACCCGGCAAGGTCACCGCGATCATCGGTCCCAACGGCTCGGGCAAGACGACCTTGCTCAACATGGTCTGCGGTTTCTACCGGACCGACCAGGGCGAGATCACCCTGGGCAAGGACCGGCTTGACCAGCTTCCGCCGCATCGTCGCGCGCGGATCGGCATCTCCCGGACTTTCCAGACGCCCAACCTGCCGGGCGGCATCACCGTCGCCGAGGCCGTCAGCTCGGGCCGTTACATGACATCGCGCGCGTCCACGTGGTCGGCGATCTTCCGGACACCGGGATACCGCAAGGTCCGCCGGGCGGATCTCGCCGAGGCGGACCGGTTGCTTGAGCTGGCCGGCCTGCTGCACCTGCGCGACACCCAGGCGGTCGCGCTGCCGCTTGGCATGCGCCGGATGCTCGAGCTCGCACGGGCGCTGATCGCCGGTCCCCGGCTACTGCTGTTGGATGAAACGGCGTCGGGCCTGGACGAGGACGAGGTCGACCGGATCGCGTCCCTGCTCACCCGGATCAGGGACGCGGGCGCGACCGTGATCCTGGTGGAGCACAACTTCCGGCTGGTGCTTGAGCTCGCCGACCACATCGTGGTGCTGGCTCACGGCGAGGTCATCGCCGAGGGACCGCCGGCCGAGATTGAGCGGAATCCGCGGGTGCTCAGCGAGTACCTGGGCACCAGTGGCGAATCGAAGGAGCTCACGATCGCGGAAGAACTAGCGAGCATCGCCGGCGACCCGAGCCTGGCAGGCGATCGAGGTGAGGACCAGTGACAACTGCGGCTGACGGCGCCCCGCTGCTCACGGTGAGCGGCATCGCGGCCGGCTACGGCGACCTGCGTGCCGTCTGGGATGTCTCGCTCAAGGTCTGGCCCGGTCAGCTAACGGCCCTGCTCGGCCGCAACGGCGCGGGCAAGACGACCACGCTGCGGGCGATTTCCGGGCTGAACAAAGTCCAGAGCGGAACCGTGCGCCTCCGTGAGCAGGACATCACCCGCGTCCCGCCGTACCAGCGGGTGCGCATGGGCATGGCCTACGTGCAGGAGGGCAAGCGGGTTTTCCGCCGGCTGACCGTCGAGCAGAACCTGATCCTCGGCGGCTACGTCCGCAAGCAGGGACGTGCGAACCTGCGCAAGGAGGCCGAGCGCGTCTACGAGCTATTCCCGGTGCTGGGGGAGAAGCGCAGGCTGCCGGCGGGCAGCATGTCCGGCGGCCAGCAGCAGATGCTGGCGATCGGGCAGGCGCTCATGGCCGAGCCCTCGGTGCTGCTGCTCGACGAGCCGTCAGGCGGCCTCGCCCCGGTGATCGTCGCGGAGGTCATGGACCGCATCGGCGCCCTCCGCGGGCAGGGGCTCGGCATCCTGCTCGTTGAGCAGGCGGTGGAGGCCGCCATCGGGTACGCCGACCACGTGGCCGTCCTCGACGTCGGGAAGGTCGTGCTCACCGCGAAGGCAGGCGAAGTGGACGACATGACGATCCTGCGCGACGCCTACTTCGGCAAGCAGGCATCCTCGGCCCAGCGCCCGAGCGAGCCCTAGTCCAGCTCGCCGGATAACCTCGCTCCCGTCCGGATATTCATGATGATCCAGAACGGGGGCGGGGTTACTCCGCACGCGCTACCTGATCGTGCTGCCCGCGTCCACGACCAGCGTGGTGCCTGTCACGTAGCGGGCGTCGTCCGATGATAGGTACAGCAGCGCGTTGCTGATGTCAACCGGCTGGACGTGCGAGACGGGCAGCGAGTTCATGAACAGCGGCCTAAGGTCGGGGCGCTCGTCGAGCAGTACGGGAAGGACTTCTGAGTGCCCTTGGGGCGTGTCCACGCCGGTCGGGTGAATGGTGTTGACCCGGATGTTGCGGTCGGAGAGCTCGAGCGCCAGCGTACGGGCCAGCCCCACCAGCGCGTGCTTCGCCGCCACATACGGGAGGTAAAACGGAAGCGCGCGGATGCCCGCCGATGAGCTCGTGATCGTGATCGATCCGCCGCCCGTCGCGAGCAGGTGCGGGATTGCGACGGAGCAGGTGTTCCAGACACCCTTGAGGTTGACATCAAGCGTGGTGTCCCAGACCTCGTCCGTGACGTCGCTGTACTTCTGCACGCTCGTGATAGCCGCATTAGCGGAGACGATGTCCAGCTGGCCGAGTTCGGCCACCGCTCTGTCCACGGCATCCTTCAGGGCGGCCCTGTCGCGGACGTCCGCTACCGCCGCTACTATCCGGCGGTCAAGCGCCTCGACGGCGCCCACGGTCTCGGCAAGGTCGTCCTCGGTGGCCATCGGGTAGGGCACGAAGCCGATCTGGCGGCAGATGTCGATGGCAATGATGTCCGCCCCCTCCTCGGCGAGGCGGATGGCGTGGCTCCTGCCCTGGCTTTTCGCCGCCCCCGTGATAAGAGCCACCTTGCCCTTTAGACGCATCTTCTGTGCCTCATTCTCAGCTTTCCCGGAAAGTAAAATCAGCCTCGAGGCCAGTCTACCAAGCGCTTGCTCAAGAAGTCATCGCGCGAGCGGAAGGTGGAGGGCCTCCTCCTGGGGCGGCCGTATCCCCGGTCAGCCGGCCGTGAAGCCGTCGAGGAAGACGGCGAGCAGGTCGTCGGCGAGCTTGGCCGGCGGGTACCCTTCCGTCGACCGGTACCAGCGGGGCGACAGCCACACGGCGTCGCGGAGCAGGCGGTGGAACAACCGGGGGCTCACGTCAGACCGGAGTTCGAGCGCGTCGACGCCTGCCGTGATGATGTCCGCCCAGAATTGGTGGATCTCATGTGCCAGCCCGCTGACGTACTCGTTGCGCGGGAGGGACTTCAGCACAGCACCTTCGTTCTGGTAGATCTCGACGGCGTGCGGCTGGTCGGTGGCCACCTGGAGCGAGATAAGCACCAGCTGCCTGAGGCGCTTGACCGGGTCGGTGTCGCGCTCGCGCAACCCCTGGTACCGGGCAAGCAGGTCGTCGAGGTAGCCGATGACGATGTCTTGCACCATCACTTCCTTGGAGGGGAAGTGATGGTAAAGACTGCCTGAGAGCACGCCTGCCTGGTCCGCTATTTGGCGGACCGTGGTGGCGGCCACCCCCTGCGCGGCGAAAAGCGCCGCCGCCTCCCTCAAGATGATGTCTCGTCGGCTGACGCCCTGGTCAGGCCGACTGCCTGAGGGCGAGGGGCGAGCGGCCTCGCTGTCATCGTTCTTAACAAGCAAGGCTTTACACCGATCCCGCGTTGTGCATTAGAAACAAGTTCTCTCCGGCCGTGGGTGCCATTATTACAACCAAGCGCTTGGTAGTCTATCAGAATAGATGTGAGAAGCGCTGCGGGGAAAGGCGACCAGTATGGCTGCTACCGGACAGGTGATGCTCGGGTTCACCCCGGGTGAAACGGTGATCGTGACGGGGGCAGGGAGCGGGATCGGCCGGTCCACTGCGATCAATGCCGCCGCCGTCGGGCTGACGGTGGCGGTCTGGGACGTCAACGCGGACGGGGCCGCGGCGACAGTCCGCAACATCCAGCAGGCTGGCGGCAAGGCCGTTTCTGTAACCGCCAACGTCACCGACGACGCCCAGGTAGAGGCGGCACTGGCGGCGTCGGCGCAGATGGGGAATGTGCGCTACCTGGTCAACAACGCCGGCCCGGCCAGCGCAGCCGAGCTTGACTTCGATCAGGCGATGCTGGCCGGGATCGGCAGCATGCGCCGGGTGACGACCGCGTGGCTGGCGAGGGGTCCGGTAAGCGGGGCCGCTCTGGTCAACGTCGCGTCGGTGGCAGGCAACCTGATCGGCAGCGCACCTGACTGGTATCCGGCGACGAAGGCGGCCATCATGGGGTACACCCGCCACCTGGCCGCTTACCGCGCGGACGCCGTCCGGGCGAACGCCGTTGCCCCTGGACTGACCGATACCGCCCGGATGGCCGGCTACGCGGACAGCGACCTCGGGAAGCGGATCCTCGGCCGTATCCCACTGCACCGGATGGCGTCCCCAGACGAGATCTCGTGGGGCATCCTCTTCCTGCTGTCTCCGCTGGCGTCGTACGTCAACGGCATATTGCTCACGATGGACGGCGGGTGGACCATCACCCAGTAGCAGCTGCCGACAGCTACAGTTCCAGACGGCACAACCTCTCGCTGGAAGGTATTCCGAATGACAGAGCCTCAGGACCGCCGCGAACTCATTGTCGCGACTGCGGCGGAGATGTTCGCCCGCAAGGGAATCAGGTCGACCACGGTGCGAGAAATCGCCGACTCGGTAGGCGTCCTGTCAGGCAGCCTGTACCACTACTTCAGCTCTAAGGATGAAATCGTCAAAGAGATCCTCATGGGTTTCCTTGCCGCCATCCAGGACAGGTACGGGGAGGTCTTGGCCCAGGGACAGGACGCCTCGCAGACACTGCGAGCCGTGGTCCTTGCCTCCCTCAGGGTCGCCAAGCAGCAGCCAGACGCGACAGTGATCTACCAGAACGAACTGCGCTACCTCCGCGAGACGCCCCAGTACAAAGAGGTACAGGCGGCTGCGGCCGACGTGCAACGGGTCTGGGCCGGGGTCATTGAGCGCGGGGTCGCCGACGGCACCTTCAGGGATGACATCTCGCCGCGGATATTCCACCGGCTCATCCGAGACGCTGTCTGGCTGTCTGGACGTGGCCAGCACTCCGACGCCGGGTATTCCACCGAGCGGCTCGCCGACGCCATCACCTCGATATTCCTGCAAGGCTTCGCTGCCCGTCCCGGAATAGGTGCCAGCCAGTCCGATGAGGTGCCGGCGCAGACCCCATGAGCCTGGCCTCAGCGCAGGCCGGCGACATCGGCGACCAGCCGGCGCAGCTCGCTGGGAGCGCCAAGCAGCAACTGCGACGTCTTGGCGCGCTTGAGGTAGCGGTGCGCCTCATGCTCCCAGGTGAAGCCGATGCCGCCATGCAACTGCACCATCTCTGCCGCGGCGCGCCAGAAGATGTCGGTGCAGTACAGCTTGGCGAGCGGTGCCATGACTGCGAGGTCCGCTGTGCCGGCGACGGCGGAGGACACCGCGGCGTGAGCGGCGGCCCGCGCCGACGCGACGCCCACCGCGAGGTCAGCGCAGCGGTGCTTGAGTGCCTGGAAGGAGCCGATCGGACGGCCGAACTGCCTGCGCGCCTTGAGGTAGGCGACAGTCGAGTCCAGGCAGTGCACCGCCGCGGCGGCGGACTCGGCCGCGATCAGCACCCGCATCAGGTTCTCCGCACGCCCGTCGTCCGGCCCGACAACCAGGGTCGGCGCTCCTTGGAACGTGACCGTCGCCTGGAAGCGCGTCTGGTCCAGCGTGCCAACCGCCTCCACGATCGTGTCCTGCGCCCGGACCGTGTATAGAACGTCCTGGACACGGACAAGGAAGACGCCGGCAGCGGCTCCGTCAAGCACGTGCCGTGCCGTGCCGTCCAGCCGTCCATCCGTCGCCGCGATGCCGCCGAATATGAAGGCGGCGGTCATCGCCCCGGAGACGATGCCAGGCAGGAAGGCCTCCGCCGCCGCCCGGTCGCCATCAGAGAGCACCGCGCCCGCCAGTGCGGTGGACAGGTAGGGCACGGGCAGCAGGACGCGGCCGAGTTCCTCCGCCGCGATGGCCACCTCGGCGAAGGTGGCGCCCATGCCGTCGTAGCGCTCGTCGACGGCAAGGGCGGTCAGCCCGAGCTCTCCGGTAAGGCGTTTCCACGCGGTCGCATCGGCGTGCTGGCGGCAGAAGTCTCGTATGGTCTCGCGCAGCGCTGCCTGCTCAGATGAGTCAGTCTCGTACATCAGCCGTCTATCCCCGCGGTAGGCCGAGCCCTCGCTCGGCGATGATGTTGCGCTGGATTTCGTTGGAGCCGCCGTAGATGGTGTCGGCCCGTGTATGCAGGAACAGGCGCTGCGCGTCCGATAGCTCGTAGCCGGGGCCTGCCCCGGTGGCGTCGGGCCCGGCCACGTCCGCGGCGAGCTCACCGAGCCGCTGATGCCAGGGCGCCCACAGCAGCTTGGCGATATTCGCCTCGGTTCCAGGTGCGACGCCCGCCGGACCGCCGAGGGTGGCCTGGGCGGTGAAGCGCAGTACCTGCAGCCCGATCCAGGCGTCGGTGATCCGCGTGGCGATCTCGGGGTCGTCGATGGCCCCGTTCGCGCGTGCTTCCGCGAGGACGGATTCGAATTCGCGCTGGAACCCCATCTGCTGGCCCACCGTGGACACGCCGCGCTCGACGCCGAGCGTGCCCATCGCGACGCGCCAGCCGTCACCCGCCGCGCCCACCACGGCGTCGGCGTCGGTGCGCGCACCGTCGAAGAACACCTCGTTAAACTCCGAGGTGCCGGTGATCTGCACGATCGGGCGGATCTCAACGCCCGGCTGGTCCATGGGGACGAGCAGGTACGACAGTCCCCGGTGCCGTTCGGCCCCGGGATCCGTGCGGGCGAGCACGAAGCACCAGTCGGCGACGTGCGCCAGCGATGTCCAGACCTTCTGCCCGGTGATGTGCCATTCCCCGTCGCGCAGCTCGGCGCGGGTCCGGACGGAGGCCAGGTCGGAGCCCGCCTCGGGCTCGGAGTACCCCTGGCACCACATCTGCGTGCCGGACAGGATGCCGGGCAGGAACCTGGCCTTCTGTGCCGGCGTCCCGAAAATCAGCAGGGTCGGGCCGAGGAGCTGCTCGCCCATGTGGCCGACCCGCCCGGGCGCGCCCGCGCGCGCGTACTCCTCGTAGAAGATGACCTGCTGTCTCCATGGCAGGCCGCGGCCGCCGTCCTCGACCGGCCATCCGAGGCCGATCCAGCCGCCCTCGCCCAGGCGGCGTTCCCAGGCCAGCCGCTCGGTGACGAACTCGTGCTCTCGCCCTGGGCCCCCCTTGCCGACCAGCCCGGCGAACTCACCGGTGAGGTTGTCAGCGAGCCAGGCGCGGACGGTCGCGCGAAACTCCTCGTCGTCCATCTATGCGCGTCAGACTCTCGGGAGCTGCCACTGCAGCTCGATGTGCTGCCCGAGCGACAGCATCCCGGAGGCGATGACGTCGGTCCGGACGAATGCCTGGATCATGATCTTGCTGTACGCGCCGGGGTCGCCGGGCCGGAACACGCCGGAAAGGGTGACCCGCCCCTTGAGCTGGGGGTCGTCCTCGTCGACACGGCGGATCTTGGCCAGGGTGGCCTCGTACGCGTTATACCGGGAGAACCTGATGCCGAAATGACACGACCGCTGCGGCTCGCTCGAGAGCCGGCCCTGATATCCGCGCGCCGTGTCGCCGAGCGTGCCGGCCTGCTTGAGGGCACTGGACAATGCCTGCTCGAAGGCCCACTGCTCGGCGGTGACCTCTGACGCGTACATCACGTTGTTGGCGATGTCGGCCTCGGCCTGCTCGACGTAGGCCGTCAGGAACGTGCCGCCTCTGTCTTCGACGCGGCACCCGAGCAATCCGAACACCCGTGCTGCTAGCTGCCGCTCACCTGGCGCGTATACTAGCTCGACGTGATTCAGCCGTCGGAGCGACGGCGTTTCCTGGACACTCGGCATCGGGGTCTCCTTCGCTGTGCGGACGCGAGCACGCCGGCCGTCCGTTCGCCTCGGCCCCACAATAGCGAGCCCGGGGCCACCAATCAAGCGCTTGGTTTACTCTCAGGTTGTCATCGGCACGGCTTGTGCCCGGACTCGTTCCACTCGCTCGGTCCACCGGACCAGCCATTCAGGATGCGGGAAGATGTGCGTCTTGCGTTCCGCCATCGCGCGTATCACGAGATCGGCGACTGCGGCAGGGGACAGGCCGGCGGCGATTTGCCGGTCGACCGCCTCCCTGAGTTCCTCAAGTTCCGGATCTGCCTGCGAGCGAGGAACGTGCGCGGCGGGCGCGTTGCGCTCGTCGTTCGCGATGGCCGTGGAGACATGCGCGGGACAGAGCACCGCGACGCCCACGTGCGGCGCGTCCGCGGCCAACTCGGCGGCCAGGCCCTCAGACAGCGACACCACGCCCGCCTTGGACACGTTGTAGGGGATGAGGTGACCGCCGGTCAGGAACCCGGACATGGAGGCCGTGTTGATGATGTACGCCTCGTCTTGGGCGGCGAGGACGGGCAGGAAGACGTGGCAGCCGTTGATGACGCCCCACAGGTTGACCCCGAGCGTCCACTCCCACGTCGCAAGCGGGGTCTTCGAGAAGCGCTGCTGGCCGCCGACCCCGGCATTGTTGCACAGGACGTGCACGGCACCGAACCGCTCGACCGCGGCATCCGCGAGGGCCCGCACCGACTCGACGTCAGCAACGTCGGTCCAGACGCCGAGCACCGGGCCGAGTCCGGCCAGCTCCTTCTCCGCCCGCGCGAGGTCGCCGCGGTCGTTGTCGGCCAGGACAACCTTCATTCCTTCGCCAAGGAACCTCGTCGCGAGGCCGCGGCCGATGCCGTTCGCGGCCCCGGTCACCACCGCGACCCGTCCGGCCAGCTCACGCATGGCGCTGCCCCCCGCGGCCGGGGTGCCTGGTGGCACAGTGCGGTTGCGGTGAAGCCGTGGTCATGGAGCCCGCCCTTCCGTTAAGTCTGCCATTGGACCCTGCATGCGTGGGTACGTGGGCGGCTGCTTACTTGAGCTTCTTGAATCGGAGGAAGCTGTCCCACTCGGGACCGTGGAACATCCCGACCGCGGGGTCCATGGCCTTTTCCGGGATGACGAAGTTGGTGATGTCCATGATCTCGGCGAAGTTGTCGCTCACTTCTTCTGGCGACGGCTGGGCGCGGGGGCCGGCGTGGTATCCGTGACGACGGCGACTTGGCCGTCGAACCGGTATTTGTCCATGCTTGCTCCCTGAAGAGGTCGGGCTGCATTCCTATCGGACGGTGAAGTGGTCTTCGACGGGGATGCGCAGCCTGGTCCAGAAGTCGACCATGCGCCATGGCGAGGGCAGGACCGGGCGGCCAGCCTTGTCGCGGTAGTACGTGTGGGCGTTCGGGGAATTGCACCAGATGGTTTCCGCCATCGCGGTGTCGACCTCGGCGTTGAAAGCGCCGTGTGCCTCCTGGGTGACCTCGATGCTGCGGCCTCCGCGCTCAAGCACCAGCTGCAGGCATTCCATGTGGTAATGCGTCACCGCTTCGGTCATGAAGTTGTGGCCGCCGCCGTGGCCGGCACTGGAGTTCGGGCCGCAGATGATGAACAGGTTCGGGAACCCCGGCACCAGGCCGCCGAGGTAGGACGAGGGGCGTGCGCCGCCTTGCCACAGCTCGTTGAGCGTGCGCCCGTCGCGCCCGGTGATCTCGATCGGGGACAGGAAGTCCAGCGTGAAGCCGGTGGCCCAGATGATGACGTCGAGTTCGAAGAGCTCACCGGACTTGGTGATGATCCCCTCAGGCACGATGCGTTCGACCGGGTCGGTCACCACGCGGGCATGCTCGCGGCGGAGGGCGGCGTAGTAGCCGCCGGGATCCTTGACGATGCGCTTGCCCATCGGCGGGAAGTCCGGTGTCATTGCCGCCTCGAGCTCAGGGTCATGGCCGAACATCTCGTGGATGTAGCCGAGGCACAGCTGCCGGACCCGCTCGTTACCCGGTGAGATGGAGCCGCTGTTGCGCGCCATCCAGTCCCTGTCTGCCCGGATGTTCGGGTAAAGGTTGTCGGACATGAACCAGTAGGCCTTCAGCCGCGCCCACTGGAGGTAGAAGGGGACATGCCGCAGCGCCCAGCGGACGGGGTCTGGCACCTCGGATTCGCCGGAGTACTTAGGGACCACCCAGTGCGGCTGGCGCTGGAACATGACCAGCTTGCCGACCTCGTCGATGATCGACGGGATGATCTGGACGGCCGTCGACCCCGCGCCGATCACCGCGACCCGGCGGCCGGCCAGCGGGAGGTCCGGATCCCAGTGGGCGGTGTGGAACTGCGTGCCCGCGAAGCCGGCGCGGCCTGGGATGTCGGGAACCGATGGCCGGTTGAGGAAGCCAGCGGCGGTGACGACGGCCGCCGCGGTAGTGGCGGTCACGGTCCCGTCCGCCGCGCGCGCCGACACGTCCCAGCGCTGGGCGGAGTCGTCCCACGCCAGCGCGGTCACCTCGGTGCCGAAGGTGATGTTGTCGCGCAGGCGGTAGCGGTCGACGACCCGCTGCATGTACGCCTGGTACTGCGGCCCCGCCGGGTAGAAGTGGGTCCAGTCGGGGCTGAGCTCATAGGACAGCGAGTAGTACAGGCTCGGCGTGTCGACGGCGACGCCCGGGTAGGTGTTGACCCGCCAGGTGCCGCCGATGTCATCGGCGCGCTCGAAGATGCGGTACCGGAAGCCGCGCCGGGCCGCGGAGATCGCGGCGTGGATCCCGCTCATCCCCGAGCCGATGATGACGATATCGAGGTCTTCCGGCGGTCGGCGGGTGACGGGGACCACCGGCTGATCGAGCTGGAAGCCCGCCTGCTCGAGCAGCAGGGGCACGAACTCGGGCGCCACCTGCTGTCCCACGGCCAGCTCGGTCATCCGGCGAAACAGACCGGGATCCGGTAGTGCGATCGCGACATCCCCGCCACGGCCGGGACCGCTGAGCAGTGCCGTGAGCCGGTCCACGACCGCGGCCGCGCTGTCGGCAGGCATATGGGAGTCGGGCATGAGCCTGCGGGTCGGGTTGGGCCGCTGCACGGTCCCCTGGCCGTACCGCTCAAGCAGCGACACGTCACCGGTGATCTGCACCAGGCAGTTCAGCAGCAGCGCCAGGTCGGCCTTGGCGAGGCTGTCACGTACCTCGGACGGACCGAGATCGGTCCCTGGCGTGGCCGTCGATGTCATCGAGTTTCGTCCTTTCGCATCCGCAAGGTCTCAGAAGTCATCTCGCCCGGACCGCCGGGACTGCCACGAACCTAACTCCAGATCAATTATTGAGCAAGTGCTTGCTTGGTAGATTCTCGCGGAGACGCGGGCTTCGGAAAGTGACGGACGGGGCCCGGGTGCAGGGCCCCGGAGCGATGCGCCGGGGCCCGCCGGTCTCATGCGCCGTAGACGGGGGCAGGTCGGGGGGCGCTTGCCAGCAGCTCCCGCAGCGCGGCTCCCAGCTCGGCGACCTCCCAGCGGCGGTCCTTGACGACCTTGGGGCCGTGCTGCCAGCCGTCGGCCACGCTGATCTCGCCCCCGCCCACCTCGAACATGCGCCCGCTGACATCCCCGGCTTCCTCGCTGGCGAGCCAGACCACCAGCGGAGAGACGTTGCCTGGGTGCATCGCGTCGAAGCCGGACTCGGGTGCGCGCATCTTGTCCGCGAACACCGCCTCGGTCATCGGGGTCCGGGCGTTCGGCGCGACGGCGTTGACCGTAATGCCATAGCGCGCCCACTCCGCCGACGCATTGATTGTGAGCGCTGCGATGCCGGCCTTGGCCGCGGCGTAATTCCCCTGCCCGACGCTGCCCATGAGCCCGGCTCCCGAGCTCGTGTTCACAACGCGGGCGGCCACCCGCTGACCCGACTTGGCCAGGTCCCGCCAGTAGGCGGCCGCGTGCCGCATCGGCGCGAAGTGGCCCTTGAGGTCGACCCGCAGCACGGTGTCCCACTCGGCCTCGGACATGTTGACGAGCATCCGGTCACGGTTGATCCCGGCATTGTTCACCAGGGCGTGCAGCACGCCGAACTCCGCCACGGCCTGCTCGACCAGGGACTGCGCGTACCCCCAGTCGCTCACGTCGCCGCTGCTCGCGAAAGCGATACCGCCCGCGGCGCGGATCTCCTTCGCGGTGCCTTCCGCCGCCCCGCCGATGTCATTGACGACGACCCTCGCACCGTGCCTGCCGAAGGCCAGCGCGTGCTCCCGGCCAAGGCCCTGCCCGGCGCCCGTGACGATCACCACGCGGTCCGTCATGCCGGCCTCCCGTCAGCGCCCGGGCGGCCGGGAGTCAGCCGATCCCGTTCGGGATACTGCGGGCATTCCCGGTTCTGAAAATTAGTCATCGGACACTCCAAGCAATGTTGCAAGCCGGCCGCGGTGCCAGTCCGGGCTGCCCCAGGCGGGGATCAGCGCCCAGGCCCGCTTGGCGTACAGGTGTAGTTCGTATTCGATGGTGAAGCCGATCGCGCCGTGGCACTGGATGGCCGTCCGCGCCACCAGCGCGGCGGCGTCAGACGCCGCCGCCTTGGCCGCGCTGACGTATGCCGCGGCATCTTCCGCGCCGGCCGTCTGGTACCAGGCGGCGGCGAGGGCCAGCGGCCGGGCGAACTCGACGGCGACGAGGGCGTTGGCCAGCGCGTGCTTGACCGCCTGGAAGCTGCCGATCGGCACGCCGTACTGCTCGCGCTGCTTCACGTAGCCGACGGTCAGGTCAAGCATCCGGCTGGAGAGGCCGATGAGCAGCGCGGACGTAGCCAGGACGCCGCGCCGCCATGCGGCCTCCACCACGGCGGGATCATCGGACAGCAGAGTACCGCCCGCGGCGGGCCGCCGAGCGAGGCGCGCGGCGGCGAGCGATCCGTCGACCGTCGTCACGGGCTCAAGCTCAAGCTCGCCACGCTCGTACAGCCGCAGGGCGCCCCCGGCGCGCAACACGATCAGCGGCGCGGTCGCCCCGTGTTGCACCAGACAGTGCGGCACCAGGGAACCGTCGGTGAGCTGGGCGGCCACCGTGACCTCGCCGGCGAGCAGTCCCGCCAGGTGATTTTCGGCGAGCAGCGGTGCCGCCACCGCGATCGTCTCGGCCGCTGGTCCAGGGAGCCCGCTGCGGCCGACCTCCTCGAGGAGGGGCACCAGGCTGTTCTCGTCAAGCCCGAGGCCGTCACGTTCTTCGGGAACCAGAGCGCCGAGGGCGCCCACCCCGGCCAGCTGCTGCCAGGCGGCGCTGACCAGCTTGCCGGTGCCGCCCGGCCAGCCGTCCCTGATCACTGCCGGAGTCACCTCGCTGGCCAGCAGGCCTGCGGCGGCGTCGCGCAGGGCGAGCGCCGTCTCATCGAGACCGAATCGCATCGCAGTCGCCTACTTTCTCGGCAAGCCGAGCACGCGCTCGGCCACCACGTTCCGCTGGACCTCGTTCGTGCCCGCGTAGATCGGCCCGGCCAGCGAGAACATGAAGCTGCGGGCCCACGGAGAGTCCAGCCCACCCTCCTCGCCGAGCAGCGCCAGGGCTGTCTCCTGCAACCGGAGGTCCAGTTCCGACCAGAACAGCTTGTTCATGCTTGACTCGGGCCCGACCCGCTGCCCCTCTGTGATGCCGGTGACCTGCTGCAGGGTGTACATCTGGTAGGCCTGCGCGTCTATCCAGGCTCTGACTACGCCGTCGCGCTGGGCCCGGGATGGCATGGACTGATACAACTCTCGCAGCCGGTCGGCACTGCGCAGGAAGCGTCCGGGGGAGCGGAGGGTGAGGCCCCGCTCTGAGCCGGTGGTGGACATGGCCACTCGCCATCCCTCGTTCACGGCCCCGAGAACGTTGGCATCGGGGACGAACGCGTTGTCGAAGAACACCTCCGCGAACTCCTCGTCGCCATCGAGCCTGGCGAAGCCGCGAACCGTTATGCCCGGGGTATCAAGCGGGACGAGGAAGTACGTCAGCCCGCGATGTCGTTCCGCGGCCGGATCGGTGCGGAACAGCCCGAACAGGTGCGTGCAGAAGGCGCCGCGTGTCGTCCAGGTCTTCTGCCCGGACAGCCGCCAGCCGCCGCGGTCCACGTCGCGTACCGCGCTGCTGCGCACCGCCGCGATGTCGCTGCCCGCGCCTGGCTCCGACCAGCCCTGGCACCACAGGTCTTCGGCCGAGGACATGCGGGGGAGGAATCGGTCCTGCTGCTCCTGCGTGCCGAACTCGAACAGGGTCGGCGCGAGCAGGAAGATGCCGTTCTGCGTCACCCGGGGCGGTGCGCCCGCTCGGTAGTACTCCTCCTCGAAGATCAGCCACTCCCACAGCGAGGCGTCCCGTCCGCCGTACCTCTCCGGCCAGGACACGACCGCCCAGCGCGCCGCGTGCAGCTTGCGCTCCCACTCAAGGTGAGCGGCGAACCCGGCGCGCGTGTTGCCCGATGCCAAGTCGTTCGGCACGTTCGCGGCGAGCCAGGCCCTGGCCTCGGCCCGGAACGCCTCCTCACGCGCGGACCAGGTCAGGTCCATGCCCCGGCCTCCTCGTGAACTGCATCCTCGCGAACTCGCTCGCGGGCGAACGTCGCCCACGCCTGCACGGCGACCTCGCCGGTCTGCCGCGCACAGGCCAGCTCGACGTCTACCAGCGGCCCGTCTTCCCCGTCGTACTCCTTCACCACCTGGCCGGAACAGGTCAGGGTGTCGCCCGGCCACACCTGCGCGCGGAACCGGATGCGGAACCGGCGCGCGTTCGGGGCCCCGAGCCAGTCGGTCGCGTAGGTGCCGAGCAAGCCAGCGCCGAGCATGCCGATGGCGAGGGGCGCCTCGTACCCTGCGGCGCGGGCGAACGGCTCGTCGTGGTGGAGCGGGTTCATGTCGCCCGACGCGCCCTGGTACCGGACAATGTCGGTCCGGGTCAACGGCCCGAAGACGAGCGGCTTGGGTGCGAGTGGCGTCACACGCCCTCCCCGGGTACCTGGGCGGTTTCCACGCCGGTCAGCTTCGCCTCGGCGACCAGCCGGCCCGACTCGTCGCGGAATTCGGTGACCATTGACGCGAACGTCAGCGTCCCGCCGCGCCGGCCCTGCTTGGTGTAGATCTCCGTGATACGGGACCGCGCGGTCAGGGTCGTGCCGGCCCGCGGCGGCGGCCCGTGGAACACGTACTCCTGCTCCGCGTGCATGCCGCGGCGTTGGTCGAACTCCACGGCCTGCCACGGACTGGCGTCTTGCCCGGCCCATTCCTGCCAGAACATCTGGGTGGTGAGGAATGTGGGCGGGATAACCGGATGCTCGTCCGCCCAGTAGGCGGGGTTCTCCGATCGGGTGGCGGCCGCGAACTCCTTGATCTTGCCTCGCTCGATGCGCACTTGGAACGGCGTGCCCGCCTTCCCGAGCGCTGCGAAGTTGACCATTCGGGCTCCTAGGGAGTGTATGCCGGGGTCGTCGACGGCGGCCCTGCCGCACGCCAGCGCTGCCGGTCGCTTGTCCCAGCAGCCTACCAAGCGCTTGTTTGAAGCGCTAGCCGAAGGCGGCGGTGCGCCTCGGGCCATCCTCACCAAGCAAGCGCTTGACTGGCTCGTGCTGTCATCGTAATTTTGGGTAAGCGCCGTCGGTGACCCGGGAAGTTCCCTGCCCGGGCCCGCTCTGATGCAGGGCCAGCGCGGGAAACGTCCACGCCGGCTCAGCCGGGTCAACAGGAAGGAACATGCGGTGGCAGGCACGACACGTTTCCAGTTCACCAAGATCCGCGTCGCCGACGTCGAGAAGGAGTACGCCTTCTATTCGGCCGCCCTCGGGCGGGTGGAGAGAAGCCGCTACGCGGTCGAGGAGGGCGAGGGCGCACTCGAAGAGATCCTCATGACCTCAACTGACGGCACCGAGCAGACGCTCGTGCTGCTGCACTACCGTCACCAGCCGGTGCCGCCGACGGGCTCTGTGGTCCTCGGGTTCCTGGTGACCGGCATCGACGATGTGGTCCGCCGCGCCGAGGCGGCCGGCGGCCGGGTGACCACGGAGCCTTACGATATGCCCGAGTTGAACATCAGGGTCGCGTTCGTGGAGGACCCGGAGGGGCACCTCGTGGAGTTCTTTGAACGGGTGTGAGCCCCGGCGCGGTCCCGGCACTGGTCACCCGGCCCTGGCGATGACTTCTTCATCGAACCAGTGGATGAATTCGAGGTACTCGCCGATCGACTGAGTAATGGGTTCGGGCACCCACACGGTGGTGACACCCACGTTCTCCAGGTAGGCCACTCGTTCGGCGATCTGATTGGCGTAAGCCCGCAGGCCGGGCCCGGCGAGCTCGCGGAAGACCGGCCGGTCAAGCCCGGGCAGGGTGCCCACCCAGCGGACCTGGAAGTCTGGTTCTTTACCCGCGAGCTGCCGCTGGGCGCGGACGTAATCGGCGAGGGGCGGTATCTCCTCGACGGAGAACTCGGTCGGGTTGGGTTCCCAGCCGTCGTAGCGGGCCGCGCGGCGCAGCGCCGGCTTGGAGTTGCCACCGACGAAGACGGGCGGCCGCGGGCTTTGCGCCGGCTTCGGCTCGAAGGCAAGGCCGTCAATCTGAAAGTACCTGCCGCTGTAGGTCGGCTCGTCAGCCGACCAGAGCTCGATCATGGCCTCGAGCGTCTCGTCGGTGATCGCGCCGCGCTCCGCGAAAGGGACGCCGAGCACCTCGAACTCGCGGACCGCGTGGCCGACTCCCACCGAGACCTCAAGCCGCCCGCCAGAGAGTACGTCCATGGTGGACAATGCCTTGGCGAGGATCAGCGGGTGGTGGTAAGGCACCACCAGGACGCTAACGCCGACCCGGACGCGCCTGGTGGCGCCGGCCAGGAACGCCATGACCGTCAGCGCGTCCGGCCAGTAGGCGCCGAGCCTGGGGACCTCGAAATAGGGCATGGCCAGGTGCTCGGATGTCGAGATGGAGTGGTAGCCGAGCCTGTCGATCACCTCGGCGATGATCTGGAAGTCGGGCGCGGCCAGCCGGGTCGCCCACTCCGGCGCCTCGGGCACATGGCCGTTAACCGGCGGAATGTGGTTGCGGCCCGGCATGCCGACCTCAAACCTCATGGTGACCTCCTAGCGGCCATCGCTCTTGAGCAAGCGGTTGGTTGATTGACGAAACCATAGGGTGAATCGGAGCGGCGGGCAACTGACTGCCCTGGAGATAGCAAGCGCTTGATTGGCCGTCCTGACGCGCTTACAGTCGAGAGTGGCGATGCGGCAGTGAATCGAGCGAGGGGTTGACGCCATGACATCCACGGCATCGGTGCGGACCAGCGAGTCGGCTTCGCTTGTCCCTGCACAGGCGGTGCGCAGCGTGGGGCACCTGGCCCTGCACTTTAGGCCCGGAGAGGCCGAGATCGCGACGCGGTTCTTCCGCCTTCTCGGCGCCCGGGTAAGCGAGTACCCCAACCAGTCTTCCGACGAGCCGCTGTACATCGTTGCGCTGGACAGCGCCGACCCGGACCGGGCCGACAACATCATCTTCCTGTTCTCGCTGAAGCCGGCGCAGATCGAGCTCGAGCGCGCCATCGGCGAGGCCCTTGGCGCGGGTACCTCCGATGAGCATCCCGCGCTGAAGGCGTTCCTTGACCACCGGTCGCGATGGCCCGAGTCCTACCTTCACTTTGGCCTGCACTTCGCGGAGCTAGGAGAGCTTGAGGCGGCGGTGCTGCGGATACGGACGGAGACGGCGGCCGACCCCGCGTTCGGTGCCCGCGTCGACAGCATCCAGCTGCTTAAGGCGCGCGGTGGAGACGGTGATTACGCGATCGCCAAGCGGATGGCGGAATCCCCGGTTTTCTCAGGCGCCGACGCCTTCGCCTACGGTCGGCACGCGGTCCAGGTGCATATCCGCACCGACCTGTTCGCCACCGGGCTGGCCATGTTCGGCTCGGTTGTCGAACTCGACTACGTCTTCACCGGGCCGGGACGGGAGCGGAACCCCTTCAACTGGGTCGCCCCTTAGCGGGCGGCCTGCGGTTCAGAAAGCGTCCGCGTCGTGAGCGGTGGGGCAGATGAGGCTGGCGCCGGTGCGAGCCTCAACGGCCGGGTGGCGCTGGTCACCGGCGCCAGCCGGGGGATCGGCATGATGATCGCGATCGGGCTCGCGTCGCGGGGTGCGGCCGTCTACGCCGCTGCCCGGGACTCCGGTCGCCTGAACCAACTCGCGGCCGAGCCGTCGGCGCACGACCGCATAACGCCGCTAGCGGTGGACCTGACATCCGCCTGGGCAAAAGATTCTCGGCCGCGAGGTGACCACCCTAGATATCTCGTCCCGGTCCGGGGCCTGACCGGACAGGTCCTGACCGCCGACGGAGGGCGCAGCATAGGGACTTACCATGCCCCTGACTGATCCGATGGCAAGTCCAGGATCGCGCGCATAGCAGGCGACGGGGACATGTCAACGCACGACAGCCGAATGGAAAGCGGGCGGCCCGCCAAGCAGGGGGCGCCGCGACCCCGGCTGCGTGCCGTCAACGTCCAGGACCCCGAGTTTCTCGCCGAGTTCGGCGCCGATGAGGACACGGCCGCTGTAGTCGAGCTTCGTCGGCTCGCGGTCAAGCGCGGCGATGACGCGGCCAGTGAACTCCGGAGACTCGGTTAGCTGTCCGGAGTACTCGAACTGACTAGGGTCCTCAGCCATCTTGCGCAGAGTGCGCTCGGTGCGCAGCAGCCCCATCCAGATGGAGACAACGGTCACCTGGTAGGGGCGGAAGTCGACGGCCATGTCGTGCGCCAGCTTGTCGACGCCCGCCTTCACCGCGCCGTACGCGGGGCCGTGCATGTAGCTGACAGCGCCGAATCCCGAAGTGTGCACGATGAGCGGCCGCCGTCCGGGGTTGGCGATGAGCAGCGGTGCCGCGTACCAGGCGGTTACGTAGGTGGAACGCAGGCCGACGTCCATCATCGACAGCAGGCTCAGCGGCTTCTCCCAGAACGGCTCCGGGCTGGTAAGGCCGTCTGGGACGGAGAAGGCGTTGCTGACCAGGATGTCGATGCCGCCGAGGGCCTCCTTGATCTCGGCGAACAGCGTGGCGACCTGGCGTTCGTCCGAGTGGTCGCAGGCGATCGGTATGCCCCGTCCGCCCCTGCGGGTGACCTCGGCAGCGGTCTCGCCGATGGTCCCGCCAAGCTCGGAGTCCCCTCGGGTCAGCGACCGTCCGGTCACCACCACAGTAGCCCCTGCATCTCCAAGCGCGAGTGCGATCCCACGTCCCGCACCCCGGCTAGCGCCGGTCACCACCGCTACCCGCGGACCGGTCTCGTTGCCGCTCATCGGCATCTCCCTCCTTGCCCGCCGCCACGGCGGCAATGTCCCTCACGCCCAGGCACGCCTTACCGTAAGCTCCCGGTTCATGCGATTTAGCAAGCGATTGCTTGATGAACTCTAAGTTCCGCATCGCGCCCGGATCAACGGGGCGCCAACGGGCCACCGCCTCCGTTGAGTCTTGTCGGGACGATAACTAGCGCGCGCTAGTATCCTTGTAAAGGAACTATGTGGTGCCTGGACCCGGCATGAAGGGAAACAATGAGCGGTAAGAAGCGGGTGTTCCTAACCGGGGCGACAGGGAACTGGGGACGCCGCGTGCTGCGCGAGTTCGCCGGGCGCTCGGAACGGTTCCAGGTGGTGGCTCTGGTGCTGCCGTCCGAGAAGGACCGCAAGGTGATCGGCGAATACGCTGACATGCCTAATCTAGAGGTGGTCTACGGAAACCTGACTGACTACCCGACCGTCGAATCGTGCGTGCGCGGCGCCGATTACGTCCTGCACGTGGGCGCACTGGTCTCTCCCGCCGCCGACGACCACCCGGACCTCGCATGGCAGGTGAACGTCGGCAGCAACAAGAACATCGTCAAGGCGATCCTGGCGCTGCCGGACCCGGCGGCGGTCGGCTTCGTCGGGATCGGATCGGTCGCCGAGACCGGCGACAGACGGCCGCCCGTGCACTGGGGGCGGGTGGGCGACCCGCTGCGCGTGTCCCAGTACGACGAGTATGGACAGAGCAAGGTCGCCGCGGAGAAGGCGGTCGTGGAGGCCGGCCTGCCGCGCTGGGTATGGCTGCGCCAGACAGGGATCTTCCATCCCGGCATGCTGGAAATCCGCGACGCGATCATCACGCACGCTGTGCTCGGCGACGTTATGGAATGGGTCTCCGACGCGGACTCCGCACGGCTGCTCGCCAATATCTGCGAAGACGGCGTGCCGGAGGAGTTCTGGGGTGGCATCTACAACATCGGCGGCGGCGCGGGTTGGCGGCTGACCAACTGGGAACTCCAGACGAGGATGACGTCGGCTATGGGCGTGAAGGACGTACGCCAGTGGTACAACCGCAACTGGTTCGCTACAAGGAACTTCCACGGACAGTGGTACACCGATTCCGACCGCCTTGAGGACCTGGTGCCGTTCCGGCAGGACACATTCGAGTCCGCGCTTGAGCGCGCCGTGCGCAGCGCGCCGCTCAGCGTCCGCATGGCGGGCAAGGTGCCCGCGTCGATCGTTAAGAACCTCGTCATGAAGCCGCTGTCACTTCAGCCCCGGGGCACGATGGCGTTCATCCGCGACAACGACCAGGACAAGATCAGCGCCTACTTCGGCTCGCGGCGGGAGTGGGAGCAGATCGGCGACTGGTCGTCCTTTGCGTCGCCAAGCCCCGACCGGACCCCGCGCCTACTCGACCACGGTTACGACGAGTCCAAGGAGCCAGCGCGGTGGACGCGCGACGACTACGCCGACGTCGCCGACTTCCGCGGCGGCGTGCTGCTGTCGGAATCGGTCAACCCGGGTGACATCGCCACGCCTCTCCGGTGGCGCTGTGCCGATGGACATGAGTTCGACGGCAGCCCGCGGCTCATCCTCACCGCGGGCCACTGGTGCCCCGAGTGCGTCAGGGACCCGGCGCACTACTCTGAGCAGGCGAAGGCTAACCGCTTCTTGGCTCAGGTCGAAGAGGCCTACCCGTCCGGGGCCGCACCCACGCCTGAATGACCGCATCACGGAGCAGGTGTGCGCCGACCGGGCCGTGTCCCTGGATGACCTCAGGTCGTTCCTGGCCGGGCGCGGCGTCGGCAAGGAGTACTTCCCCGAGTACCTGGTCACGGTGGAAGAGATTCCGCAGTCGTCCGGCCCGAAGATCGCGAAGAACGGGCTGAAAAGCTGGCTGTCGGCCCGCTTCGCGGACGGAGGGCGATCCCGCCGGAGAGCCAGCCGTGCCCGTTGCAGGAGAGCGTCGCGGGCTATCTGCATCTGGGCGCCGCGGAACCGGCGTCCCGCCTTGATCAATCAAGCGCTTGATTATACCGTTTGGCCATGACCGCCGACATCGATCCGACCACGCCGGAGTTCCTGCGGGACCCGTATCCGTACCTTGCCGCCGCGCGCGACCACGCGCCCATCCAAGTACACCCGCGCGGCGTGTACATGGTGGTCTTGCGCGGCAACCTTCCATATACGGCAACCGGCAAGTTGCTGCACCGCGAACTCGCCCGCGAGCTGGCGGGCCGGGCGAGACCGGCCTGAGACGATCCCCGCCGCCGCCTCCCCAGAAGTGGTACTGCGGTTCGGCCACCTGCGTAGGCATACAGAACGCGGCGAGTCCCTCGAGTTCCCTCGTCCCGCAATCGGGTCAGTCAAGCGCTTGCTTGATGACGCGGCGGCCGGTAACGCCCGTTACGCCCGTGGCGGCCCGTCGGCGCCGGCGCCCCTTCGCGCGGAGCCTTCGAGTATTGAGCAAGCGCTCGGTTGGGGCTTATCGTGGTCAGCAGTGACGACAGCCAGGAAGGCGAAGAAGCCGATGCCACTGCTACGGGACTGCCGGGTAGTCGACATCACCGCGGGAATCACCGGGCCGTATGCCACGAAGCTCCTGGCGGACGCGGGCGCGGACGTCGTGAAGGTGGAGACGTCGGGCGGTGACGAGTTTCGCCGCTGGTCAGCGTCGGGAGCTGACCTCCGCGGCGGTGACAGCGCGTTGTTCCAGTTCCTCAACGCCGGGAAGCGGTCGGTGACCGGAAGCGCCGCCGACCCAGGCATCCGCCGGCTGCTGGCCGGCGCGGACCTGCTGGTGGAGAGCCGCCTCGGTGACGACGAGCTCGACGCGGTCCGGGCCGCGTACCCGGGACTCGACGTCGTCTCCGTCTCGCCGTTTGGCCGGTCGGGTCCGTGGCGGGACCGGCCCTGGACCGAGTTCACCCTGCAGGCTCTGGCTGGTTCAACGGCTGTCCGCGGGCTCCCCGGCCGTCCACCGGTGCACGCCGGAGGCAGGCTGGGGGAGTGGATCGCCGGGACCTACGCCGCCGTCACCGCGATGGCCCTCCGCACCGCCGCCCGGCGCCGCGGCCAGGGCGGCGAGCACGCGGACGTCTCCGTGCTGGAGTGCATGTCCATCGCGATGTCGCTGTACAGCCCGCTCGCCGCCAGCCTGTCGGGAACGCGGACGGGCACCCGGATAGTGGAGATCCCTTCGGTCGAGCGCAGCGCGGACGGCTGGGTCGGGTTCTGCACCATCACCGGCCAGATGTTCCAGGACTTCCTGGTCATGATCGACCGCGCCGACCTGCTCGACGACCCGGGGATCATCGACCCGAAACTCCGCCAGGCCAGGTACGAGGAGTTCCAGAAGGTCATCGAAGCGTGGACCACGACCCTGCCAACCGCCGCGATCGAGGAGATCGCCAGCGCCATGCGCATTCCCGTCTCGCCGCTCGGGACACCGTCCACGGTGGCGGAGAACGAGCACTTCGTCGCGCGCGGCGTTTTCCTGCGCAATGCTTCCGGCGGGTTCCGGCAGCCGCGCCGGCCCTACCTCGTGGACGGGGACGCGGGTCCGGCACCGCGGCCGGCACCGCGGCTCGGCGAGCACGACGGACGCATCGGCTGGGCGCCGCGCGGGGGCACCAGGGCGCGACCGGACGGGCAGCCGCTGGGCGGACTGCGGGTGGTGGACCTGACGGGATTCTGGGCCGGCCCGTCCGGCACGCAGGTCTTCGCGGCCTTCGGCGCCGATGTGATCAAGGTTGAGTCAACCCAGCGCCCGGACGGCATGCGCTTCACCTCCACTAGGCCGCCGACCGTAGACGGGTGGTGGGAGTGGGGCGCGGTGTTCCAGGGTGCCAACGCGGGCAAGCGGGGCATCACGCTCGACCTCACCAGGCCTGAGGGCCGCGAGACACTGCTCGCGCTGGTCGCCCGCGCGGACGTCTTGGTCGAGAACTACTCGCCGCGGGTACTCGACAACTTCGGCATTACCTGGGACGTGGTAAGCGCGGCCAACCCGCGCGTGACGCTGGTGCGGATGCCCGCGTTCGGCCTCGACGGGCCATGGCGGGACCGCACCGGGTTCGCGCAGACCATGGAACAGGCGACGGGGCTGTCCTGGATGACTGGCTATCCCGACGCGGCGCCGATGGTGCTCAAGGGGCCCTGCGACCCGGTAGCGGGACTGCACGCGGTCGTTGCTACCCTGGCCGCGCTCGAACGGGCCGACGCGCAGGGCCGGGGGGCGTTCGTCGAAGTGCCGATGGTGGAGACGGCCCTCAACGTCGCGGCGGAGGTCGTCATCGAATACGAGGCCTACGGTGCGGAGATCATGCGGGCCGGGAACCACGGCCCGGTGTCCGCGCCGCAGAACATCTACCAGTGCGGCGATCCCGGCGCAGATGAATGGGTCGCGCTCGCGATCGCCACCGACGAGCAGTGGGCCGCGCTGCGCGCGGTAATCGGGGACCCGGCGTGGGCCAGCGAGCCGGAACTGGCCAGCGCGGCCGGGCGCCGCCGGGCGCACGACGAGATCGACGCGCGGATCGCGGCCTACTGCGCCGGGCGCGACCCGGCGCAGCTCGCGGAATCGCTGCTCTCCGCGGGCATCCCGGCCGCCCGCGTGGTGCCGGCGGCCGAGGCGCTCGACAACCCGCAGTTCGCCGAGCGCGGGTTCGCCGAGAGGATCGAGCACCCGTTGCTCGGTAGCCAGCAGCTGCCGGGGCTGCCGCTGCGGATGGCGAGTCGCCGCGAGCCCTGGTTCTCGCGGCCCGCGCCGATGCTCGGCCAGCATAACGACGAGGTGCTCGGCGCGGTCGCTGGCCTGTCGCCCGCCCGGATCGCCGAACTCCGCGGGGCCGGCATCGTGGGCCAACGCCCAGACAACCTTTAGGAGCGGCAGCCGTTGACCGAGCATCCGTTTCGCAACGTGGCGATCGCCGCCGCGTACAACACCCCGCAGGCTCGCGTCCTTGACGGTCATACGGCCTTCTCGATCACCCTGGCGGCCGCCCAGGGGGTGCTGGCCGAGGCGGGCGTGCCGGCCACGGCGGTGGACGCGGTACTCAGCAAGCACGCGCCCGAACTGACCTACGCGCTCGGCATCGGCCCCGTGTGGAGTTCCAACGCCGCCGGGGGTAGCGCTGGTGGCATCGCCGGCGTCCTGCAGGGAGCCGCCCTGCTCGCCGCCGGGCTCGCGCGCACGGTGCTGGTCGCGGACGGGGGCGCGGGGATATACACGCAGCGGGAAGCCACCGCGCCGTGGACCCGGCCGTCGAATGAGTTCGTCGAGCCGTTCGGCCTCTACACCGCGGCGGAGTTCGCGCTGATCGCCCGGCGCCACATGGACCGCTACGGCACGACGCCGGAGCAGCTTGCCGAGGTGGCGGCGACGATCCGCAACAACGGTCACGTTAACCCCGACGCGGTTTACTACGGCCGCGGGCCGTTCACCCCCGCCGACATCCTCGCGTCCCGGATGATCGCCGAACCGTTCCACCTGCTCGACTGCGCCATGACCTCGGAAGGCGGCTGCGCCCTGCTGATCACCACCGCCGAGCGGGCTGCGGACCTGCCAGTCACCCCGGTGTACATCCTCGGCGGCGGCCTCGACACGCTCGGCCCCGCTTACCGGCACGCGCCGAGCTGGGACCTCGCGGGCCGGGGCGGTGATGAGCGTGCGGGCGGCATCCCCAACGGCTACGTCGGCCGCCGCGCCGCCCGCCGGGCCTTTGCCATGGCCGGCCTGGCTCCCCAAGACGTGGACGTGTGCGAGCTGTACGACCCCTTCTCGTTCGAGATCATCCGCCAGTTCGAGGCATTCGGCTTCTGCGGGGATGGAGAGGGCGGCGACTTCGTCCTGGACGGACGGATCGGCCCTGGTGGTGAGTTCCCCGTCACCACCGACGGCGGCCTGATGTCCTTCAGCCACGGCGGCGGCGTCGTGCAACTCTCCCAGCGGGTCGCCCGCGGCGTCCACCAGCTCCAGAAGCGGTGCCGCACGCGGCAAGTCCCGGACGCGAGAGTCGCCCTGTGCAGCAACGGCGGGGCCGGCGCGCTGTTCAACGACGTCATCCTGCTTGGCGGTGAGCGCCCGTGACCCTACTCAAACTACAGAAGCCCGGCATCCCGCTCCCCGAGCCGACGCCGGTGTCCCGTCCTTTCTGGGAGGGCTGCGCTCGGCGGCAACTGCGCTACCAGCGGTGCCAGGCCTGCGGACACGCGGAGTTCGACCCGGCCTTGGCCTGCCGAGCCTGCGGCGACGGCGGCCTCGAATGGCAGGTCAGTGCCGGCCGGGGCGAGGTTTACAGCCACACAGTGGTCTGGCGGCCGCAGACGCCCGCGTTCACCGTCCCCTATGCCGTGGTGATCGTGACCTTCGACGAGGGATTCCAGCTGCTCACCAACCTGGTCGGCACCACGGTCGACCAAGTGCGGGCGGGGTTGCGGGTCCAGGTGATGTTCCACGACGTCGGCGGCGGCATAACGCTGCCGTACGTCGAGCCGGAGGAGGCCGAGTTTCCCGAGCGGCCGGCCGAGCCGTACGCGGAAGCGGACAGGAGCGCTGACCGTGGGAATTGAGCTCATCCTCGACATGGCGAGCGGCGCGCTCGGCGAGCGGGTCGCCCTCGGTCACCGTCCGGGCGGAGTCACGTTCGCCGCCCTGGACCGGGCCGCCGCGGGCGGGGCGGCGCTGCTGTCCGCCTCGGGTGCCCGTGCTGTGGTGCACGTCGGGCTGAACGGCCCGGTGCTCCCGGCGGTGCTGTTCGCCGGCCGCGCCGCCAGAGGTGGCCGACGACAGCCCGGCGGTGCTGCTGTTCACCAGCGGCACCACGGCCAAGCCGAAGGGGGCGGTGCTCAGGCACGGGCACCTGCTGAGCTACGTGCTCGGCACCGTGGACTTCGGTTCCGCCGCCGAGGCCGACGCGGTGCTGGTCAGCGTGCCGCCTTACCACATCGCGGGCGTCGGCTCGGTGCTGTCAACCTGTACGCGGGTCGTCGCATGACCTACCTGCCCGACTTCACCGCCCGCGGCTGGCTCGACCTCGTCCGCGCCGACGAGGTGACCCACGCGATGGTTGAGCCCACGATGCTGGCCAGGATCGTGGCCGAGCTGGACGGCCGCCGGGCCGACGTGCCGTCGCTTCGCTCCATCGCCTACGGCGGCGCCCGCGTTCCGCCAGCCGTGCTCCGCGCCGCCATTGAAGCCTTCCCCGAGACTGGTTTCGTCAACGCCTACGGACTCACCGAGACGAGTTCGATGATCGCCGTGCTAGGACCCGAGGACCATCGCGCCGCGCTCGCCGGGGACACGGTCGCGGTTGCGCGGCTCGGCTCGGCCGGCCGGATGGTCCCTGGGATGGAATGTGAGGTCAGGGGACCAGACGGCGAGCCGCTCTCGCCCGGCAAGGCGGGGGAGATCTGGGTGCGCGGCCCCCAGGTGTCAGGGGAGTACCGGGGCACCGGGTCGGTACTCGACCCCGGCGGCTGGTTCCCGACCCGTGACCTGGGCCATCTGGACCACGACGGCTACCTGTTCGTCCATGGCCGCGCGGACGACACGATCATCCGCGGCGGTGAGAACATCGCCCCGGCCGAGATCGAGGACGTGCTGGCCGATCACCCTGCGGTCGGCCAGGCCGCCGTGCTTGGTGTGCCCGACGAGGAATGGGGTGAGCGCATCGTCGCGGTGATCGTCCCCGTTCCCGGTTCCGCCCCCGACCCCGAGGACGTGCGCGCGTTCGCCCGTGCCCGCCTGCGTTCCTCCCGGACGCCGGACGAGGTGGTTTTCCGCGGCGAGCTCCCCTACACCGCGACCGGCAAGCTGCTGCGCCGCGAGCTCGCCCGCGAGCTTGCCGGCTGAGCCGCGCCGGGCCGGGAAGGACCCAAGACAGCCAGAGAGAAAGGTAGCAACATGTCAGCGGATCACGCAGCGGAGCTGTTCGGGCTGACCGATGCCGTCGCCCTGGTCACCGGCGGCGCCGGCGGCATTCCCAAGGCGACGGCCGTCGCGCTGGCGAAGGCGGGCGCGCACGTCGCCGTGGCGGACATCGCCGACGAGTTCACCGCGCGGACCGTCAAGGAGATCGAGGAACTCGGCCGCCGCGCGATCGGGCTGCACGCTGACGTGCGGCAGCCCGCCGACGTGCACGCGATGATCGAGGAGACCCGTCGTCAGCTCGGCCCCATCACGGTGGCGGTGAACGCCGTCGGCGGCCTTGGCGTCGCGACGCCGAAGTCCTTCCTCGACTTCACCCTCGAGGAGTGGAACGGGCCGGTCGAACGGAACCTCACCGCCACCATGCTGTGCATGCAGGCCGAAGCGGTCGCGATGATCTCCGACGGGATGGCCGGCCGGATCGTCAACTTCGGCTCGACGAGCGGGGTCACCGCGGCGCCGTCGATCGCGCACTACGGCGCCGCGAACGCCGGGGTGATCCACTTGACGAAGTCGGCGGCCCTTGAGCTCGCCCCCTACGACATCCGGGTCAACTGCGTCGTGCCCGGCACGCACCTCATCGACCGCGCCGGCCGCGAGACGCCCACGTCACGGCGACCCGAGCAGGCGGAGTTCCTGCGGCAGGCCGCGGCGGCCACGCCGCTGAAGCGCCTTGGCGGCGCGGGGGAGACCGCGGGCGTCGCGCTTTTCCTGGCCTCGGACCTGTCGTCGTACATGACAGGACACGCGGTGATCTCCGACGGCGGCATGATGCACACCTCACAGCGTCCCGCCGTCGGCACGGTCACCCCCGCGGCCCTTACCGGAATCGAGACCCGGGCCGGCGCGGGCGGCCGCCATGAGTGACCTGGAGATCATCGACTGCCACAACCACATCCTGCGGACCGAAGACCACAGCTGCGACCTGTACACCAACCTGCTGCGGTTCAACGCGGTGGCGGGCCTTCCCGACCGGCCGGGCTTCTTCGGCACGCCGGACGAGGCGGAGCGGGTCATGGCCGCGACCGCCATCGCGCACATGAACATCCTGATGTTCACCTGGTCCGGGATCTACTGGCGACAAGGACAGCACCTCCTGCCCGACGAGCCCGCTGCCCGGGCACGCGAGGCCGAAGAGCTCCGCGCGCGGATCGTCCGCCGGATCCAGGACAACAACACCTGGGCGCTCGGCCAGGCGGCGGCCAGCCCGCGGCTGAGCTGCTTCGTCGGCGTCGACCCGGTACTCATGGATGCTGGGACGCTGCTCGCCGAGGTCGACAGCGGAATCAAGCGGGGCGCGCTCGGCGTCAAGCACGTGCCGATGAACCACGGCACCGAGGGCGATGACCCCCGGATGTGGCCCGTCTACGACTACTGCGCAGCGGCCGGCATCCCGATCCTGACTCAGGCCGCGGGCTTTATGACGGGTCATCCGAGGGACTACGCGAAGGCCCTTGCGGATTTCCCCCGGCTCAAGCTGATCTTCGCCCACCTGGGCCACGACCGGAGCTTCGGCCAGGGCGCGGACGCGGAGGTCCTTGAGCTGGCGAGGGCGTACCCGGGGGTGCACACCGACGTCTCGCTGCGGCTGATCGAGGTCGCCGACGGCCACGTGAGCGCGCCGGACATGGTCGCCCACCTGCGGACCATCGGCACCGACCGGGTCCTGTTCGGCAGCAACTGGGTGATCAGCGAGTACCTGTGGCTCCGGGCCCGTCCAGGCGTCAGGCCCGAGACCAGCCACGACCGGCTGGATAAGGAGATCGAAGTGCTCAAGACGCTCCCGCTCACCGATGACGAGCGCGCCGACCTGGCCGGGCGCAACTTCCGCCGGCTCACCGGGCTGGGCTCGTGACTCCAGGCGCGCCGCACGTCGCGGTGGTCACCGGCGCGGCCAGGGGCATCGGCCGGGCCATCGCGCGGCGGCTGGCTGCCGACGGGATCGCCGTGGCGGCAGTGTCACGGACGCTCCGGCCGGGCAGCGGGGAACTGGCCGGATCGCTCGAGGAGACGGTCGCGCTGATCCGCGCCGACGGCGGCCTGGCCATGGCCGTGCCCTTCGACCTCGGCGACATCAAGGCCGACCGGCGCGAGATCCTCAGCCAGGCCAGGGCCGAATTCGGCGCACCCGCCGACATCGTCGTGAATAACGCGGCGGCGCCGCGGCACTTCGACCTGACGTTCCCGCTTATGACGCGGGAGGCGTTCCTCGAAGCGGTCGAGGTCAACGTGTGGGCCGCCTGGGACCTGGCCGCAGCGGCCGTCCCCGACATGCGCGAGCGCGGCGCGGGCTGGATCCTCACCGTCTCCTCCTCTCAGGCCGGCCCGCGGAAGGGGCCGCCCTTCCGGCCCAACCCGACGAACGGCGCCACGCTGTACGGGGGCACCAAGGCTTTCCTCGACCGGATCACCACCGGCGCGGCGATGGAGCTCTACGACGACAACATCGCCGTGAACACGATCGCGCCGGAGCGCCAGGTCGCGACGGACAACGCGCTGCTCGTGCCGGGCGTGCGGACGGACAACTCCGAGCCGGAGGAGACCATCGCCGAGGCGGCGCTGGCCTTGTGCACCGGTGACCCCAGGGTCTTGACCGGGCGCATCGCGTACAACCTGTCGCTGCTCGCCGAGCTCGGCCGCCCCGTCCGCACGCTCGACGGGCGGGCGCTCGTCCCCGGCTGGCAGCCGGGCGACATCGGCCCCGGTCGCCTCCGCACCCCCTACCTCAACCCGGCCGACCAACAGCTAGGAGGCTGACCATGCCGCTACAACCATCGATGAAGCTCATCTCGGTCGACGACCACCTGATCGAGCACCCGAGAGTCTGGGCCGACCGCCTGCCCCAGAAGTACCTGGAGGCAGGGCCGAGGATCGTGGATGAGCCGTCGCGGACGGGCAGGCCGCCCATCCAGGTCTGGCACTACGCGGGCAAGCGGTTCCCGCAGATCGGGCTCAACGCGGTCGTCGGCAAGCGGCCGGAAGACTTCGGCGTCGACCCGGTCCGTTACGCCGACATGATCCCCGGCTGCTACGACCCCAAGGCGAGGCTGACCGATATGGACCTGGACGGGGTGCACGCGGCGGCGAATTTCCCGTCGTTCCCGCGCTTCGCCGGCGCCCTGTTTACCGTCCAGAGCACCGACTTCGACCTGGCCCTGCGCTGCGTGCGCGCCTACAACGACTTCGTCATCGACGAGTGGTGCGCCACGGCGCCCGGCCGGTTCATCCCGCTGATCATCCTGCCGCTGTGGGACGTGGACCAGTGCGTGGCCGAGATCCACCGCTGCGCGGGCAAGGGCGCCAAGGGCATCACCTTCCCCGAGAACACCGTGCCGCTCGGCCTGCCGTCGGTCTACACCGACCACTGGGAGAAGGTGTTCTCCGCCGCGGAAGAGACAGACATGCCGCTGTGCATGCACTTCGGTTCCTCCGGGCAGCCGCCCGCCACCGCGCCGGAAGCGCCGTACATCGTGACGATTTCCCTCTACGCGACCAACTCGATGTCGGCCACCACCCACCTGCTGTTTTCCCCGGTGTTCCACCGCCACCCCAAGCTGAAGGTGGCGCTGTCCGAGGGCGGCGTGGGGTGGATCCCGTACCTGCTCGAACGCATCGACCGGGCCTGGGAACGGCACCGCTGGTACCAGAATGTCGTCAAGGACGTGCGGCCATCGGATCTGTTCCGCAAGCACTTCTACGGCTGCTTCATCGACGACGTGGCCGGCCTCAAGTGGCGGCACGACATCGGGATCGGCAACATCACCTGGGAATGCGACTACCCGCACTCGGACTCGTACTGGCCGCACAGCCGCAAGTACGCAGAGGAAGTGTTCGCCGACGTGCCCGACGACGAGGTGCGCCAGATCGTCGAGCTGAACGCCCGCGATCTGTTCAACTTCCACGCGTAGCGGACGGGCTGGATACCGTGCGGGAAAAGGACATCGAAGCAGACGACTGGACCGAGCAGGACTTGCTCACCCGCGAACTCGCGCTCGATCGGCTGGCCGAGGACGTGGCCGAGACGGAGGCCGCGCTCGCCGCGCTGCGCGGGAGAGCCGACCCGGACCCGGACGCGGTCGACCTTCTGGAACGCCGGCTGCGTGCCCTCGCGAGCAGCCGGGCGAACATCGCCACGTGAACGCCCGTGTATGGCCGCCCGGGCGTGAAGTGGAGGCGGCAGGAGAACCAGCATCTCGTTCGGGATGATGTTCTTGATTATTCAGAACGGATGGTGGTAGCTCTCTCCCGCCGCAGTGACTCGGCAGGGGCTAGCTTCCGAGTTCGGCGAAAGACCGGTCCAGCTCGGAAAGGAGCTGATCGGCACCGGGGACCAGGGCGAGTGCGTCGCGCACCGTCAGTCCGGCGGCCGCGCCGTCTGGCTGGTCCAGGTAGGCGGCCGCTTCGGGCACGTAGCGGACCAGGGCCTCCTTGAATAGGCGGAACGCCTCGGGGTTGTCCATCAGGTCGCCGATCGTGGAAGCCAGCGTGACCGGTTCCCTTGAGCTGAGCGTCGAAGGCAGCGTGACGTGCCACTCGTGCTGCCCCGCGCCGACCTGCGCGAGTGGCTGGCCGGGCAGGTCGACCTCCGCCGCGGCGTTCGGCGGCACCGTGGCCGTCACCCGCAGGTCAGCCCCGTCGAGTTGCCAGGAGATCGCGGTGAGTCCGTAGGGGGTGAGCAGGCCGGCCTGCGCATGAGTGAGCCCGCCGCCCGGCCGGGGCGCGAAGCGGATGCGCCGGTACCCTGGCGCGGCCGGTTCGAGTCCGGCGACGGTGCGGTGCAGCCAGTCGGCGACCGCGCCGAACGCGTAGTGGTTGAAAGAGGTCATGCCGCTCGGGTTGACCGCACCGTCGGGGAGGAGGCTGTCCCACCGTTCCCAGATCGTGGTCGCGCCGTGCGTCACCTGGTAGAGCCAGGAGGGGCACTCGCGCTGGAGCAGCAGCCGGTACGCCTCCTCCAGGTGGCCGGTCGCGCTGAGGGCATCGCAGAGCAGCGGCGTCCCGACGAACCCGGTGGGGATGGTGTAGCCGCGCCCCTTGACCAGGTCAGCAAGCCGGCGGCCGGCATGCTCGCGCAGCGCCTCGCTGGGCAGCAGCGCGAACTGGAGGGCCAGGGCATAGGCGGTCGGCGCGTCGGCCATGAGGCGGCCGGACCCGGTCACGTACTCAGACAGGAAGGCGGCGCGGACCTGAGCCGCCAGCTCGGCGTAGCGCGCGGCGTCGTCACCGCGGCCGAGGATGTGAGCCGCCCGCGCCACGATGTCGGCCGAGCGAGCGAAGTAGGCGGTGGCGACGATCTCGCCCGGCGTAGCGGCCCGGTCCGGGCGGTCGCGCGGCGCGGTTGGATCGAGCCAGTCGCCGAACTGAAACCCGGTGTCCCACAGCCGGCCCGGTCCGGCCAGTGCGTCGACGCGATCGACCCAGGCGCGCATGCTGTCGAACTGCGCGGCGAGCACCCCGGCGTCGCCGTAGCGCTGGTACACCACCCAGGGGACGATCGTGCCCGCGTCGCCCCAGGCGGCCGCGGGGGTTGCCGCGGTTGGCGTGCACTTGGGGACCACGAACGGAACGGTGCCGTCAGGCGCCTGATCGGCGGCCAGGTCACGCAGCCAGGAGCCGAGGAACCCGGCGCTGTCGTACAGGAACGCCGCCGTCGGCGAGAACACCTGGAGGTCGCCGGTCCAGCCAAGGCGCTCGTCGCGCTGCGGGCAGTCGGTCGGCACGTCGAGGAAGTTGCCCCGCATTCCCCACACCACGTTCTCGTACAGCCGGTTGACCAGTTCGTCGGAGCAGCCGAAGTAGCCGGTCCGCTCCAGGTCGGAGTGGACGACGATCGCGCGGAGGTGACCCGGCCGCAGGTCACCCGGCCATCCGCTGACCTCCGCGTAGCGGAACCCGTGGAAGGTGAACCTCGGCTCGTAGGTCTCGGGCTCGCCGCCGCGCATGATGTACCGGTCGGTGGCCCGCGCGGTGCGCAGGGGGCCGGTCGCCAGCTCGCCGTCCTGGAGCACCTCGGCGTGCCGCAGCGTGATCTCGCGGCCGGCCTCGCCCTGGACGGTGAAGCGGACCCGGCCGACCAGGTTCTGGCCGAAGTCGACGACGGTTTTGCCGGAAGGCGAGGTGCTGATCGCGACCGGGGCCACTTCCTCGATCCGGCGAACGGGCGGGCTGGTCGGCGCGACCAGTGTCGCGAGGTCTCTGGGTTCAACGCGGACGGCACGCCAGTCCTCAGGGTTCACGCGGGCGTCGTAGGTCTCGCCGTCGTAGATGCTGCTGCTTCTGATCGGCCCGGTGGCCGAGCCCCACTGCCCGCCGGCGTCGGTCGCGACGGCCTGGACCGTGCCGTCGGCGTACCTGACCTCCAGTTGCGCCAGCCAGGCCAGGCGGTCGCCGTATACCGCGCGGGTCTTGCCGTCGTAGCCGATCCGACCCCGGTACCAGCCATCGCCGACCACCGCGGTGAGGGTGTTGGAGCCCTCGCGGATCAGCCCGGTGACGTCGTAGGTCTGGTACCTCAGCCGGCTGGCGTAGGCCGTCCAGCCGGGCGCCATAACGATGTCGCCTACGACGTTGCTGTTCAGTGCCGCCTCGTAGAGGCCGAGCGCGCTCGCGTACAACCGTGCGGACTCCGCGCCCGGCCGCACGACGAATTCCCGGTGCAGTTCGACGGCCGGCTGATCCCGCTGTGCGTCCTCGTCCCAGTCGGCGCTGATGAAGCGGGCGGACCAGTCGTCCGGATGCAGCAGGCCGGCTTCCGCGGTCGCTGGGGGGCTCCACTGCGACTGGCTGCCATCGGTCCCGGTCACCCTGACTCGGACGGTGACGCGCTCCCGCGACCGCAGCGGGACGAACGGCCAAGGCACGAGGACCGACTCCGCCGAGCCGACCAGGACGCGGCCGCTGACCGCGCCGGATGCCTCGACCTCGTAGCCGGCCTGCTCCCAGCCGGGAATCCCGGTGCGAACGCGCCAGGAGAGACGCGGCTTATCCTCGCCGATGCCCAGCGGAGTGCGGTGGTGCTCGAAGCGCACCGGTTCGACAGATGTCTCCTCAGCCACGGTCCCGTCTCCCCACTGTCGGCCTCTCGCGCCTGTTGCAACGGTTCAATCTGACCATAACATGAAAGCCGAACGATATTCAGTTTTCATGCCGCGGGCGCCCGCGTCCGCTGTGACCACGATAGGGAGTCGGCAATGCCAAGTAAGGCGCTCGCATGGTTGTCGGGCTACCTCGCCTCGGCCGCTGGGGACGGGCAGGGGCCGCTCTCCATCGAGCAGGAGCGGGCGCGGGCCGAGGAGCATGCGGCGATGATGCCTCCCGTGCCGCCGTGACGGAGGAGCCGGCCTCCGGCCTGCCCGGCTCGCTGCTTTTCGCTCCGGCGGAAGCCCGTCAGGACCTGGTGATCCTGCTCATCCACGGCGGCGGCTTCCGGACCGGCGATCCTGGGCAGCTGCGTACGCTGGCCGGCCTTCTCGCATCGCGCACCGGTGCGCGCGTGCTCAGCCCGTGGTACAGGCTGGCGCCGGAGCACCCGTATCCTGCCGGGCTGGAAGACTGCGAGCGGGCATACGACGTGGCCCGTGAACTCGCGCCCCGGGTGGTGGTCGGGGGCGAGTCGGCGGGCGCGAACCTGGCCGCCGCCCTCCTGCTACGCCGACGCGCCGCGGGTGACGCCTCTCCGCTCGCGGGTGTGCTGTTCTCCGGTGTCTACGACCTGCGGACAGAGCGCTATCGGGCAGGCAGTTGGACGTCAAACGCAGCGTCCGACCAGGTCTTGACCGCTGGCGCAGGCCCGATTATGCAGCGAGATTACGCACCGGGCGGCGCTGGCGACCCCGGGATCTCGCCGTTGCTCGCCGACCTGGCCGGGCTGCCGCCGCTGCTGGTCATGGCTTCGAGTGCAGAGTTGCTACTTGACGACTCGATCGAGTTCGCGGTCAAGGCCGGGCGGGCCGGGGTGGAGACCGTGCTGGAGATCTGGCCGGGCATGCCGCATAGCTGGTCGGTGCACACCGGCCTGCTGCCCGAAGGCGTCGAGGCGGCCGAGCGCGCCGCCGCGTTCATCGTCCGCGTCGCGACGGGGCGCGTCGTGGACGGCGCCGCCCTCGCGTAGCCGCCGATTATCACGATTTGAGCGGGGCTGGGATGGTGCGGATCTGGGTCTGGTTTTTAAAACCAAATAGAGTTAGGTTTCTGGGTTGTTAGCCACGTCACCTCCTGGTTACCTGTGGGAAACCTAGCGAACCCGCCCGGACGGTGATTGAAAGGTTTCAAGTTCAGTCCCTTCGTCCACGAGAGGCCAACGCCGTGACATCCTCCGCATCCCCTACGGCCGCGCCGCAAGTTGGCGGCGGCGGCGAAGCACGCGCGCTGCCCGGCGCGCGTTTCGCGCTCATCGTCGTGTCCCTGCTGTGGCCCGCCCAGTTGCTGTCCCTCATCGGGATGATGACGGGCACGGCACAGGCGTCGGTTGCACTGCACTTTCACACCGCCCAGATCGCGTGGTTCGTGCTGTCCACGGCGCTGCTCGCGACGCTCATCACGCCGTTCGCGGTGAAGGCGGCGGACCTGTACGGCAAGCGGCAGGTCATGATCGTGATCACCGCGCTCGGCCTGGTCGGCGACGTCATCGCGGCGCTCGCGCCCAGCTACGGCGTACTGCTGGCGGGCCGCACTATCGCGGGGTTCTACGGGCCGATCGCGGCGCTGGCGTACGCCACGATGCGCGAGGTGCTGCCGCCGAAGCAGGCGGCGAGCGCGAGCGGGATCGTGGGCAGCGGTATCGCGCTGGTGGCGATCGGCGGACCCTTCCTTACCGGCTGGCTCATCGACGGCTACAGCTTCCACGGCGTGCTGTGGGGCATCGCGGCGTCGACCGCCGTCTCGCTTGTCCTGCTGCTCGTAGCGGTGCCGCGCACCCCGTTCCGCGACCCGACCGCCCGGATGGACTGGGTGGGCGGCCTGCTGCTCGGGGGCGGGCTCACCGCGCTCACGTTCGGCGTGGACAAGGGCAGCGACTGGGGCTGGACCTCGGCGGGCACGCTGTGCTTCATCATCGTCGGCGCGGCCGCGGTCGTCGCCTTCCTCTACTCGCAGCGGATCGTGCCGCACCCGATGGTGCGGGTGTCCATGCTCGCCAGGCGGCCGGTGTGGACAGTCGTCCTCGCCACCGCGCTCGCGGGCGGGGCGGTGTACGGCGCCTCGGTCATCACCCAGTTGCTCGTGCTTTACCCGAAGGTTGTGGTGCCCTACCCAGTCGGCGGCGGGCGCACGATCCCGGTGCACCTGTCCGACGGCCTCGGCTGGACCGCTACCCACTTCGCCGTGGTCGGCGTGCCGTCGAGCATCCTGATCCTGCTTGTCGGCTTCGGGACCGGGCTGGCCGTGCGGAAGGTCGACAGTCGTCTGCCCATCGGCGCGGGCGCGCTGCTGCTGGTCGCGGGGTTCCTGCTGGAGGCGGCGTTCCACTACAGCGCGACCGAGCTGATCCTGGCCAGCCTCCCCTACGCCATGGGACTCGGCATGGTCGTCGCGGCGATCCCGGTCCTCGTGATCGAGGCCGTGACGCCGGAAGAGCAGGCGCTCGGAAACGGGATCCAGGCCATGGCCATGGGCATGATCACCACCCTGGTCACCACCTTGTGCTACGTGATCCTCGCCCAGCACGGCAAGGTACTCCAGGGCACCCTGCTTTACCTTGACCACGGTTACAAGGACGCCTACTACTTCGGCGCCTGCGTTGCGGCCGCGGGCCTGCTCGCGGTCCTGCTGATCCCTAGGCTTAAGGCGATCGGTGACATCAGCCGCTGAGCCGCCGGGCGCGCCGCCCGGCCCCGCCTCAGGCGGCGCCGGGCGGCGCGCACAGCCGGTTGAAGGAGGCGATCGCCCGCGCCATGTCGATTCCGGGGTTAAGGCGCCACTGGACCTGAAGGCCGTCGGAGACGGCCAGCAGCAGCCGGGCCAGCTCCGCCGGCTCCACGTCGCGGCGAATGCGCCCGTCGGCCTGCCCGCGGCGCATCCCGTCGGCCACCGTGGCTTCCAGGTCAGCGTAGCGGCCGGTGAAGAACTCGTGGGCGGGATGAGCCGGGTCGATCGATGCCGCCGACAACGTGATGAACAGGTCGACGAGGCCGGGAGTCTTCATGTTGTGCTCGGCGGTGCGGGCCACCGCCTCGCCAGGGCTTGTTACCGAATCGCGGGTCTGCTCGGCGTCGATCGCGTCGCGCTCGGCGAGCACGGCGACGAACAGTTCCTCGCGGGAGCGGAAGTAGTGCAGCAGCCCGGCCTGTGACATGCCGAGCCGGTCGGCGATCTCCTTAAGCGAGGAACCCCGCTCGCCGTGCTCGGCGAACACCTCGAGCGCGGTCCGCAGGATCTGGGTGCGGCGCTCCACGCCCTTGCGGTAAGGCCCCCGAGGCTTGCGTGCTGTGGTCACGCTGAGACGTTACCCGCGACCCGGCCAATTTGAAAACCGAATGATGTTCAATTTTAATGTGGAGGTGCTCATGTTGCGTCTGACTGGAAGACGGGACTCGCCACCGGAACCGTGGGCCGCGTCAACGGAGGTGCTTGTCAGTGACCGCTGAACTGTCCCTGGCCGAAAAGGCTGCGCTTCTCTCCGGCGAGGACATGTGGTCAACCAAATCGTCGCCGCAGGCTGGGATGCCTTCCATGGTCTTGTCAGACGGTCCGCACGGTGTGCGCTTCCAGCAAGACCAGGGTGACCACCTGGGCGTTCACCACAGCGTGCCCGCCACCTGCTTTCCGTCGGCGGCGGCACTCGGCAGCGCATGGGACTCCGAACTGGCGAGGCGAGCCGGGCAGGCGGTGGGCCGCGAGGCGCGTGCCCTCGGCGTGAACGTGCTGCTTGGACCGGGAATTAACATCAAGCGCTCGCCGCTGTGCGGCCGCAATTTCGAGTACTTCTCCGAGGATCCCCTGCTCAGCGGGGTACTCGGCACCGCGTTCGCCGAGGGCGTGCAGAGCACCGGTACCGGCGCTTGCGTTAAGCACTTCGCCGCCAACAACCAGGAAACCGACCGGATGCGGGTCAGCGCCGATGTCGACGAGCGCACGCTGCGCGAGATCTACCTGTCGGCCTTCGAGCGCGTGGTCACCCAGGCCCGGCCTGCGGCGGTGATGGCCGCGTACAACAAGGTGAATGGCATCCCCGCGACCGAGCACCGGTGGCTGCTGACGACCGTGCTGCGCGAGGAGTGGGGGTTCGCCGGCCTGGTCGTCTCTGATTGGGGAGCGGTAACGGACCCGGTGGCGGCACTCGCCGCCGGACTTGACCTGGACATGCCAGGAGGAACCGGCAAGACGGGCGGGCAAGTTGTCGCGGCGGTGCACGACGGGCGTCTGGCCGGGGCAGTCGTCGATCGTTCGCTACGACGGCTCCGCGACGCGGCGGCCGCCACGGCGATCGCCGGTGACCTTTTGCCCGTGGACGTCAACGACCAGCACCGCCTGGCCCGCGAGATCGCCGCCGACTGCCTGGTGCTGCTCAAGAACGAAGCGGGCGCCCTTCCGCTTTCGGCCTCCGCCGCGATCGCCGTCATCGGTCAGTACGCCACCACGCCGCGCTACCAGGGCGGTGGCAGCTCCCACGTCAACGCCACCCGGGTGGACAGTCCCGTCGAGGAGTTGCGCGCGCAATTGCCCGGCGCCCGGATTACCGATCACGATGGCGTCGACCCAACCGCGGCCGCCGCCGTCGGCGCCGCCGCCGAGGTGGCGGTGATCTTCGCGGGACTGCCAGAGCGCGACGAGTCCGAGGGCTTCGACCGCGAGCACATCTCGCTTCCGGCAGACCAGACGGCGCTGATCACCGCAGTGGCCCAAGCCGCCCGGCGGACGGTGGTCGTCCTCTTCAACGGGGGAGTGGTCAGCGTCGAGGGCTGGCATGACAAGGTCGACGCGATCCTTGAGGCGTGGCTGCCGGGCCAGGCCGCCGGCGGTGCGATAGCGGACGTGCTTACCGGCCGGGTCAACCCGTCCGGACGTCTGAGCGAGACAATCCCTGTCAGGCTCAACGACACGCCCAGCTACCTCAACTTCCCCGGAGAGGCTGGCCACGTTCGCTACGGCGAGGGCGTCATGGTGGGCTACCGGTACTACGAGACCGCCGACGTGGCAGTCCGTTACCCCTTCGGCCATGGCCTGAGCTACACCACCTTCGAACACAGCGACCTGATGGTGACCGCCACCGGCCCGGACTCCGCCCGGGTAAGCGTGCGGGTAACCAACACGGGCGACCGCTCCGGCAAGGACGTCGTGCAGGTTTACGTCGCCGCCCCGCCGCTGCCGGTCCGCGCGCCAGCCCGCGAGCTGCGCGGTTTCGCCAAGGTGTCCCTGGAGGCGGGCGAGAGCGCGGTTGTCACCCTTGAGCTCGACCGCCGGGCGTTCGCTTTCTATGACATAAACGCCGCCCGCTGGGCGGTGACGGCGGGCACCTACCGGGTCCAGGTGGGGCGGTCCGCCCATGAGGTCACGGCGGAGGCGGAGCTGGACGTGACCGGGGACCAGCGCCCCCGGCCGCTCACCCTGGATTCGACCGTGGGGGAGTGGTTCGCGCACCCAGCGGTGGGGCCAGCCCTGAACGCCGTTCTCGCCGACGGCATGTCTGAAGAGCAGGCACGGGCCGCTCAGGAGAACCAGGACATGCTAAAGATGGTGGAGTCAATGATGATGCGCCAGTTCCTCTCGTTCCTGCCGGTCCCCGTACCTGACGCGGACCTGGATCGGCTGATCGAGCTGAGCGCGCAACCAGCCAGCTGTACCTGATAGAGAACCGTGTTTTGGTTGGAGCCGGGACAGGTACCTGGCTTCTAGGGCTTGATGGCCGTTCCCGCAGGCATGTACAGGCCGACGGGGCGGCTGGTGGCGGGCAATCCGGCCCATTGGCGTACGTCTGCGTGGCCGGGCGGGTCGTCACGGAGATTCGATCCGGCGAACAGGGCGTGGATCTCGGCTGTGGTCCGGGCCCGAGGGTCGGCGGGCCCGTGCCGGTAGGCGGCGGCGACCTCGGAGACACTGGAGGGGTCGGCTCCTTGTGCCGGCCGCCAGTGCACGCACCGTGCGGCGGCTGCGCCCGCATGTTGCGGGAGCCGACGTCGATGACTCGGTGGCGCCTTCCTCTGACGCCTTCGGCTCCGAGCGCGGTGGCCTCTGAGAATGCGGTGATAACTCGGAACGACGGTTCGCCGCGTGGCGGCCGGCGATACGGCCAAACGCGATCGCGTCGGCGATGTGGAACCCGCCGTCCTTGCACCAGCTGTAGGTCGAGCTCACCGTGCCCGCGGCGTATAGCCCGGCAATCGCCGCTCCGTCGGGATCGAGCACGCGCGCGTGCTCGTCGCGGCGCGGCCCGCCATTGGTCCACGCCAGCATCGGCTTGGCCGTGTACGCGTAGAACGGCGGCTGGTCGACCGGGACGAGAGTCTTCGCCGGGCGGCCGAACGCGTCGTCCCGGCCGGCCGCGCACGCAGCGTTGTACCGGTCGATGGTCGCCGTGAGCTGGTCCGCGGGGACCCCGAGCGCGGCAGCAAGCGCGGCCGGGGTATCTGCCCGGTGGATCCAGCCGGAGGCGATCTCCGCAGTGTTGTCGGCACTCCACCGGTACCCGTTCATGAGTACCTGCCACCCCACGGCCATCACGTCCGCGTCCGGGCTGATGGGTCCGGCCAGCCGGGTCCGCTCATCGAAGATGACGTGCATCGGCAGTCGCGGGAACAGCTCGTAGGAGCCGTGCAGGCGCGCCTGGCCGTGCCCGGTCTGCGGGGTCTCGTTGACGAACCGGGTGCCGTCCGGTGCCACCCAGAGGAAACCGCTCGCGTAGATGAACATGGCGAAGAAGCCGTGCCGGGAACCTGGAGGGGCCACGCCGTTCACAGCCATCATATTGTCCATGTGCCAGAGGTCCGCGCCGGCCCGCATTGCCATCCGGTGGCCGTCGCCGGTCGCGGCCAGGCTGCCCCAAAGCGGCGGGTCCGCGAGCCCGAGGTACGTGCGGACCATCTCGGGGTCGGCCTCGAAGCCGCCGGTGGCCAGGATGACGCCGCCACGCGCGGTGATCTGCTGTTCAGCGTCATGTCCCGCTACGATCCCGGTCACCGCCCCGGTCTCCGGAGACCGCACCAGCCTGCGGGCAGGGGTGTCGTACCGCACGTCGATATCGCGCTTGCCCACCGCCTTGGAGAGAACGTCGTAGAGCCGTCCCGCGCCTAGCTCACCGTCGACACACCGGTAACCTCCGTAGCAGTCACTGCCGTCGAGCTCGGGGTACTCCGGCTTGTAGTCGCCGTTCGGCGCGACGACGGCGCCGAGGCTCTCGATCCACGAGGAGACGTGGCGGGTCTCCCGTGCCCAGGTGCGCACGACAGTCTCCGGGAGCGGCCGGTCGCCGCACAGGCTACGGAGGTAGACGGCGGCCCGCTCGGCGTCGCGGTTATCGAACCACGCGCCGCCGGACACTCTCGTATTCCCCCCGGCCTCTTCTGTCGGCATTTTCTCAAGCAGCAGGACGCTGGCACCCTCGTCATGCGCCGCGATCGCCGCAGCGCATCCGGCCGCGCCGGCTCCCGCCACGACGATGTCGACCGTTTCGCTCCCGGCTTGCCCGGCCATGGTCCACCTCCCTGGTTAGCTGGCTACCGGTGACCGTAACCGCCGGGTGCGGTGCCGGGTAGCACAGTTTCCCGCTCAGCGGGCAGTCGACCCGCCAGTCGCTGGCCGCGGTTACCGGCTCAGCAGCTGGCGGGTCCGCTCGTACGCACCGAGCACCACCGCCGCGCGGTCCGGCTGATCGGCCTGGGCGACCTGCGCCGCGTTGCCGCTGACCACGTGAACCGGGCCGTCCGGCAGGTGAGCGAGGCCCTCGCGGGCCACGTCCTCAGGCTCCCCGACGACGAAGCCTGGCGTGTCGAAATTGAGGCCGATCCGTGCCATCGCCGGCGTCCTGGTCACGCCGAGTTCCAGCGCGAGCACCTGCACCCCGTGCTCGCGCAGCTCCACCCACAGGGCCTCGCTGAAGATCCGGACGAACGCCTTGCAGGCGTTGTACACCGACAGCCGCTGTGCGCCATAGTGCGAGGAGATCGATCCGGTGAGCAGGATGCCGCCCCGGCCGCGTTCCCGCATCGGCTGGCCGAAGTGGTGCACCAGGCCGAGGGTGGCGGTGATGTTCAGGTCGATCACCCGGCGGAAGGCGGCCAGGTCGCCGTCGAGGAACGGCCGGCTGTGGGTGTTGGCCCCCGCGTTCTGGACCAGGAGCCCGACCTCGAGGCCGTCCGCCGCGTCGACAATCCGCGCGAGGCCGTCGGGGTCGGTCAGGTCGGCCTCGACCGTCCGTACCTCGGTCCCGTAGCCGCGGCACGCGGCCGCGGTCTCTTCCAGCGGGCCGGGCTTGCGCGCGGCTAGCACGAGATTGAAGCCGGCCTCGGCGAGCTGCCGGGAGAACGCCGCGCCGACGCCCTCAGAGCCGCCGGTGACGACCGCCCAGGGGCCGTATTGCGAGAGATCCGTTGCTGTCATCTCTACCAGTCCTGCCAGGGGATGATCGTGCGGAGCGGGGTTGACAGCAGTACTTCCTCGGCCGGGCCGGGGACGCCGGCGTCCGCCCACTCCGTCTCCTGACGGCGGATCTCCTGCTCGACCTGCACTGGGTCCTCGTCCAGGTACAGCAGCCGCAGGCGCAGCGAGCCAGGCTCGAAGTCGGGCAGTTCGCCCGGCACGGTGGCGTGCCGCTGCTTGTGCAGGAACGAGAATGTCCAGCCGCCCGCCACGCCGGAAATGTCAAGGAGCGCGGGCATCGCGACGGTGTCGTGCCAGCGGTACGCCTGCTCGGCGTCGAGGCTGTGGGTATCCCGCACCCGGCTGAGCGTCACCCGGACACCCCGGTTCGGCCGGAACGGGAGCGCGTCCGCCGACACCAGCACCCGTGGAGTCACGTATCCCTTCACCGGGGAGAAGAACCCGACAAACGGCCGCTCGACGTAGTTCAGCTCAGGTCGGCGCCCCCACTGGAACGATCGCTCCCCGAGTTCATGCCACTCCGCGACGCTCTGCTCGACGGGATCGTTGAACCAGTACATGGCGATGAAGTCAAGCGCCGAGTATTCGGCGGCCGGCGTGACGGCCAGCTCGGCGCAGTCGGCGGTCAGCGCCCAGCGGTCACCCCAGGCCACCCCCGGCAGCAGCAGGTTCTCTGGCCGGTGGTCGAGCTGGTGCCATTCGTTGTAGTCGCGATAATGCTTGGAGTCGGTTAGGCGTATGAACGAGAAGAACGCATGATTGGAGAACATGAACGGACCTGCTTTCGTCTGACTTCCGGACGGTGCGCTGCCCTGCTATCTGGCATCACTTGATCACGAAGCCCGCGTCGACGGGCAGGGTGACGCCCGTGACATAGCGGGCCTGGTCGGAGACCAGCCAGGCAATGGCGTTGCTGACATCGATCGACTCGATCACTGGCACCGGCATCAGATTGGACATGGCGGCGGCGAGCGCGGGGTTCTCCGCCATGTGCCGCTCCAGGCCCCGGTTCATGATCATGGGGGTGTTGACCCCTGTCGGGTGGACCGTGTTCACCCGGATGCGGTAGGGCGCCAGCCAGTGCGCGAAGGCGCGCATCAGGCCAACCACCCCGTGCTTGCTCGCGCAGTATCCCTCAAGCCCGGCGTCGCCCGAGCCCCCCCGCCCGGTCAGTCCCTGCGTGGAGCTGGTCAGCACGATGGCGCCGCCGCGGCCCTGCTCGATGAGCAGCGGCGCCGCCGCGTGCACGGTGTTCCACACGCCGAACAGGTTGACCTCAACGATGTCGCGGAACGACTCTTCGGGCTGATCGCGGGCTCCCCCTCCCGGCGCGATGCCCGCGTTCGCGAGCACGATGTCGAGGCCGCCGAGCGCCGTCGCCCCGTCGGTCACCGCCGCGCGGAGTGCGTCTGCGTCGCGCACGTCGGCCTCGGTGGCGATGATCCTGCGGCCCAGGGCCTCGACCGCGGCCACCGTCTCCCGCAGGTCCTCGGGGGTCGACATCGGGTAACCGACGGTCTCGATCTGCCGGCAGATGTCCACCGCGATGACGTCCGCGCCCGCGGACGCCAGCCGCACCGCGTGACTGCGGCCCTGCCCGCGGGCCGCTCCGGTGATCAGCGCGACCTTGCCGGTCAGCGTGCCCGTGCCGTGTGCCCCCACCGTGCCTCCCGCGCTCACGCCGCCGCCAGGCGGAAGCCCCGGTAGCCGTCGGCGGCCACGTCCGCGCAGATCTGGCGATAGGCGCCGAATCCGCCGGCGAACGGCATGAAGACGCGCGGCTTGCCGGGGATGTTGGCGCCGACCCACCAGGAGTTCGCCAGCGGCAGCAGGGTCCTGTCCGCGACCTCGTTGCAGTGCTCGACCCAGCTTTCCTGCGCGTCGGCCGTCGCCTCGATCGTGGGCATGCCGGCCTTCCGGAGATGGCCGATGGCGTCGGCGATCCAGTCGACGTGCTGCTCGGCGGCGAGGATCATGTTGACGAGCACCGACGGGCTGCCGGGCCCGGTGACGATGAACATGTTCGGGAACCCTGCCACGGACAGGCCCAGGTACGTGCGGGGACCGGCGGACCAGGCGTCGCGCAGCGCCCGGCCGTCGCGGCCCCGGATGTCGATCCTTGCCAGCGCCCCGGTCATCGCGTCGAAGCCGGTGGCGAACACGATGTCGTCCAGCCGGTACTCGGCGTCTGCGGTCCGGATGCCCGTGGGCGTGATCCGCTCGATGGGGGCCGACCGGATGTCCACCAGGGTCACGTTGTCCCGGTTAAAGGTGGCATAGTAGTCGGAGTCAGTGCAGATCCGCTTCGCCCCGATCGGATGGTCGGTTGGAATGAGCATCCGTGCGACCTCCGGGTCTCTGACCGTCGCCCTGACCTTCTCGGTGAAGAACTTGACCGCCTCGTCGTTGGCTGCCCGGTCGGTGAGCTGGTCGGGGAAGGTCTTGCTGAACAGCACCCCGCCCCTGTTCCACAGCCGCTCGTAGGCGGCCCACCGCTCCTCCTTGGAGACCGCCAGGGTGTTGCGCGGGTAGGGCTCGTGCAGCGATCCGCCGCCGTTCTCACGGCACCGGCGCCGCCGCTCGGCGTAGGTCGCCTTGACCTCGGCCCGGGTCTGCGCGGTGAGCGGGGCGTTGCTCGCCGGAACCGAGAAGTTGGCGCTGCGCTGAAACACGTACAGGTGGGCGGCCGCGCGCGCGATCTCCGGGCTGGACTGGATGCCGGAGGATCCGGTTCCGATGACTCCCACCCGGCGTCCGGTGAAGTCGATCCCGTCGCGGGGCCACCGGGCGGTGTGGTGCCAGCGACCGGTGAACTCGGCCAGGCCCGGGATAGCGGGCACCGTTGCGGCGGACAGCGACCCGGTGGCGAGCACGCAGAACCGGGCCGACACCTCCTCGCCCGAGTCCGTGCGGATCAGCCACCGGGCCGCGTTCGCGTCGAATTCCGCCGACGTGACCCGCGTGCCGAACGTGATCGAGCTTCGCAGGTCGTGGCGGTCCGCGACGTGGTTCAGGTACCGCACGATCTCGGGCTGCGTCGCGTACCGCTCGCTCCAGTCCCATTCCTGCTCAAGGTCGGGGTCGAAGGAGAAGGAGTAATCGACGCTCTCGACATCGCACCGGCAGCCCGGGTACCGGTTCCAGTACCAGGTTCCGCCGACGCCGGCCCCCGCCTCGAAGCAGCGGACGCTCAGGCCGGTCGACCTCAGCTTGTAGATCGCATACATGCCGGCGACGCCGGCCCCGACGATGACCGCGTCCACGCGTTCGGTCGTGCTCATCAAAGTTCTCCAAAAGCTAGATCTTCCAGGACCGGTGCTGAGCTGTGGCCGGAATAAATCGTAAGCACCAAACAAGCGCTTGGTCTAGTGTCCCGCTCTTCTCGTGTCACCGGGAAGTGGCGCCCCGACACGTTTGTGCCATGCCGGGATCGGGCGATCTTGACTGGCGTGATCTGGGTCACTTACCCTAGCGGCTGTCGACCAAGCGCTTGTTTCAACGGCGGTCAGCCGCGCGCCGCACGCGTCGGGCAGCGAGTTCGCGTTCATCGCGCCGTCACTGGTCGTCGACGGGCAGTTCGGACATGGCTGATCGCAACCGGCGGCTCGGTTAGCGGCCAGCAATGGGCCGGCCGCCAGCGGAACCTGGGAATCGCCGAAACCGAGATGAGGAGGAACCGAGATGAAACTGCGACCCGGGCTGAAGCTGAGCAGCACGGTGTCGGATGCTCAGCTGATCGTCGTGCGGGCACCTGCGGCGGACGCGGACCTGCGGTGCGGTGGCGCACCGATGGTCGAGGGCGCACCGCCAGCGCGGGCCGAGGTCGGCGGCCCGCGGGGGGAGGGAATACTGACCGGGAAGCGGTACTCCGATGATGACGGCACCATCGAGCTGATCTGCACAAAGCCCGGACCGGGCGAGCTGACCCTGGACGGCCGACCGCTGACCGTCAAGGCGGCCAAGCCGCTGCCCGCGTCGGACTTACGACCGGTCACCGGACGTTCCGCTCGCGCATTACGTGCAGCGGCCCTGGATCGAGGGTGCAGCAGCGCGTCAGGCGCGGATCGCGCCATGTGCGCGAGCAACTTCCCCGTCGACAAGCTGTTCGGCAGCTTTGACGAGCTGTACGGCACGAACCAGATCGTCGTCGCCGAGTCGCCTGCCGAGCGGGGGGCGCTGTTCGCGGGCACCGCGCGCCGCATATACGGACTGTGACCGAGGGAAACGAAGGAAAGGACGGCATGCCGTGAGCGAACTTGAGGGCAAGGTCGCGCTGGTGACCGGCGGGGCACGCGGGCAGGGCCGCTCGCACGCGCTCGCGCTCGCCGCTGCGGGCGCGGCCGTGGTGGTCTGCGACATCGCGGCCCAGATCCCCTCGGTGCCATACCCGATGGCCACCAGGGAGGATCTCGACGAGACGGTGGCCATGATTGAGAAGGCGGGCGGCAGAGCGACCGCGTCGGTCACCGACGTCCGTGACGGCGCCGCCGTCAGCGACCTAACTGAGCGCGTCGTCAGGCAGCATGGCCGGCTCGACATCCTGATCGCCAACGCCGGCATCACCAGCTTCTATCAGGTGGCCGACATCCCCGACGCGGTATGGTCGGACACCCTGGCGGTCAACCTCACCGGTGCCTTCCACTGCATCAGGGCCGCGCTGCCGCACATGGCCGGCCAGCGGTACGGCCGCATCGTCGCGATCTCCTCAGGGGCGGGGCGGTCCGGGATGCCCAACCTCGGCCACTACGGTGCCTCCAAGTGGGGCCTGATCGGCCTAATCAAGACCGTGGCCGCCGAGACGGCAAGGCAGGGCATTACCGCCAACGTCGTCTGCCCGACCACGGTGAACACCCCGATGGTGGTCAACGACCGGACATTCGCCTTGTTCGCGCCGGACATCGAGCACCCGACCGCGGATGACGTGCGACCGCGGATGGCCGCGACCAACCCGATGGGAGAACCGTGGATCGAGCCGGAGGACGTGACCCGGGCGGTCATGTACCTGGTGACCGACCCTGGCCGTACCAGCGGCGCCGTCCTCGAGGTCAGCCTCGGCATGTCCGCGGCCCGCACCTGAGCCTTCGGCCAGGAGTACCCGTCGATGGCAGGCCAGGACAGCGGGCACCGGCTTTTCGTCCAGGTCGAACTCGTCCAGGTGCGGGATTCCGTTCCGGCCGCGGACGACCAGCCCGCGAGGGGTTGGGTCGACGTGGAAGTTCCGGTGACCGTCCCAGCCGAAGCCTGAGCGACGGGGCCGTCAGTGGGCGCGCCGGGTAGGGTTGCGCAGAGCGGGACGGGCGGCGCGTACGGCCGGGCGTGCATCCGGCAGAGGTTACGGCGGGCTGCTCTTGCGGTACTCGCGAGGGGACATGCCGTAACGGTTCTTGAAAGCCCGGATGAAATCCTAGGCGTCCTTGAAGCCGGTGCTGAACGCGATGCTGGCGACGCTGTGCCCGGCCTGGCGCGGATCGGCGAGCAGATGGGCGGCCCTGTGGAGGCGCTGCTCAAGGATCCAGCGGAACGGCGAGCTGTTCTCTGATTGGAATAGCAGGTAGAGATAGCGGACCGATACCCCCAGAGCGCGAGCCACTGCCGCGGGCGTCAGGTCGGGGTCGACGATGTGGTCCAGGATGTAACGGCGCGCCCGGGCCAGTTGGACGGCCTGCGGCACGTCGGGCTGCACGCCGGTGCCAAGTCGCTGCGACAGCGCGGCGGCCAGCAGGTCAAGCACGATGCCTCCGAGCTGTGGCAGCACATCCGGTGACAGGTCGGGCAGCTGGGGCGTCAGGGCACTGAAAAGCACTGAAAAACGTCGACAGGAGTGCCCCCGCGCCGTGGTCCCCGCGTACCGCCGCCGCCGTCGCGTCCCGGGGAAAGGGGCAGCGTGCCTCGATGAGCGTCCGGGGCACCTTCAGTACGAGCAGCTTGAACTGCTGTGGGTTCAGGCCCGGCGGCAGGCTCGGCCGGCACCGCCACCGCGGCTCGGTCTCCGGCTACGTCCTTGAGGGCAGCTGGCGCTACCTGGACTACGACTGGGTGGGGCGTGCTGGCGACTTCGTCCGGGAGAGCCCCGGACGGACGCACACGCTCTACTCTGAGAACGGCATGAAGACGTTCTTCTGGCTCAACGGGCCGCTGGAGTTCCTCGACGAGGAGGACCGTGTCATTGAGGTTGTCGATGTCTTCTGGTTCATCAACCACTACGAGAGCCACTGCCGGCAGCACGGCCTCAAGGTCAACGAAAGGCTCTATCTGTAATAGCCGAGCAGGCCGAAGGCGCCCCGGTTCAATAGCGAAGTCGTCGCCTTCATCACCCACTGCGCCGGAAACGAAGCTTAGCGGGCCGCGGCTCGTCCCGCACGGCGGCCGAAGAACGTGCCGTCCCCGAGCGACGTCCCGCTGACGTAGCCTTCGCCGTGGATGCCGGCCGCTGCCCGCCCCGCGGCGTAGAGCCGCGGGATCGGCCGGCCGGATACGTGGATGACCGCCCCGTCCACGGTAGTATGCAGGCCGCCAAGGGTGAACCCCGCGATCCCGGTCTTGGTGCCTGCCGCGACGCCGAGGACCCGTGGGTCGACGGCGGCGAGGGGGCCGTTGAGTTCGCGGAGCCATCGCGCGTTCTTGTGGAAATACCGGTCCTCGGCTCGAGCCGCATCCTGGTTGTAGGTCGCGATCGTGGTCTCGAGTGCGCCGGCGGGCATGCCAAGCTCCGACCCGAGTTCTGCCGCTGTCTCCGCCACGTGCTGCGGCTGCAACCCTGGCGCTTCCGTCGCGGCGGCCGCCTCGAAACCCTCTTGGTCGATGATCACCCACCAGGGCGCGGGTTGGTGCAGCAACGCGGCGTGGCTGTATGTGCCGGGATACACGTCCTCATTGATGAACCGCTGCCCCAGCGCGTTAACGAGTATGCCGTGGTAGGCCAGGGACGGCGGCGCGATGAGAGCCGCCTCCACCATTCCCATCCGCCTCGTGGCGGCGCCCAGCGCGCAGGCCATCCGGATGCCGCTGCCGTCGTCCCCGCCGTCGCTGACCTTGCCGTGTCCGAGCAGGACCGGGGCGTGGGCCGCGAGCATTTCCTCGTTGTCGACAAAGCCTCCGGTCGTCAAGATGACGCCCTTGCGTGCGCGGTAGCGCAGGTCCTGGCCGAAGTGCCGTGCCGTGACACCAGCCACCTGCCCCGACTCGTCGGCGATCAGGGCGGCGGCGCGGGTGTCGGTGTGAGTTCGTGCGCCGCCCGCATCGACGGCTGCCGCCAGCTTTTCCATGAGCAGCCAGCCCCCGTAGTTCTCGGCCGGCGGGCGGTGCCCGCGGGGCGCGGGGCGGGCGAGGGTGCCGTACGGCCATGCGTTCTCGCCGAGCCACATGAGGCCGTCCGTTGTCGGTGCCATCCACCCCGGTGCGTCATACAGTGTTTCCTGGAAGGAAATCCCCTGACGGCGCAGCCACTCGAAATGCTCGATGCTCTCGTCGCAGTAGAGCCGCAGTTTCTCCTCGTCCGCGTGCGGACCGAGCGCCGCTCGGAGGTAGGCGTACATGTCGTCCGCGCTGTCCTCGAACCCGCAGGCCTTCTGTACCTGTGTACCGCCGCCTAGGTAGATTTCGCCGCCGGACTGGGCGGAAGACCCGCCGGGTCCGGAAAGGCGTTCGAGCACGAGTACATCGGCGCCTGCGGCGGCCGCTTCCAGCGCGGCCGCCGCGCCAGCGCAGCCGAACCCGACGATGATGACATCCGTTTCATAGTCGAATCCCCCGACAGTCGTCAGCGGCACCGGGTCGACAGAATCACGGGCAACGGTTGACGGGAATGTCCCTGCGGCGTCGTTCATGGTCCTCATGATCGCCGCCGGCGGCCGTCCCATTACGCGATTTCCCGGTGACTGGGAGCGTGGGAGGCCCGCCGTGCGGCCCACGGATGGCTGGTCGCCGGTGCCTACGCGGCGTGCACGTCGAGTGGCGCCTCGGCAGGGTACTGACGCGGTGCCATGGCGTACGTTTCAGTCAGCAGCGAGATGAAGGCGCGGTTGGTCATCGGGTCGGATGGCTCGGTGAACTTGCTCCCGCGTCCCTTCAGGTCCGCGATCAGGAGGTCGAAGACCTTCTCGTACGTGAGGTCGTCGGTATGGTCGAGGTAGCGGTTCACGTCGGAGGCGTCATCGAAGACAAGGGCCGTGTAGTGGAACAGGGTCCGCGAGTCCTTACCGGCGAAGCGGGCAATCTCCGTCTCCCCGTTCCTGATGGACCAGGCGTCGCCGTCGGCGTGCAGCAGCGAGGTCATCTCCAGCGCCGGCAGGTCCCGGCGGTCGCGCGGTCCGCTGGCCTCGCGTCGGTGGTACATGCGTGAGTTGTCGCTGAGCACGGCGGTGTTCCGGAATGGCGGGGCCAGCCTGCGCGGTGCCATTTCGGGGCCGTCGGGCCAGTAGGTGAAGCCACCGTCGATATCGGAGTCGTAGAAGTAAGTGATGACCTGGCCGGTCTTGACTAGCCACGGGTCGAAGAGGCCCGACTTGGCCATCACGCCCATGAGCCAGACTGGGCAGCCGACCGAGGAGATGCCGCGCCAGTTGCCGCCGTCGAAATGCCCGGCGTCAAAGCTGTGGGCCGGGCCGCAGATGTTGAAGAGCATGTGGCTGGCGAAGCCGTATCTGGCGCCGTGCAGTCGCAGTACCGGGTCGAGGAGCTTGCGGCTCAAGTAGATGTCGTGCAGTTCATCGAATAGGACGATGCCTTCCTTGGCGAGGTAGCCGCGGAATACCGGCGCGGTAAAGTCCGCGAGCGTGGCACCTGAGTTGCGGTCGCGCCCGCCGGAGATTGCCAGGTACTCCTCGGTGCTGGTGAAGTGATGCGCCAGCACGAGCCGCCAGGGCGCGTGGCGGCGGACCGTGCCGAACAGAGCGGACACCTCGTCCCGGGTGTAGAAGCCGGGGATTACTTCCGGAGGGGCGACAGGCGTCAGCGGGTGGCGTTGGGCGGTGGTCATTGGCGACTTCCTTCGCTTGCTACATGGATCCGGCGGGCCCGGTCGGCCGCGCAAAAGGCACGCGATTTGCGGCCGCCGAGATATTGACGACGCTAACCCCGTATCACACACTGAGCAAGTGCTTGCTTGATAGACAAGCAAGTGCTTGATCGGGCAGGTGTTCGGCCTGCTGTCACGGAGGAGGGGTACTAAGTGGACGAAGCTGTCCGGGCCCGGGCCGAGAGGCCGACCAGGTACTACATGCTGGTTGTCGGTGTGATCGCCTTGGTGATCGGTAACGCGAACTTCGAGTTCACGCTGATCGGCGGTGCGTTCCCGAACATTGCCGTCGCTTTCCACACCACTCAGGTCTTGCTGGTCATGACCGTGGTGTTCGTCGCTTCGCTGGTCTTCCTGCCGATCACCGGTAAGCTCGGCGACATCTACGGCAAGAAGAAGATGCTCCTCGTGGTGAGCGTCCTGTTCGCCATCGGCTCGGTGCTGTGCGCGGTGGCCCCCGTCTACTGGCTGTTCCTCGTCGGACGGGTGCTTCAGTCCTCGTTCGTCGTCGCCTACGTAGCCGGATACGGGCTGGTCCGTGACCTGCTCCCGCGCCGTCTCGTGCCCCTGGGGGTCGGCTGGATCGGCGCGGGCACCGGGATCGCGGTGCTCGCGGGGCCGCTTCTCGGCGGCTGGCTCATCGACAGCTACGGCTTTCGCAGCGCGTTCTGGTTCGAGCTGATCTACGACGTTGCGGCCGGCCTCCTCGTGCTCTTCGTAGTTCCGGAAAGCCCGGTGCGCATCAAGCGGAAGGTCGACTACGCTGGCGGGCTGCTGCTCGGCGTCGGCATCGCCGTGCTCGTGTACGGCGTGGTCTACAACTGGGCGATCCCGTTCGCCTTCCCGGTTGCCGCGGTCCTCCTTATCGCCTTCGCGGCCGTCGAACGACGCACCGCCGAGCCCTTGATGAGCCTGCGGCTGCTCGGCAAGCCAAAGGTGTGGTACACGCTGCTGGCGGCGTCAGTGACGATCTTCGCCATCCAGGTGGGACCAAACGCCCTCGCGGAAATCGTGCGCATTCCTCGCATCCCCGGGGTACTCGACCAGGGACTCGGCTGGTCGGCGTGGCAGTACGGAATCTACGCGGGCCTGCCGTTCGGCTTGGTGGGTGCCCTCACCGGCCTCCTGGCGGGCTGGATGAGCCGCCGGTACTCGCCCCGCCTTGTGCTGCTCATCGCTGGCGTCGGCGGGCTGGTCCCGTCCCTGATCGCGGCGACATCGGCAAGCGGTGCGGCGGTATTCATCGTCATCGCCGCACTGCAAGGCGTGGGCCTCGGCTTCCTCTACGCGGCCGCGAATAACCTTGTCATCGAGGCTGTTCCCGCAGACAGTCAGGGCGTCGGCACGTCGATGCTCTACACGGCGCTCGGCACCATGAACGCCGTTTCCACGGCGATCATCGGAACGATCACCGCGGCCCACACGGTTCCGGTGGGCAGCGGCGCCGCGGCGGCGTTCATCGTCAACAGCGACGGCTTCCGCATTTCGTTCCTCGTGATGATCGGCACCAGCGTGGCCGGGCTCCTGCTGACCCTGGCCATGCGCCACGGAAGGCAGGCCGCCCTGGGCGGCGAGCCGGTGGAGGACATAGTGGCCGTACCTCAGGAAGTGTGAGGCAGGCCGGCCGATGACCCGACAGCGGCACGTTCCCGCACTCGACCCCGACGCGGCCGCGCTCGCGGAACTCCGCAGCCGGCAACGGAACGCCAAGACGATGCGTGAAACCGGCCTGGACGCAGTCCGGGCCGGTCTGGAGTCACTTCCCCACCCGCAGGGCATGCCCGCGATGGAGTCGGTGACGGATCACGTGATCTCCTGCGACCACGGCGACCTGCCAGTGCGGGTCTACAGCCCGGTCCCCGGCGCGGTCCTGCCGGGGATCGTGTACTTCCACGGCGGCGGCATGGTCATGGGGAGCAACCACTCCTTCGAGCCGTTCGCCAGGAACATCGCGGCTTACACCGGCCACCGCGTCGTCGCCGTCGACTACCATCTGGCCCCGGAATACCCGCCGCCCGCGCAGGCCGACGACGCCTACGCCGCGACCGAATGGACCGCCAAGTACGCCGCCGACCTCGGCATCGCACCCGACCGCATCTCCGTAGCCGGGGACAGCGCCGGCGGCACCCTCGCCGCGCTCGTCGCCCTGCGTGCCCGTGACCACGGCGGTCCGCGGCTGCTGTGCCAGGTGCTCATGTACGGCGGGCTTGACCGGGACATGGCGGCAGAGTCCATGTCCCAGTTCGCCCACGCCCCGGGGCTGAGCCGCGACGACGTCTTCTACCTGCACGACCTGGCGCGCGCCGGTCAGCCAGGCCCGGCAACCGCTGACGAGGTGCCGGCCTACGCCGATGACCTGAGCGGACTGCCATCGGCGATCATCGCCGTGGGGGAACTCGACCCGATCAGGGACTGGTCGGAACGGTACGCGCGTCGCCTGTGGGAGGCCGGAGTGCAGGCCACCGTGACCCGTTACCCCGGCGTCGGGCACGGGTTCCTCATGCAGATGTACCACCTGGCCCGGGGCCGTCAGGCGCTGGCGGAGATCGCGGGCGTGCTGCGCGCCAAGGTCGCGCACCCGTTGCCCTGGCAGACAGCAGACAAGAGTCACGAGTGACAGCAGACAAGAGTCACGAGTGACGGCAACGCGGCATCAGCCGGCAGCCTCGGTCACACAGTGGCGGCCGGGGCGGGTTGCAGGATCGCGATGTCGCCCACGGCGAGCTGCACGTCGAAGACTCGCTCGGTGATCCGCCACCCCTCTGCGGTGCGGCGCAGCCGGTCCCGGTATACGCCGAAGCACTCGTAGGGCGTCAGGGCCGCTCGTTCGCCGGCCCCGTGGTGATACACCCTGGCCTTGCAGCGGGCAGTCGCCTCCTCCCCGGCAACTTCAACCATGTGGTTCCCCAGCAGGTGCTGCGTCGGTCCGCATCCGTCAAGGAACGAGCGGATGAACGCAACTATCGCATCCCGCCCCTCCAACGGCGGGCCGCCGGGCCCGCCGTAGCGGCCGACCGCGTCGGCGCTGAAGACCTGGTCGAGCAGTGTCCAGTCCCGCTCGTCCAGGCTGTAGGTGTAGCGGCTGACGACATCGACGATGGCAGCGCGATCACCCAGCTCCGCTGTAGTCATTTCGCTCCTCCTGTCGGTAGCGTTACCAGGGGTCAGCCCGTAGTTCAGTAACCCGGGCCGGTAAGCAGACCGCCATCGACGAGCACTTCGCTGCCTGTGCAGTAACTGGCAGCGTCTGAAGCGAGGAAGATGACAACGCGCGTTACCTCGGCTGCCCGGCCCCAGCGGGGGATGGGCAGCCACGGCACGAACGGCTGATCCGGGTCCAGGTCGGGCACCATGTCGGTGTTCATCGGAGTCGCGATCCCGCCCGGATGTACCGAGTTGACCCGGATATTGCGCGGACCGAGTTCACGTGCGGCCACCTTGGTCAAGCCGCGGAGGGCAAACTTGCTTGCGGAATAGGCCGACAGGCCAGCCGCGCCAGCGTAGCCCTCCACGGAGGAGATGTTGACAATCGAGCCGCCGTCGGACATCACCGCCGCCACCGCCCGGATACCGAGCCAGCAGCCGAACAAGTTGATGTCCAGGATTTTCCTGAATTCCTCGGGCGCCTGCTCGATGATCTTGCCGAACCGCACGATACCCGCATTGTTAACAAGAATATCGAGGCTGCCGTAACGAGAGACGGTTTCGGATACCGCTGCGGCCCACTCGTCCTCACTGGTTACATCGTGATGCAAGTAGTGCCCGTCCGAGCCAACCTCAGCCGCCAGCGCCTTGCCCTCATCGTCACGGACGTCGCCGAATACTACCCGCGCACCTTGGGCGATGAACTGCCTTACGTGCTCGGCACCCATTCCGCGCGCACCGCCGCTGATCAGGGCGACCTTGCCGTCAAGTTGTCCCATGCCTTCCTGCCCTTTCCCCACTATCACGCCCGCGGCTGTCGATCAGGTGAAGTCCCACTTGTGGCCCCAGTAGCTGTCCGCGGTGATCTCCTCGGCGGTGTAGTAGGTCTCGTCGACCACCATGCCGTCGGTGCCCACCTCAAGGTCCCACCCGCCCGGGGTGCGGACGTAGAAGGAGACCATCTTGTCGTTGGTATGCCGGCCGAGGGTTGAGGACAGGTGGTAATTCCCCGCGTACACCCGGTCGAGCGCCCGGCCGACCTCGTCCAGGGTTTCGCACTCGACCATGATGTGCACAAGGAGCGGCGGCTTGGGGTCGGGGAGCGGCAGGAACGCGAGCGAGTGGTGGCGGGCGTTGGGGCTCATGAACCGCATGCGGACCGGACCGTACTCCGGCGGCGCCGGCAGCCGGAACGCGCCGCGCGGCAGGAAGCCGAGCGTCTCCCCGTAGAACTGGTAAGCGCCGTCGAGGTCGCCGACTGGGATGACCACGTGCCCGAGGCCAAGCTTGCCGGTGACGAACCGGTTGTTGTACGGCGTCGCGACCGGGGTGTGATCGAGTGCCGGTCCGTAGAAGATCTCGGTGGGCGTGCCGCCGGGCGCCTCGAAGGCGATCCCCGCCTCGACTCGGCGCAGTTCGGCTTCCTCCGCCGAAAGCGGCTTCGCGGCCACGCCCGCGCCGTCGAGTTCCGACTGCACCCGGCGCAGGGCGAGGTGATCGCGGACCTCCCAGCCGACCGCGTCGACACGGTCCTCGTCGCCTGGCAGCAGGATGATGCGTCCGGGCCGCTCGTCCATCCGCAGGTACAGGGCCCCCGGTTCCGGGCCGCTGCCCTGGGCGAAGCCGATCGTCTCGAACGCGAACTTCCGCCACGCATCCATGTCCGCAGCGCGGACTCGTACGTAGCCGAGTGAGCTGATGAGTGTCATTGTCGTTCCTTTCTCAGATCGCGGTGACGGTCAGATCAGGGCGCGCAGCATGCCCTCGGGCTCGATGCCCATGGCGGTCAGCGCCGTGGCGTGATAGATGCCGCCTGGCGCATGGATGGCGTGCTGCAGTCCCACGTGCGCGTCCCGCCAGAACCGCTGCATCACGTTCTGCCTGCGCACCGCGTTGCCGCCGGAACGGGCGAAGATCTCGTCGACCGCCGCCACCGCCCGCCATGCGCAGCGGACCTGGTTGCGCCGCTGCATGGCGCGGTCGGCGAAGGTGATCTCCTTTCCGGAGTCTGCCAGGTCGTACAGCCGGCTGATTCCGTCGATCAGCTGGATGCGCGACGACTGGATCTCCGCGGCGGCCTCGCCGATCGCCGACAGAACGTACGGGTCGTCCTTGATCGCGGTGCCCATCGCGGACACCCGGGGACGCTGGTAGGCGAGGTGCGCCGCCAGTGCGCCCTCGGCGATGCCGATGACGGCCGAGGTGATGCCGAGCGGGAACATCGCCCAGAACGGCAGCCGGTAGACGGTGTCGGCCCGCCCGGCCCGCTCGGCGGCGATCTCGCCCTCCGCCACCTCCATCGAGTCGATGGTCCGGTACTCCGGGATGAACGCGCCGTCGACGATGATGTCCTTGCTGCCGGTGCCGCACAGCCCGATGACGTCCCAGGACTCATCCACGATCGTGTAGTCCTTGCGGGGCAGCACGACGTGCAGCCCCTTCATCGGCTGGGCTGGCTTCCCGTCCGCGTCCCCGACGAGTGCGCCGAGGAAGATCCAGTCACAATGGTCGGTCCCCGAGGAGAAGTTCCACCGGCCGCGCAGGATGTACCCGCCATCGGTCGGCGTCGCGACGCCCTGCGGTGCGTAGGGTGAGGCGATCCACGTGTCCGGATTGGCGCCCCACACTTCTTCCTGCAGCTTCCGGTCCATCAGCGCCATTTCCCAGGGATGGACCCCGCCCACGCCGCATACCCACCCGGTCGACCCGCAGTGGGCCGCAACCGCCATCACCGCTTCCGCGAAGTCGCGCGGGTGGGCCGCGTAGCCGCCGAAATCTGTTGGCTGCAGCAGCCGCATGACCCCGGCCTCGCGCATGAGCTTGACGCTCTCGTCGGTGAGCCTGCCAAGCCGCTCGGTCTCCTCCGCGGTCGCCGCGAGCTGCGGCGCGATCTCGGCTACCTTCTGGACAACTTCGTGCGCCATGCGCGCTACCTCCGGGCTACTAGTGCGGGATGCGGGCCCGCCCCACGACGTGGGAGTGTCTTGACGCTAGGCCGCGGGCAGAGAGGCCGCGAGACTGCTTCCCGCTGACTGGGAAGCTCGTGCATCGCGGATGAACAGCTGCTATTCCGAACGGGTGCGTGCCTGCGCCCTCTTGCTCGGCCCCTTCCTGGGGCGTGGCGGCGAGGGCACGGCGCGCACCCGTAGCGGGTGATTGAGTTGCTCTGGATTTTTGGTGAGCTTGCTACTTGCGCTCAGCGAGACCGACGGCGATCTCGATGAGCTGGTCTTCCTGGCCGCCGACGAGCTTGCGGCGGCCGGCCTCGATGAGGATCTCGGCGCCGGACACGCCGTACTTGTTCGCCTGGATCTCCGCGTGCTTGAGGAAGCTTGAGTACACGCCGGCGTAGCCCATGGTGAGCGAGAGCCGGTTCAGTTCGGGCGGGTTGCTCGCGAGGACCGGCGCGACGGTTTCCTCGGCGGCGTCGATGATCTTCACGGTGTCGATGCCGGTCTTGATGCCGAGCCGCTCGGTGACCGCGGCGAACGCCTCGACCGGCGTGTTGCCCGCCCCGGCGCCGAAGCGGCGGGTGGAACCGTCGATCTGCTTGGCGCCCGCCCGGGCGGCGAGCACCGAGTTGGCCACGCCGAGCCCGAGGTTCTCGTGGCCGTGGAAGCCGACCTGCGCGTCGTCGCCGAGCTCGGCGACCAGCGCGGCGATCCGCTCGCTGACCCCGTCCATGATCAGCGAGCCTGCCGAGTCCACCACGTAGACGCACTGGGCGCCGGCGTCGGCCATGATCCGCGCCTGCCTGGCGAGCACCTCGGGGGGCTGGCTGTGTGCCATCATCAGGAAGCCGACCGTTTCGAGGCCGATGCTGCGGGCCACCTTGAAGTGCTGGATGGAGATGTCGGCCTCGGTGCAATGGGTGGCGATCCGGCAGACCGAGGCGCCGTTGCCGGCCGCCTGGCGGATGTCGTCGGTGATGCCAAGGCCCGGCAGCATCAGGAACGCGATCTTGGCCTGCCTGGCGGTCGCCACGGCGGTGGAGATCAGGTCCTGGTCGGGCACGGCGCTGAAGCCGTAGTTGAACGAGGAGCCGCCAAGGCCGTCGCCGTGCGTCACCTCGATGACCGGCACGCCGGCTCCGTCGAGCGCGGCCACGATGGTCCGCACGTTCTCGATGGTGAACTGGTGCCTGATGGCGTGCGAGCCGTCGCGCAGTGAGGAGTCGGTGACGCGGACATCGAGGTCTGCGCTGTATGACATGAATGGGGTCTCCTGTCCGGCTTAGGCGCGCGCGGCGAGGATCCGCGTGGCGAACCCTTCCCCGACCCTGGTGGCGGCGGCGGTCATGATGTCGAGGTTGCCCGAGTACGGCGGCAGGAAGTCCCCGGCGCCCTCCACTTCGACGAACACCGCGACGCGGGCGCGACCGCCGCTCATCGGCGTGGGGTCGTCGAACTGCGGCTCGGTGCGCAGCCGGTAGCCGGGCACGTAGGCGGCGACGTCGGCCGCGATCTCCTTGATGGAGGCGGCGATGGCGTCCCTGTCGGCGTCGGCCGGGATCGCGCAGAAGATCGTGTCCTGCATCAGCATCGGCGGCTCGGCCGGGTTCAGGATGATGATGGCCTTGCCGCGCTGCGCGCCGCCGATCGTCTCCACGCCCCGCGCGGTGGTCTTGGTGAACTCGTCGATGTTGGCCCTGGTGCCGGGGCCCGCGGACGGGGACGCGACGCTGGCGACGATCTCCGCGTACTCCACCGGGACGATGCGGGATACCGCGTAGACCATCGGGATGGTCGCCTGGCCGCCGCAGGTGATCAGGCTGACGTTGGGCGCGCTCGTGTGCTCGCCGAGGTTGACCGCGGGGACCACCGCCGGGCCGAGCGCGGCGGGCGTGAGGTCGACGGCCTGGATGCCGCGCTCGGCGTACTTCGGCGCGTTCTCCCGGTGCACGTAGGCGGAGGTGGCCTCGAAGACCAGGTCGGGGCGCTCGTTGGCGAGCAGCCAGTCCACGCCCTCGGCGGTGGCGGTCAGGCCGTGGTCCGCTGCCCGCTTCAGCCCGGGGCTGTCCGGGTCGATGCCGATCATCCAGCGCGGCTCGATCACGTCCGAGCGGAGCAGCTTGTACATGAGGTCGGTGCCGATGTTGCCCGACCCGACGATCGCGGCGGTGGCCTTGGTCACGGTGTCTTCCCTGTTGCTCGAAGCCGGCTAGTTGAACTCGGCGGTCACGGAGCCGAGCCCGGCGAACTCGGCGCGGAAGCTGGTGCCTGGTGTCGCGTCGATCGCTCTGGTGCACGACCCCGGGATAATAAGGTGCCCGGCCTCGAGCTTCACCCCGAAGCCGGCCACCTTCCGTGCCAGCCAGGCCACGCACCAGGTCGGGTTGCCGAGCACCGCGCTCGTGTTGCCACGGGCGACCTCAGTGCCGCGCGGGTCAGCCGGGCCGCCGCGGTAGAGCACCGCCTCGATGTCCGCCAGGTCGACGCCGTCGGCCGCCAGCTCGGCCGGGGTCTTCCATGCCTCGCCGAGGATGACGCCGGCCGAGGACGCGTTGTCGGCGATCGTGTCCGCCAGCTTGATCCGCCAGTCCCTGATGCGGCTGTCGATCAGCTCCAGGCTCGGCACGATGTACTCGGTCGCGGCCAGCACATCCGCCTCGGTGCAGCCCGCGCCCGGCAGGGGAGCCCCGAGCACGTAGCCGATCTCGACCTCGATCCGCGGGTAGCAGTACCCCCCCGCCGCGATCGGCGCGTCCTGGTCGAGGATCATCGCGTCGAGCAGGTGCCCGTAGTCCGGCTCGTCGACGCCCATCATCTGCTGCATCACCGGGGAGGACAGGCCGACCTTGTGCCCGCGCACCCGGGCGCCCGCGGCGGCCTTGCGCCGGATGTTGATCAGCTGGATCTCGTAGGCGTCCACCACGTCGATGCCGGGGAACGACTCGGTCAGCGGGTCAACCGGCGCCATGTCCCGCTCCGCCGCCCACAGCAGTTCCGCGGCGGCCGAGCGCTGCTCTGCGTCCAGCATTAAGCGTGGTCTTTCCTGGTCAGGAACGCCAGGACAGCGTTTTCCCAGGCGGCCTTCTGCTCGATCATCACCCAGTGGCCGCAGTCAGGGAAGATGTGCACCTCCACGTCGGGGATCGTGCGCATCGGCAGCAGCATCATGTCCACCGGGCTGACCCGGTCATCGCGGCCCCAGGTGATCAGCGTCCTCGCCTTGACCTTGTGCAACATCGCCCAGCCGGGCGGCGCGTCGGAGTTCCGCGCAGCGCTGGCCATCGCCGCGATGGCCGCCGATCCGTACATCCGGCGGGCGCTCTCCAGCGTCGCCGGGTCCGTGGCCAGCGCCCAGCGCTCCTCGATCATCTCCTCGGTGACCAGTGCCGGGTTGTACACCATCGAGTGCAGCCAGCGGACCAGCCGCTCCCGGCTGGGTTCGTCAGTGAACTGGCTCAGCAGCTTGATGCCCTCACCGGGCGACGGGCTGAAGATGTTCGTGCCCATACCGCCGATGGTGACCAGGCGCCGCACCCGGTCCGGGTGGGCGATCGCCACCGAGGTCGCCGCGAAGCCGCCCATCGAGTTGCCGATGATGTCGACCTGCTGCAGGCCGAGCCCGTCGAGGAAGCGGGGGACCGCCTTGACCGCCGCGGCCATTGGGTGCTCGTCGGCCGGGTGGCTGACCCCGAATCCGGGGAACTCGAGGATCAGGCAGCGGAAGTGCTCCGCGAGGACCGGCAGGTTGCCGCGGAAGTTCCGCCAGCCAGTCACCCCGGGACCAGAGCCGTGCAGGAGCAGCAGCGGAGGCCCCTCGCCGGCCTCATGGTAGCGCAGAACGCCCTGGTCGGTCGTGAGTTCCCGTGCCGTCGAGTCATGGGTCAGCTCTATGAGCATACGTCCGTCCCGTTCGTCGCGATGATGGCCGCTGGCCAAGCTAGCGTTTGATAACGGACCTTGGAACTGGCCTTTCCCGCTCAGCGGGAGACAAGGAAGCCTGTCTCGCTCAGCGGGAAGCGCCCTCGTGGCCAATGCGGCCTGTTCCTAGCATTTGGGGAATGGTAGCGGTGAGTCCCATGGCCGGTGAGCCTGCGGGCCCTGTCTCTTCTGAGCGGCCTGGCACAATCGCCTCGCCGACCCCTCAGGCGATGCGGCGCGCGCTCGGCCTGTTCGCGAGCGGCGTCACGATCATCACCGGCCTTGACGACGGTGAGCCGGCGGGCTTCGCCTGCCAGGCCTTCTCGTCGGTGTCACTTGACCCGCCGATGATCCTGTTCTGCGTCGACCGGGGCAGCAGGAGCTGGCCGCGCATCAGAAGGTCCGGCCGGTTCACCGTGAACGTGCTCGGCGAGGACCAGGTCGCCCTCTGTGCCCGATTCGGGTCGAAGACGGGCAGCAAGTTCGATGGCCTGGACTGGACGCTGTCCCGCTGGTCCACTCCCGCGCTGCCCGGCGTGATCCTGCGGGTCCACGCGGAGGTCCAGGATGTCCACGCCGCGGGCGATCACGACGTGGTGATCGGCCTTGTCCGCGAACTGGAACCGGCACCGGGCGGGCGCCCCCTGGTGTTCTACCGTGGGAAGTTCGGACTTGAACACGACATCCCGCAGGCACTGCTCCCATTCGGCCTGTGGGGCTGGGCCGACGACTGGGGATAGGCAAGGCCATCGAAGTCGCGGCCGCCCCTTGCGCCCGGGTAGAACTGCACGAGGGCACAGCTAGCGCCTGGCACACCGGCTGTCACGACGCCCACGGCTCCCTGCCCGCGCTCACGTCGCTTGGCCCCGCATGCGTGGCGCCGTCAAGTCCTTCAAAACCTCCCAGTAGGCGGGAGGTTTTGAGAAGTCTTCTCACTAGGTGGGATTGAGCCAAGCCGCTCCAGGGATGCGCGGTCTACCGTCCGGTGCATCAACGACTGCGGCCGCCCCCGGAAAAGCGGCCGCCGCACCCCTAGGAGGCGTCCGACGATGAGCACCATCCAGGGCAGCACTGCCGCTCCTAGAGCGCGCGGGTGGGATGCCCGCCTCGCGCTCTCTCTGTTCTTCATCACCATGGTGATGGAGATTGTCTCCCTCAGTTATGCAAAGGTAGCCACGGCGCTGCCACAGATCATGACCACTTTCCACACCACGCAGAGCGGCTGGCTGCTGACTAGCTCACTGCTCGTCGGCGCGGTGTCAAGCCCGCTGCTCGGCAAGCTGGCCGACCTGTACGGGAAGCGGCGGGTCCTGCTGGCCACGATCGCCGTCGGCTGGATCGGCTCCATCCTCGCTGCGATCGCGCCGACCTTCGGCCTCCTGATCGCCGGGCGGGCGCTGCAGGGCGCGCTGATCCCGTGCATGTTCCTCAGCTATTCGCTCATCCGCGACGTCTACCCGCCCCGGACGGTGCCGTTCGCGGTGAGCATCGCCACCGCGGGCCTAGGGGTCGCCTCGGTGCCTGTTCCGTTCCTGAACGGCTGGCTGATCGACACGTGGGGCTGGCGCTCGATCTTCTGGTTCGATGTCTTGTGGCTCACCGTCATGGCCCCGGCCATCTACCTGACGACGCCTGAAACGCCGTTGCGCAAGAAGTCGCGTCTCGACCTGCTCGGCTTCCTGCTGCTCGGCGGAGGGGCGGCCGGGGTGCTCGTCGGGGTGAGTTTCGGCCAGCAGTGGGGCTGGTCGTCCGGCTCAACCCTGGGATTCATCGGGGCCGGGCTAGCGCTGCTCGCCGCTTGGTGGCTCTCCGCGCGGCGCATGAGCGAGCCGCTCATCGACATCTCCCTGATCTCCCGCCGACCGATACTCGGGGCTGCGGTCGGGTCCGGTATCACCTACGGAGTCACGGTCCTCAGCTCCACCATGCTGCCGCTGCTGGCCGAGATCCCGCGGCTCGCGGGCGGCGACTACGGGCTCGGCTTCTCGCCGTTCCGCTTCGCGGAGATCGGCGCGCCGAACGCGGCCGCGCTGGTGGTGGGCGGAATCCTCACCGGGTTCCTCATGCGCCGGATCTCACCCAGGATCACGATGGCGACAGGCCTGCTGATCCAGGCAGTCGGCGCGCTGTTCCTCGCCTTCTGGCACTCTACGGCCCCCGAGCTGATCATCCTGGCGTGCGTGGTCGGGCTCGGTTCCGGGCTCGGGTACGCGTCCACACCCAACATGGTGATCGCTAACACCCCAGCCCACGAGCAGGCATCCACATCCAGCGTCGTGCAGATCTGCCAGACCGGCCTCTCGGCTTGCATGCCGGTCGCGCTGTTCGTGATCTTGGCGGCCAATGTCCGCGCGGTGTTCGCGGGCACTCCGATCTACTCCGGCACCGGATACCAGGACGGCTGGTTCCTGATGACAGGGCTGGCCCTATTCGGCTCGCTGCTGCTTGTGACGGTGTTCCGCACCCGGTCGGAGCCCGTGGTGGAGGAGTCCCTGGTCGCCGCCACGGCGGTGGCGACGGCGGCCGAAGGCGCGGGAACTGCCCAGTGAGTGGGAACGAGGCTTTCCCGGCGGCGGTGCGCTTTCCAGTATGAAAGCCGGGGACAGTCTCGCCTGGCCGCCTGACCGGCGGCGGCTCGTGCCCGATCAGCTTCAGATGTGGAGGAGAAGATGACGTCAGAAGATGACGACGTACGCGTCATCGACGCCGGCGCGCCGCCCGCCCGGTACGCGCGGGGCTGGCACTGCCTGGGACTCGCCGACAGCTTCCGCGACGGGAAACCGCACGCTGTGCATGCCTTCGGTACCAAGCTGGTGGTGTTCGCCGACAGCGCCGGCCGGCTCAACGTGCTGAACGGCTACTGTCCGCACATGGGCGGCGACCTCACGCAGGGAACGGTGAAGGGCGACGAGGTCGCCTGCCCGTTCCACGACTGGCGGTGGTCGGGCTCGGGCCGCTGCGCCAGCATCCCTTATGCCCGCCGGGTGCCGCCGCGCGCCAGGACGAGGGCGTGGACCGTCCTTGAGGAGAACAGGCAGCTCTTCGTCTATCACGACCCGCAGGGCAATCCCCCGCCGCCGGAAGTGACGATCCCCAGGATCGACGCGGCGTTCTCCGACGAGTGGTCGGACTGGACGTGGAACTCGGTGCTGATCGAGGGCGCGAACTGCCGGGAAATCGTCGACAACGTGGTCGACATGGCCCACTTCTTCTACGTGCACTACGCATTCCCTGTGTACTTCAAGAATGTCTTCGAGGGGCACATCGCCACGCAGTACATGAACTCGAAGGCACGCGACGACATCTCGTTCGGCTCGAACTACACCAAGGCGGAGGGCGAGGAAGAGCGGGTCGGCAAGTCCGACGCCTCCTACTTCGGCCCGTCCTACATGATCGACTGGCTGCACGGGTCGAACGGCCTGATCGACACCGAGACCGTCCTGATCAACTGCCACTACCCGGTGACGCCCACCAGCTTCGTGCTCCAGTGGGGCTGCATCGTGAAGAAGGTCCCCGGCCGGCCCGATGAGGAGGCGAACGAGATCGCCGCGGCGACCGCGAAGGGGGTCGAGGTCGGATTCCTTCAGGACGTCGAGATCTGGAAGAACAAGACCAGGATCGACAACCCGCTGCTGTGCGAGGAAGACGGCCCCGTCTACCAGCTCCGCCGCTGGTACGAGCAGTTCTACGTGGACGTCGAGGACGTAACTCCGGAGATGACCAACCGTTTCGAGTTCGAGCTCGACACCGAGCGGGCCATCGAATTCTGGCAGAAGGAAGTCGCGGAAAACCTCGCGCGGCAGAACGGCGTGGCTGTCAGCCCCCTCGGATGACCTGCCGCCCGATCGGGGTGACCGCGGTGCCCCCGCGGTCACCCCGATGCCATGTCGCGGCACAAGGAAGCCCCAGGAAGGAGCGTCGCCGTTGCAACCGCTGTCCTGCCGCCGGTGCGGCACGGCCGTGCTCGTGGAGAAGTACAGCCTCGCCCACACGTCGGTACAGTGGCCTGATGACTCGCGGGTCTGCCCGGAGTTCGCGGAACGAGTCGCCGTCAGCGGGCGGCCCGCCACGGCCATCATCCCCACCTGCCTGCAACTGCGCGACTCGATCGAGGACGCGGTCCGCGCCGGCGTGCTTGGAGTGCAGGACTGATGCCATCGTCGCCCGTACACCGGCTGCGCGTCGCCAGTGTCGTCCGCGAGACGCACGACAGCGTGTCCGTCGCCTTCGACGTGCCCGTCCACCTTGCCGACCGGTTCCTCCACCTTCCCGGGCAGTTCCTCACCCTGCGCGTCCCGGTGCCTGGCGGGGGCTGGGCGGCCCGCTGCTACTCACTGTCAAGCGCGCCCGGTGACGGGCCGCCCACCATCACCGTGAAGCGGGTCAGGGACGGGCTCGCGTCGAACTGGATCTGCGATTCGCTCACGCCGGGCAGCGAGGTCGAGGTGCTGCTGCCCGCGGGCGCCTTCGTGCCCCGGGAGGAGCACGAGGATCTCCTGCTGCTAGCCGGCGGCAGCGGGATCACGCCGATCATGTCCATCCTGCGCGCCCGGATGGCGCGCCAGGGCACGAGGGCCGTGCTCATCTACGCCAACAGGGACGAGCGCTCGGTGATCTTCGCCGACGAGCTTCGCAAGCTTAGCGCGGGTCACCCCGGCAGGCTGCTCGTGATCCACCTGCTCGAGAGCGTGCAGGGCCTGCCCACGGTCGATCAGCTCGCCAGGCTCTGCGCACCGTTCGCCTCGGCGGACGCGGCGCTGATCTGCGGACCCGGTCCGTTCATGGACGCCGTCGCCGCAGCGCTCGCCCGGGCAGGGATGGCGGGTGAACGGGTACTGACGGAGAAGTTCCGCTCGCTCGAGTCTGACCCGTTCGCCCTGCCGGAGCCCGCCGCACAGGCGGGGGAAGGCGCTGACGCGGGCGCGGGCGCGACGGTCGACGTCGAGCTTGACGGCGAGCGCAGGACCCTCGACTGGCCGGCCCAGACGCTCCTGCTCGACCTGCTGCGCGCCAACGGACTCGACGCGCCGTTCTCCTGCCGCGAGGGCGCGTGCAGCGCCTGCGCCTGCCGCCTGCTCGCCGGCGAGGTCAAGATGCTGCGGAACGAGGTCCTCGAGGAGGAGGACCTCGCGGACGGCTACATCCTGGCGTGCCAGTCGCTGCCCGTCTCCGACCACGTCGAGGTTACGTACAACTGACCAGTCCGCGATGGCTGCTGCTTCCCGGGGACCTTACGGGCGACGCCAGCCGGTCATGATCTACAGCGCGAGGCCGGACAGGCCCGCGAGGTCGGCCGCGGTCAGCGTCCACGCCGAGGCGGCGGCGTTGGCGCGCACCTGCTCGGGGGTGGTCGCTCCCGCGATGACCGACGCGACGCCGTCCTGGGCGTTCAGCCAGGCGATGGCCAGTTCGAGCACAGTGTGGCCTCGCTGCTCGGCGAATGCGGTGAGTCCCTCCACGCGAGCGAAGTTGTCGTCGGTGACGACCTTCCCGGCGAAGAACGAGAGCCTGTCGAAGCGCGAGCCGCTGGGGAACTCCCGGCCGCGCCGGTACTTGCCGGTGAGCATGCCCGAGGCAAGCGGGAAGTAAGGCACGATCCCGACCTTGCTCGCCCTGGCCGCGGGCACGACCTCGCGCTCAACCTCGCGGTTGAGCAGGTTCCACTCGATTTGGGTGCCGCAGAACCTGGTAAGCGAGGCGGCGCCCGCGACGCCCGCGGCGATCTCGATCTGCTTGGCGGTCACGTTGGATGACGCGATGTGCAGCACCTTGCCCTGCCGCACCAGGTCGTCGAGGGTCTCGAGCGCCTCGTCGACCGGCGCCTCCACATCGGGGTAGTGCTGGTAGTACAGGTCGATCCGGTCGGTGCGCAGGCGGCGCAGGCTGCCCTCGCACGCGTCGAGTATGCGCCGCCGCAGCGCGCCCGGCTGGTACGGCTCGTCCTTGGGCCTCGGCAGGAACTTGGTCGCGATAACGACCTCGTCCCGGCGCCCGCCGAGCGAAGCACCGATGAACTCCTCGGACGCGCCCTGACCGTACATTTCGGCGGTGTCCAGGTGGGTGATCCCGGCGTCGAGCGCCGCGCGGATCACGGCAGCGCTCGCGTCCAGGTCGAGCTTCATGCCGAAGTTGTTGCAACCAAGGCCGATCACCGACAGTACAGGGCCGTCACCGCCAAGCTGGCGTGTCTCCACCGTTACCTCCTTAGCCGATACCCGCGCGAAAATGCTACCAATCTAGCGCTTGCCCAATCGAACCACCCCTGACCCAACCGATTGGCAAGTGGCGACGAGCGAGCCTCCCGCCTGGCGGGAAGGCGCATGGCAGGTGCCGCCCGGCGCTGACACAGTGGCCTCAGGACACGAACAGGAGGACCGGTGAACTGGAACGACGAGGTTGACGTGCTGGTCGCGGGCTCGGGTGCCGGGCTCGTCGGCGCCTACACCGCCGCGCGCGAAGGACTGCGCGTGGCCGTGGTCGAAGCGACAGGCAAGTTCGGCGGCACGACCGCGTACTCGGGCGGCGGCATCTGGTACCCGGCCAATCCCGTGCTGCGCCGGGCCGGCGTGGAAGACAGCGTCGAGGAGGCGATCGATTACTACCGCGGGGTGGTCGGCGACCGGACGCCGCGCGAGTTGCAGGATACCTACCTGCGCCGGGGCCCTCAGCTCATCGAGTACCTCGAAAAGGACCCCAACTTCGAGTTCACCCCGCTGCCCTGGCCCGACTACTTCGGCAAGGCCCCTAAGGCCCGGCTCGACGGGCAGCGGCACATGACCCCTTCGCCGCTGGCCGCCGCCGCGCTCGGCGGCCTGCGCGCCTCACTGCGCGGTCCGCTTGATACCGACCGGCTCGGCACGCCGCCGCCGGACACCCTGATCGGGGGGCAGGCGCTGATCGGCAGGCTGCTGCTCGCCCTTGCCCAGTACCCGCACGCCGCCATGTACCTGAACGCGCAGCTCACCGAGCTCGTCGTCACGGACGGGCAGGTGACGGGAGCGATCGTCGAGCGAGAGGGCGCGCGCGTCGCCATCCGCGCCCGCCGCGGGGTGCTGCTCGCGGCCGGCGGTTTCGAGGCCAGCGACGAGCTGCGCGGGCGCTACGGCGTGCCAGGCGCCGCCCGCGACACCATGGGCGTGCCCGCCAACCAGGGCCGGGCGCTCGAGGCCGCGCTCGCGGTCGGCGCCGACACCGACCTGATGGACCAGGCGTGGTGGTCTCCCGGCCTGATCCACCCCGATGGTCGCGCGGCGTTCGCGCTATGGTTCACCGGCGGCATTTTCGTGGATCAGGACGGCCGCAGGTTCGTCAACGAGTCCGCTCCCTATGACCGCATCGGACGCGCGGTCATCGCCAGGCTGGAGAAGGAAACGCTCACCCTGCCGTACTGGATGATCTACGACGACAGGGAGGGCGAGGTGCCGCCGGTCAAGGCGAGCAACGTCTCGATGGTCGAGCCGGAAAGGTACGTCGCGGCGAGCCTGTGGCACACGGCAGACACGCTGGAAGAGCTTGCGGCGAAGATCGGCGTTCCCGCCGCGAACCTGACGGCGACGGTCGGCCGGTTCAACGAGATCTGCGCCAAGGGCGTCGACCCTGACTTCGGTCGCGGCGACGAGGCCTACGACCGGGCGTTCTCTGGCGGCGAGCCGCCCCTGGTCCCGATCGAGCGGGGGCCGTTCCACGCGGCAGCTTTCGGGATTTCCGACCTTGGCACCAAGGGCGGCCTGCGCACCGACCCGCACGCCCGGGTACTCGCCGCGAGCGGGGCGCCGATCCCCGGGCTGTACGCGTCGGGCAACACGATGGCCGCGGTCAGCGGCACGGCCTACCCGGCCGGCGGCAACCCTATCGGGGCCTCGATGCTGTTCAGCCACCTCGCCGCGCTCCACGTGCTCAACCGGTGAGGAGACTGACTTCAATGCCGTCACCTGACCAGATCCGCGCCGCCGTCCTCCGCTACCTGGCCGCCGTCGCTGGCGGATCCGCCAGCGAGATCGCGGCCTGTTACGCGCCGGACGCGACGGTCGAGGACCCGGCGGGCAGCGAGCCGCACCGGGGCCGGGCCGCCATCGCCCAGTTCTACTCGCCGCTGGAGGCGGCGGCACGCGAGACGAAACTGCTGACGCTTCGCATCGCAGGCGGCGCCGCCGTCTTCCATTTCCTGGTCCGTACCAAGCTGCCTGACCAGACCGTCGATGTCGAGCCGATTGACCTGATGACATTCGACTCGCGTGGGCTGATCACCAGCATGCGGGCCTTCTGGAGCGAATCCGATGTGCGCGTGACCTAGTGGTGTTATCGCGCTTCCGTTCGGGACTATTTTGGCTTTGTTCCGAACGGAAGCGGGTGACCCTGGCCGGCGCGCGATATGTTCTCTGCCTGGACGGCGCAGGGCGGTCTCAGCGTGCCGCTTCGGCCTGATAGGCCTCCCTGGCTGAGGTGGGCCTGCCGCCTCCTGCGCTGGCCAGTGAGCTCCAGATCTGGCTCGCAGCCATCCTGACCGGGCTGATCAGTCGCTCAAACTGGACCTGAGTCACAGGGCCGCAGATGGATATCGCCGCGGCCGGATTCGGCGGCGGTCCCACGGGCGAGGCTACGCAGCCGATTCCCGTGAGCGCCTCCTCGCGGTCGAAGGCGATCCCCCGGTCCTTGACCCAGGACAATTCCTGGCGAAGGCGATGGTCGGTCGTAATGCTCCGGCTGGTGCGGCCGCGGGGCGCGATGGCCAGCGAGTCCCGCCTTGCCTGCTCGCCGGCAAAGGCCAGCAGCGTCTTGCCGACAGCAGTGCAGTGCGCCGGCTGCCGCCCGCCGATGCGAGAGGGGAGCCGGATGCCGAACGAGCCGCCGATCTTGTCGAGGTAGACGACCTCGGGGCCGTCAAGCACGGCGAGATGCACCACCATCCCGGTCATGTCGGCCAGTTCGTGCAGGTAGGGAAGCGCCACGCGGCGCAGCTGGTTCTGGTGCGCGGCGAGGCCGCCCAGTTCAAGTACGCCGAGTCCGAGCCGGTAGCTCCCGTCCTCATCGTGGTACAGCCATCGGATCCGCACCAGGTGCTCGAGGATGCGGTGCGCCGACGACCGGGGCACTCCGGTCTGCACGACTACCTGCGCGACCGTAAGGCTCGCCGGGCCGTTGAAGGCGTCGAGGATCTGAGCCACCCGGTCAATCATTGACGCAGGCGCCGACGTGTCCGTCGATGTCATCGATGTCCTCCTCGCGGATGCGCGGGCGGGGACGCCACCCGGACCCGTGTTCCTGTGACAAGGGTCACCCAGTATCGGGGACAAAGCAAGCGCTTGGTACAACTTTTTTTTGCGTCCAGTGGCCGGGAAGCGCCGTGTCCTCGAACGGGCAGGACTCGTATGCTGCCTCCGTCCGTGCAGGTCGCGGGCTCAGGCAGAGGGACCTCGGCCTGTCGGCGACCTACTGAGCCGGTGATCTATCGAGGAGGCGCATCGATGCCACAGCCGCTCGTCCAGGGGGACATGCCGGATCCGTTCGCGCCGGCCACGCTCGGGCCCGTCACCCTGCGCAACCGAACGATCAAATCGGCCACCTATGAGAACATGGCCAGGGACGGCCTGGTCACCGACGCGCTCATCAACTTCCACGTCGCCCACGCTGCGGGCGGGGTGGGCATGACCACGGTCGCGTACTGCTCCGTCTCCAAAGAGGGCAGGACCGACGGGCGCCAGATCTACTGGCGTCCCGAGGCGATGCCCGGTCTCCGTCGGCTGACGGATGCCGTGCACGCTGCTGGCGCCGCCGTTTCCGCCCAGATCGGGCACTCCGGCCCGGTCGGTAACCCGAAGCAGACTGGGGGGCCGGCGCTGTCGCCGAGCCGGTTCTTCAACCCGCAGAACCTGCGCGCCACTACCCCGGCCACCCGTGAAGACCTCAAGCGGATCATCCGGCAGCACGGTCAGGCTGCGGTCATGGCGGCGGACGCGGGCTTCGACGCCGTGGAGGTCCATCTGGGGCACAACTACCTGGCTAGTTCCTTCCTCAGCCCCAGGCTGAACAAGCGTAAGGACGAGTACGGCGGCAGCCTGGAGAACCGCGCCCGGCTCGCGCTCGCCGTCACCCAGGCGGTGCGCGACGCGGTCGGCGACCGCATCGCCATCCTCGCCAAGCTGAACATGGACGACGGGGTTCCCGGCGGATTCTGGCTTGACGAGGCCATCGCGGTCGCCCAGTGGCTGGAGCGGGCGGGGAGTGTCGACGCGCTGGAGATGACCGAGGGCAGTTCGCTGCTTAACCCCATGTACCTGTTCAAGGGCGACGCTCCGATCGAGGACTTCGCCAAGTACGTGCCCGAGCCCGTCAAGACCGGAACAAGGCTGTTCGGCGGTCGGTTCCTGAAAACCTACCCGTACTCGGACGGCTACTTCTTGCGTGACGCACGGCAGATCCGCGCGGCGGTCAGCCTGCCCATGGTCCTGCTCGGTGGGGTAACCAGCCGCGCGGTGATCGACGAGGCGATGGCGCAGGGGTTCCAGTTCGTCGCCATGGGGCGCGCCCTGCTGCGCGAGCCCGACTTGATCAACCGGATGCAGAAGGAGCCGGGGACCAGTTCCCTGTGCATCCACTGCAACAAGTGCATGACCACGATCTTCGCGAACGGCACCCGCTGCGTGCTCGTGCCGGAACACACCTCATAGCGTCCGGGCAAGCCAGCGGCTCTGGCCGCGACGCCTGGAGAAAGCGGCGGTGATCGGTAAACCGCTATGCCGCGGCTACCCGGCCTGGCCGGCGGCGTGCCGTGCGACGATGTAGCCGTACACGATCCCCTGCCCGATCGTCGCTCCGGCGCCGGGATAGAAAGTGCCGAAGGCGTTGGCCGCCGCGTTGCCGGTCGCGTAGAGGCCGCCGATCACCGACCCGTCCGCGCGCAGCGCACGGCCCGAGCCGTCCGCCCGGATGCCGCCGCAGGTGCCCAGGTCGCTTAGCACCACCTGCACCGCGTAGAGTGTCCCGCTCAGCGGCCGCAGGTTCGGGTTCGGAGTGACCGTCGGATCGCCGTAATAGCGGTCATAAGCACCCCTCCCACGGTGGAAGTCGTCGTCGATGCCGGACGACGCGAGCAGGTTGAACCTGCGGAACGTCTCGGCGAAGGCGGACTCGTCCGCGCCGATCGCGCGGGCCAGCTCCTGCGGGCTGCCCGCCCGGTGCGCGACCCCGGCGTCATACCAGGCCTTCGGGAATGCCATCCGGGGGAAGACGGCGCCCGCGAAGACGTAGCTGTTGCGGTAGCGCTGATCGAAGACCAGCCACATCTTCCGCACCGGGTCGCCCGACCGTTCGAGCTCAAGCACCCGCTGGCCGAAGCTCATGTAGTCCGAGGACTCGTTGGTGAACCGGCGTCCCGACGCGTTGATCATGAAGGAGCCGGGCAGGGACCGCTCGGCGAGGAGAACCTGCACGGCGCCGCCGGGGGAGAGCGGCGCGACCGAAGGGAACCACCATGCCTGGTCCATCAGGGCGGTGTCCGCGCCCACGTCCTGGGCGAGCTTGATCGCGTCGCCCGTGTTGCCCTCGCTGCCCAGGCTCCAGTCCTCGAGGGACTCGGACTGGAACTTGTGCCGCATGGCCATGTCGTGGTCGAACCCGCCAGCCGAGAGCACCACCCCGCGGGTGGCGGTCACGGTCACCTCGCGGCCGTCCCGCTCGAGCACCGCCCCGGTGACTCGCTTACCGTCGGTGACCAGCCTGACCAGCGAGGTGCTCGTCCACACCGGGATGCCTGCCTTCAGGACTCCCGCGAACAGGCCCGCCGCCAGGGCCTGGCCTCCCGCCAGGTACTCCCGGCCCAGCGCCAGCCCGCCGATACCCTGAGCCACACGGAAAAGGACCCTCGGGACGGCCTTCGCCGGAACTCGGGCCATCAGGTTCATCCACTTGTAGTCGGCACCGGTGATCGGCATCGGGACCGGCCCGGCCAGCGCCGCGGGACGCAGGACCGTCCTGCTCTCACCGAGGATCGAGGCGTTGAACGGGCGAGCCTCGCAGCTGCGCCCTGCCGCGGAACCGCCCGGGTTCTCCGCGTGGTAGTCGGAGTAGCCGCGGTCCCACTGGAACTTCATGGGGGTGGTGCGCTGCATCATGGCCACCGCGGCGGGGCCGTTCTCCACGAAACTTTGCCACCGCTCGGCGGGGGAGGACTCGCCTACCAGTGCCTTCAGGTACTCCGCTCCTCGCTCCAGTGTGTCGCCCGAGCCTGCTTCCAGCAGTGCCGGGTTGGCCGGAATCCAGAAAGCTCCGCCCGACCGGGCCGTCGAGCCGCCCACGTACTGCGTCTTCTCGACCACAAGGGTCCGCAGTCCGAACTCGTTCGCGGCGAGCGCGGCTGCCATGCCTGTCCCTGAACCGATGATCAGCAGGTCGACGGTCGTGTTCTCTGCCCGCACGGCCGGCGGCGCGGCGATCTTCGCCATGATTACTTGTCCCTCCCGCTGTAACCAGCTGCTGAGCCCAGCAGCCTCCAGTGCAATACTAGCGCGCGCTAGTCCAGCTCATTAGGACGTTTAGGTCGCGCGAACAATGGATTTCCGGCCATCCGCGGCCGAATCCAGCGGTTCCCGCCCAGCGGGCACCTATTACTCTTCCCGGGCGCGGCTGCTTCCCCGGGCTCAGCCGGGCCTCAGGCTGACTCGCGGGCGACCACGGTAGCGGTCACGCCGGGGCTCATGCCAGGCAATGGCCGGCCGTCGGCCAGGTGCACGGCCTGCCAGGCGACGTACCTGCCCATCCCCGCGTAGTCGACGCGCACGCTCGACAGCCCAGGGACGAACGCTGCCGAGATCGGGCTGTCGTCATGACCGACGACAGCCAGATCCCCCGGGACCGACAGCCCCGCGCGCAGTGCCCCGCCGGCGAAGACGGCGGCAGTCTCATCGTTGTAGGCGATGACGCCGGTAACCCCCGCGGCATGCCACGCCAGCGCCGCCTTCCGCGCGGACTCGTCCCGGGAGTCAAGCTCGCGTGCGTCAAGGCAAGCGATGCCGAGACTAGATGCCGTTCGCTGCGCCGCCCGCAGACGCGGTCCCGCGATCACCGTGAGCCGTGGGTCTGAGGGCGAGGCGAATGCGAGCTTGCGGTGGCCGAGCCCCGCCAGGTACTGGACCTGCATCCTCGTTCCGGCCGTCACCAGGGGCTGCTCGTCGGGCGGCGGCTGCCCGGGACCGGGATATACCTTGGCGATGCCGCTCGCGCGCAAGGCCGCCATCTCCTCGTCGCTGAACGGGAACATGCCGACGACGACCTCGGGGTCCAGCGTCTCCCAGAGCGGTCGTGCCTGGTCCGACGGGTAACGCGTATAGGTGATCAGTGAGTAGCCGGCCATGCCGAGGACGTGCGCCGCCTCGCCCAGGTACAGATGCATGGCGTAGTCGGCCGGCCAGTCTGGCAGGACAAACAGGACAATGCGGCTGCGCCCGCTGGCCAGCGCCTGTGCCGCGCTGTTCGGCCGGTACCCGCGCCTGGCCGCTTCCTGGAGAACGCGCTCCCTGGTGGCCTCGGAGATGGTCTGGCCAGGTGTGTTGTTCAGAACGAACCCGACCGTGGCTCGCGACACGCCCGCCGCGCGCGCGATATCCGCCGCCGTGATCCTCGGCCGCTCTGTCGCTGTCACGGCTCTGAGGCTCTCGCCTCGAACCCGGCGAGTACCGCGCGCAAGGCGCGACGCAGGAGTTCCCTGACGTCGCCCTCGGCGCCGGCCCTGATCCAGCCGTCGAAGACGTGCCTGGTTGCCTGGACGACGAGGACGGCCGGGAGCGTCTGGAGCGCCGGGTGATCGCCGGTCACAATCCGCTCGGACAGGAACTTCTGCACGCGGCCGGCGAGCTCGTCGTCCACCTCAAGCCAGCGCAGGCGGTACTCCGCGTTGTCCGCGATCAGCCGCATAAGGCGCAGTTCGAAGTCGGTCAACGCGCCGTCGTGCAGTTGCGGGGACCATGCCTGGACGAGATCCTCGATCAGGTCGCCACCTCCCTGCGCCCTGTCCTGGAGCTCGGCGATGATTAGGTCCGCGCTCTCACGGAACAGGGGACGGACCACGTCTTCCTTAGCGGGAAAGTGCCGGTAGAACGTTCTCGTTGAGATGCCGACGGAGCCGGCGATGCGCTCGACCGTGGCGGACGTGTCGCCGTCGGCCACGAAGATCTCGGCTGCCTTGTGGGCGATCTCCAGCCGCAACTCATGCGCGCGCCGCTGGACTAGCGAGGGACGGGTCGGCTTGGTCGCCGTATCGGTGTCCGCCAGGTCCGCCATCATCACTTCCCGGTTCCCAAGGCACCGCCGTGCGTGCCAGCGAGAAAGAGTTCATTTACACGATAGTGGGCCGTCGTTATACTCACGGATGTCAGTTTGTGCCAACCTGGCACAATGTGCAACTGACGCTGACGTCGGAGGTGCGCTATGGTGATGTCGCCAGCACAGGACACGCCCACCGCCATGATTGACCGAGTGGCCTCGCTCCTGCAGGTCCTCGACGGCCAACATCACTGCACGCTCGCCCAGATCTCGCGGCAGACGCGCGTGCCCCGGTCGTCGGCCCACCGCATTCTTCAGCGCCTCGTCGACCTCGGGTGGGTCGAGCGGCACGGGTTCAATTACTCGCTGGGCATCCGCATGTTTGAGCTCGGCGTCCGGGTCGTCCATCGCGATCAAGTGCACGGGGCCGCGCTGCCCGTCATGCATGCCCTCTACCGGTCGACCGGGCTCACCGCCTACCTGAGTGTGTTGCAGTCCACCGACATCCTGCACATCGAGCGGGTCGGCGGCTGGCCCGAGCGCGCCGCAGGCTGGCACCTGGGCGGCAGGCAGCCGGCCGTGCACTGCGCGGCCGGCCGGGCGCTGATCGCCCGGCTTGACGAGGCTTTGTGGCCGGAGCTGGCGGTCCTGCAGCCTCCGACCTCGCGAGCGATTTGCGGTCCCACGGCGCTGCGCCGTGAACTGTACCGGGTGCGTGACCGCGGCGGCGTCGCCATCGATAACGAGGGCTGCGTCCCGGGAACAATCGCGGTGGCGGCCCCGGTCGGCCCTTCCGGCGCGGGGATCAACGCGGCACTGACCCTGTGCGGGCCCGCTCCCGCCGTCCAGACCGACAAGGCAATGGCCGCGGTGCATGCCGCCGCGATGAACATCTGGCAGGCAGCCGCCGGTGTACCTCGACGGCGCGGGCAGCGCGCCTTGGCCACCACTGCCTGAGCCGTTAGCCACCGGGCGGCCGGGCTCGGCTTGCCCTGGACGAGGAGCTGCCATGCCTGACATGACTCCAGCACTGTGCGGACCGCAGGCATACCAATGGGAGGGGCATGCTGATGTTTGATCTCACCGGACAGGTCGCGCTTGTCACGGGCGGCGGGCAGAACGCAGGCGCCGGGATCGCCCGGGCGCTGGCCGGCCAGGGGGCCGCCGTGGCGGTCAACGACCTGCTGAAGGGGCGGGCCGAGGAAACAAGCAGGGAGATCGTGGCGCGTGGCGGGGTGGCCGCCGCGTTTCCCTTCGACGTCACCGACCTGGATGCCGTCCAGGGCGCGGTCGGTCGGATCCGTGCGGAGTTCGGCAAGCCGGTTGACATTCTGGTGCACAACGCGGGAATCATTTCGCCGATGCCGTACGGGCAATTCCGCAGCCTCGATCCGACAAAGTGGCGAGGGCTGACGGAAGTCAACCTCTTCGGAGCGATGAACCTGGTGGCGGCCACCGTGGAGAACATGGTCGCGGCCCAGTGGGGACGGATCATCCAGATCTCGTCCGGTTCGGCCAGGGTGGGCTCGGACGCCGGCCTCACACTGTACGGGTCGGCCAAGAGTGGCGTGGAAGGGTTCATCCGCCACCTTTCCCAGGAACTCGGGCCGTTCGGCGTCACGGCCAACACGCTCGCGCTCGGATTGCAAAGCAGCGCCACGGGCCCGGGCACTGCCGAGGTCGCGTCCCGGATCGCGGTGCGCAGGCTCGGCACCCCCGAGGACGTCGGGGCAGCGGTCGTCTACCTCGCTTCCGCCGAAGCATCATGGATGACCGGGCAGACGATCAACCTCAACGGCGGCAGCGTCACAACGTGACGGATCCCGGCTCACTCCGTCGCGTCGGCCCCCAGGCGTCCGACGTAGCGGCGCGCCGACGGAAGTTCCCAGTGAATGGACACGTCGGCTCCGCGGCACCCGGAACCAGTGCACAGTCAGGACAAGTCCCACTCTCTTGAGCGCGATCCTCAACCTCTCACCCGCAAGCCAGGAGGTCACCATGACCGACGCCGTAGTCGACGCCTTCGCGGACGCGGCTGACATCAAGCCCCGCGAGCTGTCGCGCGGGTACACCTGGGCCGAGTGCCCGCGTTGGCACCACGGTGCGCTCTGGTTCAGCGACATGTACGCCCACCGGATCGTGCGGCTCGACGCCGACGGCACTCCGGAAACCGTGATCGACTTCTCGGACCGGACCTCGGTCAACGGCACTGAGGTCATCCCCGGCGGGTTTGGCTGGCTGCCTGACGGCCGTCTCATCGTCACCTCGATGCACGAGCGGCTCGTCCTCGCCTGGGACGGACGGTCGCTGACTGTGTACGCCGATCTGCGCGAGCTGGCCACCGGGCCGGTCAACGACATGGTCGTGGACGCCGACGGCCGGGCGTACGTCAGCCAGCTCGGCTTCGAGCTGTTCGCCGGAGAGGAGCCGAAGGAATCGCTGCTGATCGTCGTCGAGCCGGACGGCAGCGCGCGGAACCTGACCGAGCTCGGCGGTTTCTGGGGCGCAAACGGCGTTGCCATCACGGCGGACGGCACCAAGCTGGTGACCGCGGAGGCGTTCGCCAACCTGATCACCGCCCTGGACCGCGACCCGACGACCGGGGCCCTCAGCGGCCGCCGCGTTTTCGCGCAGACCCCGTCCCTCCCCGACGGCGTCTGCCTCGATGCCGAGGACGGCGTCTGGGCCGGAATGCCGGCCCTGCCGGGACTAGCTCGGTTCACGGACGGCGGCGCTGTCACCGACGTCATCCGGTTCGACGCGACCGTGGCCATCCCGCCCGCCTGCGTCCTGGGCGGCGCGGACCGGCGGACCCTCTACATCACGGCCGGACTCGACGTGCTCGACTGGGAGGAGTCCCGCCGCAACCGGCGGGGATCGATCTGGACCGCTCCCGTCCCGGTGAGCGGCGGCGAGAGCCGCCCGTAGCGAAGCCGGCAGGCATCAGCCGCAAACGAAGGGAGCAATGGTGGATCCACTGACTTTCGATGGCCGCGTCGTCGTCGTCACCGGCGCCGGTCGGGGCATCGGCCGCGCGCACGCGCTACTGCTGGCGTCCCGCGGGGCCAGCGTCGTCGTCGCCGACCTCGGCGCGAAGGTGGCCGGCGACGGAGTGGCGGGCGATGACCCGGCGGCCGACGTGGCCGCGGAGATCCATTCCGCTGGCGGCACCGCCATCGCGGTGCAGGCCGACGTGGCGACGGCGGACGGCGCGGGGGCGATCGTGGCCGCCGCCATCGGCGCATTCGGCAAGCTCGACGCGGTCATCAACAACGCGGGCATCGTGCGGACCGGTCACTTCGACGAGATCAGCGAGCAGGAATACCAGCGCAATCTCGACGTGCACCTGTTCGGCTCCCTCTACGTATGCCGGGCGGCCTGGCCGCACCTGATCGCCTCGGGTACTGGGCGCGTCGTCAACACCGTGTCCGCCGCGATGCTCGGCAACCCGATGCTCACCCACTACGGCACCTCCAAGGGCGCGGTCTGGGCCTTCACCCGCAACCTCGCCATCGAAGGCGGACCGCACGGCATCGGAGTCAACGCGCTGGCGCCCGGCGCCGGCACGCGGATGGCTGAGGCATCGGCGGCCGGCCTCACCGAGGAGATCATGCAGTTCATGCGGACCTCCATGTTTCCCGAGCTCGTCGCCCCGCTCGCCGCCTACCTGGTTCACCCCTCCTGCCAGGTCACCGGCGAGCTCTTCAACGCCGCAGCGGGAGCCGTGAGCAGAAGCGCCGTCGTCACCACTCCCGGCATCTACGACCCAGCGCTCACCATCGAGACGGTGGCCGGGCGCTGGGACGAGGTCATGACCATCACCCCGGACGCGCGTCCCGAGATCGTCCCCGTGCCCGAGCGCACGGCCTGACCACGGAGGCACCCAATGACCGAGTCCCCGCTAACGCAGAACCCCGCGGCAGGCACCGATTACCCATTCGGGCCGCTTCCCGTCCCCGAGGCGATCGAGAAAATGCAGCGCATCATGGCAGACCGGCCGATGACTAAGGTGACCATGCCGATCGGCGGCGACTGCTGGGTCGTGCACCGCAACCAGGCGGCCAGGGACATTCTCAGCGACCCCCGCTTCGTCCGCGCCCCCTTCCGCACCGGCGAACGCGTCGTCCCTTACTTCGTACAGTTCCCCGACTTCCTGCGCACGACCATCCAGTTCGAAGACCCGCCGCAGCACACCCGGCTCCGCAGACTGGTGCAGAAAGCGATCTCGCCCCGCCGGGTCGGCGAGATGCGTGCCTCCGCCGTCGCGTTCGCCAACCAGCTGATCGACCAGATGATCGCCCGCGGCGGGATTCGCAACCTCGTGGCCGAGTACTCCATCGCATTGCCGATCGAGATGCTCAGCAACCTGCTGGGAGTGCCATCGTCCGACCGGGCGAAGTTCGAGCGGTGGAGCTCCGCCACCCTGGCCACGTCCGGCATGACCGAGGAGCAGGTTGCCAGCGCCATGGGGGAACTCGCCGCCTACATGGCGGCGCTCATCGCCGAGCGCCGCGCCGAGCCGCGCGACGACCTGCTCAGCTCTCTCGCCCACGCCCGCGAAAAGGACGAGACCCTCACCGACGCGGAAATCCTGCCCATCGCGTTCATCCTCATCGTCGGGGGCTTCGACAACACGTCCAACTTCATCACCACCGGGGTCACCGCGCTGCTGCGCAACGACGACCAGCGAGCCCTGTTCCTGGCAGATCCCGACGGCCTCGCGGCCACCGCAGCCGAGGAGACACTCCGCCATGGCGGGCAGGAAATGGGATTGCCGATGGCCGGGGGCGGAGCCCTGGTACCGTTCGTGGCCACCGAGGACCTGGTCATCGACGGGCAACCCGTCGCCGCGGGCGAAGCGGTCGCCGTCGACCCGGCCAGCGCCGCCCACGACCCGGAGGCCGTACCCGACGCGGGGCGCTTCGACATCGCCCGGGCGGACAACCCGCACCTGACCCTGAGCTACGGGATCCACCACTGCCTCGGCGCGCCGCTGGCCAGGATGGAGCTGCAGGTCGGGATGGCCGAACTGTTCAAGCGCCTGCCGGGGATACGGCTGGCTGGCGAGCCCGTCATCCGGCATGACGTCCTCACCCGGCCCATAACCGACCTGCCTGTCACCTGGTGACACAGCACCGTGCCCAAGGTTATTTACACCCAGCCGGACGGGACCGAGCGCGTAATCGAGGGAACGGCAGGCGACTCGGTCATGAGGACCGCGGTCCGCAACGGGGTATCCGGCATCGTCGGCCAGTGTGGCGGCGTGCTGTCCTGTGCGACCTGCCACGTGTTTCTCGACGAGGCGCACGCGGACGACTTCCCTCCGCCCGGCGAGGACGAGGACGACATGCTTGACGGCGCCGCCACCGAGCGCAGGCCCAACTCGCGGCTGTCCTGCCAGCTCAAGCTGGCGGCGTGGCAGGAGGTGCGGGTCACCATCCCGGAGAGCCAGCTGTGAGCGAGACAGCTGGCCGGCTGCTCATCGTGGGAGCCGGCCAGGCGGGCCTGCAACTGGCGGCAAACGCGCGGGAACTTGGCTGGAGCGGCCCCATCACCCTGGCCGGAGCGGAACCGCATCCGCCCTACGAGCGCCCCCCGCTGAGCAAAGCGGTGCTGCGCGGCTCGGCGGGCATGGACAGCCTCGTGCTGCGCAGCACCGGCTTCTACACCGACAAACGGCTTACGCTGGCGCTCGGCGAGCGCATCGAGCGCCTGACGCTGGATGGCGGGGGAGCAGGCGGCACCGCGACCGCCGCATCCGGAGGCTGCTTCGCCTTCGACCGGCTCGCGCTCGCAACCGGCGCACGCCCGCGCGCACTGCCGGTCCGCGGTGCCGCGCTCGACGGCGTCGTCATGCTCAGGGACCTCGCCGACGCCGAGAACCTGGGCAGGCGCCTTGCCGCCGCCAGCGACCTCGTGGTGATCGGCGGCGGGCTCATCGGCCTTGAGGTCGCGGCCGTCGCGGCCGCCGCGGGCGTCCGGGCGACCGTCATCGAGGCCGCGCCGACGTTGATGAACCGGATGGTCAGCCCGGCTGCGGCCAAGGTGATCGCTGAAGCCCACCGCTCCGCAGGCGTCCAGATCCTCCTCGGCGCCCGGCCCAGCCGGTTCGTCGGCGCGGATCCCCGCACTGACGGCCACGGCCCAGTGACCGCGGTTGAGCTCGCGGACGGCACGCGGATCCCCGCCCAGGTAGTACTGGTCGCCGTGGGGGCCACGCCCCGGGAGGACCTAGCCCGCGCCGCAGGCCTGCACTGCGACAACGGCATCGTGGTCGATGAGTTCTCGCTCGCATCCGACGGCCGGACCATCGCCGTCGGCGACTGCGCCAACCTGCCCGACCCCTCGCCGCAGCCCGGCCCGGCCCGGCTGCGCCTGGAGAGCGTCGACAACGCCGTCACCCAGGCCGCCGCCGCGGCCGCCACGCTGATGGGCCGGTCCACGCCGTACCGCAGCGTCCCCTGGTTCTGGTCCGAACAGGGCGGCCTCAAGCTCCATATCGCGGGACTGGCCCGCGCCGGTGACGGCACGGTGGCCCGGCCGGGCACGCGCCCCGGCCAGCACACGTTCCTGCGCTACCGGGGAGACCGTCTCGTTGCCGCCGAGTGCGTCAACAGCCCCGCCGACTTCGCAGCGGTCCGCAAGGCGCTCGCCGCCGGCGCCGATCTGCCGAGGGAAGCCGCCGCAGACACCAGCGTCACGCTGAGGCAGCACTTCGCGGCCGTCGCCCCGCGCGCATTACCAGTGGCTGGCGCGTTCCCCTCCCGCGCCTCATCCGGATGCCCCGCCGCCGAGTTCGTCAAGTAGGTGGTTGTGCTGTCCGAGGAGAGGAGCGGGACCAACGACAGGCGGCTTGCTCCGGCTGAACTTGACCGGCAGACCCGGGGTGCGGATCCTTCCGACCTCGGGATGCCGGGACTCCTTGATGAGCCCGACAGCCGCGATATGCGGGTCGCCGAGGAGGTCGGTAATGGAGTTGACGGTGGTCGCGGGGATGCGGTGCTCGCCGAACAACCGCAGCCACTCGGCCGTTGGCCTGGCCTTGAGTTCGGACTCGACGATGCCGTACAGGGCGTCGGTGTGCGCGGTCCGCGCGCTCATCGTCGCGAACCGGGCGTCGGAAGCGAGGGCGGGGCGGTCGATGAGCCGGAAGAAGGTCTGCCAGTGCTTGTCGGTGTACAGCATGACAGCGATCATCCCGTCGGCCGTCCGGTAGGGGTGCCGGTTGACCGATGCCGTGCGCGCGTAGAGCGGAGCGCCGCGCGGCGGGTCGTAGACCGCGCCGCCCTGCTGCTCAAGTAGGACGAACGAAGCCATCGCCTCGAACATCGGCACCTCGACCGCCTGCCCGAGGCCGGAGCGCTCCCGTTCGAACAGGGCGGCCAGGATCGCGGCGAGCACGAACAGCCCGCTCGTCTTGTCCGCGACGGACGAGCGCACGTACTGGGGCTCTCCGCCGTTGGTCTGGACGTACGCGAAGCCGGAGGCTGCCTGGATGACGTCGTCATAGGCGGGCAGGTCGCGGTAGGGGCCGCCGCTACCGTAACCGAAGGCGCCGCAGTGGATGAGCCGGGGGTTTCCCGGGCCCAGCGACGGGTAATCGACGCGGAGCCGCCGGGCCGCCGCGGGCGGCCGGTTATGGACGAAGACGTCCGCGTCCGCGACTAGCCGGGTCAGGATGGCGTAGTCGTGGTCGCCGCGGATGTCGAGTACCACGCTCTTCTTGCCCTGGTTGGTGTTGAGGAAGACAGGGCCGGCCCCGGTCCCCGTGGTATCCGCGACCTGCCGGAGAATGTCGCCGCCTGGCTCCTCGACCTTGATGACTTCCGCCCCCATCTGCGCCATCAGCAGGGTGGCGTACGGGGCCATGAAGGTGTTCGACGTGTCGATCACGCGGATGCCGGCCAAGGGGCCGGGCGAGTCAGGTGCGGGCACGGCGGCCACGCGCATCACCCTCCACTCAGAAATCAGGCGGCGCGGTGACTTGACCGCCATCTTTCGCTGATGGTAACTCTAGTGAGTAAATCTGTCATCAATTGAAAAGATGAAATCTGGTGATGCTCGGTGAGGCACAACAAACCGAGGCGGTGAGCGCTACGGCCGGATGCCGTCACGTGAGGCCATACCTGAACCTGCCGCGTGCGGGTAAGGTCGTGGCGTGAACGCGCCCCGGCGCCCCGGCAACCTCCGCCAGGTGCAGAAGGAAACCACCCGGCAGCGGCTTATCGACGCGGCGCGGGAGCTGTTCATCGCCGACGGCTACGCCAAGACCAAGGTCGAGGACATCGCGGCGGCGGCGGGCGCGTCGCCCGCCACCTTCTACCTGCACTTCTCCGCCAAGCGGGAGATCGCGCTCGAGTTCGCGGCCAGGCTCCACGCGGCAGGGCTTGAGTTCTACCCGCGCCTTGAGGACGTGGCCATCGCGGCTACCGCCGAGGCGGTCCGCGGGTGGCTGGCGGAGGTCACGGCGGGCTGGGACGAACTCGTGCCGCTGTGGCGCGTGGTCGGCGAGGCCGCGCTTGGCGACGACCAGGTCCGGGTCGCCAGCAACGACCTGCGCCACCTCGGGGTCCAGGCGGTCGAGGCCGGCCTGCAGCGCGCGGCGCGGTTCGCCGACGGGAGCGAGCACGAGCGGGCCGAACTGCTGATGACCCTGCACCACGCGTTCTTCGCGAATGCCGTGCGCGACCTGGAGAAGGTTCATGCCGCACATACGCTCGACGTGCTGACCAAGATGTGGCTCGCCGCGCTCCAAGACTGAAGGCCAGGCGCGGAAACCAGCCCTTGACACCCAGCGGCTGTCCTGTAACCATCTCGCTAGAGACAGACTCTAGTAACTGGCCATTAACTATCGTAAGCGATCTCACCTGCCCTGGGCCGTGCGTGGCGGGTGACCTCGGGGCGGGCTGCCCTGGCAGCAGCCGCCCGGAAGCGCGAACCGAGCGAACGGCAAGACATGGAGAGGCGAACGCGATGACGCGCGACAGCGAAGCCACCACGGCAAGCCAGCCGGCCGACGCCGGCGCGGTCCGCGCGGCGGCGATCATGGCGGCCGATCCCGCGCTGCTGCTGGCCTGCCTCGCCGCGTGGAAGTCCGATCCCGCGCTGATCAACCGGTACGCCCCGGCGTTCCGGCCGTTGCCGGCGCGCGGTCCGCGCGCAGTGCACGAGACTGACCAGGAGACAGCCCGCGCCGTCCGCCAGTCGGTGCTCGACGAGCTCGGGCGCGGGGCCCAGGCCGCCGGATCCGCCGTACTTGACGATCCCGCCTTCAGGCGGATGGCCGAATTCGCCGTCGGCGAGCCGGTCGGAGACGAATTCGTCCCGCTGCTGCGCGAGCAGGCGGGCTTCGAGAAGGACCGTCGTCACATTAAGCCGACGCGACGTCCAGCAGAGGACTTCGAGGTCATCGTGATCGGGGCCGGCATGGTCGGCATCAACGCCGGGGTCAAGCTCGCCGAGGCCGGATTCCGGTACACCATCTTCGAAGAGCGGGAAAACCTCGGCGGGACCTGGTGGATCAACACCTATCCCGGCGCGGCCGTGGACACCCCCAGCCACTACTACTCCTTCTCCTTCGAGCTGAACCCGGACTGGCAGCGGTATTACCCGGCCGGCCCCGAGTACCTGGCCTACCTGCGCCGGGTCGCCGACAAGTACCAGGTCACCGAGCGCATCCGCTTCAGCACCAGGGTCATCGCCTGTGCCTGGGACGCAGGCACAGGCAAGTGGAACGTGACGACAGAGCGCGACGGGCAGCGTGCCACCCACGTGGCCACGGCATTGATCACCGCGACCGGATTCCTGAACCGGCCGGCCAAGCCGGACCTGCCCGGCCGGGAATCGTTCGGCGGCGTCATCGTGCACTCGGCCGAGTGGGACCACGCGGTGGAACTGGCCGGGAAGCGCGTCGTCATGCTCGGCACCGGCTGCACGGCGGTGCAGATCGCCACCGACATCGCGGACCTCGTCGGCACCCTGACGGTAGTGCAGCGGCAGCCGCACTGGATCGCCCCGGCGAAGACGCTAGAGGGAGTGCCCGCCGAGACCCGGTGGCTGCTAGCGAACGTGCCCTATTACCATCAGTGGTTCCGGCTCCGGACCTACTGGTTCGCGTCTGACAACAACTACGACACGCCGCGCATCGATTGGGAATGGTTCGCCACCCACGTCTCCGCGTCGCCCGCGAACGACAAGGTCATGCAGGTCTGCCTGAAGTACCTTGATGAGATGTTCGGTGACCGGCCGGACCTGAAGGCCAAGCTCACCCCCGACTTCCCGCCGTACGCGAAGCGGATCATCAAGGACCCGGGCTACTACGCGGTGCTGCGGCGGCCTGATGTCGCCCTGCATACCGGGGTCATCGACCGCCTCGAGCCGGGCACGGTGATCCTCAGCGACGGCACGCGGGTGCCGTGCGACGTGCTGATCCTGGCCACGGGATTCACGCTGGACTTCCTGTCCACCATCGATATCCGCGGCCGCGGCGGCGTCCGGCTCGGCGATGCGTGGCGCGATCCGCGTGCGTACCTCGGGGTGTGCACGCCCGGCTTCCCGAACCTGTTCACCACCGCCGGGCCGAACACCGCGCCCAACCACGGCGGCGGCCACAACCTGACCGGCGAGGAGCAGGTGCACTTCATCACCGAGTGCCTCCAGCTCATGGTCGAGCGAGACCTGGCGGCGATCGAAGTCACCAGCGAGGCCACCAGTGCCTACAACAAGCTCGTCGACCAGGAGCTTGACAAGACGGTCTGGCAGCACGGCAAGAGCGCGCACGGCTACTATCGCAACGCGGTCGGCCGCGCAGTCGTCGCCTGCCCGTGGCGCATGGTCGACTACTGGACCCGGCTGCGAGCGCCGGCGACCGGCGACTTCATCTTGACGCCGGCGGGCGCGGGCCGATGAGATTCGAGCCAACCGAGCTCACCGGCGCCGAACTCAAGCTGCAAGACGAGGTGCGCGAATTCCTGGCCGAGACGCTCCCGCGCGGCAGCTACGCGCCAGGGCTCGGCATGACATCCCAGTGGCGGCCCGATTTCTCCAGGGAACTTGGCCGGCGGGGCTGGCTCGGCATGGCACTGCCGGCCGAGTACGGCGGCGGCCGCACGGCCGTGGAGCGGCTTGTCGTAGTCGAGCAGTTGCTCGCGGCCGGCGCGCCGGTGGCGTTCCACTGGGTCGCGGACCGGCAGAGCGGGCCGACGATCGCCAGGTTCGGCACCGAAGAGCAGAAGCGGTTCTTCCTGCCGAAGATCGCCCGCGGTGAGGTTTCCTTCTGCATCGGCATGTCCGAGCCAGACAGCGGCTCCGACCTGGCGAGCCTGAAGACCAAGGCGACGAAGACCGACGGCGGGTGGCTGGTCAGCGGGACCAAGGTCTGGACCTCGTGGGCGGCTACCGCCCACTACATCCTCGGCCTGTTCCGCACCTCACCCGAGCGGTACGACGGCCTCACCCAGATGATCATCCCGACGGACGCGGCGGGACTGACTATCTGGCCGATCACCTTCGTCGACGGCACGTCCGAATTCTGCGAGCTCTCGTTCGCCGATGTCTTCGTGCCAGACGACCGCGTCCTCGGCGAGCCGGGCCGGGGGTGGGCGCAGAACACCGCGGAACTCGTCTTGGAACGCGGCGGCGTGGACCGCTGGATGTCCCCGTTCTTCCTTGCCCAGCTCGCCCTCGAGCGGGCGGCCGCGGCCGCGGATCACGCGGCCTACGACCTCCTCGCCGGGGTTGCCGCCAGGTCATGGGGGCTGCGCGGCATGTCCCTGTCGGTCGCCCGGATGGTCGACGAGGGACTCAGCCCCGCCGCCGAGGCGGCCCTGGTCAAGGAGCTTGGCACCCGCCTGGAACAGGACCTGGTGGACGCCCTCGCTCGGCTGGCGCCCGGCCCGCTTGACGCCGCGAGCGCCGACGGCTACGAGCGCCTGCTCGCGAGCGCGCTCCTCGCGTCACCGTCCTGGACGATCCGGGGCGGCACGAACGAGATTCTCCGCACGGTCATCGCGAAGGGGCTGCGCCCATGACGACCACCGGCCTCACGATGGACCCGGAACTGGCCGAGGTCGCCGAGCGGGTCTTCGCTGCGGCAACAGCAGAGCCAGCCGGAACGGAGTCGGGTGATACCTTCACCCGGAGCTGGGATCTGGCCGCCGCGGCCGGACTCCCCTGGGTATCGGTACCGGAATCGGCGGGCGGACCCGGCGGGACCCTGCTTGACGCGGTCACTGTCGCGTATGCCGCGGGGGCGCAGGCGGCCCCGCTGCCAGTGGTGGAGACCCTTCTCGCGGGCTGGCTGCTGGCCGCGGCCGGCCTCAGCGTCGACCAGGTCCCGATGAGCGTCGCAGCGCGGGCCGCCAGCCTGCCGCTGGACGACGGCGCAGCGCGGGGGGTCGTGCTCTCCGTTCCCTGGGGTTGCGAGGTAGCGCTTGTCACCGCCATCGTGGCCGGGCCCGATGGTGCGCCGCGCCTGGTGACCTGGCGTCCGCTGTCAGGCGAAGTCACCGGCCGTTCGGCCGACCTCGCTGACCAGCCACGCGCGGACCTGCGGCTTGACGGGGCGCGCGCCACCATCCAGGAGATCAGCCCGGGCGCCCAAGACGCCTTCCTGCGGCGCGCGGCGGTCCTGCGCGCCGCGTCCATGGCCGGAGCCATGGACGCGATCATGCGCCTCACGAACCGGTACACCGCCGACCGCGTCCAGTTCGGCAAGCCGCTAGCAGCCTTCCAGGCGGTGCAGCAGCATCTGGTGACCATCGCGCAGGCGGCGGCCGTCACCCGGCTGAACGTGGCCAGGGCGGCACGGGCCGTTGACGCGGCCGGCGGGGCCTTCGAGGCGGCCGCCGTGAAGCACCTCGCCAACGAGCACGCGACGCTCTGCATCAGGGCTGCCTACCAGGCCCACGGTGCCATCGGACTTACCCGCGAGTACCCGTTGAACCGGTTCACCCGGCGGCTGCTTGTCTGGCGCGGCGAGGACGGGACCGACCAGACGCTCACCCGCCAGCTGGCGGCCGCCGTCGCCGCGACTGGCGACCTCGCCGCCCTCGTCCAAGGCCGGCACCACACCACGACGGGAGCGCGATGAGCGATATCACCCTGACCACCGACGGCCACGTCGCCACCATCGAGATCGCCCGGCCGCCGCACAACTACTTCGACGAGGCGCTGATAACCGAGATCGCCGACGCCCTGGCCGGACTCGACGCCGATGCCCGGTGCCGCGCCGTGGTGCTGTGCTCACAGGGCAAGAATTTCTGCGCGGGCGCCAACTTCGGCGACGGCGGCGGCTTCGGGAATGACCGGGTCGCGGTCTCCGAGCGGCTGTACCGGCAGGCGATGCGGATCCTTGACACCAGTAAGCCGGTCATCGCCGCGGTCCAGGGCGCCGCGGTCGGCGGCGGCCTCGGCCTGGCCTGCGCCGCCGACTTCCGCGTGGCCGACGCGGGCACCCGGTTCACCGCCAACTTCGCCAGGCTGGGCTTCCACCACGGGTTCGCGCTCAGCGTGACGCTGCCCGCGATCGTCGGGCAGCAACCGGCCATGGCGCTGCTGCTGTCCGGCGGCAGCGTCAAAGGCGAGGAGGCCGCTCGCATCGGCCTCGCCGACCGGCTCGTCGCCCCGGGCACGCAGCGCGCGGCCGCCCAGGAGTGGGCGGCCGAACTGGCCGAGGCCGCGCCGCTCGCCGTGCAGTCCATCCGCCGCACGCTCCGCGGCGACCTGCCGCGGCGCGCCCGGGCCGTCCTTGAGCACGAACTCGCCGAGCAGGCCCGACTGTGGGCGACCGCGGACGCGGGCGAGGGCATCGCCGCCAGCCTTGAGCGCCGCCAGCCCAAGTTCACCGGCGCCTAGCCAAGCCAAGCGGAAGAGAAGAGGTTAACGCATGACAGGTGACAGCCTTCCGCCAGAGAGCGCCGAGCAGCGGTTCCGCGGCGGGACCGCCGTGGTAACGGGCGGCGGCGCGGGGATCGGCGAGGGACTGGTCCGCTACCTCTGCCGGATCGGGATGCGGGTCGTCATCGCCGACATCGACACGACTCGCGCGACCGCCCTCGCGCAGGAGCTCACCAGGGACGGCGGCGACGCCATTCCCCGGACCGTCGACGTCACCGATGCGGTGGCCGTCGAGGAACTGGCCAGGTCAACCTTTGACGCGCACGGCAGCGTCGAACTGCTCATCAACAACGCCGGGCTGGAGACCGCGGGCCTGGCCTGGGAGGTCACCGTCGAGCGCTGGCAGCGGCTGATGGCGGTCAACTTGGACGGCGTCTTCTTCGGTATCCGGGCCTTCGTGCCGAAGATGATCGCCGCAGGCGAGCCGGCGGTCATCGCCAACCTCTCGTCGATCGGCGGCATCTCCACGATGCCCATGCAGGCTCCCTACATCGCCAGCAAGCACGCCGTGCTCGCCCTGACGGAGTGCCTGCACCAGGAGATCCTGCTGACCGGGGCGCCGATCCAGGTCAGCGCCATCCTGCCGTACTCCGTCCGCAGCCAGATCTTCCTCGACGCGCAACGCGACGCCCCAGTCGGCAACCGGGCCGCCAACCAGCTGTTCGCGGCCATGCAGAAGGACAACGAGGAAACCAGCCTCGACCCGGTGAAAGCGGCCGAGCACATGGTCGGCGCCCTCGCCCGGGGCGAATTCTGGGTCTTCTCCGACGATGAGCGCTGCCGCGCGGTCGCGGCCCGCCGGGCGCGGCTGCTCGCCGAACTCACCCCGCCGGCCGACCCTCGCCCCCGGCTCGCGGAGATGGGAGTAACACTGTGAGGGTGAAGGCAGCCGTCCTGTACGGCCCGGGCACGAAGTACCAGATCGAGCAGATTGAGCTTGACCCGCCTCGGGAGGACGAGGTCCTCGTCAAGTTCGCCGCCGCCGGCTTGTGCCACTCCGACGAGCACCTGGTAACCGGCGACATGGTCGCTGACCCGGCCTATGGCTCCACCTGGAAGCAGTTCCCCATGATCGCCGGCCACGAGGGCGCGGGTGTCATCGAGGAAGTCGGACCGGGAGTAACCAGCGTGCGTCCTGGTGACCACGTCGTCACCTCGTTCGTCCCGTCCTGCGGCGTCTGTCCCCCTGCGCATCGGGGCACCAGAACCTGTGCGATCTCGGAGCGACGCTGACCGCCGGGCGGCAGGCAGACGGCTCGTCCCGGCATCACACGCGCGGCGGAGAGGAATGCGCCACCATGTGCGCGCTCGGCACGTTCGCCGAGTACAGCGTTCTGAACACCGCGTCGGTCATCAAGATCCCTGACTACCTCCCGATGGATAAGGCGGCGCTTGTCGCCTGCGGTGTCACCACTGGCTGGGGGTCGGCCGTCTACGCGGCGGATGTCAGGCCGGGGGAGACCGTGGTCGTGATCGGCACCCGGGGGAGTGGGCATGAATGCCGTGCAGGGCGCGGCACTCGCCGGCGCCGGGTTCGTCGTCGCGGTCGACCCCGTCGAGTTCAAGCGCGAGCAGGCGCTGACTTTCGGTGCCACCCACACCGCGGACAGCCTCGCCGACGCGGTCGGCTTGGTGCGCGAGATCACCTGGGGCCGCATGGCGGACAAGGCGATCCTCACCGTCGGGCTCGCTGAGGGTGCGATGATCGCGCCCATGATGTCTCTGGTCAGGAAGGGCGGCCGCGCCGTTGTCACCGCAGTGGCGAACATGTACGCGACCGACGTCAGGCTCAGCCTCTTCGACCTCGGCATGCTGCAGAAGCAGCTTGTCGGAACCATCTTCGGATCGGCCAACCCGCGCTACGACATCCCGCGCCTGCTCGCCATGTATGAGGCGGGCAAGCTGAAACTGGACGAGCTCATCACCCGCACCTACTCGCTGGACCAGATCAACGACGGTTACCAGGACATGCGCGACGGCCGGAACATCCGCGGCGTGGTCCTCTACTAGCGGCGTGCCTGTTCAGCGGGGCCCAACCAGGTGGCAGCCAGCGGTGTCAGTTAACGGACGACGCTGATATGGAGAGTGCCGTGGCAGCGGATCGGGCGCAACGACTGCACGACCTCCTGCTGAGCCCCGCCGCCGGGCGAGACCGGCCGGCGGTGGTATCACCCGAAGGCATCACCACCACGTTCGGCGAGATGGACTCCTCGACGGCGTCTGTGGCCTGCGCCTCTACGACGTGAACCTCCGTGACGGATGGTGGTCACCCGAACTTGTCACCCGGCTCCTGGCGCTAGCCACGTGATTGAAACCGCAGCGGGATGTCCGTCGTCACCGCCGCCAGCTCAATCCGCCCGGCATGCAGCCAGCGACCAGTCGTCATAAGTGACGCTTGTATAACGGCCGGGCCACGTGTGTCATTTCTGGGGCTCGTGACCTTGACCTGTGTGATCGGGCTCACTAGTTTGATCAAAACAAGCAAGCGCTTGGGCAATTCTCGGGAGGGGAACATGAGAGGTCAATTGCTCGCCACCGCGGTGGCGCTCGCCGCCTCAGTTGGCGTCGCGGCATGCAGTTCGAGTAGTAGCACGACGCCCGCCTCGACCAACACCGGATCGGCAGGCGCCTCGACGGGCCAGGAGTCGTCGACGCCGTACCGGGTTATGGTGACTGGCGGGCTGAGCGCGGCGGGTGTGCTGGCGGATAACGCCTCCACTTCCGTGCTCTCCGCTAAGGCGGGCGCCGCGGCGATCAACGCCCAGGGCGGTATCGACGGTCACCAGGTGGTCGTCACCGCGGCCGACGACGGAGGGAACCCGTCGACGGCCGTGACGGACCTGCTCAACGCCATCCACTCCGGAAACAAGCCGGACCTCTACCTCGACTCCGGCCCGTCGCCTGTCGCGGCCGCCGTCCTCCCCATCCTGACGGCGAACCACATCCTGTCCTTCAACATCGCCCCCACGACGACCTCGTCAAACCCGGCTGACTTCCCGCTGAACTTCGACCTGTCGCCCGGCCCATCGGACTATGTCAAGGGCTTCATCCCGACGATGAAGGCGGCCGGCTACAAGAAGGTCGGCATCATTCACGGCAGCGACGCGTACGGCACCGCCTTCGGGAACGAGCTGAAGAGTGCGTTCATCGCGGCTGGCTTCACGGTGACGACAAGTCAGCAGTACGACGAGAACGCTCTCAGCATGACCCCGGAGCTGCAAGCCATCCAGGCCACCAAACCGGATGTACTGATCATGGACGCTTACGGGCCGCCCGTCGGCTACCTGCTCAAGAGCCTCCAGCAGCTCGGCTGGAACATCCCGATCCTCGCGGACAACTCGGTGTCGGCGACCGGGCTTATCTCAACCTCAGCGCCGAGTGGCTTCGAAGGCACGGCGCTTGTCAAGCATCTGAAAATGCAGGTCTTCAACAGCACCGTCTACAGTCCGTCCAACACGCTGGTGAACGACGCCGTGAAGACCATGACGGGGCTCGGCTCAATCAAGGCAACGCTCATCCTTGCATACAACTACGACGCCTTCCCGCTGTTGGCGGCCGCGGCCAAGGCGGCGAATTCGACCGACCCAACGGCGCTAGCCAAGGAGCTGGTGAGCCCGTCGGTACTCAGCACCGCGCACACGGCTATGCTGACCCGTTACGGGTTCACCGCGGCTGAGCACTCGCCGCAGCCGAGCCCGAGCGAGTTCACCTTCATCTCACCATCGCTCATCGTCAACGGGCAGTTCGGGCATAGCTGACGGCGCGTCACCGGGCTGCGCCGCCGATCCCGGCGCAGCCCGGATCGTCGTCGAGCTTGCGCCCGAGTAACCATCTCCTTGCCCCGAAAGGCTCATTCAGCAGCCAGACGGGCGACAAAGGCTTGAACGTACCCCCGGTGTGACGCTTTTCGGGGCCGTCGGACCACACGCACCTGTCAAGGTAGCGGTTGGCGAGCACAATATTGATCAAGAGTCCGGCTTTGCAGACCGCGTACACGCCGGCCATCCCACGCAGACGACCACGACGCCCACCCGTTTACTCACGCTCCTCACCGCTGTCTTGAAATGGGCGTTTCATCGCCAGCGCCGCTGCCAGAACGGCGATCTCCTCGGCACGCTCGCGCTGCACTATTGCCGCATCTGGGGCGGCCATTGCCGCGCCGTGGAACGTTCCAGGGAACACATGGAGTTCGACCGGCACTCCGGCAGCGAGCAAGGCCTGGGCGTAGCCAATGCCCTCGTCACGCAGCGGGTCGAATTCCATGACGCTGATGTACGCGGGCGGCAGCCCGGCCAGGTCGGTGGCCCGCGCGGGAGCGGCGTAGTGGCTGACGTCCGGCGATCCGGGCACGACTGAGCCGAGGTAAGCGTTCCAGCTGGTGGCCGCCTTGCCAGCGTCCCACATGGGCGTATCAGTGAACTGCCTGCTGCTGCCGGTCCGCATCCGGTCGTCAAGCATCGGGATGCCGAGGTACTGAAAGCACGGCACTGGGCCGCCGTCGTCCCTGTTCTGCAGCGCCAGTCCCGCGACCAGGCCGGCGCCTGCGCTCGTCCCGTGCAGGGCGATGCGGTCAGGGTCCGCGCCAAGCGATGGCGCCTCGGCGGCCAGCCACCGCAGCGCAGCGTAGGTATCCTCCAGCGCTGCCGGGAAGGGATGCTCGGGTGCGAGCCGGTAATCCACGGAAACGAGGGGAACGCCAAGCTCTCTGCTCAGCTCCGTGTTGCGAGCGTGGCTGGACTCCAGGTCGCACATGACGAAGCCGCCGCCGTGGGCGTGCAGGATGGCGCCGTACGGCGGGCTTGCGGCACGTTCGGGTCGGTAGAGCCGGACCTTAACGCCGTCAGGGGTGCGGTGCTCGGTGACATCCACACCCGACGTGTCGACCGGGATGGCCGCCGCCGTCTCGGCCACGGCTGCCCTGACAGCTGCCAGGTCCGCAAGATCGCGTCGCGGTAGCTGGGCAATCAGACGGACAAGGTCAGGAGCGTAGCGGTAACTCACGTGACATCCTCCGCATAGAGGTCCGCGGTCACATCGTAGCTGGCAACCAAGCGCTTGGTCACGCGATGTCCATTCCGCGGCGGCGAGAATGCAACGAAGGTTGGTCCTAACGCTGCTTGCGCCACTGACAAACCGAAGGGCACCCTCGGAAATGGCGCGGCAGCAGCCGGTCAGAAGTACTCACGTGCCGCCACCACGAAGGTGATCTACGGCGGCACCGAACGCCCGCGGCAGCGTCGTTATCTGGGATCGCAGCACGGGACGGAACGCCTACGTTCGCCGCCCGAACTCCGGCTAGGCTTTCGTCGCACGCTGTCCTGGTGACGAGCCATGGCGTGCTCAAAGGTCCTGCTCAAAGGTCGCGGTCGGCGCCGTGCGCTGCTGCGTTCGGTGGATGGTTGCCGGGAGCGAGGATCTGGCCTAGCACGGCGTCGAACATGGCCTCCGCGAGGCGGCGGTCGCGCTGGCCGGCGGGCCGCGCGAGGATGGTGAGGATTGCTCCGGTTCCGGCTGCGTGGATGAGCTCGATGGCGTGGTTCTCGCTGACCAGGAGTCGTCCGGTGAGCGCTACCCGGTGCACGCGTCCGGCGAGGAGCCGGATTCCCGCCCGCGCGGCCGGTGACCGCCGCCCGCGGGCGGGGTCGGCGAGGAGCACGAAGAGTTCCGGGTTAGCCAGGCCGAAATCGATCGTCATGTCCCAGCCGCGGCGCAGATTGCCGACCGGGCTGGCGGCGGGCACCGCCGAGGCCTTCGCGGCCGCGAAACCGGTCATGACGTGCTCTGCGACGGCGTCAAGAAGACCGTCCTTATCGCCGAACAGCCGGTAGATGGCCGGAGCCTGCACGCCCGCGCGTTCGGCGACGCCCCGTGTGGTGACGGCCGCCTGACCTCCCTCGCGCAGAAGCCCGGCGGCAGCGTCGATGATCCGCCATCGACGCCGCAGTGAAAGCAGGCGTCGGCCGGGTCCTATACACGAGCCATCAAGGCGCGGCCGCGGACACGCCCTTCGGGCCGGGGCCCGACCACGCCGCCACCGAGCAGATCTTCGCCGGGTCGGGGCTGCCGTGGACCTCGCTGCGCAACGGCTTCTATATGCATAGCCTGCAGTGGCTGCTCGGGCCGTGGCGCGAGACCGTAGCCATCGCCGTCCCGGCCAACGGGCCGGTGTCGTGGACCTCGGGGAGCGACGCCGCCGAGGCGGCGGCGGCGGTCATCCTCTCCGACGGCGCGTACGACGGTCCCGTCACCATCACGGCGGGTAGCGCACCGACATTCGAGGACATCGCCGGCATCGCCTCAGACGTCACCGGTCGGGCGGTCCGGTTCGAGCTGCTTGACCCAGACGAGTGGATGCGCGCCCAGACCGCGGTCGGCCATCTGGAGTTCATGGCCCGCTTCCTGCTCGGCATGTATCAGGCCGCCGCCGGCGGCTTCTTCGCCGGCACCGACCCGCTCCTGCGCACGCTCATCGGCCACGAGCCGCAGACCGTCCGGGACTACCTCGCCCAGGACTGACACCAGCGTCTGCCAGCTTGACCCCCTGCCGTCAGGCAAGGTCTACCTCATTGCCGTCTTCGTCCCATACGGAGATCGCGGACGTCGGGCAGGACGCCACCGCGTCGGCGAGGTCGTCCACGGCGACCGAACCGGCGTCGCCCGCCTGACTTTTCCCGGCTACGAGCATAAAGGCTGCCGGAGCGATATCGGCGCACAGTCCGGTGCCGACGCAGAGGTTACGGTCAACCTTGACGGTCCGCTGCGCTGTCATGCTGGCCGACCTCAGGCCCGGCGCCGGTAGCGCAGCGGGACGACCTCGGGCCCGGCGATGACCCCGCCGGGGCTGAGCACGACCGCGCCGTCGATGGCGACATCGGTCAGACGGCGGGTGAGCAGCGTCAGCGCCTCTTCCATCTCGGCCTTGGCGATCGCGAAGCCGAGGCAGTAGTGCGCGCCGTACCCGAAGCCCATGTCGAACAGCGGTTCCGGGCGGTGCAGGTCGAGCCGGTCGGGGTCGGTGAAGGCCGCGGGGTCGCGGCCGGCCGCCGCCAGGTTCAGCGTGATGCGATCTCCCGCCGCCAGGTGCTGGCCTTCGAAGATCAGGTCGCTGAGGGCCACCTTGACCTGACGGGGGGTCGCCGGGTGCAGGCGCATCGCCTCATTGACCGCCGCCGGAACCAGCTCCGGGTGCGCGTGCAGGGTCTCCCACTGGCCAGCATCCACCACCGAGCGCACGCAGGAGGCCAGCTGGTAGCGGGTCGTGTCGTGGCCGGCGAGCAGCACCCCGGCGATGTTCCAGACCATCTCCGCCTCGGAGATCCGGTCGCCGGCCTGGGCGGCGTCGACGAGGTCGCTTATGAAGTCCTTCTCCGGCCTGGCCTTGCGCTTCTCGACGATCTTCTGCGAGTAGTCCCTGACCTGGGCCAGGGCGGACTCCAGGCGGGGAACGCCCGGCCAGAACGGCTCCTGGCCGAGCAGCCGCAGCTCCACCGTGGCGTGCTCGAACTCGGGAACGTCCTCGGGAGGGATACCGATGAACTGCGAGATCACCTGGATGGAAAGGTGATGGCTGTAGTCGGTGACGAAGTTGCAGCTGCCGCGGGTCAGCAAGCCGTCGATCAGGTCGCTGGCCAGTTCCCTGATGAAACCCCGGGCCTGGGCGATGCGGCTGGCGCGGAACCCGCGCACCATAACAGGCCGGAGCCGGTCGTGCACGTCGGCCCAGGTGAGGTTCAGGTTGCCGAGAACGAGGTAGTCCATGATCGGGCCGCTCTCGATTCCCTTGTCGATGAACACCTGCGGCGTGCGCGGTGAGACCCGGTCGTCACGGAACAGATCGCGGATCGTCTCGTAGGAGAAGACCTCGACCCCGGACCTGCCGTCCGCCACCCGGATGCGGTCCGGTCCCATGCCCAGGATGCCGTTCGGATGGTCGATGAACTCGGCTGTGTGACTGTCGAGATAGGGCAGTTCCCGGTGCTGAACTGCTGCAGTCATCGCGCCTCTCCCGTTCGTCCTCGTCTGGAGATATTGTTTTAATCTAGCGCTTGCTTGCCAAAATTGGCAATGGTAATGCCGCGCCTGCCCTCAGCCTGCTATGGTCTCAATCCTTGCAGGAATCAAGTTATTAATGGTTAGTCACGCCGGGGGGCTGGCGACCGCTGGGCAGAGGCGTCCTGCGTCTACTGACGCTTGACGGCGCGGCCTCTGCGGTGCGGACGGACGCCTCCCTCGTGCATGTCATGTGTGAGGCGCTATGGCGGCTATCCGGCGTCCGTTCCGTTCCCGGCCGATCCGGCTGTTCCTAATCAGCATGATCGTCGTACCGCTAATCTCGCTGTCTGCGTTGTGGGCCTTTTCGGCGACCCTGACGGTACCCAATGCGATCAGCAACGCGAACTACAATAGCGTCGCGCAGGCGACCACCGCACCGTCGGTCGTCACGCTGACCACCAAGCTGCCCCTTGAGCAGCAGCAGACGTACATCTGGCTGCTCAGCGGGCGGCAAGCGCCCAAGAAGGACCTGAACGCCACCCGGGCGCTGATTTCCGGCTCGTTGCAAGACGCCGAGACGAAGCTGCTGGTCGGACAGGGTCAGCGCGGTGCCTCGTCAACGGCCAACCTGGACAGGCTCGAAGCCGACCTGCGGACCATCCCGGACATCAGGAAACAAGTCGACGCGGGGGAGCTGACCGCGTCCCAGGCTTTCCAGACCTACAGCACCATCATCGACGACCAGTTCCAGTCGTACTACGCTTCCGTGCTCGACCAGGGCGGCACGATGCAGGGCATCTCGGTCGGCGGCATCGACTCGGCCCTGGCCCTCAACGACCTCTCCCGGGAAGTCACCCTGGTCGCCGGCGCGCTGAGCGTCACCCACGGCCAGATGAGCCACGGCGTGCAGCAGCTGTTCATCAGCAGCGTGAGCCGGCTGCAGTTCCTGATGAACCAGACGCTATCGCTGCTGTCGCCTGGCCTGCGGGCGGGCTACGTCACGCTGATCGGCACGCAGCCGTACAAGCAGTTCCTGACGATGGAAGACGCCGTCGCGTCCACCCCGCCCGGCCACACGCTCACGATCGACCACACCCAGTGGACCAACGACACGACCACCATTCTCCAGACCATGCTGACGGACCAGACCGCCATCGGCGCGCAGCTGCAGGCGCTGAGCGGGTCGGCAAGCAACCGGCTGTTCACCGAGGCTATCCTGGCCGGCGGCGTCGGGCTCCTGGCCGTGGTCGTGTCGGTCTTCCTTATGGTGTGGTTCGGCCGTAAGGTCACCGGCGACCTGACCCGCCTGAACGGCAGCGTCCGGGCGATGGCCGAGGAACGGCTGCCAAGCGTCGTGGCACGGCTGCGGCGCGGTGACGACGTGGACGTGGCCGCCGAGTCCCCGCCACCTCACGCCAGCAGCATCGAGGAGATCTCCCAGGTCGCCGACTCGTTCGGCACCGTGCAGCAGGCGGCCGTCGCCGCCGCGGTCGACCAGGCCCGGCTGCGCAAGGGCGTCAACCAGGTCTTCCTGAACATCTCCCTGCGCAATCAGTCGCTGCTGCACCGCCAGCTGGGGATGCTCGACTCGATGGAGCGGCGGACCAGCGACCCGAACGCGCTGGCCGACCTGTTCCGGCTCGACCACCTCACCACCCGCATGCGGCGGCACGCCGAGGGCCTCATCATCCTGTCCGGGTCCACGCCCGGCCGCGGCTGGCGCGACCCGGTGCCAGTGGTCGATGTGCTGCGGGCCGCGGTGGCCGAGGTCGAGGACTACGTCCGGGTGGACGTCACCAGCGAGTCCACCGACCTGGTGGCCGGGAGCGCGGTCAACGACATCATCCACCTGGTGGCCGAACTCGTGGAGAACGCGACGGTGTTCTCCCCGCCGAACACCCGGGTCGAGGTCAGGGCGGACCGGGCCGGCGCCGGCCTGGTGGCCGAGATCGAGGACCGCGGCCTCGGGCTCAGCCCGGAAGAGCTGGCCGATATCAACGCAAGGCTGGCCAGCCCTCGCGAGTTCGACCTGGCCAACAGCGAGCAGCTCGGCCTGTTCGTGGTCAGCCGACTGGCTGTCCGGCACTCGATCAAGGTGTCGCTGCGCCCGTCGGTGTACGGGGGGACCACGGCTATCATCGTGCTGCCCTTCGGCGTGATCGTGCGCGAGGAAGACGCCGCGCTTGGCAGCCGCTCCGCCAGCGGTCACCGCGGGCCGGCCCTGGCGCCCTTCCCTGAGCCAGGCGACGCCCGGTTCCCTGAGGCGACGCCGTCCCCGTTCGGCAGGACCGGGCGGCACCGGCTGGCGGCGACCGGCAGGCGCGCGGACACCGGGCCGATGATCGGGCTGGCGGAACCCGCGCCCGAGCCGCCGCGACGGTCGCTGCCCGCCCCGCCCTGGGAGGTGTCCGCCCAGGCGCAGGAGGTGGCCAGGCCCGCAGAGTCCAGGCCGCCCTGGGAAACGGGCCCGGCCGCGACGCCGCCCGAGCCCGCTCCCGGGCCGGCCAAGCAGCCAGCGCCTGGCACCGCCACACCAGGCAGTCACCTGGGCATGCCGGTCCGGGTTCCCCAGGCCAGCCTGGCCCCGCAGCTCAAGAACCGCCGGGGCGGCGCGCAGCCGGTCAGCCCGCCGCCGCCGGTCGGCGAGCGGTCGCCAGAGACGACGCGAAACATGATGTTCATGATGCAGCAAGGCTGGGAGCGCGGACGGGTCGACGATATCGACGACCCGCCGGGTGCCCTGGACAACGAGACTGAGCGATAGCGAGGCTGAGAGATGGCACAGACCGACACCACGGGACAGTTGAGCTGGCTGCTGGACAACCTCGTGAGCCGGGTTGAGCACGTGCAGCAGGCGCTGGTCCTGTCCCGCGACGGGCTGGTGGTGGCGGCGTCGAGCGGGCTGGACCGGGAGGACGGCGAGCACCTGTCGGCCCTGGCGGCCGGGGTGCAGAGCCTGGCCCGGGGCACCGGGCGGCACTTCAACGGGGGCGAGGTCCGGCAGACGATCATCGAGATGGAGCACGCGTTCCTGTTCGTGATCGCGGCGGGGCGGGGCACCTGCCTGGCCGTGCTGACGTCCGCGAGCGCGAACGTGGGAGTGATCGCGTACGAGATGGCGATGCTAGTCCGCCGGATGGGTAAGCACCTGGCGGCCGAGCCAAGATTCCCTGAGCCCGAGACAGCCGCGGAATGACCCCCCGGGACTGTTACGGGCACGAGAGTCCCGGGGACCGCTGGTTCGGCCAAGAGGCCGGACCGGTGGTCCGTCCCTATGCGGTTACCAAGGGGCGAACCCATGCTGCCGTGTCGTTCGGCTTGATCGACGTGGTGGTAGCGACCGGTGAGCGGCCGTCGTCGGAGTACTTCCGGCCCGGCCCCGAGCACCGGCGGATCCTCTCGGCCTGTTACCGGCCCGTGCCTCTCGTGGACCTGACATCGGAGATCGACCTGCCCTTGGGGGTGGTCCGGGTGCTGCTCGGCGACCTAGCCCACGAGGGTCTGGTCCGGGTCGTCTCCGCCCAGCGCCAACAGCTACCTGACCAGCGTCTACTCAGAATGGTTCTCGATGGACTTCAATCACTGTGACCCAGCGGCGTCCGGAGACGACGTCCCCACCACCGCCAAGATCCTGATCGCGGGCGGGTTCGGGGTGGGGAAGACGACCCTGGTCGGGGCGATCAGCGAGATCCGCCCGCTGCGCACCGAGGAGCCGCTCAGCGACCGCAGCGTGGGCATCGACAACACCCAGGGGGTCAGGTCGAAGACCACCACGACGGTGGCGATGGACTTCGGGCGGATCAGCTTCCGGTCCCAGCTGGTGCTCTACCTGTTCGGCACCCCGGGCCAGGAGCGGTTCTGGTTCATGTGGGACGACCTGTCGCTCGGCGCGATCGGGGCGATCATCCTCGCCGACACCCGGCGGATCGCGGACTGCTTCGCCTCGATCGACTACTTCGAGCGGGCCGGCACGCCGTTCATCATTGCGGTCAACTGCTTCGACGACGCCCAGGTCTTCGAGCCCGACGACATCAGGATCGCGCTCGCCCTCGGCCCGGACGTACCGATCGTGCTGTGCGACGCCCGCGAGCGCGAGTCGGTCCGTCAGGTGCTGATCCGGCTGGTCCGCTACGTCATGACCAGCCGGAGCCAGGCCGCTCTCACGTAACGCGGCCACCGCGGGCGCACTGGGCTCACTGGCCTGGTGATTCTCGTGCGCCGGGCACACCGTGCGGTAGCGGGTCCTGTCGGCGGACCAGACCCGCCGGTGTGCGGATCGTGCTGCTCGTGCTGTGGGTGCCGAAATTGTGTGCCACCTGGGCGGATGCTCTGCAGATCGCGTTTGGCTCGTCCCGCGTTCGCTGGACGCGATTGTCGCGCCAGCGGCGGGCGCGATCCCGTGGACTTCCGCCGCGACCTGCTGGCCGGCAACCCGCGGAGGCTGCGGACGCTGGAGCTTGCCGCCAGCCGGGCCGGGGGGAGGGGGGAGCCCGCTGCCCGAAGGCCGGGCCCGCGGCGTCGCCTGCAGCAGCTTCCTCGACAGCCACAGCGCCCAGGTCACCGAGGTCTCCCTCGACAGCCGCGGCCGCGTCCGCATCGAGAAGGTCACCTTCGCCCTTGACTGCGGCATCATCGTCAATCCCGATCTGGTCCGCGCGCAGGTCGAGGGCGGCCTCATCTGGGCGCTGGGCACCGCCGCCTGGGGCGAGGTCGTGCTCGGGGACGGCGGCGAGATCATCCAGAACGATGGCGGCCCAACCTGGCCGGGCAAGCTCAACCAGCTCCGCGGTGAACGCCGCCGGCGCGCTGCGGGCCGCCCCGCCGACTTCGCCAAGCGGGCGCGCACGGCGCCCTAGCGCCCACGTGACCTGCGCCGCGATTTGGCCGTAGCCAGCCCCGAGCATGTCGACGCCAGTCCTGAACTCACCGAAGGCGAGCGGACGGGCATTCCCGACCGCACGGCGATGAAACTGATCCCGCGGCTGGCCGGTCTCCAACCCAAAACTCAAGCCAGCGCGACGTAAGATGCACTGACTCCCCATGGCCCGGCTAGCGCGCGGCGGTGTCCGGGAAGAGGGGACAAGCTCATTCCGCGTCCCACAGAAATCCCACAAATCCGGGCTCCCGAGGGTGATCCCCACAAGAAACCCACGGATAAGACGGCACAAGCCGGCATTCGTCGGCACGGCCGCCTAAGATTGCTCTATCGGTTCGTACAGGTCTTTATGCAGGTGCAGGGCTGGCAAGTCCGGACTTCGCGGTCACCCTGGCAGGGGACAGACCCTCTTACAACCGGCAGGTCACTGGTTCGAGCCCAGTACCGCCCACCGAGAAGGTTCCTGCCGTCAGCCCTCTCACCTGACCCCATGGGGGCTGGGCCGTTCGGGGGCCGGATCCCCGTTTCCCTGCTCAAGCCCGGTGAACGTAGTTTCCGGGTTGTCAAACGAGTTCGGGGAAGGAGGCCCGGCTATGTCTGTCTGCGTCAGAATCGACGTGCACCGCAAGCGCTCCCAGGTGGCGGTGATCAACGAGGGTGGCGAGGTGCTCGCCAACCGCCACGTGCCCAACGGTGTCAGGCCGATCCTGTCGGTGATCGGCGGGCTGCCGGCGGGCACCGCGGCAGCGTAGGAGGCCGCGTTCGGCTGGGGGTCGCTGCTGGAGTTGCTGGAGGAGTACGGCTTCGAGCCGCACATGGCCCGCCCGCTGCAGTGCAAGGCGATCGCCTCGGCGCGGCTGAAGAACGACAAGGCCGGTGCCGCGATTGGCGCGCAGCTGCTGCGCGCCGGCCTGCTGCCGGAGGCATGGATCGCCCCGCCGGAGATCCCCAGCTGCGGGCCATGTCACCGGCGACGCCCTGGCGCTCACCGGCGCCGCGGCAAGAAGATCGCCACCACGGCGATCGCCCGCAAGCTCCTCACCCGCGTCTATCGCCTGCTCACCGACGCCAGCGCTGCGGTGAGCCCAGCTAGCGGGGAGGCCGCCAGCCCCGGGCGAGCTCGCGTTTTCGCATGAGCCGGCCGCGCCGCGCTCGATCACCTGACTGAGCAGGCCGGTCCCCCGGATGACACGGTCATGGCGACCGCCCGGCCCTTAGGGCAGGAGCCGAATGGGTGCATGTGAGACCACTCCGACGACCAGCGCATCAACCCGGGGAACGCCCGGCAACCGGCCCCGCACCATGACAACCCAGCAGGAAACACCACCCGTTCCTCTCTCCCGATCATCGGCCGCCGCCCGGCAGCGTCAAGCTCGGGCGAACCACTGGATGCCCTAGCAGGCGCCTAGACCGCTCCTGTCCCGCTGGCGTGTACCCCCCTTGCGCATACCGCTCGGTCCGGTCCCCGGCAACCATGCGGCGTCACGACAAGTTGTCAGCTCCATCGACCTGATGACGATTGTCAGCCGTACCATGTCGTGCCCCATATAGAAGAGCGGCACCCGGCCGCCTGGTGTCCGCAGGCCGCGGTCCACAGGGCTTCGGCGGCGCTCAGGACCCCGCGCAGGCACACGGCCATTACGCGCGCCAGCAGCACGGCTGCCGCGACGGCCGCCGATGGGCAGCTCTCCTGATCTGGCATGTCCTCACCGGCTGTCAGCCATGCAAAGGTAGCCATCATCGACGCCAGCCTGGGCTCCGCGCAAGAGAGTCCGGCTTCTATCTGCCGCAGTGCGCTCCGCTGCCGGTGTGGAAGGTTCACCCCTGTCGCCCCCTATGATCCGCCCCAGGTTCGCTGCCCTACCACCATGAGCCGCGAGAAGGCGTGCGGGCACCACCCGGACCAGGGTGATTGAGACCGGATCGGCGTCACCGACTGCGCACGAGCCCGCGGCGAAGCGGCGTCCGCCCGCAGGTCATGCCCCTAGAGCCGCCCGTCATCGGAGATGCCAGCGGCCAGATCACCCGGCGCCGGTTGCTTTGCGTGCGTTCGGCGAACAGGCCGGTGACCACGTGATGGCGCTCGGTCTTCACCCGCAGAGGAGGAGGAATAAGGCGGGACTGATGCCGCACACTGAGGTGGGAGGGATTCGGGCCTGTGGCTATCTGCCCGGCGGTTTGAGACGCAGGGAGTGTCTTGGCAGACGACGCGAACGCTGGGTACACGGCGCAGGACGTACGGTTCAGGGCCGCGAAGTTCCGGCGTCCGGCGCTGCCTGCGACGCTGGTCACGCGATCCGCGTTGCATGGCCGGCTCACGGCTGGTGCCGGCCAGCGGCTGACCATAGTGGTGGGGTCGGCCGGCGCGGGCAAGACCGTGCTGCTGTCGAGCTGGGCCGCGGAGCGGTCGCCTGGCGTTACAGCGTGGCTGTCCTGCGACAAGGCTGATGCGAACCCTGTTCGATTCTGGGCTGCTTTCATCGAGGCTCCACGAACGATAGCGCCGGGATTTGGCAGCGATGCTGCCGACCTGCTGGCCACGGACGAGGTCATCTCGGCCGATGTCGTCGCATCGGTTGTCAACGACGCCGCGAAGCTTCCCGCGGGATCGGCGATTGTGGTGGACGACTTCCATCTCGCAGCGCCCGTGGTTTCGGGGGATATGAGCGACCTTATCGAGCGGTGGCCGGCCCAGACCGTCCAGCTGGTCCTGGGCAGCCGGGCCGACCCTCCGGTTCGGCTGGACCGGTGGCGGATGTCCGGCGAGTTGTGCGAGCTTCGTGATCGTGACCTGTGTTTCTCGCTGGCGGAAAGCGGCGACCTGCTGGCGAAGTTCGGTGTAAGTGTCTCCGCTGCTGACCTTGCGCTGCTCCACGAGCGAAGCGAGGGGTGGGCCGCGGCCTTGCAGATGGCGGCGCTTTCGCTGCGCGATACAACGGATCCGGCGCGAGCACTTGCCCTCAACAGCCATGCGATCGCCGAGTACTTCGTCGCCGAGGTTCTGGATCAGCAGCCGCCTGAGGTAGCCCAGTTCATGCTCGACACGTCCGTGCTCGAAGAGCTGACCGCGGATGCCTGCACCGCAGTCACCGGATGGGAGAACGCGGCGGGGCTGCTGCGCCGCATTGACGCGGACAACTTGTTCCTCGCGGCACTCGACGAGGAGCAGGTGACCTTCCGGTGCCACCCTCTGGTACGCGACGCGCTGCAGGGGGAGCTGCGTGCCAGAGACGGGGCCCGCGAGCTGGCGCTCCAGCTGCGGGCGGGCGAATGGTTCGAGTCTGCCGGCGAGAGCCGCCGCGCCGCCCGCCACTTCCTCGCGGCTCATCAGGCCGACCGGGCCCTGGCCCTTGTCCGGGATCAGCTTGCGACCAGCTTCCTGAGCGACCCGGGGGTGCCGGCGCCGCTCGACATCGAAACGATCGATCCCGCGACGCTTATCGATGTGCCTGACCGGCTGCTGGCGCTGGCCGCCGACCTGCTGCTGTCAGGTGACATCGCCCGGGGCAGCGAATATCTTGACCTGCTGGAGCATGCCCTCCCGTCAGCGCCGCCCGAACCTGCGCTGGCGGCCCAGCTCGCCGCGGCACGGGCGGTGCGCAGCATGCAGGCAGGCCAGGCCGAGCAGGCCGTGGCCGAGGCTCTCGCCGCGCGGGCGATCGAGCAGCGTGCGCAGCTCACCGACGAATGGGCCGCCATTCTCGCCGTGCCCCTCGTCCGTGGCTATACCTGGCTTGAGGACTTGTGTGCGGTTGAGCGTGAGGGATCTACCGCTCTTGCGGCGCCCGATCTGCCTGAGCCGGTCAAGCTGGTGATGGTCCCCGGGGCGCGGGCGCTGGCGCGGTTTGAGCCTGGGTACTTGGCTGAGGCCGCCGAGGCTGCCAGGGACGCGGAGGGGGCGGCGGACCGGCTGGGATTCAGCGGGCACTTCTTCGCGGTGGACTACCTGCGCGCGCTGGCGGGGCTGGCGCTGGAGCAGCGGGACCTGGATACCGCCGAGCAGCTCACCGAACGGGCCCTGACGATATCCATACATCGCCGGCCCCCGTTGGAGTTCCTGGGGCTGCTGGACCGGGCGCGGATCTGGGCGGCCCGCGGGCAGGTCCGCGAGGCGCTGGCGACCGTGGCGACGGCGGACCAGCTGCTGGCCAGTCCTTCGCCGGTGCTGCGGGCCCGCGCTGATGAGCTGCAGGCCGAGCTGCGCCTGTCGCTCGGCGACCTGCGCTCCCCGGCCGGGCTGGCCCGCGGCCTGCCCGCCGGCCGCCGGGAACTGCTGCTGGCCAAGATCGCGCTGGCCGCCGGCGACGGCCACGCCGCGCTGGACCACCTGCGGGCGCCGCCGGGACAGGCGACGCCACGGCACGCGCTGGTGCGCCAGCTGCTGCTGGCCGCGGCCGCGATCGAGCGCGGCGACCCCGCGGCGGCGGGCATCGTGGGCGGCGCGCTGGCCGCGGCCCGCCACGCGGGCTTCCTCGGCACCGTCGTTACCACCGCTCCCCAGCTGACCAGCTACCTGATCGAGCACGCCGCGCAGATGCACGACGACCCGTTCACCGCACAGCTCATCGCCGCGGCCGTCGATGCGCGCGCGACCGAGCCTGGCACCTTGCAGCCGCCCCGCGCGCTGCCCGAGCCGCTGACAGCCGCCGAGCTGCGCGTGCTGAAGCTGCTGCCGACCAGCACCTACCCGGAGATGGCAGCCACCCTCGATGTGTCCCGCAATACCATCAAGTCCCACCTGCGGTCGATCTACCAGAAGCTCGGGGCGGCGTCACGCTCGGACGCCATCGAGCGGGCAATCGACCTGGGCCTGCTGTGAGGCGATGAGAGCAGGCGAACCGCAGCCACAGGGACTGCTGCCTGAGGACGTTGGTCCTCTGGCAAGCGGGCGGCAGGCCTGATTAGCTGGTGAAATGGCTACCGCGACTGAGCGCGGGCCCGCACCAGGCGCGCGGTTCGCGCAGACGAAGTTCCGGCCTCCGGAGTTGCCTGGCACACTGGTCAGGCGGGCGGTGCTGCATGACCGGCTGACGGCAGGGATCGGCAAGCGGCTGACTATTGTGACGGGGTCGGCCGGCGCGGGCAAGACCGTGCTCCTGTCGAGCTGGGCAGCGACACGACCACCTGCCGCTACTTCCTGGCTGTCCTGCGACAATGCCGATGCTCATCCGCCCCGCTTCTGGGTCGCCTTCATTAAGGCGCTCAGGCAGCTGGTGCCGGAATTCGGCGCTGACTCAGCCGGTCTGCTGGCACGGGGCGCCGCGCTGGCCGATGTCATCGCGTCGGTCGTCAATGATGCTGCGATCTTGCCCGCGGGATCGGCGATCGTCGTGGACGACTTCCATCGCGCGGCGCCTGCAGTCGCCGCGCAGATGATCGATCTGGTGGCATGCTGGCCAGTCGGGACGGTACAGCTGGTGCTCTCAGGTCGCTTCGACCCTCCGCTGCGGCTGCATCGGCTGCGGATGTCAGGTGAGCTGTGCGAGCTTCGCGACCGTGACCTGTATTTCTCGCTGACGGAAAGCGGCGACCTGCTGGCGAATTTCGGTGTGGATATCGCTGCTGCTGACCTGGCGCTGCTGCATGACCGAAGCGAGGGGTGGGCGGCGGCGCTTCAGATGGCGGCGCTATCGCTGCGCGATGCCAGCGAGCCGGCACTGGCAGCACGGGCGCTGGATATCCGCCGGCATTCGATCGTCGCGTACTTCATCGCAGAGGTCCTGGACCGGCAGCCGCCTGAAGTTGCCCAGTTCATGCTTGACACCTCTGTGCTGGAAGAGCTTACGGCGGCGTCGTGTGCTGCCGTCACCGGCAGGCAGGACGCGGGGGCGATGCTGCATGGCATCCACGCCGCTAGCCTGTTCCTGGTGGCACTCGACAATGAGCGGGCGACCTTCCGGTACCACCATCTGGTACAGCAGGTGCTGCGCGCGGAGCTGCGGGCCCGGGACCCCGGCCGCGAGCGGGCACTCCAGCTGCGGGCGGGCGAATGGGGTGAGTCTGCCGGCGAGAGCCGCCGCGCCGCCCGCCACTTCCTCGCGGCTCATCAGGCCGACCGGGCCCTGGCCCTTGTCCGGGATCAGCTTGCGACCAGCTTCCTGAGCGACCCGGGGGTGCCGGCGCCGCTCGACATCGAAACGATCGATCCCGCGACGCTTATCGATGTGCCTGACCGGCTGCTGGCGCTGGCCGCCGACCTGCTGCTGTCAGGTGACATCGCCCGGGGCAGCGAATATCTTGACCTGCTGGAGCATGCCCTCCCGTCAGCGCCGCCCGAACCTGCGCTGGCGGCCCAGCTCGCCGCGGCACGGGCGGTGCGCAGCATGCAGGCAGGCCAGGCCGAGCAGGCCGTGGCCGAGGCTCTCGCCGCGCGGGCGATCGAGCAGCGTGCGCAGCTCACCGACGAATGGGCCGCCATTCTCGCCGTGCCCCTCGTCCGTGGCTATACCTGGCTTGAGGACTTGTGTGCGGTTGAGCGTGAGGGATCTACCGCTCTTGCGGCGCCCGATCTGCCTGAGCCGGTCAAGCTGGTGATGGTCCCCGGGGCGCGGGCGCTGGCGCGGTTTGAGCCTGGGTACTTGGCTGAGGCCGCCGAGGCTGCCAGGGACGCGGAGGGGGCGGCGGACCGGCTGGGATTCAGCGGGCACTTCTTCGCGGTGGACTACCTGCGCGCGCTGGCGGGGCTGGCGCTGGAGCAGCGGGACCTGGATACCGCCGAGCAGCTCACCGAACGGGCCCTGACGATATCCATACATCGCCGGCCCCCGTTGGAGTTCCTGGGGCTGCTGGACCGGGCGCGGATCTGGGCGGCCCGCGGGCAGGTCCGCGAGGCGCTGGCGACCGTGGCGACGGCGGACCAGCTGCTGGCCAGTCCTTCGCCGGTGCTGCGGGCCCGCGCTGATGAGCTGCAGGCCGAGCTGCGCCTGTCGCTCGGCGACCTGCGCTCCCCGGCCGGGCTGGCCCGCGGCCTGCCCGCCGGCCGCCGGGAACTGCTGCTGGCCAAGATCGCGCTGGCCGCCGGCGACGGCCACGCCGCGCTGGACCACCTGCGGGCGCCGCCGGGACAGGCGACGCCACGGCACGCGCTGGTGCGCCAGCTGCTGCTGGCCGCGGCCGCGATCGAGCGCGGCGACCCCGCGGCGGCGGGCATCGTGGGCGGCGCGCTGGCCGCGGCCCGCCACGCGGGCTTCCTCGGCACCGTCGTTACCACCGCTCCCCAGCTGACCAGCTACCTGATCGAGCACGCCGCGCAGATGCACGACGACCCGTTCACCGCACAGCTCATCGCCGCGGCCCTCCAGGTGAGCGCCAAGCGCCCACGCCGCGGGTTGACCGAGGCTCTGACCGATGCCGAGCAGCGCGTGCTGGAACTCCTGCCGACCAGCACCTATCCGCAGATGGCAGCCACCCTCTACCTGTCCCGCAACACCATCAAGACCCACCTCCGGTCGATTTACCACAAGCTCGGGGCGGCGTCACGCTCGGAGGCCATCGAGCGGGCAGCTGAGCTGCGCCTGCTCTTAGATCGCTGGGTAGATCGTCTGACCGTCGGCTCCGTTTGCTGCTCCGCTCCCAGGGCTGCACGCGGTCAGCCGCCGCCGGGAGGCACTGGCTCCACCAGGTGTACTTCGACGACGTCAAGCCCCAATCCGGTGATCCGGTACACCAGCCCGAGGAAGGCTGCCTGGTCTGGCAGCTCGGCCCGAAGGGTAGTCGTGCCCGCGCCGACCCTGACCTCGCAGTCATCGAATTCCGCGCTCAGCGCAGCGCCCGCCTGTCCGGAGAAGGTGATTTCGTATATTCGCGGTCGCACTGGGATGCCTCGCAGTCTGCTGGCTGATATACCGCCAGACTGCCAAGGGGCCGGACCTGCCGCATCACCCGCCGACGGGTGAAACGGACCCCGGCAGCACATGGACATCGGCCGGGACAACGGCGGCGTCGTCGACCTCGACTACGAAGACAAGGCCCCCTACGCCTTCACCGGCACCATCAAGAAAGTGGTATTGGACCTCAAACCCGCGGCTCACGAACACGAGAAGGCCCGGCACGAGCACCATTCAAGGGAGGCCGTCGCGGCTGGCGTCGCCGGCTGACAGCCGCACGACGGGCCGGCGGCTAGCCGCCGGACCGGCGTGACTACATTTCCGGGGAGGAGTGAGCAATGCCGCGGGCGCCGCTGTCCCTAATGGACTGGGTTGGCTCGCGGTGAACCGCGTCATGGCCGTTGACCCCGGCGGTTATCGCCATCGCGGGGTCAACAGCCTTCCGGCGGATCGGCTGCGCCTATGCGGGCATTTCCCGGTGCCTGCGGGCAGTGGCGAGCGCCCAGACGATGAAGACGTCGACGGCGATCACCAGGATCGACCAGAACGGGTAGATCGGAAGGAACATGAAGCTTCCGATGGCGCCTAGCACGCCCAGCACGAGGCCTGCCCACCGGGCCCAGTCCATGCCCAGGAGGACGCATACGCCGACGGCTGCCACCACGATCCCGAAGATCAGGTTCGCCCAGCCCCAGCCGCTGAGGGTCCACCCGTACGCATAGTGGTGCGTAGCGGAGTAGCCCGATTGTGTGCTGAAGTAGGAGGACCTGACCACCAGGGCAAGCCCGGCGAAGAAGTCCCACAGGCCGCCGAGAATCAGCAGCCACCCGGCAGCCGAGGCGTAACCCGACGTGACGTCTCTGGCGTCACTTGTAGAGCTGGCGTATCCGCCTACTGGTTCGCTGACGGGCCGCTGGGACGGAATCCTGGACTGGCCGGCCGCGGCAGCAGGCCGGTCGACAGGCTGCTGGTCGTGTGTACTGCTCATCACACGGCCTCCTTTCAGAGTTGGCCACACCTCGACGCTAGGCAGGCGGCCAGGCAGCGGCATCACCCGGCGCGGGGTGAAATGGCCTCGCCCCGCACTGCGTGAGGCGCGGTGGTACCTCATGGCCCACGATCGACACAGAGCGGCCGTCCATTCGCCGCCTAGCGGGACGAAGATGCCGGCGGCAGCGGAGGTCATGGAGCGACCGGTGGCACTGTGCTCACGGGCGAGGCGGACAAGAGCCAGCATCCCTACCGGGGACGCGAGCGCGCCGAGCACGCTGGCTTCACCAGCATGTTCGACATTCAAACACCGGGGGACTCCGGCTAGGCCGTCGTGCCGGGGCATCGGGTCTAGCTCACGAGCGCCCTCGGGTGACGGTCGACTCAGGTGAGCGTCTGGCCCGCATGGTCCCGCCGGACGTGCCTCTCATAGGCGGCGACGCCTTCCCTGAACGGGTAGGGCCCGCGGATCTGCTGCAGCTCCAGTGAGACGTCACGGTAGTCCAGGTCCGGATCGTCGCCGCAGTCGCAGCAGATGAGCTCGTATACGTGGATGGAGCCGCCTTGCGGCTGACCGCCGGGGATGCGGGTCGGGCGGCCCCGAAGAACCACTGTCCAGCCAGGCCCGGCCTGCCCGCGGGTCGTTTCGCCGACTTCCGTCGAGATGGCTGGGCTGGGGACACGGGGCTGAAGACGATTGTGCTGATGCTCTGCCTGCGCTTCACGGTAAGGCATTGACGCGCCCCCTCTCGTTCATGATCAGCCCGATGCACCGCACTGGCGTGAACCCGGGAGACCACTGTCACCTCATAGCGGGCGGCGGCGTGCAGCGGCGCTGCCCTGATCCATCACCGCTTCATTCGACCGCCACGGGACTGCCGCCACATCGTCCTGTTGGGATGATCCAGTTCCGGTCGGGGTTTGTGTGTGGAGATCAGGAACGTCCGGGGTCGCGGGACCTTGGCCTCCTGCCGTTTCACGATAGCGGGGAACCACTGTTCGTTCGGGACAAATTAAGGGAGCGGCCGGGCGAACAGACCGAGCAGTTGTATGGTCGCGAAGCTGGGCCGCGTCGCCAGGCAGTCGCCGTGGTCGGCGAGCCGGGATTCCTGAGGGTGACGGCCCGTCTTTCACCCTATCGGGGCGATGGAACTGGGCCGTGGTGGGAGGTGCAATAGCGCCAGGCAGCGTAGGTGCATGGGCCAGATCACGAGATTCCAGGAGGGTTTGCGCAGGGTAGCGATGATCGGCGAAGGCTTCGCCGAAGACCGGGCCGGGCTCGGGGTTGCGATCCTCATTGTGAAGCTTCTTCGATGGTGTTGTTGGGGGGACTTGGACGTGGCAGGCAACGTGCCGGTGAGCCGAGTGGATGGTCCGGCGGCACCGGGGAACGCACCTGGGGCGGACGCTGCGCGCGGCCCGGCGGCCCGGGAGGTCGACCCGGCGGCGCTGGGGACGGCGTTCCCGCGCACGCACCACGTACTTCAGCTTGAGTTCGGGGACCGGAAGGACTTCGATGATCCGCGCCTGGAGTGGCGGCGGCTGTTCTCGGAGCTGCTGGGCACCTTCGCGCTGGTCCTGGTCGCCTCGGGCGGGGGGCTTTTGCACGCGAAGGGGCAGATCAGCCTCGCCGCGGCGGTCGTCGCCCCGGGCCTGATGGTGATGGCGATCATCTTGTTCATGGGCGCGGTCTCCGGCGCGCACCTGAACCCGGGCGTGTCGCTGGCCTTCGCGCTGCGCGGGGACTTCCCGTGGAAGCGTGTCCCGGGCTACGTCGTCATCCAGCTCATCGGCGCGACGCTGGCGTGCCTGTTTCTGCGCTGGGTGTTCGGGAACGTCGAGCATCTGGGGGCGACGCTGCCGGGCCCGGGGTACAAGAACTGGCAGGCCCTGCTGATGGAGATCGTGCTGACCGCGCTGCTGGTCAGCGTCATCTTGGGTACCGCATCGGCGGCGCAGAACGTCGGCGCGATCGCCGCGCTCGGCGTCGGCGGCTACATTGCCCTGGCCGGCCTGTGGGCGGCACCGGTGAGCGGCGTGTCGATGAACTCGGCCCGCTCCTTCGGCCCCGCCCTGGTCAGTGGCGACTGGACGAGCTACTGGGTGTATGTCGCGGGGCCGATCGCCGGCGCGCTGATCGCCGTCGGCTTCGCCATGGTGCTGCGTGGCCGGGGCGGCGACGCCATGTCCCGGGCGGCGGGTTCCGGCAAGCTGGACAAAGGAGCGCTGACCGCCAAGGCGGAACCGTCCGAGGACATCGACCAGGGCAACGTCGTCCCCCCGGACACCGCCGCCGACAGCGATGCGGAGCAGAGCGGGCAATAGCCGGAGTTGCGGGCCTCATCCGGTACCGTCCGCCGCGTCACCCCCAGGTGGGTGATGCGACTTGCCCGACGGCTGTGAATGCTGGACGGGGGAGGAATGCCATGACGGTTGTGCCGACTGAGATCCCGACCGTTGGGGCGGTGGACACCCTGGAAGTCCGCTGGATAGCCGCCGGCCCGCTGGTCGCTCAGGTGCGGCAGTGGTTCGGGCGTTTTCCAACCGGAACCGAAGTACGGGAGGACGCCTACCTGCTGCTGCCGCGCCTGCCCGGACTATCGGTGAAGCTGCGGGACGGGGTCTCGCTAGACGTAAAGTCCTATCTCGGCTGCCCTGGCGTCATTGACCGGCTTGACAGCTGCCGCGGCCGCTTGGAGTACTGGCGGAAGTGGTCGTTCCGCTGCGAGCCGGTGGACCACGGCGACGTCCTGCCCGTGGGCTGGACAACGGTCAGCAAGAGACGGCTCAGGACCTGGTTCCCAATGCCCGCCAGCGAGGCACCTGCCGGGTCGCTCGTGGTGGCCGAGGCGGGCTGCGCGGTCGAACTCGCCCAGGTCCAGCTGCGCGGCGAACCGTGGTGGTCGGTGGGGTTCGAAGCGACGGGGCCGCTCGACCTGCTGCGGGGGGCGCTCGAGCACGCCGCCGACATCATGTTCGCCCTCCCGCCGCCGGCCGGGGTCGAATTCAGCCTAGATACCTCAAAGTCGTACGCGAAGTGGCTGACCGAGCACCCCAACCGGATGCCGGTCAGAGCATGAAGGCGAATTGCCCTGGCCGCTTAGCGCGGCCCTTTCCCGGGTGTGGGCCAGGGCCCGGATCGCCGAGACCCAGTAGGCGAGGACGAGCACCACCGGGAAATACGCGAGGACCGCGCATCAAACGCGTCATTGTTGCGCGACGACCCCGCAGGTCGAAGTGGCAAGGCCGGACGCTACCCCACGAACGACATCCCCCCGCCGGGGTGATGCCATGAGCGCTCCGGCTTGGCGCAGGCTGGCCACGGGCAAGCCGCGTGGGCCGCCATGCCCGGCCCCCCTTCCAATCGAGGTCGAGCATCTCAGCAACCTGACCCAGCAAGAGGCCATCGAGCTCGGCAGCAAGGTCGGTGCCCTGGTCGGCTTGGGCATGGAGGGCGAGGAAGGCGCCGCGGCTGGCGCGCAAGAAGCGGCCGAGGGGATCCAGGCGTTCGGCGACGCCGAGGAATGGGATGTCCTCGAGGAGCTCCCCAACGACTCCGCGGCCGCGTTCATCCTCCTGGAACAACACTGGGCGGTACCGCTGCGCGACGCGATCGCCCGCGCCGGCGGCTTCAAGATCGGCGATTGGAACATGCCGGGCAGGCCCGGTGACCGGTGTAGTACCTACGACAAATTCTGCGCGAACGCCAGCCGGAGGTGATGATGAGCAGCACCGCATGCTTGACGCGCATCGCGTTGCGACGGCGAAGACGGCAGTGCCGCCTTCGCCGTCCGGCTGGACCGGGCTCTGACCCGCGCGTGTCAGGCTGCCGTCTGGTGCAGGATCTTTTCCCTCCCCCGCTCGTAGTCGGCGCCGCTGATGACCCCTTGGTCACGCAGGCCGGCAAGCTTGGCCAGGTTGTCGGCGGTACCGACGCCCTCCGGCACTGCCATGCTGGCGTAAGCGCCGGACGCCTCGTCCTGCGCCTGTGCCTGTGCGGCCTGCCGGTCGGCCATCTGGCCGCCACGCGCGATCAGGTACACGAACACGCCGAGGAACGGCAGGAGGATCGTGAAGACCAGCCAGCCTGTCTTGCCCCAGCCGCCCAGGTCGCGGCTTCTGAAGATGTCCATGATCACCCGGAACAGCAGGAAGAACCACAGAATCCACAGGAAGAACCACATCATGAGCAGGAACGCGTCTAGCAACGGCATCTTCCTCACCCCCTAGTGAGCACCCGCCTCAGGCGCCCCTCTACTACCAGCAGGTTTGCCTCGGCAGCAGCCAACGGGGCAGGGCCATCCGTCCTCAAGGTCAAAGCGTTGGTCCTGGCCCATCCGCGGCAGGCCACCAGCCGTTCCCGCGTGGGAGGGCCATGAATGCCGTGTTCACCCCTTGGTGGGCGATGCCGTACCTGGCGTGGAGGTGCTCGGCTAGTACCAGCAAAGGGAGCGGTCCGCGGCCGCCGCAGGCCGGCGATACCAGGCGGTCGCTCCGGGATGGAGTGGTCATGACTGTGATGGCTGATCGTGTCGCAGGAAGCAGGTCTGGTGCGCGGGCTTCTGTCCGGATCCGGGCGTCGCGTGAGATGGTGGAACAGCTGACCCGCGCGGACCGGATGGCACTGGGTAAGGATGCCCGAACGCTAGCGCCGCTGGAGTCGCAGGCTGAGTTCGCGCCGGATAGATCGCGGGATCCCGTTGGGCTGCTGCTGGGGCAGGCGAAGTCGCGGGTGGCGGAGCTGGTGCCGGTGCGGCACGGGCGGATGCTGGTGTCGGCGTTCACGTTCTACCGGGGGGCGGCGCTGCCGATGGCGGCCGACCTGGCCACCACGCCTGCGTCGGGGCTGCGGGTGCAGCTGTGCGGGGACGCGCACCTGGCCAATTTCGGGGCGTTCGCCTCGCCGGAACGGCGGCTGGTCTTCGACGTCAACGACTTCGATGAGACCGTGCCTGGCCCGTTCGAGTGGGACGTGAAGCGGCTGGCTGCCAGCCTGGCTGTAGCCGGACGCGACAATGGGTTCCCCCTTAAGGCCCGCCGCAAGATCGTCCTGGCGGCGGCCGAGGGGTACCGAACCGCGATGCGCGGCTTCGCCGAGCAGCCGCTCCTGGACGTCTGGTATGCCCACCTGGACATCGAGCAGGCCATCGGCGACTTCAGGGCCCAGATGAAGGCGAAAAAGTTCAAGGCGGCCAAAGGCTTGCTGGCCAAAGCACACACCGCTGACAGTACGAAGGCGCAGCGTAAGCTCACCACCATCGCCGATGGACAGCGGCGGATCGTCAGCCAGCCTCCGATGATCATGCCCATCGAGGAGGTCTTCGCCAGCGTCCAGGCCGACGCGATCTACCAGGAGATCCGCACGGTGCTTGGCAAGTACCGGCGCACCTTGCAGTCTGACCGGAGGCACCTGCTCGAGCAGTTCAGCCTGGTACAGGTGGCTCGCAAGGTCGTCGGGGTCGGCAGCGTCGGTACCCGCGCCTGGATCTTGCTGCTGGACGGCGGGGACGGGACCGAGCCGCTGTTCCTGCAGGCCAAAGAGGCCCAGCCGTCCGTCCTTGCGGAGTACTGCGGGCGCAGCCAGTACACCAACCAGGGTGAGCGGGTCGTCGCCGGGCAGCATCTCATGCAGGCCGAGAGCGACATCTTCCTCGGCTGGACCCGCGCCACGGGCCCGGACAAGGTGGACCGCGACTTCTACGTGCGCCAGCTCAAGGACTGGAAGTTCTCCTTCCCGATCGAGCTCATGATCCCGTCCGGGATGGCCCTCTACGCCGGTATCTGCGGGTGGACCCTGGCCCGGGCGCATGCGCGCTCCGGTGACCGCGTCGCCCTGGCCGCCTACCTCGGCGACTCCGACCGGTTCGACCAGGTGATCGCGGACTTCGCAGAAACCTACGCCGACCAGAACGAACGCGACTACGCCGCATTCCAGGCCGCAGTGAAAGACGGCAAGGCCGAAGCCACCACCGAGATCTAGGGGAGCCATCGTCTCAGCGGAAAGCCGTCGCCAGGGCCGGACACAATCCATGCGAATTGGGCGGTCGGAGTGAACTGCACCGGGTCATCATGTGCGGCTGGACGCCGCCAGCGCGCCTGGTTGGGCTCGGTCGCGCGTGGTGGGAGCCGGTCTCCTTGGCCGGTGGGGCTGAGGGGACACTCTTCTCACCCGTACCTGGGTGATGCCGGGCCGGGGTGGCCGGTGGTTCTGCGGTGCCAGTCGGCCTACTTAGGTCGAAACCGGAGTACTTCCCTTGCAGGCTCTCCCGGATGATGACCGGGGGTCGGGGCAGCGAGGCGTCGCCCGCGGGCACAGTCATGACGCTGCCCCGGCCCGCAGTCCGTCGGGCGGGCCGGTGGCGAAGCCGCCCGATCCGGCGGGCGATGAACTCATCCAGCCCGACGGTCTGGCTGCGGACCACGTCGAGCGCATCGCTCGCGACCCCGCTGGAGGATCTGGCGATGACGGCACCGAGGTCGGTCTGCTCGACCAGCGCGTCGACGTCGATGCGCTCAACGACGACGTTCACGTCTACCTGCCCGAGCAGGCGGTCCAGGTCGACCCGGTCCAGCGCCCGTTCGATGTCGACCCGGTCCAGCACGGCGTTCAGGTCGACCCGGTCCAGCAGTCCATTCACATCCAGCGCGGAAACGACAAGCTCGACCGCACGGTCCGCAACGGCCTGGGCCTGCGCCTCCACCCACGAGCCAAGCCGGTCGTTCACAGGGCGCAGTCGCGCAAGCGGGTCCATGCAAAAAGTGTCGCTGTGTTTAGCCGGGCCCGGATCACCCCCTAGGGGGTGTCCGCCAGATCCGGGCAGTGCGATTCTGGAGGCGCAAGCATCTTAGCTTCCAGCCAGCCCGATGGTTCACTTCCCACATGGGCGCCGCCGCACTTGGGTAGCTGGGGGACCACGGGGGTGTCGCGATGGGGGAGTCCGGTACGGCCAACCTTGAGAAGGTTGACCACATCGTCGTCCTGATGATGGAGAATCGCTCTTTCGACCACATGCTCGGTTACCTGTCTCTTGAGGGTGGCCGCGGTGACGTCGACGGCCTGCGAGAAGGGCTGGCCAACGAGCACCAAGGACGCAGTTATCCGGTCTACCACCTCGGCACCACGGTCATCGGGGAAGATCCCGACCACTCCGCCACCTCAGTCGACCTGCAGATCGGCGGCGGCAAGATGGACGGCTTCGTGGCCAGCTACGCCGCCACGATGGAAAACCTCGGGGTAGAGAACGGGGACCCGGCACCCATCATGGGCTACTACCACGCCGCGGATGTCCCGGTCTATGACCACCTCGCCAGCCAGTTCGCCGCCTGTGACCGCTGGTTCAGCTCAGTTCCGGGGGCGACCTGGCCGAACCGCCTGTATGCCCTCTGCGGCCGCGCCGCCGGCAGCCGCGATTGCCATCCGCACAACTTGCCGCCGTTGTACAACCAGCCCTCGTTCGTGCGCCGCCTCGACGAGCACGGCGTCTCCTGGCGCTGGTACTCCAGCGACATCGGCACCTTGCGGATGGCTGATCAGCTCTACTGCCTTGGCCGCCACGACAGATTCGCGTACTTCACCAAGACCGGCCTGCCCTGGAAGACGAGGCTGAACCTCCGGGTTCAGAGCGAGGATCCGAGTTTTCTTGAAGACGCCGCCCGCGGTACATTGCCGTCGGTCTCGTGGATCGACCCGAACTGGGGCAACTTCAACCCATTCGGCTTCGAGCAAAACGATGACCACCCGACCGCGGACATCAGCGACGGCCAAGACCTCGTTCTGGCGGTCTACCACGCGCTGGCGACCAGCCCGCAGTGGGACAAGACGCTCCTGGTCATCTTCTACGACGAGCACGGCGGGTTCTTCGATCATGTTCCGCCACCCGAAGCCGACGACGACGATCCCAAGACGTTCGGCCGCTATGGCGTGCGTGTACCGGCGATGATCGTGTCGCCGTGGGTCGAGCCGGCTTCGGTGTCACACACGCTCTTCGATCACACATCGGTCATCAAGACAATCCTGCTGCGCTTCTGCGCCGCCGACCTCGAACACCGAGATCGCCGGGAGCGCCTGTCCGCCTGGCTCAGAGCCGGCCATCCGCGCTATCTAGGAACACGGGTCGCGCACGCCAACAACCTGGGAGAACTTCTGACACGCCCCGCGCCCCGCCCCGCGCCAGCCCACCACAACCTGATAGCAGGCGCCGCAGCCCGGGCGGCCGAACAGACCCAAGCAGCCGCCGCCGGCAAACATGAACCCGATCCTCAGCCGCAGACAGACTGGCAAAAGCACATCGCCACCGCGACTCACCTGCTGAGAAGCCGCGGACATCCGGCAGACCGAACCTAGTCTGAAATCGGTCTGAGCTTGTCCCCGTTCGCCGGGCGCGGCAGCCCCCGGCGCAGATTGGACACACAATATGCCCCGCCCGGCCTGAGCAACGGCTCCAGACGCTCCGCGTCGTACTTACCTCCGCCGGCGTCCAGCTCGGAAATAGGATCAGCGTCGTGACGGATGCCACGCCAGCAGCGTCGCGGGTGCCAGGGGGAAGACCGCGGTCAGCTCCTGCGCGGAACAAGCAGCGCCAGCAAGTGGACGATCTTAAGCAGCTGACACCGCCGCGAATCTTCCGCCCTGCCGCCCCGCACCTCCCCACCCCAGAGTGCAAAGGCCGCATGAAACCCAAGCGCCGGAAGAACAAATAGCGTGTCGGCATCTCCTGCCGGAGCTGGATCGGGGGTCGGTGGGGGGTGACGAAGCCCATCAGGGGCATGAGCAGCAGGGAGGCGTCTAGGACGTCGGTGCCGTAATGCTGCATGAAGGCGCCCTCTTCCTGGTGCCACCCGCGCGTCATGACCTGGTTGTTGATCTTGTCGCGTTCGGCCATCCAGCGGCCGATGTTGCCAGGCCGCCCGTGGGTGCCCGCCAGCCGGATCATGCGGTCAAGGGCGACCCAGCACTGGAACCGGCCGTAGGTGAAGTCCTTGCGGCGCCCGCGGGTTTCCCGGATTCCCTCTTCGGGCTGGTCCCAGTGCTCGCACACCCAGTCGGTGATCCGGCTTAGGTCCATCCAGCCTTCGTGTGCCGGGCCCAGCCCAGGGGCAGCGCGCGGTCGCCGCTGCCAGGAGGTCCCGTGCCGCTGAATTGATGTCACCGAGCGCGGGCCTAGCTATTACCGGGCGGCCCCAGCCACGATCCCTAGTTTCATGTCCCTGCCAGGCTCTCACTTAGCGCGATGTCTGTGCCTCACCCTTCTGAGGGTGAGTCGGGCAGCCCGGCCGACTGTCCGCCCTACCAGATGCTGCATGCCAGCCGTTGACGTTTACCGGGTCCGGTGCAGGGTTTGCTTAGGTTGCTGCTCGCCTGTAGGCGGCGCTGCCGCGCCGCCCTCGGTCCCCGGCGCTCCAAAGCCCGTCCCATCCGGCGAGTTCCTGTGGTATCAGTCCGGAGATCATGCTGTGCCGCAGTCGCTCGCAACCTCATAGGCATGCGGCGGGCTGGCGTTGCCGAGCACCGAACGTTCATGTCCTCACCCGAACGAGTGCGCGCTGAAGCCGCGGCACGACCTCGGAGTAATCCAGGTCAGGATGATCGCCGCAGTCGGGGCAGATGAGCTCATACAAGCCGCTGCAGCCATCGTGGATGCGGCCGTACACGCTGCGGGCTGGCGGCCCAGTCCGGCCAGGGCGCGGCCCCCGCGCCCCACACCCGATCGCTGGCATAGCGAACAGGAGGGCCGCCGAACCCATCCGGGGCCGGCACGCTCGAGGGCGGCCGGACCGATGTAAACCAAGCCGAGCCTGCCCGGACCGGATGCGGGCCCAGCCACAAGACAAGCGCCTGCGGCAGTCGCCGGCAGGCCTGGAGTACGAACCGGCAGCCGCAGAGGCAGGTCGCGCGCTGCTCGCGGCCTCGCCGGACGGCTCGTTGCTGCGCGCCGGTCCGGCCGTCCTGGCCGGTACAGCCCTCACCGACTGGCGGCTACCGGGCCTGCTGCTGGCGTTGCTGGTCGGTGGCTGACATTTGTTCACGGCATGGTGGCAAGGAGGTAGCGGCTTGGCGCGCCATTCGACTGTCCCGCCAACGCTCTGATGACTACCAGGTCAGCTCGATCTCGAGTTCGGTGCCGTCGTCCTCAATCTCGAATTCCACTTTCAGATGGACCTGATCGGGGACGTGCGCAACGAACCGTAGGTCCTGTCGCTCGACCACGACGTCGTTGTTCGACGCTAGCTCGTCAGCGATTGCATGCAGGCGCTTGGCTGCCTCCTCCCGCGAGAGCGTGGTCTTCTCCTTCAGCTCCATTAGTTCCATATGTACCTCCGATTCATGGCGACGGTCCCGTCCTACATCAGATCGCGAGCTTGAACGCGGGTCCATCCCGGTGACACCGTCGACGTCGCAATCCGCTTGAAAGAAGTGTGCGCACCAGCGTCATGTCTGCGGATCACCCGGCAGAGGTGACCGATTGTCCCGCTAGGCCGGCTTGGCCGATAGACGGCCCTGTGTGGCGCGCCCCACAAAAGACCCACGGATAAAACCGCACAATCCGGCATTCGTCGGCAGGGCTGTTTAGAATGGCCCTATCGGTTCGTACAGGTCTTTATGCAGGTGGCGGGGCTGGCGAGTCCGAGCGTCGCATTCACCCCGGCAGGGACAGCCCCTCTTACAACCGGCAGGTCACTGGTTCGAGCCCAGTACCGCCCACCCAGGGTCAGCCCGCAGTCAGCCCTCTCACCTGCATCAACGCAGGAAGAGAGGGCTCTCCCATGTCGCAGGCCTCGCCCGCGGTCGTCAAGATCCCCACAAATTCCCCCACAACCAGCCCGGGGCGCTGCGGTCCGCCGTGCCCCAGGCCAGGTTCGCTCTACTGGTGCCGGACGCCCGGCCACCCGCGGCGGTGGCGAGGTCATCGAGCTTGAGCACGGCATCACGGTGTACCGGCCGCGACGAAGGGGGCCGCTTGGCGTGCGGTCTGGCGCGAGGCCGGGCGACGCGAACAGTGCGAGGCGGCCACCGAAGAGAAGCTGGCCGCCAAGCTGGAAAAGGTCAAGGACCGGCTGGCGGCCGACGCACCGAACATGAAAAGGCCAGGCGCCGACTCGATCGCACACTACCTGGACCCGGACCGCCTGCCGGTCAGCTCATGGTGGTCACGCAAGCACGCGCACACGCAGCGGCGGCTGTGCGGGCGGTTTGCCGCCCCGGTCATCGGTGCGGTCGCCTGCCAGGACATCAAGACTGAGCTGAGGTTGCCCCGCTTTGACGGACAGGGTTGATGGCTAGGTCAGGCTACTTGCCTGACGTTCTCGTGATGGTTGTCTTCGAAGTCGGCGGGGCTTTGGTAGCCGAGTGCGGAATGCAGCCGGGTGCCGTTGTACCAGCCGATGTACTCCACGACCGCCCGCCTGGCCCCGGCCCGGGTCGGCCAGGCCCTGGTGTCGATGAGCTCGCCCTTGAGCGAGGAGAAGAAGCTCTCGGCCAGCGCGTTGTCCCAGCACTGCCCGGTCCTGCCTACCGAGAGCGTGACCTGGTTCTGCTCGGCGAGGGCGGCGTAGGCGGCCGAGGTGTACTGGCAGCCCCGGTCGGAGTGGAAGACCACGCCCGGCTGCGGGTCGCGGGCGGCGACCGCGTTCGACAGCGCGCCGGCGATCAGCTCGGTGCGCAGGTGATCGGCCATCGCGTAGCCGACAACGCGGCGTGAGGCGATGTCGATCACGGTCGCGATTCTGTGGAATGCTCCTTCGTCGCAGTCCACAGAATCCGTGTTACGTGGGAATCCTCGCAGGTGAGGACGGCCTTCGGCCGACAGTGCCTTCCGCGCTCGGATTCCACGTAACTGATAGGTAGAGCCATCCTTCCCAGGTCGCGATGTAGGTGATGTCGCCGCACCATCGCATGTTCAGCTTGGAGGCGTCGGCGGTGAAGTCCCGCCTGATCCGGTCGGCCCGTGCGGCGGCGGCCGGGTCGGGGATGGTGGTCTTCTTCCACCGCTTAGCGGCCCGCCCGCGCAGGCCCTGGGCTCGCATCAGCCGGGCGACCCGCTTGCGGGAGTGCTTCTTTCCCTGGGCGCGCAGCTGCGCGTGGACCCGCGGGGCGCCGTAGCGGCCCTGGGAGTCCTCGTGGACCGCCTTGACCCGGGCGGCCAGCTCGGCGTCGTCCCGGTCCCGGCCCGACGGCCCGTCCCCGCGTGCTTGGTAGTAGGCGGACCTGGAGACCTTCAGCAGCTCGCACGCCCGCTTGACGTTGCGCTGCTGCGCCTTCTCCGCCTCGATGAAGGGGTAAAGCCTCACCGGGTCTCCTTCGCGAAGAAAGCCGTCGCCCGCTTGAGGATCTCGACATCCTCCTTCAGCCTGCGGTTCTCCCTGCGCAGCTGCGCGAGCTCGTTGCGCTCGTCGCTGGTCAGCCCGCCGTCCCCGGTCCCGGCGTCGCGCTCGGCCTGCCTGATCCACTCGCGCACCGCGGTCTCGGTCAGGTCGAAGTCCCTCGCGACCTGCCCCACCGACCGGTCCCCGCGCTGGCACAGCTCCACGATCTCCGCCTTGAACTCAGCAGTAAACGAACGGCGCCGCCGGGGCTTCTTCCCCATGCCTTCCATGATCGGCAATCCTTCCGGGGATGAACCCCTGATGGTGGATGTCCGTCAAAGCCTGGTCGCCGCGGCGGTCGCGCTGCCGTGAGAAGTGGGCGCGGGGCCGCGGGTTGCCGGCTGGCGCGGGTCACTGCCACTCCGTGGCGCGGGCGGCACCTCATGTGCTGGCTGCGGACCGCGACAGCTGATCGGTTCTCGCGGGACGTGCCGGGCTGGGACGATGGGCGCGGGCTGCCCGTGACGCCTGCCCCCTTTGGGACGCGAGCCCGTGTTAAAGCCTGGCGCCGGGACCTTGACCTGAGGGTCGCCTCTTGTCGCCTTTGAGCACGACGGTCAACATTCGCGGCTTCCGAGCCTGCACGACCGAGGTCCCCGGGCAGCCCGCCTGGTAACACCGGTTCCAAGCACAGGAGGCCCCGGTTGGGCAACGCGAGAGCACGGAAGATCCCCGCCCGCCTGGTAGAAGACGAGGACTACCAACTCCGCCACGAGCGGGTGGCGGGCAGCGACATCGCGAAGGCGAAAGCGGACGTGTGCACCCGGCTGCCGCCGGGCCGCGAGGGCGGGCGGCGGGCGTCGCGGGTCGAGGAGGTCCCCGCGACGGCGAGGGAGATCCTGGCCCTGGCCGGGCGGCTGCTCGCCGACCGGGTCGAGCTCGTGGTCATGGAGGCAACGTCGGATTACTGGCGGATGTGGTACTACCTGCTGGAGGCCGCCGGGCTGAGCGTCCGCCTGGTGAACCCGTCCCACGCCCGGCAGCTGGCCGGCCGGCCGAAGACCGACCGGCTGGACGCGCAGTGGATCGCCCGGCTGGCGGAGATGGGCCTGCTGCGCCCGTCTTTCGTGCCGCCGCCGGAGATCAGGGCGCTGCGGGACCTGACCCGCACGCGGCTGATGCTGGTCCGCGACCGGTTCCGGGAATGGCAGCGGCTGGAGAAGCTGCTGGAGGGCGCGCTGGTCAAGCTGTCATCAGCGGTCTGGTCGCTGGGCGCCTCCAAGTCCGCCCGCGCGATCCTGGAGGCCATCTGCGGCGGCGAGCGCGACCCGGGGACCCTGGCGGCCCTGGCCTCCGGGCGGGTCGCCGGCGGGCACGCCGCCGTCAGGCAGGCGCTGGACGGCATGCTCCTCGGCGACCACCATCCCGTGCTGATCCGCATGCACCTAGACCACGTCACGCTGCTGGACCGATCCGTCGCGGCGATCGAGGACGAGATCGAGGCCGCAGTGAGCGCGATCCCTGCGGCCTGGGGAATCAGCGCGGACGGCGTCCCGGCAGCGGACCCAGGCCCGGGCGCGACGGCACTGACCGCGGATCCAGCTAGCCCCGGGTCTGCCCTCGTCCGGCTCAGCCACTTGGCGTCCATCTTCGACGGGACGGCGTCGAGTGTCGCAAACATCACGTGAGGTTGCCTCGTTGACGGACACTCGGTGTTGCCCAGCTCGGCTCCTTCGAACTCGAAACAGCCAGCCCTAGCCTGCTTTCAGCTCGAAGCAGGCGCCGCCAGCCGGGCGCGGCACGCTGATCCGAGCCAGCCTTCCCAGGATGATTCCCGGCCGCCCGGCAGTTGGCGCCAAAGAGGTTCGTCAACAAGGAGGGCCACCATGGAGTTGGGTCGTTACGGTGTCTTCGGGCGCGCGGCGGTACTCACGCCGGAGCGGGCACGCATGATCGAGTCGCTCGGCTACGGGGCCGTCTGGCAGGGCGGCTCGCCGCCCGCCGACCTCTCGCACGTGGCGGCGATCCTGGACGCGACCAGCACAATCAAGGTCGCGACCGGCATCGTCAACGTGTGGACGGCCGACGCCGCCGAGGTGGCGCGCTCCTACCACCGGATCGAGGCGGCGCACCCGGGACGTTTCTTGCTCGGCATCGGCGTCGGGCATCCCGAAGCCCACGCGGCGTACCGCTCGCCGTATCAGACGCTGGTGGATTACCTTGACGTCCTCGACGCCGAGGGCGTGCCGGAAGGCCGGCGGATACTCGCCGCGCTCGGGCCGTGGCCCCCGAACAGCGCGTCGTCATGGAAGCGGACCCGGCCAAGGCACGAGCGGTCGGCCGCCCGTGGGTCGTCAAGCCTTACCTGGGCCTCACCAACTACACGAGCAACCTGCAGCGCCTTGGTTTCACCGAGCAGGACGTGGCGGGCGAGGGCAGCGATCGCCTCATCGATGCCCTCGTCATCTCGGGTGACGGCGCGACCATTGCGCGGCGCTTCGAGGAACATCACCAGGCGGGCGCCGACCACGTCGCCGTCCAGCTCGTCGCCGGCCCCGACGCCGACCTCGACGTCGGCCTCAGCCGCCTGGGCCAGATCCTCGGCCTTTCGCCGGCGTCGTAGGCAGCTGGCGTCGCTGGCTCCTGGTTTACCTCCCAGCGCCGCGCCCTGAAGGTCTAGAAGGATTGTGAACAGGCGCGCCGGGCAGGACTAGAACCCACGGACCCGCTGCTGACCATGAGAATCAGCAACCGAATGCGGGCGTGGTTTAACGGCTCGCGGCGGGGCGGGCTGCGGGCCTGGTCAGCGGGGGTTTCTGGGTTTAGGCGGCGGGGTGACGGTGACGTCGAGGGCGTGGAGCTGGCGGAGGTGGGCGCGGATCTTGCGGTCGCGGTCGGCCTTGCGTTCGTGCCAATCGGGGCCGAGGTCGGCGAACCTGCCCCGGCTGGGACGCGCTCGCGGAATCGGTCAGCCTGCTCACCGAGTGGGTGCTCCGCCCGCTCGCCGCCGGACGGCCCGCCCGGTGGCAGAAGTACGACTGGCACGCGGGCCGACCGGGTGAATGGGGCCGCATCGAGCCCGCGGACTTCCTCGTGGTCGAGGGCTGCTGCGTTGGCCCGCCGCCCGCCGCCCCGGCCCTGCCCTACCTGATCTGGGTCGACACCCCGGCGGCGGAACGCAGGCGGCGGCCCGACTGGGGCACGTACCAGCCGTTCTTCGCGCGCTGGTCCCGCCAGGAGAACGCGCTCCAGACGGACGCGGGCACCCGCGGCCGCGCCGGCCTGGTGGTGGCCCGGCTTAGGCCGTCTTGAGGACGAACAGCCGGGCCTGACCAGGGGCGAGCACGGCCTGCAGGCTGCCGGCTGTCCATGAGCCGCCGAATACGTCATGGACCTGCGCGGTCGCTGACCGGATGCCCACCCGATCGAGCGGGAGCGCGACCTTGGCCGCGGACGTGCCGGTGTTCGCCAGCAGAACCGCGACGCCGCCGTCGGCGGGCTTGAATAGGTAGCGGACGTACCCGGTAAGGCCGCCACGGGACGCCTGGGCGCCGCTTTGGTCGACCGCGATCATGTCCGGATTCTTGAGAGGCGCCAGCTCGGCCGGGGTGAGCCTGGGGACGTTCGTTGACAGGATCAGCGGGGACGCCTCCATCGACCACACCGCGAGCTGGCTTTGCTCCTGCCGCACGGTCCAGCCGAAATGATGCGCGCCCACCGGGCCGGGGACGAGCATGTCCAGGTCGTTCCAGTGGCCGGCGCCGGCGAACCGGGCCAGCGGCAGATCGGTGTCAAGATGGCCCAGGATGATTTGCGCCGCGGTCTGGAACGTGTGCTCGTCCGCGGCGACCCGCCACTGGTTAGCGGCGTTGGAAGCGGCAGCGACGGCGGCGGTGAAGTCGGCGGGAGCCACGAAGACCGGGGCCTCCTGTGAAGCCTTCATCCCGTCCGCCATGATGTACCAGCCAAACTGCACATAATCGGCGAGCAGTTGCGCGTCCGTGGTGCGCGGCGGAAGGCCGCCGCAGTCATCGACCTTGACGAAGGAAACACCCCAGGAAGCGAACAGGCGGGCGTCCTCCTGATAGTGGCCAAAGCTGCCGGCCGCGCCGTAACCGCGGACGAAACAACTACGAGCCCCGATCGCCGTGTAGATGCCGAGCTTGAACCCGAGGGTCTGGAGCTGCCGCGCCAGCCAGGGGATGCCGTGCGGGAACTCGGCCCGGTTCCATGTCAGCTTGACGCCGGCCTTCCGCTGGGCCGGGGTGGTGCCCTGCCAGCCGTCATCGAGGGTGATCAGGTTGTACCCGGCGGCCTGGAGCCCGCGGGATTTCATCGCCCGCGCTTGGGTGAGCACGTCCGCCTCGGTGGCGGACCGCCCGTACTGGTACCAGGTGTTGTATCCCATGACCGGGCGCTGTGCTGCTGCCAGCCCGGCACTGCGGGCGAGCCGGGTAGGCGTAACGGCTGCCGGCGACTGGACACGGGCGGGCTGTGCGGCGGCGGCAACCGCGGCGACGGCCATTGCTGCGACGGTGATAAAGGCGGCGGTGGCGGTGCGCCGCGACATGAAACGCGATGTCCCCGAGCTTGTTCTCATGCTCGCTTTTGCATCGAGTGGCGTATTTTTTGGGGGTAGCACGCGGCCTCTCGCGGACGGGGGTGTGAGACACCAGCCTACGCCGGGAGAGGGAGCCGGAAGGGCGGGCGGACTACCCGGCCGGGGCAGCAGGCGGGCCGGAAACCGTCGGCCGACTAGGCCGCGGCCGTGGTGACCTGCCGGGCGGGTGACCGCGGGGCGATCGGGATGTACCTCGCGCGCGGCCGGGCCGAATTCGCCCTGTTCCCGCCCAACCGGCTGCTGGTCGGGCGGGAACGCGGCGAGGTACTTGTCGCGGTCGCCGCGGTCAACCACGAGAGCCTTGAGGCCATCCAGGTCGCCGCCAAGAGCGGCGCCGCGCGACCTGGCCGGCCGCCGCGTCGGCTACGCGCCCACCCCCGGGGCCGGGCGATGGTGGCCGCGATCGTCGCCGCCGACGGCGTGACCCGGACACGGTGCAGACCGTCGACACCGGCCCCGCCGAGCTGACACCGGAGTACCTTGCGGCCTGCCCGCCTTGACGGACTCCGCCAGGTCTCCGGCCAGCGGGTTGTGCTGGGTCCAGACGAGCCAGGTGTTGAAGCAGGCACGCGCCAGGATCTCGTGCGCCCGGCGGACGGCGCCGCGCTCGAGGCCCGCGTAGCCGTCCGGGTCGAGATGACTGAGCAGGCCCAGGTCGCGCAGTTCGGCGACCCGCCGGACAGGGACGCCGCGACGGTCGGTCGCCAGCGCCGCCGGGCGCTGCACCCGCTCGGCGTAGTCCCGCACCGCGGCCACGAAGGGGTGCTCGTAGCTTGCGCTGACAGCCTGCGCGGCGGTGCGGGTCATCGGGGTTGTTGTCATGTGCGGCGGCTTGTGCGCACGTCAGGGTCGCCGACCGGACCTCCTTGAGAACCCGTTCAAATGGTGCATTGAGTCGAGGATCACCAACCGTGCCAGCGTGACGTTCATGGACCAGTCTGGGGACTCGACCGACACGTACCCGGTCTCGTGGGCGCAGGTCATTGATCCGGGCAGCTCGGCCAGCTTCGTCGGGCAGGACTACATCACCCAGCCCGAGCACGTCGGCCCCGGCCTCCTGTCAGGTCGCGCAGTGGAACTGAAGGGGGTGGATGCCCCCATGACACCTGGATAGCTGGCATCGTGATCTTGGCCGTTATCCTCGGCGGCTGGACTCGCGTTTCCACCCCGGCCGCTGTGGTTGCCGTTGGCTTGCGGGTGTGGTTGTCAGGTGGCGGGGTGCAGGGCGGCGGTCAGGATGGTGATCGCCTGGGCGATGGCGGCGCTGGCGGCGTGCGTGCCGCGCAACGCGTCGAGCATGACGAAGCCGTGGATGATGCCCTGGTAGCGCGCCGCGGTGACGGAGACACCGGCGGCGCGCAGCCGGGCGGAATACGCCTCGCCCTCGTCGCGCAGCGCGTCGGCTTCGCCGGTGATCACGAGCGCCGGCGGCAATCCGGCCAGCTCGTCGAGTGAAGCGCGCATTGGCGAGGCGGTGATCTCGGCGCGCTGAGCTGGGTACGTCGTGTACTGGTCCCAGTACCACTGCATTTCGTCGCGGCGCAGGAAGTAGCCTTCGGCGAACTGGTGGTAGGACTCGGTGTCGAAGTTCGCGTCGGTGACCGGGTAGAAGAGCACCTGCTGCGCGAAGCTGACGTCGCCGCGGTGCTTGGCCAGCAGGGTGAGTGCCGCGGTCATGTTGCCGCCGACCGAGTCGCCCGCGATGGCGATGCGGCCCGGGTCGAGGTTCTGCTCGGCGCCGTGCTGGGCGACCCAGGCGGCGACGGCGTAGCATTCCTCGATCGCGGTTGGGTACTGGGCCTCCGGTGAGAGGCTGTAGTTCGGGAACACCACGGCTGCGTTGGCGCCGACCGCGAGCTCGCGGATGAGCCGGTCGTGGGTGTGCGCGTTGCCGAACACCCATCCCCCGCCGTGGATGTAGACGATGACCGGCAGCGGGCCGGTCGGCTCGCGCGGGCGCAGAATGCGGATTGACACCTCTCCGGACGGCCCGCCGGGCACCGTCGTGTCGGTGACGTCGACGTCGGGCTTGGCGATGTCGCCGGACTGCACCTGGTCGACGGTCTCGCGAGCCTTCTCGGGGCCGAGGTCGACCAGGTAGGGCGGGTCGGCGGTCGCGTCCGCGAACTGCTGGGCGGCGGGTTCGAGTACTGGCTTGGTGGTCACGGCAGGTCTCCTTCGCCGGTGGTGGTAGCAGGCACCTCCACGGTTGGCGTGGAGGTTTCGCCCGGTACAACCGCGCCTGCGTTGCCGCCGATGTCGCCTGCGTCGCACCTGCCTCAGATGGAGTCCATCTGACGATCAGATGGTCGCGGCATGAGCGCACCGGCAGCGGCGCCGCTTCCGAGTCGGCAGTGCTGCGCTGGCTACCAGGCGCCGGTTAGCTGCCCATGGGGTGGATGTGCAACAGCTGATCGGCGAACCGCCGTGCTGCCGGACTGGTCTCGCCCGCCGAGGGCAGCATCAGGTAAATGTGCCTTTCCAGGCGCACGCCCTCAACCGCGATGAGCCGCAGAACGCTTTCTGGCGCGGTAAGCACGGGGTACCGCAGGCCCACTGGAGCGAAGCCGATACCGACACCTGCGCTGACCAGCTCGAGGAATAGTTCCCAGTCGCCGACCTCACAGACGACGCGGCGCGGTATTCCTTCGCCGGCGAACGCCGCGTCACTGAGCAGGCGGGCCGTCCACCCGGGGGGTACCTCGACGAACCGCTCGCCGGCGAGCTGCCTCACGTTGACCTCAGCCCGCTCCGCCAGGCGGTGATCAGCACGGCAGACGAAGTGCAGCGGTTCCCCCGCCAGGCGGGTCATCCGGACGCCAGGGACCTGGCTGACCGCGGGTCCGATCACGCAATCCAGCTCTCCCGTCTCGACCATCGAGATCATCGTCAACGCGGGCCCGTACTGCAGGCGCAGGTCGATGCCGGGATGATCGCGAGTGAACTCGCCGAGATAGGAAGCGAACGGCACCAGATGCTGAGCCGACAGCGAGACGCCCAGGCGCAGTGTGCCGATGAGCACGTCACGGGTGTGCTGCACGGCCTGTTCCGCCTGCGCTGCGCTCGCCAGGGTCCGGCGAGCCGGACCCACCAGAGCCTCGCCAGCCGCGGTGAGCCGGACAGGCCTGGTTCCGCGGACATACAGGGGCGTACCGAGTTCGCGTTCGAGGGCCTGAAGCGAGTTCGACAGGCCTGACTGCACGATCAGCTCGCGCTTTGCGGCGCGGGTGATGCTGCGCTCCTCGAACAGCGCCAGGAAGTGACGTAGCTGTCTGAGTTCCATCGGCCACCACCTCTAGGACTGAATTGCAGCTTATCTGGACAGTGTCATCTGCCAGGCAGATGCAGTGTATCTGTACGCGGTGCCGCCGGACCGGCATCGGCGTTGTGATGCGCGTGGTTGACGCCGATGAACCAGTAAGGAACACAGTCAGGACAGGAGATCCGTCATGGCAGACCACCCGACAAATGGCGCCGCGCCATTGCCCGCTGCGGGCGGCCAGCGGCGGGCCGTGTTTGTCATCTCGCTAATCTGCGCCGCCCAGTTTGTGCTGCAGCTGGACTTCAGCATCGTGAACGTGGCGCTGCCGTCGATCCAGCGGGAGCTGGGCATGCCCGCGGCGCAGTTGCAGTGGATCGTCACCGGGTACGCACTGGCGTTCGGGTCGCTGCTGCTGGCGGGAGGCCGCCTGGCGGACCTGCTCGGCCGGCGGCAGGTGCTGGCCGCCGGCCTGGCCCTGTTCGCGGTCGCGTCGCTGGCCTGCGGGCTTGCACAGTGGCCGATCATGCTGATCATCGGCCGGATCGTGCAAGGCGCGGCCGGGGCGATGGTCTCCCCGGCCGCGCTGTCGCTGCTGACGACGACCAACGCCGAAGGGACCGCGCGCAACCGGGCGCTGGCGATCTGGCAGGCCACCACCGCGGCAGGCGCGACCGCCGGGATCGTGGCCGGCGGGCTGCTCACCCAGTACCTGGGCTGGCGGGCGGTATTCCTGATCAACCCGCCGATCATCGCCATCATGCTCGCGCTGGTCCCGCGGCTGCCGGCCGGGAAGCTGTCCGGCAGCGGCGGCAGCGTCGATGTGCGCGGGGCGCTGCTGGTGACCACCGGAATCGCGGCGCTGATCTTCGGGCTCAGCAGCGGGCAGCAGCACGGCTTCACCGCGCCCGCCACACTCGTCGCTCTGGCCCTGGCGGTACTGCTGACCACGGGCTTTGTGCTCGCCGAAAAGCGGTCGGCGGCCCCGATGCTGCCCCTGTCGATCCTGGCGGAGCCGGCCCGGCGGGCCGCGATCGCGGCGATGCTGCTGATCGGCGCGATCCTGGCCGGCTACGTGTACTTCGCGTCGCTGTACATGCAGAAGGTGCTGGGGTTCAGCCCGGTGGCGACCGGCCTGGCGCTGGTCCCGTCGACCGTGACCGTGGTGCTTGTCTCTACCCTCGGTACCCGCCGGCTGCTGGCCCGGTTCAGCATCAAGGCCATACTGCTGGCCGGGCTGGCCTTGGTTGGCGCCGGGCAGCTGTGGCTCGCGCAGATCACCGCCGGGGCCAGCTACCCGGCGGCGGTCCTGCCCGGCCTGGTCCTGACCGCGGCCGGGGTCGGGCTGGCGCTGCCGGCCGCGTCGATCGCGATCACCAACCGGGTCCAGCCCAGCCAGCAGGGACTGGCCGGGGCGCTGTTCACCACCAGCCAGCAGACCGGCGCCGCGGTAGGCCTCGCGATCCTCGCCACCGCCGCCGCCGCGGCCACCGACGGCCACGGCTCCCTGGTGGACGGCTACCGCCTGTCATTCCTCATCGCGACCGGTCTCGCCGTTCTTGCCGCGATCATCGTCGCGCTCCAGCTCAGCTCGAAATCCCACCGCGTAGAACCCAGGGACCGGCAGGCCGGCCCCGGCGGACCGCCCCTCCCGCCGCCCGCCCCGGCGCAGCTCGGTAAGAGCTGACAGATCCTACGGCGGACCGGCCGGCAGCGTTTACCTGGCGAGCTGTTCGCATGGCCGAGGCCGCGTCATCGGTTCGGGGCGCGACGCGGTCCAGCTGTGGACGAGAGATCCGTCAACAAACAGGATGTCATGCGATCGCATGATGCAGCCGGAGCTGAACTTCTCCGGATGGCAGAACGTGCGCCGTTCCTTCCGCGTCGGCCGGCCGCAGGCTCGGGGTGACCGTGCTGGCGTGCTTGTCTTCCATGTGGCGCAGCAGGCCGGCGACGAGGTCGCAGACCACCGACCGCGCCCTCCGTCGCGTCCCCGCACATGTTCGCGACGTAAACACTTGGCTGCAGCGCTACAGACAGGCCCGACAGCCGGAAAACTGGATGCAGTTGGTATGAATGCTGTCACCCCGTGAACGCGACCGTGCGGGCTCTGTCGGGCGGGTAATGTCAGGGGCACCAGCAGCGGGGATCACGAACCGTGTCGGCCGCCGTTACCAGGCCCTACTTAAGGCTGGCGAACCGCGCCAGGGAGCGGCAGCGACCCGCGCCAGCCGCAGCCCGCAGCCCGCAGCCAATTCTCATGGGCCCGGTATGTACGGGCTTGCGTGACATCCGGGGCCTGTTGCGTCCGCTGCGGGCTAGCGCAGGTGGCACGCTGGGAGGCGATAGGGAACACTCAGACGATGACTGGCGTTCCGGCACCAACCCTGTACCACCGATGGCTCGGCTGGCACGCTCCCGCGATGCGGCGTGCGCTCACGGCATTCATCGCCGGGCTGGTCGTCACCGTTGTCCTCCTGCCGTTCGTGACGTGGGGGCTGGCACTAGGCGCGGGCTGGGACGTCGCCGCGCTCACCATCCTCCTGACCATCTGGCCGATCATCATCCGGGCCGACAGCTCACTCGCGCCGCTGCTGGCCGCCCGCGAAGACGAGACAGACGGCGCTGCCAGGGTGCTGGTGGTCGGGGCCAGCGTCGCCAGCCTCCTGGGAGCCGGGTACGCGCTGCACCTGGCGGGGCGGGACAACGGTGCACTGCGGGGGCTGCTGATCGGCGTCGCCGTGCTGACCGTCGTGCTGTCGTGGACCGTGATCAATACCGTCTACACCCTGCGGTACGCGGACCAAAACTTCCGGTCCGAGCCGGGCGGCATCGCGTTCGGTACCGGAGACGACCAGCAGCATCCCAGCTACCGCGACTTCGCCTACGTCGCGTTCACTATCGGCATGTGCTACCAGGTGTCCGACACCACCCTGCGCAATCCCCGGGTCCGGAACACCGTGCTCGCTCACGCCCTCTTGTCCTATGCGTTCGGCGTGGTCATCGTCGCAGGCTCAGTCAACCTCATATCCGGCCTGTTCCGCTAAACCTGCCAGACCTCACCGCGACTGGCAGGCCTCCGCCCTCACGTACGCGCTCAGTACGTCCAGTCCCAGCGTGCCGCCAGCCGGTCTGCCCTGCCCTGGCAGGCGACTTGGAGCTCGTCGCGAACGTCCAGGACCCCCAGGGCCATCCACGCGGCGCTGACCACGGCGTCGTGTTCGGCCCTGGTTGCTCGCCTGGCCGGCTGGCGGCAGTCGTCACGGCGGAGCACCGTCCCCTTCACCCTGATGAGATTGTTGTTCCCGGGGTGGCGGGGGGAGGCGGAGGCGCGCTGATGGCGAGGCGCCCGGGTGGCGTACGGAGATCCGGACCCGCAGCGCGGACGGCCGGATAGCGAACCGCAGCGGCGGGCTGAGGTCCGCCGCCTCGCCGTCGATCCCGGCGTGCACAGGCCCTGGGGCGCTCACTTCCAGGCGCGGCGTGCTCCAGGCCCGCCCTGGAGCATCCGGGCTGTCGCCGGGGGCGTCCAGGACGATGATCCCGAGCTGCCCGCCGCCGAGCGTCGGGCGGGTGCCGCGGGCCAGCGGATGGTCGAGGGCGTAGGGGTTGTTCGACACGAGCACGATCGCGGGGCGACGGTGCTCGCGGCCCAGGTCGTCGGGCAGGCGCAGGGCGGGCGCCTCCGCGCTCGGGCCGAGGACCTCAGCCGCGGTCTGCAGGAGCGTACGCACCTTGGCGTCGCGGTAGGCCGGGCTGCGGACCGCGTCGCCGTAGACTCCGAGCGAGACGTTGTTGAGGAACGTGCGGCCATTCACCTCCGCCACGTCGATCCGGCGCTCGACGCCGTCGGTGAACGCGTCCAGCGCGCCGGTCACGTCGCGCCGGTCCACGCCCACGTCGAGCGCGAAGTGGTTGCGTGTGCCGGCCGGAACGCACACGAAAGGGATCCCGTGCGCGGCAGCGGTCGCGGCCACCACCGCCAGCGACCCGTCGCCGCCTGCCATCCCGAGCGCGTCCGCGCCGCCCGCCGCGGCCTGGCTGGCCAGTGCCGCCAGATCCTGACCCGGGGCGAGGACGACAGTCTCGATTCCCTGTTCGCGGGCCCGTTCGGCAAGTCCCGCGCGTGCGGCCCTGCCGTCGCCGGATCTCGGGTTGACGAACAGCACCGGCCGTCGCGGCGGATCGGCGGGCTGCCACCCGTAGCGTGACAGCTGCCGCTCAGCTGGTCTCATCGCGGCTGTGTTCCGATCATGGCAAGCCACCCCGCTGACGTCAGGCGCTAGCCGAGGCGCCTCTGTGCCTAGTATCCTCGGTGTCCGCGATCCCGCGCCCCGGGGGCTGCTGACGGGCGCGCGGCCGACAGCATCGTCGCGGCTGTTACCACGTGCCGGTGGCCGGGAGTGGGAGGGCGACTAGGCGGGCGGCTTCGGGGGCGGGAAGGCCGAGCATCCGCAGCAGGGCCTCGGCGAGCTGGTCCACGGTGGTCTCGCTGACGCGTTCGGGCTGTCGCTGGCACAGCCGCAAGAGCCCGAGCAGGCCGCCGGCCACCGCGCTGAGCGCGATCTCGGCATCGGGAATGGTGAACCGGCCCGCGTCCTGTCCCGCCTGGATGTCCCGCAGGGCGCGCGGCGCCAGGCCTACGGGGATGTCCAGGGCGTCCAGGCCGGCGCCGGTGAGGAACCCGGCGATGTCGGGGTGGGTCCAGCCGGAGATCCGCATACCCAAGGCGAACAACTCCGCCGGGTCGCTGATGCCGGCGCTAGCGCGGTCGATCATCTGCCCCCAGCGTTCAAGCACCTCTTCGGAGGCGGTCTGGAACAGCTGGTCCTTGCTGTCGAAGTGGTTGTAGAACGACCCGAAGCCGATGTCGGCCGCCTCGGTGATCTCCTGGATGCTCGCCCTGTCACCGCGGCGTTCGGCTATCAGCCGCACCGCGGCGTCGATGAGCGCCTGCCGGGTCCGGGCCTTGCGCCGGTCCAACCGCGAAGCCCGCGGTGCGTCCAGGGTCCTGACTTCCGATATCGGCTCTGCCATCACTGCTCCTCCTGCTCGCCGCGCCAGGCGCGTTGGCGGCCGCGTTTCCTGGTCATAGCTGACCCGCGGCCAACGCTTGCTGATCCTCGCCTGGCTTCCATTCTATGCATCGATCTCAATGGTGATAGTTAATCACAAGATTGATTGTATGTGACAGGAAGCAGGTGCGCATCTTTGCTCTCGGCGCCCGGCTTCTACCGCAGCGGCGAGGTTGCCCTAGACGCCGCTCTCATCCACCCGCCGCCGCGGGCGGCAGGCCGCGGTGATCCTACTTGCCGGGAACCGCCGGGCATGCGGCTGGAAGCTTATGTGCTAGGGAGTCATTGCGCCCCGGCTGCGACTCGCCCCGTCCCGGTGAGGAACTCGGCGACGAGCATGGCGAAGATGAACCCACGGCCAGGTGGGCTCCAGAGACGGATCCTGCTCGCCGTCATGGAACGCGGCGCAGATCGCTTCTCGATGACCTGCCCTACCTGAGCCGCCGGCCCGGGCGTCCGGCGCAGCACTTAGCCAGGGTCGCGTCGGCCGACACTCGCCCGCTCCAGCGCCACCCGAACTTCCTTCGCATGCTGATCGTCTTCGCCGCGCAGCCGCCGGCCGCGGGCAGCGGAGAAATACAGGCGGTCGTCCGCCGGGTACGCGACCGCGCCCGGCCTGCTGCGGGGACAGATCGCGGCCGCGTTCGGCGACGACGCGCGGAGCCCGGTCACTGACCAGCTCGCGCGCTTCGCGCTGGCCGCCATCGACGGCGCCTCCGCGGCCACTCAGACCGACCGCGGGATGATGCTCGAGCGGCTTCCTCGGCCGCTCGTTCCCTCGCTCGCCGCGGCCCGGCGGACCTTGCTTGCCCGAAGCGGGCAGCCGCTAGCCGCGGCAAGCCGAAGATGTCCTCTACGGTGCGCAGCAGCGAGTAATGGTTGTACTCGACGGTGCTGGTACCGGGCCTGATCAGCGGAGACAGCAGAACCGCCCCGATGCGGCCTCCGCCGGGCCCGTTCTTCCCTGGTTCGGGCACGTTCGGATGGCCGGGGCTGCTGCCGGACGTCTCGCCGCAGCAGGCGGCCGCGTCGCTGCCCTCGTCGAAGGTGACCACGATGAGGCCGCCGTCCCGGTAGGTCGGCGCGGCCATGATCTTCGGCACCCACTGGGACACGAACGCGCCGGCCTGCGCCAGCCCGCCCGGGACGCCGGTGACGCAGGGCGCGTCGTGACCGTCATCGCACAGGTTCGGCACGATGAAGGAAAAGGCTGGGGTCGTGCGGGCGCTGGCCAGGTCACCCGGCAGCGGCCGGAACGACAGGAGCTGCGCGGCGCAGAAGGCCCGGTCCCCGGTGACCGACCGGAAGAATGCGAACCCGCCATGGCGTGCTGGTCGGCCCGCTCAGCGCGCTGGGTGCGGTCGACGGCCCAGGTGGCGGAGTGCCCGCAGGCGGGTCCCCGCGCGGTGGCGACCATGTGGTCGCGGGCCGGGTCGTTGCCCATGTCCTGCAGGTAGGCCGCCCAGCCCAGCCCGGCAGGCCCGGCCACCACGCCCCCGGGGAACGGTGTCAAGAGCGGGCAGTCGGCCTGGGTGCCTAGGTCCGGGGCTGCCCGGAGACCTGAGCGACGTAGTTGGCCGCGCTGCTGTGGCCGATCGCGTAGTAGTTCTCCAGCAGGGCGCCCATCCGTGGCAGGGTGCGGGCCAGGTAAGTGTCGGCCGACGGGTTGCCGAAGGTCTGCGCATACCCCTGGTTCTCCAGGTCGATGACCCACACGTGCCTGATCGTCCGAGGACGCCAACCGCCGCGGGACCGGGACCGGACCCGGTCACCCCGCCGCCGGCCCCGGTCCCGCGGCCTGAGCTCGTGCACGCGGCGAGGACCAGCGGTAGCGCCATCACCAGCGGCCACCGGCAGGTCCTCGCCATCAGCACTCCCTCCTTTGCGCGATGCCTGGTTCCGTCCTCAGCCGGTTCACTGGTGAACTGGCCGCCGGAATGGGGCGTGCACCGGGCTGGGCTTGGCGTCGGCCAGGTCGGTTTCCCTGACGGCGGAGTGCAGGGTCGCGACCGTCCCGGCGGCCAGATCGACCAGCCCAAGCAGTAGGTGCCCGAGCACCGGACCCGCCTTGGCGCTGCTGAACGCCCCCACGGCCTCCAGGCCGGAGGCGAACAACGCGTAGACGGCGAACAAGATGACCAGCGCTAGCACCGTGACCTGGGGTCAGGCCAGCGCGATGATCCCGACCGCGACGGCCAGGATGTCCCGCACGATCAGGGACGTACTCAGTGACTTGAACTGACGGCGTTCCTTCCGCTTGCTTCGCTGCCCTGGACACCGGAGTGCTTGGCTCCGGCGGGACCAGCTCCTAGCATCATCGTAATCATAACTGATGATCAATTACAAGACTGATCTCACTATCAATTTATGACGAGGAGCCCCACCGTCAGGGGTGAGGCGCAGCGTACTTTCCGTCTCAACACTGGGAGCTTGCCCTCACCGCTGCCACCGATGGCGACAAGCAATGGACATGACTTCACGGGGGACGATGCACCGAGATCGCGACGGCCGCCGAGGGGCGGCGGCTCGCGTGGCAAGCCACTGCCCTTAAACGCCCTCAGGTACCTTGCCAGGGCCGAGTACGCTCAGACACCCGTCTGCGCTTGAACGCGCCCGGAGGCGACCGCGTCGGCCAGCGCCGCGTGGTCGCGTTCGGTCTGGTCGGCGTAGGTCTCGGCGAATTCGGCCACGGCCCGGTCGAACTTGTGTGACCCGCCGAGGTAGGCGGCGATCGCGATCCGGTCCCCGGTGCGGGCGTGGGCGCGGGCAAGCGTCCAGCCGCACATGCGGCCGTAGGCGGTCATCGCCGCGGCGTTCATGTCTTCGATATCGGCGGAGTATTTCCAGTCGCGCAGCTGGCGGAGGTAGTAGTCGGCAGAGCCGCTGCCGGGAGGGGTGACGCCCTGCCAGCCGAGGAAGATGTCGCTGACGGCTTGCATCAGATGCTGGCCGGCGACGACACGCTCGCCCTGGTTGTCGTATTCGCTGTCGCCGGCGTAATCGGCCAGCACCGAGCGCTGGGCTTGCTTGGCCTGCAGGAGCAGCGGCTTGAAGCCGTCGTCAGGTTCCATCAGCAGGATCCACGTCTCGGTGCCGACGCTGCCTACGCCGACGACCTTACGGGCCACCCGGGTCAAGGTGAATCGCTCGGCCAGTCGGCGCTGGTGGGCCGGCAAAGTGAGCGCGTACCCGGCGAAGAGGGTGCGCAGGAACGCGTAGACAGCATCGACGTCAAGGTCGGCGGCCAGCTCTTCGATCGGGACGATCAGCGGCGGGTCACTGATGATCCGGCGCCGCCCGTCCTTGACGGTCGTCAGTTTCGCCAGCGCCTGCCCGCTGTCCCGCGTGCGAGCTTTCGCCATCTGAGCCTTGGTCCGGCGCGCCGCCTTCTTAGGCATGTCAGATTTGACCTGGGCAAGGGCGTCTTCGACGTCCAAGCGGGCGTACCAGACGTCCAGGATCGACATGGCGGCGAATTCCCGCATCGCGGTGCGGTAAGCCGCCGCGGTCGCACGAGCAACCTTGCGCCGCTTCTTGGCGGTCAGGCCGTTGTCGCGGCCTGCCACGGCCATGCTCGCTACCAGCCGCTTGACGTCCCATTCGAACGGACCAGGCAGCGTCTCGTCGAAGTCGTTGAGGTCGAAGACCAGCCGCCGTTCAGGTGAGGCGAAGGCGCCGAAGTTCGACAGGTGAGCATCACCGCACAACTGCACCCGCAACGCAGAGGACTTCATGCCGGTCAGGTCGGCAGCCATCGGCAGCGCGGCACCCCGGTAATACGCGAACGGCGACACCAGCATCCGTCCGTAGCGGACCGGAACCAGCTCCGGCACGCGGGACTCAGCCTGGCCGAGGAGCAGCGCTGTCGGGTCCCTGGACGCCGCGGCCGAGAAGTCCCGGTGGGACTTCAGCGGAGCCAGCTGCCGGGCCGCCTTGCCCGCCGCGACGCTTTGCTCGCGAGTCGGATGCGCACCGAGACCGGGTGTGCTCTGCCCGCCAGTCCCGGATGAGGCGGGCTGTGTTTTTGCCGCCACCTATCGAACATTAGCACCGGGTGCCCCGGCTGCCCAGTTAGAGTACCGGCCTGCGCCCGGTCCCGCCCCTATGCGGTCGCCCAGTGGCAAGGAGGCGGCTGGCCGAGGCGGCCAGGCCGGCTGTGGAGTCCGAGAAGCTCGACCCTGGCCGGGCCACTTCATCCCCTCCACGGCCGACGCCGCCCGCCCTCCCTAAGGCCGGCGCGGGGAGCGGCGGCGGCTACCCCGCCGCCGCTTTCGGCTGCTGGTGCACCGCGTCAAGTGCAGGGCCGGCGGACGGTTGCACGAATAGCGGCTGGTGTCCCTGGGTAGACCCCAAGGACACCAGCAGGCTTGGCAGGGAGGGGGACCTGGACATGGCACCGAAAAGCCCGCGTGAAGCCGTCAAGGCGGCCAAGGACATCCGCGAGGCGGTCCAGAAGGAGCTAGAGTTCGACCCGCTAGTGGATTCGTCAGGCATCACCGTCAAGAACATGAACGGGGACGTGGCGCTGAACGGCACCGTGCCCAGCTACGCGCAGTACCTGCATGCGGCCGCTGCCGCCAGGCGGGTGCAAGGCGTCACCAAGGTGCGTAACCATCTAATGGTGATGCTGCCGGCCGCCGACTACCGGGACGACCCCGAGCTCACGACGGCAGCTAACAATGCCCTCGCGCTGGTCGTCACCGGGCCCGGCAGCGTCGAGGCCAGCGCTAGCGACGGTGACGTCTGGCTGACGGGCACGGTAGGCAACCGCTTCCAGAGGGACGCGGTTGAGCAGGCCGTTGCCGGTGTGACCGGTGTGCGCGGCATCGTCGACGACATCGAGATCTTCAGCGACGTGGAGGCCGCCAACGTGAGCGACCTGGTGGAAGACGCCCTCTTCCGCTATGGGCTGCTCGCGGACGACAGCGACATCCAGGTAGGCGCCAGCGACGGCGCCGTCACCCTCACCGGCCACACCCGCACCTGGGCCGAGCATGACGCCGTCATCGACGCCGCTTGGAGGGGCATCGGCGTCAAGGACGTCCGCGATGACCTGGTAGTCACCGGCTGACCGGGCCAACTTTCACGACCCGGCGCGCTACCGCGCCGCCGGCCAGGTCATCGCCGCGGCGGGGAGCGCCCCGCACCATGCGACGGAGGCCGCGTACCGTGACGTGTTCGTCGCGGCGATGACCGCCAGGGCCACCAGGGGCCGCCACGCCGATGCGCTGCAGCATGCGTTCGGCCACATCAGCAGGGACCTGGGCCATTCGCGGCGGGCTGACCTGGCCGACAGGATCGACTCCTACCGGCGCGGCGCGGATCCGCTTAGCGTCCCATGGCGATCCTGGCCCACTGCGCCTGCGACGGTGAGCTGCCCTGGCTTGCCGGGCAGTCGTACCCGGAGCCGTACCCCGCCGCGTCCACCTAAACGACATCACACCCGCATCCTGAACCTGACGCCACGGGATCGCTTCGGCCAGGAGTGTCACGGCCTGCCGGCCGTGACACTCCTGGCCGAACGTCATCCGGCGTCCCCGTCCGGGCCCGGGTGGGTTTCGTCCTGTCGCGGTCAAGGCAGTTCGCGCACCACGTCGCCTGGTTCCTTGTCGTCCCGCAGCCCCTGGAACCTGGGGTGCCTGAGCTGCCCGTCGGTGGTCCACTCCGTGAAGGCGACTTGGCCGACGAGCCGCGGCTTCACCCAGTGCACGGCCCGCTGCCCAGGTATGCGTCCGCGGCTGAACGGGCTGTGGTCCTGCTCGAGCCCGGCGAGTGTGGCGTGCAGGCGGTGCAGCGTCCGGGTGTCGAAACCGGTCCCGACCTTCCCCGCGTAGGCCAGGCCGCCGTCGGTGTCGTGGTAGCCGAGCAGCAGCGCGCCGAAGCCGACCCGGGACCGCTGCGGGTCGGTGTACCCGCCGATGACGAACTCCTGGGCGTTCTCGCACTTGAACTTCAGCCAGTCGCGGCTGCGGCCGCCTAGGTACGGCGCGCTGGCCCGTTTCGCGATCAGGCCTTCCCAGCCGTCACGGCAGGCCTGGGTGAAGAACGCCTCGCCGTCCCGCGCCCGGTCCTGGGTGCAGCGCAGCGGGTCGCGAAAGGTCACCGTGCCGGCCAGCAGCTTCTTCCGTTCGGTCAGCGGCAGCGGCCGGATATCGCGGCCTTCGGCGTACAGCACGTCGAACAGGTAGTAGTACACCGGGAACTCGCGCAGCAGTCTCTCACCGGGGCTGGCGACGCCGAGCCGCTGCTGCAGCCGCCCGAAGCGGGTCTGCTTTCCCTCGAACGCGACGATCTCCCCGTCCGCTATCAGGCCGCCGGGCTGCTGCGCGGCGATGGCGCCGGCGATCTCCGGGAAGGTGCGGGTGATGTCATGCTTGCTGCGGCTCATCAGCCGGACGCCCTCGGGACCGGCGAATGCCAGGCACCGCTCGCCGTCCAGCTTCCGCTCGCACACCCACTCAGGCGACGAGAAGCGCTCCCTGGTCAAAGTGGCAAGCTGAGGCTCCACTCAGGACGGCAGCGCGGCGGCCGGTGCGCTCATCGCAGTACCTCACATTCCGGCTGCTAGCGATCATCCAGTGCCCGCATCCATACCGCGCGATGCTCCGCTCAAACCGGGAGCGGTGCGCAGGCGAAATCCCGGAAAGAAATCCAGCACTAGCCCCGAACGGTTGCGGCTGACTCCCGTCGCCCACACGCCGCTTACGAGCAGCCAAGAGCAGCCCGGGGCGATCTCGCTGTGCACGCCGCCGCCGTTTGCGCCGATCCCGCCGAGGCAGCAGGGCGCGTCAGGCGGCATCGCGGCACGGTTGCGAGGGGAGGACAGCATGCACGTCGAGCTGGAGCCGGCCGACGACGCAGGGCGAGGCGCTGGCCAGCAAGGTCAGACAACGGGCATGGGCTGGGCGGCGATCACCGCGGGAACCTGGCGACAGTTACAATCGGACGATGACTCAGGCCGCCAAGGAAGAAATCATCCTCTCGCGTGTCTTCGACGCCTCGCCAGAGCTGGTCTACCGGGCCTTCGTCGACCCCGATCAGCTGTGCTTGTGGTTCGGGCCCGAGGGCTTTTCCGTTCCCTGCGAGAGCGTGCAGATAGACGCGCGGCCCGGTGGTTTCCAGCGCTACGTCCTGGTCGACGACTCCGACCCGGCGATGCGCAGCCAGGTTGACGTGACCTTCGCCGAGGTCGTGGAAAACGAGCTCCTCGCCGGGCATCAGGAGATTGAGGGAGCTCCCGGCACCAGGGTCATGCTGCGGCTTGAGTTCCACCAGGAGCCCCACGACAGAACCCGGCTCGCCCTGCGCCAGGGCCCGTTCCCCGAGGAGCGCCGCCAGCTCACCAAGGCCGGCTGGGAGAGCTCGTTCGCCAGGCTCGACTCCCTGCTGCGACGCTCGCTCTGACGGGACGCCGGGGCTATCGCCGCAGGAACATCTGCTCAGGGTCAACCACTCAGTCAGGCTGATCCTGAGCCGCCCTAAATTGACAATCTGGGTGCGCTCAGCATCGTCCGGGTGTGCTGAGCCATTCAGGAGGCTGGCCGGTGACACTGGCGATGAGATCAAAGTCCTTGTTGGAGTGCAGCACGGTGAGCCCGGCCACTCGATCCTCCTCCGCTCGATCCGGCACGCGCAGGCCAGAGACAGGGTCATGCGCACGTCGCCGCCTTCGTCGACACTTCGGAAGGTAAGAAGGACGGCAGGCCAAGGCTATGACGCTGGAGCAGGGCATGGCCGTCCTGGAATGCGCCAAAGGTCGATCCGCTCCACGCCTTCGTCGCGCTCAGCCTCATGACCGTCGTCTGTACCGAGGAGGCCCGCGCGCTGCCCTGGTCCCACGTCGTGGTCCGGGTGCCGGAGGTCAGGGAGTGGCGGTCGATCGGCGAGACCGACTACCTGTGAAGCCAGCGGCAGTCATGGCGCGCACAGGCCTGAGCCAACTCGGGTCTTAGTGTCAATTCTGCTGCCATCCGCCTGATGCCGCCACCATTCCAGCCAAAGGCCCGCCCTGAAGCCCGCTCGGCGCTGATGCGAATGCATGGCGATAGGCGCCGTCGGCCTGGATCAGGCGTTACGCCGGGCCATAACCTGCGCTGCTCAGCATCCGGCGCAGGTCCATGACCATCTGCGCGTCGACTGTCCCTTCCGCGGGTGCGTCGAGGAACTCCCGTTGAGACCCGATGGTGACGTCCACCTTGCCACCGTGCCGCACGGTGACAGTGCCGACGGCTTCAAGCAGCGACAGCACCGCGCGCCATTCGATGTTGTGGCTCACCGGGTGCCGGAAGATCTGCTGCAGCGTATCGCGGTGCCGGTTGTTCAGGTGCTCTGGCTGAGGCGGCGATGTCATGGCGTTCCCTTCTGCCCGGAGCTAGCTCATTGCCTACATTCATTTTCCCGCGACGACACCCCTGAGCGCGACGCCCGCCTCGGCGCGCTGCGCGCCGCCGTCAAAGCGGCCGTGGCCAGGAACCGCGGAAAGCATGAGGAGACCGCCCGGCAGGACGGCTTCCAGATCGCAGGCCGTCACCAGGCCGTTCGCGTAGTTCACCCGCTGAGCGCTACGGTGGATCTTGGGGAGTTCTAAATATTCGGGAAGTCGGCGCGCATCGTTGCGTTCGGGATGGTGTGGGGGGCGATAGCCGTGCGAAGAGTCCTGATCATCCTCGCGGGCGTGCTTGTGCTGGTCTTGTCATGGGGCCTCCCGGCCAGCGCGGCGACGGGGACTGGCTCCGCCAAGGCAGCCACGCTAGCGGACTGCCTCACGAGCGAGCATGTCTGCGTCAGCAGTGACGCGCGAAGCCTCGTCTCGCAGGGCGATCAGTCGCAGCTTGAGCGGCAAATCGGCAATGACGACATTTACCTGGTGGTCGCCCCGTCTGGATCCTCGGGATACGACCGGGCGATGCGTCAGCTGATCAGCACGCTGGGCGCCAAGCACGGTCAGTTCGTCGTCGGTTTTCTGGACAGTCGGCTCAAGCACTTCGGCGCATATAACCGGGGTGTTGTGGCGGATGGCGTCGCCGCGAGCGTGGCTACGAACGTGGTGAGCAAGCACCGGGCGGATGGGGACATCCCCGCGGCATTGATGGAATTCGTGCAGGAGGTCCAGCAGTCCGCGGCAACGCCGGGTACGGGGCCCGGCTCGGACGGCGCCCCGGCCAGTCAACCGTCCGCTAGCGGGCCACCGGTTGGTCTGATCGTCTTGGGCGTCCTCGTCCTGCTCGGTGCGGGGGGCTACTTCTTCCTGCTGCGGCCGCGCAGCAAGCGGAAGCGGCAGGAGCAGGAGCAGCAGCTCAAGGAGGCCAAGCTCGCGGCCCAGGACGACTTGATCGCGCTCAACGCCAGGATCACCGACCACGACAACGACGTCACCATCGCGGGCGATTCGGAGGCGGCGGCCGAGCAGGCTGCCGCGCTGGACGCGTACGAGCGCGGAACGCATGCGCTGGACGCTGCCCGCAAGCCAGCGGACATGGCCGCCGTCAGCCGGGCGGTCGCCGAGGGCCAGTATCGGCTGGCCTGCGCCGAGGCTGTCGCGCACGGTCAGCCAAAGCCTGGTCGCCGCCCGATGTGCTTCTTCGATCCGCGCCATGGCATGTCGGTGGCTGACTTGTCCTGGGCACCCCCGGATGGCGGCCCGAGCCGGACGGTCGCGGCGTGCGTCGACTGCCAGCGGGTCGTCGAGCGGGGCGACCAGCCGGCGATGCGCCTGGTCCGGGACAGGTCCGGTAACCAGATCCAGTACGTCAACGCCGGCTTCGCCCCGTCGTACTGGGGCGGCTTCGGTCTTGGCGGTGGCATGTTTACTGGCTTCCTGCTCGGCCAGGCCCTCGGCGGTCCCGGCCTGTTCGGCTACGGGGACTCGCCGGGGGACGTATACAACTACTACGGCGATTCCGGGACTGGCGGCGACGACTACGGCGGCGGAGACTTCGGCGGAAGCGACTCCGGTGGCGGAGACTTCGGTGGGGGCGACAACTTCGGCGGCGGCGACTTCTAGCCGCTGAAAGCCAGAAGCCTCCCCAGGCGCGCATCGTGATTGCCCAGACAAACCATCGAAAAAGTGCCGCTGAGCAGCTCTAGAATCATTACATGCCGTTGGGGCCAGCACATCGGAGGTCGCCTAGAGCCCGGATCAGCTAGGTCCGGTCGGCAGCAGGTCGGTGCCGTCGGGGGCACATGCCCAAGACCCTCGCCACCGCGACGGTGGACCGGCTGCTGCACCACGCCCACCTCGTCCTGACCAAAGGCGACTCGCACCGCCTCGCCGAGGCACCCGCCGGCAACCGGTGATACCGCTGACGACCTAACCCCGCCCCGCCGGCAGAGAACTGGTGGCCGCCAGCCGGGAAATCTGGTGGCCACCAGCCTGGAGACCGCCAGGCCGCCCAACCGGATTTCCCAATGACCGTTGACAGACCGCCTCCCGTTGCTTTATCCGCGGTAGGGGTCAGGCGACGGCCCGCTTGCCACGACACCCGCGTCCACTACCTGCAGGCCCCTCGCGATTCAGTTGCACGATGGTTCGTCGAGGCGGGGCCCCACGCTGAGGGAGACCGGCCCAGGCCAGAACTAGGAGTCGTAGGTAACCAGATGCCGTTGGTCCCGCATGACACCTCGGTGTTACCCGGGGAGGAGCTAGGAAAGTCGACCGGAAAGCCAGCGAAGCGTCGAAAGATGCATAATCACCTGCGTAATTCTCCGGCACGCGGACGGCTACTCCCGAGGCACGAATTCCCGTAGGGTGGGCTCACGCGGGAAACGGGGTTCGTAGCTGGGGCGGGGCGGACATGACTGACTTCGGGAACGACGCTGGCTATCCGCCTGGTTCGAAGCTCGTCGGCTATCGGCTGGACGAGGTAATCGGCCGGGGCGGAATGGCGATTGTCTTCCGCGCATTCGATGAGTCTCTAAACCGGCAGGTCGCGGTGAAGATTCTGGCGCCGGAACTGGCCTTGGACGAGGACTTCAGGCAACGGTTTATCCGGGAATCCCAGCTGGCGGCGCAAGTTGATCATCCGCACATTATCCCGGTCTTCGCCGCCGGCGAGGCGGACGGTGCGCTGTATATCGCGATGCGGTTCGTGCCGGGAGGCAACGTCGGCTCGCTGGTACGCCGGGAGGGGGCGCTGCCCGCCGGGCGGGCGGCGGCGATCATATCCTCGATGGCGGCCGCGCTGGACGCGGCGCACGAGGCCGGCCTCGTGCACCGCGACGTCAAGCCAACCAACATGCTCGTGGACGTGCGGCCCGGCCATCCGGATCACATTTACCTGTCGGACTTCGGTATCGCGAAGAGCGCCTCGACGACCTCGGGCCTGACCCAGACGGGCAGCTTCCTTGGCACGCTCGAGTACTCCGCGCCCGAGCAGATCCAGGGGCACCCGGTCGACGGTCGAGCCGACCAGTACGCACTGGCCTGCTCGGCGAGCATGATCCTGGCCGGCTCGCCGCCGTTCCACCGAGATAGCGACCTGGCGGTACTGCACGCGCAGCTGAGCGAACCGCCGGCACCGCTGGCCGGCCGTGTGCCCGGGATTCCCGCCGCGGTCGACCAAGTGCTGCAGCGCGCGCTGGCCAAGGCGCCCGCTGACCGTTATCCGAGTTGCGGGGAGTTCGCTGCCGCGCTGAGCGCGGCGCTCGGGCTCGGCTCGCCGGAGGCGACTCGGCGCTCTGACCACCCCCGGGGAGCGGCCGACGGCAGCGCGGGGACAATCACCACGCTCCCGCCGGCCGCGCCCTACATCTCCGCCGCCAGGGACTCCGCCGCCGCGAGCGTGCCCCCGCACCGTGCCGTGGAAGGCGGGGCCGCCGGGGGGCGGCGGCACCGCCTTGCCTCCGCGCCGACCGGCGGCCTGGTCATCGCAGTCGTCGTCGCCGCGGCCATCCTCGCGGCGGGCGGCGGCGTGACTGCCGCCATTCTCGCCAGCGGCGGCCAGCGCCCAACGGCATCCGGCAGCCCGAGCGGGACCGCCGGCTCCGGCACGGCGCAAGCCGCCGGAACATCGACCGCGTCCCCCGGCGGGTCGTCGGCCGCGAGCCCCCGGCCGAGCGCCACCGCGAGCCAGAGCCACCTCACCTCCCCCTCGGTCAGCCCGTCCAGCCCCGCAGATCTCTCGCCGACCGGTGCGCCCGGCGGCCAGGTAACCGCGTCGATCGTGCACACCGTGAGCGACGCCGCAGGCGGCCCGGGGCAGGTCAACTCCGTGGCTTTCAGCCCCGTCGGCGACATGATGGTGACTGGCGGCAAGAACGGGGAAGCGTTCCTGTGGTCCCCGCGGACCGGGCAGCTGATCACGCCGCTGCGTCCCGGCGCCGGGACGAAGATCTACTCGGTGACATTCAGCGCGAACGGCGCGCTCGTCGCGGCCGGCGCGAGCAACGGCAGCATCTACCTGTGGTCCGCCGCGACCGGGCAGCTGGTGGACACGGCGACCGATCCGGACGGTGCGGAGATCGACTGGGTCGAGTTCAGCCCGAGCGGATCAACGCTCGCGTCTGCTGGCAGCGGCTACGTCTACCTATGGCATGTCGGCGGCGACGGGCGGACAGCCACGCTGTCTCGCACCCTGGCCGATCCGCTTGGCGTCGCCGTCTGGTCCTTGGCCTTCAGCCCCGACGACCGCACCCTGGCCGCCGGCGACTACCGCAACATTGCCTGCCTGTGGAACCTCAGCACGGGCGCCGCGACTCCGCTCGTGCTGGCCGGGCCAGGCGGGAAGGGTACCGATCAGCCGGTCACCGCGGTCGCGTTCAGCCCCGACGGGTCAACGCTGGCCACCGGCTACCAGGACGGCCAGGTGTACCTGTGGAACATCGCCAGCAAGGCGCTCAAGACAGTGATTTCCGAGCCCCAGACCGTGTGGGGCCTGGCCTGGAGCCGGAGCGGCCTGCTCGCGATCGCCGACAACGACGGCAGCACCTACCTGGTGCACGGCGCATCCGGGCAGCCGGCCGGGACGCTCACTGACCCCGGCACAGGAAGCCAAGGCGTCGGAGCGGTGGCATTCAGCCCGGATGGCGGCTCACTGGTCACCGGCGACACCAACAACCACGCCTACCTGTGGCGGATCGACTGACTGCCCCGCGAGCGGTAAGGCGCGCTTCCCTTGCGGTTACCCGCTGGGCACCGGGGCGCCGGCGGAGACCATGGCGGCACTACCTGTCACGTTCCCGTCCCGGGTCATCACCGCGAGCGCGGTCTTCCGGCCGAGCACGTAGCGGTCGAAGAACGCGACGGTGACCCGAACCACGATCTGCTCGGTCTTGTTCGTCCCCCAGTACGGGCCGGTGTGGTCCGCCCCGAACAGGTCGAGGTAGTACCGGGCGGCGCCGCTGTCGCCTTCGTAGAGCTGCACGCTTGTCCACGGCGGGTTGACGGTGTCGGCGCTGCCCTGGACGAACAGCATCGGCGGCACGGTCCCCGCAAAGTACCGGCCGGGCATGGGCGCCCACTCCGCGCCGGACAGCACCGCCACCGCGGTCAGCCGACGATCTTCGCAGCAGGTGTTGGCGGCCAAGGCGGCCACCGTGTCGCCGCCGTCCGACTGGCCGGCCGCCGCGACCTCCCGCCGGTCGATCAGCCCGCTGACGGCATCACCTGCCCGCTGGCTCAGGGCGAGCAGCCGCGTCAGCGCATAAGACATGTCTCCCGGCTGATTGATCATGTCGTCCTCTGTAGCGGTGGCCACCTTGCAGTCGCTGTGCGGGAAGTTCACCCCCGCGACCACATAGCCGGCGCTGGCCCATGCGCTCAGCAGATCGCCGTACGGGTTAGCGCACTGCTGGAATCCCGGCGCGAACAGGATCAACGGAAGCGGCCAGCGGCCCCGAGCTGACCCGGCCGGGTACCACAGCTGGATGATCAGCGTCCGCGGGCCGAGCGACTCCCCAGACGGCCCCGGGTGCGCCGGCTCGGTGAACGTGAGCTGGAGCCGGCGCACCCGGAACGTGCCCGGCGTGCCAGGCGGAGCGGTCTGGGTCGCCTTCAGGCTGTTCGTGGCAGCGGCACTAGCCGAGGGGGACGGCGCTACCGCAGCACTGCTGCCCTGGGCCGGGCGCACTGTGAGCCTCTGCGCACTCGGGGAGCAGCCCGCAAGCACGAGACAAGCAGCCAGCAAGGCGCCGAGCGCAGCAGTGACGTTCCTACCCCGGTTCTCCGCTGTCCCCGCCACCGTGAGATCCGCCTCCCCGGCTCCTCCTCGCCAGCCAAGCTACCGCAAACGGGTACCATCCGCCTGCTCTCCTGCGGCCGCGGCCCTGTCCCGCGGTAACGGACGGGCCGCCGCGGTAGATCAGCCAGTCCAGCCGACCAGTCTCTTTTCAACGGAGCGTTGCCTGACTTCGTAGGCGCGAGTTTCTGTGGCGATGGTGGATTCAGCGGCGAAATTGAAGACTTCCCCAGCCTGGAAGGCTCCGACTACAGAACCAGGTTAGAGCGTTATGACAGCTTGAGCGGTCGCGCTGGGTCCGGCGAAAACGAGGGTCGTGGTCACTTGTCATCCTCTGGTGCACGACGGGATGCCAGTAAGGGGCTATCCGGTGTTAGCAGATCTGCCGCCTCCACGAGGCCGGCGACGCACAGCTGCAGCCCCTGGGAAACGGCTGGCACGCAGTCGGCACCGGATTCGGCATTGATAGCGCGCCGTTCACCCTCCGCGCCTACAACTCCGCCGGCATGCTGGTCGATACCGTGACTGAGACCTTTACCTGAGCGCAGCCGGCGCCCAGCCATTCGTAAATCAGATCCGCACAGTTGCTTCGCCAGCTCCTTATGATGCGCCGCATGGTCGTCGTGCAATTCGCTAACGTACCGGCGTCGAACATCAGATGTCCGGATAATAGAGGAAATTCAGATCTGGTACGTAGTTCAGGCGGTTTAGGCGCGCAGCCCGAGGGTTTATATCCCGCTGATCGCCTCAATCACGGCGTCCGACAGGGTCAGCGCGCAGGCGGCGTCTATCCAGCCCGCCGGGTAGCCCTTGTCTCATACGGGGTACCGATTTACTGTTGCTGCTTTGCCTTGAAGGAGGGCCCATGAGCTACGCCCGCCAGCTGCTGGACACCTACACGGGCACCGGCATCGTCGACGTCGGCGTGCGGGCCGCCGCCATCGACGCGCTCAGCGACTGTGCCCAGGCCTGCATCGCCGACATCGACGCCGATTTGAGTGAGCACAACGTGACCGACATGGTCGCGTGCATCCGGCTGTGCCTGGACTGCGCCGATGTCTGCACCGCCACCATCGGGGTTACCAGCCGCCAGGCGTGTGGATGCCATGAAATAGCTGCCTGCCTGCCGGGGCGACCCAGCTCAGCTCGCCATCGACCACAGCGGAGACGGGTTCTCGACCTTTTCCCACATGCAGGCTGATCCAGAGCGTGCCGTCGTACGTAGGCAGGGAAGAAAAGCCGAGTTAGCGGAACGGTTGCGTGTTGCACGTTGATGCCGCCAGCACCGCGGTCGTCCACGACGATCAGGACCGGCACCTGCAGCGCCGCTGCCCGCAGCAGGGCAAGCACCGCCTGGGAGACCGACGCCGGCTGCGGCGGCCCAGAAGATGACAAACATGTCATCCGGCTCCGGCAGCCTCCCGGCCGGGAGCGGCCTATGCTGCCGGGTATGCGTGAGGCGGACACCGTGGGAACGGCCGCGCCGGCCCGGCCAGCTCCCGGATCGGCGGGTGCCTCGCGGCGCGGCTGGCTGACATTCTGGGCGAGCCTGGCCGCCATCATCCTGGCCGGGGCGGCAGTCCTGGCGGTCGTCGCCGTCACGCACCCCGGCGGCCCTCAGCTGGCGCGCCCGTCGGGCATCCCGGCCAGCGTGAGCGATGCGCAGATCAACCTGATGGGCCTGTCGCCGGTGCCAGTACGCGTCGCCCCGGGTTTCACGCTTACCGATCAGGACGGACGCGCCCTGTCCCTGTCAGCGCTGCGCGGCAAGGTGGTAGTCCTGGAGTTCATGGACCCGCACTGCACCGACATCTGCCCGATCGTGTCGCAAGAGAACGTCGATGCCTACCGCGATCTCGGCGCTCTGGCCGCCAAGGTCGTGTTCGCCGCGGTCAACGTGAACCAGTACCACGCCGCGGTCGCGGACATGCTGGCCTACTCCCGCGAGCAGCGGCTGATCACGATCCCCGGCTGGCATTTCCTCACCGGGCCGGTCCCGGACCTGCGCAAGGTGTGGGACGGCTACGAAATCGCGGTCCAGGCGCCCAGCCCGGACGCCGACATCGTGCATACCTCCGCTGTGTACTTCATCGACCCGGCCGGACGGGAACGGTTCATCGCCGCCCCCATGGCGGACCACGCATCCTCCGGCGCCTCCTACCTTCCAGCGGGCCAGATCGCCGCCTGGGGACAGGGCATCGCCCAAGTCGCCCGCGCACTAGCCCGCTAAGCGCAGCGGCGCCCGATCGCAGGAATGGCGACTGCCGAGCCTGACCCTGAGGTTTGCGGCTGCCATCCGCAACCGCGTATCGTGTACTAAATTAAATATAACAATCCCGAACGGATTCGGCCGACTGCGCACGCGCCGCCGCGTTGTCTTTGGTATTTCATGGAACTGGTGATGCCTGTGCCCGCAAGGGAGCTGCGGTGACTGCGCAGCAGGAGGCCTGGTTCACCTCGGCCCTGGCGGCGCCGGCCTCCGATGAGTCCGTCGCCGTGGATGGCGCACGGATCTCCTACCGGGCATGGGGGGACCGGGGAATGCCCGGCGCGGTCCTGGTGCACGGTACTGCTGCCCATGCCCGCTGGTGGGACCACATCGCCCCGTTCCTGGAGGCCGACGGCTTGCGCGTGGCGGCCCTGAGCATATCGGGCCACGGGGACAGCGACTGGCGGGACCGGTACAGCTTCGACCAGTGGGCCGCGGAGGTGATGGCGGTCGCGTCTTCCGCCGGAATCTCGGGGCCGCCGTTCGTCATCGGCCACAGCCTCGGCGGCCACATCGCGCTGCACGCGGCCGGCCGCTACGGCGATGCCCTGGCCGGAATAGTGGTCATCGACTCGCCCATGTTCGAGGGACCGCCCCCGCCAGAGGTATCGGCATCCGCACGGGGCATGGGGGCGCAGCGTACCTATGCCAGCCGTGAGGCGATCCTGGACCGGTTCCGCCTGATCCCCGAGCATCCGGTGCTGCCGTACGCCCGCGAGCACGTCGCCGCGTGCTCGGTGGTCCGTCAGGACAACGGTGAGTGGCGGTGGAAGTTCGATCAGGGCCTGTTCACGAGGATGACACCGCGTCCGGTCTCGTCGTCCGGTGCGGAGCGGGGCAAGTGCCGTGCCGCGGTCCTGCGCGCACAGCAAGGGATCATGACCAGGGAAATGTCCAGCCGCCTGCGCGCCCGGCTGGGCCAGGGAGTTCCTGTCGTTGAGGTGCCTGGCGGACACCACGTCCTGCTGGACGAACCGCTCAGCCTGATGACCGCACTGCGCGCGGTGCTTGCCTGCTGGACCGCGGAAGGTAGCGGCTGACTGCTCGATGCTCGAGACCAGCACTGACCTGCAAAGGCGCCCTGACCGGCGCCTGTCTGGGCGTCCCCGGGCCGTTGCGGCGGTCGCTGTCCTATTGAAGACGGTTTTCTGCTGGTTTAGGGTGTGCCGAACGTCGTTCTCCTAAGCCGTTACCAGACGACCCCATCCAGCAGATCGTGAACCCACGCTGTCGGCACGCCGATGTGTCCCCGCGACGACCTCGGGGAGGCCCGGCAATGGCCGAAGAGGAGACTGAAATGTTCAAAGTGACCAAGCCCGCGCTGACACTGTTCGTCGCCGGCGGGATCTGTGCGGCGCTTGCCGCCTGCAGCAGCTCAAACTCGTCAAGCGCCCCCGCCGCGTCCACGACGAGTGCGTCGGCAGCCGCGTCCGCGGCAAGCGCGTCGGCCGCCGCGTCCGCCGCGAGCTCGGCCCCGGCCGCGGACGCGATCCCCGCAGCGGACTGCACCATCATCAAGCAGGTCAGCTCGTCGGCGATCACCACCCTGACGACGATGCAGGCCGAGTCCAAGGCGAAGGCCTCAGCCGACATGACGACCTACCTGTCTCAGCTCGCGGCGGACAAGGCCAAGCTCACCTCGGCCAAGGGCAAGAGCGTGCTGAGCGCCTGGATCGCGGACGTGCAGAAGGCGACGACGCAGAGCACCGCGGATGCGACGACCACCATCACCGGCGGCCTCGGCGCGCTCGCCAGCGCTTGCCCGTGAGGTAGCTCGCCGAACCCGGCGCGATGACGGCAACGGCCTCGCGGGCACATTCCCGCGGGGCCGTTGCCGTCCACGCCGCGGCCGTTGTACGCACGTTGACCTTCTAGCGGGGAATGTGATGGGTATGACCCGAGGACCGCTTGACGGGGTGCTCGTCATCGCGATCGAGCAGGCCGTAGCCGCCCCGCTGGCCACCCGCACCCTGGCCGACCTGGGCGCCCGGGTGATCAAGGTCGAGAACCCAGCAGCAGGCGGAGACTTCGCCCGGCGCTACGACGACGTCGCGAACGGCATGGCCGCGCACTTCGTCTGGCTGAACAGGGGCAAGGAGTCGGTCGCTCTCGATCTCGCCGTTCCGCCCGCCAGGCAGGCACTGCACGCGCTGCTCGACCGTGCCGACGTCCTGGTGTCGAACCTCGGGCCTGGTGCGACCGGCCGTCTCGGGATCGGCCCCGATGACCTGGCCACCCAGCACTCCCGGCTGGTCAGCGTCGAGATCTCCGGCTACGGCAGTGGCGGCCCGCTGTCCGGCAAGCGCGCTTACGACCTGCTCATCCAGGCCGAGGCGGGGGCCTGCGCGGTTACCGGCCGGCCGGGCGAGCCGGCCAAGCCGGGCCCGCCGTACGCCGACATGACCTCGGGCCTGTACGCGGCCATCGCCGTGCTCGGCGCGCTGACCGAGCGCGCGGCCACCGGCCGCGGCAGGCACATCGAGATCAGCATGTTTGACGCCGCCATCGAAATGATGGGCTACCCGCTGACCTGGACCCGCTACGCGGGCACCGACCAGCAGCCTGTGGGCGTCGGATCGCCCGCCGTGGCGCCGTACGGCGCGTACCCCACCGCCGACGGCCGGGTAGCGGTCCTCGGCACCACGAATGACGCCGAGTGGCGACGGCTCGCCACACTGATGCTTGGCCGCGAGGATCTCGCCGCCGATCCCAGCTACGCCCGCAATGACGAGCGGGTGAGCCGTCGTGGCGAACTCGACGCGATCCTTGCGCAGTGGTGCGCGTCCCGCACCCTCGGTGAGGTGCAGGACGCCGCGGACGCGGCGGGCATCGGCAACGCCGTCTACCGGACCCCGACCGAGGTGCTCACCCACCCGCATCTTGCCGCGCGCAACCGGTGGCGCGAGGTGGACATACCGAACGGGTCCGTGCTGCTACCAGAGCCGCCTCTGACTTTCGCCGGGCCGGAGCCGCCGATGGGGGCGGTTCCCGGACTCGGCGAGCACACCGAGGCGGTGCTCGGGGAGCTGGGCATCGACCCGGCGTCGGTGGCGCCGTGACCGGCGGCCTCGCCTACAGCGGTTCGACGCAGCCCAGCACGCGCCCTGATCATCTGGTGCCCCGACCGGTTTACCCGGCAACGGAGGACGACGCCCCGGTTGGGATCACTGTCGGGGGGTTGGCCTGCCTGCCGTCACGGCGAGCAATAAGGGTGTAGCCGCCGACCGTGACCGTGAGCTGGTCTCCGTTCAGCGCGGCAGCCGCGTGAACACCGTTGTCGAAGGCCGAGATTGCGCTCACCGCCAGCAGCACGACCGGGTCCTTACCGGAGTAGCCCATCGCGGTCGTGTAGAGGCTGCTGGTCGCGAAGCCGTCGCCGGCCTGGCGGTAGGTCCCGCTGTGGTAGTTGACAGAGTCGCTGGCGCCGAATCCCCCGTTCGGCGTGAACTGCAGGCCCACCCCGTATCGATCCGGGACAGTCGTTTCCTTCCCGGCCTGATCAATGGCGGTAACCGTCCATTTGTACCCGGCAAATCCGGCTTGCGCGGCCGGCGCCGAATTCGGCGTGCCGCCAGTGACGGTCCCGCATCCGGCCGCTGCCAGCGCCGCGAGCGCGCCACGGCAACGGACACCGGCACAGATTTGAGAATGGGTTTCATTAGCTGTCCTCCGTCTGGCGTTACCTTCCCCTATGACGCGGACGGGTGACGAGCGGTTCCCGCTACTTCGTTTGCTACCGGGTTGTCCGGCTAGTGCGCTGGCCTTCAGGCCGGTGGTGGAAGCGGACGGGGGATGGCCGCCAGGCCCGAGCGTGCTCTAAGCAGGCCGGTACTGCTGCTCGATGTACTGGCGCAGCACCGAGATGGGAGCACCCCCGACCGACCCGGCGAAGTACGACGCTGACCACAGCCGGTTCGCCCGGTAGTAGTGCCGGCGCAAGCCGGGGAACTCCTGCCGCATACGCCGCGAGGACACGCCCTTAAGGGAGTTGACCAGCTTCGACAGCGCGACCTTGGGCGGGAAGTTCACGAGCAGGTGGACGTGATTCGACTCGCCGTTGAACTCCTCAAGCTTCACTTCGAAGTCCGCGCACACGTCCCGCATGACCTCTTCGAGCCGCACAAGGTGCTCGTTCCCGAAGACCTGGTGCCGGTATTTCGTCACGAAGACCAAATGCGCATGAAGGATAAAAATACAGTGTCTGCCAGTGCGGATGTCGTCGTACTCAGCCATGAGACCAACTGCACTGAGGACGTGCAGCTCCGTTACAACTACCGCGCGTACCTGACGCCCGCCGAGCGCTCCGCGGCCGGCCGCGCGCTCGGCTGCGTCCGCGTGGTCTGGAACGACGCGCTGGCGCACCGCAGGGCCGCCCGCGATGCCGGGGAGAAGTACCCCACGGACGCGGAGATGTCCGCCCGGCTCACCGCGTCGAAGGCCACCCCGGAACGCGCGTGGCTGAACGAGGTCTCCTCGGTCGTCTTGCAGCAGTCCCTAGCCGACCTCAGCAAGGCGTACCGGGCCTTCTTCGACTCGCTCAGCGGGAAGCGGAAGGGGCCGAAGGTGGAAGCGCCCCGGTTCAAGTCACGGAAGGACCCGCGGCAGTCGCTGCGGTTCACCGCCAACAGCCGGTTCAGGATCCTCGGCAACGGGCGGCTGCGGCTGCCGAAGATCGGCGACGTCAAGGTGCGGTGGACCCGTGACCTCCCGGCCGCGCCGGCCTCGGTCACGCTGACCCGCGACGAGGCCGGCCGTTACTTCGTCTCGTTCGTCGTCGAGGTCACGCAGGAGCCGCTCCCGGAGACCGGCCGCGAGTGCGGGATCGACCTCGGCCTGAGCCACTTCGCCGTCATGGACGACGGCACCAAGGTCAGCGCCCCGAAGTTTTTCCGCAGGGCGCAGAAGAAGCTCAGGAAGGCGCAGCGGGACCTGTCCCGCAAGCAGAAGGGCAGCAGGAACCGCGAGAAGGCCCGCGTCAGGGTCGCGCGGGCGCACGCTCACGTCGCGGACGCGCGCCGCGACTTCCACCACAAGCTCTCCACGCATGTCATCCGCGAAAACCAAGCGGTGACGGTAGAGGACTTGCCGGTGCGGGACCTGGCGCGGACGCGGCTGGCGAAGTCGGTCCACGACGCGGGCTGGTCCGCGTTCGTGAACATGCTGGAGTACAAGGCGAAGCTTTACGGCCGGGAGTTCCGGAAGACCGGACGGTTCGAGCCCACGTCGCAAGTGTGCAGCGCGTGCGGGGCGAAGGACGGCCCCAAGCCGCTGAGCGTCCGCGAATGGCAGTGCAAGGAATGCGGGACGGTCCATGACCGGGACGTGAACGCAGCGAGGAACATAGCCGCCCTGGGACGCAGGGAGGCTCAAAACGCCCGTGGAGGCCAGGTAAGACCACCGCTAGCGGTGGCACCGGCCCGTGAAGCGGGAAGCCGCAGAAGCGCCGCGTAAAGCGGCGCCGGCTGAATCCGTGCCCTTCAGGGCGCGGAGCGCGTCAATGACCGGGGAAGAAGTCGATCATCGCGGTCGCGGCGGCGTCGTTGGCGGTAAGCGGGGCCAGCCCCCAGGCCGTCTCGATCGTGCGCAGCAGGCTGTAGTGGTTGTACGGGACCTGCGACTTGAAGCCGGCGGGGACTCCCTGGGCGATGACCAGGGTGGCGACCTCGTTGCCCGGCGAGTCGTCGTTCTCGTCCCAGGTGATCAGCAGGAGTGACCGCCGCTGGGTGAACGCGGCGGAGGACAGCAGCGCGGGCACCGCGGCCGACAGCCAGTTGTCGCCCTGGGCGACGGTGCCGTCGTGCATGTCGTCGATCATGTTCGGGGTGATCCAGCCGTAGGACGGCGTGCTGTCGAGAGCGGACAGGTCCTTGGCGAGCTGGGTGTAGGGCACAACGTTGGCGAACTGCACGGGGTCGGTCCTGATGTTGTCGTAGTAGACGAACGGGTCGTGCTTTTGCATGTAGGGGTAGGCATCGCCGACGAAGGCGGGCGACGGCATCGACTCCATGTAGGCCCGCCAGGGGCGGCCCGACGCGCCCACGCGGTCGACGGCGATGTTCGGCGCGTTCTGGAAGCAGCCGGTGCAGTCCGTGCTCAGGCCGAACGTGGCCCCGCCGGTGAGCGCCAGGTAGTTGGGCAGGCTCGGGTGCGAGACCGCCGTATAGTTCGCGGCCAGGCCATAGCTGGCGGCGAGTTCGTTGATGAACGGAGCGTCAGCGCTGCCGATGATCTGGCTCGCCGAATGGTTTTCCATGACGATGACGAAGATGTGGTCGAACGCGGGAACCGTGGGCACGGCTGTAGCTTAGGGCGCGGGCGCAGTCGCGGTCAGGCGGGGCTTGCTCCCCGGCCGATGATGCCGCGCTCGGTCAGCAGGGTGACCACGAGGTCTGCTTCCTGCCGCAGCGTCGCGATGGTCTCGCGCTCGACGGCCTCGCCGTCACCCGCCTTCATGGCCTTCATGATCTCTCGCAGGTGGCGCTTGTGGGTCTTGATGGCGGCAGGGACTTCCACGAAGAAGTCGCCGGGAATGATGCTGACCGCCATCAGCCGTACGGTCGCGCTGACCCGCCGGGATGCCGCCATACTCACGATCCGGCGCAGGAAGTCCCGGTTGAGCTTGCTGAACTCCTGGGGGCCGGCAGCCGCCTGCAGCTGGCGGTGCACCGCCGCGAGCGCGTTGATCTGCTCAGGCGTCGAGCGCTCCGCGGCCCGGCGCGCGCCGAAGCCGTACACGCGCCCAAGCAATTCGTAGTGGTCGCGCGTGGAATTCTCGTCCAGGCCGACCACGTACGCCCCGCGGTGCGGCTGCATCATTATCCAGCCCTCGCGGTCGAGTGCGATGACCGCCTCGCGTACGGGGACGCGGCTGACGCCCAGCTGAGCGGCGATCTCGTCCTGGGGTACCCGCTCGCCGACGGTGAGATTGCCTTCGAAGATCTGCCGGCGGATGTAGTCGGTGACCTGCTGGGTGCTCGTCGGGCGGAACAGCCCGCGAGGGGCGGCGTCGGCGTCCGCGAAGGGGTCTGGCAAAGCTGCGGCGTGGCGCACGATCCCAATCTCCAGGGCTATTAACAGCGAGTCACGATAATGGCATCACATCCATGTACCTTATCTGAAACAAAATATATGACGTGAGGTTGCGTTACTGGACCCGGTAGTCCTCCAGGATGCGCCGTCCGATGATCATCTTCTGGATGTCGGAGGTGCCCTCGCCGATCAGCAGCATGGGAGCCTCCCGGTAGAGGCGCTCGATCTCGTACTCCTTGGAGAACCCGTAGCCGCCGTGGATGCGGAATGAGTCCTCCACCACCTCACGGCAGTACTCCGCGGCGAGGTATTTGGCCATGCCGGCTTCCAGGTCGTTGCGCTGGCCGGAGTCCTTCTTCCGTGCCGCCATGATCATCATCTGGTGCGCCGCTTCGACCTTGGTGGCCATCTCCGCCAGGCGGAACTGCACCGCCTGGTGCTGGGCGATCGGCTTGCCGAAGCTCGCGCGCTGCTGCGCGTAGCGTACGCCGAGCTCGAAGGCGCGCAGCGCGACGCCGCAGCCGCGGGCGGCCACGTTGACCCGGCCGACCTCGACCCCGTCCATCATCTGGTAGAAGCCGCGGCCCGGTGTCCCGCCCAGGATCTGCTCCGCTGACGTGCGGTAGCCGGTGAAGATGAGCTCGGTCGTGTCGACTCCCTTGTAGCCCATCTTCTCGATCTTGCCCGGGATGGTCAGGCCGGGTTCCACCGCGCCGTAACCCTGCTTCTTCTCCACCAGGAACGTGGTCATGTTCCGGTACACGGACTCCGCGCCCTCGTCGGTCTTGACGAGCACGGCGACCAGCGTGGCGGTACCGCCGTTGGTCAGCCACATCTTCTGCCCGTCGATGACGTAGCCGTCCCGGTCACCAGCACTGGCGCGGACCGCCCTGGTCTTGATCGCGGACACGTCAGAGCCGCAGTCGGGTTCCGACATGGAGAAGGCGCCGCGCAGTTCGCCCGCCGCCATGCGCGGCAGGTACCGCCGCTTCTGCTCTTCCGTGCCGTGCTGAAGCAGCATGTAGGCGACGATGAAGTGCGTATTGATGATGCCGGAGATGCTCATCCAGCCGCGGGATATCTCCTCCACGGCCAGCGCGTACGTCAGCAGCGACTCGCCGAGGCCGCCGTATTCCTCGGGGATGGTCAGGCCGAACAGTCCCATCTCGCACATGCTGTCGACGATCTTCTGCGGGTACACGTCGTCGTGCTCAAGCTGCTGGGCGTTCGGGATGATCTCCCGGTCCACGAACTCACGGACGGCATCGATGATCTGCCGCTGGACCTCGCTGAGTCCCTCTGTCTGTGCCAACCGGCCCACGTTCCGACCTCGCTATCGCCGTGACGGCGAGGCGGTAGCGACCACCCCGCGCTCTAGTAGTTCCTTGATCGTGTCGTCGCTGAGGCCGAGATCGGCCCGCAGGATCTCGGCCGTGTCTTCGCCGAGCAGCGGCGCGCGGACCGGGGCCCTCATCCCGGCGTTGATGGGGGAGGCGGGCGCGTGGTAGGGACCGATGCCCGGCTGGTCGATGATGCCCATCAGGGGATTGGCGCGCACGTCATCGCTTTCCGCCAGGTCGCGGAAGCTCCGGTAGACCGACCACAAGGTGGAGGCAGGCGCGAGGGCCTCGCGGACCTGATCCAGGTCGCGGTCGCCGAACCAGCGCTGCAGCAGGCCTGCCAGCGAATCACGGTAGGCGAACCGGTCCTGCTCGGCGGAGAAGTCGACGCCGAGCGCCTGTTCAAGCGCGGATACCGGTCCGCGCATTCCGGTGGCGGCCACCAGGTCCGTCCAGTGCCGCGCAGTCAGGGCTACCACCATGACCCGTTGGCCGTCGCGGGTGGCGAAGTCACGTGCGAAGGAACCGTACAGGTGGTTGCCGACCTTCGGCCGGCTGGCGCCGTTGACTTCCGCCTCGGCCAGGAAACCCAGGTTCCCGGCGGTCGCTAGCGCGACGTCGTCGAGCGCCACGCTGATCCGCTGCCCCGTCCCGGTCAGCCGGCGCTGCCGCTCCGCGCCCAGGATGGCGATCGCCGCGTAGAGCCCGCATGCGACGTCCCAGGCGGGCAGCACGTGGTTGACCGGGCCTGCATGCTCCTCCGGCCCGGTCACCAGGGGGAATCCCGTGCTGGCGTTCACCGTGTAGTCCACGGCGGGCCGGCCGTCATGGAGGCCGTCGATCCGCACGTGGATCAGGTCCGGCCTGGCCTGCGACAGCGCCTCGTAACTCAGCCAGGGCCGGTCGGCGTTGGTCAGCACGATCCCGCCGCCCGGTCCTGACGCCGCGATCAGCCGCGTGATCAGGTCCCTGCCCTCGGCGGAACGGAAGTCGGTGACGAGGGAGCGCTTGCCCTTGTTCAGCCCGGTCCAGTAGAGACTGGTGCCCGAGGCGGCCACCGGCCAGCGAGAGTAGTCGGCAGACCCGCCCGGCGGGTCGACCCTGATGACCTCCGCGCCGAGCTGCGCGAGGGTCATTCCCCCCAGCGGTCCCGCGACGAACGTCGCGAGTTCGATGACCCGCAGGCCCGTCAGCGGTTTCCCTGTCGTCGGCAGCCCGTGCGAGCGGACAGTCATCTGATCACGGCTCCTTATATGTACGGCCATATTGTCCTCAGACGTCTTCCCATGTCAATACGTATGCCGCTACCCTGGCGGTACCAGTGGAAAATTTGGCCGTACATTTCAATCGATGGCTAGGAGGCGCGGTGAGTCCGACGGAAACACTGGTCGACGGTCCCTACTTCGAAGACCTCCACGTGGGCCAGCGCTTCGCCGAGAGCCCGGGCCTGACGCTCACCGAAGGGCTGGCAGCGGCCCACCGGGCGATCGTCGGGGGCCGGCTGCCGCTGGTACTTGACGGTGAGCTGTCCCGCAGGGTGCTCGGCGACGGTCACGTGCTCGCGGCTCCCAATCTCGTCTGGGACGTCGCCATCGGCCAGTCAACGATCGCGACGCACACGGTGGTGGCGAACCTGTTCTACCGCGGCGTCGTGTTCCGGCGGGCACCGTGCATCGGGGACACCCTGCGCACCGTCACCGAAGTGGCCGGCCTGCGGCAGAACTCCCGGCGACCCGGACGCCCGGCGACCGGACTTGCGGCGCTCCAGATGAGCGTCACGGATCAGTGCGGACGGCCTGTCCTGGACTTCTGGCGCTGCGCGATGCTGCCGCTGCGCGACGCAGACAGGGAAACCGGCCAGGCCGATGACCTGTCCGCCATCGGCGCCGAGCTGACCGCGCAGGACATGGCGCGGGTCACGGAGAACTGGAACCTTGACGGCTACCGGGCGATGCTGCCCGCGAAGAGTCGGCGGGTCCCGGTGCCAGGGGAGCTGTTCCGCGTTGTCGGCGGGGACGTGGTATCCAGCGCGCCGGAACTGGCACGGCTCACGCTGAACGTGGCCAAGGTGCACCATGACGAAACCAACGCGGCGTCCGGCAGGCTTGTCTACGGCGGCCATACCATCGGGATCGCCCTGCACCAGGCCGTTCGGGCGCTTCCCGGCATGGTCACCGTCGTCGGCTGGCTTGGCTGCGATCACGTCGGGCCGGTGCGCGAAGGTGACACCCTGACGTCTGCGATCGAAGTGGAGCGCACAGACCCGTTGGTGTCTGGGTCGTCGGCGTCCGGCGGCACCCTCGTCTACCTCCGGTCGCGGGTCAGCGCCCGCCGTCGGGACGTGCCGCCGTCCGAAGTGCTGGACTGGCGGTTCGTCGCCCTGTTTGCATAATCGTGCCGGCGCGGACAGAACGGAACGTGGGGCGGATGGCGGGCAGGACCCGACAGCAGGAAAGCAGTTACGCCAGCCTGGCCCGCGAGGTCAGAGAGGAGATCCTGCAAGGCCGCTATGCCGACGGCCGCAGGCTGCCCACCGAGGCGGAGTTCGCCGCCCGCTATCAGGTGAGCAGGCAGACCGTCCGGCGCGCCTTCCAGGACCTGGTGTCCGAGGGCATGGTGTACCGCGTTCCCGGCCGCGGGACGTTCGCGGCCTCGCGTGACGGCACGTACGTCAGGCAGTTCGGCTCGGTCGACGATCTGATGGGCCTGTCCGCGGACACCGAAATGAATATCGTCACGCCCCTGCGGCGCCAGGTGGACGTGGCCGCCGCTGGCCGGCTCCGGCTGTCAAGCGACATCGTGTACGCGGTTGCCTTCTGCCGCTCGCACCGCGGGACCCCGTTTTGCCTCACGGTGGTATCGCTGCCGCCCGAGGCGGGCATGGCCCTGGCCTCGTCCGCGGAGCTGGTCTCCGAGGGGGCCACCAGCGACGTGACGATCATCGGGCTGCTTGATGCCCGGCTGTCCGCCCCCATCGCGGAAGCGGAGCAGAGCATCACGGTGGCGCTCGCCGACGCTAGGTCAGCGGAGGCCCTTGGCTGTCCCACGGGCCACCCGCTGCTGCGGATCGACCGGCTGTACCTGGACACCAGGGGTACCCCGGTCGAACTCGCGGTGAGCCATTTTCTGCCCGAGCTTTACTCGTACCGCACGAACCTGCGCCGCAGCCTCACCTGACATAGCGAACGCCATGGCGATAGCCTGCCTGCCATGAGAGCAGCCTGGATCACGTCCTTGGACGGGCCGGAATCGGTGACCATCCGCGAGACCGCCGAGCCCGCCGCCGATCCGGCGGCGGTGCGGATCGACGTGGCGGCGGCGGGTCTGACCTTCCCTGACGTCCTGCTCACCCGCGGCGAGTATCAGTACAAGCCAGAACTGCCGTTCGTTCCCGGCGCCGAGGTCGCCGGGGTGGTGCGGACTGCCCCCGCGGACAGCGGGTTCGTCCCCGGGCAGCGGGTAGCGGCATTCCCCTCGTTCGGCGGGTTCGCTGAGGTCGTGGACGTCACCCCGGGCATGGTGTTCGCGCTGCCTGACCGGCTTTCCTTCGCCGAGGGATGCGCGCTGCCGATGAACTACCTGACCATGCACTTCGCCCTGACTCGCCGGGCCTCGCTGCGGCCGGGCGAGACCGTCCTCGTGCACGGCGCCGCGGGCGGCATCGGCACCGCGGCCCTGCAACTGCTGCGCGCGTACGGTGCCAGGTCCATCGCGGTTGTGTCCAGCGCGGAGAAGGCGGCGGTAGCCAAGGCCGCGGGCGCGGACGATGTGGTCACGGCGGACGGCTTTCGCGAGCAGGTCGCCGCGCTCAGCGGCGGCGCGGGCGTGGACATGGTGGTCGACCCGGTGGGCGGTGAGCGCTTCACCGACTCCCTGCGGTCTCTCGCCCCCGGCGGCAGGCTGCTGGTCATCGGCTTCGCCAGCGGCGAGATCCCGCAGGTGCGGGTCAACCGCCTGCTACTCAACAACATCGACGTAGTGGGCGTCGCCTGGGGTGCCTACGTCAGCAAGCAGCCGCAGTACCCGCGCGAGCAATGGCTCGAGCTACTGCCGCTACTGGAAGCAGGCCAGCTCATTCCGCCCGTGGGAACGGTCTACCCGCTGACCGACGCGCCGCTCGCCCTGGCCGACATGGCGGAGCGCCGGACGATGGGTCGTTCCGTGCTGCGGCTCGCCGACTGGTGATGGATTCCAGTCATGCAGGCAGAACAGCCACGAGCAGACGACGTGCGGCCGCGGGCGCAGGGGCGCCGTTACACGGCAGTTCGCCGAGCAGCGCCGGTTTCTCGCCGAGGCGCTCGCCATGCGCATAGAAGCGCAGGCGAAGCGGGTCACCAGCTGAGGCGCAGCAGCGGCTGCGGGTTATCCGCGCTTTCTCACCCGCGGCACCGAACGGGTGCGTGCCGCGCCTACCGGCGGCAGCGTGAGCCCGGGTACCACGCGGTTGCGCACCGTGCCGATCCCTTCGACGATCAGCTCGACGAGGTCGCCCGGGCGCAGCGCCGGCGGTTCTGTCTGCCCCCGGCGGCCCCACAGTTCGGCCAGGCAGCCGCCGTTGCCGCAGGTGCCGGAGCCGAGCACGTCGCCCGCCCGCACCTCGGTGCCGCGTGAGGCATAGGCGATGAGCTCTTCGAACGGCCAGCCCATGTTGGACAGCAGGTCCTGCCCGACCAACTCGCCGTTGACGAACGCGCGCAGGTCGAGGGCCAGGAACCCGTCGTCGTCGCGGTAGGGCTCGAGCTCGTCCGCGGTCACTAGCCAGGGCCCGAGGGTGGTGGCGAAGTCCTTGCCCTTGGCCGGGCCGAGCATCACCTTCATCTCGCGGCGCTGCAGGTCCCGGGCCGACCAGTCGTTGAGCACGGTGTAGCCGAAGATCTGCTCGCGCGCCTGCTCCGGCGACAGCGAGCTGCCGTCGCGCCCGACCACCACGGCGACCTCGAGTTCGAAGTCGAGCAGTTCGCACCCGGGCGGGACCGGCACGTCGTCGGCCGCCCCGATCAGCGCGTACGGATTGGTGAAGTAGAACGTGGGCGCCTCGTACCACTCCGGCACCACACCTCCGGCGATGCCCTCCACGTGCTCCTCGAAGGCGACGAAGTCGCGGATCGTCGGCGGGGCGAGCGGCGGCAGCAGCCGGACCGCGTCCAGCGGCACGGCCGGCTCGCCGAGCGCACGCGTGCCGGCCGCCAAGGCGGCCGGCAGCCCGGCTCGGACCAGGTCAAGCACGCTCTCGTTCGGTGAAAGGGGGTGTACTCCCGCGTCGCTGACCACGCCGGCCCGCGTCAAACCGCCGCCGTGGCTGTAACTGGCAAATCGCATGAGATCCTCCGTGGGCCTGGTCGAGAACCGGGCTTCCGCGCGCGGCGCGGTGAGTGTGGTGTCAGTCGTTAATCAGGGCGAGTTGCTTGTTGATTTCGCGCGGGTTGGTGTCTCCGGCCACCTTCTGCAGGAAGGGCGTGTAGTCGAAGACGAGATCGCGGACCGGCCGCAGCAGCCGTGGCGTGTGGTGGAAGATCTTGCCCAGCTGGTGGGCCTGCTTGACCTGGAACTGGGTGTGCGGCCTGCGCGGATCTTCGTAGGTCTGCAGAGCCTGGCTCACCGCGGCCGAGTCGGTGAGGTCGACATTCCGCAGGGCACGGCCGATGAAGTAGCCGTCCTCGATGGCCATGCCCGCGCCGTAGGCCGCGTACGGCGACGTGGCGTGCGCCGCGTCGCCGGCCAGGGTGATGCGGCCCTTCGACCACTGGTCCAGGTACCCGCGGTCGCGCAGTACCCAGCGCTGGACGTTGGCGGCCTCGGTGTGGTTGATGAGTTCGGGCAGCGGAGCGGGGAACCGCGCCGCCAGCTTCTTCGCGTGCGCCCGCAGGTCGGCGGGGGCCGGGGCATCCGGGTCGCAGGCTTCAAGCACCCACCACTGGTGGCCGTCACGGCCCTTGTACCTGATCGATGTCCAGCTGCCCTGGACGGCCCGGCCGTGGCCGATGATGGCCATGCCCGGTTCGGTGCCGGCGACTTCGTCAAAGGTGAAGCCGCCAATGACGTGCAGCCGGTGCTCGCGGATGGGCGTGTCGCCCCACAGGGTGCGGCGGACCAGCGAGTTGATGCCGTCCGCGCCGACCAGGACGTCCGCCTGGTTAGTGCTGCCGTCGGCGAAGTGCAGGGTCACGCCCTTGTCGTCCTGCTCGATGCGCTCAACCAACTGGTTGGTGTGCAGCACGCCCGGCGGCAGGGCGGCCAGCATGCGCTCGTAGAGCTCCGGCCGCAGCAGGCCGATGAAGCCGCCGCCGCGGCCGAACAACCGCTCCACCTCCGGGTCGGCCTTGACGCGCACGCGCACCTTGCCCTTGGCGTTCCTGAACTCGGACTGGCACGGGGAGCCGAGGTCATTGGTGTCGACGCCGAGCACGCGCAGGGCCTTCAGCGGCGGCGGCCACAGGTTGAGAATGTTCCCGGCCGGGCGCGCCTCGGGGTAGCGCTCGTAGATGACGACCTCATGGCCGGCCTGGTGGACGGAAAGGGCGGTGGCCATGCCGGCCGGGCCGCCGCCGAGGACGGCAACGCGGCCGGGCCGGACGCTGGTGTCGGTCAAGGGGGTCTCCTCGTTGAGAGCTGGCACAGCTGGCGGTCGGGCTAGCGCGCGTAGGGGTGCATGGCCTCGTTCGGCTGTATGCGGAATTTGTGCCCCCACATGTCGCCGCGCTTGCCCTCCCGGAAGTTAATGAAACCTGCGGCCCCCAGGTCCGCATCTCCTCGAATCGGGGCGTGGCGACCCCGACGTACCCGAGTTTCGCGATCAGGCTTGTCATGGCGCTCTCCATTTGCCGCACGTGCTGCTTGTTGCTGACCAGGCTAGGAGCAGGGCAATTCGGGGGGAACTTGACGCTGGGCATCCCATCAATTCATCCGGTGAATAGCACGCGGCTTAGTTAGACGTCAGGAAAAGCGTTTCGCTCGCCGCGGTGCAGAGCCGCCGCTTACTCAGCGAAGGGGTTGAAGACTTGAACGCCGGCCAGCTCAAAGTCCTTGACGTTCCGGGTGACAACGGTCATGCTGTGCAGTCGCGCTGTTGCCGCGATTAGCGCGTCGATCACCGGAAGGTGCTGCGCGTAGTGCTGACGGCCCCAGGCAGCGGCGACGGGGAAAGTGACTGGGAGGACTCGGTCTTCGAACCCGGTCTCCACATCGCGGAGCCAGCGCTCGAGGGCGGAGGCTTGGTGCCGGTCTCCCCGGCCGCGAACTTTCGCGATTCCCTGCTCGATCTCGCCCAGGGTTAGTACGGAGATATGCAGCCGGTCCGGTGGCGTGGCGGCAATCCAGTCGACCACGCCCGCCGCTGGCTGACGCTTGCGCGTCTCCGACAGGATGTTGGTATCGAGCAGGTAGGTCACGTGCCCGCCTCAAGATCGACCGCACGCCCGAAGTCAGTCTTACGTTCGGCCTCGATCTCCGTGAAGACATCTGCGGTTCGGTCGTCGAGCTTCGGACCGCCAAGCAAGGTGCTAGCAAGGTCCACCGCAGGCCGGGTCAGCCTACGATAGTCCCTGATATCCACGATTACCGCGACATCCTCTCCGTGCCGGGTGATGACCTGCGGTCCCTCGTTCGTTACCGCACGGATCAATTCGCTGAAGCGCTGCTTGGCGTCTTGGATCTGCCAGTGGTCCGGAGTGGATGACGTCATGAGCACCATCCAAAATCTGTCTAGTCCTGTCTAGACAGATTATCAGGCGAGGCAGGTGAGCGGTCGCCCGCCGTTGTAGGTGACCATGTCGGCCAGCGCGCCGAGCATGTCGACGGCTCCGCCGGCATCCCCGGCTTGCTCCGGTTCCGCCGCGGCTAGGTCGGCGTACGCGCGGTGCAGGTTCCCGACGATGCGCTCCGGGTCACTCCACTCCGCATAACGGCCCAGGTCGCATTCGCGGCCCGCCTCAAGCGGTGTCAGCCCGGCCGCCCGGGCGCGCACCGCGGTTTCCCTGACGAACCGGAGGTAGCCGAGCACCTCGTCGATGATCTCGGGGCCGGCCACCGGCCCGTGACCGGGCACGATGGTGCGGGCGCCGAGCGGCCGGACGAAGTTCTCCAGTACCTCCGCCGCTCCGGTCACCGACCCGGACAGCAGCAACGGGGTGCCCCCGTTGAACAGCAGGTCGCCCGCGAACAGCACCGAGCGTTCGGGTATCCACGCGACGATGTCGTTGTTCGTGTGCGCGGGCTGCCCGGCGAACAGCAGCTCGCACCGCAGTTCATCGACCCACAGGGTGAGCCGGTCGGCGAAGGTCAGGAAGGGCAGCGTGAGCTGGAGGTCGCCGTAGTTCACGTCGGTCCAGATGCCGGTGTTCCGCGGCAGCCCGAGCAGGCGCATCTCCGGCCTGGCGTTGTCATGGGCCACGATGGTCGCCTGCGTGAACAGCCCGTTGCCTGCCGTGTGGTCGGGGTGGTGGTGGGTGTTGACCAGCGTGCGCACCGGCAGCTTGGTGACAGCCCGGATCGTCTCGAGGAAGTCCCTGGTGCGCCGCTGGGTGGAGCAGGCGTCGATGGCGGTGACGCCATCGCGGGCGGGCAGGAAGCCGGTGTTGTTGATCATCCAGCTGCCGTCGGGCTGGATATAGGCGAAGACACCTTCGGCGACTTCCTCCACCCGGCCGGGGGCAGTGACGGGGTGATCGTGACTGGTGCTCACGCTCCGGTCCTTTCGTTGTCACGCGGCACGGCTGGCAGGGCGCCGAGCAGGGCGGCGGCGTTTCCGCCGCGGATCGCCTCGCTCGCCGACGACGGCAGCCCGGCCGCGGCGAGCCGGTCGAGCGGATCGGGGATCCCCATGTCGAAGGGATAGTCGGTGCCGAGCAGCACCCGGTCCGCTCCGGCGGCCGCGGTCAGGGTGCGCAGGCCCTCCGGCGTGTAGACCAGGGCGTCGAACCACAGCCGGCGGATGTAGGCGCTTGGCGGCTCGGCACAGGTGCGGGAGTCCGGGCGGACGTGCCAGGCGTGGTCGCCCCTGCCGAGGTAGCCGGGCAGGTAGCCGCCGCCGTGGGCGGCGAGGATCTTGAGGCCGGGGTGGCGGTCAAGCAGGCCAGAGAAGATCAGGCGGGAGAGCGCCACCGTGGTTTCCACCGGGTTGCCGACGATGTTGGACAGGTAGGCGATATCCAGGCGTTCGCCGAGGGTGCATCCCCACGGGTGGATGAAGACGACGGCTCCCAGCTCCGCGGCCCGCGCCCAGAAGGGCTCGAGAGACGGGTCGGCGAGCTCACTGCCCGCGACGTAGGTGGCCACTTCCACGCCGTGCAGGCCGTCGCTGACGGCCCGGTCGAGGACTTCCACGGCCAGGCCGGGGTGCTGCAGCGGCGCCGTGCCGAGCCCGATGAGCCGCCCGGGAGCAGCGGAACAGTGCTTGAGAATGCCGCCGTTAACGGCTTCGGCGTAGCGGGCGGCCAGGTCCGGGGCGGCCCAGTAGTGGTGGATGGGCATGGGGCTGACCAGCTGGACGTCAATGCCGGCGGCGTCCATCGCGGCCAGCCGCACCAGCGGGTCGATGAGCGCGGGCGCGAGCTGGCCGATCTGCTCCCTGTTCACCTCGGCAGAGCGCGGGCCGGCCCCGCGGGCCTCCTCCGCGCGTGCCTGCGCCAGCTCCGGCCGGTCGGCGACCAGGGCCTCGGCGGCGGGGACAAGCGCGTGCGCGTGGACGTCGACTGACAGCGGGCTCATACATCCTCCGGTACGCACGGGTTGCGCTGAGTTCCCAGGCCGGCGATCGCCGTCACCATGACGTCGCCGGGCTGAAGCCAGCGCCGCCAGACACCTCCGTTGCCCGCCGGACTTCCGGTCAGGATGAGATCGCCGGGGAACAGGGTGGTCGCGGCCGACGCCGCCGCGATGAGCGTAGGCAGGTCGAACAGCATGTTGCGGGGCGTGTCCTGCTGCAGGCGCTCGCCGTTCAGCTCGAAGGTGATCTCCAGGTCGCGGTGATCCCCGACCTGGTCGGCGGGCACAAGGAACGGCCCGGTCGGCAGGAACGTGGGGCGGTTCTTCGCCCGGATCCAGTCACCCCCCAGCGGCCGGTGCTCGGCAGGGAACTGCAGGTCGCGTGCGCTGATGTCGTTGCAGACCGTGTACCCGGCGACATACTCAAGCGCCCGCTCACGCGGCACGCGGCGGGCCGTGGCCCCGATAACGACCGCGAGCTCCGCCTCCCAGTCGACGTGCGCCGCCTCCGGCGGCAGCAGTACGTCGTCGTCGGGACCGCACATCGCCGACGGAAGGCCGGAGAAGAAGAACGGGCTGCCGGTGCGGACCCGCTCGTCCATGATCGCTTCGGCTACCCGGCGCAGCTCATCGTCGGAACGGGTATCGCCCGGTTCCCGCCCGGACACGGTGATCTCGGCGACGTGCGAGCGGTAGTTGGCGCCAGCCTGGAAGATCTGCCGCGGCTCCACCGGCGCGGCCAACCGCAGGCTGCCAAGCGGCACGCCGTCCTCCGGCCCCGCCGCCGCGGCGAGCCCGGCGAGGACGGGGCGGACCCGCGCCCAGTCGTCAAGCAGCGCCCGGATCGTGGCCGGGCCCTTGACCACCGCGTCGGGCTCAAGGCGGATCACCCTGTCCCCGACCACCAGGGCGGCGAACAGATCTGGTCCGTCCTGGAACCGGCCAAGCGCCCATCCGTCCACGTGCCGGTGCATCGCGTTCCCTTCGTTCCTGGTCACGCTAGTGAGGCGGCGGCATAAGCGGAAGTTCACTTCGTGGCTGGTTGGTATCCATCGTGGTTATGATCGGCGCCACCGGCCGGCAGCGGTTGGCCGCACGGTGCGCGGACGTGGTCAGTAGCGAGGAGGCGGCGGTGAACTTGCAGCAAGTGGACCTGAACCTGCTGGTCTTCCTGGACGCGCTGCTGCGCGAGAAGAACGTGACGCGCGCCGCGGAGCAACTCAACATGTCCCAGCCGGCGACCAGCGCGGCACTGGCCAGGCTGCGCAGGGTGCTTGGCGACGAACTGCTTGTCAGGCAGGGTCGAAGCCTGCAGCTCACGCCGCGCGGCGAGTCCCTGATCGACCCGGTGCGGGAGGTGATCGCCATCATCGAGCAGTCGATCGTCCGGCCACCCAGCTTCGATCCGGCACATGACGAGCGAACATTCACCGTTAACGCCAGCGACTATGTCGGGGTGACACTCATCCGCCCATTGCTCGGCCGCCTATCGGGCCTGTCGGCGACGCTGCGCATTGAGCTGGCCCCGGTTTCGGAGCGGTATCTGACCGCACTGCAGCGGGACGAAGTGGACATCACGATCCTGCCGGACCGGCTCGTCGACCCGGCCCAGCTACCCGACTGCCTGAGTATGCCGGTGCTCTCCGACCGCTTCGTCGGAGCGGTCTGGAACCGGCACCCCGCCGCGAAAGGCCAGCTCACTACCGAAGTGCTTGGTGCTTACCCCTACCTCCAGTACCGGGTACCCGGCGGGCAGAGCCTCTGGGACCAGGACCTCGACAAGGCCGGCATCGACCGCACCGTTGAGGCGACAGCCAGCAGTTTCGTCGCCATGCCGTACATGCTCGCGGGAACGAAGCTCATCACGCTCCTTCCGGAAAGCCTGGGGAAGCGCGTCGCCTCGTCGGCGGAAATCGTCCTCCTCGAGCCCGACATGCCCATCACGTCGCTTCACGAGTCGATGTACTGGCACGCCCGCCGAGACCGTGACCCGGGACACGCATGGCTGCGCGAGCAGATCCGCGCCGTGTCCCACGCGTGAACCGGACGCGCCGGCTTCAGTTCCTGAGGGATGGCGGGAGCCCGAACCTGGGCAGGACAGCCGGATCGAAGCGCGTCATCGCTGACACCTGGGTGCCGGACAGGGTGAGGACCATCAACCCGACCGTGTAGTAGCTGCCGGTGTCCGGGTCGCGGGCGTAGAAGCCGAACGCGGGCTGGCCGTTCGCTCTGGCCGGGATGAGCCGGGCGGTCCAGCCGGGCCGGAACGCCGTGGCGCTGAGGAACGCGGCGGCGCGCTCGCGGCCCTGGTACTCCAGCGGCAGCGGTGGCATGGTCAGCCAGACGTCCTCGGTCATCATCGCGATTATGGCGTCCACGTTGGCCGACTCGAATGCCGCAGTCAGCCGCTCCACGAGTTCCCGCTCGGCAGGCGAGCCGGGAGGCGGCGCGGGCAGCTGTTGTGAGGGCCGGTGCCGTTCGAGTGCCGCGCGGGCGCGCTTGAGCGCGCTGGTGACCGATTCCTCGCTCACGTCCAAGATGCGGGCCGCCTCACTGGCGTGGAAGCCGAGCACGTCGCGGAGCAGTACCACGGCCCGCTGCCGTGGCGGCAGCAGTTGCAGGGCGGTGATGAAGGCAAGCGAGATCGCCTCCCTGGACTCGTACCTGGCTTCCGGGCCAGGCGTGCTGTCGGCGATGCCGGAGAGCAGGTCATCCGGGTAGGGCTCCAGCCACAGCACCTCGCCTAGCCGGGTCGGTTCCGGCGGTGCCAGCCCGTCCGGTGGCGAGGAGACCAGCGCCGGACGCCGGCGGCCCGACCGGAGCGCGTCGATGCACCGGCTGGTGGCTACCCGGTACAGCCAGGTCCGGACCGACGCGCGCCCCTCGAAGGCGGGCAGGCCCTGCCAGGCCGACAGCAAGGTCTCCTGCAGAGCGTCCTCGGCGTCCGCCACCGACCCCAGCAGCCGGTAGCAGTGCACCTGCAGTTCACGCCGGTACGGGCCGACAAGGAGGGCGAACGCGTCGGCATCGCCCGCCTGGGCCCGGTCAAGCAGATCGGTCGTCACCGTGCGGCCTCCGCTCAGCTCCAGTACAGACGATCGCGCGCCAAGGAACTGGGCGGGCGGCAGCCGCCCAGTTCCGGCAGCCGGCTGCCGTCTCCACCAGGAGTACAGCACGTACGCAATAGATAGGGAGAACCAAGATGTCCGCACCGAACGAATCCCCGGCCGTCACCGTCGCCCGCGCGCACGTTGACGCCTGGAGCAACCACGACTACGTCACCGCGCGCACCGGCCTCGCACCGGACGTGCACGTCACCGCGATCACCACCATGCCGTTCCCGCCGCCCACCGACCTGACCGGCGCCGATGACTACATGACCGGCCTGATCCAATTCGCGCAGGCCGTCGTGCCCGGCAGCGCACAGATCATCGCCAGCACCGGCGATGCCCGAAACGCACTGATCATGCTGACCGTCGAGGCCGACTTCGGAGCCGGAAAAGTAACCCTGCCCGGCTCCCGGCTCTACCTCCTCGACGACGACAGCAAGATCAAGTCCGAGCACGTCGTCTTCTACGCGGCCCGCTAATCAGCAGGCGGCGGCCGGGACGTACCCCGGCCGCCGCCTGGCTACCGCGCCATCACCGGCGCCCGGTGCGGCCGTCACCCAGTAGGGGTGATGCGGACGGGCCGGCAGCACGAAAGTGTTAAGCGCAGGCGGCAGGTAGTCGGCCGTTCTGCGGGGAGGCGCCACTCCGGGTGGCACGTGAACGGTTGCAGATAGGGGGAAACGGGTAACCAGGCATGACCCTCAGCGTGGCGTTTGCCCTGGCTGCCGCCTTGTCCAGCGCGGTCAACCTGATGACGCAGCATTCGGCCAGCCACGGCGCGCCGAAGGGGGAGAAGGGCTGGCGCCTGATCGCTTACCTGTTCCGGCAGCCGACGTGGCTGCTCGGCTGGATCGCGGCCGGGGGCGCGTTCGCGTTCCAGGCCGTCGCGCTCCACCAGGGCCAGCTGTCGGTGGTCCAGCCGGTCCTAGTCACGGAGCTTGTCTTTGTCCTGGTGCTGCGCCGGGTGTGGATCCACCAGGACGTGGCGCGGGTCGCGTGGGCGGCGGCACTGGTCGTCTGCGCGGCGCTGGCGGCGTTCCTCGTGGCGGCTGAGCCGACCGGCGGGCACTCCACTCCCGAGGCGGCGCAATGGCTGTCCGCGTTGCCCGTGTTCGGCGGGGCAATTGCCGTGTTGGCCGTACTCGGAACGCGCGGTTCACCGACACGCCGAGCTGCCCTGCTGGCGGCGGCGGCAGGGTTGGCGTGGGCCGTGACGGCAACGTTCATCAAGACAGCGTCCGAGACGCTCGCCATGCACGGCATTAGCGGCATGCTCACTCGCTGGCCTGTGTACGCCCTGGTTGCCGCCGTCATAACCGGCATGCTGCTCAGCCAGTCCGCTCTGCACGTCGGGCCGTTGAGCGTGTCGCAGCCCCTTCTGGTCATCGTCAACCCGCTCGCCAGCATCGCCTTGAGTGTCTGGCTGTTCGACGAGCGCTTCACCGACAGCCCGCCGAGGATCGCCCTTGCCGCCCTGGCCATGGTGATTTTGGGCGTCGGAGTCATCGCGCTGTCGCGAACGGCGCCGCAAGATCTCAACCCCACAGACGCCTAGCGCACTGCCTATGTTGCCGTCTGGCTGGCGGAGCCCTGTTCTCGTTCGGGCGCGAGCAGGTGACGGACCGCTGCCCGCGACACCGACGGCGCCGCTTGTTCCAGCCAGTCGAGCGGCGTTCGGCCGAGGCTGTCGCGGGCGGCCGGGTCTGCCCCGGATTCGAGGAGCACCTCGATGGTGCGCAGGAAGCCTGCCTTGGCGGCGTAGTGCAGAGCCGTCGCGTTGAGTGCCAGGACGCCGGTCGCGCCCTTCATGACGTCACCGCTGCGGCGATCGGTCGCGCGGGCGCCATAGCGCAGCAGCGCGCGGACGTACTCCGGATCGTCCTTGCGGCCCTGATTTCCGGTGCAAGCGGCACCGATCCACGAGCCCGAGGAGCCGATGGCCGCTCCCCGGCTGGCAAGCAGCGGAGCGAGCTCAGGGTGAAGGACCCAGCGTCCGACTCCGATCCGCGTTGCGTCCGCGCCGTGCGCCAGCAGCAGTTCGGCCATCGCCAGGCTGCCCTGCGCGGCGGCGCCGCGCAACGCTCGCACGGCCCCGGGAAGCGGATGGGCGATGTGTCCAAGGATGATCCGAAGCGTGCCTGCCTGCCCGCCCGCGACCGCGTGCTCCACTGGTGTGATGTCGAGAACGTCTACCGCGGGATCGGCCGCCAGTGCGAGGCCAGGATCGGCCGCCAGCATCCGGGTGAGCACGGTGAGGTCGCCGAGGAATGCCGCAGTGAAGACGTCCTCGCTGGCGCCCGCCGCCAGCAGCAGCGACTCGACCGCCGCGCGGCGCTTGAACCGGGCCGCACACAGCGGTGTCACGTATATCACCCGCTCGAACGCCCGCCCGGTGACACCCACCGGAAGATAGAACGGCCCGTCGGGGCCGACACCCCTGTCGAGCAGCATCCGCACGATCTCGGCGCGGCCCGCCAGCGCCGCCGCCTGCATCACCGCGGCGGCGTACGTCGGGCGCAGCAGATCCGGCGCCTGCGCCAGCGCCGCGCCAAGCCCGGCGACATCACCACGGCGAGCGAGCTCCGTTGCCCGTGTCACGGCACGGGCACCGATCCCGCACCAGGCCACGTCCTGCGGCGCGGGCTGGCTGACCAGAGCCACGGCGAGCGGGCGGACCTGTCCGAAGATCGTCCTGCGGTCGCTGTCTGCGGCGACCGTGGCCTCCAGCGCCCGTTGAAAGTGCCCCAGCCACCGGCCGGCCAGCGCGTGCGTGATCGGCTTGCCGTCGTGGGCGTGCTTCAGGTCCGTCCACGCCCTCTCGCTGTACCGGCGGGGGCCGCCCAGCCACTCGGCGAAGAACAGCTTCTGTCGCGGCTTGCTCGCAGTCACGTCGCGCCCGAACAACGGACGCAGATGATCGTCGACCGCGATTCCCTCATACAGCAGGTCAACAAGCCTGTCGACCGTTGCCTGGCCGCCGATCCGTTCGAACAGGACGGTATCGCGGAAGGGCCGGAAACCCGGCGCGTAATTCAAAAGGCCACGGTGCTCAAGACCGGCACCAGTTACCTGTGCCAGCTGATGTGCCACAGCGGCAGCCTACGTTTCTCCTTGCCTCCCGTCCATCTCCCGGCTGCGGTGCACGTGGGCCACCCGAGGATTGGGTTAGCATGCTCGCAGTCTCCGGTATAGGGGGCGGCGGCCTGGAATCCGGGTGGGGTGGGCAATGGTCTCTGCGGACGAGCCGGTCATGACCGTATACGGGGCACCATGGTGCCCGCACTGCAAGCGGGTCAAGAAGTTCCTCGCCGCCCACCGGGTCCGCTACACCAGCATCGACATTGACACCGATCCCCAGGCGATCGAGCGGCTCAAGGAGATGCAGGACGGCGGGCAGATCATCCCCACCGTCGTCTACCCGGACGGCACGCACGAGGTGAACCCGGGCGACGAAGCGCTTGCCCGCCGCATCGGCCTCACCCTCGAAGCCGACCGGTCCGCCTACGACCTGGTCATCGTGGGAGGCGGGCCGGCCGGGCTGGCAGCCGCCATCTATGCAGCCCGCGAGGGCATCGACGCGATCGTCGTGGACGCGAGCGCCCTGGGCGGCCAGGCCGGGATCAGCGACAAGATCGACAACTACCCGGGGTTCCCCGACGGCATCTCCGGCGGCGAGCTGGCCGACCGGTTCGTGGCCCAGGCGCGCCGGTACGGGGTGGAGCTCGTTTCCGCTGTATCGGTCACCGCCATCGAGCACGATGACGATGAGCTGAATACCTCGCTGTCGTCGGGCCAGCAGCTCACCTCCCACGCCGTGATCGTGGCCACCGGCTCGACGTACAAGCGCCTTGACGTGCCGGGCGAGGACGGCCTCATCGGCGCCGGCGTGCACTTCTGCGCGACCTGCGACGGGCCCTTCTACAAGGGGGCCGACGAGGTCGTGGTCATCGGTGGCGGCAACTCGGCCCTGGAGGAGGGCCTGCACCTGTCGGAGTTCGCCAAGAAGGTCCGGGTGCTGGCCCGCTCCGGCCTGACCGCCTCGCCCGTGCTCCAGGAACGGGTGCGGTCCGACCCGCAGTTCGACATCCGCACCGGCGTGGACATCGTCAGTCTCGAGGGGGATCGCGGCCGGTTCGCCGCCGTCGTGGCCCGCGACCGGGACAGCGACGAGGTGTTCCGCTTCCCGGCCGCCGCCGCCTTCGTGTTCATCGGGCTGAAGCCCAATAACGGATTCCTCGGCCATGACGTGGAACGCGATGCCGGCGGGTTCCTGGTTACCGGCCCCACCATGGAGACGTCCATGGCGGGCGTCTTCGCCGCCGGCGACGTGCGCTCGGGATCGACCAAGCAGCTCGGCTCCGCGGTCGGCGACGGGATCGCCGCGCTGCTCATGACCCGTCGCTACCTCGAGGCCCACCACCACAAGGCGTCACAGGCAATTCCCGCGTGGAAGTAAGGCAGAGATCATCCCGAACGGTTGCGTGGCTTCGCGTCACCCCCTCACGGCTTGGTCACGCTCCACGTAGCGCAACGGTGTCGAGGCGATGCTAGCTAGCCGTCTTAACGTGTTCCGGTGATCAGCGGCCACAGGCCCTCCGCGCCCGCGTCAAGCGCGCGCTGGCCGAGGCCGGCCGACCACTCCTCCTCGTTGCCCGCCTCGTCCCGCCAGGCCCATAGCCGCATGGTGGCGTGCCGCAGCGGATGTTCCTCGGTGAATCCGATCGCCCCGTGCACCTGGTGGGCGAGCGAGGTGACCAGGCCCGCGGCCTGGCCCGCGACGGCCTTCGCCGCGCTCACGGCCACGTCGGCGCCGGAGCCGCCGTCCAGGGCGAGCGCCGCGGCCTCGACGGCCGCTGTGCACAGCAGGACCTCGCCCGCCATCGCGGCCAGGTGCTGCTGCACCGCCTGGAAGCGCCCGATCGGACGGCCGAACTGCTCGCGCTCGCCCGCGTAGCCGACCGACAGCTCAAGCGCCCGCCGCGCGGCCCCGGCCATGAGCGCCGCGCGGGCCAGCGCGGCGCGCTCGCGAAACGCCCGCGCCGAGACAGGTGAACCGGACGGCAGTTCATGCACCTGCGCGGCGGGAACCACGACGTCGACGGACACGTCGTCGCGCGGCTCGCCGGCCAGGTTCACCCCCGCGCGGATGGCGAATTCGCCGCGGCGCAGCAGGACGACCCGGTCGCCGGCGAGCACCGCGACGTGACCTGACTGCCGAGCCCACGGCACGCGGGCGAGCGTGCCGCGCAGCGACCACCGGCCCGCCTTCGCGGTGCAGCCGCAGGCCGTCGCCGGCGACGGCGGCGGTCAGCGGGCCGTCGGGCAGCGGAGCGCCGCAGCCCGCCAGGAGCCAGCCGGCCAGCAGCGCCGTCTCCGCCAGCGGCACCCCGGCCGAGTAACGTCCAAGGACCGTGAGCACGGCCACCGCGGCGGCGGTGTCGCCACCCGAGCCGCCGTGTTCCTCGGGCACCGACACCGTGGTGACGCCGATCTGCTCAAGTGCGGTCCACAGCCGGGGGTTCCAGCCGCCGTCGGCGGAGGCCGTCACCGCGTCGGTGTCGCTGTGCCTGGCGCACGCGTCCGCCACACTCGCCGCCAGCGCCTGCGCGATGTCGTTCACCGTACCCCCAGCGCCCTGGCGACGACGCCGCGCAGGATCTCGTTGGTGCCGCCCCGCACGGTGAAACCAGGACCGTGCAGGATGGCCTCCGCCAGCAACCTGGGCAGCGGATCGCTGGCACCGAGGTCCGGTTCCAGTTGGACAAGCAGCCGGACCGTCTCGGTAACGGCGGACTCGAAACGGGTGCCGAGATCCTTGACTACCGCGGCTTCCACCTCGGGGGCGGCGCCGGCCTCGAGCCGTCCGGCCACCGCGAGGGAGAGCTGGCGCAGCGCCCACAGGCGGGCGGCAAGCGCCCCGATCCGCGCAGCGCTACCGCGATCGCCGTCCGCGGCTGCCAGGTAGTCGACGGCCGCGCTGAGCAGCGGGAAGGTGGACAGGATCCGCTCGGGGCCGCTGCGCTCCATGGCCAGCTCGCTCGTCACCTGCCGCCAGCCCGCCCCCGGCTCGCCGAGTACCCGGCTGTCGGGCACGAACACGTCGTCGAGCACGACCTCGTTGAAGTGATGCTCGCCGGTCAGCAGCCGGATGGGGCGGATGTGCACGTTCGAGTCCGGCAGGCCGATGATGAACTGGGTCAGCCCGGCATGCCGGCCGTCGGGGGAAGCCGCAAGCGGTTCGGTCCGCGCCAGCGCGATCATCGCGTGGGCGGCGTGCGCCCCGCTGGTCCAGATCTTGGTCCCGGACAGCCGCCAGCCGCCGTCCACCCGCCGTCCCGTGGTGCGCACCGACGCGAGATCCGAGCCGGTGTCCGGCTCGCTCATGCCGATCGCGAAGAAGCACTCGCCCCGCGCGATGCCCGGCAGGAACGCGCCCTGCTGCTCCTCCGTCCCGAACCTGAGCAGCGCCGGACCGGACTGGCGGTCGGCGATCCAGTGCGCCGCCACCGGCGCGCTGGCCGCGAGCAGTTCCTCGGTGACCACGAAGCGGGCCAGGGCACCGGCCGCCGACCCGCCGTAGCGCACGGGGAAGGCCATGCCGATCCAGCCGCGCGCGCCGAGCCGGCGGCTGAACTCCGGGTCCCACCCGGCGAGCCACTGGTCGCAGTGCGGCGCGAGCCGGCCGGCCGCGGTCTCCTCGGCCAGGAACGCGCGCACCTCCCGGCGCAGCGTGTGCAGGGCCGGCGGCAGCGTCACCGCCTCCAGGTTCCACAGGTCCATCAGCGGGCCGCGGCCTAGCGTCCCTCGAACACCGGGGCGCGCTTGCCGCGGAACGCGGCCATCGCCTCGGCGGAGTCGCGCGTGCTGTGCACCACAGCCATGTGCGAGGAGATCAGGTCGAGCGCGGTGCGCACGTCGGTGCGGGCCGACTGGTAGGCCGCCCGCTTGATCATCTGCACGTTGATCGGCGGCTGTGCCGCGATGCGGCGGGCGAAGCCGAGCCACGCCTCGCGGAAGCCCTCGTCGTCGTAGACGTGGCTGGCGATGCCGAGGCGCAGCGCCTCTTCGGCGTCCACGAAGTCCCCGGTCCACAGCAGCTCAAGCGCCTTGGCCATGCCGACGAGGCGCGGCAGGTAGTAGCAGCCGCCGTCGCCGGGCACCAGCCCGACCTTGATGTAGCCCTCCGACATCCGTGCGGAACGGGCGACCAGCCGGATATCGCACATCAGCGCCATGTCCATGCCAGCGCCGACCGCAGTGCCGTTCACCGCCGCGATCACCGGCTTGTCCAGGTCCTCCAAGGCGTACGCGACCCGGTGGATGCGGTCGGTGAGCGCGGACTTCAGCGCGAACGGCCCGCCGGCCTGCGCGTTGAACTCATCGAGATCCACGCCAGAGCAGAACGCGTCGCCGGCCCCGGTGACGACCACGACCCGCACCGCGGGATCGGTCCGCGCCGACCGCAGCGCCTGCGCCCAGTCGTCGATCATCGCGAACGTGAACGCGTTCTTCAGCCGCGGGCGGTTGAGCAGGATCGTCCCGATCCCGTCCGCGACGTCGTACTCCAGGTCCGCCATGAGTCCTCCTCGACCGCGATGCCATCGTCCGGCATCCAGACAGCAGCCGTCACAGTAGTTCGAGGATGGCCTCGTTGGCGAGTACGCGGTATCGCTAAGCCGGAGCGCCCAGGCCCCTCACGGCGTTCGCGCGCCTGTTCCAGGTCTGCGACGGTCTTGACCAGGACGACCGCGCCGTGGTGTCCGGGCGGAACACCTTCGGCAGCTCATCAGCGGAACCCCGCTATTTCTGCGCGCTGAAATCATGCGGGCGGAACGTGCAGGACTTCCGCCATGTAGCGACCCGCTGCCTCCGAAGCCGCGTCCGGCGTGCTCCCGTGCTCGCGTGCGTCCATGTAGGCGGCATACCAGTCCCACCAGTCGTGCGGAGCGTGGCTCTTCTCGTAAGGGCCGTGATGCTCGGCCGTTTCGTGCAGCAGGCCGGCCAGGGCAGCGATGTCCATCGTCAGCCCTCCCACTCCCGGCCCGGCAGGCGCGTCTTGATCTCCTGGAGCAGCCATCCGTTGCCGTCCGGATCGCTGAAGGCGGCATAAGTCTGGTAAGAGCGGCCTTCCGGGTCCGGGCCGGGAACACGTCCCCCGGCGAGGTGGAACAGCTCGCTGACGTCGACGCCGCGGCTGATGAGGTCCGCACGGGCAGCGTCGATGTCGGCGACGATCAGCAGCAGGCGCTGGACGGAGCCCGGCTCGCCAGTAGTCAGGCCCGTCCCGAAGGCGATCGAGCACGCCGAATGGGGCGGCGTCAGCTGAACCACCCGAAAGGCATCGCCCCGGACGATATCCGCATCCGTCCGCCACCCGAGATTCTGGTAGAACCGCTTTGCCCGGTCCACATCGGTGACCGGCAACGTCACCACCTCAAGCTTCATGTCGATGGTGCCCGGTTCCGGCATCTCCAGCGAGGTGTCGCTGCTTGCGTGAGTGCTCATGTTGACCTCCGTACCGCACGGGTATTGGTAGCACCTCACTACCCAGGCAGGCATCGCCTTGAATCACGCTCTATGACTCCCGGCATACAGCGGCGCCGGCCTCGCACGTGACCGATGCACAGTGTGAGACCGCGACTTGAAGTCAAAGGCAGGTCCGCGTTTGGCCACCATTTGTTGGCGTGTCGTTGGCGGGCGGGGATATGCCAGTCGGGCACAATAGGACAAGGCCCCCTCCATGTATGAGATGGAGGGGGCCTCGCTCGACCCACCGACCCAGGCTGGCCAGTTGCCCGGCAGCACCGCTCCGGCGGGCCGACCGCCGGGGCCAGCCACCCGCTTCCGGTTCCGGTTTCCCGGCTCCTTCCGCGTCCCTGGGGTTTCCCTGGGGAGGTGCCCGTTTCCGACGTGTGTGTATTTCTACTCCTCAGTCCTCCCGGGGCGCAAGCGTCTGAGGGGAGCAATTGAGATTATTTTCGTTATCCACAGAATGACGGTGGTTATCCACGCATAAGCGGGGTTATCCACCGCCTCGTTCACAGCATATCCACAGGTCATCGGCCTAGGCCGCCCGCTACGCAGCTGCCAGGAAGGCCTTGCCGTCAGCCCGGCCGGACAGGCTTTCATCCGCTCGACGGCCTTAGCGCGTTCACGGGATGATGCGGCGGAGCAGGCCTTCGATGTTGCCGCCGAGGATCTGTCCGATGTGGTCCTGCGGAAGCCCGCGGCCCCGCAGCAGCCCGGCCAGGTCTTCGAACTGGGCGTAGCTTGTCAGGACGGGCCGGTAGTTGCCGTCCAGGTCGGTGCCGATGGCCACGCGGCTGGGCCCGGCCGCCTCGGTGAGCCGGATGATCTCATCGGCGAAGTCGGCCAGGGACTGGCTGGTCAGCCCGGCCGGCCAGGCGCCGATCAAGCCCCCGGCCGAGGCGACCGCCGTCACGTGCGCGGTGGTCAGCAGCCGCGGGTGCGCGCTGCCGGCGTGGCCGAGCTGTCCGTGCGAGATGATCACCGGCTGGCTGGCTGCCTCCAGCACGTCCGTGGTGGTGGCGAAACTGGCGTGCGCGCAGTCCACCACGATGCCCAGCCGGCCGCATTCGGCGACCACGTCCCGGCCGAACCGGCTCAGCCCGCCGTGCACGGGCGGTGCGGTCTGCACGTCGCCGATCTCGTTGACCCGGTAGTGCACCAGCGTGAGCACGATGACGCCGGCCGCGCGGGCTTCCTCCAGCCGCCGCAGGTCACCTTCAAGGAAGTCGCCGCCCTCGCAGCCTAGGAGCACCGCCGTCCGACCGCCGCGGGCAGCCTGGCCCACCCCGGCCGCCGACGTCACCACTTCGGCGCCCGCGGCAGCCACCGCCTGCCGGAGCCCGTCAAGCTGGCGGCGGTGATCCGCGTACGCCTCGCCAGGGCGGAACTCCCGGTGCGCGCGCAACCCGGTCACCGGGTCGGGCCGGAGCACGGCGAAGTCGGACACGGTGGCCAGGACCAGCGCGGTCATGCCCCCGGCCCTGGCGTCCCGCACCGCGCCGGCGACCGACGAAGCCCCCAGCGACGCCACCATCGGGTGCCCGGCAGGAAGGCCGGCAAGGAAACAACGGCCGGCGTGACTGTGCAGGTCAATCCACGGCCCGGACTCTGCGCTCACATCCCGCGACGTTACATGGCCTCCAGGCCGAGCCATCTCGGCAGGGCAACGGGCGGCAGCCAGCGAGTGGTTCGCCGACCGGCCGACGTCCCGCATGGAGAAGCGCCTGCCGATTACGAGCGAGTAGCGGCAACTGATGCAGGAGAAGGCAGCCCGCGCCGATGAACCATTCCCCACGACCGAGCGCCGCGTGCTCGCTCGCGTCCGGCCGAGGGCTGAACGTCGATTTGCCAGCTCGCGAACGATCGAAATGAAGAAGCCCAAGCGGACACCGGGCGAGTGGAACGGGGTCGACTACTACGTCATGTTCGGCGACGACCTGCGGCGCTCGTGGGAGGACGCCCGCACCTGGGGCTACGTCGCCGCCGGCGGCGGCAGACGCTGGAGCAGGCCGCTGGAGGTTCTGCAGCCCGGCGCCCGCGTCTTCGTGCATCATCCCCCGCGAAGCTACGTCGGAGTCGGACGCGTCCTGCGGGATGTGCTCCCCATTACCGACTTCAGAACTGCGGCGACGTTGGCCGCGCGGCCGTGTGGGAAACTCCGGTGGGGACCCGAGCGCCTGCACTGCGGTCAGGTCCCACCTGATGACGTCACCTGCTAACTCCACGATCAGCGGGCGGCCAGCTCCAGCTTCTGGACGCGGGCAGCGAGGGAGGCGATCGCCTCCTGCGCGACCGCGAGCTGGGTCTCCAGCCGCGTCAGCCGCGTGTCCGGAACCTCCGGTTCGGCGATGGCCTCGACCCTGCCATCGGACGCCTGGTCGACGACCCAGGCGCGTCGCCCGCCGCCAACCGTGCCTGCCCTCCGACAGACAAAGCCGACTCGCGAGAGTACGCGCTGTGCCTCCATCGTCGTGAAGCTGGTGCGGTCCCAGCCGGTGATTGTCGCCAGAACCTGTTTTGGCGGATAGACGGTGCCGAGAACCTCGACGAGATGCTCCCGGATCGGCTCGGACTGGATGCCTCGCATGCGCCGTTCGATCTCTTCCCTGCTGAAGTCGAACGGGCGGCCCCCGACGGTTGCACTCACCATGTGACCTCCAGCTCTAGGTAGTTCTTACTTCCTACTAGGAAACGCAACCATCCGGACGTGCGGCCACAGACAACCAGCGGCCCAGGTACCTGGGAGGATCGGACGCGCAAGGTGCCACCGTGGGCGCCCGGCTACCGCCTTCCCGCGGCCAAGCGCTGATCAGACGACTAAGCGCTTTCGGCATGCTCTCCGGGGGAGATCGGCAGCATCAGGAAGCAACTGGACAGCTTCCCGCGGGCGTGCCGCCACGTGCCGCTGATCCGCGCGCCTATGCAAGCTCAACCATCAGCTGGACAAGTTCTTTCGCGTTCACCCAGACGTCAACCCGTCCCTGTTCACCAATACCCTGAGCGCGGGCAGCGTCCTCGGTCAGCTCTGGGTCGTCAGCGGCGACCGTTCCAGCGCGATGCGGATCAGGTTCAGCTCAGGCAGCAGATCCGAGTCGTTGCGCAGGACCTCGCGAGAGTCACCTTGTCCGTTGGCGCGTATCCCATCGAGCCGGGCCGTGAAGTCTGATATAGAGGCTGCGCCGCGAAGTGACTCCAGAACCTCATAATTCAAGATATTCAGCGACTTGGACAGATGGGCGATCGGGCGGCTGCTGAGAGCGATCAGCTCGGTCGATTGCACTGGCCTGCGGCCTTCCTTCCGGAGGATCGCCGCGACCACACCGACCATGACGAGTACCGCTCCGAAACCCATAATGGACAGCATGATGGGAAGATCAAAGGACGTGGAGTTCAGGTCTCGCAGCCCCACCGCGAACCCGGCAAAGGCGACCCCGAAACCACACAGTGTGATACCGAAAACTTCATTGCCGGCCACGAGCCCGGTCTCATCTGCGGCTATCCGCAGCGTGCGTGGCGCAGCCAAGCTGATGCTTAGGCCTTTGCCCTGACCGTCACTGCCCGGGCCTCCTGTGTTAGCGGCCATAGCCGTTCCCCCAATCGCCAGAAATCTGTTAACTCTGTTTGTTGCCTCGTAGGTGGCGCTGGAATTCATCGTCTGATACGGGCGGGATAACTGGCCCCGGAAGCTGGTCAGCCTCAGCCGGTTCGGCGTGTGTCCTGCCGCCAGTGGAAAACGGCCACCACTGCTTCAGGGCTGCGATCATCCAGTACAGACCGAACGGAATCGCCACCGTGGCCAGAATTGCGAGCGTAAGCTCCCAGGCAGAATGGCCGAAATCCGGCCACAGCAGTGGCGCACTGGTGATCCCAGCCAGCATGATCACGCCGCCAGCGGCGCTCCAGGCGGCGTTCCAGGCATTCAGTCGTTCCCCCATCGCCCCTCCCGCCACAAATCATAGGATTATCCGAGCATCGGCGGACTGGCCAAGAGCGACCAGCAGGGCACCAGCAGCGGCCACGCCGCCCCCCGGGCGTCTGGCGGCGTGTCACCAGCCCGCGGGGCAACAACATTCGCAACGTTCAGTTGAAGAAGCTCCACCTGCAGGTGTCCAGTGAGCAGAGGAAGCCGCCCAGCATCTGCGCCCTCTTCCGAAACGTGAAGGCGCAACTCCCCACCCATCGCCCACCCCCAGTCCGGCGAATCCTGCTAACAGAATGCACCCAAGGGCACTTCACTGCAATGCACTCGGAATTTTTCGACGCTCATTACTGCGACTCGCACGAAGGACAAAGTGAACGCGAGGAGTGAGACTCGGCGATCTCCGCCAAGTCATCGGAACCCAACAGAACGCCCCGATATGCATGGCGAGAACCAAGCGCCGATTGCCATCGCTGGAGGCGCAGATCGATTCCTCTTTGTGTCAAGTGGGACCGCTGGTCTTCCTATGAGTCTCTGAGGTGCGGTTATTTCCTTGCCGACGTCGTAGAGGTACGGTGGTTCTTGGTCCGGGAGTGGCTTGGCCGAAGAGTCGGCGTCCTGGGGGCGTGAGCCTGAGGCCTTGTGCGGGTCCACGCCGATCACCACTGCCATGACCTGCCTCCTCACCTTCGACGGACAGGACCGCGGCGGGCGCCGATCACCCCAGTCGGCGCGGCAGACGTCCTCGCCGATAATGGCCGCGCAGGCCGATCAGATCGGCGGTTGACGTGCGACGGCCTAGCTGCGGGCTGGCGGTGGCCTGTCGTGTTACCAGCCCAGTTCGCGCAGGCGTCGGTCGTCGATGCCGAAGTGGTGTGCGATCTCGTGGATGACGGTCCGCCGGACCTGGTCGGCGACCTCCTGCTCGGACTGGCATATCGCGCAGATCGCCTTGCGGTAGATGGTGATCCGGTCGGGCAGGACCGCGGCGTACCCGGTCGTCCTGCTGGTGAGGGGAACGCCCTCGTAGAGCCCGAGCAGGCCGGGCGGCCCGGCGCGGTGCTCGACCGTGACGGCAACGTTGCTCATCAGCCGGCCGAGTTCCTCCGGCAGCCCGTCCAGCCCCGAGGCGACCATCTCCTCGAAGCGCCCGGGTTCCACCTCGATCATCAGTCCATTGTCCATCCGGCACCGCGGGCAGGCGGGCGATGAGCAGTGCCCGTCACTGCAAGGCGGCTATCACGGACGTCGGCCAGCGTTGCCGGCAGCGAGGTCAGACTGGCGGTCACCAATGCCGCGAGATCGCCGATTTCGCGCGGCTCAGAGTTGGCTTGGCCAGCACGGCGGCTGCACTCCGATAGGCCAGTTCTGTGCGTGGGGGAGCCGGCGAGCGCTCGTCCTCAGCGGCATGTGCCGACGTTCCGAGAGGCATTGCACTGCTCTTGCCTGCGCACTGATCAGGATCCCGGCGGGATATAGGTCCAGGATGCGAGCACTACTTCCCGCCCGTCCGGGTCCTGGTAGGTGACACCGCCGTTGGCCACCCTCCATCGGCATCGGCATCAGCGGACTTGCGCCGACGACCAGACGGCCGCTCGGATCGGCCAGATCTGAGCGGGCTTCGAGCGAGACTGTGATGCATCGGCTGCCGACCACAACGGCGGATCCGGTGGGCCGTGGGCGGGATCCGTAGTCACACTTGGTGGCATACTGTGCGCCACTGGCGGTGCCGCGGTGGCCGGTTCGCCGCCGGGCAGGGCTTACGGATGCGCATGGTGCCTGCGGTGGTGACGGGAGGCCTGATGGAGGGTGACGGAGCGGAGGGGGTGGTTTTCCCGCTGTCTGCGGACGGCAGGCGGAGCACGTCGGCGCTGGGCAGGGCGGTGGTTGCCGACGCGCTGCGCGCGGTGGATCCGGTGGGCGCTGTTGGCGCGGAGCAGGAGACGAACTGGCGCTCGGGCTACCTCATCCACTTTCGCCGCCTAGTCGAAGCGGGACTGCCGTCGAAGGCTGCCGCGCTGTCGGTTGCCCGCGACGGGCTGGGCTCACTGCACGCGCGGATGCGGGCCAGGGGGCCGGACGGCACGGAGACAGGACTGGATGGCGTGCTCTCGGCGCCCGCGCTGGCCTCATTCGCCACGCTCAGCGTGCCGGGCTCGGGGCAGCGGGAGGCCGAGCTGTCGCTGCCCTATCGTGGCGAGCAGCTGCGCGGCGATGCCCTGGTACGCCTGCTGGAGACCTGGGTCAGCGGCGGGGTTATCGAGCCGTCGTGCGCCGAAGCCGTCAGGGAGGTTGCGGCGCATCCGGAGTGGCTGCGGCTGCCTGGCCAGACAGTGATCGCGCTCGGGGCAGGCGCGGAGGTGGGCCCGCTGGAGGTGCTGCTGCGCTGGGGTGTGCGGGTGGCGGCTGTTGATCTGCCCAGCCCGCCGGTGTGGGAGCGGCTGCTGCGCATGGCCAGGCAGGGCGCCGGCGAGCTGCTCGTGCCCGTGAACCGGGAGGCGCCGGCGGCGCCGCACCCAGATGCCAGCGACGAGGCCATCGCGCGATGGGCAGGCCTCAACCTGGTCAGTGAGATCCCCGGCGCCGCCCAGTGGCTGGCCGGCCTGGACGGTCCCCTCGTGCTCGGCAACTACGTCTACGCCGATGGCGGAGCGAACGTCGCCGTGTGCGCCGCGGCGGACGCGCTCACCGTGCGCTTGCAGGCCGCCCGCGGTGATGTGGCGCTGGCGTTTCTCGCCACGCCGACCGACGTGTTCGCCGTCCCTTCCGACGCGGTCGCCCACTCCGCCCGCGCTTACGCGGCCCGGTCGCGCACCGCGAAGCTGGCCGGCCGGCCGCTGCGCGCGGTGTCGCGCGGGAGGTTGCTCCGCCGCGCCTACGTGCCCGGTGCCAGCCCTGGCATCAGCGACACCCTGGTCCCCCAGCAAGGCCCGAACTATGCCATGGCGAAACGGCTGCAGCGGTGGCGGGCCACCCTCGCGCGCGAAGCCGGGACAACCGTGTCGCTCAACGTCGCCCCGCCGACCCGCACCCGGTCGGTCACCAAGAACCGCACGCTGGCGGCCGCCTACGCCGGCGCGCACCGGTTCGGGGCCGAGGTGTTCGAGCCCGCCACCACCAGAACGCTCATGGCAGCACTGCTCGTGCACGACCTGCAGGCCACCAGGCCGGCACACGCGCACCCGTGGCAGGACGAGGCCTATGCCGCTGCACACGGCGGGCTCTGGCGCATCGCCTACGCACCCCGCAGCGCCCTGGGGCTCGCCGCCCTGCTCGGCTACGCCGCAACCCGCCACTGAGCCGATCCCGGCACCGAACAGCCGCCAATCCTCGCGAACCCAGGAGCAAGGCCAATCACGAAATGCAGCCGCAGCGCGATGAGGCACCAGCAGAAGATCGCCGATTCCGGGCGCCTTGGCTGAGTCGCCGCTCCCCACCCGTACGCGAACAGATCATCCATTCCGGCGCCACCTGAGCCATTCGGCCACCGTGGAGCTTCTCCTACCATGGAGTACTCTAACCGCTCCGTGAGCAGGAAAGATGCTGCGACGATCGCTTGCCTGGACGCGTATCAGTCGTTCACGGCGCTCGGAACCCTAACCGAGCTGAGGACTGATTTCCGCGGCGGCTCAAAGCAGGTCCCGGTGGGCGCGTCGTTCCAGAGCCTCTGCGTCCGCTTCCCTGCCGATGGCGCCGGCTACCGCCGCCGACACGTAGGGCGACACCTGGCCGAACAGCACCGTCAGTTCGCTGTCCACCAGCCTGCCCCTTGCCCGGATAACCCACCAGTAACATGCCCGATTCAGAACGTCATGTCTACAGTACGCCCGCCATGCAGGTCATGTCGGCGCGAAACTGCACCAACGCCGCAGTGGGAGTCGCTGGCGGATGCCCATGACCTGAACCGATCAGGCTGGCTTCGGTTTCAGTCGCCCCCAAGGCTGATTTGGGCGTGTACTGGGCGAGCCCTTCCATGGTCAGGCCGAGGTTGCCCCGCTCACGGTCGAAGGCACACTCGACTGCCAAGCGCAGCGGATCATGAGTCCGCCGATCAAATGGACGATAAGACGCCGGAGCTCCTCGGACGGGATTCCCAAGCGCCTTCGGAGTGAACTTGACCGCACATTTGCCACAGCCGTCCGTCAACACTATGACTCCGCGACCCGAACCGACCGGCGCTGCAGTTTCACGACGAAGTCTGCTTCCTCTCAGATGTGCCGGTTATGGATGACCAGCGGGTTCATCTGCGTGCTCTCCTGGGAGCGCCATAACGGCGGAACTGCGCGCTCGCTCCTGGAGCGGGATCGATCACACAGCGTTAGGCGAGCGCCGCTGGGCCAGACACGCCGACACGCCGAATAGGGGCAGGGGTTCGCTCCCCTCGCCCGGCTCGTCTCGCGTCATTATGTACGCTCAGTTGCACGCGATCGACTCGCATGGGTCTTGTGCAGGAGGATCGGTTGAGTGGCATCGGCTACGCCGCAGGGCTAGCTGGGTGCTTGCTGGCTGGCGTCGATCGCGCGCTGGTAGCGCCTGGTCAGCTTGCGCAGCGCGTCCACCAGTTCCGGCGAGTCCACGATGGTGAAGTCCGCGTCCAGCATGCCTAGGTAGAGGGCGAGCATCTCCGGATGGTCCGAGCCCGGCTCGAACGCGCACTGGTCTTCCGCTAGGGACTCCACTTCCACGGGGATCGGAAGCCGGCCTCGTACGTATGCCGCGGGCGCGTGCACGATTACCCGTGCCCGGTACCGCCAGGTCGCCTCTCCGATTCCTCGTGCCACCTGCGCTGCGATCTCTTGGTCGGGCGGCAGTTCGCGGGGCGTGAAGCGCGGCCCGGCCGGCGTCCGCGGCTCGATCCGGTCGGCCCGGAATGTACGCCAGTCGCCCCGGTCGGTGTCCCAGGCCAGCAGGTACCAGCGGCGCCGGTCGTTAATCAGGCGGTACGGCTCCACCGAGCGCCGGCTGGCTGCCCCGGAATGTGCCCGGTAGTCAAACCGGAGCCGCTCATGGTCTCGGCACGCGCTCGCGATCACGGTCAGTACGTCTGGATCCACCTGCGGGCCGCGCGATGGCATCGGCATCGCGTATGACTGGAAAGCGCTGACCTGGCGTCGCAGCCGCGGGGGAAGCATTTGCTGCAGCTTGGCCAGTGCGCGCACGGAGGTCTCCTCGATCCCCGCGATCGAGCCGCTCGCGGCGGTACGCAATCCGATCGCGACCGCTACCGCCTCCTCGTCGTCGAGCAGTAGCGGCGGCAGGGCACCAGCGGTGCCGAGCCGGTACCCGCCGGCCACGCCGGGCCGCGCGTCGACCGGATAGCCGAGCCCGCGCAGCCGTTCCACGTCATTGCGGATGGTGCGGGTGGTGACGCCGAGCCGGGTGGCTAGCTCGGTGCTGGTCCAGTCGCGCCGGGCCTGCAACAGGGACAGCAGGCGCAGCAGCCGCGCCGAGGTTTCCAGCATGCTTCGATCCTGACGACAATCTAGGAACGGTTCTTTCCGCTATTATCCCTAGCCTTCTCCATGTGGGCGCAAGAGTTCCTGGCCAAGCCCTGGGCGTACCGGTCCCGGCAACAAGGAGAAGCGATGAGCGACGACATGCAGCCCTTCCGTATCGAGATCCCCCAGGCCGACGTCGAATACCTGCATGACCGGCTCGCCAGCGCCCGCTGGCCCGGCGAGCTGCCCTGCGTCGAATGGGCCCGCGGTGTGCCGCTGGGCTACCTGAAAGACCTCGCCGGGTACTGGCGCACGCGCTACGACTGGCGCGCCGCCGAGGCGCAGCTCAACCAGCACCCCCAGTTCATTAGCGAGATCGACGGGCAGCGCATCCACTTCCTGCACGTCAAATCCGGCCAGCCCGGCGCGAAGCCGCTGCTGATCACGCATGGCTTCCCGAGTTCCGTCGCCGAGTTCCTGCACCTGATCGAGCCGCTGGTCAACCCGGCCGACGGCCAGGCCTTCCACGTCGTCGCGCCGTCCCTGCCCGGATACGCCTTCTCGAGCCCGCTGAGCGCGACCGGCTGGGCTTTGGGCCGCACCGCGCTCGCCTGGGCCGAGCTGATGCGCCGGCTCGGCTACCAGCGGTATGGCGTGCACGGCGGCGATATCGGCGCGGGCGTGTCTGGGATGGTCGCCGGGCTCGACGGCGAGCATGTGATCGGCGTGCATGTGGTGACCGATCCGCTGACCGCCGCGGCGACCGCCACCTTCCTCCCCGGGATGGCCGGCCGGCTCGACGGCAGCGACCCGGTCGACAAGCTGATCCTGGACAGGATGGATGCGTTCACGAAGGAAGGTTCCGGCTACCTGGCGATCCAGAGCAGCCGGCCGCAGACCATCGGCTACGGCCTGGCCGACTCTCCGCTGCTGCAGCTCGCCTGGATCGCGGAGAAGGTCCACGAGTGGACCGACCTGCCAGTCGACCGCGACCAAATGCTCACCACGGTGAGCCTGTACTGGTTCACCGGCACCGGCGCCAGCGCCGCGCACACCCTCTACGAGCAGGCGCACTCCTCCGACTGGGGCGTGCCGCCGGCCGTCCCGCAGGGCTTCGCGGTCTTCGGCGCCGACGAGACGGTACGCAAGCTGGTCCCCGCGCCGGACGGCGCGCACTGGACCGAGTTCTCGCGCGGCAGGCACTTCCCGGCGATGGAGGCCCCGGCCCAGCTGGCGACGGACCTGCAGGCCTTCTTCGGGCCGCTGCAGTGACCGACGTACTGAGCCAGCGTGCTCTCAACCGGGCCACGCTGGCCCGCCAGAACCTGCTCGAACGCGCGCCCGCACCCGCGATTGACATGATCGAGCACCTGGGCGGGATGCAGTCCCAGGCGCCGCTCGCCCCGTACGTGGGACTGTGGACCCGACTCCAGGACTTCGCGCCAGACGAGCTGTCGGCGCTGACCGAGGAACGTCAGGTGGTGCGGCTGTCCCTGATGCGCAACACCGAGCACCTGGTCAGCGCCCGCGACTGCCTGGGCTGGCGCCCGCTGTTCTACCCGCTGCACGCCGCGGAGTTCCAGGCGCACTACCGCAGCGGCACTGAGGGCGTGGACCGCGACGCGCTGGTCAGGCAGGCGAAGCAGCTGCTGGAGGAGCAGCCACGTACCCGCGGCGAGCTCGCCAAGCTGCTCGCGGAACGCTGGCCAGAGGCCGATCCAGGTGTGCTGGCGTACGCGGTGACGCATCACGTCGCGCTTTGCCAGGTGCCACCACGGGGTATCTGGGGGAAGAACGGCCCCGCCGTATGGGCGCTGGTGGAGAGCTGGCTCAACGCGCCGCTTCGTCCGGTGCCAGTGGAAGCGCTGGTGGTGCGCTACCTGGGAGCGTTCGGCCCGGCGACTGTCGCGGACATTCAGGTATGGTCCGGGCTGACCCGGCTGCGCGAGGTGGTCGAGCGCCTGCCACTGCGAACATTCCGCGGAGAGGCCGGGCAGGCGCTGCACGACCTGCCCGACGCGCCCCGGCCTGCCGAGGACATCCCCGCCCCGCCGCGGTCCTGCCCGAATACGACAACCTGCTGCTGTCGCACAAAGACCGCACCCGAGTGTTCCCCCACAACCGGCCTGTGCCGCTCCCGCCGGGCAACGGCGCAACGTCTGGCACCTTCCTGGTCGACGGCATGTGGCAAGGCACCTGGCAGATTCGCGACCGGACACTACGCATCCAGCCGTTTACCAACCTTCGGAGCGCGGACCGGGACGCGCTGCTGACCGAGGCCGCACAGTTGTGCGCCTTCATAGCTCCCCAAGTCAAGTACGACATAGTCCTCAGCGAACCATAGTCACGCCGCTTCCCCGGCTTCCGCGACCCCTCGCCGGGCCACCTTCCGGCCGGGCCCGAACGGCTCATCTGCGCAGCTCGAGCGCCCTGGTCTACCGCCTGCTAGCCACGCCGATCGGCGGCTACGCGAGCTGACCGCAGAGCGGCCTGGTTACGGTATGTCATGGTCCGTATGGGGGATCGGTGCCCGTGGGGTGTACGACGGCGGACGTGCCGAAGTCGTGGCTCAGGGCCCGGGCGGCGGGGTGAAGATAGCGTGGGTCCCTATGCGCCGCCAAATGATGTGCGCCTGGCCCGGGACGCGTTCAGTTCCGTAGCTGAAGGTCGCCCGCCCGTCGCTGTCCCATGTCATCTCGAATACGCCAGGGTGCGCGGTCACGCCTTTCACACGCAGGCCTGACCGGAAGGGGCGGTCCGGGATGATGAGGTCTGGGACGAAGGCTTCCTTGATTACCTTGCGGAAGGTGGCCCGCTGCTGCGTTGTGAGGTTCTTCCAGTCCCGCTCGAAGCGGGGAAGCGTCTCAAATGTCGGCATCACTCATCCGCCGCGCCGAGGCCGTCAAGGTGCGCGAACATGGCGTCGGCGGACTCGTGCACCGTTCCTCGGCCGGCAGCGATCTCGTTGTCCGCTTCCTGCTCTCCGGCCTGCCATTCCGGAGTGAAGAACCAGGCCTGGTCGGTCGGGATGGACACGAAGCCGCGGACGGTGACCGTGCCGTCATCATGCAGGGAGAACTCGACCTCATCCCCCTCGCCGATGTGCAGCGCACGCCTGATGTCTTCAGGCAGCGTCAGTTGCGCCTTGGCGCGGACCCTCGCCCTGGCGCTGACGCGGGGCTGCGGTTCGACCTTAGCGGCAGGCACTCCCATAACAGCCGTCCTTACAGTGAGACTCTCCTACTTTCTTACTTTACACGAGTCAAGCGGCGGGGGTCAGCCCATCGGACGTGGGCACGACAGGTGCCCGCGCTTTCCCGGGTGCTCACCACGGCAGCCCAACTAGGTCTGAGATTCTGGTGGGACGTTCAACACGGGACCCAGGCTTAGCAGCTGAGCGCAGATGTTCCAGTTCTGGCATCACCTCGCTAGCCAGCTGGTTCATGATCGGGTCGGCCAGGCCGTAGTGGATCCATTCGCTTTTCAGGGAATCGAGCTACCGCACCCTGAGCAGGGAAGTCGCGTGTCCGTTATCCGTCTGGTAGCGGCGATGGCGGAGCGCGGCTACTTCCGTCTTCGCCGACCGCGCCTCAACGAGGGCAGGAGGCTGTGGTCTCTTCGTCCGGAGTCAGGACAGACACGGACTGCCAGCACCGAAGTACTCATCATCCCGTTGACGGCAGGGCTCATTGCCGGTCAGTCCGGCTCAGAGGCTTGGCCGGACAGCGCAGGACCGCGGCGGAGGCATGAGCCAGCAGCCACTGGTTCGAATCCTCCAGCGACCAGCCGAATACGTCGCGGGTACGGAGCAGGCCATCGATGCCGTAGTAGTAGGTAATGATCCGGGTTGCCAGCTGTGCGTCGACGCCGTCCCGCAAGGCGCCGATGTCTTCGAGATGGCGGCAGATCTCGGTGAGATTGTGGTTGTGCCGCTTTTGGGCGGTCGCGAGCACCGCGGCGGACTCGCCGTCGTGCGGCGCTACGTCGATCACCACCCGGATGACGTCGCCCCACTGCTTGGTGATCTGGAGGTAGGCGGCGCTCAGGGTCTGCATCACTAGTACAGCGTCGTCGGCGGCGATTGACTCCTGGTAGGACTCGGCGACTGCCGGAGTCTGTGTCCAGCTGTCCATAAGCAATCGCAGCAGGCCTTGCTTGCCGCCGCACTGCGCGTACACCGTCGCCGGGGATACCCGGCTCAGCTTGGCGATCTGCTCGACCTTCGTCTGGAAGAAGCCGTTCTCGGCGAACAGCTGGCGCGCCGCGGCAATCACCGCGGCGCGGGTCTGGTCGGCATACTCCTCGCGACGCGGCCGGTCGGCTGGTACGTCCATGCCGACATCCTAGCCAGTCGAGTCACCCTCGGCTTGTCAGGCGAAAACCCTGACCGCTAGAGTTGAACTCCAGTCAGAAGAGCCACTATCCAGAGGAGCAGAGAGGCAAGCCATGGCCTACTTCACGACCCGAGACGGAACTCAGATCTACTTCAAAGACTGGGGCTCCGGTCAGCCGATCGTCTTCAGCCACGGGTGGCCCCTGTCGGCTGACGACTGGGACGCCCAGATGCTTTTCTTCCTGCACCACGGCTACCGGGTGATCGCTCACGACCGGCGCGGGCACGGCCGCTCCGCACAGGTCAGCGAGGGCAACGACATGGACCACTACGCCGACGACCTCGCCGACCTGGTCCAGCACCTTGACCTGCACGACGCCATCCACATCGGGCACTCCGCCGGCGGCGGGGAGGTGGCGCGCTACCTCGGCCGCCACGGCGAGTCCCGGGTGGCGAAGGTGATCCTGGTCAGCGCGGTGACCCCGTCGGTCCTGCAAACCGACGCCAATCCGGCCGGCGTGCCCCAGGCCGCCTTCGAGGGCCTGCAAGCGGCGCTGGCGGCGAACCGCTCGGAGTTCTACCGGGCCGTGCCTTCCGGCCCGTTCTACAACTTCGACCAGCCGGGCGTGACGCCGCGAGAGCCGGTCATCGCGAACTGGTGGCGCCAGGGCATGATGGGCGGCGCGAAGGGTCAGTACGACTGCGTCTCCGAGTTCATCCGCGAGGACTACAGCGAGGACCTGAAGAAGATCACCGTGCCCGTCCTCGCCATGAACGGTGACGGCGACCAGGTCGTCCCCCACGACACTTCAGGTCCCCGGGCCGTCAAACTGGTGCAGAACGGCACGCTGAGGACCTATCCCGGCTTCCCGCACGGGATGCTGACCACGCACGCCGACGTACTCAACCCGGACATGCTGGCCTTTATCCGGTCCTGAGCATTCTGATGCGGGAAAGCGGGACCCCGGTGGCACCAGTCAGCGTTAACGGATGTCCGTGACCGACCTGAAAGTGCCCCCGCGCTGCGACCGCGCACCCGCCCCGGGCGGGCGTCCTCAACGCCGAGCACGCCCGCCGCACTTCGGCGAGCCCCCCGGTGACCTGGCCGCTGACGGCCGGCGCTCTCGGCCGCGCAAGAATGTCAACCGGTGCGTTTGCCACGTGCTTCATAATGACTGTTCTGCGCGAGCTTCCGGGGAGTTCGTTATCTCCCGACCGCCGACCAGAACGGCGGATAGCGCGCCGTCATCAAACAGCACTGTCGTGTCGTCAGCGACGCATAGCCGCCATGTGTCTGTATACGCTGGAACTGCTTGGGGGTAAGGCGCTGAGGGCGTCGTGCCCTGTCATGTAAAGGAGCCCCGGCAGCAATTCCGCGGGGCACCGTTAAGGCGCCTACGCCCCGATGGCCGACTTGTACTGCTCGACGACGTCGGCCGGGACACGGCCGCGGTCCTTGACCTCGATGCCCTGCCCCTTGGCCCACTCGCGGACCTTGGCGGTGTCGACGGCGGCGCCGCCGCGCCGGGTGCGGGCTGCGGTCTTGGCCGTGCCGCCGGCCCGCCGGGCGTGCGCGAGGTACAGCCCCAGTGTCTTGCGCAGCTCGTCGCTGTGCGCCGCGCTGAGGTCGATCTCGTATTCCGTGCCGTCCAGGCCGAAGCGGACGGTGCCGGCCGCCTCGCCGCCGTCGAGGTCATCAATCAGCAGCGTCTGAATTCTGTGAGCCATGAAAAGACATCCTAATCCCCTCTCATGAGGGAAAGTACGCAGCCGCGCTGTGCCTAACCAGATGCCGGCCATTCAGCCAGCCCGCGTCAGCGATTCCCGCGGTTTGCGGCGTCTCCGCCGCCCGGGCCAGATAATGAAGCACCTGATTGCGCCCGGCGGTTCTCGCGGGGTGGGCGGCGAGTCCGTCCGGGTCGTGATTCGCGCCGAGCGCAATGACTTGATCTGGGCAGGTGCTTAGGGCTTGCAGAGAAATAACCCGTAGCTTCCCAGGATCTGGCACATTGGCGTGGTATGGGCGATGCGGAGGGAACCCGGCAGGTGCTGGCGGCGAAGTTCCAGGCGGTCTTCCCGCACCTGGACGAGCGGCAGCGGCGGCTGGTGATGGGCGCCGAGGCGCGTTCGCTGGGCCACGGCGGTATCCGGCTGGTGGCACGGGCCGCCGGGGTCCGCGACGCCACGGTGTCGCTGGGCGTTGACGAGATGGATGCCGGCGCGGAGCCGCTGGGCCGGGTCCGGCGGCCGGGCGGGGGCCGCAAGCGGGCCGCCGACCTGGACCCGGGCCTGCTCCCGGCGCTGCTGGCCCTGGTAGAGCCGGACGAACGCGGCGACCCGATGTCGCCGCTGCGGTGGACGACGAAGTCCACCCGCAACCTGGCGGGCGAGCTGACCCGCCAGGGCCACCGGGTCGGCGCCGACACCGTCGGGGACCTGCTGCGGGCCGAGGGGTTCAGCCTGCAGGGCAACGCCAAGGCCCTCGAGGGCCAGCGGCACCCGGACCGGGACGCGCAGTTCCGGTATATAAACGAGCAGGTCAAGGCGCACCAGGACGCCGCCGACCCGGTGATCAGCGTGGACACCAAGAAGAAGGAACTGGTCGGCCAGTTCGCCAACGCGGGCAGGGAGTGGCGCCCCGGCGGGCAGCCAGTCCTGGTGAACAGCCACGACTTCCCCCAGGACAGCTCGGGCAAGGCCGTGCCCTACGGGATCTACGACATCGCCGGCAACTCCGGCTGGGTCAGCGTCGGCACCGACCACGACACCGCCGCGTTCGCCGTGGAGTCGGTCCGCCGCTGGTGGAACGCCGCCGGCCGGGACGAGTACCCGCAGGCCCGGCGGCTGCTGGTCACCGCCGACGCGGGCGGCTCCAACGGCTACCGCACCCGCGCCTGGAAAGCAGAGCTCGCCGCCCTGGCCGCCGAGACCGGGCTGGAGATCACCGTCTGCCACTTCCCGCCAGGGACGTCGAAGTGGAACAAGATCGAGCACCGCCTGTTCTCCCACATCACCATGAACTGGCGGGGACGGCCGCTGACCAGCCACGAGGTCATCGTGCAGGCCATCGCCGCGACCACCACCCGCACCGGGCTGCGGGTCCGCGCCGAACTGGACGACAGCACCTACGAAACCGGCGTCACGGTCAGCGGCCGGCAGATGGACGCCCTGCCCCTGACCCGCCACGACTGGCACGGCGACTGGAACTACACCCTCCGCGCCGAGCCCTACGACCAGGACGCCGGCGCCCCCGACCCGTTCGACCAGCCCAGCCCCGACCTGGCCTGGCTCTGCCACCCGGCGCTGACCGGGCTGCCGGCCGCCGAGTGGGGCGCCCTGACCGCCACGCTGATGACGCTGCACGACCAGCAGCGGGAGGCCAGCCTGGACAAGCGCCGCGGCCACCGCCCCCGCATCAAGGCAGGCCAGGGAACCGGCCGCCGCCCCGTCCTCACCCTGGCCGACCGGCTCCTGGCCACCATCCTGCACTACCGCCTGGCCCTGCCCCAGGTCGCCATCGCAGCCCTGTTCGGAGTCCGGCCCGAGACGGTCAACAAGCGTATCCGCGACATCCGCCAGCTCCTGGACCAGGCCGGACACACCATCCAGCCCGGCCCGCACCGCCTCGCCAGCCTCGACGATCTCCACCAGCTCGCAATATCGATAGGCATCACTACCCAGCCAGAGATCAAGACGGCGTGTTAATGATCTGCAAGCCCTTAACATGCGCACCTTGCACGTCGGCCTGCGGGTCAGCGACCTGCAGCGGTCACTCGAGTTTTACCAGGCCGCCGGTTAGGGTGCACTGGTGAAGGTCGTGATTGCGGGCGGGACGGGGCAGGTGGGCAGCGCGCTGGGGCGGGCGCTGCGGAGCGGCGGGCACGAGGTCGTGGTGCTCACGCGGCGGGCCGCCGGGCAGGGGCAGGTCTGCTGGGACGGGGAGCGGCTGGGGCCGTGGGCACGCGAGGTGGACGGCAGCGACGTCGTCATCAACCTCGCCGGGCGCAGCGTCAGCTGCCGTTACACCAAGGAGAACCTGACCGCGATGATGCGCTCGCGGGTGCGCTCTGCGCGTGTGGTGGGCCAGGCCATCGCGGCCGCGGGCCGCCCGCCGCGCGCCTGGCTGCAGATGAGCACCGCGACCATTTACGCGCACACCAGCGGGCCGCCCAACGACGACGTCACGGGCGTGATCGGCGGCCAGGAGGAAGGCGTCCCCGGTTACTGGGCGTTCAGCGTTGACATCGCCCAGGCGTGGGAGCGGGAGCTGGATGCGGCGCCGGTGCCGCTGACCCGCAAGGTCGCGCTGCGCGCCGCCATGGTGATGACCCCGGACAGGGGCGGGGTGTTCGACGTGCTGTCGCGCATGGCGCGCCTGGGACTGGGCGGCCCGGTCGCCGGCGGCGCGCAGTACGTGTCGTGGATCCACGAGGACGACTTCACCGCTGCGGTCAGTTTCATCATTGACCACGACATCCTGGCCGGGCCAGTCAACCTCGCCTCCCCCGGGCCAGTGCCGCAGCGTGACTTCATGCGGGAGCTGCGGGCTGCCTGGGGCGTCCCCGTCGGGCTTCCGGCCACCCGGTGGATGGCGGAGCTCGGCGCGCTCGCGATGCGCTCCGACACCGAGCTCCTGCTCAAGAGCCGGCGAGTCGTCCCCGGTCTGCTGCCCACGGCGGGATTCGAGTTCCGGCACCGCACCTGGCCGGAGGCCGCCCGTGACCTGGTCCGGCGCGCGAGAGGCCGGGACGAGGCAAGATCACGAAGCAGCCGGTAACCAGCAAAGACAGGCGTCCGATATCGCCGATTTTGCGCGGCTTGTAGATGGTCGGGTTGCCGCTTTTGGGTGACATGGAACGCCCAGTTATGAGGGTCCGTGACGGAGGAAGCCTCGCCCGCTTTGCCGGTTTTGGAGACGTCCCGGGTGCGCTGGGTGATCCGGCGGCGATCGGCCGCTGTGGCCCGCGGCCCGCTGGCTGAGGCGGTCACCGTCTGACGGCTGCCGTACGGTTGGCCCTTCACGATCGCGGCCTGGCCGGGCAGGAACCGGGTGGTGAGCGCCTGGGTGCCGGCCCGTGGCAGGGGCCGGCCGCGCTGGCTACCGGCTGGGGAGCGATCGGGGTAGCCCGAAGCAGGGGAGCACGCTGGCCTCGAAGCGGGTTATGCCGCAGATCTGGTCGCCGGCCAGGGTGAGCACCCAGAAGGCGGTCGCGTGGCGGCTGCCGTCCGGGCCGCGCTGGTAGGTTCCGAACGCGGGCTGGCCGTTGGCTCGGACCGGGACGAGGCCGTACCTGCGGCCGGCGGCGAACTGGCGGGTGCAGTAGCGGGTCACGAGGTCTCGGCCCTCGTATCCGAAGGGCTCCGGCGGCATCGCGATGAAGACGTCGTCGGTCAGCAGGGCCACCAGCGCGTCGAGGTCGGCGGACTCCCACGCGCGGGCGAACCTGGCCACGATCGCGTCTTCGGCGGGTGAGCCGGCGGCGGGCGGCGGCTGGCGGCCGGCGGCCGTCTGCTGCCGGCGCTGGAGGCTGGCGCGGGCTCGCTTGAGGGCGCTGTTGGCCGATTCGAGGGTCACCTCCAGCATGCCGGCCACCTCGCTGGCGTGAAATCCGAGGACGTCGCGCAAGATGAGGACGGCGACCTGGCGTGGCGGCAGCAGCTGCAGGGCGGTCACGAAGGCCAGCGAGATGGCTTCGGCCTGCTCGTAGCGGGCCTCCGGCCCGGGCGGCACGCCGGCGGCACCCTCGAGGAGGGCGTCAGGGAACGGCTGCAGCCAGACGGGCTCGTCGCGCGGGGTCGGCACGGGCGGTTCGGACTGCGACATATCCCACTGCCTGGCCGGGCGCCGGCGCGCCGCGCGGCGCGCGTTGAGGCACCGGCTGGTGGCGATCTTGTACAGCCAGGTGCGCAGCGAGGCGCGTTCCTCAGCGAACCCGCCGATGCCTTGCCAGGCGGCCAGCATCGTCTCCTGGACGGCGTCCTCGGCGTCGGCGAAGGAGCCGAGCATCCGGTAGCAGTGCACCTGCAGCTCCCGCCGGTGCGGCCCGGTCAGCTCCCGGAACGCCTCGCCATCCCCGGCCCGCGCCCGTGAGAGCAGCTCGGCTGTCACCATCGTGCGCACCTTCCTCCCGCGTCACCTGGCACTTCCACCCGGTATATACACCGCCCGGGGGGCGAACTGGGCGGCTCGCGGACGGCCAGTTTCCCGGTGCCGCGGTGTATGTATCACCGACCGCCCGGACGAACCCAGCGCCCGATCGTGCCGCGGCAGCCGGAAACGACCCTGGGCGCCGCCCGCCCAGGCAGCTGCCGGGTCAGCGAAATCGCGGCCGGCACCGGGCACCCCAGCCTGAGGGGCCCCGCACCCGACAGGCGGAACACCGCCAGCCCGTGACCCGCAGACACGAAGGGAACCGGCCATGTACCCCCGGTACCAGCTCATGAAGACCCTGCAAGACGAACGGCTGCGGGCGGCCGCACGAGGCCACCTGGCCGCCGAGGCGCGCAGCGCCCGCACGGCCGGCCGTGACCATCCGGCCGCGACCAGAACCCGAACCACGGCCAGGGGCGCAGCCCCGATGCCCACCAAGCACGGGGCGACCATCGGACTCGCCATTCCGCTGGCGCCATCATGCTGTTCCCCCAGGGAATCCTCCCCGCTGTGCTGAAGCTGGCCCACGCACGCGGGCGCATCTGGTTCCTCCCGCTGTACCTGCCCAAGCCACTGCAATGGCCAGCCTGCTTCGTGATGATCATCCTCGGCGCGGCCGTGTACTGCTACGTCCTGCGGACAATGCGGCAACTGAAGAAAACCAGCCGGGAGCTCCAGACCGGCAAAGGCGGCGGGCGGTCACCCAAGTCCGCGCCGACACGCAAAGGGACCGGGCAAAACTAAGGAGAAGCCCCCCGGGACGCCCCTGCGGCGCACACGCAGAACGCTCAGATCAGCATCTCCGGCAGAACGGTGAACTCGCAGATCCAGGCCGCTGAGCAAAACGGGGAAAGCGAGAGCGTTCTGGCTGAGCTGGAGGAGCTCAGGAAGCGGCTCAATGTACTGCAGCGGACCGGGACTGTCCCCGAGCACCCCGCCCAGGCCTACGACCGGGCCGTGCAAGCCGCCATCAGCCGCCTGCTGCCAGGCGCCGACATCATCCGTCAGCAACGGCGCTCTCGGGAAGTCGCGGATTTCGTGGTCCGGTACAAGAGCAGCGAGCTGTTTGTCGAGACGAAGTGGCGGTCCGATCCTGCGCAGCAATTCGGCGGGAGCACCTTGCTGGCGCTTGTGCAGCACCTGCCGCCCGGAGCCAGGTTGCTGGTCGTGGTGAACGCCCCGCACATGCCTCGCGCGTATGCCGTCGTCAAAGATGCTTTGGGAGAGCGGGGAAGAATCGTCATGTGGCGGGACGTCAGCGACGACCAAACGCTTGGCGAGGCACTCACCTCCCTGCTCGGCAAGACCGCCGAGCCTGCCTCGCAGAGTTGACCCAGCGGCCGCTGCCGCAGTCCCTCCTCAGCGGACGCGCACTCAACGGCATGAGGGTGTGCCCAGTCAGCGTCAGTTAGCACGTGGATGGGCACCGCGGCGTGCGTCAGGTCCGGCAGCCGGGCTGGCCCAGCGCATCTCGCCGTCGCGAATGCCGGTGGTAAGGGACAGCCCAGCGGCCTGGGCGACTCGCTGGGAGGCCAGGTGGCCGGGGTGGATATAGGCCACGACGGTCCAGCCGGCCGCCTGCAGCACGGCGACGAGGCTGCGCGCCGCTTCCTTGGCGTAGCCGCGGCCCTGCGCGGCCCGCACGATCACCCACGCGACCTCGGCCGGGCCAGCAGCCGGATCGCCGGCGGGCAATGTCGCCTGCACCGTTCCCGCCGCCTCACCGGTGACGCGTACACGCAGCACCCAGTTGCCCCATAGCTGGTCGCCGCCCGGTGAGCGGCGTGCCGCAAGCCGGGCATAGCGAGCGGCCAAAGCAGCCGCGGACAGCGGCGCGCCTCCGGTGAACTCATGCAGACAGCGGTCATCCAGCAGCGGTGCTAGTTCGGTGGCATGAGCCGCGGTCAGCGGTTCCAAGCTGAGCCGGTCAGTACGCCAGCCGTGGTCAAGGTCGATCACCCATTGACGATAGCCGCCGGTCAGCCATCCGCCTCAAGGCCCAACTCGCGGCATGAGCGGATGACTAGCCGTGCCCCGGCTGGCGTCAGAACCGGAAGCGCGTCAGGCCTCCCGGCTCCGTCGTCAAGGTCACGATCGCCGAGTGTGGCTCAATGCGGTAAACGTTCCACGGCGGTGGTCCTTGCGACGGTGCGTTGAACGGGGCAGTGATGCCCGCCCCAAGGGCGTCGGGTTCGGCCGGCCAGCCGTTGTCCGCCCACGCCTTCGCAAGGCGCGCCAGGGTGCCCGGCTCGGTCACTCGGGCGGCGTCACCCTCGATCACGACGTCCGCGTCTCGGACCGACAGCGCGATCGAGCACCGCGGATCGCGCGCGACATTGCGTCCCTTCCGCGTACCTGCGCCCGTCTGGAACCAGAACGTGCCATCCAGCCACAGGGCACCGACCGCAGTCACATGCGGGCTACCGTCCCCGTTGACCGTGGCCAGCCAGGTCGTGCGTGAGTTCAGCGCGTCCGGACCCGGCGCCGACCCGGCATCGAGCTTCTCGGCAACCGCGGCCCAGTCCACTGGCGGCAGCCCCTCAGCCTCACCCAGGTTGGTGATCTCCATGAGGGATCCCCTTTCGCTGTCCGGCCCGCGCCCTGGTTAGCGGCGTGTCGCAGGTAAGACGCCCGAGGACCGCGAAAGTCATCGCGCGCAGGAGTCACGAGCCGTCGGAGCACGCGCTCACATCGGCATGAGCGGGTGTTCGCAATCCAAAGCGGGCACGCGCAGATCGGCCAGCTCTGCGCCGCCGACAGGCGGCTCAGCTCGTGCACCAGATGCCGCGCATAGCGGCGGATCTCGCGTCGGAGCATGAGGGCGACGTTACGTTGCGGGAAGGTCGTCCGTCGGGTTGGGGAGGCGTCCCGGCAGGCCGTCTAGCAAGATGGTCCACCGCTCTACGGTGGTGAGAGTGAGCATCCCGTTTTGTATCCAGGGATCGTCTGCGAAGCGCCGCCGGACGGTGTCCTCGTCCAGTGCGCTGACGATGATCAAGACCTCGCGCTCGCCCTGGAGCGGCCCGCCGAGCACGATGAATCCGGAGTTGACGAGGTCTTCTACGAAGCGGGCGTGATCGTCAAAGCCGGCCTGCCCGTGCAAGTCCCGGGCCCAGTTCCATGGGCCGCCCCGCCTCTGGCGCACAGCATAGAGCTCCACGGCAGCGATGCTAGATCAATTGGCAGGCGCGGCATGTCGGCCAGGGCGAGGCTTCTTGGACAGGCGTCTAAGCTGCCAGGACTATCGCAGCTGAGCGGACCGGCGGATGAGGTAGGCCGGATAGCCGGTATTCGTATCGACGGCAGCTGCGCGCGCCGTGTGCCGGCCGTGCCGGAATTGGCCATCTGAACCCGAGTGCGCGCTGAAGCCGCCCAGTCATGCGTCACGTCCCTCGGCACCCAAGACGCCCAGCCCGAGCCTGACGACGAGCGGGACGACGGGCCCGTGCGGGTGGCTGTCCCAAATACGTGCGCAAGTCAGGTGGCATCCACCCAGTCTGCGGGCGGCGCGATCGGCGGCACATCCTTGGGCGATCGAGTCCGGGACATGCCCCCAGTCGGTGCGGTGCGCTTGGCTAGTGCGCCCTTCGGGCGGTCCAGTCGGTTGGTTCGCCGGTGGAGTGCTCCAGGCTGATCAGAATCACCCCTTCGGTCGCCCGTGCTTTGGCCGATCCGGTGCGCGGTGCGGTGAGGGTAGTCGCGCAGAACGACTGCCGGGTCTGTGCCGGGCAGCGACCGTCCGGGGAAATCGTTCCTCCGCCCGGTTGTGGGCGGCGGCCCGCGTTAGTGTCACCTTAGATATTAACCCAGGTCAAGCGGCTGAATCGAGCATCATCGGCGGCGCGTCGGGTATCTGCAAGGTGTTGAGCGTCAGCCGAGACTCGGCCGATTACCGGGTCCGGGAGTGGCAAGCAGCCGGGCGCCCAGAATCCTCCCTCCGTTCGGATGCCGGAACGCTTCGGTGTTCCAGGTCCTGCGTTCAGATCGGCCAACTCTGCGCGGATCACGGACGGCTGTCCTGTTAACCGACTGTCGCGCCTAACGGCGGTCCGGGTGCGGTTTTCACGTCACGATCCGCGTTATCCGGGCTTGCGCTCTGTCCGGCCGGCGCTGCCCGCAGGCGGGCTCAGCGCGGGCCGGGCGGTTGTAGGTGAGCGGCGGGGTTACTGATGGGAGCGGCGCGGCCGGAACTTGATCCAGGCCAGGATGGCGATAACCACCAGCAGCCAGGGGGAGAACACGATGTGCACAGCGGCGGTGAGGACGGCCACGGCCGCGAGGGCGGTGAGGGCAAGGGCGAGGATGGCGGGCATGATGATGATTTCCGTTCAGGCCGGGCGGTGCGGTCAGGGGTTAGCGGTAGCGGTTGCGGCGGGCGGCAAGCCACGCCGCAGCGACCGGCTGGTCTTCGCCGTCTGCTGGGAGCAGCAGCCAGGCAGCGGCGTACAGCGGTGCGCCCGCGCCGGTAAACAGGGCCAGCGCCGCGATGATGACGCGAACCAGCGTGACGTCGACGTCCAGGTAGCGGGCGATGCCGCCGGCCACGCCGGCCAGCATCTTGTCGTCGCCGGACCGGCGCAGCTGGCGGACTTCGGGCTGGTCATTAACGGTGGCGGACCAGGCGCTTGCGGTTGTTGTGCTCATGCTTCAAGGCTGCCGTCCGCGGTGGCCGCCGTCGATAGGGATCAGCCCCGGTTCACGCCCTGGTGCGCACCCCGACGGCCATCAGGGGCATCCCTGACCGCCCCCGGTGATCCCGGCGCGGCCGACGCCGCGCCAGAGGGAGGCCTTCACGGAACCGGCGGCGTCGCGGCTACCCCGGACACACACCAGAGCGCCGGCTCTGTCGCTACCAACCCGCTGCGCCGGTGGATCGTGCGCCGCCTACAGAACGTCCAGTTCTGGCTCGCACTGTCGGCACATTGCGCTCTCATCGCCGCTACTTGCCGGCGGACGTGGGTACGAAGGTCATGTCAGCGGCCGCCAGATGGCTACTGTCCTGTCCTTCGGGGCGCGCAAGACTGCCACAGGCGGGTCAAAGGTGCTGGATCGGTTATAGAGGCGCTAACCGTCTCATGCTTACTGCACCGGGATGCCCTGGCTTGAGGGCTCTCCGGAAGCGAAGGACGTTATGAGCACAGTGAAGATCGTGGTCCTGGTTCGTGGTGGCTGGGCGGGCCGACCCGGCTCGCACGGGGCGTATCACAGCCTGACCAGCGACGGCTGCCATGGCTGAGTCCGGCGTCATCCTGGTGACAGGCGCCGGCGGCGCAATCGGCGGCGTCGGTGGCAAGGTTGTCTCGTTGCTGTGCCAACGCGGCGAGGCCGTACGAGCGATGGCGCACCACGACGGCGACCGCGCCGATGCGTTGCGCGCGCTGGGCGCCAGCGTCGTCGTCGGTGACCTCACGCGGCCAGCAGATGTCGCGACGGCCCTCGAGTCGGCCAAGCGGATGTTCTTCAGCATGAGCCTGGCGCCGTCCTACCTCGAGGCTGCCACCACAGTTGCCACGGTGGCACGCGCTGTCGGCGAGTTGGATGCACTTGTCGCCATCTCCCAGCTGACCGTGTCCCAGATGGACGCGCTCAGCATGAGCGAGTCACACCATCAGCGGCTGCACTGGCTGTCGGAGCAGGTACTCAACTGGTCCGGGCTGCCGGTCGTGCACGTCCGCCCGACTCTCTTCCTGGACAATCCGCTGTTCACGACCGTGGCCGCGCGCACCATTGCCGGCAGCGGCACAATCCGGCTCCCCTTCGGGGCCGGCCGCACCTCGCCGATCGCGACCGACGACGTCGCGCGGGTCGTCGCTGCTGTCCTGGCCGACCCCGGCCCGTACATCGGCCGGGTCCTGGAGCTGACCGGCCCCCGATCGCAAGACATGAATGGCGTCGCCGAAGAGTACGCCCGGGCGCTGGGCAGGCCGGTTACCTACGTCGACATCCCGCCGGAGACGTGGTCCGAGCAAGTGCTCGCAGCCGCCCGGCTCGGACCGTACGTCGACGAGCATCTCCTCACCGTGGCCCGGCTGCATCGCGAGAATCGGTATGACCGCATGACCACCACGGTCGAGGAAATCACCGGCCGGCCCGCGGAATCCGTCGAGGAGTTCGTCACACGGCAACGCGACCTGTTCGCCGAGTAACGTGCAGCAGCGAAGTACAGCAAGCAGCCACGCCGAAACCCGACGTCCGTGTCGTGCACAATCCCTTGCTGGCGGCTGAAGCCGACGTCGCCGCAATCCCAGATCATCGACGAACCGCCCGGCCCGGTCGTGCCGGGCGGCCATTCCTACGGCGGTCATCACCAGCGCAGCCAGCCACGAGAAGGCGGCTGCGCTGGGCTGCATTCTGTGAACATTGGCCGGTCTTACGGCATCGACGCTTCCGCTCGCCGGCATGGACGGACGTTTGGGTGACCGAGTGAGCGCCCAGATCAACCAGCTCTGCACTGGCTTCGGGCAAGCCAGTCATTGCAACGGATGCCACGCATAGCGGCGGCATTGCGCGTCACGCCAGGCAAAGGTTGATTACGCAGCGCAGCATGAGCTGTCGTATTCGTGGCCCGGCTGCGACGGCACGGCAGAGAATGAGACCGCCGTCACACTGGTTGCCGGAGCATGAGGATCGCGGTGATCGGCAAGGGCAACATCGGCGGAACGCTCGGGAGCAAGTGGCGCGCGGCCGGGCACGAGGTGGTCTACGGAGCACGGGACGGGTCCGGCCAGGGCCCAGGCGGCGCTCCGGTGCGCAGCATCGGTGAGGCGCTGAAAGACGCCGAGGTGGTGCTGCTGGCCGTCCCCGGCCAAGCCGTGCCGGATGTCGTGAACGAGCAGGGGGCAGCACTCGCGGGCAAGGTGGTGATCGACGCGGTGAACAGGATGGGCGCGCCGGAGCCCGACAGCCGGGCGCTAATCGCGGCCGCCGCCCCGTCGGCCCGGTACGTACGCGCGTTCAACTCCCTCGGCTGGGAGAACTTCGCTGACCCGGTGGCCGGCGCGAACCTGTTCTTCGCCGCCGATCCCGAGGCGCGGGCGGCTGCCGAGGAACTCATCAGCGCCGTCGGCCTCGAGCCGGCCTTTGTCGGCGACGCCACCGCGACGGCAACCGTCGACGCCCTGCTGCCACTGTGGTTCGCACTGGTCAGACAAAACGGCGGCAATCGCAAGGTCGCGCTGGGCATGGTCCGCTAACCCCCAGAGACACCAGCCGGCACAGCGCCTCCTAAAGGAGCATGCCGGATCACCGAATATTCGCTTGTGTGGCGGCCCGACCACTCGTCAAGTTGTGTCGCGCAGAACAGTCGGATCCGCACCTCCGGCGCGGCCTGTTGCGAGGGCGTGCGCAGGCTCGGGTTGCTTGCCGTGACAGGCCTCCGCCCTCATCCTCCGTCCCTGGTAGGCGCCCAGTTGCGCGGCCGCCGCCGGACATCACGGCAGGACCAGCGTCTCGCCAGTGTCCCTGGCGTGACCTGACCGCGGCATGAGGGGTAACTCAGTTGAGTTCAACGGCCCCTCCGCCTACTGTGACGGGCGAGGCGATAAGGCGGGGCGATGAAGTTCAATCATGTTGGGATTCCCACGGTCAGCTCATTTGCCGGCGAGATCCCGTTGCCGCACCTGAAGATGACTGTCAGTGATCACCTTAACAACCCGTTCGGCATCCAGTGGCAGCGGTACTGGAAAGACGCCCCTTATCCCACCCTGGTCAAGACGGTGGCACACGGTGGCATTCGAAACCGATAACCTCGCGGCCGCCCTTGAAGGCCAGCACGTCATCATCGAGCCCAATTCACCCAGCCATGGCGTGACCATGGCCTTCATTGAGGTCAGCGGCGCACCAGTCGAACTCGTGCAAATCGATCACCAGGCGCGCCCGGATCTGTAGAACCAGGTCGGCCACCGGTAGCGTACGGCAGCGGTACGCCCTCAGCGTGCCCGTGGCAGTCTCAGTCGGCCGTCACCGCAGGGCTGCCCCGTGTCAGGCAAAGGAGGACAGGATTGCCTGAGGTCAAGCTGTCTAACTCCTTCAGCCCGGGGCACGGCGCGCTGGAGCACGCGATGGACGCGATCGCCGCCTTCTTCGCCGGCACCCGCCGGGTGCTGTTCATCCCGTACGCGGCCAGCGACCCCGACGGCTATGCCGAGGCGACGCGGGAGATCCTCGGCAGGCTAGGCGTGCAGGTATCCAGCGCTCACCGGGCCGCAAGCCCGCTAGCGGCCCTGGACCAGGCCGACGCGGTGTTCGTCGGCGGGGGCAATGCCTTCCGCCTGCTGCAGGCGGTGCGGCGCAACGGGCTGCTGGCCGCGATAGGCAGCCGGTCCCGCACCGGGATGCCCTACCTGGGAGTCAGCGCAGGGGCGAATCTGGCCTGCCCGACCATCCGCACCACCAACGACATGCCGATTGTGCAGCCGGCCTCGCTGTCGGCGCTGGGAGTGATTCCCTTTCAGGTGAACCCGCACTACCCGGCCGCCGGCCCGCTGCGCACGGCACGCGACCGGCGGCTGGGGGAGTTCCTGGAAGAAAACGACGTTCCCGTGCTCGGCCTGTGCGAGGGATCCTGGCTGCACGTGTCCGCTGCCCGGGCGACGGCGGGCGGCACCGCCGGCGGCCGGGTCCTCACCCGCGGGTGCCCTCCCGGCGATGTCCAGCCCGGCGATGACCTCTCCGCCCTGCTCCGCAGCCGTCCCCGCTACGATTCACCAGCACGCTAGCCGTGGCATCCAGCCGTCGAAGAAAGCCCGCGGCTGGCAACGGGAACCTGGTGGCCGCGGGCGGTGTATTGAGGGGTGAGTACCGGCTCGTGCAGGGGGTGCCATCGACGACGCGGACGCGGTAGCCCGGTCCCGGGACGGCGACCTTGACGCCTATGCGGTGCTGGTCGCCCGGTACACGCTGCGCGCGCACCGGGCTGCCTGGCTGCTAGGGGCTGGCGAGGATGCCGACGATGTGGTGCAGGAGGCGTTCGTGAAGGCGTTCCGGAGCCTGCCGAAGTTCCGGGCGGGTGAGCCGTTCGCGCCCTGGCTGCTGAGCATCGTGGCCAACGAGACGAAGAACCTCTTGCGCTCCCGGCACCGCCGCGGTGCGCTGGCCCTGCGGCTATCGGCCCTGGAGCCGGATGCCTCCGTCCCCGACGCTCCGTTCGACGAGGCGGTGGCCGGCGAGCGGCGCGCCCGGCTGCTGGCGGCGGTGAACGCACTGCCGGACCGGGAGCGGCAGGTGCTGGTGTGCCGTTATTTCCTGGATTTGTCGGAGGCCGAGACGGCACGGGTGCTGCAATGGCCGCTCGGCTCGGTGAAGTCCCGTACGTCCCGCGCCCTGGGGCGGCTGCGCGGGCTCGTCGTGCCCGAGGACCAGGGCCGGGTGTTCCATGGCTGAGTCTTCCGGGTCCCGTCGCGCACCGCAATGGCGGGACGCGCTTGCGTCTGAGCTTCGCGTGCTGAGTCCCCAGCTCGACGTGCCGCCCGCCGCAGAGCAGGCCGCCACCGTCCGCCAGCGCCTGGAAGCACAGCAGCGCCTGCAGGCACGCACGCAGCCGATCGCGCGGTGGCGCGCGCGGATCCTGTACCCCCGGTGGCGCGCTGCCTTGATCGTAGCGCTGACCGTCGTCGCCCTGGCCGTGGCGATCCCGCAGAGCCGGGCGGCCATCGCCCACGTGCTCCGGCTCGACGGCGTGGAGCTCCACCAGGCACCTGGCCCCTCACCCGCGCCGCACCCGTCCCTGCCCGGCGAGCAGCGGATGTCGCTCGGTCAGGCGCGGCAGCGTGTCGCCTTCCCCATCCTCGTGCCGACAACGCTTGGCCAGCCGACCGCGGTCACGGTCAGCGACAGCGGACGGGTCGCGACGCTGATCTACGACCGCGCGCCGTACGGCGAGGTGCGGCTGGACGAATTCGACGGCCACCTGGACCCGGTCTACTTCGAGAAGTTCGTCCGGGTCGGCAGCGTCACTGAGGTCTCGGTGAACGGCACGAAAGGGCTGTGGGTAACCGGGCCGCAGGAGATCGTGTACGTGCGCAGCGACGGCATGATCGTGCAGGCCTCGGCCCGGCTCACCACCGGCAACACGCTGATCTGGGGCACGCGGCGGGTCGCCCTGCGCCTGGAGGGCGGCTTCAGCAAGACAGCCGCGCTCGCCGTCGCCGCCTCCGCTGGCTAGCCGGGCGCGGCCTGCCGGGAACCTGCCGCCGGGCTGCGGTGTACACCCAAGCGAGGCGCTACGGAAGGAGCCACCGGAATGCTGCGCAGGTTCATCATTCTCACCTCCCTCGCCGCGGGCACGGCCATCGCCGTCACCGCGGCGGTCGCCACCCCGGCACTCGCGAAGGGAGCAACCCAGGCGAGCATCACCGGCCCGGGGCTGGCCCGCCCGGTCACCATTTCCGCACAGGGCGAGGCCCTGCCGGGAGAGGCGGACACGCTCTCCAGCCTCGCCGGGCAAACCGGCCTGTTCGTGCTGCTCTTCGGCCCCGGCAACGGCACGCCGGGCGGGCCGTTCGCGCTGCGCACCCCGCCAGCAGCGGCCTCCCTCGGGCCGAAGTACACCGTTACCTACACGGTGCCCGGCGTCACCCCAGGACCAGGCCAGGCGGACGGGCAGATCCGCCAGGACCTGTACCCGCGCGCGGCCGGCGGCCCGGTGGTCTACACGCTGCCCGGACAGCAGGGCTTCGGCCAGCCGCTGCAAGCCACCGGATGGCTACGCGGCACCACGCAGCTGACCGCCACCCTGACCCGGCTCGGCGTGCCTGCCGGCGCCTCGCTCCCGACCGCCCCCGGCTCCGCGGCCTCCGTCCCGGCCGCCACTGCCCCGGCCGCCGCGCCAAAGCCCGACGACACGACAGCCACGGCCTTGCTGATCGCCACGACCGTGTTCGCCGTCGCGATCGCGATCGCCGGCACCGCCCTGTGGCTACGCCGGCGCTCCCGGCCCGCGATTGATCGGCCTGTGCCGGACAGGCTGGCCGCCGAGGAGACGAGCGGCGAGCCGCGGCGGGAACCAACGGTCCGTTCGGAATGAAGAATGTGTCAATCGACATCGATCACAGAGCAGGTGGTGCACCCGCGAGTAACGGCAGCACGCTTACCCAACTCTGCAGGCCTGCGCGCGCCTCCGTCGTTGGCCTGGATGCCAGATCGCGCGGTCCTTGCCGCGATGCCGCTCGGCATTCTCATCGGGGCTGCGAGAGGTTACGATCTGCGCATCCGCGCCACTGTCGGGGCGGCATCTAACTGGTCGTTCAGCTTGGATGTCTGATGGATGCGTTTGAGGCCTGGCTTGAGCACCTTCGCTCGTGTTCTCCGCCGGCGGGGACATCGCAGTGCTCGGAGATGGCCGGGTGCCGTTCGCCCTGCGTGCGGCTGCGCTGCGCTCGATTGTCACGCTGTTCGCCGAGGTGTTCGCGCCGCGGCTGGCGGCGGGGCGCCTCGGGTACGCCTCCCCGTGGAAGCAGGCTGAAGGCCAGAGCTTCGAATGCCCTTAGCCGCGCACCATAGCCGCACACCCGAGGAGGAGCCCCTGAGTATCCCCGCCCAGCGATTTGTCCGCCGCCGTGAGGCTGACGGCGTGGTCACGGTCGAGCTCGTCAACGCGAAGTCGATGAACATCCTCGGCAGCGAGGCTATTGAAGAGCTGACCGCTGAGTTTCAGCGGCTCTCCGCCGAGGACGACTGCGGGGTCATCGTGCTGCGCGGTGCCGGCGACAAGGCATTCATCGGCGGCGCGGACATCGGCGAGATGGCAGGACTGGACCAGGCCGCCGCCGAGGCCTTCATCAGCAGGCTGGCCGCACTGTGCGAAGCGGTCAGGGCCTGCCCGGCGCCGGTGATCGCCCGCCTTTCCGGCTGGTGCCTGGGTGCCGGGCTGGAGGTAGCGGTGTCGTGCGACCTGCGCATAGCGGGCGCCGGTGCCACATTCGGCATGCCCGAGGTCGCCATAGGCCTTCCGTCGGTGATCCACGCTGCCCTTATTCCTGCGATGATCGGCGCCTCGCGAGCCGCGTGGCTGCTGCTGACCGGCGAGACGATCGACGCCGGCACGGCGGCGAGCTGGGGGCTGGTCCACGACGTGGTCCCGGGTGACGAACTAGACGCGCGCATCACGCGACTGGCGGCCCGGATGGCAGCCCTGGGCCCCCAGGCCGTCCGGCGGCAAAAGCGCCTACTCAACGAGTGGATCGACATGAGCCCCGCACGGGCGATCGAGGACAGCATCGCGCAGTTCGGACGGGCCTACCTCACCGGGGAGCCGCAGCAGTACATGGCGCGGTTCACCGAACGGCAGGCCGCCCGCAGAAAACAGCCGTGATTTCCGCCGGGGGTCCGCGCACTCGTTCCGCGTCAGCATATGTTGACGCGAGACGTCCGTCAGCATATGCTGACGGACATGCAGAGCACACTCGAGATCGCCGAGGGCGCGGCCAGCAATGACCCGGACATCGGGTTGCGGGCGGTGGCCGCCCTGCGGGCACTGACGGAACGGCTGGAGATCCTCCAGGTCGACAGCGCGCGGGAACTGGGCTGGTCGTGGCAGGACATCGCGACCCGGCTCGGCGTCACCAAGCAGACTGTGCACCGCAAGCACGGCCACCGGACGGGGAGACGATAATGACCGAGCAATTCACCGGCGACGCCCGGCAGGTTGTTGTTCGCGCGTCCGAGCAGGCGCGCCGCCTCGGTCACGGCTTCATCGGCGGCGAGCACCTGCTCTACGGCCTTGCCTCCGCCGACGGAGAGGCCGGTACGGTGCTGCGCGAGCGGGGCGTCACGCCCGAGCGCGTCGAGGCGGAGTTCGTTCGCCTGATCGGTCCGGGGAACACAGCGAACGGCAGCTTGTTCGACACCCTCGATCGCGACGCGCTGACCACGATCGGCATCGACCTCGACACGGTGCGGGAGCGGATCGAGGCGGCATTCGGGCCGGCCGCCCTCGCCCCGGACGCCCCGGCGCCCCGCCGGCTGGGGCGACGATCGCGCCGCATCCGGCGGCCCGCTCACCCCACCGGAGACCTCCCGCTCACCCGCCGGGCGAAGAAATGCCTGGACAGTTCGCTCCGCGAGGCACAAGCGCACTCCGGCGGTCATCTCCGCGCAGAGCACATCGCCCTCGCACTCCTGGCAATGGATGACGGCGTTCCGCACCGCATCTTGTCGGCCATCGGCGCCTCGGCGTCGCGGTTGGGTGCCGAGATCCGCGACCGCTACCGGGACGGCGGCGCTCCACAGTCCGTGACGCGGTAGACGCCTGAGTCCCCACTCCTACTGCCTTTCCCGCCAGCGACAAGGCTCGACATCTTCCCCGAGCAGGAGTGACTGAAAGATCATCCCGAACGGTTGCGTGGCTTCGCGTCGATACCCACCGGCAGCTGCTGAGGGATCATACCGGGCCGGGAGCTACTTACAGGTAGTGCGCCTGGTGGGTGTCATGCGGCTGGTGGTCAACGAGTTGGTCGCAGGTCGGGCAGTACCAGCGGGCCTCGATGGGGGTACCGCAGCTGAGGTGACGCGGGGCATCCACCGTATCCGTATGCCGGGTTCCCCAGTGCGCGAGCAGCCGGAGCGCACCGGTGAGCTCGATGCCCTCGGCGGTCAGCTGGTAGGTGGCCCGAGGCGGGCGCTGGGAGTAGGGCCGGGCTATCAGCAGTCCGTCGCGTTCGAGCCGCTTGAGGCGGTCGGACAAGATGTTCGCGGCGATGCCGGGGATCAGGCTGAGAAGTTCGTTGAACCGCTGAGGGCCGGGCAGCAGCGCCTCCACCACCAGCAGTGTCCACCGGTCGCCGACCCGGGCGAGCGCCTCGGCGAGCGGTGAGAGTTCCAACTCGGATTCAGCCATGGGCTGATCGTAGTCCCGTTGACTTCTAGCCAGTTAATAGTAATTTGCAAGTTACTACTTACTGGAGGTGGCGATCATGGCGATCCTCGATGAGATCGGGGCAAGCATCAGGCAACTGGCACAAGGGGCCGGGACCTCGGTCGTGGGCGTCGGGCAGCGTTGGGGCGCCGGCTCGGGTGTCGTGCTCGGCGAGGGCAAGGTCCTGACCAACGCGCACAACGTGCGCGGTGACCGCGTGACGGTCACCTTCGCCGACGGTCGCGCGGCGGACGGCGATGTGGCCGGGCACGACATCGACGGCGACCTGGCCGTCATCAGCGTCGACACCGGGGCGATCCCCGCACTGCCGTGGGCCGATGGGGCAGTCGCGGAGATCGGGATGCCGGTCTTCGCCCTGGCCAACCCGGGCGGGCGCGGCCTGCGGGTGACGTTCGGGTTCGTCTCCGGCGTCGAGCGGACCTTCCGGGGTCCCCGGGGCCAGCGCATCACCGGCAGCCTCGAGCACACCGCCCCGCTGCTGCCCGGCTCGTCGGGCGGTCCGGTTCTCACTGCCGCGGGGCAGCTGCTCGGGATCAATACCAACCGCCTCGGCGATGGCTTCTACCTGGCCATACCCGCCGACGAGACACTACGGGGCCGGGCCGATGCGTTGGCCCGCGGTGAATCAGCACAATCGCCCAGGCTCGGTGTGGCAATCGCGCCGAACCACGTGGCCAGGCGGCTCCGCCGCGCCGTCGGCCTGGCAGAAACCGATGGCCTGCTCATCCGGGACGTGGAGGAGGACAGCCCGGCCGCCCGCGCGGGTCTCGCCCAGGGCGACCTGATCGTGGCTACCGCGGGCCGCCCGATCCGCACCTCCGATGACCTGTTCGATGCACTCCAGGCCGCCACACCGGCCGGCACCGTCGAGCTCAACGTCATCCGCGGCACCGGCGAACGGACCATTCAGGTCACCTTCGCGTAAGCACGCGAAAGCCCCGGGTTTCGTGGAGTCCGCACGAAACCCGGGGCGGTTCAGGCCGTCGCCGTCAGCCAAATCACCGTGCTTGGGTGACGACCTTTCACCTGCCTGTCGGCAAGCCTCGGAGCGGATGGTTCCCAGGTTCCACTGACAAGGAGGGCACGGCATGACGTCACCTGGCGAAGGCAACCTCAGCTTCGAGCAGGACATTAAGCCCCTGTTCCGTTCGAAGGACAGGGATTCCATGCTGGCGGCTTTTGATCTTTTCGACTACGCGTCCGTCGCCCAGCATGCCGACGCCATCGCCGGCGCCCTGCGCAGCGGCAAGATGCCTTGCGATGGCGCGTGGCCCGCCTCTCAGGTGGAGAAGCTCCAGCAGTGGATTGACGGCGGGCAAGCCTGCTTAGCCTCGGCGATGGCGGCCAGGCCATCCTCGGCAAGCGAAGCTGGGCAGCGGGCTAGTGCGTGCGGCCGGCGAACAGCAGCCGCAGCTCCCTGGCCCGCTGCACGGCCGCGGACCGGTCACCGACCTGGAGCTTGGCGTAGATGCTGCGGACCTGCGCGTTGACGGTGTTCACCGAGACGGACAGCTCGCCGGCGATCTCAGGCCGGGACAGGTTCGTCGGCAGATACCGCAGCACCCTGAGCTCGGCCGGGGTGAGCTCTTCCGCCGGCGGCAGCGACGACGGCTCTTCGGCCCCCGGCGATGAGCCGTCCAGAACGTCGAGGATGTCGGCGAGCAGCGCGGCGTGCGCGGTCTGGTGCCGGGGGAGCGCCCTGAGCAGTTCTGCTGCGCCGGTCATCGCGAACGGCAGGACCAGCCGGTCGGACTCCGCCAGGGCAAGCGCGCGTTCGGCCGCCTGGTTCGCCGCGCGCTGGTCACCGAGTTCGCGATGGGCAAGCCCGGCGAGCAGCTGCGCTTCAACGACCGTGACGTAACCGAGGACAGGTGCCGTGCCGTTGAGAACATCACGCAGCGCGTCAAGGGCTGCGGCCGGATCGCCTTCCGCGAGGCAGATCACCGCGCGCGCATTGCGTGTCTCACCGGAGCCAGCCATTTCGTCATCGAGGGCCGCGAGGCGGGCGCGGGCTTCGCCGGGCAGCCCGAGGCGGGCCTGCGTGGCGAGCAGCCAGCCGGTCAGCTGGCTCGCCAGCGCCTGCGATCCCTCCAGCTGAGATGCCAGGTCCTGGGCCGCACCGAACTCCTCGAGTGCCTCGTGGTGGCGGCCGCGACTGGCGTTCAGCATCCCGGCCGTCTGGTGCAGCAATAGCCTGATGTCCGGCCCGGTGTCTGTTTGCAGCGCCCGCTCGGTGCGCCGCAGCCAGTGCTCGGCCTCGTCGAACTCGCCCACGAACATCATCGTGCCTGCGAGCGTCATGAGCGCGGGCGCGATCGCTGGTTCGGCGCCCCAGCCGTGCTGTTCGGCGAGCGCGATCGCCTCGCGGCAGCGCCGCTGGGTCGTGGCGAACGCATCGCTGTTCGGCTTGTCGGCACTGTGGTAGATATACGCGAAGGCGAGCTGCGCCAGGCAGCCGACTTCGAGGTAGGGGCGGCCGATCTCCCGGGCCAGGACCGCGCCCTCCTGGAGGTGGCGTACGGCGTCTGGCACCCCGAGCGTCCACGCCTCGGCGGTTCCCAGGTTCATCAGCGCCACCGCGCGCAGATCACTGCCGAGGGCGATGTCCGCATCTGACTGCCCGGATACCGGGGAGTCGAGGAACCTGACGTGCTCGACGACGCCGGCCAGGTGACCGCGTCGCCGGGCCAGCGCCAGCTGCAGCGACGCGATCGCCACCCCAAGGCGGCGCCGGCGATCCGGCGTCGTCGTCCGGACGTGCGCCTCGGCGACCGCGAGGTGGGCGCCCGCGTCGTCCAGGCGTCCCTGGGCGAGGTCACCCATCGCGCGCACCAGGGCCAGCTCGGGGTGATCCGCGCCCGGCGGGAAGGCCTGTACCAGCGCCTGCATGGTCTGCGCTTGCCCGTCGAGCGTCAGGCTGAACGAACGGTCGGCGAGCAGCCGGGCCGCATCAGCCCAGTCGCGCGCCTCCTGCGTGTGCCGGATGGCAGTGACGACCTGGCCATGCACGATGAACCAGGCGGCGGCGCGCCGGTGTAGCGCGGGTACTTCTTCCGGCAGCGTGCGGCGCAGCTCCAGCCGAAGGAAATCCGCCAGCAGGCGGTGATAGCGGAACCACGCGCGCTCGGGGTCCAGCGATTCGACGAATGCGTTCGCGTCTTCGAGGCTCAGCAGGATCCGTTCCGAGCCGGGGCGGCCCGTTAGCAGATCTGCCAGCTCGCCGTTGACGCGGTCGAGCAGGCTGGTGCGCAGCAGCAGATCCTGCACGTCGGGCGGCTGGCGTTCGAGCATCTCGGCGAGCAGGTACTCGGCGACCGTGCGGTCGCTGCCGGAGAACTCCGTGACGAACCGGTCCGGGTCGGGGTGACCGGCAAGGGAGACCACCGCGAGCCGCAGGCCCGCGGCCCACCCCTCGGTGCGCTGGTACAGCAGCGCGGCCCCGGCCGCGGACAGTGCGATACCCGAGGCGTCGAGCAGCTCACGGGCTTCGCGCTCGGAAAAGCGCAGGTCGGCCGCGCGGATCTCGGCCAGCTCACCGGCCAGCCGCAGCTGATGCAGCCGCGGCAGCACATCGTGACGCGCGGTCAGTATCGCGTGCACGTCCGCCGGAAGATTCATCAGCAGCCGGGTGAGCTGGGTGAATGCTTGAGGCGAGGTCAGCTCGTGGAGATCATCGATAACCAGCGTGACGCCGCCGCGAGCATCGGCGAGCTCCGCGAGTACCCGGTCGACCATGGCCGGCGCGTTGAAGTCGGGGGTCGCTGCCGACGGCTCCGCACGGCCGATCGTGGCCGAAGCCTGACGGACCGCGTCGAGCAGCGCAAGCCAGAACTGCTGGGCGTCTTGCTGGTCGCGCTGTACCTGCAGCACGGCGAGCCGGCGCTGCTGCCCAGGACGGTCGGCCCAGGCGCGCAGCAGCGACGTCTTCCCGCTGCCGGCCGGGGCCGAGATGATCGTCACCTTCCGCGTCGCGGCGCGGTCCAGGGCAGCAATCAGGTCGCCCCGGTGGATGAGCCGGGGAGTCGCGTGAGCCACTCTCAAAGGCCTGCCTTGGTATCTGTGCCGGACACCTCCAATCCTGTCACATCCGGCCAACATCGCTCAGCGGTCGTGATCGGTCTTGACCCGCATCCGGAGCGTTCCCGGGCCCATCTCGACCGGCGGGACGCCAGGGAGGTGCGCCGTGGCCGTGCAGTTCGGTGGGACGGTCATCGTCACGCTCATCTCCTCGCCGGCGATCTCCCAGGAGATGGCGGCACGGCCATAGGGTGTCTGGTGGCTGGCGGCGGCGGAGGTGAGCCCGCCGCCGGGCCGCGGGCGGAACTCGATCTTCCGGTAGCCGGGGGCAGCAGGTGCCAGGCCCGCGACGACGCGGTGCATCCAGTCCGCGACCGAGCCAAGGGCGAAATGGTTGAAGGAGGTCATCCCCGCCGGGTTGAGCGTGCCGTTCGGGCGCAGGCTGTCCCAGCGCTCCCAGATCGTCGTGGCGCCCTGGGTGACCGGGTACAGCCATGACGGGCACTCGGTCTGCATGAGCAGCCGGTATGCGGCGTCCAGGTGACCGGTGACGGTGAGCGCGTCGCAGACGATCGGGGTGCCGATGAACCCGGTCCCGATGCGGTAGCCGTTATCCGCCACAAGCTCCGCGAGCCGGCGGCCGGCCCGGCCGGCGGCATCCTCGCCGTCAAGAAGGCCGAAAACGACGGCGACCGCATAGGACGCCTGCGTGTCGCTGGTCAGCCGCCCGGATTTGAGCAGGTACCGGCTGCGGAACGCCCTGGCCACCTCGCCGGCGAGCTCGCGGTATTTCTCCGCACCTGCCCGGTCGCCGAGGACGTCCGCGGCGATCGAGACGTGCCGCGCCGACCACGCGAAGTAGGCGGTGGCGATCAGGTGCGGGTCCGTCTCGCTGGCCGCCGGATCGTCCGCGGGCGCGGCGGGATCCAGCCAGTCGCCGAGCTGGAATCCGGTGTCCCAGACCCGGCCGGGACCCGCCAGGGAACTAACGAGATCAACCCACGCCCGGCCGGCGGCGTAGTGCCGTCGCAGCAGTTCCGCATCGCCGGTGGCCTGGTAGAGCGCTACGGGGGTGAGTGCGGCGACGTCGCCCCAGCCGGCGCCGGGCCGGATGGGGGTCCAGGGAGGCGGGCTCGGGATCACCGGGACGAACCAGGGCACGGTCCCGTCGGGGAGCTGCTCGAGGCCGACGTCGGTCAGCCACGAGTCGAGCATCGCGGCGCAGTCGTAAAGGAACAGCGCCGTGGGCGCGAAGACCTGGACGTCGCCGGTCCAGCCGAGGCGCTCGTCTCTGGCCGGGCAGTCGGTGGGAATGCCGACGAAGTTCCCGCGCATGCTCCAGCGGACGTTCTCGTGCAGCCGCTGCACCAGCGGGTCGCTGCACTCGAACGTCCCGGCGGGCTCCATGTCCGTGTGGTAGACCCGGGCGACGATGGATCCTTCGGTGAGTTCGCCGGGCCAGCCGGTGACCGTCGCGTACCGGAATCCGTGGATGGTGAACCGGGGCTCCCACTGTTCGGTGCCCTCTCCGCGCAGCATGTACTCGTCGGTGGCGCGTGCCTGGCGCAGCGGCCCCATCGCCAGGTCGCCGTCGACGAGGATCTCGGCATGGCGCAGCGCCACCCGGGTGCCGCGCGGCCCGGACACGCTGATCGCCAGCCGGCCGACCAGGTTCTGCCCGAAGTCGAGGAGGTAAGAGCCGTCGTCGCGGCGCTGGCTCCGCACCGGCGCGATGACGGCGGTGCAGCGGACCGGCGGGCCCTGCGCCGGGACCAGCGTTGACATGTCCCGTTCGTGCAGCGCAACCGGCGCCCATTCCCCGTCGTCCGCACCGCGGTCCGCACCGCGGGGCCGGGACCAGTCCGCGCTGCCTAGTCGCCCGTCGTGGACCTCGCCGTCGTAGAGGCTGCTGGTGATGATGGGTCCGGCTGCGGCTTGCCAGGAAGAGTCGGTCGCGATCACGGTCATCGTGCCGTCGTCGTGCGTGATCTCCAGCTGCGCGAGCCAGGACTGATCGGTGCCGTAAATACTGCTCGTGCCGCCGCCGAAGCCCAGCCGGCCCCGGTACCAGCCGTCGCCGAGCCACACGCCGATCGCGTTGCGTCCGGCCGCCAGGTAACTCGTGACGTCATAGGTGAGGTACTGGAGCCGCCGCCCGTAGACCGTCCAGCCGGGGCTGAGCGCGTCGCCGCCCACCCGCCGGCCGTTGATCTCGGCCTCGTAGACGCCATGCGCCGTCGCGTACAGGCGCGCCGAGACGACGCGCTTGTCCAGGGTGAATTCCCTGCGGACCCGCGCAGGCCTGCGGTCGGCGGACGGGACCGCGCCGGAGTCCCAGGCGCCGCCCACCGGCACGGCGGACCACTGCCCAGGGTCAAGCAGCGCCGCCTCCGCCCACGCGGGCTCGCTCCAGCCGGAGACGCCCGGTTCGTCATCGGTCCAGACACGGACCCGGACCCGGACGCGGTCGCGCGAGGCGAGCGGCTCCGCCGGCCAGGGCACGAGGTGGCGTTCGGCGGCAGTCACGCGGCCGGTGACGGTGGTCAGGCCGGCCCGCTGGAATTCGAGTTCATAGGCGAGCTGCGATCCCGAGGCTTCGGGCAGCCGCCAGGAGATCCGGGGACGAGCGGTGCCGAGGCCAAGGCCGTCGGGTGAGCGCTCGAACGTGACAGAACCCGGGGTGGGCAAGGTCATCAGGCCTTTCAAGGGAAATCGTCGGTGGTCGCTGGTGTTCTCGGCAGTCAGCCCTTGACTGCCCCCCCGGTGAGCCCCTTCATGACGCGCTGGTTCAGCGCGAGGAAGAGGGCGAGCGTGCCGCCGACGGTGATGCAGATCGCCGCGAACAGCGGGCCGTATTGAATGGAGCCGAATTCCCCGGTGAAGTTGAGCAGTCCGACCTGGACGGTGCGCAGGTTGTTGCTGTTGGTGAAGGTGAGCGCGACAAGCAGGTCGTTCCACATGAAGAAGAACTGGACGAGGGCGACCGTCAGGACGGCGTTGCGGACTATCGGGAAGGCGACGGTGAAAAAGATGCGGACGATCCCCGCGCCGTCGATCGCCGCCGCCTCGATGACTTCGTGGGGGACCGCACGGAAGTAGGTCGCCATCATGAAGACAGTCAGCGGCAGGCCGGTCGCGGTGTAGGTGATGATCAGCGGCCACAGCGATCCGGTCAGCCCGACCTGGTAGTAGATGGTGAACAGCGGCAGCAGGATCATCTGGGACGGCACCATGATGCCGGCCAGGAACAGCAGCATGGTCGGTCGGCTCAGCCGCCAGCGCATCAGTTGCAGCGCGAACCCGGCGGCGCCGCCGAGCAGGATCACCAGGGCCAGCGCGGGCAGCACGGCGGTGACGCTGTTCCTTATATAGATGCCGAGTTCGCCGGTGACCCACGCGGCCTTGTAGTTTCCCCACATCCAATGGGAGGGCAGGCTGAACGTCGGGCGGTTCAGGTAGTCGTACTGCGACTTCACCGAGCCGAGGAACAGCCAGACCAGCGGGTAGATGACCACGACGAGGAGCACGAGGGTCAGCAGCCGCGCCGGCAGGCGCCGCACCATACGGCGCAGGCCACGGCCGGACTTCTGCGCCGCGGTATTGCGCACCGTGTTGCCGGTGCGGTCCGCGATTGCCGTCGCCATCTTCACGCCACCTCCTGGCCGCCGGTGCGCGACCACCGGTACAGGGCGAGCGTGACCACCAGGCAGATGATCGTGAGCAGCAGCGCGATCGCGGCGCCGTAGCCGTACTCGCCGTAGGAGAACGACGTGTTGAACATGTAGAGCGTCAGCGGCGTCGAGGTGTTTCCCGGACCGCCGTTGGTCAGCGCGAGAATCGAGTCGAATACCTTCAGCGTCCCGTTGATGCTGAAGATGATGGACGACAGGAGAACAGGGAACGACAGCGGCACCACGATGTGCCGCACCAGTCGCAGCCCGTTCGCGCCGTCGATCCTGGCCGCCTCGATCGTCGAGTCGGGAATGTCGACAAGGCCGGCGTACAAGAGCACCGCGTAGAACCCCATAGACCGCCAGATGTCCATGATGATGATGATCCAGAACGCGTGGCCCGCGGTGCCGAACCAGTCGACCGGGTGGTACCCGATGAAGCTGAGGAACGAGTTGACCGGACCGTTGACCGGGGCCACCGCGAACAGGTTCTGGAACATGAGGGCGACTGCCACCGTCGGCAGGACGACGGGGAAGAAGATGAGGGTGCGGATCACCGCGGACGCCCGCTTGAGCACGAAGACGTAGAACAGCGCCAGGAGGTAGCCGAACAGCACCTGGCCGACGGTCAGCACCACCGCGTACCGGAGCGTGAACCACAGGGCAGTCCGCACATTCGGGTCGGAGAACAGGCGCCTGATGTTGGCCAGCCCGGTGAGGTGATAGCCCGTGATGGCGTTGCCCGTGGTCAGCGAGTAACCGGCCGACCAGAAGACGGGAACGAGCATCACCGCCGTGTAGATCACCAAGGCGGGCCCGACGAGCATCGCGATCGCCCGCCTGTTGCCCAGAAGTTCGTTCACCTTGCGGCAGTCCCCTCAGTCAGTGGAGTTGGCCCGGTCCCCGCCGCGTCGGCGGCGGGAACCGGGCTCGTTGATTGTCGAGTTCTGCCTGGCTACGACGACTGCGCCGCCTGCACCGCGCTCATGAAGGCGCTCGGCGACATGCTGCCGTTCACCAGCGGCGAAGCGTCCTGCTGGCTCACCGTCGTGGCCTGGGTGCTGAACTGCGCCTCAAACCACAGCACGCTCTGCTTGGAGCTGGCCATGGTCTGCTGGATGTCGGTCTGCAGCGCACTCAGGCCGGAGACAGGGGCGCTGAGGGTGAAACCGGAATACGTTCCGTAGTCCTTCAGAACGCCAGCACCGTAGTTCTGCACGATGCACTTCAGCCAGGCCTCCGTCTTCGGTCCGAGGGTCTTGGCGCCGAAGGTGAAGGGCAGGCCGACGTTGGCGGGGTACTGGGAGGTGTCGCCCGCGCCGCCGGCCACGCTGGGGAACGGCATGAAGCCGATGTTGCCGGCGCCGACCGTGTCGGCGGTCTTGTCGGAAATGTTGGCGAGCACCCAGGTGCCCATGTAGAGCATGGCGGCCTTCCCGGTCAGGAAGGTGTTGACGGCCGTGTTGTAGTCGATCGACTCGACGCCCTTGCCGAAGTAGCCCTTGGCGCCGAGGTCGGCGACAGCCTGCGCCGCCTTCACGTACGTGGGGTCGGTCAGCTTGGCCTTGCCGCTCGCGATGTCGTTGAGTGCGTCAGGGCCAAGCGAGCGGTAGAGGTAGCCGCTGATGAGCCGGGTGATCGGCCAGCCTTGCTGCCCGGAGGCGGAGAACGGCTGGATCCCCTTGGCCTGCAGCTTGGCGGCGTCCGCGGTCAGCTCGTCCCAGGTCGTCGGCACGGAGACCCCGTTGGCGGAGAAGATCTTCTTGTTGTAGAAGATGCCTTCGATGTTGAACTCGTCGGGAATGACGTAGAAGCCGCCGTACAGATTCTTGATGGTGGACACCGCCGCCGGCTCGACGTCATTGATCACGCCGAGCTTGGTGAGCTCCTCCTGGAGGTTGGCGATGTCGCCGGCCTGGACGAGGGTCTTGGTGGTGGCCGGCGCGTTGCCCGCGGCGAACATCGCGGGGAGCGCGCCCTGGCCGGCCAGCAGCTGGAGCTTCTGATCGAGCGAGGCCTGCGGCACCGTCTGGATCTGGAGCGGGAGCGCCGCGTCCTCCGTCGAGCACGCGCCCGCCGCGAGCTTCTTGAGCTCACCGGGGACCGTAGTGTTCTCGGCGTTGCTCAGCACCGTGAACGCCGAGGCGTCCTGCCCCGCGGCCGCCGGCGCGGACGTCTGCCCGGTGGCGGTGCTACTGCCGGCGGCGGAGCTGCTGCCGCCGGCCGCCGGCGTGGTCGCCTGCCCCGCGGTGGTGCTGCTGCCGCTGCCGCCACACGCCGTGACCGTGAGCAGCGCGGCGGCGGCAACGCCCGCCAGCCCGCCGAGCCGTATCCGTCTGTCTCGCGATACTTTGGGCATCACAAGATCTCCCCTTCGCATTTTTGTCGGTGGAAGTCAGGCCAGCATCCGGTGCCGTCAACACCCGGACATTCGCTGGAAGCATGTCCGTTACTAAGCGATACGTGCCATGGTGCGCGGTCTGGTTACCGCTCGATAGCCTTCGCTGCACCTCTGTTAGCACGATCTGCACCTCGGCGGCTGCCGCCGGTCGCTCCGAACGCGAGAATCGCCTGCTCAGGACCGTGCGTGGTGTGCATGTGGGCGGCCTGGGTAGCGAACATCCTGCGGTAGGTGGTCGGACTCAGCCCGTAATGCACCTTGAACCGGCGGGCGAAGTAGTTCTGGTCGGGCCAGCCGACCGCCCGCCCGATGCCCGTGATGGGTTCGTCGGAATGCAGCAGCATAACGGCCGCGTGCTCCGCACGTACCTGGGCCAGGTACGCCATGGGGGGCAGGCCGGTGGCTGCCTTGAAGACCCGGACGAGGTAACCGGGAGCCAGGTGCAGTTCCAGGGCCAGATCGCTCAGCGTCCAGCGCTTGGCGATGCTGCCCTCGAGCATGCGCATTGCCTGCCCGACCCCGGGATGAACGGCCAGGGCCGGCGCGTCGGCATCCGACACCGCCCAGGGCTGCGCGACCCGGCCGAGTTCGCTCAGCAGCAGCGACAGCCGCCCGAGTACGTCGCCGCGGTAGCGGTCGAGCGGGGCGTGGCGCAGCGCCGCAAGGGCCTCCAGGTGGGACATGCACGACTCGTAGGCGTCCTGCGGCAGGCTGAAGGACAGGACGCCCCGCCCCGGCGTGGCATAGGGCCCGGTCCACAGCAGGTAGCCGAGGATCGGGTCCTCCCGCGTCCAGGAGAGCTCCCTGCGCAGCAGTTCGCTGCTGAAGCAGCAGTTGTAAAGCTCCAGCTTGCGGCAGTCCTCGTACCCGTGCCAGACTCCGGGCCGCAGCAGGACGACATCGCCAGGGCTCAGCTCGCGCCGCCCGGCCACGGAGTGGTGGGTTCCCGTTCCGCCGACGGCGAAGGCGATCTCCACGAAGCTGTGCGTGTGCGCCGGGTTGTCCTCGGCATGCAGGTAGTGGCCGGCGTAGGCAAGCGCCCCTTCGGTGAAGTAGAAGACGTCCCGACTGGTGTCCAGTGGCATGTCCTCATCGCTGTTGTCCAGGGACACGACGTCGTCGTTGGCGTCTATGGGCAGGTCATCCTCCATTGGGGGCACATTACCCGTCTGTCCCGTTTCTGCCTAGCGAACGTGGCGACGAACGGGTGGGCGACGATGCCAGGACCTGCGGCTCTGCTCTCACCAGGTGAGTTTCGTGCTAATGATGGTGCATTTCGGCCTAGCCAATGTCACCGATGCTTCGCTCCATTTATCGAAATGGTCGCGGAGTGAACATTGTGCTAAAGGAGGTGCATATTCGGCTAGGCGAGGCCATGGCGCGACGTGAGTATTGCTGGAGCCATATATACCAAGCTCACAAAGGGTGGGAAGGCAATCTGTGTCAAAACGGCTCAAATACATCTCTATCGCGGCAGCGCTCGCGGCGTTGACCGTCCCGGCGATCTCGCTTAGTTCCAGCCCTGCGACGGCCGCGGCGGCAGGCTCCACCGTGAGCGACTGCCCGTGGATGAACACGTCGCAGAGCGCCGACGTGCGCGCGCACGAGCTCATGTCGGCCATGACGCTGCAGCAGAAGATGCGCTGGCTTGACGAGCAGGCGGCGAACAACCCCGGCCAGACGACGTTCGGAACCGTCACCTATCCGGCCCAGGTTCCGTGTACCCCGACGATGGCCTACGCCGACGGGCCGTGGGAGGTCACCGGCGTCAGCGGCATCACCACGGGCTTCCCCGTTCCCGTCGACGAGACTGCCAGCTGGGATACCGCGGAGAGCTATCTCAAGGGCCAGGCCATGGGGGACGAAGCCTTCCAGGAAGACCGCACCGGCATTCTGGCGCCCGGCATCGACCTGGCCAGGACCCCGTACGGCGGCCGCAATGCCGAATTCATGGGCGAGGATCCGCTCCTCGCGGGGACAATGGCCGCCCAAGACATTAAGGGCATACAGCAGGGAAATCCCACCGAGCCGGTCGAGGCGGTGCTCAAGCACTTCATCGAGAACGATCAGGAGCTGGACAGGCAGCTCAGCTCCTCAAACGTTGACGACCGCACCCTCCACGAGGAGGAAGGCCGCGCCTTCGAGATCGCGATCACGCAGTCGCAGCCGGCGGGCGTCATGTGCTCCTACAACCAGGTCAACGGGGTCTATGCGTGCCAGAACCCGAACACCCTGACGGACTACCTCAAGAACCAGCTCGGGTTCCGCGGCTTCGTCGTGTCCGACTTCGGCGCGGTGCATTCGACCGCCCGTCGCTGAACGCAGGCCTCGACCAGGAACTGAACCGGCCCAACTTCTACTCTCCGACGAACCTTCAGGCGGCGCTGACGGCGGGCACCATCACCGAGGCGCAAATCGACGAAGCGGCCTTCCGCGTCGCCCGCGCCGCGATCGCCGTCGGCCTCTTCGACCACCCGATGCCCGCCACGCCCGCCGCGAACTCCTCGACGGCGGCCCATCTCGCCCTGGCGAAGCAGATGGCGGAGGAAGGCAGCGTTCTGCTGCAGAACAACGGCAGCGCGCTGCCGCTGACCGGGAAGGGCTTGAAGATCGGTCATCGGGCCGACCGCGTCCGCCACGGCCACCAGCGGAGTCAGCGCGAAGACCGTCTGCAGCTCAAGCGGCGAACCGTCGGCGGCCTGCTCGAATAACCCGGGCTTCGCCGCTCCGCTCGACGCGATCACGAGCCGCGCCGCGCCGGACGACGACACGGTTACGTTCGACAACGGCAGCAGTCTCACGTCGGCAGCCGCGACCGCGAGCGCGGCCGACGTCTCGATCGTCTTCGGCTACTACACCGAGGGCGAGGGCACCGACCGCACGAAAATCAACCTTGATAACCGCGGTGACGCGCTCATCTCCGCCGTCGCAGCCGCGAACCCCAAGACCATCGTGGTGCTCGAGACCGGCAGCGCCGTGCTAATGCCGTGGCTCAGCCAGGTCAAGAGCGTCCTCGAGGCCTGGTACCCGGGCGTGCAGCAGGGTCCCGCGCTCGCCGCGCTCCTGTTCGGCGACGCCGATCCCTCGGGGCACCTGCCGGTGACCTTCCCGCAGTCGACCGCGGACCTGCCCACCGCGGGCTCGGCGGCCCAGAATCCGGGCGTGTTCGCCAACGGCAGCACGGTCAGGCCGGCCGGCGACCGGACCAGCATCCGCCAGGTCGACTACACCGAGGGGCTCGAGTCGGGACACAGCTGGTACGACGCCCAGGGCATCGCGCCGCTCTTCCCGTTCGGCTACGGCCTGTCCTACACAACGTTCACCGCTGACCACCTGCAGCTGACACCCACCACCGTCCAGGACACCAAGCCCATCCGCGTCCGCTTCAAGCTGACGAACACCGGCCAGCGGGCAGGAACGCAGGTGGAACAGGTCTACCTGACCCTTCCCGCGTCTAGCGGCGAGCCGCCGAAGCGCCTGGTGGGCTGGGCTCGAGTCACACTTGACCCCGGCCGGTCGCAGAACGTCGAGGTCGTCATCGACCCGACCTCCGCCGACCATCCGCTCTCCTATTACGACTCCGGATCGCAGAGCTGGGTCACGCCATCGGGCACGTACGCGGTGTCCCTCGGCTCATCGGTCGACAACATCGACCAGACCGACACGATCACCGTCCATCCCTCAGGTTCCGCGAACAACGGCAAGTAGCACCCGTCTTGGGCGGGGGTCCCTCTTGCGGCCCCCGCCCAAACGGCGGCTGGAGTACTAGGATCAAGAGCGTGAAAAGGTACATACTCTTCGATCATGATGGTGTTCTTGTGGATACCGAATTCTGGTATTACAAGGCTGGAGAACGCGCCCTGGCGGACATTGGTTTGACTCTGGACGAGGATCAATACCTCCGGGACATGAACCAGGGCCTGGGCACTTGGGCCCAAGCCAGGGCGGCAGGCATCGATGAACAGGCCATCAGCAGGCAGCGTGAGGTTCGTAATGATTACTATCAGGAATATCTGAGAACAGAAGCCATTGAGATCGAAGGCGTCGTCGAAGCTCTCGCTGAACTGTCAAAATACGTCCGCATGGCAATCGTGACGACTGCAAAACGTGTGGATTTCGAAATTATCCATGAAAGGCGCCAAATTAGGCAATTCATGGATTTCGTCCTTGTTCGCGAAGACTACAGGCACGCCAAGCCGCACCCGGAACCATACCTGACCGGCCTAAGGCGCTTCGGAGCCACCAAAGAAGAGACACTGATTGTCGAGGATTCATCCAGAGGGCTGAACTCAGCCGCGGCGGCCGGTATTGACTGTGCCATCGTCTACAACGACTTTACAAGAACACATGACTTTTCACAGGCTCGCTATCGAATCAAAACTCTGATTGAACTGAAGGATATCATCTTCAATTTAGCCTGAAGGGGCATTTACGAGTGTGTCCCAGGTGGCGTGCTAGTGAAGGTCTCAGCAAGCAGCTGGCGGCGCCGGTCTGGGGACTGGCGCCCGGGGCTGAGTTGCGCGGGCCCGCGGGGATGCGGAAGCATTGCCCAGGGGCGGGTACCGGCGGGAAGGCACATCAAGTGACGAGTGGCCGTGAGCCATCGGGCCAGGGTGTTGTTTTCGACACGAGTCGGCCGCATATGGCACGGGTTTACGATTTCTGGCTTGGCGGCAAAGACAACTACGCGGCTGACCGGGCCGTCGCCGAACAGGTCGCCGCCGCGTACCCGGATGTGCGGGCCGCGGTCCGTGCGCAGCGCGAGTTCCTCGCCCGGGCGGTGCACTTCTTCGTCACGGAGGCGGGCATCAGGCAGTTCCTTGACATCGGGACCGGGCTGCCCTCGGCGAACAACACGCACCAGGTAGCCCAGCGGGCGGCGCCGCAGTCGCGCGTGGTGTACGTGGACAACGACCCGATCGTGCTCGCGCACGCCCGGGCCCTGCTGGCCGGCAGTCCGGAGGGTGCGACCGCCTACATCGACGCCGACCTGCGCGCGACCGGCGCGATCCTGGAGCGGGCGGCCGATGTCCTGGACTTCGGCCAGCCGGTCGCGGTCATGCTGCTAGGGATCCTGCAGGGCATACCCGACCAGGATGAGCCCGGCGCGATCATTGCCCGGCTCATGGATGCCGTGCCGCCGGGCAGTTACCTGGCCCTCTCGCAGATCGCGGGCGACGTCGCGACTGAGGAGGTGGCCGGCGGCGTGCAGCGGTACAACGAACAGGTCGCCATCCCGGTCGCGGCCCGCACCCATGCCGAGGTCACCCAGTTCTTCGCGGGCCTGGACCTGGTCGAGCCGGGCGTCGTACAGGTGCACCGCTGGCGGCAAGCTACAGAGAACGCGGACCGCGGTCGCGACCTGGCCATTTATGCCGGGGTCGGCCGGAAACCGTAAGTAGCGCGACGGCCGCCGCTCATCAGCCACCGTCGGTCATGCTGGCCAGGACATGGCGCTGGCCAGATGGCGCGTGCCGTCGTGGCCGTGTCCGGGATGGCCATAGCCTGAGGACGGCCGACGGCGTCGGCAGCCTGGACTGGACCGCCGGGCTGACCTGGCAGCCGTATTAGGATTTTTCTCAACGACTGGCGCAGTTGCCTCGGTATGCGGCCGCCAGCATGAGCGGAAGCGGAGGGCGAGCCAGTGACCACGGTTACTTTCACAGGCTCTGACCTGCGGAGTTTTCTGGACGGCCTGCCCGGGGTGGACCGGGTGGGCGCAGAGGCGCGCGCGGGGATGCTCGCCACCAGGTCGATCAAGACGACGGCGAAGCAGTGGGCACTTGACCTGGCGATCTCGGTAGTCGACCTGACCACGCTCGAAGGCCAGGACACGCCGGGGAAGATACGGGCGCTGTGCGCGAAGGCGAAGCGCCCGGATCCCGCCGACCCGACCGCGCCAACGGTCGCGGCCATCTGTGTCTACCCGGACCTGGTCCACGTCGCGGCGGCCGAACTGCAGGGCACCGGCATCCACGTGGCCAGCGTCGCCACCGCTTTTCCCAGCGGCCGGTCCAGCCTGGAGATCAAGCTCGCCGACGTGCGGGAAGCGATCGCGGCGGGCGCGGACGAGGTGGACATGGTGATCGACCGCGGTGCCTTCCTCGCCGGGGACTACCAGCTGGTCTTCGACGAGATCGTTGCCGTCCGCGACACCTGCGGTGACGCCGCGCACCTGAAGGTGATCCTGGAGACTGGGGAACTGGCCACGCTGGACAACGTGCGCCGCGCGTCGTGGCTGGCGATGCTGGCGGGCGCGGACTTCATCAAGACCTCGACGGGGAAGGTCAGCCCGGCGGCCACACTGCCGGTGACCCTGGTGATGCTTGAGGCGGTCAGGGACTTCCGCGAGTCGCACGGACGGCAGGTCGGGGTCAAGGCTGCGGGCGGGATCCGCACCGCCAAGGACGCGATCAGGTACCTGGTGCTGGTGAACGAGACCGCGGGCGAGGACTGGCTTGACCCGGACTGGTTCAGGATCGGCGCGTCCAGCCTGCTGAACGACCTGCTGATGCAGCGGACCAAGCTGGTCACCGGCAGGTACTCAGGCCCCGACTACTTCACCATGGACGCGTGATGGCAAAGTTCGAGTACGCGCCGGCGCCGGAATCGCGTGCCGTCGTATCCCTGCGGGAGTCCTACGGGCTGTTCATCGGCGGCGAGTTCGTCCCCGGGGCGAGCGACGAGACGTTCAAGACCATCTCGCCGGCCACCGAAGAGGTGCTCGCCGAGGTAACAGAGGCCGGGCAGGCCGATGTGGACCGGGCGGTGACCGCGGCGCGCAAGGCCTACGAGCAGACCTGGTCGGTCATGCCGGGCAAGGAACGGGCCAAGTACCTGTTCCGCATCGCGCGGATCATCCAGGAACGGGCGCGGGAACTCGCCGTCCTTGAGTCGCTCGACAACGGCAAGCCCATCCGCGAGTCGCGCGACGTGGACATACCCCTGGCGGCCGCGCACTTCTTCTACTACGCCGGCTGGGCAGACAAGCTGGACTGCGCGGGCTTCGGCCCCGACCCGCGCCCGGTCGGCGTGGCCGGCCAGGTCATCCCGTGGAACTTCCCGCTGCTCATGCTGGCGTGGAAGATAGCTCCCGCGCTGGCCTGCGGCAATACGGTGGTGCTGAAGCCGGCCGAGACGACGCCGCTGTCCGCGCTGCTGTTCGCCGAGATCTGCCAGCAGGCGGACCTGCCGCCGGGCGTGGTCAACATCATCACCGGCGCCGGCCAGACCGGGCGCGCGCTGGTGAGCCACCCGGGCATCGACAAAGTGGCGTTCACCGGCTCGACCGAGGTCGGCAAGGAGATCGCCCGCGCGGCCGTCCGTAAGAAGGTCACACTCGAACTCGGCGGCAAGGCCGCCAACATTGTCTTCGCCGACGCGCCCATCGACCAGGCGGTCGAGGGGATCGTCAACGGGATCTTCTTCAACCAGGGCCACGTGTGCTGCGCGGGCTCCCGGCTGCTGGTCCAGGAGTCGGTCTACGACCAGGTGCTCGCGTCACTGCGCAGGCGGCTGACCACCCTGCGGCTCGGCGACCCGCTGGACAAGAACACCGACGTCGGCGCGATCAACTCGCCGGCCCAGCTGGCCAAGATCCGTGAACTGTCCGAGGCAGGGGAGGCGGAGGGGGCGGAGCGCTGGTCGCCGCCGTGCGACCTGCCGGTGAAGGGCTTCTGGTTCCCGCCCACGGTATTCACCGGGGTGTCCCAGGCGCACCGGATCGCCCGCGAGGAAATCTTCGGACCGGTGCTGTCGGTGCTGACGTTCCGCACGCCGTCCGAGGCGGTCGACAAGGCCAACAACACCCCGTACGGGCTGTCGGCCGGCGTCTGGACCGACAAGGGCTCGCTGATCTTGTGGATGGCTTCGCGGCTGCGGGCCGGCGTGGTCTGGGCGAACACCTTCAACAAGTTCGATCCGACCTCGCCGTTCGGCGGGTACAAGGAGTCCGGGTACGGCCGCGAGGGCGGCCGCCACGGCCTGGAGGCTTACCTCGATGTCTGACGCACCCGCAGCGGCCGCCCGGCTGGCCGTAAGGAAGACCTACAAGCTGTACATCGGCGGAGCATTCCCCCGTTCGGAAAGCGGAAGGTCCTACCCGGTGACCGATCACAAGGACGGATTCCTGGCCAACGCCGCGCTTGCCTCGCGCAAGGACGCGCGCGACGCGGTCACGGCCGCCCGCAAGGCGCTCGCCGGGTGGTCCGCCGCGACCGCGTACAACAGGGGACAGGTCCTCTACCGGGTGGCCGAACTGCTTGAGGGACGCCGTACCCAGTTCACCGCCGAGGTCCGCGCCGCGGAGGGCCTCGGCGCCCGCGCGGCCGAGGCCGTCGTGGACGCGGCCATCGACCGCTGGGTCTGGTACGCCGGCTGGGCGGACAAGATCACCCAGGTGCGCGGCGCCGCGAATCCGGTCGCCGGGCCCTACTACAACTTCTCGCTGCCCGAGCCCACCGGCGTCGCCGCGGTGCTCGCCCCCCAGGACTCAAGCCTGCTCGGCTTCGTCTCCGTCGTCGCCCCCGCCGTGGTCAGCGGCAACACCGTGGTCGCGCTGGCCAGCGAGTCCCGGCCGCTCCCGGCCGTCACGCTGTCAGAAGTGCTCGCCACCTCCGATGTCCCCGGCGGGGTGATCAACATCTTGACCGGCCGAACGGTGGAGATCGCTCCCTGGCTCGCGTCACACATGGACGTCAATGCCATCGACCTGACCGGTGCCGATGACGCCCTGGCCGACGACCTGGCGGCCGCCGCGGCGGACAACCTCAAGCGCGTCATCCGCCCCCGCGACTCCGACGGCGACTGGACCGCCCGGCCCAGCCTGCACCGCCTGCACGCCTACCTGGAAACCAAGACCGTCTGGCACCCCATCGGCACCTGACAGGCAGCGAGCCCCAGGCCGGTGGTGCGTCCTAGCTCACGCTGGCTGCGCGCCGTGCCTGGCTTCCACGCTCCTGAACACCGTGGCGACGAAGTTGTCGATGATCCCGGCCCGCTCGGCTCTTGACAGGTCATAGCTGGTGATCAGCACTGCGTACAGGCCGAGCATGAAGAACTGGGCCGTGCGCAGCGGATCGGCCTCCTGGTACGCCTCGCCGCGGTCCCTGGCGAGCGCGATCGCCCGAACCACCAGAGTCATCAGCGGATAGTCCGTCCACTGGTCGGTGCCCGGCAGTACCTCGGGCCGGTTCGGTGAAAAGTGCAGGGCGAGCATCTCACGGAAGAGGGTCTTGCCGGTCCGCCGTTCCATCTGGACCATCAGCCGGACTGTCTCGGTCAGCGCGCCAGTAAGGTCATGCGGCCGGGCGAGGAACTTCTCCAGCTGGGCGGCCAGCCGTGCCTCCTCATGCCGCTCGAACTCGGCGAGGATGTGCTCCTTGGTCGGGAAATGGAAGTAGAAGGTGCCGCGGGCCACGCGGGCCTCCCTGGCGATGACGCTGACGTCGGCGGCGGCCATGCCGACCCGCCTGAACTCCGCCACCGCCGCGGTGTACACCCGCTGGCGAGTCTCCTGCCGCTGTGCTTCACGCCCGTTGGGCTTGTCTTCCCCAGTTGCCATCGCGTTCCCATAGTACACGTCACTGGCGCCCGTCACTGACATTTGTCAGTGACAGATGCCAGCGGGGGCTTGTGCGCCGACGATGAATCTGATTTATATAGATCATTGATCGCTTACCCAACGACGGGAGGGCTTCCGCGTGGACTCCGATGGCCTCTACTGGGACCCGTACGACGCCCGCTTCGCGGCCGACCCATGGCCGCTGTTCAACCGGATGCGCGAGGAAGCACCGCTCTACCACAACGAGCCACACGATTTCTACGCCGTCAGCCGCTACGCCGACGTGGAGCAGGTGCTGACCGACACCGTGGCGTACTCATCCGCCCGCGGGGTGATGCTCGAGCTGATCAAGTTGAACATGGAGATCCCGCCGGGCACCCTCATCATGGAGGACCCGCCGATCCACAACATCCACCGGCAGCTGCTCGCCCGGGTGTTTTCGCCGCGCCGGATAGCCGAGCTTGAGCCGCAGGTGCGCGAGTACTGCACCGCCTGCCTAGACCCGCTGGTCGGCGAGACCCGGTTCGACCTCATCGAGAAGCTGGGCCTTGAGATGCCGATGAAGGTCATCGGCATGCTCCTCGGCATCCCCGAGGAGGGGCAGGCCGCCTTCCGCGACGAGTCCAACGCCAAGATCCTGACCGAAGACGGCGGCAAGATCGACTTCAGCGAGGAGGTCATCCTCACGCACGAGGCGATGGGCGACTACATCGACTGGCGGTACGCCCACCCGTCCGACGACGTGATGACCGAGCTGATCACAGCCGAGTTCGAGGACGAGAACGGCGTGACCCGCACGCTGACCCGCGACGAGGTCCTGATGTACGTCACAGTCCTCGCCGGCGCGGGCAACGAGACGACGGGCAGGCTCATCGGCTGGATGGGCTCGACCCTGGCCAGGCATCCCGAGCAGCGGGCGGAGCTCGCCGCCGACCTGTCGCTGGTCCCCGGCGCGGTCGAGGAGGTGCTGCGGTGCGAACCTCCAGGCCCGTTCAACGCCAGGTACGTGACACGGGATGTCGAGTGGTATGGACGGATGGTGCCCGCGGGCAGCGCGATGCTGTGCATGGTGGGCGCGGCCAACCGTGATCCCCGCCGCTACGACGACCCGGACCGGTTCGACATCCACCGCAAAAAGGGCATGCACCTGACCTTCATTCTCGGCCCGCACTACTGCCTCGGGTCGGCCCTGGCCCGGCTAGAGGGCCGCGTGGCGCTTGAGGAGATTCTCAAGCGCTGGCCGTCCTGGGAGGTCGACTGGAGCGCGGCCAAGATGCAGAACACCTCATCGGTGCGCGGCTGGGAGAAGCTTCCGCTGGAGCTCGGATGACCGCCGCCCCGCTCCCCAAGACCGGTGCGGCCCGCTATGCCGGCAGCCGCGTCCAGCGCGTCGAGGACGCCAGGCTGCTGACCGGTGCGGGCACCTTCGTCGACGACGTCACCCGGCCTGGCATGCTGCACGCCTGCTTCGTCCGCAGCCCGCACCCGAGGGCGCGCATCGTCTCCATCGATAACTCGGCCGCGCTCGCCCTGCCCGGCGTGCACGCCGTCTTCACGGCCGGCGACCTCAACGGCGACGTGGTCGAGGCCTGGTACACCGGGACGGGGAACCAGGTCCCCGACACGCCGCGGCCGCCGCTGGCGGTCAGCGAGGCCAGGTTCGCCGGCGACATCGTGGCCCTCGTCGTGGCGGACAGCCGCTACCTCGCGGAGGACGCCGCCGAGCTGGTCGACGTGGACTATGAGCCGCTGCCGGCGGTCCCCGACTACGCGCGTGCCCGGACGGCGGAGGCCCTCGTGCACGACGGCTACGCAGGCAACCTAGCGGGGGAGCTCGCCGGCGCGCCTGCCGAGACGATCGCCGACGCCTACGACGGCGCCGCGCACGTGGTCAGCGAGACGATCTGGGAGCAGGCGCAGGGCGCCGTGCCGATGGAGACCCGCGGCCTGGTCGCGGAGTGGTCGCGGGGCAGCGGCGAGCTGACCGTCTGGGCGGCCACGCAGGCGCCGCACGAGGTGCGGATGTTCGCCGCCCGGCTGCTCGGCATCCCCGAGCACAGCGTCCGGGTGATCACCCGCGATGTCGGCGGCGGCTTCGGGCAGAAGGTCGTGCCGCTGCGCGAGGACATCTGCGTCCTGCTCGCGGCGCGGAGGCTGGCAGGCGCGGTCAAGTGGATCGAGGACCGCAGAGAGAACCTGCAGTCCGCGGGCACGGCGCGGCACGAGCACGGTGAGGCGAGGCTCGCCTTCGACGACGCGGGTACGATACTCGCCGCGTCGCTCGACCATGTCCAGGACGTTGGCGCGTACCCGACGCCGTGGCCGGTCATGACCGGCGCGGCGACCGGGATGATCTTCCCTGGCCCGTACCGGGTCGCCAGGGGAACGTTCAGCCACGCCTCGGTGTTCTCCTCCACCCCCGGCCGGATCGCCTACCGTGGACCGTGGGCGTTCGAGACCCTGGCCCGCGAGGTCACCCTCGACATCGCGGCCCGCCGGATGGCCATCGACCCGGCGGAACTGCGCCGCAGGAACCTGCTGCGCCGCGATGAGATGCCGTATTCGAGCCCGACCGGCATGCCGTACGACCACATGGACCCGCTGGAGACGCTGGAGCAGGCCCTGGCGGTCCTGGACTACGACGCGTTCCGCAATGAGCAGGCCGCGGCCCGCGCGCAGGGCCGCTACCTGGGCGTCGGGATCTCCTGCTACGCCGAGCCGACGGCGCCGGCGTTCGGCGTGTATGCGACCGAGGGCGCGACCATCAGGATCGAGCCGTCGGGGAAGGTCAACGTCTACCTAGCCGGCGGCTCGACCGGCAACAGCCTGGAGACGACGGCGGTCCAGCTCGCCGCCGACGCGCTCGGCGCCGACATCGCCGACGTGCACACGATCCAGGGCGACACGGCGGTCACGCCGTTCGGCGCGGGCACCGGCGGCAGCCGCAGCGGCTCGATGATCGCCGGGGCTGTCGGGGTCACGGCGGCGGAACTGCGGGACAAGCTCACCAAGATGGCCGCGCACAAGCTGGAGGCGAGCGAGGCCGACATCGAACTGGCCCAGAGCAGGGCGGCGGTGAAGGGCGACCCGGAGGCCGGGGTCAGCTTCGCCGAACTGGCCGACATCGCCTACTTCCAGCCGTACGCGCTGCCGCCGGGGACGTCACCCGGGCTCGAGGCGTCCGCCAGGTACGCGGCGACCGGCATGGGCCTGTGGGCATGCGCCACCCACGTGTGCACCTGCGAGGTCGACGTCACGACGGGCAAGGTGACGCTGTTGCGCTACGTCGTCGGCGAGGACTGCGGGCACATGATCAACCCGGCCGTCGTCGAGGGCCAGATCGCGGGCGGCGTCGTGCAGGGCATCGGCGGCGCGCTGCTCGAGGAGCTCGCCTACGACGCCGACGGCAACCCGGTCGCCACCACCTTCATGGACTACCTGCTGCCGACCGCGGCTGAGGTGCCGGTGATCGAGTACGCGCACGTGGAGACGGCACCCGGGCCAGGCCCCGGCGGCTACAAGGGCGTCGGCGAGGGCGGCGCGATCGGCGCGCCGCCCGCCGTCGTCAACGCGGTGGCGGACGCCCTGGCGCCGTTCGGCGTGACGATCACCAGGCTCCCGCTCACCCCGGCGGCCATCGCCAGCCTGATCGACGCCAGCCTGATCGACCAGGGCCGGGAGCCGGAAACAGGAGGCAGCCAGTGAAGCCGGCCCCGTTCGAGTACCACGCGCCGGAGAGCACCAAGGAGGCCGTCGACCTGCTGGCCGAGCTCGGCGACGGCGCGAAGCTGATCGCCGGCGGGCAGAGCCTGGTCCCGGTGCTCGCCTTGCGGCTCGCGGTGTTCGATCACCTCATCGACATCCGCCGGATCAGGGTGCTGCGCGGTATCGAGGAGCGTGGCGACTCCGTGTGGATCGGGGCGGCCACCACCGAGGCGGAGATCGGCCGCTCGGCGCTTGCCACCAGGCGCGTGCCGCTGCTGTCCCGCGCCACGCCGCTGATCGGCCACTTCCAGATCCGCAACCGGGGCACGATCGGCGGATCGCTGGCCCACGCGGACGCGGCGGCCGAGTACCCGGCGGTGGCCCTGGCGCTGGACGCGACCGTCGAGGCCCTCTCGCCCCGCGGCCAGCGGGAGATCCCGGCGGCCGAGTTCTTCACCGGCATCTGGACCACCGAGCTTGAGCCCGACGAGTTGCTCACCGGGGTTAGCTTCCCGGTGGCAGCCGGGAGGCGGGGCTTCGCGATCGAGGAGTTCGCTCGCCGCTCGGGCGACTTCGCGGTGGCGGGCGCGGCCGTCGCGGTGGGGCTTGACCCTGGCGGCCGGGTCAGCGCGAGCGGCATCGGCCTGTTCGGGCTCGGCCCGACCGCGCTGCGCGCCGCAGCCGCCGAGACGGCGGTCGCCGGCATCGCCGTCAGCGATATCGATCCGGCGGAGGTCGGGCGGGCCGCCGTGGCGGACCTGGACGCGGTCCCGTCCGACCTGCACGGCAGCGCCAGCTACCGGAAGAAGGTGGGCGCGGCCATGGTCGCCCGCGCCTGGGAACAGGCCGTCAAGGAGGCAGTCAGTGGCTGACATCAGCATCGAGGTCACCGTCAACGGCCGGCTCAGGCGGGCGACCGTCGAGCCCCGGCTGACCCTGGCCGACTTCCTTCGCGAGCGCTGCCACCTCACTGGCACGCACCTGGGCTGCGAGCACGGCGTCTGCGGCGCGTGCACCGTCCTGCTCGACGGGCAGGCGGTGCGCGGCTGCCTCGTCTTCGCGGTGCAGGCCGACGGCGGCGAGATCACCACCGTCGAGGGCATCGCCGCGCCTGACGGCACCCTGTCAACCGTCCAGCAGGCGTTCCGTGAGCACCACGGGCTGCAGTGCGGCTTCTGCACCCCCGGCTTCGTCACCTCGGTGACCGCCTTCCTGCGCGACAATCCCAGCCCCACGGACGAGGAGATTCGCGAGGGGCTGTCCGGCAACCTGTGCCGCTGCACCGGCTACCAGGGCATTCTGGCCGCCGTCCGCGCCGCGGCCGACACCATCAACGAAGAAGCGAGGTAACAGAGCATGCCAGGAAGAGTCGAGGGCAAGGTCGCCTTCATCACCGGCGCCGGCCGCGGCCAGGGCCGCAGCCACGCGGTGAAGCTGGCCGCCGAGGGTGCCGACATCATCGCGATCGACATCTGCCATGACGTCGAGGGCGCCCTGGAGATGGCGACGGCCGACGACCTCGCCGAGACGGTCAAGCTGGTAGAGGCGCAGGACCGCCGGATTGTCGCGACCCAGGCGGACGTGCGCGACCTCGACGCGGTCAAGGCCGCGGTGGATGCCGGCGTCGCCGAGCTCGGCCGGCTGGACATCGTGGTGGCCAACGCGGGCATCGCCAGCATCGGCGGCACGGTGCAGGACATGAGCGTGGACAACTGGCACAACACCATCGACATCAACCTGACCGGCCCGTGGAACACCGCCCGGGCGGCCATCCCGCACTTGATCGCGGGCGGCCGCGGCGGCGCGATCGTGCTCACCAGCTCCGTCGGCGGCGCGAAGGCGATGCCGGGAATGAGCCACTACATCTCGGCCAAGCACGGCGTCATCGGTCTGATGCGGACGCTCGCGGTGGAACTCGGCCAGCACCACATCCGGGTCAACTCGGTCCTGCCGACCAACGTGAACACTCCGATGTTCATGAACGAGGGCGCGTTCAAGATGTTCCGTCCCGACCTGGAGCGCCCGACCGCGGCCGACGCCGAGCCGATCATCGCGCAGTTCATGCACGTGCTGCCGCACGGCTGGGTCGAGCCTGAGGACATCAGCAACGCGATACTCTTCCTGGTCAGCGACGAATCCAGGTACATCACCGGGGTACCGCTCGCCGTCGACCTCGGCGCGCTGCTCAAATAACAGTCTGTCCTTATCCCGAACGGGTTGTGGCTCCGCGTGGGGCTTCCAGGCGCTGCGAGAGGTCGCCCGGGATCCCACGCGGATCGCACCGCCCTAAGATTGGTGCATGTCGTCACATGGAGCCGCCGTAGTGCGCCCCGCCTCACGGGAGATCGCCCGGGCGGCCGTGCAGGCCGAGCTGAGCCTGGCCGCCTACGACCTCGCGGTGGAGAAGGGGTACGACAACGTCACCCTCGACGACATGGCCGCGGCGGGCGGCGTTTCCCGCAGCACTTTCCTGCGCTACTTCCGCACCAAGGACCAGGCGATCCTGGTGGCGCTCAAGGCCTACGTCGAGCGCATGGCGGACGCGTTGCGGTCCCGGCCCCGCGAGGAAGACGACTGGGTGGCCCTGCGCAGCGCGATCGAGTCGTTCGTCGTGCCGATCTACACGAGGAACCCAGCGGGCGCGCAAGCGATCAGCCGGCTCGCGATGTTCACCCGGACGCTGTCGGGCACTCACCTGGAGCGGGCGGACTGGCGCACGCCGCTGACGGCCGCGCTGGCCGAGCGCCACAGCATCGCCGGGCCGGTTCCGATCGGCCTGTCGGTCAAGGTGGCCGCGGCGCTCGACTGCATGTCTCTCGCCGTGGCGCACTGGGTCGCCGTCGATGGAGCGGCGGACCTGGTAGATCTGCTCCGTGAGGCCTTCGCCGCCCTGGACGGCATGCGCGCCGCGCACGACTGAGCGGCTTACGCCGGCGGCGGAACGACCGGCGAAGGCGGCGGGGTCACCGGAGCCAGCTTCTTCGAGTCGTCGAAGCCGACGATCTTGGCCAGGTTGCCGCCGAGGATCTTGGCGCGGTCGACGTCGGGGACGTCAGCGAACTGCTCCTCGATCACCGCCTGGCTGCCGAGGAAGGTGCCCTCCGCGTGCGGGTAGTCGCTGCCCCAGTAGATGGTGTCGACCCCGGTGATGTGCCGGGACAGCACGGCGATCTTATCGTCGGCGAACTGAACGCGGAAGTTGCGCTTGACGTACTCGCTCGGCTTGAGCGGCAGCGGCCAGCGGTCGTTGATCTTGAACAGACGGCCCATGAGCTTCTGGTCGTGCGGGTCGACCCCCTCGTCCCAGAAACCAAGCCACCAGTGCGGGTCCTGCCCGGTGCCGGTGCGCCAGGCCTTGTCCATCGAGCCCATGTAGTTCGCCAGCCAGCCCGCGTTGAACTCGATCACGTTGAACATCAGGTTGGGGTGCCGCTCGCACACGCCCGCGCTGACCAGGTCGGCGATGATCCGCATCGGGCTGGCGGCCGCGGTGCTGCCGCCGCCCATGGTGCGCCCGGCGAGCAGGGCGCCGCTGAGCTCCTGCGTGCCCATGGTCATCGCGGTCAGGATGCCCTTGACCTGGCTGCCAGTGGCCGAGGTGCCGGCCTTGGAGTCGACGCCGCCCGATGCCACGTGAATGAAGATGGGCAGGCCGTTCGCCTCGGCGGCCTCCCAGATCGGCTCGTACTCCGGCGCCCAGTACGGGAAGGGCTGCGGGATCTCGGGCAGGATCAGGGCCGTCAGGCCGAGCCTGACCGCGCGCTCGATCTCCTTGACCGCGTCGGCCGCGTCGGTGGTCGGGATGGCGGCGGCGGGCCGGATCCGGTTGGCGTACGGCAGGTAGGTCTCGGCCAGCCAGTCGTTGTAGACCCGGGCGTGCGCGATGGACCGCTCGTGGATATCGGTGTACAGCGCGAAGAACGACAGGTTGGGGAACAGCATGGTCGCGTCGACGCCGTCGCGGTCCATGTCGCGCAGGATGCTGGACGGCAGCCCGTCGGGCGTCGGCCCGGGGAACTGGCGGTAGCGGGACACGGTCCAGCCCTCATACCCGGCCGTGTGCACGGTGCGGAACTGCGTGTGACCCCCAGGCACCAGCGGGTCCTCGAGGATCGTGTCTTCTTCCCACAGCGCCTGGTCGCGCATGTTCTTGGGCAGGCGGGTCTTGTAGAGGTCGACTGGCTCGACGACGTGACTGTCGCCGGAAACGATGAATTCCTTGGCCATGGCGGGGGTCTCCAGACGCTCGGCATCCGCGCTGATAGCTCTGAAACTTCAATGTCATTTATGACCCTGTGGGTTCGGACGCTACGGCGCATCCCAGGGCACGTCAACGACACGTTCCGCTAGGCAGGACGCCCCTCAGCTGAACTCAAGGGTGAGCGCCCGCAGCCCGTGGATCATGTAGGTCGGCAGGTATTCGTACCGGCGGGCGCCCGCAGGGCCGTGCGCGGCCTCGGAAACACGGATCTCGTTCGTCCTGTCGAACAGGCGCTCGATGACGACGCGTCCCTCCGCCCGTGCCAGCGGCGCGCCCGGGCAGGTGTGGATACCGGCGCCGAACGAGATGTGCTGCCGGACGTTGGGCCGGTCGATGCGCATCTCGTGCGGGCATTCGAACTGGCGCGGGTCACGGCCGGTCGCGCCGTGCAGCAGCATGATGGTGCTACCCGCGGGGATCTCCACCCCGGCCAGCGTGGTGGTCTTCAGCGCCAGGCGGAACGCGCCCTTGATCGGGCTCTCCAGCCGCAGCGTCTCCTCGATGAACCGGGGGATGAGCTCGCGGTGCTCTCGCAGCCGCTGCTGCAGCCCCGGCTCGTCGCAGATCAGCCGTAGGGCCGTGCTGAGCAGCCGGACGGTGGTCTCCTGCCCGGCGGAGAACAGGTTGGCCGCGATCCTTGCCACGTCCACCGGTTCCGGCGTCGAGCCGTCAGGGAACGTCGCCCGCGCCATGCCGGTCAGCACGTCGCCCCGCGGTTCACGCCGCAGTTCCTCGATGCGCTCGGTGAAGTAGCCGTAGAGGAAGTCGAGCGGATGGTGCGGCCGGCCCTCGTCCTCGCCGGTGTCGCCGAGCAGCCGCCGGCCGACGCCGGCCTGGCGCAGCAGCGACGGGTGATCCGACTCGGGCACGCCGAGCAGGTCGGCGATGACCAGCAGGGTGTAGGGCTGCGCGAAGTCGTCGATGAACTCGCACTGGCCGCCGGGGAGCACGACGTCGAGCTGGCGGTCGGCCAGCCGCCACATGAACTCCTCGTTCTCCTTCAGGCGCTTGGGGGTGATCAGCCCCATCAGCAGCCCGCGGTGCGCGGTGTGCTTCGGCGGGTCGAAGCTGATGATCTGGTCGCCCATCGGCACCGCGTCGCGGCACTGCTCGACCTGCTCGGTGACGTCGTCGCCGGTGAGCTCGACCGGGAACTTGAAGCTGGGCCCGGCCACGATGTTGACGTTCGAGAACGTGGCCGCGTCCCGTAGCACGGTGAGCACCTCCTCGTGCCCGGCCACCATCACCACCCCGTGGTGCGGTTCCCGCCACACCCGTCGGCCTTCGAGCAGAAAGTCGAAGTACGGATAGGTGTCGGCCGCGACGGACTCGTCGCTGAAGTAGTCGGTGGTGGTGAAGTCGGTCATGGGTCTACTCCACGTGCGTCGTCGCCGGCCAGCTGACGGGCCTGTGCCGCCGCAAGCCTTTACAGCGGGCCAGGGAACTCGTATCTTCACTATAAAAATTCAATTAGTGAACTACTAGTACTTGGTACCACAGCCGCGGTCAGAGCATCAAGGCCGGGACGAAGGGGGAGAGCAGTTGGGCAGGGTGGCAGTTGTTACCGGCGGTGCGTCAGGTATCGGCCTGGCGATCGTCCGCCGCCTCGCGACGGGCGGCGCCAGCGTGGCGCTGCTCGATCTGGACGAGGCGGCGGCCGACCGGGCGGCGGCCGAACTCCGCGGCGAGGGACTGCGCGTCGTCGGCCTGGGCGCCGACGTCAGCGACCGGGCCGCGGTGGAGAAGGCTCTGGAGGCCGCGCGCGCTGAGCTGGGTCCCGTCGAGATCATGGTGACCAGCGCGGGGCTGTCGCTGAACGCCCCGTTCCTCGACATCAGCGTCGAGGACTGGGAGCGCGTCGTCGCGGTCAACCTGACGGGAACGTTCCACTGCCTCCAGCTGGCGGTGCCCGACATGATCGCCGGCGGATGGGGACGGATTGTCACTATCTCGTCGTCGAGCGCGCAGTCGGGGTCGCGCACCCAGGCGCACTACTCGGCGGCGAAGGGCGGCGTGGTGGTGCTCACCAAGACCCTCGCGCTGGAACTCGGCCAGTACGGGATAACCGTCAATACGATCCCGCCACGGGCCGTCGTCACCCCCATGTTCCTGGCCGCGCCGTTCGCCCAGGGAGCGGCCGGCGAGGAGAACATCAAGGCGCTGGCCGCGCGGAGCCCGGTCCGCCGCCTTGGCGTGCCCGAGGATATCGCGGCCACCACCGCCTTCCTCTGCTCCGATGACGCGGGTTACATCACCGGTCAGGTCATCGGCGTCAACGGCGGCAACTACACCTGAGCGGGCATCGTTCCGCTCAGCGGGACCACCGGACGACCAGTCAGTCCAAACTATTGATCGGCCTCCGGTGCCATGCTAGAAACAGCAGACAACCAGCCTGAAACACACAGTTCGCAGGCCTCAATACCGCCACTCTGTAAGCCAATGCTTCCCAGCCGCACCACCACCGCGGACCGATGTAAAGGTTTACATCCCCCGGCTCTCGCCATGTAAAGGTTTACATTCCAGCACTGGACTGTAAGCCCCTCGCATACGAGGTCGCGGCATAACAAATGAAGGCGCACCTAACCGGCGGGACCAGTCCGCATTCTGTTTTTGACTGACCGCCCGGTATATCACAAGCGCTAACCGTGAATGCTCGGTGTTCACCGGGTCGAACCTCACAAGGCAATGAAGTCGTGGAGGGCACAGGAATGAGACCTATCAGCGAAGGGCCGGGCCGCGGCGGCACCGGACGACGGATACCCACGCGCAAGCGTTTCGCCGGGATAGCGGTGGCGGCTGCGGCCGCGGTGCTGCTCGTGGCGGGGTGCAGTTCTTCTTCGAGCACCACCAGTTCGCCAGCCGCCAGTTCGGCCTCGCCCGCGGCGTCGGCATCAACGGGCACATCGGCTTCAACGTCGCCGTCGGCCTCTCAGTCGGCCTCTACGGCCGCGACGGTGCCGGCCAGCGACGTCGGTATCACCGCCACCACCATCAAGGTCGGCATCATCGCCGACGTGAACAACCCGCTCGTCCCCGGCCTGTTCAAGGACTCGGTGAACGCGGTCAAGGCTTGGGCGAGCGAGGTCAACGCCAACGGCGGGCTGGACGGGCGCCAGGTGCAGGTCGACTTCTGCGACAGCCAGCTGAACCCGAACGCCACCACCAGCTGTGTCATCAAGGCCTGCCAGAGCGACTTCGCCCTCGTCGGCACCTCCGCCAACGCGCTGGTGGACCTGGCCGACCTCGACGGCTGCAAGAACGCCGCGGGCAAGGCCGTTGGCATCGCCAACCTGGCCGCCTTCGCCTTCGTGCCTGCGGTCTGCGACCCGGACACGTACGGCATCGGCGGCGTCAACTCGTACTGCAAGACGGCGAAGGAAGCCACTCCGACGTATGACGTGCCGGTCGGCGACACCCGCTACCTGGTGGCGCACAACCCGGGCCTGCACGGCATCTGGATGTACGACACCGACGACCCGACGTTCAAGCTCACCGAGGTGCCCCTGTTCCAGGCGGAGAGCAACATCGGCATCAAGAAGGACGGCCAGGGCTTCTACCCGCTGAGCGGCGGGGTGCCGCAGAGCGCGCTGACCCCGTTCATCCAGCAGATCAAGGCCTCGGGTTCCACGTTCGTCTACGACGACACCACGACGGCCAGCATGGTGCTGCTGCGCAAGGAAGCCGCGCTGCAGGGGGTCAACAACCAGGTCAAGGTCTGGGAGTGCAACTCGGGCTGCTACGACCCGTCCTTCGCCCAGATGGGCGGCGCGACCGTGAACGGCACCTACGCGAGCCTGCTTGAACTGCCGTACCTGAGCGACCAGAAGGCCAACCCCGACCTGGACAAGCTGATCACCGACCTCGGCGGCGCGAGCAACTTCAACAACAACGCGTTCGGCTCCTTCGTCATGGCCAAGCTGTTCCAGGACGCGGTGCAGAAGGAGATCGCCACCGGGCAGCCACTCAACCGCGCGTCGCTGTTCACCGTGCTCAACAACGACGAGCACTCGTTCAACGCCAGCGGCCTCATCGGCGCGACCGACATCAGCGGCCACCTTGGGTCCAACTGCCAGGTGCTCGTGCAGCTGCAGAACGGCACGTGGAACCGGGTGGACCCGGTCAAGCCCGGCACCTTCGACTGCAGCCCTTCCAATGTCTCGACGCTCAAGATGGCCGTCTCCTAGTAGGACTGTCATGCGGCAAACGACGAACAGGGAGCCGCCGGATGGCGTCCCGCGGACGGCGTAGGTCGGTCGGCGTGGTGGAGATGGCCCGTGACCTGGGCGTCTCCACCGCGACGATATCCCGCGCGCTGAACGGGAGCCCCTCGGTTCGTCGGGAGCTCGCCGACCGCATCCGGGCACACGCACAGGCGCGCGGCTACGTAGCCAACCGCCTGGCCCGGGCGCTGTCGGCGAGCACCAGCCGCGCATTCGTCGGATTCGTGATCCCGTACGTGGACACGCTGGCGTACTCGGCGGTGGCCGCCGAGTGCGCCAGCCTGCTGTCCGCGGCCGGCACCCAGATGATCCTGGCCATCACGGAGAACGACGCGGAACGCGAGTATGAGCAGCTCCGCGACCTGGTGGGCACCCGGATCGCGGGGCTGGTCATCTCGCCGACCACGCACCTGCTCGACGAAACCCGGCGGCTGCTCGCCGAGCTCCCGGTGGTGGAGCTGCACCGGGTATCGGGAATCGACGCACCCAGCGTGCTCGCCGATGACGAGCAGGCGCTTACCGACAGCATCGTGCACCTGGCGGCCCTCGGTCACACCGACATCGCCTACCTGGGCACCCCAAGAGAACTGTCCAATGGGGCGATCCGCCTGCGGGGCATCCGCCGCGGTGTCGCCAAGGCCGGGCTCGATCCCCGCCGCATCACCATGCGGCTGGTGGAGCCCACCCAGGAAAACGGAAGGGACGCGACCCGTGAACTGCTCACCGGCGGCCTCCCGTTTACCGCCCTTGTCGTCGGGAGCGGCTCGCTGTCGGTCGGCGCCGCCGACGCGGTCCGGTGCAGTGGCCGGCGGCTACCCGACGACCTGTCCCTGGTGGTCTACGGCGATCCCGCCTGGTTCGTGCTCGCCGATCCGCCGCTGACGATGATCCAGGTGCCGTACGCCGGGCTGGCGCGCATCGCCGCCCGCTTGCTGCTGTGCGCGCTCGACGCACGGGAGACCGGCAATCCGCCACCGGCGACCGGGCCGCACAGAGTGCTGGCCGGGCTGTGCGTGGCGGGTTCCACCGGCCCGCCGCCAGGCAGGCGACCGTGACGCGTCGTCGGCCGTGCCGCCCGCCAGCTCAGTGCAATCTCCGATGAAGGAGTCGATAGTGAACGACGGTGCCCTCGCCGGCCTGCGGGTGATCGATGCGGCGACCCTCGCGGCCGGACCGCTGATCGCCACCTGGATGGGCGAGCAAGGTGCCGAGGTGATCAAGGTCGAGCAGCCCGACGGCGGCGACCCACTGCGGCAGTGGGGTGCGCAGCGCGACGGGATCGGGCTGATGTGGAAGAGCGTGGCCCGCAACAAGAAGTGCGTCACGCTCAACCTGCGCCTCGAGGCCGGCCGTGACCTGCTGCGGTCACTCACCAGGCAGGCCGACGTGGTGATCATGAACCTGCGGCCGTCCACCCTGGACAAGTGGGCCCTGGGGTACGAGAGCCTCGCCGCGGCCAACCCCGGGCTTGTCATGGTGCACGTCACCGGGTACGGCGCGGGCGGCCCGAAGTCGGACTGGCCGGGCTTCGGCACCCTCGGCGAGGCGATGAGCGGCTTCGCGCATCTCACCGGAACCCCGGACGGCCCGCCGACCCTCCCGTCCTTCATGCTCGCGGACGGCGTGGCCGGGCTGACCGCCACCTACGCGGTGATGATGGCGCTCTACTACCGCGACGCCCGCGGTGGTACTGGGCAGCTGATCGACATCAACCTGATCGAACCGCTCGCCCGGCTGCTCGAGCAGTCGGTGCTGACCTACGACCAGCTCGGCACGATCCCGGTCAGGACCGGCAACCGGTGGGACATCAGCGCGCCGCGCAACACCTACCGGACAAGCGACGGCCGCTGGCTGGCGATGTCAGGCAGCGCCCCCTCGATCGCCATGCGCGCGCTGCGGGCGGTCGGCCGGCCGGAGCTGACCGAGGACCCGAAGTTCGCCGAGGCGCAGCAGCGGCTGCGGAACGCGGCCGAGATCGACGCGATCATGGCAGGCTGGATCGGCCAGCGCACCCTCGACGAGGCGCTGGCGGTCTTCGAGGAGGCGGGGGTCGCGGCCGCGCCCATCTACGACGCCGAGCAACTGCTCGGCGACCCGCAGCTCCAGGCACGGGGCGTCTACCCGTCGGTCGACGATGAGGAACTCGGCTCGATGCGAGTGCAGGCGCCGGTGCCCCGCTTCTCCGCCACCCCTGGCGCCATCAGCCACCTGGGCCCGCGGCTCGGCGAGCACAACGCCGAGGTCTACCGTGAGCTACTCGGCCTCGACGGCGGCCGACTGGCGGAGCTACATGAACAGGGAGTGATCTAAGCATGGCACCGACTCCGCGGCCGCGCCGCTCGGAGCTTGCCACCCCGGCCAGCAACGAGGATATGTTCGCCAAGGCCGCCGCCTCCGGCGCCGACCTGGTGTTCCTCGACCTGGAGGACGCCTGCGCGCCCGCCGAGCGGGAGAAGGCGCGCGGCAAGGCGGCGAGGGCCCTACGCGACCTCGACTGGGGGCGCACCGCCCGCGCGATCCGGATGAACGGCATCGACACGCACTGGGCCTACGGCGACGTCATCGAGGTCGTCACCATCGCCCGGGAAGCCCTCGACGTGATCATCGTGCCCAAGGTCCGCCGGGCGCGCGACGTCTGGTGGGTCGACACGCTGCTTACCCAGCTGGAGGAGACGCTCGGGCTGCGCAAGCGGATCGCGCTTGAGGTGCTGATCGAGGAGACCGAGGGCCTGCAGCACGTCGACGAGATCGCCGCCGCCAGCGACCGGCTTGAGGCGATCATCTTCGGCGCCGGCGACTTCTCCGCGTCCCAGGGCGCGCGGGTCGACACCAACTTCGACCCGCTCGTCGAATTTCCCGGCGACATCTGGCACTACGCCCGCGCCCGGATCGTTGTCGCCGCGCGCACAGCGGGCGTTGACGCGATCGACGCCCCCTTCCCCAATTACAAGGACCCAGCGGCCTACCGGGTCGCCTGCGAGCGGGCCGCCGCGATGGGCTTCCTCGGCAAGTGGGCGATCCACCCGAGCCAGGTGGAGATCGCCAACACCGCGTTCTCGCCGACTCCGGAGGAGATCGCGCACGCCGAGCGGCTGGTCGCCACCTACCGGGCGGCCGAGTCCGCGGGCAAGGGGGCAAGCGGACTGGACGGGATGCTGGTCGACGCCGCCCACCTGCGGCACGCCGCCACGGTCGCCAACCGGGCCGAACTGCTCGGCCTGTCAGGGAAGGAGCCATCGCCATGACCCGCCAGATGACCCTCGTCGGCTTCATGCAGGCCGGCAACGTGACCGTCTACTCGGGATCCTGGCGGTACCCGTCGGCCGACCTCGGGTTCCTCACCATGGACTACTACACCCGGATCGGGAAGGTGCTCGAGGAAGGCAAGTTCGACTGCGTCTTCTTCGACGACCGGCTCGCGATGCCCGGCGTCTACGGCGACTCGGTGGCCGAGGCCGTCCGGTACGGGGCCCGGCCGGTCAAGCTCGACCTCACCGCCGTGCTCGGCGGGATCATCGGCGCCACCTCCAGGATCGGCGTCGGCGCCACCTACTCGACGACCTACTACCAGCCGTACCACGTGGCCCGCACCTTCGCCACGCTCGACCACCTGTCCGGCGGCCGCGCCGCGTGGAACGTGGTGACCTCGGTCAACGACTCAGAGGCGCAGAACTTCGGTCTGTCGGCCGCCATGGACCACGACCGGCGCTACGACAAGGCCGACGAGTTCCTGCAGACGGTGTCCGCCCTCTGGGACTCGTGGGGCGACGGCGCGCTGATCATGGACAAGGAGACCGGCGAGTTCGCCGACCCGGCCAAGGTCCACGAGATCAACCACAAGGGCGAGTGGTTCTCCGTCCGCGGCCCGCTGACCGTGCCCCGCACCCCGCAGGGCCGGCCGGTGATCCTGCAGGCAGGCTCGTCAGGGCGCGGCCGGGAGTTCGCGGCCGCCTGGGCCGACATGGTCTTCACCGGCGACCCCGGCCTCGAGGTGGCGCAGCAGCACTACCGTGAGCAGAAGGAGCAGATCGCCGCCTCGGGCCGCAACCCCGACGACGTCAAGATCCTCCCGATGGCGTACGTGGTCGGGGGAGAGACCCAGGCGATCGCCGAGGAGAAGGAGCGGCTGTTCCTCGACGCCTACGTGCACCCGGTCGCGTCCCTCGCGCTGCTGTCCGAGCTGCTCAACTACGACTTCGCCAAGCACGACCTGGACGACGTGGTGACTGACGAGATGATGGCGGCGAGTTCCGGCATCCGCGGCCTGTCCATGGGGGTGCGCAAGCACCTCGGCCGCGAGGTAACCGTCCGCGACCTGGCCGCGCACCGCGCCACCCTGCTGCAGGGTCCGCGCTTCGTCGGCACCGCCACCGCCGTCGCCGACCAGATGGAGGAGTGGTTCAACTCCGGCGGCTGCGACGGGTTCGTCCTTGCCGCCACCCACCTGCCCGGCGCGTTCGAGGAGTTCGTCCGAATGGTGGTGCCTGAGCTGCAGCGGCGGGGCGTGTTCCGGCGTGAGTACACCGGGACGACCCTGCGCGAGCATCTCGGCATCGCCCGCCCGGAATCGCAGTAGCCGTTTCGACAAGGAGGTCTTCATGACGGAGCAGTTCCGCATCACGCGGATGTACCACCCCAGCTTCCACGCGCCCGACCTGGGTGAGGTGGAAGCCTGGTTCGAGCGGGTGTTCGGCGCTCCCAGCACCAATATCTACGAGACGTTCAAGGGCCGGGAGACCGGCAACTACCCCACCAACTACTCGACGTTCACCCCGATGGCGGACGTGCTGATGGACACCATCCAGCCGACCCTGTACGTGCTGAACGGCGTGCAGCAGTACGCGTCGGTGGACAGGCCGCACCTGAAGACGATCGGCTGGTTCGACGACAACCCCGAGGCCGTTTACCAGGCCCTGCGGGGCGCGGGCGTCGCCATGGTGGACCAGTTCGGCAAGCCCGCCGACAGCGAGCAGGCACCGCGGTCGGCCGGCAGCGGTGCGATGCCGATCTACTTCACCACCCCGGAGTCGGCCGGGCTGCGGCACGAGTTCCTGCCCGACTTCCCGTTCGGGCTCGACCACCGCAACGCGCCCGGCTGGACCGCCGCCGCGGCCCCCGAGGGACCGCTCGGCCTGCAGCTGTGCGCCTACCACACGCTGCTCACCGATGACCCGGTGCGGGCGCTGCACACGCTGGTCGACGCGCTCGGCGGCACCGTCTTCCACGCGGGGCGCGACGAGGTGATCGGCGCCGACGCCAGCTACGTGGCTCTGGGCGACTCGGTGCTGCAGGTCGCGGTGCCCGACCAGGGCACCGCCGCCTACGCCGACTGGACCACCACCGCCCCCAACGACACCTACCACTCGCTCACGTTCAAGGTCGCCGACCTGGACCGCGCCGCCGAACACCTGAAGTCCCAGGGCGTCGGCATCCGCTCGCGCACCGAGGACTTCCTGGTGACCGACCCGGACACGAGCATCAACGTTCCCTGGGGATTCACCACTCACCTGGTGCCTGGCGACCCCCGCGCCTGAGGCCCGCACAGCAGCAGGAAAGGCGAAACCATGACAGTGTCCCCCGCAGCGGAGCGGGTCACCGAGTCCTTCATCGACGGGGAGCCGGTGAGATCGGCCGCTACCTACCCGAACGTCGACCCCTCGACCGGTACCACTCTCGGCGACGTAGCGCGTGCGGGGGACAAGGAGATCGATCAGGCCGTGGCGGCGGCCCGCCGCGCCAGCCGGGCATGGCGGGTCACCACCCCCGAGCAGCGCTCGGACCTGCTGGCCCGGCTGGCCGGCCTGATCGACGACGAGATCGAGACGCTCGCCAGGCTGGAGAGCGAGGACAGCGGCAAGCCGCTGTCGCAGGCGCGCAACGACGCGCGGGTGTGCGCGCGCTACTTCCGCTTCTACAGCCACGTCATCGAGTCGTACTACGGCCTGAGCATCCCGCTGCGGCCGGACCTGCACGTCTACACCCGCCGCGAGCCGCTCGGCGTCACCGGCCACATCGTGGCATGGAACTACCCGATGCAGCTGTTCGGCCGGGCGGTGGCACCCGCCATCGCCGCCGGGAACTGCGCGGTGCTCAAGCCGGCCGACGAGACGCCGCGCACGGCGGTTTACCTCGCCCGGCTGGCCGCTGCGGCAGGCCTGCCGCCGGGCGTGGTCAACGTGGTCACCGGGCTCGGGCCGGAGGCCGGCGCCGCCCTCGCCGCCCACCCGGATGTCGACCATCTCAGCTTCGTCGGCTCCACCGAGGTCGGCAGCCTGATCGCGGGCGCCGCCGCCAGGCGGGTGGCGCCGGTGACGCTTGAGCTGGGCGGCAAGTCGGCGCACCTGGTGTTCGCCGACGCGGATGTCGAGCGGGCGGCGACGACGGCGGCCAATGTGATCCTGCAGAACGCCGGGCAGACCTGCTCGGCCGGGTCGCGGCTGCTGGTAGACGAACGGGTGCATGGCCAGGTGCTGCAGCGTATCGCTGAGCGTTTCGGCGCGGTGACCATCGGTCCCGGCATCACCGATCCCGACCTTGGCCCGCTGGTGTCCCGCAAGCAGCAGGACCGGGTACGCGGCTACGTGGAGTCCGCCAAGGGCGCCGACATCGTCTACGGCGGCACCGTGGCCGAGCCGGACGGCATCAGCGGCGGCGCCTACTTCAACCCCACGCTGATCGACGGCGTGGACCCGGCCGCCAGGATCGCCCAGGAGGAGATCTTCGGCCCGGTGATCACCGTCACCACCTTCGGCTCGGAGGAGGAGGCGGTCGCGCTGGCCAACGGCACCGACTACGCGCTGATCGGCGCGGTCTGGACCACGGACCTGGCCCGCGCGCACCGGGTCGCCGCCCAGGTCGACGGCGGGCAGATCTACGTCAACACCTACGGGGCCGGCGGCGGGGTGGAGCTGCCCTTCGGCGGCTTCCGCAAGTCGGGCTACGGGCGCGAGAAGGGCGTCGAGGCGCTCGATGCCTACACCGCCACCAAGACGATCGTCGTTCAGCTGTGACCAGCGAGGGAGAAAGCCCAATGAGTTCGGAACTGGACGCGGACGTCGACATCCTCATCGTGGGCGCCGGGGTGACCGGGATCTACCAGCTGTACCTGGCCCGCGAGGCGGGCTACTCGGTGCAGCTGGTGGACGCCGGCACCGGCGTGGGCGGCACCTGGTACTGGAACCGCTACCCCGGGTCACGCTACGACTCCGAGAGCTACACCTACGGGTACTTCTTCTCTGAGGAGCTGTTCAAGGAGTGGGAGTGGTCCGAGCACTTCGCCGGCCAGGCGGAGAACGAGCGGTACTTCAACCACGTGGTGGACAAGTTCGGCCTGCGCCGCCACATCCGGTTCAGCACCAGGGTCACATCGGCCGTCTGGGGCAAGGAGTCGTCGACCTGGCAGGTCACGGCGGCCGACGGGTACACCGCCAGGGCGCGTTACCTGGTGGCCGCGACCGGCGTGCTGTCGGCCCCGTTCTATCCCGATGTCCCTGGACGGGAGAGCTTCCGCGGCGAGTCCTACCACACCGGCCTGTGGCCGAAGACGGAGGTGGACTTCAAGGGCAAGCGGGTCGCGGTCATCGGCACCGGGTCGAGCGGCGTGCAGGTCATCCCGGTCATCGCCCCCGACGTCGCCTCGCTGACCGTTTACCAGCGCACGCCGAACTGGGCCACCCCGCTCAACAACCGGCCGGTCACCCCGCAGGAACAGGCCGAACTGAAGGCGGGCTTCGCGTCGATCAAGGAGACCGTCGACAAGTCGGCGTCCGGGTTCCTGCACCAGCCCTCGGCGAAGATGACCTTCGACGACTCGCCGGAAGAGCGGCAGGCGTTCTACGAGCGGACCTGGCAGCTCGGCGGGTTCGGCAAGATCATCAGCAACTACCGGGACATGACGATGAACCCGGCCGCCAACGCCGAGTGGTCCCGATTCGTCGCCGACAAGATCCGCGCCGTCGTCAGGGACCCGGCGACGGCTGAGAAGCTGATACCGAAGGACCACGGCTACGCCGGCAAGCGCCCCCCGTACGTGACCGACTACTACGAGGCTTACAACCGGCCCAACGTCTCGCTGATCGACCTGAAGGAGACGCCGATCACGGCGGTCACCGAGACCGGCATCGAGACCGCCGAGGGCCTGCGCGAGTTCGACATCATCGTCTGGGCCACCGGGTTCGACTTCGGCACCGGCGCGCTCAAGCGGATCGGCATCGTCGGCCGAGACGGCCTGCCGCTCAAGGAGTACTGGGCCGACGGGCCGCTCACCTATCTCGGCATCATGGCCCATCATTTCCCGAACTTCTTCTTCCCCGGTGGCCCGCACGGCGGGGCGGGCAACAACCCGCGGTACAACGGCGACCAGTCGGACTTCATCGCCGGCCTGCTTGAGTTCGCCCGCGAGCACGGGCACGCGGTGATCGAAGCGCCCAAGGCGCTGGAAGACGAGTGGACCACCATGGTCAACGAGGCCGCGTACACCATGTCGCCGTTCAAGGAGCTGAGCTACTTCTTCGGCAGCAACATCCCCGGCAAGGCCAAGGCCTTCCTGCTCAACTCCCTCGGGCGGCCCAAGATGCTGGAAATGATGGAGACCGCGGCCAAGAGCGATTACGCCGGGTTCTTCCCCGGCTCGGAGGACAGCGGTCAGTGACCGCCCTCAACTTCGACGGCCGGGTCGCCGTCGTCACCGGCGCCGGGCGCGGCATCGGCCGGGCCTACGCGCTGCTGCTCGGCCAGCGCGGCGCCCGGGTGGTGGTCAACGACCTCGGCGGCAGCACCAAGGGCACCGGGCACGACCCCGCGCCCGCGCAGCAGGTGGCCGACGAGATCAACGCGGCGGGCGGCACCGCGATCGCCGACTCAAGCGACGTGTCCGCCGTCAACGGCGGCCAGGCGGTGGTCGACGCGGCCGTCAATGAGTTCGGGCGGGTCGATGTCGTCGTCAACAACGCGGGCAACGTCATCTACGGCGGCCTGCCCAATGTCGAGGTCGGCGTGCTCGACGCGATTCTCGCGGTCCACGTCAGGGGGACGTTCAACGTCACCAGGGCCGCCTGGCCGCACATGCTGGCGCAGAACTACGGCCGGGTGGTGCTGACCGGCTCCACCGGGATGTTCGGCATGTCCGACAACCTCAGCTACGCCACCGCCAAGTCCGCCATGATCGGCATGGCCCAGTCCATGACCCAGTCCGCGGGCGAGCACGACATCAAGGTCAACGTGATCGCGCCGAACGCGTGGACGCGGATGGCGGGCGACCCGTCTGAGGGCATGGACAAGCTGCGCGGCGCGCGGCCGCCCGGCGCGCCGCCGCACATGGAACCCGAGCTGGTGGCGCCCATGGTCGCCTACCTGGCCCACGAGAGCTGCCCGGTCAGCGCAGGGATCTACCTGGCGGGCGGCGGGCGGTTCGCCCGGCTCTTCGTCGCTTCCACCGACGGGTACCTGCACCCGGACAACGTCGCGCCGACGCCGGAGGACGTCGCCGCCCACTGGGCGGCGATCAATGACGAGGCCGGCTACTACGTGCCGACGAGCACGCTGAACTGGTCGGCCCGCTACATGTCACACCGATTCTGAGAGGAAGGCCAAAGATGACCGACACCACCGTGTGGCCGCATCACGAGCTCGGCAAGGAACTGAGCAACTGGGGTCGCTGGGGCGACGACGACCAGATCGGCACGCTGAACTTCATCACGCCGGAGAAGCTGGTCGCCTCGGCCAAGATGGTGCGTACCGGCAAGACGATCGACTGCGGCATCCCGTTCGACAAGGACGGCCCGTTCCCGCCCGGCGGCTGGCGGCGCAACCCGCACCACCTGTTCACCCTGCTGCCGTCGGACACCGCCTCTTCAAAGGACGGCCAGATCGCCGCCGACGACGTCATCATCATGGGGCTGCAGGCCTCGACCCAGTGGGACGGGCTGGCTCACGTCGGCTACGACGGGTTCTTCTACAACGGGATGCCCGCCAGGGCGCTCAACAACTTCCAGGGCGCGTCAAGGAATGACATCGCCCAGGTGGCCACCAAGCTCGTCTCCCGCGGCGTGCTGCTGGACATCGCCGGGCTGAAGGGCGTGGAGGTACTGCCGGACTCCTACGAGATCACCACCGCCGACGTCGAGGCGGCCCAGGAGCGGCAGGGAGTGCGGGTCGAGTCCGGTGACATCGCGTGCATCCGCACCGGCTGGACCAAGTACTTCCGCGAGGGCGACCGGCAGAAGTACGTGGGCCCGACGGCCGGTCCCGGTCTTGATCTCTGCCGGTGGATCCACGACAGCGAGATCGCCGCGCTGGCGCTCGACCAGTCCAACGGCGAGGTGTGGCCCACCCCGGTGCCCGGCGCGACGATCCCGGTGCACCAGGTGATGATCCGCGACATCGGCCTGACCCTGGGCGAGATGTTCGACTTCGAGGCGCTGCGGGCCGACTGCGAGGCCGACGGGGTGTGGGAGTTCCTCTTCGTCGCCAACGGCCTGCTGGTCACCGGCGCGGTCGGCACGCCGCTCAGCCCAGTCGCGATCAAGTAGGGGGCGCCGATGACCAGCTACGCGGAGGTATTCGCGGGCGTCTACACCGCCATCGCCGCGCACGCGCAGCACCAGGACGCCGGCGACACCGACGGCATCATGGCGCTCTACACGCCAGACGCGGTGCTCGAGGTCCCGGGGATGGGTGTCTTCGAGGGCGCGGACGCGATCCGGGCCTCCTGGGACAACTGGAAGCCCAAGGGGCTGCAGCGCCATATGCCGGTCAACGTCGTGATCACCGACTGGAACGACCAGGAGGCCCGCGCCACTACCGACGTGGTGTTCATCGCCCAGGGCGACGGCGGCGCCTGGTCGGTCCAGATCGTCGCTCGCTACTACGACGTGTTCCGCCAGTCCGGTGGCAAGTGGCTGTTCAGCCGCCGGGCCGACGAGTACATCGGCTGGGCGCCGCCGGCCTGACTCAGGGTTCCGCGTAGTCCGCCGCTGGCACGGCCTCGGCCGTGCCGGCGGCGACGGTGACCGCCTTGACCGGGTCGGGCAATTGGTGACTGCCGCGCAGCGTCACCGGCTTGAGCAGGACCGCGGCCAGCACGCCGACCAGCGCGACGGCGGCCGAGATCGCGAAGATATGCCCGGTCGCGGTGCCGTAGGCCGCCGCAGGAGCGGCGCCGCCCGCGATACCGCTTGACACCTGCCGCGCTAGGACGGCGCCGAGCACGGCGACGCCGATCGTCCCGCCCATCGAGCGGAAGAAAGAAACGGTCGCGCTTGACGCGCCGATGTCGCTGAGCGGTACCGAGTTCTGCACCACAAGCACGAAGTTCTGCACGGTCATCCCCACGCCGGCGCCAACCAGCACCATGGCGACGCCGATGAAGGCAAACGACGTGTGCTCGTTGATCAGGCTGAGTCCGCCGAATCCCGCCGCGAGGCTGAGCGTGCCGGCGACGAGAAAGGGCTTGAGCCGGCCGGTGCGGCTGATCAGCGCCCCGGCGACGGTGGAGACCACCAGGATGCCTGCCATCATCGGGATCGTGAGCAGGCCGGCCTGGGCGGCGGTGCGGCCGCGGCTGGTCTGGAAGTACTGGGTAAGGAAGACCGAGGCGCCGTACATGGCGGTGCCGGCGGCGAGGCTGCCAAGGATGGCCAGCATGGTGGTCCGCTGCCGGATGATGCGCGGCGGGACGATCGGCTCCGCCGCCCGCGTCTCCGTCCACACCGCGCAGGCGAGCAGGACCAGCGTGGCGCCCGTCATGGTGGCGGTCTGCCAGGAAGCCCACGCGAATGAGCCGCCGACGAACGAGACCCAGATCAACAGCAGGCTGACGCTGCCGGTGATCAGGGTGGCGCCGCCGTAGTCGATCCTGACGTTGTCGCGGCGCGTCGCCGGCAGCCGGACCGTGCGCTGGACGATGATCAGGGCCAGGATCGCGAACGGGATGCTGATGAAGAAGCACCACCGCCAGCCCAGCCACGAGGTGTCGACGATGAACCCGCCGAGGAGCGGGCCCCCGATCGTCGATATCGCGGTGGCGCTGCTCGTGTAGCCGGCGTACCGGCCGCGCTCGCGGGGCGGGATCATCGCGGCCAGGGTGATCTGCACCAGCGACTGCAGCCCGCCCACGCCGACACCCTGCAGCGCCCGGGCGGCGATGAGCTCTCCAGCGTTCCCCGACAGGGCCGCGGCGACAGAGCCGGCGATGAAGATCGCGGTGGCGACCTGGATCAGGAGTTTCTTGCTGAACAGGTCGGCCAGCTTGCCCCAGATCGGTGTCGCGGCGGTCGCGGTCAGCAGGGTCGCGGTGACCACCCAGGTGTACTGGGTCGGCGAGCCGTGCAGGGCATGCATCATCTGGGGCAGCGCGGTGGCGACGACGGTGCTGCTCAGCGTGGAGACGAACAGCGCCAGCAGCAGGCCGGCGAGTGCCTTGAGTATGTGGCCGTTGGACCGGGCGTCAGTCGTGCTCACGAGGTCTCCGCTGGGTTGGTAGGCAGTCGTCGCCGCGGGGAACTGCTTGGCTTACACAAGCAGTTTTATTATGCAAGTAATTTTGTTGGATAGTACCATCAGTTGTGTAGCCCCAGCAAAAGAGGAAACGATGCCTGATCGCGAGCAGCGCGTGCAATCGCCGGGTGCACCCGGCTGGGCGGCCGAGGTGGAAATGGTCGCCGACAACGTGCTTGACCTGCTCAGCACCGTTCGCAAGTCCGCGGCCCGGATGGAGGCCAATTCCCGCAGCGACGTGGAGTCAGCCACCCGGCTGCTGCTGCGGACCGTTGCCGAGCTGGGACCGATGCGGGCGACGGCCCTCGCCGCGAGCGTGCATTCTGACCTGTCCACGGTCAGCAGGCAGACCGCCTCGCTGGTGGCGGCGGGCCTGCTCGAGCGGCGTTCCGATCCGGCCGACGGCCGCGCCTCGGTCCTGGCCCTCACGCCGGCCGGCCAGGCGGCGACGGCCGAGCATGACCGCGCTCGCGCCGGCTTCTACGCCCAGGTGCTGGACGGGTGGACGCCGCCCGAACTGCGGCAGTTCGGTGCCCTGCTTGCCCGGTTCACCGCGTCCTACGATCAGGTGCTCGCCGCGCGGGTGCTGGCGCGGTCCGGCGCCACTTCCCGGTAGCGGCTATCGGGCGGCCAGCCCGATGAAGTAACTGCCGAGCAGGGCGACCCCGATCAGCAGCACCCAGAGGTCGGTGATCCGGCATAGCAAGACCGGCGCGTTCCTTACCTGCATGAACTCGCGGAAGATGAGGCGTACCTTCACCAGCGCCAAGCCGAGCGCCGCCGCATGGAGAGCACCCTGACCGGCGATCCCGTCCTGAACCGCGTCTTCTCCGCCGACGAGCATTTCCGGCGGGTGATGGACCGGCTCTACCGGGGGCTGGTCGGCCAGGACTCCACGGCTGAGGCGCGGATGGCGGCGGCCATGCTCACCGCCGCCATTGGCGGCGCCGTGATGCACCCGCTTGCCCAAGACCTCGACGACGACGTGCTTGGCGCCCAGCTGCTTCGCCTAGGCCGCCGTTTTCTCGAACTCCCGGACTGAGGGCCCGCGCTGGTCCTCTCGGGCTAGCTCAGTGAGAATTGGCGGCCAGGACGATGCCGACGATGACGATCAGGATGGCCAGGATCGTCAGAGTGATCTTGATTGCGCTGTAGGGGCGGTGGCCAACGACCTCGCCGGTGTGGGCGTTGACCATGACCTGGAACAGCTTGCCAGCGTGCCGGTAGCTGAGGAACCACACCGGCAGGAACATGAGCTTGTACGCCAGGTCGTAGTAGGCGGTGTTGACGGTGTGGACGCGCTGCTCGTCGCCGCCGATGTCGGCCCGGCAATCGTCCTCGATCACCGGGGCCATCTGCGCCTTCGCCGACTCCAGTCCCTGCTCGGGCTCGATGTCGTACCGGACGGTCTGGAAGCCGGCCAGGTAGTTCTGCTGGAAGGGCGTCGCCGTCTGGAGTTCCCATGGCTCGAGATTGCCGATCAGGTTCGTCTCCACCTTGGTTGTGCCGGGGACGAGTACGTCGTCGAAGAACCGGCTGACCCTGCCCTGCGCGGGGTGCCACCGGGTGTGCTGGACCTGCCGGGTCTGGGTGACCTGCTGGCCGTTGACCTGCGTGGTGTAGGTCTCGGTGACCCAGTAGTGCTCGCCGCGCTCGCCCGTGTAGTCGGAGGCGGTATTGCTGTCATAGGTCCAAAACGGCAGGTAGCTGCCGGTGAACGTCTCCGCGCTTGACACCTTCTTGAGGCTGCCAGGCGCGAACCAGCGCGACGACGTCCACTTCTTCAGCGCATCGCCTGCCTGCTGCTTGCTGATGCCGAACGGCACGACTGCCTCGGGTGCGACCCGCTCGATGGCAGCAGGGTCAGCGACGAGCGGCGTCCCGCAGAACTGGCAGTTCGCCGACAGCAGGTCGCTTTCCGTGTGCGCGTTGCAGTTCGGGCAGGCGAAGACCGTGCCGAGCTTGGCGACCGGTTTGGCAGGCAGGCTGGCGAGTTCGGTGAACGAGTGTTCCCGCACTGCTGTGCCCGCGGGCGCCACGGACTGCCGGTTCCCGCAGTGGTCGCACGCCATCACCCTGGCGGCCGGATCCCAGGCCATGGTGGACCCGCAGATCTGGCATGGGTACGCCGTCGTCCCGCCCGTCATGCTGAACCTCTCCGCCGCCTCGATTTTTGATGGAGGAACGATAGCAGTCAGGGATATTTCGCGACATATAGCGCCATGGCGAGGCGTCGCGTTAGAAGCCGAGCTTGGCTAGCAGCGTCTCGCTTTCCGCCCACAGGCGCCTGGCGGCGGCATCGTCTTGCGCGGCGGCGGAAGGCGTTTCCTCCGCCTGCTGGTAAAAGTAACGGCCGCCTGGGTGACCTCCCGCTGGCTCGGTGGCAAGCCAGGCCAGCGTTTCCGCCGGCTCGTCAGGCGACACGGCGGCAGCCGAGGCCATGTACGTCCGCATTCCCTCGTCTCCGTGCGAGGCGAAGTTACTGGCGACCAGGCCCGGGTGCATGACCTGGGCGACGATTCCCTCCGGCTCGGCCCGGCGCGCCAACTCGCGGGTGAACAGGATGTTGGCGAGTTTCGCCCGGCCGTAGGCGAAGGCCGGCTGGAAGCCGCCGAGGCTTTGCAGGTCGTCGAAGTCAAGCGCGTCGATCATGCGATGCGCGGTCGACGACACGGCGATCACCCGTGTCGTTCCCGACGGCCGGCTGGCCGCGCTCGCCTTGAGCAGCGGCATCAACTCTCGCGTCAGCAGGAAGGGGGCGAGATGGTTGGCGGCGAAGGTCGCCTCCGTGCCCTCCGCGGTGATGTACTGCCGGTCCCGCACGCCGCCCGCGTTGTTGACCAGGACATCGATATACCCGGTGCGGCCGCCCACCTCGTCGGCTACGCGCTTGACCTCGGCCATCAGCGTGAAGTCGGCGCGCACCATGCAGAAGCCGCCCGCGGGCGCCGCCGCGGCGATCTCCGCTTCGGCGGCGGCACTGCGCTCCGGGTCGCGGCCGACGCCGATCACCTGCCAGCCGCGCGCCGCGAGCTTGACCGCAGTCGACTTCCCGATCCCCGAACTGGCTCCGGTGACGAGCGCGACCCGCCGCTCCGCATCGATTGTCACGGTGCTTCCTTCCTTTCGTCTCCGCGCGGCCGAAGACCATCGAGCAGCAGCCGAACGGTGAAGTTGATTCTCCTGTCCAGTTCCGCGCGCGCCGGCACGCGGCCGCTGACGATCGCGCGCACCTGGCCGCCCACCACCATGCTCATGAAGGCGGAGGCGGCGAAGCCGGAGTCAGTGGGGGAGATCTGTCCCGTGGCGATAGCGCGATCGAGCACGCCGGCGACGAAGTCCAGCACCGGCTTGGCGCTCTGCTCGAAGTTGGCCGTGAAGATCTCGGGGAACCGGTAGCTCTCGGTGTTGATGATGCGCTGCAGGCGCAGGCCGTTCGGCGTCATCACCTGGCCGATGCGCAGCCGCGCGACCGATTCAAGCGTGGCGGCCAGGTCGCCCTGGTCGAAGCCGGCGAGCACGTCCTGCGGCACGATCTGCCGCTCGATGGCTCGCTGCACCGCGCCGCGAAACAGTGACGGCTTGTCGGCGTAGCGGGCGTAGACCGTGCGCTTGGTCATGTTGATGCGGGCGGCGATCATCTCGATCGTCGTCAGCTCGAAACCGTGCTCAAGGAACAGGTCAAGCGCGGCGTCAAGCAGCTCCTCATGGCGCGCCTCGGCCTGCTCGGTGGTGGGCCGCCCGGCCCCGCGGCGCATGGTGGAGGTTGCGTTCATTAAGCCTGCCCGCCTAAATCGCCCTTGCGCTGTCGCCAGATTCAGTCATAATGATACGCACAAGGTGCCATTTGTCTAGTCCGGCGACGGCACCCGCGGAAGGATGACCCATGAGCCCGGCAACCGAGAAGCTGACGCGGCTGATCGCCGCTGAGGACCGCTTCGACCACTCCCATGCCGAGCTGCGCGAGACACAGCTTGAGGCGCTTAACGAGCGGTTCCAGGAGCGCAAGGACCGCATCAAGCTGCTCGGCCACCGGGCGCGCGAAGCCGGCACCACCGAGATCCGCAGCCGCGAGGACATGGTGCCGCTGCTGTTCCCGCACAGCGTCTACAAGAGCTATCCCGAGAGCTTCCTGATCGAGGACAAGTGGGGTCTGCTCGGCAAGTGGCTTGGCGCGGTCTCGCCCTACCCGATCAGTCCGATCGAGACCTCGGACGTCACCGGCATCGACGACTGGATCGCGCGGCTTCAAGCCAAGGGACACTACGTTTCCTGCTCAAGCGGCACGACCGGCAAGTCGGCCATGCTGCTCGCCTCGGACAAGGACATGGACTGGTCACGCAAGGACACGGTCGGCGTCTTTGCCTGGGGCTCGGGCGTCCGGCCGGCCCGTGACCGGCGGATGGTGGGCCTCGCGCCCATTGCCGCCGTCCCCAAGAACCTGGTCATCGGCCAGGCGCAGCAGGAGGCCTTCGGTGACCCCGCCAAGGAGCGCTTCCGCCTGCCCATCCCGCCGATCACCGTTGGCTCGCTGACCAAGATGGTCGTACTACAGAAGAAGATCGCCGACGGCACCGCGCGGCCAGAAGAACTGGCTGATTTCGAGCAGACCTCCAAGGCGCGTCAGGCAACGCTCGACCAAGCGATGCTCGCGGGCGCCGAGGCGCTCATCAAGTACCGGGATGAGAAGCTCTACATCTCCGGCCTGTGGAACGCGCTGTACCAGGTGGCCAAGATCGTCCGCGGCATGGGCTATTCCGCGAAGGACTTCCACCCCGACAACTGCATCTATGTCGGCGGCGGGCTCAAGCGCGCGCAATTGCCGCCGGACTACCAAGAGTTCGTCCACGAGACATTCAACATCCCGGCCAACCGGAACTTCCAGAATTACTCCATGCAGGAACTCAATTCCGGCATGCCCAAGTGCCAGAGAGGCGACCGCTACCACGTTCCCCCGTGGATCGTGCCGTTCATCCTGGACTCCGACGGCGGCGCCATGCTGTCACACGAGACCGGCGAGATCGAGGGTCGCGCCGCCTTCTACGACCTTTCGCTCGACGGGCGCTGGGGGGGAATAATCACCGGCGACAAGATCTCGCTCGATTTCAGCCCCTGCGCCTGTGGCTGCAAGGGCCCGTCGGTACGGAACAACATCGTCCGTTACGCGGACATCCAAGGCGACGACAAGATCGGCTGCGCCGGCACCGTCGACGCGTATGTGCGAGGCCTGTCATGAACGCGATCAACACCGATTTGAAGCTTGCGGATGCGGTGGTTTCCGCGCCGTTCTTCCTGCGCGGCGAACTGGCCGAGGGCCAGGTTGCCCTGCACCGCTCGCGCGACCTGGGAGTCACCTTCGCGACGCCGCGGATCGACCTCGACCGGGCGGTGCACCCGCGCACCGAGGTGCCGCCGCTGCTCAACGTCCCGCTCGCGGAAATCATTGACTTCCTCGTCGAGACCGGCCAGCGAATCCGCAACCCAGGCAACTCCTTCGTGCAGGAATGCATCGACCGCATGGCCGCCACCCACGTGCTGCCGCGTGCCGTGCTTGAAGCGCAGGTCAAGGGCGCGGCGGCCTATCTCGACAAGCGGCTGCTGCAAACGGTGGTGGAGCAGAACTTTCCCGATCCCAAGGCACTTGACGAGTGGGTGCCCAAACAGGATTTCACCGGGCGCAAGAGCTTCGTGCGGGCGTTCGCGCCCCGGCTGATCCACGTGCTGCCCGGTAACTCCCCGGGCGTCGCGGTCAAGTCCATCGCTCAGGGAGCGATGGTCAAGGCGGTCAACCTGTTCAAGATGTCCTCAAGCGATCCCTTCACCACTGTCGCCGTCTTGCGGACCATGGCGGAAATCGACCCCGGCCATGCCATCGTGAAGTCGATGTCGGCGGTGTACTGGCGCGGTGGCGACGATGCGGTGGAGCGGACGCTCTACCGTCCCCAGTACTTCGACAAGATCGTGGCCTGGGGCGGCGGCGATGCGATCAGCAACGTGGTCAAGTACCTCGGTCCCGGCTTTCAGCTGGTGTCGTTCGACCCCAAGACATCGATCTCGATGGTCGGGCGGGAAGCTGTCGCCTCAGAGGAGGCGCTCGACCTCGCGGCCGACCTCGCCGCCAGCGACGTCATGGTGCTCAACCAGGAAGCATGCGTCGCCAGCCGCTTCATCTTCGTCGAGGCGGGCCAGGGCGACGCGGACCTGTTCTGCGAGCGGCTGCACGCGCGCATCGTCGAGAGAGCCGCTGCCTCGGGCGACGCCCGGCCGCTCGACTTGGACCTGCGCGAGCAGATCGAGATGCTGATGATGCTCGACGACGAGTTCCGCGTGTGGGGTAAGACCGACGGGAAGGGACTGGTCATCCGTTCTGGTGAACCGGTGGACTTCCACCCGATCAACAAGACCGCCAACGTGGTCCGGGTGGACTCGCTCGACGATGCCGCAAAGTACGTGAACGTGGCCACGCAGACGGTCGGGTTCTATCCGCATCAGCGCATGCCCGACTACCGTGACCGGCTCGCGAGCTGCGGAGCCCAGCGCATCGTCCGGCTGGGTGAGGCGGGGCCGAGCACCATCGGCAACCCGCACGACGCCATGTACCCGCTTCATCGCTTCGTGCACTGGATGGCGCACGAGGACGGGGTCGCGCCGGAAGGCACCGACTGACGCAATCCTGTGATGCCGAGGCTCTTATCTTAGATTAGGTTTATTAGTAACCTATCAAGGCATGTTCCTTATGCGCATCCATCCCGTCAGCTTCCTCGCGGTCACCGCGACCGTCGGCTGCCTCGCGCTTTCCGCGTGTAGTTCGTCCAGTTCCACGTCTTCGGCCCCGCCAGCCTCGCCCACGTCTTCCGCGCCGGCCAGCGCCTCCGCCTCGTCGGCTAGCGCTTCCGCCTCGGCTAGCGCTTCCGGCTCGGCATCCGCGGCGGCTTCCAGTTCGGACTCGAACATCCCCGCGGGCCTGACGGGCGCCGCGAAGGCCGTTGCGACGAACTGGGTGGCGTTCTTCGACCCGGCGACGCCGACCGCGACGAAGATGACCCTGCTGCAGAATGGCTCGAAGTTCTCGGCGGTCCTGGCAGGCGAGGCGAGCTCGTCCCAGGCGAAGGAGACCGCGGCGCAGGTCACCGCCGTCACCGTCAATGGTTCCACGGCCAGCGTCACGTGGACGCTGCTGCTTTCCGGTATGCCGGTGATCAAGGGCCAGAAGGGCCAGGCGGTGCTGACCAAGGGCACCTGGCAGGTGGCCGACGCCAGCTTCTGCGGCCTGCTCAGCTTGCAGCCGCCGGTCCCCGCCGCCTGCAAGGCGTAAGTCAGCACGACAGCGCCCTGGCCCGGCCAGGGCCGGGGCGCTGTCCTGTTGGGACGCCATCGCGCGCTGGAGCAGTACCTCTGTCCTGGTGTCGACCGAGCTGGTCGCCTCGTCCAGGATGAGCACGGCGGGACGGGCGAGGACGGCCCGGCGATCGTGATCAGCTGCCGCTCGCCGGCGCTGAGGTTGGTGGCCTCATCGTCAAGCACGGTGGCGTAGCCGTCGGGCAGCGTCCGCACGAACCGGTCCACGTACGTCGCCTTCGCTTCCTCGACGACCTGCTCGTGGGTGGCGCCGAGCGAGCCGTCGCACAGGATCTGCGCCAGTGTGATGGCGAGCATCACCCCGCCGGTCGTCAGGATGTAGTGCGTGTTGTGGAAGACCACGCCGTTGTCGATGATGTCCGCGTTCAGCGTCGGCAGGTACAGCGTTCAGCGTCTGCGCCAGCTACAGCACCAGGAGGAACGCGAGCGGCTGGACAGGCCACCACATGCTAGGGGACGGGCTTCGCTCCGCTCGGTGGAAGCAAGGTGCCGGCATTCGCGCCGACCAGGTGCCGCCCGTAGCGCTCCCAGTTCACGTACGGCGCCATGGCGCCCTGGTGGGTAAACGCGAGCAGGTCCCGCAGCAGCCGCTGGATGGGCCGGTCGAGCCGGATCTCGTCCGTCGGGCAGACATCGAAGAGCCGCTCGATGGCCTCCCGTGCCAGCTTGTAGCACTGGGTCCCGCCGGCGCCGGTCAGCATCGGATCGGTGATCCGCTCGGCGCCAGGCTGGAGTGTCGAGAGCACCCAGTGCTGGTAGGACTCGATCATCCTGATGTTGGTGTGCGCGGTGGCGATCGCCGTCTGCACGACCGCGGAGTCGTACATTCTCTCGTAGCCGAGCATCCTGATGCCCCGGTTCTTCGCCAGGTCGTGGAATGCCTCAAGCGCGTAGCGTGCCATGCCGAGCGGCAGCGCCGCCGTGAACGCGTAGCCGCTGTCCCCGACCTGCAGCGCCGCGAAGGCGTCCGCGATCCGGCGCGATACCCGGCGCTCGGGGATGAACAGCTCACCGCACTCCACGGAGTTGCTCCCGGTGCCCGCCGCGCCCATCACGTGCCAGTCGTCGGCGATCGTCAGCTCAGAAAGCGGGACGAGGCAGAACGCGTCCGAGGTGCTTCCGTCGCGTTCCTCGATTGAGACCCGCAGCAGATCCCAGTCGGCGTGGTGGCAGCCGCTGTTGAATGGCCAGCGTCCCCGGCCGCGGATGCGCACGCCCCCGTCGACCGCCTCGCAGACCGCGCCCGCGGCGGCAAAGGTGCCGGCGAACTTGGCGCCGGGCTCCCTTGCGTAGATCTCGGCCAGCGTCTCCTCGGGCAGGCTTTCCGCCATGCGGCCGATGCCGCTGTAGATCTGCATGACCCAGGCGGTGGACGGGCAGCCGCTGGCGATGTGGGTCATCGCGGCCGCCGCGGTGGCCGCGCCGGTGCCGTAGCCGCCGCGTTTCGCCGGCATGAGCATCCGGAACAGGCCGGCTTCCTCGATGGCCCGCACGTTCTCGTCCGGCACGCGACCCAGCCGCTCAGCCAGGCTCCCGTTCGCGCGCAGCAGCGGGATCAGCGACTCCGCCCGGCTGATCAACTCCGCGGAGCTTGGCGCCGCCGCCTTTCCGTTGAGCATTGCGTCCGTCATCGAAGTTGCGGCGTGGAGACCCCGCCTTTCAGGCCGGGGAGGAAACGCCGCTCCCTCCTCTCGCGCGTCGGCTTACACATAACAGTTCCTTTCGGTAGAATTCAAACATGCGTACGGCCTACAAGTGCCGGATCTACCCAGACCCCGAACAGGTGAGCGTGCTGAACCGCACCTTCGGCTGCATCCGCGTGGTGTGGAACCGCACCCTGGCCTGGCGCCAGGCCCGCTACCGCACCGAGCAGGCCAGCACCAGTTACGCCCAGGCCAGCGCGTACCTGACCGCCATGAAGGCCACGGACGACCTCGGCTGGCTGAATGAGGTGTCCAGCGTCCCCCTGCAGCAGGCGCTCCGCCACCAGCAGGCCGCGTTCAGCGGCTTCTTCGCCGGCCGCGCCTCCTACGCCCGCTATAAGTCCCGCACCGGGCGGCAGTGCGCCGAGTACACCCGCTCGGGGTTCCGGTACCGCGACGGGCAGCTGTTCCTCGCCAAGATGAGCACGCCGCTGGCGTTCAATTGGTCGTGGCCGGACCTTGACCCGGCGTCGCTCGACCCGAGCACGGTGACGGTCTCCCGGGACCCGTGCGGCCGCTGGTACGTCTCCTTCGCCGTGGACGTGCCCGCGCCCGCGCCGCTTCCCCCGGCGGGTGCGGTGGCCGGCCTGGACCTGGGCATCAAGGACTTCGCCGTCACCAGCGTCGGACGCAAGATCGCGAACCCGCGCCACCTGGCCCGGCGCGAACGCAGCCTGGCCCGCTACCAGCGGCGCCTGGCCCGCTGCCAGCAGGGCTCGGCGAACCGGGCCAAGGCCAGGGCCAAGGTCGCCCGCGCCCACCGCAAAGTCCGCGCGTCGCGGGCCGACTTCCTGCACCGCACCTCCGCCCGGCTGGTCCGCGACCACGACGTGATCGTGATCGAGGACCTGAACGTGTCCGGCATGGTCCGCAACAGATCGCTCGCCAAGGCGATCTCTGACTGCGGCTGGGGTGAATTCCGGCGTCAGCTTGAGTACAAGGCGGCTAGGGCCGGGCGGCAGCTGATCGTGATCGACCGGTTCTACCCGAGCAGCAAGACCTGTTCCGCCTGCGGGCACCTGCTCGCGGAACTCTCCCTCAGCGCCCGGGCATGGGTCTGCCCGTCCTGCGGCACCCGGCACGACCGGGACGTCAACGCCGCGAAGAACATCCTGGCGGCAGGTCTTGCCGTTACTGCCTGCGGAGCTGATGTCAGACACCCGGGGACCTCCCGGGTGCGGTCGGCCGTGAAACAGGAACCCCGGCCCGTGAGGGCTGGAATCCCCGTCCTTCAGGGCGGGGAGTAGTCAAGTACGTCCTTCCGCACCCATGGATGTGGAACGCGAGTGTCACATATGACTCGGTGGCTTCGGACGCTAATCGCGATCCGATGGCGGGTCAATCGCGCTGTTCCGCTAGGCAGGACCAGTCGGGTCCGCGGCGGAATAAGGAGGCGTCTCGCGCGGCCATGTGCTTCTTCATCGCGGCAGCCGACGCGAGCAGCGCCTGACGGCGGGGCAGGGCGGACAACTGCTCGATCATCGTGGCGTAGTACTCGCTCGAGATGTACGTCGGGCCGTCGGTGATGTGGTCGAGCGCCAGCCGCGCGACCTCGCGGGCGGGCATGGCGTCATCCAGCATGGACGGGTCGAAGCCCTGCTTGACCAGCGCTTCTGAAACCGTCTTGCCCGGGCACAGCGTCAGTACATCGATTCCCGTCTCCGCCAGCTCTCCCCACAGGGCTTCGCCGAGCGCGGTCACCATCGCCTTGCTCGAGGAGTAGGCGGCGGAATAAGGGCCGCCGAGTGCGCCCTCGACGGAACTGGTCAAGACGAAGCCGCCCCTGCCGCGCGCGCTCAGCCGGGGGATGAAGCTGTGTGCCAGCGCCGACGGAGCGTGGCAGTTCACCATCAGGAGTTCCGTCAGCGCCGCCGCCTCGTGTGCCTCGTGCGGTGCCCGGCGCAGTCCGAATCCGGCGTTGCTGATGACCAGCCCGACGTCCATGGCCGCGGTGAACTCCGCCAGCCGCCGGGGCGCCTCCGGGTCCGCCAGATCGGACTGGCAGGTCGTCACCGTGATTCCGTGCTCCCGGGTCAGCCGGGTGGCCAGTTCCTCCAGCCGGTCCAGCCGCCGTGCCGTCACCACGAGGTCGAGGCCCCGGCAAGCCAGCTCCTCTGCGAACGCGTACCCGATTCCGGACGACGCTCCCGTCACCAGGGCCGCCGGGCCGTACCGCTCCGCGAAATCCGCCGTCATCCGAAGCCTCCGATGCCCTGCCCGGTCAAATAAATTAGCTCGATTAGTAAACTATCTTAGGCAGACTGGCAACGCTGCTGAGCCGTATGGCGGTGATCTCGTTGCCCACATCGGATAGCAGGGACGGCCTATGACCACGAACAGCCAGGACGGCGCGATGAGGACGGCGTTTCTCGTCCTGGACTACGCGACCTACATCGTCGAGAACTTCAGCCACGACGACGCGGTGGCCAAGCGGGCGGCAGTCGCGATCGCGGGAGCCCGTCAGGCCGGATTGCCCGTCATCTACGTGGTACCGGACGGGATGCAGGACCAGATCCACCCGCTGGTGGCGCCCGCGGCGGGCGAGCCGGTGCTCGGCAAGAAGTCCCTGAGCGCCTTCGCCACCACCAACCTGGACGAGATGCTGCGCCAGGCCGGCGTGGCGCACCTCATCATCGCCGGAGTGGCCACGTCTGGGTGCGTGCTGTCCACCACCCGGTGGGCGGTCGACACCGGGTACCGGGTCACTGTCTGCGCCGACGCCTGCGCCGACCCGGACCCGGGTGCCCACGCCGCACTAGTGGACGACAGCGTCTTCCCCGCGAGCTGGCTCGGGCTGTGGCGCATCGCCCGGGTGTTGCCCGCGGCGCGGATCAGCGAGTTGGCTGGCTGACGGCCGGCCGGGAACAATGACCTGGTACGGGCCGTCGCTGGTGACCGCGCGCAGTGCTGCTCGAACAGCTCGCCAGATAGTCCGACAAGTGCAATGATATAACTATGTGCGGAGATGAGGACGTGCACCGGCCAGTCCCGCCACTGACTTGACCGACTGGAGGGGCTCGTGCACCCGGTAGACATCGCCGCGCTGCTGCTGAGGGCGGTTCTCGGCATCACCATGCTGACCCACGGCTGGAACCACGCGTTCGGCGGCGGCAAGATCGCGGGCACCACCCGCTGGTTCGCCTCCATCGGCATGCGGCCCGCCTGGGTGCACGCCTACGTGGCCACCCTCACCGAAATCGGCTCTGGCGTGCTGCTTCTGCTCGGGCTGCTCACCCCGTTGGCGGCGGCCGGCGTCCTCGGCACCATGCTGGTGGCCCTGGTCACCGCCCACCTCAAGAACGGGTTCTTCATCTTCCGGCCCGGCCAGGGGTATGAGTACGTGCTGATGATCTGCGTCGTGGCGGTCGCGCTCGCCGGAATGGGCGGGGGATGGCTGTCCCTCGATCACGCGGCCGGCTACCCGATCAGCGGCTGGGCGGCCTACGCGGTCTGCGTGGGGGCCGGCGGCATCGGCGCCGCCCTCACCCTGCTCACCTCCTGGCGCCCGGCCTCGCCGGTGACCGAGTCGGCCGCGGCCGAGCCGACCGCCGCCGCCTGACCGGCCAGCGCTAAAGCGCTGCGAGCGCCGCGGCGTACCGGTCGAGGACGACGCGGATATCGCCCTCCACGGCCTGCAGATCGAGCACCACCTGGTCGACCCCGAGCCCTTGCAGGCGCTCGAAGCTTCGGCGCAGGGTGTCGTCGTCCACGATCGGGAGCATCGGCCGGATGAGGGGGCCGACCTCAGTCCGTTCGGCCTCGGCCCACCGCGCGCGGAGCGTGGCGACCTGCCCGGCGAACACGTCCAGGTCGCCCGCGAAGCCGATCCAGCCATCCGCCCAGCCGATGATCTCGGCCTGGCCGCGTGGTGTCAGCTGGCAGCCGAGCAGGACCGGGACCGACGGCCGCTGTACCGGCTTCGGCCATGCCCAGCTGGGGGAGAGGCTCGCGTGGTCGCCGTGGAACTCGGCCTCGGTGTCCTGCCACAGCGCCCGCATCAGCGCCACGTGCTCGCGGACGATCGCGCGCCGCTTGGCCGTGTCCCGCCCGTGGTTCGCCAACTCCGGCGCGTTCCACCCGTACCCGACGCCGAGTGAGAACCGGCCACCGGAGATGAAGTCGAGGGTCGCGATCGTCTTCGCCAGCGCGATCGGGTCATGCTGGGCCACGAGCGCTACGCAGGTGCCGATCTTGAGGTCGGTCCGCGCGGCGATGGCGGACAGCGCGACGTAGGGGTCGAGGGTTCGCCGGTAGCGCTCCGGCAGGTCGCCGCCGCCGGGGTAGGGCGACCCGGTGCTGACGGGGATGTGGGTGTGCTCCGGCAGCAGGACCGCGTCGAAGCCGCGCTCGGCGGCCGCGCGGGCGAAGTCGGTCACCGGCAGGGACTGATCGGTCGCGAAGTAGTGCAGGGCGGCCGGGGGACGAGTTCCGCTCATAGTGATCGCGCGTACCTCAATTGGTTGACTTCCATTACTAATATCACGGATCATCGACCTATGACGCTGGGGGAGCCACTCCGCTACGAAGCCATCAACACCGCCGTGTCCAGTCCCGGCGAGCACTTTGCTCGCTACGACGCGCTGCGGGAAAAGGGCAACGTGCACCCGGCCACCGTCAACGGCCGCAACCCTTTCCTCCTGGTGAGCGGGATGGCTGAGATCCGTGCCTGCTTGCAGGACCCCGCCACCTTCTCAAGCAGCGCGGTGACGGTCGACGATCCCAATCCGCCGTACATGTGGATCCCCGAGATGGTCGATCCGCCGCTGCACACCAAGTGGCGGCACCTTCTCGGGCCGTTCTTCGCGCCGGGAGCGGTCGACCGGCTCAAGCCGCGCGTCCATGAGGTGATCAACGAGATCCTCGATGACGTGGAAGGGCGGGGCGAGTGCGACTACGTCGCCGATGTCGCGCTGCGCTTCCCGAACACGATCTTCATGGAGATCTTCGGCCTGCCGGTCTCCGACGCGGCGCAGTTCCAGGTCTGGGAAACCGCGATCCTGCACGCGGACCCTTCCGAGGGAAAGCTCGCGTTTGCGGCGATGCAAGAGGTGATGGAGTACTTCAGGCAGCTCATCGCCGAGCGCAGGGCACAGCCGAGGGAAGACATCATCAGCGTCGCGTTGACTTGGTCGATTGACGAGACGCCGGTCAGCGATCAGGACCTGCTGTCGTTCTGCCTGCTCATGTTCATGGCGGGCCTCGATACGGTGGCGATGCAGCTGTCCTACTCGATGTACCACCTCGCGTTGCACCCGGACGACCGTCGCCGCCTGGTGGCAGATCCCTCCTTGTGGCCGTCGGCGATCGAGGAGTTTCTCCGCTACTACTCGTTCGTGTCCCCCGGGAGAAAGGCCACCCGCAGGACCGAGGTCGGCGGGTGCCCGATCGAACCGGGCCAGATGGTGTGGTTGCCCCTCGCCTCGGCGAACCGGGATCCGGCGGAATTCCCCGACGCCCATCTGGTGAAAATCGACCGCGAGGGTAACCGCCACCTTGCCTTCGGCGCAGGCCCGCACCGGTGCCTGGGGTCGCACCTCGCGCGCCAGGAGCTGCTGGTCGGGCTGACCGAATGGCACCGGCGGATCCCCGAGTACCGGCTCGACCCGGACATCCCGATCACCGAGCACGGCCGCCAGGTCGGCCTCAACAATCTGCCGCTGGTCTGGGACCGGCACTAGGCCCGGGTTAGTAATCATTCATCTCGGCGGCCCGGGCTAATGGCCGGCCGCCACGCTAACCTTGATCATGCACGCAGCAGCGGACCGAAACGCCGGGCTAGCCTTGAACCGCAGGCTGGCCAGCCGGGAGCGCGCCAACTCCCGCGGCGACGCGACCCGCCTGGATCTCCTCATGACGGCCGAGCAACTCTTCGCCCAACATGGGATCGAAGCCGTACCGCTGCGCGACATCGGCATCGCGGCCGGCCAGAAGAACCACGCGGTGGTGCAGTACCACTTCGGTGACCGGGAAAGCCTCGTCCGGGAGGTAATCGCCTTCCGCGCCTCGCTCAGCGAGCGGGTGCGGGTGGAGATGTTCGCCGACCTCGTCTCCCGCGGTCAGCCCCAGGTCTGCGACCTGGTGCGGGTCTTCGTCCTGCCGCTGGCGGCCCACCTGGAAGAGCACAGTCACTACCTCGCGTTCATGTCGCGGTATATCACCGAGCGCGGCGGGTACCGAGGGCTCGAATCGATGGGCATCCCGTCGACCACCGTCAACACGCTGCGCCCCCTGCTCGGCCGGCTGCTGCCGGGCCATCCGGTCCCGGTACTCGACGAGCGCTGGCTGGTCGTGATGACGAGTACCATCCACACCCTGGCCCGCTACCAGGCCGTCCTGGTCTCCGGCGGGGACCTGGGATCGCCGCTCGAGACGCTGCTCGAGGACCTGGTGCGGTTCCTCACCGCGGGACTCGAGGCCCCGGCCGGGCCCGAGGGCAGCGGCGGGGCGCAGCGCCCGCCGGCCGGCCGGGCGCGGGGCCGGGGTAAGACCGCCTGAGCCGGGGCCGGCCGCTCACTGCCTCCTTGAGTGAGTCATTTCTAAGTTCGTCATAAGAAATCCGGCTCTTGACATGGATCCATGGGGTAGGCCACTGTCAATTTTGACCGACTGGTCGAAACAAGAACGGGCTCATCCCCGTCCAGCAGAGGGGCGTCCGGCACGTGCCTTCCCGCGTGATCAGCCAGAAAGTCGCGGTCAGCGTGGTCTACGCGGGGGCCATGTTCATCGCGGTGATGGACCAGACGATCGTGAACGTAGCCCTGGCCGCCATCGGCCGCCAGTTCCACACCCCGGCAACGGCTGTCTCCGGGGCGGTCATCGGCTATCAGGTCAGCGTGGCGCTGTTCATCCCCGCGGCAGCGTGGCTGGGGGACCGGATCGGGCCGCGCCAGGTGCTGCTCGGCTCCATCGCGGTGTTCACGGCCGCGTCCGCCCTGTGCGGGCTGGCCGGCAGCCTGGACGAGCTGGTCGCGTTCCGGGTCCTGCAGGGCATCGGCGGCGGCATGATGGCCCCGGCCGGCCTCACCATGCTGTTCCGCGCGTTCCCGCAGGCGGAGCGGGTGCGCGCGTCGGCCATCCTCGTCATACCGACCGCCCTGGCCCCCGCGGCCGGTCCGGTCATCGGCGGTCTGTTCGTCACCGACGTGACCTGGCGGTGGGTCTTTTACGTCAACGTGCCGTTCGGGCTGTTCGCACTCGCCTTCGGCGCGCTGTTCCTTGCCGACCAGGAGCACCCGGCCGCCAGGCGCTTCGACGTCGCCGGGTTCCTCACCTCCGGTCTCGGGCTCGGCTTGCTGATGTACGGGGTGTCCGAGGGGCCGAGCGCCGGCTGGACGGCGGCACCGATTGTCGCCTGCATTGTGGCGGGCGCGCTGCTGCTTGCCGCCATGGTGGTCATCGAGCTGCGGGCCACGGCGCCGCTGCTCGACCTGCGGGTCTACGCCGACCGGCTGTTCCGCTCCACCAGCATCGTGCTGACCCTGACATCGGTCGCCTTCTTCGGGCTGCTGTTCCTGCTCTCCCTGTTCTTCCAGGACGGGCTCCACCTGAGCGCCCTGGAGGCGGGGTCCACGATCTGCCCGGAGGCAGTCGGCGTCATCATCGCCTCGCAGATCGTCAGCCGGCGGATCTACCCGGCCGTCGGCCCTCGCCGGATCATGGCGGCCGGACTGCTGCTGATCGCCGGCGTCGCCGTGCTCCTGTCGTTCGCCGGCACCGGGACCAGCGTGTGGCTGCTGCGCGCCATCCTCTTCGTGATGGGCTTCGGCGTCGCCGCCGTGTTCCTGCCCAGCCAGGCGGCGGGATTCGCCACCATTGGCGCGGAGCGGACCAGCGTCGCGTCAACCGTGTTCAACGCGCAGCGGATGATCGGCGGCGCGACCGGGGTCGCGCTGCTGACGGCCGTCATCTCCGCGCTCCACCCGGTGCGCACGGTCGCGGGCCGGGCCATCGCCAACCTGCCGGCCTTCCACCACGGGTTGCTGGTCTGCGCCGGGGTGGCCGTCGCGGCGGCGCTAGCCGCGCTGACGGTGAGCGATGCCGACGCGGCACCGACGATGATCCGCCCGCGCCGCCAGACCAGGGTCAGCGCCGCGGCGCCGCTGTCCGCCGAAGGCGCCGCGGCCGGCACCACGGACTAATAGCGCCCTTGGGCTCGGGCGTTACTGGCCGCTGGCTTGGAACAGTGCGAACGCCGCTCCCTGCGGGTCGATCAGCACCGCGAAGCGGCCGGTGCCCGGGATGTCAGCAGGGCCGGCGACCACGCTAGCGCCCAGGTCGATCGCCTTCTTGACGTCGGCGTCGACGTCAGCGGCGCCGAAGTAGACAAGCCAGTTGTCGGGCACGTCGGCGGGCGTGCCGGGCTGCCGGGGCATGAGCCCGCCGATGGTGCGGCCGCTCACCTGGGCTTCGGGGTAGTCGTCGCCGCCGCCCCAGCCCCAGCCGAAGACCGCGGAGTAGAACGCCTTCGACTTGGCGGGATCGGAGCTGGACAACTCGCTCCAGGTGAGCGCGCCCGGTTCGTTGACCAGCTGGGCGCCGAGGTGCTGGCCCGGCTGCCAGGCCGCGATGAGGGCGCCGGTGGTGTCTGCGAAGATCGCCATCCGGCCCGCGGCCATCACGTCCATGGGCGCGACGATGACCGTGCCCCCAGCCGATGCCGCCTTCCTGGCGGCCTCATCCACGTCGTCCACGTTGATGTAGGTCGTCCACCGCGGTGGACCCGGGTCCTGAGCGGGCGAGATCGCCGCCACCTGCTTGCCGTCCTTGGCGGCGATCGTGTAGTGGCCGGCTTCCTCGCCCATGTCCTGGCCTTCCCAGCCGAACAGCTCCGAGTAGAAGCGCACGCCCGCACCCAGGTCGTGAGTACCGATGTCCACCCAGGACGGAACCCCGTGCTCGTACCTTGTCATCTCGGGCATGGCCCAACCTCCCCCAGTGGCGAATACCTTCGGTCACACTCTCGCAGCCCTGTGTGCCTGCCCGCAAGGCGAGGGAAGCGCGACCGTTTTCCGGGCGCGCCCGACCGGGTAGCGTCCAGGGTTCTCTGCCGGTCACAGCTTGAAGCGGCGCACCTTGCCCACGCTGGTCCTGGGCAGCGCTTCGATCAGGTGCCAGTCACGCGGGCGGGCGGCCGCCGCCAGGTTTCGCTCCGACCATGCCGCCAGGTCGCCGATGTCGGGCGGGTGCTCCCGGTCACGCGGGACCACGTAGGCGACGGGCACCATGTCGCGGACCGGGTCGGGCCGCCCGAGGACAGCGCATTCGAGGACCCCTGGCGCCTGGGCGAGGGTGGCCTCGACCTCGGTCAGGCTGACGTTTTCGCCTGACACCTTGATCACGTCGTCACGCCGGCCGACGAACCGGAGCGCTCCACTGCCGCCGGCGCTGCCCGCTACGCGCGCGACCATGTCGCCCGTGTGGAACCAGGTGCCGCCGTCGCGCGCGACGAGCGAGCGTCCAGTGGCGGCCGGGTCGTCCAGGTACTCAAGAAAGATGTCCTCGCCGGGCACCCCGCCAAGCACCAGCTCGCCAGGCTCGCCGGGCGCCGCGTCCGCCCCGGTATCCGGGTTCCTGAGCACGACGGTGCGGCCCTCGATCGGCGGGCCAATCGTGTCGTTGCGGTACGGGTCCGAGACGTCGGCGCAGACGATCGCGACGGTCTCGGTCATCCCGTAGAGCTGCCGGGGGCGGCAGCCCGCGAGCGCGGTGAACTCCTCGTAGTGCTGCGCGCCGAGGTTCTGCGCGAACCAGACGTGCTCAAGCCGCCCGGCCGGCGCGTCGGCCGGGCGGCGCGCCAGGATCATCCTGATCGGCGCGGCGAACAGGCTGGCATGCGTGGCCGACAGGTCGCGCGCCTGCCGCAGCCACTGGGAGGCGGAGAACGCCGAGGTCAAGGCCACGCTGGCGCCGACCGCGATGGCGGGCGCGATGCAGTAGTACTGCGCGTTGGCGTGGAACAGCGGCAAGGTGACCAGCCAGCGGTGCTCGGGCCGCAGCCCGACGATGGCGGACATGGTGTCGGCTACGTGCGCGTAATTGTGCTGCGTGAGCACGACGCCCTTCGGCTCGGAGGTCGTGCCCGAGGTGAACATGACCGCCAGCCGGTCGGACGGCGCGACGACACGCCCCGGCACGTCCCCGCCCGCCAGGCCTGTGCCGGCCGCCGAAGTGACGTCAGGGGACGCCACGTCCGCGGCGGTTTCCGTCAGCTCGATGGTGGTCAGCTGCCCGGCCGCGGACTCCCGCACCCCGGCCGCGTAGACGTCGGCGCGGCCGGCCGCGCAGATTCCCGCCGCCGGGCGGACGCGGTCGACCTGCCGGCTGATGTCACGGGCGGTGGAGGTCGGGTCGACTGGCACCATCCATACGCCAGCGCGGGCGCAGGCGAGCCAGATCGCGATGAACGCGGGGCAGTTGCGCAGTACCACGTGCACGGCGGAGCCCGCCGTCACGCCCGCCGCCGCCAGGGTCGCGCCCATGCGGGTCACGACCTCGTCGAACTCACGGTAGGTCCACTGCGAGACGGACCCGTCGGGACCCTCGAAGATGAGGAACGGCCGGTCGCCGCTGCTGTCCACCGCCGCCTGCCAGCGCGCGGCGAACGTTATCGCGGCGCCCGCGGGCAGGCCGGTCACTGCGCGAAGGCGGGCCCGGCCGCCCGCTCAAGCCGGCGCAGCAGGGCCGGCCACTCGACGCCCGCGTCGAGCATGTTTTCCCACTGACGCGCGGTCAGCTCGATCGTATCCCGAGACGGGATGATCAGCGGCAGTCCGGTAGCCTGGGCGAACAGCTGGCTGCGGGCCGCTTTTTCCAGGTAGAACATCTCCACGAAGGCCTGTGCGACGCTTGCGCCGACGGTCAGGCTGCCGTGGTTGCGCAAGACCATCGCGGCGCTGCCGCCGAGGTCGGCGATGAGCCGTTCCCGTTCCCCTTGCGACAGCGCGATGCCCTCGTAGTCGTGGTAGCTGATCCTGCCGTACAGGCGCATCGCGTGCTGCGTCAGCGGGAGCAGGCCGTCCGGCAGCGTCGACAGCGCCATCTGCGCCTCGGTGTGCAGGTGCATGACGCAGCCGGCGTTCTCCCGCGTCGAGTGGATCGCGCCGTGGATGACGAACCCGGCCGCGTTCGGCTCGTAGCCGCCGCTGTCGCCGATGACGTTCCCGTCCAGGTCGATCTTGATGAGGCTGGACGCGGTGATCTCGTCGAACCCCAGGCCGAGGGGGTTGACGAGGAAGTGGTGCTCGGGACCCGGCACCCGCGCGGAGATGTGCGTGTACACGAGGTCGTCCCAGCCGAACAGCGCGCACAGCTGGTAAGCGGCGGCGAGGTCGCGCCGCACCGCGACCTCGGCGGGGCTGCGCTCGCCGCGATCGGCCAGATGGTTGGCGTGCAGCCGGAAGTCGGTGTAGACCGTGGTCTCGCTCATGCGCGCTCCTGCCTGGCTCGAGGCGTGGGCCTCAGGTTTTCATATACCGACCGCTCAATCCAGCGGGCGTCAGTTCCCCACGGGCGGGGAGTCGGCGAGGAAATGGCCGGCCTGGCCGATCCAGGCGTCGTAGTCGGCTGCCTTGTCGGCCAGGGAGTGCTCGGCGCCGGGCTGGGTGGTGATCAGGAACCGCTCGGCCGCGATGCCCGCCGTGACTACGTCGGCCACCTGCTCGGGCGTGAGCGCCTGCGCGAGGGCGGGGTGATCGGGGGCGAACTCGTTGCTCAGCAGCATCCGTGTCAGCATCGGCCCCGGGCAGAAGCAGGAGACCTTGACCCCGAACGGCCGGTACTGCACGGCCAGCCACTCCGCCAGCGCCAGTGCCGCGGTCTTGGTCACCGAGTAGGCGGCCTTCTCCGGCTGAATGGCCAGCGCCACCGACGACGCGGTCGACACTAGGTAGCCGTCGCCGCGGGCGATCATCGACGGCAGCACCTCGCGCGCCGCGGTCAGGTGCGACAGCACGTGCAGCCGCCACATGAGATCCCACAGGCTGTCGTCCTGGAGGTCTCTCGGCTGGCGCGGGCCGGCCACGCCCGCGTTGGACAGCCACACGTCGACCTCGCCGTAGGAGTCGCGGGCGAGTTCGGCCACCGCCCGGACGCTGGCGGGCTCGGTGATGTCGGCGGCGAGGCCGACCGTGCCGAGATCGTCCGCCACCCGCGAGACGGCCTCGGGCTCGATGTCGGTCACCACGACCCGGGCTCCCTCGGCCGCGAACCGCCGCGCGAGCGCCTCGCCGATGCCGTTGCCCGCTCCGGTGACCACCGCCACCTTGCCGTCCAGTTTCATGCAAAACCTCTCCCGCTCAGTGCTCAGACCAGGGACACGCCGCCGTCGACCTGCAGGGTGTGCCCGGTGACGAACGCGGCCGCCTCCGACGCCAGGTAGACCGCGGCGGCGCCGATCTCCGGCGGCCGCGCGTGGTTGCGCGGCAGGGCGGTCTTGCGCCCGATGGCCAGCATGCGTTCCGGGTCTTCCGCCCGGGCGCGGGCGAACACGCCGTGCTCCGGGTGGAGCCGGCTGCCGCTGCTCATGTCGCTGTAGGGGTCGTCGGACCGGGTGCCGTAGGGCGCGATGGCGTTGACCGTGATCCCGGTCTCGCCCAGTTCGAGCGCGAGCACCCGGGTGAACGCGTGCACTGCGCCCTTCGCCGCCGAGTAGACGGCCAGGTACCGGTCGCCGATGAATCCGGCGGTCGAGCCGATGTTGATGATCCGCCCGCTGCCTCGCTCGAGCATGCCGGGCAGCACCAGGTGGGTGCAGCGGAACGTCGTCATCAGGTTGAGCTCGAGGTCGGCCCGCCACTGCTGCGGAGTCGATGACGCGAAGGGCGTGACCGCCACGTTCCCGCCGACGTTGTTGACGAGCACGTCGATCTGGCCGAAGGCGGCCAGGGTGTCGGCCACCATCCCGGCGACCTCGTCTTCGACGGTCATGTCGGCCGGGCGCCACAGCACGTCGGCGGCGCCCTGCTCGCGGGCGAGCTTGGCCACCAGTTCGCCGGCCACGGGGTCGCGGCCGTTGATGACCACTCGGGCGCCTTCCGCGGCGAACGCCAGCGCGATGCCCCGGCCGATGTTCGCGGTGGCGGCGGTGACGACGACAACCTTGCCTGCGAGTCCCGTCTGCACGGCCTCTCCTCACCCGGTGGCGGCCCCTGCTGTCCAGATTAGAACTATATCAGTATGATGATTCAACTGAAAGTATCGAAACGGTTGGTGGGTGACCCATGACGGCGCTGCTGAACGAGGACGAGCGCGCATTGCGCGACGCGGTACGGTCCTTCCTCGACAAGAAGGTAGCGCCGCTGGTGGCGGCGCACGAGCAGGCCCGCACGTTCCCGTGGGAGCTGCTGCCTCAGCTGTACGACTTCGGCTACGTCCGCGGCGGCGTGCCGGAGGCGGCCGGGGGCGACGAGCTGCCGATGATGATGCAGGCGATCCTGATGGAGGAGGCCGGCCGCTGCTGGGGGTCGCTGCGGACCACCGTCAACGTGCAGGGCATGGTGGCGCGCGTGCTCGGTGCGGCCGCCGACGCCGCTCAGGCCGAGCGGTTCCTCAAGCCGCTGCTCGCCGGGCGCCGGTTCGGCTGGTTCGGGCTGACCGAGCCGGACGCGGGCTCGGACGCCGGGGCGCTGCGGACCACCGCCAGGCGCACGCCGGACGGCTTCGTGGTCAACGGGAGCAAGCTCTACATAACCAACGCGCTCGGCTGCGACTTCGGCATCCTGTTCGTCCGGCTGGTTGACTCCGGCGGCACCGACCACGGGGTGACCGGGCTGCTTGTCGACGCGGCCGAGTCGCAGTTCGGCGTGCACGACATCCCGCACATGCCGCTGCGCTCGACCACCAGCTGCGAGCTGACGTTCGACGACACCCTGGTGCCGCTTGGCAACGTGCTCGGCAAGCCCGGCGGCGGCCTGTCGCTAGGCATGGCGGCCGTCAACGCCGGCCGGCTCAACATGGCGATGGGCGCGGTGGGCCTGTCCCAGGCGTGCCTGGAGGAGTCGATCAAGTTCTGCCGCCAGCGTGAGCAGTTCGGCAAGCCCATCGCCGGGTTCCAGCTGGTGCAGCAGATGGTGGTGGAGATCGCGACCCTGACCGAGACATCCCGGCTGCTCGGCTACCACGCGGCCAGGTCGATCGACGCGGGCGAGCCCGGGCGCTACGAGTGCTCGATGGCCAAGTACTACTGCGGCGAGTCGGCGGGCCGCGCGGCGACCCTGGCGCTGCAGCTGCACGGGGGCGCCGGACTCATGGAGGAGTCTCCGGTGGAGCGGTACTTCCGTGACGCCCGCGAGGCCACCATCCCCGAGGGGACTAGCCAGATCCAGATCCTGCACCTCGGCAAGGCGCTGCTGGGCCACTCGGCCCTCCGCTGAGTGGGGCGAATCACCTTGCCTACGTTCAGCGACCTCATTATATTAGTTAGACAAATAGACTCTTCCTCGCCTACCGGGAGCCCGACCGCCATGTCATCAGCCGCCGGCTCATCGGCTGCGCCCGAAGACGTTCTGATCCGTCGCGAAAACGGAATCCTGATCGTCACCATCAACCGGCCGGCGCAGCGCAACGCCGTCAACGGCGCGGTGTCGGCCGGCGTCGCTCGCGCCCTTGACCTGCTCGACAGCTCGTCCGAGCTGCGGGTCGGCGTGCTGCACGGTGCGGGTACCGCCTTCTGCGCGGGCATGGACCTGAAGGCGTTCGCGGCCGGTGAGCAGATCAGGGACCCCGAGCGAGGTTTCGCCGGCCTCGTCGAGCGGCCGCCTGCCAAGCCGCTGATCGCCGCGGTGGAGGGATGGGCGCTCGGCGGCGGGTTCGAGATCGTGCTCGCCTGCGACCTGGTCACGGCGGGCAAGAGCGCTAAGTTCGGGCTCCCGGAGGCCCGCCGCGGTCTCGCCGCCCGCGGTGGCGGCGTCTTCCGGCTGCCGCGCCGCCTGCCGCAGGCGGTGGCGATGGAGCTCATCATGACCGGAGCGCCACTCGACGCCGCTCGGGCCGAACACTTCGGCCTGGTCAACCGGCTGGTCGATGACGGACAGGCGCTCGTCGCGGCGCTTGAGCTCGCCGCGCAGGTCGCCGCCAGCGCGCCGATGTCGGTGCGTGCCTCCAAGGCGGTCGCGATCGACTCGGTCGCCTGGCCGCTAGACGAGGGCTTCCAGCGGCAGCGGGCCTACCTGGAACCAGTGTTCGCCTCGCAGGACGCGGCCGAGGGCGTCGCCGCCTTCCGCGAGCGCCGCGACCCGGTCTGGCAAGACCAGTGAGCGCGGGAGATCCGAGCGCGAGCCGAAGGGCGCGCGCGCAGGCGAGCGCGGAAAACACTGCGCTTGGCGACGTCCGCGTGGTGTGCCTGAGCAGCCTCGGGCCGGTTCCCTTCGCGGTGATGCTGCTCGGCGACCTCGGCGCCGAGATCACCCGGGTGGACCGCCCCGGGCGGGCCGGATCGCTTACCGGGCTGCCGCTCGAGGACGACCCGCGTACGCGGGGACACCGCGGCATCGGCATCGACCTGCGTCGGCCAGACGGCCGCGCGGTCCTGCTGCGGCTGATCGCGCAGGCCGACGTGTTCCTCGAAGGCATGCGTCCGGGCGCGGCGGAGAAGCTCGGGATCGGGCCGGACGACCTGCTTGACGTCAACCCCCGCCTGGTCTACGGCCGGGCAACCGGCTGGGGGCAGAACGGACCGCGCGCCGCCCAGGCGGGCCACGACATCAACTACGCGGGGCTGGCGGGCGGGGTCTTCCCGCTCGGCTCACCGGACGCGCCGCCGCTGCCACCGCTGAACCTGCTGGCCGACTTCGGCGGCGGCGGCGCCTATCTCGCACTCGGCGTCCTCGCCGCGCTGCACCAGCGCCAAGTGACCGGGCGGGGCCAGGTGGTCGACGCCGCCATGGTGGACGGGGTGGCGTCGCTCACCACCATGCTGCACGGCATGCTCGCGGCCGGCCTGTGGACCGACCGCCGGGGCGAGAACCTGCTGGACGGCGCGGCCCACTTCTACCGCACCTACGCCACCGCCGACGGCGGCTTCATGGCCGTCGGCGCCATCGAACCGCAGTTCTACCGCGAGCTGCTCGACGCACTCGGGCTCGACCCGGCCGAGTGGCCGCAGCACGACCGCTCCCGGTGGCCGGAGCAGTCCCACCGGCTGGCGGCCGTCTTCGCGTCCCGCACCCGCGCCGAATGGGAGCAGGTCTTCGATGGCCGCGACGCCTGCGTGACGCCGGTGCTGTCGCTGGCCGAAGCGGCGACCTCGACCGAACTGCGCGAGCGCGGCACCTTCGTCGACTGGGACGGGGTGCCGCAGCCGGCCCCGGCGCCACGGCTCTCGGCGTCGGCCGTCGTGGAGCGGCCCCGGTCGCGCTGGTGCGGTCACACCGATCAGATCCTGGCCGAACTCGGGTATCCGGCCGACGAAATCGCCGGGCTGCGCGCGCGCGAAGCGGTCGCCTAGAAGAGTCAGCCGCTTCCGTTCGGGATGATCGGTTTTGCCGTTACCACCGCGGACTCGGAGCGGCTTGATACTGAAGAGAGGAGGTGCGGGTGAGCGACGAGATCCACCACGGCAAGGTGGCGGTGATCACCGGCGGCGGCCGTGGCTTCGGCAAGGCATTCGGCACGGCCCTGGCCGCCCGCGGCGCCCACGTGGTGCTGGCCGACATCGACGGACACGCCGCCGCGTCGGCCGCGACCGAGATCGTCGCCAAGGGCGGCAGCGCGTCCGCGGCGGCCTGCGACGTGGCCGACGAGGCCGTTGTGGCCGCGGTGTTCGGCGAGGTCGCCGAGGAACACGGCGGCATCGACATCCTCGTCAACAACGCCGGGCTGCACTCGGCCGCCTACAACAAGCCCTCGGCGGAGATCGGCATCGCCGGCCTGCGGCGGCTGTTCGACGTGAACGTCATGGGGGTCTACATCTGCTCGCTGGCCGCCAGGCCCGCGATGAGCGGCCGGCCCGGCGCCGCCGTCGTCAACATCTCATCCTCGGCCGCCTACGGCAACCGGGCCGCCTACGGGGTGTCCAAGCTCGCCGTCCGCGGCGCCACCGCTCAGCTGGCGCGTGAGTTCGCGGCCGACGGCATCCGGGTGAACGCGATCGCGCCCGGCCTGATCTTCACCGACACCATCCGGGCGGAGCTGCCAAAGGATGAGGCGGCCCGCGTCATGAGCCAGCAGATACTGTCGCGCGAGGGTGAGGAGCGGGACATCGTCGACGCGCTGCTCTACCTCGTCTCGCCCGCGTCGTCGTTCGTCACCGGGGAGACGCTGCGCGTCACCGGCGGCTTCGCGCTGTCGGTTTAGCTAGAGAACACGGAAGGAACAGCTCGTGCGAGATGCCGTAATCGTAGACGCGGTGCGCGCGCCCATCGGCCGCCGCAAGGGGACCCTCAGGGAGATGCACCCGGTCGACCTGTCGGCGTCCGTGCTGACCGCGCTGGCCGCCAGGAACCAGCTTGACACGGAGCTTATCGAGGACATCGTCTGGGGCTGCGTCACCCAGATCGCCGAGCAGTCGACCAACGTCGGACGGCTGGCGGTGCTGGCGGCCGGCTGGCCCGAGGCGATTCCCGGCGTCACCCTCGACCGCGCCTGCGGGTCGAGCCAGCAGGCGGTGCACTTCGCCGCGGCCAGCGTGATAGCCGGCCACTACGACATCGTGGTGGCCGGCGGCGTGGAGTCGATGAGCCGGGTCCCGCTTGGCTCCGCCCGGGCAATGGGGGAGCCGTTCGGTCCCCTGGTCAAGGAGCGCTACCAGCGCGACAGCTTCAGCCAGGGCCTCGGCGCGGAGGACATCGCCAGGCGCTGGGGCTTCTCCCGGACCCAGCTGGACGAGTTCGCGCTCGAGTCGCATCGCAAGGCGGCGGCCGCGACCGACGCCGGCGCCTTCGCCGGGCAGATCACCCCGGTCAGCGGCCCGGACGGCGAGCTCACCACGGACGAGGGCATCAGGCGTGACTCCTCGCTGGAGAAGCTGGCGTCGCTCAAGCCCGCCTTCCTTGACGACGGCGTCATCCACGCGGGCAACAGCTCGCAGATCTCCGACGGCTGCGCCGCCCTGCTGATCACCACCAGCGAGCGGGCGGCCGAACTCGGCCTGCGGCCGCTGGCGCGGTTCCACTCCGGCGCGGTCACCGGCGATGACCCGGTGACGATGCTGACCGCCCCGATCCCGGCCACCGCGAAGGTGCTCAAGCGGGCCGGCCTGACGATCGACGACATCGGCGTCTTCGAGGTCAACGAGGCGTTCGCGAGCGTACCGCTGGCCTGGGAGGCGGAAACCGGCGCCGATCACGCCCGGCTCAACCCGCTCGGCGGCGCCATCGCCGTCGGCCACCCGCTCGGCGCGTCAGGCGCCATCTTGATGACGCGCATGGTGCACCACATGCGCGACAACGGGATCCGCTACGGCCTGCAGACGATGTGCGAGGCCGGCGGCATGGCCAACGCCACCGTCATCGAACTGCTCACCGACTAACACCCGCGAAGGAGAAGCCGTGCAACTCGATTCCGTCTCCGCCCTGGTCACCGGCGGCTCGTCCGGGCTCGGCCTGGCGACCGTGCGCCGCCTGCTCGCGGCCGGCGCCCGGGTCGGCATCGCCGACCTCAACCCGCCGTCCGACGAGGACCTGGCCAGCCTTGGTGCGGGCGTGGTCTACGCCAAGACCGACATCACCGATGAGGCCGCGGTGAACGACGCGCTCGACGCTTTCGAGAGCGCGCACGGCCCGCTGCGGGCGGTGGTGCACTGCGCGGGCCGCGGCGGTGACCGGGTACGGATTCTCGACAAGGAGGGCAACCCCGGCTCGCTCGAGACCTTCGCCGAGGTCGTCCGGGTCAACCTGGTCGGCACCTACAACATCCTGCGGCTGGGCGCGGCGCGCATCGCGCGCACGGAGCCGGTGGACGGTGAGCGCGGCGCCATCGTGCTCACCGCGTCGGTCGCGGCTTTCGACGGCCAGATCGGCCAGACCTCGTACACCGCCACCAAGGCGGCCGTGCACGGCATCACCCTGGTCGCCGCGCGCGACCTCGCGAGCAGGCAGATCCGGGTGAACACGATCGCCCCCGGTACCTTCGACACGCCCATGCTCGCCCGCCTCAGGCAGGACATCAGGGACGGCCTGGCCGCCGCGGTGCCGCACCCGAGGCGGCTCGGCGACCCGGACGACTACGCCCACCTCGCGCTCAGCCTGCTGGAGAACCGGTACGTCAACGGGGAGACCATCCGCCTCGACGGCGCCATCCGGATGCCTCCGCGCTGACATCCATACGACCGTGTCGTCATCGAGGCGCATTCGCAGGCGACACTGATCAACGGCGAGGAGTACGGCAACACGTACGTGTTCGGCATCCGGGTCAGGGACGGCCGTATCGACTGGATCGCGGAGCACTTCAATGCGCTTATCGCGCAGGAGAAGCTGTTCCCGCTGGCCGCGTCGCTGCGGCAATAGCCGCTCAGGAAAGAGGGAGCTGCCGGTGCGCATCGAGCCGGGACGGGTCGCGGTGGTAACCGGCGGTGCCAGCGGGATCGGCTACGCGCTCGCCGCCGCCGCGGCCGGGCGAGGGCTGCACGTCGTGCTGTCCGACGTCCGCGCCGACGCGCTGGACGCTGCCGCGGGCCGGCTGCGCGATTCGGGCGCGGCGGTGACGACAGTCCTGGCCGACGTGTCCCAGCCGGCCGACATCGACCGCCTCGCCGGGACCGCCTTCGCGCTCGGCCCGGTCCAGCTGGTCTGCTCCAACGCGGGGATCGTGGTGACCGGCCGCGCCTGGGAGCTGACCGCGGCCGACTGGGCACGGGTGATGGACGTGAACTTCATGGCCACGGTGCACCTGGCCCGCGCGTTCTTGCCACGGCTGATCGAGGCTGGCCTGCCCGCCTCGCTGCTCGTCACCGGGTCGATGGCCTCGGTCACCGCCCGGCCCGGCATCAGCCCCTACGTCGCGGCCAAGCACGCGCTGCTCGGGCTGTGCGAGTCGCTCAACCACGAACTGGCCGACGCCGGCGCCGCCGTCGCAGTGACCCTGCTGCTGCCGGGCAAGGTCGCCACCGGCATGAGCCGCGAGGACTATCCCGACGCGATCACCCCGGACGAGGCGGCCAGGATCGCGTTCGACGCGGTCGCGCACCGCCGGCCGCTCGCGTTCACCCACGCCGACCGCATCCCCGAGGTCGAGCGGCGGTTCGCGGCGATCGTGGCCGGCGGCCGCCAGGGGCTGGCCGCTGACTCCGGCCGCGCATAAGGGATAAGGGCGCGGCGGGCGCCTCGTTGAACAGCGGGCGGGTCAGCAGGTCCACGGCGGCATCGCGGAACCGCTCGAGGACGACCGGGTCCGACAGCGACAGGCCGAGCATCTGCTCGACGAGCGGGCCGAAGACGATGTGCGCCAGGTTGATCGCCCGGTACAGCACAAGGCCCACCTCGGGATCGGGCAGCGGGCGGGCGATCTTCGCGTCGACCAGGGCCTGCATCTCGCTGCGCACCAGCTCGAACGCCTCGGTGAACAGCGCCACGCCGGCCGGCCCGCCCTCCATGGTGGCCCGCCTGATGTACCCGGCGATGACCGGGCTATCGGTGATGAGCTGGTCGAACGCCTGCCTGCGGGCGCGGGCGGCGACCGGCGGCGGCTGGTCGAGCCCGACGCCGCTGACCACCTCGCGGATCTTGGCCACCACCGCGTGCTGCACCGCCTCGGCCAGCTCGTCCTTGGACTTGAAGTGGTGCATCACGGCGCCCGCGGACATGCCGGCTTCATCGGCCACCATGCGGATGGAGGTGGCCTGCGTGCCGTGCTCCGCGTACAGGCGCAGCGCGGCGTCGCGGATCCTCGCCCGCGGAGCGAGGTCGGCCGGACCTGAGGCAAGGCTTGGGTTTGTCATTGCGAGCTCAACTCTAGAGTACGGCTTCCGAAACAGTTGTATTGGAAATAGTACAGATGTATTGACCTTCGCACACCTGTGTTTTTAGACTGCGGGCATGCCGCTTGAGTTCACCGGACCGTGGCCGCCCGAGATCGATGTTCCGCAGGTCGGCTTCAAGGAGCCGCCCGATCATCACGAGGCCTACTGGCTCTACGGGTACGACCCTGACGCCAAGGTCGGCCACTACCTGTACCTGGCGGCCGAGAAGGACGACGTGCTGCTGCGACGCGAGAGCGTCTTCATCCTCCTGCCCGACGGCAGCGTGCTCGCCCAGAACGGAGCTGGGCGCAACAGCCACGGCGCCACCGCCGCCGGCGACCGGCTGGAAATCGAGTGCCGTGAGCCGTTCCGCCGCTGGCGCGGCCGCTATGCCGCCCCGATGTACGGGCTGGCGGGCGACGAGATCGTGGCCGGGCCGCGCTCGGGCAGCGAGCTGGTCGAGGCCGTCATCGATCTTGAGGCCGAATCGGCCGCCGCTCCATGGAACACCGAGGGGGATTGGGGCGAGCAGCCGCCGTCGCTGCGCTACCACCAGTTCTACGACGCGATCGGCATCGTCAGGGTGGGCGGCACCGCCTACCCGTTCGCTGGGTCGGGCTTCCGCAGCCACTCACGGCGCCGCCGCGACATGCCCGGCTTCACCGGGCACGCCATCATCAGCGGGCGCTTCCCGAGCGGCCGCGGCTTCGGCCTGCTGCGTTACCGGGCGACCGCCGGCCGCCCGGAGCGCGGCCGCGGCTTCCTCTACCTCGATGGCGTCCTGCATGACGCCGATGTCGTCACGTGGCCGCACCTGAGCGAAGCGGTACCCGGCGGCGAGCGGCTGACGATCGAGCTGCACGCCGGCCGGCACACGGCCGTCATCACCGCGGAAACGATCGCGAGCACGTTCGTCACCCCAGCCCCCGAGGGCCGCAAGTACGGCGCCCACGTCGGCGAGGAGCCGGGGACGGTGATCTCGCCGGCGTTCGCCCGCTACCAGTGGGACGGCGAGACCGGCTACGGCGGCCTGGAGCGCTCGGCCCTGCGCAGTGCCATCACCATCCCCGGCGCCAGCACCATTCCCGGTGTCACCACCATCCCCGGCGCCGACCGTCGCGGTGACGGAAGGAACGGCTGATGCTGACGCAACTGGAGCGCCTGGAGGCGGAAAGCATCCATATCCTCCGCGAGGCGGCCGCCGAGAGCGAGCGCCCGGTGATGCTGTACTCCATCGGCAAGGACAGCTCGGTCCTGCTGCACCTGGCGATGAAGGCCTTCTACCCGGCTAAGCCGCCGTTCCCGCTGCTGCACGTGGACACGACCTGGAAGTTCCGTGCCATGTACGCGATGCGCGACACCGTGGCGCAGCGGTACGGCATCGACCTGATCGTGCACCAGAACCCGGAGTGCGTCGAGCGGGGCATCAACCCGTTCACCCACGGCTCGGCGCTGCACACCGACCTGTGGAAGACCGAGGGGCTGAAGCAGGCCCTCGACAAGTACGGCTTCGACCTCGCCTTCGGCGGCGCGCGGCGCGACGAGGAGAAGTCCCGCGCCAAGGAGCGGGTGTTCTCCGTCCGCTCCGCCCAGCACCGCTGGGACCCGAAGGCGCAGCGTCCCGAGCTGTGGCACGTCTACAACGGCCGCAAGCGTCCCGGCGAGAGCATCCGCGCGTTCCCGCTGTCGAACTGGACCGAGCTGGACGTCTGGCACTACATCAGGCGCGAGCGGATTCCCCTGGTACCGCTCTACCTGGCCGCGGAACGTCCCGTGGTCGAACGGGACGGCGCGCTGATCATGGTGGACGACGACCGTCTGCCGCTGCGCGCCGGTGAGGTTGCGCAGCTGCGCAAGGTGCGCTTCCGCACCCTTGGCTGCTACCCGCTGACCGGCGCGGCGGAGGGCGCCGCGGACACCCTCGACGAGGTGATCGCCGAGCTGCTGCGCTCCACCACCTCTGAGCGGCAGGGCCGGGTGATCGACCATGACTCCGCCGGGTCCATGGAGAAGAAGAAGCAGGAAGGCTACTTCTGATGACCGCGTCCGGCACCGCGGCCGACGTCGGCCGTTACCTGGAAACCGATGACCGCAAGACCCTGCTGCGCTTCATCACGTGCGGCAGCGTGGACGACGGCAAGAGCACGCTGATCGGCCGGCTGCTTTACGAGTCCAAGCTCATCTTCGACGACCAGCTGGCGGCGCTTGAAGCGGACTCGCGGCGGGTCGGCACCCAGGGCGGAGCACTGGACTTCGCCCTGCTTGTCGACGGCCTGGCTGCCGAGCGCGAGCAGGGCATCACCATCGACGTGGCCTACCGCTTCTTCACCACCGAGCGGCGCAAGTTCATCGTCGCCGACACCCCAGGGCACGAGCAGTACACCCGCAACATGGCCACCGGCGCGTCCACCGCCGATGTCGCGGTCATCCTGGTCGACGCGCGCAAGGGGGTGCTCACCCAGACCAGGAGGCACAGTTTCATCGTCGCGATGCTCGGCATCAAGCGCGTCGCCCTCGCGGTCAACAAGATGGACCTGGTCGGCTATGACCAGGCCGTGTTCGACCGCATCGCGGCCGACTACCGCGAGTTCGCCGTCGGCCTCGGGCTGACCGGCATCGAGGCCATCCCGATCTCGGCCCTGCGCGGCGACAACGTCGTCGAGCCGGGCCCGGCCATGCCCTGGTACGACGGTCCGCCGCTGCTCAGTTACCTGGAATCGGTGGAGGCCGGCTCGGATGCCGCCGGCGGCCCGTTCCGCCTCCCCGTGCAGCTGGTCACCCGGCCCGACCTTGACTTCCGCGGCTACGCGGGGATCATCGCCGGCGGGTCGGTGCGCCCGGGCGACGAGGTGCGGGTGCTGCCGTCCGGCGCCACTGCCACGGTGCTGCGGATCGTCACCTTCGACGGCGACCTGCCGGTGGCCGAGACCGGGCAGTCGGTCACCCTCACCCTTGACCGGGAGATCGACGTCAGCCGGGGCGACCTGATCGTCGCGGCGGCCGAGCCTGCCGGTGTTGCCGACCAGTTCGAGGCCCACCTCGTCTGGATGCACACCGAGCCGCTGCTGCCCGGCCGCCCCTACCTGATGAAGCTGGCCAGCTCGACCGCCGCCTGCTCGGTCACCCACATCAAGCACGGCATCAACGTGAACACCCTGGAACGGACGCCAGCTAGCACGCTGTCCGTCAACGACATCGCGGTCGCCAACATCGCCACCGACCGGCGGCTGCCGTTCGATCCCTACGCAGTGAACCGGGACACCGGCGGGTTCGTGCTCATCGACCGGCTGACCAACGTCACCGTCGGCGCCGGCATGATCGACTTCGCGCTGCGCCGCTCGGACAACATCCACTGGCAGGCGCTCGACGTCACCAGGGAAGCGCGGGCCGCCATCAAGGGGCACCGGCCAGGCGTGGTCTGGTTCACCGGGATCTCCGGTGCGGGCAAGTCCACCATCGCCAACGCCCTGGAGGGGCGGCTGCACGCGCTCGGCTGTCACACGGCGACCCTCGACGGCGACAACGTGCGGCACAGGCTCAACCGCGACCTCGGCTTCACCGACGCCGACCGGGTGGAGAACATCCGGCGGGTGGGCGAGGTCGCCAGGCTGATGGCCGACGCCGGCCTGCTGGTGCTCGTGTCGTTCATCTCGCCGTTCCGCGCGGAACGCGACGCCGCCCGGGCGCTTGTCGGCGCGGGCGAGTTCGTCGAGGTATTCGTGGACACGCCGCTCGACGTCGCCGAGGGCCGCGACCGCAAGGGCCTCTACCGCAAGGCCCGGGCGGGCAGCCTGCCGCACTTCACCGGGATCGACTCGCCGTACGAGCCGCCCCCGTCGCCCGAGGTCCGCATCGACACGGTGACAAGCGACGTGCCGGAGTCGGTGGAGCAGATCGTCAGCCACCTGCGCGAGAAGGGCATCGTCCCGTGACCGAACTGCCGGCAGAGGTGCGGGCGCTGGCCAGCGACGCCGACCATCAGCTCGCGGCGGAACTGGCCGCCCACAGCGCGGAACTGCTGCGCGCGCTGCGCGCGTGCGGTATCGACGACCCGGACGTGCTGCGCAAGCAGGGTGACCGCCGCTCGCACGAACTGCTTGCCGCCGAACTGGCCGCCCGCCGTCCGGCCGACGCGGTGCTGTCCGAGGAGGGCAAGGACTCCGCACAGCGGCTCGGCGTGCGCCGAGTCTGGATCATCGACCCGCTTGACGGCACCCGCGAGTTCGGCGAGCCGGACCGGCCGGACTGGGCGGTGCACGTCGCCCTGGTCATCGACGGCTTCCCGGTGGCCGGGGCGGTCGCGCTGCCTGCGCTGCACGAGGTCTGGTCGACGGCCGGGGCAGCCAGCCACGACCAGCCGCCCGCCGCCGCCGGCCCGCTGACCGGCCCGCCACGGCTGGCGGTCAGCCGGACCCGCCCAGGACCTGCGGCCGCCCAGGTCCAGCAGGCTCTGGGCGCCGAGCCGGTGCCGCTCGGCTCGGCCGGCTTCAAGGCCCTCGCGGTCGTCCGCGGCGCGGCCGAGATCTACGCGCACAGCGGAGGCCAGTACGAGTGGGACAGCGCCGCCCCGGTGGCGGTCGCCCTCGCCTACGGCCTGCACGCGTCCCGGCTCGACGGCGCACCGCTCACCTACAACAACCCCGACCCGTACCTTCCCGACCTGCTGATCGCGCACCCCGACTGGGCGCGGCCGGCCTTGGACGCCGTGAGGTTGCCCCCATGCTGAAGAACAAACGTCTGCTCATGACCGGCCTGACCGGCCAGCTGGCCGGCTCGATCGCCGCCGTGCTGGCGCCGCACAACGAGATCTACGGCCTTGCCCGTTACTCCAGGCCCGGATCAAGGGAAGCGGTCGAGGCGCTCGGCATCACGCCGATCGTCTGCGACTACACCAGCGGCGACTTCACCGGCGTGCCCAATGACTTCGACTACGTGTTCCACGCGGCGGCCGACGTCTTCCCTGCCGACATCGAGACCGGCATCAAGCAGAACGCCGAGGGCACCGGGCTCCTGCTCAACCACCTCAACCGGGCCAAGGCCTGGATCTACGTCTCGACCAGTGGCGTCTACTGGGATCACCCCGACCCGTGGTACCCGTACCAGGAGACGGACCGCTGCGGCGGCAGCACCCGGATCAACACCCGCTTCGCCTACGGCACGAGCAAGTTCGCCGGCGAGGCGGTCGCCAGGTCGCTGTCCCGCATTCACGGCGTCCCGCTGACGATCGCCCGGATGAACTGGTCGTACGGCCGGGCAAGCTTCGGCGGGGCGCCCACCAGGATCATCACCCGGGTGGCACAAGGCGAGCCGGTCCCCGTCCACCCGGACTGGGAGATGGTCGGCTGCCCGATCCACGAGGACGACATGGCCGAGCACCTGGAACCATTCTTCGCGGGTGCCGCGGTTGGCGGCACGGTCACCAACTGGGGCGGCGACGACGCGATCTCGGTCGAACAGTACGTCCCGTGGGTGGCCGAACAACTCGGCACCTCCTACTCGTTCACCGCGATGACCGACGTCATCGCCTACCCCCGCAACCTCGACCCCGCCAAACGGATATCCCTGACCGGCCCGTGCACGGTCAAGTGGCAGGACGGCTTCCGCCGGATCATCGCCGAGCGCTTCCCCGGCCGGCTGGCGACCTCGTGACAACCGTGACCCTGAATACCGAGCAGCTTCTATATCAAGCGTCCGAACGGGTTGGGCTGACTGATTACGGCGACCTTCCCTTCCGTGAGGGGATAGACGTCCTGCTCTGGTCGCTTCAGCACGAGTCAGGCAACCCGCCCGAGCGGGTAGCGCAGATCGCGGCCAGCCTCGTGCTGCCCGCGCTTGTCAAGCGGCTGCGGCTGGTGGACGACCGCAAACGCTACCCCGAGATCGCGGCCCAGGCAGTCAGGGCCCCGATCGTCATCACCGGCCTGCCCCGCACCGGGTCGACCCACCTGCAGGCGCTGCTCGCCACCCGTCCCGGTGCCCGCTCGCCTGCCGAATGGGAGATGCGGCTGCCATCGCCGCCCCCGGAGGCCGCCACCGCCGCCACCGACCCGCGCATCGCCGAGGTCCAGCGGTCCATCGACGAGCGGCCGGGCGCGGCCAGGCTGCAGAGCATCCACCCCTACGGCGCCCGGCGGCCCGAGCAGTGCCTCGGCCTGATCGACTGGAGCTTCGCCAACCAGACCTACCTGGCCTACCAGCGGATCCCGAGCTACTACGAGTGGTACCTGGACGCCGACCAGCGCGTCGTCTACGAGCACCACAAGCGGTTCCTGCAGCACCTGCAGTTCCGGAACCCGGGGGAGTGGGTACTCAAGTGGCCCAAGCACCTGTTCGGGCTTGACGCCCTGCTCGAGGCGTACCCGGACGCCCGCATCGTCTGGACGCACCGCGACCCGGCCCGGGTTGTCCCGTCCGCCGTGAGCTTCGTCGGCACCCTGCGCTCCATGAACAGCCCGGTGTTCGACCCGCGGCGGTTCGGCGCCGAGTGGTCCGCCCTGGAGGAGATGGGGCTGCACCGCGGCCTTGAGGTGCGGGACCGGGTCGGCGACGACCGGTTCCTCGACGTCCAATACAACGACCTGATCACCGATCCGGTCGCCGCGGTGAGCCGGATCTACGAGCACTTCGGCCTCCCCGTCGACGACGAGACCATCCGACGGGTCGGCGACTTCCAAGAGGAGAACCCGCAGGGCAAGCACGGCGCGCACGACTACACCCCCGAGCAGTTCGGCTTCGAGCCCGAGCGTGTCCGCCGTCGTTTCGCCGCCTACACGCAGCGCTTCGGTATCGAAAGAGACAGGTTGCGATGAACGATCAGGCCGCAAGCGTCAGGGCCGCGGTCCTCACTGCCGCGGAAACCCTTGGCATCCAGGCTTTTCCCGTCCCCCGCCTCGGCGAGGACGATGCCCTCATCCGGGTGGAGGTGTGCGGTCTTGGCGGCAGCGACGTCACCCAGTACCTCGGCAAGCTCCGCCCGTCGAGCACCGTTTACCCGGTGATCCTCGGCCACGTCTTCGTCGGCACAGTCGAAGCGGTCGGGCCGCGGGCCGCCAGGCGCTGGCGGGTGGCGCCAGGCGACCGGGTAGTGACCGAGGCGATCGTGCCGTGCTGGGCCTGCTCGCTCTGCGTCTCCGGTCACTACTCGCTGTGCGACGCGGGTGAGGACCTGCTGCGCTACGGGCTGATCTCGGCCGACCGCGAGCCCTCGCTGTGGGGCGGCTTCGCCGAACTGGTGTACGTGCCCCGCGGCGCCCTGCTGCACAAGGTCTCGCCCGCCGCGCCGCTCGACGCGCTCGCCCTGGCGAACTCGATCGCGTCGGGCATCCGCTGGGGCGGCGACCTGCCCGCCTTCAAGGCGGGAGAGGTCGGCCTCGTCCTCGGGCCCGGACAGCGCGGGCTGGCCACGGCGCTGGCGATGATGCGGGCCGGGGCGGACAAGGTCATCATCACCGGCCGGTCAAGCGACGCCCACAAGCTTGAGGTAGCCAAGCGCTGGGGCGTGGACGTCGCGGTTGACGTAGACGCCGAGGACGTGGTCGACGTGGTCCGCCACGTGACAGGCGGCGCCATGGCGGACGTGGTCGTTGAGGCATCCGCGGTCGCCACCCAGCCGGTGACCGACGCGATCAAGGCCGTCCGCAAGGACGGCCGGATCGTGCTGATCGGGCTCAAGCGCGGGGAGCCGATCCCCGGCCTGGTGACCGACGAGCTGATCTACAAGGGGGTGACGGTCATCGGGGCGATGGCCGCCAACTACTCGAGCTTTGAGCGAGCCTGCCGGCTGATCGAACGCGACGGCGACCTGATCACCCAGGCGAACACCCATACCTTCGGGCTTGACCAGGTAGAGCGGGCCATTCACACGCTCGCCGGTGACGTGCCAGGCGCCGACGCGATCGGCGTGTCGGTCGAGCCAGGCCGGGCCTAAGACCCGCGACAAGGAGGACACAACTCATGATTCCCGATTTCACCGACGTGGCCCTGTCCCGGCTGTGGTCACTGGACGGCCGGGTCGCGGTCGTCACCGGCGGCGGCAGCGGCATGGGCCAGGCGACGTCGCTGCGGCTGGCCGAGGCGGGGGCGGCCGTGGCGGTGGCCGACATCGTCGCGGACAAGGCCAAGGAGACGGTCGACCTGATCGGCCAGCGCGTCCCCGGCGCGCGGGCGGTGCCGCTGACGGTCGACGTGACCGAGCCCGCGTCGGTGCATGCGCTCGGCGACGCGGTGACCGAGCTGCTCGGCCCGGTCGACATCTGGGTGAACACCGCCTGGCTGAGCTCGAGCGGCAGCATCGCGGATTACTCTGACGAGATGTGGCGCCAGGGAATCGGAGTCAACCTGGACGGCTCCTTCTACACCGCGCGCGAGGCGGCCAAGCGGATGCTCGCGGCCGGCCGCCGCGGCGTCATTATCCTGGTCACCTCGGGCAGCGCCCATCACGGCCGGGCCCGCCGTTATCAGTATGTGGCGGCCAAACATGGGACACTCGGACTCGTTCGGAGTCTCGCTCTTGAACTTGGCCCGGCCGGCATCCGGGTGGTCGCCATCGCGCCCGCCGCCACCGACACCCCCGGTTACCGGGCCGCGCCCGCCCGGTTCAGCGGGGCCGACGCGGAGCAGGCCAAGCGGCTGCTCGACGACACGATCGCCAAGATGGCGCTCGGCCGGCTCGCCCAGGCCGACGACATCGCCCGCGCGGCGGTGTTCGCCGCCAGTGACATGGCCGGCTTCATCACCGGCAGCACCATCCACGTCGACGGAGGCGTCGACGCCTCATGACGGTCCCGATGTCCCCGGTGGAGCAGGTGCACGCCCAGCTCGCGCGGCAGAAGTGGGCGGTCGACACCAGGGACGCCGAGGCACTCAAGTGCCTCTACACCGCCGACAGCGCCCAGGTGATCTACCAGGGCGGCCCGGACGGGCGCCGGGAGATAGCCCGGTCGCGCGGGCGCGACGAGATCATCGCCGGCATCACGGCGGGCTGGGAGCGCACCGCGGCGACGTGGTACCCCGGGTCGCTGGTCCACCAGATCGGCAGCGTGCTAGCGGAGCCGGCCGCCGGCGGGCGGATCCGCTGCCGGTCCTACGCGTCGATCCTGGCATTGGACGCGGCGGGCGCCCCGGTTCTGCGCGGGTACCTCACCTACGACGACACCTGGGCGCTCGACGAGGGGGAGTGGCGGCTCGCCGACCGCGAGACCGTCATGTTCGGCTATCCCCTGTCCCGCTGACCCGAGCTGCCCAGAGTCGGCCGCCGTCCGGCCTCGCGATGGTCATAATAGGAATATCAGTTACACATTCAATCCTGCGTTCGAGAGGGGCTGGCCAGATGACGACGCTCGGGCTTATCGGTGCGGGGAACATCGGCGGCACGGTGGCGCGGCTTGCGGTCGCCGCCGGGATTGACGTGGTGGTCGCCAACTCCCGCGGGCCGGAGACCCTCGCCGGGCTGGTCGGTGAGCTCGGCAAGCGGGCTTCGGCCGGCACGGCGGCCGAGGCGGCCCAGGCAGGCGACCTGATCGTCGTCAGCGTCCCCCTCCATGCCTGCGGCCAGCTTCCTGCCGCGCTGGCGGGCCGGACGGTCATCGACACGTGCAACTACTACCCGGACCGCGACGGGCACATCGCCGAACTCGACAGCGGCGCCGTCACGTCGTCCGAACGGCTTGCGCGGCTGCTGCCTGGGGCATCCGTGGTGAAGGCGTTCAACAACATCGACTTCGTCCACCTGGGCACGCTCGCCCGGCCGTTCGGCGCCCCGGACCGCAGCGCGCTGCCCGTCGCCGCCGACGATCCACGTGCCAGGGACCGGGTGACGGCCCTGCTCGACGCCCTCGGCTACGATGCGGTCGACATCGGGCCGCTGGCCGAGAGCTGGCGCAGCCAGCCGGGTACCCCGGTCTACGTTCAGCCCTACATGTCACCGGCCCCGGACGGCATGACACAGCAGGAGCGCGGTGCCTGGTTCATGAGCTCACCGGGCACTCCTGTTCCGGCGGCCGAGGTCAGGCAGCTCGTCCACGCCGCGGTCCCCGTCTAGCCCGCACCGCCGCCGGGCGAGCCGAGCAGCCGCCGGACCGCGTCCATCGCCTGCGCGGCGTAGGCAGCGGCTGGGACACCCTGCTCGGCGCGCCACCGCGACGGGGCCTCGACGCCGAGCATGACGTCCGGGCCGACCGCGTCGACCAGCTCACGCACCGGAAGGTCGCCGTCGCCCGGCAGCAGTCGTCCGCCCGACGCCTCCCGGGCGTAGGCCTCGCCGGCGGGCGGTGCGGCCGGGCCGTCGCACAGCTGGACGTAGGAGATCTGCGCCGGGTCAAGCGCGGCGACGTCGGCGGGCGAGCCGCCGGACCGGGCCAGGTGCAGCGCGTCGACCGTGACGGCGGCGTTGTCCGCCCCGGACCGCTCGATCAGCGCCAGCGCGTCGCCCAGCGTCTTTACCTGGGTGGACATCATGAACTCGATACCGACCCCGAGGCCGTGCTCCGCGCACAGCGCGCACAGCGCCGCGAACTGGTCAGCGAGCCGGGCCGGGTCGGGATCGTTGCCGTTCACGTCGATCCCGCGCGCGCCCAGGTAGGCGGCGGTCTCGACCAGCGCACGGAAGTCATCGAGGCCGGTGTCCGGCTCAAGCCGGCAGGTGGCGGCGTCGAACAGGGTCACCCCGGTCGCGTCGAGCCGCCGCCTGGTCTCCCGCCGCATCCGGGTGTCGCCGGTCATCGGGAAGCCGGGTGAGTACGCCCGCGGGAACTGGATCATCAGGCTGACGGCGGCGAAGCCGGCCCGCGCGGCCAGGTCGACGAAGTCCGGCGGCTCTACCTCGACCGCGGTGAAATGGCAGAGCATGAGCGGGCGCGGCGCCGGCATGCCCATTCATCCCCCTTCAGCCGGGTTAGCGGTTGGTGCGGCCGAGGTCGACAGGGAGCTGGATGCCGGTGACGTGCCTGGCTTCGTTCGACGCGAGCCACGCCACGGCGGCGGCGATGTCCTCGGCCTCGCTGACCTGGTCCGGCAGCGAGCCCAGGTAGAACGGGATCACCTCGGGCGTTTCCTCGATGAGCTGCCGCATCCCCGGCTTGAGGCCGGTGTTGACGCCGAACGGGTGGACCGAGTTCACCCGGATCCGGTACTTCGCCAGCTCGTTGGCGAGGCTCTTGGCCAGCCCGGTGACGCCGTGCTTGGCCGCCACGTAGTCGGCGATCAGCGGCAGGCCGCGCAGGCCGGCGACCGAGCTGGTGAAGACGATGGCGCCGCCGGTCCCCTGCTCGATCATGATCGGGATCGCGGCCCGGGCGGTGTAGTAGGCGCCCGTCAGGTTGACGCCGATCGTCTCGTCCCAGTTCTCAAGCGGGATCTCCCATGCCCGTCCGACCGTCGTCATCCCGGCGTTGGCCACTACCACGTCGAGCCGGCCGAGTTCAGCCACCCCGTCGCGCAGGGCGGTGCTGAGGGCCGCGTAGTCGCGCACGTCGGCGATGGCAGTGACCGCCCGCCGGTCGTGCTCCTCGACCAGCCGCGCGGTCTCCGCCAGGTCGTCTGGCGTCGGGCCTGGGTAGGTGGTCGTCGCCAGGTCGGCGCAGATGTCCACCGCGACGATGTCCGCTCCCTCGGCGGCCAGCCGGACCGCCTCGGCCCGGCCCTGCCCGCGGGCGGCGCCGGTGATGAAGGCCACCTGGCCCTCGAACCGCCGCGCCCGCGGCTCGGCCGGGACGCGCGCAGGCGGATTGGGTGCTGTCACTGGCCTACTCCTTAGGAGTGCGTTGCCTGGCCGAGGTAGGCGCGCTCGATCTGGGTCTCGTCGGCGGCGAGTGCCTTCGCGTCGCCGTGCAGCGCGACGTCGCCGTGGGCGAGCACGATCGCGGTATCGGCGATCTCCAGCGCGAGCATGACGTGCTGCTCTACCAGCACCACGGCGGCCCCGGTGTCGTCGGCCACCTTGCGGATCACCGGGAGCAGCTTCTCCACGATGACCGGGGCCAGTCCCATGCTGAGCTCGTCCACCAGCAGTACCTTCGGGTCCTGCATGAGTGCCCGCCCGATGGCCAGCATCTGCTGCTCGCCGCCGGAGAGGTTGCCCGCCGTGACCTTCACCCTGCGCTTGAGCTCGGGGAAGTACTCGAAGATGGTCTCGGTCGTGGTGGAACCGCGCCGTGACGCCAGCCGCAGGTTCTCCGCGACGGTCAGCTCCTTGAAGAGCGAGCGGTCGTCGGGCACGAGCACCAGCCCCGCCTTGACCGCGGCGCGGGGCGAGCCGGGTCGCACGGGGACTCCGCCGAGCCCGATGCTCCCGGCCAGCGGTGCCTGGAGCCCCGCGATGGTGAGCATCAGGGTCGTCTTGCCCGCGCCGTTCGGGCCGAGCAGCGCCAGCACCTGGCCGGCCTCGAGGGTGATGTTCACGTCGCGCAGCACGGGGCAGCCTGGCACGTACCCCGCGTCGACCCCGCTGCAGGTCAGTAGGGCGTTCACTGGACCACCTCCGCGATGTCAGGTCCGCCAGGAAGGCGGCGCGTGTTCTCCCGGCGTGTCATGACGCCGACTCCACTCCCGCGTGCGTCGTGCCCAGGTAGGCGCGCTTGACCTCGTCATTGCCGACGATGTCGGCCGGCGTGCCGACGGCGACCACCCGGCCGAGGTCGAGCACCACGATGCGGTCGCACACGTCGAGGACGAGGCCCATGTCGTGGTCGACCATGACGATGGTGGTGCCCGCGTCGCGGATCGCGCGCAGCCGCTCCCCGAGCCAGCGGCTCTCCGCGGCGTCGAGACCGGCCGCGGGCTCGTCGAGCAGCACGACCGTCGGGCGGCCGGCCAGCGCGCGGGCGACGGAGACGAGCTGGCGCTGGCCCACCGACAGCTCACGGACCGGATCGTCGGCGACCGCCTGCAGGCCGAGGATCTCGAAGTAGGCGTCGATGCCGAGCGACGGCTGCTCCCTGTCCGCGCGGGCCCTGTCCACGCCGGCCGAGCGCGCCGCCGTCGTGCCGACTTCCACGTTCTCCCTGACGCTGAGGTCGTCGTATAGCTCGATGCCCTGGAACGTGCGGCCAAGCCCGTCGCGGCTGCGCTGGAACGGCTTGCGCCCGTCCAGCTTGCGGCCGAGCAGCGCGACCGAGCCGGTGGCCCGCGCGTAGCCGCTGACCGCGTCGATCAAGGTGGTCTTGCCCGCGCCGTTCGGGCCGATCAGGCCGACGATCTCGCCGGGGAAGACCTCGAAGCTGACGTCCTCGTTGGCGACCACGGCGCCGTAGCGCACGCTCACACCGGACACCGTCAGCAGCGGTCTTGCGGGGTCGTGCGGTTGCCGCCCCCGCGCGGCCGGTGCGGCCTCGTCTGCCTTATCGGCCTGCGCCGGCACGGCGGCCGCGACTGGCTGGAGAGCCCGCGCCGGGGAGCGGCGCGCCTGCAGCCTCGCGCGCAGGGCCGCGAGCTGGGCGTGCACCGGTCCGACGATCCCCTCGGGGTTCAGGATGATGGTGAGGATGAGCAGGACGCCGTTGATGGCCGCGTAGTACACGCCAAGCTGCACCGGGCCATGGTGGAACGCGGCCGCGATGGCGACAAGCCCGACCACGGCCAGCGCGGCCCGAGCGGCCTTCGGCCGGACCAGCTGCACGATGCCGACCAGCAGGAGACCGACAAGCAGGACGTAGATCCAGAGCGGAACGCCCTTGTTGATCAGGGTGTAGATGATGCCGCCGGCGGCGATGATCCCCGCGTTGATCCCGCCGGAGACGCAGGTGATGCCTGCGATGTAGACGGTGGCGAAGAAGGTCACGCTGCCCATGGCCGTGTAGGAGCTGTAGTCGGCGCTTGTCTGCTGATAGGCCAGCATCGCGCCGCCCAGCCCGGCCAGGAAGCCGCCGATGGCGAATGCGATCAGCTTCACCTGCGAGACCGCCACCCCGGCGGCCGCGGCCGACCGCTCGTTGGCCCGCACCGCGAGCATCTCCGCCCCGAGCCTGCTCCGCCGCACCACCGCAACGCCGCCCGCCGCCAGGAGCAGGACGATGAGGCACAGGATGCCGAAGCTGAGCTGCGGGTAGCCGCGGCCCGCGCCCACGCCCAGGTCAAGCCCGAAGATCCGCGCGTCGGCGACCGGGGCGCCGGCGTAGCCGCCGTTCAAGTCCGGGTTGTTGAACCACAAGTCCTGCAGCGCCACCGCCAGCGCCAGGGTGGTGACCGCGACGGGCAGCCCCCGGATGCGCAGCGCGGGCAGGCCGACCACCACGCCGATGATCATGGCGATGACCGCCGCGAGCAGCGGCGCGAACGGGAACGGCACGTGCAGCTGGTGCTGAATGCGTGTCAGGGAGAAGGCGCCCACGCCCGCGAGCGTCAGCTGCGCGAAGGAGATCTGGCCGGTGAACCCGGTGACGACCACCTGGGAGAGTGCGATGACGGCCATGACGAGGGTAGTGATGACGGCCGCCCGGTCGGCTCCGTGGGTAGCGGTCAGCGAGACGAGCCCGAGCACGACGATCACCACGCCGGGCACCAGGTAGCCGCGCGGTCGCGGCGCCTGGCCCAGCGTCTTGGCGATGATCGCGCCGCGGGCCGGCAGTTCCCGTCCGCGCAGGACGAGAAATACCAGGATGACGAGCAGCGGAACGAGATCGGGCAGTCCCGCGGAGGTCAGCCAGCTCTTGGTCTGCAGGTAGGTGGCCTCGGATTCGAGCATTCCGATGGCCAGGGCGGCGGCGACCGTCACGCCGATCTTGGAGAAGTTCCCGACCAGGGCCGCCGCCAGCGCCGGCACGATGAACAGGGAATAGGAAGCGGGGGTGAGCGGGACGATGGGGGAGATCAGGACACCGCCGATGCCCACGATGGCGGTGCTCAGCGCCCAGTTCACCAGCGCGATGCGCTGCGGCGAGAGGCCGGTGACGAAGGCGCCCTTCTCCGACTCGGCCGCGGCCCTGGTGGCCAGGCCGAAGCGGGTGAGCCGGAACCACAGTCCCAGAGCGACCGACACCGCGACGATGATCGCCGCCGACCACAGCCGGTCACCGGGTACCCGGCTGCCGAGGATCTGGTAGACGTGCGCAGGGAAGATGGGCGCGACGGTGACGGCGGCCGAGCCGAGCCGCGTGGCGAGCAGCGCCTGCAGCACGATCATGACCCCGACCGAGGCGACCGCCTTCGCCGCGGCGGGCGCCGCGCGCAGCGGACGGAAGATCAGCACGTAGAGCAGCCCGCCAAGCACGGCGCCGACGGCCAGCGAGATCAGCAGGGCGGGCCAGAAGCCGAGCGGGCCGGTGCCGAGGTCAGCGGTGGGGCTGAGACCTGGTATCGGGTCGACCAGCTGCCCCATCCGCAGGTAGGCGTAGGTGTAGGCGATGTAGAGGGCGACCGCGCCGGACGCGAGGTTAACCACACCGGAGCTTCGGTAGGTGACCACCAGGCCGAGCGCCAGGGAGGCGTAGACGGCACCGGAGCCAAGACCGAGGATCAGGAACAGAACGGTAGTGCTCATGCCGGCACGGCCGCCTTTCTACGTCAGGCCAGGGCCTACTTGATGACCTGCGGGTTGGTTGCCTTGCCGTCCTGGACCGTCAGCACCACGTCGCCCCCGCTGCAGTTTGACGTCAGGCCCGCCATCGCCTTTCCGTCGCAGGTGAAGGTGAGCCCCGCGCCGGCCGGCACGGGCACGTCCTTCGCCGCCTTGATGGCGGTGGTGATCGTGGCGGGCGTCGGGTCGCCGGTCAGCGTGGACAGGGCGCGGATCAGGCCGAGCATCCCCTGGTAGCCGGTGACCGCGTCCCCGCTCGGGCTGTCGGCCGGGTAGTACTTGGCCATCACGTAGCGGTAGAGCTGCGCCTCCCCGTCATCGGACTGCGTGGCGGAGCGGCCCATTATCCGCACGCCGTTCATCGCGCTGCCCAGCGCCGTCAGGGTCGAGGTGTTCAGGCAGGAGGTGTTGCCCATCGTCGGCAGGCCAGGGGAGACCGTGGTCAGCGCCTTGAGTATCGAGGTGCAGGTGGACGCGTCCGCCACGATCGCGGCCGCACCCGGCTTTCCTGCCAGGCCGGCGGTCACCTGAGGCGTGGCGTCGGCGACGCCGTACGGAACCGGCTCAATGGTGAGGGCGACGCCGGCCGCCTTGAACAGCGGCCCGCCGACCGATTGCGCCCCTTCGAGCGCCGACGGGGCGTTGATCACGTACGCGGTGACCTTCTTGATGCCTTGCGAGGCTGCGTACTTGGCCATGCCCCCGAGGTCGGCGGGGAACCCGCCGGTCCACATGAACGTGCCCGCCGTGGTCAGCTCGGCTGAACTGGAACCGGTGGCCGACACGTACGGGATGCCCGCCTTGGTGATGATCGGGACCATGGTGTTGCCGAAGCCGGTGGTGCCGATGACGACCGCGGCCACGTTGTCCTGGACCATCTTGTTGGCGCAGGCGGTGGCGGAGGCGGTGTCCTCGCTCTCGCTGCACCGGTCGACCTGGATCGAGTGCCCGGCGATCCCGCCGAGTTCGTCGTTGGCGTAGTCGGCCGCGGCCACGGCCGCGTCGCCGGTCGCGGGCTCGGCGACCGCCGAGCTGCCCTCGTTGTTGATCAGGCCGATCTTGACCGGGGTGCCGGTCGCCTTCTTGCCCTGGAGGAACGGCGCCAGGGCGGCCGACGCGCTGCCGGTCGAGCTCGCGCTTGCCGAGCCGCTGGCGGCGGACGTCGCGGTGCTGCTCGAACCGCCGCCGGCGCTGGCGGTGCTTGAACTGCTGCTGCAGGCGGCCGCGCCCGCGAGTGTCAGGGCGGCCAACACGGTAAGGGGAACCAGCGGAACGCGGCGGGAAGCCCGCCCGGCGTCGCTGCCATTTTTCGCTGACATCAGTCCCATCCTCGCTGGCAGGACAGGCGGCACGATTGCTCGCTGCCACCGCCAAGTAGGCAGATGATTTAACTGAGGTATAGAACGGCCGCCTTCCTGATGTCAATAAAACAGACGGCTTATTTGTTCTGGCAGCAGGAGTTGCCGACGTGCCTCATGCCGGGTATGACTGGAATGTCCATTTAGGCTACGCGGCTTAAGTATCGAGGCGTTGACGGATCGGCTCCCGTGGCCTAGCCTCCGTCCTAACGGTCAGTTATATTGGTTGACTGATTTCACTTGGGCGTCTACTTGACTCCTTGAGTCCCCTGGAGCGCACATGGGCAAGCTCGATGGCAAGGTCGCGGTCGTCACCGGCGCGGCGCGCGGACAGGGCCGCAGCCACGCGGTGACGCTGGCGAGGGCCGGGGCGGACATCATCGCGCTGGACATCTGCGCGGACATCGAGAGCGTCCAGTACCCGCTGGCCAGCCCGGCCGATCTGGCGGAAACGCAGCACCTTGTCGAGAAGGAAGACCGCCGCTGCGTGACCTACCAGGCCGACGTGCGCGAGCCCGCGCAGGTGCGCGAGGCCGTCGACGGCGGGGTCGCCGAGCTGGGCCGCCTGGACATCGTCGTGGCCAACGCGGGCATCACCGCGCTTGGGCCCGCGCTGTCGGGCAGCGCCTTCCTCGACACTGTGAACGTTAATTTCCAGGGCGTGGTCAACGTCGTCACCGCCGCCTACCCGCATCTGCGGGCCGGCGCCTCGATCATCGCGACCGGCTCGGTCGCCGCCATGTTCCGCGGTGCGACCGACATCAGGCAGCAGGGTCCCGGTGGGGCCGGCTACTCGCTGTCGAAGCGGGAAATAGCCCGGTTCGTGCACGACCTGGCGCTGGCTCTCGCGCCCGAGTCGATCAGGGTCAACGCCGTCCACCCGGGCAACGTGAACACCGACATGCTGCACAACGCGGCGATGTACAAGGTGTTCCGGCCGGAGCTGGACGACGTCACGCCCGAGGACTTCGAGCCCGCGTCGGCGGCGATGTTCCCGCTGCCCATCTCCTGGCTTGAGCCGCGGGACATCAGCGAGGCGGTGCTGTTCTTCGCATCCGACGAAGCCCGCTACGTCACCGGCCAGCAGCTGCGGGTCGACGGCGGCTGCGCGCTGACGCACACGCCGGCGCTCCCTAATCCCTGAAAGCACCGGCCAATCCCTGAACCAGCCGACCGGACGGAGCACGCGGTGAAGGTCAGCATCGACTTGGACAAGTGCTGCGGGCATGCCCGTTGCTACGCCGTCGACAGCGAACTCTTCCAGCTCGACGACAGCGGGTACGCGCTGCGCGCGGACATCGACATCCCGCCGGGCGCCGAGGACAAGGCGCGCCAGGCGGTCAACGAGTGCCCCGAGCGGGCCATCAGCCTCCACTGACAAAGGCCGTCAGCCTCCGCTGACCAGCAAAGGAGTGGCCAGTGACCAGCGCCAAGCCCGAACCCGCTCCCTCCTGCCCGGTACACGACTACACCCCCTACGAGCTGAAGCCGCTCGGCGAGTGGACCGCGTTCTACGACCAGCTGCGACACGAGGCGCCCGTCGTCAAGAACGAGTTCGGCCGCGGCTACTTCATCCCCACCCGGCACGAGGACATCCTCGCCGTGCTGCAGGACCCGGAGACGTTCTCTTCCGAGGCCCTGGTCGCCTACGAGCCCGATCCCAGCTACAAGTGGATCCCGGCGATGATCGGCGGCGAGGAGCACCGGCAGTGGCGCCGCCAGCTCGGCCCCTACTTCTCACCACGCGAGATCGAGAGGGTCGACACCCGGGTGCGGGCCCGCGCCCGCGGGCTCATCGAGGAACTGGCCGGGCGCGGCTCGTGCGACCTGATGACCGACTTCGCGCTGAAGTTCCCGACCGCGGTCGTCCTCGAGATCGTCGGGCTGCCCGAGGATGACCTGCCCTTCCTGATGGCGCTCGAGGAAGACATCAACCACGCGATCGGCGACCCCGACGACGTCGTACGGCGCAAGGTCGCCGCGATCGGCGCGGTCAAGCAGTACCTGGCCGAGAAGATCGCGCAGCGGCGGGCTCGGCCCGCCGACGACCTGATCACCAAGTCGCTCGACATGCGGATCGACGGCCGGCCGGTCACCGACGACGAGCTGCTGAACTGGTGGCAGTTCCTGATCCAGGCGGGTCTCGACTCGGTGGCGGGCATGCTCGGCTACTTCTTCCACCACCTGGCGACGCATCCGGCCGACCGGCGGCGGATCGTCGACCAGCCGCAGACCATCCCGGCCGCGATGGAGGAGATGATGCGCGCATTCTCGTTCATCGTCACCGGGCGCAAGGCCACCAGGGACACCGAGATCGCCGGCTGCCCGGTCGCGGCCGGCTCGATGGTGCAGCTGGCGCTGAAGATGTCCGGCCGCGACGACAGCTTCTACGACCACGCGAGCACGGTCGACTTCGACCGGGGCACAAGCAACCACCTGGCGTTCGGGGCCGGACCGCACCGCTGCCTCGGCTCGCACCTGGCCCGCAGGGAACTGCGGGTCGCGCTGGAGGAGTGGCACCGGCTCATCCCGGACTATGGGCTCGGCGAGGGCGAGCCGATCACCGAGTTCGGCCGCAGCTCGGGCGTGAACACGCTGCCGCTGGCGTGGGCGGTGCGGGCCGGGTGAACGCCGGTTACGCTCCCTTCTTCCACGTCGGAGTGCTGGTCCGCGACATCGAGCAGGCCGCCGTCGACTTCGGCAAGCTCCTCGGGCTGCGGTTCGAGCCGGTGCGCAGCGCTCCGCTGGTCACCGGCGAGCCGATGCGCTTCCGCTACTCGCTGGCGGGCCCGCCGTTCATCGAGCTCGTCCAGATGGCCGACACCAGCCTCGGCATCTGGGGCCCCGAGCAGGGCGAGGGGCTGCACCACATCGCCTTCGCCGACCCGGATGTGCCAGGCACCTGCGCCGCCTTCGGCGGCAAGGCCGACACCGTGGTGGACGGCGGCGAGGGCGGCGAGGCCCGGGTGATCTTCACCCGCCCGGAGGCGCTGCACGGCATCCGCATCGAGTACCTCCAGTCGGCGATGGTGACCGCCACCTTCGAGCGGCTGCGCGGCGCCGCCGACGCCGGCTGACGAGCCCGAGGAGGCCGCCGATGGCACCTGACAAGCTGACCGGCCAGCGGATCCTGGTCACCGGCTTCACCGGGCGGCTCGGCGGTGCCTTCGCCGAGTACCTGGCGGCCGACAACGAGGTCACCGGGGTCGCGGTCGAGGCGACCGACGAGGCACTGGCAAGCTGGCGGGCACGCGGGGGTGCGCCCGTACGTCGTCGACCTGGCCGCCGACGACTACGGCGGGCTGCCTGCCGACTTCGACTACGTGGTGCACACCGCGGCCGCCGTCTACCCGAAGGACTTCGACGACGGGATGCGCGCCAACGCCGAGGTGCCGGCGTGCCGATCGTGCTGCCCGGGTCCCACGACTGGGTCAAGGCACTCGTCCACCAGGACGATCTGCGGGCCTTCATCGCGCCCTCGCTGGCGGCGGCGTCGGTACCCGTCACCACCGTCAACTGGTCGGGAGACGAGGCGCTGAAGGGCGAGGAGTGGATCGGCTACCTCGGCTCGCTCGTCGGCATCGACCCGGTGTTCGTCTACGACGACGACCGGGCCCGCCCGGGTGGCGCGCCGAGCGCGGTCCTCCGCGCCAGCATCACCGGCCCCGCCGCGGTCGGCTGGCGCGACGGACTGGAGCAAGTCGTGCGTTACTGGGAACCGCGCATCCGTTCGGGGGAATACCCAAACGCCCGCTGACGGCGAGCCGCGGCCTCACTCACCGGGCAGCGTCGCCCGGTGGTGGTTCATCGTGCCGTACCAGGCGGGCGGCGGGCTCAGCCGCGGCGGCAGCGGCGTCCCGATCCAGGTCGCGAGGTCGGCCCGCTCGCTGATCCGCCAGCCGTCGGCCTGCTTCACCAGCTGGTCCTTGTAGAAGCCGCCGAGCACCATCATCGCCTCGCCGCCGTCGGCGTCGACCGTCGTGTGGTAGGCGATGAAGTAGGTGACCGCCCGGGCTGTCCGCCCGTTCAGCTCGCAGTGGTGGGTGGTCATGTTGTGGTGCAGGCCCGCGTAGCGGGACAGGCCGGAGCTGAGCCAGGCGACGGTGCTCTCCAGGTCGCCGCGGCCGCCGCCGAACTCGGTGTAGTCGAGCACGCAGTCGGCGGTGAACAGCTGGCGGAAGGCGTCCCAGTCGCCGGTGTCGCAGGCGACCGCGTAGCGGTCCATCAGCTGCCTGATCTCCGCCCGGTCGCACACCTCGCCGATCTCCATGTCAGCGGGCGCTCCAGATCATGCTCTTGGCCAGCAGGAACTCTTCGAGCCCGTACTCGCCGCGCTCCACGCCGAGTCCGCTGCTCTTGTAGCCGCCGAACGGGGTGTGCGGGCTGGACCCCGCCCCGCCGCCGTTGATGTAGATCAGCCCGGCCCTGATGCGGGTGCCGATCCGGTACGCGTGCACCGGGTCAGCCGCCCACACGCCGGCCGCCAGCCCGAACTCGCTGTCGTTGGCGAGACGGACCGCCTCCTGCTCGTCCTTGAACGGGATCACCACGCCGACCGGGCCGAAGAACTCCTTCTGCGCGATCGTCATCGAGTTGTCGACGTCGACGAACAGCGTCGGCTCGACGAAGAAGCCGCGGTCAAGCCCGGCCGGCCGCCCGCCGCCGTAGGCGATCTGGGCTCCCTCGTCCCGCCCGGCCTGGATGAGCCCCTCTACCTTGGCCCGCTGGGCGGCGCTGATCAGCGGTCCCATCGTGGTCGCCGGATCGGCCGGGTCGCCCACCTTGACCGCGTCAAGCGCCGTCTTGACCCGGCCGACGAGCTCGTCGAACAGCGACTCGTGCACCAGAGTCCTGGTCAGCAGCGAGCAGCCCTGCCCGGCCTGCGCGGTCATGTTCACCACCACGCTTGGCACCGCCCGGTCGAGGTCGGCGTCCGGCAAGATGATGCTGGCCGACTTCCCACCCAGTTCCAGGATCACCTTCTTCAAGCTGGGGGCGGCCTGGCTGTACACGAGGCGGCCCACCGCGTCCGACCCGGTGAAGCTGACCACGTCTACCCCTGGGTGGCTGGTCAGCGCCTGCCCGGCCGCGATGTCGCCGGTCACAATGTTCAGCACCCCCCGCGGCAGCCCCGCCGCGTCGGCCACCTCGCCGAGCACGAACGTCTCGAGCGGGGTGGTGGGGGCGGGCTTGAGCACCACCGTGCAGCCAGCCGCCAGCGCCGGCGCCAGCTTGACCAGGTTCAGCATGGTGGGCGCGTTGTAGGCCGATACCAGCGCCGCGACGCCGTACGGCTCGCGGCGGACGACCCCCTGGGCCAGCGACGAGCCGAAGGTGCCGCCGCCGTAGGTCGGCGCCATCGGCTTCTCGAACGGGTACTGCGGCAGCACTCGCTCCGCCATGTCCCGCAGGTGCTGCATCGGCAGCCCGACCTGGAGGAACTCGGCCCAGGAGCGGATCGAGCCCACCTCGTGCACGTTGAGCTCGACCAGGTCCGCCGTCCGCGCCTCCAGCTCCTCGGCGAACCTGAGCAGGATGGCCGCGCGCTCACGGGGGGCCAGCCACGGCCACGGGCCCTCGTCGAAGGCCCGCCTGGCGGCCGCGACCGCGCGGTCGATGTCGGCCACCGTCCCCTCGGGGACCGTGCCGATGGCCTCCTCGGTCGCCGGGTTCAGCACCGTCAGCACGGCATCGCCGTCGCTGCCGGTCCACGCACCGTCGATGTAGAGCTGGTAAGAGAGCACGGCACGGGGCCTTTCTGTTACCTGGACAGGGTGGCGAGCTTGCGGAAGTCCCAGCTGACCAGCTTCTCCGGGGTCAGCCTGAGCCAGGCGTGGCGGCCGTCGGCCGGTGCCTTGACCCCGCCGGTGTACTTGTCGGCGAACAGCTGTTCCACCTGGTCGAGGACGGGATCGATGGTGGCGGTGCGCGGTATGTCACCGACCGGGACTACCTCACCGGACAGCTCAACCCCGCGCAGCTCCATGTACCCGACGCCCGCGTCGATGACGACGGCGACCCGGGGGTCGCGCATCAGGTCGGTCCACCGCTGGCTGCGCACCACCGAGCTCAGCCACAGCGCGCCGCTGTCCCAGACGAACCACAACGGCACCACGTGCGGGCGCCCGTCCTTGCCTGAGGTCGCCACCCGGCAGGTCCGTTCGGCGGTCAGGAACTCGTCGACCTCCGTCGCCGTCATGGCGATGGCCCGGCCGCGGCGCTGTGCCCGCTCCGTCATGCCTGTCCCTCGCCTTCCGCAGCGGCGCGGGGGGGCGGCGTATAGTTCAGGAAGCCCGTTCCTCCCGGGTTCTTGCCCGCCAGCCGGGTGTTGCGCTCGAGCGCGCCCGCCAGGGCGGCAAGCCGTGCCTCGAGGGCGGCCCGCCGCTCCGCCGTCGGGCTCTCGCCGAGCGCCGCCTCCGTCGCGGCGATCTCCTCGCGCAGCCGGATGGCGGATTCATTGAAAGTCAGCAGGTCGTGGTCGTCTTCGTCACGAGCGAGCTCATCCCCCACGCGGGGCCTCCCAGCGTCGCAGTTCCCTTTACCAGATAGCACAATAGGTTATATGATAGACCCACTGCACGAAAGCGAAGGATGGGACGATGCCGCTCCAGGACCACATGCAGATCATCTCGGTGGATGACCATCTGATCGAGCATCCCCGCGTGTTCTCCGACCGCCTGCCCGCCAAGTACCTCGCGGAAGGGCCGCGCATCGTCGAGGACGAGAAGGGCCGCCACATCTGGCACTTCGAGGACAAGGTCTTCCCCTACATCGGTCTCAACGCGGTGGCGGGCAAGACGCCCGAGCAGTATGGCCTTGAGCCGCTGCGCTTCGACGACATGATCCCCGGCTGCTACGACCCGGTCGAGCGAGTCAAGGACATGGACGTGGACGGCGTCCATGCCGCCTGCTGCTTCCCTTCCTTTCCCGGCTTCGGCGGCCGCGTGTTCCTGAACGCGACCGACAAGGACCTGGCGTTCGCGTCCCTGCAGGCATGGAACGACTTCAGCATCGACGAGTGGTCTGGCAGCGCCCCCGGCCGGTACGTGCCGCTGGCGCTGCTGCCGATCTGGGACATCGAGCGCTGCGTGACCGAGCTGAAGCGGGTCGCCGCCAAGGGCGCGCGGGTCGTGTCGTTCCCGGACAGCCCGGTGCCGCTCGGCCTGCCGTCGTTCCACAGTGACCACTGGGGCCCGCTGTGGGACGTCTTCGAGGACACCGGCGTCGTGGTCAGCCTGCACTTCGGCTCCGGCAGCTTCGTCCCCGGCTTCTCGGCCTCCGCCAAGATGCTGTCGCCCAACTACCGGGGCGGCGAGTTCAAATCGGTCTCGGCCCGCACCGACGGGAACGTTAAGAACGACGACGACGCCCCGACGTGCACCTCCTTCGTCGTCTACGCCACCAACCTGATGTGGACCGCCTCCGACCTGGTCTTCTCCGGACAGCTGCAGAAGCACCCGAAGCTCAAGTTCATGCTCGCCGAGGGCGGCATCGGCTGGTTCCCCTACATCAGGGAGCGGATGGACCAGGTCTGGTCCCGGCACCGCTACTACCAGCCCATCGACTTCGACACCCGGCCGAGCGACCTGTTCAACAAGCACTTCTGGGGCTGTTACATCGAGGACGAGATCGGCATCAAGAACCGCCGCGAGATCGGCATCGACCGCATCTGCGTCGAGATCGACTACCCGCACTCGGACAGCAACTGGCCCAACAGCCGCAAGCAGATCGCGGAGTCGCTGCGGGATGTGCCCGACGACGAGGCGCACAAGATCGTCGAGCTCAATGCCCGTGCAGTCCTCAACTTCCCGCGTCTCTGAGGAAACCGTCATCCAGCGACCTCTTCCCCAGCCCAGCCTGGCCAGCGCCGAGTTCTGGACAGCGGGCAGCGACGGAGTGCTGCGCATCGCGCGCTGCGCGGACTGCGGCGCCTACACCCACCCACCGCTGCCCCGCTGCCGGTCCTGCCGCGGCGACCAGATGACCATGGCCCCGGTCTCCGGCCGGGGCGTGGTCGCCGGGTTCACCGTCAACCACCAGCAGTGGCTGGCGGACTTCCCGCCGCCCTACGTCATCGCCGTGGTGGCGCTTGACGAGGACGACGGTGCGCGCCTCACCACCAACATCGTCGGCTGCCCGGCAGACGACGTGCGCGTCGGCCTGCCCGTCCGGGTGCTGTTCGAGAAGGCGGGCGACGTCTACATCCCGCTGTTCGAGCCCGACCCGGACCGGGCGGGACAGACGCTCGCCGTCCCCGCTGTCCGTGACATCGGCGCGCCCCGCCCGATGGTTTCCGCCCATAAGTTTGAGGAACGGGTTGCGCTTACCGGGGTCGGCCAGTCGTCTGTCGGGCGCAGGCTCATGGTCGACCCGCTGCGCCTCACCGCCGACGCCTGCCTGGCCGCGGTGGCGGACGCCGGGCTCACCCTCGACGAGATCGACGGACTTTCCACCTACCCCAGCCGGATGGGGTCGCCCGGCTTCTCCGAGGGCGGCATCGGCCCGCTCGCCGAGGCGCTGCAGCTGAAGCCGACCTGGATCAACGGCGCGGGCGACACGCCAGGGCAGAGCGGCGCCATCGTCGCCGCGATGCTCGCGGTCGCCTCCGGGCTGTGCCGCCACGTGCTGTGCTACCGCACGCTCTGGGAGTCGTCGTTCGCGGCCCTGGTGCGGGCGGGCAAGTGGGCGCAGCCGCCGTCGCGCGCGACCGGGATGACCGAGTTCCTCACGCCGTTCGGCGCGGCATCGGCCGCGAACTGGATCGGGGTGCACGCGTCGCACTACTTCCACCGTTACGGCGGCGGCCGCGAAATGCTCGGCTGGATCGCGGTCAACTCGCGCGCCAACGCCGCCCGCAACCCGGAAGCGGTCTACCGCGAGCCAATCACCATCGACGACTACTTCGCCGCCCGGATGGTGACCACGCCGTTCGGGCTCTACGACTGCGACGTGCCGGTCGACGGCGCCGTGGCGGTGGTCGTCTCCGCGGTCGAGACGGCCGCCGACCGGCCGCGCCCCCCGGTGCTCGTCGAGGCGGTCGGCACCCAGATGATGGAACGGCTGAGCTGGGACCAGGACACGCTGTCGCACGAGCCGCAGACCAAGGGGCCGGCCAGGCACCTGTGGACCAGGACCAGCCTGCGCCCGGACGACGTGGACGTGGCCATGCTGTACGACGGCTTCACGTTCAACGCGGTGTCCTGGATCGAGGCGCTCGGGTTCTGCGAGCCCGGCGGCGCCCGCGACTTCATCGACGAGGGCCGCGGCATCGCCCTCGACGGCGGCCGGCTGCCGCTTAACCCGCACGGCGGGCAGCTGTCGGCAGGCCGCCTGCACGGTTTCGGGCACGTCAGAGAGGCGATGTTGCAACTGCGTGGCGAGGCAGCGGGCCGTCAGGTCCCGGGCGCCCGCACCGCGGTGGTAACGACAGGGGGCGGCGCGCCCGGCGGCGCGCTGCTGTTGCGGCGTCCCTAGCGGCGCGGACTAATGAGGAAGGACTACTGATGCTGCAGCCGATGCGGGGCGTGCGCGTCCTCGAGGTGGCCCAGTTCACCTTCGTGCCCGCGGCGGGCGCGATCCTGGCGGACTGGGGTGCCGAGGTGACCAAGGTCGAGCACGCCGAGCGTGGCGACGGGCAGCGCGGCCTGACCACCGTACTCGGGGTGGACGCGATCATGAAGGGGAGCAGGTTCTCCCCGATCTTCGAGGGGCCCAACCGCGGCAAGCGCAGCGTTGGCCTCGCCCTGGAGGTGCCGGAGGCCAGGGCAGTGCTCGACGAGCTGATCAAGCGCAGCGACGTCTTCATCACCAACTTCCTGCCCGGAGCGCGGGCCAAGCTGCGCATCAACCTCGAGGACGTCCGCAAGGTCAACCCCGACATCATCTACGTACGCGGTTCAGGCTTCGGCGCGCGCGGCCCCGAGGCGGACAAGGGCGGCTACGACATGACCGCCTTCTGGGCGCGGGGCGGCAGCGGGGCCGGAGCCACTCCGGCCGGCGCCGACCGGCTGTCCCCAATGCCGGCCGGCGGTTACGGCGACAACATCGGCGGGATGACCATCGCGGGCGGCATCGCCGCCGCGCTGTACGCCCGCGCCACCACCGGCGAGACCTCCGTCATCGACGTGTCGCTGCTCGGCGTGGGCGCCTGGGCCACCCAGTTCACCGCGAACCTGGCGCTGCAGGCGGGGGGAGTGCCGCCCCGGCCCCCGGTGCCGCGGCACGGCTCGGCAAGGAACCCCCTGATCGGCCCGTACCGGACGTCGGACGACCGCTGGATCCTGTTCTCGATGCTGCAGCCCGGCCGCTACTGGGCGGAGTTCTGCAAGGCCAGCGGCCACGAAGAGCTGATCACTGACGAGCGCTTCAACACGGTGGAGAAGCTGATGGCCAACGCCCCGGCCGCGGGCGAGCTGGTGGCGGGCGTCATGGCCGAGAAGACGTTCGACGAGTGGCTGGAGATCTTGGCGGGCATCGAGGGCCAGTGGGCCATCGTGCAGGACTCCTGGGGCGTCGCCAACGATGTGTCGCTGCGGGCGAACGGCATGATCGGCAGCTTCGACGACGCCGACGGCATCCGCCGCGAACTGGTCGCCAGCCCCGTCCAGTTCGACGAGACCCCGGCCACGCTGAGCCGCGGCCCGCTGTTCGCCGAGCACACCGACGAGGTGCTGCGCGAGCTCGGCCTCAGCGACGAGCGGCTGATCGAGCTGAAGATCGCCGGCGCGATCACCTGACCGCCCCCCGGCGCCGCCGGCGAGGGAACCCCGGACACCCTGTGGAGCGTGCGATGACGGATGCCGCGGAGATCGTCCTGCCCGATGGGGACGGGCCGCACCCGGCCGTGGTGCTCGGCGCTGAGGCCTTCGGGGTGAACACGTTCATCCGCGGCATCAAGCAGCGGCTGACTGAGCTCGGGTACGCCGTCGCGGTGCCGGATTACTACCGCGGCGACGGCCCGGCAGGCAAAGACAGTTACGACGACTTCACCGAGGTGACCGGCTACATCCGCGGGCTCGACTTCATCCGCGGGGCCCGTGACCTGGCTGCGGCGGTCGACGCGCTGCGGTCGACGCCGCGCGTCGACCCGCGGCGGGTCGCCGTCTGGGGCTACTGCACCGGCGGAACGCTGGCCTGGCTGGCCGCCTGCCTGCGCGGCGACCTGGCGGCAGCCGTCCTGTACTTTCCCAGCCAGCCGGTGTTCGCGGCGCTGAGCCCGCGGACGCCCGTCCACCCCATCGACCTGCTCTGGCAACTAACCTGCCCGGCCCTGTTCATTTACGGCGACGAGGACAAGTTGCTGACTCCCGGCCTGCTCGCGGACATGCGGGCCCGGATCAGCGACTGGGACGTCGACGCTCAGGTCAACCTGTATTCAGGCGCGGGCCATTCGTTCACCTGCCCGTGGGGCCCAATGCGCAACGAAGAGGCGGGTCACGCCGCCTGGAATGACGCCATAACCTTTCTCTCAGCGAAAATGGGTGCATAAATGATGAACGAGCCGTTTTTCCACATCGGGATCCTGGTCAGGGACGTCGAGGCCGCGCGCGCTGATTTCACCGCCAAGCTCGGGGTGGAATTCGAGCCGGTGCACAGCCAGCAGATCGCCACCGGCGAGACGACCAGGTTCTGCTATTCGCTCCAGGGCCCGCCCTACCTGGAGCTGTGCGAGATGACCGGGTCCGGCAGCTGGTCACCGGAGCAGCCAGAGGGCTTTCACCACATCGGCGTCTCCGACCAGGACATGGCCGGGCGCTGCGCGCTCTTCGGCAACGAGGTGGACCTGATCGCACCCGGGGACAACGGGGTGCCGCGAGTGGTCCTCACTCGTCCCGAGGCGCTGCACGGCGTCCGCGTCGAGTACTTCGACGAGAAGGTCGCGGAGATGTTCCAGGGCTACCTCCGCACCCGTACCGCCAGCTAACGGCAAGGCGTGCCCTACCGTGCCGGCACAAGAGGCTCGGTAATACCGTGGTACTCTTCTGGTATGACCGCAAAGCGGAAAGTCTCCGTCTCGCTTGACGAGGATCTTGTCGCGGAGCTCGAGGCCGCTGACGAGGCGCTGTCCGGGCAGGTGAACGAGGCCATCCGGGCTGAGGTCGAGCGGCGGCGGCGAAACCGCCTGCTGACGGGCATGCTCGACTCGCTTGACGCCGAATACGGGCCGGTTGACGAAGCGCTCGTCGCGAAGTACACGGAGCTGCTGTGAGCCGCGCGCTCATCCTCGATTCCGAGGCCCTGGCCACGCTGGGCGGCCGGCCGTCGAGGCGGCAGGAGGAGGTCAGGGCCGCTATGCGAGCCGCCGCGCTCATGCACAGGGACGTGATCGTTCCCGCGGTCATCCTCGCGGAGCTTTACCGAGGCGCCGGCCGCAATCATGCGGTGGACGCCTGCCTGGCACGCGAGACGGGGATCCGGGTCCGTGACACCGATCGATCGCTGGCGCGCCTGGTGGGCGGCGTTCTCACCGGGGCGAAGGCGGACTCTCGTTACCTGGCCGACGCGCACGTGGTCGCGGCGGCCGTAGAGACTGGCGGCGGCGTCGTGCTCACCGGCGACCCCGATGACCTCGCGTCGCTCGCCGCGCCTTATCCGAACATCACCGTGCAGTCACTTCCCTGACGGCCCGGCACGTCCCGTGCAGCCGTCCCCTTCGCCTGGATATGGGGACGGCTGCAGGCCTTGGCGTTGCGGGCATCCTGCTTTACTCAAGACGTCGTTTCATCCGAGCACACTTGACCCTGCCCTAAGGGCAGGCTGGATCCTAGGCGCGTCGGTAGGCGCGAACACGAAAGGGTGTGCCATGGACGTTCGGACGCGAGAGGTGCCAGAGCAGATCGTCGTCACCGAGCAGCGGATGGTCGACCAGGAAGCCTTGGAGCGCTGGCTTCCCGAGGCGATGGCACGGGTCCACAAGGCTGCCGGAGAGGCCGCCGGGACGGTGGAGCAGCCATATCTGCTCCGGAACCATGTGGCCGACGAGCCGGTGTTCATCGTGATCTACGAGGGCAACCCGAACGAGGGCGAGACAGCAGTCGACTGCTGTACCCCCCTGCATGCAGGCGGAACAGCACCGGACGGCGTGGCTACGCGGATGATCCCCGCGCACCGGGAAGCCTATGTGCGCGTCCAGAAGCAAACTGTGCAGTCCGGCAAGATCGGTGACGTCTACGTGGGGATCGAGAACTGGATCGAAGGCCAGGGCCTGGAAGTCGCCGCCGCGCCCCGGGAAACGTACTGGACCGACTTTTTCTCCGCCGCAGCAGATGACGAGGTATTCGACGTGGCGTTCCCCGTGCGGTAGACATCTCATGTGGGCCGTCCAGCATCGGAGATGACGATCGGCGAGTTCTCCCGGCGCTCCCAGCTCTCGCTAAAGGCGCTCCGGTTGTATGAGCGCCTGGGGCTGCTGCGGCCCATAGCTGTCGATGAGCGAAATGGTTACCGCAGGTATCACGAGAGTCAGCTCTATACTGCGCGCCTGATCGTCATGCTGCGCATGCTGGAAATGCCCCTGTCGGAGGTTGGCAAGGTGGTGTCCGCGTCCCGCACCGAAGGCGCCGAAATCATCGACACGTACTGGGCGTCGGTGGAAAGCCGTTTCGCCGCCCAGCGGCAGCTAATGGGCATTCTCAGCCCAAGCGTAGCCGCGTCGGTGATACCCGCCCCAGAGCTGGCTGTCCGCGAACGGGACGTAGCGGAACAGACGGTGCTTACCGAGCAGCGGCACGTCTACATCGATCAGCTGACCTGGACCCGGGAAGCCGCCGCCCGGCTCAGCGCAAACGCCGCGCGATGCGGTGGCATGGCGGCCGAGCGTTTCGTTATCTTCCACGGCATCGTCACCGCCGACAGTGACGGTCCGGTCGAAGTGTGCGTTCCGGTCGGGCAGCCGCCCGAGGATCCGGCCGAGCTGGCCTGGCGGATCGAGCCCGCGCACCAGGAAGCCTTCATCTCGGTAAGCAAGGCGCATTTCGAGATTCCGGCGATCTGGTCGGTCTATGACCAGCTGGCGCGCTGGGTAGCAGCGCCGGGCCGCAGGCAAGCCGGAGCGCCCAGAGAGGTCTACCGGGCCGATGTCGAGCCGCTATTCGCCACCGCCGACCAGCAGGTCTGCGATGTCGCCATGCCTTTCGTCATCGTGGATTAGTTGACGAGCAATTTGCAATCGCGCAGGCGGCGTCGATCTGGGCGAGCCACCGCTCGGCCGGCTGCCCCAGCTCCATGACCTCCACGAAATGGCCGAGCTCAGCCCGCATGTCCAGGTAGCCGAACCGGATCGTGCCGTTGTCGCCGAACTGCTTCCAGGTGCGGCCGCTGGCGGCGACGACGGCGGACGCCTCATCGAAGTCGTCGACCACGAAGCCCACGTGGTGCAGGGTGACTGGCTCTCCGGGCCGCACCGCGTCCCGGTAGAGATCGACCGCGCCGTCCACCGGGCGGATGACCTCCAGGTTGGTGGGGCCCGCGTTGACCAGGGCGACGTCGATCCGCCACTCGTCGGCCGGGCGGCCGTCCACGACGACGAACGCGGTCCGGGGGTCGCTCGCGCTGGCCGGCGGCCGCCCGCCCCCCAGCGACGAGGCGTAGCTCTTGACGCACGGGCCGGTGCCCATGGCCGACTCGAGGTACGCGGCCGCCGCGTCGATGTCGTCGGTCACGTACCCGAGCTGCACGAAGTAGCGGAAGAGATCACTCAGCGATCGCATCCAACGACTGTGCGCCGACGTGGGCAGTCCGTCCAGCGCCGGTCCCGCCAAGCGGAACTCATCCGTTCCCGCTGCTCTTGACAGCGCGGCGCCAGATAGCAGATTATTAATAGAATACTCATTAATATGATTTCAGCCTGATTCCGATGAAGGGGCGTAGGCTGTGTCGATGACATCGATGGTCGAGGGCGCGGGGCCGCGGGTGTCCCCGATGCCGCGGGCCCGCGGGGAGGAAGACGGCGACCGCCGGCCTCCCGAGCACACCGTCCTTGGGCGGAGCGCGTCCATCATGGAGGCGTTCAACGGCGGCCAGCACGTGCTGAGCCTGGCCGACCTGAACAAGCGTACGCGGCTGCCGAAGTCGACACTGCACCGTCTGGTCGACCAGCTATGCCACGTTGGCTGGCTCGAACGGGATCGCGGCGGCTACCGCATCGGCCTGCGGATGTTCGAGCTCGGCACGCTCGCGGTGGACGGGAACCGGCTGCACGAGGCCGCGTTCCCGCACCTGCAGGCGCTCGCGTCGCGCACCGGGCTAGCCGCGCAGCTCGCCATACTCGACGGGACCGAGGTGGTGTACCTGGAGCGGATCGTGGTCGGCCCGATCCGGCTGCCCACCCGCCGCGGCGGCCGCAAGCCCGCCTACTGCACCGCGCTCGGCAAGGCGATGGCGGCCTACGACGACGACGCCATGCGTGCGCTGACCGCCGGACCGATGCCGCGGAAGACAGCGAAGACGATCACCGAGCCGGTCGCCCTGTGGACCGAGCTCAAGCGGGTCCGCGGCGCCGGGGTGGCGTTCGACCGCGGCGAAGCCTACGCCGAGCTGGAGTGCGTCGCGGCGCCGATCCGCGGCTCAGCAGGACACGCGATAGCGGCCGTCTCGGTCACCGGGCCGGCCGGCCGCATGCGCTGGAGCGTGGTCACCGAGGCAGTTCAGGGCACCGCGACCGCGATCTGGAACGCCAACCTCACCCTGCGGGGCGCCGGCGCCGGCGCCGCCCGGCGCTGACACCCGGCCTTCCCGGACCGGGCGGCACCGCCGGGCCGCCGGTCAGTCGTCGGTCTCCAGGCCGAGTTCGGTTAGCTCGCGCTCGGCGAAGAAGACCCGGCCGGTGTACTCCAGCGGGTTCTCGCAGGCCGCGAAGTAGGCAAGCACCCGGGCCGGGACGTCCATCGACACCATCTTCGCGTCCTGCCGCTCCCCGAGTTCGGTGTTCGCTTCGGCGCTCTCGGTGGCCACCCATCCGGGCATGACGCCCATGATGAACACGTTCTTGGCCACCAGCTGCGGCGCGAGGACGTTGGACATCCGGTCAAGTGCCCGCTTGCTCGCGAAGTAGGCCGGCGACCACAGTGCGGGGATGTTCATGCTGGCGCCGGGCGCCGGGATGCCCCCGGTCTCGTCCCCGTGGTAATACCGCACGCTGGACGCGGGCGAGGGCTCCTCGATGAGACGGTGCGCTTCCGCGCTGCCGGTGGTGACGTTGAGTATCCGCCCGCCGCCGCGCGCTGCCATGCTCGGCACCACCAGCTGGGCCAGGGTGAACGGTGCGTGCACGTTGACCGCGAAGTGGTGCAGCCAGTCGGCCCGTGGCATCTCAAGCAACGGCGCCGACCAGTTATAGCCGACGGTCACGGCGGCATTGTTGACGAGGATGTCGACGCCGCCGAAGCGGTCGATGGCGGTGCGCGCGATCCGCTCCAGATGCCCCTCGTCCGACAGGTCGGCGGCGACCGCCACCGCCTCGCCGCCGAGGGACTCGATCTCCTTGACCGTCTGGCCGATGGTCCCAGGCAGCTCGCCGCCTGACTCCTCGACGGTGCGGGCGGTGACCACCAGCCGCGCGCCGCGGCGGGCAAGCGCGAGTGCCGTGCGCTTGCCGATGCCGCGGCTTGAGCCGGTGACGATCGCCACCTTGCCGGAAAGACCTGCCTCGTTCTGGCGTTCCATCAGCTCTCCTCGGTGGCGAGGCCGGCTAGGAGACCGGAATGGCCAGCGACTTGGACTCGAGGAACTCCTCGAGCCCGGCGGCGCCGCTCTCCTTGCCGATTCCGGACTGCTTGTAGCCGCCGAACGGCACGTCGTGGCCGAACCACGCGCCGCCGTTGACGCCCATGGTGCCGGTCCTGATCCGCCGCGCGACCGCGAGGGCGCGCTCCTCCGGGCCGAACACCGCGCCGGACAGGCCGTAGATGGAGTTGTTGGCGATCCGAACCGCGTCGTCGTCGCCGTCGTGCGGGATGATCACCAGCACCGGCCCGAACACTTCTTCCTGCGCGATCTCGCTGTCCGGGTCCACATTGGTGAGCACCGTCGGGGTGTAGAAGTACCCTGGGCCGTCCACCTTCTGGCCGCCGGTCACCAGGGTCGCGCCGGCCTCGACGGCGCGCCGCACCATGCCGTCCACCTTGTCCCGCTGCCGCTCGCTGATCAGCGGGCCCATGTAGTTGTTACCGTCGGACGGGTCGCCGTACGTGACATGGCCCATCGCGCCGGCGACCTGGGCGACGATCGCGTCATGCTGCGCGCGCGGCACCAGCATCCTGGTCGGGATCGCGCAGCCCTGCCCCGCGTGCGAGCAGGTCGCGAACGCGGCGGTCCCGATCGGCCCGGCGAGGTCGGCGCCGTCGAGCACGACAAGGGCGGACTTGCCGCCGAGCTCGAGGAAGACGCGCTTGACGGTCGAGCTTGCCGCCGCCATGATCCGGCGGCCGGTCGCGGTGGAGCCGGTGAACGTGACGGCGTCGACGTCGGGTGAGGTGGTGAGGGCCTCGCCCACGGCCACGTCCGTGGAGGTAAGGATGTTGACCACGCCGGCCGGGATGTCGGTGTGCTCGGCGATCAGCTCGCCGAGCGCGAGCGTGATCAGCGGGGTGTCCGGCGCGCCCTTGAGCACTACGGTGCAGCCGGCGGCGAGGGCCGGGGACAGCTTGGCCAGCGCGAGCTGGGTCGGGTAGTTGTAGCCGATGATGGCGGCGACCACGCCGGCGGGCTCCTTCTCTACCCAGCGGCGGTGCTGCTGGCCGCGGAACTCGGTCAGCCCGAGCTCCTGCGTCATCGGGTAGCCGGGGAGCAGGTCGGCGTAGTACCTGACGATCTCGATGGCTTCCTCGAGCTGCGGGCCGTTGGTGAGCACCCGAGGCGCGCCCACGTCGGCGATGGTCAGCTCGCGTAGCATTTCTTTTTGCGAGACCAGCGCCGCGTGCAGCTGGTCCAGGCACCGGGCGCGGAACTCGGCGTCCGTCGCCCAGCTGGTGGTGTCGAAGGCCCGCCGTGCGGCGGCGATCGCGGCCTGGGCGTCGGCGACCGACGCGTCAGGCGCGTGGTCGAGTACCTGCCCGGTGGCCGGGTTGACCGACGGGTAGGTGCGGTCGGCTGTGACCAGCTTCCCGTCGATGAGCATGCGGTGCATCCAGGTCTCCTTCTCGCGCCGGCGCGGGGGGCTTCCGTAAAAGTATAATCAGAGTACTATTCATCCTTGTAGTAATGAGTGTGCGCTAGCTTCTTGCATCAACGAAGCATTCAGGCAGGAAGCATCCAGGAAGGGATACCCATGGGACGCGTCCAAGGCAAAGTGGCCTTCATTACCGGGGCCGGCCGCGGTCAGGGGCGGAGCCACGCGGTGCGGCTGGCGGAGGAGGGCGCGGACATCATCGCCGTCGACATCTGCCATGACGTCGACAGCCTCCCCTACCACCTGGCCAGCCCGGACGACCTCAAGGAGACCGCCCGCCTGATCGAGGCCCTGGACCGCCGGGTGGTCGCGGTGCAGGCCGACGTGCGCGAGCGGGCGCAGCTTGTGGAAGCGATCGACCGCGGGATCGCGGAGTTCGGCAAACTCGACATCGTGGTTGCCAACGCCGGCGTCATCGGCCAGAAGAGCGAACAGCCCCTGCATGCCTGGGCTGATGTGTTCGACACCAACGGGCTCGGCATCATCAACGCCGTCCACGCGGCGCTGCCGCACCTGCAGGCGGGCGCCTCGATCATCGCGACCGGCTCCACCGCCGCCTTCATGAACACGCTGCCGATGCAGCAGGTGGGCACCGACTCCGGCGGCATCGCCTACATGGTGGCCAAGCGGATGGTGTCGAGCTTCATGCACGACCTGGCCCGCGAGCTGGCCCCGCGGCAGATCCGCGCCAACGTTGTCCACCCCACGAACGTGAACACCGACATGATGCGCGTCGAGCCCATGTTCCGGTCCTTCCGGCCCGACCTGGAGCACCCGACCCTGGAGGACGCGCTGCCGGCCTACCACGTACAGCAGGCGATGCCGATCCCGTGGGTCGAGCCGGTGGACATCAGCAACGCGGTGCTGTACCTCGCCTCGGACGAGGCCCGCTACGTGACCGGTGTGCAGCTGCGGGTGGACGCCGGCGGGTACCTCAAGTGGTACGACTACCACGCCTGACGGAATTCGGGACGGGGCCACGGTCAGCCGCACCCGTTCGGACTAAGAAGAAGGGAAACCCGGCGTGAAGCTGCGCGTCGACCCGGAGCGGTGCCAGGGGCACACGCTCTGCTCCATGATCGCCCCCGCCCTGTTCACCCTGGACGACGAGGACGGCCACTCCACCGCCATCGACGGTGAGGTCCCGGCCGACCTGGAGTCCAAGGCGGCCGAGGCGATCCGCTCATGTCCGGAACAAGCAATCTCGGTCATCCCTTAGCCGGGCAGGAGGCCCCCATGACCACCGAACCCGTCGTCGGCGAGGACGCCGAGCGGAAGAAGAACCGCTACCACTTCGACCGGCACACGCCCGAGTACCGGGAGCAGTTCGCCGACGTTACCGCGGACATGCTGGACAAGTGCCCGGTCGCCTGGAGCGACACCTACGGCGGCCACTGGGTCGCGGCCGGACACTCGGAGGTCTTCGAGCTGGCCCGGTCGGCCGATTACGTGTCCAACGACCACGACCCGGCCGGCGAGCGGCGCGGCTACAAGGGCATCTCGATCCCGACCCCCGAGGTGGGGTTCCGCGGCGGCTTCCTGGAGATGGATCCGCCCGAGCAGCGGCACTACCGGCAGCTGCTCAACCCGTACCTGTCGCCGGCCGCAGTGGCCCGGTGGCAGCCACTGGTGGACGAGCTCGTCCGCGCCAGCCTGAACGAGAAGATCGAGACCGGCCGGATCGACTTCGTCGACGACCTGGCCAACATCGTCCCCGCGGTGCTCACCATGGGGATGCTCGGGATGCCGCTGAAGAACTGGGACATCTACGTCGAGCCGATCCACGCCTCGGTCTACACCTCGCCGAACTCGCCCGACCAGGCGCGGATCGCCGAGGAACGCCTTGCCATGCGCAATGACATGTTCGCCCAGCTCGCGGAGATCAGGGCCAACCGAAGGCCCGGCCTGATCGACGCGCTCGCGCGGGGCGAGATCAACGGCGCCGTGCCGCCGGACTTCGAGCTGCTCGGGATCATCGCGCTGCTCATGGGGGGCGGGTTCGACACCACCACCGCGCTGACCGCGCGCTCGCTCGAGTGGCTGTCCGAGCACCCGGACGAGCGGGCCCGGCTGTCGGCCGAACGGGACACCCTGCTCAACCCGGCCACCGAGGAGTTCCTGCGCTTCTTCACCCCGGCACCCGGCGACGGGCGCACCATCTCCCAGGACTGCGTGATCGCGGGCCAGGAGTTCAAGGAGGGCGAGCGGCTCTGGCTGTCGTGGGCGATGTCCAACCGCGACCCTGAGGTCTTCCCCAACCCCAATGAGGTTGAGCTGGACCGCACCGGTAACCGGCACCACAGCTTCGGCCTCGGCCTGCACCGCTGCATCGGGTCCAACGTGGCCCGCATGGTGTTCAAGCGGATGGTCATCGCGGTACTCGACCGGATGCCCGATTACGTCTGCGACCCCGCGGGCGCCGAGCACTACCAGACGATCGGCATCATCCAGGGCATGAAGCACCTGCCCGCCACCTTCACCCCCGGCCCGCGGATCGGTGACGGGCTGGTGGAGACCATCGCCCGGATGCAGGTGGCGGTCGACGAGCAAGGGCTTGCGGAACCGGTCACCGACCGCAAGGGGGCTGGCAAGGAGAAGTAACGTCTGGCTCCCTCCAGGCAGGCAGTGAAACACCCCCGGCGCGGCTAGCGCGCCGGGGGGTGTTTCGTATAGGGTCAGATCAGCTAACTATTAATGACAAACTCTTAAGTTAGCCGATGCCGACAGCCGAGGGGCGTGCCGATGACGATCATGCCGATCGAGCGGGGGAAGATCCGCGAGTACGCGACGGCGACCGGGGCTGCCCGCCCGGCCTACCTGGACGATCCGAAGGCGCCTGTCCCGCCCACGTTCCTGGCGACGGTGGTGTTCTGGATGCCCATCGGCGACACGGTGCGGTCACCCGAGGTACTCAGGGCCTGTGCCGAGGCCGGGGTGCGGGCCGACCTTGGCAGCCTGCTGTCGCTCGAGCAGGAGTACGTGTACCACGGGACGCCGCCGCACGCGGGGGAGACGCTGCGCACCGCCGAGCGGCTGAGCGACATCACCGTGAAGCGGACCCGCGACGGCCGGCCCATGGTGGTGATCCGGTTCACCGTCTCCTTCCATGACGAGCGCGGCGACCTGCGGGCGGAGTGCCACTACACCTCGGCCTACGTAAAGCGTCCCGCCGGAGCGGAGGAGGGCTCGTGACCGGGCTCGCCCCCGGCGCCCGGCTGCCGGAACGCGTCTTCGGCCCGGTCACGATGACCGATATCGTCCGCTACCAGGGCGCGAGCGGAGACATGAACCCGATTCACCACGACGACGAGTTCGCGCGGGCGGCCGGGTTCCCCGCCGCGATCAGCGTGGGCATGCTCGGCGCCGGCTGGCTGGCCGCCTACTGCACCGAGCACCTGGGCGAGGAGACCGTGCGCCGCTTCCGCACCCGCTTCGCGGCGGTCGTGTACCGCGGCGACCGGCTGACCGCCTCGGCCGAGGTGGTCCGCCGGTTCGACTGCGATGGGGAAACCCGGGTGGAACTGGCCGTCCAGCTGCGCAAGGACGACGGCCGCGTGGCCATCAGCGGACTCGCCGAGTTCGCGGTTAGCGAGGACAGCAGTGCAGACAGGAACTAACGAGCGCCCCGGACTGCCGATCGCGCTGGTGATCGGCGGCGGCGGGATGGGCATGTCGACTGCCAGGCGGCTCGGCCAGTCGCACCGGGTGGTGCTGGCGAGCCAGTCGGCCGGGAAGAACGCGGACCGCGAGGCGGCGCTGCGCGAGGACGGCATCGACGCGGTGGCGGTGCAGTTCGACGTGACCGATGCCGGGTCGGTGGCCGGGCTGGCCGAATTCGTGGCACAGCGAGGTCAGTTGCGCACGCTGGCGCACGTGGCCGGGCTTTCGCCGTCGATGGGGGACTGGCACCAGATCTTCGGCGTGAACCTCATCGGGACCGCGCTGATGGAGCGGGCCTGCCTGGAACTCGCGGTCCAGGGCACCGCGGCGGTGTTCGTCTCCTCGTCGGCCGGCCATCTTTTTGAGTACCCGGCCGCGGACATCGTGGCCGTACTCGACGACCCCCTCGCACCGGGGTTCTTCGACCGCCTTGACGAGGTGATCGCCAAGGAGGAGCAGACCTCGTTGCAGGCCTACCGACTGTCCAAGTGGGCACTAAACCGGATGTGCCGCCGCCGGGCGGGCGCCTGGGGCGCCAAGGGCGCGCGGATCGTCTCCATGTCGCCGGGGCCGATCGCCACCCCGATGGGCGCCAAGGAGCTGGACGGACCAAGCCGCGAGGTGAAGCTGAACCTGATGCAGCAGCTGCCGATCGCCCGCGAGGGCACCATGGTCGAGACCGCCGACGCGATCGAGTTTCTCGCCTCTGACCGCGCCTCCTACATCACCGGCACGGACCTGCTTGTCGACGGCGGGATCGTGGCGGCGACCCGGCCGGCCTGAGGGGAGCCGTTCGTGACCGTCACTACCGCCCAGGAAGGGCCTCTTGCCGGGCTCACCGTCGTCGACCTGTCGACGACGTTGCCCGGCGCCCAGGCCACGCAGTTTCTCGCGGACGCGGGCGCCGACGTCATCTTGGTCGAAGGGCCGGAGGGCAGCCCGCTGCGGTCCGACCCCGGCTGGCCCGGACTGCTGCGCGGCAAGCGCAGCATCGCGCTCGAACTGCACCGCGACGATGACAGTGCCGACGGCGACCGGGCCGTACTCAACGGGCTGCTGCGTCAGGCCGACGTGCTGGTCACCACCATGCGCCCCGCCGCCGCTGTCCGGCTCGGCCTGTCCGCCGAGCGGCTCGCCGCGGACTACCCGAGGCTGGTGGCGGCGATGATCACCGGCTGGGGAAGCCGCGGCCCATGGGCTGATTACAAGGGCTACGAGGCGCTGATCATGGCCAAGACGGGCGTGCTGCACTCCAAGCGGCAGCTGACGTCCGGCCCAGACCCGGCATACGTGTCGGTGCCTTACGCCTCGTTCGCGGCCGGGCAGACCGCCGTCCACGGCATCCTCGCCGCGCTGCTCGAGCGCGAGTCGAGCGGGCTCGGGCAGGTGGTGGAGGCCAACCTGGTGTCCGGCGTGGGGGCCATGGACACCTATAACTGGTTCTACGAGATGATCCTGCGCCGCTACCCGGAGGCATTCAAGCCGCTGCCCGACGCCTTCGACGACCAGGGCCGGCCGCAGACCCGGCTGATGTACGCCCTGCTCGTCGCGGCCGCCAAGGACGGCACCTGGCTGCAGTTCGCCCAGTCGGCACCCCACCTCACGCGGGCATTCCTTGAGGAACTGGGCCTGGCGGACGAGGTGCGGGAACCGAAATGGGCGGGCTTCCCCGACCTGCCGACGCCGGAGCTGCGCCAGGAGTGGTGGGACAAGATGCTGGCCAAAGTGGGGGAGCGGACGCTCGCGGAGTGGGAAGCGGTGTTCGACCGCAACTCCAACGTGTTCGCCGAGCAGTTCCGCACGCCGGATGAGGCGCTCGCGCACCCGCAGCTTGTCCACGAGGGCCGCGTGGTCACGGTCAACGACCCCGACCTGGGGCCGGTGCGCCAGCCCTCCACCATGGTGCACGCCGGCCGCCGGCCGCTGACCGAGATCCGCCGCGCACCCCGGCTGGATGAGGACGCCGCCGAGATCCGCCGGCTGGCCGGCGCCGCGGTGCCGCAGGACGCACGACATGAAGCAGGAGGAACGGTGGAGCGCGGTGCCGGGCCCGCCAGCCCCGCCTGTCCGCTGGCCGGCGTGACGGTGCTCGAACTCGGCGGCATGTTCGCCGCCCCGTTCGGCGCGACCGTGCTTGCCGACCTTGGCGCCCGCGTCATCAAGATCGAGCCCCTTGACGGCGACGCCATCCGCGGGATGATGGCCTTCCCCGAGGCGGGCGGCGGCAAGGTGCTCCAGGGCAAGGAGAGCATCGCGCTCGACATCCGCACGCACGAGGGCCTGGCAATCGTCCACGAGATCGCCAGGCTCTGCGATGTGGTGCTGCAGTGCTACCGGGCCGGCGTGGCGGCCCGCATCGGGATCGACGAGGCCGCGCTCAAGGCCGTCAACCCGCACCTGGTGTACCTGAACGCGCCGGGATACGGCATCGACGGGCCGTACGGCGGCAAGCCCGCCTACGCGCCGTCGATCGGCGCCGCGTCCGGGGTCTCGCTGACCGACGCACCGCTCGGCGGCGCGCGCCCGGAAACCCGCGAGCAGCTGCTGAGCGGCGCGCGCAACCTGCGGGCGGGCGGCACCGTGCCTGCCGTCCAGTCCGACGGCATCGCCGCCCTCGGCGTGGCCTCAGGCCTGCTGCTCGGCCTGTACGCCAGGCAGCGGGGTATCACCCTGACCGACCTGACCACGACCATGCTCGGCAGCTGCACCCAGGCGCTGATCAGCCGCAACACCGGCTATCAGGGCCGCCAGCCGCTAAGCCGAGTGGACGACGAGTTCCGCGGACTCGGCCCGCTGTACCGGATGTACCGCGCGGCGGACGGGTGGGTGTTCCTCGCCGCGCCGGCCGGGCGGGACTGGCCCGCCCTGGCGGAGGCGCTGGCCGGCTACGGAAGCCTTTCCGACGAGCGCTTCGCCACCGAGGCCGGCCGCGCGGCCAACGCCGCCGCCCTCACGGCGGCGCTCGAAGCCATCTTCGTGACGAGGGCCAAGGACGAATGGGAAGCGCAGCTGACCGCCGCCGACGTCGGCTGCGTCGCCGTCGCCCAGGTGAACGCCGAGTGGCGGATGCAGGACGACGAGTTCTACCAGGCCGGCTACGCCGCCGACGTGGTCAGCCCGATCTTCGATGAGCACCGCAGGGCGGCACCGCTCAACCGTTTCTCCCGGTCCGCGACCAAGCCTGAGTCGGGCTGCCGCCTCGGGCAGCACACGAACGCGCTGCTGCGCGAGCTCGGCTACGACGACGAACAGATCGCCGGCCTGCGCAAGCGCGACGTCGTGCGGTAAAGGAGGACACATGGCCATCCCGGTTCCTGAAGCCCTGAAGCCGCGCGGCTCGGTGGCATCCGCGCCGGCCCGCCGGCCCGGGTCCGTCCGCCGCACCGTCACCATGGACTTCACCTGGCCCGACGGCATGGAAGGGGACACGGTCCTTGACGGGCGCGCGCGTGACCTGCGCACCGGCGGCGACGGCACGGCGACGGTCCTCGCCGCGGCCTCGCTGCGCATGGTAACCGACCCGCGCCGGGTCATCAAGGAGGTCAGCTCGGCGGCCGGCGATGGCGCGCTGCGGGGCCTGGCGGGCGAGTCGGCGATGTCGGGGTTCAGGCGGCGGCTGGCCGCGACCGGGGTAGCTGGTGCGACCGGGGAGGGGACCGCCGCCGGGACACCGCTGTACCAGCTGCTCGACGACGTGCCAGGAGCGACCCTGGTCTCCGGGGCCGCCTGGCAGCGCTGGTACGACATGGACCGCTACCTGGAGATCAAGGCCGACGTCGCGCAGCGGGTGATGACCGACGTGTGCACCGGCTACCAGCAGGGCTCAAGCGCGCTGCAGCCGGACGGAACCCTGCGCTGGCGCCAGGACCGCCGGCTCGCGGTGGACATCGACGCCGTGGACGACGACCTCGCGTGGCACCATCACGCACACCCCGATGGGGTGGCCATGCGGCGCGCCCGCCGCATCGACGTGTGGCTGGCCGGCCCGGTCATTCACGTCGACGCGTTCTTCCAGGACTCCTCGACGCTGCCCGAGGGCGGGCGGGTGTCGATCCACGAGTACACCCTGACCGCGGAGGCCGACCTGGAGACGGGGACCGTGCGCGCGGTGACCCCGGTGCCGCGGGTGCTGCCCTACGACGAGTGCCCGCTGGCCGTCGTCAACGTCACCGCCCTGGCCGGGCTGCCGCTGAGCGGGCTGCGCGGCGCGGTGCTCGAGCGGCTGCGCGGCCCGCTCGGCTGCACCCACCTCAACGACATGCTCCGGGCGCTGACCGCCGTCCCCGCCCTCGCCAGGCAGCTATCGTGATCAGGACGCACCTGGTACCCAAGTACCAGCGGTCGGCGGTGATTGTCTCCTCCGGGTCCATGTAATGCCCGGTGCTCACTTCTAGCCTCGGAACGCAGGCGTGCGACGCGAGCCCTATTTCCGACGAAGTGAACATGAGGGATCACATGCCGAAACCCGAGATTTTCTCTCAGAAGTCAAGATTCAGAATCGGCCGGCGGCGCACGTTCGTGCTGTCCGTCGTGGCGGTGCTGGCCCTGCTCGGCGGGTCTTCCGTCGCAATCGCCGCACCGTCCCAAGCCAGCGGGCAAGGCGGCGGTAACCAAGCACTCGAAGTCAACGTGACGAACTCACCGACTGACCTGAACGGCCGGCCCACCATCGCCGTCAACCCCCGCGATCCGAACAATCTCGTTTTCACCGCGACGGTCGATCGACCTGGCCAACGGGAACGTCTACGTGGTCTGGTCGGACGGTCGCGACAGCGCGGCCCCGTTCACCGACGCCATCTTCGCCCGGGTGCCCATCCACGAATTCCAGTCTGCCCACTGACCCTGACCACCAGTCCCGCCCGGCTACGCCGGGCGGGACTTTCCCATGAAGGGCCGACCGGCCTGACAGCTAGCGTTCCGTTGGCCGGCACGTGCCCGTTGACCCGGGCCAGGCGCCTGACTACGTTCACGCGTGATTGGCTTGAGTGAGGTGGGCACGTGGGCAAGCTTGAGGGTCAGGTCGCGTTCATCACCGGCGCGGCGCGGGGCCAGGGTCGAAGTCATGCGGTTCGGCTCGCGCAGGAGGGCGCCGACATCATCGCCGTCGACATCTGCGCGCAGATCTCCTCGGTGTCCTACGCGATGTCCACCCCAGACGACCTCGCGCAGACCGTGAAAGAGGTCGAGGCCACCGGGCGGCGGATCGTCGCCCGCCAGGCCGACGTGCGTGACGTCGAGGGCCTGCGCAGCGCCCTGGAGGACGGCATCGCCGAGCTCGGGGTCCCGCGGATCGTGCTGGCCAACGCCGGCATCGGCGTCGGCGGCCCGAACTCGAGCGACCAGGACTGGCACGACGTAATCGCGGTCAACCTGACCGGCGTCTGGAATACGGGCCGCATCGCGATTCCGGCCATGATCGAGGCCGGCCGGGGCGGTTCGATCGTGCTCACCAGTTCGACCGCCGGCCTGCTCGGCGTCGGCACCAACGAGACCGGGCTGCTCGGCTATACGGCGGCGAAGACGGGCGTCGTCGGGCTGATGCGCAGCTGGGCCAACTACCTGGGCCCGCACAACATCCGGGTCAACTGCATCGCGCCGACCGCCGTCCGCACGCCGATGGCGGCCAACGTTTCCCTCGAGCGACTCTTCGAGGTCAATCCGGCGCTGGCGCGGGCGATGTCGAACTCGCTGCCGGTCGAGATGGTCGAGCCGATCGACATCTCCAACGCGATCGCCTGGCTCGTGTCCGACGAGGGACGGTACGTGTCGGGCACGGTGCTGCCGGTCGACGCCGGCTCGCTGAACAGGCGGTAGCCCAAATGACGGGTGATGAGCCGCGCAACTGGTTCGCCGACGAATCGCTGGCGCAAGACCCGTACCCATACCTGGCCGAGCTGAGATCGCAGTGCCCGGTGCAGCCGACCCCGCATCACGACGTCGTCGCCGTGACCGGATACGAGGAAGCCTCCGAGATCCTCCGCCGGCACGATGACTTCTCAGCCTGCGTCACGGTGGTGGGCCCGTTCGCTGATTTCCCTGAGCCGTTTTCCGGCGACGACGTGAGCGAGCTCATCGAGCGGCACCGGCACCGGCTGCCGCAGAACGACCACATGGTGACCATGGACCAGCCGGCCCACACCCGGGAGCGCGCGCTGCTGATGCGGCTGCTGACGCCGGGCAGACTCCGCGAGAACGAGGAGTTCATCGGCGTCCTGGCCGACCAGCAGCTCGAGTCCGTCATCGGCGCGGGCCGCTGCGAGTTCATCCACGAGTACGCCTCCCCGCTGGCCACCCTGGTCATCGCCGAACTGCTCGGCGTGCCGGAGGAGGACTTCGGCCAGATACGAGCCGGCTTCGGGCTGAGCGACGGTGCCGGTAACCTGCGGCAGCCGGACCGGCCGACCCAGGGTGACTCGCTCCGCTGGCTGGCGGGCACGTTCACCGCTTACATCGAGGACCGGCGGCGCAATCCGCGCGACGACGTCATGTCCGGACTCGCGCTGGCCAAGTACCCGGACGGCTCCACGCCCGAGGTGGCCGCCGTGGTGCGCACGGCCACGTTCCTGTTCGCCGCGGGCCAGGAGACCTCGGCCCGCATGCTCGCCCAGGCGGTCCGCCACCTCGCCGAGGATCAGTCACTGCAGGACGAGCTGCGCGAGCATCCGCAGCGCATACCCAACCTGATCGAGGAGACGCTGCGGATCGAATCGCCGACCAAGACCGACTGCCGGCTCGCCCGGCACACCAGCACGGTCGCCGGCGTCAGCATCCCAGCCGGATCCACCGTGGCGGTGCTTCTTGGCGCGGCCAATCACGACCCGCGCAAGTTCCCGTCACCCGACGAGTTCCAGGCCGATCGTCCCAACGCGCGGCAGCACCTCGCCTTCGGCCGCGGCATCCACACGTGTCCCGGCAGCCCGCTCGCCCGCGCCGAAGGCCGGATCACCATCGAGCGCCTGCTGCGGCGCACCCGCAACATCCGCCTGTCGGAGACCCATCACGGCCCGGCCGCCGACCGCCGATTCAGCTACGAGCCGACCTGGATGCTGCGGGCGATGGAGGAATTGCACATCGAGTTCGATCCCTGCGGCCCCGGCAACACGGGTTGACCGCCGCCCGCATCCGCCTCTATGTTAATACATGGAAGCCCGACTATCTGGTGTCCAGGTAACTGCTCAAGGGAGAGGCCTGCCGATGGCCGCGTACAAAGAGTTCCTCGTTTCAGGCGACTGCCACATCATCGAGCCGCCCGACCTGTTCAAGAGCCGGCTCCCCGCCAACATGCGCGACCGCGCGCTGTGGGAGGAGGAGTTCACCCTCGAGGAGCCGATCGTCCCTGGCGGGCACACCGAGTTCAGGAAGCTGCACACGATTGGCTTTGACGGCTGGACGGTGTCGAAGTACCGCCAGTTCGAGGGCCATGACGGCACGACGCCGGGCTGGATTCCTGATGACATCATCGCCGACATGGACATGGAAGGCGTCGACGCCGCCGTGTACTTCCCCAACCTGGCGCTGTTCGTGCTGTTCACCGACGACCACGAGCTCTCCATCGCCCACGCGCGGGCATGGAACAGCTGGGTCGCCGAGACCTACCTGCAGTACAAGGACCGGATGCGCCCCGTCGCGGCCATTCCGCTGACCAACATCGCGGACGCGGTGGCCGAGATCGAGCGGTCGGTCAAGCTCGGCCTGCAGGCGATCATGATCCCGGAAATCCCGCCGGAGCCGTACTGGTCGCGCAGGTACGAGCCGGTCTGGAACTGCGCCGAGGCGCACGGCCTGCCGATCTTCTTCCACGTGGCCACTGGCGGTGTCATGGTCAAGGAAGACGCGTCCAAGACCGGAAGCACGGTCAAGGGCATGATGACCGCGATGAACATGGGCAAGGGCCAGCTGACCGATGACATGGTGGCCGGCCGCACCATGGGCGGCGGGAACACCGCGGCCGCCAGCCCGTCGAAGATCATGGCCGACCTGATCGGCGGCGGGGTTCCCGAGCGGCACCCGGGCCTGCAGTTCACCCTGGTCGAGTTCGGCGCCAGCTGGCTGGTGTCGTACATGGCGTTCATGGACAAGTCGTGGCGCCGGGGCACCGGCCAGGACCCGAACTGGTGGCTCGGCTTCTGGGAGGAGGGCAAGTCGCCCTACGAGCAGCCCGCCATGGGCCGCCTGTTCAACATCAACGAGAAGTGGCCGTACCCGCTCAAGCCGACCGAGTACGTGCGGCGGCAGTTCCACATCCAGTTCGCCGACGACCCGGTGGCGGTCCAGGCCCGGCACATCACCGGGGTGTCCACGGTGGTCTGGGGCAACGACTACCCGCACGCCGAGGGCACCTTCAACGGCACCGAAGAGGTCATCGCCGAGCACTTTGACAGCACCGTGTCCGACGAGGACCGCGCCGCGATCCTCGGCGGCACCCTGGCCAAGGTGGCCGGGTTCGACGCGAGCAAGAAGCTGGCGGTCGACCGGCAGCCCAGCAAGACGGCGAGCTGACGAATCCTGACTGACGGAACTCCGGCCCGCGGGCTGACCGCGGGCCGGAGTTCGGCCGTTACACGGTGACGATCGCCGACGGAGGCTGCCAATGACGATGGGCTACCCGGTCAGCCCGCTGGACGGCAAGGTGGTGATCATCACCGGCGCGGCGTCCGGCATGGGACGCGCGGCGGCGCTGCTGTGCGCGGCGCGCGGCGCGGCGGTGGTCGCGGCCGACCTGAACGCTGACGGCGTCCATGCCGTTGCCGCCGAGATCGAGTCGTCGGGCGGCACGGCGCTGGCTCAGGTTGCCGACCTGACCGCCGAAGACGACGTGCACCAGCTGGTGGAGGCGGCGGTCGGCCGCTTCGGTGCGGTCCACGCGCTGTACAACAACGCCTACGCGGTCCACCCGGGCGCCGCGACCGACCTGATCGGCACCAGCCTCGACGCGTGGGACTGGACGATCAGAACCTGCCTGACAAGCCAGTTCCTTTGCGCCCGGGCGGTACTGCCGCACATGCTGCGCAACGGTACCGGGTCGATCATCAACGTGTCCTCCGGCAACGGCCTGGCCGGCAGCGCGACCGCCGCCGCGTACGGAGCGGCCAAGGCCGGCGTGGTCGTGCTGACCAAGTACATCGCCACCCAGTACGGCAAACGGGGTATCCGCTGCAACACGATCGTGCCCGGCTGGACGATCGAGACGGGCTGGACCGGAGCGGACGAGAACTTCACCGACGCGCAGCGCGGGCTGTTCGCGGCGGCGCTGGAAGACGTCTGCATGACCGAGCTGGCGAGGCCGCAGGACATCGCCCCGGTGGTAGCGTTCCTCGCCTCGGATGATGCCAGGTACGTGCAGGCCGCGACCATCGACGTCAACGGCGGCCTGCTGGCGCACATGCCGGGCGCGGCCGGCCGGCCCATCGGCGGTCACGCGGACGCAGGCTGAGGCCGCCAGGGATCTAGTCCCGTTGGCCGGGACCGGCAGGTAGCACGGACCTGCTGGCGGGGTTACCTTCCGGCCATGGACCAGCCTCTGCGCGACCTCGACGATGTCTCTACCTTCAAGCTCTCGGCCGCCGGGCGGGAGCGGCTCTTCGCCCTGACTAACGAGTGCGTCGTCTGCTGGACGAACTCCAGCGGCTGGCCGGTCGGCATGCCGCATTCGTTCGTATGGTCGGACGGCAAGTTCTGGGTGCACACCACGACCAGGCGCGCGCGCGTAAAGGCGCTCACCGCCCGCCCGGAGAGCTGCATCGTGGTCACGAGCAAGGGCACCGAGATGAACGGGGCCATGGTCACCGCCAAGACCCGCGCCACCGTCCATCATGGCGACCGTGAGCTCGTGCGCTGGCTGCTGCCCTTGTTCTTCGACCGCACCGGCCTCGGGCCCGACCCGGAGTCCCGCGCACAGCTGATGGAGCTGTTCGACACCCCGGCCCGGGTGGTGATCGAGTTCACCCCGGTTGATTTCTTCACCTACAGCTCGGCTGAGCTGGACGACGCGATGGCGTCGAGCGGGATCGACGGCTGGGAACGGCGCGGCTCAAGCGCGTAGCGACGCCCGCTACTCCGGCGTCATCAGCTCGGCGGTGGCGGGTGACATCGGCGCGGTGAGCATCCCCACCCAGCCGTCGACGTAATTGCTGAGCTGGGCCTGGCTGATCCGCTGATGGCCGCGCGCGAGCTCGGCCAGCAGGTTGAGCACGCTGTTGTAAAGCTGCACCTCGCGGCCGGCCCTGGCCCGCTCTGGCAAGCCGGAAAGCAGGCCGGGCACGGCGTCCCGCAGCACGCCGGCGGTGCTGTCGAGCGTCTGCGGCGGCAGGTACTCCGCGAACGTGCGGGTATTGGCGCTGACTCGCGCCAGGAACGGCACGAACATCTCGCCCGCGTCGATGCTCTCGATCAGCGGGCGCACGATGATCCACACCGCCTCGCGTGGGTCACCGAGGACCCCGCGTTCCTGCGCCTCCCGCAGCAGCTCCGCCCGGCGTGCGTTGATCTTGCGGTAGCGGAACTCGAGCAGCGCGCGCACCAGGCCGGCCTGCGACCCGAAGTGGTAGGTGATCACGGAGGCGTTCGCCTGCCCGGCGGCCGTCTGGATCTCGCGCAGTGTGACGCCCTCGACGCCGTTCATCGCGAACAGGCGTTCCGCGGCCACCATGAGCAGCTCACGGGTCGCTTCGCCGGTGGCATGGGGGCGTCGGCTCCGCGCGTTCTGCGCTTGCGCAGTCATGGTTCATCGTATCAGCGGGCCATGCCGTCTCATGGAAAAGATAATGAGTTGCTCTTAGAAACTCTAGACAGTTGAATCAGTTAGTGAAATGCTCGGATCATGCCGAAGATCTGGACCAACTCGGGCGACTCCCACTTCCTTGAGCCCGCTGACCTGTGGGAGTCTCGGCTGCCCAGGCGGCTGGCCGACCTCACGCCGAAGGCGGACAAGGACCCCGACGGCGAGTACGAGACCGTGCGGGTGGACGGGCAGACGTTCCGCCGCAAGCTGCCCACCTCCGCCGCGGTGCAGTTCCTTGAGAACACCCGCAAGGCCGAGGGCATCAGGGATGCCCGGCTGCGGCTCGGCGACCTCGACCACGAGGGGGTCTGGGGCGAGGTGATCTTCCCCTCGCTCGGCATGTGGTCGTCCACCTTCCGCACGCCGGAGCTGCTGAAGGCGTGCATGCGCGCAAGCAACGAGTGGGCGCTCGAGGAAGTCGCGTCGGTATCCGACCGCTACGTCGTCACCGCCCAGGTCTCCACCCTCGTGGTCGAGGACGCCGTCACGGAACTCGAGTGGGCGGCCGGGCAGGGCTTCAGGTCGGTGTTCCTGCCGACCCGGCCGCACCCGAGCGCCCCCGACTGGCACATGGCCGACTGGGAGCCGCTCTGGCGGGCGGCCGAGCAGGCGGGCATGGTGCTCGCCATCCATATTGGCACCGACCCAGTCGACCTGACGTCAGGCAAGGTCGGCGTCGCCTACCGGGGCCCGGGCGGCGCGGTCATGAACTACACCGAGACGACTTTCTCGGGTCAGCGGTTCGCCATGAAGCTGGTGGCGTCGGGTGCGCTGGACCGGCACCCGGACCTGAAGGTGCTGATCTCCGAGGGCGGGGCCAGCTGGATCCCGTTCCTCGGTGACCGGATGCGGGAGGGCTACCGGCAGCATCACATGGCGGTCAGGCCGAAGCTGACCCGCGACCCCAAGGACATCCTGATGACGCAGGTCTACGCGTCCTTCCAGCACGACGAGAGCGCGGTGGCGGCCTACACGGCGATGGGCTACCGGAACGTCATGTTCGGGTCGGACTACCCGCACATGGAGGGCACCTACGGCCACACCCAGGACACCCTGAAGGAGCTGTTCGACGGCGTGCCCGTCGAGACCCGGCTGCGGATCACCCAGGGTGCCTTCGCCGAACTGTTCCCGCACGTGCCGCCCGCTCCCGCGGACGAGGTCTAACCGGTGGCGCGAGACACCGGCGTGCGCGACGTCGCCATCGCCGGCATCGGGGCGACGCCTTACTACAAGCGCGGCGAGACCGCGGACAAGAGCATCACCCACCTCGCGGGCGAGGCCATCCTTGCCGCCTGCGCGGACGCTGGCGTCTCGGTCACCGACGTCGACGGCCTGGCGTTCTACTCGCTCGCCCGGGCGGGCTACGGCGAGCAGATGGAAGCTGGCGAGCTGGTCGAGACCCTCGGGATCCGCGAGCTGAAGTTCTCGGCCGCGCTGACCGGGGGAGGCGGTGGCTCGGCGGGCGCGATCGGACTCGCCAGGGCCGCGATCGTGGCGGGCGACGCCTCGGTCGTGGTGACCGTGATGGCGCTGCAGCAGCGGACCCGGCTGGGCACAGTGGTTGCGACTAAGGCGGTCACCCCGGTCAGCTCCTTCGTGCAGCCGTCCGGCCTGGCCGGGCCCGGCCACCTGATGTCGCTGCTGACCCGGCGGCACATGTACCAGTACGGGACGACGCGCGACGCGTTCGCCGAGATCGCCATCTCCACCAGGCAGAACGCGCTCAGCCGGCCGAAGGCACGCTACCGCGAGCCGCTCACCCGCGAGCAGTACTTCGCCGCGCGGATGATCGCCGACCCGCTCTGCCTGTACGACTTCTGCCTGGAGAGCGAGGGCGCGGTCGCCATCGTCACCACCTCCATCGAGCGCGCCCGTGACCTGCGGCAGCCGCCGGTGCCCGTGGTCGCGGCCGCGCACGGCGGCACCCGCGAGTGGGGACGCGCGTTCTCCTGGTTCGGCATGCCAGACGACGAGACCTTCGCCTCGTCCGGGAACAAGCCCATCGCCGACCGGCTGTACGCCCGGGCCGGGATCACCGCCCAGGACATCGACGTGGCGCTAATCTACGACCACTTCTCGCCGATGGTGCTCATGCAGCTCGAGGACTACGGCTTCTGCAAGAAGGGCGAGGGCGGCCCGTTCGTGCTCAGCGGCGCGATCAGGTACACGCCGGAGCGCAAGCCTGGCGGCATCCCGGTGAACACGCACGGCGGCCAGCTCTCCGAGGCCTACGTCATCGGCGCCACCCACATCCTGGAAGGCGTCGAGCAACTGCGCGGCACCGCCGTCAACCAGGTCGCCGGGGCCGAGCTCGCGCTGGTTACCGGCGGCCCCTCCGCGATCCCGAACAGCGGGCTGATCCTGGGACGTGACCGATGAGCACACCCACGCTGGCGACCGCCCTGCCGGCCGGCGCGGTCAAGATCGCCACCGACCCGAGCACCGAGCCGTTCTGGCTGGCCGCGCGGGAACGCCGCCTGGTCGCCCCCAGGTGCGCGGACTGCGGCCGGTTCCGGCTGCCGCCGTCGCCGTTCTGCCCGCACTGCCAGTCGACCGCCGTGGACTGGACAGAGCTGTCCGGCCGGGGCACCGTATACACGTTCACGGTGGTGCACGGGTTTCCCGGGCTGCCGGACATCACCCTGGTCCCGGCGGTCGTCGACCTGCCCGACGCACCAGGCGCCCGGCTGGTCACCAACGTCATCGACGTGGACCCGGCCGACGTCTCGATCGGCACCGCGCTGACGGTCGACTTCCACCCGGTCTCCGACGGCTGGCTACTGCCCGTGTTCCGGGTGGCAGGCTCGCCTGTCCCCGGCCCTGCCGTCAAGGAGCGCGCGTGAGTGATTTCGACGGGGAAAGCCCGCTCGACGAGAAGCCGTCGGAGTTTCTGGCCAGCATCGGCATCACCGGCGGCGAGCATGACGGGCAGGCGATCGTCCCCGAGGGCGACCACTACAAGTGCTGGTGCTCGTGCGGTGAATGGCTGGTCGAGGCGCCGACCGAGGAGGAGGGGCTGCACCTTGCCCGCCTCCATACCGGCAGCGTGCCCGCCTGATGCCAGCCCACCCGCGCATCTCCGTCAGCGCGATGAGCTCCGTCCGCTGGTCCTTCGAGGAGGATCTTGCCCTGTGGCGGGATCTCGGCCTCGGCTGGGCCGGCCTGATCGGGGCCAAGCTTGGCGACGGGATCGAGGCCGGCACCGCCGCTCTGGCCGAGGCGGGCATCCGGGTCTCCACCGTGATCGTCCCCCGGTTCGACCTGGGCGCCCGCGCCAGCTGGGCGGCGACGCACGAGGCGCACCGCCGGTGGATCGACGCGGTTGCCAAGTACGACGGCTGGTCCGTATACCTGACCCCGGGCCGCCCCACCGGCGACCTCTGGGAGGAACTGCTCGAACGGCTCGCGGAGGCGGCCGCGCCGAGCGTGGCGTACGCGCGCGACCGCGGCCTGCGGCTGGCGTTCGAGCCGTCCAAGCGGACCGAGGTGTCGTTCGTGAACAACCTGGCCGACGCGGTTGACGTGGCCGAGCGGACCGGGCTGGAAATCGTGGCCGACATCGGCAACTTCTGGATGGAGCGCGACCTGCGGGCGACCCTGCTGCGCGCGGCCCCGCACATCGGCCTCGTGCAGCTGACCGACGTCTCGATTGGCGCCGTGCTCAGCCCGGACGACCCGCCGTCGGGCGGCCGGGTGCCGTTCGGCGAGGGCGACCTGCCGGTCGCGCGCATCCTGGCCGACATCAAGGACACCGGCTACGCCGGCCCGCTCGAGCTCGAGCTGGTCGGCCCGCCCGGCGACAGCGAGGGGTACGGGCCGGTCATCCGCCGCGGCGTCTCCGCCGCCGCGGCGATGCTGGCCAACGCCGGACTGTAGCGGTGAAGCGATAAGGAGGAGCCCGATGGCCCAGATGAGCAGGGCACTCGTCATGCCCGGTGACGGAACCTGGGAACTGCGCGAACTGCCGGTGCCCGACCCGGAGCCTGGCGGCGCGGTACTGCGGGTGGAAGCCGTCGGCATGTGCCACAGCGACGTCGACCACATGCACGGCATCGTGCACACCCCGTGGGGCGGAGCGTACCCGTCGATCGCCGGGCACGAGATCGTCGGGCGCATCCACGCCCTGGGCGAGGGGACCGCCGCCCGCTGGGGCGTCGTCGAAGGACAGCGGGTCGCCGTCCGCGAGTCGGTGCCGCTGCCAGGCGGCATCCGCGTCTACGGCCACGACTACGCCATCGACGAGCGGTCCGGGCTGTTCGGCGGATTCGCCGACTACATGGAGCTGCTGCCGGAGACCCTGGTTGAACCGCTACCCGACGACATCCCCGCCGCCGAGCTCACCGTCTGGGAACCGCTCGCCATCGCCGTCCGCTGGGCGACCGCGGTCAAGCCGGGCGACTCGGTGGCCATCCTCGGCCCCGGGCACCTGGGCCTCGCCTCGATCGTCGCCGCCCGGGCGGCCGGCGCGGAGCGCGTCTTCATCACCGGCACCCCGGCCGACGCCATGCGGCTCGACGCGGCCCGCAAGCTGGGGGTGGAGGAGGCGATCGACATCGGCGCCGCCGATCCTGTCGAGCGTATCCGCGAGCTCACCGGCGACGGCGTCCACGTGGTGATCGACGCCGCGTCCGGCTCCACCGCCACCGTCACCCAGGGCATGCAGATGGCCAGGCGCGGCGGCACCGTCGTCATCGGCGGTCTGAAGGACCGTAAGCCGGTCGAGGGCTTCATCAGCGACCTGATCCCGATGCGCCAGCTGCACCTGCACGCGGGTTTCCCCGGCGATCACGTCAAGACCTCGGTCGAGCTGATCAGGCAGGGCATGGTCCCCACCGCCGACCTCCTTGGCGAGGTCGTCACCGTCGACGGCTTCGGCGACGCGCTGCGCATGCTGTCGCGCCAGCTTCCGGGCCGCGACGCGATCCGGCTCTCCCTGCGAATGAGCTGACGCCGTGGAATCCGCGGCCATCTGACAGGCTGGACAGCATGAGCGGTGAAGCTGACGATTACGACGAGTTCGGGATGCTCGGTGACAACGCCGCCGAGGCGGGCCTTGCGCTGAGCGCCATCCCGCCGGTCACCAGGAGGCACTTCACGCTGGCCGGCGGGCAGGCGATATCCGCCCTCGCCTGGGGCGATGCCGAGCCGGAGCTCGTGCTGCTGCACGGCGGCGGGCAGAACGCGCACACCTGGGACACCCTCGCGCTCGCGCTCGGCCGCCCGCTGCTCGCGGTCGACTTGCCCGGCCACGGGCACTCCGGCCGCCTGCCGGACCGCGACTACGGCCCCTGGCGCAACGCCGAGGCGGTCGCCGCCGTCATGGAGCGGGCCGCGCCCGCCGCCCGCGCGGTGGTCGGCATGTCGCTTGGCGGGTCCACCCTCATCCGGCTCGCGGCCACCCGTCCCGGCCTGGTCCACCGCGCGGTGATTGTCGACGTCACCCCCAACAGCGGCGTCCGCTCACGCGCCATGCCGCAAGCCAAGCGCGGCGCGGTCGCCCTGGTCAGCGGGCCGCCTGTCTACGAGTCGTTTGAGGCGATGGCCGCCGCGGCGGTCGCCGCGAGTCCCGGCCGCCCCAGGTCGGCGGTTGAGCGCGGCGTGCGGCACAACGCCGTGCGGCTCCCCGACGGCCGCTGGACCTGGCGGTACGACCTGTTCGGTGACCGCCCGGCGTCGGTTGGCGACCACACCGGGCTGTGGGCGGACGTCTCCGCCATCACCGTCCCCGTCCTGCTGGTGCTCGGTGCCGACTCGCCGTTCACCGGTGAGGAGGACGTGGCCGAGTTCCGCCGGCGGCTCCCGGCCGCCCGGGTCGAGGTGGTGCCCGGCGCCGGGCACGCCATCCAGAGCGACCAGCCGCTGGCGCTGGCCCGGCTGATCGAGGATTTCATTCTCTAGCATCCAGAACGGGTGCGGCTGACTCTGGCACCGCCCGCCGGGACCCCGAGCCGTGCACGGATCCGGCATCGTCACCGTTGAATCAGATTACTAATCTTTATAAGCTACTCGTATGCTACGCCCCGACGACCATGCCGACCAGGCACCGGATACCGCCGCGGTGATCGTGCCGGCCACCGGCCAGCGGATCTCGTACCGGACCATGGTCGACCAGTCCAGGCGGCTGGCGAACGTGCTTCGGTCCCGCGGGCTTGAGCCCGGCCACCACGTGGCGATCTTCATGACCAACGTGCCCGAGTACTTCGAGGTGGTGTGGGCGGCCCGGCGGGCCGGCTACTACTACACCGCCATCAACTGGCACCTCACCCCGGGTGAGGTGCGCTACATGCTGGAGAACTCGGAGTCGAAGGCGCTGATCGTCTCGGCCGACCTGGCAGGCGTGGCCGGCCAGGCGGCCGCCGGCCTCCCCGGGCTCGGCCTGCGGCTGCTCGTTGGCGCGGACGCGGACGCGGTCCCCGCGGGCTGGGAGGACTACGCGGCGACGGTCGGTGCGGCAGGAACCACTCCGCTCGGCCCCGAGCTCGAGGGCCAGGCGATGCTCTACTCATCGGGGACCACCGGCCGCCCGAAGGGGATCGTGCACGCCAAGATCGACATCGCCCGGCGGTTCGGCGACGTCGAGGGCGACATCCTCTGGGTGAACCGCTACGGGCTCGACCCGGACACCGTGACGCTGAACGTGGGCCCGCTCTACCACGCCGCGCCGCTGGTGTCGGCCATGTCGACGCACAGGAACGGCGGCACCGTGGTGCTGCCGCCGAGGTTCGACGCCGAGCAGACGCTCCAGGCGATCGAGCGGTACCGGGTGACCTACGCCCAGTTCGTCCCGACGATGTTCATCCGGCTGCTGCGGCTGCCCGAGGAGGTGCGCCGCCGGTACGACGTCAGCAGCCTGCGCGCGATCGCGCACAGCGCCGCGCCCTGCCCGGTCGAGGTCAAGCGGCGGATGATCGAGTGGTTCGGCCCGGTCATCAGCGAGTACTACTCCGCCACCGAGGCGGCGGGCCACGTCTCCATCCGCAGCGAGGAATGGCTGGAGCACCCCGGCTCGGTCGGCCGGGTCGCCCCCGGCTCGGTGGCCATCACCGACGACGCCGGGCGGGAGCTGCCACCGGGCGAGGACGGCATCATCTGGTTCACCCGCCCGGCCAACAAGTTCGCCTACCACGGTGACCCGGACAAGTCCGCCGCGATGTACAACGACAAGGGCTGGGCCAAGATGGGCGACATCGGCCACCTCGACTCCGGCGGGTACCTATTCATCACCGGCCGCTCCGACCACACAATCATCTCCGGCGGCGTCAACATCTACCCGCGGGAGATCGAGGACCTGCTGATCGAGCACCCGGCGGTCGACGACGTCGCGGTCATCGGCGTGCCCGACGACGAGTACGGCGAGTCGGTGCAGGCGGTCGTCACGCTGCGCGAAGGGTACACCGGCGGCGTTGTGCTCGAGCGCGACATCATCGACTGGACCCGGGCGCGTCTCGCGCACTACAAATGCCCCAAGTCGGTCATCGTCGTCGGCTCGCTGCCCCGCTCGGTGGCGGGCAAGATGATGAAGCACCGGCTGATCGAGCAGCTTAAGCAGGCCTCATGCACCTGACCCGACTCGCCCGCGAGTACGGCGACAAGCCGGCCGTCATCATGGCCGGATCCGGCGCCCGGCTGTCCTACGCGGAGCTGGAACGGCAGTCCAACCAGATCGCCCAGCTGTTCCGCGCCCGCGGCCTGCGTCCGGGCGACCACATCGCGGTCCTCATGGAGAACCGGCCCGAGTTCTTCCCGGTCGTGTGGGCGGCGCAGCGTTCCGGGCTGTTCTACACCCCGGTGAACTGGCACCTGTCCGCGGCCGAGGCCGCCTACATCGTGGCCGACTGCGGTGCGCGCCTGCTCGTCGCCTCAGGCGACCTGGAGGACCTGGCGGCCTCCGCCGCCGCCTCGGCGCCCGCTCTTGAGGGCAGGCTGAGCGTCGGGCCGCCGGTTCCCGGCGTGGAGTCGCTTGCGGAGGCGATCGCGCCGATGCCGGACACGCCGGTACCGGACGAGCTTGAGGGTTACTACATGCTCTACTCGTCCGGCACCACCGGCCAGCCTAAGGGCATCCTGCCCGCGCTGACCGGCCAGCCCTTCGGCGCCGGCCTGAACATCGACTCCACCATGAAGAACTTCTTCGGGTTCTCGCCGGAGACGGTGTTCCTCAGCACCGGGCCGCTCTACCACGGTGCGCCGATCGGCTGGTCGCTCGGCACGATCCGCAACGGCGGCACCGTGGTGGTGATGGAGCGCTTCGACGCGGTCCGCGCGCTTGAGCTGATCGAGCACCACCGGGTGACCCACGGCCAGTTCGTGGCAACCATGTTCGTCCGGATGCTGAAGCTGCCCGAGGCGCAGCGGTCCGCGTTCGACACCTCGAGCCTGCGGCTGGTCGTGCACAGCGCCGCGCCGGTCTCCGTCGAGGTCAAGGAACAGATGATCGCCTGGCTTGGGCCGATCTTGAGCGAGTTCTACGCGGGCAGCGAGGGTAACGGGTTCTGCCTGATCGAAAGTCCCGCGTGGCTGCGCCACCGGGGCTCGGTCGGCAAGCCGATTGCCGGCCAGGTGCACATCTGCTCCGACGACGGCGACGAGCTGCCGTCCGGCGAGATCGGCACCATATGGTTCAGCGGCACGCGACGGTTCAGCTACCACAACGACCCAGCGAAGACGGCCGGCGTGTACAACGACAAGGGCTGGAGCACCCTCGGTGACATGGGCTCGGTCGACGCGGAGGGGTACCTGTACCTGGCGGACCGGCGCACCGACCTGATCCTGTCCGGCGGGGTGAACATCTACCCGCGGGAGATCGAGGACGCGCTCGCCCTCCACCCGGCCGTCTCCGACATCGTCGTGTTCGGCATCCCGGACGAAGAGATGGGCCAGCGGGTGCACGCGGTCGTGCAGCCAGCGGTCCCCGGCAGCGGCACCCCTGAGCTGGCCGCCGAACTGATCGCCTTCTGCCGCTCGCGGATCGCGCACTACAAGGCGCCCCGCTCAGTCTCGTTCGAGGACGAACTGCCGCGGCTGCCGTCGGGCAAGATGCTGCGCCGCCTGCTCATGGACCGCTACCGCGCCGTTCCGCCTTCCTGACGCGGCACCAAGCCGGCCCAGCACGCGGTGACCGCACCTGCCGCCCTGGCCGTCGGTCCGCGCGGGGCGGTGCTCGCGATCGATAACGCGCCCGGCATGCTCCGTGCCCTGGCCGCTGACCACCGCAAGGTTCCGCAGCTCGCCACTTGTGTCATGGACGCTCACCGGCTCGGCGCCGGCGACGCGCGCTTCGATGTCGTCACCTGCGGCTAGAGCCCTGATCCCTTCACCCCGCCGCCGCGCCCGCTGCCCCGTAAACGATGCGGTGCCGTCTTGTCAGGTGACGACGCGACCGCCGTTGACACCGATCACCTGTGCGGTCACGTAGCTCGATGCCTCACTGCACAGGAATGCGCAGGCATTGGCGATGTCCTCGGGGCGGCCGACGCGCCGCACCGGCAGCGTCGCCGCGAGCCTTTCCTTGCTCGCCTCGCTGATGTTCTCATCGGCCATGATCGTGCCTGTGATCGAGCCCGGCGGGATGGTGTTCACGGTGATGCCGTGCGGGCCAAGCTCCTGGGCCAGCGTGCGAGTGAGGCTGATGACAGCGCCCTTGGACGACGAATAGGCCGCCATTTTGCTCGAGCCGGTCTGCGCGCTGGAGGATGAGATGTTCACCACCCGGCCCCAGTGCTCCGCCTTCATATCGGACAAGATCTCTTGCGTCACGATGATCGGGCCGAAGACGTTGACCTTGTAGACGAAGCTGAGCAGCTCCTCGGTTATGTCCTCGAACGGCGTGAAGTCGGTGACGCCTGCGTTGTTCACGAGGATGGTGATCGGGCCGAAGGTGTCACGCAGCCTGGCCACCGCCGCCCTCACCTGGACGCGATCGGAGACGTCGGCACCAAGCGCGACGGCCTTGCCGCCGTCCGCCTCAATCTCCCGGACGGTGCCGGCGCAGCGCCCCTCGTCAAGGTCGAGTACGCCTACGGCGATGCCTTCCTTAGCGAGCCGGATGGAACAGGCCGCTCCGATGCCCGCCGCCGCGCCGGTAACGAGGGCCACTCTGGTGGTTGTCATTCGACCTTTCCCTGTGCAGGGGACCGCCGATGCGGGCCGGTCCGGGCTGGCGGCCAGCGGACGCTACCGGTAGCTGCGCACTTCATATGTACCTCACGTAACGCCTCGCGTCCCATCTGCCTCCCGCTCAACGGGACGTGCCCAGCGCGCAGCACGTCCTTGCGGACCTTTCCAGAGGGGGTGCGCGGCAGCTCGTCCGCCAGCACGATGACCTCGGGAGTCTTCTGCCTGGCGGCTCCGGCCGCGGCGACGTGGGCCCTGGCCTGTTCGATATCGAAGGTGAATCCTGGGCGCGCGACGACCACCGCGCAGACCCGCTCGCCGAGCGCCGGGTCAGGCACCGGGATAACCGCCACGTCCGCCACCGCCGGGTGGGTGATCAGCAGGTCCTCCACCTCCTTGGACGAGATGTTCTCCCCGCCGCGGATGATGATGTCCTTGAGCCGGTCGGTGACCGTCAGGTGCCCGGCCTCGTCGATCCGCCCGAGGTCCCCGGTGCGGAACCAGCCGCCTGGCAGGAACGCGGCCGCGTTCAGTGCCTGGTCGGTGTACCCGGTGAACAGCTCGGGGCCGCGGGTGACGATCTCGCCCTCATGCCCGTCGGGCACGTCGCGGCCATCGGCGCCGACCAGGCGGACCTGATTGCCGGGGAGCAGCCGGCCGTCGGTCTCGGCCCGCACGCCGAGCGGGTCGTCGATGGTGCCCGCGGTCACCGTCGGGTGCTCGCTGCTGCCGTAGGAGCGGAATGCGGTGATTCCCGCGGCGTCCGCGCGCCGGACCAGGCTCGGCGGGACCGGTGCCGCGCCGGTCAGGAACTCGCGCAGCGTGCCGAGGCTGACGGCGCCGCTGGCCTGCCTGTCGAGCAGGCCGGACAGCTGGACGGGTGCTCCGCCGCAGGACGTGACCGCGTGCCTGTCGATCAGCTCGGCGGCCAGAGCGGCTTCCCAGGCCTGCATGATCACCGTTGGCGTGCCGAGCAGCAAGATCCGCAGCAAGCTGAGCAGCCCGGCCATGTGACCGGGCGGAAAGAGCCCCAGGTGCCTGGCGCCCGGCCCGTTGAGCGTGTACACCCGGGAGGTCGCCTCGGCCAGCAGGGTGCGGTGCGAATGCTGCACGCCCTTGGGTTCGGCCGTGGTCCCCGAGGTATACATGAGCACGGCTCGGTCATCGGGGCCGGGATGCGGCTGCCGGTACGTACCGCCCGGCTCGGCGAGCAGCCCGGCGTAGCCGATCGCACCGTGGCCGGGGCCGTCGTCGCCCGTCACGACCGCGAATTTCAGCGCGGGCAGCCGGGACAGCCCGCCGAGCACGACGTCGGCGTGCGGGCGGCCGCGGTGCTCGCGGGGCAGGATGACCGCGGCGGCGCCCGACCGGCGCAGCAGGACGTCCATCTCCCGGTGGCCGTAGATCATCACCACCGGCAGCAGGACCGCTCCGCACAGGCCGACGGCCGCCTGGATCACCGCTCCCTCGTAGGAGCCTGGCAGCTGGACTGCGACCACGTCGCCGTGGCCGATGCCCCGGGCCTGCAGCGCTGCCGCGGCCCTCTCCGCGTCGCTCACCAGGGCACCGAGCGTCGTGGCGCGCTCGCCGTCGGCGCCCGCGAATACCAGCGGGCAGCCGTCGTGGGCGGCGGCGCCTTCCCGGATGTGCGCGGCAAGCGACGGGGAGTCCACCGCTATTCCGCCTGATCTCCTGGAGCCGCGCCAGCCGGCGGGCGCTTGCGGCTCTTGAACGCCTCGAGCTTGGCGCGGTGCTCGTCGGAGGTGAGCAGGATGGTGTTCGCGTAGCGGTCGAAGTCGCGAGCGGTGCCGCGGTCCACGCTCGCGGCGATGTCGACCGCGGTCTTGGTGACCCCGGCCGCCTCGCTGGGCAGCGCCGCGAGCTTGCGCGCGAACGCGGTGACGCGCTCGCGGAATGACTCGGCCGGGTACACGGCGTGGACGAGCCCCATCGTGAGCGCGAGCTCCGCCGAGACCTCCTCGCCGAACGCCAGCCACTTGCCCCAGTGCGGACCGACCAGCCGGGTCACCCGGCTGATGCCGCCTGATCCGGGTATCACGGCTAGGTTGGGCAGTTCCGGCAGGGCGAAGCTGGCGCCCTCCGCGGCCAGCCGGAAGTCGCAGGAGGCGCCGATCTCCAGGCCGACCCCGAGGCAGCGCGCGTGCACGGCGATCACTGAGGGCTTCTCGATGGCCTCGAGTTCGTCCATCAGCAGGTGGAAGCTGCGGTAGCCGCGGCGCAGTCGCCGGGGGCTGAAGCTGCCGTCTGGCGCGTACCCGCGCCGGCCGCCGGCGCCGCTGTCACGCAGGTCAATGCCCGCGGTGAAATAACGGCCCTCCGCGGCGAGCACCAGCACCTTGAGGTCGTCTCTGTCGCCCAGGTCGTCGACGGCGGCCCGCAGGCCGTCGATCATCGCCGGGGAGACCGCGTTGAGCTTGTCGTCCCTGGTGAAGGTGATGGTGAGTACGCCGTTGTCCTCGGACCGGCGGAAATCGGTCGGCTCCGTCATGGGCGGGCCTCTCCTTTCGACTGGCTGCGGTCACCCAATATGCCCGACGTCGCGACTGGAGACCACCACCGAGGACGGGCGCTGCCGTTTCCATATCGCCCACTTATTGTAAACATCTAACTAAAAATGTTAGCGTCGGCAAGGTGCCCGGGCAAGCATCGGGCCGGTACACGCAGTGCAGAACCTTGGATGCAGCTGGAGGCGACCACAGTGACCGTGAAGAAGGTGGCGTTCATCACCGGCGTGGCCCGCGGCCAAGGGCGGGCGCACGCGGTGAAGCTGGCGTCCAAGGGCATGAACATCATCGGCCTGGACATCTGCGCCGACATCCCGTCGATGGACTACCCCAACGCGACCGAGGACGACCTGCGCGCGACCGTCAAGCTGGTGGAGGCGGCGGGCGGGGAGATCGTCGCCGCGAAGGGCGACGTGCGCAGCTATGACGACCTGCGCCGGGTCCTCGCGATGGGCCTGGACCGCTTCGGCCGGGTAGACGTGCTGCTGGCCAACGCGGGCATCATCCGGCTGTCACCCGACGGCGACCGTGACCAGACCTGGGTCGACATCATCGACGTCAACCTGACGGGGGTATGGCGCACCATCGAGGTCGTGCTCCCGGCCATCCGCGCGGGCGGCCGCGGCGGTTCGATCGTGATCACCAGCTCGACGGCGGGCATGAAGGGCGTGGGTACCGACAAGGCGGGTGCCCAGGCCTACACGGCCGCCAAGCGCGGCCTTGTCGGCCTCATGCAGGTGCTCGCCAACCAGTACGCGCCCGAGATGATCCGGGTCAACACCATCCACCCGACGGGGGTCGCGACTGGGATGAATCTCAACCCAGCCATGGAGAAGCTGATGGCGGAGGCCGCCGCGGGCGGCAAGAACACCATCAGCGCGATGCAGAACGCCCTGCCGATCCCGATCCTGCAGGCGGAGAACATCGCCGACGCGGTCGCCTGGCTGGTGTCCGACGAGGCGGCCTACATCACCGGCATCCAGCTGCCGCTCGACGCCGGATTCGCCATCCGCTGACGACGGCGGTACTTCCCTGGCCCGCTCACACTGACCTGCAAAGGACACCATGACCGTCACCGCGCCCCAGGTCCGCCTCCGCTACGGCGACAAGGTCCTCGATTCCGGCTCCGGCGGGATCCACCAGCACCTCAACCCCTACACCGGCGAACTGCAGGCCGAGATACCGCTGGCCGGCGCGGCCGAGGTGGACGAGGCTGTCGAACTCGCCGCCGCGCAGGCCGAGTCGTGGCGCCGGTGGGCACCAGAGCGGCGCCGTGACGTGCTGATGCGGTTCGCCGCCCTGCTCGACGAGCACCGGGACGAGTTCGCCGCCCTGCAGGCACTCGACGGCGGCACACCGACCCACTTCGGGCATCGGATCATCGACAACTCGGTCAACTGGACCCGCTACTACGCGGGCTGGTGCGACAAGCTGTCGGGGGAACTCATCTCAACCCTCGACACCCGCGGCTACTTCTCCTACACCGCACCGGAGCCGTACGGGGTGATCGGCGCGATCGTCACCTGGAACGGCCCGGTGGTGTCGCTGGGCATGAAGGTCATCCCCGCCCTGGCCGCGGGCAACTGCGTGGTGACCAAGCCGTCGGAGTTCACCCCGTTCGCGCCTGATCTCTACGGGCGGCTGCTGCGCGAGGCCGGCGTCCCGGCCGGCGTGTGCAGCATCCTGGCGGGCGGCCCGGAGGCGGGCACGGCTCTGGTCCGCAACCCGAAGGTGGAAAAGGTCAGCTTCACCGGCGGGCCGGCCGCGGCCAAGCAGATCGCGAAGGTGTGCGCCGAGCAGCTCAAGCCCGCCGTGCTCGAGCTAGGCGGCAAGACCGGCAGCATCGTGTTCCCCGACGCCGGCGCCCTGCGGGAGGTCGCCGAGCGCGCGGTCAGGGACAGCATCGGGGTGCTGGCCGGGCAGGGCTGTGTGGTGCCGACCCGCCTCATCGTGCACGCCGACATCTACGACGAGATGGTCGAGCTGGTCACCGTGACGGCCGCGTCCTACAAGGTCGGCGACCCGTTCGACCCCGAGGTCAAGGTGGGGCCGCTGATCAATGCGGCCGCGGTCGAACGCGTCTGCGGCATGCTGGACCGGGCCAGGCGGGACAACGCCGGGCGGATAGTGCTCGGCGGCGGGCGGCCCGGCGGTGACCTCGCGGGCAAGAACTTCGTCGAGCCCACGGTCATCGTCGACGCCGATCCCGACCACGAGATCGCGCAGACGGAGATCTTCGGCCCAGTGCTGCTCGTGTTCCCGTTCACTACCGAGCAGGAGGCGGTCGACTTGGCCAACAGCACCCCCTACGGTCTCGGTGCGAATATCCAGTCGGCCAACCTGACCCGGGTCCACCGGCTGGCGGAGCGGCTCAAGGCGGGCGGGGTCTACGTCAACGGCGCCCGGCAGAACCTTCCGCACACCCCGTTCGGCGGGCTGGGCATCAGCGGATACGGCAAGGAAGGCGGCCGGGCCGGCATCGACGAGTTCCTGCGCTATAAGACCGTCTCGATCATCGAGCCCCAGTGAACGAGGACCACCTGCGGATGCTGGCCAGCCCGCGCTGGGCCGAGGTACTGCGAACGCATGTGCTGCCCTGGCTGGAATCGGTGGGCGAGCTTGGCGACGACGTGCTTGAGATCGGCCCGGGGCCGGGCCTGACCACCGATCTGCTGCTCACGCTGACGACCCGGATCACGGCGGTGGAGGTCGACGCTAGCCTGGCGGCGCAGCTCGCCCGCCGCCTCGCGGGCAGCAACGTTGAGGTCATCAACGCCAGTGCGGAGCGAACGGGACTGGCGGCGGACCGGTTCTCCGCCGCCGCCTGCTTCGCCGTCCTCCACCACACCGAGACGGCCGCCGTCCAGGACCAGATCTTCGCCGAGTTGCTGCGGGTGCTGCGTCCCGGCGGAATCCTGGTCGGGTCGGAGGGCTATGACAACGAGCGGACCCGCCGCGCGCACGCCGGAGACCAGTTCGTGCCGGTTGACCCCGATGAGCTGCCGCGGTGGCTCGGCGCTATCGGATTCACCGGGATCGCCGTGGAACATGGCGAATTGGACTTCCGCTTTCACGCGCGCAAACCCGCGTAGCCGCTCCGTCAGTGACCTGTCCAGCGGGGCGCGCGCTTCTCGAAGAAGGCGGTGACACCTTCCCTGAGGTCGTCGCTGGCCCTGACCCGCTCGACCGCCTCGGCGGTTGCGGCCCAGCCCGCGGCGTCGTCCGCCTCGTGCTGCGCGGCGAGCGCGGTGAGGCTCGCGGAAACCGAAACGGGGGAGGAGTCGCAGATGTCGGCGGCCAGCTCGAGCGCCGCCGTCAGCGCCTGGCCGGGATCGGTGACCCGGTTGACGAAGCCGATCTGGTAGGCGCGCTCCGCCTCAAGCACTGCCCCGGTGATCAGCAGGTCCCTGGCCACGTTGAGCGGCAGGGCGCGCATCGCGCGGAACAGAGCCCCGGAGGATGCGACGACTCCGCGCCTGCTTTCCGGAAGCGCGAAGCGCGCGGTGCGCGCGGCGACCACGAGGTCGCAGGCGAGCGCGATCTCGAAGCCGCCGCCGAACGCCGGGCCCTCAACCGCGGCGATCAGCGGCTTGTCGCGGCGGCGCCTGATCATGCCGTACTCGCCGCCGCGCTCGGTGCGTCCGCTGCCGTCCTTCAGGTCGGTGCCGGCCGAGAACACCGTCGTGGTGCCGGTGATGACGCCGGCCCACAGGTCGTCATCGTCGTCGAGCAGGTTGAGCGCCTCGTCGATGCCGTGCGTCATCGCCTTGTCGATCGCGTTGCGCTTCGCCTCGCGTTCCATGCGGATCAGCAGGATGTGACCGCGCCGCTCGTAATGGACGCACGGGCTGGCCGGGCCGTCATCACCGGAAACGGCCGCAGGCGTCAGCAGTGGATCGTTACCTGAGGTCATGGACCCGACCGTACCTGGCGACGGTTGCGTTCCGTTACCGCCGCCCGCCGCTGCTCGAGGTGCGCCAGGTCTGGTCGCTGCTCAGCCGACGCGGCCCGCTCGGCCGCGAGCGCCGCGTCGATGGTGCCCGCGGCCCCGCTGACGTAGACGCCTTTCAGCGCGCGCATTGTCTCCGCGGGGACCTCGGCGACCATGGCGGCAAGCTCGGCGGCCCGGTCAAGCAGGCGGTCGTGCGCCACCACCTCGGTGACGAGTCCGATGCGCAGGGCGCGGTCGGCGTCGATCACCTCGCTGGCGTAGGACATCCGCCGGGCCCACCCGGAACCGACAAGCGGCGGCAGCCGGGCGGTCAGCCCGCCGCCGGGCAGGATGCCCACCCGCGCGTGCGTATCGGCGAACACCGCGCGCTCGGAGGCGATGAGGAAATCGCACCCGAGCGCGAGCTCAAGCCCGCCGGTGAACGTCGCGCCGTTGATCGCACCGATGACCGGCGTCGCCATGCGGGCGACCTGGGGGATGCACGGCTGCGCCCGGTGCTTGTCGAAGTACGCCTCGCCGTCGCGGGCCGCCTCCTTGAGGTCGATCCCGGCGCAGAACGCCGGGTCGGCGCCCGTCAGCACCACAGCGCGGACACTGGGCTCCGCATCGGCCTCGACCAGGGCCTGGTACAGCGCACTGATCAGCGCGCCGTCGAGAGCGTTGCGCGCCTCCGGCCGGTTCAGCGTCAGCACGCGCACGCCCGCGGCATCCTCGACGATCACCGGCCGGCTCATGAACGGGCCGCGAAAAGCCGTCAGGCGAACAGGTCGACGACCGGCTTGGTCTTCAGGTCATCCTTGAGCAGGTACAGAGCGGCGCCCTCCATGTGCGAGCGCCAGTGCTTCTCCGCCCCGGCCGCGTTCCCCGCCTTGACCAGGCTGATGAGCTTCTCGTAGGACCGGATGGCCCGCTGGAAGCGCTCGTCGGTGTCATTGTCGTCGCGCTGCGCGATCTTGGTGCGCAGGTGAGTGGCGACGATGTCCTGCAGCACGGCTCCCTGGATGGCCATGGTCTTGTTGCCGCAGCCCTCCAGGATCAGCTCGTGGAAGCGGTAGGTGAGGCTGGCCCAGATGTACGGGTCGGGGATGAACGGCTTCCTGACGGCAATCTCGGCCTTGAGCGCCTCCACCACCTGGGTGAGCTTCTCGATGTCCTCGTCGGTGCGGTGCAGTGCGAGCAGCCTGGCGCACGGGGGCTCGGAGATCATCCGGGCCTCGTAGACGTCGTTAATGGTGGCACCCTGCATCTGCAGCAGCAGTCCGACGTAGCGCGCGGCGACGGAGGCGTCGGGAGAGACGACCCGGGCGCCGCCGCGGCTGCCGCGCCGCACGCTGATGAGCGTCTCAGCCTCCAGGATGCGGAACGCCTCGCGCAGGGTCGGGCGTGACACGCCGAACTGCTCCATGAGCTGGCTCTCGGCGGGGAGGGTCTCGCCGGGGCGCAGTTCACCGCGGACGATCTGGCGCCGCAGGTGGGTGGCGATCAGCTCACCCGTCTTGGGCGCGCGGACGACCGTACCGATCTGGGCGGTTGAGCTGCTTACCGTAGTCACGCCTTAATCCTATCTGTCACATAACTTAAAGAGCGAACCCATCCAATTAATTACGCGCGCACGTCGCCGGCCGCATTGCTATTTGGCTCCCTTGGGAGTGAAGCGCAGGGCACCGTCCAGGCGGATCGTCTCGCCGTTGAGGTACACGTTCTCCGCGATCTGCTGCGCCAGCTGAGCGTATTCCTCCGCCCGGCCCATCCGCTTGGGAAAGGGGACAGCGGCGCCCCAGTAGGCGTCGAGTTGTTCCGGTTCGGCGTCGCCGAAGGCGGGCGTGAGGAAAGTGCCAGGCGCGATCGTCACCACCCGGATCCCGAGCGGTGCGAGGTCACGGGCGAGGGGCAGCGTCATCGAGACGATGCCGCCCTTGGCCGCGGCGTAGGCGGCCTGGCCGATGGTGCCGTCGTAGGCGGCGATCGACGCGGTGTTGATGATGACGCCGCGCTCGCCGTGCTCGAGCGGCTCGGTGGCGGCGATGGCGGCGGCGGCCAGCCGGTCGATGTTGTAGGTGGCCGCGAGGAAGATGTCGAGCACCTTGGTGAACGACACCTGCGGGGCGGGGCGGCTCTCCTTGTCGAGCGTCCGCGGCCCGCCGCCGCCGCCGTGGGCCACGACGGTGATCCGCAGCGGGCCGAGCTGCGCGGCCGCGTCGATGGCCTGCCGCACGCTGTCTTCGTCGGTCACGTCGGTCCGCACGAACACGGCACCGTCGCCCAGGTCGTCCGCCACGGCCTTTCCCTTGGCCTCGTCGAGGTCGCTGACCACGACCCGGGCGCCGGCCGCGTGCAGCCGGCGGGCGGTAGCGGCGCCGAAACCTCCGCCGCCGCCGGCGATGAGCGCCACTGCTCCCTTGATGTCCATCGTTCGCCTTTCAAACCGAGGGTCAACCGAGGCCGGACCCGGCGATTGCTCCCGTACGAGAGCTGTCATAGTTAGCTAATTGCACTATACTAACCTGCTGTGAGAGACCACGCGAGGGGCAATCGATGAGCGCCGGCGACAGCACGGAACACGACGAGCTGCGCCACGTCGTCCGCGAGTTCCTCGGCGAAAGGTCGCCGAGCAGCGAGGTACGCCGCCTGATGGAGGCGGGGGAGAGCCGCGACGAACTTGTGTGGGCGCTGCTCGCCGGACAGCTTGGGCTGACGGGGATCGCCGTGCCAGAAAAGTACGGCGGCGCCGGTTACGGCCCGGTCGAGCTCGGGATCGTGCTCGAGGAGATGGGCGGCGCCCTCGTGGTGGCACCGTACTTCGCCACCGTCGCCCTGGCCGGCCAGGCCCTCGCTGCCTCGGGCGATGAGGACGCGATGGCACGCTGGCTGTCCGGCATCGCCGACGGTTCGCTCACCGCCACCCTTGCGGTCGCGGAGGAGTCCGGATCGTGGGACCTGGCCGAGGTCGCCGCGACCGCGGAGCCGGCCGGCGACGGCTGGGCCGTCACCGGGACCAAGCTCTTCGTCATCGACGGCCACACCGCCGATCTGCTACTTGTCGTCGCGCACGCACCCGACGGGCCCGGCGTCTTCGCGATCGAAGGCGATACAGCAGGTACCGAACGGGTGCGGCTTGACTCACTCGACCTCACGCGTCCCCTCGGGGCGGTTAGCCTGCACGGGGCGCGAGCCGTCCGGGTCGGCGCCGGCCGGGACACGGCGGCGTGGCTATCGGAGGTACGGGACCTGATTCTCGCCGCGCTGGCCGCCGAGCAGCTCGGCGGCGCCGCTCGCTGCCTGGACATGTCGGTCGAGTACGCCAAGGTCCGTGAGCAGTTTGGCCGGCCGATCGGCTCCTTCCAGGCCATCAAGCACAAGTGCGCGAACATGCTGCTCGAGGTGGAGTGCGGCAGGTCGGCGGTGTACCACGCCCGCGAGGCGCTCGCCGGCGCGCAGCCGGACGGGCGGCTCGCCGCCGTGCTCGCCTACACCTACTGCTCGGGGGCCTTCACCCGTGCCGCCAAGGAATGCATCCAGATCCACGGCGGCATCGGCTACACCTGGGAGCACGATGCCCACCTGTACCTGCGCCGGGCGAAGTCGTCTGAGCTGCTGTTCGGGCAGCCCGCCAGGCAGCGGGCGCGGCTGGCCGAGCTGGCCGGAATCTGAGGGACGGCGATGACCCTGGAACGCGAGGCAGCCGTCTCCGCGGCGGTGCCCGACGACGATGCTTTCCGCGCCCGGCTGCGGGACTTCTTCGCCGCCCATCACCCGGGGCGGCCGCCGAAAGACCCGCGCGAGCGCCTGGCCTGGACCAAGGCATGGCTGGCGACCCTGTTCGACGCCGGATTCGCCGGCCCGAGCTGGCCGCGCGAGTTCGGCGGCATGGATCTGTCGTTCGCGCATCAGCTGACCTACCACGAGGAAGTCGCACGCGCCCGGGTGCCGGGACCGCTTGGCACCGGCCTCAACATCGCCGCGCCCACCATCATCAAGTACGGCACCCAGGAGCAGAAGGAACGGTGGCTTGCTCCGATGCTCAGGGGCGACGTGATCTGGGCGCAGGGCTACTCGGAACCGGAAGCCGGCTCTGACCTGCCGAGCCTGCGCACGACCGCCCGCCATGACGGCGACGAGTACATCGTCAACGGACAGAAGGTGTGGACGTCGCACGCGGGCGACGCCGACATCTTCTTCTCCCTGGTCCGCACGGGAACCAGGGAGAGCAGGCAGAAGGGCATCACCTATCTCGTCATCGACGCGCACGCGCCAGGAGTGCAGGTGCGGCCGCTGCGGGACCTGACCGGTGGACACCTGTTCGCCGAGGTGTTCTTCGACGACGTGCGGGTCCCCGTCGCGAACCGGATCGGTGCGGAGAACGACGGCTGGCGGCTGGCCAGGACCAGCCTCGGCCACGAGCGGGCGGCCGGTGCGCTGAACCAGGCGGCCATGTACCGCCGGGTGCTGACCGAACTCGAAGAGCTCGCCCGCGAACGCGGCCAGCTGTCGGATCCGCTGGTACGCGACCGCTTCACCGACCTGGAGATCGGGGTCAGGATCATTCGCTACAACGCAGAGCGGACGATCGGCGGTATTCTCGCCCGCGGTGACGCCGGCGCGACGTCGTCGGTCTCGCGGCTGCTGATCACCGCGTTTGAGCAGGACATCCACGAGTTCGCCGTTGACCTGCTCGGCCCGGCCGGGCTTCTCGGGAAGTCCGAGCCGCAGGCGGTGCAGCGCTCCCGCTGGCTGACCGGCTTCCTGCGCACGCGCGCCTCCACCATCGGCGCGGGGACCAGGGAGATCCAGCTGAACACGGTCGCCGAGCAGCTGCTCGGGCTGCCGCACGACCCCGGCATGCCGCCCCGCTGAACGCCGCTTGCCGACCCACCCACAGGAGAACCCATGCGGCTTGACTACAGCCAAGAACTCGAGGAGTACCGGGCCGAGGTCCGGGACTTCATCGCGCGGCACGGGCCGGGACCGCGCAAGCACGTCGGAGTGCGGGCGCCCGACCCGGAACAGGTTCCCGTGCTGCGTGCCTGGGTCGCCCGCCTGTACGCCGCGGGGTACCTCGGCCAGACATGGCCGGCGGAGTACGGCGGCCGTCCCGGCGCCACCATCGAGCACGCGTTCATCGTCGCCGAGGAGATCGCCCGCGCGAGGACCTGGGGCGAGATCGGCGCCGGCGCGCTCGCGGCGGGAGCCATCCTGGCCTTTGGCAGCGAACAGCAGCGCCAGCGCTACCTGCCGGGGATTCGCTCCGGCGAGGACCTGTGGTGCCAGCTCTTCAGCGAGCCGGGCGCGGGCAGCGACCTCGCCAGCCTGAAGACCCGGGCGGTGCGTGACGGCGACGATTTCGTCGTTACCGGCCAGAAGGTGTGGACCACCAACGGCCACTACGCCGATCTCGGCTACCTGCTCGCGCGCACCAACCCCGACGTCGCCAAGCAGGCCGGCATCACCGCCTTCGCCCTCGACATGCGGACGCCGGGCGTCGACGTCCGCCCGTTGCGCGAGATCACCGGAACCAGCGACTTCAACGAGGTCTTCCTCGACAACGTGCGCATCCCGGCCAGCCAGGTGATCGGGCAGGTGGACGACGGCTGGCGGGTCGCCAACGCCAGCCTCGGCCACGAGCGCAGCGGCGTGGGTGCCCGTGCGGTGGAGCTCTACGCTCAGCTCGACGAATTGGTGGAGCTCGCGCGCCGCACCACCACCGCGGCCGGGCAGCCGGCCATCGCGGACGGCGCCACCCGTCAGCGGATCGGCAGGCTCGCCGCCCTCGCGCACGTCACCGACGTGATGAGCAAGTCCGTGCAGTCCAGGATCGCCAACGGCACGGAAGACGCCGCCGACGGCCCGCTCACCAAGATCTTCTTCAGCGAGGTCAACCTGGCCATGACGGAGTTCGGCGTCGCCATGCAGGGAGTCGGCGGCATGGCGGTCGAAGGCGACGAGCGGGCCTACGCGGACGGCTGGTGGCAGGACGCGTACCTGTATGCCCGGGCCTACACGATCGCTGGCGGCGCCAACGAGGTGCTCAAGACGGTGGTCGCAGAACGCGCCCTCGGCCTGCCACGGGACAAGCGATGACCGCCGAGGGCCGGCGGTACGGCCTGCCCTGGCGCGGAGCGGAGGTGGCCCGCGGCGCCGAGGCGGCCGGCGTCGCCGCGTTCTGCAGCGGCGAGTTCGTCGACCACGAGGCGTACTCGACGCTGGCGGAGATGGCACTGCACACGGAGCGGGCCCTGGTGGGTCCGGGTATCGCCTACGCGTTCGCCCGCACCCCGTACGCACACGCGGCCGGCATCCGCGGCGCCTGGCGGCACGCACCGGGGCGGGTCTTCCTCGGCCTTGGGTCGGGGGCGTTCAAGATCAACCGCGACTGGTTCGGCGTGGACGCCAGCCGGCCGGTCGCGCGCATGGCCGACCTGGTCGGCGCCGTCCGCGCCTGGCTGCACGCGGAGAACGGGCAGCGGGTCAGCTACGACGGGGAGTTCTATCGCGTCGACGCCGTGGTCGGCGCGCCGGTGCTCGGCCGCATCGACGCGCCGATCCTGCTCGGCGCGTTCAACAAGCTGATGGCGTCGGCCGCCGGCCGGGCAGCCAACGGGGTCATCGCCCATGGCCTGTTCACCAGGTCCTGGTGGGAGGACGTGGTCCGGCCCGCTGTGGCGAAGGGCGCCGCCCAGGCCGAGCACGAGGCGGCACCGCGAGAGCACGGCTGGGTGATCACCGCCATCGACGATGACGACCCGGAGCGCGCCGTCATGGACGCCCGCCGGATGATCGCCTTCTACCTGACCGTGAAGACCTACGACCCCTACGTCGAGCACCACGGCTGGACCGCCCAGACCGCCGCTATCCGCGAGGCGTTCGCCGCCCGCGACACCACCGCCATGGCCCGGGCGGTCACCGACGACATGCTTGAGGCGATCGCCGTGTGCGGCACCACCGCCGACGGCCGCGCCGCGCTCGCCCGCCGCGGCGACTCGCTGCCCCGTGACGTCGCCTACCTGGCCCCCCCGTCTTTCATGGTGAGCGAGCGCCGCGGCCAGCGCTACGCGCTCGCCAGCCTGGCGCTGCTGGAGGGAACACCGTGAAGTTCACCGTCGACTACCCGATCGTCAATGTCGGCTACGACCCGGCGCTGGTCACCGCGGCGGGCATGACCAGGGTTGCCAGGGCGGCCGAGGAGTGCGGGTATGACGCGATCTCGTTCAGCGAGCACCCGGCACCGTCGCACAAGTGGCTCAGCGCCGGCGGTCACGAGTCGCTCGACCAGACTTCCGCCCTGGCTTTCTGTGCTGCCGTCACCAGCCGGCTGCGGCTGATGACCTACCTGCTCGTGCTGCCGTACCACAACCCTTTCCTGACAGCCAAGGCGCTGAGCACGGTGGACGTGCTGTCCGGCGGACGCCTCACGGTGGTCGCGGGCACGGGCTACCTGCGCTCCGAGTTTCTCGCACTCAACGTCGACATGACCGCACGCAACGAGCTCTTCGACGAGTCGCTCGAGGTGCTGCGCGGCGCATGGAGCGAGGTCCCGTTCGCCTACCAGGGCAAGCACTTCACCGCCCGCGGCGTGGCTTCCCTGCCCGCCCCGGTGCAGCCCGGCGGCCCGCCGGTGCTGATCGGCGGCAACAGCGCCCGCGCCAGGGCGCGCGCCGCCCGCAACCAGGGCTGGAGCCCGCTGATGGTGAGCCCCGAGGTGGCGCGCACCTCGCGCACGCCGGGCATCGCCACCGTCGCCGAGCTGGCCGCCCAGGTCAAGCAGGTACGCGACGCGGCGGCGGCGGTCAAGGGGACCGACGCCCCGCTGACCATCCAGGTCCACACGCCGCAGGCCGGCTTCATGCAGCGGCCGGGTTCGGCCGAGGAGCACAGGGATCACCTCGGCCAGCTCGCCGACGCCGGAGTGGACTCGTTCGTGCTGCGGCCGCCTGGCGACAGCGCCGACCACACGGTCGAGGCGCTGCACCAGTACGCGCAGACCTTCCTGAAGGGGTGGGCGGCCGCGTGACGACGAAGACCGGGGTGGCCGTGGTCACTGGCGCCAGCCGCGGCGCCGGCCGCGGCATCGCCATCGCGCTCGGCTCCCACGGCTACACGGTGTACGTGACGGGCCGGACGCAGCGCGAAGGCGAGTCGCAGTGGGGCGGCACCATCCACGACACCGCCGCGGCTGTCAGCGCGGCAGGCGGCAACGGCGTGGCGGTGCCCGTCGACCATCGTGACGACGGGGAGACCGCGGCACTGTTCCAGCGGGTCGCCGCGGATGAAGGCCGCCTCGACATTCTCGTCAACAACGCGGCGCTGATCCGCGAAGAACTCCAACGTTCCGTACCGTTCTGGGATAAGCCCCTGGCCGCGAGCACCGACCTGCTCGACGTCGGACTGCGCAGCAGCCTCGTCGCCAGCTACTACGCGGCGCCGCTGCTTGTCGAGACGGGCCGCGGCCTTGTGGTGTTCACCTCGGCGCCCGGCGCCGTGCGCTACCAGTACGGAGCGGCCTACGGCGCGCACAAGGCAAGCCTGGACAAGTTCGCCGCCGACATGGCCGTCGACTTCCGGCCATTCGGCGTAGCGGCGGTGTCGATCTGGATGGGCGCCGTGCTGACCGAGCGGCTGCGGCAGATCATCGACAGCGGTCCCGAGTTCGCCTACCTCGCGGGCATCGCGGAGACGCCGGAGTTCACCGGGCACGTCATCGCCGCGCTGGCCGCGGACCCCGACGTGCTGGCGGTCAGCGGACGCACGCTGATCGGCGCGGAAGTGGCGCAGCAGTACGGGATCACCGACGCCGGCGGGCGGCGGCCGCCGTCGATGCGCGAGCTGATGTCCGTCGAGCCAGTCAACTACCAGGGAAAGGCCGGACGATGACCGACGACCAGCTGCAGCAGCTGCTGCAGGACGTGCAGTACCTGAAGGACCGCCAGGCGATCCTCGACGTCATCATGCGCCAGGCCCGCGGCCACGATCGCCACGACGCCGAGCTGATGAACAGCTGCTTCTGGGACGATGGCGTCGATGAGCACGGCCAGTTCGTCACGCCGGGGCCCGAATACGGGGACTGGGCGAACACGGTTCACTCGGCCGGCTACTTCCTGCACATGCACAACATCACCAATCACACGTGCGAGATCGACGGCGACACGGCGCACTGCGAGACCTACGTGATCGGGGCCATGCTGCCCAGGCCCATACCCGGCCGGGCCAGGTTCGTCAGCGGCCGCTACCTCGACCGGCTGGAGCGGCGCGACGGGGAGTGGCGGATCCTGGTCCGACGCACCACCATCGAGGTGGAAGCCGAGGGCGACGCGACGTGGCCGCAGAACGAGATCTGCGAGACCTTCCCCAAGGGCGCGTGGGACACCGGGGACCTGTCGTACGCACGCCCGCTGCGGCTTGACTCACCGACTCTCCTGTGGGACGGACGATGACTGCGACAACCAAGTAAGGACCGTGGGCGGCGCGCTAGGGATGCGGGTCTGCCCGCCCGAGGCCGGCCAATGCCTGCCGCAGCTCCCGGCGCGATCCGACGCCAAGTTTGGTGTACACCTTGCTGAGATGCCACTCGACGCCGGATGGCACCAGGGACACGGAGGTCGACGCGATCCGGACCCGGGAGGCGGCACGATCTCGGGAACTGGCCGCGCAAGGTCACCTGCTACGGCTGTTTCGTCCGCCGCTTGGCGCCGGCGAGTGGCGTACCTGGGGCCTGTTCCAGGCCGCGGACGCGGCCGAACTGGAGAGCGTGCTGTCGTCGATGCCGCTGCGCGTCTGGCGGCACGACACGGTAACGCCACTGACGGCGCACCCCAGCGACCCTCCGCAAGGACGCCGACGGCTGGCGGATCGCCCACTACCAGGTATCGCGCCTCGACTGAGATCTTTCACCCGGGCGTCTCCTTCATCGGGGCAGGAGCGGCCTTGCTGTTTCCCGCGGATGCCCTGTCGGGCGGGGTGCCGCCAGCCAGCACCTGCGCCACTACGACGTCGGAGGACAGGACGTCGCCGATCAGGCCAAGATCGGCTCCCGCGCGCCGGGCGGCCGCGCGGACGACGTCGACATCCTTGGACATGAGTTCGGCGAGGCGCGTTCCCACCGCACTCGCCCCTATCCAGGCCACCGCGCTGAGCGCGCGGCTGCCACCGCTTCCCTGCTGGACGGCGGCCAGGATCTGCTCCTCGGTGATCCCGAGCGAGCCGGCGAGCCGGACCGCGTCAACCGCCAGGCCGACCTGCGCGACGAACAGCGCGTTGTTGACCAGCTTGATCCGCTGTCCGTCGCCGACGTGGCCAACGAACAGGACGGGAGAGGCGTAGCTGTCAAGCAGCGGACGGACACGCGCGAGAGCTGTCTCGTCACCGCCCACCCACAGGGTGAGCCGGCCGTCGGCGATGTCGCGCGGGTTGCCGGACAGTGCGGCGTCGAGCACCGCGATCCCCTGCCGCGCCCCCACCTCGGCGAGCAGCGTCATCGTCGCCGGGTCGCAGGTCGTGTGCTGGACCAGGACACCGCCGGCGGGCATGGCGGCGAGCACGCCGTCCTCGCCGAGGACCGCCGCCCGCAGCTGCGTGTCATCGAAGACGACGGTAATGACCACGTCCGCATCCCGCACCGTTTCCTTCATGGTGCCGGCGCACCGCAAACCGGACGCTTCGGCAGCAGCCCGGGCCGCCGGCCGCCGGGTCAGGACGACAGGCTCATGCCCGGCCGCTCGGAGCCGGTCAACGATCGGGCGGCCCATGCGGCCAGCGCCGATAACCCCGATACGCATAACGTTCTCCTGGGTCAGGTCATCTGAGGTAGCTGCGGCCGCCGTCAACCGGCATGGTGGTTCCGGTGATGAACCCGGCATCCGGCCCGCACCGGCCGCCGCCGGTCACCAGTGCCGTCTTGCCATGGAGAGTGCCCGGCGCGCCAGTACCGCCATCCATAGTCAGGCCATCGTGCCGGCCGGGGGCGCGAGCATCTCTCGGTGCTCGGCCGTGCCGTCGAGCGCGGCGTTGACCCGGTCGGCGATCCGCCAGCCCTGGGGCGTCCGGACCCATCGCCAGGTGTTGGCCGAGACCCGGGCCACCCAGAAGCGGTCCGCCTCGGCATCCCACCGGATGTTGAGGGCGTAGCTGCGCCCGGTCGCCTCGTCGCCGTCCACGACAATGTGCGGCACGGTCAGCACGTGACCGCAGCCGTTGGTGATCAGCCGCTGATGCCCGGGGCCGTGGACCATCGCCGCGATGTCGTCACGGCCTCGCATCTCGTAGAACGGAACGGCATCGAAGGAGCCATCCTCCGTCCACAGCGCCGCGGTTGCCTCGCCCCGGCCGCTGTCGACCGACGGGCCGTACTGGGCGACCAACTGCATGATCTCGACTTGGTCCTCAAGCGCCCGAACCCGGCCCACCAGCTGGTCCACGGTCGCGCGCAACTCGTCGATCTCGCTCACTGGCTGGCCCTCTCCGCGTCGGGGACCACGACGATGCGGGCCGGGCCGTTCGCGTCGCGCGCGGCGTCGAGTGCCTCAGCCACCTCCTCCAGGCCGACCGTCCGGCCGAGCAGCGGAGATACGTCGAGGCTGCCGGAACAGACGGCCTCGAACGCCTCGTTCCAGTGTTCTGGCAGCGGGCCACCGCCGAACTGAATGTTCAGCCCCTTCCGCTTCGCGGTCAGCGTGCTCAGGTGATCGCCCTCCGGCGCCCCGCCGAGCGACATGATGCGCGTGCCGCGCTCGCACCCGCGGATAATCGATTCGAGAACGCCGGGTACCCCGACGCACTCGATCACCACGCACGCCGACGATCCAGCCGCCGCCATCATGTTCTTCGTGGCCTCATGCGAGTCGGCGGTCACGTCCCGCCAGGCCTGGAAAGGCGAGACCTCCCCGGGATCGATGACCACGTCGGCCCCCATCGCGAGGGCCAGCGCCCGCCGGGACGGGACAAAGTCGGCGGCCAGAATGGGTCCCGCGCCAAGCCGCTTCAGCGTCGCGATAACCGATAGCGCGATCGCTCCGCAGCCGATCACCAGTGGCACGTCGTTCGGCCTGACCTGGGCCCGTTTGGCCGCCGACCAGCCCACGGCGACCGCGTCGGACACGCATACCGTCTCGCTCGGCAGGTCAGACCGGACCGGCTTGAGCAGCGTCTCGTCCAGCAGGAAGAACTCACCGAACCCGCCAGGCGTCTCGGGGTTCTGCCCGATGATCTTCATGCCGCCGCCGCCGAACATCACCGGCCGCGAACTCACCCGCGTCCCGGCAGCCAGCGGGCGCCGGCTGCCCGGCCCGTAATCCACCACCTCGGCGCAGTACTCGTGACCCATGACGATGTCCACATCCTGGTCATAGGTCGACCAGCCGCTATCGTCGTCCGCTCCCGCCTCGGGGTGATCCATGTAGTGCAGATCCGAGGCACAGATCGCAGTGGCGAGCGTGCGAACGAGTACCTGACCCGGACCGGGAACCGGGTCAGGAACCGCCCGCGTCTCAACCCGGCCCTGCCGCAGAACCGCAGCGCGCATGTGCTCTCCTCGGGGTTGGGCTGATCAGTGCGATAAATCACTATAGATCGATGAGATTACTATTTATAGGTGGAGGCGGGCGGGCTGCTCGCGTCGGCCACGAGCGGAATCGCGAGAAGGGGCAATCCATGGATGACGTGGGAATCGAGTACCAGACGGTGCTGGGCTGCCCGCCGGTTGAGTTCGTGCACCTGGCGGCCGATCTGGGCTGCCGCGCCATCTCGATGAAGGCGAGCACCGGGTCGTACAACCCCTACAACCCGTACGGGTACGACGACTTCTCATTCGTCGACGATGAGGGCGCCCGGCGGCGGATGGCCGCCGCGCTGAAGGACCGTGACGTCTCCATCTCGCTGGCGGAAGGATTCGTCGTGCTGCCAGGGCGGAACCTGACAGACGACCTGGCCAGCCTGGACGTGATGCGCGAACTCGGGGCGACGAGAGCCAACGTGGTCACACTCGACGCGGACCTGGCCCGCAGCTTCGATCAGTTCGCGGCGTTCGCCGAGGCCGCGGCCGGCCGCGGCATGCAGACCACGCTGGAGTTCGCGAAGTCCCTCACGCTGACCGACCTGGACACCGCCGTGGCGGCGGCCCGGCACGTGGGGCGCGACGATTTCCGGCTGCTGATCGACACCATGCATGTTGTGCGGTCCGGCTCGACGGCCGCTGACCTGGCGGCTCTCGACGCGTCCCTGTTCGGGTACGTGCAGCTATGCGACGCCGCGCTTGAGCAGCAAAACGAGGTGTACCGGGACGACTCAAGCGACCGCGCCGTTCCCGGCGAGGGTGAGCTGCCGCTGGTCGAAATCCTGCTGGCGTTGCCCGAGTGGCTGCCGCTCGGCGTGGAGGCCCCGATGCGGACCCGTGCCGCCCAGGGCATGTCGGCACGGGAATGTGCTGGCCTGGCCGTCGAGGGCGCGCGCGGCGTGCTCGCCGAGGTCAGGGCGAAGCGGGCTAACCCTGGGCAGGCCCGGTGAAGATCAGCCTGACGATCCCCAACAACAACAAGGTGACCGCCCTGCGGCAACCCTGGCAGGAGGAGGTCGGCGGCGCGCAGATCGGCGAGGTCGCGGCCCTAGCGGACCGGCTGGGCTTCAGCCGGCTGACCGTCGGCGAGCACTTTCTCATGCCGAGGCACCACGTCGAACTGTCCGGCGCGCACCATGTGGACGCGCCGACCGCCCTGGCCTACCTGGCCGGCCACACCTCGCGGATCCGGCTGGCGTCGAACGTCAGCATCGTTGCCCTCAAGCACCCCATCGCGGCTGCCAAGCAGTGGGCCGTGCTCGACTGGCTAAGCGGCGGACGTGCCGACCTGATGGTCGGGGTGGGCTGGCTGCCCGAAGAGTTCGAGATTCTCGGGGTCGACTTCCGCACCAGGGGCCGCCGCCTTGATGAGCACATCGCGGCGATGCGGGAGATATGGTCACCCGGCCTTGCCAGCTACGACGGTGAGTTCGTGGGATTTCGGGAGATCGCGTCCGAGCCGAAGCCCCTGCAGCACGGCGGGGTACCGCTGTGGTTCGCGGGCGACGTGGCGCAGACCTTCGCACGCGTCGCCAGGTGGGGCGTCGGCTGGTCACCGCGCCTGACGCCGCCGGAGAAGATCGCCGAGGGCATAGAACGGATCCAGTCGCACCCGGGCTACCGGGGCCAGGAGATCGGGGTCTTCTACAACCTCGCCAACCTGAGGCTCGGCGAATCGCACCGCAGCAAGCCCGATGACCACGACTTCGATACGTGGAACGCGCAGCAGCTTGTCGACCAGCTCTGCTGGGTCAGGGATCTCGGGGTGACCGAGGTGACCCCGCCGCTGCCCAGGCTCGCGAGCTATCAGCGGTACCTGGAGCGGCTGCACTGGCTCGCCGAGGAGGTCATGCCCAGGGTGTCCTGACGAACGCCATAGCGTCAGGAAGACGCGATCCATCCGTCGATCAGCGCGACGATCTCAGTGTGCCCGGCATACCTCGCCGCTCCGCGGGCGGTAGCACCGAAGGACTGCTCAGCGAAGCTCAGGTCGGGTCCCTGGCCGAGCCGGCTTGCGCGCACCAACGATCCTTCATTGAGGTGGTTCCAGTAGGCTGCCAAGTTCAGGCAGCCGGCCGCCGAGAGCAACGACTGCCGGCCGGACGGCCCTACGGAGTGATCATGGCAATACGGACCCTCCTCTGGCGCGGGCTCGACGCGCCAAGGCTGGAGATCGTGCGCGTCGAAAGCCTCGATCGTGCCCACGGCACGCAGATCGGCATTGCCTACGAGTTGCGCTGGAAGCTAGACGGAGCGGTGCTGGAGCTCACGATGGACGACGGCCCAAGTGTCCGGGTTGAGCTGGGCGACGCGGACTTCTTCGACCTGCAGCATTCGGCGTTCTTCAACTCCCTGCCCGTCGCCCGCGACATGCTCCTCGAGGAAGGCGCGCCGGCCCGCGAGTACACCATGCGATTCGTGCGCGTCCCGGAACTGACCGCGCAGCCAGCATGGCAGCGATACGAGCCGCTCGGGAACCGGGTGGTGCGCTACCACTCCAGCGGCTACCAGGCCGACATCAGCTTCGATGCAGAAGGATTCGTCACTCTCTACCAGGACTATCTCGAACGGGTCGGGTGAGGCGTGCTGATCAAAACCGATCAAATGGTCGCCATTATTGTCTCGATCTGCTCCATCGACAGCGGCGGCGTGGCTGGCGTTTGGCGAGGCATTGCCTCAGCCCGCAGTCCATCGAGCAGGAAGGTCAGCTGACGGCGCCATTGCTCGGGAGAACTCCGGTCCGTTGAGTCGCTGACCTTGCTGATCATCCAGAATGCGACGACAATGTCGCTTAGTTCGCACTCAGGGCGAAATGCGCCGGCCTGTTTGGCTCGATCGAATAGCCGCTGGACTAGCGGCCTTCCCCGATCTCGGAACTCGGCGACCTTGTCTATCCCGTGGTTCGCTGAAATCGCCTGACGCATACCGCGGTCCGTGGCCTGCAGTTCGCAGATGCGGTAGAGATAGGTCTCGAACGCTTCTCGCGGATCGGCGATCGACTCGCATTCGTGGAGGACGGCCAGGAACTTTCCGATCCGGCTCTCGAACATCGCCTCCACAATTGCTGACTTGCTCTCGAAGTGGCGGTAGGCCGTCGCTACCCCCACGCCGGCGTGGCGCGCGATCTCTTCCAGAGTTACTTCGGTGCCCCGCTCGGCGAACAACTCCTCGGCCGACCGCATAAGGAGGCCCCGGTTTCGCGCGACGTCCTTTCTGATCGGCTTGGCGACGCCGGTCATTCCTGCCGCTCTGGGTCGAAACCCTGAACTCGGTGCTCCACGATCCGCAGCATGCCATCTGCGGCCGACCGCTTCAGGATCTGCCGCTGGTTGAGGATGGCGATTGCCGGATACGGGCCAGGCCCCTCCTGCAGGTACGCGACCACCGTATAGTCAACGGCCACGCCGTCGTCGATCGACGCGGCCCTGATGTTCGTCGGAATATGGGGCGAGTTCTTGCCGGCCACGGCCGCTGAAGTGCTCAGGATGATCTGCCGGATCGCAGCCTTGCCCTTGGCGTCCTGGAGGACGGCATTATCGGCGTACAACTCGAGCACGCCTTCTACGTCCGCGCGGTCGAGCCGGGCGAAATACTCGCTCACCAGGCGTTCCGCGGCGGCTCGCAGGCCTAGCTCCTGCACGTCCGGGATTCGCCCTGGATAATCAGTAATGGAAATAACCCCCTACCATGTGCGGAACTGCGTCGTCTATCGGGGCGCGAGCTTGAACCTCTCCATTTCCTCCTTGTCGAGGGGCCGCGGGCCGGACTGGCCCGCGAAGGCCATGCACAGGGGAAGGACCTCGGGGAAGGACTCGACCGGGGTAGTGAGCCGCTCCGCGGTGGGTGCGCCGATCCGGGCGGCGACGCTTGCCAGGTAGTCGCCGTCAAGTCCCATGGCGCGCACGCCGTTCAGGCCCGCCATGTTGACCGCGTCGTGCTGCGGGACCCGGGACATGACGTTGCGCAGTGCGACCAGATGGACCGGCTCGGCGAAGTCGCCGGCCTGGTGGGCGCCTTCCATGTGCGGGTAGTCGCGGCCCCAGATGACGTTGCCTGCGTAGCCGTCCCTGGACGCCTCCACCGCCTGCGCGGGGGACATGAAGCTGGCGCCCATGTAGATGTTCGTCGGGAAGTAGGCGCTCGGCAGGCCCTTCTTGAGCGGCGTGTGGCCGAAGCGCCGGTACTGGGAGTCGAGGGCCCACTGCGTGCTCTGGTACCACTGCTCTTCGATCTCCGTGATCACCAGCGTCAGGCCTGGGAACCGGTCGAACACCTGCCCATAGATCAGGTAGTGGGCGGCGCGGCGCGAGGTCCAACCCCCGACGTCGGTGATGGTGATTTCCTCGGCGCCCGGGCCGGTCGCCGCATCGAAGATCGGCGCGCCGTTGCCGTGCGTGTGCAGCGTGATCCCGTTCTCGACGCAGGCCGCCCAGAACGGGTCCCAGGCCGGGTCGTTGTAGGGTCGTATCCCGGCCCGGCCGCAAACCGGGAAGTTGACTCCCGTCAGCCCGGCCGCCCCGGCCCGCCTGACCACCTCGACGCTCTTGCCGATGTCCCACGCCGGGATGTGGAACAGCCCAAGGAGCCGCTTCGGGTCCGCCGAGCAGAAATCGGCCAGCCACCGGTCGTAGATATCGCACCCGAGCTCAGACAGCTCAAGCAGGGAGCTGTCGAAGGCGTCGAAGGTGCCGATCCCGAACTTGGCGCTGCCGCCCCACGGCAGAGGCTCACCGTTCTGGCTGCCGTGGTAGATGACCTCGGCGGCCACGCCGTCGCTGTCCATGTCCGCCAGGCGGGCAGCCGGGTCGTAGTGCCCGGGGCCCGCGTTCGGGTGCCCGAGGAGCGCCTGGCCGTTGACGATCGGGCCGGTCTGCGCGATCAGCGCGTCGTAATCGTCCAGGCGGCGGGCCGGGCAGTAAGCGCGCAGGTCCTCGCGGAGCCGCGGGCCTACATGCGAATCAGCCGACACGATGATGACAGGCGCTGCCTGACTGAGAGACATGCTGACTCCTCGCTGTGCGGTCCGCGATCGACCCTGCCTCCAAAATGGAAGACCGATTCTCAAATTAGGCTCGCCCATTTCGGGGTGTCAAGAGCACGTGCCGCTTGCTCAGTGCATGACCTCGCCGGCGTTGACCATCAGGGTTTGGCCGGTGATACCGCGAGCCCGGTCCGACAGCAGGAAGGCGATGGCCTCGGCCACATCCCCGTCCGATGCCATCCGGCGCAGCGGCATGCGGGCGGTCAGCTCGGCGAGCACGGTGCCGGCGTCGACGCCGCGCTCCCGGGCGGTTCTCTCCACGTAGCTCTCGACTGGGGGGCCGAGCATCCAGCCCGGCGTGACCTCGTTGACCCGGATCCCGTCGGGCCCGACCTCGGCCGCCAGGTGGCGCATCGCCCCGGTCAGCGCCGACTTCGATGAGGCGTATTCGATCTGAATATGGGCGGGCGGCGGAGCGTGGTAGGTCTGGGCACTGACCATCACCACGGCGCCCTTGGACTTCTTGAGCTCGTCAAGCGCGAACTGGATGAGCCGCATTGTTCCGAAGACGTTGACCTCGAAGGTTTCCCGCCAGGTGGAGAAGTCGCCGGCCGATTGCAGCCCGCCGCCGCCGGAACTCTTCACCGCGACGTTCACGATGCCGTCAACGGCGCCGAACCGGTCCAAGGTTGTCGTGAGTATGGAGTGGCAGCCGTCCTCATCCGTGATATCGGCGACGACCCTGGCGACCCGCTGCCCGGTGGCGTCGACCTCCTGGGCGATCGCGTCGAGCCGCGCGGCGGTGCGGGCAGCGAGGACGACGTTCGCTCCTTGCCGGAAGCTGGCCAGCGCCGTTTCCCTGCCCAGGCCAGGGCCGGCTCCCGCGACGATAATCGTCTTGTTGTCGAGGTCGCCCATGACGTTCTCCTTCGGAAAAGTAAAACGGAGGACACGTTATCATTTCATCTCTTCAGGCGGGAGCCCCGCTGATGCACCCTCGGACGAGTTGTCAGTCGACGGCGACCCACGTGCCCCCGGTGGCCGCCGACTGCCGGATGGCGTCGATCACCGCCATGGCGGCGACTCCGTCGGCGAAGGTTGCCGGCCGGGGGTCGGCCGGGACAGGCTTGCCGTCGATCAGGTCGCCGAACGTCCTGTACAGCCGGGTGAACGGCGGGATCTCCCCGGCGCCGGACCGCATCCGGTCGTAGGCGCTCACCAGCAGGTCCGCCGGTGGCCGTTCAGACGGGAGCGCCGCCAGGTCATCGGGCACCGGGAGCTTCCTGGTCCCCGCGGCGTCGGCCACGTGCACCGCGCCGCCTTCGATCCACAGCGTTCCCGACGTGCCGCCTATCCGGGTCATGAACATCGGCGGGCCCCAGTCACTGGCGGACTCGTGCATCACGCCCTCGACACCGTTCGTCAGCCGGAAGCGGACCGAGAAACTGTCCTCCGCCGCCCACGTGTGCTCCACCACGCGCGGCAATCCCGCGCTGACCGCCGCGAACTCGCCGAGACTGCTCCGCACCTGGTCGATCAGGTGCGGTGCGTGGGCTTGCAGCCATCCGCCGCCCTGGTCGGCCGCGCCCCACCAGTCAGGTACGCCGGCATCCGGGTCGGCGAGGAACCCTCCGAAAAGGAGGAACGTCGCAAGCCGCGGAGTTCCCACCACGCCCTCGGCGATCGCGCGGGTGGCCACACCCTGAGTGGCCCCCCACCGGTACTCGGTGCCGACCAGGTGCACGACACCCGCCTCGTCGGCCGCGGCCAGCATCGCGAGTGCCTCGTTCTTGTCCCGCGCGAACGGTTTCTCGCACACCACGTGCTTTCCGGCGGCGACGGCCTCGAGCACGAGTTCCGCGTGGGTGTTCGGCGGCGTCGCCACCACCACCGCATAGGCGTCCGTGCGGGTCAGCGCCTCGGTCAGCGACGTGAAGGCACTGGGTACGCCGACGCGCGCCGCGCGCCGCGCCGTCCTGGCGGCATCGCGGCCCACCAGCCCGGCGACGTCGAAGCCGGCTGCCCGCAGGGCGGGCACGTGCGTCTGGCAGCCGACACCGGTGCCGAGGACCACCGCGCTACGTGCCGATCTCTCACCCATGCGCTCTCCCCACGTCGCCACCCTTGACCGGGGCGAGCCTGATTTGAGAATCAGTCTTCCATTTCAGGCAGGGCAAGGTCCATATCGGCTCTGCCGGAGTTTCGCGGAGCTGGTGGTCGTCGTGGGCGTCACGCCAGGTCATTCATCATGCGACATGCATGAAAGGCGACTACTCGCCGGTGAAGCGGAATTCTGCCTGCCACGGACTGTCCGCGTGGACGATCTCCCAGTAGCGTTCGGCGATGCGCTCCGGGTCAAACGAGGTACCCGCGGCTATCTGCCCTGCGATCGTCAGTGTGGCCACCCGGATGCCGTCCGGTGCAAGGTCGGCGCCGAGCATTGTCGCGGCCGACCGGAGCGCCGCCTTGCCGAGGGACACGGTCGCGAAAGCCGAGACCGGGTAGTCGGCGAACCCGCCCCCGGTGACGAGGATCGTCCCGAAGCCAGCGGCCCGCATGGCCGGGACGGCCGCCTGTGCGACGACGATGGCGCCGATGACGTCGACCGCGTACGCCGCCTGCAGGTGGGCGGCACTTGAGTCAAGCAGCCGGTCCGGGGCTCCCATGACGGCGTTATAGACCACGACGCCCGGTGCGCCGCCTGCGAGATAGAGCTCCCTCATCCGGGCGCCCAGGCCATCGGAATCGCCGGCATCGGCCGCCACGGTGTTGATCGTGGCACCGGTATCGGCCAGGGTGCTCGCGAGGTCGCGGAGGCCGTCGGGGCTGCGCGCTACCACGGTTACCCGGTAGCCGCCCGCGGCGAAGCGGCGTGCCACGGCCATGCCAAGGCCAGGTCCCGCGCCGACCAGCAGCAGATGGCGGCCATCGACAGGGCCGTGGTCGCCTTCTCGCTCGTTAGGCATGGTGCCGTTCCTTTCTCGTCGACCGCCTTAGGGCGGCTCGCGAAGGCGGCCGGGAGAGCCACAGCAAGGCTGAGATCCGCCTGGCCTGTTGCTAGTGAGGGTACTTGTGGGGCAGGCGGTGACTCGTTACCGGCCGCCCATCCGCTCCCACGAGGCGTCGGTCATCCAGGTGTACTCGAGGTAGTGGCCGAGCAGGTCCCTGGTGTCGAGGAACAGGAACTTGAGGCCGCTGCCGCCTGCCCCCTCGATCACGACCGGATAGGGCTGTTCGTCCACCCGGCGGCGGAAGTCTTCCCAGTCGGGCACCCGCGCGCAGCTGTGATGGAACCTCGGCAGGTCGTCGTCGGGGAGCATCGGGGCGAACATCGGGACGGCCTCCGCCACCGGCTCGATGAACTCGTACTGCAGATCACCGATCCAGGCGAAGGCGAGCTTGATGGTGTGCGGCCTCCTGCCGAAGGCGGTCAGCACCTCGGTCGTGGCGTCGAACTGGACCACGCTCCGCGCGTCCGCGCGGGCGGTGACCCGCGCGACCGCATCGTCGATGTTCCTCGTGACGTACGCGTTCTGGTAATGCTGGCCCTCAAGCATGCCTGTACCTGAACTCCTCAGTTGAATCGTCGCGGTGCCGACAGTACCGGCGCCCGTTCGGCTGAACCGTCTTTTCCTACCGAACGGTTGCGGGTTACACACGTCAGCGCGCCCTGTAACCACCGTCGATGTAAAGCGCAGAGCCGGTGACGATTGGGCGTTGACGGTCGCCGCCGGGAGGCGTAGGTTTGTGGTACTCCAGTGTCATCTTTGATACTGAAGGTTCAATCCGCTCAAGTACGGAAGATCGGTGGGAGCCGGTATGACACAAGAGTTCGTTGTCTCGGGTGACAGCCATGTGGTGGAGCCCATGGATCTGTTCACCGAGCGGCTTCCGAAGAACCTGCGGGACAAGGCGCTGACGCAGACGGAATTCGAGCTCGAGGAGCCGCTGGTACCGGGCGGCCATACGGTGTTCCGCACCGTTCACGCCCCGGGATATGAGGGCTGGACGGTGTCGCGGTACCGGCAGCACACCGGCCCGACGCCGGACTGGATGCCGGACGGGATCCTGCGGGACATGGACCGCGACGGCGTGGACGCGACGGTCCTGTTCTCGAACTTCGCGCTGTTCGCGACCTACACCGACGATCACGAGGTGGCCCTGGCTCACGCTCGTGTCTACAACGACTGGGTGGCCGAGACCTACGGGCCGTACTCGGACCGGATGCGGCCGTTGGCGGCGATCCCCACCACCGACATCGGGGACGCGGTCAAGGAGATCGAGCGGGCCGTGAACCTGGGACTACGGGGCCTGTTCCTGCCCGAGCACCCGCAGCCGCTGCCCTACCACTCGGATGAGTACGAGCCGTTGTGGGCGGCCGCGGAGGCCAACGGCCTGCCGATCTTCTTCCACCTCGCGGCCGGCGGTGCGAACACCAAGACCGGGAGCTCGATCACCGGCGACGCTGTCAAGGGCATCTTGACCGCGATGGCGATGGGTAAGAACAAAGAGCTGAGCAACGCGACGCTGGCCGCGCGGACGATGGGCGGTGGCAACTCCAGCGGCGCGGTGCCGATGAGGATCATCTCCGAACTGATCGCGTCCGGCGCCTGCGACCGGCACCCGAACCTGCTCTGGAACACCATCGAGTACAACGCGGGCTGGCTGGCCCACTTCATGTCCATGATGGATAAGGGCTGGCGCACCGGGACCGGACAGGACTCGGAGTGGTGGATGGGGTTCCTGCAGGAGGGCAAGCCGTGGGAAGAGCAGGACCTGTTCGGCCAGCTGTTCCTGATCAACGAGCGCTGGCCCTACGACCTCAAGCCAAGCGAGTACGTCAAGCGCAACATCCGCGTCCAGTTCGCCGACGACCGGATGGCGGTGCAGGCCCGGCACATCACCGGCGTGGACACCATCTACTGGGGTAACGACTACCCGCACGCCGAGGGCACCTTCCTCGGCAGCCAGGCCGTTATCTCCGAGCAGATGTTCGACGTTCCGCAAGACGAGCGCGCCAAGATGCTCGGCGGCACCCTGGCCAAGATCATGGGCTTCGACTCGTCGAAGAAATTCGCGCCCGTCGCACCGACCGGCGAAGTCCTCCCGGTCTGAATGACCGACGGGGCCGCACCGATCGGAACATCACCAGGCCTGGCACATCACACCAGCGACCCTCGATACGAGCAGGACCCGCCATGACTCATGCCGTTCTACTGCCGCCTTACTTCGCGCATGGCGGGGGGCAGCATAACCGTGTCATCAGTGCGATCTACGATCGCTTGCTGGCCACCCCGGTCGTGCCGCACCGGTTCGACTTCTCGTCCGTCACGGAGTCGGTCGCCCAAGCGGATACTGTGGCTCAGATCGAGGCCTGCGACGGTCCCGTGTTGCTGATCGGCTACTCGTTCGGCGCGGCAGTGGCCGCCACCATCACCCACCCGGCCGTCGCGGGCTGGGCGTTGATCGCACCGGCACTGGCCGTCCCGCAGTTCGTCTCGCCGGCGTCGCCACTCCGCCCCCCCGCGCAACCGCCGGTCGCGACTGATCCACGGCCGAAGCTGGCCGTGATCGCGGAAAGAGATGCGTGGTTCGGAGCCGACGTGATCGATCCGCTCGTCGCCGAGTGGGTCGCCTGCGAGCAGCAGACCGTGCGGTCCGCCGATCACTTCTTCGCCGCGACCACCGACGACGTGGCGGACCGGGCGGTCACCTGGGCCGTCGCCCATGCGGCGAGCAGGCCGGCCGTCAGGTCCGGATACCGCTAGCTCGTCCCAAGCGTTCCTGCTAGCCGGTATGCCCCGCTGGCCGCAACGGGATATGGACCTCAAGGGCTGTGCCCGCGCCCGACGGACTGTGCAGCGTGGTCCGGCCGCTAAGCGCCTCGACCCGGTCTTTGAGTCCGGTCAGGCCCGAGCCGCCGCCTACGTCCGCGCCGCCGCGCCCGTCATCGCGGACGCTGATCCGCAGCGTCGTCTCGCCGACGGCCACCTCTACGCAAACGTCGGTTGCACAGGCGTGCCTGGCGGTGTTGGTCAGCGCCTCGGACACGACGTAGTACGCGGCGATTTCGACCGGGTCTGGCAGCCGGCCCTTGACCTGCACCCGCAGGTCGACCGGAACGGGGGAGCGTCGGGCCAGTGCGCGAAGGGCCGGGCGCAGCCCGCCATTGGCAAGTACGGCCGGGTGGATGCCACGGGCGATCTCGCGCAGCTCCTCCAGTGCGGCCTCCAGCCCGTCTACCATCTCATCCAGCCGGCTGATCAGGGCTTCGGTGCCTGAGGGCGCCGTCGCCTTGGCCTCTCGCAGCCGCAGGGCCAGGGTTACCAGGCGCTGCTGTGCGCCGTCGTGCAGGTCGCGTTCGATGCGCCGTCTGGCTTCGTCGGCGGCGGCGACGATGCGGGTGCGGGAGGCTGCGAGCGCGGCCTGCGCCTCGGCGTTCGCGATCGCGGTGCCGACAAGTTCGGTGAAGCCTGCCAGCCGCGCCTCAATGTCCGGCGGCAGGGCGGCCATCCGCGCGTAGGCCACGGTGACGACGCCCCACAGGCGGTCCTCGACCCTGATCGGCACCCCGACGGCCGAACCGAAGCCCCAGCCGCGGCCTGCCATGGCGAAGGCGCCCGACGAGCTGCGATAGTCCTCGACCCGAGCGGGCTGGCCCGTCTGGCCCACGATCGTGCTCACGTTTTTCCCGCCGAGTTCCACCCGGTCGCCGATCGCCATCGGCCAGGGAGTGTCCGTGCTCGTCCACATGCCCATGGCCGTTGCCATGCCATCCGCGTCATACCGGCTCATGCCCGTGAAATCCGCGCCGAGCACCCGCCCGATCTCCTCGGCGACGGCGGCGAACACCTCGTCAGGTGCCGAGCCCCTGGCGACCAGCGTCGCGACTCGGCGCAGCGCGGCCTGTTCGTCGGCGTAGCCGCGCAGGTCCACGCGGGCCTGGGCGTTTGCGATCGCGGTGCCGGCCAGCTCCGCGAATCCCGCCAGCCGCGCCTCGGCGTCCGCTCGCAGCCGTTCCTCGCGGGTAGACACGGCGGTCATGACGCCCCAGAGCTTTCCCTCGACGCTGATCGGCACGCCGACAGCCGCCCGGTACCCCCAGTCGCGCCCGATGGCGGCGGCCGCGCCTGTGGCGCCGCTGTAGTCGTCGATCCGGATCGGCCCGCCGGTCCGGAAGACCAGCGTGGACAGGTTCCGCCCGCCGAGGGCTGTCCGGGTGCCCACGGTAAATGGCAGGATCGTGCCAGCGCTCTTCCAGGCGCCGAGCACGGTCAGCATCTCACCAGGCTCGTAGCGGGCCACAGCGGTGAGGTCGGCGCCTAGCAGTCGCCCGGCTTCGGCGGCGACGGCGGCGTAGACGTCCTCCGGAGCCGTGCCGGTGGCGACCAGCGTGGCGACCCGGCGCAGCGCGGCCTGTTCCTCGGCATAGCCGCGCAGATCCATCCGGGCCTGCGCGCCGGCGATCGCGGTAGCGGCCAGTTCGGTGAAGGCGGCTAGCCGCGCCTCGGTGTCCGCCGGCAGCCGCTCCTCGCTCGTGGACGCGACGGACAGCACACCCCACAGTCGGCCCTCGACCCTGATTGGCGCCCCCACAGTGGAGCGGATGCCGAATGTGCGGATGACTTCAGCGGTGTGACCGGAAGCCTGGGAGAATTCATCGATGCGGGCCGGCTGGCCGGTCTCCATGACGAGCGTGCTCACGTTGGGACCGGATTGGCGCGGACGCGCATCCTCTCCGAGGTCCTGGCGAGCCGCGCTCCACCGCGCGAGGTAGGTCGTCGCTCCGCCCTGGTCGTAGCGGCCGACGCCCGCCAGGTCAGCGTCAAGCAGCTGCCCTGCCTCGGCGGCGACGGCGGCGAACACCTCCTGCGGCTCCGTGCCTGCGGCGGCCAGCGTCGCCAGCCGCCGCAGCGCGGTCAGTTCCTCGGCGATCCGGTCGTCTGCCCGGGCATCCATCAATGCCGCCCGGGCAGCAGCCCCGGATGCCCTACCCCCAGCCTTCCGCCGCAGCCAAACACAGTCATCCCAGAAGGTTAACCCCAGGTAAACGTGCCTGGCCACCGCCACCTTGCCCGAAATGCTAATGGAACGCCCACGGGATGAGGACGGCCGAGGCATTAGGCGGAAGGCGAAGGCACGGGCAGGCCGATCGCCTTGACCTCCAGGTACTCCTCGAAGCCGTGCTCGCCGTACCGGCGGCCGAGCCCGCTTTGTCCGACGCCGCCGAGCGGGCTCGTCATGCTGAAGGTGCTGGCCACGTTGGCGCCGACGGTGCCGGTGCGGATCCGCAGCGCGACCGCGAGCGCGTGGTCGTCGTCGCCGCTCGACACCTGGCCGGCCAGGCCGTAGACGGTGTCGTTGGCGATCGCGACCGCCTCGTCCTCCGTGTCGTACGGTGTCACCGTGACGACCGGCCCGAAGGTTTCCTCCTGGCCGATGACGGAGCGCGGGTCCACGTCGGACAGCAGCGTCGGCTCGATGTAGTACCCGGCAGGCAGGTGGGCCGGCTTGCCGCCCCCGGCGAGCAGCGTCGCGCCGGCCGCCACGGCGTCCTCGATCATGCCGAGTACCTTGGCCCGCTGGACGTCGCTGATGGCCGGACCCGAGTAGTTCCCCATGTCCCAGGGGTCGCCGTACGGGAACCGCTCGATGCTCGCCTTCAGAATCGCGAGCCCCTCGGCCAGCATGGCCCGCGGCAGCAGGATCCGGGTGGCGTTGGTGCAGCCCTGCCCCGACATCGTGCACACGCCGCCGGCCGCCGACGGGAGCACCGCGGCCAGGTCGGCATCGTCGAGCACGATGTGCGTTGACTTGCCGCCCAGCTCCATGATGGTCTTCTTCACCGTCGGCGCGGTCGCCGCGAGGATCTTGCGGCCCACCGCGGTGGAGCCGGTGAAGGTGACCATGTCCACCCGCGGATCGGCCGTCAGCATGGCGGCCACGTCGTTGTCGTTGGACACGACGACCTGGAAGATGCCGGGCGGGATGTCGGTCTCCTCCGCCACGATCCTGCCGAGCTCGAGCCCGGCCCACGGGGTGAGCTGGGCCGGCTTGAGTATCACCGCGTTGCCCGCGAGCAGCGCGGGAACGCTCTCGGTGACGTTGAGGTAGAGCGGCGCGTTCCACGGGGTTATGGCGGCGACCACGCCGACCGGGATGTACTGCAGCTTCTGCCGGAAGCTGCGGCCAAGGCCGGAATGGATGCCCGCATCGCGCAGAAACGCGAAGCTGCGCGCCTGGTCAGGCCAGAAGCCGGCCTCCTCGATGGGGAAGGCGAGCTGAATGCCGTAGGTCATCGCGATCGGCGTGCCGATCTCGGTGACCAGGATGCGCCGCAGCCGCTCCTGCGTGCGAACCAGGCCGTCGCGGAGCTGGGTGACGCAGTGCGCGCGGAACTCCACGACATCGCGCCAGTTCCCGGCGTTGGCGTCGAACGCGCGGCGCGCGGCCGCGACCGCCCGGTCGAAGTCGGCGGGCCGTCCGTCCGCGGCGACCCCGGCCACCTCTTCGGTGGCCGGGTTGATCACGTCGAACGTCACCCCGCCGCAGGCGCCGGTCAGCTCGCCGTCGATGAGCATCCGCTGCTCGCCGGCCAGCACGCCGGTTCCGCCATCGGTCGCGATGCTAGTCACTGGTGCACTCCTTCGCGTTGGTGCAAGGACGAGACAGCCGGCGCCTGCTACTCAAGTAGCTTCAGGTGGGCGCCGGCATCGACGCTGATAAACTCCCCGGTGATGTAGCGGGCCTCGTCCGAGGCGAGGAACACCACGGCGTTGCTGATGTCCTCCGGCTCGATGTACGGCACGTTGGGCATCAGCTGCAGGGTGGCGAAGGCCGGCAGGACGTCGTCGCGAGTCGGGTTCTCCAGGTCGGGCCGGAACCGGGCGTAGACGCCGTCGTTGTGCAGCAGACGGGTGTTGCAGTTGGTCGGATGAATTCCGTTGACCCGGATGCCCTGCAGCGCTGCCGCGGCCGCCACCCACTTGACATAGTCGACGAGCTGCCGCTTGGCGTAGCTGTAGGCGAGCCCGCCCGGCTCTCCGCCGACACCGCCCTTGATCATCGCGGCGAACGACCCGGTGACGATGGCCGAGCCGCCCGCGCTCATCGCCGGAAGCGTCGCGTGCAGGGTATTCATCACACCGACCAGGTTGGTGCCGGCGACCTCGGCCCAGCCTTCCATGCCGAGGCCGGGTGTGAAGCTGGCGATGCCCGCGTTGGCGCAGACGATGTCCAGCCTGCCGAACGTGTCGATGGTCCTGCTGACCGCCTCGGTGAGCGCGCTCAGGTCGCGCACGTCGCCCTGGATGCCGAGCGCCCGCCGGTCGAGCGCCTCCACCTCGGCCACCGTCTGGTTGAGATCGTCCGGGGTGGCGAGCTCGTAGGCGACCGACTTCAGGTCGTGACAGAGATCGAATGCCACGATGTCGGCGCCTTCGGCCGCCAGCTTGAGCGCGTGGCTGCGTCCCTGCCCGCGGCCGCCGCCGGTGATGAGGGCGACCTTGCCCTGGACTCTTCCGGTCATTTCCGTCTCTATCTCTCTTCTTGGATACGGCGAACGATGAAGGCCGTGCTGGCCGGTCAGGGCTGGCCGGTCAGGCCAGCACCGGGATGATCTGCGGCAGGTCGACGGTGGTGCGGATACCGGGCGCGGCGGCGCACACGTAGGGAATCGCGTTCACCGGGCGGTTGGCCGTGTAGCCAGGTGTCATCTCGCCCATCCGCTCGACGGGGATATCGAAGCGGATGTCGACGTCGACTGGGGCATCACCGTCGACGTGCACCTTCCAGCCGTCCCAGCCGGGCACCGTCCAGGCCGGCTCCAGGTGTTCCGTGCAGTACCAGGTCGCGGTGAACGTCATCAGCGGACGGCCGGCATGCGTCCCGGTGACGATCGTCCGCTGGCCGGCCACCGTGCCCGCCTCCAGGGTGCCGGCCGCGATGGTGAGCTTCTCCGGCGTGACCGTCACCTCCCCGGTCGCGGTGACCGAGTCGAGCGGCAGCCCGACCGCCTCGGCGACCAGGCGCATCGACGGGCCGAACGAATAGGCGCCGAAGGCGAAACGCTCCGGCGGGAATTCCGCCACCGAGTGGCCGAAACCCATCAGGTCGAACAGCATCTCCGGCGAGTTCCGGCTGGCCAGGTCGGCGTACTCGTTGATCGCCATGCCGTCGAGCCGGCGCTGGATCGACGCCAGGACCAGCGGGACCGCCTCGCTGATGAAGCCCGGGCTCGAGCCGGTGCTGTGAATCGAGGTGCCGCCCTCGGCGCACGCCCGCTCGACGCGTTCCCTGTCGGCCGGCGGCATGCTGCCCGGGTGGTGGAACTCTCCCCGCGTGGTCACGATGTTGGTGCCGTCGGCCAGGATGGCGCACACCTGGTCGAGGTCGCAGACGGCGGGCATGTACAGCACGCAGTCCGCGCCGAGCGCGAGGATCTCCGCGATGTCATTGGTGGCGGTGACCCCGGTCGGCGGCAGGCCGCACAGGTCGCCAGCGTCCCGGCCGGCCTTGGCGGGCGAGGTGACGTAGACGCCCGCCAGGGTGAGCGCGGGGTGCTCGATGACCTGGCGGAGCGAGCGGCTGCCGATGTTGCCCGTCGCCCATTGCACGACGCGAAGTCCGGTCATGATGTGTTCCTCTCGGGGGGTGAAACGATCAGTTCAGTACAGGCCGCCGTCCACCCGGATCAGCGAGCCGGTGGTGAAGCTCGACGCGCCCGACGCCAGGTACAGTGCCGTGGTCACAATCTCCGCGGGCTCGCCCGCGCGTCCGGCCGCGTTGTGCCAGGTCCGCTTGCTAGGCTCCGGCCAGTGCTTGGAGATGTCGGTGAGGAACGGCCCGGCCGAGATGGTGTTCACCCGCACCCGGGGCGCGAACTCCCTGGCGAAGACCGTGGTGAGCGCGTTAAGCGCGGCCTTGGCGCCCGCGTAGGGCCCGAACCGGGGGGCCGGGAACAGGGCGCCGCTCGACGAGATGTTGATGACGGAGCCCCCGTCCCCGTCGTACATCCGCTGGCCGATCAGCGCGGTTAGCCGGAACGGGCCCTTGAAGTTGACCCCGATCACCTTGTCGAACAGCTCCTCCGACGTCTCCGCCGACGACGGCGCGAGCGGTGACATGCCGGCGTTGTTGACCAGGATGTCGACCTTGCCGAAGTGCTCGTAGGCGCGCTCGGCGAGCTCGTCGCACTCGTTCCAGTGCCCCACGTGGCAGGCGACAGGCAGCGCCCGCCGCCCGTTCGCCTCGATCTCCTTGGCCAGTGCCTGGCAGCTGTCAAGCTTGCGGCTGGCGATGACCACGTCGGCGCCCGCGGCGGCGAAGGCCAGCACCATCTCCCGGCCAAGCCCGCGGCTCCCGCCGGTGACCAGGGCGACCTTCCCGGTCAGGTCGAACAGCGCCGCAGGCCCGGCAGGGGCGTCGCTCACAGCCCGTGCTCCTCGAGGAGTGCCGCGTACCGCGCACGTGCCGCGGCCCGCCGGGTGGGGATGTGTTCGGTGGGGAACAGGCCCGGGGCCGGGTCATAGCCGCGCAGCATGCCCTTGGCGACGGCCGCCTTGTGCACCTCGGTCGGCCCGTCGGCCAGCGCGAGCTGCGGCGCATAGGCCCACCAGGGGCCGAGCGGAGTCTCCTGGGTGGTGCCGAGCGACCCGTGCAGCTGCACCGCCCGCTGCAGGACATCGTGCAGCACCGCGGCCAGCGCCACCTTGCACATCGCGATGTGGGTGCGGGCGGCACCGTGCGGCTGGTTGTCGATGATCCACGCCGTCTGCAGCACAAGCAGCCGGAACTGCTGCAGCTGGATGGCCGAGTCGGCGATGAAGCCCTGGACGAACTGGTGCTCGGACAGCAGCTTGCCCTGCGTCCGGCGCGACAGCGCGCGCTCGCACATCATGTCGAAGGCCCGCTGGCACTTGCCGACAACCCGCATGGCGTGGTGTACCCGGCCGCCGCCCAGCCGCGCCTGGGCGACCTTGAAGCCCTCGCCGGGTGCGCCGAGCATGGCGTCGAGCGGCACGCGGACCTGGTTGTAGCGGATGTAGCCTTCTGTGCCCTCGTCCAGGTCGTCGCGCTCGTTCATTGTCGCGACGTTGCGGATGATCTCGATCCCCGGTGTCTCGGCCGGCACGATGAGCATCGACATCCGCTCGTATGGCTTCGCGTCGGGGTCCGTGACCACCATGACGATGAAGAACGAGGCGTAGCGGGCGTGGCTGGAGAACCATTTCTCGCCGTCGATCACCCACTCGTCACCGTCCCTGGTGGCCTTGCACACGAACTCCTTGGGGTCGGAACCCCCTTGTGGCTCGGTCATGGAGAAGGTGGACACGATGTTTCCCTCAAGCAGCGGCTGGAGGTAACGCGCCTTCTGTGCCTCGGTGCCGTACAACGCGAGGATCTCGGCGTTGCCCGTGTCGGGGGCGGCGGTGCCGAAGACGGTCGGCGCCCACTGCGAGCGGCCGAGGATCTCGTTCATCAGCGCCAGCTTGAGCTGACCGAAGCCCTGGCCGCCCAGCTCGGGCCCGAGGTGGCAGGCCCACAGGCCCTGCTCCTTCACCTTCTCGCGCAGCGGCGCCAAGATCGCCCTCGATGCCTTGTTCTGCACGTCGTACGGGTCACCCGGGCGCGGGAAGAGCAAGTCAAGTGGCTCGCACTCGTCCCGTACGAAGGCGGCCATCCAGTCCAGCTTCTCCTGGAACTCGGGTTCGGTGCAGAAATCCCACATGCACTGCTCCTGCCGTGTCGCCCCCGGCCTGGCGGGATCCGCGGTGGCCGGGTATCGTCGGTCCTCAGACGAGAATCGTATTACTAAATACTAGAAGATAGTTGTTTCATGGACGAGGGGGAGAACGCAATGGCCGCCAGCCAGGCCGACGAGATAATGCTGGGTCAGCTGCATGACCGGGTTGGGCAGCGGGTAACCGACTGGCGTCCCGGCGCGCGGGTACGCGGCGTGTCACCGCTGACCGGCGGCACCTCCAGCCTTACCTTCATTGTCGACCTGGCCGGCGTGGCCGCAGTGGAGACCCCGGTGGTCCTCAAGGTCGCTCCGCCCGGGCTCGCCCCGCTCCGCAACCGTGACGTGCTGCGCCAGGCGCGGCTGCAGCAGACGATCCAGGGCACCCCGCGGCCGCTGGCACCTGACGTGCTCTTCTCCGATCCTGGCGAGCCGCCGGAGGTTCCGCCGTTCATGGCGATGAACCTGGTCGCGGGGGAGTGCGTGGAGCCGGTGCTGTGCGATGACGCCGAGCGGCCCGCTCCCGTCCAGGTAAGGGCCCGGTTCTTCGACGCCGTGCGGGTGCTCGCGCAGTTGCACGCGCTCGTCCCGGCCGAGGTGGGGCTTGGCGATGAGCCCGTCGTCGGGCTCGCCGACGAGGTGGACCGGTGGACCCGCGCGTTCACCACCCTGCCGCCGGAGATGGCGGGCGACTACGAGCGGGCCGCGAAGGCGCTGCGGGCGACCATGCCCGCGCCGCTGCCGCCCGCGTTCAACCACGGCGACTTCCGGCTCGGGAACACCCTGTGCGAGGGCGACCGGGTCAACGCGGTCATCGACTGGGAGATCTGGTCGGTGGGCGACCCGCGCGTCGACCTGTCCTGGCTGACCTACTTCACCGACGATGCCGGGCATCCCGCCGTCGCGCCGGGGACGGTCGCGGGCACCCCGGCCGGCCGCGAGGTCGTCCGGGCCTACGAGGACGCGATCGGCCGGCCGGTGCCAGAGCTCGGCTGGTTCGACGCGCTCACCCGCTATAAGGAGGCCGCCACCACCGGCCTGCTGCTCAAGCGCGCGCTGAAGCTCGGCCGGCCGGTAAAGGAATCGATGGCGCGGATGCAGCCGGAACTGCCCCGCCTCGTCCAGGAGGCCATCCGCATCGTGAGCGGCTGACGGCCGCGCCGGGCGACTGAAGGGATCATCCCGAACGGGTTCGGCCGAATCCGGCACGGAAAGGGACTAGTTCAGTGCATCAGAAGGTATCGGTCAGCGGACTCTGCTTTCCCGAGTTGCCTGCTCCCGAGGCGATCGAGGCCATCGCCGGCCTCGGCGTCGCCAGCGCGTCGCTCACCGGGGCCAAGGTCCGCGCGGCCGGGGCGGAGGTGGTAGCCGCGGCGGCCCGCCGGCACGGGGTGAAGATCGTCACCACGACCGGCACGCTCGCCATCAACCTGTCCTCGGTGGCGGCCTCGGCCGAGTCGCGGCAGCTCGTGGAGAAGGACATCGACCTGGCGGCGGCGGTGGGGGCCGCGACGATGTACGGGCTGACCGGGCCACGAACCTCGGCCCGCTGGGACGCCTGCGCCGACGCCTATGTGAACGCGATCGGCGACCTTGCCGGCTACGCGGCCGCCCGCGGTGTGACCCTCGCCATCGAGCCGACCAGCTGGCTGTACTCCGACCTAACGTTCATCCACACGTTCCACGACGCGCTGCTTGTCGCCCCCAGGGCCGGGATGGGGATCTGCCTGGACGCGTTCCACGTCTGGACCGAGGCCGGGCTGCGCGAGGAGATCGGCGAGCACGCCAGCCTGATCGCGCACGTGCAGGTCAGCGACATGACGCGGGGATCGCGGTCGCTGCCCTGCCGTACCGTTCCCGGCGCCGGCGACGTGCCGCTCGCCGCGGTTGTCCAGTGGCTGCTCGACGCCGGGTACTCGGGAGTCTTCGACCTCGAGCTCAACGGGCCCGCCATCGACGCCATCGGCCACCACGCGGCCGCCGCGCAGTCCGCGAACTGGCTGGACAAGCTGCTCGAAGAACTGGGTGCATAATCGAGATATGACGCAACAACGCCGGCGTGCGAACATGCCTGGTTTGGCCGCCGCAGTGCACTGGGTCCGCAGCCATCTTCCGGGGTGGCCCAGAAGGCCGCCGTCGGTTGGCGTTCGTGAACCTCGCCGACCGAAGCCCGCTCTTCCGGCCGCTGCAGTCGCACTTAAAGAGCCGCGCGCCATGCGCTGGATCAAGCTTGGTAACACGCATAAAGGCGAACGCAGCTAGGTCGCCCGGCGACGGGTGCCGGCAGCAGCGAGCGGACCGGCGGCTGTGCTGGCGGATTCTGTCGTTACCGCTAGACGAGCGCCAGCTGGCCCCGGCGCACCACGTCGATCAGCAGCCCAGGGTCGACACCGCGCTCGGCCGCCTGCTCCAGGCAGGCCGCCACGTCCTTTTTCATGAACGGGCCGATCCTGGTGGCGAAGGCCGCCATGTCACCGCCACCCTCGGCGGCGCGGCGGCTCGCCTGGCTGCCGCCGCTCATGTGCTTAAGCGCGCCAAGCAGCTGATCTGGCGCAACGCCGAGCGCCTCGCCGAGCCTGACCGCCTCCGCCGCCAGCTGCGTGTTGGCGGCGAACAGGAAGTTGTTGACCAGCTTGACCGCGAGGGCGGTGCCCAGCTCGCCGGTTTCGATCAGGGGGTCGCCGTACGCGCGTACGGCGTCGGCCGCCCGCGCCCTGGCAGCCGGGTCGCCGCCGAGCAGGATGGTCAGCCTGCCCGCCCTGATCTCGTCGGGTCCGCCGCTCACCGGCGCGTCCACAACCGCGATGCCGGGGAACCGGGCGGCAAGCGATCGCAGCACCGACTCCCGGCCGGTCACGTGGGACGCGAACACGGCGCCGTCCGGGAGCGCGGCGGCGAGCGGCTCGGCGATCTCGTTCAGCTGCTCGTCGTTGAACACGCAAAGCAGCAGCACGTCGGCGCCGGCGGCCACCTCGGCCAGTTCGGCCGTGTGCCGGACGCCGAGCCCGGCCAGGGCGGCCGCTGCCTCGGACCTGCGGGCGTACACCACCAGGTCATGCCCGGCGGCGGCGAGCCGCTCGACCATCGGAAAGCCCATCCGTCCCGCCCCGACGAACCCGACCCGCATGGAACCCACCGCTGCCTCCCGATACCAGCTCGCCGATCAGACCATAGTAGATTATTTAGTTATACGATTTTGTACAAGCAGGCTCGTCGTGCCGCCGGCACGCAGACGCGCTGGAGGTCTCATGTCTGACGCTGCCAACGGTTCCGCGCCCTCCGGGGCGCCGCGCCCGCCCGAGGGCGACTGGCTGGGCACTCCCTACCTGAGGTTCGAGCGCCGCCCGCCGTTCGCGCACCTCACCGTCGACCGCCCGGAGGCCAGGAACGCGCTGACCCAGGCGATGTACTTCGGCATCCGCTACGCGGTGCGCCGGGTGGACGCCGACCCGGACCTGGCGGGACTGCTGATCACCGGCACCGGCGACGTGTTCATCCCCGGCGGCGACCTCGGCAAGCAGGCTGTCGACAAGTGGGCGGACTTCAACGCGGCGCCCGGCGCGTTTGACGTGCTGCCGTTCGACGTGCTGCGGCAGAGCGTCAAGCCGGTCGTCTCCGCCGTCAACGGGATCTGCCAGGGTGGCGGCCTGCTCATCGCGATGTGCTCCGACCTCGCGGTGGTGAGCGAGCGCGCCACCTTCCGGGTGCCGGAGCTGCTGCGCGGCATCTCGGACACCTACTACGCGCAGCTGCTCGTGCGCCTCATCGGCCCGGTGCGCACCCGTGACCTCATGTTCACCGGCCGCCGCCTGACCGCCGCCGAGGCCCTGGAGTGGGGCCTGGTGAGCCGGGTCGTCCCGCACGACGAGCTGGCCGGCGCGGCCACCGATGCGCTGATCCAGATCGTCCAGACCGCCCCCGAGGCCCGCAGGGACATCAAGCGCGTCCTCGACCAGTACGTCGGCTTGCAGGACCGGATCGCCTTCTTCGACAGCCTGCAGCGCCCCGAGTCCAGGGAGGGCTTCGCCGCCTTCATCGAGAAGCGCTCGCCGAACTGGGTGCCCGAGGCGCTGCGGCGCGACGCGCGCGCCTGACCTGCCAGCCTCAGCCCCGTCCCCCGCGCCGGTCCGCTGGCGTTCTTAACCTAGATAAATTAGATTACTAATACCTGTGAATCTGCGAGTGGATCGCGAGGAGCCATGACCACAGCCGTCATCGTCGACATCATCCGTACCCCCTCGGGCAAGGGCAAGCCAGGCGGCGCCCTGTCCGGGGTGCACCCCGCCGCCCTGCTCGCGCAGACGCTGACTGCCCTGGTCGAGCGGAACGGCCTGGACACCGCGCTTGTCGACGACGTGATCGCGGGCTGCGTGGGGCAGGTCGGCGAGCAGTCGCTGAACATCGCGCGCACCGCCCTGCTGGCCGCCGGCTTCCCGGAGAGCGTCCCTGGCACCTCCGTCGACAGGCAGTGCGGGTCCAGCCAGCAGGCGGCCCACTTCGCCGCCCAGGGAGTGATCGCCGGCGCCTACGACATCGTCATCGCCTGCGGCGTGGAGTCGATGAGCCGGGTTCCGATGGGATCGTCGCGGGCGGGCCGCAACCCGGTCGAGCCGCTCGCGGAGCGTTACCCCGAGGGCCTGGCCAACCAGGGAATCGGCGCCGAGCTCATCGCGGCGCGGTGGAAGCTCGACCGCGAGGCGCTCGACGCCTACTCGGCCAGGTCCCACGCGCGGGCCGCCGCGGCCGCCGCCAGCGGCGGCTTCGACAACGAGATCATCGGCGTCCGGCTGCCCGACGGCGGCACCCACACGGTGGACGAGACCGTGCGGCCTAGCACCACCGCCGCGGGACTTGCCGGGCTGAAGCCCGCCTACTACACCGAGGCCTACGCCGAGCGCTTCCCCGAGATCGGCTGGCACGTCACCCCCGGCAGCTCCTCCCCGCTGACCGACGGCGCCTCCGCCGCGCTGATCATGAGCGAGGAGAAGGCGGCCGAGCTCGGCCTGCGGCCCCGGGCCAGGTTCCACGCCTTCGCCGTGACGGGCAGCGACCCGCTGCTGATGCTGACCGGCGTCATCCCGGCCACCGCGAAGGTGCTTGAGCGCAGCGGACTGTCCATCGACGCGATCGACGCCTACGAGGTCAACGAGGCGTTCGCGCCGGTGCCGCTGGCCTGGGCGCAGGGGTTCGGCGCCGACCAGGACAAGCTCAACCCGCGCGGCGGCGCGATCGCCCTTGGCCACCCGCTCGGCGGCTCGGGCACCAAGCTGATGGCCACCCTGCTGAACTACCTCGAGGCCACCGGCGGCCGCTACGGCCTGCAGACCATGTGCGAGGGCGGCGGGATGGCCAACGCCACGATCATCGAGCGGCTCTGACCGTGCCACCGCGCCCCGTCGCGTGAGCGCGGACGCACCAGGCGACCGGACCGCCGGGGACGGCCCGGTCGCCGTCGTCACCGGGGCCAGCGAGGGCATCGGCCGGGCGATCGCCCGCCGGCTGGCGGCCGATCGGTACCGGGTCGCCATGGTCGCCCGCCCGTCCGCCAAGCTGGACGCGGCTGCCGCCGAGGCGGGGCCGTCGGCGTTCGCTGCCGGATGCGACGTCACCAGGGCCGCCGACGCGGAGCGGGCAGTGGCTGCCGTCGCGGCGGCCTGCGGGCGGATCGACGCGCTGGTCAACTGCGCCAGCGCCACCCGGACGGGTGCGGCGGACTCGTTCACCGACGACGAGTGGGTCCAGGCGTTCCAGGTGAAGGTGTTCGGCGCGCTGCGCATGATGCGGGCCGCCTGGCCGCACCTGGCCGCCGCCCGCGGCTCGGTCGTCAACATCGGCGGCATCGGCGCGCGCGCACGCCGCGCGACGCGTTCGCCATGACCGGCCCGCTCAGCGCCGCATTGCTCGCGCTCACCAAGGTTTTCGCCGACCGCGGTATCACCGACGGCGTCCGGGTCAACGCCGTCAATCCGGGCGCGGTGCTGACCCCGCGCACCGTCGCCATGCTCACCGCCCGGGCGGAAGCCGCCGGGCTCACCCTCGACGAGGCGGTGGCCGGCATGGTGCGGCGGGACCACGTTACCCGCCTCGGCACGCCCGAGGACGTGGCCGGCGTGGTCGCCTTCCTGCTCTCGCCGGGCGGCGACTGGCTGCAGGGCGCGGTCATCGACGTGGACGGTGGCAGGACCAAGGGCCTGTGACAGCAGGCATCAGCGAGATGGGAGGGGTCATGCCGGCGGTACGCGGACTTGAACCAGGGAATCGGGCGGCGCTGGTCGTCAACGAGATGCAGAACGCCATCGCCAACCTGGCCTACATTGAAACGCCGCTGACCAGCCAGGTGGCTGCGCGCGGCATCGTCGCCAGGATCAACGCCCTGACGGCGGCGTTCCGTGCGGTCGGCGCGCCGGTGATCTTCTGCACGATCGCCGCCCGCAGCGCCGACTTCGAGGGCTTCCGTGTCAACTGCGCCCTCGCGGCCGGCATCCGCCGCAAGGGGCACCTGGTCGAGGGCACCGCCAACGCCGCCATCCACGACGACCTGGCCGTCGAGCCGTCCGATATCGTCTGCCGCCGGTCGCACGGCATGGCGCCGTTCACCGGCACCAACCTGGACGCCACCCTGCGCGGCTACGGCATCGACACGGTGGTGCTCGCCGGTGTCTCGACCAACATCGCGCTGCCCGGCGCGGCGACCGAGGCGGTCGGGCTCGGCTACAACGTCGTGCTTGCCGAGGACTGCGCCGCGGGCGCCACCCTGGAGACCCACCACATGCAGATCACCGAGCACCTGCGGCTGCTGGCCACCATCACCGACGCGGCGTCGGTCATCGCGTCGCTGCCGGTCAGCCAGCCGCCGCATTCGGCTCAGCCCGCCGGTACGTGACCGCGCGCTCGGCCGCGCCGGGGAACGCGGTCAACTCCGCGCGCACCCGCTGGCCGATGGCGACGCCTGGCCCGTTTTCGCCGAGCAGTATGCCGGGGCAGCCGGGGCCCCTCGTCGAACTCGACCAGGGCGACGACGTAGGGGACCAGGTGCGCGAAGGCGGGGACGGCGGGATGGTGGACGACGATGTAGCTGTAGATCACGCCGGACCCCGCCACCGGCGCGAACGTCGTCGGTGAGGCACAGCGGTTGCAGCGCTCAAGCGGCCGGGCCAGCCATGCGCCGCACCCGGTGCACCGGCACAGCGCGATCTGCCCCTCCCGGGTCGCCTGCCAGAACCCGGCGCTGTCGGCGTCGATCAGCGGGGCCGGCGGCGCGGGCGGCATCGGCCCGTCCGCGCTCACCCGCGCTTCCCCGCGTATTGAACTGGTTCCTGTTGGCCCCGCCTCGTTCACCGACCTCATCAGCACCGGCCGCGCCTCGCTCACTGGTCATCCTCGTAGATGAGCGCCCCGCCTGCCGGGCCGGCCCCGGCCGTTACCCAGCAGCCCGCCATGCGGGTTGACCACCACGTCGCCGCCGTAAGTTGCCCGCCCCTCGGCGAAGAACGCCCCGACCTGGCCCTTGGGGCAGAACCCGAAGTCCTCGAAGGTCGCCATGACGGTGCCGGTGAAGCAGTCGTACATGCAGGCGACATCGATGTCGGACGGCCGCAGCCCGGTGCTCGACCACAGCCGCTTGGCCGCGTAGGCCGAGTACATCTCGGACAGGTCGGGAAAATTCGTCCACGAGCCGCCGTGCGTGTGGGCCTCGCCGAAGCCCGCCATCCGGACCGGAACGTGCCGCAGGTCCCTCGCCCGGTCCAGGCTGGTCACGACCAGCGCGACCGCCCCGTCGGTCTCCAGGCAGCAGTCGTAGAGCCGGAACGGCTCGCAGATCCACCGGGCGGACAGGTAGTCGTCCATGCCGATGGGCTGGCGCTGCATCGCATGCGGGTTGGCGGCGGCATGCCGCCTGAAGGTGATCGCGATCTGCCCGAAGTCCTCGTCGGTGGTGCCGTACACGTGCTTGTGGCGCTGCGCGAACATGGCAATCCACATCGGCGGGATGACGTAGCCGTTCAGCGCGGCGAACTGCATCTCGCTCCGCATCGCAAAGGCGGGCCTGTCACCGCGCCCGTAGCGGCTGCCCGACCGGCCGTTGAGCGAGCGGACCACCACCACCACGTCGCAGGTGCCCGATCGCACGGCGGCGAACGCCTGGCCGACCACGGTGACCGCGAGGTTGCCGCCGCCCTGCAGGTCCATCGCCAGTCCCAGGTCGACCGCGCCGATCGCCCGGGCCACGTCCGGGCCGGACGCCGAGTCGCCGGTGCTGAAGTCGATGATCCCGTCCACGTCAGAAGGCTGCAGTCCCGCGTCGGCAAGCGCCGCCCGCGCCGCCTCTGCCGCCATCGAGAGCGGCGTGCGGCCTGAGCACTTGCTGAACTCGGTCCGGCCGATGCCTGCCACCGCTGCCTCGCGCACTGCCGTGACCTCCAAGGGAGCTCTTCGTCCAATGGGCATGATTATATATTTAGTGATACGATTTGCGGCAAGCCGAGACCTGGAGGACGCATGAGGGCAGCGCGCTGCGAGGAGTACGGCGGTCCGGAGAACGTGGTCATCCGTGACATACCAAGTCCGGAGGTTACCCCCGGTCACGTGCTCGTCGACGTCGCGGCGGCGGCGGTCAACTACCCCGACCTGCTCTTCATCGCCAACAAGTACCAGGTGCCCGCACCGCTCCCGTTCACCCCCGGCAGCGAGTTCGCCGGCCGGGTGGCGGCGGTGGGCGAGGGAGTGACCGGGGTGTCCGCCGGCGACCTGGTCTACGGGTCGGTATTCACCGGGGCGATGGCCGATCAGGTGCTTGTGCCGGCCCGCGCGGTCGCGCCGGTGCCGCCTGGCCTGTCGCTCACCGAGGCGTCCGCCTTCCGTGTCACCTATCTGACCGCCTACCACTCGCTGGTCACCGCCGGGGAGCTGCGGCCAGGGCAGTGGGTGGTCGTACTCGGCGCGGCCGGCGGCGTCGGCTCGGCCACGGTCGATGTCGCGGTCCGGCTGGGCGCCAGGGTGATCGCGGCGGCTTCCTCGGCCGAGCGGCTCAAGGTCTGCGCGGAGCTTGGCGCCGAGGCGGGCGTCGACTACGTGACCGAGGACCTCAAGCAGCGGATCAAGGAGATCACCGGCGAGGGCGCCGACCTGGTGGTCGACCCGGTCGGCGACCGCTGGGCCGAGCCCGCGCTGCGCGCGATCCGGTGGGGCGGGCGGTTCGTGACCGTCGGCTACGCCGGGGGCGACATCCCCCGCATACCGCTTAACATCGTCTTGCTCAAGAACATCACCGTCCGCGGGCTTGAGCTGCGGACATGGACCGAGCGCATGCCGGAGGAAACGGCACGCGCCAGGCAGGCGCTGACCGACCTGGTCGCCGGCGGCATGCGGCCCGCCGTGTCCGAGGTGCACGATCTGGCCGACATCGGCACAGCGCTGCGGCGGGTCGCCGACCGGCTGCCGACGGGCAAGGTCGTCATCCGGGTGAACCCAGACCTGGCGTAGACACAAGGACCCGACAACAGGAGGAGAACAGTGGCGGAGCCAGTAACGGTCGAGCGGCGCGGCCATGTTCAGGTCATCACCATCAGCCGGCCCGAGGCGAGGAACGCGCTCGACGGCGCCGCCGCCCGCGCCATGGCGGCGGCGGCCGACGAGCTCGACGGCGACGACGAGCTGCGGGTCGGGGTGCTGACCGGGGCGGGCGGCACGTTCTGCGCGGGGATGGACCTTAAGGCCTGGATGCGCGGCGACAAGCCGATGATCCCGGGCCGTGGCTTCGGCGGCATTACCATCACGCCGCCGCGCAAGCCGCTGATCGCCGCGGTGGAAGGCTACGCGCTGGCCGGCGGGTTCGAGCTGATGCTGGCGTGCGACCTGGTGGTGGCGGGGGAGAGCAGCAAGTTCGGCGTGCCCGAGGTCAAGCGCGCCCTGGTGGCCGGCGGTGGCGCGGCCCTGCTGCTGCCACGCCGCATCCCGTTCGCGGCGGCGATGGAGCTGCTGCTGACCGGAGAACAGATCACCGCCGCCAGGGCCGCGGAGCTCGGTCTTGTCAACCGCCTGGTGCCTGACGGCACGGCGCTCGACGGCGCGCTCGCGCTCGCCGGGCTGATCGCCGCCAACGGACCGCTGGCGGTGGCGGTCACCAAGCAGATCGCCAGGGCCCAGGCCGACTGGACGGTTGCGGAGGGCTGGCAGCGGCAAGAGGAACTGTACAAGCCGGTGTTCGAATCGGCCGACGCCCGCGAGGGCGCCGCCGCCTTCGCGGAGAAGCGAGCCCCGGTCTGGCGCGGTGTTTAATTCAAATCAGTAAACTGATATTATCGATCGATGTCATCCGGCCGGCAGGCCGAGTGCGATGGCGGGCTTATCAGTTCAGGGAGTTCAGCGAATGGCTGTGAAGTTTCGGGCCGGGCAGCAGCTCGTCAGCGCGGTGGACAGCACCGCGGTGATCGTCATCAAGGCGCCCGCGGTAGAGTGCACGCTGACCTGCGGCGGGGTGCCGATGGCGGCCCCCGACGAGCCGGTCACGGCCGCACAAGCCGACCCGGCACTGATGGGCGGCACCCAGATCGGCAAGCGCTACGTGGACGAGGCGGAGACCATCCAGCTGCTGTGCACCAAGGCGGGCAGCGGCACCCTGGCCCTTGACGGCAAGGCGCTGCTGATCCAGGCGGCCAAGCCGCTGCCGGCCTCCGACTGAGCAAGGATTTCCCGTGCGTTTGACGCTGCTGCTCGACATGGCCGCCGACGGGTTCGGCGACCGAATCCTGGCCGGGCGGCGGTCCGGCGGCATGACCGCCGCCGAGCTTGCCCGGCGATCGCATTCCGGTGCCGCGCTGATCCGCGAGCGCGCGGCCGACTCCCTGGTCTACCTGGATGTCAACGGGCCCGCCTTTCCCGTCGCCCTGTTCGCGGCCGCCCGGGCCGGGGTGCCGCTCGTCCCGCTCAACTACCGGCTTGGGCAGCGGCAACTCGACGACCTGCTCGCCAAGCACCCGAATGCGCTGGCGATCGCCGCGCCGGGAGCGCTGGCCAATTTCGAGCGGGCAGGGCGCAACGCGATGACCGCCGACGGGTGGCTGCGGGAAACCGCGGCCGACCGCGGCGAGGCCGGCGAACCGGCGGACGGCGACGAGAACCCGGTCGCCGTCGTCATCTACACCAGCGGGACCACATCCGCGCCCAAGGGCGTGCTGCTGCGCCACGAGAACCTGGTCTCCTACGTGCTCGGTTCTGTGGAGTTCGCCGCGGCCGACGAGACGGAGGCGGCGCTGGTCAGCGTTCCCCCGTACCACATCGCCGCCGTCGCCAACGTGATCACCAACCTCTACGCCGGCCGCCGCACCCTCGTGCTCGAGGGGTTCACCCCCGATCAGTGGCTGCGCACGGTCCGCGAGGAGGCGGTCACCAGCGCGATGGTGGTGCCGACCATGCTCGCCCGGATCATCGAAAGCGCCGCCGACCGGTCGGTGCCTTCCCTGCGCTCGCTTTCCTACGGCGGGGCCCCGATGCCTGCCGCGCTCATCGAGCGGGCACTGCGGGAATGGCCAGGCGTGGCTTTCGTCAACGCTTACGGGCTGACAGAGACCAGTTCCACCGTGGCCCTGCTCGGGCCGGAGGACCACCGGGCCGCGCTGGCGTCGGCAGATCCCGCCGTGCGGGCACGGCTGTCGTCCGTCGGCCGGCCGCTTCCCGGGATCGAACTGGAAATCCGCGGCCCCGGCGGTGAGGTCGTCGGCCCCGGGCAGCCCGGCCGTATCTGCGTGCGCGGCGGCCAGGTGTCGGCGGAGTATGCGGGCCTTGGGCGTGCGGTAGACGACCGCGGCTTCTTTGACACCAGGGACGACGGCTACCTGGACTCCGACGGATACCTTTTCATCAGCGGGCGCACCGACGACACCATCATCCGCGGCGCGGAGAACATCGCGCCCGCCGAGATTGAGGACGTCCTGCTCAGGCACCCGGCGGTGCTCGACGCGGTGGCGTTCGGCGTGCCCGACTCCGAGTGGGGACAGCGGATCGAGGCCGCCGTCGTCGCCCGCCCGGATGCCGATCTCGATCCAGCCGAGCTGCGCGACTTCACCCTGCAGGCGCTGCGGTCGAGCAAGACCCCGGACCGCTTCTGGGTGCTCGACGCGCTGCCGCGCACCGAGACAGGCAAGCTGCTGCGCCGCATGGTCCCCGGCTTGGTCGCACAGGCCGATAGCGACGAGCGGACGGCCGCACCCCGGCCCTAAGCACCAGTCTACGAACAGGGAGCTCGCCGTGGCCGTTCCATCCGATCTGCACGGACTCAGCAGCGAGGACGTCCTCGCCATCCAGTACGTGATCATGAAGTACGGATTTCTCATCGACGATCGCGAGTTCGACCGCCTGGGCGAGGTATTCACCGACGACGCGGTCGTTGACTATCGTCCGTCAGGCGAGGGGCCGTTCGCCGGACTGGCTGAGATAGACCGTGCGATGCGCACCCTGCGGCATCCGGTTCAGCACATGCTGGTCAGCCACACCATCGACAGCGCGTCCGGCGACGAGGTCGTCACGCGAACCAAGGCACTGATTCCGCTGCACGAGGGCGGTATCGCCGACATCGCCTACCGCGATGTCCTTGTACGCACGCCGGCCGGCTGGCGAATCAAGGACAAGTCCATCCGCGGCTACCGGGTTGGCCCCTAGTGCGCCGGCCTTCAGGCTGGTGGTGAAAGGGGCCGGGCCTCAGCCCGTGACTACGCCGGCCGGTCCTTGCTGCTCGATGTAGCCGCATCCGCCGTGAGGAAACCCCTTTGAGGGAGTTGACCAGCTTCGACAGGGCGGCCGTGGGATGAAGGCACGGTGCCTGCCAGTGCGGGCAATCGTCGCTGTCAGACATGCCAGCCATACTGGCGGCGTGCAGCTTCGTTACAGCTACCGTGCGAACCTGACCCCGGCTGGGCGCTCCGCGGCCGGCCGGGCGTTCGGGTGCGCCCGCGTTGTGTGGAACGACGCGCTCGCGCACCGCACGGCCGCGCACGAGGCCGGGGAGAAGTACCCGACGGACGCGGAGATGTCGGCCCGGCTCACCAAGTCGAAGGAGACCCCGGACCGGGCGTGGCTGAACGAGGTCTCCTCGGTTGTCCTGCAGCAGTCCCTCGCCGACCTGAACAAGTCCTACCGGGCCTTCTCCAGCTCCCTCAGCGGCAAGCGCAAGGGGCGGAAGGCTGGAGCGCCCCGGTTCAAGTCCCGTAAGGACTCCCGCCAGTCGCTGCGGTTCACCGCCAACAGCCGGTTCAAGATCCTCCCGAACGGGCGCCTGAGGCTGCCGAAGATCGGCGACGTCGAGGTCCGGTGGAGCCGTCCGCTGCCCGCCGCGCCGACGTCGGTCACGCTCACCCGCGACGCGGCCGGCCGTTACTTCGTCTCGTTCGTCGTGGAGGTCACCCCCCGTCCGCTGCCGGAGACTGACCGCGAATGCGGCATCGACCTGGGGCTCAGCCATTTCGCCGTCATGGACGACGGGACCAAGGTCACCGCCCCGAAGTTCTGGCGCCGGGCGGAAAGGAAGCTGAAGACGGCGCAGCGGGACCTGTCCCGCAAGCAGAAAGGAAGCAAGAACAGGGAGAAGGCCCGTGTGCGAGTCGCGCGGGCGCACGCGCACGTCGCCGACGCAAGGCGCGACTTCCACCACAAGCTCTCCACCCAGGTCATCCGCGAAACCCAAGCGGTGACCGTGGAAGACCTTGCGGTGCGGGGGCTCGCGCGGACGCGGCTGGCGAAGTCCGTCTACGACGCCGGATGGTCGGCGTTCGTGAGCATGCTGGAGTACAAGGCGACGCTGTACGGGCGGCAGTTCCGGAAGACCGGCCGGTTCGAGCCCACGAGCCAGGTGTGCAGCGCGTGCGGGGTGAAGGACGGCCCCAAGCCGCTCGGCGTCCGCGAATGGCAGTGCGCCGCGTGCGGCATGGTCCACGACCGTGACGTGAACGCCGCGAGGAACATCGCCGCCCTGGGACGCAGGGAGGCTCAACGCCCGTGGAGGCCAGGTAAGACCAGCGGAAACGCCGGCGCCGGCCGGTGAAGCGGGAAGCCGCAGAGGTGCCGCGTGAACCGGCACGGACTGAGTCCCCGCCTTCAGGCGGGGGAGCGCGTCAACGGTAGGCCCTACTCCATCAGCGCGGCGATCCGCTCGTAGTGCTCGGCGGGCGACCCGAAGAGCATCTCGTTGACCTTCGCACGCCGCAGGTACAGGTGCAGGTCGTGCTCCCAGGTGAAGCCGATGCCGCCGTGGGTCTGCAGGGCCTCGCCCGCCAGCGCGGCCACCCCCTCGGCGGTGAACGCCTTGGCGGCGCTTGCCGCCATCGTGGCCTCGGCGTCCCCGGCGTCCAGCGCCATCGCCGCGTAATACGTCGCCGCCCGGGCGCCCTTCAGGGTGGTCAGCATGTCGGTCACTTTGTGTTTCACCGACTGGAAGCTGCCGAGCGGGCGGCCGAACTGCTCGCGCACCTTGACGTAGTCGACGGTCATGCCGAGCAGCCGCTCACCCGCGCCGAGCGAGTCGGCCGCGCTCAGCACCGCGGCCGCGTCGATCAGCCACCGGATCTGCGCCTCGTCGGCGGCGACCACCGCCGTGGCGGGAACCCGCAGCCCGTCGAATACCACGTCATACCAGCGGCGGGTCTCGTCGAGCGTCCGCCGGGGCTCGACCGCGGCCTTGGCCCGTTCGACAAGAACCAGGCGCCGGCCCGCCAGAGAACCGGAGCCCCGGTCGCTGGCCGCCGTCACCAGCAGCCAGTCGGCCGCCGCGGCGGCCTGCACGGCCGTGGCGCGGCCGCTGAGCACCAGGTCGTCCGCGTCGTCGTGCGCCGCCACCGCCCCGTGGCAGGCGAGGCTGGCCTTGACGTCGCCCGCGGCGAGGGCGGGGACCAGCTCCGGCTTGCCGAGCCGTGCGAGGGCGAGCGCCGTCAGCGCGCTGTCGGTGAACGCACCCGGCGCCGCCGCCCGGCCGAGCTCCTCGGCCACCAGGCACAGCTCGACCAGCCCCTGGCCCGCGCCGTCGTACTCCTCGGGGGCGGCGAGGCCGGTCCAGCCAAGCTCCGCGCCGCGCCGCCACAGCTTGTCGTCGACGTCCTTGCCCGCGCTCGCTAGCGAGCGCACCAGCTGAGGCGGGCAGTTCGCCGCGAGCATGCCGCGCGATACCTCGCGCAGCGCGGCCTGTTCCTCGGTCAGCTCGAAGTCCACCTGGGCTCCATGGTCATGTCGGTACCCGCGGTCACGCGTGGCGGGCGATCTCGGATGCGAGGAGCTCGTCGAGCGAGCTGGCCGGCGGCGCCGGCAGCTCCACCGCACTGTCCCGCGTCGGCAGCAGCACCACCGCGCTGCCCGGGGTGGTCTGCTCGCCACGCTGGTTCCAGCATGCCACCTCGAGGTGGACCTCGTTACGGCCGTCTACCTGGACCTTGTCCACGACCTTGCCGCGCACCCAGGTCGTGTCGCCGATGTAGTTGAACTTGCGGTGCTGGCAGCGCAGCCGCGCCAGCCACCCGTCGTCGCCCGCCCAGTCGGTCAGCGCGTGGGTCAGCCAGGTCTCCCGCATGGCGCCGTAGTCGTAGCTCATCGGGATGCCGAGTTCCTGTGCCCGGGACGGGTCCCAGTGCAGCCTCTGCACGGTGTCAGGGATGTTGCGCGCGTTCGGCGGGTACAGGCCGGGCGCCTTGCGGCGGATCTTGCGCGCGATGCCGAACGCGCCCGGCGGCGTCAGCTGCATGCCCCAGCCGAGATGCCATACCACCAGGTCGGTGACCACCAGCGGGCCCTTGACCCGTGTCTGTATCTCCTCGCCGATCTCGACGTCCTCGAAGTACCTGGTGCGCGGGCCGCGACGGGTCTCGGCGTCGTAGGCGGCATCGATCTCCGCCATCTGCTCGTCGGTGTAGGCGTCGAAGGTGACAGGCTGTTTGTCCCCCGCCCCGCCCGCCCCCGCAGATCGCTCACGGGACGTGTGCCGTTCCGCGTTGATCCAGGTGCCGCGCTGGACGGTCACGATCTGGCCGTGCCCGTTGGCGTACAGGAAGTCGTGGGTCACGTGCGCGGTGCGGCCGCCGAACCGGCTCGGCTTGTCCGCCACCCCGACCTGGGCGCGGATGACCTGGCAGCGGTCGCCCGCGGTCAGCGGGCGGTAGTACTCGAACTCCATCGCCGCCTGGTAGGAGCCGAGGCCGGCGAACGGGTCGCCCTTGAGCAGCTCCTTCTGCGCGGGGGTGAGCGGCGGCGCCGCGTTCTCGCCCATGCAGTAGGTGAAATTCGGCGGCGCGACAAGCCCGCCCCAGCGGGTGTTCTTGCCGTACTCGGGGTCGCAGTAGAGCGGGTTGTCGTCGCCGTACCCGTAGGCGAAGTGCCGGGTGGCGTCGGGCGTCACCTCGGTGATGTGCGCCGGGTTGATCCGCATCGGAATGCCGATCCGCTGCCGCGAGCGCTCGAACGACTCGTCGGTGAGGACCCCGTACCCGGCCTGATCAGTCGTCATGAGGGCTCTCCTGTCATCGCCGTGTCCCCAGGCGAAGTTTCGGGTACCTCGACGGCTTCGTGCTGGGTGTCGCCGTCGAAATAGTGCTCGCGGACCAGTGCGCGGCTGATCTTGAGCGACGGCGTCCGTGGCATCTGGTCCACCACCTTGATCGCCACCGGGCGCTGGTACCTGGTCAGCCGGCTGGTGAGGTACTCCATGAGCTCCTCCTCGGTGGCCGGGCTGAGCAGCGTCACGGCCGCCACGGGCACCTGGCCGAGCCGGGGGTCGGGCAGCGCGACCGCCGAGACCTCGTCGACGGCCGGGTGCGCGGCGAGCGCGTCCTCGATCACGCTCGGCGGGATCTTGAAGCCGCCCCGGTTGATCGCCTCGTCGGCCCGGCCGCGGATGAACAGGAATCCCTCGTCGTCGATGGTGGCGAGATCGGTGGTGCGCAGCCAGGCGCCGTCCGCTCCCGGCAGCTGGCCGCCGCGCGCCTCCAGCAGGCCGGTCTCGCCGGGCAGCAGGACGGAGCCGGTTTCCCCATCGACGATGCGCAGTTCGATGCCGTGGTGGGCACGACCGACGCTGCCGCGCTTGCGCGGTCCCCACTGCTTCTTGTCCTTCAGCGTCCACCCGGCGATCGCGCCCGCGAACTCGGTCGCGCCGTAGTTGCCGAGCACGGGAATGCCGTAGCGCGCCTCGAACTCATCCATCAGCTCAGGCGGCAGCGGCGCGGTGCCCGAGCCGACCGCGCGCACGCTGTCGAACGTCTCGGTGTCCACTCCGGCTTGCAGCACCATCCGCAGTGCGGTCGGCGGCAGCCGCACGTAGCCGGGGCGGTGCCGCCTGACCAGCTCGGTCCACGCCACGACCTCGAACTTCTCAAGCAGGGCGATGGTGCGGCCTTCGACCACGTGCGCGACCGCGAAGTACAGGCCGCTGATGTGCGCGACCGACGCCCACAAGATGTCGGTGCGGCCGCGCAGGTGCGGCTCGTGCGCATCGTCGAAGACAAGCCCGGCCGCACGGAACGCCGCCGTCATCCGGTCGTAGGTCAGCTCGACCCGCTTCGGCCGCCCGGTGGTGCCGCTCGTCATCATCAGCACCGCGACATCGCCAGGGTCCCGCAGGGACGGGCGCGGCGACCATGAGACGGGCTGGGCTGCCAGGCCCCGGTCGGCCCCGGTCCGCAGCGCGATCGCGCCGACCATTTCGGATGAGCCGAGCACGGCCGCGCGTGCCCAGTCGGCATCCTCCGCCACGATCACGTCAGGCGCCAAGTCGAGGATGTCCTGCTCCAGGCCGATGTCACCCAGGTGCGGGCTCAGCGTCACTACCTCGCGCCCGGTGCCGAGGGTGGCGATCAGGGCCGCGATCGGGCCCGGCCGGTTCCGCAGCACGATGCCGACGCGCCGGGCGCCGGGATAGGCGGCAAGCAGCGATGCGAGGTCTGCCACCGCGTCCGCGTAGAACGACCAGGTAAACGTCTGGCCGTCGAAGAACACCGCTGGCGCGTCCGGATCCAGCTTCACCATCTGGCAGATCCGGCGCGACAGCAACGAGTCGGGTACCCGAGAGCTGTTGTCGATCATCCGTCCGGGCCTCCAGTCAGCTGGCTGGGTGGTGCTCTCATGCTCCGGCTACCGGCCGTCCATGAGATCATAAGGTACATTCATATTACTAAACAAAAACATAGATCGTCTACTCAGCCCGCGGTGCCAGTGTGGCGGAAGAGGTGACGGTGAAGCTCTGGACAGGTGTGCCCGGGCTGTCGAAATGGCCCGGCCGGCTTCGCCATGCCGGGTGGGACCTGGCAGGAACAGCTGGCCGCACCCGAGGTCATGCCGTCCTTCGCGCGCAGTTGTTTAATTTAGATAACTCTTCTAATGTATCCAAGAGATGAGTTCTGCCCGAGGAGCAAGGTCTAGCCGCGATGACAGCGATCAACCACACCCGGCTGCCTGACGGCAAGATCGGCCAGCCGGTGCGCGCACCGAAGACATCCGAGCTGATCGCGGCCCAGTTGCGCCGCCAGATCGTCAGGGGCGCGGTGCGACCGGGGGAGAAGCTGCCGCCGGAAACCCAGCTGATGGAGCATTTCGGCGTCTCCCGGCCGACGATCCGCGAGGCCTTCCGCATTCTAGAGACCGAACGGCTGATCGTGGTCCGGCCCGGTAGCCGCGGCGGCGCCCTGGTGGTGGCGCCTGATCCGTCGGTGGCGGCCCGCTACGTGGGCCTGCTGCTGCAGCTTCAGGGTGCGACAATCGACGACGTATACGAGGCGCGGAAGGTGGCCGAGCCGTACTGCGCGGGCATGCTCGCCAAATGCCGCACCGAGCAGGACATCGCCGACCTGGCCGCGGTGATCGCCGAGGCCGAGGCCGCGATCGACGCCACCGAGGGCCGGGCGCCCGACCTAGCCGAGTGGACGCGCCACAGCCACCGCTTCCATGAGCTGATCATGGAGCGGTCGGGGAACAAGACACTCGCGCTGCAGGGCGCGGTGCTGCGCGACATCGTCGCGATGCACACCGAGTTGCGGGTGTCGCGCAGCTTCGACCCGGCCGAGTCGCCGGAACGGTTCCGGCGGGCGGTCAGGTCGTACCGGAAGCTTGTCGCGCTGATCGAGGCGGGCGACGCCGACGGCGCGCGGCGGCTGTGGCGCAGCCACATGGACTCGGCCGCGGTCTTCCTGCTCAAGGACGAGCTGGGGGACACGCCGGTGGTAGAGCTGTTCACCTGACGGGCCGCGAGGCCCGTCAGGTCCAGTCGGCAAGGTCAAGCACGGACTGGAGCAGGTTGTACCCGGCGGGAATTGGCGCCTGCGGCATGGACGACAGCATCCGCAGCTTGCGCCGGGCGATGCGCCACGTACCGCCGTCCTCGTGCAGCCGGTCACGGAACAGCACTTCGGCCCGGTTGATGTAGCCGGGCTTGTCCTTCATCGTCCAGCGCACCCACCCGTAGCAGGTGGCCCAGATTCCGTGGCTGTCCTCGCCGACCACATGGTTGGTGATCTCGTGCACCGTCCACGCGCAGGTGTCGTGGAACGGGATGAAGTTCTCCAGCCACGCTTCCATGCCGTCGAATGTGCTGTGCGGGTAGTCGGCCTGCACATCAGGGGTGAAGACGGTGCGGAACAGTTCCCAGTCGCGGGCGTCGATCGCCAGCGCATACCCGTTCTGCAGCCGCATCGCCTCCACGGCTACCCTGCTCAAATCGCTGGCCGGCATCGCAACCTCCAGGTTCAGCCCGCCGAGTCTCAGACCGCGGAATCTCAGGCCGCGGAAGCTCAGCCCGCGGAGTCCTCGCTCAGGATGGCGGTGCCGACCGGGCCGTAGGCGCTGCGGGCGGACAGCATGTAGTGCTGGGTGACGGCGCGCACGTCGCGCAGCCGGCGCTGCAGCGGGCAGGACTCGAACAGCCCGGTGGTGCCGGAGATGCTGTAGGCGCCCTCGACGACGGTCGCCGCCACCGACGCCGCCCGCGACAGGCGGGCGCGCCTGATGATCGTCGCGGTGTCGTCCGGCGGGCCGAACGCCACGCTTGCCTGGTCATCGCGGGCGACCTGGTGCAGCAGCGTCCGCGCCATGTACAGGTCGGTGGCCAGCTGGCCGGTCATGTACTGCGCGACCGGGTCCTGCGCGAGCTTGCTGCGCGAGGTGGCCGGGATCTTGTTGCGGGCGATACCAGTGATGTCGTCGAGCGCCGCCTGGGCGATCCCGATGGCGACGGCGGCGAACTCAGAACCGAAGCGGGCGCCGAGTTGCCGCTGGTCGAGCGGATGCCGGGCGACCTTCGGCAGCTCGGCGAAGGTTCCGGTCCACTCTTCGGGTACGAACAGGTCGCTGACCACCACGTCGTTGCTCGAGGTCCCCTTGAGCCCGCTCACGTGCCAGACGTCGTCGATCTGCACCTGGCTGGCGGGGACCACGCCGAGCCTGGTGCCTGACCCGTCGTCGAGCACGCCGTGGATGCAGATGTAGTCGGCGTTGTTGGAGCCGCTGGCGAACGACCACCGGCCGCTGAAGCGGAACCCGCCCTTGTCCCGCACCGCCTTGCCTGTCGGGTTGATCACGCCGGAGTGGATGACGTCGGGGCCGTCGGCGAAGATCTTGTCGTAGGTGTCCTGCGGCAGGTACGCGTAGAAGCTCGGTCCCTCAGAGCCGACCGCCGCCACCCAGGCGACCGAGGCGTCGGCCCTGGCCAGCTCCTCGATCACGGTCAGGCCCTCATCCGGCCACATCTCGTCACCGCCGTGCGAGCGCGGCACGTACCGCCGGAAGACGCCAGCAGTCCGCAGCTTCTCCGTGAGGTCACGCGGCACCGCCCGCGCCTGCTCGATCTCCTCGGCACGCGCGCTGATTTCTGGCAGCAGCGCCCGCACGTTGCCGAGCACGCTGCTTTGCGGCTGAGATGCTGCGTTTTCAGTCATTGGCTTCCTCATCGTGTCGCCACGCCAAACACTATTCACCAAGCGCGAAGCTACCGTGGCCGCCCGCCGGTGTCACGCTGGCCGTTCTGCTAGGCGGGACGCAGTTGCCCCGGCTCGGGCGGCCAGGCCAGCTTCCAGCAAGACTGACTGGTCGGTCAGGCTGGCCGGGACGACTCGTAAGCTTTTGACCACGTCAGTGCATTGCGGTCGCCGTCTGGGTGTTCTTATTATGTACTGACCAGTCAGTGAAGACGGAGGTGACCAGGTAGTGGCTGCGCTTCAGTACCCAGGTGGCTCGTCCGCGGTCCGGCGCGGAAACGTCCGGCCGATCGGCAAAGCGAACCAAGACATGGAAGACGACGGCCAGGCGAGCACGGTGGTGGGCCGGCTCGAGGCCATCCTCGCCTCGTTCGACGGCTGCGACCATTCCCTGGGCCTGAGCGAGATCAGCCACCGGGTCGGCCTGCCCAAGTCGACCGTGCACCGGCTGGCCAACCAGCTGTGCGCGGTGGGCTGGCTGGAGCGGAACAGCGGCGGCTACCGGGTCGGGCTCAGGCTGCTCGAGCTCGGCAGCGTCGCCCTCCAGCGGACCGGGCTGCGCGAGGCCGCGTTCAAGCACCTGCACTCCCTCGCCCTGCGCACCGGCCTGGTGGTGCACCTCGGCATCCTCGACCAGGGCGAGGTGGTTTACCTCGACCGGGTGAGCACCACCCGGGTTTCGCTGCCCACCCGGGTCGGCGGCCGCCAGCCCGCCTACTGCACCGCGCTCGGCAAGGTGATGCTGGCGTTCGAGGACCCGGCCCGCCAGGCGTCGGCGCTCTCCGGCATGCGGCGCCGCACCGAGTTCACCGTCATCGAGCCGCGGGCGATCCAGGCCAGCCTGGACAGCGCGCGGCAGACCGGTATCGCCTACGACAGGGAAGAGGCCTACAAGGGCCTGGGCTGCGTCGCGTCCCCCATCCGCAGCGGCGACCGGGTCATCGGCGCCGTCTCGGTGACCGGGCCGATCGCCAGGATCCGGGCGCATTCCCTGGTCCACGAGGTGCGGAACACCGCCGCCGCCGTCTGGTCGGGCGACGTCGTCCCGCTGCCCCGCCCGCTGGCCGCCGCCCGCTAGCCCCGCGCTGCCGCTATCCGATAACAGCAAGAAGCGTCCCGCGCGACCAGCCCGCCCGCGGGTCGCGGTGACCCGGAGGAGTCACCACGCACCCGTTCGGACCGATCGGTTTGGTGTTACTTGCGCTGGGCGAGGCCCACCGCGATCTCGATGAGCTGGTCTTCCTGGCCGCCGACGAGCTTGCGGCGGCCGGCCTCGATGAGGATCTCGGCGCCGGACACGCCGTACTTGTTCGCCTGGATCTCCGCGTGCTTGAGGAAGCTTGAGTACACGCCGGCGTAGCCCATGGTGAGCGAGAGCCGGTTCAGTTCGGGCGGGTTGCTCGCGAGGACCGGCGCGACGGTTTCCTCGGCGGCGTCGATGATCTTCACGGTGTCGATGCCGGTCTTGATGCCGAGCCGCTCGGTGACCGCGGCGAACGCCTCGACCGGCGTGTTGCCCGCCCCGGCGCCGAAGCGGCGGGTGGAACCGTCGATCTGCTTGGCGCCCGCCCGGGCGGCGAGCACCGAGTTGGCCACGCCGAGCCCGAGGTTCTCGTGGCCGTGGAAGCCGACCTGCGCGTCGTCGCCGAGCTCGGCGACCAGCGCGGCGATCCGCTCGCTGACCCCGTCCATGATCAGCGAGCCTGCCGAGTCCACCACGTAGACGCACTGGGCGCCGGCGTCGGCCATGATCCGCGCCTGCTTCGCCAGCACCTCGGGGGGCTGGCTGTGTGCCATCATCAGGAAGCCGACCGTTTCGAGGCCGATGCTGCGGGCCACCTTGAAGTGCTGGATGGAGATGTCGGCCTCGGTGCAATGGGTGGCGATCCGGCAGACCGAGGCGCCGTTGCCGGCCGCCTGGCGGATGTCGTCGGTGATGCCAAGGCCCGGCAGCATCAGGAACGCGATCTTGGCCTGCCTGGCGGTCGCCACGGCGGTGGAGATCAGGTCCTGGTCGGGCACGGCGCTGAAGCCGTAGTTGAACGAGGAGCCGCCAAGGCCGTCGCCGTGCGTCACCTCGATGACCGGCACGCCGGCTCCGTCGAGCGCGGCCACGATGGTCCGCACGTTCTCGATGGTGAACTGGTGCCTGATGGCGTGCGAGCCGTCGCGCAGTGAGGAGTCGGTGACGCGGACATCGAGGTCTGCGCTGTATGACATGAATGGGGTCTCCTGTCCGGCTTAGGCGCGCGCGGCGAGGATCCGCGTGGCGAACCCTTCCCCGACCCTGGTGGCGGCGGCGGTCATGATGTCGAGGTTGCCCGAGTACGGCGGCAGGAAGTCCCCGGCGCCCTCCACTTCGACGAACACCGCGACGCGGGCGCGACCGCCGCTCATCGGCGTGGGGTCGTCGAACTGCGGCTCGGTGCGCAGCCGGTAGCCGGGCACGTAGGCGGCGACGTCGGCCGCGATCTCCTTGATGGAGGCGGCGATGGCGTCCCTGTCGGCGTCGGCCGGGATCGCGCAGAAGATCGTGTCCTGCATCAGCATCGGCGGCTCGGCCGGGTTCAGGATGATGATGGCCTTGCCGCGCTGCGCGCCGCCGATCGTCTCCACGCCCCGCGCGGTGGTCTTGGTGAACTCGTCGATGTTGGCCCTGGTGCCGGGGCCCGCGGACGGGGACGCGACGCTGGCGACGATCTCCGCGTACTCCACCGGGACGATGCGGGATACCGCGTAGACCATCGGGATGGTCGCCTGGCCGCCGCAGGTGATCAGGCTGACGTTGGGCGCGCTCGTGTGCTCGCCGAGGTTGACCGCGGGGACCACCGCCGGGCCGAGCGCGGCGGGCGTGAGGTCGACGGCCTGGATGCCGCGCTCGGCGTACTTCGGCGCGTTCTCCCGGTGCACGTAGGCGGAGGTGGCCTCGAAGACCAGGTCGGGGCGCTCGTTGGCGAGCAGCCAGTCCACGCCCTCGGCGGTGGCGGTCAGGCCGTGGTCCGCTGCCCGCTTCAGCCCGGGGCTGTCCGGGTCGATGCCGATCATCCAGCGCGGCTCGATCACGTCCGAGCGGAGCAGCTTGTACATGAGGTCGGTGCCGATGTTGCCCGACCCGACGATCGCGGCGGTGGCCTTGGTCACGGTGTCTTCCCTGTTGCTCGAAGCCGGCTAGTTGAACTCGGCGGTCACGGAGCCGAGCCCGGCGAACTCGGCGCGGAAGCTGGTGCCTGGTGTCGCGTCGATCGCTCTGGTGCACGACCCCGGGATAATAAGGTGCCCGGCCTCGAGCTTCACCCCGAAGCCGGCCACCTTCCGTGCCAGCCAGGCCACGCACCAGGTCGGGTTGCCGAGCACCGCGCTCGTGTTGCCACGGGCGACCTCCTGGTCGCCGGAATACAGCACCGCGTCGATGTTGGCCAGGTCGATGCCCGCGGCGGCCAGCTCGGCCGGCGTCCGGCGGGCCTCGCCGAGGATGACCCCGGCCGAGGACGCGTTGTCGGCGATCGTGTCGGGTAGCTTGATCTGCCAGTTGGTGATCCGGCTGTCGATCAGCTCCAGGCTCGGCACGATGTACTCGGTGGCGGCGAGGACGTCTTCCTCGGTGCAGCCCGCGCCGGGCAGCGGGGCGCCGAGAATGTAGCCGATCTCGACCTCGATCCGCGGGTAGCAGTACCCCCCCGCCGCGATCGGCGTCTCCTGGCTGAGCACCATCGAGTCCAGCAGGTGTCCGTAGTCGGGCTCGTCGACGCCCATCATCTGCTGCATGACCGGGGAGGACAGGCCGACCTTGTGCCCGCGCACCCGGGCGCCCGCGGCGATCTTCCGCCGGATGTTGATCAGCTGGATCTCGTAGGCGTCCACCACGTCGATGCCGGGGAACGACTCGGTCAGCGGGTCAACCGGCGCCATGTCCCGCTCCGCCGCCCAGAGCAGTCCGGCCGCGGTCGAGCGCTGGGTGCTATCGAGCATCGGTGTCCATCTCATTCGTTGCGGTGTCGGGCGGCCTCAATTTAGCCCGCACGGCAGGCCGGTGAAATGGCTATTTCCCGCTCAGTGGGACGTCCCGGTCACTGGAACATGGCTCTTGCCCGCCTAGCGGCCGTCGCTAGGCTGGCAGAACTTACTATCTGCATGGAGGCATCCAGTGGCGGAGAGCCCTGTGTCGGCAAGCTCGGTGTCCGGGAATTCCGCGCCCGGAATTTCTGATTCCAAGTGGGACGAAATCTTCGACGTGGTGGTGGTCGGCAGCGGCGGCGGCGCGCTGGCCTCCGCACTGCTCGCCGCCCGCGGCGGCGCGAGCACCCTGGTCGTCGAGAAGGACGAGTTCTTCGGCGGCACGACCGCCGTGTCCGGCGGCGACATGTGGATACCGAACAACCGCTTCGTCAAGGACCGGGACTCGCGGGAAGATGCGCTGAAGTACATCCGGCGCCTGTCGGACGGCCGCGCCTCCGACCCCGAGCTGCAGGAAGTCTACGTCGACACCGCCCCAGAGATGCTCGAGTACCTGATCGAGACGACCGGGTACGACTCCGAGCCGCACATTCAGCTCGACGACTACTACTCGGTGATCGGCGACCGCATCCCCGGTGTCAGGCACTTCCCGCGCACCTGCGCGGTCAAGCCCTACCCGGCCGGCGCGGAGCTCGGCGAGGAACTCGCGCGGAAGATCGCCTCGGGCCCGTGGATCCCGCCGCAGGAGGTCAGCTTCCCCGAGCAGCGGCGTGGCCAGGTCGGAGCCGAGGAACTGGCCAAGCGGCAGCGCGAAATCTGGCGGGCCAAGGGTGGCGGGCTGATCGCCCCGCTGATGAAGGGCGTGATTGACGCCGGTGGCGAACTGCGCGCATCCACCCCCGCGGTCGAGCTGGTCACCGACGGCGCGGGCGCGGTGGTTGGCCTGGTGGTCGAGGGCCCGGACGGCACCCGCCGGATCGGTGCCCGCCGCGGCGTCGTGCTGGCTTGCGGCGGCTTCGACCACAACGCCGAGATGGTCAAGACGTTCATCGGGTACGAGGTCAAGCCGGTGACGCCGGCGCCGAACACCGGTGACGGGCACCAGATGGCGATGGCCGTCGGGGCCAAGCTCGGCTCGATGAACACCTTCTTCGGGTACGGCGTCGTCTACGAGCCGTGGGACAAGGGCCGGGACGGCAAGCCGGTACCGCAGATGATGATGGGCCTCGGGCCGGGGTCGATCATCGTCAACCAGCACGGTAACCGCTTCATGCACGGCGGTTACACCTACAACGACTTCTCCCACCCGTTCGGTTACTTCGACCAGCGCAACCCGGGGTTCACCAACCAGCCCCCCGGTTGGATCATCTTCGGCCAGGACGTCATCGACTCGGGCATCATCGGGTCCAAGCCGGGCATCGCGATGAGCCTGACCGGCCCCGACGGCGAGGAAGCGCCCGACTGGCTCAAGATGGCGGGCTCGGTCCGCGAGCTGGCGGAGCAGACCGGCATCGACCCGGACGCGCTCGAGGCGACCGTCGAGCGGTACAACACCTACGCCGAGAAGGGCGAGGACCCCGACTGGGGCGACCCCGGGCAGACGCACGTGCTCACCGGGCCAGACACGGTGAACCGCAAGCCGATCACCGGCCCGACCTTCGGCGCCATCCAGCAGTGGCCCGGCACCCTTGGCACCAACGGCGGCCTGCGCATCGACAAGGACGCGCGCGTGCTCGGCTACCGGACGCCGGTCATCGACGGGCTCTACTCGGCGGGCAACACCGCCGCCTCGGTGCTTGGCGCGATCTACGGCGGCGGCGGCAGCTGCATCGGCCCAAGCGTGACGTTCGGCTACATCGCCGGCCGCCACCTAGCCGGCAAGCCGTCGCGGGACATCGGGACTGTGAAGGGGAGTGGCCAGTGAGCGACCTGCTGTCGTTCGAGGAGACCAGCCGGTACCTCGACACGCCCAAGGGGAAGCTGCACTACCACGTGGCCGGCGACGGTCCGCCGCTGCTGCTGCTGCACGGATCGGGACCAGGCGTCAGCGGCTGGGCGAACTTCCGCGGCAACCTGCCGGTCCTCGCCCGCGAGTACACCACATACGTGCTCGACTTCCCCGGGTTCGGCAAGAGCTACTCGCCCGACGCCAACCCGCTGGCGGTGGGGCCTGCCGCGGTGCTCGACTTCCTCGACGGGATGGGTCTCGGCCCGCTGCCGGTCATCGGCAACTCGATGGGCGGCAACGTCGCCGCCCGGATCGCGGCCGAGCACCCGGACCTGATCACCCGGCTGGTCTGCATCGGCGGCGTCGGCCTGTCGCTGCTCAGCCCGTCACCACCGGAAGGCATCAAACTGCTGGTGGAGTTCGTCGAGAACCCGACCCGCGACCGCCTGGTGCAGTGGATGGAGTCGATGGTCTACGACACCGGCATCCTCACCGACGAGTTCGTCGAGTTGCGCTGGCAGTCGGCGACCGACCCGGACGCCCCGTCCGACATCAAGAAGCTCTACAACCGGCCGATGCTTGAGGCGATGCGCAAGGGGCGCGCGTTCGGCGCCGTCGACGCGGTGTCGACGCTGACCAAGATCCAGGCGCCGACGCTGGTGGTGGTCGGCAGGGACGACCGGGTGACGCCGATGGAGGGCGCGCTCGCCGCCATGCGGCTCATCCGCCAGTGCGAGCTGCACGTCCTCTACGACTGCGGGCACTGGGCCATGATTGAGCGGAAGGACGAGTTCGAGAGCACCGTGCTCGCCTTCCTGGCCCGCGACAGGTAGTTGATTGCCGTCCGCCGAAGGCGGACATCGGGGGGTACGGGGGGTCGTCCCCCCGGGAGATACGGCTAGGTTGCGCGCCCGATACGATGGCGTTTTTGCCATCGGGCGCGCAACCTAGCCGGTTACTTGCGCACCCAGCCGTAGTCGTACCAGACGGTCTTCAGGCTGGTGACCGGCGTGCCCCAGGTCTCGATGTAGGTGACGCCCTCCGGGCCCGCCGTCATCGTGTAGGGAGTCCCCGCCCGGCTGGTGAAGAAGCAGCCAGGCTTCACGATCACGAACTGGCCGTCGGCCGGGTCGCCGTACTCGATCTTGTACTCGCCCTGGAAGACGATGATCGTCTCGTCGATGTTGTGCAGGTGGCGCGGCACGGTGAAGTTCGGCACCACCTTCAGCGGGTTGCGGTAGAACGTCATGAACTGGATCGGCTTGGTGCTGACCCACATGTTCTCCGCGAACGTCGCGTCGAAGTCCACCGGCGCGTCCTTCAGCAGGCCGCCGTCTTCCCAGAAGTAGGTCGGGCTTTCCTGCTGGCCCTTCAGCGACATGGGGATCCAGTCGGTGTCGGTGAGCAGACTGTCTACAGAGAATGGCATGGGGTCAATATAGGAGCCGGGATCTTTTCTGTCACCATGGGCGTTCTGTTATTCGGGACGCAAAAAGTGCAGGTCAGGACATGTCCCACCCAGCGGGACGTCCCGGTTGACCAGTCCCGCCGGCTCGACAAGTATGGCCCCGTGCCTATCTCCTTTTTCGATCTCCTCGCCGACGAGGGCTGGGAACCGCTCGAGTTCTTTCAGGGCGACCCGACGTTCTATTGGAATGACGGCGGATTCATCGCGAACGCGCCGGTCGACATCGCCGCCACGCTGGACGGCGCGATGTGGCGGTCCACCAACGTCGAGCCCGCCTTCCGGTGGCAGGGACGGCGCATCCGCCCGGACTTCACCGTGCCCAAGCGGCACGTGAACCACCCGCAGCTGATGATCGTCGTCGGCGGGCAGCTCACCGTCGAGTACGGTGCCAACGGCGAGCAGACCCGGCAGCTCGGCCCGGGCGAGTTCTGGACGGGCGACGAAGGAGTGCCGTTCACGATCACCTCGGGTCCCGAGGGCGTGACCTACCTGGAGTGCTGGGACCTGCAGCCGCTCGGCCTCATCGAGACCACCTGGCACGACGACGGTCACTGGAAGCGCCGCGAATCCGGGTCGAAGAAGTTCCCCCAGCCGTAAACCCGCCAGTCGCTAGGAGAGTCACAAGTGCCTATTCTTTCGCTCGGCTACCTGCGGCTGGAGGCGACCGACCTCGACGCGTGGCAGACATTCGCCGGGGACTTCCTCGGCCTGATGCCGGTCCACGCCGAGGGCGACGAGTCGCTGCGCTACCGGATGGACCACTACCCGCCCCGCCTGGTGGTGTCGCCAGGCGCCGAGGCCAGGGCCACCGCGATCGGCTTCGAGGTCCTCAACGAGCGGGACATGAGGCAGGTGGCGGCCGCGGTCGAGAACGCGGGCATCAAGGTCACAGAAGGCTCGGACGACGAGGCGGACGAGCGGCGAGTCACCGGCTTCGTGCGGTTCGATGACCCGGGCGGCAACCCGATCGAGCTGTTCTACGGCCCCGTCCTCGACCACCAGCCGGTCCGGACTCCCCACTTGGTGAGCAAGTTCGTGACCGGCGACATGGGCATGGGCCACGTCATCGTCACCGGCGAGGACGGCAGGGCGCTGAAGGAGTTCTACACCGAGGTGCTCGGCTTCTACGAGCGCAACACGATGGGCCCCAGGGACCGCACCGTCTGGTTCATGAGCTCCAACGACCGGCACCACACGCTGGGGGTCACCTCGGCGCCTGGCCGCGGCCGGCTGATCCACCTGATGGTGGAGACGGAGTCCTTCGACGACGTGGGGCTGGCGCTCGACCGGCGGGAGAAGTATGGCATCCCGCTGATGAACAGCCTCGGCAAGCACACCAACGACGAGATGACGTCCTTCTACGTCTACTCGCCCGAGCTCTACGCGATCGAGTTCGGCTACGGCGGCCTGCGGGTGGACGGCCAGCAGCCCGTATACAAGATCACGGCCGGGCAGCACTGGGGCCACAAATTCTTTCCCCCTCCCGCCCCGCCCGCCCCGCCCGCCAAGTAGCCCGGAGGCTGCGATGACTGACCTGAGCGGCCTCGTCCTGCCCGCCCTGGAGTGGGGTGAGGTCTTCCACATGGGCATCAAGGTGGCGGACCTGGCGGCGGCACAACAGGAGCTGACCGAGTCCATCGGGGTGAGCTGGACGAAGCCGGCGACCATCCCGATGAAGGCCTGGGCCCCCGGCAAGGGGTACGGCACCTACGACCTGACGATCTCGTTCAGCGTCGAGGGCCCGGTGCACATCGAGCTGCTCTACGGGTCGCCTGGCAGCTATTACGACGTGCGCGAGGGCGGCGCCGGGCTGCACCACATCGGCGTCTGGGTGGACGACGTCACCAAGGTGAACCAGGATCTGGTCAGCAAGGGGTATACCGTCGAACTGGCGGGCGCGTCACCGGAGGAGGGCTACGGCGCCTTCACCTACGTGCGCTCGCCGGCTGGGGTCCTGTTCGAGCCGGAATCCGGCCTGCACGGGTCCAAGGAACGATTCGAGCGGTGGTACGCAGGTGGAAGCCTCTTCTAGCGCCTTCAGGGAAGCCATGGCGTCGTTCCCCAGCGGGGCGACGATCGTCACCACCAGCGACTCCGACGGTCGCTGGTGGGGCTTCACGGCAAGCTCGTTCTGCTCGGTCTCGATGGACCCGCCGCTGGTGCTCACCTGCCTGGCCAACACCGCCCAGTGCTTCCCGGCGTTCGCCGAGGCGGCCCGGTGGAACATCCATGTGCTGCAGCACCGCCACGCGGACCTGGCGATGCGCTTCGCCACCCGCGGCGCGGCCAAGTTCGACGGGGCCGGCTTCCAGCCGGACGCCGACGGCCTGCCGTTCCTCAAGGACGTCAGCATCTCGCTGCGCTGCACCACCTACTCCAAGGTGGACGGCGGCGACCACCTCGTGCTGATCGGCCGGGTGGAGGAGGTCGGCCAGGCCGAGGAGATGCCGTTCGTCTACTTCCGCCGCAAGTTCCACGCGTTGCCGCTCGGCGACGACCAGGTTGCCGGGAAGGCCGGCCAGGCCCAGTCCCGGGCCAGCCTCCCGGTCGTCATCGAGCTCGACCTCGGCTGGATGTAAGGCCAGCGGAGGCCCGGGCGGCGGTGCCGCCTGGTGCACACTGACCGGGAGGCCGGAGTACCGGGCCATCCCGGTCAGCGGATCGGCCTGCAGGTGGCTGGTGAGCCGGTTGACGTTGGCGTCGGAGTGCCCGTGCGGGACCGAGACAGCTCCGCGCCGCATGCCGGGATCGACCCGTGCGGTGGCGGCCAGTTCGCCAGCCTCGCTGCGGACGATCACCGCTGCCCCGTCGGTCAGGCCGGCCGCCGCCGCGTCGTCTGGGTGCAGCAGCACCTCGGGCTGGTCGCGGAGGTACGTGAACTGTGAGTTCACGTGCCGCTTCTGCCGCCGGGGGATGAGGCGCAGGGCGCCGGGGTCGCCGGGGGACAGCCCTGCGAGCTGGGCGGTCAGCTCGGCGGGAGCGAGCCGCCAGCCGCCGCCCTGGGCGATGAAGTCATCGACCCACGGTGCGGGCAGGTCGTAGCCGGACTCGGCGTACCGGCTGGCCGTGATGTCGGCGAAGGGGGCGCGCGCCCAGGTCGCCTGGGCGGCCAGCATAACGTCATCGTCGTCCGGCCCGTCGTTGTCCGGGGCGGGCGGCATCTCGAACCCGAGGCGCCGGCCCAGTCCGGCCAGCACCCACCAGGCCGACCGCCGCTCGCCCGCGGGCGCCACCACGGCGGGGGAGTACATGCCCGCCACCCGGGGGGACAGGAAGTCCCACAGGTTGATGTCAGCCCGCTCCAGCTGGTCTTTCGTCGGCAGCACGTGCGTGGATAGCGCGGTCGTCTCGTTCTCGATGATGTCGATGGTGGCGAGTACGTCCAGCTTGGCCAGGGCACGGCGCATGGCGTGCTCGCCGGGGAACGCGGTGAGCAGCCCGCCGCCCAGGTTCAGCACGGCACGGATATTCCCCGCCTCGATCTCGCTGGGCAGCGCCGCGCACGGCCACTCGCCCATGAAGCCGGGCAGGTCGGGCCGGCTGGGCGGGCCGGCGGCGAAGAACGCCTCCGGCGGGATCCGCGGCAGCGGGGCGGTGTCGTACGTGCGGAAGAAACCAGGGTGAAACCAGGCGCCGCCTGGCCGGTTCATCGAGTCGGTGAGGATCATGATGACCCAGCTGAGCCACTGCACGACTTTGGCCTGTTCGGCCATTGTGATCCCGGTGCCTGTCTCGATCGCCAGCCGCCCCGCCGCCATGACTGCCGCGGTCAGCTCGGCGAGCTGCCGTGGCGGTATGCCGGCGAGGCCGGCCGCATGCTCAAGCGCATAGGGCGCGACCGCCTCGCGGAGCTCGGCCAGGCCGGTCACCGGGGGACCGCCGGGGCCGGGCGCGCCGTGGCGCAGTAGCTCGCGGACGATGTGGGCGAGTATCGCGTAGTCGGTGCCCGGCCGGGGGGCGATGTGCCCCGACGCGAGGCGGGCGGTTTCGCTGACCCGGGGATCGATGACCCATAGCTGCGCCCGGTCCCGCAGCTCGCGCAGCGTCGTGGTGGGAGTGGGCATGGCCGTCGTGTGACCGTGGGAGACGACCGGGTTCACGCCGACGTAGATGAACAGCCGGCCGCCGGCGTAGTCAGGCACCGGCTTCAGCCCCGGGAACCCGCCGACCAGGGTGGCGGTCACCGTCTTAGCCGTGCCGTCAATCGTCAGCGGGCTGAACCGGGCCGGCGTGCCGATCGCGTGGTGCAGCGCCTCGGCCATCCGGTAGCCGGCGGCGTCCATGCCGAGCCCGCTGCCGAAGAAGACGCCGACCGCCGCCGGGCCGTGGCGGTCGAGGATGCCGCGCAGCCGGGCGGTGAGGTCATCGAGGCAGTCCTCCCAGGAGACAGGGACCAGCGCCCCGGCGCCGCCGGCCCGGGCCGCATCGTCCGCCCGCAGCAGCGGGCGGACGATCCGCCCCGGGTGGTGGTGCATGTCCGGCAGCGCGCGCCCCTTGGCGCAGGTGTAGCCCTGGGACATGGGATGGTCCCGGTCGCCGCGCACGCGCTGCACCTGGTCGCCGTCGGTGTCGACGAGGATCCCGCACTGCGATGTGCAGATGCGGCAGAAGCTTCGGACGGAAGTCGGCACGCGGTCCTCCGCTACGGCAAAATAGCTATCTCAATATAAAGAATGCTATTCTCCACCGTTCTGGGCGGCCTGACAACCCCGCGTAACAGGCACCTCAGCGGTAGGTGATCTCCTGCGGGCCCAGGTGGCTGTGATCGTTGAACGCCACCAGCGAGATCCCCCGCCGCCCGCTGATCAGCGTCGTGACCCCGGTATTCACACACACTCTGTTGAGCCTGATCCACTGCTCCGCGCCGGCGCCGAGCAGGCTCGCCGCCAGCCAGCCGATGACGCCCGCGCTGGTGACGACCAGGGTCGTCGCCCCTCGTGGCTGCCGCTCGGCAGCCGTCCTGAGCGCCGACTCGGTCCGCGCCGCGAAGGTAGCGAAGCTCTCGCCGGTCAGGGGAGCACCGACCGCGCCCGCCCAGCGGTGCATGCCCGCCTCCAGCGCGTCCTGGTACGCCTCACGGTCCCTGGGCTGCTGGTCCGCGGACGTGGGCGGCACCAGGCCGCTGAGCTCGAACTCGTCCCAGGCCGCGTCGACGGACACCTCAAGCGGCCACTCCGCCTGCGCGACAAGGGCGGCGGCCGACGCGCGCTGCCGCCGCATCGAGCCGGAGATGACCGACGCTGGCCTGATGCCGCGCGCGGCCAGGGCCGCGCCGAGCCGCCGCGCCTGCTGTTCTCCAGACGGGGAGAGAACGTCGTAGTCAGCGCTCCCGAAGGAAGCCTGTCCGTGCCGCACAAGAAGGATTGCTCCCACTGCCGTCCTCTGTACTAATCAGCTGGGTTAAGAAAGGCGTCCGCGGCGGCGGACGACGACGGGATCGTCAGGGCAGTCGCCGCCCCCGCGAGCGCGGCCGCGGCGCAGATCGCGAACAGCATCCGGTAGGCGGCAAGAGACGGGAACGCGTACCCGGCTAGCGTAACGGTCTGCGAGGTCAGCACGGTGCCGCCGAGGGCACTGGCGAGCGACGAGCCTGTCATGCGCGCGAGGGAGTTGAGACCGTTGGCGGCGGCTAGCTCGCCGGGCGGCGCGGCCCGCAGGATCAGGCTCGGCATGGCCGAGTAGGCCAGGCCGGTGCCCGCTCCGGTGATCGCCGTGCCCGCGACTACCTCCCACAGGTGGGCGACGAGGAAGAACCGCGCCAGGAACCCTGTCGCGACGACCGCCGCGCCGAGTGCCAGCGTGACCCTGGGGCCGAACCGGGCGGAAAGCTGTGCGGAGACCGGGGAGAGCAGCAGCATGAACAGCCCGGACGGCACCAGGCAGAGGCCGCCCACCATGATGGACGAGCCGAATCCGTAGCCGGCCGCCGCGGGTGTCTCCACGAAGTTGGCCGTGCCGAGGAGCACGGCGAACAGCGCGAACCCGACCGCGGCCGACGCGAGGTTGGTGAGCAGCAGCGCGGGCCGCGCGTTGGCCACCACGTCGATGACCGGCGATGCGCGGCGTCGCTCCACGAGCACGAACGTGACAAGCAGCACCGCGGAGGCCGCGAGCAGGCCGGCGGTCTTGAGGTTTCCCCAGCCCCAGACGCTGGCCTGCGCGAGCGGGAGCAGCAGCGAGGTAAGCGCGACCGCCAGCAGCAACGTGCCCGGCGGGTCCAGCTTCCCGTGCCCGCTGACTGGCGGCTCGGGCACCAGCGCGACGATGCCGCCCAGGGTGATGGCGCCTCCGGCGATGCAGATCCAAAACAGCACGTGGTAGTCGGCGTGCTGTGCGATCACGCCGGCGACCGGGAGGCCGAGAGCGCCGCCGACGCCGAGCATGGCACTGACCAGCGCGATGCCCTGGCCGGCCCGGCTGGCGGGCAGCACCGACCCGACCAGGCTGATGCCGATGGGGATGGCCGCCACGGACAGCCCGACGACGGCGCGGCCCGCGATCATGACGGCGATATCGTCGGTGAAGGCGCAGATCAGCGAGCCGGCCAGGTAAATGACGAGAGCGGCGGCGAGAACGCGCTTCTTGCCGTACAGGTCGGCGAGCCGGCCGAAGACCGGCACGGCCACCGCGCCGGTCAGCAGCGTCGCGGTGAGCAGCCACTCGGTGGACGTGGCTGAGGTGTGCATTTTCAGCGCGAGCTGCGGAAGCACGGGGACGAGCAGGGACATCGGCAGGGAGACCGTCAGGCCCGCCGCGGCGACAAGCACCAGCGTGGCAGTGGCCTTCGCGGCCGGCGGCTCGGCGCCGGCCGGGTCCGTCCATCCCGGGTCGGCCGCGCCGGCGATCTCGACGCCGGCGGCGGCCTGCGTGATCGGCACCGTGCCGGGAAGACCGGAATCGGGCACGGCGTCAGGCAAAGGGGACTCCTCATACGTTGCGGCCGGGCAGGCCTCGGCAGGCCGCCTGCGATGGACATCGTAACTGGACCTCTGAGTCCGGATAAGGTTCGTGTACCGGACAGCGGGACCATGAGGAGGTGCCTGTGCCTTCGGCAGTGCAGGGCGCCGGCTCGGCTCCGGCAGCCGCCGCCGCGTCGGCGACTGCCCCCGCGCGGCGCCGAGCGCGACGGTCGGACTCGGTCCGCAACGCCGCGCTCGTCTCGCGGGCGGCGATCGAGCTGTTCGCGGCGCACGGCATGGACGTGACGCTGGCCCAGGTCGCCGACCGGGCCGGAGTAGGCAAGGCGACCGTCTACCGGACCTACTCCTCGCGCGAGGAGATGGTCGCGGCGATGCTCGCGCACCGCCTGGCCTGGCTCAGGCAGCGCATCGAGGCCGCCGTGGCCGGACGGGACGCCTGGAGCGAGTTCGCCGCGATGTCCCGCGACGTGCTCGCGCGGATGCGCGAGGATCACCTGCTTCGCTACGTGCTCGCACCGGAAAGGCCGCCCGGTGCGGTGGCGGACCAGCTGGCGGGCTCCCTCGGGCCGATGTACGCGACACTCCTGGCGGCGGCCAAGGAGACGGGGCGGGTTCGACCCGACGTCACCGACACCGACGTCGCGATGCTGACCGCCGGGCTCGCCGCCGCGCTGACCGCTCGCCAGGACTTCACCGAGGCGTCCTGGCGCCGGGCGGCCGATCTTGTGCTCGCCGCCTGCGGCACCTATCCGCCTGATCTGCCGTGAGGCGATGACCGGGCCGGATGTCTGGGCCGGCCGTTCAGTCAGGTGCGCCAGAGGGGGTCATCGGCAGGAGTGCGCCGGCGTCGACGCGCAGCTGGAGGCCGGTGACGTAGCGGGAGGCGTCGGAGGCCAGGTAGAGGACGGCCTCGCTGATGTCGGCCGGGTCGAGGGTGTTGACGGGGAGCTTGTGCATGCGGCCGAAGGCCGGCTCGGCGTCTTCTCGTGCCGGGTGCTCGAGGTCGGGCCGGAAGGTGCGGTACATGGCCTCGTTCTGCAGCATGTCGGTGTCGATGTTGCCCGGGTGGACGGCGTTGACCCTGATGTTGTGCCGGGCGAGGACGAGCGCGAGGTCGTGCGTGAACCGGGCGACGCCCCGCTTGGCGTGGGCGTAGCCGGCGGTGCCCGGAGCGTCGCCGATGCCGCCTGGCATCAGCGACGCCATGGAGCCGATGCAGATGACCGACGCACCCGGGCCCAGGTGCGGGAACGCGGCCTCGACGGTGTTGATGACGCCGACCAGGTCGACGGAGACGGTCTCGAGGAAGGCGACAGGCGGGACGTCGGAGCCGAGCGGGATGATCCCGGCGTTGGCGACCACCACGTCCAGCTGCCCGAGCGCGGCGACCCCCGCCGCCACCGCGGCGGTCAGCGGGCCACGGTCGCGGACGTCCGCCACCTGCGTGACGACCCGCCGGTCGAGCTGCTCCACCAGCCGGGCGGTCTCCGCTAGGTCAGCCTCGGTCGACATCGGGTAAGGGACGCATCCGATCTGCGCGCACAGGTCAACCGCGATGATATCCGCCCCCTCCTGCGCCAGCCGTACCGCGTGACTCCGGCCCTGGCCGCGCGCGGCGCCGGTGATCAGCGCTACCTTGCCCTCCATGCGTCGCTGCATGTCGCTCCCTCCAGACGCCGAGCACATCATGTTCAGCTCGGTTGTGTGTACTGACCAGTTAGTCTAGGTTCCTGATTATGGAAGACACAGCGTTATGGAAGACACAGCGCAGCCTGTCATCTCCTGCGTGTTCGCGCCGTCGCTCGACACGCCGGCGCACATCGAGCTGGCCGAGGGCCTCGGGTACCGGAGGGCGTGGTGCTACGACTCGCCCGCCATGTACGCCGATCCGTGGATGGTCCTGGCCGTGGCGGCCGGGCGCACCAGCACGATCGGACTCGGGCCGGCCTCGCTGGTGCCGAGCCTGCGCCATCCGGTGGTCACCGCCGCGGCCCTGGCGACGCTGGCCGGGCTGGCGCCTGGCCGGGTGAGCACCGCCTTCGGCACCGGCTTGACCGGCCGCATGCTGCTCGGGGAGCGGCCGATGCGGTGGGCCGCTGTCGAGGAATACGTGCGGACCGTGCGGGCGCTGCTGCGCGGCGAGGAGACGGCATGGAACGGGAGCCTGGTCCGGCTGTCGCAGCCGCCCGGCTTCGCGGCGCCTCGCCCGGCCGATGTCGAAGTGCTTGTCGCCGCGGACGGCCCCCTGGGCCGGTCGGTCGCCGCCGAACTGGGCGACGGGCTGCTCACCACCCGGGTTCCGCGCGACCAGAACATTACCGCCGGTGAACCGCCAACGGTGCTGCTTGCCTTCGGCACCGTCCTCGACGACGGCGAGGATGCGACGTGCCCGCGCGCGGTCGCGGCCGCGGGCCCGGCCCTGGCCGCCGCCTACCACGCCATCTACGAGTCCAAGGGCGCGGCAGGGGTGGATAAGCTGCCCGGCGGCCGCCAGTGGCGGGAGGCGGCGGAGATGGTCGAGCCGTCCAGGCGGCACCTGGCGGTCCACGACGGCCATCTGGTCGCGCTCGGCCAGCACGACGAGGCGCTGCTCGCCCAGGCGGCGCCGCTGCTCGCCAGCTGGACCATGACGGGAAGCAGGGCCGACATCGCAGCGCGGCTCCGCGCGCTGACCCCGGCCGGGATCACCGAGGTCGCCTACCAGCCGATGGGCCCGGATATCCCTCGTGAGCTCGCCGCGTTCGCCGCGGCCGCGGCGCTGGCCGGCGCGGGCACGGCGAGCACTGAATCCGCGAGCACTGAATCTGCGAACACTGGCGCGGAGGACGCATGACGACCCTGATCAGGCTGGCGAAGCGGGCACCGGGGAGCCCCGTCGACCTCTTCCATAGCCAGGCGGACCGCGCCAGCGACTGGTCCGCCGCCGCGCGGTACGGGCTGCGGGCCGCGACGCAGGCGCTGACCCTGCCCGCCGCCTACCGCAGCGGCGAACCCGTCTGCGACGTGATCGACGAGCTGGCCTTCGATGACGAGGCGAGCGCCGTCCGCTGCCTGGCCGATCCCGCCTTCCGCCGCGCCTTGGGCAGCCCGCTGCTTGACGCGGCCTCGCTCGCCTGCCTGGTCGTGGAGGAGCACGTGGCCAAGCCGGGACCGGTGCCCGCCTCGTTCGTAAAGAACTACGAGCTTGTGACCAAGCGGCCGGACATGGACCGGGCCGAGTTCGACCGCTACTGGGCGCAGGTGCACGGGCCGCTGGCGGCGACGATCCCGACGATCAGGCGCTACGTGCAGGCTCACCTGGCGCCGCGCGCCCGGGCGGCGGGCGCCGCGTCCTATGACGGCCTCGCCATCACCTGGTTTGACGACGTCGCGGCGATGCGGGCCGGGGCCGCCACCGACGCCTACGCGAGGACCAGGGCCGACGAGGCGAACTTTCTCGCCGGCGAGCTGCCCTTCGTGATCACCACCGAGCAGGCAACCTACCCGCTGGCCTGAGGGCTTCCGGGCTGGCGTCACGGTGCGGCAGCCTGTTAACTTTTGTCTGACCGGACAGTACAAATTAGTTGGGAGGGCCAGCCGTGACGAAGCGGTGGGTGCGACGGCCGGAAGGCTCGACGTGGGGCGACTGGGGCGAGGATGACGAACTCGGCCGGATCAACCTCATCACGTCGGAGAAGGTGCTCGAGGGCGTCAGGGAGATACAGGCGGGCAAGAGCTTCTGCCTGAGCCTGCCGCTCGACTTCCCTGGCGGCTCGGCGATGAACCAGCGCCGCTACCCGCCGATCATCCGGCCGACAGAGGACCTGGCGCACAAGCCGGACACCTTCTACAACGTGGTCGCCAGGGACTCGATCGCCCCGGAGTACATCGACGTCTGGTCCGACGACCTGGTGACCCTCTGGATGCAGTACTCGACGCAGTGGGACGCGCTGGTGCACCAGGGCGCGCTGTTCGACGCCGATGGGGACGGGATCGCCGAACCGCTGTACTACAACGGCTTCAAGCCGCACGTCGACATCATCGGGCCGAAGGAGGACGCCAAGGGCGACGGCAGCGGCAGCCTCGCCTTCGCCCGCCACCTCGGGCTCGAGCACATGGCGGCGCACGGCGTGCAGGGCCGGGCGGTCCTCATCGACGTGGCGTACCACCTGAACAACACCGAAGACTGGGTCGCGGTCCCGATGAAGACCATCCGGGAGATCATGGCGGCCGACAAGGTCGAGGTCCGGCCTGGTGACATGGTCATCCTGCACACGGGCTTCGCCAACAAGATCCTGGAGTGGGACAAGAACCCCGACGCGTCGCGGATCCAGGCCATGTACCCCTACCTGGACGGTGAGGACCCCGAGGTCCTCGAGTGGATCACCGAGTCGCAGATGTCGGCCCTCATCTCGGACAACTACGCGGTCGAGGGCTGGCCGGCGCCGAGCCCCGAGCCGCACACGCTGATCCCGGTGCACAACCTGTGCCTGTTCAAGCTGGGCATCCCGCTTGGCGAGATGTGGTACACCCAGGAGCTCGCCACCTGGCTGCGGGCGAACGACCGCAGCAGCTTCCTGCTGACCGCGCCGCCGCTGCGGCTGCCGGGCACCGCGGGCGGCCCGCTGAACCCGATCGCGACCGTCTGACCACGAAGCGGGCGCGGTAAGCCAGCGCCAAGGCGCTGGCTTACCGCGCTAAAGTAGTCCCATATCCGATAATCAGCTATCCATGGAAAGGCCCTGCGTGGCTCCGAACGTCGAGAGGGACCCGATCCTCGAGGCATTCCATCTCTGGAACGAGAACGGCTGGGAAGACCGCGCCGCCGGCTGCACCGCGGTCACCTCGCTGATGCGCGTCCACCAGATGATGACCAGGCGGGCCGACCAGATCCTGGCGCCGATTGACCTCACCTTCGCCCGCTACGAGCTCCTGGTCCGGCTCTATTTCCGCGAGGGGTCGCTGCCGCTCAGCCAGCTCGGCAAGGCGCTGCAGATCCACCAGACCAGCATCACCAGCCTGGTTGACCGGCTGGAAAAGCAGGGCTTGATCAAGCGCACGCCGCACCCCACCGACCGGCGCAGCACCATGGCCCAGATGACCCCGGCCGGCCGGGCGCTGACCGCGAAGGCGATCAAACTGCTTAACTCGGAGTTCTTCGGTGACCTCGGCCTCACCGGCCGCGAGGCGAATCTGCTCATCGGACTGCTGATGAGGATGCGCCGCTCCTGGGACGACATCGAGAACACCGAAGGCTGGGAACCCTTCGAGGCCGGCCTGGACTTCCCGCCGGCTGACTAGCCGCGCCGGCTAACCGAAAGGGACACTCTGATGGAAAGCACGCGGCGCGTTGTCGCCATTCTCGGGGCGGGCGGGACCCTCGGCACCGCCCTGTCGCAGCGGCTGGCGGCCGAGCCGGACACGGACTTGGTGCTCAGCGACCTCAGTGAGGACGCGCTGCGGCAGGCGCGGGACGGCCTCGCGGGCAGCGCCGGGGAAGTGGCGACCGTGCCGGCCGACATCAGCGACTTCGCCGCGGTCGAGAATGTCATCAAGCACGCGGTCGACCGCTTCGGCCGTCTCGACGTGCTGATAAGCAACGCGGGGATTCTGTCGCCCAACGGCCGCATCCACAACCTGGCCACCGAGGACTGGGAGCGGGCCTACCGCATCAACGTGCTCGGCCCGGTCAACGGCATCCGGGCGGCCGTCCCGGTGATGCGGGCCCAGCGGTCAGGGTCGATTATCCTCACCGCCTCGGTGGCCGGGATGACCGCGTGGAGCCACTCCTCGCCCTACTGCGTCACCAAGGCAGGGGTCATTCACCTGGCCAAGGTGGCCGCGGTGGAGTACGCGCGCGACGGCATCCGCGTCAACTGCGTGTGCCCGGGCACCTTCCTGTCCGCGATGCACGACGGCCTGCCCGCCGTGGCGGTCGACGCGATCGCCGCCAAGCACCCGCTCGGCCTCGGCACGGCGGGCGATCTGGTCGGCGCCTACTCCTACCTGGCCAGCGACGCGTCGCGGTGGACCACCGGATCGGCGATCGTGGTCGACGGCGGCTACGCCGCCCCATAGCACCGCGGGCACTCCCGTCACTTGCGAAACCCTTGACACGGCCGTACCGCTTCGGCACCTAGGGAACCCCCGGCGCCAGCCCTCGGGCTGGCGCCGGGGTATGCCTACTCGGCGACGTAGCCGCCGTCGACCGGCAGGGCGACGCCGGTGATGTACGAGGAGTCGTCGCTGGCGAGGAACACGGCGGCGGTGGCGATCTCGCGCGGGGTTCCGTACCGGGCCATCGGGACCGGCATCTTCCTGTCAGGCACTGGAGCGGAGTTGTCCGCGGGCGCGCCGCCCCGGCCGGTGTAGATCATGCCGGGGCAGATGCAGTTGACCCGGATGTTGTCCTCGGCGAGGTCGAGGGCCGCCCCCATGGTCAGCGACACCACCCCGCCCTTGGTGGCGCCGTAGGCGGCGATGCCCTTGCGGCCGACCAGGCCGGTGGCGGACGCGGTGCTGATGATCGACCCGCCGCCACTTGCGCGCAGCGCGGGGACCGCGTACTTGATGCCGAGGAAGACGCCGCGCAGGTTCACCGCCACCAGGCGGTCGAACAGCTCGTCGTCGGTCTCCTCGATCGGGTGGTGCGGCGCGTTGAAGCCCGCGTTGTTGAACACCACGTCGAGCCGGCCGAACTCGTCCACCGCCGCCGCGAACATCGCCCGCACGTCGGACGCCTGCGAGACGTCGGCGTGCACCGCGATCGCGTCCTTGCCGATCTCCGCCGCCGCCGATTCCTCGTGCCCGCTCACGTCGGCGCAGACTACCTTGGCGCCTTCCTCCGCGAACAGCAGCGCCGAGGCCCGGCCCATGCCCGACCCCGCGCCGGTGACGACGGCCACCTTGCCCGTAAGCTTTCCCAAGACCCCTCCGTTGAGGTTGACGATCTCACAGCACTCACACCTTGACTCGATCGTTAGCCGAGGTCAATACTTTTTGTGCCAACCGGTCAGTAAAATTTGCACCTGGCCGCCGCCGCGAGGAAGGGACGCCATTGAGCGAGCCACGGATTCCGCCGAGGCCGACCGCCGACTGGGACGCGGAGGCGGATGCCGCGGCAGCGGCCCTGCGCCATCCGCAGAGCACCCGCAAGCCAGGGGAGCCGCTGAAGGAGCGCCCGGCCTCCCACATCCTCGGCATCTTCAACTGGCATCCCGACCTGGCCAGCGCGTTCTTCGCCTTCAACAACCACGTGTTCAGCTCAACCCTGTCCCCGCGCGACCGGGAGCTGGCGACGATACGGATTGCCTGGCTGCGGCGCGCCGAGTACGAATGGGCACAGCACGTTCGCATGGCCAGGAGGATCGGCCTGCCGGACGAGGAAATCGACGCGATCATGGCGGGCCCGGATTCTCCGGTGTGGGGACCGCGTGACGCGGCCCTGCTCCGGTCGGTGGACGAGATGGCGGCCGACCGCTACGTGAGCGACGACACCTGGAAGCAGCTGTCCGAGCACTTCGACCGCAAGCAGCTGATGGACCTGGTGTTCACCGTCGGGTGCTACGACCTGCTGGCGATGGCCTTCAGGACCTTCGGCCTTGAGCTCGACCCAGGTCTTCCCGGTTTCCCGCCCGCGGCGGCCGGCCCCGAGGGCGACAGCTAGCACCGCAGCGGCCGGAAGAAGGCCCGCACGTCCGGCACGAAGATGGCGGGCACTTCCATCGCGGGGAAGTGCCCGCCGCTTGGCAGTTCGGTCCAGTGCGTGACGTTGAAGTAGCGCTCGGCGTGCGGTCGCAGTGACCTGACCAGCTCTCCCGGGTAGTTGGCGACCCCAGTCGGCACGCTGACCCGCCGCCTGGGCACCATCGTCTCCGGTGCCTGGCGCCGCTCCCAGTAGAGCCGGGCCGACGACGCGCCGGTGCGGTTCACCCAGTAGACCATCACGTTGGTCAGCAGCTGGTCCGCGGTGAGGGCGAGCGGGTCGCCGGGGTGCTCAGCCCACTCGTGGAACTTCTCGATGATCCAGGCCGCGAGCCCGGCAGGGGAGTCGTCGAGCAGGTAGCCGATCGTCTGCGGGCGTGTGCCCTGGATCGCCTCGTAGCCACCGCCTGCCGCACCCTCCCGCGTTGCCCACGCGGTCGGCGGAGCAGCGGGCTCGCCCTCTGGCGGCGGCACGTTCATCAGGTTGACGTGCAGGCCGAGTACGCGCTCCGGACGCAGTTCGGCCATGTTGTAGGAGACGATCGCCCCCCAGTCGCCGCCCTGGACGCCGTAGCGCTCGTACCCGAGCCGGTCGGCGATCTGGCCGAAGGCGTCGGCGATCCGCCGCGGGTGCCAGCCCGCCTGCGTCGTCGGGCCGGAAAACCCGTAGCCGGGCAGGGACGGCACCACCAGGTGGAACGCGTCGGCCGGGTCGGCCGGGTCGGTGAGCGGGTCGATCACCTCGACGAACTCGACAAGCGAACCCGGCCAGCCATGCGTCAGGAACAGCGGGATCGCCGCCTGATGGCGCGAGCGGACGTGCAGGAAGTGAATCCGCTGGCCATCGATCGTGGTGGTGAACTGCTGGTAGCGGTTGAGCCTGGCCTCATGAGTCCGCCAGTCGTAGGCGTCAAGCCAGTACGTGACGATCTCCCTGAGATAGTCAAGCGGGACGCCGTGCCGCCAGCCGATGCCGGCGATCTCATTGGGGAACCGGGTCCGCCGCAGCCGTTCGGAAAGATCTGCGAGGACGTCAGCCGGGACGTCGACGAGGAAGGGCTCTAGCGCCGCCATCCAGGGATCGTACGTGAAGTCCGGGCTTGTCGCCATAAGCGCTACATCATTATACTATTATTTACGATGCGCCCGTCTGCGGCAGGGTTGCGGTACGACGTCCAGTCGGGAGATAGTGGACCGACCGGTCAATCAAGTTGTCATAGGGGACTAAATTGGCAGTGCCAGCGCAGCGTCGGGACCAGCAGGCCGACGTGGTCATCGTCGGCGCCGGGATCCTGGGCATCAACCAGCTGTACCGGGCCGTTCAGGCAGGCTACTCGGTGCGGCTGCTCGAACAGGCCGAGGGCGTCGGCGGCACCTGGTACTGGAACCGCTACCCGGGCTGCCGGTTCGACTCAGAGAGCTACACCTACGGGTACCTGTTCTCCGAGGAACTGTGGCAGGAGTGGGACTGGTCGGAGGAATTCGCGCCGCAGCCGGAGACCGAGCGGTACCTCAACTACGTGGTGGACAAGTTCGACCTGCGCCGCCACATCAGGTTCGGCAGCAAGGTCAACTCGGCGGTGTGGGACGAGGAAGCCAGCGAGTGGACGACAGGCACCGAGGACGGATTCCAGATCCGCTCCAGGTACCTGATCGCCGCCACCGGCGTGCTGTCCGTGCCGCAGTACCCCGACGTGCCAGGCCGTGAGGACTTCCGCGGGCAGACCTACCACCCGGTGCGCTGGCCGAAGGAGCCGGTGGACTTCCGCGGCAAGCGCGTCGCCGTCATCGGCACCGGGTCGACCGGCGTCCAGATCGGGCCCGCGATCGCGGACGAAGTCGAGTCGCTCGTCATGTACCAGCGCTCCGCCACCTGGGCGACGCCGCTGAACAACCACCCCATCTCGGCCGAGCAGCAGGCGCACCTCAAGGCGAACTTCGCGCCGATCAAGGCCGAACTCGACGCCTCGGTCGGCGGCTTCCTGCACAAGCCGGCCGGCAAGAAATGGACCGACGACACGCCGGAGCAGCGGCAGGAGTTCTTCGAGTCGGTCTGGAACAGCCCGGGGTTCGCGAAGATCAGCGCGAACTACGACGACCTCATTTTCAACAAGGAAGCCAACGCCGGCTGGTGCGCCTTCATGGCGGACAAGATCCGCGAGATCGTCAAGGACCCGGCCACCGCGGAGAAGCTGATCCCCACCGACCACCTCTACGTCGGCCTGCGCCCGCCGTACGTCACCGGCTACTACGAGATGTACAACAAGCCCAACGTCGAGTTGGTCTCGCTCCGCGAGACGCCGATCGTCAAGGTCACCGAGACCGGCATCGAGACGGCGGACGGGCTGCGCGAGTTCGACATCATCATCTGGGCGACCGGCTTCGACTTCGGCAGCGGCGCCATGCTGCGGATGGGCATCACCGGGGCGGACGGGCTGCGGCTTGCCGACTACTGGGCCGACGGGCCGCTCACCTACCTCGGCATCATGACCCGCGGATTCCCCAACTTCTTCTTTCCCGGCGGCCCGCACGGCGCCGCAGGCAACAACCCCCGCTACGGGGAGCTTCAGGTCTGCTTCGTGCAGGACCTCATCGATTACGCCGGCGCGCACGCGCACCGCCGTATCGAGGTGCCGAAGGAAGCCGAGCAGGCCTGGATGGACATGATCGCCCAGCTTGAGGCGTACTCGCCGTTCCAGAAGCGGGGCCAGTACTACGGCGCCAACACCCCGGGCAAGCCGAAGGTGTACCTGCTCAACCCGGGCGGCAGGCCGAAGCTTGACGAGTTCATGGCCAAGGCGGTCGCCAGCGGCTACCAGGGCTTCTTCGAAGGAGAAAAGTGATGAGCCCACTGCGGCTTGACGGTCGTGTCGCGGCGGTCACCGGCGCCGGCCGGGGAATCGGCCGCGCCTACGCGCTGCTGCTCGGCGAACTCGGTGCGAAGGTCGTGGTGAACGACCTCGGCGGATCGACCCTCGGCACCGGCGGAGACGCGGGCCCGGCCGACGAGGTGGTCAATCAGATCGAGGCGGCGGGGGGTGCGGCGGCCGCCAACTACGCCGACGTCTCCACCGTCGAGGGCGGCAAGTCGGTCATCGACACCGCGGTGGAGCACTTCGGCGGCATCGACATCGTGGTCAACAACGCGGGGAACATGGTGTGGGGGGCGCTGCCCGAGGCGACGATCGACACTATCGAGGCGCACTGGGCGGTGCACGTCCGCGGGTCGTTCAACACCCTGCACGCGGCCTGGCCGCACTTCCTCGAGAAGAACTACGGCCGGGCCATCCTCACCACCTCAATCGGCATGTTCGGCCTGCCGGACAACCTCGGCTACGCGATCGCCAAGGCCTCCATGATCGGCATGGCCAAGAGCCTGACGGTGGGCAGGGGCGACGCCAACATCAATATCAACTGCATCGCGCCCAACGCGATGACCCGGATCTCCGGCCGCACCGAGGAAGAGCAGGCACAGGCGGCACGGGCGGCCGAGTCGGTCCCGCCGATGGACCCGGTCAACGTCGCGCCCATGGTCGCCTACCTGGCTCATGAGTCGTGCCAGGTCAGCGGCGAGACTTACCTGGCCGGCGGCGGCCGCTTCGCGCGCCTGTTCGTCGGGGTCACCGACGGCTACCTGCAGCCCGGCCTGACCGGCGCGACCATCGACGACGTGGCGGCCAACTGGACGGCGATCAACGACGAGTCCGGCTACTACGTGCCGGGCGACCTGATGGACTGCGTAGGCCACTACATGTCCCACCTGCGCGGGTAGGCACCGTGACTGGCATACTTACCGGGAAAAGGGCCCTGGTCACCGGCGCCTCGTCGGGGATCGGCCGCAGCGCCGCCGTCGCCCTCGCCGCGGCGGGTGCGCAGGTGGCCCTCGTCGCCCGCCGGGCCGACCGGCTGGCAGAGCTGGCCGCCCAGATCGAGGCCGACGGCGGCAAGGCGCTCGCCCGCGTCGCCGACGTCACCGACGAGGCCGACGCCAGCCAGGCGGTGCGGGACGCGGCCGCTCACTTCGGCGGCCTCGACATCCTGGTCAACGCGGCGGGCATGACGCAGACCGGCAAGGTGGAGAACGCCGATCTCGACGACTGGCGGTACGTGGTCGAGCTCAACTTCTGGGCGTCTTTGTATACCGCGCGGGCGGCGATACCGGCGCTCAAGGCCGCAGGCGGCGGGGATATCGTCAACATCTCCTCCACCGCGGGCCGCCGGGCGGTCGGCGCGACGTTCGGACCCTACGCGGCGAGCAAGTTCGCGCTGACCGCGTTCAACGAGTCGCTCCGTGCGGAGGTGACGCTGTCCGGCATCCGGGTGTCTATCATCGAGCCCGGCGCGACCGCCACCGAGATCCACGAGCACATCAAGGACGCAGGAGTCCGGGAGTTCACCAGGCAGCACGTGGAGAAGGACGGCGCGATGCAGCCGGAGGACGTCGCGGAGGCGATCGTCTTCGTGGTCAGCCTGCCGCGCCGCGTGAACGTCTCGCAGCTGGTGATCCGGCCGTCCGTCGACGCCCGCGTGCTATGACCCCATCCACCCCCGTCACCGAACCACCAGATCAGGAGCACCGACGTGGACATCGACGGCATCGACTACACCGACCCGTCGCTCGCGACCGACCCCTACCGGCACCTCGACTACCTGGCCGCGAACCGGCCGGTCTACCGAGAGCCGCGCCACGGGGTAGTGATGGTGACCGGGCACGAGGAAGCGATCACGGTGCTGAAGAGCCCTGACCTGTTCTCCTCCGCCACCCTCATCGCGGGCCCTGACCCGTGGTCGCTGCTCCCGGAGCGGCCCGACGGCGACGACATCACCGAGTTCGTCAACGCTCACCGTCAGTACCTGCCGCAAAATGACCAGATCGTCACCGCCGACCCGCCGGTGCACACCGCGCAGCGGGCGCTGCTGATGGGGCTGATCACGCCCAAGCGGCTGAAGGAGAACGAGGAGTTCATCTGGCGGCTCACCGACCGCCAGCTTGACTACATCCTGCCCCGCGGCACGGCCGAGCTGATGGCCGACTACGCGCAGCCTTACACGCTGCTCATCATCGCCGACCTGCTCGGGGTGCCGGAGGAAGACCACGAGATGCTGCTCGCCAGGCGCGGCATGGCCCAGATGCCTGGCACCAGGCCGGGCGTCGTCTCCGAGCACAAGCCGGCTCCCGCCACCTCCGGGCACAACACGCTGGAGATCTTCTACGACTACTTCTCGGAGAAGATCGCCGAGCGGCGCGAGCAGCCGCTGAACGACGTGCTGACCGGCATGGCCCAGGCGCTGTTCCCCGACGGCAGCGTCCCCGAGCCGATCGAGGTCGCCAGGATCGCGTCCAACCTGTTCGCCGCCGGGCAGGAGACCACCGTGCGGCTGATCGCTACCGCCCTGCGGCGCATCGCCGAGGAGCCGCAGACCCAGGCGGAGCTGCGGGCCAACCGTGACCTGGTTCCCCGGTTCGTCGAGGAGGTGCTGCGCACCGAGGGCCCCATCCTTGGCGAGTACCGGCTGGCGATCAAGACGACCGAGCTTGGCGGCGTGCACATCCCCGCGGGCACGCAGATCTTCCTGTCCAACGGGGCCGCCAACCGCGACCCGCGCCAGTTCGAGTGTCCGGCCGAGTTCCGGGCGACGCGGGAGAATGTCCGGCGTCACATCGCCTTCGGTCATGGCGTCCACACCTGCCCCGGCGCACCGCTCGCCCGGTCGGAGACGCGGATCACGATCGAGCGGCTGCTCGACCGGACGGCCGATATCCGCATCAACGAAGCCGCGCATGGCCCCGCGGGCAGCCGTCACTACGACTACCTGAAGACGCACATGTTCCACGGCATCGCCACCCTGCACCTCGACTTCACCGTGCGAGACTGAGAGCCATGGCCGCCACCGCCCACAGTGAGATACGCGTCGACCGGAGCCTGTGCATGGGGTCCGGGCAGTGCTGCTGGTACGCACCGAACACGTTCGACCAGGATGACGAGACGATCGCGATCGTGACCGACCCCCAGGGCGACCCGGAAGAGGCGATAAGGTCCGCCGTCAGCGGCTGTCCGACCGGGGCGCTCTCGATCGTGGAGAACGAGGCAGAGTAAGAGGAACGGGTGCGGCTGACTCCCGCACCCGCCGCCCGCTCATCTCGGCCGGGGAGCCGTTCGGGCACGGTTTCCGCTCCCGGCCGTAGTGTTCGGCTGAGCGGAACTTAAGCGTTGTGGGCTGGGCGTTTCCGGACAAGAATGCCTGGAACACCGGCGGCCGCTGGCAGGGAGCGTACGGCTCTTCGCTCACGATGGCGACCGCCGCCTGCCAGCCGAGCTCGCGAAGCGGCTGGCCGACCCCCCATACTCGAGGTTCTTGTTCTGAACGGTCAGTTTTATGCGCGAGCGAGCAGATGTCAACGCACCGTTGCTGTTGACTCCAACCCGTCATAGACCGCATTCTTATGACCAACCGGTCGGTACACAAATGACGGCACGGTAGCTGAGGAGTTGGTTAAAGGTGACTGATATCCGGCAGGCGCTTTCTCGTGAGCGCACCCGCACGTACGCGGGCGCGCTCGTGGTCGCGGCCATCGTTGCCGTCATCATCCAGCAGTCCTGGAGCGGGCTGCCCGTCACGGGAAGCGCCATTCTCGGGTTTGTCATCACCGGGATAGCGCTCGGCTCCATCTACGGTGTCGCCGCGCAGGGCCTGGTCGTCACCTACGCGACCTCGGGCGTGTTCAACTTCGCGCAGGGCGCGATCGGCATGTTCCTGGCGTTTGTGTACTGGGAGTTCCGGGTCGACATCGGGCTGCCCACCATCGTCGGGATCTTGCTGACGGTGCTGGTGGCCGCCCCCATCATGGGCGTGCTCATCGAGCGGGGAATCATGCGATACCTCACCGACTCACCGATCGTCGCCCAGCTGGTGGTGACAATCGGCCTGATGCTCGGCCTGATGGGCCTGGCCGCGTCGCTGTGGAACCCCAACACCTCGCACACCATCCCGACGTTCTTCGGCAGCAGTGGCTTCAACATCGGCAGCACCTTCCTGCCGTACTACCGGGTCGTCACCATCGCCACCGGTATCGCCGTCGGCCTGCTGCTCCGCTTCCTGCTCTACCACACGCGGCTCGGCGTCACGATGCGCGCGGTCGTCGACAACCGTGAGCTGACCGTGCTCAACGGCGCCCGCCCGGCCTCCGCCACGATGACCGCGTGGGCGCTCGGCTCGTCCATGGCCGCGCTGGCCGGCATCTTCCTGTCTGAGGAGCTGAGCACCCTCGACCCGGGCACGCTGACCCTGTTCATCGTCGACGCGTTCGCGGCGGCCATCATCGCCCGGCTGCGCAGCCTGCCCATGGCGTACGTCGGCGGCCTGATCATCGGCCTTACGCTGTCCTTCCAGGAGAACTTCCTGAGCTGGACCGGCCGCTGGACGTCGGCGCCGCAGGCCATCCCGGCCGCCCTGCTGTTCATCGCGGTGCTGTTCGTCAAGGACGCGCGGATCAAGGGCAGGGCCAAGCCGCGGAAGACCGCCGACCGCATCCCGGCTACCCGCAACGCCCTGCTCGGCTTCGCCGCCCTTATCGTGATCGCGGCCGTCTGCGCCGCCACCCTCGACCGGACCAACCTGCGGATGGTCACGCTCGTCGTGCTCACCGCGTTCGTGATGCTGTCCCTCGTGCCGCTGACCGGCTGGGCCAACCAGATCAGCCTGGCGCAGATCACCCTGGTCGGCTTCGGCGCGTTCGCCATGGTGGAGTGGGGCTTCAACGGCAACGTGCTCGGCCTGCTCATCGCGGCCGCCCTCACGGTGCCCGTCGGCATGATCATGGCCGGGCCCGCCATCCGGCTGCAGGGCATTTACCTGGCCCTGGCGACGATGGCGTTCGCCCGCCTAGCCGAGTTCCTGTTCTTCGACCAGCCGCACGTATTCGGCAACGGCAACCTGCAGGTGCCTCCCCTGTCGGTGTTCGGTCTGCAAGTGGAGAACCCGTTCAGCTTCCTCGGGATCTCGTTCGCGCAGGGCGCCGGGTTCCTGATCTTCACGACGATCCTGTTCAGCGTCGTCGGCCTGATCGTTATCGCAGTGCAGCGGCGCAGCTTCGGGCGGCGGTTGGTCGCGCTGCGGGACAGTCCCGACGCCGCCTCCATGCTCGGCATGAGCCTCACGCTGACCAAGCTGGGCGTGTTCATGTTCTCCGCGGCGATCGCCGGCCTGGCCGGCGGCCTGTTCGCCTTCTACTACACCTCGGTCGGCACTACCGACTTCCAGCTCACCGCGGGCCTGCCGTACCTGCTCTTGCTGGTCGTGGGCGGCGTGTCGGTGGTCGGCGGCACGGTGGTCGGCGCGATCCTCCTCGTGCAGTTCGCCTGGCTGAACCAGGCGTTCCCCGACAACACCTTCCTCACCTGGTTCGCCAACCTCGGCCCCGGCCTGATCGGCATCGGCGTCGGCAGGAACCCGGAGGGCATCTGGGAGCACGAGGTCCAGAACATCGCCAAGCTGCGCAGGCGGCTGATGGGCGCCAAGCCAGCACCGGAGCGCGCCGCGGAGACGACCGGCCTGTCCGAGGTACGCGAGCTGACCCGGCTGCCCTCGCCGGCGGCGCGCGCCAACACCGGCCGGCCCGCGGTGGAACTGCGGGACGTCAGCGTCCGCTTCGGCGGCCTGCTCGCCGTCAACAAGGTGAGCCTCGACCTGCAGGACGGGCAGATCATCGGCCTCATCGGGCCGAACGGCGCAGGCAAGACAACGCTGTTCAATGTCGCCACCGGCATGCAGGAACCGAACCAGGGCCGGATCTTCGTCGACGGCAAGGACGTGACAGGCGCGCGGCCCAACCAGTTCGCCAGGCTCGGCCTCGCCCGCACCTTCCAGCGCCTTGAGGTGTTCGGCTCGCTGTCCGTGCGGGACAACATCCGCGTGGCCGCCGACCTGCACCGCAGGCGCTGGGCGCGCACCGGGGCGGGACGACCGGACGTCATCGCGGAAACGATCATCGAGCACCTGGGCCTGCAGGCGGTGGCGGACACCCGGGCGGAGCTGTTGCCGACGGGAACCGCCCGGCTGGTGGAGGTGGCCCGCGCGCTGGCCACCCAGCCGCGGGTGCTGCTGCTCGACGAGCCCTCCTCCGGCCTGTCGGCGTCGGAGACCGAGACGTTCGCCGCGCTGCTGCGCGGGCTGGCCTCCACCGGCATCGCCATCCTGGTGGTCGAGCACGACATGGGGTTCATCATGAACCTCTGCCATCACATCGTGGTGCTCGACGCCGGACAGGTGATCGCGACCGGCACCCCGGCCGAGGTTCAGGTGGACCCGAGGGTCCTCGAGGCCTATCTCGGCACCGGCGGCGAGGAGGCGGGGCGTCCCGCGCTCGCCGAAGGCACGGGGGCTGGCACGGTGGCGGCCGAGCCGGCCGGGACCCGTCCGGTCGCCCTGGTCACCGAGCCGGCCGGGACAGCGCCGGCGAAGCCCCGGCCGGAGGCGGACGTGCCTGTCGCGCTCGCGCTCGACGGCGTGTCCGCGGGCTACGGCGGCATCGACGTGCTGCGGGACATCAGCCTGACCGTCCGCAGCGGCGAGGTGTGCGCCGTGCTCGGGCCGAACGGCGCGGGCAAGTCGACCGCGCTCAAGGTCCTTTCCGGGCAGCTGACGCCGACCAAGGGCACGGCGTCGATCAACGGTCAGCCGATCGCCGGCGTCCCCACCGAGCGACTGGTCCGCGGCGGGCTGTGCGTGGTCCCCGAGGGCCGGGGTGTCTTCCCGAACCTCACCGTCACCGACAACCTCAAGATGGCGAGCTTCGCCGGCGCCAGCTACGCGGACATCCTGGAGAAGTCCTTCCACCACTTCCCGCGGCTCGGCGAGCGCCGCACCCAGCTGGCGGGCAAGCTTTCCGGCGGTGAGCAGCAGATGCTCTCGATGGCCCGTGCCCTGGCCGTGAACCCGTCCATCCTGCTGGTCGACGAGCTGTCGATGGGTCTCGCGCCCAAGATCGTCGAGGAACTGTACGAGGTGCTCGCCGGCATCGCCAGGCAGGGCCTGACCATCCTGGTGGTGGAGCAGTTCGCGGCCGAGGTGCTGAAGGTGGCCGACTCAGGCGCGCTGCTAATCAACGGGCGAATTACCTTCCACGGCGAGCCCGGGGTGGTCGGCGACATGGTCAGCTCCGCGTACCTCGGCGGTGAGCACACGGCGCCCGCACCCGAGCGGGTCCGCGAGGCAAGCGGGCCGGTCGCCGCCAGCTGACGCACGGCCGCTGCCCTTGTCGTCTCCCCGATCGGAAGGCCATGACCGAACCACCCATGACCGAGCGGCCAGGCGTCATCCGGCTGCCCGCACGCGACATCCCGGTGCCCGCCTCGGTAAGCAAAGAAGCCCAGGCGGTGATCGCGAACACGCCCGCGCAGCGCACAGAGTACCCGCCCCTGGACGATCCGGCGGCCTGGCGGGCGATGATCGCCGCCCATGACGGCGCGATCGCGGCGATGATGGCGGGCCGCGCCGCCGCCCCGGTCACGGTGCGGCACCGGGACCTCGGCGGCTGCCGCGTCTACGAGATCACGCCCGACGGCCTCGCCGACGATGACGACCGCGTCTACCTCGACATCCACGGCGGCGGGTTCATCTGGGGCGGCGGCGAGCTCTGCGCCACGATGGCCACCGGCACCGCCGTCCGCATGGCGGCCCGGGTGTGGGCGGTCGACTACCGGATGCCGCCCGATCATCCCTTCCCCGCCGCGCTCGACGACTGTCTCGCCGCCTACCGGGCGCTGCTCGGCGAGCGGCCGCCGGAGCGGATCATCATCGGCGGCGCCTCGGCCGGAGGCAACCTCGCCGCCGCGCTCATCCTGCGCGCCCGCGACGAGGGCCTGCCGTTGCCGGCCGCCACGGTGCTGATGACGCCGGGCGCGGACCTCACCGAGTCCGGCGACTCCCATCAGGTCAACCTGGGCCTTGATCCGCTCATCCCCGGCAGCGGCCGGCCGGCGTTCCTGCTCTACGCGGCCGGGCAGGACCTCAGTCACCCGTACCTGTCGCCGCTGAACGGCGACTTCGCCGGGGGCTTCCCGCCCGCCATCCTCACCACCGGCACCCGCGACATGCTGCTGTCCGACACCGTGCTGCTGCACCGGGCGCTGCGCCGGGCCGGCGTCCCCGCCGAGCTGCACGTCACCGAGGCGGCCGGGCACGGCGGGTTCATGGGCATGGCACCAGAAGACCAGGAGATCCTCCGGGAGGTCAGGCGGTTCGCCGACGCCCACTGGAGCAAGGAGACGCGATGACAAGCGTGCGGCAGCCGGCCGAACCCGAGGCGCGAACCATCGCGGGCGCGGTGCGCGGCCGGGCCGAGGGCGGCCTGGCGGTCTTCCGCGGCATCCCGTTCGCGCAGCCGCCGACCGGCCCGGCCAGGTTCGCCACTCCCCAGCCGGTGACGCCGTGGGATGGCGTGCGTGACGCGACCGCGTTCGGCCCGCCGCCACCGCAGTCGAGTGTCTTCGGCCCCGCCCCGGTGCCCGCCAGCGACGACTGGCTGACGCTGAACGTGTGGACGCCGGCCGCCGACCCGGCCGCCAGGCGACCGGTGCTTGTCTGGATCTACGGTGGCGCCTACAAGGTTGGCTCGGCCGAGATCCCCGCCTATGACGGCAGCCGTCTTGCGCGCGAGGGCGACCAGGTGCTTGTCACCTTCAATTACCGCACCGGCATGGAGGGCTTCGCCTATCTCGACGGTGCGCCCGCCAACCGTGGCCTGCTCGACCAGGTGGCGGCGCTTAACTGGGTGCGCGACAACATCGCCGCCTTCGGCGGCGACCCCGCCGAGGTCACCGTGTTCGGCCAGTCGGCCGGGGGCGGCTCGGTCGCCTCGCTGCTCGCCATGCCGCGGGCGGCGGGCCTGTTCCGCCGGGCGATCGCGCAGAGCGTCCCCGGCCTGTACTACTCACCCCCGCTGGCGGCCGATATCGCCGCGGCCATCGCGGCCGAACTCGGGCTGCGGGCGACCGTCGCCGACCTGTCCGCAGTGGACCCGGTGCGGCTGGTGGCCGCGGGGGACGCGGTGGACCGCAAGCTCAGCCAGTACGAGGACCGCTGGGGCCAGGTGGCGCTGACCGACACCCCGTTCGCGCCGGTCGTCGACGGCGACGTGCTCCCGGTGACACCCTGGGCGGCGCTGGCCGCGGGTGCCGCCCGCGACGTGCCGCTGATCGTCGGCCACACCAGGGACGAGGCCAGGCTTGGCCTCGTCATGAGCGGCCAGCTTGGCAAGATCAGCGAGGAACAGGCGGGCAAGCGCCTGCGCGTTCTCGGGCCGGGGCCCGACGGCGAGCAGGCCTACCGCGCCGCCTTCCCTGACGCGTCCGCGGAGCGGCTGTACGAGCTGATCCAGAACGACTGGGTGTTCCGCATGCCGACCCTGCAGCTGGCCGAGGCGCAGACGGCCGCCGGGGGAATGGCCTACCTCTACGAGCTGGCCTGGCCCGCTCCCGTCAACGGCGGCATCCTGGGCGCCTGCCACGGGCTTGACGGGCCCCTCGTCTTCGGCAACCTGGAAGGGGGCCTCGCCGGCCGGCTGATCGGCCCGCCGCCGGTCCCGGCCGCCGAAGAGATGTCGGCTCAGTTCCGTACGGCCTGGACCAGGTTCGCCGCGACCGGCGATCCCGGCTGGCCCGCCTACGACCCCCGCGAACGCCTCACCCGTGTCTTCGACATCCCGCCCGCGGTTGTCCCCTACCCGGCCGAGACCTCACGCCGCCTCTGGCAGGACCACGTACCGCCCCGCCCGCTACCGCTGGCCACCTGACGGCATTCTCGCCCGGCTCATCGCCGACGTCAGCGGATCCCGCCGCTCACCGTCGGGCCGGTCGCCGCCATGACGTACTTGACGAGGCTGACGAGCACCTGCTTGACGGACTCCCGCTGCCGTGCGTCGCACAGCACGATGGGCACCTCGGGCCCCAGGCTCAGCGCGATCCTGATGTCTTCCGGCTGGAATCGCGGTGCGTCGTCGAAGCAGTTGACGGCGATGACGAAGGGCGTGCCGTTCCGCTCGAAGTAGTCGATGGAGGCGAAGCAGTCGGCGACCCGCCGGGTGTCGGCGAGTATCACGGCGCCGATCGCGCCGATTGCCAGCTCATCCCACATGAACCAGAAACGCTGCTGACCTGGCGTGCCGAACAAGTAGAGCACCAGGCCCGACGGGAAGCTTATCCGGCCGAAGTCCATGGCCACCGTGGTGGTCGTCTTGCCGCTCACCGCGCGGGTGTCGTCGATGCCCACGCTGAGATCGCTCAACTGCTCCTCGGTGCGCAGCGGCCTGATCTCGCTGATCGCGCCGACAAAGGTGGTCTTTCCCACCCCGAAGCCCCCGGCGACGAGGAACTTGGCGGTCGACGGCGGTCTCCCCGCGGCGTCGGCGCCATTAGAGCGATTGAAGTCCATCGAGCACCATCCTCAACAGGCGCTGGTCGGTATGGGGTTTACGCTGGGCAGGCACCACGCGCAGCAGTCCCTCGTCGATGAGGTCGCCCATCAGCACGCGCACCACCCCGACGGGAAGGTCGGTCTCCGAGGCGACGTCGATGACGGGCTTGGGCCCCTGGCAAAGCTCCATGATCCTGCGGTGCTCGGGTCCGGGCCGGAAGTGCGGCTGCGGCCATGCCCCAGTCGCCGCCACGACGTCAATAAGCCCGAAACGGGACCCGGTGCCCGGGGCGGTCCGCCCCTTCGTCACCGCGTAGGGCCGCACGACGGGGCCGGCGTCCCCGTCGAGCCAGCGGCTCCCATGCCCGTCCTCGCCCGCGCCCGTCATGTCCGGTACCCGTCTCGCATGGTTACTCCAGCCCTATTCCGCCAACGGGGAACCGCGGCTCTGCCGCGAGGTACTTGCCCATGCGGCGGACAAGCATTGCCATCTCATAGGCGATGACGCCCACGTTGGGGTCGGCTGACGTCAGCACCGCGAGGCACGTTCCCCGCCCCGCCGCGATGACGAACAGGAACGCGTTTTCCATCTCGATGATGGTCTGCCGCACCTTGCCGCCGCGGAAATGCTCCCCGGTTCCCCTGGCCAGGCTCTGCACCCCGGCCGCCAGCGCGGACAGGTGCTCACTGTCCTCGCGGGACAAGCCTCGTGACGCGGCAACCACCAGGCCGTCCCTGGACAGGATGAGTGCCTGCTCGACGTGCTCAACCTGCTCGACGAGGTTGTCGAGCAGCCAGCTGAGCTGCCCGGTCGCGTCGGTCTGTGTCATTACCGGTTCTCCCTACCAGTCAATCGCGTCGGCATCGTCGAGGTCGTCCATTCGTCCGCGCTTCCACCCTCGCTCCATCTGCGACATCATGTCACGGACCGCCTCCGGCGCCCTTTCGTCGACGCCCGGCTCTTCGCGTGCCTGTGCGCCCCCCTGACGGCCGTCCCGCAACTGCGGTGCCATGCTGGCCTGCGGCACCCGGATGGGCATCCCGAGGTGACTGCCTGACGAGGCTGGCCCCTGCGACGTCCCCCAGGGGTCCGCGCCGCGCGATGGCGGCTCGGGTGCGGCCCTCCAGCGGTCCGCGCCGCGCGGCGGCGGCTCCGGTGCTGGCCTCCAGCGGTCCGCGCCGCGCAACGGCGGCGGCTCGGGTGCCGCCGCCGTCGTCACCGCTGGCGGCTCCATCTCCCAGGGGGCACGGGGGACGGACCGCGGTGCGGGGACGTTCTCCGGCTCCGCCGTCCGTCCGTTGCCGGGCCCTTCGGCCACGCGGCCCGTCACCGCCATCCGCAGCCGGTGCCGCCCCGTCCCGATCGACGCCGCCGTTCCCGGGGCCATGTCCGGTGGAATCACCCAGCTCTCGTCCGAGACCGGCATCTCGTCCTCGTCCCGCACGATCACGCCGAACGGCACCCGGACGATCGCTGTCGTGCCGCCGTAGGCCGACTCGCGGAGCGAGACCCTGATGCCGTGCCTGGCCGCCAGCCGGCTGACGATGAACAGCCCGAGCTGGTCGCTGTTGGCGAGGTCGAACTCCGCCGGACTGGCCAGGCGCTGGTTGATGGCGTCGCGTTCCGGCTCGCTCACGCCAAGACCGCGGTCCTCGATCTCCGCCACCAGGCCCGTCCCGACCCGGTCCGCTCTGACCTCGATGCGCGTGTTGGGCGGGGAGAACACTGTGGCGTTCTCCACCAGCTCGGCGACGAGGTGGATGAGGTCGTTTACCGCGTTGCCCGCGACCAGGTCGCGCGATTCGCTGACGACGTCGACGCGCACGTAGTCCTCGACCTCGGCGACCGCCGCGCGCAGCACGTCGACGACTGGCACCGGCTCGCGCCACCCACGGCCCGGCGTGGAGCCCGACAGGATGATGAGGCCCTCGGCGTGCCTGCGCATGCGGGTGGTGAGGTGGTCGAGGCGGAAGAGCTCGGCCAGGGCGGTGGGATCGCTGGTCCGGCGCTCCATGGAGTCGAGCATCTTCAGCTGCCGGTGCAGCAGCGACTGATTGCGCATGGAGATGTTCAGGAAGACCTGGTTGACGCCCTTGCGCAGCCTCGCCTGGTCGACCGCCGCCTCGACCGCCGCCCCCTGCACCGTGAAGAAGGAATCGGCGATGGCGGAGATTTCCCTGATGGAGCTCGAGCCTGGCGGCGGCGATTCCGCGCGGACGTCCACGTCCTCACCGCGGCGGAGCCGGCCGACGACCCGCGGCAGCCGTTCCTCCGCCATTTCGCGGACGGAGCTGTTCAGTCCGCCGAGGTCCCTGGTGACCTTGCGGCCGAACCAGACCAGGAGGAACACCGACACCACGACCGCGGCCAGGCCGACGCCGCCGGCGCTAATGGCCTCGGTGAGCAGCCGGTTGCTCTCGTTCGAGCTCATGGCTTGCAGCGCCGGCGCGTCGGTCTCGTTCTGGCTCTGGTACGTGGCCCCGAGGTAGGCAGTGGTCACCGACAGCCAGGTCTTACCGTTCACCGGGACCTGGTTTCCCGTGCTGTCGAGTATCTGGGTCTCCATGGCCTGGAACTGCCGGTAGGCCGGAGAGTCGTTGACGTAGCTGGGATAGAGGTTAGCGGGGACCAGCGCCTGGGTCTCGCGAAGGAGTTCGTGCCGCTCTGCCGCGGCGCCCGCGAACAGTTCCCTGATGGCGGGAGTCAGGCGGCCGCCGTCGCTCAGCGTGCCGTCGATGAGCGCGGCCTCCCTGCTCGCCATCTCAAGCGCGTACGCCCCGTCGACGGCGCCGACCGAGACGCCGCCAAGCCCGCCGCCGCTCCGTTCGTTGACTGTCGAGTTGAAGTAGCCGAACTCCTCGTCGACGATGTCGCTGTACGCGGCGAATGCGGCCGACGCGCTCATCGTGCCTGAGTCGACGGCCTTGCGGATGGCGGGGATCCGGTTCAGGTCGGCGATCAGTGCGCTCAGCACCGGGTTTGCTGTTCCCTCGATCGCCACCAGCGCGGTCCTGGCCGGCGGCACCGCCTTGTCGACCAGCTTCCGCGCGGCGAGGATGGGTGCCCGCGGTGCTCGCTGACCGCTCAGCAGCCAGACGTAGGTCTGCGCCCGTTCCTGGGGCAGCTGGCTCACCAGCCCGTAGACTCCGGCGTTGGTTGTCTGGCTGCTCGCGTTGTACGCCCGGTCCTTGATGGCGGCGTTGACCGTGATGCTGGCCGCGAAGCCCCACAGTGCGAGCAGGGAAACCAGGGGCACCGCGATCATGGCGATCAGGAACGTCCTGAGCGGTCGTGAATGGACGCGACGTCGGAAGGTCGTCATTGAGCCTCGCATGAGACAGGCAGCAGCCGCCAGTTAGCCACGTGGTAGCGCGACCATAACACCGCACGAACAGTGCAATTAGGTAATTTGGTAAAATTCTAAACCGAAAGCAATGAGGGCCTCGGTCATATAGGCAATCGCAAATAAGACCCGCGCCAGCGCTATCGCGGCGCGCTCAATGGAGCCCCTGTCGGGCAACCACTGCCGCTCCAGGTTCGGCGCGTACGGTGACGGCGTGGGCGGCGGCGCGACCCGCATCACCGGCGCGTCAAGCGTCCAGAATCCCTCGTACACGGCCAGCGCTGCGATCTCCGCGCCGATGCCGAAGTCGGTGACCCCCTCGTGCGCGATAAGCAGCCGGTTCGTCTTGGCAAGCGACGCCAGGATCGTCTCCTTGTCAAGCGGCGACACCGTGCGCAGGTCGATGACCTCGGCGCTGATCCCGCGCTCCGCCAGCGCCCCGGCGGCGGCCACCGCCTCGTGGACCATCCGCGAGACGCTCACGATGGTGAGGTCGGTGCCTTCCCGCACGACCTTCGCCTTGCCGAGCGGGATCAGGTAGTCCGCCGGCGGCTTGGGGCCCTTCATCCCGTACATCTGGCGGTTCTCGATGAACACCACCGGATTCGGGTCCAGGATCGCTGACCGCAGCAGCCCGTAGGTGTCCGCCGGGGTTGACGGCATGACCACCGTCAGCCCGGGGACGTGGGCGAGCAGCGCCTCGAGCGACTGGGAGTGCTGGCTGCCCGAGGACCGGCCGCCGCCGAACTGCGTCCTGATCACCAGGCCCATGCGCGCCTTGCCGCCGGTCATGAACCGCAGCTTGGCGGCCTGGTTAAGGATCTGGTCGAAGCAGACACCGAGGAAGTCCAGGTACATCAGCTCCACGACGGGCGTCATGCCGGCCATGGCGCCGCCGACCGCGAGCCCCATCACCGCCGTCTCCGAGATCGGCGTGTCGAGCAGCCGGTCCGGCCACTTCGCGTACAGGCCGCGGGTAAGTGCGAACACGTTGCCGCCCTTGCCGACGTCGACGCCTGCCACGAACATATCGGGATTCGCCGCGAGCTCACCCTCGAGCGCCAGGCGTACGGCGTCCATGGTCCGGAAGATCTCGTTGTCGGCGGCCGGCTCCCAGGCCGGCTCGGCGACCGGCGTCCGCGCGGCGTACACCGACGAGCGGAGTACCGTCATGTCCGGTTGCGGCGCCTGCCGTGCGCTGTCGACCGCGGCGTCGATCCTGGCCTGGACCTGGGCCTCGATCTGGTCGAGCGTCTCCTGCGGCACCCCGCGTCCGAGCAGCCGCGCGCGGGTGATGACCAGGGGGTCGCGCTCCTGCCACTGCGCCAGCTCTTCCTTGGTGCGGTACTTTTCCGGGTCGCCTTCGTAGTGGCCGTGCCAGCGGTAGGTGGCGGCCTCAACGAACGCGGGCCCGGCGCCGTCCCTGATCCGCTGGACCACGTCGGTCATGACAGCCGCGACGGCTTCCACGTCGTTGCCGTCGACGGCGACGTACTCGAGCCCGTACGCCGCGGCCCGGGTGGCCATCGGCACCGGGTGCTGGTCGGCGATCGGCGAGAATTCCGCGTAGCCGTTGTTCTCGCAGAAGAAGACCACCGGCAGCTTCCACAACGCCGCCAGGTTAGCCGCCTCGTGGAACGCGCCCTGCGCGACCGCCCCGTCGCCGAAGAAGGACACCACCACGTCGCGCCGCCCGCGCAGCTGGGCGGCGAGCGCCGCGCCCGCGGCGATCGGCACGCCGGCGGCGACGATGCCGTTCGCGCCGAAGATCCCCAGGCTGGGGTCGGCGATGTGCATCGAGCCGCCGAGCCCCTTGTTGGTTCCCGTGGCCCTGGCGAGCAGTTCGGCCATCATCGGCTCGGGGGCGAGCCCCTTGGCCAGGCAGTGGCCATGGCCCCGGTGGTTGGACGTGATCACGTCGGTGGCGGCCAGTGGCCAGCAGGCGCCGACCGCGGCGGCCTCCTGGCCGATCGACAGGTGCACGAATCCGGGGACCTCGCCGTTGGCGTAGAGGCCGGACACCCGCTCCTCGAACACCCGGATCATGGTCATCCGCCCGAAGGCCTCGAGCAGGCGGTCCGCCGGAAGTTCGCGGAGCTCCGCTGCCGTCGGCTGGGGGACTTGGGTGGCCGGCAATTGCTTACCTTTCCGCATCGCTGTCGATGTCGCGAAGCTGGCGCTTGAGCACCTTGCCCGATGGGTTTCGCGGCAGCGTGTCGAGGAACACGATTTCCTTCGGCGTCTTGAAGCCCGCGAGCCGCTCGCGGCAGTGCGCAACCAGCGCCTCGGCCGTGAGCTCCTCGCCCGGCTTGAGCACGATGAAGGCGCGCGGCACCTCGCCCCACCGCGCGTCGGGCATGGCGACCACCGCCGCCTCGAGCACCGCCTGGTTCTCGTAGAGCACTCGCTCGACCTCGGACGTCGCGACGTTCTCGCCGCCGGACACGATCATGTCCTTCTTGCGATCGTCGATATAGAGGTAGCCGTCCTTGTCGAGGTGGCCGATGTCCCCGGTGCGGAACCAGCCGTCGTGGGTGAACGCGGCGGCGGTGGCCTCGGGATTCTTCCAGTAGCCGGACATCACCTTGGGGCCGCGCAGCAGGATCTCGCCGGCGGCGCCCGCCTCAACCGGCGCGTCGTCCGGGCCGAGTATCGTCACGTCGAGGCCGACCACCGGCTTGCCGACCGAGCCGATCTTGGACAGGGTGTGCGCCTCGTCGTTGAACGTGTCGCCGGACACGGTCTCCGTCAGTCCGTACGCGTCGGCGAACCGCGCGTTCGGGAAGGCCGCGAGCAGCCGCTCGATGAGCGGCAGCGGCATCTTCTCCCCGCCCCCGGTGATGAAGCGGACGCTCGCCGTGCTGTGGTCGCCGAGCCCGGGTGACTGGGCGATCGCGTTCAGCGTGGCGTTCACCATCGCCGGGGCCAGCCAGACGTTGGTCGGCCGTTCACGCTCGATGGTGGCGAGCAGGTCGGGCACGTCGAAACGCGGCAGGATCGCCAGGCTGCCGCCGACCCACCAGGTCCCGATTCCGGGCAGGTCGAACGCGCCGACGTGATACATCGGCCCGGCCATCAGCGTGCGGTCGGCCGCGCTCATGCCGAACTCGGCGACGTGCCCGATCGTCTTCCAGTAGAAGTTCGCGTAGGTGATCGGCACCCCCTTGGGGTGCGCGGTCGTCCCCGAGCTGTACATGAGCCGGTGCAGGTCCGTCTCGGCGACATCGGCGGGAGGAACGGTTGCGCCGCTGTGCGAACCGAGAAATGACTCGTATCCGGCGGCGGCCAGGCCCGTGCCTTCGCCCTCGCTGACTATGACAACCGTCCACGGGGTGGCCAGCCGCTCGCCGATGGCGGCGACCGGCCCGGCGAAGCTCGGCTCGGTCACGATCGCCACCGCGCCCGCGTGCCTGATGATGTACTCGATCTCGGGCTCGGCCAGCCGCACGTTGAGCGGGAGGAAGGCCGCGCCGACGCGGTTCACCGCCAGCGCGCTCTCCAGGAACTCGGGACGGTTGCCCATGAGCAGCGCCACGATGTCGCCCTTGCCGACGCCGGCTTCCAGGAAGGCGGCGGCGAGCGCGTTCACCCGGTCGAGGAGCTGCCGGTGCGTCAGCCGCGTATCGCGGAAGACAACCGCGTCCTCGTGCGGCGTGCGGTCCGCGTTCCTGTCGAGGGACCGCGTCAGGTTGAACATGCCATCTCCTTCGACGTCAGTTCGGGATCGAGCGTCAAAGCAGCGAGTAGCCGCCGTCAACGGTAATCGTGGTTCCTGTGATGTACGCCGCGGCGGGCGAGGCGAGGAACAGGTAGACGCCGGGCAGGTCGGCGTCGGTTCCCCAGCGGCCGAGTGCGGTGTGCCGCGCGATGTCCTGCTCGCGCTGCTCGTCCCGCTGCCAGAAGGAGCCGAGCCCGGTCTCGAACCAGCCGAGCGCCACCGCGTTGGCGGTGATTTCCCGTGGTCCGAGCTCCTGCGCCAGCGACCTGACCAGGGCGTGCACGCCGCCCTTGGACGCCGAGTAGGCGGCGAGGCGGCCGTGCGGCCGGTCGCCGAGCACCGAGCCTGTCACGATGATGCGGCCGCCCGCGCCCATCCGGGCCGCGGCGGCGCGCGCGCCGAGGAACGTCCCTGTCAGGTTGGTGTCGATCACCTCACGCCAGGCCGCCGCCGACATCCGGGTGATGTCCGGATCCTCGCGTGACACCCCGGCGTTGGCGATCCACACGTCCACGCCGCCGAATCGCTCCGTCATCTGCTCGGCGACCGTGTCGTTGAACAGTTCGTCCCGCACGTCGCCGGCGCACACCAGGTGATCACCGGAGAGCCGGCTTGCCACGTCCTCCAGGGCCGGCTTGGACCGGGCGACCAGGGCCAGCCTGGCGCCTGCCGCGTCGAAGGCGGCGGCCAGCACGCTGCCGAGGCCGCGACCGGCGCCGGTGATCACGACGCGCCGTCCGGCGACGCCGGCGTGACCTGGGATCAGGCCCGCCGGGTCAGGCCCGTGGTTGTCTCCGGTCATTAGCATCCGAGCTCGCGAGCGATGACGAGACGCTGGATCTCGTTGGTTCCTTCACCGATCTCAAGTACCTTCGCGTCGCAGTAGAACCGGGCGACGTCACTCTCCAGCATGTAGCCGGCGCCGCCGAAGATCTGCACCGCCTCGGTCACCACCGCGGTAGCGACCTGACTCGCCTTCAGCTTTGCCATGGCGGCCTCTTTCTTGAATGGCTTGCCCGCGTCGCGCAGCGAGGCGGCGTAGTAGGTGAGCCACCGGGCGGCTTCGATCTCCGTGGCCATGTCGGCCAGCTTGAACTGGATCGCCTGGAAGCTGGCGATCGGAGTGCCGAACTGCTCGTGCTGCTTGGCGTAGGCCAGGGCGAGCCGCATGGCTCCGGACGCGGTGCCGAGGGACAGCGCCGCGATCGAGATCCGCCCGACCTCAAGAGCGCTGAGGAACTGGCCGAGCCCGCCGCCCGGCTCGCCCACCACCTGGCTGTCGGGCACCCAGACACCGTCGAAGAACAGGTCCCTGGTGTCCAGGCCCTTCCAGCCGATGCCGCGCAGTTTCGGTCCCATGGTGAAGCCCTCGGTGTCCTTGGGGACGATGAAGCTGCCGAAGCGCGGCTTGCCCGACGCGTCCTCGCCGGTGCGCGCGAGGACGGTGACCCCGAAGCTCATGTCGGTGCCCGCGTTGGAGATGAACGCCTTCTGCCCGGTCAGCACCCACCCGTCGGACACTCGCTCGGCCCTGGTCCGCAGTGAGCGGACATCCGACCCGGCGCCGGGCTCTGTCAGGCCGAAGGCGCCGAGCTTGCGCCCTTCCGCCAGCGGTCGCAGCCAGCGCTCGCGCTGCTCGTCATTGCCGAACAGCAGCAGCGGCATGCTCCCGATCGTGGAGTGTGCCTGCCAGGCCGACGCGACCGACGGGTCCACGGACCCGAGAGCCTCGAGCAGTGCCACGTAACCAACCGTGGATGACCCGATCCCGCCCCACTTTTCCGGCACGAGCGTGCCGAGCAGCCCGAGTTCGCCCAGACCGCGAAGTAGCTCGGTGGGACAGCGCTCCTCGTGCCATGCCTGTGCCGCGACCGGTGCGATCTCCCGCTCGGCGTAGGTTCGGCCCAGGTCAAGCAGTTCGCCTTCGAACTCGTTGAGTGTGAAGTCCATGGCCCTCTCGCCTTGCCGCCCTACACTGACTGGTCAGTACATAATAGGAACAGCGGGTCGGCCTCCGCAATGAGCAATCGCCCACGACCTGATGAACGGTGACCGGACGCCGCCATCCGTACCTTGTACCGATCGGCCGGCGGGTAGACCCATGTCTAAGCAGGGCACTTGAGTATACTGACCAGTCAGTAGTATCATTTTTACGAGCAGTAAAGGTGGCCTGGACCGGGAATTCGACGTCTGACTAGCCTCAACCTAGCCGAGGGCAGCCCAGGGCAGTGCCCGGTGCGTCGGTGAAAGACCGACCCATCGCAACAGGTTATTTTAATGGTCAACAGAAGCTCCGGACTAGATGAGGCCGCAAGGATGCCGCAAACGAGGGTGAAGGACAAGCAGGGCAAGAGCGCCAAGTGGCAGGCGCGCCGCCACGAGATCGTGGACGCGTCCGCGAAGGTGTTCGCCGAGCGTGGCTACCACGCCACCAGCACGACAGAACTCTGCGAGGCGAACGGCATCGGCAAGGGAGCCCTGTACTACTACATCGGCTCCAAGGAGCAGCTGCTCGCCGCCATCCATGACCGGGTGATGGACGAGGTCATGCTGGGCGCGGACCGGGCTGACCTGGCGGGCGGAACCCCGACCGAGCAGCTCATGATGCTCGGTGAGGAACTCCTCGACGTGATCTTCCGCTTCCCGGACCACGTCTGGGTGTTTCTGCACGATTTCCCCGCGCTGACCGGGAAGAACGCGGAGTCGTTCCGGCAGCGGCGGCGTGCGTACGAGCGACGCGTCGAGGCCGTCTTTCAGCGGGGCATCGAGTCGGGGGACTTCCGGCCGACCGACACCAGGCTCGCGGTCATCGCCTGGCTCGGCATGCACAACTACACGTACCTGTCGCTGCGCGCGGGCGGGCATTTCTCGGTCAAGGAGGTCGCGAAGTCGTTCGCTGACATCTTTGTCTGGGGCATCGCCACGCGGACATAGCCACTGGCCCAGAGCGTCACGGCACCATCTCATCGACCAGACCCCAGCGCAGCGCCGTCGCGGCGGGCAGCCGGTCGCCGGTGAGCATCAGCCATGCCGCACGCCAGCGGCCGATCCGGCGCGGCACGCTGACCGAGCCGCCGGCGCCGGGAACAAGTCCCATGCCGACTTCCGGTAGTGCGAAGAAGGCGTCGGGTGTGGCGGCGATCCGCCCGGCGTACGCGGCCATCTCGATGCCCGCGCCGATGCAGGCGCCGTGCGCCATGACCGTGACCTTGCCGGCGATCGCGTCGATGACCCGCCACGGCGCCCGCGACAGCCGGACCAGGTAGGCGGCAGTCAGGTCGCTCGCGGCCCCGAACTCATCCAGGTCCCCGCCGCTGCAGAAGGCCGGGCCTGCGCCGCTCAACTCGACCGACTCGACGGTCTCGTCGGCCGCGCCGACGAGCAGCGCGTCGAGCAGCGACTCCCGGAGCCGTGCGCTGAATGCGTTGCGCCGTGCGGGATCGTCGAGCACGATGCGGAGCCGTCCGCCGTCCCTGCTGACCCGTACCGGCTCCGCGGACGGCGCGCGGTGCCGCGGCTCACCGCGCTCGCCGAGCCAGCGTGCGAACTCTGGCCCGCCGAGCAGCATGGAGTACGCCGCGGCCTCGGCCGCCAGGCCGCCGGCGGTGTCCAGGTCGGCTGTCTGCCGAAGCAGTTGTCCGCAGGTGACCGCGGCGCGCGGAGACCGCTCCACCGCCGCCCGCAGGCGGCTGAGCGCTGCGCCCAGGTCTGGTGAGCCGGGGAGGTCGCCGACAGGCACGTACGCCCGCGTCACGCCGTGCTGCCCGGGGGGACGACCCCCCGCACCCCCCGCGTCTTGCCGCCCGGGGGCACGACCCCCCGCACCCCCCGCGTCCGGTGCCACACGGGCGGTCAGCGTCAGCGTCGCGGCGGCGATGAGCGGCTCCATGCTGACGGCCGGCGGTCCGGCGAGCACGCACACGGTGACCGGCAGCGCGCGCGCCACCAGGGCGGCGGCGTCACGGATCAGCCCCGGTGGCGCGTCGCGCCAGCGGTCGAGCTCAATCACGGCAAGCGGGTTGGCCGGCCTCCCGTCGGGCAGCAGCTCGAGTTCCAGCTGCCCCGCTAGCGCGGAGAGTTCTGCGGGCATGTAACCAGCCATCCTCGCCTAGTGTGGCACGGGCTAGCCGGCTACCCGCGGGCGTAGCCGAGTTCGCCGCCGATGAACGTCGCGGCGACCAGGTCGGACGCGAGTGAGTCAAGCACCTCGAGTGGGCCGGCGCGCAGCAGCGTGAGGTCGGCCGGGCGGCCAGGGGCCACCAGCCGCCGGCGGCCGGGAGCGGCGGGCTCGCCGAGGAACAGGGCAAGCGCCCGGGCGGGGGAGACCGCCTCGCCGGCGCGGAACGGCGCTGGACGGCGGACGGCGGCCCGCATCACGTCCCACGGGTCCTCGTTGCCGAACGGCGCGTCGCTGCCCGCCGCGACGTCCACCCCCGCGTCGATGATGGACCGCAGCCGCCACAGGTCGGGCAGGTCGTCAGGGGGGACGTCCGCCGCGTACTGCTCGCCGCGTTCGGTGATGAAGTGCGGCTGGGTGACGACCGTCAACCCGCGCAGATCCGGCAGGGAATCGGCCCCGATGACCGCGCCGTGCTCGATCCTGTCCCCGGGCAGCCGTCCCGCCTGATCGAGTGCCGCGAGCGTGAGCACGAGCTGGACGCGCGTCACGCAGTGCACCGCGGCGGGCCGGCCGGCCGCGTGCGCGTCGCCAATCCGGCCCCCGAGCTCGTCAAGCGGAGGCAGGGTGCTGTCGTCGAGCATTATCTTCACCGGCCCGGCGCCGATCCCGGGCGGCGGGTGCACGCCCGGGGGCACCATGCAGCACAGGCGCTGCGCCATCTCGGCGCCGGCCAGGAACGCGAGGTCGCGCTCGGTCACGCTGGGGGTGGCGTCGGTGAAGCCGGTGATCCCCAGCGATGCCGCCTTCCTGCTCACCGCCCCTAGGTCCGCGGTCAGCCCGGGTACCCGGTCGGCGAGCCAGCGGTCCATGCGCCACAGTCGCCCGGTCGGACGGCCCGCGTCGTCGCGTTCCACCCCGCCGAGCTCGCACTGGTCGAGGCCAAGCCGCTCGGCCGCGAGCGAGTTGACCACCCAGAGCGCGCCGGTGCGGTGCTGCACCCGCACCGGACGCCGGGGCAGCAGCCTGTCGAGAACCTGGCGGTCGAGTTCCCCGGCAACCGACTCGTGGTAGCCGACGGCGCGAAGCCACCCGCCAGGCGGCAGTTCCGCGTCGGCCGCGTGCAACCGCGCGGCCAGGTCGGCGGCGGTCCTGGCCTGCGGCGGGCCGACGGCGACGCTCGCTGCCGCGGCCGCCAGCGCCCGCAGATGCACGTGGTGGTCATGCAGGCCTGGCAGCAGGACTCCGCCGGCCGCCTCCATGACCTCTTCGCCGCGTTCCGGCCGCAGCCGGGGAGCGCACCCGGCGATCTGGCCCGCGGCCAGGCGCACGTCACGGCGCGGCAGGTCAGCCAGCGCCTCCTCGGCGGCCAGGTGCCCGTCCGCCGGCCACACGCGTGCCCCGCGGATCAGCATGCGGCGGGCCGGCGGGCGAGCCATGCGAGCACCGCACTGGTATCGGCGCCGAGTTCCGGCGCGTGTGCCGCAGGCCCCGCGGGCGGCGCCGGCCGACGCGGCGGCAGCACCGCCTGCGCACGGTGCGAACGCGGGCAGGCCACCGAGCCGCCGGGCAGGACATCGTGCGGGCCGTGGTCCAGTGCGGCGGCCGCGAAGGCGGCGGCGACCTCGCGCATTGGCAGGTCGATTAGCTCGCCGCCGCCGGCCGACAGGGACAGCGCGACCGCGAGCGCGCCGCACGCAGCGGTCAGCGGGTCGGCGATGGCGTCGGCGCAGAAAACCGGCTCGGGCGATGACTCGAATAGGTACGGGGGGGACGACTGCTCCCCAGCATGGGGGGCACCTGCCCCCCATCCCCCCTGGCCGTACCCCCCGCCGGTTGTCCAGCCGACCAGGCCGCCGGCCACCGCGGCATCGTCACCGAACGCCACCCGCTCGGGCATCGACCTGCCATAGCCGGTGATGCTGAGCCAGACCTGGCCCGGCCGGTGCGCGATCATGTCCGGTGCCAGCCCCGCGGCGGCCAGCGCACGCGGCCTTGACGCCTCGATCACCACGTCCGCCACCTCGAGCAGCGCCGCCAGTGCGGTTCGCCCGGTCCGCGTGCCGAAGTCAACGGAAAGGCTGCGGTGGCCGGCATGCAGCCAGTCGAAGAACTCCCTGTTGCCCGACCGTGCGCCATCGGGCCTGGCCGGCGACTCGACCTTGATGACCTCCGCGCCGGCCAGTCCGAGCAGACGCGAACACAGCGGTCCCGCCCACATGGACGACAGGTCGGCGACCACCGCGCCGGCGAGTGTCGCGCCGGCCGCGGGCGCCGCGATCCGCGTGGTCCGCCACGGCGGCCAGCCGGCGGCTCCCGCCAGCGAAGTGCCGCTGGCTCCCGCCAGCGAAGTGCCGCCAGGCGCGGGCGGCCGCACGCGGGCGCCCAGGGCGGACGAGGCCAAAGCAGATGAGGCCAGAGCCGATGAGGGCAGCGCTGCCGCGGGGACGCCGACCAGTTGCGCCGCCGCCGCGAACTCCTCCGCGGGCGTGCTCGCCGCCGCCGCCGCGAGCACCGTCCGTGCCTGTGCCCGCGTTTCAACCGCGTCCCCGCCGGCTACGGCCAGGCCGAGCGCGCCGGCGATGGCGGGCACCGCCGCCACGTCATCAGGCCTGCTGACAGTGACGGCGCACCAGCCGTCCGCCGCCCGCAGCAGGAAGCTCGATCCCCCGGCGGACACCCGCCCGCCCCGGGTAAAGCCCGCAAGCGCCGCCCGCCCGGCGATCAGCTCCGCCGGGTCGGCCTGAACCGCCGTGCCGCTGTCCGCGGTCACCCGGCCGAACTCCGCGGTGACCTGGGCGAGCATGGCGAGGACCGGTGCCGCAGAGGCCACCGGCGGCCCCCCGGGCATCCCCGTGAGCGCCATGGCTCCCGACGCCGCCCAGTCCAGCACCGCGCACCTGTCACGCACCGCCCCATTATCGGCCGGCCCGGATCCGCCTGCCAGGAAGCCCCGGCTCAGCGCCGCCGCGCGTGACCGGTCCGGCCCTGCCGTTACGCCAGCCCCCGGACGATACGCGCGGGCGCCGCATCGCCCTTGATCGCGGCCACCATCTGCAGCGCCTGCCTGGTCTGCCGTACATCGTGGGCGCGGAAGATCCTGGCGCCGAGCCAGGCCCCCAGGGCGGTGACCGCGATCGTGCCCGCGAGCCGGCCTTCGACGTCGGCGCCGATCGTCTCTCCCACGAAGTCCTTGCGTGACGCGGCGATCAGCACCGGCCAGCCGGTCGCGGTCATCTCGTCGAGCCTGCGGCTGATCTCCAGTGACTGCCAAGTGTTCTTGCCGAAGTCGTGCGCCGGGTCGATGACGACCCTGGCGGGGTCCACCCCGGCGCCGACCGCCCGCTCGGCGAGTCCGAGTGTTGTGTCGAGGACATCCGCCATCACGTCGGGGTAGGCGACACGGTACGGCCTGGTGCGTGGCGGCAGCCCGCCGGCGTGCGAGCACACCAGGCCCACATCGAATTCCGCGGCCACCTCGGCCGTCCCCGTGTCCCAGCCGCCCCACGTGTCGTTCAGCAGGTCGGCCCCTGCCTCGCAGGCGGCCCTTGCCACCTCGTGCCGCCAGGTATCGGCGCTGATGATGAGCTCGGGATAGGCGGCGCGGACCGCGGCGATGAACGCGGCGACCCGCCTGATCTCCTCGGCGGGGGAGACCTCGCTCCCCGGCTTGGCGGGTACGCCGCCGATGTCGACGATGTCCGCGCCCTCGGCCACCACCTCGTGCACCCGGTCCATCGCGGCCGAGTCTTCCCAGGTCAGCCCGGGCCGGAAGAACGAGTCGGGCGTGCGGTTGACAATCGCCATGACGAGCGTCTGCCCGGGCGGATACTCGGTGTTCCGCAGCCGCAGGGGCCCAGGCGCACGATGCCGCGTGCCGTTCACCGTTATCCCGTCACCGACCGGGCCGGCGGACGTTCGTGTGTCGGTACCGCCCGCGTGTACCCGCGTATCTCATGGCCTGACCGGATGAACTGGTGCAGCCGCACCGGGTCCGCGGCCTCGCCCTTGTCGTGCCCGGGCCGGCCGCGCCGGCGCTCGGCGACGAGCATCAGCTCCGCGGCCATCAACGCCAGGTCGTGGCTCGCCTGGTGCTTGTGCCCCCGGCTGCCCAGGTCTACCTGGGCGATCGCTTCGAGCCCATGCTGGTCGGCGGTGTCAAGGAGGACCGCGAGTTCGATTCCGTATCCTACAGGGATGGGCAGCGATTCCATCAGGTCGCGGCGGGCCGCCCACTCGCCCGCCAGCGGCTGCACGATACCCGCCAGCCCCGGCCACCACAGGCTGAGCAACGGCCGGGCGACAAGCTCGGTTACCCGGCCGCCATCGGCGGTGACGGAGCCGTCAGTGCCGCGGTACAGCCGCTCGTAGAACCCCTTGACCAACAGCACGTGCTCGTCGGACAGCAGCGGTCCGAGCAGTCCTGTCACGAAGTGCGGGCCCCACTGGGTCAGGTCGGCGTCCACGAAGACCAGCAGGTCGCCCTTGGTCACCAGCAGGGACTTCCACAGCGCCTCGCCCTTGCCGGGGAAGGTATCCAGGTGCGGAGCCACCTCCCGGGCACGGTGCACCGTCGCTCCGGCCCTGGCCGCCGCCTCGGATGTCTTGTCGGTGGAATCGGAGTCGATCACCACCAGCTCGTCTACCAGCCCGGTGTCGGCCGCGAGCCGTGCGATGCGGGACACCACCTCGCCGACGGTGGCCTCCTCATTGCGCGCGGGGATTACCACGCTGACCGTCAGGCCGAGATCCCTCTTGCGCGCCGCCAGGTGCTTCGCGGGCCAGTCTCGCCAGTGGCTGGTCCGCTCCCCCCACGTCTCCGTGGTGAGGGTGGAGCTCACCGTCCGCCTGCCAGGTGATGTTTGGCATGACCGTCATACGCGAGACGGGGCCTGGTGATGGCGCTGGCGGCCACGTGATCGGTGAGATGCGCGGTCCAGCCGGGGAGCCCGGCGGCGGCGAGAATCGGCGTGATCGTCTGGCGATCGAAGCCGATGAGGTGATAGGCGGCCGCGGCCGGGTAATCGAGGCTGGGGCGGAGGTCCGTCATCTCCTGCACCGCCGTGGCGAGGGCCTCATAGATAACAATGAGGCCCTCATGGTCGCGGAGCGCGGCGACCATGCCGAGCGCGGCGCGCATGGCAGGCACGCGGGCGTCGCTTCCGGAGACCTGCGGGCTGAAGCCCGCGATGGTCCGTCCCTCAGCCAGCGCCTTCTCGAGCCATGGTCGCGCGTTGTCGGGAATTGCGATCTCCTTCAGCATCTCCGTCACCGCCTCGGGAGAGCCGTCGCCTGGCGCTTCCTTCAGCGCGCTGATCGCCGCCGTCACCGCGCCATGCAGGCGGGACAAGGGCGAGACGCCGACGCGCGGGCCGGACGTCGCGGCACTCAGGCCCTGCCCAGCATACAGGATCAGTGATCTTTCGAAAACAGAGACGATTTGTGGCTCGGGAACTCTGCCGAACGTCATGTACAGGAAGTTCGCGGCGTAGCCGAGGTCGTCACGGGGTGCCACCGCGTCAAGCCCATGGCGGCGGCGCTGGTCGAAGGCGACGATCGAGGGAAGGACGGCGAACAGGCGCAGCGCCTGCGCGTGGACCGCTCCCGGGGCGATGCCGCGCTCCGCGGGGCCGTCCCCGCCGAGCCTGCTGACCACCACGGTCAGCAGCGCGTCGGCCGGCGGCACCGAGAGCGGCTGCGCGGCCAGCATGGCGGCAAGGTGCGGGCCGAGGGCGCGCTGGGACCGTTCGGCTCGGTTCTGGGCGGAGAGCTGGCCGCCGTCGGGCAGTTCCCCGTGCCACAGCAGGTAGGCGACCTCCTCGAAGCTATGCCTGCGGCACAGCGCCTGGACCGGGTAGCCGCGGTAGGTCAGCGAGCTGTTTTGCCGACTCATCCTGGGCAGGGCGGTGGCCGCGGCGTGCGCGGTGGCCCTTCTCTTGCGGATCTCTGCACTGGAGATGGTCACCAGGTGCCTCCTTGCATCACAGGACCCACTGCCTCCGGCGATTGATACTCAATCTCATTAATACGATATTGAGTCTCAGAGCGGCTCGCAAGCCCTCAGTTCCGCCTAGCGGCATGCCCGCCGGGGAACTAACACCGCGGGAGGAAGCGCTCTCGGTACCGCAACCTGACAAGTGAGGATGGTGAGTGTCCAGTGAAACCCGTTCTGGAGGGCACGGTCGCGCTGATTACCGGGGCGTCCAGCGGCATCGGTGCGGCCACGGCCAGCGCGCTGGCCGCGCAGGGCGCGACGGTGGCGCTGGCGGCGCGGCGGCGGCCGCAGCTGGAGGGACTAGCCTCGGAGATCTTGGAGAGCGGGGGCACCGCGCTGGTGATCGAGTGCGATATCACCGACCAGGAGCAGGCCGCTTCCGCGGTGGACCGCACGGTCGCCGAGCTCGGCCGGCTGGATACGCTCGTCAACAACGCCGGGGTCATGCTGCTAGGCCCGGCCGCCGACGCGCCGCTTGACGAGTGGCAGCGGATGGTTGACCTCAACGTCCTCGGCCTGCTGTACTGCGCGCACGCCGCCCTGCCGCACCTGCGGCGCGCCGCTGCCGAAGACCCGCGCCAGGTGGCGGACATGGTGAACATCAGCTCGGTGGCGGGACGGTTCGCACGCGTCGGCAACGGCGTGTACGCGCTGACCAAGTTCGGCGTGGGCGCGTTCAGCGAGTCGCTACGCCAGGAACTGGCCGGGCAGTACGTGCGGGTATCCCTAGTGGAACCCGGCGCCACCGCCACCGAGCTCGCCAGCCACAACAGGCCCGAGGTCCTGGAAGGCCTCCGCGGCCAGTTCGGACTGCGGATGGAAGCGGGCGATATCGCCGACGCGATCAGCTACATCGTCACCCGCCCCCGGCACGTCGCGGTGAACGAGATGCTTATCCGCCCAACAGAGCAGCAGCGCTAGGTCGCGGCGGTACTTACCCCTGCGGCTTCGTCCAGACATCAAACCGTGACCGATGACCCGTGCTATGTGTACAAGTCATGACCCGCATGAGCATCGGACGCACAATTGCGGGCGGACTCGCCGCGCTGGCCGTGACGACAGCACTCTGCGGCTGTGCCTCGAGCGGCGGCCCCTTCGCAGGCACTTCACCGGACGGATCCGGGGGCGTGGTCGACCAGACCCTGGCCCGCAGTTCCGCCCTGGCATCCGCACTGGACTCGATACCGGACCTGCCTAATGTCTCGGTGGCGTTCACCGACTGGGCCATGCTCGGCCATCGGGCGGCAACGAACCCGAACGCGGCCCCGTTCGCCGAAGAGCTGCTCTGGGGCGACAACGAAATGGAAAAGGACCTGGGCATCAGATCCACGAGCGCGGACTGGGAGATCGACCTGTGGCCCGCGGGCGGCGGTGCCGGAACGTTCGTGCTGGGCTTTGACGGGCACACCGATCTGGCCGACGTGGCGGACAGGCTGACCCGGTTCGGCTATCGCGCTAACGGGCCGATCTTCACCGGCTCGTTCGACCGACGGCACATGTGGACGCTGGGGATGCGCAACATCGGCATCGACCCGGGGCGGCAGTTGCTTGTCGGCGGTCCGGACGCGAGCGCGGTCCGGTCCGTGCTCGCGGGCTCAGGCAGCCCACTCGGGCATGCCGGTTCTGTGACCCCGTTGCTCGCACTGGCCGCGGCCAGGCTCGATCGCATCGCCACCGCCTCGGTTGTCATCGGTTCCGGCGCGTGCGTGCGGCTAGCCAGCCTGTTGCGCAATGCCAGCCCCGTGCTGCTCGCTAACTTGCGCAAGCGGTTCACCGGCATGTTCACCCCGCCGCAGGCGGAGCTCACCGCTCTGAACGATCCGGCCGCCGCGACCGCGCTTGACGCGCTGACCTTCGCCGACCAGGGCGCCGCGCAAGCCAACAAGGCAGGCCGGTCGGCCGCGGCGAAGGTACTGAACGGGGCCGATCCGAACGGGCTGCGGGTAACACGCAGCACGGTGACAGGCCGGGTGCTCGGCTTCACCGTTGCCGCGGGGCAGCCGCACGGCGTCGTGCAGGGAGTAGAGGCACGCACGCTCGGGGTGGACATCTGCCCGTAGTACGGCCACCTCAGGTCATCAGGCGAAGCACAGACGGCAACCGCGCCGCGCGCGATGAGCGTGTCATGATCGAGCGGGAAAGGGGGCGGTGATGCGGTACCTGATCGTGGCCGAGGCCTATCGCGACCTGGAGCGGCTCAGCAGCCGGCTGGCGTTGACGGAGCGGCTGGCCGCGCTGCTCGCGCAGACACCGGCGGACCTGCTGCCGACCGTGTGTTACCTGTGCCAGGGGCTGATCGCGCCGGAGTTCGCCGGGGTGGATCTCGGCATGGCGGAGAAGCTCGCCGTCCGCGCGGTGGCCAGCACGACAGGCACGAGTGCGGAACAGGTCGCCGCGCTGGTGCGGGAGACCGGTGACCTGGGTCAAGCCGCGGAACGGTTGCTCACTTCGCCCGCTACCGAACCGGCCGGCCTGACGGCCGGCCTTGAGGTCGGCGAGGTGGTGCGCACGCTGCGCGAGATCGCCGCCGCCGAGGGAGCCGGCTCGCAGGGCCGCAAGCTTGAGCTGCTGGCGGGACTGCTCGCACGGGCGACCCCGGTCGAGGCCTGCTACCTGCTGCGCCTGGTGACAAGGAACCTGCGCCTCGGCATCGGCACGCCCACCGTCTTGGACGCCCTTGCCCAGGTGCACGCGGGCGGCAAGGCCGGCAAGAAGGTGCTCGAGCGCGGTTACAACATCTGCTGCGACCTCGGCAAGGTGGCCGCCACCCTGGTGAGCGGCGGCCTGGCCGCGGTGGAGGGGTTGCGGGTGCAGCCGGGAAACCCGGTGCGTGTCATGCTCGCTCAGCGGCTTGCCGACGCGGGGGAGATCCTGGCCCGGCTGGGCGGGCAGTGTGCGGCCGAGTACAAGTACGACGGCGTCCGCGTGCAGGCGCACCGCACCGCCGACGGGCGGATCGAGCTGTTCACCCGGCGGCTTGAGGAGATATCCGACCAGTTCCCCGACGTCGTGGAACTGCTCGCGGCAGGGCTCGGGCCCTCAGAGGCGATACTCGAAGGCGAGGTCGTCGCCTACGACGCGGCCGCGGGCGAGCTGCGGCCGTTCGGCGAGGTCATGCTGCGCCGCCGTAAGCACGGCATCGACCAGGCCGTGCAGGACGTGCCGGTAGGCCTGTTCTGCTTCGAGCTGCTGTACGCCGACGGCGAGGACCTGACCATGCTGCCGTACCCGCGGCGGCGCGCCGCGCTCGAGGCGGCCCTCACACTCTCGCCCCGGCTGCGGCTGACCACGGCCGCCGAGGTGACCGACCCGGCCGTGCTCGACGCGACGTTCGCCCAGGCGGTCACGGACGGGTGCGAGGGCCTGGTGTGCAAGTCGACGGGGCCGGATTCCGGCTACCAGGCCGGTGCGCGCGGCTGGCAGTGGATCAAGCTCAAGCGGGACTACAGGACCGAGCTGTCCGACACCGCCGACCTGGTCATCGTCGGCGCGTTCGCCGGGCGCGGCCGCCGCGCCGGTGTCTACGGCGCGGTGCTGCTCGCCGCCTACGACGCGGACGCCGACGTCTTCCGCGCCGTGACCAAGTGCGGCGCCGGGTTCACCGACGCCGACCTGGCCGCGCTGCCCGCCCGGCTGGCGCCGCTGCAGAGCCCGCACAAGCCCGCACGGGTCGACGCGCGCCAGGAGCCCGACGTCTGGTTCGAGCCGGGTCTCGTCGTGGAAATCCTCAGCGCCGAGCTGACCCTGTCCCCGAACTACACCGCCGCCTGGGGACAGATCCGCGACGACGCCGGGCTGGCGATGCGCTTCCCTCGCTTCACCGGGCGCTGGCGCGACGACAAGGCGGCCGACGACGCCACCACCACCAGGGAACTCGCCGAGCTGTTCCTGAACGCCCGGCGCACCCCCGCCGGCGGTTGATCGCATAGCCGCTAGCCCGCGGCGAGCCGGCCGCGAGGTTCGCGGCGCGGTGCGGCGAGGCCGGCGGTGATGTGATCACCGCGACCACCCAGGCCCTGACCGCGCTCATCTTCGCCGGGTCGGACGCCGGCATCGACCTCGCCGGCGAACCCGCGCCTGTCCAGCGTTTCCGGCAAATGATCGGCACCATGGCCGCCGTCGTCCAGCCCTTACGGGCTTACGCCTAGCTGGCCGGATCGTCGGCGTCCTCCGGCTGGGTGATCCACGCGGAGAAGACCGGCAGGCCCCGCCAGGGGCTGAGTACCGGGGGGTAGTGCCCCGCGTGCCGGTCCTTGTCGGCAATGACAGCGACGACAGCGTATGGCCGGCAGAAGCGAAGTTCGGCGGAACGCATCAGACCCGGCCGGGTTATCGACCTACCCGTGCCCGCTGCCATCGCCGTGATCGCCGCTGCTTCGAATCCGGTCCGGCTGTAGCGAGCTACCGCATCCTGCTTGGCCTCGTACACGAACCGGTCCAGCCCGGCCAGTACTGCCAGCGCGGCGGCGGCCGCGCCGAAGCCGAGTCCGGGGTGCGCGCTCAGATCATGTGTGCTGTCCGCCGACCAGGCCGGCAGCACCGCGGTGCAGTGTTCTTCGCGGCCATCGGGCGCGGTGGAACGCACCTGCTGCTCGGTGATCTCCCACAGCGGCGCCACACCGAGCGGCAGGGTGAATAGCGAGCGCCTGGCCACCGGGGCGTCCGTGGCGATGGCGTTGGCCAGCCGGCAGGCGGCGGCAAGCACATCGGCAGTGGGCACGCCGGGCTCGGCGGCGACCGAGGTCACAAGCAGCCCATCGCGTGCCCAGGCCGTGTGGACCGCAACGTCGCCGGCCTCGTCTGCCGCGGCGATGAACTGGGTGTGCCCCAATCCCCACTGGGGCGTGCGCAGTATCCGGCTCAACGTGCTGGCCCAGGCGCTGTGCGGGCCGAGGGCGGACGCGGGCGCCACGTCGAACGGCTCGGCCCAGGTGATCTTCGTGGCCAGCGCCGTGGCGAGCACAAGCATCGTCTCGTCAGTGAGCTTAACCGGGAATCTCTCGATGAGCCCCAGGGTCTTGCGGCGCGCCCAGTCATCTAGCGCCGCCTGATCGGTCAGCACGTCGGAGTCCACCGTCCCCGGCAGGCTGGCCAGCCACCGCGATAGCGCCTCGGTCTGCACGTCCGCGCGTCGCCACACGCCGGCCGCCGCCGCGATCAGCGGATGCGGCGCCGACAACAGCCGCTCGCCGCCGCCGCGGCTTGCTCCACGTCCAAGCCGAGGACCTCAGCAAGTTCCGCCCGCGCCGCCCCGCTACTGGCCGGTCCGCACAACGCAAGCAGCAGCCATGCGCCCAGCGGGGCAGCCACATGGTGACACTCACCCGCGGCCTCGTGGGAGCCGCCGCGCATAACTCGCCACCGCCGCCGTCAGAGCGGCCAACGCAGTATCCATCACCACAGAGTGCCGCAAAAACCCCTGGCGCGTTGCCGGGGCCGGGTGAGAACGAGATGGGGGCGGCCGCCTCACGGGACTTGCGGCCCTGGTACCCGGTCGGCGCTGCCGTCAGGCTGTACCGCAGGACCGGGCCCTGCCGCGCGAGCGGGGCCGGTGAGGGAGGACGGCGTGGTGAAGCTGTACGACGACTACCTGCGCTGGCTGTACCGGGGAGGCCGGCCCAGCTGGTTCGCCCGGGTGCAGAACCGCCTGTCGGCGATCGCGTTCGCCGCGGGGATCGCGCCCAGGCGCGTGGCGGAACTGCAGGTCCGGGGTCGGCGCACCGGCCGTGTCATCCGCTTCCCTGTCGTGATCGCGGACTACAAGGGCGGCCGTTACCTGGTGTCCATGCTCGGCGATGACGTGAACTGGGTCCGCAACCTGCGCGCGGCCGGCGGTCGCGCGGTGCTGCGGCACGGCCGCCGCGAGGCGGTGCGGCTGCAGGAAGTCAGCGCCCCGGACCGCGTACCGATCCTGCGGCGCTACCTGCAGGTCGCGCCGGGCGCCCGCCCGCACATCCCGGTAGATCGCAGGGCTCCGCTGGCCGACTTCGAGCGGATCAGCCACGACTACCCGGTGTTCCGCATCCTCCCTCAGAGCTGGGATCTCAGCACGGCGACCTCGGGAAACTCGTCCGGCGAGCCGTAGCCGTGCTCGGCCAGCCAGCGGACGTTAGTCAAGCATCGCAACGACCACCATGCGTGGATGAGCTCGCGGTCGACGTCGGTGCCGTAGCCGGCTACGACGTCGCCAAGGCGCTCCTTGTGTCCGAGCGTGAGGATGGCGAGGTCAAAGAGCTCATCGCCCTGGGACGCCTCGGACCAGTCGATCACGCCGGTGATCTCGTCACCGGCGACGAAGACGTGGTCGACCTGCAGGTCGCCGTGCGTGAAGACCGGTGCCCACGGCCGGAGCGCGGTCTCGGCGAGCCGGCGGTTGCGCGTGACCAGGTCGGCGGGCAGGACGCCGCTCGCGACGAGCCATTCGCATTCGGCGTCGAGGTGCGCCGCGATCTCGTCGATGCTGTGGCCTGGCCATGGCGGCAGCGGCGCGTCGTGCAGCATCCGTACGGCGGCGCCCGCCGCGGCCCACGCCGCAGGCGACGCGGCCGACGGTTCGCCGAGGCGGCCCAGCGCCGTCCCGCCGACGGCGGCGAGCGCGAGCACCGGCGGCTTCCGCCACAGGACCTCGGGAGTGGGGATCGGCGCGAGGGCCATCGCCTCGACCTCGACGTCGATGCGCGTCTGGTCGGCGTCGATCTTCAGGAACACGTCGCCCACGCGCAGGGTCGCGCGCTCGCTATGGGCGACGACGACCTCGACCTCTTCCACGTCGGCCATTGTCGCGGGATGACCACCGACGTCGCACCAGGTTTATCGCGTGTGCTCAGCCCGCTAGACGATAGTCAGTTGATCGGTATATAAAGTCCATATGACGGCACGCGCGATGCAGGAAGCGACCTTCCTGATCCTCACTGCGCTGGCTTCGGGAAGCCAGCACGGGTACGCGATCATTACCGAGGTCACCGAGATCTCCGGCGGGCGGGTACGGCTCCGTGCTGGCACCCTGTACACCGCCCTCGACCGGCTGCGCGCTGACGGCCTGGTCGCCGTCGAGCGCGAGGAAATCGTCGATGGCCGCCTCCGCCGCTACTACCGGCTCACCGATCATGGCGCCGTCGCGCTGCGGGCCGAAGCCGCGCGGCTGCAGGCCAACGCGTCAGCGGCGCTGGCCCGGCTGCGGCTTGCGGGGGGCATGGCATGAACGAGGCGACTCTGGAACGGCGATATCGCTGGCTGCTGAGGTGGTACCCGTCGTCGTTCCGTAATGACACTGAGGACGAACTGCTCGGCGTGCTTATGACGAATGCCCGTGACGGCCAGCGCTGGCCGTCCGCGGCGGAGGCCGCGGACATGCTGCGGGGTGCGCTGGTGATGCGTTTCCGGCTGCCGAGGCCGGGAGCGGAGAGCCGCAGCTGGACCGACGCGTGGGCGGTGTTCAGCGTCCTTGCCCCGGTGTTCGTGCTGCTGACGAACCTCGTGGTGGTGCTGGTGACGCCGTCGTTCCTGCGGTGGCATGTGAAGCTGCCCGGTTACCTCGAGCTGATGCCGATTCAGGCTCGTTGGCTAGGGACATACGACTACGCACCCTACAGCGGGGCGCACCCGTTTTACACCGCGCTGATCTGTGAGGCGGTCCTCGTCATCCTCGTGCTTGGCGGCTGGCGGTTGGCGTCGCTCGCGTTCCTCGTCGTGTCTGCGGTGCTCTGGGCGCAGAGCCAGTACACGTTCCCGCCGCCGGTCACCTTGATCAACGCGGGCGCGGGGATCCTTGAGCTGGGCGCACTGATGGTGTCGCCGGGGCCGCGCCGCGGGCGTTCGATGTTGAACTGGGGGCACGGCGTCGTTTTGGTGCTGGTTATCGCGGCGGTCAAGCTGTCATCGGTAACCTTCTGGGCGGTCAGCCTCCCGGCACACAGCCGCTCGTCCACCATGTCGCAGCTGGTCTGGGTAGTGCTGCTGAGCGCCGGGGCGCTCGTCGTCATCGCGGGGGCGGCGGCGATGCGCTTGCGGCTAGGGCGATACACGCTGTGGATTGGCGGGGCGCTGCTGTATCCGTACGTGCTCGAGTTCGCGGCTACCGTCTTCGGGGGACGCAGCTATGGCAACCTCCTGCTCGACGTCACCCCGCTGCACATGGTGATCCTGTTCCTGGGACCAGCGGTGATGGTCGCGCTTGCGGCGCTCATCGCGGTACGCGGGCGGCTCGTGTCCTCAGCTGCCCGGCTCACGCCCGGCAGCTGAGGAACCGGCTGCTGTTCATGATCGAGCGCCCGCCCGCCTAGCTCGCAGCGGCGAGTTCCTTCAGCAGGGTGCGGGTCCGTTCCCTGTCCTTACCGCGGCCGATCTCGACGGCGGAGAAGTCGGTCACACCGGCCGCCGCGAGGCCCTGGACCTGCGCCGCGACCGCGTCCTCGTCCCCGACGATCGCGACGTCTCCCGGCCCAGCCGCGCCCTCCTTGTCCAGCATCGCGCGGTAGGACGGCAGCTGACCGTAGATGACGAGCTCCTTATCCGCACCTGCCCTGACGGCGGCCGGGTCGTCGGTCACGCAGATCGGCAGGCTGCACACCACGCGCGGGCTCGGCCGGCCCGCGGCGCTCGCCGCGGCGGTGATCGCCGGGACCACGTAGTCGCGGACAGTGGCGGGCCCGGTCATCCACAGGATGGTGCCGTCGGTCCGCTCTCCTGCCAGGGCGAGCATCCGCGGCGCCATCGCGGCGAGCAGCACGGGCACCCGGTCCGTCCGTGGCGTGGAAAGGCCGATGTGCGCGCTTAGCGTGCTTGCGTCGACGTGGGCGGGAGTGCCGTCGAGCAGCGGTTGCAGGACCGAGAGGTATTCGCGCATGTGCACCGCGGGCCGGTCGAAGCTGTACCCGTACATGTTCTCGATGACGATCTTGTGCGACAGCCCGATGCCGAGCGCCAGCCGGCCGGGGCCGATCGCGAGCGCCGTGGTCATTGCCTGCTGCGCGAGCACCGCCGGATGCCGCGGGTAGGTGGGCACGACGGCCGTGCCGAGCTCGATCCCCGGCACCTGGCTGCCGGCCACGGCCAGCGCGGTCAGCGCCTCAAGCCCGAAGATGTTCGCCACCCACACCGACGCGAACCCGTCGTCGGCCGCGTGGCGGATCTGATCGGTCAGCGTGCTCAGTGCCTGGGCGTCGCCCGCCTCCGCCACCGTGATACCGATCCGCATGTGCTGACTCCGTCCGCCCGCCGGCGGCTGGTCCGCTGGCTCGAGATCTGATCTTCGCGGCGCATGCCGCTCTCCGCAAGCCACTGCTCTCTGTAAGCCCAGTGGCCGGCAGGCGGCCATCACCCGGTCGCGAAGCCGAGTACCGCCGCGCCGACGAGGGCGAGGGCGATGCCCGCGACCTGGATCGGGGTTGGGCGCAGCCGCCTGATGGCGACCCCAAGCGCGATGGTGGCCACCGGGTAGAGCGAGGAAACGGCGGACAGCACGGTCAGCGCGCCGCCCTGCGATGCGGTGGCATAGGCCAGGTCGCCGCCGGCCCCGGCGAACGCGACCAGCGACAGGACCGGGATCGCAGTCAGCTCAGGCAGCCGCCGGCGCCGGGGCCCGCGATGCCGCCCGCGTCCGGTCGCCAGGACAATGAGGAACGCGCACAGTCCCGTGCTCGCGTGTTCCACGGCGGTCGCCCAGTAGGGGTCCGCCTCGCTCGCCGTGTGCAGGGTGATCAGCATCGTCGCCACCCCGGCGGCGGCGCCGCCGCACAGGGCGGCGCTGCGCAGCGGTCCGCCGCGGGGCCCGGCGCCGTCGGACGTCCACGCGCTGACGCCACCGCCGACGAGGGCGCAGACCAGTCCGGCGGCGACAAGCATGCCGAGCGGTTCGCCCGCGATCAGGCCCGCCGCCGTGGCGGCCGCCGCGCCGAGCGCGCTCACCGGGGCGGTGATGAACCCTTCTCCCCGGCTGAGCGCGAGGTAGATGAGGCTGAGCTCGAGCGTGACCGCCGCTCCGGCGATGGCTGCAAGCAACAGGCTCGTGGCCGGCGGCGGCGGCGCGCCGCGCGCCAGCAGAACGGGGATGAGCAGCCCGAGCCCGAGCAGCTCGGACACGGCGACGACAACGAACACGGGCGTCCGCTCGCCGGACGCCCCGCCGAAGTAGTCGGCGGCACCCCAGGCCGCCGCGGCGAGTGCGCCCAGCCAGATCGCGTTCATGGCGTACCTCCTGGCCGGATCACTCGACTGCACCAGCAAACTACCATTTGCCGGTGCGATTACACCAGCAAAATAACTTTTGCTGGTACGATGTCCGTGTGCAGTCAGTCGCCGAGATCCCGTTCATCGCGGGGCACGTCGCCCTCGATTTCGTCAACACCGCGGAGGGGCGAGGCCACGCGGACAGCGGTGAAGCGCTGCACACCGCCGACGACCTGCGCCAGTGGGGCGAGCGCCGCGGCGTCATCGCCCCCAGCGTTATCACCGACAGCGTCATTGCCGGCGACGATGAGCTTCCGGCCGCGCTGCAGGCCCGCGAGCTGCTCTACAGGCTCTTCCTCGACCAGACGCAAGGTCGCCGCGCGGCAGCGGAGGACCTCGCCACGCTGGAACGCCTAGTATCGGGCGCGTACCAGGTGGCACACCTGGACCAGGCCGCCGACGGACGGTTCAGCTGGGGCTGGGATCGCGCGCAGCTCTCCACCGTTCGGTACGTCGTAGTGACATCGGCACTCGCGCTGCTCAGCCAGAGCCCGAGCGCCCGCCTCAAGCAATGCCCAGGCGACGACTGCGGATGGTTCTTTATCGACACCACCAAGCGCGGCAACCGGCGGTGGTGCTCGATGAGCGAGTGCGGCCAGGAGGCCAAGACCGCCCGCCGCCGGGTACGGCCGGCCTCGCACGAGGTTGACGCTCGTTAGGCCGTTTCACCTGCAAGGGATGAACCGTAAAGCGGGGCGCTCTCGCTTGAATGACTTCCGTGGTCCTTGAGCTGATGCTGATCGGTGCGGCGGTCGCGCTCGACCCGTTGCCGCTGACGGCGTTCCTCGTCGTGCTGCCATCGGCGCGAGGCGCGCGCAAGGGCGCGGCATTCGTATTGGGCTGGCTGGTGTCCCTGGCCATCGTGGTCACGATCACGGTCCTGGCCACCGGCAATAACCCGCCCAAGCCGGCCACCGCCCCGTCGCTGGCCGCGCTGGCGGTCAAGATCGTGCTCGGCGTCATCCTGGTCAGGATCGCGTTCAAGCACATCCGGGCCAGGGGGCGGCCCAAGCCCCCCAAGAAGCCGCCCAGGTGGCAGGCGCAGGTGGACAGCATGTCACCGTGGTTCGCCCTGGCCCTGGCGCCGACCCTCCAGCCCTGGGTGCTGATCGGCGCGGGCGCGGCCACCGTGGTGGAGGCCAAGCTGTCCAGCTGGGAGAGCTTCCTCGCACTTGGCCTGTACTGCGTCCTGGCCTCGTCGTCCTACTTGGCCATGGAGATCTACGCCATTGTCAGGCCGGACGAGAGCAAGGCACTCCTGGCCGCGTGCAGAACCTGGCTCGACGCCCGTATGGACCAGGTGATCATCGCCGGGTGCCTGATCATCGGTTTGTGGTTCATCGGCAACAGCCTCTATCTGATTTTCTCCTAGCTCACGCCATCGCGCCTGCAACTGGGCAACTGGGCAACGCCGTCGTTGACCGCGACGGGTTCCGGTCTATATCAAGGAGCAATGGACGAGCCGCAGCGCGAGCGCGACCCCGAGAGCTACTTCGGCGCCGGGATCGGCGGAGGACGTGGTCTGTTCACCACGGGAGGCGCCTGGTCTGGGCCGCGCTCTCCCGCGCCCGCGCCGCCGTCCGTCGCGACGATCACCGAGCCCGCTCGCGAGATTCCCGTGCACGAGGAGACCGACGTGCTCGTGGTCGGCGGCGGTCCGGCCGGGACCGCCGCCGCGGTGGCAGCGCGGCGACTCGGCCAGCGGGTGACCATCGTCGAGCGGTACGGCGACCTCGGTGGCCTTTCCGCGGGCGGACTGGTGATCTGGATCGACCGGATGACCGACTGGGAAGGCACCCCGGTCATCGCCGGGATCGGTGCCGAGCTGCTAGACCGGCTGCCCGAGGGAGCCCTGGCCGGGCCCGGTCCCGAGCTGTGGGGCTCGACCGAGCCCGAGCAGGTCGCGTACTGGCGCGAGCGTCTGTCCGCGTTCCGGGATACCGTCTGCCGCTCGCCGATGATCGACCCGGAGTGGCTCAAGATCACCTCGCACGAGCTCCTCGTCGGCGAGGGCGTGCGGGTGCTGCTGCACTCCTGGGTCGTCGCCGCGATCAACGACCAAGGCACGGTACGCGGCGCGATCTTCGAGAGCAAGCAGGGGCGCCGCGCGATCCTGGCCAAGGTCGTCGTGGACGCCACCGGCGATCTCGACGTCATAGCGCAGGCCGGCGGCGCATTTGTCACCGACGCCGAGAAGGACGGCACCGGCGGCAACGTTCAGCACACGATCAACACCGCGTTCACGTGGACGGGCGTCGACATGCGCCGGTGGCTGGCGTTCAAGCGCGAGGACCCGGCGGCCCACCACGAACTGATGAGCCGCGGCCGCGAGCTCCTCGGCTTCGTGGACACGCCGCATGTTGGCTGGCGCGACGACGTGGTGGTGTTCATGGGCCCCCGCCTGTCCGGCTACAGCGGGCTCGACGTCGAGCACCTCAGCACCGTCGAGCTCGAGTCCCGCCGTCGCATGGTTGCCCACCTGGACTTCTTCCGCAAAGAGGCTCCCGGCTTCGAGAACGCCTGGATCATGCTCGCCGCGCCGCAGATGGGCGTGCGGATGACCCGCCGCCTGACGGGCGTGCTTCCGATGACGTCTGCCGACTGGAAGGCGGGAGTGCGTCACCCCGACGAGGTAGGCGTCTCCCCTTCGCCGTCCCAGAAGTTCCCCACGATCTCGGTGCCGTACCGCGCGCTGCTGCCGGAACGACTCGACGGCGTGGTCGTCGGCGGCCGTCACGTGGCAAGCGACGCCGCCACCCAGGCCTTCATGCGCGAGATCCCGCAGTGCTGGATGACCGGGCAGGCGGCAGGAACCGCCGCCGGCCTCGCGGCCGGCGCCGGCCTCGCGCCCCGCGCGATCGACGTCGGCGAGCTCCGCGGCGAACTCCGCAGGCAAGGCGCGTTCCTGCACGAGCCGTAGGCGGCATCGGCGCTACGGGAGCGTCGAGCGGTCGAGCCGGTGGTCGATCTCGGCGCCCATGGCCGAGCAGTCGGTTGCCGGGTGGTCGAACCGGCACCCGAGCGTGGCGGCCAGCAGCGTGCGGGCGTGCTGTTGCCTGGCGATCTGCTCGTCCAGAGCTGCGAGGCGCCGGGCGGCGATCGACTTCCACTCGGCCGCCGTGGCGGCGTTCAGTACGCCGCTGACCTCTTCCAGGGCCAGGCCGAAGTCCTGCATCATGCCGATGAAGACGAGACGGCGGAGCGTTTCCGTGCGGTACCTGCGCTGCCCGGACTGCCGTGCATCGGCGCAGAGCAGGCCGCGCCGCTCGTAGTAGCGGATCGTGGAGGTGGGTACCCGGGCGCGACGGGCCATCTCGCCGATCGTCATCAGTTCAGGCGTCATCAGTTCGGTCACAGTGCCACTTGACTTGAACCGGGGTTCAACTGTCAAGGTCGGGGGCATGACAACAAGCCATTCCGCTGTCCCGAATCACCACGCCGGCTTTCCTGGCTTCGCAGGTCCGGCCGGATACCTCGCCGCCGCCAGCATGGTGCTTGGCAGGAAGGGCAACGCCCGCCTAGCCGCGCGCCTCAGCGCGGTCGCCGCGGGCGACGCGGTGGCCGACATCGGATGCGGGCCTGGCACCGCCGCCCGCCATGCGGCCAGGCTCGGCGCTTCGGTCGTCGGGATCGACCCGGCACCGGTGATGCTGCGGGCCGCCCGGATCCTCACCCGGCGGTCCAGCCGGGCGGTGCGCTATGCCGAGGGCAGCGCGGAGGCCCTGCCGTTGCCCGGCTCGTCGGTATCGGTCGCCTGGTCCATCGCCTGCGTGCATCACTGGGCGGACCTGGACGCGGGCCTGCGCGAGGCCCGGCGGGTCCTCAAGCCCGGCGGGCGGCTGGTGGCCATCGAACGCCTGACACGGCCGGGTGCCACCGGCCTGGCCAGTCACGGCTGGACAGCCGAGCAGGCCAGCGCGTTCGCGGACCGCTGCCTCGCGCACGGCTTCACCGGCATCGAGACGAACCAGCACGGCCGCGGTCGCAGGACGACGGTGAGCGTCAGGGCCACGGCCTCGTGAGCCTGGCAGGCGGGTGCCACACCTGAACGGTTAGCACACTGCCCCGGCCTGCCCGCGCCGCCGGCCGGGGGGACTGGTCGACGACCAGGCCGTCAACCGGCATCGGGTGCTCGGTGAGCCTGACCGTGGTCATGCGGAAGCCCAGCTTGCCGGTGATCCCGGAGCATGTGCTGTAGAACAGCCCCCTGACGTCAGGCACCACGACCCGTCTCGGCGGTCGGGGATGCGGCGTCAGCAAGTCAGCCACCACAAGCAGGCCGCCGAGCAACGCGACTCCCTCGCGACCCCCGATGAGAAGGGCGTCCGGCATGTCCCATCCGGGTTCAGAAGGGGAGCCGCGGTGCGGTTCGAGGCCACCTCCGCTGCGCCGGATCCCGACCGTCTCGTCATAGCGGGCGCGATTCGCCGGATCGGCCAGCACCCGCTGAGCCGCGTCGAGAATGTCCCGCGCGCGTGAGGCGGCGGCCACCACCGGCGAAGGCGCGCCCGCGATATGTTCCGGCCGCAGCAGGCTTACCCTGGCGTCGTACCTGCTCTTGACCTGCTCCGCGGAGGCGCCAGGCAGCAGCCCCAGAACGTCGTACCAGGTGATGCTGCTTTCCTTGCCAGCTGCAGCCACGAATGTGCTCCACTAGGGCGACCAGGCTCACAGAAATGGTCGCACACGCGAGCCGAAATCGGGTGATCCGCCGCCGTCTAGCTGCCGGACTCGCGCGGCGGGCAGAGGACGGCGGAGTGAGCAGCGCACACCGGCCGGTAGTGGCTCATGTCCGCGGACCAGAGCTTGCCGGTGCGCGAATCGAGCTGCTCATTCGGGTCCAGCCCGTCGTAGCTCCAGTCGGTGGCCGGCTCCCCGCACACGGCGCACGGCGTGATCTTCGGTGTCGGGACGTCGATGCCGTCGCCCGGCGTCCGCCTGACCCGGATCCAGATCATGATCGCGAGCACGATCACGTGAATGACCGTCACCAGCACGGTGATCATGGTCAGATTGCTGTTCACTAGATGCTGTCCTTCGCGGGGCCGCCGGCCGGCTTGACGCCGGCCCGGCGGGCGGCGTCGTTGAGTGTGGTGAGGCCCCTGTGCAGTTCCTCGAGTTCGCCGAGGCTCATCCCGAGCTTCGCCACCACCGTGGGCGGCACGTTCAGCGCCTGCTCGCGCAGCGCGCGGCCTCGCTCAGTCAGGTCGATGCGCAGCTGCCGCTCGTCGTGCGGATCGCGAGTCCTCGCGACTAGGCCGGAGGCCTCAAGGCGCTTCAGCATCGGCGACAGTGTCGGCCCGTCGAGCTGGAGCATTTCGATGAGCTCCTTCACCGCGAGCGGCGATTGCCCCCAGAGCGCCAGCATCACCAGGTACTGCGGGTGAGTCAGGCCCATCGGCTCAAGGATGGGCCGGTAGATGCTCAGCACGCTACGTGCCGCGACCGACAGGGCGAAGCACACCTGTCGCTCAAGGGCGAGCGGGTCGCCGGGTATCTCCGGCAGCTCCGCGATGATCTCCATGGCGCCCCTCAGACTGGTGATCCAGAACGGATGTGTGCTTTAACTATTCATACCCTATCTATTAACGCGCGAACGAAGCAATGTGAGGCAGCACACTGTAGCGTCGATTGAACTCGGTGAGCACCGGGCCGGGATACCAGGAGGCGACGATGGCGGGGGATAGGGAAACCGGGCCGGGTGTGGCTCGGACCGCCACGCTCTACGACGTGGCGCGCGCCGCCGCGGTGTCCACCGCCACGGTCTCGCGGGTGATCAACAGCAGTGACCCGGTCCGCCCGGCCACGCGGCGGCGCGTGCTCGCGGCCATCGAGGAGCTTGGCTATGTCCCCGACGGGTCGGCGCAGAGCCTGGCCCAGCGCCGCAAGGAGGTGATCGGCCTCCTCGCCGTCATCAGCAGGGGCCCGGAGACCGATGTCGAACGCCAGGGTTCCCTGTTCATCGAGGAAGTACTGCGCGGCCTCGAATCGTCGGTCAGTGACGTCGGCTGGTCGGTGCTGATCTCCTTCCTGCGCGACTCCGACCCGCCGAGCGCCTATCAGCGGATGCTGCGGATGTCGGCCAAGGTCGACGGGCTGGTCATCGCGGAGGACATCGTCGGCAGGAAGCAGCTGGCGAAACTCGCGGTCCGCGTCCCGATCGCGCTGATCGCCAACGATTCCCGTGGGGTGCACGCCGACTCCATCGGCGTCGACAACCGTTCTGGCACCGAGTCGATGGTCCGCCACATGGTAGAGCGGCACGGCAGGACGAGGCTGTTCTACATCACCGGGCCGGCGGAAGCGCTGGACGCCCTGGAACGCCGGGCCGCGTTCGATGATGCCGTCGCCAGCTATCCGGAGGTGACCGTCGCCGGGTACTACGCGGGCCATTTCGGCGCCGTCAGCGGCCAGCTCGCCGTGCGCGAGCTGCTGGCGGGCCCGCGGCGGGACCTGCCGGACGCGATCATCTGCGCCAACGACCAGACCGCGATCGGCGCCATGCGCGACCTGCAGGCGGCAGGCATCCGCGTTCCCGCCGACATCGCCGTGGTCGGCTTCGACGACATGCACGTCAGCGCCCTGCTGACGCCACCGCTCACCACCGTCCGACAGCCGATGCGCGAGCTTGGCGAGCGCGCCTGCTCCTTCTTGCTTGAGCGGGTCGCCGACCCCGCCCTGCCGCCGCGGGCCGAACGTCTCCCCACCGAGCTCATCATCAGGGAAAGCTGCGGCTGCGGTCCGCATTCAGCTGCTGCGGCCCGCTGACCACTTGTCGTTCTTGACGAGCGGAAGCACGCGGAACGGTATCCGCTGAGTCAGCGCGACCTGCGAACTGGTCCGCTGCACGCCGGGCACGGCTATCATGCGCTGGAGCACGACCTCGAGCTCCTCGGGGTTCCTCGCGACCACGTGGCAGAGCAGGTCGCCGCCCCCGGTCACCGTGTAGGCCTCCACGACTTCCGGGATGTCCGCCAGGTTCTCGACGACCGAGTCGAGGTAGCCCTGAGTCAGGTCGAGGTGCACGAAGGCGAGCATCGAGTACCCGAAGGCGCGGGGAGAGACCCGCGGCCCGAACCCGGTGATCACCCCGGACTCCTGCAGGCGCAGGAACCGGGAGGCCACCGTGCCCCGGGCGATCCCGAGGGTGCGGGCGTGCTCGCGCAGCCCCCCGCGCGGATTCTCCAGAAGCAGAACAAGCAGTGAGCGGTCAAGTTCGTCTAGTTGCATGGGCCAATGGCCTTCCTCGGATCGGAGCGAGTAACCCTAGGTTGAGCCATTGGCTCACCATGATCAAACTCCATATTGCCACCTGCCCATGTGACTTCTACTGTGACAGCCATATGGACCACCAGGAGGCTCAAATGGTGATCATCGGGGACAAAGGCGCGAAGGCTGAGCTCACGAAGGCCGAGCTCACGAAAACCGAGCCGCGGAGCTTCTCGCTGGACGACAGCTATCGGCCGTCCGAGGGTGGCACGTCGGCCTACCTCACCGGCGTGCGCGCCATCGTGCGGCTGCTGCTCGACCAGCGCCGGCACGACAAGGCCGCCGGCCGCGATACGCGCGCGTTCGTCTCCGGCTACGAGGGATCACCGCTGGCCGGCCTTGACCTGGAGCTGGGCCGCCAGCCTGCGCTGCTCGCCGACCATGGCATCGTCTTCTCGCCTGGCCTCAACGAAGAGGCCGCGGCCATGGCCGTGCAGGGCACGCAGCTCGCCTCGGTGACCCGCGGCGCACGCCACGACGGGGTGACTGGGGTCTGGTACGGCAAGGCGCCGGGACTCGACCGCGCGTCCGACGCGCTGCGGCACGCCAACCTGATGGGCACGCACCACAGCGGCGGCGCGCTCGCCCTGGTCGGCGATGACCCGGCGGCGAAGTCCTCCACCGTTCCTTCCGGATCCGAATTCACCCTGGCCGACCTGGCGATACCCACGCTCTACCCCGCGGACCCGGCCGAGATCGTCGAACTCGGCCTGCACGCGATCGCCCTGTCCCGGGCGGCCGGGACCTGGTCGGCACTGAAGATCGTGACCGCGGTGGCCGACGGTGCCATGAGCGCCGAACTCGGCGGGTTCGACTCGGTGCTGCCCGACATGCTGATCGACGGCAAGCCGTGGCGGCACACGGTCTCCGGTCACCTGCTCCAGCCCACCGTCGGCATACTCGAGCGTGACCTGTACGGCGCCAGGCTGGAGATCGCCCGCCGCTACGCCGCCGCGAACCGGCTGAACAGGATCGTCCTTCGCGGCGGCAGCGACGAGATCGGCCTCGTCGCGTCCGGCAAGACCTGGCTCGACCTCCGGCAGGCGCTTGCCGCACTGAACCTGGACGACGACGCGCTGCGGCTGCGCGGCATCCGGCTGCTCAAGCTGGGCATGGTCTGGCCGCTCGAACCGCGGATCGTGCGCGAATTCGCCAGCGGGCTGCGCGAGATCGTGGTCGTCGAGGAGCGGCGCCCGTTCCTCGAGACCGCGATCAAGGACCTGCTCTACGGGATGCAAGGCGCGCCTGCCGTGCACGGCAAGCGCGGGCCGGACGGCGCCACGCTGCTGTCAGAAAACGGCGAACTCGATTCCGACGCGATCGCGGTCGCCCTCGCGCAGCGGCTCGCAGTCCCCGCGCCTGTCCATCGCAGGCGGACCTCGCTCACGCTCGCGCTCACCCCGCGCACGCCTTACTTCTGCTCGGGCTGCCCGCACAACACATCCACCAAGCCGGCCGAGGGTTCCCTGGTCGGCGCGGGCATCGGCTGTCACGCCATGGTGCTGCTGATGGATGACAAGCAGGTCGGCGAGGTGACTGGGCTGACCCAGATGGGCGGCGAGGGCACCCAGTGGATCGGGATGTCCCCGTTCGTCGACGCCGCGCACTTCGTGCAGAACCTCGGCGACGGCACCTTCCACCACTCCGGTTCGCTGGCCGTCCGTGCGGCCGTAGCCGCCGGCGTGAACATCACCTACAAGCTGCTGCACAACGGCACCGTCGCCATGACGGGCGGGCAGGACGCCGTCGGCGCCCTGTCGCTGCCGCAGATCACCCGCCTGCTCGCGGCGGAAGGGGTGGCCCGCATCATCGTGACCGCGGACGATCCCAAGCGCTATAGCGGCGTGCGGTTCCCTGGCGGTGTCCAGGTGTGGGACCGCGGCAGGCTCGACGAGGCGCAGCGGGTGCTGGCCGCGGTGCCCGGGGTGACCGTGCTCATCCACGACCAGGCGTGCGCCGCGGAAAAGCGCCGCAAGCGCAAGCGCGGTACGCTGCCCACGCCCGCCACCCGCGTCATGATCAACGAGCGGGTCTGCGAGGGGTGCGGCGACTGCGGCGCGAAGTCGAACTGCCTGTCCGTGCAGCCGGTTGACACCGAGTTCGGCCGCAAGACCCGCATCGACCAATCCTCATGCAACCTGGACTTCTCCTGCGTGCAGGGTGACTGCCCCGCGTTCCTCGAGGTCATTCCCGGCACCCTGGCGCGGCGCCAGGCGCAGGCGCTTGACGCCGCCCAGCTGCCAAGCCCCCCGGCGGCCGGCCAGCGGGACGTGACGCTGCGGATCGCCGGGATCGGCGGAACCGGCGTGGTCACCGTCGCCCAGGTGCTCGCCGTCGCCGCGGTGATCGCCGGGCGGCACGTGCGCGGCATGGACCAGACAGGACTCGCCCAGAAGGGCGGCGCCGTCGTATCCGACCTGCGGATCACGGCCGAGCCCGTCGCGGCCGCCGGCCGGCTGTCGCGCGGTGAATGCGACCTCTACCTGGGCGCCGACCTGCTCGTCGCCGCCGACGAGAGCACGCTCAAGGTGACCGATCCCGAGCGTACCGTCGCCATCGTGTCCACCACGAAGGTCCCCACCGGGCGCATGGTCATCGACACCACGGCGACGTTCCCCGAGGTCGACGCGGTCACAAGGAAGATCAGCGACTCCGTCCGCTCCGGCATCTGGCTCGACGCGCGGGCACTGTCCGAGCAGCTCTTCGGTGCCGATCAGTACGCCAACATGCTGCTCGTCGGCGCCGCCTACCAGTCCGGTGCCCTGCCGCTGCCCGCCGCGGCGATCGAGCAGGCCATCGGCCTCAACGGAGTCGCCGTCGAGAAGAACGTGCAGGCATTCCGCCGGGGCCGTCAGCTCGTCGAGAATCCCGCGGCGCTCGCGCCAGAACCGGTCAGCAAGCCGGTCGGCGAGCCGGCTAGCAAGCCGAACGGCGGGTCGGCCGGCGGGCCCGCCCCGGCGATTCCGGGGCTCGGCGCCCCGGCAGGCTCTGAGCTTGCCCGCCTCGCGGGAATCCGGGTGGCGGAGCTGACCGCTTACCAGGACGAGGCCTACGCCGCCGCCTACCTCGCCGACGTCGAACGCGTCCGCGCGGCCGAGACCGCGGCGGCACCAGGATCGACCGCGCTGGCCGAGGCGGTCGCGGTGAACCTGCACAAGCTGCTCGCCTACAAGGACGAGTACGAGGTGGCCCGGCTGTCCCTAGGCATCGAGGACGAGGTCCGCGAACGGTTCGGCGAGGGTGCGCGCTTCTCCTGGAAGCTGCACCCGCCGGTGCTGCGCGCTCTCGGCATGCGACGCAAGATCACCCTCGGGCCGTGGTTCAAGCCGGCGTTCCGCACGCTGTACGGGATGCGCCGCCTTCGCGGCACGAGGCTCGACGTCTTCGGCTACGCGCACGTGCGCCGTGTCGAGCGGGCACTGGTGGCCGAGTACCGACAGGCCATCGACGAGCAGCTCGCCCGCCTCGCGCCAGGCACGCTGGACCGGGCAGTCGAGATCGCCGGACTGCCCGACCGCATCCGCGGCTACGAGCAGGTTAAGCTCGATTCAGTCGACACCTTCAGGCGGCGGCTTAACGAACTCAGGTAATCCCGGCGACCGCGACTGCCTTGTGTCAGAGGCGTTGCGTGGAGACCCGGTCGGTCACGGCCTTGCTGAGGGCGTTGACCTCGGCAAGCATCCAGGTCTGGTAGGTGTAGCCCGGGGTGGGCATGGTCTCGTAGACGCCGACCACGGGGATGCCGTTCTCGTTCGCCAGCTTGATGTAGGACTCGGTCAGCGAGTCGGTGACCTGCTGGTTGTAGAGGAACACCCGCACCTTGTGCGCGGTGAACCTCGCGGCGTTGGCCCTGTAGTAGGCGGCGTGCGCGGGGTCGATCTTGCCCAGGTCCGCCGCGATCGCGCTGCACGATCAGCTTGGCGGCGGTGATCTCCCTGGCGACGGCGGGGCTCGCCTCGAACGTGTGCGGGTCAGTGTTCGGATTGCTCATGATCGCCGTGGCCTGCACGTACTTGCCGCCGACCTGCGCGATGACGTCGGCGTACTCGTTCTCCGCGCCGATGGCGGCGATCCTCGCGGTTGACGTGACGGCCGCCGGCGAAGCGCCGCCGTCCGCGGGTGAGGGCGACGACGACGAGCAGGCACTCGCCAGCATGGCGGCCGCCAGCGGCAGGGTGGCGGCGAGGATGCCAGAGCGGGTTCGCATGACCTTGGTACTCCCGGTGAGAGACGATGCGCTGTTGAAAATGAATACCGTTATGGTAATCATTTTCATTAAGCCATCGCAAGGAGGTCCGTCCGGGGCCGCACGGAGATCTGTCAGGAAGGGCCGGCAGTTCCCCTTCCGGGGGGAAGCACGGGCAGCCCGCCGGGCGCGCCCTCGCGGGCGAGGCGGAGCAGCGCGTCCGTGTCGAGATGGCACTCCACCAGGTCGCCGAGCAGGTCGAACCTGCGTTCCCTCGCGGCGGTGAAGCTCACCAGCGAGGGCTCGCGGCCGAGGGCCGCCGCGAGGAAGGCGCCGCGCAGTTCGTCGCCCTCCAGGCTGCCGTGCCACATCGTGCCGAAAACGCTGCCCGCCCGTGCGCCGTCAAGGAAGTCCTGCGCACCACCGCCCACGGTGACGCGCCCGTGATGGATCTCGTAGCCGGCCGCCGGCACGCCAAGGGCAGTGCCAGAAGGCAGCCGCAGCGTCTTTTCCGCCGCGAAATCGGTGCGGACATCCAGCAGCCCGAGTCCCGCGATCTCCGTCCCCGCGTCCGCCTCGACGCCGTGCGGGTCGGCGATGACCGTGCCGAGCATCTGGAAGCCGCCGCAGATCCCGAGCAGCGGCCGGCCGCGCCGCGCGTGATCCGTGATGGCGTGGTCGAGGCCGCGGGAGCGGAGCCAGGCCAGGTCGCCGATGGTGGAGCGGGTGCCGGGAAGCACGATAAGGTCCGCGTCGGCGACGTCACGCGGCCCTGACGCGAAGACGACGTCGAGATCCGGCTCGAGGCCCAGCGCGTCGGCGTCGGTGAAGTTGCTGATCCGTGGCAGGCGCACGACGGCGACCCGGTACGCGGCACCATCGGGTGAGCGCCGCCCCTCCAGGTCGAGTGCGTCCTCGGAGTCGAGCCACAGCCCCGGGTCCCAGGGCAGCACCCCGTACACGCTCCGGCCTGTGAGCCTTTCCAGCGCGTCAAGACCGGGGGAGAGCAGCGCCGGGTCGCCGCGGAACTTGTTGACCACGAACCCGGCGATCAGTGCCTGGTCGGCCGGCTCGAGGAGCGCCACGGTGCCGTACATCGCGGCGAATACTCCGCCCCTGTCGATGTCGCCGACGACAACGGCCGGCAGCCCGGCGTGCCGCGCCAGGCCCATGTTGACGAAGTCGCCGGACCGCAGGTTGATCTCGGCGGGACTGCCCGCTCCCTCCGCGACGACCACGTCGAACCGCGCGGCCAGATCGTCGAACGCCGCATGTGCGGCAGCGGCGAGGTGACGCCGGCCGCTCTCCCAGTCGGCGGACGAGACGTCACCGGCCGGCTGGCCCATGAGGACGACGTGGCTGCGCCGGTCGGTGCCCGGCTTGAGCAGCACCGGATTCATCGCGGGCTCGGGGGCGGCGCCCGCCGCGCGCGCCTGCGCCCACTGGGCGCGGCCGATCTCCGCGAGGCGCCCGTCGGGTCCGGCGCAGACCATCGAATTGTTTGACATGTTCTGCGCCTTGTACGGCGCCACCCGCACGCCGCGGCGGGCGAACGCCCGGCACAGCCCGGTGGTGACCACACTCTTGCCCGCGTCGGAGGTCGTCCCGGCGACGAGCAGCCCGGTGGTCGTATGCACCGTGCCACGATAACGGCGAACCGCCACGCTCGCCCGGGCAGTAACTGACGACCCCGGCTCGCGGAGGAGACGGCCACGAGCCGGGGCAGATTCGCCAGGGGCAAGGCCACGCGAGCTGACGCGTGTCCTCGCCGGCTGGCTAGCCGGTACTACAGGAGACTGAGGGCCAGGTCCATGTCCCGTTGGTCGTGACCGTGAAGCCCCAGTTATTGCCGCTGCCGTTGTTCGATGCCTTCATCACGTACTGGCTTGGCCAGCTGGCGTTGACGTTCCAGGTCGAGGCGACGACGGACGGCGCGACCATGTTCACCGTCACGGTCCAGGTGTTCGAGCCGGTGACCGCGACGTTGAGGTTGTACCAGTTGCTCCCCTTCGAGCCGGCCGACAGCGTGGCCGTGCAGCCGCCGGAGCCGCCGCCGCCCCCGCCTCCGCCGCCGGACGAGCCGTGGCTGACGGTGAAGTTGGAGTTGCCGCTGCCGCCGCCCCAGGACTCGGTGGCGAAGATCTGGTAGTTAAGTGAGCCGAGGTTCATGCCATGGCTGGCCCACGCGTTGAAGAAGTTCTGCGTGGTGATGGTCCCGCTGGTGGTGTTTCCCTGCCGGATTGCCAGGTACTGCTCGAAGGTGCAGCTGTTGCCCGTAATGCAGGGCTGGTTGACCTGCTGGTGCTCGTAAAGGTTGTACGTTGCGCCATCGCTTGTTGTGGTGCCCATGAAGGTGCCAAGCGAGGGGCTGCCGCCCTGGTCGTCCTCGATGACGTAGTACTCGACCAGCGGGTTGGTGGACCAGCCGTAGAGGGAGGCCAGCGCGGTCCCGCCGCTGGCGTTCATGCTTCCGCTGAAACTTACCGTCTGGTTGCTGCCCGGCTGCCAGCCGACGCCTGCGACGAAGTCGCCGATGCCGCTCCACGTCGTGGAGTACTGGTTGCCGCCGGAGCCGACAGTGACGCAGGCAGAGCCCTGGCCGTTGCTCCACATCTGGTAGTAGTAGCCGTTGATCGTGCCGGTCTGGTTCGAGCAGGTGGCGGCCTGCGCGACGCCGGGCAGGGCCACCGTCGTGGCCGCGCCGAGCGCCATCGCGCAGGCGATGAGGAGCAGCCGCAGCCGGCCGCGCCGGCGTCTCGTGCTGCTGTCTGCGGTGAGGGCGGGGGGACCGTTCATGTACGGCGTCCTCCTTGGGGCGGGGGTTTGTTACTGGCGTCAGTATTGATCCGGCCCAATTAACGGTCAATGAGTTTCGTAAATGTTTCGACAACGAATACTTTCGACATACAAGGCGTGAAAACCCAATAGATGCGGCTCTTTAGACTGAACCGGGTAAGTCGTCTCCGCCTAAGAGCGCACCGCTATCGCGCCCCAATAGCAATCATTAAGTCGAAATATATCGGCAATAGCCGAAAGCTTTCGAAGTTCTATCCGCGCCACCAGGCGTCGAGCTCGGCGCGGGTTGGCGCGGTGGCCGGGCCGTGCCTGGTCACCGCGTAGGCAGCCGCAGCGTTCGCCCTGGCGGCGGCGTCAACCGGGGAAAGCCCGTCGGCAAGGGCGGCGAGGAACACCCCGGCGTGCGCGTCCCCGGCGCCCGTCGTGTCGACGGCGGTCACCACCGGGGCCGGCACGCGCTCGACGGCGCCCGAGGCGCGCGAGCCCACGTAGCAGCCGCGAGCACCGACCCGGACCAGGACGCCCCCGGCACCGTCATCAGCGCGAGCGCCGGCCACGCCAAGCAGGCGCCGCACCATCTCACCGGGATCAAAAGCCTCACCGGGATGAAGAGCCTCACCGGAATCAACAGCCTGACCAGGATCAGTGGCCTCACCAGGATCAGCAGCCTGACCAGGATTAAGCGCCCGGACGGTGCCGGCTAGCACCGTGGCCTCCCGCTCGTTGCAGCTCAGCCAGTCGCAGCGGGCGAGCACGGGCCCGAGCACCGCGGCCGGGATCTGCGCCGCCAGCGGGCCGGGATCGAAGAACAGCAGCACACCGAACGGTAGTGCTGCTGCCCACGCCCCGAGGACCGACCCGGAATCCGGCGCGACGAGGCCATACCCCGACACGTACACCGCGTCCCCCGGCCCGGCCGGTACGCCGTCCCAGCCGCCGGGCCCGCGGACGGTCTCCGCGCCCAGATGCGTGACGAACGTGCGCTCCGCGTCCGGTTCGACGAGCGCGACGTCAAAGCCCGTGTCGCGGCCGGCGTCGGCCGGCCGCAGCACGGCGATGCCCTCCGCGGCCAGCGCCGATCGGATGACGTCGCCCCACGGGCCGGTGCCGTGCCCGCCGGCGTACAGCACGAGCAGGCCGTGCCGCGCGGCCGCCGACATCACGTTGAATCCGCCGCCCGCCGTGACCTCGGATGATGTCGCGAGCATGTCGCCGCCGCGCGGCGGCAGCGCGGGCACGCGCAGGACGACGTCGACGATCGCCTCGCCGGCGAACACGAGGCGGCGCGGGCGGGACGGGCGAGGCACGCCACCGTCCGGGAACGCGAGACGGCGCGGCGGCGGGGACGGGCGGGGCACTCCACCGTTCGGGATAGTCATGCGCGCAGCGCCAGGAGTGAGTCAGCCAGGCCGCGCAGTCCGAGGCCCTGCGCGTCGATCACGCTGGCAGCGAGCGGCGGGAAGGCGGCCAGGCCGTGACAGGCGCCCCCGACCGCGCCGGCGATCGCGGCGATGGTGTCGCAGTCGCCGCCGAGCGACGCGGCGAGCAGGCAGGCCCGCCACGGGTCGCCAGGCACGGCGCTGAGCACGGCGAAGGCGGCGGGCACCGACTCCTGGGTCGCCAGGCTGGTGCCGACGAGCGAGTAGATGACCGCGGCGGCCTCCTCGGCGGGCTTGCCGGCGACCAGGCCGGCCGCCCACTCGATGCGCGCCGCGACGTCGGCGCCCGCGACCCAGTGGCCGCGTTCCGCGCCCAGTCTGGCGGCCTCGATCGCGACGGATATCGCCGCCGCGACGTCCGCGCCGCCCACCCCGGCGCTGACCGCGGCGGCAACCGCCGCGGCGCCGGCCAGCGCGACCGACGTGTTGTGCGTGACGAGGCTCGCCTCGTGCACGGCGGCGACCAGCGCGGGCAAGTCGTCGGCCGCGGTTGCGATGCCGACCGGGGCGATCCGCATCGCCGCGCCGTTGGTGTCGCCCGAGGTCCCCGCCTCCTCTGGCGGTGTTCCGGTGAGCACCGCCTCGATCGCGCGGCGAGTGGAGGGGCCGAGCAGGTCAAGCGACCCGCGCGCGCACATCTCGCGCTCCCAGGCGATAAGCGCGGTCGCCAGCTCGCGGGGATCGGCGCCGGTGAGCAGCAGGCGGCCGAGCAGGACGGCCTGCTCGGTGTCGTCGGTGACGGCGCCGGCCGGCATTCCCGCCGCGATCGGGTGCCAGGCGGGCGCGGGCTCGAACCCGGTGAGCAGCGGGCCCCAGTGCTCGGTGATCTGCCGCCGGCTGAGCAGTTGCGTCGGCATGCCAAGGGCGTCGCCTATCGCCAGACCGTAGAGGGCGCCGCTGGCCCGGTCAGCTGACTGCTGAGACGATAGTGACGACGGTACGGACAAGGGGGCCAGTCTCCCTAATGCGAGGTTTACCCGGTTGGCAGTAATGTCCCGGGCTACAGGGTTGGACACTACCGGCGAGGAAGGGGCACCGGGTGACTACCGCGGCGCAGCAGCAGGGCCCGCTCGTTCTCGAGACCAACGGGATCAACATCATCAGCGAGGACGAGCGGAAGGGGTCGCCGCGCAGCCTGTTCTGGCCGTGGTTCGCCGCCAACATCTCGGTGCTTGGCCTCAGCTACGGCGCCTACGTGCTCGGCTTCGGCATCTCGTTCTGGCAGGCGTGCGTGGCCGGCCTCATCGGGATCGTGGTGAGCTTCCTGCTCGTCGGGTTCGTCGCGGTGGCGGGCAAGCGCGGCTCCGCGCCGACGCTCGTGCTGTCCCGCGCGCCGTTCGGCGTGCAGGGCAACAAGCTGCCCGCGCTGGTGTCCTGGGTCAGCAACGTCGGCTGGGAGATCGTGCTCACCGTGCTGGCGACGCTGGCCACCGCGACGGTGTTCCGCCAGCTCGGCTGGAGCTCTGGCGACGTCACCAAGGTAGTCGCGTTCCTCGTCATCACCGTGCTGATCGTCGGTAGCGCGGCGCTCGGCTTCGACACGATCATGCGGCTGCAGACCATCATCACCGTGGTGACCGGGATCCTGACCGTCATCTACTTCATCCTCGTCGCGGACAAGATCCACTGGTCGACGGTGTCCGGGCTGCACTCGGGCTCCGCGCAGGCGTTCCTCGGCGCGACCGTACTGGTGATCACCGGCTTCGGCCTGGGCTGGGTGAACACAGGCGCCGACTACTCGCGCTACCTGCCGCGGCGTACGCCGGGCGCCGGCGTGGTGTGGTGGACCACGTTCGGCGCGTCGATCGCGCCGATCTTCCTGCTCGGGTTCGGACTGCTGCTCGCCGGCTCGTCGCAGTCGCTGTCCACCGCGATCAACTCCGACCCGATCGGCGCGCTCGCCACCATCCTGCCCACCTGGTACCTGGTGCCGTTCGTGATCGTCGCCGTGCTCGGGCTCGTCGGCGGCGCGGTGCTCGACATCTACTCCTCAGGCCTGACGCTGCTCGCCGCGGGGCTGCGCGTGCCGCGCTGGTCGGCCGCGCTGCTCGACGGTGTGCTGATGATCGTCGGCACGATCTACGTGGTGTTCTTCTCAAGCAACTTCATCGGGCCGTTCGAGGGATTCCTGATCACGCTCGGCGTGCCGCTCGCCGCCTGGTGCGGGGTGATGCTCGCCGACATCGCCCTGCGCCGCAAGGCTTACGACGACGCCGACCTGTTCACCTCCGCCGGCCGGTACGGCACGGTGCAGTGGGTGCCGGTGTCGCTGCTGGTCCTCGGCGCCGTGATCGGCTTCGGCCTGGTCGTCAACACCTACGCGAGCTGGCTGTCCTGGCAGGGCTACCTGCTCGGTCCGTTCGGCCTCGGCGGCAAGACCGGCACCTGGGAGTACGCCAACCTCGGCGTGATCGCCGCCCTGGTGGTCGCCTTCCTCGGCTGGCTGATCCTCGGCCGCGCCACCATCCGCCGCCAGGAAGCCACCCCCGAGACGGCCGCCACCCGCGTGTAGCCGGTCACCCTCCCGGCCGCCCCCTGGCAGCAACGCGAGGGGCAGCGGCGGCTCAGCGGCGGGTCAACGGCGGTGCGGGTCGATCATCGTCATGCCCGCGGGCGATGCCGAGTCGAACGCGGGCAGCAGTTCGCTCGCCTCCTCAAGGCCGATGATTCGCTCGATCAGGTCTTGCGGCCGCAGGTCGCCGCGCTCGATGAGGGCGAGCATGCCGGGATAGTCGGCGGCGGCCATGCCGTGCGAGCCGAGCAGGTCCAGTTCCCAGCCGATGACCCGCGCCATCGGCAGGCGCGGCTGCCCGACGGCCGCGGGCAGCAGCCCGACTTGGACGTGCCTGCCGCGGCGGCGCAGTGAGAGGATAGCGTTGGCGCAGGTCTGCTCGCTGCCGGCCGCGTCGACGGAGACATGGCTGCCGCCCTCGGTGACCTCCACGACCAGTCCCGGAATGTCGCGAGCGCCGTCGGCGGTCAGCACGTGGTCCGCGCCAAGGCCGGCCGCGGCCGCCAGGGCGCCGGGGTGACGGTCGACGGCGACGACGCGCGCACCGAGCGCCTTGGCGATCATCACTGAACTCAGGCCGACCCCGCCGGCGCCGATCACCGTCAGCCATTCACCGGCGGCCAGCCCGGCGCGCCCGGTCAGCGCCCGGTAGGCGGTGGCGAACCGGCAGCCGAGCGACGCCGCGGCCTCGACCGTGACGCCCTCCGGTATGGCGACCAGGTTCGTGTCGGCGGCGTGCAGCGCCACGTACTGCGCGAACGACCCCCAGTGCGTGAACCCGGGCTGCTGCTGCTCGGGACAGACCTGCGCGTTTCCCGACCGGCACCACGCGCAGCGGCCGCACCCCTCGACGAACGGCACGGTGATCCGGTCGCCAACCGACCAGCGCGACACCCCGGTCCCCGTCGCCACCACGACGCCAGCCAGCTCATGCCCAGGCACGTGCGGCAGGCTGATCTCGTCGTGCCCCGCCCAGGCATGCCAGTCGCTGCGGCACAGCCCGGTCGCAAGCACCCGCACCACCACCCCGCCGTCCGGCGGAACGGGATCGGGCACCTCCCGTACGGTCAAGGGTCCGCGAATGCGGTCAAGCACCATCGCACGCATGACGGCTATTCAACCCGGTCTATCTAGCCAGAATCACGGTTCTGGCCTGGCCGCCGTCAAAACGCTCCGGAGGCGGACTCGCTGGCGCCGTCGGTGGTGACCGCGGTTACGCGGTAGGTATCGAGGGTGAACTCGTGCCCAGCGCTTGGGCGGTTGAACTGGAAGCCGAACCGGTACGCGGTCGGCTGGAGGGTCTGCCCGGGCTTGAGGGTGATCTCATAGACCAGGCCGTCCGGTTCGCTGCGCACCGTGGTCTCGACCTCGGGCGGGAGGAGCGTCGTCCACATCCCGGTGGACCGCACGGACTGGCCGCCAGAGACGGCGACGGTCACGTCGAGTTCTCGGATGGTGTGCGTCGTGGTGACGGTCAGGTCTTCCTGTGCCCAGTACTGCGAGCTGTACGGGTCCACGGTCCCGGCTGCTGTCAGCGGGCCGGCCGGCCCGGTCGCGCTGGGTACCGGGGTGGCGACGGGCTGGGTGGTGGCGGGCGGGGCAGTAGCGATCGGGGTGGTAGCGGTGGGGAGCGCCGCGCTCGATGCGGACAGCGGACCCGGTCCGGAAGTCACGGCCGTGGAACCCGGGCCGCCCTGCGATGCCGCAACCGTACTTGACGGATGCGCGGCCGGGGTGTTGCCGAGGCCAAGCGACGCGGCCACGGCGACGGTCGCCGAGGCCAGCACCAGGAGACCAAGCGGGACGCCGATCAGCCGAAGCCGCGCGGGGCCGGCGGACCGGCGGGGCTCCGTACGGTGCGGCTCCGCACGGCGCGGCCCGCCCAGACGGCGTTCGTCGGCGATCAGGTGCTCAAATCTGGCGCTGATACGGCCAGAGTCCGGCTCATGCTTGTGTGCCTGCTCGCGCAGCGCGGCGGTCAGCCACACGGCGTCCGGTTGCGGGTCGCGTGCTCGGTGGCTATTCGCCCGGTTCATCGGGTCGCTCCTTCGGCTGTGGACCGGCGGTTCCCGCCGCGTTCCGCGCTCGGGGCGGAACGCGATCCCCGCAGGAGGGCTGCGAGTTCTTCAAGTCCGCGTGAGCTTTGGCTCTTGACGGTGCCCACGGCGATGCCGAGGGTCTCAGCGGTTTCCCGTTCGCTGAGACCGTAGTAGTAGCGCAGGACGACGCAGGCTCGTTTCCGGGCGGGCATGCGGAGCAGAGCCTTGCGCAGATCGAGCGCGGCGTCCGTGTCTGGGTCTTCGGACTGCTCGCCCCGCCCGGCGCTCCACAGCCACCAGCCATGACGCTCGCGGACCAATCGCGTGGTGCGGGCGCCGGCGATGTTGGCCACGATGCGGCGCACATACGCCAACGGCCAGTCAGTGGAGGCGACCCGGGTCCAGCTTTTCCACGCCTCGGCCATCGCCTCGGCCGTGACGTCGTCGGCCGCGTGGTGATCACCGGTCAGCAAGTAGGCGAAGCGCGCCAGTTCGCGGTAATGGTCGGCGAAGAATACGTCGAATGCGGCGCGGTCAGCGCCCGGCCGGCCTATCGCGGCCTCACCCTCGGCGTCGTGCACGCGGGAAATCTAGCATTCCATACATCAATGAATCGGCATCTTTCGTCCACCGGGCTGCCGGATGACCGGCTGCGGGCGTTCAGGTGTTCCGCACGATGTGGCCGCCGGCCGGCGAAAAGGTTGCCGCACGTTACATGATTGTGACCTTCCCGCTCGGTCCCGCACGGCAACCTTTTCGGCTTCCCGCGGCCACTGAGGGCGTTAACCGAACCCGATCTTCCGAAGGGAAGCAGTGTGAAGGCAGCGCCCGTGCTGGCGACCGCGGCGATCCTCGCCGCCGCCGGCCTCGTCATCCCCCTGACCATGGCGGCCCGCACCCACCTCGAGCCCTCTGCCGGGCATGCGGTGGTCATGCGGACCTCCGCAGTCGTCACTCCAGCAGGAGGGTCGCCAGCGATGGCGGGATCGCCAGCGCTGGCCGCTGGAACAGCCAAGGCAACGGCCCGGTCCGCCGCCATGCGGACCACGCCGACGGCGACGCGGACCACGCCGACAGCGACGCGGACCACGCCGACGGCAACGCAGACCACGCCGACGGCGTCCGCCAAAGCACCGCTCGCGGGCCGGATCGTTCCCGGCGTCACCTACCACGGGGTCGCCACCGAATACAGCGCGGGGAACGGCGATGGCGCCTGCCTGTTCGGGCCGGCCGCTAACCTCATGATCGCGGCGATGAACTACACCGACTATGAGACCGCCAAGGCGTGCGGGGACTACGTACGGGTCAAGGCGGCCGATGGAGCCTCGGTCACGGTGCTGATCACCAACGAATGCCCGCTGCCCTGCGCACCCGGGCAACTCGACCTCAGCCAGCAAGCCTTCGCCAAAATCGCCAACCCGGCGGCCGGCCGGATCACGGTCACGTGGCAGCTGCTCAGCCCCGCCATGTCCCGCACCATTTCCATCCGGTACATGACCGGCTCCAGCCAGTGGTGGTGCGGCATCCAGGTCATCGGCCACCGCAATCCGGTGGCCCGGCTCGAGGTCCGCGCCGGCAACCGCTGGCGACGGCTGCCGCGGACTGGCTACAACTACTTCATCTCCGCCCATGGCAGCGGATGCGGCGGACCGATCCGGATCACCGACATCTACGGCCAGCGACTGACCATCAACGGCGTCGCGCTGCTGCCGAATGTCAAACAGCCGACTCGGGTTCAGTTCGCCCGTCACTGAAGATCCTGACGAAGATTTGCGTTTTCGCGGCAACCTTTGCGGGCCTTCCGGGCCACTAGGAACGTGCGCGTCCCCCGCGCGATCACCAACTGGACGGAAGGCCCGCAGTATCCATGTCCCGAACATCCCGTCGCCGCCTCGTGGTGGCCGCCACCGCGCCCGCCGTGCTGGCGCTGACCGCGGGCGGCTTCCTGCTCGCCCACGGCGCCAAGGCGAACAACACCATCGCGGTCAGCACCACCGCGAACAACGCCATCGCGATCAAAGTCAACGCGGCCGACGTGCTCCGCACGGTGCCTGGCATCGCGGACGGCCTCAACACGTCGGTCTACGACGGTCACCTCAACGACAGCGCGAGCACGACGGCGGTCGCCCGCGCGGGCATCGGCGCGCTGCGCTATCCCGGAGGCTCCATCGCCGACGCCTACAGCTGGCAGACGAACACGATGGTCGTCAACGGTGGGGGCTACGCGAATCCGAGCAACGGGTTCGACGACTTCATGGGCATCGCACGGAAAGTCGGCGCGAGCCCGATCATCACGGTGAACTACGGCTCGGGCACGGCGGCCGAGGCGGCGGCGTGGGTGAAGTACGCGAACGTCACGAAGAAGTACCGGATCAAGTACTGGGAGCTGGGCAACGAGATCCCCGGCGACGGGACCTACGGCGCCCAGTGGGAGTACAACACGAAGCCGAAGGGCGCGACGGCCTACGCGGACAATATCGCGGACTACATCACCCAGATGAAGGCCGCCGACCCGGGCATCAAGGTCGGCGCGGTGCTCACCCTGTACAACAGCTGGCCGGACGGGCTGGTGGCGTCCGCGTACGGCGACACGGCGGACTGGAACACCACGGTACTCAAGAAAGACGGCCCGAAGCTCGACTTCGTGATCCTGCACTACTACCCGACCTCGAAGAACGAGTCGGGCCTACTCGCGCAGTACCGCAGTATCGCGACGATCGTGAAGCACACGCGGGCCGAGATCAAGCAGTACGCGGGCAGCAACGCCGCGAACATCCAGATCATGATCACCGAAACCGACTCGGACTTCGAATTCGACTCCGTCCCGTCGGCGCTGTTCGCCGTGGACACCTACCTGACCTTCCTGCGGAACGGCGTCGACAACATCGACTGGTGGGACCTGCACAACGGCCCCGGCTCGACCAGCACCAGACTGGCCGACGGCTCCACGGAGTACGGCGACGGGGGCATCCTCGCAAGCGGCGGCTGCGCCGGCGGCGGCACTGGCGCCGTCTGCGAGCCAGCGGCGAACACGCCGTTTCCCGCGTACTACGGCCTGCAGGCGGTTTCCCGATTCGCCTCGCGGGGCGCCAAGATGATCGGCGTCACGAGCTCGAACGCGATGGTTACCGCCTACGCGGTCAAGACCGCCAGCGGCACGAACCTCATGCTGGTGAACCACAGCCCGCGCAACAGCGAGCCTGTCAGCATCGGCTACGCCGGGTTCAAGCCGACGAGCGTCACCTCCGCACTGCAGTTCAGCGACGCGCACCCGAAGCTCAGAGCGCTCAGCCGGGCGAGCGCGCGCGGCCTGACCCTCCCCGCCTACTCCATCACGGTCCTGAAGCTCTCCGGATCCAGCCCGCGAGCGAGTCACCTGACGGCTTGGATGTTCAGGTCCCGTATTCCGTCGGCGTTGTGGTGTGCCTGCGGCCGGAGGGGAGTGTCCACCGCATTATGCCCGGTTCCGGCTGCTCTACCCGCCAGCCAGGTGCCTGCTTGCACCTATGGTGTCGCCGGCATTTCGGTGCCAGGTTGCACTGGCAGGTGGGGCCGTCCGGGTGCGGCGTGGTGTGGTCGACGTCGCAGTGGACGGCCTGGGCGAGGCAGCCGGGCGCGGTGCAGGTGGCGTTGCGGGCGCGGACCAGATGCCGCAGGCCACGGCTTGGCAGATACTGGTCCTCGGCGCTCGTGTGGTCGCAGTCGCCTTCGGTAATGGGGCGGAAGGTGACGTTGAGCCGGCGGAAGAGTAGTGCTAGCCGGGCGCCGGCATCCGGAGGCGGGTGCGCGGGCTGACCGCGCTCCGTCGGCTGGCCGGGCTGGCCGGGCTGCGTGGTGGGTCTGCTGTCGGCGACGAAGTTTGCGAGCCAGGAATGCTGGCCGCGGGCGCAGGCGTGGGCGACGGCGGTGCCGTCGGAGCCGGTGATCGTGACGCACCAGCGGGTTGCGGGGTGGCGGGCGGCGGCGCGGGTGATGTCGCGGGTTTCGGCGGCGTCGAGCAGGCCGTGCGGGCCGGCCTGGGCGGGGGCGGTCGACCAGCCGAGGTGGGTGCCGATGGGGACGATGAGGTTGACCAGCGCCTGGACCGGAGCCCGGTCCGGGACCGGGCCTGCGTCTGGGTCTGTGACCGGGCCTGGGCCTGGGCTTGAGGCCGGGTCTGGGCGGGAGCCGGGCGGCCGGCTGCCGCGTTGCGCCGGACAGTGCCGCTGCGGTTGTGCGCTGCCGGACGCGGGCGGGGGACCGGCGGGATCACCCGCCGACGGATCACCTGCGGGCGTATTGCCTGCGGGCGAATTGCCGGCGGCCGGGGTGCCGGCGCGGATGAGGCCGAGCGGGTCGCGGCCCTGGGTGAGCTCGGCCAGCACGCGGACCCGCAGCGCGCCGAGGGTGCCCTCGATCCCGGCGGTGCGCAGCCGTGCCGCGATCGCGTCGATGTGGGCCTTGGACGCCAGGGCGCTGGCGGTGTCCATCTCCCGGGCGGCCAGGGAGGCGTTGCCGGACATCTCGCGGCGCACCTCGACCCGGGCGCTGGTCCGCCGTTCGCGTTCCTTGCGTGCCCGGACCGCCTGCGGGGCGAGCCGCATCTCCAAGGCGGCGGCCTTGCGGGCCAGCTGCTCGACCCGCTTTTCGATCGCGTACGCGGCGAGCATCTCATCGGCAGCCGCGATGTCGGCGTCGCTGAGGCTGGCGGTGTAATCGGAAATCACCGCCGCGCGGCGGGCGTCGATCAGGCCGCTGGCCAGCGCGGCAAGGGTGGCGGGCAGCCGGGCGGTCAGCTGCCGAGCGGTGTCGATCCTGGCTGCCGCCTCGCAGCCGCTGATCCGCAGCTCGGCGGCCAGTTCTTCACCGGGGAACTCCCCGGCCCGGCAGTGCACCGGCACACCGCGCGCGGTCGCGGCGGCGAGCTGCGCCTCACGGCGGCGGCCGAACTCCGCGATCACCAGTGCCTGCCGCCATGCCTCCCGATTGGCCAGCCGCTGCGAGGCGCGCAGCACCCCGGTCAGCTGGTCATCATCGAGGCGGCCCAGGTCACCGGTCACCTGCTCGGCAAGCGCGGCGAGCACCGGGCCCGGCCGCAGCACGTCCGCCGCGGCGTCCTGCCCGAACTGCTGGCCGGGCGACTGCCCGCCCAGCCCGTCCGGCCCGCACATCGCGGCAAGCAGCTCCGGGTCAACGTCCGTGGCCTCGCCCAGGCTGATGCTCAGCCCCGGGGAAGGCTCGCGCTGCGGCGGGACCGGATCGCGTCCCGCCGCGATCTCCCGATCAAGCCACGCCGTCCAATCATCGAAGTCCGAGTCGGCGCCAGGGCCGGGACCGTGAAGGGGATCCGGCGACACGGACTCGCTCATCAGCCGGACCTCCTTCCGAACACCCATGGCTTCATCACTATCTGTGCGAACAGTCTAGCGAACGCAACCGACATTCCGAAGGAGACACGGCGCGAGTTTTCAAGAACTTTCCAAGTCGACTTCAGCCGCCCGCCACCCACCCTGGCGGACATCGGGCGCACCACCCTCCCGTCGAGCCCTTGCCGGCCCTGGAACTGGTGACTGTCCCTGGTACGCTCGCCGCCTCTGCACCGCTCGGGGAGATGGAGGACGACCATGGCAGCCAGCGGGACACCAGCAAGCTCGGGAGGCGGACAGGCGCAGTGGGATCCAAGCCAGCCTGTCTTCGTGGAGGAAGTGGCGGGTTCCGACCGCCCCGCGGCGTACTACCTGGCGGAGTCGCGCGACGGCCTGTACGTGCCGTACGTGGTGCGCACGCCCGCTGACGAGGGGCGGTTCCCGTTCGTCTTCCTCGCCTACGGCAACGGCGGGGGCGGGATCGGCTGGCTGCGGCAATGGATGCGAACCCGGCCGTACATCATGGAGCGACTTCTCGAGGTCGGCTACGCATGCGGGTGGGGGCGGTACCGCACGGAGGTCGACCTCGGCTTCGACCGCGGGGGCCCGCTCATAGTCGACGCGCGGCAGGGCATGGAGGTCATGAGCCGCTCGCCTCTTGAGTTCGAGGACGAGCTGGCCATCCTCGGTCACGTCGCCAGGCACCCGCAGGTGGACGCGGACCGTCTTGGGCACGTGGGCGTCAGCCACGCAGGCGAGATGCTGTTCAAACTGGCGTACCGGCACAGCGGAATCCTGCGGGCGGGTGTCGCCTGCGAGCCTGCCAACCACGAGTTCCTCGGCCTCGCGATGGGCGACGTCGCGCCGGTCAGCGAGCAGACCGGGATACGGGACTTCGAGGACATGCAGATGCGGGATGCGGCGCGGGTGAGGGCACGCACCGACCTTCCGCTCGCGCGCGAGCGCATCGCGCCGATCAGCCTGCCGATCCTGGTCATGGGGCGCGACGGCGACCACCTCCAGGGGATCTTCCGCCTCAGTTACGAGCTCCTGCGAGAGAGCGGGAAGGAGACCGAGTGGGTGTCCTGGGACCACCCGCTGCACGGCTACATCTTCCCGACGACCGGCCAGGCGACAGACCAGGCCGCCGACCAGACGACCAGCCAGGCCGGCGGGGCAGCAGCCGACCCTGACCAGATCCAGCAGCAGGCCATCGACGGGATCATCGACTTCCTCGACCGGCACCTAAAACCGGCAGCTGAAACCGGCACCTGAAACCGGCACCTGAAGCAGCCCTACCCGTGACCGTCCGGAGCGCCGGCTAGATGACGGGCAGCAGCGCCGCGCGCTCGGTTCGCCGATCTCGGAGACGGTGATGATCAGGGCGCAGGAGGTGTTCGGCGCGGACCTCGCGCAGAGCTACGGGCTCACCGAGACGATCGGCGTCACCACCATCCTGCCGCCGTCGGACCACGTCGCGGGCAACGGCAACCGGCTGCGGTCCGCGGGCCGCGCGGTGCCTGGCATCGAGATCGAAATCGTCGACCCGGAGACCGGCGCCGACGTCCCCGCCGACGAGGTCGGCGAGATCTGCACCCGCGGGCCCTCGGTGACCGGTGCCTACTGGCGGCGGCCGAAGGAGTCAGCGGAGTCGTTCTGGCCGGGCGCCTGGTTCAAGACGGGCGACGCCGGCTACCTGGACGCCGACGGCTACGTGTTCATCATGGACCGCATCAAGGACCTGCTGATGTCTGGCGGTGAGAACATCTATCCGGCCGAGGTGGAGAACGCCATCATGGCGCACCCCGCCGTGCAGGAGACCGCCGTCATCGGCATCCCGTCGGAGAAGTGGGGCGAGACGCCGCTCGCGGTGGTGGTGCCCAAGGCGGGCATGACCCTCGGCGAGGACGAGCTGATCGCCTTCACCCGCGAACGGCTCGCGCACTACAAGTGCCCGACCGCCGTCCAGTTCACCGACGCGCTGCCGCGCAGCCCCTCGGGCAAGGTGCTCAAGCGCGAGCTGCGCGCCCCCTGGTGGGAGGGACACGGCAGGAAGGTCGGCTGACGCCACCCTTGCCGATGCCCCGCGGGCGTTACCTCGCGCCAACGATGCGCAGCGCCATGTCGGCGTAGGCGGCCGCGATCTCGCCGGCCGTGAACCCGCCCGGGTGGTACCACCGGGTGATGTCCACCCCGAGCGAGACGATCGCCAGCGCGGGCATCCGGGCGTCGGCGAGGTCGAAGCTGCCGTCGCCGATGCCACGCTCGATGATCCCCCGGAACGTCCCCTCGATCTGGCGCCGCGCGGCGTGGATCTCGGCGTAGTGCTCCCGCGTCAGCGCCGCGAGCTCGTAGTTGATGACCCGCGCGGAGGTGTGCGAGCGCACGTGGAACTCCGCGAAGGCGTAGACGGTCGCGCGCAGCTGCCCGGCCGGCGGCGGCTCCGGGTCTGCCGCATCGAGGGCGGCCTTGAGCGCGGCGAGCACCTCCTCGTGGCCGCGCCGCGCGATCTCGTAGAGCAGCTCCTCCTTGGACGCGTGGTGCACGTAAAGCGCGGCAGGCGACATGCCCGCCGCCGCGGCGATGTCGCGGGTGGTGGTGGCGTGATACCCGCGCTCGGCGAAGGCGCTGATGGCCGCGGCGAGCAGCCGTGCCCGGGTCGTCTCGGCCCTGGAAGTCTCCTGCGGTGCGGCCATCGGCCGCTTCAGTCCTCGGGACCGATCTGGATGTCGACCCCGTTGAGCACGGCGCCGCACTGGTCGCAGGCGAGCACCCCGTGGAAGGCGCTGCCGCAGGCGCGGTGGACGATGCTGACGGCGGGCCCGCGCTCGGAGCCAAGCCATCGCTCGGACCACGCGATCGCGGTGGCGATCACCGGGAAGAAGGCGAGACCCTTCGCGGTCAGCCGGTACTCGGCCCAGTCGGGCCGCGGCGCCCGCTGCACCTGCTCGAGTATGCCGTGCGCGCACAGCGAGCTCAGCCGGTCGGACAGCAGGCCAGGGGGCACCGCGAGCAGCGTCTGGAAGTCGGTGAACCGGCGCACGCCAAGGAACGCCGCCCCGACCAGAGCCGATGACCAGCGGTTGCCGAACACCGCCATCGTGTCGGGGTAGAAGCTGTGCTCGACGGCCGTACGGCGCGAGTCAGAGCGCCGCCTGGTGGTGGTCTCAGGCACCGACTCGCGCCAGCCGCCGGACGGCCCCCAGGCCGACTTGAGGTCGCGCGGCCCTGTCGTGGCGTGGCAGTGCGAGCAGGTGAGCACGGGCAGGAAGTCATGGCCGCAGGTCTTGTGGTGCAGCGGCGGCGTGGCATAGGCGTGGTGCGTCACCTGGGCGCGCTCCCAGCCCCAGATCGAGACCAGGATCGGCCACGTCGACCGGCCGCGTTCGGTAAGCACGTACTCCGAGCGGACCGGGTGCTGCTGGTAGACCCGCTTGTCGACGAGCTGTGCGCGGGCCAGCGTGTCCAGCCGGGCGGTGAGCACCGCGTGCGAGATAGGCAGCGCGGCACGGAACTCGGAGTACCGGGTGAGGCCCTGCAACATGAGCCGCAGCAGGAACAGTGACCACTCGTCGCCAAGCAGCCCGAACCCGCGGGCCAGTGCGTTGGGCACGGGCTCGCCGCGGGCGGCCGTCGGGTCCGCTTCGGCCCTGTCTGCGGTGGTCACGCTTAGCAGGATACGGCCGCCCGGCGTTCCAGGGAGGCATCCCCTGCGGGCGCTGCCATTGAAGTGACTCTGTTTGTTGGAGTAATGTGAACCGCGACGGCAACCGGGACAGCATGGAGCGGCATCGACACCGAACGAGTCAACGTGCACGGCGGCGCGGTCGCCGTCGGGCACCCGCTTGGCGCAAGCGGCGGCATCCTGCTCGCCAACGCACTCGAACTGCTCGGCCGCCACGGCGGCAGGTACGCGCTGCTCGTCATCCCCGCGGCCCTCGGCGTCTCGATGGCCATGGTGGCGGAGAGGCTGGGCTGATGGCGTACCGGGTCGTGCAGTGGGCCACCGGGGCGATGGGCAAGGCGGTGCTGCGCACGGTCATCGACCACCCGGGCACCGAACTGGTCGGTGTCTACACCTACAGCGACCGCAAGGCGGGCCGCGACGCAGGCGAGCTGGCGGGGCGTCCCGCCACCGGCGTGCTCGCCACCAACGACGTGGCCGAGATCCTGGCCCTCGACGCGGACGTGGTGGTGCATGCCGGGCGCATCGGCCCCTACGGCAGCCACGACGCGGACTTCATCCGGCTGCTCGAGTCGGGCAAGAACGTCATCACCATCAACGGCTACAGCCATCCCGCCCACTGGTCTGGAGATAGTACCGAACGGTTGCGTGCCGCCTGCGACACCGGCGGCACCACCCTGATGGCGGCCGGCCTCAACCCGGGCTTCATCGCCGAGCAGATCGCCACCGTGGCCACCGGCGTCTGCGCGTCGGTGGAGCACATCGAGATCACCGAGGCCGCCGACGCGACCGAGGTGCGCGACCCCGCCTACCTGTTCGGTGCGCTCGGCTTCGGCGCCGCCCCGGCGGCCTTCGACCCCAACGACGCCACCCAGGGGCCCGCCGTCTTCCTGAACGGGATGTACACCGAGACGCTCGCGGCGGTCGCCCTCCGCATGGGGATGGACCTGGAGCGGGTGGAGACCGAGCACGTGGTCCACCCGGCCACCGCCGACATCGAACTGCACGCGGGTGTCATCCGCGAGGGCACGGTCAGCCACACCAACTGGCGCTGGCACGGCATCGCAGGCTGCAAGCGGCGCCTGACCATGTCCATCCACTGGTACGCGGAGACCGCGCACCTGGACGACCCGCACCCGCCGCTCTGGACGGTCAAGGTCACCGGGCACCCGGGCATCGAGATTGCGGTCCGGGTGGTCAAACACCCCGACGACCGTTCCCGGATGGGCGCGGAGCAGTACGCCGTGGCCGGCCAGGTGATCAACGCCATCCCGTACGTGGTGGCAGCCAAGCCGGGCCTGCTGACCCGCCCGGTCGCCACCCCCGCCCGCGACCACTACCCGACGTTCACCCCGGCCGGCTAGGCCAGCCCCGGCGGGTCATAGAGTCCGGCCGATTCGTCGCTTGTAGGCGGAGGGGGTCTCACCGCAGTGCCTGGCGAAGGACCGGGCGAACGCCCCGGCGTCATCGAAACCGACGGCGAGTGAGACCTCGAGGACGTTACGGTCCGGCTGGGCCAGCAGGGCCATGGCGCGAAGGACACGGGCGCGTAGCAGGTAGCTTCGCCACGACATGCCCAAGTGGGTGCTGAAGCAACGGCGCAGTGTTCTTTCCGAAACCCCGACCGCGCGTGTCACGTCGCCGACCGTGACGTGCTCAAGGTGAGCGCGTGTGTAGTCGGCAGCCGCGGTCACAACTGGATCGGACGAGGCGGGCAGGTGCAACGGCCTCTCGTCATCCAGTGCCCGCCCGACCACATGGCCGAGCGCCTGAAAGAACGAGTCTGCTTCTGCCCCCGACTCAGCACGCGACATCGGCCATCGCGCCGAGTAGAGCATCATCTCGCGAATGAGTGCGGAGACCCCAATGATCCGAACCCGGTCGCCGGCCACCGGAACGAGACCTGGCTCGAAGAGAACCGCGAGGGTCTGCGCGCCAGCATGCAGCGTCGTCTGATGATGCAGGCCCGCCGGGATCCACGCCGCCTGGTGCGGTGGCAGCAGATAGTGGCCAGTCCCCGTCCTGACCTCCACCATCCCGCGGCAGGCGTACTCGATCTCGTGGACGTCGTGAAAGTGCCAGCCGGTGACCAGTCGCTCCCCGCCGCCGTACATGAGGCTGCCACCGGTCCAGCGCCTGCTCACCCGCAGGTTCACGTAGCCCGTGGTGGCCGTTTGGACCTGATCTTTGGCCAGATCAGCAGAGACGGTCATGTCTCAGGAAGCTTACAGTCGGTTCCGGGCACAGACCGTGCCTTCGCTGGTGGCCGAGGAAGGAATCCTGATGCCTACGCTTATCTACTCCATGTCAGTGTCGCTGGACGGTCACATCGCAGGACCGGATGGCGCCATCGACTGGGCCGCGCCGGATGAGGAACTGATGCGGTTCCACATCGAGCAGACCCGGGAAGTCACCGGCCACCTGACAGGGAGAGGGCTCTATGAGGACATGCTGAGCTGGGAGACGGCTGAGCAGACCCGCACCGATCCACTGGAGCTCGAATTCGCCCGCACCTGGAAGGCCATTCAGAAAGTGGTGTTCTCAAGCAGCCTGACGTCGGTGGAAGGTAATGCCCGCCTGGCGCGCAGTGGTGTCGCTCATGAGCTCGCCGAGCTGAAGAACCAGCCCGGCGCCGGCATCGTGTCCGTGGGTGGCGCCAGGCTCGCCGCCTCCCTTGCCGAGAAAGACCTCATTGACGAGTACCGGCTGTTCGTGAACCCCGTCGTGCTGGGGGGCGGCACACCGTACTTCCCGCCACTGCCGAAGAGACTCCACCTCGAACTCGTCGAGACGCAGACCTTCTCGCAGGTCGTCTACCTCCGCTACCGGCGGGTCTAGTCCCCGATCGCAGTGAATTGCGGTGAAAGTCGGATACGATCCGGACGTGACATCTGCATACGCTTTCGGCGATTATCTGGTGCGGGTCGATGGCGGTGTGATCGAGCAATTCGCGCGAACCGTCGCGACGTCGTACCGCATTCCGGTTGCGTGGGCGGCCGCGGAGTTCGAGCAGCGTAAGCACGATGTCGTTCGGGTGCGGATCGGGGTGGCCGCTGACCCGGCGGCGGGGTTCTTCTCGGGCGTGGCTTATACGAACACGTTGTTCTCCATTGAGATCCCGGGCAGTGAAGAGCCCAGGCTGCGCGCTTTCCTGAGTGGGATCGCCCGCGATGCCGGCCGGGTATTAGGGGCGTGCTCACCGAGGCGCTGCCGCCCGCCCGGGCGAAGCCGGCTACTGGCACGCAGGTCGCGGCGATTGCCGCCGGGCTCCTCGCGATGGCCTGCGGGCTTCTCATGTGGCGGAACCTCGGCTACACCGCGTCGAACCTGGGCACTGGGGTTTCCTTCGAGCCGGACTCGATCACCAATCGGAACGTGTGGCTGTCTGTCGCGCCCGCGGGTGTCGGGGCGCTCGTGGCGGTCGTGGCACTCGCGCTGCGCGGGCGTGCCCGCTGGCTGCGCTACCTGCAGGTCGGCCTGTGGCTCCTGGCGCTGGCCAGCTTCGTCTGCATCACCGTTACCTGCGGCCCGCTCGTCGGCCTTGGACCGGTGTTCGCGCCGCTTTTCGTCGGCGATATTTCCGGCGTCGTCGCCGTTGTGCTCCTGACCCGGAGCCTGCGCCGTCCCGTCGGCCGCCAGCCGCGCTGGCATCCGGCGTTCGTCGTGCTGGCGGTGGCCCTGGCTTGCGCTGCGGCTGGCCGCGGCGCGTGGTCATAGGTAGTTTTCCCTCCCGAAAAGGTACCGTGACCAGATCGCGGGCAAATTCTTGACGCTACTCCGGCCCCTAAGGGCTTGCAGATCATTAACACGCCGTCTTGATCTCTGGCTGGGTAGTGATGCCTATCGATATTGCGAGCTGGTGGAGATCGTCGAGGCTGGCGAGGCGGTGCGGGCCGGGCTGGATGGTGTGTCCGGCCTGGTCCAGGAGCTGGCGGATGTCGCGGATACGCTTGTTGACCGTCTCGGGCCGGACTCCGAACAGGGCTGCGATGGCGACCTGGGGCAGGGCCAGGCGGTAGTGCAGGATGGTGGCCAGGAGCCGGTCGGCCAGGGTGAGGACGGGGCGGCGGCCGGTTCCCTGGCCTGCCTTGATGCGGGGGCGGTGGCCGCGGCGCTTGTCCAGGCTGGCCTCCCGCTGCTGGTCGTGCAGCGTCATCAGCGTGGCGGTCAGGGCGCCCCACTCGGCGGCCGGCAGCCCGGTCAGCGCCGGGTGGCAGAGCCAGGCCAGGTCGGGGCTGGGCTGGTCGAACGGGTCGGGGGCGCCGGCGTCCTGGTCGTAGGGCTCGGCGCGGAGGGTGTAGTTCCAGTCGCCGTGCCAGTCGTGGCGGGTCAGGGGCAGGGCGTCCATCTGCCGGCCGCTGACCGTGACGCCGGTTTCGTAGGTGCTGTCGTCCAGTTCGGCGCGGACCCGCAGCCCGGTGCGGGTGGTGGTCGCGGCGATGGCCTGCACGATGACCTCGTGGCTGGTCAGCGGCCGTCCCCGCCAGTTCATGGTGATGTGGGAGAACAGGCGGTGCTCGATCTTGTTCCACTTCGACGTCCCTGGCGGGAAGTGGCAGACGGTGATCTCCAGCCCGGTCTCGGCGGCCAGGGCGGCGAGCTCTGCTTTCCAGGCGCGGGTGCGGTAGCCGTTGGAGCCGCCCGCGTCGGCGGTGACCAGCAGCCGCCGGGCCTGCGGGTACTCGTCCCGGCCGGCGGCGTTCCACCAGCGGCGGACCGACTCCACGGCGAACGCGGCGGTGTCGTGGTCGGTGCCGACGCTGACCCAGCCGGAGTTGCCGGCGATGTCGTAGATCCCGTAGGGCACGGCCTTGCCCGAGCTGTCCTGGGGGAAGTCGTGGCTGTTCACCAGGACTGGCTGCCCGCCGGGGCGCCACTCCCTGCCCGCGTTGGCGAACTGGCCGACCAGTTCCTTCTTCTTGGTGTCCACGCTGATCACCGGGTCGGCGGCGTCCTGGTGCGCCTTGACCTGCTCGTTTATATACCGGAACTGCGCGTCCCGGTCCGGGTGCCGCTGGCCCTCGAGGGCCTTGGCGTTGCCCTGCAGGCTGAACCCCTCGGCCCGCAGCAGGTCCCCGACGGTGTCGGCGCCGACCCGGTGGCCCTGGCGGGTCAGCTCGCCCGCCAGGTTGCGGGTGGACTTCGTCGTCCACCGCAGCGGCGACATCGGGTCGCCGCGTTCGTCCGGCTCTACCAGGGCCAGCAGCGCCGGGAGCAGGCCCGGGTCCAGGTCGGCGGCCCGCTTGCGGCCCCCGCCCGGCCGCCGGACCCGGCCCAGCGGCTCCGCGCCGGCATCCATCTCGTCAACGCCCAGCGACACCGTGGCGTCGCGGACCCCGGCGGCCCGTGCCACCAGCCGGATACCGCCGTGGCCCAGCGAACGCGCCTCGGCGCCCATCACCAGCCGCCGCTGCCGCTCGTCCAGGTGCGGGAAGACCGCCTGGAACTTCGCCGCCAGCACCTGCCGGGTTCCCTCCGCATCGCCCATACCACGCCAATGTGCCAGATCCTGGGAAGCTACGGGTTATTTCTCTGCAAGCCCTAAAGGCCTCTTTGACGACCGCGACGGATGGCCGCCACCGGCCCTGGAGGTAATGGGGTCGTGAGCAGCGTGCAGTTCCCGCTCGCACAGTTCGCCAGGGTGGCGTCGACGTCGTGCAGGACAGCGGTCAACTCGGCGAGTTGGGCGGTGATCCGCTCCCGGACAGCTTCCAGGCGCCAGCGCTGGGAGGCGCAGGTTCCCCCGTTTTTGTCGTGGTCCTGCAGTGCCTGCGCTATTTCGTCGAGCGTCATGCCTAGAGCCTGCAAGCTGCGGGCGAGCAGGATCCGGTCAACGGCATCCGGGCGGTAATAGCGGTAACGCGAGCTGGCGCGGTGCGCCGGGGTCACCAGGCCGCGCCTCTCGTAGTACCGAACGGTGTCCACGCTCACGCCCGCTCGGTCGGCCACCTGGCCGATCTTCCACAAGCGCTCTTGACTCTGGTCCATGCTCCAGACTTTATCGTGGCGGCATCGGCAGAGAACTGTTATCTTCGGCCGCCGGCCAGAGTCAGAGAGGCATGCCATGACCACGCCCGAATCCGAGGTCAACCGAAGGATCGTCTGCGACATGACCAGCGCGCCCGACACCGGGATTGAGCGACTGGCAGAGTACGCCCGCCTGTTCGAGACTGCCTACCTCGGCCGCGATCGCGACCAGACCGGCGCACGCTGGCTGCTGCGCGCCGACCCGGGCGTCGAGGAATGGGCGCGCGACCTGGCCGAGCGGGAGTACGCCTGCTGCGCCTTCATGACCAGCACCGTCACCCGCGAGGGTGACCTGGTGATCTGGCACATGACCACGATCGACGACGAGGCCGCCACCGCGGTCTTGGACTTGTTCCACGACCTGCCGCTGCAGCCCTTGACCAAGCCATCCCAGGTGGAGGACGCCCTCGATCGCTGGTCCGCTACCGGCGTCCCGATCATCACACGCGAGGAAGAAACCGTGCGCCCGGCCACGCCCGAGGAAATCCGAAAGGGACGCCGCTGACAGCCAAGGAGGCCCAGTTAGGGCGCAGGCCTGCGGCGCACAGGGATGACTCTGGGCATGGCGTCGAGTAGTCAAGCGGGCACGGAAAGTAGTATCGGCTGCGGCTCCCGTCATGGGCGGGGGTGTGAGACCAAACCAGTGGAGGTACCAGATGGCCGAGCTCCCGCCGCCCCCAGAGGGAATTCTGCTGGCCCACTTCATCGTCTCGGACGACGTCGAGCGCTCCCGCCGGTTCTACACCGAGGTACTCGGCGGCCGGGTGGCCTTTCCCGGAGATCCGGTCAATGTTGCACTAGCCAACAGCTGGATCGTCATCAATACCGGCGGAGGACCGACGGACGACAAGCCGACGGTCACCCTGGAGGCGCCGCGCGACCCGGACCGGGTCAGCAGCTTCCTCAATATCCGGGTGAAGGACATCGAGGCGGTGTATGCCGAGTGGAGCGCCAGGGGCGCTCAATTCCTGACGCCGCCGAAACCGGCTCAGTGGCCATCGGGTACGTGATGATGGTTTGGCACTGTCTCCCGGACGGCCGCGAGGACCTCGCTTGAGACCTCATCGGGGTGGTCGAGCGGCAGGAACGTTCGGCCGCCTGGCACGGTGGCCAGGCTGGCCCGCGGGAAGGCCTCGCTCAGCTGCCGTCCCAGGTCGTTGTGGAAGTACGCATCCTTGTCTCCCCACAGGATCCGGACAGGGCCGGTGAACTGGCCGAACCGGCTGGCGGCATCAAGGAGGACGCGCGGATGGACGCCGCGCGCGAACTTGGCGAGGTCGCGGCGGATCGCCTTGCTGGCCAGCGGGCGTACCCAATCGCGGGTCAGGTCGGCGTCGAGGGAAGCGCTGCTGAGCGGTCCGAAGGCGAGCGGGCCCTGTCGCACCATTGCTGACCGCAGCCCCGGCTCCAGGCATGCGATCACCCCGGGATGGCGCAGCGCGTAGAAGAGCGGCGCGAGGCCCCGGGGAGGGAAGGTGCCAAGCGCGTCGCAGTTGGTCAGGACCGCGGCGCCGATCCGGCTGGTGTCGCCACCCAGCATGACCTGGCAGATCGCCCCGCCGGTGTCGTTGCCGACAAGAATGACGTTGCGGAGGCCGAGCGTGGCGATGAAGTCCCGGGCGAGGCCGGCGATCCCCTCGGGCGAAAGGTCCGCGCCTGGGTTCATCGGGGACTGGTGAGCGCCGAGGGGGAGCGACGGGGCGTAGCTGCGGACGCCTTCGGCGGCGAGCCGCTCGGCGACCGGTTCCCAGAGCCGGAGATCGACGAGCAGTCCGTGCGCGAACACAACCGGCGGGCGGGAACTTGAGGCAGGCCCGGCGGCGCGGTAGCGGACCTTTCCTTGCGGCAGGTCGGCCACGGCTAGACCTGTTGAAGCTTGCTCAGCGCTCATGTCTAAAACATACATACGGTATGTATGTATGTCCAGACCTATTAATGGTGGGAGAATGAATCATGCCTTCACCGACTTCCGCTGGCACGCAGGCCGCGGGCCGCCCCCAAGCTCGGCGCACGCAGGCCGATCGGTCCGCCGCAACCCGGAACGCGCTGGTGGCGGCGGCGCGCGGACTGTTCGCTGTGCAGGGTTTCGCGGAAGTGTCGAACGACGCGATCGTCGCGGCGGCCGGGGTGACCCGCGGGGCGCTGTACCACCAGTTCGAGGACAAGACGGCGCTGTTCGACGCGGTCCTGGACGCGGTTGAGGCCGATATCGCCCGGCGGCTCACCGATGCGGTGGCCGGTGCCGGGATTACCGATCCGGTCGAGGCCATGCGGTACGTCATCCGGACATGGCTGGACATCTGCGTTGAGCCGGAGATCCACCGGATCGCCCTCATCGACGGGCCGTCCGTTGTGGGCTGGGCGCACTGGCGGGAGGTGTGCCAGCGGCACGTCTTCGGACTGGCGCAGGCCCTCCTGCTAGGCGGGATTGAACTAGGGCGCATCCGCCCGCAGCCAGTCCGGCCGCTGGCGCACATCCTCATGGGGGCAAGTGACGAGGCCGCCCTGTACGTCGCGGAAGCGGCGGACCGCGCGCAGGCGCGTGCTGAGATGATCAGGGTCCTGGACGGGCTGATCGACGGTGTGGCAGCCTGACGTCAGCCCTAAGCTGGTCATAGTGCCAACCTGGGCCGGCTGGCTGTCTAGCTCGTGCGGGTCCGCCGGGGCGGCAGCGGGAAGAAGCCGCTCGTCTGCTTGAGGTACGCGGCGTACGCGTCGCCCTTGCTGCGCAGCATCCGCCGTTCGAGCAGCGCCTTGCCGCTGAACTTGAGCAGCAGCACGGTCATCAGCACGGGGGAGAACACGGTGGCAAGGCCGATCGGGCTGCCGAGCGCGAGCAGCCACAGCCCTGCCCAGACGCAGGAGTCGCCGAAGTAGTTCGGGTGCCTGGTCCACGCCCAAAGACCGCGGTCCATGACCTTGCCGCGGTTCGCCGGGTCGGCCCTGAACCTGGTCAGCTGCCAGTCGCCGACCGACTCGAAGGCCAGGCCGACGGCCCATACGACGATGCCGATGACGCCGAGCACGCCAAGGGGCGCGTGCTCGTACATGGCCGCCTGCACCGGGATGGACACCAGCCACATCAGCATGCCCTGCAGGCCGTAGACCTTGCGGACGAGGAACACGATCAGGTTGCCCCGCTTGTGCCGCATGAGGGACGTGTAGCGGGGGTCCTCGCCGTGGCCCAGGTTGCGGCGGCCGATGTACGCGCCGAGCCGCAGCCCCCAGACGGCGGTCAGGACGAGCACCACGAGCCGCCTGCCGCCGTCGCCGCCCGAGCCGGCCGACAGGCCGTAGCTGACCGCGGCGATGACGACGAACCCGGGACCCCAGACGATGTCGATGATGGACTGGTTCTTGATCGCGATCGCGACGGCCATCAGCGCCGCCATCACCGCCACCACGGCGGCCGCGGTCACGCCGAGGTTGACGCCGAAGTCACCCCAGGGAAAAGGCATCGTGCTCCTTACTTAAGGTCTGCGGCCAGGCTCTGGAACGCGTCCTGCGCCTCGGCGAACGTGTTACGGGCGCCCTCGCTGCTCGTCTTGAGCAGGCTTGCCAGGTCCGCCGGCTCGATGTCGCCGCCGGGGAACGTGACCGTCATGCCCTCGGACGTCTCGGCGTACCTGACGCCGTTCGCCCCGGCCACCACGGTCGCGCCGTTGATCTGGCTCCGCGGGTGGACGAGGGCCGCCGCCACCGGCGCGACGGAGTCGGCCGCCATCAGCGCGGCGTACCGCTGGTCCATGCCGTGCGCCGTCATCTGGGTGGTCGCGTAGGGGAGCAGCACGTTGGTGTAGACGCGGCGCGCCGCGCCCTCGACCGCGACGGTCTTGGCCAGCGCGATGACCGCGCCCTTGCTCGCCGCGTAGGCGGACACGGTCGGCTCGCCGAACAGGCCCGCGATCGACGACACCATGAGGATGCGGCCGTGGCCTGCCCCGCGCATCACCCGCGCGGCGGCGGAGGCGACAAGCACCGTGCCGAGCACGTTCACGTCGAGCACCTGACGGAAGTTGTCCAGCGTCGCCTTGTGGAACATCTGCGGCCTGCTGATCCCCGCGCTGGTGATGAGGATGTCCAGACGGCCCCACGCGCCGAGCGCGAGTTCTACCATGCCGTCCGCCGAGGCGGGGTCCTCGACCGCGCCGTGATGCGCCACCGCCACGCCGCCCGCGGCCACGATCTCCGTGACCACGTGGTCGGCCGGGCCGCGCCCGTCGGCGTCGACCTCGCGGTTGCGGTTGTTGACGAGGACGCGGACGCCGCGCCGCGCGAGGTCAAGGGCGAAGGCGCGGCCAAGACCCTTGCCGCCGCCGGTAACGATGGCGACCTGCTCGCCCCATGCGCCCATGCACTCTGCCCTTCCCTAGAATCTCTGTTAGTTGTAGTGTAGTTTTGCCGCGGTGGCAAGCGTCTTGCATGCCCTGGGTAATAGGCACTGTGTGATAGGCACTGCGCGAGCGTGGAAGGGAGTTGGGTCGGATGGCTCAGCCGGACGTCTGGGTGCTCGGCGGCTACCAGTCGGACTTCGCCAGGAACCTGCATCGCGAGGGCAAGGACTTCGCCGACCTGGCTGCGGAGGTGGTGCAGGGAACTCTCGCGGCCGCGTCTGTCGACGCCGGGCAGATCGGCGTGATCCACGTCGGCAACGCCTTCGGCCAGCTGTTCGCCGGCCAGGGACACCTCGGCGCGATGCCGGCCACCGTCCACCCCGGCCTGTGGGGCGTGCCCGCCGCCAGGCACGAGGCCGCCTGTGCCTCCGGCAGCATCGCCGCGCTCGCGGCCATGGCCGACCTGCGCGCGGGCAACTACGACGCCGCCCTCGTCCTCGGCCTCGAGCTGGAGAAGACGGTCAGCGGCGATCAGGCCGCCAGGCACCTCGGCGCGGCCGCGTTGATCGGCCACGAGGGCCAGGACGCGACCTTTATGTGGCCCTACATGTTCGACAAGATCCTTGATGAATACGACCATCGCTACGGCGTCGACCAGGCTCACCTGACCAGGATCGCCGAGGTCAACCTCGGCAACGCCAGGCGTAACCCGAACGCGCAGACCCGCGGCTGGACCGTGCCCGAGCTCGGGCCCGGCGGCGATCCGGCGGCGAATCCTCCCGTTGAGGGCCGGATCAGGCGGTTCGACTGCAGTCAGGTCACCGACGGCGGCGCGGGCGTCGTGCTTGTCTCCGCTGAGTTCCTTGCCCGTAACCCGTCGGCCAGGCCGATCGCGCGGATCGCGGGCTGGGGCCACAAGACGGTCGGCATCGGGATCGGGCAGAAGCTCGAGCGCTCCGCCGGCCAGCCGTACGTGATGCCGCACCTGCGGCAGGCGGTGCACGAGGCGTTCGACCGCGCGCGGGTCACCCTCGACGACATCGGCGCACTTGAGACGCACGACTGCTTCACCCCGAGCGAGTACCTGGCCATCGACCACATCGGCCTGACCGGGCCGGGCGAGTCGTGGAAGGCGGTCGAGGACGGCGAGATCGAGATCGGCGGACGGCTGCCGATCAACCCGAGCGGCGGCCTGATCGGTGGCGGCCACCCGGTCGGCGCCTCCGGTGTCCGCATGCTCCTGGACGCCAGCAAGCAGGTCAGCGGCACGGCGGGGGAATACCAGGTCGAGGGGATCGACACCGCCGCCACCCTTAACTTCGGCGGGTCGACCGCCACCACCGTCAGCTTCGTGGTGACGGCGGGCTGACCTGCCGGCCATCGTTTTACCGACGAGAGGAACCACCGTGAATGTCGAGCTGGTCGGCCGCATCCTGTCGACCCTGCCGGAAGACGACGACCACCCCTACCGGACCGGGCCCTGGCGCCCGCAGGTCCGCGAGTGGAACGCGGACGACCTTCAGGTGGTTGCGGGCGAGATCCCGGCAGACCTCGACGGCGTCTACCTGCGCAACACGGAGAATCCGGTTCACCCGGCCAAGAAGTTCTACCACCCGTTCGATGGCGACGGAATGATCCACGTGGTCGGGTTCCGTGACGGCCGTGCGTTCTACCGCAACCGTTACGTCCGCACCGACGGCCTGCGAGCCGAGATGGAAGCGGGCGGGGTGCTGTGGGCGGGCATCTCCGAGCAGCCGACGGTCGCGGAGCGGGACGGCTGGGGCGCGCGAACCCGGATGAAGGACGCCTCGAGCACCGACGTGGTGGTGCACCGCGGCGTCGCCCTGACCAGCTTCTACCAGTGCGGCGACCTGTACAGGCTCGATCCGTTCTCGCTGGCTGACCTGGGCAAGGAGGGCTGGAACGGGCACTTTCCGCTCGACTGGGGCGTGTCCGCGCACCCGAAGGTCGACGAGCGAACCGGCGAGATGCTGTTCTTCAACTACAGCAAGGAAGCCCCGTACATGAAGTACGGCGTGGTCGACGAGAACAACGACCTCGTGCACTACGTGGACGTGCCGCTGCCAGGCCCGCGCCTGCCGCACGACATGGCGTTCACCGAGAACTACGCCATTCTCAACGACTTCCCGTTGTTCTGGGACGAGGCGCTGCTCGCGAAGAACATCCACGCGCCCAAGTTCCACCGCGACATGCCGTCGCGCTTCGCGGTCATCCCCCGCCGGGGCGGCACCGAGCAGATCCGCTGGTTCGAGGCCGAGGCCACCTACACCCTGCACTTCGTCAACGCCTACGAAGAGGGCGACGAGATCATCCTCGACGGCTTCTTCCAGGGCGACCCGGAGCCGGGCGACGTCCCCGGCAGCGACAAGTGGGACCGCGCCTTCCGCTTCCTCGCCCTCGACCGGCTGCAGACGCGGCTGCACCGCTGGCGGCTCAACCTCAGCACCGGCCTGGTGAAGGAGCAGCAGCTCACCGACTCCATCACCGAGTTCGGCATGCTGAACGGACGCCACGCCGGCCTGGGCTACCGCTATGCCTACGCCGCCACCGGCAAGGACGGCTGGTTCCTGTTCGATGGCCTGGTCCGCCACGACCTGAAGGACGGCACCGAGGAGCGCTACGCGTTCGCGGACGGCGTGTACGGGAGCGAGACCGCCATGGCCCCGCGGGTCGGCAGCGCCGCCGAGGACGACGGCTACCTGGTCACCCTCACCACCGACATGAACGAGGACGCCTCCTACTGCCTGGTCTTCGACGCGGCCCGGGTCGCCGACGGGCCCGTCTGCCAGCTGCGCCTGCCCGAGCGGATCTCCAGCGGCACCCACTCGACGTGGGCGCCGGGCGCGGAACTGCGCCGCTGGCAGACCGCGGACAACGCCGCGGCGGCGATCGGGCTGTAAAACCGTCGCGGGCGCGCACGCTCGGTGAGCCTATGCCGGGGGGCTCGTGCCACGGTCTTGTCACCACTGGCGAGCACATCTTGGGCGTCCATGCGCAGATCAGGGAATGCTGCCCGGTACATCCGGAAGAACTTCAGTACGCCCTCCTTCGTGGGCGGGAAACCGGGCGTCTCCTCGTGCTCGACGAAATCGTCGGCCAGCAAGGCGCCGAACCCTTCGATGTCTCCCACGTTGATCCGGTCGTAAGAACTTCTCATCGTTGCCGAGTGGTCCATCGTCGTCCCTTCATTCTCGCGGGTGAAGCGTGCAAACCCAGGCGAGAGCGGCGCCCGCGAGCCTCCCTCCATACGGCCTGTGTCCGTCGAGGCGAGAGCCAGCCTCTGCACCGCCGGGCCGCCCCAAGGGCCGCAACACCCATTGACCAGGCACTCTTGCGGCGACGAGGCCTAAACCAGTACCGTCCCGGTACAGCCGTCCTACCCGCCCGTGGGCGGGACCAGACGAACGGGGAAATAATGGCAACGATTCTCGCTTTCCACGAGGTCGATGACGTGGAGCACTGGCTTCGCTCACCGAAGCGGCAAGAGATCTTCGGCCCCTTGGGCATCACGGGCCGGCTCTTCACCGACCCTGCCAAGACCAACCGGGTGGGGCTGGTCGTGGAAATCCCGGACATGGAGACCTTCCAGCGGCTCATGCAGTCCGACGAGGCGGCCGAGGCCATGAGAGCCGATGGGGTCCGGCCCGACACGCTCGTGTTGCTCGAGGAGGCTTCGGAGCACCTTTAGGATAGGCGGATCCGGCGCGAGTATCCGGCCTGGATTGCTTACTCAACGTGAGCGCGGATCGCTGAGCATGTGCTCCAGTGGATCCGGGCGACCTGGTGAACTGGCCCGCGCAGCTCAGAGGCAAGGGGCCGGGCTAAACGGTCAGCGTAACCGCTCCCACCGGGCCTGTCTGTGACGTCATCCGCTCCCGTCCGTGGCCCGTACGGCCCCGGAATCTGGCGCCCACGGACGTATAGCGGACGACGGCGGCCCGGAAACGAGCCTCGGACAGTGTCTGCGCTGGTCAGCAGGGTTCGTCTCGGCTTGGAGCGCTGGGCTGTAAAACCGCCGGCTCAGCCTGCGAGGGGTTTGAAGGTGGGAAAGGCCGGTGATGGGAGGTCAAAAGCACCGATTACCACGGGGGGACCAGAACATGTCTTCAGTAGCCGGCGGCACGTTGGACCTGGATGCGCTGCGCCAGGGGATGGAAGGCCGCGATCTCGAGGCCGTGATGAGCCTGTACGCCGACGATGCCGAGATTTCCATCGTCGATCAGCGGCACTCGCCCAGCCATCCGCAGGTCCTGCACGGCCGAGATCAGATTCGGATGTTCATGTCGGATGTATTCGGCAGGGATATCACCCACCACGTGGACCACATCGTGGCTGGAAACGGCACTGTCTCCTTCCTGGAGCGTTGTGAGTACCCGGACGGCTCTCGGGTGCTCGCCTCGACGGTCCTCGATGTTGACGCGGGCCGCATCGTCAGGCAGGAAGAAGTACAGGCATGGGACGCGGGCATGCCGGAACCCGGGTACCGGGACTTCGCGCAGCCGGACGAGGTGCGCACCTTCGAGAAGGGGCGAATGGAGCTAATCCACACGCCGGCCGGGGACGTCGGGCGGATGGTGCTCTCACCCGGCTGGCGATGGTCGGAGCATGTACGGCCGATCGCCGGCACCGAGTTGTGCCAGGCGGCACATACCGGCTACCAGCTCTCTGGGCGGATGCGGATCCAGCTTGCCGACGGGACGACGTTCGATGCCGGACCGGGCCAGGTCGGCAGTGTGCCGCCGGGCCATGACGCGTGGGTGATCGGCGACGAGACGGTGGTGCTGCTCGACTGGGCGGGCGCCACCAACTACGCGCAGGGTTAGCCGACCGTAGACGGGCCGCGGCAGGACGTCCGGCTCCTTCGCTGTGGCGTCACCGGGATCCAGCCAACCGGGGGGTACACGGGATGCTTTCACCGAGGGCAATTTACGGCGAGATCTTCAGCAACGACGAGGCGTTCCGCCTGTTCTGCTCCATCGCGGCGAGCGGCGAGGCCCAGGGAGGCTGGGAGAACGGCAGGATCGCCGCGCTGGTGCCTGAGTCTCTCAGTGACCTCGCGCCCAAGATCGCCAGGCACGGGGCCGACGAGGACAAGCACGGGCGCATCTTCAGCGCGCTGCTGCGGAAGCGGGGCCTCACCCCGGTGCCGGTGCCCGCCGATGCCGACTACACCATGCGGCTCGAGCGCACGGGCATCGGCCTAGCGCACAGCAAGCTGCGCGCCGCCCGGCCGTTGACCGAGGCGGACGTCATCGCCTACCTGACGCACAGCCGGGTGACCGAGCAGCGGGCGTCCGAGCAGATGCGGTCATTGCGCCGGCACTCGGCGGACCACGCCGACGTCAGCCGGGCGGTGGCAGTGATCTCCGCCGACGAGGACAACCACCTGGCCTACTGCCATGAGGAACTGCTCCGGCTCGCCGCGGCAGGCCATCGCCGCGACATCGAGTCCGCCCTGCGTGCTACCGCCCGCGCCGAGATCGCGGTCTACCGCGACGTGAGCAAGGCGGTCATGGCCAACCTGGGACGGACGCTGGGCTGGCCGAGGGCCAAGCGCGTCATCCTCGCCAGGGGAATCGACGCGGTCTACCACTACGAGCGGCTCGGCGGCTGGCACCGCATGGTCACCCTGCGGATGCCTGCCCGCCGTGACCCGCTCGGCACGCCCGCTTCCGCCGCACCCACGGCGCACCACGGCGCGTAACCCGCTGTAAAACCGTGGCGGTAAGTCCCGCCAGCATGGCGAGCATCTTCGGCCAGCCGTCCCGCTGGGCGGCGACGTTGCCTGCCGGGGTGCCCCCGAGGTTCGCGATGGTCGTCTCACCGGCGGGCTGGTACGGCTGCATGCCCTCGCCGTGACCCGCGCCCTGGTAGACGAAGGCCTGGTGCCGGTAGGGGTCGTGGACCATGTCCAGCTCCGCGACGATGGCGTTCGCCGACGACGCGGACCCCCAGATCGAGTCCTGGTCGCCCGCGAACGCGAGGACCGGGCCGCTGACGTGATCCAGGATGAGCGGCCCGGGGTCGACGACCTTGGGGCCGAGTATCCACGCGGCCCGCGCTTGGTTGTCCCCGGCCGCGTTCACCTCCGATGACGGCGAGTACACGACCGCCCCGTGGAAAAGCTCAGGGAAGTTCTCCGCGAGCAGGAGCGCGGCCTCGCTGCCCCGCGAGTAGCCCATCGCGAGGACGTGAGCCGGCTCGACCTGCGGCTGGCTGGCGAGGATCTTCCCGGCCGTCTCGAAGTACTCAAGCGGAATCCCGTCCAGCGCTGACGGCAGCCCGGGCCAGTCGAAGTAGGCGACGGTCAGTGCCGGGTACCCGTGGGCGGCAAGCAGCGCCGCCCCGTACACCTGGCTCATGCCGCCCTCCGCACCGCCGAAGACCAGCACCCCGGCGTGGCGCGGGGTTCCGGCCGGCGGCAGGAACAGTTCACCGGCGACCTTGTCCTTGGCGAGGGTCAGCGTCCGGACGGTCTCGCCCTTCGCCATCCACTGCCTGGTCACGGTGCGGGACGCGAGCTTCGCCCCCGACGAGGAGGTGACGGTCAGGGTGACCGCATAGCCCGGCTGTTGCTGTGGTGCCGGGGGCGTGAAGTACTGGTCCTGGCTGGCGGGCGCGACCGGGGTCATCGACCAGAACAGCCCCATCCCGTCCTTGCCCTGGTAGGACCCCGACTTCGGAGCGGTCTTGGCCAGGTCGACGGTCCCGTCCTGGCCTGCGGTGTAGACGGCGGAAGCCCGCCAGGTGCCCTTCTTCACGTCGGTCGCCTGCGCGCTGACGGTGACCTGCTCGCCCGCGGACAGTTCGCTGACCCGGACGTCGATGGCCTGGTCCGCCAAGGCGCCGGGCTCGCTGACCTGGATCGCCGCCGGCTTGGCCGGCGCGCCGCCACCGCAGGCGGCCAGCCCGCCCGTCAGCAGCGCCGCCGCCAGGGCTGCGCGCAGGCCCACTGGTTTCTTGGCGGATTCCGCGACCACGGGCTCACGCTAACCGCGAGAGATCCTGATGGTCCAGCCCAATGAAGCCCGAAATATCTTTCGGTGGGCTGCGCAGCAGATCGAAATAGCCGATACCGAACGGGTGCGTGGCTTCGCCTGGCACGGGAACCACGCAACCGTTCGGGATGTCAGCCCTGCTGCACGTGCACGCGGCGGGACAGCCGTTCCGCGGCGGCGTGATACTCCTGCGCGAGCCGGCCGACGACGGCAGCGACTGGCTCAACGGAACGGACCGCTTGCAGGCCCTGGCCCGCCGCCCACAGGTCCTTCCAGCGCGCGGCGACGTCGGTGGTCGAGTCGTAGACGCGCTCGGCCGGCTTGGCGAGGCTGTCGGGGTCGAGACCGTTCGCGACCAGGCTCGGGCGCAGCCAGGACGCGGGCGTGCCGGTGATCTCGTCGGTGATGATCAGGTCGTCGGGCCCGTGGTCGACAACCATCTGCTTGTACTCGGGCGACGCCATGCTCTCCTCGGTGGCGAGGAAGCGGGTGCCCATGTAGACGAGGTCGGCGCCCGCCGCGACCGCGCCGGCCACGCCGGCGCCGTCGGTGATCCCGCCGCCGATCGTTACGATGCCTTCGAAGAAGTCACGGACGGCCGAGATGAACGCGAACGGCGACATGAAGCCCGTGTGCCCGCCGGCGCCGGCCGAGATGCAGGCCAGTCCGTCGGCGCCGGCCGCGACGGCCTTCTTCGCCAGCTTGATGTTCACCACATCGGCGATGACAGTGCCGCCGTAGGCCTTGACGGTCTCGATGGCGGGAATGGGGGAGCCGAGGGCGGTGATGACGACGGCGGGCTGGTACTCCGCCACCAGCCGCAGGTCCTGCGCCAGGCGCGCGTTGGTGCTGTGCGTGACGAGGTTGATCGCCCACGGCGCCGCGTCCGACCCGGCGAGCTGGTCGCTGATCTTGCCCATCCAGGCGTCCAGGTCGTCGGTGGTGCGGCAGTTCGGCGCGGGGAACGACCCGACGATCCCTGACTTGCAGGCGGCGACCACGAGGTCGGGGCCGGAGATGAGGAACATCGGCGCTGCCACGACGCGAAGCCGCAGCCCTGCAAAGGCGGTCATTTCAACATTCTAAGCGCTTGCTTAGTGAATCTGATAGGCCTGCCTGCCGCTGATCACGAGGCGTTGACCTGGGGTGACTTCCGCCAGGTCCGCGATCACGTCGCCCGCTTGCGCGCCGTGAGTGACCGCGACGATCCGGACCTCGGCCGTTCGCACCGCGAGTGGCGCGTTCCAGCTGTACCGCGGTGCCCCACTGGCCGCCAGTGCCTCGTCGTCGGCGGCTGACTCCGCCGCCGCGGCCGCGGCCGCCTCGTCAAGCACCAGGACGTAATCCGGGTACCAGCGGGCGAGCAGCTGGCCAGGGACCCCGTCCGGTGGCGCGGCGATTCCCGAGCTGGCCAGGCCGGACAGGTGCGCGTAGAGCCGCCGGCCGGCATCGGCAGGGGCCGCGTCCGAGTCGTCCGGTGGTCGCGTTCCCGGGCTGCCGGTGCCGTCCACGAAGACAGTGACCGGCGCCAGCGCCTGGCGCAGCAGCGGCCAGCTGTCCGCGAACCCCGGATGCAGGTCCAGCCGGCCGACCTCGCCGGCGGGCAACCACACCGCCTCGTCGGCTTCGTAGGAATCGGAGACGACCCGCAGCGGCTCCGCCGCCTGCGCGAGCACCGTGTGGTACGCCCAGCCGCCGTGCTCGTCGGAGTACATGCCGCGCGGCAGGACCAGCTTCGGGTCGAGCATGCACTCCTCGTCCGCCTCGCGCAGCGCCGCCTCGGCAGGCGTCTCCTCGCTGTCCATCGCCCCGCCGGGCAGCGCCCAGGTGCCGCCCTGATGGGCCCACCGGGCACGGCGCTGCAGCAGCACCAGGCTCAGCGCCTGGTCGGTGGGGTGCGGCACGTAAACCAGAATGCCCGCGGCGCCGTACAGGCCCCAGTGCCGGTGCCCCTGCGCGCAGGTCACCCACCCGTTACCGCTTCTCCCACCCGGCATAGCTCGTCCGGCTAGCGTGAAGCGTCGAGGATGAAGTCGCGCTGCAGGTTCAGCAAGACGTGGTCGGCGGTGAGCAACCGAAGTCCCGCGCGCGACGCTTGCGCGACGAGGAGGAGGTCGAACGGGTCATGCCTGGTGAGCTCGGGGAAGTCGCGGATCGCCTCGGCGTGCTCGGCGGTAACGCTGAGCAGCTCCAGGCCCTGCCCGGTGAGCCTCTTGCTCAGGTCGGCGGGGACGGTCAGTTTGCCGAGCATGGTCTTGATGGTCAGCTCCCATATGGTTACCGCGGACACGTGCACGCCCTGCGCGGAAGTTATGGTCTGCCGTGCCTGCGGCCCTAGCCGTGGGTTGTCATCGAGCAGCCACAGCAGGGCTTGGCTGTCAAGAAGCAGCATCGCCGTAGAACATCTCCTGGATGTCCGGGTCGATGCCGAACGCGTCGTCCGTATAGGTGATCTCGCCCTTGAGGCCGCCGAACGTCACGGTCGCCGCCTGGTGGGGCACGAGATCCGCGATGGGAGTGCCAGCCTTGGAGATCACCACGCGCTCCCCGGCCGCAACTTGCTCCAGCAGCCGGGACAGATGCGTCTTCGCCTCATGGATGTTTACGGTCGTGGTCATGACACAAATCTATCAACTAGACTAAACTTAGTCTAGTCCTTTCGCCTCACGCTCACTCCCGCGCCAGGCTGGCGAGCAGCGCACGGGTGCGGGCCCTGGACGCCGCCGCGTCGTCGCCGACAGGGAAGGGCGCCGCCCAGACGTCGGTGGCGCCGGCCTCGAACAGCGCCCGTATCTGAGCGGCAACGCTGTCCTCGTCGCCGACGAGGACGGCTTCGGCGGGCCCGGCGATCCCGCCCTGGGCCAGGATGCGCTGGTAGTTCGGCAGATGGCCGTATGCCTGGTACAGCCGGGCGCCCTCCGACCTTGCCGCGGCCACGTCGTCGTGCACCGCCACCGGCAGCCCCGCCACGATCCGCGGTGCGGGCCTGCCGGCGTCGGCGGCGGCCTTGCGGATCAGCGGGGCGACGTGGGTCTCGATCGCGGCGGCGTTGGCCATCCACAAGATCGTCCCCGCCGTATTGGCGCCGGCCACCCTCAGCAGCCGAGGTCCAAGGGCGCCGGCAAGGACCGGGATCTCCGCCCCGTCCGGCAGCGGCAGCGGTCCGGCGTCGACACGGAATTGGCTGCCCGCGAAGCTCACCTGCTCACCGCGCAGCAGACCGGTCAGGATCTGCACGTACTCGTCGGTGTGCAGCCCCGGGGTGTCGTATGGCAGGCCGAGCCGGTCCTCGATGACGACCCGGTGTGAGGGGCCGACGCCGAGGGTGAGCCGGCCGGGAGCGCCGATGGCGGACGCGGTCGCGTTGGCGCGGCTGGCCTGGAGCACCGGATGACAGGCGTACGTCACCAGGACCGCCGTGCCAAGCTCGATGGCCGAGGTGGCGCGACCGGCCAGGGTCATCGCCGCGAGCGGGTCGCCGGCGCCGGCCGAGCTCGGGTACCACATGCTGGTGAAACCGTCCGCCTCGGCGCGGCTGGCCTGACTGACGATCCGGTCCGCGGTCGATCCGCCGCCGGTAAGCCCGATACGCATTCAGCGCCCTCCTGCCTGGTAACCCAGCCGACACGCGTAGCAGTCGAGCGCGGCTCTCTCCGGAACGTTACCCCGGCAAAACGGCCCTTAGTGCCACAAGGAGGCTTGCGCGGCGGTCTCGGGGCGGGTAGGTGTTCACTAATGGGACATAGCGGAGGTTTCGTGCCGGGAGCGGAAGAACAGCGCGCACTCGCCGGCGTGCGCGTTCTTGACCTCACCGGCAGCGTGGCGGGCGCCGTCGCCGGAATGCTGCTCGCCGACCTCGGCGCCGACGTGGTCAAGGTGCACCCGCCAGGACCTGTTCCGTTCCCACGCCGGCGTGGCGCGGCGATGTGGGACCGCGGCAAGCGCGCCGTCACGGCCGACCCGTCGAGTGCGGCGGACCTGCATGCGCTCGACCGGCTGATCGACGGCGCGGACGTGCTGCTCGTCGGCACCACCGGGCCAGGCATCACCTGCCGCGGCCTCATCGATCGCGGCCGGCGGCCTGGCGAGCCGTGCTTCTGGGTAGCCATGCCGCCCTACCTGCTCGACGAGACTCCGTGGCCGGGCGGCGAGGAATCGGCGGGCCTGCTGTTCGCCTGGCTCGGTCACGCGTGGAACCAGTCGTCATACGACGACGTCCCCGTCGACTCCCTGTTCCCGCTCGCGCTTTACATGCAGGGCATCTGGGCCGCGATCGTCGCGGTCGCGCTGCTGGCCGGGCGCCAGCGCGGCCTTGCCCTTGCCCCGCTCGCGGTGGCGGGCGGGGCGCATGGCGCGCAGCTGGTCTCGCCAGGCAACTTCGCCGCGGGCCGCGACGATCCGCACGTCCACCGGCCGGGAGGTCCGGGCGGGGCGCTGCCGAACTACCGGACCTATCGCTGCGGCGACGGCCAGTGGCTGTTTCTCGCGGCGTTCAGCAACGCCTTCATCGAGCGCGGGCTGACCGCCGTCGGCGCCGGATGGATATTCGTCGATCCGCGCGTGGGCGGAGACCCAGGGAACCTGCGGCTTGGGAAGAACCTGACCTGGGTCGCCCGCGAGCTTGAGAAGGTATTCGCGACCCGGCCGCGGGCCGAGTGGCTTGCACTGCTTGAGGCGGCGGACTGTCCCGCGGCGCCGGTTGACGAGATCGGCACGTGGCTGGACCACGAGCAGGTCAGAGCGCTCGGACTGCGCCTGGAAGCGGTCAGCGACGCGGGCCAGCGGGTCGTGATGCCGGGCCCGCTCATCGACCTGTCGCTGACGCCGGTCAGCATCAGCGGGCCGGCCGCCACTTCCTGGCCGGGCATCACCGAGCTGCCACCGCTGTGGTCCGCGGCGCGGACGCCGGCCCGGCACCAGCCCGACGGCGGCCAACGCGACAGCGGCCAGCTCGACGGTGGCCGGCCATCGCCCGCGCGGCGTGAGCCGGACCCTCAGCCGCCGCTATCTGGCCTTCGCGTGCTCGACCTCGGCACGATCATCGCCGGCCCGTACGTCGGGACGCTGCTTGCCGATCTCGGCGCGGACGTCATCAAGATCGAGCGGCCGCCGTCCGGCGATGAGTTCCGGGTGGCGCACGGCGGCCGCGGCGGTTCCAGCTTCGAGGTGTACAACCGCGACCAGCGCAGCGCGCTGCTTAACCTGTCCGGTGCGGACGACCGGCTGGTGTTCGACCGTCTCGTCGGCTCGGCGGACGTCGTCGTGGACAACTACCGCGCCGGCGTGGCCGGCCGCCTCGGCATCACGCACGACCGGCTGGCCGCCATCAACCCCGCGGTGGTCACCGTGTCGATCAGCGCCTTCGGCGAGACGGGCCCGCTCGGCCGCCGGCCGGGATTCGACCCGGTCATCCAGGCGATGAGCGGCATCATGCGTGCTCAGGGCGGGCCGGACCAGGCCGACAGCCCCGCGTTCCTGACCGTCCCCATCAACGACGTGATCGCCGCGGGCCTCGCGACGCTCGGCGCGTGTGCCGCGCTGCTGGCCCGTGCCCGCCTCGGCCGCGGACAGCACATCGGAGTCACGCTGTCCGCCGCGTCCTGCCTGCTCCAGTCCGAGTTCCTGACTCAGACCGGGCTCCCGGCCGAGTCCGGGCTCCCGGCCGAGTCCGGGTTCCCGGCGCCCGACGGGAGCAGCGCCCAGCCGACGGGCGGCAGGGACTTCGCCGGGCCAGGCCCGCTCGACCGGCTCTACCAGGCCGCCGACGGCTGGGTCAGGCTCGCTGCCGTGCCGGGACAGCTCCCCGCGCTGGCGGCCGCGGGGCTGGCCCCGGCAGCTGGCCAGGCACAGTCCGGCGACGAGGCGCTGGCAGCCGGAATTTCCGCGATGCTCGCGGACCGCCCGGCGGCCGAGGTGATCGCCCGCGCCCACGCGGCAGGCATTCCCGCCGTCCGCGCCCGTAAGGCGCAAGAGCTAACCGCCGACGCGCAGCTCATTCGCCATGGCCTGCTGACCGTCATCGACCGCGACGATCGCGGCGTCACCTGGGTCGGCCCCGGGCGCTGGCTGGAGATGCCCGGCCTGGCTTCCTCCCGGCCCGGCGATGCTCCCCAGGCCGGCGAGCACACCGAGACGATCCGCCGCGAGGCCGGCCTCGGCTCCTGAGCATTGACGTTCACCGCCGCACGCGGGAGCCTGGTACGGGGGCGGGTGCATGGTGAGGGAGGCATCATGGCATGGCAACTGGAGGGAACGTATTTCGAGTCGTGTTCGTGTGATGCGGTCTGCCCGTGTACCTGGTCGGCGCTGACGGCAAGGGCGACGCTCGACCGATGCCGCGCTCTGCTGGCGTATCACGTCGAATCGGGGGAAATTGACGGGGTCGACGTCAGCGGCCTTAGTTTCGCCCTGTTCCTGGACACGCCGCCGGTGATGAGCGAGGGCAACTGGCGGGTGGGCGTTTTCCTCGATGACGCGGCGTCCGAAAGCCAGGCCGAGCAACTCGGCGTGGTCCTGTCCGGGCAGGCGGGCGGGCCGCCCGCGATGCTTGGGCCGCTTATCGGGGAAATGCTCGGGGTGGAGAAGGCCCGCATCGCCTACACCGATGACGGCCGCGGTCATCACGTCAGCATCGGCGATGCCGTCGACGTGGCGGTGAACGACTTCGTGGCCATCGAGGGGCATGACCCGGTTCGGCTCACGAACGTCTTCCACCCGTCGAACACGACGCTGACGGTCGCTCCGGCGAATGCCGCGCGCCTTTCGACGTTCGGTATCGACTGGGGGCGCGACGGGCAGAGCGGTTTTTCCGCGCCGTTCTCCTGGTCCGGGTGACCAGTTCCGCGGAGCTGACCCGGCCACGGCCGGGGCTGCCGACCCGTGAGGCCGCGCTGCTGCTGATCGCGGCCGCCGGGGCGTGGGCCGCGACCGTCGCCCTGGCCCGCGGCATGAGTGGGATGACAGGGACGATGGGGCTGGGTCTCGTCGTATTCCTGTCCGTGTGGACGCTGATGATGGCCGCCATGATGCTGCCGTCGGTGACGCCAACGGCCTCGCTCTACGCCAAGACCGTGCGAGGCAACCGGACACTCCGGATCGCCGGGCTCACGGCCGGCTATCTGGGTGCCTGGGCGGCGGCCGGCCTGCCGGCGTACGGGCTGGCCTGGCTCGCCGGCTGGCTGGCCGGCGGCCAGCCAAGTGCGGCCCGCGTCCTCGCCGCGGTGCTTTTCGCCGGCTGCGGCGTCTACCAGCTGAGCAGCCTGAAGGACCGCTGCCTGGCGCACTGCCGCTCGCCGCTCGCGCTGCTGCTGCATTACGGCTCGTACCGAGGCAGGTTCCGCGACGTGCGCGCCGGCGCGCATCACGGCTTGTTCTGCCTGGGTTGCTGCTGGGGACTGATGGTGATCCTCGTCGCGGTGGGCCTGATGAACGTGGCGGCCATGGTCGGCCTGGCTGCGGTGATCCTGATCGAGAAGGTCTTCAGGTGGGGTCCCGCGGCCGGCCGACTGGCAGGCGTCGCCGCGCTGGCCCTGGCAGTGGCCGTGTTCTGGTTCCCTTGGCTCGCCCCTGGCCTGCACGCCCCGCCCATGATGCCGATGACCTGACCAGCGCGGCCAGGCGCGGTGCCCGCGCGCCGGGGCCGTATACGCTCACTGAGCATGAGCCCCGACGAATCGTCGCTGGCGGCTGCGGTTCCAGGATTGATACGCAGCGACCCTCGTGGCCCGGGAATTACCCGTGAACGGAGCCGCGAAGGGTTCCGGTACCGTGACCGGTCAGGCGCAGAAGTCACTGAGCGGCTGACGCTGCAGCGCATCGGCGCACTGGCGATCCCGCCGGCCTGGGCGAACGTTTGGATCTCGCCGGACCCGCTGGGGCACATCCAAGCCACCGGCGTGGACAGCCGGGGCCGGACCCAGTACCGCTATCACCAACTGTGGCGCGAGCAGCGCGAGGCTCAGAAGTTTCTTCACATGCTGCGGTTCGCCAGCGCTCTGCCTGTGCTGCGGGCGGCCACCATGCAGGACCTGGCGCGAGCTGGCCTGGATCGTGACCGCGTAGCGGCCAGCGCCGTCCGGCTGATCGACCTGGGCCTGTTCCGCGTCGGGGGCGAAAAATACGCCGCGCTGGACCATCATTACGGCGCTACGACGCTGGAGAAGAGGCACCTCACACTGACGCGTGACGGCATGAAGTTCGACTACATCGCCAAGGAGGGCAAGCGCCGGACGATCAGCATCACCGACGAAGTGGTCATACCCACCGTGCGAGCATTGGCCCGCAGCCGCAACGGCCTGGACACGCTGTTCAGCTATCAGCACGGCGACAACTGGCGCGTCCTGCATTCGCACGATGTGAGCAACTACATCGCCGCCCGGGCCGGCGGCCACTTCACCGCCAAGGAATTCCGCACCTGGAATGCGACTGTGCTGATGGCGCTGGTGCTATCGAACACAGCTCCATCGCCATCAGCAAGGAGCCGCCAGCGGGTCATCGCCGCCGGCATCCGCGAGGTGGCGGGCTGGCTTGGCGACACCCCGGCGGTGGCTCGCAAGTCCTACATCGACCCACAGCTGATAAGCCGCTATGAGTCGGCCGGCGAGCTGCCCGCGATTCCCTCCCTGCCGGTCGCACTCCCGGCCCCCGCCGAAGCAGAGATCGCTGTCGCCGCGCTGCTAGCCGCCCCCGGCGCCTCCACCACAGCCGCGGCACTCCCCTGACGACCACGCCCGCCGCGCCCGGTCGCCAACCTCTGTGAAAGATCAGGTCTAGTGGGACTGAAGTGATAATTAACCATCAGTGAGGCTATTGGGATTAGTGTGCATGCCGCCTCAAATCCCGCTTGCGATTCAGCCATGAGCCATCCTGCTGTCGATTACTCGGCGTAAAGTATCGATCGCTCTACGTGTCTACTCGTATTCGCGAGACCTATCGGGCCGCGATGGCGCGGCATCGGGGAAACCAAGATGGAGGCACAGCATGAAACTGCGATTGCCGAGCTCGGGACGCCCACCCAAATCAGTCATCGCCGCGTCCGCGCTGGTCGCGGCCAGCTCCCTCACTCTGACGGGAGTGGCCGCCCAGGCGGCGCCGGCGTGGGTGAGTTCCGGCGGAACCGTCCTGCAGACCAACCTGGTATCCGACCTGCCGGGCGCCGCCGCGGTGACCGACCCCAACCTGGTCAACGCTTGGGGCATCTCCGAGAGCGGAACCAGCCCCTTCTGGATCTCCGACAACAACGCCGGCGTGTCCACGCTTTATCAAGTCCCTGGCGCGAACAACGCGCCGGTCACGACTGCCCCGCTGGTCGTGAACATCCCGACCCCGGTCGACACCACCGGCGGAACCCCGACCGGAACGGTGTTCAACTTCGCCGGCGGAAACGGAGCCTTCAAGGTCACCGGCCCGAACAAGAACGGGATGAGCACGACCGCCGCGGCCGTGTTCCTGTTCGTCACCGAGGACGGGACGATACTCGGCTGGAACCCCGCCATCGATCCCACCGGGAAGTTCGCCGGCCCGGGCGGCTTCAGCGCTCAGGCGGTCATCGCGAAGGACAACTCCGGGAACAACTTCACCAACCCCAACGAGAATCAGCAGACCGGGGCCGTCTACAAGGGGCTGGCCATCGCCACCAGCACCACACCCATCATCCCCGGGGATCCCAACAGCACGGCTCTGCTCTACGCTTCCAACTTCCGCGCCGGGACCATCGAGGTGTACGACGCGAACTTCGATCAGGTCACGGCCTTGCCGCCCGGCGCGTTCAGCGACCCGGATCTGCCCAAGGGCTATGCGCCATTCAACGTCCAGGTTCTGGACGGGAAGCTATACGTCACCTACGCCAAGCAAGACGCACTCAAGCACGACGACGCGGCTGGCCCGCACCGCGGCTTCGTTGACGTATACAACCTGGACGGCACGCCCGGCCTGCCTGGCGGAACGGTCCGGCTGATCTCGCGCGGGCCGCTGAACTCCCCGTGGGGCCTGGCGATCGCACCGGCCGGCTTCGCCGGCCTCTGCGCCAACCACAACGATCCGGTGCTGCTGGTCGGTAACTTCGGGGATGGGCACATCCACGCGTTCGACGCGAACAACGGACAGTCGCTCGGCCAGCTCAGGGATCCCGACGGAGAGCCCATCGTGATCGACGGGCTGTGGGCGCTGAAGGTCGGCAACGGCGGGGCCGGGGGCGCTACCAACGCCGTCTACTTCACCGCTGGCCCGTTCGGCGAGTCGCATGGGCTGTTCGGCTCGCTTTCGACTGCCGCTCCCGGCTCGCCCGAGGGACCAGCCGAAGGGCAATGGGTGCAGGCGAACCTGGATGTCGTGCAGCTAGACCTGCAGCAGCTCAACGCGGACCTGGCGAGTGGAGCACCCCTGGACACCATCAAGATGGACAGCAAGACCCTCAACGCCGACACCCGTCAGCTACTGATTGTGGAGCGGGCCTTCGCGGCGGACGCTATTGCCGATAGCGCGTGATCGGCGCGGCATTACTACGCCCCGGTTCGTTCGTAACAGGACTCTTCATTTCCGAACGAGCCGGGGCTTCTGCCTCGAGCAGTCCATCCGTCCTGATGGTGCCACACTGAAGGGGACAGGTTCATCTCTGCTGCGATCTGACCTCTGCCAGCCGTGCGGTCAGGAACCGGCGCTCGGGGCCGGTCGCGACAAGGGCGGCCGCCTCCTCGTAGGCGCTCGCGGCTTCCTCGTTCCTGCCAAGACGGCGCAGGAAGTCGGCCCGGGTCGCGGGCAGCAGGTAGTAGCCGGCGAGAGCGCCGTCTGCCTCAAGGCCGCGCAGCAGCGCGAGGCCCGCCGCCGGGCCGTCGGCCATGGCCACCGCGACCGCGCGGTTCAGTTCCACGACCGGTGAACCGGTTAGGTCTGCCAGGCGCTGGTAGAGCCGCGCGATCCTTGGCCAGTCGGTGGCCTGCGGCGTCGCGGCCGCGGCGTGGCAGCCGGCGATGGCCGCCTGGATCTGGTACTGGCCGATCCGCCCGACGGACAGGGCCGCCGCCAGGTGGCTGCGCGCGAGGCCGATCTGGGCCTGGTCCCACACGGTGCGGTCCTGGTCTTCCAGGGTCACCAGGTCACCGCGGTCGTTCACCCGCGAGGCCTGCCGCGCGCGGTGGAACAGCATGAGCGCGAGCAGCCCCTTGGCTTCCGGTTCTTCCGGCAGCAGGTCCCCGAGCACCTGGGTCAGCGCGACAGCCCGGTCGCACAGGTCACGCCGGATGAGGTCGTCTCCGGCACTGGCCGCGTATCCCTCGTTGAACACCAGGTAGAGCACCGCGAGGACGCCGGGTACCCGCTCCGGCAGGGCGCTGGCCGACGGTATCCGGTAGGGGATGCGCGCGTTGGCGATCTTGTGCTTGGCCCGGACGAGGCGCTTGGCCATGGTGGCCTCTGGCACCAGGAAGGCACGCGCGATCTCGGCGGTGCTCAGCCCCGTCAGCGTGCGCAGCGTCAGGGCGACCCGCGCCTCCATCGCCAGCGCGGGATGGCAGCACGTGAAGATGAGCCGCAGCCGCTCGTCTGGAACCCCGCCGTCGCCGGGGTCCGGCTCCGGGTTGTCAGGGCCCGTGTCCCTGGTTGCCATCACGGCCAACTCCTCGACCTTGGCACGGTAGTTGCTGCTGCGCCGCAGGCGGTCGATGGCCCCGTTGCGTGCCACCGTCATCAGCCACGCGCCGGGACGGTTCGGCACGCCGTCGCGCGGCCAGCGCCGCAGCGCCTGGGCAAAGGCGTCCTGCGCGCATTCCTCGGCCAGGTCCCAGTCACCCGTCTGGTGGATCAGGGCCGCGGTGATGCGGCCCCACTCCTCACGGAAGGCATCGGCCACCACCGTCCCCACGACGCTTGTCGCGGTGACGGCGTGATCATCGGGTCCGGGTGGGCCTACTCGAACGGCCAGAACGGCCTCACCTCCAGCAGGCCAAGGCGGGCCATCGGGTGCCTGCGCGCGACCTCGATGGCCTCGTCGAGGTCGGCGCACTCGAGCACGTCGAAGCCGGCGATCTGCTCCTTCGTCTCGGCGAACGGGCCGTCCGTCACGATGGCATGCTTGTCACGCACCCGTACGGTGCGGGCGCAGTCTGGCGGTTCAAGTTCGCTGCCATACAGGCGAACGTCCCGGCCGTCCATCTCATCGACCCAGGGGTCGACCGGCTCGACGCGGTCGAACTCGCGAGGGTCGACCGCCGGGTCGGTGCAGACGAGCATCATGTACCGGATCTTGCCTTCTGCGGGCTTGGGCAGGGGCACGGCCGGTGCGCGCTCCGGCAGGGCGCGCACCTCGATCGCCCCCGTCCATGAGCTGGGGTGCTCGCCGGCCAACCGCACCGCCTCGTCCAGGCTGGCGCACTCCAGCAGGTCGTAGCCTGCCACCTGCTCCTTGGTCTCCGCGTACGGTCCGTCGGTGATGATGAGCTCGCCGCCCCTGATCTTGACCGTGGTGGCATCCGCCGTCGGCCGCAGGCGGGCGCCCTGCAGGTTGACCCGAGTGCGGATCGTCTCCTCAATCCAGGAGGCGAACGCGGCCTGGGCCTCGTCGTCCCAGTTCGCGGCTAGGTCCGGGTCGGCCGCGTGGATCAGCATGTAACGCATTGTTCCTCCCCTTACCGAACACTCGACAGGTACCGTACCGACCTGCCCGCGGCGTCGCCGGCCAGCCGCGCGTCGTGCCTGCGGCGGACGGCGTGCCCGAGACGGAGCCCCAGGCCCCTCAGTGCGGCTGCGGTCTCACCCGCGCGCACGTCCGCGGCCCGTTGCTCGGCAGCGGTAAGGCCATGCTCGTACTTGTATATCTGGTCCGACAGCGAGTACATCGTCGCTCCTTCGTGCGGTGGGCGTTCTGCGAGCCGCTCTTCTCGGCTCGTCTAACCGGACGACGAACGGATCTCGCGACATGGACACCCGCGCCAAGAAAAACCGGTTGCGGGAGAACGCCGGGCTGAGCGGTAATTGATTGTCCGTGACGATCTTCTCCGGGAGGTAACCGAGATGAGTGCAGCGACCGCACCGCTGTCCGTCCCGACCCGACTCCTGGAGCAGTCGTCCCGTGCACACTCTCAATCTCGGGATCCTGGCGCATGTTGACGCGGGCAAGACCAGCCTGACCGAACGTCTCCTGTTCGAGGCTGGCGCCATCAGCGAACTCGGCAGCGTCGACGCCGGAACCACCCGCACCGACTCGATGGACATCGAGCGCCGTCGCGGCATCACCGTCCGTACCAACGTGGCGTCCTTCGCCGTGGACGACGTTCAGGTCAATCTCATCGACACCCCGGGCCACTCCGATTTCATCGCCGAGGTGGAGCGCAGCCTCGCCGTCCTCGACGCGGCGGTGCTCGTGGTCTCCGCGGTGGAGGGAGTGCAGCCGCAGACCGTCGTCCTCTGGCGGGTGCTGCGACGCCTTGGCGTGCCATGCGCGATCTTCATCAACAAGATCGACCGCCGGGGAGCGGACCCCGCCCGGGTCCGCGCCGACATCACCCGCCGCCTCGCGACGGGTTCCTGCGCGCTGCTGCTTCCCCTGACGGGCGTGCTCGCGGCGGGGTCACCCGGCGCGGCGGTCAAGCCGGTTTCGCTGACGGATCCGGTGGTGACCGACGTGCTCACCGCGGGCGATGACCGGCTGCTGCGCGCCGCCGTGGACGGGCCGGGCATCACCGAGGCGATGGCGCTGCGCTCCGCGCGGGCCCAGGTGGGCCGCGGTGCGGTGGTACCGGTGGCGGCGGGCTCCGCGCTGACCGGAGCGGGCGTGCCCGACCTGCTGCGGACGCTGCCGCGCGTCCTGCCCTGGGCTCGCCAGGCGACCCGTGACCCGTCGGGGGTCATCTACAAGATCGAGCACGGTGACCACGGCACGCTGGCACACTGCCGCATGTTCGGCGGCGAACTGCGCGTCAGGGACCGTGCGGGCGACAGGCGCGACGTGATCACCTCACTGGAACGGTCGACGCCTCAGGGCTGGGTCTCCGAGAGGGTCGTGCGGGCCGGCGACGTGGTGCGGATACGCGGGATAAGCGCGGCCCGCACCGGCAGCTGGGTGGGGGAGACCATCCCCGGCCGGGTCACCCGGCAGTTCCCCGCCCCCGCGCTTGAATCCGTGGTCGACCCGGTCAACCCGGCAATGCGCGGCCGGCTGTTCGCGGCGCTGCGGGAGCTGGCCGCCGCCGACCCGCTGATCAACCTGCGCGTCGATGAGGAGCACGGCGAGATCGCCGTCAGCCTCTACGGCGAAGTCCAGAAGGAGGTGATCGCCGACCTTCTCGCCGAGCAGTTCGGCGTGGCGGCTACCTTCCGCCCAACCACCACGGTTCATCTAGAGCGGATCACCGGAACCGGCGCCGCGCATGCCATCGTGTCGGAGAAGACCACGCCCTACCTGGCGACGCTCGGCTTCCGCGTTGCGCCCGCGCCGGTCGGCGCGGGTCTGGTGTGCGACCTGGAGGTAGAGCGCGGCTCCATGCCGCCCGCCTTCTTCACCGCGACTTGGGAGGGAGTACGGAACGGTTTGGCGCAAGGCCTGTCCGCCTGGGCGATTCCCGACGCGCGCGTGACGCTCACGCACACCGGCTATTACCCCAGGCAGAGCCACATGCATCAGAAGTTCAACAAGAACATGTCATCCGTCGGCGCCGACTTCCGCAACCTGGCCCCGGTGCTGATCCACGAGGCACTCAGGCAGGCGGGAACCGTCGTCTGCGAGCCGGTCGAGACGTTCCGCCTGGAGGTCCCCGTCAGCGCGCTCCCCGCCGTGACGGTAACGGTGGCCCGGCTGTCCGGCCTTATCACCGGCACCACCCCGGTCGGCGACGCGGTGACGCTGACCGGCACGCTGCCCGCCAGAAGCGTCCAGCCGCTGCTGGCGCAGCTGCCCGAGCTGACCAGCGGCGAAGGAGTCTTCACCGCCGAGGTGACCCACCACACGCAAGTCACCGGACCGCCGCCCATCCGCGCGAGGATCGGCCCCGACCCCCTGGACAGGGAGGAGTGGTTCCGCGCCCGTCCTCGCTGACCGGGTTCGCTGGTGCCCGTCACTAGAAGCTGGTGCGCATGGCGATCTGGCATAGCTCGGGCAGCTTGCCCTCGGCCGCCACGGCGGCGGCGCGCACGCCGAGCCAGGCGAGGCCGAAGCCGTAGGCGGCGGCGCACCCGAACAGCACAGGCAGCCGGATCGCCACCAAGACGCCGCTGGTCAGGTTGCCAAGGATGATGATCGGAATGACGGCCACCGCGACACACGCGAGAGAGCCGAAGATGATGCCTGCCGCGTGTCCCGAGTACCCCTGAGCCGGCTGCGGCATCGGATTGCCCGCTCGCTTCTGCATGGGATAGGCCAGCACGACGTTGAAGATGTTGCCCATTGCCAGGGACGCGCCAAGACCGGCCACGCCGACCGCGGCGGCGGTGACGCCCTCGGTCAGGTCGCCGACCAGGACGCCGAGGATGAGTGAGACACCGATGAGCAGCGGTATCGCGATCGCGGCGGACACGATGTCCTGGCCGGAGTAATAGGCGCGCAGCTCACGGCGACCGCTCAGTGCCGTGGCCTCGAGCACGAACGCCGGCCCCGCCTGCCCCACGGTGTTGGCGCGGTACGCGCCGGCGAACGCGGCGCCGAAGACCGCGCTGGCGACGATGACCCCCGGATGCTTTTGCTGACCGAAGATCGTGCTCGCGGAGCAGATGAACATCACCACGACGGCGATGGCCCAGTTGGCCAGGGACGCGGGCTCGCGGTACTGATACCGCAGGAAGCGGGCGGCTACCGCGCCGCGCAGGCCGTAGCGCGCAAGCGGCAGCGCGGCATTGCGCACCCGCGACGACCCGGTGGTGGTGTCGGCGGTGACCAGGGCCCTGGCGAGCGAGCGCACCCACAGCACGCCGAGCACGGCGATGACGGCCGCGAGCAGGACGAGGCGCGCGACGGCGTTGCCCAGCTGCCCGGTCGAGGCGTCCTGGATCGCGTGCGCGGCCAGGCCGGGCGGCAGCCAGCGCAGCCAGCTGTCGACGCCGGCGAAGCTCTCCGGGGTGAGACCGCCAGAGGCGGCCGCCCTTGGCACCACCTGGAAGAGGAACTCAAGGGCGGCGCCAATCGGGACGATCAGGAAGATGGCGAGGTCCTTGCCGCGACGCGAGCGCAGCAGCCGCGCCATGCTGGTGATCACGAACCTGGCGAGCACGATGCAGAACAGCACCTGAAGCACCACGGCGATGAACGCGACGAGTATGCCGAGCCCGTGCGCGAGCCCGACGGTTACCCCGAGCAGGCCGAGCACATTGGCCGCCGGCCAGGCCCCGACCGCCGACGCGGCAAGCAGCCCGACGACCAGCGGACGAGTGCGGAGGGGATACAGGGCAATCGTCGCCGGGTCGAGCGTGCCGTCAAGGCCGAAGGCGAAGATCGGGCACAGTAGCCAGCCGATCGCGAAGATGCTGAAGATGACCGTGGTCAGGTCTACCGACGCGGGCACCGAACGCAGTTGCGCCAGGACCCAGAAGGTCCCGATCGCGACCAGCGCGGCGGCGATCGTGCTGATGATGAACGAGATCTGCGCGGGCGTGGACGAGCGCATCGCGTTGCGCAGCATGCGAACCTTCAGTTCGACGAGGAGCCGAGCCATGTCAGTCCCTCCTCATCCCTCGACCTCGGTCCGACCAGGTCAATGAACGCTTGCTGCAGGGTCTTGCCGCCGCGCACCTCGTCGGTCGTGCCGGTCGCCAGGATCTTGCCCTTGTCGATGACGGATACGTGATCGCAAATCTGCTCGACAAGCTCCATGACGTGGCTGGAGAACAGCACCGTCGAGCCGGTGCCGACCAGGCGCGCCAGCAGCCGGCGGATCACGTCGGCGGAGATCGGATCGACGCCCTCGAGCGGTTCGTCGAGGAACAGCACCGGCGGATTGTGGATGAGCGCGCAGCCGAGCGCGGCCTTCTTGCGCATCCCGGTGGAGTAGTCCGCGACCAGCCGCTTCGCGTCAGCGGTCAAGTCGAGCATGTCGAGCAGCTGCGCCGCGCGCGAGCGCGCCTCAGCGGCAGGCAGGCCGCGCAGCCGGCCGGCGTATTCAAGCAGTTCCTCGCCGCTCAGCCGCTCGAACAGCCTGACCTCTGCCGTTACCACCCCGATCACCGCCTTGGCGGCGACCGGGTCGGCCCACACGTCATGCCCGTTGATCACGATCCGGCCCGCGTCGGGCCGCAGCAGCCCGGTCATCATGGACAGCGACGTGGTCTTGCCCGCGCCGTTGGGCCCGACCAGGCCCGCGAGGGAACCGGCCGCGATCTCCAGATCGATCCCGGCCACGGCTTCCTTCTTGTCAAAGCTCTTGCGCAGCCCGTGAACCGCGATGGCTGGCTCGCTCATGGCCGCCTCCTTGACGGCGGGGCCGGCTGATCCTCGCGGATCAGCCGGCCAACGGCTAACTAATATCATTGTGATATCAAGTTTTCCGTTGTCAAGTGGCAGGCCCAGTCTCGGCTTGGCGAACTCGCCGGGGTTCAGTAGTCCATGTGGACGAGCTCCCAGGCAGGGTCGGCCGGCCAGCCTCTCGCCCACGGCAGGTTGTCGGTGCCAAGCGCGAACACGGTGTCTCGCGATTGGAGCGGCCGGGGGACCGCGGTGACAGCGGAGGTGAGCTTGCCGTGCAGCGAGTTCCAGCCCGGCATCACCCCCGTCGTGCTTCCGAAGAACTCGTTGAACCACGCCGCGTTGTCAGTGCCGCGGATGAACGCCGTCACCGCCTTGGGTGCCGGGCTGGTGATGCCCGGTTCTGCCGCGGTCTTGCCGCCGATGGAGTGCCAGGGGCCAAACGTCGTGCCGACCAGCCGCTGCCGCACCCAGACGGCATGGTCGGTGCCTGTGGCCGCGACGAACAGCCCTGCGGCGTTGCTGGTCACCGCCGGAGCCGTGCCGGGGAGCAGGTTGCCGCCGAGCCTGGTCCACGGCGTCCATTGCAGCTGACCGGGCTCGGGGGTCCCGTGCAGGGTACGGAACCACACCGCCCCGTCGGTGCCCCGCACGAAGACGGACAGCGAGTCAGGAGACAGCGACCCGCCCATGGTCACCGCCGGCCGTGAGGTGAGCACGCCGCCAAGCGGAGCCCACCCCGACCAGCCGAACCCGACCTGGTGCCGCCACCACAGCCTGTTGTCCGTGCCGCGCCCGAATATCACGTGACCGCTGATCGGCAGGGTGCCCGGCGGCACCCACACCGCGGCGGGACCGCCGATCAGCTTCCCGCCCCTGGGCGCCGGGGCCCGGTGCGGAACGCCGACCAGGCGAACCTGATACACCTGACCGTTCCTGCCGGTGTAGGTCAGGTAGGAATACGAGTTGTCCTGGGCCACGCTGAGCGCGACGCCAGGCTGAGGCTGGTCCGGCCTGACGGCCGGTGCCGCGGCCGCGGCGCCAGCCCGGGCGGAACCCGCCATTACGATCGCAAGCGATGCCGCCGCGACGGCATACAAGCCGCGCGTGAGACGTCTGGACATCCCCAACACCCCTTCCCGTGACCGGGATCGATACACAGTCCGGCGTGAGCAGTGATCGCGCCGGCGATCCCGGGGCTACCTTCAAATAACAGGATTCGCGCTGTTCCTGCCGGGCGGTAGGGGCGTACGGCTGACAGCCAATCGCCAAACGACCTCTTCCGGGGCCGCGGACTAGCTGGCGGTACCCGCGGCGCACCCGCGGACAGCACCCCTCATTTCTGCGGTACCACGACAGGGCCGGACCAGGTCAGAGACCAACGGCCCGCTGCCCGCGGCGAGAGGCCCGCCCGCGCTCAACCCGCTTGACGGTAAGCCGGATCCCGGCCAGCTCCCGCAGGTCCGGATGACAGCGTGATGATCCGGGCATCGCCGAGTGAACCGTTCGTGTGCACGTTCTTGATCGTCACGTGCCGGCCAGCGGTGAGCTTCTTGAGCTGAGCCAGGTGGGGCTGGCCTGTGCCGCCCCGCTGGAAAAGGACCACGTAGACGCGCTCGCCCGGGGGAAGCCGTCCCGTTTCGCCCTGCGGGAAGCCGGTCGTGGCGCACCCCGAGTACCATCCCATCTCCGGCTGGAAGCCGGTCACGACCAGACACGGATGGCGACCGGAAATCTCCTGCGCCGCCGTCACGAGTGAGGTCTGCTCAGCGGTCACGACAGCGAAATCGCCGTTCATGACGACGCGATAGTCCACGCCGGCCGCCAGCACGGCGAACGCGGCGAACGCGGCGAGAACGATGGCCGACCAAGAGCTGGCGTAGCGCGCGATGGCGTCAGCCCCGAGGATCAGCAGCAGCAGGACCGAGAGGAAGACGTAACGCTCCTCGCCGTCGGCGATCAGGCCAAGCAAGAGCACGTTCGCCACAGCGGTCACGGCCAGGAAGACTCGCACGTGGTCGGCCGGCGATGCGCCGCCCAAGCGGAAGACGCGGCGGGCCGCGGGAAACGCGGCCATGAGGCCTGCTGTCATGACGACGCCGCCGAGATCGCCCGCCAGTCGGAAGGGAAAGACCGCCGCGTAGTAGACGATCCCCTCGCCGAAGTACCCCCCTTGGGGGCGACCTGAAGGGCGGAGAGTAGGACCTCTAGCGGCGAGCTTGCCGTCCTGCTGCTGTAGGCGAGGTGCGCGCCCAGGCCGCCGATGAAGACGCCGCCGGCCGCGACGTCACGCCAGGATGTGATCCAGTCCCGCCACCCCCACGTCGCAAGCGCGGCGCCGCCGAGCGCGATGAAACCGCTGATGACGCCGTAGCGCACGTAGAATGCCGCCACCGCCACTACGGCTGCCGCCAGCAGCGAGAATGAGCCCGGCCGCTGGCGTGCCCTGACCATCAGGTAGGCGACCGCCGCAAGCAGGCCTGCGGCGGCGATATCGTCGAGGAATTCTGGCAGGCGGCGCAGAAACCCCCATCCGCTCAGCATGACGAGGGTGGCCACGGCGGCGCGCCACGGACTTGTGAGCCGCGCCGCCACCATGTACGTGATGGCCAGCGTGGAAAGTGCGAGCATCAGTCCAACCGCGCGCACGGCGCCGATATCGTCGCGGACATGCAGCGCGATCCAGGCCAGCGCGGGCAGGCCCACTGGCCGGTAGGGCCGCCACTGAGCACTCGGCGTTCCGTTGAGCCATGAGCGCGCCTTGGCCGCATAGACCGCCTCGTCGTGGCCCAGGTAAGGCAGGCCGCTCTGCAAGTTACGCCAGAGCACGACCGTGAGCAGGAGGATCAGTCCCAATGCCAGCCAGGACGGAACTCTTCCCAGAGCCGCCGTCACCTTCCGCAGGTGCGGAGGCGGTAACGGCCACGGGCGGGTGAGTGCCCACGCCGGCGCGGCCACGAGAAGCAGCGGAACCGGAGATCCCCTCAATGCGCTTACTGGCCACTCGCGAACCAGGCCGACGGCATAAAGGACCTGTTGAACCAGGCTCGCGCAAGTGAACAAGATCGCTACGGCGAATGCGATCCTGCGGCGCCTACCCCGCGCCCCGTAAGGCTGGCGTGCCGAGTTGTGCTGCACCACGGCGGTCTTCACGCAGATCACTGTGCCAGACGGGCTCCATCCTCGCGTCCCTATAGGTGTAATTGACTAATGCGAGCTTGTGGCTTATTCAGTTATCCGCGCGATAGCGGTAATGCCCGTTGCCGCCAGTGCGGTTTGCGCTTTCCGGGAGCGCGGATTCCTTCCCACACGTCGTGTCGGTCACGCGACGCAGAACTCGTTTGCCTCCGGGTCGAGCATCACGATGTGGTCCACATGCTCGCCATCCGGTGCAGGCACCGTACGCCGAGCGCGGAGATCACGGGTTCACTGAGAGGCCCGCTCCGGTCCTGGCAAGATGGCGGCATGGAACACGTGCTTGGCATTGGCGGGTACTTCATCAGGGCCGCCGACCCGGCCGCCCTCGGCGCGTGGTACCGCGACTGCCTGGGCCTGGATGCCGACGAGAACGGCCTGTGGCACCCGGCGGACGGGCCGACGGTCTTCGCGGCGTTCGAGTCGGACACCGGCTACTTCGGGTCCCGCGCCCAGCAGACCATGGTCAACTTCCGGGTCCGCGACCTGGACGCGATGCTCGCGCAGCTGCGCGCCAAGGGAGCGGACGTGTCCGGGGAAACACAGGACATGGCGGGCGTCGGCCGGTTCGGCTGGGTCACCGACCCCGAGGGCAACCGGATCGAGCTGTGGCAGCCCGCCTGACCGCGACCCGCCCGCAGGCACTGACCGGCCACGTCGGCACCGAGGATTTCGAGGTTCTTCCCGCCCGCCGCCTTCAGCGCCCGGCGACCGCTTCCCCGATGTCACCGCTGAGGTACGTGACATCCGCGGCCGGCGGGTCCGGCGGCCGATGGGTGAGGACGAACGTGGGTCCATGGAACGGGTAGCTTTCGTCGCTCGATGCCGCCCCCCGCTCCTTGTTGGCGTCCATCCTGTCGCCCACCTCGTCGGTCCGTCGGCCGACGAGCATGGCGCCGGTGGCCGCCGCGATCTCCTCCTGCCAGGAGGGGACAGGCACCATGAAATCGAAGATCCAGTCCATCGCGTCTCCGGGACCGGCGATGAAGCCGTCAAGCGACATCGCCCTGTTCACGACCACCTTGCCGCTCATCGCGCGACCGCCGAGTCGCCGAAATTGATCGCCACCGCCGCGTCTCCGTTCTGTGTTCTTGCGTGCCCCGCGGTCCGGAGTGAAGACGTCACCGGCGCCTGGATCTCATCGGCGTAAGCTCGGTCGCGTATCCGCCCCCACTCCACATCGAACACGGCCCCGCGAATCCCCGGCGCAACCCGAAACGCCGCTAGCTGCCAAGTCGGCGACGCTCTTTGCTTAACGACCGACCACTTTTTCCACCTTTGCTTAAGCGGCGACCACATTCGCGTCCGCTTTGCACTTTTTATCCCACCGGCGGTTAAGCAAAGCCGACAGACCCGGCCTCGGCAGCCGGCCGCCCCCAAATACCGTGGACCATCCGCGGCGCCATTCGCCGCAAACGACACACAATTATCGAAATGACCGGATTTCCGGGGGGGGGGATAAATGGGTGCTAAACGGGATGAATTGCCTTCGTAGTCGGCTTGTTCCGCCGGATGGCCCACGATCACAGGCCGCGGAAGCACAGGCCGTTCCCGAGATCCACGATGCCGTCCGCGTGCTGCCAGCTACTCGGTCCACAGGACCGCTGCGGGCCGCAGGCGGGCGGCGCGCCAGCCAGGCCAGAGGGCGATGAGGACCGCGATCAGCAAGGTGACCGGGATCGTCAGCAGGATGAGCGCCATCGGGATGTCCGGTGCGGGCGCGATCCCCGCGGCGTCGGCGAACGCCGCCCAGGCCTGCCGTCCCGCCAGCACGCCAAGCGGCAGGCCGGCCAGCAGCGCCACACAGCCGAATGCGCCGGCCTGCCACGCGACCAGGCGCAGCACCTGCCCGCGGCCGAGCCCGAGCGTCTTGAGCACCGCGAGGTCACGGCGCCGCCGCCGCACCCCGGTCAGCAGGACGTGCGCCAGGGTGCCCACCGCGAGGACCACCAGCAGGGCGCCGAGGACCAGCGGGGTGTCCCTGACGGATGCGTAGTCCCGGATGTCGCCCGGCCGCTGGTCCGAGGTGACTACGCAGGCGCCAGGCGGGCAGCCGGCCCGCGTGGCCAGCGCGGTCAGCGTCGCCGCCGCGCTCGCCTCGTCGGTGCCGGGGCGGTAGCGGATCAGGAAGAAGTTGTAGCAGGTGCCGGACGGGCAGGGGCTGTTCGGCGCTGGCTCTGACAGCACCGAGGCGGTGAGCAGGGCGCCGGTACCAAGGTCGGTGGGGCTGAAGGAGCCCCGGCTGAAGGCGGGGAGGATGACCTCGCCGACCACCCGCATGTTTCGCTTGACGGGCGGGCCGGTGACGGACGCGTGGTTGATCACCACCGCAATGTCCTGCCCGATCCTGACGTGCGCCGCGGCCATCGTCTTGGCGCCGAGCGCGATCTCACCCGGCCCGGCCGGCGCCCGGCCCGCCAGGATCGTCACGTAGCCGTCCCCTGGGCTGGCGGCCGCCGGGTCAAGCCCGATGGCCCCCACTAGCGTTCCGTTGACCTTTACCAGGCCGTAGTCGCCGCTCGCGAACCCGGTGACCGCCGGATCGGGGCGCAGCAGCTGGCCGGCCAGGTTCGCGGGGGCGGCCCCGAAGCCCAGGTCAAGCTCGGCGTCCCAGTTCTGCCCGTACTCATGCGGCGTGCCGACCAGTGTGACGAGGCTGGCGCCGAATACCAGCGCTCCCGCCACGGCGCCCACGGTGACCATGGTGGCGGCCAGCGCGCTGCGCACCGGCACGGCGGTGCTCCCGCGCCCCGGCTCGAACGCCATCCGCACGCCGAGACCGCCGGACACCGACCCCCACCGGCTCAGCGCCGCCCCTAGCGCCGACGGGCGGCCGCTAATCGCGGACGATCCCGCCGGCCCGGCCGCGCGGGTCGCCGCCCGCCACGCGGCCGGGGCCAGGATGGCCAGCGGCAGCAAGACGATGGCCGCGAAGCCGGCGCCAAGCACCAGCGGATCGACCGAGATTCCCGGAGACGGATCGGCCATCCGGGCCGGCCCGATCGGCATCAGCGGCGATCCGGCGATCGCAATCGCCACCGCCAGCGTCGCTCCGGCCCCGGTCACCAGGGCCAGCCTGGCCAGCGAGACGGCCACGAGCACCGGGCGGGTCACGCCCAGGGCGCGGAGAGCCGGATATTGCGCCGCGTCCAGTGTGAGCTGACGGCTCAGCAGCTGGCTGAGTACCACCAGCGCGATCAGCGCGGCCAGCGTGGCGAACAGCGCTAGCGCTACCGCCTGCGGCTGGATGGCCCGCTGGGTGGCGCTGACCTGGTCGGCGGCGTTGAGGATGTCAACCGCGCCGCCCGTGCCCTGCTGCTGCCGCGTCCCCGCGTACCGCTTGGCGAGCCGCTCCGCCGCGGCGATGAACTGGGCTTCGACCGCGCCGGGCCGCAGGCGGACCGCGGCCTCCGCACAGCACGGGGCCGACCGGGCCGCCGCGGTCGCGGCGAACGGCGGGCTGAGCAGCGCGGTCGGCGCGCTGGCGAGCGCGACGCTGCTGACGACCTGGCTGTCGAATACGGCGATCCCGGTCACCTTGAACGACAGGATGAACTCCTTCGAGAACTCTTCGTTGGTGGTGACCGGATCGAGCGGGATGAAGCCCAGGCGCAGCGTGCCGCCGGGTGTCAGGTGCTCGAGGTCGGCGAGCTGCTGGTTGATCACCGCCGCGCCCGGCTCGCGGGGGCCGAACATCTGGCCCGCAAGCAGCTTCACCCGGTCGACGGTGGTCCCGTAGCTGCCGTCCGGGCTGGCTACCGCCTGCACCACCGGGCTTGCCGCCCGCACCCCGGGCGGCAGGGCCGCGTTGTAGAGCACCTCCGGTGCGACCGCCGCGGCCTGCGGCAGCCGCGCCAGCGCGGCGTAGTACCCGCTCGGGCCGGTGCCCTCGGGGACGACGCTCAGCTGGGAGGCGTCCGCCCACGCGCGCAGCCGGGGATAGGCGGTATCCGTGCGCCGCGCTCCGGCCGCCGCGCCAAGCACTACCCCGCCCACCAGGCCAAGCAACAGCGCCAGGCTCGCCAGGGCACGCCAGCGCCCGCGCATCTCAACCCACATCACCAGCCAGAACGCCGTCACAGCACCTTGCCCCGTCTCCAGCGAGCCCACGCGAACCGTGCTCAATAGCCGAATTTCATCGGCAGCGCGTCTGCGCGTCAATCATGCAGGCGTCATGCCGTGGTGGTGCTGACACGAGGATTTCGTGCTGGCCAGCTGCCTGGTCATGCCGCGCCGGAGTGCCCGCCGCCCGGCGCGCGTCCCAGCACCAGCTGGAATGTCCGACCCGGAGCCTACGATGGACGGCATGGCTGTCCATCTGACGCACTGGGGGACGTTCGAGGCGGTTAGCGATGGGGAGCGGCTGACCGAGGTGCGGCCGTGGGCCGGCGACCCGGAGCCGATGCCGCAAATCGGCAATGTCGCCTCGGCCCAGCATCACCCGGCCCGCATCGCCCGGCCGCACGTGCGCAAGGGCTGGCTGGACCATGGCCCGGGCGCGCCGCGGCGCGGCGACGAGCCGTTCGTCCCCGTGTCCTGGGACAGGGCGTTTGACCTGCTGGCCGGGGAACTGCGCCGGGTCTACCGTGATCACGGGGCGCAGGCGGTGTACGGCGGCTCGTACGGCTGGGCAAGCGCGGGACGGTTCCACCACGCGCAGAGCCAGGTGCACCGGTTCCTGAACGTCCTCGGCGGCTACGTCCGGCACGTGAACAGCTACAGTCTCGGCACCTCCACGGTGCTGCTGCCGCACGTGATCGCCGACGTGGACGTGCTGCTCAGCCAGGCCACGGCCAAGTCTGTGCTCGCGGAGCACAGCGAAATGGTGGTCGCCTTCGGCGGGCTGTCGCCGAAGAACGCGGCGGTGTCGCCCGGCGGAGTGTCGCGGCATAACACTCGCGGCTGGGTGAAAGCCGCCCGCGCACGGGGCTGCCGGTTCGTCACGGTGAGCCCGATCCGCGACGACACGCCCGCCGAGGCACAGGCGGAATGGATCGCGCCGTTGCCGGGCACCGACGCCGCGCTGATGCTCGCGCTCGCCCACGTGCTTGACGCCGACGGCCTGGCTGACACCGGTTTCCTTGACCGTTACACGGTCGGGTACCCGCGGTTCGCCCGCTACCTTCGCGGTGCCGCGGACGGCGTCGTCAAGGACCCCGCGTGGGCCGAGGCGATCACGGGTGTGCCCGCGGCGCGCATCACCGAACTCGCCCGCGAGATGGCGGCGGCGCGCACCCTGGTGACCGTCAGCTGGTCGCTGCAGCGTGCCCGCCACGGGGAGCAGCCGCTGTGGCTCGGCGTGGTGCTCGCCGCCATGCTCGGCCAGATCGGGCTGCCTGGCGGTGGTTTCGGCCATGGCTACGGATCCACGTCCCTGGTCGGCGAGCCAAAGCCCCAGCTGTCGGTGCCGCGGCTGTCGCAGGGCAGGAACGGGGTCTCCGCGTTCATCCCGGTCGCGCGGATCGCCGACATGCTGCTGAATCCCGGTGCGGCCTATGACTACAACGGGCAGCGGCTGACCTACCCCGACATCCGGCTGGTGTACTGGTGCGGCGGCAACCCCTTCCACCACCACCAGGACCTCGCGCGGCTGCGCGAGGCGTTCACCCGGCCGGAGACGGTGGTGGTGCATGACCCGTTCTGGACGGCGACCGCGCGGCATGCCGACATCGTGCTGCCGGTCACCATGACCATCGAACGTGACGACTACGGCTCAGGGCAGAACGACAGGATGTTCTTCCCGATGCCCGCGCTCACCCGGCCGCACGGCGAAGCCAGGGACGACTACGCCATCTTCGCGGGCCTGTCGGATCGGCTCGGCACGGGCAAGGACTTCACCGAGGGCCGCACCGCGATGGAGTGGCTGCGGCACCTGTACGACGAGTGGCGGGGCAACCTGGCCGAGCGGGGACACGCGGTACCGGGCTTCGACGAGTTCTGGGCAGGAGAGGGCCTCGAACTGCCGGTGGCCAGCGAGCCGCAGGTGGCGTTCGCCGACTTCCGCGCCGACCCCGACGCTCACCCGCTCAGCACGCCGTCCGGCAAGATCGAGATCTTCTCCGCGACCATCGACAGCTTTCAGTACCAGGACTGCCCGGGCCTCCCGGTCTGGCGCGAGCCGGACGAATGGCTCCGCTCCCCGGCCGCCAAGCGCTTCCCGCTGCAACTGGTGGCCAACTAGCCGAAGTCCCGGCTGCACAGCCAGCTGGACGTCGGCGCGCACAGCCAGTCGGTCAAGATCGCCGGGCGCGAGCCGGTGCGGATGCACCCCGCCGACGCGGCAGCCCGCGACCTGCGCGACGGCGACATCGTCCGGATATTCAACGACCGGGGTGCCTGCCTGGCCGGGCTCGCCGTCGACGACGCGCTGCGGCCGGGGGTCGCCCAGCTTTCCACCGGCGCCTGGTATGACCCGGACCCAGCTGACCCGGGCTTTTGCCGTCACGGCAACCCCAACGTGCTCACCGCCGACCGGCCCTCGTCGACCCTCAGCCAGGGCTGCACCGGCCAGCTGACCCTCGTCGAGGTAGAGCCGTACCACGGCACCCCGCCGGAGCTGGCTGTCACGCGACCTCCCGCGACCGCCTGAGGCGTGCGTCTGCACCTAGACCGACCGCGACGAGCGGGAGCAGTAGGTCAATCGACCCTGGCGATTGGCTGTTCCGGTTGACGCTCGCCGGCGCGCCGCACGACGATTAGGACGAGGGTCAACAAACAGAAGGGGAAACCCGTGATCTTGATCAACATCAAGATGCAGATCCGGCCGGAGAAGATGGATCAGTGGCTGGCGCTGGCGGACGCCTACGCCAGGGACGTCAACTCCGAGGACGGTTGCCTCTTCTTCCAGTTCGCCAGGAGCCTTACCGACGACAACGAGTTCATCTGCATCGAGGGCTTCACCGATGCCGACGCGGGCGGCGCGCACGTCAGGCAGCCCTACGTGAAGAAGTTCTTCGAGACCGCGCCCGATCTGGTGGCCACCCAGCCGCAGATCATCTACATCGACACCCCGCATGACGGCTTCGGCCCGATGGGGGAGATCCAGCCGCGGTTAGCGGCTGAGCACGCCGGCCGCGCCTCAGCCCGGCTGAACTGGACGCGGCGGCGGACACCGAGCATCGCCAATGGCCATGACCATGTGCAGCCCCAGCAGCGGACCATGTACCCTCGGCGCGACATGATAATGGAAGCGGCGTTGATGCCTTTTTGGGGTAGATGTGACTGGCGGGTCCGCCGCGGCGAACAGGTGTTCAACGTCGCCCGGCTGGCCAGCACGGAGCGTGCGTAAATGACCGCCGTACAGCATGGTCTGGACGAGCTTGGAGCCGAACGGGAGCAGGGCGCTGCCGTCATGCCGCTATCGCTGCGCGGCCTGGTCTCCGGCCTGTTCAAGTGCGCGCCCGCGACCATGTGCTATCTGGCCGTGGTCTGGGTCGCCGGGCTGCTCGCGGGCAGCATTGCACACGGGCCGTCACCGTGGCTGTCCGGCCGTGTCGGCGCCGGCCTGCCGTCACTCGGGCACGGGTACTGGTGGACTCCGCTTAGCGCTGGCCTGTGGGCGTCCGGCCTGGACAGCTATCTGACCATTACGGTGCTTGGCCTGCTGATCCTCGCGCCGGCCGAGCACCGGATGGGGATTACCCGCACGTTTACCACGCTGCTTGTCAGCCAGACGGCCGGGCTGCTGCTGGCCGCCGGCCTCATCAAGCTGGCCGAACGGGCACACGAGGCGTGGCCAGGCACCCTGGCCGGGGAGACGGCCGTCGGCGTGCTGCCCGGCATGCTCGGCGTCGGTTTCGCCCTGAGCTGCACGCTTACCCCGTTGTGGCGCGGGCGGCTGCGCCTGCTGCTGAGCGCCGCGATCGCGATCAGCGTGATGTACATCGGGCACCTGGAGCAGCTCGGGCTGGCCTGCGGCGCGGCAGTCGGCCTCGTCGTCATGGCGCTGACGTACGACCGTGCCTGGCCATGGGCGGTACCGCGCGGGCCCAAGCACGAGGTGCGGGTGCTGGTGGGCGTGCTCGTCGCGGTGCCCGCGCTCGGCGGCATCATGGCCGCGCTTGCCGCCAGCGCGCACGGCCCGATGACCCTGTCTTCCCTGCTGTTCACCGCCCAGGGGGGCGTGCCGGTGCAGGCCGGCCCCGCGCTGCTGCTGCTACTGTGCGCCTACGGGCTGCACCGCGGGCGGCGCCTCGCCTGGTGGCTCGCGGTGGTCATCAACCTGATCGTGCTCGCCGCCAGCGTCTGGGTCGTCTATGCGGTCGAGTCCGGACCAACCGCGCGCATGGCCAGGCCAGACATCTGGACACGGACGATTCTGCCGGCCAGAGAGGCGACGGTCCTGTCGCTCGTCACGCTGGCAGTGCTGCTTGTCACCTGCCGCCGCTTCGACCAGACCTCAGACGGCGAGGCGGTCAGGAAGCTGACGGCCACCCTGGCCGCCGCGCTTGGCGTCTGCCTTGGCGCGTTCCTGCTGCTCGGCTACCTGCTGCGGGGCCACCTGGGCGCCCATCCCGAAGTGGGCGGCCGGGCGCCGGACCTGCCGGTCCGGTTCTTTGGCAGCATGTTGTTCAGCAATCGCTTCCTGCCGGCGGGCCTGGCCGTGCGGCTGCTGTACGTCTGGGTCTTCCTGTCGTTCTGGATGGTGGTTCTCGGCGCGCTTACCGCGTTCTTCGTGCACACCCGCACCAACCGGGACGCGAACGCTGCGGCCAGGGCGCGGGAAATACTCAGCCGCGGCGGCTCGACGCTTTCCTACATGTCGACCTGGCCGGGAAACGCCTACTGGTTCAGCACGGACGGACGAGCCGCGATCGCCTACCGGGCCATCGCCGGCGTCGCGATGACCATCGGCGAGCCATTCGGCGAGCCGGCCGCAATCGACTCCGCGATCGCGGAGTTCGCCGGCTTCTGCGCGGAGCGCGCCCTGCAGCCCTGCCTCTATAGCGTCACAGCGCGGACTCGCACTGCGACGCAGCGGCTCGGCTGGCGGTCGGTGCAGATCGCCGAGGACGCGCTGCTCCCGCTGGGGAACCTGCAATTCGCCGGCAAAAAGTGGCAGACCATTCGGGCCGCCATGAATAAGGCGGCCAGGGAAGGCATCACCGCCGAATGGTGGGCCTATCAGGAGATGCCTGCCGAACTCCGCGGCCAGATCCAGCAGATTTCCAGGAAATGGATGGCGGACAAGGGCCTGCCCGAGATGAACTTCATGCTCGGCGGTCTTAACGAGCTCGATGACCCCAACGTCCGCTGCCTGGTCGCGGTCGACGCGGACCGCAAGCTGCACGCCATCACCAGCTGGCTGCCCGTCTACGAGGCGGGCCGCCCCGTCGGCTGGACGATCGACCTCATGCGCAGGAACACCGAGGGCACGGTCCGCGGCGTGATGGAGTTCCTGATCACCACGGCGGCGCTGACCTTCCAGGAGGAAGGGGCGCGCTTCGTCAGCCTTTCCGGCGCGCCGCTCGCCGGGCTAGACCGCGGCGAGGGCTGCGAGCAGCCACGCGCGCTGCAGCGTGCGCTTGAGGTAATCGGCGACGCCATCGAGCCGGCCTACGGATTCCAGTCGCTGCGGCAGTTCAAGGACAAGTTTCAGCCGGTCTACGAGCCGCTTTACCTCACCTACCCCGATCCGGCCGCGCTCGGCCCGATCGCCATCGCGATCGGCAGCGTCTACCTGCCCCACCCCATCTCCCGGCAGGGCCTGCGCACGCTCGCCAGGCTCCGCAGGGACCGCCCGCAGGCGAAAGAGCGGTCACCGGTCAGCAGCTGACCCGCCCCGAATCGGCGCGAGCCTGGTCAGGGCCATGTTGGCGGCGAACAGCAGCAGCGCGAGCACGACGACCGCCGGACCGAGCACCGCCAGGCTGGTCTGGTCGATCAGCAGCCCGATGACGGCGGAGATCCCGGACCCGCCGGCGGCCGCGGCGCCGACCTGCCAGGCGATCGCGTGCTTGGCGCGTTCCTCGCCGATCCGCCGCGGCGTGACGGCGATGAGGGCGGGGAAGACGCCGGCGAGCGACCCGCCGAGAAGGACGAATGCCAGGACGGTCGCAGCGGGTTCGGGCTGCCACCAGATCAAGCCACTGGAACCGATGGCGGTGAGCAGGCCGGACCCGATCACCGTTTGTGCCGGGACCTGCCGGGCGGGAAGGGCGAGGCCGATCCGTACGGCGGTCAGCGCGCCCCAGTAGCCGAAGGCGGCAAGCCCCGCGGCCGATGCCGACAGGCCCAGCTGGCCGCGCAGGAAGCTCGTCTCCCACTGGCCCGCGGCCACCTCGAGCCCGGTGTACAGGAAGAACACGATCAAGCCAAGCGCCAGGACCGTGACAACCCGCCGCTGGCTCCAGCCATCGGCCGGGTTTGCCGGCCGGGCGGGGCCCGCTGTGCCGGGATCCTCGAAGGCAGCGGACCCCGTCGCGGATACGGGGGCCGCCACGGCGGCAGCCACCGGAGCGGGCACACTGCGCCGGTAGGCGATCCAGCAGACGGCGGTCAGCACGTTGAGCGCGCCGAGCACCAGATAGGCGGGCCGCCAGGAGCCGCCGATGATCGCGACGGTGACCACGAGCGGCCCGATCGCGGTGCCCACGCCGTAGAAGCCGTGCAGCAGGTTGAGCAGCCGGGTCCGGCCGGTGAGCCCGACGGCGGTGTTGAGGCCGCCGTCCATCATTCCATGCCGGCGCCCACCAGCGGGCCGACGCAGAGCACGAGCCACAGCCCGGGCGCCACCGCGTAGCAGACGCCGCCGACCGCGCCGCAGACGGCGGCGACGGCCAGCACGGCGGCCGCCCCCGCCCGCTGGATGAGCCGGCCGACGAAGGCCGCGATGACCACGGAACCGACGGTGTTCACCAGCAGGATGAGGCCGAGGTCTCCAATGGGTGCGCCGAAGCTGCGGCGCATCGCCGGCCAGGCCGTGCCGAGCATCCCGTCGGGCATGCCGAGAACGACAAACGTGCCAAGGCTCAGCAGGTCGAACTTCCGGCTAATCGCGGTGGCCATCGGGAAGCAGTCCATCGCACTATTGACCCTCAGCACAAGAGTGCGACATCATCGGGCAATAGCGGTCAGGAGATGGTCAACATGATGCCAACACAGCGACGCCAGGCGATCCTCGCCGAGGTTCGCAAGGCGAGCGCCGTGTCGGCAGAGGACCTGGCCGGGATGTTCGGCGTGTCAGTCGAGACGATCCGCCGCGACCTGCGCGGGCTGCGAGACCAGGGCCTGCTCGAGCTCGTCTACGGCGGCGCGCTCTCCGTGCAGTCCACCGAGGGCACGTTCGCCGTGCGCAGCACCACGCACCACGAACGCAAGCGCGCGCTCGCCGCGCTCGCCGCCAGCCTGGTTCAGCCGCAGGACACGATCATCATCGACATCGGCACGACGGCCCTCGAGGTCGCAAGGGCACTGCCCGCGGACTTCTGCGGGCGCGTGCTCACCAATTCGGTACCCGTCGCCATGGAGCTATCGGCCAGGGACGAGATCGAGCTGCTGCTGTCCGGCGGCCAGGTGCGGGCCGGCGACGCGGCCTGCTACGGCGCGCAGGCCGACGCCTTCTTCGCGCAGGTCTTCGCGGACAAGGCGTTCCTCGGCTCAGGCGGCGTGCACGCCGAGGCCGGTCTTACCGACTACTACCCCCACGAGGTCGCGACGCGGCGCGTGATGATCGCGCACGCCGGCGCCTCCTACGTGCTCGCCGACTCGAGCAAGCTCGGCAAAGTCGCCGTGCACCGGGTCTGCGCGCTCGCCCAGGTAACCGCCATCGTCACCAACGCTGATAACAGCAACATCGCAGCCGAGGCCGCGAAAGCGCTCGCCGCCGCGGACTGCGACATCCTGCGGGCACCGGTCCTGGAGACCACCCCGCAGCAACCTGGTTAACCCCCTAGCCCCCGAGGCCCTGAGGGAGACGCGATACCCATGGATCAGGTCACCACATCACCTGCCGAAGACGCTGAGCTCAGCAAATTCGGCTACCGCCAGCAGTTCACCCGCTCGCTGCACCATTTCGAGTCCTTCGCGGTGGCGTTCTCGTTCATCTCGATCACCACCGGCATCTTCACCACCTATGCCTTCGCCCTCACGGTCGGCGGCACCCGGTCCGTCTGGACCTGGCTGATCGTCGTCGTCGGCCAGGCGCTCGTCGCGATGCTCTACGGCGCGCTGTCGTCGCGCATCCCGCTGTCCGGGTTCTCCTACCAGTGGGCGTCGCGGCTGGCCAGCCCGCACGTGGGCTGGTGGTTCGGCTGGACCTCGTTCGCCTTCCTGACCATCGTCACGGTCTCCGTCGACTACGGCCTGATCCAGGTCGCGTTCCAGCCGCTGATCGGCGAGACGTACACCCCGACAAGCGCGGCGCTCGAGACCCTCGTCGTGCTGGCTATCCAGGCCGCGCTGATCATCACCTCGACGCGGGTCACCACCCGGGTAAACAACACCGCGGTGGCCACCGAGATCGTCGGCATCGTCGGCCTGACCGTCGCGCTGGTCATCGTCGCCGCCGTCCGCGGTCTTGGCCACTGGTCGAACCTGACGAGCACCGGGCCGGTGCCCGCCGTCGGGTATTACGCCTGGCTCGGGCCGTTCATGCTGGCCACGCTGCTCGGCGCGTACACGATCGTCGGCTTCGAGTCGGCGAGCAACCTGGCCGAGGAGACCCACGAGCCGCACAAGGTCATCCCCAGGGCGATGGTCCGCGCCGTCCTGCTGTCCGGCGCCGTCGGGTTCGTCTTCCTGCTGGTTCTCGCGTTCGCCACCGACAAGGGCGCCTACTCGAGTTCGGCCCCCGTGGCCTTCATCGTCGGCGCCGTGCTCGGCACCGTGATGCAGAAGATCTTCCTGATCTTCGTCGTCGTCTCGATCTTCGCCTGCGGCCTGGTCATCATGGTGACCAACGGCCGGCTGATCTTCTCCATGGCCCGCGACCGGCGGCTGCCCGGCCACCAGTTCCTCAACCAGGTGCCGCGACCGGAAGGCGGGCCGTCCTGGGCCACCGTCCTGGCCGCGACGCTCGGCGGCATCATCGTGCTCGTCCTGCTCGCCAACACCAACGCGCTGTTCACCCTCTTCACCGCCTCCACGATCATGCCCGCGCTGCTGTATGCCGGGACGACGCTGCTCTACATCGCCACCAGGCGCGGGCACGGCATTTACGGCCGGTGGGAGTGGCCGGTCATCGCCGGGGCCGTCATCTGGCTCGCCTACGAGCTGATCGTCTTGATCGGTCCCGGCGCGTTCCGCGACGCGCAGTACTACGTGGCCGGCGCGCTCGGCCTTGGCCTGGTGTTCTACATCGTCCAGCTGGTGACCGAGCCAGCCGCGATGCGGGTGGAGCCTGGGGCCGACGCCGAATGAACATCCTCGCCATCGATCAGGGCACGTCGGCGACGAAGGCCCTGCTTGTTGGCCCGGGCAACGAGATTCTCGGCCGGGCGGAAGTCCCGGTGACCACCACGGCCGCCGGCGGCGACGGCGTGGAGGCCGACCCGGAAGAACTGTGGAGTTCCGTGGTGAGCGCGGGCGAGCGGGCCCTGGCCGCCGCCCGCGCCGCTGGTCATGTTCCCGTGCACGCCGTCGCGCTCGCCAACCAGGGCGAGACGGTCCTCGCCTGGGACAAGGCCAGCGGCAGGCCGCTGAGCAGGGCGATCGTCTGGCAGGACCGTCGCTCGGTGGGCATCTGCGAACGCCTTAGCGACCAGGCCGACGATCTCAGGCAAGTCACCGGCCTGCCGCTCGACCCGTATTTCGCCGCGCCGAAGATGACGTGGCTGCGCGAGAACGTCACCGACCTTGGCGTGATCACCACCACCGACACCTGGCTGCTGCACCGTCTCGGCGCGCAGTACGTGACCGACGCGTCTACCGCCTCCCGCACGATGCTGCTCGACCTGGACGCGGCCCGCTGGTCGGAGCGGGCGTGCGACGCGTTCGGCATCGACGCGGCGACGCTGCCGCGCGTCGCGGACTGCGCCGGGGTCGTCGGCGAGACCACGGTGTTCGGCGGTCGCCCGCTGCCGGTCGCCGGGATCGCGGTGGACCAGCAGGCCGCGCTGTACGCGCACGGCTGCGTCCGCACGGGCGACGCCAAGTGCACCTACGGAACCGGTGCGTTCCTGCTGGTCACCACGGGGGAGAAGGCGCCCAGGTCCACCGCGGGGCTGTCCGCCTCCGTCGCCTGGCGGCTGGCTGGCAAGACCGCGTACTGCCTCGACGGCCAGGTGTACACGGCGGGATCGGCGCTGCGCTGGCTGACCGAGATCGGGGTGCTGCCAGCGCCCGCCGACCTCGACGCCGTGGCGGGCACGGTGCCCGATTCCGGCGGCGTCACGTTCGTGCCCGCGCTGGCCGGCCTCGGCGCGCCGCACTGGGCGCCGCACGCCAAGGGCCAGCTCGCGGGGCTCACCATGGCGACGGCCAAGGGGCACATCGCGCGCGCCGTTGTCGAGGGCATCGCCGCCTCGGTCGCGGTGCTGGCCGGCGCGGTCGCGGCCGATCTCGGCGACCCGCTGACCGCGCTGCGCGTCGACGGCGGCCTGACCAGGTCGCGCGTGCTGCTCCAGGCGCAGGCCGACCTGCTCGGCGTCCCGGTCCTGGCCAGCCGGACCCCGGACGCGACCGCGCTCGGCGTCGCCGCGCTCGCGCGCCTCGGCCAGGGCGAGACGGGGTCACCGTCGGCTGAGGTCGAGCTCACGGTGCGGCCCGTCATGTCCCGTGATGAGGCGGCCGAACGGTTGTCGCGTTACTCTCATGCGCTAACCTCCACGCTGTCATGAGCGAGCTTGCGAGCGAATCGGTAAGTACAGTGCGTCCGCGAATGCGGACTCCGAGCGCCAGCGAGGTGTCCTCATGAGCTGGGACGTCGCGATCATCGGCGGCGGCGTGGTCGGCACCGCCATCGCCAGGGAACTGGCCGGCTACCAGGTGCGCTGCGTCCTTTTCGAGGCCGACGGCGACGTCGGCAACGGCACGTCCAAGGCCAACACGGCGATCCTGCACACCGGCTTCGACGCCACGCCGGGAACGCTGGAAAGCCGCCTGGTGGCCCGGGGTTCCGCCCTGCTGCGCGAGTACGCGGAGCGGGCCGGGATCGCCATCGAGCGGACCGGGGCGCTGCTCGTCGCCTGGTCGCAGGAGCAGGCGGCCAGCCTGGACGCGATCGCGGCGAAGTCGGGGGAGAACGGGTACACACGAACCCGTTCGGTATCTGCTTCCGAGGTCTACCAGCGGGAACCGAACCTCGGACCCGGTGCGGCGGGCGGCCTGTGGATCCCCGACGAATGGATCATCGACCCGTGGTCGGTCCCGCTCGCGTACGCGACAGAGGCGGTGCGCGCGGGCGTGGACCTGCGGCTCGGGACGCGGGTCACCGGGGTGTCGGCGCAGCCCGGCGATGACGGGTTCGAGCTGGCGCTTGATCCCGGCCGGGAGCCGGTCCGCTGCCGGTTCGCGGTCAACGCGGCGGGCCTGGCGAGCGACGAGGTGGACCGGATGTTCGGCGGCGGCGGCTTCACGATCAGGCCGCGCAAGGGTGAGCTGATCGTCTACGACAAGCTGGCGCGGCCGCTGCTGTCGTCGATCATCTTGCCGGTGCCCACCAAGCGGACCAAGGGCGTCGTGGTCGCCCCGACGGTGTTCGGCAACGTGCTGCTCGGGCCGACCGCGGAAGACGTCACGGACCGCGCGGACCGCTCGACGAGCGCCGCCGGGCTGTCCGCGCTGCTCGCCGACGGGCGGCGGATCCTGCCAGGGCTGGAGCAGGAGGAGGTGACCGCCACGTACGCGGGGCTGCGCGCCGCGACCGAGCACTCCGACTATCAGCTTGCCGCCTTCGGCCGGTACGTGCGCGTCGCCGGGATCAGGTCGACCGGGCTCACCGCCTCGCTCGGCATCGCCGAGCACGTCGCGGGCCTGCTGGGCGAGGCGGGGCTGCCGCTGAAGCCACGGGCCAGCGTTAGCCAGCGGGAGGGGGTTCAGTCGCCGCCGCGCATGCCCTACCTGGGGGAGGCCGGCACCCGGCCGTACCAGCACGCGGCGCGGATCGCCGCGGACCCAGCGTACGGCGAGATCGCCTGCCACTGCGAAAGGGTCAGCCGCGGCGAGATCCGCGACGCGCTCGCCAGTGACATCCCGCCCGGCGAACTTGACGGGCTGCGGCGGCGCACCCGGGCGATGAACGGCAGGTGCCAGGCGTTCTGGTGCGGCGCGTCGGTGTCGGCCTTGTTCGAAGCCGCCGCCGCGGGGGCGCGCGATGGACGCTGACGTCCTCATCGTCGGTGCGGGTCCAGCCGGGCTCGCGGCCGCAGCGGAACTGCGCCGCCGCGGCGTGCGCCGCGTCGTGGTCGCCGACCGGGAGGCGGCGCCAGGCGGCATCCCGAGGCACAGCAAGCACACCGGCTACGGCCTGCGCGACCTGCACCGGGTGCTGTCGGGACCGGCCTACGCGCGGGCACTGACGGACGCGGCGGCCCGCGCGGGCGCGCAGCTGCGCGCCGGGTGCACCGTCACCGACCTGCGGGCCGGCGGTGGCGGCCCGTCGGCCACGGTGACCAGCGCCGCGGGCATCGAGGAGGTACAGGCCGGCGCGGTGCTACTCGCCACCGGATGCCGGGAACGGCCGCGCGCCGCCCGGCTAGTGCCAGGCGACCGGCCGTCGGGCGTGCTCACCACCGGCGAGCTGCAGCAGCGCGTCTACCTGGCGGGGGAGCGGCTCGCGGGCCGCGCGCTCGTCGTGGGCGCGGAGCACGTGAGCTTCTCAGCGGCGGTGACGCTCGCCCACGCGGGCGCCCGGGTGCTTGCCCTCGTCACCGACCAGCCGCGGCACCAGAGCTACGCCGCCTTCAAGCTGGGCGCCGCGTTGCGCTGGCGCGTCCCCGTCTGGACGTCGACCGCGGTGACCCGGGTGACCGGCGCGAACGGCCGGCTGGCCGCGGTGGAGGTCTCCGGAGTCGATGGCGGGCCCTCCCGGGTGATCGCCTGCGACTGGCTCGTCTTCACCGGCGACTGGATTCCCGACCACGTGCTCGCGCGGACCGCTTGCCTGACCCTGGATAAGGGCACCCTCGGTCCGGCGATCGATACGACCATGGCGACGTCGGCGCCGGGCGTGTTCGCGGCGGGCAACCTCGTGCACGCCGCGGAGACCGCCGACGTGGCGGCGCTGTCCGGCCGGCACGCCGCGCGGCAGATCACGTTGTATCTGGCCGCGGCTGGCCGTCCGGTGCCGTCATCGGTCCCGGTCGTGGCCGAGACGCCGCTGCGCTGGATCTCGCCGAACGCCATCGACCCCGGCGTGCTGCCGCCACTCGGCCGGTTCGCGATCCGCCCGGCCGAGTACCGCGAGCGGGCCAGGCTTGAGGCATGGCAAGACGGCACGCTGCTCGCCAGGTCACGCCCGCTGCGCCTGATCCCCGGCCGTCCCGTCCACCTGCGCGCCGCGTGGGTGACCAGCGTCGACCCGGCCGGCGGCCCGGTCCGGGTCGGCGCTGCTCATTCATCCTCCTCGGGCGGAGCTATATAGGCGGCGAGCCACAGGTTGGCCGGATGGATCGGCTCGTCGTACGTCCTGCGGAACAGTTCCGTGCGCAGGTCTTTCAGCCAGTTGGAGTTGAGGTGCCGCCGGGGTCCAGTCCTGCCTGCGTCATCGGGGCCGCTTCGCTTGGCCGGTAGACGACCTCGGCGCCCTGCATCGCCAGCGCGCGCACGGCCTCGGGGTATTCGCCGTCGCTGCAGCAGATCGTGCCGATGTTGCCGATGTCCGGCGTGCGCAGCACCGGGTAGAACGCGTCGAGCCCGTCGCCGAACAGTTCCACCCAGCGGTCGTACACATCGTGCGGTGTGCACGACCGCTCCCGGCACCAGACGTGATTCTTGGCGGCCCGATGGACCACCTCGCCCTGCGGGGAAATGACGAACAGCGGATCGCGAGGTACGGTGCAATCGGCTTACGCGCCGGTGACTTGGCGCTTGTCTTCTTGCTCGGCATGATGGTGTGCTCTCCGGTCTAGACGTGAGAGTCGGCTGCGATTTCCTGCTGCTCGTTCGTGTCTACCGCGCGCGACACCCCCGCGAAAGACACGGGCCGGGATTCCCCTGGGCCTGGCGCTAGCGGTCGTCGTCTCCTGGGACGTTTGCTCCCTCGGCGTGCTGCTCAGGGGCACCCTTGATCGCGATCGCCGCGCGGGAATCGAGAGCCGCGTCGAACAGCTCGGCCACCGACTTGCGGATCTCCTCGCGCAGGGCCGCCCTGTCCTGGCAGAGGTTCTCGATGTTCCGCTGGTAAAGAACGAACCTGTCCCCGAAGGAAACGCGCGAGCGTGCCCCCGCGGCGAAGTCCCCGCCGAGCCCGCCAAACTGGGTGTCCCGATCGCCGCCCCCACGGCTGGGCCCTTCCAGATGCCACCGGCTATCGGGGTCTACGCCCCGCTCGACCCGCGACTTGTCCGGCAGCAATGCCACGTCCGTCGGCTCGCCTGAGGAACCGCCTGTCTCGGCGTCATGAACCCTGATCTGCGCATCAACCGCCGCCTTGAACTCAGCACCCGCCATCCGGTAGGGCACCACCCAGATGCCCGAACCGGAGGGCAGCGCGGCCGCTCCGGCGAAGTCGGCCCGTCCCGCCTCGGGGTTGCCCGCGTCGAGCCAGACTTTGACCTGCCCGCGGAGCGCCCACGCCGGAGCGAACCGGTCGGCCAGTTTCAGAAGGTCATCGAGGCGCTCACCCGCCTCCTCGAACCGGCCCTGACGGTACAGCGCGACCGCGAGGCGCCACAGCGCCTGGGCAGAGGCCGGATCAGCGTCAGCCGCTGCCTGGGCGGCCAACCGTGCGTCCTCGAAATGCCCCAGCCACCACAGCGCCTCCGAGGCGAGCACGAGCGCCGCGATCCGGACCGCGGGCACCGGATCCCCCAGGTGGCGATGTGCCACCCAGAGGGCCCCGAGCGGATGGTCGCGGCAGCTGCGCATGTGCTCCCGCAGCGTCTCCAGAGCATCGTCGGCCGATTCCCGGCCGTCACGGCGGTGTTCGGCGGGAACAAGGTTGAGCCACCGTGCCGCGGCGTCTCGCAGCGGCTCGCCTGGCTCGAAGTCGGGCGCCTTGTGGTTCGCCACATAGCCGGGGCCGGAGTGATGCGAAGGCCGCGGCGCTGGAACAACGGAGGATGCCAGATCATCTCCAGGCACAGGGCACATGATCGTTTCCTTGCCTCGGGCCGCGCCCGCTAGTAAGGGGCAAGACGTCCGTCCACTTTAACTAGTGGCGCTTCAGGTGAGATCCGCGGGCCGGGGCGGCCATTCGGGCACGACGTCGAGGTAGTCCGTCACCGGTGCCGAGAACCGCGGCGGCCGTTTCTCCAGGAAGGACTCCACGCCTTCAGCGACGTCCGGTCCCCGGCCGAGCACGGAGATCGCCCGCGAGTCCAGCCGGTGCGCATCCCACGGCGTTGGCTCGCCGAGCATTGACCACAGCAACCGCCGGGACAGGGTGACCGACACCGCCGAGGTGTTCGCCGCGATCTCATCGGCCAGCGCGCGGGCGGCGGGCATCAGCTCGGCGCCGGGCACTACCCGGGAGACGAGTCGGCCGGCCAGCGCCTCGGCGGCGTCGAAGACCCGACCGGTCGCCACCCATTCCATCGCCTGTGAGATGCCGACGATCCGCGGCAGGAACCAGCTGGACGCGGCCTCGGGGACCAGCCCGCGGCGGGCGAACACGAAGCCGAACTTCGCGGTGTCGGCGGCGATCCGGATGTCGGCAGGCAGCGTCATGGTGGCGCCGACCCCTACCGCCGGGCCGTTGACCGCCACGATCACTGGCTTGCGGGAGGCGGCGATGCGCAGTGAGACGATACCGCCGCCGTCGCGCGGGACCCCGGCGATCGTGCCGTCGGCCTCCGCCTCGCCGCGCCCGGCGAACGTTGTCCGGCCGCCCGCCAGGTCAGCGCCCGCGCAGAAGCCGCGCCCGGCTCCGGTGAGCAGGACGACGCGGACGGCATCGTCGGCGTCGGCCAGGTCGAAGGCCGCGACAAGCTCGCGCGCCATCGTGCGGGTGAAGGCGTTGAGCCGGTCGGGCCGGTGCAGTGTCATCGTGGCCGTGCCGCCCGCTACGTCGTAGCGAATTTCGCGGAAAGCAGGCTGGCCGGTGTTGGTCACGGGAGCACCTCTCGTCCGTGGACGCCGTGCCCGGGCCAGGGCCGGCGGAAACATGCATCCATCCTGGAGAGATCCTGACTACATGACTATAAGTGCGGGCATGAGAGTTAGCCGTCTGATCCTCAGCGGCGCGGCGATCGGCACGATCATCGGTACCGGCCGGGCTGACCTTAACGCCACCCACGTCTTCAATCCGGCCTGGCCGCCACATGCCCGGTTCCACAACGCCACGGGGTGGGGAACGGTGGCCGGGTCCCAGCTCCTTGCCCTATGGCTACTATGGCGACCAGGCCAGAAAGCAACCGACGACGACGCGGCGGTTGCCACCGCCGCGCTGCTGTCGGCGATCGCATGGCTGCCGTTCTTCCCCGCCCTGGCCGTCACCGGCGCGGACGTCGAAGACGAGCCAGGCCACCTCCCCCGCGTCGCCGGGGTGCCCCTGAATCTCATCCCCGCCGCCCTAATTCCCAGCAGCTGCGCACTCGCCTTTCTCCTGCACCGCCGCGGACGATGACCCGATGGATATGACCGACGGCAGGGGACGGCTGCAAGGCAAGCAGGTGCTGATCACCGGAGGCACGACCGGCATCGGCTTCGCCATTGCCGATAGATTCCTGCGAGAGGGCGCGCGGGTGGTGGTGACCGGGCGGGATCAGGAGCTGGGCTTGCGTGCGGAGGCAGCGCTCCGCGATGCCGGGCAGAGCTGGTTCCTGGCCGCTGACGCTGGCGATCCTGCTGCCGTGGCGCGCTCAGCGGACCTGGCCGTCGAGCGCCTGGGGGCCCTCGACGTGCTGGTCAACAACGCCGGGATCGGGGTTGAGGCAAGCCTGCTGCGAACGCCCCTGGCGGACTACGACCGGCTGATGGACGTGAACGTGCGGGGCTACTTCCTCTACGCGCGGGCCGCCTATCCGTACCTGGCCCGCCGCCGCGGCTGCATGATCCATATCGCATCCGACGCAGGCATCTGGGGCGAGCAGTCCATTGGGCTGTACTCGGTCTCGAAGGCGGCCGTGGTGATGCTGGGGAAGATGCTGGCGCTGGAGGGAGGCCCCGACGGCGTGCGCTCGAATGTGCTGTGCCCGGGAGACACCTGGCCCGGGATGCGCCACATGGCCCCGCCCGGTGAAGAGGACCGCCCGGAGAGCGGCGACTGGCCGGTCCCGCCGATCGGCCGGGTCGGCGAGGCCCGCGACGTTGCCGCCGCGGCGGTCTTCTACGCAAGCGACGAGGCCGGATTCATCACCGGTACCACGCTGCTGGTCGACGGCGGCATGACCGCCGGCTATCACCAGCGCGAGAAGAACTCGCCGGCCGAGCCTGGGCCATGACTACAGCACCGGCACGTGGCCCCCGGCCATCGCGGTCGCGACGTTGCCCACTCCCCAGCCGTAGGCGAGCTTGTGCACCTCAAGCGCGAAGAACGACTCGGTGGACACGATCCCAGGGATCGTCTGCAGGCGTTCGGCCATCAGCTCGCTGAAGTGGCGCACGTCCCGGCAGATGACCTCGGCCATCACGTCGTAGTGGCCTGCGGTCATGATGACGTAGCTGGTCTCGGGCAGTTCCTTCAGCGCGGCGCACACCGCGCGGGCGGTGGCGGGCTGGGTGCGGATGCCGATCATCGCCAGGTGCTCGAAGCCGATGGCTAGCGGATCGGCGATGCCGACGATCTGCAGGAAGCCGGAGTCGATCAGCCGCTGCACGCGATACCGGACCGAGGAGGCCGGCAGGTCGAGATCCTCGGCGATCGCGCTGTAGGAACGCCGGCCGTCGGCCTGAAGGATCGCGATGATCTTCAGGTCGACGGCGTCGAACGCCACGGGCTGCATGATGTGCCCTCTCGCCGGCGCTTACAGCGAGATCGCGCCGGTGCGCAGGTCGGTCATGCCGAGCAGGGTGTGCTTGCCGCCGATCCGGCCCCAGCCGGTGTTGCGGCCGCCGGCCCCGCCGAACGGCATGTTGATGTCCCACCAGCAGGTGCTGTCGTTGACCACGACCTGCCCGGTGGCCAGCTCCTCCACGAACCGGTAGGCACGGGAGAGGTTGTTGGTGAACACCGCGCCCTGCAGGCCGAGCGCGTCGGCGTTGGCGATGTCGAGCAGTTCGTCGTCGCTTCCGCCGGTGATGATCGGGACGACGGGACCGAAGGATTCGAACTGTGACAGCAAGCTGTCCGTCGGCACGCCGTCCACGACGGTGAACTCGTAGTACAGGTCGGTCGGGTATCCCTCGGCGCGCCGTCCGCCGCGCAGCACCCGGGCGCCGCGCGCGTGGGCGTCGGCGACGTGCGCGTCCATCTTCGCGGCGACGCCCTGGTTGTTGAGCGGGCCGAGGTTCGTCTTGGCGTCGAACGGGTCGCCTAGGCGCACCACCGCGTCCGCCTCGGCGATAACGGCCTCGACGAAGGCGTCGTGCACGTTCTGGTGGACGAGCACCCGCTCGGTTGCGCAGCACACCTGCCCCGAGCACACGTAGGCGCCGTAGACCGCGGCGCGCGCGGCAGCTGCCAGATCGGCGTCGTCGAGCACGACAAGCGGGCCGTTGCCGGAGCACTCCATCATCGAGCGCTTGAGCCCGGCGCTCGCCTGGATCTTCGCGCCCGTCTCGGAAGAGCCGATGAACCCGACCGCGTCGATGCCCGGGTGCTCGACGAGCAGCTGCCCGGTCCGGCCCTCACCGGGCAGGACGCTGACCAGGCCGGCCGGCACGCCGGCCTCCTGCAGGATCTCCATGGCGGCGAGCACGGTGAACCCGGTGTGCGCCGGCGGCTTGACCACGTGCGCGTTGCCGGTGGCAAGGCCAGGGGCGACGAACTCCGCGAACATCAGCAGCGGGAAGTTCCACGGCGTGATGATCGCCCAGGTGCCGACCGGCTTGTAGAAGGTCCACATCCGCTTGGCGGAGTCGGTCGAGGAGATCGTCTCCCCGGTCAGCCGCACCGCGTCCTCGGCGTGCAGGTGGAACAGGGTGGCCGCCTCGTCGATGTCGGCGAACGACTCCGCGAGTGGCTTGCCCTGCTCCAGGGTCTGCAGCCGGGCCAGTGACTCGCGTCGGGCGGTGATACCGTCGCCGATCGCGTGGCAGACCTTCGCGCGCTCCCACACGTTCACCCGCGACCACACCCGCTGCGCGGCCCGCGCGGCGGTGACCGCCGCGTCGATCTCGCCCGCGCCAGGCACCGGAACCGTCCCGATGACCGCGCCGGTCACCGGCGAGACCACCTGGAACCGCTCGCCAGCAGACTCGACGTACTCGCCGTTGATGAACAGCCGCGCGTCTCCCGGCGCGGTAACCGCCTCGCCCAGACCCTGAACCGCCGTCATGTCACTCCCCGTTCGTCAAGAGCAAAAGAAGCCGTCGAAACTTAGTGGCAACGCCGCGATCATAAGCCACCGTTGCCGGAACAACAAGATCAAAGACACTTTCATGTCGATGCAGCAAGCTGCGGAGGCATGGCCGGGTAATTCAACAGACACAGGCGAGATCCAGGCATAAGATCACGCCGTGTGACCAACCCCTCCGGCTTCGGCGCCGGTGCACGGCTGACGTTTCACGGGCCGCTGTCCGCCGCGCGTGCTAACCGCCTCGCCGCCGACCTGGCCGCAAGCAGCCCCGCGAGCGTCGTTGAGTACGGCTGCGGATGGGGTGAGTTCCTGCTGCGGGTGCTGGAGGCCGCGCCAGCCGCGAGCGGCACCGGCATCGACATTAGTGCCAGGGACATCGCACACGCCAGGGATAACGCCGAGGCGCGGGGCCTGTCCGGCAGGGTCTCCTTCATCGAGGGCCCGGCGACGGAGCATGCCAGCCCGGCCGATGTCGTCATCTGCAGCGGCGCCGATCAGGCGTTCGGCACCATCCCCGAGGCGCTCAAGGCGCTCCGGCCCTTGGTGAACCCAGGCGGGCTGCTGCTGTTCGGCGCCGGAATCTGGGACCGCACGCCGACCAAGGAGCAGCTGGCGCACATGTGGGAGGGCACCACTCTCGATGAATTCCTGCACCTCGCCGATCTCGTCGAGGTGGCGGTGGTGGAGGGATTCCGCCCGCTGCGCATCGAAACCGCGACCCGCGGCGAGTGGGAGGAGTTCGAGTCCGGGTACGCCGCCGGCTCCGAAGCATGGCTGCTTGCCAACGGGAACCATCCCGAGGCCGACGAGGTAAGGGCCAAGCTCGACGCTCACCGGTCCATCTGGCTGCGCGGCCATCGCGACGCGCTGGGCTTCGCCTACCTAACCCTCGGCGTCCCGGACTGCTGGCCGTAATGTGAGGTCCCATGACCACGATCCTCGATCACCTCGCCGTGGGCACGCCGGACCTCTCCGTCGGCTGGGACCTGTTCACCGGCGTCCTAGGCGGAACCTGGGTGTACGGCGGCGACTCTCCTGGGTTCTGGTGGGGCCAGCTGGACTACGCCGCGGGTCCGAAGATTGAGCTGCTGACACCCGCCGCGCATCCTGAGGTGGACTTCCTCGAGCGCTTCCTTGCCACCCGCGGCGCGGGGCCGCACCACTTCAACTTCATGGTGAGTGACATCGAGGCCGTGCTGGCCAGGATCAGGGCGTTCGGCATCGAGCCCGTCGGTGTCAACCTGGCGAGTCCGGAGTGGAAGGAAGCGTTCCTGCACCCGCGCGTGGCGCACGGCATCGTCATCCAGGTCGCTCAGCAGTCCGGCTCGCCGGAATCCGAGCCGCCGCGCGAGCTGCCGGAGCCTGGCCCGCCGTGCCGCCTAGACCTGATCGAGCACCATGTCGGCGACCTTGACGGCGCGGTGCGGCTGTTCCGTGACGTCCTTGACGGCAGCCTGGACGCGGCCGGCTCCGAGACCGTCGAGCTGACCTGGCCGGGAGGCAGGCGGATCAAGCTGGTACGCGAGGACGGCCTGCCGCTTGGCGGTGCGCTGCACCACGTCCGGTTCGCCCGCGTAGCAGGCGCGTTCACCACCCAGGACCGCGAGCGCGCGGGCCTGCTGGCGAAGCAACTCGGACTGACCGTGGAACTGGCAGGCTAAGTAAGAGGATGCGCGCCCGTCCCCTCTGATTTTGGTCTCCGCCGAGTTAAATCTCCGTATGAACCGCCGGGCCGCCAGCTACCTCCGTGACTGACTCACTACGCTGAGCTAAGCGACGCGTGTCAGGGGGACCGCATGGATGCCGCCGACTCCGGGACTTCAGGCCTGCGCGGCGAACCACCGGTTACCGCGCCGTGGGCCCGTCTGGCCCGGACGGCGGTTCTGCGGGCCGCCCGGCGGGCCGGTGACTGGGGCCGCCGTCCGCCGGCCCAGCACCTGCTTGCCTTCGCGGCGTACTTGGCGGCTTTCGTCATCGCGGCTGGCCTGCCGCTTGCCCGCCACCTGAACGTGCCCAACCTGCGCCAGTACTGGACAGACGTCCAGTTCTACACCTGGAGCCTGCGCTGGTGGCCGTATGCGGTGTCGCACTGGACCAATCCGCTGTTCTCCGCCCAGATCGGCGCGCCGCACGGCTACGACCTGGCGTGGGCGAGCACCGCACCCGCGGTGGACCTGGCGATGTGGCCGGTGACGGCCGCATTCGGCGCGGTGGTGGCCTACAACGTCATGCTGCTGCTCGTCCCGCCGCTGTCGGGCCTGGCGACGTTCGCGGCGGCGCGCCGGCTGACCGGGCGGTTCTGGCCGTCGCTGGCTGCCGGCGCCGTCTACGCCTTTTGCCCCTATGAGCTGACGCATACCTGGCAGGGACAACCGAACCTCACGATGATCGCGCTGTTCCCGCTGCTGGTCTACCTGGCGCTGCGCTGGTGGGACGGCTCCCTGAGCACGGCAAGCTTCGTCGGGTGGACGGCTCTCGCCCTGGCGCTTGAGTTCTACACCTTCGACGAGGGCTTCTTCGAGCTGACCCCGGTACTGGCGGGTGTAGTGGCGATCGGCTTCCTGGTCGCCAGGCGCGTCGACCGGCCCGACGTGGCCAGGCTGGCGGGGCTGACCGCCATGGCCTACGCCGGAGCCGTCGTCGCGTCCGCGCCCTATCTGGTGTACGCGCTGCGGCACTCCCATGCCTCGTTTTCCAGACAGCGGCCCGGGTTCTCGCTGCCGTTGATCCGGCTGGTCGTCCCCGCCTCCTCGCAGGTGTTCGGTGTGGCCTCACTTGCCGGCTACTCCGGCCGTATCGGCCGTACCGGGATTGACAACTATGTCGGCATACCGCTGCTCCTCATCCTGGTGCTGCTGGCCGGCCTGACTTGGCGCCGCAGCAGGCTCGGCAGGCTGTTGCTGTTCGGTTTCGCGTTCGTGATCGCGCTCGCCGTCGGCCCTGACCTGGCGGTGACCGGCATCAAGCACACCTACCCGGTGCCGTGGCGCGGCCTGTGGGCCCTGCCGATCGCGCGTAGCGCCGAGCCGTCGCGGTTCATCGTCTTCGGGGTGTTGATCCTCGCGCTCGCCCTGGCGCTCTGGCTGGCGGCACCGCTGGGACACACGCCGTACCGCACAGGGCACCGGCCATATCGCATGGGGCACTGGCCGTATCGCGCCGCCCGCTGGGGACTCGGCTTGCTCGCGGTCGCGGCCATCCTCACCGACTCGCCGACGGCCTACCAGGCGATAAGCCCGCTGCCGTCGAACTACAAGGCGCCGGCCACCATGCACGCGGTCAACCAGCTTCCGCCGTTCATCACCCAGGGCATGTACCGACGGGTGCTGCACCCCGGGGAGATCGTTGTCATCCTCACCCACCGCGGGAACGCCGGCATGCTGTTCCAGGCCGCCACGGACTTTTACTTCCGGATCGCCGGCGGCTACATCAACGCCTCGCTGACGCCCGTCAACGCCATACCGCACCCCATCACCCTGCTCGCCAATCCGAGCAGGAAGGCGTTCGGGCTGTTCGATGCCTACCTCCGCTCCTCCGGTGTCGGAGCCATCGTCGTCGAGCAGGCCTGGGAGGAGCCGTGGATGAACCTGAGCAGGCTCGGCATGCACGGCATCTCGGTCGGCGGCGTTACGGTCTATCCGATGGGCCCGTGGCTCGTGGCCCAGGCGCCCGTTCACCCGGCACTGTGTGCCGCGACCTCCGCGAGGTGCTGAGCCATGACGTGATGATGACGCAGAACCGCGATCCTGCCCGCCTTCTCGTCGCGGTCGCGCACGGCCGCGAGGATCGGCGCGTGCAGTGCGGTCAGGCCTGCCGCCTCGCTCGGCCGCAGCCAGTCAGGGACGGTGCCGCTGCCGATCCAGTTCCGGTACTCGTAGTTGATAAGCGTCTCATGGACGCTCTCGTAGATGGAGGCGAGAAACGGGTTGTGCGACGCGCGGACCAAGGTCGCGTGAAACTGCGTGTCGGCGCTTATCCAGGCGGCGGTGTTGCCCACGCTTGCCGCGAGCCGGCGCAGCGCTGCCTCTCCCGCGTCGACCTCCGCGGGGGAGGCGCGCGTGATGGCCTGCGTGATGCCGTCGCTCTCCAGCCACAGCCGCAGGTCGTTGAGGTGCACGACGGATTCTTTGTTGAGGCTCAGCATCAGGCTGACCGTCGCCGCGAGGCTGGTCTCCGGCTTGCGCCGCACGTAGGCGCCGGAACCGCGCCTCGATTCGACGAGGCCCTTGACGATCAAGATCCGGATGGCCTGGCTCACGGTCGGTCGGCTGGCCCCGGTGAGCTGTGCCAGGTCCCGCTCCGAGGGCAGCCGGACTTCTTCAGCCAGCCCGGCCGAGACAATTACCTGCTCGATCTGGCCCGCGATCTCCGCGGCGACCGGCTCGCCGTCCCGTTGCCCGGCCGACGCAAGCAAGACCTGCCAGACCTCGGCGCCGTCGGTCTGCTTCGACCGGGCCAACGTCACGCACCGCCGGGCGTTACTTGACCGTCGAAGTTGTTCCTGCGGCCCTCGCGTACGTAGTCGACGGTCGCGCGGATGTGCTCGCCGCCATGCGCGGCGTGCCTGCTCGCGACGTGCCCGAACATCTGGATGCCGAAGCCGCCGTCGAGGTCCTCCATGACGCGGCGCTTCCACGGGCGGCGGATGATCTGCGTCGTCAGGCGGCGGATGGTCCGCGGCTGGGTCATGATGTGGTCGGCGATGGCGAACCCGCGCGCGATCAGGTCCTCACCCGGCACGACCTCGTTGACCAGGCCGTATTCCAGCGCCTTGCGGGCGTCGATCGCCTCTCCCGTCAGCAGTGCGTAGGCGGCGCGCTTGGTGCCGAGCAGTTCCTGGAAGGCGTTGTGTATCCCGTCGGCGGGGACCGAGCCGATGTCGTAGTGCAGGTCGAACAGCACGGCGTCTTCCGCCGCGATGGTGATGTCGCACATGGTGAGGATCTCGGTGTGGAAACCGGGCCCGTTCACCAGGCCGATGGTGGGAATCTCCAGGTCGTTGACGAGTGCGCTGACGTTGATCCGCCCGTCCTTGTAGGCGTACTCGTAGGCCCAGTGGTCGAGGTTTTCCTCCTCGATCGCGAACCCTTCGGGGTCGGAGCGCATCATGAACTCCTCGCCGGTCCCGGTCAGGATGAGGATCTCGTTTTCCGGATCGGCGCCGACGACCTTGAGCATCTGGCCGAGCGCCCGGTGGTTCTGCACGCTCAGCTGGATCGGGCCGCCGACGGTGTGCGCCTTGACGAGCAGCACGCCGTCGTCGCGCCGGCTCATGGTGAAGAAGTCCTTGAAGAACTCGCTGTACTCGTCGAGCTTCGGCGTCGGTAGGAACTCCTGCAACGACATGCGGTGCCCGCCTTTCTCTATACCGGGGCGTATTCGCCCGCGGCGGCCTCGGTGACCGGTACCTGCGGGGGAGGGCCGTTGCGGTGCAGCAGCTCCCACGCACGGTCCACGATGTCCTGGGTGCCGAGACCGTACTTCTTGAAGAGGAACGGTGGAGTGCGCGCCCCCTCGGCGAACGTGTCACGCAGTCCGACGCGGCGCAGCGGGCGGCCAAGCCCGGCCTCGGCCATCGTCTCCGCCACCGCGGATCCGAGCCCGCCGATCACGCTGTGGTTCTCGGCGGTGATCACCGCCGAGACCGTGCTCACCGTCCGGATGACTGTCTCGGTGTCCAGCGGCTTGATGACCGCCACGTTCACCACGGTCACGCCGATCCCCGCGGCGCCAAGCGTGTCGGCCGCACTGACGGCGGCAGGCAGCATCATGCCGCTGGCGATGATCGCGAGATCCCCGCCCTCGTTCAGTACCTCTGCCTTTGTCAGCGAGAACTCATGGTCACCGTCGAAGATCACCGGGATCTCGCCGCGCTTGAGCCGCAGGTAGACGGGTCCGGGCAGATCCGCGATGGCCGGCAGCGCCGCGCGGATCTGCGTCGCGTCGGCGACGTCGACCACGGTCATGTTCGGGATCGCGCGCATCAGGGCGACGTCGTCGATCGCCTGGTGGCTGGGGCCGCCGGGACTTGACACGCCGGGCATGAACCCGACGATCCGCACCGGCAGCCTTGGGTAGGCCACGCTGTTGATGATCTGGTCGAGCGGCCGGCGCGTCGCGAACACGCCGAAGGTGTGCACGAACGGCAGGAACCCGCGCCGTGCCAGCGCCCCGGCCATGCTGATCATGTTCGCCTCCGCCATGCCGGCGTGAATGAAGCGCTCGGGTATCTCCTCCTGGAACAGGTCGACCTCGGTCTGCCTCGTCAGGTCCCCGGTCAGGCACAGGATCTCGGGGCGGGTGCGCGCCAGGTCGACGAGCGCACGGCCGTACGGCTTCAGCACCGTGGGATAGGGCTGCCTACGCAAGGCGCGCCTCCAGTTCCTTGACGGCGGCCTCGGCAAGCTCGGCCGGCAGGCTGATGAAGTGGCCGTCCGCGCCCTCGGGCAGGACGGACAGGCCGTGCCTGGTTGAGGTGCGCGCGATGACCGCGGACGGCCGGGGATCGGCGATGGCGGCGCGCAGCGCGGCGTCGAGTGCCGCGACGTCATGCCCGTCGACGTCGAAGGCCGCCCAGCCGAAGCTCTCCCACTTCGCGGCGATCGGCTCCAGGGTGGTGATCGACGAGACGGGCCCGTCGACCTGCGAGTCGTTGGCGTCGAGCAGCACCGTGAGCGAGCCGAGCCGGTTGTGCGCGGCGAAGATCGCCGCCTCCCAGACCTGCCCCTCCTCCAGCTCGCCATCGCTGACAAGGGCGAAGACCCGCGCGCCCGCGCGGCCCTGCAGCCGGTCGGCGAGCGCGAGCCCGACGGCACCGGACAGTCCCATGCCGAGCGACCCGCCGGTCAGGTCGACCGCGGGGGAGCGCTCCGTCCCGATCGCCTCGAGCGCGGAGTCGTCGAAGCCGTAGGCCGTCAGCGCGTCCTCGTCGAGCAGGCCCGCCTCCGGTGCCGCCGCGAAAGCGGTGATGATGTAGTGCCCGGGCGAGACGACCAGGCTGTCGCGGCCCGGATCGTAGTGCCCCGAATACAGCGTGGCGAACAGCTCGGCCGACGAAAGCGCCTGGCCGAGGTACCCGAACCCGTGCGGCGCGACCATCCGCACCGCTCGCAGCCGGATCACGTCGGCGAACCGCGCCGCGGCCGGCACGTCGATGGCAGTCATCCGCGGGCAGCTCCTCGGGTATTCTGGCTAAGTCATAATAGTGGCTAAGCCAGAATAGGGTCGGCCGCCGTGCCCGGTCAACGGGGCCCCAGGTGCCGCCGGAAGAACCGCGCCGTCTCGTCAAGCGCCTCGTCGGCCTCGTCCAGTTCGCCGAACCGGTTCTGGAACACGTGCGTTGCCTGCCGCGCCACGTGCAGCGTCACCTCGACGTCATCGCGCGCGGCATTGGCGGCGAGGCGCACCGCGTCGTCGAGCAGGACCTCATGGGAGCCGGCCTGGAGTGAGCTGATCCACGTGGACTTCGACTCCGGGCAGTGGTCATCGACCTGGTGCGCGAGAACTGCCGCGTGCTTGACATCGTGCGCGAGGTCGCGATCAGCGTGGGCGCCGCGAGCAAGGCGGTGGACCGCGTCGAGGCGGCCGGCTGGTGCCGCCGCACCGCCAACCCGCACGACAGGCGCTCGTCCTACCTTGAGCTCACCGCGGCCGGCCGGCGACTGCTCGACGCCGCGCGGCCCACCTTCGCCGCCGAGACCGCCGAACGCCTTTCCGTCCTCAGCGCGAAAGATCGCGCCACGGCCGGCCGGGCGCTTGCCACGCTGCGCCGGGTGCTGGAAAACCGCCAGCGCACCCCGGAGGAGTGAAGCCGTGTCTTTGTCAGCGGCGCAGTTCGGGTGAGTCGAGCAGTTGCACGAGCATTTCCGCCAGCTGGCGGGTGCGCTCGCCGTCGATTCCGCCAAGCGGCTTGCTGAGCTCGTCGCGCAGCCGGACTACGCGCGGCATCGCCTCCCGCACCGTGGCAAGGCCCTGGTCGGTTAGCGTCAGTTCCACCGCGCGGGTATCGACGGTGCTCGCCGAGCGCTCGACGAACCCGGCGCGCTCGAGCGCGCGGACCAGCTTGGATATATAGACGGCGTCCAGTCCGGTCAGGTCGGCGAGCTCCCGCTGGCTCGGGCGTGCACCGCTGCGGGACATGCCGTAGAGCGGGGCGAGCACGGCATACTGCGCCTGCGTGAGGCCGAGCGGTTCGAGCACCCGGTCCATCGCGGCGCGCCACCCCATGGACAGCCGCCAGATCAGAAAGCCGGCGTTGTGGCGCACCTCGGCCTCGATGTCGCTCATAAATTAAATTTACATGGAAACTATTTGTCGCGACCGTGACTCGCCGCATCCGCGGCTGTGCGTCACGGCCGCTGCGCCGCCCCGCCCGGCGTGTTCCTAGCCGGGCGGGGCAGCTGGCGTCACGGCCTGATGAACTGTGCGTTCTGCCGCTCGAGCGCCTTGACGGCGCCGTCGCGCCAGCCGTCGGCGATGGTCTGCGAGAACGGGTCGGGGAAAATGTCTTCCTCGTCCTTCTCCACCCCGTCGAAGACGCCGCTCGCGACGGACTCGGGCGACGCCTTCGGGATGTCGAGCGCGGCGACCATCTCGGTGTCCACCGGGCCGAGTATCGCCGCGTGCACCCGCACGCCATGGCGCGCCAGTTCCGCCCGGAGCACCTGAGACAGCGAGAAGGCGGCCGCCTTGGTCATCGAGTAGCCGGGGAGCACCGGAATGGCGCCCCAGGCGGCGAGCGACGAAATGTTGACGATGGCCCCGCCGGCCCGGATCAGCGACGGCAGGAACGCCTGCGTCACGTCGTAGGTGCCGAGCAGGTTGACCGCGATCTGCCGCTCGAGCGCGGGCCGGTCGCCCAGTTCCTCGTACAGCGCCAGGCCGGCGTTGTTGACCAGGACGTCGACCGATGCGGCCTCCTGCGCGGCTTCCCTGATCTGCGCGGCGCTTGTCACGTCGAGCAGTAGCGGGGTGACGCGCTCGTCCGGATGCTCCGACGGCCGCCGCGCGGCCGCGTACACCCGCCGGGCGCCGCGGTTGAGCGCCTCCGTCACGAGCGCGCGACCCAGACCGCGATTGGCGCCAGTTACCAGGACTGTCTTGTCGGCGATTAGCATGCCTGTCCCTCTCGGTTCCGCCCCGCTGCCGCGGGGCATCGGCGGGCCGCCCGGTCTGGGCGGCCCACTGATACCGATCCGGCCCGTGCCCGCGACTCGCCGCGATTTCGCCGGCGAATTCCGGCGCTAGCTCGCGACCGGAGCCGCCTGCGCGACGAGTTCGTCAGCGCGGGCGGTGACCCCGACGAGAACGCGGTGCGCGACCGCCAGATCCTCGGGGACGAACCCGGCGTACAGCGCGCGGATCGACGGCGCGGCCGCCTCGTTCAGCCGCGCGAGGAGGGCAGCGCCCTCCGGTGTCGCCTGCGCGGGACCGGAGGAGTCCTGCGCCGTTCCGGTAGCATGCCCGCCCTCCTCGAGCCCGGCGAGGAGCTCGGCGACCGCGTCCGCGCTCAGCCCGAGCTGCGGCTGGTTGGCAAGGAAGGCGTGCAGCTCGCGCGGCCCCTGCGGGCCGCGAACCACGAGGACCCGCAGCGCGACGTACTCGTGCCTGCTGACTCCGGTCGGCTCGAGTGCGCGCTCGAGCAGCCTGGTGACCGCTCCCTGGGCCTCGGCGATGTCCTGTCCGGTCAAGATCGGTGGAGGTGCCATTGTCTGTTCCTCTTCTCCTGGGCGATGAAAATAATGTACATGGAAACAGTTTCTATGGCAACTGTGTCAAGTTTCGATTCGAAACCGTTGGCACCGCACGCACCCAGCCTTCGTTGAACGGCTGTCAAGCGCGCGAGCGCACACGACGTCGATGACGAAGGAAGACGATGAAACCCCCAAGCAGAAGCGGCCCAAGGCCCGTTCGCGCGCTGATCGCGCTGGCCGCCATCATCGTGATCATGCTGATCTCGGTACTCGGCAACGAGACCCTCAGCCCAGGGAAGTGGCATCAGCAGTTCAAGGTCGGTCTCGGTCTTGACCTGTCAAGCGGCACCGAGGTGGTGCTGAAGGCGGAGACCCATGACGGCAAGGCGCCGGCCAGCGGCGAGATGCGGCAGGCGATCGCGGTCGAGCAGTCCCGGGTGGACCGCACCGGTACCTCCGGCGCCCAGGTGCAGCAGCAGGGCAGCGACACGATCAACGTCACTGTGCCGGGCAAGCCCTCCTATGACCTCGTGACCGTGGTGAGCCGCTCCTCTCAGCTGAGCGTCCGGCCGGTATACCTCGAGGCACCGTACGTCCCGCCATCAGCGGCCAGCGCAAGCCCGGTCACCTATGGTGACGCCGCACTTGTGAACGCCGCGACACTGAAGCTGTTCGACAAAGAGGTCTGCACGCCCGGCCGCGACGCCAGCACTGTCAACCCGAGCTGGCAGAAGACGGTCGGCTATTCGCCCTCGGGAGACCAGTGGGGCGCCCTGAAGGGCCAGATCGTGTCCTGCGACTCGAGCGGGACCAAGTATGTGCTTGGCCAAGCCGCCTACGTGGGCAGCGACATCACGTCGGTCAACGCCGGGCTGCAGCAGGACAGCGCCCAGTGGGTGGTGGACCTGTCGCTCGACAACGGGGCCGCCGCGAAGTTCGCGACGCTCACCACCAGCCAGTACGGCTCGTACTACGCCGGCTCCCACAGCGGCAATCCCGATGACCAGGCGCTCGACTCGACCGCGGTCGTCCTCGACGGCAACGTGACCTCCGCAGAGGAAACGGCCCAGCCCATCACCGCCGGCAACGTGCAGATCACCGCGGGCGGCAGCGCCGGGTTCACCCAGGCGCAGGCGACCAGCCTGGCGGACACGCTCAAGTACGGCTCGCTGCCGCTCTATTTCAAGGCGCTGACCGCGAACACCATCTCCGCGCAACTCGGCCGCAGCTCGCTCGACGCGGGCCTGATCGCGGGGATCATCGGGCTGGCCCTCGTGACGGTCTACCTGTTCGCCTACTACCGCGGCCTCGGCCTGGTGGCGGTCTCCAGCCTGCTGCTCGCGGCGCTCCTCGCCTACCTGTCAGTGGTGCTGCTCAGCAAGTACCAGCACTTCACGATGTCGCTGTCGGCCATCGCCGGCCTCGTCGTGGCGATCGGCATCACGGCGGACTCGTTCATCATCTACTTCGAACGGCTCCGCGACGATGCCCGCGACGGCAAGTCGCTGCGCTCGGCCGCGGAGAGCGGCTGGAAGCGGGCACGGCGCACCATCCTGGTGTCGGACACGGTGTCGTTCCTGGCGGCAGCCCTGCTCTACCACTTCGCGGTCAGCGACGTGCAGGGCTTCGCCTACACCCTCGGCCTGACCACGCTCATCGATGTCCTGGTCGTGTTCCTGTTCACCAGGCCCATGGTGACGCTGCTCGCCAGGACAAGGTTCTTCGGCGGCGGGCATCGCTGGTCCGGCCTCGACCCCGCCCGGCTCGGCGCCAAGGCGCCCTGGCGCTCCTCAAGACGCTAGCCCATTCTCCGGCCCGTCCCGGTCATGGCTTCGCGTACGTGACCGGGCGGGTCGCGGGCTGCTTGCGGCCACGGGATCATTGCCTTTGCGGTGGGTGCTGGCCCGAGAACCGCCACCGCCTAAGACGAGAGGCGTTCACCATGGCTGATCCCGATCAGGGCGCGCAACCTCCGCCCCCGGCGCAACCGACGACCGACGCGCAGGCTTCACCCACGGCGCACGTGCCTGAGACCGGTTGGCTGGCGACGACGCTGAAAGGCGTGCGATACACGTTGCCGAAGCCGCACCGGCAGCATCCGGTTGTCCTGGAGATGGACGCGCAGCGGGCCGCGAGCGCCCAGCTGAGGGTCGCCGACTGGATCACCGCCTTCGCCGGGTCGATGAACTTCGTCTACCTGCACATCGCCATATTTACGATCTGGATGGTGTTCTTCGAGCCCAAGCCGTGGCCGACGCTGACGCTAGTGGTGTCGCTCGAGGCGATCTTCCTGTCTACGTTCGTCATGATCGGCCAGAACAGGCAAGCCGCGTTCCAGCAGGCCAAGGCGGATCACGATTTCACCGAGCAGGAACTTGAGCTTAAGACCAACACTGACATCACCCGTGAGATCGACAGACTCACCACCGAACTGCACCAGCGACTGCTGAGCCAGGCCGGCCGGTCCGCGGCCCCGCCGCGCTGACCAGAACGCGCGTAGAATCCGGGCATAGGCCGTGGGGTGCGGGAGGGTGCCGTGCGAGTCGCTGCTGCGGGCAACGTGTCCTGGCTCGCTTCTCGGGTGAACCTGCCGCCGATCAAGTTTCCGTCCGCGGTGCACGTGCCGTCCCGGGTGCGCATCCCCGTCGGCCGCGCCGACCTTTCCCTGCAGCCGATGATGTGGATGTTCCTGGCGATCCTGTTCACGTTCCTGATCGCCAGGCTGGTGACAAGGACCATCCGTTCGGGCAGCGGCGGCCGGGCCGGGCTCGGCAACGTCAGCATCGGCGGCAACCACGTCCATCACCAGGTGTTCGGCATCCTGATCATCATCGGGACCGGCATCGTCCTGATTTCCCAGGAGCCGCACGGCGCGGCGCTCGATGCGGCCGCCGCCGTGTTCGGCGCGGGCGTCGGCCTGACCGTCGATGAGTTCGCGCTCTGGCTGCACCTGGAAGACGTCTACTGGACCGAGCAGGGCCGCAAGTCGGTCGACGCGATCTTCTGCGTCCTGGTGATCACCGGGGCACTGATTGGCGGCGTCGACTTCGTGACCGGCCGGATCGGCACCGCGGCCTGGTGGTCATCGGTCGCCGTCATCGCCGTCAACCTAGCGTTGTGCGTGATCTGCCTGCTCAAGGGCAAGGTGATGACCGGCATCATCGGCATCTTCATCGGCCTGGTCGCCCTGGTCGGCGCGCTCAGGCTGGCCAAGCCCGGATCCTGGTGGGCGACCCACCGCTACGCCGCCCGCCCGCGCCGCGCTGCCCGCGCCGCCCGGCGCTTCGACCACCGCCACATCCAACGCTGGAACCAGCTCCGCGACTTCATCGCCGGCGCACCCCATCTGCCATCCAATGATCGGCGAGGCCACATCGGGGGAAGGGGTGATCAGCAGGACCGTCGTGCCGCCGAAATGGAGCAACCGTGACAGAACCCGCGCCCCGCATTGACTACGCCAACCTGCCCATGCCAGAAGACGGCTTTCTGGTGACGATGTTCATCACCGTCCGGAGCGTCGCGCGGTCCAGGGACTTCTACTCGCGCGTGCTGGGCGGCACGGTCGTCCTTGAGGAGAATCCGTGCATGGTCAAGCTGTCCAACTCGTGGATCATCATGAACCCGGGCGGGCCGCCGACTCCCGACAAGCCGGGCATTACGGTGGCCGACTATCAGCCTGGTGACACCACCTCGATCTTCTTGAACCTGCGGGTCGCCGATATCCAGGCCTGTTACGAGGACTGGAAGGCGAAGGGGGCCGAGTTCGTCACCCCGCCCATCGACCGCGAAGCCGAGATCCGCTGCTACATGCGTGACCCGGACGGGTACCTCATCGAAGTGGGCCAGTCCACCGGCTTGCTGCACGGCAAGCTTGCCGCAAAGCGCCCGGAGGACCTTCCCGGCTGAGCCAGAAGAGAGGCGTTTCATCCCGTGCGTTCCGATATCGTCCCCGGTGGCAGCTTTCCCGATTACGCGCTGCCCGACCACACCGGCACCATGCGCACGCTGAGCGAGATCCAGGGCCGGGACCCGATGATCCTCACGCTCGCGCGCGGCAACTACTGCCCGAAGGAGCACCGCCAGCACCTGGAGCTTGCCGCGCACTATCCGGAGATCACGGTGGCTTACACGCAGATCGCCACAATCGCGACCGACGACCATCACACGCTGCAGGAGTTCCGCGGCTCGGTCGGCGCCCAGTGGCCCTTCCTGTCCGACCCGGGGCGGGTTGTCCAACAGGACCTGGACATCCAGGAGTACACCGACCCCGACCACAACCCGATGATCCCGCACACTCTCGTGCTCAAGCCGGGCCTTGTCGTGCACAGGGTCTACAACGGGTACTGGTTCTGGGGGCGTCCGTCGTTCTACGACCTGTGGCGTGACTTGCGCGAGGCGACCGCCGAGATCCGGCCGGACTGGGACCTGAGCACCCCCGGCCTGCGGGAGGCCTGGGACGCCGGCGACTACTCGAATTTCCACGGATGGGACCGGCGGTCCCCGCAATCGACGCCTACCTCCTATGAGTCATAAGACCGGAGGACCATGACCACGCCGGTGTGTGAGTTGCTGGGGATTGACCTGCCGATCGTCCAGGCACCCATGGCCGCCGTTCCCGGCCTGGCCGCGGCGGTCTCGAACGCCGGCGCGCTCGGCATGGTGACGCTGACCTGGTCCGAAGACGCCGGTGACGTCGTACGCGAGACGACGGCTCTGACGGCGCGGCCGTTCGGCGGCAATCTCGTTCTCACCGAAGACCACCACCGCCGCCTCGGCCAGGCCCTTGAGGCCGGCCTGCGGATCGTCTCGTTCATGTGGGGAGACCCGAGCGAGTACATCGAGCAGGTGCACGACGCCGGGGGGCTTGTCCTGCTCACGGTCGGCAGCGCCGCGGAGGCACGCCGAGCGGTCGCGTCCGGCGTGGACGTCGTCGTCGCGCAAGGCTGGGAGGCAGGCGGGCACGTCTGGAGCGAGGTTGCCACTCTGCCGCTGGTGCCCGCCGTGGTGGACGCGGTGGCGCCAGTGCCGGTGATCGCAGCCGGCGGGATCGGTGACGCTCGCGGAGTCGCCGCGGTACTCGCCCTGGGTGCCCAGGCCGCCTGGCTGGGGACACGGTTCCTGCTTGCCGAGGAGATGCCGATCCACGAGGACTACAGGCAACGGCTGATAGCCGCCGTGGAGACCGATTCGCAGTGGTACCCCGACCTGTACGAGGCCGGCTGGCCCGATTCTCCGCACCGCGCCCTGCGCAACTCAACGTCCAGCGCGTGGGAGTCCGCTGGCCGCCCCCCACCCGGGCAGCGCCCGGGGGAGGGCGACGTGATCGCACACTTCGCCGACGGCGAGGCAATCGTTCGATACGAGCCAGCGCCGCCGATGGAGGGGACGACGGGCGACATCGAAGCACTCTCGATGTGGGCCGGACAGGGCGTCGCGCTGGTGCGGCAGCGACAGTCAGCGGCAGACATTGTTGCCGAGCTAACCTCTCGCCTGTGACCTAACGCGCGTGCAGGTGTTGGCGCCCGCGCCGCACTGCCAGGTCCAAATCCTGGATCAAGTTCTGACCCCCTGCTCGTGGTAGAGATGGAGCATGGGAACTGCAGAAGCGGCCGGCGGCGATCCGGCGGACGAGAAGTCGCTAACCGTGCTCGAGGCGCTGCACTCGACGCCCGCCCGTCGGTACCTGTCGGCAGAGCCGATCCCCGATGACGTCCTGTGGGCCATACTCGACGCGGCGATCCGCGGCCCGTCCGGCGGGAACGCCCAGCACTGGGGCTGGGTGGTGGTCACCGACCAGCAGGTCAAGGACCGCGTCGCCGCCTGGTACCGCGACAACTGGGACGCCGCCTACGGCTCGCGCCGCGAGCAGATTCTCAGCGGGACGGCGCCGCAGGGCGGCCTGACGCCACGCGGCTTCCTTGGCGCGGAGCACCTGGCGCACCACATCCAGGAGGCCCCGGTGTGGATCTTCGCGGTCCTGCGCGGCGCGGCCGATGCGACAAGCCCGCGCGTCGGCTCGTCCATTTACGGTGCGGTGCAGCAGCTCTGTCTCGCCGCGCGCGCCTACGGCATCGGCACCTCGCTGACCACGCTGTACGGCGGTCACGAGGAGGAACTGCGCGAACTGCTCGGCCTGCCGGCCGACGCGCTGGCCATGGCGCTGATCCCGATGGGCTATCCCGCGCAGGGACGGTGGGCACAGCCAAGGCGCCGCCCGGTCGAGGAGGTCGTGCACTGGGACCGCTGGGACGCCAAGCGCTCCCGGCCGGAGTGACACGCGGCTACCTGATCTGGAATTCGCTGATGCCCTCGGGCTCTTCGGCGTGCACGCGGACGTCCGCCACCTCCGCGAAGCGCGGACCGCGGCGCGACCAGTCCACCAGGCGGCCGACATCGTCCGGCCGCCCCTCGAAGACGGCCTCGACGCTGCCGTCGGGAAGGTTCCGCACCCAGCCGTTCACGCCATGCTGTTCGGCCATCCGGCGGCACGAGTCGCGGTAGGCCACGCCCTGCACGCGGCCCGAGATGAGTACCCGGTAGCGGATCACACGGACACGTTACGCCGGGTTACCGCGGTCGCCGCCCCGCGGTCCGCCTATTCTCCCTGGTACTCGGCGTCGGTCACGTGCGGTCCCCACGACGCCGGTGCGCCCTCGGTGATCGACAGGTGGGTCATGAAATGGTCGGGAGCCGCGCCGTGCCAGTGCTCCTCGCCGTCGGGGGCGAACACCACGTCGCCCGGGTGAAGCTCGACGATCTGCTGGCCACGGGCCTGGACGCGGCCGCGCCCCTCGGTCACGTACAGGGTCTGGCCGCCGTTGTGCGAGTGCCACGCCGTGCGGGCACCCGGGGTGAAGTGCACGGCGGCCACGTTGATCTCCGACGGCGGCAGGCCCCGCGTGATCGGATCGAGCCACACCTCGCCGGTGAACGACTCGGCCTGTCCCTTGGCGGTCGGCGGCTTGCGAGAAATCTCCATCCGGTTCGTCCTCCCCCTGTCTCGCCCGTCGAGTGCGGCTGCACCGCAGCCAACTCAATCACGGCCGTGCCGTTCCATGACACCGGTCTCCCCGTACTATCGTCCGAAGCGGACGGAAGGGGACAGCCATGGCGCGTATCAATCGCCGGCTCCTGGTGTGGGGCTGGATCACCAGGCGGCAGGTGTCCGTCGCCACCATGAGCGACCCGGAAATCATCGCCGTGCAGTCCAGGAAGTTCCCCGTGAACGCGGTGACCCGCTGGCTGCTCGGCGCGGCCCCGTCGGGAGTCGAGGCAACCGACCGTTCGGTGCCGGGGGCCGACGGTCAGATCCCCGTCCGCGTCTACCGCCCGGCCGGGGCCTCCAGGGCCTCCGGGGACGGCGCGGGCAGGCCGCTCGTCGTGTACTTCCACGGCGGTGGGTTCGTCTTCGGCTCGCTGCCGATGGGCGACTGGATATGCGGCACGGTCGCAGAGCAGGTCGGTGCCGTCGTCGTGTCGGTGGACTACCGGCTCGCGCCTGCCCACCGGTTCCCCGCCGCGGTCGAGGACTGCTACGCGGCCCTCGCCTGGGCGGCGGGCAGCCAGGCAGAGCTGGGCGCCGCCGGACCGATCGGCGTAATGGGGGAGAGCGCGGGCGGCTGCCTGTCCGCCGTGATGTGCCTGCTCGCGCGCGAACGCGGCGGTCCCGCGATCGCCCACCAGGCGCTGATCTACCCGGTGACCGACATGACCGCCGACCGGTCGGCGGGCAAGCAGGACTTGCCGTTCCTTTCCGCCGCCGAGATGGACGCCTACAAGCGGCACTACCTGGGGCCCGACGGCGACGCGGCCAATCCGTGGGCTTCGCCGCTGCTCGCCGCCGATCACGCGGGCCTGCCGCCTGCCCTCATCCAGGTCGCCGAGCACGACCCGCTGCGCTCGGACGGCCTGCGCTACGCCGCCGCACTGCGTGCGGCGGGCGTCCCCGTCCGGTTCACCGAGTACGTCGGCGTCCCGCACGGCTTCGTCAACTTCCCCGGCCTGTCGAGCGCGGCCCACCAGGCCATGAACGAGGTCGTCGCGGCGCAGCGCGAAGCCCTCACCCCGGTAACGGAAGGTGACCGCCGATGAGGATCCAGCGGAAGTTGCTCGTGGCCGGTGCGCTGGCCCTGGGGCTCGCCCTGCCGACTGTGGCGTCGGCGCACGCGCTGACGACCCGGGCCGACGGCCGGGAGGCTGTCGGCACGGCCGTCCCGGCGAGCCTGTCGGCGCAGCAGCTGGCGGGACAGCGGGTGATCTACAGTTACTCGGGCCTGAACCCCCCCGCCAGCCTGATAACGCTGATCAAGCACGGCGAGGCCGCCGGCGTGATTTTCTTCGGGCAGAACATATCGAGCAAGACGCAGATCGCCGCCGTCATCAAGCGTCTTGAGCAAGCGAACGCCAGCCCGCTCAACCCGGTACGCGCACCGCTGCTGCTGATGACCGACCAGGAGGGCGGCGAGGTTCGCCGCCTGCCAGGCCAGCCGAACCTGTCGGAAAAGCAGATCGGCGCCCAGCCGCTGCCGCAGGCGAAAGCCCTCGCCACCGCGGCGGGCCAGGGCGCCGCGGCCAACCTGCGCGGCGTCGGCATGAATGTCAACCTCGCGCCCGTGCTTGACGTGTACCGCAAGGCAGGAGATTTCGATGACCAGTTCGGGCGCTCCTACAGCATGAAACCGGCGGTCGTGTCGGCGCTTGGCGCGAACATGATCAAGGCACAGCAGGCGGGCGGGGTGGCGGCCGCGGCCAAGCACTTCCCGGGCCTGGGGGCCGCCACGGCCGCCCAGAACACCGATGCCGGGCCAGTCACGCTCCACCTGACTCTGTCCGCCATCCGCGGCACAGACGAGGCGCCGTTCAAGACCGCGATCAGCGCCGGAGTAAGGCTGGTCATGCTGTCCTGGGCGGTGTACCCCGCGATACAGGCCCTGCCGGCCGGCCTCTCGCCGAAGGTCGTGCAGGGAGAGCTGCGGAACCGGCTCAAGTTCACTGGAGTCACCATCACCGACGCGCTCGAGGCGGGAGCGCTCAAGAAATACGGCAGCACCGCGAACCGCACCCTGCTCGCCGCGCGGGCGGGCATGGACCTGATACTCGCCTCCACGCAAGGCGTCACTCAGGGCCAGCAGGCTCGGGCCGAGCTCGCGACGGCCTACAGCAAGGGGATACTCGGTCACCAGGGGTTCCTGGCCAGCGTGAACCGCGTGATCGCACTGCGTAAGAGCCTGAAGTAGGCGTCAGGCTGGGTCACAGGGAATGGGATGCCGGCAGTATGCGCAGGTCGGATGGGCGGCCACCGAAGCCACCGCCAGGTCGACCGGGGCGCCGCAGTCCGGGCAGTGCGGAGCGACGTGCCAGAGGCCGCCGACTGCGGCGGTGTTGAGCAGGACGACCTTGGAATGATGGGCCGGATTGAACCTGACCCGCACGCTCTGGCCGACTTCAATGCGGCCCTTGAGGATCTCAATGGTGGTCTCGAACACGTCGCCCTCATCAGGCTGCACTCTGATTGTGGCGGTGTGCTCGTGGCCTTGCCCGAGCGCCAGGATGGTCGCCGTCCCTGGACTGCCGTCCCGAGCCAGCCGAAGCTTCTCGATGAGCAGCTTGTCATGCGCTGATCCTGCCGTCACAGCCGCCTCCACCGTGTTGCGCAAACCCGGTCATACGCTACCTGAGCCCGGCCCGTCTCGCCGGCTCTCACGATTGAGCTTGTCCGCTGCCGGGAACACGCATGGAAGATCGCTCTGCGCTCGCCGGTGCGGGTCAGGACGCTCGCCCCCCAGTAGTCTCGCGGCGCTGCCTCACGGCTGTGCGCCGCGCGTCGTTCACAAGCCGCGCCGGGGCGCGGCGGGGGGTGCGGGGATGATTGGCAAGCGGGTTCTCGGCATTGTCTTGGCGGGCGCGCCTGGACGGCGGCTCACACCGCTGACCGCGGAGCGGGCCAAGGGGGCAGTTCCGTTCGGCGGCCTGTACCGGTTGGTGGATTTCACGCTATCCAACCTGGTCAACAGCGGGATCCGGCAGATCTGCGTGCTGACGCAGTACAAGAGCCACAGCCTGAACCGGCATCTGGCGACCGCCTGGGAGCTGAGCAGCACGCCCGGCGACCACGTGATCCCCGTGCCGGCCCAGCAGTGGCGGGGGCCAGGCTGGCAAGCCGGGTCGGCGGACGCGATCTACCAGTCGCTGAGCTTGCTCGATGAACACCGGCCGGATCTCGTCGTGGTCTGCGGGGCCGATCACGTCTACCGCATGGACCCACTGCAGATGATCGACGAGCACGTGGCCAGGGGAGCGGGGGTGACGATCTCGGCGATCCCGATGCCGCGAGCACAGGCGACGGACTTCGGCGTGCTGCAGGCCGCCGCCGATGGCCATTCCGTCGAGGCGTTCCTGGAAAAGCCCGCGAGCCCGCCGGGCCGCGCCGGCCAGCCGGATGAGGCGCTGGTGTCCATGGGCGTCTACGTGTTCGATCCCGACGTGCTGATCGAGGCGTTGCACAAGGACGCGGCCGACGATGAAAGCGGGCACAGCGTGGGCGGCGATGTCATCCCCAGGCTGGCGCGCGAGGGTGCCGCGCATGCCTACGACTTCTGGCAGAACGAGGTGCCGGGTGCCTGCGCAGGCGACCGCTGCTACTGGCGGGAGCTGGGCACTATCGATTCCTATTTCAACGCGCACATGGACCTGTGCGCGACGGAACCGCGGTTCAACATGTACAACCAGGACTGGCCGATCGTGATGCGGCTGTCCTCCCAGCCGCCGGCGAAGTTCGTGCACGAGGACGGCGACCGGCCGGGACAGGCAGTCAACAGCGTGATCAGCACCGGCGTGATCGTATCCGGAGGGCTGATACGCAGCTCGGTCCTGTCGCCGGGAGTCCGCATCGAGGGCCGGTCCCGGGTGAACCGGGCGGTGATCTTGAACAACGCCTGCGTCCACCGCCACGCCGTCGTGGAGAACGCCATCCTGGATAAGGCCGTGGTCGTCTTGCCGGGTGCCATGGTGGGCGTGGACAAGGAGCACGATCGCGCCCGCGGATTCACCGTGTCCGCCGGCGGCGTCACCGTGGTCAGCAAGGGACAAGTCGTGGCGCCCTGATCTGCTGTCATGATATCTAGATATCATGACAGCAGATCTCGCGTTCATTCCTAGTCCGCCCGTCTCCGGTGTCCAGCTGGGGCCGCTGTTCGTCCACTTCTACGCGCTGATGTACCTGGTCGGGATCGCGCTGGCGGTGTACATAACGGCCAGGCGGTGGACCGCCGCAGGCGGTGACCGCGAACTGGTCGTTGACGTCGCCCTATGGGCGGTTCCCGCGGGGATCATCGGCGGGCGGATCTATTTTGACCTCACCACGCCGTTTGATATCACTCCCCACGCGTGGTGGGGGCCGCTCGCGGTCTGGCAGGGCGGCCTTGGCGTCTGGGGCGGGATAGCGGCAGGCGCCCTGGTGGGCGCGTGGCGGGTGCGCCGGGCCGGCGCGAGCGTTGGCCTGTTCATGAACGCGGTCGCACCCGCGCTGCTGGTTGCGCAGGCCGTGGGGCGCATCGGCAACTACTTCAACCAGGAGCTGTTCGGCAGTCCGAGCACCCTGCCGTGGGCGGTGGAGATCAGCCGCGCGGCGAGGCTGGCCGCGGGCCTCACCGCGCCGGACCTGCGGCACGCCACCTTCCAGCCGTCGTTCCTGTATGAGCTGGTCTTCGACCTGGCGTGGGCCGCGGTGCTCGTCTGGCTCGGCCATCACCGCCGCATCAGGCCCCAGGGGCTGTTCGCCCTGTACGTGGCGGGCTACTCCGGATACCGGATCTTCGAGGAAACGATTCGGATCGACTCCTCCGCCCACTTCCTCGGGATGCGGCTGAACTTCTTCATCGCGGTCCTGCTGGCCGCTGCCGGGCTCGCCTGGTTCACGATTGCCCAGCGTTGGGATATCTCGATATCATCGATGAATCATGGTGAACATGGACCACGCGAGCGACGGCAAGGCCCGCACGAAGAACATGGTGCTGCGGCTCGATCCTGAGCTGGCCGACCTGCTGGCGACCGTCGCGGAAGTGGAAGACCGCTCGGTGTCCGACGTGGCGCGAGAGGCCATCGCCGCGCTGGTCCACGCGCGCCGCCGGGACAAGCGATTCCGTCGCAAGCTCGAGGAAAACCTGGCCCGGCATCAGCGCCTGCTCGACCTGCTGCAGGACGACCAGCAATGATCGTGCTTGATGCCGCCGACCTCGCCGTCATCGCCGCGCGGACGCTGGGCATCAGTACCGACGCCGCGCTGGCGGTGATGGACATCCCGGCCGCGCAGGCCGCTCTCGATGACGCGCAGCCTCATGCGGGGCGACCGGGCGGGGCACTGTCCGACCGGGACGCGGCGGCGGCGGCCGGCGTCAGCATGGTGCACGCCCTGCTGTGCTACCGGCCCTTCCCGCGCGAAGGCCGTCAGGTCGCGGTCTGCGCGGGACTGCAGTTGCTCTCGCTCAACGGGTGGCAAGCCGACCTGAACCCGCCGGCGACAGCCGCGGTTGTCATCGACGCACTGGCAGCCGGCCAGCTCACCGCCGGTGACGCGGCGGCGTGGCTGGCGCAGCGGCTGATCCCGGCGCCGCGGGCGCACCGCGCACCGCGTCTCCGCCGCGCCGGCCGCACGCCCGCCGCTGCCCGCAGGCCCATAAAGGCCGTGGCCGCTGCCCTGGCGACCGCGATGGTCGGCGCCGGCGCGCTGCTCGCCACGGCCTGCTCGACTGCCCCGGACATGTCGCCGGCTACGCCCCATCATCCAGCCCCGACGTCCCAGGTGATCGCTAGAAAGTGAACACCAGGCGGGCCGGCACGTGACCCGCGAGGACCTCGTCGAAGCAGGCGTTGACGTCCTCGAGGTGCCTTCGCTCCGCGATGACCTTGGTCCGGCCCGCCGCATGCAGCGCGGACACGTCCTCCAGGTCGTTCCTCGTGCCGACGATCGAGCCGATGATCTGCTTTCCGCTGAGCACGGTGTCGAACACCGAGATGGTGATCTTGTCGTCGGCGGGCAGTCCCACGCAGGACAGCCGGCCGCCGCGCCGCAGCGACGCGTAGGCCTGCTCGAACGTGCGGGGCGACGCGGCGGTGACGACCGCGACGTCGGCGCCGCCGTAGTCGGCGATCGCCTTAACCGGGTCGGTCTCCTTGGCGTTGACGATGAGGTCGGCGCCGAGCGCCTCGGCCAGGTCCAGCTTGGCCTCTTCCACGTCGACCGCGATCACCCGCGCGCCGAGCACCCGTGCGTACTGCAACGCCAGGTGGCCAAGCCCGCCGATGCCGACGATAGAGACCGTTTCGCCCGGCTGCACCCCCGCGACCTTGATCGCCTTGAAGGTGGTGACGCCCGCACACGTCAGCGGCGCCGCGTCCAGCGACGAGACCTCGCTGGGGACGGCGACGACATAGCGGTCGTGCGACGGCGTATTCGGCGTACGAGCCGTTAACGGAGTAGCCGCTGTTATGCTGCTGCTCGCACAGCGTCTCCCAGCCCGCGACGCAATGCCGGCAATGGCCGCACGCGGTGGCGAGCCAGGGAAGCGCCACCCGGTCTCCCTCCTTGTGCAGCGTGGCGCCGGGACCGGTCGCGACGACCACGCCGACGCCCTCGTGCCCCAGGTATGAAGGGCGGGTTCGGCTTCACGGGCCAGTCGCCGTGCGCGGCGTGGATGTCGGTGTGGCAAAGGCCGGCTGCCTCGATCTTGACGAGCACCTGGCCGGGACCGGGCTCGGGCACGTCGAGCTGTTGAATCTCCAGTTTGGCACCGAGCTCTGGGACGACGGCTGCCCTCATCGTGGTCATTGCCGTTCCTCTTCCGCTTCCGTGGCTGTATGTCCTCGTGGCTTCACGGCAAGGCCGATACTGACCGTCGCAGCTCAATAGCGCAACGCAGTCCTCGCTGTTCCCGCAGACCGCTCCCGCCACACCTGGCAGTGCCTACAGCATCGGCGGATAGTCCTTGACCTTGGACAGCGGCCACTGCGGTGCGCGCTTCTCGAGGAAGGCGGTCACGCCTTCCGCCGCGTCGGCCTGACTGCCCATCCAGTCGAAGACCTGCTGCTCGATCGCGCGCGACTCCGCCCGGTCCTGGCCGAGCCCGCCGTAGACCAGCGCCTTCGTGGCCGCCACCGAGACCGCGGAGGTGTTCGCCGCCACGTCCCGCGCGAGCTCCTGGGCGGCGGGCAGGACCTCATCGGCGGGCAGGGCGCGGGAGAACAAGCCCATCGCGGCACCCTCGGCGCCGGAGAAGATCCGGCCGGAGAGCAGCAGTTCCATGGCCAGCGAGACACCGACAAGGCGGGGCAGCATCCAGCTGGAGCCTGCCTCGGGCACCAGGCCGCGCCTGGTGAACACGAAGCCGTACTTGGCGTCGGCCGCGGCGAACCTCATGTCCCAGCCGAGCGGCAGGGTGATCCCGAGGCCGACCGCCGAGCCGTTCAGCGCCGCGATGACTGGGGTTCGCATCCGGCTGGGTTCCACGCGCTCGGCCGGCGGCAGGCTCTCGGGAGCGTCCGCGCCCGACCGCCCGGCGAACGTGCCCGCGCCGCCGCCCAGGTCCGCCCCGGCCGAGAAGTACCTGCCCGCGCCGGTGACCACGATCGCCCGCACCCCGTCGTCGGCATCGAACCGCGCGAACGCCTCGTTCAGCTCGCGGTTCAGCTCGCCGGAGAAGGCGTTGCGCCGCTCGGGACGGTTCAGCCAGATCGTCGCGACCTTGCCCGACACGTCGGTGAGCAGGGTTTGGTAGTCGCCCATGTCCGTCACTCCTGATCAGGCGAAGGGTTGGATCACACTTCTAGAACGAGATACTAGGATCGTCTACGGCCAGTGCGCCGCTGTCAACCGGCCCGGCCCCGGTTACGCTGAGCCAGTGACGGGGAACCAGGTGACTGTCGAAGCCGTATTCCGCCGGGAGTACGGCCGCTGCGTCGCCACCCTGATCCGCTTCCTTGGCGACATCGACGCCGCCGAGGAAGCGGTCCAGGACGCGTTCACCGTGGCGGTCGCCAAGTGGCCAGCCGAGGGCTACCCGCCCAATCCAGGCGCGTGGATCGTCACGACCGCCCGCAACCGTGCCATCGACCGGCTGCGCCGCGAGTCGGTCCGCGACGAGCGGCACACACAGGCACATCACCTGTACGGCGCCGCCTTCGGCGAAGCGGCCGACGCTGCCCTGGACCAGGAGGCGGAGAGCGTCCCCGATGACCGGCTGCGGCTGATCTTCACCTGCTGTCATCCGGCGCTGAACCAGCCCGCCCAGGTCGCGCTGACCCTCCGGCTGCTCGGCGGGCTCGAGACCCCGCAGATCGCCCGGGCGTTCCTCGTGCCGGAGGCAACCCTCGCACAGCGCATCGTCCGGGCCAAGCGCAAGATCAGCGGCGCGCGCATTCCCTACCGCGTCCCCGCGGAAGCCGAACTTCCCGCCCGTCTCAAACCCGTGCTCGCCGTCATCTACCTGATCTTCAACGAGGGGTACGCGGCGACCGCCGGCGCCCTGCTGCGGCTTGACCTGTGCGCGGAGGCCATCAGGCTCGCCCGGGTGCTCGCCCGGCTGATGCCAGCCGAGCCGGAGGCGCAGGGGCTGCTCGCCCTGCTGCTGCTGCAGCACGCGCGCAGCGCCGCCCGGGTCACCCCCGCCGGATCGCTGGCCCGCCTGGCCGAACAAGACAGGCGGCTCTGGGACCGCGACATGATCGCCGAGGGCCAGGCCATCGTGCGCGCGTGCGTCCAGCACGGTCACCCGGGCCCGTACCAGGTCCAGGCCGCCATCAACGCGGTCCACTGCCTCGCGCCAAGCGGCGACGACACGGACTGGCACGCCATCCTGACGCTCTACCACCAGCTCTACGCGCTCACCCCGACGCCGGTGGTCGGGCTCAACCGCGCCGTGGCGCTCGCCGAGGTCCGCGGTCCCGCCGCGGGACTTGCCGCGGTGTATGACCTGCGGTCCCCGGCCCTGGACGGCTACTACCTGTTCCACGCGGCACGAGCCGACCTGCTCCGCCGCCTCGGCCGCGCCGCCGAAGCCGCGGCCGCCTACGACGCCGCCCGCTCGCTTACCGCGAACCCGGTCGAGCAGGCCTTCCTCGACGCGCAGCGCATAGCGGTCACCGCTTCGCCCACTCCTCGGCGAGCAGCTGGTAAGAGCGAACGCGGTCGATGTGGTCGTGGGTGATGGTGGTGATGATCAGCTCGTCGGCTTCCGTGGCGTCACGCAGCCGTTCCAGCTGGTCGGCGACCTGCCGTGGGGTGCCGGTGAACTGAGTGTCGACGCGGTCGGCGACCAGCGCACGGTCGGCGTCGGTCCACGGGTAGCGGCGGGCCTCCGCAGGGGTGGGGAACTGGATGGCGCCCTCGGCGGTGCGGATGCTGCGCACCCACGGCCCGTAGCCGGCGGCCAGCTCGCGCGCCTGCTCCTCGGTCGCGGCGACGACCACGTCGGCCGAGACGCTGACGTAGGGGCGGTCAAGCTCGCCCGAGTCGTCGAACGCGGCGCGGTAGCCCTCGACCGCCTCGAGCACGGTCGCCGGGCTGACGTGGTAGTTGGCGGCGAACCGCAGGCCTCGTCGGCCGGCCACCTCGGCGCTCTCCCCGCCGCTGCTGCCGAGCACCCACACCTGCAGCGCCGCGCCCTCGCCGGGCACCACGTGCGCCTCCTCGCCGTCCGCGGCGCGGTAGGTGCCCGCGATCAGCGCAAGCACGTCGCCGACCTGCTCGGTGTAGTTCTGCGATTCCGCGTGCGGGTGCTGCAGCAGGCGCTTCTGCAGCGCGAACCGCGGCGACTTCAGCAGGGCAGCGGTGGAGAACCGCGGCGGGATCAGCAGCCCGTTCGCGGTGCGGCCGTTCACCACGGCGGCGCCGGCGCCGCCGGCGAGCGCCGGCGCCTTCGGCTCGGGAGGCCGCCCGGCGGAGCGTCCGAGTCCGAGGTCGAAGCGGCCCGGATGGGCCGTGTCGAGCAGCCCGAACTCCTCGACGACGGACAGCGCGGTGCGGTGCCCCATCTGCACCGCGCCGGAACCGAGCCGGATCGTCGAGGTGGCGGCCGCGGTCAGCGCGAGCAGGACCGCCGGCGAGGTCCCGGCAACGCCGGGGTTGAGGTGATGCTCGGCGAACCAGTACCTGGTGTAGCCGAGCGACTCGGCCTGTTGCGCGAGGTCGATGCTGTTGCGCAGCGCCTGGCGGGCGGAGGACCCCGACGAGATCGGTACGAGGTCAAGGACGGTCAGCGGGGTGCTAGTCATGCGGTGCTTCCTCCTCAGCCAGCGCGCCGCCGCCCATGAACCTCATGAGGCGGCCCGCGCAGTGCCGGTCCGTGCAGTGCCGATGCCCGGACGGCCGAGCGGCGCCAGCCCGAGATGATCGCGGAGCGTCGTCCCCGTGTAGTCGGCGCGGAACGTGCCAAGCTCCTGCAGCAGCGGCACCACCCTGTCCACGAACGGGTCGAGGCCGCCCGGGGTGATGTGCGGGACGAGGATGAAGCCGTCGGAGGCGTCGGCCTGGACCAGGTCGTTGAGGGTCCGCGCGATGGTTTCCGGTGCGCCGATGAATGACTGGCGCCCGGTTACCTCGATGACGACCTCGCGCGCCGACAGGCGGCCCGCTTCGGCCTTCGCGCGCCACTCGTTCGCGAGCGCGACCGGGTCCTTCGCGAACTGCCGCACGCTCGCCCTGCCCTTGGAGACGAGATCATCGCCGACGGCCGGGTCGAAAGCGGGGAGCGGACCGTCGACGTCGAAGCCCGGCAGTTCGCGGTTCCATAGCTGCTCGATGAAGCGCAGCGCGGTCTGCGGGGACACCTGGGCGCGGCGCACCTCGTGCGCGATGTCGGCGGCCTCCGCGTCGGTATCGCCGAGCACGAAGGTCGCCGCGGGCAGGATCAGCAGCTCGTCGCGGGTGCGGCCGAACTTGGCCAGCCGCCCCTTGACGTCGGCGTAGAAGGCCTGCCCCTCGGTGAGCGTGGAGTGTCTGGAGAAGATCGCGTCCGCCGACGCGGCGGCGAAGTCGCGGCCCTCGTCGGAGTCGCCCGCCTGGAAGATCACCGGGCGGCCCTGCGGCGAGCGCGGCACGTTGAACTGGCCGGCGATGTCGAAGAACTTGTCCTGATGTGCGAACACTCCGGGCGCCGTGGTGCTCAGGAACTGCCCGCTGCCGGAGTCCGCGATCACCTCATCGCCGTGCCAGGAGTCCCACAGTTCGTTCGCGGTGCGCAGGAATGTCCTGGCCCGCTCATAGCGGTCGTCCTGCGCGAGGAAGCCGCCGCGCCGGAAGTTCTCCCCGGTGAAGGCGTCCCAGCTGGTGACCACGTTCCAGGCGGCGCGCCCGCCCGACAGGTGGTCGAGCGACGCGAACTGGCGGGCCACCTCATACGGCTCGTTGAACGTCGAGTTGATGGTTCCCGTCAGGCCGAGGTGCTCGGTCACCGCGGCGAGCGCGGCGAGGATCGTGAACGTGTCCGGGCGGCCGACCACGTCCAGGTCGTAGATCTGGCCGTTCTGCTCGCGCAGCCGCAGCCCCTCGGCGAGGAACATGAAGTCGAACTTGCCGCGCTCCGCGGTCTGCGCGAAGCGGCGGAACGAGTCGAACTCGATGTGGCTGCCCGCGGCGGGGTCGCTCCACACGGTGGTGTTGTTCACGCCGGGGAAGTGCGCGGCGAGATGGATCTGCTTGACCGGCTTGCTCAACGGGGTCCCCTTCCTCTGGCAGCCCTAGACCTCATGCGTCGACCCTGGCGTAGCGGTTGGCCGGGCGGCGAAGGCCGAGCAGCCCGCGCAGCGTGGCCGGCCAGCCGGCGGCACGGTAGCCGGCCCGGAACGACTCGCGCCGCTGCAGTTCTGGCACGAGGCCTCCGGTGATCTGGACCAGGTCGTGCGGCAGCGCGGCCGGTCGCAGCCGGAACCCGGTCAGCCCTGCCTCGTGCCAGTCGAGCAGCAGGTCGGCGAGCTCGGCGGGAGTGCCGGCGAAGATGTGCGCGTCGCTGGTGTACTCCGCCCCCGCCAGCTCGTCGAGACGGTCCCTGCGGGCGCGCGCGGCGGCCGGGCTGTCGTCAAGGAAGACGACCAGGTCGCCGAATAGGTGCGCCACCTGCCGTTCGGCTGCTTCCTGTTCGCCTTGGATCTCCGTCACGATCTCGGCGGCATGCTGGCGGTCGCGCGGGGTGACGAAGCCGACGTCCGCCGACCGTGCGACCAGCCGGTACGGAACGGTTGCGTGCCCCAGCGCGGCCACCACCGGCTGCCCCTGGGGCGGGCGAGGCGTGATGGACGGGCCCTTCACCGAGAACCAGCGCCCCTCGAAGTCGGTGTAATGCAGCCTGTCCCTGTCGATGAACCGTCCGGTCGCCACGTCGCGGATTTCCGCGCCGTCCTCCCAGGAGTCCCACAACCTGCGCAGCACCTCGACGTAGTCGGCGGCCTCGTCGAAGTGCTCGGTGACCAGCCGCTGCACATCTGGGTCGGTGAACCGCTCGAGGCTCAGCGGCGGTATCTCCCGGCGGCCGAAGTGCGCCGCCGTGTCGGCGCGCCCGGCGACCTGCACGCGCACCCCGGCGCGGCCGCCGCTGACGTAGTCCAGCGTGGCGATCGCCTTCGACAGGTGGAAGGGCTCGGTGTGGGTGGTGATCGCGGTCGGGACGAGCCCGATGTGCCGGGTAACCGGGGCGACCCGGGCGGCGATCAGCACCGCGTCAAGCCGTCCGCGCACCCGGTCGGTGCGCTCGTCGCGGCCGGACCGGTCATCGGACTGCAGGTCGAGACCGTCTTCGATGGTGATGAAGTCGAGCAGGCCGCGCTCCGCCTGCTGGGCGAGGCCGGTCCAGTACGCCGGCGTGAACAGGCGATCGGGCTGCGCGTCCGGCTCTCGCCAGGCGGCCGGGTGCCAGCCGGCGCCGTCAAGCGCGACGGCCAGGTGCAGTGACGACACGGGGCCCCTCTCTAAGCTGATCTAGCCGAGGAACTTGGTTCCGGCGATGCGGCGTCGTACTTCAGGCTTAGCGTGGGACCGAAGTACAGGTCAACCTCGCTGTTCAACGCTGACACCTGTCCGCCATGTTGTCAATAATTACGATCAGTTTAATAGACTAAAGAAAGACTGCGAGTCACCCGTAGTCACGGCTAACAGGCCTGGGCCTAACCAAGAGGAGGCGCCGATGTCTTCGCAGGAGACGGGGGCGGCACTGCGGTTTCACTGGTTCCTGCCGACCAACGGCGACGGCCGCGACATCGTCGGCGGCAACCACAGCGCGTCGGCCGCGGCGGTCGCCGCCGGCCGGCCGCCGACGATCGGGTACCTCGGGCAGGTCGCCCGCGGCGCGGAGCAGCTTGGCTTTCGAGGGCGTGCTCACGCCGACGGGCTCGACGCCTGGCTGACGACCGCCATGCTCGCCGAGTCCACCAAGCGGCTTAAGTTCCTCGTCGCCTTCCGGCCCGGGTTCATCTCGCCCACGCTCGCCGCGCACCAGGCGGCGACGTTCCAGCGGCTGTCCGGGGGCAGGCTGCTGCTGAACGTCGTGACCGGCGGCGAGTCCGCCGAGCAGCGCGCCTACGGCGACTTCCTCGACAAGGAGGAGCGCTACGAGCGGACCGGCGAGTTCCTGGACATCGTCACCCGGCTGTGGCGCGGCGAGACGGTCACCGTCACCGGCAACCACCTGCGCGTCGAGGGCGCCAGGCTCGTCCGGCCGCCCGAGCCGGTCCCCGGCGTCTACTTCGGCGGCTCGTCGCACGCCGCCGGGCCGGTCGCCGCGCGGTACGCCGACGTCTACCTCACCTGGGGCGAGCCGCCGCACGCGGTGGACACCAAGCTCCGCTGGATCGAGGCGCTCGCGGCCAAGGAGGGGCGCACCCCGCCGCGTTTCGGCATCCGGCTGCACGTCATCACCAGGGACACCGCGCGGGAGGCGTGGCGTGCCGCGGAGCGGCTGATCGAATGCGCGACCTGCACCACGGCGGTGACCGGCGCGCCCTGACGGTGGCGCCCAACCTCTGGGCCGGGATCGGGCTGCTCCGCGGCGGAGCGGGAACCGCCCTGGTCGGCAGCCACGCCGAGGTCGCCGACCGCATCGAGGAGTACGCGAGCCTGGGCATCTCGGAGTTCATCCTGTCCGGCTACCCGCACCTGGAGGAGGCGTACTGGTTCGGTGAGGGCGTCCTGCCGGAACTGGAGCGCAGGAGCCGGTGGCGGCATCCGGCGGACGCCTAGCAGGCGCGGGAGTCAGGCAATGTACCGCCAGGGTTCTTGGATGTAGGTGCGGCCGGTCGGGGTGGTCCAGTGGTGCCAGCCGGGCTTGGGCTGGGTCAGGGTCCAGCCGGGGCTCTGCTTCACCCGGTGGCAACGTCTGCTGCGCATTCCGGCGTTGCACGCGTCGGTCTTGCCGCCCTTGTCGAACGGGACGGCATGCTCGAAGTCGGACTGGTGCGCGGCGCGGGAGCAGGTCGGGAACGTGCATTCGTGGTCGCGGACCTGGACCAGGCGGCGCAGTCTTTCCCCTGGCTGGTAGGCGCTGGTCTGGTAGCGATGGTCGCAGTCATGGGTGGGCACCACGTCGAACCGCACGGTTAGCTGCCGGCCGCCGGGCAGGGTGAGCGTCCATGTTCCGGAGGTTTCTGGTATCAGTTGCCAGTCGCCCGGCGGTGCGCCGGACCTTGGCTGGGCGGCCTGGGCTAGCTGGCGCAGCAGTGTCTCGGTGACGGTGATGTTCACCCGTGCGGGCAGGGCGCCAGGGGCCGAGCCCGGGCCCGGGGCGGTTCCGGGTCTGCCGCCCGGCGGCTGCCGCCTGCCTGGCGCGGCACGGGCGATGCCGTTTCCCGTCGCGTAGCCGCAGCCGTCCACGACGGTGATTTCCCAGCGCGAGTGCGGGGATCGGGCCGCGGCGGCGGCTAGGTGGCGGGCAAGTGCGGGGTCGAGCGGGCCGAGCAGACGGCTGTCCCCGGCGCGTTCCGCCCGGCGCTGGAGGGTGACCAGCGGGACCGTCACCTCGGCAACCGCAAATACTGGCGCATGCGGGAGACTCGGAGTATGGCCCCCGCCGCTACCCGGATCTGGGCCGTCGCCATCGTCGCCACCGAGGTCGGGATCGCGGCTGTCATCGCCGTCGGGATCACGCCCCCCGCCAATGCGCCGATCCGGGCCGTCCCCATCGAGGTCGGGATCGCGGCCGTCGTCCCCGTCGGCGTCGGGATCGCGATCGTCGTCGTCCTCGCTGTCGATGTCAGGTATATCAACGTCATCGCTGTCGCTGTCGCAGTCGCTGTCGATATCGGGGATGTCATCGTCATCGTCATCGTCCCCGCCAGGCCAGTCCGCATCGCAGTAGCGGCCTGGCCCATCGGGTGCGGCTCCACCGCCAGACGGTCCCGGCTCGCCGTGGCCCGCGCCGGACTCATCGGGCTCCTCGGGCTCCTCGGGCTCCTCGGGCGGTTCCTGCGATTCCGCGTCCGCCGCGGCGGCGAACGCGATCCGGTCGGCGGCGGGCACCCCGCCGAGCAGGTCAAGATACGCCTGCGCCTGCAGGCGGCCCGTAGTCTCGCCGGGGAACGCGCCCGACGCCACGTACACGCGAGCCCGGGCCACCACGTTCGCATGACCAGCCAGCGCCTCGGCGGCGGGCAGGTCACGGCCGGACAGCCCCGCCGTGCCGGCCTCCTCACGGAACACCGTCACCCGCGCGGCCCGCTCCGCCTTGTTCCGGCGCCGCTCCGCCACATCGGGAGCCACCGCCAGCGCCGCCCGGCACGCGAGCCGCTCGACCTGCGGGTAGGTCTTCCCCTCCAGCTCACCGACGATCAGCGCCTCCGCCCGCACCGCCTCATCCTCATCAAGCGGCTCGAAGACCTGTGCGACCAGCCTCGCCTTCGACCGGGTGAGAGTCCCGTCCGCCAGCAGCCGGCCGATGCCCGGCAGGCGCATCCCCAGCGCCCACGCCAGGCGTGCGAGGTTCCCCGCCGACTGCGGGCCCATCGACAAAGCGGCGGCGATCTCGTAGTTCAGCGAATCGTCCCACCCGCCGGGCAGGTCGGTGCGCCGCTGCAACATGGGGCGGCCGGCGTCATCGTCGCGCATCATCGCCTGCAACGCGCCCATCATCCCCGCCGCCGCCCACGACTCGACCGCCGCCCACCCCCGCACGATCCCGGTCAGCGCATCGGCGTCCGCACCCTCATACGTGCCGCCGGGGCCGGCCGCCGCGTCAAGCACGGCCGCCAGCCTGGCCGACGGGGCGGCCGCCGCCCACGCCCCGCCGTGCCCGAACGCGGCGAGCACCTCGGGCAGGCTCGGGTTACGGCCGGGCGTGCCGCCCGGCCAGTCGCCAGCTGCCTGCCAGTCCATGAACGCCCCGTTCGAAGGAAAGATCATCATTTAGTTACTAATCGAATACTACTCTGAGACACCGACATTCCAGCGCGGCACGCCGAACGGACGAACGGACGGGTGTGCGACACGTTTATTGAGGTCCCGCGTTTTGGCTGGTTATGCTGGGAGCCTGGTTGCTCATGCTGCAATCAGGTGAAGGGGCATCCATGACCGAGCCGACGCTTTCGGATCTGGAGGCGGAGCGGGACCGGCTGTATGCGCGGCTGGCGGCGGTGGGCGACTTCCGTCGGGGGTCGGTGAGCGAGAACTGGCGCCGGTGCGGCAAGCCGAACTGCGCGTGCGCGCAGCCGGGTCATCCTGGTCACGGGCCGCGGATGCTGTGGACCCGGTCGGAAAGCCAGGGCAAGACGGTGGGCCGGCAACTGGCGGCAGGAGAAGTTGACAAGGTCCGCGGCGAGATCGCGCGGCACGCGGAGTTCACCGAGATCTCGCGGAAGATCGTGGAGGTGAACGAGCGGATCTGCGAGGCCAGGCCGGCGGCCGGCACGCAGCCGTCCTCCGTGCCGGAGGACGGCGAAAAAAGGGGGTCTCCGCCGCGCTCGCGGCGGCGTGGTCCGCTGAGGTAGGGCGGCTGGCGGGGGAGGCAGCGCGGGCGCTGGCCCCGGGCGGGGACGGCCTGGCGGCGGCCGAGGCCGTGATCCGGGAGGGCGTGCTGCGGCTCGGCGGCGGGATCCTGGGGGAACTGCTGTCCGCCGACACCGGCTACCGTGGTCCCCGGGTGGCCTGCGGGAACGGGCACGAGGCCGCGTTCACGGGTTACCGGGGCAAGGTCATCGACACCGTCGTCGGGGAGGCACGGCTCCGCCGGGCCTGGTACCACTGCGCCCGGTGCAGGCGCGGGCGCGGGCACGGCCGGGGGCTGGCCCCGAGGGATGCCGAGCTCGGGATCACGGGAGCCTCTCTGTCGCCCGGGCTGGCCGCGATGGCCGCCACCGCCGGGGCAGCTGTCCCGTTCGCCAGGGCCGCGGGGCTGATAAGGGACCTGGCCGGGATCCGGCTGACCGTCAAACGGGTCGAGCGGGCCGCCGAGGCGGCCGGCGCGGCCGGGGCCGCCGCCGCCCGGCAGGAGGCCGGGCTCGTCGCCCGCCGCAAGGTCGTCCCGCTGCCGCCGGCCCCGCTGCCGGACAAGCTCTACGCCGTCATCGACGGCACCGGAGTCCCCGTCACCAGGAAGGAGACCGAGGGCAGGGACGGCAAGGGCGAGGACGGCCGGGCACGCACCCGCGAGGTCAAGATGGCCGTCTTCTTCACCCAGGACAAGGTGAATGACGAGGGCTACCCGGTCCGGGACCGGGCCTCTTCCAGCTACATCGCCACCTTCGAGCCCGCCAGCCAGTTTGCGGGCCTGGTGAAGGCCGAGGGCATCCGCCGCGGCTCCGATCACGTCCGCCAGATGACCGTCATCGGCGACGGCGCCGCCTGGATCTGGAACATCGCCAGCGACAAGTTCCCCGGGGCGACCCAGATCGTCGACCTTTACCACGCCCGCGAGCACCTGCACTCCCTCACCCGGTCGCTGGAGTTCATGCTGCTCGGCCGCAAGGACGAGTGGCTCGCCGCCCGCCTCGAAGACCTCGACTACGGCTACATCGACGGCATCGTGGACGCCACCAGGAAGTATCCCCTGATCGGAATCAAGAAAGACGAGGTCGACAAGGAGCTCGGCTACTTCCTCAACAACGCCCCGCGGATGCGCTATCACTGGTTCCGCCAATGCGGGCTGTTCGTCGGCTCTGGCGTCGTCGAGGCCGGATGCAAGTCCGTCATCGGCCAGCGCCTCAAGCAGTCCGGCATGCACTGGACCGTTGACGGCGCCGACTCGATCATCGCCCTGCGCACCGCCGAAGCCAGCAGCCAGTGGGAAGCCACCTGCCTCAACCGGCACAACCAGACACCAGCCGCCTGACCAGCCGGTCACCAAAGATGATCTTCAGCCCCTACAAAAGTGTCGCGCACCCGAACGGACCGAACGGACTTGCCGCCGTCGCGGCTGACCATTTGCGGTCTGCGCTGGCCGCGGCACTCGGAATGTATGGCTCTCGCAGGGATCTTTGGCGGGGTAGGAAGTTCTCATGAGGCTTATCAGCACGGTTGCGGAGTATCAGAAGCTAGCGAGGATCGAGGACGATCTGAGCCGTCTACAGGCGTGGACGACCGAATATGAGGCAGCCCACCGCGACGTGTTCGATGTCTACTACCGCTCCTATGGTGACCCGTCCAGCAGGAACTGCGCGGTCGCCGATGTGCCCAGGATCTCGCCGCTGGTGCGGGAGTGGGAGGCCCGGGCCGAGGCGCTTGCGAGGCTGACAGAGCGGGAGTTCAGGGCCCAGGGACTCCTGGACGAACTCAATGTTGTCCTCCTGGTCGGAAATCACACCGCCAATGGCTGGATTGAAGAGTTCCACGGCCGACAGACAATGTTCGTGGCACTCGAGTTCTTGGGCGCCCCGCCATACGACGGCATGCTTTTCTCCCACGAGGCCCTGCACTTGGCGCACATGCACCATGGTGCGGCGGACTGGCCAGACGACGTCGCAAGCCATCTCATTCAAGAGGGTCTAGCCACGGCTGCTACTCGCAACCGGCATCCCGGTCTGTCGGACAGTGGTTACCTGTGGAACGACGAACACCACGACTCGTGGGTGCGTGAGTGTCGTGCGGCAGAAAGAGCCCTGGCTGCGGTAGTGCTCGACGAGATGGCCACCCCTGCGGAGGCGGCTCACGTCCGGGGGCTGTTCGCACCAGACTGCCAAGCAGGGACGCTACCCTCGCGGTCGGGTTACTGGCTCGGAGACCTCCTGGCGCAACACTGGCTATCCCAGTACGACCTTCGGGATGTGCTTGGCTGGGATCACGCAGAGGCGACCGGCCAAGCATCCAACGACCTCCGCACGGGGCTGGGCTGAAATAGCGCTTCGGACTGGCCCAATCCCGGTCAACGATCGGCAGCGCGACCTGCCTGGGAGGAACACGGCACTCGCCGCGGCTCCGGCCAGCGCGACCGCCGCGGCCGCGATAAGCGCGGCGTGCAGCCCCTGGGTCAGGGCCTGGCCAGCGTCCACGCTCTCGCCCGCCGACATTGCGGTGCCCGCCGACATCCGCGCGCCGAGCACGGCGACGCCGAACACGCCGCCGACCAGCCTCGACGACGACGCCAAGGCACGGACGGGGTTAACGAGTCCTACAGGACCTCGTTGAGCTTGCCGGTGGCCACGTCGAAGACGAAGCCGCGGACCGCGTCCTTGTGCGGGATGAACGGGCTTGCCTTGATCCTGGCGATGGACTGCCGCACGTCCTCGTCCAGGTCGGTGAACGCCTCGGCCGCCCACTGCGGCTTGAGGCCGGTCTCGTCCTGGATCGACCGATTTTATAGGAATTACCGACGCCGGCGTGATGATGCCGGGTCCCGCCGCTACCCGGGCGCGTCCGCAAACGCGGGCCGCTAGCCGCGTCTCCGCGGACGCGGCTCGGACAGCGCGAAGCACGAACCCGTTCCGCATAACTGGCCGCGCTAACCGTCGAGTACGCACAACTTCCGCGATCGCCGCGATCGCCGTGAGAAGATGCCGCAATGTTCGACAAGCTGCTGCACCACAAGCTGCTCACCGAGGGCCTCGAGGGCGACGGCGTGATCACCGCGCAGAAGGTCGAGGCGGCCAAGGGCGAGATGGGCATCATGGGCTTCTACGTCGGGATCGAGGGCCACATCAAGTTCGATGACGGCACGCAGGTCACGTTCTCGTCCAAGGGCCTGGACACCTCCAAGCTCGGCGACCTCGACGTCGGCACGGTCGTCCCTGTCAGGTACGACGCCAGCCGCACGCATGCCGTCCTTGACATACCCAAGCTCGAGGCCGCGAAGGCGGCCAAGAAGAAGGCGGCCGACGCGTGGCTCGAGCGCCAGAAGGCGGAGAAGATCGCGGCCGCTGACGCCGCCCTGGCCAAGGGCAACAAGGGCGGCCACCACGGCAGAAACGCGTAGGCCCGGCGCGGTCGCGGGCCTATTCGGGCAGAGTCCGGGGCAGCCCGAACCTGGCGAGCACGCTGTTGTCGTGGAAGCCGGTGATGGCGCTGATGCGATTGCCGGCGAGGGTGAGGACGATCAGCCCGTGCGCGTGGCTGATCGGGGAGTGCGGATCGCGCGAGTAGCGGCCGAAGGCGGGCTGGCCGTTGGCCCGAGTGGGGATGAGCCGCGTTCGCTGGGGTCCGTTGCGGAACGAGACGGCAGACAGCAAGTGCCCGACCGTGTCGCGGCCCTGGTACTCCAGCGGCAGCGGCGGCATCGTGAGCCACGCGTCGTCGGTGAGCAGGTCGACGATCGCCGCGACGTCGCCGCGCTCGAACGCGTCGGCGAACCGGCCGGTGATTTCCTGCTCGCGCGCGGAGCCCGGCAGCGGGGCATGGTCGCGCCCGCCCGGCGGCAGGTGGCAGGCGATCGTGGCGCGAGCTCGCCGGAGCAGGTTGTTCGCCGCGTCCAGGCTGCAGTCGAGCATGGCAGCGGTCTCGGTGCCGTGGAACCCGAGCACGTCGCGGAGAAGCAGGGCGGCGCGCTGGCGGGGCGGTAGGTGCTGCAGGGCGGAGACGAAGGCAAGCGACACCGATTCCCTGGACTCGTACCGCGCCTGCGGTCCCGGTGCGGCATCGGGCAGTTCGCCGAGCAGCGCGTCGGGGTAAGGCTCTAGCCACAGCGGCTCGCCGCTGCGGGTCGGCGTGGGCAGCGCCATCGCGGGCTCGGTCCTGGCTGAGCGACTCACGCAGGTACTGACACCGTCGGACCGGGAAACTGGCCGATCCGCGGCAGGTACCATCTTGACTGGCCGCGGTCGCCGCCCAACACCAACAGATGCCGATGAACGGTTCAGCGCTTCGCCCCTCAAGTACGAGCTTCACGCGGGAGGCTGAGGTGCGATTCGGTCAGGTTGGCCGCGAGGTGAGCTCGGCGCACGCGCGAAGGCTCTCGTAGTGGGCGACGGCCTGGCGCGCCGTGGCGCCGTGTTCCACGATCGGCTGCCCGGTGCCGGACACGACGGCGGGGATGAACCGGGCGGTCAGCGGCGCGTGCGGGTGAAGGGTCAGTTCAAGGACGCCGGTGGCGGTGCTGTAGGAGTTCTCCCACCACAGGAAGTTGCCCATGCCGTAGGCGACGAACGTGTGCCCGAGCCAGCCGGAGCCCTGCAGCATGTGCGCGTGCGCGCCGATGATGATGCTGGCGCCGGCCGCGGCCAGCTGCCGCGCCAGCGACAGCTGGTTGGGATCCGGGCATGACTCGCCTTCCGTGCCCCAGTGCATGAACACGATGACGGTGGGCGCCAGCCGTTTGGCGGCACGCACCGCGGCCAGCGTCTGTCGCAGGTCGATGGCGTTCGCCTCGCCCGGCCTGCTATCCGTCGCCACCCAGGACGACGCGAGTTCGGCCACCTGCGAGACGCCGATGACGGCGATCTTCCTCCCCTTGACCGTGGTGACGTACGGCGCCCACGCGGCGGCGGCATTCTTGCCGATCCCCACGTAAGGGAAGTCGGCGGCCTTCGCCGCGGCCACCGTGTCCGCCAGGCCGACCTGCCCGTAGTCAAGGACATGGTTGTTCGCCATGGTGACCAGGCTGACCCCGGCGTCGCGCAGTGCGGTGAACGCGGCAGGCACGGTGCGGAAGTGGTAGGTCTTCGGCTGCGGCGTGCCGCGGCTGGTGACGGACGTCTCGAGATTCAGCGCCGTGAAGTCAGCCAACTTCAGCACGGTGGCGATCGGCCCGAACGCGGTGGCCGGATCGCTCAGCAGGCGCGCGGTGCGCGCGGTGAAGTGGACGTCTCCGGCGAACGCGAGCGTGACGCTGGCCGGCGCGCTCGAAGCACGGACCTGCGGACTTGACGCCTTGGCGGTATGCGGCACGTGCTGGATAGTCCTGGCAGGCACCCCGGTCGCGGCCGGGGCCGACGTGCAAGCTGAGGCCGCAAGCACTGCCAGCAGACCGGGCAGCGCGATGAGCAGGCGACGAGTAGCCATGGACACAGCCTAGGAGCACAGCCGGCACGGCGCGCCACTTTTCCGCTACGCATAGCAAGCAGGCGCGTAGGGAAGCTAGAAGGCCGGCCCGCTGTACCACTGTCCGTGCTTCGCGACCGGGAACTTGGTGAACTTCCCGGCGGCGGCGACGCCGTAGCGGTCGGTGGACCGAGGCGGCTTGCCGCTGAAGGTTGTCCAGGCTTCGCCAATGACGTGCCTGGCCGAGGCGTCTGACCACAGCACGCTGTACACGGCGGACGCGCAGGGCCCCGGGTGCCGGTACAGGACGCGCAGGCGCTTGCCGGTGGCGGCAGAGTAGGCGACGAACATCGGCTCGGTCTTCCCGCAGCTGACTGGCGAGGCGCCGTAGACGGAGTCGACACGCGTGGCGCAGACGACGGTCCCGCCGTCCGGTGTGAGCAGGAGCGACGCGCAGTTGCCCGGTGCCTTGAGCACGACCTTGCTTGCGGCGGCGAGGTCACCGCTGGGCCGCGCCGCGGTGATGGTCCGTTCCACAAGCGCGGCGTCCCCCGGGCCCTTCCCCGTGGTCACCACCGTGGAGAACGCCACCTGGCGGCCGTCCGCCGTCCACGACACGCCAGTCTGCCACAGAATGACGTCGGTCTGATTGCGCCAGGTGCCGGCTATCCAGGTCCGCAGTACTGCCCCGGACGTGACGGAGTAGATCCGCAGTGTCGTGCCGTTGCCGCGAACGGACAGGGCGGCCAGTTCCTTGCCGTCGGGGGATACCGCGAAGCCGAGCAGTTCGCCGGGTGACGTGAGCGGGACGGGCAGCTGCGTGAGCGTCGCCACCTGCTTCGTTCCTGGTGCGATGCGCACGAGGAAATACCCTACGTTGCCCCAGCTGTCTCTTGCGCCAACAACGAATGCCCGGTCGTTGGCCGTGGCGGACACTCCGACCGCAGGATTCACCCCGACACCTTCGTAAATGGCCGGCAGGGCGACGGTGGCGAGCGTCGTACCGGTGAGGACGTCTCCCACGATCACGTCGATCGCTGCCTGGCCATCGTGGCTAACTGGCCCCTCGGTCGCGATGGCGTAGTACCGCGGCATCCCGCCGGCGGCGGTACTACTGCCGTTCGCCGGCGCCGGGCGCGGCGGCTCAGCGTGGCGGAGTGCCACCAGGGACACGGCGAGGGCAGCGACAGCGGCGGCGGCGCCGAGCGGGATCATCCAGATCTCCTTCATCGTCACAAGGGTGCTGCGCACCCGGGACGAGGTACGGCCCCGGTCCTGACGCGGTCCGGCAGCGGCCGCGCTGTTCTCTGGCAGGGCTAGCGGGCGGATCTCCCGGACCGACGCGGCGGTCGCCTCGGCGGCGGTGCTAACGCGGTCTTTGGCACTCATTCGGCTTCCTCCCTGAGGATCCGGGTCAGGGTCGACAGACCCCGGGAGGTGGCGGACTTGACGGTGCCCTTGGTGACCTTCATGACCTGGGCCGTCTCTTCCTCGGTGAGGCCGAGGTAGTGACGGAGCACGACGGCCTCGCGCTGGCGGGCGGGCAGGGCGCGCAGCGCCGCGAGAGCCTCGCGGTTGGCCTCGCCGACCAGGGCGCTCTCCTCCGCGGAGACCATGTTGCCGGGGTCGGGCGCGAGGAACAGCGCACGGTCGCGGCGGATCCGGTTGCGGTGCGCGGTGCGGCAGGCGTTCAGCACGCTCGCCCTGAGGTAGCCCAGTGCCTTGTCCCTGTTGTGCAGTGATCCCCATTTTCGGTACATGCCGACGAAGGCGTCCTGGACGATATCCTCGGCGATCGACTGGTCGCCCAGCATGACCTTGGCGAACTTGACCAACCCCAGCGCGTGAGCCTCGAAGAGCGCGCTCACCCGCCGCCGTGCGTCGGCGTCAGGCGAGGCGTCGGTCAGCGGTTCCACACCCTCATACACTCCGATCCGGCCAATAGGTTGCCTCACAGTAGACGGCAGTCGCCGGGCCGCCTAGTGTCAGGCTGATGATGGCGACGATGCCTGTCACGTCGGCCGGCCAGGACGTGGCCGGGCGGCTGCTGAGTGACGGCTATGTGGTCGTGACCGGCATGATGACCCCCGACGGAGTGCGCGATGCCCAGGCTGATCTGGGCCGGCTGCTTGATGTCACCAGGACCGGGCGGAACTCCTTCGAGGGATTCGCCACGCAGCGGATCTACGCGCTGTTCGCCAAGACCCGCGTGTTCGACGCCGCCGCCACCCACCCGTTGCTGCTCGGTGTCCTCGACCAGGTGCTCGGCCACTACCAGTTGAGCGCACCGGTCGGCATCTGCATCGGCGCGGACGAAAAGGCGCAGGTACTGCACAGGGACGACGCCATCTACCCGGTGCCCGAGCCGCATCCGCCGCTGGTGGTCAACACCATGTGGCCACTGGATGAGTTCACCGCGCAGAACGGGGCGACCAGGTTCATCCCCGGTAGCCACCGGTGGGAGCCTGGCAGACGGCCGGGCCCTGGCGATCCGGTGGAGACCGCGGTGATGTCGCCGGGCTCGGCGCTGTTCTACCTGGGCAGCCTCTGGCATGGCGGCGGCGCGAACCACACCAGCCGGCCGCGTCTGGGCGTGATACTCGAGTACGCGGCGGGCTGGCTGCGGCCACAGGAGAACCATTGCCTGGCCGTTCCCCGTGACGTCGTTCGCGACCTGCCCGAGCGGCTGCAGGAACTGCTCGGCTACAACATCTATCCGCCGTTCGTCGGGTACGTCGACGGCAGCCATCCGCGCCGGGTCCTGTCGGCGGACAGCTAGCTGACTGCCGCGGCGCGGCGGCCAATACGCTTGGCCGGTGAGCATGAATGAGGCGGATCCGCTGGAGTCCCTGCGCCGCCGCACCAGCGAGAAGTGGGCCAGGTACCCCGCGGACGTGCTGCCGATGTTCGTGGCCGAGATGGACTTCCCCCTGGCGCCGGAGATCAAGGCCGCGCTGCGGGAGGCGATCGAGGCCGGGGACACCGGGTACGTCAACCCGCGCGACACCCGCGCCGCGGCCGCGTTCGCCGGTTTCGCGCAGGACGAGTGGGGGTGGTCACCGCAGGTGCACCGCATGGGGGTGACCACCGACGTCAGCGTGGTCGTCGTGGAGGCGCTGCGCCGCCTTATCCCGCCCGGCGGCGGCGTGATCATCACGCCGCCGGTCTACCCGCCGTTCTTCGCCTTCGTGCCCGAGGCTGGCGGCACTGTCGTGGAAGTCCCGCTGCTCGACGACGGCACGGCCTACGCGCTCGACCTGGCCGGCATCGACCGGGCCATGGGCGCGGGCGCGCGCGGTGTGCTCCTGTGCAACCCGCACAATCCTGTCGGTCTTGTGCACAGCGGCGAGCAGCTCGCGGAGCTGTCGGCGATCGTGGCCAGGCACGGCGGGTTCGTGGTCAGCGATGAGATCCACGCCCCGCTGGTCCACGGCGGGCACGTCTTCACCCCGTACCTGACCGTATCCAGCGAGGCGGCAGAACACGGGATCGCCGCCGAATCAGGCAGCAAGGCGTTCAACCTGGCAGGACTGAAGACCGCGTTTTTCGTGGCCTCCGCTGATCCCATGACAAGGCTGATCACCTCGCTGCCCGAGGAGGTAACGTTCCGGGCCGGCCTGTTCGGCCTGATCGCCACCCGGGCGGGCTTCAGCGAGAGTCGTGACTGGCTGCGGGCGACCGTCGCCGCGATCGAGCACAACGTCGCCGTCTTGGCGGAGCTGCTGGCCGCCAGCCTCCCCGCGGTGCGGTTCCGCCGACCCGACGCCAGCTACCTGGCGTGGCTCGACATGTCCGCCCTCGGCTGGGGAGACGACCCCGCGCAATTCGCCCTTGAGCACGCCAAGGTGGCCCTCACCAACGGACCCGCCTTCGGTGCCCAAGGCGCCGGCCACGCCCGGATGAACATCGCGTGCTCGCCAGAAGTGATCAGCGAGGCGGTTGCCAGGCTCGCCCGAGCCGCCAGCTAACCCGGCAACGGCCAGGACCTTAGAGGGGCCGGACGTTCTCCGCCTGGGGGCCCTTGGCGCCGCGGACCGCGGTGAATTCGACTCGCTGGTTCTCCTGCAGGCTGCGGTAGCCATCCGTCTCAATCGCGGAGTGGTGGACGAAGACGTCCGGCGTGGAGTCGTCAGGGGCGATGAAACCATAGCCCTTGTCCGCGTTGAACCACTTCACTGTTCCCTGAGCCACTGCGTTTCTCCTGTCGGTATGACGCGTTGCAGAACTTCGACTACAACCAGTTCACATCTAACACCATCGCGCGGTCATCGACGGCGACGTCCGCGGAACCCGGCCGACAAAGCGGCCGCGCCGTGGCCGGTCGCGGGAGCTGCCGTGATCGCCGCAGGTCGGGCAACGGGAAGCATGACGGGCGCGGCGGGCTCGCCGGCGATCGAGCGCAGCAGCGCTGAACCGGGAGTGACGGTAGCGGTCAGCGGAACGACACCCGCCTTGCGCATCAGGCCGCGGACGGCGGTGGCCTGTTCGCGAGTCTGGATGGTGATCACCGTGCCGGCCGCTCCTGCCCGGGCAGTCCGCCCCGACCTGTGCAGGTAGGCCTTGTGCTCGGTCGGCGGATCGGCGTGGATGACCAGGTCGATGCCGTCGACGTGAATGCCGCGGGCGGCGATGTCAGTCGCGACGATGACGCGTACCGTCCCGGCCGTGAAGGAGGCAAGATTTCTTTCTCGTGCGCCCTGCGCCAGGTCTCCGTGCAGATCAGCCGCGGGGATGCCGTTCGCGCTCAGCTGGCGGGCGAGGCGGCGGGCGGCGTGCTTGGTCCGCGTGAAGACGATCGACCGGCCGCTGCCGCCCGCGAGCGCGGCGACCACGGCGACCCGGTCGGCGGGCGCGACGGTGAGCAGGTGGTGAGTCAGCGTGAGTGGTGCCTCAACCTGGCCGACATCGTGACTTGCCGGGCGTTTCATGAAGCGTCGCGCCAGGACGTCCACGGCCGCGTCGAGCGTCGCGGAGAACAGCATCCGCTGGCCGCCGGCCGGCGTCATGTCGAGCAGTCGCCGCACGACGGGCAGGAACCCGAGATCGGCCATGTGGTCAGCCTCGTCGAGCACGCTTATTTCCACGTCTCCGAGGTGGCAGTGCCCCTGCTCGATGAGATCGGCGAGCCTGCCAGGGCACGCGACGACGATGTCGGCGCGGGCGCGCAGCGCGGCCACCTGAGGCTTCTGCCCAACCCCGCCGTAGATCGTCGCCACGCTCAGTCCCACCGATTCGGCGAGCGGCGCGAGGACGGCGCGGACCTGGCTGGCGAGTTCCCTGGTCGGCACCAGCACGAGGCCGCGCGGCCGGCAGGCGCTTGTATAGCCGTCGGCCAGTCTCGCGGCGAGCGGGATGCAGAAGCCGAGCGTCTTGCCCGATCCGGTCTGGCCTCGGCCGAGGATGTCCCGGCCGGACAGGGCGTCAGGCAGGGTGGCCGCCTGAATGGGGAACGGGGTGGTGATGCCCTCCGCCGCGAGCGCCGCCACCAGCGGCGCGGGAACGCCTACGCCAGCGAACGACAGGACAGGGGGACTTTCAACGGACAGGGACGACAAGAAAAAACCTCCGGATGTAAGGTGGCCGCATTTCGAAGGCCACCACATCCGTGGAAACCAGCTTGCTCGTCAGCAGCACTACAGCGTTTTGCTCTAACTCGGCGGCATGCTACCGCCTGGTGGCCTGAGCCGGCCCGCCAGTGGTCAGAGCTTGGTCATCCTGGCGAACGGCCTGGTGATCCGGACCTTCTTCGAAGCGAAGTCCACCACGACAGCGGCGTCACCCTCGACGAGGATGACACGGCCAAGGCCGTACTTGTCGTGGGTCACCAGGTCTTCCAGCTCGTACCGCTCGACGGGAGGAGCCTCCGGCGGAGGCTTGAAGGGGCTTGTTGGCAGATGGCGCCGATGCCCGCTGCTGCCACCGTTCACCATGATCGGCACACGCCTTTCCGCGATCCCATGCCAGCACCGCACCGGGGCCAAACGTTGATCACGCTACCTCTAAGGCTAGTGCACGCCGTCGGGGTTGATGTCGGGGGGTTATCGCGCAGAATAGCGTTCACGGCGAACAGTTGCCTTTCTGCCCTTGATGCTGACCCGGCGGAGGCGTGCGACCACGTCATCCGCCGCTGACTCGGGGACCTCGACGAGCGAGAAGCGATCGGCGATCTCGATCGCGCCGATGTCCCTCCCGGACAGGTGCGATTCGCCAGTGATGGCGCCCACCAGGTCCGCGGGCCGGACTCCGGCGGAACGGCCGGTTCCGACAAACAGGCGTGTCGTGCCCGCGGTCGCGCCGCGCACACGCCGCTCGTCACGGCCGGCCGCCTTGCGCCTGCTGCCGCCGCCACCGCCGCTGTCGGCGATCGAGGCCAGTTCCACCTCAGGCAGTTCCTCCTCCTCGCGAGGAGTTCCGCCTGCCTCGTGCGCCAGCTTGACCGCGGCGAGTGCCACCTCGTAGAGGTGGAACTCCTCGCCGAGCGGCTCAACGACAGCACGGAAGTCATCGAGGTTGCCCTCAATCAGGATTTCCCGCAGTGCCGCACGCGTCAGCTCCAGGCGCCTGCTGCGCAGGTCAGCGAGGGTCGGCAGCTTCTCGACCGCGATCGACTGCCGCGTTGCGCGTTCGATGGTCTTGAGCATCCGCTGCTCGCGCGGCTCGACGAGGGTGATCGCGGTGCCTTCGCGGCCGGCCCGGCCGACGCGCCCGATACGGTGCACGTAAAGCTCGGGAGCGCTCGGCACGTCGTAGTTCACCACATGCGAGAGCTGCTCGACGTCGAGGCCGCGGGCGGCGACGTCGGTGGCCACGAGAAGATCGAGGCCACCGGCCCGCAGTCGGCCCATGACCCGGTCCCGCTGCTGCTGGTCCATTCCGCCGTGCAGTGCCTCGGCACGATGGCCGCGGCCGTTCAGGGTCTCTGTCAGCCGGTCCACTTCGTCCCTGGTCCGGCAGAAGACCACCGCTGCCGTCGGCGCTTCCAGGTCGAGCACCCGGGCCAGCGCGGCGGGCTTGTGCCCGCGCGGCACGACGTAGGCGGTCTGCCTCACCTGCAGGGCGTCATCGGACTGCGATGCCTGGCGGTTGAGCTGGACCCGAACCGGGTCGCGCAGGTAGCGACGGACCATGCCGTCGATCCGCGGCGGCATGGTCGCCGAGAACAGTGCGGTCTGTCGGCTGTCCCCGGTGTTGGCGAGGATGGTTTCGATGTCCTCCGCGAAGCCCATGTCCAGCATCTCGTCGGCCTCGTCGAGCACGACGATCTCCAGGTCGCTCAGGTTCAGCGTTCCCCTGTTGAGGTGGTCGAGCGCACGCCCTGGTGTCGCCACGACGATGTCGGTGCCGCGCTTAAGCGCCCCGAGCTGGCGGCCGATTGGCTGGCCGCCGTATACCGGCAGCACGCGCGCGCCCATGTCGCGCCCGTAGCTATGCATCGCCTCGGAGACCTGGATCGCGAGTTCGCGGGTTGGCACGAGCACCAGGGCGAAGGGCTCTGCCCGGCGCTCGCCCTCCCCGAGGAGCCGCTGCAGCACGGGAAGTGCGAACGCCGCCGTCTTCCCGGTTCCCGTCGCGGCCTGCCCGACCAGGTCACGGCCCGCGAGCAGGGGCGGGATGGCGGCCCGCTGAATCGGGGTTGGTTCCTCGTAGCCGAGGCCAGAAAGCGCCTGACACAGTTCCGGGGCCAAGGCCAGGTCGGCGAAGCCGCTTGTACCCTCGCCGTTGCCCATGGTCATGTAAAGATCACCTTGCTCCAAAAGACTTTGACTCCCGCACTGGTCGCACGCGCGCGCCCTGGCTGAGGCGACGAGGACGCGGGCTGCCTGCGGACCTGAGGTCGACGCACAAGACAACCGTGACCACAGTTAGCAAGCCTATTGGGCGCCAGTTCATTCCCACGTGCCGGATATGCCCACACGGCGGGCGAGTCGCGGCCATCTGATTGACTCTTGCACATGATCGTGCAGAGTGAGGCGGATTCCGCCGTACCGCCCGCCTGGTTTACCGAGGCCCTCGCCGCTCCCGTGACCGAGGGCGCGGCGATGCAGGACGACGTCCGCATCGCCTACCGGATGTGGGGCAGCCCGGCCGGGCGCGGCATCGTGCTCTTGCACGGCGGCGGTGCTCATTCGCGGTGGTGGGATCACATCGCGCCGCTGCTCGCCACCGACCGCCGAGTCATCGCGATGGACCTGTCGGGGCACGGGGACAGCGGCCGCCGCGAGACCTACAGCTTCGACACGTGGGCGGGTGAGGTGCTCGCCGTCGCCGCGGACGCCGGGCTTAGCGAGCCGCCGGTCGTGATCGGGCACAGCATGGGCGGCGTCGTCACCCTGCGGGCGGCGGCGCTGTTCGGTTCACAGATCGAGGGCGCGGTGATCATCGACGCCCCGCTGCGCGACTGGGCTCCGGAGGAGCAGGCGGCGCGGCACGAGCGTGTCTTTCGGCAGTTGCGCGTCTATCCGACGCGCGAGGCGATACTCGCGCGCTTCCGTCCCGTCCCTGACCAGCCGGTGATCGGCTACATCGCCGACCACGTCGCCGCCATGTCGATACGGCAGCGCGATGACGGGTGGACGTGGAAGTGGGACCCAGTCATCTTCAACAGCAGGGAGGACCCCACGGAGCCGCTGACCCGGCTGGACTGCCGTGCGGCCCTGTTCCGTGCCGAGCACGGCATCCTGTCGGCGGAGATGAGCGACCTCGTCTATGACCGGCTAGGCCGGGTGGCCCCGGTCATCGAGATCCCCGTCGCCGGGCATCACATCATGCTCGACCAGCCCATCGCGCTGGTCGCGGCGCTCCGCACGCTGCTGTCCGACTGGGATCACTCGCTGCCCGTCGAGGCCCGCGACCCGCGCCATGACCGGGCAAGCGCCCCTTGACCTTGCCCCCGGGGCAAGCCTCAGCATGGCTGCCATGACGATCCAGGCGGTTGTGTTCGACATCGGCGGCGTGTTGGAGATCACGCCGCGCCTCGGCGTGGGCGAGAAGTGGGAATCCCGGCTCGGCCTCGCCGCTGGCGAGCTCGATGAGCGCATGGCCGATGCCTGGCTGGGCGGCAGTATCGGGACTATCACCGAACGGGATGTTGCCGATGCCCTTACCGACCGCCTCGGCTTCAGTGAGCGGCAGCTCGGGGAGTTCCTTGCCGATCTGTGGCGCGAGTACCTCGGGACCGCCAACACGGAACTGATCGACTACGCGCGCCGGCTGCGCCCGCGCTACCGCACCGGGATACTGAGCAACAGCTTCGTCGGCGCCAGGGAACGAGAGCAGGCCGCCTACGGATTCGAGGATCTGGTCGACGTGATCGTCTACTCGCACGAGTGCGGGCTGACCAAGCCAGACCCCGCGATCTACGCCCTCGCCTGCGAGCGGCTGCGGGTCGAGCCGGCGCAGATGGTGTTCCTCGATGACCACCAGCCGTGGGCCGCCGGAGCACGCCAGGTGGGCATCAACGCGGTGCTGTACCGGGACAACGCCCAGGCCATCATGGAAATCGAGGCGCTGCTCAGCGCAACCGAACGCCCGTCACTCCGTCTCAGAAGGTGAGCGTGCCCGGGGCACGTCGGCGCGCCGGACGGAAAGCGAACCTGAGATGCCACGCAAGCGATGCGGATTCGTTGTCGCCACATCGATCATCGCCGCGCTTTTGACCGCGACCTCCGCGTGCGCGGCACGCGATGCCTCCCCCGGTGGCGCAAAGAGGGCCACGGTGCGGACCAGTGCGCCGGCGGTAGCAGCCAGGTCGGCGAAACAGATCGGTGGTCCGGTCGGCCAGCTTCGTGTCGCCGTCCAGAGGCTGGGTGCTTGCTGAGCTCCCGTGCAACCAGGTGAACTGGTGCCGGACCACGGTGCTGATGCGCGAGACCGTCAACGGAGGGCAGACCTGGTACGCGGTGCCCGCTCCGTCGGCGCCGCCCGCGGACATGTTTCAGTCAAGCCCGCCCCGGGACGGCGTCGGCTGGATCCTGTTAACCAGCGCGGGCGACGGCTAGGCGTTCGGCCCCGACCTGTGGCGCACGACGGATGGCGGCGCCACCTGGCGGCAGCTGGGCGTACCCGGGCCGGTAGCGGACTTCGCGGTGGCCGGGGGCCCTGGCGGCCACTTCCCGGTACCGCGACGACGAGAGCCAGCGGCTCCCTGCCGTCGGTGCAGCTCGCGGTTTCCGGTTCAGCCGGCTACCTGCTCGCGATCAGCCGGGGCCCGGGCAAGCCCGTGCTGCTCGCCGGACCGGTGACGGGTGCGGCGCCCTGGCGCCCGCTGCCGCTGCCGCGGCCCTGCGTCGGCGCCTTCTCCGGGGTGCTCGCCGCGGCGGGCGGCTGGCTGTTCCTGGGATGCGGCAGTGAGCCAGGCGCGGGCAGCCAGTTCAAGGTGGCCTACGTCTCGCGAGATGGCGGGCGCAGCTGGCGCCAGGTTGCCAGCCCGCCGCTCGGCGGCTACCTGGGCCGCGCGATCATGAGCCCGGCCGGGACGGTCTTCCTGTCCGGCGGCAGGATGGACGTGTACATCTCAAGTAACCGTGGCGGCAGCTGGCGCGAGAGCCCGAGCCTGGCCGCCGCGGCTGGCGCGGCCAACGCGGGCTCGTCCCTGCTGGCCACCGCCGTAGTTGGCACCTTCGGTGTGATCATTCAGCAAGGCGTCTACACCAAGCAGGTGAGGCTCACCAGTGACGCCGGCAGCCACTGGACACCTGCCACGGTGCACTAACCCCAGGATGGCGACGGACTCCCACGGATCAGGATTCCGTCAACTGCCCGGCGTGATGATGCCCGACTCGTAGGCGAGGACGACCGCCTGGACGCGGTCGCGCAGCTCTAGCTTGGCAAGTATCCGCCCGACGTGCACCTTGACGGTGCCCTCGGACAGGTGCAGCTCCGCGGCGATCTCCCGGTTCGATTTCCCGGTTGCGATCAGCGTGAAGACGGCCCTTTCCCGCTCGGTGAGCCTGGCAACCAGCTCCTGCCGGTCGTTGCGCTGGGCCGGGTCGGGCAGCATGGGGACGAACTGGTCGATGAGCCGCCGGGTCGCGGTCGGCGCGAGGACTGCCTCGCCCTCGGCGACGGTGCGTATCGCCGTCAGCAGTTCCTCCGGCGGCGCGTCCTTGAGCAGGAAGCCGCTCGCGCCGGCCTTGAGCCCGGCGAAGACGTACTCGTCCAGGTCATAGGTGGTCAGGATGAGGACCCGGGTCTCCGGGAACGCGGTCCGGACGGCGTCGGTCGCCTGGATCCCGTCCATGCCAGGCATCCGGACATCCATCAGCACGACATCCGGGCGCAGGGCCCTCGTCATGCTGATGGCGGCGGCTCCGTCGCTTGCCTCGCCGACCACCTCGATGTCGGCCTGGGCCTCGAGGATCATCCGGAAGCCCATGCGGAGCAGCGCCTGGTCGTCGGCGAGCAGGACCCGGATCATGCGGCGTCCAGATCCAGCCGCGCGGAAACCTGCCAGCCATGCGGTTCGAGCGGCCCGGCCTCGACGTTGCCGCCGAAGGCGCGGACGCGTTCGCGCATGCCGAGCAGGCCACTGCCCGAGTCTCGCCACGGTGTGCCCTCATGACCGGTGCCGTCATCGCGGATGTCCACGCGCAATTGTCCCGGCTGGAAGTGCAGCCGCACCGTCGCGTGGGCGCCCGGCCCGGCGTGCTTGAGCGTGTTGGTCAGCGCCTCCTGGACCAGGCGGTACACGGTGAGCTGTAGGCCCTCGGACAGGCCAGGCACCCGGCCGCTGATCTCCAGCGTCGTGTCCAGGCCCGCGGACCTGACCTGGCCGACGAGCTCGTCGAGCTGGGCGAGGCCGGGTACCGGCCGCAGGTCGCCGGCGGCGGGCGCAGCGGGATCCTGGCGTAGCACGCCCAGCAGGCGGCGCGTGTCTGCCAGCGCGCCCCGGCCGACCGTGGACACGTCGCGCATGATCTCCGCCGACCGCTGCGGCGCTCCTGGCACGGAGGCGGCGGCCGCTTCGCTCAGGGTCACCATCACCGTCAGGTTGTGCGCCACGATGTCGTGCATCTCCCGTGCGATCCTGGCGCGCTCGGCCGCGGCGGCCAGCGCGACCTGCTGGTCTCGTTCCCGTTCCAGGCGGTCTGCCCGGTCGGTCAGCTCGGCGAGGTAGGCCCGCCTGGTGGCGGAGTAGAGGCCGAGGCCAAGTGCTGCGACGAACAGCCCGCAGACGAAAATGCCGTCGTACCAGAAGGCGCCGCCCGCCTGCCAGAAGGCGATGGAGACGATGAGCGCGAACAGGGCCGCGGTGCACGCCAGGGCTTCGCGCCGCGGACGCAGCGATGCGACGGTATACAGCGCGATCAGCAAGGCCAGCCCGTTGACCGCGCGGAAGCTGTCCCACAGCGCGGTGGCCAGGCTCAGGGCGAGCACGCAGGCGAAGACCGGGACCGGCCAGCGGCGGCGTGCCGCGAGCGGGATCGCCGCCAATACGGCGACGGCGACGACCGCGTTGCTTGGGCGTGTCTCACCGTGCTGCGCCGCGGGGACCGCCGAGGCCATGGCCGCCAGCACCGCCAGCACGTCCGATACCCGGCCCGCCGCCGTGCGGTGGGCCGGGTACCTGGAGGTCGTGCCGGTCATTTTCACGCGTCGCTGTGCCGTAGCCGCCACGCGGCGGCGGTGACGAGGACAGCTGCGTACCCGCATAGCACCGCGAAGCCCGCCCAGGGCGATAGCACGTTGCCCGCATCCTGCACGCCGCCCCAGAGCGCGGAGCCGGCGTTGGACGGCAGGTACTGCACCAGGTGGTCGCGTATCGATGAGGGCAGCAGGCCGGCCAGCGGCGGAAGGACGAAGAACACGCCCGCGAAGGTGGCGATGCCCGCGGCGGTGCTGCGCAGCAGCGCGCCGAGCGCCACCCCGATCAGCCCGGCTACCGTGATGTACAGCGCGGCCCCCACGACCGACCGCAGTGCGCCAGGCGCGCTGAGGGACACGCCGAGGTGATGACTGCTGAGCAGTGCCTGCCCGATCCAGAACGCGGCGAAGCTGGCGGCCATCGAGACCGTGAGCACCACTCCCGCGAACACGCCAAGCTTGGCCCACAACACGGGCAGGCGGCGCGGCACGACGGTAAGCGAAGACCTGATCATGCCTGTGCCGTACTCGCCGCTTGTCATGAGGACGCCGAGCACCCCGAACGCGATGACCGCGAAGGCGGTGCCGGTCAGGCTCGTGGAAACCGGGTCGAAGGAGGCCTGCTGCGCCGCGCTGAACGTGTGGTACTGGCTGGCGTTCACCGCGGAGAACAGCGCGCCGATGCCGATCATCAGGACAAGCGCGGTCAGCAGCGTCCAGACGGTGGACCGCAGGGAGCGGAACTTCGTCCACTCGGAACGGAGCACCCGGGCCTGGGTGACCTGGAGGCTTGCTTCCCTGGTGGCGGGTACTTCGGTCAGGACGCTCATAGGACCGCTCCCGTCATGACCGGCTCACTGGAGCGGTAGTCTACCGATCCCTCGGTGAGCTGCATGAATGCCTCCTCTAGTGACGCCTCGTTGGCGCTCAGCTCAAACACGGGCAGATGTGCCTGCCACGCCGCGGTGCCGATCTGCTCCGCGGTGAGGCCCTCGACGACAAGCAGGCCAGGGGTCTCGGTGGTCACCGTGATCCCAGGGCCGAGCAGGACGTCGCGCAGCTCGGACGGCTGTGGCGTGCGCACGCTGACGCTGCGCTCGCCGGCCAGCGCGGTGAACTCCTCGACGGTGGTGTCGGCGATCAGCCTGCCCCGGCCGACGACGACAAGCCGGGTGGCGGTCAGCGCCATTTCGCTCATCAGGTGCGAGGAGACGAAAACGGTGTGCCCGTCGTTGGCGAGTGCCTTGAGCAGGTTCCTGACCCACAGCACCCCCTCCGGGTCGAGGCCGTTGACCGGCTCGTCGAGTACGACGACGCGCGGGCTGCCGAGCAGCGCCGCGGCGATGCCGAGCCGCTGGCCCATGCCGAGCGAGAAGCCGCCGACCCGCTTGCCCGCCACATCGGTCAGGCCGACCAGGCGGATCACCTCATCGACGCGGTGCCTGCCGATCCCGTTCGTCTGCGCGAGGGCAAGCAGGTGATTGCGCGCCGAGCGCCCGGTGTGCACCGCCCTTGCCTCAAGCATGATGCCCAGCTCGGCCATGGGGGCGGTCGCCGCGCGGTAGTCACGGCCGTTCACCAGCACCCGGCCGGCGGTCGGCTGGTCGAGCCCCGCGATCATCCGCATCGTTGTCGACTTGCCTGCCCCGTTCGGGCCGAGGAACCCGGTCACCGTCCCCGGCTGGACCGTGAAGGTCAGGCCGTCAACCGCCACCTTCTCCCCGTACCGCTTGGTGAGGTTCTGTACCTCGATCATGTCGCTTTCCTCCCGACGTGGCGGTATCTCGTCCGCCACTGTCCACGCTAGGAGCCGGGACGTCCGCGGGGAGTCGGCCGTCGGGCCACTGTCCGGCGGCTCACCTATGCACAAAGTGATAGGCGGCTGCCGCGGCCGGCGTACGCCCCTAGGAGGAGAGGGACGCGGCGATCGTCCGTAGGTACTCGATCACACGATTGACAAAAATCGGTTTTACGTAAAGAGTAGTTTTCGCAATGAGAGATGTCGTCTACCTCGACCAGATCGAGCAGGCTGAGGCCCTGCTCAAGCCGCAGCGGATCGAAGTGCTGCGGCAGCTCGCCGAGCCCAGGTCGTGCACCGAGGTCGCGGTCGAGCTCGACCAGACACCGCAGCGGGTCTACTACCACGTGAAGCGCCTGGCTGAGGCCAGCCTGGTGCGCCAGGTGGCCGAGCGCCGGGTGCGCGGGATCAACGAAGGGATCTACCAGGCGGCCGGCCGGTCCTACTGGCTGTCACCGCGCCTGGTCGGCCGGATCGGGCTGCGCCAGACGCGCGACCGGGTAAGCCTCGGCTACCTGCTTGACCTGATGGAGGACGTGCAGGCGGACATCGCCGCGCTCGACCTCACCCGGCCCGACCTGCCTTCGATCGGCATGTCCGGGGACATCCGGGTCCGCCCGGAGCAGCGCACGGCGTTCCTCGACGAGTTGCAGCGGACGCTGCAGGACCTGTTCACCCGCTACGGCGGTTCCGAGGGCGACGCGTTCCGTCTGGCCGTTGCCTGCTATCCGAAGGGAGATCCCGATGATCGAGCAGCCTGACCTGCGCCTGCGCGCGTTCGTTCCGGCCCCGCCCAAGACCGTGTACGAGGCGTTGACCGACCCGGCCGCGCTGCGCGTCTGGCTGGCCGAACACGCCGACGTGGAGTTGCCAGGCAAGTACGAGTTCTGGGGCCGCTATACGCCGGACGGCGCCGAGCCGCACCAGCGCGTCCTGTACGTGGACGAGCGCACCATCCGGTTCGCCTGGACTGTCGACGGGGTCGAGACCACGTCCGAGTTCCGGCTCGACGAGGAGGAGGACGGCACGCTGGTCACGCTGAGCCAGACCGACCTGCCGAGCTTCGAAGCGATACTGGCCGACACGGCCGGCGCCCGTGGGGCGTTGCAGACGTTCTGGACGTTGGCGATCGCGAACCTGGCGGACTACCTGGCCGGTCGTGCGCTGACCCCGAAGTGCGACTTCACGTCGGCCGACCTGCGCGCGGAAGTGGTGATCGACGCGGCACCGGAGGCGGTGTTCGAGTCGATGACCCAGACGGAGCAGTTCTGCCGGTGGTCCGGCGCGAACGTGGAAATCGAGCCCTATGTGGGCGGCCGCTTCGCGATGGGCGGCTTCGATGTGGACCCGGGAGGGGTCAAGTTCGTCGAGTTCGAGCCGGGTCGCAAGGCGACGCTGCGGTTCGCCGACGGCCTCACCGCGAGCTGGGAGCTTGAGGGGTCGGACGGCAAGACCCGGCTCACCTCGGTGCAGAGCGGCTTCGACCCCGCCAACCCGCCGTACCCGGGTTGGGCCGGCTGGCTGGCCGGGCTCGCCGAGTTGCGGCGCTACCACGAGTTGCCCGGCTGGACCTCGATCTGGCGCCAGATCGAGGTCACTGGCGTACCCGAGGAGATGTTCAGCGCCGATCTCGGGTAGCAGCCGGCTTGGAGCAGTCAGCCCGCACCCGAGATAATGGGGCAGGATGAGCAAGAAGACACCATGGATATTCGTCGACTGCGAGGCTCGCGGTACCAGCCCGGTGTACGGAGTGCTGACTGAGTTCGGGGCCGTTCACTACGACACGCGTGACACGTTCCACGGGCGCCTGTTCGAGGCGACGCCGGACCCGGCCAACCCGGCGGTCAGCATCGTCGGCGAGCGCGTGGCCACCGATGCGGAAGTCGCCGGGAGCTTCGCGGCCTGGCTGTACGCGCACCTCGGCAGCACACCCCCGGTCTTCGTGAGCGACAACCCCGCCTATGACTGGCAGTGGATTGCCGGCATGTTCGACCGGGCCGGACTGGATAACCCGTTTGGGCACTCCGCCCGCCGCATCGGCGACTTCTGGGCCGGGCTCAACCGGAACTGGAGCGACACACAGAGCTGGAAGCGGTTGCGAAGGACAGCCCACGACCACAATCCCGTCAACGACGCGATGGGCAACGTAGAGGCATTCGAGGAAATCCTGCGCATGGTTTCTGACAGCATGGCAGGGCCGTGAGGCTCACGTCGCTGGGAGGCCCGGGTGACAGATGCGGTCATTGACGACTATGCCGAGGAGACGGCGCGGCTAGAGGGCATCCTCGGCCCGCTGACCGAGGAGCAGTGGCTGACGGAGTCCGGTGCGAGCGGCTGGTCGGTCGCCGACGTGGTGCTGCACCTGGCCCAGTCCGAGGAGGGCGTCGTGGCCACCGCGGGCGGTTCGAGCCCCAGGGCAGCCACCGCCGCGGCGGGCACGGTCGATGACTGGGCAGCCCAGATGGTGGCCGCGGAACGGACCGCGGCGGCGCAAGTTTTCTCCAGGTGGCGGCGGGCACGAGACGCCGCGGTGCACGCGCTGCGCGCCGCCGACCCGCAGGTGACGCTGGAGTGGGTGACCGGGCCGGTCAAGCCAGCCACCCTGGCCACGACGCGCCTAGCCGAGCACTGGGCGCACGGCCTGGACATCACCGGACCGCTCGGCATTGACTTTCCCGATACCAGCCGGCTGCGGCACATCGCGTGGCTCGCGCACCGGACGCTGCCGTACGCCTTCTCGCTCGCCGGCCAGGAGCCTGCCGCGGTGCGCTGCTCGCTGACGGCACCGGATGGGGTGACCGCGTGGACCTTCGGGCGCGAGGACGCTGAATCGGAGATCAGCGGGTCGGCGGGAGCGTTCTGCCGGGTGGCCGCCCAGCGCCTGGACCCGGCGGCGTCAGGCCTCAGGGCCACCGGCGCGCATGGTGCCACCGCCCTGCGCGTCCTGCGCACCTACGCGTAACGGCGGCGCTGGCAATTCGAAGCGGGTCACTGGAATGTCAGCCTCGCTCGATACGATGTTCGCATGTAAAGCTTCGCGGCTGCGATCATCCGGGAGGAGGTTCGGCTCATGGGCGATCCTGACAGTCACGGGCCGGTCCGTCCCGGTCCGCCGCCGAACGCTGTCGATGACGGGGACGTGGAGTGGGCAGAGTATGTGGCGTGGCTGGAGCGGGAGGCCGCCGCGGGCCGCGATCCCGCCTCAGAGGCCTCGGCCCGCTGCGCTGCGGAACCGTGGGACGCCGAGCCCGAGGAGCGGGACCTCTGCGGCCCGCTGTTCGCCGAGGACGGCGCCGCGGACGCCCTGCCACCTGGCCCATTGCTCGCCGCGCTGACCGAGCAGGCCGTCGCCGACGTGACTTCCCTGTCCGACAACGAGCTCGTCGGCGTGCTGCGGGCCACTCAGCGCCAGCTGGCGCGAGAGCAGTACAAGCAGGTCCTGGCCGCCGCCGAGTTCGGCCGCCGTCGGCAGGCCGAGTTCGATGACGCGCTGCGGCGCGGTGTCCCTGCCGGGTGCGCGCCTGGCGGCTTCCCTGGCGAGGAGCTGTCCGTCGAGCTGACGGTCAGCCGCGCGGAGGCCGCGCACCTGATCGACGACGCCATCGACCTCATCTCCCGGTTGCCGCGTACCCTGACCGGCATGGCCGCCGGGTTGGTCGACGCCGCGCGGGCCGGCTGGATCGCCATGTACACCCGGAGCCTTGATCCCGCCGACACAGCACGAGCGGATGAGATCCTGGCGGAGGCGGCACCGGAGCTGCGGGCCGAGCAACTAGCCCGCAAGGCCGCCGCGCTGGAAATGAAACTCAACCCCGCCGCCGTCAAGGCCCGCAGGGAGCAGGCGCGGCGGGACAACCAGCGGGTGGACGTCCGCCGGGAGGCCTCAGGCAACGCGAGCCTGGCCGGACGGGAGCTGGATGTCGCCGACGTGCTCGCGTCGAAGGCCTACCTGGACGCGGTCGCGTCCCGGTTGCGTGCTTCGGGGCTGGACGGCAGCCTGGACCAGCTGCGGGCCCTGGCGCTGACCGACCTCACTCAGGGACGCGACCCGCTGAACAGGATCCAGCCAGCGGCTGACCAATCCGCGCCCGCCGACCCGCCGCCCGTCCCGGCTCTCATCAACCTCCTGGTCCCCGCCGGGACGCTGCTGGGCTTGTCCACTGCGCCGGCACAGGCCGGCTCCTGGGGGCTGCTTGACGTCGAAGACGCCCGCGCGGTCGCCGCCGCAGCGGCGATGCATCCGCAGACCCGCTGGTGCGTCACACTGACCGGGCCGGACGGCACCGCGCTCGCGCACGGCTGCGCTCGCGGCCCGCGGCCCCGACTGCTCGACAACCTGCAGACCCGCCCGCCGCCAGCACAGCTGGCCGAGCTTCTGGGCCGCCTCAACCTCACCCTCATCCCCGTCACCCGGGGCAACTGCGACCACGCGGCCGCCGAAGACCACTACAGCCCAAGCCGCGCGCTGCGGCATCTGGTCCGCGCCCGCAGCGCGACCTGCGACGCCCCCGGTTGCCAGAACCCGGCCGCCAGCACCGACCTAGACCACACCGTGCCGTGGCCCGGCGGGCCCACCGACCAGTGCAACCTCGCCCCGCGCTGCAGGACGCACCATCGCGCGAAGCAGGCACCCGACTGGACCGCCAGGCAATCCGCACCTGGCGTCACCCGCTGGACGCTGCCGTCCGGCCGCACGCACGTCACCACCCCCACCAAATATGAGACCTAGACCGCGGCGGGGCGCGATACGCTTGTCATGTCTCAACGAGAGACCAGCCGAGAAGGCTCGAAAGACTTCTGCTCGGTGATGGAACCGGCGTGCGGCGCGTGTCCCCGCTCCACGCCACCAGTGGATGGTTCCAGGCGATGACCACGGGTCGGTAAATCCGGACGCCGACGACCTGGTGGTCCGCCCCGCCCGCAGCGAATGGGACACATCATGTCGTCGGCGTCCTATCGCACGTTGCTGCGTACTCCCGGTGCCGCGCTCTTCTTCCTGACAGGGGCCGTCGGCCGCATCGGGATCGCGATGACCAGCTTGGGCATCGTCTGGCTAGTACACGCGAAGACCGGCTCCTACGCCACGGCCGGGCTGGTGACCGGGGGCTTCGCCCTCGCCGAGGCGATGGCGGGACCGCAACTGGCCCGGCTCATGGACCGCTTCGGCCAGAGCCGGGTACTGGTGCCCGCCCTGCTGGCACACGGCGGAGCGGTGACCGAGCTGCTTACCGTGGTCACCGCGGGCGCCCCCGGCTGGCTGATGGCGGCGAGCGGGGTGCTGGCCGGTGCCACCATCCCGCAGCTTGGTGCGCTGTCCGCGGCCCGCTGGGCGGCGCTGCTACGCGACGGGCGAGCCGCGGCGCTGCCTACCGCGTTTGCGCTGGAATCGCTGGCCAACGAGCTGGCCTACCTGGCCGGCCCGGCCCTGGTCAGCATCCTCGGCAACAGCGGGTACCCGGCGGCAGGCACGGTGCTAGCCGCCACCTTGGTGGTGGCCGGCGGACTGTGCTTTGCCGGGCAGCGCCGTACCGCACCGGCGTCGGCATCGACGTCGTCGTCGCCGTCGCCGTCGGCGTCGGCGTCGGCGTCGGCATCGGCATCGGCATCCGATGATGACGCGCCGCTGAGGGGCGCGAGCCACTCACTGCTGCGGCCCCGCTTCGCGATCCTGGCCGGCATGAACCTGGCCGTCGGCTGCTTCTTCGGTGCGATGCAGATCTCGGTGACAGCCTTCGCGGTCGAGCATGGCGCGGCGAGCGCGGCCGCCGCGCTGTTCACGGTGTCCAGCTGTGCCAGCCTGCTGGCCGGATGGCTGTACGGGCTGCGCCACTGGCGCACGCCCGCGAGGATCCAGCTAGCGATGGTGGCGTCGGCACTGGCCGCCAGTTGCCTGCCGTTGCTCGCGGCCGGCTCGCCGGTTGAGCTGGGATTCGAGCTCGCGCTGACCGGGCTGGCGATCCCGCCGCTGCTTGTGCTCTGCACGGTGCTCGCCGAATCGGCGGTCCACCGTTCCGTGCTCACCCAGGCGTTTGTCTGGCTGAACTCGGCAAGCGCGGCGGGTGCGGCCGCCGCGGCGGCGGTGGCCGGCTGGGCAGTGGACAGCTTCGGCGCGCACAGCGGCTTCGCGATCGCGGCGACGGCCGCGGGCGTGATGGCACTGCTTGCCGTGGCCGGGCTGAGAGCCTGACCGCGCCAGCGGCGCGCACCCTCGAATACCCGCCCTCGACTAACGCGGGGGTGGCGCGCTGCCGATCATCAGCACCGCTGCCGACGTGCTCGCCGCGCGGATCTCGCCGCTGGAGATCATCGCGGACAGGTCGCCAAGCGGAAACCACTCCATGCGCACGGTCTCGAAGCCAGGCTCGCCCCGTTGCCTGGCACGGGAACTCCGGTAGACATGATGGACCGAGTCGGTGAGTCCAGCCGAGACCTCAAGCCGCAGCAGAAGCTCCGGGCGCTCCGGTTCCCAGCCCGTTTCCTTGAGAGTCTCGCGCGCCGCGGCGGCCGCGAAGTCCTCCGCCGGATCAGCCAGGCCCGAGGGCAGTTCCCAGCCCCACGTGCCAGGGATGAAGCGGTACCGCAAGATGAGCAGGACCCGGTCCTGGTCGTCCTGCATCGCGGTGAGCACGACCGGAGGCAGGCGGAACAGGTAGTGGTCAATGCGGCGTCCGTCAGGAAGCTCGACGTCGGCCAGGCCCACCCGGAACCACGGCGTCCGCACGACCGGCTCCTCGCCCAGCATCATCCATTCCCGCTGAGGATCATGGCTGACCATGGCCGCGTCCTTAGCCTCACCCGACGGCGTCAGTTGATGTCGAACTCGTTGCCCTCTGGATCCTTCATCCCCATCGCGTAGTGATCGAGCTCCTCGGCATCCTCGCCATCCTCGGCGCCAAGCACCCCGGTGATCGTGGCCCCGAGGTCCGCCAGCCGCCTGGCCTCGGCGTCCACCCGCTCCTTGCGCGTGGCGAACGGGACTTTGCTGCCCACCACGGAGCTGCCGCCGCTGGCGCGCACGTCGAAGTGGAAGCGGTTCTTGCCCAATTGGCCGCCGGCTCCACCCGGAACCAGATGCGGGGACCCTCACCGCGGGGATCGACGATGCTGTCCGTCCCGAGTCCAAGGTATTCGTGGGGGAGCCCGATGTCCCTTCGCCAGTCGTCCCAGGTCGCGAAGCCCTCGGGAGGCGACTCGAGCACGTATCCCAGGGCAGCCGCCCAGAAACGGGCAAGCGGCTCAGGGTCCTTGCAGTCGATGACAAGCTGGAATCGAGGAGGCATCGCAACTCCAATCGGTTCGGCAGTCGCCCAGACATTCGGAAGATACGAACGAGTCTCGCTCCCGATCGTACACATCGTCGCCTCGCATCTGCACGGAATGCCGCCGCGAAACGCTAGCCTGTTGCCATGCGGATGGCGCGACCGGACCGGTTCCACGGTGGCTGACGCCGATGATGTGCGCCGCCTGGCGCTTGCCCTGCCGCACGTGGAGGAGATCGACAGCGACGGCTTCGACTTCCGGGTCGGCGGCAAGGGCTTCGTCTGGTCCTACCCCGAGCGGCTGCCGGGTCAGCCGCGGCGCATCAGGACCGACATCGCGGTGCTCTACGTCGGCGACGAGGCCGAGAAGCAGGCCCTGCTGCTCGGCGAGCCGGACAAGTTCTTCACCACGCCCGGCTACGACGGCTTCCCGCTGGTGATGCTGCGATTGGCGGAAGTCGGCGAAGGCCGGCTGGCCGAGCTGGTGACAGACGCGTGGCGGATGCGCGCACCGCATGACCTTGCGAGCGACCTCACGTAGCCGGCGCTACACCGCCAGATGCCCGCGCTTCCGCAGCCGCTTGTGCGCCGGCGGCTCGTGCAGCAGCACCCCGGACGTCCGCAGCAGGAATTCGGCATACGTGTCGGGCGCGGCTCCGGAGTTCTCGTGGTAGCGGTCCATTGCGGTCCGCAGCACCAGCATCCGCCGCTGCCCCTCGTGCATCTCCCGAAAGACGTTCGCCACCTTGCCCGCGATCCGCCGCACTGTCATCTCCATCGTGCGCTCCCTCCGTGTTCTGCCTCCAGGCTCGCAGTAAGACCCGCCGTCCATCATCGGGAAAATTCCTTAAACCTCCCTCCAGAACGGCTTGGGGTACCTCTCACCGGCTCACTCATCTGCTCACCCCGGCGCACCCGGTACCACCATCCTCTCCCCGGCGACCCGCCCCCGCACGGCCGGACCAGGCCTAAATCGGTTAGCCGGAATGTCGCACCGCGACAGATAATGGAGGCATGGGCACGCTGGTAGGCAGAGACGCGGAGCTGGCCAGGCTGCGCGGCCTCCTGCACGACGCCGCGGAGGGCCGCGCGGTCACGGGACTCGTCGGCGGCGATGCGGGCATCGGCAAGTCACGCCTGGTCGCCGAGGCGATGCAGATCGCCGAACGTGACGGCTTCACCGTGCTGTGCGGCCAGTGCGCCGAGATCGGCGACAGCGTCCCCTACCTGCCGTTCGCGGACGCGCTCCGCGCCGCGCCGCCGCGCATCGAGAAGGCCGTCAAGGCGCGCCCCGTGCTGTCCCGCCTGCTGCCCGACGGCGACGGGCAGGCCGAGGAGGCGGACTGGGCGGGCCTGGCGCGCCAGCAGATGTTCGGCGCCGTGCTCAGCCTGCTGTCTGAGCTCGCCGTCGAGAGCCCGGTCCTGCTTGTCATCGAGGACCTGCACTGGGCCGACGCCACCACGCGGCACCTGGTCACGTTCCTCGCCCGCATGCTGCACCGCGAGCGCGTCGCGATCATCGGCACGTACCGCACCGACGACCTGCATCGCCGTCACCCGCTGCGCGCCGTCATCGCGGAGCTGCTGCGGCTGCCCATGGTCGCGCTTGTCGAACTCGGGCCGCTGCCAGCCGCCGCGCTCGCCGAGATCCTGTCCGACGTGCCGAACGTCTCGGCACCCCTGTCGGCCGCCACCGTCAACTCTTTGGTGGAGCGAGCGGAGGGGAACGCCTACTACGCGGAGGAACTGCTGACCGCGTCGTGGTGCGCTGAGGACACCACGGGCCGCACGCTGCCCACCGGCCTAGCCGAGCTGCTGCTGTCGCGCGTGGAGCGCGTGTCCGACGCGGCGCAGCGGGTGCTGCGAGCGGCCGCCGTCGCCGGCGGCAGTGCCGGCGATGACCTCGTGCGTGCGGCCTCCGGCCTGGCGGACGACGCGTACGAGGAGGCGGTACGCGAGGCGGCAGGCCAGCAGTTGCTTGCTCCCGACGGGCCCGCCGGGTTCCGCTTCAGGCATGCGCTGCTGCGCGAGGCCATCTACGGCGACCTGATGCCGGGGGAGCGGACCCGGCTGCACGCCAAGCTCGCCAGCCTGCTCGCTGGCGTTCCCGGGGCCGCCGCGGAGCTCGCGCACCACTACATGGCGAGCCACGATATTCCCGGCGCGTTCGCCGCCTCGGTCCGTGCGGGCACCGAGGCCTCGCGCCTCGGCGCCCCCGCGGAGGCGCACCGCCACTACGACATGGCCCTGGAACTGTGGGCGCGGGTTGATGACGCGGAGCGGATCGCCGGCTCGTCGCGCGGCAAGCTCGGCCTGAAGTCCGCGCTCGCCGCCGCGGCGAGCGGTGACGTGCCCCGCGCCGTTCACCTTCTCCGGCGCATCCGCGGTTGGGTGCCCGATGAGCCAGAAGCCGCGGAAGACGTCGAGCTGCGCTGCCGGGTGGGCGAACGGCTCGCGTACCACCTGCTGCAGGGCGAGAGCTCGCAGTGGTACATCGAGGCACTCGAGGTGGCCAAGGCGACCGTGCGCGAGACGCCGAACGAGCCGACCTGGTACCGGGCTCGTGCCATGGCGACGTACGCGATCGCGCTGATGGCGGCGCATCGCTACGACGACGCCAGGGACTGGGCCAACCGTGCCAGGGAGGCGGCCCTCGCCGCCGGGTCGACCTCCATGGAGGCGGACGCGCTGGCTACCACCGGGCAGCTCGCCCTGCGGACCGGTAGTTCAGGCGAGGCGATCGGCATGTTCACGGCCGCGATTGAGCAGGCGGGCGCGGCCGGTTCAATCGGCGTCCGGTTGCGGGCCGCCTACCACCTGGCTGCGGAGCACTTGTCGCGCGGCGACCTCGCGGAGGCCGCCGAGGTCGCCCACCGCGGTGCGGAATGGGCGGAGGCGGAGGGGCTCGGCCTCGCGCCGTTCGGCCTTGACCTGCAGCACCTGCATTTCCAGGCACACTTCGCCGACGGATGCTGGGACCACGCGCAGGAGCTAGCGGACGGGTTTCCCATCCGGGTCACCAGGCAGGCGGAGGCGCTGCTGTCCGCCATGGCGCTGTTCGTCGACGTGGCCCGCGGCAACCCGGCGGTCGGCGAACGGCGGACCTGGCTCGAGCCGTTCTGGAACGACATCTTCGTCGCGTACATCGCGCGCGGCATCCTCGCCGAGCACGCCCTGTGGCAGGGGGATTACGAGGGCGCCCTGGCGGAGGCGGGGGCCGCGATCGACGCGGACGCGTGGCCCGCGCACAGTCCGTCGGTGATCCGGGTGACGGCGATCGCCCTCGGGGCGCGCGCCGACCGTGCGGAGCGACTGCGGGCGGCCGGTGATCCAGCGGGCGCGGACGCGGAAGCCGCCGCCGGCGAGGCACTGCTCGCCGTGGCCAGGGAGGGCGCCAGCTTCCCCGCCAGACCCGGGGCGGTGCTCGGCCCGGAGGGTCGCGGCTGGCTTGCCCGCTGCGAGGCCGAATACGCTCGCCTCACGCGGTCGAACTCCCCGGGTGCCTGGGAAAAGGTTCTCGCCGAGTTCGGGCCAGGTTTCGTCTACGAGACGGCGCGCACCCAGTGGCGGCTCGCCGAGGCCCTGGTCGAAGCCGGGCGCCGCGATGAGGCCATCGGCGTCTGGCGTGCGGCGCACGACACCGCGTCCCGGCTCGGCGCGGCGCCCCTCGGCGCGGCACTCGCCGACCTGGCACGCCGCGCCCGGCTGGACCCGGCGCACGAGAACCGCGGCGGCCACGGCAACGGCGCAGGCGGCACCAGTCCGCTCGCCGCCCTGACAGACCGCGAACGCGAGGTGCTGAGCCTGATCGCCAAAGGCAAGTCCAACCGCGAGATCGGCACGGAACTGTTCATCACGCCTAAGACGGCGAGCGTCCACGTCTCCAACATCCTCGCCAAGCTAGGCGCGGCAAGCCGCACAGAAGCCGCCGCCATCGCCTACCGCGAAGGCTCCTAGTCAGAGCGAGCAGCCCTCCCGTCAGACGTGAATCTCTCCTGAGCCGCTAAGCACTGCCTGACCGAGCTCGCTCCTCCCGGCGTTTCCCCCTCCCGGCCGCCTCCTCTCGGCCGGGAGGGGTGAAACCACCAACCGTTTCGAGTGATCCGATGAATGCTGCGTGTTATCGCGAGAAACGCGCTGCTCGCACCCATGTCTGGCATGACACTCCCAGCGTGTCCCGGCGGTCTGACGCGCAGCGCGCGAAAGAACCCATCTTTCGCAGTGTTTCTGATTTGTGACCAGCCCAGCGCGGGTGCTTCGGCTTCTCTCGGCAGGCGGCAGCCGCGGACTTTCCGCAGGTGAAACGACGTTCGATGCCGTCGGGGCGCCGTTGGCAGCCGTCGCAAGTCAGGAAATCTCCCCGTAACGAGCCTCTTGCGCGGGTCTACCGTCCGGTGTAAACATCCGATCAATAGATCCGATGTTTCCGGTCCGAGGAGTGCAAGTGACGCAGGTGCGGCCAGCAGACCCAGTGACGATTCCGGCGGCGCCCGGCGCCGCGGCCGGCCTGGCCGGCGCGAGAATCGTCGCGCTCGACTGCTACGACGTCCGCTTCCCCACCTCGCTCGAGCACGACGGCTCCGACGCGATGAACCCCGACCCCGACTACTCGGCGGCCTACGCGATCCTGCGCACCGACGCCGAGGGGCTCGAGGGTCACGCGCTGTGCTTCACCATCGGCCGCGGCAACGAGGTCATGGTCACCGCGATCGCGGCGCTGCGGCGGCACGTGGTCGGCCGCCGCGTCGAGGACATCGCGGGGGATCTCGGCGCCTTCAGCGCCGCCCTGATCGGCGACAGCCAGCTTCGCTGGCTCGGCCCGGAGAAGGGCGTCATGCACATGGCCATCGGCGCCGTGGTCAACGCCGCCTGGGACCTGGCCGCCAAGATCGCGGGCAAGCCCGTATGGCGGCTGCTCGCCGACATGACGCCGGAACAGATCGTCGCGCTCGTCGACTTCCGCTACCTGTCCGACGCGCTGACCCCCGCGGAGGCCATGGACATCCTGCGCGCGGCGCGCGCCGGACGCGAGGAGCGGATCGCCGAGCTCGAGCGATTCGGCCACCCGGCTTACACCACCACCCCCGGCTGGATCGGCTACTCCGACGAAAAGCTGGTGAGCCTGTCCCGGCAGGCGGTGGCCGACGGGTTTACCCAGATCAAGCTCAAGGTCGGCGCCGACCTGCCAGACGACGTCCGGCGGATGGCCCTGGCCAGGGAGGCGGTCGGCCCGGACATCCGCATCGCGGTGGACGCCAACCAGCGCTGGGGGGTCGGTCAGGCGACCGACGCGATCGCCGCGCTCGCCCCCTGGGACCCGTACTGGGTCGAGGAACCGACGAGCCCGGACGAGATCCTCGGCCTGGCCGTGATCCACGACGCGATCGCCCCGGTCAAGATCGCGGTCGGCGAGCACGTCGCGAACCGGGTGATCTTCAAGCAGATCCTCCAGGCGGGCGGTGCGGACGTGCTGACCATCGACGCCTGCCGGGTCGCCGGGGTTAACGAGAACGTGGCGATCTTGCTGCTCGCCGCCAAATACGGCGTCGCCGTCTGCCCGCACGCGGGCGGCGTCGGCCTGTGCGAGATGGTCCAGCACCTGGCGATGTTCGATTTCGTCGCGGTCGCGGCCACGCACAAGGATCGCGTGCTTGAGTACGTCGATCACCTGCACGAACACTTCACCGACCCGGTGCGCGTCACCGGCGGCCGGTACCTCGCGCCGACGGCGCCCGGGTTCTCCGCGGAACTCCGGCCCGAATCGCTGCGCGCGTATGAGTTCCCGCACGGCGCCGTCTGGCAAGAGCTGGCCGGCACCGCCAATCAGTAAACGTAGGCCCCTAGTAAGTCCCCACTCATGTGTACAGAGGAGAACTCATGAGACTGAGAAGACACCTGGCCGGCACCGCGGCCCTGGCCGCCGCGGCCCTGCTCGCCGCCGCCTGCAGCTCGGGCAGCAGCACGAGCGCCACCCCGCCCGCCAGCTCATCGGCCGCCCCCGCGAGCAGCTCGGCGAGTGCCGTCGCCTCCGCGGCGACAAGCGCGGCGACGTCCGGGGGTCAGGTCACCGTCGGCGTCAGCCTGACCTATAACAACACCGCCTTCTGGGCCGCCTATATCAACTACGAGCAGCAGTACGCACAGCAGATGAACATCAAGCTGCTCGGCCCGCTGCTGTCCGCCGCCTCCGCGAGCGTGCAGAACCAGCAGATCGAGCAGCTGGTCAACGAGGGCGCCCAGGCGATCATCGTGAACCCGGAGACCGCCACCAGCCTCGGCCCGGCGATCACCTACGCGAACGCGCATCACGTCCAGCTCGTCTCCGTCGACACGATCGTCGGCGCGGGCAAGGTCTACATGGTGGTGCGGGCCTCGAACACCGCGTACGGGCAGGACGCGTGCGCGTACATTTCCTCGAAGGTGAAGTCCGGCTACGTGCTCGACCTGGAGGGCGACCTCACCTCGTCCAACGGCGCCGACCGCACCGACGCCTTCAACTCGTGCATGCAGGCCAACGACCCCGGCGTGAAGGTGCTCAAGGAGCCGACCGTCTGGACGGACGCCACCGCGGTCACCGACGCGCAGAACGCGATCAACGCCTACGGCTCGCAGCTCAAGGCCATCTACTCGCAGTGGTCAAGCCCGGACACCGGCATCATCCCGCTGCTCAAGAGCAAGGGCATGGGCCCCGGCTCCGCTAACCCGGTCATCCTGATCAGCGACGACGGCGTGCCGTTCGAGATGTGCGACATCGCCAACGGCTCGGTCACCGCCTCCCAGTCGCAGCCCGCCAACCTGTACGCCCAGTACGCACTCACCTACGCGGTCGACGCCGCCAAGGGCGTCAAGCACGCTGTGGGCGACCCGGGCGGCGGCGCTCCCAAGCTGCAGAACGTGACCTACCAGGGTGACACCAACCTCGCCGACCCGATCATCGCGCCGTTCGTCACCAAGGAAGCCACCAATCTGACGCTGACCACCCCGGTGGACGGGCTGCCCGCCTCGTTCACCACGACAGCGGTGACAGATAACACGCTTTGGGGCAATGTGTACGGCAGCGCCCACGGCGGCGTCTGCGCCTCGTCCTAGTCACCCGGTGGCCGGCACCCGTGGGTGTGCCGGCCACCCGTTCTTCCCAGGAATGGACATGCGATGACTTCCAGCGGCCCGCCTGACCCGGGGCCCGGCAGCACCGTGCTGGTCGAGGTGACCGGAGTCGACAAGCGCTTCGGCACCACCCGCGCGCTGCGCGGCGTCGGCCTATCCCTGCGGGCGGGACAGTGCCTCGGTCTTGTCGGCCGCAACGGCGCGGGCAAGTCGACCCTGGTCTCGATCCTGTCCGGCCTGATCGAGCCGGACGCGGGAACGGTGCGGTTCGGCGGCGAGCCCGCGCCCCGCGTCGGCGACATCGCCCGCTGGCGCGAGTGGATCGCCACCGTCTTCCAGCACTCGATGATCGTCCCCGACCTGTCCGTCGCGGAGAACGTCTTCCTCGGCAATACCTCCTCGGTGGTGAGCTGGCGGGAGCTGCGCGCCAGGACCCGCGCCATCATGCGCGAATGGGGCTTCGACATCGACGCGCGGACGCCGTGCCGCGAGCTTTCCGTCGAGCAGCTGCAGATCGTCGAGATCGCGCGGGCGCTGGCCCGCGGCGCGAAGTGCGTGCTGCTCGACGAGCCGACCGCCGCCCTGGAACGCCAGGCGGCGCGCCGGCTGTTCGACCGGGTCCGCCAGCTCACCGCCGGCGGCGTCGCGGTTCTTTACATCTCGCATCACCTGGAAGAGGTCTTCGAGATCTGCGAGAACGTCGCCGTGCTGCGCGACGGCGAACTGGTGCTGACCGCGCCGACCGCCAGCCTGGACAGGGATGACCTGGTGGCGGCCATGGTCGGCGGCGTGCACAGGGCCGGCGAGCACCGGGCTGGCGAGCCGGCCGCGGGCGACGCAGGCCGGCCAGGCCAGGCACCGGACCTGGAGGCCGCGCCCGTGGTGCTGTCGGTCGACGGACTGGAGTCAGGTTCGGCCCGCGGCCGCCTCGGCGGCGTGTCGCTGAGCGTGCACGCCGGAGAGGTGGTGGGCGTCACCGGCCTGCTCAGCGCGGGAGTGGCCACCCTCGGCCGCGCCGTCGCGGGCGCGGAAGGCTACGCCGCGGGCCAGATCCTGCTGCACGGCAGGCGCGTGCCTGCCGGCGGACGGGCCGCCGCCCAGCACGCGGGGATCGGCTACATCCCGGAGGACCGGCGTGCCGAGGGTTTCGTCGCGCACCTGGGCGTGGCGGAGAACGTGACGATGACCATCGCGGGGGACCTGTCAGGGAGGACCGGCGTGCTGCGGCCCGCCCGCCGGGCCGCGGCGGCGGCGCCACTCACCGCCCGGCTGTCCCTGGTGTCTGCCGGTCCCCGCCAGCCAGCCGGGGAGCTGTCCGGCGGCAACCAGCAGAAGGTCACCGTCGCCAGGACGCTGGCGCACCGCCCTTCACTCATCGTCGCCATCACGCCGACCAGGGGCGTGGACGTGGCGTCCAAGGAACTGCTGCTCGGCTCGCTCGCCGACGTGGCGGCGAGCACCGGCGCCGGCGTCCTGCTGTGCAGCGACGAACTGTCCGACCTGGCGGTCTGCGACCGGGTCGTGGTGCTGGTGCGCGGCGAGGTGTTCACGGAATTCAGCAAGCCGCCCTTCGACCGGGACGAGCTGATCCTCGCCACGGAAGGCATGAAGGGCACCGCGACGAACGGTCCGGTCGGCGATCCAGCCAGTGTCCCGGCCGAGGAGGCAGCGCAATGATCTCCAACAAGACCCCCCAGAGCCCGGCGCCGCCCGCCGTCGGCCAGGCGACGGCGGCGGCGCCGCCGTCCACAGCCGGACCGCTCTTGTCCTGGGTGCGCACTGCCAACGTCGGCGTGCTGCGCGAGGTGGCGCTGCTGCCGGTGCTGATCCTGCTGATCGTCGTCGGCTCGGTGGTCAGCCCCGTGTTCCTCACCGTGTCGAACTTCGCGGGCATCGGGCAGCAGAGCTCGGCGCTTGGCGTGGTCGTGGTCGGCGAGAGCCTAATCCTGATGATCGGCGGCATGGACCTGTCACTCGAGTCGACCTTCGGCCTGGCGCCGATGGTCGCCGCGTGGCTGATCGTGCCGGTCGCCGCCTACGGCAGCGGCACCGTGCTCAGCCCGTACCTGGGCATCATCGTGCTGCTCGTCGTCGGCGCCGCCGTCGGCCTCATCAACGGCCTGCTGATCGTCAAGGGCCGGCTCAACGGGTTCATCGTGACCCTGGGCATGACGATCGTCCTCGCGGGCCTGCAGAGCGGCATCGTCAAGGCGCAGACGCTGTTCAACCTCCCCACCGCGTTCGGCTACCTCGGTTCCGCCTCCTTCGGCCAGCTGCCTGTCTCGCTGGTTGTCACCGCGATCATCTTCGTCCTTGTCGGCCTGTTCCTGCGCTACCACCGGGCTGGCCGCGCCATCTACGCGGTCGGCGGCAACCCCGCGGCCGCCAGGGCGGCGGGCATCAAGGTCGAGCGGCTCAAGATCGGCGTCTACGTGGCGGGCAGCGTGCTCGCCGCCATCGGCGGCCTGATGGAGGCGGGCCGGGTCTCGGCCGTCACCGGCCAGCAGGGCTACGGCGAGGGCATCATCTTCTCGGTCTTCGCCGCCGCGGTGATCGGCGGCGTGAGCCTCAAGGGCGGCCGCGGCAACATGATCGGCGCGGCGTCCGGCGTGATCCTGCTCGGCATCGTCAGCGACATCCTCGACCTCGCCCAGGTATCCAACTACTGGATCGAGGCCATCGACGGCGCGGTCATCCTGTTCGCGCTGTTCCTGGCCAGGATCGTCGGCGGCGAGTCCACCGCGGAAGAGAGGTAGCGGCATGCGCCTGCTGCGCATCGGCGAGCCGGGGGCCGAGGTCCCCGCCGTGCTCGACACCACGGGGACGGCCCGCGACGTGTCAGGGATCGCCGGCGACTTCGGCCCGGCGTTCTTCGCTGGCGGCGGGCTCGCGCGGCTCGCCGCGGCGGTCGCCGCCCCCTCCGCGCTCGCCGCCCTGCCGGCGGTGTCCGGCCGGACCGGGGCGCCGATCGCGCGGCCGGGCAAGGTGGTGTGCATCGGGCTCAACTACTCCGACCACGCCGCCGAGACCGGCGCGGCGATACCGGAGCGTCCGGTGGTGTTTATGAAGGACCCGGCGACCGTGACGGGACCGTACGACGAGGTGTTCATACCGCGCGGCTCGGCCAAGACCGACTGGGAGGTCGAACTCGGCGTCGTCATCGGCGAACGAGGCCGGTACCTGGAGTCGCCCGAGGACGCGCTGCGCGTCGTGGCCGGCTACGCGGTCAGCCACGACGTGTCGGAGCGCGCGTTCCAGCTTGAGCTGTCGCCGCAGTGGGACCTGGGCAAGTCGTGCGAGAGGTTCAACCCGCTCGGGCCGTGGCTGGTCACCGCCGACGAGGTGCCAGACCCGCAGCGGCTCGGGCTGCGGCTCGACGTGAACGGCCGCAAGCGGCAGGACGGCTTCACCGGCGACATGATCTTCGGTGTCGGGTACCTCATCTGGTACCTGAGCCAGTACCTGGTGCTCGAGCCCGGCGACCTGATCAATACCGGCACGCCCGCCGGGGTGGCGCTCGGCCTGCCCGACCACCCCTACCTGCGGGCGGGCGACCGGGTGCGGCTGGAGATCGACGGGCTCGGTCAGGCCGAGCAGCGCTTCGTCGCGGCGCCCTGACCGGTCGGCACACGACCAGGCAAGCCGCGGGAAGCACGAGACAAAGGAAACGGATGGGGCTGACATGGCAGAGCTGAGCGGACTCGCGGCGGTCGTGACGGGCGGCGGATCGGGGATCGGCCTGGCCACCGCCCGGCTGCTTGCGGAGCGCGGCGCGAACGTCGCCGTGCTCGACCGCAAGCCAGGCGCCGAGTTCATCGCGCTGACCGCCGACGTGACCGACGACGCGTCGGTCCGGCTGGCGGTCGACACCGCGGCGGACCGCCTCGGTGGCATCGACATCGTGGTGAACAACGCGGGTGTGGGTGCGATCGGCACGGTGGCCGACAACGCGGACGACGAGTGGCATCGGGTGTTCGACGTCAACGTGATGGGGATCGTCCGGGTGACCAGGGCCGCCCTGCCGTACCTGCGCGCCTCGGGGCACGCCGCCGTCGTCAACACCTGCTCGGTCGCGGCGATCGCTGGCCTGCCGCAGCGTGCGCTGTACTCGGCGACCAAGGGCGCCGTCTTGTCGCTCACGCTCGCGATGGCCGCCGACCACATCCACGACGGCATCCGGGTCAACTGCGTCAACCCAGGCACCGCCGACACCCCGTGGGTCGGCCGGCTGCTCGACCAGGCCGCCGACCCGGCGGCCGAGCGTGCCGCGCTCGAACGGCGCCAGCCGATGGGACGCCTTGTCACCGCGTACGAGGTCGCGGCCGGCATCGCCTACCTGGCCAGCCCGCTGGCCGCGTCGGTCACCGGCACCGCGCTCGCGATCGACGGCGGCATGGCCGGACTGCGGATCAGGCCGCGCGCGTGACAGCCACCGCGTCCCTGCCGACCCAGCCGCTTGGCCGCTCGCCGGTGCGCGTCACCGAGCTGTCGTTCGGCGGCGCGACCATCGGCAACCTGTTCACCGCGGTGACGGAAGAGGCGGCGCGTGCCGCCGTGGACGCCGCGTGGGACGGCGGCATCAGGACCTTCGACACCGCGCCGCACTACGGCCTCGGCCTGTCCGAGCGGCGTCTCGGCGAGGCGCTGCGGGCCCGGCCGCGCGATGAGTACGTGATCTGCACGAAGGTCGGCCGGCTGCTCGAGCCGGCCGGGGCAGCCGGGGCGGCCGGCGATCAGGGGTCCGACACCGAGGGTTTCGCGGTGCCCGCGAGTCTTGTCAGGCGGTTCGACTTCAGCGCCGACGGCGTGCGGCGCAGCCTGGAGGCGAGCCTGGCACGCCTGGGCCTCGACCGGGTGGACATCGTGCTCATCCACGATCCAGACGACCACGGCGACCAGGCCATCGGCGAGGCGTACCCGGCGCTGGAGAAGCTGCGCGCCGACGGCGTGGTCGGCGCGATCGGGGCCGGCATGAACCAGGCCGCGATGCTCACCAGGTTCGTCACCGAGACCGACATCGACGTGGTCCTGGTGGCGGGCAGGTACACGCTGCTCGACCAGTCCGCCGCGGACGCGCTGCTCCCCGCCGCCGAGGCCCGTGGCGTGTCGGTCATCGCCGGGGGAGTGTTCAACTCCGGCCTGCTCGCCGCGCCGGCGCCCGGCGCGACCTATGACTACCAGGCGGCGTCCGGCGAGCTGCTTGACCGGGCGCTGCGGCTCGAGCAGGCCTGCGCCCGGTTCGGCGTGCCGCTGCGCGCGGTCGCGGCGCGCTTCCCGCTTAACCATCCCGCTGTCGCCAGCGTGCTCATCGGCGCGCGCAGCGCCGCGGAGATCAGCGAAGCGGTTCGGCTGCGTGACCTGGACATCCCCCGCGCGCTCTGGGATGCCGTAGCCGCCGTCGGCGTCACCACCGCGAAGGGGCTGGCATGAGGATCGCACTGCACACCAGGGTCCGCGGGATGAGGATCGAGGAGTACGAGCGGGCGCACGCGGCAGTGCCGGCCGAGCTCACCGCGCAGATCCGCGCGGCAGGCGTGACCGGCTGGACCATCTGGCGCAGCGGCACCGACCTGTTCCACGTCATCGACTGCGACGACTACCGTGCCATGCTCGCCACCCTCGCGGCCAGCCCGGTGAACGCCGCCTGGCAGGCGCGCATGGCCGAGCTGCTCGACACCCCGCACGATTACTCGGCGGCGGGCGGCGACGCCGCGCTGCCCGTGGTGTGGCGGCTATGACCGTCATCGATGCCCACCACCACGTGTGGGACCTCGCCGTCAGGGACCAGCCTTGGCTGGATGGCGACGCGATGGCGCCGATCCGCCGCCGCTTCACCGTCGATGACCTGAGGCCGGACGCGCGGGCAGCAGGGGTCGGCGCGACCGTGCTCGTGCAGACCGTGACCGTGGCGGAGGAGACGCCGGAGATGCTGGCGCTCGCCGGCGGCGATCCGCTGGTCGCCGGCGTGGTCGGCTGGACGGACCTCACCAGCCAGGCGATCGCCGACGAACTGGCCAGGCTTACCGCCGGGCCCGGCGGCGAGCACCTCGTCGGCATCAGGCACCAGGTGCAGTCGGAACCCGATCCTGACTGGCTGCGCCGCCCCGACGTCATCCGCGGTCTGCGCGCGGTCGCGGCGGCCGGCCTGTGCTACGACCTCGTGGTGCTGCCGCACCAGATTCCCGCCGCCAGCTATGCCGCCGCGGTCGTGCCCGGCCTTACGCTTGTCCTCGATCACGCGGGCAAGCCGCGAATCGACGGCGGTGACCTCGGTGCGTGGCAGGCGGCTGTCCGGGAGTTCGCCGGGCTGCCGAACACGGCGTGTAAGCTGTCCGGCCTGGTGACCGAGGCGCCGGCTGGCGCAGCGCCGAGCGCGTTCGCCGTGGTGGCGGACGCCGTGCTCGACGCGTTCGGCGCCGGCCGGGTCATGTTCGGCTCCGACTGGCCGGTCTGCCTGCTCGTCAGCGACTATGCCGGGGTGTTCGGCCTGGCCAGGTCGCTGACAGCCGGGCTGTCAGCGGCGGAACAGGCGGCGGTTTTTGGCGGTACGGCCGCCCGAGCCTACCGGCTCGCCGAGCGAGCGGGCGCGGCGGGGGCGGGCGAGGGACATTCGGAAGCGGGGGCGGGACCGTGGCACTGACAGACGAGGCGATCGGCAAGATCAAGGAGATGATCACCTCCGGCCGGGTCCGGCCGGGGGAGAAGCTGCCGCGTGAGGCCGACCTGGCGGCGGAACTCGGATTGTCCCGCAATTCGCTGCGCGAGGCGGTCAAGGCACTGAGCCTGATCAACGTGCTCGACGTCAGGCAGGGCGACGGGACGTACGCGACAAGCCTGGCGCCCTCGCTCCTGCTCGAGGCGCTGAGCTTCATCGTGGATTTCCACCGCGACGACACCGTGCTTGAGTTCCTCGAGGTGCGCCGCATCCTCGAGCCCGCGGCCACCGGGCTGGCGGCGCTGCGGATGACGCAGGCGCAGAAGGACGCGCTCGGCAAGGTCCTCGACGCCGTCACCGTTGACTCCCCGGTCGACGATTTCGTCGCGACTGACCTCGAATTCCACAAGGAGATCGCGCTGGGCTCGGGCAACACGGTGCTTGCGTCGCTCGTCGACAACATGTCGCTGCCGACGGTCCGGGCCCGGGTGTGGCGCGGCATGACGCAGCCCCGGGCACAGGAACGCACGCTGGCCGAACATCGAGCCATCTACCAGGCCATCCTGGCGGGCGACGCCGACCTGGCGCGATCCTGGGCAACCGTGCACATCTCGGGCATCGAGACCTGGCTGCGGACAACCCTCGCCACCTGACGCGCGCCAGCTGAAGCCCATCGGCGGGAATCACCCACGGCAGGTGACCCGCCGCGGCAGGCGACGGGTCACGATGAGCGCGTGGCGATGCCCTCAGACCCGCGCGCGCTGCTGCGCAGTCGCGCCTACCTGCGCTTGCTCGTCGTCGCCGCGATCCTCGGCGCCCCGGTCTCTGCCGCCGCCTACGGCTTCCTGGCACTTGTCAACTACCTCCAGCCGGAGATCTTCATCCATCTGCCGCACGGCCTCGGCTTCCGCGGCGAGCCGTGGTGGTGGCCGCTGCCCGTCCTGGCCGTGGGGGGCCTGCTGACCGGGCTCGCTATCCGCTACCTGCCGGGCACCGGCGGCGCCAGGCCCGCCGAGGGATTCAAGGTCCACAAGCCCCCGACGCCCGCCGACCTGCCCGGCATCATCCTCGCCGCGCTGGCGACGCTGTGCTTCGGCGCGGTGCTCGGACCCGAGGCGCCGCTGATCGCGATCGGCGGCGGGCTCGTTGTGCTGGCCCTGCGCGCCGCCCGCCGCAACATGCCCGCCCAGGGCGTGGCGGAGCTCGCCTCGGCGGGCAGCTTCGCCGCGATCAGCACGCTGTTCGGGTCGCCCATCCTTGGCGCGTTCCTGCTGATGGAGGCGTCCGGGCTCGGCGGTCCGATGATGGGGGTCGTGCTGGTGCCCGGCCTGCTCGCGGCGGGCGTCGGCTCGCTCGTGTTCGTTGGTCTTAACGCGTGGACCGGGCTCGGCACATTTTCCCTCGCCATCCCCGGGCTGCCGCCCTTCGGCGAGCCCACGATCGGCGAGTTCGGCTGGGCCCTGGTCATCGGGGTTGCCGCCGCGCTGCTTGGCTCCGGCATCCGGTGGCTCGGGCTGCTACTCCAGCCGTACTCCATCCGGCGGCCGCCGCTCGCGGCAGTCGTAGCCGGCCTGATCGTCGCCGGTCTGGCGATCGCCTATGCCGAGGGAACAGGGAAGGCCTCATCCGAAGTCCTGTTCTCCGGGCAGAGCGCGCTCGGACCGCTGATCGCCAACAGTGCCTCCTACAGCGTCGGCGCCCTGGCGCTGCTGCTCGCCTGCAAGGCCCTGGCCTACGGCGTGTCGCTGAGCAGCTTCCGCGGCGGGCCGACCTTCCCCGCGCTGTTTGTCGGCGCGGCCGGCGGCATACTCATGTCACACCTGCCTGGCCTGGCGCTTGTCGCCGGCGTGGCCATGGGCATCGGGGCCATGTCCGTGGTGATGCTCGGCCTGCCGCTCACCTCGGTGCTGCTCGCCACCGTTCTGCTGTTCTCCGACGGCCTCAGGGTGATGCCGCTGGTGATCGTCGCCGTGGTGGTCGCCTACGTCACGGTGGCCAGGATCCAGCCGCCCGCGCAGCCTGAGGCGGAACCGGCCGGGCATACGGATCCGGCCGCCGCCGCTGCGCCGGGTGCCGCCTCTGCGGTGCCACCCCAGGCGGGCCCACCCTCCCAGGGCCCACCCTCCCAGGGTCCGCCCCCCGCGGGTCCCGCCTCGGCCCCCGGTCCCGGTACGCGCCCGCGCGACTGATGCTGCACGTCCGCGTCGTCGCGCCGCACGGTCGCACCGGCCGCCTGCTCGACACGCTGGCCGGCCTGCCCGGCGTGCAGAACGTGATCGTGCACGAGGGGAACGCCCGCCGGCCTGACGGCGACTCGGTCCTGTTCGACGTGCACGACAACGCGGCCAACCCGGTGTTCGGCGCGCTGCGCGGTCTCGGCCTCGACCGCGACGGCGGGATCACCGTGCAGCAGGTAGACGCCACCCTCATTGCCCCGGCGCAGCGCAGGTCCGGGGCGCGGGAGACCGCACCCGTCTGGGAGATGGTGGAGGCCATCATCCACCGCGGCGCGGTGTACTCGCCGAGCTTCTACCTGCTGCTTGCCATCGCCGGGCTGATCGGCGCGGTGGGCATCTTGACCAACTCGCAGATCCTCATCGTCGGCGCCATGGTCGTCGGCCCCGAGTACAGCGCGATCATTGCCGTCGCGCTCGGCATCAGCAGGAAAGACCGCGGCGCCGTGCGCGACGGTCTGCTCGCCCTGGTGCTCGGGTTCACCGCCGCGATCGTGCTAACCCTCGCGTTCGCCGCCGCCGTGCGCGCGGCGGGCGAGGCCCCTGCGCTATTCCTGGACGGCGTCCGGCCCGTCTCCGCCCTGATCAACAGCCCGAACGCGTTCTCTGTGGTGGTCGCGATCCTGGCCGGGATCGTGGGCGTGCTCTCGCTGACCCAGGCGCGGGCCGGCGCGCTGATCGGGGTGTTCATCTCGGTGACCACGATCCCCGCGGCCGCCGACATCGGCGTGTCCGTCGCCTTCGGCGCCTGGCGCGAGGCCGGCGGCTCGGCCCTTCAGCTGCTACTCAACGCCGGACTGCTCATCGTGGTCGGCGCCGGCGGCCTCAGCGCGCAGCGCGTCATCTGGCATCGCTTCGGCGCCCCGCCTGCCCCATGACGGCCAGGTCACCGGTGGCGCCGAAGATAACCAGCGCGTCGACCTTGTCGGGCATGAGAGCGGGGAACAGGAACGGCGAATCGGCGTGCCGCACGAGTCCCCGACACGACCAGCAGCGACAGGACTGACTGCGGGCCTCTCGTGCCGGCACCACGGCGGGCAGCCCCAGCAGCCCGCACCCGCGCACCCCGTCCCGCCAGGCACGCCGCGCGGTGACTCCAGCACCACCCTTCCCGCACTTTCCAGTCACGCCACACGCCAGGCGGGGGACCGCGCCCGTCCAGGGCGCGCCGGCCAGTCAACCCCGACCTGAGGATTGCCGATAGCGATCCGGTGCGAGCCCGCAACAGCGCGATGGTCCAAAGCCGCGAGATTGTGGGCCATTTTTTATCCACGCCCAATCACGTCATTTTGGCTGATCGTGGACCGTTACAGGTCGGGTTGTGCGCACGGTTGATCTCCGGGTACGCACCCCGCCAGGCGCGCCCGAATCTGCGGTTACCCCGGCAGCGGACCCGAATCATGCCTGCCGCGCGGCCGATCTCACGTGAACCAGCCGGTGCCGGCCGCGATCGACGCGATGACCGCGAGGTCGACGCCGACGAACAGGGCCATGCACGTTAGCCAGAGGCCGTAAGTCCAGTGGTTCACGTCCCATACGTCCTCCGGGCTGGTCGATTGGGGCGCGGCGTCATTGATGTGGAGCGTGCCGAGCAGTTCGTTCAGCGCGAGATTCCTGGAAACCCGCTTCGCGAGTTCGCTTTGGTTGATGGCCCGCCCGCGTTGTGAATGCATCAGCCTGATCGACGCGCCCGCGACAACGATGGAAAGTATCCCCGCGGCGTATTTCGCGCCGTCACTGGTGTTGTCATGTGAGCCAAGGACGATCGTCATGAGAAAGGCCTGGGCGGCGAGGCCCAAGGCCGGCACCTGCCACAACAGAGTGGTGTATGACGCGAACTGAGTGGTATAGACGCTTAGCAGGGACAGCAGGTTATCCCTGTCGAATTTTGTCCCGTCCTCTGGAGGCTTGCGCACCCAGGCTTGATCTTGCACGAGGCCCCCGGATTCCGTTTCCCGTCTGCGGTAAACGGTAATGTACCACCGCTGTCGTGACGGATGCGGAGTTCCTGGGCGGCAAGGAGAACTACGCGTCCGACCCGGCGGCGGCCGAGGCGGGATAGGGCAGTTCCTCGACATCGGCACCGGCATCCCGACCGCGGGCAACACCCACCGGGTCGCCCAGGCGGTCGCGCCGGAGTCCCGGGTGGTGTACGTGGACTACGACCATAGCAAGCCGGGTTGTGCACACGTGCCAGGGCCGGACCGACCGCTTCGCGCGCATCCGGCGACGCTCTTTGCTTAACCGGCTACCACTTTTCCATCTCTGCTTAACCGGCGACCATGATCACGACCGTTATGCCCGATATGCACCACGCCCTAGTAAGCAAAGATGAAAACGCCGGTCGCCTTTGCATTCCTGATGACCATCCGCGGCGAATATCGCAGCGAACGGCCCACGGTAATAAAACACAGCCCCGGAGCCGCTGATTCGTAGTGCCCGGGGCGGTCATTACCGGCTGGAACCGCCAAGCTCGCCGATCGTGCAGACCACCCGGTGCGACCGCGGGCAGCGCCAGATGGCGCGCTCCGCGGACTCGGCGCAAGGCTCGAGCGGATGCGAGCCGGGATGCTCGGGGCACTCCGGCCAGGTGGCTGGGCGTCCCGCCTCGGCGAGCGCCTCGACCTCCCACCCCTGCACCTGCTCGGCCAGTTCCGTCAGCCGTAGCCCGGCCCGGCCGGAGCGTTCCACCCGCACGCCCTGGCTGCCGGCTGTCTCGCCGGGCGATCCGATGAAGGCGAACACGCAGTCGGGGTGGTCTTCCCATGCCTCGTAGCGGACCTCGGGCACGATCGCGCCGGCCGCCTGCAGGTCGGCGAGCACCGGGTTCATGACCGCATCGAAGTCCATGCGTTCCGGCTGAGACAGCGGCCTGGGATGAAGCGCCACTTCCCGCGCGCGGAGCATGAGATCCACCTGCTCGTCCCCGAGGCGTGCCCGCAGCTCATCGAGCTCTGCGGCTTCCAGCCCATGCTCCATTCTGATCGCGAGGAAACTCTGGTACGCGCCGTCGTTGTCGCCGGTCTGCGGCCTATCCGCCATGAACGCCTCTCAGGTGACCCGGTACGCGGTGTACGCGACCCGGTTCGCCTCGCGGATCGCGGACGCGACGAACAGCGAGCGCTCAAGGGCCGCGAGCCGCGGCGCAGACGTCTCCAGGTGCACCGCCACCCGGAAGTAGTACTCAGCGGGATCGACCGTCTCGCCGCGCAGCAGCGCCTCGAGCACGGCCGGCGGCCCGCTGCGCACCCCGGACGTCCGCAGGTGCACGTACTCGCCGTCCGGTGTCCTCGCCGAGTAGCGCGTGTCGATCTCGATCGACCCGTCGGACCGGACGACCTGCCAGTCGGCGCCGCCCGGCAGGATCTCGGCGTCGAACATGCCGGTGATCCGTCCGCTTGCGATCGGCACCACCCGCCGGTGTCCCGCGCGCGTGACGCCGTGGTCCTCCAGCGGTCCGAGCAACGCGTCCACCTCGAAGGCGGGCTCGAGTCCCGGCACGGGCGCCAGGGCAGTCACCGCTTCGAGGGCTGCTTGGGGGGCAGCGAACGGGCGTAGCCGAGGCCGATCTCCACCCACGGCGCGAGATCGTCGTCGGTGGCCAGCTGTTCCGCGGCGACCCGCAGCCAGCCGGGCATCTCCCGGCCCTGCATCACCGCGACGGTCGCCTTGCCGCCGGCGGTCAGCTCATCCGACCGAGCCGGATCGGCATGGACGAGCGCGCCGCCCTGGCCGCTCGCGCTGATCGCCATGTGACCGCGGATGAGGAACGCGAGGCCGCCGAACATCTTCTTCTCGGTCAGCTCCGGGTCGGGGCCGATCAGGTCCCTGATCCGGCCGGCCAGGGCTTCGTCATAGGCCATGCGGCCGATCGTACCGCCCTACCGGTGAATCGACCCTGACAATCAGCCGTGGCGCAGCCCTACGATGGCGGCATGATGTGGGACGAGCTGCGCGACTACTGCCTGGCCAAGCCAGGCGCCTGGGCGGACGAGCCCTGGGACGACGGCGTGGTGACCAAGGTCGGCCCGAAGATCTTCGCCTTCCTGCGCGCGGTCGGCCCCGGCGGGGTGGCGCTCGGCGTCGGCCTCAAGTGCGCCGCCACCAGGGAGGCGGCCGACGAATGGCTGCACCGCTACCCAGGCGACGCCGCGGTCATGCCCTACATCGGCCGCTCCGGCTGGAACACCCTCACCATCGGCGCCGCCATCCCCGACGACGAGATCCTCGAGGCCGTCGACGCCTCCTACGCGATGGTGGTCAGCAAGCTGCCCAAGAAGGACCGCCCGGTCTAGATCGCGTCGAGTTCCGCGATCGTCGCCGCGTCAAGCGCCAGCGACGCGCCCGCCACGTTCTCCCGCAGGTGGGCCACCGACGACGTGCCGGGGATGAGCAGGATGTTCGGCGAGCGCCGCAGCAGCCAGGCGAGCGCGACCGCCATCGGCGCGGCGCCGAGCCGTGCCGCGACCGCCCCGAGGGTGTCCGACTGCAGCGGCGTGAATCCGCCGAGCGGGAAGTACGGCACGTACGCGATGCCCTGCCGTGCGGTCAGCTCAACCAGCGGGTCGTCGCCGCGCTGGGCGATGTTGTAGAAGTTCTGCACGCACACCACGGGCGCGATAGCCCGCGCCTCGGCGAGCTGCTCCGCGTCAACGGTGGACAGCCCCAGGTGCCTGATCAGCCCTTGCTCGCGCAGCTCGGCGAGCGCGCCGAACTGTTCCGCGATCGACCCGGGCACCGCCGAGTGACCGTCGGACCCGCCGCCGACCCGCAGGTTGACCACGTCGAGCGCGTCGACCTTGAGCGTGTGCAGGTTGCCGTGCACCTGCTCGCGCAGCTGCTGTGGCGAGCACGCGTGCACCCAGGCGCCGGTGTCGTCGCGGACGGCGCCGACCTTGGTCACGATGCGCAGGTCGTCCGGGTACGGGGCGAGCGCCTGATGGATCAGCTCGTTCGTGACGTGCGGGCCGTAGAAGTCGGCGGTGTCGATGTGGTTGATGCCGAGCGCGAGCGCCTCGCGCAGCACCGCGAGCGCCTCGTCGGTGTCGGCGGGCGGGCCGAAGATCCCTGGACCGGACAGCCGCATCGCACCGAAGCCGACACGGCCGACCGTCAGCTCCCCGAGCTGGAAGCTGCCGCCGGGCAGCGCTTTGCCGGAAGTCATTCCCGATGTCCCCATTTCGCCTTATTTATGAAGATCCCGCCGGCAGTCCGCCGCGAGCCCGTCCTCCACAGTGCCCCGTGCCGGGCCCGGCAGGCAGTGTCCTGGTCATCCTGGGGGCGACAGGACCAGGCTGTTTCGTTACCCGGTGCCTACAGTGGAAACCGTGACAGCAGCCAACACGCTCGGTGAGTACCTGCGGGCCCGCCGCGAACTTGTGGACCCGAGGGACGTGGGGCTGCGCGTGGCCGGGGTGCGCCGCACGCCGGGCCTGCGCCGCGAGGAGGTGGCGACCCTCGCCGGGATCAGCGCCGACTACTACCTTCGCCTGGAGCAGGGCCGGGACCGCAACCCGTCGCCGCAGGTGCTCGAGTCCCTGGCGCGGGTATTCGGTCTTGACGCGACGGCGACCCAGTACCTGCTTGGCCTCGCCGTGGCCCGCCCGGCCAGGCCACGGCGCAGGCCGCGCCAGCAGCCAGTGCTGCCCGGCATCCGCCAGCTGCTCGCGGCGCTGAACCTGCCTGCCTTCGTGGAAAGCCGCATGTTCGACGTGCTTGCCGCCAACGAGCTGGCCACCGCCCTGTCGCCGGGCATCCGGCCGGGGGAGAACCGGCTCCGCTCGATGTTCCTCGACCCGGCCGAGCGCGACATGTATCCCGACTGGGAGCGCGCGATCGCCGGCCTTGTCGCCTCGTTCCGCGCCTCGATCGGCACCGACAACGACGATCCGCAGGTCGCCCAGTTGGTTGGCGAGCTCTCCCTGGCGAGCGACGCCTTCAGGAAGTTGTGGGCCAGGCACGACGTCAAGGCGCTCGCGGGGGGTGCGGCCCGGATGCGTCATCCCGAGGTCGGACTGCTCGAACTCCGTCGCGAAAAGCTGCCCATCGGCAACTCGGGCGGCCAGCTCCTGGTCATCTACCACGCCGAGCCCGGCTCGGAAAGCGCCCTCGCCCTCGCTCGCCTCACGGCGCGCCCCGAGCCTCGGCATCACGCGCCACGGGGAACTGCCCAGGGTTCCTGAGCAACACAGAAAACATCTGTGCCTGGAACGTGCTATTTCATGAACTCGGGGCAGGGGAAACTCCATGAAGCCCGAAATGTGGCCAGGTCATCCCTACCCCCTCGGTGCCAGCTACGACGGCGTCGGCACCAACTTCGCGCTGTTCTCCGAGGTGGCGGACCGCGTCGAGCTGTGCTTGTTCGACGAGAGCGGCAAGGAGCAGCGGCATGAGCTGACCGAGGTGGACGGCTACGTCTGGCACTCGTTCCTGCCCGGGATTGGCCCTGGGCAGCGCTACGGCTACCGGGTGCACGGGCCGCATTACCCAGAGATCGGCCTGCGCTGCAACGAGACGAAGCTGCTTGTCGACCCGTACGCCAGGGCGATCGACGGCGAGGTCACCTGGGATCCCGACGTGTACGGTTATCCGCTCGGCGGCGACGACAGGCAGCGGCACGACGCGGACAGCGCGCCCTACGTGCCGCGCTCCGTGGTCACCAGCCCCTGGTTCGAATGGGGCGACGACCGCCCGCTGCGCACCCCGTGGCACGAGACCGTGCTGTACGAGTGCCACGTCAAGGGGCTCACCATGCGCCATCCCGAGGTGCCAGAGCACCTGCGCGGCACGTACGCGGGCATGGCGCACCCGGCGGTCATCGAGCACCTGACCCGCCTCGGCGTCACCGCCGTCGAGCTGATGCCCGTGCATCACTTCGTCCAGGACCACGCGCTGACCGACAAGGGCCTGCGCAACTACTGGGGCTACAACTCGATCGGCTTCTTCGCCCCGCACGTGGACTACTCGGCGTGGGGGGTCGAACAGGTCGTCTCCGAGTTCAAGTACCTGGTCAAGACCATGCATCAGGCCGGAATCGAGGTCATTCTCGACGTGGTGTACAACCACACCGCCGAGGGGAACCAGCTCGGCCCGACCCTGTCCTTCCGCGGCATCGACAACCCGGCCTACTACCGGCTCGCCGACGGCGGCAGGTACTACTTCGACACCACGGGCACCGGCAACTCGCTGAACATGCGCCACCCGCACGTGCTGCAGCTCATCATCGACTCGCTGCGCTACTGGGTCAGCGAGATGCACGTGGACGGCTTCCGCTTCGACCTCGCCGCCAGCCTGGCCAGGCAGTTCCACGAGGTCGACCGGCTGTCCGCGTTCTTCGACCTGATCCAGGTGGACCCGGTGGTGAGCCAGGTCAAGCTGATCGCCGAGCCGTGGGACCTCGGCGAGGGCGGCTACCAGGTCGGCAACTTCCCGACCCTGTGGTCGGAGTGGAACGGCCGCTACCGGGACACGGTCCGCGACTACTGGCGGGGCCACGACCGCACACTCGCGGACTTCGCCTACCGGCTGACCGGCAGCTCCGACCTGTACGGCAGGACCGGCAGGCGCCCCTACGCCAGCGTCAACTTCGTCACGGCGCACGACGGCTTCACCCTGGCCGACCTCGTCTCCTACGACCGCAAGCACAACAAGGCCAACGGCGAGGACAACTACGACGGCACCGACGACAACCGCTCGTGGAACAGCGGCGCCGAGGGTCCAACCAGGGACCCGGAGGTGCTCAAGATCCGCGACAGGCGACGCCGGGCGCTGATGACCACCCTGCTGCTCAGCCAGGGCGTGCCGATGATCAGGCACGGCGACGAGATCGGCCACTCGCAGAAGGGCAACAACAACGCCTACTGCCAGGACAATGAACTGTCCTGGCTGGACTGGAAGCGCGCGGACCAGGAGTTTCTCGCGTTCTGCGCCGAAGTCGTCCGGTTCCGCAACGACCACCCGGTGTTCAAGCGGCGCCGGTTCTTCGAGGGCGAGCCGATCTTCAGCGGCGAGCTGTCCGACATCGGGTGGTTCCGCCCGGACGGCAAGGAGATGACCGACGACGACTGGCAGGCGGGCTTCGCCAAGTCGCTCGGCGTCTTCCTCAACGGCGACGCGCTGCCCGACCCGGACCGGCGCGGCCGCCGCCTGCACGACGACAGCTTCCTGCTGCTGTTCAACGCGCACCACGAGGATGTCACCTTCGCGCTGCCAAGCAGGAAGTGGGGCCGCCGCTGGCAGGCTGAGCTGACCACCGTCGCCGACCAGGGCGTCCGCAGGCCGCGCGCGGCCGGCTCCAAGGTCACCGTCGCTGGCCGCGGCGTCCAGGTGCTGCGCCGCGTGAACTAGCGGTAATCCCGCTGGTCGCCCTGCCACTGGTCGGGGTAACCCGGGTCCTGGGCGTGGCGCGGGTCGGGCTGCCGGGGGTCACGGTACTGCGGCGGCTGGCCCTGGCCCTGTCGCGGGTCGTGGTACTGCGGTGGCTGCGCGTGCTGCGGCGCATACGCCGGCTGCCCGTACCCGTTGTGCTGCTGCGGCTGTGCGTACTGCGGCTGTGCGTAATGCGGCTGGCCGTAGCCGGCCGGGGCGGCGGGGACGGCGGGCGACTCCGTCTCCGGCCGGTCGATTCCGGACCGCGACAGGTACATGAAGGACGCCACGACCGCGATGATCGTCACCACAGAAACGGCTCCGTGACCGAGCCCCATGCCGCTGATGTTCTTGGGCATGCCGAAGAAGTCCGCGAACGACGCGCCGACCGGCCGGGTCAGCACGTATGCCACCCAGAACGTCAGCACCGGGTTGGCGCCGAGCCGCCACGCGATCAGCGGCACGCAGATCAGCGCGGTGAACAGGAGCGCTGAGGAGAGGTATCCCAGGTGCAGCGTGTGCGCGCTGAGGTCGCCGAGCGCGGTGCCCATCGCGAAGGTGAAGATCACCGCCAGCCAGTAGAACACTTCGCGGCGCCGCGTCACGATCGAGTGGATGTCCAGCGTTCCCTCGGAGCGGTACCAGACGACGAACGTCACCGCCAGGCAGACGGCGTAGAACGAGGTGGACACCGTGTAGGGGAGGCCGAGCACGATGTGCATCACGTCGGCGCACATCGTGCCGAACACCGCCACCATCGCCACCGCGGACCAATACGGCCAGGTCCGGTAGACGGGCGTGCGGAACTGCCAGACGATCGCGGCCACGAACACCACGAACCCCACGACCACCGCGAGGTACTTGTTGACGTCGTTCACCAGATAGTCGGAGACCGCCTCGCCCATGGCGGTGGTCAGCAGCTTCACCGCCCAGAAGTACGGTTTGACCGCCGGGACCTTGATCGGCCCCACCGGACCGTTCCCGGCCTGAGTGCCCCGTCCTCGCGCATGCCGCTGCCGTCCCACCATGGCCGCAAGGATGTCACAGGCGAACACCCCAGATATCCCGAACGGGTGCCTGCTCCGCCTCTGAGTTCACCATGAATCGCTTAAGGAATGGCAAGGCACGCGCGGCGCGGCGACCCCACATACTCACCGGTAGACTCCGTGCTCATGGACGTCGACGCCGCGGCTGACAGCGCTTGTGCGCCGGCCCGGACGCCGGGGCCGCTGCGGCTTGGCACGCGCGAATTCGCGCCCGGGCAGCCGCTGGTGATGGCGATCGTCAACCGGACACCGGACTCCTTTTACCGGCCCGGCCTGACCTGGGACGCCGACGCCGCGCTCGACCGCGTGCACGCCGTGGTCGCCGAGGGCGCCGACATTCTCGACGTCGGCGGCGTGCCCGCCAAGCCCGGGCCCGAAGTGACCGTGGCCGAGGAGATTCGCCGCGTGGTGCCGTTCGTCGAGCGGGTACGTGCCGCCTACCCCGACCTGGTGATCAGCGTGGACACCTGGCGGGCGGAGCCGGCCAGGGCGATGTGCGCGGCGGGCGCGAACCTGGTCAACGACACCTGGTCCGCCTGGGACAGCGGGCTGGCCGAGGCCGCCGCCGAGTCGGGCGCGGGCCTGGTGTGCTCGCATGTCGGCACGCTGACACCGCGCACCCGGCCGCACCGGCCCGCCTACGAAGACGTCATCGCCGACGTCAGCGCCCGGGTGCTTTGGCTGGCGCGGCGGGCGCTCGACGCGGGGGTCGACCCCGATGCGATCGTCATCGACCCCACGCACGACTTCGGCAAGAACACCTGGCAGTCACTCGAGCTCAGCCGCCGCCTCGGCGAGCTGACCGCCACCGGCTGGCCAGTGCTGCTGTCGGCGTCGCACAAGGATTTCATCGGCGAGACCCTGGACGCCCCCATCGACGGGCGGCTCGCGGGCACGCTGGCGGTGACGTCGGTCGGCGCCTGGCTCGGCGCCCGGATCTTCCGCGCGCACGACGTGCGCGCGACCAGGCAGGCCCTGGACATGGTCGCGTCGATCAAGGGCGACCGCCCGCCCGCCCGTACCCTGCGAGGACTCGCGTGATCGTCAGCGCCGCGATCTGCCCGTCGCCGCCGCTGCTCGCCAGGGAGCTGACTGGCCGGGCCGGGCTGGCCGGCGATGTCGGGCCGCTGTCAGAACTGCGCGACGCCTGCGCGGCAGCACTCAACGCGCTGCTCGCCGCCGCGCCGGACATCGTCGTGGTGACAGGACCCGCCGCGATAACGGCAGACTTCGGGCACCGCGGCCGCCTCGACCTCTCGGCCTACGCGCCTGCTCTGCACCCAGGCGGTGACGAGCCCGTGCTGCCGCTGTCGCTTGGCATCGGCGCGCGACTGCTCGACCAGGTCGGCTACGCGGGGCCGCGCTCGTTCCGCGGCATCGGCGTGTCCGCGTCGGCCGAGACCTGCCTGCGCCTCGGCCGCCAGATCGCCGCGTCCGCGCGCCGGGTCGCGCTGCTCGCGGTGGGCGACGGCAGCGCGCGGCGCTCGGTGTCCGCGCCTGGCTACCTGGACGAGCGGGCCGCGCCGTTTGACGAGTCGGTGACGCGGGCGGTCCGCGACGGCGAGGCCGCCGCCCTCGCGGCGCTCGACCCTGAGCTTGCCGCGGACCTGATGGCCGACGGCCGCGCCGCCTGGCAGGTGCTGGCCGGCGCCCTCACCGCCGAGGGCGCGACACCCGGCGGCCTGCACGGCGATGTCCTGTACGCCGAGGCGCCGCTCGGCGTGGCCTACCTGGTAGCGGTGCTCACGCCGCGCTAGTCCACCGTGGCGATGGCCTGCCCGGGGCTGGCGATCAGGACAGTGAGCTGGACCCGCGAGGAGATCCCCAGCTTGCCGAAGATGTGCTCGACATGCGCGTCGACGGTCCGCTTGGAGATGAACAGCCGGCCGGCGACCTCGCGGTTGGACAGGCCGGTAGCCACCAGCTCGGCGATCTCCCGCTCCCGCCTCGTTAGCACCGCCGCCGGTCCGGCCGCCTGCGGTCCCGCCCCGGAGCCCGCATTGCCATGGCTGCCGTCGCCGGGATCGCCGTCGCGCTGGACCCGCGGATCGAAGGCCTGGTCGGCGGCGCCCACCACCACCGCGGCGAGGTCGAGCGCGCCGCCGTGCGAGCGTGCGGCCGAATACCGCCGCTCGCCGAGCGCCTCGCGGGCCGCCTGGACGGCGCGCTGCCGGGACTGCTCGGCGAGGACGCTGCCGCTGAGCCTGCAGCCGATTTTCGCCCACAGCCGGTCGGCGGCGCCGAGCAGCCACGCGGACCGCTCGTGCCGTCCGCGCCGCGCCGCCTGCCAGCCGATCGCCTCGATCGCGTACGCCATCCCGACGATGTCGCCGAGTTCGTGCGCGCCGGTCAGCGCCTGGCTCAGCGACGTGCCCGACGTCCGCTCCCGGCCGGGCAGCTGCGCCTCGGCGAGCCCGGCGACGAGGTGCAGGTAGCCGCTGACCCACCGCTCGCTGTCGTCGCCCGCGAGCATCGCCAGACCCCGGTCGCAGCAGGCGAGGGCCTCGGCAGCCTGGCCGGCCAGCTGGTGCCCGTAGCCGAGCTGCGCCTCGAGCCCGATAAGGCTTGCTCGCCTCGGGGGGACGACCCCCCCAGACCCCCCCGAGAAAAAACTCCCTGTTCGCCTCGGGGGGACGACCCCCCCAGACCCCCCCGAGAAAAAACTCCCTGTTCGCCTCGGGGGGACGACCCCCCCAGACCCCCCCGAGAAAAAGCGCTCGTCGGGCTCATTCAGCAGCTCCCGCGCCATCTCCCCGGCCTGCTGCGCCTCGTCGAACCGCCCGTCGAGGGTGAGCGCCAGGTTCAGGTACAGGTAACCGCGGCCCGTGTCGAGTCCCGGGCCATCGTCCTGCCCTGCCAGCCTGATCGACTCGCGGATGTCGGCGATGGCGCCGGTCAGGTCGCCGCGGAAGGTGGCGAGGCGGCCGCGGGCGGCGAGGGCACGCATCCGTTCCGGCACTGTCTGAGGTAGCGCGTCCGCGGCACGCCCCAGCCAGCGGCCGCCGTCCTCGAGCAGGCCGGAGATCATCCAGTAGCCGGTCAGTCGCACGGCGAGCTCGACACCGAGCCGCCGCCGCACCACGTCGGCGGGCGCGGCCGCCGCGGGCGGTACCACCTCCGCGGGCGTCTCGTCGGGGCCGAGCGCGAAGTCGAGCGCGGCCATCAGGTTCGCGTGCTCAGCGCGCAGCCCGCGGACCGCCGCCACCTGGTCCCCGCCGCCGACCGCGCGCAGCGGCTCGTCGAGCCGCCTGGCCGCGGCGAGGCAGTACCGGGTCAGCCGGTTCAGGTACCGCTCTCGTTCATCCGCAGCGGCGAGCCGTTCGGTGCCGAACTCGCGCGCCGCGCCGGGAAGCAGGTAGCGGGCCGGTGCCGCGTCATCCCTGCGCAGCACGGACTTGTCGACGAGGCCGATCAGCGTGTGGATCACCTGCTCGCGGGCCAGCGGGCCGCCCGCGCACACCTGCTCGGCGCCCGCCGCGTCGAAGCTTCCGCCGAACACCGACAGCCGCTCCCACAGCGCCCGCTCCGCCTCGGTGCACCGGTCGTAGCTCCACTGCACCGCGGCACGCAGCGTCTGGTGCCGCGGGCTCGAGCCACGGCGGCTGAGTGCGAGCGTCCCCATGCCCGACTCAAGCTGGCTGACCAGTTCGGGCAGCGGCAGCGCGCGCAGCCGCACCGCGGCCAGCTCGATCGCCAGCGGTATGCCGTCGAGCAGGCGGCAGAGCCGGACCACGTCGTGCCGGTTGCGCGGCGTCACGGCAAAGCCGGGCACCACCGCGGCCGCGCGCTGCGCGAACAGTTCGGTGGCGTCGGACTCGGCGGACAGCGGCAGCACGGGAAAGGTGTGCTCTCCCTGGGCGTCGAGCGGCTGGCGGCTGGTCGCCAGCAGGGTCACGCCCGGGGCCGCGCGCAGCAACGCGTCGGCGAACGCGGCGCACTCATCGACCAGGTGCTCGCAGGTGTCGAGGATGAGCAGCAGCCGTCTGCCGCGCAGCTTGGCGTGCAGCGCCGTCTCGTCGGTCTGCGGCAGCCCGAGCGCGACGGCGACGCTGGCCGTGAGCAGCCCGGGGTCGGTGACCGTGCCGAGGTCCACGAGCCAGGCGCCGTCGGGGAACTGGTCGGCGGCCGCGGTCGCGGCGCGCAGGCTGACCCGCGTCTTGCCGACGCCCGCTGTCCCGGTGACCGTCACCATGCGCGCGCTGCCGAGCAGCGCGGCGATCCCGGCGAGCTCGGCGGCGCGGCCGACGAAGCTTGAGGCCTCCGCGGGCAGCTGGCCGAGCCGTCGAGGGCCCGTGACCGGGCCGCGGAGGACGACGTCCGCCATGGTTACCTCTCGGATAGGGACGCCGCCACCATAACACCGGGTCACCGTGCATGCACATACATCGCGGTGCGTGGCTTGTCGCGCGGAGGCTAACCGAACCGCCCAGACATGGGCAAAATAGAGCCTGACATGGTAGGGAAGTAGAGTACGACGATGCTTAAAGGAGGCGGCGCGATGCGTGACGCGGTGATCGTGGCAGCGGTTCGGAGCCCTGTAGGAAAACGGAACGGCGCCCTCGCCACCGTCCATCCGGTGGACCTGTCGGCGCACGTGCTCAATGCCCTGGCCGAGCGGGCCGGCCTCGCCGACCCTGCCGAGGTGGACGACGTGATCTGGGGCTGCGTCAGCCAGGTGGGCGAGCAGACCTTCGACATTGCCCGCAACACGGTGCTCACCGCCGGCTGGCCGCAGTCCGTGTCTGGCGTCACGGTTGACCGGCAGTGCGGTTCCAGCCAGCAGTCGGTGCACTTCGCCGCCGCCGGCCTGATCAGCGGCCAGTACGACCTGGTGGTCGCGGGCGGAGTCGAGTCGATGACCCGGGTGCCGATGGGCTCATCGCTCGGCGCACTCGGGCCGGACCGCGCCTCGTGGCCGAACCCGTCGGGCGCCAGCCTGCGGACCGTCTTCGGCGGTGTCGCGCCGAATCAGGGGGTCGGCGCCGAGATGATCGCCGAGCGCTGGGGCCTGTCCCGCGAGCAGCTCGACGAGTTCTCGCTCGGCTCGCACGCCAAGGCGGCCGCCGCGATCGACGAGGGCAGGTTCGCCGGCCAGATCGCCCCGGTGAAGCTGGAGGACGGCACCGTCGTCGACACCGACGAGGGCGTCCGCCGCGGCGGCACGCTTGAGAGCATGGCCAAGCTCAAGCCGGCCTTCCGCCCCGACGGCGTGATCCACGCGGGCAACAGCTCGCAGATCAGCGACGGCGCCGCCGCGCTGCTGATGACGACCAGCGAGAACGCGGCCAGGCTGGGCCTGACCCCGATCGCCCGCATCCACACCGCCGTACTCGCCGCCGACGACCCGGTCATCATGCTGACCGCCCCGATCCCGGCGACCCGCAAGGCCCTGGACAAGAGCGGCCTTAGCCTCTCCGACATCGGCACCTTCGAGGTCAACGAGGCGTTCGCGCCCGTGCCGCTCGCCTGGCTGTCCGACATCGGCGCCGACCCGGCCAAGCTCAACCCCAACGGCGGCGCGATCGCGCTCGGCCACCCGCTCGGCGGCAGCGGCGCCCGGCTGATGACCACGATGGTCCACCACATGCGCGACAACGGCATCCGCTACGGCCTGCAGACCATGTGCGAGGGCGGCGGCCAGGCCAACGCCACCATCCTCGAACTGCTCTAATCGCGCCGGGATAACAGCAAGAAGCGGCGGCTCGGGTCAGAGATTCCTGATGGCCCGGGCCAGCCGTCCCACACCGTCCGCGATGGCCCGTTCGGTGACCGTCGCGTACCCGAAGATCAGCCCGCCAGGCCCGGGATTCGAGATGCGGTACGGCCCCACCGTGTCCAGCGCCACCCCGGCCCGCAGGGCGGCCTCCGCCAGCGCCGCCTCGTCAAGCCCCGGCGGCAGCCAGGCGACGAGGTGCAGCCCCGCCGATACGCCGGCCGGCTGCGCCCAGGGCAGGTCTCTGGCGAGGGCCGCGAGCAGCGCGTCGCGGCGGCGCCGGTACACCGGGCGCATCCGCCGCAGGTGCCTGTCGAGTTCGCCGCGCGTGACGAAGTTGGCGAGCGCCATCTGTTCAAGGGCTGGTGAGCCGCGATCCGCCGAGATCTTCGCCGCGGCCACCGGCTCGGTCAGCCGGCTGGGCAGCACGAGCCAGCCGAGCCGCAGCCCGGGGGCCAGCGTCTTGCTCGCCGAGCCGGCGTAGACGACGTGGTCCGGTGCCAGGCCCTGCAGTGCGCCGACCGGCGTCCTGTCGTAGCGGTACTCGGCGTCGTAGTCGTCCTCGACGATGACCGCGCCGCGTTCGGTGGCCCAGCCGATCAGCGCGGCCCGGTTCCGCGCCGACAGCACGGACCCGGTGGGCCACTGGTGCGCCGGTGTCACGATGACCGCGTCGGCGCCGCTTTCCCGCAGCAGGTCAACCCGGATGCCCTCGTCGTCGACGGGGATGCCGGCCACGTCGATGCCCGCCGCCCGCGCGGCGGGCAGCGCGTCGTCCATGGAGGACGGATCCTCGAGCGCGATCCGCCGGGTGCCCGCCGCGGCGAGCACTCCCATCAGCAGCGACATGCCTTGCGCGTACCCGGTGCAGATCACCATCTGCTCCGGGTCGGCGATGGTGCCGCGGACCCGGTTCAGGTACTCCGCCATCGCGCCGCGCAACTGCGGCACGCCGCGCCCGGTCAGGTAGCCGAACACCTCGTTGGGCGCGTCGGTCAGCGCCGTGCGGATGGACCGCAGCCACGCGGCCCTGGGAAAGCTCGACACGTCGGCGCGGCCGTAGCTGAGGTCGATGTCCGGCCTGGGGGCGCGCGGCCCGCGCGGCGCGGCGGCCGCCGGCGGCGGCCCGGCCGCCACCCGAGTGTAGCCGCCGGCCTGGCTGGCCAGGTAGCCCTCGGCCGTGAGCTGCTGGTACGCCTCGACCACCACGCCGCGGGAGACGCCAAGGTCGGCGGCGAGCACCCGCGTCGGCGGCATCGCGGAGCCGCGTGACAGCCGCCCGGCGCGGATCGCGTCCCGGATCGACGCCTCGATCTGCCGGTGCAGCGGTTCCCGCTCGTCGTGCCTGAGCGCGACGAGCAGCTCGGAATTGGTCCTTGATTCAGCCACTGAACTGGACCTTATCACCAGGACCGATTTCCGTCAGGGTTGAGTCGTGCCCACCAAGAAAGCGAGGGATGATCATGGGAATCGTGCTCGGCCTGGCCGCCGCCCTGCTGTACGGCACCTCCGACTTCGTCGGGGCAGTGGCCTCGCGCCGGATCGGTGAAGTGCGGGTCACCGTCATCGACTCGGCCGCCGCCACCGTGCTCGCCGCGGTCATGCTGCTCGCGTACGGCGGCCCCGGACCCACCGTCCGGGCGGTCGCCTGGGGCCTGGTAAGCGGCGTGGCCGGCGGGGCAGGCACCCTGGTGCTCTACCGGGGGATGGCCCGCGGTCAGCTGAGCGTGGTCGGTCCGGTGTCCGCCGTTGGCGCGGCCGTGGTCCCCGTCCTGGCCGGCATCGCGCTCGGCGAGCGCCCCGGCCTGCTGTCCCTGGCGGGCGTGGCGGTCGCGCTGCCCGCCATCACGCTCGTGGCGGCATCCGGCTCGGTCCGCGGCAAGCTCGCCGCGGGCCTGCCAGAGGGCCTTGCCGCCGGACTCGCCTTCGGCATCCTGTTCATCGGCCTCGCCCAGGCCGGCCACGGCGACGGCCTATGGCCCGTCGCGACCGAGCAGGCGGGCATGCTGCTGGTCACCGTGCCGCTCGTCGTCAAGTCCCGCCCGTCGCTGCGCGTCCCGCTTCGCGCCACGATCCTGCCCGTGCTCGCCGGCGCTACCGGCCAGGCAGCCACCCTGGCCTACTTCTACGCCACCCACTTCAGCATGCTGGCCGTCGCCGCCGTCCTTGTCTCCCTCTACCCGGGCTTCACGGTCCTGCTGGCCCGCGTGCTGCTGCACGAGCGCTTCAGCCCCTTCCAGCGCTTCGGCCTCGGCCTCTGCGCCCTGGCCGTCACCGCCATAGCCCTCTAGCCCGACCGCTTCAGCGAAATCAGGTAGCGGCCACACCGTACTTGGCGAGAAGAGCATGCAGGGCATCGTGGCCGTCTGCGAGTGCCCATTGTTCGGCGGCGAAGCCGGCGTCGCGGGCGCCGGCGACATTGCTCGCGCTGTCATCGATGAACAAGATGGCCGCCGGGCCCACGCCGATCCTGCGGGCCGCCTCGGCGAAGAACGCGAGGTCCGGCTTGCGCGCACCGAACTCCCACGAATAGCAGCTGACATCGAAAAGCGCGTCGTACCCAAGCTTCGCACGCATGTGGGCCGCGCGGTTGCGCTCCTGGTTCGTGCCGAGGTGGACGCCGTACCCGTTGCGGCGCAGGTCGCGCACGATGGCGAATGACTGTTCGACAGGCTTAATTCGCAGCCAGATCGCCGAGTAGACCTCATCGAGCGGCGCTGTCACCCCGAAGTCAGTCAGCGCGGCCGCGACGAGCGGCAGGAAGTCACCCTGCCCGGCCAGACTCGGGAGTTCCTCCTTATAAAGGCGGTAGAGGAACTCCATCGTCCGCTCGCCCAGGTACGGCTCGGCTGCGGCCTCCCATCCGCCCGGCATGTCCTGCAGCACCCCGTCGGCGTCGAATAGTACGTGCCGAATCCGCCACTCAGGCTCGCCGAGCCAACCGTCACCCACGCGACGATGATGACCGGCAGGCAACCGCGACGTCCACTCGTTTCCGCTCTCCTCCCGGGGCTACGTCCTATTACTACGATCACGGCCTCGGCCCCGCCTCGCACTGGCGCCCTTGCGGGACCACCGGGAAGCGATGGCCGGAACCATCCGGTCCCGTGCGGCGTCGAAATGGAGTAGCGGCGGGATCGGACTGGAGGCAGTGATGCACGGATGGCGTCGGCTTGCGACGGGCCTCGCGCTAGCGGGGATGGTAACCGCGCTTGCGAGCGGCTGCGCTTCCCGGAGCGGTTCCGCGTCCGGGACCGGATCGGCAGCCGGGGGCGGTGCCACGGCCGGGTCGACGGCGACCGCCAAGCCGGGAGGCAACGTGCCGGCGTTCGACAAAAGGGCGAAGCTGGTCGCCGCGGCGTGGGACAAGGCGGGGCTCGCGAAGGAATGGCTGACAGGGCTCGTGCTCACCATCGCCCCGGATGAGCTGGTCATCCCCGGCGCCAAGGATTTCGCCACGGGTGATCAGAAGATGGCGTTCCTCGATGGGCGGTTCGCTCTCGCCGGGCACCTGCCGACGACGCCGCTGACGGGCAAGGTCCGCTGGCCCGGCGGGGCGACGGCCACGGTGCCGCTGCTCACCGCGGCGCAGGCCTACCGCAAGATCGCGACGGAGCAGCCTTGTCAGGGCCAGCCCTGTCCGCCGTCGCTTGTCGTCACCGGTGCCGCGCCGGCCACCGTCACTATCGGAACCAGCCGGGGCAAGGCCAGCGTCCCGGCGTGGACGTTCACGGTGCCGTCGATCCCGTCGCCAATCACGGTGGCCGCCCTCGCCCCTGGCAGCTACCACACGCAGCCCGCCAGCCTGAAAGGACTTACCGGCGACGGACTCGACGGCTTCACCGGCGCGGTCCTCGGAACAGTTTCCGCCGACGGGCGGCAGATCCACGTGCTCGTCGGCAAGTCGCCGTGCGACACCAAGAGCGGCGCGCTGGTCTACGAGACGTCGACCTCGGTCGTCGTCGGGGGCTGGACCTATGACCCGCACCCCAACGCGCCCTGCGCGGCGGTGCTGGAACTGGAATCCGTGCCGGTAGAACTGGCCAGGCCGCTCGGCCATCGCGTCGTCCTTAGCGTGTCCGACGGGCGGCCGCTGGCCCCGGGCAGCTTCCAATCCTGACCAGGCGCCCCTGGCCCGGTGTCCCGGTGATCGTCAGTGACCGATGGCCAGCATGACGATCTTGACGATGACCATGACCATGGCCACGGCGAGGTAGGCGCGCAGCCCGATCAGGCCGATCCGGCGTGCGCCGGTGATGGCGGGCGCCGACAGTTCGCTCACCGGCGGCATCCGCCACGACAGCCTGTCCACCGGGCCGAGCGCGGTGTCCGTCGCGGCATCGACCTCCTCGGCGATCTCGGCCTCGATTGCCGCCGCCCGCCGTCCGCGGACCGCCCGCCGTCCGCGGACCACCGCGAAGCCGCCGACGGCGACCGCCAGCACGGCGCACCCGCCCATGATGGTGAAGATCTGGCCGGCGGTGATCGCGGGGAACATCACCGAGGCGGTGAGCACCACCGACAGCGTGATCAGCACCGCGATCACCCCGCCGGTGAACGCGTTGGTCTTCGCCGTGTTCACCCACGGGCCGAGGACCGCCTTGTCGTTGCACAGCATCAGCAGGAACACCGTCGCGGCGGGCAGCAGCACGCCGGCCAGCACCTGGACGCCCTCGGTGATCAGGCCGAGCGGCGAGCCGGGGATCAGCACGATGGCAGCCGCGCCGCCGACGAGCGCCGCGTAAAGCGCGTAGAACCCCTTCGCCTGCCCCACGCCGCGGTGCAGCGAGTGCTTCATGCCGAGCACGTCGCCGATCGCGTAGGCCGACGACAGCGAGACGGCGAACGCCCCGATGACGGCCGCGTCGAGCAGCGCGACCGCGAACAGCGCGCCCGCCACGTGCCCCGCGTAGGCGGTGATGCCGCGGGCGAGCCCGGCGGAGTCGGTGAAGGCGGCATCGGAGTGCGCGAATGCGACGGCGGTGGTGCCCATCAGCGCGGCGGCCCCGACGACCACGATGACGATGCCGATCCACAGGTCGGCCTTCTCGTACTTCATGAAGCGCGGCGTGATCCGCTTGTCGATCACGTAGGACTGCTGGAAGAACAGCTGCCACGGCGCGATCGTGGTGCCGACGATCCCGATCACGAGCAGCATCACCGCCGCCATGCCACCACTCGCGCCGGCCGGCAGGTCGGGCGTGGCGAATCCGTCCGCCATCGAGGCGCCCGACGGGTGGGCCATCAGGAACAGCGGAATGAGCAGCAGCGATCCGATGCAGAAGAACATCGCGATCCGCTCGAAAGCGCGGAACGAGCCGGTGAACGCCGTCGCGATGATGATTACCGCGGCGAGGATCACGGCGAGGACCTTGGGCACGCCGAGGTACCCGGCCGCCAGGGTGATCCCGATGAACTCGGTGACGATGGTCAGCCCGTTGAGCAGGAACAGATCGATGACCTCGAACGTCCCCCAGAACTTGCCGAACCGCGACAGGATCAGCCGCGCGTGCCCGACCCCGGTCACCGCGCCGAGGCGGAGCACCATCTCCTGGTTCACGTACAGCACGGGGATGAGCAGCAGCAGCGTCCAGAGCAGCTTCGTCCCGTAGACCTGGCCCGCCTGCCCGTAGGTGGAGAACGCGCCGGCGTCGTTATCGCCGACCATCACGATCAGGCCGGGGCCGACGACCGCGAGCAGCGTCTTGAACTTCGCCGACAGGGTCGTGCGGGCACCGTGGTCGTCAAGCCTGATCGTGCCGAGGGCGCCGCGGATGTCACCGACGTGCGCCTCGTCGAGCACAGCCGAACGGCCAGCACCCGAAGCCTCGAACTCAACAGCAGTCACTGGGATCACCTCTTTCGCGCTTGGCACTCAAGCGGGACTGAGGCACACGCCTGCGCAGGCCAGGGGAGACCCGGCCTGGAAAAGGGAACCGCGCGTTACGTCAACGTGTGCCTGGACGAACAGGGACAGCGGCGGGAAGGGGCCGACTTCGGCCCGGACTATCAGAGTCCATTTCACGCCTCCCTTCGTCCGCGGCGCTTGTGCGCGCCTTCACACACGATCCCAGCCGAGGGGCACGCTCCGGTTGCGGCTCAAGCCGCGGCGCGAGAGGCCACCTCTCTCGTAAGAGCTTTGGCACTCCACGGCGTAGCGATGCTGCGCAGCCACTTGGCCTCACCCCTTAGGCCGGGGAGAGGTGTCCTGATCCGGAGCGTCTCTCGACGGTTGGGATCAGTGGCCTGTGTCCGTGAAGACGCCTCACCGAACGAGGTGTCTAGTCTGACGAACCCAAGAATGCCCGGTTCGATTCCCTAATGTCAAACCATCCCGGCTGGCACAGGGAATAACGACGGCGTATAATTAGTTCGCATCAAGCAACTAACCTGGCTTGCCGCGCCCAGGTCTGCCTCGCTACGGAGGAACCGCTGTGCCCGCCCCATCCGCCGCACTGAGCCCGGCCGCGTCAAGTCCGGCCGTGGGCTCCCGCTACAAGTGGATCGCGCTGTCCAACACCACGCTCGGCGTGCTGATGGTCACCATCAACTCCTCGATCGTGCTGATCGCGCTGCCCGACATCTTCCGCGGCATCGGCATCAACCCCCTCGCGCCTGGCAACACCACCATCCTGCTGTGGATGATGATGGGCTTCATGGTCGTCACCGCGGTGCTCGTGGTGAGCTTCGGCCGGCTCGGCGACATGTTCGGCCGCGTCCGCATGTTCAACATGGGATTCGCGATCTTCTCGCTGTTCTCCGTCCTGCTGTCGGTCAGCTGGCTGCAGGGCACGGGGGCCGGCTGGTACCTGATCATCATGCGGATCCTGCAGGGCATCGGCGGCGCGATGCTGTTCGCCAACTCAAGCGCGATCCTCACCGACGCGTTCCCAGCCAACCAGCGCGGCATGGCACTCGGACTCAACCAGGTCGCCGGGATCGCCGGCAGCTTCCTCGGCCTGGTGCTCGGCGGCGTGCTCGGCCCGGTCGACTGGCGCTGGGTGTTCCTCGTCTCCGTGCCGTTCGGCATTCTCGGCACCGTCTGGTCCTACCTCAAGCTCAGGGAACTCGGCGTCCGTAAGCCCGCCAAGCTCGACCTGGGCGGCAACCTGACCTTCGCCGCCGGCCTCATCGCGGTCCTCGTCGGCATCACCTACGGCATCCAGCCCTACGGCAGCCACGTCATGGGCTGGACGAGCCCGCTGGTGATCTCGCTGATCGGCGGCGGCCTGGTCGTGCTCGCCATCTTCTGCTGGATCGAGACGAGAGTCGCCGAGCCGATGTTCCGGCTCAGCCTCTTCCGCATCCGCGCCTTCACCGCGGGCAACCTCGCCTCGCTGCTGTCCAGCCTGGGCCGCGGCGGCCTGATGTTCATCCTGATCATCTGGCTGCAGGGCATCTACCTGCCGATCCACGGCTACAGCTTCGAGGACACCCCGCTGTGGGCGGGCATCGCGATGCTGCCGCTGACCATCGGCTTCCTGCTGGCGGGCCCGGTGTCCGGTTACCTGTCCGACCGCTTCGGCGCCCGCCCGTTCGCCACCGGCGGCATGCTGCTCGCCGCGCTGTCGTTCGGCCTGCTCGAGATGCTGCCCGTCGACTTCACCTACTGGCAGTTCGCCGCGATCCTGCTGCTCAACGGCATCGGCATGGGCCTGTTCGCCTCGCCGAACAGGGCAGGCATCATGAACTCGCTGCCAGCCGACCAGCGCGGCGTCGGGGCCGGCATGTCCGCGACCTTCCAGAACTCGGCCATGGTGCTGTCGATCGGCATCTTCTTCAGCCTGATCATCCTCGGCCTGTCCTCGTCCCTGCCGTCGCACCTGTACAACGGCCTCACCGCGCAGGGCGTCCCCGTCGCGGACGCGACCCGGCTGTCGCACCTGCCCCCCACCGCGGTCATGTTCGCCGCCCTGCTCGGCTACAACCCGATCCGGATGCTGCTCGGCTCGGCGCTCACCAAGCTCCCCGCGCAAAGCGCCGCCTACCTGACCGGGCACTCGTTCTTCCCCAGCCTGATCAGCGGCCCGTTCCAGACCGGCCTGCAGATCGCGTTCGACTTCTCGATCGTGGCCTGCCTGATCGCGGCGGTCGCCTCGCTGCTGCGCGGCAAGCGGTACGTGCACGACGAGCTGCACGGCGAGGCGGTGCTCGCCACGGCGGGCGACGTAACCCCCGCCGACATCGCTTCGGTGGCCATTGCCGCCGATCTCATTGAGGCGGAGGCCGATGTGGCGGCTGAGGCAGCCGCCCAGCCGCGGGTCGCCGTCGCCGAGGAGATCGAGGACGCCGAACGGGGTCATGCTTCGCCCCAGCCCGCCACCCGCTTCCGCCGGGAGCGGTAAGCGCCCTAATCCTTGCGACCGCACGACGGTGACGGCCGCGTTGTACGGCTCGACCTGCCCGTCGGCGCGAGTGATGACGAGCACCGGGGTCAGGTACCCGGTGCTCAGCCGTTCCCGTTCCTCCTCGGTCGGCATCCGGGACACCACCCGGTCACCGCGGCGCAGGTCGATCACCTGCTTCGCCGGAGTGGAGGCGACGAAGGTGCCGACGCCCGGCCTGGTCACGACCAGGCCCGCCTTGCGCAGTTCCTCCACGGCCATCGCGCCGGTGAGCCGGTTCACGCCCCATTCGCGTTTCATCTGCGCCCCGCTAGGAACTTGCGCCCCAACGGGCAGCTCCCCGCTAATGATCATGTCGCGGATAATGCGCGTGAGTTGCAGGTAGACGCGTTCACCAGAGTCGTAGTCGATGCGCGCGTTCGGCCCGCGGTCCGGGCTATTGGCCACTGCGACTCCAGAGGAAACACGATGCATTACTTGCTGAGGTGACTAGACAGCTAGACAGAGCCCATTCCAACTTGCTTGTAAACAATGAATCACTTTGAGTGATGATAACGTTGTCGTCTCGCGGCGACGGCACTGTGGCCACAGGGTCACGGTTCGCCGGCGGACACGGCGAAGCCCCTGGTAGATGAGGCAATCGACCAAGAACGACTCATCACCCCCAGGGGCTTCACATGCTGTTCTACCGTGCCGCGCTGCCGTTGTCGTCCCGGACCCTGAACTACGCGGCCGGGCTGATCCGCCGGCACCTGAAGGCCGTCGGGTCGCGGTGGCGGAAGCTCAGCCCTGGGCAGCAGGCCCTGCTCGTGCTCGCTCACCTGCGCAAAGGCGAGACGTTCGAGCACCTCGCGGCCGGGTTCGGGGTCGGCAGGACCACGGCCTGGCGGTACGTCAACGAGACCGTGGAACTGCTCGCGGCCCGCGCCCCGAAACTGAGGAAAGCGGTCCGGGACGCCAAAAGGGCAGGTCACGCCTACGTCATCCTCGACGGAACCCTCATCCCGATAGACCGGGTCGCCGCGGACAAGCCGTTCTACTCCGGCAAGCACAAAAAGCACGGCATGAACCTGCAGGTCATCGCCAGTCCTGACGGCGAGGTCCTGTGGGTCTCCGGTGCGCTGCCCGGCTCGGTCCACGACAAGAAGGCCGAGTGGATATGGGGCGTGCTGAACGAGCTAGAGAAAGCCGGGCTGGTCACCCTCGCGGACAAGGGATATCAGGGCTCCACCTGGGCAAAGGTCCCGTACAAGGGCCGGAACAAACCGGAATCCCAGAAAGAAGCCAACCGGGCCCACGCCAGGCTCCGCGCCCCCGGCGAACGAGCGAACGCCCAGCTCAAGGCATGGAAGATCCTCGCGAAGCTCCGCTGCTGCCCCTGGCGCGCCGGGAAACTCGCCAAGGCCATCCACGCATTGCAACTCCACGGCGCCTAACCAGGTTGGAATGGGCTCACAGGTGCTGAGTATCGTAGGGTCGGCACGGTAGGTATACGAATTCAATCCATTCAGCTACGTATCGTGTGGCCACGCCTAGCCAGTCAAAAGCAAGCCAATTTCCATTCCGGCTTTTCGCGCACAATAACCGCCATAGCGTGCAGGCGAACGGTCGATGAGGCGCAAGAATCTCCTCGACATTAAATTGGTCAATCCTTTATTCCAGCGTGTGGACGCCACAACAGTCAAGTTTCCCGGAAGCGTACCGTAACCCGAGCGTACGTGCACACCCGCGCCGCGCAACGGTTTGCCCTGCATCGACGGGTCCCGCGGCGTTAGCCACCGTCGGCGACGGCGGCGAGACGGAACTGCGGGACATGCAATTGCGCGGCGCAGGTGGGGCCAATGGGGGCCGCGGATTGCCGCGTCTCCGCTGCAAACGAATGTTCGGTATCGCGGCAATAATCATGAAACTCAATTTGTGAAGCGGATTCTTAGCCGCCTCGCCTTGGGCCGCTAGGCGAGGCGGCTGGGACCGTCGGCAGCTAAAAACGGGGGCGCCGGCGGTCGGCGGGAGCCCGCCGCGCCGGAGGGGAGCACTCCGGCGCGGCGGGCTCCCGCATGTCGTGCACCGCCTCGTGACAAGGTCCCCCAGGGGTTGAGCCAGACCCGTTCGTTCGGGATAATCCTTCCTAAATTCACGCTGTAAAAAAAGCAGCGCAGGGGAAGGAAACCAGGCCATGGCGCCCGAGCTCTCCGTCGCCGAGCAGGCGGCACTCACCAGCGGACGCGACGCGTGGCACACCACGCCGGTCGAGTCCGCGGGCATTCCCGCCATCACCGTGACCGACGGACCGCACGGCGTCCGGCTGACGGCGAACCCCGCCGACATGCTCAGGGGCCAGCCGGCCACGTGCTTCCCGCCGGCCGTCGCCACCGCGTCGACCTGGGACCCGGTTCTGCTGTGGCGGATGGGCGAGGCCCTTGGCGAGGAATGCCGCTCGATGGACGTCGCCGTGCTCCTCGGCCCCGGCATCAACCTCAAGCGCAGCCCGCTCGGCGGCCGCAACTTCGAGTACTTCTCCGAGGACCCGCTGCTGGCTGGGGTGCTCGCCACCCAGTGGGTGCTCGGCCTGCAGAGCCACGACGTCGGGGCGACGGTCAAGCACTTCGCGGTCAACAACCAGGAGACCGACCGGATGCGGATCAGCGCGGACGTCGACGAGCGCACCCTGCGCGAGATGTACCTGCGCGCCTTCCACCGGGTGGTCACCCAGGCCAGGCCGTGGACCATGATGTGCGCGTACAACAAGATCAACGGCGTGTACGCGAGCCAGGACCCCTGGCTGCTCACCCAGGTGCTCCGCGACGAATGGGGCTACGAGGGCGTGATCATGTCCGACTGGGGCGCCGTCGCGGACCGGGTCGCCGCCGTCGCGGCCGGACTCGACCTCACCATGCCGGGACCTGACAACGGCGGAGACAAGGCGCTGGAGTCTGCCGTCGACGACGGCGGACTCGACAAGGTGCTGCTCGCGCGCAACGCCGCCCGGGTCGCCGCGCTCGTCGACAAGGCGGCCGCGCGGCGGCCGTTCAGCTACGACAGGGACGCGCACCACGCCCTGGCCAGGGAGATCGCCGGACGCGCCATCGTGCTGCTGAAGAACGACGCCCTGCCAGGTGACGAGCGCGGCCTGCTGCCGCTCGACCCGGCAGCCGCGGGGTCCATCGCGGTGCTCGGCGAGTTCGCCCGCACCCCGCGTTACCAGGGCGGCGGCAGTTCCCTGATGAACCCGACCCGGCTGGACAACGCGCTTGACGAGATCACCGCGTCGACGTCGGCGACCGTCAGGTTCGCGCCCGGCTACACGGTGAGCGACGGGCTGGGCGACGCGGCGGAGGCAGGCCAGGACCAGGACCTGCTCGCGCAGGCCGCGGCGCTGGCCGGCGACAGCGATGTCGCGCTGGTCTTCGTCGGCAGCGAGCATGAGACGGAGGGCGCGGACCGGACCGGCATCGACCTGCCCGCCGCCCACCTGGCGCTCATCGAGCAGGTGACACGGGCCAACCCGCGCACCGTAGTGATCCTGTCCAACGGCGCCGTGCTCGCCACCACCCCCTGGGACGCCGCGGTGCCGGCGCTCATCGAGGGCTGGCTGCTCGGCCAGGCCGGCGGCGGCGCGATCGCCGACGTGCTGTTCGGCCGGGTCAACCCGTCCGGGCGGCTGGCCGAGACGATACCGCTGAAGCTCGCCGACCACCCCTCCTACCTGGACTTCCCAGGCGAGCACGGGCACGTCAGGTACAGCGATGGCCTGTACGTCGGCTACCGCGGCTTCGACTCGCGCGAGCTGGAGGTGGCCTACCCGTTCGGCTTCGGCCTGTCCTACACCACCTTCGGCTACGGCGAGGCAAGCGCCGTCAGCGGCGAGCACGGGCTGGAGGTGCGCGTCCCCGTCACCAACACAGGGGAGCGGGACGGCAGGGAAGTCGTCCAGCTGTACCTGAGCCTGCCGGATTCGGCGGTCACCCGCGCCAGGCGCGAGCTGAAGGCGTTCGCCAGCGTGGACATCGAGGCGGGCCAGACCGTCGAGGTGACGCTCACCGTCGCGCGCGACGACCTCGCCTACTGGGACATCCGGCTGGACCGCTGGGTCGTCGAGGGCGGCGAGTACCACTGCCACGTCGGCGCCTCTTCCCGCGACCTGCGGGCAACCGCCGTCGTCACCGTGGCGGGCGACGAGATCCGTATCCCGCTCACCGCCGACTCGACGCTCGGCGAGTGGCTGGAAGACCCGCGCGGCGCGCAGGCGATCGGCCAGGTGTTCGGCGGGCTGGCGGGCGAGGACTCCCCGATGGCGGCCTTCTTCGCCGACCCGACCATGATGATGTTCCTGCGCGCCACCCCGCTGAGCAGGATGGGCAACTTCCAGGGCAGCCCGCTGACCCCGGAGACGATCGCGAAGCTGGTCGCCGCCGCCAACGACTGAGCGACGCAGAGCCCAGCGCCCCGTTCCCGCCGCCAGGGGGGAACGGGGCGCTGTCACAGTCAGCCGAACCCGTTCTGGATGATCATTATCGAAGACCGGGGGAATGACGGCCCCCCGATAAAGCGTTGGCATACTCCGGTCCCCATCGTCTAGTCTTTCCCGCCGGTGAACAGTCCTTCCGCAAGAATTAAGCAGCGCGCCGCGTCCCGCGAAGCCGCGCTCGCTGGCGTTGCCATCGGCTACCCGCAAGAGCTGCCGGTCAGCCAGCGCAGGGACGACATCGCCGCGGCTATCAGGGATCACCAGGTCGTGATCGTGGCCGGCGAGACCGGCTCGGGCAAGACCACGCAGATACCCAAGATCTGCCTGGAGCTCGGCCGCGGCGTCACCGGGCAGATCGGGCACACCCAGCCGCGCCGGATCGCGGCCCGCACGGTCGCCGAGCGGATCGCCGAGGAACTGGGCACCAAGCTCGGCGACGTCGCGGGATACAAGGTCAGGTTCACCGACCGGTCCGGCGACGCGACCGCGGTCAAGCTGATGACCGACGGCATCCTGCTCGCGGAGATCGGCACCGACAGGAACCTCACCAGGTACGACACCCTGATCATCGACGAGGCGCACGAGCGCAGCCTCAACATCGACTTCATACTCGGCTACCTGCGCCAACTGCTGCCCCGCCGGCCCGACCTCAAGGTCATCATCACCTCCGCGACGATCGACCCCGAGCGGTTCGCCGAGCATTTCAAGGACGCGCGGACCGGGCAGCCCGCGCCGATCATCGAGGTCTCCGGGCGCACCTACCCCGTCGAGGTCCGCTACCGGCCGATCGGCGACCCGGACAGGGATGAGGACAGGGACCAGGTCACCGCCATCACCGACGCGATCGGCGAACTCGAACGCGACGGCCCCGGTGACATCCTCGTCTTCCTCTCCGGCGAGCAGGAGATCCGCGACACCGCCGACGCGCTGAAGGGACGCGCGGGCCTGGAGATCCTCCCGCTGTACTCGCGGCTGTCGTCCGCCGAGCAGCACCGGGTGTTCGAGGTGCCGGCGGGCCGCTCGATGAGCAGCCGCCGCGTCGTCCTCGCCACCAACGTCGCGGAAACCTCGCTGACCGTGCCTGGCATCCGCTACGTCATCGACCCGGGCACCGCGCGGATCAGCCGCTACAGCCTGCGCACCAAGGTGCAGCGGCTGCCCATCGAGGCGATCTCGCAGGCCAGCGCCAACCAGCGCAAGGGCCGCTGCGGCCGCGTCGCCGACGGCATCTGCATCCGCCTGTACTCGCAAGAGGACTTCGAGTCCCGGCCGGAGTTCACCGACCCCGAGATCCAGCGCACCAACCTGGCCAGCGTCATCCTGCAGATGGCGGCCGCCAGGCTCGGCGACGTCCGCAAGTTCCCGTTCGTCGATCCCCCGGACCCGCGGGCCATCACCGACGGCGTCAAGCTCCTCGAGGAGCTCAACGCGGTCGCGAGCGACAAGCTCACCGAGACCGGCCGCCAGATGGCCCGGCTGCCCGTCGACCCGCGCATCGCCCGGATGATCATCGAGTCGGACAAGCAGGGCTGCGCCCGCGAGATCCTTGTCATCGCCGCCGCCCTGTCCATCCAGGACCCGCGCGAGCGCCCGTCGGACAACCAGCAGGCAGCCGACACCGCGCACCGCCGCTTCACCCAGCCGGAGTCCGACTTCCTCGCCTACGTCGCGCTGTGGGACTACCTCGCGGAGCAGCAGCGCGAGCTCTCCGGCTCCGCCTTCCGCCGCCTGTGCCGCGCCGAGTTCCTCAACTACCTGCGGGTCCGCGAATGGCAGGACCTGCACGGGCAGCTCTCCGCGCTGTCCCGCGAGCTCGGGCTCAACACTAAGACATCATCAACAGAACGGGTGCGTGTACACACCGCACTGCTCTCCGGCTTGCTCTCCCACGTAGGCATGAAGGTGCTGCTCACGCCAGCCAGGCCGCCGGGTGCCCGGCCGGGTGCCGCGGCCCCGGCTGAGCGCGGCCGGCGGCCGCTGACCGAGTACCTCGGTGCCCGCGGCACCAAGTTCGCCGTGTTCCCCGGCTCAGGGCTCGCCCGCAAGCCGCCGGACTGGCTGGTCGCCGCCGAGCTCGTGGAAACCTCCCGGCTGTGGGCGCGGACCGTCGCCGCGATCGAACCGGAATGGGTCGAGCCGGTCGCCGCCCACCTGGTCAAGCGCTCCTACAGCGAGCCCCGCTGGTCGCGCAATTCAGGCTCCGCCGTGGCCACGGAAAAGGTCACACTGTACGGCATCCCGATCATCGCCGACAGGACCGTGCTGCTGCACCGCATCGACCCGGTGCTCGCCAGGGAGCTGTTCATCAGGCACGCGCTCGTCGAGGGCGACTGGCAGACCAGGCACCACTTCTTCCGCGACAACACCGCGCTCATCGAGCAGGCAGCCGCGCTCGAGCAGCGGGCCCGCCGCCGCGGCCTCGTCGCGGGGGAGGAGGCGCTCTACGCCTTCTACGACGCGCGGGTGCCCGCCGACGCGGTTTCCGCCCGGCACTTCGACACCTGGTGGAAGAAGCAGCGGCACGAGACGCCAGACCTGCTCACCCTCACCCTTGACGACCTGCTGTCGGCCGCCGCCGACGAACTCGACGCCGGCGACTACCCCGAGGTGTGGACGACGTCCTCTTCGGCCGGACTCGGCGGCGGCGGTGTGGGTGGCCTTTCGCTCTCCTACGAATTCCAGCCGGGCAGCGACGCCGACGGCGTCACCATCGACATCCCGCTCAAGACGCTCAACCAGGCCCGCCCGGAGGAATTCTCCTGGCAGGTGCCCGGGCTCCGGCTCGAACTGGTCACCGAGCTGATCCGCTCACTGCCGAAGAACCTGCGCCGCGAGCTCGTCCCGGCGCCCAACGTCGCCCGCGAGATCCTCGCCAAGCTGGACGGAGCCGTCCCCGACGGCGACATAAGGGACGTCATGTCCCGCGAACTGCTGCGGCTGCGCGGCGCCCAGATACCGCCGGACGCCTTCGACCTGGACCGGCTGCCGACGCACCTGCGGCTCAACTTCCGCATACTGGACGGCACCAAGGTGGTCGCCGCGGGCAAGGACCTCGCCGCCCTGCAGCGCCAGCTGCGGCCCAAGGTCCGCGCCACCCTGTCCGCCCGCGCCACCGCCATCACCAGGACCGGCGTCACCGCCTGGAACTTCGGCCCGCTGCCCAAGGTGTTCACCGACGGGGAGGTCAAGGCCTACCCCGCCCTCGTCGACGCGGGCGCCGCCGTGGACGTCCGGCTGTTCGAGAGCCCCGCCGCCGCGGCGCGCGCGATGCGCGCGGGTACCAGGCGCCTGGTCCTGCTCGCCGTCAAGTCGCCCGCCAACGAGGTCGCCAAGCGGCTGACTACCGCGCAGAAGCTCGTCCTGTCCGACAACCCGCACGGCTCCGTCGCCGCCCTGTTCGCCGACTGCGTCGGCTGCGCGGTCGACGGCCTGATCGCCGAGGCGGGCGGCCCCGCCTGGGACGCCGAGGCGTTCGCCAGGATCACCGAGCACGTCAGGCCGCGGCTGCACGCGGCCACCTATGAGGTCGTCACCGGGGCGGAAGAGATCCTGCGCGGCGCGCACGACGCGCGGATGCGCCTGGACGCGCTGCGCAGCCCCGCCCTCGCGCCGGCTGTCGCCGACATCCGCGCACAGCTCGGCGGCCTCATCGCACCCGGATTCCTCACCGCGGCGGGCAGCGCGCGGCTGCCGGCCCTCGCCCGCTACGTCAAGGCGGTCGGCAAGCGGCTGGACAAGCTCAACGACAACGCGGGCCGAGACGCGCAGCAGATGGCCGTCGTCCACCGGATACAGGACGAATACACGGCCGCGCTGGCGCTCTTGCCGCCAGAGGCCAGGGTCGCCGACGCCGCCAGGGAGATCCGCTGGCAGATCGAGGAGCTGCGGGTCAGCCTGTTCGCGCAGACCATGGGGACCCCGGTTCCGGTCTCCGAGCGCCGCATCCTGACCGCCATCGCCAACCTGGGCTAGGGGCCGCCGGCGCGCCGCCCGTCCTTGGACTACTCCAAGTGCTATGGTAAACCTCAGCTAGCATTCTCACCCGTCGCATCCCCCTGCGAACGGCCGGTGAGTGCGCTTCCCGCATTCCCCGCATGAGGAGGCCACCATGACCGGAACCCCACCCGTCCGCCGTCGGCTGCTCGGCTCGGCGCTGCGCGAGTACCGCGAGAACCTCGGCTGGAACCTGGACGAGGCGGCACGCATCCTTGAGTGCGATCGCTCGAAGATCAGCAGGATCGAAACGGGCGAGCGCGGCATCAGGCCGAAGGAGCTGCGCGAGCTGCTCGCCGAGTACAGCGTGCCCGCCGCCGAGCAGCAGGCGCTGCTCGCCATCGCGCACCGCGGCCGCGAGAGTGGCTGGTGGCTCGACTATCGCGACGTGCTGACCGCCGACGGCCAGGACTACGTGATCATGGAGATCGCCGCGACGCAGATCCTGGTCTACGAGGCCAACCAGGTGCCCGACCTGCTGCAGACCCAGGATTACATGCGTGCGGTGGCCGCCGCCGATGCCCGCTACGGCAGCGACGAGCAGCGGGCGCACGCCATGGAGGTCAAGCTCAACAGGCAGCGGATCGTGATGGCCGGGCGGGCACCCGACCTCGACGTCGTGGTCACGGAGGGGGCGCTGCGGCAGACGGTCGGCGCGCCGCGGGTGATGCGCGAGCAGCTCGGCAGGCTGGCGGCAATCGCCGCGACCGGGTATGCGGACGGCCTGCCCGAGGGCGGCGCGGCGGCGGAACGCTGCCAGGTCTCGCTGCGGGTGCTGCCGTTCGCGGCCGGCGCGATGGCGGCCGCGGGGTGCGGTTCGATGACGTTGCTGCGGTTCGCCGAGGCGCCGGAGATCGGGGTCATTCACCTGGCCGCGCTGTCCGGCGGGATCAGCCTGCAGGGCCGGGAGGAGCTCGTCCGCTACCAGCGGGCCTTCGACAGGCTCCGTGCGGCGGCGCTCACCCCGTCGCGCTCGGCGCAGCTGATCCGCGCCCTGTCGAGGTCCGTCTCGTACAACGGCTAGCTAGGCGCCGGACGCGTCGGCCTGGACCCCGTCGCCGGGCACGGTCCCTGACATCGACACCGCACCGCCGGGGAGCGCGAGTTTCCTGTTGACGTCTTCGAGCTTGGCGATCAGGTCTTGGATGTCGCGCAGCTGCTGAGTGTCATCTCGCACGCCGTTGCCGTAAGTCATGGACCAGAACTCCAGGGTCGAGGTAGGGGGAACTCGACGAGAACTCGTCACCGTCGGCGGGGGACCATATTCGCCTCTGGCGAAAACGCCAGACGGTGCCGGTGTCCGTATGTGTTAAGCCTATAGCGTGTCTGGCGTGCTGTGTACACCCGATGATCGAAAAGGCGACTAAATTGTCAAAGACACAGGTCAGGATGGGTGCGGCAGCCTTGGTTAGCAACCGATTTCGCGCTTTTCAATAGCAAATGAGCATTGCTGGATGCACGGGCGCGCTACCATCGTGCGTATGCACGTGCATCGGCGCCCAGAAGGGCTTGAATTGATGCTTATGCACACCATTAGTGCACGCCGATAATGCAACAGACAATGCACGGGTGGAAATCTCGTGCGGATGCACGTGCGCTTGGGGGGCAGGGCGGGGCGCAGTGCCTACGGGCGCCGGGGCGCAGTGCGCTGACCGCGCGGACGCATCAGCTCGCCGAGCTCGTCCGCGCTCGGTGCGGGCTGCGGCAGCGCCGCGACAGCGTCCCTGGACGGCCGGAGGCCGTCCAGGAGCATGCCGAGGTAGCGCCGCCAGACCTGCGGGGTGACGGCGGCGGCGTACTCGGCGACCGAGCCGAGCATGAACGCGATCATCTTCACGTCCGTCGCCTCGAAGTCCGTCCGCAGGTCGCCCGAGTCCTGCGCGCGCCGCACCAGCCTGGTGATCACCGGGCGCATCCTGTCCCGTGCGTAGCACACCTGGTCGCGGTCGTAGGTGCCGAACATCATCAGCTGGCGTAGCGCCAGGTCCCCTGCCATGGCGGCGGCGGCGAACTCGAGGTAGGAGGCGAGGCCCTGCCATGGGTCCGCGGCCGTGCAGCACTGTTCCGCCACCGTGACGAGGGCGTCGATCCGCTCGCGGAACAGCTCGCGGATGAGCGACTCCTTGTCGGGGAAGCGCCGGTAGACGGTGCCGACGCCGACGCCGGCCGCGCGTGCCACCTCGTCCAGGCTCGCGTCGAGGCCGCGTTCGGTGAACACCTCGGCGGCCGCGGTGAGGATGCGCTGCCTGTTGCGCTCGGCATCGCGGCGGAGCGGGCGCACGTCCGCGTCGAGGCGCGGCGGGCGCTCGCCTGCGCCTGACGTTTCTTCGGCTCGAACCGTCATCTCTATAGGGTAACCCCTATCGGAGGCGACGCCTCCGCTTCGTGTTATCCTCGGCAAATAACCGGAATCATATCCTCCAGATTGGCGGTTGGTATGTCCGAGGCAAGCGTCCCGATGCCAAAGGCCGCGGAGCCGGATCCGCGGCGCTGGCTGATCCTGGTGGTCATCGGGCTCGCGCAGCTCATGGTCGTGCTGGACGTGACCGTGATGAACCTGGCACTTCCGTCGGCGCAGAAGGCACTGGGCTTCAGCAACGCGGACCGGCAGTGGATAGTGACGGCGTACGCGCTGTCGTTCGGCAGCCTGCTGTTGTTCTGCGGCCGGTTGGCCGACCTGATCGGCCGCAAGGTGATGTTCATCACCGGCCTGATCGGCTTCGCCGTCGCGTCCGCCATCGGTGGCGCATCGGTGAGCTTCGCGATGCTGGTCACCGCGCGCGCTTGCCAGGGCGTGTTCGGCGCGATGCTGGCGCCCGCGGCCCTTTCCCTGCTGACCACGACGTTCAGCGACTCGAAGGAGCGCGGCAAAGCGTTCGGCATCTACGGCGCGATCGCCGGCGCGGGCAGCGCGGTCGGGCTGCTGCTCGGCGGTGTGCTGACCGAGTACCTGTCGTGGCGCTGGTGCCTTTACATCAACCTGGTCTTCGCCGGCGCCGCGGTCGTCGGCGGGTTGCTGCTGCTCAAGCCCCAGGCTCGCGTCGTCGGCGGGCGGCTCGACGTGCCGGGCGTGGTCATGGTTTCCTCCGGCGTCTTCTGCCTCGTCTACGGGTTCTCCAACGCGGCGCTGCACTCCTGGTCCACCCCGTCGTGCTGGGGCTTCCTCATCGCGGGCGTGCTGCTGCTCATCGCCTTCGCCGTCTGGCAGGGCCGTACCGACCATCCGCTGCTGCCGCCCCGGGTGGTGCTCGACCGCAACCGCGGCGGCGCCTATCTCGCGATCCTGATCACCGGCGCGGGCATGTTCGGCATCTTCCTGTTCCTTACCTACTACATGCAGGTGTCGCTCGGGTACTCGCCTGTGGTCAGCGGGCTGGCGTTCCTGCCCATGGTGGTCTGCATCGCGGTCTCGGCGAACGTGTCCAACATCGTGCTGCTGCCGCGGGTCGGCCCGCGGCCGATCGTGATCGCGGGCATGCTGCTGCTAGCAGGCGCCCAGTTCTGGCTGACGCACATCGGGCTCAAGGGCGACTACGTCGGCGACATCCTCGGTCCGCTGATGATCACCGGCGTGGGCATGGGGTTCATGTTCTCCACCGCGTTGAACACCGGCACCTACGGCGTCTCGCCGCGCGACGCGGGCGTGGCGTCCGCCTCCGTCAACACCGGGCAGCAGCTCGGCGGCGCGATCGGCACCTCGCTGCTGAACACGATCGCGGCAAGCGCGACGGCCAGCTACATCGCGAGCCACCTCGTCCACAGCGCGCCGAGCAACGCGGCACTCAAGCACGCCAACGCGATTGTCCAGGCGCAGGGCGTGCTCCACGGCTACACCACGGTGTTCTGGTGCTGCATGGGCATCTTCCTCGCCGGCGCGGTCATCCTGGGCGCCCTGCTGCGCCCGGGCCCGCTGCAGCCACTGGCCCGCGACACGCAGGACGGCGCGGCCCCCGCCACGGCTGGAGCCGCACCGGACGCCGAGTCGGCCGAGCCGGTTCCGACGCCGGAGTAACCGTAACGACGCCGGGGTAAGCCGGGGCCCCTGTTCCGCGAGGCGGGCCTCGGTGAGCTGCGGGAGCACGATCGTGAACCGCGTCATGCCGGGCTCGCTCGTCACCTCAACCGAGCCCTGGTGGGCAGCGACCACCGCGTCCACGATCGCCAGCCCGAGCCCGGTGGAGGATGCGTTGATGGCGTGCGACCGGGACGTGTCGGCCCTGGTGAACCGCTCGAAAAGCTCGGGCAGCAGGTCGGCGGGTATGCCAGGGCCGTTGTCCGTGACGGTGAGCACAAGGCGCGGCGTCGCCGGAAGCGTGCCGCGGCTGACCGAGGTCGGTGGGGCGCCCCGCACAGTGCTTGGCTGCGTCCATGGCAGCGTCTCGCTAACCCGCACGGTGACCGTGCTGCCTTCCGGGGTGTGCCGTCCGGCGTTGGACAGCAGGTTGGCGAGGACCTGATGCAGCCGGTGCGCGTCGCCGCGGACGAGCACGGAGTCGTCGGGCAGTTCGAGCTGCCAGCGGTGTCCCGGCCGGGCGACCTGGGCGTCGCTTGTCGCCTCGATGGCCAGCCGGGTCATGTCGACCGGTGCGCGGTCGAGCGGGCGGCCTGCGTCAAGGCGGGCGAGCAGCAGCAGGTCGTCGACGAGAACGCTCATCCGCTTCGACTCGGAAAGCACCCGGCCGAGCGCGTGCGTGACCGTTTCCGGTGACTCGCCGGGGTGCAGCAGCGCAAGCTCCGCGTAGCCGCGGATGGCGGCGAGCGGGGTGCGCAGCTCGTGGCTGGCGTCGGCGGCGAACCGGCGCAGCCGGGCCTCACTCGCCGCCCGGCGCCTCAGCGCGGAGCCCACGTGCCCGAGCATCCGGTTGAACGCGATGCCAACCTGGCCGGTCTCGGTGGCCGGGTCGGTGTCTGGCACCCCGGCGGGCAGCGACACCTCGCCTGAGTCCAGCGGCAGTTCGGCGACCTGGGACGCGGTGGTCGCCACGCGGCGCAGCGGGCGCAGCGAGAACCGGACCCACAGCGTGCCGAGCACGCCGGCCAGCAACAGGACCACGCCGAAGACGGCGAGCTCGGCAAGCGCGACGTCGCCGAGGAAGTCGTGCATTCCGGCCAGCGGCAGGCCGGTGTAGTAGACGGATTTGTCACCGTCCGGGTCGCGGACCGCGGTGAGCACGTACGTGCCATTGGGCCCGCTCAGGTAGAGCGTCGTGGTCGGCGCGTCGGGCGTCTCCGGGCCCGGCGGCGGCGACGGCTGGATCTGGGCCAGGCGTTCCTTGTCGGCACTCGACAGGGCGAAGTCCGAGTCGCCCACCGCGGAGCTGTGCCAATGCCCGTCGGCAAGTACGGCGACGAAGGTATTCTCGCCGAGTCCTGGGCAGCTGTTGGAGATGCCGTACGGGGCGCCGCTCCCTGAATCCGCGGTATTCCCCGGGATCGCGGGGGCGGACCCGGTGCCGGGGCTCGTCCCGCCATCAGGCTCTGTGTCCTGGCCGTTGCCGCCATGGTTGATCTGCCCCTCCCAGCAGTTGCGTGCCAGGGTGCTCGCGGTCTGCAGCTGCCTGTCCATCTCGCGGGTCAGCGCGCCGCGGACGGCGAAGTAGGTGACCAGGCCGACCGATGCGGAGGCGATGGCGAGCAGCGCGACAAGGCCGGCGATGAGCCGGCCCCGCAGCGTGCGGGGGAGCAGTCGGCTAGCCGACGTCATCACCCCGCCGGCTTCAGCACGTACCCGACGCCGCGGACGGTATGGATGAGCGGCTCACGGCCGGCGTCGATCTTCTTGCGCAGGTAGCTGATGTACAGCTCGACCACGTGAGCCTGGCCGCCGAAGTCGTAGTTCCACACCCGGTCGAGTATCTGCGCCTTGGACAGCACCCGGCGCGGGTTGCGCATCAGGAACCGGAGCAGTTCGAACTCGGTCGCCGTCAGGTCGATCAGCTCGCCACCGCGGCGAACCTCGCGGGCGTCCTCGTCCATGCTCAGGTCCGCGACGATGAGCGCACCCTCGCTTGTCGTCCGCGCCAGGTTCGCCCGGCGCAGTAGCCCCCGCAGCCTGGCCAGGACCTCCTCGAGACTGAACGGCTTGGTGACGTAGTCGTCGCCGCCCGCGGTCAGCCCGGAGACCCGGTCCTCCACCGCGTCCCTGGCGGTGAGGAACAGCACGCAGACGCCGGGAATCTCGGCGCGCAGCCGCCGCATCACCTCGATGCCGTCGAAGTCGGGAAGCATGATGTCGAGCACCACCGCGTCCGGCCGGAACTCCCGGCCGGCCTTGACCGCCTCGGCTCCGGTGCCCGCGGTCCGCACGGACCAGCCCTCGTAGCGCAGGACGCTGGACAGCAGTTCGGCGAGGCTCGGCTCGTCGTCAACCACCAGCACCCGCACCGCGGTGCCGTCCGCATGCGTGGTGCCCGCACCGCGTCCGGGCGCAGCCGTGGGCGTGGCCGTGACAGTCGCTGTCGCCGCGGCCTGCTGATAGACGGCGCCGTCCGGCGCGCCCCTCGAGTCATCAGGCGTCATGATCACTCATTCGTAGACGGGGGAAACCAACTCCCCCCAGCATGGCAAGCACCTCGACGATCGACCCCGAGAATTTCGTATGGGTTTCCTCTGAGAATACGGTCCTTTCCTGCTGTGAGCCCGCAGGCCCGGCATTTGGCCAGATCAGAGAGGTGACACACGAGAAAAGTCAGCCGTTAAGCACCCGGGCGAGCTTGGAAGCGTGGCCGGCCGGCTGCGCGCCGGCCGCGAGCAGTGTGTCGGCGGCGGCGCGCTGCAGCGGGGGATCGGCGGCCGGCACCTCCACCTCGATCTCCCGCCACCGCAGCGGCTCGCCGCGCTCTGGCAGCCGCCGCGCGGTCACCACGTCGTCGGCCACCTCGGCGACCGTCTGCCCGTCCCGGCCGCGGAGGGTCACCACGGTCCGTTGGGTCTCCAGGATGGCGATCGGACTCATCGGCTGGTCCTCGGTGACCTCGGCCACCCGTGAGGCGAGCTCATCGGGAACCTCCTCCTCAGACGCGGCAAGCGGCGCGCGTATCTCGCGGCGGGCCCCGGCGCCGGCGGGCAGCTTGAGATGCCAGCCCTCGTCCGTGCCCCCGGTCCGCCGCCGCAGCGTGATCTTGTTTGCCGCGAGCCGCCCGTCCGCGGTGTCGTAGTACGTGGCGGACAGCAGGTACAACACGGGCGGATCGGCGCTCACCCCGTCAAGGCCGTCGAAAGACGGCCGCTCGAACCCGGTGTCCACATCGAACTTCTGCTCAATCTCCAGATGTTCCGTCATCGCGTGCGCCTCCAGGGACAAGAGATGGCTCAAGTCTAGGGACGGCAGGCTCGAGGCATCATGCCTGCCTCCACACTGCGTCGCCGGGCCTTGTCCCTGCGCCGTCTCCTTACGCCGTCGCCTTACGCCGTGTAGCGCCAGGGTTCCTGGGTGTAGGTGCGGCCGGTCGGGGTCGTCCACTGGTGCCAGCCGGGCTTGGGCTGGGTGACGGTCCAGCCTGCGGTTTGCTTGACCTGGTGGCAGCGTCTGCTGCGGG
>NZ_RPFW01000060.1 GCF_007827045.1 Trebonia kvetii
ACGGTTGAGCGATTCGCCGCGGGTGTTGCTGACCAGATTGATCGTGGACTCGTCCCAGAGCGCCGGGTCGCCAAGGGTAAGGTCTTTGTCGGTATCTTTAAAAAGATGTTCGATAGCAACGCGGTCGTACGGAATATACGGTTCATCATTGAGAACGGTAATGGTGTCAGAGGTGCGTCCGGCATCCTGAGCGCCTTCATGATAAGCGCGTACAAAACGCCATGCTGCGGGTCCTGCACCGACGACCAGAATATTACGGGCGGTGTTCCCAGGGCCGTTCTGAGACATATTTGTCCTTCCTAGTTGTGTGTGTATACCGACTTCAGCAAAGAATGACCTGTCTCTAGGAACCGGCAATGCAGGAAAACCGGGAACAAACCTTGAGCCAGAACAACAAGAGTGTGGGATTA
>NZ_RPFW01000061.1 GCF_007827045.1 Trebonia kvetii
GTGCATAGGGAATAAAGTACAAAGCCAAAATTAACAGCCATGAGGTAACAACAGTAATTCCTTGTTGGGCAAAGTTATTGACAACATTCCCCATTCCCCAAACCATGTTAAAGGCAATGAATGCGACGGTGAACCATCTAATTTTTTTAGTGTCCATAAAACTCCTTACGTGTTTTTTGAATAAATTGCGGACATTGACAATTTATTGTTTAGCGCTTTCTTTTAAGCGTCATTAAAATTATAAAATATTACAGTCTCTCCTGTCAATTTTTTACTGTAATCAAAAAAGATACTTAAATTTTTAAGTATCTTTTAAATATTAAGAAAAGTTTAAAGACTTTCAAGAGCTTCTTTAATCGCCGTTTTTCCATTGTGCATTGAAATGACTTTTCCAATTGAATGATCGGT
>NZ_RPFW01000062.1 GCF_007827045.1 Trebonia kvetii
TGAAACAATAAAAACCAGAGCTCTGGTTTTTATTTTTTTACTATTTTCAAAAATTTATAAAACTTATTAAATCCTGTAATTGTTCCAATAGCAACTACCACGCCAGCAAATATTCCAGCTGTTCCTGCCCCTTGTATTTCCAAATTATGAGCTGACACGTTTGGATATTTAGACTGCTCGTTATTTATTGCTACAACAGATGATTGAGGCATTTGGGAAATCTCTGTAGGCATTTTTAAAGGCAGTTTAAGTGGTGAATCAATCTCTTTGTATACTTCTTTGAAGGTATCATTTGATTCACTATTAGGTTTCTCGTTTTTATGAATTGCTTCTTTTTTTATAGTCTCTTGTTCCTGTGGTTGATCTACTGTTGTTGAATCCTTGCTAGTTTGTTTACCTTGTTC
>NZ_RPFW01000063.1 GCF_007827045.1 Trebonia kvetii
CGGCATTTGATAACGTTTTGTCCGCAATACAAAAGTAAATTTAGTTTTCCAGAAAATCATTAAAATAAAGAGATAAAAGATATTTCTGAAATCAAAGCCAAAGGTTCCACTAAAAAAGTTGAGATAAATAAGAACAGAAATACCAATGGACATCAACCAATGCGGCCAATTGATTGCTTCTAAATCAAACTCTTTTATTGCCCGAACAATATAAGAACCAATTGCCGAGTACATAAAAGCACTGTATAAGGGAACATCCATAATTTTAAATAAGCCGGCATCTGGATAGGACCAACTCCCATGCTTTACTTTAAATATTTCTAAAATCATTCCCAAAACATGGAAGACCATGATTGGAATTAAATCATAAGCTCGCTCATATTTGCTGACCAAAAGTATCATT
>NZ_RPFW01000064.1 GCF_007827045.1 Trebonia kvetii
CAACGTGGTACACATATCCATCCAGGTACTAACGTTGGCCGTGGTGGCGACGATACTCTCTTCGCTAAAATCGAAGGAACTGTTAAATTCGAAATGAAACGTGGTAAAAAACACGTATCAGTTTATCCAGTAGTGGCTAAATAAGAATTTTGAAACCTGTCTTTGACAGGTTTTTTTATTATATATTAATGAATTCAGTTATAGATTAAAAAGTTTGATAATTTCTTAAATCGATAATTGATTTATTTTAATTACTATAAAAATATACTTAACATAATGGTTGTTGAATTTTATTCAACTTAGAGCTAGGAGAAATAATGAATGATAAAGAACATCAACGTCATCGATTGATTTATCATACGAATGGAAAATCCTTAGAGGAAATAAATGGGACAGTAGAAGT
>NZ_RPFW01000065.1 GCF_007827045.1 Trebonia kvetii
CCGCTGCCCCGCTGAGCAGCCTCAGATGCCGGCACCCCTGGCATCATCTAGCCAGCAACGAGCACCACGGAAAGAGCATGATCCCAACACTCCACGGCAAGGATGGGCAGTATGAAGCCACCGTCCCCGCAGTCCGCGACCGGATCGTGCAGGCCGCTGCCAAGATCGTGCTCGAGCCGGTCTTCGAGGCGGACTTCCTGCCGTGCAGCTTCGGGTTCCGTCCCAGGCTGTCGGCGCACGACGCCCTGCAGGTGCTCATCGACGAGTGCTGGCGGGGCCGCCGGTGGGTGGTCGAGACGGACATCGCTTCCTGCTTCTCGGCAATCCCGCACGAGGGGCTCATGGAGGCGGTGGAGGAACGGATCTGCGACCAGCCGGT
>NZ_RPFW01000066.1 GCF_007827045.1 Trebonia kvetii
TCCGGCGGTGTCCTACTCTCCCGCGAGGCCTCCCTCGCAGTACCATCGGCGCTGAAAGGCTTAACTTCCGGGTTCGGGATGGGACCGGGTGTTTCCCTTTCGCTATGGCCGCCGCAACTCTATTGAGATGTCGGCCTGCGAGCTCTACTCCACCGGAGTGAAGAGTGCCCGTCCCGGCCGCAACTCGGGAGCTACACAGTGGACGCGAACCCCCGAATACTCGGGGTACATGAAGTGAATGTAGTGTCAAGCCCTCGGCCTGTTAGTACCGGTCAGCTGAGCACCTTGCGGTGCTTGCACTTCCGGCCTATCAACCCAGTCGTCTGGCTGGGGGCCTTACCCACTCAAGGTGGTGGGAGACCTCATCTTGAAGC
>NZ_RPFW01000067.1 GCF_007827045.1 Trebonia kvetii
GCGTCCCGGTCAGCCCGAACGAATCCCGGCACCTGCCCCGCTTCTTGACCCGCGGGAACCCCAGCCGGCGCCCCGGCCGCTCGCCCTTGTTCGACCTGGTGAACTCCCGCAGCGCCCGGTCCAGGTCACGGAACGCCTCCTGGTAGGCGCACTTGGAGTTCTGCTCCCACCAGGCCAGGGCCGGGTCGGCCTTCTTCACCTGGTTCCACCGCCTGTGCAGCTCCGCACCGGAACACCACCTGCGTTCCGCGCGGTAGCGCTCCAGGCACGCCGCCAGGGCCCAGTTCCAGGCGAACCGCGCCGCACCCGCGTGCGAGCGCAGCGCCCGCTCCTGCCCCCGCGTCGGGTCGAGCGCGAACCG
>NZ_RPFW01000068.1 GCF_007827045.1 Trebonia kvetii
TGGCCGAGGACCTGAACGTGGCCGGGATGACTCGCAACCGCCGCCTTGCCCGGGCGGTCGCCGACCAGGGATTCGGGACCGCCCGGCGGATGCTCGCCTACAAGACCGCCTGGCGCGGCGGGACGCTGGTCCTTGCAGACCGCTGGTTTCCCTCATCGAAGACCTGCTCGGGCTGCGGCACGGTGAAAGCCAAGCTGGCCCTGGCCGAGCGCATTTACCGGTGCGATGGGTGCGGCCTGGTCCTGGACCGGGACGTGAACGCCGCCCGGAACCTGCTGTCCCTCGCCGCCAGTGGGGCGGAGAGGCGAAACGCCGGGGGAGGGACTATAAGACCGCGCCCCGCGCGGCACGACCCG
>NZ_RPFW01000006.1 GCF_007827045.1 Trebonia kvetii
AGCCCGGCCCCTGCCGGGCCTCATGAACGGAGCATCGACGTTATGCTCAGCGTTCACCAGACCGCACGACCCTCACCAGCGACAACGCGCTGGCACTGCGCATAACCCAGCACTGCGCATAGGGCGGCGTCATCAGCCCCGCGCTCATGAACGTGGCACTGCACGGCATGGAACAGGCCGCCGGGGTCCGGTACTGGGAGGGCAGCACCCTGCGTGCCGCTCCCGGCACGCCGGTCCTGGTGAGATACGCCGACGACCTGGCGGCCCTGTGCGCGTCCCGCGCGCAGGCCGAGCAGGTCAGGGCACGGCTCGCCGAGTGGCTGGAACCCAGGGGCCTCGCCTTCAACGAGGCCAAGACCAGGATCGTCCACCTCAGCCAGGGGTTCGACTTCCTCGGGTTCAGCATCCGCCGCTATCCCAACGGCAAGCTGCTGACCAAGCCGAGCAAGGAGGCAATGCGGCGGATCCGGGAGCGGCTATCCGCGGAGGCAGTAACCCTGCGCGGGGCCACCGCGGACGCGCTCATCGCGCGGCTCAACCCGATCATCACCGGGTGGGCCGCCTACTACCGGATCGGGGTGTCCAAGCACGCCTTCGGCGCGCTGGACGCCCACCTGTGGAGGCTGGCCTGGAAGTGGGCCAGGTACTCCCACCCGAACAAGCCAAGGCGCTGGATCATCGCCCGGTACTTCGGCATGTTCAACCCGGCCAGGCAGGACAAGTGGGTGCTCGGCAGCCGGGAGACCGGCTTCTACCTGCGCAAGTTCGCCTGGACGAAAATCGTCCGGCACCGGATGGTCGCCGGGCGGGCGTCTCCCGACGATCCCGCCCTCACCGGGTACTGGCAGCAGCGGCGACGTCGCGACCGCCTCCCGGTGGACCCGGCGACCTGGCACCTGCTGCGCCGCCAGCGCGGCCGGTGCCCGCTCTGCCGGGGACTGCTGCTGCACGCCGACCGCCAGCCGCAAAGCCCGGAGGAATGGCAGCAGTGGCACACCGCCACGCGCAAGGCGATCCGCAAGCACGCGATCGCCAGCGTGACGGACCTCGGCACGCCGGACGAACGCGCCGCATACCACCTCATACACGCCTACTGCCGCAACCGCATCGGGAACGGCACCAGCCCGGCACTTCTGCCCGGCCCGCAGCCATCAGGGCTTGCCTGAGCCGAGCTGCCCGGAAAACGGGCACGGCCGGTTCTGAGGGGACCCCGGCGCGGCAACGCGCCGGGGTTACCCGACGAGGTCTACTTCTCCGTCATCCAGCGCAAGCTCCTCACCCCCGACGACTTCGAGGGCCCCGACGAGCTCGCCGACCAGATCCTCGCCTTCGAGAAGCACTACAACGCCGCCGCAAGGCCGTTCGGCTGGCGATTCACCCGCACCGACCTCAACCAGCTCCTGGCACGCGTCAGGCTCCACGACCGGCACGCACCCCACCCGCTCGCCGCATAACCCCCGACGAATTAACGGGCGCGACCACTAAGTTAGCCGTAGAACTTTTTGGTCTGTTCTCGGCGGCTCACGGGGTAGGTCCGCGTTTCTACGGGAGGCGTACATCTATATTCACGTATCAGGGGGCCAGATAGATGCTCTTGTGGCAGACCGGCGAAACAGATTGGGAGCCAGCCTGATGCCCGCAGCTAGCGTGACCCGCCTTCGTCTCGTCGCTCGCGCTGGCGCGCCGGGAACAGTTTCGAACACATCGAAGAGACAAACCCCGACGAGAAAGCCGTCATATCGGTCTTGGCCGTCGTGGCCGGCGCCAGCGGAGGAGTGCAGGTGAGCAAATTTGTCGCGTCAGATGAGCACACGTCGGCTGTCAAGCGCCTCATCCCCGGCGGCGCGCATACCTACGCTAAGGGCGACGACCAGTATCCGGCCGGCATGGCGCCGGTGATCGACCGCGGAGCCGGATGCCGGGTCTGGGACATTGACGGCAACGAGTTCGTGGAGTTCGGCAGCGGGCTGCGCTCCACGACTCTCGGCCACGGATTCGAGCCGGTTGTCCGCGCCGCGCAGCGCCAGATGGCTGAGGGAGTCAATTTCGTTCGGCCGCACAGGCTCGAACGCGAAGCGGCTGAGCGCCTGATCGACCTGATTCCCAGTGCCGAGATGGTCAAGTTCGGCGTCAATGGCTCCGATGCCACTACCGCCGCAATTCGCCTTGCGCGGGCGTACACCGGCAGGGACATGGTTGCCGTCTGTCGGCAGCATCCGTTCTTCGCCACCGACGACTGGTTCATCGTCACCACGCCCATGCCCGCGGGAATCCCGGCGGCAGTCCGATCTCTTACCGTGCAGTTCTCGTACAACGACCCGACGACCCTGGAGAGCCTGTTCGACACCTATCCCGGTCAGATCGCCGCGGTGGTGCTCGAACCCGAAACCGTCGAGCCGCCTGTCCCGGGCTTTTTCGCCAGGCTGCGTCAGCTTTGTGACCGGAACGGGGCTCTGCTCATCCTGGATGAGATCATCACCGGATTCCGGTGGCATGAGCGGGGAGCGCAGTTCATCTACGCGATAGAGCCGGACCTGTGCACTTTCGGCAAGGGGATGGCCAACGGATTTCCGCTATCGGCCCTGGCCGGCCGGCGGGATGTGATGCGCCTGGGCGGATACGTCGATGACGTCGATCGCGTGTTCCTGATGTCACAGACCGCTGGCGCACAGCCATGGGCCCTGGCCGCCTTGCTGGCTGTCATCGACACCTACCAGCGTGACCACATCGCCGAGCAGCTGCACGCCATCGGCGCGGACCTTCGCGGCAGCGTTGAGGCGGTGGTCGCCGAGGCCGGGTTGAGCTCGTACTTCCAGCTGCTCGGGCGCGACTGCAACCTTGTCTATGTAGCCCGTGACGGCGACGGTCAACCCAGCCAGGAGTTCCGTACCCTCGTGCTGCAGGAGTTCCTGGAGCATGGGATCCTGGCACCGTCGTTCGTGGTCAGCGCCGCCCATAACCCGAAGGCGATCCAGCACGCCGTTGATGCCGTGGCCGAGCTGATGCCGACCTACCGGCGAGCGCTTGAAGACGGCGTTTCGACGGTGCTTCGCGGCCGACCGGTCAGGCCAGCCATCAGGCCACGGGGATAGTGCCACAGCGATGCTTACCACCCTTGGCCAGCAAATTTACCTCAGGTCTGGACCGGTCGTAAAATCTATTGCCGACCCACTGGCCGGACTTATGCCGCCGTCAATTCGATTTGGCGGCAGCTCCTATGACCGCTGGTCGCGAATAGCAGCCATGCACCCGAGCCATGAGCAAGAAGCGGCTGCAAAACGTGCCGAACTGCTGATGGAAGTTCTTTGCTCGGCCCTCCTCGGCTCCGACTTCTACAAGCCATATCGACACTTGGCCCCTCGAATTACGCAGCAATCGACTTACGAAACACTCAAGGGGCTTCCGATCATCTCGCGGGATGAACTTTCACAGCATCCGGAGCGCATGATTGCGACGAAATTGGCGGATGTAGATCTTGCGTCAACGAGCGGTTCGTCAGGCAAGCCGGTTCGTTTTTACCTGCCCAAGAGCCGAAGATCGGCAGAATGGGCCTTCATGGTCACGGCCTGGAATCAAGCTTGTGGATACGCGCTAGGCGATTGGCGAGCATTGATGCGAGGGCTTGAGTTCAAAGACTCGAAACCGTGGTGTGTCAGTAATGCTTTCTCGGAGCTCAGACTCTCTCCTTTCCACATGAACCCAGAGAATCTTTTGCTCTTTCAGAGCCTGATCGCCGCACGATCAATCCGCTACCTGCATGGCTATCCAAGCGCGATCGACACGTTGGCGCGGAGCGTCATCGCAGCTCGTGATCCGCATAAGCTTTCCGCCTTGATCAAAGCCGTCTTGCTCATTTCGCAACCAGTGACGCAGGATCAGCGACATGCTATTGCAGAAGCGTTTCCGTCAGCTCGGATCGTTGTTCAGTATGGGCTCACCGAGCGAACTGCATTCGCGCTAGAGCGAATGGACGAGCCAGGCGTCTATGACGTGAATCCTATGTACTCAACTGTCGAAATCCTCGATGACAATGACAGGCCTGTCGCAGTTGGACAACGGGGAAGGATCATCGGCACGAGCCACATCAACAATGCTGCACCGATTATTCGATATGACTCCGGCGATACGGCCACAGTGATCTCCATTGACGGCGAATGGCCATCGTGTCACTATGTTCTGGCCGATATTCAGCCCAGGCGGGAAGATTCATCCGTCGTCGGTCGTGATGGGCGTCGGGCGCATGTTGTTGCGCTGAATTTGCACAGCACTGAGTTTTCCAAAGTCGCTGAATATCAGTTCGTCCAGATGGCACCGGGCGTAGTTAAGTTGCTGCTCGTACCAGTTGAACGTTCGGCAGCCGCCGTCATGCCGACTGTGGCTAAGCAGTTCGCTTCAAAGCTAGGTAATGCATTTCAGCTCAGCTTTGAAGTTCGCGATGAAGTGATCCTACCGAAGAGCGGCAAACGTCGACTCGTTATTGACAAAGACGAGCCTGGACGCAGGGATATGCCCGGTAATACTTGACAACAACCTGGTGGGCCGGAAGGCAGGAGTTCGCCCTGGGCCCGGTGTTCTATGCGGGTGACATCGCCGACGGGCCGCTGGGTGACCGGATCTTCGCCGAGCATCCCGACATCTACGCGGTGGTCCTGGGCTGGCGGGCTCAGCATGACCTCACCGAGGGCATTCGGCATTCGCTGCAGTGGGCAGCGCTCCGCGACGAGATCCCGTCCGGCCGGGCCGAAAGCTTTGCGGAGCGCTGATACCGACGGCGCCGGCGCGACGCAATGACAACCCGCAGGTGGCACCTGGAAAGCGAGGGGGCGCCGTGGCGGCCGCTTGGACACTTCGTCCGGGCGCGCCGCGTCAAGAGGAAATCACGAAATAACCAGCTTCGAGCAGGTGAATGCCTCGGCGTAGTGCGCTCGGCACTCCATGCCGCGCAACCGCGCCAGCGCGAGGAACGTCTCCTCGCCCCACCAGTCCCGGTCCCGCTGCGAGGGATAGCACTTGCCGAGCAGTTCGACCTTCTGCCGCGCGATCTTGTCGGTCAGCGGGAAGTACGTGTTCGGGCGGCCCATGTCGCCGTCCCACTTAGGGATCTCGTACGCGAGGCAGAGCTGGTCCCGGAACGCCGTCGGCACTAGTTCGCCTACCGTTCGGTGGTCTTGGTGCGCGTCACCCGGAAACGGCGCGAGTATGACGTCCGGTCTAAAGGACGCCGCGATGCCCTCAAGGAGCTCTTTGACCTGTCCGTAGACTGCAGGCAGCCGACCGTCCGGCAGGTCATACAATTCCACCTCAAGGTCGGCACCCGGCATAAATGCACTTGCCGCCGCCCGCGCTTCTTGCTGGCGCTCGGGCGTCCCGGTGAAAAGTACGTATCTGACGCACAGGCCAGGCTTCCGCTCGGCCAGGCTGAGCAACGTCCCCCCCGCCGCGATCTCGATGTCGTCGGGGTGCGCGCCAAGAGCAAGCACGGATAGTGGCCCGGCACCCGACGGGCTGAGCGGTAGCGTGATCACGCCCGGACCACGGCGCTGTCGCGTAGGGCGAGAACCTCGGCCGAAGTAGCCGCGGCACTCTGCCCAGAGCGCTCGGGATCCCAGACCATCCAGGGACAATTCCCCCGATGGAACATCTCTTCCAACTGGGCGCGCTCCTTGACGGTGTCAGCCGGCGACCAGTACCCCTTATGCGGGTAGGCGAGGACGCGTCCCTGCGGGACCAGCCGCACGATCACGTCTTCTACGAGATCTTCGCCTTCGTTGAGGTAGTCGAAGATCTCGGACCGGATCACGAAGAACCCGCCGTTCTCCCACTGGCGCAAATCCCGTACCGGGGTCACCTGTGTGATGAGTCCGTCTTCGCCCACGTCCACGACGTGATGCGACGACGTCGGCGGCACCGCCAGCAGGCTGATCAAGGCGTTAGACGACGCGAAGCGTGAGACCATATCGGGGAGCGGTGCGTTGGTGAAGACGTCCGCGTAGTTCGCGAGGAACATCTCCTCGTCCGCCACGAAGCGGCGGACCCGGCGGAGCCGTTCACCGATCGCGGAGTGCAGGCCAGTGTCGACGAAGGTGATCCGCCAGTCCGAGATATCGGTCTTGAAAAGCTCGATCTGCCGGCCGGCGCCCTCGAGCACGAAGTCGTTGGACCGAGTCTCGTCGTAGCTGAGGAAGAAATCCTTGACGGCCGAGGCCCCGTAGCCGAGGCAGAGCACGAACTCGGTGTGCCCGTAGTGCGCGTAGTAGCGCATGACGTGCCACAGCAGCGGCCGGTCGCCGATCATCGCCATCGGCTTAGGCGCGTTCGTCACCCCGTCCCGCATCCTCATGCCGAGCCCCCCGCAGAAAAGCACCACCTTCATGTGTTCCCCCTCCTTCATAAGCCCTACAAGAAGATCTCCGGCGCACCCCGGAAATACGGCCCGCTGTCAATCAGATGACTTCCAGTGCCGGGATCGGGAAGACAAGGCGGCCGCCCCAGGACCGGACGTAGGACAGCTGCCCGGTGATCTCCTCACGGAGGTTCCATGGCAGAACGAGGATGTAGTCGGGCTTCGTCTCCGCGAGCCGGTCCGGCGCGTGGATGGGGATGTGCGTACCCGGCAGGAACTTGCCCTGCTTCACCGGCGACCGGTCCACGGTGTACTGGAGCAGGTCGCCCCTAATCCCGCAGTGGTTCAGCAGCGTGTTGCCTTTGCCTGGCGCGCCGTAGCCGGCCACTGTCTTGCCCTCGGCCACCGCGCGGAACAAGAAGGAAAGCAGTTCGCTCTTGATGCGCAGCACGTCGCCGGCGAAACCGTCGTGCCCGGTGACCGTGTGCAGGCCGGCGGCTTCCTCCTCGGCGAGCACGGCCCTCACCCGCGCTGAGGGCTCGCAGGCTGTCTGGGCGGGCCGGGCATGGACCCGGAGCGAGCCGCCGTGCGTGGTCAGCTCCTCGACATCCACCACGCGCAGGCCACCTGTCTCCAGCGCGCGGCTTGACGTCAGCAGCGACAGGTACGAGAAATGCTCATGGTAGATCGTGTCGTACTGACGCCGCTCGATCAGCCGGAGCAGGTGCGGGAACTCCAGGGTCACCAGCCCCGAATCCTTTACCAGGGCGCGCAGTCCCGCGGCGAACCCGCGGATGTCGGGCACGTGCGCGAAGACGTTGTTGGCGGCGACCAGGTCGGCCCTGCCGTAGTCGGCGGCGATGGCGGCGCCAGTGTCCGGTGCGAGAAACTTCACCACCGTCCGGATGCCCTTGGCGATGGCGGCCTCGGCGACGTTGCCGGCCGGCTCAACGCCGAGCACCGGGATGCCAGCGGCGACGAAATGCTGGAGAAGGTAACCGTCGTTGCTCGCGACCTCGGTGACAAGGCTGTCGGACGTCAGGTCAAGCACGGCGGTCATCCCGTCCGCGTACCGCTTGGCGTGGGCAACCCACGAGTCGGAGTAGGACGAGAAGTACGCATAGTCCGAGAAGATGTGCTCGCCGGACACATAGGCGGGGAGCTGAACGAGCAGGCACTGCTGACAGAGCAGCACGTTCAGCGGGTAGAACACTTCAGGCGCGTAGACGCTCTCCGCCGGCACGTAACTCTCGCACAGCGGAGACATCCCAAGATCGACGAAGGAGCGCGTTAGTTCCGCGCCGCACAGGCGGCACGAGTGTCCAGCTGACATGTCACCCCAATGCATCCGGCTGATGGCTGACACCCGCCAGCCGGACATCCGGCTGGCGATCGGTATTTACACGATCCGGAATGAATCTCGTTGATACGGGTGGCGGCATGCGCTCCGCCGCATCATTGAGATCCAGGATGTGTTGCCGTGAATACCTACAAGTGCCGGGCCTGCCGCCGGGACGCGGGACACGTGGTACTCGATCTTGGCAGCCAGCCCGCCTGTGATTACTTCCCTCTGCTGGGCGATCCGGGGCCCGACCCGGTGTACCCACTTCGGATGTGGCTCTGCTCGGACTGCGGGCTGGCGCAACTGCTCGAAGACCCGACCGTGCCCGAAGAGCCTAGAGGCACCGAGCCCGCCGCACTGGTGGCGCAGGCGGTCGATGCCGTGGCCCGTGTAGCGGCGGCAGGCCTGCTTCCGGCCGGGGCCAGGGTGGCTGAGTATGGCAGTCCGCATGGCGGTTCCTGGCTTGACCTGCTGGCCGAGCGCGGCCTGCGGCCGGCGGACGGCACGGCGCAAGCCGATGTCATCCTCGATTGCTTTGGCATGATGCATGCTCCCGACCAAAGCGACGCGCTCGCCGAGCGGGCCGGGCGATTGGCCCCTAGCGGAGTCATACTGCTGGAGTATCACTCTCTCCACACGATCATCCGGCTGGGGCAATGGAACGCGCTGCGGCACGGTCATTACGCGTACTACTCCACGACCGCGCTCTGCGCGATGCTGGCCGCCGCCGGCCTCACGGCTCGCATGGCGTGGCGGTTCGATCTCTACGGCGGCACCGTCCTGCTCGCCGCCAGCCACAGCGGTGCTGGCCCCGTAATCCCCGATGCGACGCTCATAGCCCTGCTGGCGGCGGAGGCGCGCACTCGGGTATGTGATCCCGAAGTCTTGCGCGGGCTGTCGCGAGACGTCCAGACAAGAGCCATGGCGCTGCACAGCTGGCTTGCCGAGAGTGCGCGCGCAGGACGGACCGTGCTGGGCTACGGCGCTGCCTCGCGGGCCGTCGCACTGCTCAAGAGGGCGGAGGTTAACCGCGATCTCCTCCCTGCGGTGGCCGACGCCTCCCCAGCCAAGCTGGGGAGGCGCATTCCTGGCACCACGATTCCCGTGGTCAGCCCGGCGGAACTTATCGCGCGCCGCCCAGATGAGGTGGCACTTTTCGTCTCGGACCTGATGGCCGAAGTTCGCGTCACCTACCCGGAAATCGAGGCTCGCGGCGGGCGCTGGGTAGACGCCGACGCACTGGGCCGGGCCCCCGCAGAGTTCTAGTCAGCTGGTCGCCTCTAGCAGCATGCGCAACCGTGCGAGACAGCGACCTCGAGTGGGACCGATGCTGCCAACGGGGAGTCCCAGCTCGTCGGATATCTCGGCGTACGACGCCGGCGGGTCCGACATGAGCATTTCCATGAGTCGCTGCCAGCGCCGCGGCAGGTGCGTCATGGCCTCGCGAACCACCTGCGCGCGCTCCGCTGCCAGCAGCGCCTCGTCGACTTCCGGCTCATGCGTGGCAGGACCGTCGAACGATTCCTCCTCATCCGCGAGCACCAGTCTCTTGCGGATGGAGAGAGATCGCAGGCATTCGTTCCGCGCCGTCGACGCGAGCCAGGAGCCAATTCTGTCCGCATGCTCGATACGGTCGATGTGCTCAATCAGCCGCATCCAGGTCGTCTGGAAGACATCCGCGGCATCGTTTTCCGCGAGCTTGAAGTCCCTGGTGATCGACCAGATGAGCCGGCCGTACTTGGCGATGAGGCCCTCCCAGGCCGCGGGATCCCCGTCGGCCGCCCGGCGGACCAGCCTGGTGGCGTCGAGTTCGACCACCGCGGCGTCGATCGTGTTGAGGACTTCGACGACAGCGCCGTCGAGGTCCTGCTCCAGCATTACCGCGCTAGTAGGCACCGGCCCCCCTGAAGATCACCGAGAACGTCTTCCACAGAATTTGAAGATCGAGAGCGAACGACCAGTTCTCGACGTAGCGCAGGTCGAGGCGCACCGTTTCGTCCCAGGACAGCTCGGACCGGCCGTTGACCTGCCACATGCCAGTCAGGCCCGGCTTGACGACCAGCCGGCGGCGCACATGAGCGGCGTACCTCGCCGCCTCCTCCGGCAGCGCGGGGCGGGGGCCGACCAGCGACATCTCACCGCGGAGCACGTTGATGAGCTGCGGCAGCTCATCAAGCGACCATTTGCGCAGCCGCGCACCGATGCCAGTGACGCGCGGGTCCCGGCGAATCTTGAAGAGCACGCCGTCTGACTCGTTCTTCTCCCTCATCGCGGCCAGGCGCGCCTCTGCGTCCACCACCATCGTGCGGAACTTGTAGATCTTGAATGGTCGCCCGCCCTTGCCGACACGAGTCTGGGTGAAGAGCGCGGGACCGCCATCGGAGATCCGGATCACCACCGCAATCACTAGCATTAGCGGCGAAAGCACCAGGAGACCGAGCGCCGCGGCACACCGGTCGAAGAGATCCTTGACCGCCTGTCTAGGCCCGCTCAGCTGCGGGTGATCCACGTGCAGCAGGGTCAGTCCGGCGGTTGCCCTGATCGTGGTTCGCGGGCCAGCGACGTCCAGCAGCGCCGGGGCAACGCACAGGTCGGTGCCTGTCTTCTCCAGTTCCCAGGCGAGCGTCCTGAGCTTCATGCCGTCCATCTCCGGGCAGGAGAGCACCGCCACCGTGCCGGCCCTGATGTTCCGCACCACGCTGGCGGCGTCGTCGATGTCTCCGACCACCGGCACGCCGGCCAGTTCGCTGTCGTTGAACTCGCCTGCCAGGCAAGCCGCTACCACGAGGAGGCCGTGATGCGACTCCCGGCGCAGCTCGCTGATCAGCTGCCGCACGGCGGGTTCGTGTCCCACCGCCACGACTGTGGACATGCACTCGCCGTGCGCCCGTCGCCGGTGCAGCCGCTTGCGCAGCACGTATCTGACCAGCAGGTCAAGCCCGACGACGGCTGGCATGCTGACGACCAGATAGACGCGGGACAGTTCGTTGTTCACCGCGTAGGAGATCAGGGCGAGAGCTGCGGTCAGGCTCAGCCCAGCGTTGAGGATCCTGCGGAACTCATCTGAGCCTCCACCGATGAACCGCCGCTCGTATCCGCCGAAGACGCGGACCGCGATCAGCCACAGCAGCGGCAGCGCCAGGCTGAGCATCACGTACCTGTTGTTTGGATGCGCGCCAAAGCGCACTTCAGTGGCGGCGAGCGCCGCCACCATCGCCGCGGAGAAGTCCGCGATGGCTACTTGACGAACATAGGTTCGCAGCCAAGCGCCCGGCCGATTCGCCAGCCACTCGGAATGGTCGCCAACAGAGACAATCGAAGAATAATCGGACACACCCCATCCCCACCTCTCGATGTGTCACGGCGGAAGCACCGCCATGACAATCGCGCTCCCCCATAGGCACTTATGCGTGCCCTTCCTTCTGCCCTTTACGAGACGCCTGGACAAACCCGCCGGTTTACCCCGTCGGCTGCCAGATGTTTAGATGCCCCACATCATTTGAATTGTGAAAATAACGAGCGTAAATGCCCACTGGGAAATCTGGGGTTGACGCGACTGTACGCCCGTGCCGACGACCGCGGGCACGCGACACAACCCGGCCAGACCGGTCCGGTAGGCTCCGTGGACAAGGCGGCAGCAAGGCGCCGGACGGTCGCCGGCGCACGCGCCGCATATGGTGACGGGCAGTTAGCGCAAGCGTCGTCAGTTAGCGACACCCAGGCATAGACCCGATGACGCGTTTTATCCTGCCCGGACCGCATATTTGCGCAGGCGTCACTATTAGGCACACGCAGCATCACCCCTCGCATGTTTCGGCGACACATCTAGCTACCGAAACATCGCTCCCGCTCTCTTTGACGCGATCTACCGCGCCATCCGGTTCTCTCCGCAGCCATCAGTGGTTAAACCGGCTTGCCTACGAGGGGCATCTTCTCAAATCTGCTTCGTGCTGACAATTGCCGGGGTCAGTTGAGATGCTAGGTAGAGGACCTAACAAGATTAATAGCACAGGAATAAATGTTCTATTAGTTTTCGCGATCACGGAAGCAGGCTTCGTGCACGGATTGCTGAGCCTGGAAAAAATTGATCTTAGCGTTCTCCGCACGCCCACGAGACTTTCCCGGAATTTACCGTTTCGCCGGGCCGGCCGCGCTTTCCCGCGCGCGCACCGCATCCGCAAAGCTCCGGGCCGCGGACCGTAGCTCCAGCTCCGGGTCTAGGCCTGCCTCAGCCGCCTCGGCGACAACCCTCATGAGCGCGTCGCCGATGCCCTTGCCGGCCAGGCTGGGATCCCCGCCGTCTCCGGCAGGGCTGTTCTCACCGGGATTCCCGCCATAGGCGGCAGGGAAGACAATTCCGGCTCGTTTCGCTCGCCGCTGCAACTGCGCGGCCAGCGAGAGCGCGGGCTGCCCGAACGGAACGCCGTCGAGTACTGACGGACTATCTGTGCCACCGTCCGAGCCCCCGGCCCGTGCGGCCTCGGCCTTGGCGGCCCGCTCCGCCATCTTGATCTCTTCCCAGTTGGCGTTCACGTCGGCCGCCGATGACACCGACACGGAACCGAACACGTGCGGGTGCCGCCTGACCAGCTTCGCCGCGAGTGTGTCGGCGACGTCATCGATGGTGAACCCGCCCTCGGCGGCGGGCCGCTCGGCGGCGATCCTCGCGTGGAAGAACGCCTGAAACATGACGTCGCCGATCTCCTCGCGCAGCCCCGCGAGGTCGCCGGACTCGATCGTCTCCGCGGCCTCATAGGCCTCTTCAAGCAGGTACTTCAGCAACGACGAATGGGTCTGCTCCCGGTCCCACGGGCAGGACACCCGCAGCCGGTCCATGATCGCGACCAGGTCGAGCAGGTGCGCGCCCGGCAGGTCACGCGACCCGTTCAGCACCTGATACGGGACGGAAAGAGCACCAAGCAGCGCCGGGTCCGCCTCCTCATCGGGCGGCGCGACCCATAGCACGTCGCCATCGGCGGACGACGCGGCGGACGACAGGAAACCGGCGAGCGGAACAGCGCCGGCCGGTGCGTCGACAACCGAGGGGACCACGTCCGCCGCGGTCAGCGCGGGCAGTTGCGGATGCCCGCCAGAACCGGCAAGCACCCTGGACGCCGCACGCAGCGCGGACCACGCCTGCCAGGTGAGCAGCCCGGGCGCCACCCGCGAGCTGGTCAGCAGGACGGTCAGCACGCCGGGGCGAGCCCCGTGGTGGACGCGGGCGTCGGCTTGCCGGCCGGCTGCGACAGCGTGTTCGGCGTCGCGACGACCGTGTAGTGCGTGTAGTCCAGCCGTCCGAACTGCGGGCTGACCTTGATGTTGAGCGACTTGGCCGCCTGGCACTGCGACTTGGTGATCGCGGTGGTGAAGGCGTTCTGCTCCGCGGTGGTCGACGGCGTCTTGCCGTTGTTCAGCTTGAGCGCGTAGGCGGTCTGCTGCGCCTCCCACTGGCCGACCTCGGGGAACAGCTGCGGCGGTATGCCGTTGGCAATGAGCAGTTCGGTCGTGCTGGCGAACCCGTAATGCTGCGCCACGCTCTTGAGCGAGCTGAGCCCCGCCTCAGCCTCGGACTGAGACACCGTGATGCCGTTCGTCGCGGCCACCTGGTCCATGACGGCGAACCTGATCAGCCAGGACAGCACCGCGGTCGGCATCTGCGCGGTGGTGATCGGCAGCTGGCTGTAGGGCTTGGCGGCCGCCTGGAGGTTGGAGACCTGCGTGTCAAGCGAGGACACGGTGATCCGCTGGTCGCCGACGATCGCAGCGGCCCCTGCCTGTACCGGACCGCAGGCGGCGAGTACCGCGCACGCGCCAAGGCCCGCGGCGCCGAGCGCGGCCACCCGGCGGCCCTTCTTAGCAAACAGAGCCACAGACGATCCCTTCAACCGTGTCAATCAACGACAGCGCGAACTACGACTCGGACAGTACCGAACGGATTACCTCCGCGCACCAAGCGAGTAGCTCGGTGTCGCGCAACGGCTCCCCGCCGAAGCCTCCGCTGGAGGCACCGGACTTCGGCACTGGTACCAGCATGGTACGCACTGCCGGCTTAAGCACTGTCTTGGGGTATAGCCGCTGAACCCGGACCACACGCGAATCAGGCAGGACAACAGGGGCAAACCGCACGTGCGATCCCTGGAGTGTGATGTCCGTCAGCCCGGCGCGCCGGGCGTCGAACCGGAGCCTGGCCACGTCGAGCAGCGTCACCACGGGCAGCGGCAGCTCGCCGTAGCGGTCGCGCAGCTCGTCACGGACGGAGATCACGTCGTCCTCGGAGTCAATGGCCGCGATGGAGGTGTAAGCCGCGAGACGCAGCCGCTCGCCAGGGATGTAGTCGTGCGGTATGTGCGCGTTGACCGGCAGCTCGACCCGCACCTCGGGCCGCTCGGGTGGCGCGTCGTCCTTGAGCTCGCGCACCGCCTCGCCGATCATCCGGATGTACAAGTCGAACCCGACCCCGGCGATGTGCCCCGACTGCTCGCCGCCGAGCAGGTTCCCCGCCCCGCGGATCTCCAGGTCCTTCAGCGCGACGTACATGCCGGCGCCGATCTCCGTATGCTGCGCCACCGTCGCGAGCCGCTCGTGCGCCGTCTCGGTCAGCGGCTTGTCCTGCGGGTAGAGGAAGTACGCGTACGCGCGCTCCCGCCCGCGCCCGACGCGGCCGCGCAGCTGGTGCAGCTGGGACAGTCCCTGCGCGTCGGCCCGGTCCACGATCAGTGTGTTCGCGTTGGGTATGTCGAGCCCGGACTCGACGATGGTGGTCGCGACCAGGATGTCGAATGACCGGTCCCAGAAGCCGATCATGATCCGCTCGAGCTCGTGCTCGTTCATCTGGCCGTGGGCGACCTGGATCCTGGCCTCCGGCACCAGCTCGCCGAGCCGCGCGGCGACCTTCTTGATCGACTGCACCCGGTTGTGCACGTAGAAGACCTGGCCGTCACGGAGCAGCTCGCGCCTGATGGCCGCGGCGATCTGCTTCTCGTCATAGGCGCCGACGAACGTGAGCACCGGGTGCCGCTCCTCCGGCGGGGTCAGGATGGTGGACATCTCGCGGATGCCCGCCACGCCCATCTCCAGCGTGCGCGGGATCGGCGTCGCGGACATCGCGAGCACGTCCACCTCGGTGCGCAGCCGCTTGAGGTACTCCTTGTGCTCGACGCCGAACCGCTGCTCCTCGTCGATGATCACCAGGCCGAGCTGCTTGAACCTGGTCTCGGGCGACAGCAGCCGGTGGGTGCCGATCACCAAGTCGACGGTGCCGTCGGCGAGACCGCGCTGCGTCTCCGCGACCTCGCCAGCGCTCTGGAACCTGGACATCGGCTTGACCGACACCGGGAACGGCGCGTACCGCTCGGAGAACGTGTTGAAGTGCTGCTGCGCGAGGATGGTCGTCGGCACGAGGATCGCGACCTGCTTGCCATCCTGGACGGCCTTGAACGCGGCCCGCACCGCGATCTCGGTCTTACCGTAGCCGACGTCGCCGCAGATCAGCCGGTCCATCGGCACCGGCTTTTCCATGTCGCGCTTGACGTCGTCCACCGCGGACAGCTGATCCGGCGTCTCCACGTAGGGGAAGGCGTCTTCAAGCTCGCGCTGCCACGGGGTGTCGCCGCCGAACGCGTGCCCCGGTGAGGCCATCCGCGCCGAGTACAGCCTGATCAGCTCGGCCGCGATCTCGCGGACCGCCTTGCGCGCCCTGCCCTTGGTCTTGGCCCAGTCCGCGCCGCCGAGCCGGTGCAGCGCAGGCGCCTCACCGCCGACATACTTGGTGACCTCGTCGAGCTGGTCGGTCGGCACGTACAGCCGGTCCGGCGGATGCCCCCGCCTGCCCGATGCGTACTCGAGCACCAGGTAGTCACGGGTCGCGCCGGCCGCCGTCCGGCTTGTCATCTCCACGAATCTGCCAACACCGTGCTGCTCATGCACCACGTAGTCACCCGGCTGCAGCTGAAGCGGATCCACGCCGCCGCGCCGCCGCGCCGACGGCATCCGCCGCTCATCCCGTGAGCTTGGCCGTGACGTGCCGCGCGCCGCGAAGTCCGCCTCGGTGAGCACCGCGAGCCGCACGGCCGGCCAGGAGAATCCCTGGCGGAGCTCGCCGGTGGCGACGTAGGGGACGCCGCCCTGCGGCTCCTCGGCAAGATCGCCCTCCCGCGCGCCGAATCCCTCGCCGCGCAGCACCTCGGCGAGCCGCTTGGCCGGCCCGTGCCCCTCGGTGACGAGCACCACTCGCCATCCGTCCGCGAGCCAGTGCCGCACGTCCGCGATCATGCGGTTGGTCTCGCCGCGGTAGGCCGCCGCGGGCTGGGCACTGATGATCATCCCGAACGGTTGCGGCGTACTCTCTACCGCCGATTGCTCCCCCGACGGGTCGGCGCCCTCCTCGGTGACTCCGAAGGGAGCGAGGGTCCACCACGCGATGCCGAGTTCCGCGGCGGCCTCGCGGATCGTCTCAATCGGCTGGAAGGCCGAGCCGCCGAGGTCGACGGGCGCCTCGCCGCCGGACGCCGCGCTCGCCCAGGACGCCTCGAGGAACTCCTGGCTTGTCGACACGAGCTCGATCGCCCTGGTCCTGATCCGCTCGGGGTCGCAGGCGAGCAGCACGGCACCGAGCGGAAGGTGGTCGAGCAGCAGGTCCATGTGGTCCGCGAGGACGGAGGAGAAGGCCTCCATGCCCTCCACGGTGATCCCGTCGGCGATCTTGCCGAGGATCTCAGAAACGGCGGGGTGCTTGGCAGAAAGCTCCTTGGCGCGGGCGCGCACCGACGGGGTGAGCAGCAGCTCGCGGCAGGGCGGCGCCCACAGGCCGTGGTCCGCCTGGCCGGCCGACCGCTGGTCAGCGACCTTGAATACCCGGATCTCCTCGACGGTGTCGCCGAAGAACTCGACGCGCAGCGGATGCTCCTCGGTCGGCGGGAACACGTCGAGCAGGCCGCCGCGCACCGCGAGTTCACCGCGCTTGGACACCATCTCGACGCGGGCATACCCGATGTCGACGAGCCGCGCGATCACGTCCTCAGGGTCCGCGTCGTCCCCCGCGGCGAGCCGGACGGGCACCAGGTCGCCAAGCCCGGCGACGATCGGCTGGAGCACGGCCCGCACCGGCGCGACGACGACCTTGAGCGGACCCCCCACGGCGTCGCCAGCGGGCCCCGGGTGCTGCAGCCGCCGCAGGACCGCGATCCGCTGGCCGACTGTGTCCGAGCGGGGAGAGAGCCGCTCATGCGGCAACGTCTCCCAGCCGGGGAATGTGGCAACCACGTGCGGCGGCAGGAACGACCCGAGCGCCGCGGTCAGGTCTTCGGCCTCCCGGGCGGTCGCGGTGACCGCGAGCACGAAGCGGCCCTGGCCGCCGGCGACCCCGGTAGCCATCGCGGCGGTGACGAGCGGGCGCAGGGCGGCGGGTGCGACGAGATCGCGCTCGGCGGCGCCGTCGATCTCTTGCGTGCCTGGCTGGCCGGCGAGGGCGGTACGGAGCTGGGGATCTTCGGCTACGGCGGCGAGTAGTCCGGCGAGGCTCATGCTGTCCCAATGTGAGAGTGATAAGGCTGCGGAGGCATCGCGCGAACGTCCGCCCGCCCGTCAGGGCAGGACCAGAATCAGGCAGTCCCCGTACGCGCCACGGGTCGGCACTAGAGCGCCCGACGCCCCACCTAGTCTACGTCGCGCCGCCTGGGGCGCGTCCCGCCGCAGCGCCGCCCTAGTTCGCGCCGGGTGTCCGCCTGAGCATCTCGTCCACCGTGCCGGCAGCCATCAGTTCCTTGATCCTGCGCAGCCGGACAAAACGCGACCCGGTGAAGTCCTCGTACGTCAACCCGTGCGCCGTGTAGCTGGCAAGAAGCTCGGCGATCCCGTCGCGCACCGTCCAGCGCAGGCCAAGGCCAGGGAATGTGTCATTGAGCTTGCCGAAATCGACGCGGTAGTTGCGCAGGTCAGGCCCGGCGTTGGCGGCAAAGGTCACCGCGGACCCGGTCACGGTCTCGCGGACCTGCTCGGCGATATCTCGGATCTGGACGTTGTCCTCGGACCGCCCGACGTTGAACGCCTCGTTATGCACGAGTTCACGCGGCGCGTCAAGCACGGCGAGGAACGTGCGGCTGATGTCCTCGATGTGCACGAGCGGCCGCCATGGCGTGCCGTCGCTCTCCAGGCGGACCTGACCTGTCGTCAGCGCGACTGCGGTGAGGTTGTTCACCACGATGTCAAGGCGCAGTCGTCTGGAGGCGCCGTAAGCGGTCGCGTTCCGCAGGTAGGTAGGGCTGAAGTTGTCGTCGGCGAGCTTGGCGAGTTCCCGCTCGGCCATGACTTTGCTCTCACCGTAGGGCGTCACGGGGAAGAGGTCGGCATCCTCGGCCACCGCCGCCGATCCTGCCGCTCCGTAGAGGCTGCACGAGGACGAGAACAGGAACCTCGGCACCCCCGCCTCTTTGGCCTTCGCGGCAAGCCGCATCGTGCCGTCCAGGTTCACCGAGTACGTCGCCCTGGGGTTCAGGTCGCCCAGCGGGTCGTTCGACAGTGCCGCCAGGCAGACGACCGCGTCATAGCCGCGCAGCTGGGCCGCCGTGACGTCTCGCATGTCGGCGTTTTCTAGCGCGCTGTCTTGTGCCTCGCCTGGCCCGAGGTCACACCCTGAGTACAGGCCGAGGTCAAGACCGTCGACCACGTGTCTAGCGTTCCTGAGGAACGGGACGAGAACCGCACCGATGTAGCCGCCATCACCCGCGACCAGGACCCGCATCTCGCACTCCTTGATCTGCCAGCCGGCAGCCGGCCAGCCCGGCGCGGGCCTTCACACCAGAAGACCCTGGGGAATGGCACCCTGATACAGCCGAAGGCTGCCATGGTTTGCGGAGATTGCGTTCCTCACTGTCAGGCAAACTCGATACGCTATGTAGTTATTCAACTACCATACGATCCATGACGACTGCCGAACGAGGCTCGCCGGGCGGTCAGCGGACGGTGAGCCGATTCTTCGCCGAGCCGATGCGCGACTACGTGCTCGCTTGCCTTGGCCGGCCGGTCAGCGTGCTCCAGGCCGGCTGCCTGGCGCCACTGCGTGAGCTTGGCATCGGTGAACTCACCGATGGCGGGTTCCAGATCACGGTCACCGCCGTGGACGCCGACGACCCGATCGCGAAGCGCGTGCTGCGGGATTCGCACGGCGCCTACGACGACGTCATCACGGGGGACCTGCGGACGGTTTCTATACCGCCACGCACCTACGACGTGGTCTACTGCGCGCAACTGCTCGAACGGGTGCAGCACGTCGCGCTCGTGCTCGACCGGCTGAACAGCGCGCTCAAGCCCGGCGGACTGCTGCTGATCAGGACGGCGGACAGGTACTCGGCGATGGCCCTGCTCGACCGTCTGCTCCCGGGCCCGGCCAGGCGCATGGTCTGGTCCAGGTTCCGCCCCGGCACTCCAGGACCATTCACTCCCGTCTACGAGAAGGCGGTCAGCGCGGACGGCATCGCCGATTACGCGCTGATGCGCGGGCTCGTCATCGCCGCGCGGGCCAGTGAGCTAACCCGCCCAGACAGCCCGGCCGGGCTATCATCGTCGATGCGAATCACCTGCGGTGCCATTGCCAGGCTCAGCAGGGGGCGCTACGGCGACAGCCATGACGAGCTGCTCTACGTGATCCGCAAGCCGCAGGACCGTTTCGCTCGCGTCGTCTTACCGCCGCGTGCGCCGAGACCCGGAAAGAGAGGCGCAGGTGACGGCAGGGCAGTCTTCTCCCGGGGGAGGGACCCCCCGTACCCCCCGAGGCCTGTCCAATGGGCAAGCCAGGATATCGGAGACGCAGGTTCCCCTTGGGGAAGCGACACCTGAGAGCGTGTCCGACGGCGCGGCGACGGTACCGGACACGCTGCCAGCGGAGCTGGCCACGTGGCCGGCCTGGACCCCGGGCGAGGAGCAGCTCGCCGAGCTCGAGCTTCTCACCTCTGGCGCGTTCGCGCCGCTGGCCGGATATCTCACAACGGCCGACCTCGCTTCCGTGGCCGAGCGCGGCCAGCTCGCCGACGGCACCTTCTGGCCGGTCCCAGTCACCTTCACTGTGCCAGCAGACGCCGTGCCCGCGGACGCGAGGCACCTGGTCCTCCAAGACCAGGAGGGGTCACCGCTCGCGGTCCTTCAGATCACGGAACGGGCAGACGCCCGGGCAGGAGACGGCGCGGGGCTGCGGCTCGCCGGGCCGGTCACTGCGCTGCGCGCGCCCGAGCACGGGCCGTTCCGCGCGCTGCGCCGCACGCCCGCCATGGTCCGCGCAACGATCGGCACCGCGCCGGTGCTCGCGATCGCGACCAGGCGCCCGCTCGGCCAGCGTCAGCTCGGCCAGCTCAGGCACCTGGCCGACCAGCTGCGCGCCCGGGTGCTGCTGCTTCCGCTTGTGGCCGGCCCAGCCGAGCTAGTCGGCCGGCCCGAGGCGCTGGTCCGCGCGGTCCTCGCCGCCGCCCGCCAGCTTCCGGCGAGCACGCTTGTCGTGCCCGTTCCGCTCGCGCCGCGGGACGGCACGGCACAGGAGCTCGCGGCCCGTGCTGTGGTTGCGGCCGCCTACGGGGCGACCCACCTCCTGACAGACGGCGCGGCGGCTGCCGAGTCAGGCGGCACACGTTCTGTGGACTCGAATTTTGATTTTGCCAAGCTCGGGATGCAGGTCATCAGCGAGGGCGAATGGGCCTTCGACCCGGCTGCCGAAGTGTGGCGGCCGCTCGGCCTGATCGAGCCGGGCATGGAGCGGGGCGAGCTGTCCGACGGCGAGCTCAGCGAACTCCTCGACTCCGGCACGCCGGTGCCCGACTGGCTGATGCCTGCGGGCGTGGCGGCAGAACTGCGCCGTGCCAGACCGCCGCGCTCCGATCGCGGTGTGGTGGTGTTCTGCACCGGGCTGTCGGGATCGGGAAAGTCGACCCTAGCCAGGGACCTTCGCGACGCGCTGCTCGAGCGCGGCGACCGGACCGTCTCGCTGCTCGACGGCGACCTCGTGCGACGGCTGCTGTCTTCCGGGCTCACATTCTCCCGCGAAGACCGCGATCTCAACATCCTGCGCATCGGGTTCGTGGCGACCGAGGTGGCGCGGCACGGCGGGATCGCGATCTGCGCGCCAATCGCACCGTACGCGGCGGCGCGCGCCGCGGTGCGCGCGATGGTGACAGAGGCGGGCGACTTCATGCTTGTGCACGTGGCGACGCCGCTCGAGGTGTGCGAGGCGCGCGACCGCAAGGGCCTGTACGCGAAGGCGCGTGCCGGGATCATCGGCTCGTTCACCGGGATTTCCGACCCCTACGAGGAGCCGGTCGACGCGGACCTGGTGATCGACACCTCGGTGGTCTCCAGGCAGGATGCGGTCGCGGCGGTGCTCGGGCAGCTCACCCGCGGCGGCTGGCTCGTCAGCTAGCGGGGCGGGCGAGCTGTTCCGACAACAGGACTTCCGGCTGGGAAGGCCCCCGAGTTCAGTTCGCAGTGGCGGCTTGCTCGGCGTCGTCAGTGGTGAACACCAGGTGCGCGCCCTCGGGCGGCGCACCGAAGACGGACCGCACGGCTTCCTCCTCAAACGGCCGCTCGTCCATGACGCGAACGAAGTCACGGACGGAGGTTCCGGTGCACCAGGCGTCTGCCAGCGGCGCGCCGCGGCCGTCGAGCAGGTCCCTGGCGTCCAGGCCAGGTCGAAGCTCATCGCGTTGGTTTCTCGCACCGGGAAGATAGGCAGCCACCAGTTAATCTGCTGGGCTGGTGCGCTGTACCAGACGTCCCTGTGCCACGGAAAGTCGAACGCGATCCCCGTCCTCAGGTGCCCCTGAGGGAACGATGTCCGCGGCTTCGGCACGTCGTAATGCGTGTGCTCGGGGTCGAACCGTGCCGGATGTAATCAACAAGCTCGGCAAGCTTCGGCAGGCCAGTCAGGAGAACGAGGTCGCCACCGTAAAGCCGCTGCCTGAGCTCGGCGGGCGTGACGACTGGATTGGTGAGAATTGCTGGCATCTGCCCCTCCGAAATGCCTTAAGTACCCGATGACCTGCTTCGGGAAAGCGTATAGGTACGAGCGAAGCCTGGCATCACAAGCCGCGGTACTGCATGGACGCAGCTCACAGAGCGAAAGGATGCGCCTGGCCGGACCCCACATGCCGGGTTGCGCCTAGCGGACGGCTTCTTCCTCGTCCTCGGCCTTGGTGCCCTCTTCGAGGCGCTCGCGAAACTCGGCGGCCTTCGCCGTTGCCTTTGCGCCGACTCGGCCGATGCGGCCGTTCAGCTTGTCCGCGATCAGCTGGCGCTGCCTGTTCAGCAGGATGTAGCTGGCCAGGGCGCTGATTACCAGGCCAAGGAAGAGGAGCAGAACTCCGCGTGCCCCGGCCACGTACAGCAGGATCACGGCGCACCCGAAGATCAGGATGCGCGCGGACGTGTAGGCGAGGATGCTCGGCCAGGTTCTGGTCTTCATAGCCCTACCCAGTGTAGGACTCGGTCCGGAGGATCTCGGCCAGCAGGGTGGGGTCAATGTTGCCGCCGGACAGCACCGCGACCAGCGGTGCCGATGTTTCGCCTGCGGTTGTCACCGCTGCGGGCAGCCCGAGCTCGGCCGGATCGCGGTACAGCGCGGCGGCGACCGCTGCCGCGCCGCCCGGCTCGGCGATCAGCCGTGCCTGCAGCGCGAGCCGGCGGACCGCGTCGAGCATCTCGTCCTCCGAGACCGTGACGATGTCATCGACGTACGCCTGCATGTGCGGGAAGGTCAGCTCGCCGACCTCCTCCACGCGCAGCGCGTCGGCCCGCGTGCGCGCGGTCTGCGCGGGCGTCCACGCGACGCGGGCGCCCGCGCGGAGCGAATCGCGTGCGTCCGCGGCAAGTTCCGGCTCGACCCCGATGACCCTGACGCCGGGCAGCAGGGCCTTGAGAGCGGTCGCGATGCCGGAGATGAGGCCGCCGCCGCTGACCGGGACGAGGACGGCGGCCGGTGACTGGTGCGGCATGCCGGCGGCCCGTCCCGCGGCGAAGTCGTCGGCGATCTCCAGGCCGATCGTGCCCTGGCCGGCGATCACGTCACGGCTGTCGAACGGCGGGACCGGGTGGTAGCCCCTGACCCTGGCGATCTCCTCGGTAGCCGCGATCCTGGCGGCGAGCGTGGGCTCGACACGGACCAGTTCGGCGCCCGTCGACGCGATCGCGTCCGTCTTGACCGCGGGCGCGTTCTCCGGCACTACGATCGCGGCGCGGATGCCGAGCAGGCGCGCCGCATACCCCACGGCGTAGCCGTGGTTGCCGCTTGAGTGCGCGACGACTCCGTCGGGCTTGGCGCAGGAGTCCAGATCGCGCGTGACCGCGTAGACGGCGTTGTAGGCGCCGCGCAGCTTGAACGCGCCCGTCGGCTGCAGCGACTCCGGCTTGACCAGCAGGGATCGCCCTCCGGCCAGCGGGGCGCCCGCGGCGAACGGCACAAGCGGCGTGCGCACGACCGCATCGTTCAGCCGTACCGCCGCGGCACGTATGTCATCAATTGTCACAAGGTCAGTCATCACCGATACCCTAACGCCAGACCGGACATCGGCACCGCCACATGCCGTCCCGGCACTACTCACGGGTCACCCAGGGCAATCGTCGAATCGCGCACCTAATTTCCCGAAATCTGGGCAGAAAGTACCCGTTTGTCGCCAAACTAGGTGCATACTCCGATCGATTACGAGGAGATGGAACGTGGACGGCAACAATGAGCGGCTGCTCACCCCCGGGGAAGTAGCCGCCCTGTTCCGAGTGGATCCGAAGACCGTGACCCGCTGGGCCGCGTCCGGTCGCATCACCAGCATTCGCACGCCCGGCGGCCACAGACGCTTCCGGGAATCTGAGGTACGCGCCCTGCTGCGCGGCGACAGTGAGGCAGCACCCGAGGGGCACCCCGCCGCCTCCTAGCTCGTCAGGCCCGTGAACCGGGCAGGCCTTTACCCGGGGCCTGTCCGGTCAGCGAGTTGTGCGCTCAGGACGGGAACGGGTCGTCGCCGACGAGCCTGGCGAACTCCTGGAACTCACGCAGCAACGCTGCGTCTCCGGCGCGCCACTGGCCCTTGCGCTCCTCGATCTCGTCGAGGGTGAGGGCCTGCGCCGACAGCCGCTCGTAGTCGCTGTCGTCCGGACCGATCTCCACGTAGACATCGCCGATGAGCCGCCCGTCTCCGGAGCGCACGGCGGTCTGCGGAACCTGCAGGTTTCCGTTCGGTAGTCGTATGACGAACATCGCAGCTCACCTAGATGCCATAACGCCTGTTGAAGTAGAGCATCACCCGGAGCGCGGTCCGGGTGTTACCGCTCAGCATGTCGACCAGCGCGGGCCGCTGCGCTGACGCGATCGCGGCGAAGGAGTCGGCGAAAAACTCCTTCCGCCCGAGACCGCCGTGCTGACGATGGAAGTCACTCGCGATATATGGCTGACATTGATCATAGATGAGCCTGAACTCGGCTGAGTCTGATTGCCATTTTCCTGGCGGGCTGTCCAGGTCGTCGAGCGCGTGCCCGACCTCGTGGCACATCACGTCTGGCGTGGGCGACGGCCGGGTGCCCACCACGATCTTGCGCTCCCCGTACGCACCCGCGCAGGCGTCCCAGGTCGCCTTGCCCGACGGGAGCGGCACGCCGTGCAGCGCGGTCAGGTGGTCAAGGTCGGGCACGCCGCCCGCCCCCACGTAGATGCCGTCAAGCCCGGCGGCCAGCTTCTCCTGCAGCTGCCTAGGGAATTCCGCGAGCCGGTCGATCGCCTCGACGACCTGCGGGGGCGGCGCGGTCGCCGCCGCATCCCATTGCCGCCACAGGATCCGTTCGAGAGGGCCGCAGTTGCGCCGGCCGTCGCCCATGTCGCGCAGGCCCGGCGCGTGCGGCCGGGCGAGCGGCAGCAGCGCGCGGGGGTCGGCCGCAGGGCCTGCTCCCGCGCTCCGTTGTCCCACGCTCTGCTGTCCCATGCTCTGCTGTCCCACAGCGGCCAGCCCGGGCTGGCCGCTGACCTCGCGGGCCGCGGGCGGACCGCCGACAACCTGGTACCAGGGCTGCCTGGGCGCCGCCTCGGCAGGCCGCGCGGCAGCGGCGGCGTCCTGGCCCTGTTGCGGGCGGGTCGCCGTCTCCACGGGCGCCGCACCGAACGGCGCCTCCCTGATTCTGGCCCGCCCGATGCCCCCGCCTCCGCCAGCACCGCCTCGGCCAGCACCGCCACCGCTTCCGCCGCCGCGGGGTGTGTAGTTCCTCGGCATCGGCGGCATGGCCGCGCCGTTGGGCTGGATGGCTGGTGACCGCGGAATAGGCCCGGTAGCCCTCGGGGACCGTTTCGGCAGGCCGGCCGGGGGCTGCAGGGGCGGTAGCGGCGTCTCGTGCACGGCCGTCGCCGCGGCGCCTCTGCCCGCCGGCTGAGCAGGGCCGGGATTCCTGCGATGCCTGCCGCCGGCGTCCGTTACCGCGACCCTGGGGTCCCCGCGGCCCTTGGCGTCACGCTGCGAACCGAAACGCCAGCCGACGAGGCGGCCTAGCCGCTCCATTAGGCGTAGCCGCATCCTGGGACTCCCTGTTCCTCGTCCAAGGCCCAGAATATTCCGAATCGTCCTGGACGTCACCCCGAGTGACAGACCGCTATCAAATATGCGGGTGGGGAAAGATAGGCATTCCGGTTACGAGGCGGCAACCCGCCCGTTAGGCTTTCGCCATGTTTCTGTCAGGTGTCCTGTTTGTCCTTTTCCTGGCAGGTTGCTGGCTGTACTGCCTGACCGATGCCGCACTGACCCCTGCCAGGTCGTTCTATGGGCTGTCCAAGCGGGCCTGGATCCTCATCATCGGCGCGACATTCATCGTGGGCGCCATCGCCTGGATGATCTCCCGCCGGCCGTGGCGCACCAGCCACTGGGCGCTGAACTCGGCAGGCCACCCGGCGTTCGCCGGCTACGACGACGGCAACATCCTGTGGTACCCGCCCCGGTCCGCCGCCACGGCCGAGGCCGAGGCGGCCGCCCTGGCGCGTCACCCCGCCAGCCGGTCCAAGAACGCGGACAACCCCTACGGAGCCGTCCCCATTGGCCCCGACGACGACCCCGAGTTCCTAGCTCAGCTAGCCGAGCGCATCCGCCGCTCCGAATAGCCGCCCCGACCCCCGGCATCGTCGCCCCTGCGCCTCACGCCTCACGCCTCCCGGCACCCCGGCGCCTCCAGGTAGCTCACGCCCCCCACAGGGCCCCGCCCCCTCCGGGCCGCTCGCGCGGATATTGATCTTCGACGACCAAGCGGACCAATGATCACGGAAACTCTTCTCCTGATTGGAAATAAAGAACCCGATTCGGGGGAAAAGTTTCCGTTGTAATCCGAATTTCCGTCATCAACGCCGCCGGTGCGACACGGGCGGGCCCGCGGGGCCTGTGATCTGGGTGGTAACCGGGCAGGGGCGCAACCCGGGGGGAGCAGAGTCAGCCGCTCCCGTTCCGGACAACGACTTTGGATTTATCCGCTGACGCCGGCGTAGGAGTGCATGCCGGTGATGAACACCTGCACCACGAGCATGTTGGTCACCAGGCTGGCGAAGCCGAGCAGCTGGATGTAGTGCGCGCGGGCGCCCCGCCAGCCGGCCGTGGCCCGTGCGTGCAGGTAGGCCGCGTAGATAACCCAGGTGATGAACGCCCAGGTCTCGACCGGGTCCCAGCCCCAGTACCTGCCCCACGCCTGGTCGGCCCAGATGGCGCCGGCGATGACGCCGAAGGTCCACACCGGGAAGCCGAAGACCACGGTCCGGTAGGTCAGCTTGTCCAGGGTCTGCGCCGACGGGATCCTGGCGATGAGCCCGTTACCCGGCTGCGCCTTGCCTGCCTCGACCCGCTTCCGGTAGCGCTCGGCTATCAGGTACATGATCCCGAGCACGGCCGCCACGAAGAAGATGCCGGTCGCGAGCGTCATCGCGGTGACGTGGATGGAAAGCCAGTAGGACTGCAGCGCGGGAACCAGCGGGCCCGCCGGCGTGTAAATGAGCGTCTCGGCCAGGCCGAGCGAGAGCACGACGGCGCCCATCACGAACACGCCGAGCGTCCAGGCACGGTAGCGGAGCACGATGTAGCCGAAGAAGATCGCGGCAACGCAGGTCAGGGCGGTGATGAACTCGTACATGTTGCCCCATGGCGCGCGATGCACCGCGAGCCCGCGGGTGACCACCGCGGCCAGGTGCGCCAGCATGCCGACGGCGCTTAGCACCGCGGCGGCGCGGACCCAGGTTCCGGCCGCCCACATGGCACGGAAGGCGCCCGTCGGGGGAACCGGCAGGGACCGCGCCGGCGCCGCGGGAGTTACGATGCCGGATCCGCCGTCGCCCGGGCCGGCCGCACCGTCGGCCGTAGTGCCGTCGGTATTCGGCCCGCTGGTGTCGAGCCCGGCTGTGTCGAGCCCGGCGGGGGCCTGTCCGGCGCCGACTGTCGCGAGCCTGGCGCCGGCGCGCGCCGGGGCGCGGACGCCGGTCGCGCTGGCCGCGCGACGGGGCCTGCCGAAGGCGTAGTCACCGGCGAAGGCGAGCACCGCGAGCGAGTAAATCAGCAGCGCGGCGATCAGGAAGGCATTGCTCGCGTGCGCGAAGCCAAGATTGACGGGCATGAAACGTCACGCTCCCTCTTCAGGGTGTTTGCCGGATTCCGCGGCTGCGATCTCCGCCGCCAGCTCGGCGAACTCTTCCTCAAATCCGCCGCTGGCGTCGGATCTGGTGAGCCCGCCGACCGTAACGACGGACCCGGTGCCCGACTCCGCGGGCACCGCCCGCACGAACACCCGGCGACGTCGCACGAAGAACGAAAGCAGCAGCCCGGCAAGCGCCAGGATTCCACAGACGAGCGCGGGCACCTGACCCGGGTCATAGGTGATCGCGATCGACACCCACTGCTTGACGCCCACGAAGGTGATCGACCCCTTGCCCCCGGGCAGCTGCCACGTCTGGCCGGGCTGAAGCAGGTGCGGCGACCCGGAGAGCTTCGTCATCCCGGTTGTGTCAAGCTGGTAGACCGACTGCGGCACCCCGGAGTTCATCCCCAGGTTCCCGGAGTAGCCGATCAGCGACACGGCTGGGTTGTCGGCGGCGGGGAAGATCGACTCGAGCGTCCCGCCCACCGAAATCGCGGTCGGCACGAACACGCCCATGAAGCCGAGCGAGGCGTCCGGTGCCTTGATCACGCCGTCCGACAGGAAGGTGCCGGTGTTGGCCGGGATGAACGGGGTCGCCTCGTCGTAGGCCACTGTGCCGTCGGCCCCGGTCACCTTGAACTCCGGCGCGTACCCGTGACCGATCAGGTAGACCTTCGCCCCGTCCACGGGGAGCGGGTCGTTGATCCGGATGTTGTAGCTGGCCGGCTTGGCGCCGGGCGATGACGTGTAGGTGACGTTCGCGTTGAAGTCCGCGGGCTGCCCGCGCGATTCCCCCGAGGTGAGGTAGGTGGCCGTGAACTTGTTGAGTGCTAGCGAGAAGGGCGCGAGATCAGAACCGGAGACAAGCCGCCCGGGGTGGAATTCGTCGAGCGCGGAGACCGTGTCGGCGAACGCCGGCTGACCCTCCACGAGCAGCTTGTCCGCCTTGTAGCCGAACAGGCCGCCGGCCGCGATCGAGACGAGCACGCCGAGCAGCGACAGGTGGAACAGCAGGTTCCCCGCCTCGCGCAGGTAACCCTTCTCCGCCGACACCCAGTGCTCCGAGCCGCCCGCCTCAGACCGCCGCAGCCGGAACCGCTGCCCGCCGAGCACCGAGGCCGCGCCCTCGACCGCATCCTGCGACGGCAGTGCGGACGTGTATGTCGACGAGTGCGGCAGCCGCGCCAGGTTCCGCGGCGCGCGCGGCGGCGGCGTGCGCGCCGCCCCGGCGAGCTTGAACGTCCTCGGCACCACGCACCCGACGAGCGACGTGAAGAGCAGCAGGTAGATCGCCGCGAACCAGGGCGCGGCGAACACGTTGAACAGCCCTAGGTGGTTCAGCCAGGGCGCGAGACCTGGATGCGCGGCGTAGTACTGCTGCACGGCGGACGGATCGGCGCCCTGCTGCGGCAGCACGGACCCGGGGATCGAGCCGAGGGCGAGCAGGAACAGCAGGATCAGTGCTGTGCGCATGGAGGTGAGCTGCCGCCATCCCCAGCGCAGCCACCCGGCGTTCGCCGCCGGCGAGTCCTGCGGTTCGCCGCCATCGGCCGTCACCTGCGGTGACCGGGGCTCCGACGACGGGGTGCGTACGTCTGTCACTGTGTCACCGCCGCATCGCGCAGGAGCGTCGTCAGCTGGCTGTAGCTGACCGCGCCGAGTATCAGCCCTGCGACGTGTCCCGTCTTGTCGATAACGACCGTGGTGGGGGTGTCGCTCACCGGCGCGACCTGGGAGAACTGCTGTACGACAAGGTAACCGGGGTCATTGATGCTCGGGTAGGAGATGCGCAGCCGCTGCGTGAAAGCCAGCGCGTTCGCCGGGGAGTCGTGCACGTCGTCGCCCAGGAACGCCACTCCCTGCTTGCCGTACTGCTGGGCGAGCACTTCCAGCGTCGGCGCCTCGTCACGGCACGGCGGACACCACGATCCCCAGAAGTTGAGCACCACGGTCTTCCCTAGGTAGCTGGACAGCCTGATCGTGGTCCCGGTCAGCGAGGTGCCCGTGAATTCCGGCGCGGCCGGCCGCTGCCCAGCCTGGTACGCGATGATGCCGTCGGCGCTCGCGTTGCCCTTCTCCTGGGAAAGCAGCCCGATCGCGAGACCCCCGGCAAGCAGCACGGCGAGCACAGCCGTCGCGATGACGACCATCCGGCGCTTGGCTCTGAACACCAGCGGTTCCTTACGGGCGATTGACTTCCGGAGGGACGACCCCTCGTGATCCACTCCTACAGGAAGTAGTACTCACCTATTGTGCCCTATCCGGATCGGTGACGGGTCGCCGGGGCGGGACGGCATATGAAACGCCGGTGAGCTCGTCTCCGTCGAAGCTGAAGCTGGTGACGGAACCGAGGGCGCACTCACGGCTGTTGGGGTTGTGCCAGAGCCGCCGGTGCTCGGCGGCGAGGCGGCTGACCCAGATCGGGAGCTGGTGGCTGACGCACACCGCCTCCTGACCGCGAGCCGCGTCCCGCGCCCTGTCGACGACCTGCCGCACCCGCGCCGCGACCTCGGTGTAGCGCTCGCCCCAGGACGGCGTGAACGGGTTCCACAGGTACTTCCAGTTGAGCGGGTTCACCGCGAGGCTGGCCAGGCTGACGGACTTGCCCTCGAGCACGTTGCCCGACTCGATGAGCCTGTCGTCGGTGGTGATCGGCAGGCCAAGGCGGTCGGCCACCGGCTGCGCGGTCTCCTGCGCCCGCTCAAGCGGGGATGCGAAGACTGCCGCCACCGGGCGGCCCTCGAAATAGTCGGCCGCGGCGACGGCCATCATCCGCCCGTTGGCGGACAGGTGGTAGCCGGGCAGCCGCCCGTACAGGACGTGCTTTGGGTTATGCACTTCACCGTGCCGTAGCAGGTGAACGACAGTGATCTCAGCCATGGCGAGGTCAGCCTACCGGCTTCCGCTGCCTGCCCACCCCGGGGGCGGCTCAGCTCGCGCGCAGGGCCTGCGCGGCGGCACGGGCGGCGGCGGGAACGGCGTCCGCGACCCGGGACAGCGCCTCATCGTCGTGGGCGGCGGAGACGAACCAGGCCTCGAAGGCCGACGGCGGAAGGTAGACGCCGCCGTCGAGCATCGCGTGGAAGAAGGCTGAGTAGGCGACGGTGGACTGGTCCTTGGCGTCGGCGAAGTTCCGCACCGGCTCGGTTCGGCCGAGGAAGATGGTGAACAGGCTGCCCGCCGTGGACCGGTAGTGCGGCACGCCCTCCTTCTCAAGGACGGCGGAGACCAGCGCGCCAAGGGCGTCGGCGAAGGCATCCACGGTCGCGTACACCGCTGGGGTGCAGGCGCGCAGCGTGGCCAGGCCCGCCGCGGTGGCGAGCGGGTTACCCGACAGCGTGCCCGCCTGGTAAACCGGGCCGACCGGCGCGAGCCGCGACATGATCTCCGCCCGTCCGCCGAACGCCGCGCACGGCAGGCCGCCGCCCATTACCTTCCCGAACGTCACCAGGTCGCCGCGCACGCCGTCGAGCCCGTACCAGCCCTGGCCGGTGACACGGAAACCGGTGAGCACCTCGTCCATGATCAGCAGGGCGCCCGACGCGTCGCACAGCGACCGCAGCAGCTCGTTGAACCCGGCCGCGGGCGGCACGACGCCCATGTTGGCCGGGCAGGCCTCGGTGATCACGCAAGCGATCTCGTCGCCGCGCGCCGCGAACAGCGCCCGCACCGCGTCCGCGTCGTTGTACGGGAGCACCACTGTGTCGGCGGCGGAGGCACCCGTCACGCCAGGCGTGTCGGGAAGGCCGAGTGTGGCGACGCCCGAGCCGGCCGCCACAAGCAGCGCGTCCACGTGCCCGTGGTAGCAGCCGGCGAACTTCACCACGATGGCCCGGCCGGTGTAGCCGCGGGCCAGCCGGAGCGCGCTCATCGTCGCCTCGGTGCCCGAGTTGACCAGCCGCACCTGCTCCACCGGGGCCCGCGCGATGATCTCCGCGGCCAGGTCGACCTCGCCAGGCGTCGCGGCGCCGAACGAGGTGCCGCGCGCGAGCGCGGCGGAGACCGCGTCGGTGACCGCCGGGTGCCCGTGGCCGAGGATCATCGGCCCCCAGGAACAGATCAGGTCGACGTACTTTCGTCCGTCCACGTCGAACAGGTACGGCCCGGCGGCCCTGTCGATGAACCTGGGTACGCCGCCGACCGGACCGAAGGCGCGGACTGGGGAGTTCACGCCCCCCGGGGTCACCGTAACGGCACGGTCGAACAACTCGCCTGATCGATCCTTGGTCACTGGTTAGCCTTCTTCCTCGCACGCGTCGACCAGGTATTCAAGCAGCCGCAGTCCGTCGGGCAGCGTCCGGCCGGCCGGCTCGCGGACCCAGCGTACGTCCTGGCCTGTCCCGTACCTGGACGGCGGCGCGAGCACGAAGCTGTCCCTGGTGTGCCAGCGCAGCGACTCGCCCTCTCCGAGGTCGGGCGAGGCGTCCAGGCCGCACGACCACCATTCGTCCTCGTCGGCTGGCGCGCCCCTGGTCAGGACGTAGAAGTGCATCCGGTCCGTGCTCCGCATGCCAGGCGCGCCCGCACGCGCGTCCGCCATGCCACGGGCCGTGCGCGGGTTCGACCCCGCGGCGGACAGCAGCACAGAGACCGGCCCGGTTGCCACGCTGGCGGCGGCCATCCGCGCGAGCGCCTTCGCACCGCCGACCGCGGGCACGTCCAGAACATCAAAAACCCGTCCGGTGGCGAGAATCACATTCGCCTCCGGACGGGTTTCCCACCACTGTCCGATGACCGCGCTGTCCGCGGTCGCCTGCATCTGCCAGGTCGGTGATACCGGATGCGCTCCCGGTGCCGGGCAGCCGACCCTGTCGCAAGAGCACGCACGGCCCGGCTCTGATAGCCCGACGCCGTCAAGCCCCCCGCTTGGACTCGCCCCCTGACATACCGGCCAGCCGAGCGCGGCATATTCAAGTGCCGCCGCGCCGAGCGCAGGCGGCCGCCCCGCCACCCGCCGACGGCCGCGTCGCCGCATCATCGTCACCATCAGGCCCCGCCATCCCCTAGTGGTTCGCAACCATCCCTGCCCGGCGGACCCGTCATCCCTAGGTAAATGCCAAAGCGTCCGCCGGACGGTTCATGGGATTGCGAAAATGGTACCGCCGCCCACCACCCTGTTCGGCGCGGATGGCCGTGACTCGCGCCACTTGCTGAGCGCCCGATGGCACAATGCTCAGGCGCGGAGACGGCGCGCCACCTCGGTGGCCCAGTAGGTGAGGATCACGCTGGCGCCCGCGCGGCGGATCGACGTCAGCGTCTCCATGATCGCCTTGTCCCTGTCCAGCCAGCCGTTGGCGGCGGCCGCCTCGAGCATCGCGAACTCGCCGCTGACCTGGTAGGCGGCGACAGGGACCCGTACGGTGTCCGCCACCCGCCTGATGATGTCCAGGTAGCTGAGCGCCGGCTTGATCATCACCATGTCCGCGCCCTCTGCCAGGTCGAGTTCGACCTCCCTGAGCGCCTCGCGCGCGTTGGCCGGGTCCTGCTGATGGGTGGCGCGGTCGCCGAAGCGCGGCGCTCCCTCGGCAGCTTCGCGGAACGGCCCGTAGAACGCGGATGCGTACTTGGCCGAGTAGGCGCAAATCGGGACGTCGCGGAAGCCCGCACCGTCGAGCGCCTTCCTGATGGCGCCGACCTGGCCGTCCATCATCCCGCTGGGCGCCACCATGTGGGCGCCCGCCCGCGCCTGCGCGATGGCGGTCGACGCGTACCGCTCAAGCGTCGAGTCGTTGTCCACGCTACCGCCGGGGGTGACGATGCCGCAGTGCCCGTGGTCGGTGTACTCGCACAGGCAAAGATCGGCAAGGACGACGAGGCCGTCGCCCACCTCGGCCCTGATGTCGGCGATGGCCAGCTGGGAGATGCCCTCAGGATCGTCCGCCGCGCTGCCCTGGGCGTCCTTGTCCGCTGGCACGCCGAACACGATGATGCCGCCCACGCCTGCCTCGGCGGCCTCGGCGGCCGCCTTGCGCAGGCTGTCGCGGGTGTGCTGGACAACCCCTGGCATGGAGCTGATCGGCTGCGGGTCGGCGATGCCTTCCTTGATGAACACGGGAAGCACGAGTTCGGCCGGGCGGAGCGCGGTCTCGGCCACCATGGACCGCAGCGCCGCGGTCCCGCGCAGCCGCCGCGCCCTAACCTCAGGAAACCCAGCGCTCACGAACGTCTCCTGTCCTAGTAACGGTTAGCGCAGGCGGCGACGGCCGCCCCGGCGGCGCTCGCTCGGACGGCGCAGCGGCTCGCCTGCCGCGATGGCCGCGTCGCGCTGCGCGGCGCCGAAGGCGGCGAGCGCGTCCACCAGGGCGGTGACCGACGGCCTGCCGGCCGTAACGTCCACCCGGAGGCCGAACTCCGTCGCCGTGCTCTCCGTCTGCGGGCCGATCACGCCGATCACGGTCACCGCGTGCGGCTTGCCGGCGATGCCGACGAGGTTGCGCACGGTAGACGACGAGGTGAACAGGACGGCATCGAACCCGCCGCCCTTGATGGCTTCCCTGATGGGGGCGGGCGGCGGCGCGGCGCGCACCGTCCGGTAGGCGGTCACGTCCTCCGCCTCCCAGCCCAGATCGGTCAGCCTGGCGACCAAGGTCTCCGTCGCGATGTCCGCCCGCGGCAGCAGCACCCGGTTGATCGGGTCGAGCACGTCGTCGTAGGGCGGCCACGCGTCCGCGAGGCCCTCGGCGGACTGCTGGCCGTCCGGCACCAGGTCGGGCCTGATGCCGAACTCGACCAGGGCCGCGGTCGTCTGCTCGCCGACCGCCGCTACCTTGACGCCGGCGAAGGCACGGGCGTCGAGGCCGTACTCCTCGAGCTTCTCCCGCACCGCCTTGACCGCGTTGGTCGAGGTGAACGCCACCCACTGGTAGCGGCCCGTGACCAGGCCCTTCACCGCGCGCTCCATCTGCTGCGGTGTGCGCGGCGGCTCGACCGCGATCGTCGGCACCTCTTCTGGCACCGCGCCGTACTCGCGCAGCCGCTCGGAGACGACCGATGCCTGCTCCCTGGTCCGCGGCACAAGCACCCGCCAGCCGAATAGCGGCTTGGTCTCGTACCAGGACATCCGGTTCTTCGCCGCCGCCACGTCGCCCACCACGGCGACGGCGCCGCCGCGGGTGGTCGCGACGGTGATGCCCGCGGCCTTGAGGTCCGGACCGATCCTGCCCAGCGTGGTGACCACGGTCTGCTGTTCGGTGGTGGTGCCGTCCCAGGTGATCGCGAACGGGGTGGAGTCAGGCCAGCCCGCCGCTATCAGCATCTTGCCCAGGTCGGCAGGGGCGGTCTCGGCCCCGAGCACCACGAGCGTGCCCGGGCCGTAGCCGACCTGGCTCACCTCGTTGGCATGCACGATCCGCAGCTCGCCGGTCCCGTCGGCGGGCAGGGCTATCCCCGCGTAGGCGGGGACGCCGGTGGCCGCGGGCACCCCGGGGACGATCTCGAAGCGCACCTGTGCCTTGGCGACGGCCTGCACCTCGGCCGCGCCGCCGGCGATCAGCGGATCGCCGGCGAACAGCCGCACCGCGAACAGTCCGTCCCTCGCCGCCTGGACCAGGATCCTCGCCGTGTCCACCACGTCCGTGGGCTCGCTTACCCGCACCTCGGGCGCGAGCAGCCCGCGTACCCGCTCCGCCACCTCGGCCTCGGCGACGACCAGCCCCGCCGCGCCAAGCAGCCGGGCGGCGCGCATGGTCAGCAGCCCCTCGTCACCGGGACCCGCTCCGACGAACGCGACCCAGCCTTCCATGTCAATCATGCGCATCATTCCTGTCGCTGTTCTCCCCGCGCATCAAGTCCGCGGCGCCGAGCGCCAGCATTCGTGCCGCAAGCTCGTACCCCAGGCGAATCGCATCCGCCGCGTCCGCTTCGCCGCGTTCCCGTACCACCATTCTGCCGGCCGCCGGCCCCACGTCCAGTACGCCAGGCTGGAAACTTGTTGCACGGACGCCAAGCACCACCCCGGACAGGTGCAGCCGCTCCGTGCCGGCCACCCCGGTCGCGTAGCCGCCGACCGGCGCGCTGCACCCCGCCTCGAGAGCGGCGAGCAGGCTGCGCTCCGCCGTCACCGCGGCCCTGGTGGCCGGATGGTCGATCGTCGCGAGCAGCTCGGCGAGCTCGGTGTCGTCGGTCCTGCACTCGACGGCGAGCGCGCCCTGCCCAGGCGCGGGGACCATGTCCTCGGGCTCGAAGATCTCGCTCACCAGGTCGGTGTGCCCGATCCTGGCGAGACCCGCGTAGGCGAGCACCACGGCGTCGAGCTCGCCGTCCCGCACCTTGGCGAGCCGGGTGTTCGCGTTGCCTCTGATCGGCACGGCGGTGACGTCGGAGCGGAGCAGGGCGAGCTGAGCGGCGCGACGCGGCGATCCGGTGCCGATCCGCGCGCCCGCGGGCAGATCGGCGAGCTTGGCGCCCTCGCGCGCCACGAGCGCGTCACGCGGGTCATCGCGCGGCGGTACCGCCGCGAGGGTGATGCCCTCCGCGGCACCCGTCGGCAGGTCCTTGAGCGAGTGCACCGCGAAATCCACCTCGCCGCGCAGCAGGGATTCGCGCAGCGCGCTCACGAAGACGCCGGTGCCGCCGATCTGGGTCAGCTGCTCCCTGCTCACGTCCCCGAGGGTGGTCACGCCCACGATCTCGACGCGGCGGCCGGTGCGCTCGGTGAGCAGCCTGGCCACGTCGCCCGATTGCGATAGCGCCATCGGGCTCCGCCGGCTGCCGAGCCGCAGCGTTTCCGCGTTCACAGCTTCCCTCCAGATCGAACCTTCTGCATCCTGCCTCCCCTGGCGTCGGGAGCGGGCCGTCGTCGTCAGGGTGACGACGGTCCGCCGATGCTCCCCGGGGATTCGAGTTCCGCGCGGGTAACGGCGTCCACCGTGCGCGGGTCGAGATCAAAGAGCACTCGCAGTGCTGCCGCGTACTCCTCGCCGTCGGGTGACGACGCGAGTTCCTTTACCCGGACCGTGGGTGCGTGCAACAGCTTGTCTACCACTCGCCGTACCGTCTGGGCCATTTCTTCCAGGGCGTGACCGCTGACGCCCTCCTCCGCCAGCCGGCCAGCCAGCCTGGCCAGTTCCGCGTCCACGACCGTTGCCGCCTTCGCCCGCAGTGCCACCACCGTCGGGGTCACCCGTGCGGCGCGGACGGCCGACCCGTAGACCGCGTACTCTTCCTCAACGATCGCACGGACCGCGGCCACCTCGGCGGCGTCCGCGCTTCCGGCGCTGCCGCGCAGGGTGTCCATGTCGATCAGGCTGACGCCGGGCAGGCCGGCGACCTCGGGTGCGACGTCCCGGGGCATCGCGAGGTCAAGGAAGACCAGCGGGCGGCGTGGCGCCCGGGCCTCGAGCGCCTTCTTGACCTCGGGCACCGTGATCACCAGCCCGGCGGCGCCGGTGCAGGAAATCACCAGGTCGGCCGCCGCGATCGCGGCGGGCAGGTCGGCGAAGTCCGCGACGGCGCCGTCCACGCCTGAGGCAAGCCGCTCGGCCTTTGCCCTGGTCCGGTTCGCGATGGTGACCGAGGCGGGACCGGAGCGCGCGACGGTGGCCACGGCGAGCCCGCTCATCGCGCCGGCCCCGACGATGAGAACGCCGTGACCGGACAACTGCCCCGTGCCCGCCGCCAGTTCCAGCCCCACGCTGACCAGGCTCTGTCCGAGCCGGTCGATGCCCGTCTCCGCGCGGGCCCGCTTGCCGGTGCGCAGCGCCAGCCTGCCAAGATCGCGCAGCGACCGCCCGAGCGTGCCCTGCTCGCCGGCCAGCTTGAGCGCCGACCTGACCTGGCCGAGTATCTGGTCCTCGCCGACCACCATGGACTCCAGGCCGCTCGACACGGCAAGCAGGTGCTGGACGGCGCGGTCCTCATAGTGCACGTACAGGCTGGAGGTCAGCTCGTGCGGCGGAATTCCCGAGTACCTGGAGAGCAGTTCGCACACCCCGGCCACCCCGCCGTGGAAGCGGTCAACCTCGGCGTAGACCTCCACCCGGTTGCAGGTGGAAATGACGAAAGTCTCCGCGATGTCCGGCGTGCGGGCGACATCGTGCAGCAGTTTGCCGAGCGTGTCGCCGCTGACCGCGGCCCGCTCAAGGACTGAGACCGGTGCGCTCTTGTGGCTTAGGCCGACGACGAGAACGCTCACTCTTTTACCGCCTACGCTTCCGCTGCTGCCTGATCCACTGCCTGCCCGAAGCGCTCGGCGTTACGCCGCTGCGCGTGGAAGGCGAGAATCTGCAGTTCAATCGATAGGTCGACCTTACGCACATCCACGCCCTCAGGCACGCTGAGTACCAACGGAGCGAAGTTAAGTATGCTCGTCACCCCGGCGGCCACCAGCCTGTCGCACATCGCCTGCGCCGCTCCGGCCGGCACCGCGATGACTCCGATCGCGATGCTGTTCTCGGTCACGATCCGCTCAAGCTCGCTGACGTGCCTGATCAGCACGCCGCCGAGTTCGCGGCCGAGAAGCGACGCGTCGGTGTCGAGCACCGCCTCGATCCGGAAACCCCTGGTGAGGAACCCGCCGTAGTTCGCGAGGGCGCGGCCGAGGTTACCGGCGCCGACGATCACCACGGGCCAGCGCTGCGTCAGTCCCAGTGCCCTCGACACCTGGTACACCAGGTACTCGACGTCGTAGCCAACCCCTCTGATGCCATAAGAACCGAGGTGGCTCAGGTCCTTGCGGAGCTTGGCCGAGTTGACGCCTGCCGCCCTCGCGAGCTCATCGCTCGCGACGGTGCTCACCCCCCGCTCCCCAAGCGTGTAGAGCGCACGCAGGTACACGGGAAGCCTGGCCACCGTGGCTTCAGGGATACCGCCAGGGTAGGCCCGGTCGATGGTGTTGCCTGGCTCAGCTTCTTGGTCGGTGAACTCGGCGGCACTGGACATGCGACGCTCCCGAGGGCGGTTCGGCGCTGTTGCGAGCCGGGTCAAGACCTGGTCCGCGTTGGTCATGATGGCGCGCGCAGGACACGCGACCTATCTACCATACGTCGTTTGTGAACAAATGCACAAAGTCCGTCACCAAGCCAGGGATCAGCGCAACGCTGCGCGAAGGCGCTCCTCAGATACCCGCCAGAAGTCGTGCTGCACCCCGTCCACGAAGGTCACGGGGATCTTCTCCCAGAACTCACGCAAATCGTCCGCCGACTGCGTGATGTCCCGTTCCTCCCAGGTCACCCCGAGTTCGGTGGCCACCCTGCTGATCACCTGGCGCGCGTCGTCGCACAGGTGGCAGCCCGGACGGCCGAGCAGCGTGATCCGCGCAGCGGTCATCCGGGTCGCCTCCTACCGCTGGCCCTCGGAAGCCTGCCCCCGGGAGGTGCGGCCGCGGTCGTCCTGGTAAGCGCCTGTGCTGCCGGAGTACCCTCCGGCGTCGGCCTGACCGCTGGGCAGCTCGCGGTACCGGCCGGTGGCGTACTGGCTGTCTGCCGATTCGGCGTAACCCGCCGTGCCGTAGCCGCTGGCCGCGGCGGAGTAGCCGGTCTGGGCCGCGGCTGAGTAGCCCCCATTGGCGGAGTAACTGGGGTTCTGGTACGAGCTGCCGTTCGCGTAGGCGCCGTTGCCGTTGGCATAGGCACCGCTGCCGTTCGCGTAGCCGGCCGTACCGTTCGCGTACCCGGTGGCGCCGCTGGCCGCGCCGGAGTAGCCTGCGCCGTTGGAGTATCCGGCCGTTCCGCTGGAACTGGCGGCGGAGCCGGAGTATCCGCTGCCGTTCGCGTATCCGCTGGCACCCGAGTAACCGCTGGCACCCTGGTAGCCATTGGCGCTGGAATACCCGTTAGCACCCGCGTAACCATTGGAACTCGGGTAGCCATTGGAACTCGAGTAACCACTGGCGCCATTGGACGCCGAGTAGCCGCCGTTGGCAGCGCCGGCCGCGGCAGAGTATGCGCCGGTTCCGCCATACTGACTGTTATCGGCCCCATACGCTCCATTACCGGTATTACCGTACTGGGCGGACTGGGAGTACTGCTCGTGGCCGTTCGCCGTGTACTGGCCATTCGCCGTCGCGTACCGGTCCTCGGCGGGCGTGAAGCTCGCCACGGGGGCGGCGGATTCCAGCGCCCGCGGCGTCCAGCTCGCCCGCTGCGGCGCGGGCGCGTCGGACGACATCGCGCCGAGCGCCGCGACCTTGGCGTACTTCAGCCGCAGGTCGATGATGTTGGTGGCGAGCACGCACGAGGCGCAGTCCGCCGCGAACTGCTGGATATGCGGCTGCCGCTCATGACTTTCGAATGCGGCCCGGTCCCGGTAAATCTCGTAGACGATTCGCTGCGCCGGCGCCTTGGGCACCACATGGATGACGAATACCAGGGTGTCAGGCTCGGCCGCCTTTACGCCTTCCGCGGCGCGTTCCGCTAGCCGGTCGAATTCCGCCGTCTTATCGTCATGCAGCGTGTAAATGGAAAGCCGGCCTATTGGCCGCGGAGTACCCGGCTGGCCGTCGTTAGCGTCATCGTTACCGGCCGGCATGAATTCAGGAACGTAGCCCGATCCCGGCCCGCCATTGGCGGAATTGGCGACCGAACCATAGCCCGCGTCCCTTCCGTACGCAGCACCATAAGCGCCTGTCGCGCCGCGGTAGCCGACGTCATAGCTGGTGGCGTCGTAACTGGTAGCCTCGTAGCCGCCCGCGCCGTACCCGTTGGCCCCGTAGCTAGCGCCCTGGTAGGTCTCGCTGGCCGCCGGGCGGCCGGCCGGGTAGCCGGAATCCGTGTAGTCATTGCCGCTGTACCCGGCCGTCGAGTAGCCGTTGGCGGCGCCGCGCTGACCGCCGTAACCCGCGCCGGCGTCGTAGCGCCCGTTGTCGTAGCCGGCCCGCTCATACCCGCTGGCCTGCGCGCCGCCGGCCGCCCCGTATCCGTCCCTGGTTCCGCGGCCGCCAGGTGCCGCGCTGCTCGCGGATGCGCCAGGCCGATCGGTGGCGTCGCCGCGCTGACGGTCACGGACGGCAGCCCAGTCATAGGCGCCGCTGTCCCGCCAGGGGTCACGACGGTCATCGTGCGCGTCTCGGCGACCTTCGTCCCACCCGTCTCCACGTCGCCGTCTGCCGCTCATATCCGCTCCGATCTCGGTACAGGGCTTCCCGCATCTACCATTGTCGGCCAACCTGACCGCCGTGACCGGCGTGTTGCCAGGATACGTGCCTTTCCACCAGCATCCGGTTGCATGCCACAGGTTCGAACGGCGGGTTGAGCGGGGTGCTGGCATGCGAAAGCGCGGGCACGCCTATAGCGCGCCCGCGACATCCGCGAAGTCCGGTTCGCCGCGCGCCCTCGCACGACGGCGGTCTTCGCCACCAGGCGCGCGGCCTGGGGCACGGGGGCCGGTCCCCCGGGGGGATGCCAGCGCTACTTCTTGTTCCTGCGCTGGATCCGCGTCTTCTTCAGCAGCTTGCGGTGCTTCTTCTTCGCCATCCGCTTGCGGCGCTTCTTAATGACTGAGCCCATGGGCCACCATCCTCTCGGCACAACGGCAGCGGGCTCGCCATCACCCACCGCCATACGGGAGGCTGGGCACACGCCCGAACTAGAGACACGTGAACGCCAACCGCTCACGCAGTCCTCAAGCGTACCCGGTACGGCAGGGCCCTGATACTCGCCCGGCAACTACCATCATGCGGCAAGCGCCGCCGCCGTGGCCAGTACCCCCACCGGCACCAGCCACAGCGGCGCCACGGGTGCCGCACACCGACCCTCGGCACCCGCGAAAAACGGGACACACGGCATAAGCACTGCCTGCCACTGCGAGCGGTTCCGGTCACCCGCACTCAGCAGCGGGTGAGCTTACACGGTGCCGACGAAGGCCGCCCGCAGGTACTGGTTAACTGCCTGCTCAGGGACCCGGAAAGAACGACCGACCCGGATGGCTTCTAGTTCGCCGGAGTGGACCAGCCGATAGACGGTCATCTTCGATACCCGCATGATCGTGGCCACTTCGGCGACGGTTAGGAATCGAACGTCGCTAAGGGGAGTTTCGCTTGCCATCATTGCCCTCTTCCGCGCGAAGCCGAGCACGCCTGACCGGATTCAGCGCACCAGTCACGTACGTATCCCAGGGTAAGTCTCGTACGGAAAAGAGCAAGTCCCCCTAATAGCCTCATTGTTCTTACTCTTCGGTCGGTAGCAGACCCGCGCCCCTTGCGACCCCGCAGATCATTCAGTGAAAGGGACGGAAAGAAGCACGTCACGAAGCCCTTGATGGCTTCGGCGCATCTTGGCTGCCGACAGCGCTAGGGCTGGTGGTCACCGCGCAAAATTTACAGCGCGGCCAGCCCGTGCGAAGGAAACACCGCACTCCTCGTGCGCATGATGGCGCGGTCCACCGGTTCGCCTGGGTCCATGCCGGAGGCGAAAGAAACAAAGTCAGGCGAGGCGCCATCGGTCATCGTCAGCGGCGCCGTTTCGCCCGTCATGAACAGTGCGAGTTCCCGCCAGGCCGCGGGAGTCGGCATTTCCGGATCAAGCGGCGTGCCCGCCGCGATCGCAAGCAGGTGCGTCCAGGTTCTCGGCACCACCTGGACCAGCGCGTATCCGCCGCCTCCGGTGGCGATCCAGCGTCCGTCGGACAACTCGTGCGCCAGTTCGTGCATGATCAGCTGAGCGCGCCGCTGCCCGTCGACGCTCAGCGCCAGGTGCGCCAGCGGGTCGAGCCGGTGGCTGTCACAGCCGTGCTGGCTGACCAGCACCGTCGGCTTGAAGGAGCGGAGCAGCGGCACGGCCACCGCGTCGAGTGCGCGCAGCCACCCGGCGTCCCCTGTTCCCGCGGGCAGCGCGACGTTGACGGCATAGCCCTCCCCGGCGCCTGTCCCTGTTTCCCCCGGCAGCCCGGTGCCGGGGAACAGCGTCGCCGGATGCTCATGCAGGCTGATGGTCAGCACGCGGGGATCGTCGTAGAACGCGGCCTGTACGCCGTCTCCGTGGTGCACGTCGAGATCGACGTACGCCACCCGTTCTGCCCCGGCGGCGAGCAGCCACTTGATCGCGACAGCGAGGTCGTTATACACGCAGAACCCGCTGGCAGCCCCCCGCATCGCGTGGTGATGACCGCCCGCGACGTTCACCGCGTGCCGCGCGGTACCCGACCAGACCGCCCGTGCCGCCTCCAGGGTCGCGCCGACCACCAGGGCGGCCGCCTCGTGCATGCCTTCGAAGACCGGATCGTCGTCGGTGCCGAGCCCGAAGCGGATGTTCGGCTGCAGGGAGCGGCCCGCATGGCGGACCGCCTCGATGTACTCGCCGTCGTGCACCGTCTCGAGCTCGCCGTCGGTGGCCGGCGACGGCGTGAGCATGGTCACCGAGTCGGACGCGAGCACCCCGAGCGACCTGGCCAGCTCCATCGTGAGCCGGACCCGCACCGGGTCGAACGGATGCCCGGGCCCGAAGTCGTACCGCGTGAGCCCGTCATCCCACACCACCGCCGCAGGACCAGTCACGCACGCCTCCACCGTCACCAGATTGGAAAGGGTTCGCCAGTTGTCATCATCGCCGGCCCAGGCAAGCCCGAGTAGGGACCTCAGGCACCGCCGAGTTCGCGGCCGCGGTCCCTGGCCGCCTCGATGGCCGCGAGGAACGCGGCGCGCACCCCGTGCTTCTCAAGCTCGCGGATCGCCGCGATCGTCGTCCCGGCCGGCGAGGTCACCGCGTCGCGCAGGATCACCGGGTGCTCGCCGGAGTCGCGCAGCATGGTCGCCGCGCCGTAGACGGTCTGGGTGACCATCTCGAGTGCCGTCCTGCGCGGCATGCCGAGCAGGATGCCCGCGTCCACCATCGCCTCGACCAGGTAGAACACGTAGGCAGGTCCGGAACCTGACAGCGCGGTCGCCGCGTCCTGCTGGTACTCGGGTATGCGGATCACCGAGCCGAGCGGCGCGAAAAGCTCCTCCGTATGCTCCAGGTGCTCCTCGCTCGCGTGGGACCCGGGTGAGATGACCGACATCGCCTCGTCGACGAGCGCGGGGGTGTTCGACATGACCCGCACCACCGGCACCTCGGCCGGAAAGCGCCGCTCGATGAACGACGTGGTGATACCCGCCGCGATCGAGATCACCAGCTGCGAGGGCGTGACACGGCCACCGATCTCGTCGAGCATCCGGCCCATGTCCTGCGGCTTGACCGCGATCACCAGCGTGTCGGCCTTCTCCGCGGCCTCGATCGCGGTCAGCACCTCGACCCCGTACGCCTCGCGCAGCTCCTTGGCGCGCTGCGGCCGCCGCACCACCACAGCGAGCTCCGCCGCCGGGCGCCCGGCCCTGATCAGCCCGGACAGCAGCGCCTCGCCCATCTTTCCCGTACCGAGAATCGCGATCATGATCTAGATCCTAGAGACCGCAGGAACAGCGCGAGCTTGGCCCGCGCGATCAGAGCATCCTGCGGCCGGCGGGGGGCTGCGGCAGGCTGTCCCTGCGCAGCGTCACCTTGACGTTGGCGCCCGCGTCCGGCGGGACGATCACCTCCTGCGCCGCGGCGACCCCGTCGGCGAGCAACGGGGCGGCCACGTCAACGGACCGTTTCACGAGCCCGAGCCCGATCGGCCCGAGTTCGAAGTGCCTGGCGGCCGACCCGGTGAAGCCAACCTGAGTCCCGTCGGCCAGCGTCAGCGGCGAGCCGTGCGCGGGAAGCTGGTCCATGGAGCCGTCCAGGTGCAGGAATACGAGCCGGCGGGGCGGGTGCCCGAGGTTGTGGATTCTCGCGACGGTCTCCTGACCGCGGTAGCAGCCCTTGCTCAGGTGCACGGCCGACTCGATGAGCCCGATCTCGTGCGGCAGGGTCTTGTGGTCAGTGTCGAGCCCCGGCCGCGGTATGCGGGCCGCGATGCGGGCCGCCTCGAACGCCCACATGCCCGCGACGGGGAAGGCCGCGGCAAGCTGGCGGGTCGCCTCCGGCTTGACGATCAGGTCGATACCGAACGGATTCGTCATGATCGCGGCCGGCGCCGCGTCTCCGTACGCGCCCGATACAATCGCGGTTCCATCGGGCGCGTCCCGGGGGGTACGGGGGGTCGCTCCCCCGGGGGAAGACTGCGGGGCGGGTAGGGAGGCGGCCGCATCCGTTCGGGATATGACTCCTCCCTCAGCCGGAAGCGGTCCGGCCAGCGTCTGCACCACCAGCACCCCGGACAGGTCCTCGACCTCTACCCGGAGCATGAAGCGCATCGAGTTGAGGTACTCGGTCAGCGCCTTGGCGGTGTGCGGCTCGACGTGGATCCAGGTGGCGGCGCCGTCGTCGGTGAGCGTCAGGTGATGCTCGAGGTGGCCCTGAGGGGACAGCAGCAGCGCCTCACGCGTGTCACCGGGTGCTAGCCGCTCCAGGTACTGGCTGGTCAGGCTGTGCAGCCAGCTCAGCCGGTCCGGGCCGGTGATCTTGACCACGCCCCGGTTGCTCCGGTCGACGAGAACCCGGGTCTGGCTGAGCGTGCGCCCCTCGCGGGCCGGGTCGCCGTAGTGCGACGCGACGCCCTCGTCCGGCCACTCCGCCGCGACGGCGCCTTCAATGTCAAGCACGTGTCTTGCTCCTACAGTCTTGGCAGCGTCCGAACACGGTCAGGTGCGAGACGTTGACCTCGAACCCGTGCCGGTCGTCGAGCGCAGCGGTGAGCGGCGCGATGGCTTCAGGCGACGCCTGGTCGATCTTGCCGCAGTCCTGACAGACGAGGTGGACGTGACCCGCCTCGGTCGCTAGGTGGTAGGTGGGCGCGCCGTGGTTCAGGTGCGTGTGCGCGACAAGCCCGAGGCTGTCGAGCAGTTCGAGCGTCCGGTAGATCGTCGAGATGTTGACGCCCTTGGCGGTCTGCTGAACGCGAGCCGCGATCTCTTCCGGTGTCGCGTGATTCAGGGAGGCGACCGCCTCGAGCACGAGCTGGCGCTGCGGGGTCACACGGTAGCCGCGGGACCTGAGCTCCTCATCCCAGCTGCGGTCTCGCTGCGGCGCTTGCTCCATGGGATCGAGTCTAGTTCCGGGGCCGTGCTGGCTATCGCATCAGCGCCGCGAAGCGGGATTCCCTGCCGCGGCGCGCACCCGCGTGCCGGAAACCTCCCGCGTTGCCTGGTACGCCAACGGGTGACTGGTGGTGCGCGTCTTTCGCGTGCCCGTTCGGCATGACGGGAAATATTCTCTTGCGCTCGCCCGGGGGGCTGTCGTAGCGTCTGAGGTACGCGGAGAGGAGGTGGTCCTAGGTAATGAGTGCTTATAGGACTTGCGAGGTGGCTGCCGCTTAGGCTGCCGTCCCCGCTGTGCGGGTCCGCGTGGCGGACCCCGGCCTAAGGGCGGCGGCGGGCAAAATTAGGGCTTCCACCGGATCCCCGGGTTGACCGGCCTTGTCCAGTCGGTCCCGCCTACGCGCGGAGTCGCCCGGGGTTCTTTAATTTCCCCTGTGCTGCAGCTCAGCGGCGCCTATTCGATCCAGTCCCACTGCAGCACGGCCCACAGGTGCGGGGTCAGCGGCTGGCCCATGGCCGCCATGTCGAAGGCGTACGCCAGGTCCTTCTCGCCCTCCCTGACCTGGCTTGGCACCAGGCCGTAGAGGCGCTTGCCCGCCGTGTACGGCTTGGCTGTCGCGGTCCGGGCCACCGCGTCGGTGACCAGCTCGATGCTCGTCATGCTGCGGAACTCGCCCGCGTAGATCTCGGTGATCCCGGTGGGGTGGCTGAGCAGCACCTCCACCTTGCCCTCGGGCTGCGGACGCCAGAAGCCCGCCTCCACCGCGAGCGGCTCGACCCGGATCAGCTCACCGGCCTCGTCCCGCTTGAGCTCGCCATCGTCGTCCGTGGCCAGCCGCCAGCTCCGGCTGGTGTAGATCAGGTAGGGCTTGCCGATGTGGGAGAACGTGACCTCCTGCAGGAAGTCGAAGCTCTTGATTGTGGGGTAGTCGCCCTTGCCGGTCCCCCTCCAGCGGCCGAGCAGGAAGCTGAGCGGCGCGATCGCGGGATGCTCCGGCGGCAACGACGTGATCTCCGCCTGGGTCTCATCGCCCCGTTGCGCGCCGTCATCCGTCATGCGGGCCTCCCCTGATCACCTTGACCGCCGTGTACCCGGCGGCGATGGCGACCAAAGCGTAGGCGAGAATGATGATCGCCGCGCTCAGCATCCCGTGCATGGCACGGGAGCCTAACAGTTCTGCCCGCTCCGCTCGCCGCAGCGCGCTCTAGGAGCGGCTATCGTTCTTAGTCGTGGCGCGGAAGCTCGTAATCAAGGTCACGGCGGGTAAGGATGAGCCCGAACGGTGCAATCAGGCCTTCACGGTGGCCGCGACGGCCGTCGCGAGCGGGGTCCCCGTCTCGCTGTGGCTGACCGGCGAGGCGGCGTGGTTCGGGCTGCCGGGCAGGGCGGACGACTTCTCGCTGCCGCATGCGGCGCCGCTCGCCGACCTGCTCGCCTCGGTGCTCGCCCTCGGCACGGTGACGATCTGCACCCAGTGCGCCGCCCGCAGGGAGATCGGCCCGCAGGACGTAATCGCGGGGGTCAGGATCGCCGGCGCCGCGACCTTCGTGTCCGAGGTGACCGCCGACTACGCCCAGGCGCTGGTCTACTGAGCGCTTTGCCCGGCCGCCCGCGTGTTCAGCGGGGCAGCACCGCGCCAAGGCGCTCGGCGCGCAGCGCGTTCGCCAGTTCCTCGGCCTGCGGCGGAATCTGCGGCAGCGGGCCGGCGGCCCAGTAGAGCAGCAGGTCCGCGAGGCCGGGATTGCGCACGAGCGCGGGGCCGTGCAGGTACGTGCCAAGCACGCGGCCCAGGTAGGCGCCCTCCGTCCCGTCGCCGTTGCCCGTACCGAGCTCAGTGCGGGCTAGCGGCCGGACATTGGGGCCGAGCCTGGTGACGCCCTGGTGGTTCTCGAACCCGGTCAACCGTCCCACGTTGAGTCCGGGATCGACGTCGGCGACGATCTCGCCGACGGCGCGCACCTCGCCGCGGCCGCTGCGCATGTCGAGCAGCCCGAGTCCCTGCACCGGTGCGCCCTCCACACCGCCGAACTCGGTGCCGAGCATCTGGTAGCCAGCGCAGACCGCGAACACCACCGCGCCGCCACCTGCCGCCTCGTGCAGCCCGCCGTCCGCCAGCAGCCGCCGCGTCGCCAGGGTCTGCGGCAGGTCCTCGCCGCCGCCCATCAGGTAGATGTCGCCGTCGCGCGGCACCCGCTGGTCGGAGTTGACCTCGACGATCTCGACGGGCAGGCCGCGCAGCCGCGCGCGCCGCTCGAGCACCAGCACGTTGCCGCGGTCGCCATAGGTGCTGAGCAGGTCCGGGTAGACCCAGACCAGCCGAAGTGACCTCATTGGACCCTCCCAAGAGCGACCCGGTACTGCTGGAACGCGGTGTAGTTGGCGAGCACCTCGAGGCTCGGCGCCGTCCCGCCTGGCCCGGCCGCGGCGGCGCCCACTGCCAGGGCCGCGTCGACCGCCTCGTCGATGTCGTTCACCAGCCGGAATGCCACCTCGTCGGCCTCGAGCCGGACGGCGAGGTCAAGCCTGCGTTCGCCGCCGACCAGGATGGGCCTGCCGCGGAGCCTGCGGAAGTCCACGTCCCACAGCCAGGAAGTGTCCTTGCCGTCGGGTCCTTGCGCGTTGACCGCGAGCAGCACGGGGACGGGCGGCGGCACCATGACGTCGAGCGCCTCGAGCCAGCCCGCCGGGTTCTTGGCGAGCAGCAGCCTGATGTCGCAGCCACGGCGGTTGACCTGCGTGTACCGGCCGGCGACCGAGGTGACCTTGCGCAATTCGGCGAGCGCGTGGCTGAGATGCACGCCGAACGCCTCGGCAACAGCGAGCGCGATGACGGCGTTTGACCGGTTCGCCCGGCCTGGCAGTGCAAGGCCGAGCTGGGTGGCCCTGCCAGACGGATCGATGACCTCGTCGCCGTAGAGCATCCAGCTCACCGGCGGGCGGCGGCCGCCACATTCGCGGCAAGACCAGTCGTCGCCCTCGCGCTGCAGGTGAGCGCCGCAGTTGGGGCAGCACCAGGAGTCTTCACGCCAGCGCTGGCCCGCGGCGACCCAGGTGACCTTGCCCGCGGCGCTCGCCGCCCAGGCGACGAGCGGGTCGTCGGCGTTGGCCACCACCCGGCAGTCGGGCGCGGCGGCGAGCGCGTCCCGCCAGCGGCGCGCCAGCAGCCAGATCTCGGCCGCGCGGTCCATCTGGTCCCGGCTCAGGTTAAGCAGGACGACTACCTTGGGCCGCGTCGCCTTGACCATCGCGGGAATGTACTTCTCGTCCGTCTCGAGCACCGCGACCGGCGCGTCGGGCGCGCGGCTGAGCGCGGACGTCAGCCCGGCCTCCATGTTGGCGCCGTAGATGTTGGAGGCGATCTTGCTGCCGAGCGGTGCGAGCGCGGCGGTGATCAGCTTCGTGGTCGTGGTCTTGCCGTTGGTGCCCGTGACGAGGACGACCTGGCGCCCGGTGGCAAGCTGCGACAGCAGGTCAGGTGCCAGGCGCAGGCCGATGATGCCGCCGATGACCGAGCCGTCACCCTTGCCGGCGAGGCGGGATACGGTGGCCGCCGCGCCGCCGACCGTGGTGGCGAGCCTGGCCCGCATCGGCAATCTGGTGCGGTGCTGGGTGTTGTCATCCATCGTGCGCTGATGCTATCCGTTCGCCGGGCGGCGGCGGGCCCCGACGAGCCGCCGGCAACGTGACGGGCGCGTTAACTTGTCCGCGCGCCGAGCCGAGCGCGAGGTCAGCGGCGAGCCCGTGGTTGCCGGCGAGCATCATGTCGCCGGCGAGGGGGGCGAGCGTGGCGACGGCCAGCGAGCCGATGGCCGGGTTGGCGTCGGCGAGCAGCACCCGGCGTGCCGCGGCGTCACCGTAGCTGATGATCATCGCGGTGGCCGGCAGGCGCTGCAGCTCGGACGGCTCGACCACCAGCTCGCGCGACCGCTGCAGCGACCTGGCAAGCGACTCGCTGTCCCCTGTCGCCCGCGAGGTGGAAACGCCCCACGCGGTGCTCGTGCTGATCCCGGCGGTGAGCGAGGCGGACGCGGAGGTGCTCCACGACGTGCCCGCCTGCGTGGAGCGTGACGCGGCGCCTGGCAGCGGCAGGGCGCCCGGCGCGGCGGAGCGGCTCCGCCCCGTGCCCGTCGACCGGGACTCGCTGTCCGAGGCGGAGGCGGCGGCCGAGGCGGAGTCGCCGACGGTGCTGGTGTACGAACCGCCGAGGCTGTCGGTGACCGAGGTGCCGACGGTCTCCGTCAGCTGGGACAGGAGGAACCGGTGCGACGTGCCGATCTGCTCGCTCGCCGCCTTCGCCTCGTCCGCGTTGCCGAGCCGCATGAAGGCGGTGGCCGCGTTGCCGCGGCCGAGCCGCTGCCTGACGTGCGGCGGCAGCGATCGGTAGGCGAGCACGAGTCCGCGCCGTCCGGCCTCGCAGGCATCGGCGAGCCGGTCGAGCACGTCGTCGCGTAGCCGTTCGGCGCCGAGCAGGAACACGGTGTGCTGCCAGGAGACCGGGCCGGGCGGCGCCTGCTCCTGGCCGATCAGCCGGGTGAGCGCGGTCACCGCGAAGCCGCTGATCGCCGTCGCGGCCTGCGGGCTGGCACGGCGGTCGAGCGCGACGACGCGCAGCCTGGACCGTGGCAGGCGGACCGGGTCGGTGCCGACGCGGTCGAGCACGCGCAGCTGCGCCTCCATCGCGAGTGCCCGCTCGAGCACCACGCGGTCGGTGGCCGCCCGGCCGAACAGCGCGCCGAGTTCCCCTGCCTCGCGCTCGGTGAGCAGTCCGGTCGCCAGATCGGCACGCGGGTCGCCGACCTCGGCAAGCGCGCGCAGCGCCGCCGTCACCCGGCGCACCCCGACGGCGCCCGCTGCCGGGTCGAGCACGCCGATGACGCGATCGAGGATCGCCGTGTCGATGGCCAGGTCCCTTGCCGATCTCCGTTCCTCGGCGACACTGGCGGAAAGCGCGAGCACCCCGGCGAGTTCCTGTGCGGGCAGCGCCGCAGCGATGTCGAGCCGCGGCAGGTCCTGCGGCAGCACCCAGACGGCCGGCAGCCCGCCCGCTGCCGGGGTGCCGACCCCAGTGCTGGCCGCGGTGCTTTCCGCGGTGCTGGCCGCGGCGCCCGCGTACAGGCCGGCCAGGTCGGCCGCGACCGCGCCGCCAGACAGGTCGATGACGGTCACCTCGCCCCCGGAGGCGAGCCGGTAGGAGGCGGCCATAGTCAGCATCGCCGACCAGCCGGCCAGCGTGCCGCCCGCGACGTCCACCCGGTCGATCCCGTCCGGCACAGGCACGGCGTACCAGCGCTTCTGCCGGGTGAACGCCGACCGCTGTTCCTGCCACTGGCTGACCCGCCGCGCGTGGTCCGCCCGCGCCGCGGCGACGCGGCGCTCGCGGTCCGCGCTGAGCAGCTCCGTCCGGTACCGCTCCGCGTCGATGCGCCCGCACAGCACCCTCTGACCCCGCCAGAGGGCGAGGCAGCAGCGTCCCGCGATGATCAGGCAGGCCGCCATGGCGGGCACCGCGATGACGATGGTCACCCAGCCGGCCGCCGTGCAGGCCACGAGCGCGAACGCGGCAAGCGTCGCCACCATGATGGCGATCCGTTGCGGTCGGCTGATCAGCTTCTCCTCCCGGCGCTGAGCCGCGAGCCAGCCGTCGCCGGCCAGGCTGACCGGACCGAGAGGCGTCGGCGGCGTGGGCGGGCGCGGCGGCGGCCCAGGGTCGGCGTGCGGGGTGGCGTACTGCCAGCCGAGGTAGAGTGGATCCGTCATGACCCGGCCACCTCCGGCGCTGTCCAGCTCGGCGGCGCCTCCCGGTATGGCGACTTGTCTCGGTGCGGCGGCTCCGCCCGGCGTGGGAGGCGCGCGGGAATGAACCGGCCGAGCGCGATCAGGCGCCTGTGCGGCACATTCACCGCGAGGACGAACTCACCGCGCCGCAGTGCGCGCAGCGTCCGCGGCGGGATAACGGGGCAGCGCATGAGGTCTGTCCCCGGCATCGCAGGCACGCCGGGAAGCGCTGTGCCGGCTGCCTGCGCGGAAGCTGCTGCAGGCATGGCGGTAGCGGGCGGCATGGCCGTAGCGCGCGGCATGGCCGTAGCGGGCGGCGCGGGGAAGGCGGGCATCGTGGGCATGCCTGGTGGCGACCACGAGCCCGCTGGCGCTCCGGCCATGCCAGCGAGTGCCGCGGCGGCCGACGCGGGCACCATCCGGGTACCGGTCAGCTCCGCGAGGCGCGACGCAAGGGCCGGGTCGGTGACGCGCAGGGCGAGCGTGGCACCGACCAGGCCTGCGAGATCCGCCGCGGCGGCGGGCGACGTGGCGCCGAGCAGCACCGAGAGGCCCGCGGCTGGCGCGTCGCGCAGCAGGGTGGCCATGTCTTCCGCGGACATCAGTTCACCGCGAGGAATCCAGACCAGGCCATCGCCGTCGACGCCGATCGCCCGCAGGTGCTGTGCGAGTGCCGCCAGATCGGCGCTGGCGCGGGCCGCCTCCTCGGGTGAGTCCGCGGGCAGCCGGGCGGCCGAACGCTCCAGGATCACCTGGTGCAGGTCGACGGGGGCGCGGACCGCGCGGGGGCTACCGGGTGGGTCCTCGCGCGCTCGGCCCCACAGCCGGCTGGCGCTCGCGCCGCCCCGTCCACCCGCCGCCTGCGCTCCTCTCCCGGTCATCTCCTCGAAACCGGCCCCGGCGCCGTCCGCGCTCGCCACGAGACCGGTGGTGGAACCGTCCGTTTGCAGCGGCGTGCCGGTCGCCAGGCAGGCGGCCGTGAGCGCACGGACCAGGCCTGCCGTGTCGTTGGGGTCGGCCGCGTCGCTGAGGTCGATGACGATCAGCGCTTTGCGGCGGCGCAGTGCGGCGTGCACCACCTGGAGGCTGGCCAGCGTGACATTCCGGGAATCGTCGCTGGTAATGAGTAGCCCGCCGGACATCTCATCCCAGCTCAGCTCCGCGACGGCACCGGTGGCCGGCACGACGCCGAGGGCGCAGCCGTCCCTGGTGAGCACCACGCCCGCCCGGATCGTGGCAGCGGCGACCCGGCCCCGCACCGCGGCGAGCACGCCGGGACGCGGCGCGGGTACCGCCCATTCGTCGGTTTGTAGCCAGACGAGCCAGCCGAGCACGGCGGCCTCGGCCGCGCCGCAGATGAGCGCGATGGGGAGTTGCGCGGGCAGCGAGTGCCAGGCAAGGCGGAGCCCCGCCGGCGGATGCTCCTGGTAGGCAGCAGGATGCCCGGCCAGCTGCCCGTGCAGCGAGCCGAGGATGCCCGACGGCCACGCGGTGAAGCCGGCCAGCGCGCTGCCAGGTCCACGCGCGAGCAGCCAGGCAAGGCCCACGCCCGCGGGGAGCAGCAGCCACCACAGCCGCCACCGGCTCGCCTTGCCGGCCGCCGCGAGCACAGTCGCAACGACCAGCGTCACCGGAGCGAACACGAGGTGCCCGACCACGATCGTCACGGCGAACACCGCGAGAACCTCGCCACGCCGGGGAACGCCGGCCGGAATCAGCCGACGACCACGCCGCGGCAACGCCCCCGTCTCGGGCACTGTTCCTAATGTCATAACTCTATGTTGCCAAATAATTACGATCTGTGTCGATACCCGACGGGTTGTCCCTTCGGCCGGCCGCAGAGTAGCGCCGCCGTTCGGCCGGCCGCCTTGCGCGCGACAGGCTTTGCGCGCCGCCGCCTCTGTCCGAACGGTCTCCGAAATCCGCTCTCAGTCCGGCAGGTGAGGCGGGCGGGGGAGCGAATCGCCTGCCTGGATGACCACGCGGAAGTGATGCGGCTTCATGGTGACCGTCGTCAGGCCGGCCGGGACACCGGTGGCCTGGTCATCGAACCGGATGGTCACGGCGATCGCCGCCTGGCCGGGCAGCAGCCGCAGGCTGCGGGCGACTGATGGCTGCGGCGGGGTGAGCTCGAGGTCGACCGCACGGGCGTGCACCCGCTCGATCGAGGAAAGGCTGCCCGGCGGGGCGCGCAGGGTGTCCTCGAAGCTGCTCGGCTCATCGGTCACGTGATCGGCCGCGACGCCGGGGATGTAGGCCGCGGAGATGGCGACGGGCTCGGCGCCCACCGCCCAGGCGCAGCGGACGATGCGGACAGGAGCCTCCCCCGCGACCGCGAGGGACCAGGCGACGTCCTGCGGCGCGGCGCGCAGCGACACGTGCCGCGCGGTGCAGACGATCTCGCCGCCCATCGGATCGAGCCTGGTGCTGAGGCCCCCGACGCCCTCGAGCGGTATCAGGTACTCGGCTGGGCTGGCGCGGTACAGCTGCCCGTCGGGCAGCCTGCGGATCAGCGAGCGGCGGGCGAGTTCGCCGATAGCCACGTCGATCTCGGCCATGCTGACGTTGTACCTGCGGGCGAGCGCGCTGCGCCGTGGCAGCTGCCAGCCCGGCTCGCGATGCACGAGCGCGGCGGCCATCCGGTCCGCGAGCACGCCGCTTGCCGCCCGCTGCGGCGGCACCGCCGCGTCGACCTCCGTGCTGCTTGCCTGAACATGACCGCCACGGCCACGGGCACCCGCCGCGCCGCCGTTTCCCCCCGGAACGGCAGTCATCCGCCCTGTGGAACGTCGGCCAGCCGGCCACCGCTGGCCGGGTCGAGGGCGGCCACGCCGGACCGCCTGGCTGGCTCTGCTTCCCCCATGGCTTGTCCGCGCCTCCAGTCGGCAAAACGAATGGATATAGCCTTGTCACGTCCGCCTAATTGATATTCAGTGAAGGTAAACTTAAGTTGAATACAAGAGGAATGAAAGTAATCTTCTAAATGTCATGTAGGTAAATCATATTCAGGTCGGCGGTGCGGTCGAGCACCCTGAGCGCGACAGTCGCGCACGCCGCACCGCGTCCCGGTCAACCCGCGACGGCACGTCGCCGAGGGGATGCGATGATGTGCGTGCACATGCACTTCACTGGCCGCCAAGGGCTGCACTACCTGCAATGTTAACCTCTAGGCCAACCCGGGAATTTCGCCCGTTAAGGCCCAATCAATGCACAGAGATAGAGATCGTACATATACGGAAATGGCACGCAGATGACTCCGTACAGTGACAAGGGGAACACGAGCCAGCAATCCAGCGGATGAGGCAAGTCACCAGAAGTTAACCTAGAGTCCGCCTCACGTCCATCTCGATGTCACTGCATGCTACTTACGCCACCTATCACTGAACGCGTTGCCATCCTTTTGCGGTCACGCAGATCGATCAGACTGGAATCGCGCGCGATGCGCTTCAATTACAAGGAGAACCCTCTTATGCAGCTCCGAGGCAGCAAGCAGGCCGTGGTGGCCGGGGGTGCCGTGCTCGCGGCACTGGCCCTGGCCGCCTGCTCTTCGTCAAGCTCCTCCTCGTCTAGCTCGTCAGCTCCGGGCGCCACCGGTACTTCCACGGCGACCTCCGGCGGCGGCTCGACGTCGGGCGCCTCCTCCGCAAGCGGCACGATCAACGGCAGTGGCTCGACGCTCCAGCTCACCTTCGAGCAGGCTGCCATCTCGGCGTTCAAGTCGATTAGCCCCAAGATCACCGTCAACTACAGTGGCGTCGGCTCAGGCACCGGCCGGGCGAACCTCGCCGCAGGTACGGTCAACTTCGCCGGCTCCGACTCGCCGATCCCGGCCACCGAGACGGCGGACTTCAAGGGGCAGAAGGTCTTGTACTTCCCCATCCTGTTCAGCCCGATCGCGGTGACCTACAACCTCTCGGGTGTAAGCAACCTGAAGCTGACGCCGAAGGTCATCGCGGAGATCTTCCAGGGCCAGATCAAGACCTGGAACGATCCAGCCATCAAGTCACTCAACCCCGGTGTTAACCTCCCGTCCACGGCGATCACCACCGCGGTCCGCTCGGACTCCTCCGGCACCACGCAGAACTTCGCGACGTTCCTTCAGGACGGCGCGGGGTCGACGTGGACGCTCGGCAACGCCTCAACCGTGAAGTGGCCATCGACCGCTCACGCCGCCAACGGGAACGGGGGGGTGGCATCGGTCGTCAAGTCCACCGCTGGCGCCATCGGGTACAACGACTTCGCCACCGCGCAGGCTTCCGGCCTGTCCGCCGCCTTGGTGCAGAACAAGTCTGGCGCCTTCGTCGCGCCTTCGGTGAGCGGCGCGTCCGCGGCGGGCGACGGATCGGTGGTCAGCCCCGACCTCACCTTCAGCGCGGTCTGGGCGTCCGGCGCAAGCTCCTACCCGATTACCGCCCAGTCCTGGGTACTCGTCTACGCGAAGCAGCCCAACGCCAACGATGTGGCTCTGCTCAAGGCCTACATTAGCTACCTGCTCGGAGACGGGCAGAAACTCCTCACGCAGATCTTCTACGCGCCGATGCCGTCTAGCATCGACTCGAAGGCTGTGGCGCAGCTAAGCCAGATCACTTCATAAGGACCACCGCCATGACGCAGCCAGACCTGACCATGATCGGGCTGTCGGCGTGAGCGTCACAGCGCAGGCGGATCCGGCCACCCCGGCCGGGTCCGCCTCCCGGCTGTCGACGCGCCGACCGCTCGGGGACCGCGCCTTCCAGATCCTTACGCTCGCCGCCGGCCTGCTTGTCCTGATAATCCTCGTGCTCATCGCCGTCACCATGAGCCAGCAGTCCGTGAGCTGGTTCACCACGGCGGGCTGGTCAGGCATCTTCTCCGCCGACTGGGATCCGGCGCATGACAAGTTCGGCCCGATGGCCTTCGTCTACGGCACGGTCATCACCTCGGTGATCGCGGTCGTAATCGCGTTCCCGATCAGCGTCGGCATCGCCCTGCTGCTGACGGAGGTCGTGCCGAGCCGCTGGGCACGACCCATCGTCTACGTGATTGACCTGCTCGCCGTGGTCCCGTCCGTCGTCTGGGGCTTGTGGGGCATCATCGTGCTGGCGCCATGGCTCCAGCCGATCTACGCCTCGATCGCCTCAGCCGTGAACGGCATCCCGGTACTCGACTCGCTGTTCGGTGGCCCGGGGGTCGATGGTGCGTCGTTTTTCACCACCGGCCTGATCCTGGCCATCATGATCACGCCGATCGTAACGTCGCTCTCCCGTGAGGTCATCGCTACCGTGCCGACATCGGACAAGGAGGGCGCCTACGCGCTTGGCGCCACTCGCTGGGAAATGATCCGAGGCGCGGTCTGGCCGCACAGCCAGACGGGCGTTGTCGGGGCGATGCTGCTCGGTCTCGGCCGGGCCATGGGGGAGACGATCGCGGCCGCGCTCGTGATCGGGTCGTCGGCAACGGTCACCTCGCACCTGTTTTTCCCCGGCTACTCCATGCCCGCCGTCATCGCGAACCAGTTCGGCGAGGCCTCGGGCGTTCAGCGTTCTGCGCTGATCGGCCTTGGTGTCCTGCTGTTCCTGCTCACGATCATCGTCAACCTGACCGCCCGCTCCGTCGTGGAGCGGAACGCGCGGCGCATGAGGGGGGCCTGATGACAGCCACCACGCAGCCGGCAATTGACCTGCGCGAGGCGGGCGGATGGCGGCGCGTCAAGAACCAGATCTCGCTCGTCGTGATGTGGGTTGCCTTCGCCGCCATGGTGATCCCGCTCGGCTTTGTCCTGTTCACGGTGATCTCGAAGGGCGTTTCGGCGATCAGTTGGCAGTTCCTAACCAACAGCACCATCCCGCCCAATGTGCTGCCCGTGACGATCGGCGGCATGGGCGCGGCGGTCGTCGGCACGCTGATTACCACTGGCTTCGCCGCCCTCATGGCCATACCGCTTGGTGTGCTCGGCGCCGTCTTCATCAGTGAGTACGGTGACAGGAATCGCCTGCTAGCGCCGGTCATCTCCTTCTTTTCCGACGTGATGACGGGCGTGCCGTCTATCGTCATGGGGCTCTTCATCTTCACCATCTGGGTGGTGCACTTCGGGTATTCGGGCCTGGCGGGCGCCTTCGCCCTCGGCTGCCTGATGCTGCCCATAGTGATCCGTTCCTCTTACGAGATGCTTCGGCTGGTCCCGAATGAGCTCAGGGAGGCGAGCTACGCTCTCGGGGCCACCAAGGCCCGCGTGACGCTGACGGTCGTGCTGCCCGCCGCGGTTGGCGGGATCGTCTCTGGCGCTCTGCTCGCCGTCGCCCGCGCCGCCGGCGAGACGGCCCCGCTGCTGTTCACCATCCTCACCGTCGAATCGACCAACACGAACCTGTTCAGCGGCCCGAACACCGCTTTGTCCACGCAGATCTTCAACAACGCGACGCAGCCCTTCATCGGCGCACAGGACCGTGCCTGGGGCTCGGCGCTCACGCTGATCGTCATCGCCTTCATCCTGATGCTCCTCGCCCGCATAGTCACCGCCCGATTCACCCGTTACACTCGGTAGGGATCGTTATGGAACAGCCTGAACCAGAAGTCGTCGCTCAGACGGTTTCCACGAACATGCCGAAGCTTGAGACCACCGTCCAGGCTCCGGCGACCGACACGCCCCGGGCGACCATCTTCGACGTGCAGAACGTCTCGATCTATTACGGGTCATTCAAGGCCGTGACCGACGTTTCGCTACCGATCCACGAGCACGAGGTCACCGCGTTCATCGGCTCGTCCGGCAGCGGCAAGTCGACCGTGCTCCGCGCCTTCAACCGGATGAACGACCTGGTGGTCGGCGCGCGCCTCGAGGGCCAGATGACCTACCGGGGCGCGGACCTGTATGCCAAGGAAGTCTCCCCGGCGGCGGTCCGCCGGCGCATCGGCATGGTCTTCCAGAAGCCGAACCCGTTCCCGAAGTCCATCTACGACAACGTCGCGTACGGTCCGCGGATCAACGGCGAGCGGAACAAGGCCAAGCTCGACGAGATCGTCGAGCGCTCGCTGCGCGCCGCGGTGCTGTGGGACGAGGTGAAGAACCGGCTCAAGCAGTCCGGTCTCGCCCTGTCCGGCGGTCAGGCGCAGCGGCTGTGCATCGCCCGTACGATCGCGGTGGAGCCGGACGTGGTGCTGATGGACGAGCCCGCCTCGGCGCTCGACCCGATCGCCACGCTCGCCATCGAGGACCTGATCCGCGAGCTCAAGAAGAACTACACGATCGTCATCGTTACCCACAACATGCAGCAGGCCACCCGGGTCAGCGACCGGACGGCGTTCTTCTCGGTGCTCACCGACTCCAAGAACGACACCCGCACCGGCGTGCTGGTGGAGTACGGCCCGACCCAGCAGATCTTCGAGGACCCGCACGACAGCCGCACCCAGGCCTACGTGACAGGCCGGATGGGGTAGCCACCCGGGTCTGGGATCAAAACGCGATAAGAGGAACGGGTGCGGCCTACACGAGGCCGCACCCGTTCCTCCTGTTATGCCTGCGGCCTGTCCGGGAAGGAACCGGCCAGGTAGACCACGCGCCGCGCGATGTTGACGGCGTGCGCGCCGAGCCGCTCGTAGTCCCGCGCGACCAGGGCCATCTCCATCGCCACGGGGACGGCGGTGCCGCCGGAGGCGAGTTCGGCGATGAGGCTCGCGTGCAGCTCGTCCATGCCCTCGTCGAGCTCGGCGATGGCCACCGCCGCGGTCCGATCCCGCTGGTACCACGAGTCGGCCGCCTTCCGCCACATGTCGGCGGCGAGGTCGCTCATCCGCTGAACGAGACCCCTGGCGCGCGGCGACAGGTCGACGCCGAGGAAGTGGCTGGCGCTCGCCGCGATGTGCACCACGAGGTCGTGCGAGCGCTCGAGCTCCGGCACGATGCGGAGCACCGACAGCAGGAACCGCAGGTCGGAGGCAACCGGGGCCTGGAGCACGATCTCCCTGTTGGCCAGGCCCTCGGTCTCGACGTAGAGGGCGTCGATGATGCGATCCCGCTCGGCCAGCAGCGCATACCCCTCGTTATCGCTGTTCAGCAGCGCCTGGGTGGCCGTGGGCAGTCCCTCGGCCACCATCGCGAACAGCTCGATGACCTTGCTCTCGATCGCCTCAAGCTCGTTGTCGAACTCTTGCCGGTGCTCGCTCATGGGCTAAAGCCTACGCAGGGCAGGCGAAGGAAAGCCGACCAGAACGCGACCATAAAGTGAACCGCCCCAGGAGCAGCTCCTGGGGCGGTTGACGGCGGCTCGTGATATCAGACGAGGAATTCGACCTTGGTGACCTGGCCGATGTCCGCCGTGACCTCCTGCTCGAGGCGGACCTGACCGGGGGCGAGCACGCGCAGCGTCCACTCGCCAGGCGCGGCGAAGAAGCGGAAGCCGCCATCCTCGCCGAGCGGAACCTCGGCCACGAACTCGTCGCCGGTGCCGAGCAGCCGGGCGTAACCCGGGGACACCGGGGCGCCACCGCGGAGCACCTGCCCCTCGATGACCGCCTCCTTGCTCGACTTGTCCTTGCTGATGGTCACGCCACCAGCCGGTGCACCGCAGCTGTCGTTGCTCACTTGCCCTCACCCAGTTCGATCGGCACGCCAACCAGCGAGCCGTATTCGGTCCATGATCCGTCGTAGTTCTTCACGTTCGGCTGGCCGAGGATCTCGTGCAGCACGAACCAGGTGTGCGCCGAACGCTCGCCGATCCTGCAGTACGCGATCGTGTCCTTGCCGAAGTCGACGCCGGCCTCGTCCTGGTACAGGGCGGTGAGGTCGTCGTCGGACTTGAAGGTGCCGTCCTCGTTCGCGGCCTTGGACCACGGGACGTTCTTCGCGGTGGGGATGTGACCGCCGCGCTGCGCCTGCTCCTGCGGCAGGTGCGCCGGGGCGAGCAGCCGCCCGGCGAACTCGTCGGGCGAGCGGACGTCGACGAGGTTACGCTTGCCGATCGCGTCGATGACCTCGTCCCGCTTGGCGCGGAGCGCCGCGTCCTGCTCGGAGGCGGTGTAGCTGGTCTTGTCCCTGGCCGGCACGTCGGTGCTCAGCTCGCGGGAGTCGAGCTCCCACTTCTTGCGGCCGCCGTCGAGCAGCAGCACCTTGTCGTGCCCGTACAGCTTGAAGTACCAGTAGGCGTAGGCCGCGAACCAGTTGTTGTTGCCTCCGTAGAGGACCACGGTGTCGTCGTTGGAGATGCCCCGCTCGGAGAGCAGGGCCTCGAAGCCGACCTTGTCGACGAAGTCGCGGCGGACCGGGTCCTGTAGGTCCTTCTTCCAGTCGATCTTGATCGCGCTGGGGATGTGCCCCTTGTCGTACGCGCTCGTGTCCTCATCTACCTCGACGATGACGGTGCCAGGCGCGCCAATCTGGGCCTCGACCCAGTCGGCGTCGACTAGGACGTCGGAACGGCTCATGGCTGAGAAACCTCCTTGTTCGGCCCGCCCCGCTGGGCTAGCCGGATTCTTTGAATGAACAGGTACATCTGGCAACCAAGGCAGAAGTCGAACGCCGCGTTGAGAAACGCGGCCGCCAGGGCGAACGCGGCGAAGACTACCCCGAGCACCGGCACGCCAGCGGCGAAGCCTATGGTGCCGATCGCGGCGAACACCATGCCCACGCCTTGCGCGAAGCGCGGTGGCGCTTCCGCCTCGGTTTTTGTCGGTGGCCCGAGCCGTGGCCGGACCAGGGAACGGAAGATGAACCCGTAGGGCGCGTAGCGCAGCCCGGCAAGCGCTCCCACGGCGAACACCAAGGTCTGCAGGAACAGCAGCCACCCGGCGGCGGGATGCGAAACACCTGCCGTGACCACGACAACGGCGAGCACGACGGTGGTGATTACCGCGCCGAAACGCGGTCCTCGCGCGTCGATGGTCATGATCATGCTCCCAGTCGCAGGTGAGATGGCCAGCCTTTCTCCGCCTACCTGGGGCAGCAACTGCTACACAGGCGCGGCGGACACCGGGCGCGGACACATCGCGGTCGCAACCCGGCAGTAGTCGACGGCTCGCCGCCTGGTAAGCAGCATGTCCAACACGCTCACGCCTCCGGCGGACACGGCCGGCCCGCGGCGCGGCGCCGTCCGCTCTGCGGATGATCGTGGCGTTCGGTAGGACACGTACCAGATGGTATTCACCGATGGGACCGCTGTCACCCGGCCGGATGGCACGGCACCCGTTGTCGGCTTATTTAGTAGGGAACTCAAGCCTGTCCACCGCCGCGCAGCACCAGGTCCAGGGCGCCCTGCAGATCAGCCTTGCGGGGCTGGCCCGACGCACGGCTCGCGATGCCGCCGCTGGCGTCGAGCACAAGAACAGTTGGCGTGGAGAGAACGTGCAGCCGCTTGGTGAGGTCCATCCGGTTGGCCGCGTCGATCTCGACGAAGGCCACGCCGTCGCGCTCGCCCGCCATCGTGGTGAGCAGTTCCCTTGTCGGCCCGCAGAAGGTGCAGAAATCGGTGGAGAACTGGACGAGGGTCGCCTGCCGCCCGAGCGGCGCACCCAGGTCGGCGGCGGTCAGCACGCCCGCGGCCGACGGGGCCTGGCGGAACTGGCCCTGGCGCCGGCGCAGCGCGAAGCCAGCCGCGGAAGACGCGACAAGGACAACCACTACCGCTATCAGGCCACCGAGCACGCATAGTGCAGCACCGCGATGGCCGGCGACTATTCCCAGCTTGCGCAGAATGCGTACCGAGTTAGTCGGCCTTGACCGCGATGGCACCCTTCTTGCCGACGGTGATCTGGAAGCTCTCCACGTCGTTAGCGTTCATCGCGGCGGACGCGGGGTACCAGACCGTGCCCTCGTCGTAGTCGGTCAGCCAGCTGCCGGCCAGGACCCGGTGCCCGGCGGCGTCGACCACCCACAGCTGGCAGTTGGTGCCGATGGGGATGCCGGTGACCTCGGTGTCGAGCTGGGTGCCCCAGCCCACCGACCGATACTTGACCGTCGCGGTCATCCCTGCCGAATGCCCTGTCACGGTCTCCCACGTGCCGCCCGCCCCGGACGTCACGCCCCCATTCTGCGCCGGGCTCAAGCCGAGACGCAGCCCGCCGAAGACGCCCACCGCGATGATCAGCGCGGCCGCCACGGTGAGGCTAGCACTCCACCACCGGCGCCGGCGCTGGCGCGCCGCCGTCAGGTCGAGCACGGTGGCGAGCAGCTCACGGGGCGGCTCGGCGTTCCTCGCCAGCCCGGCCCCGTTGGCGCCGCCATGGGGCGACTCGTCGGCGGCGAGCGCGAAGGCCTCCGCCGGGGACACCCTGGCGAGCAGGGCAGGCAGGCCGGCCAGGCTGGCGAGCTCGTCCCTGCAGTCCCTGCAGGTGGCCAGGTGCGCGTCGACGAGCGCGCGCTCCGCCGGATCAATGGCGCCGAGCACGTAGACACCGAGCGACAGCCTGGTCTCCGCACAGTCCATGGATCGGTGGAACTGGGGCGTCGCCCCTCCGGATGAATGTGTCATGGCGCAAGCCCCCTTTCCTGAAGAGCAAGCCTGAGCGCCTTCAGCGCGTAATACGTTCGCGACTTAACGGTCCCCGCCGGAATTCCCAGGGCTGCCGCCGCCTCGGCGACAGAACAGCCCCGGTAGTAGGTCTCGACGATGACCGACCGGTGATCGGGGCGCAGAGACGCCAGCGCCTCAGCGACCGCCCAGGACTCGAGCGTGCGATCGGCGTCGTCTTGCGCGGGCAGCGTGTCGAACGCTTCCTGCCCGGTCTCTGGTGGCCGGGACTGGCGCGCCCGGTAGGCGTCCACCGCGAGGTTGCGAGCCACGGCAAACAGCCAGGGGCGCGCGGGCCGGTCGGCAAGCGCCTCCGGATGCCGCCAGGCGCGCACCATGGTCTCTTGCACGAGGTCCTCCGCCTTCTGCCTGTCACCTCCGGTCAGGTGCAGGGTGTACCGAAGCAGGGCGCCGCCATGTTCGGCGTACAGCGCCCTGACAAAGGCATCGTCGGCCATGCGTTGGCCGCTGGCGGGTGCGGTGCTCGGCACATTAGGAAGAACGTCCGGATCGGGCGGCCGGTTCAACGGCGGCGAAACATCTCGCTGCCAGGGCTGACCGGGGTCGTTGCTCACGCTCAACCCATATACCGGGCCGGAGCGCCAGGAAGCAACCGCATCGAGTTGATCAGTTACCCCTTGTATTCCGAGTGTCGGGTGTGGCCGTCATCCGCCGGCGAACGGCGGCAGGACCTCGATGACCGCGCCCTCGCTGAGCACGATCGATTCTTTGTCCGCCTTACCCACTGGATCCGCGTTGACTAGGAACGACGATCTCGCCAGCACGGCCGCCAGGCGGCTGTCCGATGCCCTGCTCGCGACAACGGCGTTGAGGGCATCGCGAAGGGTTACCGCCTCCAGGGACTCCTCCGCCATCCCCGCGGCTTCCTTCGCAGCGGCCCAGTACCTGATGGTGATCTTGACCATGTGCGATATCCTCACTTCAACGGGACCTAGGGCGCTGTTGCCCCCGGGTCCCGTTTTGTTTATACAGGGTACTGATGGCGTTAATCGCGCCAGCAAGACTGGAGGTGGCATCGGTTGAGCGAGTTGCTGTTGGTGACCAGCGTCCTTGAGCCCTCGTCGGAGGTCCTGCCCGCGCTTGGCCTGCTGCTGCACTCCGTTCGCGTCCTCCCGGCCGACGCCTCCGCCCTTGTCGAGGCCCCGCCGACGGACGTCGTCCTTGTCGATGCACGCCGCGACCTCGCGCACGCGAAGAGCATCTGCCGCCTGCTGCACACCACGGGGCTTGACTGCCCCATGCTCGCCATCGTCACCGAGGGCGGCCTTGCCGCGATCAGCGCGGAGTGGAACGCTGACGACGTGATCTTGAACACGGCCGGCCCGGCCGAGGTGGAGGCCAGGCTCAGGCTTGCCATCGGCCGCCGCGCCCTGCGCACCGCCGCGGACACGCCGGACGAGATCAGGTCCGGGGACCTGGCCATTGACGAGGCGACCTACTCGGCGCGGCTGCGCGGCCGCGTGCTCGACCTCACGTTCAAGGAGTTCGAGCTGCTCAAGTTCCTTGCGCAGCACCCTGGCCGTGTGTTCACCAGGGCGCACCTCCTGCAGGAGGTATGGGGATACGACTACTTCGGTGGCACCAGGACAGTAGACGTACACGTACGGCGGCTGCGCGCCAAGCTCGGTCCCGAGCACGAGGCGCTGATCGGCACGGTCAGGAACGTTGGGTACCGCTTCGTGCCGGTGAAGGGCGCTCCCGAGGACAGGGAAAGCGCCGACCTGCTCGCGTCCGATGCCGCGATCGCGGCGGAGCGGTGATCGACTCCCCGGTCACCATTACGGAGGGCAGCCTCGCGCCCTCTTCGGTCACCGAGGTGCTGTCCCTGGTCAGCGCCGCGCACGCGGCCGACGGCTTCGCGCCGCTGTCAGAGGATGCCCTGCTCCATGTCAGGCACCCCAGCGCCGACGGCACCAGGGACTTCCAGCTCAGGCTGGCCGGCGGCACGCTCGGCGGTTACTCGCAGCTGGCCCTGGCCGAGGCCGAGGGCGAGGCCGGCGGAGACTCGCCCGGTGAAGAGTGGAGCGGTGAACTCGTCATCCACCCCGGCCACCGCAACCAGGGCCTGGGGACCGCCCTGGCCGGCGCGCTGACTGGCGGCGATGACGGACGCGACATCCGGATCTGGGCGCACGGCGACCTGCCTGCCGCCGCCGCGCTCGCGAAATCAGCGGGTTTCGCGCGCATTCGCTCGCTTTATCAGATGCGGATGAGCCTGGCGGGCGCGGCGCTTCCCGAGCCGGTCTTCCCAGCCGGGGTGACGGTGCGCACCTTCCGCCCCGGCCAGGACGAGGAGGCATGGCTTGGGGTCAACGGGCGCGCATTCGCCCACCATCCCGAGCAGGGCTCGTGGACCAGGCAGGACATCGACCTGCGCGAGGCAGAGCCGTGGTTCGATCCAGACGGCTTCTTTCTCGCCGAGCGGGACGGCGAACTGGCCGGATTCCACTGGACGAAGGTGCACGCGAATGGCGGCGAAGGCGGCACGCCGATCGGCGAGGTCTACGTAGTAGGTGTCGATCCCGGCCGGCAGGGCGGCGGTCTTGGCAGGGCGCTGACCCTCGTCGGACTAACGCACCTGCGACGGCTCGGACTTGATGCGGTGCTTCTTTACGTGGACGAATCCAACACCGCCGCCGTCCGCATGTACGCGGGACTCGGATTCACCCGCTGGTCAACCGACGTGATGTACCAGCACCCGGGCTAAGAGGCCCTGCGGTGCCTGATACCTAGCGCCTCGTCGAGCTCCCGCTCGGAGAGCGGACCGTCGCTCGCGGCGACCGCGGTGAGCACCTCGGCGTAGAGTTCGATCTCGCCAAGCGCTACGTCATCGTGAACACGAAGATCGACTTGCATGGGAATCGTGCTCACCTCCTTGGCCGCGGCACCGCCGCGCGCTGACCGGGAACTCGCTGCCCCGCCCTTCAGGCTACGTCGCGACACCATTCCTCCGCATGACCCATCGGGGCCATTCGCAGACCACCCTTGAGTACGTTTTACCCGGATTGACGGTAACGATTCCGCCTTGTAGCAGCGGAAATGTTCAGGTTCTGATAACGGACATCAGTCACATCTAAGAACTGGTGCCGCCATGACGACAACAGCCCTCGTGGCACCATATGTACCTTTATAGTGCGGAAGATCACTTAATGTCCGCATATCGTAGTGTAACCACTTGACTACAGCTTACGTGACGACTTGCCCGGGCGCCACGGCCCTTGAGCAGCGGATCTGCCTCCCGGCCCGGGAATGCCGAGCCGGGCCGGGAATGGCACGCGATTGGGTGGTACGGAACTGGGTATGGCCTACCACGGCTTAGTCACAAGAATTCCATCAGCCGCATAACTCACTTTTCTCTACTTCCGTACCAAGTCAAGTCGGGATATAACGGGATACTCGACCGTTCCGGTTGCGGGGCCTCCCGGGAGAAGAGTCAGATGGTAACTTGCACGACGCTTCACGCTGGTGCCGCACCCGATGCGCCCGGCCGCCTGCTGGCGCTCCCGATAATCCGGGCGAGCCCACCACCAGGCCCGGCCACCGTTAGACTCCGGACAACGTCCCCGCAGACCTCACAGGACCCAAGATTCTCGTGATGCCATGAATGAAAACAGTGACCTCCTGCCCAACCTGCTGCACGAAGAGTTCGAGATGCAGATGCGCGGCTACAGCCGCCGCCAGGTTGACGACTTCGTAGCGCGCCGCAACAACGAGATCCGCGAACTCGAGCAGCGGCTTGCCAGGACCCTTGACGAGTCCGAGCACCTGCGCCGCGAGCTCTCCACCGTGCGCCAGCAGGCGCTCTCCGGCAGGCCAGCGCACGAGGAGGTCAGCGAGCGGATCGCGCAGATCCTCAAGCTGGCGGACGACGAGGCGAAGGCCCAGAAGAACAAGGCCGACGACGACATCGCCAAGCAGCGCTCCGATGCGCAGCAGGAGTCGGAAAGGGTCCGCGCCGAGGCGCGGGAGCAGGCCGAACGGATGCTGACGGCGGCACAGGAACAGGCCGAGCGGACCATCTCGGCCGCGCGCAACGACGCGGACAAGACCCGAACCGCCGCGCGGACCGAGGCCGACCGGCTGACCAGCGACACGCAGCGGAAGTCGGACGCCGCCGTCGCCCAGGCCAAGGCTCAGGCCAAGAGGCTCCTCGACGAGGCCACGGCCCGTGCGACCGCGATCCACGACGGCGCCGAGCGCAGGCTCAACCTGCTCAGCACCAGGCACGCGGAAACGGTGCGGCGGCTGACCGACATCCTGGACGGCGTGCAGGGCCTGGTGGCCGCTGAGGCCGCGCGGATGTCGCTCGAGGAAGAGGTCAACCAGTCGGTCAGCAAGGCGGTCGGCCTCGCGGAGGCCGCCGAGGCTGCCGCCGCGCCAGAGGAGGACGGCCCGCAGGACGACTCCGACCTCGCCCATATGGCACCGCCCCCACCGGAGACGGTCGCGAACGGCTCGGTCGCACCGCCGCGCGGCGAGGACGTCCGGCCGCCAGTTCCCGGCCGGCCCGGGCTGACGAGCCGGCTCGGCCCGCCCGTCCCCGACACCGACCCGATCGACGGGGCCCCGATGGGCCGCCCAGGCCCGACCCCGCCGCCGCCCATGGGCAGCGGACACGGTCCGGCCCGGATGGGCGCGGGGCCGCAGGACATGGCGCCCCGTCAGCCGATGCCGATGCCCTCGGGCAACCCGGTGAGCGGACTCGGCGACCCGTTCGGTAGCGAGATGGGCCGCGGCAACGGCTTCGTCGACCCGGACGAGCCCCCAACCGAGGGCCTCCGCCTCTTGCAGTGATCATCGTTTGCTGGGCGCCCGATGGCAGAAAACGCCATCGTATCGGGTGCCCAGCAAACGAATATCTTCCGGGGGACGACCCCCCGTACCCCCCGATGTCCGCGCTAACGCGCGGACAAGAGCTTGCGTCAGTAGCCGTTCCCGTCGCGGGTGATCGGCGGAGTCACGAACCCGTTCGGGATGATGGTCTTAGGGACGCGTGGCGGGGTCGGCGAGGGTGTCCAGGCGCTTGAGTATGACGCCCTCGCGCAGCGCCCATGGGCAGATCTCCAGCTGGGTGATCCCCATCAGGTCCATGACGGCGTCCGCCACGATCGCGCCGGCGGGCATCTGGGCGGCTCGTCCCTCGGATACGCCAGGAATCCTGGCGCGTTCCGAGCTGTCCAGCTCGGACAGCCGCTTCGCCCACAGCTTCACGTCGCTGTGCAGGAGGTACCGCTTCGCGAAGAAGCCCTCGCTCGACGGCGCGGCCCCGGCGATCCTGGCCAGCTGCCTGAAGGTCTTCGACGTGCCTACGGCGTGATCGGCGGCCCCGCCGCGGCGCAGCCCGCCCGCGGCACGCGCGATCTCCGCCCGCACGTGCTTGCGCAGCGCGCGCACCTCGTCCGGAGTCGGTCGGTCGGCGGCGAACCATTCCCTGGTCAGCCGTCCGGCGCCGAGCGGCAGCGACATCACGCCCTCGGCCTCCTCGTCAGGTCCCGTGGCGATCTCGAGCGAGCCACCGCCGATGTCGACGACGAGCAGCCGCCCCGACGACCAGCCGTACCAGCGTCGCGCGGCGAGGAAGGTGAGCCGCGCCTCGTTCTCTCCCGACAGGACCCGGATGCGGGCTCCGGTGCTGCCCTCGATGCGCGCGAGCACCTCGTCGCTGTTGCCCGCGTCCCTGACCGCGGAGGTCGCGAAGGCGATGAAATCCTCCACGCCCTTGTCCTCCGCGATCCGCAGCGCCTCCTCGACCACATCGGTCAGCTGCGCCTCGCCGACCCGCGACAGGTTGCCGCTCCGGTCCAGATGGGCGGCGAGAGACAGGTCGAACCGGCGGGAGAAGGCCGGGAGCGGACGCGCACCCGGATGGGCATCGACGACCAGCATGTGCACGGTATTCGAGCCGACGTCGAGAACCCCAAGTCGCATAACTCGTAAAGTACCCGCTCATGAGGCCGCCTCGCTGGCGCTCGGAGTCCGCATTCGCGGACGCACTGTGCTTACCGATTCGCTCGCAAGCTCGCTCATGAGTGCCACCTGATTCCCGGTGATCACCAAGTCATCGGGTACCGTCGCCCTCATGCGCAACGGCGAAGTGTCTTACTGGTGGCAGGCCCGCGGCGGTTTCCCGGCCCGGCGCCCCTCGCTCCCCGGCCCGCTCGACGCGGACGTGTGCATCGTCGGCGGCGGTTACACCGGCCTTTGGACCGCGTACTACCTGGCCGGGCTGCGGCCTGACTGGACGATCGTGGTCCTCGAGGCCGTGTTCGCGGGCTATGGGGCATCGGGACGGAACGGCGGCTGGGTGACGTCGGAAATGCCCGGCTCGCGGGAGCGGTTCGCGAAGGCCGCGAGCGGTGCCGCCGGGGTGCGGGCATTCGAAGCCGCACTGCGATCGACCGTGGACGAGGTCGGCCGGGTGTGCGAGACCGAGTCCATCGACTGCGACTTCTTCAAGGGCGGCACGCTTTCCGTCGCGACCACCCCGTCCCAGCTCGCCCGGCTGCGCGCCGGCCTAGCCGGGATCAGGGAGTGGGGCGACGGCGAGGACGTGTACCAGTTCCTGTCCGGCGAGGAGACTAGGGAACGTATCAACGTCGCAGGCGCACTCGGCGGTCTCTACGCTCCAGCGAGCGCGCGGGTCCAGCCGGCCAAGCTCGTGGCGGGCATCGCCGCGGCGGCGGAGCGCCGCGGCGTGCAGATCTACGAGGCGACGCCGGTGACGCGAATCGATCCCGCCGACGCGTCCTCGGGTGTCGCGGCCGGGGCGGTCGCGAGGACCAGGTTCGGCGACGTCCGCGCCCGCTCGGTGCTGCGCTGCACCGAGGGGTACACGGCCGCGCTGCCCGGGCTGCGGCGGGCACTGCTGCCGATGAACAGCCACATGGTGGTTACCGAGCCGCTCGGTGACGCGGCCTGGCAGGAGATCGGCTGGCGCGGCTACGAGACGCTTGGCGACCAGGCGCACGCGTACATGTACGCGCAGCGGACCGCGGACGGCAGGATCGCGCTCGGCGGGCGCGGCGTCCCGTACCGGTTTGCCTCCGCGACCGATCATCTCGGTGAGACCGACCCGTCGACCGTGGCCGCGCTGACCAAGGTGCTGCGGCGGATGTTCCCCGCGGCGGCGAGCGCACGGATCGACCACGCGTGGTGCGGCGTGCTCGGCGTGCCGCGCGACTGGTGCGCGTCGGTGACCTACAACCCGGCGTCGGGACTCGGCTGGGCGGGCGGTTACACCGGGGTTGGGGTCGCAGCTTCCAACCTCGCGGGCCGCACTCTCGCCGACCTGGTGACCGGGGAGAAGTCGCCGCTGACCGAGCTGCCCTGGGTTGGGCACCGGAGCAGGGCATGGGAGCCGGAGCCCGCGCGCTGGACGGGCGTGCACGGGCTCTACACCCTGTACCGGCTGGCCGACCGGCTCGAGTCGGCCGCACCCGGCGATCAGGCGAGCGACACGCGGGTCAGGCTCGGCGAGGCACTCGGCCGTGTCGGCGACGCGATCTCCGGCATTCCGCATTAAAGGCATGTCTAAAAAGTCCCATGCATGCTTGGTCATCCCGCCTGCGAGGCATAACTCCACAGGCCTTTGAACTGGACCGGCCCGTACTTTTTAGGACATGCCTTCCGAACGGCCGGCTTGACTGGTCGGCGAAACTGAGTGATGTGCCTGGCATGAGCGAAAACGACCCACCGCAGGCGCCTCACGTGCCACCGGGCGATCCGGCGGCACCCGAGGTCATCGACAGCATCCGGACGCTGCACACGAGGATCGACGAGCTGCACCAGATGGTGGCGCAGCGTCTCGAGGCACAGGGCGTGCACGCGGGCGGGTGGCTGCACGAGCACCCCGGCGCGCTCCACCCGCGCTCCATCGCGCCCGCGTGGCGACGGGTGACCCAGGGCGAGATTCGCTGGCCCGTCACGATCACTGTGGCGGCGGCCATCGCGCTCCAGGTGGCGGTGCCGGGCCGGCTGGTGCTTCTCAGGCCAACGTGGATCCTGCCCGCGGTGCAGGGCGCGCTGCTCATCGCGCTCGTTGCCGCCAACCCGCACCGGATCGACAGGCAGTCGACGATGCTGCGGACGCTGAGCCTGTTCCTGGCGGCGCTGCTAACCTTCGCCAACATCTGGTCGGTGGCCAAGCTGGCCGTCGACATCACCAGGGGCGACATGGGCGGCAGCCCAGGCCAGCTGCTCATCACCGGCGGCTCCATCTGGCTGACCAATGTCGTCGTGTTCGGCCTGTGGTACTGGGAGTTCGACCGCGGCGGCCCGGTCGCCCGTGCGCTCAACCTGAAGGGCAGGTACCCGGACTTCCAGTTCCCGCAGATGACCAGCCCGCCGGAGATGGTGCCGCCGGACTGGGAACCGGCCTTCCTCGACTACTTCTACCTGGCGTTCACCAACGCCTCGGCGTTCAGCCCGACCGACGTGATGCCCATGTCGCGATGGGCGAAGGTGGCGATGACAGTGCAGTCGGTCATCTCGATCGTGACTGTCGCCCTCGTCGTATCGCGCGCGGTCAACATCCTGCCGGGCACCTGACGGCTGCTTCCGCTCGGTGATCTTCCGGCGTAACCTGCATGTCATGCTGCTCCCCACGTCACTGGTTGGAAGCTATCCACAGCCTGACTGGCTCATCGACAGGGGCCGTCTCGCCGGTCGCTTCCCACCGCGGGTCAGGGCTCGCGAGCTCTGGCGCATCGAGCCCGAGTTCCTCGCCGAGGCGCAGGACGATGCCACCCTGCTAGCCATCCGCGCCCAGGAGGACGCCGGACTCGACATCATCACCGACGGCGAGATCCGCAGGGAGAGCTACTCCAACCGGTTCGCGACCGCCCTCGACGGGGTGGACATCGACAATCCGGGCACCGCCCTCGACCGCAGCGGGCACCCGAACCCGGTGCCACGCGTGACCGGACCGATCCGCCGCAGGCATCCGGTTGAGGTCGCCGACGTGAAGTTCCTGCGGGAGCACACGTCGCGGACCATCAAGATCACCGTGCCCGGCCCGTTCACCATGTCGCAGCAGGCGCAGGACGACTACTACGGGTCGCGGGAAGCACTCGCGTTCGGCTACGCGGAGGCGGTGAACGAGGAGATCAGGGACCTGTTCGCGGCGGGCGCCGACATCGTGCAGCTGGACGAGCCGTACCTGCAGGCCCGGGCCGGCGAGGCCGCGCAGTACGGGGTAAAGGTGATCAACCGCGCGCTCGACGGGGTGACCGGGCTCGGCACCACCGCGCTGCACCTCTGCTTCGGCTACGCGGCGATCATTCACGAGCGCCCGGCCGGGTACTCCTTCCTGCCCGAGCTCGCGGCGTGCGACGTCGAGCAGATCTCCATTGAGACGGCGCAGTCCGGCCTCGACTGCTCCGTGCTCAGCTCGCTCGAGGGCAAGACGATCATTCTCGGCGTGATCGACCTGTCCGACCCCGCCGTGGAAACGCCAGAGATCGTCGCGGAGCGCGTGCGGCGAGCGCTGCCCTACGTGCCGGCGTCGAAGATCGTGATCGCGACGGACTGCGGGATGAAGTACATACCGCGGGCGACCGCGGACGGCAAGATGGCCGCCATGACCGCCGCGGCCGCACAGCTGCGCGCCGAGCTCGGCTGAGTTCCTTCCCGCCTTACCGGCCGCCGGGCCCCATCGGGTCCGGCGGCCGGTTCGGTGCGTACGGGTTGGGCACGGCACGGAACGACCCGGTGTTGCGCAGCACCCGCGACGCGCCGGTGATCCGGGTGGTATCCACCGGGCTGGTCGCGCCGGTCGGGACGAAGGCATCCTCGGCCGGGAGCGGGATGCCGGTGGTGTTGCGGGGCAGGACCGTGCCGACGAGCTCCGGCTCGCTGCGCCGCCGCCGCAACGGCGGTGCGTCCGTCTTGACGGCAGCAAGGTAATCGTCGGCGGACGACTCCGGCTCGGTGCCGTCGCCGTGCCGGGGCGCGCGCCAGCGGGACGGGATGCACATCGGCAGCACCATGACGACTCCGGCGGCAGTCAGCAGGCCGTTGCAGAGCAGTGCCTGCCAGCCCGCGCCGAACGCCTGGGTGCGCAGCGGTATCAGGTCAACCGCGCGCTGGACGCTGACCAGGTAGAGGCCGGTCCAGGCGAGAAGCAGCAGGCCGGGAAGTCCCACGGCGAGTGGCGAGAGCCGGCGGATGATGACGAGCAGGCCGGCCAGCAGGCCGGTGGCCACCACCGCCGCCAGGGCGAGCAGTGCGGAGCTGTTCGACAGCAAGGACCCGCCACCGGCCGGCAGCGCACTCGACTGACCCGGTAGCGCCGTCGGGTTGAGCAGCTCGTGGTAACCCCATGCGCCCGCGAAGAACATAACCGCGGTCAAGACGATAGCCAGGGCGGTCCCGTAGAGATGTCTCACGTCCTCCCCTTCCTCCCCTGTAGCTCAAGTCCCCCGCGCACTTTGATCACAGATCCATAAACGTCACATCGCTTGACTACGTTACAGCCGACAAAAGCCCGGCGAGCGGCATTGCGGGAGGAAAGGGCGTGCACGCGGTTGCGCGGACCGCCGCAACTCCGTTATGTCGCGCAGGGCGGCGGCGATCTCCCACTCGTGCCACCGCAGCGTGCTCTCGGCCACGATCTCGGACAGGTCCGCCTCGTCAGGTCCATACCTGCGGGTTGTCACCCGGGGAGGATGATCCCGAGACGGGGCCGAGTACTTAGCCTCCGTCTAGTGGTGTCCCTGGCATCAGGCAGATGGGAGGAACGCGGAGCAGCATGTCGCGAATACCGGGCAGCGTGCGTGAATCCATCGCCGTTCCAGACGTGATCACCTCCCCGTTCGGAGATCTGACTTTCTTCGACGGAGTGCCGAGCCTGGAGTCGGTGGACACCATCTACGACCTGCTTGACCTGATCCGCGGCATCGAGGTCTACCTCAACACCATCCCAGGCGCGTCCCTTGTCGCCATGCGCGCCGGGTTTCGCAGCGTCGGCATGGACGGATCGAGGGTGCTCGGCTACACCGCGCCCCGGGCGAACTCCGGCAGCTTCTTCCTGACCGCGAACACCGAGACCACCTACGGTTCGATGTTCCTCGACCTGAAGGCGGACGGGCCCACGGTCATCGAGAACCCGCCGAACTCGCTGTGCGTCCTCGATGACTTCTGGTTCCGCTACGTCGCCGACCTCGGGCTGGCCGGCCCGGACAACGGCGCCGGCGGCAAGTACCTGCTGCTGCCGCCCGGCTACGACGGTGGCGTGCCTGCCGGGTACTTCGCCTGCCGCACCAGCACCTACACCAACTGGCTGGTGGTGCGGGCGCTCGGCGGCGTGGACGACATCGTCAAGACCCGGGTCTACCCGCTGGCCCAGGCGGGCGCGCCGCCGAAGATGAGCTACCTCAATATCGCGGGCAAGAAGCAGAACACGGTGCACGCCAACGACTTCTCCTTCTACGAGGAGATCAACACGCTGATCCAGGAGGAGCCGGCCGACGCGCTCGACGCGGAACGCGCCGGTCAGTGCGCCGCCATCGGCATCGTCAAGGGCCAGCCGTTCGCGCCGGACAAGCGGATGCGCCGCATCCTGTCGCAGGCGGCGCCGCTTGGCGCGGCGGCCGCCAGAGCCATCACCTACAAGCCACGGGACCCGGCCGCCTACCGGTATCCCGGCAGCAACTGGCTCAACGCCTTCGTCGGCGGCAGCTACGAGTTCCTGCGCAACCACGCCCGGCTGCTCGACGCCCGGGCCCAGTTCCACTACTTCGCCACGGTCATCACGCCGGCCATGGCCGCCGCCACCCCGGGCACCGGGTCCGCGTACGCCTACACCGCGATGGACGCCAACGGCAACTGGCTCGACGGCGGCTTGTCCTATCAGCTCACGTTTCCGCCGGACATACCGGCGCAGAACTTCTGGTCCGTCGACGTGTACGACACGCAGACCCGCTCGCTGCTCGAGACCGACAACCCCTACCCCTCCGTGATGAGCATCGGCGGCACGGTGCGGGCCAACGACGACGGCAGCACCACGCTGTACTTCGGGCCCGACGCTCCTGAGGGCAGGCAGTCGAACTGGGTGCAGACCGTGCCAGGCAAGTCCTGGTTCGCCATCTTGCGGCTCTACGGACCGCTCCAGGCCTGGTTCGACAAGACCTGGCGTCCCGGCGAGATAGAACCGCGCTAAGTGTCGAGCGGTGCCTTGCTTGGGCCGGCCGCTGCGCGCGCTGCTTCCTCGACGCGCTGGCGGTAGGCGCTCCACCAGGCGGCTTCGTCCGAGGGCAGGTTGGGCCGGTCAGCGGTGAGCCCGGCCGTCCCGTCGATGAGCTCGCGGATGATGTCCGCGTGCCCGGCGTGCTGGCCGGTCTCGGCGATCACCCGGACAAGGACATGGTGGAGCGTGACCTCGTTGCGGTCGGCCGGCCACCACGGCACGCGACCGATGGCGTCGAGATCGAGTGCCTCGATGGTGGCATCGGAATGCGCCCATGCCCGCCGGTACAGGCCCGTGATGAACTCGCGCGATTCACCCGGCGTCGCGAACATGTCGGAGTTCGGGTCCGACTCATCCCAGGGAAGCTCGCCCGCGAAGGGCCGGCCGAAGGTATCGCCGAAGTACCCGATCTCCACGCCGGCCAGGTGCTTGACCAGGCCAAGGAGATTGGTCCCCGTCGGCACCATCGGGCGGCGCACGTCATATTCGGACAGACCCTCGAGTTTCCACAGCACCGACCCGCGTGTTTCCCGCAGGTAGCGGCGGAGGTCGGCTTTGCGATCAGACTCGGCCATGAGACTAGGCTGCCATATTCGGCGACCCGGAGAGTCCTGCCATGATGGCCGGATGTCTTTCGTATTGCGCGCAGCGACCATCGACGACGTTGACGGACTCCTTTCGATGTGGCAGGAGGCGGCTGGGAACGCTGGCCGCCCGGCCGACACCCGCCAGGCCGTGACGACCCTGCTTGGCCGCGACCCGGAGGCGCTGATCCTCGCCGAGCAGGACGGCGAGCTGATCGGTTCGATCATCGCTGGATGGGATGGCTGGCGCTGCCACCTGTACCGGCTCGCGGTCCGGCCCGACTGGCGACGCAAGGGTGTCGCGTCCGCGCTGCTGCGGGCCGCCGAAGATAGATTCAAGTGTCTCGGAGCAAGCCGGGCCGATGCGATGGTGCTCGATGACAATGATCTCGGCCAGAACCTGTGGCGGGCCAGCGGGTACAGCAGGCAGGACGACTGGCGCCGCTGGATGAAGACGATCTGAAGCCGCGGTTAGCTCTTGCTGCTCGCCGGGCAGGAGACCGGGGCTTGGAACTCCGGATGGGCACCGGGGGTCTGGTCGGTGAACCGGCAGCCGAACAGCGGCGATGAGACCGCCCGCGGGTCGAGGATGTTGTCGCCGGCGGGCCGCTTCCCGGTGTGGATCCACGAGACGAGGGCGGAGAACGCCGACGACAGCTCGCTGGTCGTGTAACCGCAGTGCGTGACTTCGCGGATGGCCCGGCCCACGAACAGGCGCCCCTGGCCGTGCACCACCATCATGGCGTCGTACTGCTGATCCATGGAGAACGGAACGAACAGGTCGCCGATACCGTGAACCGACAGCACAGGGATTCCCGGGTTGCCGTGGATCGCCGGCAGTTCCGCGGGCGACAGGGCGTCGGCCGAGGAGGTCGCCGTGACCGGTACCCGCAGCACGGCGCGGTTGAGCGCGATCTCCTGTGGAAGGTCAAACAGCGGCTGGTCGCTGAACGTGTAGAACGTGTGCTCGTTGCCCACCACGCTCCCGTTCGCGAAGCCGAGGGTGCCGCCGCTGGTCCCGGGGTAGAGGCCGAACAGGAACGGGACCTGGGTCAGCGGCGGGAACCCGAAACTGTTCCAGTAGTCGAGAGCGCTGGTGAAACCGGGACGGGTACCGCCGGACAGCTGCTCCACGGTGTCTGCCCACAGTGTCCCGGTACTGGTCAGGTTGGTGCTGAACGTCTGGCCGCCGGTGGCCGGGTTGGGCGTAATCCCCAGGGCGGGCAACTCGGACTCCGCTGCGGCCTGGTACGCGGGCGCGTACGCCTGGCCGGCTGCCAGCGTCGTCGGATAGCTGATCGTCGTCCCGGTGAGGGCCGCGGCAGTGACGTTGGCGCCGAGGAAATAGTTGAACAGGTTGTTGCCCGCTAGCACCCCGCAGTAGGGCATCGCGCCGACGAAGTCGCCCTTGTACGCCTCAATCTCGGCCGTTGTGATCTCGCCGCCCATCGACAGGCCGCTCATGATCACCTGCCGGGCGCGCAGTCTGGTGATCGACGGGAACGCCTTCAGCAGGTCGTGCGTGTCCACGACGCCGTCGCCCGGGTCGTAGCCGTTCATCGCGTAGCTCGATGCCGCCCAGGCGAACCCGTTGTCGACGAAGTACTGGCGCAGCTGGGGTTCATCGACCCACACCTCGGTGCCGTTCCCCCGGTAACCGTGGGCGAACATCACGAGCGTCCCGTTCCAGTTAGGCGGAACCTCTACTCGGTAGGCGCCGCCATCGGCGGCGATGCCCGTCCAGACGTGGGACAGCTGGCCGCTGCCGTTGGCGATCGGGCCAAACGGCGCGACGTAGGCCGCACCGGTGAACTCACACGCCGGGTCGGCGATCTGAACGCCGGGGACCATGGCGCTTGGCGTGGTGACACAGCTACTGGGGCTGAACGCCATCCCGGCGGCCTGGGCCGCCCTGGACCAGCCGGCGAACGACCCTAGGAGCATGAGGCTGCCCGTAGCGATCGCGAGGATGAGGCGGCGGGGGTGAGAGCGAGCCGGCATTGGCATTCCTCCGAGATGGCAGTGCGCTATGCGTAGCTTGCTCTCGTGTTACACAAGGTTCAAGACGGCCACAAGCAAAAGATTTCGGTTTTCAGACGTTTTCCAACGATAATTCCGACATTTTTGGCCTATCGCCTACAAATCGGCCATGGTGACCGCCTGCGCAATCAGGGCGTGAACGGGTACCTTCCGGTAACGACGAGCAGGATGTCCTTGACGGTCATCGGCACGACGTTAGTCCCGTCTCCCACCGACACGTCTGCGTCGGTGGCGGTCAGGCGGTGTCCGTGCAGGTCGACGCCGAAGAATCTGAGCTGCCGTGGACCGGTTGAGGCGAGCACCAGGGCGATGCGGTCGGCCGATGGCGCGGGAAGGCCAAGCGGCTCGGTGGCATCGAGGCCGTGGATGACGTCGTGGCTGAGCGCCCCGGCGCCTCCGCCGCCAGGCGGCTGCCAGGGGTTGCCGATATTGCGCTGGAGAAGATGCACGAGTTCCGCCCCGCTCATCTCTCCTGCTGTTGAACGGGCGTCGCGGTCGGCGTACTTGGTGAAGGAGAATCCGGCTCGGATCATGCCGGCAATCGTCCCTAGCGGTTTGGTCCGGAACGGCATCGTGATGTGGGCAACGACCTCACGGACGCGCCAGCCTTCGCAGAGCGACAGCGTGTCCCACTGCTCCGGTGACAGGTCACAGAAGAGGGCGGCAAGCCGTTCTCGCTCTGCCTGGGTCTCGGCGGTGAGGTCGTGAGCTGGGGATGTGCGCATCGGGGTTCCTTCCGCGTCGAAGATGGCTTCGTTGACTGGTACGACGCGGAGCCGCAGGACTCATCGGTCAGCGTGCGGCGATTCCCCGTTCTTGGAGACTGTCCGGCAGGCCGAACTCGCGGAACCGATGCTGCGTGCCGAGGAAGGTCACGATCTGGGCGATCTGCCCGTCCCGGATCTGGACTGCCATGAGGGCGAACGGGCGGAGAACGTCGTCGTCTCCCGGGCGGTACTGTCCGAACCCTTGGGCGCCGTTCATGAGGCAAGGAACGAGCCGCGCTCCCGCGCACGAGTCGCTTGCACCCATCGCCTGGGCGATCGACTCGGCACCCGTCAGCCGCCACAGGAACGGCGGCATGGAGCTCACGGCGTCCGCACGCAGGATCGCCGTCAACCCTGCGATGTCGTGAGCCTCGAAAGCGGTCACGTACCGGTGCAGTAGGTCCCGCTGTGCGGCGTCCTGGGAATCGGCGATGTCGAACGGGTCTGGCCGCCGCGCGGCGAGCGACGCCCGCGCACGCTGCAGCGCGCTGTTCGCCGCGGCCACCGTGATGCCGAGGATCTGCGCAGTCTCCTGGGCGGTGAACGCGAGGACATCACGCAGCACCAGGACGGCTCGCTGACGTGGGGCCAGGCACTGGAGCGCGACCAGGAACCCAGGCGAACTGACTCTCGTTCCAGCACCATCGCGGCGGGGTCGCGCGCCGCGATCACGCGCCCGTCGGGCATCGGGTCCAACCACCGGTCCGGAGGAAGCGGCGTCCCCAGGTCCCCTCCCGGGACAACGCCCTCATCCAGGTCGATCACGAGCACGCGCCGCTTCGCCGAGCGCAGCATGTCGATGCAGACATTCGTCGCGATCCCGTGGACCCAGGTGCTCAACCGTCCGCGGCTTGGGTCGTACTGATCCAGTTTGGACGATGCCCGGATCAGGGTCTCCTGGACCGCGTCGTCGGTGTCCGCCGAGGATCCAAGCAGCCGGTAACAGTAGCCGGTCAGGGGGACGCGCAGCGCCTCAAGGCGCTCGATCGCCAACTCGTCAGCCCGCACCGGCCCCCCAGCCACAGACGGCAATGCCCCAATCAGATCATGGACCGAACTGAGCTGATCCGCAGCTCATCATTGAGCGATCCGCCTGGGCACAACTCCATCACCATGTACGGGCGTCCGTCGCGCAACGCTCCCGCGTCGTACACGTCGATGACGTGCGGGTGCCCGGACAGCCGCCCCGCCGCGGTCACCTCGCGGAAGAACCGCCGCTGGTCCCGTTCGGAGTGCAGCGCCCGACTGTCCACCTTGACAGCCGTCTCGCGGCCCACCGCCTCCTGCCACGTCCGGTACACGGTGGCGAACCCGCCCGAGCCGAGGACGCCGATGACTTTATGTCCGGGAATATCCGGTGCCGGAATCACAGCACGGGACACTAGTCTTTCTCGGCACAGCGCACAGGCAAACTGGCGCGCCGTGCGGGAGTCTCTTATGTGTGGACAGCATCGACGCGCTCGGTCTTCCTGGCACCGGCGCGCGCCCAGCCCCGGACGGCGGGACGGCCGATGAGCTGACCGCCCTCTACCGGCGGCACGCCCTCGGTCTCGTCCGGCTTGCCGTGGTCATGCTCGGGGACCGGGGCGCCGCGGAAGACGTGGTGCAGGAAGCCTTCCTTGGCCTGCACCTTCGGTGGGGCAGCCTCGCTGACCCCTCGCGCGTCATGGCCTACCTGCGGACCAGTGTGCTGAACGGCTGCCGCACGACGCTGCACCGGCAGCGCAGGCGCGACAACGCCGCCGTCCGCGCGATGGCCGCCGACGCGCCCATCCCGCTCGATGGGGCCGATGCCTGGGCGCCGCTCGGCGAGGAGCACCGGGAGGTGCTGAACGCCATCAAGCGGCTACCCGACCGGCAGCGGGAAGCGGTCGTACTCCGCTTCTACCTCGACATGTCAGAAGAAGAGATCGCCCGCGCCATGCAGATCAGCCGAGGCACGGTCAAGTCGGCCACCTTTCGCGGCATGGCCGCACTCGGCCGGATGCTCGGGGAGGAAGGATCCCAGTGAGCCTGGAGGAACGCGTCCGCGCCGCCACCCGAGCCGCGGCCGGCACAATCGAACAGATTCCGGACCTGACGCCGACACAAACGGCGCCGGCCGCACGGCGGCTGCTGGCCCTGCCGCGCCGCTGGCGGCCGTGGCTGACCCCGGTCGCCGCCGCCGCTGCCGTCGTAACGCTCGCCACCGCACTGGTGGCGGTCAGGATCATCCCGAACGGTGGCGGGGTCCCACAATCCCCGGCCGCGGTCGCCCCCATCCCGGGAGTGCCCGAATACTACGTCGCGATCAACTGGCTACCGAAGTACGGCTCCGCGCAGGGCCTGCTGGTCGGGGACACGTTCACCGGAAAGACCATCGCCGTCCCCCCGCCCGCCCACACCCAGCTGGACATGGTGGTGGGCGCCGGCGATGACCGAACGTTCGTCGCCTTCGGCACGTCCACCGTCCATCGGTCGGCGCCAGGCAGGTGGTGGAAGCTGACGCTCGCCCCGGGCACCGCCCGGCCCGTCCGGCTGACCCGGCTGCCCATCACGCAGCCCGAGTTCCTGGTCGCGATGGCACTGTCCGCGTCCGGTCGTGAGCTCGCGATTGTCACGATCAACACCGCGCTGACCAAGCGCTACCTCGGTGTCTACTCGACGGCTACCGGCCGTCTGCTGCGCTCCTGGTCCACGACGAGCCGGCTCGCCTTCTCCAACGCGTTTTCTTCGACATCGGCGTTCACCTGGATAGACGGGGATCACGCCATCACCTTCCCGGCGCTGCGGGCGGTCAGCCAGCCGCGTTCGTCCAAGACGACTTACGTCCAGCAAGTACGCACCCTTGACCTCACGGCTCCGGGCAGCGACCTGATGGCGAACAGCCACGTCATCTGGTCCACCTCGTCGCAGCCGTCCCCGCCGAGCAAGAACGTCGTCACGCCCGTGTCGACCGCGTTTCCGGGAGGCGAGCCCGGCCCATTGCCTTGTGGCGAGTTCTACCCGATGGTCAGCGCGAACGGGAAGACGGCCACGTGCACCGCTCCCAGCTACGGCAGCGGGGGGCCGCGGCAGGCGATCTGGCAGACCTACCCGCTGCCGGATCTGCTGGCGGACGCCGGCGGCGGCACTCGCGTGTACCAGTCCACCGTCGATCTTCCTGCCGGGTACAGCCTTGACGTGGAAACCCTGTGGGTCAGCGCGTCCGGGTCCGCACTGCTAGGCGAGTGGACCGCCAGCCCGCCTCCGGTCGGGACCATGGGTGGCGAGCAGAACTCGCCGGACTACTCGCCGCAGCCGCAGGTCCACTTCGGCGTGATTAGCCACGGCACTTTCACTCCTCTCCCGACACCGACGGATGCATTCCCGCTCTCTCTGGGAGACGTCGCCTGGTAGCGGCTGCTGTCACGGGGCCGCTCGCATCAGATACGGCACCCGGCCCGCGAGGAATGCCCGGGGGAACGGATCACGCAGTCGCCACAGTCCGGCGTCGACCACGAAGTGCGCCATCACCGTGCCCAGGTAGGCGCCGAATATCAACCGTTCCGCTGGACCTCCGTCGTGCAGGTGCGAGCCCATCGCGAGGACCGCCCCGCCGAGCAGCGCGACATTGCACAGGACCGCCAGGCGCAGCGCCCGGCCGGCCTCTCCCGAGCCCCCGGCCCCGACCAGGCTCACTAGCAGCAGGTACTGCATGCCGTGCGCGATCGTCATCCCGCCGACGGCCGCGTACGGAGAGGCGAAGACGAAGACCGGGACCGAGAAGAACAGCCCCATCAGGTACATCACGCAGAAGCCGCGCGGCCGGTCCGCGGGCGCGCGGCGGGCAAGCAGGATTATGCCGACGGTAGCGGCTCCCGCCATCGACGCCGCCGATAGCGGGAACAGCGCGCAAAGCCCAGGATCGACGCGCAGCTGCAGCAGCGCCGGGCGCGCCATCAGCCCGCCGATGCCGGCCACGCCCGATGCGATCAGCGCGCGGCGTTCGGCAGCTCGCAGCGGCGGCGCGCCGGCCGTCATGGCCGCTAGCGCCGCCATGCCGAGGTTCTGCTTGGCGAAGTGGAAGAACTGCCAGGCGAAGAACGGGAGGAGCAGCCACGCCATCGCCGCGGGGGTGAGCGTGGCGGCGACCGCCGCGCCCGCGGTCATCAGCAGCACCGGGACCCGGATGAAGCGCCACGGACGGCTCGCCGCGTATGAGCGGACGTCGCGCAGCGTGTAGAGCCAGCCCGTGGACGCCACGTGCGCCGCGGATCCGGCGAACAGCACCCAGGCCAGCCCGCGGCCAGGCGGTGCCGATCCAGCGGGCGCGAATGCCGCCGCGATGACGAACGCCCCAGCGGTGAGGGCGACCGTCGCCCAAAGCCAACGGCGGGCCGACGACCGGTGCCCGTCTGCCGAACCGCCACGGGTCAGCGTCAGTTCCGGCTGCATCAGCCTCCCCCGCAGCCGCCGGCCGCACCGATGCCCGGAGCGATGACCAGGACGAGCAGCACCACGCCGCCGAGGAATGCGGCGAAAAGCGCGATCGTCAGCATCATGCGGCGGCCGCCTCGGCGCCGGCTCGGGGCAGGATCCTCCACGAAGATCGACATGCCCGTCAGGCTATTTCGTTTCCCGGTATATCGTCAACCGAAGTAGCGTCGCATCAGCGCGCGGGCCAGCCGAGCGCGTCGAAGACCGCCACGGGGTCCAGGTAGTCCCGCCAGTGCACCACCTCGCGGTCGCGCAGGGTGAGGACGGAGATGTAGCGGTTGCCGTAAGGGGCGCCGGTGGCCACAACCTTGCCCTCGGAGGCGTACTCAAGCACGACGGTGCCCTGCGCCGGATCGTGGTGGACGGCCAGGTCGTAGCAACGGTCGAGGACAAGCACCTGGCCATAGGGCCGGTACAGCTCAGCGACCGCGGCGCGCCCCTCCACCCGGCGCGGGTAGCCGGGGACCGTGATCACGTACTCGAAGACGACGTTTTCCGCCAGCAGGTTGAAGAAGTGGCCGGGTCCGGCCACGGTAGCGGTGAGGGATCGCGGAACCCGCGCGGACAGCCCGCTGGCTACCCGAGAGCAGGCCGAGGCCAAGCCCTCTTGTCTCAATTGGTTGACACAAAGGGGCCGCTGCACCAGGGCTACCGTTGGCCTATGGCGCAAGTTGACCCCGACGATGACAGCATCAAGCGGTTCATCGTTCACCACTATCGCTATGACCCGCAACGGCGCCAGCGGCGGAATGTGGTCGTGGCGGCGTTCGACAGCGAGGTGGAATCTCACGCCTGCATGCGGGAAGTGGGGGCGGAGATCGAGCGACGCCGGGAGGCCGGTGAGGAAGTCGATCCGCGCGAGCACGTGTCGGGATCGATTTACGAGCCTGGGAGCCGACGTAGGGCGGCGAACGGGCACCTAATTGCCCGAGCGCTAAGCCACGGGGTTTCCCCGCGATCACTCCAAGGGCTGGAGTGGCCGTCCAACATGACCGTGCTAGGGACGGAGTCTCCTCCGCAGGATGGCCGTTGAAGCCCGGTGCGGGGTCACTTGGTTGCGGCACTGGCGGCCGCGCCGCTAGTCGATTGTGACGGCGCCGCTGTCGGCGCTGATGGTGATCCGGTAGTGGGACGAGGAACTGGTGGCGACCGTGATCGCGGACGGCTGCGCGGGCCCGTTTTGGTCGATCTGGGCCGCCGTCTCAGGGATGTTGTCGACGCGGTAGCTGTAGCCGCCGGGCAACTGCAGCGTCACGTTGCCGCCCTCTGTGGTGACGTTCAGGTTCGACGGCGGCGTGGTGAGCTGGAGATCGACGCTGCCGCCGCCGCTGTCCACGGTGACGTTCTGCGCCGCAAGCGTGCCGGTGACGTTGCCGCCCCCGAAAGGACCATACCGACCGTCGGTGTTAAGGCTGACGTCGCCGGTCAGCCCGTCAACGGTCAGGTTTCCGCCTGCGGTCTGGAGGGTCGCGTCCGATATGCCGATCGCCGTCACGTTGCCGCCGTTGCTCGTCACCGTCACCGGGACCTGCGGCGGAACGTCGACGGATGAGCTGAGCGCGCAGTTGTAGTCGGGGCAGGCGAAGTTAATCCTGGTCCCGGCCGCCGTCTGCGCCGTCGCGAGAATGGGGCGCTGGCCCGAGTAGGTCAGGCCGTACCAGACGGTGCCTGCGCCGGTGAACTGCGCTGCGCTTGGCGCGACGCCGCCCTGCAGGGTCACGTCACCGCCGTACACGTTCATGGCGAGCCCGCCGCTGACGCGCACCGGGGAGTAGCTCACCGTGTAACTGCCCTGTGAGGCCTTGCTGATGATTCCGTAGCAGGTCCAGGCGAGCAGGGTGAGCGAGAGCGGGACGCCCACCAGCAGGATGACCCGGCGCGCGGGCGTCATGAGCAGCTCGCGAGCAGCGGGCTGGGCGGCGGCCGGCAGGAAGCTGATCATGAGGTGACCCCATTCAGGTAATGAAGGACCGCGAGCACCCGACGGTGCCCGTGCTCGCCCGACGCGAGTCCGAGCTTGCTGAAGATGCTGTTGATGTGCTTTCCAACGGCACCGCCGCTGACGATCAGCGTCTCGGCGATATCAGAGTTGGACCGGCCCTCTGCCATCAGCGCGAGCACCTCGCGCTCGCGGCCGGTCAGCACGCCGAGGGGGTGGCGGCTGCGGGCGAGCAGCTGGGCCACGACCTCGGGGTCCAGCGCGCTGCCGCCGTCGGCCACCCGGCGGAGCGCGTCGAGGAACTCCGACACGTCGGCCACCCTGTCCTTGAGCAGGTACCCGATGCCGTGCGGACTCTCGGAGATCAACTCGGTCACGTACCGTTCTTCCACCCACTGCGACAAGACGAGCACGCCGGTTTCCGGCCACCGGTTACGGATCACGAGCGCGGCGCGCAGCCCTTCGTCGGTGAACGTCGGCGGCATCCTGACGTCGATGACGCACACGTCGGGGCCGCACGTCTCTACGGCGCGCATCAGCTCCTCGGCATCGGTCGCGGCGGCGACAACCTGATGGCCGGCCTCCGCCAGCAGGCGGGTCAGCCCCTCGCGCAGCAGGACAGAGTCCTCCGCGATCGCTACCCGGAGCATGGGAGCTCCGCCGCGATGATCGTCGGCCCGCCGACAGGAGACTCCACGGTCAGCCGACCATCGATGCCGCTCACCCGGCTGACGAGGCCGGAGAGCCCCGCGCCATTCGGATCGGCGCCGCCGATTCCGTCGTCGCTTATCACGACGGCGAGCGTGCCGGGATAGCCGTGCCCCTCGACCACGACCTTCGCCTGACTGGCCCGCGAGTGCTTCGCGACGTTCGTGAGCGCCTCCGCGACGACGAAGTAGGCGACGGCCTCCACCAGCGGCTTCGGCCGGACTGGCATGTCGACGTTAACCTCGACGGGCACCGGGCTGCGCGCGGCCAGGCCGGATAGCGCGGCGTCGAGTCCGCGATCGGTCAGGACGGGCGGGTGCACGCCCCTGACCAGGTCCCGCAGCTCGATCAGCGCGGCCTTCGCCTGCGCGTGGGCCGAGTCGACCAGGTCCCTCGCCGCGTCAATGTCGTCGCTGAACCTCGCCTTGGCCCGGCCCAGCTCCATCGCGAGCGCGACCAGCCGCTGCTGCGCGCCATCGTGCAGATCGCGCTCGATTCGTCGTCGTTCGGCTTCTGCCGCGTCCACCACGCGCTCCCGGCTGAGCTCAAGCTCGGCGACCCGGGCGGCCAGGCCGCCTGGTGGGCCGAGCAGCCGCCGGGCGAGCGCGGCGTCCGCGAGCGCCAGGCCCCTGGTCACCTGCGGCGCGGCCAGCAGCACGAGCAGGCCGGCCACTGCCACGAACACGGCCTTCGTTTCGTGCAGCGTCCTGCCGTCCACGTGGAAGCCCCCGCCAGGCAGCGACCAGTCGAACAGGGGCAGCGTCGTCATGATCAGCCCGAAGGCCCATACGCCCAGCGTGACGAACGCGGCCGCTGCGCTGAGCGGCCCCCGCAGCACCGCATAGCTCACCTCGCGCCAGGTGGCATGCTCGCTGAGCTTGGCCAGGCGCGGCAGCAGCCGCAGCCGGTACCCGCTGCGCGTGCCCGCTGGCCAGGCGGGGATCCGCTCGCCCAGCGTGACCGCGAACCTCGCCCGCTCGGCGCGGGCGAACCAGTCGGTAAACCGCAGCGTGGTGCCGAGGATCGGCATGCCGATCAGCGCCACCGGGAGCCCAAGCGCGCCGGCCACTAGCCCGGGCACGACGATCCAAACGACAACGGCGCCGACGCACACGCCGATGAAGTGGTGGATGAACGCCAGCCAGGTGCGCGGCGACACCAGGTCCCGAACGAAGTGCATGCAAGTGACGCTAGGCCATCGGCGTCGGCACCCGCCATCATCCGGACTTCCGGATGCGGGGTAATGCTAGCCCTACCCCCGCGAGGACACCCGGTGGCCGGCGCAGGGGCGCTTGTCGGTCAGGCTCACGTATCGGCTGGATAGCGGCCGAGGTAGCCGACACGGTGGCGGGGACGATCGGAAGCTCGGACACGGCGGCTGGGCTTCCACCGGACCGGGTGGTTAGCAAGGGCGGCCCTGCCTGGGCAGGGCCGCCCCAGGTGGTAGAAACGCTCTACTGTGCTCTTACGGCACCAGGCTGAACGCCTGGGCCGGGGTGCCGTTACAGGTGTACTGCCGGAAACAATGGATTTCCGCGGGATGCTGTTGTCCAAGTACGACTGCCTGCAGGCGACTATCCCGCAGATCAGGGCACGGTGGGTACGCCGAGCCCGTCCGATGCAAATGCCCCGTGACGCGCGCCGTCAGATCCTCCGCGATCCGTACCTGCGCCACTTGCTGATACCGCCCAAGTCGACGGCTCATTAGCCACAGGTTCCCCGGTGGAGCGTCGCGAAGGCACAATATTTCTCCGCGATGCAGCCGTTGCTGACATTACAATCGGCTAGGAATCGGAAAGAGGGGGCAAGATGCCCGTTCGAGCCGAGTACTGGGCTGGCTGACAGGCGACTTTCGTCCTCCTGTACGCGATCGCATGGGGACTAGTGATCATCGCTATCGCTCTTACGCATTCGAGCATCGGTGGCTATTAGCCCGTGGCAGCTCACAGTGACTGCGTCAGTCTGCCCGGCGGTGGCCCCTGACTACTGCTCACCATCCGAACAAATCGTGGCGCGTTCCAGAGCCCGGCAATGACGGTCGTGCGATGACTGATTGCCGGCACCCTGCGCACGCTCACTTCGGCCCCCGCTTCGACCATTGGGCCGAGGTACTGGACGATATCTCCCGGTGGGGCAATGTCGTCGCGGCGTGAGCTCACGAATACGAACCGGCAGCCGTCGAGTCGCCCGAAGTCCGGCCACTGAAGCTCAGCCCATGCTTCTTCAAGTCGCGGAAGCGACCATCCTTGCGCCACATGCAGCTGTCTAAGATCAAGCATTTTCCACATGCCCTGCGCGATGTTGCCGCCGGTGTTGAATACGCCCCAGCGAAGTTTGGGGATGTTGCGGCCTACGCAGTTGTAGAGGATGAAGGATCCCAGGCTGCTGCCGAAGAATCCGAACTCGGTTACGCCCTCTGCTGCCAGCTTCGCTATCCGCGACCTGATGTCCTCTCTTACCTGAGAGATCAGCTCGGGAAGGATCAGCGGGTCGGCGGCTGTGAAGACGGCTGCGGTGGTCTCGTACGCCACAACGTGATAGCCCGCCCTAAGAAGCCTTCGTATAGCGAAACTCACTTTTTGAATCGGAGTGCCGTACGGGCAGATGAAAATTATGGCGGCCGCAGCCTGCCCGGAGTTTCCGATTTCCTCAGCCTGGAACAACCTGTCTTGCGTAAACACCCGCGAAAAGCCCACCTACGAAACCAACAGCATGTGTCCGGCCTGAGGGCCAGCCTGATATGCCAGATTCTACTCTGCGGGGGTGCCCCTGATTCGGCGCCGCCCGCGCTTTAGCCTCGGCCCCTGAATCACCAGATGGGAGAGGCGCGGGGACTCCCTAGGGTAGCCGTTCGGATAGCCGGGCGTGCGGCCGTACTCGGTGCGGCCGCCGCGCGAAACACGCCGAGCCCACCCACCGCGTGGTGGATGGGCCCGGTGCGGGTAAGCCGCGTCAGCTCACGTGGATCGTGACCGTGACGGTCTTGAGCACGGCAGGCAGCTTGGCGGTGTCGACCTCTAGGATCTCCCCGCTGTCGGGCTGACCCGTTGCCGGCAGCACCTTCTCGTGCACTGCCCAGCTCCCGTCGGCGTTAACAACGATCGTGTCGATGCCGAAGTCGTCGTCGTGGACAGGTACAGCTTCTGGCTGACGTCCGTGGTAGCCACCCCTTCAACCTTGTCGTGGCCGAAAAGCTTGCCGGTCGGGTCAAGCTGGCTCACCAGCGTGCCGACCTGGAGGTACGGCTGCTTCTGCGCCACCTGCACGCCGGCCTGGGTGAGCGTCGCGAGCGCCGCATTGGTGCCGTCCGCCCCGACAAGGCCTCGGGTGACTTGCCGTTGATCGTCAGGCCGCTGATGTCACTGGCGCCGTTGATGTCGACCTCGTAGACGGTCTTGTTCGCGAACGGCTCGAAGTTGCCGTCACGCTCGTCGACGAGGAACTTCGTGTCTGAAAGCGCGGTGATCTCGCTGTTGGCATCGCCCGTGGTCGCGCCTGCGCTCGTCGCAACAGCCGTGGCACCAGCCACGAGCCCAGACAAGGCGCGTTTACGGGATCTAAAGATTTCCAGGTACCTGACTGACACTGGTTCCGATCCCCGCTCGCGGCCCGGATGCCTCGTCCAGGCGCAGAAGGAGACCGACTCCCCGATCCGCCCCCGCAAAGGAATAGCGGAAGACTACAACCGATGCGGATCACCATGATCTGTGCGTGGCGAACAATCAGGTTCCCACCATGTGTGGCGGCGAACGCGATCGAACACGTTAAGGAGGGGCTGGCCATCCAGGTACCACCTAAGGTTGATTGTGTCTATATCAGTCCAGATGAAGTGCATGGACGGCTCCATAAAAGGAGTGTCCGCCAGCGTGGTCAGCGACGCCCGGAAGCGCCCTTCAGTCAGTGGTTCAGCGCCTGTCACGGCGGGGCCTGTCGACCGCGCCAGGGTCCGGTCTTGCGCCAGATCGGCAGGGCGAGCAGCAAGACACCGACTCCCAGCCAGGCCAGCAGCTTGAGCACATCGGTCCCGACTCCCAGCCCGGCGAAGTAGATAATGCTGCGGAAGGCGTCGAAGGCGCCAGCGTCGATCCAGAACCTATTTAGCACGTGCCAGAACGTCGGGAGCAGGACAGGCGAGACCGCGCCGCCGGCGCTGGGGAAGCCGAGCATGACGAAGATGGCCAGGAACGCGAGGATCGCGGGCTTGCCGAGGATGACCTGCAGGCCACGTGCGATCACCGCCACACTGAGCACGTACAGGGCGCCCGTCCCGAGCAGCGCCAAGATGGCTCCCGCCGACCCGTTGATGGCACCGAGCCCCAGGCCAGCCAGCAGGTACGCCAGGACAGGCATTGCAACCGCCGCAGCCAGGATCAGCTGCCAGCGGTACCGCTGCCGCAGCGCGGGCGCACCGGTAACTACGATGGTGAGGAATCCGGCGACCGAGCATCTGATCAGGAAGAAGAACAACGATTGGCCGCTTCGGTCGCCGGCTGGCAGCGGGCGGACGTCGAGCACGGTCAGGCGGGCGCCCTGTTTCGCGGCCACAGCCCGGAACAGCGCTTCCACCGTGTTCGCCACCGCGACCCCCGACGCGCTGCTGACGATCACGGTCGCGGCTGGTTTCCCCGGTGTTGCCGGGACGTAGGCCCCGTACAGGTCCCGGTCTCGCACCTCGCGGACCGCCGCGGCGGCGGTCGGCACTGCGCTCACGTCGAAGGCCGGGCCGACGCCCCGGGCCAGGCCGGCCCGCAGCGGTGCGGTCCGCGCCGCCGGACCGGCGATGGCGACGTTCACCCCGTGCGGGGCCGGGGACTGGAAAGCGCTGGCGAAGCACAGCGTGTACCCCACGGCGAAGAACACCGGGAAGATCATGCTTATCAGGGCGCGGCGCACCAGGCTGTGCTGGTCTTGCTGCGCGGGCACGCCGGGTTCACGGCTGGGCGTCGGCGAGGTCGCCTTCGAAGTCATCCCAGTCTCTTTCCGATCATTTCCCGCGCGGCCGACAGCCCGTGGTCGAATTCTGGGTCTCTCTGAACAAGGTCACCCGGCGCCTCTGCCTTCGGCACGGCCAGCGGCCATCATCGGGTGATGGTGGCTGCACTTCCCGGGTTCCTGTAGCCGTAACCCCGCGTCTCGCTGAACGCCTGGGGTTGCCACCCGGCCGTGTGATCCGCTCATCGAGCCAAGTCCGGCGTCGCCGCTGGTGTCGGCCATGCGCCTGGCGCCTGGGCCCAGCGGCGACGGACAGCACCCGCTTCTGGAAGGCCCGTTCGTCGTCGTCCAGCAGCGCCTGGAAGATCCCGCCGGGTGCCGAAGCCGCGGAACAGGGTGCCCTGCCCACTCCCGCCCGTTCCGCCAGCCCGTCCATGGTCAGCCGGGCCGGGCTCATTTCGGCGAACGTCTTGCGGGCCGTGGTCAGGAGGTGAAGCCGGTTGCGTGCGGCATCGGCGCGCTCGGCATGCGGCGCTCCCCAGATGACTGGCTAATCTTCGGTCCGCTCTGCCGGCGGAATACGAAGCGGGGTATGGTCCGTTTAGCCAGGCAACCGACGAACTGGAAGGTGGAGACATGCCTCTCACTGGAGATTACGCGCCGAGCGCGTTCGACTTCGCCCGCGATCAGGTGGACCTCTACGAGAGCTCCGGCGGCGCCGAGGGCGCGCAGAATCCTGGGGGCAAGCCGGTGATCGTGCTGACGTCGGTGGGCGCCAAGACCGGGAAGCTGCGCAAGACGCCGCTGATGCGCGTCGAGCACGACGGCGAGTACGCCGTGGTCGCATCGCTGGGCGGCGCGCCCAAGCACCCCGTCTGGTACTACAACCTGACCGCGAACCCGCGCGTGGAACTTCAGGACGGCCCGGTCAAGAAGGACTACCAGGCCACCGAGGTCCACGGCGAGGAATACGCAGTCTGGTTCGAGCGCGCTGTCGCGGCCTGGCCGGACTACGCCGAATACCAGAAGAAGACCACTAGGACGATGCCGATTTTCGTTCTTACGCCCCTGGGCGCGCAGCAATCGGCGCCGTGAGCCCGCGGAGGCGTCGCACCGCCGGTGAGCCGCGCGGCGGCCCGGCCTCCCGGGTATCGGCTGACGATCAGGCGCAGCTCGCGGAGCTGGCTGCCGGGCAGCAGCCGGGCCAGCGCGGCCAGCACCGCGCCGTAGCTGCCAGGGCCTACCGCGGGTCGCTTGCCGGGCAGCAACCGATTGAAGTGCCTGGCCTCGGGTACTGATACGTACACGGGTCGTGGTGTGGCAGTGGCGGGAGGGCTGGATGCGTATCAGCGATGTACTTCGCATCAAGGGCGCGGAGGTCGTCACGGTCACCCCGGACACGACGGTGCGGCGTCTTCTGACGGTCTTGGCCGAGCACCGGATCGGTGCGGTCGTCGTGTCTCAGGACGGCACCTCAGTCGACGGGATCGTCAGCGAGCGTGACATCGTCCGGGCTTTGGCCCTGCGAGACACAGCCGTGATGTCTGAGCAGGTCACGGCTATCTACACCGCCGAAGTACACACGGTCACCCCGCAAACCGAGTTGGAGGAAGTCGAGCGCATGATGACCGAGCGCCGGGTACGCCACGCGCCGGTCACGGTGGACGGTGGCTTGCGCGGCATCGTGAGCATTGGCGATGTGGTGAAGAGCCGCATCGGCGAGCTGGAAACTGAGCGGGCCGCGTTGACGGACTACATCACAGGTACCCGCTAGCGCGAGCCACGCCGCGGTCCGGCCTTGTCAGCGTCGCAGCGACGCGGAGCCGCGTCCGCGTCCCTGCGTGAGCCTGTCGGTGCACGTAAGGAAAATCAGCCATCAGGCGATCCGTCCTCTCCAGTGCGATGGTCGGCACATGGCAGGACCGACCCGCCGGATCGCCTGCCGGCTCGACCGCACAGCCATGCCAACATCTTCTTCTGAGATTTCCGGTCTAGTTGTAATCGTCACCGTTGGTTACGTTGATGTGCTACCGTGTCGACGGTCGAGCTGTCACTCCCGCATCGCAGGAGTCACATTCAGCTGCGACTGCTGCTCAGGACCCCGGCAGCGGACCTTGTGGACCGCCAAGTCGGAGGAGCTGTGCGCCATACCCGCAGGGATGTCTCCCGGACCGTCGTGCGCGGGCTGCCACCCAGGTCTACAGGTCTCCGTCAGTGGAGGCGCGGCCCTCCCGGGCCCGAAGTGAGTGATCTGGTGGCGTCGCGCTTACCGCGAGGATGCTCTGGACAGGGGGAGCGTCGTCTCGGGGGCGATTTTGCCGGATGAGCGACATCCTCGGCGACAAGGCCGAGGGAGTGTCAATAAGGTTTTTGCGCGCTCAGGCATGCAAAGTCCCCGGCAGTACCATCCACGTCGCCTGGCAGGCGACGAGGACCGCAAAGGTCCGGCGATGGTGTTGTGCGGGTTGAGGCGACGGCGGCGAGCAGGCTGAGGGGCCGAGCTGGTCGCCGTCGCCGTTCCGCGTCAGGACATCGCGCAAGCAGCCGCAGTCCCGACGCGCGGGAGCTTGCCGACCGTGCCCCTAAGGTGCCGAGTAGAGCCGGGCATGGGTGTATGAGGAGATACCGCATGATCAAGCCTCGCTCGGACGGCAGTAACCTGCCGGTTACGCATACTGAGTTGGTCACCCAGGATATGGATCAGCTCTCTGAGCTGAGCCGACAGGTCTATGTCGAACACACGGCGCGGTTCCGCTGCGCTGACCCGCACCTGGTCGACGGCCGCGTGAACTGGGCTGTGCCAGGCTGAGATGGAGCCTGCCGACATGCCGAACGCGGCGGTCCTCAAGCAAGGTGTTGGCGAGATCAGCAATGCTGACGAAGACCTGCGCTATGGACCTGGCTGCGCCTTCTTGCTGCCGGCTGACCGGCCGTCAGCAACCCTGATCGGCGCCGTCACGATGGCGACTCTGCAGGTGCCATTGACGGTGGTGGGCGCCCTGGCCGAGGAGTGGACGGGAATGCCCGCGGCGGACCTGCGGTTCGCCGCTATGGCCCCGGTCTCGGCGGCCAGGCAGGGAACATTTGGCAGGACTGTGGACTTCATCTGCGATCAGCTGGTCACGTCCGCGATCACTGAAATCGAGCCACTGCTTGCGCAGGAACTGACCAGGCTAGCGGCCGCGGCGATACTGGAAACCTTCCCCAACACCACCATGACGGCCGGCTACCTGGCCGGCCCCGGCTGGGTGGCGTGGGCCACGGTGGACCGTGCGACAGAGTACATCGACGCCCGCGCCGGCCGACCGATAACGGTAGAGGAAGTCGCTGCGTGGGCGGACGTGACCGTCTTTGCTCTGCGGTACTCGTTCCAGCAGCGCTTCGGGACCACGCCGGAGGGGTACTTGCGTCGGATCCGGCTTGAGCGCGCCCATCAAGATCTTTCGAACGCCGACCCGACCAGCGGCATTACCGCGGCCGGCGTGGCCCGCCGGTGGGGCTGGGCCAGCCTGAGCCAGTTCAACCTCGCCTACCTGCGGCGGTTCGGCAAGCTACCCGGCCGCGCCTCCCAGAACTGAAATTATCCGGCCACCGCCCTCCCGGGCCCATGTCCTAAGCTATGCGGCACATTCGTAGGCGGAGCGGAGAACAGCAGCGCTGGACGCGTTTCTACGGCGGGTTTTCGGGGTGCCCTCGTCTTCTCAGCTCGCGGGTCGCCGCGCGATCCTGATCTGGAGTATCAACAGACCGGCGGAGGGACCGGAACCTCACCCGGGCAACATGATGCAACGTCCGGTGGCCGGGTTTGGCTTGAGCGGGAAGCCCGGCACCTTCCCACGACCCCGGAAGCTGAGGATGAACGGGCCCTGGCGGCAGCCCGCAGGTGACGCCGCCTCGGGAAGGGTCCAGCGGAGGCATCGCGAAGGAGGCAGGCATGGCGACCCGTGATCGGCCCGGGGACGGCTGGACGGTGGTTCTGCGGCGCCAGCCGGCCCGCATGGTTGAGGGCCAGCCGGAAGGTGGCTACTCGGACCTGTATGAGATCGTCTGCTGCGACTGCGGCGATCATCCCTATCTGGACTACCGCGAGGTCTCGCCCGAGCTTCAGCGGGTCCGCGGACCATACCCGGGTAGCGGACGGCATTACCGCGCATGTGGAGCATGTCAAGACGTACCACCCACCGGAACGTGCCGCGAGCAGGCGACGAGGACGCATGCTGGCTGACCGGCGATGAGTGCCGAGTTCTTCGCACTCGCGTTCATCTCGGCGCTGAACCCGAAGCTGCTGGCCCTGGATCTGCTGCTGATCGAGAACCAGCGGCCGCGGGCGATGTTCTTGTGCGTGCTTCGCGCTGGACCCCATTCTCATTTCCCGGGAGCGGGCGCGCGGCCATCAGCAACTTATTCGGCGCATCCGGTACAAGATCATTGGGTCCCGGCCCAGGACGCGTGCGAGCCTGCGCATGGACGGGCCGTCCGCCCCGTCCCGGTCGATCAGCTCCAGCGCGGTGGCCAGCACGACATCGCGGGTGATTCTGCCATCCGGATTCGCGCTAGCGTCGCCATCAGGGCGGCCGGCTGACGGTGACGTCATCGCGGTACCACCTTCTCCCTGCGGGCCGGGGCCGGTAGCTCGGCATTGTAGCTCTACGGCGTAGTTCGGGTGGCGTCACGCTGCCGCCTTGATCCCTGGCGCGCACGGGAATCAGGGAGCAGCTGCCCGCTGCTGCCAGGCGCCGGGCCGCCAGCGGATCTGCCGTTTCCCGGGCCAGGCCGGCGGGGCTCCTGCGCAGCCCGCCTGCCGGAAATGCAGCTCCGCCAACTTGGCATCGCGCCGTTAACGGCGTATGTTAACAACGTAGGTCTACGACGTAGACACATCTGCAACGTAACCACACCTGCGAGGTGCCGGCTGGCCGCACCCCCTTGCCCGCCGCGCAACCGAGGGAGAAGAACATGACCGTGACCCTGGACCGGAATGTCGAGAACTTCATCGGCATCCCCCGGCAGCTTTTCATCAACGGGCAGTGGACCGACGCCGCATCCGGCAAGACGTTCGAGACCCCCAACCCGGCGACCGGTGAGACCCTCGCCCGGATCGCCGAAGGTGACGCCGAAGACATCGACCGCGCGGTGCGGGCGGCGCGCGCCGCCTTCGACGGCCCCTGGAGCAGGATGACCCCGTCGGAGCGCGGGCGGATCATCTGGCGGATCGGCGACCTGATCCTCGAGCACGCCGACGAGCTTGCCCAGCTCGAGTCGCTGGACAACGGCAAGCCGTACGGGGTGGCGCAGGCGGCGGACGTGCCGCTGGCGGCGGACCTGTTCCACTACATGGCCGGCTGGGCCACCAAGATCGAGGGCAGCACGATCAGCATCTCGGTGCCCTACATGCCCGGCGTGAACTTTCACTCCTACACGCTGCGCGAGCCGCTCGGCGTGGTCGGGCAGATCATCCCGTGGAACTTCCCGCTGCTGATGGCCGCGTGGAAGCTCGGCCCGGCGCTGGCCACCGGGAACTGCGTGGTCCTCAAGCCGGCCGAGCAGACCCCGCTGACCGCGTTGCGGCTGGCGGAACTGATCGCCGCGGCGGGCATGCCCGACGGCGTGGTGAACGTGGTGCCCGGCTTCGGCGAGACCGCCGGGGCCGCGCTGGCCGCGCACAACGATGTCGACAAGGTGGCGTTCACCGGCTCGACCGAGGTGGGCAAGCTGATCGTCGCCGCCTCAGGGGCCAGCAACTTGAAGAAGCTGACCCTGGAACTGGGCGGGAAGAGCCCCAATATCGTCTTCGACGACGCCGACGACAGTGCCATCGAGGGCGCGGCCAACGCGATCTTCTTCAACCACGGGCAGTGCTGCGTCGCCGGGTCCCGCCTGTTCGTCCAGCAGGGCCGCTACGACGAGGTCGTCGACGGCGTCGCGGAAATCGCCAAGTCCATCAAGATGGGACCGGGGATGGAGCCGGGGACGCAGATGGGCCCGCTGGTCTCCGAGGAGCAGTTCCGCCGGGTGACCGGCTACCTGGAGTCCGGGAAGTCCGACGGCGCAACCGCGCTGGCAGGCGGCGGCCGGCACGGCGACCGCGGCTACTTCGTCGAGCCCACCGTGCTGACCGGCACCCGCCCGGACATGAAGGTCGTCCGCGAGGAAATCTTCGGCCCCGTCCTGGTCGCCTCACCGTTCACCGACCTGGACGAGATCGCCGGCATCGCCAACGACAGCCAGTACGGACTCGGCGCGGGCATCTGGACCCGCGACATCTCCAAGGCGCACGCCCTGGCGAAGAAGCTCCGGGCCGGCACCGTCTGGATCAACTGCTACAACGTCTTCGACGCGGCACTGCCATTCGGCGGATACAAGCAGTCCGGCTGGGGCCGCGAGATGGGCCACCAGGCCCTCGAGGCCTACACCGAAGTCAAGGCCGTCACCACCCAGCTGTAAACCAGCAGCCGCAGCCCGGGCGCCGCACCGGCAGGTCCAGCGCCCGGGCTACCAGCTCGGGAACAGCCGCGGCATGCACGCGCCGACGGCGGCTCGATCCGCTCCGCTCGGCAGCGCGCGAGCAGATCGTCCCGCACCCGGTCGGCATCCGCCGGCTGGCACGGCGGCAGCAAGCACCAAGCCTGGGCACGGAGAGTCGTGCGCGCGTCATAGCGCGGCCCAGGCACGAGGCAGCCGGTCAGGCTGCCCTAGGGAAGAAGGAAAGAATGAACACTCGCATCAAATTTGCCATCGCAGGCGCTGGCACTCTCACGGCACTGGGGCTCGGGATCGCCCCGGCAATGGCATCCAGCGGGCCCGGCACGGTCACGGCGGTGACTCACACTCAGAACCACCCGGACACGACCAGCGTGGCAAATTCCTGCGCCCCGATCTCGGCCAACGGCCCGGTCTGGGCGTACGACAACCTGTCGCTACGGTTCACTGCGGTGCCCGACGGCCCCCACACCTACTCGGTGACCATCACCGCGCACGGCAGCTTCTCCCAGGTGGCCAGTCCGACCACGGGGGAATGCGAGACCGGCGCCGGCTCAGTGGACGGCTCGCTGAACTACCAGGTGTCGTCCAGCACGCCGCCTGACCCGGCCAACCTGCCCGCGCAGCAGGCCAGCGGGGACACCAGCCAGGGGACCATGCTCAACCAGCTGTTCGACGGCCACGCCACGATCACCGGGGGCGGCCACTACAACTACACCTACAACCCGGTGGACGGCGCCAGGTACACCCAGTCCGGCTGACCACATGGCGGTGGATCCAGGCTCAGATCCGCGAAACGTTCACCGCTTCCCGCGCTAGCGGGCATGCCCTCGCGCGCTCCCGGAACCGGGAGATCATCCATGACCTCGCGCGACCGGCCGACCTGCACGACACGCAGGGATGGTAAGGCCGTATAGAAACAGGAGTGGTGGCGGCCAACTCGGAGCTAGCGTCAAAGCGTGGTGGGGCCCGGGGACAAGTCGTGCCTGGGCCCCACCAGGATTTCCCCCATCCGCCCGCGCTCACTGCCTGCAGCCACCACGTCATCATCCCAGCCAGCACGGCCATCGGCATCGGCAAGCACGTAAAGCCACCGACCAGGATCACGCTCGGTGACCGACGCTACTTAACGCGAAGTGAAAAATATCCGCCGATCGGTGCGCTGACCTGGGCGCCGCACAGCCGGGCACAGCGGTCACAGATCAGGTCGATCGGTGCTGCCGACAGCGCCCGCTCAAGGAGCAGATGAGCGGACGCGTCGATGCCGTAGGGCCCGCCCGACGATGTTGAACGGCAGGGTCTCGCCCAGATGGCCGAGGATGACGGTGAGCCGGGGGAATCGGTCGAACAGGCCGCTGGTCATCAGGCGCAGCGCGTGGGTGGCGGTCTCGGCGGTGAAGGTCGACACGGCGCCGAACAGTTCCGGGTGCCCCTCGTAGATTCCCTGGTTTCCGGGCAGGGGGTCGCGCGGATGCAGGTAGCCAGGCACGCCGAGTGCCCCGGCGCGTTCCCAGAACGGCAGGAAGCGCTCGGCCGGGCCTTGCTTCAAGCTCATCGGATCGGCTACGTGCTCGCAGTCGCCAAGTCCGCGATGTTCCCCACCGCACCGGGCGTACGTGCTTGTCAGGATGCCGGTCACCACAGCGGACGCTTCTGGGAACTTGTCATGCAGGCGCCGCCAGACGCCATAGGCGATCGACGCTTGCGCGCGCCGCGATGGTCCGGTGGGCGAGACCGCTTCTAACGCTCTGTAATTGCCCCTGCCTCAGGCGAGGTTCGTCGGTGTTTTGGCCTGGTGGTGCGGTCCCGGTGATTCACTGTCCGCCAACGGCTGGACTGCCGGGTAGGCTCACCAGTCCGGTCTGGTAGGCCAGAACGACGGCCTGGACCCGGTCCCGTAGCTGCAGCTTGGCGAGGATGTTGGCCACATGGGTCTTGACGGTCGCCTCGCTCAGCGTCAGTTCCGCGGCGAGTTCGGCGTTGCTCAGGCCGCGGGCTAGAAGCCGCAGTACCTCAAGTTCCCTGGGTGTCAGGCCCGCCAGGTCGCCGTGCACCAGCGGCGGCACGGACGCGTGGGACGCGAACCGCTCCACCAGCCTGCGCGTGATGGACGGGGCGAGCAGGGCATCGCCGCAGCGGACCAGTCGCACCGTGGCGATGAGGTACTCGGGCGAGACGTGCTTGAGCATGAACCCGCTGGCGCCCGCGGCCAGCGCCTCGTAGACGTAGCGGTCGAGGTCGAAGGTGGTCAGCATGATGATCCGGCTGCCGTTCCCTGGCTGTGCCGCGAGGATACGCCTGGTGGCTTCCAGCCCGTCCATCCCGGGCATCCGGATGTCCATCAAGACCACGTCGGGCCGGTACCGCAGCGCCGCCGCGACGGCCTCGCCGCCGTCGGCCGCCTCGGCGACGACCGGGATGCCGGCCTCGCGCAGAATCATGCGGAAGCCGGTCCGGACCAGGTTCTGATCGTCGGCGATCAGAACGCGGGGTTCGGAGTGCTCTGCGACGTTGTCGGCCGCGGTGTTCATGACTGACCCGGATGGGGCAAGCCGGCCGCCCCGCTCACAGCCGCGGCTCGTGCCGTTTCGGGCATTCCGCTGGCCGCGGTGAGTGCCAGCGGCGGATCCTCCGCGGGGAACCGGCCTATGACGCGCCAGCCGCCGCCTGGCCGTGGACCGGCATCGAACTCCCCGCCATGCAGGATGACGCGTTCCCGCAGGCCGAGCAGGCCGCGCCCGGTGCCGGGTATGTTCGCCGGGCGGCCCGCTGGCTGCGAAGAGGCCGACGGCCCGGTCGGCCGGCACGGCGGTCCGTCGTCGGTTACCTGGACTGTCAGCCCGCTGGGCCGGTAGTCCAGCGTGATCACCGTCCGCGCCGTACCTGCGTGCTTGAGCACATTGGTGAGCGCCTCCTGAATCACCCGGTAGGCGGCCAGGTCCGCGCCGGGCGACAGGCTCCATGGCACGCCAAGGACGCGCAGCTCAACATCGAGCCCGGCGGCCGCCATCCGGTCGGTCAGCGTCGTGAGCTGGTCAAGCCCCGGCAGGGGCCGCAGCCGCCCGCGGGCCTGGCCGTCAGCCAGGGATCCGGGTTCCTGCTCGCCCGGCACGGAAAGCAGGCCCAGCATGTGCTGCAGTTCGGCCATGGCCGTCCGGCCGCTCGCCTCGACGGCGAGCAGGGCCGACCTGGCCTCGTGCTGTTCGGCGCCGAGCACCTGCCGGGCGGCGCCGGCCTGCACGACCATCACGCTGACGTTGTGGGTCACCACATCGTGCAGCTCGCTGGCGATCCGCGCCCGCTCTAGCTCCAGCGCACGCCGGGTCGCGGCCTCATGCTCGGCCTGTGCCCGCAGCAGCCGCGCGCCGGAGGCCCCCGCCCGGGCACGCCAGACCCGGACCGCGTTGCCGAAGCCCATGATCGCCAGGAGAATCGCGAGGGCGGACAGCCGGCCCAGCGGCGGCGTCGTGTCCTGGAACGCCGCCGTGATGATCAGCCCGACCAGGGGCAGGCTGACCAGCGCCAGGCCGCGGTACCGGCTGTAGACGACCGCGCAGTAGCCGGCGACCAATATCGCGGCGAAACTGACGATCGTATTGTCGTTGCCGAGCGTCATGACGCCAATCAGGATCGCCCAGAAGGCGGCGAGCGGCGCGAGCCTGCGCGCAGCTAGCGGCGCCGTGGTCAGCACCGCGGCGACCTCGGCGAGCGCGGCGGGCCGGTGCGTCGCCTCCGCCTCGAGCGCGGCCAGCGCCGCAAGGACGGCTACGAGCGCCAGGCAGGCGTCGGTGATGATCGCCTGCCCGGGCAGCGCGGTTCGCGGCTCCGTGCTGCCCAAGAACGCCATTGCCCGGCGCGGCCAGCTGCCTACGCTCACCTATCCATTGTCGCCGGGAAACGGGCCCTATCGCATCAGCCGCAAGGGCTAGCTGACTCCGTCGCAATGATGAGGGCCGCCGCGAGTCAGCCAGCTACGGTATCGGAATTCGCGCTCGCGGCCGAGGCGCACGGCGGCAGGCCACGCCTACCGTGCCCGCATGGACTCTCTCATCAGCCTCAGCGGGGTAACTAAGCGCTATCAGAGCGGCGGCCAGCCCGCGGTTGACCGCATCCATCTGGAGGTGGCCCCGGGCGAGGCGGTGGCCGTCATGGGCCCGTCGGGCAGCGGCAAGTCAACGCTGCTGAACCTGATCGCCGGCCTGGACCGGCCGACCAGCGGCACGGTCACCGTCGCCGGGCAGCGGATCGACACGCTCAGCGAGACTGCGGTGGCGCGGTTCCGCCGGCAGCGCATCGGCATGATCTTCCAGTTCTTCAACCTGCTTGACGACCTCACCGTCGCCGACAACGTGCTGCTGCCGGCGCAGCTCACCGGAATCCGCCGGGCCCGCGCCCTGGCCAGGCTTGACGAGCTGCTGGCGGCGCTGCGGATCGAACGCCACCGCGACGCCTACCCGGCCAGGCTGTCCGGCGGGGAGCGGCAACGTGTGGCGATCGCGCGGGCGCTGGTAAACCGGCCCGCCCTGCTGCTGGCCGACGAGCCGACCGGGGCGCTGGACACCGCGACCGGCGAGCAGATCGGCGAGCTGCTGCTCGATCTCAACCGGAGCGGACAGACCATGATCCTGGTCACGCACAACCCGGGCCTGGCCGCCCGCTACGCCAGCCGGACGGTCCAGCTCATCGACGGCCGGGTCGCCAGTGACACGCTCACCGGGGCGCAGCTGTGATGCCCGGCACCGGGCCCGTTGCCCGGGCGGTCGGCGGCGGGCTGGCCCGCCGCAAGGTCCAGACGCTGGTGATCGGCCTGGTGCTGCTGGTGTCCACCGGCGCCTGCGTGCTGGCCCTCGGCCTTGTTGTCGACTCCAACACCCCGTTCGACAAGGCCTTCGCCGCTCAGCACGGCGCGGATGTGGTGGCCACCGTCGACCGGGCGGTGGCTACGCCAGGGCAGCTCGCCGCGACAGCGCGGCTGCCGGAGGTCACGGCCGCGGCCGGGCCCTACCCCGAGGCGACGATCAGCTCGCAGATTGGCGGGCCAGGCCAGCCCGCGGCCACCCTCCAGCCGATGACGGTGGCGGGTCGCGGCGGGCCGGGCGGGCCCCTCGATGACCTCGTCATCCAGCAGGGCCGCTGGGCGCGGCGACCGGGTGAGCTCGTCCTGTCCTCCGATTCCGGCCCCGCCGTGCCGCTGGGCACGCAGCTCACCGTCGGCGGGGTGCCGGGCACGCCGCGGCTGACCGTGGTGGGCTACGCCAACTCGATCAATCAGTCGGCCGACGGCTGGGTCGTGCCCAGCCAGATCGCGGCGCTGCGCGCACCGGGGGCGCCCGCGACCGCGCAGATGCTGTACCGGTTCGCCAGCGCGGGCAGCGCGGCGGCGCTGCGCACCGAGGTTGGCCGGCTCCGCGCCGCGCTGCCCTCAGGCGCGCTGACCGGCACGCAGTCCTACCTGGCGGTCAAGGCGCAGGAGACGTCGGGGATCGCCCCGTTCGCGCCGTTCGTGGTCGCGTTCGCGATCATCGGGCTGGTCATGTCGGTGCTGATCGTCATCAACGTCGTCTGCGGCGCCGTCGTGGCCGGCTATCGCCGGATAGGCATCCTCAAGAGCATCGGCTTCACCCCCGCCCAGGTGGTGGGCTCCTACGCCGGGCTGGTCACCGTGCCCGCCGTAGCGGGCTGTCTCGGTGGAGTTGTGCTCGGGAACGCGCTGTCGGTGCCGCTGCTCGGTAGCACCGCCATCGTGTACGGGGTCGGGGCGCTGGGGGTCCCGGTGTGGGTGGATCTGCTCGTCCCGTGCGCGATGTGCTGCCTGGCCGGGATCGCGGCCCTGCTGCCCTCCCTGCGGGCCGGGCGGCTGAGCGCGGTCCAGGCGATCGCTATCGGCCGGGCGCCCGCCGCCGGACGCGGTTACGCCGCGCACCGGCTGCTGAGCAGGCTGTCGCTGCCCCGCCCGGTGACCATCGGCCTCGCGGCGCCTTTCGCCCGCCCGGCCCGCGCCGCTGGCACGCTCGCCGCCGTGGGACTGGGCGCGCTCGCAGTGACCTTCGCCGTCGGCCTGAGCTCCTCGCTGACCATGGTGGCCGACGGCCTGTCGCACGCCAATACCGAGCCCGTTCAGGTGACCCTGGCGGGATCGGGCGGGAATAACCCGGCCAATCCGCCGAGCGGATCGCAGCCGTCACCGTCGGCGCAGCGGGCGGCCATCGAGGCGGCGTTGCGGGCGCAGCCGGGAACGCTGCACTACGCCGCGCAGGCCGACCAGGAGGTCAGCGTCGCCGGGCTGTCCGGGCAAGTCCGAATGGCCGTGTTCCGCGGCAACGCGGACTGGACCGGCTACGACATGATCAGCGGGCACTGGTACACCGGTCCCGGGCAGGTGGACGTGCCGACCAACTTCCTCACCGTCACGGGTAAGGCGGTCGGCGACACCGTCACGTTCAGTGACGGGGGTGCGCAGGTCACGGCCCGGATCGTGGGTGAGGTCTTCGACACCGACAACGGCGGGCTGGTCATGCTCACCGACTGGCGTACGCTCGCCGCCGCGGACCGGCGCCTCACCTTCGACACGTATAACGTCGCGCTGCGGCCCGGCACCTCCCCAGATGCGTACGTCCAGGCGCTGGGCCGCACGCTCGGTCCTCATGCCTCTTATATCAACACCAGCATCAACAGCAGGGATCCGTTCGTCCTCGTCCTGATCGGCCTGATCGGCACCCTGACCCTGCTGCTGGCCATCATGGCCGGGCTGGGCGTCCTGAACACGGTGGTGCTGCACACCCGCGAACGCGTACACGACCTGGGCATCTTCAAGGCGCTCGGGATGACCCCGCGGCAGACCATTGCCACGGTGGTGTGCTCGGTCGCGGGGACCGGCCTGGTCGCGGGCCTCCTGGCAGTCCCAGCCGGAATGGCGGTGCACCGGTACGTGCTGCCAGTCATGGCGCACGCGGCGGGAACCGGGATTCCAGCCAGCTATCTGGCTGTCTACCGGGCATGGGAAATCGCCGTGCTGGCCCTGGCCGGCCTGGTCATAGCCGCGGCCGGGGGGATACTGCCGGCCGCCTGGGCCGCCCGAGCCCGCACCGCGGCTGCGCTGCACGCTGAGTAAGGCCGAGGCAGCGACCATCGACCGCAGACGGACGCCGACCTGAACCACCCCGAGGTCCCGCCTGTCCCCTACTGCGGCGCTCTGGAGCATCTGACAGCACAGGAACCGCGAACAGCGTCATCCGCCGGATGCCGCTGCGAGCAGCGACTGCTCATCTCACTGGCAACTGCCGGCAGGAAAGGACAATGACACAAAAGCCAACCGCAGCGGGGAACACCACGCCGGCCGTTCCGATGACGGCTGAGCAGCGGGCCGCCTTCGACCGCGACGGCTACCTGATCATCCGGGGCGCGCTTGGCCCGGATGAGGCCGCCGCCGCCCGCGAGGCGATCGACCGGGTGTACGCCGCCATGGCCAAGGCGGGCTCACTCGGCCCGGACGGCTCGATGCACCTGCTCAGCGCGGTCAGCCACTGCCCGGAAGTCACCTGCCTGACCGACCACCCGGCCACGTTCGGCCATGTGTGGTCGGTCCTCGGCTGGAACATCCACATCTACCACTCCCACCTCGATGTCCATCCGCCGATCCAGGTACCCATGCCGTTCCGGTTCGACTGGCACCAAGACGGCGGCCGGCAGAACCGCGAACTCGAGACGACCCCGCGGCCGCGGCTGTCGGTGAAGCTGGCGTACTGGCTGTCGGATGTCTCCGCGCCCGGCCGCGGCAACCTGAAGGTCGGTGCCGGGCAGCCACCTGACCAACTGGATCGGCGGCCCGCCGCGCCGCGACATCCGATGGCCCGACCCCGACGGCGCCGTCGAGGTGACCGCCGGGCCCGGCGACGCGGTGTTCTTCGACCGCCGGATCTGGCACACCCGGTCACGCAACCACTCCGGGCACACCCCCAAGGCGGTGTTCTTCGGCTACACCTACCGGTGGACCGCCATCCGGGATGACATCGCCCCGATCCGGGCCAGCGACTGGCTCGGCCGCCTGACCCCCGTTCAGCAGCAGCTGCTAGGCGGCGCCGAGGACCTTGGCGGGGATCACGCATGGGGCCACTACCCGGAGGACACCCCGCTGTACGGCTGGCTGAAGGAGCGGGGGCTCCTTGATCCGGCGAATCCACCGCTGAAGCCCTGAGGTTAACCTCGCCCGGCCTCCGGGCCATGCGTCTTCAAGACCAGTTACCCATCCAGCATGGCCCCATCGGCGGGATGTGTGATTGCCGGCGGGCGGTTCGCCCATGACGGCAGGCGGGCCCCCGGCTAGTCCAGCGACGATGCCCACCGAAGGCCCGCTCATGCCCGATGAGAACGGCCCGCGATCGATAACCGCCGTTATCTCCAGCCCGGATTCGGGTGTCTTCGCTGTAACCGCCGGGGGTGTTTTGTGTGCTTTTGCCTGGGCGGAGAACGCATTATCTGAACAGTGTCTTCGCCGCAGAGCCCGCGCAAACCTCCTCTTCGGTGCCGCTTTTAGAACTAGGCGGCTACTACGGGAACGCTGTGCGGTTACATGTCACCACCGCAGACGCCCTGGTCAGGCACGGCGTAGACAGGGCGACTTCAGATAACCGCCGTTCGGTACGTCGGCGGCAAGATGCAGCATGGCTTTGCAGGCGTTCCTGATCGGGATGTTCTGTGCGGGGCAGCCGGACGGGTGCAGTCGCGACCGAGCTGCTGTTTATCGCGGGGCACTGGCCTCCCGGCGGCAATGTTCCCGGAGGGTTTTCGTTATGTGACACGGAGGGGAGCCACCGGGTGGAGCCGGAGCTCCGCTGACAACGCAAGATGCGGGACAACGCACGGTCAGGGCGCGCACTGCTCACGGCGCTGCTACGCCAAGAGCCACCTCACGGCGAGTTCGAGCACGTCTGCGTGGCTGCGTGCGCCGTGATCGGCGGCCATGAAGTGGTGGCCGACCACTAGTGAGAAGGCGAGCATGCTGCGGGCCTCGACCTGGTCCTCGTCGGGGCAGAGGGCGCCGAACAGCAGGCGCAGGTAGTCCATGCGGCGGTTGTCGACGCGCCGGAGGCGCTCGGCGACCGCCTGGTCGCGCCGGGCCCAGTCGCGGATTGCGAGGTCGATCGGCAGCAGCTCGCCGGCAAAGGTGAGCGCGCCCGCCAGCCGCAGCTTGGCCCTGACGTCGCCGCCATGGCGCTCGACCCGCTCGAGCACCTCGTCGGTGCTCATTCTCTCCCACGCGTCGAGCATCTCGCCGAGCAGCGCGTTCCGGTCGGCGAAATGCCCGTAGAAGCCGCCTTTGGTCACGCCGAGCTCCTGCGCCAGGGCCTCGACCCGGACGGCGTCCGGGCCGCCGGCCGCAAGGGCCCGCAAGCCTTCCTCGATCCACCTGCTGCGGGGCGTCCGGGTGACGGCGGCCATGAGCTGTGAATTCACCCCCGGGAGTTGACAGCGCCGTTGATGGTGCTACCTTTCATGTATACGGTATCGTATAAATGGAGGTTCCCGCATGCGGCTTCCGGACACCGCGCACACCTCCCGGCCCTGGCGCATCCACGAGCTCACGGGTGACTTCCGGCTCGAGGACGTGTGGGCCCTGCCAACGCCGGGCGGCCCGGACGACTTCCCCCGGCTGGTGCAGTGGTGGGCTTCGCGCGGCGACCCGGCGCACGCCTCCGCCTCCTGCGCCGTCCGCACGCTCTGGGCGATCCGGTGGAAGGCCGGGGAGGTGCTCGGCTGGGACGGCCCGGACGCCGGCCCCGGCCCGGGGCGGCCGGCGCTCCGCGACCGGTTGCCGGCGGACCTGCGCGAGGCCCCGCCAGGCCCGGACTTCGCTGCCCTCCCCTTCACCTCGCTGTACCTGACCGGCGACGAGTGGGCCGCGGAGATCGTCAACCGGACCGTTCACGGGGTCATGCACCTCGGCTGGGTTCCGGATGGGACCGGCGGCTACCGCGGCCAGATGGCCGTCCTCGTCAAGCCCAACGGGCTGCTCGGGACCGGCTACATGGCCGCGATCAGGCCGTTCCGGCACTTGATCGTGTACCCGCCGATGCTGCGGGAGATCGGGCGGGGCTGGCAGGCGCTCCCCGGCGATCCGGCACCGGCGCGCGCGTAGCTCAGATGGTCTATTCGAAATCCCGGATCGGGGATCCGGTGCCACGGGACCGAACAGGGGCGCCGGCGCCGGCCATGAACCGGGACACCGCCGTCGCCTTCTGCGACGCACTCGATTTACCGATCACCGCGCCAGGTACTTCAGTCAAGGAGGAGATCGACGTGACCGCGGGTACAGACAGCCATCCGGACGACCCGCACGTGACGGCGCCGGGCAGGGTGCGCCAGGTCACACTGCCGCCGGCCGCGCGAGCGCTCAGCACGCTCTCCCAAGTCGACTGCGAGGACGCCTTCGTCGTCGAAACCGGCCCGGCTCTGGACCGCACGGGCGAGCAATGGGCCCGGGCGATCCTTGAAGGCGCTCCGCTGCGCACGCGAAACGCGCTCGCGAGGGGGTGGTCTGCGCTCGGCCTGCGGCTCGGTTCAACTCAGCCTGACCGGTCTGTGCTCGGCTGGGAGGCCCGGCGCAGCACCCCGGACGCCGCGCTCCTTGGCGCCAGCGGCCGCCTCGGGCTGTCGGGCGAACTGCTCTTCGAACGCCAGCAGCACACGCTGCTCTTCGCCACCTTCGTGCAACTGGACAACCCCATCGCACGCGCACTGTGGGCCGGAATCGCACCCCGGCATCAACAGGTCGTGCGGGACCTCCTCGCGCAGGCCAGCAGCCCGGAACGGCCCCCGCGCCAGCCATGAACCGGGACACCGCCACCGGCCTTCTCGACCGACTGCACAAGGCGCAGAACGAGTTCTACGCGGGCGGCCCCGGCGCCGCCCTCCAACAGCTCCTCGCTCCCGACATCACCTGGACTGTCCCTGGCGATAATCGCATTGCCGGGACCTACCGCGGACTCGAGGACGTGCTCGGCTACTTCCGAAAACGACGAGACCTCGCCGATCGCACATTCCAGATGAAACGGCGAGACGTTCTCGTTGGCGACGGAGACCGGATCGCCGCGCTCACCGACGGCTTCGCCACGATCCGCAACGTCGACCATCGCTGGTCGACTGTGGGCTTGTATGACGTCATCGATCAGCACATCACAGCGTGCTGGCTGCTCCCGCTCGACCAGCGCGCGTTTGACGCCATCTGGGCCGTCTGAGCCAGGTCCGGAAGCTGACTGACGCCGAGAAGTGCCGCAAGCACGCCGAGCGCCGGCTCGCCGGCCGCTACCGGGTCGAACCAGCCGTCTGAGCCCTACGCTGCCAGGTGGCGACCTGATCAGCATCCCCCACGACGCATGAAAACCCAGAAACAGAACTGGTCGCTCTGGCGGCCGCGCATCTAAGCCTCGATCCACCGGTCAAATAGGGGTGCATTCCGGCGTGCTAACGTGAAAGGTGCCCTATGAGCTGGGAGAATGGGAGTATCTGACGCTTCCATCACCCGGTTCGAGAGGACACCTCGTAGGTGAGATTGCTGCATGCCCTGGCGACGACCGTCGCGTCGTTCGATGACCCGCATCTCGTGTCGCACGCAGGCCTGGTTCCGGTGATGGCCCTGGCGGAGCGCGCCGGCCTGGGCGAGTTGGCCGCGGAGCACGTCCGCCCGGCCGGGGATTGCGGGGTGAACGCCCGCCTGAAGGTGCCGGCCCTGGTCGCGGGCATGGCGGCGGGCGCGGACAGCATCGATGACATGGACGTGCTGCGGCACGGCGCGATGGGCATCTTGTTCGGCGGGGTCCGCGCCCCGTCCACTCTCGGCTCGCACCTGCGCTCCTATACCTGGGGAAACGTGAGCCAGTTGGAGCAACCCGGCCGGGGGTTCCTCGCGGGACTGGCACGCCGGGCGCCGCTGCTGCCCGGCGCCCGGACCCTCGCGTTCGTGGACATCGACTCGATGCAGAAGCGGGTCTACGGGCACGCCAAGCAGGGCGCGAAGTTCGGGCACACGAAGATCGCTGGGAAGTCGCTGCTGGTGCGGGGCCTGAACGCGCTGGCCGCGGTCATCAGCACGCCGATCGCGGCGCCGGTGATCGCCGCCACGAGGCTGCGCGGGGGGAACGCGGCCTCCGCCCGCGGCGCGGCCAGCCTCGCGGTGCAGGCCATCGGCACGGGGCCGTCTCGCCCAGGGGCCGAGAGGCCATTTCACGGGCTTCAACCCGGCTATCAGCGGCAAGTGCGCTCGGCGTCACGGGCAGCCCGCACCCATGCTCCCAGCCCGGCCATCCCGGCAGGACCAGAACAGCCCAGACCGCCCCGCCACGGAGCGGCAGCGACCCGCGCCAGCCGGCAACCCGCAGCCCCACGCCAATTCTCCGGGAAGCGCGACCGCCCCGGCGAGAAGGCTAAATTGAGCCAACTCAGGTTCATCATCGCGCCGCACCCGGACCGCAGTGGCGGCCAGCCGACTGGACGGCCATCGCGGACTTCGACGTCCTGAACACGTTGCGCCGGGTCGGTGACCAGCACGGCAGCAAGCCCAGCGAGAGGGCCCGGGCCTCCCTGATCACCACGGGGGCCATGACCGCACGGCTGGACCGGCTCGAACGAGCCGGGCTCATCCGCCGCGCGCCCGATCCGGCCGACCGGCGCGGGGTGCTCGTCCGTCTCCCCCCGCGAGGCAGCAAGGTCGCCCGGGCAGGCGCTTCAGGAACTGACAGCCGCCAACCAGGCATTCCTCGAACCGCTCAGCGGACAGCAGCAGGACTCGATCGCCTCCGCGCTCAAGCAGCTGCTCCTTCACCACGAACCCGATAAACGCCGTCAGCCAGCTTGACCCTCCCGTCTTGGCCGACAAGAAGATTGCGCCTTGGCGTCTGCCAGAGCTGGATCCAGTAGCGCCGGGATCGGGGCGGACGCTCCGTTCCGGACGAACACATAGGTGGATCGCCCATCGGCGAGCTTGATTTGATCCCGGCGTACACGGAACGCCACGCAGAACGAGCTCCTGCTGGCCCACACAGGGTCAACCTCAATGGTTACCGTGTCATTCTGGCGAGCCGGATGCCGGTACGTGCAGCCATTCTCGACGATGACAAGGTCGCCGCCGGTTGCCTGCAGCGCGAGGTAACCGCCGCACGCATGCTCCAGCCACGCCAGGAAGGCATCCTCAAACAACTCGTAGTACCGGCTTGCATGCACCATGCCCTGGGCGTCGCAGTAGCGGGGCGCGATGCGCACCGAAAAGCCCTGCCGATCACCGTCGCGGCCGCGCTCAGCGGCGGCGTCACCCACCTGCAACCTCCTCGCACACAGTCCCGTCCGCGATGACGGCTATCTCACCAGGCGGCGGGATCTCTATCAACGGCAATGACATTCTCAAGCACACAGACGCCGCCGAGCGCTGCACTTCCGTCAGCACAAACGCCAATTCCGGTTCCCGCGAACCGCACCACGTGTCACACTCTCCTGCCGCTCTCCCCGGCACAGATGCTCATGATCAGATCATCCGGAATTGCTCACGGATCCGCGGATCCTGCAGTGCGTGTAGGATCCGAGCGATCATAAGCAATCGCGGCTCGCCGACCTGCGGCGTTGTGGCCAGTGAGCAATGATGCCTCGTCGGCGTTCCGGATGATCATGAGCAATCGAGCGCAGGTGCAGACCGGCTCGCGAGTACAGACGCTGCGACGGCCTCCGGAGCAGTTACCGAAAGCGACCCGTTGTCGTCCAGCTAGGAGATCGGCGACGAGGGGAATTACCACGCTACGTAACCGATGGCCTCAGGAACGAGCGCACGAGATCCGCCGATATGCTCGGTGCTGCGCCGTCCGATGACTGCTTCCATTGCGTCGCCGGAATGGTTGCTATGGCTCAGAATGGGCAGCCGCTCGACGATGCGTCATTCAAGCACCCTGCGAAGCGGGAGCTGTCGCGTTTGGTGCGGGCGTTTCCGGGTGCGCGAGTATGGCTGTGGTGTCCGCCGAATTGTCAGGGTCGGCGGGCAAGGTGCCCAGCAGAACGTGCCGCTCTCGGATGATCTTCAGGATCTCCGTGATCGCACTTGGCGACAGCTGCCGGCCCGCCATTACGCGCTTCGCTTGGCCGCCGGCTCATTCGGTTGCCGGGAACGTGAGCAGGGGCTGGCTGGCGTAGTCGTAGATGACTGAGGTGCGGAAGCCGATGACCTCTTTGCGCTGGCTGAAGTGATCCATCAGGAGGCCGTGGAGCGCTGGCAGGTCGGGCACGGCGACATGGATGAGGAAGTCGTCGTTGCCAGTCAGCACGTAGACCGCGCGGACTGGGGGGAGGGAGAGCGCGAAGGCCCGGAAGCCCTGGATGACCTGCCGGCTGAGCGGGCGGACCTGGAACGCGATGAGTGCCTGTACGGTGAGGCCGACCTTGGCGAGGCTGACTTCGGCGTGGAATCCGGCGAGCACGCCGCGGTCGCGCAGCAGCCGTGTCCGCACATGGCAGCTGGACGCGGCGATGCCGATCCGGGCGGCCAGTTCCCGGTTGCTCAGCCGCGCGTTTGACTGCAGTTCCCGGACGATCGCCGAATCTACTTCGTCCACATCCACTCCATCAGCGGTCTTTTTGGATGATGTTCGCGTACTGAGCTCTCCCGGCAGCGAACTATCTAGCATCACCCGTATTGGCCGATCATATGCCTCAGGAGGAGACGTGCGACTGGACACCAGGCTGGTGCTTGAGGACTATCTGGCCCAGGTCGCTGGCAGCCGCTCGGCCAATGCGTCATGTCTGAGGCTGGCCATCTACGGGGCGCGCATCCGGGTTAGCGCTGCGACCAAGCGCCTGGCCCCGCACGGGGCGGCGGCGTGAGCGCGCCGGACGCACTGCGGGTCGAGCGCGGCACGCGAACCGGCCAGCCGGTCATCATCAGCCTCCACTCCACCGGGGCCGGGCCGGCACTCGGCGGCTGCCGCGTCAAGCCGTACGCCTCCTGGCGCGACGGGCTGGACGATGCCCTGCGCCTGTCGGCTGCCATGACCGACAAGGCCGCGCTCGCCGGCCTGCCCTACGGCGGCGGGAAGACCGTCGTCGCGCTCTCCCCAGGCACGGCGGCGCATTACGCCGGCACCCGCCGCGGCGACCTCCTCGCGGACGTCGGCGAGGTCGTCGACTCGCTCGGCGGCAGGTACATCACCGGCCCGGACGTCGGCACCTGCCCGGATGACATGGCCGTCATCGCTCAGCGCACCAGACACGTCCTGTGCCGCCCGCACAACGCGGGCGGCAGCGGCGACTCATCGGCCCCCACCGCCGCCGGGACCCTCGCCTGCATCGACGCCGTCCGAATGCGCTTCTTCGACGGCCGCCCGGCCAGCGGGCTCACCTTCGCCATCCAGGGACTCGGCCACGTCGGCATCCTCATCGCCGACTCCCTGGCGAGCCAGGGTGCCACCCTTGTAGTGGCCGACACCGACCCGGGCCGCCGGCGGCTCGCCGGCCGCTGGCACGCCCGCATCGCAGACCCGGCGCTACTGCTGGCCAGCGACGCCGACATCCTGGTGCCCGCGGGACTAGGCGGCATCCTCACCCCGCAGACGGTCCCGGCGCTCCGCTGCCGCGCCATCGTCGGACCGGCCAACAACCAGCTCGCAGACGAGTCTGTGGCGGACCTGCTGCATGCACGCGGCATCACCTGGGCGCCCGACCCGGTCGTGAGCGCCGGCGGCATCGTCGCGTCCGTCGCCCGCGAGGTCGACCATCTTCCCGAACTCGAAGTTCACCGCCTCATCGCCGCCATCGGTGACCGCCTCGGCGCCCTCCTCGACGAAGCCGCGAAGAACGGGCAGCCGCCCCTGACGGTGGCCAGGCAACGGGTCCGCGAGCGACTCGCGCAGACCCGGAGCGCGGCGATCTAGGCATTCTCATCGTTACGGCCAAGCCGACTTCCGTCATCAAGGGAGCGATCGTGCAGCACCACTCCGTCCGCCGCAGCTACGACGCCATCGCCGGGTCCTACGCAGACATCTTCCGCGATGAACTGGCCGGCAAACCGCTCGACCGGGCCCTGCTGAGCTGCCTGGCTGAGCAGGCCGGAGACGGCTCGCCGGTCGCGGACCTGGGCTGTGGCCCCGGGCACGTGACGGCCTGGCTAGTTGAGCACGGCGTGGCCGCGGTGGGTATCGACCTGTCCCCTGTCATGATCGCCGCCGGCCGCCGGGACTATCCCCAGGTGGAGTTCCGTGAGGGCGACCTCCTCGAGCTACCAGCGGACGATGGCGAGTTCGCGGCGGCCGTCGCCTTTTACTCGATCATCCACCTGGAGCACGGTGAACTGCACCGGGCATTCGGCGAGATCCGCCGGGGGCTGCGGCCAGGCGGGCGTGCCCTCATTGCGTTTCACGTCGGATCGGAGGTCAGGCACCTGGCCGAATGGCAGGGCCACGCCATCGACCTCGACTTCCGCTTCTTCCAGTCGGCGGAGATCGCCGATGCTCTGGGGAGCGCGGGCTTGCCCGTCGAGATGAGCCTAGAGCGCGTGAACTATCCACAGGAGATTGAGACACGCCGCGCCTACCTGCTCGTAAGGAACCAGCAGTTGTGAATTCTGCCAACCGATCACAGGATCGTCGCGGAGCCGCCGCATTCACGGTCAGTCTGCCTGCCAGCTGGGGGCGTCTCAACGTGGATGAGAACACGGCCAATGCCAGGAACGATGAGAGGACTCGCATGGCGTCACTGGATGTTCCCCTACTGCCCGGCTCGCTGGTGCGGCTTGAACCGCTGTCGGAGGGCCACGTGCCCGACCTGACGGCCGCCGTGGAGGAGGACCGCATCGCGTACGGGTACACCTGGGTCCCGCGTGCCGCAGAGGTGCGGGACTACGTGTCGGTTCAGTTGCGGCGGTCAGGGCTGACGCCCTTCGCGCAGGTCAGTCTGGCCGACAGGAAAGCGGTAGGCTGCACCGCCTATTGGGACTTGCGGACGTGGCCGGACCGGGACAGCCTGCGCGCGGTCGAGATAGGCTTCACCTGGCTGGCCGCGTCCGCGCAGGGAACGGGCATCAACGCCGAGGCGAAGCTCCTGCTGCTCACCTACGCGTTCGAGACGCTCGGCGTGGTCCGCGTCGACCTCAAGACCGATGCCCGCAACGAGAGGTCACGGCGGGCGATCAGCGCGCTCGGCGCGCACTTTGAGGGCGTGCTGCGCAACTGGTCAGCCTCGTGGGCCCCGGGAGAAGAAGGAAGGCTGCGGGACTCGGCCATGTTCTCAGTGGTCGCCGACGAGTGGCCGACCGTAAAGTCCGCGCTAGCCGCCCGAGTTGCAGGGCTTCGCACGGGCATCGAGGCGGGCCCACGGCAGTGAGCGTGCGGCAGGCTTGACCAAATCCCGAGGTTCCGGCAGGAGAGCGGCATGGTGACGCGCGTGAATACCGACGCGGACGATATGCGCGCGCCGGCGTTGTCCGGGCAACCACCCCACAGCGTGTTCCGATTCGGCGTTCGGCGCTCTTGGCCCGGACCGTGCATTGCAGCACAATTACTGACAGTATCGATGACTGGACAATCCCGGGACCGCGGCAAGGTTTCTTCAAGCCGCACGTTCACGACCATCTCTCTAGCGGGCGCCAATGGCATTCTCGCTTGCTAGCGTGAGGAATCGATGCAGCTTCTAGTGCCGCATCAGTCAACGTTCGCCCTGTAGTCGTCGGCGCGCCGGGCGGGATCGGTGCGCCGACGACGAGCGCCTACGCCGGATCGCCGCCCGCACCAACGCTGCCTGAGGCAAGCCAGGACGCTACGGCTGCAGAAGCCCCAGCCTGCCAGAGTCTCGAGCCGTTCCCCGGCCTCGATCACGAGCGGCGGCCGGCCGCCGGGACAAGTGTCAACCTGGACACGATCCAGGCCGTGCTCATCGCCCAGGAAGGGCACGCGTCCCCACCGTGGCGGCCTGACCCGCCATCGCCGACGGCATCACCAGCCGCCACCTGTCACGGCAATGCCCGCCAGGCCACTAACCCCAGAACTCAGAACTAACGTCAAAGACCTGGCAGCAAAAGGTGGCCTAGGCAGCGGCCAGGATGTCGACCACGAAGACGAGGGTGTCGGTGCCCTTGATGCCCGCCGAGGAGGCGCCGGTCTTGCCGTAGCCGTCGGCCGGCGGGATCACGAGCAGCACGCGGCTGCCGACGGTCTGGCCGACGAGGCCGAGGTCCCAGCCCTTGATGACCTGGCCCTCCCCTATCACCGCGGTGAACGGCGCGTTGCGCGCCCACGAGGAGTCGAAGACCTTGCCGGTCCGCCAGTTCACCCCGGTGTACTGGACGGCGAGGTTCTCGCCCTTGGTCACCGCTGGCCCTGTGCCCTTGATCAGGGTCTTGACCTGGAAGGCCGTCGGTGCCGTGGCGCCGGCGGGGATCGTGACGACCGGGCCCGAGCTGCTGCTTGCCGCCGGGGCGGTCACCGTGGGCAGCCAGCCGCCGCCGTCGGAGACCTGGGTGCCCGGCACGCCAGCAGTGCTGAACACGGATTCCATGTCGACGACGAACACGAGGGTGTCCGCCGCGCCGACGCCCGCCTTGGAGTTGCCGGCGCTGCCGAAGCCGTCCGCGGGCGGCATGACCACCAGGATCCGGCTGCCGGCTTTCTGCCCGATCAGTGCCTTCGCCAGGCCGGGCAGGAGCGTCCCGGTGAACAGCGACGGCTTGCCGGCGGTGTAGGACCAGCCGATGAGCTTGTGCGTCTTGCCTGACCAGTCGTAGGCGACGTAGTTGCCGATCATGCCGTCGGCGGCGGTCATTGTCGCGCCGTCGCCCTGGATGAGCGTCTTGACGTACAGCGACGGGGCGGCCCACTGTGCCGGGATCGTCACGTCCGGCGCGGTACCGAACGACCCGGCCGCGGTCACCGCGCTATTAGACAGCACCGTATCCATAGCGGCATAGTAGGCCGCTTCGCAGCCCCGAACCCATTGGGCGCGGCCATCGTCATCAGGAACTCTCTCTTCCTGCCATATGCGCAGGTGAGAGAGCTGACAAGGCGAAAGTGAGAGGTGGTCAGGGGCGGGGTCGAACCGCCGACCTTCCGCTTTTCAGGTCAACCGCGCCAAGCGCTATGCGGACCTGCGAAAACGGATGTCACTGACGAGCGGAACCGCGCTAGGCGGAAGGTGCAACATCAAACCCTAGCAGGACCCAATACACCCGTCCGCCAGGCAGCACAGCGACCCTGCGGAGTCACGCCGCGGTGTTCAACTGAAGCTAGCCAGCAGGAGCAGGACGGCGGAACCGCCGAGCAGCACAGGGCAGACCTTGAACCAGATGACTGGCGTGCGCGCCCCTGTCAGGCTCGTAAGGATCGCCAGGATGATCAGGGCCCCGGCAGTGATGCGGTCGGTCCAGTCGGCGGCCGCTGTGCCGCCCCCGACGGCCGTGACCACGATGACCAGCGCGGCAAGAGCCCACATGGCGATTGCCTCGGCCAGCCATTCCTGCAGTAGGACGCGACGGTTGTCGATCGAGGTGTCCCGGAAGTCAGCGACTACCTGCCGGGTCGGGACGGCGTGCGCGACTCCCCACAGGCCGGTGATTGCGGCCCCGATGTAGGAAAGGATTGCTGCCATGGTGTTATCTTCGGGCGTGCCCGCAGGGACGGGCAGGGGCGATGGTGCCGTCGGTAGGTGACCTTCGGGCACCTAAAAGCGCGCTTGGGCGCGCAAGGCGTGGACCTGCGGTCACTCTCGCTGACCATCCTCATGATGCCCCGGTGCAACGAAGCTCGATAAGCGCTGTGCGGACCTGAAGAGACGGATGTCGTTGACGAGCGGAACCGCGCCAGGCGGAAGGTGCAAAATCTGGGCTAACAGGACCGATACATCCCGTCCATCAGGCGGGACAGCGGCCACACGCGCAATCACCGTGACCGTCGTTGGTCCCGGGAAAGCTGTTCGTCCCCGCAGTTGTGCCGGGTTGCTTCAGGCAGCTGCTACCCTCGAGCGCGCCTTTCCCGGCCGCCGTACGCGGCTAACGAGTACCACCGCACCGCGTAAACGGATCGCCAAGCGAAGGCGGCATCTCCGGCAACCACCCCGGCGATCCTCATCAAGCATCTCCTTCGTCATCAAGCGCCGGGCTCGGCCGTGCACGTGACTGCAGGGGCAGGACCCGATGGCAATCACGACACTAAAGACCGCGACCTTGCGCGTCGTCGGGCCGGAGATGGCACTTCCGGTACTGCCTGGGAGGGAATCCTGAATGGTACGCCTCGTCCCCGCCACTCGTCTGGCCCGCGGCGGCGCCTCCTGACAGTCATCCGAACGGTGGAGTGGTTCCCGGCTCAGCCGTAAGACGACACCGAGGTTCGGTCCCGCGCCCGATGGCCGCCACACGGATCGTCACTAGCGTCTTGCCCATGGAAGAGACACACGGAAGTACGGTGCTTGAGACAGACGGGCTGACCAAGCGGTTCGGTGACCGGACGGCGGTCGCGAGACTGGATCTCCAGGTCCCGGCGCGGAGCGCGTTCGGGCTGCTCGGCCCGAACGGCGCCGGCAAGACGACGCTGATCCGGATGGTGCTCGGGCTGACACGGCCCACGTCAGGGACGGTCCGGCTGCTAGGCCTCACGATGCCGGAGGGGCGTGCGAGCGCGCTGGCTGGTGTCGGGGCCATCGTGGAAGAGCCCCGGTTCCACCTACACCTGACCGGCCGGGAGAATCTCATGGTCGCGGCGGCTGTCCGGGACGCGTCAGCCCCCGGCCGGGTGGTGCCGCTGCTCGAGCGGGTGGGGCTCACCGCCCGGGCGGACGACCGAGTTAGCGACTACTCCCTGGGGATGCGGCAGCGGCTCGGCATCGCCCGCTGCCTGCTGAGTGACCCGAGGCTGCTCATCCTTGACGAGCCGATGAACGGTCTCGACCCGGCAGGCATCCTCGAGATGCGCCATCTGATCAGGTCACTCGTCGACGAGGGCCGCACCGTCATGGTCAGTTCGCATCTGCTTGACGAGGTGGAGAAGACCTGCGACACGGTCGCCATCCTGGACCGCGGACGGCTGATTGCCGAGGGCCCAGTGGCTCAGATCGCCCGCGACGGCGGGCGTCAAGTTCTCATTGTCTGCGATGACCCCGGTCGCGCGGTGACCGTGCTCCGGCGGCACGTGGTGGATGCCCGGACAGTGCCCGGCGAAGAGTACCTGCTTAAGGTGACCCCGGCCCCCGGAGTCACCGTGGCCGAGGTGAACAGGTCCATGGTCGAGGCAGGGATCGCCGTGGAGCGGCTGGAACCGGTGCGGGCCACGCTCGAGGATCGTTTCCTTGAGATCACATCACGTCTGGAGGCGAAATGATCACGGGCATCAGGATGATCCTGGCGGACCTGCTCAAGCTCCGTCGGCGCCGCGCGCTGATGGTGTGGTCCGCTCTTCTGTTCGTCGCGGCGCAACTACTATTCTACGGATTCGGGGCGGTTCGGCATGCCAGCGACCCCGCGCACTTCGGGCCGGCCGGCGGAACGCGCGGGCTCGCGAACGCCATCATGCTGGTGAGTTACCTGGGAGGGGTCGCGGCAGTGATGATCGGCACCGCGGCAGGAGGCGGTGACGCGGCCGCCGGGGTGCTGCGCGACCTGGTCGCCTCGGGCCGGTCGAGGTGGGCGCTGTTCGCCGTCCGGCTGCCTGCGGCTCTCCTGGTGGTGCTGGCGTTCACGATTCCCGCGCTCGCCGTGGCAACGGCCGGCGCGGTAGTGCTTGCAGGTCAGGGAACGGCTCCCGCGACGGGCACGCTGGCCGCGAGCGCGCTCGCGGCCACGGTATCGATCGCCGTCACGACGCTGCTTGCGGTCGGGCTCTCCTCGCTCCTGTCCTCACGGAGCATCGCGATCGGGCTGCTGCTGTGCTGGAACCTGGCCCTGTCCCGGGTGCTTGAGCACGCAACGAGCCTCGGGCAGGTGCGCGAACTGCTCCCCAACGCAGCCGGCGAGCGGTTCGTTCCCACCGTGGTGGGAGGCGCCTATACCGTTTCCATGCCAGTGGCGACAGCCGTTGCCGTCCTGGCCGGGTGGGTGGCCGTGGCCTGCGTGGCGGGCGCGTGGCGCACCGCCCGCCGGGATGCCTGACCCGGTGGCGGACATGCGGTGGCGGCGTGCCGGGGACCTCGCGGTCTCCGGCACGCTCGCCGCGCTCGCCGTCGTCGGAGCGCTCGTGGCCGCGCACGGCGGCGGCGACCCGGCGCGCGCCTGGGGTGCGTGCGCCGCCGAGTTCGCCAGCTTGGCGGCGCTCGCGTTCCGCAGGCGCCGCCCGCTGCCCGTCCTGGCCGTCACGGCGGCGTGCGCCCTTGCCGCGGCGGTCATCGCGGACAGGAGCACCATCGGGCCGCTGCTGCCCGCGATCGCCCTCTACACGCTGGGGACCGTCTCCACCTGGCGGGTCACCGCGGCGGCGGCCGCCGCGGTCGTCACCGCGTACGGTGCGGTCGCGGCGGCCGCGGGCAATCCCGCCGAATTCCTCGCGGCAGTCATGACGTGCGCGGTGGCAGCGGCGATCGGCCTGTACATCGGCGAGCACCGCAGGCTGCTCGAACGGGCCGCCGGCGAGCAGCGGCTAACGGCCGCGCAGGCGGTTCTCGCGGAACGGGTCTGGATCGCCAGGGAGCTGCACGACGCGCTCGGACATCACGTGAGCCTGCTCGTCGTCCAGGCAGGCGCGGTGCAAGCCAGCATCCCTGAGGAAAGCCCTGCCCGGCCTGTGCTCACCGCGATGATCGCCGGCGGGCGCGAGGCAATGGCGGAGATGCGGCGGCTGGTTGACGTCCTGCGGCCGGCCGGGGAGGAGAACGGACCTGAGACCGCCGGCTCGGCAGGCTTCGGTCCCGTGCCAGGCGTGGCCGACCTGCCGGCCCTGGGCGACCGGCTGCGGGCAAGCGGGCTTCCCGTCGATGTGCACATCGACGTGGGCGCGCCGCTCGGGCGCACGGCCTCGAGCACCGCGTACCGTATCGTCCAGGAGGCCCTCACCAACGTGATCAAGCATGCCGGGCACGTCGCCACGCGCGTCGACGTCACCCGCACCGGCACGGTCCTCGACCTGCGGGTTACCAACGCGGCAGCGAAGGCGGCACCCGCTGACCTCGGATCCGGCGGCCATGGCCTTGACGGCATCCGCCGCCGCGCCGCCCTCTTCGGCGGAGAGGTCTTCGCAGGGCCGGTGCCCGGCGGCGGCTACGCCCTGCGTGCCACCCTGCGACTCGGGGAGATCCCATGAGCACGATCAGGATCCTCATCGCCGACGACCAGCCGCTGATGCGGCAGGGATTCGCCATGATCCTTTCCGCCCAGCCGGACATGGAGGTCATCGGTGAGGCCGGCACCGGCACCGCGGCTGTGGAGCAGGCACGCAAGCTGAGCCCCGACGTGATCATGATGGACATCCAGATGCCAGGAATGGACGGCATCGCCGCCACCAGGCAGCTGCGCGATTGCAAGGTGCTCATCCTCACCACATTCGGCAGCCAGCAGCACGTAGCCCACGCGCTGCGCGCCGGTGCCAGCGGCTTCCTGCTGAAAGACTCCACGCCGGAGCAGCTGGTTCATGCCGTGCGCGTCATTGCCTCGGGGGACGCCTTGCTCGACCCGGCGATCACCCGCGATCTCATCAAGCGGGCGCTACCTTCCCTCACCGAGCCCACCGTTCCGCCCCGCTTCGATACGCTGAGTGGACGCGAGACGCAGGTACTGCGCCTGCTGGCCCAGGGCATGAGCAACGCGGAGATCGCCGGCACGCTGGTGGTGACCGAGGCCACGGTGAAGACCCACGTGTCCCGGCTGCTGACCAAGCTCGGCCTGCGGGACCGCGTCCAGGCGGTCGCAGCCGCCTATCAGCACGGCCTGGTCTGATTGTGAGCCGCGGCGCCGAACGGAGCGAACGCGCCTGCCGCTGCCGACCGGGAGGCGCCGCGGTCGTGACACAGTCGCGACAAGCCGTTCGGAAGAGGATGACGTTACCGTCCCGGCCCGGGGGATCCCTGACCGTTAGTTAGGCCGGGAGCGGCTTGGTTGAGCGGGTACTTGCCGTCGGCAATGAACTTCGGTGGCGGGGGACGCGTGACGAACGGATCCCGGCCCTGCCACCGGGTCCGGGCCTTTGGACCCTAGCCGGAATGGACTCGCGGCCCTTAAAAGAGGAACAAGGCACCACCGGTGGTGCGCATCATGATTGGACGATGTAGCCATGCTGCAAGAGGAAGCCCGCGAGTACCATGCCTCCGGCCGACCCGGGAAGATCGCGATCGCGATCACCAAGCCCTGCGCCACCCAGCACGACCTCGCTTTGGCCTATACCCCAGGCGTGGCAGTCCCGGTGCTAGACATTCAGCAGGACCCGCTGGAGGCGTTCCGCTACACCGCTCGCGCGAACTTGGTGGCCGTCATCACCAACGGCACCGCCGTCCTCGGGCTCGGCAACGTCGGGCCGCTCGCCGGCAAGCCGGTGATGGAAGGCAAAGCTCTGCTATTTAAGCGGTTCGCCGATGTTGACGTGTTCGACATTGAGATCGACGCCACCGACCCGGATGACGTGGTGCGGATCGTCAAGGCACTGGAACCGACCTTCGGCGGCATCAACCTCGAAGACATCAGCGCGCCGCAATGCTTCGAGATCGAACAGCGGCTGTCCGCAGCAATGGACATCCCGGTCTTCCACGACGACCAGCACGGGACGGCAATCATTAGCGGCGCCGCGTTGCTCAACGCACTGGAGCTTACGGGCAAGGACATCACCCAAGTCCGGATGGCTGTCAGCGGCGCCGGGGCCGCGGCGATCGCCTGTTGCGAGTTCTTCGTCAGCCTGGGCATGCGGCGGGAGAACATCGTGCTCGCCGACACCAAGGGGGTTATCTACCGCGACCGCACCGAAGGGATGAACGCCTACAAGGCCCGGTTCGCCACCGACCGCCCGGCCCGCACCCTGGCCGAGGCCATCGACGGAGCCGATATCTTTCTCGGGGTGTCGGTTGCCGGCCTGGTGACGAAAGAGATGGTTTTGTCGATGGCCGATGCGCCGATCGTCTTTGCGCTGGCCAACCCCGATCCTGAGATCAGCTACCCCGCTGCTCGGGCCGCTCGCGGCGACGTGTTGATCGCGACTGGACGGTCGGACTATCCCAACCAGGTCAACAACGTGCTCGGCTTCCCGTTTATCTTCCGCGGTGCGCTCGATGTGCGAGCACGGACGATCGACAACGGGATGATGGTCGCCGCAGCGCGGGCCCTCGCCGACCTGGCCAAGGAAGACGTTCCGAACTCGGTACTGCGTGCCTACGGCGTCGACCGCCTGGAATTCGGCCCGGAATACTTGATCCCCAAGCCGCTCGACCCGCGAGTGCCGCTTCGCGTCGCTCCAGCGGTGGCCGCGGCCGCCATGGCCTCGGGCGTCGCCCGCAACACACTCGATCTGGCCGCCTACACCGAGCAGCTGGCGAACCGGCTGACCCGGGGCCGCGAGGTGATGAGCCATGTGACTCGCAAAGCGCAGACGGCGCCCAAGCGGGTGGTCTTCTCCGAAGGAGAAGAACAGAAGATCATCCTGGCGGCAGCCAGGATCCAGCAGGAACACATCGGGCTGCCGATCCTGCTCGGGCGCGAAGAGGTAATCCGGTCGGCGATGAAGGAGCTGCGAGTCTCCGTCCCCATCGAGATCGTCGACCCCGCGACGACCAAGCGGGCCGCCAGCTACGCCGCCGCACTGCACGAAAGGCGGCAGCGGAAAGGAATCACCCTGCGCGAGGCAGCTGCGCTGCTCCGCCAGCCGAACTACTTCGGGGCCATGATGGTCCAGGCGGGCGACGCCGACGCCTTCGTCGCCGGCCTGACCTACCACTACCCCGACGTCATCCGGCCCGCCCTGCAAGTGATCGGGTCCGCGCCCGGGGTCTCACGAGTGGCCGGGCTGTACGTGATGATCACCGGTGACGGGCGTGCCGTCGTCCTCACCGACCCGACAGTGAACTTCGATCCCACCGCCGAGGAACTGGCCGACATCGCCATCATGGCGGCGGAGCGGGCACGGAACTTCGGCCTCGAGCCACGGGTTGCGCTGCTGTCCTTCTCCAACTTCGGCTCCACCAACCACCCTCGTTCAGTGAAGATGGCCGCCGCCACGCAACTGGTCAAGACGCGGCGACCCGACCTGATGGTCGACGGTGAAATGATGGCCGACGTCGCGCTGTCGCCCACGCTGCGCGACGAGGACTACTCGTTCTGCGACCTCGTGGGCGAGGCCAACGTGCTGGTCTTCCCGAGCCTCGAAGCAGCGAACGTAGCGTACAAGCTGCTGCAGCACCTTGGCGAAGCCGTGGCAATCGGGCCGGTCCTGATCGGCATGTCCAAGCCGGTACACGTGCTGAGCCGCGGCGCCGACGTCACCGACATCGCGAACATGGCCGCGATCGCCGTCATCGATGCCCAAGACGCCACCCGCATGGCCAGCAGGCAAGGCGGGTAACGAGCAGAGCCCGTTGGTGCCACAGCGATGCGGCGAGCGCCCGCGACCTAGCCGAACCCATGCCCGACCTTCCGCTTTCAGGTCAACCGCGCTAAGCGCTGTGCAGACCTGACCCTATGGGGGCCGGGCCGTTCGGGGGCCGGACCCCCGTTTCCCTGCTCAAGCCCGGTGAACGTAGTTTCCGGGTGTCAAACGAGTTCGGGGAAGGAGGCCCGGCTATGTCTGTCTACGTCGGAATCGACGTGCACCGCAAGCGCTGCCAGGTGGCGGTGATCAACGAGGGTGGCGAGGTGCTCGCCAACCGCAACGTGCCCAACGGCGTCAAGCCGATCCTGTCGGTGATCGGCGGGCTGCCGGCGGGCACGCCGGCAGCGTACGAGGCCGCGTTCGGCTGGGGGTGGCTGCTGGAGCTGCTCGAAGGCTACGGCTTCGAGCCGCACATGGTGCACCCGCTGCAGTGCAAGGCGATCGCCTCGGCGCGGCTGAAGAACGACAAGGCCGGTGCCGCGATCCTCGCGCAGCTGCTGCGCGCCGGCCTGCTGCCGGAGGCATGGATCGCCCCGCCGGAGATCCGCCAGCTGCGGGCCATGCTGCGGCACCGGGCGCAGCTGGTGCGGCTGCGGACGCTGCTGCGCAACCGGATCCACGCGGTCCTGGCCGGTCACGGCCATGGCCGCCCGGCGGGCTGCTGGAGCGGCCCGGGCCGCCAGTGGCTTGCCTCACTGGAACTGCCCGCCGTCTCCCGCGAGGTCATCGACGACGCCCTGGCGCTCATCGACGCCCTGCAGCAGCCCGTTGACCGGCTGGACCAGGAGGTACAGCAGCGGGCGAAGGCCGACCCGCGGGTCAAGATCCTGACGCAGCTGCCCGGCGTGGGCCCGTTCACCGCGCTGGTCCTGCTCGCCGAGATCGGCGACATCAGCCGGTTCGGGTCCGCCCGCAAGCTCGCGTCCTGGGCCGGGCTCACCCCCACGGTCCGCGGCAGCGACCGCACGATCCGCCACGGGCACATCTCCAAGCAGGGGCCGGCCTGGGTCCGGTGGGTGGCGTGCGAGGCCGCGCAGACCGCCAAGCGGCACCCGGACTTCGCCCCCGCCTACCAGGCGCTCGCCCGCCGCCGCGGCAAGAAGATCGCCACCACCGCGATCGCCCGCAAGCTCCTCACCCGCGTCTATCGCCTGCTCACCGACGCCAGCGGCGGCGGTGCGCCCAGCTAGCGGGGAGGGCCGCCAGCCCCGGGCGAGCTCGCGTTTTCGCATGAGCCGGCCACGCCGCGCTCGATGACCTGACTGAGCAGCCCGGTCCCCGGATAACACGGTCATGGCGACCGCCCGGCCCTTAGGGCAGGAGCCGAATGGGTGCATGTGAGACCACTCCGACGACCAGCGCATCACCCCGGGGAACGCCCGGTAACCGGCCCCGCACACGACAACCCAGCAGGAAACTCCACCCGTTCCTCGCTCCCGATCATCGGCCGCCGCACGGCAGCGTCAAGCTCGCTCGTCCTCGCCTGCGCCCTCGCAGCGGGCGCAGCCCTGCGGGCGCTCCAGCTTGACCCCCGCCCGGGCGACGGCACAAACCGGCAGCGACGAGGAAACGCGGCAACAGCAGTCCCATCCCAACCCGGCAACCGCGACCAGGTCACCGGGTCAATTCACCACGGCCACTTGACAACTGCGACCCCTATGGGTGCGGAAACGGACGTCACTGACACGCGAAACCGCGCTAGGCGGAAGGTGCAAATTGCACGCTAGCAGGCCGAAGGACCTTCGTTCCACTCCGGAATCCAATAGTCAACAAAATCAGGACTATACGGCCATTACGTCACAGGATGCGGTGGGCTATGACGGTAGTGCAACAGTGGGATCGGATCTCAGAAAGGTGGGGAGCCGCCATGATCGAGCAGACGCACATGGCTACGCACCCGGATCTCATCGAGCTGAGGAGGCGTTACGACGCCGCATCGGCATCACCCATCGCGGAAGGCGCGGCGGGGCTTGCCTTCCTCGGCGCCGTCTTCCTGGCCGCATCGCCCTGGATCGTGGGCTTCAGTGCGCTTACCGCCATCACGGTCAGCAACCTGATCGCCGGAGGCGCCCTCGCGGCCCTTGTCATCGCGCTGACGGCGGCCTATGGCCGGATGCACGGGCTCACCTTCGTCGTCCCGGCCATCGGTATCTGGACGATCGTCGCACCTTGGGTGATTGTCGGGGCGATGGACACGACCCGGACGATCTGGAGCAATGCCTGCGCCGGGGGCGCGATCGTGTTCTTCGGACTGGTCATGCTGGCGGTGGGCTTCCTCCGGGCCAGGAGGCCAGCGCTCTAGTTGCCAGAACCTCCATCGAGACAGCGAAGGAGAGGTTCAGATGTTCAAACTTCGTTCTGCTCTCGCGTCGCTCGCCCTCATCGGGCTCGGCCTGGGCACCATGACTGCGGCGACAGCCGAGGCGGCGACCGCGGCGCCGGCACCTGTCGCACCCGTCCTCACCAAGATCACAGCAGCGCACCACACCGGCTACGACAGACTGGTGTTCACGTTCAAGGGCGGCGTGCCCAGCCAGCACACGGTCCGGTACGTGTCCCAGGTGATCGGGGATCCTTCCGGCCGGCCAGTCAGTGTGGTGGGCAGCGCCAAGCTGCTGGTCCGGTTTGTGCCCGCCGCAGGGCACAATGACCAGGGCCGGGTGACCTACGGGCCGACCTCGCGGACCTTCGCGCTGCCTGGAATCATCCAGGTGGTCCAGGCGGGCGACTTCGAGTCCGTGCTCTCCTTCGGCGTGGGCGTGGCACGTACGGAGCCCTTCCACGTGTTCACCCTGACCGGGCCGAGCCGGGTGGTCATCGACCTGCGGACACCGTACGCGACGGTCTTCGTTCGGGACTACTTCCTGAACGTGCACCGGTTCGCGAGCGGCAGGCAGCCCTACGTCCAGGCGGTTAGCCGCCGGGTGATCCCGCCGAAGACCGCGTTCGGCGCGATGCAGCGGTTGTTCGCCGGGCCGACCCAGGCGGAGCTAGCCGGCGGGATGAGGTTCGTCAGCTCCCGGGCTACGGGGTTCAAGAACCTGTCCATCCGTGACGGGGTGGCCAGGATCCAGCTGACCGGCAAGATCAGCAGCGGCGGGTCCACGTTTACCACCGCGAACGAGATCATGCCGACACTGAAGCAGTTCCCCTCGGTGCACTGGGTGAAGATCTATGACCAGTTCGGCCGCACTGAGCGGCCGGCCGGGCACAGCGACTCCATCCCGTTCAGCCTGGAACCGTAAGTTCACCGGAATCGCAGTCCACGGCCGACGGCCCGCTCAGGGCTGCCGGCCGTGGACTGCCTGCCTCCGAGACACCTGGGCGTGGCTGGCGTCGGCCTCGTTGCAGGTGACCATCAGCTTTAGCCGCGCTGCGGCCGGAAGCGGCGATCGCTGGACGCGAGAGAGTGGTGTTTGGGACCTGCCGAATCACCCATCCGCCAGGCGAGGGCAACCGTGACCACTCCGACCACTGCGAAGACCGCTTCCAGCGGCTGGAATCCGAGCCAGGCCACCTCTACAGTCTCCCGCCCTATGGTCCGCGGTTGCTGTGGGCGTCGGCACGGAACTTCCCGAGGAGGTGCTTACGTCGGGGCAAGCCGTTCATACAACGAAACTAGGCAGCTTGCAGATCAGCTAGCTAGGGCCGATCGTCCCATCAGATTCTCGGCGGGCACCTGCCGCTCCTGGCCCTAGCCGCCGTCGCGGCGGGCCTGCTCGCCACCTCTGCACCGGTCATCCGTCCAGCGCGAAAGATCAGACTCACCCGGCTTTCGGGCCGGACACGCCAGTGCCCCGCAACGGTTAGCAGGGATACCCGTGACTAAGCACAAGGGCCACGGCCGGGTCGTTCCACTGGTCGGCGACGAAGCCAAAGACCACCGCCGCTGGTGATACCGGTCATGCCAGGCCTCACAGGGGCTCGACGGGATGCCGGATGATCGTCCGCAGCTTCTCCGGCGCGCTACGGCGCGGGTCGCCGAGGTAGATCTCGTGGTGGCGGCCGTGGGGGCGGTAGCCTGCTTCCGCGATAGCCTCGTGCAGTGCCGCGATCGACGGCGCTTCGGCAGCGTACGGCCCTATGTGCAGCAGCTGAGCGCACCGGCCCTCAGCCCACCGGATGTACCCCAGGCGGGCCAGCCCGGGCAGGTCCTTCTTGCTGGCCGCTTCGGCCGTTGCGGCGGCGATCAGCTCCGCGTCGACCGGGTCCGGCTGCATGATCAGCGCCTGCCACCGCCAGCTGCCGCGATCGCTGTCGGCCATGGTGACCTCGCCTCGCGCCACCGCGGCGACGATGTCCTGCTGGGCTGGGTCGTCCACCCACCACAGCCCTTCCAGCGGCATTACCCGCGGCGCCTCGCCGGTGAGCTTCTTCAGCCGGAAGTGCGCGCCGTAGCTCACGCTGTACAGCGCCTGCACCGCCTCGGTGAACTCGGCGCCGCCGGGCTCACCAGTCCCGGTCACCGCTACGAACCCGAACTCGGGGACATCCACGATGTCCACCGCTCCCTTGCGTACCTTGAGCAGCGACTCGTAGCCCATCGCGATAGCAGTCATACCATCATCGTTGCCACCGCCCGGCCGACGCCGGAAGAGCCGAAGGTCCGTAACCAGCGGACACTAGGAATCCGGACGGCCGACATGCCCCGTTCCCGCCTTGCAAGGCGAGGGGGCGCACAGCGCGACCACCGGCAGTTCCGGGTGTGGTGGCTCTAGTCGGCTCATAGCTGCCCTAGCTCGCATCACGGATCGTGGCTGTATAGCTTGAAGCGCGCCGCGCGATATCCACCTTCTTGCGGCGGGGTTGTCGGCGAGGGTCCAATACTGATCATGCAGCGGCGGTTGAAAGTTAACCCCCTCTGGGATCTCCTGGCTCGGTGGTGAGCCGGGAGAAGGGTGCGGTCGGCTCTTGCAAGTGACGGGGCGCCGAGGTAGCAGCGGAAGTCGGCAGAGTCTGCGGTCGATGCGTTCGACCCGGCGGATCCGGGAGCTTTTGCAGGCATACCCGACGATGCCGGCGACGGTGATCACGGAGCGGATCGGGTGGGAGCGCGCGCTGACCGTGCTGAAGGACCGGGTGTGGGAGCTGCGGCCGGCTTACCTGCCGCCGGGCCCGGCCAGCCGGACCGACTATGAGCCGGGCGAGCTGGCGCAGTGCGACTTTTGTTCCCGCCGGTCACGGTCCTGGCTGGGCCGGAGCAGGAACGCCGGCCGGCGCAGCTTCCGGTGCTGACGATGCTCAGCGGCTATTCCCGCTGGCTGTCGGCAGTGCTGGTCCCGTCCCGGCATGCCGCTGATCTGTGCTGCCGCACCTAGCGGACGCGGTTGCGCTGCTGGGCTAAGGCGCTTGGCGCGGTAAGAGACGCTTTCGGGACCTACCGGCTCGGCCCCTTGCGGAGCTGGCCAAGGCCGGGTGTTGTCGAGCGGCGTCAGCGTGCCGCGGAGTCTTGCTGTGCGAGCATCATGCGCAGCGTGTCCCGCAGACAGTCACGGGCAGGGCCTTTGAATGCGCCTGTGAGTGCGTCTTCCACCTGGTCGACGAGGGGCTGCAGCCGCATCCGCTCGGCCAGTCCGTGATCGGTGAGGGCGACAGTCTTGCGCCTTGCATCCGCGGGGTCACGACGACGGGCGATGAGACCATGCCGCTCCATACGAGCGACGAGATCCGCCATCGTCGAACGATCCAAGTCGACCTCGTCGCAGAGTTCGCGCTGGCTCAACTCGCCCGCGCGGTCCAGGACCACCAGGATGGAGTACTGCACGGTCGAGATGTCCGTGGACACGATGCGAGCCCAGGTCGCAACGTGCAGCTGCTGCGCACGGCGCAGCAGATAGCCCGTATGGCGGTACGGCTCCGGCTCTGCGCCGTCATCCGTGACGACATCGGTCATGACATGACCGCGGCTCGCTGGTCGACGAGGAACCCGGCGAAGAAGGCGGCGAGCTCGGCGCGTGCGGTCAGCGGGAGTACGTTGGCCACGTACTGATCGGGTCGCACGATCACAATCGCTCCACGACCGTCGATCCCACGCTCGGCGAAGATGTCGTTGCGCGGGTCGATTGCCCACGCTTTCTCCCAGTCCTGCAGTCCCAGTGGCCCTGACCGCGGCAGCAACATCTCAGGCAGGACGGTCGAGTCGACCTCATGATGGCCGCAGCGGAACACGCCGTGCACGTCGATCACGCTGTCGAGATCCGCGCCGGCCGGCGTGAATCGCACCACCGGCGACTCCGGCCGCGCGCCCAGCCACTCCACTAGGTCAAGCAGCTCCGTGGCGTCGTCGCCCCCGAACGCGAAGATCCGCCATCGGCCGTCGGCCCGCTGCGTATGCCCGAGCTGCATCGCCCGCGCATCGGCGAGACGGACGACCGGTGCCGAGTGGAATCGCGTCCCGATCTCGAACCCCCGCGCGAGCGCCTGATGCTTCCCCTCGCCAGTGAGCACGGAAGGGCTGTACGTCGTCGCGAGCCCGGCGGTGTAGTGGCCCTGGCGGGCGAACTCTGCCTGCATCTCCGAGGCGGTCACGCCGCCGATCTCCGGGTGCGCCGGGTCAAGCGTGGGCTGGGCGATGAACGCCGACCAGAACTTGTCGAAGTCGATAAGATCCTGCGCGACCGCGTGCCGCTCTGCCGAGTAGGTGTGCAAGAGCGTCGGACCCGACCTGCCCTCGAGGACGGCGGCCAGCTTCCAGCCGAGATTGAAGGCGTCCTGCATGGACACGTTCATGCCCTGCCCGGCCTTCGCGGAGTGCGTATGGCACGCGTCGCCAGCGATGAACACGCGCGGCGTGCGGCTTGCGTCCCCGTCGGCGGGCACGTCGTCGAACTTGTCGGTGATCCGCTGACCCACCTCGTAGACCGACGACCAGGCCACGGACCGCACGTCCATCGAATAGGGATGCAGGATGTTGTTCGCCACCTCAATGAGCCGATCCACCGTAGTACCGCGGACCCGGCCGGCGTCATCGGCGGACACCTCGCCGAGATCGACGTAGCAGCGCACCATGTTGCCACCCTCACGAGGGATCATCAGCAGGCTGCCCTTGCCGGCGGATTGGACGACGTTCTTCGTGCGCCAGTCCGGAAAGTCGGTCGTCGCCAACACGTCCATGACGCCCCAGGCGTGGTTGGCCGCGTCACCGTGCAGCTCTCGGCCGATTGCCCCCCGCACTGCACTGCGAGCGCCGTCGCACCCCACGACGTACTTTGCTCGCACGACGAACTCCTCGCCATCGGTACGCTGCAGGGTAACGGTGACGGGGTGGTCGCCGGTGCCGACCTCGAGCCCGACGAACTCCACGCCGTAGTCGGGGTTCAGGCGGCTTGCGGACCGCGCCATGTAGTTAAGCAGGTACTGCTGCATGCGGGCCTGGTTGACGATCACGTGGGGGAACTCGCTCAGTCCGTCGGGGGTGTCCTCCACCCAGCCCGTGCGCACAATGCGCGAGCGGTCGGCGTCTGAGGGCCCCCAGAAGCGGACCTCATTCACCCAGTACGCCTCGCGGAGCAAGGCATCCGCGAGCCCGAAAGCCTGGAACATCTCAACAGTTCGGCAGGCGACGCCGTCCGCCCGGCCCACCTCAAGGGGACCCTCTCGGCGCTCGACGATCCGGGTGCTGAGGCCCGGGAAGGCGGCGAGCTGCGCGCCGATCACCGTGCCGGCCGGGCCGGTGCCCACGATCAGCACATCGACCTCCGCTAGAAGGCTGCCCTCATTTGCTACCGCCAGCGGCGAGGCAGGAAGGACATCGGGGTCTCCCGGGCGGTAGCCATCGCGGTAGAACTGCATCTTGATCTCTTTCGTAGTGCCGGGGATCCAGACCGAAGTCAATTCGTCAGTACCCCAACGATATCGTCAGTACCTCAATGAATCTAGAGGTCGCTGCCGTAACGACTTTGACTTTCGCGCTCCGGTTAGCTGGGCAAGCAGACAGACCGCTTCGGGCCGCATGTTCTCGGCGACAGCAGGATTTGCCCTTTGTGGCTCGCGTCACTTCTTGTTGCTGAAGCCGGCGTCCACGGGCAGCGTGACGCCGGTCACGTACCGGGCGTCGTCGGACACCAGCCAGAGAATGGCGTTCGAGATGTCCTCCGGCTCGACCATCGGCACCGGCAGGGCGTTGGCCATCGCATTCGATAGCTGCGGGTCCATCGCAATGAACCCGGCCGCGACCTCGTTGACCGCCATCGGGGTGTTCACCCCAGTGGGATGCACGCTGTTAACGCGGATATCGTGCTCGGCGAGGGTGTTGGCCTACGAGCGCATCAGGCCGACAACCCCGTGCTTGGCGGCGGCGTAGCCGAGCCCGCCGCGAGTCGAGCCGCCGATGCCGTTGAGTCCATGACATTCCGCCAGGCGCCCGGCCGCTCTTGGACCGCCATTGGCGGGATGCCCGCATTGGCGAGGACGATGTCGACCGGGCCGATCTCGGCCGTCCCTGCCGCGAACGCTTCTGGCCCAGCACCTTCGAGCGGCTCTACTTTAGGAGCACGCCTGGCTCGTCGCATGGCACGGCGCGACTCGCGCGCTGGATCCAGCCCGGGCCTGCCGGCGCGTGATCCGAGACACTTAGGTCAGGCTCAGCTGGCTGTCGGGCAGGCGCGGAGCAGCAGCCGCAGCGTGGACGAGGGCGGGCCAGGCGGTACGGCGAGGTGGGTGTGCGCGGTCAGTCCGTCCAGGGGCCGGAACGCAACCCGGCGAACCGTCAGCTGGGCGGCGGCGGACTCGTAGAGCACGGTCCAGGACGGCGGCCCGGTGCCGATCTCGGCGAGGGTGTCTTGCGGGTTGGTGAACGCCGGCCCGGGCAATGGATCGAAACCGGCATCGATGCAGGCCCGCTCGATCAGGTCACGGAACCCGGCGTTGTCCTGTCGCGGGACGATCCGCAACGGCAGGTCGCGCAACTGCGGCAGCGTGACGGCCGGTTCAGCGGTGAGCGGGTGAGCGGCAGGCAGCGCCACGGCAAGCGGCTCGTCCCACATCGGCAGCAGCTCGACGCCCGCAACTGCACGGGCGTTGCGCACGAACGCGGCGTCCAGCCTGCCGGAGCGAACCTGTTCCAGCCGCTCCCCGGCGGTGGCCGCGACCAGCCGGACCCGCACCCCCGGGGCGCGTCGCGCCAGTTCGGACAGGATTTCGTCGAGCCGTCCGCCGAGGCCCTGGCTGGTGCCCAGGCGGAGGATGCCCGCGTCGCCGACGGCGATCTCGGCGGCTACCTGCCGGGTTCTGCCCGCGGCCGACAGGACGCTGCGTGCCTCGGGCAGCAGCCGTTCGCCTGCCGCCGTCAGCTGCACCCGTCGCGACGTGCGCTCGAACAGCCGTACGCCGAGCTCGCGTTCGAGCCGGCGGACCTGCTGGCTGACCGCGGGCTGCACGATGTGCAGCCGCTGCGCTGCCCGGGCGAAGCTCAGCTCCTCGGCCACCGCGGCGAAGCAGGCCAGCTGCCTGATCTCCACTTCGACCTCGCATCCATCACGACTCGTGATCGCTGCGCGGTACAACTGCTCTTGGTGCCCGCCTGTTCCGCTGGTGGACTGGACGGCATGAAAGCTATCGTCAACACGCCCGCCGGCGCTGGCATCGCCGACGTGGACGATCCCCGTCCAGCGGCCGGCGAGGCGCTCGTCGCGGTGCGGGCCTTTTCCGTCAACAGGGGTGAGCTTGCCCTGCTCGCGGCCCGCACCGATGACTGGCGCCCGGGCCAGGACATCGCCGGCGTCGTCGTCGAGCAGGCCGCCGACGGCTCCGGCCCGCCGCCGGGCACCCGCGTGGTGGCGCTCGTCGAGCAGGCCGGCTGGTCCGAGCTGGCGGCGGTGCCCACCGCGCGGCTCTCGGCGCTGCCGGACGAGGTGAGCATCGAGCAGGCCGCCGCGCTGCCGCTGGCCGGCCTGACCGCGCTGCGAACCCTGCGCCTGGGCGGCGACCTGCTCGGCCGCCGGGTGCTGGTGACCGGCGCCAGCGGCGGCCTTGGCGGGATGCAGGTGCAGCTTGCCGTCGCCGCCGGCGCCCAGGTCACCGCCGTCGCCCGGGCTCAGCATGCGAAGGAGCTGCTCCGCCGCGGTGCGACGTCGGTAGTCGCCTCCCCGTCCGACGCCGACGGCCTCTACGACCTGGTCACCGACTGGGTGGGCGGTGCGTCGCTGGCCGCCGCGCTGGCCAAGGTCGCACCGGGCGGGACCGTCGTCGTCGGCTCCGGCAACCCGGACAAGACCCCGATCAACATCTACGATTTCCTCGGCCACGAGGGCGCCCGGCTGGTCAGCTACCTGTCCTATGCCCACCCCGAGCCGCCCGGTCCCGACCTGGCGATTCTGACCGGCCTCGTCGCCGCCCGCCGGCTCGACCCGGTCCTCGGGCTCGTCGACGCCTGGACCAAGCTGTCGGAGGCTGCCCAGGCCCTCGCCGAACGACGCATCACCGGCAAGGCCGTACTAACCATCGGTTAGGCGCGGCAGCGACAGACTGGCGGCGCCTAGCCTCGGTGGAGCGGCAGCTGCGGGCTGGCGCTCCACTAACCGAAGTGAAGCCTGTGGGCACTCTGTGGCGGCGACGGCGATGATGGTGCTGCCGGGGCGGACGATGACGCCGGCGGCTCCGCCGCCACCCGCGCCTGGGTGCTGGAGAGGCTGGCGGACGAGGTAACGCTCACGGACCTCGCCGCCCATGCCCACACCAGCGTGCGCAACCTGACTCGTCGCTTCCATGCAGAGACCGGGATGAGCCCGCTCCAGTGGCTCCTGCACCAACGGGTCAACCGGGCCCGTGAGCTCCTCGAGTCGACCACACTCTCGATGGACCTGGTCGCGCGCCGAAGCGGGCTCGGGTCAGGCGAGTCCCTGCGTCAGCATTTCCTCAAACGGGTGGGCCTGGCGCCGAGTGCCTACCGCGCGAGCTTCACTCGTCATCCGTGAGTCCGGCAACCCCATGAGCGCTGCCGGTTAGCGCTGGGTCCACAGGGTGTTAGCGTGTCACGAATTGGCAGGAGAGGTCGCCGGCGGGATGCCGACCTGGCCGGAGGTCGCGACGGACTTCGTGCGCGTACCCATGGCGATGGCGCGTTTGCGACGATCGCATGAGGGGCAACGCTTTCCTTTTTGACGTTTTCTAGCCGATTGCCCGGCACGGACCACACTGGGGGGTCATCGCGAACACCTGGGGTCGCGGTGGTGCTTGTCGCCTTGAGGGGAACAACCGCGCTTTGAGCGGTCTGCTCCCGATCTGTCCCATGAGCGGCGTCAAGGCTTCCTTGTACACGGACCGGGTGCGCTCCGACCGTCCCGGCAGACCGCCCTCGAGCCAGTCGGCCACGGCCTGCCGAACGGTGTGAGTGGCGGAGGTGCGCAGGCCGCGGTCGAGCCCGGCGTGCAGCGCCTTGAGCTTGTCCCTGACTTCCTGCTTGGTGCGGCCGACGTAGCGGTTCTTGGCCGCATCGAAGTAGCTCGCGTCCTCGCCGTGCCCACGGCGGCGCGCTGTGGAGTCCGTCACAAATGGGAGCGTAACTCTTTTCCCGTAGGGCCTCTGAACTGGTGGTCAGGGGCGGGGTCGAACCGCCGACCTTCCGCTTTTCAGGCGGACGCTCGTACCGACTGAGCTACCTGACCTCGGCGATATAGCTCAAGGCTTTAACCGCTGCGGTCCTGACGGGATTTGAACCCGCGACCTCCACCTTGACAGGGTGGCGAGCACTCCGACTGCTCTACAGGACCTTGCTGTGCGAGGCTTCGTGTTCCTCGCTCGCAAGAGCATATCACCGACGCGACTGTGCTTGCCGCGCCTGCGAGACGACCGCTTGCGTGCCCCCAACGGGATTCGAACCCGTGTCGCCGCCTTGAAAGGGCGGTGTCCTAGGCCACTAGACGATGGGGGCTTCGACGGGCACCGCCGCAGCTGCATCAGTCCGCCGTCGGGGACTGACACAGCATAGGGTACGGGCGGCCTGTTCGCCAAAGCGTTGTTCCTCGGGTGCGCGTGCGGCCGAGCGCTTGCGCCCTCGACCGCGCTCCACGCGCCTAGTAAGAAGATACCGCGTCCCCCGCCGCCGCCTCTCCACGGTCCGCGGCCGCTACAGCTTGCGGACGAACGTCTCCAGGATCGAGTTGTCTTCCCCCTCCTCCGGGAGGATCGCCCAGGCGACGAGGTAGGCAAGGACGCCGATCCCGTAGAAGACAGTGAAGATCCCGAAGCCAAGCCGTACCAGGTTCACGTCGATCTTGAAGTGCGCGGCAATCCCGGCGCAGACTCCGGCGACCATCCGGCCGTCCCGGAGCCTTAGCAGCCGTTTGCCCCCGCTGCCGTTGTTCTCGCTCATAACACTGATCATGCCCAGTCGAGATATGGCTTGTCATCAGGATTCTCCCGGGCATTACCCTGATCGCTACCGCCGGATGCGATCATTGCCGTGGCGGGTGGCGTACTCGCCAGGGATCGGCATGCTATGTCCGCGTGCCGCTGTCCTTCGATACGCTTCGGTTCTGAGTGTCGGCGCAGCCCGGGAGCTTCCCTCGGGTGGCGGGAGCGGTGACACCTCGGGGTGCTAGCTCAATGGCAGAGCAGCGGACTTTTAATCCGTTGGTTCAGGGTTCGACCCCCTGGCGCCCCACAAGCTTGACCATGGCGCAGCGCAGCAAGCGCAGCAACTGAGCGACTCGTCTAGTGCCCTACGTGCGGAGGGAGCCTGATGGGGCTGACCAGGGAGCATGCGCGGGACATCCTCGCCACCTACATCCGGGCGTGGGAAACCCAGGACCCGGATCTGATCTGCACGATCTTCACGCCCGCCGCGACCTATCACGAACGTGTGCTCGGCGAGCCGATCCCCGACCGCGACGCGATCCGCGCCTACTGGGAGTCCAAGGTGGTGCGCGACCAGGCGAACATCACGTGCGAACTGGTGGAGTTCTACGTGGACAGCGAGCGCGACACGCTGATCGCCGAGTGGGAGGCGCGGTTTGACGACCTCGTCAAGGGTGAGCGCAAGCACATGAAGGAAATCGCGGTGCTCACCTTCGAGGGCGGGCTTGTCTCGTCGCTGCGGGAGTACTGGGCATCCGAGCAGCTCGGCGTCTTGCCGCGGTGACGGGGACCAGCAAGGTCCCCGTCACTGCGCAAGGGCTTACTTCACCCGGCCGAGCTTGAACTTCCCGGCCAGCGACTGCTTGTAGATCACGCATGTGTTCGGCTTCGCCCACACCGAGTCGCAGGTGTTCTGCCTGGCAAGCTGGGTGTTCTTGCCGAGCGCGACATTGACGTCTATGAACTTGCCCTTGCCGAGCACGGCCAGCTTGGCCACCGGCAAGGCGATCTTCGCCGTCGCCTCGATCCCGGGCACGATGTCCGAGCCGTACGTGATGTCACTGTCGTACCTGGCGCAGCCCTTCAGGTACTTCGCGTCGTACGGGATCGTGTCTTTGCCCGTGTACTTCAGGGTGCCGTCGAGGAAGGCGTCGCCGAGCAGCACGAGGTTCGCGCCGGAACGCCTGATCTCCATCTGCGGGTTGGGGAAGGCCATGAGCTTCATAGACTTGCTCGTGCAGTCGAATTTCCCGACGTCGGGGTCGATGGTTCCCTCCGCGCAGTTCTCGTTCTTGAGCTGTACCTGCTGGCCCTGCAGGGTCGATGTGTCGCCGGCGGACTCCGGCCCGCTGACATGATGCGCCGACACGATCTTGGTCTCGTACTTGCCCTTGCCGAGGTTCTTGAACTTCACCACGACCGTCCAGAGCTGGTCGAAGCCGTAATCGAGAAGCTCGTTCGCGGTGACCTTGCAGCCGGTGTCGCCGCTGATCCCCTGCGCGCTGTAGCTGACCATGCCGTGGCCGTCGTAGCTCACGCTGAATGTCCTGGTGACCCAGGGCGCGTTTGCCGCGCTCGCGGCCTGCGGTACCGCGATGGCGGCCGCCGATGTGGCCATGATCGCGGCCGCGAGTACGAGTGCCCAGCGCCGTCGCCAGGGCCGCCAGACAACCATTCTCCGCATATGAGGGACTCCCGTTCCTCTGGTAATGCCGCACCCCACGGGTGCAATTGACCCAATTTTCACATCGACTGCGAATAATGCAACGGTTGTCCCAGTAGCCCCAGAAAGACAAGGTCAGGCGGGCTTGACCGCGTGGATGCGCTCCGCGGTGCCGGCCCTAAGCCGCTCGGTTTCGACGATCTGGAATCCGGCTGCCTGAACGAGGGGGAGCTGGCGGCGGGTGAAGTGCTCGCCTGCTGTCGCGATGGTGAATCGCTCGACGAGCCATTGCGCCGCGCGGATGAGGGGCCAACTGCTGCCGATGTGGTCGAGCAGCAGCAGCCGGCCGCCAGGGACCAGAACGCGCCTCATCTCGCCGATCGCCGCAGCGGGATCGGGGATCGTGCACAGCGACAGCGCGCAGACCACGGTGTCGAAGGAAGCGTCACCGAAGGGCAGGTGCTCGGCGTCGCCCTCCAGAAGGTCGAAGTCACGGCCGATATCCGCGGCGCGCCGGCGGGCGATGGCGACCATGCCGGGGCTGAGCTCAATTCCGGTAACGGGCGTCTCTGCCGGATAATGGGGCAAATTGCGGCCGGTGCCGACGGCGACTTCAAGAACGCGGCCACGCGCGCGCGAAGTGAGCCATTCCCTGCCGCCACCGATGAGCTTCTCGAAGAATGCGATCTGCTTGTCATAGCGCGGCGCCGACTTGTCCCAGACCCGCTTTTGCCTGTCGGCCGGGGTCTCAGCGGTCCTTCTCATGACGGCGATCCTTTCAGGAGCACCCGTCTTCCGGAAGCGGGCCAGGAGACCGAGACGAGGATGAGGCCGCCGAGCAGCAGCAGCGCGCCGACGGCGATCGGCAGGGACAGGCTCTCATGCAGGATCCCGATCCCCAGCGCCGTCGCCACGAGCGGTTCGGCGAGCGAGAGAGTGCCGACGGTCGCGGCGGCCAGGTGGCGCAGTCCCGTCACGTAGAGCCAGTAAGCCAGGGCGACGGTGACCGGCCCGAGCCAGGCGACAAGGCCGAGCGAGCGCGGTTCCGCCAGTTCCTTAAGGTCGGCCAGCGTCCACGGAGCCAGCGCGGCGCCGCCGAGCAGCAGCGTGACAGGAACCGCGGCCAGCATGTTCACCCCGCCGTCGATCAGGCGCTTCGCCGACACGGTGTAGACACCGAAGCATCCCCCGGCCACCACGCCGCAGGCGATGCCGAGAAAGTCCGCGCGGGCGGGCCCGCCGCCCTGCGGCAGCGAAATGAACGCGCAGCCGGCGATCGCGCAGGCGGTACCGGCCAGCCAGCCGCGGGAGAGCCGGGTGCCAAGCACTATCCGCTCGCACAGGCCGGTGCTCGCCGGCGCGATGCCGAACGTGACGGCCGTGGCCACCGCCGCGCCGGTGCGCGCGGCCGAGGTCAGGAACGTTCCCTGGAAGGTGGCCGTCGCGGCGGATGCGGCAAGCATCGCCGGCCAGGCCGTCCTCGGCAGCGCGCCGAACGCGCCAGGATCGCGGACCAGCACGATGACGGCCAGCACCAGCCCGCCCGACAGGATTCTGGCGCCGCCGAGCGCGACAGGCCCCGCCGGAGAGTCCGCGAGGATCTCGGCGGGGCCGACCGTCCCCCACAACACCCCTGCCGCCAGGATGACGAAGATCGCTGAAAGACTGTTTCGTTGCACGGCCGGATGCTATGCAGAAGTACGGCAAAATAATTCATCAGCCGAACGGTTGCATGGCTAAGCCCCACAGAGCCGCCACTCGTTCAGTTCATTGCGGCCGACCGGCGGTCAAGCCGAAGAAGGTTCGGCAATTACCGCGTCATGCCATCCGGAAGTTCGGACTGCTCGACGGGCTGGACGTAGTCGAACACGACGGTGGTCCTGACATCCACGAACTCCTTGCGGCGGGCCAGCCTGTCGAGCACGAAGTCCCGCAGGTACTGGGTGCTCGGCACCGCCACGTGGACAAGGACGTCCTCGTTGCCCGTGACCACGAACACGCCGAGCGTCTCTGGCAGCTTGGCCATGTTGTCCCTAACGGTCTCGATGGCCTCACGTGACTGCGGCCTGATGCGGATCGAGATCAGCGCCTGAACGCCGCGGCCGAGCGCCGCCAGGTCCACCGCGGCGTGGAAGCCGGTGATCACGCCGCGGGCACGCAGCGCGCGGGTCCGCTCAAGCGCGGTCGACGGTGCGATCCCGAGCGCCTCGGCGAGCTCGCGGTTGGTCTGCCTGCCATCGCGCTGCAGCCGCCGCAGGATCGCCTGATCCACCGCGTCCATCGTGTCCTCCCGCTAAGCAACCGCCATCAAACCGTAAAAGCCGCCGCGATACCGGACGCCCGCGAAGCCGAACAGCGTGCGCCGGCATGACGCCCGATCGCGTCTCTAGCCGAACATACTTCGGCCAGCAGGCTACTCTGGATTCACTGGTTGTGGGGTCAACCCCGGCGCCCCGCGCACCGCGAAGGGAGGCAGGCTTGGCACCGCCTCCCTACCTGCTGCACCGGGGCGACGCGCTCGACGCGTACGGGGACTGGCCGGTTCCCGCGGCCATCATCAGCGACGGCGCCTACGGCGTGCGGGGATTTCCCGGCGACACGGTCGGCACCGAGGGACTCGCCGACTGGTACCTGCCGCACATCGAAGCGTGGAGCCGGCTGTCCGGTCCGGCCACGACACTGTGGTTCTGGAACACCGAGGTCGGCTGGGCCACCGTGCACCCGCTGCTTGCCCGGCACGGCTGGGATTACGTGCAGACCATCACCTGGGACAAGGGGGTCCGCCACATCGCGGGCAACGTCAACGGCAGGACGATCCGCCGCTTCCCGGTTGTCTCCGAGGTGTGCGTGTTCTACCAGCGGAGGTTCGAGGTGAGCGGGCCCGACGGCCCGATGGATGTGCAGCGGTGGATGCGGCACGAGTGGCTGCGGTCGGGTCTGGCGCTAAACCGGGCGAACGAGGCGTGCGGGGTGGCGAACGCGGCCACCCGCAAGTACCTCACCACCGACTGGCTCTGGTACTGGCCGCCGGGAGAGATGGTCGAGCGGCTCGCCGCATATGCCAATGCCCACGGCGCGAAATCCGGCTGGCCCTACTACTCACTCGACGGCCGCGCCCCGGTGACTGCCAAGGGGTGGGACGCGCTCCGGTTCAAATGGCGGCACACGCACGGGCTCACCAACGTCTGGCGGCTCGCGCCGCTGCACGGCGTCGAGCGGCTCAAGGGGACGATGCGCCGGGCCGCGCCGCGTGTCTACAACCCGGGCAGCCTGTCGGCGGCGCATCTCAACCAGAAGCCGCTCGAGCTCATGCGGCGGATACTGCACGCCGCCACGGACGAGGGCGACGTGATCTGGGAGCCGTTCGGCGGGCTCGCCTCCGGTGCGGTCGCGGCCGTGCAGGCGCGCCGCTTCCCCTGCGTAGCCGAACGGGATCACGACTTCGCGGAGATCGCCGCGCAGCGCCTCGCGGATGCGGTCGCGGACCGAGACTGCCGCGATGACCCTGGGACGCAAGGGGCAGATGAGGGTATGCCGGGTATAAACGAGTTATGTGACAAACATCACTATGACGGTCGTCTCGCGAAGTACCGCATGACGAGACGCTTATGCTCCGGCTTCGTCATCGGTATCTTCATCAAGCGAGCGGGCACATGTAAATGCCAGCCAAAGGTCGTCACTCAGCCGGCAAGGGTCGCCGCCTGAATAGTCCAACCACCCAGGGGGTCAGCCACGTGAAGGGTTTCCGGGACTTCATCACCCGCGGCAACATAATCGACCTGGCGATCGCGGTCGTTATCGGCACCGCGTTCACCGCCGTCGTGACGGCGATCGTCGCCAACCTGATCACGCCGCTGATCGCGGCGATCGGCGGCCAGCCCGATTTCTCCACGCTGTCCTTCGAGGTGCACGGCAGCACATTCAAGCTCGGCCTGGCCCTCGACGCGATCATCGCGTTCCTGGTCATCGCCGCGATCGTCTACTTCCTGATCGTCGCGCCGATGGCGAAGATCGCCGCACGGTTCGCCAAGCGCGCGGAAGTGACCACACGGGACTGCCCGGAGTGCCTCAGCACGATCCCGATCGCGGCGTCCCGGTGCATGTACTGCACCGTCCCCGTCGTCCCCGTCGGGCAGGGTACCGGGCAAAGCTAAGCAGGAAACAGTCTGGGCTCGGGCCGGGGCCTGGCCGTCCCGAGCCCAGACATCTTCAGTCTTACACCGCTTCCTGGTAGGAACCTGTGGCGACGCTGGGAACCAGATAACTGGCTCGTAACGGCCAGCGCCCGGTCGGCGGCGCCGAGGTCGATGACGGCGAGATCACCGCTGCCGCGCTCAAGGAATTCCGCGAGCCGCTCCGCCTCATCCGCGCTGAACCCTATGACAGCACGCGGCTGCCCCCATGGTTCCTTGAGGGCGTAACCCACATATCCGACCACCGGCTGCGCCGGCGTTTCGCCTATGCCCTGGAGCGCTCTCCACCGCTCCCAGGCCGATCCCAGGCGCGCGGCCGCGCGTTCAGCGCGGGCCACCAGCTCTGGATCACGCATCGTTCGATCCCCCTAAATAAAGTCTGTGCCCGGTTTAAGGTCCGGACCGGTCCCAGCGCGGCGAGTGCCGCCGGCGCCAGCATCTAGACCACCCCGTCAAGATCACTCGCGCGAACTGCCCTCGCCCGCTGGGACGGTTCCCCCCAGCCCACCGGACGAGTTCCACCTTGAGCATTGACGCGGCGCGATCTCTCGCGCCTCCTCCTCGCCATGCTCTGCGGCGGGAACCCTACTCGGAGCGCTGCTGCGGGATGCCCGCGAGCAGAGCACGGACCTCGGTCTCCCGGTAGCGCCGGTGCCCACCCAGCGTGCGGATCGAAGTCAGCTTCCCGGCCTTCGCCCAGCGCGTCACCGTCTTGGGGTCGACCCGGAACATCGTTGCGACCTCAGCCGGGGTGAGTAGCGGCTCGGCCTCTGGAGTGCGTGCGGACATTGGTGCGGCCTCTCCTCCTGGATCGGTGTAGCGATCCTCGTGTTGTTGTTGTGTGGCCTTGGTACCCCGCAGGGAGCTTGTCACTGATATCCCCATATGGCCCACGAGGTCCATCTTGCCACTACCAGCGGTGACTAGTCGACAACTATCTGCATGGATTCTGTCTCTGGATGCGCCCCGATGCACCGCTGGCGGCGTCACTGTCAGTGATTCTAGCGATACTTATCGTCGCATCGGGCCAGATTCGGAAAAACTGCCCCGCGCGTTCTAGTTCCGCGCAGCTCATCGTCGCCCCCCTGGCGGAGAGCGAAGACGCATCAGCTGTAGCCCCCTAGACACTGACTGTAATCTACCATGACTGAATCGTGATATAACCCCACACTTCTCTTTCTTAAGCACGATCGTGCGACAGGTCTCTTCTTAACCACGATCGTGCGACAGGCACCGCCCGTCAACCCCGCAACGGCCCTATACAGCGCGGATGCGCACGGCGATGTCTGATGCTCGGAGAAGCAGTATCAGAGGCAACACGAGGCGCAAGTGCACAGTGAGAGCCAATCGGCGTAGTCATCAGGGCCGCAAACCGGGTACGGTTATACCTGTACGGAAGCTGGCGAGCGCCGAGGTCCCCAAGGGGGATCTACGGCGGTTCTGTGTGTGTCACAGAGGTGCCTTACACAGGCCAGCGACAGAGGCATCGCGGGGTCGCACGGCCCCGGACGTTCGAGGGGGTCGAGCCAATGGGGCGCGGCCGAGCTAAGGCCAAGCAGGTTAAGGTTGCTCGCCAGCTTAAGTACAACGGCGGAGGCACGGATCTTAACCGGCTGCGGCAGGAGCTGGGCGTCGGAACGGAAGCGCGGAGCGCCGACCACGACGACCCGTATGCCGAGTACGAAGACGAGGATGCCCTCGACGACGACGACGGCGAAGAGGACGAGGACGACGACGAGGAAGACTGGTCGCAGTCCCGTTAACGACGCATGCCACCATGCTGACGCGCTCTGCCGCGTCGGCCGAGGGCGCTTAGCACCAGTCGATGCGACCGCCACCGCGGAGGTGAAACTTCGCGGTCGGCGGTCCGACTTGTCAGCGGGCCCTATTGTCTTGGCGGGCACAGTCGCCACGGGGTCTTGCGGTGTTTCCGCTCAGGCGGTCGTGACCGCTTCAAGCACGCTCTTTCCGCGTTCGCTCTCCGGTACCGGCACCGGGTAGTGCCCGTCGAAGCAGGCGCGGCACAGCGATCCCGTTGGCTGTTCCGTCGCGGCGACAAGCGCGTCCAGCGACACGTAGCCAAGTGAGTCCGCGCCGATGGTCGAGCGGATCTCCTCGACGCTGCAATGCCCTGCGATCAGCTCGTCCCTGGTGGCGAAGTCGATGCCGTAGAAGCACGGCCATTTCACCGGCGGCGACGCGATCCGCACGTGGACTTCGAGCGCGCCGGAATCGCGGAGCATCGCCACGATCGCCTGCTGGGTGTTGCCGCGCACGATGGAGTCGTCGACCACGACGATCCGCTTGCCCGCGATCACGTCGCGCAGCGGGTTGAGCTTCAGCCTGATGCCGAGCTTCCTGATGGTCTGGCTCGGCTGGATGAAGGTCCGCCCCACGTAGGAGTTCTTCACCAGGCCCTGGCCGTAGGGGATGCCGCTGGCCTCCGCGTACCCGATCGCGGCCGGCGTGCCCGACTCGGGCACCGGGATGACCAGGTCCGCCTGCGCGGGCGCCTCGGCGGCGAGCTTCCGCCCGATCTCCACCCGGGTCGCGTGCAGTCCGCGGCCGCCGATGGTGGTGTCCGGCCTGGCCAGGTAGACGTACTCGAACAGGCAGACCTTGGGCGCGGCGGGCGCGAACCGCCGCGACCGAACGCCACGCTCGTCCAGGGTGATCAGCTCGCCGGGCTCGACCTCGCGCAGGAAGGTGGCACCGACGATGTCCAGCGCGGCGGTCTCGCTCGCCGCCACCCAGCCGCCGGCCAGCTGCCCGATGACGAGCGGCCGGAAGCCCTGCGGGTCCCGGGCCGCGTACAGCGTGTTCTCGTCCATGAACACGAGCGAATAGGCGCCGCGCACCAGCGGCAGGATGCGGGCCGCGGCCTCCTCGACCCCGCCGTCGTCCGCCCCGACAGCGATCAGCTCGGTCAGCACGTCGGTGTCCGAGGTGGCGTGCAGCCCGGCGAAACCGTTTTCCGCGGGAAGCATCGCGGCAAGCTCGCGGGTGTTAGTCAGGTTCCCGTTGTGCCCGAGCGCGATGGACACCGCTCGCGTCGAGCGGAAGGTCGGCTGCGCGTTGGCCCAGACCGGGGCGCCCGTCGTCGAGTAGCGGCAGTGCGCGACCGCGATGTCGCCGCGCAGCGCGGTGAGCGAGGGCTCGTCGAAGACCTGGGCGACCAGCCCCATCTCCTTGTGCACCACGATCCGCCTGCCGTCGCTGACCGCGATGCCTGCCGACTCCTGACCTCGGTGCTGCAGCGCGTGCAGCCCGTAGTAACCGAGTTTGGCGACGTCCTCACCGGGAGACCAGACACCAAAGACGCCACAGGCATCCCTGGGCGGGCGGTCGGCGGGATCGAGATCGTGCGTAAGACGCCCGTCTGGCTTAGCCACCGCATCAGTCTATTTGGTCAGGTCAGCGGAAGAAACGCGGACAGATCAGAACGCGACCCGCTGGCACGGACCGAGCCGCTGCGCACCGCCTCATCCCAGCCGAGCCGCCCGGTCGCGAGCCTGACCCAGGTCAACGCATCCGTCTCCACGACGCTGGGCGGCGTCCCTCGCGTGTGGCGCGGGCCGGCGACCGCCTGCACCGCCGCGACCGGCACCACTCTGATCTCCACCGAACGGCCTGGGCGTGCTCTCTCAAGCTCCTGCAACAGGAATCGCGCGGCCGACCGCAGGGCACCCCGCTCCGGGTCGTCCCCCGAGTCAAGCGCGGCGACCACAGCCGCCACACTGGCCTCACCGGCCGGGTCTGGCTTGCGCGCCGGCATGCCCACACCTTCCCGGATCATCACTCTGCTTAACCAGCGACCACATTTGTGTCCGCTTCGCGGCAAATGTCCCACGCCCGGTTAAGCAAAGACGCTCGAAGTGGTCACTAGCTAAGCAAAGACGCGGACGACGCTAGCCAAAGATAGCCGGGAGGGTGCCGATCCAGACGCGCTCAAGCTCAGGCAGCGGGATCTGGAAGGTGTCGCCGACCGTCAGGGTGTCGCCGAAGGCGACACCGAGGACCGTGGCGGGGACGTCATGCTCCTCGGCGAGAGCGCCGAACTCCACCTCGCGGCCCGGTATGACCGAGACAACCGCGCGGCCGGCCGACTCGCTGAACAGCTCGGTGAACTGATCGCCGTGAAGGGAAACAACAACGCCGCGCCCGCCGCGCAGGCACGCCTCCGCGAGCGCGATGGCCAGTCCGCCGTCGGAGAGGTCGTGCGCGCTGGCCAGCAGGCCCTCGGTCGCCGCGGCGACGACGAGCGAAGCCAGCTTCCGTTCGGCGTCAAGATCGACGGCCGGCGGGCGTCCGCCCAGGTGCTGGTGGACCACGTCGGCCCACGCGGACCCGCCGAACTCGTCGCGGGTGGTGCCGAGCAGCACTACTTGGGCACCGTCCACGGTGAAGCCGGCGCCGGGGCGGCGGCGCACGTCCTCGTGCACGCCGAGCACGCCGATCACCGGGGTCGGGTGAATCGCGGTCGCGCCGGTCTGGTTGTAGAGGCTGACGTTGCCGCCGGTCACCGGGATGCCCAGGTGCTTGCAGCCGTCGGCCAGGCCGCGGATCGCCTCGGCGAGCTGCCACATGACGGCCGGGTCTTCCGGTGAGCCGAAGTTGAGGCAGTTGGTGACCGCGACCGGCACGGCACCGGTCATCGCGACGTTCCGGTACGCCTCGGCGAGCATGAGCTGGGTGCCCTGGTACGGGTCGAGCGTGCAGTACCTGCCGTTGCCGTCGGTGGCCAGTGCGATGCCGAGGCCGGTTTCCTCGGCCACCCGGAGCAGGCCGCCGTCTTCCGGCATCGCGAGCACGGTGTTGCCGCGCACCAGGCTGTCGTACTGCTGGGTGACCCAGCGCTTGTCGGCGAGGCCAGGCGAGCCGAGCAGCCGCAGCAGGGTGTCGCGCAGCGCCGCGCCGTCCGCCGGCCGGTGCAGTCCCTCGGGGCCGGCGACCTGGAGCGCGTCAAGCGTGTCGGGCCTGGCGTACGGCCGCTGGTAGACCGGGCCGTCGGCGGCGGTCTGCGGCGGGATCTTGACGACGGTGCCGCCCCGCCAGGTCATAGTGAGCAGGCCGTCCCCGGTCACCTCGCCGATCACCGTGGCCTCGACGTCCCACTTGCGACAGATGGCAAGGAACGCGTCCACGCGCTTCGGCTTGACCACCGCCATCATCCGTTCCTGCGATTCGCTCATCAGGATCTCGGCGGGCGTCAGGTTGGGGTCGCGGAGCGGGATCGCGTCCATGTCCACGAACATGCCGCCGTCGCCGCCCGCGGCCAGCTCGGTGGTGGCGCAGGCGACGCCTGCCGCGCCCAGGTCCTGGATGCCCTCGACCAGGTCCGCCGCGTACAGCTCGAGGCAGCACTCGACGAGCAGCTTCTCCATGAACGGGTCGCCCACCTGCACCGAGGGGCGCTTGGCCGACTTACCGCCGTCGTCGCCGAACGTGGCGCTGGCGAGCACGGAGGCGCCGCCGACGCCGTCGGGTCCGGTGCGCGAGCCGAACAGGATGACCTTGTTGCCGAGCCCGGTGGCGACCGCCGCCTTGAGGTCGTCGTGCCGCATGAGTCCCACGCACAGCGCGTTGACGAGGGGGTTGCCCGCATAGCTCGCGTCGAAGGCGAGTTCGCCGCCGATGTTCGGCAGGCCGAGGCAGTTGCCGTAGAAGGAGATGCCCGACACGACGCCGGGCAGCACCCGGGCCGTGTCGTGCGCGTCGGCCGGGCCGAAGCGCAGCGCGTCCATCACCGCGATCGGCCGCGCGCCCATCGCCAGGATGTCGCGCACGATGCCGCCGATGCCGGTGGCGGCGCCCTGATGCGGCTCGACGAACGACGGGTGGTTGTGGCTCTCGATCTTGAAGGTGACCGCGTAGCCCTGCCCGATGTCCACCACGCCCGCGTTCGCGCCGATGCCCGCGAGCAGGTACTGCGACTGGTCGGCGGTGGGCGCCAGGTTGCGCAGGTGCACCTTGGACGACTTGTAGGAGCAGTGCTCGCTCCACATGACCGAGTAGAGCGCCAGCTCCGCCGCGGTGGGGCGGCGGCCGAGGATGTCGCGGATCTTCTGGTACTCGTCCTCGGTGAGGCCGAGTTCCTTGAACGGCTGCGCCGTCTCCGGCGTCCCGCCGGCGACCTCGATGGTGTCCTCGCCGCTCACGCGCGCGCCCCAAGTCCCGCGCCGGCGAACGCGGCCACGATCGAAGTGAAGAAGCCGAGGCCGTCCGCCGACGGGCCGGTCAGCGGGTCGATGGCGTGCTCCGGGTGCGGCATCAGGCCGACAACGTTGCCCTCGGCGTTGCAGATGCCCGCGATGTCGCGTGCGGAGCCGTTGGGCGCGCCGTCGGCATACCTGACGACGACTCGGCCGGTGCGCTCGAGTTCGTCCAGGGTCGCCTCGTCGGCCACGAACGCGCCCTCGCCGTTCTTGACCGGCACGTTGAGCACCTGCCCCGCGGAGTAGCCCGCAGTCCAGGGGGTCCGTGCGTCGGTCACCGCGAGCCGCACGTCGGCATGGATGAACCGCAGGCCCGCGTTCCTGGTGAGCGCGCCCGGCAGCAGGTGCGCCTCGCACAGGATCTGGAAGCCGTTGCAGATGCCGAGCACCGGCAGCCCGGCCCGCGCCGCCGGGATCAGTTCCCCCATGACGGGAGAGAACCGGGCGATCGCGCCGCACCGCAGGTAGTCACCGTAGGAGAACCCGCCGGGCAGGACCACCGCGTCAACGCCGCGCAGGTCGCGATCGGAGTGCCAGAGCGATACCGGCTCTGCTCCCGCGTACCGCACGGCGCGGGCCGCGTCCGTGTCGTCCAGTGAACCGGGAAACGTGACAACGCCTATCCGCACGATGAAAGACTACCTGACCTGCTCAGACCAACCGCACGGCGTGTCCGGGGGCGCCCCGTGCCCGCGGCGCCCCCCGGTGGTGGATGGCCTGGCTCAGGCGGTGCGGGCCAGCGGTGCCTCCCAGTGGATGCGCTTGTCGAGCACGACGTGCGTGCCCTCGCCTGGTGCGGAATGGAGGGTCACCGCGTCGACGCAGGCCCTCATGATCGCGAACCCGCGTCCGGATTCCGCGAGGTTTGCGTGGTCAGCGGGCCCGATTTCCCCCGGCTGACGCCTGGCGGCGGCGCGTCTCGTCCGGCACCCCTGCCCGGCATCGGTGACCTCGACCCGGCACGCGGCGTTGTCCACGGTGGCCTTCACGGTGTAGGCGCGTGCGGACTGTCCCGCGTGCAGCACGACGTTCGTGCAGGCCTCTGTGGCGGCCAGCAGGATGTCGGAAACAGACTCCTCGTTCACTCCGATTCCGCGCAGCGTGTCCCCGAGGACCTGGCGCATCACAGGAACGCTCAGCATCTCCCGCTCGAACACAAGGCAGAACCGAACTTTCGGCCGCGTCTTTCGCGTGCCGGAAGGCGACTGCGTTCTCACATGAACAGGGATTTCCAGCGACACGCCGTCGTAATCAAGAATGCCAATCCGTGATCAGAACGTCACTCTGTGGCATGGACCGAGAATTCCTCGATCACTGGGTTGGCGAGCAGCTCGCGAGCCAGTTCCTCGACAGCCGCGAGTGCGGCGCCGTCGGCTGGGCCCTCGAGCTCGACCTCAAACCGCTTTCCCTGGCGCACCCCCTTCACGGCGCCGAAGCCCAGCCGGTGCGACGCGCTGAGCACCGCCTCGCCCTGCGGGTCGTGAATCTCCTGCTTCAGCATGACGTCGACGATCACTGTGGCCACGTAGCTGTCCTCTCCCGGTGGATGACCCCCCGTAACCCGCCGCGGCCAATGCCGCCGCCGTATCGGGAACGCGGGTATGGGGCATATATCGTCAGGTGCGTGAACTTAGGTGCGGCAGGCCTCGTGGGGACGAGACGCCCATGAAGCGTATAACCACGAGGCGTCCAGCCTGGTCAGGCCGGCGATGGCGATCCCGTCGCACGGCCACGGCGAGAAGGAGTGGCGCGTGACCATCGAGACCATCCAGCTACTTACCCCCGAAGGCGAGCGGGTCGACCACCCCGAGTACCCGCTCGACGACGTAGACATTAAGGGCATGTACCGAGACATGGCCCTCGTCCGGCGCATCGATACCGAGGCGATCGCGCTGCAGCGCCAGGGCGAACTCGCCCTGTGGGCACCGCTGCTCGGCCAGGAGGCCGCGCAGATCGGCTCCGCCCGGGCGCTCTCCCCCAAGGACATGGCCTTCCCCTCCTACCGTGAGCACGGCGTCGCCTGGTGCCGCGGCATGGACATCCTGCGGGTGTTCGAGCTTTTCCGCGGGGTCACCCACGGGGCGTGGGACCCGGAGGAGCACAAGTTCCACCTCTACACGGTCGTCATCGGCGACCAGACGCTGCATGCCACCGGGTACGCCATGGGCATACAGCGGGACGGCTCGGAGGACGAGGCCGTGATCGCCTACTTCGGCGACGGCGCGACCAGCCAGGGCGACGTGAGCGAGGCCTTCGCCTGGGCCTCGGTCTTTCACGCGCCGCTCGTCTTCTTCTGCCAGAACAACCAGTTCGCCATCTCGGCGCCGCCAGAGCGGCAGAGCCGGGCCCCCATCTACCAGCGGGCGAGCGGCTTCGGCTTCCCCGGCATCCGGGTCGACGGCAACGACGTGCTCGCCGTCTACGCGGTGACTAAGCAGGCGCTGCGGTCGGCCCGCGAGGGCAACGGCCCCACGCTCATCGAGGCCTTCACCTACCGCATGGGCGCGCACACCACCACCGACGACCCGACCAGGTACCGGCTCGCGAGCGAGCTCGAGGCCTGGCGGCTGCGGGACCCGCTCGAGCGGGTCCGTTCCTGGCTCGTCCGCACCGGCCAGGCCGACGGCTCCTTCTTCGAGCAGATCGAGGCGGAGGCTGACGAACTCGCCGCCAAGCTGCGCGCTTCGGTTCTCGCGCTGCCCGATCCGCCGCCGCTCGCGCTTTTCGACAACGTGTACGCGGGTAGCAGCACGATCCTCGACGCCGAGCGCGAACAGTACGCGGCCTACCTGGCTGGGTTCGCAGAAGAGGGGGCCGGGCGATGACAAGGATTACGCTCTCCCGCGCGATCAACGAGGGGCTGCGCCGCGCGCTCGAATCCGATCAGAAGGTCATGATCATGGGCGAGGACGTCGGCCGGCTCGGCGGCGTCTTCCGGGTGACGGACGGGCTGCAGAAGGACTTCGGCGAGCATCGCGTGGTGGACACGCCGCTCGCCGAGTCGGCGATCGTAGGCACCGCGATCGGCCTCGCGCTGCGCGGCTACCGGCCGGTCTGCGAGATCCAGTTCGACGGCTTCGTCTACCCGGCGACCGATCAGATCGTCAGCCAGCTCGCCAAGATGCGCTACCGCTCCGGTGGCAAGGTCGCCCTGCCCGTCGTGATCCGCATCCCGTTCGGCGGCGGCATCGGCGCGGTCGAGCACCACAGCGAATCCCCCGAGGTCTTCTTCGCGCACACGGCGGGACTTCGGGTCGTCGCCTGCGCCGACCCCGCCGACGCGTTCGCCATGATCCAGCTCGCGATCGCGAGCGACGACCCGGTGATCTTCTTCGAGCCCAAGCGGCGCTACTGGGACAAGGCCGAGGTCGACACCGCCGCGCCGCTTGCCGACGGCCTTGCGCTCGACAAGGCACGCGTGGTGCATCCCGGCACCGACGTGACCCTGCTCAGCTACGGTCCGCTCGTGCGCACCTGCATCGAGGCGGCGATCGCCGGTGACAACGACGGGCGGTCGATCGAGGTGATCGACCTCCGCTCGCTCTCGCCGCTTGACATGGCGACGGTCGGTGAGTCGGTGCGCCGCACCGGCCGCTGCGTGATCGCTCACGAGGCGCCCGTCTACGCCGGGCTCGGTGCCGAGATCGCGGCCCGGGTCACCGAGGAGTGCTTCTACCAGCTCGAGTCCCCGGTGCTGCGGGTCGGCGGCTTCGCCATCCCGTACCCGGTCGCGCGGGCGGAGGACCATTACCTGCCGGACCTGGACCGGATCCTGGACGCCGTAGACCGGACATTCACTTACTGACCTGGGGAGATCACAGTGGCGAGCGAGGCTTGGTTTGTAGCCGAGCGGGAGGCACAGACAACGGTCACCACAGGGCGACCCGCAGCTTGGCAGGAGAGGTAGTGGCGCAAAAGGAGTTCAGGCTCCCCGACGTCGGGGAGGGCCTCACCGAGGCCGACATCGTCGCCTGGCACGTCAAGCCGGGCGACACGGTGCGTATCAACCAGGTCATCGTGGACATCGAGACGGCGAAGGCCGTGGTCGAGCTGCCGAGCCCGTACGCGGGTACGGTCAGCGCCCTGCTCGTCGATGTCGGTCAGACCGTCGACGTCGGCACCCCGATCATCGCGGTTGACGTGCCGAGCGCGGACGGCGCGGAGCCCGAGCCCGCCAAGCCCGCGCAGCAGCCGGGCGGCCAGGCCGACGCGGCATCGCAGGAGCCAGGGCCACCGGAGACTGGCTCGCAGGACACTGACACGAAGGAAGCGAAGGACGCCCCGCAGGAGAATGTCCGGCAGCCCGTGCTTGTCGGCTACGGCGTCAAGCCGGGATCGACGCGCCGCCGGGCAAGGAAGCAGCCGCCGACGCGGCCCGGCTCCTACCCGGCCACGCCGTCGGCACCGCCCTCCGCACCGCCGCCCGCACCGCCGGGCGGCGGGCCGGGCCCGGCGTTCCCGGCCGGGATCAAGCTTCCGCCAGGCATTCCGGCGCCGCCGGCGGTGCCCGCGCAGGGACAGCCCGCGCCCGGCAGGGCGCGGGCACTGGCCAAGCCGCCGGTGCGGCGGCTCGCCAGGGATCTCGGCGTCGACCTGGGCGCACTGTCGGGCAGCGGGCCGGAGGGCTCGGTCACCCGGGACGATGTCGAGCGCGCGGCCAGTGCCAGCCGCAACCGTTCGGCAGCTGAGGACCAGGTGCCCGGCGGCCAGGTGCCTGAGGGCCAAGTGCCTGACGGACGGGCGCACGGCGCGGCCGGCAGCACCTCGGCCACTGCCGAGGCCGAGGAGCGGATTCCGGTGCGCGGCGTGCGCAAGCACACCGCCGCGGCGATGGTGACGAGCGCGTTCACCGCGCCGCACGTGACCGAGTTCCTTCAGGTGGACGTGACAGAGACGATGGCCGCGGTGCGCCGGGCGCGCGACCTGCCCGAGTTCGCCGGGGTCAGGGTGTCGCCGCTGCTGTTCGTGGCGAAGGCGCTGCTGGTCGCCGCGCGGCGGCATCCCATGATCAACTCCTCGTGGGATGAGGCGGCGCAGGAGATCGTCGTGAAGCGGCCGGTGAACCTCGGCCTCGCGGTCGCCGCCGAGCGCGGCCTGCTGGTGCCGAACGTGAAGGGCGCCGACACGCTGCCGCTGGCGGACCTCGCGCGGGCGATCGACGAGCTTGCCACGACGGCGCGGTCCGGCAAGGCCACCCCCGCCGACATGGCGGGCGGGACGATCACGATCACCAACGTCGGCGTGTTCGGCGTCGACGCGGGGACCCCCATCCTGATGCCCGGCGAGGCCGCGATCCTGGCCTTCGGGCAGGTGCGGGACATGCCGTGGGTGGTCGCAGGCGAGCTCGCGGTGCGGAAGGTCACCACGCTGTCCCTGTCGTTCGATCACCGGATCGTCGACGGGGAACTGGGCTCAGCGGTGCTTCGCGACGTAGGCTCGATGCTGGAGGATCCACTCCGGATGCTTACCTGGTCGTGATAGGGGTCGGCGATGACGATGCGGAAGTTCCGCGACGCGCTCATAGTGATGGGCGCGTTCCTCGTAGTGCTCTGGACGCTCCAGGTGGTCAACTGGGCGGACGGGTACCGGCTTGACACCGAGCTCGGCATCCTGCCCGAGCACGTGAGCCGGCTGCCGGAGATCTTCACCGCTCCGCTGCTGCACTTCTCCTGGCAGCACATCGAGGGCAACTCGGTGCCGCTGTTTGTCCTCGGCGTGCTCGCCGCGTACCGGTCCATACCGCGGTTCCTGCTTGCGTCGCTGATCATCGCGGTGACGAGCGGCCTCGCGGTGTGGCTGTTCCAGTCGAGCAACGAGCTGACGGTCGGTGCCTCCGGGCTCATCTTCGGTTACTTCGGCTACGTCCTGGTGCGCGGGTTCTTCGACAGGAACCCCGTGGACATCGGCGTCGGCCTGGTGGCCGGCGTGCTCTATTGGACGATCCTTGCGGTGGCCCTTCCCGGCACGCCCGGGGTGAGCTGGATCGGCCATCTGGGCGGCCTCGTCGGCGGCATCCTCGCCGCCTGGCTGTTGCGGACCCCGGCTGTCGCGGCGCCTCGTGCGCCGCGGCAGCGGCCCGCACCTTCGTCGCCTCCCGGCGGCAAGAGCGTCGACGACCTGCTGCGGGAGCTGAAGGAGCAGGGATTCTAAGCTCTCCCCATGATCCGTCACACCGCGCTGTTCAAGTGGACCACCGAGGCGACCGACGAGCAGAAGGCAGCCGTCGCGGCCGAACTCGCCTCGCTGCCGCCGATCGTGCCGTCGATACGCGGATTCGTCCTCGGCGCTGACGTCGGCGTGGCCACGGGGAACTTCGATTTCGCCGTGACCGCCGACTTCGACGACGAGGCCGGGTTCTTCGCCTACCGCGACGATCCCGCGCACCGCGACATCATCAGCCGGACCATCACGCCGATCATGGCGCAGCGGGTGGCGGTCCAGTTCAGGTTCTGACCGGAGAGACGCGGAACGGGTGCTGGCTTACCGTGCCCAGCGAGATGACTCGCCTGGCGGTTTAAGCCGCGAACGAGCTCTCTTTTCTGGCCTCGGCGGTCACGCCGCTCTGAAGCAACGCCAGAAAAGAGAGCTCGCCGTTCCGGATCCTGCTTTTCGAATACTTAGAACGCGCCCTCGGGGACATCCATGAGGTCGTTGGTCGTCGCCTCGATGATCTTCCTGTCGCTCTCCAGGCGGGGCAGCACCGTGGCGGCGAAGAACCGGGCTACCGCGAGCTTGCCCGCGTAGAAGTCCCGGTCGGTCTCGGGCAGCGCATCCGCGTTGTCCAGCGCACGGCCCGCGACCTCGGCCTGCCTGGCGAGCAGCCAGCCGATGATCAGGTCGCCGAAGGCGATCAGCAGCCGCACGGACTGCTGGCCGACCTTGTGTGCCTCCTCCGGGCGCTCGAACGAGCCGATCACGAAGCCGGTCATCGCGTTGAGCATCGCCTCGACCTGGGCAACGCCGTCGGCGAGCGCCGCGCGCTCGGCCTTGAGCCGCCCGTCGCCGCTCGTCGCCGCGTCGCTCGCCGCGGCGAAGGACGTGATCTCGCCGAGCAGCGACCTGACCGCGGCCCCCTGGTCGCGGACCAGCTTGCGGTAGAAGAAGTCGAGCGACTGGATGCCGGTGGTGCCCTCGTACAGGGAGTCGATCTTGGCGTCCCTGATGTACTGCTCGATCGGGTAGTCCTGGAGGAACCCGGAGCCGCCAAGCGTCTGCAGCGAGAGCGTGAGCATCTCGTACGCCCGCTCGGAGCCGACGCCCTTGACGACGGGGAGCAGCAGGTCGTTGCGGGCCGCCGCGGCCTCGTCGGCGGCGCCGCTCGCGGTGGCGAGCTGGACGGCGTCCTGCTGGGTGGCCGTGTAGAGGACGAGCGCGCGCAGGCCCTCCGCGTAGGCCTTCTGCAGCATGAGCATCCGCCGGACGTCGGGGTGGTGGATGATCGTCACCCGCGGCGAGGTCTTGTCGAGCTGCCTGGTCAGGTCGGGGCCCTGCACCCGGTTCTTCGCGTAGTCGAGCGCGTTGAGATAGCCGGTCGACAGGGTCTCGATCGCCTTGCTTCCGACCATCATCCGCGCGTGCTCGATGACCATGAACATCTGCCTGATGCCGTCGTGCACGTCGCCGATCAGGGTGCCGACCGCGGGCAGGCCCGGGTCACCGCCGAACGTCAGCTCGCAGGTGGTGGAGACCTTCAGGCCCATCTTGTGCTCGACATTGGTGACCTTGACGCCGTTGCGCTCACCGAGCGAGCCGTCGGGGTTCACGAGGTACTTCGGCACGAGGAACATGGACAGGCCCTTGGTGCCGCCGGCGGCACCCTCTGGCCTGGCGAGCACCAGGTGGAAGATGTTCTCCGCCATGTCGTGCTCGGCGCCGGTGATGAACCGCTTGACGCCCTCGATGTGCCAGGTGCCGTCGGGCTGCCGCACCGCCTTGGCCCGGCCGGCGCCGACGTCAGAGCCTGCGTCGGGCTCGGTCAGCACCATGGTCGCGCCCCACTCGCGCTCGATGGCGAGCTCGGCGAAGCGCTTCTGCTCTGGGGTGCCGAGGTGCCACAGGATGGCGGCGAACGTCGGCCCGTTGTAATACATCCACAGGGCGGGGTTGGCGCCGAGTACGCAGCTCGCGAGCGCCCACTGCAGCGACCGCGGCGCCACACTGCCGCCGAGCTCGGGCGGCACCGAAAGCCGCCACCACTCCGCGTCCATCAGCGCGCGGAACGACTTCTTGAACGACTCGGGCAGCGTCACGCTGCTCGTCGCCGGGTCGAAGACCGGCGGATTGCGGTCGGCGTCCGTGAACGACTCGGCGACCGGCCCCAGGGCGAGCCTGTTGACCTCGGCCAGCATGTCCCGCGCGGTCTCCTCGTCCACCTCGGTGAACGGCCCAGTGCCCAGGATCTCCCGCCGGCCGAGCACCTCGAAGAGGTTGAACTCGATGTCCCGGAGATTGCTCTTGTAGTGGCTCATGTAACGCTCCGCGTGTTCGGTGCCTAGTTACATGTTACTCGCCAGTAGCAAGATGGCACGCCAACCGGGGGGCCTATTTTTGGCTCGCCCGACGGCGTCGGGACATCCTCGCGCGGTCCGCCAGGGATCGGTAACGGATCTCTTCCGTTCTTCACCTGTTTCGGCACTTTTGAGGCATGAACGCAGGTCTAAGGGCTAGGCTTCCTGCTCGTGACGGATGTTCGCGACCCCTCAGGAGGCCTCCCCACGCGGCAGCCTAGCGACGGCATGCCCTCGCGGCAGTCGGGCGGGGCGCTGCCGGCTTCGGCGCTGCCCACGCGGCAGTTTACGGCGGACCTGCCTCCTAGAACCGGCAATTTCGAACAGCGAGCGAGCTTCAGCCCCGGCGAGCTGCCCGCCCGCGGCGGTCCCGAGCGGGGTGGGCTTGAGCCCCGCGGGTTTGAGCCCCGTGGTCCTGAGCGTGAGGCGTTCCCTGTTCGCCAGCCCGCCATGCGCCCGCCGCGACGGACCGAGGGCGGCCGTCACCGCCGCCCGGTGCCGGCCAGCCTGCCGCAGAGCGCGCCGGCTCTCATCCTCGCCGTGCCAGGCAGGGATGCCGACCTCAGCGGCGGCCCGGCCGGCGAGCTAACCAGCATACTCCGGGTGGACAACCCGGCCGTGGACGTGCGCGCGGCCCGCATCGACGGCGGCGGCTACGACGACCCGTCGGACCTGCGCGCGGTCCTCGCCGACGCGGCCGAGCGGCGGACGGACAGCAGCGCTCCGTGCGCCGTGGTGATCCCGCTGATCGCGACCGTCAACCCGCCGGTGATCCGCAGGCTGCGCGAGGCCGTGGCGGCGAGCGGCACCAACGCAATCGTCAGCGGCTTCATCAACTCCAACGCGCTGATCGCCGAGGCGCTGCACATCCGGCTCGCCGAGGCCGGGCTCGCCCGCCAGGACCGCGTTCGGCTGTTCAGCATCATGACTTCTGCGGACGGCGTACTTATCGCCACGGTCGGCGGACCCGACGCGGCCGCCGCCGCCAACGTCACCTCGGTCCTCCTCGCGGCGCGATTGGCGCTTCCGGTCATCACCGCGTCCATGGACAGCGCACCGTCGGTGCACGAGGGCGCACTGCGGCTCAAGGAGATGGGGGTCAGCCGGCTCGCCATCGCCCCCTGCTTCATCGGGCCGGAGGCGACGCGCAGCGACCTGGACTCACTCGCGATCGGCGCCGAGTGCGCGGCGCCCATCGGCGCGCACGGCAACATCGCCAAGCTCGCCGCGCTCACCTACGGGCAGGCGATCAGCCAGCTTGACCTCCCGGTGCCCGGCGACGGCGGCAAGGAAGTACGCGGGCAGCACGAGTAGCACCCCCGCTGACCTGCGCTTTTCCGGACTCGCGCGCCCGCTTTGCCCGGGTTCGCCCGCCTACTCACCCGCCCTGCTTGGGTGATTGCCGGCATATCATGGCCAACCAGTGCTGCCGCGGCTGCGTCTCAGGGGGCATAGGAGACGGCAGCGGACCGACGCGACGATTGGCAGGGCAACATGCGCGTGGTTACCAAGATGCTGAGTACCGGCCTGCTTGCCACGGCAGCCGCTGTCGGCTTGCTGACGGTCCCGGCGGTCGCGGCAACCTCGTCGCCCGCGGCAACCTCGTCGCCCGCGGCCGCGGGCGCGGTCACCCCAGGGTCCGGGTTCGCGTACGGGACGGACAGCTTTCCCATGACGGTGACCGGCACCGGCCCGTACAAGGAACCGGTACTCGGCACCAGCTACGGCGGCTACATGGGCATGGCGGGGAACTGGGCGCGCACCCTCGGCTGCAGCACCGGCAACTTCCTCGCCTGGACGCCGGTCAACGCAGGCCAGGCGAACGCCAACTTCCGGACGTATCACGTGGGCGTCGGCACCGGCGTCTACTGGTACATGGGAGGCCCGGGGGTCGACCCGCACTGGAACGGCACCACCACCGAGGCCTTCCAGTGGGGCAAGGTGCAGGCGTCATGGGCGCTCGCCGCGATCAAGGGCAAGTACATTCCCTACCCGGTGGTCTGGGCCGACATCGAGTTGCCCGGCATCGCTCCCGCCCCGGACAGCGGCTGGAACAGCGTCTACACCTCGCCGTGCAGCGGCGTAAAAAAGCAGTTTTACGTGCCCGCAGTCATCGACCGGACGGTGTTCAACGGCTTCGCCAACTACCTGACCTCGCACTCCAAGTACAAGGTGGGCGTCTACTCTTCCCCGCTGATCTGGCCATCCATCTTTGGCAACGGCACGTACGCCAGCCTGCCTAACACGTACGAGTGGACGTATTCGCCGGAGACCGCGAGCCTGTCTGCCGCGCCGAACGGCTGGTGCCTGCGCGGCACGTCGTCCTGCGCGACGTTCTTCGGCGGGCAGTCGTCGTCGAGCAAGTACGCGCTGATGTGGCAGTGGTCGGGCGGCGGCGGAGTCCGCAATCCCTACGGCGACTTCGACCAGATCGACGTGGCGCGGATGGGGTAAGGGCTCCGCGGAGCCCCGGCTCACTCGGTGGCGGTGCCTGCAAGCAGCGGGTCGAGCCGCAGTGACGGGTTGTCGCGCTTGATGGCGTTGAGCCGCCACTTGTCGGCGAACAGGGCGAGCAGCGCACCGTCGAGCCGCCTGGTCAGCACCTCGGCGCCGCGAGCGCCCTTGAGCGCCTCCGTGCCTGCCTCGTCGGTCAGCCTGGCGAGCTCATAGTCCAGGTGCGCCAGCTCCGACTTGGCGCCGAACTCGTGCTCGAGCCGGTGCATCACCACGTCGAACTGGAGCGGGCCCACCGCCGCGAGCACCGGTGCCTGGTCGCCGCGCAGGTCCGAGGAGAGCACCTGGACCACGCCCTCGGTGTCGAGCTGGTCGATGCCCCGCCGGAACTGCTTGTACTTGCCCGCGTCCCGGCACCGCACGACGGCGAAGTGCTCGGGCGCGAAAGACGGGATCGGCGGGTAGGAGACCGGCTGGTCGGCGTACAGCGTGTCACCCGGCCGCAGCGCGGTCGCGTTCACCAGGCCGATCACGTCGCCGGGGAACGCGGTCTCCAGCGTCTCCCGCTCCTGGCCGAACATCGCCTGCGCGTACTTGGTCGCGAACGGCCGTCCCGTCGCGGCGTGCGTCAGCACCATGCCGCGCTCGAACCGTCCCGAGCAAACCCGGACGAACGCCACCCGGTCCCGGTGTGCCGGGTCCATGTTGGCCTGCACCTTGAACACAAGCCCGGAGAACGGCGCCTCGACGGGCCGCTCGTCGCCCTCGACGTCCGCACGCGGCTTGGGCGCGGGCGCCAGGTCGCACATGGCGTCGAGCAGCCGGCGCACGCCGAAGTTCGGCAGCGCCGCGCCGAACAGCACGGGCGACGACTCCCCGGCGAGGAAGGACGGCATGTCGACGACGGCGCCGATCTCCGTGAGCAGCGCAAGCTCTTCCTCGGCGGCGTCGTACGCGGCGCCCTCGCGCTTCCTGGCTTCCTCGGGGTCCTTGAAGACTTCCTCGAGCGCCTTCTGCGCGCCGCCCGGCTGCCTGGTATAGGCGGTGTACTCGCCTGAGGTCCGCTCGATCAGCCCGCGGAAGTCGCCCGCGATGCCAACCGGCCAGTTCAGCGGCGTCGGCCGCAGACCGATCCGCTGCTCGATCTCGTCGAGCAGCTCAAGCGGCTCACGCCCGGGCCGGTCCCATTTGTTCACGAATGTCACCACGGGGACGTGCCGCGACCGGCACACGTCGAACAACTTCAGCGTCTGCGGCTCGAGGCCCTTGGCCGAGTCGAGCAGCATGATCGCGCAGTCCACGGCCTCGAGAACCCGGTAGGTGTCCTCGGAGAAGTCCGCGTGGCCCGGCGTGTCGAGCAGGTTGAGCACATGCCCGTCGTAGTCGAACTTCAGCACAGCCGACGTGATGGAGATACCGCGGTCCTTCTCCATCGCCATCCAGTCGGAGGTGACACCGCGCCGCCCCGCCTTGCCGTGCACCGCTCCCGCGGTGTTGATCGCCGCCGCGTGCAGCGCAAGCGCCTCCGTCAGCGTGGACTTGCCCGCGTCCGGGTGGCTGATCACCGCGAATGTCCGGCGCCTGCCAGCCTCGTTGCGCACCTCATCGCTGCGCGCTCCGCCTGCCGCAGGCCGCTTCTCAACATCTGTCACCGACACCGCGGCAGCACTCCTTACTCAGCGCGAAACCCAGAACAACGTCCCAGATCGCAAACAGGGGAAAGCCAAGATCTATTCTCCCCAACGGGTGCGGGTCTCCCGAACGCACCATGATCGCAACCAGAACATGCGACCAGGCCTTCGAGGCTACCCGACCCGGCACGGCTCCGTTACGGCCGGGTGCGGGTCGTTTGCCCCCTTCGTCACGGGGCAGGCAGACACTGTTGCCCCTGGAGGTGTCATGAAGAAGCTTGTGGAGCTCCTGCTCTGCTTTCTCCACCCGCTGGCGGTCGTGCTCATGTGGATCAACCTGCTGTCACGTCGCGACCTGTCCACCGGCGCCAAGATAGTGTGGGCGATCTTCGGCCTGATCCCGCTGGTTCCCTTCATCTATGTGCTAACGGGCGGGGACCTCTTCTGACCGCGATACCCTACGCGCGTGACGAGCGAACACGCAGCGGGCAACGGGCCGCAAGAGCAGTTGCTTGATCTCAGGGGCAGCATCGACAACCTGGACGCGGCGATCATTCACTTGCTGGCGGAGCGATTTAAGTGCACACAGCAAGTCGGACGGCTGAAGGCCAAATACGGACTGCCGCCGAGCGACCCGCAGCGTGAGAGTATCCAGATTTCACGGCTTCGGCGCCTGGCTGAGGACGCGCGACTCGATCCGGAGTTCGCCGAGACGTTTCTTACCTTCATCATCTACGAGGTCGTCCGCCACCACCACGCGCTCCAGGCGTCAGCGACCGAACCGTAGGCTGGCAGGCGCCTTCCGCTCCCTCGGTAGGCGATTGCTTCAGCTTGCGGGCGCGGTGGCCGCACTCCTGGTCGTGTTGGCGCCCCCCGAGGGCACAGGGTGCACGGAGAGACATATAGCAAAAGCACGCCCGATTTGGTCCGGTTTGTTCCCCAACTCGGTATACCTTGGCTTGCCGCACCTACGGCAGGAGGCCGGGGACACCATCCGCCCGATTTGCCGTGTTTGCCGGGCGGAGATAGAGCGCCGTACCGAAACAAGCTAAGCGGCACTGGGCCATGACTTCACTTGATGGGAGACCGTTTCTTAAGGCAGCCCGAGGATTATCCGGATAGCTTGGGCCGGTGATCATCTGGCTTAACGGCGCATTCGGCGCGGGCAAGACGACGCTCGCAGCGGAACTGCACCGGCGGCTTCCGGACGCGGTCGTGTATAACCCGGAGGACGTCGGCCTCATGCTGTGGAAGTGGCTGCCGCCCGGCGGTGATTTCCAGCACCTGCCGAGCTGGCGGGAGCTGGTCGTCGCGACGGCGGTGTCGCTGCGCATCCACCATGCGGAGACGCTCATCGTGCCGATGTCGCTGATCCGCGATGCCTACCGGTCCGAGATCCTCGGTGGCCTAGCCGACGCGGGCGAGGAGGTCCTGCATGTCTTCCTAGAGCTGGACGCAGGGGTGCTCCGCGAGCGGCTCAATGCCCGCGTGACGCACCCCGGCGGAACCTGGGACCAGGGAGCCCGCAAGCTCGGCATGACCGGCGTGGATGAGATGGTGGCTGCCGCGGCCCGCCAGCCGGGCGGGACGTTCATGCTGCGCTCGGACAAGCTCACCCCGGCCGAGCTAGCCGACGAAGTGATGGCCAGGGCCGGCCTGCGCCAGGGTCACGCGGACGGCTAGCGGAAGCGCAGGCAAGATCGCCGGGCTCAGGCGTCGTCGCCGAAGCTAACCTCGAGATCCGCCGCCAGTGCCTCGGCTACTGAAGCAGCTGGGCGCGGTCGATAACGACGCGGCGCAGGTGCTGCGCACCGCTTATCGCGGACAAGTCGTTGCCCCGCAGGTCGCACCCCCGGTAGGCGCCTGGACCGAAGTCAGCCAGTCCCAGGTCGCAGTCTTCGAACAGCGAACGTGTCAGATCGCACCCGCGGAACTCTGCCTCGCGCAGCGAGCATCGGACGAACAGCACCGGTCCCACCGTGCGGACATGGCTGAGCGCCGCGTAGTCCAGCTTGCAGTCGGCGAAGACCACGTGGTCCAGGGTCACGTTCTCGAATCTGGCTCCCAGGAGCTTGCAGCTGTCGAACCGGGTCCTTGACAGCTTCCCTCCAGTCCACCGCAGACCGCCAAGCTCACAGCCGGCGAACTCAACGGACCGGGCAGTCATCCCCATCACCGCGGCCGTCTCCGCCGCTGTCCGCCGCCTGCTCGCCGTCGATCGAGGGCCTCCACCAGCTAAGGCCGGGGACTGCAAATAGGTTGACTGACCCAAGGGCCGCTGTGGCAGCCTCTCTGCTACTGAATGTGCAGATGTTTGCCGGAGAGGCGCGTTGCATGAGTGAAGACGCACCGGAGCTAACCGCGGAGCTGGTGGTGGACGGGGCCGTGCCGTCGCAGCCGGTGATCTCGCCAGATGGGCGCTGGGTTGCGTATGTCGTCGCTCCGGTCGGCTTCGGGGGAGAGCGTCGTATGTGCGCGCTCTGGGTGGCCGCCGCTGACGGCAGCTCACCGCCGTGGAAGCTGACCGCGGGTACGGCGGCAGATTCTGATCCGCGCTGGGCGCCGGATTCGGCGTCAGTGTTTTTCTTGTCAGATCGCACCGGCTCCAGTCAGCTGTACCGGGTGCGGGTCGGTGGCGGGGAGGCCGAGATCCTGACGGACTGGGGCGGCGAGATCTCTGCTGCCTGGCCGCTTGCGGACGCCCCGCTGGTCGCCCTGGTGGCCGCGGACGAGCCGTCTGAGGAGGACGAGCGCCGACGCGCCGAGCGCGACGACGCGTTCGTCTGGGGACAGCAGCTGCGCTGGGGCAGGCTGCGGGTGCTTGACCTGGCCACAGGCGAGCTGTGTGCCGTGGACGGCCTCGGCGACCGCCACGTCGTGGCGCTGTCGGCGCGGCCGGACGGGGGCGCGCTGGCGGCGATCAGCTGGGCGAGCCCGGAGACAGACTGGGCCGCGACCACCAGCGAGTTGCATCTGGTCGATCTGGAGACAGGGACAGCCCGTGATCTGGGGCGGACCGGAACTGCGGCGCGGTCGCCGGTCTGGTGGCAGGCCGACGGCTGCTGGCACGTGGCCTACCTGGCAATGCCGGTACCGTTTGGCGGCGACGCCGTCTACGATGTCGCCGTCTCCGCGGCTGCCGCTGTGCATCGTGACCTGACCGCGGGCATGGCTGTCTGCCCGACTGAGCTGGCGCAGGTCGCGGACGGCCCGCCGCTCGCCTTGTTCGCCGACGGGCTCGACACCGCGATCTACCGGCTCGACCCTGACCTGCTGCGGTTCGAGCGCGTGTCCGCCCTTGACGGCCTGGTCGACTCGCTCACCGCGTGTCGTTCCGGCGAGGTGATCGCGGCGCTGGCCAGCACCTCCTATGAGCCGGTGAACGTCCATGCCGGACCGCCCGGAGGCCAGCTCATCCGGCTCAGTGACACCCAGCCGGCCCTGCGCGCGATCAGCTGGGGAAGTCAAGAACGCCTGTCCTATCGGGCATCAGACGGCCTCGGCCTCGACGGCCTGCTCGTATTGCCGCCCGGCCGCAACCGCGCGGACGGCCCGTTCCCGCTCATCACATTGGTGCACGGCGGCCCTGATGCCCGGTATGCCGACCAGTTCATGCTCGCCCCGCATCCTTCGGGACAGTGGCTCGCGAGTGCTGGATACGCCGTGTTCCTGCCTAACCCGCGGGGCGGGGTGGGTCATGGCCGTGATTTCGCGGCGACGGTCGCGCGCTCCGTCGGCGGCAGCGAATGGAGCGACATCATCAGCGGGATCGACTTGCTGATCGCCGAGGGGGTCGCGGACCCGGACCGGCTTGGAATTGGTGGTGCCAGCCATGGCGGGTTCATGGCCGCCTGGGCGATCGGGCAGACCGACCGGTTCAAGGCAGCCATGATGGCCGCCGGGATCAGCGACTGGGGGATGCTCGTCGCGACCGGCGAAGGGGGAACCCTAGAAGCTGAGCTCAGCGGCAGTTGCGGCTGGGAGGGCAGCGGCCCGCACCCGCACGACCAAGTGAGCCCAATCTCGTTTGCGTCGAAGATCCGCACCCCGGTGCTGATCGTGAACGGCGAGGACGACACCAACGTGCCGGTCAGCCAGGCGATCTACTTCCACCGTGCGCTCAGCTGGTACGGGGCCGAGCACGAATTCGTCATCTACCCGCGTGAGGGACACGGGTTCGCCGAGCGCAATCACCAGCTCGACCTGCTCAGGCGCACGCGTGCATGGTTCGACCGGTGGCTTCGAGATGAAACGTCCGATGGCCGAGGATCACCGGCTTGACCAGCGGTGCAGCCTCTCTGTGAGTACCCGTCAGATACCGCGTGTCCGGGTGCAAATGGCACGCTAATGGCACGTCACGGACGCAACAACGCGTCGGTCCCGCGCGGTTTCCCTGCCCCGGACCCCGGGGACCAGACCTGTAGTGTGCTGACCCCCGCAGAGGCGAATGCGACAAGAGCGGGAGGCTTTCATGACGACGGACACCAAGAGCCAGAAGAGTCGCAAGGTTGCAGTGCTCGGGCCGATGCCTCGCGATCGGATCGTGACCGATGACGGCGCGCGCTTCGAAAAGTACGGATGCGCGTTGTATACGGCGGTTGCCCTGTCCGCGCTCCTGGATGCTGGCGACACGATCGTCCCGGTATCACATGTTCGCCGCAAAGACGAGAGTCCGCTCAAGCAGATCCTCGCATCGTTCCCGAACATCGACACCTCCGGTATTACATCGTCGGCCGACCAAGGAGACGTTGTCGAGTTGCGGTATACCACCCAGAATCGTCGCGTCGAGCGGCAGACGAGCTTCATGAACCCGATCTTGCCGGCCGACGTCGCCGCGGTGCTTGATGCGGACGTGTTTGTCTGTGTCCCGATTACGGACTACGAGGTGGGGCAGGCGACGCTGCGGCACATCAAGGAGCACAGCGGCGCGACCGTCGTGCTTGACGCCCATGGCCCGACGACGACCCTGACCCGGAGTGGCGAGCGTCAGCCAAGGGTGTGGGCCGACCAGGACATCTGGCTTCCGTACGTTGACATCCTGAAGATGAACCTGGATGAAGCGCGCTCAATGTGGCTCGGTGAGTCGGCGGAGATGACGGCTGATCCGCCGAAGCAGATTACCGGGGAGAAGCAGATTACCGAGGAATTGCGCGACCTGGCGCACCATTGCCTGGACCGCGGCGTCGGGGCGGTGTGCGTGACCCTCGACGAGCATGGCTGCGTGTCCTTCTCCCAAGACAGTTCTGGCGGGGTCACCGAGGATTTCGTTGATCCCGTCCCGGTGGAGCGCGTCGTGGACACGACGGGTGCTGGCGACTCGTTCGCCGCGGGACTGGCCTACGGGTACCTGGCATACCGGGACTATGTCGTGGCCTGCCAGTACGGGAACGCGATGGGCGCTCAGCGCTGTACCGGACCCGGTACGGACCTGAACGTTTACCTGTCACGAGAGGAAACGGAGCGGCAGATCCGCGCGACTTACGGCCCTGGACCATGCCGTCCAGGAGCATGAACGGCAGGGATGGAGGCGCCGTGGACGGTTTCTTGCTCGCTTATGAAGGCTTCGACTCAGAGGCCGAGGGACTTCGGGAGGCGCTGACCTCCACCGGCAACGGGTACCTCTGCACGCGTGGCGCGGCGGAGTGGGAAGGCGCCGACGACGTGCACTACCCGGGCACCTACGCGCACGGAGGCTACAACCGCGAGACGACCATGATCGGCGGCCTGCCGGTCCTCAACGAGGATCTGGTCAACCTGCCGAACTGGCTGGTCCTCAAGCTGCGCATCGAAGGCGAGGATGCGATAACGCTCGAAGATGTCGAGCTGCTTGACTACCGGCACGAATACGACATCCGGAACGCGACCGTCCTTCGGCACCTCCGCTTCCGTGACCGCGGCGGCCGGGAGACGACGCTGACAAGCCGCCGGTTCGTCAGCATGGCGGACCAGCATCACGCCGGGATCGAGTGGACCCTCGTCCCGGAGAACTGGTCCGGGCATGTGGAGGTCATCTCGGCGCTCGACGCCCGGGTGAGCAACGCCGGCGTCGCCCGCTACCAGCGGCTCGAAGGCCGTCATCTGAACCCCATTTCCCCGCGGACGTTCGGGCCGGAGGTCATCGCGCTGAAGGCCGAGACCCGGCAGTCGAATCTGTACATCAGCCAGGCGACGCGCACGCGCGTGTTTCGCGGCGGCGAGTCGCTGCCGGCGGGGCGGACGCTGGACCAGATGGAGGACTACATCCAGCAGGTCCTGGCCTTCGATGTGCGCCAGGGCGAGGCGACGAGGGTCGAGAAGCTGGTTGCCTTCTACACGTCACGGGACCCGGCTGTCAGCGACACGCTGATGCGGGCCGCCAGGTCGGCGGCTCGCCACAGCGACTTCTCCGCGGCGTTCGACCGCCACAGCGCCGCATGGGAAGAATTGTGGCGGACGTGCGACGGGCGCGTGTCAGGAAACGAGCAGGTCCAGTTGCTGCTTCGGCTGCACACCGCGCACCTGCTCCAGGTTTGCTCCCCGTACACCGCCGATCTCGACGCCGGGATGCCCGCGCGCGGGCTGAACGGCGAGGCCTACCGCGGGCACGTGTTCTGGGACGAGATGTACGCGTTCCCGTTCCTCAACGTCCGGCTGCCCGAGGTCGCGCGGGGCCTGCTGATGTATCGCTACCGCCGGATCGGGGAGGCACGGGCGGCGGCCCGGGAGGCCGGGTTCCGGGGGGCGATGTTCCCGTGGCAGAGTGGGAGCGAGGGCATCGAGGAAACCCAGCGCGTCCACCTCAACCCGTTGTCAGGCCGCTGGGAGCCTGATCTCAGCCACAACCAGCGGCACGTTAACGCCGCGATCTTCTTCAATATCTGGAACTACTTCCAGGCCACCCACGACCACGCGTTCCTCGAGAACTACGGCGCGGAGATGATGCTGGACATCGCGCGGTTCTGGGCGTCAATCGCTCACTTCAACCCCGCTCGGGAGCGCTACGAGATCCACGGCGTGATGGGCCCCGACGAGTTCCACGAGAAGTACCCGGGCGCACAGCAGGGCGGGCTGGCCAACAACGCCTACACCAACGTCATGGTGGCGTGGCTGTGCGACATCGCGGCAAAGCTGCCGTCGCTGCTTTCGGCGAGCAGCGCCGAAGGATTGCGGGCACGGCTCAGCATCTCCGGCGATGAGCTGGCGCTCTGGCAGGACATGAGCCGCCGGATGTTCGTCCCGATCCATGAGAACGGCATCATCAGCCAGTTCGAAGGCTGGGTTGACCTCGAAGAACTCGACTGGGACGTCTACCGGGCGAAATACGACAGCATACAGCGGCTCGACCGGATCCTGCGTGCGGAGGGCGACGACCCTGACCGCTACAAGATCGCCAAGCAGGCCGATACGGTGATGCTCTTCTACCTCTTCTCAGACGAGGAACTGCGCGAGATCTTCGAGCGGCTCGGGTACGGCTACCGTCCCGACACCGCCGCGCGCAACGTCGAGTACTACGACCAGCGCACGTCGCACGGCTCGACGCTGAGCTTCGTCACCTACGCGGGAGTGCTCGCCGCCATCGACCCGGAGAGCTCGTGGGACCGCTTTCTCGTCGCGCTCGGCAGCGATGTCGACGACATCCAGGGCGGCACGACGAAGGAAGGGATCCACCTGGGTGTCATGGCCGGGACACTCGACCTTGTGCAGCGGCACTACGCGGGCGCCCAGATCCGTGACAGTGTCCTGTACTTCGACCCCAGGCTCCCGAGCGGGCTCGGCGGCCTGTCATTCCGCGTGCAGTTCCGGGAGGCCCCGATCCTGGTCACGCTCAACAGCGACCTGCTGACGCTAGAGGTTCAGCCCGAGGGCGCCAGCCACGAGATACGAGCTGGAATACCAGGCGACGTTCGGGAGCTGTGCCCGGGCGACCGGGCCGTATTCGAGCTCAGCCAGGACCGTGCCTGAAGTGGTCAGCCGGGGACACCGGGGACACCTTTCGCCGGGCGCAACAATTCGGGCAAGTCATCAATAGTTCAGCCATAAATGCCATGCAACAAGGTTCGATCCTGAGCACCTCGGGCTAACTGCCTTCAGCGGCTGCCCGGGCCAGGGCGAGCATCGCCTCGCCCACCGGGTCATCACCGCGGCCGATAAGCAGGGCGACCGCCAGCACCACGGCCATCGCCCGGCACCATGCCCAGGCCCGCCCCGGGTCCAGTCCGTCCACGCGGCCTGCCAGCCAGTCAATACGCTGCTGCACCGCTTGCTCGCCGCCGCCGTCGGCCAGCACCCAGTCGACCGCGTCGAAGGCCGGGTCGCCCAGGCACGGCCGCGGGTCGATCGCCACCAGCCCGCGCCTGTCCCCGCCCCGCAGCACGTTCCCCGGGTGCAGGTCCCCGTGCAGCAGCCGGACCGGCCCCTCAGCAGCCAGCACGCTGGCCAGGTTCCGGGAGCCTTCCACCAGGTCAGGAGGCACGCGCCCGGCAACAGCCGGGTGCTGTTCAAGCCGCCGCCGGGTCATCTCGAACACGAACTCCGACCGCTCCCGCAGTTCCGGAAGCCCGGACCCGCCACCCAGGCGCGGGGGCCGCGGCCACAAGCCCGACAGCACCGGCACGGCCTCCTCCAGCGGCCACCTGTCAGGCTCATCCGCCAGCCGGGTGCCCGGCAGCACCCGCTCCAGCAGCAGCGCACCGCGGTCAAGGTCCGCATCGTGCAGCATCACCACGTGCCGGCGGGCCATCCACGCGTCAAGCGCCGCCGCCTCGTCAGCGGCAATCTTCAGGTCCGGGGTCAGCTTCAGCACCAGCGGCTCGCCGTCATCAGACTCACACGGCATCACCACCGACGTCCCGCCCTTCGGCCACACCCCCCCGAGCCGCAGCCCCCACCGGCGGGCGACCTCATCCGCCAGCGCCGGCAGGCCCGCGCACCAGTCGGCCACCTCCGGGCCAAACCGCCTGGCCAGCCGCACACGGACAGCCTCGACGTCGATAACCGGAACATCGCGCACACCAGACCATCTCACACCAGCCAGCCATCCAGCACCCCAAAAACCGGCCGATCCCGCAGGAGCCGCCCGCCGAAGCAGCACTACCGGTGGGGCCAGATCAAGCCGCCAGGACGGGCCAAAACAGACCGTCCTAACCAAGGCCGACGCGCCCGGCCCGCACCGCCCTGGCCTGGTGGCCGCACGCGGTCGAGGCGCTCGGCATGCCGGGGCTGCACTTCCACGACCTACGCCAGCGCCAGGTCGACGAAGACGACGACGGCCCGGCCGGGGCGCTCGTGCCCGTCTAATGGCACGCTAATGGCACCACGGCCTGTTCGGGCCGCCAGATGGCGAAGGCCCAGTGTTCGGAAGCTGCTTCCGACCTGGGCCTTGATGCTTGGAGCGGATGACGGGAATCGAACCCGCACTGTCAGCTTGGGAAGCTGATGTTCTGCCATTGAACTACATCCGCGTTCTCGCCAGCACCGGCGTGCCGGGCTGAACTCGCTCCAACATCGTACAGGAACCGGCCGCCTGGTTGTGTGCTCCTGCCCGATAGTGGTTCTGGCTGGGCCGCCTGGTCCGGTTCGCGGCACGCGCCGGGCCAGACGGCCCGCGGGCTAGTGCAGCGCGTCGAAGTCGCCGTTCCTCGCCGTCGCGAGGAACGAAGTCCATGAGGCGACCGGATAACGCAAGACGGGACCATGCGGGTCTTTCGAGTCTCGCACGGCGATCACTCCGATAGATGCCGCTATTTCGGCACAGTTCCCGTTGTTCATGCTGCGTCTTGCCTTACGCCAGGTCAGGCGCTCATCTTCACTGCTCGAACGGGGCATTTATATCCCATCGCTCCCTTAGCCCGGGAGGTCAAGTACCTGCCGGGCTAGTTTTTTATTGATATAGGACAAGCATTGATGCAATTTGCGGAACTATCCGGAGGCGAGGCCGTGTATATGGTTATGTCGTGCGCTCATTTCGGAAATTAGTTCGATTGACTCTTGTGGACTCAATGCGATTTCACACAGGTATTTAAAGACCCGTGTATATCTAGCTACATCGTTCTCGCGTTCGAGGAACAGCCAGCCCATCAAGCCCTCAACGTACACCACGGGCGGAGCGACGTCCTCGAACTCAATGATAGTGAGCCCATTCCAACCTGGTTAGGCGCCGTGGAGTTGCAATGCGTGGATGGCCTTGGCGAGTTTCCCGGCGCGCCAGGGGCAGCAGCGGAGCTTCGCGAGGATCTTCCATACCTTGAGCTGGGCGTTCGCTCGTTCGCCGGGGGCGCGGAGCCTGGCGTGGGCCCGGTTGGCTTCTTTCTGGGATTCCGGTTTGTTCCGGCCCTTGTACGGGACCTTTGCCCAGGTGGAGCCCTGATATCCCTTGTCCGCGAGGGTGACCAGCCCGGCTTTCTCTAGCTCGTTCAGCACGCCCCATATCCACTCGGCCTTCTTGTCGTGGACCGAGCCGGGCAGCGCACCGGAGACCCACAGGACCTCGCCGTCAGGACTGGCGATGACCTGCAGGTTCATGCCGTGCTTTTTGTGCTTGCCGGAGTAGAACGGCTTGTCCGCGGCGACCCGGTCTATCGGGATGAGGGTTCCGTCGAGGATGACGTAGGCGTGACCTGCCCTTTTGGCGTCCCGGACCGCTTTCCTCAGTTTCGGGGCGCGGGCCGCGAGCAGTTCCACGGTCTCGTTGACGTACCGCCAGGCCGTGGTCCTGCCGACCCCGAACCCGGCCGCGAGGTGCTCGAACGTCTCGCCTTTGCGCAGGTGAGCGAGCACGAGCAGGGCCTGCTGCCCAGGGCTGAGCTTCCGCCACCGCGACCCGACGGCCTTCAGGTGCCGGCGGATCAGCCCGGCCGCGTAGTTCAGGGTCCGGGACGACAACGGCAGCGCGGCACGGTAGAACAGCATGTGAAGCCCCTGGGGGTGATGAGTCGTTCTTGGTCGATTGCCTCATCTACCAGGGGCTTCGCCGTGTCCGCCGGCGAACCGTGACCCTGTGGCCACAGTGCCGTCGCCGCGAGACGACAACGTTATCATCACTCAAAGTGATTCATTGTTTACAAGCAAGTTGGAATGGGCTCAGTGAACATGTTTTCCATCGCCGGATGGGCCCCGGCACTGAACGGTATTACCTGAAGCGTCACGTTGGGCTGTTTTGCGATCGCGCTGAAGTGCGACAACTGCTCGGTCATCACATCCGGGCCGCCGACCACGCGGTGCAGCACCGCCTCGTCAAGCACCACGCGCAACTCCAGCGGGGGCTCCCTGTTGAGCACCTGCTGACGCCTGATTCGGACCTCGATCAATTCGCCGGCTCTTTCCGCCGTGAACTCGGACGGCATGCTGCCCTCGTGCATGGCCCGCGCGTATCGCTCGGTCTGCAAGAGCCCGGGGACGATGGTGGACTGGTAATAGCACAGCGTCACCGCGGCCTGCTCAAGGCCGACGTAGGTAGCGTAGTAATCGAGGTCGTACGACTGCCACCAGGCCTGCTGCTTCGCCTCCCGCACGAGCCCCATCAGGTATTCGACCTGCGCCGGATCGGTCAGGCCGTAGATGCCGCACAGGTCCCTGACGTCGCGCAGGGTCGCGCCGCGCTGGCCGGTTTCCATCCTGCTCACCTTGGACGGTGAACACAGGAGCTGTTCGGCGACCTGATCGACAGTCAGGCCGCGTTCCAGACGCAGCGCCCGCAGGCGCGCGGCGAGTTCCCGGCGGCGGAGCGTCGGGCTGCGCACCTCTGACACTGGAGGTCCCTTTCTGCCGCGCTAGCGGGAGGGCCGCCTTGGCGCATGGCCAAGAAAGCCCTGGTAGATAAGATGTCCAACCGTTTCATGCCTGTGGCTCACGAGTATGGCACTTGATTTTGGCACTTGCCAACAGCATGTGCTCGATGCACGATGAAATCAGCCAGCAGAGGCATCCTCAAGCGACCCGCCGACAAAGGGGTCGAGCGGTGACCCGACGGGTTACCGATCCGAAGATCGCTAGCCACGAGGCGTCGCGCGAGCCGGCGATTTGACAAGGAGGACATGCCATTACTGCCCATTCGCTGCGTCCGCTCCCGCTATGCACGAGCGTACGCGCCCCTGCATCGCGCGCAATGAGACGCCAGCTTTCCGGGTCGGGACAGGCACCGCATTGCCGGGCCTGTCAAGAAGACAACAATCCCTGGAAATACGGCTGGGCCGGTGCTGCCACACCGACCCAGCGAAACACCACCCGTACTCAGGAACCACCGAGAAGGGCTAGCGATGCGTTCTACGGTAGCAACCTGTACAGAAAAGACAACCCCGCTTGGGCCATTAGTAACGCAGCGGAAACGCTGCAGGTCCCAATGGCCGCGATCTATGCCGCTTGGCTCATCGGCCTGCCACGCCGCGCCGGGGCTTGGCTGCACGCCATAACCGACGAAGAGGCCCGCCACTGGCAGTGGCGGGTGTCCGAGCGGCACGGCGGGCTAGTGCACCAGTACCGGGATGAACGGTTCGCGGCGTTGCGCCTCGACCCCTCGCTGCGCAATGACGAGTTTCACGAGGCGTCGGTGGCCTGACCGGCCTCTTCGCGGAGTTTGATGGCGCGGACGAGGAGCTGGGCGACGTCGATGACTTCGAGGGTCTGTTTGGCCTGGCCGGCGGCTTTCTTGGCGTTGACGGCGTCGCCGAGCATGACCATGCAGTAGGGGCAGGCGGTGGAGATGGTGTCGGGGTCCAGGGCGAGGGCCTCGTCGATGCGTTCCTCGTTGATCCTTTTGCCGGTTCGTTCTTCGAGCCACATGCGGGCGCCGCCGGCGCCGCAGCAGAAGCCCTTGCCCTTGCACCGGTGCATTTCCTCGGCGGTGGTGCCGGGGACGGCGTCGATGATTTCCCGGGGCGGGGTGTAGATCTTGTTGTGCCGGCCGAGGAAGCACGGGTCGTGGTAGGTGATCTTCTCTTCCACCGCGGTGACCGGCGTCAGCTTTCCGTCGGCGACGAGCCGGGCGAGCAGCTGGGTGTGGTGGATGACCTCGTAGGTGCCGCCGAGCTGGGGGTACTCGCGGCTGATGGTGTTGAAGCAGTGCGGGCACGACGCGATGACCTTCTTGCCGGTCCCGGCGCCGACCCCGGCGTCGTTGAGGGTCTCGATGTTCTGGGCGGCGAGCATGCCGTAGACGAACTCGTTGCCGAGCCGGCGGGCGGGGTCGCCGGTGCAGGCCTCGGCCGGGCCGAGCACCGCGAACTTGACCCCGGCAACATGGAGTAGCTCGGCGATCGCCTTGGTGGCCTTCTTCGCCCGGTCGTCCAGCGCCCCGGCGCAGCCGACCCAGTACAGGTACTCGGTGTCGGCAGGGATGGTCCCGTCCAGGACGGGGACCTCGAAGTCGAGCTCGGTGATCCACTCGGCCCGCTTGTCCTCGGCCATCCCCCACGGGTTGCCCCTGCGTTCCAGGTTGTTCAGCATCGTGGTGGCCTCGGCGGGGAAGGCGGACTCGATGAGGACCTGGTGGCGGCGCATCCCGTTGATGTGGTCGATGTGCTCGATGTCGACCGGGCACTCGTTCACGCACGCACCGCAGTTGGTGCACGCCCAGATGACCTCCGGGTCGATCACCCCGTTGACGTCCGGCCCGCCGACCAGCGGCCGTTCCGCCTCGGCCAGCACGTCGGCAGACAGCGTGACCCGCTCCTCCTCGGTCGCCAGCAGGTAGGGCGCCTTCGCGAACGCGTGGTCGCGCAGGTCCAGGATGAGCTGCTTCGGCGACAGGGGCTTGCCGGTCGCCCAGGCCGGGCACTGCGACTGGCAGCGGCCGCACTCGGTGCAGGTGCCCAGGTCGAGCATGCCCTTCCAGGTCAGGTCCTCCACCTTCCCGATCCCGAACACATCGGTGTCCGGGTCGGCCTCCTCAAAGTCCAGCACCTTCCCGCCCGAGCGCATCGGCTCCAGCGGGCCCAGCCCGTCCGGGCGGCGGGCGAACATCACGTTCACCGGGGCCAGGAAGATGTGCAGGTGCTTGGAGTAGGTGACGACCACCAGGAACGCGAGCACCACCGCCAGCTGCGCCAAGATGAACACGACCTCAAGCACCGCGTTGACCCCGTACCCCAGGGGATGCAGGACCTGCGCCACCGCCCAGGACGCGAACGCCCACGCGTGCGGGTAGGGGAACACCCCGGTGTTCTGCTGCGCACCCCGGTAGACCAGCAGCGTGATGATGACCAGCGCGATCATGGCGAGGACCACCCACGCGGCGCGGGTGTGCGAGCCGAAGAACCGCGACCTGCGGCCCTCCTTGTGCGGGTTCTCGCGGAACCGGATGACCGTGAACGTGCTGATCCCGCACAGCACCCCGACCGCGAACAGGTCCTCGATGAACCCGACCACCGCCCAGTGCCCGATCACCGGGATCGCGAAGTCCCGCTGGAACAAAGCACCGTACGCCTCGATGATCGTCAGCAGCAGCACCAGGAAACCCCAGAACGTCGCCGCGTGCGCCATCCCCGGCACCGTCCACTGCAGCAGCTTCCGCTGCCCGACCACCTCCGTCAGCTGCGTCTCCGCCTCACGCCCCGGATGCGTCCTGGCGTACTCAAGGCGTTCCGGCGCCGGCTGGCCGCTGAACGCCAGCCGCTTCAGCCACCACAGCCGCCGGCCAGCCACGGCAAACGCCGCGACAGTCACCACCAGGCCGACAATCATCCGCAGGACCACCGCAACCTCCTTGTATGCCTGGGGGTCAAGCCTAACGGGGTGGCCTGTGATGCCCAAGGTCGCCTACGTCACGGCGAATATTGCCCGGGCCACCGGGAATGAATCGGAGGGTCAGTAAAGTTGAGCGTAGGTGACTCAAGTTCATTTGACAGCCGAGCTAGCCTCGGGCAGGCTTGAGCCCGGCAGACTCAACTTCACACACACTACAAGGACTGCTCATGGCACGTGCGGTAGGTATTGACCTCGGGACGACCAACTCTGTTGTCGCCGTCCTCGAAGGCGGGGAACCGACGGTCATCGCAAACGCGGAGGGCTCGCGGACGACGCCGTCCGTCGTCGCGTTCGCCAAGAACGCTGAGGTACTGGTCGGCGAGGTCGCGAAGCGGCAGGCCGTCACCAACGTGGACCGGACGATCCGTTCGGTCAAGCGGCAGATGGGGACCGACTGGACCGTCACCATCGACGGCAAGAAGTTCACCCCGCAGCAGATCAGCGCATTCATCCTGCAGAAGCTCAAGAGGGACGCCGAGTCCTACCTCGGCGAGAAGATCACCGACGCGGTGATCACCGTTCCGGCGTACTTCAGCGACGCGCAGCGGCAGGCGACCAAGGAGGCCGGGCAGATCGCCGGCCTTAACGTCCTGCGGATCATCAACGAGCCGACCTCGGCGGCGCTTGCGTACCACCTGGAGAAGGAGGGCTCGGCGAAGATCCTGGTCTTCGACCTCGGCGGCGGTACGTTCGACGTGTCGCTGCTTGACGTCGGCGACGGCGTGGTCGAGGTCGAGGCGACGAGCGGCGACAACCACCTCGGCGGCGACGACTGGGACCAGCGGATCGTTGACTGGCTGGTGCAGGACTTCAAGTCCGGCTACGGCATCGACCTGGCCAAGGACAAGATGGCGCTCCAGCGGCTGCGCGAGGCGGCGGAGAAGGCCAAGATCGAGCTGTCGCAGTCGATGGAGTCGCAGATCAACCTGCCCTACATCTCGCACGGCCCGGACGGCCCCCTGCACCTGGACACCCGGCTCACCCGTGCCGAGTTCCAGCGCATGACCTCCGACCTGATCGACCGCTGCAAGTCGCCGTTCCAGCAGGTCATCAAGGACGCCAACACCAAGGTGGCCGACATCGACCACGTGGTCCTGGTCGGCGGCTCCACCCGGATGCCCGCGGTGGTTGACCTGGTCAAGTCGCTGACCGGCGGCAAGGAGCCCAACAAGGGCGTCAACCCGGACGAGGTCGTCGCCGTCGGCGCCTGCCTGCAGGCCGGCGTGCTCAAGGGCGAGGTCAAGGACATCCTGCTGCTCGACGTGACCCCGCTTTCGCTGGGCATCGAGACGAAGGGCGGGATCTTCACCAAGCTCATCGAGCGCAACACCACGATCCCGACCAAGAAGTCGGAGATCTTCACCACGGCGGACGACAACCAGCCGTCGGTGCAGATCCAGGTGTACCAGGGTGAGCGTGAGATCGCGGCCTACAACAAGAAGCTGGGCATGTTCGACCTGACCGGCATCGCGCCGGCCCCGCGCGGCATCCCGCAGATCGAGGTCTCCTTCGACATCGACGCCAACGGCATCGTGAACGTGTCCGCAAAGGACCTGGGCACCGGCAAGCAGCAGTCGGTGCAGATCACCGGCGGCTCGGCGCTGTCCAAGGACGACATCGACAAGATGGTCCGCGACGCCGAGTCGTACGCCGAGGAGGACCGCCGCCGCCGCGAGGAGGCAGAGGTCCGCAACCAGGCCGACACCCTCGTCTACTCGACGGAGAAGTTCCTCGCCGAGAACGACGAGAAGGTCCCCGCGGACGTCAAGTCCGAGGTCAAGGAGGCCATCGCCGACCTCAAGAAGGCGATCGAGGGCAACGACCTCGAGGCCATCAAGACCGCGAGCGAGCACGCCGCGACGGTCAGCCAGAAGATGGGCAGTGCCATCTACGCCGCGGCTCAGGCCGAGCGGCAGGCCTCCGGCGCCCCCGAGGGTGGCGGCGCCACCGCGGAGGAGCCGCAGGACGAGGGCGTCGTCGACGCCGAGATCGTGGACGAAGGCGAAGGCGGAGCCGCCTGATGACAGCACCCGAGGAGCCCGTCAACGGGCCGGTCATCCGTGACAACAGGCGGATCGACCCGGTGACCGGGCAGCCAAGAAGGGGCAAGCACGCGGCCTCCCAGCCGGCTGGCGGTAACGCCAGCCGGCCGGGGGGGCCGGGCTCTGCCCGGCACGGCAGGGACGGCGACAAGGGCTCTGCCCCGGCGAACGCGGTGACCTCGCAGGAGGACAAGCCGGCCGAGAGCACGCCGGCCCCGGCGCCCGCCGCGGCGGCGCCGGCCGTCGGCCCCCTGCAGACCCAGCTTGCGGAGCGCACCGCCGACCTGCAGCGACTGCAGGCGGAGTACGCCAACTACCGCAAGCGGGTCGACAGGGACCGCGCGACGGTGCGGGAGCAGGCGGTGGCCAGCGCGCTGTCCGACCTGCTGCCTGTCCTTGACGCCATCGGCCAGGCACGCGAGCACGGCGAGCTGTCTGGCGGCTTCAAGTCGGTGGCGGACTCGCTTCAGGCCGCGGTCGCCAAGCTCGGCCTCGTCAGCTACGGGCAGCGCGGCGACGCGTTCGACCCGAAGATCCACGAGGCGCTGACCCACACCTACTCGCCTGACGTGGCGGAGGACACCGCCGTGGAGATCTTCCAGCCCGGCTACAAGGTGGGCGAGCGAATCCTGCGTCCCGCACGCGTGGCGGTCGCCGCCCCCGCCACCGGGCCAGAAGGCAGTGGTAATGCGGCCGAGTGGCCATCCGGAGAAGAGAACAACTAAAGAGCCCAGCGAGGCCAGATGAGCGCGAAGGACTATCAGAAGGACTACTACAAGGCGCTGGGCGTGCCCAAGACCGCGACGGCCGCCGAGATCAAGAAGTCCTATCGTGAGCTCGCGCGGAAGTGGCACCCCGACGCGAACAAGGGGAGCACCGACGCGGAGGAGCGCTTTAAGGAGATCACCGAGGCGTACAACGTGCTGTCCGACGAGAAGCAGCGCAAGGAGTACGACGAGGCCCGTTCGATGTTCGGCGGGTTCCGCGTGCCAACCGGCGCCCGGCCGGGTCAGGGTCCTGGCGGGACGTTCGACCTCGGTGACCTCTTCGGCGGCGACGGGATCGGCGATGTGCTCGGCGGGATCTTCCGCAACCGCGGCGGCACGGCGTCGTCCACCAGGGCACGCCGCGGCGCGGATGTGGAGACCGAGACGACGCTGTCCTTCGGCGACGCGATCGACGGCGCGACGGTGTCGCTCCGGCTGACCGGCGAGGGTCCCTGCCCGGTCTGCGGCGGCACCGGCGCGAAGACGGGCACCGTGCCCAAGGTCTGCCCCGATTGCCACGGCACCGGGCAGCAGTCAAGGAACCTCGGCGGCTTCGGGATGTCCGAGCCCTGCAAGACCTGCCGGGGACGGGGCCTGGTCGTCGACGACCCGTGCGAGTCGTGCAGCGGCAGCGGCCGGGCGATGAGCTCGCGGACCATCCAGGCGCGTATCCCAGCTGGGGTGGCAGACGGTCAGCGGATCCGGATTCCCGGCAAGGGAGCGCCCGGCGAGCACGGCGGCAAGGCGGGCGACCTGTACGTCCGGGTCCACGTCAAGCCGCACGATGTGTTCGGCAGGAGCAGTGACAACCTGACCGTCACCGTCCCGGTGACGATCACCGAGCTCGCGCTCGGCGCCGAGATCAAGGTGCCAACGCACCGCGGTCCCGCCGTCACCGTCCGCATCCCCGCGGGCACGCCCAATGGGCAGGTGTTCCGGGTTCCCGGACGCGGCGTCCGCCGCAAGGACGGGACGCTCGGCGCGCTGCTCGCCACCGTCGAGGTGACGATTCCGCGGGACCTGAGCAACAAGGCGAAGTCCGCTCTCGAGGACTTGCGCATCGCTACCGCCGGCCCGGACCCGCGCGAGGAACTGCTCCGCCGGGCACGGCAGCAGCAGTAGCTGCCAGCACTAGTGGAGGAAAGGAAGGAGATGACATGAACAGCCCCTACGAGCTGTCCGATGACATGCCCGTGTATGTCATCTCCGTGGCCGCGAGCTTGTCAGGCATGCACCCGCAGACGCTACGCGGCTACGAGAGAGTCGGACTGGTGACGCCGCGGCGCACCACCGGCGGCGGCCGCCGCTACTCCATGCGGGACATCCTCACGCTCCGCGAGATCCAGCGGCTCTCCCAGGACGAGAAGATCAACCTCGAGGGCATCAAGCGCATCCTCGACCTGGAACGGGAGCTCGAGCGCGCCCGTCTCATGGCGGCCCAGCTGCACGCCGAGCTGTCCATACTCAGGAACGAGCTGGAATCCACCCGCGCGGTGGCGGCACGGCTCGCGGAGCTCCGCAGGTCGCGGACCGTCGATCCGGCGGCGACGCTGGTCCCGGTCCGGTCGTCGACCAGGGTGACCTTCTGGCAGGCCGCGGGCACACCGCCGCAGGCCGCGGGCACACCGTCGCGGCAGGAGGACCAGCGCGGCGCAGCCGAGTAACTGCCGGGTGAAGCTGGCGAACAAAAGCTAATAACGATCCAGGGGGATCAGACTTCAACATGGATGACAAGCTCACGCGCAAGAGCCAGGAGGCGCTCTCGGCGGCGATCCGCCAGGCCGCCTCGGATGGCAACCCCCAGGTCGAGCCGGTACACCTGCTGCTCGCCCTGCTGAAGCAGGCCGACGGGACGGCGCAGCCGCTGCTTGAGGCGGTGGGCGCGGACATGAACAGGATCATCGCGGAGGCGACCGCGCTGCTGCGGAAGATGCCGCAGACCCGCGGCGACACCGCGAGTGCACCGGAGACGTCCCGCCAGCTGCTGTCGGTGATCAACACCGCCGCGGGCCTGGCCAGGCAGCTCGACGACGAGTACATCTCCACCGAGCACCTGCTCGTCGGACTGGCCACCGGGGGCGGGCCAGTGGCGACGGCACTGCAGCGGGCGGGCGCCACCCCGGAAGCGCTGACCAGCGCCTTCACCAAGGTGCGCGGCAGCGCCCGGGTAACCAGCGAGGACCCCGAGTCCACGTACCAGGCGCTCGAGAAGTTCGGCGTCGACCTCACGCAGCTGGCAAGGGACGGCAAGCTTGACCCGGTAATCGGCCGCGACTCCGAGATCCGGCGCGTGGTCCAGGTGCTGTCCAGGCGGACCAAGAACAACCCGGTGCTGATCGGCGAGCCGGGCGTCGGCAAGACGGCCGTCGTCGAGGGCCTCGCCCAGCGCATCGTGGCAGGCGACGTGCCGGAGTCACTGCGCGGCAAGCGGCTGATCTCGCTCGACCTTGGCAGCATGGTGGCAGGCGCGAAGTACCGCGGCGAGTTCGAGGAGCGGCTCAAGGCCGTGCTGAACGAGATCAAGGCCAGCGACGGCCAGGTGATCACGTTCATCGACGAGCTGCACACGGTCGTCGGGGCGGGCCGGGCCGACGGCGCGATGGACGCGGGCAACATGCTCAAGCCGATGCTCGCCCGCGGCGAGCTCCGCATGGTCGGCGCCACCACGCTCGACGAGTACCGGGAGCGGATCGAGAAGGATCCCGCGCTCGAGCGCCGGTTCCAGCAGGTGCTCGTCGGCGAGCCGTCCGTCGAGGACACGATCGCGATCCTGCGCGGGCTCAAGGGCCGCTACGAGGCGCACCACCAGGTGCAGATCGCGGACGCGGCGCTGGTCGCGGCGGCGACGCTTTCCGACCGGTACATCACGGCGCGGTTCCTGCCTGACAAGGCCATCGACCTGGTGGACGAGGCCGCCTCCCGGCTGCGGATGGAGATCGACTCCTCCCCGGTGGAGATCGACGAGCTGCGCCGCACCGTGGACCGGATGAAGATGGAGGAGCTCGCGCTGTCCCATGAGTCGGACGCGGCGAGCAAGGACCGCCTGGAGAAGCTCCGCGCGGACCTGGCGGACAAGCAGGAACAGCTCACCGCGCTGACCGCACGCTGGGAGCAGGAGAAGTCCGGGCTCAACCGGGTCGGCGAGCTGAAGAAGCGGCTCGACGACCTCAAGGGCCAGGCCGAGCGCGCCCAACGGGACGGCGACTACGAGACGGCCTCCCGGCTGCTCTACGGTGAGATCCCGACGCTCGACGCGGAGATCGCCGAGGCCGCCGCGAGTGATCGCTCCGCCGAGGAGGCGGCCGCCGTCCCCGCGTCCGCGCCGATGGTGAAGGAGGAGGTCGGCCCGGACGACGTGGCCGATGTCGTGTCGGCATGGACCGGGATCCCGGCCGGCCGGCTGCTCGAAGGCGAGACCGGCAAGCTGCTGCGGATGGAGTCCGAGCTCGGCTCGCGGGTGATCGGCCAGGCCAGCGCCGTGCAGGCGGTGTCAGACGCGGTGCGGCGGGCACGGGCCGGCGTCTCCGACCCGGACCGCCCGACCGGCTCCTTCCTGTTCCTCGGGCCGACCGGCGTCGGCAAGACGGAGCTGGCCAAGGCCCTCGCCGAGTTCCTCTTCGACGACGAGCGGGCGATCATCCGCATCGACATGAGCGAGTACGGCGAGAAGCACTCGGTCGCCCGGCTGGTCGGCGCGCCGCCCGGCTACGTCGGCTACGAGGAGGGCGGGCAGCTCACCGAGGCGGTGCGGCGGCGGCCCTACTGCGTGGTGCTGCTCGACGAGGTGGAGAAGGCCCACCCCGAGGTCTTCGACGTGCTGCTTCAGGTGCTCGATGACGGGCGGCTCACCGACGGGCAGGGACGGACCGTTGACTTCAGGAACACGATCCTGATCCTCACGTCCAACCTGGGCTCGTCGTTCATCGCCGACCCGGCGCTTGACGAGCGCGCCAAGCGCGAGGCGGTCATGGCCGCGGTCCGCGCCGCGTTCAAGCCGGAGTTCCTCAACCGGCTCGACGACGTGATCATCTTCGACGCGCTCACCACCGCGGAGCTGGCCAGCATCGTGGACATCCAGGTGGCGCGCCTCGGCAGCAGGCTGTCCGCGCGTCGGCTGACGCTGACCGTGACGCCCGCCGCCAAGGACTGGCTCGCCCTCACCGGGTTCGACCCGGTGTATGGCGCGCGGCCGCTGCGGCGGCTCGTCCAGTCGGCGATCGGCGACAAGCTGGCCAAGGCGCTGCTCTCCGGAGAGGTCACCGACGGCGACGAGGTGGTCGTGGACCTGGACGCGAACGCCGACGAGCTGACCGTCAAGACGGCCGCCAGGGTCGGCTAGCCCGCGAAGGTTCAGGCGCCCTGGCCCGCCCCCCAAGGGGCGGGCCAGGGCGCCTCGTCGTTGCCGCGCCCGTCAGGGCAGCTGGCCCGGCTTGTCCACGATCGCCGAGCCGAGCAGCGCTCCCCAGCCCATCACGTGCCCGACCTTGACGTCCCTGGTGCCGTCGGTGCCGACCAGCGCGTGGTCCTTGATCACGACGTCCTTGAAGCCCATGTAGGTGTAGGTTTCCGGGTCGATGACGATCTCCTGCGTGAAGTAGCCCTCGAGCACCATGGAGAAGCCGATTCCCTCACGCCCTGCGAGGTCGGTCGCGCTCTGGAAGGTGACGCCTGGCAGCTGCTGCAGCACCCGGTACATGGTGGCCGTCAGCTTCGGCGGCACCACGACGCCCTGGCTCTCTCCCGCGTCGAGCAGCGTCTCGATCGCCTGGAAGATGGCCTGCTCCTTGGTGTTCGCCACCACCGGGCCCGCGCTGCCTGCCAGGATCTGCTCCAGTGCGGATGGATCAGTCGGCAGCGAATTGAGGTAGTCGTAGCTCACGCTCTTCCAGCCGCCGAGCGTGGTCCCCGGACAGCCGGCGCGGCCGCCGCCGGCCGAGTCGACCGTCAGCGTGCCGGTGACGGTTTCGCTTGGGGCGACCGTCGCGGGCACACGCGGGACACTCGCGACCGGGCCGCAGGGCTCCCCGCTGAACCACGCCAGGGTGATCTCGCGCTTGTCCGGCGGCCCGAACAGGTACCCGCCGCTCCCGCCGGAGGAATCCGCGAACTCCGACTTCACCACGACCCACTCGTTCGGCTTGGGCGCCCGCCCGGGGGCCGATGCCGCGGCCCGGGTCGTGTAGTCGACCAGCTGCGCCGCCGTCTTTGCCCGTCCGTAACTCGGGTGACCGGCGGCAGGCCATGCGGCGGTCGGGCGCCCGGACCAAGCGGAGGTCGTCGACCCACCGGGTCCTTGGCTGGACGCCGAAGAGCCGGACAATTCGACGGCGGCGAACGCGCCGGCACCGACGGCGGCAGCGAGGGTGCCCGCAAGCAGCGGGCGCAGCGCCCTGCGCCGCGCGCGGCGCACCGTGGCACCGTGGGGGACAGCGTGGTGAGCACGGTCGCCCTCGAGCGGGAGGGCGGCGATGACGGCATCGCTGAGTCGTGCGCCGTCCGCAAGCGGAACCTCGCTCCGCAGGCCGGCCAGGTGCGTGAGGTCGTTCATCGTGGGAACCCTTCTGTTATCCCCTGCGGATCAATGTCTGCGAGCTGCTTGCGCATGCGCTGCCGTGCCCGGCTGATTCGGGACTGGACGGTGCCGAGCGGTACGCCGGTCGCCACGGAGATCTGCTCATAGCTCAGGTCGGCCCACACGAGCAGCAGAAGGGCGTCGCGCTGTGCCTTGGGCAGGCAGGCAAGCGCCTCGGCGAGCCTGGGCTTCACCGCGCTCGCGCTGACCGCGGCGTCCACCCGGTCGGCGAACGGCTCGGTGACCGGGTCGACGCCGGTGCGCGCGAGCAGCCGCAGCTGCTTCGTCTCGCTGCGCCAGTGCCGGTGCGCTAGCCGGGTCGCGATGCCGTACAGCCAGGGCAGGCAGTCGCGGCCCTCGTCGGTGTAGCCGGCCCGCTGCCGGAACGCGACGAGGAACGTCTCCGCGACGATGTCCTCTGCCGCGTCGCGGCCGATGCGCCTTGTCACGTAGCGGGCGATGGCCGGTGCGTGCCGCCTGACGAGGACGGCGAATAGCTCGGGATCGGCTATCGAGTGACGGATGATCGTGCCGTCGTCATGGGGAAAAGGCCGGCCGGCGTGGTCAGGTGCCGCGGCTAGCCATGCAACGTCTTCGTTCGGAAGTCTCACAGGCGGCCCTCCGGGTGATGGACAGGACACCTCTCTATGCCAGAACACCCCCGCGCTGTTCCCGTTTCCGGGCCAGCACGAGGGTGGGAGGTCGCTCGGCGCGCGGCCGGCCGTCAGCCGCGGGGCTTCGTCGTGTCCAGCATGTGGTCGTAGTCGTCCTCGTCGAGACCGAGATCGACCCGGATGCGGTAGCGCAGGCGGAGCAGCAGCTGCAGCTCCGCGTCGTCTTCGAGCTGAATGCACCGCTCGACGCCCGTCGTCGCCCAGTCGAGCGCGCCCTGCAGGTCGCCCTCCTCGGTGAACAGCTCGGCGAGCAGGTCACAGGTGCGCGGGGTGACGACCTCGCGGTCGGCGGTGAGCCCGCTGATCAGTTCCCTAGCCTCAGCTTCACGCTCAAGGTCGAGCAGCGCCCTGGCCAGGAGCACCCGGGGATCCGCGAAGGTGCTGCCGCCGTCCGCGATCGCGGCGGTGAACTCGTCGGCCGCGCGCTGCGGGTCGTCGGCGCTCATCCACTGCTCGCCCGCCCTGAGGTGGAACTCCGCGCGCAAGCCAGGCTCGGCCCCCTCGGCGAGTTTGCTCATGCGAACAGCGGCCCGCACATGATTGCCAGTACGTGCCGCCTGGAATTCGATCTCGTCGAAGTCTTCGACGTTCGCCACTCTTCCCACGGTACCCCAGCGGCCCTTCATGATTCCTACGGATTCGGCGTGCGCATCGGGGTTGCCACACGCATTTGCGAGATTCCCTGCCTCAGGTCTCGGTCAGATCACGGTGAGATCGCGGTTAGCGACGGGAGCGCTCCAGAGCGTCCCAGAAGCCGCGCCGCAGCGCGTGCCTGACCTCATCATGCAACAGGAAGTCGATGGGCAGGGCCGAGCCCTGAAGCAGCCTCGCCTCAAGATCGGAGGGCATCCGCGGCTTTCGCGCGAGTACGGCTTCCAGCCAGAGCGCCGGAGCGTCCCTTGCCACGGATTCCCCGAACGCCTGCCCCTCCTCGTGCGCCGACTGGACCGCGTCGGCCAGGGACGGGCCGGGCTGGGCGGCGCCCGGGTAGCCTGCGGGACCTACCAGGCCAATGGGCCCGGAAGGGGCACCGGTGCCCGGCCCCGCCGGGATCGGCGCCTGCGGAGCCATGGCCGGCGGCTGCTGACCAGGTCCGACTGGGCCAAGCGCGTGCTGCGGACCGGAGTTGCCCTGCTGACCCGCTCCCATGTTCCCGCTGAGACCGACCGGCCCACCGGGCACGCCGGGGATGAACGGGCGCGGCCCGTCAGGGCCATTGCCGCGGGCACCCGCGTATCCCGCGCCGTTCGGGTCCATCGGGAGCACCGGGGCGATCGGCTGGCCGCCCTGGAACCCGCCGGACAGCGGCTGGGCGGCGGTGGGCTCGGCCGTGAACTGCGGTACCGACGGAGGCTGGGCCGGCAGCGACTGGCCCGGCAGCGACTGGGCCATGCCTGGCTCGCCGTCCGGGATGCGCCCGGGCACCAGCCCCGACGGCGCCTGCGCCGGGTTCGGTCCCGCGGTCACCGCACCGCGGGTGGGCAGCCGCCGCACCTGAGCCGAGCCGACGGGAACGGGGACAGGCACGGGCTGCCTGTCGTCCGCGTCCGGCGCGCCATGGTCTCGCAGCATGCCGTCCCGCTGGTACTGCTCCCGTGCGACACCCGGGGCATACGCCGCCGGTCCCATGTCGTGCTGTGGCCTGCCCGGCGGCTGCTCCCGCTCCGCAGGCAGGTACTCCGCGGGCGCCGGCAGGACGACGGGCGCCGCGTACAGGTCCTCGCGCATGCCGGGCGGCTGCGCCGACGGAACCGGCGGCACGGGAGGAACGGGGGCCGCGGGGCGGTCGGGGAACGACGCGTATTCGGCCGCCCGCCCGTAGTCCGGCGCGGAGCCGTAGTCGATCGACCCGAAGTCGACCGAGGTGTGGTAGTCCACGTTCGCGTTGAAGTCCGGCATTAGCGACGAATAGTCCGCCGCCATGGCGCCGTCCGTGTGCTCCGGCGGCAGCCCGTCCGCCTGGACGACCTCTGCCGCCACCCGCTGCGGCGGCTCGGCGTGCGGCTGGTACTCGGCGGCAGGCGGTGCAGGCAGCGGATCGGTCTGCTGCTGGCCCGCGGCAGGCACTGCTTGCGGCTGCGGGTAGGCCTGCTGGCCCTGCGTCGCGAAGTACCCGTTGCCATTGCCGTTCAGCGCCGGGCGCAGCGCGACCAGCGTTCCGTCGGATTCGTCGGAGCGCGGCGGCTCGGCGCCAGTAATCAGCTCGACATAGGGCCGCAGGTGCGCGGCGCTGATCTCCACGATGTCATCGCACTCCTGGCGGAGCGTGCGGGAGACGGCCTGACTGCCCTCGCCGACGATCTGCAGCAGGGTGACCCGCATGCCCATGTCCTGGACATCGGCGATCACCTGCGCCAGGTCTTCCTCGCCGCTGACCACCATCGCGTCGCTGACGGCCTTGTTCCGCGCGAGCGTCGTTAGGTCGCGGTGGATCTCGCCCTCGACGCCCTCGCGGCGCCCCGGCCGCATCTTGGCCACCCTGAGTTTGACGCCGGGCAGGTCGGCGAGGGTGTCGTGATCGGCCGACCGGCGGCCCTCCACCGTGGCCTCGTACCAGTAGCAGCGCAGGAGCGGCAGGTTCGTGCGCTCCATGGCCAGGTTGCCGAGCAGCTGCAGCAGGCCGGGATAATCCCAGGACACCGATTCTCTACGGCGCGTACCGTGCACCGCCATGGCACCGTCCGCCAGCACATAGCTCGCGTCCACGAACAGCGCGCAGCGATCCACGTTCCACCGTCCCTTCCCCTCACCGTGCGAAGAACGGGCCAGGTCAGCGACCGATCCGACAAATCGGTCGATTGTTCTCCGCCCTTACTAGGGTAATAAAACGCCGGCGCCCTCGCTGGCCGTTCCGGGCGAAGTCACACGTCAAACAGCCTCACCGTATGCTCTGAGACGTGGATGATCGCGAGGAACTGCTGGCAGGCATCAAGGCGAAAGGCGTGGTGCACGGCGACTTCCAGCTCTCGTCTGGCGCCCACGCCACCAGCTACGTGGACCTGCGCCGGGTGACGCTAGATGGCCGGCTCGCCCCCCTTGTCGGGCGGGTACTGCTCAACGCGACCGCGGACCTGTCATACGACGCGGTCGGCGGCCTTACGCTCGGCGCGGACCCGGTCGCGACGGCGATGATGCACGCGGCGGCGAGCCGTGGCACCCCCATCGACGCATTCGTGGTGCGCAAGTCCGAGAAGGCGCACGGGCTGCAGCGGCGCATTGAGGGACCCGACGTGCAGGGCCGCCGGGTGCTCGCACTCGAGGACACGTCCACCACGGGCAACTCCGTGCTCACGGCGGTCGACGCGCTCGAGGAGGCGGGCGCCGAGGTCGTCGGCGTCGCGGTCCTCGTCGACCGTGGCGCCAGGCAGAAGGTCGTCGAGCGCGGCCTGCCCTACGTCGCCGTATACGAACTTGACGAACTAGGGACATAGCCCCACGAGCCAAAGCGGCGCGCGCGGAGGCGAGCGGGAACTAGCGGCGAATGCGGTCCGCCGGCGCACCGCCGCCGCGGGCCGCGTTCGCCGCGGCCTCCCGCCGGAACTCGCGCAGCCGGATCACGACGAACGCGATGATCGCGATGCCGACCACGGCCACCAGGACGTAGGTGGCCTGGGTGAGGCTGTGGTTGACCTTGCTCCACTCGCCGCCGAGGCTGTACCCAGCCCAGGACAGCGCGGTCACGTAGACAGCGGTGCCGATGAAGCTGAGGATCCCGAACCGCAGCGGCGGGATCTCCACGATCCCGGCGACGATCGACGCGAACGCCCGGACGACGGGCAGCATGCGCGCCACCGGCAGCGCCCACGCGCCGCGCCCGACAAGGAACCGCTCGGCGCGGGCCACGTCCCTCTCGGTGATGAGGACGTACCTGCCGAGTCGGTGGACCAGCGGCCGGCCGCCTGCCCGGCCGACACCATAGGAGATGTAGGAGCCGATCATCTCGGCGAGCGTCCCTAGGATGATCACCATGGCCAGCGACGGGTGCTGGTGCGTGCCGGGGATGGCACCGGACGCGACCGCACCGCCGAGCAGGAACGTCAGCTCGGACGAGATCGGCACGCACATCGCTTGCAGCACGCCGAACACGATCACGGCGTAGATGGCGTGCGAAATCAGGAAGCTGGTCATGCGCACCTTTGTACCCCATGGCAGGCATGGCCCACGCCGGTTCCGGGTGCGGCGGCCTATGAGATCTTGCTGAATTCCCCAAGCCGCGAGGTTAGAGCCGGTCTGCGGCGCCCGCGGCCCGGCCACTAGAGTTCTGCTGAGCCAACTTATTCAGGAGTCATCCCCATGCCGATCGCGACCCCAGAGATCTACGCGCAGATGCTCGACCGGGCCAAGCAGCAGGGCTTCGCTTACCCGGCGATCAACGTGACCTCAAGCCAGACGCTGAACGCCGCGCTGAAGGGCTTCGCCGACGCGGAAAGCGACGGCATCATCCAGGTCTCCACCGGCGGCGCCGAGTACCTGTCCGGCCAGGCGGTTAAGGACATGGTCACCGGCGCGACCGCGCTTGCCGAATACGCGCACGTGGTCGCGGCCAGGTACCCGGTCAACGTTGCGCTGCACACCGACCACTGCCCGAAGGACAAGCTCGACGGCTACATGCGCCCGCTCGTGGCCATCTCCGCTGAGCGGGTCCGGGCCGGACGGGAACCGCTGTTCCAGTCGCACATGTGGGACGGGTCAGCGGTGCCGCTTGCCGAGAACCTGGAGATCGCCGCCGACCTGCTCGCCAAGTGCGCCGAGGCCAAGATCATCATGGAGCTCGAGATCGGCGTCGTCGGCGGCGAGGAAGACGGCGTCGTCGGCGAGATCAACGAGAAGCTGTACTCCACCACGGAGGACGCCCTGGCCACGGTCGAGGCCCTCGGCCTCGGCGAGCGCGGCAGGTACATCCTGGCGGCGACCTTCGGGAACGTGCACGGCGTGTACAAGCCGGGTCACGTCAAGCTCCGCCCGAGCGTGCTCAAGGACATCCAGGACACGGTGGGCGCCAAATACGGCAAGGAAAAGCCGTTCGACCTGGTCTTCCACGGCGGCTCAGGCTCTGCGGAGTCCGAGATCCGCGAGGCGATCTCCTACGGCGTGGTGAAGATGAACGTCGACACCGACACCCAGTACGCCTTCACCCGCCCGGTCGCCGGCCACATGTTCAGCAACTACGACGGCGTGCTCAAGGTGGACGGTGAGGTCGGCAACAAGAAGGCGTACGACCCGCGCACCTGGGGCAAGTCGGCCGAGGCGGGCATGGCGGCCAGGGTTACCCAGGCCTGCCAGGACCTGCTCTCCGCCGGGACCAGGCTCTCCTAAGTGCCGAACTAGGTCAAAACCCAAAAAACGGATCATCCCGAACGGGTGCGTGTTTCACGTGAACCGCGAAGCACGCACCCGTTCGGTGTCTAGGTTTTAGTTCTTGAGTTCTGCGTAGGCTTCCTTGCTGCTGTCGGCGAGGAACGACCAGCAGCGCTGCTCCTCATCGGTCTCGCCGATGATCCCCGCCGCGGTCGCCAGGGCGGCCAGGCAGCGGAGGAAGCCGCGGTTGGGCTCGTGGGACCAGGGCACAGGCCCGTGGCCCTTCCAGCCGCTCCGGCGCAGCGCGTCGAGGCCCCGGTGGTAGCCGGTGCGGGCGTAGGCGTAGGCCTCGACAGGGCGGCCGCCATCCAGGGCCGCCTCCGCCAGCATCGCCCAGGCCAGCGAAAACGCCGGGTACTTGGCCGCCACGTCCACCGGAGCGGTGCCGGAAGCCACGAGTTCCTCCGCCGCGACCTGCGCTGGCAGCAGGGTTGCCGGGGGCTCGCCGAGCAGGTTCACGTGATCACTCATGGGCACGAGTCTGCCAGATCCTCATCCAGGCCACCCCGCCTGGGTTTTACCAGGGTCTTTCGGGTAATCTCATGTGGCAAGAGCCCCTGTCGCACTTGCGTCGTCAGGGGCTTTCGTCGTGTGAAAGGCTGAAGAAGATGCCGGCGATCGTGCTGATCGGTGCCCAGTGGGGCGACGAGGGTAAGGGCAAGGCGACCGACCTGCTCGGAGACCAAGTCCAGTACGTCGTCAGGTACCAGGGCGGCAATAACGCTGGACACACGGTTGTCATCGGCGAGGAGAAGTACGCCCTGCACGTCCTGCCGTCCGGCGTGCTGTCACCGAGCGTCGTCCCGGTCATCGGCAACGGCGTCGTCATCGACCCGAAGGTCCTTTTCGAGGAGATTGACGCGCTCGAGGCGCGCGGCGTCAGCTGCGAACGCCTCCTGGTCAGCGCGAACGCGCACCTGATCATGCCCTACCACCGCGCCCTCGATAAGGTCAGCGAGCGGTTCCTCGGCAACGCGAAGATCGGCACCACCGGCCGCGGCATCGGGCCGACCTATGGCGACAAGATCGCGCGCGTTGGCATCAGGGTGCAGGACCTGTTCGACCCCGGCATTCTCAACCAGAAGCTTGAACTGGCCCTCCGGGACAAGAACCAGCTGCTCACGAAGGTCTACAACCGCCGCGGCGTGGACGCGAAGCAGGTCGCCGACGAGTACCTCGCCTACGGCGACCGGCTGCGTCCCTACGTCGCCGACGTGGGCCTCGTGCTCGGCAAGGCGCTCGACAACGGCGAGACGGTGCTCCTCGAGGGCGCGCAGGGATCGCTGCTCGACATCGACCACGGCACCTATCCGTTCGTCACCTCGTCCAACCCGACGGCGGGAGGCGCCTGCGTCGGCGCGGGCGTCGGGCCGACCAGGATCGGCAAGGTCATCGGCATCGTCAAGGCGTACACCACGCGCGTCGGCTCCGGGCCGTTCCCCACCGAGCTCAAGGACGAGTGGGGCGAGTACCTGCGCAAGACCGGCGGCGAGTACGGCGTGACGACCGGGCGGGCCCGGCGCTGCGGCTGGTTCGACGCGGTCATCGCGCGCTATGCCACCCGGGTCAACGGGGTCACCGACTTCTTCGTCACGAAGCTCGACGTGCTGTCCTCGCTTGACAAGGTGCCGGTGTGCGTCGCCTACGAGATCGACGGCAAGCGCTACGACGAGATCCCGATGACGCAGACGGACTTCCACCACGCGAAGCCGGTTTATGAGTACCTGGACGGGTGGTGGGAGGACATCACGCAGGCCCGCTCGTTCGCTGAGCTGCCTAAGGCGGCGCAAAACTACGTCAAGGCGATCGAGGAGATGTCTGGGGCGCCGGTTAGCGCTGTTGGCGTCGGGCCCCGGCGGGACCAGACCTTGCAGCTTCGTCCGCTGCTTTAGGGCTGCCGCATTTTGCGCCCCACGTGCTCCCTGGTCCGTGGTCGTCGCTGGTTGCGGAGTAGGCTGCGGTGGCGTGCGAGTACTTGTGATCGGCGGCGGGGGGCGGGAGCACGCACTTGTGCGGACGCTGGCCGCGGACCCTTCGGTCAGCGCGCTCTTTGCTGCTCCGGGGAATCCGGGGATGGCGGGGCTTGCGTCATTGCATGGGGTCTCTGCTAGCGATCCATCTGATGTGGTCCGGGTGGCTCGGTCTGTTTCTGCGGATCTTGTAGTGGTTGGGCCTGAGGCGCCGCTTGTGGCTGGCGTTGCGGATGCGCTGCGGGATTCGGGGATCGCTGTTTTCGGGCCTGATGCTTCTGCGGCGCGGGTTGAGGGGTCTAAGGCGTTCGCCAAGGACGTTATGACGGCGGCGGGGATTCCCACGGCTCGGGCGCGGGTCGCTACCACTCCCGCCGACGCCGAGGAGGCGCTTCGGGAGTTCGGAGCGCCGTATGTGGTCAAGGATGACGCGCTTGCCGCCGGCAAGGGTGTGGTGGTCACCGCGGACCTCTCGGTGGCGCTGGCGCACGCTGCCGCCTGCCGGCGGGTCGTCATCGAGGAGTTTCTTGACGGGCCCGAGGTGTCGCTGTTCGCGGTGGCGGACGGGCTGACGGCGGTGCCGCTGCTCGCGGCGCAGGACTTCAAGCGGGCACAGGACGGTGACCGGGGGCCGAACACCGGGGGCATGGGCGCCTACGTGCCGCTGCCGTGGGCGCCTGCCGGGCTGACCGCCGAGGTGATGGCCACCGTGGTCCAGCCCGCGCTCGACGAGCTGGCGCGGCGCGGCGCGCCGTACCGCGGGCTGCTGTACGTGGGTCTCGCGCTGACCTCTAAGGGGGTCAGGGTGGTGGAGTTCAACGCGCGGTTCGGCGACCCGGAGACCCAAGTGGTGCTCGACCGGCTGGCGACTCCGCTGGCCGGCCTGCTGCACGCATCGGCGGTGGGCGACCTGGACACCTCGCGCCACCTCGCCTGGCGCCCAGGTGCGGCGGTCACCGTGGTGATCGCCGCCTCCGGATACCCGGAAGAGCCTGCCAAGGGCGACGTGATCACGATAAAGGACCTGCCTTCGAATGCTCTGCCCGACGGCACGGATGGCTACCTGCTGCACGCCGGCACCGCACTGTCCGGCGGTGACCTAGTGACATCGGGCGGGCGGGTGCTCAACGCCGTGGGCTCGGGCGCCGACCTCGCGGCCGCGCGTGCCGCGGCCTACGCCGTCGCGGAATGCGTGGAGTTCCGCGGTGGCTGGTACCGACGTGACATCGCCGAGCGGGCAAGCGCCCCCGGCTGATCTGCCGCAGCGGGTCAGCACGCTTGAACTGTTCTTTGATCTCGTCTTCGTCTTCACCATTACGCAGCTCACCTCCTACCTCGCACGCGACGTGACGCTGGCGGCCGCCGGGCGGGTGCTGCTGGTGTTCGGCCTGCTGTGGTGGATGTACGGCGGCTATGCCTGGCTGACCAATACAAGGACGCCGTCGCTCGCGCCTGAGCGCCTGCTGCTGTTGCTCGGCATGGCCGGGTTCCTGGTCATCGGGCTGTCCATACCGCACGCATTCGGCGCGAACGGCAGCCACGGCAGGGACGGCCTCGCGCTCGGCCTCGGGTACCTAGTCGTCGTTTGCGTGCACGGCGGCCTCTACCTGCGAGTCAACCGGAACATCAAGCGGATACTGCCACTCAACCTCGCGTGTGCGGTGCTGGTGATCATCGCCGGCGTAACACCCGCACCTGCCGCATACGGGGTGTGGGCGGCTGCCCTGGCTATCCAGGTGCTCGGGTCAGTCTTCGTCCGGCTGGAGAGCCGGTTCGACATCCAGCCCGCACACTTCGTCGAGCGGCATGGCGCGCTGATGATCGTGGCCTTCGGCGAGTCGGTGGCCGACGTGGGGATCGGGGCGGAAGGCAGTCCGGTCGACGCGGCCCTCGCCCTGTCCGCCACGCTCGGGCTCGCGCTCACCGCCGCGCTGTGGTGGGCCTTCTTCGGCACCGGCGACGACGACAGAGCCGAGGAGATGCTGACGAGTGCCGCGCCTGCCAGGCGGCCACGGCTGGTCCTCACTGCCTACTTCTACGCTTACATCCCGATGCTGCTCGGCATCATGACGACCGCCGCCGGGCTGCGCAGCTCCATCGGGCATCCGGGCGCCACGCTGACGGCAGGGCCCGCGATCGCGCTGGCAGGCGGCGTGACGCTGTTCCTCGCCGGAGATGTCGCGTTCCGCGCGGTGCTCGGCATCGGAAGGCCCAGGTACCGGATGCTCGCCGCGGTGCTGGCTCTCGCGGCCTGGCCGGTTGCCGTGTCGGTCGGCGCCGCCGCGGGGATTGCCCTGCTCACGGCCGTGGTGGCGGGTGCGCTGGCGGTGGAGGGTTTCGCCGAGCACGCTACCGTTGAACCATGATCGACAGGTACACGCTGCCGGAAATGGGCCGGATCTGGTCCGAGGCCCACAAGTACGAGCTCTGGTGCCAGGTGGAGACCCTGGTTCTCGAGGCTCACGCGCGGGCCGGGACGGTGCCTGCCGACGCGGTCGGGCCGGTCCGCGCCGCGCCGCCGCCCACGCCGGAGGCCGTGGCGGAGGTGGAGGCGGTTACCGAGCACGACGTGATCGCGTTCCTCACCGCCTGGGCGGACAACACCGAGCCCCGGTCGGCCGCGGCGTTTGTGCACTACGGCATGACGTCATCCGACCTGCTCGACACCGCGCTCGCCATGCAGCTCGCCGAGGCGACCGACCTGCTGCTCGCCAAGGCCGACCGGCTGGTGGCGGTGCTGCGGGATCACGGGCTCGAGCACCGCGAGACGCTGCGCTCCGGGCGGACGCACGGCATCCATGCCGAGCCCGACGTGTGGGGTCACCGGGTCGCCGACTTCGCCTTCGCCGCCGCCAGGTCACGCGACCGGATCCGCCGGGCCCGTGAGGCGGTCGCGGTCGGCACGCTTTCCGGGCCAGTTGGCAGCTACTCGAACATCGACCCGGCGATCGAGGCCGAGGTGATGCCGGCGCTCGGGCTGCGCGCGGCGGACGTCGCCACCCAGGTGGTGATCCGCGACGGCATCGCGGAGTGGGTCTCCGCGCTCGCCATTCTCGCCACGGTGTGCGAGGCGATCGCGCTCGAGGTCAGGCACGGGCAGCGGACGGAACTCCGCGAGCTCGCCGAGCCGTTCCGTACGGGCCAGAAGGGCTCGTCGGCGATGCCGCACAAGAAGAACCCGATCCGCTCGGAGCGGATCTGCGGGCTCGCGCGCGTGGTCAGGTCGCACGTGACACCGGTTACCGAGGGCATACCGCTGTGGCACGAGCGGGACATCTCACACTCGAGCGTGGAGCGGATCGCGCTGCCCGACGCCGCGATCGCGACGGACTACATGCTGCACCTGACCATCGGCCTCGTCGAGGGCCTCGTCGTGGACGCCGCCCGGATGCGGGCGAACATGAACATCACGCACGGCCTGCTCTACTCGTCGTCTGTCCTGCTCGAACTGGTGTCGAGCGGCCTTTCCAGGGAAGACGCGTATGCGCTGGTCCAGGCCGCGGCGATGGAAACCTGGGACACGCAGACGCCCTTCCGTGATTCCCTGATTGCTCAGGGTAAGAAGAAAGGCATGGTTCTTGATGAACTGGCACTTGACCGGGCGTTCCGCGCGGAAAATTACGTCGCGCGGCTTGGACATGTCTTTGACCGACTAGCGAGTCTCTCCTGAGCACCCGAAACGGGTGGCATACTGGACAACGCGTTCGCACGGGTGTGCTCATGGAGTGCGCCGTTTCTCGTCGATTCCCCTCGGACAGGAGCTGCATCCACATGACCAAGGGCACCGAGATCCGCTACCGCGTCCGTGGCGGCACGCCCCTTCAGGGCACGGTCTTCGTTCAAGGCGCCAAGAACGCGGCGCTGAAAATGATCGCCGCGGCGCTGCTCACGGACAAGGGCCGGACCGTGCTCAGGAATGTCCCGCCGATTGAGGACGTGCGGCGCGCCGTCGAACTCGCGCAGGTCATCGGCGCCCGCGTCGAGTTTCACGAGGCGGAGCGGACCCTGGTCGTCGATGCCTCCACGCTCACCTCTCCGGTCCTGCCCGCGGAGATCGCCAGGCGGTTCCGGGGTTCTGTGCTCTTCGTGCCCGCGCTGCTGCACCGGTTCGGTGAGGCGGTGATCGAGGGCGTCGGCGGCTGCAACCTTGGCAGCAGGAACCTCGACTTCCACTACCGTGGCTTCGCCCGGCTCGGCGCGACCGTCGACGAGGGCGAGTCGGTCATCCGCATCACCGCCAGGGACGGCCTGCGCGGTGCGCACCTGTACCTGGACACGCCGTCGCACACCGGCACAGAGAACCTGATGATGGCGGCCTCGCTCGCGCCCGGCACGACGATCATCGACAACACGGCGCAGGAGCCCGAGGTTCTCGACATGATCGCGTTCCTTAGCAAGATGGGCGCGGAGATCAGCGGCGGCGGCACCGGGTTCATCACCGTGCACGGGGTGTCCGAGCTCAGGGCGGTCGAGCACACGGTGATGGCGGACCGGATCGACGCCGGCGTGTTCGCCATGGCGGCCGCGTCCGCGGGCGGCGAGATCAACCTGGTCGGCGCGAACCTGGACCACCTCGGCGTGGTCCGCTGGAAGCTCGAGCAGATGGGCGTCGAGTTCGCCACCAATGGCGCGGTGCTCCAGGTCCACCGGGAGAAGCCGCTGCGGCCGATAAACGTGATCACCAGCCCGTTCCCCGGGTTCGCGACGGACCTGCAGTCGCCGATCATGACCCTGGCGACGATGGCGGAAGGTGCGAGCTACATCCGCGAGACCATCTTCGACGGCCGCTACTCGCTGGCGGCCGAGCTGAACAAGATGGGCGCGAAGGTCGAGATCGACAACAACGTGGCGATCGTGCACGGTCCGTCCGTGCTGCGCGGCACCGAGGTGGTCGCGCCCGACCTGCGCGGCGGCGCGGCGCTCATCCTCGCGGGCCTGGCCGCCGAGGGCGAGACCGTGATCTCTCCCGGCTACTACATCGACCGCGGGCACTCCGCGATCGACGAGCGGCTGCGCGCCCTTGGCGCGGACGTCACCTGCGAGGAGCACGAGGCCGTAGTCGCGGCCTAGCGACATCAGCTTTACGCGTAACGCGGCCGACCCTTCAGCGGGGCCGGCCGCGTTTTGCGTTGACCGCGCCGGGCGGCGCGGTAGCGCTAGTTCCGGTGGGGGAAGGCGCTAGCCACCGCAAGGATAGCGTCGTTCGCGGCAGGCGTGCCGACCGAGATCCGCGCACCCTCGCCGGCGAACGGACGGACCGCGACGCCCGCGGTGTCGCACGCCTGGGCGAACTCCATCGTGTGCTCGCCGAGGCGGAGCCAGACGAAGTTCGCCTCAGTCACCGGCACCGTCCAGCCGTCCGCAAGCAGCGTCTCGCGCACCCGTTCGCGTTCCTTCACCACGCTCTCCACGCGGCTCAGCAGTTCGTCCTCGGCGTTCAGCGAGGCCACCGCCGCGGCCTGCGCTACCGAGTTGACCGTGAACGGCAGCATCGTCTTCCTGACCGCCTCGGCCACCGGCTTATGGCCGATGAGGAAGCCGACTCTCAGGCCCGCGAGCCCGTAGGCCTTGGAGAAGGTGCGCAGCACGGCCACGTTCGGCCGGTCGCGGTACACCTCAACGCCGTCGGGAACGGCGGGGTCCCTGATGTACTCGTGGTAGGCCTCGTCGAGCACGACAAGGCAGTCGGCGGGAACCCGGTCGAGGAAGCTGATGAGTTCCTGCTCGCGAACCGCTGTCCCTGTCGGGTTGTTGGGGTTGCAGACCAGGATGAGCCTGGTGCGCCGGGTGATCGCCGCCGCCATCGCGGCCAGGTCGTGCGTCTCGTCCCGCAGCGGGACCCGCACCGAGGTGGCGCCCGCAAGGTCCGCCAGGGGCGGGTAGGCCTCGAACGAGCGCCAGCCGTACATGACCTCGTCGCCCGGATCGCTGACGGCCACAATGAGCTGCTGCAGCACACCGACGGAGCCGCAGCCGACCGCCACGTGCCCGGCGGGGACGTCGAACCGCTCGGCGAGCGCGCTCGTCAGCGCCTCCGCGCCGTTGTCCGGGTAGCGGTTGACGCCGCGTCCCGCCTCCGCGATCACCTCGACGACCGACGGCAGCGGCCCGTAGGGAGACTCGTTGGACGACAGCTTGTGCGCTTCGCCCGTCGCGACGGCCGGCATTTTGCCTGGCTTGTACGCGGGAACGGTGTCGAGCACCGGACGGAATCGGGGCGTTACGTCAGTCATGCCCCTTAGATTAGGACAGGGTCTTGGCTGCGAACGTGTAGGCCTGCTGACCGAGTTCCTGGACCGCCTTCTCCGAGGCGTTCGGGCCGACCACTGTCACCGTGCCGACGAATCCGGCGCCGCGGTAGATCAGCGACCACATCTCCTGCGCGCCGTCGCCGCTCGGGCGCACGTCGAGCGCCTCGGCCTGCCTGCCGATCCCGGTGACCGCGGCCTGACTGACGCTGTACGTCACGCTCTTGCCGCCGGACTTGGCCACGTAGTGCGTGCACCGGGCAGGGACGAGGCCGGAGATCGCGGCCGTAGCGGAGCTGCCGGACGACGAGATGAGCACCTCGGAGACCAGGTTCTTGGCCACCTTGAAGGTGACGGCGGCGGCCTCCGCGCCCTGCAGCGCAGCCGGCTCGAATCCGTTCCGGGCGGCCGCGGCGCAGGCCTTGGGCGTCACCTGGCTGCCAGCCGCTCCTTGGCTGCCCGCATACACGGAGGCGAGCGTGCCGTAATCGCCCATGCTCGCGGGTCCGGCCGGGGCGACGCCGTTGACCCGGGTAAGCAGCGCAGCGCGCAGCTTCTCCTCACTCGACAGCCGAGACGCCTTGGCCGCCGCCGACGCGGACGCCGCGGCGGACCCTTCGGCGGCCGCGGAATGCCCGCCACCAGTGCACCCGGCGAAACTCACACACATGACGGCCACAAGGAGCCCCCACATCCCCGTGCGCCAGCGACGGTCCCCCATCCCCCGCTCCTCCCCCTAAGAACCATACCCCCATCACTGCGCGACAATAGCGCACCGTGAGTGACGAAGAATTACTGGGAGTAAGAAACGGGCCGGCCTACGGCCCTCGCACCGCACTTTGCATAGACCTGTCGCGTATGGATGTACCGCTGGGCCGGCTCTGGCCGGCTAAACGGGAGCTTCTTGGCGGTCCAGTGGCGGTGAGGCCAGGCGGGGCCGACTCAAGCCGACCATGGCGGGAGTCGAGCTCGAGGATGCCGCTTGCCCAGCTGCTGCTGCCAGCGCGCAGGCGGCCCGGGTGGGCGTCCGGTGTGAAGATGGGAACGCCGCCGCCGGCCGCGAACGGGGATCACGTAGAAGCGGTACCGGTCCACCTGGGGATTTCATGCGGTTTTGGTAACGGGCGCGGCTCGCCTCGTGTCAAGTGTTACACCTGGGTAAGACTCGCTGGGCGATCACCAGCGACTGGCACAAGCAATTCACATGCTCGCGGTCATCACCGCGAGCAGGAACGTCCCAACCGCCGCGAAGCCGTGCGCGATAGGGACGAGAACGGCCGGGTTGGGGCGGATGGGGCGGTGCCCGGCCGCGGCTTCGCGGCGGTGCTCATCGATCAGGCGCGCGATCATCTCATCGGTGATCTGGTACTCCAGCGAGTCGCCGCCCTCGGCCGCGCCCGCGGCAGTCTCGGGGAGGGCCACCGCCGGCGCGTCCCATGGGGACGTCCGCCGCCCACCCGGCTTGCGGGCCGGATACGGCGTCCACAGCGTCACGGTACAGAGCCCGAGCCCCACGGTCACCATCAGCACGCCGACCGCCGTCCAGGCCAGCGCCCGCGCGCCGGAAGCCAGATAAGCGACCCAGACGACCAAACCGAAGAGAGCCAGCCCGGCGTGGCCGAAGATCAGCTGCGGCGGCAGCCCGCCGGCCCGGGCGCGCTCCCGGCGCAGACCGCCGCGCACCAGCCAGGTCCGCAGCATGAAGGCGCCCAGGCTCGCGGTCAGCAGCCAGCTAATGAACGTTGCGAACCGCATGACATCTCCCTGGCACCTATTCAGACCAGGATGATCGGCCTTGACTAGTCCAGTCTTGCACAGGTCATCTGCCCGCACCCGACGGGACAGGGTCCCCGCTGGCCGCCGCTAGGGCACAAGGGAATCGGCGACCTGCGCGATGCCCCGGCCCCATGACGCGATCTGTCCTGGCGCCAGGTACGCGGTCCCCGCCGTTGTGTGGTCGGCCATCGGGGCGGCGATGTACCGCTCGCGGCCGTCCGGGCCGATGAAGTAGATGACCGAGGTGTGCACGATGTCCGCATTGCGGCTGGGCACAGCGACCGCGACGCCGTAGCCGCGCCAGGCAGCCCGCAGGGAGTTCACCGGCCCGGTGAAGAAATGCCAGCCGGGGATCGAGCCGAGCTGGTGCTCGTTCGAGAACGCCGCGACGTCCGAAACCCGGTTGAAGAACTGGTTGACGTTGACGGCGGCGAAGACCACCTGCCCCGCCGCCTTGCCGAGGTCGTGGTAGGCGTCGACGAACTCCTGGGAGACCAGCGGGCAGATGTCGGTGCAGTGCGGGTCCATGAACTCGAGGACGACGACCTTGCCGCGCAGGCCGGACAATGCCAGCGTCCTGCCGTCCTGGTCGGTAAACCGGAACCCGGGCGCCGCCCTGGCGGGGACGGGGGACAGCCCCATCAGGTTGATTGTGGGCAGCGAAACGCTCGCCGGGATGCCCGAGGGCCGCTGCCCGGCGAGCGCACCCGCGTCGTGCCGCCTGACGGCGACCACCAAGGTGACGAGCCCGGCGATGAGGATGACCGCGACCGCGACCGCCGCTGCCAGAATCCACGCCCGGCGATTCGGGTCGCTGGCAGCGCCCCGGGCGTCCGCGGCCCGGGCCGCCTGCGCGGTATCCGCGCCGTGCCGGGGCACTTGCCTGCTGGATCTCATAGTCACTAACCGCCTGTCCGGCGTTAGCCCGGCGGCTGGACGGGGTTGCGGCCAGCGTGCCGGCCGGCGCCTGAGCCCGCGGTCGAGGGTGGCGCTCAGGCCGCCTTCGCTGCCGACGATCTGCCGGATGATGACGATCAGGGTGGGCAGGGCCCAGAAGTCCCCGCAGACCCACAAGATCGCCGCGCCGATCTGCTGGTCGGCGAACGGGGGCAAGATCACGCCGGGCAGGTGGTTGTAGACCGGGTACACCGAGGTCCTGCTGAAGATGCTCAGTGCCATGGCCAGCATGATCATCACCGCGTTGGTGCCGAGGAGGGCGGCGGCGCGGCTGGTCAGCGGCATCCGGCGGCGGAACGGCGGCGAGGGGACGTACTGCAACCAGAACAGCAAGCCCACGGCGAGGAAGCTGCCGTGCAGCAGCCAGATGTGCACGGCCTGGTTGTTTTCACCCAAGTCGAATAGGGCGGGAACATGCCAGGCGATCATCACCGCGTTGAAGAGGACCACTGACACCCAGGGCCGCAGCAGGAATCCGCTGGCCGCGCGCAGCGGCCGGGACCAGCCGCCGGCCAGGACGCCGCGGGTGGCGGCGCGGCCCAGGCGAGCGGGCAGCGCGGCCAGCAGCGGCTGCCACGGGGCGCCGGCGGCGATCAGGGTGGGGGCGGCGAACATCAGCAGCAGGTGCTGGATCATGTGCACGAAGAAGTAATCGTCGGACCAGTAGTCAATGGGTGACTCGGTGGCGAACAGCAGCACGGCGAGCCCAGCGTAGAAGCACGCCGACCGCAGCCGCCGCTGCCGGGTCCGTTCCGGCCGGGAACGCCGGGCCAGCTGCCACAGGCCCGCCTCATGCCAGGCCGCGACGAGGACGGCCGCGACGAGGAACGGGTCGAAGGACCAGTTGTTCAGCAGATAGTTCATCGTGGCCTACCCTGCCTGGTTCAGCCCCGAGTTCATGCCAGACACGGCGCCGGCTCCCTTCTGCGCTCTGCGGGCTCCCGCGACAGCGGGTCAACCGTGCGATATCAAGTTAAGCATCCCTTTGCCCAGGTAACAGGGGTGGCATGCACGATGAAGAAAATGCCATCCAGCGCGCTCCGCTGCTTGCCAGGACCCGTTTCGGCGGAACAGCACCACTCAGCCGGGCAGGCCAGGCGGTGCCACGTGGGCGGACAGCGCTGTGCTTGCCGAGGTGAAGAGCTGGTCTATCCGGGCACGTTGCGCGTCCATCGCCTGCTGGTCTCGGCGCAACTGCGCGGACGTGCGCTCGATCTCGGCTGGCGTCGTGGCGGCCAGTCGGCTGGCCACGTCGCTCTGAACCCGTTGCGCCAGGGGGAACCCCCAGGTGACAAGGTCTTTTACCGCCGCATCGAGGTGAAACGAGGCTAGCGACCCCGGAACCTGGTACAGGACTAGGTCCTCCATCTGCATGTTGTTGCCGGGCGAGCAGTTCGCTGCGGCCGTGTTAGCAATCGTCACCGCCGTCTTGACGTCATGACTCGTGCCGGACTCGATGGCCCGCAGGGCCGTGAGCGAATCGGTGACTCCTCCCGCGCACGACTCGATGTCGATGGTCAGGTCATGGACCACGCCTCGCAGGTCGGCGGCTCGCTGCGCGGCCGATGGCCGGTGCGGGATGGCGACGAGCACCAGCCCGGCGACGAGCACCACTGCGACGGCCAGCATCCATCTGGGGGTCCGCAGCACGGGCCAGCCGGTAGGCCGATATGCGGCCCGTGGTGGCTTCGCCATGGTCCCTCCCTCCGATTCCCGGCCGCGCGGGTCCTGCCGGCGTCATCACGCGAGCACCTGCGCTGTCTTCCGGTCGCCTCTGGGTGCTCCGAGACGGCATTTCTATTGTCGCTTCTTGTTTGTTTTCGACCAAGATGGGGTGTGGGCGCGACCTGATTGCGGTACGGCGCGTGGCGAAGCTCGCCGTCTTCCCTGACCTGGTCAGCCTTTCCTGGCCGGGGACGCCAGTCCGGCTTGGCGGAGCCCGGCTCCGTCGGACTTTTGAGCTCCGATGGTCGCAAAATGCCCCAAACTCCCGATGAAAGTTTCGTTCGTTCGTGACGGGAGGTGTTGCCTTGTGGTGCGCGATAGGGATAATAGGAATATCTGCTGGCCTGCAGCGACGGCTCGCATACTGGCCGGATCGAATACGTATTCCTCCAGTATGGGTCCGTTGCTGCTGCGGGTCTGCGAAGCGAGGTGGTACGGGTGTCCGTGACGACCCGGGCGGCGGTCCTGATCGTGGCCTTCCTCTGCGTGGTGGGGGTAGGGGTATTCGCCGCCGTGTATTACATCGGCTCGGCGACAACGCAGCTGCCGATCGTTCACTACACGGCGTCCGGCGGCCAGGTCAACGTCGTGCTGCAGGAGGATGCGCAGAACGACTCCACCAGCAGGCCGGACTGGGTGACCTACTACACCCAGGACCCGGCGACCAAGCAGTGGCTGCACACCACGCTGTTCTCGGTCCCGGCCAACACGAAGGTCAACGTGACCATCTACGGCTATGACGGCTGCACGCCGCTGCGGAACAACTACTGGAGCCAGGTGCAGGGCACGATCGGCGGCACGGTGACCGTCTCGCAGTTCGACCAGCACGGCAGGGAGTACGTCAGCAACCACACGACGCCGATCGTCAACGGGTGGTCGGACTGCAACGTGGGGCACACGTTCGCGATCCCGGAGCTGGGCGTGTCCGTGCCGGTCGCCTCCCCGAACGCGCTGCTCTCGGCGAACAACCTGTGCAGTTCCTCGCCATGTGTCACGCAGGGCAACCCCTATTCGCTTGAGACGTTCAGTTTCATGTCCCCCAGTCAGACCGGTACGTACCGGTGGCAGTGCTTTGTCCCGTGCGGCGGCGGATATCTCGACGGCAACGGCGGTCCGATGCAGACCCTCGGATGGATGGCGGGTGAAATGGACGTGGTGTCCTCGTGAGCTCGACCGAGACCCCGGCGACGGCCGACGGGAATGCGCCGGCCAAGCTGCGTCACGGCTGGCGCCTGCTCGCAATCTGGCTCGTCCTGGCGCTTGCCGCCGACCTGGTCATCTGGTTCGCCTGGTATCCGCACCTGCCGCCGGGCCGGATGACCGAATCCGCGAAACACCAGCAGTTCGACATCGCGGTGCTGGCAGTCAGCGCGGCGCCGGTCATCATCTTCGTCCTGCTCTACTTCGGCTACGCGATCGTGGTCTGGCGGGCCAGACCCGGGGACGACAGCGACGGCCCGCCGATCTACGGCGACACCAAGGTCCAGGCGACGTGGATCATCGGCACCACGGTGATCGTGCTCTGGCTGTTCGTGTTCGGCACGGTCGAGCTCATCGCTCCGGCCGGCGCCGGCGGCGGGGAGGGCCCGTCGCCGATCTGGAAGCTGGCCGGAAACAAGGCCGCGACCTGGACCCCGGGCTCCAACGACATGCTCCAGGTGCAGGTGATCGGCCAGCAGTGGGCCTTTACCTACCGGTATCCGCAGTTCGGCGGGATGGAGTCCACGGTGCTCGACCTGCCGCTGGACACTCCGATCGAGTTCCACGTGACCTCGCTGGACGTGATCCACAGCTTCTGGGCCTACCTGCTCGGCGTGAAGGCCGACGCCAACCCGCAGGTGGACAACGTGGCGTACACGACCGCGAAGCAGCTCGGCGGCTTCGTCGTCCGCTGCAACGAGCTGTGCGGCATCTGGCACGGGGCCATGTTCAACAACGGAACCGTCCTTTCGCAGCGCGCGTTCCAGGCGTGGGCGAGCGGCGTGCAGGCCAAGGAGCAGGCGGACGGAGTGCTGGCCGCGCTGCCCCCGTACGCGCTGACCTACGACCCCACCGTGATCCCCCAGCTCGGCAAGGCCGTGATCAAGATAGACGGCATCACGGGCGCCGCGGGCAACTACTACGAGCCCAGCAACCCGGTGACGCCATGACGTGCTCCCTGCTACTGACCACGGCGCACTTTAGATCTGGCATGACGTCGGTGAAGGAGTGACGGGATGGCCATCGAGATAGAGCCGGAGCGAGCGGGGCCCGCGCCCCGCGGTCCCGAGGTCGCCGCGCCGCGGCCCTATTGGCTGCGCCCCGGCATCCACACCGGAGTAATCGGCGCGGTGGCCGGCTATTTCCTCGGCCACTGGCTCGGCGACCTCATCGCTGGGGATTTCGTCCGCAGTACCCTGGCCGACACCAACGACGCGGCCATCGTGCTCGGCTACGCCGTGGGCACGATCGGCTGGCTGGCCGGCCTGGGCGTGTTCAACGACCTGGGCCGGCTCATGCTGGGCAAGCCGCCGGCCAAGGAGCCCAGGCTGCGCGGCGCGGCGGAGACCGGCCTGGCCAGGTACTTCAGGTTCACGCTCGACCACAAGGTGGTGGGCATCCAGTACCTGTACAGCATGATCGCCTACTTCCTGACCGGCGGCCTGTTCGCCATGGCGATCAGGAGCGAGCTGCTGTCGCCGTCCTACCACCTCCTCGGCCCGGAGCAGTACCTGATGGTGGTCGGCTTGCACGGCACGATGATGATGATGATGATGTCGTCGGTCATCCTCGGCCCGTTCGGCCAGTACTTCGCCCCGTTGCTGATCGGGTCGAAGCGGGTCGCGTTCCCGCGGCTGGAGGCGCTCGGCTTCTGGCTCACCGTGCCTGCCTACTTCATCTTGCTGTCCGCCCTGATGATGGGCGGGTTCCCCACCGGCTGGACCGGTTACGAGCCGCTGGCCACCCAGTCGACGCAGCCAATGGACGCGTACTTCTTCGCGTTCGGCCTGATGGGCATCTCGATGATCCTGGCCGGCTTCAACATAATCGTCACCGTCATCAACTACCGGGCGCCCGGCATGCGCTGGAGCAGGCTGCCGATGTTCGTCTGGTCGATGTTCGGGGTGGCATTCCTGCAGGTGCTGGCGGTGCCGGTGCTCATCGGGGCGTGCTACATGGCGCTTACCGACCGGACCTTCCAGACCGCGTTCTTCACCAACCAACTCGGCGGCAGCAGCTACCTGTACCAGGACCTGTTCTGGTTCTTCGGCCATCCCGAGGTGTACATCCTGGCGCTACCCGGTTTCGGCATCGTCGCCGAGATCATCTCGGTCTTCTGCCGTAAGCCGCTGTTCGGTTACAAGGTCATGGTGGCCGGGATCCTCGGCGTCGGCATCCTGTCGTTCTTCGTCTGGCAGCACCATCTGTTCATGAGCGGGATCAACTCGGACATGCGGCCGCTGTTCATGCTGACCACCGAGCTCATCTCCATCCCGACCGGGTTCATCTTCCTCGTGGCGATGGGGACGTTCTGGAAGGCCAAGATCCGGTTCTCCATCCCCATGCTGTTCGCGCTGGCCTTCTACTTTAATTTCCTGATCGGCGGCATCAGCGGCGTGTTCCTGTCGGACGTCCCCGCGGACACGACCGAGCACGGCTCCTTCTTCGTGATGGCGCACTTCCACTACACGATCATGGGCGGCCTGATCTTCGCGTTCATGGCGGGCATCTACTACTGGCTGCCGAAGATGACCGGGATCAAGCTGAACGAGACGCTCGGCAAGATCCACTTCTGGACCATGTTCATCTTCTTCAACACGACCTTCCTGCCGTTGTTCGCGCTCGGCCTGCTGGGCATGCCGCGCCGGGTGTTCGAGTATGCGCGCAACCTGGAGACGCTCAACGACTGGGTATCGATCTCCGCCTTCTGCCTGGGTGGCTCGATGCTTATCTTCCTGATCAACTTCGTCATGTCCATGACATTCTGGCGGGAACGCGAGGCCGGCAACCCGTGGCGGGCGCGCAGCCTGGAATGGCAGGTTTCCACGCCGCCCCCACCGGAGAATTTCGAGCGGGTGCCGGTGATCCTGGCCAGCCCGTATGACTACGGCGTCCGCGACGCGCTCCCGGTGGCCGACCTGAATCCGCCGCCCGGCGTTATCGGCTCCGCTTACGCGCCGGCCAGCGGAGGAGTGGAGGGTTAGCCATGGCGGATATGGCTGCACAGCCGTCGGCCGAGGCCGCGGTCCAGGCCGAGGATGAAGGCTTTTACCACGAGGCCGCGCTCAACGCCGCCTGGACCGGTTCCCGGCTGGCGATCGGCGGGCTGACGTTCCTCTTCGGCTGCTTCGCGTTCGCCTACTTCTACCTGCGCTCGCTTGATTCGGCCGCGCGGTGGCGGGGATCGGGCTACGTGCACCCGTCGCTGTGGATGGGCACCACGATCATGTTCCTCGCCTTGCTCAGCGCAGGCGTGCACTATTTCGGCCTGCAGCGGATCAAGGCCGGGCACAAGGCGACCTGGCAGATCGACTCGCTGGTCGCCATGGCCCTCGGCCTGGCGGCGGTCGCGATGCAGATCTATCAGCTCGCGGTCCTCCCGTTCCCGCCGGGAAGCTCCGGGTACTCGAGCCTTTTCACCGGCTTTTACCCGGTCCTGCTTACCATCCAGTTCGCCGTGCTGATCTGGCTGGAGATACTGCTGGCCAGGTCCAGGTTCATACCGGCCATGTCGTTCGTGGAGCAGCCGCCGACCATCACCGAGATCTACTCGGTACAACGGTTCCAGGCCTCGGTGAGCGCCTTCTCGACGATCTGGAACTACCTGGCACTGGTCGCGGTGTTTTTCTGGTTCCTGTTCTACGCCCTGTAGAGCGCCGTGAGCCGACGAGGAAGAAGGGACCTGGAGTGAGCAGTGTGATCGCGTCTGGCAACAGCGCGTGGAGCTATGGCGGGGCGATACTGACCTTCGCGTTTCCGATGCTCTTGTTCATTGGCGTGGCGGTTGGACTGTACCTCTGGTACACCAAGCCGGAAGTCGTGCCGGGGCACCGTACCTGGATCGCGGAGCGTCCGGTGTCCTACACCGCGATGCCGGGTACCCCGACGGCCACCGAGGTCCCCGGCAAACCGGCGCCCGCCCCGGGCAACCCGGCGGCGGACGACAGCACGAAGGCAGCCGAGGGCGAGAACGCGGCGCCCGAAGCCCAGGAGTGAAGACGCCGACGGCGGCCCCCGCGGGCGCGCCCGGAGTCCCCGGCCCCGGACCGGGGGGCCCGGCCAGCGGCAGCCGCCGTTCGGCGGGAGTAGTCGCCCGCGGGCTGGTTGCGCTGACCAAGCCCAGGATTATCGAGTTGCTGCTGGTCACGACGGTCCCGGCGATGCTGCTGGCCCAGCGCGGGGTGCCCTCGGTCAGGCTCGTCCTCGTCACGCTGGTCGGCGGTACGCTGGCGGCGGGCAGCGCGAACACGATCAACTGTTATCTCGACCGCGACATCGACGCGGTCATGAAGCGGACCGCGCGCCGGCCGCTGGTGGTCGGCGGGCACGGGACGATCAGGCCTGGGGAGGCGCTGGCGTGGGGAATCGCGCTCGGCGCGGGCGCCACCGCGCTGCTCGGCCTGACGGCCAACTGGCTCGCTGCGTCGCTGGCCGACGCGGCCATCTTGTTCTACGTCTTCGTCTACACGCTGCTGCTCAAGCGGCGTAGCCCGGCCAACATCGTGATCGGCGGCGCAGCCGGCTGCTTCCCGGTGCTGGTCGGCTGGGCCGCCGTCAAGGGCACGATAGCGGTGCCCGCGATCGTGCTGTTCGCGGTGATTTTCCTGTGGACCCCGCCCCACTTCTGGGCGCTGGCGATGAAATTCCGCAACGACTACGCCGCGGCGGGCGTCCCGATGCTCCCGGTGGTCGCCCCGGCCGCCGAGGTGACGCGCAAGATCGTCTGGTACTCCTACGCGATGGTGGCGGCCACGCTGGCCCTTGCGCCGTACGCCGGGTGGATCTACGGCGCCGGCGCGCTCGGGCTCGGCGGCTGGTTCCTGGCCGAGGCGCACCGGCTGCACGCCCTGGTTGCCCGGGCCGGCGCGGACCCCGGCGCGCGCCCGGTCCCGATGCGCCTGTTTCACCTGTCGATCACCTACCTGACCCTGCTGTTCGTCGCGGTCGCCGTCACCGCCCTCCTCCCCTGGGGCCGCTGGTAGGCAGGCGGATCACGGCAGCAGGCCTGGCGGATGCGAACCCAGCCAAGCGGGCTCCAGGTGTTGTCCCCGGTGTCCCTGGTGTCCCCGAATCCCCATTGAACTGCGGAAACGTGGCCGGCGACCGGGGACATGGCCTAGAGGCTGGTGTCCCCGCCCTCTCTAATTTCCCGTCCCCGTGTCCCGTGGCTAAGAGCGGGTGTAACACCCCGGGGGACGTGCACCACCCTAGGGTGTTACAGCCGCTCTTAGCCGTCTGGCCCGCTCGCAGATCCGGCCCGAGGAGGCGATGCGGGCGATCCCGTACACGACGTCCTCCGGCGCTGACGGCACGGGAACCGGAGAGGCGAGCGGCAGCCGCCGGGCCGCGGCCGGCCCGGCGCGCTGCCAGTACGCCGCGACGCCGGAGGAGGGGATGACGGGAGCCAGGGGCTGCGCGGTCACGGCTGCCTCCCTAGGGGGAGGACAGGGCTGGCCGCGATGCGGACGGCAGTGCCGTCGGCGCAGTAACCAAAGTGATGTGCGCGAGGGGGATTTCCCGCCCGAACCGGCGCCTGAAGCACCACTCTGCCACGCTGGCCAGTACGTTTTCCCCAGGTGGGGAGGACGCACCGCCGCGTGTTCAAGCGGCTGTCGAACCGGGGGAAATGCGCGTATCTGAGCGGTGGAGGTGGGATTTGAACCCACGGAGGGGTTGCCCCCTCACACGCTTTCGAGGCGTGCGCCCTCGGCCACTAGGCGACTCCACCGCGGGTGAGCATACCTGACGTTCGCCCCAAACGACGACTCGGGGCTACCTGCGTCCGGAAAAGAATCGTCTGATGACGGCGAGGCAGTCGTCGGCGAGGATGCCGCCGAGTACTTCGGGTACGGGGGTGAGGCGCTGGTCGCGCACGACGTCCCAGAGTGAGCCCACCGCGCCCGCACGCGGGTCCTGGGCGCCGTATACCAGTCGGTCAAGGCGTGCGGTCGTGATGGCGCCCGCGCACATCGTGCAGGGCTCCAGGGTCACGACAAGGGTCAGCCCGTCAAGCCGCCATCCGCCGATCGCGGCGGCCGCGGCCCTGATGGCCTCGATCTCGGCGTGCGCGGTGGGGTCGCCCGCCGCCTCGCGGCGGTTGCGGCCGCGCGCGACGATCGTGCCCGCGTCGTCGGTGACGACCGCGCCGACCGGCACGTCACCGGTCGCGAGCGCGGCCTCCGCCTCGGCGAGCGCCGCCCGCATGGCGGGTTCGAATGTCGCCTCGTATCCGGTTACCGGCCCCTCGGGCAGTGGCTCGTCAGGCACTGGCTCGTCAGGCACTCGCGCGCGCCGTGCGTTATCAGGCGCCGAGTGCGACGTCGAGCGCGCGCTCCATGGCGGGACCGAACCCGAGCCTGACGGCGATGGACTCCACCGCGTCCTCAACGTGATCCCACGGGTCATCGTCTGACTCGAAGTCAAGCCGACTGCAGATCGCCGCGAGCTCCATCTCGTCGAGGCCGAGGTCAGCGAAGATCGACAGGTCTCCGACGGGCAGCACCTGATCCAGGTCCTCCTCGTCGGGCACGGGGATCTCGAGGTAATCGAGCACCTGCTCGGCAAGGGGGTAGTCAAGCGCGGCGCCGATGTCGGACAGCAGCACAGTCACCTGGTTGCCGACGACACGGATCGCCACGAAGAAGTAGTCGTCAATCCCCGCGAGGCCGATCGTCCCCGCGATGCTCGGCTGCTGCCGCAGCACCCGGATGAATCCGGCCAGGTCGTTCGTCATCGCCGCCGGCAGCACGTCGGCATCCCAGCTGTCGTCCTCGCGGAAGACGACAATCGCAAAGTCTGTCTCACTCACCTCAGGCATCGCCACAGATACGAAGATACCGCCGTCGGGGACGCCGGCGTGGCTGCTTCACTCGCCCGTTGCCCGAAGGCATACTGCGTCGCGGGTTGATACATTCTTACTTGGGCTCATGAGTAGCAGCCACGAGTTGCGGGCATACTTTGTGCCGGACGGGCATGGCCAGAGCCGTACCCGCTTGGATGATCCCCCCATCCAAGCCGCTTCGGACTAGGATTAAGGAACTGGCACGATGGAGCACTCTGCGCTTCCAGGAGGCGGCAGTGAAACTCGGTAACATCGTCAAATGGGCGATCATCGTTTTCGTCGTTTGGTGGATCGTGCAGCAGCCCGCACATGCCGCGCACCTAGTCCACAACATCGGGAATCTGCTGAGCAGCGCAGCGAACGGCCTTTCGAATTTCTTCACCTCCATCTAGCCTGAACCTAAGCTCGACAAAAAGGTAATCGATGGGCATCAGGGTCGTCCCGAACGAAACAGTCCCGGCCAGCGTGTACCGGGTCCTCCTCCCGCACGAACGCCGGGTCATCACCGTACGGTTCCACCCAGCCATCCTGATCAAGCCGGTGGCCCACACCCTCGCCGGGCTCGCACTCGCCGGCCTGATCTCGACCATCGCCCATCTGAGCAGCACGGTCCTGCTCGTGGTCTGGCTGCTCTGGCTCCTGCTCGTGATCAGGCTGCTTTACAAGGTCTACGAGTGGCTCGAAGATTACTTTGTAGTAACTTCTGCTCGTCTTCTCCTCGCCACGGGCGTGGTGAAGAAGACGGTGAACATGATGCCTTTGTCCAAGGTCACCGACATGCGCTTCGAGCGCTCGGCGATCGGGCGGCTCTTTGGCTTCGGCACGTTCATCGTCGAATCGGCCGGCCAGGACCAGGCGCTGCACACGATTAATCACCTGCCCTATCCTGAGCAGCTCTACATCGAGGTGTGCGGCCTGATCTTCAAGGACCCCGGCTCAGGGGATGATTAGCCCCTTCCGGCAGCAAAAGTTCATAACCATTCGGAACGGGTGCGGCAATCTGCCAGGTCAGACAGCCGCACCCGTTTCGCGTTAATAGGCCCTTTACCGGTTTCTGACCCAGGTGGCGGCGGCGATGGCCGAGCCGCGGGCACCTGCCATGTCCAGGTCGGGGACCAAGGTGATCTCCGCGATCTCCGACTGCTCGACGTAGAACTTGGTGTGCTCCTTGACCGTGGCCACGAACCAGTCACGGAAGTGCGGCGCTGCCTCGATCACCCCGCCGCCGACGAAGTAGGTGTCGGGGTCGGTGAACTTGGCCGCGATGGAGAACACCTGGCCCATGGCCATCGCCTGCTGCTTGAAGATCGCGAGCGCCATCTCATCGCCGCGCTCCGCGTAGCCGCGGACCTGCTTCGCCGCCTTCGCGATGTCCACGCCCGCCAGCTCGTGATCGGGGTACCTGCTCAGCCAGTAGGGCAGCAGGTTGCGGGTGATCCCGGTCAGCGACGCGATCGACTCCGCGTCACCCACCTGCCCGCAGGCGCAAGACGGCATCGGCTGGCCCGGCTCGAGTACGCCGTAAACGGGGATGGGCATGTGGCCGAGCTCGCCTGCCATGCCCGCCGCGCCCTTGATGATGCGCCCGTCGTAGACCACGCCGCCGCCGAAGCCGGTGCCCACGATCGCCGACACCGAGCTGCGGTTCTCCGCGTCCGAGCCGTGCCGCACGTAGTGCGCGTAGAGGGCCGCGGCGTTGCCGTCGTTGTTGTACAGGACGGGAATGCCAAGCCGCTCTTCCAGGGCGGCCCTGATGTTGAACCTGGACCAGTCCGGGTGACCAAAGTTCGTCGCACCGCCCGTGGCCAGCACGCCGTCCGCGCTCGCCGGGCCGGGCGTGTCAAGGCCGACGGCCCTGACCTTCTCCCTGGACACACCGGTGATCCCGAGAACCTTGTCAAAGGAGTCGACGAGCTGGGAAATGGCCTTGTCTGGCCCCTCGCGTACCAGGCTGGGCAGCTCCGCCATCGTGTCGATGAGGAACCTGCCCTCTGAATCGAGCACGGTCCCGTTGTTCGCCGTGCCCCCGTTGTCAATCCCAACGGTTACCCAGTCACCCGATGCCATGGTGGCCTCTCCTTAAACCCGCCTATGTCCCCAAGAAGGTATCCCACCGACGCGGCGGTAGGGAATGCGCCCTTTCATCCCGTCTCTTCCGGCTATGCCCCGATGAGCCGGGAACGCCCGGATAAGGACCCACAGGCGGGCCTGGCCACCGGTCAGGGGTGGTGACCGGTGGCCAGGGGCTTAAGAAGGCTTTCCGCCCGCAACTAGAAGCTTAAGGTCATTCGCCATGTTGGCCGGCGGCGTGGAGGGGAAAAACGCCTCGGTCGCTACGTTATCTGTACTGAAGGCGAACATCTCAGTCGCATGGTCCAGCTGAGCCTCGCCGGCCGAGTCCTTGAAGGTCTGGCCGATCGGCAGGCCGGTCTGCTTCTCGAGGGCCTCCACCTGCGCGAGGCTGCCGCGCAAGCCGATGAACGCCGGGTTGAAGTTGCCGAGCCAGGAGCGGAGCCTGGCCGGGGTGTCCCTGCCAGGGTCCACCGAGACGAACAGCACCCGGATCTTGGCCCGGTCCGCCGCGGGGATCATCCTGAAGGCCGCCCCCGTGTTGGACATGGTGAGCGGGCACTCGTCCGGGCAGTGCGTGTAGCCGAAGAAAAGCAGCGTCACCACGCCGGCAGTGTCGTTCTTGATGCTGAACGGCTTGCCCAAGTCGTCGGTGAGCGTTCCTACCGGCTTGGTCACCGGGGTGATGATGTTGCCCTTGTACTTGCTGGTGTTGATCAGCACCATGCCGGGCGCGCTGCCGCCGTCGCTCGCGGTCGCGACGGTGCTGCTCGAGCACCCCGCCGTGACGGCCGCGAGGGCCGTCACGGCTGATGCCAGGGTCAGCAGCCGACGCTGGCGCCTTGAGCTAAGCATTGGGCATGCACCTCACACGTTAGCGGGGCAGGCTTCGCCCTCCGCGTTCTCAGGAAGGTGCTGGCGATTCTTACCTGGGACCGTTAGCGGGCCGAACCCGTTGGACTGCAGCCACGCGCACTTGGCCTGCGCGGTGGCGCCGGGAATCGCCCACGGCACACACTGATTGGCCGTGCCGTAGTCGTGATCGCAGCCGTCTATATGCCACGACTCCTTGATCGGCTTGGCGTGGCCTCTGGGATGTATCTGCTTCCCGGCTGGCGCCGATCCGAAATCCATGATGTGCGCGGCCGACTTCGCCTGCAGCGCGGACGCGGAGACCGCGAGTGTCGGCTGCGGGCCGGCCGAGGCCATCGTGGTGCCCGTGACGACGCTCGCCGCCACCACGGGCACGGCGATCGCGGCGGCCCACCGCGGGTGGTTCCTGATGCCGGCGAAGACGCTGCGCCCGAACGGCTTGTGGTTCATCGCTTGTCTCCCGCTCAGCCGACGTGGACCCATTTGGCGACCGACGGCACGCCGTTCGCGTTGGTGACGAACAGCATGTACCAGCCGGGCGGGGCGATGGTTGCCTGGCTCGGCACGCTGAGCGTGAGGGCGTTTCCTGCGCCGGTGATCCCCAGCGCGACGAACCGCTGGTTCGGGTCCGATTGGTGGGTGACAGCGGCGGGCCTGATCAGCTCAGCCGAGGTGATCGGCTGGTTGGTGGTGATGTTGTATTTGCCGCTGTACGTCCAGTTGCTCGCCGACTGCACCCCGGTGATCTGCGGCCGGGCGCCGTGGAACAGGTAGGGCGGCGAGTAAACGGAGATCCGCATCTCGAACGACCCGTCACCAGGGTTGTTGCCGATCGACAGGATCCTGCCGTCGGCGAGCAGCATGGACTGCGAGTGGTAGCCGCGCGGCACGGGGTCGGTGGCCATCTTGGTGTACACGGAGGAGGCGGGCGCCCCTGCCTCAAGCTGCGCCGTGTTGATCATCGAGGCCTCGTAGACCGGGTCCTCGCGGTCGATCAGGCCGCCGCCGGTCTCGAAGACGTTGCCGTTAGGCAGCAGCACCATCGAGGGGTACATCTTGCCGTCAGCAGCGGGTTCCTGCTTGCCGTTCGACAAGATGCCCAGTGGCAGCAGCGGTCCAGGAACGTATGTCGGGTTCGCCGCGTTGAGGTTGATCAGGTCGGTGAGCCTGGTGCCGGGCTTCTGCCAGTTGATGTTGCCGCCGCCTGCCAGGAACACCTGCTGGCTCTGCGCGGGCGGCAGCAGCACGGACATCGACTGGTCGGTCATGTCCGTGCCGGCCGGGCCACCCGGCGTGTCCTGGAGCCCGTTGACCACGGTCATCGGGTCGGTGTCGGCCGGCCTGGTGTTGATGATGTTCCCGATGTCGAGAATGCCGGCCCCGCCCTGGCCGCGCGGCGTGCCAACGGTACCGAACGGGGTCTCGTTGTTGCCGAACACGTGGCTGCCGGTGTAGAACAGCGTGCCGTCCTGCCGGAGGATCATGGTCGGGTACAGGCCCCAGCCGGTATAGGTCTGGTTGACCGTGTTGGGGGTCGTGCCTGACGGAAGCCACTTGCCGTCGGTCGAACTGTCCGGCGTGGAATCGGTGAGCGGCTTGTTGTACTGGAAGTACTCGGTCTTGACGCTCCCGCCGCTCGTCGCGTCGAGGCCGCCGTAGGAGATGATGTCGCCGTTGCCGAGCTCGGTGGCCGAGGGATACCAGTGGCCGTCGTTGAGGTTGTTCTCCTTGACGTACCGCTCCGTTACCGGATTGAAGATGTACGAGGTGTTGAGCCCCTCGTAGCCCTGCTGGTTCACTGGGGCAGTCGCGTCCGGATACCGCTTGTTGCCGCCGAGGATGAGCACGTTGCCGTTGGCGAGCTGCACGTGACCGGAGCAGAAGAAGTCGTCAGGGGTCGGGATCACCTTGAAGGTGCCCTTGTACGGGTCGTAGACGGCCGACTCGAAGGTCCCCGCCGCGAACTCGTTCGGGTCGTTGCCAGAACCCGCCACCAACAGGACGTCGCCGTTGTAGAGAACCACCGAGTGGATGGACCGGACCGGGTTCGGGAAGGGCAGCACCTGCCAGGCGCCCTTGGTGCACGCCGCACCCGCCGAGCACTGGGTCGACGTGGCCGCGGGCACCGTCGCGTCCACCATCGAGTAGTCGTCGGTGATCAGCGTGCCCTTGCCGTAGAGCGCCACGCCGAAGGAGAGCTGCGTGGTTCCCGTCGGTACCACCGGCGTGCGCACCGAGGCGAGCTTGTACTTGCTGCTCGCCTTCAGGGTCGTGAGGTCCATCCAGAAGACCCAGCCCTTTTTGGCGTCATGCCGGTACACGTCGATCACCGCGTTCGGGGTGTTCGACATGTAGTACACGCCCAGGTTGTACTGATGCCCTGGGATGACGGTCGGTGCGCACCCCGCGTTCTCCGCGGTCATCGCGATGCGCTCGCCGCTGCTGAACTTCGAGATCGACACCTTGAGCGCCTTGCCGCCGGAATGGGCCAGGCTGGTGGTGCCGATGGAGTACGTATTCGTTCCTGTGCCGCCCGCCTGCCAGCAAACGCCGACGCCGGATCCCTGCTCGAACCCAGGGTTGACCACCAGGTTGACCCCCGCGGACGCGCTCGTGCTCGCCACGGCCACGACCGGGAGCGCCAGCGTCGCCGCGCCTAGCGCGGCTCGCAGTGGCTTGCTGTCGCGCCACTTACGTGACACGTTGCCGACATGACTGACGCGCGAGGAGCGCTTGCGGCCTCCTCGGCCCAGGGGGTTCCTCATTGGACCTCCGCTGCGGTGGCTTCATGGACAGGTGCCGTCCGGCGACCGGGCCGCGCCAGGTTGATAAGGCCGGAAGCGACGCTGCCGAACCTGAGGACCATCAGGTGCCGGAGAAATCGTAGACCTTCATTCAGGTTTGCCTTGGACTGTCCGGCAAACCGGTCTTGGAATTCATAGGGCACCTCGGTCACCTTGCGAATCCTGCAGCGCACGATTAGCTCGAGCAGGATCTTGTAACCAAGCGGACGGAGCACGGTGGTGTCGAGCGCGGCGGCGCGAACCGCGAAGAACCCGCTCATCGGGTCGCTGACGCCGTGCAGGTGACGCAGGAACACCGTCTTGGCGAGGAACGTGGTCCCGCCGGACGCGAACCGCCTGAACACGCCGTCAAGTCCGGCGCGGCTGCCGCCGCCCGCGTACCTGGTGGCGACGACGAGGTCCGCCCCCGCCCGCTGGCCCGCCGAGACGAGCGCGGGGACAGTCGCAGGCGGGTGCTGCAGGTCGGCGTCCATTACCACGATCCACGGCGCGGTCGCCGCGCGCAGGCCCATGGTGACCGCGCCGCCGAGCCCGCCAGCCGGCACGTCGCGGTGCAGCACAGAAACCGCGAGCCTGCAGAACCTGGCGGCCTCCGCGATGACCGCGGGCGTGTCGTCGGTGCTGTCGTCGACAAAGATGACCTCGGCGGGCACCTGCGCGGGAATCGCGCCCGTCAGCCGGGCCAGCAGCTCGGCGATATTCGCCGCCTCGTTGAAGGTCGGGATGACCAGCGAGACGAGAGGTCCGCTCGGCGGAACCTGGCCGTCAACCGATTCGACCCCGGTGACTGATGCGGTCACGGATAGTTCGGCCTTACGTGTTGGGGCGTGACCTTAAGGACGAAGATAGTACTGAAGCGGTCGCCGCTGCCGTACTTCCACAGCACCTTGGAGTGGTCCAGCAGCAGCGTGGTCGAGTAGCTCGGGTTCTCGGTCATGTACGGCGTCTGGATCACGTACTGGACGCCCTTCCACCCGTTCCCGAACTTGCCCGGCAGGTTCAGCATGACGTCCGGGTCGACGTCGAGCTTGAAGAAGTAGATGTCGCGCCGCCCCGGCTTGAAGCCGTCCTTGACCATGTCGAGCCAGATGGTGTCGTCGACCACGATCCGGGCGTTGCCCGGATGCGGTATGTGCGAGTCGATCCACTCGACCGCTAGCTGGTACCCCTTGTTGATGTTCTGGCTGTCGGCGTCGCTGTCGTGGGAGTACCAGCGCGGCACCACGGAGAACGCGGCGGCAAAGACAATCACCGCAACCACGCCGAGCCGGGTTATCTGCTGCCAGAACACCGGATTCGCCCGGTAGGTGAGGATGAACGTCACCAGCCGGTAGGACAGGCCGGCGATGCCGAGTGCGAAGAACGGCAGCATGCCGATGACGTACATGGACGGCAGGTAGCCGCTGGGCCGCAGCACCGTGAGCACCAGGATCACGCCCGCGATCGCCACCGGGCGCGTGTCGTAGAACGCCAGGCAGAGCAGGACGGCCAGGGCGCCGACCACGATCAGGACCGGATCGTAGAACAGCCAGTTGTGCAGAACTGAGTAGGCATTGCTCGGGTGAGCACCGCCGTGGAACACCGATCCCGAGCCCGGCCGGGTGAGCTGGTACTTCAGGCCGGACCAGAGGGACACCCGGCCGCCGCTGGCGTAGAGCTCGCCCTTGAGCGTCGCGTACAGCGGGTACTGGACGCCGACCAGGATGAACGCGCCGATGAAGCCGACGAAGGAGTACTTCCTCGTGTCCTTGTGCACGTTCTGCCAGAGCGCCACGACCAGCGCCGGGACCACCAGGAGCATGGTCTCCTTCGACAGCACCGCGACCGCGGCGCAGAGCCCGGAGGCGACGTGGTGCCACAGGTGCTTGCGCGGCGAGTAGGCGAGCACGAAGGCCGCGAGTATCCAGGTGACCGCGACGTTGTCCAGGAAGATCTCGCGCTGCAGTGTCACCGACAGCGGGCAGAGCCCGAACAGCGCGACCGCGAGCGCCGCCGACCAGCGCGGCAGCTTCATCCGGCGGGCGAGCACGTAGACGAGGATCGAGGACGCCGCGGTGAACGGCAGCATGATGATCCGGCTGTACGCCACCACGAGCTGCCCGGGAGCGTGGAAAATCAGCGACGGAATCCAGGCAAGCGCGGACAGCTGGATCCAGCCAAGCGGCGGGTGGTCGAACCAGTACGTGTACGGCGCCATGCCGACCCCGTGGTCGATCGCCCAGGCCTGCGCCAGGTAGGTGCCCTCGTCGTCGAACACCGTCGGGTACCCGGCGATGTTCCAGCCCTGGACGAGCAGCACGATGAGCGTCAGCGTGGCGCAGAGCCAGAAGTCCGCGGAGCGGCCAAGGAATCGCCAGTCCTTGGCCCTATCTATCGGGGCCCGCTCTACCGGGCGGTCAAGCACAGTCACGGAAGGCTCCTGCTAGTCCTCGTGAGGGAGTCAGACGGATGTGGTGGCGGACGTCGACGCGGCGACGTTCAGGTGAGCGCCGACGTGCTCGGTCAGCTCCCAGTTCGTCCGACCGCGCAGCTCGCGCCAGACGGCGCGCAACGCCGCGAACATCAGCAGGATCTGGAAGAACGGCATGCTGACGATGAGCTTCAGGTAGTGGATGCCCCGCACCCGGTGCGTCTGGTCAGCACGGTCCTTGCCGAAGTACTCCTTGCCGAAGTCGCGCAGCGCCGCCACCTCGAAGGCCAGGACGAGGAATGCGGGAATCGCGGGCATCCAGGAGATCATCGCGATCACCATCGGGACCTTGACGAAGACGCCGATGGCGATGCCAATGGGGACGGCGAGGCCGGACGCCGCCTGATAGAAGGGGGTGGACAGGGTGAACCTGGCGAGCCACCGCTGCCGGTTCGTCGGCAGCCTCTTCCAGGTCCCCTTGCGGTACACCTGCAGGAAGCCCTGGTTCCACCGGGTCCGCTGCTTGACGAAGCTGGTGATGGTGTCCGGCGTCTCCTCGCGGGTGACCATCTCGGGCGAGTAGGCGACGACGACCTTCTTGCCCGCGCTCGACAGCCGGACGCCGAGTTCGCAGTCCTCGGCGAGGCACGTCTCGTCCCAGCCCCACTGCTCGCTGGAGCCGCGCTTGGGCTCGAGCAGCTCCCGCTTAACGAAGACCGTGTTGCCGCCGAGGGTGATGAAGCCCTTCTCCGCCTGCAGGTGCAGCCTGCTGCGGAACCAGAAGAAGTACTCCAGGCAGTTCCGCAGGCTGTACCAGCTCGAGTAGAAGTTGAGCAGCTGAACGCCGCCCTGGACCACGTCCGCGTTTTCCGAGCGGAACGCGTGGTCCACGTGCGTCAGCAGGTCGGGGTGGACCACGTCCTCGGCATCGAAGACCCCGATGACGTCACCATGGCACTTGCCGGAGAGCAGCGCCGAGTTGAGGCCGGTCGACTTGTTCCGCGGCGCCGGGTCGATCACGGTGGTGATCCGGTCCGGGTCGATGGTGGCGAGCCGCTCGGCGATCCCCGTGGTCTCCGGGTCGTCCGCACCGGTGATGATCACGATTTCGAACTTGTCGTGGCTGGACTCGAGCATCTTCTGCACGGTGTTCTCAACCACGTCCTGCCGCTCGTGCCTGATGGGCAGCAGCAGCGTGAAAGAAAGCCCGGTCTCCCCGACGGGCTTAGCGAAGCTGGTCGATGCGAGCGTCTCGGGTGTCCGCCAAGCGTGCATCATCCACCACAGCGTCGCGAACGCCATGGCGAAAAGCACGATCGACACAACGAGCACTGCAACAGCAAGCATTACCCCGCTCCCCCTCTGGGCCCCGGAAGACGGCAAAGAATGCCGGTCAAGGCCGACATCTACCTATAAGTAGTCTCTGGTGACTCTCCGCAATGCCACTGAATGTGGCAACCTGAAGTTAACCGCCAACTAGGCTTGCAGGCAAGGGCGGTAGCGGAAGATTCAGGCATCTGACCAATTTGTTAGATTCGAAACCAAGACTTAATAAAGTTTCTTGGAAAGGAGGTAAACCGACTGGGCGGTTCGCGCGTCTTACTAGATGGCGAATTGGCTACCTGCCTACCATTGGCCGACTGGCCTGCGTCGATGTCCACGGAGGCAGAGCGGGGCGGAACTGCCGGGTCACGCACGTGAACCACTGACGCGAGCGGTACGTCTCAACAGTAGAGGGTCTGGGCCATCGAGCGGTAGAGGCGGGCCGCCAAATCGTTATTACAATCTGGGTGAGGTCACAGCAAATTTGAATTTCGAGGCGACGTTGCGGGCTGCCGATCTGGTAAGCCTGCTAATTCGCCATTAATTCAGCGTGGCCTTGTCACGGCTTAGCGTAATCGGCGGTGCAGGGCGGCCGGGCCCGGGGCCGTCACGGGGGCCGTCCCAGAATTATCACTGAGCAGGCTGACAACTCGATTGGCCGGATGCAATAATGACTGGCGCATTGTGTCAATTCTAGGCTCTAGTTGGTGAGAAGCGTTGAATTATGTTTCCTTGCATCCACGGTCTGCGCGCCTCGCGCGACGGGTGAGGTCCCGGCGCGGGCTGGCCGCGCTCGCGGGAGCGGCACTTGTGGCGATTGGGACGGTGTCCGCCGCCGCTGGTTCGGCCGGCGCCGCCGCGGCCAAGGCCGGCCTCCACTTCTACCCAACGTACGGGTCACAGCAGGGGGCGGTCCGCGGTCCCGACGGGCGGATCTGGCTGACCGCGTTCATGCCGCCGCAGTGGCAGGGGAACCCCAAGGGTTCCCAGGCCCTCGACGCGGTGAACCCGTCAACGGGCAGCGTTTCTTACTACGGGCCGCTGTTGCCCTACGTTGGCAGCAAGAACGCGCCCACCCTGTTCTCGTACTCGAACGGGGCGCCCGCGTTCGACGGCGGCAAGAACGCGTGGCTGATCGCCACCGCGACCACGGTCAAGGGCGCTCAGTCCTACGTCCTTGTCCGCTACACCCCGGGCCCGAGCACAACCAAGACCTTCGCGGTGCCGAAGACCTGCGCGGTCCCCGGCGGCCTGACGAGCGCCAGCGACGGCTCAGTCTGGGCGAGTTGCGGAACCACGACAAGCAGCGCCATCCCCAAGCTGCTCCGCGTCACCACGGGGGGCTCGATCAAGGAGTTCACCCTCAAGGGCGAGACGTCCATCGGCGCCTTCGCCGCCGGGGTGGGCGGCTCGATGTGGGCGGTCGGCCGCAACAAGGCCGGCCAGGCCACCGGGCTGGTGCGCTTCACCGCGGCGGGCAAGCAGGCCTTCTTCGCCTCACCGAAGGGCTTCGCCGCGCAGAGAGTGGCGGGGAACGGCTCTGGCCGCCTGGTCGAGATCGCCGGCTGCGGCTCGCAGACCTGCTACCTGACGGTCTCCACGAGTGGCAAGTACAAGAAGGTGGCCGTCGAGCCAGGCAAGACCGCGGCGATCAGCAACACCTACGGGCCAGCGATGGACCCCAAGGGCGACGTGTGGACCCTCAACGACGGCACCGTCTCCAAGACCGGCCAGTACTTCCTCAAGCTCACCGCGGGTAACAAGGTGAAGGGCTACTCGTTCACGCTGCCCGGCGGCTGCGGCCAGCTGACGGTCGCGGGCTCGACCGCGGCGACGTCGGACGGCTCGGTGTGGGTGGAGTCGACAAGCAACTGCGTGCCCATTGCGGTACCAGGGAACGCCGCCGTCGGCGGGATCGTCCGCTACCTGCCATAGTTCGGGGCCAGGGTCAGCCGCACTCGTTCGGGATACTCAAGATCTACCATCCCGAACGGGTGCGGCTTCCTCGTCTCAGCGCCGGATTCTCAGGACAGGGCGAGCCACCACGCGAACGCCGGCCACCACGTCGGCGGGGCCACCGCTCAGCGGCATCGTCTTCAGTCCGTCCCAAACGCCGCCCACCCGGCCCCCAAACCAAAACGACCCCGAACCCGATAGGGGTTCAGGGTCATTCCGACGTCTTGCGACATCACCTGGGTGGAGCTAGGGGCGGAGGATCGGGGATTTGAACCCCGGATGGGATCACTCCCAAACCGCATTAGCAGTGCGGCGCCATAGACCTGACTAGGCGAATCCTCCATCCGCAGACACCCGGCCGGAGCCAGAAGGTCGCGGTGTCGATCAGCGTACCGGAGGCTGGCCGGACTCGGCAAAGCGAGTGCCGAGTCCGGGGCGCCCGCGGCGACCGTGGCTCAGTGCGGAACGGGACCGAGGGTGGTCACGTCGAGCGAGCCCGCGGCGTAGCGGTCGCGCAGCGAGGTCTTCTGGAACTTGCCGACCGAGGTCTTCGGCACCTCATCGATGAAGGACCAGCGCTCGGGGAGTTGCCAGCGGGGAATCCGCTCGCCAAGATAGGCGCGCAGCTCATCGGGTGACACCTGGCTCGCGCCCGGACGGAGCACAACGGCGGCCAGCGGGCGCTCGCCCCACTTCTCGTCGGGCACGCCGATCACGGCGGCCTCCGCCACGTCCGGGTGCGCCATGAGCAGGTTCTCGAGTTCCATCGACGAGATCCACTCGCCGCCCGACTTGATCACGTCCTTGGCCCGGTCGGTGAGCCGGACGAAGCCCTCTGGGTCCAGGCTGCCGACGTCGCCGGTGCGCAGCCAGCCGTCGTGGAACTTCTCCGGCGCGGGGTCCTTGTAGTACGACGCGGTGATCCACGGACCGCGAGTCTCGAGCTCGCCGACGGCCTTGCCGTCCGAAGGCACCACCTCGCCGTCGTCCCCGGTGAGCCGGCCCTCCACTCCGCAGACCAGCCGCCCCTGAGACGCACGGTACGGCCAGACCTCCTCGCCCGTGACGCCGACGGGCTCGCGGGCGATCGAGCCCAGGGGTGACAGCTCGGTCATGCCCCAGGCGTGCGTCATGACGACGCCGTACTCGCTGGCGTACGCGCGCATCACCGCCTCCGGCAACGCCGAGCCGCCGCAGACCAGGGTGCGCAGCGAGGAGATATCCCCGCCGTTGGCGCGCAGGTGGGCGAGCACGCCCTGCCAGATCGTCGGCACCCCGGCGCCCACGGTGGCCCGCTCCGTCTCGATGAGCTTGACGATCGCGTCAGGGATCATGAACCGGTCTGGCATGACAAGGTTGGCGCCGGACATCATCGCGGCATACGGCAGTCCCCAGGCGTTCGCGTGGAACTGCGGAACGATCGGCATGATCCGGTCATGCTCGCCGACGCGCAGCCCGTTCATGGTGCACGCCGCCATGGAATGCAGATACGAGGAGCGGTGGCTGTACGCCACGCCCTTCGGCAGCCCGGTCGTCCCGCTCGTGTAGCACATGGCGGCCGCGGACCGCTCGTCGAGCTGCGGCCAGTCGAAGACGGCGGGCGCGGCGGCAAGCAGGTCCTCATAGGAGTGCACCTCGCGGCCGGGACCGGCCAGCTGGGCGAGCGCCTCGTCATCGGCGGGGCCGGAGACGATCACGTGCCTGATGGTCTGCGCCAGCGGTAGCACCGGGGCGAACAGCGGGATCAGCGACGCGTCCACGATCACCGCGTGGTCGCCGGCGTGGGTGGCGATGTAGCCAACCTGGTCGGCGGACAGGCGCAGGTTAAGCGTGTGCAGCACGGCACCCATCGACGGGATCGCCAGGTAGGCCTCGAGATGCTCGGCGTTGTTCCACATGAACGTCCCGACCCGCTGATCAGCGTCCACTCCGAGCGATCGCAGGGCGCCGGCCAGCCGGGCCGCCCGCTCGCCGACGGCCGCGTAGCTCCGCCGCCTGGCCGGCTGGTCGCCCGCACAGGTGACGACCTCCTTACCGCCGAACACCGTGGTGCCATACCGCATGACCGTCGTGATCGTCAGCGGGAAATCCATCATCGTGCTGTCCATACGGCGTTCCCCGCATCTCCTCGTCGAGTACCCGGGCTAGCTAGACCGTGGCCGCGCCAGGTGCCTTATTACAGGGATATTGCCACGGACCAATGTCGCATTTACACCCCCCGCGGGGTAGGGATCTAACGACGGATCCTGCAGACCCGGCTGGTCGCCGTCCCCGAGCTCGGCGTCCTTCCTGAGCTTGGCCACCGCCCGGGCCACGGTGGACTTGACCGTCCCCACCGATACGCCGAGCGCCGCGGCCACCTCGGGCTCCGTCATGTCGTCGTAGAACCGGAGCATGACGGCGGCGCGCATCTGGCGCGGCAGCCGGTCGAGCGCCCGCTGTACGACATCGCGCAGGTCGCTGTCCCTGGTGGCGTCCCCGGCACTGGGGGCATCGGGGATCTCGTCGGTCGGGTACTCGTCGACCCGGCGCCGACGCCAGCCGGAAATGTGCGTGTTCACCATCACCCGGCGGACATAGGTGTCGAGCGCGGCGGCATCGTCGATCCGGTCCCAGGATTGATAGGCCTTGACCAGGGTGGCCTGGACAAGGTCCTCGGCGTCGGCGCGATTGCCGGTGAGCGCCTGGGCGGACCGGAGGAGCGCGTGACTGCGATCACGTACGTACTCGCCAAACGCGACGCGGTCCCCGACGCTCATGCGTGCCCTATGCTCCAGCCGGTGCTACTTAGAGTAAGTACTCGGCTACGATACGCCCTCGGCCAAGGCGGGTCACCACTCACTCCCCCCGAGAAGTGCGGGGCAGCGACGGCAAACGAATGCATGAATCAATGCCGCATAACCGACATATCGCTGGGGCATAGCGGACCGAAATCGCCGAATCGCTTGACGCGTCCATGCCAATATGGGGATGGTCGGACATGGCATGGCGACGGCCGCAATCGCACGTCAGGCAAGTGCGTCATATGGCACCCATTAACGCGAGTTGGGAAGACCTGACCGAATACGGCACTTCAGCCTGGTACGCCCGGCGCGCCCTGCTGCGGGCCGCGGTCTTCGAGACCGATGATCATCGTCACTGGACACAGCGCCCGGCCCGAGCCGCCTCCGTGCTCACCGGAGTCATTGCGAAGGTAAACGACGACACCATGGTGCTCGAGGGGCGTCATGGGACTGAAGCGGTGACAGTCTCTCCCACCACCGTCACCTGGCTCGGTGCGCGCGCCGCACTGTCCGTGCTGCGCCCCGGCGATCCTGTCATCGTCAGGCACCGGTCCGCTGGCGCGTACTCGCGGACTCCGCGCCTCGCCGAGCGCATCTGGGCCAGGATCGGCCGGGTCACCGGCACGATCGTCGCGGTGGACGCGCGCGAGATCCTGGTCGACGGCGGGCGCCACGACCGGCAGCCGCGGCGGGTCGTGATAGCCACGGCGGCGCAGCGGCAGATCCAGGTGCGGTTCCCCAGGCTCACCCCCGGCTACCTGATCGACGTCATCGGCACCAGGCACTCCGACTACCTGCTCGCGGTGGCACCCGCCACCGCACAGCCCACCTACCACGCAGGTCACTTGCCCGCGCCGCCGCTCGTCAGCGGTTCCGTCCCTGTCCCTGTCCCGGTCAGCGGATCGGCCGTCTGGCACGAGCCGGACGACGAGCCGGACGACCTGCTTGGCCTCGGTTACCCCGCACTCGACCCGGAGACAGGCGACCGACCCGCACGCGGCGGCACCGGATGCGCCCGGCTGCCGTTCCTGTCGCTTGGCAGCGCCGTCCGGGTCCGCAACGAGTGCGCCGACCGGGGAGCCGTGCTCCCCGTCACCAGCGATGGGGCCATGGCCAGGCAGTTCTGCGACCGCTGCGTGCAATGCGGTACGTCACCAAAGGGACGGGTGGCCGACCTGACCATGGTGGCCTTCGCCGAACTCGGCGGCAACCTAGAGAACGGCTGCTTCAACGCGACACTGGGGTACCTGTGAGCGGGGCAGACATCCTTGACGTCGTACGTGAGGTGCAGATTCCGATCCTCGCCGCGCTGCTTGTCTGCGGCAGTGCTGCCAAGGCGGCACAGGCGATACGCGCTCGCTCCCTCGAGGCGGAGACGGGGCCGACCGTGATCTTCCCAGTCCGGCTGCGCCGAACGGCCGCCCTCGGCCTGTGCACGGCAGAACTCGCGCTCGGCGTGGGCTTGCTGCTCACCGCCGGCCGCATCGGCACGGGAGTGCCCGCACTCGCCGTTCGCGCCGCGACGGCGCTGCTGTTCATCACGGCGGTGGGCGCGCTGCACGAGCTGCGCGACCGCCGGCCGGAGGCCGGCTGCGGCTGCTTCGGCGAACTGAGCCACACCCCCGTGAGCCTGCGGACGATCGCACGGACGGCCGTGCTGTGCCTGGCCGCGCTGTCCTCGATCGGCGTGCCGCCGTTGCGGATGCCTGGCTCGGCCGGGCAGGCCGGGCTGACGCTCGCGGTCGTCGCGGCCGAGCTCGCCGTGCTCGCCGTGCTGTCACCCGAGGTGGGCGAGATCCTGACCAGGATGAGCCACGCCGATCCGTGCGAGCTGCGCGAGGTTCCCCTCGCCCGTACGTTCTCCACACTCGAGGCGAGCGCGCCGTGGCGAAGGTACCGGCGGTACCTCGTCACCGATCGGCCGGTCGACGTGTGGCGGGAGGGGTGCTGGCGTTTCCTTGTTTTCCCCGGCGTCCTCGGCAGCAGGCGCGTGGAGATGGTTTTCGCCGTCTACCTGGCCGGCCGGCGGGCTCCGGTCCGCGTCGGAACGCTGGACGTCGCCCCGGGCGTCGCCGAGGTGTGGCACGCGCCCACGGCGGATTCGCTACAGGCGTCTAACCCCGTATAAGAAAAACCCAATACAGTCGAATAGCCTCGATAATTCGCTGCGGCTACACCGGCTGGGACCTAAGGAACTTGCCGAAGTGCGGGACGGTGAACGCGATCAGGCCCCGCTCCGAGCTGTAGATCAGGCCCTTCTTGATCAGGCCGTCCCGCGCCGGGGAGAGGCTCGACGGCCGCCTCGCGAGCTCTTCCGCCACGCTTGAGGTGGCCACCGGCTCATCGCCGATCGCCGCCATGGCGCGCATGTACTCGCGCTCCGCTGGCGTCGCGCGCTCGTAGCGCGACCCGAAGAACCCGACGGCGAGCTCCCCTTCCGCCTCGGGCGCCGCCACGGCCACGTCGGCACCGCTAATGGGGCTGGCCGCAGCCACGTCCCAGGTCACCTTGCCATAGGCCTGCACGAAGTACGGGTAACCGTCGGCGGCCCGGTACAGCGCGTCGAGCGCGTCCTGCTTGAAGAGCACATCCTCGCGCTCGGCGGGTGCGATGAGCGCCTGGTCCGCCGCCTCGCGGTCGAGCCGGTCGATTCTGGCGTAGCGAAACAACCGTTCTGAATAACTCTTGCTCGCCGACAGCACCGAGGGCAGGTGCGGCAGGCCCGCGCCCACCACGATGAGCGGCCCGCCGACCTGGGAGAGCTCGTGACAGGCGGCGCAGAGGGCGGACACGTCCGTGGCCGGGATGTCCTGCATCTCGTCGACGAACAGCGCGATGCCCACGCCGAGGTCGGCGGCGACCGAGGCGGCGTCGGTGAACAGTTCCGTCAGGTCGACCTCGAGATCGCCTGAGTCGGCCCGCCCGCGGGCGGCGGGCACGTCGATGCCGAACTGGGCGCTAACGGTGGATCCCTTGGGTGCCTTCGGGTCGCGGAGCGCGAACGCCTTGAGCACGCCGAGGAAGTCGTCGATACGCTCCGGCGCGCGGTGCCTGGGCGCGAGTTCGCGTACCGCCATGTGCAGCGCGCTCGCGACCGGGCGCCGGATGGACTGGTCGGGCCGCGCCTCGAGCTTGCCCGTTCCCCACAGCCGCTGTAGTGCCATCGACCGGAACGTGTTGAGCAGAACGGTCTTGCCCACGCCGCGCAGGCCGGTGAGCACCATGGACCGTTCTGGCCTGGCCCGGGCTACTCGCTCGAGAACTACCTCGAACTGGCTGATCTCGCGGTCGCGCCCGGCGAGTTCCGGCGGCCGCTGCCCGGCTCCTGGCGCATAGGGATTCCGTACGGGGTCCACGATCGGACTCTATGACGCCATCTAGCACGATCCGTAGATTTCCGTAGAGAGCGCTACCGGCGTGTCGCGGCCGCCTGTCAGTTGTTCCGGCCCAGGAACCTCTTGTGGGCCTCGGCAAGCTTGAAGTAGGCGCGTGCGGCGATCTCGGCACGGCGGGCGGCGTACTCCTGCGGCGCCACCTCGAACCGGGTCAGCTCCACCTGCACGGCCGCGAGCTCGGACTCATACTCGTCCTCGATGGTGAGGGCATCGTCCACGTACTGTTGGTCAGCCTTGCTGATGTTGACGGTCAACGCTGTTTGCCTTTCATCCTGCACCCCCGGCATGACAGTCAACCGCATGGCGGTCCATGTGCGGGCTAAGCTGCACGGACTCACTTTTCACTGTAGAAACAGCCATGATGGATGGCCTCACGCGATCATCACCGTTGCCAGGCGTTATATGTGATCTAGATCACACTCAAGGCTTAGCCGACGCTGCCGCCGTCACTGCCATGACTGTTGATCCTGGTGAGATAGGCGTTGTAAGCCGCGAGCTGATCGTCGTCTTCATCGACGTCAGTCAGCCGCGGGGAGGCACCTTGGGTGCCATTCCGGGCCGGGTCACCGGCTGGCCCGGCCGGGCTGGACTCCGCGATCCGTTCGGCCATGCTTACCCGGCGCGCCGCCTCCAGCCAGCCCATGGCCGCCGAAGACCGGGTCTCCCTAGTCCACTGGAAGAAGGTCACCATGATCACCACGAACATGATGGCCGCGCCGCCGATCCACATGACGGCACCCCCCTCGTGCAGGTCGCTGACCGGGGAGGGACCCCAGGTCCGCGGCTCCATCGGGACGAACGGATCGGTCTGGTAGGAGCCGAGTACGACTCCCGTGAACGCGTCCACCGGCATCGCGATGAACAGCAGGAAGAGCCGCAGCGGATACGACACCTTCCACTTGATAGGTTCCCTGCCGATCAGCGGCAGGAAGTACAGGTACCCGACGACCAGGTAGAGCACGTGCTCGGCCTCGTGGACCGCGTCATACCCGGTAACCAGGTTCATAAAGCCGGTCAGGTGGGTGCCGACGACCGTCGCCGCGTAGGCCGCAACGACAAAACCGGGCCAAGTGAGCCAGGCCACCGGGCGCGACCTGACGATCCTCTTGACACCGGTGTGCAGCGGATTCCTGCTGGCGTGCAGCAGCAGCGTCACGGGCTGGCCCGCGACGAGCAGCGGCGGCGCGATCATGAGCAGCATCAGGTGCTGGATCATGTGATCCCAGAACAGGGTGTCGTCGTACGTGCCGATCCCGCTCTGCGTCGCCGCGTTGATGACGAGCAGGCCGAGCAGGAACGGGATGGTCCGGCGCAGCGGCCACGGACGGCGCGGGTGGCGGCGCCGCACGCGGAGCACGCCCCACAGGTACGCCACCGCGACAACCGCGGTGAACGCGGTCACGACCGGGGCGAATTGCCAGTTTGTGGCGGCTTCGCTCCAGTTAAACGGCGGCAGCTCATCCATGGATGGAAGCCTACCTCGCTCCTACACGCTGTCGTAGTTGACGGCGGGGTCAGGACGTGGAGGGCACCGGCCAGTTGCAGGTGATCTGCGGATTCACGCCGAGGTAGTTGAGCGGGCCGGTCACCATGGTCGCCGCGATCGTCGCGCCCGCGCTGCAGGTAGCGGGCATGTTGGTGAAATAGCCGCGCTGCCCGGCGGCGGCCGCGCCGATGATAAGCCAGGCGAAGAGGATCATCGTCCGTCGCGACATGGCCCCCTACGCCTCCTCCAGAACGCCCATAATCTACCTAGCCTGGATAATAGCCTCCTGCTACTCGGATCAGGTCACAATGCCCACCGCCACGCCGGGGCCGGTGGGCTCGGGCAGCCGACTCAACTTGGTCCGCCGGCGTCTGCGGCCTCCAGCCTGGCGTTAGAGGCGGCAACCTGTTCCGGATCGATCTCGAAACCCACGTACGAGCAGCCAAGGGACAGCGCCGCCAGCCCGGACGTGCCGCTGCCGGAGAACGGGTCGAGCACCACTACGTCCGCACCGCAGCGGCCAAGCGCGGAGACGCACCGTCGCGGCAGCTCAAGCGGGAATCGCGAATAATGGGCCGGGCCCGCTATCCGCTCGTTCGAGAATTCCCAGACGCTTTTCACCGGCGGGTCGGTAAGGAAGGCGTGCTTTTCCGACCGGGTGAAGAGATACACAGGCTCATGCGCCCGGTGCGGCCGGCGGCAGCGCCCCTCTGGCATGGGATTCTTCTTCCGCCAGATGACCTCGCCGCGGAAGAGCCAGCCGTCGTCGCACATGCCGATGACCATCCGGTAGGGCAACGCGAGCAGGTTGCCGTAGGTCAGCCACGGTGCGTCGGCCCGCCGGAGGTAGGCCTTCCGCTTGGCCCGCGGCTTGATGTACGCCGAGTTGTTCGCGACGAGTCCCGCCTGGTCCGGCCCGAGCGAGCTATAGCCGTGATCGCCTGGGCGCCAGTTGACCGGCGTGTTGTACGCGTCGCCGATGTTGATCCAGACGAGGCCGTCCTCCTTCAGCTTCGGCAGGAAGACCCGGAATATCTGCACCAGCCGCCTGACGTACTCTCGCGGGTCTTCCTCCACGCCCATGCCGCCGGACATCCGCTGTCCCCAGTAGGGCGGCGAGGTGACGAGCACGTCGATGCTCTCGTCGGGCAGGACGGCGCCGAGCTCGGCGCAGTCGCCGAGCGCTACGCGATTGAGCGGGTAGGGACCGATCTTTCCGTGGCCCATCCGTCCTCCGCACCCGCCGGCAACCTCAGGTGCCTCACTGTAGTGCGCGAACGGCCGGCCTGCCCGGAACCCGGGCGGGCCGGCCGTGCCGCTCACGCTGTTTGCGCGCTTGAGCTAGCTGAGGTAGTAGATCTTCGCGATGAGGTTGCCCCTCGCACCGACCGCGTCGCCTCCGGCCAATTCCCTGGTGGATGCGCCAATCTGGGCGATGCTGCTGATCGCGCTGCCTGCCGGGTCAGTGGTGAGGCCGGGGAGCGTCGCCACGGTGAGCGTGCGGTGGGCGTTGCCGTAGTGCAGCAGCCGCGCGGGCTTGCCAGCGCCCTCGCTGACCGGGAACCACAGGCCCGCGGCACCGTCGGCCGCGGCCGCACCGGGAACCGCGCTGCCCGAAGCGTAGGTAGCGACCTTCACCCAGGCATGGCCGTTGTACTCCAGGACCACGACCGGGCCACCGCCGCCGGCGGGCTTCGCGTGCTCGGAGACAATGGCGAACGGGGCACAGCCGCCGCAGCCGCCGGTGAAGATCGTGCTCACGGTCGCGTTCCTGGTCGACAGGAACCCGGCGACGCTCGTGGCCGTCCACTTCGCGCCATTCCAGTGCTCAAGCGTCGTGCCCGAGGCCGCCCACACGCTCTTGGACGACTGCGCGCTGCCGTTGGCGTAGCCCTTCGCCACCCGGGTCCAGGCCTTCCCGTTGAAGTGCCACACGCCCAGGTTCCCGCCGCCCTTCGCGGAGGTGCCGAACACCCAGACGTTGCTCGCCGAGAGGAAGGACGCGCTGCCGATCTCCGCGCCGAATGCCCCAAGGACCGTCCACGTTTGGCCGGTCCTCTTCAGCACCCGGCCCAGGCTGGTGGCCGCCAGCACCTCGTTGGGCGCGATTGCCTTGGCCGACACGATCCGCTCGCCGGTCTTCGCGACGTTGATGGTGTCGAAGGCCCATGACCCGTTGCCGCTGCGGGTGTACATCGACGGCTTAGTGCCGTGGAAGGCGAACGCGAACTCCGCGACCTTCCCGCCCGAGTACATGACCGAAGTGACCGCCGTGACCTCACCGCCGACTCCGCTACGGCCGACCGATTGCCAGCCCGACGCCGTCGCCGATGTGGTCGCCGCGTTCGCCACTCCCGCGCCCAGGCTCAGCAGCGCCGCCGCCCCCGCGACAACCTTCAGCATCTTGCGCGCCATGTCCTACTCCTCCGTCAGTCAGTCATCCCGTGAGACTTACGACATTTAAGACGGCGCTACCCAACGATTAGTTATCGCTTTGTTGATAACGGATAGGAAACGATGAATATCGATAACTTTGGGAGATCTTAAAGGTTCTGGATAGGACCTGAACCAACAATCCGGCGGCATCCCGCGCAGGCTTGCCGGGCGAAAGCCCGACTTAACAAGGCGGCACCAGAAGTGGAATCGTCCGCAGCTCTTGCCGGCGCAAGCCGGCATCGGGGGGTTCCGGGGGGTCGTCCCCCCGGAAGATATCCTCCGCGAGCCGTGGGAAGGTTGGCGAAGCCAACCGAACAGGGAGTGCCGAGCGGAGGGCGTGGGATTCGAACCCACGAGGTCGGTCTCCCGACCTAGTTGTTTTCAAGACAACCGCCATCGGCCACTAGGCGAGCCCTCCTGTGTGCATAACCTTACGCGAGCGGCGAGCTTGACGCGGCATTCGCGATCGAACGGCCGGGCCGGGCGAAGCCGTCGGCTACCAGGGCGGCGAGGGTCAGGTAGGCGTCGGCGGTCTCGGCGCTGAGGTACTCGAGTTCCACCTCTGCCCCCTCCTCGAGATGCGGGTCGTACGGGATGCGCACGACCGCGCGGCAGCGGGCGGCGAAGTGCTGTTCCAGGCGGTCCAGGTCGACGGTTGACCTGCTGTTGCGCCGGATCGCGGACAGCACGACGACCCCGTTGCGCACCAGGTCGCCGTAGTCGTGCGCCTCCAGCCAGTCGAGCGTCGCGCTCGCGCTGCGCGCGCCGTCCACCGACGGGGAGCTGACGAGAACGATCTGGTCAGCGAGTTCGAGTATCCCCGACATGGCCGAATGCAGCAGGCCGGTACCGCAGTCGGTGATGCAGATCGAGTAGTAGTGCTCGAGCACGCCGACCACCGCACGGTAGTCGTCGGCGCTGAACGCCACCGAGACCCCCGGGTCGCGGTCGGACGCGAGGATCTCGAGCCTGCTCGGTGCCTGGGACGTGAACTTGCGGACGTCGGCGTACCTGCCGATCATCGCGCGCTCATTGAGCAGGTCGCGGATGGTGGCCGTGGTTTCGAGCCGGACCTTGTCCGACAGGGTGCCCCTGTCGGGGTTCCCGTCCACCGCAATCACCCGGTCACCGCGCAGCGACGCCAGGGTGGCGCCGAGGGCGACGGTCGCCGTGGTCTTGCCCACCCCGCCCTTGAGGCTGAGCACGGCCACCCGGTGATGACCGCCTGCGATCGGGGTCTTGACGCGGCCGGTCAGTTCGCGCCGCCGCAGGCCGGCCGACGATTCGCCGACGCGGATCAGGCCGCCGCTCGCGCGGTACACCGTCTGCCGCCAGCCGCTGTCCGGCCGTGGCCGCCTGCCCTGAAGCAGCAGGTCGGAGCTGAGTGCCTCCGAGTTCGGCCGTTCGAGGCCATCTGGCGGCGTCCTGGTGCCGTTCGTATCAAGCGGGGGCGGCGCGGTGAGCGGCTGGCCGGGCGCCTCGTGGTCCGCCGCCGCGCGGACCGCAGACCACGGCACCGAGGGGCCGTGCAGCGGAGGCGCCTGATCCGGTTCCCGCGGCGCCGTGTACGGGTGCGGCGACCAGCACGGGCGGCCGGCCGGCCGGTGCTCGGCAGGCTCGACAGCCTCGGCGGGCTCGCCAGGCTCGGCCGGCCGGACGGGCTCGTGGGGCCGGACGGGCTCGTGGGGCCAGGTTTCCGGCGGCCTCGGCCAGGCAGGCGCGCGGGGCCCGTCGGTCGGCTCGGGGTACGGGGGAAAGTCGAGTACGCCGCTCGCGTAGTCTCGCGCCGGTGCGGGCATCTCCGGAAACTCGGGGTCGGGCAGCGCGTCGGAGTTCGGCAACTGCTCCATCACCGGCACGTCGGGCAGCGTGGCGCCGGGATCCCGTTCGTCGCGCCCGGCACCGCCGGGCCCGAACGGGAAGACTTCCGTCGTCTTCAGCTCGTGGTCCGTTTCGGGATTGTCATGCTCGTTCGGTGTCATTGGCCGCCCCCAATAGCCACCTGTTCGGTTCATTGCCATGCTCGTAGCGGCACGCCGCCGCAGGGGATACCCGCGATCTCACCGCGATATCGTCAGCTCATTACGCAGCACCCCGCCCGGTGGCATTGACAGACCCTGTCCATGAGGTTCCCGCGCAAGGAGGCAGCTATGCACGCGGTCATCATCAGCGAGCCAGGCGGTCCCGAGGTTCTCCAGTGGATCGAGGTGCCTGACCCGCAGCCGGCGCCGGGCGAGGTCCTCATCGACGTGGCTGCGTCGGCCGTCAACAGGGCCGACATGATGCAGCGCCAGGGGTTCTACCCGCCGCCCCAGGGTGCGCCGGCCTACCCAGGTCTCGAGTGCTCGGGCACCATCGCGGCGCTCGGCGAGGGAGTGGCCGGCTGGCGTGTCGGCGAGCAGGTGTGCGCCCTGCTGGCCGGCGGCGGTTACGCCGAGAAGGTCGCGGTGCCCGCGGGCCAGTTGCTGCGCGTTCCGCAGAGCACGACGCTGTTCGAGGCCGCCGCCCTACCCGAGACGGTCTGCACCGTGTACTCCAACGTCTTCCAGGGCGCCCGCCTGGCCAGCGGTGAGACGCTGCTCATCCACGGCGGCGGCGGCGGCATCGGCACGACCGCGATCCAGCTCGGCAAGCACGCCGGGGCCATTGTCGCGGTCACCGCCGGCTCGCAGGAGAAGCTCGACGCCTGCCGCGAACTCGGCGCGGACATCTTGATCAACTACCGGGAAGACGACTTCGCGGAGCGGCTGATGGAAGCCACCGGCGGCCACGGTGCGGACGTGATTCTCGACATCATCGGCGCCGGCTACCTGGCAAGAAACCTCGCCGCTCTCGCCCCGGACGGGCGGATCGCGAACATCGGGCTGCAGCAGGGCCGCACCGCGGAACTCGACCTTAGCCTGCTCATGTCCAAGCGTGGCACCATCATGTCCACCACGCTGCGTGCCCGGCCCGCGGAGCAGAAGGCCAGCATCGTCAAGGCGGTGGCCGCGAACGTGTGGCCGCTCGTGGACGCGGGCGTGATCCGGCCCGTCATCGACCGCGAACTGCCCATGAGGCAGGCGGGCGAGGCGCACCGCATCATGACGGCGTCCAGCCACACGGGGAAGATCGTGCTGCGCACCGAGTGACCGCGGCAACCCGATAGCGTGTGAACCATGAGCGACGAAAACAGCCCAGAAGACCAGGGAAGGCATCAGGTCGTCGTCGTCGGGCCCGACGGCATGGCCATCGGCACCGCCCAGGACGACCTCGGGGACGCGCAAGCAGAGCGTTCGGTCACCGAGATGGTCGAGCAGCCGGCCAAGGTCATGCGGATCGGCTCGATGATCCGCCAGTTGCTCGAGGAGGTTAAGTCCGCGCCGCTTGATGAGAAGAGCCGCGCGCGGCTGAAGGAGATCCACCAGAACTCCATCAAGGAGCTTGAGGACGGGCTCGCGCCTGAGCTCATCGCGGAACTTGAGCGGCTATCGCTCCCGTTCGAGGACGGGACGCCGAGCGAGGCGGAGCTTCGCGTCGCGCAGGCTCAGCTCGTGGGCTGGCTCGAGGGCCTGTTCCACGGCATTCAGACCACCCTGTTCGCGCAGCAGATGGCGGCCAGGGCCCAACTCGAGCAGATGCGCCGCGCGCTTCCCCCGGGCATCATGCCCGCCCCCGACCCGGACCAGCCATCACGCGGCTCGGGCCCGTACCTTTGACTGCCCGGCCTCTTCGGCTCGGATTCTTTCGCTGACGGTTACCTCCCTGACCTGGTTTAGCCAGGTCAGGGACGGCCGTACCTGAGCCGGGCCAGCCAGGCCGCCGCCTCGGCGAACTCCGCATCCGATGTCCCTCGCCTGACCTGTGTCCGCCCTCCGTCACAGCGCGGATAGCTGCCGAGGAACCGGACCTCGGCGCAGACACGGCGGACGCCCATCATCGCCTCGCCGACGCGGGCATCGTCGATGTGCCCCTCGCAGTCGATGAAGAAAAAGTAGCTGCCAAGCCCGTCCCCCGTTGGCCGCGACTGGATCGTGGACAGGTTGATCCCGCGCACCGCGAACTCGGTGAGGATCTCCATTAGCGCGCCCGCGTGGTCATCCGCGAGGAACGCGGCGAGCGAGGTCCGGTCAGCCCCGGTTGGCGGCGGCAGCGAGCCGGGCGGCGCCACCTCGACGAACCGGGTCATCGCGTTCGACCGGTCGTGCACGTCGGGAGCGAGCACTGTCAGGCCGTACCGGGGAGCGGCCGCGGCCGAGGCAAGCGCAGCGTCCAGATCACCCTCACCGACCCGCCGTGCCGCCTCGGCGTTGGAGGAGAGCGGCACCCATTCGCGCCCAGGGAGGTTCGTCGCCAGCCACCGCCTGCACTGGCCCTCCGCCTGCGGGTGACCGCCGACCGTCTTCACGTCGGCCAGCGTGGTGCCTTCGCGCGCGAGCAGCCCGAACTCGATGGGCAGCCGCGTCTCGGCCCAGATGAGCACGTCACCGCCGCCCGCCAGGTCATCGACCGTCGCGGTGACGATGCCCTCGACCGATGACTCGATGGGCACCACCGCACGTTCGGCCGCTCCGGTCCGCACCGCGGTAAGGGCGGCGCCGACGGAGGCGCAGGGGACGAGCTCCGCGTCGGCGCGAGCCCGCGAGGTGGCGAGCACGGCCGCCGCCGCCTCTGTAAACGTCCCCTCGGGCCCGAGATAGGCATAGCGCATGGTCCCATCATGCCGTAGCTTCGGCCCGCCGCGACGCACGGTCGCCGGGGCTGGCGGGCGCTGGCACGGCCGGTACGGTCCCGTCGCCGCGCCGCGCGGTACGGACGGCCTGCGCCTCCTCGGGCGACAGTTCCAGCTCGCCCTCGCCGCCCACGACCGGCTTGGCGTAGGTGCGGGTCTCCGCACGGCCGTTGATCGAGCTGAGGACCACCCCGTCACCCATGGCGTCGAGTAGCGCAAGGGAGAACGAGAACTGCCCGGACATCTCGTTCAGCGCGTCATACCTGACGACCGCGACATCCCGCAGCGCCCTCGGGTCAACGGTGCCGCGCGATCCCACTGCGCCCTCCACCAGGTCGCGGCACTCGCGTACGGCTCGCGCCGCCCGCCGGCTCGCGACCACCCCGGCCGCGACGCCGATCACGCCGGCCAGCGCACCTGCAACAGAAATCGCGATCAGTATCACGATCAGCACTATACCTGTGACCCTCAGTCATCATCGGGCGGCCGTCCCCGGCCAGCGAACCAGGTCCGGCACTGCCGCGTCCGCCGCCGCTACCGAACCCGCACGGCCAGCGCCCTGGCGACATCGGCGAACTGCCGCGCGCGGTGCAACTGCGCCGCCAGGTCCTTGCCGGTCGCGCGGTGCGCCATGTCGACCTCGACCTCCAGGACCCGCAGGCCCTTGCGCTTCAGGTCGATGGTCATCGCGGTCTCCACGCCGAAACCGCGTGCGAGCGGTCGGGCGGCATCGAAGCCGGCCCTGGTCAGGCAGCGCTGGCCGTTCAGCGGCTGCGCGGGTGCCCAGCCGGTCGCGTGCCTGATCCCCGCGCCGGACAGCCGCACCACGAAGCCGTGGCCGCCCTGCCTGACCCGGTTCTTGAAGACGGCGATGGTCATGTCGGCGGCGCCCGCCGCCACCGGTTCGATGAGCGGGCCCGCGGCCGCCGCTGTCGGCCCGAGGTCGGCATCGAGGAACAGGAGATGACGAGGACCGCGCCGGTCACGCCGGTCGATATCGCCGACCGCCGCTGCGCCGGCCGTCATGGCCGCCGCCTTGCCATGGTTCCTCGAGCTCCGCCACACCGTCGCGCCCGCCCGCCTTGCCAAGCCGACGGTGTCGTCGGTGGACCCGTCGCTCGCGACAAGCACCACGTCGACACCGGGCAGCGTCAACGCGGCGGTCACGGTCGCGGCGATGAGGTCGGCCTCGTTGTAGGCCGGGATGACGACGGCTACCGGCGGCATGAGCCGATCGTAGCCGCGGTCCTGCTAGTTGGCCGGGAAGTCGGCGACGGTAAACACGGCGTCAAGGCCGGTTACCGACAAGATCTTTCTGACCGCGGGACGCGGCGCCGCCAACTCCAGTTCACCGCCGCGCTCGCGCGCTTGGCGGAGACAGGAGAGCAGCACGTTCATGCCGGTGGAGTCACAGAACTCCACGCCCGACATGTCGATGACGACGCGCGACGACGGGGCTGCGCTTGCGATGACCGCGGCGAGCTCACTCTGTAGCCGCGGAGCGGTGTAGAGGTCGATTTCGCCCGTCGCGATCACTAGCTCGTGATCGCCCTGAGATCGACTCGAGACATTCAGCTCCACGGCTGGAACCATACCGCCCCGTACGGGCGAAACGCTAGGGATGATGGCACCGACTGTGGCCTAACTCACACTCTGTTAACAGGCATCCCTCTGCGTATCACCACGTAACAGGCCCTCATAGGCGTATTATCCGCCATTTCAAACCTAGACTCCGTCACGCCGCCTGATCGCCGGAGTCTGTCGGGCATTCCCCCGCGGGTTCGGGCATCGCGCCCGGCTCGCGGCCGACAGGACAGCAGATGGCTCGCGGGCCGCCACGGCACCCGGCAAGCTCCCCGCCGGGAACCCTGATCACGTCGATTCCCGCGGCTTCAAGACGCGCGTTGGTGAGCGTGTTCCGCTCGTAGGAGACGACCGTGTGCGGGCCGAGCGCGAGCAGATTGCCCGCGTCATCCCACTGAGCGGCAGGCCCGCCGATCGATCCCTGCTGGCTCGGCCCAGCCCTGCCCGGGCCGAGCCCGGTCTCGATGACCCGCAGCTTGCTGACGCCCATCGCGTCGGCGGCCGCCTCGAGGAACGGCCGCGGGTGAGACAGCCTCAGCCCCTCACCGCGCTGCGTGATGGTCCTCGCGACGAGCGAATAGGCAACCGACGGCCGCATTACCACGGTGCCTGGCCCGGCCAGCGTGCACAGCGTGTCGAGGCACTCCATGACGCCCGAGTCGGTAAGCACCACGAGCACGGTATGCGCGAAGCCGGTGTCGAAGACCTTCCTCGCCAGCCGCTCCATGCCCGCCGACGAGGTTTGCGCGCCGATGCCGATCGCCACCACACCGGGGGCGAGCAGCAGGATGTCACCACCCGCGAGCAGCTCCTGCCCCGGATCGTAGAGCCGCTTGGTCCCGGCGAACATCGGGTGGTAGGCGAATACGATCTCGACGAGCTCCGCCTCCTGGCGCCGCCCCGGCGGGCTGGTCACCGCCACACTGTCGCCGATCCACACGCTGGTGTCCCTGGCGAAGACCAGGTTCGGCAGCGGATCGATGACGTAGTCCCAGGCGCCAAGCAGGCCGAAAACCGCCCCCCTGCCACCGGGAAACTCGTCGCGTGCCAGGCCCATGATCATCACCTGGGCCAGTTCCTCTGGGCGCAGGCTCAGCAGATGATCCCGTACCTGGGCACGCAGTTCCTCGCCGAGCCGCTTGTCCCTTGTCACTGTGCCTATCGCCTGCTTCCTGGCCGGCGCGTACTCAAGCGCGTCCTGAAGCAGTTCGGTCAGGTACAGCACCGTGACGTCCGCGCGGCGCAGCGCGTCGGCGAACGCGTCGTGCTCGGCCTGCGCCCGCTCTGCCCAGGGCACGTTGGGCAAGAGCATCCCGCACCGGTGCTGTGGTGTGACCCTTCTTAGCTCGGCTCCAGGCCGGTGCAGCAGCACTGTGCGCAGCCGGCCAACCTCACTGTCTACCCCGCAGAATTCGGACACGAATCCCCCCGGATACGCAACATTCACGTCCGATCACCGCACTATCCCGCAATGGGCCAGCTTCCTCGTGCGGCACCCCCGCGGGGAATTATCACCACTTCCTGGCGCGATTACGCATCACGTGACGATGCGATTACCAGACCAGGACCGGTCCCGCGATGTCCGTCCGGCCCGTTTTTCGCCGCGTTGCGCCGGTGGCGCTCGCCCTCAGTTGACAGCGCGAGTTCCGCCCAGACCGTGGTCTCGCCGCCGTCCGGGCGCGTGTAGACGCCCCAGCGCAGCGACAGCCGGTCCACGATGCCGAGCCCGCGCCCGCCAAGCGCCCCGGCCGCAGGCCTGTTAACCACCGGCGCCGTCGGTCCGCCGCCATCACCCACCGCGATCTCTACGCGGTCGCCGCTCAGCCGCCACGACACCTTAACCATCCCGCCCGGCAGCGGCGAGGCATGGCGCAGCGCATTGCTGATCAGTTCACTGAGTATTAGGCTGGCATCACATGCAGTAGCCTCATGGACGCCAGCCTCGGTGAGGTCGCCAAGCAGACGGCGGCGAGCCACGCCGACGCTAGAGGCTGTATACGGGAGCATCTGAACGCTCGACGTACCCACCTCCATACACATCCCGCCCCGCCCGTGGAACCCTGTACGAACCCGGCATGAGCGGAATGCCCGGTGAGATGCCCGCGAAACCGTGAACTCCAGATTTCCGCCGTGTTATCTGACACATATGTCCGGAGTGTCCTCGCCCGATACGCACCGGTCCCGCGGAGGCGGTAACGTCAGATGGCACTTCACCGTTGTCCGCCGAGATACCCCAGTGAGTGAGTGGCTCCATGGCTGACCCGACCGTCGTGGTCGACAACCTGCACGTGGTCTACCGCGTCTATGGCGCGGGCGGCAACAAGGGAACCGCCGCCACCTCGCTGATGCGCCTCGTCAAGCGGCAGCGCCGCGTCTCGATCCGCGAGGTCCACGCGATCCGCGGCATCTCGTTCGTGGTGAACCACGGCGACGTGGTCGGCGTTATCGGCAGGAACGGCTCGGGCAAGTCCACGCTGCTGCGTGCCATCGCCGGGCTGCTGCCCGCGGAGCAGGGCGCCGTGTATACATCCGGCCAGGCGGCGCTGCTTGGCGTGAACGCCGCGCTGCTCGATGACCTCACTGGCGAGCGGAACGTGGTGCTCGGCTGCCTCGCGATGGGCATGCCGCCGGCGGAGGTCAAGACCAGGTACCCGCAGATCGTCGACTTTTCCGGTGTCGGCAGCTTCATCGACCTGCCCATGCGCGCCTACTCGACGGGCATGGCCCAGCGACTGCGGTTCGCGATCGCCTCCGCCAAGAGCCACGAGATCCTGATGATCGACGAGGCCCTCGCGACCGGCGACGCCTCGTTCCGCACCAAGAGCCACAACAGGATCAAGGAGCTTCGCGACGAGGCCGGCACTGTCTTCCTCGTGGCGCACAACCTCGGCGAGATCGAGCAGAGCTGCAACCGGGTGATCTGGATGGAAGCCGGCCAGATCCTGCGGGACAGCGACGACGTGACCGGCGTCATCGACGAGTACCTGGCGGCGACCGGCGGCGAGCCGCGCCACCGCGAACAGGCCCGCTTGTAATTCCTCGGCGCGCTGCATGGTCAGCCGCATGATCGTGCCGCACTCGGGACGGGTCAGCGCGACCACCGTGCCGTGCTGGGCGATCGCCAGCCGCCTGACGATGTACAGGCCGATGCCGACGCCGCCGAAGCGGCGGCGGTCGCCTGTCTCGCCCTGAACGAACCGCTCGAAGATCCGTTCGTGATCGCCGGGGGCGATGCCGATGCCCTCGTCCTCGACATCTACCTCGATCATGGTCCCAACGGTGCGCGCGCGCACCGTTACGGTGCCGCCCGACGGCGAGTACTTGAAGGCGTTCTCGAGCAGCTGGCCGACGATGATGTCGGTGGCCATCGGATCGCCGCTCGCGAACGGCAGGCCGTCTGGCACGTCGGCGACCACCTGGTGCCGGTCCGACAGCGGGCTGAACGACACGACGGCCGCGCGCAGCAGCGCCGCCAGGTCGAACGGCCCGTTGGTCACCGGCAGCGCATCGGCGCCGGCCCGGGCGCCGAGCAGGAGCTGCTCGACAAGCCTGCCAAGCGAGCCCGCACGCTCGGCGATCGTCCGCACGGCGGCCCGCCGGTCGGCGTCGGACAGCTGCTCCCACCGGCTGGCCAGCGTGGAGGCGAACCCCTGCACCACGGTGATCGGCGTGCGCAGCTCGTGGCTGGTCGTCGCGAGGAACAGGTCCTTGGCCTCTTCGAGTTCCTTGGCGGCGGTGACGTCACGGAAGTCAACGACCTGCTCGCCACCGTCGCCGAGCTCGGTGCACAGCACGTCGATCCAGCGGCCGCTCGGCAGCTTGTGCGTGCGCCGCGCCCCGGGCTCGGGCAGCGGGAACGGCGGCGGCGCGCCCATCGCGTCGCTCGCCGTCATGCCGGTGATCCGGTGCGCGGAGGGATTCCACTGCTTGACGTTTCCCGCCTCGTCGAGCACCGCGATGCCGTCGGCGCTGCCGTCGATGACGGCGCGCTCGTGGGCCCGCTGCCTGACGACCTCTTCGAATGCCATCGCGTTGGTGAGTGCCACCCCGGCGTGCCCGGCGAGCAGTTCGAGCAGTTCGAGCTCGACGTGGCTGAGGGTCCTGCGGCTGTACAGCGCGTAGAGCGCGCCGTAGGGCCTGCCGCCCACGTGCGACAGGCTGAGCGCGATGGTGTGCAATCCGGGCAGCGCGGACCAGATGAGGTCGTCGAAAACGCCCGACTCGCCGGTCGCCATCATCACCGTCTTGCCTGACCGCAGCAGCTCGCCGACCAGGCTGCTGGACAGCGAGGCCACCCGGCCGCGCAGCCGTGCGGGCAGCCCGGCGGTCGAGACCAGCCTGAGCCTGTCCTCCTCGATCAGCACGAACCCGCCCGCGTCGGCCCCGGTCAGCTCGCGCAGGCTGGCGGCGATCCGGTCGAGCACGGACTCCAGGTCGCGCTGCGCGTTCATGTCGGCGACCACGTCGCCGAGACGGCGGACCACGCGGGCACGCTCAGCCATGTAGTGCCTGGCGACGTCGTCCTCGCCGGTCTCATGGCAGATGTTGACCCAGCCGATGACCTCGCCCTCGCTGTCGGTCAGCGCGCTGGTGTCGATGCGGACGTCGAGGATCGAACCGTCTTTGCGGATCCGCCGGGTGGCGAAGGAGATCTGGCCGCCGCCGCGGACCCGCTCGAATACCGCGTTGTGCTCCGCCGCGAGTTCCTCGGGGATCGTGGGCGGTTCAAGGCCGAGCACTTCGGCGGCGGCCCAGCCGAACATCCGCTCAGCGGCCGGGTTCCACAGCATGACGGCACGGTCGGTGTTGAAGGCGACGATGGCGTCGGCCGCCGACTCGATAACCGCGCGCGCGGTCGCGTCTACCCGGTCCCGGTCATCGCGTCCCACAACCTGACCGGAAGGGGTAGGCCCCGTTCCGACCCCCCACGTTGTGTGTGCCTGGTCTGCCACCACATCCTCATGGTGCCACCTGAAATCGCCCAGGTCAGCGAAAGGCCGCGACTTCCCTTCCGCAAGATGCGCCGATCCCGCACGGGGAGGTCTGTTTCCGCCGAGATTTTCGTGGTTCGCGGTGATCAACGTCACGGTTTCGGCCGCTCAGCCGCCGCGAGCGCCGGGTGTGGCAGTCCGGTGAGGGCACGATCGCGATGCGCTACGAGACGTGGTTCTTCCCCACTGCCGCCCTGAGGCCTATAGTTCTGCGAAACGCAGTCGAATATCTCGGACAAGACAGGGCAATCCTTGAGGTACAGCAGGTCTTCCGCTTAACTTGCCGGCGGATACTTGCTATAACAAAACTACCGACCCAAGTGGCCGCGAGGACGCGGAGATGGAAACGCCCGACCTTTCCCCGGAACAGGGCACGCCTGACCAGCGGCGACCAGAGCGCCGCCGTCAGCGGGATGATCTGCGCCAGGAGCCGATTCGGCAGCCTGCGCAGCCCCGCCCCATGTCACTCGCGCATCCCGTCGTGGTGGGGTACAACGGGTCTGCCTCCGCGCGCAACGCCCTCGCCTACGCCGCCGGGATGGCGCGCCGGCTCGGGCGCCCGCTGCTCATGGTCTACGTGACATCGCCTGGCGTTTACTGCGAGCCGCTGACCGGGCAGGTGGTCGGCCTGCTCAGGGACGCTGACTCGCTAGAGCGCTGGCTGCTCACCGAACTCGACCAAGCCGCGGACGCGACCGAACTCGAGGTTCATGTGCGGACGCGACGCGGCAGCCCGGCGCGTGAACTCGCATCGATCGCGGCGGAATTCAGCGCAGACGCGCTGGTGATCGGCGCGCCGAGGCATTTCTGGCACCACCTGGTGGGTTCCGTGCCGAGCTGGCTGGCGCGCAACGCCCGCTGCCCCGTCATCGTCGTGCCGTTATCCTGGTCCGGCCTTCGGGCTATGCCGCGAGAATCCGGCCCTGCGCGTCACCGAAGTCGATGAGCATCGGGCGGACGGCGACGCGGACGCTTGGCGCGACGCGCTTCGGCTCCTCGCCCTCGGGGACCACCGTCCAGATCTTCTCGCTCATGTTCCTGAGCACCACCTTGCCGGGCCGGCCCGGGTGCGGCTCGACCGCCGCCCAGATATTGCGGTAGCCGCGGTCACGGTACAGGTGATGATTCGTCACCAGGGCGCCCTCGGACAGGACCAGGGTCCCGCCTGGCATCTCGAGCCTCGGCGGCACCGGCAGTATCTTGCGGCAGCTCCAGCACCGCTGGTCGGGGCGCTCCTGGTCGTAGAACGCCGCCGCGCCGCAGCCAGGACAGGCGGACACGCTGTCGTGCAGGCTGAGCAGCGCCCGCCGCCAGGTGCCTTCCTTGACCCTGCCGTAGAGCGACGCGTCGTGCAGTCCCACCGTGAAGGCCCTGATGAACACCCGGCGAAAGCTCTGCGGGTAGATCGACCACCAGAGGCTGACCACCTCGCCAGGCGGCGGCCGGTTGGACTCATCGTCGGGATCGAAGGCGAAGAGCGGCGAGACACCGTAGTTCTGCAGCGCGAGCTCGCCGTCGGACGGCCGTTCCCCGTCCCAGCTGTAGGACGCGTCGGTGCGCACGCCCTCAAGCGGATGGCCGTGCATCAGCAGGAAGAAGAGGAAGACAGCGAGGGAGTGCAGGTCGGTCACCGTCGACGGGAGCGCCTCGTCGCGCAGCACCTCGGGCGCCATGAACGGTCCGGTGCCCTTCACCAGCGCCTGGCCGCCGTCGGTGCCGATGTTGTCGATGTCGATGATCGCGACCTCGCTCGCCTCGGGGTCGACCCGGACGTTGCCGAAGCTGATGTCCCGGTAGCACAGCCCGCTCGCGTGCAGCACGGCGAAGGCGTCGGCCAGTTCCCTGCCGAGGGTGGTCACCACGCGGAACGACGGCTGCTCCTGCCGGTTGAGCATCGCGGCCAGCGAGATGAACCTCGGCTCGAGCAGGGGCATGACATAGCCGAACCCCGGGATGTGCGGCGAGCTGACGAGGTCAATCGGCCACACGAACGCCTTGTGCGGCGGCCTGCCGCGCAGAAGCAGGCCGGTGATGGACTTGCGGATGTCCTCCATGTAAGGCCCGGGGCGGTACCACTTCACCGCGAACGGCCCGCCGTTGAGCACCGCCCGATGGACGACGCCGGCTCCGCCCTCGCCGATGCGGTCGCCGACGGTGACCACCGCCTTGCCGCGTTCCATCCGCAGTGTCTGTCCTGGCCGTATCAGCGAGTCCAAGAGGCCTATCCCCCCTGGTTCTGCGTGAGCTGGCCGGGGCTCGCGGTCCCGGCGGGCTTCGATGCCCTTGTCGGGGTGGCCGACGTCCGCCGCTTGGACGGTGCGACGACGGGCGGGGTGGCCGTCGCACGCGGCGCCGGCACGCCGGCGGTGGCCGTGGAGGTGGCCGTCTGCGTCGCCTTGGGGGCCGGACGGGCCGTCTGATTGGTGGCGGGAGCGTGCCCCGACGACTGCGACAGCATCAGGCCCGCGGCGATCGCCCCGGCCGCCACCACCGCGCCGATTCCGGCGAGGGCCAGCCGACGACGGCCGCGCCGCGACTGCGGCGCGGCATGCCGCCCGGGACCGGGTGGCACATTGACGTCAGGTCCCTGGCGCGCTGGCGGCGGCACCGCGGGTGAAACCAGCGCTGGCGGCGGCGCGGCCGGGTAAACAGGGCCAGCCGGCGACGATGGCGGCGCCAGGACTGGCGGGGGCGCCGGCGGCGACACGGGTGGCGGAGCGGCGGGCGGTGGCGGCACTGGCGTGGTTACGGGGGCAGCCATAGTGATGGGGATGGTCGGGGCGGCAGGCACGGTCACCGCGTCCGGGCGGACCGCCGGACGCGCGGCGGCGGCGCGCTGCATGCTGTCGGGGGCGAGCAGCAGGGCGACCGTGGTGTCATCACCGCTTCCGTCCGTCGACGCGCAGCGCTGCGCCCAGGCCGGAAGCTGCTGTGCGAACCAGCCGCCATCGTGCTCGATGGCGAGTTCCGCGATGTCCCCTGCCACGTACGGCTGCCACGGGTCCCTTGCCTGGGCGTTGCCGTACCCGTCGGTGCCGAGCAGCAGGGCAAGCAGCGGCTGGGATCGCAGGTCGTGCGCGGCGGTACGGAAGGAGGCCACGGCACTCGACTGACACAGGCTCGTCGTCCGGTGGCCGTCCAGTAGATCGTCTCCCGCGACCGGAGACCACGCATGCCCGTTCGGCCGGATCGCGACCAGGTCACCGTCGCCGATCTGGGCGCAGACCAGCCAGCCCGCGGCGACAACCGCCACGAGCAGCGTTGAGCCGTAGGGAATCTCCGGACCGTCGCCCGCGCGCTCGAGCGTGCCGAGTTCGTCGGCAGTGTACGGATGGGCGGCGATGTCAACGGCTACCGCGGCCCGCCATTCATCGACGATGGCCTGGGGCAGGGTGTCGCACAGCGCGCCTGCCTCCCCGGCGGTCCACGGCGTGCCGGTGTTCTCGCCGGCGAGTTCCGCGATGACCGTGCAGGCGGTGCGCGTCGCCAGCCGCGATCCGGCGGCGCTGCGGAAATGGCGGTCGTGGCCGTGCCCGTCACCGACGGCGACCACGGTGCCGCCGACCGCGTCAATGATGTGCGACTCGACGCTGTCCTGGTTATCGAGGCCGCGCGCCACGTGCGCCGCACCGCGGGCCGTGCCCACGATGGCCAGCCACGGCCCCTGATCTGTTGCGCTTGTCATCGGATAAGACGATCGTGTCCTGGTTGAAGATGGTGGACGGGATCTCCCCGCCCGGTGGCGTGCCGAACAGCTTGCGCGCCACCGCGCTGCGGTCGGCCCCGGATTCCGACATGCGCGACACCGCCAGCGAGGCGATCACCAGCCGACCCGCGATGTCTTCGGTGCTGTCGGCCACGAGGACGGGAACGCTCGGATCGCCGTTGAAGCGGTTCAGTGCCTCTGACTGGGCATCGCGGCCGATGGCAAGGGAGAGCCGGAGCGCGGCCTTGCCCGCTGGCTGGGCCATCAGGGCCCCAAGGCCGTCCTCGAACACTCCTGGTGGATCGGTCGCCAGGCCATCGGTGATCAGCAGCAGCGCGGGCCGCAGCGCCCGGCGTTCGACCTGCCCGGGAGCCAGCGCCTCGGCGGCCATCCGGAACGCCGGACCCATGTTGGTGAGCCCCTTGTTCACGGTCTGCAGCGGCTTCCACCGGATGCCCGAGACCGGTACCGGGTCCTTGATGTGCCAGCGCGGCTCGGTCGCGAAGGCAATCGCCCGGAGGAACACCTGCGCCTGCTCTTGGTCCTGCTCCCACTCCTCCAGGTGCGACATCATGTCGGCGATCGCGTAGTTCAGCGCCTGGATCTTCTCGCCCTTGGTCGAGCCGGAGCAGTCGGCGAGGATGATGAGGTGCAGCGGCCGCCGGGAGATGCCGCCGCCTGGCATCCGGGAGTAGGAATCCGCAGGGTTCATGCCGCGTCGACCCTCCACCACTCATGCAGCTGGCTGAATGACCAGCTCTTGGGCGCCTGCACGATGATGAACGTGTTCTCTGTCGGGTACGTCCATACGTACACGCCCTCGCCCTTGCTCGCGGTGAAGCACTCGAGCACCTGGCCCGCACGTGACGGGAAGTTGTTGTTGTTCCACTCGATCGGGCCGGCCTGCGACTGACCGCTCGGCGGCGGGCATGACTCGGAGCTTGACTTGCCGAATTTCGCCCAGGCGTTGTAGTTGGCCCAGGCCTTGGCGAAGTCGCGGTTGTTGTCGACCTGATAGCCGAAGATGTCGCCGCCTGCCATGTCGGGAGCGGTGCAGTCGAGTGCCCGCACCAGTCCGGGGTTCGTCCACGGGATGTCCGTCTGCGTCGAGCACTCGGTGCTGGCGTCCGCGATGTCGGTGGGCAGCAGGACCTTCAGCGGCTTCACGCCCGCCGCGAGCGAGGGCCCGGCCGGCCGGGTCGTGCTCGGGACAACCGGAGGCGTAGTGCTGGGAATGACGGGCGGGGTGGTGCTCGGAATGACCGCCGGGGTGGTGCTGACGACCACCTTGGGGCCCGCCGACGGCTTCGGTGTCGCCTTCGAGAACGGGAAGGTCTGCGCGACGGCCGCGATGACCAGGTAGAGCACGATGATCACGGCGATGGTTCCGCCGAGCAGCAGCCCTCGCCGCGGGCGCCGCGGCCCGCTGCCGCCGACGGACGGCCACGGCGGGCTTCCCGCGCCGCTGGACGGAGTCGGCCAGGGCTGTGCCTGGCCCGGCTGTGCCGGGCCGGGTGGCGCGGGCTGCTGCCACGCGTTCTGCGGCTGCGGCGCGGGCTGCGCGGGCGGCGCCGCGGCGGCCTTCGCCCATGGATCCTGGATCGACGCCTGCGTCGGCTGCTGCCATAGGTCCCCCGCGGACGCCGGGGCCGGCGGCCAGGGATCCTGCGGTGGCGCGGCGGGCGGCACCGCGGCGGGCGGCACCGGGTTACGCGGTGCGGCGGGCGGCGGCGGCGCCGGCGTGAACCGGGGGGCGGGCCGCAGGTCAATGCGGGTTTCTCCCCCGGAGGACGCGGCCGGAGTGAACGACGGCTCAGACTTGGCCGGCGGCGGGGGAACAGTGGGAAGCGGGGCAACAGGCGGCGACTGCGGCGGCGCCACCGTCTCCGTCGGGGTAGGCGCGAGCACCTTGTGCACGACGGTCGGCGCCGCCTGCGGCCGTACCTGGTAGCCGAGCGCCTGCGCGTACTCGGTGCTCACCCAGATGCTGGCGGCCGGGTCAAGCAGCCTGTTCTCCGTCAGCGAGCGCGCGACAAGAGCGATCGCCGTCTCCACGTCCAGGTGCTGGCCCTCGACGTGCTGAGTGAGTTCGGCGGCGACGCCCGCCTCGGCCGCGGCGACAAGCAGGCTGCGCTCGCGTGGCATATCGGGCAGCAGGTCAGTCACCAGGTTGCCGAGGATGCGCGGGTCGCCGAGTACACGCGCGCCGTAGCTGCTGACGGCGGTGCTCAGTGCCTCGTGTGCCTCACCGTTCGCGTCGAATGAGTCCCCGCTCATTGGATTACCTCCGGGCCTCTGTCTTCGCGTGCCGCAGCACGCGTCTTGATCCGCATGTCTTGCTACGCCCCGACGGTCACCGAGGTGGCCGTCCCGATCGGGGCCAGGCTTGGACCGCCGTAGAGCTGAATGTGATAGGTCCCCGATGGCATCGACCCGAGCCCTAGCTGCTCGGCGGATACCTGGATCGCGAAGCAGCCGCTGCCGGACTTCGCCGCGAGCTGCGGCAGGCCGTCGGTGGAGTCGGTAACTGGCGAGCCGTCTGGCAGCTCAACGAGCAGGGCCAGGTCGAGTCCTGACGGAACCCCGCTGAAGTCCGCGCCGAACACGGCCGACGCCGATGGCGCGACGGACGTGCCGCCCGCGCATGCCCCGTGCTGGCTCGCGCCGATGCCCGCGCCGCCTGACCGCTCCGCGCCGGTGCGCTGCACCAGGTACTTGCTGTGATACGCGGCGCCGTCCCTGGCCGCCGCGATCAGCGTCCGCGCCTCGGTGACTGACCGCAGCCGCCACGACAGGTCGCCGCCCTCGCCGGTCACCTCGAGGCTGGGCACCCCGATCAGCTGCCCCGCGTTGCTGACCGCGGCGCCGCCCGAGTTGCCGTGCGCCAGGCGCGCCGTCGTCTCGAGCTCGAAGCGGGGATCGAGTACGTGTCTGAGCGGATCGGGCACGAACGTCGAGATGACACCGCTGGTGACGCTGATCGAGTCGGAGTCGGCCACGCCGGGGAAGCCGAGAACGGTCACCGGCTGGTCGAGCTGGACCGCCGCGTCGTTCCCGAGCGCGAGGTACGGCAGGTGCAGGCTCTTCCCGTTGACCGGGGTGCCGCCGCTTGTGGCGTATATCTGCACGACGGCCAGGTCGAGGTAGCCGTCGACGGCCACCGGGCGCGCACGGTACGCGGCCTTGACCGGTGACGAGGGACCGGTGGTCAGCTCGACGGTCAGGTAGGGCGGGTCCTGCTCGAGCTGGCTTCCCGGTTCGCCGATCGCCACGGCCAGACCGGCCGCCTGCGGCTGTGCGACGTGCGCGTTGGTGAGGATGAGTCCGTCGGGGGCGATGATCGTCCCCGAGCCCCAGCCCGTGTACGAGGACTGCGACCCCTGAAGCAACCGGACCGTGGACGCTTCGGCGTGCTGCAGGGCGGATGCCGGCAGGGTGCTGCCCTGCGGCGGCCTGCCGCTCGCGGAGGGTGACCCGACCGTGGTCAGGATCACGGCGGCGATGCCACCGGACACAGCGGCGCCCGCGGCCACGATGACGGCCATCCGCGCGCGGCCGCGGCGCAGCCGGCGGTCCCTGTTGTGCTCGAGCTCGGTGCTGCTCAGCGGCGGCGTGATGCCGAGTTCCTCGCCAGTCGCCGGATCGCCGAGCCGCAGCGTCACCGATTCCGTGATGCGGAGCGGACCGCGCAGCCGCTTTCCGTCAAGGAAGGTCCCCCGTCGGGATCTATCTATATAGGTCGCGCCCTTTTCATCGGAGACGATCAGGCCGTGCGTGTCCCTGGACACGAGAGGATTTATCGAGACGAGTTCAAGTGTCGGATCACGCCCCACCCGGATTTGCATTCCCACGGGAAATATGCGCTGCTCGCGCCCGATCCGCGCGACGACCACCGGCGTCCGCGCCTGACCGTCGGCCGGCTGCTGCGGCATCATGCGAACACCAGCCTCACCGCATGTCCAATGCGCTTAGCGCACACGTCCCCCACGCCGCTCCAAGTCCCGCTCCGCCCCGCCCCAGCAGCCGCGCCCAGGCCTAATCACGCATTAGATATAAATCAATCCGCCTAGGCCGCCGCCGCTCCCAGGGACATACCTATTTTTCAGCGCCATGGTACGCCCTGCGGCGATATTTAGTAACCGGTAAATGGCCCGCATTCCACACACAAATCATCACCACTACTCAACAGCAATCGCCGGTATAGCTCAGCACCGGTCCCGTAGGCCCAATAACCCATGAACGTAAACTTGCACGCACGTGAATAAAGTGACGGAAACAACGTGGTGTGAACGAAGCAACGGCCGCGTGGCCCGAGCCAGTCCTATCCGGCTCGACGGCCAGCGGCCAGCGGCCAGCGGTAGCCCCGCATTCGCGCGGGGTCGTTGCCCTACGTATTAGCCCGAACGGGTGCGTGCTTCGCCCGTTCCGCCGCGCCATTCACGTGCTGCTGGGGAGTTCATCGAGGAACCGGGTCAGTACCTCGTTGACCGCGGCCGGCTGCTCCATATTGATCATGTGCCCGGCGTCAGCCACGACGTGATACCTGGCGCCGGAGATTCGGCGGGCAAGCACCGCGGACATGTCAAGGAATCCGGGCACATCGTGCTCGCCGACCAGCACGAGCGCCGGCACGTCCAGCTGCTCGAGCACGTCGATCGGCCGCTGCCCTTCCTCCTCGTGCGGGTCGCGGCCGATCCAGTGCTGGCCCGGGTAGGCCGCCACCATGGCCGTGAGCTGGTCGCTCACCTCGGCCAGCTTCCTGGCCGGTGCGAACAGCGGATGGGCAAGCCAGGCCGCGCGGCCTGCCAGCAGACCGCGGCTCATCGCCATCTCGCCGGCCAGCCTGATCGCGGCGAGTGATTCCGGGTCCCAAGGAACGCCGTCCAGTACCGCGTCCATCATCACCAGGCCGCGTACCCGTTGCGGAGCGGCCAGGGCTGTCTTCAGCACCACCTGGCCGCCAAACGACAGCCCGGCGAGCACGGCCCGCCCGATGCCGAGGTGATCGAGCAGTGCGAGCAGGTCACCGGCGTGGGTGTAGCCGACGGCGGGATCAAACGGGCCAGAACTACCGAAACCCCTGCAGTCGTACCTGATCACCCGGTGCCGCGCGGCCAGGTGCGCCTCCTGCGGCTCCCACATGCGCATGTCGAGCCCGAAGCCGTGCACAAGCACCACGGCGGGCCCCTCCCCGGTCACCTGATAGGCCAGCCGGGCACCGGGCAGTGCAAGCACCTCGCAGCCACCGCCCGCGACCTCAATTCCCATCCCCGCATTGTGCCCCGCGGCCACGGCCGTCACATCGGTACGCCACCCGCTTTTCGAGCGGCGCCGTAAGACAGCCGCCAGCCCCGATGGTTGCTCCGGCAGGCTCCGGTGTACTGACCCACAGCGCCAGCGGCCGGGTAGCGAACCGCAGCGGTGGGCTGAGCCGCCCCCTAGTCTCATCACGCCAGCCGGAACCGAAATCAATCCGATTCCACCCTTGTCAACGGCACGCGAGTTGTGTCAGAGCCAGAATTCACGTGCCGTTGACCAGGTCCTTGGCGGCGGGTGCCGGTCAGCCGGTGACTACCAGCTCATCGCGGACGTTCCTGACGCCAATGCCGTACCAGGCGGCGTCGATCACCGCATCATGCTCGGCCCAGGTGCGGACATGCCCAGTAAGCGAGACGGTACCGTCGCTGGCGCTCACCAGGACGTCGCTGTCATCGGCGATCAGCGCGTTCCGGTCGAGGGCATCCTGGACCAGATCGGTCACGTCCGCCGCTTCCATGTCGGTGTAGATTTCAATGTCGTCGACGATGTTGCGCACGCCGGTCAGCCCGGCGACGGCCCGCTCGGCGGCGTCCCGCTCGAAGCGGTTGCTCACCATGCCGGTCAGCCAGACATCGCCGTCGCTGGCGCTGGCCTCGACGGTCGTCGGTACGGTGACCGTCATCGTGAGCGCGTTGTTAGCGGCCGTGGTCAGCACCACATCATCCCGGTAGTCGGTCGCCGGCAGCACCACCATCAGATGGTTGTGCACCCTAGTGACGCCCTGCACCCGCTTGGCGGCTGCTGCCGCCTCCCGGTACTGCGGGTAGCTAGACACCGTGCCGCTGAGCGCCACGTCCCCGTTCATGTTCTTCACAGTGATGCCTGCCGCATCCACCAGTATGTCGAAGTCCAGTTCTTTCTGGACTGCTTCGCGGATGTCCTTGGCCGTTTTGGCTGCTTCGCGGATGCCCTTGGGCGCTGCCACGGCGGGTCCCCTTCCTGCCAGGCGACTATTGTCACCTCGCCGTGTACCCAACGGCGTCAGCCGGCAATCTTGCTGCTGGTGCTTCTCAGCTCACTGCAACCAGGCGTCCAGCGCGTCGAACTCGACCGCCGTCGCCGCGCGCGGCGGGGGCGCGGGCGGCTGCGCTCAGGGTGGCGACGGCCTTCCTCGATGGTCGGGGCTTGCTGGTACAGGTACCGGTAACGCTTGGTTATCGGATCCCGGCCTACTGGGACGGCTACCTCGTACCCCGCGCCGTGCTTGCGGATGTGCCCTTGCGGTTAGCACATGCCAGCACCATGCGCCCATTGGCAAAGGTGACGGCGGCTACTTCGGGTAGCCCCGGAAGTACGAAGCTGGCCCGCGTTTGCGCAGGCCAGCTTTCAGTGGGCGAGGAGGGATTTGAACCCTCACATCCTTTCGGACACACGGACCTGAACCGTGCGCGTCTGCCGTTCCGCCACTCGCCCGAGCAAGGACGACTTAGGTTAGCACGGCCGCGAACGTGCTCGTACCGCAGATAACATCGGATGCGTAACAGGCCGAAGGGAGGCTCGACGGGTGGGCGTTCTTCAGCGCTTCGAACGACGGCTTGAGGGCATGGTTGAGGGGACCTTTGCCCGGGTCTTCAAGTCCGAATTGCAGCCGGTCGAGGTAGCGAGCGCGATCCAGCATGAGATGGACGAGCGAGCTGCGATCGTCGCACAGGGTCGCACGCTGGTGCCGAACGACTTCGTTGTCGAGATTGCCCAGACCGACGCCGAACGGCTTGACATCCTGGTGGAGAGCCTCAGCCTGGAACTGGCCACGCTGGCCAGAGACCATGCCAGAGAGCAGGGCTACTCATTTGTGGGTCCGGTGCGGATCCGGTTCGAGGGCGTGCCCGAACTCGCGACCGGCATGTTCCGCATCAGATCCGGCGTGATCCGCGGGCACACTGTCGAGGCGGGCGAGGTCCGGCAGCCGGTCAGCGACCTGCCGCGGTCTGGCGGCACTCAGTTCCCTGGCAGGCCGCGCCTGGTCATCTCCGGGTCGTCTCCGGGAACCGGCCTCGAGGCGGGCAGCACCTATGAGCTGCAGACCCCGGTGACCCTGCTTGGCCGTGGCACGGACTGCGACCTGCGGATGGTCGACCCCGGGGTATCCCGGCACCACGCGGAACTGCGAGTCGAGGACGGCCAGGTCGTCCTTGTCGATCTTGGCTCGACCAACGGGACCTTCGTGAACGGCCAGCCGGTGCGCCGTGTCGCCCTCGTAGACGGCACGAACGTCACGCTCGGCCGGACCACGATGATTTTCCGTCAGGAAAGGTATTGATCAGGCCGCGACCAGACGGGCGCCCAGAAGACCAAGGAGTGACTACCCTTAGGGCAGCCAACCGATTGCGACGCAGAAGCCGAGGACTCAGCAGGGAATGAATGCGCTCACCCTTACCCTTATCAGGGTCGCCTTCCTGGCCGTCTTGTGGCTCTTCGTGATCGCGGCCATCGGCGTGGTGCGCACCGACCTGCTCGGCACGGGGACGGCCAAGGCCCGTCGCGCCCGCAATCAGCCGCCCGCCCCGCAGCCGCAGCGACCGCCGAGGCCCGCACGGCCCGGCCGTGGCACGCCGCGCTTCCTCGTGGTAACCGAGGGCGGCCTGGCGGGCGTCAGCATCGACCTGTCGGACCAGCAGATCACGATGGGCCGGGCGAATGACGCCACGCTTGTTCTGAATGACGACTACTCTTCCAGCTACCATGCCCGGATATTTCCGCAGGACGGACAGTGGTTCGTTGAGGACCTCGGGTCAACCAACGGCACCTACCTGGACCGCCAGAAGGTGATCCGGCCCACCCCGGTCCCTGTAGGCGTGCCGATTCGCATTGGCAAGACCGTTCTGGAACTGCGCAGATGACACTAGCCCTCAGATACGCGATAAGGTCCGATGTCGGTCTCCTTCGTGAGGGGAACGAGGACTCGGCCTACGCCGGCCCGCACCTGCTCGCGGTCGCCGACGGCATGGGGGGGCACGCCGCCGGTGAGGTCGCTAGCGCCGCCACTATCACGACGCTCGCTTCGCTCGACTCCGATCCCCAGGGCGACCTGGTCGCCGCGCTGGAAGACGCCGTGGCCAGGGCGAACCTGCGGCTCCAGGAAATGATCATCTCTGACCCGGCGATCGAGGGCATGGGGACGACGCTGACCGCGCTGCTGTGGTCGGAGGGATACGCCGCGCTCTGCCATATCGGTGACTCGCGCGCCTACCTGCTGCGCAGCGGCCAGTTCGTGCAGATCACCCACGACCACACGCTCGTGCAGTCCCTGGTCGACGAGGGCAAGATCACCGAGGATGACGTCGCCACCCACCCGCACCGCTCGCTGCTGCTTCGCGCCCTCGACGGCCGGACGATCGCCGAGCCGGACCTGAACACCATCGAGACGCAGTACGGCGACCGTTTCCTGCTCTGCTCGGACGGCCTGTCCGGCGTCGTGACCGAGCAGACGCTGCACCAGACGCTCGGCTCGATCCGCGACCCGGACAAGGCCGCGCTGCAGCTTGTCGACCTCGCCATCAGGGGCGGCGGGCCCGACAACATCACCTGCATCGTCGCCGACGTAATCGACACGCAGTCCAGCCAGGTGCAGCCGACATGGAAGCCGGCGTTCGCCGGCGCGGCCGCGCACGGCGATCCGTCAGAAACCCGGCCGTCGGCACGGCAAAGCTCGCCCGCGACCAGGGCCATGCGGCTCACCAGGACCGCGCCGCAGCCGGCGGTGCCCGACGAGCCCACGACCGGGGTATGGCCGGCCGCCGGGTACCGAGACGGTTACACGGGAACGTTCGACAGCCCGGCGTTCGAACCCGGCGGCTACGAGCGCGGCGGGACGAGGACCGAGGCCGGCGGCAGGGTGCACGACACCACCGCGTTCGAGCGGCCCGATGGCTTCCCCGGATCCGACACCGGCCAGGACGACCTCCGCGAGGGGCGCAGGCGGCGCGGTGGCGGCCACCGCGCTAGTGGCGGGCGCGACCGGTACTACGATGACGACGACGGTCGCGGCAGGCGCCGCTGGCCCATCGTTACGGGCTCGCTTGTGCTCCTTGTGCTGCTTATCGGCGGCGGCCTGTACGGCGCCTGGCAGTACAACCAGCACCAGTACTACGTCGGAGTCAAAGACGGGTACGTCGCGATCTTCCGCGGCAGCAACGAGAGCCTGGCGGGCATCAACCTGTCCAGCCTTGTCAGCCGGTCGACCCTGCCGGTCAGCCAGCTGCGCGGCACCGATCAGGCCACCCTCAACCAGACGATTTCCGAGGGCAGCGTGAACGACGCGACGACGCTGATCGACCGGCTCCAGGCCAAGGTCGACCAGTGCCACACGGCCTGGCAGGCGCTGGCTACCTGGCAGGCCAAGAACACCGCGTACCAGCAGGCCCTGACGCACAACAGGACGTCTAAGAAGAAGGTCACGGTCCCGGCGAACCCCGGCCCGCAGCCGGCCAAGCCGGAGAGCGCCGACTGCGCGCCGTCGACCGCGTTCGGCATTCCGGTCTCGGCGCTGCCGAGCGGGCAGTCGAGCGCCACGGTGCCCACGCCGTCACGTTCGGCAACCGCGTCACCGAGTGCCAAGGCGAGCACTAAGGCGAGCACTAAGGCTTCCGCTAAGGCGACAGGCTCGCCGGCCAAGGCGTCCCCGAGCACGCGGGCGACCACGTGAGCAGCATGACAATGCCGTCACCGGCGCTGGGCAGCCAGCCGCCGGCGGAGGACACGGCCCGCAGGTCCACCGAGATGTGGATGGTCCTGTTCGCGCTCGGCATCGTCGCCTTCGCCTTCGCGAACACGGCGTTCAGCCTCAAGGGCCAGCACCTATCGATCATCGTCGAGTACATGCTCGCGTACGCGGTCCTCGTGCTCGGTGCGCACGTGGCGGTCCGCCGCTGGGCGCCCTACGCGGATCCTCTGCTGCTGCCCATCGCGACCCTGCTCAACGGGCTCGGCCTGGTGATGATCTACCGGCTGAACCAGGTGGGACGCGACGGCAACGCGAGCGCGGGCAGCCCGATCAGCACGCTCAGCCACAGTGCGACGGTCACCCAGATCATCTACACGGTGCTCGGCATCGCGATCTTCGTGGCGTTCCTCGCCTTCTTCAAGGACATCAGGATCCTGCAGCCGTACACCTACATTCTTGGCCTGGCCGGCATGTTCCTGATCGCGATTCCTGCGCTGCTGCCGTCGAGCATCAGCGGCGTGGCGGGAACAAACGCCAAGATCCAGGTGAGCATCGGCGGCTTCTCCTTCCAGCCGGAGGAGTTCGGCAAACTGCTGCTCGCCGCCTCCTTCGCCAGCTACCTGGTGGTCAACGGCAGGAAGCTGTCGCTGCTCACCGAGAAGTGGTGGATCTTCAGCTTGCCCAGGCGCCGTGATCTCGGTCCGATCCTGGTGATCTGGGCGCTGAGCATGCTGCTGCTGGTCTTCGAGGGCGACGTCGGCACCAGCGCGGTGTTCATGGGCCTGTTCGTGGCCATGCTCTACGTGGCCACCGGGCGCAGGTCGTGGGCGATCCTCGGCTTCCTGATGTTCATCGTCGGCGCCTTCCTCGCGGCCGAACTGGTGCCGCACGTGCGGCAGCGGTTCACCGTCTGGCTCGATCCGTTCAGCACTGCGAACCTCATCAATGCGCCGCAGCGCTCCTACCAGACCGTGCAGGGCCTGTACGGGATGGCCAACGGCGGCCTGCTCGGCAAGGGGCTTGGCAACGGCCAGCCGTTCTGGACGCCGCTCGTGCAGAGCGACCTGATCTTCACCTCCTTCGGCGAGGAGATCGGCCTGGCGGGCGTGATGGGGCTGCTGCTGCTCTACGGACTGTTCGTGCAGCGCGGCCTGCGCACCGCGATGCTGGTCAAGGACGAGTACTCCAAGCTGCTCGCCAGCGGCCTGTCGTTCATGTTCGCGCTGCAGGTGTTCGTGATCGTCGGCGGCGTGACCCGGCTGATCCCGCTCACCGGCATCACCACGCCGTTCCTGTCGCAGGGCGGTTCGAGCCTGGTGGCGAGCTGGCTGCTCGTCGCGGTGCTCGCGCGGCTCAGCGACGGCGCACGCCGGCCGGCGCCGAAGCCGATCCAGGACGAGGGGATGACTCAGGTGGTGTCGCTACGGTGACCGGGATGAACCGCTCGATCAAGCGGATCGCCATCGCGGTCCTCGTAATGTTCCTGATTCTGCTCGTCGACGTGAACTACCTGCAGGCGGTGCAGGCGCCGAGCCTGGCCAACCGACCGCTGAACGACAGGACCGAGTACGAGCAGAGCCAGGTGCAGCGCGGCAACATCGTGACCGCCGACGGCGTGACCATCGCCACCTCGGTGTCGGCCAACAGCGGCCTGTTCAAGTGGCAGCGCAAATACCCGGGCGCCGCCGTTTACGCGCCTGTCACCGGCTACGACACCATCTACACCCAGTCGCAGGCGCCCAACTACGCGGCGGGCGTGGAGCGCGCGCAGAACGCGCTGCTTACCGGCACCGGGTCGCAGCTAGCGTTCCGCAACTTCATCGACATGATCACCAACAAGCCGCAGAAGGGCGCGACCGTCCAGACGACGATCAACTCAGCGGCGCAGAAGGTGGCCTACCAGCAGCTTGAGCAGACCCTCCGGGGCAAGACGCTCAACGGCAAGCAGCAGGTCGGCGGCGTCGTCGCGCTCAACCCGTCCACCGGCGCGATCCTGGCGATGGCCTCCTACCCGAGCTACGACCCGAACAACCTCGCGGTACACGACACCACGCAGCTCAACAAGACGTTCACCGAGCTCACCCAGAAGAGCCCAAGCCCGCTTGTCAACAGCGCGTCGCAGACCACGATGCCGCCGGGGTCGACGTTCAAGATCGTCACTAGCTCCGCCTGGTACACCCAGGACTCCACGAGGAACACCAGCACGGTTGTCGACTCGCCGCAGCCGCTCATCCTGCCGAACGGCAACCCGCTCAACAACGACAACGGCGAGCAGTGCGGCAACGGCTCGGGCAAGACCCAGGTGCTCATCGCATTCGCCCAGTCGTGCAACACGCCGTTCGCGAAGATCGGCACCGAGCTCGGCGGCGCCACGATCAAGTCGACGGCTACCAGCTACGGCCTGAACAACCCGGCGGCGCTCGACGTACCCGGCGTGTCGGTCTCGCCGTCCAACTTCACCGCCGAGGCGGACAAGTCATTTACCGCCTTCGACGCGATCGGGCAGCATGACACCACGGTGACGGCGCTGCAGGAGGCAATGTTCGCGGCGACCGTCGCCAACGGCGGCAAGCTGATGAAGCCCTACCTGATCCAGCAGGTCACGGCCAGCGACCTGTCAGTTGTCCAGCAGACGCAGGCGCAGCAGCTGAGCCAGCCGATCTCGAGCACTGTCGCCGGCTATGAGAAGCAGATGATGACCGCCGTGCTGCAGGACAGCAATGGCACCGCCTTTCAGTTCAACTCGGGCAACGAGAACGGCCTCGTCATCGCCGGCAAGACCGGAACGGCACAGAACGGAAGCGGAAGCAACAACCCCGACGCGGTTTTCACCGCTTTTGCACCGGCTGACAACCCAAAGATCGCCATCGGCGTCATGATTCAAGGCGGTGGCTACGGGGCTGCCGCCGCCGCGCCGATTGCCGTCGCGGTCATCAACGCCTATCTGGCAACGCTGGGGAATCCACGGTGACCGAATACGTACTCGACGGCCGGTACGGGCTGATCGAGCGAATCGCGACCGGCGGAATGGGTGAGGTCTGGCGGGGCATCGACCAGATTCTCGGCAGGCCGGTCGCCATCAAGATGCTCGCCGCCATGCACGCGGACGACGAGCAGTTCCGCGCGCGGTTCCGCGCCGAGGCGCGGTACGCGTCCTCGCTGTCGCACCCGGGCATCACCCGGGTCTTCGACTACGGCGAGCACAGCCCGCTCGGCGGCCCTTACCTGGTCATGGAACTGGTGGACGGCCAGCCGCTTTCCGAGATCCTCGAGCGGTACCACCGGCTGGACCCGTACGTCGCGCTCGACATTGTCGCACAGGCGGCCCGCGCGCTCGACACCGCGCACCAGGCGGACATCGTGCACCGGGACATCAAGCCGGGCAACCTGCTGATCATGGCCGACGGCACCACCAAGATCACCGACTTCGGCATCGCCAAGGCCAACAGCCTCCAGGCGGTGAACCTGACCGCCACCGGCATCGTGATGGGCACGGCGCTTTACGTGTCGCCGGAGCAGGCGACGGGCTCGCCGCTGACCGGCGCCTCCGACATCTACTCGCTCGGCGTGGTCGCCTACGAGTGCCTGTCCGGAGATCCCCCGTTCATCGCGGACCAGCCGCTCGCCATCGCCATCATGCACAAGCACGACCCGGTGCCAGCGCTGCCGCCCGACGTGCCCCGCCCGGTCGCCGAACTGGTGTACGCGATGCTGGCGAAGACGCCGGACGGGCGCCCCGGCTCGGCCCTGCACGTGGCCGACCGCGCGGACGTGATCCGCGACGCGAGGTCCGGCGGTTTCGCGGGTCCGGTCACCTCGGATCTCCCCGTGGTGCCCAATTTCCCGACGACCGCCCACCCCGCTAATTTTTATCAGAATGATGCCGAACGGTTGCGTGGCTCGCGCCGTCCACGCACGCGAGGCTTCCTGTTCGCCGGCATCGCCGTGGCTACCTGCGGAGTCATCGCCATCGTGGCCGTGCTGCTGTCCGGCGCGGGCACGCCAACCGCAAAGGGGACGGGCAAGCCGGGCGGTCCCGGCTCGTCGGCCAGCCGGGCAGGCGTGCCGACAACGGCCTCCTTGCCGGGAAGTACGGCGGGCCAAACTGACCCAGGCACTAATCTAGGAACGGCATCGGGGACCGCCGCCCCGTCATCGTCGAAGTCAGTCAGCCCGACGGCGACCAGGCGGACATCCCCGACACCAACGCACGATTCGCCGGCGACGAGCACATCCCCTGCCCCGCCGACGACAACCACGGCGACTGCGCCGTCAACAACAGCCACGTCGACGGCGCCGACCACTCCGCCGGCGTCGACGACAACAACCAGCCCGACGCCCACTTCGCCGTCGGCCACGCCGACGGACTCAACGGCCCTGCCAGGGCACCAGAGGCACGGGGGATGACACTTCGATGCAGGATGGTTTGGAAGAGTGCGAGACATGACACAGCCCCGGCTGCTCGGTGACAGATACGAGCTAGATGGCGTCGTTGGACGGGGTGGCATGGCGGAGGTGTACCGCGCCCGCGACCTCCGGCTTGACCGCATCGTCGCCATCAAGACGCTGCGCACCGACCTCGCACGCGACCAGACGTTCCAGGCGCGGTTCCGCCGGGAGGCGCAGTCCGCCGCATCGCTGAACAACCCGTCGATCGTCGCCGTGTACGACACGGGCGAGGATCTGTCGAGCGGGGTGCCCGTTCCCTTCATCGTGATGGAGTACGTCGACGGCCGGACGGTCAGGGACCTGCTTATCGAGGGTCACCGGCTGCTCCCGGAGCGGACGCTTGAGATCGTCCTCGGCGTCCTGCGCGCCCTTGAGTACAGCCACCAGGCCGGCATCGTGCACCGGGACATCAAGCCGGGCAACGTGATGGTGACCCGCAACGGCGATATCAAGGTGATGGACTTCGGCATCGCCCGCGCGATGAGCGACGCCCAGGCCACCATGACGCAGACCGCGCAAGTGATCGGCACCGCGCAGTACCTGTCGCCGGAGCAGGCCCGGGGCGAGCGGGTTGACGCCCGCTCCGACCTTTACTCCACCGGCTGCCTGATGTACGAGCTGCTCACCGGGCGCCCGCCGTTCACCGGCGACTCCCCCGTGGCGATCGCCTACCAGCACGTGCGGGAGAATCCGATCCCGCCCTCCCGCCTGGACCCGTCGCTGCCGCCCTGGGCGGACTCGATCGTGCTCAAGGCCATGGCCAAGTCGCCGAACGACCGCTACCAGTCGGCCGCGGAGATGGCGGCGGACATCCAGCGCGCCGCGTCAGGGATGCAGGTGGCCGCCTCGATGCAGCCGCCCACCAGGGCCGAGAATTACTACGACTACCAGCAGCGCACCCAGCACATGGGCCCGCAGACAATGATGGGCGCCGCGCCGACCACGGTAAGCCCGTACCAGACGGGCGGCTTCCAGACCGGCTACCAGCAGCCCTACCCGTACGGTGACGGCGGCTACAACGGCAACGGCGAGCCCGAGAAGCAGGGCGGCGGACGCCGCTGGATCCCGTGGCTGATAGCCGGGCTCGTGGCCGTCGCGGCGATTGTGGTGGCCGTCATCCTGCTGCAGGGCCACGGCGGTGGTAACACGTTCGTCCCGACCGGCCTGAACGGCGAGACGCAGTCTCAGGCGGTCAGCGACCTGACTGCCGCGGGCCTGAAGGCCGACGTCATACAGCAGGTCAGCGCTGACACCGTGAAGGGCCACGTGATCAGGACGGATCCGGCGGGTGGCGACAGCATCGCCAAGAACGGCACCGTCAAGGTCTACGTCTCCACGGGCGCGGGAACGATCAAGATCCCCGACGTCACTAAGCTGTCGCAGCAGGACGCGGAGAACCAGCTCAAGAACGCCGGATTCACCAACGTCCAGACCCAGACCGATGACCAGTCGACACTCCCGACGGGTGAGGTCGACCACACGCAGCCGGTCCCGGGCACCCCGATCCCGTCGGATCAGCAGATCACGCTGTTCGTCTCCGGCGGCAGCGTGAAGGTGCCAGACGTGATCAGCGGCGGCCTCACTCAGTCCGAGGCGCAGACGGTGCTGAACGGCGACGGGTTCAACAACATCCACTTCATCGTCATAGCCGCGCAAAACGGCCAGATGGTCGAGCCGGGCACCTGCTACTTCCAGAATCCGACCGCGGGGACTGTGAAGCCGACAAGCACCCTGATCACGGTGTACGTGCAGCCAGCGCAGACGTCCACGCCCACGCCGTCCACATCCACGACGCCGACGACTTCGACATCGCCGACCACCACGCCAACCGACACGGCGACGGCGACGCCGACCGACACCGCGACCGCCACCCCGACGGACACGGGCAGCACGCCGCCGGGGCCTGGCAACAACGGGTAGCACCCGGCCAGCCAGCCTTAACGAGTGCCGTGACTTAACCGATCGCCCGGCCGCACCGAGTGCGGCCGGGCGTTTCGTTATCCTTCCGATTGCCGTAGTACCGGCCATGGTGCACTACGCTTTCCCCGAACAGTCGCTGTTACGAGCAGGAGGTGCGCGGTGCCTAAGTCCCGCGTCCGGAAGAAGCCGGTTTATACGCCGCCGCCGACGCGGTCGCCCAAGCGGGCCGTGAGCCCGGCATGGCTGGCGCCCACGATGATCGCCTGCTTCGTGATCGGTCTTGTCTGGATCTCGCTCTACTACGTCACCGCGGCGAACATGCCGGTGCTTCGCACGCTCAGCGGCTGGAACCTGGTCTGCGGTTTCGGGCTCATCGTGGCCGGCGTGGTCCTCGCCACCAGGTGGCAATAGCGCCCTGAGTCGCCCGTCTCGCGGCCGTCCTGCGACCGAGTGAGTACCGTTGGGCCGACCCAAGCCGGCAATGCGGTACTCACTCGATCGACTAAGGCTGTAAGCCGAGCTGGCTCGTCAGGTGGTGGGCGCGCAGCACCGCGATCACGATGATGATGGCCAGGATGAGGAGCGCCGCGCCTGCCTGGAAGACCGTGCGGTTCTTGCGCGGGGCGTAGGCGAAGGCCGCGGTGGTCACCGCGCCGACGATCAGCCCGCCAACGTGGTCCTGCCAGGCGATCGTCGAGCGGTAGATCAGGCTGAACACCAGGTTGATGCCGATGATCACGACGATGCCGCGGACGTCGAGTCGCAGCTTCCTCGCGACCACGAACCAGGCGCCGAACAGGCCGAAGATCGCGCCGCTGGCGCCTAGCGCCAGCACGTAGGGCGGCCCGAGCAGGAAGAACGCCACCCCGCCGCCGAGGGCGCTGAGCAGATAGACGGCGACGAAGCGGGCCCGGCCGAGCAACTGCTCAAGGCTCGGCCCGACCACGATCAGCGCCCACATGTTGAACAGGATGTCCATGAACCCGAGGCCGCCGAGGCCGGTGGCCGGCGGCAGGAACGCGGACGTGATCAGGCGGTACCACTGGCCGGCCGCGATGCCCTGGACCGGCCCGCCGGAGGCGTACGACGCGTAGCCGAGCAGCCCCCAGTCGGTGCCGATGCTCGGCTTGGCGAGCTCGACGAGGAACAGCAGGACGTTGATGCCGACCAGGGTCCACGTGACGATCGCGCCAGCGGCCTGCCGGCCGCCGAACACCGTCCGCGCCGCCCGGCCGCCGCTGCTGGCGCCGCGCACGCATTCGACGCACTGCTGCCCGACTGCCGCCTCGCGGAGGCAGTCGGGGCAGGCGTGACGACCGCACCGGACGCAGGAGACCCAGGTCTCCCGGTCGGGATGCCGGTAACAGGTGGGCGGGACATCGTTCCCTGAAGGGATGTCCTGCCCGGAAGGCAGGTCGTGACCCGGCGCGGTCATGAGGGGTTACCGCTTCCCTAGTCCTGGCCGCGCTGGATGCTGACCGACTCGAGCACCACGTCCTGGACGGGCCGGTCGCCAGGGACGGTCTGCACTCGACTGATCTTTTCCACCACGTCGGCGCCGTTAATCACTTCGCCGAAAATCGTGTGCTTGCCGTTGAGCCACGGGGTCGGCACGGTGGTGATGAAGAACTGCGAGCCGTTGGTGCCGGGACCCGAGTTGGCCATGGCAAGCAGGTACGGCTTGTCGAAACGCAGGTCCGGGTGGATCTCGTCGGCGAACCGGTACCCGGGGCCGCCGGTACCCGTGCCGAGCGGATCACCGCCCTGAATCATGAAACCGGTGATCACCCGGTGGAAAATCGTACCGTCGTACAGCTTGTCCTTGGTGGTGGCCCGGGTGCGCGGGTCGGTCCACTCGCGGCCGCCCTCGGCGAGCTCGACGAAGTTCCGGACCGTCTTCGGCGCGTGGTCTGGGAACAGCCGGACAGTGACCGTCCCCTGCGTCGTCGTCAGCGTCGCGGTCGTTGCTTCCGTCATTTGCTTGACTCCGGTTTTCATCGTGAAGCCGGGGAAACCCGGCATTACTCAGGTCTTGCGACTGCTTTACCACCGTACCGGCTCCACGGTAGTGGGCCCTCAGTCGTGCCCAAGATGATTGAACCGCGGATCGCTGGGAACTTTGAGCTACCGAGAAACGGATGAGGGGGTACTCGTGTTCCTGGACAAGTCGAAGTCCGATCTCAGCACCGCAACTACGGCCAAGGCCGTAAAGCGGGCACGGGCGGCCGGGATGGCCGCAGCGTCGAACGCCTCGAAGGCGGCACAGAACGCCGCCGTCGCGGCACAGCAGGCGGCGAACGCCGCACAGGTCGCGGCACAGCAGGCGGCGACCGTCGCCGTCGCCAAGGCACAAATCGCGGGCGACACCGCGACTGGCCTGAACAAGCAGATGAAGGTTCAGGTCGTCAGCGCTCGCAGGTGGGCGGCCCCGCGTCTTGAGGACGCGGCCGACTACACCACGGGCACTGTCGCGCCCAAGGTGTCCTCGGCGCTACGTTCGGCGGCCCGTCAGGTCAGCCCGGTCGAGCCGAAGTCGAAGAAGCGCTCGGCACTGAAGTGGTCGCTGCTCGCCGCGGCCACCGCGGCCGGCCTTGGCGCCGCCGCTGCCCTGGTCAGCTATCGCTACCGCGCGGCGATCGCCGCCGAGAGCGATATCACGGACGAGGAAGGCATGGGGAGGCCGTCGTCGGCGGCCGGACCCGACGGCGCGACGCAGAAGGACCCAAACGCTGATACGTCAGTGAATGGGCGGGTTGCAACGTCCAGTTGGTAAAGCAGTGCAACGGGTGACCTCCTGTCGCGGATGATCCCTTGACACTGTGCGGATGCACGTTCATTTTGAATACGGGCACACTGTCATCTCCCGGGGAGCGATTCCCCTACGGGGCGCAGTCCCACTCCGGGAGGTAGCGATGGCAGGGTCCGACGAGCAGGCCGCGCAACTGGAAGCAGATTTTCCCGGGTGGCACATCTGGCACAGCAATGCTGGGCGCTGGTGGGCCACCCGGACCGGTCTCGTGGTACGTCGCGATGACCTTGGCACCGGACGCGTCATGACCCTGGACGCCGACGACGCCGGGGCGCTGCGCGAGGAGCTCGCTGCCCAGATCAGCCTCGACCGCGAGGTCGGGGCATGAACGCCTAGCCCTCCTCCTCCCGCGGCAGGAAGCGGCGCGGCCACTGGCACTCGATGAACGCGTCAAGCAGTTCCCCCGCATGCCCGGCGGGCAGCGTGAGCGCCCCCGCCGTCCGCTCCCCGCGCAGCAGCCACTCCGGCTCATCGGGCAGGCATCGCCATTCGTCGCGGTAGGCCCGCGCCAGCAGAACGTCTGCCACATGCGCCGCGAGCGAGCGCGGCCTGACGATCTCGCCGCGCGCCGCCACGGCGGCGTCGATGGCATGGGACAGCGCACACTGCGCCACGCGCGGCGGCAGCGCCCGCAGCGCGGCGAGCGTGGCGGGAACGGGCACCGGGACCGGCCATCCGGTCAGGTGCGCGAGCACCGCGAGTTCCGCCCACAGCCCTGTCCACGGCAGTTCGCCGAGCACCCGCTGCCCGGCGCGCATGTCCCGCAGCGTGCACGGGCGCAGCGCGCATTCGCCGCCGCAGGTGACCGACCGGGGGCTGACCACGCCACGCGGATCCGCGGTGGGTGCGGGCGAAGCGCGCTCCCGTTCGGTGCCGTCCTTTATCTGCACGAGCACTGGAAAGTCCATGCCGTCGGAGAAGACCGCCGCCTGCCCAGGCGGCAGGGTGACCAGGTACCGCGACTGGGCGGGCGTCGCGTTCATCGTCGCGCCGACCGCCTCCCTGTCATCGGCGGCCGGGAGCCGGTGGGTGATCTTCACCGCGGTGTTCTTGATGACGTCTGCCAGCAGCCGGGCCGGAATCTGCTCGGCGATCACCAGGCCCTCGCCGTAGGCGCGGATCTCCGCGAGCAGGCCAGCGAACAGCTCCACCGCGTGCGCGGCGGCGCCCGCACCGCCCTGGCTCGCGGGTTCCGGGCGGCGCAGCAGCCGGTGTGCCTCCTCGACCACGGTCAGGTGCGCGAGACCAGGCGCCGCCTGGCCAGCTGTCCTGCTGGCCAGCCGCAGGTGCTCGGCCAGCCTGATGAGCACGGTTCCCATCAGGAACGCCTTGTCCGCGTCGTCGCCCACATCCTCGATCTCGAGCACGACGTTCGACCGCAGCAGCGCGCCGAAGTCAAGCGGGTGACCGCCCTCGAGGAACCGCCCGGTGGTGCCATGCCGCAGGCTGGCAAGCCGGACCCTGATGAAGCCGAGCACGTCGTCGGTGACCCGCTGGCTGTAGCCGATCTCCGCCACGACACGTTCCGCGGCGCGCTGCAGCCCGGTGAGCGTCGGGTAGGCAGCCTCGCAGCCGGACGGCTCGCCGAGGGCGAGATCCCAGCCAGCCTCCTCGTACACCCGGCCGAGGGCTGCGCTGAGCACCTGCGGGAACGGCTCCTCGGCCTGGAACGACGCGACGAACAGGGCCTTCACCAGGTCGGCGTGGGTCTGCAGCGGAAACCTGGCGCCGTTGCCGTCGCCGGCGGGCTCGAGCGGGTTGAGCCCGGCGGCGATCGCGTCCGGCTCGCCCGGCCTGATCCTGATTACCTCGGTGCCGGGCAGCCGGTTCGCCATCAGCCGGTACTCGGCCTTGGCCGGCTCGACGACCAGCCATGGGATGCCGCGACCGGTCGCGGCCTCGAGCAGGCAGCGGACGGTCTGCGACTTGCCCGCGCCGGTCGCCCCGCAGACGAACACGTGCCTGTTGAGAGAGCCTGCGGCCACGGTGAACGGGCCGGCGGGCCGCAGGTTCCTGTCGAGCACCTCACCGAGCCTGACGGCTCCGGCATCAGTTCCGGCGGCTGGCGCCTCCGGTGTCACGTCGAACTCCGGTCGCAGCGGGAAGCGCACGCCCGGCACCTCCGCCTCCGGCGGCCGGGCAAGCGAGGCGAGCAGCCCGGTCGACCCGTAGAACGGAGCGGCGGGGCTGCCGTCGCCGCCGGGCTCCATGGCTGTCCCGGCGGCCGGAACGGTCCCGCGTGCGGGGGCGGTCCCGGCGGTCGGGGCGGTCGCCGCGGTCGCGGACGGGCTCGCCGTGACCGGGCTGAGCGCGTAGGGTAGCCCGGCGAGGTCGGCGGACGCGCACAGCAGCCCGGCGACCCGCGCGGCGCTCGCTTCGTCGGTCCCGCCCGCCGCCACCGTGATCCGCCAGAATCCCTCGGACAGGCCGCGCTGGAACTCCGCGTGCCGCTCCTTGAGCCGCCGCGCCTGCGCGGCTCGCTCGGGAAACCGGTCGGCCGACGCCTCCGCCAGCCGCTGCCGTCGTCCCGCCTCCTCGGCCAGCGCGAGCAGCCGGCCGGGCGGGACGGGCTCGGCAACCACCAGCCAGCCGAACGCCCCGGTCCAGCTCCCGAGCAGTCCCTCGTCGAGCGACACCCGGCCGCGCGTCGCCGGTTGGGCGGCATCCCGGTCTCCATCGGCGGCGAGCAGCCCGTCGCTGATCCCGGCGACCTCTCGCCAGCAGCCGAGACCCCGGATCAGCCCGCCGAGCGCCGCCGCGGTAAGCACCGATCCCCGGGCTCCCGCAGGCAGGGCGAGCAGCACCTCGCCGTCCGCTCCCGCCGGGCCGCCTGCCAGCGCCTCCCCGGCCACCACCACCCGTACCGGACCGCCGGCCGCCAGGCGCACCCAGCCGAACGCCAGCGTGCCGTAAGCGCAAGGCTCTGCCGTCCCCGCGTGGTAGGCGGCGGTAAGCGCCGCGGCCCGCTGCCCGCGCCCGGCATCGGCGGGCTCCCAGCCGGCGGTGGCGTCGTCCCGGCGCGGTATCTCACCGATCAGGTAGCCGGCCAGCTCGCGCAGTAGCGCGACGAGGCCGTCGCCGTACCCGCCGTCAGACATCGCCGCCACCGATCTCGCCCCGCCCGCCCCGGCGCGCGGATAACTCACCGTTCTCATAGGAACACGTATCGAAGCGATGCTCGGCTCGACCGAATTTGCGGGCCCGCGGGTGCAACCTCAACTCTTCATTTGCGCGTCTAAGGGGTACATGCAATCTGGCGTTGCAAGTCCGGATGGCGGGAGCCGCGATGAAGCGCTTTGCAGGGTCTCTGGTTGCTCCCGCAATCGTCGCGACTGCCGTGCTCGGCACCGCCGCGCTCAGCGTCATCGCCGGCAGCCCGTTCGAGAACCTGTCCAAGGCCAACACGGTGTCGCCTGGCGCGACGACGACGGCGGACCGCGTGACGGGGAAGACCCCGGGCTGGCGGGTGATCGCCAAGGTGGGGCCGTACGGCAGGCAGGTAGCTGGCGCGCTGACCGCGGGCACGCCGAAGGCCGCCTGGTCGGTATGGAAGGGCCAGGGCTTCACCGCGGTGGACCGCTGGAACGGCACCGCGTGGAAGCAGGTCGCAGTGCCCGCCAAGCTGACCGGCGCCGTCCGCTCGGCGGTCGCCTTCGACGGCAACACCCCGGGCAACTTCTGGCTCTTCGACTCCAGTCATCCGGCCACGGCGCTGCGCTACTCGGGCACCAAGTGGGCAACGCAGCAGATCCCGTCCTGGGCGCTGCGCAAGCAACGGGGCGGCGCCGGCTACAACGTCGTCGCGAACGTGTGGGGCACCTACTCCAGTTCGCACGTCTGGGTGTTCAGCCTGAACGCCGGCGCCTACGCCGCCTACTACAACGGCCACGCCTGGCATAAGGAAAGCCTGCCGGCGACGCCGCTCGCGGTCGACGTGGACGCGTCCAACGACATCTGGGCGCTCGGCGCGCGCGAGATCATGCACTGGAACCCCTTCAACGGCGGCTGGCACACGATGCCGCTGCCGCCGATGCCGCCGGGGGGCGGCATCCTGCCGGAAGGAACGATCCAGTACACGCAGCTGACAGCGGCGAGCCCGGCTGACGTCTGGCTCGTCGGCCAGGTCACCGCCACCGCGGGCCCCGCCAAGAACGTCTGGTTCACGCAGCACTGGAACGGCAAGTCGTGGGGCTTCAATGTCGGGCCGACCAATTTCGTCGGCAGTGTCGCCCCCGACGGCCACGGCGGCCTGTGGGCAGACAGCATCGACGCCAACCCCGGCGGATTCTGGCTGCTCGACCACTTCTCCGGCGGCAAGTGGACGCAGCTGACCCTCCCGCCGGGGGTCTGGTCACAGTCGCCGCTGACACTGACCTGGATCCCGGGCAGCCGGTCCCTGTGGGCCACCGCGCAGAGCATCGGCGCCAAGGGCAGCAAGGCGCTGATCCTCAAGTACGGCCCCTGATCATCACCCGCACCTAACCCCCAGGGAGCGACATCGGCCGACTCAGCTACCGAACACTTGCTCGAGGTAGGGGTTGGCGAACAGCCGTCCGGGGTCGGTCTCGTCGCGGAGCCGGAGGAAGTCTGCGAATCGCGGATAGACGCCGCCCAGGTACTCCGCGTCCCTGGTGTGCATCTTGCCCCAGTGCGGACGGCCACCCGCCGCCGCTACGATCGACTCGAAAAGCCGGAAGTAGTCCTTATACGGCAGACCGCTGTACTGGTGGATGGCCACATAGGCGGACTCGCGGCCGTAGGCGGTGGACAGCCAGATGTCGTCGGCCGCAGCGACCCGGACTTCGACAGGGAACATGACCGCATCCGCGAGCCGGGGCACGCCGGCCCGCAGTTCGGCGAGCACGTCGAGCAGCGCCTCGCGCGGGACGGCGTACTCCGATTCCGTGAACCGCACTCGGCGCGGTGACACGAACACCTGGTGGGACGGCGCGGAGTACGTCCGCTTGGACAGCATGGCCGAGGTGAGCCTGCCCAGGGGCTTGATCGTCGCGGGCAACGCCCGTCCGGTCCGGCACAGCGCGCCGAAGGCGGCGTTCTCGATCACCTCGTACTCGTAGAACCGCCGCCACCGTGGCATGGCACCAGGGCCGCCGCCATGGGCGACCCGGTTATTGCGCTTGAGCAGGGCGTTCTTCCCGTAGGGGAACCAGTAGAACTCGAAATGGTCGTTGCTGTCCGCGAACTCGCCGAACCGCGCCAGAACCTCGTCGAGAGCCATCGGCTGCTCCTCGGCGGCCAGCGTGAACGCGGGCAGGCATTGCAGCGTCACCGTCGAGATGACCCCGAGCGCGCCGATCGACACGCGGGCCGCGGCGAACAGGTCGGGCCGCTCGTCTGCCGAGCAGGCGACGATCGAGCCGTCAGCGAGGACCAGTTCCAGCCCGGTCACCTGGGCGGCGAGCCCGCCGAGTCGCGCGCCCGTGCCGTGGGTGCCTGTCGATATCGCACCGGAGATCGTCTGCGCGTCGATGTCGCCGAGATTGGCCATGGCGAGGCCGAGGGCGTCGAGCGCGGCGTTCAGGTCCCTGAGGGTGGTGCCCGACCGGACGGTGATCAGCCCGGATTCCAGGTCGGCGGCGACAATGCCGGTCCAGCCGGAAAGGTCGAGCGCGACACCAGATGTCACCGCCGCGGGGGTGAACGAGTGACCGCTGCCGAGGGCCCTGACGGTCAGGTCGTCCTTCGCCGCCGTCGTCACGGCGTCCGAGATCTCCTCGGCGCTGCGCGGCCAGCGCCGTCGCGCCGGGTCCGCGCTCGCCGTTCCTGCCCAGTTCTGCCAGGTCATTGATCCATTTTCCAGATCTTCCGCCCCGGTGGCCTATTTCCCCCGTGGAGCGGTTAATGTTTGCGCATGTCAGGCATCATGTCGAGCCACGTGACCAGGCAGGATCCACTCGAGGCCCTCACCGCTCACCTGGACCCGCCGTTCGCCGCGGTCGACCTCGCGGCGTTCGACGCCAATGCACGGGACCTGGTACGGCGAGCCAACGGCCTGCCCATCCGGGTGGCGAGCAAGTCGCTGCGCTGCCGGGCCCTGCTCCAGCGTGCCCTGGCCCGGCCAGGATACCGGGGCGTGATGTGCTATTCACTTGCCGAGGCCCTCTGGCTGCACGGCACTGGCATCAGCGACGATCTGCTCGTCGCCTACCCGTCGGCCGACCGCGCGGCGCTGCGGGCACTTGCCGCCGACGAGGCGGCTCGCGAGCACATCACGATAACCATCGACTCCGCCGGCCATCTCGACTTCATCGATGCCACGCTCGGCGCAGGCCATCGGACGATCCGGGTCTGCGTCGAACTCGACGTTTCCTGGCGGCCGCTGCCCTACGGCCCCGTCGTGCAGATCGGCACCTGGCGCTCGCCGCTGCGCGCACCAGCCGAGGCCGCGCTTTTCGCCGAGACGGTGCTGCGGCGGCCCGGGTTCTCGCTCGTCGGCGTGCTCGGCTACGAGGGACAGATCGCCGGCCTCGGCGACGCTCCGCCCGGCCACCCGGTGCGCGCCCGGTTCATCCGGGCGATGCAGTCCCGCTCGTCCGCGGAACTGCGCGAGCGGCGGGCGGAGACCGTCCGCCGCATCCAGGCGCTGACCCCGCTCGAGTTCGTCAACGGCGGCGGCACCGGCTCGCTCGAGTCGACGGCGGCCGACAGCTCGGTCACCGAGCTGGCCGCGGGCTCTGGCCTGGTCGGGCCGACCCTCTTCGACGCTTACCGCCGGTTCCACCCCAAGCCCGCCCTGATGTTCGCGCTGCCGGTGGTGCGCAGGCCGGCGCCGGGGGTAGCCACCCTGTACAGCGGCGGCTACGTCGCCTCGGGCACGGGGACACCGGACCGGCTGCCCAAGCCGTTCCGGCCCGTGGGACTGAAGCTGACCAAGGTCGAGGGAGCGGGCGAGGTGCAGACCCCGGTCACCGGCGACGCCGCGGACCGGCTCTCCATCGGAGATCGCGTCTGGCTCAGGCACGCCAAGGGCGGCGAACTTGCCGAGCGGCTCACGGAATATCACCTCATCAATGAGGAAGAGGGCACCACCGAGAGCGTTCCCACCTATCGCGGGGAAGGGCACTGCTTTGGATGAGGCCATCGCGACGGGCCGGGAGACCACGCTGCCCGCCGCCCTGGCCGAGCCGGCCGTGCCGGTCCGCAGGGGCTGGATTTCGCTGCTGTTCCTCGCCAACATCGGGCTCTGGCTGGCCATCTACGCGCCGCTCCAGGTGCTGCTGCCCGAGCAGGTGCAGTCGCTGCACGACCATGTCGTGAAAAACAATGCCGTACCGAGCGGAACCGATGCGGTCCTGCTGTCCGTGGTAATGGGTGTGGGAGCTATCGCCGGGCTTATCGCCAACCCGGTCGTCGGCGCCCTGTCAGACAGGACCACCTCGCCGCGCGGCCGCCGCCACCCGTGGACTTTCGGCTGCGCGCTTGTCGCCGCTCTCGGCCTCGCGGTGGTCGCCGCCTCTCCCGCCATCGGCGTGATGGCGGTCGGCTGGTTCATCGCCGAACTTGGCCTCGGCGGCATGCTCGCCACGCTCACCGCCGCGCTCCCTGACCGGGTTCCCGTCAGCCAGCGAGGCACCCTCGGCGCGCTGATCGGGATCAGCCAGATGCTCGGCACGGTGCTCGGCGCCCTGCTCGTCACCGTGATCATCACCAGGATGTCGGCCGGCTACGCGGCCTGCGCCGTCATCGTCGTCGGCTTCGCGGCCGTGTTCACGCTGCGGACAGCGGACGAGCCGCTGCCCGTCAGGTACAAGCCGGATCACCCGCTGTCCACCGCGCTGCGGCGCATGTGGGTCTCGCCGCGGGCCTACCCGGACTTCGCCTGGGGCTGGGCCACTCACTTCCTGGTCAACCTGGGCAACGACCTGGGCACGCTGTACCTGCTCTACTTCCTGTCCCGCGGCGCGCACTACCACGACCCGCAGACGGGCCTGCTGATCCTGATGGCGCTCTATGCGGTGGCGCTGCTTGCCGCTGGATCGGTTCTCGGCACGCTGTCCGACAAGTCGGGCAGGCGCAAGCCCTTCATCGTCGGCGCCGCGGTGTTGATGGCGCTGGCCGCCGCACTCCTCGCTACGTCACCTACCTGGACGATGGCGCTGGTCGCGGCGCCGCTGCTCGGCGCGGGCTTCGGCACCTACTGGGCCGCGGCGCCTGCCCTGCTCACGCAGGTGCTTCCGGCTGCGGTCGACCGCGGCAAGGATGTCGGCATCATCAACATGGGTTATAACCTGCCGCTTGTGGTGGCACCGCTCGCAGCCGGGGTAGTACTGGGGTTGATGAACAGCTATCCGGCACTCTTCGCCTTGTCTGGCTTTGTCACAATCATCGCCATCTGGACGGTGAGCCGCGTCCGCTCGGTCCGCTGAGCGCCTTTACCAAATCGATATCTAACGGCATACTTAGCAGGAGAAGACGATATGTGGAGGTCACCCCTTTGACGAAACGGGCCTTCCGCTCAACACGAGGCCTCACCGGGGGGTTGGCGTTCCTCCTCATGGGTGCACTTGCCACGGTGGGATTGAGCGCTTGCGGAGCCCCCGCTTATACGTACGTGGCCGACTCGGCCGCGAAGACGTATTACAAGGTTCCGTCCCAGTGGCACCAGATTTCACAGAAGGACCTGGCCGCGGCGCTGAAGGCGGCCGGCGGTTCCAGTGCCGGCGTGTGGTCCAGTGCGTTCGACGCGGGCACGGCGCCGTCGGGGAGCAACTTCCTCGCGCCGGCCATCAGCAAGCCGTTCTTGTTCGCCGAGGTGGGAACGCTATCGCCGACCGTCAGCAACGAGCTCTCGTACAACCTGATGCGCGACTTCATGCTGCCGGTGACCTCCAACTCGCGGCAGCAGGACGCGGCAAGCGGCTTCCCGCTGACCAACTTCAAGCAGTTGCGCGACCAGACCATCACCGGGAAGGCTGGCGTGCACGGGGTCCGGGAGACCTTCCAGTACACCTTCCCCGGCGGCGTCGTCGACACCTTTGACGAGGACGTGCTGACCAACGCGGACCAGACCCAGGTCTACTTCCTCATGGTGCACTGCACGGACTCTTGTTACTCCAGCAACGTAAACAACATAGATACCGTCATGTCATCATTTACCGTCGGGAGCCCGACATGAAGAAGTCCAAGCAGCCGGCGGAGCTGGGACTCACCTACGAGGGCGGGCGCCCGCGAGAAGAAGACATACTGACGCGCCGGCGGATTCCTCTCTGGGACCGGATCAAGTGGCTGGTCCTGCTCGCCGTGATCTGGTTCCTCCTCGTCTGGTCGCTGATGGCGGACAACCAGATCATGGGCTTCCAGGACGCGCTGCGGATCGAGGTGCAGCTGGGCTGGTGGGTCTTCATCCTGGCCGGCCTTGAGGTAGTGCACCAGGCGCACTTCCTGATCAGCGAGCACTCGGCGCGCTACAACCAGTTCTGGATTCACAAGGTCTGGGGCAGGTCGGAGCGCTTCCAGGAGCGCAAGCTGTCGGCGTGGACGCGCTACCGCATCGGCCGGGTAATCCGCTGGGTAATCCTGATCGCCGTCCTCGCCATCCTGGCCGGCAAGATCATGCACGAAGCGCCGCTCACCGCGCTCGTGCTCGTCCCGTCGATTTTGTGGCACGCACTGCCGACCTTCATCCAGTACGCCTTCCTGCTGTTCTTCACGGTCGCTCAGTTCGCGCTGCTGTTCTGGTTCATGTCCAGGGGCGGCGTAGACGTCTACTACCCGGACGACATCAAGACCAGGTTCTCCGACGTCTGGGGCCAGGACCACGTGCTCGAGCGGGTCAAGGAGAACATCGTCTTCCTGCAGAACCCCGAGCTCATCGAGGATCGCGGCGGCTACGTGCCAGGCGGCATCCTGCTGTGGGGGCCGCCAGGCACCGGCAAGACGCTGATGGCCGAGGCGGTCGCCGGCGAGACCGGCAGGCCGTACGTATTCGTCGACCCGGGCGCGTTCATCAACATGTTCATGGGTGTCGGCATCCTGAAGGTCAAGAGCCTGTTCCGCAAGCTGCGCAAGCTGTCGCTGCGCTACGGCGGCGTGATCGTCTTCTTTGACGAGGCCGACTCGCTCGGCAACCGTGGCATCGCCATGGGCGGCCAGCCCGGCGGCGGCAACGTCGGCGCGGCACCGTTCGCCAACGCCGGCTGTCACGGCTTCTCCTACCTGTCCTCCGACAGCCAGTGGCGGATCACCCGCGACATGCTGAGCTCGCAGTTCGCCGTCGACCCCGCCGAGCCCCGTGCGCGGCGGAACAAGCAGATCATCGGCGCCGGCATGAACGGCGGCGGCGGAGGCGGCGGCATGGGCACGCTCCAGGCCCTGCTCACCGAGCTGTCCGGCCTTAAGAAGCCGCGCGGATTCATCAACCGGGTGGTCCGGCGGGCGCTCGGCATGAAGCCGAAGCCGCCGCCCCACTATCGCATCCTGGTCATGATGGCGACCAACATGCCGTCCACGCTCGACGAGGCGCTACTGCGGCCGGGCCGCATCGACCGCATGTACCGGGTCGGTTACCCGTCAAAGGCCGGCCGCATCCGCACCTACGAGGGCTATTTCGCCAAGGTCTCGCACGAGCTGACCGCCGAGCAGATCGACAAGCTCGCCACGATCACCCCGTACGCGACGGGTGCCTCGATCAAGGACATGGTCAACGAGGCCCTGATCATCGCGATCAGGGACGGCCGCGACGTCATCACCTACCAGGACGTGATCAAGGCCAAGCAGCTCAAGGAGCTCGGCCCGCCCGAGGACGTCGAGTACATCGAGCGGGAACGGCACGCGGTCGCGATCCACGAGGCGTGCCACGCGGTGGTGGCCTACCGGACCAGGCACCACATGGAGATCGACATAGCTACGATCGAGAAGGGCAGCGACTACCTCGGCATGGTTTCGTCGATCAAGCCGGAGGACCAGTTCACCCGGTGGCGCAGTGAGTACGAGTCGGACATCCTCGTGGCGCTTGCCTCGCTGGCCGGGGAGCGGATGTTCTTCGACAGCGACAGCTCGTCCGGCGTTTCCGGCGACCTGGACTCCGCGACCACCGTCGCCTCCTTCATGGAGGGGTACTGGGGCATGGGCAAGACGGTGACCTCCGCCGCCTCGGCCCGCCGCCTGGAGGCGGGTACGCCGGGCGGTCCCCGGTCCGCCGCCGCGCCGGGCAAGGGCGGGGACGCTGGGCCATCGCCGTTCGGCAGGCTCGCGGACCGGATTGAGGACAACCTCGGCCTGCTGCTCGTCAAGGTCGAGGAGATCCTGCGCGAAAACGAGCGGTACGTGCTCGCGCTCGCGCACGCGCTTGAGTCGCACAAGACGCTCAGCGGCGAGGATGTCACCGCCGTGTTCGAGGGCGGGCGCGGCCCGCTCGTGGACGGCGCGCCGTACGCGGACGATGCTTTCATCGCGAAGCTGCGCGACTACCACCTGGCGGCCAAGCTCGCGCACCAGCAGCACAACCAGCCGCAGCTGACGCTGCCGGTGGCCGAACCCGTGTTCGCCATCGCCGACTCATACGGTTCCGGCGGCTTCCTCGGCGGCAGCGCGTACGGCCCGAACGGCAACGGAAGCGGCACCGGGACCAGTGGATCCGAGGACGTGATCGATTTCGGCGGCATCGGCACCGGGAACGGGTCGCACGGCGGGCCGCTCGGCGCGCCCACCTATGACCCGCCCGCGTATGGCGAGCCGGACGATTCCGGCAACGACGAAACCTGAGGTGCATCCAAGACATCGAGTCCGGCTGGCCGTCAACCTGCTCAACGGGTCGACGCCGGCCGGATTCGCTGTTTCCGCGGCGGGACGCGCCCGGCTGGCCCGCTACCCAGACGGCGTGCTCGTCGGCACCGGCTACCGCCTGCCGGTGCCGCCCGCGCCCGCGTTCACCCTCGGGAACGTGATCATCGCCAGGCAGTCCGTCCTCGCGCAGGACGCCGCCCTGCTCCGCCACGAGGCCAGGCACTGCACGCAGTACGCCTGGTGCGGCGGCCTGCTCATGCTGCCGCTCTACTTCACCGCCGCCGGAGTGTCCTGGCTGCTGTCCGGTGATCCCGGCTCGTGGAACCTCTTCGAGCGCGCCGCCGGCCTGGCCGACGGAGGCTACACCGACCGACCGCTCCGCGGGCCGTTCCGTGGCCCCGCCTAGACGTTTGCCGCCGGCAAGTCCCGTGCACTAAAAGACGGTGGGGCCGGTGAGCAGGCGGTCGAGCTGCCCGCGGTCGCGGTCAGGGACGAGCTGGACGTGACGGATGGACCGCCAGCCTTTGCCGGTGAGCAGGAACTCGCCAGGCGCGGCCATTGCCGCGATCCCGTTCATGACCATCTGCGGGTCCGTGTGCCGTTCGCCGGCGCGGCGCGCGTCCGTCACGCACACGACCTCGCCGGTTGCCAGGTCGATCCCCACGAGGATCTCGGTTCCGAGGACGTTCGCCCAGACAAGCCCGCCGGACCAGGTTAGGTCGTTCAGCCAGCGAACCCGCCAGCCCTGGCAGCGAACGTGCACGACTTCCCTGGGTTCAAGTGTCGCCGGGTCACGCCGCACGAGCTCGCTGGTCCCGTCGCTTGTCACCACCTCACCCGACGGCGGACCGGGGTAGCCAGCGGCTACCTCATTTCGGTTGCCCACGGGAACCCCGCAGATCCCCCAGCCGTCACGGTTGTAGGAGACCATGTCCCGCAGCTCAAGCGTCGTCGCGTCCCAGCGCAGGGCGACCCGTTCCTTCCAGGTGAGCTGCCAGATGCTGTCGCCAGCTCGGCAGATCCCCTCACCGAAAAGCTCGTCCGCCAGCCTCGACTCTGCCGCAGGCGCCTCGGCGCCCACCGGGTACCGCCGCAGCACAGACATCCCGTATTGCCCGCCGGACTCCCACACCGTCCCGCCATCGGCGAGGAGCCCCTGGGTAAAGCCCCGCGCGGGATGCGGCATCGTCCGCACTACTCGTACCCGGAAGAACCGCACAACCCGATTATCCCGCCGCCGCCGCTCCCGCGGGCGCTTCCTGCCGCGCCCGCCCGTCGGGGCCGCGTCGGCATCTCCGTTTATGAATGTACGTTCAGGCCGCCTCTGGCTGGCCCAACGGTACATTCATGGCCGCGAGTCAGCTGGGGGCGCGGTCGTGGAGGGCCTTGAGCAGGGCCGGAATCACCTCGTGCAAGTCGCCGATGATCGCGTAGTCGGCGCGGGTCATCATCGGGGCGGACGGGTCGGTGTTGATCGCGATGATGTGCCTCGCGCCAGCGCAGCCTGCGAAGTGCTGGATGGCGCCGCTGATGCCGCAGGCCAGGTAGAGGTCGGGAGTGATCTTGGTGCCCGTCTGACCCACCTGCATGGAGTGCGGGCGCCAGCCCTCGGAGGTCACCACCCGGGACACCCCGACGACCCCGCCGAGCAGCGCCGCCAGCTCCTCAAGCGGCGCGAACCCGTCGGCGCTGCCGACGCCGCGGCCGCCGCCGACGACGACGCGTGCGGTGGCGAGCGACGCGCCCCCGGTACCCGCGGATGTCTCGACGGCGCGGACCGCCAGGTCGGACTCGGTCACTGCCGCCGCGACCTCATGCACCACCGCGGCGCCTGGTGCTGGCGCCGGCTCCGCCGCGACGGCGTCCGTCGCCACGGTGAGCAGCACGTGCGGAGCGTCGAGCACGGCCTCCTCGAGCAGCAGGCCGGCCCACCGCTGCCGGACCAGGTCCACCGTGCCCGCGCCGGCCGCCGAGGCCGTCACGCAGTTGGCGGCCATCGGCAGTCCGGTGATCGCACCCAGATGGGCGAGTATCTCGTTGCCATGATCGGTGCCTGCCGCGACCACCGCGTGCCCGGCGCCATCCGGCCCGGCGCCATCTGGCAGGGCGCCATCTGGCAGGGCGCCGCCCGGTAGGAAGGCACCCGCCACCGAAACGTCGGCGGCGGATGCGAGAAGTCCGGCGAGGCCGCGGGCCTGCGCCTGCGGCGCGTAACCCTCGATCCCCGAGACCAGGTAGACGTCATCGGCCCCGTAGGCAGCGAGGCTCGCGCCGACCGGGGCCGGCAGGGTGTCGAAGGCCACGGCGACGAGCCCGGCGGGGCCGCCATCGGCGCCGGCCAGGCCGCGGGCGAGGGTGAGTGCGCGAAGGGAGGCGTCGGCGACTTCCGCGCCGTCCAGCTCAATCAGGCAGAAGACGGTCATCACAGCACCCCGATGTCGGCGAGCACGGAGACGAGCGCGGGAACCGCGTCGGCGCCCCTGCCGAGCACGGTCGCCTGCTTCTTCGGCGCGTCTGGCACGCGCAGCCGGACCATGCGGACATCGGGAACCGGCGCGGACGCCGCCACCGACGAGAGCGGTATCCGGGTGATCGCCGCCCGCTTGGCGCGCAGCCGGCCCGGCAGCGACGGGTACCGCGGCAGGTTGATGCCCTCCTTGACCGTCACCACGCACGGCAGGGGCAGCGTGAAGGTCTCCGTCACGCCCCGGTAGGTACGGGAGGCGGCGAGCGAAGCGCCGTCATCGGCCACCGTGATCGCCTTGATGCCGGTCGCCACCGGCCTGCCGAGCAGGTGCGCGAGCCGGATGCCGACCTGGTAATCCCCGGTGTCCGACGCCTCATTGCCGAGCAGCACCAGGTCGTAGGCCGCCGACGCCGCCACCGAGTGCAGCGCGGCGGCCGTGGTGAGCGGTCCGGTCTCCTCGCCTGGAGCGGTCTCGACGAGGACTGCGCCCGACGCGCCGAGCGCCATGCAGGCGCGGAGCTGCTCCTCGGCCTCGACGGGCCCGAGCGAGACCACGGTCACCGAGCCGCCGAACCGCTCGACGAGCCGCACCGCCTCCTCGACCGCGCATTCCTCGTGCGGGCTGATGGTGAAGCCGGATGACTTCGTGTCGATGGCGCGCCGGTCGGCGGTCAGCGCGATGGCGCCGCCGACCGTCGGCACTCGCTTGACGCAGACGAGAATCTCCATCGTCACCGCATCCGCAGGCCGGCCGGGTCGAACACGGCCCCGGTGGATGCGACGGTGACCGGGTACTGCTCACCCATATACTCCACCAGCAGCGGCGTGCCCGCGGCGGCAAGCTCCGGCGGCAGGTACGCCATCAGCAGGTGCTTGCCGACCGACGGCCCGGAGCCCGCCGAGGTCACATAGGACGGCCGGCCGAGCGCGTCGACCAGGCGCTCGCCGTCCAGGGTCAGGATCGGCTCGCCGCCGAGCATGTACCTGGGCGTGCCGTCGGCAGACCGGTGCGAGTCGACCGTCAGCGTGCACAGCACCGCGGCGGGCGGCGCCGCCCGGGCCGCGAGGTAGGCCTCCTTGCCGATGAACGACTGGGCCTTCACCCGGGGCCGCATCATCCCGGCCTCCACCGGGTTGTACTCCCCGGTGAGCTCCGCGCCGAATGCCCGGTACCCCTTTTCCAGCCGCGCGGTCGTCCCGTAGACGCCGATGCCGACGGGCACCAGACCGTGCGACTGGCCCGCCGTCCAGAGCAGGTCCCACAGGTGCCCCGCCTGATCCACCGGCGCGTGCAGCTCCCAGCCGAACTCGCCCACGTAGGAGATGCGAGAGGCAAGGACCACGGCCCCGCCCAGTTCGATAAAGGCATTACTCCCGAACGGTTGCGGCTGACTCTGGTCGCCCTCCCATCTCGCTTCGGCCAGGATGTCCCTGGCGGTGGGTCCCCACAGGCCGATCGTCGCCCAGGCCGAGCTGACGTCGGTGAGCTGCGCATTGTCCGGCAGCCGGTCGCTGATCCACTTGGCGTCGCGCCCGCCGTCGGCCGCCCCGGTCACCACCCAGAAGCGATTGGCGCCGAGCCGCATGATCGTGAGGTCTGCGACGAAGCCGCCGGACTCGTTGAGGAACGGCGTGTAGACAGTGCGGCCCGGCGCCACGTCGAGCTGGGCGACCGCGACATTCTGCAGCCCGGCGAGCGCGCCGGGCCCGGTTACCTCGAGGATGGTGAACGCGGACAGGTCGACGATGCCCGCGCCCTCCCGCATCGCCAGGTGCTCGGCGTTGATGACAGGCGACCACCACCGCGACTCCCATTCGGCGGGCCTGTCCATCAGCGCGCCCGCGTACTTCTCGAGCAGCGGCTCGTTGGCGGCGTACCAGAACGGGCGCTCCCAGCGTGCCGTCTCGTAGCACACGGCGCCGAGGTTCGCGGTCCGCCCGTAGAGCGGGCCGGTGCGCAGCGGTCGCAGCGACTCGTACTGTTCCGCGGGGTGCACGATGCCGTACATCTTGTTGAACGCCTCGGCGGCGCGGGCCCGCGCGAACTCCGTCGTCCGCGACGACGGGTAGAACCTGGCGACGTCGGCCTCGTGCACGTCGACCGTGGGCACCCGGCCCGACATCAGCTCGGCCAGGGCGCGGCCGCAGCCCGGCCCCTCCTTGATCCAGCTCGCCGCGGCCGTCCAAAGGCCCGTCACCTCGGGGGTCTCGCCGAGCAGCGGGTGCCCGTCCGGCGTCATCGAGATGAGCCCGTTGATCGCGTACCTGATGCCGGCCTTCTCGTCGCCGAGCAGCTCGGGCATGAGCTCGAGTGACGCGGCGAGCTGCGGGTCGAAGTCGTCGGCGGTGAACGGCAGCTCGGTCGGGGAGAGCACGGCCTCCTCGTTGGACGGGATCGTCTCCGGCGGCACGATGATCGGCCGGTGCATGTAGGAGCCGACCTCCATGTCACCGCCGTGCTGCCGCTCGTACATGCCCTCGTCCACGTCCCTGACGATCGGGTAGGAGATCTCTCCCGTGGTCCCGGCGAACAGGCCGATCGGGCCGACGCTGATCATCTGGTGCACCACCGGCGTCAGCGCGAGCCGCGCGCCGGCCAGGGCGGCCACCTTCGTCGACCAGACGCCGCAGCAGATCACCACGTTGTCCGTGGCGATCTCGCCCTTGGTGGTGACGACGCCTGTCACCCGGTCGCCCACGGTGGTGATGTCGAGCACCTCGGCGCCGGAGACGACCGACAGCGCGCCTGAGGCCTGGGCCTGCTCGCGCATCAGCGTGCCTGCCCGCAGGCTGTCCACCACGCCGACCGTCGGGAAATAGCCGCCGCCGAGTATGACACCCGGGTCCAGGTAGGGGACCAGCTTCTGCACGCCCTCGGGCGTGAGGTGCTCGGCCGGGATGCCCCATGCCTTGGCCTTCGTGACGCGGCGCTTGAGCTCCTGCATCCGCTCCGGCGTGCGGGCCACCTCGATGCCGCCGGACTCGGTGAACACGCCAAGGGCCTTGTACTGCTCGGTCGAGTCCCTGGTCAGCTCGAACATCAGCCGCGAGTACTCGATGGGGAAGATGAAGTTGGACGCGTGCCCGGTGCTGCCGCCCGGGTTGGGCAGCGGCCCCTTATCCACGAGCACGAGGTCCTTCCAGCCGAGCAAGGCCAGATGGTGAACCAGGCTGTTGCCTACGATTCCCGCGCCGATGACTACGGCGCTGGCGCGCGCTGGAACGTCGTCGCTCATGGTTGCTCCTCATACTCAAACAATGCGGCTAGGGCTGCTTCTAGCCCGCTTGTGCCGGTGTCGATGCGGGTCAGCGGGAGGTCGAATCGGCTGGCGATCGCGGCGGCGGCCTCGCCAAGCTCGCTCGTCGCGCCCTGTGCCAGCCAGACAAGGCGGGTGTAGTGGCCGAAGTAGTCCGCCCAGAGCTCCGGGTGGCGGTCGAGGCCCAGCGGCTGGATGACCGATCTGTCGAAGGACCTGATCAGGTAGTCGGTGAGCAGGTACGTCCCTGGCTCCGCGGCGAAGATGGCCTCGATGGCCTGTGCGCCGGCGTACAGGTCGTAGCAGTGCAGGCCGGGAAGGCGTGCCGCGCCGGTGCGGGCGGACAGTTTGTCGAGCGCGCCGTAGCTGCCGCAGTCGGCGTAGCCAAGAACAGTGCGGGAACCCGGCGGGTGCGGAGTCAGCAGCAACCGTTCGGCGTGCGCTGAGATTTTTTCCGGGCGGTTGTGCAAGGCGGCGGACAGCGGCCGGACGACGACCGGCCAGCCGCGACGGGCGGCTATCTCGCGGATGTGGCCGGCCAGCGCGCCGCAGGCGATGATTTCGATTGGGTTAGAAGCCGAGCTGGTCGATGAACCTGTCATTGAAGTCGGGTCGGTCGCTGAGTTCGACATAGCGCACCTCCTCAAGGAGGGCGAGGGCGGCGGCCCGGTCGCGGACTGACAGCAGGGCCATCTTGGCGCCCTCGCCCGCCACGTTGCCGGCGGCGACGATCCGGCGCGGCCCCACGTCGGGAACCAGGCCGATCCTGATCGCGGACTTCGCCGACAGGTAGGAGCCGAAGCTGCCCGCGAGCAGCACCTGCTTGACGTCCTCCGTTGTCAGGCCGGCTTCCTCGAGGAGGATCTGCCAGCCGGTGGAGATCGCCGTCTTGGCGAACTGCAGCTCGCGGATGTCCCGCTGCGACAGGTACACGCTGCTCGCCGGGTCGCGGTCCGCGGACCAGTGCAGCACGAAGACGCGCTCCTTGCCGATCATCGTCAGCCGGCCGGCCAGTCCTGGCGCCACGTCGGCGTCCCGCACGAACCGGCCCGACGAGTCGATAACGCCGGCCTCCACGAGCGCGGCCACCGCGTCCACCAGGCCGGAGCCGCACAGCCCGGCGGGCTCGGTGTCGCCGATGACGGTCAGCTTGAGTTCGCCGTCCTCGGTGATCGTGACCGCCTCGATGGCGCCGTCGGCGGCCCGCATGCCGCAGCGGATGGACGCGCCCTCGAAGGCAGGGCCGGCCGGCGCCGCGGTGGCGAGCAGCCAGTCGCGGCCGCCGAGCACGATCTCGCAGTTGGTGCCGATGTCGATGAACAGCCTGACCCGCGGGTCGCGGTCCATGCCGCTTGCCAGCAGCCCCGCGGTGATGTCGCCGCCGACATAGGCACCGAACGCGGGGAAGACGACGGCCCGCGCCTGCGGGTGCGCGGGCACGCCGAGATCGCCTGCGCGCACCTCGGGCAGCAGCCGAGCGGCCATGATGAACGGCGCGACGCCGAGCGGCTCGGGGTCGATGCCGAGGACCAGGTGGACCATGGTGGCGTTGCCCGCCAGGGCGACCTCGTAGACCTCCTCAGGCGGCACGCCGCCCGCCTTGAGCACGGCATGACTCAGCTCGGCGAGTGTGTCCTGGGCGAGCTGCCGCAGCTTGTCCCCGGCGGCGGGGTCGAGCATGGTCGCGGAGATCCTGGCGATCACGTCGGCGCCGAACGGCTGCTGCTTGTTGAGCATGGACTCGACGGCCACCGGGGTGCCGGTGGTGAGGTCGAGCAGGGCGGCGACGACCGTGGTCGTGCCGAGGTCGAAGGCGAGCCCGTACACGCGGCCGCTGGTGTCGCCCTCCTCGACCGCGATCAGCGTCTCGTCGGCGACGACGGCGGTCACCTTGAAGTCCGCCCGGCGCAGCGTGCCGCCGAGGGTGCGCAGCACGGCCAGGTCGGGCGCGGGGTTGAGGTCGGCCAGCTCGGCGAGTACCCGCTCCAGGTCGGTGACCTGATCGGTCAGCGTCGGCTCGGACAGTTCCAGGTATCGCTTGATGACCGCGGGCCGGAGGATGACCTGGCGGCCCACGCCGACGGTGGCCGCCTTGGGCCGGGTGGTCAGCGGCGGCACCTCGATGTCGGCGTCGGTGGTGGCGGGCGTGCGGCAGGCGAGCCGCCAGCCGTCCTTGATCTCCTGCGCGGTGTAGGCGCGCAGGTCGAGGCTGGTCGGCAGCGGCGCGTCGGCCTTGAACCTGATCCGGCACTTCTTGCAGGTGCCGTGGCCGCCGCAGGTGGAGTCGATCGCGATGCCATTCCAGCTCGCCGCGTCGAAGAGGGTGACGCCGAGCGGCACCCGCACCGGGCGGTCGTTGAACCGCAGGTCGACCCGCTGGCTCATGACTGGGCTTGGCCCGGCATGGCCGGCATCGCCTGCGTCGCGGGGGCCGCCATCGCGGCCCGGTAGGCGGCGATCCAGGCGGCGCCCCAGTCGTCGTGGCCGAGCAGCAGGTCGGCGGCCCTGACGGCGGTGACCACCTGCGGAGTGCGTGCGTCCATGATGGCACTCGTCAGCCCGTGCGCCGCCGCGACCGGCAGGAATGCGGCGGTCAGCGCGTGCCTGTCCGGCATGCCGAAGGACAGGTTGGACGCGCCGCAGGTGGTGTTGACGCCGAACTCTTCCCTGATCAGGGCCAGGGTCTCCAGCGTGCGCATGGTGTTGCCGGTGTCCGCGCCCGCGGGCATCGCGAGCGGGTCGATGACGATGTCCTCGATGGGGATCTGGTACCGCTCGGTTGCCGTGTAGATGAGCTTCCGGGTCAGCGCGAGGCGCTCCTGCGGTTCGTCGGGTATCTGCTCCTCGTCGTTGGGCAGGCCAATCACGGCGGCGCCGTACCGCTTCACCAGCGGGAGGATCGTGTCCAGCCGCTCGTCCTCCGCGGTCACCGAATTGACCAGGGCCTTGCCCTGGTAGACGGCCAGGCCCGCCTCGAGCACCTCGGGGATGGAGGAGTCGATGACGAGCGGCAGGTCGGTCAGCCGCTGGATGAGCGTGACCGCCTGGACCATCAGCTCGGCCTCGTCGGCCAGCGGCGCGCCCATGTTGACGTCGAGCAGCATGGCGCCGCCCGCGACCTGCTGCGCGACGTCGATCTCGACGCGGGACAGGTCGCCGTCGCGGAGCTGCCGCTGGAACTTGGCACGGCCGGTGGGGTTGATCCGTTCCCCGATGATGGCGAACGGCTGGTCATGGCCTATCGTGACGGTCTTCGCGTAGCTGGAGATCGTCGTGTGCACGCTGTCCTCCGGTCAGACGGGGGCGAGGGCGCGACGGCGCCTGATGAGCTCCTTGGCCTTGACCACGGCAGCGGAGGCGTCCGCCGCGTAGCCATCGGCACCGACCACGTCGGCGTACTCCTGGGTGACCGGGGCGCCGCCGACCATGACGATCACCTGATCCCGCAGGCCGGCCTTGGTCAGCGCGTTGATGTTCGCCTTGAACATCGGCATCGTCGTGGTGAGGAACGCGGAGAAGCCCACGATGTCCGGCTTGTGCGTCTTGACCGCGTCGACGAACTTCTCCGGTGAGACCTGCACGCCGAGGTCGATGACCTGGAATCCGGCGCCCTCGAACATGATGTTCACCAGGTTCTTGCCGATGTCGTGCACATCGCCCTTGACGGTGCCCATCACCACCGTGCCGATCTGGTCCGCGCCGGTCTCGGCGAGCAGCGGGCGGAGGATCTCGAGCGCGCCGGCCATGGCCTTGCCGGCGATGAGCATCTCAGGTACGAAGAAGTCGCCGCGCTCGAAGCGCGCGCCGACCTCCTCGAGCGACGGGATGAGCGCCTCGTAAAGCAGCGTCTCTGGCCCGAGCCCGTCGGCGAGCCCCTGCCTGGTCAGCTCGAGAACGGCGGGCCCGTTCCCGGTCAGCGTCCTGTCGTAGAGCTCGGTGAGCAGTTCTTCTCGGGTCATGCGGTGCTCGCCTTCCTCGATGTCCGCGGCCGGTGGCCGAGCGCGGCGGACAGCCCGGCCGCCTCCTCCACGCAGCGGCGGGCCGCGTTCGCCGCCGCTTCCCTGGTCATCCGGGAGGTCGGCGCCGACACTGACAGGGCCGCCACCACGGCGCCGTCATAGCGGAAGACGGGCGCCGCGAACGCGATAAGGCCGCGCTCAAGCTCCTCGTCGGTGACCGCGTAGCCCCTGGCGCGGACCGCGGCGAGCTCGGCGCGCAGCGCGGCCTCGCTGGTGATGGTCTTGTCGGTGCACCGCGCGAGCTCGCCCGAGGGCAGCTTCGCCACGCCGTAGGCGAGCAGCACCTTGCCGAGGCCCGAGGCGTGCAGCGGGACCGGGCGGCCGATCCAGTTGGTCCCGCCGATCAGGTAGGTGCAGTCGACCTGCGCGATCTGCTCCACCGTGTCCCCCGCGGCCACGCCGAGGTTGACCGTCTCGCCGGTGGTCTTGCCGAGCCGGTCGAGGAACGGCTGGGCGACGGCGACCAGCGAGGTGTCCGCGCCGCCGCGCCAAGCGAAGCTGACGAACATCTCGCCTGGCAGGAACCGGCCGTGATCATCGCGGCGGACTAGGTGGTTGCGCTCGAGGGCGAGCAGCAGGCGCGATGTCGTGGACTTGGCGAGGCCGGTGACCTCGGCGAGCTCGGTGAAGGTGACCGGATCGGCGGCGTGCACGACCTCCGAGAGCAGGCGCGCGGCCCGGTCCACGGCCTGGGTGCCGTTGGGGTTGCTCATCGGGATTTTCCGCCTGCCGTGCTCGGTGGTCCTATTCCACTTTATGGAACCAAGTTCTACGATATGAGCGTGTTTGTCAATAGAATGCCGCGCTACGAGATCCTCTCTCCGGACGCGATCGCGGTCCTCGACAAGGGCTGGCGACGCATTGTCTCCGAGGTCGGCGTGCAATTCGCCAAACCGGAGGCGGTCGACCTATTCGCCAAGGCCGGGCAGCGGACCGACGGCGAGATCGTCTACCTCGACCCCGAGTTCGTGCTCGAGCAGGTCGCCAAGGTGCCGCGCGAGTTCGACATCCAGGCGCGCAACCCCGCCAACACGGTGCACATCGGCGGCGACCACATGGTGTTCGGCGCGGTCTACGGGTCACCGTTCGTCCGCGAGGGCGCGGTCAGGCGCGACGCCACGCTCGACGACTTCCACAAGCTGTGCCAGCTCTCACAGGCATTCCCGCAGCTGGACACCGCCGGCGGGGTGATCTGCGAGCCGAACGACGCGCCGCTCGACTCCAGGCACCTGGACATGATCCACGCACTCAGCACGCTGACCGACAAGATCTACATGGGCAACGTGGTCTCCGGGCCGAACGCGGCGGACACGATCGCGATGACCGAGATCCTGTTCGGCGGCGGTGCGGGCCGCGAGGCCGGCCACGCCTCGATCGAGCGGACGCCAGCCGTGGTCTCGCTGATCAACTGCAACTCGCCGCTGCGCTGGGACGACCGGATGCTCGACGCGCAGTTCGAGTACTGCGCCGCCGGCCAGCCGGTGGTGCTCACGCCGTTCCTGCTGATGGGCGCGATGTCCCCGGTGTCGATCCCGGCGGCGCTCGCGCAGCAGCTCGCCGAGGCCATGGCGGGCATCGCCCTCGCGCAGCTCATCAGGCCCGGCTGCCCGGTCATCTTCGGGTCATTCCTGTCCAACATCGACATGCAGTCGGGGTCGCCCTCGTTCGGCACGCCCGAGTCGGCGATCGGCCTGCTGTGCACCGGCCAGCTCGCACGGCACTACGGTCTGCCCTTCCGCACCGGCGGCGGTCTCAACTCCTCGCAGACCGCGGACGCCCAGGCCGCCTACGAGTCGCTGATGACCCTGCTGCCCACGTTCCTTGCAGGCGCCAACTTCGTGATGCACGCGGCGGGATGGCTCGAGGGCGGTCTTGTCAGCTGCTATGAGAAGTTCATTATCGACATCGAGCTGCTCCGCGAGCTCCGGGTCGAATTCACCCCGCTGGAGATCACCGAGGAATCGCTCGCATTCGGCGCTCACGTCGAGGTCGGTCACGGCGGGCACTTCCTCGGCGCGGCCCACACTATGGAACGGTTCAGGGACTGCTTCTACCGTCCGCTGCTTTCCTCTACGGCCAACTTCGAGCGCTGGCTGCGGTACGGCGGCAAGGACGCCACCGAGCGGGCGGGCGAGATCTGGCGGTCAACCCTCGACAGCTACCAGCCGCCCCCGCTCGACGACGCCATCCGGGCGGAGCTGGACGACTACGTATCGAGGCGGCGTGTGGAGCTTGGCGACTGATAAGTCCAGACGCCTTTGGGGCTGGCCACAAAGGCGTCTGGCACTCCCTTTGTACGACTAAATCCATGCTCAGCAAGGCATGTATGGTGGGTGATATGAGCAAGTCGCAGACTAACGGCCTTGAGTTTGTGCTGACGCTGTCCTGCCCGGACAAGCCAGGCATTGTCTACGCGGTGTCGAGTTTCCTGGTGCAGCACTCGGCCAACATCATCGCCAGCCAGCAGTATGGCGAGCCGGACGGCGGCCTGTTCTTCATGCGCGTGCACTTCTCCGTGCCGCAGCCCGGCCGGGCGACTGCCGAGCTCGAGCGCGACTTCACCTGGGTTGCCGAGGCCTTCCACATGACCTGGCAGCTGCACGACAAGTCCGAGCGGATCAAGACCCTGCTCATGGTCTCCCAGCTCGGCCACTGCCTGAACGACCTGCTGTTCCGCTGGTCGACGGGCTCACTGCCGATCGACATCACCGGTGTGGTCTCCAACCACGCGGTCTTCCGCGGCCTCACGGAGTCCTACAAGCTGGCCTTCCACCACATCCCCGTGACCAAGGAGACCAAGCCGGCCGCCGAGGCCGAGCTCATGTCGATCATCGACGAGACGAACACCGAGCTGATCGTGCTCGCCCGCTACATGCAGATCCTGTCTCCCGAGGTGTGCAAGCGCGTCGAGGGCCGGATGATCAACATCCACCACTCGTTCCTGCCGTCCTTCAAGGGCGCCAAGCCCTACCACCAGGCGCACGCGAAGGGCGTGAAGCTGATCGGCGCGACGGCGCACTACGTGACGCCTGACCTGGACGAGGGACCGATCATCGAGCAGGGCCTGATGCGCGTGGACCACTCCCACTCACCGGAGCGGCTGGTCGAGGCGGGCCGCGACGTGGAGGCCCAGGTGCTGGCCCGCGCGGTCACCTGGCACGCCGAGCACCGCATCCTGCTCAACGGGAACCGGACCGTCGTTTTGCAGTAACCGCCGGGGGCGTCCCCCGTACCCGAGTTCCGCCGCACCTCAAGATACGTCTTGTTGGCGGACTTCAATATGTGATATCACTTTGATATGACTTCGCCAGAACTCGAGCTCGACGGGCTGCGGCGGCGGTACGGGACGGTCACCGCGCTCGACGGGCTGACTTTCGGCGTTCCCGCGGGCCAGGTCTTCGGATTCCTCGGCCCGAACGGCGCGGGCAAGACGACCACCATGCGCGCCATCTTCGGCGTCGCCGCACTGGACGCGGGCGAGATCCGCTGGCGGAGTCGCCCGGTCGGTGAGGCCGCCCGCCGCACGTTCGGCTACATGCCTGAGGAGCGCGGTCTCTACCCCGCCATGGAGCTGTTCGACCAGGTGGAGTACTTCGCGCTGCTGCACGGCATGGACGCCCCGGCCGCCGCGAGTGCCGCGAAGCACTGGATCGACCGCCTTGGCCTGTCTGGCAGGGAAGGCACCAGGATCGACGCGCTCTCCCACGGCAACCAGCAGCGGGCGCAGCTCGCCGTCGCGCTCGTCCACGATCCGGAACTGCTCGTGCTCGATGAGCCGTTCTCCGGCCTCGACCCCGGCGGCATCGACGACATGAGCTCCATCCTCAGGGAGCGCGCCGCCGCCGGCGTCACCGTGCTGTTCTCCAGCCACCAGCTCGACCTCGTCGAGGACATCTGCGAGGCGGTGGCGATCATCCACCACGGCCGCCTCGTCGTGTCCGGCCCGGTGGCCGAGCTGCGCCGCGGCGACCGTCCCCGGCTCGCGGTCCGGGTGTCGGGCGACACCGCGGCCGCCTGGGCGGCGGGGCTCGGTGAGACAAGCGGGACGGTGGACGCGGTGCGCGCCGATGGCACCGCGGAGATATCCATAACGAGTTCGGCCGACTCCCAGGCGATCCTGGATCGCGCCAGGGCGGCGGGGACCGTGGAGCACTTCGCGTACGAGGACCGGTCGCTTTCTGAGGTGTTCCGCCGGGCCACGGGGGCCTCGGTGGGCCAGGCGGAGGCCGAGCACGCCGCGGCGAGCATGGCAAGCGGGGTAACGACGGGAGCGCGGCGATGAGCACGGACACGGTGAGGACGGCCCAGCCGGCGAGCGGCCAGGGCGGCTCCGCGCGCGACGGGGCGGCGCTGCGAATGACCTGGCTGGTGGCGCGCAGGGAGATCAGGCTGCGGGCCAAGACGCGGGTGTTCGTGATCACGACCGTGATCATGCTCATCGCGGTCGCGCTCGCCGTGGCGCTGCCCGCCATCCTGTCCGGCAAGAGCAAGCCGACGCGTGTCGGCATCGTGGGCGGCGACACGACCACGCTGAGCAGCATCGTCACCGAGGCGGGACGGCTGTCCGGCGGGCAGGCGATCGCTGTTACCGAGCCGAGCCAGGCAGCCGCGGAAGCGGCGCTGCGCAGCGGCGACCTGGGCGCCGTGCTCGTCGACGGCAAGGAGATCATCGTCAAGCAGGTGCCGCTCGGCGGCCCTTCCGGTGCCGTCGCGTCGCTCGCGCAACTCGCCGGGCTCTCCCACCTGATCCAGACCGTGCCCGGCGCCGCGTCCGCGGTGGCCCAGGGGGTTTCGCTGCCGGTGCGCGGGCTCCAGGCGCCGTCGACCTCGCTGTCGTCCCGGCTGACCGGCCTGTTCACCGTCATCGTCGTCTGGATACTGATCAGCGTGTACGGGTCGCAGATCGCGCTCGGCATCGGCGAGGAGAAGTCAAGCCGGGTGATCGAGGTGCTGCTGTCGACGGTCCGCCCGACGCAGTTGCTGATCGGCAAGGTGCTCGGCATCGGACTGCTCGCGCTCGGCCAGGCGGTGGCGATGGTCCTGGTGTTCATCATCGCGGGCTTCGCGTCGGGTTCGAACCTGGTGCACGGCGCCACGCTCGGCGTGGTCATCGCCGGCGGTGTGTTCATCGTGCTGGGCTACGCGTTCTACTGCACCGCATTCGCGGCCGCGGGGTCGCTGGTGTCCAGGCAGTCCGACGTGAACTCGACCATCATGCCGGTGCAGCTCCCGCTGATCCTCGCCTACGCGCTGTCCTACACGGTCATCTACGCCAACGGGGCGAGCAAGTTCTATCACGTGCTCGGCTTCCTGCCGCCGACCGCGCCGATCGCGATGCCCGTGCTGTACGCCGCGGGCGACGTACCGCTGTGGCAGGTAGCCGTGTCCGCCGTCATCTGCGCCGCCGGTGTCGTGTGGATGGCCAGGATCGCCGTGCGGATCTACGCCAATTCCATTCTGAAGACCGGCCCGCGCATCAGCTTCCGCCAGGCCATCAGGGAAAGCAGGAACGCCTAAGGCGCGTAATAGGAAAACCCGCAAAAGCCACCTTGCGTTCATCGTGCATGTACCCGGAGTGCAATGCACCCGGCGAGTATTGCCGCCGTCCCTACTCCAGCCAAACTCAGGAGACAGGCATGAACGCTGACGGTAATAAGCCGACGCTCTCGCGGCGGCAAGCGCTGGCGGCCGCGGGGGCTGCGGCCGTCGCGGTCCCGCTCGCGGCGGCCGGGCGCGCCAAGGCGGCGCCGCTCGTCCGGCAGGCCGATGTGGCCGGCGCGCCAACCCCGCAGGGTCTGCACGTGCAGTTCGGGGCGGACGCGGCGAAGCAGGCGGCGGTGTCGTGGGTATCGCCGGCCCGGGTATGGAGGCCCCGGCTCCGGCTCGGCAAGGTCGACACCGGTTACGGCACCGAGGTGCACGCGGAGGAACGCGTCTATACCGAGGCGCTCACCGGTCAGACCGTGTTCACCTATCACGCCATCCTCGACCACCTCAACCCCGACACCCATTACCTCTACCAGGTGCTCAGCGACGGCGCCGCTCCCGCGAACGGAATGTTCCGCACCGCCCCGAGGGGCCGGTCCCGCGGCTTCCGGTTCACCAGCTTCGGCGACCAGGCGGTCCCGATGAAGATCGGCCAGGGCCTTGGCCCGTGGACCGTGAACGCCGGGTACATCGTGCCCGCCGTCGAGAAGCTCGACCCGCTGTTCAACCTGTTCAACGGCGACCTCTGCTACGCCAACGTCAGCGACGACCCGGTCGCGACCTGGTCGGCCTTCCACAACAACGACCAGGCCTCGTGGGCGAACCGCGCCTGGATGCCTGCCGCGGGCAACCACGAAAACGAGGTCGGCAACGGCCCGCAGGGCTATCTGTCGTACCAGACACGGTTCGCGCTCCCCGACAACGGCTCGGCCAGCTTCAAGGGCAACTGGTACGCGTTCACCGTCGGGTCGATCCGGGTCATCTCACTCAACAACGACGACGTCTGCCTGCAGGACGGCGCATTCAGCGCCTTCCGCCGTGACCACGTGCCGAACTACGCGGCGAACGGGTACAACCCCTACATCACCGGCTACTCGGGCGGCGCGCAGCGGGCGTGGCTTGAGCGGGAGCTCGCCGCCGCGTCCCGGTCGGATGACATCGACTGGATCATTGTCTGCATGCACCAGGTCGCGATGTCGTCGGCGCACTTCAACGGCGCCGACCTGGGCATCAGGCAGAACTGGCTGCCGCTGTTCGACAAGTACGGCGTCGACCTGGTGGTGGCGGGGCATGAGCACCACTTCGAGCGGAGCTTCCCAGTGCGCGGCACCCTGTCCGGTTCCACGCTGCTCACGCCGGCGCCGCAGTCCAGCGACCCGTCGGTCATGGACACATCGCGCGGCACCGTCCACATGATCATCGGCGGCGGCGGTCACTCGACGCCCACGCCGGTGGCCGACTTCGACTCGCCGCACGACGGGGTCCTGATCACCTCGGTCGGGGCGGGCAGCCCGCAGGCCGGGCACCCCTCGATCACCACCACCGAGCCTGCCCCGTGGTCGGCCTACCGGGACCTGGTCACGCCGTACGGGTTCGCCTCGTTCGACTTCGTGCCGCACGAGCATGGCGGCACCACCTCGATCACCGTCACCCACTACGGCGCCGAAGTCGGCTCACCCGACTACACCCAGCGCGACCAGTTCGTGATGCGCAAGAAGCTCGCCTGGGCGTAGCTGGCGCACACAGCGGGTTGTCCGGGCGGCCAGCTCAGCCAGCCGTCCGGACGACTCGCTAAAATGCTCATATATGACCATGTCGGACGCCGACGCTCAGGCGGGGCAAGACGCGGAACCCGAGCGGAGACGGCTGATCCTGCGCAGGTCTTTTCAGTCGCTTGAGTCGCCCGCCTATCGGGCCTGGTTTTTCAGCCAGGTGTTTTCCGCGTCGGGGACCATGACTCAGGTCGTGGCGATGTCCTGGTTTCTGCTGCGGCTGACCGGCGACAGCGTCGACCTCGGGCTGATGGCCACATTCACCTTCCTGCCGGTGCTGCTGCTCAGCCCGCACGCCGGGGCACTTGTCGACCGGGTCGACCGGCGCAAGCTGCTGATCGCGACCCAGATAGCGTTCGGGCTCCTCGCCGCGGCCGCCGCCGCGATCATCGCCGCAGGTGTCGCCGAGGCGTGGATGATCTTCCTGATCACGCTGCTTAACGGCTTCGTGTTCGCGCCGGACAGCACCGCGCGCCAGGTCTACGTGGTGGACCTGGTGGGCACCGAGCGGCTGGCTTCGGCGGTCGGACTCTACGAGATCATCCTGAACGTCTCCCGAGTCGCCGGGCCCGCGCTTGGCGGGGCGCTGCTCGCCACGGCGGGGGTCGCCGCCTGCTGTGCGGTGAACGCCGCCTCCTACCTGATACCGCTCTACGTGCTGCTGCGGTACAAGCCCGCACATGTGACGGCCGCAACCCTCAGGACGGCGGGCGCTCAGCGGCAGCCTTCGGTTTCGCTCCGCGACGGGATCGGGTATGCGTGGCGGCACGGGCCGATCCGGGTCTGCGTCGGGCTCGCGGCGGCCTCGGGGCTGCTGTTCAACATGGGTGTCTCGCTGCCGGTGCTTGCCACTCATGCCTTTCACCTGGGCGGTGGCGGGTACGGGCTGCTGATGTCGGTGTTCGGGATCGGTGCGCTGCCCGGCGCGCTGCTGGCCTCCTCAGGCGATGGCCGGCCGACTGGACGGCGGGTCGGCGTCCTCGCCCTGGCGACCGCTGCCGCGATCGGATGCACCGCGCTCGCGCCGGCGCTGTGGCTGGCCATCATCGGGCTGCTGGCGGTAGGGCTGCTGTCGATCTGGTTCATCGCCGCGGCCAACACGCTGGTCCAGCTCGCCGCCGGCGACGGGATGCGCGGCCGGATGATGGGGCTGTGGACCATGGCGCTGCCGGGTGCCCAGGTGGGCACCGGGCCGTTCGCCGGCTGGGTGACGGAGGTGGCCGGTCCCCGGGTGGGCTTCGCGCTGCCCGCCATGGCGCTCTCCGCGATCGCCGGCGCCGGCTGGCAGGCGCTGACCGCGAGCCCCGCCGTCGTCGCGGACGTTTCCGCCGAGTCCGCCGTAGGGTGATACGTGGCCTGTGTCCGGGTCAGCAAATCGTGAACGGGTTCAATGATGACCGCTATCGGGAGTTCCGGCCTCGACGTGTTCCCGCTCGGGCTTGGCGGCAACACCTTCGGCTGGACGTCGGACAGGGAAACGTCGTTCGCGGTGCTCGACGCCTTCGTGGCGGTGGCGCTCCAGCCGCACTACAACCTGCTTGAACGCGCCTCATACGAGACCTCGCTCGCGCCCTCGGCCGCCGAGTTCGGACTCGGCGTCCTGCCGTACTGCGCGCTGGCCGGCGGCTTCCTCGCCGGCAAGTACCGCAGCGCCGCCGACCACGCGGGGGCAGCCAGGCAGCCGGCTGCCGCCAGGTACCTGACGCCGGCCGGGCTCGGCGTACTGGCGGCGCTCGATTCGGTTGCCGCCGACCACGGGGTCTCGCCGGCGACGGTGGCGCTGGCCTGGCTGCTCACCAGGCCGGGTGTGGTTGCGCCGCTCGCTAGCGCCCGCACCGTGGAACAGCTGCCCGCGTTGCTCGCCTCGGCCGCCCTCAACCTGACGCCCGACGACATCGCGGTACTCGATGAGGCGTCCGCCACGTAGCCGCCGGGGGGCTTGCGGGTATAGGTGGCTGGAGGGTAAAACCCAAGGATGGTCCAGTCGCACCGAAGCAGATTCCAGAAATGACCGACCTCCCCGGGCTGGACTTGTCACGGTTCGCCGCCTGGTTCGACGGCGCGTGCCCCGGCCAGATCGGCGGGCCGCTGACCGGACGCCTGCTGGCCGGCGGCAGGTCCAACCTGACCTACGAGGTCAGCGACGGCACGCACCGCTGGGTGGTGCGCCGTCCGCCGCTCGGCCACGTGCTCGCCACCGCGCACGACATGGGGCGCGAGTACCGGGTGATAAGCGCGTTGCGCGACACCAGCGTTCCCGTCGCCCTGACCTATGCCCTGTGCACCGACCCCGAGGTGATCGGCGCGCCCTTCTACGTGATGTCGCGGATCGACGGGATCCCCTACCGGACCGAGGAGGAGATCAGGCCGCTCGGCCCCGTCCGCACCAGGGCCATCGCCTGGCGGATGATCGAAACCCTGGCGCTGCTGCACGCGGTGGCGCCCGCCGAGGTGGGGCTGGCCGACTTCGGCCGACCTGAGGGCTTCCTGCCCCGGCAGGTTCGCCGCTGGAAGAAGCAGCTGGACGCGTCTCGTAGCCGGCCGGTTCCCGGGATCGACGAGCTGTACGAACTGCTCGCGGCGAGGCAGCCTGAGGGCACCCCGGCCACGATCGTGCACGGCGACTACCGTCTTGACAACCTTCTTGTCGGCCCCGACGACAAGATCGCGGCGGTGGTGGACTGGGAGATGGCGACCCTGGGCGATCCCCTGACCGACCTCGGCCTGCTCGTGGTCTACCAGCGGATGGACAGGCTGCATGAGGGTCCGATGGCGAGCGAGGCGCCCGGCTATCCGAGCGAGACCGAGATACTCGACCGCTACGCGGAGGCCAGCGGGCGCGACCTGTCCGATCTTGGCTTCTATATCGCCCTCGGCTCGTTCAAGCTGGCGGTGATCCTCGAGGGCATTCACTACCGGTACGTCCACGGCCAGACTGTCGGCGACGGGTTCGAGCGGATCGGCTCGCAAGTCGAGCCGCTGGTGGTTTCCGGACTAGCAGCCATTCGGAAGGAAAACTGATGGACTTCGGCTTCGACGCGCGCACCGAAGAACTGCGCGGCCAACTGCTCGGATTCATGGACGAGTGCGTCTACCCGGCCGAGCCGGTCTTCCACGAGCAGCTCGCGGCGCTCGATAACCGCTGGGCATGGACGACCGTGCCGGTGCTCGCCGAACTGCGGGCGCAGGCAAAGTCCCGCGGCCTGTGGAACTTCTTCCTGCCGGGCGAGCACGGCGCGGGACTGACGAACCTCCAGTACGCGCCGCTCGCCGAGATCACCGGCCGGAGCCACCTGGCGCCCGCCTCGCTCAACTGCTCCGCGCCCGACACCGGCAACATGGAGGTTCTCGCCGCCTTCGGCAGTCCCGATCAGCAGAAGCGCTGGCTCCAGCCGCTGCTCAACGGCGAGATCCGCTCGTCGTTCGCGATGACGGAGCCGGACGTTGCCTCCTCTGATGCGACCAACATCGCCACCCGCATCGAGCGCGACGGCGACGAGTACGTGATCAACGGCCGCAAGTGGTGGATCACCGGGGCGCTCAACCCGCAGGCGGAGATCTTCATCGTGATGGGCAAGACCGACCCGTCCGCCGAACGACACCGCCAGCAGTCCATGATCCTGGTGCCGCGCGACACACCCGGCCTGTCCATCCTCCGCGGCATGGAGGTCTTCGGCTACGACGACCACAACCACGGCGGGCACGCCGAGCTCGATTTCAGCGACGTCCGGGTGCCCGCGGCCAACCTGATCGGCGGCGAGGGAGACGGCTTCGCCATCGCGCAGGCCCGGCTCGGGCCTGGCCGCATCCACCACTGCATGCGCTCGATCGGCGTCGCCGAGCGGGCCGTCGAGCTCATGTGCGCCCGCGCGGACTCGCGGGTCGCCTTCGGCAAGCCCTTGGCCGACCAGGGTGTCATCAGGGACTGGATCGCCGAGTCGCGCGTGCGGATCGAGCAGCTGCGGCTCCTGGTGTTCAAGGCCGCCTGGCTGATGGACACGGTCGGCAACAAGAAGGCGCACACGGAGATCCAGGCCATCAAGATCGCGACGCCCGCGACCGTGGAGTGGATCCTCGACAAGGCGATCCAGGTGCACGGCGCCGGCGGGCTCAGCCAGGACTTCCCGCTCGCGGCCTCCTTCGCGGGCATCCGCACGCTCCGCTTCGCCGACGGCCCCGACGAGGTGCACAAGAACGGCCTAGCCCGTGCCGAGCTTGCCAGGCAGCGCGCCAAGCGCGGCGCGTAGGCCTGAATTACGCCCTGCCCGGTCGTGAGTCAGCCGGCGGACAGCCGTTGCCGCAGCGCGCTGCGGAAGGTGACTGGCTCGCGGCCGAGCAGGGCGGCCAGCGTCGGGTCGATCGTGGCGAATTCGCCCGCCCGGCTTGCGGCGAAGATGGCGAGCAGCTCACGGCCGCCTCGGCGGGAACGCCGCCGGCCGTGAGCTTCTCCCTGAATTCATCGCCGGGGACGATGGTCCTAGTGAAGACCCGTCCGGTGAGGTCGGTCGCGATTGACCCGATGTCCGCGAACGTCAGTGCCTGCGCTCCGGTGAGCGGCGGCGTCGGGCCGTCGAACCGGCCCTCGTCCGCCAGGATCACGGCGGCGGCCTCGGCCAGGTCGGCGTGTGCCGTCCAGCTCGCCGGACCGTCAGCGGGAAGCGCCACGCTGCCGGCCTCCAGCGCGTGGCCGAGGAAATGCAGCGCGCTCAAGGGTGACCCGGCCTTGCTGGGCATTCTCCGGGAGTCCACGGTCGCCGCCGTCACCAGCCAGCAGCCCGCTGTCCGGGACTCGGGGCCGGGCGGCGCTGCCAGGGCATTGCGCGCCGTCCTGCCAGACCAGACGGCACTCAGCGGCGCGGAGCAGTCGCTGCTGCGCGAATGGCTGGACCGTCTCGCCGCCCGCGAGTAACCCGCGTACCGGGAGGGCGAAGAACTGGGCGCCGGGCTCGGCCAGTTCGTAGCCGAGTGTCTCGTTGACCGCGATCATGTACGAGTTGGCCTCGGCGTTGTTGGTCTCGATCCGCTCGATGCCCGGCTCCGCCGTCGCGAGCCAGTCGAGCATCGCCGCCTTGGTGAGCAGGCCGAGGCGGTGACCGCGGTGCGGCCTGGTCACCCCGGTGAGCCCCTGGCGTCCCCAGGCCGGTTCCCCGGGGTCGACGAACACCTGGGTCATTGCCGCCATCTCTCCTGTTTCCTCGTGCACCGCAGCGACCGAGTAGCCCAGTTGCCCGCCGAGCCGCACCGACATGTCGCCCCGCGCGCGCACCCGGTCGGCGTCCCAGATGTCGTCCTCGAACCAGCCTTCCTCGCGCGGCGCGTCGTTCATCGCGTTGAGCACCCCGGCGACCCCGCCCAGCGCGGCCTCCGGTGTCGCGCCTGTCCACCGCAGCATGGAGTATCCGGCCGCGTGCGGTACGGCCTGCGCCTGGAGGTCCGCGAACCGGCCGGCGGGAACCTTCCGCAGGTCGAGGATGCGGCGCGCGTCCACAATGCCAGGCTCCGCGCCGAGCGACCGCGCGAAGGCCTCGCCTGCCGATCCCTGGATCGCATTCCCATCGAGGAACCTGCGCCCGCCGGCCGCTGCCCGGCGCCACCCGTGGGCGAGGAGTCCGCGGCCGATGCCGCGGCGTCGGAACGCGGGGTGCACGACCGGTTCGATGAACGCGCGGTCCCTGTTCTCCAGGTCAGGCAACACGACCCGGCACCACGCGGCGACACCGCTCGGCCCTGCGGCCGCTGTTGAGCCGGCGGGCACGTACCAGGCCTCGGCCGGATCGTACCCCCAGCCATGCGTGAGCAATGCGGTGAAAAGCTGAAGCGAGAAGGGCGGTTCCTGCTGCGGGTCGTCCGCCTCCTGCGCCGCCACGTGCACGGCGTGGCAGGCCCGCACGAGGTCGCCGTCCGCCATGTCCACCCGTTCTATCCGCACCCTTCCAACAAACACCCGCCGGGCTGGGAACGCGAGCGGTTTTCCGACGCCGGTTCAAGCCGTACGGTCTTCAGCTCTGGTTGTGCGATACCGGCTGCCTGACATGAGATGATCCGCAGGTGCTTATCCGCGTGCGCACCACTGGCGGGCAAGCGCCATGACGCAGGTGCCGCACGAATCCGTGCCGGTCGTCATTGTCGGCGGCGGCGTATCCGGGCTGACCGCCGCGATGCTGCTGCGGTCCTGCGGGATCAACAGCGTGATCCTCGAACGCCAGACGCGCGCCCGGGTGGAAGAGCGCCAGCGTGCCGGGCTTGTCGAGCACCGGGCGGTCCGCATGTTCGAGCAGTGGGGGCTCGGCCGTGTTCTGCACGGCTTCCCGTCGAACAACCTGCTCGAGGTCCGCGTCGACGGGCAGAGCCGGCTGCTCACCGAGGACCTGCCCGACATCGGCGCCGCCGGGAAGTCGGTTCTGCAGCAGGCCCTGGTGCGCGGCCTCGTCGCCGCCTTCCTCGCCGACGGCGGTGACCTGCGCTTCGAGGCGGCCGACGTGGCGCTGCACGGGATTGACTCCGATAGGCCCGTGGTCAGCTACACCGACAGAGACGGGCAGGCCCGCAAGATCGAATGCGACTTCGTGGCTGGCTGCGACGGCGACCGGGGGATAAGCGCCGCGAGCATCCCGTCCGTCGTGACCGCGGTGCACCGATATGACTACGGCATCCACTGGCTGACCGTGCTCGCCGACGCGCCCGCGCCGAGGTACGCGCTGATGGCGGCCGGAGAGCGCGGGTACGCGGCCCATTCGCGCGCGGACCGCGGGCCAGCCGGTTCTACCTGCACGTCGCCGCAGAGGACACGGTGACGGACTGGCCGGACGAGCGAATCTGGGCCGAGCTCACCCACCGCCTGCACCAGCCGGACCTGCCCACCGGGCCGGTCACCGCGACCGAGATCTTCCCGCTGCGAAGTTCGATCCGCGAGCCGATGAGCCACGGCCGGCTGTTCCTGCTCGGCGACGCCGCGCCCATCATTCCGCCGATGGGCGCCAAGGGCATGAACCTTGCCCTGTTCGACGCCGAGGTGTTCGCCTCCGCCGTCAGGGACTACACCGCGACTGGCGACGAATCGGGGTTGCGTGGCTACTCGGACACCTGCCTGGCCCGGACCTGGCGTTACCAGGAGTACTCCAACTGGCTTGCCGACATGATGCACGGCGCGTCTGGCTCACCGGTCGGCGGCGGTGACTCCTTCCGCCAGCGGATCATGCGGGCCCGCCTGGAACGGCTGCTGTCCTCCGAGGTGGCCGCGCGTTACTACGCGGAGATGTTCACCGGCCTCGGCTGAGTCTGCCGGCTTGGCGCGGCCGATCCTGATCCGGCTGCTGCTCGCCGCGAGAACCGAGCCGATCAGGATCAGCGGGAAGCCGATCCCCATGCCCGCCGTGAACCGCTCGTTGAGCAGCAGCAGGCCGAGCGCCACCGCGACCGCCGGGTTCACGTAGGTGATGACCGTCGCCCGGGCCGGACCTATCTCGCTGATCAGCGCGAAAAAGAGCACGAATGCCAGCGCGGTGCAGACGAGGCCGAGCACCGCGATCGACACGACGCCGCTCGCGGCCACGTGACTCGGCCAGTGGGTGAGTCCGTACGGAGCCCACGCTAGTGCGGAAAGCAGCAGCGCCGCGGAGACCACGGGAATGCTCGGCAGGTCGGAGAGCGTCTTGGCCATGATGATCGGGGCGGTCGCGTAGCCGACGGCGACAAGGCCGACCTCGACGAGGGCGATCGCGCTGAGGCTTCCGATGTCCAGGCCGACGAGCAGCCCAACCCCGAGAAGCCCGAGCAGCAGTCCGGCCCAGCGCCGCCCGTCGACGTGGTCTCCGGTGCCGGCGATACGCCCGGCCACGACGCCGACCAGCGGCACGGCGGCGACGAGCAATCCGGTCAGCGCGCTCGGCAGGTGCTGCTCCGCGTCACCGAGCAGCAGCCACGGAATCGCGATCTCGATCGCGGCGAACGCGACGAGCGGCTTCCAGCGCCGCAATACCGGGCCGTATCCTCCGGACCGCAGGGCGAACGGCACCAGCACAAGGCCGCCCACCACCGTGCGCAGGAAGACAAGCGTTCCAGGCGCCACATCGCGGACCGCCACCCGGATCAGCAGGTAGGGGATCCCCCAGATCACGCACATCGCAGCGAACAGGATCCAGCCACGACGGCTCACGACGCACGCCCCGATTCAACGCATTTCCCCGGCATGTCCAGCACGTTTCTTGACAGCGCCAGAGAAGGCGGAAACCTTCCCACTACTCAGCCGAATGTGATGGCGGCGGCGGGGATGACGCTGACCTCGCGATCGGGGTAGTCAACCCAGCTGAGTACCTGGTTGTAGCGGGCGACGATGCTCTCGACGCTGAGCAGGGAATCGCCTGCTTCCACCGGAGTGGAATGCCCGTCCTCGACCAGCGTCAGGTCATACCCACGGCTGAGGGCGGCACGACAGGTGGAGTCGATGCAGAACTCGGTGGCCAGCCCGGTGACGATGACACGGCTGACGTCCAGATCGCGTAGCCGTTTGTCGAGATCAGTCCCGATGAAGCTGTCGGCGTTGCGTTTGGCCAGCAGGACATCGCCATCACGAGGGGCGATCGGCTCGGCCAGCCGCCAATCGGGTTCACCGGGAACAAGGTCAGCGGCCTCATGCTGGATCACGAAAACCGGCCGGCCGGCGGCACGGGCCCGATCGGCCAGCCCCGCCAAGCGCGCGGTCAGCGCATCGGCGTCAGGAACCTCGGCGAGTATGCCCGCCTGCATGTCAATGATGAGCACGGCTTCTCCGGCCATGGCGGCATTCTAGACACACCGAGTAAAGGCTGAACCGTCTGCTTGGCGGCAGCGCTGAAAATCCACGCCTTCGCGCGTCGCTCCAAGCATGGCTCCCGCTGTCCCACCTGTGACAGGTCTGGCGACCTGATTGGATTGAGCTCATGGGAGACGACTACCCGCGGCTTCTGGTGGATCGGGACGTCTCGCCTGATACCTACCCCAGCGGTATGGCGCGGGATATGGGCGGCGGCATGCAGCTGTACATCTTGCGCCCTGGCGTTCCCGGTCGCCCGGACTTGGTGCGGATCTTTGATGAAGCGCCGCCTGACCAGTTGGCGACAGTCGATGAGCAGCGGGCATTCCATCAAGCATGGCTAGCTGAACGAAGGACGCAGTGACCAGGCGAGACGCGCACGCTGACCCATTCTCGTCCACGGAGCGCACGCCCGCGACCATCGCCGCTCTTGACAGGTTCAAGGCCAATGCCACTTAGCCTGAGTTGATCATGCCTACGCAGGGTGCACGGAGAGACATGTACTGACTTCGGGGTGAAAGTGCGCCCGATTCGGCCCGGTTTGTTCCCCCAAACTCGGTATACCTTGACCCACGGCACCCCTACGGCAGGAGGCCGGGGGCACCATCCGCCCGATTTGCCGTGTTTGCCGGGCGGAGATAGGGGCTTGCTGCTGCACGGGCATGAAGAAGGCCGGTTTCCGACACCGGAACCGGCCTTTGATCTGCGGTGGAGCTTACGGGACTCGAACCCCTGACCACCTGTTTGCAAAAGTACGCGCACGTTGTCGGTATACCGTCGCTCGCCTGGGGATCAACCTCGCGCAGGTCTGCTTCGATCGGCGTCTGTCGGGCCTCGTTGTGGTCAGGTGCGGTGGTCACCTAGACCACAAATTTCGAACGTGCCCGTTGTGCTGGACCTGCGGGACTGCTTCCACGACCAGGACAATCAGCGCGAGAGGCAGGTCAAAGAGAACGTCGTATGGGTGCTGTCGGCCCAGCGCCTCGCAGGGCCGTGGCGCTGCAGGCGGAGATCGACGACCTCGACACTCAGCTCACCCCGCTCGTCACCTCCGTCGCCCCGGAGCTGCTGGCACTGCCCGGTGTCGGGGTGGAGACCGCCGGGCAGCTGCTGGTCACAGCCGGATGACACCGGGAACGGCTCCGGTCCGAGGCTTCCTTCGCCCGGTTGTGCGGCGCCGCGCCGATCCCGGTGTCATCCGGGCGGACTGACCGGCACCGGCTGCATCGCGGCGGCGACCGGCAGGCAAACAGCGCCCTGTGGCGGATCGCCCGGGTCCGCATGGGCTGCTATCAAGAGACCAGGGACTACGTGGCCCGGCGCACTGCCGAGGGAAAGACCAAGACCGAGATCATGCGCTGCCTGGAGCGCTATATCGCGCGCGAAATCTTCCCCCACCTGCTCACCGCCGCCCCTCCGACGTCCCGGCCCGACCAGAACCTGGCCGGGCTGGGTAGATCGCGGAAGAACACGTGCTCCGGGTCTACTTCGCCGAGACCTGTGAGCACAGGCTCAGTCGAGGCAGAACTCGTTGCCCTCGATGTCCTGCATCACGAGGCACGACTCGTTGTCGTCATCGGCGGGCAGCAGTCGCACGCGTACTGCGCCCAGGGGGATCAGCCGTGCGCATTCGGCCTCCAGGGCGGCTAGGCGCTCCTCGCCCGCGAGCCCGGTGCCGACCCGCACGTCGAGATGCACCCGGTTCTTGACTGCCTTGCCTTCTGGAACGCGCTGGAAGTACAGCCGTGGTCCCGCACCGGTGGGATCGGTGCAGGCGAACCAGGAACCCTGCTCCTCGGGCGGTAGCGTGCGATTGAAGTCGTCCCAGGTGGCGAAACCTTCCGGTGGCTGCGGGGGGACGTAACCCAGCACCTCGCACCAGAAACGGGCGACGCGCTCAGGGTCAGCGCAGTCGAAGGTAACCTGGAACTGTTTGACCGATGCCATCAGAACACCGTAGAGGAGCCACCGCAGCCGCTGCTGCGCGGGCCGACATCTAGTGCGTTCGGCCGGGACGCTGACCGCTTGACAGCAATAAGAGCATCAGTTACTCGCTGGGGTCCATGTCGGGCTCCGCTTGATGTGCGACACGGCGGATTCAAGCGGTGTGCGCAACGAGTTCGGCGAGCTTTTCCGATGGTGTCATGAATCCGAGTGTTTTGCGCACCGTGGCTTCACTTGATGTGCGACACTCTCACCGCGCTCTTCTGAGCCAATGCGATGGCGCTGGAACCGGCAGTCTCCCTCGAACGTCAAATTGGCATGAGGGTATCGGTCGTTCTCCTGGCTCTCGCGGTTGCCGGGTGCGCCAGCGGTAGCTATGCCAGCGGTCACGCGTCGGCCGCCGCACCGCGCGATTCTCCGGCGCTGGTCTCAGTTCAGGTGCAGGTGCCGTCACGGACGATGGAGGCCGGATCTTCCATGCTCGCGCACATCGTCGTCGACAACAGGACGGGCCACGCTATCCACGCCTACGGCTGCGGGCAGCTTTTTGCGCTCGCGCTCGGGAGCAGCAGCCACCCTGCCGGAGTAGGCTGGCCCGCCTGCCTGCAGCCTCTCACCATCGCGATGGGCAAATCCAGCTATCCGGAGACGATCACAGCGAGCTACTGCAGTTGTGGTGGTACGGGAAGCCCACCCCTGCCTGCGTGCCTGCCCGGCGGGGGACCGCCCCCGCTCCCCGCTGGGATGTACCGCGTCGTGTTCTTCCAGTCCAGGAATATCGTCTCAGCTCCGGCTCCCATTCCGGTGCGAGTCACGCCCCGATCATGACATCGGGCGGCAGCTCGCGGCGCACGAAGGGAAGCCAGGGTGTGTCGCACATCAAGCGGGGCCGATGTGTGTCGCGCATCAAGTGAAGCTAGGCAACCGGCGCTACACAGCTCGGCAATTCGATGATCCCGCCCTGTCAAACTGCGGCTACCTGTTTAGCCGCAGTAGTGCCTTTTCGTGCCGATGCGGTTATCAGGGCGATCATGACAGCGCCCACCGCGAGTTGACCGCCTGCCGCGAAGAGAGCTTGCCAGTATGGCGTGCCCGGTGCCCAGCAAGAGGGGCCGAGCTCACTCCCATCGGGGCCCAGGGGGGAAGCCCTGAACAGCAGGCGGTAATCATGAATGATCAGGAAGCCGACCGCGGCACCTGCGACCAGCAGGATAAGCCAGCAGGCCGCTGACCACCACCGGTGACGGGCATGCCGGAGCAGATGGATCGGGCCGAGGACGAGCAGAATCACCGGACCCCCCACCCACGCGGCCAGCAGCACTACCCACGCCAGTACCCAGGGCCAATCAAGAAAGACAGCACCGTACCCCGTCGCTATCGAGACAGGCCGGATGGACGCGTAAAAGAAATACCCGCCGCCAGCGACGAATGGCAGTGAGTACAGGAGCACGACCGCGAGGGCACATGCCCCGGCCCAGCCGACGTCCGGCTTCGGCGCCGAGCTGGCGGTTACTAGTGAGTCGGCAGGCAGCTCCATGGGGCCCCGACGACAGATCCTCTCGCCTCGGTGCTGTCCCGACGTCTGCCCACGCTCACCGCGCGTACGCCAGCTGGCCAGAGGAACGGCGCAGCTACTAGTTGAGCAGCCGTTCCCACAAGATCTCGTCGCGCCAGGCCCCGGCGGTGAAGATACGCGCTCGGAGGACCCCGCACGGCAGGAACCCGTTATTGCGGAGCACATGCTGTGAGCCCAGATTGTCCATCTGGGTAATGGCCTCGGCGCGATGCAGCTCAAGCTCAGTGATCATCATCTCGACCGCCAGGCTGACCGCACGCGTGGCATGTCCCTGTCCCTGATACTGGTACGCGATCCAGTAACCCAGCTCCGCCTTCCGCCACGCGCTGCGCAGGATGTTCTGAACCGTTACCTGCCCAATGACAACATCGTCCGCCAGGACCACGCCCGGCCATACCTCGCCGTTATGATGCCTCGTAATCATGCTTTTGATGCGACTGCGCTGCTCGGCCGGGGTGTAGAACTCGGGCGGGCGCTCCGGATCCCACCGGGCGAAGGCTTCGGCATCGCGACCCAGGTGGGCGGCCAGCGCTTCCGCGTCGTCTGGCTCAACCAGACGGATACTGGTTCGTGGCGTGTTCATGTCACCTGGTTTCGTTCGCATGGGCCAATCGGCAACGGAGCGTATCGCAGGATGCGGTAGGAGATGGCGTGCGGCGTAGCCAGTCGCCCTTGAACCCGTAGAGAAAATTGTCACAGATACTCGCGGTAGTTTAGGTCCCAGGATTCGTAGTAGGGGTCGGCGACTGCGGGCACGGTGATCTGGGCGCCGTCGGCGAAGTCGACAGTAAGTGTGCCGAGTGCATTGATCGGGTTGCCGTTGCTGTCATGCTCGACCGTTTCGTCGCCGTCGACGGTGACGCTTGTGATGGTCCCTCCGCGCAAGTCGATGACGGGCGCGAGCGTGGTGCGGCTTGTCTGTGGGTTGAGGTTATGGATCGTGCCATCAGAGCTGCGTAGCACGAACGGTGAAAAGATAACCAGGTCGAGATGGACGCGGATACTCCCGTTGTCCGCCTGGTGGAGCAGCTCAAGATGGGTCTGGTAGTCGAATTTGATCTGGAAGACCTGAGAGCCGATGAGGCTGGCGGGCGTCTGCACTGCGATCCCCCCGGCCTGTCGGGAGCGGTGTCGCTTTATCCATTCGTACATGCGGCGGTCCCGTTGGTATTTGAGCAGCAAGATCGCGCTGCTCGGCGATCCTAATACTTGGGCGTGACAGGCTCAGGGAAGGTATTGGCCCAATCCCTCAGCACGTCAGCGGCTAGAGTACGCAGTGATTCGTCTGCGCTGGCTTCCGGTAGCGAGCGCTGGTCCGTATTGGTGGCTAGCTCGCGGTAGAGCTGGAGGTCTTCGAACCCGTACGTTGCTACGTCGTAGCTGGTGGCTCCGAACACGAGGCGTGATACGCGCGCCCAGTAGCAGGCGGTCAGGCACATCGGGCATGGTTCGCTGCTGCTGTAGAGCACGCTGCCGGGCAGCAGGTGGCGCTTGAGCTTCTGCGCCGCGTTCCGGAGTGCCATGACTTCGGCGTGCGCGGGTCGATAAGTTCGATGACGCTGCTGGTGCCTTCGCTGACTACCTCGCCGTCAAGGACGAGGATCGCTCCGAAGGGCGTCTTCCCCTGGTCCTCAAGGGCGCGCCGGGAAAGCTCAATGGCCACGCGAAGGTAGGTTTCGTCAATCGGTGTGAGCGACGACATCGGCGCTACTTCTTTCGCTTCTGCGGAGGGTTGGGCCACGGCTTGAGCGGCGTGACGAACGGGTTCCGGCTGTTTGACCCGTAAGGATGGCCCGGGCAAGCGCTGAATTGGGCGGTCTGCGTGCCTGCTGTGCTCTATCCGGTGCCGGAGTTTGTCTTTGCCAGGGCGGCCGCCTGGTGTTTCAAGACGCCGCCGCCTGCAGTCGCGGGAACAGCGCTGCGGCGGCCGAGCCGGGCACTGCTTCGAGGCGGACGTTCTTGAGGGCGGGCGCGTCGCGGAGCGCGGCAGCCAGCTGGGCGACCGCTGGGGCGGGGGTGAACGGGAAATCGCTGCCGTACAGCAGCCGGTCTGGCCCGGCGACCTCGAGCAAAGCGCCGAGCGCCACCGGGAGCGCCGCGCCGGCCAGGTCGTAGTACAGCCCGGCGAGGACAGCTGGCATGTCCACGGGTGTTCCGGCCTGCATCATCGACATCCCGGCGACCCGGTGCGCCACGATGGGCAGTACCGCGCCGGCGTGCGGCACGATCCAGCGGATCTGCGGATGGCGGGTCAAGGTCCCGCGCAGCGCGAGGTCGACGACGCAGCGGGTGGTGTCGAACAGGAACTCGATCATCGGGGCTGGTCGGCCCAGCGCCGTGTGCTCCGCGCCCGGCGGGGACGTCGGGTGCAGCGTCACCACGGCGGCGCGAGCGTCCAGCTCGGCCAGCACTGGGGCGAACGCGGGGTCGCCGAGGTAGCGCCCGTGGTAGTTCGTCTCCAGCGCGATCGCGTCGGCGCCCAGTTCGTCGCAGGCGCGGGCCAGCTCGGCCAGCGCGCCGTCCACGTCCGGCAGCGGGAGCACAGCCGAGAGCCCGAACCGGCCCGGCTGGCTGGCGGCGATATCGGCCCCGGCGTCGTTGACGTGGCGGGCCAGGTCCCGAGCAGCCCGGTTTTCCTCCAGCGAGTCGTTCCCGAAATGCACCCCGGGCGAGGAGACGGACAGCACCGCGGCGCTGATACCCGCGGCCCCCATGACATCCAGGGCCGCCGCGACGCTCCAGCCCGGCAGGCCGGGCATTCCGTCCGGGTGAGCGTGCCCGGCGGCCCAGCACTCGTTCGCATAGCGTTCGGTGACGTAGTGCGCGTGCGCGTCCAGCCAGCCTGTCATCCCGGTGTCCCACTCTCATGATCAGCCCATCCTGCGCATCAGGCCGCACCACGAGCCAGCGTCCCTGCCGCACCGGGCCCTCAGCCAGGCCGCCAGCCACTACGCGACCTCGCGCGCCTTCGCGTACCCGCACCCCACGCCGTCTTCACTGAGGATTTGCACGGAGACAAGGCCACATGTCGTATCCCTCCAGCAAACCAAGCAGGTCGAGCGCATCGTCGTTATCGAACGCACCCGGTCCCCAGGTTCCCACCCGGCGACTCTACCGCGACGTCTCGCTCCTGGCCGCCCCTAGCACCGCCGCTTGGAGCGTCAGGGCACGCGCTGTGTCCGACGATCAGGTGCTAGCGACCTGCACATGATCGTCATACGAAGGTGCGATTTCGTGTCCTATGACGCCCGAAGTGCGTCCGGTAGTCTGACCGTCGTGACCGCCTGGGACGAGTTGAAGCTAGTCCTCGCCAGGTTGCGCGACCAGCAGCCCGGCGCCCTGACGACCTACCCCTCGCCAGAATCGGACGAGGGCAGGACACCGCCCTTCAGGGTCCAGCTGGCTCCCTGGGCCGCTGACACTGCCGAAGAACTCCACCGCCAGTTCGGAGACGACGTGGAGCTATCGGTCGGGACTCTTCCCTATCCGCCCGGCCGCCAGGGGCCACGGCGGCATGCCCCCGGCCAGGTCCCGGACCTGCTCGACCCACGCGAGGTCACGGCTGCGTTGGACGGCCCGGCCGTGGTCAGCTCCGGGCACACCCTGCATCACCATCTGACGGTTCACAACCTGACCGGCAGCGAACTCCAGATCGCGACCAACGGCCACGTCACCGCCGTCGTCGTCGACCCGCAGACCGGCGAGGTGGTGGGCGGTTTCTCCGGCTGGCAAACCCAGCCGCTGATCTTTTTCCGGGCGGCCCCGGGCGGAAGCGCGCGGATCCCCCTGCTGATCGGCACGGCTAGCCGCACGCTCCGGCTCGGCTACACGGTCCCAGCGGGGGAATGGGGCATCCAGGTGACCCTAAAGCTCGGCTCAGACCCTCGCAGCTCACCTCGTCGGCGCACACCGATCCTGCCTCTCACGATCACCGCCTAACCAGCCCGATCGCTACCCTTCGCCAACTCGGCTTGACACCAATAAGTCTCTGGTGCCCGTTGGACGCCGTGGCGGCGTGAAAATTCCGGGGCACTGCGGGTCTGCTGTGGCTGGGGTCGCTGGCGCTCTGTGGCTCGCATGGCGGGCTTGCGCGGGTTTTCGGCCTCGCGGGGCGCGTGCGGGATAGAGGATGCGGTGGTGCGGCCGCCCGCTGACGCCGTTTGCTCTTTGGCGGGCCTGAACCCCGTTAATAAGTCTGAGCGCCGGGAGCTTCCCTGAGGGCCGTGAATTGGTGCTTCGAGCCCGCGGACCAGATTTCCGCTTGCCCCTTGCTCCTGCGGGCGGCCGCCGCCGTTTACCGCACCCCCATGCTAGGAGACCGCGATGGAAGAGGCAGAGGACGAGCCGCTGTTCTGCGAGCGCGCCGCCGGGATCGACATCGGAAAGCAGATGGTCAGCGTCACGATCCGGGTTCCGAGCGACACCCGGCGGGGCGGCCGGCAGCAGGAGACCCGCGAGTTCGGCACCACCCGCCGCCAGCTGCTGGAGATGGCGGACTGGCTGCGCTGCTGGGGCGTGGAACGGGCCGGGATGGAGGCAACGTCCGATTACTGGAAGCCGGTGTACTTCCTGCTGGAGCAGCAGGGCCTGGACCTCCTGCTCTACCAGGCGTCGCAGGTCAAGGCCCTGCCCGGGCGGCCCAAGACCGACAAGCTGGACTCGGTCTGGCTGGCGAAGGTCACCGAGCGCGGGTCGCTGGCCGGGTCGTTCGTGCCGCCCGACGACATCCGGCGGCTGCGCGCCCACACCCGCTACCGGCGGAAGCTGACCCAGGCCCGCACCGCGGAGAAGCAACGGGCCGAGAAGCTGCTGGAGGACGCGCACCTGAAGCTGTCGAGCGTGATCAGCGACATCCACGGCGTCTCGGGCCGCGCCATGCTGGAGGCAGTCATCGCCGGAGAGCGGAACCCCAGGGCCCTGGCGGCCCTGGCCCGGGGCGTGATGCGCCGCAAGCTCGCCCTGCTGGAAGAGGCCCTGGACTGCTCGTTCTTCACCCCCGAGCACGCCTTCGTCCTGCGGATGATGCTGGACAACATCGACCATTACACCGCCCAGATCGCCGTGCTCGACGAGCGGATCGCGATCTTGTGCCAGCCGTACCAGCGGCAGATCGACCAGCTTGACGCCATCCCCGGCTTCGGCGTGACGACCGCCCAGGACCTGATCGCCGAGATCGGCGTCGACATGAGCGTCTTCCCGACCGCCGGGCACCTGTGCTCCTGGGCCCGCGTCGCCCCCCGCGCCAAGGAATCCGGCGGCAAGCGCAAGGGCCAGAGCGCGACCGGCCGAGGCAACCCCTATATCGGCGCCGCCCTCGGCGAGGCGTCCTCCAGCGCCGGCCGCACGCAGACCTTCCTCGGCGCCAAGCTCCGGCGCCTGTGCCGGCACATGCCCAGGAAGAAGGCCCAGGGCGCGGTCATGAGAACCCAGCTCGCCATCGCCCATGCCCTGCTGTCCGATCCCGCCGCCGAATACCACGAGCTCGGCCCCGGCTACTACGACCAGCAGGCCGGCACCCGCCGCCAGGCCCGCGGCCATGTCCGCAGCCTCGAGCGCCTCGGCTACGAGGTCACGCTCAAGCCCCTGGCCGGCACCGACCCCGAGACCGGCGAGATCATCGCCCGCGCTGCCGGATAGCTGGCCCGCGCCTCCCGGCGCCTCGCACCCTGAGCCGACGGCACAAACCGCCGTCGGCTCAAAACCCATGCTCATATGAGGCTCCTATTTTCGGACCAGTCCCTGTATCGCTGCGCGGCGCCGTTGCGCGGGAGTCTCATGATCCCCCGGAAGATTGCGGCCGGCTTGTGCGCGGTGCGGTGTCTGTTGCCTGGGTGGCAGTCGTCGCAGCCTGTGGCGCGAAAGGTGTTTCAAGGCACTGGCAGATAGGAGGCCACAGGGTGGCCAAGAAGGTCAAGGCCGGGCGTAAGCGGCTCGTCGTCGCGGGCATCATCGTGCCGGGAATGCTGGCGGCCACTGCTGCTGCGAGCGGTGCCGGTGTGGCAGCGACACCGCTTTCGTTGGGTTTCGGGCACTGCGGAGGTGGCTCTGCCGGGTGGAACAGCGCCCTCGAACCAGTCCTGACGTCCGGCACCGCCCTTCCGGGCGGGTGCCGGACAAACCCGCTGGGCCCGGCCGACAACCCGGCCTTCTCCTGGATGGCCATTACCAGTGCGGCCCGCCTCGCCGCGCCGACGACGGAGCCGACGTTCACGGCGAGCACTTCGGGTACGGGTCCCAGCCCGCGCATGGTGATCGACCTGGCCAACGGCGAGTCGCTGGCCGGGTACCCCGGCCTGGCGCTGGCCGGCCAGAGCGGGCCTGACGCGGCCGTCATGGCCTGGGCGGTGGGAGACAGCACCACCTACACCGACTACCTGGCAGCCTACAACGCGGCCGCGGCTTCCTCGGCGACGGTCCTTCAGGCCTTCATCGAGGCGGACGGCGGCACCGCGACTACCGTGACCAGCGTCCAGTACGACGGCAGGTCCCTCGGAGCCGGGACGGTAACGGTTACCGTGCTGGCTGGGCCGCAGACCGTGACGATCGGGTCTGCGGCTCCCCTCCTCAGGATTAAGCCCTCGACGACGAGCAGCGACACGAACGGACTGACCGTCAGGGCGACCGGCCTGCCAGACGGGCTCACGCTCAACCCAGACAACACGATCACCGGCACGCCGGCGCCCGACGCACACAGCGGCACCGCGACCCTAAACGCAACGGACGCCTACGGCCAGACCGGGACCGCGACGATCGCCTACACGGTCAACCCGGCGCCGGCGCCGGTTCCTGTCCTGTCGCACGGCAAGGCGGTCGCGACCACGCCGACCCGTGAGACGGTGACCTGGCAGCAGACGGTCCCCTCATGGGAGAAGTTCACCATCGTGGGGCCGGGCGCGATCAACGGCCACGTCGGCTGGGTGCCCCCGGGCACGGAAATCGGCTACTACTCCGGCCTCGAGGCGCACCACGGTTACACCGTGACGTACACGCCGTACACCGCCAAGGGCGGCTCCCCGATCCCGGGAGCCAACCCCGGCGCGGTCTACTTCGTCAGCTAGCCGCCTGAGCGTCCTCCGGGGGGACGCCGCCCAAGGTTCGGAGCCAACCTGTGGGTGTACTGGCTGGCGGGTCTCGCCCGCCGCGACCAGGACCAGGACAACGAGCTACATCCGAACCGGCATCCGACCTGGGTGGAGCTTAGGGGACTCGAACCCCTGACCCCCTGCTTGCAAAGCAGGTGCTCTTCCAGCTGAGCTAAAGCCCCGTGTTTCCTCGTTTAGGGTACCAGCGGTTACTCCCGGACATGGCGGGCCGTGACGGCGACCTCGGGGATCTTGGGATCACCGCCGAGAGCGACAGGGGTGATGAGGGTCCAACCACCCGGCTTGCGCGGGATCGGGACGCTCAAAAGCGCCCATAACCAGGCCTTTTGCGTTTTTTTTTAGAGTTGTAGGTTCATGTAGACAACCGATCGCAGGTAGCGCTACAGTGAGCACCGCGCTACGCATAGTTGCTCGCTTATTTCCCACGGGCCGCCGCGAAGTAGCGCCATGGGCGTCCCGGGTTCTGGGGGGTTACTGGGGACGCCTGTAGGCCGGCCCCTGGGCGGCCGGCCCCGCCTAGGGGCCGACCATCGGCGCCTCAACCCCCCTTTCCATGAGGGGGCTTTCGTGGGCGTTGTCTGGGGTGAGGGCGAGGGCACTACGAACCAGCGCGGGCGGGCGGCCGGCGCGGATATCTCGGACTGGATCGAGCGCCTTATCCGGGCGGTATGGCGGCGGCTCTTCATCCACAGTGGTGAGGGATGAGAACCGCTACTTGAGCAGCCGGGAAAGCCTTCGGTCAGCCAGGGGTTTGCCGCCCGTCTGGCAGGTGGCGCAGTACTGGAGCGAGGAATCGGCGAAGGAGACCTCGCGGATCGTGTCACCGCACTCCGGACAGGGCTGTCCTGTTTTGCCGTGCACCCGCAGACCCGTCTTCTTCTCGCCCTTCAGGTCCGCGGCCGCCAGGCCAGCCGACCGCTTCACGGCGTCGCGCAGCGTGGTCACGATCGCCTCGTGCAGGGCGGCTACCTCGTCGGGTGTGAAGCTCGAGGCGAGCTTGAACGGCGACATCTTCGCGACGTGCAGCACCTCATCGGAGTATGCGTTGCCGATCCCGGCAATGATGTGCTGGTCGCGAAGCACCCCCTTGATCTGAGTACGCCTGCCGTCGAGGATCGCGGCAAGCGCCTCGACTGTGAAGTCATCCGCCAGAGGCTCGGGACCGAGGGTCGCCACCCCTGGCACTTCCGCGGGATCCTTGACGAGGTATACGGCGAGACGCTTCTGCGTTCCTGCCTCGGTGAGGTCGAACCCTGACCCGTCGTCGAGCATGAGGCGGAACGCCAGCGGGCTCTTGCCCGGCTTGACCGGCTTGTCGGGGATGTCCTCCCGCCAGAGCAGCCAGCCCGCACGCGCCAGGTGGAAGACGAGGTGCAGGTCCCCGTCGCCGTCCTGACCGCGGCAGCTGAGGTCGAGAAACTTGCCGTGCCTTGCCACCGCGGTGATCTCCCGCCCGGAGAGCGCGGTCAGCTGCGGATCGAAGGTCTTGAGCACGGCGAAGGACGCCGCGTCGGCGCGGGCGACGACGTGCCCGACGGCGCGGTCGCGCAGGAAGACGGCGAGCGATTCAACTTCCGGGAGTTCCGGCATGAATACGAGTGTAAGCCGCCGCAGCTACGACGACTGAGCTACGAGATCGGGAAGTCCCGCGACGCTGTCAAGCACGTCAGTGGCGCCGGCCTCGATGAGCGCAGCGGCCCTGCGGCCGGTGCCGAGCCCGGCCACGATCCCGGCCCCCGCCCGGTGCCCGGAGAGCACCCCGTCCGTCGTCGCGCTGACGACCGCCACCTCGCGCACGTCGGCGGCGCCGAGGCGGAGCATCGCGGTAAGCACCGGGTCGGGCCATGGGAAGCCGCGTGGCGCGTCGTCGGCGCAGAGGACCAGGTCCGCGGTGCGCAGCAGGCCGAGCAGGTCGCGGCATGAGCGCCGAGACAGCATGGTGAGCAAGCAGATCCTGGCACCCGATCCGGCCGTCTTCCCTATCGCGTCGCCGACGTCGGCGGGAAGGTCGAGGCTGAACCGCTGCGCCATCGCGCGGAACGAGCGGTCGAAGGCGAGCGACGCCGCCTGCGCGCGCGGCTCGTCAGCGTCGAACACGTCACGGAGCACGTCGGCCGGCGCCCGGCCGTACGACCGGTCAAGACTGACCATGGACCGGGCGTAGTCCTGCGTTCCCGCGACGATTCCCTGCGTGGCGAGTGCCTCCGCAAAGGCGCGCTCCACGATGGAACCGTCAATGACGACGCTCGCCAGGTCGAGGCAGACCAGCGAGATCGGGGGTGAATCGGTCATCGCACGCGCCTAAGAGGGGTTTGGCGCCGCAGCGTCAGCGGCCGGCAGTTGCCAATGTCAGTAGTCGCCAGTGTCAGTAGTCGTCAGTGGCGGTGGCCTCGCTCCACAGGTCGAGGTCAGCACGCTGCGCTTGGACCTTCCGCCACACCGCGAGACCGCCAAGCACAACGACGATGAGGATCAGCAGCTTCTTCATGCCCGTTAGCCTACCCCTCGCCCGGTCGGCTCCTGCTCAAGCTCCCGCAAGGATCTGCCCTTCGTTTCCGGCACCTTGGGGCAGAAGTAGCAAAACGGAAGCGGCCCGGGTCCTCGCGTGAGGACCGGGGCCGCTTCGTCACCGGGTGGGGGTACGTGGACTTGAACCACGGACCTCTTCCTTATCAGGGAAGCGCTCTAACCGTCTGAGCTATACCCCCGCAGGGGGCACCGGTTCGGTGACTGAGTAACTCTACCGCACTGCGAACGATGCTTTACTCCGTCTCCCGCAGAGTCACTTCGACGCCGCCGACGGTCTTGGCGATCAGGTTGTAGATCACCGATCCGACGGTGGACATCGCGGTGATGAGCACGATGTTGACCGCGCCGAGCATCGCCGTGTAGCCGAGGATCAGCGAGGCGGAGAACCAGTGCGAGATGTTCGTGCCCGACTGGTTCTTCGCCGACGTGATCGTCGTGACGAAGTGCTGGATCGAGTCGAAGGCGCCGAGCGAGGACAGCACCATGTACAGCACCGCCACCGCGACGAACAGGATGATGAACGCCACTACCGACGCCAGGAAGCTGAACTTCATGACCGACCATGGCTCGAGCCGCGCGAGCGTCAGCATCGCCTGCCGCTTGGCCGGCTTGCGTCCCTTGACGGTCGGCTTCTGCTTTGGCTTCTGCTTGGCGTCATTCGAGCCGCGGTTCTGCCAGGCCGAGGAGACGGAACTGGCCAGGCCCGCCGCCACGCCGGTAACCGCGGAGGTAGCTGCGGAGGCGGCGGAGGTAGCGGCCGCGAAACCGCCGGTCGACGGACCGGTGGACGGGGCTGAACCCGGGGACGGGACGGGCGGGACAGACGGGGCGGACTTCGCTGTCATCGTCGCGTCCCGGCTGGCCTGCCACGGCGATCCCGATCCCTGGTAGCCGGACGACGATGACGAACTCGCGGTGGGCGCGTAGGACGTGCCCGAGTGTGAACTCGTGCCCGAGTAGCCCGGGCTCTGCTGCCCCGACGTCGCCCCGGGCCGCGCCGCGGTCGCGCCCGAGCCATCGGGTGACGACGCGGAAGACGCGGCGGCGGCGGACGAGGGTGCGGCGGAAGACGAGGCCGCGGGCGAAGTCGGTGCGGGGGACGCCGGTGTGAAGCTGGGCTTGCGGTCGTCCTTGGCGGCCGGGACGCTGCTGTCTTTCTCAGCCTCGTCCGGCGACGGCGCGGTCTGCGTGCGGCCCGCGAACCAGGTCCCGTTCCCCGAGGTCATCGACTTCCGGACCCCCTGCTCGTTGCCATCGTCGGCGGTGTCCGCCGCGGCGGCCTTCGGCTTGCCTGGCGTGCCAGCAGACGGCTTGCCTGACGTGCCGGCGGACGACTTGCCGACCGTGTCCGCGGGCAGCGGCACTGAACTGTCGGTTCCGTTGCCCGCGGCATTCTCGGCCTTGGCCGCGGAATCGCTGGCTGGCTTACCGTTGGCACCGGCCCGATCGTCGGCTCCGGAACGTGAGCTCCCAGTCCTTCCCCGTGATGATGACATGGTGCCATTGTCGATGACCGCGTCCGCAGACTCCCCATCCGGGTCGACTTCAGGGCCTGACGGCGCCGTTATGAGCGCCGCTGGCGTCGTCCGTCCCGCGTCGTCCACGCCGTCCTCCTCAGTATTCACTGGTGCACCTTTATGCCGATTCCTGACACTATCCGAGAGCGCCCAAACATCAGACGCTGCTACCCCCGGCTTAGTTGCCTTAATCGCTCGATTCGTTACCCGGATCGCCGGAATTGTCATCCGCGGCCTCGTCCACCGTCTCGGCGACCGACTCCGCTTCCGCGTTCCTCGCGAGCGCGACCACGCTGTCTCCCGGCGCGAGGTTCATCAGCCGGACGCCCATCGTCTGCCGCCCGGACTGCTTCACCTCACCGGCTCGCGTCCTGATGACGCCTCCGGCGGAGGTAATCGCGAACACCTCATCCTCGGGCCGGACCATCAGCGCACCGACAAGGCCTCCCCGGTCCTCGACGATCCGTGCCGTGATGACGCCGAGGCCGCCCCTGTTACGCAGCGGGTACTGGTCGGCAGGCGTCCGCTTAGCGTACCCGCCGTCCGTCGCGACCAGGACGTCCTCGCCCTCGCGGACCACATGCATGCCAAGCAGCTTGTCGCCCTCGTTGAACCGCATCCCGATCACGCCCGAGGTGGCACGGCCCATCGGGCGGAGCTGATCGTCATCGGCGTGGAAGCGCAGCGCCTGCGCCCCCTTGCTCACCAGGATCAGGTCCTCCTCCGGCGACACGAGCGCGGCGCTGATCACCTCGTCATCCTCGCGGAGGTTGATTGCGATAAGGCCGCCAGAGCGCGGCGAGTCGTACTCGGCGAGCCGCGACTTCTTCACCAGACCCGCCCGGGTGGCGAGCACCAGGTAGGGCGCCACGGTGTAGTCCCGCAGCGTCAGGACCTCGGCGATCTCCTCGTCGGGCTGGAAGGCGAGCATGTTGGCCACGTGCTGACCGCGCGCGTCCCGCCCGGTGTCTGGCAGCTCGTATCCCTTCGCCCGGTACACCCGGCCCTTGTTCGTGAAGAACAGGATCCAGTGGTGCGTTGAGGTGACGAAGAAGTGGTCGACGATGTCATCGGACCGCAGCTGCGCGCCGCGCACGCCCTTGCCGCCGCGCCGCTGTGCCCGGTACTGGTCGGTGTTGGTCCGCTTCGCGTACCCGCCTCGGGTGATGGTCACCACGATGTCGGACTCCGCGATCAGGTCCTCGTCGGGGACCTCGCCGTCGTAGGCGATGATCTCGGTCCGCCGCGCGTCGCCGTACTTGCCGACGATCTCGCCGAGCTCGGTCCCGATGATCTCCCGCTGCCTGGCGGGCGAGTCGAGGATCGCCTGGAGGTCGGCGATCGTGGCTTCAAGCTCGTCGCGCTCGTCGATCAGCGCCTGCCGCTCCAGGGCGGCCAGCTTGCGCAGCTGCATGTCGAGGATGGCGCGTGCCTGCACCTCGTCGATGTTCAGCAGGCCCATGAGGCCGACCTGCGCCGCCGCCGCCGACTCGGAGCCGCGGATGAGCGCGATGACCTCATCGATCGCGTCGATCGCGGCGAGCAGCGCGGCGACAATGTGCAGCCGCTCCTGCGCCTTCCGGAGCCGGAACCTGGTCCGCCGCTGGATGACCTCGATCTGGTGCGCGACCCAGTACCTGATGATCTGGTCAAGCCGCAGGGTCCGCGGCACTCCGTCGACAAGCGCCAGCATGTTCACGCCGAAGGTGTCCTGCAGCTGGGTGTGCTTGTACAGATTGTTCAGCACGACCTTGGCGATCGCGTCGCGCTTGAGCTTGATCACGAGCCGCTGTCCAGTGCGCCCGCTCGTCTCGTCCGCGATGTCGGCGATGCCGGTCAGCCGGCCGTCTTTCACAAGCTCGGCGATCTTCGACGCCAGGTTGTCCGGGTTGACCTGGAACGGGAGCTCCTTGACAACCAGGCAGTTGCGGCCCTGGATCTCCTCGTGCTCGACCACCGCCCGCATGGTGATGGAGCCGCGCCCGGTCCGGTACGCCTCGCGGATGCCGCGCCGCCCGACGATCAGGCCCTTGGTCGGGAAGTCGGGGCCGAGGATGCGCTCCATCAGCCCGTCGAGCAGGTCCTCCCAAGGCGCCCGTTGCGGAAGCCCGTCCTCGTTCTCGGTCCGCGTCTCCGTCGCCGGGTGCTCGAAGCGCTCATAGTTGTCCAGGTACCACTGGACGCCCGCCGCGACCTCGCGCAGGTTGTGCGGCGGGATGTTGGTCGCCATGCCCACGGCGATGCCCTGCGAGCCGTTGATCAGCAGGTTGGGGAAGCGCGCGGGCAGCACCACGGGCTCCGCCGACCGGCCGTCGTAGTTCGGCCGGAAGTCGACGGTGTCCTCGTTGATGTCCCGCAGCATCTCCATCGCCAGCGGGGCCAGACGGCACTCGGTATACCGCATCGCGGCGGGCGGGTCGTTGCCAGGCGAGCCGAAGTTCCCCTGTCCGTCGACCAGCCGCATCCGCATCGACCAGGGCTGGGCCATCCGCACCAGCGCGTCGTACAGCGCGGTGTCGCCGTGCGGGTGGTAGTTGCCCATCACGTCGCCGACGACGCGGGAGCACTTGAAGAATCCCCGGTCGGGCCGGTAGCCGCCGTCGTACATCGCGTAGAGGATGCGCGTGTGCACCGGCTTGAGCCCGTCGCGCACGTCGGGCAGCGCCCGCCCGACGATTACCGACATCGCGTAGTCGATGTAGCTGCGCTGCATCTCGACCTGGATGTCAACCGGCTCGGTCCGGTCGTGCCCCCCCTCGGGCGGCCCCATCACTTCGGTCACTGGAACCTCCGGCCATTCGCTATGATCGAACACGTCAGCGAGAACCAAGCCAACGCGGAAGTAGCATTCGTTGTAAACCGCGGCAGGGCATGCCGTGGACGCGCGGGGAGGCCACCGGGTTGCCGGGCCTGCGAACCGCGAACCGACAGCACGGGTTGGCCGTGGCTGGAATCCCTGCCCCTAGGGGCAGTGGAGGATGTCAATTCGCAACCTCTCGTTCTGAAGATCAAAACCACGCAAGTCATCCGGAACGGATCCGCGTTTCACGTGAATCCGTTCCGGATCTGCTCAGATGTCCAGGAAGCGCACGTCCTTGGCGTTGCGCGTGATGAATGAGCGGCGGGACTCGACATCCTCACCCATCAGCACGCTGAACAGCTCGTCCGCCTGCGCCGCGTCGTCGAGGGTGACCTGGAGCAGCACCCGGTGGGCCGGGTTCATCGTGGTCTCCCACAGCTCTTCCGCGTTCATCTCGCCGAGGCCCTTGAACCGCTGCACGCCGTCACGCGGCCGCGGATCCCTGCGGCCGAGCGCGATGCCCGCCTCGATGACCCGGTCCCGCTCGATGTCCGAGTACGCGTACTCGGGATCGACGTTGCGCTCGCCCCACTTGATCTTGTAGAGCGGCGGCTGCGCGAGGTAGACGTGCCCCGCGTCGACGAGCGGCTTCATGAACCGGAAGAGCAGCGTCAGCAGCAGCGTCCTGATGTGCTGACCGTCCACGTCGGCGTCCGCCATCAGGATGATCTTGTGGTACCTGAGCTTGGTAATGTCGAACTCGTCGTGGATGCCCGCGCCGAGCGCGGTGATCATCGACTGGACCTCGGTGTTCTTGAGCACCCGGTCGATGCGGGACTTCTCGACGTTGATGATCTTGCCGCGGATCGGCAGGATCGCCTGAAACTTCGGGTCCCTGCCGCCCTTGGCCGAGCCGCCTGCCGAGTCGCCCTCGACGACGTAGATCTCCGACTTCGCCGGGTCGGTCGACTGGCAGTCGGCCAGCTTGCCCGGCAGGCCGTTGCTCTCCATCGCCGACTTGCGCCGGGTCAGGTCGCGCGCCTGGCGGGCCGCGATCCGCGCTCGCGAGGCCTGCTGCGCCTTGTCGATGATGCCCTTGGCCTCGCCGGGGTTGCGGTCCAGCCAGTCGCGCAGCCGGTCGTTGGTCACCTTCTGCACGAAGGACTTGGCCTCGGTGTTGCCGAGCTTCGTCTTGGTCTGGCCCTCGAACTGCGGCTCGGCGAGCTTGATGGAGACGATCGCGGTGAGGCCCTCGCGGACGTCCTCGCCGGTCAGGTTGAGGTCCTTCTCCTTGAGGAACTTCTGGTCCCGCGCGTACCGGTTGATGACCGACGTCAGCGCGGCACGGAACCCCTCCTCGTGGGTGCCGCCCTCCGCGGTGTTGATGACGTTGGCGAAGGTGTGCACGGACTCGTTGTACGAGGAGTTCCACTGCATCGCGACCTCGAGCGACATCCGGAGGTCGTTGTCCTCGTCGCCGAACTCGATGACCTGCGCGTGCACCGGCTCCTTGGACGCGTTCAGGTAGCGGACGAAGTCGGCGATGCCGCCGGGGTACTCGTAGATGACAGTGCGCGCCTTGCCGACGGCGGATACGCCGCCAGAGCCTGGCGCGCCGTCCTCGTCGTCGTCGGTGACGACCTTGGCCGGCCGCTCGTCGGTCAGCGAGATGCGCAGGCCCCGGTTAAGGAAGGCCGTCTCCTGCAGCCGGCGCGACAGGGTCTCGAACGACCAGTCGGTGGTCTCGAAGATCGTGTCGTCCGGCCAGAACGTGGTGGTGGTGCCGGTCTCGGCCGTCGCGTCGCCCTTGTGCAGCGGCGCGAGCGGCGCGCCCTGCCGGTAGCTCTGCGACCAGAGGTACCCGTCCTTGCGGACCTCGATATCGACCTGCGCGGAGAGCGCGTTGACGACGGAGATGCCGACGCCGTGCAGGCCCCCGGATACCGCGTAGGACTGGCCGTCGAACTTGCCGCCGGCGTGCAGCGTGGTCATCACGACCTCGAGCGCCGGGCGCTTCTCCACCGGATGCTCGTCCACCGGGATGCCACGGCCGTCGTCAATGACCCGGACGCCGCCATCGGCGAGCAGGGTCACCTCGACCTCGGTCGCGTAGCCGGCCAGCGCCTCGTCCACCGAGTTGTCCACAACCTCATACACGAGGTGGTGCAGCCCGCGCTCGCCGGTCGAGCCGATGTACATGCCGGGACGCTTACGGACGGCCTCAAGGCCCTCAAGTACCGTAATGGACCGCGCGTCGTAATCGTTGGACAAATGAAGCTCCATCCCTGCTGCTGGCAGTCGCCCAGTCCCCGGTAACCAGGGCCCCCGGTTACCAGCCTCTCGGCGCTGCCGCCCTGCGGTCGCGCGGCCCTCACGCAGCCCCAGCCACCGGCAGTCTTATCCTCGTGACTACCTTCCATTTTAGCTGTGGTTACTGACTCTCGCGTTCGCCTTGACGGTACGTGTCCCCGTGCCGGCCGGGTTCTCAGGGTCACGAACCGCCGCTTACGGTCACCGGACCCGGAGCCGGCCGGGTGAGCGGGGCGGGCCGGACGGGCCTTTCACGCGGATCCGGCGGACCGCACCGTGGCCAAGCTCCTCTGCCAGGCGCTTGACCAGCTGCGGAGCCATCAGGCGGACCTGAGCGGCCCAGGCCGAGGAGTCGGCGGTGACGGTGAGCTCGCCTGACTCGAAGGATTCCGGCTTGGTGTGCAGGGCCAGCTGCGGTCCCACGATGTCAGCCCAGTGGCCGAAAATCGCGCCGACCGCCGCCTGTTCCCGCCAGCCCCTGGCGGAAAGCAGGCCGCCGAAGGCGGCGGTGAGCGGCTGCGGATCGTCCCGCCGCGGTCGCGCCGACCAGGCGGAAGACCCGGACGGTGACTGATTTGACCCAACTCGTTCGGAATGGTCCTGGTTTTGCGGGGAGCGGGGAGCCGCACCGGGACGCTCGCCCCTGGCCCAGGCATCGGCCCTCGCCCGCGCCAGCGCCTCGGCGGCCAGCCTGGCACGCTCCGGGTCAGGACGCATTTTTGCTCCCGGGGGGATGACCCCCCCAATCATGGGGGAGTCCCTCCCCCATTACCCCCTCGCCGGGGCGGAACCCCGGGACGGCGCCTGCGGCGCCGGGGTCGCTCCCAGTGGCTGGGGTCGGTGGGTCGCTTTCATCCCCCTCGCCGGGACGAAGGCCGGGGACGGCGGCTGCGGCGCCGGGCACCTCGGTGAGGGTGCCGGCGGAAACCCTGAAGTGCGCGCCGGTGAGCAGTCGCGGGATGTCCTCGGGGACCGCGGCGGTGACCAGGACCTGCTCCGCGCCCGCGACCAGCGCGGCGAGCCGTTCCCTGCGGCCGACGTCGAGCTCGGCGAACACGTCGTCAAGTATCAGGACCGGATCCTCGCGGCCCGCGCGGAGCAGGTCGAAGCTGGCGAGGCGGAGCGCGAGCGCGAGCGACCAGGATTCGCCGTGGCTGGCGTAGCCGCGGGCGGGCAGGTTCCTGATCGTCAGCTCGAGCTCGTCGCGATGCGGGCCTGCCAGGCAGACGCCGCGGTCGAGCTCGCTCGGCCGCACCTCAAGCAGCGCCTCGCGCAGCGCCTGTTCGGCGCCGCGGACGCGCTCGCCGTGGCTGGCGGCATGATCAGCCGGCTGTGCTTGCTGCGGACGCGGGGGGTCGAACGAGCGCCGGTATTCGATCGCGGCAGTGCCACGATCGGCGCCACCGCGATCACCGGCCACCGCGAGGTAGGCGCCTTCCACGTGCGGCCGCAGCGCCGCGACCAGATGCTCGCGGGCGACAAGCAGCTCCGCGCCGGTCCTTGCCAGGTGCGCGTCCCAGACATCGAGGGTGGCCATCACCGTCTCGCGCGACTGACCGCCGCCGCGGCCGCCCTTGGGACCCGCCGACTTGAGCAGGGCAGTGCGCTGCTTGAGCACCCGGTCGTAGTCGGCGCGGACCGCGGCGTACCTGGGGGCCATGGCGACGAGCAGGTCATCGAGGAATCTCCTGCGCTCGCCCGGGTCACCCTTGACCAGGGCGAGGTCCTCGGGGGCGAACAGCACCGTGCGCAGCACCCCGAGCACGTCGCGCGGCCGCGTCAGCGGTGTCCTGTTGAGCCTGACCCGGTTGGCCCGGCCCGCGTTCAGCTCGATTTCCACCAGTGCGTCGTTCACAGCTGTGGATATCGCCGCCCTGATGATCGCCTGCTCCGCCCCCTTGCGGATCAGCGGCGCGTCCTGTGCCGCCCGGTGGCTCGCCAGGGTCGCCACGTAGCCGACGGCCTCGACAAGGTTGGTCTTGCCCTCGCCATTCGGCCCGCCGAAGATCGTCACGCCCGCCTCGAGCGGCACGTCGACATCCGTATAAGACCGGAAGTCGGTCAGCGCCAAGCGGGTGAGATGCACGCTTTCGAGATTAGCGGTTGAGTGCGACCCTGGGCCCGGCTCACCCGGCCGATCTAATGGGCATGATGACGTACCGGTAATCCGGGGTGGCGTCGCCCTTGCCGGTGATCACGGCGGGCCTTGTCGCGGTGGTGAACGAGACGCGGACCGTGTCGGAGTCCACCGCGTTGATGCCGTCGAGCAGGTACTGCGGGTTGAACGCGATCTGCATCGTCTCGCCGTCGAAGCTCGCGCCGATCCCCTCGCTCGCCTGGGCCTCGTCGCCGGTGCCCGCCTCGAGCAGCACTTCGCCGGCGGCGAAGGTGAGCCGGACCGGGGTGTTCCGCTCCGCGACGAGCGCGACCCGCTTGACCGCGTCCGCGAACGGGGCGGCGGGCAGCTCGGCGACCGCGGAGAACTCGCTCGGCAACAGGGTCTGGTAGCGGGGGTACTCGCCGGAAAGCAGCCGGGTCGTCGTCCGGCGTCCGCCGCCCTCGAACCCGATGATGCCGTCGTTGCCGCTTGCTGTCGTGGCGAGCGCGACGTTGACCTCGGCACCGCCGGTCATCTGCCGCGCGGTGTCGCCGAGCACCCGCGCGGGGACGAGGACGGCGGTGCTGAGGCCCGGTGCCACCGGAGTCCAGCGCAGCTCGCGCACGGCCAGCCGGTAGCGGTCGGTGGCGACCAGGGTCAGCGTGTCCTCGTTGATCTCCATCCGGATGCCGGTCAGCGCGGGCAGCGTGTCGTCCTTGCCCGCGGCGATGGCGACCTGGTGAATGGCCGAGGCGAACGCGTCCGCGCCGACGGTCCCCGTGGTGTCCGGCATGTCGGGCAGGGTCGGGTACTCCTCGGCGGGGAGCAGCATCAGGGTGAACGTGGCGCTGCCGCACTTGACTGTGGTCCGCGTCCCGTCGGTCGACAGGTCAACAGGCCGGGCGGGCAGCGACCTGACGATCTCCGCGAGCAGCCTGCCCGAGACGAGTACGGTGCCTGGCTCATCGGCCTGCACAGGAATCGTCGACTGTGCGGATACCTCGTAGTCGAAGGTGGACAGGGTCAGCTCGCTGCCGGCCTGCAGCCGCATGCCTGCCAGCACCGGGGCGGTGGGGCGGGCCGGGAGCGCACGGGCGGTCCATGCGACGGCCTCTGCGAGTGGGTCACGCTCAACCTGGAGCTTCACTGGATGCCTCCTGCCGGTGATGTTTGCGGGTTCACCGCGACTGGGTATGTCGTCCGTTGTCGGGCCTCTGCCCGGGCTGCTGTCCACAGCCAGGCGCGAGCCTACTTGTTTTTAGCTTTCATTGAGTTATAAGAACGTAGTAGTAATAGGGCCTGTGGATTCTGGGGAGAACGTCGTTTTCCCAGTCCGCGGCCCGTTTTTTATGCACAGGGCCTGTGTGTCCGCTGTGGACGGCGCGGCGGCCCGTGTGGACCGTGCCGGAGTTTTCCCAGCTTGTCCACCGGTAGTCCCCCGTCTTTCCACGTGTTGTCCACTGAGTTGTCCACATCGCCAGTCCACAGGTTCTGGATAACTCTTGTGGAGAACCTGTGCGCTGTTGCCGCCGGCAAGTGTGTGCGGTTAATAACCATTAGTAGTGCCTTTATGTCCGCGTGTTCCGGCATTTCCGCGTCGTCGCTAGTTCGTCCGCGCCTGCTGCTTGATCCGGTTGGTCAGCTCGGTGACCTGTGTGTAGATCGAGCGGCGCTCGGCCATCAGGGAGCGGATCTTGCGATCCGCGTTGATCACGGTGGTGTGGTCGCGTCCGCCGAACTGCTGGCCGATCTTCGGCAGCGACATGTCGGTCAGTTCCCTGCACAGGTACATGGCGATGTGCCTGGCGGTCACCAGGACCCTGGACCGGCTCGTGCCGCACAGATCCTCGATGGACAACCCGAAGTAGGCGGCGGTCTGGCCCATGATGGTGGCCGCGGTGATCTGCGGGCTGCCGTTCCCCTGGGATTCAGGTATCAGGTCCTTCAGCACGATCTCGGCCAGGCTGATGTCCACACCCTGCCTGTTGAGGCTGGCAAAGGCGGTGACCCGGATAAGCGCGCCCTCAAGCTCGCGGATGTTCGTCGAGATGCGGCTCGCGATGTACTCGAGCACGTCCGGTGGCGCGTTCAGGCCCTCCTGGATTGCCTTCTTCCGCAGGATGGCGATCCGGGTCTCGAGTTCCGGCGGCTGAACATCGGTCAGCAGCCCCCACTCGAACCGGCTGCGCAGCCGGTCCTCCAGCGTGACGAGGCGCTTCGGCGCCCGGTCGGAGGAGATGACGATCTGCTTGCTGGCGTTGTGCAGTGTGTTAAAGGTGTGGAAAAACTCTTCCTGAGTTCCTTCCTTGTTTTCCAGGAACTGGATGTCGTCCACGAGGAGGACGTCCACATCCCGGTACCGCCGGCGGAACCCGTCCTGCTTGCCGTCGCGGATCATGTTGATGAACTCGTTGGTGAACTCCTCCGAGCTCACGTAGCGGACCTTGAGCCCGTTGTAGAGCGTCTGGGCATAGTGCCCGATGGCGTGCAGCAGGTGGGTCTTGCCGAGACCCGAGTCGCCGTAGATGAACAGCGGGTTGTAGGCCTTGGCCGGCGCCTCGGCGACCGCCACCGCGGCCGCGTGTGCGAACCGGTTGCTGCTGCCGATGACGAACGTCTCGAAGGTGTACTTCGCGTTCAGCCGGGCCGAGGCCGGGCGCGGCGGCTGATCGTGCTGATGCACCGGCTGCGGCTGCGGCTCGCGCGGCACCTGAGCCTGGTACTGGTCGATGTCCCGGGGCTCGGGCTGGCCTCCCGTGGACTGCTGCTCCGCCTGCTCGGCGTATCCCTGGGGAGAGCGGTAAGGCTGGTACCCGGAGTCCTGATACGAGTCCGGGTAGGCGTACTGCTGCGGCTGCGCCTGGTGCGATGACAGCTCAGGCGGCTGCGGCGCCCTGACCAGCAGGTCATCCTGTGGCGGCGCGGTCAGCGGGTCTATCACCGACAGCGGCGAGCTCAGCGGGCCAGGCGGCTGCTCGGGCGGGGAGACCGGGCTCGGATCGACGGTGACGGCGATCTGGATCGGACGCCCGAGCTCCTTGGACAGTGCGTGGATGACCAGGGGCCGCAGCTTGGTTTCCAGGTGCTCCTTGACGAACAGGTTGGGCGTGGCGATCAGCGCCGTGTTCTCGACAAGGCCGAGCGGCCTGGTCAGCCGAAGCCAGGCGAGCTGGCTCGGCGGCAGGCCCATCTCGGAGAGTCCGTCAAGGGAGCGCGCCCAAACGTCCGCCAGATCCAGATCACTCACCGAGCGCTCCCCTCGCATCGCCACTGCCAAAGCCGCGACGCGTCCGTCCCGTCCGCCGCAACTCGTTGTCCACAGGATCGTCCACAAGGTGTGAACGCGCGCTGCGTGCGGTTTCCCCATCCCGTGGCGGCAGCTAGCTGTCGTGAGGCTGGCCTGCGGACCCTAATTTTCCACAGCCTAAGTCGCCGAAGGCGCCTCCGTTGTGGAAATCGCGTGTTCCCCGATGGTAGACCCGGAAATGAGCAGGTCGCGGCCGACCGCAGCGCCCGCGGCCACGGTGCCTGGTCGTTCAGTTTGACCTGCGAGGGGATCGCCTTTACCGTTAACAGGCTGACCCATGTCCCGCCTGCGATGGCCGCTCGGCCGGTGTCAGGCCCGAGCCTGACCGCGCGGCGCATGGTACGTCTGCCGTTGATTTACGACAATTTTCCGGATCGTACTGGGAGTTCCAGTGAGCAAGCGCACGTTCCAGCCGAACAACCGTCGGCGGGCGAAGGTCCACGGCTTCCGTGAGCGGATGCGTACCAGGGCCGGCCGCGCCGTCCTTGCCGCGCGCCGCCGTAAGGGCCGCGACCAGCTCGCCGTCTGAGTTTCATTAGCGAACCCGGCAGCGCCGGTGCTGCCGCAGCAGTCGCGGATGAGAAGCCCGGAGGAGTTCAAGCGCACGCTGCGCTCGGGTCGCCGGGCCGGCGGTTCCGCGCTCTCCGGGCATCTGCTCTTCGCTGTCGGTCAGGTACAAAGCGACGCCACCGCGAAGGTAGGCTTTGTTGTCAGCCGTGCGGTTGGCTCGGCGGTGGTTCGCAACCGGGTGAAGCGACGACTTCGGGAACTGATGCGCAGGCGGGTCGCCTCGCTTCCCGGAGGTTGTCTTCTCGTGGTGCGTGCCCACCCGGCGGCCGCTGGCGCACGCCAGGCGGATCTAGCCGCCGATCTGGACCTGGTGCTCGGAAGACTGCTCCGGCGGCAGGTTGGGGCACGCCAGCAATGAGCGCATCGAAGATGAGCTCGGCAGACGCAGCCGTGCCGACATTGGCGGCGCGGCTACTTATCGTTCCCGTGATCGGTTACCGCCGGTACATCAGCCCCCTGCTTCCCCCCGCGTGCCGGTTCGCTCCCTCGTGCAGTGAGTACGCCCTGGAGGCGCTGCGCACGCATGGCGCGATACGGGGACTCTGGCTGGCCATGCGGCGGCTCGCGCGCTGCCACCCCTTCAATCCCGGCGGATACGATCCCGTGCCTCCCCGGCCCCAAGGAGTTTTCAGGTGAGCATTCTCAACCCGCTGTTCTACGCGGTCGCCTGGGTGATGATGCGCATCCACGCGGTGCTCTCCGTGCCGTTTGGCGCGTCGAGCGGCTTGACTTGGGGCCTGTCGATCGTCCTGCTCGTGGTGCTGATGCGCCTGATCATGGTGCCGCTGTTCATCAAGCAGCGGAACTCCATGTGGAAGATGCAGTCGCACATGCCGCAGCTGCAGGAGATCCGCAAGAAGTTCAAGAACGACAAGCAGCGGCTCAACGAAGAGACGATGAAGTTCTACAAGGAGAACGGCATCAACCCGCTTGGCGGGTGCCTTCCCCTGCTGGCACAGCTGCCCGTCTTCTGGTCGCTGTTCAACGTGCTCAAGGCCATCGCCGACTGGAAGCCAGGCACGACGCCGCAGTACGGCCTGACCGTGCCCGTGGTGGAGAGCGCACGCCAGGCGAAGATCTTCGGTGTCCACCTGTACGACAAGTTCCTCTTCGTCCCCACCGGACAGGTTGAGTCGTGGGAGACGAAGGCCGTCATCCTGGCCGCGGTACTGATCAGCGCCGCGACGACGTTCCTCACCATGAAGCAGAGCCAGCGGCGCGGCATGCTGAACCAGACGGCGCCGGACCCGGACCAGCCGGGCGCCGCGGCCGCCCAGGCGATGTCGAAGAACATGATGTACATCGCCCCGTTCTTCGCGCTGACCGGCCTCTACTGGCAGTTCGGGCTGGTGCTTTACTGGGTCACCACCAACCTGTGGACGCTGGGACAGCAGCACTTCCTGTTCCGCAACCTTCCCGTGGTGGGGAGCGCTACGGTAGGAGCGTCTGCGGTGCAGGCGGCATCAGGTAACACGGGTGCGGCCGGCAAGGCGGGAGCCAAGCCCGGCGCCAAGGCGGCCCCGGCCGACACCAAGCCCGGCGGTAAGGGCGGCGCGTCAGCCGCCGCGGCCGCGAAGGCGCCTGGCCCCAGGCCCAGCGCCAACGGCTCCGCTGCCGGTGCCGCCGCCAACGGATGGGCGAACGGCTCTAGCGTCCTGCGGCGGTTCGGCCGGGGCAAGCAGGAGCCGGAGGAGGTCCAGGACACTCCGCCGACCAAGGTCGTCCGGCAGCAGCCGGTCCGGCAGACACGCAGTAAGCGCGGCAACACGGGCAAGAGGTGAGCGGCTGTGGGGGATGGTCCCGGTGAGGGGTTCGGCACGGTGGTAGGCGAAGATCAGGAGCTTGACGGCGTGGTCGACGATAACGACATCATCGAAGCCGGCGACGACCTGGACGTCGAGGATGAAGACGTCGAGAACGTCGAGAACGTCGAAGACGTCGAAGACGACGAGGATGATGACGAAGACTCCGACGAGGAAGCGGACGACGAGGAAGACCTGAGCTCTCTCGAAGAAGAGGGCGAGATCGCCGCTGACTACATCGAGGGTCTTCTCGACATCGCCGACCTCGACGGCGACATCGACATGGACGTGGAGGGCGACCGTGCCGTTGTCTCCGTCGTCGGCGCCACGCTGGACGAGCTTGTCGGAGACGACGGCGAGGTTCTCGAGGCGCTGCAGGAGCTGACCAGGCTCGCTGTGCACCGGAAGACTGGGTCACGCGCCCGGCTGATGCTCGACGTCGGCGGCTTCCGGTCGCGGCGCCGCGCTGAACTCGCCGAACTCGGCCGTTCCGTAGCAGCGGAGGTATCGGAGTCCGGCGAGCCGAAGAAGCTGCGCGCGATGTCCCCGTTCGAGCGAAAGATCATCCACGATGCTGTCGCGGTCGCCGGGCTGCGGAGCGAGTCGGAGGGCGAGGAGCCGAACCGGCGCGTGGTGGTCTTCCCGGCCGGCTGAGGCGGGACGCGGTGGCCGCGGAACCACCAGCCGAGGCCGGCCTGGTCTTCGGCGACGCGCTGGGTATGGCGCGCCGGTACGCGGAACTGCTGGCCACCGACGGGGTGACCCGTGGGCTCATCGGTCCGCGTGAGACGGAACGGCTCTGGGAACGGCACCTGCTGAACTGCGCGGTGGTGGCGGAGCTGCTTCCCGAGCGAGGTTCGCTTGTGGACATCGGTTCCGGAGCCGGGCTGCCGGGAGTCGTGCTCGCTTTGCTCCGCCCGTCGCTTGAGGTGACGCTGCTCGAACCGCTGCTGCGGCGATCTGTGTTCCTCGAGGAGTGCGTCGCGGAGCTCGGACTCGCTAACACCACCGTGCTGCGCGCCAGGGCTGAGGAGAAGGCCGCCGCGCGGATCAAGGCCGACGTCGCCACGGCGCGCGCTGTCGCTCCGCTCGGTCGGCTGGCCGGCTGGGCCGCGCCGCTGCTTCGTCCTGGCGGACAGCTGATCGCGATCAAGGGGCAGTCCGCGGCCGACGAACTGGCGGCCGCGAGACCCGTCCTTTCCCGGCTTGGCGTGCGGAGTGCGGAGGTTCTGCAGGCTGGTCGCGGTAGGGTCGTATCGGCGACCACGGTGATCCGTGTCGTCATGGAGGCACACGGCGGCCGAGAGGAGCGAGCGAGTGCTCAGCGCAGCCGGCGTGGGGTGGCCTGACGGGGGCAGTGCGCTAATGCTGGGCGTTTCCGGGCTGGGTTGGCCCGCGGGACGACTGGGACTTTTGTCTTCTCAATCCCCTGAGCAGGCCTCGAGTCAGCGGGGCGTGGAAGGTCTTTCGGTGAACGGTCAAGACGATCCTTCCCTTCCCGGGTCGGACCGGGTTCGGAATGCGCTGGCGGCGGCGGTTTCACGTGGAACCCCTGGTGTTGTGGTGAGCACGGGCGCGCCGGGCAGCGCTCGCACGAGCGGAGAGGGCCAGATGTCGCCGGAGGCTGTAGGAACAGATGGACCGGTCGTGGTGCCTGAGGCGCCGGTGAACGCGGCCGACACGCCCATCGCGCGGGCGGCCGAGGCGGCCGTCGGTGTTCGCGGTGCGGCCATGCGCGAGCCCTGGCCGCGTCCGGGGCGGTGCCGGATCATGACGATCGCCAACCAGAAGGGCGGGGTGGGCAAGACCACCACCGCGGTCAACCTGGCGGCGAGCCTGTCCCAGCACGGCAACCGGGTGCTTGTCGTGGACCTTGACCCGCAGGGGAACGCGTCGACCGCGCTCGACGTGGACCATCACGTTGGCAGGGAGTCGGTATACAACTCGCTCGTCGAGGACCGGCCGCTGTCGGAGATTGTGACCGAGGTCGAGGGCATGCCCGGGCTGTACTGCGCGCCCGCGACGATCGACCTAGCCGGCGCCGAGATCGAACTGGTGCCGCTCGTGGCGCGTGAGTCGCGGCTATCCCGCGCGATTGAGTCGCTCGACGTCTCGAATCTGGACTACGTGCTGATTGACTGCCCGCCGTCCCTCGGCCTGCTGACGCTCAACGCGCTGGTGGCCGCCGAGGAAGTGCTCATCCCGATCCAGTGCGAGTATTACGCGCTCGAGGGTCTCGAGCAGCTGCTGCGGACTGTCGAGCTGGTGCGCGCACACCTGAATGCGAATCTTCGCATCTCCACCATCCTGCTGACCATGTACGACGGACGCACCCGGCTCGCGACGCAGGTCGCGGAGGACGTCCGCTCGCACTTCGGCGATGTGGTGCTGCAGACGATCATCCCGCGCTCGGTCCGGGTTTCCGAGGCGCCAAGCTACGGTCAGTCGGTCATCACCTACGACCCGGCCTCGACCGGCGCGGTCGCCTATGCCGAGGCGGCCCGCGAGCTGGCCCACCGGGCGATCACCGCATAGCAGCGAGACACTAGACACGCTGAGGGCCGGGGGCGTCATACCCCGGCCCTCAGCGTTACCGGCTTGTCCGGCCCGAGCGGAGTGAGTCCTGAGCGGAGTCAGTCCTGAGCGGAGTCAGTCCTGCGCGGGGCCGGGACGAGTGGCGGCCTCGGGTGACATCGCCTTGACGATGCGCTCCAGGTCGTCGATCGTCGCGAATTCAACGGTGATCTTGCCCTTGTTCCGTCCCATCTCCACCTTGACCCGGGTCTCGAAGATGTCGGAGAGCCGGTCGGACAGGTGACGCAGGGCGGGCGCGACCGGCTTGGCTGATACCTGCCTGCGGGACTGCTTCACCGGGTTGTCGTCGCCGATGGCGACGATTTCTTCGACGGAGCGGACCGAGAGTCCCTCTGCCACGATCCGCTGGGCCAGCCGCTCCTGTGCCTGCGGATCGTCGAGGGAGAGCAGCGCCCTGGCGTGACCCGCGCTAATCACCCCGGCCGCGACTCGCTTCTGCACCCCTGGAGGCAGGTTCAGCAGCCGCAGCGTGTTGCTGATGTGCGGGCGGGAGCGGCCAATCTTCTGCGCGAGCTGCTCGTGTGTGGCGCCGAAGTCGTCAAGCAGCTGCTGGTAGGCCGCCGCCTCCTCCAGCGGATCGAGCTGCTGCCTGTGCAGGTTTTCCAGCAGGGCGTCGCGGAGCATGTCGGTGTCCGGCGTCTCGCGGACGATGGCGGGAATGTACTCGAGCCCGGCCCGCTGTGACGCGCGCCAGCGGCGCTCGCCCATGACAAGCTCGTAGTTTCCGTCCCCGATCTTCCGTACTACGACCGGCTGGAGTAGGCCGACCTCGGTGATGGAGGCGGAGAGCTCCTCGAGAGCCTCCTCGTCGAATGTCCGGCGCGGCTGACGAGGATTGGGCGTGATCGAGCCAACCGCGATTTCCTCGAAGTAGGCACCAGCCACCTGGCGCAGTCCGGCGTCAGCCGGGTCGTAGGTGCTTCCGGCCGCGTCGCTGACATACCCGTGGCCGATGACGCCCACCGCGTTCGCCGTCGTGCCTGACGGGCCAACCGAGCCCGGGGCCGCCGTGTCCGCCGCGCCGCCAGTCCGGGGTGCCTCCGGGATCAGTGCTCCGAGCCCCTTGCCGAGACCCCGCCGTTGCTGCGCCACTGCTTCTCCTGTGTAAGAGCCGGTTGTGCTGCGAAGACGGCACACGGATCGCCGAGGAGAACCGTGGCCGCCACACCAATCTAATGGCATCTGGCCGCGGATTCAGCGTGTTCGCTGTGCCTTGTTTCACGTGAAACAGACGGGACGGCCACCGTCCCGGTGCTCGTTTCACGTGAAACAAGGCGCGTTCCCGGCGCTATGCGCGGACCGATCCCACGAGCTCGGCGGCGGCGGCGATGTCGCCAAGGAACGCGTCGACGTCGCTTTCCTGCGTGTCAAAGGCGGTCATCCAGCGAACCACCGACGCGGACTCATCCCACACGTGGAAAATCCAGTCGCGCTGCAGTGCGGCGATGCGGGCGGGGTCGAGACGCGCGAAGACGGCGTCCGCCTGGACGGGGTACACGACGTCGACGCCGGGAATCGAAGCCAGGCCGCCGGCTAGCCGGTTGGCCATCGCGTTGGCATGCTCGGCATTGTGCCGCCACAGGTCGTCGGTGAGGAGAGCACTGAACTGCGCGCCGAGGAAGCGCATCTTGGACGAGAGCTGCATGTGCTGCTTGCGGAGATAGGGAGCGTTGGCCGCGTCGCCGGGCCGCATCACCACGACCGCTTCCACGCCCATTGCCCCGTTTTTGGTGCCGCCGAAGCTGAGCACGTCAGCGTTCTCCGCGATGTCCGCGAGCGTGCAGTCCAGATGAGCCGCCGCGTTGGCGAGTCGTGCGCCATCCAGGAAGACGCGCAGATTGTTGGCCGCACAGAACTCCTTGATAGCCCGGAGTTCGTCGAGCGAGTAACAAGTGCCGAATTCCGTCGACTGGGTGACGGCGACGGCGCCCGGCTGGGCGAAGTGCTCATCGCCGCGGCCCGCGAGCCGGGAGCCGATTAGTTCCGGAGTTATCTTCCCGTCTCGCGCGGGGACCGTGAGGAGCTTCGTCCCAAGGATCCGCTCCGCGGAGCCGCACTCGTCGGTGTTGATGTGCGCCGAGTCGGCGCAGATGACCGACTCGTGCCGGCCGAGCAGCAGGCCGAGCCCGAGCACGTTCGCGCCGCTGCCGTTGAGCACCAGGTACACCTCGCCCTGCGCCCCTGTGAGCCGGCGGATCTCGCTCACCGCATGGGCAGTCCACGGGTCGGCGCCGTACGCGATGGCATCGCCGGTGTTCGCCTCGACGATGGCGCGCATGACGGTCGGGTGGGTCCCCGCGTGGTTGTCGCTGCCGAAGCTCTTGCGCGGCGCGTCCGGCGAATGGGTCGCCCCGGTCATCGGGTCCTCCAAGTAAAGATTTCTAGATCACGGGTCACAGCATTCCCTGCCGTCGGCGGGGTACCATGCCAAAATAGTGGCTAGTTCACGCTGACCTGATCGGGGAACGCATCGGGATGTCACGCCGACTTGTCAACATTACGCTGGATAATCTCGGCGACCTTCCGCCGAGCTGCCGTTCCTGCGTTTTCTGGGAACTCGATCCGGTGAGCAAGGTCCGCGCCGAGGCGAATGACCCGGCGCTGGAAAAGGAGTCGTGGATCTCCTCGGTGCTCCTTGAGTGGGGCAGCTGCGGGAAGATCCTCTACGTCGACGGCGTGCCCGCTGCCTATGTGCTCTTCGCACCGCCGCAATACGTGCCGCGCTCGGTCGCCTTCCCGACTAGCCCGGTAAGCGCCGACGCGGTGCTCCTGATGACGGCCCGGGTGCTCAGCGAGTTCTCCGGTGGCGGCCTCGGGCGCATGCTCATCCAGGGAATGGCGAAAGACCTGACGCGCCGCGGCGTGCGAGCGATCGAGGCCTTCGGGAACAAGGAGTGGACCGCGCCCGCCTGCGTGCTGCCGGTCGACTATCTGCTCGCTGTCGGCTTCAAGACCGTCCGGCCGCACCACAGGCACCCGCGGCTGCGGATGGAACTCCGCTCGACGCTCAGCTGGCGGGAGGACGTGGAAGTCGCGCTGGAGAGGCTGCTCGGGTCGATGACTCCCGAGCGCGTTCTCCGCCCGGCGCCCGCCGTGGTCAGCAGCCGGATCTAGAGCCTCTGCACGCGGTCCGGTGCAGACGTTCTGTGCTACTGGGTCGCCGTGGTGACGCAGGCGCGGAACTCCGCCAGGGCGTCGCCGTTACCGTCGATCTTCACCCGGCTCGGCATTCCCGGTGTCTCCCGGTTCCACGACCAGCGCAGGACGTCCGTCGGGGTGCCGCTCACCGTGACGTCGGCTGCGCTGTCGTCGCTGATCTTCTCGTCCGGGCCGCCCTCGACAGTGAACTGGCCGGGGGCGGTTTTCACGAGCCAGGAGACGCTCGGGCTGTCGGTGGTGACATCGGCCCTGATGAGATAGCTGCGGCCGGGAGAGTCCTGGAGCGCTTCCGTGAAGTACTTGGGCCACTCACGCACGTCGAACGCGACGAAGACCTTAAGCAGTTCATCGATGCCGTCGATGGCGAGGTCGTCGGCGACCGGCGTGACCTGCTCCCTGACGCCCAGCTCGGCGTCGATCCGGTGGATGACCGTCTCCTGCGCCATCCGGCGGATCCAGAACCCCACTGTCTGGTCTGGCCCGTACCAGGTCCACATGGGGTCCGACGGATTGCGCGCGGCGAATTCCGCAAGCAGCTGCCGGTAGGCGTCGTCGATCAGGGTGAGGGCCGGATAGCTGTCATCGAATGACGGCGGCCACGGCTTGGGGTCCGCCCCCTCGCGCATGGTGGCGGCCTTGTGCAGGTAGACCATCCCCACGTGCCAGGTCAGGTCGTCGACGGTCCAGTCGGGGCAGCTGGGCACCCGGGATTCGAGGTGCCCGGGCACAATCTCCCGCATTCGCCGGTAGTCCGACTCAAGGCACTCAAGGAGCCGCGCGTTTTCCATGCGAGAAGTCAATCACGCCCTCCCGCAGTAGTACAGGATTTCGATAAAGGAAACGGGGGGCCGGGGGATGATTCCCCCGGCCCCCCGTTTTGCCTGCGGGAGCAGTGGCAGTGAGCTCAGATGAATTCGGCCAGGTCCTTGAGCAGCGCGGCCTTCGGCTTGGCGCCCTTGATCTGCTTCACGACCTCGCCGTTCTGGAACACGTTGAGCGTCGGGATCGCGAGGATCTGGTACCGCTGCGCGATGGCCGGGTTCTCGTCGACGTTGAGCTTCACGACGTCGATCTTCTCGCCGTACTCGGAAGCGATCTCCTCGAGAACCGGGGCGATCATCCGGCACGGTCCGCACCACTCGGCCCAGTAATCGACGATGACGGGCTTGCTGCTCTTCAGGACCTCTGCCTCGAAGGTCGCGTCGGTGACGGCCTTGGTCGCACCCATTGTGATCACCCTTTCGTGTCTGGATGAGAAGGTTCGCTGATTACGCGTGCGCGTGCTGGCGCTCGGCCAGCCAGCGCTCCGCGTCGATCGCGGCCGAGCAACCGCTGCCCGCCGCGGTGATGGCCTGCCGGTACACGTGGTCAACCACGTCGCCGCAGGCGAAGACCCCGTCGATGGCGGTTCTGGTGGACCGGCCCTCGACCTCCAGGTAGCCGTCGGGGTTGGTGGCGAGCTGCCCGGCGAACAGCTCGCTGCGCGGCGAATGGCCGATCGCGATGAACACGCCGCCGACCGGAAGCACGGTCTCCTCGCCGCTGTGCACGTTGCGCACCCGCAGCCCGCAGACCTTCCCGTCGCCCTCCATGGAGACGACGTCGCTGTCCCACTGGAACTTGATCTTCGGGTTGGCGAACGCGCGCTCCTGCATGATCTTGGAGGCGCGCAGCGTGTCGCGCCGGTGCACGAGCGTCACCGACTTGCCGAACCTGGTGAGGAACAACGCCTCCTCCAGGGCCGAGTCACCGCCGCCGATTACCGCGATGTCCTGCTCACGGAAGAAGAAGCCGTCACAGGTCGCGCACCAGGAGACGCCGTGTCCCGACAGCGTCTTCTCACCGGGAACCCCGAGCTCCTTGTACCTGGAGCCGGTAGCGATGATCACGGCATTGGCCAGGTAGGTGTCGGTCTCGGTCTTCACGACCTTCGGCGAGACGGTCAGGTCAACCTCGACAACGTCGTCGGAAACCAGCTCGGCGCCGAATCGCTCCGCCTGCTTGCGCAGCGAGTCCATCAGCTCCGGGCCCATGATCCCGTCCGGGAAGCCGGGGAAGTTCTCCACATCGGTGGTCTGCATCAGCGCGCCGCCCGCGGTCACGGACCCCTCGAAGAGCAGCGGCTGGAGCTTGGCCCGAGCCGAATAGATGGCGGCGGTGTAACCCGCCGGGCCAGAGCCGATAATGATGACATCGCGTACGTCGGTCACTTAGCCGAGCCTCCTCAAGAATGCTTACTCGCTAACCGATCCTAGGGCGCGAAGATTCCCGGGTTCAGCCCGCCAGCGATGCCGATGCGATCAGGTCTAGGTGCTGCGCCGTGCAGTCCAGTCCCACCACCCACACGTGTGTCGAAGTGGCAATCACGTAGGCAGGCGTTCCCTGATAGGTGGCCAGGTCGATGAGGCGAGGTGCCGCCCCTCCGGTGAAATGCGCCACGCAGCTATGCAGGCTCGGCGGGAGGGCGGCCAGGCTGTAGAACTGGCCGGCGGGGGCCGTGCTGGCGGGGGCGGCCGTGATGGTAGCCGGCGCCGATGCCGACGCTGCACTAGAGCTCGGTGTAGTCGCCGACGGGACCGCCGCTGGAACCGATGCCCTCTTTGCTGCCGCTATCACGGTCTGTACCTGTTCAGCGAGAGTCGCTTGCCGGTAATCCGTACCGCTCTGGATGAGTGCGAAGCCTGCCGTAGAGGCCGCGCTACCCTCGGCTGCCCGACCCGACGAGGCGCTGTACTGGGGTCCCCCCACGGCCCCCGCCGCCGCGCTCGACGCTGCCGACGGCGCGGATGCCGCGGACGAGCTTGATGACTGGCCCCCAGCGAGGGATATGGCGTAACCGAGTCCTGAGAACAGCAGGATGGCGACCAGTGGCCCGGCGACCATGGCCGGCCGGATCCGGTCGAACCGCCCGACCCGGTAGACGCCGCGCCTCACGCGTGCCCGCGCCGGTGCGGGACGAAGGATCCGGGGACCATCGGGCTCTGGCGCGCGAGCGGGTGAGCCCTCGCCGCGTGCCGCCGACTCCGCCGCGAGCGCCGCGATGATCCGGGACTCGATGGCGCCGGGCAGGACGGGGGCGGACACGGTCGCGAGGAACGCGGCGACCTCAGCCAGCCGCACGTCGGTTTCCTCGTCCAGCTCTTCCGCGTCCAGTTCCGCGTCCTCCGGATCTTCCCATCCGGGCGGCCATTCCCTGCTCATGCGCCTCCTCCCTGCTCAGATGAGACGCCGTCGGCGACCGGTCGGTTCCCCTTCCCGGGATAATTGGCGCGCAAATGCGAAAGGTAGGGCACTAGTTTCATCCTGCCCCGTGCGCACCTACTCTTCACTGTGCCCTCGGAGACCCCGAGAATCACGGCCGCATCGGAAACCTGGTAGCCGAGCATGTCCACCAGGACCAGCGCGGCGCGCTGCGGCGGCGGCAGCATGTGCAGGGCCGCGTCCACGTCGAGGCGGGAGTCCGTGTACGCGGCGCTGTCCACGCCGTGCCGCGCCTCGGGGACAGGCAGTTCGTCGGGGTCGCCCGACCAGGTCGTCGTGCGCGACCCGCGGCGCCGCAGCAGGTCGAGCGAGGCGTTGACCACGATCCGGTGCAGCCAGGTGGTCACCGCGGAGTCGCCGCGGAAGTCGCCGGCCCGCCGGAACGCCGCGATCATCGCGTCCTGGAGCGCGTCCGCCGCGTCGTCGGGATCGCAGGTGATGCGCAGCGCCACGGCCCAGAGCCGGTCCTTGTGCCGCTTAAATAGCTGCCCGAAGGCGTCGGCATTGCCCTCCACGTGCCGCCGGAGCAGCACTCCGTCTGTAGGCTCGCCGGGAGCCAGGCCCGACATCGGCGATCCCCGCCCCCGTCAGGAGGATCCGGAGGCGGCGCTGCCGCGCACCACGACGTTGTAAATGGAGGCCTGGTAATACGTGTGCCCTGGTTTGGCACCAGAGGGCGTCTTCGGCAGCTTGGGCAGGCTTGTGAGCCAGATCAGCACGTAACGGCCGGTGGCCGGGCTGCTGACGGGGAAGTCGTGCTTGCCTGTCGCTGAGGCGGACGGCGACACTCGCGTGAAGTTGCTCAGCGCGCCCTTCGACATGGCAGCGGAGTTGCCGAGGTAGATCTCGGCCGTCGTGGCGCCGTCCGTGCCGAACAGCACCTCGACCTGGCTGAGCCGCACCTGCTTGCCCATGTCGATGAGCAGCCCGGTTCCCGTTTTGATTCCGCCGAACTTCGGGTTGTCGAGGTAATAGGACGTCGCCCAGGCGGTCGAGAGGCTGCCGTCGATCGCCTGCTGTGCCGTGGAGCCGTCCTCGTTGTCCGTGCCGAGGATGTTGAACGTGCTCACCCCGGTCGGCGTGAGCACCGTGCTCCCCGCCGCGGCGGGTGCCGAAGTGGACGGGTGCGAGCCACCGCCCGCCGACGGCGTCCCGGACTTGCGGAAACCGATTGCCCACACCGTTGCCCCGATCACGGCGAGCACGAGCACTATGACGACCGCGAGCATGACCCGGCTTGGGCCGCCGCGCTCGCGGCCCTGGAAGTCGGCCGCGGGCCGCTGCGCCCCGGTGTACTGCGCGCCTCCGCCGTAGGCCGCCATCGGGAACGCGCTGGACGGCGGCGGATACGGGGCGGTGCCGCCGTGCCCGCGGTCTGTCTGCCAGGTGTCGGGGTTGTTCGGGTCCGCGTAGCCGTAGCCCTCATAGCCGCGCCGGTCCTGGTACCCAGGAGGTGCGGCTGGTGCGGGCTCGGGGAGCGGCGGCGGCGGTGCCACCATGGCGAGGGCGTCCGCGAAATCGCCTGGCGACTGGATCGGCGGGCCCTGCCTGGTGGGACGCTGCAGCAAGGCGCGGGTGATCACGCTGTCGAGTGGGGACGAGACGTCGGCGGAGACCTGGCGCGGCGTGCAGACCACGCCATCGGAAACGGGAGCGGCGGGCAGCCTGGTCGGCTCTTCCCCCGGCCAGTAGCCGGTGAGCGCCGCGTAGAGCAGCGCGGCAAGGGCTGTCGTGTCCGCGACCGACGGGTCGTGGGCCGCGGGACCGGTCAGGCCATCGCCGGCCAGCGCGGCGTCGATGCCAAGCCCGGTGATCTTGACGCCACTGCCGCGGGTCCAGCGGACGGCGTCCGGTGTCAGCCGCAGGTGGGCCTGGCCGACGGCATGGGCGCCGGCGATGGCCCGGGACGCGTCACTGATCAGCGAGCAGGCGCGGGCCGGCTCGAGCGTCCCGCCGTCGAGCATGTCGCCGAGTGAGTCGCCGCCCACCCATTCGAGCACTATGTAGGCCTGGCCGCCGCCGTCCTCGACGTCGAAGACCTGGGCCATGCGCGGGTCCGTCAGCCTGCTCGCCGCGCGGGCGGCGGTGACGACCTGCGAGATCCTGGGGAAGCCCTGCGCGAACGTGAGAACCGAGACCGGACGCGCCAGCGTCTCGTCGATGGCCTTCCACTGGGTCCAGCCATTGCCCGCCGACACCTGGTCGACGAGCCTGTAGCGTCCGGCGAGCCGGGTGCCTGGTTCAGAGATGTACGTGCTCATACGTCGCGTCAAGAGCGGAGCCGGCTCTCGGCCTCCTTCCAGCCCCGGGAAATACCACGGTCACCGTCCCATGGTAATGTGCGCCACTCGTGGTAACCCGGCGACCGGCGCAAGGCGCTCCACAGGCCGCCCTAACGTTATATGCGACTACTGCCAATGTCGCATACCCGGACACGCCGTGCACGCGCGGGTTCGGCCGTGTACCCCAGATGTTCGGCAACCGGTCACCGCCCCGTCATCGCAACTCGCGTCATCCCGTTGCCTACCCGAATCTGCCGAGAACGGTCCGCATCAGAGTGCGGTATTCCTCGATGCCGAAAATCCGGCAGCAGAGCGCGTAGAGCAGCAACGCCCCGCCGCCTCCAACTACCGTGACCACCAGGCCGTAAACGGCTCCCTGGTGCAAGAACGAGCCCACCACCGCCATGACTACGAAGGCGAACAGCAGGCCGGGCAGGGTGGCGAGGAGCATGCGGACAAGCGACCTGGTGATCCGCCAGCCGTCGAGCGAGCCCACCCGTCGCAGCAGCAGCGGCCAGGCGATGATCGCGCCGGCCAGCGTCATGATGTCAAAGGCGAAGGCGAGCCCGATCACGATGTGCGGGGGCGACAGCGCCACCCGCGCCACCATGTAGCCGATCACGCCGACCACGAGCATGAGCATGCCGATGACGGCAGGGGTCTTGCTCTCGTGGAACGAGTAGAACACCCGCAGCTGCAGCTGCGTCAGCATGAACGGCAGCAGGCCGAGGCAGAACGCGCCGAACACTTCGCCGATGTACCTGGCATCCTGCACACTGGTCTGCTGCCCATGGGCGAACAGGAACTCGCACAACGGCGAGCCGAGCACCGCGAGGAACACCGCGGCCGGCACCACGATCACCGACGCCAGCCGCACGCCCTTGGAGAAGTCTTCGCGGACCAGGGAGTACCGCCGGTCATTGGCATGACCGCTCATCCGCGGCAGCAGCGCGCTGATGACGGAGATGCCAACGATGGCGTACGGCAGCTGGAACAGCTGATACGCGTTGGCATAGGCGGAGATTCCGTTGCTGGCGGGCGCGGAGTTCGCCACCCGTGTCACCACCAGGTTGCCGAGCCACTGGGTGAACACGTAGCCGAACATCCAGCCCGACATCCGCCCGATCTCGCCGATCTCGGCCCGCCGGAAGTCGAAGACCAGTCGCATGCTGAACCCGGCGCGCCACATCACCGGGAACAGCGCGATCGACTGGATCACGATGCCGAGCGTGGTGCCGATACCAAGCAGGGCGACGCCGTAGCTGGAGATGGTGGCGGAACTGGCGCCCGGCCTCCCGACGGTCACGATGAAGATGAGGACGACGAGGATCACCACGACGTTGTTGATGACCGGCGTCCACATGTTGGCGCCGAACCGGCCGCGCACGTTGAGGATGGCGCCGAGCAGCGAGTCCATCCCGTAGAAGAAGATCTGCGCGATGAAGAAGTAGGCGAACACCACCGTGAGGTGATATTCGTTCGGCCGCGACAGGTTGCCGCCATAGAGGCTGGCGATCGGCTGGGCGAACAGGGTGGCGACGACGGTCACCAGCAGCAGGCAGATCACGCCGAATGAGTAGATCCGCCGCGCGTACCCCTCGCCCCGGTCCGGGTCCTCCTTGGCGGCGCGGACCAGCATGGGCACCACGACCGAGGTGAAGACGCCGCCGAGCATCAGGTAGTAGATGGTGTTCGGCAGCGTGTTGGCCGTGTTGTAGGCGTTGGCGGTGGTACCCAAGCCGAGCGCGTACAGGAGCACGAATGTGCGCAGGAACCCGGTCCCTCTGGACACCACCGTGCCGAGCGCCATCGCCTTGCTCGACCTGGCGAGGTTCGGTGAAGTGTCCGCGGCTCGCTGCGGCCCGGTCGAGGGCAGGCCGGTATCCGGCTCGAGGACTCTGGTCCTGTTGTCCTGGTCGGCCTGCGGCGCGTCGCGGTCGGCCGGCACGAACCGCGGCGCCGGCCGGGGCGGCGCCCCGGGGAAGTCGAATGGCTGGAACGACGGCTGCGGGTAGCCGGCGGGCACCGGGGGCAGGAACGCCGTCGGCGCCGGCGAGGGCCGCTCGCGGCCGCCCGCTGGCGGCACGTAGTCCTCGCGTGGCGTGAAGCTCGGCCGCGGACTGCCGCCCCTGCCACGGCCGTGCCGTGGTCCCTGCCGGTCGCCTTCCGATGGCTGGCGCGGGGTAAACGAAGGCCCCTGCGCTGCGCCCCGTGGCGGCGGCGGTGGCGGCGGGTACGGCTGCTGTCCGCCCGGCGGGAATCCCGGCGGCGGGGGCCTGAAGGACGGCTGCTGCGGTGGCGGCGCCACGTCGTATGGCTGCGCGCCGTGCGGCGGCGGCGCGTCGTATGGCTGCTGCTGGGCTGGCGGCGGCGGCGGTGGCGGCGGGTAGGGCTGCTCCCGCGGCGTGAAGCGAGGCTGACCCGATTCCTGCGGGTCATTGTCATCGGGGAATGGCGGCCCGCCGGCGGGCCTCGTCGGCCTGGTCATCCGGCGCCTCCAGCATTGGCGGTATCGTCAGGGCTGCCACGGTGTCCGCCGGCGGCGTTCCGCTTCCTGCGCAACCGGTACGCCGACGTAAGCACGAGAATCCCCAGTGCGGCGCCGATGATGATGAGCAGCGACCTGCCGAATCGCGTCACCTCGACGCTCAGTGGCCGTGCCGTCCCCAGTGGCGACCCGTTCTGTGTCACCAACTGTAGCTGCACTGTGGTAGTTCCTATGGTGCCGGAATGCAACGCAAGCCGGACAGTGCCCGTCTGGTGCGGCGGCACGTTGAGGGGCTTCGACAAGGAGCCCACCTCGAGCTGGCTGCCCTCCGGCGCCGTCGCCACCACCCGGACCTGAACCGGCCAGGTGAGGCCGTTGAGCACAGACACCGGTGCTTCGCCAGTTGTCCCGGCAAGCAGGACCTTCTGGCTCGTGATGATCTTGACCTTGTTTTCCGAGTCAGCGAGGTAGCCGGACAGCATCGTCGTCGCCAGCGCCCCGGCCGGCTCGCCCGCGCCGCGCCATGCCGAAGACGCGGTCGCGGCCACCGCCGCCGCGAGACGGTTCGTCATCGGGACGGTCGGCTGGTAGAGAAGGTTCTTGAACAGCGAGGCGCTGTTGCCGACCGTCCGGACCTGGTCCAGGTAGGAAGCGGACAACTCGGCCCCGCTGACCTGCTTCGCCTTCAGCGGCCTGGACGGCACGTGCGCCGCCTGGCCGGCGAGCGCGTGCAGGGACACCGCGTGCAGCCACGGCTCCCGCGTGACGGAGAGCAGCCCGTTGGCCTCGGCCGGCGAGGGGTCCCAGCCGGCCGGCGGCGCGACGACCAGGGTACGCGCCAGGCTAGGACCCTCATTCATGATCATCGCGGTCTGCGCGAGGAAGTCCTGGATGAGGGCGAACTGCTTGGCCGCCGACGCCGACGACGAGGCGGTGCCGAGCAGGGTGGTCAGCCTCGAGTCGGCGAGCAGCACGGGGACCGACTTCCCGGTGTCGCTCGTCGTCCGGCTGAGCGCGTCGTCCCAGCCATCTGCCGATGGCCGCGCGTGTGCCTCGCCGCTTGCCAGCACCAGGGTGTTGATTCCCGCGTCGTTCGCGAGGCTGGTCAGCACGCCGCGGTCGGCCAGGCCGTCGGCCGGCGATGCTGCCCGCAGCACCGCCCCGTCGCCGGTGCCGGTTCCCTTCGGCCCGAACGTATGGGGCAGAATCTGGCCGGCCACGGTCCTTCCTACCTGGTAGGCGGACCTGATGTTCGCGTCCATGCCGGCATGGCTGAGCGCCGCGACGTCCACGTTGGCGTAGGAGGTTAGGAAGGCCGGCTGCCCCGCAGTGGTCCGCTGCAGCTGGAGGAGCCAGTCCGCGGCATCCTTGCTCGGCTTCTCAGCGGACCGCCCGGTGCAATCGGCACCGCCGAAGGTGTGGTAGCCCCTGGTCATCACCGACACGTCGGACAGCAGTGCCGGGTCAATGCTCCAGGTCAGGTTGTCTTTTTGCGCCCAGGCGGCGCCTGCGTCGAGCAGCGTGGAAAGCCGGCCGCCCGCGGAAACCGACCCGGCAAGCTCGGAGGTGGTGAGCGTGTTCAAGCACGCCCCCTGCTGCGGTGTGTCGGTGAGCGGCCAGATCCAGGCCACCTGAAGCCCAGCCGGCTGCTGCGTCTTGTCGCTTGGCCAGAAGGGCACAAAGGTGCGCGCGGTCTCGCGGTATCGTCCGTCCGCGGTGGCGGCCGAGACCCGGACGGGAAATACGCCGAAGTGGTCGTAGTAGACGCCAGCGTCGAATGAAACGGACCAAGAGACGGTAGCGCCGCTGGGAACCGAGGCGATCGTCTCAGGTAGTCCTGCCGCCTGGATGAGGTAGGGATAGGCATCGCTGTCGGCGAAGGCGGCCATCTCCGCCCGGGTATTGAACACCGACGTGCTGGTGTTCGCCTGCACGGTGACCCCGGAGACCGCCGAGCCGGTATGGTTGGCAAGCGTCCCGCGCAGCGTGACCGTGGAGTTCTGAGTCGCCGTCCGCGGGGTCATCCCGGTGATCGAAATCGCGAGGGTGTGCGAGGAAGCCGCAACCGTTCCGGATGATCGTTGTTCGACCTCCGCCGCTGCGGACGCACGCGCGGCGGGGACCGCAAGGACCGGGCCGACGGCGACAAGCAACACAGCGATCAGCGTGCCGAGGGCACGAACGACGGAGCGCACGGTTGGCATGTTATGACCGTTCGCCGGAAAGGAATGGGCTAGATACCCTCAATGCCCGTGTCAGATTCCACCTCCGTCGCCCAGAAGGCTACCTTGACCGCCGACCAGCGTAGGGCCGCCGCAGTCCTGCTGCGTGCCAATACCTCACCCACCGTGGCCGAACTTGGCGAGTTGTTCGCCGCGGCGGGCCACGAGCTGGCGCTCGTCGGCGGCCCGGTGCGGGACGTGTTCCTTCGCGGCACGCCACCCGACCTCGACCTGACCACCGACGCGGTGCCAGAGCGGGTGCTCGAGATCACTAAGGCCTGGGCGGACAAGACGTGGACGGTGGGCATCGAGTTCGGCACGATCGGCCTGCGCAAGCGGAACGAGATCTTCGAGATCACCACGTACCGGAGCGAGGCCTACGACCGCAACTCGCGCAAGCCGGAGGTGAAGTACGGCACATCGCTGGTGGCAGACCTGGAGCGGCGGGACTTCACGATCAACGCGATGGCCGCGCGGCTGCCCTCCTTCGAGCTTGTCGACCCGTTCGGCGGGCTCGCCGCGCTGAAGGAAAAGGTACTAAGGACGCCAGGTAGGCCAGAGGACTCCTTCTCCGACGATCCGCTGCGCATCCTGCGCGCGGCCCGGTTCGCCGCCAGGCTCGGCTTCACCGTGGCCGCGGACGTGCAGGCGGCGATGGGCGAGATGGCCTCGCGGCTGTCGATCGTGTCGGCGGAGCGGATCACCGATGAGCTGTCCAAGCTCATGCTGACGGCGACGCCTGAGGCGGGGATTGACCTGCTCGTGCGGACCGGAGTGGCCCAGACCGTGCTGCCTGAGCTGCCCGCGCTGCGCATGGAAGTCGACGAGCACCACCGGCACAAGGACGTCTACACGCACTCGCTGATCGTGCTGCGCCAGGCGATCGACCTGGAACCGCGCTACGGTCTCGGGCCCGATCTCGTGCTGCGGCTGGCGGCGCTCCTGCACGACATCGGCAAGCCGGCCACCCGGTCGCTGCTGCCGGGCGGCAAGGTGGCCTTCCACCACCACGAGGTGGTCGGTGCCAAGATTGCCCGCAAGCGGCTCACCGCGCTGCGGTTTCCCAACGAGGTCATCGATAACGTCTCCCGTCTCATCGAGCTGCACCTGCGCTTCCACGGGTACGGCGATGGCGACTGGAATGACTCAGCGGTCCGCCGCTACGTGCGGGATGCGGGGCCGCTGCTGACCCGGCTGCACGCGCTGACCAGGGCCGACTGCACCACGCGCAACGCGAGGAAGGCGGCGCGGCTCGCGGCGACCTACGACGCGCTCGAGGCGCGCATCGAGGTGCTGCGCGAGCAGGAGGAGCTGGACAAGATCCGGCCCGACCTCGACGGCGGGGAGATCATGCGGATCCTCGGGCTCAAGCCGGGCCCGCTGGTCGGCAAGGCGTGGAACTACCTGCTCGAACTCCGGCTCGAGCATGGTGAGCTCGGCACCGAGCGGGCTACCGCCGAGCTGCTTGCGTGGGCCGAGCGGGAGGGGATTGCGCCGCCCGCCCCTGAACGGTGAGCATCGCGTAAAGCGCCGCGGTCGCGACGTAAAGCGCGCCGACGACCAGCACGACGAGATACGACTTGCCCGTGCTCGGCAGGAACGGGATGGCGATCGCTGGCCCGAGGACGTAGGCCACGTTGAAGAGCATGTCGTAGAGCGAGAACACCCGGCCCATGTACGCGTCGTCGACCGTCTCCTGCACGGTGGTGTCCACGCAGATCTTCACGCACTGCGCGGACAGTCCGAGCATGAAGCCGAGGGCCAGGTACGTGTACTTGTTGAAGGTGGGGGCGAGCAGGATCGTGACGATCCCGCCGATGAGCAGCCACAGGGCGATCCACTGGTCCTTGGAGAGCCGTTTCACGCCCTGGGGCGTGATCACGGCGGCAAGGCCAAACCCGATCGCTGAGGTGATCACGAGCAGCGTGACGCTGCCAAGAGCCTTGTTGCCGTTGCCGCCATGGAAGAAGTAGTTGCGGTAAAGCAGCAGCGCCGCGACGAGCAGCGTGCCGTACAGTGCCCGCTGCATGGCGATCACGCCGAGCGCGTAGGACGCCCTCCGCTTCTCCGCGAGGTGCTTGAGTCCGCCTGCCAAGCCGGCCACCACGTCCTTGAGGTCGCTGCCGAGGGTGGCTGCCCGCATCTCTCGCTTGACGGACTTGTCGGGGCCGAGCAGGCCCCTGTCCATCCGGGTGCCGACTAGGCTTGCGGCGATATAGCAGAGTCCGGCGAACCAGAGGGTGGCCGCGGAACCCAGTAGGCCGCCGCCGGTGACGAGGTGGACGCCGAGGCCCACCACGCCGCCGACGAAGCCGATTATCGTGCCGGAGGTGGGGCCGACCGCGTTGGCCATGACCAGCTTGCCGGGCGGGACCACGTGCGGCGTGCCAGCGGAGACGGCGGACAGGAAGAACCGGTTCACGCCGAGCACGGCGAGTGCGCTGATGTAGAGCGGAACCCCGGTCTGCCCGCCGAGCACGACAAAGCCGGCGATGGCGACCATCGCGGCGCGGATCAGCGCGCCGTAGACGATGATCTGCCGCCGCGACCAGCGGTCGATGAACACGCCGGCGAAGGGACCGATCAGCGAATACGGCACGTAGAGCACGGTGAACGCGTAGACCGCCGCCGTCGGGCTCGGGAAGGACTGCGCGGAGAAGAAGGCGTAGGCGGCGAACCCGGCGTTGAAGACGCCGTCGCCGCCCTGGCTGACCAGGCGGGCGGCGAAGAGCTTGCGGAAGTCCCGTTCGGCGAGCACCGACTTGAGATCGGCCCAGAAGGAGGACCGCCGCGTGGTTTCCTGCGGTGTCTCCTGCGATCCCGCTTCCCCTGTTGCCGCGTTCTCGTTTCCCCGTGCGGACACGGGATCAGCTTATCCGGGCGGCCTCTCAGACCCTAGGAACGGTGATGGTGGATAGTTCTCCACATACGAGTGTGGAGAACTATCCACCATCATGGCGTGCGCCCGCCATCCGATGTCGCGGACTTAGCCGCAGGGAACTAGCGCTCGACCTCGCCCTTGATGAACTTCTCCACCAGGTCGCGGCAGGTGCTGTCGTCGAACTGCTCCGGCGGTGACTTCATGAAGTAGGAGCTCGCCGAGGTGATCGGGCCGCCGATGCCGCGGTCCTTGGCGATCTTGCAGGCGCGCAGCGCGTCGATGATGACGCCGGCCGAGTTCGGTGAGTCCCAGACCTCGAGCTTGTACTCCAGGTTCAGCGGGGTGTCGCCGAAGGACTTGCCCTCAAGGCGGACGTAGGCGAACTTGCGGTCGTCCAGCCACGGCACGTGGTCCGACGGGCCGATGTGCACGTCGGCCTTCGCCATCTCATGCGGGATCTGCGAGGTCACCGACTGGGTCTTGGAGATCTTCTTGGACTGCAGGCGCTTGCGCTCCAGCATGTTCATGAAGTCCATGTTCCCGCCGAAGTTGAGCTGGTAGGTGCGCAGCAGCTCAACGCCGCGGTCCTCGAACAGCTTGGCGAGCACGCGGTGCGTGATGGTCGCGCCGACCTGGGACTTGATGTCGTCGCCCACGATCGGGACGCCGGCCTCGGTGAACTTCGCGGCCCACACGGGGTCGGAGGCGATGAACACCGGCAGCGCGTTGACGAAGCCCACCTTGGCGTCGATGGCGCACTGGGCGTAGAAGCGGTCCGCCTCCTCGGAGCCGACGGGCAGGTAGCAGACGAGCACGTCGGCCTGGGCCTCGCGCAGCGCCGCGACCACGTCGACCGGCTGGTCGTCGGACTCGGTGATGATCTCCCGGTAGTACTCGCCGAGGCCATCGAGCGTGTGGCCGCGCTGGACGATCACGCCGGTCGGTGCCACGTCGGAGAACTTGATCGTGTTGTTCTCGCTGGCGAAGATCGCCTCGGCGATGTCGAGCCCGACCTTCTTGGCGTCCACGTCGAAGGCGGCGACCACCTCGACGTCTGACACGTGATAGTCGCCAAAGCGAACGTGCATGAGGCCCGGGACGCGGGCGTCATCGGCGGCGTCCTTGTAATATTCGAGACCCTGGATGAGCGAGCTCGCGCAGTTGCCCACCCCCACGATGGCAACGCGCACGGTTTTAGCAGGCACAGCACCCATCAGGATGACTCCTTCTCGCTTCTGCGATCTTTAGTTCCGGGATCTATGGAAATCGGGGCCGCTGGCGGGTAGGGTCCGCCCGCGGCACCGGTCGTTGCCTCCGACCGCCGCTCTTCGGCGATCAGCTCATTCAGCCAGCGGACATCGCGCTCCACGGCTTCGAGGCCGTGCCGCTGTAGTTCGAGCGTGTAGCTGTCAACGCGCTCGCGGGTGCGCGCGAGCGCCGCGCGCAGCCCTTCCACCCGGTCTTCGAGACGGCTCCGCCTGCCCTCGAGAATGCGCAGCCGGATGTCCGCCCTTGTCTGGCCGAAGAAGGCGAAGTGGACGCCGAACTCGTCGTCCTCCCACGCGGCGGGGCCCGAGTTGATGAGCAGGTCCTGGAACCGCTCCTTGCCCTCGGCGGTCAGCCGGTAGACGATCTTCGACCTGCCCGGTGCCCTGACCGGCCTGATGTCCGCACCGGGCTCGTCGCCTTCCTTGGCGATCAGGCCCTCGGCGTACAGCTTGGTCAGGCAGGGGTACAGGGTGCCGTATGAGAGCGCGCGGAACGTGCCGAGCAGCATGTTGAGCTGCTTGCTGAGCTCGTAGCCATGCATGGGCGTTCGGTGCAACAGCCCAAGGACGGCGAACTCAAGGACGGCAGTCCGGTTCCGGCCCACGGCATCTCCCCCGGTGGGTAGGCTTGTGTGTATCTAGACGATATCTCTTGCCGATATCTCGGTCCGATATATCGGCCCAACGATTCTCAGCATAGGCCACTGTTCCCCGGCAGGCAACCGGCCGTTCATGTGCGCTTGGCCATAGAGCCCTGATAGCGGGCGATCGCGTATCCGGCGGTGTGGGGATTGCCCTCCGCGCGATACTGGATCTATGGCAGCAGGCACAGCCACCCGACGCTCCGTTGTGGACTACGCGCTTGCCCGGCGCGCCGCCCTCGCGTCGGTGCGGTCCGGCCACACCACGATGGCGGACGCCTGCGACGCCCATCCGTACCTGCTCCGCGCGGCCAAGTATCACGGTGAGCCCACCGAAGAACGCTGCCCGATCTGCCGTAAGACGAATGTCACACACGTGACCTATGTGTACGGAGACGAACTCGGACAGTACGCGGGACGGGTCAAGCGGACCTCTGAATTGGCTGAGATGGCCGCCGAATACAGCGAATTCCGGGTCTATGTGGTTGAGGTCTGCCAAAGTTGTGGCTGGAACCATCTCGCCACGTCGTACGTGCTTGGCACCGGCGAGCCGCCAGCCCGCCGCGGGCGCCGCGCACGTCCGACCTGAACCTCGGAATCCTGTCGCTCTACCCGAAGGCCTGACGGGTGGATTACGTCGGGACAAAAAGATTCAGCAGCCTGGGCGGTTCACGTCAGCATGTAACGTGTGGGATCGGCGGGACCAGGCTGCCCCGCTTTTCCAGCCACGGGCGTGCCTAAGCCGGGCCCTGACGATATCCCAGTCAGGACCAGGCCACAATGGCTCGCTCACAGCCACTGCGAGGACGTGTGAGTAGCAACGACTTTGACGGGCCGAATTTCCGGCCCGCTGGGCGGGAAGCTGACGGGCAGGGGGCCGGAGACCAGGGGGCGGGACACGACGCGCCCGATGCGGGAAGTGCCGGATACCCGGCGCCCGAGGGGTGGGAGACGGGCGGCTTCTGGCGCGACTCTTCCATCGACTCCGACTACGAGACCAACCTGCAGGGTGCGATCCGCCCGGTCGACCGGGGTCCGGGTCAGGACCCCGGCTACAGCTACTGGGCCGACGGCAGAGGCTGGGAGAACTCACCTGGCGCGAGTGCGCAGCCGGGCCCGGCTGGCCAGCCGGGCCAGCCGTCCGACCCCACAACGTTCGACACGACTCGCGGCTACGGCGCAGGCCCAGCCGGCGGGTACGGCGGCGCGGCGGGCTACCCCGGCGGTTACGGGCCTGGCGGCCCGGTGGGCCCCGGCGGCCCTGGAGGTCCAGGAGGACCCGGGGGTCCCGGCGGCGCGGGGAGGCCGGGTGGTCCGCGGGGCCGGAACGGCAAGCCCAAGGTCCCCTGGTGGCGGCCGACCTGGAAGAAGGCGCTCGCCCTCACCGGCGGCGTGTTTCTCCTCATCGTGCTCAGCATGGTCAGCGTCTATGAGTACCTGTCGCACAGCGCGGTGATCCCCGCCGCGCTCGCCTCGGCCAACTACCAAAACACGATCGTCTACTACAACGACGGCAAGACTGTCATGGGCACGATCGGCACGGTCAACCGGCAGGACCTGACCTACCAGCAACTACCGGTGAACCTGAAGAACGCGGTGCTGGCCGCCGAGGACAAGAACTTCTTCACCGAGGGCGGCATCTCGCCGACCGGCATCCTGCGCTCCGCCTACGACGACCTGATGCACGGCGGCACGTCCGGCGGCTCAACGATTACCCAGGAGTTCGTCCGCAACTACTACACCGGCATCGGCGTGCAGCAGACGGCGAGCAGGAAGATCAAGGAGATCTTCATCGCGCAGAAGCTGGCCGGCGAGAAGTCCAAGCCGTGGATCCTCACCAGCTACCTGAACCTCATCTACCTGGGTAAGAACTCCTACGGTGTCGCCGCTGCCGCGCAGACCTACTTCGGGCTGCCAGTGAACAAGCTGTCCATCGCACAGGACGCGGTGCTCGCCTCGATCATCCAGCAGCCGTCCAACTACCCGCAGCTCCAGTACCGCGACAACCTCAAGGCCCGCTGGACGGCGGTGCTCGCCGACATGGTGAAGGACAACTTCATCACCCAGGCGCAGGCGGACGCCGCCACGTTCCCGAAGATGCTGACCGACACGACGTCGTCCACTGTTACCGATGCGGTCGGGGTGCTTGCCAACAACAGCGACCCGTGGGCCCCGTACATCCTCAAGGTGGTTGAGAACGAGCTCACCGGCGTGGACCACGTGACACAGCAGCAGCTCGAGACCGGTGGCATGCGGGTGGTCACCACGATCAGCCGCCCGATGGAAGTCGCGATGTACAAGGCGGTCAACACCAACATCGCCGCGATCAAGGCGACACCTGGCGCTAAGTACCCCTCGTACATGCGCGTCGGCGCCGAACTGCAGAACCCTAAGAACGGCGAGATCCTCGCGACGTACCCCGGCCCCGGTCAGAAGATGACCCCCAAGAAGTGCGCCGAGTGGAACTGCGACGTGGACATGTCCATCTACGCGCGAGAGCAGGTCGGTTCGTCGTTCAAGCCGTACGTGCTCTCCGCCGCGGTGGCGGGCGGGATGAACGCGAGCACCAGCATCCTGAACGCGGCGCCGGCGCTGTGCGTCCCGCCAGACTACGACGCGCTCAAGCTGTCCCAGGACATGAAGTACTACTCCACGAGCGCATGCTCCCAGAACAACCTGAGCGCCTACTTCCCGGTGCAGAACGACGGCGGAGAGGTGATCGGCGACCCCAAGAAGCTCTGGGGGGTTTCCCCGCAGACCGCGCTCGCGCAGTCGTCCAACACCGCCTTCACCGACCTGGCGCACCGAGTCACCACCTCGAAGGTCATACAGATGGCGCAGGCCTACGGTGTGAACATCTCTGCCTTCACGCAGGGTGGCTCGAACCTTGACCAGATGGTGGGCCAGGTTGGCCTCGCCCTCGGCACCGCCTCGCTCACCGTCAACGAGCAGGCCACGATGCTGGCCACCATCGCCGACAACGGCGTCTACCACACGGCACACGTCGTCAAGTACTGGCAGCTACCCGACGGTCCGCAGCAGAAGCCGATCACGCAGACCCGCGGTGTGCTCGACCCAACCAACGCGGCCAATAACGCGGCGCTCGCCTCGCAGGTCCAGTACGCGATGTCGATGACGACGGTGAACGGCACCGGCACCTCGGCCGCGGTCGGCCTTGGCAACCGGCCGATCATCGCCAAGACCGGAACGACGACCAACTCGCACGCCGGCTTCTTCATCGGTGCGATCCCGCAGTACTCGCTGGTCGTCGGGATGTTCACCGAGTCGCAGGCCGCGAACTCGCCGGAAAGCCTGGCCGTGCTCACGGGCGGCGGCTTCGGCGGTTACTGGCCGGCGAAGATCTGGAACTCCTTCGCACAGGCGGAGTTCGCCAGCCTCCCGGTGCAGAACTTCGAGAACCCCACCTTCTCCGGCGATAAGTGGATCCAGATCGGCAAGCTGCCCAAGAAGAAGTCGACTTGCACGTTCACGATCCACGGCCACAAGATCACGATCCCGCTCACCGGCAAGAACAAGAACAAGAAGTGCAACCAGGTGACCCCGACGCCGACCCCGACGCCGACCCTCACGCAGCCCCAGAACTGCCATGGCCACAAGCGCAACTGCTTCCCCACCCCAACCCCGACAACCTCGTCGACATTCGGCTTCCCCACCCAGACGTCGTCGCCCACCGCGACGCCGATTAACTCGACGACCGGGACGCCGACGAGTACCGCGACCTCAAGCCCGACGAACACGACGACGGGTCCTGGCAACGGCGGCGGTAACGGTGCCACGGCCACGGCGAACGGCGTGCGGGCCGGCCTCGCGGTTGGCGGAGTGCTCACGGTGCTGCTGCCCGGGTCACTGTTGTGGACGACCCTGTCGCGGAGACGTCGCAGGCGCGGGAAGGGCACGGCAGAATAGCCTCCGTCGGCAATAGTCACCAGCGGGGAGCGGCAGTGCGATACCGGGTTCCGGCATTTCTCGGCGCGGGCGTCGCGGCGTCCGCGCTAGCCGCACTGCTCGGCTACCTGCAGAAGACGCCGTGCAGTGCGGGCGGCGCGTGGAACACCTTCACCAGCCAGTTCCGCGACGCCTGCTACACCGACATCTATCCGCTCTACTACGTCGAGGGGCTATCCAAGGGGCAGGTGCCCTACTACGGGCACCCGGTCGAGTACCCCGTGCTCATGGGGTGGATGATGCAGGCCGCGGCGTGGATGGTGCACTCGGTTAGCGATCCCTACGCGCGCGGCAAGGACTTCTACGACGTCTCGGTCCTGCTGCTCGCCGTCTGCCTGATCGGCGGGGTGCTCGCCACCGCGGTGACGGCGTACCGGGAGAATGACAGCCAGGGCTGGAAGGCGGCGCTGCTGACCGCACTGTCCCCCGGGCTCATCCTTGCCGCCTACATCAACTGGGACCTGTTCGCCATGGCGCTGACCGCGGGCGGCCTCGCCGCCTGGGCCTGGGAGCGGGAATGGCTGGCGGGTGCGCTGCTCGGGCTCGCGGTCGCGACGAAGTTCTACCCGCTGCTCATCTTCGGCGCGCTGCTGCTGCTGTGCCTGCGCGCGGGAAAGCTGCGCGAGTTCGGCAAGGCGCTCGCGGGCGCGGTGATCGCCTGGCTGGTGATCAACGTGCCGGTCGCGCTGACGGCGACATCCGGCTGGGCCGAGTTCTACGCGTTCAGCAGGTCCCGCGGCGCCGACTGGGGCTCGATCTGGTACCTGTTCGAGAACTACAAGGTGCCGGTGGTCGGCAACTCAGCACTCGGCCGGCTGAACCTGATCTCCTCCGCCGCCTTCGCGATCGCTTTCGTGTTGATCGCCCTGCTCGCGCTGGCCGCGCCGCGGCGGCCACGGCTGCCGCAACTGTGCTTCCTGCTGCTCGCCTCGTTCCTCATCCTGAACAAGGTGTGGTCGCCGCAGTACGTGATCTGGCTCGTGCCGCTCGCGGTGCTATCGCGGCCGCGGCTGTGGGCGTACGTGGTGTGGCAGCTCACCGAGGTCGCCTACTTCCTCGGCATCTGGGGCTACTTCGTTTACCTGTACCGTGCGCCGACCGACGGCGGCTACACCGGCATCAGCCCCGGCTGGTACTTCATCATTCTCGCCGCGCGGCTGCTGTCCCTCGCCCTGCTCGCGTCCACGGTAGTGGCCGACATTCTTCAGCCGGAACGGGATCGTGTCCGTGCGTCCGGCACCAACGACGACCCGGCGGGCGGCGTACTTGACGGCGCGCCGGACCGCCTGGTCGTCATCTGGAACCGCGGCCGCCGGCGGCCGGCCGAGGCCGCCGCGGGCTGAGCGTGTGCCCGGCTCAGCCGAGGCGGTCGCGGAGCCAGCCGATGTCGACAATCAGGCCTGGCTCCGGCGTCTCGCAGACCACGGGAGCGCCGGCGGCGCGAACTACGTCGAGGAGTGCCTGCGGGTCGATCGTGCCCGCGTCGAAGTTGGCGTGCCGGTCCGCGCCAGAGTCGAACGGGTCGCGCGAGTTGTTGCAGTGCACCAGGTCGATGCGGCCGGTGATCGCCTTCACCCGGTCGACGGCGTCCGCCAGGTCGATGCCCGCCGAGTTGGCGTGGCAGGTGTCGAGGCAGAACCCGACCTCGCCGCCATCGGGGGCAGTCACGTCGGCCATCGCCTCCCAGAGCCGCGCGATCGCGTCGAGCGTGCGGGCCATCGCGCCGTTGCCGCCCGCGGTGTTCTCGATGAGCAGCGGGAGCGGCCGCTCGATCTGCTCGATGGCCTTAACCCAGTTGGCGACGCCCTGGCCCGGGTCGATGTCGCCGGTGACGTGACCGCCATGCACGATCAGCCCCTTGGCGCCGATGGACGCGGCGGCCTTCAGGTGCTGATCGAGCAGCTTCCTGCTCGGGATGCGGATCCGGTTGTTGGTCGACGCCACGTTGATCACGTACGGGGCATGGATGTACACGTCCACATCCGCCGCGGCGTAGGCGTCCCGCAGCGCGCCGGGATCACCGCCGGGGATGACCGGCCCCTTCCAGCCCTGCGGGTCGCCGAGGAAGAACTGCGCGACCTTCGCACCGCAGCCCACCGCGTCGTCCAGGGGGTGATCGGAGTGGAAGTGCCCGCCAATACGCATCATGCGCCTTAGCGTAGTCCGCGCCCACGACAACGGAGCCTCGCTCGCGCGAGGCTTCGTGCGGGCAGCGGCCGGCTAGCTAAGCCCGCCGAACGCGAGGCCAAGGGCCAGGCCGACGAAACCCGCGATGATGCCGGTGACCGTGACAATCCGCTCCTCGCGCGTCGCCGACATCATCTGGGTGAACAGGCCGATGAGCAGGGCCGCCAGGCCGGTGACCGCCGCGATGACGGCCCAGCCCTTGAGGCCGCTCGGCCCGGTCCTGAGGAACAGGCCGAGCGCGAAAGAAAGCAGCCCGCAGACAAGGGTGAAAACGCTCGCGATGTTGAGCACGCGGTGCGAATGACCGTCCGAGTTGAGCGTCAGGCGCGGAAAGTGTCCCGACTTGCTGGTTCTGACAGTGCCAGCCATCCCGGCCTCCGAGGGGGACTTCATCGTCTGGGTTTCACCCTCTACTGTTCCCTTTTTCCCGGCCACTGAACAGGGGGTGGCGCCGATCCGGCTCAGAATGTCCCTGGGGGTTGGTACAGTTAATGGCTGCGGACGGGAACCTGAACTCTTGTCCGTACCTCCTGTCACGGAGAGACCGTGACCGCGTTAGTCCAGAGGAGGAGCGCGCATGCGCCACTACGAAATCATGATCATCCTCGACCCGAACCTCGAGGAGCGGACGGTTCAGCCGTCGCTCGAGGGGTTTCTCAAGGTCGTGACCGCCGATGGCGGCAAGGTCGGCAAGATGGACATCTGGGGGAAGCGCCGTCTTTCCTACCCGATCGACAAGAAGCCCGAGGGCATCTACGCCATCGTCGACCTGACTGCGAACCCGAGCGCCGTCCAGGAGCTCGACCGCCAGCTCAACCTCAACGAGGGCGTGCTGCGCACCAAGGTCCTGCGGCCCGAGCACCGCTAAGCGACCAAGCCTTCATCTTCATTTATTCGTTCTGCTAGGACCGGGAGCGCCATCATGGCGGCAGGAGACACCCCCATCACGGTCGTCGGCAACCTTGTCGCCGACCCGGAACTCCGATTCACCCCATCCGGTCAGCCGGTTGCGACCTTCCGGATCGCGTCGACGCCCCGGATCCGCGACAACGCGACCAATGAGTGGAAGGACGGCGACAGCCTCTTCCTCTCCTGCAACGTGTGGCGGCAGGCGGCGGAGAACGTCGCCGAGTCGCTGCAGCGTGGCATGCGGGTCATCGTGACCGGCCGGCTGAAGCAGCGGAACTATGAGACGAAGGAAGGCGAGAAGCGGACCGTGTATGAGGTCGAGGTCGACGATGTCGGCCCGTCCCTGCGGAACGCTTCTGCCAAGGTCAACCGGGTCAGCCGCGGTGGCGGCGAGGGCGGGTTCTCCGGCGGCGGCAACCGCGGCGGTAGCGGCGGGGGCAACGGCGGCTACAGCGGCCAGAGTTCGTCGTCCGGCGGGGGCAGCAGGAACGAGGACCCCTGGGCGTCCGACGCCGGCTACTCCGACGAACCGCCGTTCTAAGTAATCAGTAAATAACGACCATCCCCGCATCACGCGGGGCTCTCCTAAGGAGCACCACGATGGCGAAGCCTCCAATTCGCAAGCCCAAGAAGAAGGTCTGTGCCTTCTGCCACGAAAAGATTGTTTACGTGGACTACAAGGACACCGGGCTGCTGCGCAAGTACATCTCGGACCGCGGCAAGATCCGCGCGCGCCGGGTCACCGGGAACTGCACCCGGCACCAGCGTGACGTCGCGACCGCGATCAAGAACGCGCGCGAGATGGCCCTGCTCCCGTACACCAGCACGGCTCGCTAGGGCTGGGGAGGACTGACCAATGTCTCGCATGAAGCTGATCCTCACCCAGGAGGTCGGTGGCCTCGGCGCTCCCGGCGATGTGGTGGACGTGGCTGCCGGCTTCGGCCGTAACTACCTGCTGCCCCGCGGGTTCGCGATCACCTGGACGCGCGGCGGTGAGAAGCAGGTTGACCTGATCAAGCGGGCCCGCTCGGCGCGTGAGATCCGCAGCCTCGAGGACGCGCAGTCGGTGGCCGGCCAGCTCCAGCGGCTGACCGTCCGGCTCAAGCGGCGCGCCGGCTCCAACGGCCGCCTGTTCGGCTCGGTAGGCGCGACGGACATCGCGGACGCGGTGCGCGCCGCGGGCGGCCCGGAGATCGACCGTCGGAAGATCTTCGTGCCGGACCCGATCAAGGCCGCCGGGTCCTACAAGGTCCAGGTCCGGCTGCACCCCGAGGTGACCGCCTCGGTGGGCATCGAGGTCACCGGAGCCTAGGCCCCATTCACAGCCTCTGGCTGTCTTATCCACAGCGCTTTCCACAGGCAATTGGTTGTCCACAGGAAACCCGCTGTGTCCACAGCTGCCGGTCGGCGGTGTGCCCTTCAGGCCGAAGGGCCGCCGTCGGCCGGAGTTGTGTAGCGCCGCGTGCGTCGCGCAAGTTCTGGGTCGAGATCGCTGACCATCTGCCAAAGGCAGGCGACGCGCCTGCTCAGCTCTCGCTGGTCAGCCGCGCCCCGCGCGCTCCCGGCATCACGCGCATCGCTCGCTAGCTGGTCAATTGCCGCTGCGATGCGCTCGATCGCGTCCCCCGTGGTCGAACACACACGCGAATGATAGCCGACCGGTCGGACGCCCGGCGGCTCGTTTGATCGGTTCGCGTGCCTGTGGACAGGATGCCGAACCCGTTCCGAAGCTGGGGAAAAGCCCTCGGCCGATGGCATGTCCGCACACCTTTTCCACAGGCAAGCGAATGCCGCTTGTGAATATCTCTGTGGAAAACGCATACCCAAAATGTGACCGACTTTTTCTTGTGCACAGCCGGTGGATATCGTTATCGCAGCTCATAGCGGTCGGAATCGTTTGCAGCAACGGGATGTCCACAGCGCAATCCACCGGCTGCACACAGACTGTCGTCTGGTTGTCAACAGGTTATCCACACGGGCGTGTTGCCGGCCGCGCCGCGACCGCCAAGAATGTCAGAGCCCCTCGGTAAAACGGTGACTGTCACGGGGGCCTGGCTGCTCGTCTGGGGGGAGGCGTCTGGTGAGCGTAACCGAACTGCCGTCGCGCGGCGGCGAGGAATTCGAGCGGATGCCGCCGCACGACGTCGCGGCCGAGCAATGCGTGCTCGGCGGCATGCTCCTGTCCAAGGACGCCATCTCCGACGTCATCGAGACCATCAGGCCAAGCGACCACTACCGCCCGGCGCACCAGCTCGTGCACGAGGCCATCCTCGACCTGTACGCGCGCGGCGAACCAGCCGACGCGATCACCGTCTCGAACGAGCTGACCAGGCGCGGCGAGCTGACCCGCATCGGCGGCGCGCCGTACCTGCACACGCTCATCGCGTCGGTGCCCACCGCGGCGAACGCCGGGTATTACGCCAGGATCGTCAGGGAGCGCGCCATCCTGCGGCGGCTGGTCGAGGCGGGCACGCGCATCGTCCAGTTCGGCTACGCCGGCGACGGCGACGCCGACGACCTGGTGGACCGCGCCCAGGCCGAGGTCTACGCGGTCACCGACCGCAGGATCGCCGAGGACTATCACCCGCTGTCCGAGATCATGCCCGCGGCCCTCGAGGAGATCGAGGCGATCGGCGCGCACGGCGGCGGCATCAGCGGTGTCCCCACCGGCTTCGCCGACCTGGACGCCCTGACCAACGGCCTGCACGCGGGCCAGATGGTCGTCGTGGCGGCCAGGCCTGCCGTCGGCAAGAGCGCGCTCGCGCTCGACTTCGCGCGATCCGCGACCATCAAGCACGGGCTGCCCACCGTCGTGTTCTCCCTGGAGATGGGGCGCAACGAGATCACCATGCGGCTCCTGTCGGCCGAGGCCCGGGTGCCCATGCACATCATGCGGACCGGGCAGATGAGCGACGACGACTGGGGCCGCCTGGCGAAACGGATGAGCGAGGTCGCCGACGCGCCGCTGTTCATCGACGACTCGCCGAACATGTCGCTGATGGAGATCCGCGCCAAGTGCCGCCGTCTCAAGCAGCGGCACGACCTGAAGCTCGTGATCATCGACTACCTGCAGCTGATGTCCTCGCCGAAGCGAGTCGAAAGCCGCCAGCAGGAAGTCTCTGAGATGTCCCGGTCGCTCAAGCTGCTCGCCAAGGAGCTTGAGGTGCCCGTGGTCGCACTCTCCCAGCTCAACCGAGGTCCGGAACAGCGCCAGGACAAGAAGCCCATGCTGTCCGATTTGCGGGAAAGTGGCTCGATTGAGCAAGATGCGGATGTTGTCATACTTTTGCACCGCGAAGATGCGTATGAGCGGGAATCGCCGCGCGCCGGCGAGGCGGACCTGATCGTCGCAAAGCACAGGAACGGCCCGACCGCGACGGTGACGGTGGCGTTCCAGGGGCACTACAGCCGCTTCGTCGACATGGCACCGGGTTGATCCAGTTGCCGCGCGCGCTCCATGGCGCCGCTGCCGTCCGGCAGCTACCTGGTCGCCATGCGGCCGACGGCGGACGAGAAGCTTGCGGCCGCCGGCGAGCGGTGGACCACATCAGCCCGGTCCCCGTCGTCCTCCGGGACCGTGTCACGGTCGAGAGCTGGTTCGCCGACCTGGGCCTCGACCTCGTCGAGCTGCACGGCTGGCGTCCTGAGCCCGATGACCCGCCCTGCACGGACGCGTTGCCGCTGGCAACGATTAGCTAGCGTGACTCGCGGGGAGAGATAGTACGTGAGTGAGGAATTGGATCACGACGCTGCAAGGGGGAGGAATTGGCTCATGACGGGGGTCACTGGGTCAAGCCCGGGTTGATCGACATCACCGTGCCCAACGCCGCCCGCGCCAGTGACTTCCTGCACGGCGGACAGGATCACTTCGCCGCCGACCGCAAGGCGGCCGCCGCCCTGATCGAGTCGGCGCCGTCGGTAGCCGCGTTTCCGGCCTCGGCCCGGGCCTTCCGCTGCCGGGTGGTCAGGTACCTGGCCGCCGACGCGGGGATCAGGCAGTTCCTCGATGTCGGCGACGGCCTGGTGCCGCCCGGCAACACGCACGAGGTCGCGCAGGCGGCCGACCCGACCTGCCGGATCGTCTACGTCGAGAGTGACCCGATGGTGTTCGCGCACGCCAACGCGACGCTGACGTCTGCGCCAGGCGGGATGGTGAGCTGCGTCGACGGGGACATCGCGGACGTGGACGGCATCGTCTCCGGCGCGGGCCTGTCCGGCGTGGGCAGGTCCGGTGCGAGCGCCTTTGCCTCGGACGTCCCCCGGCCGGGCGACGGCGCGATCCTGGACGTCGGCCAGCCGGTCGCCGTCCTGCTGCTGTCCACCCTCTCCCACGTGCCCTCGGCGGCCGATGCGGCCAACCTCGTGACGGCGCTGATGAATGCCCTGCTGTCCGGAAGCTACCTGGCGATCTACCACCTGGCCAGCGACCTCGACCCGTCGCTGGTCGCCGCCATCGAGCAGTGGAACGCGGCGGCCACCATGCCCATCGTGCTCCGATCGTCGGCCGAGATCGCCGCCCTGGTGACCGGCCTTGACCTGGTCCCACCCGGGCTGGTCCCCGTGAACGACTGGCGACCCGACTCCTCCGATCCTCCGGCGGCGGCGCAGGTCCCGATCCACGGCCTGGTCGCACGGAAGCCCTGACATTCTGCGATCAGCAACGATTGACACCCGGGCGGGCACCCGAAGAACCATCGACGTGTGACAACAGCCCAGACGGCGCGCGACGCGGCACGTGAAGGCGACCGCAGCCGAGGAAATGCCATGAGTTTGAGACTGCTCTCGGTGCAATCGTCGTGAGACAAGCGAGAAACCGCAATCACTCAAGATCAACATGTCATGAGGCGTGAGACCCTACAGATGTCTGTAGGGTCTCACGCCGCGTGACGTAATCTCACGGTGAATGGCGGGACGATGGCGGATCCGTCACTCGGCGTGATCCCTGCTCGGCCGCGGACAGCGACGGCGCTGGGGCAGTCATCCAACCGACCACAGGCGCCACCTTCAGCGTAAGAGGATACTTATCAAGGGGTGCCGGCTGTGGCTTGCGCTGATTTGTCGTGTGGTTGCTGAGCTGGGTGCTTCTTACTACGGAAGGTGGCGTCTCTTCGCGGGCACGCCGGGTGCGCCGACGGCGCTGCACTGAGCCCGTCGCGATCGCCTGCACACCGCGCGGTAGAAGAGGACCGCGCCCCCGGCGAACAGAGCCGTAACGCCGCGGGTCACCTCGCCGTGCAGTCCTACCGGAAATCAGCCGGAACGAGACCTTGATCCGGAATCGATACCGTTAACAGCTGGATCCAATCATTAGAACTGGATACAGTTCCGGTACAGAAGAGCGACCCGGCCGCCGCATGTGCGGTGGCGCTCGTCAGCTCGTTCATCGTCCATGCCGCGCAGTGATTCGCAAGAGCTCTGGCGCGGTCTCTTGACACACGTCGGAGGGGAAAGGGTGCGCGTTCATGACTGGCAATCTCCGGGCGAACCCGCGGCGGCGAAGACAAGGGTGGCGCAGGCGATGGACCTCGAGTATCCGGACCCGAGTGCTCGCGATCGTGCTGATCCCGAGCGCGGCCTTGCTTATCACGGGCGCCTCGGTCGCCGGTTACCTGATCTCCGAAGGTATTTCGGCACGCAACTTCTCTAGCTACTTCGTGCAGGCCAGCGGGCCGCTCGTCCAGTTCACATCCGCCCTAGAGCAGGAACGGACGATCAGCCTGCGGGCCCTCGGAGGTGACCGGCAGGCGCAGGCAGGCCTGCAGGCGCAGTGGAACACGACGGACGCGGCGCTCAACAGGCTCATCCCAGCGGCCAATGTGGCGCAAGGCCTCAACCCGCATGCGGTGACCCGTAGCAACGCGCTGCTCCATGAGCTGGCTGACGAGATGCCGGTGGTGCGCCAGGGCGTGCAAACGGGCCGGGCGAGCGTCAGCGACGTCGATGCCTTCTACACTCGCCTTGCCGTCGGCGACTCGTCGGTCTTGCTGCAATCCGCGCTCTCGGCCCCCGACACTACGACCGCTATAGACGAGATCACCGTGTTGGACCTGAACTCGGTCCCCGACCTGCATTCGCGCGTGGTCGGCTTGGGTGCGGGCTGGGCGGTGCGTGGCATCGTGACTCAGCCTGACCGGCTGATCCTGGCACAGCTGACGGGCGCTTACCGGAATCAGCTCCAGGCGCTGGCCTCGCGGCTGCCCCAGTCCGGGCAGGCGGCCTACGACCGGCTCGTGGCCGGGAACGCGTGGCGGCTGGCCACGTCCGGCGAAGACGACCTTGCCCAGCGCGGCAAGCTCGCGATGCCCCTCGGCTCCTGGCTCTCCGCCGAGAACACGGTATCCGCGGACCTGTTCGGACTGTGGGGAGATGACCTCCGCCATGCTCAGGCAGCGGCCGTGGACGCGGCGAACCGGTCGCTGTCCAGGTCGATTCTCGCGGGTTCGCTGGTGCTGGTGCTGGCCGTCGCCGCGTTCGTCGCCGCCATCGTGCTGGCGAACGGGCTGGTGCGCCGACTGCGCAGGTTGCGTACCAACACCCTTGAGCTGGCCGACTCGAAGCTGCCGTCGATAGTGCGGCGCATCGGGGGCGGAGATTCGGTCGACGTGGAGTCGGAGGTGGCGATGCTCGACTATGGCAGCGATGAGATCGGGCAGGTCGCCGAGGCGTTCAACACCGCGCAGCGGACGGCGGTCGCGGCGGCCGCCGCCGAGGCCAGAACCCGGGCCGGCATCAGCAAGGTGTTCCTGGACATCGCGCACCGCAGCCAGCTGGTGGTGCACCGGCAGCTGGAGCTGCTGGATGTCGCGGAGGCCAAGCAGAATGACCCGGAGCACTTGGAGCTGCTGTTCCAGCTGGACCATCTGGCCACCCGCGCGCGGCGCAACGCGGAGAACCTGCTGATCCTGGGCGGCGGCCAGCCGGGCCGCAGATGGCGCCGGCCGGCGGCGCTGGAGGACATCGTGCGCAGCGCGGTGTCGGAGACCGAGCACTTCGCGCGGGTGAGCACGGTACGGCTGCCCGACGTGCAGGTGCAGGGCGCCGTGGTGGGCGACCTCATCCACCTGCTGGCCGAGCTGGTCGACAACGCCACAGCGTTTTCGCCGCCGGATGCGGCGGTGACCGTGCGCGGCAACCTGGTGGGCAAGGGCGTGGTCGTGGAGTTGGAGGACCAGGGACTGGGCATCGAGTTCGGCGAGCGGGAGCGGCTGAATGAGACGCTGGCGAATCCGCCGGACTTTCAGGCGATGGCCCTGTCCGGGCAGCGGCAGCTGGGCCTGTTCGTGGTCGGCCAACTGGCCCAGCGGCACGGCATCGCCGTCAGCCTGCTGGAGTCGGCCTACGGCGGCATCAAGGCGATCGTGCTAATCCCGTCCGGTGTCATCGAAGCCGACGCCACCGCTGGCGGCGACTCGTCCGCGATGAGGCGCCCCGGGCGGCACGAGCAACCGCAGCAGGTTCTGGCCGGGGTGGCACCGGGCCCGGTGCCACGGCCGCGCGGCAGGCAAGACGCGGACTTGCGAGGGCAGCCGACGGCGGAGCGGCCCGCGGAACCTGTCTCACTGCCTCCGTCCTGGCCGGACGTGCAAGTCGCCGCGGCCTCGCTGACGCCCTGGGACACGGCCCCCGGTCCGGCGTCAGGGCCAGCCGGGCGAAACCGGGTGGCGTTGCCGCGCCGTGAGCGGATGGCGAACCTCGCGCCGGGGCTGCGGTTGGACGCAGAGGCCGCGGACAGCACCGGCCCCCGGCGGACGCGCAGCCCCGAGGAAGCCCGCGGCTCCATGTCGGCATTTCAGCGGGGCACGCGTCTGGGACGTGACTCCTCGGGTCAGGACAACCGATGAACACGAATGGTCAGGCGATGAATGACGATGGGATGGCCACGGCCAGGAGGGACCGGCTGAACTGGCTGCTGGACGATCTGGTCAGGCGACTGGCGGGGGCCGAGCAGGCCATCGCCCTGTCCGCCGACGGGCTGCTGCTCGGCCGTTCGTCGACCCTGGACCGCGACAGCGCCGACCATCTGGCGGCGATGGCCTCGGCATTCCAGAGCCTGTCGCGCGGCGTGGGTACGCAGTTCGGCAAGGGCTTGGTGCTGCAGACGGTCGTCGAGCTTGAGTACGGGTACCTCGTGGTGACCGAGGCAGGCGAGGGCGCCTGCCTGGCACTGCTCGCCTCGGCGTCCGCCGACCTGGGCATGGTGGCTTATGAGCTGAACGTGATCGTGCAGCAAGTGGGCAGCAACCTCTCGGCCAGCCCGCGCGTGCTTCCCTCGGAATCGACGGCTCCGCGCTCGCCATGACGGACGACTTCTCGTTCGAGGACGATCCCGGGCCGCTCGTCCGCCCGTTCGCGGTAACCCGGGGACGTGCCGGGAAGGATCTGCACAAGCTCGACATCCTCACGCTGGTCATGGCCGCCCGCGCCGAGGCGGACGTCACGGCGCTGGACCGGGAATACCGGGAAATACTGCGCCTGTGCCAGCACCGAGCGCTGTCGGTCGCCGAGATCGCCGCTCACATGAACCTGCTGCTGGCGGCGGTCAAGGTGCTCGTCAGCGACCTGATCGACTCGGGGTATCTCATCTACCGGTCGCCGCAGCCCGCCGCGGGCGCGCCCGACATCAAACTGCTACAGGCGGTGCTTGAAGGTGTTCGCAAACTCTTACATAGCTGGATCCCCGGATCTAGAGGGCGCGCAGGCGGTCAAGATACTCATCGCGGGCGGGTTCGGGGCAGGCAAGACGACCCTGGTCTCCGCGGTCAGCGAGATCAAGCCCCTGCGGACCGAGGAGCGGCTGTCCGAACTTGGGGCAGCTGTGGACGACCTCACGGGCGTGGGGGGAAAGACCACGACCACGGTGGCACTGGACTTCGGCCGGATCACCATCAGCTCCGACGTGGTGCTGTACCTGTTCGGCACCCCCGGCCAGGACCGGTTCTGGTTCATGTGGAAAGAAATGTCGGTCGGCGCGCTCGGCGCGGTCGTCCTCGCCGACACCCGTCGGCTCGGCGACTGCTTCGGGGCCCTCGACTTTTTCGAGTCCCGCAACATCCCCTTCATCGTCGCGGTGAACTGCTTCGACGGCGCGGACATCTACGAGGAAGACGAGGTGCGCCAGGCCCTCGACATCGGCGCCCACGTCCCGGTCCAGCAGTGCGACGCCCGGGACCGCCGCTCCAGCAAACAAGTCCTGGTACGGCTGCTGGAATACCTGATGGCTACCGCGATGGCACACCAGCGCTACCGCTAGCTACTCGCCGCCGGCAACGAGGGGCCGGTCCGCGCGCAGTCACTTGCCGCCTTGCCGCCGCGGCCTCAGATCGGCGGCCGCGGCGCCGACGAGATCATGCAGGATGCCGTCCAGCACCGCTGGTTCATATCCTGGCTGCACCATGTCGATCACCCCGTAAGCCGTGTGCGACAGGTGCGCGATCAGGTTGCGGGCGCTGGCCTCGGCGTCGCGGTCTTTGACAGCATCAAAGATCGCCTTATGTTCCTGCGTCACTGGGGGGACGAGTTTTGGCTCGTTGACCGTGTAGTACCGCCGATAGCGCTCGCCATGATCCGAAAGCTCGGACGATGTCGCGCGAAACCGCTCACCGGCGTGTGCGATCAGTCCGATGTGGAACGCCCGATGGGGAACCTGCCACCGGTTGTAGTCGCCCTGAACAGCGAAGTGTTCCATCCGGGCGAGTTGGCCCCGCAGGTCAGCGATGTCTTCCGGGCTCATCTGCGGCACGCTCGCACGTAGGGCCGCAGCTTCGAGCACGAGTCGCATGCCGTAGATCTGTTCCAGATCATTAAGCGAGAAGGGCGCAATGACAAGGCGGCGATTTGGTTCGTTGATGAGCAGCCCTTCGCGCTGGAGCATCCGGACAGCCTCGCGCAGGGGAGTTCGCGAGACACCGCACTGCGCCGCAAGCTGGACTTGAGAGAACGACTCGCCCGCCCGCAATTCCCCGGACAGGATCTGGCGGCGGATCTTCTCGTGCACCAATTCAACGTTGTCGCCCTCGCGCTGTTCGCGGGCGCGGTGCCCGTCAGCCGGATACTTGGTCATACACGCCTCGCCGCGATCGAATCATGCATCTGTAGAGACCTGCCACTCTGCCGACAGTAACCCTATGTATGTGTAGCGAGGGCCGGATGGAAGGCGCAGGCAGCGTGGTCATTGGCGACCACCGCGAGGGGCGGAAGGCTGAGATGGGCTGCCCCAGCGTGGTCGCCTCATCAGGTAGTAGCCGTCACCGAGCATGGCGACCGCCACGGAGGCGGACAGGATCAGTAGCAGCGTTGGCAGGCGGTCGCCAGCGCTCGCTGGCGACCGTGCGATGACTGTCCGTCGCCAGGCGGAGCAGCCTGCCCGCAGAAAGCCGACATCGGCGGGTGAAGCTGAGGTCACGTCCCGCCCGGGTCCTCACTCGCTGACGCGCCCTCCTTCTTCCGCGTGCCGATGATCGGCGCGGCCTCGGCAGACCGCAGGTCGGCAAGCTCGCCGATTAGGCGACCAGGGCAGGGCTGGAGGCGGTGCCGGAAGTGATGCTGTACCCGCCGGCAGCCGAGCGGTATTCCGGAACAATGGGGTATCTCGAAGGCGGGAGGGTTGACCGTCGAAGAACAGGCGCGCCGCGAGTGGGTGCGGCTGACGGCGGAGCTGACCGTGGCCAGAGCCGGCGGCCGGGAAGCGCCACGCCTCTCAGGTAGGTCCGGCAGGCGCCTCCAATCGACTAAACGCTACACCGCAGCATGCATTGGCATGCCACGGTCGTGAGACGCAGAGGCGATGCCACGCTGTGAGACGTCATGCGTTATGCCAGCTCAGTCGGTTCTCAGATGACACGCAAACTAGTGTCCTGAGTCGATGATGCGTTGGCAGTAGGCGGCGAGGGTTTCGAGGATTTCGTCGGCGGACTTGGTCCACACGAACGGCTTGGGGTCCTTGTTCCACTCGTTGATCCACTTGCGGATGTCGGTTTCGAGTTCGGTGACGCTGCGGTGCGCGGAGCGGCGCAGCTTGCGGTTGGTCAGCTCGGCGAACCAGCGTTCGACGAGGTTCATCCAGCTGGAGCTGGTCGGGGTGAAGTGCAGGTGGAACCGCGGGTGCTTCAGCAGCCACTGGTGGATCGCGGGCGTCTTGTGGGTGGCGTAGTTGTCCAGCACCAGGTGCAGTTCCAGGCCGTTGGGGACGGCGGTGTCGATGAGCTTGAGGAAGCGCAGGAACTCCTGGTGGCGGTGGCGGCGGTAGGGCTGGGCGATCACCGAGCCGCTGGCCAGGTCAAGCGCGGCGAACAGGCTGGTCGTGCCGTTGCGCACGTAGTCGTGCGTCATCCGGGCCGGGGTCGTCGGCAGCATCGGCAGGCACGGCGCGGTCCGGTCCAGGGCCTGGATCTGCGACTTCTCGTCCACGCACAGGACCAGGGCATTCTCCGGCGGCGACATGTAAAGGCCGACGACGTCGCGGACCTTGCCGATGAACTCCGGGTCGGTGCTCAGCTTCCAGGTCTCCACGACGTGCGGCTTGAGGCCGAACGCCCGCCAGATCCGCGAGACCGACGACTGCGACAGGCCGGTCTCGGCGGCCATCGACCGGGTCGACCAGTGGCTGTCCTGCCCGCGGCCCTTCTCCGTCAGCGTCCGCGTGACCAGCACCTCGACCTGCTCGTCGGTGATCTTCCGCGCTGCCCCGGGCCGCGGCGCGTCGCCGAGGCCGTCCAGCCGGCGCTCCACGAACCGGACCCGCCACTTGCGGACCGACTCCCGCGACAGCCCGGTCCTGGCGGCGACCCGGGTCAGCGGCGCCACCCCGCCCTCCTCCGCGCAGGCCAGGATCACCCGGGCCCGCCCGGCCAGCGACTGCGACGCCGTCCGCTTGCGCGACAAGGCCTCCAGCGACGCGCGCTCAGCATCAGACAGAACCAGCGGAATCAGCTTCGGGCTCGGCACAAGCCAAGCCTACAACCTGCAAAGTCTTCAATGACTCGGGACACTAGGAACCTGCAGATCCATGCACTGAAGCGGGCTACGGCAGAGGAAATGCCACGAGTCTGAGACTGATCATGGCGATATCTCCGTGAGACAAGCGAGAACCCGCAGGTCAGGCAAGATCAACATGTCACGTGACGTGAGACCCTACATTGCCCCAGCAGCTATGTTTGGTGGTGTTGTAGGGATTCGTTGTAGGGTCTCACGTCGCGTGCGGAATCGCACAGTCAATGTCGTACGGGTTGCGTATACGACATTGACTGTAAGACACGCCGGAACGCTTCTCGGGAATAATCAGACAGATTTGGGACCGTCCCCCACCTAGCAGCGCAGCCCTGGCTGGGTGCCGGATAAGCCTCTGTTACGGGCGTGTGGATGCGGTGGCGAGAGCTGGATTGCGTTGGCGCTGCCGCAGTGCTCGCTGGATTACGGCGCGGCACTCGGCACGGTTGAGCAGGGCACCGAACAGTTCGCGGCCGGATGCCAGGAGGGCGCCGATGCAAGTGGACCGATGTCGATGGGGTCGAAGCCGAGGTCGTCCACAATCGCGGCCACCGCGGCCACCGCGGCGCGGTCGTCGCCCGCGACTCCCAGCGCGACCCGATCCCCGACACCCGCCGGGCGGGCGCGTTCCTCGATCTGCTTGCATTTCCCTGGAAATCGGTCGTCATTGCCTGAACGCGTCGAGCGCATCGTGCCGTGGCCGGAACAGCAACGCGTCAGCCATGCCGGCGACCGCTCGCGGCCTATAGACACCCTCTACGCTTGTAGAAGGATGTTGGCCTAACCGGACAGCAGAGGAGAGCAGCTCATGACTCGCCGGTCTGACCTAGCCGACGCGGCCATCGAGACGATCGCGGCGGCCGGGATGCGCGGGCTTACCCATCGCGCTGTCGACCGGAGCGCAGGGCTGCCCGAAGGATCTACGTCCTATTACTTCCGGACCCGCCAGGCCCTGCTGCAGGCAGTGGTCGAGCGGCTGGCCGAGCTCATCACAGCCGAGATCCCTGCCCTTCCTGTTACGGACCTGGATGCGGCCGCCGAGGCGATCACCACGATCATCGAGATCGGGGCCACCACCGGGCGGTCGCGGCACCTGGCACGGTACGAGCTAATCCTGGAGGCTGTCCGCCGTCCTGAGCTGCGCGCGGCCCTGACCGCATCCTGGGCCGTCGTCCAGGAGGCGGTCGCTGAGCAGCTCGCCGCCCTCGGACTGGCTGATCCCCGCCGCCGGGCTGTCGATCTGCTCGCCCTCCTGGACGGGCTGCTCTTCGATGCCATCGCCGGGACTGGGGACCGTGATCTGGCCGGCACGGGCCTGCGGGCGACTGTCCAGGCCCTGCTGACCGCCGTCACCCGCCCGGATCCCGCCTCTCGCGCGTAGCAAATCGCGGTGTATCGCGAAGACCGCATTACCGATCACCCGGAAATCAGGCAAAAACTCCAGGTCATAAATCCCTTCAGAAGACCTGCACTCTTTTGAGCGCGACAGTCAACTGCTGTTCACCTGGACAGGACTGGTTTCCTCGTCGGCTGGCTACCGCTCGACGTCGGCGGTTCGGCCTCGTTCTGGCATGCGGCTGGCACGACCAGCTTGAAAGAACTGTCGAGCCGCTACCCGCGCTCACCGGCGCGTTCGATATCCCAGGTCAGACCTATCGTCATTGTCGGTGCGTGCCTCGCGTGCCTCGCGTGCCTCTCGGACTTCCGCGCTTCCGGCCCGTGGATGGCCCAGCGTCGCCAATGGTGGGCGTGATCTCTTCGTCTCGAAGCCAGCGCGGCTCGCGTAGTGCCTGCCTCGCTGGAAGGCTACTGCGGCACAGTCCTGGCGTTGTCCTTGGCTGTTCGCTGCGAGGTCCGGCGGGGTTAGCTCTTCCTGTTCCGCCGTCGGATTCGGTAGTGGCTGATGCTGCCAGCGATGGCAGCAACGGCCATTACTGCGTACAACCTCACCAGCCACCACTGACGGTAGCCGTGTATGACGATCAGGGGACCCCAAATGAGGACAGCCACGCAGGCCGCGAAGTACGCACTCAAGAAGATGTTCTTGATGGTGCCCACGATGACTCCTCGGGGAAGGTGGTGCTAATGAAGCGCGGCTTGTTCCCCATAGCGCATCGATCCCTTCTGGCCAATTGGCCATGACGTCGCTATGACATGTCACAAGGCAACGGGTGGCGGCTATGCATTGCGGGGATGGTGCAGCGGCTGCCGCCGGAGCGCGGCGTGCTCAAGTTCGTTGATTTCCCGGTCCCGGCTGGCGCCGAGCTTCGTGTGGCGGATCTGGTCGCGCAGCTTGAGGATGGCGTCCAGCAGCATCTCCGGCCGCGGCGGGCAGCCGGGCAGGTAGATGTCGACGGGCACGATGTGATCGGCGCCCTGCACGATGGCATAGTTGTTGAACATGCCGCCGGAGGACGCGCACACGCCCATCGCGATCACCCACTTCGGGCTGGGCATCTGGTCGTAGACCTGCCGCATCACCGGCGCCATCTTCTGGCTGACCCGCCCGGCGACGATCATCAGGTCGGCCTGCCGCGGCGTGGCCCCCATCTTCTCCATGCCGAACCGGGCCAAGTCGTGCCGCGGGCCGGCCGTCTGCATCATCTCGATCGCGCAGCAGGCCAGGCCGAACGTGGCCGGCCACATCGACCGGGACCGCGCGTACCGGGCCCACTTCTCCACGCTGGTCAGCAAGAACCCGGCGGGCAGGTGGTCTTCCAGGCCCATTGGCATGGCCCCCTTCCGTTCTCGAGCTGTCCTCTACATTTGTAGAGTACCATCCTCCTCTACAGGTGTAGAGCGCACATCGCTGTCATTGCAGCGCAGGACGGACGCCGGGATTCGCCCGACGGTCGGTCTTTCGCGAGGAGGGATTCATGGAACTTGTGCTCATCGCCGGTGCGAGCATCGGCGGACTCGCCTTCGGGGCCGGGCTTTCGCGGCGCGGCACCCCGCACTCGTGGCGGAGCAGGCCGTGCAGCTTGCCCCGGCGGCCACGAGGCTCACCGTTCAGCCCAATGCCGTGCTGGCGTCGCGGCGCCTCGATTTCAGCAAGCCACTCGTGGCCGCGGGCGTCCCGCTGCCCGCGGCTGCCCTGATCCGGCAGAGCGCCGCCCGGTCCCGGGTACTGTTCGCCGAGGTCGGCGTGCCTGCCCTGGCTGACCGCAGTGAGCCTGCGGCCACGGTACGGTGTGCGCGGCCGGGACAGCCGCTGCACTCCGGCTCGGCTGCCCGGCGAGCGCGGTGATGTGGTCTGGCCGGGGGCTCGTCGCCTGGGGGCGCCGTCTTGGTTCTACCGGCCTGAAGGCCCGCGGCGCTGGCGGAGGGCGACGTGCTGCTGGTTGAGGTCGCCACCCGGTTCGGCATGCAGGAAACCCGCCACCAGGTTGGCATCGCCATCGGCGACTAGCACCCCGACCTTGAGACCGCTGCGGTGGTCGCGTTCGCTCCCTACCAAGCACTCGGCGGCGACACCGGCTACCTGGATCCCTACCTGCTCACGGCCAGCTGACTCGGGCTTGAAGGAACCGGTTCCCGCCCCATGGGTCACCTACCCCGGGCTCTACTCGTTCGACCTGTGATCAGGGCGGCGGCGCCACTCGGCTCCGGGCCACCAGCCTCGCCGGGAAAGCCGCACCAGGACCGTCATACCCGACCCCATGGTGCCCGGCATCCCCGACACCGGTCCGAGCTGCGCCAGGCGGTCCGGCGTGCCGATGATGCCGCGGGTGCGGCGCGTACTCTTCCAGCCCTCCGAGGACTTATCTCCGGCGACGTGCATCCAGCCAACCGCGCCGGATCATGTCCTCGCCGAGTTTTGCATGTACCGGCGAACGAGTCGGCGCCAGGTGGGGACCGGCCCCCGGCGGAACAGGCCGCGCTGTGAAAATGCCACGAGTTTGAGACTGAGCTTGGTGCAATCGTCGTGAGACAACCCGAGAACCCGCAGGTCAGACAAGATCAACATGTTATCGGATTTGAGATCCTACACTTGCCCACCGCCGTTCAGGCCGCGCATGAATGCAACCTGTGCGGCGGGTGCCAAGGTCAGCGCTTGACGAAGAGGTCGCGGATGTTGGCGAGCAACAGCATGGTGGCGGCCAGCATGAGCAGAGCGGCTGCGGCCGTCCGCCAGTGGCCCAGCGCTGCCCAGGCCACCAGCCACACCGTTGCGGCGACGACGGCAGCGGCGAGCAGTTCCGCGACGAACCGCCCCAGGTGACCTCTGGCGAACGCCTCCGCGCACAGCATGATCACCGCCAGGCCGCCGACGACTGGCACGTACTCGCCGAGGTGACCGAGGATCACCACGGCGAACCCGGCGAGCAGGAATGATGCCGAAACGGCGGACCACTCCCCCAGCACCCGGCGGCGGGTGCGCACCGGGTCGACGTTCGGCAGTGCCCGGTGCCGCAGGTGCGCGTGCGGCTCCTCCTGCGGGAGGCCGTGGACGGATGAGCGCGTCAGCGCCTCGCGTTCCTCGGCGAGCGCCAGACGGCGGCGGCGCGCCTGCTCGACAGAGGTCTCCAGCGCGGCCAGCGCGGCCGGGTCCCTGGTGATCCCGTCCCTGCTCATTGTCCGGGAGCCGGCGCGGACCCGGCGCAGCTCATCGCCGCGGTCGCCGACTTCGGCCGCGGCCGCAGCGAGCTGGACGTCTAGCTCCGTAATCCGGTCCATGACTGCTTTCCGCTCCGCCCCCGGCGAGGGTGCTTCCTTATCCAGGCCTGCCCATCCCACCGGGTCGGACCAGCAGAGCCGCACTGACCCGTCGCGCTCGTAGCGCGGGCCGGCCGGCGCGCGCTCCCCGCCGAACGGGTCGCGAGTGTCTAGCCCCCACAAGCCCCGGTAGTCCCTCAGCCAGGGCGTCTGGTCGTTGACGACCACTGGGCGCCACTTCTTATCCTCGCCGGATCCCACGCAGGGACCGTCGCCCCGGCGGTAGTCGATGAACGGGATGCCGAGTGCGGTGCCGGCGTGCGTGCGTGTCCACGGCAGAAGCAGCCGACTCAGGTGGCGCAGCGAGGCGAGCAGCCGCCCAAGTTCGGGCGGCTCGACGGTGACCAGGTAATCCCCCGGCAGGCAGGCCCCCGAATGCGACCCAGCGCCGGCGAAGACGACCGGGTGGGTGTCCCGCCACTCCAGGTCGGGATCGTCAGATGGGCGGCAGAACAGGTCCGGCGGGTCCGGCAGGAAGACAGTGGACCTGCTCCCAGTCGGCCTCGTGGTCGTTGACGCCGCCGAAGGTCGACCGCCAGTCGTTCATCGCGTAAAAGAACCAGTACTGCAAGGCAACGAAACCCCGGTCCCGGGTGACCCGGCCATAGTACGGGCAGCTGTCCGGGTCGGCCTGAGCCCGGTATTTCTGCTCGGCTGCGGCCGCGGTGCCGCCGGGCACCCGTCCGCGCAGCAGGAGCGACAACCGCATCGCCGCGTCGATGAACCGGCTCAGCAGGCCGACCGCGGCGAACCGACTGCCCCCAGCCGCCAGTTGCGCGCGCCCCGCATCACGCCGCCACGCGCGGAACTCGCTCCGGCCTAGCGGGCGCTCCACAAACCGAAGCGAGAGGTCCCGCCCTGTCGCCGCGCTGGTCTGAGCCAGGCGAGCCGGCGTCAGCTCTCCCGGCGTGCACAGCTGCTCCGCGCCGTCGCGCGGCCCGGCGCCCCCGGGGACGGCCGACCGCCACAGACTGCAGTTGCCCAGATAGCCCTCAACCGACATCGGCAAGAAAAGCTCGCCGAGGGTAAAGCGCAGCACTGGCTCGTAATGCCGCAGCAACTGAAGATCGTCCTCTGCCCCCATCCCTGCGGCGGGAGCAGTCACGCCCGCGGGGGACAGCCCGTCACTTGCCATCACGCCGTACTCCCATCTTCGCTCAAGGTTAGACATCATCTGGCGGGTCACGCCAGAAGGTGACCCGGGCGGTGGTCTCTGGCATCCCAGGCACCCAGGGATCCCCGGGCCTGACGACGGTGACGGTAAGACAGCCGCGGCAGGCCCCTGCGCGCAGGCGCAATCCGCCGCAGCGCGCCGGTTCCGCACTGATCCGTCGTCCCCGCCAGGGCGGCCGGCAGCGGACGAGCCGGTCACCGACGCCTCGACTCTGCACCAATCGGGCTCACGGCTGCTCAGATGACGTCGCTGCCCACGGCGAGCACATGGCCCGCCGCTCGACTCGGGACGCGGGGGTGGTGCCGGCCTACTCGGGCGACCCCGCCGACCTGGCGCCCGAGGAGCGCGCCTGGAGCGCAAGCTGCTCCACGATCCGAAGGCCCACCCGGGCAGCCTGCACACGATTACGTGCCCGCGCCAGCCCGCCTGAGGTCCCCCACGAGGCCAAGCATGCCCAGCGCTGGTTGCGGCTATGTAACAACTGGGGAACGGGAGCCCAAATGGTGCAGGCCAGGCCCGTGCGGCGCTACCGCTGGTGGAGCTTGCCCTCGATCCTGACCGCCTCCGCGACCCGGGCGGCGGCCTCGTCCGGCGTCGCCGCGTACCCGGCGAACGCGCGCTGCAGCCCGGCCGCCCGCCGGTAGGCGTCGCGGGCGTTGCTCCGGCCGGAGCCGGTGAACTTGTCGCCGAGGTCCTCGAAGACCGCGGCCTCCAGGCTGGTATGGGGCTCGTTGTCCGCCGCCGCCCCGGGGAACGGCCCGAACGTCGTCAGCAACTGCACCGCGTCCAGGGAAAGCCCGGAGTGCAGCCAGTCCTGCACGTCCTTGACCGCCAGGGCCGGGTTACCGTCGAACCGCCAGCCATGCGCCTCGCAGGCCCGCTGTACCCGGGCGGGCGAGTACCCGTTCAGCGGGATGAAGCCGCCCCGGCCGAGGAAGATCAGCTTCGGCTTCCTGGCCCGGGCGTAGAACGTGAACTTCGGCAGCAGCCGCAGCGTGTCACCCTCGTGCCGGGGAAACGTGAACACCCGGGTCTGCGGCGTGCTCGCGGACGGCCTGCGCGGGGCTCGCCTGCTGGCCAGGGGCCGGCTGACGATCACGTCCCGGCCGATTTCCATGCGGCTCGTGCGCACCAGCCCGGCGATCAGCCCGGCCAGGCTGATCAGCGCGAAGACGCCAAAGAACACGGCCGCCGCGATCCGCCCGCCCGTGGTTTCCTGGCTGCCCTCCGAGACCGTCAGGACGAGGATGAAAAGCAGCGTGAGGCAGCCGAAAATCACAGCCGCCCCGGTGTTGCGGCCCCGAATGACCGTGGCGCCAGCCGACGGCTCCGCGCCGGCCCCAGGCGGCCGACCGTACCCTTGGTCTTGCACAGCGCCAGCCTAGCCCGGCGCGGTGGCACTAGGAGCACTTCGGCCTGCTGCACACCACGCTGCCCGGTCCTGCCGCCTTGACCGGCGGGTCGTTCGGCCCGGAAGGCGGCCTGGTCGCCCCGCTGGCGCGTTCTTCCTGCTGCGACGGGCCGCCCGGGCGGGCAACCTGCGCCGGAGGGAAAGGCGCAGGGCGCAGGCTGGCCCAGGCCGATTACGGCCTGGATGCGGTTGCCGTCACCGACTCCGGCGAGGTGACGGTCCGCAAGAACAGCGGGAAGACTGCAGGCCAGCTCGGCAGGGTCCCTTCGCCCTGGCGATGAAGGTCTTAACTGGTCCCGGCTGGGCCGTCGAGCTCCACCGTGGCCGACGTGTCAAGGCTCGCGCATCTACGGTGCGCGTGTAGTTCATCGGGCGGGGGATGACGAAATCCTCTCGAGCGCGCACTGATAGGCGACGTCGAGAGCCACCGGCCCCGTCAGGACGTACACAGGGCGATCGAGGTAGCGCTGGCCGGGCACGTAGGGAAGCGTCCAGAACTGCTGGGTCTGCCCGGCGGTGCGCCGGTAGACATCGGTCAGGTGAACGCTCTCCCCTTCCGGGAAGAAGTAGCTGCACCAGTAGGCCATGCCGTAGGTCGAGCCACCGCGGTTCTCTCGCAGGTCCAGGATGAGCGCCCGCGTGTTCGCTCCACCCGCCGGATCCCCTGGTTCTCCGAGCGGGCGAGATCGGCGAAGAACTCCTCGTCCTCCTCCGCGCCGCCAACCTCCTGCAGTTCGTCACTCCACAACAGGCGCAGATGCTTGTCGTTGGTGACCTGCTGGAGGTCCTCGGTCACCAACTCGCACAGAGTTTCTGCCCGCAACGCTTCGTACAATCCTGCGGCCAGCCGATCCCGGACGAAGTCCGCTGTCTGGATCGCCTTGTCCTCGTCTATGTACTCAGTCAAGATGCGGGCGAGCGCTGCGTCGATGATCTCAGAGTTGGTCATGCCCATAGCGCGTCACGCTACTTGTGTTCTCCTCGATGAGATGCCCAGCCCTCCTCCTAGGCCTGGTCGCCGACCGGCACCGACCGACGATCCACGGCGGCGCGGGCCGTGACCGGATCTACAGATCCTCGTCGCCGAACTCGACGCCGGACTTAATGCCATATCCGCGCAGGTGGCGGATGCCGTGTGCCGGCACCCGACACGCCGGGTTAAACCTCCGCGGCTGCTGGCTGGGGCTTCTGGGCTGTGCGGGCAACCGCCTTGGCCAGCTCGTTACGCCGAACCAGGAGGTATGTCACGGGGACACCGCACAGGCCGATCAAGCCGCAGGCCCAAAACGCCCAGTGGAAGCCGCTGGTCAGCGCGGCGGCTGGCGCGGCGCCTTGGCGCAGCAGGGTGCTGGCCTGGGTGGCGGCGAGCGTGGACGCGATCGCGACGCCGATCGCCCCGCCGAGCTGCTGTGAGGTGTTGAGGAGCCCGGAGGCCAGGCCGGCCTCATGCTCGGCGACCCCGGCCAGGGCGGCGATGGAGACTGGGATGAAGGCGAATGCGGTGCCGATCCCGACGATGACGAACGGGCCGGCCAGGTTGGCCCAGAAGTGCCCGTGCACGGGCACCTGGGTGGCCCACAGCACGCCGCCGCCGATCATGGCCATGCCGGCCGCCATCACGAGCTTCGCCCAGCCGCGGGTGACCAGCGCCTGCGACAGGCCCGCGAGGGCGACCGAGGTGAGCGACGTCGCCAGCCAGGCCAGGCCGGCCTTCAGCGCGGAGTAACCCAGCACCTGCTGCATGTACAGGGTGCCGATGAAGATGAACGCGAAGAAGCTGGCGCCCAGCAGCACGCTGACGGCGTTCGCGCCCGCCAGCGTCTTGTTCTGGAAGATCCGCAGCGGCATCAGCGGCGCCTCTACGCGCGTCTCGATGACCAGGAAGGCCGCGAGCAGGGCGGCGGACACCGCCAGCAGCGCGATCGTCCGGGCCGTGCCCCAGCCAACCTGCGGGGCGGTCGAGATCGCGTAGACCAGCAGTGACAGGCCGCCGGTGACGGCGACCGCGCCGAACGGGTCGTAGCGCCTGCGCGCTGTGGCGAGCCGGCTCTCCGGCACGACGCGCGGGGCGAGCAGCAGCGCGGCGGCGCCGATCGGGACGTTGAGGAAGAAGATGTACTGCCAGCCGGCGTAGCGGGTGAGCAGGCCCCCTGCAATCAGTCCGACGGTCGCGCCGCTGGCTCCGATGGCACCCCACACGCCCAGCGCCTTGTTCCGCTCGGCGCCCTCGGGGAACATGTTCATCACGATCGACAGCGCCGCCGGGAGCACAATCGCGGCGCCGAGCCCCTGCAGGCAGCGCATCGCGATGAGGAACCCCTCCGCGGTCGCCAGCCCGCAGCCCAGCGACGCCGCGCTGAACACGGCTAGGCCGATCATCAGCATGCGGCGGCGCCCAAGCAGATCCGCGGCACGGCCGCCGAGCAGCAGGAAACCGCCGAAGGTGAGCGCGTAGCCGGTGACGACCCACTGCAGGCTCGATTCCGGCATGTGCAGCTTGACGCCGATAGTTGGCAGCGCCACGTTGACGATCGCGAGGTCCGCGATCGTCATGAAGAACGAGACAGCCAGCACCGCGAACGCGCGCCAGCGATGAACCTGAGTCATGCCCTGCCCCCTGCTACTGAAGTCGATGATGCGGCCGTCAGCCGCGTACGCCACTACAGATCCGAGACGCACGGGAAACTGACCGCGGGACACGCGCGCGGATGGATGTGCTGCAGGCCGGTTAGTTTCGCGGCCGGGCCGGATCTCTACCAGTGACGGCTTGGCACGCGATGTTCGGAGGGAGGGGCCATGGCAGTGAGCGAGGATTTCGCGCGTCTCACCGATCCCTTCCGGCCTGAGTTGCTTGCGCACTGCTACCGGATGCTGGGCTCGGTCCACGATGCGGAGGACCAGGTGCAGGAGACCATGATCCGTGCCTGGCGGTCCTACGGCGACTTCGAGGGGCGGGCGTCGCTGCGGACCTGGCTGTACCGGATCGCGACCAACGCCTGCCTGCGCGCACTGGAGAACAGCGGCCGCAGGCCGTTGCCGTCCGGCCTTGGCGGCCCGAGCGAGTACCCGGAGGCTCCGCTTGCCGCGCCGCGGCCGGAGATCCCGTGGCTGCAGCCCATTCCCGACGCGCTGGTCAGCGCCGGGTTCGCCGATCCAGCCGAGATCGTCGCGTCACGTCAGCGCATGCGGATCGCCCTGATCGCCGCCTTGCAGTACCTACCTCCCCGGCAGCGCGCCGTGCTGATCCTGCGCGACGTGCTGCGCTGGCGGGCCACGGAGGTCGCCGATCTGCTCGGCACGACAACGGTCGCGGTGAACGGCACGCTGCAGCGGGCTCGGGCCCGGCTGGAGCAGGCGGCACCTGAGGAGGACCTGATCCGCGAGCCCGCTAACCCGGCCGACGTTGCCCTGCTCGACAGGTTCGCGACGGCGTTCCAGGATGCCGACGTCGCTGCGGTCGTGGAGCTGCTGCGCGAGGACGCCGTCTTCGAGATGCCGCCCGAGGTGACCTGGTTCACCGGCCGGGAGCTGATCGGGCGCTTCCTGCGAGCCCGGGTCCTTACCCGACCGGGCCGCCTCCAGATGATCCCGGTGGCCGCCAACGGCCAGCCCGCCTTCGCCGTATACGAGCGCCACCACGACGGCGTCTATAGGGCACACGCGATATGCGTGGTCACCATCGCCGGGTCGCGTGTCGCACGGGCCACCTTCTTCAAGGACCCTGGCCTATTCGCGACGTTCGGCCTGCCGCAGACCCTCCCGGCTGCCGTGACCTCGTTGCCCGGCCGATGACCGCCCAGCGCGTGTCGCCGCCGGGTTGGCTGCGAGGCTCGCTGGGCTGTACCGCGCGGTGTGGCGGGGGGAGGATGGGAGGGTGGAATCGCTGGCCACTATCTGCCCGAGCGCTTTGGCCTTCTCGTCGGCCGGCCGAACTGGCCCGCGCTATCGGAGCCCGGGTGGAACCGGTGCTCATTCCCTGGGATTGCGCGGACGGCCTCTACGAGGCCTACTGGCGCCGGCCCGAGGCGTACCTGGACGAGCACGTCCGCCGCGGAATGTCGATCTGGGCCAGAGTCGGGCCGGCCGCCGAGCAGCGGGCAGTCCGCAGCCTCCGTGATGACCTAGCATCCGGCCGAGGGGAACGCAACCGCGACCTCGTCGAACTCGACGCGGCAGAGCTTGGCGAGCGGCTGCTTATCGCCTGATCCAGCGATTCCCGCTTACTGGGTTCTCTGCGGCGGCGGACCTTGACCCCGGCTGATCGCCTGGCTGATGGCCTCCTTCAGCTGGTCCTGTTCGGGAACCGACAAATCGCTGCGGATTAGCTCGATGTCCCGTCCCAGTCCCTGGAACGTCCCGGCTATCGCGTCAATCTTGGCGTTGGCGGTCATCATCACGATCACCGAGGTTCCCGGCGTCATGTCGCCTCGGGCCGCGTCGATCATCGAGCCGTCAACTACCGCGTTCTTGCGCCTGCCCATCAGGGCGGAAACCTTGCTCATCTCCTCGGTAACGTGCTCCTGCACGATGGGCTGGGCGGCCCACCGAGGCCAGCGGATCACCGTGACATCCTGCAGCTCGATGAGGTCCTGGGCGGCCAGGGCCTTAAGCTTGACCACCGCGTCATCGGCGCCCTCGGTGCCGCTGAACCGCCATGCTGAAGTTTGCATCGTCTGCTCCTTCCCCCGGTGTCAGACATGCCAGAACCGTCCCCGTTGCCGGATGTTCCCCGGCCCGCGGCCGCGCACACCTCCCGCACCTCCAGGCGCGCGAAAGCTGCCCGGTTCGCAAAAAGGGCAATACAGCCGTGTCCGGAGGGCTAGGACGATTCGCGGCTTTACCACTAACATTTAAGAAAGTTCTAAGGCCTCTGACTGGTCCATGAAGGGGTGGGCGTGTGCTGGTCAGCGACGTGATGACGGCGTTTCCCGCGTACATACGGCTCGGGGCGACTATCCGGCGGGCAGCCGAGATGGTCAGCGTTTCTGAAGTCGGCCATCTGATGGTTCTGGATCACGACGGCCGCTTCGTCGGGTCGCTGTCCGAGGAGGACGTGGTGCGGGCCATGCTGCCCGGCTTCGGAGACGTAACCGCCGCCGGGGGCACGCTCGCGGACGCGTTCCGCATTTTCCTTGAGCGCGGCCGTGCCCTCGCCGATCGTGTCATCGATCCGCTCGTCGTGCGCGACGCGGCGACGGTCCGGCCGGCCGACGACCTCGCCAGGGCAGCGATCGTGATGATCGACCGCGGGATCCGGAGACTTCCCGTGGTCGATGACGGTGCCCTGGTGGGCACGCTGTCCCGGGCCGATCTGTGCCGCGCGGTGATTTACCATTCCTGAAATCCGGCTTACCCTCATCGATCGCCACACCCGCGACATCGGCCACCGGGTGTGCGCGCTGCCGGCGACCCTCGGCCGCGACAGTGGCGCCGCGGCGGTGGTCCTCGACGATCCCGACGTCTCCCGGCGGCACGCGCGGATCGAGATGGCCGGCGACGAGTTGGTGGTCGTAGACCTCGGCAGCACCAACGGGACCCACGTCAACGATAAGCGAGTGACACGCCACGTGCTCGTCCCCGGCGACCGAGTGCGCATCGGCCGGTACGACGTCACGTGGTCCTTCATTGACTCAAGCGCGACGAGACTCATCGACCCCGGCCAGCTGACCGCCGTCCGGCAGGCTCCGCTTGAGGGCGTGGCGGCGCGGCGCGTGGTGCAGGCCGCGGAAGCGCACAACAAAAAGTCCGGGCACGAACTCGACGGCTTCCTGTCGCTGGCGCACGGATTCCTGCCCGCAGAGCAGCCGCTGCTCGCGTTCCCGGAATCGCACCGGGCCTGGGACGACATGACCGATCAGCTCCCAGACCTGTTCCGGCGGCTGTCCCTGCGCCGGGCGTTCGATGCGATGCCAGTGCTTGATGCGTCGCCGGCTGCCTTGCCTGACCGGTACCTGCTGCGCGCATCGACTTTGCTCGGGGTATTCGCCCACGCCTATCAGTACATGGCGATCGATCCACCGCCGGCGCTGCCGGACTCGCTGTTGCGACCGTGGACGACCGTTTCGCGTCGGCTGGGCAAGAAGGTCCCGGCTGTCTCCTACATCGACCTGTTCTTCTATAACTGGCGGCTCCGAGACCCAGCCGGGCCGCGGATGCTGGACAACATGGACCTGCTGGTGCCGACCTGGAACAACGCGGCCGAGCGCGTCTTCTACCTGGTGACCACTGAATTCGCGATGGGCCTTACCCCAGTCCTCGGCGCCATGCTTGACGCACAGGAAGCTGTGGTCGCCGACGATCCGGCGGCGCTGGAGGGAGCGCTGCTGGTCATCCTCGACCAGCTGCAGTACGTGACCCGTACCATCTACCCGCAGATTGATCCCAACTTGCGGGGCAGGTATGCGCTCGACCAGGTGCTGTGGGCCAAGACGGTCGGCACCGCCGGCGTCCCGATCTTCGATGGCGCGCCCAGCCCGAGCGGCACCGCGCAGCCGCAGATCCACGCACTTGACGCGTTTCTCGAGCGTCAGGACTTCGCGTCGGTGGTCGGTCAGCAGAGCATTTACCTCGCCGGGTTCTTTCCGCGTCACTGGCAGGAGCTGGTAGCCGCCCTGCGCGAGGTGTCGGTACGCCAGTACATCGAGCGCAGCCGCAGCGGCGCCTTGCGCGGCGTCTACAACGCGATGCTTGACGCCTACCTCGGCGACCGCGGCTGGATGGGACTGCATCGCGTCAAGGCGTACGGCTTCCTTGAGGTGGCCTTCAAGGTCGGCAGGCAGGTGACCACCGGCGCCCGGTTCACCGGGTTGTTCAAGGACAGGACCTGGGACAAGGTCGACAACGAGCTGGCTTTTGTCCGGGAAGAGCGCCGCCCGCCGGTTGGACCGCCCGTCGTGTTCGGCACCGCCCGCAGGGGCCGCGTCGTGACCGCTGAATCTGGTGCCTGGACCTGTTACCTGGAGATCGACGTCACCAGTCAAGGGGTGTACCACCTGCCGGGTGACCGGGTCGGCGTGCTGGCCGAGAACGACCAGGACCTGGTGCGCCGCACCGTGGCCGCGCTGCAGGCAACCGGCGACGAACTCGTGCGGCTCACTCCGGAATGGAAGGCGGCGGTGGCCTGCCGGGAAGGATACAGCGAAACCGACCTGCTGCCACTGCGGACGTTGCTGCGCTTTGCCCAGCTCCGCCCGGTCACCCGCGCGGTGGCGAAACGACTGGTGAAGCTGACGGCCGTCGGTGCGTGGCAGCGAGTGGTTGACGCCCGCATGGAGGATCAGTGGGAGCTGTGGGACGTCCTGAACCTGTTGTATGCGGGGGGATATGACGTCACCCGGCTGTGGAAGGCCGATCCTGGCGAGGACGACGCGTTCTGCGCGGTGATCCCGCCCGAGCCTTTCCGGCTGTACTCAATCGCTTCGGCGGCGGCGCCTGGCCAGCCGGCGACCGCGCTCCGGCTAGTAGTCGCCGGCCTGGGTTACTCCTCCGCCCAGACGCCCTGGTCATACCCCCGCCCACGGCAGGGAACGGCATCGCATTTCCTGCGCCGGGCGAGCGTCGAAGGGCAGCACCGGCTGTCACTGCAGATCGTCTCCGCCCCGCGGTTCCGGCTGCCTGCCGATCCTGCGACGCCGGTCGTGATGTTCGCGGCTGGCTCGGGGGTCGCCCCCTTCCTGGGATTCGTCGCCGCGCGCACCGGCTCCGGCGAGAACCGGCTCTATCTGGGCATCAGGACACCGGAAGAATTCGCCGTGCAGGCAGATCTGGACGCGGCGGCCGCCGCGGGCCGGCTGAGACTTTCCGTCGCCTTCTCCCGCGCCGATGCCGCGGTCAGCTTCGACGGCCAGCGCCATGTTGTCCAGAGCGGGCAGCGACGCCGGGTAGACGACGTCATCCGCGCCGAAGCAGACAGCCTGTGGGATCTGCTGCGCCCCACGGCCGAGGGCGGTCGCGGCGCCTTTGCCTATGTTTGCGGCACCGCTCGATTCGCGGTCGCGGTGCGCGAGGCACTGGCCGGCATCGTGCCTGGTGACGGAGCAGAATTCCTCCGCCAGCTGGTGGCGGACGGACGTCTCGGCGAGGACGTATTCACCACCTATCTCGGTCACGCCCAGCAGGGTCGCCGCTTCGAGGTATCGGAACTGGCCACCCACAACGCCCCCGGTGCGCCCTACTGGATGGCGATCAGCGGCGCGGTCTTCGATGTCACCGAATTCCAGCACCTGCACATCGGCGGGGCGCACATCGTCCGCAACCACGTCGGGCTCGACGCGACCGCCGCCTACCGGAAAGTCCTGCACGACGCGCACTCCGAAATCGACGCACAGCTCGCCATGTATGAGATCGGCCATCTGCGCAGGCTCGACTTCCGCGACCGATGGGGCGTGGTGCTCACCGAAGACGGCCTGCATGCGATGTCGCTTGAGGACCTGTTCCGGACCTGGGTGCGGTTCGTTTACCTGCTGGTCGGTATGGAAAATGCGCTGAATGCCGACTACGCGTTCGTGGCGATGGTGACCACCCTGGGCGAGGATGCTAAGCAGCTGACGCCCTTCAAGGCGCAGTACGTGATGGAGGCGCACCGGCGGTTCCTCATCAGTTACCTCGACGGCCTGGTTCACGACGACCTGCGCAACCTGTGGCAGCTGACCGTCGGATTCTGTGACCCGAACCTGGATATCCGGTCCTTCGACACCGAACTTGCCGCCACCTTGGCGCGCCCGGAGGTCGCACTGGTCCGTCGTTCTGTGGGCTCGGTCAAGAAGCAGCTGCTCGCCGGGGAGGACTTCGGGCGGGTCGCGGCGATGTGCCGCAGCTACGCGCACATGGACGTCCAGCTCCTGCGCGACCTGAAGAACACCGTGCTAGAGGGAATCCGTGCCTTTGAGGCGCACGAGGCCGATGTCGTCGAGCACGCCGGAGCCACCGTGCTGAACGCGGCGCGTCAGACGCTCGATGTGGTGTCGGCCTACTACAAGCGCCTGGCCGAGTACACGCGCGGCCACGGCATCGACGCCGGCGAAGCGGTCGAGGAGGTCATCCCGGCCGACCGGGGCATTCCTGGGCACGGCGGCCCGCTCGCCCTTCCCGACTGAACATGTACACGCCGGAGCCTCGCCGGTGCGCCCGCGTCAGCTGCTGCGCCTGCGTCAGCAGCTCTGCCCGCGTCAGCTGCTGCCCGGAGGCTGGCTCGGGGGCGCGGGGCAGCCAGGGCCAGCGGGGCTGGCGCAGAAACCGGGGGGCCAGGTCCAGGCTTTCCCGTCCCAGTGCTCGATGACGGCGGTGCCGCCGCCGCCGACCGAGGAGGATCCGACAGCCCAGGCGCTGTCGGCGGAGGCGGCGGTCACGGCGGTCAGGTCGCCAGTGGCTGGGCTGGGGACTAGCGTCCAGGCCCGGCCGTCCCAGTGCTCGATGACGGTCGTCAGCGAGTGCCCTGGGCGCAGGCTTCCGGTACCGACTGCCCAGGCGCTGGCGGGAGACAGCGCTGCCACGGCGCGCAGAGTACCCCCGCCAGCCAAGTGCGGGCTGGGTACCCTCGCCCACGCCCGGCCGTCCCAGTGCTCGATCAGCGCGCCTTCCCCGCCTCCGCCAACTGCCCAGGCGCTATCCGGGGAGGCTGCGGCCACGCCCATGAGCGCTGCCCCGCCGCGGATGGCCGGGCTGGGCACCGCAGTCCATGCATGGCCATCCCAGTGCTCGATCAGGAGGAGCGAGATGCCAGTGGCGGGGCTGGTGTAGCTGCCGACGGCCCAGGCACTGTCCGCGGATGCGGCGGCCACGCGGTTCAGCTGCGCGCTCTGCCCGGGACTGGGACTGGGCACCCGGGTCCAGGCGGTGCCGTCCCAGCGGATGATCCAGGTCTTGCCGCCGTTTGTTCCGCCGACCGCCCAGGCATCCCGGGCTGACACCGCGGCAACGCTGTAGAGATCGGCGCCGATGCCGCTGCCCTGGGGACCCGGTGACGGCGTGGGCACCACTGTCCAGGCCCGGCCGTTCCAGTGCTGGGCAAGGGGCTGCCCTGCGGTCACGCCGACTGCCCAGACGTCATGAGGGGACACCGTCGCTACCGCAGCGAAACTGCCGGGAGGGTTGCCCGGCTGGCCTTTAAGGAGAGTGAGCACCTTTTCGGTCCACGCGCTGCCGTTCCAGCGCACCGTCATCGGGTCGGTCATGGGGGTGCTGCCGACCGCCCACACGTCGGCAGCTGACAGCGCTGCCACCCCGTACAGGCCGCCGCTGATGATCAGCGATGAGGCCCGCCCCGGCGCCGGCAGGCCAGCCTGCTGGCTTGGCCCGGGCGTCCCCGCCCCGGCGCCGGCACCTTGCCCGGCTGCCGCGCACGAAGCCAGCACCGTGGCTGCCGCAGCTGCCGCTACAGCACCGAGGACCCGGTTCCGCTGCGTCTTCCCGCATTCCCGCGACACGCTCATGAGCTCAGTATCAGCAGCCGCCGCTCGCGCGCGCCTGAGTACGAATGCTCATCCCTGCTAGGTACCGGCACCGTAAGCTCGCTCCATGGGCAAGGCGGGCAGGCAACGGCGGCAGAAGAAGGAGCAGTCTCGCCAGCGCGCCCGTGCGGCGGCCGACAGGCCGACGTCCGTGCCCTTCCGGTCGCAGCCGGAGCAGGTATCGGAGCTCGTCGGGGGTGCTATCGAGGCCGTCTGCTCCGGTGACGAGCGAACCTACCGTTCCGCCCTGGATCAGCTGGCGGCGGAGCGATCCGCGGAGTGGACCCAGACGGTCAGCCGCGTTCTCGCCGAGGCCATGCGCTCCCAGGTGGCGCAAGCTTGGCGCGGCGGCTGGCAGCCAGCCGAGCTGGCCAGGCACTTCGGCCGCGAACTGAGTGCGGCGCACGCTGCGATGATCGCGGACATGATCACCAACGAGGCGCACACCTACGCCGCCGCCACCATCGATCCCCGCTGGGCCGATCAGGTAGCAGGGCTGCGCGCCACCTCCTACGGCCCGGCTGCCTATGAAGGGCCGAACTGGTGGGGGAGCGACGGCGATTACCTGACCGCGTGGAAGGCACAGAGCACCGACCCCACGTTCTGGGCTGCCGTCGCGACGGCGATCGAGACTGTGCATCTCTTCGGCCACCTGCAGCGGCTGGAGCTGCTCCTTCCGCTCCCGGGGACGGTCCGTCGCGCCGGGGCGCGCAAGCCCGGGAGCGCGCCGGCCCGCGCAGGCACCGCGAGCGCGGCCGACGACCGGATGCTTGGCCGGATTCGCGCGCTGCTTGCCAAGGCCGAGTCAACGGACTTCGCCGAGGAAGCCGAGGCACTCTCTGCCCGGGCGCAGGAGCTGATGGCCAAGTACAGCATCGACCACGCGCTGCTCGCCGCGCGGTCCGGTGAGCGCGAGGAGCCGTCCGGCCGCCGGATCCCCGTCGACAACCCCTACGAGGAGCCGAAGGCTACCCTGCTGAACGTCATCGCCCTGGCCAACCGATGCCGGGCGGTCTGGTCGAAGGATGTCGGCCTGATGACGGTGGTCGGGTTCCCTGCCGACCTGGACGCGGTTGAACTCCTCTTTACTTCGCTGCTTGTGCAGGCCAACACGGCGATGCTGCGCGCCGGAGGCAAGAAGGACGAGTTTGGCCGCAGCCGCACGCGGGCGTTCCGCCAGTCGTTTCTTGTCTCGTACGCGATCCGGATCGGCGAGCGACTAGAAGAAGCGACTGCCCACGCCACTGCGGAGGCCGTCGATGAACTGGCCGCAGTCGAGCGGGACGGTGCCGGGACGGTGCGTTCGGGCGCCGACCTGGTGCCGTTCCTGGCCGCACGGCAGCAGGCCGTTGACGAAGCCGTCGGCGAATTGTTCGGCGGGAACGTGAAGCGCGGCCGCGCCGCCCGGGTTACCGACGCGGAGGGCTGGGCATCGGGCCGCGCTGCCGCCGACCTCGCCAAGCTACATGACCGCCAGCCAGTGACGAATGAGTCGTCAACCGGCAGTTGATCATGAAGCTGCGGTCATCGGTAAAGTGGTGGCGACAGCATTTCCGGTGATGGCCTTGGTGCGCCGCTAAGCACCGTATCTATGAGATCGGAATCAGCTCGTCGCGCATCGTGAGCGGGGCGCGCGTCACTCCTCGTAAGGAGATCAAGCGCCAGCGCAGGAGGCATTCGCACTCCTGCTGGGATCACCTGATAATCGCCCCGCTTTGGCCCAAGTACGGGGTGAACCTCGGCACCCTGCTCCGGACGTGCGATGCGGTCGGGGCGTGCATGGCGGTACCGAAGTTGCCATGGATGCCCGAGGCCTTGGACAAGGGCAATACGCTGCGACGTCCTGCGTGCGTGCACTGGACGGGCCGGGATCCGATCGCCTGGCTCAGCCGGCATCGAGAGCAGGGTTCGCGGATTGTCGGCGTCGAACTCGCCGACGAGGCGATCAGGCTGGCGGACCTGGCTGCCGCGAGAGAGCGGACCGTCGTCGTCCTGGGGCACGAGCACGACGGGATTCCGGACGACGCGATGGAACTGATCGACGTCGCCATCGAGATTCCGATGGTCGGCACCGGGGCCAGCCTCAACGTGGCCGTTGCGGGCTCGCTGGTCCTGTACCGGCTGGCAGGGTTCCTGTAGGAAGGATGGCGGGAACTCTGCAGCACTAGCCGGACAGGGCAGGTGTATGGAGCCAAACCTGCGTGGCCGGGTGCGCGACGGTGACCCGGATGCTTTTGGCGCGCTGTTCGACAACCACTCACGCGCGGTCTATAACCTTGCGTTCCGGCTGACTGGAAGCTGGGTCGAAGCCGAAGAAGTCGTATCGCTGACGTTCCTCGAGGCCTGGCGGCTGCGGGCTCGGGTGGAGCTCGACGGTGAATCGCTGCGGCCGTGGCTGCTGGGTATCACCGTCAACGTCGTCAGGAATTTCTCCAGGGCGGCGCGACGGCACAAGGCGGCGATGGCCAGGCTGCCCGAGCCGGCTGCCGTGCCGGACTTCGCCGACGAGATCGCCGAGCGCATCGACGACACAGCCCGCTTGGCCGCACTGCGCGCCGCGTTCGGCAGGCTCAGGCCGGCCGAGCAGGAAGTGATCGCGCTATGCGTGTGGGCGGGACTCGACTACGCAGCCGCGGCGGAGGCACTGGACGTCCCCATCGGAACCGTCCGGTCGCGCCTGCACAGGGCGCGCGGGAAGCTGCGGCAGATGGCCATCGAACCGCGGGGCGATGGGACGCCGCGGCAGTCCGGCGGCTGCGTCGGGGAACCCGGTCGTCGCGGCGAACAGCTACCAGGTGACGGCAACAGAGCAGCCCGGTCAGCCCTTGGAGGTACCCAGTGAACGGCAACGAGATCAGTGAACTAGCGAGCATGCTGCCCTCTCCCGCTTCACGCGATCTGCCGGACGACCGCGCGAACGTGCTGCGGGAGCACATGATGACCGAATTCCGGCGAGCACCGGAGAGGAACACCGCAGTCCCTGCGCGCATTCGCCGACGACTGGCCCGGCGTCCGTCGCGGATGGCGCTGGCGGGTGCCTGCGTGGTCGCCGTGGCCGCCGCGGCCGGCGGTTTCGCGATTGTTTCCGCAACGAGCTCGCCGGGCGGGGCCACCCCAGCGGCGGCTCGGCTGCTCGCCCGGATCGCCACCGCGGCTGAGCAGCAGTCCAGCCCGCAGGTACGTGACAGCGAGTTCATGTACATCCGCAGCGAGGTTGCCTTCGCCAGCTACACCAACGGTTCGCCGACTCCGACGATGGATAAGCTGCACGAACGCCAGGTCTGGCTGCCGGTAGCCAACGTCTGCGTCACCGGCCTGCTCATTGAGGAAGGCGAGAGCACTCTGCTCAGCCCCTACACGGTGATCAACGGGAAGATTGTCCATCCATCGCCCGGTGAGCCTGCTGTCAGGTGCGGCGAGGGGACGGTGAACGGACCCACCTACCGGCTGCTTCAGTCACTGCCCACTGATCCCAGGGCGCTGCTCAACCTCATCTACGCCGACACGCAGGGCGAGGGACAGGCGGTGGGGCCCGATGGCGAGGCCTTCACCACCATCGGCGACCTGATCCGCGAGGCTATCGTGCCGCCGCGAACCGCTGCGGCGCTGTACCGGGCGGCCGCCCTTATCCCCGGCGTCACCCTGGTCGGCCACGTGACAAATGCCGTTGGACGGCCCGGCATCGCCATCGCCTGGACCAATAGCCAGGGCCGCAGCGAATGGATCTTCGACCGGGCCACGCTGCAGTTCATCGGCGAGCGGGACTACGACAACAACGCACACCAGGTGACCGGAGACACGGCGATCCTGCAGCAGGCCTTTGTCGCCAAGCCAGGGCAGTTCCCCAAGCGCTAGCGGCTTTCACCGCACACCGCGGCGACCGGTGGTACGGAAGGAACCTCCGTACCACCGGTCGAAACCTACAGTTTTGCCGCTGCGGTCTTGGCGACTGCGACGGCCGCATCCTGCGCACCAGTTCCGCCGAACAGGACGCTGACGAGCGTCGTTCCCTTGATGAAGAGCAGCGTGCAGAATTTATCGGTGCCCGCCTTGAACGCGCTGTCGCCGATGCCGGGCACGTCGGGCACGCCCTTGGCCTTCGCCTGTGCACGCGACTTGTCGTAGAGTGCTTTGCCGTCCGTCTTCATGCTGACTATGAGCGCACCGCCGTCGTAGATGCACTCAGAAAGGGCTGAGCTGCCGCCCGCCGTTCCGCGGCCTGCCGGCCTGCCGAGAGCCGTGCTCGCATCCTGTTCGGTGACCAGCCCGCACGCGGTCATGCCACTGCCGCCAGCCTCCGCGGCGGCGGCTGTGGCAGCAGGGGTTGCCGCGGTAGTAGTCGCAGCGGGGTTAGCGGCGGCAGGGATTGCCGCGGAAGAAGCCGCCGAAGAAGTCCCAGCGGGGTTTGCGCCAGGGGGCGCGGTGGAAGTTTTTGCCGCACCGCAGCTGGCCAGAAGCAAGCAGCCTGCGGCGGCGAGCAGGACTCTGCGTGTGCCGGTTCCGATCATGATGATCTCCTTTGCCGGCCGCGGATCGCGGCCGTGAGCCGAACGCGAATCGCGTCGGAGTTGCTGCGGTTGGCTGGAGAACCCTGCTGTTAGGCGGGCGGTCCTGGCGGGATGATCGGGGTGAAGACCACGGTGGTCCCGCTGGTCTGGACACGGCACGGGCCCGGCGGGTGGATCGAGACAACCGCCAGGCCGGACCAAGTCGCCGTCCCCGGTGGCGCGAGGAACGTGTCAATGTTCACCACTCCGCCCGCGGTCGTGATGCTCGTGCGCGAGTACCCGGGAAACCCAGGCGGACCAGGCGGGATGGCGAACGGGATGCCGAGCACCAGGGTCCTGGGGGCCGTCGGGGTGAGCTGCACGGTGACGACGTTCTCGGCGCTCACCGCGATGGCGACCGGGCCGAGCGGGGTATTCACCGAGTCCGTGATTACACAGGTGTCGGTGCCGGGGGCGCAGACGCTTGCGGCGCTTGCCGACGACGTGGCGAGGGCGGTCATTGCGCCGACAGTCAGCCCGGCGGCCAGCAGCAGCGATGCGAAGCGGCGGCCAGTTCGCTTGCGTGCCGGGTTGACGGGCTGGCTGACCAGCGGGTGCGGGAGCTGCGACATGGTGATCCTTCAGGTTTCGTCGGGTGCTGGATTGACCGGGTAGAGCTGGACCGCTTCCGCGATTCGGTCGAGCGCGAAGCTGGCCTCATCGTTCAGGGCGTGGATGACCTCGGCCGTCGCCGCGCGGAACAGGCAGAAGCAGGTGTCCTCGGCGGGCAGGTATACGGAGTGCAGGTACTGCACCCTCGAAGCGGAGCCTGACTCGGCGGACAACGCGCAGAGCCGAGCCGCGCGGGCGACGGACGACGCCAGGTTCCCGGCCGCCGCCGCCGGGAGGTACCGCTCCACGAGGAACACCGAGCTGGGGCTGTCCGGGTCGGGGCGGCGCAGTGTGGTCATGCCCGGAACGCTACGAGCGCAAGGTGCGATCCCGCGTCAGGGGAACTACGCAACTCTGATCCGCGGGGATCAGGCCGGCGGCCGCGCGGCAAGCTCGGTGCGCGACCGGATCCCGAGCTTGCGGTAAATCCGGCCCAGATGGGTCTCAACGGTCCGGACACTCGTGAACGTGGCCGCGGCGACCTCTCGGTTGGTCTTACCCACTGCCACCAGGTCGGCGATCCGCTGCTCGACGGGGGTGAGCTCGTATTCCAGCCGCCGTCGGCCGCCGATGCTGTCAAGTTCCGTTCGCGCCTGCCGTTCCTGAATCGGGGTCCCGAGGTTCAGGAACACGGCGCAGGCAGCCTCCAGCTCCCGGCGGGCGTGAGACCGCTGGCCTGCCCGCCGGAGCGTGTGGCCAAGCAGCAGGCGGGTTCGTGCCTCCTCGAAGGGCATAGGCAGTCGCTGATGGTCGACGAGAGCGCTCTCAAATAGTTCGACGGCTGCGGCTCGATCGCCAGAGGCGGCCCTCAGCAGGCCATGACAACGCGCTGCCATTACCGTCGACCACGGGTGGTGGTTGGCCTCGGTAGCGGCGTCGAGCTGCTGGGTCAGCCGCTCAGCGTCGGCAAAGCGTCCGAGCGCGACCAGCACCTCCACCGCGTCCGCGTGCACCCGGAGGATGGCCGGCTCGTTGATGCCAACCTCCTCGGACGAGATCAGCAATGCGCGAAGAAAGTGACCGGCAGCCGCTGGAAGGTCGCCTGCCATCAGTTCCACGGCGCCCAGGCTGCGCAGGTCCAGCGCCACCGCCGACACGAAGCCAACTGACTCGTCTGCGGCGAGATCATGCTCGCCGAGCGCACGCGCTTCTCCGACGCGCCCTCGATGGGCCAGTGCCAGCACATGCACCGAGGCAGGCATGGGAGCGCGGATGCCCATCCGCTCGGCGTGATTCCTGCCCTCCGTGGCCAGCGTGACGGCGAGGTCGTACTCACCTGCCCAGCATTCGAGGGCGGCGAGGTGCCCGAGCGTGATGGGCAGCGCGCTGTCATCCCCCTCGTCGACGGCGCAGGTGCGCATGACCTGCAGCCAGGCGCGTGACTCCGCGAAGCGGTCGACAACCTTGAGGTACATGCCAAGGGCGAGGCCGGCCCGGTCGCTGACCGGGACCGGTTCTGCCTGTGCCTGCAGGGCCACGGCGCGTTCTAGAGTCGAGACCGCCAGCCCTCGTCCCAGCCGGAACCGGTGCATGGCCACGTTCGTCAGGGCGTTCGCGAGCAGGCCGCCGGGCGGAGCGGGCATGGCCTCAAGCAGTTCCACCGCCGCCTCGGCGTGGAACAGGTCGACAGCGGTCCCGGAGGGGCTTGTCTCAGCGAACGTAGCGTGGCTGCGGGCTAGCAGCAGCTTGTCCTCGCCCGCCTCGGCGAGTGCCTGCTCGCACCAGCGCGCGACGTTGGCATCTCCGCTCTCCCACGACGCGATCGATGCGGCAAGCAGTAGTGCGTCTACCCGTGTCGGCCCCGGCGGTGTCGCGTCGATCGCACCGGCGAGCAGTTCTCGTGCCGCTGCCGGGTCACCAAGCAGGAAGAGGTATCGTGCCGCCTCGACGGTCCGGCGCAGGCGGTCAGGATCGCTCGTCGCGGTACGGCTGAGTGACAGTTGGGCAAGCTCGGCGGCGGCGTCGATGCTGCCACGACGGCGGGCATGCCGGGCCGCGGAGTCGAGAGCGGCCGCGACGGCGGATGACGGCTCGGCCGAGCCAAGTGCGGCGTGCCGTGCGCGCTCCTCGGGATCGGCCACCGTTCCCGCCAGCCGCTCGTGCAGCGCCCGGCGAGCGGCCAGAGTCAGGTCCGCGTACGGGATCGACGCGATCAGCGGATGCGTGAAACGGACCCGCTCACCGTCGACCTCAAGGACCCCCGCGGTCACGGCTTCCTCCAGGCATCGCGCCGCCGCCGCGGCGTCCCCCACCGCGGCGGCCACGGCGGTGACCGTGGGTTGCGCGAGTGCGGCCGTCAGCAGCAGTGCCTCGCTTGTCTGCGGTGCGAGCCCGCGGAGCCGCTCGGTGACCAGGACCCTGAAGTCGGCCGGCACTGGGAGAGGATCAGACGCCGAGAACTCCGCGCCCCGACGCTGCAGCGCACGGGTCATCTCCAGGCACATCATCGGATTCCCGCCGGTGGCCCGGTGGAGCCGGGTGAGCATCGGCCGGGCCAGCGGCTCGCGCAGCCGGGTCTGGATGATTCGCTGCATCATGCCGACGCTCGCCGGACCTACCACGAGTCGCTCGCCAGGCAGGCCAAGGTCCGCGGTGACAGGACTGGCGGCGTCCGTGCGGCAGGACGCGATGAGCCGCACCGGCTCGCGGTCCAGCCGCCGGAGCGCGAAGGAGAGAACGCTGCGGGAGCTGATATCCAGCCACTGAATGTCGTCGATTGCGAGCAGGACCGGCCCGGACCGGGCGAGAGCCCGGAGCACGCCAAGCACCGCGACTCCGACGACCCTGCTGCCTGGCTCGCGATCGCCGTCACCGGAGATCAGCAGGGCAGCGGACAGCGCTCGTTGCTGGACGGCGGGCAGAGCCGCCAGCTCCGACGGGTCCAGCCCATCGAAGAGATCACCGAGACCCGCGAAGGACAAGGCCGCGTCCGACTGGCTGCAACGGCAGCTCCGGACCGCGGCCCCCGCCGCCTGAGCGTCCAGCAGAGCCTGCGCCCAGATCGCCGTCTTGCCGATGCCGGCCTCACCCGCGATGGTCAGCGAAGCCGGACCGGCGGCGTGGTTGCCTACGAAACCCCGCGCGACCGCGAGTTCCGCCTCGCGACCAACGATCGACTCATGGACGGGATTCAAGCCAATCGCCTCCGCGCGTTGGCGACACGGACCCGCGGTCCAGTGTCCCCAGGTGAGACGCTATCGCACCGCGGCGGCGGAAAGCAGGGTCGCGGCGGCCAGGGGGACCCACAGGGCGGCGGGGCCGTGGGCGGCGAGGACCGTGATGACCGCGGGAGAGATGGCCAGGCCGAATCCGGTGGACAGCTGGAATCGCGCCAGGGTGCGGCCGAGCGCCTCTTGCGGAGCGGTCGCCGTCACCAACGCGATGGAACTGCCGGCGTAGATAATCTCACCGACGGTGCAAAGCACGGACACGCCCACGAGGGCGGGCGCTGCCCAGCCGTGGCCGAGCTCGGCGCCGGCCAGGAAGCCCAGGTAGGAGACGCTGATCACGACCCCGGAGATGGCCATGGCGGTGCGGCGGGAGAACCGGGACATCCAGATCGTCACCGGGACCTGGAACGCGACCACGAGCGCCGTGTTCGCGGCGAAGGCGCCCGCCGCCCACGCCGGGGACGCGTGCAGCTGGGTGACAAGCACGAGCGGGAGCGCGACCTCGGGCACGTTGAGGCAGAACACGTAGCAGACGTTTGCGGCCAGCAGTAGGCGCATCCGCGGAACGGTGGCGGCGGGTCCGCGGTCAGCGAGGCCGCCGGGCTGGCCAGGCGCGTGCTGCCTGGGGTCAGCCCGGACGCGGACGGACCAGGCGAGGGCGGCCGACAGCAGGTAGCTCAGTCCGGTAACGCCCGCCAGCGCGCGCAGGGCGGGAGTGCCTCCGGTTGACGGCCTCCGTCAACTGAGCGGGCCCGCATGCCGCACTAGTAATAATGGCGACATGACGCTGCGCATCGATATCAGCGGATTGCCGTCAGAACGGGTGTCGTTCGCCGCCTCCCCGCTGGCGGAGTTGACCGCGATGCTGCACGCCCTGGCCGCGATAGGACATCACCTGGAGCTAACCGCCTGGGTCGCGATCGTGCGCGCGGGTCTGCCGCAGGAGCTAGCGGAACGGCTTGAGGAGGCCGAGTTCCTCTGGCGATCCTCTCGCGCGGATTTCCTACTGCCCGCCCAGCCGCGCGAGACGCTGAAGGAGGAACTGGACGACGTCGATCGCATCCCGGACGAGGCCTACGTGACCTCCGCGCTTGTCACCTCCTGCGGCAGCAGCCGGGTCCATTTCGGCGCCTCGCCGCTCAGCGACGCGGCCGCCCGTGAGCGCGCGCTCGACCAGGCGAAGGCGCGCGGCGCGCGTCAGGAGGCATTCGCCGAGCGCCTGCTCGCCGATCCGCCGGCGGTGCGGGCGCGGGTGCGGGAAACGCTGGAACAGTGTGCGGCCGCGTTCTTCGATGCGGCATGGACAGCTACCGCCGCGCGGATCAAGACGGACCTGCGGATGAAGGCCGGCCTGCGGGACAGCCGGGGCCTCGGCGCCGCCCTCGCGGCCGTGTCAACGGCCGTCACGCTCGCCCCCGATGGCACCCGCATCGTCATCGACAAGCTCCAGGATGACACGGCGAGCGCAGGCCGGACCGGGGTGACCTTCATCCCGAGCGTCTTCGGCAGCCCGCATCTCGTGGCGGTCCGCGCACCTGGGTGGCGGCCTGTGGTCCAGTACCCGGTCCGCGCGCCGGCGAGGTTCGCCTCCACCGAGCCGGCCTCGCTTGAGGTGGTCGAAGGCAGGCTCAGCGCCCTCGCCCACCCGGTCCGGCTCCGGCTGGTGCGCACCCTCGCCCGCGGCCCGCATACCACCACTGAGCTGGCGCACGCCTGGAACCTGACGCCTCCTGAGGTCTCCCGCCACCTCGCGGTCTTGCAACGGGCCGGGCTGATTACCGGCGAGCGGCGCGGACGTTATGTGCACTACGCGGCGGACCTGCCCGCGCTGGCCGCGCTGGGCACGGATCTGGTGGCAACGGTGCTGCGATAGCTGCTGGGCCTACGTCTCGGCCAGCCGGTCTTGCAGGAAACGCCGTTCTGGCTCGGTCTGCGCCAGGTCGAGCGCGCGGCGGTACGCGGCGTCCGCCTCGCCGGGCCGGCCGGCCCGGCGCAGCAGGTCGGCACGGGTGGAGTGGAAGTACCGGTAGTGGTCGAGACCGAGGTGGTCGAGGATGGCCAGGCCCGCTTCTGGCCCGTCGGTCTCTGCCACGGCGATGGCACGGTTCATTTCGACGACCGGCGACCCCGTCTGCCTGGCGAGCGTTTCGTACAGGGCGGCGATCTGAGCCCAGTCGCGCGGCTGCTGCAGGTGCAGGTCCGCGATGGCCGCCTGGACCAGGTACGGTCCAGTGCGCTTCCCCGCCATGGCCCGCCGCAACAGCGCGCGGCCCTCGTCGATCAGTTGCGTGTCCCAGAGGTCGCGGTCTTGGTCGTCGAGGCGGACGAACTGCCCATCGCGCAGGCGGGCCGCTTTCCGTGCGTCATGCAGCAGCATCAGCGCAAGCAGTCCGAGGGCTTCCGGTTCGTCAGGCATTAGCCCGGCAAGCGCGCGGCCGAGCCGGATCGCCTCGGCGGCGAGGTCGACGCGGCCACCGCCCCAGCCCTCGTTGAAGATCAGGTAAACCACGGCGAGTACGGCCGCCAGCCGGTCGGGCAGCTGATCATCGGGCGGTACGGCGAACGGAATCTTCGCGTCGCGGATCTTGTGCTTGGCCCTGGCCAGTCGCTTGCTCATCGTCTCGAACGGGACGAGGAACGCCAGCGCGATCTCATCGGTGGCCAAGCCGCCGAGTGTGCGCAGGGTGAGCGCGACCTGCGCCTCGGGGGCCAGCGCGGGGTGACAGCAGGTGAAGATCAGCTCCAGTCGCTCGTCCGGGATGGTGGCGGTGTCATCCATGAGGGTCTCCGCTTCCTGCGGTGCGACATCGAGGTCGCGGGCGAGCAGCCTTGCCTTAGCCGCTAGCACCCGCTTGCGGCGAAGCTGGTCGATGGCGCGGTTGCGCGCGGTCGTGATCAGCCACCCGGTGGGATTGGACGGCTCACCGTCGCGCGGCCAGCGTTCGGCGGCGATCGCGAACGCCTCGGCGGCGGCGTCTTCCGCCAGTTCGATGTCACCGAGGCTGCCGACCAGCGTTGCCAGCACCCGGCCCCACTGGTCGCGGAAGACGGCGTCAAGCGCCACCGAAGCGTCCCTCGATAATGGGCCGCACCTCGATGATTGTGCCTGGCCTGGTCTGCTGGAGCAGTTCGCCGGCAATGGCGAGCGCTCCGTCGAGGTTGTCGGCCTCGATCAGGATGAGGCCGCCGAGGTACTCCTTGCTGTCGATGAACGGACCGTCGGTCAGCAGCGTCCGTCCCTCGTGGTTGCGTAGCGTCGTGGCCGACTCATCGGCGTACAGACGGGCCCAGCCGGTGACGGCCGCATGGTCGAGCAGCGCGGACAGGGGAGCGGGGATCGGGCGGGCTGCCCGGTCCGTGTCCTCGGGCGGCACATAGGCAAGCAACGCGTACTGCATGAGTCCTCCAGCCGGGAGACGATGCCGTCTTCGAGTATCAGACGAACGGCGTCGCCGGGGACGGACGCCAGGCACCGAGGAAATTATCCGCGTCGGTGGTGTCCGTCCGGCGCGTTGCCCTTCGTCACTGCTGCAGAACCGCCGAACGGAGGCGGCGCATTCGAGGAGGACCAATGACCGACGAATCCCTGCCAGACCGGAACGCCGCGCGGTTCGAACGCACCTACGACGCCCCGGTCGAGCTTATCTGGGAGCTGCTCACCACCGCCGCCGGCCTCGATGAGTGGTTTGCCCCCGACGGCTTCGAAACCCGGGTGAGCGAGCTCGAGCTCAGGCCTGGCGGTCAGCTGCGGTACACCATGACCGCGACAGGGCCGGAACAGGTCGCATTCATGCGCGATACCGGCAACCCGCTCTCGGTGGTGGTCCGTAAGACGTTCACCGACGTCAGACCGTCGACCCGCCTCGCCTACCGGTCACTGATCGACTTCGTGCCCGGCCACGAGCCGTATGAGCACCTCACGACCATCGACATCGAACCGGTCGGCGACCGCACGAACGTGGTGATGACCCTCGATCCGCTGCACGACGAAACCTGGACACAGCAGCACCGCGCCCATCGCGGCAACGAGCTCGACAAGCTCGCCACGGCGATAAGCCGACGAGCCTCGTTAGCCTCGGGAACGGCAAGCCAGTCAAGGCAACCTTGAGCCTGTCCGCACCGGCCTGGACTCCTGCGTGCGGTACGGCGGTGACCGCGTTGTCGGCGGGCTCGATGCTCAGTGGGTTCGCCTCCGTCGTCGCCGATGATCTCGCGCCGCACACCGCAACCTGGCAACTGGAGCACACCGCTACCTCGGCGGGCGCCACCCTCTCCTGTGCACAGCCGGCGATGCGATGCGGTGCGGGACGCGCGCTGCAGAGGGTCTAGCGGCTCATGCGGACGGCGGCGGCCGTGATCGTCCTGGCGGCGCCCACGGCGCTGGCGATCGCCTCGTCCGGTGAGAGTTCGTAGAGGTCGGTCAGGGTGAACAGCGCCTCGGCGCTGACCACAATGCCTAGTTCCCGCTTCAGCTGACGGAACGCCTCCGGGTCCTGCCGGCCCAGGGTGCTCTCCAGGGGAGCGAGCGCGTGATCGATGATGCCCAGGCGGTGGCCGGGCCTGAGGGCCGCCGACCCGGGTCGCACCACCGTGGCGGCGATCATCGCCCGGACGGCGCCCTGGTAGGCCTGGACATGGCGCAGCAGCCGCTCAGTGCCCACCGCGATCCGCCGCACGGGGTCGGTGCTGTTCTCGACGGGCGCGAGTGCCTCCGCCGGGCTCGGCCAGGTCCCATCGACGGCCTCTCGCAGCAGCGAGACCAGGTCGGGGAAATAGCGGTACGCCGTCGCCTCGGAAACCAGTGCCGCGCGGGCCACCGCGGGCATGGTGACTTCGGTGTTGCCGGTGATGAGGTCCCGTGCCGCGGCGACGATGGCGGCCCTGGTGCGCTGCTTCTGGTTCACCCGCCCGGCCGGGGCATCCGCTGTCATGCCTCCACTGTGCCGGGTTGGCCATATCAAATCAAGTCGACTCTCTTTATGAGAGTGGACTTGCATAAAGAGCGAAGTTGGCCTAGGTTCATTCGTGAGAGTTAGCTCTCATAAGCGTCGAATGGAGCCTTGTCATGAGCACTGCGCACCTCGTCGTCCCCGGCACCGGGCCGGTACCGGTGACCTACACCGACAGCGGCAGCGGACGCCCTGTCCTGCTGCTGCACGGCGGTGCCGGGCCCTTCTCGGTTGCCGGGTTCGCCGCGCTGCTCAGCGCGGCGGATTACCGTGTCATCGTCCCGGTGCACCCTGGCTTTGACGGCACGCCGCGGCCGGCCGGGCTGACGACAATGGCCGGGCTCGCGGCCGTCTACGCATCGCTGCTGCGCGAGCTTGGCCTGACCGGCGTCTGCGTCATCGGCAATTCGATAGGCGGCTGGATCGCCGCCGAACTGGCGCTGACAGCAAGCGGGATGCCCGGCAGCCCGGTCAGCTCGGTCGTCCTGGTCGACGCGGCCGGCTTGCGGGTCGACGGCGCGCCGGTTCCCGACTTCTTCTCGCTGACGCTGGATAAGGTCGCGGAGCTGAGTTACTTCAACCCGGACGCGTTCCGCATCGATCCGGCCGCGATGCCACCGGAGCGGGCGGCCACCATGACGGCCAACCGCGCCGCGCTGCTCGACTATGCGGGAACCGGGATGGCCGATCCTGGACTGCGAGACCGGCTGCCCGCGATCTCGGTGCCGGTCCTTGTCGTGTGGGGCGCGGCCGACAGGATGATCCCCGTCGAGCACGGCAAGGCCTATGCGGACGGCATCCCTGGCGCGCAGTTGCGGATGATCAGCGACGCCGGTCACCTGCCGCAACTCGAGACGCCAGCGGAACTGCTTGCCGCCGTGGGTGAGTTCACCGCGGTGACCTGGCAGCCGCGGCAGGGCGGACCCCGGTCATGACCCCGGTCTCGATCGTCGGGCCGGACGGCGGCGAAATAGCACTCCAGGGCCCGACTCGGCTGCGCATTCTCGAGGACGGCAGCACCACCGCGCACCGGCTCGGCATCGCCGAGATCACCATCGCGCCACACGTAGCCGGCCCGCCACAGCACCGGCACGGGCGCCACGACGAGGGCTTCTATGTCGTGGCGGGCACCGCTCGCTTCACCGTCGGCGAGGAAACGTACGAGGCGCCGGCCGGCACGCTGGTGATGATTCCGCCGGGGGCGCCGCACACCTTCGCTAACGAGAGCGACGAGCCCGTGGTCCTGCTCAACACGTTCACCCCCGATCTGTACGTGCAGTACTTCCGGGACCTGCGGGAGATGGTCGCGTCCGGGGCGGAGCCGACCGCGGGCCAGATCGCGGGCGTGATGGCGCGCTATGCCACCGAGCCGGCCACCACGTACTCGGCCGGCCCGGACACCCTCCCTGGCCTCGGCCCGCCGGAGGAACGGCGATAGCACGCGCCGCCGCGCCTACCAGCCGACGGCGACGACCATGTACTTGGGATGGGCGACCGAGATGTCCGAGGACTGGCTGGCGTCGTCGTCATAGGGGAAGCCGTACTGCTTGCCGCCAATCGCGTTCTTGTGCCAGAAGTCCGCGTAGTAGTTGGCCGGGCCCGTCTTGTAGAAGTTCGCGGGATTCTGCTGCCCGGCCTGCGAGAGCTTCGCGACGTGCCTGTTGAGTGCCGCGCACAGCGGCGGGTTCGCGGAGAGCGTGCCACCGCAGCCGAACACCTCGGCGGTGGTGTCACCCTTGGCGCCGTGCGCCGCCGCGTACGCGGTGAAGTAGCCGGCGTACTTTCCGCCAGGCCGGAACGAGGGATCGTTGCCTGGCGACGGGATGCCATACGGCGCGTTGATGGTGGCGAGCTCTTTGAACTGCCTCGGCACGAAGGCCTTGAAGCGGGCGAGGGTCTTCGCACGGCCTTCGGTGAACACGGTGTACGCGTCGCCGACCTCCTTGGCGGCGCCACTGTGGCTGTGCACCAGGAGAGCGAGCGGCAGGCCCCACCGGTCCACCCGCGTGGTGTCGACGTTGATGGAGCCAGACCCCACGGTGAACTCGATGAAGTCGAAGTACTTGCTGTTCTTCGACCCGAGATAGAGGTACAGGCGGCCGGCCGAGTTCGCGGGCATGTCGATGTAGGGCTGCTGTGCGATCGACTTCTCCGTGCCGTCGAAGCTCCAGAACACCTTGCTGTCCGGGTATCGACCGCCGGTCCTGTTGAGGATCTCGACCTCGAGAACCTTCTTGGCCGCCGGGATCTTGCCGGTATTTCCCCAGAACGAGGACGGCGGAGCGCCGGAGACCGCCGCGTTCGCTAGCGACGCCGCCGACGACGACCCGGCGGCTCCCGCCACTCCGGACACCGCGACCGCCGCGACAGCGATGGCGCCCGCGAGCCAGCGGGCAGGGAAACGCCCGGCGTGCGCGGATGAACGAGGCCTCATGCTGGCTCCTTGCCTGTTGTGTGTGCGCTCCCGTACCGGAGACGCGCCCCCGGGCGGCGGATAACGGAAACCGGGGCGGCCGCGGAAAACGGATTGTCACCTTAACCGGTTTTGTGATTTATATGATTTATGTTCAATATGGTGCGGGTGCGCGGCTGGAGCCAGACGCGCTGGAGCAGCTGGTGGTCGATCATCCGCATCGTTGCGCAGGCGGGACGGGCCGTCCCGGTCGCCGCGCTGCGGAACCTCGTCATCGGATTGCTGCCGCTCGGGTTCGTGGTGGCCACCAGCGTGGCCATCGAGCGGGTACCGGCGCTCGGCCGTTTGGCGCACGGCGCATGGGGGCCGTGCTCGCCGCGATGATCCTGGCCATCGTCATGCTCCTGCTGCAGAGCGCCCTGTCACCGTTCCAGGCCGCGTTCACCGAACTGATCAGCAGGCGCGTCGACGGCTACTGCACTAGGCGGCTGATGCTGTGCACCCTGGCCGAGGCGCCGGTTGCCCAGCTGGAACAGTCGGCGATGCTCGACAAGCTGAGCGATGCTCGCAGGGGCCTTGTCGAGTACTTCGTCACGCCCGGTGCGGCCGCCGCCGGCCTGATCACGCTGATCACGCTGATCGCGCGCTATGCGCAGTTGCTCGGCGCGGTGGTGATCGTCGGGATCGTGCTCGGTCCGCTGGCCGCGTTCCTGATCGCCGCGGCGGCGCTGGTGGCCCGGTTCGGCAACAGGGGGTCGCTGTCTCGCTGGTCGGTGGTCATCGAGCGGGTGTCGTCGGCGAGACGCAAGATGTTCTACGTCTTCGACACCGGCAGCGAGCTCGCCGCCGCCAAGGAAATCCGCGTGCTCGGCACGCTGCCCCGGTGGCGCGCGCGTGCCGAGCAGGAATCCGACGCCTACCTGCGGCCGATGTGGCGCGACAGGTCTCCACCGTGCGCCGTGCGCAACGGATCGTGGGCTCGAGCACGGCCGAATCATCGAGCAGGGCAGCCATGAGGAGCTGCTGGCGCTCGGCGGCCGCTATGCCGAGCTGTTCGAGCTGCAGGCGAGACGGTTCTCCGACGGTGACGAGGCGGAACAGGAAGACGGCGCCGACGAGGAACGGATGGAGGCGCGGTCATGAGGATCGTCAGGGCCGCACGGTACCTGTTCTCACTGGGTCTTGCGGTGGACCGCGGCCGGCTGCTGCGGGCCGTGGTGCTGATGTTCGCCGGCTACATCGCGGCGCCGCTCGCCGCGCTGGCACTGCGCAGCCTCACCGACAGCCTGCTCGGGCGGCAGGCGGGCGCAGCGCTGGTTTACGCGCTGCTCGCCGCGCTGCTGCTTGTCGCACAGCTGATGCTCAGTCACTTCGCGCACCTCGACTACTTCGAGGTCGCGGAGCTGCAGCAGAACCGGCTCCGCGGCGAGCCCATGTCCCTGGTGAACGGCCCGCCGGGCATCGACCACCTGGACCGGGCGGACTTCGCGGACAACACCGGCCTGGTCCGCGACGGCCTGTTCGGCTCGACGCGTGCGCTTGAGGCCGTGCTGCAGCTCGCCGGGCTGATACTGCAGACCGCTCTCCGCGGGGATCCTCATTGACCTCAACCCGTTCTTCGCCCTCCTTCCGCTGTGCGCGGTCGTGCCCGTGCTGCTTGAACGCGTGGCGCAAAGCGCCGTGGAATCGGCGCGGGAGCAGACCGCGGAACGGCTCCGGCTCAACAAGCACCTCATCGAGCTGGCGACAAGCATCGGCTCCGTGAAGGAGTTGCGCCTGCTCGGCGGCGAAGGCGTGCTGCTCGACAGGCAGCGGAGCACCTGGGACGAGGTGACCGCGGTGATGTGGCGCAGCCAGTTGAAGGCCGCCGTCTTCCGCGCGATCGGCCAGGGCCTCTTCGCGCTCGGCTACGGCGGCGCCATCGTGCTCGAGCTGGCCAGCGCCTTGAACCGGCATGCCTCGATCGGCGACCTGGTGCTCGTGATCACGCTCGCGGTTCAGGTGAGCGTGCAGGTCTCCGGCGCACTCGGGCTGCTTTCGCTGCTGCAGACCGCGGCCCGCACCGTCGAGCGCATCGAGGAGCTGCGGTCGATCGCCGCGAGCGCACTAGGTCGCGGGAGAACCGGCCGCCCGGCAGACGAGCGCGGCGGCCATCATCGTGTTCTCACGCGCGGACGGCGGGAAGCTGACCGCCGCCGACTCCGCGAAGGTCACGTCGATTACCAAGTCGCTCGACGCCAGGCACATCCCCGGCATCGTCAGCATTACGGCCGGGCCTGAGTCGGCGAACCACCTAGTGCGCAGCGCGATGGTCGCGATGCCCAACTCCGTGGTCAACGGCTCGGGAGCCGCGTCGGACAACGCGGTCAAGACGCTGCGGTCCGATCTCAAGACGATGATTCCCGGGACGCACCTGGAAGAGGGGGTGACAGGACAGGCGGCCCAGAGCCTCGACAGCGAGCAATCGGGCAACCGGGCCGATCAGATCGTGCTGCTCGCGACGCTCGCGCTGATCCTGATCCTGCTGCTGATCATCTTCCGCAGCCCCATCATCGCGCTGCTGCCGCTGATCGTCATCGCCCTTGTCTCCCAGGTCGCGAACGGCCTGATCGCCACCGTCAGCAAGGCGCTGCACCTCAACACGGACAGTTCGATCTCCACGATCCTCATCGTCGTGCTGTTCGGCATCGGGACCGACTACATCCTGTTCCTGATGTTCCGCTACCGGGAGCGGCTGCGCCGCGGCGAGGACCGCAATCAGGCCATGGTCAGCGCGGTCACCCGGGTCGGCGAGGTGATCTCCTCGGCGGCTGGCGTGGTCATCGTCGCATTCCTCGCGCTGGTGCTGTCCACCGTGAGCGTGCTGCGCTCGATGGGCCCGGCGCTGGCGATCGCCGTCGGCGTCACGCTGATCGCGGGCCTGACGCTGGTTCCCGCGGTGGTGTCGCTGCTCGGCACGAAGGTGTTCTGGCCGTCCAAGTCCTGGCAGCGGGAGCCGCGCGCGGCACGCTTCGGTGCCATCGGCAACGCGCTCGGCCGCCGGCCCGCCCTGTTCGCAGCCGTTTCCGGTCTGGTGCTCGTGGCGCTGGCGATCGGCGCGTTCGGATTCAAGCCGACGTTCGACCTGTCCTCGGCGGGCATCCCGGCAAGCGCCGAGTCGCAGCGGGCACTTGTCACCCTGGAGAAGGGCCTGCCGCCCGGCGCGACCGACCCGACCGACGTGCTGCTGCACTCGTCATCGGGTCCGCTGTCGGCGTCCGAGCTCTCGGGCTACGGCACCGCACTCAAAGCGCTGCACGGCGTCGGCTCGGTCGGGGCTCCGGTGCTCAGCGCGGACCACCGGACCGCCGACTACCCGGTGACGCTGAGCTATGACCCGGCGTCCACGCAGGCGGTCGGCGTGATGAAGAGCTCGGTCATGCCAGGCGCGCATGCGGCCGCGCCGCACGGCACGTACGCGCTTGTCGGCGGCACGACCGCCGTGTTCGCCGACATCCAGCGCGCGATCAACCACGACTACGCGGTAGTGTTCCCCGTCGCGGCGGTCATCATCTTGCTGATCTTGATGCTGCTGCTGCGCAGCGTGGTCGCGCCGTGGTACCTGCTGGCCTCGGTCGGCCTCGGCTTCGCCGCCACGCTCGGCGCCAGCGTGCTGGTGTTCCAGGTATTCCGGAACCAGCCGGGCCTGGTGTTCCTGCTTCCGGTCTACATGTACCTGTTTGTCGTGGCGATCGGCACCGACTACAACATCCTGATGATCGCGCGGCTGCGCGAGGAGGCGAGAGAGGGCCGCGATCCCCGGCAGGCCGCGGCGATGGCGCTGCGGCACACCGGCCCGGCGATCGGCGCTGCCGGGCTGATCCTGGCCGGCACGTTCGCATCGCTGATGCTCGCGGGCAACACGATCCTGTCCCAGCTCGGGTTCGCGGTGTCGTGCGGTATCGCGCTCGCCGCGTTCGTGATGGCGATGTTCTTCTCGCCGAGCCTCACCGCGCTGATCGGGCAGCGCGCCTGGTGGCCAGGGCACGCTGACCGGACGCCAGAGAAGACGCCGGAGGCAGGGCGAGAGCCAGCGTCCCGCGTGCTGCGCTGAGACGGCGCGCCTTCCAGTCCGCCGTCACCGGCTGGTGAGGTGCGCTAACCCCGGCCCCGGCCGACCGGACTGATTCCGGTCGGCCGGGGCCGGGCCTTATTGTGCCACCCCGTGGGGTCTTGACACGCACCAGCGCGGGCAACGGGCACTACATCATCATCATCACCAATGTCAGCAGCGGCACCGTCCTTGACTCGGTGAACTGCGGAATCTTCGACGGCACGCTGACCGACCTGTGGGCGTCCCTCGGCAACGCCTGCCAGGAATGGGACGTCAGCGCGATCGGCAGTCACTACACGATCAGCAATGTCGGCAACGGCCGTGCTCGACGCGCTCGACTGCGAGACGGCGAACGGCACCGTCGTCCGCCAGTGGGCACAGCTCGACAACACCTGCCAGCAGTGGGACCTGGCGTCCTGACGCCATTGCTGGTACGCCGCCAAATCGAGGTCAAAGTGAGCTAGTCATGACCCCTGGCCGCACTCCGCGGCCAGGGTGCAGCGCCCGTCCCCACTGATCCCCTCGCAAGGTTTCTGGCAGAGTGTCGATCTGCGGGATGTCCCGTTCGACCTAGGGGTGAGCGGGACTCAAGGCGGGTCCCAGATAGCCGAGGGAAGATGCGACATGAAGTACATGCTGATCATGCGGGCAACCGATGAGGCCTACGCGTCCATGGGGGAAGTCGACTTCAACGAGATGATCGCGACCGTCGGCAAGTTCAACGAGGAGCTCATCAATGCGGGCGTGCTCCTAGCGGCGGAGGGGCTAGCCGACGCCGCCGACGGCGTGGTCGTCGACTTCGCATCCGAGCCGCCCGTAGTCACCGACGGTCCCTACGGCGAGACCAAGGAGCTGTTCGGCGGGTTCTACGTCCTCAACGTCGCGTCGAGGGAGGAGGCCGTCGAGTGGGCGAAGAGGCAGCCGATCACGGGCCCCGGATTCAAGACGGAAATCCGCCGGGTCTCCACGATCGACGAGTTCCCGCAAGACAACGAGTGGATCAAGAAGGAGCGGCCGTGGCGCGAGGCTACCGGCCAGCTGTGAGCCAGCGAGGCAGCTGACGATGGCCGACCACGGCGGACGGGAATCGGTCGCCGCGGTGTGGCGGATCGAGTCTGCGCGGATCGTCGGTGCGCTCGCCCGGTACACCGGAGACTTCGCCCTTGCCGAGGATCTCGCCCAGGAGGCGTTCGCCGAGGCACTCGTGACCTGGCCACGCGATGGCGTGCCAGGCAATCCCGCCGGGTGGCTGCTCACCGTCGGCCGCCGACGCGCGATCGACGCGTTCCGGCGTCGCTCCGCGCTCGACGAAAGGTACGCCGCCCTCGCCCGTGACCTGGGCGAGGGCGGCATCACCGCGGGGAGGCCGCCCGGCGGCGATGCCAGCGTTGGCGATAGCGCGGACGTGCTGTGGGATCCGGATCAGATCGACGATGACGTGCTTGCGCTGGTGTTCATCTCCTGCCACCCGCTGCTGTCGAGGGAGGCCCGGGTGGCGCTCACGCTGCGGGTCATCGGCGGCCTGACGAGCGACGAGATCGCCAGGGCGTTTCTCGTCCCCGCCGCGACCGTGCAGGCTCGGATCACCCGGGCGAAGAAGGCCCTGGCGGCGGCCCGTGTCCCGTTCGGCGTGCCGCCCGCGGCCGAGCGGGCGCAACGGCTGGGCTCGGTGCTCAGCGTGATCTACCTGATCTTCACCGAGGGGTCGTCGGCTAGCTTCGGCGGGGACCTGATCCGCTTCGACCTCGCGGCGGAGGCGCAGCGTCTCGCCCGCGTTCTCGCGCGACTCATGCCGGACGAGTCCGAGGTGCACGGCCTGCTCGCGCTGCTCGAGCTGACCGCGGCCCGATTTCCGGCCCGCACCGGCACGGACGGCGAGCCGGTCCTGCTTGAGCAGCAGGACCGGGCTCGCTGGGATCACGCCGCGATCCGCCGTGGACGGGCCGCGCTCGCCCGCGCGCAGCAGACAGGCCACGGCCTTGGCGCGTACGGCCTGCAGGCGGCGATCGCGGAATGCCATGCCGTCGCCCCGTCGGTCGGTGCGACCGACTGGCAGCGCGTCGTGATCCTGTACGAGGCGCTCGGCATGCTCGCCCCGTCACCGGTGGTCGAACTCAACCGCGCGGTGGCGGTCGCAATGGCCCGCGGACCGGCGGAGGGGTTGCTCATCGTGGACCAGTTGGTCGCCGACGGCGCGCTTTCCGGATCGCACCTGCTGCCGAGCGTTCGCGGAGAACTGCTCGCCCGCCTCGACCGGGGTAACGAGGCGCAGGCCGAACTGGAACGCGCCGCCGCACTGTGCGGCAACGAACGGGAGCGCACAGTCCTGCGCCGGAAGATCGCCGAGATCGCGAAGACGGCATAATTCCCTGACCGTCGGCCGAGGTGCCAGCCGTGCCAGCGGGGAGCGTCCGCGGGTACCTGGCCCGTGGGCGTGGCGATACGAGAAAACGTTGCGCTGGTCATGCTGGACATCCTTCTTGTGGTCTCGCTGCGGAAAGACCGGCGCACGTCAAGGCTCCCACGTCGGGGAGCCGGTCTGGTTAGGCCCCGCCGTGGCAGCGAAGAAGAAGGAGTCCGAATGCGAGCGTGGGGAAGAACCCAGCACTCTCTCTCTATCGGACCGGAACGCGATATCGTGCCGCTCGCTAGTCGGCGGCAACGCGGATGATCGAGCCGCCGGTCAGCGTGACCAGGTCATCGAGGGTCAGCGGCATCACCGTGTGCGGAGTTCCCGCCGCCGCCCAGAGGGTCGCGTAGTCGCGCAGCGCCTCGTCGATCACGGTGCGCACGCGCGCCGGGTGCCCGACCGGCGCGACGCCGCCGATGGCCTGCCCGGTGATGTCCCGCACCTGCTTGGCGCTGGCCATCGACACCTCATCGGCGCCTGCCTCCTTGGCGAGCACGCCGGTGTCCACCCGGTGCCTGCCGCTCGTCATGACGAGCAGCGGTTCGCCGTCCGCGAGAAACACCAGGCTGCTCGCGATGGCGCCGACCTCGCAGCCGAGCGCCGCCGCAGCCTCGGCGGCGGTGCGAGCCGAGTCAGGGAGCACGCGCACCTGGGCCGTCACTCCGGCGTCGCTGAGGTGCTGCCGCACGATCTGGCTGCGGGCCGGCAACTGCCGGTCATCGGTCATCGGTCATCGTCCCTTCACTGGTTGCCTGACTTGGGTAGTGCATGAGCAGGACCACGTCGGCGGGGGCGCCGAGAGCGGCGAACTGGTGCGGCACGTCGCCGCGGTAGCGCAGGCTCTCACCCTCGGCCAGTTCCCGCTCCGCGCCGGCGCAGCCGGCGCGGACCCGGCCGCGGACCACGGTCACGGTCTCGAGCACGCCAGGCGCGTGCGCGGCCGACTCCTGCCTCCGCTCGGTGAGCGCGGCGCGGTACACCTCGACCAGGTACCGCTCCATCGGCCACCTGCCAAGCAGCGTGGCCGTGACCGAGTCGCCCTCGACCTGCGCCCCCGCGGCGGCGGCGCCGTCGGGCATCAGCGCGCCGAGCGGCGCGCCAAGCGCGGTCGTCAGCGCGAAGAGCGTGTCGAGCCGCGCGCCGCGCCGATCGTTCTCCAGCTCCGAGATCGTGCCCTTGCCGACGCCGCTGCGCCGCGACAGCTCAGAGAGGGAACAGTCGCGCTCGGCGCGCAACCGCCGCAGCCTCGTCCCCAGCGTCTCGCCCGCGGCCATCATTCACCACCGTTCTGTTAACAGAACGATGTTACACCAATAGCGTCCGCGAACTCGTCATGGGGATCGTAAGGAGGGTTGGGTACCTCCTAACGATCCACCATGAGCCGTCGGCAGGACGCGGGCCTGTGATCGTGAGAAGCGAGGCTGCCGGGCGCGGGGGGCGCGGCGGGCGGGGTCAGGCGGAGCCACGAACCCGTTCGGTGCTGTCCTGGTGGTGGAAGCCGACGGGCTCGGCATCGGTGACCTGCTGCGGCCTGGCAGGCGTGATGGCGAGCGCGCCGAGCGCGGCGAGCAGCGCGAAACCGGCGCAGGCGGCGATCGCCGGCCGGAAGCCGTCAGTGACGCTCACCGGGGTGCCGAGGTGCCCGTATGCGGCGAACACGGCGCTGGCGACCGCGATCGCGAAGACGGCGCCGAACCGCTGCATCATGTAGTTGATCCCGGACGCCTTGCCGAGCTCGTGCGGCGCGACGGCGTTCAGCACGGCTGTCGGCACGGTCGGCAGCGCCATCGAGACCCCGACGCCGGCGATCAGCAGTGCGACATCGAGCTCGGTCCAGCTGGTGGCGAGCGATCCCCTGACGGCGACCCAGACGAATCCCGCGCCCTGCAGGAAGAGCCCGGTCACCATGACCGGCCGCCGGCCGATGCGGTCGGAGGCGGCGCCCGCGATCGGCGAGATCAGCATCGGCATAGCGAAGGGGCGAACTGGAACTCCTGGGTGACGAGAAAGCCCGCGGCGAAGATCGCGCCAGACATCAGGAAGGTGGCGGCATTGCCGATCGCGAAGGCGCGGCTGCGGAACAGGCGCAGCGGGATCATCGGCTCGCTCACCTGCTGTTCCCAGGCGGCGAATGCGGCGAGCAGGACGACGCCGCCTGCCAGGCAGCCGATGATCTCGGCGCTCGCCCAGCCCGCCTGGTTAGCGCGCACCAGGGCCCACACGATGGCGACGACGCCGCCGGTGAGCAGCGTGACGCCGCCCGGGTCGAGCCGCCCAGTCGCGCCGCGGCTCTCCGGGAGCAGCCGCATCGCGAGCGGCAGTGCGGCGGCACCGATCGGCACGTTGATCCAGAAGATCCAGTGCCAGTCGATCCCCTGGGTGACCGCGCCGCCGATGATCGGGCCCATCGCGACCGCGAGGCCGGCCAGCCCGCCGTAGATGCCGACGATCATGCCGCGGCGTTCCGCGGGGAAGGCAGAGGTGAGGATGGTGAGGCTGAGCGGCAGCACGATCGCGCCGCCAAGCCCCTGCAAGGTGCGGGCGGCGATAAGCGCGTTGACGTTCGGCGCGAGCGCGCAGACCGCCGACGCGACGGTGAACACGACGAGGCCGAAATTGAAGACCCGGCGGCGGCCGAAGCGGTCGCCCGCCGCGGCCGCGGTGATGATGCCTGCCGCGAACGCGATGTTGTAGGCAGTCAGCGTCCACTGCAGCGACGCAAGGCCGACGTGCAGGTCGCGCTGCATGCGCGGCAGCGCGGTGATGACCACCACCGAGTCCAGCACGACCATGAAGTAGGCGGTCGAGGTCAGGCCGAGCACCCAGCCTAGGCCCGGCCCGGCGGCGCGCGCGATATCCGGATTGCCTGCGGTCATGGTTCTGGTCCCTCCAAGTCGGCGACATGCGGCTTGTTTGTGCTGCTACTCATGGAGACACCGGCACGCGGCGAGAGTTGGCGCGCCCAGTTCGCGCACGGGACGGTGTCAGTACCTGAAGGAGCCGCAGAGAGGGGATCTGGTGAGCACGGAGCTGATGGAACGGGCCAGGGCCGGCGACGAGCAGGCGTTCGGCGAACTCGTCGGCCCGCACCGGCGCGAGCTGCAGGTGCACTGCTACCGGATACTCGGCTCGGCCCTCGACGCGGAGGACGCGCTCCAGGAGACCCTGCTCGCGGCCTGGCAGGGGCTTGCCGGGTTCGAGGGCCGGTCCTCGCTGCGGGTCTGGCTGTTCCAGATCGCAACGAGGCGCTGCCTGAACGCGCTGCGCTCGGCGAGCAGGCGGCCGGCGGTCGCCTGGCCGCCGCCGGGCGTGGTCGGGCTGCCAGAGCCAACAAGGATCGATGAGGTGACCTGGCTTGAGCCGTACCCGGACGTGCTGCTTGCGGGACTCGCCGACGCCGCGCCAGGCCCCGAGGCACGGTACGAGGCCAGGGAAGCGATCTCGGTGGCCTTCGTCACCGCCCTGCAGCTGCTGCCCCCACGGCAGCGCGCCGTGCTGATCCTGCGCGACGTGCTCGGCTTCCGCGCGAGCGAGGCCGCGGGGATACTCGACTGCACCGAGGAGTCGGTGACAAGCGCGCTCAAGCGGGCCAGGGCCGCGCTGCGTTTTCAGCATGCGTCCGCCGCCGGACCGCCACCGCCAGGTTCGGCGCAGGAGCGGGATCTCGTGCAGCGGTTCACGCAGGCCTACGAGGCGGGCGACGTGGACCGGGTCGTCGCCCTGCTCACCGAGGACGCCTGGCTGATCATGCCGCCGGTGCCGCTGCGGTACCAGGGACGCGAGGTGGCCGCACGGTTCATGGCGGCGACCGCGTTCCGGCCGGGTCGCTCGGCTCGCCTGGTGCCGACAAGGGCCAACGGCCAGCCCGCTTTTGGCCTCTACGTCCGCGACCCGCAGTCGGGGGTCGCGCGGGCCAACGGGCTTATCGTGCTCGCCCTGGCCGGCGGCCAGGTCAGCGTCTTGACCGGATTCCTAGACAACAGCACGCTGCCGCTGTTCGGGCTGCCGCGGACGCTGCCCGACTGAAAGCGCGCCGGACACGACCGGGCCGCCAGGGGGCTGCAAGCTTCCCCTGGCGGCCGGCCGCCCTCGTTGCGGATGGCCACGGGCGACGGGTTAGACATCCCAAGGGCTTAGATGTCAAGCTGCGAGGGGTTCGGTGTTTGCGGCGCCTGGCCAGGCGGTTGCCTCGTCGTAGCGGGTACCGGTCTTCAGGCAGCCGTGCAGGATGCCGACGAGGCGGTTGCTGAGCTGGCGGAGTGCGGAGTTGTAGCCGAGGCCGCGGGCGCGCTGCTTGTCGTAGTAGGCGCGGGCTCCTGGTGATGCGCTCAGCGCGGAGAGGGCCTGGGACTGCAGGGCGTCGGCTAGCCGGTCGTTGCGGATGAACCGTGCCAGGACGACCTTGCTGCGCCCGGATGCGCGGGTGATGGGGCTGGAGCCGGCGTAGTTCTTGCGGGCCTTGGCGGAGGCGTAGCGGCCGGGCGCGTCCCCGAACTCGGCGAGCACCCGGGAGCCGTTGACGGTACCGATGCCGGGCTGGGACAGGTAGACCTCAGCGTCCGGGTGCTGCAGAAAATGTGCCTCCACCTGGGCTTCCAGCTGCGCGATCTGCTCGTTGAGCACGGTCAGGACGGCGACGGCGGCCTGCACGGCCGCGGCGTAGGCGGCGGTGACCTGGGCGGGCTGGGCCGGCTGCGGGACGCGCAGCGCGTCCTTGATCGCGGCGGCCCTGGCGGGCACGTCGCGGCGGCGGGCCCGTCTCAGCGCGGCGCTGACCTGAGCGAGAGTCAGCTTCGCCGCGGCCGCCGGATCAGGGGCCCGGGCCAGCAGCTCCAGGGTGTCAGCGCCGGTCAGGCCCAGGCCGGCGAAGGCCGCCAGCGCGGCGGGGAAGAACTCCAGCAGCGCCGAGCGCAGCCGCAGGGTATGCCGGGTGCGTTCCCAGATCAGCGTCTGGTGCGCCCGGGCGACCACCTTGATCGCCTGCCCGGCGGCGGTGTCGGCAGCCACGGCACGCAGCTGGTGCCGCTCAGTGCGCACCATGTCGGCCAGGGCGTGCGCGTCGGCGGCATCGCTCTTGGCCCCGGACAGGTTGTAGCGTTCCTTGAACCGCGCGACCTGCTTGGGGTTGAGCCCGTACACCTGGTAGCCGGCCGCGGTCAGTGCCTGCACCCACAGTCCCCGGTCGGTCTCGATCGCCACGACCACCTCGCCGGGATCGCCGTCCTGGCCCAGGTGCGCGGCGATCAGCTCATGCAGCCGGGCGATCCCGGCCGCGCCTTCCGGCAGCCGCCGGGCGGCCAGCTTGCGGCCCGTCTCGTCCTGGATCTCCACATCGTGGTGATCCTCGGCCCAGTCATCCCCGACGAACAGCAACGTCTCAGTTCTCCTCGCATCACGACCACGAAACGACCGGCCACGGCAGCCTGCGGGAGAACGGCTCGCACCCTAATGGATCAGTGCTCACGCCGCGAGCGGCGGGCACGACAGCCCAACAGCGGTCATGTCTCCCGGACTCACTGGCAGGGGCACGGTCTAACCCTAGGACTCACGTGCTCCTGGGGGTGTGCAGTGCTCACCCGCCAGCGGCTGCCGGACCGAGTCTGCACCCCTGCGAACTCCCGCTCCTCACGGGGCTGGTGTTCTACGCGGGACTGACCCGGCTAACTCCCATTAGGGGTGCTGGACTGGGACGCCCGGGGTGCGGCCCCACTCCGCCCATGACCCGTCGTAGACCCGCACGTTGTCCCTGCCGAGCAGCTGGGTGAGCGCGAACCAGGCGGTCGCGGCCCGGCCGCCAATCGTGCAGTAGGTGATGAGCTCGTCGTCGCCGTCGAGGTCGACCGCGGAAAAGACGCGGTGCAGTTCGGCGGCGGTGCGGAACGAGCCGTCGGGGTTGCACAGGCCGTCGACGGGCTGGTGGACGGCCGACGGCACGTGGCCCGCCCGGCCGTCGGGGTCCATGCCGCCGGATGGCCAGAAGCGCTCCCCCTGGTATTCGGCCGCGGACCGGACGTCGAGCAGCGTGGTGCCCGGCCGGCCGATGGCCTCGCGCACGCCAGCGAGGTCCGCCCGGATGCGCGGGTCCTGCTTGCCGAGGCAGAAGGTGCCCGCGGCTGGGTCGCTCGCGACGCTGCTCCTCGGCAGGCCCCCGGCCTGCCATGTGTCCCGTGAGCAGTCCAGGATGCGCACGTCCCGGTGCCCGTAGAGCCGCATCAGCCAGAAGCCGACGGCGGGCGCGTACCCGTAGAACACCACCGTGGAGTCCGGGCCGATCCCGGAGCGCGCGACAAGTGCCTGGAACTCCGCGGTGCTCCTGCTGCGGTACTGCTCGTCCTTCAGGTCGGTGTAGACGTTCCACAGCGTGGCGCCATTGATGTGCCAGTCGTTGTAGGCCGCCGCGCTGACGTCGACCTCGATGACCCGCACTTGCGGATCGTCCAGCCGGGCAGCGAGCCATCGCTGGTCGACGAGCACCTGCCCGGTTGCGCTGGTGTCATATGCGGTCTTCATGAGAACCTCCCCGCGATCGGATGTCTTGGGGCTGTTCTACGGCGGTGGCATTGTCGCGACGTTGCGCTGACGTTGGCGAAACCTTGGCGGCGGGCGGCGAAACCCTGGTGGCAGGCGGCGAAGCCTGGACGCGTCGGGGCGAGCGGGCTCAGGTCGTGGCGAGCAGCTGTTCGTAAAGCTCGCGGGTGGCCGGGCTCGGCGATACCCCGAGCTGATCGCGCAGGCATTCGCTGAGGTGACCGTAGACCTCGAGCGCCTCGGCGAGATTGTCCTGCGCCGCGAGCGCCCGCATCAGGTAGCGGTAGCCGCTCTCCCGCAGCGGCGCCAGCCGGGTGAGCTGACGGCCGGCCCGGATCGCGCTGGCGATCTCGGTACCGCCGAGGCCGATCCCGCTGGCCGCGTAGCACTCGAGCGCCCGCAGCCGGAATTCGGTGAGCTGGTTCCTGATCTCGCCGATCCACGGGGCGTCCTCGCCGGGCAGGATGTCCCGCTCCGACACGAAAAGGGCGGTAAGCGCGGGACCCCAGGCTCGCGCCCAGTCCTGCTGCGCCACCGCGGATTCCGCCCGGTGCACCGCGTCGAATGCGGCCTCCAGGTCGACCCAGGCGTCCGGCAGGCACAGCCGGAGCGTGGAGCGCCCCTCCACGGTGCCAGGACCGAAGACCTTGCGCAGCTTGGAAAGCAGCGGATTGAGGCGGGCGTCGACCGCGTCGGGGTCCGGCTCAAGCCACAGGGCCTCGGCCATTTCGTCACGCGGAACCAGCCGGTGACGGTTGACCACGAGATACGTGAAGAGGAGCCGCCCCTGGCGGCCTGGCAGCAGCGCGTCGAGACGCTGGCCGTCGCGCTCAACGACAAGCGCCCCGCAGATCTCGATGCGCACGGACCCCAAGGTCACGCCAACATCGTTTCACTAAGCTTGCAGTACATCCACCAGTAGCTGCCCCGATGGAGGTGCGCGGTGAAGCTGATCCGATGCGAGTGCGGCTACGTCGCACGAGGAGAAAACAACGACCAGGTCCTGGGTGAGATCCGCGGCCACATGGCCACCGATCACCCCGCCGTCCTTGCGTCGGTCACCCAGCAGGACCTAATCGGCTGGATCGTGACCGAATAGCGCGCCGCTAGCGCCCCGAGCAGGTCAGTGCCGCGCCCTGCTCAGCCCCGCTCGCCGCGTCCCACGGGCGGGCGGCCATGACCGCCAGGTGCAGGTTGACCAGGGTGTCCTCGAGTTGCGGTAGCTCCTCCGTCCGGCCGGCGCCTACCCGTGACCTGACCAGCTCGGCCGTCGCGCCCGACAGCGCCTGGTAGGCCTCGTCGGGAACCTCGGGCCAGTCGGGGTGGCGCATGCGGGCCCGGCTGTGCCACTTCGCGTTGACTTCGGCGAAGCGCATGCCGGCCGCCTGGAATCGCTCGACCGCGTGCTGCCCGGCCGCTGGCATGTCGATGTAGAAGACCCGGGCGAAGGCCGGCTCATCGGCGAGGAAACGCAGGAACGCCCGGCATCCCGCGCGCAGCGCCTCCTCGTCGTCCGCGTCGTCGGGCACCGCCGCCGCTGCCTCGACCACGCGGGAGCGCAGGAGTTGCCCGCCCAAGCTCGTCGCGGCGAGGAAGCATTCCTCCCTGCCGCGGAAGTGAAGGTAAAAGGCCGCGCGGGAGACCCGCGCCCGCCGCACGATGTCGGCCACCGTCACCGACGCGTATCCCTTTTGCGCCACGGCGGCAACCGTGGCACGCAGCAGCCTGTCCCGCTGCGATGCCTGCACGTCCGGTTCGGGAAGCCGGCTCCGTCCCCGCGGCAGGCCGGGCTTTCCCGTGTGCGTTCCGGCAAGACTGCCCTCTTGCTTGGCGTCGAGCATGAGCCTAGAGTAACTGGAAAATTCCTAAAGTACCCCCCCGTACTTTAGGCCCTGCGCGCGATCAACGCTGACGTGGCGCGGAAAGGGGTCGGAAGAATGACAGCTACCGTCGACGGTACTGCCGCACCAGGAATAATCCAGGGTCTCTGGAACCGACAACTACCTCATTACCCCGACACGCGAAACCGCATGTGGTACTTGGCCATCGTGGTTGCCGCGACAATCGTTCTCTACTACGAGCTCTACATTGGCGGGGCGGTATCGCCGAAGATCCTGACCGGCTACGGCATGACCTTCCCGTTCTACGTTTACATCAGCGTGGTGGGCAACGCGGTCGGCGCGTTCGGCTCGCTACTGGCCGGCCTCGGCGACCGCTGGGGCAGGGCGAACCTCACCGCCTACGGTTTGGTGCTAACCGCTCTGCTCGCCCTCTTCGGAATCCCCAACGCCGGCGACAAGTGGTCGTTCGCCATCCTGTCCGTCATTATCGGCCTCGTCGAGGGCGTCATCCTCGTCGCCACCCCGGCCCTGGTCAGGGACTTCTCCCCGCAGCTCGGTCGGGCCTCGGCGATGGGCTTCTGGACCCTCGGCCCGGTCATCGGCAGCCTTGTGGTCGCCGTGGTTTCCACCAACACGGTCAACCACCTGGGCGCCTGGCAGGACCAGTACATCATCTGCGGCGTCGTCGGGCTCATCGTCGGCGTGGTCGCGCTGTTCGGTCTCAGGGAGCTGTCGCCGCAGTTGCGCGACCAGCTGATGGTGTCAATGCACGACCGGGCGCTCATCGAGGCGAAGGCCCGCGGCATCAACGTCGAGGAGGCGATGGGGCGCAGCCACTGGCGGCAGATGATTCGCCCCGATATCGTCGGGTCCGCGTTCGCGATCTCCGTGTTCCTGCTCATCTACTACGCGGCGGTCGGGTTCTTCACCATCTACTTCACGACCATCTTCGGGTACTCGCTGTCGAAGGCCAACAGCATCGGTAACTGGTTCTGGGCGTTCGACGCAGGGGTGTTGATCATCACCGGGATCATTTCCGACCGGTTCCGGGTCCGCAAACCATTCATGGTGATCGGCGGGATCGGCGCCATCGTGATGACGATCGTCTTCGCCAACCTGGGCTCCACGACCTCGTACGGGACGATCGTGGCGGTCATCAGCGTCCTCGCGGCGTTCCTCGCCATCGCGTACGCGCCGTGGATGGCCAGCTTCACTGAGACGATCGAGAAGCACAACCCGGCGCTGATCGCGACGGGGCTGGCCGTGTGGGGCTGGATCATCCGCGTCGTGGTCGCGCTCTCCGCGCTGTTCGTGCCGATAGTTGTCGGCTCGATAACGCCGGTGATCACCTACGGCGCCCAGGTTCAGGCCTACGCGACCCAGTACGCCGCCCCGCTGGCCTTCGCCCAGGCCCACCCGGACGTGGTCGCCGACGCGCAGAAGGTCCCGCCGTCGGTGATCGCCACCGCTACGGCCATTCCGCCCAACGTGACGGCTACCGCGGCCAAGATCCCGGCCAACGTGATCGCCACCGCCACCACCTACAGCACCCAGCTGGCAAACGCGCAGAAGTTCCAGCCGGAACTGGCCGTGATCCAGGCCAACCCGGCGCTGTTCGCCAAGCTGCAGGCCGATCCCACTAACAAGGCCCTGCAGGCGCAGGCCGTCGCCGCCCTGGGCGGCGGGGCCAAGGGCGCCGCCGCGCTCGCCACGATCGGCGCCAACGCGGCCGCGATCGCCGGCGTCATCGCGGTGGGCCCGCAGCTGCAGACGGTCGCGCCGTACGCGGCCGACCTGCAGACCATCGCACCGTACTCGGCGCAGCTGAAGACGATCGCACCGTACTCGGCCGAGCTGACCGCCATGGCCCCGTACAGCGCGCAGCTGACGGCGCTGTCCAAGGTGCCGGCGGCGGCGCTCACTTACCTCCAGGAGCACGGCACCCAGGTCCAGACCGCGGCCGCGGCCGAGCCTGGCCAGTGGAAGAACTGGTGGTGGGTCTGCGTCGGCGGCGAGATCCTCTTCCTGCCCTTCATCTTCATGATGACCGGCCGGTGGAGCCCGCGTAAGGCCAAGCAGGACGCGGACGAGCACGAGGCCAAGGTCGCGGCGGAGCTCGCCGCCCTCGAGAAGGCCAACGCCTAACACCTGTCCCAACCCCCAACCCACTCGCGCCAGCCGCGGCACCGACGCCGCGGCTGGCGCTAGTGTTTGCGGAACTGGCCCGGGCAGGTGTCGAAGGTGCGCCCGTCCAGGTTCGACTCGAAGAGCACCGCGGTGAAACCGTAGGGCGGCGCGTACACGGACTTGCAGAAGGTTTCGAACTCGCGGGCCCCCGGGCAGGTACGCCCGGGAGCGCACACGTAACCGTCATCGGTGTACTCGGCCTCGCCCACCCACTTGCCCGTCGGCTGGTGCGTGGTCACGTCCGTGGTGAAATCGTCCCAGCCGCAGGGGGTGCCGCCGTGCAGGCCGGTGCAGGTGATCCCGTACTGGCTGCTGCCCGCGAGCTGCGCGGCGAAGCAGGCCTTCGACAGGTAGCACTCCTCGACCACCGCGCCGTCGGTGTACTCGCGCCCCCATGACGACAGGTAGGGGGAGTTCTTCCACAGCGCGGTCATCCCGTCCCTGTGGATCTCGTTGAACGCGTAGGCGAGATAGTTCTCCACGTCGCCGGGTGTGAGATGGAAGCCGGTGGTGGACGGTGGGTCGAATCCGTCGATGTCGTCGAGCTCGACCGCGTCGAACCCCATGGCCGCGCACATGCCGACCCGCGTGTCCAGCATAGGCTTGAGCGCGTCGAGCTGCCGGAAATCGACCCAGCGCTCCGCCGGGTAGCCGTAGTAGACGAGGCCGAGGGCCGACGCGGGGAAGTACTTGCCGGGGCTCGCGTCCAGCCGGTAGTTCTCCCAGGCGAGGTCCAGGTAGCAGACGGTACGCGGGTGCGGCAGGGTGGCCGCCTGCCAGCTGGTCTTGATCGCGGTGACCTCGGCCCTGGTGGTGAGGAAGCCGTCGATGTCGTAGATGTCGACGGCCTTGCCGCCGGTGCGCTGCAGCGCGGTGACCCGGCCGATCTGCCAGTCCCAGCGCATGGGCCGGCCCTTGCTGTCCAGGTGCGGCGCGTACCAGCAGCCGCCCCGCCGCGAGCTGCGGCAGGCGGCCGGGGCCGCCATGGAAACCACATGCCAGGAGTAACGGATGGTGGTTCCACCGGCCTGGTTCGCCGTGCGTACCTGCACCCGGTGCGGGCCGACCGCGAGCTTGCCCGTGTAGAGCACGCGACTTGACGGCATGGATCGCCAGCCGCCGTCGTCGACCCGGTAGGTCAGGGTGACCGGACCGTCCGCGCTGTTCGCGTGCGGTCCGGTCACCTGGAAGTACTCCTCCGTTGAGGCGGTCTTCCGCTCGGGTGTGCCGTTGACGAATGCGGTCACCGGCGCCTTGCCGTGGGAGTAGGCGTGCACGGCGGTGGTCGAGGTCCTGGTCACCGAGCGGGTGATGGTGGAGAAGTCGGCGGACGGCTGCCCCGAAGGCACCACGACCTCAGTTGCCGTCTCCGTGACGCGCAGCACCCGCCCGGTGTCCGCGTGCCCGACGACGTAATCGCGTGCGGCGAAGGGGGTGGCGGTGGAGTCCGCCGCGGTCCTGCACTGCTTACCGCCGGATGCGCAGCTCTGCCAGGTGTACCCGACCGCGAAGCTGACTAGCTTCAGCCCGTGCGGCAGCGCGGGGGCCCGCCAGCTCAGGCCGGCCGCCACGACGGTCGCACCGTCGCGGAACGGCCCGCTGATGCGCAGCGCGCCCCGGTGCACGGGAGCCGGGATGCTCCCCGCCGCGGCGTGCGCCGCCACTGTCAGGGGAGGCGCGGGAGCGGCCAGCGACGCCGGGGCGAAAACCCCGGCGGCCAGTGCCGCCAGGGACAGCGCCAGCAGGCAGGGCGCCGCCATGGCGGCGGCCCGGGTAGGACGCGTCGCCCGCGTCCGAGTCTGGGTAACGGGTACGGTCCTGCGCCGGGCCATGGCGATCAGCCGCGCAAGGCCGGCGGCATCAGATGCCGGTGTGCGTCGAGCAGCTCGTCGCACATGGCGACCGTCTGCGCGGTGGTGAGCGTGGCGGCCGTGTTCGGGTCGAGCAGCGCCGCCTGGTAGACGTGATCACGCGATCCGTCGAGCGCGGCGCGCACGGTCAGCTCAACCACGTTGAGGAAGGTCCTGTTGAGCGCGGCGAGCTGCGGCGGCAGCGCGCCGACGGACACCGGCTTGGGCCCGCCCGCGCCGATAAGGCACGGCACCTCGACGCAGCACTCGTCGGGCAGGCTGGAGATCAGGCCGCCGTTGCGGATGTTCACGTGCAGCTCGCGCTCGGTCCCGGTCTCAAGCGAGTGGATGAACTGCGAGGCGAGCTCGTTCTCGACCGTGAGCTCAAGCGGCTCGTCCCCGGCCAGCTGCCGTTCCAGCGACTCCAGCTCGCGCAGGTTCTCCTCGGAGCGCTCCAGGTAGTCGCCGACAAAGATGCGGAACTGGTCGATCTGGTCGTCGTGGTGCATGAACCACGGCACGTACTCGGCCGAGTGCTCGCTCGACTCGGTGGGGAAGTAGCCGAACCTGCGGTAGATCTCGACCCTGACCCGCCGCTGCAGCTCGGGCGAAGACGCGATGACCTCGGCGAGCCTGGGATACAGCGACTCGCCGTCCTGCTCGAAGCGGAGCACGAACGCCTGGTGGTTGAACCCCGCGGTGGTGAAGCGCACCCGCTCCGGGTCGGCGCCCACGAGCTGCGTCAGGAAGGCCTGGGTGTCGCGGACCGAGTGGCACAGACCGTATACCCGCTCGAACCCGGCGCCCTCGTACGCGGCCCAGGGCAGCATCGCCATCGGGTTGCTGTAGCTGAGCAGGTAGGCGTCCGGGCACACCTCATTCATGTCCCGCGCCAGGTCGACCACGACGGGAATGGTGCGCAGGCCGCGGAAGATCCCGCCGATGCCCAGGGTGTCACCGATCGTCTGGCGCAGCCCGTACTTGGCGGGGATGTCGAAGTCGGCGCGGGTGGCCGTGTACCCGCCGACCTGCACCTCGTTGATCACGTAGGTGGCCCCGGCGAGCGCGGTGCGGCGGTCCTGGGTGGTGGTCACCGTGGCCTGCGCGCCGGTCTGCGCGGATATCCTGCGCACCAGCCGTTCGGCGTGCGCCAGCCGCTCGGCGCTGATGTCGTAGAGGACGAAGTGCAGTCCACCGCGGAACTCGGGGTAGCTGCACAGGTCGGTGGTCACGTTACGGGTGAACTCGACGCTTCCAGCGCCAATGAAGGCCAGCTTAATCACGCTCATTAGTGTTCCATGGCGACCACTTTCTTGCAAGATCTTGCATCTTGTCCTGGTTTGCCTGCACAATACTGCTCAATTGGTGAGCGGTGAGTGCATCTTCGAGCGGAGTGCGACATGACCAGCGCAAGGAAAAGGCGTGGAGCCCTGGTAGGGGTGCTCACCGCGATGACAGCGACATCACTAGCGGTCGCGGGCTGCGGTACAGACGCCAATGGCGGCGGGTCGTCATCGACCGGGTCCGCTTCCAGCACGATCCAGATCTGGGAGGGCTACACCGACACGGAGGCCAAGGAGTTCGCGCACCTGGTCTCCGAGTACGAGGCGCAGCATCCCGGGCAGAAGGTAGACACGCTGTTCGTCAACAACGACGACACGCTGCAGAAGGTGCTGACCGCGGTGAAGGGCGGCAGTCCGCCCGACATCGCCTACCTCTACGGCTCGTGGGCGCCCAACGTCGCCCAGATCCCCCAGGTAGTGAACCTGACTCAGGTGGTGCAGAAGTCCGGCGTCAACTGGAACGACTTTTACGTCGGCGAGCGCGACGTGGCCAGCGTCAACGGCAAGGTGATCGGCATCCCGGCGCTGGTGGACAACCTGGCCGTGGTCTACAACAAGAAGCTGTTCGCCAAGGCCGGCCTGGCGCTGCCCACCGCGAACTGGACCTGGCAGGACTTCGCCAACGACGCGCAGAAGCTCACCGACTCGTCGGTCAAGCAGTACGGCACCGCCTACGTCACCCCCGGCACCGAGGACACCGTCTGGCACTGGGAGTCACTCCTCTGGGAGGCGGGCGGCAGCCTGCTGACGGCCGACAATAAGCAGGCGGCGTTCAACTCCGCGGCAGGTCTCCAGTCGCTTCAGACGCTGCAGACCATGGCCGTCACCGACAAGTCCATGTACCTGGACCCGACGGACTCCGCCTACGGCAACCTCTTCAACTCGGGCAAGATCGGGATGCTGGTCACCGGGCCGTGGGACCTGGGCTCGTTCCCCAACGTGGACTACGGGGTGCAGGTCATGCCGTCCTACCCGGGCACGAGCGCTGGCCACCAGACCATCTCAGGGCCTGACAACTGGGTCGTATTCAACAACGGGAGCGGCCAGGTGAGCGCGGCCGAGCAGTTCCTGCTCTGGCTCACCGCCCCGGCCCAGGTCAAGGCCTTCTCGCTGGCAACCGGTGACCTGCCGACCCGGCAGTCGGTGGCTGACGCGTCCGGCTTCGACACCCAGATGAACAAGATGCTGCCCGGGGTGAGCACATTCATCTCCAACCTTGGCAACGTTAAGCAGGCACGCCCGCAGATCGCCACCTACCCGCAGGTGTCCAAAGTTCTCGGCAACATGGTCGTGTCCGTCCTGCTCGGGAAGGCCACGCCGCAGGCAGCCCTGGCATCCGCGGCCAGCCAGGTCAACGCCGCCCTGGCGGCGGGGAGCTGAGCGTGGCAGCTAACTCGGTTGCCCGGGCCGGCGTGCGCCGGCCCGGGCGCGCCGGCCTGGTGCGCAGGGCGCTTGACTCCGAACAGTTCAACGGCTGGGCGTTCGTGACGCCGGGCGTCGCGCTCATCCTGCTGTTCGGCGCGGTGCCGATCGTCTGGTCGGCGGTGACTTCGTTTCAGAAGTCCACGCTGCTCGGGTCGTCGACTCCGTTCGTTGGCCTGAGCAACTACCGGCAGATGGTGCACGACCCGATCGTGGCGCAGGCGATACAGCACACGCTGATCTACACGGCGATCTTCGTCCCGGGGACCATGATCGTCGGGCTGTTCCTCGCCGTCGCGATGAACAGGAAGATCCGCTTCATCTCGTTCTACCGGACCGCCGCCTACGCGACGATGGCGATCTCCACGATCAGCGAGGCCATCGTCTTCATCTGGCTGTTCGACCCCTCGTACGGAATCGTGAACTACGTCTTCGACAAAGTCGGCCTGCCGCAGCAGCAGTTCCTCAACTCACCGTCAGAGGCCCTGTACGTGATCGCGGTGATGACCATCTGGGGCTGGACCGGCTTCGCCGTGGTGGTCTACCTCGCCGCGCTCCAGGGTGTACCGCAGACGCTGCTTGAGGCGGCCGCGATCGACGGCTGCGGCCCGTGGCGGACGTTCCGCAAGGTGACGCTGCCGCTGCTCAGCCCGGCCTCGCTGTTCCTCGCGGTATGGCTCACCATCAACGCGCTGCAGCTCTTCGACGAGGTGTACCTCAGTACCCAGGGCGGCCCGCTGAACGCAACCACCGTCCTCGTCTACTACCTGTACGAGCAGGCCTTCCAGAATTTCAACTTCGGCTACGCGTCCGCCATCGCCTACTTCCTGTTCCTCATAACCATCGTGATCACCGTCATCCAGTTCTGGGCTGGCCGGCGGTTCACGTACTACCGGTCATGAGCGCGACCTCCGCGCCTGCGCGCGGCGACACCCTGTCCGCGGCCAGCGGCGCCATCCCTGCTGCCAGGCGCAGGCGGCGGCTGCCGTTCAGTCCCTGGCACCTGGTGCTGATCCCGGCCTCGGTGGCGCTTCTCTTCCCGTTCGCCTGGCTGCTCATCACCTCCGTGGAGACCTCGCCGGAGGCGCTGCACTTCCCGCCGATCCTCATCCCGCACACGATCAGGTTCGCCAACTACTCCGACGCGCTGTCAAGCGCGCCGTTCGTACACTGGCTGCTCAACAGCGCCGTCGTGGCAGTGGTCACGGTGCTCTGCAACCTGGTGCTCTGCACGCTGGCTGGGTACGCCTTCGCCCGGTTCCGGTTCCTCGGCCGCACGGCCCTGTTCGCGGTGATCATGGCGACGCTCATGGTGCCGTTCCAGGTGACGATGATTCCGTGGTTCGTCATCACCAAATGGCTGGGCGTGCACGTCCTGGCCGGGGTTGGCATCAACCATATTGGCGCGCTGATCCTGCCCAACGCGGCGACCGCCTTCGGTGTCTTCTTCATGCGGCAGTTCTTCCGTACCCTGCCGCTGGAGTACGAGGAGTCGGCCCGGGTGGACGGGGCGAGCAGGCTCACCGTGCTGATCAGGATCGTGCTGCCGCTTGCGACACCGCCGCTCGCCACGCTGGCGGCGCTGACGTTCCTCGACTCGTGGAACAACTTCCTGTGGCCGCTGATCGCCGTCACGTCGACCAACCAGATGACGCTGCCGCTTGGCCTGGCCACCTTCCAGGGAGCGCACGCCACCAACTGGCCTCTGCTGATGGCGGGCAACGTGATGAGCCTGATCCCCATGCTGGTCGTCTTCTTCGTCGCCCAGCGGTACTTCATCAGGTCAGTCGCCGCGACGGGGCTCGCCGGGACGTGAGCCACGCGGCGAGACAGGCACGGGGAAATGCGCACAAGCAAGAGGAGATCGATTCAGTGATGGGCAAGGAGGCCTCAGTGACGCAGGAGCAGGCAGCGGCGGGCGTTCGCACGGAGCAGGAGATCGCCTCGCAGCCGGACTGCTGGCGCCGCGCCGCCGGACTGGCCGGGGACGTGGCGGGACTGCTGCCCGCTCGCGGTGAGCGTGTCGCGGTCGTCGGCTGCGGCACCTCGTGGTTCATCGCGCAGTCCTACGCGGCGGCCAGGGAGGAATCAGGTCAGGGGGAAACCGACGCGTTTACCGCCTCGGAGATGCCGCTCGGCCGGCGCTACGACCGCACGCTGTTCCTTTCCAGGTCTGGCACCACCACGGAAATCAAGGAAGCAGCCGAACGGGTGCGTGGTGCCAGTCCCACCGTCGCGATCACCACCGATGCGCAGACCCCGGTAGGCCTCGCCGTGGACGAGGTGATCGAGCTCGCCTTCGCCGACGAAGAGTCGGTCGTGCAGACCCGGTTCGCGACCACCGAACTGGCCTTCCTCCGCGCGCACCTCGGCGTCGACATCGAGCCGTCGGCACGGGCAGCCGAGCGGGTGCTCGCCGAGCCGCTCCCCGCCGAGCTGCTCGCCGCACGCCAGTTCACCTTCCTCGGCACCGGCTGGACCTACGGCCTGGCCAACGAGGCGGCGCTGAAGCTGCGCGAGGCGGCGGGGATGTGGACCGAGTCCTATCCCGCCATGGAGTACCGGCACGGCCCGGCGGCGGTGACCGGCGAGGGCAGCGTCGTCTGGCTGTTCGGTCAGCCGCCCGCGGGTCTCGCCGACGACATCACGCTGGCCGGCGGACTCGCCTGGGGGGCCGACGAGGACCCGATGGCCGCGCTTGTCCGGGTGCACCTGGTCGCCCTCGCGAAGGCGCGGGCGGCGGGCCTCGACCCGGACCGGCCGCGGAACCTGACCCGTTCGGTGATCCTCGCGGCCGCGGAGCCGGGCCGGACATCATGATCCTTGTCGTCTGCCTCAATCCCGCGCTCGACATCACCCACCATGTGGAGAGCGTGGACTGGGCGGGAGTGAACCGGCCGACCGCCGTGTATGCCCGCCCCGGTGGCAAGGGGACGAACGTCGCGAGAAACCTGCACTCGTTCGGTATCGATGTCTTGTTGACCGGTCTGGTCGGCGGCACCACCGGTAACGCGGTTGGGGCGGGGCTGCGCCGGCTCGGCGTGCCCGCGGCGTTCGCGCCGGCCGGCGGTGAGACCAGGCGCACCTTCACGGTGGTCGACGGCGGTGGCGCCGTCGCGCTGTTCAACGAGCCGGGCCCGCAGGTCAGCGCCGCCGAGTTCAAGCGGTTCCGCGCCGATTACGACGCGGCGCTGGCGGGCGCCTCGGTTGTCGTGCTGTCCGGCAGCCTGCCGCCCGGGCTGTCATCTGCCGCCTATGCCGAGCTGATCGCGGCGGCCGCCGCGGCTGGCGTGCCCGCGGTGCTCGACACCTCGGGCGACCCGCTGCGCGCCGGGGTGGCCGCCGGCCCGGCCATCGTCAAGCCGAACATCGACGAGCTCGCGGCGCTGGCGGGGACGTCACTGCGCACGGCCGACGGCGCGCCGGACCTTTCCGCGGTGACGTCGGCCGCAGCCGGGCTGCGGGACGCAGGCGCGCGGTCGGTCGTGGTCTCCCTCGGCCGCGACGGCCTGCTCGCCGTGACGGATGAGGGCTGCTGGCTGGCGCACCCGCCAGCCGTGGTTGGCGGCAATGCGACGGGCGCGGGCGACGCGGCGACCGCGGGCGTGGCGCGCGGACTGCTGCTCGGCCAGCCATGGCCCGCGCGTCTCGCGCATGCCGCCGCCCTTGGCGCGGCGGCCGTCGCCGCGCCGGTGGCCGGGGAGTTCAGTCACGCGCACTACGAGAACGGGGTGGATTTGGTGACGGTGGACAGGTACGCGGTGCCCGATTACCCGGCGGGCGAGCGGGCTGTTGGCGCGTTGCTGGACGGAGACCGCTGATGGCGCTTGCCGCGATGGACGACATCATCGGTCCTGCGCGCGCCGCGGGCCGCGGGGTCGGCGCGTTCAACGTCATCGGCATCGAGCACGCGGAGGCGATCGTCGCGGGCGCCGAGGCCGCGGCCGCCCCGGTGGTGCTGCAGATCAGCGAGAACTGCGTCGCCTACCACCGCGGGCTCGCCCCGATCGCCTCGGCGTGCCTGGCCATCGCTCGCGGCGCCGCGGTGCCCGCCGCCGTGCACCTCGACCACGCCGCCGACGTGGCGCTTGTTGAGGCGGCGGCCGAGATCGGCATCGGCTCGGTCATGTTCGACGCGTCCCGGCTCCCTTACGCGGAGAACGTCCGCGCCACGGCCGAGGTCGCCAGTTCGTGTCACCGGCGCGGCATCTGGGTCGAGGCGGAACTCGGCGAGATCGGCGGCAAGGACGGAGTGCACTCGCCGCTCGCCCGTACCGATCCTGGCGAAGCGGCGCAGTACGTCGCGGCGACCGGGGTGGACGCGCTGGCGGTCGCCGTCGGCAGCTCACACGCCATGGCGACCCGCGACGCGGTGCTCGACCTTTCCCTTATCGCGCGGCTGCGCGAAGCGGTCGACGTCCCGCTGGTGCTGCACGGCTCGTCCGGCGTCCCCGACCCGGTGCTGGCCGCGGCCGTCAGCGCGGGGATGACCAAGATCAACATCGCGACCCAGCTGAACAAGATGTTCACCGCCGCGGTGCGGCTTTTCTTGTCGGCAGAGCCCGCGGCGTCAGATCCTAGGAAGTACGGTGCGGCGGGACGCGACGCGGTCGCCGCGGAAGTAACCAGGCTGCTCCGCTTGCTTGGGACGGTAAATAATTCAGCTGCTGCCGGCGTGCGCGAGCCGGCAGGCAACACGGGTGCGCGGGCAGGAGGCGCTGGTGAGCCGTTATCGCCGGTGGAATGACCTGCTGGAGCTGCTTGCCACGGCGGGCCAGCTTCAGGTGGAGGAGGCGGCGGCCGCGCTGAACGTCTCCGCGGCCACCGTCCGCAGGGACTTCGATGAGCTGGCTGCCCAGCAGATGCTCACCAGGATCCGGGGCGGGGCCGTCGCCCAGGGGGTCAACTACGACCTGCCGCTGCGCTACAAGTCGGAGCGGCATCCATCCGAGAAGCAGCGCATCGGGGAACTCGCGGCCGGCATGGTCCGGCCCGGGCAGGTGGTCGGACTCAACGGCGGCACCACGACCACCGAGGTGGCTCGCGCCCTGGCGACCCGCTCCGACCTGTCTTCCGGTACCCCGACGCCGGCCATCACCGTGGTCACCAACGCGCTGAACATCGCGACCGAGCTGGCCGTCAGGCAGCACATCAAGATCGTGGCCACCGGCGGCGTGGCGCGGCCGCAGTCCTACGAGCTGACCGGGCCGCTTGCCACTGGCGTGCTCGAGCAGGTCACGCTCGACATCGCGTTCCTCGGCGTGGACGGAATCGACGCGGTGGCCGGGGCAACCGCGCACCACGAGGGAGAGGCGAACATCAACCGGCTGATGGGCCGTCAGGCCGGCAAGGTCATCATCGTCGCCGACAGCTCCAAGGTGGGACGGCGCGCGTTCGCACGGATCTGCGGCCCCGGCGAGGTCGACGCCCTGGTCACCGACGCTGGGATCGCCGACGAGGACCTGAACGTGCTCAAGGCAGCGGGGATCGACGTTGTCGTCGCGTGACTTCGACTTGGTCGTGATCGGCGACTGCAATCCCGACGTGCTCGTGCTCGGCTCGGACGTGACGCCCGCGTTCGGGCAGCAGGAGAAGCTGGTCGAGAGGATGTCCCTGGAGATCGGCGGGTCCGCCTCGATCACCGCCGTCGCCGCCGTCAGGCTAGGCCTGCGGGTCGCGCTCGTCGCGGCCGTCGGGCCCGACGCGGCGGGCACCTTCATGCTCGACGCGCTGGCCAGGGAGGGCGTCGACGTTTCCGCCGTGGTCGTCCGCGAGGGCATGGCCACCGGCATGACAGTGGCGCTGTCGCGGGGCGGCGACCGCGCCATCCTGACCGCGCTCGGCGCGATGGACACGCTGACCGCTGCCGACATCCCCGCCGGTCTGCTCAACCGGTGCCGGCACGTGCACGTGAGTTCCTACTTCCTGCTCGCGGACTCACTCGGTCCCGGGCTCGCCGCCGTCTTGTCCGACGCCCGCGCGGCGGGCGCGACCACGTCGCTCGACACCAACTGGGACCCAGCGGAACGGTGGCGCGACGAGCGGCTGTCCGCGGCGATCGCGCAGGCTGACCTGCTGCTGCCGAACGAGGCGGAGGCGCTCGCGCTGAGTTCCTGTTCTTCTGTCTCGTCGGCGGCGCTCAGTTTGCTGGCGCTCGGGCCCAAGGTGGCGGTGAAGCTTGGCGCGCGCGGCGTGCTCGTCGGCGTCGATCCTTCTTCGCTGCAACGGGTGTGCCTCCCGCCGGTGACGCCGGTGGACACGACCGGCGCGGGCGACTGCTTCAACGCCGGGCTGATCGCCGGGCTGCTGCGGGGGCTGCCGCTGCCCGAGGCCGCCGCGCTCGGCTGCGCGACGGGCGCGCTGTCGACCGGGGCGCTCGGCGGGACGACGGGCGCGCCCGGCCTGGGAAAGGCGGCGGACCTGGCCGCCAACGCGACGATCGGCGCCTTCGCGAATTTAGGGCGCATGATCACGGAACATTGGATCCTGGCGGAACTTTTCTCCCGGCACGGGGAGAAATCTTCCGTTGTAAGCCAAAGTTCCGTAATCACCGCCCTATTTGCTGCTCTAGTTCCGCAGGCAGACTGTCGTCGCCGTGACATAGCCGAATGCGGTCGGTCCCGGCACCTGCTTACCGTCGATGCCTATCCAGAGCGCGGCGCCGGACGGGATGTCAGATGGGCGCACAAACAACTCGAGCCCGTCCGGTGACGGCAGCCCAGTCTTGTTCGCCGACCGGACCACGTCGCCGCCCATCCGGTAGTCGCCGCCCTTCCACTCGTCGCACCCGGCCGGCGCGCCGAGCGAGTCGGTGACCACGACCCGGGCGCCGTCGGCCCGCAGCGTCGCCTGCAGGCCCGACGGATCCTGCAGCTGATGAATGGTGATCTTCAGCGTGCCGTTGTTCATCTTGGTAACGGTCCACGCCGCCAGCGTTGCCCGCGATGGCCTGGACGGGGTCTTCGCCGTCGCCCGCGGGGACGAGCCGGCCGTCGCGGCTGCCGGGGTGTGCGGCGCGGCCGCCGGGGCGGCCATCGTTACCGCGACCGCCGCGGCGGCGGCTGCGGTCACCGCGGTCGCGCCCGCGGCGACCATCCTCCGGCGAGCGCGGAACCTGTCACCGCGCGCCGCGAGCGTGCTCGCGGGAACCCGCATCCGCACGTTATCGAAGGAACCGCGGATCGCCTCGCGCAAGGCCTCGTCGTTCATCGTGATCTCTCCCTTTGTCCCGGGGTGTCGATTGCGGTTCGCAAGGCGGCCATGGCCTGGGAAAGCAGCGCACGGACGGTCCCCTGGGCGATCCCGAGGGTCCGTGCCGTCGTCGCGGTGTCCAGATCGAGGAAGACGCGCAGTGCCACAACTTGCCGTTGCCGTGGTGGAAGTGCCAGCACCGCCGCGTTCAGGTCCCACTCGATCCCCTGTTGCGCGGCGTCGACGGCCGGCTCCCAGCCGGTCAGGTCTGCCAGCGGCAGCTCTCGGCGCCGCCGCCGCCACACGGAAACGCCCTGGTTCAGTGCGGTGCGCACGATCCAGGCCCGCGGCGCCGGATGATGTGCGACCCGGCCCCACGACGCCCACGCCCTGGCGAATGCCTCAGCGACCAGATCCTCGGCCCGGTGCAGGTCTCCGATACACGCGAAGACCGTGCGCAGGCAGTCATCCTTGGCGGCTGCGTAGAACGCCTCGAACTCCAGCTGACTCTGACCCATGCCACTCCTACGCCCGGCACGCCCGGTTCGCTTAGCTACTACGCGAGCCGGGCCGGCAAGGTTGCCGGCGTGCGCCGGCTGGGTGGGCAGCCAATTTAACGGTATTTATACATAACGAACGCGGCCGTCTATTTTTAACACCCAATGAATCTAATGGCTTGAGCGACACGGGTGGCGGCTTATCATCGATCGTTCAGCACAGGATCGAAGTTCCTCGATATGCTCGCCTGGCCATTCGGCGTTTCACGGGGCCCAAGACTTCAAGTAATCGGACGGACCGTGCATATTCAACGAATCATTCCCAAATGGAGGGAACTGGAGATTTCGGGGAATTCTTAGACCCGCGGCCGCCGCCATAGCGGTGGCCGACGGGCACCACGGTGACCATCAAGGACACCGCACCAACGGCGGACCCCTACAACCTGGTCCTCGTCGAGATCCGTTAACGGCGGCCGCCAAGAAGGCACCCGATTAGGTGGGGCTGTCCCCGGTCCCGGCGACCCCGGGGCCGGGGACAGCCCTGCCCCCCGTTCGCTCAGGCTGGGCGCGCGCGGTGGCTGGAGTGTCGTAGACTGTGCTACGCGCCTGCGCTCGTAGCTCAACGGATAGAGCATTTGACTACGGATCAAAAGGTTGGGGGTTCGAGTCCCTCCGAGCGCGCCCAGGTCACAGGCCGGTTACCCGAGGGTAACCGGCCTCTTTCGCGCCAAGTACAGCAGGTTCAACCGCCCGGCGCGACGGCTAATCGTGGCCAGCCGACACATGGCCAGCCGGCACAGTTTGGCAGGTCACATCGAACGGCCTCCGGGTGCGAGGGTATGTAACCTGAGTTGGCTCAATTTAGTGCGCAGGTCAGCTGGCGTGGTTGATGGCGTCGAGGGCTTGGCGGAGGTCGTCGGGGAGCGGGTCGGCGGCGGTGATGACGTGCTGTCCGGCTTTGATCTCGATCTCGCGGTAGCGTCGTGCGGTCTTGACGAACTTCCTGATCGACCAGCCCGTTTGCGCCTCGGTCCAGCGGCCGACGGCGAGCGCGGCGAACACGATCGTCAGGTGGGCCTCGATGGAGTCGCGCTTGCGGTGGTAGATCGGCCTGGCCTGCAGGTCCGACTTCGACATCCTGAACGATTTTTCTATCTCGAAGAGCCGGTGGTATGACCCGATCACGAAGTCCGGGGTGACGGGCTCGCCGTCCGGGGTGGCGGCGAGGTTGGTCTTGTAGCCCTTGATCCCGGCTAGCGTCCGGGCTTTGTCCTCAAGGTCGCGGTTGACGCTCTTGACCGCTCCCTCGAGTTGGATGAACCTGTTCCGCTTGACCGGGGCCAGCCCGGCGACGGCCTTGGCGGCCTTGGCGACCTGCTCGTCGATGCCGTGCAGCGTCCGTCTGGCCCGGTCGGCCTTGTAGGTGTAGTAGATGACCTGGTCGCGGCGCTTGTCCTTCGGCCCGGCGGGCCATGGCTGGGCGAAGACGTGCCCGTCGGGGATCTCCTCGCCGGGATGCTCGCGCCGCCAGGCGTCCACCACGTAGGGGACGTCGGGCACCTTCATGCCCAGGATGAACGACAGGCCCGCCGCCTCGATGGCCTTCATGTTCGCGTCGGAGATCATCCCCGCGTCCGCGACGACCGTGACGTCGGGGAGCTGGTGGGCGGCCATGAACGCCTCGATGACCGGCAGCATCGTCTTCGTCTCGGCCCGGTTCCCCTCGAACGCGGAGACCATCAGCGGGAACCCGGCCTGGTCGGCCAGCAGGCCGATCGTGATCTGCGGCTCCAGGCGCCGTTCCTTGGAGAACCCGGACTCGCGGAACCCGTCGCCCCGGTCGGTCTCGAAGTAGAGCGTGGACACGTCGTAGAGGACCAGGCTGGCAGGCCCCAGGCGGGCGTGCGCGGCGCATGCCGCCGAGAGCCGCCGCCGCCAGGCCTCCTTGGCGTAGGCCGGCAGCCGCCGCTTGACCGTCGCGTACGACGGCGGCGCCACCCCGGCCTCCTCCAGCACCCGCAGCGAGTCGAGCTTGCTGGCCGGCTCGATGATCCGCGCCAGCACCAGCTGCCGGAACACCTCGTCGCCGCCGGCCGCGTCCTCCAGGCCCAGGACCCGGTAGCCGCAGTCGAGCGCGTCCAGCAGGTGACCCATCCGCGAGGACGTGATCGGCAGCGGCCCGGCCGGCCCCGCCGTCTCCAGTCCGAGGTCCAGCTCCAGCTGCCCGGCTGCGATCCGCCGGGCGGCGGCGGCCTTCAGCGCCTCCAGCTCGACGTCGTCGTGCGCAGACCCGATGTGCTCGATGCTTCGCGAGCCGCGCCGGGACGACCACACGATCTGCACCGCGGTCGCGCCCGACTTCGTCTTCACCGTCCGCACATACGGCACCCGCCCACCCTACGGTCCCGCGCACAGCCGCGCGGGCGAGACGGCAGCCCGCCGGGGCTCACCGGGAACCAGCCCCTTTCGCACGCTCCTGACCAGGGCCGGAACACCCCCATCAGGCAAAACAGCACGCCAGGACGAGAGCCGGGGTTAGTGCGCAAATCCGCTTACGAAAACCGGGGAACCTGCAGGTCAGCGCGACGCGCCTCCCGCGAACCTGCGAACGTGAGCCAAGTCAGGCCGGTTACCCGAGGGTAACCGGCCTCTTTCGCGCCAAGTACAGCAGGTTCAACCGCCCGGCGCGACGGCTAATCGTGGCCAGCCGACACATGGCCAGCCGGCACAGTTTGGCAGGTCACATCGAACGGCCTCCGGGTGCGAGGGTATGTAACGGTCTTCTCTCGCCTGCCGAACTCGGGGAGGCGTTCACGAGTCTGAGGCGGACGGTGCCGTCTGCCGACTCCGGATCATCGTCGGACGTCCAGCCCGTTGGAATGCTGGCGTTAGTGGGCCAGTGCGTGTCGGCGAGGTCAGCTTGGGTCAGATCCACTCCGCTCAGATTCGCTCCGCTCAGATTGGCGCCCTTGAGATCGGCGCCGCTGAGATCTGCGCCGCTGAGGTTCGCTTGGCTGAGGTTCGCACCGGCAAGTTTGGCGGAGATGAGTTTCGCCTCGGTGAGGTCTACCAAAAACAGGTTCGCGGAGGTGAGGTCTGCCAGAAACAGGTTCGCGGAGGTGAGGTTCGCGAGCAAGAGGACCGCGTCGGCGAGCTTCGCGTCGCTGAGGTTCGCGTTAGCGAGGTCCGCGCCCAAGAGGTCCACTCGGCGGATGTCATGTTCCGTGACGCGGCGACCGACGACAGTGAGAGCAGCCTGAACCTCGGGAAGCGGCCATCGTTCAGGCCTGGTGCCGTCTGCCGGCGTGCGGGAATGCTCGCGGATGAAGGTGGTAAGGACTTCCATCACGGTCGGGTGGTGCCGCGAGGAGTCCAGCGCGAGGGATTCCAGGGCGTAAATCCCGCCGATACGCACGTCGGAGTTCATCGAGCCGACCTGGTCCAGGGCTCTGCTGTAGCGGTCGGCGAATTGCGCTTCGAGTGTTGTCAACAGAGTCCGCTGAGTGTCCCGACTCGCCGCGTCGAGTGTCAGTTGGGTATCTCTGTGCGCTGCGTCGATGGTCGCCTGGTTCGCCTGGCGGGTGTTCCGGGCGCCTGTGATCGCCCCGGCTACCGTGCCCCCCACTCCGACGATGGCTGCCGCTGCACCGATCAACGCTGCCGCTACCGTAGGGTCCATACCGGGATATTATTGGCACGGCCAGTGAGCTGATTCCATCCTGGGTGTAATGGGTTCGTCACGATCTGGCGTAGGCGCGGCGTGTCGCTGCCGGGCATGAGGAAGCCCCCGGTAAGTGAGCTAGTCGACCAAAACTTGCTTCACTTCGACTACCAGGGGCTTCCGTGCTTTTCTACCGTGCTGCGCTGCCGTTGTCCCGTAAGACCCTTAACTTCGTGGCCGGGATCGTCCGCCGGCACCTGAAGGCGCTCGGGTCGCGGTGGCGGAAGCTGAACCCGGGGCAGCAGGCGCTGCTCGTGCTCGCCTACCTGCGCAAGGGCGAGACGTTCGCCGACCTCGCGGCCGGGTTCGGGATCGGCAGGACCACGGCTTGGCGGTACGTGAACGAGGTCGTGGAGCTCCTCGCGGCCAGGGCGCCGAAACTCCGGCAGGCAGTCCGCGATGCTAAAAGGGCAGGTCATGCCTACGTCATCCTCGACGGCACGCTTATCGCAATTGACCGTCTCGCCGCGGACCGGCCTTTCTACTCGGGCAAGCACAAGATGCACGGGATGAACCTGCAGGTCATCGCCAGTCCGGACGGGGACATCCTGTGGGTGTCCGGGGCGCTGCCCGGCTCGGTGCACGACAAGAAGGCCGAGTGGATCTGGGGCGTGCTCGACGAACTGGAGAAAGCCGGCCTGGTCACCCTCGCGGACAAGGGCTACCAAGGGAGTACCTGGGCAAAAGTCCCGTACAAGGGCCGGAACAAACCCGAACCGCAGAAAGCAGCCAACCGCGCACACGCGAAACTCCGCGCGCCCGGCGAGCGTGCGAATGCCCAGCTCAAGACGTGGAGGATCCTCCGCAAGCTCCGCTGCTGCCCCTGGCGCGCCGGGAAACTCGCCAAGGCCATTCACGTACTGCAGCTACGCGAGGCATAACCAGGTTGGAAACGGCTCAGTGTGTGCCTAGTGAGTCGACGAGCTTATGAAGTCGACCCTCACCGGCTCGTCGGTCACGCCCCAATCGTTGCTGGGGTGTCGCTGTCAATCCCGGGCTGTGTATGGAGTGCCCGCAGTACAGCAGAAAAGTACCGCAACACTGGGCGGAAATCGGCGGACACCGGCGGACTCTGGCGGACACATGGCTAGTGCTCAGAATAAAGTTTTCAAACGTTGATTCGGTGCGACTTCTTTTTTGCAACCAGAGGGTCACGGGTTTCGAGTCTCCTGAAGTCTCACTATGCGTCTTGGGTTGTGACGACTTTCTATGAGTATTTTCAAGGGCGCGCCTTCGGCACGCCATGCGCGGGCCGAGCCCGCGCAAATAGATCGAGAGCTGAAGACGCGAAGTGCCGGAGAGGAATGCGTGAGGGAGTGCGAGCTTGACCACCTGGTCCTCAGCGGGGAATGACGGGGGTCTGTTCCGCGCCCGGGGCGTCGGTCTGTCGCGCCCTGCCGCGCGGGAGCGCTCTGGGCGCGCCACCGACGCCGGGCGACTGGCCCCGCTTGCCTGAGTATGTGGTTGCTCGCCGTTACGCGGTCTCCGACACCGCGCTAAGTGTGATCGTGCGGGTGGCCCGTCCAACGGTGCCGAGGATTCTTTTACCGTTCAAGATCACAGTCAAGGGCGCGCCTCCGGCGCGTCGGTGCTCCGCACCGCAGACCCTTGAGCAGTGATCTTGCCCGGCAAACCCATTGGCACCTATCAGTTGGACGTGGCAGACTCGCGGTCTCAGTGACGAGGCTAGGGCAAACACAAAATCAGCCCATGCGGTGCGTCGTGACCCGTAGTTCAATGTAACCATGACATGGCAGCTGACAGCAGACTGGGCTTCCACCCTAGCAGCATTTCTATTGACTATCGGGACTGGCGCGCAGGCCCAAGCTAACTTGATCGAGTATCGAGACCTGCGCCAGGTCGCTTCTAAGGCGGCAAAGCAAGAGCTACGTAAGTGGTTCTACATTAATCTTTCGGAGACGAGGAAAAATCACGTTCACGCTGGACTTCTTTTGCCCGCTGTCGTGCTCGCATTGATCATTATTGCAATACTGCAAATGCCGCGAAGAATGATTAAACTGCAAGGCGTAGAAGAAGGTGGGAAAGAAGCTGCGCGTATCTTGCAAGTAGCTCGGCTGACAACTGTCTGGTTCATAATCTTTATAGGCTCGCTACTTGCGCTCGCTGCAACATGCATCCAATTGGCGCTAGTGTCCCGAGTCATTGAAGACTTTGCAGGTTGTAGGCTTGGCTTGTGCCGAGCCCGAAGCTGATTCCGCTGGTTCTGTCTGATGCTGAGCGCGTCGCTGGAGGCCTTGTCGCGCAAGCGGACGGCGTCGCAGTCGCTGGCCGGGCGGGCCCGGGTGATCCTGGCCTGCGCGGAGGAGGGCGGGGTGGCGCCGCTGACCCGGGTCGCCGCCAGGACCGGGCTGTCGCGGGAGTCGGTCCGCAAGTGGCGGGTCCGGTTCGTGGAGCGCCGGCTGGACGGCCTCGGCGACGCGCCGCGGCCCGGGGCAGCGCGGAAGATCACCGACGAGCAGGTCGAGGTGCTGGTCACGCGGACGCTGACGGAGAAGGGCCGCGGGCAGGACAGCCACTGGTCGACCCGGTCGATGGCCGCCGAGACCGGCCTGTCGCAGTCGTCGGTCTCGCGGATCTGGCGGGCGTTCGGCCTCAAGCCGCACGTCGTGGAGACCTGGAAGCTGAGCACCGACCCGGAGTTCATCGGCAAGGTCCGCGACGTCGTCGGCCTTTACATGTCGCCGCCGGAGAATGCCCTGGTCCTGTGCGTGGACGAGAAGTCGCAGATCCAGGCCCTGGACCGGACCGCGCCGTGCCTGCCGATGCTGCCGACGACCCCGGCCCGGATGACGCACGACTACGTGCGCAACGGCACGACCAGCCTGTTCGCCGCGCTTGACCTGGCCAGCGGCTCGGTGATCGCCCAGCCCTACCGCCGCCACCGCCACCAGGAGTTCCTGCGCTTCCTCAAGCTCATCGACACCGCCGTCCCCAACGGCCTGGAACTGCACCTGGTGCTGGACAACTACGCCACCCACAAGACGCCCGCGATCCACCAGTGGCTGCTGAAGCACCCGCGGTTCCACCTGCACTTCACCCCGACCAGCTCCAGCTGGATGAACCTCGTCGTGCGACACGAAGTCGCATGTAGATAGCGGTATTCGTCGAAGGAGGTTGACTGATGTCAACGGCGTAATACCTGGTCCAGTGCGCAAGGACCGTCCCTGCCCCGGCCTGCGTCATGGGTGACCGTGGGGTGCGAAGCCCGGGGAAGTGCCCAAGGGCTCCCGTTCCATCCGGGGGCCACAGGCTGGGGAAGGCCGGACGGGTGAACGCAAGTGAATCCTCGATGACGCCTCGTCATTAGCACTTTCGCCGGTGGGTCGCAGGAGGCGGGAGAACAGGGGCCGGCCGCTGGAAGGCGGCGGGTGCCGGCCGGGCGAACTTGGCTGGCCGGGAGCGCACCACCGTCCCCGGGGTTCAGAGGACGCCCACCCCGGCCGCATCTATCGCATGCGGAACGTGACAACCCCGATGGGGTCCGGCGGGATACCTGCCGGCAGGCCGACCGTGAGGGAAGCTGAATTCCCCAGCGGGCGCAGGAAGACCCGAGAAGCGAATGCCGGCGGCCGAAAGGCAGCAGGAAACCGGAAACCGGGTGCTGGCTCCTCCGCCAGCGGTTCCCGCATAACTGGCCGGATAGGGCTGCTGCCCGGCTCGAAAGAGCGCTGACGCGGGTCTGGTGAGCCCGCGGAGAGAAGATGTCAGGACGCCCGAACCGAGGGACAAGTTGGACGCCGATCTGGTGAACGGACCTGAGGACGATGGCCTGGACTGGGACACTGTGGACTGGGGCCAGGCCGAAGAACACGTACGGCGTCTGAGACGGCGGATCTTCGCGGCATCACAGGCCGGGGACCTTGCTAAGGTCCGCAGCTTGCAGAAGCTGATGCTCCGCTCCCGCAGCAGCGCTCTGGTGAGCGTGCGGCGGGTAACGGAGGTCAACGCTGGCCGCAGGACGGCCGGGGTCGACGGGCGCATCGTGCTGGCAGGCCGGGAGAAGGCCGACATGGCCGCCTGGCTCCAGCGTGGCGCGGCCGGATGGAGGCCCCTGCCCGTCAGGCGGGTGTATGTGCCCAAGAGCAACGGGCGCCGTCGCGGGCTCGGGATTCCCGTGATCGCCGACAGGGCGCTTCAGGCCCTGGCGCTGAACGCGCTGGAGCCCGAGTGGGAGGCCCGGTTCGAGCCGAGATCCTACGGATTCCGGCCCGGCCGGGGCTGCCATGACGCGATCGTGGCCATCCACACCACGGCATCCCGCCAGGATGCCCGCAGGCTGTGGGTGCTCGACGCCGATCTGGAGGCGGCGTTCGACCGGCTCAGCCATCAGCACATCCTCCGGTCGCTGGGGACGTTCCCGGCCAGGGAACTCGTCCGGCAGTGGCTGAGGGCAGGCGTGCTGGAGGACGGCCGGATCACCCTGACCAGGGAGGGAACCCCCCAGGGCGGCGTCATCAGCCCCGCGCTCATGAACGTGGCACTGCACGGCATGGAACAGGCCGCCGGGGTCCGGTACTGGGAGGGCAGCACCCTGCGTGCCGCTCCCGGCACGCCGGTCCTGGTGAGATACGCCGACGACCTGGCGGCCCTGTGCGCGTCCCGCGCGCAGGCCGAGCAGGTCAGGGCACGGCTCGCCGAGTGGCTGGAACCCAGGGGCCTCGCCTTCAACGAGGCCAAGACCAGGATCGTCCACCTCAGCCAGGGGTTCGACTTCCTCGGGTTCAGCATCCGCCGCTATCCCAACGGCAAGCTGCTGACCAAGCCGAGCAAGGAGGCAATGCGGCGGATCCGGGAGCGGCTATCCGCGGAGGCAGTAACCCTGCGCGGGGCCACCGCGGACGCGCTCATCGCGCGGCTCAACCCGATCATCACCGGGTGGGCCGCCTACTACCGGATCGGGGTGTCCAAGCACGCCTTCGGCGCGCTGGACGCCCACCTGTGGAGGCTGGCCTGGAAGTGGGCCAGGTACTCCCACCCGAACAAGCCAAGGCGCTGGATCATCGCCCGGTACTTCGGCATGTTCAACCCGGCCAGGCAGGACAAGTGGGTGCTCGGCAGCCGGGAGACCGGCTTCTACCTGCGCAAGTTCGCCTGGACGAAAATCGTCCGGCACCGGATGGTCGCCGGGCGGGCGTCTCCCGACGATCCCGCCCTCACCGGGTACTGGCAGCAGCGGCGACGTCGCGACCGCCTCCCGGTGGACCCGGCGACCTGGCACCTGCTGAGCCGCCAGCGCGGCCGGTGCCCGCTCTGCCGGGGACTGCTGCTGCACGCCGACCGCCAGCCGCAAAGCCCGGAGGAATGGCAGCAGTGGCACACCGCCACGCGCAAGGCGATCCGCAAGCACGCGATCGCCAGCGTGACGGACCTCGGCACGCCGGACGAACGCGCCGCATACCACCTCATACACGCCTACTGCCGCAACCGCATCGGGAACGGCACCAGCCCGGCACTTCTGCCCGGCCCGCAGCCATCAGGGCTTGCCTGAGCCGAGCTGCCCGGAAAACGGGCACGGCCGGTTCTGAGGGGACCCCGGCGCGGCAACGCGCCGGGGTTACCCGACGAACGCTGGTTCGCCGAGCTGACCAACCGCAAGCTGCGCCGCTCCGCGCACCGCAGCGTCACCGAACTCGAAACCGACATCCGCAAGTGGATCAACGAGTGGAACAAGGACCCCAAGCCGTTCGTGTGGACCAAGTCCGCCGACGAAATCCTCGAAACCCTCGCCGCCTACTGCCAACGCATCATCGACTCAGGACACTAGCCTGAAAATGCGACGGAGCAACGCCTTATGGGTCAGCCCAGTTTGACCACTACGCCTGACCACAACGGGATCGGCCAACGGTCGATTGAGCCAGACAGGAAAGAGGTCCAAGCCCAGGCCAGCGACGGTAACCGACAACGTGAACGTACTTTGCAACCAGGTGGTCTCGATGGCAGCAGCAGTGTCAAGCCGAGGTTGACACTGAAACGGTGGTCGCAGAGAGCCGTGTATGCGGAGCTGGCCGGGCCAGCTACGGGCCAGAAGAGGCGATCCTGTAGGGGTAAGCCGGGACAACCGGAGACAATGCGCGGCTCCCCCACCAGCATGCATGTAAGCGCAGCTCAGGCCAGAGATGGTCATGACCGTTCTTCCAAGCTGGTCATGCGGCTCAGCGGGTAAGCACTTCGGCGCCCGGACGCATGAGACGATCTCCCTAGCAGTGAATCTAAGACGGCAACTAATCCGAAGCCGACTGGCGGTCAAGCTCTAGCTCCAAACCTGTAGGGCCAATCTTTACTCGGCTAATTTCTCGCAAGCTATCAGCTATGCGCCGAAACACAGATTTCTTAGCGCAACGCTTGCAGGTTACCGATGCAACGAATTCGAAAGTCGCACTGAGATCGCCAGATGCGCTCATGTCGAGGCATTCAACGGCATAGTAATATTCAACGTCCTGCCGACATGACGGGCAGGGCAACTTATCGAACTCGACAGGCAGATAGGCCACGATCCTTGTCGCCAAACTGCCACAATGACAATAGACAGCTTCTCTAGCGCCGTTAGTGATCTATTTATTTTGTTCAGCCTTTGCCCGTTTTATTTCTATCGTGCCCCAATATGAATCATCGTGGCTACCGCAGAGGTAATAGACCTTTCCAGGTCGCTCCATAGCAGCTCCCTCCCAACGGTGGCTCGATCGCTGCCACTAATTATGGCTCCACATGTGCGCCGGAACTCGTACTGTTCAGTTGTCAAGTTGCAGTCAGGTGCCCCGTGCCACGCATGTGCCAGATCGAGCAGAGTTCGACGGTCATCAGGGGGCTCCTGCGGACACGTGGAACGGCCTCCGACCTGGAGTGCGCAGGTCGACCCCCTGCGTGAAATGACCTTCTAAGCAGTTGATCAGTGGGCCGCGTCTGTTCCGCTAGGATGCTCGCAGACGCCGGCATGGTGGCGGTCGGAGCGCTGCTGGCGGTGGCGACAATTTCACAGATTGTAATAGGAGTCATCCAGCCACCCAAGAAGGGAGATGATCGCATGACCAAAAATCTGCGTGTCCAAGTCTCTTCCGCACTGATGATTCTGGTCTCTGTGTCCACAAATATCGCCACCGCCAGCAGCCACCCTGGCCATTGCGCCTGACCCACAACGAGGCCGGGAGTCAGTCGTCCAGAGCCGACAGAGGAAGAGGGCCAGGCCCAGGCCAGTGACGGTAACCGACAGCCTGAACGTACTTTGCAAGCACAGGGTCATAGCTCTCCGGCCTTAAGGCAGCGTGCCCGCTGCGTGCCCGATAGGACGAGCAGAGGCGGTATCCCTCGGTCAATCACGTGTACTAGTTTAGGCCCATTGATCCGGGTTGCTGAGGTCGACCGGGTATGACAGGCCAGTTCCCAAGCTGATCGTCGTAGAGCAGTAAGGCAGAGCAACCCACCCCGACGACCACTGACATTGGCCACCCTCACCATGCGGTCCACGCTGGACTTCAGGCAGGGACCCGCCGACAGTTCGCATCAAGATGATCAGCCACTACCCCAAGGTGTTCCGGCGTCGTAAGCTCCAGCTGTGTCGATGGATGCCTCAACTGAAGTCCTTGCGTTCGCGACTGTTGCACTGGCGTTCTTTGCCGTGCTCACCGCGCTCTTCGCCTGGCTGGCTTTCCGCAAGCAGTCCGCGGAAGTAGAGCTGTTGCAAGACCAGGCCGAGCGCGACACCTACGAGCGCCGCCGCGCCCAAGCCAGCCACATATTCCTCACGAAAACGGGTAAGCAGAGCTTCACCGCTGGGCCGGAGGGCGGTGACGGGGAGACAGAGATCAACAAAGTCGTTGAGGCAACCTGTACAAACACCAGCGATCAGCCAGTGTTCGACGTCACGTTCACGTGGTATTGGGTCGATTTTCCCCTTCCAGAAGGAAAGAAAGGGGACCCCGTGCCTGTGCTAATGCCCGGGCGAGACGTCACGAGAGGTGAGCCGTCGTTCATCGTGCCGCCAGAGGCCACGCCAATCGCAGATGTGACTTTTCGCGATGCAGCAGGGGTGATTTGGCGACGTGACCTAAAGGGGGAGCTCAAGGATCTCACACCGCGAAGGACACATGTCAGACGACGGGCCGCGCTGGCCAGATTCTGGCCGCATCGCCACGCTGTCGAGCACGGCGGCGACGAGGTGGCCTGATTTTGGCCTTACAACACTGCGCGACAGCGGAAAATGATGCGAGCCAATGACAACCATCCTGGCTACTCACCTGGTAAGTCTCAGGTCCTGACAGCCGGTGACACACTCTACGAATCAGATGCTGTCGACCTCCTTACGCCCCGCTGTGGAAGCGGAAGGTCCCAAGCGGTGCCAGAAATCCGCGGTCCTATTCTGGTTGCAGTTCTGGGGAAGAGCGAAGCACGGGATAGCTCTGAGGCGATCTGGTAAGCGGCCGGTCGTATAGGAGCGCGGCAGCAGCTCGTGCTGAGGAGTAAGTGAGCCTTTTCCAACTTGATCGTAATCAGGTATTGACTCTGGGTGATTGATAACGTTGTCGCGACGGACCGGCCGTGGCTGGGTCACGTGGCTGCGGGAACGGCGAAGCCCCTGGTAAGCGAGGGATTACCACATCTCATCGCCGTCACCAGGGGCTTCTTCATGCTGTTTTACCGTGCCGCGCTGCCGCTGTCATCCAGGACCCTCAACTTCGCCGCCGGGGTGGTCCGCCGGCACCTGAAGGCGATCGGGTCGCGGTGGCGGAAGCTGAATGCGGGCCAGGAAGCCCTGCTCGTGCTCGCCTCCTGCGCAAAGGGGAGACGTTCGACGAGCTGGCCGCCGGGTTCGGGGTCGGCAGGACCACGGCGTGGCGGTACGTGAACGAGGTCGTCGAGCTGCTCGCGGCCAGGGCGCCGAAGCTGCGCCATGCGGTCCGGGACGCTAAAAGGGCAGGTCACGCGTACGTCATCGTCGACGGGACGCTCATCCCGATCGACCGGGTCGCACGCGACAGGCCGTTCTACTCCGGCAAGCACAAGAAGCACGGGATGAACCTGCAGGTCATCGCCAGTCCCGACGGTGAGATCCTGTGGGTCTCGGGGCACTGCCCGGGTCGGTCCACGACAAAAAGGCCGAGTGGATCTGGGGCGTGCTCGACGAACTGGAGAAAGCCGGCCTGGTCACCCTCGCGGACAAGACATCCGATGCCCTTTAGCTGTCAAGTAGCTGGTGGAAATTCATGTTGTCAGGCGGCTGCGGGGATGGTTCTGGTGGGGAATGCGGTGGCCTCGTCGTAGTGCTGGCCGGTGGTCAGGCAGTGGTGGAGGCAGCCGAGGAGCCGGCTGAAGAGGTTGCGCTGGGCGGCGGCGTGGCGGTCTCCGGCGTCGCGGCGTCGGTCGTAGTGGTCGCGGGCGCCGGGTGATGCGGTGATGGCGGAGAATGCCCAGATGTAGCCGGCGGCTGCGAGCCGGTTGTTCTTGACCCTGCGGTGGGTGACGGATCTGCTCTTGCCGCTGGCGCGGGTGACGGGCGCGGCGCCGGCGTAGGCCTTGAGTCCTTTGGCATCCTGGAAGCGGGACCGGTCGTCTCCGATCTCGGCGAGTACCCGGGCGCCGGTGAGCGCGCCGATGCCTGGGAAGCTGGTGATGATGCCGGCGTCCGGGTGCTGGTTAAAAGACTCGACGGCAGCCTGCTCGAGGTCATCGGCGGACTGGCAGGCAGCGTCGAGCTGGCGCAGCAGCGCGAGCGTCTGGCGGCCCATGGCCTGCTCGACGAGGGGGAGCTGGCGCATCTGCTCCTGGCGGAAGGCGTCGCGCAGCCGCTGGGCCTCGGCGTCGATGCCGCGGCTGCGGCCGGCTTTCCGCAGCAGGGCACGCAGCTGGGCGAGGGTCAGTTTCGCTGCGTCTGCCGGGGTGGCGGCGGCGGCGAGGACGGCGCGGGCCTCGGGGCGCATGATGCCGCCCTTGGCGGCGGCGAAGGCCGCGAGGAAGCCGGGGAAGTACTCGCGCAGGTGGGAGCGGAGCTTGTTGTGGGCGGCGACGCGGTCCCAGACGGCGTCCTGCTGGGCGCGGGCCAGCACGGCGACGGCCTGGGCGAGCTCGCTGTCGGCGGGCAGCGGCCGGTGCGCGTGCAGGTCGGTGCGCAGGACGTTCGCCAGCACGACCGCGTCGCCGTGGTCGGACTTGCGGCCCGCCATGGAGTGCCGGTCCCGGTAGCGGGCTGTCGCCATCGGGTTGACCGGGTAGACCTTGCGGCCGGCGGCGCGCAGGCAGGCGACCAGCAGGCCGCGCGGCGTCTCGATCGCGACCGGCACCGGGTCGCCGGCGCTGTCGCCTTTCTCCGCGAGCAGGTCCAGCAGCCGGGCCAGGCCGGCCGCGTCGTCGCTGACCCGCAGCCTGGCCACCAGCCCGCCGTCGCGGTCCACGAGGGCGATGTCGTGATGGTCCTCCGCCCAGTCGATTCCGCAGAATACGTCCAATCTGTCTCCTCCGTTCCGTTGGCAGCTCCTGTCCGAGCTGGCCAGGGCCGTGCAGGGCACGCGCGCTCCCTAATGGAAGGGCTCAAGGGCACCGCCATCCGATTGGCCGTTCGTGACCCCGGCTGCCCGCAGGCCCCGGTCCCGGCCAGGGCTCGGCGGCTCCCGGCACTGATAAGGGGTAGCTCCTGCGGATGGCTCAGGCCACGACCACCCATACCGCCACGACCAGCACATTCCCAGCACCCGGCCCGGCGTGTCGCCCGCCGGCCGGGGAAAAGCGCGGTCGCCGCCGGGACCCGGATCTTCGACAAGAGGTCCAGCCCCGGTGATGTCAGCGGGTCACCCGGCGCCGACCGCGCCAGCCCGGTCCTGCCAGCCTTGGTCGAGGCGTCACGCGCCAGGATCGCTATCGGCATCGACCGGGAGACGGACCCCGCAGCCTCGAACGAAGGCTCAAGCCTCAGGCAACAATGGCGGTGGCCCGGCACGAGCGGTCCCACGATCTTGTCAGAGGACTCGAGCCCCCGGGGTACCAGCAGTGGTGACCAGCTCATGTGCCCATTAGGGGTACCAGGGCAGCACCTGGGCGAAGGTCCCGTACAAGGGCAAGAACAAGCCGGAACCGCAGAAAGAGGCCAACCGGGCCCACGCGAGACTGCGCGCCCTAGGCGAGCGGGCGAACGCCCAGCTCAAGACATGGAGGATTCTGCGGAAGCTACGCTGCTGCCCGTGGCGCGCCGGGAAACTCGCCAAGGCCATTCACGTACTGCAGCTCCGCGAGGCATAACCAGGTTGGAAACAGCTCAGTACAGCAGTGAAGTACCGCAACCGGGACGGAGATCGGCGGACGTTAATGGACCGTCTATTCCAGCTAGTCCTGGACTTTCAAACGGTCGTTCGGATATGTGAAGTAGCTACGGATCAAAAGGTTGGGGGTTCGAGTCCCTCCGAGCGCGCTCGTTGAGACAGCGACGAACAAGGCCCTGACCAGCAACCTACTGGCCGGGGCTTCGTTCGTTAGCGGGGGGCCAGCTCACGGGAGCGGCCTTCTGGTCCCCTTGGGAGCCACGCTGGGAGCCACGGACACACGCTGACCGCCGAACAAAGCGCGGCTCATTGACTCAGCGGCAGCCCGCTTGTCACCTTCGAGCAGGTGTCCGTACACGTCTTTGGTGATCGCGATGCTGGCATACAGAGGACCTCAGAGACCACTTCCAGCCGCGTCCCTTGTGCCAGCATCAGCGAGGCACCCGAGTGGGGCGGCCGGACGAGGCATCACGATCCTTGACCCGCTTCACCCCCCAACACGCGGGCAGCGTCCTCAGGACGCACCAGCAAGACCGGAAGCTTGTCTGAGACCCGCCTTGTCTTCACGCTGCCTGCTTGTCAGGACGCCTTGACAGGCAATACTTGTCAGGGAATCCTGACATCATGTCTGAGAAGAAGGTCCGCGTTCGTCGCATGTCTGAGAAGGTCCGCGTCGGCATCGACATGGACATCACAGGCGACTGGTCCGCCGACCCACTTACTGTCATCAACGGCATCGCCGCTGGAGTCAAGGGGATGGAGCCCCCGCTCAGAGCGGCCGTGAAGCTTGCCAGGCAGCAGGGCCGCACCTGGGAAGAGATCGGCAAGGCACTGGGCGTAAGCCGCCAGTCCGCGTGGGAACGGTTCTCCCCCGACTGACCACGCGGACGATCCGGCCCGCGCAGTCAGCGGGCCGGGACAAAACACCGAAAGGGCACTTGAACTGCCTTGAACCGCATTCAGCTAAGCACTGCCGAATTAGACCGTTCTTAGATCAAGGCGACGCCGCTGCGCGGCGCCGCCGGCGCGATCCGGGCTGGGCTCTACGCTGGGGCGCCCGCCGGGCTCGGACGCGCCAACGCGCACAGAAGCCACTGATCTACCAGGCTTAATCGGACACGACAGCGCTGCATCGGCCGTCTTCCTCGGCTTCGATTGTCCAGCTCGCAGGCACCGCGTCTAGGCCGCCCTCCGGGCGTCGCTTCGCGATGTCGTCGCCAGCCTAGACCCGGCACCCACTCACATGGATCCGGCACCTGCGAGGCAGACGGGAAAGAGCAGGAATTCCGTGTATGGCGTACGCGTGAGAAACTGGATGCAGCCGTGGTGCCATGCTGCGGCACCCATCGGCTGGGTACCAGCGGTAGCAGCCGGGATGGTGGATGATGGCAACATTCAGAACGTTCGCCGAGGTCCTTACGCCTGACGACCCATTTCTGAAGAGGGGTCAGGAAAAGGGCTTTACCGCGGGCTTTGTTCTTGCGGACGTCCTCAGGCAGACCGGGGGCGCTTACCAGACCACGGCTCCCATGTCAGAAAAGTTCCGCGTCTGCATCCGGGCAGTGGCGAGGCTCACCTCAGACGACGAGCTCCTCCGCATCGCGGACCTCCCCGAAGTGCCGGTGCCGCTGGGAAACTGCCGCCAGCTTGACCCGCAAACCCACTTTGTCATGGTCTGCCGTCTGGACGTCAGTCCTGCGGAGACCCCGAGATGGCGGCGGATCCGGCCTGCAGGCGTCTCTCCCTGGCCGCGAGGCGAACCCAGGATTCTTGACATGTGCCAAGGTGCTCGCATCGAGGAGCGTGTAATCCTTCCAGACGGCTTCAGCATGCTCCGCATGGGGCCAGCCGCGAACGTCCCGGCGTAACGCAGACTGTCTTGCCCGTCCGCGGATCAGATCGTGGACGGATGGGAGCCACACTGGGAGCCACGGGGACGGACAACCTCATCGCTGCCCGGACTCGCATGGACAACGCGAAGCGATCCCGCCGAGGTCACGGACCGATCTGAACGACGCCGGACGCCGGTACGGGAAGCTACGGATCAAAAGGTTGGGGGTTCGAGTCCCTCCGAGCGCGCACTGTGATGTCGCAAGACATCGGAATGACCCTGAACCCTCAACGGGTTCGGGGTCTTCTTGGTTGGGGGCCGTGGTTTCCCGGTGGGCTGGCAGTTTCTGGCTGGGTCGAGGGTATCTGGCGGACATTGCCCCGTGCGAGAACGCCAGTCGGCCCGCGGCGGGTTAGGTCCGCGCGTTGCGCACGGCCCAGTCGAGCGAGTAGTCCGCCACCTCTTCCCAGCCGTCCTGGGAGAAGGTGTAGTGGGAGCGGTTGGGGTACTCCTTGAGTTCGGTGAGCGCGCCCGTCTTCTGCTGGATGTTGTAGGCGGCGCGCGTCGACACTGCGGGCACGGTGTGGTCCTTGCCGTTGGCGAGGAACAGCAGCGGCGCGCGGCTCGAGTTATGCCGGTTGACCGTCGTCACTGCGTGGGGCGTGAAGTTCGCGAACGCCGCCTGGAAGAGCGTGCGCCCTGGCCCCGGCACCGCGAGCCTGTCGTAGATCGGCTTCGACTCCTCGAGTGTGAGCGTGTTGGTGAAGCCGTAGTGGAACTCTTCCGGCGTGAGCATCTGGGTCGTGTGGCGGTTGGCCGGGTTCTTCAGCGCCACCGAAGCAACCTTGGCCTGGGCGAGGGGCAGAATGTACACGCCTTTGATCTGCGCCGGGCTGATCGCCACGGCCGAGGCGCCGAGGCCGCGGTCCAGCAGGAGCTGAGTGATAAGGCCGCCAAACGAGTGGCCCATGATGATGGGCGGGGCGCCGAGACCACGGATGATCCCGTCGTAGTGGTCGGTGATCTCCTTGATCCCGAGCCGCTCGTACCTGGAGGTATTCTGGCGAACCTCCTCCACCGTTCCCTCGAGTCCCGGCCAGGCCGGTGCGAGCACGGCGTGGCCCTTCGACTCGAAGCGCTGCTTCCAGCCTTCCCAGCTGAGCGGCGTGAGCCAGAGGCCGTGGATCAGGACGATGGTGGGCTTCTGCGCCACCGGGGCGGCGTCGGGCGTGTCGGTGGTCATAGGGCTCCGATCCGGGTCAGGCGCGAGTACTTACGCGAAAATACCCACGCGACAGCCGCCCTGAACTGACACGGAAGGGGCCACTGTTGTCCAAGATGCCTGTCGCACGGGATGTCGTCGAGGTCGGCTGCGGCGACGGGGGCAGAGCGGTCATCAGCGACTGCGCTTTGTAGGGTGGTGCCGAAGGGGCCGGATCACCTCAGCGAGAGGACCGAAATGGCGAAGCCCACGATCGTGCTGGTACACGGAGCCTGGGCCGATGGCTCCAGCTGGAACGGCGTCTCGACCGAGTTGCAGGGCCGGGGCTTCACCGTCCTTACCCCACCGAACCTCCTACGCGGCGTCACGACCGACGCTCAGTACGTCGCCTCGTTCCTCGCGCAGCGCACGAACGGCCCCGTCGTCCTGGTCGGCCACTCATACGGCGGTTTCGTCATCACGAACGCCGCGCTCGGGGGCGGCGACGTGAAGGCTCTGGTCTACGTCGACGCGTTCATGCCCGACGAGGGCGAGACGACCTTCGGGGTCCTGGGCGACTCGGGGTCGGCGCTGGCCGTACCCGACCCGACCACCGTCCTGGACGTCGTCGGATATCCGGGGGCGCCCGAAGGCGACGCCGACGCCTACCTTAAGCCGGACGCCGTCCATACCGCCTTCGCACAGGATCTCCCGGAGGTCGACCGGTGGCTCATCGCGGCAAGCCAGCGCCCGCTCACCCTGGCAGCCAACACCACCCCGTCCGGCGCCCCGGCCTGGAAGACGCTCCCGAGCTGGGCGGTGATCGGCACCGAGGACAGGATTATCCCGCCCGCAGCGCAGCGCAAGATGGCTGAGCGGGCGGGCGCCACGATCACCGAGGTGGACGCCTCGCACGTGTCGATGGTGTCGCACCCCGAGGTGTCGGTCGCGGCGATCCTCGCCGCCGTCGCCGCCGTGGGGTGACCGAGCTCAACCCCGCTTTTGTTACTTCGCTTGCGAGACTGTCGTCTCCCCTGCCAGCGGCGCGAGTCCGACGAGCTTGGACAGGAATCGATCGGCTTGCTCGGGGAAGGGCGGCCAGGGCAGGTCAGGCTCATTGATCCGCAGAGACAGCATGCCGATCACGGCCGTCCGGAGATCCAATGCGACGGTGGCGGCGTCCCCTGGCGAGGCAACCCCCGCGTCCATGCAGCGCTGCACCGCAGCCGTAGTGCGCGTGAACGCGGCCTCCTTGAAGGGCATGCCGACCTTGCTCTCATGCATCACCTTGTAGATGCCGGGATGCTCCTGCACCCAGGCCGCCTGTGCCAGGATCCGTGCGCGCAAGCCGAGAGCGGGGTCCTGTTGTGCGTCCTCGGCGTCATCCGCGGCCTGGAGCATCTCCGCATGGCAGCGCTGCATGGCCGCCGCGACGAGCGCGTCACGATCTGGAAAGTACAGGTACACAGAGGTGGGGGATATCGACACCGCACGGGCCACCGCGCGCAGCGACAAGGCCTCGTCGTCGGCTAGGTCGCCGAGCATCTGCACGGCGGCGGAAATGATCTCCTCCCGCAGCCGTTCCCCCTGCCCGCGCGCGTTGGGGCGCCGAGGGCCAGCAGAGAGACCTGCCGAGGTGGTGTCGTCCATCGCCCGATCATTCTAGCTTCGCGTGCTTGCACTGACGTCGTCGCTAACGATACGCTTGTTCATATAAGGACAGTTGTACACTAACTCAGGAGATCGCCATGCCGCTAACGCTCCAAGAGACTCAGACAGTCATCGCCGGCGCACACGAGCGCGCCGCCAAGATAGGCGCAATGGTCACGGTCGCGGTCGTCGACGAGGGCGGACACCTGCAGGCCCTCGGCCGCATGAACGGCGCAGCGCCGCTCTCGGCTCGGATCGCCGAGACCAAGGCGGCCAGCGTCGCCCTCTTCCGCCGCGACGGCGCCGCACTGCGCCAGATGCAGGAGGCCTCGCCTGGCTTCTTCGCCCAGCTGGATCGGGTCGTGCGGGTGCCCATCCTGGCGGGCGCCGGCGCGGCGCTCATCCTGCGGGGGGACACCGTCCTCGGCGCGCTGGCGGTAAGCGGCGGAATGGTGCCCGGGCAAGACGACGAATGCGCAGAAGCCGGGCTTACTGTTCTCGCTCCCTAGCGCAGCCCCTCATGTCAAAGGGCCGGTCTGAGGTTGCCCCGCTTTGACGGACAGGGTTGATGGCTAGGTCAGGCTACTCGCCTGAGCTTTCTCGTGATGGTTGCTTTCGTAGTTGGCTGGGCCTCCGGGTAGCCGAGCGCTGGGTGCAGCCGGGTGCCGTTGCGCCAGGCGATGTACTCCACGACGGCGCGGCGCCCCTGGGCTACGGGAGGCCAAGTTCCCATTCATCTGGGGGGACGACCGCTTCGCAATACAGCAGGCCCGTCAGGCCGGCCTGGTCGCATGCATGCTTCACGGAATTCCCCATGAATACCGATAGGTCCCAACCCCGGTTGGGCACCCTGAAGAACTGACGGTCGGTCATGGGGTCATGAAGCGGCGGCATGTGCGGGAAGGCGAATTCTTGCCAGCTGTAATCAGGGGGGATCGAGCTGCCGACGTCGACGACATCGAGCACTTTCGTGGCCTGTACGACTGAGAACTCGGTCCCGTCAACCAGTAGCCTGGCATACGGCTTCAGGCCCCCGTCAACCGCCGCGTCAAGCGCCCGGAGGGCGACGCCGTCCACGGCGAGGTCCCGCAGGAGGTTATGGCGGAAGATGTTCGGCTTCACCAGCGACTCTCCTGGCTCCCAGGTCACCTGCAGCGGTTCCGTGATGACGGGGAAGGCCTCCGCCCACCGGCGCTCCATGACCCTGGCGAGCAATTCGTCATCATCGCTCGCCAGAAAGCCGTAAGCCTCCACGTCGGCTTCCACGCTAAACGGCATTGATTCTTCCCGCTACGGCTAGGTCAGGCTACTCGCCGGACTTTGTTGTGATGGTTGTCTTCGAATGCGGCTGGGCTTTGGTAGCCGAGTGATGAGTGCAGGCGGGTGCCGTTGTACCAGCCGATGTACTCCACGACCGCCCGCCTGGCCCCCGCTCTGGTCGGCCAGGCGCGGGTATCGATGAGCTCGCCCTTGAGCGAGGAGAAGAACGACTGAGCGAGGAGAAGAACGACTCGGCCAGCGCGTTGTCCCAGCACTGGCCCGTCCGCCCGACCGAGAGCGTGACCTGCTTCTCCTCTGCGAGCGCGGCGTAGGCGGCGGAGGTGTACTGGCAGCCGCGGTCGGAGTGGAAGACCACGCCCGGCTCCGGGTCCCGGATGGCGACCGCGTTGGACAGCGCGTCCGCGACCAGTTCGGTGCGCAGGTGGTCCGCGAGGGCGTAGCCGACGACCCGGCGGGAGGCGATGTCGATCACGGTGGCCATTATGTGGAATCTGAATGTCCGGTTTTATCCGTGTCTGGGATGCGTGATTGCGGCGATCGGCAGGCTGGTCGCGCCGGGTGGCGGGTCTGTTTCCCGTGGTGTCGTGCCTGCCGGCGTCGCGACGCCGGCTAGCCGGGTGAGCAGCGTGTCCAGCGCGGTCTGGCCGTCCTCGACGGCGGCGCGCTCGTCAACGGTGAGCGGGATGGACACGAGCATCCGCTGCAGGTTGTCCTTGGCTTCGAGGAGCTGGGCCTTGCCGGAGTCTTTGGGCAGGTAGAAGTCGCAGCGGGCGCAGGCCATCCGGTGGGGGCACTGCTCGAAGAAGTTGTAGGTGCAGTATCCGTGGCCGAGGTCGTAGTGCTGCCAGGGCTGTCCGGCCGCGGCGGCCCCGGAGGTGACGGCATCGCGGTCGATGAGGACCTCGATGGTGCGGATGTTCCGGGCGAAGTAGCCGGCCTCGGTGTATGCCCTGGTCAGGGTGTTCGGGGTGATCTTCGCGTAGTGCTGGGTGGAGGTCGGCGTGCGGTGCCCGAGCCAGGCTTGCAGCTCGAACAGGGTCATCGGCTCCTTGGCGTTGTAGAGCTGGCTGGCGATCGTGGAGCGGGCCCGGTGGCTGGTGATGTTCCCGCGGACGTCGGCGGCGGGGACGCCGGCTTTGGCGCAGAGCGCCGGGATGATGGTGCGGTTGATGTATGCCCTGGCGACCGGGTGGGCCCGGACGGAGAACAGCAGGCTGGCCTGCTCGCCGGTCTTGCGGTCGGTTCGCGGGGGCTGGGCGGGCCGCAGCGCCTGCCACGTCTCGATGGCCTGGCCGACGATCGGGTCGACGGGCTTGGTGAACGCGGTGCCGGTCTTGTGGACGGGAACGTCGAGGAGGCAGACTGCCTCGCCGGCGAGGATCTCGCGGGAGTCGGCCGGGACGGGCATCCCGTCGTGCTGCCAGCGGATGCAGCCGGTCCGCAGCCGGACGATCTCGTCGCTGCGCAGCCCGGAGAACAGCCAGGTCAGGGTTAGCGCGCGGATCAGCTCGACCGGGTAGTAGCTGCCCGCGGACGTGCCGGGCAGGTCGCCGGCCTCGATGTTCAGCCCGGCGTGCAGCAGCTTGGCCCACACGTCGTCGGCGATCACCCGCGGGTCGGTGCCGATCAGCGCGCTGACGCTGCGCGGGACGCCCAGTGCGCGGACAGGGTCGAACCGGCGGGGGATCCACTCCCATTCCTGGCAGTCGCGGAAGAACACCCGGGTGGCCATGAGCTGGTGGGCCTTGGTGCGCGGGGAGACCGGCTTCCCGGCCCGGCCGCCGAGCGCGTCGGTCCGCTGAACGTAGTCGCCGACCGACATCCGGTCGACGGCCGCGACCCACGCAGCGCAGGTCTGCCGGGTCCACTGCCCCGGCTCGGTGATCTGCGGGTGCTCGGCGGCCAGCCAGCGCCCGGCCTTGGCCATGATGGTCCGGATGATCGCCCGGACCCGGGGAGTCAGGGCCGAGGTGGCGTGCCACTGCTCGACCCACTGCGCCCAGGCCGGGTCAGCGCCCTCGATCACCGGCATCTGGTTGCGGCCGGGCCGGACGGGAGGCTGGCAGTAACCGAGGTCGGCGGCCGCTTTCTGCAGCGCGAACAGCGTCGTCTGGTGCTGGCGGCCGGCCGCGGCAGGATGGCCGCGCAGCCGGGCGAACGCCTCCGTGCTCAGGTCGGCCAGGCGAGGGCTGCCGTTGATGAGCAGCGCCTGCGCCAGCACGCCGGGCAGCTGGCGCCCGGCGTCGCGGGCCTGGCTGCGGTAACCCCACCTGTCCAGGACCGCGGCTGCCTCGCTCATTGCCGCGTCGGCGGCCTCGCTCCCGAACACGAGCTGCGCCAGGTGCAGCCGGTTGAACATGCCCAGGTGCTGGAAATCGGTGAAACCTCCGAGCAGGTAGGCCAGGGCGACCAGGAACGGGCGCACCGCCCGCTCAGTCGGCAGTGACCGGGCCGCCAGGAACTCCCCGCTGCCAGCCCCGGCCAGCCGGGCCCAGTCCCAGCTGCTCCAGGCCCAGTACGACTGCCCGGCGTCCGCGCAGTGCTGCAGGACGACCGCCGCTGCCTGCGCCCCGGCCCGCCGGAACTTGGGGTCATCGCCGTGGTGCAGGACGGCGCGGACCGCGTCCAGCGGCACTACCAGGCGCGAGATCGCGTCCCACTGCCGTGCGGTCCGCCGCGGCACGCCCGTCGCCCGGTTGCGGCGCAGGCTGACCGGGCCGATGGCCATGATGGCGGCGGCCTCGCCGTCGAGCAGTTCCCGCCTGCGGTCCCAGCCTTCGGCCTCAAGCCCGGGACTCCACGGAGCCCGGGTGGCCCTCGCCGGCGCCGGCGCGGCCCTCACCGCGCACCGCCGCCGGCCGCCGCCGGCTCTGCGAGCATCTGCACCCGCCAGGCGTGGACGTGCGTCATCGAGGCGTTCAGCTTCTCGGCCAGCTCCCGGCCGGACAGGTGGATATACCGCAGCGTCGAGTCCGTCGAGCGGTGCCCGGCGAAGGTGGCGATCGCGTGCACCTCCCAGCCCATCCTGGCCAGGTCAGTCAGGCACAAGTGCCTGGTGGTATGCGTGGAGAACCGGGGAACCCCGGCGTCCAGCGCGACCCGCCGGACTGTCTTCGACCACGACCACAAGGACAGCGGCTCGGCCCGGTTGCGCCGCGACTCCGACAAGAACAGCGGGCCCCGTTCCCGGCTGACCGTGTTCCGGTGCCGGAGGTAGGCCGCCAGCAGCAGCCCCGTCGGCGCCGAGTACGGCACCACGCGCCCCCGCCGGGTCTTCGTCGTCTCCGCCCGCACCCGGATCGTGCGGTGCGCCGGGTCCAGGTCGTCGGTGCGCAGCGAGCACAGCTCTTCGCGGCGCAGCGCCGCGTCATAGGCCAGAGCGAGCATCAGCCGGTTGCGAGCCGGCTCGGCCCGGAAGGCCCCCAGCACCTGCAGCCACTCAGCCTCGCCCGGGATCCACGGCAGCTTCTCCATCCGCGGCACCAGCGGCCTCGGGCCTGCACCGCCGAACCGGCGGGCGGGGGTATAGGCGCCGCGCCCGACCGGGTTGGAGTCGCGGACGCCCTCCTCGACGAGATAGTCGTAAAACAGCCGCACCGGCACCAGCCGCTGCTGCAGCGTGGCGTTCGACAGCCCGGCACCGGAGTCCAGCGCGATCACGTTCCCGCCGCTGCGGCTGGGCCGGGTCCTCAGCTCCCGCACGAACCCGGCGACGTCAGCGCGGGTCGCCGTGACCGGGTCGGACCCGCTGCCCTCGCACGACTCCAGGTACTCGGCCAGGCCACGTGCGTAAGCGTCGATCGTCCGCGGCGCCCGCCCCAGGTCAGCCCAGATCCCCAGCCATTCAGCAGCCCGCTCGTGCCGCCCCAGAACCGGCCACTTGCCGGACAACGCCGTATCCATCCCCCGCAGGACCCCCGTCCCCGTCGGCCTGCGGTGACGCTATCGGGCGGTCGCGGCGCTCACGTGGAGCCACGCCGCGGTGATTCCACGTAACTGATAGATAGAGCCATCCTTCCCAGGTCGCGATGTAGGTGATGTCCCCGCACCACCTCGTGTTCAGCTTGGAGGCGTCGGCGGTGAAGTCCCGCCTGATCCTGTCGGCTCTCGCGGCGGCGGCCGGGTCGGGGATGGTGGTCTTCTTCCACCGCCTGGCCGCCCGGCCGCGCAGGCCCTGGGCTCGCATCAGCCGGGCGACCCGCTTGCGCGAGTGCTTCTTACCCTGGGCGCGCAGCTGGGCGTGGACCCGCGGGGCGCCGTAGCGGCCCTTGGAGTCCTCGTGGACCGTCTTGACCTGGGCGGCCAGCTCGGCGTCGTCCCGGTCCCGGTTCGACGGCTCGTCGCTGCGTGCGGCGTAGTAGGCGGACCTGGAGACCTTCAGCAGCTCGCACGCCCGCTTGACGTTGTGCTGCTGCGCCTTCTCCGCCTCGATGAAGGGGTAAAGCCTCACCGGGTCTCCTTCGCGAAGAAAGCCGTGGCCCGCTTGAGGATGTCCACGTCCTCGCGCAGCCGGCGGTTCTCCCGCCGCAGCTCGGCCAGCTCGCGGCGCTCGTCGCTGGTCAGGCCCCCGTCATCCCTGGTCCCCGAATCGCGCTCGGCCTGCCTGACCCACTCCCGCACGGCCGTCTCGGTCAGGTCGAAGTCCCTCGCGACCTGCCCCACCGACCGCTCCCCGCGCTGGCACAGCTCAACGATCTCCGCCTTGAACTCCGGAGTGAACGAACGGCGCCGCCGGGGCTTCTTCCCCATGCTCTCCATGATCGGACATCCTCTCGGGGCAGAACCCCTGATGGTGGATGTCCGTCAAATCGGGTCAGGCTCAGGTCCCGCTCTCGGGACCGGCCCTTGACATGCCCGGTGCTACGTTCTGGGTATGGCGCGGCTTAACAGCTTGCAGGTCTGGGTCGCCGACTTGGCGGCCGCGGCACAGTTCTACGGGCAGTTCATCGAGCTTGAACTGGATGAAGAGCTCCCACCAGCACGAAGGTAACGAGGCCCCGCATTACGACCTGGCTTGGGGAGACTTCACTTCCGGTGAGTACGTGATGCTGCGCATCGCGCCGGCCGGGCCGGGTCAGCGCACAACCGGGGCGCAGATCGGGACCACCGTCGACGATGTCGACGCGGTACACCAGAAGGCGGACCAGTTCGGGGTAACCGTGCTGGAGCAGCCCCATGACGGGGAGTGGGGGCGCAATGCCGTGTACGAGGACCCCGACCGGAACATCGTTTCTGTGACGTCGGCTAACTAACGGGCGCTTCGAAGGCTCATCGACGGGTAGTCCAGCCGCGTCACTGCTGATAGGTTTCGCCCAAAGCGGAACAAAGGTAACCTAAACACCATGAATCCCGCAGAGGAGATCACCCCTGAGCACGCGGAGCGGCTGATCGGACTGCTCGGCATGATGAGTGATCTCGGTCGCGAAGGCCTTGCCTTCATGGTTGGCCACATGGCCTCGAAGAACATCGACCTCGCCATCGAGGCGTTCGGCGCGCTCATGGCCACTGAAGTGTCGCTGGAAGAGTCCTAGCGGCGGTGATCCATCACGCCGGCGGCTGGTCTCCGTCGGGGGAGTCGTCGCGGGATGAGTCGTGGGACGAGTCGTCGCCGGAAGAGTCGTCGCCGGAACGGGAAGCAGGCCCGCCCTTCTGGCGTCTCAGGGCGTTAAGCCGCTGCGGGACGTCGGGCGGGAAAGGTGTCTGCAGGTCCCAGCGCAGCGAGGCCAGGCGCATCGCGACCACCACGAGGAAGCCCACGGCCTGGCTGACGGCGACGTCGACGTGCATCGCGTTGGCCGTGACGTAGACGCTGGCGCCGACCAGGGCGGCGGTGGCGTTCCACGGCCCGCGGTGGATCACCGCCGCCGGGCGTCCGGCCAGCAGGTCGGCGAGGATGCCGCCGCCGACCGCGGCGCACACGCCGACGAAGATCGCCGAGACGTCCGGCAGGCCGTAGTAGAGGGCCTTTCCCACGCCGACAAGCATGAAAAGGCCGTCGGAGAGGGCCTCGAGCAGCACGAATATTGCTCGCAGGCGACGCATCAGGCTGGTGAACAGCAGGCCGGCCAGGGCGGCCACCGTGACCGTTGGCAGGTAGTACGGGCTGGTGACGGCGACCGGGCGGAGCCCGAGCAGCAGGTCACGGACGATACCGCCGCCCAGGCCCATGACGACCGCGAGCAGCAGCGCGCCGAAGACGTCAAGCTCTTCCCGTGCCGCGATGGCCGCGCCGGCCAGGGCGCCGACCATCACCGCGGCCAGGTCGATCCACAATGGCACGTGCAGCGGCTGCAGCAGGACCGATCCGGACGCCGCGCCGGTCATCCGGTGCCTCCGATCAGCTGCACTGAGTCTCCCGATGTGCGGCAGGCGGTGTGCCGCAGGTCAGCTTAGCCGTGGATCAGGGTGACCGCGGCCTGGGCGAGGGGCACGGCGCCCGGCGTGAACTGCCCGACGGCGATCTCCGCCTCGCGCCAGGTCTGCTGCACGCCGGGGGCGAAGCCGACCGCGAACAGGACCGCGCCGACGACCCTGAGCCACCACGGGTACGGGTCCCGGCTCGATTCGAGGCGGGCAAGCACCCGGGATGCGGCCGCGGCGCTGAGCCGCCCGGCCAGGATCCTGTTGACGAGGAACTTCGCCTTGGAAACCAGGTCCAGCCTGGTCAGTTCCGGTCCGACACGGATCGTGTCGTGGTAGGCCGGGGCGTCGGCGTGCCTGACGTTGAGCACCGCCCCGTCGGCGACCGCGAGGATCTCGGCGTGCGCACCGTACCTGCGGCCGACGGCCCGCACGGTATCCCGCAACTCGAACGCGCCCCATCGGCTGTGGAGCAGCAGGAAACGGGTCAGGCCGCTCAGCAGCGTGTCGACTTCGGGGTCCGCGTTGCCTGCGGCGGCGTTTTCCGTGGCGGTCATCGGCGTATCCGTACCCATCGCATTACGTCACATCACCGCTACGATCCGCTTTCGCCGGTTGTCGTAAGAGCACTGAAACGGATGCCGGTTACCGTAACCTTTTCACAGTTGCCTACGATTGATGGGCACCGCGAGACGCGAGACTCAACTGGCGTCACTGCAGTTCGCCGTCACCAACACACCCCAGCCACAGAGGAGCGCGCCGCAAATGGCCGACAACGTACGTCCGCCCTTCCGTGCCGACCACGTCGGCAGCCTGCTCCGCCCCAAGCAGGTGCTGCAGGCCCGCGACGAGTTCTCGCGCCGCGAGATCAGCGCTGAGCAGCTCGCGCAGATCGAGGACGAGGCGATTCGCGAGATCATTCGCATGCAGGGCGAGGTCGGGCTCAAGTCGGTGACCGACGGCGAGCTGCGCCGCCAGTCGTGGCACATGGACTTCATCTACCAGCTCGGCGGTGTCCAGAAGGTGCAGGACGAGACCATCAAGGTCGCGTTCCACAACAAGGACAGGGAGTACGAGTGGGCGCCGCCGTCGGCGCACGTGACCGACCGCATCTCGCTGCCGCGGACGATCTTCGCCGACGCGTTCACCTTCCTGCGCGACAACGCGGCCGCCGGCCAGACGTCCAAGCTAACCATCCCGTCGCCGAGCATGGTGCACTACCGTGGCGGCCGGGCCGCGATCAGCGACTCCGTCTACCCGGAGCTTGGCCAGTTCTGGGACGACCTCGCCGCCGCCTACGGCCAGGAGATCGCGCAGCTGCACGAGCTCGGCTGCCGGTACCTGCAGCTCGATGACACCAGCCTTGCCTACATCAACGACCCGGTGCAGCGCGAGCACATCAGGGCGATCGGCGGCGACCCGCTGCACCAGCACGAGACCTACATCGCCACGATCAACAAGGCACTCGCCAACCGCCCGGCGGACCTGACGATCACCACGCACATGTGCCGCGGCAACAACCAGTCCATGTGGGCCGCCGAGGGCGGCTACGACTTCGTGGCCGACACCCTGTTCAACAAGCTCGACGTGGACGGCTTCTTCTGCGAGTGGGACGACGAGCGCTCCGGCGGCTTCGAGCCGCTCCGCTACCTGCCGAAGGGCAAGCGGGTCGTGCTCGGCGTCGTCACCAGCAAGCGCGGCGAACTCGAGACCAAGGACTTCATCAAGCGCCGCATCGAGGACGCCGCCAAGTACGCGGACATCGACCAGCTCTGCCTGTCCGCGCAGTGCGGCTTCTCCTCCACCAGCGAGGGCAACGACCTCAGCGAGCAGCAGCAGTGGGACAAGCTGCGCTTCATCGTTGAGGTCGCCGAGGAGATCTGGGGAGAATAACGGATTAGCCCGAACGAGTGCGGGGTGGCACCTTCAGCCCACCCCGCACCTTCTCGGCCGGATCCAAGTACCCGGTTTCACCTATCGCGGCCGGACACGAGGTCGGCGAGACGCGACAACCGCGTTGAATGACCCAGGCCGCGTGCCGTTTCCGTCCGGTCGGCATGACGGTAGGCGGCGTACATGGCCTGCACGCCGAGCCAGCGAAGCGGCTCCGGCTCCCATCGGCGGCCAACGTGGCCGACCCACGGTAGGTCGGCGAGTTCGCTACCGGAACCAGTGATCAGGCCTGCGAGCGTGCGGCCTGCCAGGTTCGCTGTGGTCACCCCGTGTCCCGCGTACCCGCCCGCCCAGCCGAAGCCGGTCGCCTGGTCGAACGCGACGCCCGCCCGCCAGTCCCTCGGCACACCAAGCACCCCGGACCAGGCCCGCGCGACGGGCACCTCTGCCGCGGCCGGGAACAGCCGCCGCAGCATCCCGGTGAGCGCGGCCACGGTGGAGTCTGGCGTATGCCCGTTGGGGTCGAAGCCGTTGCTGTACCGGTAGGGGTTGCCGCGGCCGCCGATCGCAATCCGGCCGTCGGCGGTGCGCTGCAGATAGCAGTACGCGTGCGCGAAGTCCGACATCGTCTCGGCGTCGGCCCAGCCAATCTCGGACCAGACCGACGCGGGCAGCGGCTCGGTCACGATCACAGAGCTGTTCATCGGGAGCCACCGCCGCCGCTGGCCGGGCAGGGTGGCGGTGAAACCCTCCGTCGCACGGACCACCGCCTCGGCTCGCACGGTACCGTGCGGGGTACTGACGGCGCCGCGGGAAATCCCGGTGACCGGTGTCTGCTCGAACAGCAGCACCCCCGCCCGTTCGGCCGCACGGGCAAGGCCGGCAACGAGCGCGGCTGGCTGCACGCGGGCGCACTGCGGGGTAAAGGCGGCGGCGCGGGCACCAGCAACCCGCACCCGGGTAGCGAGCTCAGCCGGCTCAAGCAGGCGCCAGTCCGCCGCAACTACGGCGAACGCGCGCAGCCTGGTTTCCTGAGCCGGGGTTACGGCGACGCGCAGGCAGCCGGATTTGACGGCGTCGGCCTCGATCCCCTCGGCAGCGCACACCTTGAGTACCTCGTCAACACTGTCGGTCATGGCCTGCCTGAGCCGGGCGTCGTGCGGGAAGTCGATCTCTGCGGACAGCCAGCCGCCGTTGCGCCCGGACGCGCCGTAGCCGGCGTAGCGAGATTCCAGCACGATGATTCGCAGCGACGGGTCGTGTCTGGCCAGGTAGTACGCGGTCCACAGGCCGGTGTAGCCCGCCCCGACGATCGCCACGTCGCAGCTACGGTCGCCGGACAGCGACGGCCTGGCCGCCGGCGGGCCGCCAAGGGCGTCCCACCAGAAGCTCACAGACTCGGCGGGCTGATGATCCACAGCACCCTCACGTCCTCGTCGGTCTCGTTGATCACGCAGTGGGTGAACGAACTGCGGTACTCGGCGCTATCCCCGGCCGTCAGCAGGTACTCCTCCTCGTTGAGTACCAGCCGGATGGTCCCGGACAGCACCAGCAGCAGCTCCTGGGAATCGCCGTGCGTGTAGCTGGGGCTGCCCACCGTCCCGCCGGGGTGCACGACCCCCTCAAGCACCTCCATGTTCTGCAGCGGCCTGCGAGTCAGCATGAACTTGTCAACCGACGACGTGCTGATCGTGGGCCGGTCTGCCGCGCGCAGCACCCGGTGCGGTGATGCGGTCTCGTCGGAGAACAGGTCGGCCAGGGTGAGGCCGAGTGCCTCTGCGATCATCCGCAGTGTAGGGATAGATGCGCCGGAAGCGCCGCGCTCAAGTTGGCTGAGGAAGCTGACGCTGACCTCGGCCTGCTCGGCGAGCGTACGCAGGGTCATCTTGCGCATCTGGCGATAGGCACGGACCTTGCTGCCCACGTCCTGCGCGGTCGTCGTGGTATCCATCAGTCCTCTTCATTCGCCGTAGACTTCCACTTCAATTCATGTGTAGTGTGACGCGAACGATCTTACACTCTACGGAGGCGCCCATGCAGGAGACGCTTGAGCCGGTCACCACCGAGGGGCCGACTTCCGGCACACTGAGCTGGTTCGATGGCTTCTCGCTCGCCATGTGCATACCAAACGGGATCATCACCAGCCTGGGGTACACCATCGCCGCCGTCGGCGCGTGGCCCGCCCTGCTGTTCTGGTCGCTCAGTACTTCCATCGCTTACGTCCAGAACTATCTCTACGCCGAGATGGCGATGATGTTCCCCAAGGAAACCGGGGGGATCGCGCTGTATGCGAACCACGCATGGCGGCGGTACTCCACGCTGGTCGGGCCGCTGGCGACCTTCGGCTACTGGGTGGGGTGGTCGCTGACGCTCGGCGTCGTCGGCGAGACGCTGGGCAGCTTGATCCAGGCGCAGTGGTTCCCGCACTCCACCTGGAGCCTGCACGGCGGGCCGGTTACCATGGGCCTGCCGCAGCTGCTCGCCATCTTTGCGATCGTGGCCAGCTGGCTGACCAACATCCTCGGGATCCGGGTGGCCGCGGCGGTCAACCGGGTCATCTCGGTGTCCTTCATGATCTTCGTGGCCCTGGTCTTGATCGCCCCGGCGTTCGCGGGCGGCTGGCACATGTCGCGGCTGAGCTGGCACGTCGGCTCCCACCCGGTGATCACCATGCTGGTCTGGATGTACGCGGCCGCATGGACCGTCTACGGCACGGAGATCTGTGCCACGTTCGCGCCCGAGTACCGCCAGCCCGGGCGGGACACGTTCCGCGCGATGAAGTACAGCGCGCTGTTCGTGTTCGCCACCTACCTGATCACCCCACTATCGGCAACCGGGGTGCTTGGCGAGTCGGCGATCAGCGCCAACCCGATCACCTATACGGTGCTGCTGCTGCAGCAGGCGTTCGGATCAGGTATCACCGACATCGTGATGATCGTGATCGCCGCCGAGTTGCTGCTCGCCATGATTGCGGCCAGCGCGGACGGCGGGCGTGCCATCTTCGGCATTGCCCAGCAGGGGCTGACCCTGCGGCAGTTCGAGAAGCTCAACCGCTTCGGCGAGCCGGGCAGGGCGCTCACCATGGACATGGTGGTGAACACGCTCGTGGTCCTGCTCGTCTCCTCGCCGCTGGCGATCCTGCTCGCCGCCAACCTCGGCTACATGCTGTGCACCGTGTTCGCGGTGTCCGGTTTCCTGCTGCTTCGCAAGGACCGCCCCAACTGGACGCGGCCGATCAAGCTGGCCAGGCCGTGGGTGGTCCTGGCGGTTATCGTGCTGCTCGCCGACATCGTGATCACCGCGATCGGCGCCACGCATCCGCAGGAGGTCGGTTACGGGTCAATGCGCAACGTGCTGATCGCGGTCGGGGTGCTGCTCGTGTCGCTCGTGCTCTACGTGATCCGCCGGGTCGGGCAGGATCACGAGCGCTTTGTCCTACGCGAAGCGGACGCCTGAGTTACAGCCCGAACGAGCGCGGGGTGGCCCATTCGGGCCACCCCGCTCCTTTCCGTCTGGACCGCGTGCTAGTCGCAAGGCCAGTAAGTTAAGGCCCGTCTTGGGGGTCAAATCGGCGGTGAGGATGGCGATGTCGATGGTGGCCTTGTAGGTTGCGCGGTCGACTTTGCCTCGTGCGTTGTACTTGGAGATGGCGCGCTTGACGACGCGGGGGCTGATGCGCAGCCGCCTGGGCGGCATGAGGCTGGCCAGGACGAGGCGGCCGATCCGGCCGGCGAGGTCGATGCTTGTCCCGGCGATGACGCCCGCGGCCAGGATGACCTGGTCGCTCTCGCAGCGGCCCCGGCCCCAGGCGCCGGCGGGCCTGGGTCATCGCGGACACGGTCGGGTCAGCGGCCGGCAGCCCCTCCAGCCCGGCCGTGAGCTTGCCCCAGACCTGGAAATAGCCCAGCTCGGCGAACAGGCAGCCCGCCAGCAGCAGGTAGACCACCACGCGGGCCGGCAGATCATGGACCCGCCGCTGGAGACGGCAAGTCTGCTCCAGCACCGCGCCGGCCATCTCGAACGGCACCTGCTGGGTCAGTTCGCCCAGATGACCAGGCGCGAAACGCCCTCCGGCCACCATGACGGCTCGGGTGATGACAGACTTATCCAACGGCGGGGCTCCCGGCGGCCTGGTTCGTCTTGGCGGACAAACCTCACTTACCGGAGCCCCGCCGCTCTCGCAGCAGCATCGGCACCCATCGAAACGCCTTGACGGCAGCCCAACCCGGCTAACTAACCGGCCTTGGTGCTAGTCGGACTCCTTCCAGGCCGACACGTCGTCCCGGTAGGTGTACGGGTTGTTGAGGATCTCGTGCTCCGGGATCTCCGGGTGCATGCCCTTTTCCCACTCTTCCGCGCCGTGCTCGGCCTTGAGGTACTCGATGGTGGCGTCGATCTTCGCCTTCGCCGCGGCCAGGTCGATGCCGACCAGCTTGTGGTCGTGCTTGACGACCTTGCCGTTGACGAGCACGGTGTGCACCTCGCCGCGGCCGGCCTGGTAGACCACGTGGCCGTAGGGGTGCAGCACCGGGAAGCTGACCGGCGAGTTGTCGTTCTTGACCAGCACCAGGTCGGCCTTCTTGCCCACCTCGACGCTGCCGATCGACGCGTCGAGGCCGAGGGCCTTCGCGCCGCCTCTGGTGGCGTAGTCAACCACTTCTTCTGCGCGCAGGAAGTGGTTGGTGAGGGTCTCGTCCTTCTCGTGCGCCTCGTCGTGCGTCTTGGCGCGGTCGGCGTTGAGCGTGGCCCGCATCGCGGCGAACATGTCGGCGGACCACCAGACGCTGGTGTCGTTGGACAGCGAGACAGGGATGCCGTACTTGCGCAGCCGCCAGGTCGGTGAGTAGCCCTGGCCCGCGTTGCACTCGGACTCTGTGGAGACCGAGGCGAAGCCGCCGGTCGCGGCGATCTTGTGGTAGGAGTCCGGGGAGAGCGACGCCGCATGCACGTAGATGGTGCCGGGGGTCATGTATCCGCCGTCGTACATCTGGTTGATGCCGACGTCGCCGGTGACCTTCCATACGCCCGCGTGCGTGGTGACATTCACGCCGAGGTCGCGGGCGACGTCGAAGGCGGCCTTCTCCGGGAAGCCCTCGATGCCAGGCAGGTCGAAGGCGATCTGGAAGCCGAGCATGTCGCCCTTGCCGTCGATCCTGCGGGTGTAGAAGTCGCGGAACTCCGGAGTCGTCGCCCACTCCCACGCGCCAGCGAAGATGTTGCCGTAGCCGAGGACGAACCGGCCGGGTACCGACTCGAGCGCGTCAACGGCCGCGTCGGCGTGGTCGGTGGTCCGCAGGCCGTGCGACCAGTCGACGCTGGTGGTCACGCCTGCGTCCACCGCTTCGATGGCGGAAAGCAGGTTGCCCGCGTAGTAGTCCTCGGGACGGAAGATCTTGCCCCACTGCAGGTAGTAGTAGACGAAGTACTGGGTCAGGGTCCAGTCGGCGCCGTACCCGCGCATGGCCGTCTGCCACATGTGCCGGTGCGTGTCGACCATGCCTGGCATCACGATCCCGCCGGCGGCGTCGATCTCCGCGGTGCCGTCGGGCACGGCGAGACCCGGGCCGACCGCGGCGATCCGCTCGCCGGAGACGAGCACGTCCGCGTTGGACAGGACCGTGTGCGCGTCGTCCATCGTCAGCACGGTCGCGTTCCTGAACACAACCGGCTGGCCCGGCTGCGGTGCAGTCATGGGGAAACCTCCACGGTGAGGCGCTAGTCAAAAGCGCAATACGGACGGCCGTCCGATAGTCGGTCACCAGAACCTGATCGGAACACTGTCCCTTTCTCGTCGCCGTGTCAAGTGTGGTGAAATGGCTCGCCTGATGGTCAGCCAGCACTGGTTGTCCGGCATGCGGACAGATTGCCGAAGACGCGCTAGAGTGCGGGCAGGTTGTCACGGTCGCTCGTTTCTGGAGGTTACTTGTGGCTCGTCGGGATGACAGCCCGGACTTCATCGAGGCGATCGCCCGCGGACTCGACGTGATCCGGGCCTTCGGGCCGGGCAAGCCGGTGATGTCCCTGGCCGGCGTGGCGGCGGCGAGCGGACTGCCGCGGCCGACCGCGCGCCGCATCCTGCTGACGCTCGAGCAGCTCGGCTACGTACGGCAGGCCGGCGGCGCGGCGGGTCCCGGCCAGCAGGCCGCTTCCTCCGGCGGATACGAGCTGACACCGCGGGTGCTCGATCTCGGCATGTCCTACGTGCTGTCGCGCGGCCTGTGGGAGATCGCGCGGCCGCACATGGAGGAACTGGTCACGCGCACCAGGGAGTCGACGTCGATCGCGCAGCTCGACGGGTCGGACATTGTCTATGTGGCCCGCGTCGCCGTGCCGAAGATCGTGACGCTTTCTGTAACAATAGGCACCCGCTTTCCCGCGATGCAGACGTCGCTCGGCAAGGTGCTGCTCGCCGCCCTGCCCCTGGCGGAGGCGGAACGAGTTCTTGCCGAACCGTCCAGGTCAGGCATCACGCCCCGTTGGCAGCCGGACGCGGCGGAGCGCGCCGCGGCGCTGCGCGAGGTGCGCGCGCGGGGCTGGGCGCTCACCGATGAGCAGCTCGCTCCGGGCATCCGGTCGGTCGCGGTGCCGCTGCGGGACGGCGACGGCCGGGTGATCGCCGCGGTCAACGTCAACTCGCACGCGGCAGAGACGCCGCTCGACGTCCTGATCGGCCAGCACCTGCCGCTGCTGCTGCAGACGGCAGGGTCGATAAGCGCCGACTGGGCGGCGCGGCAAAGCGCGCCCCAGGTTACGGTGGTGCCAGGCGGTACCGCCGGTGGCGGGCCGTTGCCTGCCGCCGAGCCGTCTTGACAGGTCTTCGATCCGTTAAGATACTCGGCAGGCGGACGGATGTCCGATACGCGGACAACGTACGGGAGATGACAGCATGAGCGATGCGGACACGGCGCGGCCCGGACCCCTTTCCGGGCTGCTCGTTGCCGACTTCTCCCGGGTTCTCGCCGGGCCGTACTGCACGATGCTGCTCGCCGACCTGGGCGCGAACGTCATCAAGGTGGAGTCGCCTGGCGGCGACGACACCAGGTCCTGGATGCCGCCGGTCACCGAGGACGGAACCTCGACCTATTTCCTCGCGATCAACAGGAACAAGCGGTCGGTCGCGCTCGACCTGAAGGACGACGGCGACCTCGCGCTCGCGCACGAGCTCGCCAGCCGCGCCGACGTGTTCGTGCAGAACTTCAAGCCGGGCGGGCTACGGCGCTACGGCTTGGACTACGAGGCGGTCAGCGCGCTCAACCCGGCGGTCATCTACGCCTCGATCAGCGGCTTCGGCAGCGCGGGCGGCAAGGACTTCCCGGGCTACGACCTGATGGTTCAGGCGATGTCCGGGCTCATGTCGCTTACCGGCGACCCGGACGGCCCGCCGTTCCGCGCGGGCATCTCGGCGTTCGACGTCATCGCGGGCCTGCACACCACGATCGCGATCCTCGCCGCGCTCAACCACAGGAACGCGACAGGCGAGGGCCAGCACCTCGAGGCGTCGCTGATGGCGTCGGCGATGTCCGGCATGGTGAACCAGACGAGCGCCTACGCGGCGGGCGGCGTGGTGCCGTTCCGGATGGGCAACTCCCACCCGAGCCTGTTCCCCTATGAGCCGCTGCCCACCGGCGACGGCGAGCTGATCGTCACGGCGGGCAACGACGCGCAGTTCCGCAAGCTGTGCGACGTCCTTGGCGCGCCCGAGCTCGCCGACGACCCGAGGTTCAACACCAACCCGGGCAGGACGGCCAACCGGGCCGTGCTCAAGCCGCTGCTCGCGAAGAAGCTGGCGGCCAAGTCGGCCGGTGAGTGGTTCGACGCGCTGATCTCGGTCGGCGTGCCGTGCGGTCCGATCAACACCGTCGACAAGGGCATCGCGTTCGCCGAGAAGATCGGCCTCGAGCCGATCGTCACCGCGGGCAGCGGCGATCGGACAAGGCCGACGATGCGGCACCCGGTCACCTTCTCCAAGACGCCGGCCAGCTACCCGCTCGCCCCGCCCGAGCTCGACGAGCAGGGCGAGGAGATCCGCGGTTGGTTGGCGAAGCCAGCGACGGAAGGATGACAGCATGGCTGAGTACCCGACGTCGCTTGGCACCTCGGACGCCGACCACATCACGCTGCTCGGTCAGGACCTGGCCGAGGACCTGATGGGCAAGGTCGGGTTCGGCGAGCTGGTGCTGTGGATGGTGACCCAGCGCCGCCCGACACAGTCCGAGGTGCGGGTCTTCGAGTCGGTGCTCGTCGCGCTCGCCGACCACGGCTTCACGCCGACGGCCATCGCCGCCCGGCTGACCTACCTGTCGGCGCCCGACTCGCTGCAGGGCGCGATTGCCGCCGGGCTGCTCGGCGGGGGGTCGCGCTTCCTCGGGGTGACCGAGGACTGCGGCCAGTACCTGGCCGCCGTGCTCGCGGAGGCGGGCGAGATCCCCGCCGACGACGCGGGGTTCGACGCGCTTGCCCTGGACGCGGTCCAGCAGGCGCGCGCCGCGAAGAAGTTCGTGCCAGGCATCGGCCACCCGGTGCACAAGGTCCGCGACCCGCGCACACCGCGGCTCATCGAGATCGCGACCGAGGAGGGCGTCCGCGGGCCGCACCTGCGGCTGTTCGAGGCGATCGGCCGGGTGCACCCGCAGGTGCTCGGCCGGACGCTGCCGCTCAACGGCGCCGGCGTCTGCGGCGCGGTGCTCGCCGACCTGGGGCTGCCACTTGCCATGCTGCGCGGCTTCGCGCTGCTCGCCAGGACCGGCGGATTGCTCGGACAGCTCGCCGAGGAGCAACGCAACCCGATCGCCAACGACATCTACATGCATGTCGACAGGAACGCCACCTACGTAGTACCCAAGTCTGAGTAAGGCCCCTCATCCACGAATAGCCCCCAGGGGCCGGTCCCCGCCCCCCAGCAAATCCTCCACGGCAAGGGAGCCGCCATGGCGACCATCGCAGCGGTCATCGCCTCGACCCACCACCCGTTTTACTACCGTGCGAGCACGTCGACGGGCGCGGACCGCCCGCCGTTCGCCGATGAGTGGGTCTCCAAGATCACCTCGTTCCGCCAGACGCTCACCCAGGCCAACCCCGACGTCCTGGTCCTGGTGGGCAGCGACCACTTCCACCAGCTCTGGCTGGACAACATGCCGCAGTTCCTCGTCGGCAAGGCGCCGTTCTACGACGCCAACTGGTACAACGAGGAGCGCGAGTTCGGCCTGCCGCGGATGTTCTTCAAGGGCCAGGAGAACCTGTCGGCGCACCTGCTGCGCAGCGGGCTCGACGCGGGCTTCGACCTCGCGTTCAGCAACGAGCTGCGCATCGACCACAGCGTCACCTGCCCGATGATCACCCTGCGGCCGGAGTGCGACCTGCCGATCGTGCCGGTCTACACGAACATCTTCGCGCCGCCGCTGCCGCAGCCGAAGCGGTACGTGCAGCTCGGCCGGGCGATCCGCGAGATCGTCGAGTCCTGGCCGGAGAACCTGCGGGTCGCCATCATCGGCACCGGGCACCTGTCACTCGAGCTCGGCGGCCCCAGGCAGTTCGGACCGCACGGACCCGACCCCGAGTTCGACCGCAAGGCCGTCGAGTGGATCGCATCCGGCGACATCGAGAAGGCGCTCGGCGAGGTGTCGCTCGACTCGCTGTGGGAGCCGGGCAACGCCACCCACGGGTTCCTCGACTTCATGCTGATGATGGGCGTGGCCGGGGCCGGCGAGAAGGCCGACTACGTGGACACCCTCGACCTGTTCCACACCATGGAGGCCTACTTCACCTGGTACCCGAAGGGCGGTCGGGCCTGATGTCCAGGTACCTGCTGAACAAGTTCCTCTACACCGTCGACCGCGACCCCGAGCTTGTCGAGCGCTACCGCGAGGACCCGCGCGGCACGGTGGAGTGGTGGGAGGCCGAGCGGGCCAACGTCATCCTGAACGTGCTCACCGGCGAGAAGTCGAGCTGGCTCAAGTTCGACGACACCGAGCGTGAGGCGCTCGCCACTCATGACGTCCCGAAGCTGTTCGAGCTCGGCGCGCACCCGTTCCTCACGCTGACCCTGTGTATCGCCATGTTCGAACGCGATTACACAGAACCGCTCGGTTACCAGCTCTACTACGCCCAGTGCCTGTCGCACTTCACGCTCCCGTACCCGGATATCTCCACCTGACGTAGCGCGTTCCGCAGGATGGTGGATAGTTCGCCACATCCCGGTGTGGAGAACTATCCACCGTCTTTCGTCCGAGTGGTCGGGCCCGCCAGGGATTGCGCAGCGGAACGCGGTAGCGTGTTCGGGTGACTACCGAAGGGGATCGGGTCGCCGGGTTCGGGCGGCTGGAGGACGGGCTGCGTCATGCGAGCCCCTGGTACGTGTGGGGCCCCTATGTCAGCGAGCGGCAGTGGGGTACGGTCCGCGAGGACTACAGCGAAGACGGCGACGCGTGGAATTACCTCCCGTTCGATCACGCCAGGTCGCGCGCCTACCGGTGGGGCGAGGACGGCCTCGCCGGCTTCAGTGACATTCACCAGGACCTGTGCCTCGGGCTCGCGCTGTGGAACGGCAGGGACCCCTTTCTCAAGGAGCGGTTGTTCGGGCTGACCGGCCCCGAGGGCAATCACGGCGAGGACGTCAAGGAGCACTGGTGGTACCTGGACGCGCTGCCCAGTCACGCGTGGAACCGGTGGCGCTACCACTATCCGCAGTCCGCGTTTCCCTATGACCAGCTGAGGCTGGAGAACTCGCGCAGGGACCGGCGCAGCCCGGAGTACGAGCTCCTCGACACCGGGGTCTTTGACCAGGACCGCTACTGGATCACCGAGGTCAGCTACGCGAAGAGCGACGACGCGGCGGAGTTGCTGCTCGAGATCACGATCACGAACGCGGGCGGCGAGGCGGACACGGTCCACGTGCTGCCGACAGCGTGGTTCCGCAACACCTGGTCCTGGGACGATTCCGCGCCGCGGCCGCGGCTGAAGGCCGCCGCCAACGGCACCGGCAGCGCGGGCGACGCGGCCGCCGGCGTCGACATCGGCCATCCCTGGCTCGGTCCGCTCGAACTGCTCGCGGACACCGCGTCGGACGGCACCGCGCCGAGGCCGCTGTTCTGCGAGAACGAGACCAACGACGAGCGGCTGTTCGGCTGCGCGCCGGTCACGCAGTTCCCGAAGGACGGCATCAACGACCACGTGGTCAGCGGCGCCGCCACAGTGAACCCGCAGCAGCAGGGGACCAAGTGCGCGTTCTGGTACACCCTGACAGTGCCGCCGGGTGAGTCGGCTACGGTGCGGGTCAGGCTCAGGCCGAAGCCCGCCGGTGGGACCACGAACTCGTTCGGTGACAGCTTTGATCTTGTCCTGCGGCAGCGGAAGGCCGAGGCGGACGAGTTCTACCGCGCGCTGACGCCGGAAGCCGCAGGCCAGGATGAGGCAAGCGTCATGCGGCAGGCGTTCGCCGGCATGCTCTGGTCCAAGCAGTTCTACAGCTTTGCCGTGGCGACCTGGCTCGACGGCGACCCGAGCCAGCCCAAGCCGCCGCCGGAGCGCGAGCTCAACAGGAACGCGCGCTGGCGCAACTTCAACGCCTTCGACATCATGTCGATGCCCGACAAGTGGGAGTACCCCTGGTTCGCCGCCTGGGACCTCGCCTTCCACTGCGTCTCGCTCGCCCACGTGGACCCCGGGTTCGCCAAGTACCAGCTGGTGCTGCTGTGCCGAGAATGGTTCCAGCATCCCAATGGCGCGCTGCCGGCCTACGAGTGGGACTTCAGCGACGTCAACCCGCCGGTCCAGGCGTGGGCGGCGCTTGAGGTCTTCGTGCTCGACGGTGCACGGGACACGGACTTCCTCGCCAGGATCTTCGACAAGCTGCTCGTCAACTTCACCTGGTGGGTCAACAGGGAAGACATGTACGGTAACAACCTCTTCGAGGGCGGCTTCCTCGGACTGGACAACATCGGCCCCATCGACCGGTCCCACCTGCCCGCGGGCGCGGTGCTCGAGCAGTCCGATGCGACCGGCTGGATGGCCTTCTACGCGCTGTCCATGGCGCTGATCGCGTCGGTCCTGTGGCGCAGCGGCCGCCGGCACGGCGCCGACCTGGTGCTCAAGTTCCTCGAGCACTACGCCGCCATCGCCGGGGCGATGGAGGACCTGGGCATGTGGGACGAGCAGGACGGGATGTTCTACGACCACCTGTCGCTGCCCGGCGGTGCCACGATCCCGGTCAAGGCGCGCTCCATGGTCGGCATGATCCCGCTGCTCGCCGTGGCCATCGTGGACGAGGAAATGCTGCACAAGTCGCTCCGCTTCGGCAAGCAATTCGCGGACTTCCTCCAGCGGCAGGGCCTGGCCGACGAGGCCAAGCTGCGGGAAAAGGGCCTGCTGCGGGACGGCACGGGCAACCCGGAACGGCTGCTGCTCAGCGTGGTGGGCACGGAGAAGCTGGAGATCCTTCTGCGGTCGCTGTTCGACGAGTCCAGGTTCCTCTCGCCGTTCGGGCTGCGGAGCCTGAGCGCGGTACACAAGGACGAGCCCTACGTGCTGCACCTGGAGGGCACCACCGCCACGATCGACTACGAGCCCGCCGAGTCGACGACGGGGATGTTCGGCGGCAACTCCAACTGGCGCGGGCCGATCTGGTTCCCGCTGAACTATCTCGTGATCAACTCGCTGCTCAAGTACCACCGGTTCTTCGGCGAGGACTTCACCGTGGAGTACCCGACGGGTTCCGGCGAGCAGCACACGCTCCGGGAGATCGCCGCCGACCTGCGGGAGCGGCTCGTCTCCATCTTCCTGCGCGGCAGCGACGGGCGACGCCCCTGCTACGGATGGGTAGAACGGCTGCAGGACGACCCGCAGTGGCGGGACAACATCTGCTTCAGCGAGTACTTCCACGGCGACAACGCCGCGGGTCTCGGCGCCAGCCATCAGACCGGCTGGACCGGGCTGATCGCGGACGTGATCCGGCGCCGTCACGGGGCTGTGCCAGAGACCGGCGACGCGGTCGCCGACCTCTTCAACAACGGGGAGACGTCATGACAGGCACCATCGACAGCGAATCGCTCGTACTCAAGGCCCGGCCGGGCAACCGCACGCAACTCGGCGCCACCCTCGTCGAGGGCGGAGTCAACTTCGCTGTCGCCTCGACGGTCGCGGAGCAGGTGACCGTGTGCCTGTTCGACGACCAGGGCAACGAGACCAGGTACGACCTCGACGACTACGACGCGGGCGTGTGGCACGGCGTCGTCCCTGGCGTCCGGGCCGGTCAGGCCTACGGCTACCGGGTGAAGGGTCCGTTCGACCCGGCCCACGGCCTGCGCTGCAACCCGGCCAAGCTGCTGCTCGACCCCTACGCGCGGGCCTTCTCCGGCGCCGTGACCTTCGTCCCCGCGCTGGTCGGCCACGACCCCGATGACCCTGGCCGGCCGAGCGACGGCGACTCGGCCCCGTTCGTGCCCAGGTCCCTGGTTACCGATCCATCGGGCTACGACTGGGAGGGCGATGCCCCGCTGCACCACCGGTCGGCGAAGACCGTCTTCTACGAGCTGCACGTCAAGGGCTTCACGCAACGCCATCCCGGCATCCCGCCCGAGCTGCGCGGCACGTATGCCGGCCTCGCCCACGACGCGGCCACCGGCTACCTGCGCGATCTCGGCGTGACGTCGGTGGAACTGCTGCCGGTCCACGAGAACGTGCCTGAGGGGTTCCTCGTCGGGCGCGGCCTGACCAACTACTGGGGCTACAACACGATGGGGTACTTCGCCCCGTTCCAGGGCTACTCGGCCGCGGTCCGCGCCGGCCACCCGGGCGGCCAGGTCAGCGAGTTCAAGGACATGGTCAAGGCGCTGCACCGGGCCGGCATCGAGGTCATTCTCGACGTGGTCTACAACCACACCGCAGAGGCCAACGAGAACGGCCCCACGCTCGGCTTCCGCGGCCTGGACAACGGCATGTACTACCGGCTCGCGCCGGACGACGCGAGCAGGTACTACGACACCACGGGCACGGGCAACTCGCTGAACGCGGGCAACCCGTTCACGCTGCGACTGATCATGGACAGCCTGCGGTACTGGGTGTCTGAGATGCACGTGGACGGGTTCCGCTTCGACCTGGCGGCCACCCTGGCCAGGGAGGGCGACAACCGGTTCGACCAGCTCTCCGCCTTCTTCGAGCTCGTCTCGCAGGATCCCATGCTCGCCGAGACCAAGATGATCGCCGAGCCGTGGGACGTGGGGCAGTCGGACAGCTACGACCTCGGCCAGTTCCCCGCCGACTGGCGCGAGTGGAACGGCAAGTACCGGGACTCCATGCGCGACTTCTGGCGCAGCAGGGACGTCGGCGTCGCCGAGTTCGCCACCCGGTTCAGCGGGTCGTCCGACCTGTACGGCGCGGCACGCCGCCGCCCCACCGCATCGGTGAACCTCATCACCGTGCACGACGGCTTCACCCTGCGCGACCTGGTCTCCTACGACACCAAGCACAACGAGGCCAACGGCGAGAACAACAGGGACGGCTCCGACGACAACCGCTCGTGGAACTGCGGGGCCGAGGGCCCCACCGATGATGCGGAGATCAACGCCCTGCGGGCGCGGCAGTCCAGGGCGATGCTGTCCACGCTGCTGCTTTCCTTCGGTGTGCCGCTGCTGACCGCCGGCGACGAGATCGGCCGCACCCAGGGCGGCAACAACAACGCCTACTGCCAGGACAACGAGATCTCCTGGCTCGACTGGGAGCGCGCGGACGAAAACCTGCGCGACTACGTGAAGCGGCTGCTCGCGCTGCGCGGCGAGCACCCCGTCTTCCGCCGCAAGCGGTTCCTCACCGGCGTCGAGGCGGCCGAACTCGGTTGGTACTCCAGCGCGGGCACGCAGCTCACCGACGAGCAGTGGGGCGACCCGACCATGCACGCGATCGCGGTCTACCTGGACGGCAGCGACGCGCCAGACGAGGCGGACGACGGCACGCCGCTGCTCGACGACGACTTCCTCATCCTGGTAAACGCCTACTGGGAGCCGATCCCATTCACCATCCCGCCGGTGCGCGATACGCCACAGACCTGGTTCGTCGAGCTGGACAGCTACGACCCCGCGGTCTCCGCCGCCCGCGTCTTCCCCAAGCACACCGGCGACCTCATCGAGGCCCGCCCGCGTTCGCTGCAGGTCCTGCGAGCACCAAGATCAGAGTTATCCCGAACGGATTCGTGCTCCGAGCAGTTATCACCCGGGGCACTTGCCGCAGCGCGGCGGCACGACGGCGCTCTTTGCCGTCGGGTCGCCGCGCGAGGACCTCGGGGGGTACGGGGGGTCGTCCCCCCGGGAGACAGGCCGGGCGCGCCCGATACGATGGCGCCCTTTGCCATCGGGCGCGCGGCCGGTGGGCCACCAATGTATGTCAATCTCGGGCAAAGGCTCTAGGCCCCCCGACAAAGGTGACTACGCGCGTGGCTCGCACCGGCCGCGCCTTCCAGTCTAAGCAGGCGGCGTCAAGTCCTGGGCGGCCTCCTTGCTGGCGGAGCGTTTGCCCAGGGTGAGGGCGGCGAGCAGGCCGGCGGCGAGGACGAGCCCAGCCGAGAGGTACAGCGCCGCGTGCAGGCCGTCGCCGAAGGAGGCGTAGGCCGCGTCGATGACCTTGTTGACGATCGGGCCGTACTTCGAATAGCCGCCGACGTTCGCCTGGCCGGTCTCGATGAACTGGATGATCACCGGCTTGAAGGCCAGGATCTCGGCCTTCTCGCTGGCCGGCACGTTCAGCGCGGCCAGGTGAGAGCTCAGGCTCGCGTTGAGCCTGGAGAACACGAGCGCGCCGAGAACCGCCGCGCCGCAGACGGCGCCGATCTCACGGCTCGTGTTGGCGGCCGACGCGGCCATGCCCGAGCGCTCCGGCGGGACGGCGTCCAGCACGGCTGAGGTGACGGGGACCACCGTGATGCCGATGCCTACCCCGGCGAGCGCCAGGGCCAGCGACAGCGCGAAGTAGTCGGGATGGGGGGTGATCAGCGGGTTGGCGAGGAGGAGTCCCGCGGCGAACGCGGCGCAGCCGACGGTGATCGGCCAGCGCGGCCCCGCCCGCCCGGTCCAGCGGCCCGCGAGCACCGAGGCGATGATCATCAGCACCGTCATCGGCGCGAAGACGAGCGCGATCCGGTAGCCGGAGTCGCTCGGCACCTCCACCAGGTACAGCGCGGTGAAGAAGAAGATCGCGAAGGTGGCCAGGTAGGTGCAGAAGGCGACCACGTTCGGCACTGTGAACTGAGGCAGCCGGAACAGCCTGACGTCGAGCACCGGATGGGAAGCACGGCGCTCACGGAAGACGAACGCGACGGCGAGCACCGCGGACGCGCAGAGCAACGCCACCACCTTCGCGGAGCCGAAGCTGGACGTCTCGGCGTCGATGATCGCGAACATCAGCGCGGCGAGCGTGCCCGCGCCGAGGAGGGTGCCAAGTGCGTCCACCCTGGCGGCCGTCGGGTCGGCGCTCTCCGGCACGGTGATAGCCGCGACGAGCAGGGCGGCGAGGCCGAAGAACAGGTTGAACCAGAAGATGCCGCGCCAGCTCCACGCGCCGACGAGCGCGCCGCCGACCACCGGGCCGAGCGCCAGCGCGAGCCCGGCTACCGCGGCCCACACGCCGACCGCCCGTGCCCGCGCGCGGTCATCGGTGTAGATGTGCCGCAGCACCGACAGGGTGCCCGGCTCGCTCGCCGCGGCGCCGAGGCCCATGATGGCCCGGCCCGCGATGAGGGTCTGCGCGTTCGGCGCGAGCGCGCAAACCACGGAGCCGGCGCAGAAGACGCCGGCGCCGGTGAGCATGACCGCCTTGCGGCCGAGCTCGTCCCCGATCATGCCGCAGGCCAGCATGATCGACGCGAAGGCGAGGGCGTAGCCGCCGACCACCCACTGCAGGTCGGCGACGGACGCATGAAGGTCCGTCTGCAGGGCGCCCAGCCCGACGGAGACGATCGTGTTGTCGAGGAACGTCAGGAAGAGCAGCGTGCACAGCGCGGCGAGCGCGACCGATTTCGTCCGGTCGCGCACGCCGCTTGCCGCTGTCGCGCCCGACTGGCTCAGGCGGCTGAGTTGCATGCCGCAGGCACCTTGATGTTCATCAGGGAAGCGCCCTCCTTGAGCAGGCCGCAGAAGACGTCGTCGCCAACCTTCCAGGTGCCGTCCTGGAGCACCGCGGTACCGGTCTGGCCGTTCGCGACCGTGGCGCCTGCCGCGGTGAGGTCGTACTTCACGCTGGCCTGGGTGGCGGAGGTGAGCGTCACGGAGTCAACCTTGGACGAGACAGCGGACGCGAGCGGGCTCGCCGCAAACGCCGTCACCGCGGCGGAGAACTTGTCGCCGTTCTGCAGCAGCGTGAGCCGCTTGGCGTTCGGCGTGGCAGAGTTGAAGAAAGCCTCCCAGTTCGTCTTGATCGCCGCGATCGCGGCCGCGGAGCCGCCGCTCGCGGCGGAGCTTGAACCGCCCGCGGGCGCCGTCACTGACGACGCAGCGGACGATGACGGCGCGGTAGACGGAGTGGAGGAACTTGAACCGCCGCTTGAGCAGGCGGCGAGAGTGGCAGCGAGCAATAGGCCGAGCACGGGAGCTAGGTAGGCCCGGCCTTCCTTGAAGTCAAATCGCATCGTTACGCCTTCCTCGGTCGGCGTCTGATTAGCGTGGAACTCGCCAGACAATGCCTGAATGATTCCTTAGCGGTATTGTCCATCCACTCACCCCGGCGCCGTCGAAGATCGCCGACGCCCGTGTCAGTGAACTCCCGGGGGGGCGACCCCCCGTACCCCCCGAGGTCCTCGCGCGGCGGCCCGATGGCAAGGGGCGCCATCGTATCGGGCCGCCGCGCTGCGGCAAGGGCTGCCGGGTCCCCATACCCCGAGGTCCTCGCTGCGGCGGGAGCTGCGGAGTATCTCACCGTGGTGATTCACGTGAAACGTGGGGCTGGTGGGACTTAGCCCGGTCGGGGTGGACGGCGAGGGGCTGGTCTTTGACGGGATCGCCGGGCGGATCGCCGGGGACTATGGCCCTGGGGTCGCGTGCGCCTTGATGGCCTCGGTCACCCGGCGGTGCACCGGGGTCATGGACTCCTCGTGGCGGCAGATCAGCTTGGCGGACCGGTCGAGGACCGCCTGCGGGGCGGCGCTCAGCGTGGCGTCGAGCAGCGACCAGCTCAGCTCGTCGAGCGCGGCCTTGACCTGGACCTGGTTCTCGGTGCGCTCGCACACCGCCTCGAGCGCCGCGAGCAGCTTCTGGCCGACCGCGTCCTGGGTCATGTCGAGGCGGAACGCGTCGATCATCGGACAGGGCGACGAGGTGAGCGCGGCGGTCTCGAACGCGTTGAGCAGCGGAGACACGTCCCCCGCGGTCGCCGGGTCGTACAGCCCGGGGAACGGGACCTCCTCGTAGCCCGGGTCGTAGCCGCTGATGTAGATCGGTGTGCGGGACTTCTTGGATTCGAGCACGCCGAGCGCCACGTCGAGCAGGTTCAGCGGCCAGCCGAGGTCGGTGATGGCGTGCATGCGGAACTCGCCGCGCGCGGCGCCGGCGAACGCGAGCAGCAGCAGTTGCGCGGACTCGAGTGCCGACTGCACGTAGAAGGCGATCGAGGCGCTGTGCAGCCGGACCACCGCCTGGTCGTCCGCCGCCCAGTCAAGCAGGCGCTCGTAGATGATCGAGTTGTCGAGCACGTGGGTGAACCGGCACGCGGACACCAGCATGTCAGTGGAGGCGGCGACCGTCGCGCCGATCCACTCCGCGGCGCGCTTGGACGCCGTGTACGTCTCGGGCGAGTAGGGGCGCAGCGCCTTGCCGGTGGACGCGCAGACCACCTGGGGCACCCCCGCGGCGGCGGCCGCGGCGAGCACGTTGCGCGAGCCGAGCACGTTGGTGGTGACCGTCCGGTGCACCTCGATCTCGGCAAGCGCCGGCGAGCGCTGGGCGGCCACGTGGAAGATGACGTCGGGGCGCAGCTGGGCGATGAGCTCGTCAAGCCGTGCCCTGTCCCTGACGTCGCCCGTCACGTACTCCGCACCTTGCGGCTGTTCCCACGGGGTGGTGACGCCGCGGGACACGCTCACCAGGCGGCCCGGGTTCCTGGCGGCGAGCTGGGTCATCAGCGCCGAGCCGATGCAACCGGTCCCCCCGGTGACCAGGATCGTGGCCCCCGCCAACCGCTCATTGAGCTGCGCCTCCGGCAGGCACAGTCCCCGCTGCCTGATGCTGAGAAAGCGCGCGTACTCCGAGGTCGCATCCGGTTTCACTCTGAAAAGTTCCGCCGTCAGCTCCCGCAGCCGGTCCGTTTCCGCGCTGCTGAGGCTTGGCTGATGTGCTGGAACCGCGCGCACGACGGCGTCTATGACTTCCCCGAGCCCACTCAATGGTGGTCCTCCTGCCCCAAGTGTTTAACCTAAGACGCGCAACTAGGCATCCAGGTTTAATTCATCACAGAACTCAAGCAACCGGCTGCGGGTTGACGGGAGCTTGGCGTCTCGAAAAGTCCCAGTTTGTCAGGACTTACTCATCCCTCGTCTGAAATATTTATAAACGTTCCGATCCGGATAGATAAGGGTATGTTGCACATCCGTGACCGTACGCGGACGATTTGTTAGCAACTCGGCGGCGCGACGCACCAGCGGAATGACACGCTGTGATTGGCTAGCGCCTGCCTGGCTCATTCCAGTTGAAATGCACCTTGATGGTGCCGAAGTTCTTGGACGGCTTCTCGATCCGCATGTTCTTCGTCGACGGACGCTTCTTGTCGAGGAACCGCAGGACGTGCTTCTTGAGCTGGCCCGACCCTTTACCAGGGATGATCTCGATCATCGGGGCCTTCTTCGCGATGGCCTCATCGAAGATCCGTTGCAATTCCTTTTCGATTTCCGAGCCCCGGTTGTAGATGTCATGCAGGTCGAGCGTCAGCTTCATTCGCACAGGCTATGCGGCGCTGGCCCGGTGCGGCTATAGCACGCCGGGCACCGGGGGCCCCTCGGGGTTCGGCTCGCCGTAGGGCCACAGCATGGCGATCACCTTCGCCGCGGTCTGCGCGGGTCCTCCCTCGGACACCACCGACTGCACCCGTTCATCGGGCCCTGGCAGTTCCAGGTCGGCGAGCTGGCTCTCGAGAAGCTTCCGCGGGAAGAAGTGGTCGGGCCGGTCAAGTAGCCGTTTCTCAAGCACCTGCCTGGTCACCGTGAGGAAGACCATGGTCGCATCAGGGCGGCCGTCAAGCAGCATGTCCCGGTAAGCGCGCTTGAGCGCCGAGCAGGTCACCACAGCCTGTTGATTCGCCGCGATCCGCTCGTCGATCCAGTCACCGACCGCACGCAGCCAGGGCTGCCGGTCCTCGTCGGTCAGCGGAATGCCTTTCCGCATCTTGGCGACGTTCGCTTCGGGGTGGAAGGGGTCTGCGTCCGCGAACCGCCACCGGAGCCGTCCCGCAATGAGGGCTCCGACGGTCGTCTTACCACACCCGGCCGTGCCAGCCACGATCAGGATCACGGATGTAACGATACGCGTTCACGTGGCGCTGATCCTGAGGGGACCAGTTGCCGCGCGCCCGGTACGACGGCGCTAGCCGTCGAGGTACCGGGGGACCTGGGGTTGTCCTCCTCGCGTCCGGCGCTGGGAACCGACTGGAGAAGACCCGCGGGTTTACAACGTTGGGGCGTCATCTGGTCCGCCCGCGGGCCTTCTCCATACAGAAGCACGTACCGGGACCGTGTCCGGTTCACGGTTTTTCTGCGGGAGCGGCTAGCGGATGAAAACGCCGGCCGCGACGGCCGCGAACACCAAGGTCAGGTACAGGATCGACAGGTGGAACAGGCGCATTGTGGCAAGCATCTCAGCGCCGTCCGCGCCGTCGGTTCTTGTCCGCCCGGACGAGCGGAACAGCCGGTGCACCTCGTAGAGGAAGACGCCGCCGGCGAGCAAGGCGACCGCGCCGTAGAGCGGGCCCGCCCACGGCCACACCGCGATCGATACCGCCACCATCAGCCAGCTGTACACGACGGACTCGGCGAGCACCCGGCGCACGGAGGCGACCACCGGGAGCATCGGGATGCCGGCCCGCCGGTAGTCGTCGCGGTACTTGATGGCGAGCGCCCAGAAGTGCGGCGGCTGCCAGAAGAACACGACGCCGAACAGCAGCCAGGCGGGCCAGGACAGTGAACCGGTGGCGGCCGCCCAGGCGATCACCACTGGGGCCGCGCCGCAGGCGCCGCCCCATAGCGTCGACTGGGACGTGTGCCGCTTGAGCAGAATGGTGTAGATCACGACGTAGTACAAGATCGCCGCGAGGGTGAGCCCGGCGGCGAGCAGGTTGGTCGTGACGGCGAACAGCGTGACGGAGACCACCGCGAGGACGAGCCCGAAGATCAGCGCCGCACGGGGCGAGACCTCGTGCCGCACCAGCGGCCTGCTGCTCGTTCGGCGCATGATCTCGTCGATGTCGCGGTCGATGTAGCAGTTAAGCGCGTTCGCGCTCCCCGCGGCGAGGGCGCCGCCGAGTACGACAACCACGGTGACGAGCAGTGAGGGAAGCCCGCCATAGGCCAGGAACAGCGTGGGGACCGCGGTGATGAGCAGCAACTCCACGATCCTGGGCTTGCAAAGTGCCACGTACGCGCCGATCGTGGCGCGGACGCCGGACAGTTGCGCCGTGCCGTCGACGGCGGCGGTGCTGACTGGCTGACGGACGTTGACCGCGCTCACCTGGGATAAGACCACCTTTCCTGGCCCGCGCGGAGGCCGGGCATCCCATTGAGACTACACGGCGTCGTAATGTGCACGAACGGCAGGTCATGGGTGACTACATCGGGTGCTTCTGGAGAGCCGTAGAGCACGTTGAGAAAGTCTCCCGGCGGGGAACTTCCTCAGGAAGAGGCAACCATCGGGGGAATTGTGGCGGCTGGCAGCGTGCTGGGGTCGACATACCGGCTGCAGCTGACCCCGGAATTCGGGTTCGCCGCGGCGGCCGAGGCCGCAAACTACCTCGCGGACCTGGGCATCAGTCACGCGTACCTGTCACCGGTGCTCGAGGCGGTCCCCGGGTCTCCGCACGGGTACGACGTCACGGATCACGCGCGGATTCGCGGCGAGCTTGGCGGGGCCGAGGGATTCCGCGCGATGGCCGAGCGGCTGCGCGCGAGCGGCCTCGGCATCGTCCTCGACATCGTGCCCAACCACATGGCTGTGCCTGCCGACCTCAGGCAGAACAGGCAGCTGTGGTCGGTGCTCAGGGAGGGCCGCGGCTCGCCCTACGCCACCTGGTTCGACATCGACTGGGCCGCGCAGGACGACCGGATGGTGCTGCCCATTCTCGGCGCACCGCTCGAATCCTGCCTGGGCGAACTGCGGGTCGAGCCGAACGGCGGTCCCGACGGCGAGCCGGTGCTCAGGTACTTCGACCATGTGCTGCCGCTGTTGCCGGGGACGACGCGGTTGCCGCTACGTGGCCTGCTCGAGGCGCAGCACTACCGGGTCACCTGGTGGCGGGACGCGACGACCGAGCTCAACTGGCGGCGGTTCTTCGACATCGCCACCCTCATCGGGATACGAGTGGAAGATCCCGCCGTGTTCGAGGCCACCCACGAGGTCATCGTCCGCCTGGTGACGGAGGGCCTGGTCGACGGGCTGCGGGTGGACCATCCCGACGGGCTCGCCGACCCGCGCGGCTACCTGAGCCGGCTGGCGGAGGCGACAGGCCGAGCCTGGGTGGTGGCCGAGAAGATCCTCGCGCCGCAGGAGGCGCTGCCCGCCGACTGGGCATGCGCGGGCACGACCGGGTACGACGCGCTCCGCGTGGTCGACGGGCTCTTCCTCGATCCGGCCGCGGGCGACATACTCGGCGCCGAGTACACCCGGTTCTGCCGGATATCCGGTGACGACTGCTCGGCCAGGCGGTTCGCGGACGTCGCCGCCGAGGCCAAGCGGGAAATCGCGGGCGGCCCGCTGGCGGCGGAGGTGGCGCGTCTCGCCCGTATCCTCTGCTCCGTCGCCCCGGAGACGCCGGCGGAGGACGTGCACGCGGTGCTCACCGAGGTGCTCGCCGCGTTCCCCGTCTACCGCGCCTACGTGCATCCTGGCGAGCCGCCGCCCGCGGCCGCGGCGGCCGCGATCAGGGAGGCCGTGGATGGTGCGCGGCGCCACCTGCCCCGCCGGCTGCGCGGCCTCGCCGCCGATCTCGGCGCGGCCGCACTCGGCCAGCAGCGGCCGGTGAGCGGCGCGGCGGGGCGGGCGGGCGAGTTCGTCGTGCGGTTCCAGCAGACGACGGGTCCGGTGCAGGCCAAGGGCGTCGAGGACACCGCGGGCTACCGCTGGTCGCGGCTTGTCTCGCTGAACGAGGTGGGCTGCGACCCCGACTGGCTCGGCACGGAGCCAGCCGAATTCCACGCCACGGCGGCACGGCTGGCGGCCGACTGGCCGCACACGATGACAACGCTGTCCACGCACGACACCAAGCGCCAGGAGGACGTGCGGGCACGGCTCGCCGTACTCGCGGAAATGCCGGAGGAGTGGGGCCGCCGGGCCAGGCAGTGGCATGAACGGGCGGTGACGCTCCGTTTCTTCGGCGCCGTCGCGGCCGCCGTGGACCCCGACACCGAATACCTGATCTGGCAGACACTGGTCGGCGCGTGGCCGATCGGCACCGAGCGGCTTGCCGCCTACCTCACCAAGGCGATCCGCGAGGCGAAGCGCCGCACCTCGTGGATCTCGCCTGACCAGGAGTACGAGGCCGCGGTCCTCGGCCTGGCGGCCAGGGCGCTTGACGACCCCCGGGTGGCGGAGTCCATCGCCGGCTTCGTCGCGGAGATCGCGGCCGACGCCGTGGTCAACTCGCTTGGCGCGAAGCTGGTGCAGCTCACCATGCCGGGCGTGCCCGATGTGTACCAGGGTTGCGAGGAGCCGGCGCTTTCCCTTGTCGACCCGGACAACAGGCGGGCGATCGATTACCCCCGCATCCGCCGCGACCTGATGGACCTGGACACGGGCAGCGGCGCGATCAGGCCAGCCGACCTGGAAGGCGGCGACTTCGCCGCCTTCCGCCGGGCCAAGCTGCTCGTCGCCTCCCGGGCGCTGCGGCTGCGGCGCGCGAGGCCCGAGTGGTTCGCGGGCAGCTACCGTCCGCTGTGGGCGTCCGGCTCGGCGTCCGCACACGTGGTCGCCTTCCAGCGGGACGAGCGGCCGATCACGGTGGTCACCAGGCTGCCTGTCGGGCTGCGCCGCCGCGGCGGCTGGCAGGACACGACGCTGCCGCTGCCCGCCGGCACCGCCTGGGCGGACGTGCTGAGCGGTACCGTCCATCGCGGTGGTGCCGTCCCGGTGACCGAACTGACGGGCGGCCTGCCGGTCGCGCTCCTTGTTCCTACTCCTGGGGGATGAGTGACGTTCAGCGTGTGGGCACCGAAGGCCGAGCGGGTCGAGGTCGAGGTAGCAGGCAGACCGCTTGGCATGGCGTCGCTGCCCGGCAGGCCTGGCTGGTGGATCGTGGACGCGGACGCTCCGGCGGGGACCGACTATGCGTTCCGCGTGGACGGCGGCGAGCCGCTCCCCGACCCGCGCTCGCTGCGCCAGCCATATGGACCCGCGGGGGCGAGCAGGACCTATGACCACGCCGCCTTCTCCTGGACCGACAGCCAGTGGCGCGGGGTGCCGGCCGGCGGGGCGGTCATCTACGAGCTGCACGTCGGCACGTTCACCGACGAGGGAACGCTGGACGCCGCGATCGGCGGCCTCGACCACCTGATAGCGCTCGGCATCACGGTCGTCGAGCTAATGCCGCTCGCGGCGTTCCCCGGCGAGCACGGCTGGGGATACGACGGCATCGGCCTGTGGGCCGTGCACGAGCCGTACGGCGGACCTGACGCGCTGAAGCGGTTCGTGGACGCGTGCCACGCCAGGGGGCTCGCCGTCTACCTCGACGTCGTGTACAACCATGCCGGTCCCGGCAACCGGCTCGCCTCGTTCGGGCCGTACTTCACCCAGGTCTACGCGACGCCCTGGGGCCCCGCCGTCAACCTGGACCAGCCGGGCTCCGACGAGGTGCGCTCCTTCATCGTGGGCAACGCGCTGATGTGGCTGCGCGACTACCATCTCGACGGGCTGCGGCTCGACGCCGTGCACGCCTTCCAGGACCAGCGCGCGGTGCACCTTCTCGAGGAGCTCGCCGTCGCGGTGGACGCGCTGTCGGCCGCAACCGGGCGGTCGCTGGTGCTCGTCGCCGAGTCGGACATGAACAATCCCCGGCTGATCACCGCGCGCGAGGCCGGCGGTTACGGCCTCGGCGCGCAGTGGGACGACGACTTCCACCACGCGGTGCACGCCCTGGTGACCGGCGAGCGGCAGGGCTACTACGGCGACTTCGGCACGATCGCCAGCCTCGCCAAGGTCATGACGGGCGCGTACTTCCACGACGGCATGTGGTCCTCGTTCCGCCGCCGCAGCCACGGCAGGCCGGTGGACACCCACCGCACCCCGGCGTACCGGTTCGTCGTCTTCGCCCAGGACCACGACCAGGTCGGCAACCGGGCGACAGGCGACAGGCTCCCGGCCACCATCGCACGGCACCCAAACCGGGACGGGCTGCTGCGGGTCACGGCGGGACTGGTGCTCACCGCGCCGTTCACCCCGATGCTGTTCATGGGCGAGGAGTGGGGCGCGGACACGCCCTGGCAGTTCTTCACCGACCACACCGATCCGTACTTCGCCGACGCGGTGAGCAAGGGCCGCAGGTCGGAGTTCGCCGCCCACGGCTGGGCGTCCTCCGACGTGCCCGACCCCCAGGACAGGCAGACGTTCCTGCGCTCCAGGCTCGACTGGGCTCAGCCGGGCCGCGAGCCGTACCGCGGGCTGCTCGACTGGCACCGCTCGCTGATCGTGCTGCGCCGCGCACGCCCCGAACTGACCGACCCGCGCCTCGACCGGGTGCGCGCCGAGTTCGACGAGGACGCCCGCTGGCTCGTCCTGCACCGCGGAGCGCTGCGCATCGTCGCCAGCCTGGCCGGCGATCCGGTCGCGGTACCCGTCGGCCTTGGCGAAGCGGGGCGGGAGGACATCCTCGTGCTTGGCAGCGATCCCGGCATTTCCGTCAAGCCGGGCGTGATCACCATGCCGCCGGCCTCCTTCGCCGTCGTGGAAGCGCGCTAAGCGCGGCGGCGGGCCGGAACGCTGACCGCGGAAACAAAACGTGCCAGGCAAAAGCGTGAGCACCGCCTATTCCCAGCACGGCCGACTGCGAGTAGTCCGGTACTAGTAATCCAGACGATGCTGTCGAGGAGGCCCCATGTCCCAGGTGTTCCACTCGGATGTCATTGGCTCGCTGCTCAGGCCTGGGTACCTGACCAGGGGCAGGGACGCCTACGCGGCCGGCGACCTTACCCCGGCGGAGTTCAAGCGCATCGAGGACCGGGCCGTCGACCAGGCGATCGCGATGCAGGAGAGCCTCGGGCTCGATGTGGTGACGGACGGCGAGTTCCGCCGGTTCTCCTTCCTCGACCAGGTGGTCAGCGAGATCAACGGCGTCGAGCCGATCGAAGGGGCCCCGATCCGCTTCAAGAACGCCACCGAGGACTGGGTCTGGCACAACCCGTTCACCGTGACCGGCAAGATCAGCCAGAAGCGGAAGATCACCCTGGAGGAGTTCGCCTACAACAGGGCCATGGCGACGAAGCAGATCAAGATCACTTTCCCGTCCCCGCTGCTGTTCTACTCGAGCTGGTCACCAGAGCTGTCAACCGCCGCCTACAAGGACGCCTTCGAGTTGTTCGCCGATGCCGCGTCCATCATCAGGTCCGAGATCGCGGACCTCGCCGCGATGGGCTGCACCTACATCCAGATCGACGCCCCAGACATCGGCAGCATCGTCGGTCCGGAAAACCGCGAGACGCGCGAAAGGCTGGGCATGCCGACCGAGCGGACGCTCACCGAGGGCCTGGACATCTTCAACAGCGTCGGCGACGTTCCCGGGGTGACATTCGGCGTGCACGTCTGCAAGGGAAACAACATGAGCCAGTGGATGAGCGAGGGCGGTTACGAGCTCACCGCCGAGGCGATGTTCAGCCGGCTGACCAACTTCGACGTGTTCCTGCTCGAGTACGACGACGAGCGGTCAGGGTCGTTCGAGCCGCTGGCGAAGGCGCCGAGCGACAAGCAGATCATCCTCGGCCTCGTGTCGAGCAAGACGACCACGCTGGAGTCGGCGGCCGACCTGACCGCGCGCATTCACGAGGCGGCGAGGTACACCGGCCTCGAGCGGCTCGGGATCTCCACCCAGTGCGGGTTCTCATCCACGCTGCCCGGCGCTAACCTGACGACGGAGGATATTCAGGAACAGAAGCTGGAACTGGTCGCTGAGGTAGCGAACACGGTCTGGTAGCCACAAGGTGACAACCGCACGGCAACGGACGCAAATCACGGGAAATCACCCATGGTCTAACCGGAACTAAACCGGTAAAGTAACGGTCATGCGCTACGGCTACTTCGATGACGCTCGCCGCGAGTATGTGATCACCCGCCCGGACACTCCGGTGCCGTGGATCAACTATCTCGGCACGGATGAGTACTTCGGCATCGTTTCGAACACGGCCGGAGGCTACTCCTGGCACCTGGACGCCCGGCTCCGCCGGCTCACCCGGTACCGGTACAACAACGTGCCAGGCGACAGCGGCGGGCGCTACCTGTACCTGCGCGACGACGCGAGCGGCGAGTACTGGTCGCCCTCCTGGCAGCCGGTGCGCACCCCGCTCGACAGCTACGAGTGCCGTCACGGCCTGTCCTACACGGCGATCAGTTCGTCGCGGGCCGGGATCGCCACCGAGACCGTCTACTTCGTGCCCCGCGGGGAGAATCACGAGGTCTGGCGGCTGTCGGTCACCAACACCCGGGAGAGGGCGGCGGAGGTGTCCGTCTTCTCCTCCGTCGAGTTCGCCCTCTGGGACGCGCAGGACGACACCACGAACTTCCAGCGCAACTACTCGACCGGCGAGGTCGAGGTCGTCGGCGGCGTGATCTACCACAAGACCGAGTACCGCGAGCGCCGCGACCACTTCGCTTACTTCGCCTGCTCCGAGCCGCTGGCCGGCTTCGAGACGCAGCGCGAGGCGTTCCTCGGCCCGTACCGGGGATTCCACGAGCCGCTCGGGGTCGAGCGCGGCGAACTCGGCAACTCCATCGCGCACGGCTGGTCCCCGCACGGCGCGCACCACGTCAGGCTCGCCCTGCAGCCGGGCGAGACCCGTGAGGTCGTCTTCCTGCTCGGTTACTGGGCCAACCCGAAGGACGCCAAGTTCGAGGCGACCGGCGTGGTCAACAAGGCCGGCGTGAAGCCCGTCATCGAAAAGTGGCTCGACCCGCAGACCGTGGCAGACGCCCTCGCTGACCTGCGGTCCTACTGGGAGGACCTGCTCGGCGTGCTGCACGTGGACACGCCGGACCGCGACACCAACCGAATGGTAAGCATCTGGAACACCTACCAGTGCATGGTGACCTTCAACATGAGCCGCTCGGTCTCCTCCTACGAGACGGGCATCTCCCGCGGCATGGGATTCCGTGACTCCTGCCAGGACCTGCTCGGCTCGGTTCAGCTCGACGGGCCGCGCGCCAGGCAGCGGATCATCGACCTCGCCGCGACCCAGTTCGCGAGCGGCGGCGCGTACCACCAGTACCAGCCGCTTACCAAGACAGGTAACGACGCGATCGGCTCCGGCTTCAACGACGACCCGCTGTGGCTCGTGCTCGGCGTCGCCGCGTACCTCAAGGAGACCGGCGACACCAGCATCCTCGATGAGACGGTCAGCTTCAGCGACGGCGGGGAGGCCACCCTCTACGGCCACCTCGAGCGGTCCGTCCAGTACACGCTTGACCGGACCGGCCCGCACGGCCTGCCGCTGATCGGCCGCGCCGACTGGAACGACTGCCTGAACCTCAACTGCTTCTCCGAGACACCCGGCGAGTCCTTCCAGACCACGGAGAACCGGGAGGGCGGCGTGGCGGAGTCGGTGTTCATCGCCGGGCTGTTCACCCTCGCGGCCAGGGAACTGGCCGGCATCGCGGCCCTGGCGGGCCGGGAGGCGGAGGCGGAGTCCTACCGCGCGGACGCCGAGAAGATGGCCGCTATCACCGCGGAGCACGGCTGGGACGGCGAGTGGTTCCTGCGCGCCTATGACCACTTCGGCAACCCGGTCGGCTCCGGCAAGAACGCCGAGGCCCAGATCTTCCTCGAGCCGCAGGGCATGTGCGTGATGGCCGGCATCGGCCTGACGGACGCCGCCAACCCGGCATCGGGGACGCTCGCCGAGCGGGCGCTGTCCAGCGTCAGGGAGCGGCTCACCACGCCGCACGGCATCATGCTGCTGCAGCCGGCGTTCACCACCTACCACGTGGAACTCGGCGAGATCTCCAGCTACCCGCCGGGGTACAAGGAGAACGCGAGCGTCTTCTGCCACACCAACCCCTGGGTGATGATCGCCGCGGCGCTGACCGGGGACGGTGACGCCGCCTATGACTACTACCGGCGGATCAACCCCTCGGCGCGCGAGGCCATCGGCGACGTGCACAAGTGCGAGCCGTACGTCTACGCGCAGATGATCGCCGGCCGGGACGCGCCCACCCACGGCGAGGCGAAGAACTCCTGGCTCACCGGCACCGCCGCGTGGAACTACGTCGCGATCACCCAGTGGATCCTCGGCATCCGGCCGGAACTGGGCGGCCTGCGCGTCGACCCGGTCATCCCTTCCTCGTGGCCAGGCTTCACCGCCACGCGGCGCTTCCGCGACGCGACCTACCAGATCACCGTCCGCCGGGCCGGCACGCTCGACTCGGGCATCGCGGAGGGCGCGAGCGTGACGGTCAACGGCGAGCGGGTGATCGGGACGCTGCTTCCGCTCGCCCCGGCCGGTGACACGGTCCGCGTCGAGGTCGTGCTGCCCAGCTAGTGCACCAACTCGTAAGTCCTTGACGTGTTGTCTCGGGCTTGAGTGTTCCTCGCGTTGCCGCGAGCGACTTCCCTTGTGCCGCTATGTGGCGGGGTTGGGGGCGGGCCGGTGCCGGCCAGGTGCCTGCGGGGTGCGGGCCGTGATGGGGGCCTGCGCCGCGGGTCACGCCGCGCGGGGTGCACACCGGGGAGGTGGGCTCCGGCGCGACGGTGCGTGATCCCCGGCCCGTGCGGGACGGCGGGGATGATGCCGCTGCCAGGTCCTCTGGCGGCGATGCTGGCGGCCGCGACGAGGTCGCGGTGGCCTGCCAGCCCGCAGTGCGGGCAGGTGAAGTTCCGGCCGGCGGGTTTCGGTACCCGCCGGGCGCATTGCGGGCAGGTCGACGACGTCCCCCGCTCGTCGGCCAGGTGCACGGTGATCCCGGCGGCTTCGGCCTTGTCCGACAGGGCGCGGATCAGGTGTCCGATCCGCCAGTCCCGGGTCCGCTGGCTGTGCCGCCGTCCTGCTTTGAGGTGCAGGACGCCGCGCGGGTCTCCGACGGCCAGGGTGCCGATCCGGTTCGCCACCGCCCAGCTGATGACCTCTTTGGCGGCTTCGTGCAGGGCCTGCCGGACCCGCCGGGCATGCCGGGCCCCCGTTTTCCTCTCGCGGCGCCGGTGCTTGCGCCACCGGCGGGAGCCGCGCTCCCCCGGCTTCGGTGCGCGGCCGGCGGCGGCGCGGGAGCGGCCCTTGCGGTCGCGCAAGTGCTGCCGGCATTCCGCCCGGATCGCTCGCCCGGACACCAGCAGACCCTGCCCCTCTGGCCCCGCGGCGGCGTAAGGGTGGATGATCCCGAGGTCGATCCCGGCAGTCCTGTCCGGATCGGGCCCCTGCCCGGGCGGGTATACGGTGACCGGGACCTCGACGATCGCGTCTGCGTAGAGTCGGCCCGCGTCGTAGCCGACGGGCACGGCATAGTGCCGGGTTTCCCAGTGATCTTTCGGGTTTCGTAGTTGTCACGCACCCGTTCCACCCGCTGAAGGGCGAGCGGCTGGAGGTTCTTTACTCCAAGCGCCGCGGGCCGGACACGGTCTTCGTGTGCTCCGGCGGCGTCAGCGGGCAGATTACGCTGCCGCTGGCGTGGACGGACCGGGGCGAGCCGCAGGCAGCGCGCCGCCTGTCGGCCGAGGGACTGGCTGAACTCGACACGCTGACGCGGAACCTGCGCGGTCGTTGACTTCCGGTCACGGAGCCGGCATCTTCTTGTGTAATGAATGCACACAAGAACGATCTTGGCGGCCTCACCACAGAGCAGCTGCTGGCCCGGCGCCGGGCCGCGGCGGCCCGGCTCGGCGACGTGGAGCAGGTCCTTTCCGGGACGCTGGCCGAGCAGTCGCGGCAGTGCGGCCGGCCCGGCTGCCGGTGCGCGGACGGCGAGCCGCACGGCCCGTATGCGTACTTCACCCCGCGCCCGGCGGGGCGCGGCCGGGCCAGGTACGTGCCGGCTGCCCTGGCCGACGTGGTGCGGCGTTATCTCCGCCGTGGTGAGCAGGCCGAGACCGCGCTGGCGGAGATCTCGGCGGTCAACGCCGAGCTGCTGGCGCGAAGAGAGCTGCGGTAACCGTGAGCGCCGCCACCGTCCTGGAAGGCTCCGCGCGGGCGGAGGCGGTAGCGGCGCTGGCCAACATGACGGTCTCGGCGCTGGGAGGCGCGCGTGAACGGCGAGCACAAGATCACCAGTACGCACCTGGACCGGAAGGCGCTGATCTACCTGCGCCAGTCCTCGATGGCGCAGGTCCGCCACCACACCGAGTCAACCCGCAGCCAGTACGCCCTGGCCGACCGGGCCGCGGAGATGGGATGGGCGCGCCGCGACATCGAGGTGATCGACACCGACCTGGGGATCTCCGGCAAGTGGGGAGTTGCCCGGGAAGGGTTCACCAGGCTGATCGCCCAGGTCTGCACCGGGGAGGTCGGGGCGATCTTCGGCATCGAGATCACCCGGCTGGCCCGGTCGAACGCCGAGGTAGCCCGGCTGGCGGAGTTCGCCGCGATCACCGGCACGCTGCTGATCGACCCGGACGGCGTCTACGACCCCGCCGACGTGAACGACCGCGTCCTGCTCGGGTTCAAGAGCACCATGGGAGAAATGGAGCTCCACGTGATGGCCCAGCGGCTGCAGGCCAACAAGCGCGCCGCGGCCGCGCGCGGGGAGCTGCGCACCCCGCTGCCGGTCGGCCTGGTCCACGATGACGCCGGCGGCATCATGATCGATCCCGATGATGAGGTCCAGGCAGCGGTGCGGGACGTGTTCGCCGCGTTCGCCGCCTGCGGGTCCGCCTACGGCGTCGTTGACGTGTTCGCCGGCCGGAGGTTCCCGCTGCGCGCCTACGGCGGCGCCTGGGCCGGGCAGCTGCGCTGGGGCAGGCTCACCCACTCCCGCGTCCTGGGAATCCTGAAGAACCCGTGCTACGCCGGGGCCTACGTGCACGGGCGCTACACCTCCCGCCGCACCGTCGGCCCGGACGGCATCGTGCGCAGCAGCCTGGTCGAACGCCCGCGCCCGGAGTGGCCGGTGCTGATCCGCGACCACCACGAGGGCTACGTCACCTGGGCGGACTACCTGGCCAACGAGAAGAAGCTCGCCGCGAACCAGACCAACGCCGGGGCCCGCCCGCCGCGTGAGGGCGGTGCCCTCTGCCAGGGGATCATCTACTGCGGGGCCTGCGGCACGCCGATGCGCACCAACTACCACGACGACGCCCACCCTGGCTCCGCGTGCTGGGGCCGGGCCGACCGGCGGACCACCCCGTCCTGCCGGCCGATAGCGGCCGACACCGTCGATGCCGCGCTCCCGCGAGTGATGCTGGACGCGCTCACCGGCGAGCAGGTCGCGCTCGCCCTGGACGCCGCCGGCGAAGTCGCCAGCCGGCACCAGCGGGCGGGCCGCGCCGCCGAGCTGGCCGTCGAGCGCGCACGCTACGACGCCGAGCGCGCCGAGCGCGCCTTCACCGCCGTCGAGCCGGAAAACCGGCTCGTCGCCCGCACCCTGGAAACACGGTGGGAAGCCCGCCTCGCCGGGCTCGCCGAGGCCGAGCAGGCACTGGAGGCAGCGGCCGAGGCGCTGCCGCCCCTGCCGGGCCGTGCTGAGCTGGAGAAACTCGCCGCCGACCTGCCCGGGCTCTGGCACGACCCCGCCACCGGCAACAAGGACCGCAAGCGCCTGCTGCGCACGCTTATCGCCGACGTCACCCTGCTGCCCGAGCCCGACAGGGCCAAGGCCAGGATCGGGATCCGCTGGCACACCGGTGCCACCGACGAGCTCCGCGTCAGCCGCGCTGCTCACCCCGGAACGGCCAGGCGCAGCCCGTCGCCGGCGGTGGAGATGGTCCGCCGGCTCGGCCCGTCCACCCCGACCGCTGAACTAGCCGCGCAGCTCAACGATGCCGGGCTGGTCACCGGGAACGGCCGGCCGTTCGACGTCAAGGCCGTGCAGTGGATCCGCCGCGCCTACGGCATCCCGGCACCGGAACCCTGCGCCGACGGCGAGGTCAGTGTCGCAGAGGCGGCCGGCAAGCTCGGCTGCAGCGCCGGCGTCGTCTACTACTGGATCGAGAACGGCCAGCTCACCGCAAGGCGCGGACCGGGGAACCGGCTCTGCATCGCCTGGGACGCCGCCACCGAAGCCTCGTGCCGCGAGCACATCGCGGCCTCCGGGCACCTCAACCCCGGTGCCCGCCGCACCCGGCCACGGAAAACGCCCCGCTGCCCCGCTGAGCAGCCTCAGATGCCGGCACCCCTGGCATCATCTAGCCAGCAACGAGCACCACGGAAAGAGCATGATCCCAACACTCCACGGCAAGGATGGGCAGTATGAAGCCACCGTCCCGAGGGTCACCGACCGGACCTGGCCGGGCAGGTAGGGGATGTCCCGGTCCAGCCGGATGGCCAGCGGTGGGCAGCCCCTTGCCATCGGGATCGCCAGCACCCGCCCGTCGAGCCGGAACGTGCCGTGATACCAGCGGACCGGCACCAGGCCGCGCTTGCGCCGCGGGTACCGGGCGCTCACCTCGCCCTCCTTGCGGCGTTTGGCGGTGGCGAACCAGGCGTCACTGTAGCGGCGGAGCACCGACCGGGCACATGTGCTGTCGAGTTCCCCAAACGTGCCCGGCCCGGAGACAGCCAGCACCCTGCACAGCTCCTGGTACCCGGCCAGCGGCGGGTCCTGCCGGTGCCGCCGCCAGGCGGCCAGGTCCAGGACGCAGCACCACACGTCGCCCGCCGACCGCAGCAGCCCGAAAACCCTCTCCCGCTGATGGGGGGTCACGCGCAGCCCGCACCGCGCGGTCCGGTACACAACGCGCGACCCATCTCGCTCACGTTTTCGGGGCATGACACCATCAAAGCACAGCACACCGACAAAACAGCGGACACCACGTCAGGTCACCAACCGTGAACAACATCCGCGGCAGTACCGTGAAGAACTTATGAGTTGCGCTAGCCGTGCTCCTTCGCTAGGCGCGCTCCCGCCGCGAGCCGGGAGCCACTCTCCGCGTCCTCGCCGCGCAAGCCGGGGCTGACCGCAGCAAGCCGCATCCGTTCCGGATGATCGGTTTTGTATTTATGACACAAGCCGACCGGGGGTGAATCGCGCGCCGCGCGACCTACTTTGCGCGCGGCCGCCGGGTTACGCTCAGCGCGACCCGGTGGCGAAGGCGGTGCGAGATGACGGTGCGGTTCCCTGACGAGCCTGGCTTCCAGGGCCGGTTCGCTCCGGTACGGCTTGAAGGCGAGATCCGCGGTGTCGAGGTGACGCAGGGGGAGATCCCCGCGTCGCTGAGCGGCACGTTCTACCGGGGCGGCGCGGACCCTGCCTGGCCGCCGTTCGTCGAGCGCGACTTCTACTTCAACGCCGACGGCATGGTCGCGATGTTCCGGTTCGCCAACGGGTACTGCGACTTCAGGTCCAGGTATGTGCGCACGCCCCGCTTCGTGGCGGAGCGTGCGGCGCGGCGGTCGCTGTTCGGCGCCTACCGCAACCCGTTCACCGACGACCCGTCAGTCGCGGGCCTGTCCCGCGGGCTCGCCAACACCAACGTGTACTGGCACGGCGGGCGGCTGCTCGCCTCCAAGGAGGACAGCGCGCCGGTCCAGATCGACCCGGACACGCTGGACACGGTCGGCGAGTTCACCTGGGAGGGCGACCTGTCCTCGCAGACCGCGACCGCGCACCCGAAGATCGACCCGCGGGACGGTTCGCTGGTGTTCTTCGGCTACATGGCCAAGGGCGAGGCGACGCGGGACATCGCCTACTACGAGGCGGACGCGGCCGGCCGGATCGTGCACGAGGCCTGGTTCGAGGCGCCGTACTCCTCGATGGTGCACGACTGGGCGGTAACAGAAAACTTCGTGATCTTCCCGATCATCCCGCTCACCGCCTCGCTCGAACGGCTGGCGGCCGGCGGTCCGCTGTACGTGTGGGACGGATCCGAGGACGTCTACCTAGGCGTCGTGCCGCGCCGTGGTAACAGCGTGCGCTGGTACCGCGGCAGCAACCGGTTCGCCTCGCACATCATGAACGCCTACGACGACGGCCGGCACATCCACATCGACACGCCGGTCGGCGAGAAGTCCGCGTTCCCCTGGTTCCCGGACATCGCGGGCGCGCCGTTCGACCCGGAGAAGGCGAGCGCGCAGCTGACCCGGTGGACGATCGACACCGCCGCGCCGGAAGACCTCGGTGACGGTGCCACGGCGTTCGAACAGCGGCGGCTCACCGGCTGCTCGGGCGAGTTCCCGCGCACCGACGACCGGTGGGCGACCCGCGGCTACCGGTTCGGCGTCATCAATCTCACCGACGTGCCGGGCGAACGGCCAGACGACGGGCTGCCGGGATTCCGCTGGCTCGGCCAGATCGACCCGGCGACCGGGGCGATGAAGACCAGGTTCGCCGGGCGGAACTCCACGGTGCAGGAGGCGATCTTCGTACCGCCTGGCAGGGACACCGCCAACGGCGAGGGATACGTGATGCAGCTGGTCGACCGGCACGAGACCGGCACGACCGACCTGCTCATCCTCGACGCGCAGCGCATCGATGAGCCGCCGGTCGCCACGCTGCGGATCCCGATCAGGATGCCTGGCGGCCTGCACGGCAACTGGGTGACAGACGAGCAGCTCGCGCAGCGAGCCGGCTAGCCCGCACGGACAAGGAGGCCCTTCCGCATGACGGCAGAGGACAGGATCGCCGAGCTCGAGAACCGGCTCGGCATCGTCGAGGATGAGCTCGCGATCAGGAGGCTGCAGCACGCCTACGGCTACTACCTGGACAAATGCTACTACGACGAGGTTGTCGACCTGTTCGATGAGGACTGCGAGGTCATCTTCATCGGCGGCGTCTACAAGGGCAGGGCAGGCGCCGCACGCCTGTACACCGGCAGGTTCAGGTCCCGGTTCGCCGACGGGCACAACGGGCCGGAGTTCGGCAGGCTGCTTGAGCACCCGATGCTGCAGGACTTCATCAGCGTCGCGCCCGACAGGCAGACCGCACTCGGGCGCTACCGGACGCTGATGCAGGCAGGCACCCACCAGCTTGCCGCCAACGAGCGGACCCCTGTCCGGCAGTGGATGGAGGGCGGCGTCTACGAGAACACCTACGTGAACGACGGCGGCACCTGGAAGATCAAGAAGCTGTTCTACCGTGCGTTCTGGCACGGGACCATGGAGCACGGCTGGGCCTACATCCCTGCGGATTACGTGCCCAACGCGTCGGTGACCTATCCAGACGACGAGTACGGCCCCGATGAGCTGCTGGCGAACGCGCCGCGGCTATGGCCGGAGACCTCCACGCTGGCGTTCCACTACCGGCACCCGGTCACTGGTAAGGAGTTCGTCCCTGACGCCTGGGGTAAGTACCCCGGCGAGTAGTCGTTTGGCATCTTCGCGTGGCAGGTCGCAGACTGATGACGTGGAACTCGTAGAGCGCGAGTCCGCGCTGGCGGAGCTGGCCGGGCACGCGCGGCGAGCCCAGGCTGGTGAAGGCGGCCTGGTACTCGTCTCCGGGGAAGCGGGAGTCGGCAAGACCGCCCTGCTTGAGCGGCTTGCCCGCGACCTGCCCGGCGCCCGCTGGTCGTGGGGTGCGTGCGACGGGCTGTTCACGCCACGTCCGCTCGGCCCGCTGTTCGACATCGCCACGCAGCTCGGCGGCCCGCTGGAGGAGCTGTGCCGGGCGGGCGCCGGCCGAGACGAGCTGTTCGGCGCGCTGCTGCGCCAGGTGAGCGAGCCAGGCGCGCTCGACATCCTTGTCATCGAGGACGTGCACTGGGCCGACGAGGCCACGATTGACCTGCTGCGCTTCCTTGGCCGACGGCTCAAGACGGCGCCCGCGCTGCTTATCGCCAGCTACCGCGACGATGGCCTGGCCGCCGACCACCGGCTGCGGATCGCCGTCGGCGACCTGGCCGCGCTGCGGTCGACCAACCGGGTCAGGCTTGGCCCGCTGTCGGCGGCGGGCGTGCGCCTGCTATCCGCGGCCAGCGGGTTTGACCCGGCCAAGTTGTTCCGGCTGACCGGCGGCAATCCGTTCTACATCACCGAGGTGCTCCAGGCGGGCGTGAGTGAGGTGCCCGCCGCGGCGCGCGACGCGGTGCTTGCCCGGGCCGCCCGGCTGGGGGCGCAGTCGCGTCAGCTGCTCGACGCCACGGCACTGCTCGGGACCAAGGTCGAGCCCGCGCTGATCGAGGCGGTCGCGCCAGACTCGGCCGCGCTCCTCGACGAGATACTCGCCTCCGGCCTGCTCGCCGAGGACGGCAGCAGGCTGAGGTTCCGGCATGAGATCGCCCGGCTGACCGTCGAGCAGGCGATTCCCGCGCACCGGCGCGGACCCATCCACCGGCGAATACTCGGTGCGCTCGGTTTGCTCGGCTGCACGGACGAGGCGCGGCTCGCCTTCCACGCCGAGGGAGCCGGAGACGGGCCGGCGGTTCTCCGGTACGCTCCGGCCGCCGCGCAGCGCGCCGCCGGTCTCGCCTCGCACCGGGAGGCCGCGGCGCAGTATCAGCGCGCGGTGCGGTTCGCCGCGGACACGACGACCGCGACGGCGGCCGCCACGGCGGCCGAACTCTACGGGGCGCTCGCGCGGGAGACGGCACTCGTCGACCAGTGGGCCGAGGCCGAGCTAGCGGGAGCGCGTGCGCTTGAGCTGTGGCGCCAGCTCGGCGACCGGCGCCGCGAGGGTGACACGCTGACCCAGCTCTCCCGCGTGCGTTCGCGGCTTTGCCGGGGCGCGGACGCGATCGCCGCTGCCGAGTCAGCGGTGGAGATCCTGCGCCCCCTTGGCGTCAGTGGCGAACTGGCCAAAGCCTACGGCGTGCTTGCCGGGATGCGGATGGTGGCGGGCCGCCAGGCCGAGGCAATCGGCCTGTCCAGGCGGGCCGCCGAGATGGCCGGGGCGGTGAACGCTCCCGCCGTGCTCAGCGACGCGATGAACACCCTGGGCTGCTGCCTGGCCAAGGGCAACGACGACTGGGCGGTCCCGCTGCGGCAGGCGCTGGACATCGCGGTTTCCGCTCGCCTGCCGGAGCAGGCGGGCAGGGCATTCGCCAACCTGCACAGCATCCTCGCCGAGCAGCGGCGGTTCACCGAGGCCGAGCAGTATTACGCGGCCGGCCTCCGCTACACCGATGACCACGACATCGGCGTGTACGCGAACTGCCTGCGGGGCACCCAGGTTTTCCTGCTTGAGCAGACCGGGCGGTGGGATGAAGCGGTCTCCCTCGGCGAGCAGCTGCTCGCGACCACGGCATCTCCGATCAACCGCATCCAGTCGCTGGTGGTCGTCGGCCAGATTCGCGCCCGCCGTGGTGACGGCGACGCGTGGGAATGCCTCGACGAGGCGGCCCTGGCGGCCGACGGCAGCGCCGAGCCGCAGTGGATCGTAGCGGCCAGGCTTGCCCGCGCCGAGGCACACTGGCTGGCGGGAGAGACCGCCCTGGCGCGCGCGGAGGCAGACATCAGCGATGCGGCGGCCGCCGACATCTCCCCCTGGGATCGCGGCGCGACGCTTTCCTGGCTGGACCGCTGCGGCGCTCGCCAGGAACTTCCCGGCCCGGTTGCCGAGCCGTTTCAGCGTGAGTTCGACGGCTATCAGGAGAAGGCCGCTCAGCTCTGGCTCGACCTGGGCTGCCGTTACCAGGCGGGGCTGGCGCTGTTGGGCACCAGCGAGGAGCGGCTGCTCCGCCAGGCCCTTGAGCTCTTCACCGAGCTGCGCGCGACCGCCGCGATCAGGGTGACGCGGCAGCAGATGCGCAGCGCCGGCATCAGGTCGATCCCGGTCGGCCCGAGGTCCGCCACCCGGGCCGATCCGCTCGGGCTGACCCGCCGTGAGCATGAGGTTCTCACTCTGGTCGGCGCGGGACTCACCAGCGCCGAGATCGCGGCCCGGCTGTTCATCTCGGCCAAGACCGTCGATCACCACGTCGCCTCGGCAGTTGGCAAGCTCGGCGCACCCACTCGCGCCGCCGCGGCCGCTCGCCTGCGGCCGACGTCCTAGCGCGGAAACTTGGGGCGCCCGGCCGCCAAAACTGGGCAGTCACTACCGATTCGCGCCGTCTTCCTCCCCCATACGTTCGTTCTCGGAAGCAATACGGGCGGCAGGGAGCGTACCTCCCGCCGCCTCACGGAGGGGAATCAGATGAACAGCTTCAAGTTCCGGCACGCGCGCAGGCTGGGCGGACTGCTCGCGGGCCTCGGCGCGCTGGTGACCATGCTCGTGGTCACCGGCACGGCCGCGTTTGCGATGGTGGCACCGCCGGAAGTTGGCGGTGCGGCCGACGCGCCGCCGCCCCCGCCTGCACCGGTCATCGGCGGCATGCCCGGCTGGCAGATCACGCTTATCGCGGTGGGCGCCGCACTCGTCGCGGCGGCGCTCGCGGTCCTCGCCGACCGCGCCAGGTCCGCGCGCAGGCGGCCGACAACCGTGCCGGCGGCGCGCGACGTCCCTGCTCACGTCTCGAAGGTGAGGTGACATGGCGCTCTTCATGGACTTCCACGAGCACCTGCCGCTGGGCGGCGAGGACATCGCGCAGATCGGCGAGGACGCCCGCAGCAAGCGTGCCGACCAGTTCGGAGTCCGCCAGGTCGAGCTCTACCACAATGCAAGCGGCCAGGTGTACTGCCTGCTTGAGGCACCCGACGAGGAAGCGGTGCGCAAGCACCACGCGGCGCTCGGTGTGGACTGCGGCGCGGTACACCCGGTGCATGGCGTCACCTGAGTGACCATTGCGCCCGGGAGGCCTCCGTGGCTTCCCGGGCGCACGCGTCCCCAGCGTGACCCTGCGCACGGGAGCAAGCGAAAAGACGTGCGAAGCGCGCTCCCGTTCGGAATGATTGGCCGGTGCGCTTCTACGCGGATCTGCACATTCACTCCAAGTTTTCCCGCGCGTGCAGCCGGGACTGCGACCTTGAGCACCTCGCGTGGTGGGCCGGGCGCAAGGGTCTTTCGGTAATCGGGACTGGCGACTTCACCCATCCCGCCTGGCGGGAGGAGCTCGGCGCGAAGCTGGTACCCGACGCGCCTGGGCTGTTCCGGCTGCGGCCCGACCTGGAGCGGGCGGTGCACGAGACGCTGCCGCCCGCGTGCCGCACGCCGGTCAGGTTCATGCTGTCCTCGGAGATCTCCACGATCTACAAGCGGGACGACCGGACGCGGAAGGTGCATCACCTGCTGTACGCGCCGTCGCTCGACGCCGTCGACGCGATCACCGGCGCCCTCGCCCGGGTGGGGAACCTCGCCGCCGACGGCCGGCCGATCCTCGGACTCGACTCGCGGAACCTCCTCGAGATCACGCTGTCCGGCGGTGACGGCTGCTACCTGATACCCGCGCACGCCTGGACGCCGTGGTTCGCGGTGCTCGGGTCGCAGTCCGGTTTCGACCGGGTCGCCGACTGCTATGCCGACCTTTCCGCTCATATCGTGGCGATCGAGACCGGCCTGTCGTCCGACCCGGAGATGAACTGGCGGGTGTCCAGCCTCGACGGGTACCGGCTCGTCTCCAACTCCGACGCGCACTCACCGCCGATGCTCGGGCGGGAGGCGACGGCGTTCATGCTACCGTCGCCGGACTACTACGGGATCTATCACGCACTGCGCACCGGGGACGGCTTCGGCGGCACCGTCGAGTTCTTCCCCGAGGAGGGCAAGTACCACCTCGACGGCCACCGCGCGTGCGACGTCCGGATGACCCCCGAGGAGACCCGCGAGGCTGGCGGGCTCTGCCCGGGCTGCGGGAAGAAGCCGACCATCGGCGTGCAGCACCGGGTTGACGTGCTTGCCGACCGGCCCGCCGGCTACCGCCCCGACGGCGCGGCGGGGTTCACCTCCTTCGTGCAGCTGCCCGAGATCCTCGGGGAGATCGCCGGCGTCGGCCCGAAGGCCAAGTCGGTCACCGCCCAGGCCGCCGCGCTCGTCGAGCGCTTCGGCCCGGAACTGGCCATACTCGGCGACGTGCCGCTTGATGACCTCGCGGCGGGCGCGGCGTCGATCGTCGCCGAGGCGATCGGCAGGCTGCGCCGCGGCGAGGTGCGCCGCGAAGCGGGGTACGACGGCGTGTACGGCACGATCCGGCTGTTCGAGCCGGACGAGCTGGCAGGCGCGGCCCTGTTCGACCTGCCGCGTGCTGCGCCGCAGCGACGGGTTCCTGCCGCTGCCGGCCCGGGCGCCGGCATCGGGGTCGGGGTTGGCGCCGGCATCGGCGTTGGCTCCGGCTCTGGCTCCGCGCCGCTCGCCGCGCCTGCCGAGCCCGGCTCGTCGGCCGGCGGTCCAGCCGGACTCGACCCGGACCAGCAGGCGATCGTCACGCACGACGGCGGCCCGCTGCTTGTCGTGGCGGGTCCCGGCGCGGGCAAGACCCGGGTGCTCACGCACGCGATCGCGCACCGGATCGCGGCCGGCCTCGCACCGGAACGCTGCCTGGCCGTCACCTTCACCCGCCGCGCCCGCGACGAACTGCGCAACCGCCTCACCGCCCTGCTCGGCGAGGAACGCGCGGCCGGCGTCAGCGTGGGCACTTTCCACGGCCTCGGCCTGCTGATCCTGCGCGAGCAGTTCAAGCGCGCCGGCCTCGACACCGAGCCGAAGGTCGCCGACGAGAAGAGCCGACAGGAGATCCTCCGGTCGCTGTCCGCGGCGGAACGTACCGCCGCCCTGGGTGCCCGTATCGCCGAAGCTAAACGGGTTCGTGCTTCGCCTCTCGCCGCCGCCGCGAGCGAGAGGGAGGCGGAAGTGGACGGTCTCCTCGCGCGGTACGACGCGGCGCTTCGCGAGCGCGGAATGGTCGACCTGGACGATCTGGTCACGCTGCCGACGGCGCTGCTCGCCGGCGATCCCGCACTCGCCGAGGCGTACAGGGAACGCTGGACCGACGTGTTCGTCGACGAGTATCAGGACGTCGACGAGCAGCAGTACCTACTGCTTCGCCAGCTTTGCCAGCCGGCCCCGCCAGCCACCCCGGGTACGTCATTCAGCCTGGGCGCGTCATTCAGCCCGAGCGCGCACTCTAGCCCGGCCGCCCCCGGCCCGCGCGTGTGCGCGATCGGCGACCCGGACCAGGCGATCTACGGCTTCCGCGGCGGCGACGTCGGCTACTTCCTGCGGTTCGCCGAGGACTTCGGTGCCGGCGGAGCCCCAGTCGCCACCGTGCGGCTGTCGCGCAGCTACCGGTCCGCGCCGACGATCGTCCGGGCCGCGATGCAGCTGATCAGGCCCGGCACGCTGGTTCCCGGGCGGGAGCTGATCCCCGCCAGGACGGACATCCCAGACGCCCTTGTCGTGCTGCACGCGGTGGCCGACGAGCGCGAGGAAGCCGACGCCGTCGCGGCGGAGATCGAGAAGCTGCTCGGCGCCACTTCCTTCCACGCCCTGGACAGCAGCGCCGTGGACGGCCGCGATCAGTTGCGGCATCAGCTGTCGTTCGCCGACTTCGCGGTCTTGTACCGGACCTCCGCGCAGGCGGCGGCGGTGGAGGAGGCACTCGCCAGGCGCGGGTTCCCGGTCCAGCGCCGCGCGCACTCCCGGCTGGCGGAGATGCCAGGCGTGTCGGAAATCCTGGCTCAGCTGGCCCTTTCCGGCACCGGAACGCTCCCGTTGTCTCAGCCGCGGTCGGAGCAGCCGTCATCGGTGCCGCCGCCGTTCGCCGAGCAGCTGCTGTCGGAAGGGCATGGTTGTGGCAACGAGACGCCTATAACCGTCTCGTTGCCACAACCGTCCGGTGCGGTGATGGTCGCTGGGCTGCTTGGCGAGGCGGTGCGGCGGGCGGTCGCGGAATCGGAGCGGGCTCCCGTGCAGGATGAGACGCATGGTGCTGAGGCCAGGGCGGCGATGCGGGCGGCGGCCGACGTGCTCGGTCCGCTCGCGGTCCGCTGCGGCAGCGACCTGGACCGCTTCCTCGACGAGATCGCCCTCGGCGCCGAGGTGGACACCTGGGACCCGCGCGCCGACCGGATCTCGCTGCTGACGCTGCACGCGGCGAAGGGCCTTGAGTTCCCCGTGGTGTTCATCGTGGGCTGCGATGACGGGCTGCTCCCGCTGCGATCCTGGCACCGTGGTTCCGGGCGGGCCGAGGTTGACTACGCGGAGGAGCGCAGGCTGCTCTTCGTCGGAATGACTCGGGCCACCACCCGGCTGACGCTGCTGACCGCGACCAGGCGGACGCTGCGCGGCGAGGTCACCGCGTGTACGCCGTCGCCGTTCCTCGCCTCGGTCGACCCGGCCCTGCTCGATGACCGTGGTGATGTTGGAGCTGCTCGTGCGCGTCGCAAGGCGCGCGTGCAGCAGCCCGCGCTTTTCTGAGCGCCGACTCCCGCCGGTGACACTGCGCGCCGAGCTCGACCACGCCTGCCCGCAACTCACGAGACTCGTCAGTCCCGAAAGCCCCTGCGGCAGTGTTCTTCGGCGCAACCGCGGGGGCCGGTTGTCAGTCCAAGTAGTAATCGCGGACCGAGCCGGCCGGAAATGGTGATGAGCGTGCGGAAGATGACAGTCGTGAGCCTCGTCGGCGCTGGCCTGGTGCTCGCCGGCTGCGCGAGCGGACACGCCGGCGATACTCCGCCCGGCGGGTCCAGCCTGTCGGCAGCCGCGTCGGCAGGCTCGGCCGGCACCGGGTCGACCGCCGCCACCGGGAGCGCTGCCACTGGGACCGCCACCGGGAGCGCAGCCACCGCCGTGTCCACGGCGACGGCGCCGGCCAGTGCCGCGCCGGGTCAGCGGCCGCGGGCATTGTGGCTCGCGTCGGTGCGAATGACCTCGGCGAGCAGTGGGTGGGCGCTTGGCCTCACCCAGGATCCAGCGAAAACCAACGCGGCTCAGCTGCTCGCAAGGACCAGCGACGGCGGTCGCACCTGGGCCGATGTGACGCCAACGGCGGCCCGCGCGATGCTCGCCACCAAGTTCACCTCCGCGGCGCTTGACGTGACAGACGCGGCGTACGCCTACCTGGCGGTGAGCGCGGTCACGCAGGGCGAGAATGCCGCGGACGACCCGACCGCCGTCTTCGCGACCGCGGACGGCGGCCGCACCTGGACGGAATCGGCACCATTCCGGGTGACAGGCGCGCTGGTCCAGATGACGTTCGCGGACGCGACCCGTGGGTGGCTGCTGCTAGACACCGGCGGTGACAGCGCCGGTCATCCGCTGCCCTGGCTGTACCGGACCACCGACGGCAGGCACTGGGCGCCTGCCGCGAGCGCCGCACCGCCGGGCAGCGGCGGCACGAACAACATGTGCCAGAAACTCGGGCTTGCCTTCCCCACCGCGACGACGGGCTGGCTGCACGTCGGCTGCCGCTCCGGTGAGTTCCTGGTGCGGAGCAGCGACGGCGGCGGCACCTGGCGGCCCCAGTCGCTGCCGCTCGCGGCCAGTTGCACGGCACCCGGCGCCCGGTGCACGGTCTTCGGCCCCCAGCTTTCCGGCGGAACGGCCTTCGTGACGATCGCGCTGATGAGCACGTCCCCCGCACCATCGTTGGTGGCAACCAGTGATCTCGGCCAGGCCTGGCAGCCAGTCGAGCTGCCCTCCGGCGCAGGGCAGTATCCGCAGGTCAGCTTCTTCACGCCGACGGACGGCCTGCTGGTCGCGATGGGCTCACAGGCGGCGCTCGGCCGGGTCTTCTACACGACGGACAACGGCGGCACGACCTGGTCGCCCGTTCCGCAGGGCAGGCACTTCACGCAGCTCGGCGCCAGCGTCGACTTCGCCAACCCGCGAGACGGCATCGAATGGACTCAAGCGGGCGACGCCCAGGGCGGCACCCCTCCGGCGCTGTACGCGACGACGGACTCCGGCCGCACCTGGACGTCCTTCGCGCCGGTGCTCATCGGCTGACCGCCTGCCGAACCCGCGAGACAGTTCCCGAGCCCGCGGCTCAGTGCGGGCGGGGAGCCGCCGCGCCGCGGTCACCGTGTGCCGTTCAGGAGCGTTCGGCCGCGGGCGGCGTGGCGCCGCCGAATACCCACAGCCGGTAGAGCAGGAACCGGACCGCGGTCGCGACCAGGTTCGCTACGACGAGAACGGTGAGTTCTGCCGCCTTGCCCGGCGTGGCCGACAGCCGGTGCAGCGACCAGAGGGCGCCCGACGTGATCAGCAGGCCCGCCGCGAAGGCGATCAGACCCTGCACCTGGTGGCGCGCCGCCCCAGCCGAGCCGCGGACGCCGAACGTCAGCCGGCGGTTCGCCGCCGTATTGGCGACCGCCGTAATGAGCAGGCTCAACGCGTTGGCGTCGAGTGCCGGCATGACGTAGCTGAGTGCCAGGTAGAGCAACATGTAGGCGAGGGTGGACGCCACGCCGATGGCGAGGAACCTGGCCAGCTGCCCGGACATGAGCCTTGACAGCAGCGCTGGCAGTGCGCGGGGCGCCGCCGTGCCCCGCCTGGCGTGCGATCGGGCGTCCTGCTCCGCGAAAACGGCGGCGAAGAAATCGAGCTGCTGCGTCTCAGTGACGTCCGCGGGACCTGAGCCGGGATCGGACAGCTCTTCTTCCCACGGTGAGTAAGTTCTCAAGATTCAAAGATCCCAACGCTTGTCAGTGTTGCGCGTGATGAGGTTATCCGGGCCATAGAGACCAGTGCGGTCGGCTTGACCATAATGACGCGTACCTGGAACCACCGCGGTTGCGCGCCGTGGCGGCGCACCGGTGCCCCGCGGCTGGTGGCCGCGGGGCACCGGGATGGCGGTTACTTCTTCACGGTGAGGTTGTAGACCGTGACGCCGCCGACAGTCTGCGACTTGAAGTGGGCGGCCACCCAGGAGGCGATCGACGACGAGCCGGTCCCACCGCCGAAGGTGTTGCCGCTCTCGCCCACGTAGTAGTGGATCTCGCCCTTGGCGACGAGCGCTTCGAACTGCGCCAGCGTGGGCGACGGGTCGGTCCCGTTGAAGCCGCCAATCGCCAGCACGGCGTCGCCGCCGGTGGCCAGCTCGATCGGTGCGGCCGACTGGGTGCCCACGGTCGCGGCGATCCACTTGTACTTCGGCGCGTCCTGCTCGAGCAGCTTGACCAGCGCGCTGCTGACTTGGGTGCTGCCCGACAGGCCGCCCATCCCGCCGCCCGCGCCGCCGAGGCCGCCGCGCATGCCCTCGGGGAAGGTTCCCGCGCCGGTGCCTGTCTTGGCGCCGGTCCCGGTGCTCGAACCGGTTCCGCCGGGGGAGGTGCCGCTGCCCCCGCCCGGGGCACCGCCGGGGAATCGGCTGGTGCCGGTTCCGGTGCCGGTGCCCGTCCCCGTTCCGGTGCGAGCGCCGAAGCCGCCGCCAGGACCGCCCGTACCGCCGCCCGGGCCGCCCGCACCGCCAGGACCGCCGAACGATCCGGCCACCGTCGGCCCCGCAGTCGGGAGGGAGCCGGTGTGCGTGGTGTTAGCGGTATCGAGCGAATAGGCGAGCGGCCCGCCGAGGCCCGCCACCAGGGCGAGCGCCAGCGGCGCGAACCCGAGCAGCCGCATCCCCTTGGCCGGGCCGCGCAGCAGCACGGGGACGGCGAACACGGCCGCCGCGCCGAGCAGGCCGGCCAGCAGGACGGTCCACCGCAGCCAGGGCAGCCACTCGGGCGTCCTGTTGAGCAGAAGGTAGGCCCAGATTCCCGAGCCGAGCACGCCGACCCCCGCGCAGATCCGGCCGGCGAGGGACAGCCTGGCCTGCCAGAGCGACATGGCGCCGACGCCGACGAGCGCGCCGATCGCGGGTGCGAGCGCCACCATGTAGTACGGGTGGATGATTCCCTGCATGTAGCTGAAGCACAGCCCGGTCACCACCAGCCAGCCGCCCCAGACGAGGGCGAAGGCCCGGGTCCGCGAGGTGCGGGCAGCGCGGCGCGACACCCAGAGCAGCGCGCCGAGTGACAGCAGCGCCGCGGGGAGCAGCCAGCTGACCTGACCGCCGAACTCCGAGCCGAATAGCCGCAGCAGCCCGGTCGAGCCGCCGAAGGCGCTGCCGCCGCCGTTGCCTCCGCCGCCGATCGAACCGGTTTCGCTGCCGCTGAGCCGCCCGAGGCCGTTGTAGCCGAGTGCGAGCTCGAGGATGTTGTTGTTGGTTGACCCGCCGAAGTACGGGCGGTCGGCGGCCGGGATCAGCTCGGCGATCGCCACCCACCAGCCGGCCCCGGCGATCAGGCCGCCGAGCGCGGCGAGCAGCTGCCAGATCCGGCGGCGCAGCCGGGCAGGGCCCGCCCACAGGTACGCCAACCCGAACCCGGGCACCACGAGGAAGGCCTGCATCATCTTGGTGAGGAACGCGAAGCCGATCACCACGCCGGCCAGCACGAGCCAGCGGGTCCTGTCCCGCTCGATCGCGCGCTGCACGCAGTAGCCGGCAACCGTCATCAGCAGCACGAGCAGCGCGTCCGGGTTGTTGAACCGGAAGATCAGCGCGGCGGCCGGTGTGAGCGCGAGCACGGCGCCCGCGATGAGGCCGGCGCCTGGGCCGAACCAGCGGCGCACCGCGGCGAACAGCACGAGCACCGACAGCATGCCCTCGATCGCCTGCGGCGCGAGCAGCGACCACGAGCTGAAGCCGAATATCCGTCCGGACAGCTCGTCCACCCACAGCGAGGCGGGCGTCTTGTCCACCGTGATGAAGCTGGAGGAGTCGAAGGAGCCGAAGAAGAACGCCTTCCATGACCGCGTGCCGGCCTGCACGGCGGCCGCGTAGAAGTCGTTGGCGTAGCCGTTCCTGCTCAGGTCCCACAGGTAGAGCAGCGCGGTGCAGGCGAGCAGGCCGAGCAGCGCGGGGCGCGCCCACCGCGGGTCCTGTGCTGACCCGCGCCAGAGCCTGCTGAGCCTGCCCGCGGACGCCTGAGGTCGGTGCGCGGCGGGGAAGGCGGGGGCGGTCGCTGTGCTCATCGGGTACCTCCAAGGGAGTGACTCGGCATAGGGGCGGCCGCGCGGGCCACGACGGGTTCGGCGACGTCCTCGCCGAACACCCAGCCCCGGTACAGGGCGAACCGGAGCGCGGTCGCGACGAGGTTGGCCACGACAAGCACGGCGATCTCGGCGAAGTCCCCCGGCTTGCCGGTGACCGCGTGCAGGCACAGCAGCGAGCCCGACGTGATGACAAGGCCGGCGCCAAACGCGAGCAGGCCGCGGAAATGGTGCCTGGCTGCCCCGGCCCGGCCGGTGACCCCGAAGGTGAGCCGCCGGTTCGCCGCCGTGTTGCCGATCGCGGTCAGCAGCAGGCTCAGCGCGTTGGCGCCGAGCGCGCCCATCGGCCCGCGCAGTGCGACGAAGATCAGGATGTAGGCCAGCGTTGATGCCAGGCCGATGACCGCGAATCGTGGTACCTGCCAGGCGAGCCCGCGCTCGCGAGCCAGGCCGCTCGCCCGGAGCAGTGGCACCTTGATCGTGCCCCGCGCGAGACCGGTGCCGATCCGGCGGATGCCGCGCAGGTCGCCGAGGGCGGTGGCGACGATGTCCACCCGCGAGTCCGGGTCGTCGGTCCAGTCGACCGGAATCTCGTGGATGCGCAGCCCGGCCCGCTCGGCGAGCACGAGCAGTTCCGTGTCGAAGAACCAGCCCCTGTCCTCGACGAGCGGCAGCAGTTCCCTCGCCTGATCGGCGCGGATCGCCTTGAATCCGCACTGGGCGTCGGTGAAGCCGACCCCGAGCGTGGTGTGCAGCAGCAGGTTGTAACAGCGGGAGATGACTTCGCGCTTGAGCCCGCGGATGACTCGTGATCCCTTGGCGAGCCTGGTGCCGATGGCGATGTCGCTGTGGCAGGACAGCAGCGGTGCGACGAGCGGAAGCAGCGCGTTCAGGTCCGTGGACAGGTCCACGTCCATGTACGCGAGCACTTCCGCGTCCGACGACGACCAGATCTGGTGCAGCGCCCGGCCGCGGCCTGGCATGTCGAGGTGGACGGCGCGCACCTCGGGGAACATGGCCTCGAGCGCGCAGGCTTCCGGCCAGGTGCCATCGGTGCTTCCGTTGTCCGCGATGGTGACGCGGGCGGTGAACGGGAAGTCCTCGCGCAGGTACGCGACGAGCCGCATGACGCCAGGCGCGAGGTCGCGCTCTTCGTTCTTGACTGGAACGACGATATCTACTTGAGGTGTCTCACTCATGGCCCCGAGTGTGCGAACCGGGTCTGTGCCGCCGCTGCCCCGGACTTGCACGCCGCCTATGAGTGAAAGCGCAACTTCTGAGCAGCCTGTGAAATGCCACTGTGGCTGGGGAAGCGCTGAAGATCCCGGGCGCGGCGCTCTGCGGCCGGGGCCTGGCCTGCCGCGCTAGGGCGTGAAGAGCGAGGACGCGGCGCGCGCCTCGGTCAGTGCCGCGGTCATCATGTCCGCGGCCTGGCCGGCCGCCGCCAGCGCCTCGATCACCTCTGTCACGGATTCATCGGCGTCCACGCCGGCCTCGCAACCGAGCTGCCCGTCCTCGTGCTGGACAACAAGGAACCTGGCCAGCTGCTCGCACAGCTGCGGCAGCTCGTGGCCGATCAGCTCGAGGCTGGCGACGATGTCGCGGACATCGCTCAGGTTGGAAAGCTCGCCACCGCCATGCGTGAGCTCGTTAAGCACCGCGATCGCGTGCGCCGCCTGGCCAGCGATCTCGCGCGGGGTCATGGTGCTCGCCAGCTCGGTCATGGCGTGACCTTGACATCGTGAGCGCGGTGCAGCGCCAGCTGCTCAGGCATCCGTCTCCTTGGGGGACTTAGGGGTGTGGGGTCACGGGCCTACCGCACGGTGTGCCCGCGTCACCGCTCATCTACACGATACGTCGCCGTTTACGCGCGGTCAGCCGGAGCGGAGAGTGCCCGGTCGCGGAAACCGGTTCGTTTACAGCGCGTGGCCAGGCGGAAAGCGGATCGGTGCGACGCCAGTCAGGCAACGTCAATTCGCTCTTTATTCGCCGAGAATGCACATGATCATTAATGCTGGGTGAGTTGCCATGAAATGAGCGTTTTGATCGCCGGAAAACGGCTAGTCTCCGCACATGTCGGTAAGCACCGAGGGCGCTAACGTCCCCGTCGGCCTCGTGCCGGAACCGGTTCCACCCGCGCTGCTCCGGGCCATGCAGCCCGCAGGCGCGGTCTTCGCGCTCGGCTGGACGATGGCCGAGCTGTTCGACCCCAGGCGACGGGTGAGCGACGCGATGCGCCAGCCGCCCTTCGACCCAGACACGCAACTGCCGCTGGTGGCGGACCTGGAGGCGGATCCGAAGCTTGTCTTCCTCGCCGCCCAGCTTGCCGAGCTCCTGCAGTTCTTCCCCGGGCTGGCTGCCCCCCTCGCGCTTGTCACCGCGCAGACGGACAAGAAGAAGGCCGCGGTGGAGGCGGAGAACCTGGCCACGGCGACCGCGGCCGAGCAGGCCGACGACGTGGCCGCCATGCAGGCTGCCGCGGCGGCCGTCGTCGAGGCGCCCTTCTCCGAGACCGACCTGCTCGCCGCGGTCGCCGGCCTGAACCAGGCTATCCTCGACGAGTTCGCAGCCGATCCCGAGCGGCTCAGCGCCTACCAGCTCGGCCTCTCGCTCAGCGACCTCACCTGGGTGCCACGCGCCGAAGGTTCCGGCCTTGAGGCGCCGGCCGCCAGGCCAAGCGCGCTGTTCGGGCTCTTCTCCCGCACGCACCTGTCCACCGTGCAGACGCTGCTCAGCGGCGCAGGCCAGCAGCTTCCCGCCGGGTCGGCCACGATCGTGTCCAGGTCGCTCAGCAACTGGGCCGACTGGATCGACGTCAACACCGCGCGGATCGGTTCGGCGAACGCGGACGCCTGGTCGGAGAACGCGGGCACGGTGCTCGCGGCGCTACGCGTCCAAGGGTGGATCTGGCGGTCTGTGCTCACCGGCGATACTGGGGTCACCGTGCAGCCGAGCATGAGCGCCTGGGTACAGGCGGCCTCCTCGATGGTGCGGGCGGCGCGGCTGATAACCATCTCCATCCTGCGCCGGTTCTGGCCCATCGTGGTGATCGCGGTCGTCGCGCTCGGCGGGCTGCTCGCCCTGATCATCGCGAACCTCAGCGGCATCAGCCAGGTGTGGGCGTCCCTCTTCACCGTGGTCGCGATCCTCGGGTCCGGCGGCTACGGTCTGAGCAGCGGCGTCTCCCAGTCCTTCGCGGGGGTCGGCTACGACGTCTGGAACGCGGCCAAGACCGAGGCGTCGGCGTGGAGCATCACCTGGCTGCCCGCGATGAGCGCGACTCCGGCCCAGCGGGCCGAACTGGACCGGCGCGGCGTCGCCGCCCCGCAGCTCAGGAAGAACCTGGACCTCGGGTAGCAGCCGTTCTCTCCCGGCGCACTCCGCGGTCCTCGCTGATCCGGCCGGCGGCACTAACATCGGTGGCATGCCGGACACCGACGACGCAGCCGCCAGCGAGGACACCAACGCCGCCATCTGGAAGTCGGACATCGGGGTAAATTTCTGGCGGTCGCGTAAGGACGACAGGGCACGGCGCGATGCCGAGCGCCGCGTCCTGATGGCCCAGCTGCTGCCGTTCGCCGGCGACGAGCCCTTCACGTTCGTGGACCTCGGCGCGGGCACGGGCGCCGCCGCGAGGACCATCCTCGACCACTACTCGGCCGCGCATGCCATCCTCGCCGACTTCTCGCCGCAGATGATGGCGCAGGGCGAGACCGAGCTCGAGCCCTACGCCGGCCGCTACAGCTACGTGGAGTTCGACCTGACCGCGGCGGGCGACTGGCCCGCCGGCATCCCGGCGCGGGTGGACGCCGTGATCAGCTCGCTGTCCGTCCACCACCTCAACGACGAACGGAAGCAGTCGCTGTTCGCGGAGATCCACGCGCAGCTCGCGCCAGGCGGCTGGTACCTCAACTACGACCCGGTCAAGCCGCCGGACCCGGTGGTCGAGGAGGCGTGGCTGCGGGCCGGCGACCGGCGCGATCCCGAGGCGCACCACCGGCGTCATCACATGAACGACGAGGAGAAGTTCCGCCACGCGAACCACGTCCGTTACATGATCCCGCTCGAACCGCAGGTCGGTTTTCTGCGCGCGGCGGGCTTCGAGGGCGTGGACGTGTTCTGGAAAGAACTGGACTTCGTCATATACGGCGGCCGCCGCCCGCTTCTCTCGGCGACAGCCTCGGGGGGGTCTGGGGGGGTCGTCCCCCCGGTGGCAGGCAGCGCCTGACGCCAGGCGGCGTCCGCCACCACGCCTCCTGGTGTGGCCAGCACCCTGTCACGAGGTGCACCGGTGACGGTGTAATGCTCGTGTCGGGAAAGGACGTGCACTAGTGAGCGCAGCGGACGGATTTGACGCGGTTGTCGTCGGGTCGGGGCCGAACGGGCTGATCGGCGCGGTCACGCTCGCCGAGGCCGGCCTCCGCGTGCTGCTCGTCGAGGCGGCCGAGGAGTTCGGCGGCGGCCTGCGCAGCGGGCAGCTGACCGGGCTCGACGGGTTCACCCACGACTGGTGCGCCACCGTGCTGCCGCTGGCCAGGGCCTCGGCCGCGTTCCGCGACCTTGACCTGCCCGTCGAGTGGTCGTTCCCTGCGGTGCAGGCGGCGCACCCGCTCGACGGACAGCAGGCCGTCCTCGTGCACAGGGACGTGGCGCAGACCGCGGACGGACTCGGCTCGCGCCGGGACGCCCGCGCCTGGCGGGAGACCGTCGGCGCGGCGGCACGCGGCGGCTTCGGGCTCGCGGACAGCCTGCTCTCACCGCTGTCGGTGCCCCGGGCGCCGCTGCGGCTCGTCAGGTACGGGATGTTCGGCGGGCTGCCGGCGACCTTGCTCGCCCGGACGCTGTTCGGCGGCGAGCGCGGCCGTGCGGTGCTCGCGGGCATGGCCGCGCATTCCATGGTCGACCTGCGCCGGCCGATCACCGGCGGGTACGGGCTGCTGCTCGCCGCGCTCGCGCACCAGGTGGGCTGGCCGGTCGTCAGGGGCGGCTCGGCGCGGCTCGCCGCGGCCCTCGTCACACGATTCGAAGAGCGCGGCGGCGTCGCGGAGACCGGGCGCCCGGTCAAGGACCTCGCCGACGTGCCGCGCGCGGGGATCATCCTGCTCGACCTGACGCCGCGGCAGGTTCTCGGCGTGTGCGGCGAGCGTCTTCCCGCCCGCTACGCGCGCGGCCTGCGCTCGTACCGGTACGGGCCCGGCGTGTTCAAGATGGACTGGGCACTGTCCGGCCCGGTGCCGTGGCGCGACCCCGCGGTGGCGGGCGCGGCCACCGTCCATCTCGGCGGCACACTCGACGAGATCGCCCGCGGTGAGGCCGAGGTCGCGGCCGGACGGATACCGGAGCGTCCGTACGTCCTCGCAGTGCAGCCATGCGCCGCCGACCCGTCACGCGCCCCGGACGGCCGCCACATCCTCTGGGCCTACTGTCATGTGCCCAACGGGTCGGCCGCCGACATGACCGCCGCGATCGAGAACCAGGTCGAGCGGTTCGCACCCGGCTTCCGCGACTTGATCATCGCGCGGACCTCGCACGACACCGCCGCCATGGAGCGGCACAACGAGAACCTGGTCGGCGGCGACATCGCAGGCGGATACTCGGGCCTGTCGCAGTTCGTCAGCCGGCCGGTGCTGTCCGCGCACCCGTGGCGGACCCCGCTGCCCGGCGTGTACCTGTGCTCGGGTAGCACGCCGCCCGGCGCTGGCGTGCACGGCATGGGCGGTTATCACGCGGCCCGGCTGGCGCTCGCCGACCTAGGGATAAGGCCAGGCAGCCAGAAGTAGGCCGAACCCGTTTGGATGGAAGATCTAGATCATCCCGAACGGGTTCGTGGCTCCGCCCGATCCCCTACCAGCTTCCGTGGCGGACGACCTCGTCGAAGGGGAGGCGATTCGGCTTGAGCACCGGGGTCAAGGGCCGGTCCGCCGGGTAGCCGAGGCCGATCATGAAGGCCACGTCGTGGTCGTCGGGGACGCCGAGTATCGCGCGGGCCGCCGCCTGGTCGCCGACCGAGGAGTGGCCGGTGCCGACGCCGAGGTCGGTCGCGGCGAGCATCATCGCGTATGTGGCCTGGCCGAGGTCGTACTGGTCGACGACCTTCATGCGTTCGTCCTGCGGCTGCGGAATGACGAGCGCGATCGCGGCGGCGGCGCCCGCGATGTGCCGCGCGCCCTGCCAGACGGTCGACAGCTTCTGCAGCTGCTCCCGGTCGGTGACGACGATGAAGTTCCAGTGCTGCCGGTTGCTCGCCGAGGGTGCGCGCCAGCCGGCTTCGGCGATGCGGTCCAGGTCGGCGGCGGGGATCGGGTCCGTGCGGTAGGTCCGCACGTTGCGCCGGGCGCGGATGGCGTCCCAAGTCTCCATGTGTGACAGCTCCTCTGCTCGGTCATTGCCTAGCGACTCGATAGGCATACCGCATCGAGGGGCCGCGCGGCCAGCACGCGGCCTTTGTGGTCTGCCACGATCGTGAACTCGCCTGACGTCCAACCGGGGACCTGACCGGAGCCGGTTACCCGCCCTACCTGCGAGGTAGGCCTCCAAGAGAGGGCGTCCTCGGACTGTTGCCGGGAACCATAGGGCCGACCCAAATGTGGGTCCGCGCAACAGGGACAAGGTGCCCGACTAGGTACATCATGGTCATCGGGCCGTCGGCTGGACCCCGTACTGACTGGCCGAGACAGCACGTGGTAACGAGGAAGGTAGGCAAACCATATGACGCAGCGAAGCCTTGAGGATCTGCTGCAGACGGTGAACCCCGTCGAGCTGCTGCGGAACTCCCAGGAGGGCGCTTACGTCTATCCGGTCGTCCCAACCGAGTTCTCCAACTGGAAGGCCGAGCAGGTCGCGTGGCAGAAGACCGCGGTGCTGTTCGACCAGACGCACCACATGGCGAACGTGTACATCAAGGGCCCGGACGCGCTGAAGCTGATCTCCCACCTCGGGATCAACACGTTCAAGAACTTCCCGCTGAACATGGCCAAGCAGTTCGTGCCGGTCACCTACAGCGGCCACGTGATCGGCGACGGCATCCTGTTCCACCTCGAGGAGAACGAGTACGAGTTCGTCGGCCGGGTGCCGACGGTGAACTGGGTGCAGTTCCACGTCGAGACCGGCGACTGGAACGTCGAGCTCGTCCGTGACGACCGCTCGCCGTCGCGCCCGATGGGTCAGGCCGTCACCAGGACCCAGTACCGCTTCCAGATCCAGGGCCCGAACGCCTCTGCGGTGATCGAGAAGCTGAACGGCGGCCCGATCGCGGACATCAAGTTCTTCCGCACCGACTACATCAACATCAAGGGCCGCAAGGTGCACGCGCTCCGCCACGGCATGTCCGGCCAGCCCGGCCTTGAGGTGTGGGGCCCGTACGAGGAGTACCTGGAGATCCGCGACGCGATCCTGGAGGCGGGCGCGGAGTTCGGCATCACGCCGGTCGGCTCCCGCGCGTATGCGTCCAACACCCTGGAGTCCGGCTGGATCCCGTCGCCGCTGCCCGCCATCTACACCGGCGATGACCTCAAGGCATACCGTGAGTGGCTGCCGGCGCAGGGCTACGAGGGCTTCGCGGGCACGCTCGGCGGCTCGTTCGTCTCCTCCAACATCGAGGACTACTACCTCACGCCCTACGAGCTCGGCTACGGGCACATGGTCAGGTTCGACCACGACTTCATCGGCCGCGAGGCGCTCGAGGCGCTCGACAAGCCGTCGCAGCGGCGCAAGGTGACGCTGGCGTGGAACGGCGAGGACGCGGGCCGCATCGCCGCCTCGCTGTTCATCGACGAGATCCCGGCCAAGGGCCTGGACGTGCCGATCTCGAACTACTCCTCGTCGAACTACGACGCGCTGCTGCTCGACGGCAAGGTGGTCGGCCTGTCGCTGTTCACCGGCTACAGCCACAACGAGCGCAAGGAGCTGTCGCTCGGCATCATCGACCCGTCGATCGACGTCGGCACCGAGGTCACGCTGGTCTGGGGCGAGCCGGACGGCGGCTCGCAGAAGGCGTCGGTCGAGCGGCCGCACAAGCAGGTCGAGGTGCGCGCCACCGTCTCGCCCGTGCCGTACTCCAGCGAGGCCCGCGAGCACTACGCGGAAGGCTGGCGGGTGGTCGGCCGCGCCTAGAGACGCGACTTCCAGGCGCGCCGCCACACGCGGCGCGCCTGGGTCCGTGCGTCGAGGGCCTGATGATGCGCGCGCTCGTGCAGCAGGCCGAAGCTGAAGGCGTTCTCGCCCGCCAGGTGCGCCTGTATGCCGATGTCGCGGGCAACCGCCCTGGCGAGCACCGCGTCCTGGTGGTCGCCGAGTACGGACTGCACGTTTTTCATCCGCTTGACGGACCGGTGCGCCTTCTTGCCGCGCTTCTTGCCGAGCGCGGGCTCGGCGACCTCCGCGGCGTAGCGTGCGCGCTTGGCCGCCTTGCGCGTCTCGTGCACCGCGACCTCGCGTGGCCGGCCGGCCGGCGCGCGGCGGGCACGGCGCATGCGGCGGTTCGCCCGCCGGGTGGCGCTCCGCACGGCGCGCGTGAGCACCGTACCCGCGGGTTCTGCCGCCTCCGGGGTGAGCGGCGGGCTGTCGAGCAGCCGGCCGAGTTCTGCGCGCAGCTCGCGGTACCGCTCGGAGTCGAGTGCCTCGAGCACTTCCCTGCGCGCGTTCGCCTCGATCGGTGCGAAGTGGATGGTGATCCGCGCCTGCGCGGGACCGAGCACGAGCTCTGTCGGCACCGCGGCGAGCCCTGCATGCAGGTTGTCGGCGAGCACCTCGGCGTCGCGGGCCTCGCCGAGCACCCCGCCGAGCCACTTCAGCTCACCTTGCAGGTGCCTGGTGTCGGGCTCCCTGAGGATCGTCGGGTAGGCCTGGAGGACCGCGCGCAGCCGGCGGGCTGTCACGCGCATCTGGTGCACGGCGTCCGGCTTTTCCCTGCGCACGGCCAAGTCGAGTGCGGTGAGCCGGGCGGTGTTGGCGTCCAGATAGGCGAGCACTACCTCGCCGGCCGGCGAGTTCTTCGTGAACCGCCTGCGCCGGGCCGGCCGCCAGCCGGCGGCGACCCGCTCAGGTGCTGGTGTCATGCGCGTCTCAGGTGCTGGTGTCATGCGCGTCGTTGTCGTGTTGAGCGTTCCCATTGGCCGCGCCTACCCATCGTTTTACTGCTGACACCCCGGGGTAGCTCAGCAATTCGGCAACCGGGAGGTGGTCAGTGTGGGGGCAGGCGAGGCCGGGGAGTCGCGCGACGAGACTGTCGCCCAGCGCGACGACCGCAATACCGCCGAACTGATACAGGAACTGCGGGTGGTGGGGCTCGGAGTGCAGGTGCTCTTCGGCTTCCTCCTTTCGCTGCCGTTTACCGCCAGGTTCACGAAGCTCACCGCGGGCCAGCGGGACCTTTACCTGGCATGCGTTGTCCTCGCCGCGGTGGCGACCGTCCTGCTGATCGCGCCGGTCGCCTACCACCGGCTGGTCTTCCGTCAGGGCATGAAGGAGCGCCTGGTGCGGTTCGCCAACGGCGTGGCGATACTTGGGCTGGCCGCCGTCGGAGGGGCGGTGCTCACCGCGGTGCTGCTCGTGACGTGGTACGTCGGCGGCGCGCTGGCGGGCGCCGTCATCACGGCGCTGACCGCCCTCGTGCTCTGCTGTCTGTGGTTCGCCGTTCCGCTCGCGAGCCGCCAGCTGCTCCGCTGAGTCCGGGCGGGCGGCACGGGCGCGGACGATGAAGGTTTCCGCAGAAAGCTTCGGGTTTCCTCTGAGGTTGAACCAGGGTGCGCGTTGCAGCGTTCAGAAGGGTGTCCCTGACATCTAGGGTGACCGCCATTCGCGGTCGGCGAGGAGGCGGAACTTGTCAGGAGAAACGGTGTACCGAGACAGGCCCTGGTGGCTTGACGTGCTGCTGCGCGGGCCGTCGGCTCTCGCGTCAGCCCCCGGCCGTGCAATCGTCACGCTGTTGATCGCCGGCGGCGCCGCCTGCACCGTGTACTCGGGATACATCCACCTGTACCTGTGGGGCAGGCAGCAGTTTCCCTACCGGGACATCCCGACCATCGGTCCGCTCTTCCTCATCCAGGGCATTGTCGCGATCCTCATCGGGCTGCTTGTCATCATCATCCGGCGCCTCGGCGCGGTCCTTGTCGGCGCGGGCCTCCTTGTCGCCTCTGTCGCTGCCCTCGTCATCGATGTCGAGGTCGGCATGTTCGGGTTCAAGGACAGCTGGTCCGTCCCCTACGTGAAGACCACGCTCTACGAGGAGATCGTCGGCGCGGTGCTGCTGCTCGTCGCCGCGGGCGCGATCGCCTGGTCCGGCGGTTCCGGCCGGCGCGGCTGACCCGGGGTCGGCCGGTAGCTCCAGCCGAACTGCTCGTTCCGCACCGGCCAGCGCTCGCCGGTCGGCGCCTCGACCACCCAGTCACCCTGCTGCGCGGTCGCCTTGCCCTCCTTGGTCCTGATGACCACCGCCTGCTCCACCTGCCAGGCCCGGTATACGCCGATCCGGCGCCAGCGGCCGTCGCCGGCCGGCTCGTGGCTCGCCTGGAAGTCCGGGTCGGAGACGGTCCGCATGTTCCCCTTGTCGTCCACCACGTGCCAGTCGCCCGCGAAGCCGTGCATCTGCTCGCCCGCGTGCGTGGTCCACGCCAGGGGCTCACTCAGCTGGCTAGCCCGGACCAGGCCGACCCGCTCGTAGCGGGCCGCTCCCGGCGGGCCGCCGGCCGGCACGATCGGCACGAAGCCCACGTCCTCGAGCTGTGCGAGCTGGGAGACCAGGTGACTTCTTATCCCGTCCCGCATGTGGTCAGGCAACTCCGCCCAGGGGACGACGAACTCGCCAGGCCGTCCGGCCGCGAGCCTGCGCTGCTGCCAGCGGGTGTGCTCGGCGATGGCGATGCCGTCCAGGTCCCCCTCGCTCAGCTCGATGACGCTCCCCGGCGGCACCAGGTGGACCGGAGCCCACTGCCTGCCGCACGCGGCGACCGCGGACAGGATCGAGCGGAGCTCGAGGATGTTGTCCTGCTTGAGGAACGGGTCGAGTTCGGGCCAGGGCAGCCGGGCGGGGCTCTGCGGGTGCCCAGCCGGCAGCGGATGGCTCAGCCGGTAGCACTCGTGCCAGTGCCTGGCCACCCGGGTCCAGGTGTCCTCGGGAACCTCGCCCTCGTCGAGCAGCCCGTGCTCGAACGGGTGGAGGAGGTCGAAGATCGCGCCGTCCATGCCCGCCCCGGCGAGCGCGAGCACGAACACCGGGGTCTCCGGATGCAGCCTGGCGACCCGCCCGGCTTCGTGCACTCCGCTGCCGGGCGGGCTCTCCGTGATGATGACGGCGGTCTGCCGCGCCTGGGCCGGGTCCATGGCGTCAAGCGTCTTCAGCAGAAGGTCATGCCATCGGACGGGGTGGGCGACGACAGCGGGGAGCGACTCGAGTGTCGCCTTCGGAGCGGACGCGAGGTACTCGCGCTTGATGTCGGGTGCGCGCAGGTCGAGCAGCGCGATCCGGTCGAGCGGCAGCAGCGAGGGCTCGTCGGACGGTGGCGGCGTGGCCGGATCCGCGGCACGGCCGATCGCGGCAGCCTTGACGAGCTCGGCCTGTTCCCACGCCCGGCGCGCGAGTTCGAGCAAGATGGCAACCGTCAGGGTGCTGTCACCGCAGACCAGCAGATGTCTCGGTTGTGCGCGCAAGACCCTGGAGACGACGCCGCGCGCTGTCGCCTCGGCTGAGCTGAGCGCGTCCTCGAACCACACGCTCGATGTTCCGCTGTGCGTGCCGCGCCAGTGATCGGCGTGCCTCGGGTCGTCGATGAGCGCGACGAGATGCGGATGGCGGTCGGGGACCGCCTGGTAACGGCGGAGAATGCCGGTGGCCGCGTCGATGATCCTCTCGTTGTCCTGGACATTGTCCCGCAGCGCGTAGAGATGGTTAAGCGCGCAGCCGCGCCAGGTGCAGATGATCGGGCGCAGCAAGTGCGTCGAGGACGGGTCGCCGATGACGACGCGGGCGCCGGTGAGCCTTGCCTCCTCGAGCAGCGCATGATCCTCTTCCGGTTCGATGACGATGATCGCGCGCGGGCTGCGCGCCGTCTCTGTCAGCTGCTTGAGCAGGGGAATGGTCAGTGAGCTGAGGCCGGTGACGATCGTCGCGTCTCGCGCGAACCGGGACTGGAGCCTGCCAAGCGGCTGCCGCCACAGTACCGCGCCGAAGGCGATCGCGCCGATCAGCGTCGCGCCGAGGCCGGCGATCTGGCCGAGCTGCAGCGCGAGCGGCGGCGCACCGCCGCAGGCGAGTGCCTTTGCCGTCTCCGGCTGCACGCTCTGGTAAATGTTCGGCGGCTGCCCCACGTAAAGCTGGAGTATCCAGAACACGACGCCGGTGGTGCTCACCCGCCCGCGGCACGGAATGTACGAGGCGAGTCCGAGAGTCGCCGCCGTCAGGACCATCACCACCACGGAGATGAGTCCGATAGGAAGCTGCTGACGCCGCCGCGGCCACCAGTAGGCACTAAGGCTGGCAGCAAGCAGCGCCATCGCCGCGAGCATCGTCCAGTCTTGGTTTGTCTCGAGTGCGGGCAGCCACCAGGCACGGGAACCGGTGAACCAGGCCGGGTCATAGCCGTAGACCCATGCTCCCCAGCACAGCAGGCCGATCAGCACGGCGACGAGGGCCGCGGGAACCAGCCATGCGTGGCGCCGCCAGCCGGGCTGACCTGATGCGTGCGCCGCCATCGCCCCGCTCTCCTGAATTGGCGTCCCTCAATTCAGAGTGCCATGCGGCGGCGAGCCACGTCGATACCAATCGCCGCTGTCGCGGCGCGCACGCGTCGTTTGCGTATCCGTCCTGTGACGTAATGGCGAATAAGCGCCGATCGCGGATTCCTGGCCGAGGTCCTGCGTTTCGCGCCGATGGCCCCGCTTGGCGCCATTGCCAATCGGCAATTCCTGCGCCGTGTGGTGCATTACCTGGTGCTTGAGGCGGGTGTTACGCAGTTTCTCGATATTGGGTCGGGACTGCCCACTCACGGCAACGTGAGCGACGTGGCGCATGAAATCTACCCGGACGCGCGCATCGTTCACGTGGACAACGATCCGGTCGTTTACACGCACAGTAAGGCGCTGCTCGCCGACGCCAGGACCACGGATTTCGTCCTTGGCGACGCCCGCAGGCCAGCGGAGATCCTCGGCGATCCCGTCGTCAGGTCGCTGATCGACTTCGGGCGGCCGGTGGGGCTGCTGCTGTTCGCGGTCCTGCATCACATCGAGGACGAAGACCAGCCGGAGCGGATCATGGCCGAGCTCCGCGACGCGATGCCGGCCGGCAGCAACCTCGCCATCTCCAGCCTCCGGCTGCCCGGGCACGAACTGGCCGAGCAGCGCGCCGTCACCCTCGAGGGCGAGGCACTGATGACCGGGGCCCTCGGTTCCATCCGCTGGCGCGAGGACGCCCAGATCCTGTCCTGGTTCGGCCAGTGGAAAATGGTCGAGCCCGGTCTCGTGCCGCTCGCCGACTGGCGGCCGTCCGCGCCGGCGCACAGCCTTCATCCCGAGGTGCACCACAGCTTCTCCGGCGGCGTGGCAACCAAGGAGTTACCAGGCTTCATGGCCGGCTAGCGTGGTGAGAAAGCAGAGCGCCGCGGACTGACCGGGGGAACCGATGGAACCTGCCGCCACGACGTCCGCCTCACCCGTATCCAAACTCGAACGCGAGTCCATGGACATGCGGGTGCGCCGCCTGGCCGCCGCCCGCCGTCGTGCCACCGCACTACTCGGGGCGGTCACCGTCGGATTCGTTGTGGTGACCGCGGTCGGCGTGCACGGGACACTGCTTGGTTACGTGCAGGCGGGTTTTGAGGCAGCCATGGTTGGCGGTGTCGCCGACTGGTTCGCGGTCACCGCGCTGTTCCGCCGTCCGCTCGGCCTGCCGATACCGCACACGGCGGTCATCGTCGAGCGGAAGGACCAGTTCGCCGCGACGCTCGGCCAGTTCGTTCAGGAGAACTTCCTCAACGCCGATGTGCTCGCCGATCGCATCCGGTCCGCGGGGCCCGCGCCGCGGCTCGCCGCCTGGCTGGCCGACCCCGGCAGTGCCGCCCGCTTCGCCGGTCACGCCGCCGACATCGCGGTGGCGCTCGCCGGAACGCTCCGCGACGAGGACGTGCAGCGGGTGCTCAACGCCGAGGTCATCCGGGCGCTGCAAGCCGTCGAGGTGGCGCCGCTGGCCGGCCGCGCGGTGGGTGTGATGATCGCGGGCGGGCACCATGCCGAACTGTTCAACGCCTCGGTCTCCGCCGCCGATCGGTATCTGGCCGATCACTACGAGGAGCTTCGCGACAGGTTCGAGGCCGAGGCGCCGCGCTGGCTGCCCGACGCGGTCTACGGGCGCGCCTTCGACCGGTTGCACGCGCGGCTGCGCGAGCGGCTCGCGGCGATGGCCGCCGATCCGGACGACGAGGCCAGGCAGCAGTTCGACAAGTGGGTCGCGGGACTGCCCGAGCGCCTCAAGACGTCACCGGAGATGCGCGAGCGTGGCGAGAGCTTCAAGCGCGACCTGCTGGCCAGTCCCGGGCTCAGGGAGTGGACCTCGTCGCTGTGGAAGAACACCAAGGAAACGCTGCGGGTGCAGGCGGCCGATCCGGGCTCCGAGCTGCGGCGACGGCTGGCAGCGGGCCTGACGGCCGCCGGGCGGCGGCTCAGCTCAGACCCCCGCCTGCAGGAGAGTCTCGAGCGGGTGGTCGAGTCGTGGGCGCGGGCGCTCGCCGACCAGTTCCACGACGAGCTCGCCGACCTGGTCACGGGGACCATCAAACGCTGGGACGCCGCGGAGACGTCCACGCAGCTCGAGTTGCTGCTCGGGCGCGACCTTCAGTTCATCAGGATCAACGGCACCGTGGTGGGCGCGGGCGTCGGCATCGCGCTGCACGCCATCGCACTCGCGCTCGGCTGAGTCGGCTGACCGATCAGAAGATGCCGCTGTCGAATCCGCCGTCGTCGAAGCCGTCGTTGCCGAACGCGCCGTCGTCGTATCCGTCGTTGTCGTAACCGGGACCCTGGCCGCCATCGTTGTCACGGTCGCCGTAGTCATCCCCGGCAGCGAAGCCATCCTGGTAGCCCTGCTCGAAGTCCCTGTCCCGGTCGCCGCCGAACAGGCCGCCGTCGAAGATGCTGGTAAGCACCTCGGCACCGAGGATGCCCCCGCCGATGCCGAGCGCGAGCTGGCCCGCGCCGGCCAGGAAGCCGCCGCCCTGCCGCACCGGCTGCTGGTAGTAGCCGCCCGGCTGCCCGTATCCCTGGTAGCCCGCTCCCGCTGGCGGCGCGAACCCGGCCGGCGCGCCGTACTGCTGGCCGGAGGCGAGCCGCGAGCGGAGCTCGTTGATGGTGTGCTGCTGCGCGACGAGCGTCTGGGCCATCTGGTACAGGAGGCCGGGAGGCGCCTGCTTCACGTAGCGCTGAATCAGTGCCTCCGCCGCGTCGTCACGCGGCCCGGCCTGCTCCGCCACCTGGTACAGATGCCGGAACAACTCGTCGATGGCCTGCTGGTCTTGCTGGTTCACCACTGCCTCCAGCTGGGGATCCCTACGCCCCAGGTAGCTTCCTCGCCCTGCCGACACTACCGGTCAGCAGAGCCTGGACCGAAAGCACCGCCATGACGATCGCCGCGGCGACGATGCCGTCGGCCCAGTAGTGGTTGCCCGTGGCGACCACGACGAGCACCGTGACGACCGGATGCGCGACGATCAGCCAGCGCCAGCGGCCCGTGCCCCTGGTGACGATTGCCCACGCCACTAGGAGCGACCAGGCCACATGCACCGACGGCATCGCGGACAGCTGATCGGCACCCGCGGCGGAGCCGACAACGGAGTAGACGGACTCGCCGTAGCGCGCGGCGAGGTCGACGAAGCCGAGAGAGCTCAGCATCCGGGGCGGCGCGACGGGGATGAGCGAGACCAGCAGGCAGATCGCGGTGCTCGCGGCCATCGCGTTGCGGACCGCGGGATAGCCGTCGCGGTGCCTGGCGAACAGCCAGATCAGCATGGCGATCAGCATCCCGAAGTGCATCGTCGCGTAGTACATGTTCGCCATGCGGGACAGCAGCGCGCGCGGCAGCACCAGGTGCTGTACCGCGAGCTCGCTCGGCAGGTGAAGCGACCGTTCGGCGTGCCAAATCCACCACGCGTGCCCGATGGCATCGTGGAAACCGCCCGCGGCGAGATTGCCCGCCAGCTGCCACAGGGCGTACAGCCCGATCACGACGCCGGCCTCGCGCGCGAACGGTCCCACGTGCGCGCCCCACCGTCCGGCCACTTCGCGCAGGCGCGTGCGGTCGCCGTCCTGCAGTGCATGCCCGGCGGCGCCGCCCGCGGTGTGTCCCGCCCGGACGAGCAGCATCCCCGCTGCGCCGAGCCCGGCAGCCAGCACTGCTGCCTGCTGCCAGGACAGCATCAGGTTAACCACCTATGGGTCAACCCGTGTGTTGAGTGGCCTTGTTCCGCCTTCGGGCCAAAAAAGGGAGGGAGCCTCCGCAAAAGAGCCGTCCGGTGCGGGCCGGGATTCGCGACGCCCGCGGCGTGGCATGCTCAAGTCATGCGACGCCCCGATAAGATGCCGACGCGCAAGCAGAAGCACCTCATTCTCGCCGCCGCATCCGCCGCGTGCCTGGTCACGATGCTTTCTGGCTGCCTTGGCGGGTCGCACGCCACCGGACAGGCGCCGACGGCCACGGTCAGCACCGCGCAGGCCGGCTCCGCGCCGGTCACGTCCGCGTCGGCCGGCTCCGCGCCCGCGAGTTCCGACCCTGCCGCCTCCGCCGCGGCGGCACCCTCGTTCACGGTCACCGGGGTGAACCCGGTGCTGCCCAACGGAAGCCAGGACACGAACGACCAGGCACCAGGGACCGTCTGCGACAAGACGAAGTTCTCCGCAGACAAGACGCTCGGCGCGGAGATCGCCGCGGGGTTCGCGCTCGACGGCTTCCCCGTCGCGTCCGGCCTGCTGACGCACTTCCTTGCCGGGGACGGCACCAAGGTGGCCTTCCCGCCGGGTTCGGCGATCGCCAGGCAGGCCCGTGCGAGCAGCGCCTTCCGCGCGCTCGACCGCGAGGTACAGCAAGCCATCCTGAGCCGGCTCAGGGCCGGTCCCGACCTGACGCGGGTTAACCTGCCGGCCGCGCAACTGCCCATGGTGGCGTTCGAATCCGAGAGCAGCGACCTGTACTGGGGGTTTCGCGGCACCCAGGGCCTGACCGTCACCGGGCACGGCAGGCTGGCGAACGGACGGTGGACGGGCACACTCACCTACGTCATGCGGGACAGCTACGGATTCCCCGTCAGTGACACGCTCGCCGGCTTCGGCCCCCCGATGCGGTACCTGCAGACGGTCTGCGGGGCACCGCTGCATTCGGGCGGAGCCCGCTGGTTTCCCGACAGCATCACGGTCACCGTGCCGTTCAGCCTGCCCGCCTGACGACGCTCCCCGCGCGGTCCCATGTCGGTCCCATGTCGGCCGCATGTTCTCATCGCATCGGCCGCTTGCGTGAGATGGCGTGTCCGCGACAAAGACTTGCAAAAAATTACTGAAAATCTGCAACGAGTAAAGAGTTCATTGCAAGAAATGGCGCATCCGTGTTACATGAACGGATGAACGCGGGAAATGTTGTGACATCGGTACCCGCGCTTCATCGAGTCCATGGAAGGCGGTGGGCCGTGTTCGCACGAAGCCTCACCACGGGCGTGGTGCTGGCCACGTTCGTAGCATTGGCAAGCTCCGCTGGGGTAGCCGCGGCAAGCGCCTCATCAGCGCCGGCATCGGGCCACAGCCCGGTAGTGCCGACGTCCGACGGCGGCCGCGGCGCCAGCGTCGCGTTCACCGAGTACTCGGCCACCGGATCGCCGACCAACGGCACCGCGATCGGCCCCAACTTCAACCTCTACACGCTGCCCGCGGAGGCCGTCGGACGCACCGCGGTGACCCTCAGCGGTGCGGGCAAGTACGTCGACTTTGTCCTGGCCAAAGCGGCCAACGCCGTGGACCTGCGGTACTCGATCCCCGACTCGGCCGACGGCACCGGGCTGAGCACGCCGCTGCACGTCCTCGTCAACGGGAGGCCGGCCCCCGACCTGACCCTCACCTCGAAGTACACCTGGTTCTACGGCGGCTACCCGTTCAGCAACAACCCCGCCGACCTGCACGGCCACCACCTGTACGACGACGTGCGGACGATGTTCGGCCGTACGCTGCCGCCCGGCACTCGGGTGCGGTTCGAGACCGCCAACGGTGCGGTACCGGTCACGATCGACGTCGCCGACTTCGAGCAGGTCGCTCCGCCGCTGCCGCCGCCGCGCGGTGCCCTGTCCGTGACGTCCTTCGGCGCCGACCCGACCGGGCAGCAGGACTCGACGACCGCGATCCAGAACGCCATCAACGCGGGCAGCGCGCAGCACCGCGCCGTCTACCTGCCGCCGGGCGACTACACGGTCACCGCGCACCTGATGGTCAACAACGTGACGCTCACCGGGGCGGGCCAGTGGTACTCCGTCCTGCACGGCGCGGGCGTCGGCGTCTACGGCGACGCGGCACCCAACCCGAGCACGAACGTCCACCTGTCCAACTTCGCCATCTTCGGCGAGGTCGCCGAGCGGGTGGACTCGGCAGACCTCAACGGCATCGGCGGCGCGATCGGCGGCAGCTCGACCATCGACAACCTGTGGATACAGCACACCAAGGTCGGCATGTGGTTCACCGGGCCGTTCGACGGGCTGACCATCAGCGGCGTCCGCATCCAGGACACCACCGCCGACGGTATTAACTTCGACGGCGGGGTGACACACGCAACCGTTCGGGATAGTTACGTGCGTAACACCGGTGACGACGGCCTCGCGCTGTGGTCCTTCGGCACCGCCGACTCCGGCGACTCGTTCACGTACGACACCGTGGTGCTGCCCATCCTCGCTAACAACTTCGCGATCTACGGCGGCCACGACAACGCGATCACCAGCGACTACGCCACGGACACCATCACCCAGGGGGGCGGCATCCAGGTCGGCAACCGCTTCTCGGCCGTGCCGCTTTCCGGCACCACCACGATCGCGAACAACACCCTGGTGCGCACCGGCACCCTGGACCCGAACTGGCACTTCGGCGTCGGCGCCATCTGGTTCTACGCCTCGGACGGCGCGGACATGACTGGCACCATCAACGTTGATAAGAACACGATCCTGGACAGTCCCTACGACGCGTTCGGCTTCGTCGGCGACTACATCCCCAACGCCACCCCGCCCGCTTACGCGATCACCAACGTCAACATCAACGGTGCGATTGTGCGCAACGTCGGCACCTTCGTCGCCCAGCTGCAGTCTGCGGGCTCCGCCACCATGTCGAACGTCGTCGCCTCCGGTGTCGGCCTCGACGGCATGATGGCATGCGGCTACGGGATCACCCTGACCCAGGGCCCGGGCAACAGCGGCTGGAGCAGCTCGGCATGCACGTTCCCGCCGTTCAACATCCTCAGCACATCCACATCGTCGCTGGGCTTCGGTCTCGTCACCCTGAACACCCAGAGCCCGGCGCAGACCGTCACCCTTACCAACCCAGGACCGAACCCGACGCCCATCTCCAGCGTTTACGCGACCGGCGGTTTCGCCGAGACCAACAACTGCCCGGCGACGCTTGCCGCCGGTGCCAGTTGCACGGCCACGGTTACCGTCACGCCCACCGCGGTGCAGCAATACGTGGGCAACCTGGTATTCGACGCCGACCCCGCGAATGACCCGTTCGCGCCGTACGTGGTCAACCTGAGCGCCGCCGTTTACAACCCGAACGGCAACCTCGCGCTGACTGCCACCGCGTCGGCCGACAACACGCTCGCCGGGTTCCCGGCCAGCAATGCCAACGACGGCAACCAGGCCACCTACTGGCAGGCGGCGAACGCCTCTGGCGTCCTCACCCTGCAGCTCGCCCAGGCCGCCCCGGTCGACCGGATCGTGCTCCAGCTACCGCAGGGCTGGGGTGACCGCCACCAGACCATCGAGGTCGACGGCAGCACCGACGGCCAGACCTGGACCCCGCTCGTCGCTTCGGCAGCGTACCTGTTCAGCGCGAACAACGCGGCGGGCAACAACGTGGTCGACATCGCCGTGCCCTCAACCACGGTGAACTACATCCGCCTTGACGTCAGCAACAACGACGTCCAGGGCGCGCCGCAGATCGCCGAGTTCCAGGTGTACTCCAACTAACCGGACCATCCAAGAAAGCGGCCCGGGTGAGCCACACCCTCCTGGCTCACCCGGGTCCGCTCTTCGCATACTTGCCCGGCTGAAGCCGGCACCTGTTCGCGACGGGCAACGACCGTGACAACCGCGCCGCGGTGCGCGCCACGCCGCGGGCGGACCTGGACTTGGTGGGATCGCCGTGTACGGACCGCGCGGGGCAGGCCGCCGTGGTGGCGTTCGTCGGCCTCAGGCGCGGGGTGCAGCAGGCAACCGCGCCCGGTACCGCGGACTCGGCGCCCAGCGTGCCGGATTGCACGACTTAGCACCACCCCTGCGCGGCACACATAAAACTCTCAGCTCACAATGTGTGTGTTGTTCCCGCGTAGCTGATTTGGCAGCCCTAGGCTGTACTGGTTTTCACGGCCATAAATAGGACGGTTGATTGTGCATATTCGGCGGCTTGCCCGGGTTGGACGGAAACAGGCGGTGTTCGCTGGCGCCGGCGTGACGCTCGTGGTGCTGGCTGGGGCGGCGTTGCCTGGCGCAGCCGGCGCGGCCGCCGGCGCCCCTGCGGCAAGTGCGGCAGTCACGCTTGGTGCGACACCGCTCGGCGCCGACGTCGCGCCATGGGATTCTGTCTTCTCTAATTCCGCAACCTTTGCCAGGGTCTCGCCGCTGTTGAAGGCGGCCGGCATCAGCCAGTTGCACTACGGCGGCGGTGTGACCGCCGACTTGTACAACTGGCAGACCAACACCGATATCCAGGGCTGCGCACCGAACACCGCGTTTGCGGAGTTCACCGCCAAGTGCGCCAACACCGACGGGGTCGACTTCGGCCTGTTCTCGCAGAAAGCGCGTTCGCTCGGCGCGCAGAGTTTCGTGACAGTCAACTACGGCTCGGGCACGCCCGCCCTGGCTGCGAACTGGGTGACTGAGTCAGCCAAGGCCGGCGAGGCAGTGACCAACTGGGAGATCGGCAACGAGAGCTACGGCTGTTGGGAAGTCAACAACTGGCTCGCCGACCCGCCGGAAAACTATCACGGCTACGTGGCGGGTGACAGCACCACCTGCCCGGACGTCACCCAGGGCAACGACGCAGGCATGCAGACCATGGCGACCTCCTACGCCGCGAACGCCAAGCATTTCATCACCGCCATGCGGAACGTGGAGCCCAACGTGCGGATCGGCGTGCCCTGGGCATTCGGCAACACGGTGGGCGGCGCGTCTGTCAACGACAACACCACGTGGAACGACACCCTGTTCAGCACGGACGGGCCGGACATCAACTTCGTGGACGCGCACTGGTACCCCTTCGGTTTCGGCGGGGCCACGGATCCCACCGGGGTGAAGAAGCCGTCGGACTATACGGTCATCCAGTCGGTGAAGACGATCCCATCCCTGTACGCCCAGATTCAGGCCGAGCTGAACACGTACGCACCGGGGGCACAGGTCATCGTGGGCGAGACCGGCGTCAGCTACCTGCCGACGAACGTCCCGTGCACGCCCGCGGGCGCGCTGTTCGCCGCGGGCGACGTGCTGGAGTGGCTGGCGGCGGGCGCACAGACCGTTGACTGGTGGCCGCTCGACAATGCCGACAACACAACCGACCAGTGCGTCAACCCAGAAGAGGCCATGTTCACGAGCACCGGCGCGCCGACCTCGGCCTACTACGGTTACCTGCTCGCCTCGAAGCTTGCCCAGCCCGGCGCGCAGCTCTCGGTCCTGTCCACCTCCTCACCAGACGTGCTCGCCTTCCAGTCGGTCCTTCCCGGCGGCAAGGTCGCGGTGGCCCTCATCAATTCCAGCACCACGTCAACGAGGAAGGTGACCTTCGGATCCTCGCTGGCCGGCTCTCTGGCCGTGCAGAACTACGGCCCGGCCGCTGGCACGACGCTTGGCAAGATAACGACGGGGCCGACCACTACCGCCGCGGCCGTCGCCGGCGGCATCACGCTCCCGATCGAGTCGATCGTGGTCCTGAGCGAGCGCACCCTGAAGCCAAGCACGATGACCCTGACCGGCAGCGCCAGCGTCAAGGCAGGGACCAAGGTGACGCTCAACGGCAAGCTCGCACTCAACGGCGTGGCGGCGCCCGCCGGCGTCTCGGTGAAGGTCACCCGCAAGGTGACCAGCGGCAAGGGGACGTCCGCGACGCTGACCGCCAAGACGGTGAGCGGAGGAGGCTTCTCCGTCACGGATCTCCCGCCGGCCACCGGCAGCTACGCCTACCAGGCCAGCTACCTCAGCAACAGCTACCTGCCCGCGTCGGCCTCCTACGCGGTGAAGATCACCGCGGCGAAGCCGTCGCTGAAGCTGAAGCTCTCCGCCACGTCCGTCAAGCCGGGACAGAAGATCACCGTGACCGCCACGCTCGGCGCGCCGCACGTCAACAAGACGCTGGTCATCTACGCCCAGCCGAAGGGCGGCGCGAAGAGGGTCATCAAGCGGGCGACCGTCAACGCCAAGGGCCAGATCTCGGTCATCTACCCCGTCAAGGCGAACACCACGTTCACCCTCGTCTTCGGGGGCGACACCTGGTACACCTCGGGAACCCTAACCGCGGCGGTGAAGGCATAAGATCTGGACCTGGTTCCGCCTGCGGACCCAGGCCCACAGCAGAACAAGCGGGACCACCAGGCCGCCGATTCCGTAGACGATGAAGGCGATCTGGCCGTCGATGTTCTTGACCAGCCAGCCGAAGTTCTGGCCGAAGAAGCCGGTGACGAAGGTGAGCGGCAGGAACACCGTCGCGAGGAGGGTCAGGCTCTCCATGTTGGAGTTCTGCCTGATGCTGATCCGCGTCTGCTCGACCGAGATCACCGCCATGTTGGCCTCGAGGATCGTGCCAAGCAGGTCCCGCTGCGCGGCGATCTCCTCGTCCGCCTGGAGCAGGTGATCCCGGACGTCCCGCAGGTAGTGCCGCAGCTTCTTGTCGACCATGCGCTCGACAATGCCGGTCACCCCGAGCAACGGGTGGACGGCGCGGTAGAAGTCGGTCGCCTCGTTGCGCAGCGAGTAAATCCGTTCCGTCGGCGCGGGAGCACCCGAGAAGACGGTGCCCTCTATCTGGTCGATGTCGTGCTCAAGCTCGGCGACGACGGGCAGGTAGTTGTCCACCACCGTGTCCAGGATGGCCCAGAGCGCCGACACGCTGCCGGATGCGAGCAGCTCAGGGCGTTGCTCAAGCCGCAGCCTGGCACCGCGCAGCTCGCTCGCCACGCCCTGCCGCACGGTGATCACGAAAGTAGGCGAGAGGAAGACACTGATCTCGCCGAACTCGACCTCCTCGGCGGCGTCGTCGTAGCGCGCGGTGCGCAAGATGACGAGCTGAACACCCTTGTCGTAGGTCTCGATCTTTGGCCGCATGTGCACGTTGAGCGCGTCCTCCACGGCCAGTTCGTGCAGTCCGAAGATCTCGCGGATCTGGGCGAGCTCCTGTTCGCTCGGCTCGAACAGCCCGAGCCAGACAAAACCTCCTTCGGCGGCCCGCGCGGCCGCCTCCTCGAGCGGCACCCCGCCCTCGTCGATCCTCCGGCCGTCCTGGTAGTGAGCGCAATCGATGATCATGTCCGGATCTCCTTGACGCGTAGCAGCCACCGGGCGTGATACCCGAAATGGACCCGATCATGAAAGGCGCGGTTGGGGTGGGTGTGCCCCCGTGCTGGCTACCGGCTCGGCAGCGACAGCGGCAGCCCGAACCACGGGAGCACGCTGCCTTCGAAGCGGCTCGTCGCGCAGATCCGGTCGCCGGCCAGCGTGATGGTGATCAGGCCGGTGGCCGGCCGGGGGCCGGACGGGACCCTCAGGTAAGCGCCGAACGCCGGCTGGCCGTTGGCGCGGGTCGGCACCAGGTCGATGCCGCGGCCCGCGGCGAACAGGCGGCCGCAGAAATCGGCCACCAGGTCCCTGCCCACGTATTCGAGCGGCATGGGCGGCATCGACATGAACGCGTCGTCGGTCAGCAGTGCCACCAGCGCGTCGAGGTCGGCAGACTCGTACGCGCTGGTGAACCGCGCCACCATGGCGTCCTCCGCGGGCGAGCCCGGCGCGGGCGGCGGCTCGGGAACGCCGGCCGCCGGCTGACGGCGCTGCATGCCCGCACGGGCTCGCTTGAGCGCGCTGTTGACCGACTCGACGGTGGCGTCGAGCATGCTCGCGACCTCACTGGCGTGGAACCCGAGCACATCGCGCAGGATGAGCACCGCGAGCTGGCGGGGCGGCAGCACCTGCAGGGCGGCCACGAAGGCGAGCGAGATGGATTCCGCCTGCTCGTAGCGGGCCTCGGGGCCCGGCGGCAGCGCGGTCCCTGCCACCTCGGCGAGCAGGGCATCGGGGTAAGGCTCGAGCCAGACGGCCTCGGCGAGCCTGGTCGGCTGCGGCGGCTCGATCCCTGGGATGTTCCACTCCTTGGCGGGCCGCCGGCTCGCGGTGCGCAGTGCGTTCAGGCACCGGTTGGTGGCGATCTTATACAGCCAGGTGCGCAGCGAGGACCGCCCCTCGAACCCGGCGAGGCCCTGCCAGGCGGCGAGCAGCGTGTCCTGCACGGCGTCCTCGGCGTCCTGCAAGGTGCCGAGCATCCGGTAGCAGTGCGCCTGCAGTTCCCTGCGATGCGGCTCGGTCAGCTCACGGAACGCGTCATCGTCACCGGAACGCGCCCGTGAGATCAAGTCATCAGCCACCAGCGTCACCATAACTCCACCGTCTTCCGCGCGATGCCGAACTTCGTCTTCTGGTGGACACCGGCCCGGAGGGAAACTGGGCGCTCCGCCCCCGCCCAGTTTCACCATGTCGCGGGTTCAGCCCCAGTGGCAGCCGACATACGCCAGTCAAAGGAGAAACTGCCATGGGAAAGATCGTCATCAGCACGAACATCTCGCTCGACGGTGTCGTACAGGACCCGGACGGCAAGGAGGGCTTCAGGCAGGGAGGCTGGTTCCTCAGCTACGGAGGCGACGACCTCAAGGCGTGGGGCGCCATCATGTTCGAGGAAGCGCGCAACGCCCAGGCCCTGCTGCTCGGGCGGCGCAGCGACGAATGGTTCGCCACCCGGTGGCTGTCCCGGACAGACGAGTGGGCGAACAGGCTGAACAGCCTGCCCAAGTACGTCGTCTCGTCGACTCTGGACAAGGTCCAGTGGGGTGACGGGAAGGTCCTGCGCGGCGATGTGGCCGGGGAGGTCTCGAAGCTGAAGCAGGAGGTTGACGGAGACATCGTCGTCTACGCCAGCTATCAGGTCGGTCGCGTGCTCATGGAGCACGACCTGGTGGACGAGTTGCGGCTCACCGTCTTCCCTGTCGTGCTCGGCGCCGGCGAGCGCCTCTTCGGCGAGACCAGCGACCAGCGGTCGCTGCGGCTGGCCGGCACGCAGACCGTTGGCGAGGGCCTCACCTACCTCACCTACGAGCGGGCAACGGCCGTCTAGTCTCGCGTCCGGCCAGTCCGCGGGCACGCCATTCCTGGCGAGCGAAGTCGCCATCCGTTCGGCAAAGATCACTTTTATCCGGAACGGTTGGCGGCTTCGCCTCCCGGCCGCAGTTACCTAGGTATACGGCAAATACCTAGGCATGCGGCAGAATCGCTATTTCCACAAAAATGTGCTAACTGTGTGATTCTCTGATCTTTGGGGTTTTGAATCTTTGCCTGTGGTTAGCGGGGGGCGGGATGGAATACCACGACACAGGCTTCTCTCGGCGCCCGCCGCAGCCGGAACCGTCCTGGCCGACGGTGATCGCCACCACGGTGCGGCTCTGGCTTGAGCGTCATCCTGTCCCCGGCAGGCGGTGGACCTGGGGGCGCCTCGCCGTGCTGGTCGCCGTCCTGATCAGCGCGGTTGCCGCGGGAGTCGCCGGCGTGGCGATCGGGCGAACCGGAAGGTCCTCCGCGGCCGCCCCGAGCACGGCCGCCCCGAGCACGGCGGCGCCGCTCCAGGCGACCGCAGCCGCCGCGCCCGCCGGCGGCCTCGGGTACTCCATCGCCACGCGTGACCGCGCCGCGCAGTGGGTCGCGCAGCAGATCGCCCCCGGCGCCATTGTGGCCTGCGATCCCGCGATGTGCGCCGCACTGCAGGCGGACGGTCTCCCCGCGGCCCGGCTGCTCGTGCTCGGGACCGCGGCCGCCGATCCGCTCGGCTCTGACGTGGTCGTGGCGACCCCGGCCGTGCGCAATCAATTCGGCGGCCGGCTCGCGAGCGTCTATGCCCCGGCGGTGATCGCCCGGTTCGGCTCCGGAGCGGCTCAGATCGACATCCGCGCCATCGCGCCCTCCGGCGCCGCCGCCTACCGGGCGGCGCTTGCCGCCGACAAGCTCGCCAGAATCGACGCGGGACGCCAGCTGCTGCGGAACGCGCACATCGACGCCTCGTCCGCCGTCAAGACGGCGCTGCGCTCAGGAGACGTCGACCCGCGGCTGCTCATCACGCTCGCCGCGCTCGCCACACAGCAGCCGCTGCGGATCCTCGCCTTCACCGATCCATCGCCTGGCGCGCCCGCCGCGCCGCTGCGCGGAGTCGAGCTCGCACCGGCGCATTCGGGCGGCCGCACCGGGGCGCGCCTGCAGTCCATGCTGTCCTTCCTCCACGCGCAGCGGGTGCCGTTCCTTCCGCTGCGCGCGAGCGTCGACCGCGCTACCGATGTCAGTTTCGAATATGCAGCACCTAGCCCTCTTGGAGCTGAGCACACCGTAACTAACAAATAAGTGTTGTGGGGGACCGATGAGAATTTCGCGCTTCATCAGACTGGCGGCCGCCGCGCTGGCCGCGCCCATGTTTTTCCTCGGCATGGCCGGCGTCGCGTCGGCGTCGACGTCGTCTTCGGCCTCGTCCGCGGGAGTCGGGTGGGTCAGGCTGGCCCACTTCTCGCCGAACACGCCTGCCGTGGACGTTTACCTGTACTCCTTCGGCGACCCGTCCGCCGAGCTTGTGCTGCGCCATGTCTCCTACGGCGACACCTCTCCCTACGAGACGCTCGCCGCAGGCGACTACACCGTGGCGATGCGCGCCGCGGGCGCCGGGGCCACCAGCAAGCCGGCGCTGTCCGCCAGCATCACGGTCAAGGCGGGGCACTCGTACACGGTGGCCGGCCTTGGCCCGGAGTCGGGGCTGCGGCTCGCGGTTCTGGGCGACGAGCTGACACCGCCGGGCGGCCAGGCGCTCGTGCGGGTGATCCAGGCGTCACTGAAGGAGCACGTCGTCACGGTCAGCTATGGCAGCGGCGCGCTGGTCAGCGGCCTGGCGTTCGGTTCGGTCAGCGTGTATGAGACCGTGAGCCCAGGGACCGTGACAGTGCGCGTCGCCGGCTCCGGCGAGAGCACGAGCAGCACCGTGACAGTCGCCGCGGGAACGGTGCATACGCTGGTCGTCCTCGACGGGGCGAGCGGCCTTGAGGTCGACAACCTGGTGGACGCGGCGGGCAGCGCGGTGGTGCCCGCGGGCGGTGCTGCGACTGGTTTTGGCGGCACGGCGCCGCGGATCCCCTCTCCATTGCCCTGGCTGGCCCTCTTGGCGGCGGGTGTGCTCGTCGCGGTCGCCGGCGGACTTTCCCTGCGCCGGCTTCCCCGCCCTCGTAGCTGACCATCGTGACACGGAGACTCCTGGCGGTGCTCGCGCTCACGATCGGCTTGATCGCCGCGAGCGCCGCCGGCGCAGGGTTCGTGCTTAACAGGCAGCCGGTCGCGGTCCGGTGGGCGGCCGCCGGGTCGCTCCCCGTCCCCATCGGGCCTATCGCCGCGCTCCCACAGTCGCGGAACGGCGACAACGTGCCCCGGCCCGTCACGCTGATAATTCCGTCAATCGGGGTGCAGACGAAGCTGACCGACCTCGGGGTGACGGCAAGCGGCGCCCTTCAGGTGCCGCCATCCACGACGGTCGCCGGCTGGTACGCTCGCGGCCCGCGGCCCGGTGCCATCGGATCGGCGGTGATCGCCGGGCACATTGACTCGCGCACCGGGCCTGGCGTGTTCTTCTTCCTGTCGCGGCTGCATCCGGGCGACCGGATCTACGTGCGGCGGGCAGACAAGACGCTCGCGCTCTTCCGCGTCACGGCCGTACGGTCATACGCGAAGCAGCACTTCCCCACGCTCGCCGTCTACGGCCCGGTGCCCGATGCGGAGTTGCGCCTGATCACCTGCGGCGGCACCTTCGACCCGGCGACGCGGTCCTACCTCAGCAACGTGGTGGTCTACGCGGTCCAGACGGCGGGTACCACCGGATAGCGCGAACCAGACGTGAGCCGGGCGGCCGATGTAGTAAGGAACGATCGGCATGGCGTTTCCCTTCTAGCGCGGTAGCGATTCGCTGAGCAGACGTCAGGGCTGCGATGGGCGTGAGATCTCATCTCACGTCCGGTCCCGGCGGCGCGTCTGCCTGGTGTAGACGATCGACACGGAGGGGAAGGGACAATGACGCTCACAGACGGGCCGAGCGCGGCTGCCGCGCACACGGTGCTCGCGACGAGCCTCGGAGACCTCACGCTGGTCCGCGAGGGCGAGGCGCTGACCGGGCTGTACTTTCCGCGGCACTGGCCCAGGCCCGACCGCGCCGCGTTCGGTCCGCGCACCGACGAGGGATTCGAGGATGCCGCGCGGCAGCTGGCGGAGTATCTCGCCGGGGAGCGCGACGAGTTCGAGCTGACGCTGAAGGCCACGGGCGGCGAGTTCGACCGCCGGGTATGGGAGCTGATCGCCACCGTGCCTTACGGGCAGACGACGACCTACGGCGAGCTCGGGCGCCAGCTTGGGCCGGGGACGGACCCGCGGGATGTCGGCGCGGCGGTGGGCCGCAACCCGCTGTCCATCATCGTTCCCTGCCACCGGGTGATCGGCAGCAACGGGAACCTCACCGGCTACGCCGGCGGCCTGGACAGGAAGCGCGCGCTGCTTCAGCTTGAGCACGCACGGGTGATGCGCACCGGGAACGCGCCGGCCTACCTCTGGTAGGCCGGCGCGTTCGCGTAGATTCCGCGCATCGCGTAAGAAAGGGGCGCTATCACGCCCCCCTTCTTACGCGCTGAGTTGGCGGACAGGCGGAGCCGGGCGGGAATCATTTAGGCAGGGAGCTGGTCGAAGACCTCGGCCTTGATGCGGGCGAGCTTGTCGGCGCGCCTGCCCGCGTCCTTGCCGAGGTTCCAGTCGGGCAGGATGAACTCGTCAAAGCCGAGTTCCGCGTACCGGCCGATCTGGTCGGCCACGGCGGCGGCGGGGCCGGTCAGCGTGGCGCGGCCGTTCGGCGGTGCGCTGCCGTCCAGGTCGATGAACGCGTTGACGCAGGTCCGCATGGTGGCCGGGTCGCGGCCGACGGTCTCGCAGGCCTCGACGAGCGCGCCGCGCATGGGGCCGGCCTGCTCCGGGGTTCCCCAGGTGTTCCACTCGTCGGCGTGGCGGGCGGTGATGCGCAGCATGCGCGGCCCGCGCGTCCCGACGAGCAGCGGCAGCGGCGCCTGCACCGGCTTGGGGTCGCAGGGCGCGTCGGTGACCTGGAAAAACTCGCCCTGGAAGGTGACCGAGTCCTGGCTGAGCATCGCCCGGACGATCGTGATCGCTTCCTCGAACCTGCCCACCCGCTTGCCGGGCGGCGGCAGCTCAATGCCATAGGCGTGGTGCTCGTTGACCTGCCAGCCCGCGCCGAGCCCGAGTACCATCCGGCCGCCGGACAGCCGGTCGATCGTGGCCGCGCGCTTGGCGAGCAGGGCCGGATGGTGCACCGTGGTGGGCGAGACGAGGGTGCCGACCCTGACCCGCTCGGTGACCGCCGCCAGGGCGGGCAGCAGTCCCCAGCACTCGTACGTGTCGCCGCGCGCGGGGGTCGCGTCGGCGGTGTTGGGCATGTAGTGATCGGCCAGCCAGACGCCGTGCCAGCCCGCGGCATCCGCCGCGCGCACCTCGTCAAGCAGGTCCGCGGGGGCGCGGTCGTTGCCGGGCCAGAGCGAGAATTTCATGACACCAACCCTAGAGAGTGTCCACAACCCGTTCGGGATCAGAGGTATTTGAATTTTCCGAACGGGTTGTAGCGACTCTCCCGGCGCTCGCAGCTCCTACGATGGCGGGGTGACGGAGCAGGCTGGCGGAGCGGGGCACGAGCGGCGCTCTTACCCGAAGGGCGTGCGGCGCAGGCGGCAGATCCTGGAGAGCGCGATCGGGCTGTTCGGGCAGCGGGGTGTGGACCGCGCGTCGCTGCGCTCGGTCGGCGAGGCGATCGGGGTGTCGCACACCGCGCTGCGGCACTACTTCTCCTCGCGTGACGAGTTGCTCGTCGAGGTGTACCGCACCCACGAGGCGCTGAGCTTCTCCGACACGCAAGCGGCGGCGGGCGCCGCGGTCGGCGAGATGGTCGAGGCAGCCGAGCGGAACCGGTCGATCCCCGGCCTCGTCGAGCTGTACGCGACGCTAACCACCGATGCGCTGCAGGAAGAGCACGCCGTCACCCGGGAGTTCGTGCGCGACCGGTTCCGCTCGCTGCGGGAGATGCTGGCCGCGCGGATCGAATCCGGGCAGCGAGCGGGCCGCATCGCGCCGGACATCGACCCGGGGGACGCGGCCGCGCTGGTGATCGCCGCGTCGGACGGGCTGCAGATCCAGTGGCTGCTCGATCCCGGCCCCGTGGACGTCGGACGCTCGCTGTCGATCCTGGAACGGCTGCTACCCGGCGACCCTGGATTTTCCGCCCGAGCGTGATACTTTCCACTGGAAGGTTTTTTGCGTGGAGGCGGCGTCCGCCGCCTGGTTGGGAGCATCCCGGTGCCGGACGTCCTTGTCACGAATGAGCGGCAGCTGGCCCGCTGGCGGTGGACGATCACCACCGGGTTCGGGCTCGGCGGCATCACCGTTTCGGCCTGGGGCCCGCGGCTGCCGGCCATCAAGGCGAGCCTCGGCATCGACACGGGCACGATCGGGCTGCTCCTCTCCGGCGTGACGGTCGGTGCCATCCTCGGGCTGCTCGCGGCGGCCCCGCTCCTGCACCGGCTGGGCAGCCGCCGGGCCGTGGCGGGAGCGCTGCTGGTCATCGTCGCCTCGATGACCGTGATGGGCCTTGGGCTTATCGCTGGCTCGGTCCCGCTGCTTGCGGTCGCGTTCGTGGTCGTCGGCGCTGGCGTCGGCCTCCTTGACGTGCTGCTCAACGTGAACGGCGCTGCCGTCGAGCGGGCGGCGGGGCGCACCCTGATGCCGATGATGCACGCGGCCTGGTCGATCGGCGTCGCGGCGGGCGCGGGGATCGGCGCGGCCTGCGCGGCGCTCGGCATCAGCCCGGCGGTGCAGATGATCTCCGAGGCGGTGGTTGTCGCCGCGATCGCGCTGGGTATCGCGTCCGGCATCCCGCAGCGCATCCACGAGGAGGCGGTCCCGGCCGCGCGGCCGCGACAGGGGCGTGCCGCGCTGCTGCGCCACTGGCTGCGCGGCTGGCTTGACCCGCGGCTGCTGCTCATCGGCGTGGTGATGCTCGGCGTCGAGCTCGGCGAGGGCTCGGCGGGCAACTGGCTCACCCTCGCGGTGCGGAACAACCGCGGGCAGACCGCCGCGGTCGCCGCGCTGTTCTTCGCCGCGTTCGCCATCGTCGAGGCGACCACCAGGATCTTCGGCGGGCCCCTGGTGGACCGCCTCGGCCGGGTACGCACCATCCAGATCACTACCGCGCTTGGCGTCATCGGCGTGGTGCTGTTCATCGAGGGACCGGACAAGTGGGTCGTTCTTGCCGGGGTGATCCTGTGGTCGATCGGCGTCTCGATGGGCTTCCCGCTCGGCACGTCGGCGGCGGCGGCGAGCGGGCCCGACCCGGCCGCCCGGGTCAGCGTCGTCTCCTCGATCGGCTACTTCGCCAACCTCGCGGGGCCGCCGGCCATCGGCCTGCTGGCGCAGCACGTCGGCCTGCTCGGCTCGCTGTGGATCATCGCCGCGCTGTTCATCGCGGCCTTCGCCTGCGCAGGCGCGCTCGCCCCGGTAACGGCCGACGGGGTGCTCCCCGTGCAGGAGAGCACCCCGGCGGCGTGACGTCGGCCTGGCGTCCGCTTACTTCAGGCTGAGCGTGTAGCCGCCCGCGGCGGTGCCGGTGAGCCGCCACCCGCCGCCCTGCCGTGCGGTGATCGTCACGTCGCTCAGGCCGGTCCAGCTGCCCGCCGGCTTGGCGGCGCCGGGGATCCAGACGTCGAGCACGCCGGCTCCGTCGCCGGCCAGGCTCAGGTCCACGCTGTCTGGCGAGGACTTAAGACGGCTGAGCCGTCCGGGAATGCTGCGCGGATAGGCCTGGCCGAGCGCGGGCGCCTGGTACGCGGGGCTCGGCAGGTTCTTGCCCGCCGGGCAGGAGATGAGGTCGAGTCCGCCCGCCTCCGTGCCGTTCGGATCCGACTGCGGGTCGCCGCAGGCCTTCTTCCACACCCAGATGGCGGAGCCGAGCACGTCGGCGTTCTGCCTGCCGAGGAACCGGTCGAAGTCGGCGACCGTGCTCGCGCCGGTGCCGAACCAGCCCCATTCGCCCGACCACAGCGGCAGGCCGTAGGCCGCCGCGGTCCGCTCGGCGAGCGAGAAGCCCTGCTCGATGGTGACGAGCGTGACGCCGATGCCCTGGTCCATGGTGATCGACTGGCTGTACAGGTGCGGCGAGAACACCAGGCCGGGGTCGTCGCTGAAGCCGGCGGGCGGCGTCACGTCGAAGCCGAGCCCGGACCACAGGATGGACGGCTCGAAGAACACCAGGTGGTGGAAGCCGCCTGCCGTCGCCGACTCCGCCGCCCTGATCTGGGTGATGGCCTGCTGGTAGAGCCGGCCGAGCAGCAGCGCCGAGGTCACGCCCGGCGAGTTGCCCGGGCCCGGCTCGTTGAGCAGGTCATAGCCGGCCACCGCGGTGTCGCCGGCGAACGCCCGCGCCAGGACGCCCCAGGCGTCGGCGAACTGGGCGCCGATGCCGTTCGTGTCGTCGTACAGGTTGGTGAAGGACTGCTCCACGTTGGGCGACAGGTCCCTGCCCTGGAAGCCGCAGCCCTTCGCGCCGTCGCTGAGCGTTGCCCAGGCGGGTGCTCCGTCGTTGCCGAACTCGGGCGACGCGCCGGCCCGGCAGGTGGTGCCCGGCGTGGCGGTGACGTACTTGGAGTAGGTGTCCTGGTGCATGTCGAGCACCGTGTAGATGCCGTGCGCCGCGGCCCAGTCGACCGCCTGCCTGACGCGTGCGATGTAGGCCTGGCTGAACTGCCCGCGGGCCGGCTCGAGCTGTGACCACGACAGGTTGAGCCGCTGCACGTCGAAGCCGTACTCCGACGCCATCTGGGCGTAGTCGGCATCGGCCAGCGGGCGCACCGTGGGCTTGGACTTGTCCGGCTGCCCGTAGTCGATGAGCTGGTTGACGTTGACGCCGCGGAGCAGGACCTCCCGCCCGGCGCTGTCGCCGATGACAGGCCCGCTTCCCCCGCTGCGCACCACGGTCAGCGCGGGCAGGCCGCCGCCGTCCGCGCTCGGCGAGGCCGGCACTGGGAACGAGGCGGGCGCCGCCGCCACCGCGGCGGGTACGAGGTCGATGCCGAGCATGACGACCACCGCCGCGGCGGTCGCGGAGTACCTGACGGCAGCGGTGGCCCGGCTCTTGCCGGCGAGCGCGTTCAGCGGGCCCCAGTTCTGCAGCGGGCCCCAGTTTCGCAGCGGACGCAGTGCGGTCACTGCCGACCAGGCCAGTGCGAGCGCGGCGGCACAGGCGCCCGCGGTGACGCCGGCGGCCACGTGCATCAGAGCGCCGACGACGGGGTAGAGGCCCCCGCCGAAGCCGCCGGTGAGGCCGCGGGAAGCCGCGGCCGGCCACCGCGGCGGCGAGCAGCACGCCGGCCACCAGCCAGGCGGGCGACCACCGGTTGACGACTGCGCTCGGGGCGTCCTGTTCCTGCCTGGCGGCCTTGATGTCCCGGCGCGCGCCGATCCGGTACGCCAGCGCCGCGGGCGCGGCCGCCAGGACGCCGAAGCAGGCGTACTTGGCGCCGCACAGCCCGCACTCGGCGAGCACCGCGGTTAGGGTCGGCCACGGGTGCAGGCCCGCCGGTCCTGCCACGGCGAGGAGCGCGGCGCTGTACACCAGCTTGGCGAGGAAGGCGGCGAGCACGACCGAGGACCAGGCGGCCGCTAGCACCCAGCGGGCGCGCACGCCTTGCCGCGCGGCCCACACGGCGACGTAGCACCCGGCGGCGCCGCCGGCGACCAGCAGCGGCAGGTACGTGACTGTGGCCCATGCCGGACTCGTGGCGGAACCGGGGAACGCGCCGGCGTCCACCCAGTTCTCCGGGGCGAACAACCCCGTGCCGTCCAGGTAACCTAGCACCGCGGTTAGCAGAGCAAGGGCGGCGGCCAGCACAAAAGCGGAGGTCAGCGCCGTTTTTGCGGCCACCGTCCGGAGTTGCGCGGTTTGGTCCTCGGTTCTCATGGCCGCAGACCTTAACACGGAGATTCGCTTGACCAGGCCCGTTTCTCTGATAAACATGAACAAGTGCTCATGTTCATCTTCTAGGAGGAGTCTTGCTGCTCGCTGAGGAGCGTCATGCCCTGGCAGAGGCCGGCCGGCGGCTCGAGGCTCGCGGACTGGTGATCGGCACCGGCGGGAACCTTTCCGTGCGCGTCGGCGACCTGGTTGCGGTCACCCCGACCGGCGGCGCGCTCGGCGAGCTAACGGCGGACCAGATGACCGTGATCGACCTGGACGGCGCGGTGGCCGACGGCGACCTCGCCCCGACCAGCGAGGTGCCGCTGCACCTGGCGATCTACCGCGGCACGTTTGCGAGCGCCGTGGCGCACACGCACGCGCCCACCTCGACCGCCCTCGGGCTCGTCACCGACGAGATACCGCTGGTGCACTACGGCATGCTGAACCTGGGCGGCGTGGTGCGCGTCGCGGCGTACGCCTGCTACGGCACCGACGAGCTGGCCGCCCACGTGGTCAAGGCGCTCGAGTACAAGCAGGCGGCGCTGATGCGCAACCACGGGTCCATCGCCACCGGGTCGAGCCTGGCCAAGGCCGTGGACAACCTGGAACTACTCGAGTGGTCGGCGCAGGTCTACTACCAGGCGCTGCTCGCCTCGGCGGTGACCGGCCGGGCGCCGCGCGAGCTGACACAGCAGGAACAGGAAGACGTGATCACGGCCGCGCTGACGGCCGGGTACGGCACGACCAAGAAGCTCGACGGCTCCAAGTAGAGAAGGCGACGACGCGATGACCAGCCGCTACGGCATCAGCCAGTACCCCGACGTCCCCGCGATCCAGGCGCGCTTGGCGGAGCTGACCTCGACCCCGATCAGGACCCTGACCAAGGAGCAGCTCGAGGAGTACCACGCCTGGTACGCCGAGCACACCCCCGCGTCGCGCGAGGCGGCCGCCGAGGCCGAGTCCGCGATCCCCGGCGGTGTGCAGCACAACCTGGCGCTCAACGACCCGTGGGCGCTGGACATCGTCGCCGCCAACGGCGCGTACCTGTACGACGCCGACGGCAACCGCTACGTCGACTTCCTCCAGGCGGGCGGGCCGACCGTGCTCGGTTCCAACTATGCGCCGGTCAGGGAGAAGGTCATCGAGCTGCTCGCGAGCTGCGGCCCGGTCACCGGCATGCTGCACGCCAGCGAGATCGCGCTCGCGAAGCTCATCCATGACTTCATGCCGGGCGTGCACAAGTTCCGCATGCTCGGCTCGGGTACCGAGGCCGTCATGGCGGCGATCCGCGCGGCCCGTGCCTTCACCGGCAAGGCGAACATCATCAAGATCGGCGGCGCCTACCACGGCTGGAGCGACCAGGTCGTCTACGGCCTGCGCATCCCCGGCACCGGGAGCCTTGAGGCGGTCGGCATCCCGGCCGGCGCGCTCGCCGCGACAAGCGAGATCCTGCCGGGCGACCTGGACATGCTCCGCGCGAGGCTGACCGCCAACGCCGAGGCAGGCGGCACCGCCGCGGTCATCCTCGAGCCGGTGGGACCCGAGTCGGGCAGCTACCCGGTCAGGCTCGGCTTCAATGCCGCCGTTCGCGAGCTGTGTGACGAGTTCGGCGCGCTGCTGGTCTTCGACGAGGTGGTCACCGGGTTCCGCCTCGGCATGGGCGGCGCGCAAGGCTACTTCGGCGTCACCCCCGACCTGACCGTGTTCGGCAAGTGCGTGGCCGGCGGCTACCCCGCCGCCGGCGGCGTCGGCGGCCGCGAGGAGGTCATGGCGGTCTACGCCGGCGGCCTCACCGCGGGCGGGCAGCGGGCGCTCACCGGCGGCACCCTGTCGGCCAACCCGCTGTCCTGCACCGCGGGCTACCACGCGCTGCTCGAGATGGACCGGACGGACGCGCCCGCCAAGGCGGGCGCCGCGGGCGACCGGCTGCGCGACGGCCTGACCACGCTGATCGCCAAGTACGACCTGCCGTACGTCACGTACAACTTCGGGTCGATCGTGCACCTGCACACCTCGGGCGTGCTGCACCTGAACCTGAACGACCCGGCGTTCTTCACCGAGCTCGGGCCGCGCAAGGACATGCTCGGCCACATGTCGATGGCGTTCGCCGCGGAGGGCATCGTCACGCTGGCCGGCTCCCGGATGTACACCTCGATGGCCGACACCGACGAGGTGGTCGACGAGGCCCTGGCCGGCTTCGAGCGCGTGTTCGCGAAGATCCCCGCCGCATGACGGGCGCGCCCGCGCTTGTCATCGGGGTCGACCTGGGTACCGGCGGCCCGAAGGTGGCGCTGGCCACCGATCGCGGTGAACTCGTCGGCGTTGAGGGTGCCAGCGTGGCCACGCGGATCCTGCCGGGCGGCGGCGCCGAGCAGGATCCCGACGACTGGTGGCAGGCGATCGCGGACTGCGTCCGCAAGCTGATCGCCGGCCACCCGGGCAGCGCGGACCGGGTGTCCGCCATCTGCTTCTCCAGCCAGTGGGGCGGCACCGTGCCGGTGGACGCCAGTGGGCGCGCCACCCATCCCGCGCTGATCTGGATGGACGGCCGCGGCGCGCGGTACGCCCGGGAGGTGACCGGCGGCTGGCCGGCGCTTCCCGGCAGCGGGTACGGCCCGCGCAAGCTGCGCGCCTGGGTCGCCAAGACGGGCGGCGCGCCGAGCCGCACCGGCCAGGACCCGGTGGGCCAGACCTTGTGGCTGGCTAACCAGCGGCCCGACGCCTACGCCGCGGCGCGGTACCTGCTCGACGTCCCCGAGTACCTCACCATGCGGGCGTCCGGGCGCGCGGTGACCGCCTTCGACACCGCGGTGCTGCGCTGGTGCACGGACAACCGCGACCCGCGTCGCGTCCGCTGGGATGCGTCGCTCGCAGCGGCGGCGCGCATCGACCTCGGCAAGCTTCCCGAGATCGTGCCGCCCGCCAGCGTCGTCGGCACCCTGACCGGGCCGGCGGCAGAGGACCTCGGCTTGCCGGCCGGCGTGCGGGTGGTCGCGGGCACCGGCGACACCACCGCCGCGGCGCTCGGCGCCGGCGCGGTGGGTGACCATGTGCCGCACCTGTACGTGGGCACGAGCGCGTGGCTGACCTGCCACGTGCCGCGCAAGAAGACCGACGTCTTCCGCAACATCGCCTCGATGCCTTCCGTGGTGCCCGGCCGGTACTGGGTCGCCACCATCCAGAACGTCGCTGGCAAGGCGGTCGACTGGCTCATCGACAACGTGCTCGACCAGCACGGCCCGGCCCGCTCCGCGCAGGCGCTCGCCGAGCTCAACGCGCTGGCGGCAAGCGCGCCGCCGGGCAGCCGCGGCGTCATCTTCACCCCCTGGCTGAACGGCGAGCGGACCCCGGTCGACGACGTGACCCTGCGCGGCGGCTGGCTCAACCTGTCCCTCGACACCAGGCGCGAGGACCTCGCCCGCGCGGTCTTCGAGGGCATCGCCTACAACACCCGCTGGATGCTGGACGCCGTCGAGCACTTCACCGGCAAGACCGGTCCCGAGGGCCTCGGCCCGATCAGGTTCATCGGCGGCGGTGCCACGTCGCGCCTGTGGTGCCAGACGATGGCCGACATCCTGCATCGGCCCATCTGCCAGGTAGCGGAGCCCGCCGCCGCGAACGCGCGCGGCGCGGCACTGCTCGCCGGCGTCGCCACCGGCGCGGTGACCTGGGCGGAAATCCCCGGCCTGGTCAAGGTCAGCGAGCGCTTCGAGCCGGACAACGCGCACCGCGACGTCTACGACCAGGCCTACGCGGCATTCCTCCGGCACTACCGCGCCAACCGCGCCATCTACGCGAAACTGAACTCCCAGCCCGCCTGAATCCGGCGCTTTCCATTGAGTGAGTACCGTTTGGCCGGCAACCGGATGACGCCGCCGTCCGCCTAGCGGCCGGTGCCTGGGGTCAGGTTTGCCAGGTATAGCCGGAGCAGGGTCTTGAGCTCGGCGAGTACAGCATTGTCGCCGTCGGGTGACACGGTGAACGCGTACTGCAGCAGCGCGTCCGCCGCGCGGACGGCGACCTGAACCGCGAGTTCGAGGCCGTCATTACCGGCCAGCCCGGCATGCTCGGCGAGCATGCGCTGCACGCCCGCGGCGATCAGCTGGTTGTTCGCCTCGTCGGCACGGGCAAGCTCAGGCGACAGATGCCGGCCGGACCATAGCGCCACGTACCCAGGATGCGACCGGTACAGGGCGACAAATTCGTCGACGATCCGCCCGACGGGATCGGACCAGTCACCGCCGTCCGCCGAGCTAATCAGCCCTTCGACCAGCGTGTCGAACTCTGCGATATACGCGTGCGCCACCGCGTCGACGACCGAGCCCTTGTCGGGGAAGAACTGGTAAAGCGTGCCGACGGACACCGCTGCGCGATCCGCGATCCGCCGGATGGTGAGTGCCTCGACGCCCTCCTCCGCGAGGATCGCGTCGGCCGCCGTCAGGATCTGTGCGAGCCGCGCCCTGGAGCGCGCCTGGCGGGGTTCCCGCTTCAGCAAGCCTCCCGCTGACACCACATCCGACAGTTCCGGCACCCTTGTACCATACCGGCGCGGTCCAACCTCGCAGGTCACTACCGGATCGTGCTGGCCGGTCAGGAACCCCGCAGTCGTGCGGGACAGCCGCAGGCGCTTTTGCAGTGCACTGGTGTACGTGCAAAGAGAAGAAGAAGCCAGGGGAGGGCCCCTGGGAGTGAAGAGGCCTACGGACGGCCTCGAAGAGTTGTCACGGCCGGTCGTCGCATTCCTGCTCGGCGACTGCAAGCTGCAGCCGCACGAGGCGCTCACCAGCTGCCTGCGCGAGCTGGCCGACGAGGGGCTTGTGCGGTACGAGACGGACGCCGCCAGGATGCCGGTCATCAGCCTCGGGACGCAGGTGCCGCGCTCCGGCCGGCCGCTGCTGTCCTTCGAGCAGGTCGCGCTCGCGCGGGTCCGTGCTCGCGCCGAGCGGCTGCCCCGCGTCCCGTTCTCCGCGCTGGTCAGCGACGAGGGGGATGACTACAAGAGCTGGGTGAGGGAGCAGGAGGAGGAACTCGGCCAGGAGGCGCGGCGGGCAGGCATGGCCGTGAAGTCGGCGCCGAGGGGCAGCTGGCAGGCCGTCCTCTCGCTGGCCCTCGGCGCCGTCGTCGCTGTTGTCGCCGTGCACACGGTCGACTGGAAGACTGGGGACGCCATCGCGGGCCCCGTGCTTACCGCCGCCCTCATCGCGCTTTTCGTACCGGCGTGCCTGCGGAAGTGGCGACTGACACCCGATGGCGCCGCGGCCGTCGCCGTCTGGCGGCGCGCGGGTCGCGGCGTGCCGGGTGCGGCAGCGGGCCGGAGCGGATGGGGCCTTGGCAGTGACACGGGACGGACCATATGGCAGCTGGACGGGCCGCAAGCCGCGCCGCTGCCCAAGGGGCACGCCTGGTCCTCATTCGGCGGGCAGTGGCACACGGTCAAGCTGGGCAATGTGGTCAGCCGTCCGTACTGGAGCACCACGACGGGACTCGGCTTCGTGCTGATGCTGACGCTCATGGGCTCGTTCCCCGCCGTGATGATCGGCGTCCTTGGCCTCGGTCTCAACGCCCAGGGCAAGTTGCTCGCGATCACGCCGGCTGCGCTGGGCGCACTGATCATCGTGGTCTTCTGGCTGCCGTCCTTCAGCCACCGCATGACGCTGCCGGACACCGTGACGTTCCCCGGTGAGGTGATCAGGCTGCAGTTCGTCGACGGGGGCAGCGACTCGCCAGACGATTACCTGGTCTGGGTCGACGACGGTTCACCCGTCAGCCTGAAGTTCGACGTCGCGCAGATCGTCTACCGGCGGCTCAGCGTCGGTGACCCGGTGCAGGTGAGCTGGAGCCCGCGGCGGCGCAGCCTGAACGACATCACCCCGGCCGGCCGGTGAGCGTCCGCCGCCCGGCACGTCACATCCTTGTCTCCGCGATTTTGACTGCGCGTAGGGGGCAGGAAGAGCTCCTGTCTTCCTTCGCGCCCTAGCGTTGGCGAATGTTCTCTCGTCGCAGGTTCCTCCAGATCGCGGCCGCTTCCACCGGCCTCGCAGTCACCGGCACCGACCTCCTCTCCCAGGCGGTCGCCAACGCGTCGAGCATGGTCCGTCCCGACGGATCGCGCGGCATCAAGCACATCGTGATCCTCATGATGGAGAACCGCTCGTTCGACCACTTCCTCGGCTGGCTCCCCGGCGCCGACGGCAGGCACGACATGACGTTCGTGTCCGCGGTCGACGGCAGCACCTACCCCAACTACCCGCTCGCGCCGGACTTCCAGGGGTGCGGGTACAGCGACCCGGACCACAGCTGGGAGGGCTGGCTCGTCCAGCACAACTTCGGCAAGATGGACGGCTTCCTGCAACGGCCGACGACTCCGGCGAACAACCCGGGCGTCACGCTCGCCGCCGCGAACACCTTCCCCGTCGGCTACTACACCAACCTCAACCACAACGGGACGCGCAAGCTCGTGCCCGACCTGCCGGTCATCGGCGCGCTCGCCGAGCATTACACCACGCTTGACCGCTACTTCTGCTCGTTCGCAGGCGAGACGTTCCCCAACCGCTTCTATCAGCACGCGGGCCAGACCGACCGGGACCACAACTCCGAGGCCGTCTCCACTCTGCCGACCATCTGGGACCAGCTCTCGCCGATCCCCAACGACCAGGGCATCCCCACCGGCGGCTACTACTACCGGGACCAGCCGTTCCTCGCCCTGTGGGCAAGCCCGGCGATCGCGCCCGGAGCGACGTTCAAGTACCAGGCGTTCTTCCACCCGTTCTCCGACGCCGACGCCTCGACGGCGGCCTTGTCGGCCGGCACCTCGTTCATCGCGGCCTGCGAGAACGGCACGCTGCCGAACGTCTGCTACATCGACCCCGCCTTCGACAACGAGGGCAACGGCACCGCGGGGGACGACCACCCGCTCGCGGACATCCGGCTCGGCGAGCGGTTCATCGCCGACGCGTATCACGCACTCGCCGACAACGGCTACCTGGACGACACGGTCTTCATCGTGACGTTCGACGAATGGGGCGGCTTCTACGACCACGTGCCGCCGCCGCGGGTCATCGACAACACCAACCCGGCCAACGTCATGCACGCCGGCGACAGCAGCACGCCGACGGACGGGCAGCTCACCCCGGACTACCGGCAGCTTGGCTTCCGGGTACCCGGACTTGTCATCACCAACCTCGCGGAGCCGCACCGGGTGGCGCACGAGGGACCGTTCGAGCACTCCTCGAGCCTGGCGCTGATCGAGTCCACCTTCGGCCTTAACCCGCTGACCGCCCGCGACAAGCACGCGCGCAACATCGCGGACATCCTGCTGCCGGCGCCGGTGCCCGCGCACAGAGCGGTTAAGCCGTCGCGCATCCCGGCAAGCTCGGACGTGATCGGCCCGGCGATCAGCCCGCCGTCGGAGTCGCTGCTCCAAGTGCTCACCGGCACCGCGTCCTACGACCCGGCCGCCATCTGCTCGGCCGACAGCGTGCAGTCGGTGTCACCGGCCCCGGTGAACCATCCACGGCACCCGCAGACCTTCGGGCACATCCCCGGGCTGCACGGGACCGCCGGCATGTCCGACCTCTACCGGTCCTACCGCTCCAACGACCGCGAGCAGGGCTGACCGCAAGTGCCGCTTGGCTGCCCTGCTGGTTATTCAGGCGCGGGCAGCCAAGCGGGCAGGATTCTCCGCACCGCGGATCATGGCCGCTACCCGTGCGCGAGCCGCCGCGACGCCGTGCCGCGGGTTTCCACGCGATCTAGAAGAAGGAGCGCGAGCCAGGCGCCGGCCGCGAGCAGGCCCATCACCCCGATGAAGACGCCGATGAGTACCAGCGAAGCCTCGAGTCCCGACATGGGCAGGCCTCCGTTACTGTGATCGTGCAGTTACACCAGGTAATTCTAGTCTGCGATAATCAGCCCTGGTAGGTGACGGTGCCGTCCACCATCGTGAGCCGGATCGGCGCGCCGGCCACCTCGTCGGCGGGAGCCGTGACCGGGTCGACGGAGAAGGCGGTCAGGTCGGCGCGGTACCCGGGTGCGATCCGGCCCGCAACGTGCTCCTCGTTGGCGGCGAGCGCGGCCTGGCTGGTCATGCCTTCAAGCTCGGCCTCGACACCATGCTCGGCCTCATGCTGCGGGCGGGACGCAGACCGTAACGGACTCCGGGTGGACGTCGATCCGCAGGCGCCTGCTCGGCGGGCGCGCGCCGCCGTCGAGCTCGAAGCGGACCTTCTGGTCGAACCGGATCCGGAACTTCTTCCCCTCGGTGACCTTGGCGAAGGGCGATCGCTCCGGGTGCCCGAGCGCGAGCCTGCCGAAGGTCCTTGCCCACTGCACCGGGTTCCGCGCCGTCACAACCCCGAGTTCGAGGTGGCCGCTGTCCGGCCGTGCCTGCGGGAAGGCCTCGATGCCGCCGATGATCTTGGCGACGTTCGCGGCGAGCACGCACGAGACCTTGCCCTCGAAGAAGCGCTTGCCGTCCACCTTGATGGTCGCCCGTATCCGCCGGCCGCCGAGGTTCCTGAGCCCGGTGACGACGTAGGCGGCCGGGCCGAGACGGTCCTTCGCCCCCCGGTCGGCGTCGGAGATCATCCGCGCGTCGAACCCGGCGCCGGCCATCACCGTGAAGCGTTCGCCGTTCACCGAGCCGGTGTCCAGCCTGCGCCGGTCGCCGTGCAGCCCGGTCCGCACCGCCTCCTCGAGGTCGTGCGGCACGTTCAGGTTCTCCGCCAGGAGGTTCGCGGTCCCGGCCGGCAGGATCGCCACCGCAGTGTCCGTGCCGGCGACGGCGTCGATGCAGCGCTGGACGGTGCCGTCGCCGCCCCACACGAAAAGCACGTCGGCGCCCTTGGCGGCCGCCCGCCGCGCGTACTTGGGCGCGCGGCGGCTCTTTTCCACCTCGTACCAGAGGGGATCGGTCACGCCCTCGGCTGCCAGGATCCGCCGTAGCTCGGGCAGGCCGCCACCGAGGCTCTTCAGTGAATGCGCCACCACCGCGACATCAGCCACTCGCATTGTCCTTTCGGGATTGACGTCCTGCTCAGACCCTGCGGGAGGTTCAGACCTTGCGCCAGCGAGCCTCGCACAGCCCGTAAATGCCGAAGATCACGAGTCCGAGCGCGGCGAGCAGCATCAGGAATTCGCCGAACGGCTGATTGCGCACCGTCAGCAGCGCCTTGTCGATGCCGCCGGATTCCGACGCCTTATGGGTGACCGCCGCGGCGATTATCCCGATGCCGACCAGGCCGAAGACCACGCCGCGGGCGATCGTGCCGGTCATGCCGAGCAGCTTGACTGCGCGCCGCGTCTCTGGCTTCATCCGGGACGTCTCCAGGTGCTTCATGAACTTCTTGCGGGCGCCCTCGATGACCAGGGCGATGCCGCAGACGACGACGATCAGCCCGACGACGCCGACTAGGATCCGTCCCGCCGGGTGATGCATGACGGAGGCGGTGAAGTCCTGCTGCTTGCCGGACTGGCTGCCTGCCTTGCCTGCGATCACCGAGACCGCCAGGTAACACAGGAACGCGTAGATGACCGCCCGGGCGAGCGACTTGAGCCGGGGGCCGGTCCCGGGTTCGCCGGAGACGCCGAATGCGGCCTCACTCAGCCGCCATAGTGCGTAGGCCGCGAAGCCGATGGCGAGCAGCCAGAGCGAGACAAGTCCGTAGGGCTTGCCCGCCAGCATTTGCAAGGCGCCCTGCTGGTCCGCCTCGCGAGAGCTGTGCCCCAGTGCGACGAGCACCGCGACCCACCCAACCAGGATGTAAATGACACCGCGGGCGGTCAGGCCCGCACGAGCCAGGAAATGCGCGGCCGGGCTATGAGAAGCCCGCCGGGCGGAGCGAGTTGCTCGCTGCGATGACAAAGAGTGCATGCCCGTGACTACCTTGTCAGCCCGCCGTCAAACATTTGCTACATTGCCACGCCATTCAGAGGAAACGCAGAAAGTGAACCCGGCCGTAAACGGGCGTGAAACGGCTCGCAAAGGGAAGCGGGAAGGCCATGTCCGTAGCAGCCACTACCCGACGCACCCTCACTCCCATTGCAGCCGTCACCGTTGCGGCACTCATTTTCGCTATTCTGTTGCTTCTTGTCCGGCTGCAATTCGCACCGCTTGAGTCCGCCGATCACCACGCGGCGGCCTGGCTGAACAGCCTCGTCGCCGGCGATGCCGCACTGGTCGGCGTCATCAAGGCGGTCACCTGGCTGGGCAGCGGCGGCGTGCTGTGGACGGTGACGGGTGCCGCCGTCGTCCTGCTCGCCATCAGGCGGCGCTGGCGGCTCGCGGTCTACCTGCTTGTCGCGGGCGCCGGCGAGCTCGTGCTCGACCCGGTGCTCAAGGCCCTGGTCGGGCGGCTGCGCCCGGTGGTGGCGCACCCGGTCGCGTACGGCGGGGGCAACAGCTTCCCCAGCGGGCACGCGCTCGGTTCGATCGTCTGCTACGGCGCGCTCTTCCTGGTCTTCCTTCCCGCGGTGCGCGGGATATGGCGCCGCGTGTTCGCCGCGGTGATCGTCACGCTGATCGCCGCGATCGGCGTCAGCAGGCTGCTGCTCGGCGTGCATTACCTCTCTGACGTGCTCGGCGCCTGGGCGCTCGGCATCACCTGGCTGGGCGTCACCGCCTTCGCCGTCGAACTATCCCGCAGGGCAGCGGGCGAGCCGGTGACCGATCCGGTCACCGAGGGCCTTGAGCCCGAGGCCCGCGAAGACCTGCAACCCGCAGAACCGGAGACCCCCATGCGACATGACCGCGCCCTCGCGTACGGCCGCAACGCCGCCGGAGTGGTGGTGATCTGGGTGCTGATCGTCGGCGCCCTGACCGGCATCGGCAAGCTGATCATGATCACCCACAACGGCAACGGCAACCTGTTCGGCGACCACACCATCCCGCACTGGTTCGCCGCGCACCGGACGCCGTCGCTGAACGGCTGGAGCCTGATCGCGAGCAACCTCGGCGCCACCCAGGACATCCTCATCGTCAGCGCAGTCACCTGCGTCGTCTTCCTCGCGGTGACCCGGCGCTGGCGGCCGCTGGTATTCGTCGCCGCGGTCATGTTCGGCGAGCTCGCCGCGTTCCTGGCGATCGCCTACGTCGTCAAGCGGCCGCGCCCCGACGTCACGCACCTGGACACGAACCTGCCCACCTCCGCGTTCCCCTCCGGGCACATGGCCGCCACCACGTGCCTCTACGTCGCCATCGCGATCCTGGTCATCGGGCATGCCCGCGGCTGGTGGCGTTACCTGTTCCTGATCCCCGCGATCGTCATGCCGGTGCTGATCGCCGTGGCGCGCATGTACCGGGGCGAGCATCACCCGACCGACATCCTCGCCAGCGTCCTGTTCGCCGCGCTGTGGCTGACCACCGCCACCATTCTCATCAAGCCGAACAAGGACGCTTTCGAGCGGTCACAGCGCGGGCCGCTCGGCCTGCCGCGCCGCAAGGACCACGCCCGGCATGGCCATGAGTCCGCGCCCGTGACCCGCTAGGCCTCGTTTCACCGCACATCACGCGGGTAGCCGGAACCGTGCGCCGGGAACGGCAAACCCCGAAACTCAACTCACCGGGACGGCACTGGTGCAACATTTCATTAGCTCATACGGGTATGCGGCCATCTTGCTGCTGATGCTGGCAGAGTCGGCCTGCATACCCATACCCTCCGAGCTCACGATGCCCTTCGGAGGGGCGATAGCCGCAGGCGCGGTAGCCGGCGTCCATCTCAATCTCGCGCTGGTCATCGTGGCCGGCGTCGTCGGCAATGTCCTCGGCAGCTACCTGGCCTGGGCGGCCGGCCGGTACGGCGGCGAGGCGGCCACGCGCCGCTGGTCGCGGTTCCTCGGCGGCCGGTCCGGCATCGAGCGATCCCAGCGGTGGTTCGACCGCTACGGCGGCCGAGCCGTCTTCATCGGGCGGCTGCTGCCCGTGGTGCGCACGTTCATTTCGCTGCCTGCGGGCTGGGCACGCATGCGGCCGGTTCGGTTCGGCGTCTATACCACGGCCGGCTGTATTCCCTGGATCGGCGGCCTGGCCTGGGCGGGGTACGCGGCCGGAGCCAACTGGCAGCACGTGCAGCGCCTGGTGAACGGGCCCGCGTACGCCATCGCCGGGCTGATCGGCCTGCTGGTGATCGCCGGGATTGTCGTGGTCATCGTGCGGCGGCGGAAGCGGCCGCCCGCGGCCCAGCCGGGGCCGGCGGACAGCAGCGTGCCTGCGAGCTCAAGCAATCAGCGAAGGACGGACTGACGAAGGACGGACCGACATGGTCAGCGAACGCACCTGGGAGCGGATCGAACGCCAGAACTTGCACCGGCGGGAACGGTGGCGGCGGCATGTCCGGCCGGGTGACCGGCCGCATCCAGAAGTCGAGCCGGGCACCGACATGCTGCCGCAGATCAAGCACATCGTCGTGCTGATGATGGAGAACCACTCCTTCGACAACTATCTCGGCACGCTGGGCCGCGGAGAGGGCTTTCCTGTCGCCGACGACGGCGCGCCGGATGCCGAGAACCCGGACTCCGCGGGCACCATGATCAGGGCCCGGCACGCGGAGTCCACCGTGCAGCGCGACGGCGTGCCCTGCCAGAGCTGGAGCGCCACCCACGCGCAGTGGGACGGCGGGAAGATGGACGGCTTCGTGACCTCGGCGGAGCAGGCCGCGCCCGGGGCCGACAAGACCACGGCGATGTCCTACTGGACCGAGCAGGACCTGCCCTTCTATCACGGGCTCGCGCGGACCTTCCCGCTCGCCGACCGCTGGTTCAGCTCGTGCCTCGGGCCGACGTTCCCGAACCGCAGGTTCCTGCTGGCGGGAACGGCCAACGGCCTGATGGACGACCTGCCGGTCAACCTGCTTGACCGGCCGCCGGCGGGCACCATCATGGAGATGCTGACCAGGCACGGGATCTCCTGGGTCAACTACCGGCCGGCCGGCAGCGACCAGTCCGAGTTCCGCCGCTTCCTGAGCTACCGGCGCCGCAGGACCAGCCATCACCTGACCCACGCCGGCCACCTGCGGCAGCAGGCTGGGTACGCGTTCAACCGGGATCTCCAGTTCACCTCGGCCATCTACCCGCTTGGGATGGCCGGCTACATGGCTCACGTCCGCAGCATCGAGCGGTTCTTCGCCGACGCCGACTCGGGAAACCTGCCTTCGTTCTGCATCGTGGATCCTGACTTCCGCAGCTTCTCCGAGGAGAACCCGCAGGACATCCGCAAGGGCGAGAGCTTTGCCGCCGAGGTGATCAGCCGGGTCATGTACGGCCGCGGCTGGCCGGACACCCTGCTTATCTGGACCTACGACGAGCATGGCGGCTACTACGACCACGTCGCGCCGCCCGCCGCGGTGCCGCCGGACGACGTGCGCGGCCGCAGCCTTGTCGCGCACCGATCCCCGCTGCGCACCCTGCTGAAGCCCCTGTTCCCGCACTATGTGCGGCATGCCGAGGAGCTCGTCGCCGGACCGAATACCTATGACAGCTACGGGTTCCGGGTGCCCGCGGTGATTGTGTCGCCTTACGCCCGTCCGGACTGCGTCCTGTCCGACGTGTTCGACCACACCTCGGTGCTGAAGCTTCTCGAGGAGAAGTGGAACCTGCCCGCGCTGACCAGGCGGGACGCGGCGGCCACCGCGCCGCTCGGTGCACTCGACCTGACGGCGCCGCCCGCGTTCCTGACGCCTCCGGAACTGCCGGCGCCTGCGCTGGAGTGGGGGACCTGGTAGCTCCCGCGCCGTTCCCGCTATAACTAGCGGGATGTCCGGATGCGGCGAAGGAGTGCGCGTACGTGGAGAGCATCACCAAGAACCGGCAGCCGGCTGAGATCTTGCGTGCGATGGTCGAGCGGGGCTACGGCCCGGACCGAGTGCCTGCCGACGGCGCTGAGTGGGCCAGCGAGCTCGGGTTCGGCATGTTCAATGCGGCCTACCGCATCAGGCTGCGCGACGGGGAGAACGTCGTGCTCAAGATCGCCCCGCCACCCGGCGTGGAAGTCCTGACGTACGAACGCGGCGCCATGGCGACCGAGGTCGCCGCACTGCGGATGATCAGGGAGAACACCGGCGTGCCGGTCCCGGCCGTCGATTATGCCGACAGCAGCCGCGACCTGTGCGATGCCGATTACTTCTTCATGCCGTTCGTCGACGGGGACAACCTCGCCGTTATCGGCAATGACCTGACGGCGGCCGATCGCGACGCCTACCAGGAGGCGCTCGGGTCGGCGAACCGCGAGCTCAATTCGCTTCGGGGCACGGCATTCGGCCCGCTGACCGGGGCGGCCCGCGGCGACCCGTCATGGCGCACGGTGTTCACCGGGATGGCCGAGGACGTGCTGCGTGACGGCGAGCGTCGCCAGGTCGACCTGGGCTGGGACTACGACACGATGCGCGCCGTCGTCGCCGGGCACGCCGCGAGCCTGGACGAGGTCACAGAGCCCGCCTTCGTGGAATGGGACCTATGGGCAGGCAACGTCCTGGTCCGGTCAGGGAAGATCGTAGGCATCATCGACCACGAGCGTGCCTTTTACGGCGACCCGCTGATCGAGTTCGGCTTCATCGCCACCCAGCTGCCCGCTTTTGGCGACCCGGCCGCCTTCCTGCGCGGCTACGGCCGCGGGCCGCTCACCGAGACCGAGCAGGTGCGCAGGCGCTTGTACTGCCTGCACCTGATGCTGGTCATGGTGATCGAGACCGCCTACCGGGGGTTCGCCGAGCCCGCCCATCAGAACTGGGTCCGGGCTCGGCTGAACGAGACGATGGCGCTGTTCGGCCACCGCCCCAGGTGAGCGCGGCCCCGGGATTACGCGGGCGGCGGGCGCAGCAGCATCCAGCGGTGGCCGAACGGGTCGACGATTACCGAGCCGCGGCCATAGGGCTGGTCGGTCGGTTCCCGTTCCACCGCGGCGCCGCTGTTACGCGCGCGCTGAGTGGTCCCGTCGACGTCCTCCACCTGCAGGTGGAGGGTGTGGCTGAACGTCGCCGGGTTGTCCGGCGCGCGCACCGGAACGTTCGGCCACAGGTCGGAGTGTTCGGAGAACATCAGCACCGAGTCGCCGATGCTGACCTCGGCGTGCCCGATCGTGCCGTCCGCGTTGACGTAGAGATCGCCGCGGGGCTGCGCGCCGAACACTTCTGCGTACCAGTCCATGGCGCGCCGCGCGTCGGACACGACGATGTAGGGGGCCAGCGCCGGGGTCCTCGTGACTTCCGGCCCGACCCGGATCGCGGTGGTCTGCTGGGGCATGGCTCCTCCTGTGGATGCGAATACCTCCCGGGTCAGCCGCTGGCGCAGCCGCCCGGCGAGATCGGGATCGGGAGCGACTGGCGTGACGGGCTCGCGCAGAGCCTCGAACGGATCGGTCACCACGAGCCCTCCTCTCCCTCGTAGATCCGGCGGAACGCGGCGCGGGCCCGCACGAGCAGCGCCTCGGTGGCGTGCACGCTGCGGTCCAGGTGCCTTGCCACCTCAGGGACCGCCAGCCCGTCGAGGTAGCGCAGCGTGAGCGCGGCGCGGTGGTGCGCGCCGAGCTGGCCGAGCACCTCGCGGGCGCGAATCCGGTCCAGGGCGGCGTCCCATGGGTCGTCGGTCAGCCCCGGCTCGCCGCCGAGCAGACGGAGGCCACGCCGCTCCCGTTCGGTACGCCGCCAGTGGTCGGCGAGCTTGTGCCTCGCGACGCCGATCAGCCACGGGATCGAGGGGCGGGCCGCGCCCGGCTCGCGGGCCGCGTGCACGGCGGCGAGGAACGACTCGGCCGTGAGATCCTCGGCCAGGCCGGCGTCGCCGCACCTGGCCAACAGGTAGCCGTAGACGTGCGGCAGCGCGTCGTCGTACAGCTCAAGCAGCCCGAGCGCCGGATCGGGCCGCACCTGCGGGTGCGTCATACCCTCATCGTCGTCACGGCGGGCGGAACTCCGACGGGCGGGCGCCGATTTTTTTTGGGCTTGTGCTGGTGGCGGCGGCTGGTACCGGCGGATCGCGCAGAAGCCCAGCGGCGTCGCTCCTTCACTCCCTACACTCCCACCCATGATTACGAAGCGGCTACGAACGCGTCACATTATGCACGGGCCACTGCGTAGGCGGATGCTCGGCGGGGGTATCGCGGCGGCCGTCATCGCGCTGACGGCCGGTCTCTGCGTGCCCGGGAGTCCGGCGGGCGCGGCAACGCTTCCGGCGGTCGGGTCGGCCTCGGGCATCGCCACCCACTACGTGCTGCAAAGCGGAGGCGGCAACTGCTCTTACCCGGGACCGCCTGCCAACCACATGTTCGTGGCGCTGTCAGCCGCCGAGTATCACGGCGCGGCGCCGTGCGGCAGTTACCTTCAGGTCAAGGGACCGCACGGCTCGGTCCGCGTCGAGGTGATCGACCAGTGCCCCGAGTGCAAGAGCGGGCACATCGACCTGAGCGAGGCGGCGTTCGCCAAGCTCGCGCCGCTGCGCGCGGGGATCATCAAGGTCTCGTACCACACCATCAGCAACCCGCCGCTCCCCGGACCCGTCGGCTTCCTCGTCAAGAACGGATCATCGCGGTACTGGCTGGCTCTCGTGGTGATGAACACGGGCAACGCCATCGCCTCCGTCCAGCTGAAGACCTCCGCTGGCCACTGGCTGAAGCTCACGCACGCGAACTGGAACGCCTGGATCGCGCAGCAGGGCGCCGGTCCTGGGATGACCGTTTAGCGGACCGGAGCCGACAGGTGCGCCCTGACGGCCACGGCACGCGGGGCCGTGACCTGCCCGGTGCTGGCCTTGCGGACCCGGACGGCCAGCGCGCCGGTGCGGCCGAGCAGCATGGCGACGGAGAAGAAGATCAGCGCCGCGGTCAGGCCGTCCACCGTGATGTGGTTGGTGTAGAGCCACTGGCCGAGTTCCCTGCCGAAGACGTGCTGCGCGCCGTAGGTGAAGTAGAGCCTGGCGGCCACGACCACGATCCAGAACAGCGCGTAGGCCTTGCCGCCGATCGTGGCGACCCGTCCCGTCGCGGAGTCGTGGAAGACACGCAGCAGCGAGGCGGCCAGGACGCCGAGCGCGATGCCCGCAGCCGCGCCGGCCACTTCGAGCAGCAGGCCGTTGCCTGAGCCCTGCACGCCCTTGAAGAAGAACGGGATGATGACCGCCGCGGCGATGAAGGGGCGGACAAGCCGGAGGGTGGTGACCGGGCGCCTGCCGTAGTCCGACAGCAGCACGGTGACCAGGATGACCAGGTTGGGGATCAGCACGCTCGCGTCCATCTGAGTTCCTTTCCTGTCCGGCTTGCTTGCCGGGGTGGTTCCTTACACCGATGACGCTACGGAAGCGGGCACCAGCGGCGCGCCGGCCGACGGTTCGATACCGGGTGGATGTCCGGTCTCCACCCGGCCTCCACCCGGCCGGCTGAGATCACGATCGGGTAACGTCCGGTGCCGGCGGGAACGCTGCGGCTGGCTGCGGCGGAGTGAGGGCGCGATAGATCACTTCGTGATGAAACGCGATCGCATGCCCGCCGATCCCGGCCCGAGCATGGCGGGCGGCGAGTGGCTGGCGGTGGCGCCGGCACCCGGCCCGGACGCGAGCGACGCGGCGCAACTTGCCCGGTCCCGCCTAGACCCAGAAGCGTTTACCGGCATCTACGACAGGTACTTCCCGGTGATTCACCGATACGTCGCGGGCCGGCTCGGCTACCAGGCGGCCGATGACCTCGCCGCCGAGGCGTTCCTCGTGGCCTTCCGTGACCTGCTGCTCGACCCAAACACCTACCAGGTCGTCGGGCGGCGCACCGTCAGCGCCGGCCACTACACCAAGGCCGAGCTGGTGACGGCTAAGGCCAAGCACCTCAAGCTCCCCGCGGCCGGCACCGTCACCTGGGAGATCATCCGCGACACCACCCTGGTCAGCGGTCCCGGCCAGGACTGACTCCGCAGCGCGGCCACCCCGCCCGCTCCCCGGTCGCTAGCGCCGGCGAGCGGGCGCGGCCGTGTGCCGACACGGATGGCCTGGCTCAGAAGGCGAACGTGTTGAAGGGTTCCTGATCGGTACGGAACATGCGGGACAGCAGACCGATGGACTCGCGGCTGCCGCGGATCCGCCCCGCGCTTGACAGCAGCGAGGTGGACATCCCGCCCAGGTACAGCGAGCCGAGGGCCTGAAGGTCGATCGTGAGGTCGGGCGCGGTGCTTACCCGCGCGCAGAGGGCACCGTCCGGGCCGCCGTCGAGCTTCCAGGATCCCGCGTTGCCCGGGCACATGGGATCGGACTCGATCCCGATGACGATCGTGCCCGCCGTGTCGTAGCGGCGGGCCTCGAGTGCGGCCCCGACGTCGAGCAGCCGGATCCACAGGTTGTCCGACTGGCGGGTGACGCGCATGGCGCGGGGATTGTCGAGCATCCAGCGCAGCGGTTCGTCACTCGGCCGGGGCGCCGCCACCACCTTCCTGGTCAGGTCGAAGTCGAGGAGCAGTTGCCACATCGCCCGGTAAGCGTCGTCGCTCGCGGCTTGCAGCCCTTCGACGACGAGCGTGCCGACCTCTTCGATGCGCGGCGACCAGGGGATCCGGTAGGTAGCGACCCCGTCGATGGTCCCGCCGCGGTCGCGGTGCACGAGGTAGCGCCGCGGGCCGGCCGGGCCGCTCGATGTGTCACTCAGGTCCGACCACTTGTCCGGCGGCGCCGACAGTTCACCCGCACGGCTCACGCGCACGACGTCATGGACCGCACGCCAGGCTCGCCGCGCGGTGGCGGCGTCGGTGATCTCCAGGCTCCCGCCAGGTTCGACTGGTGAGAGAAACCGGGCCTGGGTTCGCTCGATTTCCCAGCGGGTGCGGTACGTGGCCGGGCCGAAGCCGTAGCGGCCGTAGATCGAGCCCTCGCTCGCGCTGAGCGCGGCGAGCAGTTCACCCCGCCCGCGGGCCTCGTCGAACATCGCCTGCATCATCCCGCGAAGCAGGCCACGGCGCCGGTGAGTGGCGGCCACCGCCGTCGAGGTGACGCCGCCGAGCGCCACTTGCCGCCTGCCTGGAACGGTCATCTCAAAGCTGATCATGGCTGAGCCGCCCACCAGGCGGCCGTCGACGAAGGCGGCCTGCGGGTGGAACTGCTCGTCTCTCACCAGCTCATCGGCCCAGTTCGCCAGCTGCTCCGCCGATGCCGGCGCGCCGGGCTGCGGCCACGCCTCCGGCCCGCCGTGCCACGCGGCAGGATACGGCTCCCAGTGCGGCAGGCCGTTGGCGAACGGCAGCACCTTGAGGTAATCGACCATCTCGTCGGGCTTGACCCTGCGAATCTCCGTGGACATGCCGCCCACGATGCCCCACCGCGATCCCGATCGCGACCGATTAACCGCGGAGATTACGCCGTGCTCGCGAGCTCGCGGAGCTGCGCCAGCGCATCCCTGGCGATCTGCTCGAACGACCTGCGGCCGGGGTCATCGACCCACTGCTCGAAGGCGACGTGCATGACGGTCGTGCCGGTCAGCGCGGCGAGGGACGCCGCCGTCTCGTCGAGTCCCCGCGCGCGCAGTGCCCGTGCCATGGCGGCGGCCAGCGACGCGGCCTTGATCAGTTCGCGTTCCCGCAGCTCGCGGCTGGAGGCGATGATCCGGTGCCGCGGGCCGGCGAACTCGCGGACCTCCTCGAACCGGACGGCGGCCGCGTCAAGCGCCTCGCCGATCATGCCCAGCGCCGAGGCTGACGCGGGAGCGGCCTCGATGGCGGCCACCATCTGCTGCTCGAGGAGCTCCGAGCCCCAGAACAGCACCTCGCGCTTGTCTGCGAAATAGCGGAAGAACGTCCGCTTCGTGAGCCCCGCGCGTTCCGCGATCTCCGCGACCGTTGTCTCCTCGTAGCCGCGCTCGCCGTAAAGGGCAAGGGCCGCCAGCTGCAGGCGCTCGCGCGCGTCCGGCTGCCATCTGCCCATGCGCCAAGACTAGCTGATGTCACTTGGTGTCATGGGCATGCTATGGTGATGACACCAGGTGACATCACTCGATCCGGGAGGGTTTCCCATGCGTGTTTTCGTGACTGGCGCGTCCGGCCACATCGGTTCGGCGCTCGTGCCCGAACTGCTCGAGGCCGGGCACCAGGTCGTCGGGCTGGCACGTTCCGACAGCTCCGCGGCGGCCCTCGAGGCCGCAGGCGCCGAGGTGCGGCGCGGCGACCTGGACGATCTCGACGGGCTGCGCGAGGCTGCTGGGGCGGCCGAGGGCGTCATCCACCTCGCCTTCAAGCACGACCTGATGGGGGCCGGCGACTACGCGGGTGCGGCCGCCGCCGACTTCGCCGCCATCCAGGCGCTCGCGGCGCCGCTCGATGGGACGGGCAAGCCGCTCGTCACCACCTCAGGCACGCTGATGCTCGCCTTCGCGAGCATCACCGGGCGGCCGGGCACCGAGGCCGACTTCGCGTCCGGCGGGCCGCGGGTCGACGCGGAGAACTTCGTGGTCGGCCTGGCCGAGCGCGGCGTGCGGTCGTCCATCGTCCGGCTGCCCCCGATCGTGCACAGCTCGCTCGATCACCACGGGTTCGCGCACATCCTGATCGGCATCGCGCGGCAGTCGGGCGTGTCGGGATACGTGGCGGACGGCGCCAACCGGTGGCCGGCCGTGCACACGCTGGACGCGGCGCGGGTGTACCGGCTGGCCGTTGAGGGGGCTCCGGCGGGGAGCCGGCTGCACGGCGTCGCGGACGAAGGCATCCCGTTCCGGGACATCGCGGCCGCCATCGGGCGCGGTGCCGGCGTGCCAACCGCCAGCGTCTCCCCGTCCGACGCCGCCGAGCGGTTCGCCTTCCTCGGCGCGTTCGTCGGGGTGGACAACCCGACGTCAAGTGAGGAGACGCGGAAGCTGCTCGGCTGGCAGCCGGAGCACCCGGGCCTCATCGATGACCTAGACAACGGGCACTACTTCGGGCAGGCCTGAGCGGAAGTTATTACAAACCGCTACTAACTTAACAAGTGCCACCAGATCGGCGCATCCCGCGGGTAGCCTCAAGCCGTTGCCGGGGTTGCCTGAATCGTTAATGATTGCGAGGACAGCGTTATGCGCCGATCTGGGGCACTTGCTGCCGTCGTGCTGACCGCGGGGATAGCCGGCGCCTGCGCGGCCGGCCCGGCACTCGCGGCCAGCGGGGCACCCGCCAGTTCGCACCAGGAGAAGACGCGGGTCGAGAAGTTCACCGTGCCGGCCACCCACGAGATCCACGGCGCGTTCAAGGCGACTGGCGTCGTGCAGGCGCTGAACGGCGGCAAGTGGCAGCCGGCCGCGGCCGCCGTCGTCGCCTACTACGTCCGCTCGCTGCCCAGCGGGAAATGGTCCTACGCCGGCCGGAGCAAGGCCAACGCGAAGGGCGCCATCTCCTGGGCGCCGGAGCTCACCAGGCTTGGCCACCTGCAGTGGCAGGCCAGGGTCCTGAAGGCCACCGCCGGCAGCACGACATTCGAGCCATCAGACAGCAACGCGAAGAACAGCGCCTTCGTCGACCGGACATATGTCACGAACTTCGTGGCCCTGCACCTGCACGGCGCCACGTCACCGGGGGGCGATCATGCAGGACTGGCCGCCGTCGGGCGGGGTGCACTACGCCAACGTCACGGGCACCGCCAAGTTCTACTACCTGCCCGTCGGCAGCAAGACCTGGCGTTACCTGGGCGCCTCGAAGGCGACGAGCGCGAACGGCGGCAGCGTGTCAGTCGAGCCGGGCGAGACGCTCACGGGGAAGTTCAAGATCGTCTTCGCCGCCCAGGGGAACTTCCTCGGCTCAAGCGCGACCCAGACGCTCAAGTAAGCCTTCCGCGGCGAGAGGAAACGGATGCGACGCGTTACCGGCATACGGCCCGCCGGCACGGGGCTCAGGGGCAGGCGGCGGCTGGGCCGCGCCATCGGTGCGGTGGCGATCATGACCGGTGTCGGCGGGGCCGCGCTGGCCGCGGCGACCGCCGCCCAGGCGAGCTGGACGCCTGTCACGACGTTGACCGGACGCACGTGGGAAGGTGTCGACCCGGCCATTTCCGCCAACGCGAAAGGCGCCTTCATCACGGCCTGGGAGGGCATCAACAACGCCGATCCCAACTGCGGCAACCAGATCCAGATCCGCTTGCGGTCGAGCGCGGGTAAGTGGGGGAGCATTCATCAGCTCACCCCGTGCAGCGGTCCCACAATGGTCTTCCCGGCTGTGGCATACAACCCCGCTGGCTACGGCGTCGTCGCCTGGCTGCGGGTCAAGGATGACGCGATCCAGGCCGTCACGGTGTCGCCGGCGGGGAAGATCGGTCCGGTGCTCACGGTAACCCCGAAGAACAACCAGGCTTACTTCCCCATGGTCGCGGTCTCGCCGGCCGGGCAGGCGCTGGTGGTGTGGCAGACGATCAACGCGACGAGCACGGGACCCAACGGGGTCCTTGCCCGCTTCATCTCCTCGGGCGGCGCGCTCGGCCCGGTGCGCTTCCTGGGCGCGAGCACCCAGCTGGTGTCCGCACCGGTTTTCGACAAGACCGGCACCGCGACCGTCTCGTACACCGCGACGAAGGTCTACGAGGTCCGTCTCACGCCCAACGGCGTGGGCCAGCCGGCCGTCGTCCTCAGCCCCGCCATCGGGACCTCGTTCGGGAAGCCCCAGCTGGCGGACGACAGCAACGGGGACACCTTCGTTCTCGTGCCGCAGATCGTGAGCGTCAAGAACACCCAGACCGAGCATCTGGTGGTGCGGAAGTGGAGCAAGGCGCGCGTCCTCGGCAAGGCAGTCACGGTCGCGATCGCGGCACCGACGGTCACAGTCAACAACATCCCGGACGGCCCGTCACTGTCGGCCGACGGGGCGGGCGACGCGGTCGTTGTGTGGAACAGCGCCCTCAGCAGCACCCAGGCCGCGGTGTATGGCAGGCGGCTGTCACCCGCGGGGACGCTCGGTCCCGCGGTCCGGCTCGGCACCGGCTACCTTCCGCATGTCGCCATCGACCCGGCAGGCGCCGGACTGATCACCTGGCAGTCGACGACCTATCAGTCCGGTCTTGTCACCACGATCTACGGGCGGCACGTCACCGCGCCCAAGGGCACCTTCGGGCGCCTGATCAAATTCACCGCAGACGGTGAACACGCGCAGATCGCGGTGGACCAGGCGGGCAGGTCCGGCGTGATCTGGCTGCGCAGTTCGGCCGCGCCGCTCATCCAGGCGCGCTTCGGCTCGTAAGCCACGCGATCGTCCGGGCGCGGGCTGACTGGTTCGAAATCGTTGGATTTGCGTGTGTGAATAAGTGGGGAACTGAAGCCACAAAAGCGCACTTCGAAGCTAGACGGTGAGCGCGGCGCGCCGGTTGACACGCGTCTTTCGATCTAGTCAAAAAGGACTAATCACTTCGTAATCTAGCTCACCCATCCGAGCCATCACCCGTAGTCTCATCGAGCTATTTTTGCCATCATGGCACCTCGTTTTACGTGAAAGCCGCATTCCGGCGTTGTCACTGTGTGGTAACGATTTGATCTCCTGGTGGTGCAGGCGGGCACTGTGGACGCCGAGAACGGTGAGGAGGGCAGATGGCTTCGCACAGGAAGAAACGAAGGCTCGTTCCGCGTGCTGGCGTTGCTTTGCTGTGGGTGCTGTGCTTGCTTGTGGGCGCGGTGGTAGGCGGGTCGGCGTTGCGGGGCAGGCATCATGCGCCGCAGGCGACGTCGATGGACAGTGCGTGGATTCCGGCGCTGGAAAACGCGCTGGTCGTATCCAGCCGGCACGTCACCGATGATGGCTGCGTCGCGTCGGGGACGCTCGCGGACGCGGCGGTGAGCGGAACCTCCGGTTGCCCGTCCAGTTCGCCCTCCGGCCCGGTGTCGTCGCCGAGTTCGCTGGCCAGTCCGTCTGCGTCAAGGCGCCCATCGCTGACCGCGACACCCAGGCGCGAACCCAAGGTCCTCTCCTCTGCCACACCGACGCCGACTGAGTCCTCGAGCCCGGTGTCCAGCCCCTCCTCTTCGCCCACGCCCACGCCGACACCAAGCGCCACGACGACCACCCCGGCGCCTGTCACGACCCCGCCCGCGTCGACGCCGCCGCCTACGGGGAACATGACGAACTGCACGACGAACCAGAATGGCGGGCCGAACGATCACGTCACGGAGCTAGACGGCGGCGCCTATCACCTGCAGGCGAACGAGTGGAATTCCGCCTCGACCTTCACGATCTGCACCAACGGCGGCCCCAATTTCACGATCGCGGCCTCGGGAGTCAACGTGTCGCACTCCGGTGCGCCTGGCGCCTATCCGTCCGTCTACAAGGGTTGCCACTGGGGAGACTGCACGACGAACAGCGGCATGCCGGTGGCGGTCTCGGCCATGGCAAGCACGGCCGGCAAGGTCACCACGAGCTACAGCACCACGACCGTCAACAGCGGTGCCTGGGACGATGCCTACGACATCTGGTACAACGCGGCCCGGAGCACGAACAGCAATAACAGCGGGCTCGAGATGATGATCTGGCTCAACCACTTCGGCGGCACTCAGCCGGCCGGAAGCGCGGGACCGACCGTCACCCTGGACGGAATCAGCTGGACCGTCTGGTACGGCGGGAATGGCAACGGAGGAACGGTTTCGTTCGTCGCCAACAACCCCGTCAGCTCGGTGAGCAACCTGGACCTTGGCCCGCTCGCCGCCTATTCGGTGTCCAAGGGCTACATGCAGAACTCCTGGTTCCTCATCGACGTCGAGGCGGGATTCGAGCCCTGGACGAGCGGCCAGGGCCTCACGGCGAACTCGTTCGACGTGACGGTTCACTAACTAAGCCAGAAACGCGACTGCCGGGCCCACGTTGGACGTGGACCCGGCAGTCGCGTTTGCGGGAGGACTCAGGCCTTGACAGCCGCGGTAGCGGATCCCGAGGTGTACCAGGTGTCGCCGGAGAACGTCACCGTGAAGGTGGTGTTGGCCTTCACCGCGAGCACCACGGAGAGGTGGCCCTTGGAGTTGACCGTGCCACGCTTGATCACCTTCTTGGCGCCGCCCTTGACCTGCGCGTAGATGACCAGCGTCTTGTTGACGTGCGGCGCACCCAGAGTCGCGGTGACCGTCACCTTCGTGCCCGGCCTGACCGACTTGGCGGACACCGCGAGCTTGAGCGACGGCTTGGCCGCCGTGACGGTCACGACGACCGCGCGCGAGGCGGGCGCGTAGCTGTTGCTCGAGTAGCTGGCGATGTAGGTGTACTTGCCGGTGGCCGGCGGCAGATCCGTGACGGAGAAGCCTCCGCCGCTCACCGTCTTGGCGGTCAGCGTCGCGTTCGTCCCCTTGCCGCTGGTCACCTTGCGGGTGATCTTCACGGAGACGCCGGCCGGCGCCGCCACGTTGTTGAGGGTGAGCTTGCCCTTGATTGCCAGCTTCGTGCCGGCCTTGAACGTGTTGCTCGAGCTGCTCGTGCCCACGGTGATCGCGCTCGGCTTGATGGTCTGCAGTACCGTGATCGACTCGGCGGGAAGTTTGAGACCGCCGGCGATCGCGCTGGCCGTGGTGGCCGACGTCACGATCCTCGTGTTCGACGAGTTCTGGTTGCCCGCGCTGTAGGACTGCTTCGAGAGCGGCCCGGTCAGCGCCGCGGGGATGTTAACCGTCTCCGCGGCCGAGGTGCTGGTGTTGATGAACGCCACCGCGACGTGTCCGCTCGACACCGACTGGAAGCCGAGCACGTCGCCCTGCTGCGTAAGCGTCGAGAGCTGCGAGCCTGGCTTGGCAAGCGCGGAGGCCATCAGGTAGCCCACGTACGGCGTGAGCGGCTGCGGGTTGGCCTTGGCGGGATTTGCCGGGTTGCTGAACATGGCCTCGTCGGCCTTGCAGTTCGTCCCGGTGTAGTTGGCATTGGTGTTCGTGTCCATCGGCCACCAGTCGACGCCCTGCGCGCCGGCCGCCAGCCACTCTAGGGCGTCGCCGGCCGCGAACAGTGCGCCAGCGGGCTTGCACGGGATGCTGGTCTCCAGGTAGCTGACGCCGGTCTCGCCCACGATGACCTTCGCCCCGGGGACGTTCGCGTTCAGCTCGGCCTGGATCGTGGCATATTCCGCCGGAATCTGGATCACCGACTGGATGACCTTCTGGTCCGAGGGGACCGTCTTTCCGAACGGGTACCAGTGCGCGTCCACGAAGCTGATGTCCGCGGCGTCGGTGCCGAGCACCGTGTCGTTCCATACGTTGTTGAAGCCGACGAACGCGCCGGGGACCGTAGCGTCGAACGCCCACGGCACGCCGAGCTTGGCGTTCGGGTCCTGGGCCTTCATGGCGGCCATGAAGTCAGCCGCGTGCGTGGCGTAGCTAGTCGCCAGGGTCTGCACGTCCGCCTGGGTGCTCCACCCCGGGCAGGTCTTCAGGAACTGGTCCGTTTCCCAGCACCCATAGTTCTCGTTGCCGATCTCCCAGTAGGAGACGCCCTGGCCGGCCTTCTGCGACTGCTTCACCCAGGCGGCGGCCAGGGCTGGCGTGCCGCTTCCGTAGTTGACCGTCGCGAAGGTCTGCGCGCCGAGCCCCCGTGCGGCCGCGGAGACCTTGGCGAAGTCCAAGCCGTCGTTGTAGGTCTTCCCGGTTTCCCGGTCGGTCTGCCAGTTGTAGTCGTCGGCGGTGGTGCCGCCGCCGTAGTGGATCTGGTTGACGCCGGCCGCCTTAAGCATCGATTCGGCGGCAGCGGCGATCTTAGAACCCGTGTACGTCGTGCTCCCGGTGGTGGAGTAGATCCCGTCCCACGGTGCGAGGCTTATGCCGAGCGGCGAGGCGGATACCTGTACCGCCGCCGAGGCGACGGGCACCGCGGCGCTAGCCGCACCTGCCGCGCTCGTCCAGGCCCCGCCCGCTATCACGGCGAGCGCGGCACCAAGGGTTGCGTACAGCGCCGGCTTCCGGCCAAGCCAGGACAGTCGTTGATGAACAGCCACAGTTAACGGCCCCCATGTCTCAAGAATCCACACAGCATAAATCGGTCAATCACCTGCATATGAGGAACAGCGATACTGCGACCGGAAGTGTTACCGGACGGGAACCTTCAGGGCGAACACGTAGAAAGAGTCAGTTCCTCTCCCTTACAGACGGCCGGACGCGGCGACAGGTTCACACGAGCACGCGGGCTTCTTCTGAAGGGTGCGGATGCTGGGCGCCGTCGAGCGCCTGGCCGCCTGCGCACGTTCGCTTTCGCGCACCGCGACTGGCCTGCTCGCCTCCGGCTTTCTGCGTGCTGGCACCATGTACGGCGCCCCCCGGCTCAGAAATCATCCGTCATGGAAAGTCACGGCGGAAGGGGAGCACTAATGGAACGCGCACGCTTGCGAATGCTGCTGATCGGCACGGGCTCGGCGGTCGTCCTGGTGGCGGGCGGCGGCATCGCGTATGCGGCCGGGGTTGCCTCAGGGCCGGTCGACTCATCGGGGGCCTTTCACGGCTGTTACACGAATCAGGCCGTCAACGGCAGCCATGCCGTGGTGCTGCAGGATGCGGGAACGACGTGCCCGAAGGGGACCACGGCCATCTCGTGGAGCATGACCGGTCCCGCCGGCCCGGCCGGCCCCGCCGGAGATACCGGGGCCGTCGGCGCTGCGGGCGGTGCTGGTCCGGCCGGTGCGACGGGCGCGACCGGTGCTACGGGTCCTGCCGGACCCAAGGGCGACACGGGCGACACAGGACCTGCCGGGCCGCAGGGGCTGGCGGGCACGAGCCTCAGCAACATCAGCGATCTTGGCGGCCTGGCGTGCAGCACGCACGACGGGCAGGCAGGCACCATCGCCGTCCGGCCGGCCGCGAGCGACAACACGATCGCGGTGACCTGCGTGGCGGCTGGTGGAAGCACGGGCACCACCAGCGTCACGCACGATGACGGCGTCGGGCAGACATGGACCGACGCCAGCCCGCTTGGCACCTACACCCTGGCCGAGGCCGACCAGGCGGCCGGCGCGTACATCGGCGCCAATGGCGGCAGCGCGTTCTCGGTGACCTGCGGGACGAGCATCGACGCCGTTCAGGTGCTGACCGGTACCCAGAGCGTCATCTGGCAGTACGCGGGGCAATACGCCGGCCGCGTCGACGTGAGCTCCGTCGCTCAGCAGTACTGCCCGACCGGGACCGACCCGGTCTGGTCCTGACGGCGGGAAACCGGAGGCCCGGAGCATCCCGCGGCACGTCGCCAATTGGCTGCCTGCCAAGCGTCCATGGCAAGATCAGCGGGTGCAGATCGGGATGCTCGGGCCATTGGAGGTTCGATCGGACGACGGCGCCCTGGCGGACGTGCCAGGCGCGCGGTTGCGCGGGCTCCTGGTCGCCTTCGCGCTGAAGCCGGGGCAGGTGATACCGAAAGCCTCGCTCGTTGACTGGATCTGGGGAGAGCACCCGCCCGCCGACGCGGCGAACGCCCTGCAGCGCCTGGTTTCCCGGCTGCGCAGGGCGCTGCCCGACGTGGCGGTCGACGGGCAGCCGGAGGGCTACGTGCTGCGGGTCGAGCCCGACGCGGTCGACGCAGTGCGCTTCGAACGCCTCGTCATCGCGGGTCAGGCCCGAGGGGAGGACGGCGCACGGCAGGTGCGGCTGCTGCGCGAGGCACTCGACCTGTGGCGCGGTGCGGCCATGCAGGACGTCGGGCTGCTCGACAGCGGCGCTTTCGACGCCGCGGTCGTCCGGCTCGAAGACCTGCGCCTGACCGCTACGGAGGAGTGGGCCGACGCGGAGGCCACCGGGGGACGCGGCGCGGATGTGGTCGCGGAGCTGACCGGCCTGGTGGCCGCGCACCCGATGCGGGAACGGCTCGTCGGCGCGCTGATGCGTGCCCTCGCCGCGGCCGGCCGCGGCAACGAGGCGCTGCTCCTGTACCAGCGCACCAGGGAGACCCTGGTCAGCGAACTCGGCGTCGATCCCTCACCGGGGCTGTCGGCGGTGCACGTGGCGCTGCTGCGGGGCGAACTTGGACGCCGCGAGGAAACCAGGAAGACCAACCTGCATGCCGAGCTGACCAGCTTCGTCGGCAAGGACGCCGACATCGCGGCGGTCCGCGAGCTCATCGCCACCCGCCGTCTCACCACCCTGGTCGGGCCCGGCGGCTCGGGGAAGACCCGGCTGGCCACGGAGACCGCGCGCACGCTGCTCGACGACCTGCCGGACGGGGCCTGGCTGGTGGAACTCGCGGCCATCGGCGCGGACGGCGACGTGGCGCAGCCGACGCTGACCGCGCTCGGCCTCCGCGATGCCCAGCTCGCCGAGGCACCGGGCACGGACCTGGCGGGCAGGCTCATCGCCGCGATCCGGCAGCGCGAGGCACTGCTGATCCTGGACAACTGCGAGCACGTGATCGAGTCGGCCGCGAAGTTCGCGCACCGGGTGCTCGGAGAGTGCCCGCGGCTGCGGATCGTGGCGACAAGCAGGGAACCGCTCGGCATCACCGGCGAGGCGCTGTGGCAGGTCGAGCCGCTGGCCTTGCCTGAGGGCAACGCCGGCCCCGGGGAGATCGAGTCATCCCCGGCCGTCCAGTTGCTGCGGGACCGGGCAAGCGCGGTGCGCAACGATCTGATCGCCGATGCCCGCACGCTGGCGACGATGGCGCGCGTCTGCCGGGCACTGGACGGGATGCCGCTGGCGATCGAACTGGCCGCGGCCAGGCTGCGCACCATGTCCGCCGATCAGCTCGCCAGCCGGCTCGACGACCGGTTCCGCCTGCTGACCAGCGGCAGCCGGACCGCGCTGCCCCGGCACCAGACGCTGCGGGCGGTGGTCGACTGGAGCTGGACGCTCCTTACCGGCGCGGAACGAACGGTCCTGCGCAGGCTGTCCGTGTTCTCCGGCGGGGCAAGCCTGGAAGCGGCCGAGCGGGTCTGCGCCGGCGGTGCGGTCGAGCCGGATGAGATGCTCGACTTGCTCACCGCGCTCGCCGACAAGTCGCTGCTGCGTGCCGAGGACGACAGCGTGCCGCGCTACCGGATGAACGGCACGATCCGGGAGTACGCCGCGCAGCGGCTCGCGGAGGCGGGCGAGTCGGAGCTGGCGCGGCGCGCGCATCTGGCCTACTTCACCGAACTCGCGGAGACCGCGGAGCCGCATCTTCGCCGCGCCGAGCAACTCCACTGGCTTGCCGTGCTCGAGGCCGAACACGACAACATCGGGTCCGCGATGCGCGGCGCCCTCGCGGCCGGCGAGGCGCAGGCGGCGATGCGGCTCGCCGCGGGCGCAGGCTGGTACTGGTGGCTGGGCGGGCACAAGGCAGAGGGCATCGAGCTGCTCACCGCGGCCGCGAACACGCCGGGCGAGGTCACCGATGAGATCCGGGCCCTGGTGTACGCGCTTGTCGTGCACTTCCTGAGCGGCGGGCGCGGCGGCGAGCACGAGCTGGAGAAGTGGATCCGCCAGGCCTACCGCTACAGCCAGCGCACCCAGTGCCGTCACCCGTCACTTGAGATCGTCGTCGCGCTTGAACGCATGCTGCGGGCACCGGACGCGTTCCTGACCGCGTTCGAGCCGTTGCTTGACGCCGACGACCCGTGGGTGCGCGCACTTGCCCGGCTGCACGTCGGCAAGGCGCGGATCGTGCTCGGCCTTGGCGGCCAGGATGGGCTGGACGCGGACGCCTGCCTTGAGGCGGCGCTCGCCGAGTTCCGCGCTCTCGGCGACCGGTTCGGCATCTGGTTCGCCCTGATCGAGCTGGCGGACCGTACCGCCGTGCGCGGTGATCTCGCCGCCGCGTGCGAGTACTACGACCAGGCGGTCGCGGTCCTCATCGAAACGGGGGCCGTCGAGGACGTCATCCAGATACGGTCGCGGCAGGCTCAGCTTTACTGGCTGCTCGGCGATAAGGACCCGAGCGCGGCAGCCATGGCCGAGGCGCAGCGCTACGCGGATCGGGTCAACTGGCCGGACGCGCTGGCCGAGCTGGCGCTCGCGCGGGCGGAACTCGCCCGCTGGGACGGCGACGCACAGGAGGTTCGGCGGCAGCTCGACCTCGTGACAGCCGTGCTTGGCGACGCGGCGGAACAGGCGCACGTCCGGGCGATGACGCACGACCTGCTCGGCTACCTGGCAGGCGACGTCGCCCAGGCTCGCGCGCACCATGCGGCGGCCTGCCAGGCGGCGGCCGACGCGGGGTACCCGCCACTGATCGCGAAGGTGCTCGTCGGGGTCGCGGACCTGGCGCTGCGCCGCGGCCAGGACGAGCAGGCCGCCCGGCTGCTCACGGCGAGCGACGGCGTGCGCGGGCTTCCTGATCGTTCGCACCCGGACGAGGTCCGGGTGGAGCGGACAGCGCGGAGCCGCCTCGGCGACGCGCGGTTCGCCGAGGCGGCTCTGCAGGGCACGGGGACTAGCTGGACCCAGCTGGCCGAGGTCACACTCGCTTCCTGAACGTGGTGACCGCCCACACGTACCCGACGATGGCGATCCCCGCGCACCAGGCGAGGGCGGCGAACATGTAGCCGGCGGACGGCGTTCCCGCGAGCAGCCCGCGCAGCGACTCGATGATCGGCGTGAACGGCTGGTACTGCGCGAACTGCCGCACGCCTTGCCCCATCTTCGCGGCAGGCACGATCGCGCTGCTGAAGAACGGCAGCATGATCAGCGGCACGGTGGCCATGCCCGCCGACTGCGGTGTCTTCGCCGCAAGGCCCATAGCGACCGTGAGCCAGCTGGTCGCGAAGCAGGCCGCCACGACGATGCCGATCACGGCGAGCCAGTCGCCCAAGTCGGCGGACGGGCGGAATCCCAGCGCGAAGGCGACCCCGATGATGGCCGCGATGGAGATCAGGCTGCGCAGTATCGTGACGACGACGTGCCCGGTCAGTATCGCGCCGCGCGCGATGTCCATGACCCGGAACCGGTTGATGATTCCCGTCGTCATGTCGGAGTTCACCTCAGTCGCGGTGGCCCCAAGACCGTAGGCGACGGCCAGCAGGATCATGCCGGGCGTCGCGTAGTCGATGTACTTGACGCCAACGCTGAAGGCGTTGCCGAGCATGTACACAAACATCAGCATGATCACGATCGGCAGCAGGACCGCGTTGAACACGGTGACCGGGTTCCTCGCGGTGTGCTTGAAGTTGCGCCGCAGCATGATGAGAGCGTCGGTGCTCATTGTGCGTTCACCCCCGTGTTTGAGAGCCCAGTGTTTGCGTGCCCGGTCAGGGCAAGGAAGACGTCATCGAGGTCCGGCGTGTGCACGGACAGTTCTTCTGCATTGATCGAGTGATCGCTAAGCCGGCCAAACAGGGCCTGCAGCGATTGCACGCTGCCGTCGCCGGGAAGCCGCAGGGCGAGGTTCTCGTCGTCTCGCGTAGCCCCGGCCAGGACTCGCGCCGCCGCGTCGAGTTCGGCGACGCTGGCGAACCGGAGCCTGATGTGACTGCCTGGGACCTGGCGCTTGAGTTCCTCGGGGGTTCCCTGGGCGACCAGGCGGCCCTGGTCGAGCACCGCGATCCGGCTGGCGAGCTGGTCGGCTTCCTCGAGGTACTGGGTGGTGAGGAACACTGTGACGCCGCCGGCCACAAGGCCGCGGACGATCTCCCACATCGCGCGCCGGCTGCGCGGGTCAAGCCCGGTCGTCGGCTCATCGAGGAAGATGATCTGCGGGCTGCCGATCAGCGTCATCGCCAGGTCAAGCTTCCTGCGCATGCCACCGGAGTAGGCCGACACGAGCTTGCCCGCCGAGTCTGTCAGGTCGAACCGCTCGAGCAGGTCCGTGATGACCCGCTTGCCCTCGCGGGCACCTACGTGCTTGAGGTCCGCCATCAGCTGCAGGTTCTCCTGCCCCGTCAGCAGCTCATCCACCGCGGCGAACTGACCGGTGACCCCGATCGCGGCGCGCACCGCCTTGGTCTGGGTCGCGATGTCGTGTCCCGCGACGAGTGCCGTCCCGCCGTCCGCCTTAAGTAGCGTGGTCAGCACGTTCACTGTCGTTGTCTTCCCTGCACCGTTCGGGCCGAGCAGGGAAAAGACCGTGCCCGCACGGACATCCAGGTCGATGCCGTCCAGGACGATCTTGTCTCCGTATGCCTTCCGCAGCCCCGACGCTGCTATGGCCGAATTGCTCATGTGACCACCATCGGGGCCTGTCCTGACACGGCCCTGACACGGCTCAGACACGGCTCAGCCACGGGGCCTGCTGACCGGGACCGGCCGACGGTGACGGGGCTGAGAAGTTACCGTGGCCGGCGCCGTGGTCCTGGCGCATACTGATCCGGTGGAACCAGCAGCGGATTCCATCGGAGTGCAGATCCGACCCCTGGCCGGCCGGCGCGGGCCCGAGCGCCGGCCAGGGATGGCAGGGCCATCCGACCAGGCCCTGCACTGGCTAGCAGGCTGGTATGCGATCGCCTTGCGCCTCGGTGGCGCTGCCTTGTTCACCGTGGTGGCCGTGCTGGCCGCGACGAGGCAGACCTCCGGCTGGTGGCTGGGCGTCCCGTTGGCGGCGCTGTGCCTGTGGTCAGCCTTCTTCGCCCGTCGGGTCCGCCGGTACGGGTTGTCACCCGTCGTGGTTCTGGCCGACACCGCGGTGATCTCAGCACTTGCGCTGGCGCAGCAGCACCTGGTCCCGGCCGAGCTGATCAAGGACAACACCACCTGGATGCTCCCGCTCGCCTGCACGTCGGTGTACATACTGCAGATCGCACTGCGCCCGTGGCTCGGACTGACCGGAGCCGCGATCGTGGTTATCGCCTACGGGATCGGCGCCGGCGATCCGGCCGATGGCTGGCTGCTGTTGATCGAGACGGCCGTGGCCGCCGGGCTGGTGGCGGTGATCCGCGGCGGCGCGCGGCAGGCGGACGCGGTGGTGGCCGCTGGCCTGCAGACCGAGCGGCAGATCCGGGCCGAGGAGGCGCGGCGTGCAGACGAGCGCGAGCAGCACCGCCAGCTGCACGACACCGTGCTGTCGACGCTGACAATGGTCGCGGCGGGCGCCTTCGCCGAGCCGTCGCAGGCGCTGGCCGCGCAGGCAGCCAGGGATCTGCGCGTGCTGCAGGGACTCGCGGGCCCCTCGGCCGCGCCGAGCGGGCTGATGCCGCTGACCGACCTTGGGCCGCAGCTGGAGCGAGCCGCGGCCAGCACGGATGAGCTGTCCGTGCGGCTGGAGCTCGTGCCGGTCACCCTGCCGTCTCCCGTCGCGGATCAGCTCGTCGCCTGCGTGGGCGAGGCGCTGCGCAATGTCGAGCGGCACGCCGGGACCGGCCAGGCGGAAGTGACGGTCACCGGTGGTGCGGGCTGGACGATCGTCAGGATCACGGACCACGGCCGCGGTTTCGACCCGTCCGTCACCCCGCCGTCCCGCCGGGGCATCCGCGAGTCGATCACCGGGCGGATGCTGGCGGTCGGCGGCTGGGCCGCGATCGCAAGCCAGCCCGGCGCGGGCACGACCGTCACCGTGAGCTGGCCCGCATGACGACCGTGCAGCCTGCCGCCATCCTGTCCGGCCGCTATCAGCGGGCCTTCACCCTCGCCGTGCTCTTCCTCGTCGCGGGCTGGCACCTCGCCGGAGCGGGCGGACAGCTGCTGCACAACAGGACGGCCTACGGATCGTTCGCCTTCCAGGGCGCCATGTGGCTGGTCATGGCGCTGGCCATCACCGCCGGTGCGGTCCTTGTGCTGCGCGGCACGCCCGGCTGGCGTGCGGCATGGACGGTGGCCATCGTCGCACTCGCGGCGAGTACCGTGGCGGCGGCGGTCAGTCCGGCCGGCCAGATGCTCGCGGTCAACTGGGCGTGGGGCAGCGCCGGCTGGACCTGCGTGCTCGTGCTGATGCGCCGCCGGTTCGCCGAGCTGGCGTGGTTCCTCGCCGCGGAAGCCGCGGCCACCCTGAGCGTGCAGGCGTGGGACGGCCTGCACCGCGCCGACCTCGCCGGCTTCCTCGCCGTGCTTGCCTGGTCGACCGGCGCCCAGGTGGCGGTGGCCGCCGGCGTCAGGGCGCTGGATGCCGCCGCCGGGCAGGCCGCCACGGCGGCGCACAGCGAGCACGTCGCCCGCGAGCGGGCCGCCACGATGGAGATCATCCGGGCCGCTCGGCATGCCCGCTGGCTGGCGTTGCAGGAGAGTGCTGTCCCGCTGGTCGCCGAGTTGGCGGCGGGTACGGCGGACCCGGGCGACCCGCAGGTGCGCACCAGGTGCGCGGTCCAGGCGGCCGGGCTGCGCCGGCTGCTCGCCGAGGGCGATGAGGTGCCCGGGTCGCTGGTGCACGAACTGTACGCGAGCGCCGATGTGGCAGAGCGGCGCGGCATCGCCGTCGAGATCGAGACGGCCGGGCCGTTGCCGCCGGTGCCCCGCCCGGCCCGGCGGGTGATAACCGATGCCGCCATAGCGATCCTGACGGACGCGCGCAGCCAGGCGCGGATCACCCTGGCGGCGGTGACCGCGGGAATCGCCGTCAGCTTCGTTGCCGATACGGGCGCCTGTGTGCGGCTGCCGGCATCCGGCGACGGCCTCGTCATCCAGCAGCAGCAGGACGGCGAGATGTTCTGGGCGGAGGTGCGATGGAACAGCCAGTGACGGTGGCGATCATCGAAGACCACCCGGTCGTCACCGAGGGGGTGGCCTCCTGGATCCGGTCCGACCCCGGCCAGCGGGTGCGGCTGGTGCGCACGGCACCGGACCTGACCGGGCTCCGCGCCCCGCCGCGGCAGGCAGTCGACGTGATCATCCTGGACTTGGAGCTGGCAGGCGAACTGGTCACCGCGCAGATTCCCGAACTAGTGGCGGCCGGATACCGGGTGGTGGCCTTCTCCGGGCACACCGATCCGGCGATCGTTATGGAGACCCTGGACAACGGCGCGCACGCCTACGTGTCCAAGGAGGAGGGGCGCGAGCACCTGGTCGAGGCCGTGCTCGCGGCGGCCGCCGACCGGCCGTACGTGACGAGGTCGCAGGCCAGGGCGATGCTTGCCGACCAGCAGCCGGCCCGGCCGGTGCTCTCACAGCAGGAGCGGAAGGCGCTGCTGCTGTGGTTCCAGGGCATGTCGAAGGCCTCCGTCGGGCGGCGCATGTCGGTCAGCGAGAACACGGTCAGGCAGTACATCAGCCGGGCCCGCGCCAAGTACGCGGCCACCGGGCGGACCGCGGCGAGCAAGGACGCGCTGCTCGCCCGCGCGATCGAGGACGGCGTTCTCAAGCCGGGCGAGATCGTGCAGTACCAGTCATTCGCCCGCGGCGCGGCCGATCCTCCCGGCATGGGTCTCCCGGGCCGGTAACCGGCCCGGGACACCCAAGCCCCCCTCACAGCCCGCGACGAAACGGCCGCAGTCGGCGCGCCGGGCGGATGCCCGGGCCGCGGCCCGATCGGATCGCTGGCTGACCCGATAGCTAGCATCACCAATTGGGGCCGGCACTGTCATGACGCCCGATCGGGTGACACGGCGGCGGACCGGATAACGCAACGGGCTGCGCTGCCGTCGCCTGACCTGCGGCCGCCGGCCCGGCAGGCGCGTCCCAGTCGATCTTGTAGTGCAGCATCCAGGCCGCCTTCTCGAGATTCGACAGCCGGGCGAACACCCTGATCGCCGCGGCCATGAGGACTCGCCCGACCGGTCCGGCGGTCTTGGTGCTGTTCTTGCGCGCGGCCTCCTTCGCGATGCGTTCGACGCGCGGGCGGCGCGTTGCCTCGTAGGCCGCGAAGGCGTCCTCGGCCGCCGGGAAGTCGCGCAGGCAGCGGGCGAGCTCGACCGCGCTTTCCACGGCGAGCGAGGCGCCCTGGCCGGAGCTTGACGACGGGGCGTGCGCGGATCGCCGACCAGGACCATCCGGCCCCGGTGCCATGCGGGCACACTCGGCATGCTCTCCATCGCACCGACAACCAGCAGGTCGGCCGGGTTGGTCCGGCCGATCATCCGGGCCGCGGGAGTCTGGTCCTCGGCGAACGCCGCCGCCAGCCGCCTGAGCCATTCCCCTGGCGGAGTCTGGCGGGCCTCCGCCGGGCTGAGCGGATGGTCCGCGGGCAGGTTGGCGAACCACCCGGCCGTGCCGTCATCGAAGACCTGAAAGCCGAAGAAGGCGTGCTTGCCGAGGACCATCGGCATCCGGCCCCCTGTGGAGGCCGTCCCGGGGTCGGACACCGCCGCGCCGAAGCTGATCAGGCCGGCGTACTGCGGCGCGGGCGCTTGCGGGTCGATCAGCTCGCGCACCAGGGAGCGGATCCCGTCGGCGCCGACGAGCAGGTCGGCGGTCGCCTCGGTGCCGTCATCGAACAGTGCCGTGATGGCTCCAGGCTCCTCGCGAACGCCGGTCAGCCGATTGCCGAACTCGATCCGGATTCCGCGGCGGGCCGCCTCCTCGTGCAGGGCACGGTAGAGGTCCGACCGGTAGAAGAACTGCATCGGGGCGCGGCCAGCCCGTTCGGTGCCAGGCTGAACCCCCCGCCCGCGCCGACGGCGCGGGCGGGGTGGGCCTCATACACAACGGCGTCAATGCCGGCCTTCTGCAGTGCCATGGCGGTCACGGGGCCGGCGATCCCGCCGCCGATGATCAATGCGGTGCGTGTCATCTCAGTCTCCTTAAGCGTTCTGGCCGGCGTCGCTGCGCTCGGCGGTCCTGTGGATGCGGTGGGCCTCCCGCAGCCGGGCCAGGGAGGCGAGCGAGTAGAGCTCGGCCGTGCCGCCGCGCCGGACGATCACCCGGCTGGCCGTGGCCCGGCCATGCAGCCGCACGGTCGCGGGCAGCTCGGGTGCCTGATCGTCCTTGACCCGGCCGCGGCCGGCGAAGTGCAGGTCCCACTGTTCGACGGCGGCGTCGTCGGCCAGCAGCAGGGTGAGGGTGGAGCCGTCAAGCTCCAGCAGCAGCTCGATCTCGTCGCGCCCGGCCGCACGCAGGTCGAGCAGCACCGTGCTCTTGCGCGAGCGCACGTGGAACGCGCGGTCTGCTGTCCAGTCTCCGAAGTGCTTGAGCACGGTGTGGTCGGCGTGGATGCGGGTGGCTGAGCTCGCCGGGCGAGCGGTCATCGTCGTCATGCCGCTATAGTTGCATTGCAACTAGTTGCATGTCAACTAGTAACGTTGCCTCTATGATAAAGCCATGACGCAGACCGTCCGCAGCTCCCCGCTCGCCCTCACCGTGCTCGGCATGCTGCACACGCGGCCGCTCCACCCGTACGGCATCCAGCGGCTGATCAAGCAGTGGGGCAAGGACCAGGTGGTCAACGTCGGGCAGCGGACGAGCCTGTACCGGACCATCGAGCGGCTGGAAGAGAGCGGTCTTGTCGCGGTCCGGACGACCGGCAGGGACCAGCAGTACCCGGAGCGGACCGTCTACGAGATCACCGACGCCGGCCGGGCAGCGACCAGGCAGTGGCTTGAAGACATGCTGGCGGAGCCCAAGCGGGAGTACCCAGAGTTCCCCGTGGCGCTCTCGCACCTGATGATGCTCACGCCCGCGGAGGCGCTGGACCAGCTCGAACGCCGCGAGCAGGCGCTCGCGGCCCTGCACGCCGGCCTCGAGGCGGGACTCGCCGCGACCGCGGGCCTGCCGCGCGTGCTGATGCTGGAGTCCGAGTACGTGGCCGCCACCTCCGCGGCCCAGCTCGAATGGCTGCGCGCGGTCATCGCCGATCTGCGCTCGGGCCGGCTGGCCTGGACCGAGCAGGGACTCATCAGTACGGCGAGCGGCGATGCGCAGGCAGCACAGGACGGGTAGTAGCGGCTTACCTGACGACGTTGGCGAGGGCTGAGTCGATGGGGGTGGGCACGAGGCCGAACTCCCGTTCCGTCACGCTTGAGTCGATGGTGAAGGGCCGGCTCCACTGGTAATAGGTGTGCCGCAGCTCCTTGACGGTCGCGTCGAACAGGCCCGCCGCCCACAGGGCGGCGTACGGCATCGACGTGATGCGCGGCGCCGGCGCCCCGTTCAGCTCGGTGAACCTGGTGGCCAGCTCGCGAATGGTGAGCGGCGCATTGGTCGGCACCAGCCAGCCGCGTCCCCATGCCCGTTCCGTGGTGGCGGCGGTGACCAGGGTCGTCGCCACGTCGCTGATCGACGTCCAGCTGTGCGGAACATCGAGCCGCGCGGGCACAAACGCGCGCTTGCCGGCCAGCAGCGGCTTGGCCAGCACGAAGCCGAAGATCGAGTTGGCCTCTATGTAGTCGCTGGCGCGAACCTCGGTCGCGCGGATCTTCCCGGCCTGATGCGCGGCCAGCATGTCGCGCCACATGTCGGCCCGCAGCTTCAGCTTGGGCTGCATCGCGGCCAGCGGCGTAACGTCGGTGATCGGCCCTGCCACCGGCCCGTAGCCGTAGACGTTGCAGGCGCTTGCCAGCACCGCGCCGCTTGACTCGGCCGCGCGCAGCAGGGCCTGGTTCAATGGCGGCCAGTCGGTGAGCCACTGGTCGTACGGGGGATTCGCGCAGTTGTACAGCGCGCCGGCGCCCTTGGCGAGATCACCGAGCCGCGCCGAGTCGGTCGCGTCCGCGGCCACCCGCTCGACCTCCGGGCGCTCCGGGCCGCTTCCCCGCCTGGTGATGACCCGTACCTGCTCACCGCGGTCGGCAAGCAGGTTTGCGGTGGCGGTGCCGACCGGGCCGGCGCCGACGATCACGTGCAGCATGTCAGACTCCCATCGTGAACGAGAGCATCGCTCTCAGATGAGATCAGTGTGCACGAGTGCCTGGGCGCATGTCAAGAGCAGTGCTCTCGAATGTGTGCAGCGATCTTGAATGAATAAGCCCGTGCTTGGTGTTGAGACCTGACATGCAGACCTGGGAAGCCATCGAGTCGCGTCGCAACGTACGATCCTTCACCGACCGCGCGATTCCGGCGGCAGATCTAGACCGGATTCTTGAGGCGGGCCGCAGGTCTCCGTCCTCACAGAACTGGCAGCCGTGGGACTTCATCCTCGTCACCGACCGCGAGCAGCTGCGCGAACTGGCAAAGGTCTTCGCGGGAGCCGGCCACGTGGCGGGCTCGGCGGCGACCATCGTCGTGGTCGGACCCGTCGCGGACAACGAATTCCACCGAGCCCAGTTCGACCTGGGGCAAGCAACGATGGCCATGACACTCGCGGCCACTGACCTGGGCATCGGCAGCTGTCACGCGGGCGTCGCCGATATGCGGCTCGCCCGTGACGTGCTCGGCCTGCCCGGCGACCGTGACTGGGCGCTGCTCGTATCGCTCGGCTACCCGGCCGACCGCCCGCTCACGCCGGTCAAGAATCCCAAGCGCCGGCCGTTCAGCGACGTCGTGCACCGCGGCCGCTGGTAACCCGGGTTCAGTATTCGCCCTTGATCACGAAGAAGGAGCCGCGTATGGTTCCGGCCAGCTTCGACTTCTGCCGGGCGAACTTAAAGCCTGCCGCCCCCAGTTCCGCTGGGACTTCCATGCCTTCGGAGAGCTTGAACCCGACGGCGCGCTTCCCGGCGTCCGCGATGGTGTACATCACGTTGATCGACAAGCCGGACTCGTAGAACACGTACGCCATCCGGATACCGTCCACCTCGAAGGAAGTCACCTCAAGCGGACGGGCGGCGATGTCGAGCTTGCGCTCGTCGGCGAGGATGCGGTTCACGTAGTCGAGAGTCTCCGGTTCCTCGCTGGCGGGGCTCACGGTGAAGACGTGACCGTACTTGTTCTTGAAGTAGCGCGCCTCGTTGGCCCGCAGCCCGGCGAGAGCCTCCGCGACCGGAGACGTCTCCAACCCGACGGCGGACACGTCCTCGAAGTCGACGACGTACGGCATGTGGCCCCTCCCGATGACGATCCCTGCCCGATGACGATCCGTGCAGGCAACGGTAACGGACGGGCGACCTGGATCGCCGAGTGCGGTGCACCTAGGCTGGCAAGACAGCCGTCCCATGGCGAGGAGGCCACGTGACCCAGACCGTCGACCAGCAGGCGAGCGCTGCCGCGTCCGAAACCGACGCGTGGCTCAGCGCGTTCCAGCAGGCACTCACGGCACGCGACGCCGACGCCGCGGCGGCGCTGTTCGCCGACGAGAGCTACTGGCGCGACATCGTCTCGTTCACCTGGAACATCACCACGGCCGAGGGGAGCGCGGGTGTCGCGGACATGCTGCGCGCCACCCTCGACGACGTCGATCCCGTGGGCTTCCGTGTCACCGAGGAGCCGGCCGAGGCGGACGGTGTGATCACCGCGTGGCTCGCCTTCGAGACCAGGGCGGGGCGGGGCAGCGGGTTGCTGCGGCTGGTCGGCGGCAAGGCGTTCACGCTGCTCACGACCCTCGACGAGCTCAAGGGGCACGAGGAGCCCGCCAACGACCGGCGGCCCAAGGGCGTGCGCCACGGCGCCTTCCGTGACCGGGAAACGTGGGCAGAGGGCCGGGTCCGTGAGGCCACCGAGCTCGGCTACACCGTGCAGCCAGAGGTGCTGATCATCGGCGGCGGCCAGGGTGGCATCGCGCTCGGCGCGCGGCTGCGGCAGCTCGGGGTCCCGACGATCATCGTCGAGCGGAACGAGCGGCCCGGTGACTCGTGGCGCAAGCGCTACAAGTCCCTCGCGCTGCACGACCCGGTCTGGTACGACCACCTGCCCTACATTCCGTTCCCGGCCGGCTGGCCGGTGTTCTCACCGAAGGACAAGATCGGCGACTGGCTCGAGATGTACGCGAAAGTCATGGAGCTCAACTACTGGGGCTCCACGACCTGCAAGTCCGCCGTCCGAGAGGGTGACGGCTGGGTCGTCGTCGTCGAGCGCACCGGGGCTGACGGCACAGTCGAGGAGATCACGCTCCGGCCCAGGCAGCTGGTACTGGCTTTGGGAGCATCCGGCCTGCCGAGCGTCCCGGAGATCCCCGGCAGCGAGAAGTTCCGCGGCGACCAGCACCACTCGTCGGCTCACCCGGGTCCCGACCGGTACAAGGGCAAGCGGGCCGTGGTGATCGGGTCGAACAACTCCGCGCACGACATCTGCGCCGCGCTGTGGGAAGCCGGCGCCGACGTCACCATGGTGCAGCGCAGCTCGACGCACGTCGTGCGGTCCGACTCGCTGATGGACCTCGGCCTCAGCGACCTGTACTCCGAGCGCGCCGTCGCCGCCGGCATGACCACGTTCAAGGCCGACACGATCTTCGCCTCGCTGCCTTTCCGGTTCCTGCCCGCGGTGCAGACCCCGGTGTACAACGCCATCAGGGAGCGCGACGCCGAGTACTACCGGCGGCTGGAGCAGGCAGGCTTCGACCTCGACTTCGGCGAGGACGACTCGGGCCTGTTCCTCAAGTACCTGCGGCGCGGGTCCGGTTACTACATCGACGTCGGCGCGTCGGAACTTGTCGCGAACGGCGACGTCAAGCTGGCCAAGGGGCAGGTGACCGAGCTGACCGAGGATGCGGTCGTCCTCGATGACGGCACGAGGCTCCCGGCCGACCTCGTCGTCTACGCGACGGGCTACGGCTCCATGAATCAGCTGGCCGCCGACATCATCGGCCAGGACATGGCCGACAAGGTGGGGAAGGTCTGGGGGCTCGGCTCTGGTACGACGAAGGACCCGGGCCCGTGGGAGGGCGAGCTGCGCAACATGTGGAAGCCGACGGCCCAGGAGGGCCTGTGGTTCCACGGCGGCAACCTCGCCCTGTCGCGCTACTACTCCCTCTACCTGGCCCTGCAGCTCAAGGCGCGCATGGAGGGCATACCGACACCGGTATACAAGCGCGCCCCGGTGCACCACACCGAATAGCGGCTAGCACGCGCGGCTATTGACTCTGCGACACGATCTCCCCCACCGTTGAGAGTAACAACGGCAGGCAGCATCGGGGGGACGCCCGCCAGGCTGCACTAGATGCGGTGTCATCGTCGCGCTCTTCGCGATGGTCTTCACCTACATGGCCTTCAACGTCTACATGGCCTTCAACGTCGCCGACCAGGTGTTGCTCGCGCAGGGGCTGCACAATGCCTTCGGCTGGAACGCGAACCTGGTCGCCATCGTGGTCACGGTGGGCGCCGCGCTGCTGGCGATCTACGGCTACGACTGGGTGCACCGCCTCTTCCGCTGGACCCTGTACATCCTGCTGCCGCTGATGATCGTCGTCACCATCGGCGTGATCGCGGGCAAGGCGGGCGGCGTGCCCAGCCACCACGCCTACGGCTTCAACTGGCCGCGTCGAAGAGGCTGGCCCCTGCCCGTGCGGAGTGCGGGCAGCTTCGCGATGGTCCACGTCTTGCCGTTCAGGGTCGCGGCGGCGGCCTTGCCGGTGTGCGGAAGCGCGCGCAGGTTGATGTCCTGGCCGCGACCACTTCTTGCCGCTCCACACGTCCGCGAACCCGGCTAGGGGCTCCGGCGGGCCGAGGACGTCGCCGGTATTGCCCACGGCGACGCAGTACGTGGCCGACTTGCACGAGACTCCGGTGAGCGCGAAGCCCGCCGGCGTCGGGAGGGTCTTCCACGCTGTGCCGTTCCACGCTTCGGCGAGCGTGGCTCCGATTGTGTCGCTCGACCAGGAGCCGACCGCGAGGCAGTTCTTCGCCGAGGTGCAGGACACGGCGTCAAGATCGCCGAAGATGGCATTCAGCCCGGTCGGCAGGACTGCAGTGACCGCCGGGCAGGACACGCCGAACAGCTCGTTGGTGTCCCGCCTCTCAATTGCTTCTGTGCGAGAGACGCGGGAGCGGGGGACATGGTTGTCCGGATCGCGCAGCGACGCTCGTCAATTCATGATCTTTCCGGCATGCTTGCGCAATGACAAAACGCGCCACCGTTCTGGCCGCGACGCTCGTGACGCTGGCGGGCTTTGCAGTGCCTCTGGTCAGCACGTCGGCGCAGGCAAAGCCAATGCGGCCAGACGTCTTCCCCGCTGAGTGGTGCGGCAACCAGGCGCCGCCGTGTGTGGTGTCCGCCTCGCGCAACGGTGTCGCCATCACCGAGAATGATCCGACCTACGCGGTATCGGCGGCGGGGTCGCTGCAAGCCGACGGTGAGATCCTCACCCAGTGGGGGATAGCGGACGCGCAGGCACCAGGCTCGTTCGAGACATGGCGCCGGGGGATGCCGGGATTCCGTTCAGCATCACCGTCAACGTCGGCGCGCACCCGCCTCGCGTCGTCGACGAGTACGCAGGCGGTGTGAGCGTCACCGACGCCTTCGACAAGGTGGCCGGCACCTGGGACGTCACCGTGTCCGGCGCGGCTGTCGAGCAAGGGGTAAACGCCGACTGCAACGCGACCACCTGGACCTGCCCGCAGAACGAGACCAACACGATCGTCGCCTTCCAGGGTGAGATCGGCGACTGGCAGCAATGGTCCGATGCGGCCCAGTGGAACGATTTCGACGGCCTCAACCAGTGGACGAACGCCGAACTGAGCGAGATACCGCCGCAGATCACCGGGAACCCGCTCACCATCAGCGAGGAGCTCGGCAACTCCCACGAGTTGAACGGCCAGGTGTTCGAGGGCTTCTGGGACGGGGTGCTGCCCAACGCGCTCCTTGTGGACATGGGCATCAACGACCCGGCCACGCTCACCTCCGCTGGCATCTCGGCCGGCGTGGGGACGGGAACCGTGACCGTCACGCCGGGACCGGCATCGACCGAGATCGTGATCACCGGGATCACGTTCTCGGCGCGCATGGTGCACATCAAGCGTGGCAGCATCACACCGAACGCCCCGACAAAGCTGAGCACACGCCGGACGTCGGCGACGGTGGCCTCCCTCTCCTTCCGCGCGGCGCGAGCCCGCGGCTCTTATGTCCGCTCCTACCAAGGCCGCTGCGTGGCCCCGCATCACCCCACTCGTTACGGCACAGGCTCCGCCTCGCCGGTGAAGGTGACCTCGCTCATCCGAGGGGTCAATTACAAGTGCCAGGTCCGGGCGAAGGTCTCGGTGGGCTACGGTCCCTGGACCGGCTTGACCGCGGCGCGGGCGGCCAGCGCTGTCAGCCTCACCTTGTCCCGGTCGTCGGTGGCTTACGGGCACGAGAGCGGCGAGAAGCTAACCGTCAAGGTCAGCTCCCCGCTGGGCGGCACTCTCACCGGCACCGTCACCATCAAGATCAAATCCACCGTGCTCTGCACCATCAGCCTCGCGAAGGGCGCCGGCAGCTGCACCCTGTCCGCCAAGCGCCTCAAGCCGGGCACGTACTCGCTCACCGCCGCCTACGGCGGCAGTACCTACTACGCCGGCGCCGAGGCCAGCAAAACCCTGAAGGTGACCAAGTAGCGGGCCTCCGCCGATCGAATGCGCCTTAGATCTCCGCGATGATCCGCCGTCGCTTCTCGGCGTATTCGTCCTCGGTGATCGCCTCCATCGCACGGAGGGAATTCAGTTCCTGCAGGCGCTGGGCCGCGGAGGGCCTTGGCGGTGTCCACCTAGCGGAATGTTATTGGCCTTGAGGATCTGGAAGATCTCTTCATTGCAGACCTCCTTCGTCGTGGATGACACCGCCATCAACCCGAACCGATCACTCGCACGGCATTCGCACCGCATTCGCACGGCCAGGGGGCGGCGGGGTAACCCCGCCCCCCGGCACGTTCCCGCCCGCACACGTGGGCTCATTACCCGAGAACCTCCAGGTAGTGCCGGTTGTACATGATGCCGAGGATGTTGCCGAACGGGTCGACGACCGAGGCGGTGACGAATCCGGGGCCACGCTCCACCGGTTCCTCGTAGGCAGTCGCTCCCATGGAGATCAGCCGTTCGTAGCCGGCCCGCACGTCGTCGACGTGCCAGTAGATCACCGCGCCCGCGGCCGTGGCCGGCCGGCCGTTCGGCGCGAACCGGCTGTCGATGATGCCGAGTTCGTGCTGGTAGTCGCCGATGCGGAACTCAACGTAGGCCGGCGTCCCCTCGGCTGGGCGCACGAAGTACGCCTCGATTCCGAGCAGCTCGGCATACCAGGCCCGGGCGGCTGCGACGTCGTCGGCGAACAAGCTGACCGTGGACAGTCCGCGCAACATGGTCCTTCTCCTTCTGTCTGCCAGTGACAGTTACGAGTCTCCGACCTAAAGTGCTCAACTACTGAGCACTTTTATTCGGAAGCTTGGACCGTGCGCGCTGACCGTCAGAGGGTGGGCGGCGTGGCGGGCGGGTGCTGCTCCAGTGCCTGCAGTGCCAGCCGGACGGCGGTGTCGAGCTGCGGGTCGCGGCCCGCGGCCCAGTCGTGCGGCGGAATTGGCACCTCGACGTCCGGGTCCGCGCCGTGGTTATCCATCCCCCAGCCGATGTGGGGCAGCCACAAGGCGGAGGCCGGCTGAGTCACCAGGGTCCCGTCGACCAGGTCGTTGAAGTAACAGCCGATCACGCCGCCCCAGGTGCGGGTGCCGACCACGGTGATGCCGTAGGACTTCAGCGCCTCGATGACGATGTCGCCGCCGGACATGGCGTACTCGTTCGTGAGCGCTACGACCGGCCCGCGCGGTGTCTCGAACGGGTAGCTTGACGGCCCCTCATGCCGGGACAGGTACCAGCCGACGATGCGCCGGCCGAGCCTCTCGGCGAGCAGCATCGAGGCGTCGCCGCCTTGCGCGTCTCGCAAATCCACGATTAGGCCGTCTCGCGCGAACTCGGTGTGCAGGTCCCGGTGGAGCTCCGCCCAGCCCGCCGGATTCGTGCCGGGGATGTGCATATAACCGAGTCGCCCGCCGGAGGCCTCGCGGACCGCGGACCGCTGCCGGGCGACCAGATCGTAATAGCGGGTCGCGTGCTCGCTGGCCAGCGGAACCACGACCGCCCGCCGGTCGGTTCCGTCGCGGCGGAGAGTCAGCTCGGTCGGCTTGCCTGCCGTACCTGCCAGCAGCGGGTTCGGGCCAAGGTCCGGGTCTACCTGGTGCCCGTCCACCGCGACGATGAGATCGCCGGGCGCCGCGGCAATGCCAGGGGCGGCCAGCGGGGAGCCCGCGCCGATTACCGACGACTCGCCGGGCAGGATCCGCGCGATCCGCCAGGTCCCGTCCGCGGTGCGCTCTAGGTCGGCGCCGAGCAGGCCCTGCACGAGCGCCGGATCACCGCCGCCGCCAGGCGGCAGTACCCCGGTGTGCGAGGTGCGCGTCTCGCCCTGCAGTTCTCGCAGCAGATCGTGCAGGTCATCGGCGGAACCGATGCGGTCGAGCAGCGGCCGGTAGCGGTCGCCCGCCGCGGACCAGTCCACGTCGCCCATGCCGGCGCGCCAGAAGTTGTCCCGCATCAGCCGCCACGTCTCGTGGTACATCTGCCGCCACTCGGCCGCCGGCTCGACCGTCACCTGGATGCGGTCCAGGTCGACGCCGACTGCCTTCGCCTCTGGTTCGCCGGCCGGCCTGATCTCCAGTGACTCCCCGGTCCAGTAAGCAAGCCAGGCACCGTCTACGGAGACCGCGAACTCGTTCAGGGCCTCGATCTCGACTGTGCGCTTACGCTGAGCCAGGTCGTACCGCAGGAGTCGTGTCGGGTGCTCATCGTCCGCGCCGATCGAGGCCTCGCCAAGCATTCCGGAACGCGGCTGGTCCAGCCACACAACGCCATACTTGACCGCCCGGAGCTTCTCGCAGGATCCGGCTGCTACCGGGAACGGCACAACCCGTTCGGACAGTCCTGTGATGTCGAGACCAGTCGCGGGGACATGGCCGGGATCCGCGGTGCCTGCCGGACGGTCATCCAGCCGCGGCGCGAACGGCGAGGGTGTCGTCGCCAGCAGTGTCACCAGGTAGGGCCGGACCCCGGGCAGGAACCCGAGATCAAGTCCGTGCGCGTCATAGACCGGATCGAACGCGCGGTTCGACAGGAACGCCAAGTACTTGCCGTCCAGGGTGAATGCCGGCGAGGTGTCGTCGAACCTGGGCGGGGTCACGTCGATGACGGTGCCGTCGGCCAGGCGGGCCAGACGGATGTGCGAAGAGATGCGCTCGGTCCGCCACGGCTGCGACCAGGCGATCAGAGCGGAGTCGGGCGAGAATGCCAGGCCGCTGATCGCTTCGTTGGCATTGTGCGTGATCTGGGTGATGACCGGCACGCCGTCCAGCGCCACCGCCAGCAGCCGGCCATCGGCGCAGGCAACCGCTGCCGTGCGCCCATCCGGTGCGACCGCCAGCTCGAGGATCCGGCCGAGCCGGCCGTGTCCGATCCGCCGCACCGCTGAGCCATCCCCGGGAATCATGTCCACGCCGTCCTCGCCGCCGCTGTCGGACACGCAGGCAACCGCGTTCGCACCGGGGATGAGCACGGGATGGCGACCGCGCACGCCTGGCTCGGCGAGCACCGCCCGGGCCGCCTCGTCCCGGGCCGCCTCGTCCCGGGTCGGCAGCCAGTGAATGGTGCCGTGGACTTCGGCGGCAAGCACCCCGCCGGTGGCATCCAGCGTGAACGAGCCAAGCTCCGACTTCCCCGACACGCGGCGCGGTGCGCGCCCTTGACGGACCCCGCTGAGCCATATGTCCAGGCGCACCGGCTCGGCGTCGAGCGACTTAAGCAGCCAGATCTCCCCGGCCCGCTGGTAGACCACGCGCTGGCCGTCGGTCGTCGCGTTCCTGGCGTAGTACTCGCCGAGGTCGGTATGACGGCGCAGGTCGCTGCCGTCCGGGAGCGCGGAGTAGAGCGCACCTGCCCCCTCGTGGTCCGACAGGAACGCTACGCGGGATCCGACGAACATCGGGTTCACCAGGTTCTCGCCCACGTCGGCGAGGATCCGCGTGTACCGCGAGCCGTCCGGTGAATACCAGATCTTCCCCCCGGAACCGCCGCGGTAGCGCTTCCAGTGCGCCGGCTCGGCCGGCTCATTGTTCATGGCACTGCCGACAAGCACGGCACCGTCGCGTACCGCGACGTCGCCCGTTGCCCCGTAGGCGAGCCGGCGCGCGGTGCCGCTGAGCGGCACCCCGAACGCCCAGGTCTTCATGGTCGCGTGCTGTCCGGTCCCGCTGAGCACGAGCACCTCGGTGTCGCTGACCCAGCCGCGGACGGTAGCGAACTGGTCACCCCAGTACGTGAGCCGCGCGACCTGGCCGCCGTCCACGGGAACCGCATACGCCTCCCGCGGCGCGCGCCGGCTGAGCGACCTGGTCCCGTCGCGGGTCGAGGTCCAGGCGACGTGCGTGGCCGACGGGTTCAGCCGCGGATGCAGCACCGGTGCCCGGTCAGCGGTCAGCCGCCGCGCCTCGGTGCCGCGGCCGTCTGCCGCCTCGCCCACTGAGGCGAGCCAGACGTCATCCTCAGCCACGAACGTGATCAGATCGCGTGCGACGTGCGGGTAGCGCAGATAAGACGATTCGGCCACGTGGCCTCCTTCGGCACTGCGCTGAGTCGCGGTGTCATCAGCGCGCGCTGGCGTTCCAGGAGGTGGATGACCGGGGTTGCGGTGACTCATCGGCTGCGGCCGGGTGTTTTCGTGCCGGGTGTTCTTGTGCCGGGCAGCTACGTCTTGCCGTGATGAGATTCCTTGGCCATGAGGGCGAGCAGGGCGGCGACGGCCAGCACGCCGCTGGCCAGAGCGAACGCCGCCGAGTAGGACGCGCTGTCGACAAGCAAGCCCGCCACTACCGGCCCGGTTACCGCGCCGGCGTCGCCCGCCATCTGGAAGAACGCGATCAGGATGCCGCCCTGGCGGCCCTGCTCGCTGAGCAGGTCGCCGAGCATGGCCGCCGGCGCGACGTCGAGCAGCCCGGACCCGGCGCCCGCAACCGCGAGCGCACCCAGGTACGCCCACGGGCCCGGCAGCACGGCGAGCAGCAACAGCCCGGCCGCGGAGATCGCGCAGCCCGCCACCATGACCGGCCGCCTGCCGACGGTGTCCGCAATCCGGCCCGCGGGCAGCAGCGCCGCCCCGTTCAGGGCGGCGAACACCAGGAACCCGATGCCCGTCCAGGTCGCGGGACGGTGCAGCGAGTCGCGGACGAACAGCGGGATGATCGCGCCGCGGATGCCGAGCACGGCGAAGCCGTCGGCGAGGTTCACCGCGGCGACCGCCCGGTAGGCACGGCTGCGCAGCGCCCCGGCCAGTGCGGCCAGGCTCTCCCGCGGGCTGATGGCCGTCCTCGGGGTGACTTGACGCGCCGCCGGCCTGAGCGCGACCGCCGCGATCACCGCCGGAACCACGAGCAGCGCGCCGTACAGGAAGAAGGGCGCGCGCAGCGACCAGGCGGCAACCACGCCGCCGAGCGCCGGGCCGGTGATCCCGCCAAGCAGGAACCCGCCGGTGTACAGGCCGCTGGCCCGGCCCCGCTGGCTGCCCGGCACGCTGGCCAGCAGCAGTGCCTGGGCACTCACCGAGAACATAGCCGAGCCGAGTCCGCCCACGCCGCGCAGCACCAGCAGCTCGGCGAACGACTGGGAGAACCCGGCAAGCACGCTGCTCGCCGCGACGACGGTGATGCCGATCGCCATCACCCGTCGCGAGCCGAACCGGTCTACGAGCCGGCCCGCCGGCAGCGCGAACGCGACCCGCATCAGCGCGAACGCGCTAATCACGCTGGCCGAGGCGGCGATGCTTACACCGAACTGGCGGGCGAAGGCGGGGATGGCCGGCGCCACGATCCCGTAGCCGAGCGCCACGGTGAACGACACCGCGGACAGGATCGCCGCCTCGCGCGGCAGGCCGGCGAACGGGCCGCGCCGCGTTCTTGAGACGGCTGCGGCGGAGGTAGCGGTCACGCAGGCCGCTCCGCCTGGGGCCGGTCCCGATGGTGCCCGCTGGGCAGCTCCGTGCCCGCGGCCGGCGTCCTCGTCATACCGTCACGCTACGGGACGATCTCACCGTGCGCCGACTGGGTGCCTGGCCGGCGGCGTGCTCGGTTAGCTGACCAACTCGGATTCCGCCGTTGCGATCGCGGTCGTCCAGTTGGTGGCGATCAGGTACTGGGCCTTTGCCAGCGGCAGGTAAGCCTTCTTGTGTACCGCGTTGCAGATCAGTGATTTGAGCTTGTCCTCGACCCGGTCCTTCGGGTTGTTGACGCCGGCGGCGCGGGCCTTGTTCGGCTCCGGCCACAGGTTCAGCGCGGAATTAGGATCGCCGCCGAGCTCGAGTGAAATCAGGTGGTCGTACTCGGTGGTTGAGGCCTTCCCGGTGAAGCCGTAGGCAGCCTCGCTGGCCTTTTTCTCCCGGCCGGTGATGCTCGCGGGCGGGCGGATGGACGCCGTATAGCCCGACTTGCAGATGGTCGAGGCGAGGTCAGCCTGGGTGACCCGGGGATTGGTGGCGCCCGGGGTGCAGCGGGGGTCGGGGAGATAGTCGCCGGCCGACGCGCTGAGCACGACGTAATGGCAGGTGCCGGGCGCGGGCTGGGGCTGGACGCGGTACGTCGCTTGCGGGCCAGGTCCAGCAACCGGGCCGGAGGTACTAGCCGCGATGGCGGAGGACGTCGCCGGAGATGACGTGCCTGGCGACGAGGCTGCGCTGCTGAGCGCGCTGCCGAGAGCCCCGCAGCCCGTTACGAGCAGGGCGAGCGGCACCGCAACCCCGACCCGAATCCCGCTTGCTACCGCCGCCTTATTCCTGAGCCGAGCCATCCCGCTCTCCGTCCCCCGCGCCTTGCCTGCCGGACCATGTTCTGCGTGGAGTATCGCAGAATGCGGCGGGGTTCAGGCAGTTCCTAATGCAGCACTCGTGTAAGTGAACGGGCGTCTGGTCGATCCTCCTGGCGCCCCAGTTCCGCGAGCCGCCTTACCTTGTCCGCGAGTTCCTCTGCCTCATCCGGCTGAAGGGTCACGACCTCGGCGCCGATCCGGAACGACACCTCGCCGCCTGGCGACAGGGCGACCTTGAGGTTCCAGAAGCCCTGCGGGGACTCTCGCAGCAGCTCGGCCGGGGTGAGTGTTTTAGTGGCGCTCATGCGCTAGTGCCTACTCTCGGCGGAACGGTGGCGAACTCACCTGCTGGGGTCAGCCAGATCGTCGTCCCGGAGGTGTGGCTGAACAGCACCAACGGCTCGGCTTCTGGTGACTGCCAGCTCTCCAGCCGGTATCCCCTTGCTGCCATCTCCGGGTTGGCCATGTCGTGCGCCTTCAGGTGGCACGGCCTGCAAAGGAGTGTCGTGTTCGCGAACCCGAACGCGATCACCGGATCCGCGCTAGACCCGCGGACGCGCCTGACGCGGTGATGGACATCGGTCCCCGCAGCAAGGCAGGCCAGGCAGGAGCCGCAATCGCGCTCATATACCCGCTTCTTGGCCGTCTCCCAGGCGAGTGCCTCGACCGAGACCGGATCGGCCCCGGTAATCCTCGCTGCTGCGGCGACCGTCTCCCGGCCGGCTAGGACCATGCTGGCGGCTTCGGTGACCGAGCCGGGCGGAGAGCAGCGGCGCGGCGGCATCGAGGCGGTCCCCTGAAGGCCCCCTCCGGCCATGAGGGGAGTGGTTCGAACAAATATCGGGCTTCTTCTTATGCCGTCATCCCCATCAGCCTCCGCGAAGGTGGCGCTTTTGGGCGTGATGAGGCCGATTGAGGTGCATTTCATGCGCCTGAGCTTGCCAGGGAACTGGCCCGGTTGCGCGGATCACGGTTTATAGGGAGAGTTCATGAGATAAGGGTGAAAAGCGTAACGTATCGGGGCATCTCAGGAAAACGTCGCTGCAGGTCAGCCGTCACGCTGCGCCAGGCACTGGCGGTGTTTGCAGTGAGCTGTGAGTTGCCATCTCATGCAGTCACTGGCGACCGAGCCGCGGAACGCGGACATTCCGTGTCCGGGTCAGGCCCCGTTGACGGCGGTGACACCGGTGATGGTGCTGACGTAGGCGGTGCCTCCGCTTAGCGCTAGCGAGGAGAAGTGCGGCAGCCCCTGGCCGATGGTTATCTGCTGCTCGACCTGGCCGGTCGCCTGGTTCAGCGCGTACAAGGTGCCCGGGCCGCCACTGTCGGAGTACTGGGTGACCCACACCGCGCCCCCGCCGACGACGGGGGTGCCGTTGCTGCCGGACGGCCCGCGCCAGAGCACCTTGATCGTCCGGGTCGCCGCGTCGACGTCGACCGCGGCCAGGCCCCCGCTGCTGCACGGCTCGTAGACCGTTGACCCGGTGACCGCGGCTGTGCCGTAGGCTTGGCAGATAGCCTGCTGCGCCAGCTGGCCGCCGACCCCACCCAGGGCGGAGGCGCTCAGCAGGTAGCCGGTGCCGCGTTTGCCCATGATGAACACCGTGCCGCCGGCAGCCAGGACCGGCTCGGTGGAGCCCAAGTCGAGGTCGTGGGCGTTGTCGTCGGCCCAGGTGCTGGGGGCGAAGAAGGCAATCCGCTGCAGGGACGGGCTTAGCTCGGTGACCGAGTCGCTGCCGTCGTAGCCGTCGCCGGCGCGGGCCGCGCCGTTACCGACCGACACCCATAGGTCGCCGTCAGGGCCGACGACCGGCCCGCCGGTCGCCCAGACGGCGCCCTTGCGGCTGGTCGGGACCTGCCAGCGGGCCAACGGGCCGTTGCCGGCCAGCGGGGCGCTGACCACCGCCCCCTGATACGGGCCGCAGTCGCCGGCCAGCCCGCCGAAGGTCGCGTAGACCCGCCCGTCGTCGATCGCCAGCGCCGGGCGCTGCTGGTTATAGGCGGGCTGATTGCTTGCGGTCGGATTGTCGAGCGCGCGGCGCAACCGGATCGTCCCGGTGGCCGCGTCCACCCCGACCAGCACGTGCTGGTAACCAGTGACCTCGGCCACCGCGTACACCAGGCCGTTGCCCGGATAGTAGACAGGGGTGCCGGTGATCCCGAGCGGGAAGATGTTGCCGCACCCGTGCAGGTCCGTCTGCGGGACCGGGGTCCCGGCGTGGGTCCGCCAGACGATCCTGCCGGTCGTCCGGCTGAGCGCGTAGATGCTGTCGTTCTCGGTCGCGGCGATCACGTCGCCGCCGATCACCAGCGGCTGGCCGTAGACCGCTCCGTCCAGGGCCGTGGTCCAGGCTGTCACGAGCTTCCCGGGGGCCGGCACGCCGGCCGCGACGCCGGTCCTGGCAGCGTTCTGATCGAATTCCGGCCAGTCTGCGCCGGTCCCCGAGGCGGTCCCGTCGCTAGGTGAGACCGTGGCGCTCCCACTGGCTGACCCGATTGGAGCGTCGCCCGGACTGCAGGCGGCGGCGAGCGCCGCCGTCGCCAAGGCGAGCACCGCGAGCCGGACATGCCCGCACAGCTTCACTCGGGGCCTCCTTTGCGACGATCGGCGGCGAGGAACTTCGCTTGGTCCTGAGTCCTTCCGAAGGCACGCGGTCACGCGTTCCCCGGGGGGCGCGAGTGCCCGTCTCCGGGGGCTGTAGAAACTACGTGTAACACCCCGGGGCCCGGAGGCGCCAGCGGCCCGCTGACGGCAACCGAGGCAACGCGGCGGTTCGGCCTGCCCCGCACCTCGCCGACTGAAGCCGAGCAGGGTCAGCGCCTGTACTTCGCCTTCGCCTCGGGGGTGACGGGGGTGAAGAGGTTGACCAGTCCGCCGTCGGGGTCGCGCAAGATCATCGACCGGTTACCCCAGGGCATGTCGGTCGGCTCCAGCACGATCTCGGGGACGGTCTGCGGGACGAGGCGCTTGACCCGCTCCCAGGCTGCGTCGACGTCGTCGACGCGCAGCTCAAGGAGGACCGAGCCGTTCTGTCCGGTCACCGGGGCGGCGTCGCCGAGCATCCCGATGGTCGCCGGGGCGCCGATGGCGATGGTCCCAGCTGGCGTTCGGAGCTCGGCGAAGACCGGGACAGGGCGGGTGGCAGGCAGGCCGGTCACCTGCTCCCAGAAGGTTGCCAGGCGCTCGACATCGTGGGTGATCACGCGGACCGAGACGAAGTCCATGACGTTCCTTTCGCTGCTGGTGGAGGCGTCGTTCGCGTTCAGGTGGCTGATGCCTCGTGTCGTGGTCATGTCATCGACGCTAGACGGGATACTGGACAGTTTCCGCCCGGTATCTCTGGAAAAATTGCTGGCATGACCAAACCCCTCGCCCGCGTTCTGGCGCTGCTCGAGATCCTCCAGGTCGGTGGCACTCGCACCCTGCGCGAGTTGTCTGAGCGGCTGGACGTGGACGAGCGCACAGTCCGGCGCTACGTCGACCACCTGCTCGACCTTGACGTGCCAGTGGAGTCAGTGCGCGGGCGGTACGGCGGCTACCGGCTCGCGCCGGGCTACCGGATGCCGCCGCTCATGCTCACCGACGACGAGGCGGTCGTTGTCCTCCTCGGCCTGGTCGGGACGCGGCGCGCGGCCTTGCAACCGGACACTGTGCTCGCCGTCGAGAGCGCGACAGCCAAGCTGCGGCGGGTGCTGCCCCGGGCGCTGGCCGGCCGGCTCGATGCCCTCGTGGCGGCAACCTCCTATGCAAGCGAGGGCCGAAGCCCGACGATCCCGGAGACGGGGGTGCTGCTCACCGTCGCCGAGGCCGCTGTCCGGCGCCGGCCGCTCGCCATTACCTATCGCGACAAGAACGACCGGTCCACCGAACGCGTGCTTGAGCCGTACCGCGTAGTCGCCCTTCGCGGGCGGTGGTACGCCACCGGGCTCGACTCGAGCAGCGGCGAGGTGCGCTCCTTCCGACTGGACCGGGTCGCGCGGGCGGTCGTTCAGGAGGGCCAATTCCCGGTGCCGGACGGGTTCGACCCGGCGGCGCACGTGCTGGAGGCGGTCTCCGGAGCGTCGTACCGGTACGCGATCTCGGTGCGAGTCCAGGGAAGCGAGCGGGCGGTACAGCGGCGGATGCCCGGATCGATCGCCCGCATCGAGCCGGCCGGCGAAGAACCCGGCTGGGTGCGGGTGCGCTGGCGGGCCGAGCGGCTCGACTGGGTTCCGTCTGTCCTTGCCGGGCTCGACCTTCCGTTCGTCATCGAGGAGCCGGACGAACTGCGCGAGCGAGTGCGAGTGCGAGCGCTGGCGGCGCGGCTCGCATCGTGGGCCGAAGCCCCGTGACAGGCGAACGAAGGCGTGCGCCGCCCGCACGGGGCGAGTCGGCTTGCCGGCTGTTTACGGTGACCTGCCACCCAATCGAAAAACGGGTAGCAGAAGCCTGAGCGTCGGCAGTGGCGTGCCGCCCGCGCTGTCGGCCCGTTCGGCGGCGGCCGTGATGTTCTGGAGCATGCCGCCGAAGACGATGCCGTGAAACGGCGAGATGGACCGCCAGTATGCATGACCGGCGAGTCCGCGCGGCTGGAAGACCGCCCGCTGACTGTAGGTGGTCAGCCCGTCGTCGTCCTGGCCGACCGACATCTCCAGCCAGGCCAGCCCAGGCAGTTTCATCTCCGCGCGCAGCCGCAGGAGCCTTCCCGGCTCGATCGCCTCCACCCGCCAGAAATCCAGCGCGTCACCGACGAGCAGATGGCTGGGGTCGCGGCGGCCACGTCGCAGTCCGACTCCGCCGGCCAGCCGGTCGAGCACCCCGCGGACGGCCCAGGCAGCGGGGAAGGAGTACCACCCGGTTTCACCGCCGATGCCCTCGATCACCCGCCACAGTGCCGCGGGCGAGGCGTGCACGATCTTGCTGCGCGCGTCGACGTACAGGGATCCGCCGGCCCATGACGGGTCGGTCGGCAGCGGGTCGCTGGGCGCGCCGGGCGTCGCGGCCGACGACCAGCGGGTGGAGACCTCCCCCTCGCGGGTGTGTCGGAGTGCGAGGGCGATGGCCTGGTCGAGAGACAGGGTTCCCCCGGGCGGGTCCGGTATGTACGCGGCGATGTCGTGCTCGGAGCAGACGACCTCGTTCCGCAGGGATTCGACGAGCGGCATGGCCAGGCTGGCGGGCACCGGCGTTACCAGCCCGACCCACAGCGACGACAGCCACGGCGTCAGCAAGGGCACTTGCACGATGATCCGCGGTGTGAGTCCGGCGACCCCGGCGTACCGGCGCATCATCTCCGCGTAGGTGACCACATCCGGGCCGCCGATGTCGAAGCGGCGGCTGACGTCGGCGGGCAGTGCGGCGCTGCCGACTAGGTAGCGCAGCACGTCATGGACGGCGATCGGTTGGATCCGGGTGCTGGCCCATTTGGGAGTGATCATGGCGGGCAGGCGCTCGGTGAGGTAGCGGAGCATCTCGAACGACGCAGATCCGCTGCCGATGATCACCGCGGCCTGCAGCGCGGCCGTCGGCACCCCGCTTGCGAGCAGGATGTCGCCGACCTCCCCCCGGGAGCGCAGGTGCGGGGACAGCCGATCGGCGGGCCCGGAGATGATGCCGCCCAGATAGACGATGCGCCGCGCTCCTGCGGCCTTCGCGGCCGCGGCGAAGATCCGTGCCGCGACGCGGTCGCGCTGTCCGAAGGATGCGCCGGTGCCGAGGGAGTGGATGAGGTAGTACGCGACGTCCACGCCCTCCATGGCGTGCCGCACCGCGCTCTCGTCCATCGCGTCGGCAACCGCGATCTCCACCTCGTCCGACCACGGCCGGTCGCTGAGCTTCCCCGGATCGCGCGCCATGCACCGCACCGCGTACCCCGCGCTCAGCAGCTCCGGAACGAGCCGCCCTCCGATGTACCCGGACGCACCGGTAACAAGACAGCGCAATCGTCGCGACATAACGGTAGTGTTACACGGCCTATCTTGAGCTGCTCATACAGGCAGGACGGCCGCCATCGCAACTCCGCCCGCCCGGGGCTGCGGGGGAGCTGCTGTGACTGTCCCTCGCTGGTTAGCTGTTGTCGCCGGTGCTGAAGAATGTGGCGAAGCTGCCTGCGACTGCGGTGATGACGAAGATGGCCCATGCTTCGAGGCCGACGTCGATAATCTTTCCGGCTGTCGTGAGCGGGTTAGTCATGCTGGATGAAACGGACAGCAGCTGGACGGAGCAGAAGAATGCGGCGTCACCGAGTCCGTGGATGTCGCCGCCTTTCTGCCCGGTTTCGAATACCCAGATGAGCACGGTGCCGACGGCGAAGACCATGATTGACAGCCCGAGCGCGATCAGTAGCCGGGCGAGCAGCCGGCGGTGCCGCTCCCCGAGGGTGAAGAGCCTGGCCAGTTCTTCTCGTATCACAGCGGAGTCTCCCTTCGGCCCGGCACGGCTGCGCGCCAGGGGTGTCCGGTGGCGGCCCGGCGGCCCGGCGGGGGAAGGTCGCGGCCGAACTGGCCTGGGATGCGGCGCCGTGGGAAGCCGCCTTTGCCACTGCCCTGGTTGGCGGTCCCGAACCGCGGTGAGGGGAGAGGTCTGGCAGGGTTTGGTGGTTGCCTGTAGCGGCTCAGGCGGGGACTTCGACGGGTGACCCTGGCCGGGTGAGCTTGCCGACCGTGTTGAGGTGCCGGAGCGCCTGGGCGTACGAGCCAAGCAGGGTGGCCTCGCAGTACGGCAGCCCGCGCTCGGCGCAGAACGCCGCGACGAGCGGCTGGGCGCGTCGCAGGCTCGGCCGGGGCATGGAAGGGAACAGATGATGCTCGATCTGGTAGTTCAGTCCCCCGAGAGCGAAGTCGGTGAGCGGACCGCCGCGGACATTGCGGGACGTGAGCACCTGCCGGCGCAGGAAGCCGGTCTTGTCGTCGGCGTCGAGCACTGGCATTCCCTTGTGGTTCGGCGCAAAGGAGCAGCCCAGGTAGAACCCGAACAGTCCCTGCTGCACCAGGATGAAAAGCACGGCCCGGACGGGGGACAGGACCAGGAACACGGCGCAGAGGTACGCGCTGAGGTGAAATGCAAGCAGTCCGGCCTCCCATGCCCAGTGGCGGCCGTTTGCCCGTCGGCTCATCCCGGGCTGGGTCGCCTGCTGGAGCAGCGCACGGATGCTGGCCCCGTGCAGGCTGGCCGCCTCGAGGAACAGCATGGGAACCAGCAAGTACGCCTGATAGCGAAACAGGACCAGCTGCAGCCCGCGGCCGGCCTGCGCGCGGGTTCCGGAGAAGGCGAGCGCCCCGATCATGACGTCCGGGTCGACGCCCTCGGTGTTGGGATGCGCGTGATGCCGGTTGTGCTTGCCGGTCCACCAGCCGTAACTCAGCCCGATCCCCAGATTGCCGCACAGCACGCCGAGAACGTAGTTGGCGCGCCGCGTGGCGAAAACCTGCCGGTGCCCGGCGTCATGCCCGAGGAAGCCGACCTGGGCGAAGACGGCCGCCAGGAAAACTGCGCTGCCAAGCTGCCACCACGAGTCGCCGATCAGGGCAAACGCCGACCAGCCAATCGCCAGCGCCACGGCGGTGAGCGTGATCTTCCACGCGTAATAGCGGCGCCGGGGAGCCAGCAGACCCGCATGCTGGACCTGCCGCGACAACATCGCGTACTCGCTGCCGCGCGCGGCAGGCTGGGAAAGGGGGCAGGGCTCAGCTCCGGACAGGGGGACAGCTGCCACGCAGGGACTCCTCGAGCGTTGGAGGCGGCCAGATGACCGCGAAGCCGCCCGAGGTCCAGGGACGGCGCGGCAAAGGATTGCCGCACTCCCTACTATCCCACGATGCCTGCCTCAAACGCGACTGTCAGGTCCAGCAGCCGACTGCTAGCTGGGCAGTGGAGTAGCAGCGGAGTCCGTGGGCAGTGGACCAGCATGTTCGAAGCTGTTGACATCAGGGAATGGCGGGGTCACGACGTTGTCGATGCCCAAGGCCGCAAGATCGGCGCGCTTGAGGCCGTCTACGTTGACACGGCCACCGACCGGCCATCGTTCGGCACTGTCACGGTCGGAATGCCGACCCGGCACCGGCTCGTATTCGTGCCCCTGGACCACGCCACCGTGGGACCCGGGTACCTCAAGGTCACCTATGACAAGAAGCTGGTGAGGGATGCGCCGTCGATCGGCACCGACGGAGAGCTGCCCGCCGGCGATGAAGAGGCGATCTTCAACCATTACGACCTGGCCTACCAGCCAGGCGCCGGCGGAGAACGGCGGCTGGCACGCCGCTGACCCGCCCGGCTGAGCGGAGGCTCACCATGATTGCACTGTTCCTGCTGCTGGTACTCATCGCGATCGTGCTCGGCATCGTCGGCGTCGTCGCGAAAGGCCTGCTCTACCTGCTGATCATCGGCATCGTCGTGTTCCTCTGCGCCCTCCTCCTCGGCGCCCTGCGGATGCGCCGCCGCCGCCCCGGCACGCACCCCGCCAGATAACGTTCAAGCTGGTCCCCGGCGGGCGCGGCTCTCCGGGATCAGGGCGAGGCAAGCCGGGCAGCTGCGCCAGGCCCTGCGGGCCGCAGCGGTACCATTCATGGTCACGGTTTCGCGGATCCGGGGTGCTGGCGCTCGCCGAAGCTCACGTCGATGCTCTCGAAGCTCTTATGCCGTTCGGTCTTCGCGTAGGAGGTGTAGGCACGCCGGTCCGCGGCGGTGAGGTCCGGGTTGTCGGTGAACGGCGCGAGCAGGCTGCGCGGCCATAGCTGCCCGGCGCGCACTGCGTTGTATTCCGCGCAGATCACTGTGGTGACCGCGCCGAGGTAGATCCAGGCGAGCGTGCCCAGGACGAGCGCGAACAGCCCGTAGGTGGCGGTGGCGCCTTTGAGCTCGCGCCCAAGCAGCAGCGTGCCGGCCCACTGCAGGGCCTGCCAGGTCACCGCAGCGGCGACCGCCCCGGCGCGGATCTGACCGATACTGACAGGGCGTGCGGTCAGCAGCCGGAACGCCACCATGAACAGCGTCATGTTCAGCGCGACCGCCGCCGCGGTCGCCAGCACCCGGACGCTGCCGCCCAGGCTGGCGCCGTAGGCGTCCGCGGCGGCGCCCAGTGCGGACAGCACCGTGGTGACGATGACGCTGACGCCGCCGAAGGCCAGCAGCAGCAGGCTCCGCAGCCGGGCCCTGACCGGGTTCGGGCGGGAGTCGCGCGGCACTCCCCACACCTTGTTCAGCGTGTTCTGGACGGCCTGGACGATGCCAAGGCCGCCGTAGACGCAGCCCAGTATGCCGATGACCAGGCCTGCCGTGCTCCCGTGGAAGGACCGGATGTTCCCCGTGATCTGACCGCCGATCACGGGGAACTGGGCCAGCGCTGAATCCAGCACGTCGCGCTGCAGATGTGGGTTGCCGTGCAGCGCGTATCCCAGGATCGTGGCCAGGAGCAGCAGCAGCGGGAACGCCGCCACGAACCCGTAGTAGGTGATCTGCGCGGCGAGGTAGGTGCCCTGATCGTCGGCGAACTTGTACAGCACCGCCACCGGCAGCCCGGCCCAGGGGTGGCGCCGCTGGTAGGCATCGGCCCGGCTCACCATGCTCATCATGGCTCCTTGATGCTTTGTCCTGATTGGTCCGACGGGCAGCTGTCGGCGCCGGTGCCCGGGCCCTTGCCAGCTAAGCATGCCCGGCCGGCTTAGCCGGCCGGGCTGGGGTTGCCCGCGCTCCAGATTTCCGCGGGCCCAGGCCGCATCACAAGGGCTGGCGGGAAGTTCCGCGGTCGTCAGGCAGGTGCCCGGAAGCTGGGCGGGCTCCTTCGTGTCCTGGATGAGGGCCGCTGGCGCCCGGCCGGCCGTATGCCGTAATGCCTAGCTGGGCCCGGCGCTTCCGTTCAGGACGGTCCCGCTGGCGGCCGTGACGGGGGCCGACCTGGTGCTGTCGGCGGGCGGGAGGGCGGGGGTGGCGGCGGCTTGCTCGCGGGCGATGAAGGCGCCGAGCTCGGCGATGGTGGTCATCAGCGGGGCGGGGAACACCACGGTGGTGTTCTTGTCTACGCCGATCTCGACCAGGCTCTGCAGGTTGCGCAGCTGCAGGGCCAGCGGGTGGGCCATCATCGTGTCGGACGCTTCCCCAAGCGCGGCGGCGGCCAGGGACTCGCCCTCGGCGTTGATGATCTTCGCGCGCTTCTCCCGCTCGGCCTCGGCCTGCCTGGCCATCGCGCGCTTCATGCTCTCTGGGAGCTGGATGTCCTTCAGCTCGACCAGGGTCACCTCCACGCCCCAGGACACGGTGGACACGTCGAGGATCTTGCGGATGTCCAGGTTGATCTTGTCGGTCTCCGACAGCGTCTGGTCCAGCGTGTGCTGGCCGACGACCTTCCGCAGCGTGGTCTGCGCGATCTGGTTGATCGCTGCGTTCACGTTCTCGATCGCGACGACGGACTTCACCGCGTCGGTCACCCGGAAGTAGGCGACCGCCGACACGTCAACGCTGACGTTGTCCCTGGTGATGATGCCCTGCGACTGGATCGGCATCGTCACGATCCGCAGCGACACCCGGTGCAGCACGTCGACGAACGGGATGATCAGCCGGAACCCGGGATCCCGCGGGCCCTGCACGCGCCCCAGCCGGAACAGCACCCCCTGCTCGTACTGCTTGACAATCCTCGCCGCCATCGCCAGCCCCAGCAGGGCCAGCGCCGCGACAACGACGATAACGATAATGAGGATCTCCATCATGTGCCTCTATTCAGTTATCAGGATGAGTTACGTGGCCGGGTCAGCGCGCTCGTGAACGGGCGACGGCCTGACCGGGAAATGACCCGGCGATGACGTGCCTGATCGGGCCCTTTTGGTTACCGGAATGACTGGCCTACGCGCTAACAGGTCATTCCCGCAGGACAAGCCTGGTCTGGTGCGTGTTACCCGCCGGCTGCAGCCCTCGTGCGCGGCCCAGGGCATAAAAAAACCCGGGCCCTGTAACGCCACCGCAGATTTTGCGGGTGAATCTGCCAGGGACCGGAGCTCAGTTTTTACATTACACGCCTTTCCAGCAAAGAGATATCCAGCGGTGCCTCGGGTGGCATCGCCCCCAGGCTTGCCGGGGCGATGCGCCGGCCTGGCCGTGGCGGGATCCGGCCGGGATCAGCCGACCGGTTTCCGGCACGCTACCCCAGGACGGCCGCCCACCAGGCCGTCATCCAGAACCGGGCACCTGACAGCGCCGCTCTCCCGGATCGTATGGTGTCAACCGCACGCCGCCGGGCATCGCGCCCCCCGGCGCTGTCCGCGGCGGCGGCCAGGCTGGCATGGACACCGGGTACGCCCAGCACGGTCAGCAGCCGCAGCACCGGCCCGTGCGGCGCGGCGAGCAGCACATCTCCGCCAGCCCGCCGGGCCGCCTCGCGCACCCCAAGCAGCGCGCCGACGGCATGGCAGTCGATGAAGTCCAGGGTTTCCAGGTCGATGATCAGCTGCTGGCCGCCCGCTATCAGGGCTGCCACCGCAGCGGCGGTGTCTTCGGCGCTCCTGGTATCCAGCTCTCCACGCAGCACCACTACGGCACAACCGCGGTACACGCGGGTCCACAGCTTAACGTTGCTCATGGGCGGACGCCTCCAGCCGGCACAGCCAGGCGGGATCTCGACCCAGCGAGCAATTGCTCGCACCATTAACTCTACTTCGCGGCTGGTCTCGGCGCCATCCTCGGACGGCTGCTCGGATTCGGCAGGCGCGGAATCATCCAGGTCGCGACGTCGGCACAGTAGATGACGGCGTTCTTCCACCGGAGATCGCTGGTGGCCTTGTCTGCCTTGCGGCACCAGCTGCGCGCGTTCGAGTCCGCATAACGCCGTCGCCGCTGTCGAGTTCGTGACGGGTTAGCGTCCTGCCTTGCGCCGGTCTTTCACACGGGCCGCCCGCCGGGACGCGCCGGTGACCGCGGAGTCGGCTTGGCGTAGCGCCTTCGCTGTCCGGGTGGACGGATTACGGCGCTTGGCCGCCAGCGCCAGGCGATGGACGACCGCCCGGGTCAGCGGCAGGGCGATGGTCAGCAGCAGCCACAGACGCAGGCGCCTGGAGAAAAATGCCCACATGCCTAATGGTCCCTTCGTCGTCCTGTGAGGTCCCCCTGCGTTACCCGGGTTGTTGCCGGCTAATCGTCATCGTGCGGCGGCCAGCGGTAGCCGCCGGTCACCCAGAACGGGTGCGGCTTGCTGTGTTCCGCACGCCGGATCGCGAGTGCGGGGCTGGCAATGAGCAAATAAGGGACGGACAAGCAGAGTGAACCGGTTCACCATGGGCAGCTAGGGCTCATGCCAGATGCTGCTCCGGTGAGCCGTGCCGCGGTCGTGGTGAACCCGACCAAATTGGATGACCAAGAGACCTTCCGCAAGTCTGTCCGCCGGGTCATGGAGGATCACGGCTGGGACGAGCCGCTCTGGCTGGAGACGACGCCGGAGGATCCCGGTCGTGGCCAGGCCGAGTCGGCCGTGTCCGCCGGGGTCGGCCTCGTGCTCGCCTGCGGCGGCGACGGGACGGTCACCGCGTGCGCGGAGGGCGTCGCCGACACCGGGGTGCCCCTGGCGATCATCCCGATGGGGACCGGCAACCTGCTTGCCCGCAATATCGGCCTGCCGACGGGCCTTGACGAGGCGCTCGCGGTCGCGCTCGACGGCGTGCAGCAGCCGATTGACGCGGGCCGGGTGAACGGCACGCTGTTCGTCGTGATGGCGGGTTTGGGCCTGGATGCCGAAATGCTGAGGGGCGCGAGCGATCCGCTCAAGAAGCGGCTTGGCTGGTTCGCCTACGCGATCTCGGCCGCCCGTCACCTGGGCGACCGGCCGGTGCGGGTGACCGTCAGCGCCGACGGCGGCCGGCGCCGCCGGATGCGGGCAAGCACGTTGGTTGTCGGCAACGTGGGCTGGTTGCGCGGCGGGCTTCCGCTGCTGCCTGACGCACGGCCCGACGACGGGATGCTTGACGCTGTCGTGCTGATCGCCGGCGGACCTGCAAGGTGGCTGGCGGTGGCCGCCGCCATCGTGCTGCGCCGTCAGGCCCACGGCAAGATCTACCGGGTGAAGTTCACCGAGCTGCAGGTGTGGCTGGACCACGAGCAGGCGTGGGAACTGGACGGCGAGCTCATGGGATCGAGCCGTCAGCTCACGGTGGTGGCTCAGCCAGGTGCCCTGCTGCTGCGGATGCCGCCAGAGTCAGCCTGACGTGAGCGGCACGAACGATGCTTACCCGCCGCCGAGGCTTCCCGGGCCGACGGCGGAAGTCGACGCGGGTCCTGAGGGCCCGGAAGTCGGCGCGTTCTTCGACCTGGACGGGACGCTGGTCGCCGGGTACACCGCCGCGGCCCAGACGAGGGACCGGCTGCGCCGCCGGGATCTGCGGGTGGTCGAGTTCCTGACGATCGTGGAGCTAGCGGTGCAGTTCCGGCTCGGCAGGCGCGCATTCGAGACCCTGATTGAAAGCAGCGCCCTTACCGTCAAGGGACGACTGGCGCGAGAGGTCGACGAGAGGGGGGAGCACATCTTCCGTCACTCCGTGGCAGACCTGATCTACCCGGAAATGCGCGAACTCGTCCGGGCCCATCAGCGCCGCGGCCATACCGTGGTGCTGAGCTCGTCGGCGCTGACCAATCAGGTGGCGCCGGTGGCGCGCTACCTCGGCATCGACTACATCGTGTGCAACCAGCTCGTGGCGGACGGGCAGGGGCTACTGACCGGCGAGATCGAGCAGCCCGTGGTGTGGGGCCCAACCAAGGCAAGCGGCGTGCAGCAGTTCGCCGCCGATCATCAGGTTGACCTGGGGTTGAGTTACTTCTACGCGGACGGCGACGAAGACCTCAGCCTTATGCGCCTGGTCGGCCATCCACGGCCGGTCAACCCGGGACCCATGCTAGCGAAGGTCGCCGCCAGCCGCGGCTGGCCCATCATGCGGTTCCGCAGCCGGGGCAGCGGCGGCCCGCTCGGGGTGGCCCGCCGGCTGGCCAGCGTCAGCTCCCTCGGCCCGCTGGCCGCCGTCGCGCTAGGCGTGGGGCTGGCCCGGCGCAACAAGCGCGCCGGGATCAACTTCCTCACCAGGTTCTGGCCGGGCACGGTCCTCGCGCTGAACGGCGTCAGGCTTAACGTGACGGGCGCGGAGCACCTCACCGAGCGGCCCGCGGTCTTCCTGTTCAACTTCCGCAGCAATGTGGACGTGTTCCTCGTGGCCGCGCTTGTCAAGGACAACTGGACCGGGATCGCCACGAAGGAGATGGGCAGCAGCCATGTGTTCGGCCAGCTCGGGAGGCTGCTCGATGTCGCGTTCGTTGACCGCGAGCACCCAGGAACGGCCGCCGCGCTCAGGCCACTTGAGGCGGCCGCGCGCAAGGGGCTGTCAATCCTGATCGCCCCGGAAGGAACCCGCCTTGATACCGAGTCGGTCGGCCCGTTCAAGAGGGGGGCCTTTCTCATCGCCATGGCGGCCGGACTGCCGGTCGTCCCGATCGTGATCAGGAACTCCGAGTCGGTGGCGGGCAGAAACACAGCGAAGCTCAATCCGGGTACTGTCGACATCGCCGTGCTGCCGCCCGTCAGTGTCGCGGGCTGGACACCGCGGAACATGCGGGAACGGATCGCGCAGGTCCGGACGGCCTACCTGGAAACCCTGGCCGAATGGCCTGCCCAGCGGCCCGAAGGAAGGGAGACCGAGGATGCCGGCAACGCTCAAGGTGACGCACAAGGCAATCGGCGTGGAGGTCCGCCGCGGCACGTATGACGTCGTGGTCGACGGCGAGCGAGCCGGGTCGGTCGCATTGCATGGCACGTTCGGGACTCCAGTCGAACCCGGGCGTCACACCCTGAAAATCCGCAACGGACGGAACTCGAGCAGGACCGCCACCTTCGACGCGGAGGAGGGCCAGGTCATCGCCTTCCGGTGCAGCGGAAAGAACATCCTGCCGATCTTTCTCCTGTCGTTCGTCATGCCGTCCCTGGCGATCTCGCTCAGGCGCGAGTAACCCGCGACGCTACCTGGCCGCGAACGCCTGCATGTGGAAGGCCGACCGCCAACGGCACTCTTATGGGTGATGGCTGAGCCTGGCCCGAACAGGCCATCTGCCGCGGCGGGGTAAATCTGGCCCGTAAGGGCGAAGCGACCGCGCCGCGCCTCCGGATACCCCTGGCGCAGGCCCGCATGGCCAGCCTGCACAACCAGGCACAGCGTGACAGCCTGGCCCGCGCCGTGCGCTTTTCCATGGTCAAGCCCGACTTCGTGCCGGTCAGCTGGTACAAGGTGTTCGGCTACCCGACCGGCGTCGGCTGCCTGATCGCGCGGCGGGAGGCGCTGCAGCGCCTGCGGCGTCCCTGGTTCGCCGGCGGGTCGGTTTACCTCGCGAGCGCGCTGGCCGGCTGGTGCACGCCGGCCGCGGACGAGGCCCGGTTCGAGGACGGCACGCTCAGCTTCCTGCAGATACCCGACCTGGAGGCTGGGCTGTCGTGGATCAACGGCATCGGGATCGACCTGATCCATCAGCGGGTGATGTGCCTGACCGGCTGGCTCCTGGACCGGCTCGCTGCCCTGCGACACCGCAACGGCGAGCCGATGGCGCGGATCTACGCGATCCGCACCGGATGCTTTTGCAACCCGGGCGCCGTCGAAGCTGCGTTTAACCTGACCAGAGCAGACTGGCGCAGAGCGCTGCGCGGAACCGCCCGCACGACGGATCAGTACCTTGAGCTGCTCGGCATGCCAAGCGGCGGGTCGCTGCGCGCCTCGTTGGGTCTGGCTTCCAATGTCGACGACGTGGAGCGGCTCCTGGCATTCGTCCAGGCCACCTACCGTGATCGTGTGGTGCGCCCCGGCGGCCTGGCACCCCGAAAGGGCTGCTGAGCCGCCGGGTTTACCCGCCTACCTCAGTGGTTAGGGTGAGGTTTAGTTGTTCGCGGGGCAGCGGTACGGCCACCAGAGGCGAGCAGAGCTGCCGGTTCACGGCGCGGCCAATGAGGCGACGCTCTCGCTGAATCGGCACCGGGCGATTGCAGCGCTCGCAGCGGGCCAGGTCGCCGGAGGATTCCTGTTCATCCCGAACCCCGGTTGGAGAGCACTCCATGCCCACGATCCACCTGCACGAGACCACCATCGCCACGCCTGAGCAGTTCCTCGCCGGGCTCACCGACTTCGGGCCAGACCGCTCGAAGATATGGGGTAACAGCACCGACGACTGCCTCAAGGTGCATGACGAGGGCCCCACCGAGGCCGACGTCACCGAGGGCTCCCGCAGCATCTGGGAAACCCTGCACTACGACTGGTCCGATCCCCGCCGCATCACCCTGACCACCACCGACTCGAATGTGTGGGGCGGCCACTCGGGCCATACCTACACCCTGACCCCGCAGCCCGACGGGACGACCGAGGTGGACGCCGTCATAGTCCGCGAGGGCAAGAACCTGAAGGGACGGCTCCTCGGGATCGTGGTCGGAACCGGGGGCAAGCGCGTCCTGGGCAAGGCTCTGGAGAATACCGTCAAGGCCATCGAAGACCGGAACTACCGCACGCAGGCGGGAGATCTGTGAACTCGGCAGGGAGCCTCGGCTACGACGTCTTCGTCAACGACCCGCCGCCACAGGACAACGGCTTCCTGCCCAACGGGGAACCCAAGCAGTTCTCTCCCCAGGCCAGCACGCTGATCTACGGGAGCGACCGCGCGGTGCTGACCGATCCGGGTATGACTGAGGATCAGGCGCGGGCGGTCGGCGACTGGGTCGCAGGAAAGGGACGCGACCTGAGCGACATTTTCGTCACCCACGGGCACGGCGATCACTGGTTCGCCGCCGGACTGCTGGCCGACAGGTTCGGGGCCCGGGTCGTCGCCTCCGCGGGCACGATCGAGCAGATGCACGCCAGCGTCGCCACGCGCCCACTGCTCTGGGACAAGGTGTACCCCGGCGGGATGATCCCGCCGTCCCCGATCACGGCCGTGACCGTCCCGGCCAATCAGTTCGAGGTGGAGGGACATGAACTGAGGATCGTTGAGGTCGGCGATAGCGACTCCGCCGACAGCAGCGTTCTGCACGTCCCCGAGCTCGACCTGGTTGTCGCCGGTGACGTGATCTACAACGGGGTTCACATGTACCTCGCTCAAAGCGTGGTCGCGGGCGGCTTCGGGCCCTGGCAAGCGGCGATCGACAAGGTCGAGGCCCTCCGGCCGCGGCATATTGTCTGCGGGCACCAGAACAAGCTGCTCGACGACGACGCTGGGCGGACGATCGCGCAAACGCGTCAGTACCTGGATCACGCCGACGAGCTTTTGCGGATCGAGGACACCGCGGTCGGCTTCTTCAACGCCATGGTCCAGCGGTACCCAAACCACCTCGGGCGATGGGTGCTATGGGTGGGAGCCAGCGCGATCTACGGTGTGCGCGACCATCCCGACGAGGATGTCCGCCGGATCATCGTCAGTTCCTGGCTTTAAGCTCGCCTGTCATTACCTCCAGCCGCGACGGCTGAGCATGAAGATGATCACCGCGACGCAAGCCACGCTCAGTCCCACACCGAGGGTCAGGAACGCCGGCCATCCCTTTTCGATGCTGCCGGTGAGCACGTCGAAGTTCTGTCCCAGAAGCCAGCAAGGAAGGAGACGGGCAGGAAAATGGTGGCCACGTCCGCGAGTCGGCGGCTCACGACCGCCGTGTGCTTGCTGGCGAGCGAGGCTCCTGGTCGTCGGGATTGTGCAGCACCCGCTGCTCGAGCCCGTCCAGCTGTTCACCTAGCTGCAGGGCTAGTGCCGAGAACTGGGTGTACAGCGAGCTGATTAACGGGTGCAGTGCCCGGATCGGGTCGCTTCCGGGCTGCGGCCGGACCGAGCCTGCCTGGCGCAGGGCGTCAAGGGCGGGACTCGGCGCGCGGCGCAGCGTGATCAGGAATCCGGTGGTGTAGTAGCAGTGCACTTCCACGGGCTCGCGCAGTTGCTTGTCGAGGCCGAAGCCGATGAGCATGACTCCGTTCCCGTAGACCCGCAGCTTTGCGCGCTGGCCGAACTGCTTTGAGTTCGCGACCGCCAGCGGGTGCAGCCCCAGGCGGGTGGCGAGCTGGTCAATGATCTCGTCGGTCGGGTTCTCGATGTCGAGCCAGAAAGGCTGGCCCTCCTCCGCATAGGAGTCATTCCACCAGGCAGGGTCGCCAGCGGAAACGGCGACGTCGGCTCTCACGACAGTGGCCGGGGCTATACGGTGTTCGGCGCTGCGCCGGGCCGGGCGGGTCGCCACGGCCGGGGTCGTGGTTAGGCCAGGCGGCTGGACACAGATTCTCTGAGCTGGCTATGCCGGGCGTCAGCGCGGCCATACCCGGGTAGTCAACGGGGAAGGCAGGCCGCTGCCACAGAAAGTTGGCCGCGGTCACCATCGGCATGATGGAGGCTGCTCATGAGCACCATGGACGAACGAACGGACATCGGATCCAGGACACGCGCAGGGCTGTGGCGGCTGACCGGTCCCTGGTGGATGTTCCTGCTGACCGGCATCGCATGGCTGATCATCGGGTGGATTGCATTGCGGTTCACCCCCGCCTCCATCGCTACCGTGGGGGCCCTGCTTGGCGTGCTGTTCTTGTTCAGCATGTTCAATGAATTCCTGCTCGCCTCGATGCGCTCCAGCTGGCGCTGGCTGCACGCGCTGATGGGCGTCATTTTCGCCTTCGGCGCCGCCTGGTCGTTCGCGCAGCCGTTCGACGCGTTCTGGACGCTGGCCTCGATCCTGGGCCTGCTGCTGATCTTCCGGGGGACACTCGACATCATCAGTTCCGTCGGCGCCAGGGACGCCAACAGCACCTGGTGGCTTGGCCTCGTGGCCGGAATCCTGGAGATCTTGCTCGGCTTCTGGGCCTCCCAGCAGTACTACGCGATACAAGGGGCGCTGCTGCTGGTCTGGATCGGGTTGTTCGCCCTGTTCCGCGGCATCTCCGAGTTCGTGACCGCGTTCGAGCTCCGCAGGGCCCAGCACCCCTAGCTCAGGTCGACGGCATCGGCGTGAGCCCGCGTCAGTCCCGAGCACAAGGTCCGCCTAGTGGACGTGCTCAGGAAGAAGGGCCAGATCGTCGCGATGACCGGCGACGGTGTCAACGACGCGCCCGCGGTCAAGAAGGCCGACATCGGGATCTCCATGGCACCGGCACCGAGGTGACCAAGGAAGCCGCGGTGATGATCCTGACCGACGACAACTTCTCGACTATCGTCCGGGCGGTCGAACTGGGCCGCGTTCTCGACCATCGTCCGGGCGGTCGAACTGGGCCGCGGGCTGTATGACAACCTCGCCCGGTACATCCGGTTCCAGATCGGCGGCCTGGTCGGCTACATCACCACGTTCCTCGGTGCCAGCATCTTCAATGTCGCGGAGGGCATACCCCTGCTCCCGCTACAGACGTTGTGGGTGAGCTTCACCATGCTGTCCATCCAGTCGGTCGGGCTCGGGTACAGCAAGCCCGCCGCTGGGCTGATGGATCGCCCGCCGCTGCCGCCTAGCCGGCCGATCCTGACCCGCGCGCTCATCGTTTGGCTCGCCGCGGTGGGACTCCTGATGGCCGTCGGCACCATGAGCGCGATCAGCTGGGCGGACCAGGCTCACGGGCTGGCCATCGCCCGGACGATGGGCATGGTCACGTTCGCACTGTTCATTTTGTTCTTCTCAATCGAGTCCAAGGACGAACTGGACTCAGCGTTCTCTGTTGGCACCTTCTCCGACAAGACGTTCGTCATCACGAGCAGTGGATCCTTCATCCTGCTGATCCTGTCCACCGTCCTTGGCATCTTCCATACCGTTATGAAGACTGTCAGCCTCGACGGCCAGCAGTGGCTGATCTGCATCGCAGTTGCACTGTCAATCGTGGTGGCCGCCGAGATCCGCAAAGCAGTCCTGCGGCAGACCGCCGCGAAGGCCATTCAGCCGACTGGCCCCCGGACTGGAGCCATTACCAGCTGAACGTCAGCCGGCCGCACGTCCCCACTACCCGGTGACCTTGAAGGTTTTCACGGCCGAGGACGAGGCCGCGTACGGGGCGGCGCCGTGGTATCTGGCGACCAGCTTGTACGTGCCGTTCTTCAGTTGCTTGGCGCTGAGCTTGCAGCTGCCGGCGCCGACCTTCAGGGTGATGGTGCACACGGCCTTGCCGTTGACCGTTACCGTGACCTTGCCGGCCGGGGTCGGGGTGGTCGCCGTGACCGCCACGGAGATCTTCTCGGCCGTCTCCTTGCCATACGTGACCTTCGCGGCCGACGGCGACGCGGTAGTCAGCGTGCTGGCCGGCGTCCCCCGGGACAATACCCAAACCTCGGTGCCGCCGTGGTCGTTGCCGCCCGCGACGCACACGCCGGGGGCGGAGCAGGAGACGGCCCGCAGGCCCCCGCTGCCGGTACTGCCGGCGACCTGCCTGGCGGTCGCCCAGGTGCCGCCGCTCTGCTGGGCGACGTAGCTGATGGCGGCCCGGCTGATGCCGGCCCCGCAGTCGCCGGCGGCCGGGCACGAGATCGACGCCACCCCGATGCCCCGCTCCGTCTTGGCCATGCCCGCGACCGGCTGGGCCGTCTGCCACTTGCCGCCAACCTCGCTGACGAAGAACACGTTCTGCTCCGGCGCCGACGGCCGGTAGCTGCCGCCCGCGGAGCAGTTGCCCGGGGTGGCACACGAGATCGCCGTGACGCTGCCGGTGTCGACCGACGCCGGGCTGAGCTTGGCGAAGCCGCCGACCACGCTCGATGTCCACGTGCCGCCGGACTCGCTGGCGACGAACGGGACCGTGTGCTTGCCCGAGTTCGTCCAGCCGCCAGCCGAGCAGTCGCCGACTGCGGGGCAGGACAGCGAGGTGACCGCGCCGCCCGCGGCGGCGTAGCCGGGCAGCGTCGCCACGTCGCCCCAGACCCCGTCGGTCTCCGTGGCGACAGCGGTCACCGAGGTATTCGCCGCGGAGACGTCGCTGCCCGCGAAGACGCAGTCACCCGGCTTCGGGCACGAGATCACCGGGGAGGTCGAGCCCTCGTACTTGGACCCGGGCACCAGTACCGCGGTGCCCCAGACGCCCTTGGTCTCGGTGTCGACGAACTCCTGCGAGCCGTTGACGTTCCCAGTGACCGCGCAGTCGCCCGCAGCGCTGCAAGACACCGAGGTGGCATTGGCGTAATTCCCCTGGTTGAGCGCGTCGGTGCCCGGGATCTGCCGGGGCGCGCTCCACCTGCCGTTCACCTCGTTGAGGTAGAAGGCGCCGTAGGTGTCCACGTAGCCGTTGACCTCGACCTCCTCGGAGTCGTAGCCGACGGCGGCGCAGTTGCCCGGCGAGGCGCACGAGATCGCGCTGACCCCCACGTAGCTCGGAAAGCCCCCCTGGCCGAGCTCGACGATCTTCGGTGCCGTCCATGTGCCGCCCGACTCGGTCGCCACCCATCCCTCGCCCACCGTGCCGTCGTTGAGGCCCTGGCCCGTGAATTCGCCCCCCGCGGTGCAGTCGCCGGGCGCGGGACACGACAGGGCTCTGAGTTCGATCCCGCCGCAATAGTTGCCGTCGGCCGGGCAGTTCAAGTTCCCCCGGGCCGCGATCGCGTCCAGGCCGGGAATCCGCTGGACCACGCCCCAGGCCAGGGGCGGCGCGGAGGCCTTGGCGGCGGCGTGGGCGCCCGGCCCTTCGGCCACGGTGGCGGCCAGCAGGACGGCGGCCCCGGCCAGCAGCGTCGCCGCGGCGGCGAGGCGGCGGAAGCGCGGCGATTGCGCGACATGCCCGGACACGGCAACTCCTTTGTTCCGCCAGGTGACGCGACTGCAGTCGATATGCGGGCAGGCACCGGGCCGGTGATTATCGGAGCTACTACGCCCCGTAGTCACTGGAGTCCCTGTGCCCGTCATCCCATGATGGCCGCTGGAATCACTCCGGGAGCAGTTTCAGCCCGGTCGCCCGCGTCGCCCTGGTCGGTTCGTACGAGCTCCTCATGATGGTCATCCGCGGCGCAGACACCGGCGTTCACGCCCAGCGCGTATGACGACGTCTGCCCGGCCGATCCTGCTACGCGGCTACCTTGCCGTCGTCGCTGAGACCCATCGCGACCTCGGGAGCCTGCGTGGCCAGGCCTTCTGCGTGGATAGTGCATCGAACGGTACGTTCTGCGTGTCGAGCGCTGAGGATAAGGAGCCGTGATGACGGGTGCGTCCGCTGATCTGGTTGTGGCGATCGTCGCGGTCAGCGTGTTCGCCATCCACCTGCTGACCGTGCTTCGCGCGGTCACCCGGCCGAACCGCACGCCGGCCTCGCGGGTGGCCTGGGTCGCGGTGGTCATGTGCCTGCCGGTCATCGGGGTGGTGGCCTATCTGCTCCTCGGCGAGACCAGCATCGGCCGCGAGCGGGTCCGCCGGCTGCACGAGGCTGAGCGGCGCCTGGCCGCGCCCGGCTCGGCGGGCGCCGAGCCGGGCGACCCGGTCGCCGCGGCCGTCTCGGAGCTGTGCCGCTCGATCAACGGCTTCGGCCCGACGCCGGGCAACCGCGTCGTGCTGCTTGGCGATCCGGCTGCGTCCCCGGCCGAGCCGGCACTCGACAGCGACCTTGCGATGAAGGCGCTGATCGAGGCGATCGAGGCCGCGACCGAGCATGTCCACGTGAGCTTCTACATCTGGCTCGATGACGGCAACGGCGGCCGGGTCGCCGACGCGATCAGCGCCGCGGCACGGCGGGGCGTGGCCTGCCGGGTCATGGTCGACGCGCTCGGGTCGCGCGACTTCGTCCGCGGCCCCCGCTGGCGCCAGCTGCGCGAGGCCGGCGCCCATCTGCTCGCCGCCCTGCAGGACATCCCGCGCCTGGGCCACGCCGCGGTCGGCCGGGTCGACCTGCGCAACCACCGCAAGCTGGTCGTCATCGACAACCGGATCGCGTTCTGCGGGAGCCAGAACTGCGCCGACCCGCAGTTCCGGGTCAAGGCGAGGTACGCGCCCTGGATCGACGTCCTGTTGCGCTGCGAGGGGCCGGTCGTGCGGCAGGCGCAGCACCTGTTCCTTGGCACCTGGATCGCCGAGACCGGCGAGGACCTCTACGCGCTGCCCGCGGCGGCACCCGAGCCACAGCGGTACGACGACGGCGTGGTCGCGCAGATGTTCGGCACGGGGCCGACCACGCCCGGCAACACGATGTCCGACTCCTTCGTCAGCGCCCTGTACGCCGCCGAGCACGAGCTGATCATCACCACGCCGTACTTCGTGCCCGACCAGGCACTACTCAGGGCCGTGTGCGCCGCGCCGCGCCGCGGCGTGGAGACGACCCTCGTCGTGCCCGCCCGCAACGACTCCCGGCTCGTCGCGGCCGCCTGCCGGAGCGCCTACCCGGACATGCTGCGGTGCGGCGTGCGCCTGTTCGAGTACCCGCTGGGCCTGCTGCACACCAAGTCGATCACCGTCGACGCCCGGATCACCCTGGTCGGCTCGGCGAACATGGACCGGCGCAGCCTGGAACTCAACTTCGAAAACAACCTGCTCGTGATCGACCCCGGCGTCACCGCGACGATCCGTGACCGCCAGCTCGGCTACCTCTCCCAGTCGACCATCGTCAAGGCCGAGACCGTCGAGGACTGGCCGTTCCGAGCCCGGCTGGTCGACAACGCGATCGGAATGGCCTCCCCCCTGCTCTGACCGGTGCCCAGCCAGGTCAGCGGCCAGACGGCGACGTGGCATCCTTCCGCTATCAACCGCAGCAAGCCCTGAGTAGATGCAGCCAGACTCAGGCCTCACCGATCAGGGACCGCGCCTCTGTGCTGCCGACGACGAGATCGTGAAGGTCGCCGCCCACCTCGAGCCGCCCCGACTGCTCGATCCCGCCGGCCTTCACCGGCTCGAAGTCGGCCGTCTGGATCAGCCGCTGGACCTCCTGGCCAGCGCGGTCGTCGTCGGTCACGTAGAACAGGACCGCCGGCTTCAGCGGCCGGCGGCCAGCGGACTCCAAGAGATCGGCCCGCATGGTCCCGAAGGCCATGGCCAGGCCCGCCCCAGCCGGCAACCACCCGGTCACAACCTTCCCGGAGGATTGCCCTTTCGGCAGGACACGCGCGAGGTTACCTTGCGCGTCGATGGTGACCGGGTTGCTCGGAACGACCACGACCTTGTCGGCCAGCGCGCCGGCGATCTCCTCTATGACGCCCTTCAGCACGGTAAACCGCAGCGCCAGCACGACGGCATCGGCGCCCTGCAACGCGTCGCGGTTGTCGGCGGCGACGACCGCAGCGGGGCCGATCTGTGCAGCCAGTGTTCGAGCCGTCTTTCTGTCGGCGTTGTAGAGCCGCAAGTTCTCGCCGCCTGAGGCGAGCTGGCGGGCGATGACGGATCCGAGCCCTCCAGTGCCGATGAGTGCGGTGGCCATAACCGAAACCTCCAAAGTGTCACCCGGTGAGCTGGGGACCCGCTGCTGGGGACAGCCAGTGAACGCGAGTCCAGTCACGCTCAGGCTCGGGCGGCATCTCCAGGGTGACGGCTGGCTATTGGTTGGGTCTCACAGCTCGCTTACAACGGGCCTGTGCCCTCTTGGCTACCCAGAACCGCACCTGTTGACCAGTCCCGAGACGGCCGGTAATCCCGGACCACGGTCCTCCAGAACCGGCGGCGCCAAGTCGTGAACCAAACCGTCAAGTACGTCCAGAGTCGTCGAGATGGTCCCGACGTTCCAGCGACGTGTCTCCGTTCGGGATAGAAAGATATTGTCCCGAACGGAAGGTGGCTTCGCTGGTCCCCGCACGCAGTCTGTTCACGTCGGCCCGCCCTAGACGGCGGACCATAATGATGAAAAGTCATGGCTGGGAGGAGATCGCGTGCCGAGGAACTGCAGGCACCTGACCGGCGAACAGGTCGAGCATTTTCTGGAGCGAGGTTTCGTGACGGTGCGGGGTGCCTTCGACCCTGCCGACGCGGAGCAGTGGCTGGACAATGCGTGGCTCCGCTTCGGTTATGACCGTCATGATCCGGCGAGCTGGGCAGAAAAGCGGATCCATCTATCGTCACGTTCGCATGTGGACGCCCGGACGTTCGCGCCTGCCGCCTTGGGCGCGGCCATGGACCTGGTCGGCGGCGAGAGCCGGGTAACGCTGCCGTGGCAGTGGGGCGACGGTTTCATCGCCAATCTCGGGGTGGGTGACGACCGGCCGTGGCAGCCGCCGTCGCCGGCGGTCGGAGGATGGCACAAGGACGGTGATTTCTTCCGGCATTTCCTGGATTCGGCAGAGCAGGCGCTGCTGACCTTCGTGCTGTGGACGGACATGCTGCACAAGGGCGGGGGCACGTTCGTGGCGGCCGATTCGGTGCCGGTGGTCGCTCGCTTCCTCGCCGAGCACCCCGAGGGAGTCCTGCAAGAGGATTTCGATTACGCCGAGTTGATCGCGCAGTGTCACGACTTCGTGGAGATGACCGGCGAGGCCGGTGATGTGGTGCTGCTGCATCCGTACACGCTGCACGCCACGTCGCAGAACGTCCTCGGTGTCGGCCGGATCATCACGAACCCGCCGTTGGCACTGCGCCAGCCGATGAACTTCAGCCGGCCGCACGCGGATGACTTTTCCCTGGTGGAGCAGGCACTTCTGCGCGGGCTTGGCGTCGATCGGCTCGACTTCGTGCCGACCGCGCCGCGGGAGAACGTGGTCCCCGAGCGGGTACGGCAGCAGCAGGCGCGGGCGATCGCGGAAAACGAGCGGCTGGCCGCCGCCAAGCGCACGACATAGAACAGCGCGGCCGTGCGCAGCGCGGGTGCGGATAGGAGTAAGCCGAACCCGTTCGGGATCATCCAAGTCATGCACATGGGCGCACGGTTACGGCAGCCCAGCCGCCGTAACCGTGCGCCCTGGTCATACGGCGGGGTCAGGAGCAGGTGATGCTCGCCGGGGCGTTGTTAGTCCCGGTGACGTTGGCCGTGAATCCCACGGTGAGTGAGCCACCAGCGGGGATCGTGCCGTTGTATGGCTGGTTGGTCACCGTGACCGCTTGTCCTGACTGCGTGTAGACGCCGTTCCACAAGCTGGTGATCTGCTGGTTGCCCGGGAAGTTCCAGGCGAGCTTCCAGCCGTTCTTCGGGCTGCTTCCGGTGTCCTTCACCACGACCTGGGCCTGGAAGCCGCCGCTCCAGGAGTTCACCACCGAGTAGGCCGCGGTGCAGGCCGCCGGAGTCGGGTTGGAGCCGCCGACGTTCACCGAGAACGAGTTGGTCGCGAGACCCGCCCCGCCCTGCCACAGCTCGAAGCCGGCCTCGATGTCGATCAGCCACCAGGACGGCTGGATGTAGCCGCGGCTGATCGCGTCCTGCACCAGCGGCGCGAGGTCGAGACCGCTCACCGAGGTGGTCGGGGTCGTCATGGTGTAAGAGACGGTGTTCCACCCCTGGGTGCCGAACCAGACGTTGTAGCCGCGGCCGCCGATGGCGGTGCCGGTGGCGACCTGCGAGCCGAACGGCTGCACCGGGCCGTTGTGGTTCAGCCAGATCATCAGCTCGGTACCGTTGGGCTGGCCGGACGTCGTCGGTGTCTGGTTGAACCAGATGTCGTAGGCGACGTCGTAGGCGTTGCTGCCGCCGGGCTGCGTGGTGCTCCAGCTCGTGGTGACCTTGCCTGCGGTGATGGCCGAAGCCTGGACCGGGTTACCCGACAGGCCGCCCGACGTGCAGTTGCCCCAGTGGCAGCCCTGGTAGATGGACGGGTAGCCGCCGGGTGCCCCGTTGGTGGCGTTGCTGATGGACGAGTTGGCGACCGTGAAGTCGGCGTTGCCGTCGGTCGTGATGCACTCCGGCGCGCTGGAGCCCCACTCGTTGTTCTGCACGGTGTATACGCCGCCGCCCACGGCCGCCGTTTGCGACTGGCAAAGCTGGGTGGTCGCCGCACGTGCGCCGCCCGACCCGGTTACGAGCAGCCCGGCCGCGAGCAGCCCGGCTGCGGCCAGACCAGCCGCCCTGTTTATCCGAGACACCGGACGCGTCTCCCTTCGCGAATCTTCCGTTCGATATCGAACATTCGGGACGCTAGGGCGACAGCAGGTCCGAAAGCCATAAAGTGCCAGGAACCCCAACCTTAGGGCCAGGTCAGGGACTTGAAAGAGACCGTGAAGTCATGAAAATTACTTACCAGCCAGCAAACCGGCGCCATCGGCGGCCGCGTAGTTGACGGCCTGCTGCGTGCTCATTCGCGAGCCCGCCGACAGCCGCCATCAACCCGGAGTGTTGGCCAGCGGGAGTTTCGGAGCGGGCTGCACCCTGATCCCGACCACCGATAAAAGCACGCCCGCCGCCTTCTACCCGTTCTTCAGCGCCTTCCAGCATCGAGCCCGGCGACTTCATCTGCTACTACGCGCCCTGGGACGGTTACGACTACGACACCTGACAGCGGCGAAGTGCCGCAGGTTCACGGTCGCCCCCGTGCCCACGCTGTCCAAGAAGGCGGCGTCGGCTCGTATGACAGGGGTCCGTAAACCAGCGGATGCTACATTAACGGCTTCCTTTATAGTGAAGCTTGTTACAAGTTTCGAATTGGGGGTGGCGATGCTGCGGCGGCGTCGCGGTACGATGCTGGATCTCCGGCGAGAGAACAGGGCAGCAGTTCTCTGGTCGCTGTACTTCAGCCGTCCCGGCAGCCGCCAGGATCTCAGTGCCGCGACCGGGCTGAGTACCACTTCCGTCACTAATGTCGTCCGCGAGCTGATCGACGACGGCATCGTCATCGAGGTTGGATCTGAGGGATCCGACGGCGGCCGTCCGCGCATGCTGCTCGACATCAACCCGAATCACCGGTACGCGATCGGTGTCGATGTTGGCGAGACCCGCATCAGGGTGGAGCTATTCGACCTGGCGATGACGCCGCGGGCGAAGGCGGAGTACCCGCTCAACCCCGCCGAGCATGACGTGGACACCGTCGTGCAGGGCATCGTGTCCGGGCTGAACGCGGTACTCACCGACGGAGGAGTAGACCCCGCCGCGGTCCTCGGTGTCGGAGTCGGGGTGCCTGGGCTCGTCGAGCAAGGCCCCGAAGTTCTCGTGCATGGCCAGACCTATGGCTGGGACGCGGTACCGCTTGAGCGGCTGGTGCGGGTGCACACTGGCCTGCCGCTGCGATTCGAGAACTGCGCCAAGAACATGGGCCAGGCCGAGTTGTGGTTCGGCGCGGCCCGGGGCGCGGAAAACGCCGTGGTGGTCCTGGTCGGATCCGGGGTCGGCGCGTCGCTCATCTCCGGCGGCACTACCTGCCAGGAGGCGACCTCAAGCGCGACCGAGTGGGGACACACCACGATCGTGGCGGGCGGCAGGCGCTGCCGGTGCGGATCTTTCGGTTGCCTGGAGGCGTATGTCGGCGCCGAGGCGATCCTGGACCGGTGCGGCAACTCTCGGCGCGTGCACTGGCAGCACCGCCGCCACGCCAGCGCGGTCTCCCACCCAGCCGGCACCCGTGACGTCCACCGTGGCTGGTGCCACGCCCGCCCCGTCGTCACCGGCCGCCATGCGATCGGTGGTCGCGGTCGTGACGGGCTACTACCAGGCCATCGTGACCAGGAACTACCGGAAGGCGTTCGGCTACCTCGCCCCCGGTGCGACAGGGCCGGACGGCCGCCCGCTGACGCTGGCCTCGTTCCTGCGGCTCGCTCAGATGCTGGACGGCACGGGCGGGCCGGTGACCCGGTTTTCCATCGGGGCGGTCCCGTCCGGGGTGGTGATGACCCTCTACCGGGTCAGGTACGGCCCGTATCACGCGCACCTGCGGATGGTCAGGATGAGGCGCACCTGGGCCATCAGCTCCGTAGACCGGATATGAGATCGCTTGTTTCCGCCGGCGCGGTTTGGCCGTTACCGAACGTCCCGGCCGGGCCTACCGATCAGGCAGGATTACGGAATAGCGCTGACCAGGAGTTTCGCAATCGGCGGTGACCGGTGGCAGCAGCACCGACTTGCCAGTCTGGCCAAGCGCACAACGCCGTTGCCAGCGGCGATCTTGCCTCCTAGAGCGGGCGTTCTCGGGAAGGAGCGCCTCCGACGAAGTCGCGCAGCCGGTTCCAGCGCCGCTGGTAGCGCGGGCCGTAGCGATGTGCGGCGCGTGCCGCTCGTTGAGGTCGGTGAGCGTAGCGGTGCCTCGCCCACCACGACCCCGGTTTGGCCAGTCTCACTGCCCCTGCGAAGGCGATGACGCCGATGACGGTGCCGACGACGCCGGTTGGGACTTTGCCTTTGAGCAGGCATATCACGCTAAGGAGGAGATTGACGGCGAGAAGGGAGGCGGACGACCACCATGTTGCCGTGCCGACGCGGCCGGAAAGGAAGTCGGCGCCGCCGATCAGCGCTCCGGTTACCGCCAGCACGCAGAAGATGGCATCGACCGATTTTCGCCCGTCCTCGGTCCAGTAGACGTCCTGCAAGTGCAGCCACAGGGCGAACTCGTCGAGCGAGAGGCTGACCCCTATCCCGAAGATCGCGGCGGCGACATCGAGCGCTGTTCCCTTGGGTGTGGCGGACACCAGGACGATCCCGGTGGCGATGATGATCAATATCCCGAACACCTGGTGGTGGACATGAACGCCCGCGACCTGGAGGTCGCCAAGTCCGGCGCCAGCGCCGCTCCCTGAGCGAATCAGCCGAGTCACGGTTCTGGTGACAAGGAAAGTCACCAGGATCGCGACGAACATCCACATCATCGGCCGCAAGGCATGTCCGCCCGCGCCGATCGTGATCTTGAGCGCGGACCTAAACGACCGGAAGGCGGAGTCAGCGTCGACTAGCAGAACGTCCTCCCCGCTGGGCGCGTTGCCCTGAGTCAACGCGGCGTTGCTGTGACCGAGTTGAAGCGAACTGCTCCCGGTTGGTGCCCGAAGGGTGCTGCCCCCAAGGCCGTGGTTCCAGCGAGCAGTTCGCGTCTGGCCGGGCGGCCGCCAGGTGCGCATTCGGCGGGAGTCTCCCACCGTTGCGGCGGCTGCCAGCAGGCAATTACTCTCAGTATCTCTATGAGTATTTTGGGTGGCACCATGAGGGGTGCTCGCTCCGGCGCGGGCTACCGCGGGAAACTGCATGCGGACGGCTGACCAGCACGGAATGCTCACGTCTGTGCTTGCTGAGCCAGCCGTGTCGTCAGCCGCCTCCCGACGGCGCTGGACCGCAGAACTGGTGGCCGACCGCGAGGCGGCCGGCCTGCGGGGTGCATCCGCTCTGGCCAGGTGCCTACGGGTCGAGTGGCTGAACCGGTAGCATCCGGCACTGCTGGTGATGACTCGTTGCAGGCGCAGGCCGCTGGGGAGTTCGCGGGTGAGGTAGCGGCCGGGCGGGTGCCCCCGGTGCGCATCATCCGTGCCCGGCTGCACTCCTGTCCGGGCGCGATGAGACGTGCGCCGGGGAACGGGCTACGCGCCGTCGTTGCCATCGCGCAGGGAACGGGTCATGCTCTGCAGGATCCGGAACGCGTCTGACTGCTCGGTCTCGGTCAGGCCGGCCAGCATTCTGACCTCGACGGACCGGACCGCTACGGTCGCCTTCTCGAGGCTGCGTCGGCCGCGAGGCGTGAGCCGCGTGGGAAGAACCTTCCCGACGGGTGCCTCCGCGGGCCTAGTCACGTAGCCGTCTCGTTCCAGGGCCTGGAGCAGCACGTTCATCGTCTGCCGGGTCACGAAGGCGCCCCGCGCGAGCTCGGAGTTCGACAAGCCCGGTCGCTGGGCCAGCAGCTCGAGGCAGGAGTAGTGCGTCACGCTCATCCCGAGCGGCCGCAGCACCTCCTCCATGGCCGCACGCAGCGCGCTCGACGCCTCTTTCAGCAGGTAGCCCAGTGACGTCTCCAGGTCGACGCCGGCACCGTCTTGACTCATGTCAGTATTCTGACATAGATTGCCTGTGTCAGAAAACTGACACGAAAGGGAAGGAGCATCATCATGCCCGCCACCGGCCCCGACTTCATCTCGCTCCAAACGCGCGACCTCGACACTTCGCAGGCGTTCTACGAGCAGTACCTCGGCCTCGTCCGCTCGCAGGCCGGACCTCCGCACGCCGTCGTCTTCGAGACGAAGCCGATCGCGTTCGCACTGCGCGACGTCGTCCCCGGCACGGCACTCGCATCCGTTGCCCAGCCCGGTATCGGTGCCGCGATCTGGCTCCACGCCACAGACGTCCAGGCCATTCACGATGCGCTCGTCGCCGATGGTCACACCATCGTCTCCGCCCCGATCGACGGCCCCTTCGGCCACACATTCACCTTCGCCGACCCCGACGGCTACCAAGTCACCCTGCACGACCGCGCCTGACAGGCCAAACGGCCGCTCCCCATCGACGCCAAGATGGTCGTGGTTGCAGGCGGCGTCCAGGTCGCCGGCATCCTGCTGTGCGTCATGGACAACCGAGACCTGACGAAGTGCGAATGCTTCATCGACCTGCCCATGACAGAGACCAAGGAGAAGGTGAAAGGGATGCTCATCGCCGCCATGTCCGACGGGACCGTCCTCGCTCGCTTCGGCCGCCAGGCTGCCGGGTCAGTTTGACAGCCCTGATGCAAGATGCAGGAATGCGAGACTGGCGGAATCGGGCCATGCCCAAAGGGTTCGTGTCCGAGAGCGACCTAAACCCGCGCGTGTGTGACCTGCGGGTTTGCGCAGCGACCTGATCTTGGCTGGGGCCTACGCTAACGGCGGATACAGCATTGCCAGGCCGAACAGCCAGGCAGGCTCACCGGACACCCAGTGTTACTTCGCCTCAATTGCCTGGGCGTGCGCGCCCAGGTAGAGCCGCGCGACCTCAGGGTCGGCGAGGAGCGCACTGGCTGCCCGTACCAGCCGGACCATCCCGGATTCGAGCACCGCGCCGACCTGCGACGCGGCCAGGCCCGAGCGGGCGTTCTGCTCGACGAGCAGCACGGTGCGGCCCGACGCGGCGAGGGTGCCGATCGCGTCGAAGACGAGCCTGCGCGACTTGGGGTCGAGTCCGATTGACGGTTCGTCGAGCATGATAAGCCGCGGGTTGAGCAGCAGCGTGCGGGCGATCTCGACCTGTTTCTGCTCGCCGCCGGACAGCGAGCCGGCGTGCGCGTGCCTGCGCTGCCCGAGGATGGGGAACAGGTCGGCGGCCTCCTCGATCCTGGGCCTGATCACGCTGTGGTCGCGGGTGCTGTAGCCGCCCATGAGGAGGTTGTCCCACACGGTCATGTGCGGGAAGAGGCTGCGGTCCTGCGGGACGTGCACCAGGCCGAGGGCGAGCGTGGCGCGAGGCGAGGCGCTGGTGATGTCCTTCCCACCGAACGAGACGGAGCCGGCGCGCGGCCGCAGCAGGCCGCTCACGCATTTGAGCACGGTCGATTTTCCCGCGCCATTCGGTCCTATCAGGCAGGTCACCTGGCCTTGCCTGACTTTCAGTGATACGCCTTTCAGGATATCCCCCGCGCCATATCCGGCCACGACATCGCTCAGCGATAGCAGTGGCGGCGAGTTATGCTCAGCGGTTTCTGGCGCTGTCATGACGGCTCCTCCGCGCGGGGTCGAAGCAAACGATTGCGCTGATGTTAGGCCAGGCTGAGCAAGGGAGTCAAGATCCCGCCGGTTTGCTGGGCGGGCGGGCGCGTGTGGAATTTTCAACACGCCAACGCCCTCGGCTTACCGTTGTGGAATTTTTAACACCGCCTTGCCTGGGCCGAAATTGTGAGTGAGCGTAACAAGGCACTAGCTGCCATTCTTCGTTATGTACTGGAGGCACAGCATGCGCAGACGCATTGCGTCGAAGAGGACGCTGCCCGCGCTACTCGCGGCCGCGGCGCTCGTGGCGGGCGCGGCCGCCTGCTCCGCACCGGGCCACGCCGGCGGCACCGGCGGCACCGGGGCCACCGGCGGCGCAGGCACGCAGGCGGGCACCAAGGCGCCACTTGTCATCGGCATCTCCCTCTCCCTGACCGGCGACTTCGGCGACACCGGCAAGGCCGCGGAGAAGGGCTACGAGCTCTGGGCAAGCCAGGTCAACAAGTCAGGCGGCATCCTCGGCCGCCAGGTCCAGCTCAAGATCGTCGACGACACCACGAGTGCCACCCAGGTGGTCACCAACTACGAGTCCCTGATCAACCAGGACCACGTCGACCTGGTGTTCGGCCCCGTCTCCTCGCTGCTGACCGTCCCGGCGGCGCGCGTCGCGGCGCGCTACGGCTACGCGTTCATCGAGCCGGCCGGGGGAGCGCCCACAGTGTTCGCGCTCCACCTGCACAACCTGTTCCTCGCGCAGCCGGCCCCGGTGCTCGACCTCGGCGTCTCATTCGCCGACTACATCTTGTCCCTCCCACCAGGCCAGCGGCCGCAGACCGCCGCCTACTCCAGCGTCGACAACCCGTTCGCCGCCCCAGTGGTGGAACTGGTCCGGCAAAAGCTCCAGGCAGCCGGGGTCAAGACCGTGCTCGACCAGACCTACCCGTCGGAGCAGGCCGACCTCGGCCCGGTCGTCGCGCGGGTCGTCGCCGCCAAACCCGACCTGGTGGTCGACGGCACGCAGGGCGAGGACGGATATGAGACCGTCAAGGACTTCGTGCAGCAGAAGCTCAGCCCGAAGATCCTGTTCATGCCCAACGACGCCTCCGACCCGGTGAACTTCCCCGCCCAGGTCGGCATGGGCAACGTCGACGGCATCTTCACTGCCAACGACTGGACGCCGATGGCGAGCCGTCCGGGCAACGCGGACTTCATCAAGGCATACCTCGCCGCCTACGGCGGGACGGCCGGACAGATCGACTCGACGTCGGCCGAGGCGTACGCGTGTGGCCAGCTCGTTCAGGAGGTCGCGCAGAAGACCGGCAAGGTCGACAACGCCACGATCATCGCAACACTGCACGCGGGGACATTCGACACGATCGAGGGCAGCCTGTCCTGGGACGCCGACGGCGCCACCAACGGCACCTCGGGCCTGCTACTCCAGTGGATCAATCACGAGCTCGTCCCGGTCTACCCCGCGGCGGACGCCGCGCACGCGCCGGAGATCGCCAAGCCGGCCTGGGGAGGGTAATCGGTGCACACCTTCCTGCAAGCACTCATTCTCGGCATCCTCACCGGCGGGGTGTACGCACTGATGTCAACCGGCCAGACGCTGGTGTTCGGCGTTATGCGAGTGGTGAACGTGGCGCAGGGCATGCTGGTGATCCTGTCGGCCTACCTGTCCTACACCGTGCACCAGAAGCTGGGCATCGACCCGTTCCTGACGCTGGTAATCGTCATACCGGTCATGTTCGCGGTCGGCGTGGGAATCCAGCTTGCCTTTATCCGCCCGGTGAAGCGGAACAGGACGGAGGCAGGCTTCGAGCAGACCCTGCTGATCATGTTCGCGCTCGCGGTCGGCATCGAGGGCATCCTCGACCTGGTGTACTCGAGCGAATACCGCTCCATCACCACCTCGTACGCGAACTCCTCGTGGACCGTCGGCGGCTACACGCTTTCCGTGGTGCGGGTGCTCGCTTTCGCGCTCGCGGTGGTACTGCTCGGCGCCCTGTGGCTGGTGCTGAACAAGACCGGCTTCGGCCGGGCTGTCCGGGCGACGGTGCAGAACCCGACGTCCGCCCGGCTCCTCGGGGTGGACACGGAACGGATCGGCGCGCTCGGGATGGGCCTGGGCATCTCCCTGGCCGGGGCGTCGGGCGCGGTGTTCGGGCTCATCTACCCGTTCAACGCGAACAGCTCCTACGACCTGGTGTCCCGGCTGCTGTCCATCATCGTGCTCGGCGGCCTCGGCAGCGTCATCGGCGCGGTCGTCGGCTCTCTCGCCCTCGGTGTGGCCGAGGCGGTGGTCGCGGCCACGGTCAGCCCGGTCTGGGCGCCGTTCACCTTCCTCGTCGTGCTCATGGTCGTGCTGCTGGTGCGGCCGCAGGGCATCTTCGGCGTGGTGGAACGAGGTGCGCTATGAAACGGCTCGCACCGCGCGCGGACTCGTGGCTCGTCCGGGTTGTCATCCCGCTCGCGCTGTTCGCCTGCCTGCCGTTCGTGATGACAACGTCGTGGCAGCTGAACCTGGCCGTGCTCGGCCTCCTGTACGCGGTGCTCGCCTCGTCGTGGAACCTCCTGGCGGGCTACACCGGCTACATCTCGCTGGCCCACGCGGCGTTCTTCGGCATCGGCGCCTACTCGCTCGCGCTGTGGACCGGGCCGAGCGCGGCATCACTCGGCGGCTACGGCCCCTTCGTGCTAACGATCCCGATCGGGCTTGCCGTCGGCGTGGCAGCGCTGCCCATCGGCTGGCTGATCCTCCGCACCAGGCACGTGACGTTCGCGATCGTCACGATCACGCTGCTGTTCATGGTGCAGACGCTCGCGTTCAACCTGACCGGCCTCACCGGCGGCTCGCAAGGGCTTGCGGTCGCCGCGCCGCCGTTCCCCGCGTCCTGGTTCGAGCGGCCGTTCTACTGGGCGATGCTGATCCTGCTCGCGCTGTGCGTCGTGATCTTCGAGACGGTGCGCCGGTCGCGGCTCGGGCTGTCGCTCACGGCGCTACGCGAGGACGAGGAGAAGGCCCGCGGCCTCGGCGTGCCGACCCAGCCGCTGAAGATCGGCGCCTTCGCGGTCTCCGTCGCGATCACCGCGATGGCGGGCGGCGTCTGGGCCTACTACCTGACGTTCATCGAGCCGCAGTACGCGATCGACCCGCTCGTCATGGTCGGCACCGCGCTGACCGCATTCCTCGGCGGCAAGGGCACCCTGTGGGGGCCGACGATCGGCGCGCTCATCGTGGTTCCCGCGCAGCAGTACTTCGCGTTCCGTCTCGGCGCGAGCGACCTGTACCTGGTCTCGTACGCGGCGATCTTCCTCGTCGTGATCCTGCTGCTGCCGCGCGGCGTCGTCCCGTCGCTCGGCGAGTGGATCAGGAGCCGTCGGGCCAAGGCATCCGTCGCGTCCGCGACCGCACCCGACCCGCAGCAACCCGCACCCGCTGGAGCGGCCCGGTGAGCGAAACCCCGGCCGGCCGGCATGCGCCGCACCCGCCGCTGCTCGACGTGCGCGGCCTGCACCGCAGCTTCGGCGGAGTGCACGCCGTCAGGGAGTGCTCGATCGCGGTGGCACCGCACACCATCACCGGCCTGATCGGTCCCAACGGGTCCGGCAAGACAACGGCGTTCAACATCATCACCGGGTACCTCGCCGCGACCTCGGGCGAGGTCCGCTTCGCCGGCACGCGGCACCCGCGGCCGGACCCCCGCCGGATGTACCAGGCGGGCCTGACCAGGACATTCCAGCAGGCCCGGGTGTTCCCCGAGTTGACCGTCCTCGAGAATCTGGTGGTGGCGGCGCGCCGGGACGTCCGTGCCCTGTTCGGCCGCCGCGTCACGGACCGGGACCGCGAGCAGGCCATGGACATGCTCAGCGAGTTCAACCTCGCCGAGCACGCGGGGAAGAAGGCGTCGGCCCTGTCCTACGGGCAGCGCAAGCTCCTCGACTTCGCCGCGGCCCTGATCTCCGACCCCCGGCTGGTCATGCTCGACGAGCCGACGGCCGGCGTCAACCCGGTGATGATCGAGACAATGGAGCGGCACATCCGCGACCGGCACGACCGGGGCGTGACATTCCTGATCGTGGAGCACGACATGAACTTCGTGATGCGCGTCTGCGACCCGATCATCGTGCTGAACCAGGGCGCCCCCATCGTGGCCGGCTCCCCGGCGCAGGTACAGGCCGACCCGAGGGTCCTGCAGGCGTATCTGGGTGACTGAGTGAGGCGCCGGGGCGGGCGGTGCGGGAAAGCGCCTGACATGGCCCGCCCCGGTTCGTGCTTCGCGCACGAACATCAAGATCAAAGCAGCGAATCCCGAACGGGAGCGGCTTACTCACTCAGCCAGAGCGATTTCGTGCAGTCGTGCCTGGCCAAGTCTGCCAGGTCAGGTGCATGATGCCCGAGAGAAACAGGTATGGGTCTGGAGTTTTCATGGACAAGGTTCTCGCCGGAACAGTGCTGTTCCAGGGACTGCCCGCCGACGCGGCGGAGCGGCTATACGCAGTCGCGGAGTGCAGCGACATCCCGCGCGGCGACGTGATCTTCCGCCAGGGCGAGCCGGGCGCGTCGATGTACGTGATCCTGCACGGGAAGGTGCGGATGACCCGGCCAGCCGACCCGGGAAGGGAGAACCTGCTCACGCTGCTCGGTCCCGGTGACCTGTTCGGTGAGCTGACGCTCTTCGATCCCGCACCGAGGAAGGCCACCGCGACCGCGATCACGGACGTGGAGATCGCGGAGTTCACCGCGTCGGCCATGAAGGAGTGGCTTGCGGCGGAGCCCGAGGCGGCGTGGCACTTCCTGCGGCTGCTCGCCAGGCGGCTACGCCGGGTTAACGACACGCTTGAGAACCTGCTGTTCGGCGACGTGCCGCGGCGGGTGGCCCGGACCCTGATCGATATGGCGGAGCGGTTCGGCGACCCTGTGCCAGACGGGGTGCGCGTGCATCACGACCTCACACAGGAGCAGCTCGCGCAGCACATCGGCGCGTCGCGGGAGAGCGTCAACAAGGCCCTCTCCGAGCTCGCGGCCAGGTCCATCGTGCGGCTTGAGCAGAAGACCGTAGTGATCCTCGATATCGAGCGGCTGAAAAGGAAATCCGGCTCGTCCGGTTAACCGACGGGAAAACCGGAATAGGCGCGCCTGAAATACATCAGCGGGCTGACGTCGAGCCGATGCGCGCCGTCGAGGATAAGGCCCATCACGATGGCGTGATCGCCGGCGTCGACCACCTGGTAGAGCTCGCATTCCGCGTGCGCGACGATGCCTTCGAGCAGCACGGGCAGGCCGTGCTTGCCGGTGGCCCACTCGACTCCGGCGAACTTATCGCGCACCTGACCCGCAAAACGCGACGCGAGGCGCTCGGCGTCGGCCGCCAGGACGTTGACCACGAACGACTTGCGGGCCCACAGGGCGGTCAGCGTCCGTGAGCCCAGCCCGACGCAGGCCAGCAGCAGGGGCGGCTCGCACGAGAGCGAGCAGAGGGTTCCGCAGGTCATGCCAAGCGGCTCATCGTCCGCGCCCGCCGTGGTAATCACGGCGACGCCGGTCGGGAGCGACGCGGCCAGGGAACGGAAATGATCGGGTGCGACGCCGTAGCCGGCCAGGTTGACCGGGGCTGACATCGACATGCAATCCACGAACGCCGAATTTTTCCACGCGCTCATATCGTCCTCCGTCCGTCTGATATTGCCTTGCTGCAGCCAGCATGAGGCGGGTGCTTCTCGGCCGGCAAGCGTGTGTGCAGAAATACACGGCGAAATCAATTGTGCAGAACTGCACACGCTTTCCTGTTGCCCGTATGCGAAGCGCGCTGTTGAATTTGAGGTGCCAACAGGCTGGCCTGGTGCGGCGCGGATCAATTCAACGCGCTCGTCCTATCACCGAGGGAAACGTTTATGCGATTCTCGATTTACCTGAACGCTCAGTCGCCCGGCCCCGCGCACGACCTGGACGTCATCGACGCCATCACCGCGCAGGCCGTGCTCGCGGACCGGTCCGGCTTCGCCGGCGTGTGCCTGACCGAGCATCACTTCACCGGCTACAACACCTACGGCAACCCGTTCACCTTTGGCGCGTACCTGGCGCCGCAGCTCCAGAGCGCGCACGTGGTGCTGTCGGTCGCCGTGCCTGCGCTCTGGAACCCGATGAACTTCGCCGAGGCGGTCAACACCCTCGACCTGCTCACCCGCGGCCGGTGCGTGATCGGCGTCGGCACCGGCGGGTCGCCGCAGGAGTACAAGGGCCTCGGCCGCGACCCCGTGCAGCGCAATGCTCTCATGGAAGAGGTCATCGACATCGCCCTGGCGGCGATGGCCAAGGAGGATGACGACCCGGAGCTTCCGTACTCGACATCGCACTCGGCCGGCGTGCTGACTAGGCGGATCATGCCGGGTTCGTATACCAGACCGCATCCCCGCTTCGGGCGGGCGTCGCTGTCCGACGAGGGAATCGTGAGCACCGCGAGGCGTGGCTGGGCGCTGATGACCGCCCGCGAGGCGGCGCAGGAGACGGCGCGGAAACTCGCGCTCTACCACGCGACGCTGGACGCGGCCGGGCACGACGGGGCCACGCTGGCCTTCTGCCGCGAGTGGTCGATGGTGCAGAAGATGATCTACGTCGCGGAGTCCGACGAGCAGGCGATGGCGGACGTCGACGAGCCGCTCAACTACCTGGCCGCGCAGTCGTCAAAGTCCTTCGGCGGCAGCGCGGAGGGCGCGGGGTTCAAGAACAGCATCGTCGGCGTCTCCGCCGTCGACAGGGAAGGATTCCTGAACAAGGCGATGATCGTCGGCGGCCCGGAGACCGTGGCGAAATCGATCGCCGAGTACCAGGCCGCCGGGGTCGACCACCTGACCCTGGTCTTCATCTACGGCCAGCTCAACCCGGCGTTGGCCGCCGCGTCGCTGCGCCGGTTCATCGACTCGGTGATGCCGAGGTTCTCCGGCCCGGTCGCCGCCGCGCGCGGCGTCGCCGCCTCGCACGCGTTCAGCGACTGACCAGCCCCGCCCACGAGAGGACATTCACTCATGACAACCGCACCACTTGAGCCTGGCACCTGGACCATCGACGCGGCGCACACCCTCGTCGAGTTCGCCGTCCGCCACATGACCGTTGCCCGGGTGACCGGCCGGTTCGCCGCCGTCAGCGGCGAGGTGAAGGTGCCAGACGGAGACCCGCTCGCCGCCACGGTAACGGTCTCGATCGACGTGTCGAGCGTGGCCTCCGGGCACCCCAAGCGGGACGAGCTGATCCGCTCGGCCGACTTCCTCGACGCCGCGAAGTTCCCGGTCATCAGGTTCACCTCCGAGCCGGCCGAGGACGGCGCCGACGGCAACTGGAAGATCCCCGGCGTGCTGACCATCAAGGGCGTCAGCAGGCCGGCCACCCTCATCGCCACGTTCGGCGGCGTGATCTCCCACCGCGGCGCGACCAGGGCCGGGTTCTCCGCGACGACGACGATCAATCGCAAGGACTTCGGCGTGTCGTTCGGCGCGCTGCTCGACACCGGCGGCGCGGTGGTGTCGGACACGGTGACGATCAGCCTTGAGGTCGAGCTCGTCCATGCATAGCCTCGTCTCCGCCCTGCTCCCGACCGGCACCGACCCGCGGTCGTACACGGCCGAGGAGCAGGCGAACATCGAGACCGTGCTGCGGCTGCGGTCGGCGCCGTTCAGCCAGCGGAAGAAGTACATGCACCCCGCGATGGTCCGTCACCGCTGGGGGTTCGCGTCGCTGGCCGACATCACCGGCATGAAGGACGGCGCCGGCTACGACGCGCGGACCTGCTCCGATCGGGTTGACACCATCGAGGACCTGATCGCCAAGGGCGATCGGGTGTGGGCCGTGTGGACGATGCGCGGCACACACACCGGCCAGCTCTTCGGCATCCCGGCGACCGGCAGGCCGATCGAGGTGCTTGAAACCGGCATCTGGCGGCTCCAGGATGGCCTAGTCTCCGAGGCGTGGTTCTTCGGCGACGAGCTCCGGCTGCTGCGCCAGCTCGGGGTCGTGCCCGACCCCCTCGTCCGTACGGCCGCCACACTCGGCCCGCCCGTGCCCTGAGAGTCGTCGTCTGGTGGGCATCGGCGCTGCCGTGGCGGCGCAGGCCACGTTGGCGTTCGCGGGAGAGGTCGCGGCCGGCCGGGTTCCGTCAGTGCGTGCGATCCGTGCCCGGCTGCATGTCGGCCAGTCGCGGGCTCGGCGGTTGCGCACGTACCTGACAGTGCTCTGCGGCACTCAGCAGTCAGGCGCTGCCCGCGAATATCCGGAAGCCACCCCAAGGATCTCGTCGGCCGCCTGAGGAAACCGCCCGAGCGGAGAATAACCGTCTAGGCGCGCGTGGAGATCGGATTCCCGAGGACTTCGCAACCGCGCCCATAACGGTCATTATCCGGAGCCGCCCCTGTCTACGCCGCGGCCGACCAAGGCGTCTGCGTCGTTGACATGGCTAGGGACAGTGACCGTGCCGGCGCCGCCTGTGGTAAACGCCCGCGCGGCCAGCGTGACCTGTACGGCCGCTACGGCCTGCGGTTAAGGTACGGGCGTGAGGGACTCTGCGGTGACCGCGGCCGGTGGCGTGCGTGGTTTCCCGGGTGTGCTGACGCGGTTCATCGGCCGGGACGGGCCGCTGCGGGAGGTCGCGGGGCTGCTTGAGCGGTACCGGCTGGTGACGGTGACCGGTCCGGCGGGTCGGGCAAGACCCGGCTGGCCGCTGAGGTGGCCCGGCGGGTAGCGGGGGAGTTCGCCGACGGGGCGTGGCTGGTGGAGCTGGCGCCGGCGCGGGACGCGGCCCAGGTCGCGGGGGTGGTGGCCGCGGTACTTGGGGTGCGCGAGCAGCCCGGTGTCCCGGTGGCGGAGGCGGTGGGCAGGGTGCTGGCTCGCCAGCAGCTGCTGCTGATGCTGGATAACTGCGAGCATGTGATCGGCGCGGCGGCGCAGTTGTGCGCCGGGCTGTTGGCTGCGGCCGATGACGTGCGGGTGCTGGCGACCAGCCGGGAGCCGCTGGCGGTGGGCGGGGAGGCCCGGTACCGGCTGGGGCCGCTGTCGCTGCCCGGCCAGGATGGTGATGTGAGCGGGTCGGAGGCGGTGGAGTTGTTCACCGACCGGGCCCGCGCCGCTGGTGTGGGCCTGCTGCTGGATGAGCAGGCCGCTGCGGGAGTGGCTGAGCTGGTGCGGCGGCTGGACGGGATGCCGTTGGCGATCGAGCTGGCGGCGGCGCGGGCCGAATCGCTGGGGGTGGGCCAGCTGCTTGACCGGCTCGATGACCGGTTCGCGCTGCTGGCCGGCGCGGACCGGCTGGCACCGCCCCGGCAGCGGTCGCTGGCCGCCACTGTGGAGTGGAGCTATCGGCTGCTCGCTGAGCAGCAGCAGCGGGTGTTCCGGGCGGTGTCGGTGTTCCCGGCCGGGTTCACGCTGGAGGCGGCCGAGGCGGTGGCAGGTGACGCGGCGGCGGCGGTGCTGCGGCTGGTGGACTGCTCGCTGCTGGCCCCGCCGTGCACCGGGCCCGATGGCCGGGCCCGGTATTCGATGCTGGAGACGCTGCGCGCCTACGGGGCCGGGCTGCTGGCCGAGGCGGGCGAGCGGGACCAGGCGGCTTCCGCGCTGGCCGGGTGGGCGGTGGGGGTGGCGGAGCAGGCCGCCGCGGGCCTGCAATCTGGCGCGGAAGAGCGGCAGGCCGCGCGCTGGCTCGAGGCCGAGGATGCCACCATGCGGCAGGTGCTGGCCTGGAGCGTGGCGCACGATGCGGGCGCGGCGCTGCGGCTGGTGGCCGCGCTGGGCTGGTGGTGGCTGCTGCGAAACGGGCTGCGCGGTGTCTACCCGCTGCTGCGTGCTGCCGTAGGCTGCGCCGAGCCGGGCAGCGACGGGTGGTGCACCGCGCAGGAGTGGGCCGGCTGGGCAGCGCTTGACTCGCCCGGCGCGGCCGAGGCGCTGGGGCATTTCACCGCGCTGCGCGACGCGGTGGCGGGCCGGCCGCCATCCCGGGCGCTGGCTGAAGCCCTCAACGGCCGGTCGTTTGCACTGATGGCACAGGACCGGCTCGCCGAGGCAGCCGAAGATGGCCGCCGTGCCCTGGCCGTCGCCCGCGCGGCGGGCTATCCAGACGGGCAGGTGCTCGCCCTGGCGCAGCTCGCCCAGGCCGCCGCGGCCGCCGGCGAGGTAGCTGAGGCGGTACGGCTAGTGTGCCGGTCCCCTGAGTTCAAAGGGCATCACACGAGTGGTTTCGCGTCCCAGTTTCCGGTTCCGGGCTTTCGCCGGGCTGGCGGATGCGTTCTGCTGAGGGCATGCCAGATCCGAGACTGGAGCCGCTGGTGCTGTCGGAAGACGAGCGGCGCATTTTAGAGAACTGGGTCAAGCGGCGCAGTACCGCACAGGGCCTTGCGCTGCGGGCGCGGGTCGTGCTGGCCTGCGCCCAGGGCGGCAGCAACGTCGCAGTCGCGGCGCGGCTGGGCGTCGACCGCAAGACGGTCACCAGGTGGCGGGCGCGGTTCTTGCGCGAACGGCTGGACGGGCTGCACGACAAGCCGCGCCCGGGGGTTCCGCGCACGATCACCGACGCCCAGGTGGAAGAGGTGATCGTGCGGACGAAGGCCTGATCTAGCACCCGAACCCGCCGCCTGTCCGCGGCCCCTTGAAGTCACGTGTGGGTCATTTGCCCCCGGCCGCCGCCGCGCGCGAAAGGGGTCACCTGATCCCTGCCCCGCGCCTGTCCGGGCGGGCGAACCTGCCTGGTAAAGGCCCAGCTACCAGGGCCGCTCCGGACAGGCAGGAGAAGGTCATGTTTATCAATCCGGACCTCGGTACCCAGCTCGCCTGCCAGCAGCAGCGCCAGGTGCTCGCAGAAGCCGACCAGCACCAGCGCCACCAGCGTGACATAGCAGCCAGGACCCCGGGCGTTACCACGGCGTCGGCACCCGCCAGGCGACTGCGTCGGCTAGCCGCGGCGGCAGCCGCGGTCATCGGCGGCCGGCTGGCCCGTGCGGCCCGAACGGACCAGGGCGCCTGAGCTACTCACGGCTCGACGCGTATCTTGCGCTGCTCCGCGGTTTCTCCCCTACCGGGCGCGAGCGGCCGCCCGGGCCGAGTCGGCAACCGCATCGCAAGTTAACCGGCCAGCGGCGCCTGGGCCCTGATATCACTCGATAGGGATTCCTTAGGTGCGGTTATCCCGGCAACGCTCGTGTTCAACAGGTACTGGTTACTGGTCTGGGTGCGGAGGCTGATATCAAGCCGGGCAAGGTCCACATCCGGATCGGTGCACTTGAGGCCCGCTTTCCGGCCATCTTCCCCTGTGGGGAGGGCAGCGGCTTCGCCGGCACGTGGTGTGCACGCCGGTCGACCGCACTAGACCGTGCCGCTGCGGGGACTCCTCAAGGCGCGCGTGCTGGGCCCGGCCTCTGCGGCGACCTCCTTCCATGTCCTTCCGGTGCGCACGCTCTCCGGACGTTCGGCGACGATGTCGGAGCCAGGCCGCGCAGTTGCGTCCCTGGTCTTAACCAAGATCCACCGGCGCTCGCCTGTGCGAGTCAGAGCGAAGCCCCCGGCCAGCTTGCTGCCGTGGAGGGTGAAGGCCAGGTGGCCGGGCTCATCGCGGGTGATCTCGGCGAGTCCCTCATCCCAGATGATCACAGCGCCGCTGCCCCGCGGCTGTCCGTCGTGCACCCCCTCGAACCCGCCGGCCGACAGCTCATGATCCTCGACGGGAACGGCCAGGCGCCGCACAGCGGGATCGAGCGACGGTCCCTTCGGGACGGCCCAGGAGCGCAGCACCGCGCCGGCCTGGATGCGCAGGTCGAAGTGGAGCGTCGTCGCGTCATGCAGCTGCACGACGAATCGCGTGGAAGGCACAAAGTGACAGTAGCCTCCGGCCGCCGGCGTACATGCAGCTGGTCCCAGACCAGCGGTGGTAGTCCCGCCCGTCGGCGACCAATGGAGGTCTCCTTCGCAAGCGGAAGGCCTACCGGCTGTCGCGCGTGCGGGAACCGCAAGCTGAACTACGCCATCCACATGGCCGCGGCTATCCTGGTCGACCCGGCCGACCGGCCTCGGCCATCGGCAGGCAGCGCCGGCCGCGCTGCGCGCAGGCAGGCCCCGTGCGGTATCACGGGCGTGCGCCTGCTGCGCCGCGCGGCGCAGTTCGACGACGTCGGCTGATAACCCGGCTGGCAGGCACTCCAGTTAGCATGGCCTTTTCCGGGGGCCGGGCAGCTAGCCCCGCGCCTGGCGCGTTCCTGCTGGCCAGCGCTGTGCGGGTCGCCGCGGCCGTGAGGAGGATGCCGTGCCTGAGGATGGGCCCCCGGCTGCAGTGCACCCGTTTTCCGGGCGGACCGCGTGGGCGCGGAACCTGCAGACGCCGCTGCAGGTGTTCCTGCGCACGGAAGCCGGCAGCGCGGCGGTGCTGCTGGGCACGGCGGTGGCCGCGCTGGCCTGGGTGAACATCAGCGCGTCGTCGTATGAGGCCGTGTGGGGCGCCCGGCTGTCGGTCATCCTCGCCGGAACCGGGGTATCGCTGGACCTGCGCGAGTGGGTCAACAGCGGGCTGATGACGTTCTTCTTCTTCGTCTTCGGCCTGGAGGCCCGCCGCGAGTTCGACATGGGCGAACTGCGCGAGCGGGCCCGGCTGGCGCTGCCCGTCGCGGCCGGCCTGGGCGGGCTGGTCATCCCCGTGACTATCTACCTGGCCTTCAACTCCGGCGGCCCGGCGGCTCATGGCTGGGGTGCGGCCATGTCCACGGACTCGGCGTTCGCGCTCGGGACGCTGGCGCTGACCGGGCCGCGCTTCCCCGGCCGGGTGCGCGCGTTCCTGCTGTCGGTCGCGGTCGTCGATGACCTGATCTCGCTGGTGGTGATCGGCGCCGCCTACAGCAAGGCCGTCGTGCTGGCCCCGCTGGGCATCGCGACCGGGATCTTCGCCGTGATCCTGCTCCTGCGCCGGGCCGGGGTCCGGTCCGGGGTCATCTACGCGGCTGCGGGCACCGCGGCGTGGGTCGCGGTCCTGGAGTCCGGCGTCGACCCGGTTGTCGTCGGCCTGGTGATGGGGCTGCTGACCGTCGCCTACCCGGTGGCCCGGGCCGACCTGGAACGGGCGAGCGACCTGTTCCGCAGCTTCCGCGAGCAGCCAACCCCCGGCCTCGCGCAGTCAGCGCGCGCCGGGCTCGCCACGGCACTGTCCCCGAACGAGCGGCTCCAGCAGCTCTACCATCCCTGGACCAGCTACGTCATCGTCCCGCTGTTCGCGCTCGCCAACGCCGGCATCCCGCTCAGCGGCGCCTTCCTCGCCCGCGCCTACACCTCCCCCGTCACCCTGGGCATCCTCATCGGCTACGTCGCGGGCAAGCCGCTCGGCATCACCGGCGCGTCGTGGCTGCTCACCCGCCTGAGCCGGGGACGGCTCCGGCCGCCGGTCGGCTGGGCCACCGTCGCCGGGGTCGGCACGATCGCCGGAATCGGCTTCGCGGTGTCCATCCTGATTGCGACCCTCGCGTTCACCGGCACCCAGCTGCAGGAAGCCAAGCTCGGCGTCCTGTCCACCGTGCCGGCCGCGCCGGCGCTCACCTGGCTGGTCTTCCGCGCCGCCGGCCTGCTGCCGGCCCGGCTGCAGGTCCGCGCACTGCTCGGCACCGCGCAGGTCATCACCGACCTCGGCGCCCCGGTCGACCCGGCCCGCGACCGCATCCGCGGCCCCGCCCGGGCGCCGGTCACCATCGTGGAATACGGCGACTTCGAGTGCCCCTACTGCGGCCAGGCCGAGCCTGCCCTGCGGGAACTGCTCGCCGGCCACGGCGACGTCCGCTACGTCTGGCGCCACCTCCCGCTCAACGACGTCCACCCGCACGCTCAGCTCGCCGCCGAGGCCGCGGAAGCGGCCGCGGACCAGGACGCGTTCTGGGAAATGCACGACCTGCTCCTGCAGCACCAGGACGCCCTCCTGCCGCGCGACCTGGCCCGCTATGCCGGCGACCTCGGGCTCGACACCGGCCGATTCGCCGAGTACCTCCGCAACCGGGCCGGCGACGCGCGGATCGCCGAGGACACCGACACCGCCGACCTCAGCGGCGTCACCGGCACCCCCACCTTCTTCGTCAACGGCCGCCGCTACTACGGCAGCTACGACATCACCGCACTCACCACCGCCGTCCTGGCCGCCAAAGCAGCAGCCGCCGCCGCCCGCCGATGACCCCAGGTGAACCGCCTACCGCCGCCACCGCCCCGCGGGAGATCGCCTTCGCGGTCACGCGGGCGAGAGGTTAGCTGTGCGGAGGGCCCGTGAATGCCCTGTTCAGCTTGTCGTGCAGATCCGGGTCGGCCAGGTGCCAAGCCTGCCGTTCGGGCTGATCCGCCAGCTGGGCCGCCAGCGCCCGGTGGGCCCGCCGTCGGTCGGCATTGGTGGACATCAGGACTCCCCCGGCTCAAGGTCCTTGCGGGCCTTCTTATGCGCCACGCCGAGCAGCTGGATGACGACGTAGAAGATGGAGCAGGCGGCAAAGGTCAGGAAGATCACGCTCACCGCCGCACTGGTGAACTGGCGCCCGACGGCGGCAGCGCGTACTGGCAATGTTCTTCGCTGTCAGTTCGCGCTGCCGCCTCGAAGCTGTCACCGCTATCTTGATAGCCCGGTGACGACGATGCCGAACGGCGCTGAGCCGGCCGGCACCGATGTCGGTGAGGATGGCAGCTCGGTCAGGCTGCCGTTGCGGACCTTGAACCCACTTACCTTGCCGGCTCCGGTGCCAACGACATAGAGGATCTTGCCGTCCGGGCTGAGCCGGGCGTCCTCAGGGCCTAGGCCGGTCGGGAAGTTGAACACGGTGCTGCCCAGCAGTCTGAGCGAGCCGTCGCGGCTGATCGCATAGCTGGAGATGCTGGGAACTGCCGTGTTGACGGTGAACAGGAATCGTCCGTTGCGCGTGATCTCGACCCAGCAAGGCGCGGTCTGCAGGTCGGCGAACGGGGAGGCTCCGATGGAAGTCAGGGTGCCGTCGGCCGCCACGCTGAAGGCCGAGACGGTACCCAGGTTGGCTCCGGCATGTGCGTTGGAGACGAACAGCTGGCCCGGGTTGGTGGGCCGGAACTCGCTGCCGAACGGGCCGGTCGCCTGGGCCGGGAACGGCGAGCCCGGCGCGGGCGTCAGCAGCCCGCCGGACCCGACAGTGAACGTGACGATCTGCGAACTGTCGACCAGCGTTCCCGCGAGCACGGCGCCGGTGGCGTTGAACAGGACGTCGCCGGGCAATGATCCGGAGGGCAGGGTGACCGTGGAGCCCGCAAGCGGTGCCAGCACTCCCGCTGAGTTGATCGTGAAACCGGTGAAGTCCGGGGTTCCGCCGGCGTTTGCGACGTAGACGAGGCTCTGGTGCACGGCGATGCTGACGGGCATGGTCCCGCCGGAGGAAACCGGGCTGCCGGCCAGGCTAAGCCCGCCGCCGGACCCAATCTTCAGCACTGATACCTGATTGCTGCCGGCGTCGACGGCCAGCAGGTACCGCCCATCGCTGGTCTGCTGGAGCGCGCCCTGCGATCCGATGCCCGACCCCGTGCCGGCACCGCCAGCCGGGAACGGCGAGCCGGGCAGCGGACTCAGACTGCCGTCGGCGTGCCGGAGGAAGCCGGCGATGGTGTTGGTCCCGGTCGTATTGTCGTTCACGTATACATATCCGCACCGCTGACCGTCCCCGCATCCGTGGCCGTCTCCGGCACCGACGGCCGTCGCGCTGCCAGCGGCAGCGATGGACCCGGCAACGCCCAGCCCGAGCAGCCCTGACGCTGCAATGATTGCCCTGATTCGCCTCATTTTATTTGCCGCTCCTTAAAGGTCGGTCTTTTGTGGACGCGTAAACTGCTCTTTCGGCTCGCCATTGAAGGGCGACGGCGCCAATATTATGGCTGCAGGTAGCAGGGGGGGCTACTCCTGAACCATGCAACCGATCGCGGCCAGGGAATAGGGTGGAATTAACCTGGGCAATCCATTCGGATTCGCCTTCCTCGTTACATTTCAGCCAGTTTCACGACAGGGCGGATTGGCCGTGAACGGCCCGCGCCACGTTCCGGATGGCGAGGTACTCGGCCGATGAAATGCAAACCGCGGACCGGATACCGACCATGAGCCTCCCCCGCCGTACGGCTGACAAGGCACTCTTCCGTCGCGAGCCGGGCGGTCCCTGAGAGCCTCCGGCCCCAGGAACCCAGCGGGCGACTCCCGCCAGCAGCCTCGGGATCCGTCGGCTGATGCGGTCATCAGCGGCTCTCGTAACGATCAAACTGTCACGAGGCGTCACCACTAAGCCTGAGTGCGAGCCGCCTCATTGGACGGAAGGTCTGATCGTCGGCGCGGGCTTCGACGCCGAGCCCGAAAGGCTGATCTGCGCGGCGCTCTTGAGACCAGCGTGGTCAAGCCCGTTGCCCAAGCAAACGGGCCGAGCCAGCGTCCTATTGAGCGATCCGGGCCTAACGGTCCGGCTTTGACTCTCGGGCGGCCGAGGGTTGCACACTGCTGGAGTGGACTCAGGCGAGTTGGTCGGTGTCAGCGCGTTCGCGCAGCTGTCGGGGCTGACGGTGGAGACGTTGCGGCACTACCACCAGGTCGGCCTGCTCGTGCCGGCCCAGGTCGATGGTCGCACCGGCTACCGCGCCGCTGGGTGAGCTGCGGGTGCGCGCTAGCGCAGCGCAGGCCGAGCGGCTGCTGGCGTGGGCCGCGGCCTGGCCGGTCGTGGTGGCAGGACTGGGCTCCGGTAAGAGGCTACGGCCCGATGCAGCGGCTCCGTCAGGTTCTCGATCCCGCCTCCGGCAGTCATGAAGCGTCTTCCTCCCCGGCCTCGGCCTGCTCCAGCGCGATGCGGGTCAGCTCGACGCGTGACCTGATGTCGAGCTTGCGGAACACCCGGCGCAGGTGGAACGCGACGGTGTGCGTGCTGATGAACAGCTGATTGGCTATCCGCTGGTTCGTCAGTCCCTGGGCGACGAGGCGGGCCGTAGCCAGCTCGGTGTCGGTGAGGCTCTCCCAGCCCGCCGCGGGCCGTTTCGCGGTTCCCCAGTGCCGGTGCCGTATCCCCAGCTCGCGCAGTCGCCGGCGCGTGCGCGCAACGTCTCTGCCTGCCCCCAACCGCGTGTACTCGCGCAGCGCCTCGTCAAATGCCCGGGCGGCTTCGTCCCCCTTGGCCGCCTCAGCGAGCAGGACACCCTGGTCCTCGGTCGCGCGTGAGCGGAGCCACGGGTCCGGCAGTTGGGAGGCCGCGTGCCCCAGACGGGGAATGTCGCCAGCCAGCAGCCCTTCGGCGTGGTGGGCCGACGCGCGGATGACCGTGAACGTGGGGTTGGCCCGGGACGTTTCGCTGATGACGGAGGCGATGTTCGCTGCCTGCCCGCGGTCTTCCGCGGCAAGGGCGACGCGGACCAGCCAGGGCGCGTTGCCCGGATCGGCAAGCAGAACAGACCGGTGCTCCTCCAGTTCGCCCAGCACGCCTGCCAGCATGTCCAGTGCGGCCCGCGGGCCGCCGCGGGCCTCGCAAACCTGGGCTGTCACCAGGCGTGCCGCGCCCTCCCGGTAGGCCGATCCGTGGAAGCGGCCGTTACCCGACAGCCGCTCCGCATAGTCGTCGGCCGCGCGCAGATCGCCCTGGCGCAGGGCGACGGTGGCGAGGATCGGCAGCACGAGCGCGTCAAGCCCGTCAGGTCCGTGGGTCCCCGTCGCCTCCGAAGCCGACTGGGCGAGCGCCGCCGCGTCGTCGAGCCGGCCCGTCACCAGGGCGATCCGGGCGCGCATCGCCTCGGCGATTCCCTCCGGCCAGGGGCTCGCCGACGACACCTCGACAGATTCCACGGAGTTCACGATCGCCGCAGCTTCGTCGGCCCGGCCGACGTCGATCAGCCTCGCGGCGAGAAAAAGCCGGGGGTTGAAATGGGTGACCTCGTACGATCCCTCCGCCGCTTTCCTGACGGCCTGGGCGACCAGGTCCAGCGCCTCCGTGGGCCTGCCCGCGTCCCAGGCGGCCATCGCCAATGCCACCAGCGCGGCGATCACAACCTCACCGCGCTTAGCGCCTGGCTCGGCGAGGACGGCCCCGGCCAGCTGATCGACCTGCTTGTTGCCGCGCAGTCCCACCCACGCCCACAGCAGGGCTATGGTCGCGTCGTCGCGCAGGTCCGGTGTGATGTCGAGGGTGGCGAGCACGGCCTGGGCCTCGATCATCGCGTCCGCGGCCCGCCCGGTCAGGGTGAGAAGCGACGACAGCGCGCATCCCAGCGCCGCGCTGTCGAGCGCGGGCAGGGGCGCGGCGAGTGCCGAGCGGACCAGGGTCTCCGCCGCGTCCCACTGTCCCGCCGCGGTCAGCGTCCTGACCGTGGTCGCCGTGCGGGCAGACCGTTCCGGGTCGGACGGCGGGGTAAGCACGAGCGCTCGGGTCGCCAGGTCAGCCGCGGCCCGGGGAGTGAACGGCAGCAGTTCCGCCACGGCGCTGTCAAGCCCGGCGAAGGCGATGGCGTCACCGGGTCGGGCTCCGTTGAGCAGGTGCTGCGCCGCGGGAACCGCCGAACCGCCCCGCGCGAGGAGCATGTGCCCGAACTGCCAGTGCAGGGCCTGCTGGATGGGTTTCGGCAGCAGTTGCGCTACGCTTGCCGGACGAATTCGTGCTGGAACGCCAGCCCGTCTGGTGTCGCCGCGAGGAGGTGCGCGGACACCGCCTCATCGAGCAGGCCCAGCACCGGGAACACGCTGAATATGCGGCAGCCGCACGTGCTGCAGCTGATCATCGACTCGCTGCGCTACTGGGTGACCGAGATGCATGTGGACGGATTCCGCTTCGACCTCGCTGCCAGCCTGGCCCGCCAGTTCCACGAGGTCGACCGCCTGTCCGCGTTCTTCGACCTGATTCAGGTGGATCCCGTGGTTAGCCAGGTCAAGCTCATCGCTGAGCCGTGGGACCTCGGTGACGGCGGCTACCAGGTTGGCAATTTCCCGACGCTGTGGTCGGAATGGAACGGCCGCTACCGCGACACCGTCCGTGACTACTGGCGTAGCGCTGACTACACCTTGCCGGATTTCGCCTACCGGTTGACTGGCAGCTCCGACCTGTACGCGCGGACCGGGCGGCGCCCCTACGCCAGCGTCAATTTCGTCACTGCGCATGACGGGTTCACTCTCGCCGACTTGGTCGCCTACAACAGCAAGCACAACGAGGCGAACGGCGAGGACAACCACGACGGCACCGACGACAACCGCTCGTGGAACAGCGGCGCGGAGGGCCCGACCGACGACCCGGTGATCCTCGGGATACGCGAGCGCCGCCGGCGCGCGCTGATAACGACCCTTCTGGTGAGCCAGGGCGTCCCCATGCTGCGGCACGGTGACGAACTCGGCCATTCTCAGCGTGGCAACAACAATGCCTACTGTCAGGATAACGAACTTTCCTGGCTCGACTGGGAGCACGCTGACAAGGAATTTCTGGACTTCTGTGCTGAGCTTGTCGCCTTCCGCCGCCGGCATCCGGTCTTCCGGCGGCGTCACTTCTTCGAAGGACGCCCCGTCTTCGATACCGGATTGTCCGACATCGGGTGGTTCCGGCCGGACGGGCCCGAGATGACGCCGGACCACTGGCAGACAGGATTCGCCAAATCCCTCGGCGTCTTCCTCAACGGTGACGCGCTGCCTGATCCGGATCGTCACGGTCACCGGATCAGCGACGACTCCTTCCTGCTGCTTTTCACCGCTCACTATGAGGACGTCACGTTCCTGCTCCCCGACGGGCCCTGGGGCGAGCGGTGGCGGCTGGACTTCGACACCGCCGTTGTCCCCGTGCCCTCCCAGCCGCAGCCGGCGGGAACCAAGGTCGTGGTCGCCGCCCGCGATGTGCAGATATTCCGGCGCGTATAGCGGTCATCCCGCTCCGGGCCCGTGGAGCCGATTACTTCATAAGCTTGCGCAACGCGGGCGGCACTCGCTGCAAGCTCGGCCGCGGCGGCCGCCAGGAGCGGTTGCGCCGTGGCCGGGGCCGCTGGTCCGGAGTGCCCGCCTCAAGCTCGGACCTGAGCCGGTCGAGATGGCTGATCAGCTCGCCCCGCAACGGCCATCCGACCGGGCGGACCGCCGGAGCGGTCGCCAGCAGCTCGCTGAGCCGGTCTTGCGCGTCGCGCGCCGCGGCCAGGTGACGCTCCAGGTCAGCCTTCAGCACTTCGTGACCGTGAGCGTCCAACTCGGTCGCGAGGCTGCTGTAGGTCCGCACGGCGGCGGACAGTTCCCGCAGCGTGTCGGCCAGGCCGCGGCGCACATCAGGATCGTTGACGGAGTTGTCGTCGCCAGCCAGCCGGGTGGTATCGACGAGCGACCGGGCAAGGACGCGAACCGTCACCGCCGAGTGCTCCAGGGCTTCCAGGCTCTGCCGCAGTGTCACTGTGCTGTATGGCAGCCGCATGCTGCGCGGGTTGAGCCTGGTGCTCTCCTCGGCCTGCTGAAGTGCCTCGTCCACGCGCCTGATCTCGTTGCCGAGGGCGCGAGCCCGGTCGAGCCAGGCGCGCGCCGAGTCGTTAACGGACCCGTCGTTCAGCCCGGCCGCCATCTGGTCGAGCAGGTCGGCCATCGTGCGGGCGAGGTCCGCGATCGCTTCCTCGGCCGGCTCTACCCGCGGTGCCGTGAGGACGAACCCGGCGATCAGCCCCGCGGCCGTGCCGATCAATGTCTCGGTTATCCTGCTGGTCGCCGCCGCCTTGCTGCCGACCGACAGGATGAGCATCGCGCTGATCGCGACCTCTAGGACGGCCTCGCGCAGCCGCAGCGCGTACCCCACTGCGAGCCCGAGCGTGATCGTGAGCCCGATACTTCCACCACGTGAACCCGATCCATCTGGACAGCCCGAGCGCGATCAGGACGCCTGCCATTACGGCGGCGACTCGGCGCACCGCGCTGAACAGCGTCTGGTAGATGCTGACCTGCAGGACAATAATCGCCGTCAACGGCGCGAGCACGGGAGGCGACGTCTCCGGCACCGGCAAGGCGATCAGGTAGGCGAAGACTGCGCAGGTGGCCAGCCTGATTATGGACGCGGCCGTTGGCTGTGCCCGGTGCCGCGCCAGGGTCAAGGTCACTGGTGCGCGCTGGGTAATCGTCCGTGCCGCGGCGCTGATCTGGGTGGCCCGCTGGTTGCGCCGGAGCCCCAGGCTCATGGGGTGGACGCCGGGACGGCGAACTCGCCGGCGCCGAAAATCATCGCCTGCGTCCGCCGATGCCCTCCTGTCCTCACGCGGGAATCTGTCCTCACTCAGGAATACAGCCGGGGCTGGAGCCTGGCCGCATCCCCCATTCAGTTAGTCGCGATCCCCCATTCAGTTTCTCGCGCGGTCGCTCGGCCTCACGGCGATGTCCCGGCAGCGATCGTGCTCAGGGGTGAGGTGCCTGCTCGGGCGGGGCGGCGGCCAGCCGTGCATCCGGCTGATAGGTGTATGCGGCCTCGCGCACGGTCTCATGGCTCTCCAGCGCGGCGCCGAGCGCTCCGCCGAGCGTCGCGATCGAGGTGGCCAGCCACGCCAGCCTGATCTGGTCCGCCGCGCCAGCGGGGTGGCTGAGTTGGACGCCGAGAAGGTCTCCTGGCACGAGGAGGAGGGCCGAGGCGAGCATGGCGACGAAGAGTGCGAGATACAGCACGACCACTCCGATGCCCGCCGTGGCCGCGGTAACGATGTTGAACAAGATGACCTGTTCGCGCGCGGCCGGATGAGGGCTCCGTTCCCACAGCCCGGTGGTGACCATGATCGTAACGATGACGGCGGCCACCGAGCCGACGGCGATGACCGCGAGCCGCGTCGGCCCGAGGTAATAAGCGAGGCGCCAGATATCGCTGGTCACCAGCGCGAACACCCCGGCCGCGAACGCGGCGGCGAGGACGCGCATGAGCCGCAGCGCGAGTCGCCAGGGACGGTTGGCGCGCAGCATGCCGAGCAGCAGCGAGATGTTGCCGGTGACGACCCGCGCGGCGAAGCCCACGCCAGGTTCCCCGTGCTCTATCCGCGTGCCCAGTTCGCGCATCCGCCGGGTTACACCGTCATCGAGCGTACGGCGCTGCCCGGCGTCCGCCGCCAGCGTGATATCGCCGAGCATGTGCCTGATCAGCCGGACGATCGTCTCAGCGGTGCGCTTGCGCACCGAGACCGGGCCGAGCGCGGGCATGGACAGGACCGCGACGCCGTGCGTGGCGCTGACATGGGCGATCACCGGCCTCCGCGCGGTCTGCAGCGGGAGGTCGGTGACGCATACCGCCAGGTGCCAGCCGCGGTCAAGAAGCATCCGGCGTCCCGCCGAGATTATCGCGCTAAGGTCGGTTGGCGGCTCAACCAGCCGGTCTGAGATGAATTCAAGCCGCCAGCGCACGCCGGGCAGTCGCTCAGGCAGCCGGCCAGCTATCTCCGGCACCAGGCTCTCCGTCAGCTCTGAAGCCGGCCCTGGTGATGCGAGCAGGCCGACGACGATTTCCGGCTGCCAAATGTCGGGAAGGCTTGCCGAACCAGTCTCAACTGTGCCCATACGAGGTTTCTTACCCGCTGCTCGGCCGGTCGGGCGAGCTCAGGCGGGCACCTCAGGCTGCCGTCAGCTACGAGTTGGCGCCGATGACCTGGAAGGACTGGTTGACGAAGATGTGATGCGGCCAGTTGACGCCGATGTAGTGGACCTCGTAGTCGCCGTTGCCCAGTTCTACGATCCGGTCGACGACGCCGCCCGGGTAGGCGGCCAGCGCGGCTTGGGTTGCCTTGTCCGCGGTGGTGCCGCTGGCGAGCGTTCCCGTCCCCTGGGTGTAGTCCGCCGGGATCATGCCGACCTGCTGGGAGGAACCGGGCGTCCCCTTGGAGTAGGCGATCACCTGCCCGCCGGGTGACGATGCGCTGCTGGCCGGGGGCTGCACGATGACCTCGGCGGCCGTGATGGTGGTGCTGTCGGTCATCCCGAGCACGAGGACGGGCACGCCGGCGGTGACGGCACCGGCCGAGGCCGGGCTGGTCCCCTGCTCGTAGGTGGTGGTGGAGGCCTCCTTGACGGTCACCTTCTGTCCGGCCGAAGTCGTCAGGGTGAAGCCGGACGCGGACACGCTGCCGGCCGTCCCGGCCGAGCCGCCCGCGGCAGGCCCGGACCGGGCGTTGGATCCGCCGCCTGCGGTTCCGGAGCCGCCCGGGAAGGCGTGGCCGCTGCCACTGCCGCTGGCCGTGGTGGTAGTTGCGCTGCCGGAGGTGGCAGCGACGATCCCGTAGGAACCTCCCCCGATCACGATGGCCGCTATTGCACCTGCGATGACCTTAGACCGTATGCCGGAAAACATTTCTTTTACTCCTTGTCGCCGGGCTGTTGATCTCAGTTATGCCAGCCCACGCTGGAGGTTCGGTGGAGGGAAACGGGAAGCGCACCGGTAGCTTGTGCAGCGCGGATTTACCCCAAGTTTTCGGCAAACGTTCCGCAAGGGCGCGCCAAGGACCACGCGAGCGTAGGTCAGATTACCGGGAAGGATTCTGCAAGTGGGACGCGCAGGTGGAACGCGGTTCCGTGGCCGGGCTGGGTGTCCACGGTGAGCGTCCCGTCATGGGCGGCGGCCAGCGACGCCGCGATGGCCAGGCCAAGCCCGGCGCCGCCACGGGTCCTGGCGTTGTCGGTGCGGTAGAACCGCTCGAACACGTGCGAGGCCTGTTCCTGCGTCATGCCGGGCCCGCGGTCGGTGACGGTAAGCCGCCCGGTGCCGGGCTCGCCCGACACCGTTACCGCGACCGGCGTTGCTGGCGGGGTGTGCTGGATGGCGTTGCCGATCAGGTTATCGATGACCTGGCGCAGCCGCTCGGCGTCGGCATCCACGATCACCGGTTCGGCTGCCTCGAGCGTGATCGGCCGCGTGGTGGCCACGAGGCGGGCCTGCTGGACGGCCTCGGCCGCGATGCTGGCCAGGTCGACCGGCCGGCAGTCCAGGGCGCGCCCGGCGTCGAACCTGGCCAGCAGCAGGAGGTCGTCCACCAGCCGGCCCATCCGGCCGGCCTCGCGGGCGATCAGCCCCATCAGCCGCAGCAGTTCCTCGGGGCTGGCGTCGCTGCCCTGCTGCAGGCCGTACTCGGCGAGCCCGCGCACCGAGGTCAGCGGTGTGCGCAGTTCATGGCTGGCGTCTGCGATGAAACGCCGCATGCGGTCCTGCGATTGAAGGGCGCGGGCCTCGCCGTCCGCTCGCGCCAGGTAGGCGGCTTCGATGCTGGCCAGCATCACGTCGAGCGCCTCGGCCAGCCGCCCGACCTCGGTATTGCGTGCCGCATGGTCGATGCGCCGGGAGAGGTCACCGCCCGCGATCGCCGCCGCCGTCGACTCGATCCCGCGCAGCGGTGCCAGGCTGGCGCGCACCAGGGGCAGGCCGACACCGGCCAGCAGCACGACGGCGACGGCCGCGGCCAGTGCGTCGGCGATCTCCAGCCGGGTGATCGTGCTGTCGAGGTCGCCGAGACTGGACGCGATGACCAGATGACTTCCACCGGACAGCGGTTGCACCAGCACGCGCCAGGAGCCTCCCGCCGAAGCCGCAGCGGTGAACGGCGTTCCGGTCTCGCTGAGCTGCGCGGCGGTCAGCTCCGGTCCGTCCGCGGAGCCCAGCGGGCCGCCCGCTACGCTGATCTGGCCGTCCGGCGCGATTTCCTCTACCAGGAACTGCTCGGGCAGCGTCTGCGGGCGACTGCTGTCACTGGGCTGGAGCTGTTGCCGCTCCACGATGCGGGTCGCGACCGTCGCGAAGCCCCGAAGCTGGGCGTCTGCACGGGAAAAAAGGTAGCTGCGCACCAGCGTGGTGCCCAGAACAGTGGTCACCAGCGAGGTCAGCGCGACCAGCAGCGCCGCGGCGGCCATCACCCGGGTCCGCAGGGACATGCCCCGCACGGCCGCCCGCCGCCGGCCGGCCCTCACGGCGGCGGGATCCGGAGCACATAGCCGAATCCGCGGACCGTGTGAATCAGCCGCGGCTGCCCCTGGTCGACCTTGCGCCGCATGTAGCTAAGGCACGGGTCGAGCACGTTGCCGTCACCGTCCGCGTCGTCGTGCCCCCAGACATGCTCCACGATCTCGCCCTTGCTGACCACGCGGCCAGCGTTCACCATCAGCAACCGCAGCAGCCGGTACTCAGTGGGCGTCAGCGCGACGATGGCACCGTCTCGCCGGACCTCGTGCGCGTCGTCGTCCAGCTCAAGGTCAGCGACGCGCAGCCGCGAACCGGGAATGGCCGGCTGGGTGCGCTTCAGCACCGCCCGGATGCGGCCAAGCAACTCCTCCAGGCTGAAGGGCTTCGTGACGTAGTCATCCCCGCCGACGTCGAAGCCCCGGACGCGGTCCGGCACCTCGTCCCGGGCGGTAAGGAAGATCACCGGAACCTCGCTGCCCCGGGAACGAATCCGGCGGAGCGCCTCGAACCCGTCGCCGTCCGGCATCATCACGTCCAGCAGGACCAGATCCGGGCGGGACGACGCGGCGGCCTGCACCGCCTCGGCGCCGCTCGACGCCGTCACTACCTCGAACCCCGCCAGGCGCAGCGAGCCCGACAGGAGTTCCAGGATTGTCGCCTCGTCGTCTACGACGAGCAACCGGGCCGGCGCCGTTACGGCTTTCACAGCCCCAGGATGTGACGGGAACCTGACCAGTCGCCGACCCCGAGCTGGAAGTCTGCTCCAAAGCTGTTCCGCGTGCTCGAAGCATTTCTGGTTCTGGTTCTGGTGTTCTGCGGGCGGTTGGCCGTCGTTGCGGGGTGCTTGGGTCAGAAGTCGAGGAGGTCGGCGGGGTCGAGGCTGACGGTGAAGGGCTTGTCGGCGTCGATGACGGCTTCGAGCAGGGTGCCCTGGGTTACTGCGGGGGCGGCGGTGTAGGCGGTGCCATCGAGCGTGAGGACCTGGACCGAGGGCGCCGGGGTGTGCTCGATGATCCATTATTGCGGTATGCCGAGCTGGGCGTACTCGAGGCGGGGCACGGGCTTGCCAGGTATGCGGTTGGGCTGGACGTTCTGAGGTTATTTGGAGCGTTTGCGGTATGTGTTGGCAGGTATGTGCTGTGAGGTTCACCTTGGGGATGCGGCTGTGTACCACCAGAGGTCACCGTGTTGTCGATGGTCACCGTGCGTAAACGGCTGTGAAGTCACGGGTGGAGGCGGTGTAGTACGAGTAGGCGCTCGGCTGCTGCGTCGGCAGCAGCGTCACCGGGGTCGGGTTGGCGGGGTTGCCCTTCGCCTGGTAGGTGTCGAACTTCATCCAGGCGGGGTTGATGTCCATCTGCAGGCCCTCGACCGCGCCTGCCCGGTGCAGCAGCTCGGCCAGGTCCTGCACGTTCAGCGCGGGGCCGTACACGTAGACGATCCGGCCGTCCTTGGTAATGCCCAGGCCGGAGCGCCACACGTAGTACCCGCCGCCGAGCGTGGCGCCGAAATTGGTCATGATGTCCTGGTTGAGGTTCGGCGAGATCTTGCCGTGGTCGATGATCAGCTTGAGGTTCTGCCGTACGCCCGCGATCTTGGCGTTCATCGAGAAGTCGCGGCCCCACTTGCCGATCTTGATCGTGCCGTTCTTGTAGTAGACGACCGACGCGGCACCCGTCACAAGCGAGCCGTGGTACGAGCCGTTCAGGTAGAAGCCGCCGCCCGCCGAGCTAAGCTTGAACCCGCCGTTGAACGTGGCCAGCAGGCCGGTGCGCTTGCCCGCGGGGATGAAGGTGTCATTCCAGCCCCACGGGCTTGACCCCGGGTCCTCGGAGCCAGGGTGCAGTGAGAACTTGACCAGCCGCTGGTCGATCGACGCCACGCCGTTGACCTGGGAGGTATAAGTGGCGTCGCGGAGGAACGTGGTCAGGATGGCCGGGTTTCCCTTCACCTTCTCCACCACGCGCCACTGACCCTCGCCGGCTATCGGCGACGGCGCGAGCGACTTCAGCGTGCCCGGGATGTCGGGCACGAACTGCTTGGTCTTGATCTTGGTCTTGCCCTTCGGCGGCTTAGTCGGGGCAACTCCCTCGCCGCTCGGCACGGCAAGCGAGAATGACGGCCTGCCCCCCTTGGGTGGCGGGTTGTAGGAGAGCCACTCGCCGAACGTCACGACCGGGCCGAGGTAGTGGTCGCGGGCCCACTCCGCCAGGTTCGCCGTCATGCCCTGGCCGTTGTTCTTGAACGCCGCCTGCCCGGCGGAGAACATCGTCACGAGCAGGAACAGCGCGATTATCGCGCTGATCACGCGGACGGTGCGGCGGTGGAAGAACCTGCGGGTCCGGCGGAACCGGACCTTCCTGGTCGGCGGTTCCGGTGACGGCTCCCCAGGGGATGCCGGGCCACCAGGCCCCTGCCCCGGCAGCTGGTAGCGCTGGCCGTCGAATCGCTGCGGGTCCTCGTACCGGCGCATGTTTCCCTGCACGGGTCCTTCCTGGTAACCGCGAGGGCCGCCGTCGCAGCCGTTGTGGCCGCGCGGGTCACCATTTCCCGGGTAAGTGGCGCCACGGCCCTGGTGGTTGAACGTCTGCGTGGGCTGGTTTTCATTGCCCTGGCCGGGGCCAGGCGGTGGGCCGGGCTGGTCGTAGCCTTGCGGCCCGGGCCCATTACCGCCTTGGCCGCCGTAGGGCTGCTGCTGGCCGTAACCCGCGGGTCCGCCGTACTGGCCGTACTGGTGCTGCTGCTGATCCTGGCCGGGAGCGCCGTTACCGTTGCGCTGAGCGCCCTGGTCGTCGCGGGCCTGTCCGTCATCGGGCTCGTTAAGCCACTCACGGCCTGGTCCACCACGGGGCACCCTTCGTGACATATCGCATACCTCCTGCGTAGGTCAGTCTCGTGGGCACGCCGCCTGCCTCAATTTGAAGGAATCGTTACGAGCCAATACCCACACCTCGGCCCAGTTACCTGCAGCTTCCGGCGCAATCTATGCGGGAGCGCAGTCGCCCGCGCCAGGTGCCAGACTATGCGGCCAGTCTTTCGATGCCCGCTCATCTTCATCTGCACATCCCACTTTGATGCTCTGATTTCCCTCATACCCAGCTTCCTCATCGCCACGTCCATTCGGTCGATGAACAGCACGCCGTCCAGGTGGTCGGTCTCGTGCTGCAGGCACCGGGGCCAGCCGCCGCTTCACGTCGTAGAAGATGCCGGGGAAGGACAGGCACCCCTCCTCACCGTCCTGCTCCTGCTCTTCGGGGAACTCGAGGACCGGGATGACGAGCACCGGGCCGGCCACGTAGATGAGGGCGCCGCCCGCGGTGGCCCAGCCCAGGCCTGACCGCCACTGGTACTCCGATCCGGGATGCTCAGCTCCGCAGGGGCAGGTGCCGCCCCACGCCCGCCAGCGCCGCGTGAACCCGAGCGCGCTGGGCCTGCCGTTCACGACCAGGGAAACAGGTTCTGCCTGACGGCAACGAACCGGGTGCGAGGGGGCTTTAGCAGAACTTCTTCATAGGAAATTGAAACACTGGCTCGAACGGGCGCAGAGCATCGTTGGCTAGCTTGCGAGCGTGTCATATCCAGACCAGTACGGGGACCGGGGGAACTGGCCGGATTCTCTGGGTGCCCGCCAGCGGCCACCGCAGCCACCCCAGCGGCTCCGGCCGCCAGGGCCGGCTCAGCATGCCCATCGGTTCGGCGGGACAGAGGGCAACGAGCGGCTGACCGCGATGACCGGGGCGGTGCTGCTGGTCCTGCTCGCCGTCGAGGGCTTCACCATCTTGCGGCTCGGCCGCCTGCTTACCCTGCACGTCTTCCTCGGCATGCTGCTGCTCGGCCCGGTCGCACTCAAAGCCGGGTCGGTGATCTACCGCTTCGTCCGCTACTACACCGGGAGCGCCCCGTACCGGCGCAAGGGGCCGCCCGCGCCGCTGCTGCGCTTGCTCGGGCCGGTCCTCATCCTGCTGACGGCGTGCGTCTTCGGCTCTGGCGTGATGCTCGTCGCTACCGGCTCCCGTCAGGGCCCGTGGCTCCTGCTGCACAAGGCCTCGTTCATAGTGTGGTTCTGCGCGATGGCCGTCCACGTGCTCGCCTACGTCCCGCGCCTGCCCAGGCTGCTCGCCGCCGAGGCGCGGGGCCTCGCCATCCCTGAGGGTGGCGCAGTCGGGCACGCGGGCGGCGGGCGGCACGCCCGCCGGGCGGTGGAAGTCCTCGGCGGGCGCGGCACCCGGCTGGCGCTGCTGATCGCCTCGCTGCTGGCCGGCCTGGTGATCGCCCTGCTCACCGTGCACCTCGCGGGCCAGTGGCGGCCGGCAGGCACCCCCGTCGGGTTCCATCGCTGACCGGATATCGCGTCACCGTCTCCTGTGACTGGGCCGATGGTGCCGTGCGCTGCCGCGGCGGCGCCGGAGGAGCACTGCGCCGGCCGCGCCGGCGCAGGCCAGCGCGGCCGCGGCCAGCCACGCGGCCGTAGTAGCGAAACCGCGCGGCCGGGCGTTCGCGGCCTTCGCTGTGCCAGCACCTGCCGCGGTGCGTCCGGATGTCCCCGGTGTTCCTGGCGATGGCGTCCTGGACGCGGGCGTGCCCGTGTTGTCCGGCGGGGTGGTGGCCGCGGCGGGCGAGCTGAACGTGGCGGTCTCGAGCGCGGCCCCGTCCTGGCCGGCGACTACGACCGCGGTCAGCAGTCCGTCGTGCGTGCGGGCGAGCGCCAGTTCCTCGCCGATCTCGAAGAAGCCGGGACCAGGCGGTGCGGGCGTCAGCTCCCTCAGCCCGGCGAGGCTGACGGCAGCGCCGCGACTCGTCAGGGTGATGCTGGCCCAGTGGTACCCGAGACGGTCACCGGAGCGGGTGTGGACGGCGCACAGCAGCCGCACTTCGCCGGGTGACAGCAGTCCGAGCGCGGGTAGCAGCAGGTCGGCGCCGGCTGGCGGGTTCAGGCTCGTCTGCTGCCACGGGCCGCCCGGCGTGCCGGCGGCCAGCTTGATCACGCTCCGGCCCGATACCCAGAAGGGCGCGGCGACCATGAGCTTCCCGTCGGGGAGCGCGGCGATGTCCCCGGCGGGGAAGTCGTAGAAGGTGGCGCCCGGCAGGACCAGCGGCGGTCCGTCTCCGGTCAGCACCGGCTCCGGCTGCCGCGGGCGTCCGTCGGCACCGAGGACCGAGACGAGGACTGCCTGGCCTCCGGTCGCTGTCGTCTCGGTCCAGGAGACCGCTGCCTGCCCGCCGGGCAGCGGCGCGAGCCGCACGCCGAATGCCGAGTGGCCGCCGTCGCCGGGCATGGCGACCGGGGCGCCGAAGGTCATGCCCGCGTCGTGGGAGACGGCGACCTCGATCCGGTCAGCCCTGCCTACGTCCTGGCAGGCGTCCGCGTCAGGTCCCTGTGACCACGCTACCCATGCCGTGCCGTGCTGCCCGACCGCGACGATCGGCCGGTCATCGAAGCTGCCCGTCCCGCGCTGATCGCTGACCAGCCTGGCGGTGCCGAGGGTGCCGCGGGAGCCGACGCTCGCGATCGCGACGGAACCGCTGGTAATGCACTGCTCCCCAGGCGGCGCCGTGCCCGCCACCACGAGCAGCGGCCCGCCCGGCACGGCGGCCGCCGCCGGGTCGTAACTGGAGCCGAACCCGGCCGGCAGGACGGACCCCGACCGCCGCCACACCGCGCTGCCGACCCGCCTGGTCCAGACCGCCGCTTGTGCCCCTGCGGTGCCGAAGGTGGTCGCCGCGACCGCGGTGGCCGCGGCGTCCTGCGCCGCGGCCGGCTCCCCCAGACTGCGTACGGTCCCGCTCGCGACCTTCTCGACTCCCGGTCCGACAGGGCCGCCCGCCTTTCCGGATATCGCGGCCGGACTGGCGATCGCGTCCGTGCTCGGCGCCAGGCTCGCGGCAGCCGCCAGGCTCGCGGCAGCCGCCAGCACGCCGGCTGCCCGTCGGGGCATGCGGCTGTCCCGTCGATATCTGCACGTTTCGATCCGCCACCATAACCCGGCCGTGCTTCTCCCGTGCACCGTCCGGGTCGTATTCAGAGCCACTTAACGACCTCTGCGGAATCGGCGCGGATGCAGAAATTCTCCATGCCAGCTTGATCGGTGCGACAGATCCTCACCGCGTAACTTCCAGGCAACCTGAAGGGGGTGCCGTTTTGTCACTAGCGCGGATATGGGACAGGCGCGTCGCGGGCTGGCATACGCACGTCACCTCAGCGAGCGGATTCGACATAGTGCGCGACCGGCTGCTCGCCATCTCGGCCCCCGGGCCCGCCGATGCCTGCGTGGACCTGGGCGCGGGCACCGGGTTCGTGGCGCTGGCGCTCGCCCCGCTGGTGAATTCTGTGCTCGCTGTCGATATCTCGGCCGCGATGGCGGAATCTCTGGCCGCGCGTGCTGTGCAGGCCGGATCGTGCAACGTCAGAACCGCGGTGGCAGACCTGCGGGTCTTGCGGCTGCCGCCAGCCAGCGTCGACCTGGTCGTTTCCAGCTACGCACTGCACCACCTCAGGGACAACGACAAGCGGATGCTTGCCGCCGAGGCGGCGCGGTGGCTGCGTCCCGGGGGCCGCATCGTGGTCGCCGACATGATGTTCGGCCGCGGCGCGACCCAGCGCGACCGGGAGATACTCCGCGAAAAGCTGCAGACGTTCGCGCTCAGGGGCCCTGCCGGCTGGTGGCGGATCGCCAAGAACCTTGCCAGGTACGGGCTTGGCGTCGGCCACGAGCACCCGGCCGCACCGCAATTCTGGCAGCTGGCGCTGCGCGATGCCGGCTTCAGCGACGTGCGCTTCGAGCCGGTCGTCGCGGAAGCCGGCATCGTCTCAGGAACCCGCCCCAGGTAATCGCTGGCCTGAGGCAAAGCACTCAGGGAGGTGCGCGTCGTTACCGGGCTTGCGCGGTGCCGGCCGCGACGAGGGGAAACCGTTTCGTCCGCCGCTTGCTGCCGTCGGGGTTGATGATGAGCGCCTCGTAACCGTCGAGTCCTTCGATCAGCGCGAGGCCAGGCTCTCCGGCCACCGCCAGCGCGGTGGCCAGCGCGTCCGCGAGGCCGAGGTCGGGTCCGGTCACGCTGGCCGAGGCGGCGCGCGCGGCCGGCCGCCCCGAGCGAGGGTCGATGAGGTGCTCGCCCCGCTCGTAGGTTCCCGAGGTGGCGATCGCCCCGGTCAGCTCGACGATCTCAGCCAGGCGGTGCGGCGCATGAGGGTCGGCGATGCCGATCCTGAAGGGCGTGCCGTCGCCAAGGCCGCCGCTGCTTGCGATGTCGCCGGCGGCGTTGACGAGGACCCCGCAGATGTCACTGGCGCGGAACGCGGCGAGCGCCCGCTGCGCGGCCCAGCCTTTCACGTAGCCGGACGGGTCAAACCCACCGGGCACGGCCCACGGGTCGAACCACCCGCCGGACAGGTCGCGGGCTGCTGCGCAGAGGTCAAGCATCTCGGCCACCTCGACGGGGGCTTGGGCGCTGCTGGGATCTCCGCGGCGCAGCCGGCTGACTGGGCTGTCGGGCTTCCAGGTGCTGAAGATCTCATCGGCCCGGTGCAACGTGGCTACCGCCTCGGCTAGCTGCCCGCTGATCTCCTGGCTCGCCCGACGAGCGGCGGTGTCCGGGGTGGCGGAGCCCGCGGTCGCGTAGACGTCGATGACCACGATTGTGCCCATCACGTCCTCGAGATGGTGGACGAGGTGAACGGGCGGCGAGCCAGCCGGCCCGGCCGCCGCGCCGGGGTCAGGGGTCACCCGACGCCCAGCTGTTTCAGCGCCGCCTGCAGCGACTGCTGGAATCCCGCGCTGGTGTAGCTTGCCCCGGAGACGCCCTGGATGTTGGCGCTCTGCGCCGCCACGGCCTGCTGTTCAAGGACCGGGATGGAGTTCTGGTCGATGTACTGCGAGCGGGGGTTCCCGCCGTCGTCCAGGGAGGCGATCCCGACCTTGGTGATCTTGGTCCCGGACACCGTGACGGAGACCGACAGCACGCCCCAGCTGTAGTTCACCTGGGGCCCGACGGCCGTCCGTGAACTGCTCGGCGTGCCTGCCGAACTCGCCTTGGGCGCGGCAGACCGCCCGGCCTTGGCCTTGGACTTGCTCTTCGACGAGGGCGCCGTCCCTGAACTGCCCTGGGAGATGGCTGCTCCCGCGGGGCTGGTAGCGGCCGCTCCCGCCGCGGGGATCGTCGCGACGGAGATGGCCGGCGACCGGGTATGGAACGCAAGCACGCCGATGAGGCCCGCTACGGTCCCCGTGATTACGATTGGTGCCCGCTTCACAGCGCCGGGCCTTGGCTGGTGCGCATCTGCTGTCTGCCCCTTTCAGGCATCAGAACCCGAACGTCTCTGTGTGGATCTGCTCCGCGTCCGTCCCGAGCTGCAGCGCGGCGGCGGCGATCTCCGCGCTGAACCCGGCAGGCCCGCAGATGTACACGTCGCGGTGCGCGATGTCGGGCACGAGGGACCGCACGACCCGGGCGTTGAGCTTGACCTTGTGCCGCGACCCGACGATCTCCTGGAGCCGGCCGCGGCGCTGCCGGACCAGGGTGGCCACCTCGTCCCGGTGAACGAGGTCCGCTGGGGTCGACGCGCGGACCACGACCACCACGTCGACCCCGGCCGGCAGGTCCTCAAGCAGCGCGCGCACCGGGGTGATCCCGACCCCGGCGGCGAACAGGGCTACCCCGTCGCGGACGAGTGCGTGGCTGGTGAACGTGCCATAGGGGCCTTCGACCGCGACCCGGGTACCAGGACGCAGGCTGGCCGCCGCGCGGCTCTGGTCGCCGAGCCCCTTGATGGTGACCCGGATGTACGGCGGCCGCGGCAGGGCGGACAGCGAGTACGGGTGCCCCTGCCACCACATCCCCTTGGTGAGGAAGTGCCAGTGGAAGAACTGGCCGCCGGATACCGCAAGCCGGTCGAGATGCCGTCCCTGGCAGACCACCGAGACGACCCCGGGCGCCTCCTGGCGGACCTCGACCACCCGGAGCTGGTGCCGCAGGCTCCGCCAGACTGGCTGCGCGACCCGGAACACCAGGACCATCCCCGCGGTAGCCGTCCAGATAATGATCCACAGCGCCCTGACCAGCGGGTGACCGATGAAGGAGACGCCCGTGAAGATCTGGTGCGCGAACGCCATGGCGAGCCCTAGATAGAGGTACAGGTGAATGACCCACCAGGTTTCGTACCTGAGGCGACGCCGGACATGCCGGTACGAGCTGACCCCGGCCATGATCAGCAGGCCGAAGCCGACCGCCGCGGCAAGCATGTCCCGGTAGGACGTCACCAGCACCCACAGCTCGTGCAGCGCCCCGGTGCGCGCCGCCTGTGCGTAACCGAGTGTGATCAGTACTACGTGAGCCGTGATGAGGCTGATCGACCAGGGGGCAAGCTGCCGGTGCCAGCGGACCAGCCGGTCCTGGCCTACCGAGCTCTCCAGCCATGGCAGCCTGGCGATCAGCACCACCATGATCAGGATGAGATAGGTGCCGGCAAAGCCGGCGAGCCGGCCGGTCGCAGAAAACAGCCCGCCCGGCGCGGCGAGCGAGCCCCGGGACTCGCCGAGGATCACCGCGGCGAGGACGGCGCCGAAGCCAAGCCCGGCCAGCGCGGCACCCGCGTCAACTAGCGCAGGACGCGGCACGGGCGCCGGCGGTGGATTACTCCATGTCCGTGTTTCTTCCTGGGGTGGCAACTGACCAGACTCGTAGACTTGCCCGCCGCTCATCACGGCCACATTCTCACAGCTGAAGCTAATTTCCCCCTCTGAGCAGCCAGAGCATCACTTCTGAGCGGTCTAGGCCGAGGGGGCCGCCGTGGACGCCGGAGTCGGCTGGTCTAGTGGGGGCATGAGTGCTGATGACGGCGTCCCGTCGGATGCTCAGGTCCGGGCGGCTGCCGAGGGGCGGGCGACGCACCCCAGGGAGCCGCATGCCGGCGGCACCGCGGGCCGGCTGAACGGCTAGATCAGACGCGAGAAGACAGGTAAGCAAGGAGTGACCAAGGTCCCCAGGACGGGTACCTTCCGCCCGGGTGCTTCCCGGTCAGGGGGCGCGCATGCTGAGGGAATGATGGGGAGCGGTCTATTCCGGGCGGCGGCAGCACGGCTGAGCCGGCGGTCGGCGGCTGTGCTGCTGGCCCTGACGGCTGCTGGCCTGGCGGCGGGTGGCGTGGCCTGGCTGGCCGGTGCGGGCGGGACCGCGGACGTGGCGTGGCTCGCCGCGGCGGCGTGCGGCCTGGGCTACGCGCTGTGGTCCGCCGCCGACAGCATCCGGCGCGGTCGCCTGGGCGTGGACGTGATCGCGCTGCTCGCGCTGGCGGGCGCGGTAGCCGTCCGCGAGCTGCTGGCTGCGGCGGTGATCAGCGTGATGCTGACCAGCGGCCGGGCCCTGGAGGCGTGGGCGGCGCTGCGCGCCAGGCATGACCTGAGCGCGCTGCTGGACCGGGCGCCCAGGACCGCGCGCCGGTCGCGCGCCGACCGGGTGGAAGTCGTGCCGCTTGAGGAGATCGCGGCCGGCGACATGGTGCTCGTAGCGCCCGGTGACGTGGTCCCCGTGGACGGCATCGTGGCCGCGGGCGTTGCCGTCCTTGACGAGTCCGCCCTGACCGGCGAGGTCCGGCCTGCCGAACGCGTCCAGGGCGACCCGGTAGCGAGCGGGGTGGTAAACGCCGGCGGCCCGTTCAGCCTGCGGGCCAGCGGCAGCGCCGCGGAAAGCACCTACGCGGGCATCGTGCGCCTGGTCAGCGAGGCGGAGAACTCGCAGGCACCGTTCGTCAGGCTCGCCGACCGGTACGCCATGTGGTTCCTGCCCCTGACCCTCGCCGTAGCCGGGATCGCATGGGCGCTCGGCGGGCCGGCCCGCGCCGTCGCGGTTCTCGTGGTCGCGACGCCGTGCCCGCTCATCCTGGCCGCTCCGGTCGCCCTGGTCTCCGGGCTGTCGGCGGCCGCCCGGCGCGGCGTGGTGGTAAAGAGCGGAGGTGTCCTTGAACGGCTGGCCGGCTGCACCACCCTGGTGCTCGACAAGACCGGGACGCTCACCGTCGGGCAGCCCGAGGTGACCGCGGTCATCCCGGCCGGGACCGGTTGCCCGGACCAGGAAGAGATCCTGAGCCTCGCCGCGTCGCTGGACCAGGTGTCCGGGCACGTGCTGGCCGCCGCGGTCGTCCGGGCAGCGGCCGAGCACGGCAGCCCGATCAGCCGGCCGGCCGCCGTGACGGAGGTAGCGGGGCAGGGCATCACAGGCACCGTCGGCGGCCGCGTGGTCAGGCTGGGGCGCGCCGGATGGGTCGGCGCCGCGGAAACCGAGCCGTGGGTCCGGGCCGCGCGCCGCCGGGTCCGGCTGGACGGCGCGCTGACGGTGTTCGCCGCCGTCGACGGCCAGCCGGCGGGCGTGCTGCTGCTTGAGGACCGGATCCGCCCCGATGCCCGGCAGACCATCCGGGCAGTGCGCCAGGGCGGAATCAGCAGGATCGTGCTGGCGACCGGCGACCGCGCGGAAGCGGCCGACGCCGTCGGCGCGCTTACCGGCGTCGACGAGGTGATCGCGGAGCTCACCCCGGAGGACAAGCTGGACGTGGTGCGCCGTGAGCAGCGCCTGGCACCGGTGATCATGACCGGCGACGGGATCAACGACGCCCCCGCGCTGGCCCTGGCCGACGTAGGGATCGCCATGGGAGCCAGGGGTTCCACCGCGTCGTCGCAAGCGGCGGACGCAGTCCTCACCGTCGACCAGATCGGCCGCCTCGGCGAGGTGGCCGTAATAGCCCGGCGTACCCGGCGGATCGCCCTGGAGAGCGTGATGGCCGGCATGGGCATGTCACTGGCCGCCATGGGCGTCGCGGCGGCCGGGATGCTGCCCGCGGTATGGGGCGCGCTGCTGCAAGAGGCCATCGACGTCGCGGTCATACTGAACGCGCTTCGTGCCCTCCGGCCGGCCGCTCCCGAGGTCCGGCTGACAGCCGCCGACACCGGCCTCACCCGGCGGTTCCGCGCCGAGCACGAGGCGATCCGGACGGACATTGACCAGCTCCGGACGGTCGCTGAGACGCTGACCGAGCCCGGTGCGATGGCCAGGGTCCGCCGCATGTGCGAACTGCTCACCAGCGAGGTATGGCCGCACGAGCACGCGGAGGAATCGGACCTGTACCCGGCGCTGAACCGGGTGCTCGGCGGAGTGGACCCCACCGCCCCGATGAGCAGGGCGCACGCCGAGATCGCCGTCCAGATAGCGCGGCTCGGGCGCCTCGCTGACGATATCGGCGAGCGTGAGCCCGACGACACCGACATCGCCGAACTGCGCGGCCTCCTGTACGGCCTGCACGCCATCTTGCGGCTGCACACGGCGCAGGAAGACGAGACCTACCTCTCGCTCGGCGACAACACGGACACAGGCCGGCCTGCGGCCTGAGCAACCAGCGAGGACAAGGGCAGACAGACACGCCAGCGGGTTACCAGCCCTCAGCCCAGGAATCCGGCCGGTGCCACCGATAAGAGATTCCATCCCGAACGGGAGGTAGCGCTGCCGGCCCGCCCGCGTGATCGCCAGAAGGCGGGTGGAGCTCAGCCGTTTGCCTCTGTGTTCTGGTAGAGGGCTGCTACCGCCGCCCTGAGCGCCGCCGAGCCCGACACCAAGGCGAGTCGCCTCGCTGTTCATAGCCGCCGATCACGCCGACGACAGCTGACTTCACGCCTTCCGCGCCTAGCCGAGTGGGAGAACGCCGCTACTACAAACTCCTGCCGCAATTTGCGCAGACATTAAACGGCCGCTACGTCTACGAACAGGACGACGTGGTGACGCGCATGAAGGAGCACCTGAACCACGAAGACCGGGCGCGGACTGTTCGGACCGCCGCTCTTGACGTCTTCCAGGCACACGGCTTCGGCGAGGAGGCCGCCCGCAAATGGCTGCAGCGCCATCGGCCGGAGGAGGCTGTGAACGCGTGGCCGCGTGGTCGGCACCCATAGCGGCTGCGGAAGACCCGCAGCTTCCGCTTAGCGGTCTGTCTCCGGGGCGATCTCGGTGATCAGGCTTTCGACGAGCTTCTTGATCTCGTACCGGATGGGGCGGATGGCCGCAGTGCCCTGGCCTGCCGGGTCCTCCAGCGTCCAGTCCAGGTACTGCTTGCCGGGGAAGACAGCGCACGCGTCGCCGCAGCCCATGGTGATGCACACGTCGGATGCCTGCACGGCATCGATGGTCAGCACTTTGGGGGTCTCGGCGGAGATGTCGATGCCGACCTCGCGCATCGCCTCGACCACCGCCAGGTTGACGGCATCGGCCGGGGCCGAGCCCGCGGAGCGAACCTCGACCCGGTCGCCGGCGAGGTGGGTCAGCCAGGTGGCGGCCATCTGGGAGCGTCCGGCGTTGTGGACGCAGACGAACAGCACGGAAGGCTTGTCAGGCATCGGGAAGTCTCGCACCCGCCCGGTGGCAGAGACCGGGGCGCGGCAGACCTACAACACTCCCTCGGCCGCAAGTGGGGCCGCCTCCGGCACATCGACCAACGGATGGACATACTGGACAGCGGACACACCCGACGGGCGATTCTCACTCGCAGCGATCCGTGACGAATTCCTGGCCCGCCGACAGTAGCCGGACAACCCGGTCACCCCAGCGAAGGGCCCCAACTGCATAACCCGTGCAGATCGGCCACGCTTGAACCAGGATCACAGCATCTCCCGGACTGGACGCCGTGTCCGGTTACATTCCGTGTTAGGCGCTGGTTACCGCTTCACGATCTGTCTGTATCCGCCTTCGATCTGCGCCGGCGGCGACCTCGCAGACCAATCCCCGTAGGCCAGGGTGTTCAGGCGTGCCTGGGGGTTCTGTTGTGCGGGCCGAGGTGCAGCTTACCTACGTGATCGAGATCGCTCTGGCGAGGGAATTCATTCTGTCCGTTGCCGGTCGGCGAAGACGCGGGTGATGGCGGCGGTCCGGCTGGATACCTGCAGCAGGCGGTAGATGTTTTCCAGGTGGGTGCGGACGGTCCCGTCGGAGATGCCCAGGCGGCGGGCGATCTGGGCATTGGTGTGCCCGGCGGCCACCAGGCGCAGCAGTTCCTGCTGCCGGGCGGTGAGCCGCGGGACCGGGTGGCGGCGGCGTTCGGCTTGGAGGTAGGCCTGGTGCAGGTGCGGGCGCAGTACGGTGAGCAGGTCATGGTGACGGCCGGAGAAATCTGGGCCGGGGCCGCGGATGAAGACCAGCCGCAGGCTCCTCCCGGGCCCGGCTGTCCACCCCGGGGCGTCGGGCAGGCACAGCATCAGCTCGTGCTCGATCCCGTACGGCCTGCAGCAGTCCTGGTACATGCCGGTGCTGTGCCATTGCCGGGCGGTGTAGAAGTCCGAGATCTTCACGAGGCTGCGCAGGTCGCCGGTGCGCTCAGGGTGGCTGCAGGGGCTGTCCCAGTAGTGAGCCCAGAACGACGAGACGTCGTAGGCGGGGTCGTCGGCTTCGGCTGGGACGGTCTGCCCGAACCAGTCCGTCATCCGCCTGCTGTCTGTGCCCCCGAAGACCAGGAAGTCGCAGCCGGCCAGTTGCGCCAGGTCGCTGAGCAAGGACGGCGGCAGTCCTTCGGCCGGGGGATCGCCGCGGTCGTCAGTGACGATCCGGGCCAGGGCGCGCAGGTCCCGCCCGCTGGCTGCTGCCGGTCCTTTCATAACGCCGTCCCTCCCAGGCCAGGTTACTTCGGCTGCGGCCGGCGCGACATACGCAGAACGTCGGATGGCCGCGATCGCCGGGACTGTGCACCCTTGCAGGTAGCTCGACGGGCAGCCGGCTGGCTGCAGCGCAGTCAGACGCGGGCGGAAGTGAGGTAAAGGCGTGTACGACCCCTCCTTTCTTGGCGCCTTCGGGCGGCTACGGCAGCAGGAGATGCTGGCGGACGCCGACCGGCGGCATGCGGCGCGACGAAGGGCGAAGGTGAACAGAGCACGCTGGCCAGAGCAGCGTGCCGAACGGCGGCACTGGTACTCGCCGACGTCCTGGCGGCCGGCTGCGCGGGTCCGGCGCGAGCCGCTCGAAAGTAACCGTCAACACGACTTGGGCATCTCCGCCCGCGTCGGTTGCGTCGGCTGCGCCGGCAAGGAGAACGGCAACCCGGCCGCCGGCAACAATCCGCGGTATGCCGAGGTGGTCGAGGTCATCTTTGATCCCGGGCAGCCGCGGGACATCCTCGAGTTGTTATCCAGCTCCACCAGCCCGGCCCCTGGGCAGGAACCAGTTCAGTCCGCATCGGTGCGCTGCGGTTGACCGCTTGGCGGACGGCGGCGATCAGGGATGCGTAGCAGCGGACCAGTGCCGCACACTCGAGGAGGGGCCACTCCGGGAGACCTGTGCCGTCGCCCCGGCGGAAGCCGTGGGCTGCCGTGCGATGAGGGACGGTGCGGCCGGCGGGGTCCAGCCCCGTGGTCCAGGCTGCGAGACAGGTAGGAGGCAGGTAGGGCGATCATCAGGCGCGGCTGGGGGTTCTTGCGTTAGCTCCAAGGCCTACCGACTGCGCATGCCGGTGACAATGCCCTGACAGGTACTCTCGCAGTCGGTGGTGCCCGGTGACTGCCGCCGATCGGCTGCGTGCCGGAAGGTGCCGGTTCCTGCGGTGGCGCTAGTTACGCTGAGAGATCTTGTCGGACTCGGCGATGCGGCCTGCCCCGAGGGCCCGCAGTCCCTCTCCCAGGCGCTCGCGCGCCTGTCGCAGCAGCTTGAATGAATTGCTCGAAGGGCTCTGCGGGGCGGCGCGTTCTGGGTCGGCTCCGTGTTCTTCGATGAGGTGAGTCTGAAGTGCCGCCGCGACTTCGTCGGTCGCCTTCAGCGCCTGGTAGATGGCCCGGTCTCGGGCGGTGTCGTCAACCACGGTGTCCTCCGATAGCTCGTTGCATCCTAGGCATCACTTTCGCCGCTGCGGCGCGGGCGCCGCGTCGGCGGCTGCCGCTGCGGGCGGTGCGGAGACGAGGATGGTGTCCTCGTTGTTTAGATCCCTGGACCTGCGGTGGGACGGCAGCATGACGACCGCGAGAAGTGCGCCGAGCCCGAGAAGCGCGGCAGAAATCGTAAATGCCAGGGTGTATCTGTGGGTGGGCCGTAGTTGGTCGTTATCCGCGTGGCTTGCGTGGATGCGGGCGAAAAGGTTCCTCAGCCGACCCGTGCGGCCGAAGCGGCCGATGCGGGTGCGGGGTCATCGGGTGCGGGTGCGGGCAGGTCGGCCCCGCCCTGGTCCAGTCGGAACGGCGGGTAGGAGTCGGTCATCAAGGCGGCGTACGCGATGACCCGCAGCACCCAGCGGTTCATGCCAACGACGAAGTCGTACAGCCCTCGCGGGTAGCGGCCCGCGAACAGCAGCGTGATCGCCGCGAAGCACACGAGCAGCCCGATCAGGCCACCGGAGAGGGTATCCGCCTGCCAGGTATTCCCGTGGGTCCCGGTACCGGTGTAGGCGGCCCCGCCGGCGAACACTGCGACAATGGCGTACTGCGGGATCGCCAGCAGCCACCACTTGACCAGGACTAGGCCGCGGGAGAGCCGCTCGGGATAGGCGATGTCCAGCCTCGCGGGGTAGTCCGGCTCCTCATCCAGGCTGAACGGCGGGTAGCGGTCGGTCCCCAGGGCACTGTAGGTGTAGTAGCCGACCCGCCAGGACCAGCGCAGCACCCCCAGGTTGAAGCTGAACAGCGGGCGAGGGTAGCGCGCGGTGAACAAGATCGCGAAGAACGCGATGACGGTGACGACGGTGAATGCGATCCACAAGAAGAACAGCACGATGTAGTGCGGGATCGCCAGCAGCCACTTGACCAGCCACAGCCAGCGGCTCAGCGGCTCGTCCAGGCGAGCTCGAACCTGCACAGGGTAGCTCTGGTCCATGGTTCCTCCTTGCCAGTGCCTGCGGATGCCGCATCCATGCCACGGGTACGCAATGCACGCCTAAGGGCGGATAACCGGGGCCAGAAGTCCCGATTCCCGGCCTTTCTCGGTGGTTCCGGAGCGGGAACCGCGTCGTGGTGCAGAAATCTCGGTGCTGCCAGCAGACCTCACTACGTAGGCGGGCGGAAAGGGCCAATCTGAACAAGCCCTATCAGCGTGGCTGATGACGGCACCCGATCGCGTTCCCGCGGTGCGCGCTACTCGCGCGCGGCTTCATGTCGGGCAGCCGCGCGGGCCGTCGGTCTAGACGGGAGACACTGACGAGTTCGCGCCGGCATCCGGTGATGCGGCACCCGTGCGCGGACGGCCGGGGTGGAAGTCGCCAGTCGCCGGCTCTGCGCCGTTCGTACCTGCGGGCTCGGGCCGGGCAAGGCGTCTCGCCGCACGTTCGGGGACCGCGACACTCGCCGGTGGCCAGCAAGCGCCGCTCACCAGCGTCATCCCGCCGTGGTGGGCGGCACCGGCTAAGCATGGCGCCCCGGTCCCCTCCTCGGGCTGGGGCGGGGCTGAGTCCTGGCCTTTCCCTGCCGGGGCAGACACTGCCCCATAGCGGCGCGCCAGCGGCTGTGCGCTGACGCCGTGCGTGATCACGCTGAGCAGGACCGTGGCCGTGATGACCGCCACCGCCAGGCTGGCCGCCTTTTCGCCGAGATCCTCGACAGGGACGGTCATGGGCTCATGCGCGGCTGTCCCCGCTCCCACCAGCGCGACCAGGACGAGCGCAGGGTGCAGCGGTCTAGGCGCTACTGATACCATGCGGTATCATCTGCTTATGGCCATGACGCTTCGACTCAGCGAAGAACAGACCGAGGCCCTCCGGCGGAAGGCCGAGGCTGAGCATCGTTCCATGCAGCAGGTCGCCCAAGCTGCCATCGACGCCTACGTCCATCAGCCCACTCCGCTGCGCCGTCAGTTGGTCCCGGCAGCCGAGCTCGTAGGACTCTTCGGTGACCTGCCGCCGATGAATGCCGCGGATTTCCGTGCCGAGCAAGACCGCTACGCCGACACCGACGCATACTTCGACGCCTACAGCCGCGCTGGCGATCCCGAGGACGCCCAGGACGGAGAGTGAGCACCCGCTACCTGCGAGGGCTCGGCGACACGAACATCCTGATCTTCCTGGAGCGGCTGGCAGCAGATCATCTGCCGTCCGAGCTTGCCATCAGCACGGTCAGCCTCGCCGAGCTTTCAGCAGGAGTCCACTCGGCCGTCGATGCCGTCGAGCGCGCCCGGCGGATGATGCGCGTGCAGCGAGTGGAAGCCACCTTCAGCCCGCTGCCCTTCGACGTCGAAGCAGCCAGGCGGTACGGAATCATCGCCGCCGAGGTCATCAGCATCGGCCGCAAACCGCGCGGGCGCGTGGCCGACCTGATGATCGCGAGCATCGCGGCGGCGAACAGGCTACCTCTCTTTACCACCAACCCAGCAGACTTTCACGGACTCGAGTCCGTCATAACCGTCGTCCCGGTTTCCGTCCCGGCTTAACCGCGGATTTCCTGCGGTCGAGATCCTGACGCTCGTCCTGCTGGGACGGATTCCCGCCGGGCGCGGAGCTGATCCGCCGTCTCCACCGGGAGGCGGCGGACCGCCTCGCGGAAGGTGACGCCGGAGATCTCCCGCAGGTGGCGCGCCGTCCAGGCGGCGACCCATTCGGGGTCACGCTTGGAGGCCTCGCGCAGGACCCAGCCGATCGCCTTGCGGATGAAGAACTCTTTCTCGCCCAGCATCGCAGCCCTGACGTGAGCCATAAGCTGCCGGATCTCCGATGGGGTCGGCTCGTCCAAGCGCCGGGTGCCCCACTGCTCGGTCACCCGGTTCCAGGGACATAGTCGGCGAACGTCGGCACAGGCGGGCGCTTCCGGATGGCGGCGGCGGTCAGGTCGTCAGGGGGACAGGCCCATCCGCTCCAGGATCAGCAGCGCCGCGTCCAAGGCGGCCTGCTGCGAGGCGGCGGGAAACAGAGGTGGCAGTCATCGGGAAGCTCCTTGCGCGTGCGGGAAGAAGCCGTGGGCGCGAAGGGCCTGGTCCACCACGGCGAGACAGTAGGCAGTGAGGGTGTCGGAGGCAGGCACTGCGGCCAGCAGTACCCGGTCGCCGGGCCGCAGGCCGCAGCGGCGGCGCAGCGCGGCGGGGATCGCGATGTACGCCCGGTCTGGCAGGGTCACCATGCCGCCCGGGTCGCGGCGGGCGGTTATCACCGGCGGTCAGGGTTAGCCGGTCACCGGCAGACCAGCCCAGCGCGCTGGTCACGGTCCGGTCAGCGATACGGCCCGAGGCATCGATTCGGCCGATCCCGTAAACCACATCCTCGGGCGCCGGCGGCACGGGCTCGGCGTGCGCCAGAGGCAGCGGCCGACCCGTGGCGGACCCGGGCCGCTGCCGGGCCTCCGAAACGCGGGACGACGGGATGACAGGTGCGAGAAGCGGCGCGGTCACGGCTGCCTCCCCGCAGGGAGGAGAGCGGGATCGGACGCCGGAAGGCGGGCGACATCGAGGCCGACCGCAGGCGTGTTAAAGCGGGATGCGTGAGTTCGAGTGTCCGAGCCGCCACTTGAACACGCTGTAGTAGCGGGCGTGCTAGGGCCTGTTCCGGCCGAGCCGCTCATGCGCGTCGACCCACTCCCCGGCCACGACCGCCGAGCCGAGCGAAAGCTCGCCGCACAAGACGGTCGCCGTGACGATCTCCGCGAACTTGAGCACCTTGCCTGTCCCGTAGCAGCCCAGGAGCTCAAGGCACTCGCGCTGGGTGGGAAGTCCGGTGCCGCCGCCGTAGGTCGCGACGATCAGGGCGGGGATCGTGATCGAGTAATAGTAGGACCCGTCGTCGAGCAGCTCGCTGTGCACGAGCGCGGCCGATGACTCGGCCACGTTCGCGATGTCCTGGCCGGTCGCCACGAACAGCGCGGCGATCCCGTTAGCCGAGTGATTGCCGTTGCTGTTCACCCCGGACAGCAGGCCGCCGAGGTTGGACATCTGGCGGGCGCAGAACATCTCCTCAGGGGTGGTGTGCAAGATTTCACGGATCAGTCCGGCCCGGATCGTCGCTTCCGCTGTGACCCGCTTGCCCCTTGTGGCGAGGATGTTGATCTGCGAGTTCTTCTTGTCTGTGGCCAGGTTGGACTCCAGGCAGAACTGGCGCACCCCGGGGTAGCGGTCCCGGATCCAGTCGCACGCCCGTGACGTTGCCTTGCCCGTCATGTTCTGGCCGGCGGCGTCACCCGTGGTGTAGTTGAACCGGAGGAAGATGAACCTGCTGGCCGAGAACTGCTCGATATCGTGCAGGCGGCCGGTGTGGGTGGTCGCATCGGCCTCCCGCTTGATGGCGTCGAAGCTCGCGGTCACCCATTGCCCGAAGGCCCTGGCCTCTCGCGCGCTGTCGAACCCGAACGCGGGCGCTCGCTGCATCCGGTCATCCATCACGGTGGTCGTGACCCCGCCGGCGTGGTGCAGCAGCTTCATGCCTCGGTTGTAGCTGGCCACGAGCGTCCCCTCGGTCGTCGCCAGCGGCACGTAAAACTCACCGCGTGCGTGCTCGCCGTTGACGAGGAGCGGGCCGGCTATCCCGACCGGCACTTGCGCCACGCCGATGAAGTTCTCGACATTCCCGACGACCGCGGCCGGGTCGATGGAGTAACGGCCGATATGCGCGGGACGGGTGCCGGTGGCATCGCCGAGGAATTCCAGGCGACGCGCACCGGCGCCTCGGGTGTAGTCCTGATTCAGGCGCGGGATCGGGGCGCGCTGACCCGTGGTCGTCGTCATGGCCGCGATCCTTCGTAATCGCGCGGGCCCGCGCTCCGCACGGCGGCCGGGAGCAGTTCATCCTTCAGGACCTTGCCCAGGGTGTTCTTCGGCATCTCGGCGCGGAACTCGATCACCCGCGGGTACTTATAGGCGGCGAGCCGCTCCTTGCAGAATGCGGTCAACTCCGGCGCAGTGACCTGAGTACCGGGGCGCGGCACGACGACGGCCATGATCTCCTCGCCCATCCGCTCGTGCGGCATTCCGATGACGGCGGCCTCGACGACCGCCGGATGCGCGCGCAGCACGTTCTCGATCTCTAGCGGGTACACGTTGTACCCGCCGCGGATGATGAGCTCCTTCGCCCGGCCGACGATGAACAAGAACCCGTCCTCGTCGAAATAGCCGAGGTCACCGGTGTGGAACCAGCCGCCAGCGAAGGCGCGTGCGGTAGCTTCCGCCTGGTTCAGGTATCCCTTCATCACGTGCAGACCGCGGGTGACTACTTCGCCGATGTTGTCCTTGCCTGGCGGCAGTGCCTTGCCGTCTTCGCTCCATATCTCCGTCTCGGTTCCCCAGATCGGCTTGCCGACGCTGTAGATCCGCCGGTCGCTGGCGTTCTTGTTGAACGTGACGGTCGATGCCGTCTCCGTCAGCCCGTAACCCTCGAGGACCGGGATGCCGAAGCGCTTCTCGAACGCGTCGAGAACGTCCGCGGGTATCGAGGCCCCTCCGGAGATGGCGACCCGGAGCGAGGAAACGTCGTGGCTGTCCAGGTCCGGGTACGACAGCAGGCTGATGAACATGGCAGGGACGCCCTCGAAGATGGTGGCCCGGTCACGCTGGATCGCCTCTAGGACAACGGCGGGATCGAACCGCGGGATGAGGGACATCGTGCAGCCGAACCGCACGCACACGTTGAGGATGCTGGACAGGCCGAATACGTGGAAGAGCGGGAGAACCGTGATCACCACGTCGGCTGGCTGCACGTCGAAAAGGCGGCCGGGGACATCGGCGTTCATGTACAGCTGCAGGTGGGTAAGCTCGGCGCCTTTGGGTTGCCCCGTCGTACCGGAGGTGTACATGATGACCGCCGTGTCGTCCGGTTTGCGCTCGGCGAGCCGGCCGCTGGCCGTGGCTACCGCCAGCAGGCGGCTGAAGGAAATGGCGCGTTCGTCGTCGCTGCCGCCGACGGCGTAGATCTCGCTCACCCCGGCTGACGCCGCGCCGGTCAGCGCGTGATCCAGCGCGCCACCCCACGTGATGAGGATCTTCGCCGCTGAGTCGCCGAGGATGAATGCCACTTCGGGCGCCTTGAGCATGATGTTGACGGGCACGGCAGCGCCGCCGGCCTTGAGGATGCCGAAGTAGGCGACCACGAACTCGGGGATGTTGGGCAGTTGCAGAGCCACGGCGTCGCCCGGCCTTATCCCGCTGGCTTGCAGGCTGGCCGCTACCAGGTCGGACAGCCCGTCTAGCTCGGCGTACGTCAGTGACCCGCCCGGATAGAGGATCGCCGGACGGCCGGGGGAGTCGAGCGCCGTTTCCCGCAGGATGACCGCAAGGTTGAAATTCATCGCTTTGCTCCCCTTTTCCGTCACCCAACGCGCGCCGCGCGAGGGATCCAGGTTGTGACGGATCCGGCACAACGAAGCGACGTTGTCTTCTTCAGCGTTTGTCGTCCAGCCGGCTCGTGTCAGCGGCGTTTGTCCTGACCTTGCGGGACCTTCGCCACGTACCGTCGCCGCACGTGATGCCTTGCCGGCAGCCGCGGGCTGGGCTGTAATGAACGGGCTGGGCCGTAATGAAGTGGTCTGTCCGGCGGCGCTGTGGAGGTGGACGGTGACGCCAGCGGAAATCCGCGCGGTGGGCAAGCTGGGCGGTCACGCCATGGCCGGGCTGGTATCCCGGATCGAGCAAGCGCATCTGGCCACCGGGCAGCGTGTCTTCACCACTCTCGGGCCAGTGAGCGGGATGGCGCGGCCGGCCCATGATTCTGTCTCGCGTGCCGTATACCTCGCGGTCCGGGCCACCGGCCGGGCGGCAGGGACGATGGGCGGACAGGCGGTGTCGCTGCTCGGGGCGGCCAGGCAGCCGCTGAGGGGTGGGCCGGGCGGTGGCGTGGCGATGGCCGCGCTAAACGCGGTCACTGGTGATCGGCTCGGCCGTGATCTGGCCCCGCTGGCCATCCGCATGGCCGTGCGGGCGGACGGATACGACCTCGACCCCCTGACCGCCGGCGCGGTCGCGGCGAAGTTCCCGCATGCCACGCCCGGCATCGCCGTCTTCGTCCATGGGCTAGCGGAGACGGAGAACTCCTGGCGGCGCCGTGCCCGTGCGTCCGCGCCCTACGGGCCCCGCCTGGCGGCGGAATTCGGCTATGCGCCGGTCCATATCCGGTACAACACCGGCAGGCACGTGTCCGCCAACGGCCACGACCTGGCTGAGCTGCTGGAGAGCCTGATGGCGGCGTGGCCGGAGTGGGTCGGCGAGATCCTGCTGATCGGTCACTCGATGGGCGGCCTCGTCATCCGCAGCGCGTGCCACTACGGTCGGCGAGACGGGGCCGCCTGGGTAGACCGGGTCCGGCACATCTTCTATCTCGGCTCACCGCATCTGGGTGCCCCGCTTGCCCGGGCTGCCGGGTATGCGGGCTGGGTCCTGGGGTAGGCGCCAGAAACCAGGCCTTTCGCGGGCATGGTCGCCTCGTCGGACGGGATCAAGGACCTGCGCGTCGTCAGCGCCACCGTCACCGCCCGTCCCGGTGGTCCGGTCGGTGCCGCGGTTGGCGACTTGCTGGTCCAGCCCGCCAGTGCACACGGGTGGCGTGGCACGGTTCGCCACATCCCGTTCCGTGTGGACCTGGGCCGGCAGCTTGGCGGCCTGCATCATTTCGACCTGCTCAACCATCGCGATGTGTGGGCAGTCATGCGCGACCTGCTCCGTGAGCACCATGACAGCGCGGCGGGCCCGGAGTAGCGCCGGTCCGCCGCGCTGTTTGGGTGCCTAACTTCCCCGGCATGCTGGCGCCTCGGCCGAAGCCGGCGTGCTCCGGTCGGTCAGGTGAAGCAGGTCCTCCGCGCCCGGCCATGGCGCCGCGGCATGCTGCTTGATTTACCTAGCGATCGATTGATATACTTAGCAACAGGAGCGGATCTAGGAGGTTAAGGTCATGGGTACCACGGTTCGAGAGGAGCTGCAGGACGAGTTCCTGTCTACCCTCCGCAAGGGCCAGGACATCGCGCTAGACGCGCTGAAGACCCTGGTCGAGAGTGTTCAGTTCGTCACCCCCGCGATGCCGGCCGTCCGCGTGCCGCTGGCCGACCGGCTGCCGACGGCGCACGAGGTTGTGGCCGGCGGTTACGACTTCGCCGAGCGCCTGCTCGCCAACCAGCGGCAGTTCGCCGACGAGGTGATCACGGCAGTGTCCCCGCTGCGGCCCGTTAGGGCAGAGAAGGCCGCCGAGTGAGGCCCAGGCACACGGAATCCCCCGCGCGCGGGGGAGGAACGGGCCGCGGCAGCGCCGGAAACCCACCCCGGGCTGCTGCGGCCCGTTCCCCTCGTGAAGGAGGCAGGCCGTGACGGACCTGTGGCAGTCGCAGCGGGAAGTGCTTGGCGCCTTCATCCGGCAGCAGCGAAAGCGGGCTGGCCTGTCGCTGCGCCAGCTCGCTGAGCTGACCAGCCTGTCCAACCCTTACCTCAGCCAGGTGGAGCGAGGCCTGCACCAGCCGTCGGTCCGCGTGCTCAAGGCGATCTCCGACGCGCTTAACCTGTCGGCCGAGACGCTGCTGGCTGAGGCAGGGCTGATCGACGCGGTGGCAGGCACCAGCCCGGACAGGAAGCAAGCCGACCAGGAGCTAGCGGTGCCGGCCACCGAGGTCGCGATCCGCGCCGACCAGCGCCTCAACGAAGACCAGAAGGCGGCGCTGATTGCCGTCTACCGCAGCATGCTCGGCTAGTTACCGGCACCGGGCAAATTCCCCTCGTCCCGTTGGGGACCCGCGACGCTATCCGGCCGTTTAGCCTGTTCACCACGACCGCCTCCGATTTTCCGTTTCGAGGCTGCTGAAGTTCCCAGTGGCCGGTAACGGGATCGTCTTGCCGCAGGAAGACACCCCGTGGAAGGCCGGCCGCCAACATGCCCAAAGCGGATGGACTGCGCGCCACGGCTCAGACAGCGAAACCGGCGGGCGGCGCTCTCTGCAGTTCGCGCAGCGTGTGGTCATCTGCCAGGTTCTAAATATCGCGCCGACGTAGTCGTTTCCCGGTCGCCCGGATCGGCGATCGACGCGCCTCAGTACGGTTAGCCGCAAGATTGGCGGTGTCGCCATGCGCAAAGGGGTTGTGTCCGAGAGGGAGTTGAATCCGCTCTGTTGTGACGTGCGGCTTTGCATCTTGGCCCGATCCTGGAAACGGACCGGCACTGGTCAGTGACGTGCGATTGTGTCCGAGGGGGACTTGAACAAGGAAACGCGGGAAATTTCCCCAGTTCGGGGAAATTTCCATGGCTTGAGCGTAACGGCCGCTGCTTGCGGGCGCCAGGCATTTCGCGTTCCGTCCTGATTGCTGGGTCCCGGGTGGTCCCCTCCGAGTGCGTCCGGCGGCGGTCACGTTCCATGCTGTCCGCAGAGCCAGGGCAGGCGAAATATCCGCCGATATGGCCGGCAGTCGATGCATCACAGACTCGCTCGAAGCCTGTCTGCTCATGCCGGTCGTTTGCTCGTCGGCGGCGGTCCTGAAATGCTTCGCGCATGTCTTCCCTCCCCACCTCCGCCGAGGACGTCATCGGTCAGCCAGCCGGATTCATCCGCGCAGGCCAGCACGATCCGCGCCCGCTGCGTCAGCGACTGCGACGCGGTTCGCTTGCGGACCAGCGTGTCCTGTCTCAGGATTCGTTGCCTGGTGCGACGCTGTGACCAGGGCCGGACAATCTTGAATGGGACGGTTGGCTGCCGTGGTGGGGGCGCCGTCGGGCGGGCAGGACGCGTTGACGCAGGTTTGTCTCAGTCGATCTTGTCCGGTGCCTGTGCTGCCCGGCGGCTGACGACGTAGGCGCGGAGAGTCGGATAGGCGACGGTGGTGCTGTGGTCGTCGGCGAGGCGCTGCCAGATCGTGGCGGTGGCGATCGCGGGGTCTGCGTCGATCATCGCGTCGATCTGGGGGTGCAGGCCGTTGAGGGCTGCTGGCTCGCGGTGGATCTTCTTCCTCGCGGGCGGGTCCGGGGAGTCGAGGGCCTTGATGATGGTGCGGCGGCCGACGTGGTGCTTGCGCTCGATCGTCCGCTCGGACATGCCCGCGTCGGAGTCGCGGCGGATCACCGCGTATCTCTGCTGTTTTGCGGCGTAGGCATGCTGGATGTCTTCTCTGGTGTAGCGGCGTCCGGTCCCTGTTTGCCGGAGAGCGGCGGGGCCAAGTTCGGGGAAGGCGCGCAGGATCGCGTGCGGCTTGCGGCCTGCCAGGACGGCGAGTTCCGCAGCGTCGATGGGGCCGTAGCTGCCGCGGGGCGTGGCGAGGTATCGGCGCAGGTAGCTGAAGCGCAGGTGGTTCGCGGCGGCCAGCCGGCGCAGGTAGGAGTCGGCGGTCTCACCCTGGCGGGGGCGGGGCCGGACAGGGAGCGGCGGGGGCCTCTGGCCGTTGCCGGTCCCGGTCACGGCTTTCCCTGCCGGGTGCTGGATGCCTGGGAGGCGATGTCGACGGGGATGGCGTCCATGGACGTGCGGGTGATCTTCTCGGTGCCGTCGATGACGGCCTGGATGGCGGCGGAGCGGATGAGCCAGAGCAGGCTGCCGATCATCCCGCCGGTCCGCTGGTGGAGGTAGCCGGCCAGGTCCGGGAGGGCGCCGGCCGGGTGGCGGTGCAGCCGCAGGCTGCCCTCGATCGCGGCGACCAGGGTGGCCCACTGCGCGTCGCGGGGGAACGGGCCGGTGCGGACCATCGAATAGCGTCCCGCGATCTGCTCGCCGCGAGGGCCGGACAGCAGCCCGGCTCTCTCGACGTTGATCCCGGACAGCACGAAGGTCGCGGGGATCCTTTCGGAGAAGTACTTCAGGGTGTCGGACGCCTCGGCCCCGGGGCGGGTCGCGATGTTGAGGTTGTGGATCTCGTCAACGCAGATGGCGGTCGTCCTCACATCGGCGCAGACGCCGCAGACGGCCTCGATGATGTCGGTGATGTTGGCCTGCCGGGTGACCGGGATGCCGAGGAACCGGGCGAACTCCGCCGCGATCATCCGGGGGGTGGCGGCGGGCGGGACGGTGATGTAGATGACCGGGATGTGATCGGCGCAGCCCGGGTAGCGGCGGCGGTGGATGACCTCGATGGTCTTGCCGAGCTGGGTGATCGCGGTGGTCTTCCCCGTCCGGGCAGGGCCGGACACGATCAGCCCGGAGCGGCCGAAGCGGGCGGCCCGGTTCATGTGGGCCAGCCGCCTGCCGGTGGTCACGACGTCGCGGACCGCCGGGGTCTGGACGACCAGGAGCCGGGAGTGGTGGGCGATCCGGTCATCGTCATAGTGAGCCCGCTTGCCAGGGTCCAGGTCCTGCCAGGTCACGGTGTCGAGCAGCTCTGGGATGGCGGGCAGCTCGCTGGCGAACTGCCGCCAGCCGGAGAGGGAGGTCAGGGCCTGGAGCTGGGGGTCCACGTCGGGCCCGGGCTGGCGGGTCACCATGGCTTGTCGGCCTCGGCGAAGGGGTCGAAGATCGGCATCGGGATGACCTCGGCCAGCGGGGCGTCCTCCTGGCTTCCGGCTTGCGGCCGGGCGTCGTTCCGGGCGGGCCGGGGGTTCTTCTGGGAGGCGGGGAGCTGCTGCGCTGCCCTGGTCCGTGCTGCGACTCGCCGGCTTCGGCGGTCCTGCTTCGGCCCGCCCGGGCCGCCAGGACCCAGGCTGGCCCGCTGGAGCAGGCTTTCGACGGCGTCCGCGAGTTCTGCCTCGGTGGCCCCTGGCTGGCGGGCGCGGGCGTGGTCCCAGGCCATCTCGCCGAAGGGGGCGGCGACCCGGTGAAGCTGGGTCCAGAACACGGTGATCCAGCCGCCGTTCCAGTGGTCGCGGACCCAGATGCGGGAGATGTCGTAGGGGTCGCAGTGGACTTCCCACTTGCCGTCGTGCCCGGTGATGCCGGATGACTGCTGGCGGAAGGGGTTGAGCTCGGGGCCGTCGTAAGTGCGGCGGGCGACCTTGATGCCATAGGCGTTAATGGCGTTCCAGCGGGCGGGCAGCAGCTCGACGTAGTCATCGGCCGTCAGAGCGACCGGGACGTACCCGCAGGCCTCGACCATCGCGGCGTACTTCTCGTTCGGCGTGAACGCCCGCCCGGGATGGAGGGGGTCGCGGAGCTCGTCGTGCGGGCGGTTCTGCCAGGCCGCGATGATCCACTCATCAAGCAGCGCCTGCAGTTCCGTGAGCGACCAGGCGGCCTGCTGGCCCTCGCCGCGGCCCCGGAACTCGGGGCTGCGGCCCGTGTAGCCGGCGACGAACTGGGCGAACAGCGTCGCCATGGACCCCAGGGTGTTGAGCGGCACCCTGGGTGCTCACGTAGTTCCGGGTTTCCGGCATTGTGTTTCCCGATGATGTTGGGCTGCGTGTTTCCCTGGCCTGGGTGTTCGTCGGCGGCGGCACCTTGCCGATGGGGGCATGAGTAGGCCCTCCCGGTGTCTCTTGGCCGAGTGCGCCCGGGAGGGCCGTGAAGCGCTCGGAGGCGCTTGTGGTCACGGTAGGGGCAAATCCGGCTGAGGTCGAACGGTCGCTGGCGGGCGGGGAGCTTGAGTGCCCGCTGTGCGGCGGGGTGCTCGCGCGGTGGGGGCACGCGCGGCCGCGGGTGCTGAGGGGCGGGCAGGGGCCGGTTCGGCTGCGGCCGCGGCGGGCCCGCTGCTCGGGGTGCGGGTCTACTCACGTGCTGCTGCCGGCTTTCGCCCTGCTGAGGCGGGCTGACCTGGCCGAGGTGATCGGGGCGGCGCTGGCGGCGAGGGCCCTGGGGAAGGGGGCGCGGCCGATCGCGACGGCGTCCGGGCGGGCGCTGGCCACGGTCCGGGGCTGGCTGCGGCGGTTCGGGGCGCGGGCGGAGGCGGTGCGGGTGTTCTTCACCGGGCTGCTGGTGGAGACCGGGGTCGATCCGGTCCCGCCGGCGCAGGGGCCGTCGCCGTTCGCCGACGCGGTCGCGGCGGTTGCCGGGGCCGCGTCGGCGGTTTCCTCGCGCTGGCCGGGCATCGGCAGGGTGTCGCCGTGGCGGGCGGCGAGCGCGGCCAGCGGCGGCCGGCTGCTGTCGCCGGGCTGGCCCCGGTAGCTGTCCAACACGAGTTCCCCCTGATGCGGGGTGCCGCTGGCCTGGGAATCTTCGCGGGTTGTCCGTTTTGGCATCTCGTGAAAGAGGTTTTCCTTGACAAGGAGAGACGACGACCAGGCGGTGCGGCTGGAGCGCGCCCGCGCGATCGGGCTGTTCCGCTACATGCTGATCCGGGAGGCCGCCGACCCCACTTTGACGGGGCGGCAGCGGGGGGCGATGGTGCGGGCGATCGCGGCGGTCCCGCATACCGACCCGGAGGGGCGGACGGTCCGGATAACCCGGTGGACTCTGGACCGGTGGATCCAGGACTGGCGCAAGGGCGGGTTCGACGCGCTCGTGCCGTCGCCGCGGCAGTCCCAGCCGCGGACCCCGCCGGAGGTTTTCGAGCTGGCGACCGCACTGAAGAAGGAGAACCCGGACCGGAGCGCAGCGCAGGTCAAGCGGATCCTGGAGGCCCAGCACGGGTGGGCGCCGGACGAGCGGACCCTGCAGCGGATGTTCGTCCGCACCGGGCTGACCGCGCTGCGGGCCCCGGCGGAGCCGGCGGTCTTCGGCCGGTTCGAGGCGGACCGCCCGAACGAGCTCTGGACCGGAGATGCCCTCCACGGGCCGAGGATCGGAGGGCGCAAAACATACCTATCAGTTACGTGGAATCCGAGCGCGGAAGGCACTGTCGGCCGAAGGCCGTCCTCACCTGCGAGGATTCCCACGTAACACGGATTCTGTGGACTGCGACGAAGGAGCATTCCACAGAATTTTCGCCTTCGTCGACGACCACTCCCGGGCGGTCACGGGACACCGGTGGGGGTTCGCCGAGGACACCGTCCGGCTGGCCGCCGCGCTGCGCCCGGCGCTGGCCGCCCGCGGCGTCCCCTCCTACGTCTACGTCGATAACGGCAGTGCGTTCGTCGACTCGTGGCTGATGCGGGCCTGCGCACGGCTCGGCATCAAGCTGGTCCACTCCGCCCCGGGCCGCCCGCAGGGCAGGGGCAAGATCGAGCGGTTCTTCCGCACCGTCAACGGCGAGTTCACCGTCGAGATCGCCGCCGGCGACGGCCAGCCGGGACGCAAGGTGGACAGCCTGGCCGAGATGAACAGGCTGTTCACCGCCTGGGTGGAGAACGTCTACCACCGCCGCGTCCACAGCGAGACCGGCATGGCTCCTCTCGCCCGCTGGATGGCCGGCGCCCCGTTCCCCGTCCCGTCGCCCGGCGACCTGGCCGACGCGTTCCGCTGGGGCGAGTACCGGACCGTCGCCAAGACCGGCCTGGTGTCCCTGCACGGCAACCGCTACCAGGTCGACCCGTCACTGGCGGGCCGCAAGGTCGAGCTGGTCTTCGACCCCTTCGACCTGTCCTTCCTGCGGGTCCGCAGCGAGGGGAAGGACGCCGGGACCGCCCAGCCGTTCCAGGTCAGCCGCCACTCCCACCCCAAGGCCAGGCCCGAGGTCCCGGCCGAGCCGCCCGTCCCCACGACGGGCATCGACTCCCCCGCGCGGGTCGACGCCCGCCACACCGCCGAGCTGGCCGGCAAGGTCAACTACTCCGCCCTCGCCGGGCCGGAGGAGCCGTGACCCGGCCCGCCGCCCCGTCCCCCGGCGAGGTTTCCGCCCTCATCGCCTGGATGAGGCGCCTGTCCGACGCCGGCATCCGCAACGCCAGCCCCGCCGAGCTCGCAGCCTTCCAGAACGCCAAGAAGAACCTCATCGCCCGCATCGAGCGCCGCGACGAACAGCCAGGAGACACCGGATGATCGAGAAGCTGCAGGCCCACTACGGGTTCAGCCGCATGCCCTTCGGCCGCAACCTCGCCCCCGGGATGCTGCACCGCCACGCCGCCCACAACGAGGCCGTCGCCCGCATCGCCTGGTGCATCAGCGAGCGCTCCATCGGCGTCATCACCGGCGAGGTCGGCGCGGGCAAAACCGTCTCGGTCCGCACCGTCCTGGCCGGCCTGGACCCCTCCAGGCACACGATCATCTACCTGCCCAACCCGATGATCGGCGTCCGCGGCATGCACGAGGAGATCCTCAACGTCTTCGGCCAGTCCCCGTCCCACCTCGGCTCCCGGCTGTTCACCCAGGTCAGCAAGGCCCTCATCGCCGAGCGCGAGGAACGCGGCCGCACCCCGGTCCTGGTCCTGGACGAAGGCCACCTCCTGTCCTACGAGCAGCTGGAGACGATCCGCATGCTCACGAACACCTCGATGGACCAGGACTCGCCGCTCGCCTGCCTGCTCGTCGGCCAGCCGACCCTGCGGCGCACCATGAAGCTCGCCGTCCTGGCAGCCCTGGAGCAGCGCACCGCCCTGCGCTACACGATGCCCGGCATGACCCAGGCCGAGACCGCCAGCTACATCGCCCACCACGTGAACCTCGCCGGCCGGGCCGACCAGCTCTTCACCGAGGACGCCATGAACCTGATCCACTCCACCGGCCGCGGCTACCCCCGCGCCGTCAACAACCTCGCCCTGCAATCCCTCGTCGCAGCCTTCGCCGCCGGCAAGAACCTCGTCGACGAGACCGCCGCCCGCTCCGCCGTCAGCGAGGTCATCGACTGACACCGGCACCTCGCCGACAGCCGGCGACACCTCGCCAACCAGATCGCCCCGCCGGCCAAGCCCGGCGGGGCGATCTCGTCTCCAGCCATCGGCATCCTCAACGCCCGGGTCATCGGCATCCTGAACGCCGGGCAACACCCAGGGTCCGCTCGATGCGAGGCTTGTCGCTCCCGGTCGCCTTCCTGGCGGGCTGCAGGCTGATGCCGAGGTAAGCACACGATGCCCGGAAGTTCCGGGACATGAACACCTTGCCGTGGTCGGCCACGATGGTGTCGGGGATGATCACCGGCCGGGCGGCGGCAGCCTCCATGCGGGCGTCGATGTCGCTCAGCCGCCGGTGCGGCAGCGCCGAGGCCGACATCGCCAGGGCCTTCGCCCAGCCGGGCCGCATCGGCTCGGGGGTAACGGTGCGGGCCAGCAGCACGCTCGCGTCGGCCGCCTTCGCCGACGGCTGCAGGACCGCCGCAGTCACCGTGCGGGTCGCGACGTCGATCATCGCGGTCAGCTCGGCCCGGCCCTCGACGCCGTCATCCAGGCGGACCAGCACGTCCAGCGGGGTGGAGTCGATCTCCATCAGCTCGCCCGGGGCAGTCGGCTGCAGGCCGCTGAACGGGCCTTCCGGGCGGGCGGCCAGCGACCGGCGGGTGCGGGCCGATCCGGTCGTGTGCTCCCCCGCCGACAGGACCGGGAACAGCCGGTAGAGGGTGGCCCGCGACGGCAGCCTCACCGCCCCGGGCCCGTGCTCGGCATCCAGGATCTGCCCGGCTCGCCAGAACACATAGGACGCCGTCCGGGTGGAGGCCTCCGTGGCCTCGGCGATCGCCTGCCGCATCGCCTCGACGACCCGGGGATCGGCCCGGCCATAGGGCCGGGTGCGTCGGGCTGCCCTGCGGTCGGCCATCGCGGCCACGCCGCCGGCCTCATACCGCTGCCTGCGCTGCTTGACCGCGCTGGCCGTCACCGGCCTGCCCCCTGCGGTCAGCTCTGCCGCCTTGGCCTGCTCCCGCCGGGTCAGCGACGCCAGCCCGGGATCGTACTCGGGCCGGGGGACCGCTCCCGGCGGCGAGTCAGGCGGCAGGCCGCGGAGCACCTCCACGATGTGCCGCTCCCACCACAGGGCCTCGGCGACTGCGGCCGCCGGCAGGCCGTCGAGCGGAGCGGCCGGCGGCAGCGGGCCCGGCATCCGGGCGCCAGCGACCTCGAAGCCGGGATCGGCAGCCAGTTCCGTGACGGTCGCCTCCGTCAGCGTCCCGTCCGGGCCGGAGAGCCGGACAGTGGTCCCTGCCAGCCCGATGACGGCGTGCTCGGCGTCACGGAACCGGACCCGGTCCCCGATCCGCATCCGCGGCCGGCTCACTGGCCGCCGCCCGCGACCGAGACGATGCTCGACGGGCCCAGCGGCCCGCCAGCAAGGTCAGCCGTCAGCTCCTGGCGCCAGGCCAGGTGGAACAGGACCGGGAGCACCGCCAGGGAGTCCCCGGCCTCAGCTGCCCCGGCCAGCAGCGGGCCAGGGACAGCGAACACCCGCCGCAGCGCGTCCGCCATCCCGGGGCGGCCTGCGCAGCGGGGATGCCGGTAACGCGACAGCCACCGCACGTTCGCCGCGAGCACCGGGTCGACCGTCCCCACCCGGCGGAACTCCCAGCCGGCGGCCGTGCAGGCCCGGGCCGTGACCTCGAAAGCCTCCGCGTCCCCAGCCTCGATCCGGTCATCAGCGCGGACGTCGATCACGACGCCAGTCCCGTCGGCCAGCCGGGCGAAGAAGTCAGGAGCATGACGGCGGCGACGGCGGCCGTCATGCCAGTGCAGCCAGAACGGCTGCGACGCGACCGCCGTCACGGCCGGGTCGAAGTCCAGCAGCATCACGTGGTCCCGCTCCAGCCAGGACTCGTAGCCGACATGCCGGCTAGTGGTCGCCAGCCACCACCAGCCCGGGAAGTGCCCCTGGCCCCGCGACCACCGGAACGGGCGGACGGGCGTGGCCTCCTCGAACCGCACCCCGCCGCACTCCGCCAGCCAGGCGCGGCGACGGCCGTCACCGGAGAATTCCAGCTCAACTTCAAAATCGCGGACTTCAGCGGCCGGCCCCGTGTTCCCGAACCCCGGGGTCAGTCCCACCAGAACGTCCAGACGGGCGACTTCACCAGCCTGCCGGCTATGCCCGGGATATCCCGGTAGCTCTCGATGCACTCGTCGGCGAACGCGAAGTGCTCGGCGGCGATGCGCTCGGCCGCTTGCAGGCTGCGCGGCGGCCGCTCCACCAGCAGTCGCAGGTCAGCGAAACCCACGTCGACCAGCACGGCACCGAAGCGGTCTTCCCACGAGCGCAGCACCGCGGTGATGGCGAGCACCGCGGTGCGCTCCCGCTGGCATCCGGCCCAGCCGATCGCGGCCGGGACATCGGCGGGACGGTCAGCGGCGACCAGGCCGATGCGGGCGGCGGCGGACGCACGCTTTCGCGCCCTTAGCCCAGGCAGCACCGTGTCCAGGGCGGCCTGCAGCTCGGCCGGGGACAGCGGGGCCTGCTCAGCCGGGGCCAGGCCCGGGAACCGGCCGGCATCGTCTGGCAAGTTACTGCGGTTCCACCAGTCCTCCAGCAAGGCACCCGGATCCAGTGCATCCGCCTGGCGGGGATCCTCGGGATCTTCGAATTCCCCCTCGTCCCAGGGGCGGCCGGCATCGCCGTAGAGGCCGTCCAGCAAGATGGGCACCAGGCCCGTCTGGTCACTGGCTGCGGACAACGCGGCCCAGACCCGGCCCGTTTCCGGCACGGGATCGTCCGTCGCCCAGGCGACCGGCTCTCCCGAGCCGTAGTCCGCCGTGACCAGCCTGCCGGCCGGCAGAGTCACCGATCCGAGCCGGACCGGCCCCTCATCCGGCAGCTGCCCTCCGGCCATCGCTCATCCTCCCGCCATGCCGGCCAGCCGAACGACCCAACCCGGCTGACGCCGACAGCCCCGGACTGGGCAATAGCATCAGCCTCGACATGCATCCCGGACTGCGGGACACCGGCCAATCACGTACCGGGCAAACTGTAGTGAGACCAATGTGCCTGACGGGCAACATTCGCTGAGATCGGGCACTCCTCCCTGAGACGGGACACAGCGCCTCCAGCGACGTGCGCTCGGCACCGGTGGCTTTGTGCGTGAGAGTTGACCGCGGTTGTTCGCGAGTTGTGACCGTAGCCCTGGTCGCGTGAAGTCGTTGTTCGCGAGTTCTGACCGCGCGGCTCTGCCTGCGGTCAGGGTTCGCGGAAGAGTACTCGGGTGACGTAGGCGGCCATTGGCTCCGGGAGGTTGGCCGGGTGGCGGCGGGCGGCGGCCTCGCTGGCCGTGGTGAGTACCTTCGCGCTGGCGCGGGCGGCTGCGCGCAGTGCGGGCGCGTCGAGGCCGGCCAAAGTGGACTCGATGCCCGGCGGCAGGTTCCCGGGTTCGTGATCGAGTACCTGCGACAGGCCGTGCCACGGGTACAGGGCGCCCTGCGCCGCCGCCCACAGTGCCCAGATGTAGTGGCGGGCCTCGTGCAGCCGGCTGTGGGCCTCCCACAGCGAGCCCCGCCGCAGGTACTTATCGGCGTCGATCAGCATGCACCAGCCGTGGAAGGCCCACTCCCGGATCTGGCCGCCGGTGACCGCGTACGCGGCCGGCGGCTCGCTGCCGGGTACGCCCCCGCCTGCCGGCAGCTGGTCCTCTGGCTGCCAGGTGCCCGGCAGGCCGGGTGCCGTGTACAGCGGGATGAAGTCCGGGGCACCGCCGGCGCGGCGCCGTGTCTCGATCTCGGCCTCGGCCACGACTGCCAGGTCGAGTTGAGTGCCGTCGGCGAACTGGGCGAAGATCCGCCGGACGTGCTGGCTGCCGGGCCCGGTACGGTGCCGCAGCACGTCGACGAGCGCACCCATCTCCGGCAGGGCAGCCGCCACCATCGCCTCGGCGGTTCCTATCATCGCGGCGCCGGGCTCGCCCCGGGGGGCGTCGACGCCGAGCGCAGCGTCGATGTCGGAAAGCGCGTCGGCCGCGCCGCGGCCCAGCGAGCAACCGACCAGCAGCGACATCACCAGCGGCCAGGTCTCGCAAAGGTCGGCCAGGCGGGCCATGACGCGCCGTTGCGCCGCGAGCTCATCAGGCAGCGCCGCGAGCCAGGCACGGCCCGCCAGCGCACCGGCGGCAGTGCTCCCGCCAGCAGGTTCCGGCCCCGCTCCGGCCACGATCGGCACCGCCTCACCTGATCACGCGCCACAGCTCCTGCCGCGCCGACGTAGACACGTAGCGCGGTCACTTCTCGCCATCATCGATCATGCCTCCCGACCGCCAAGTGCGGACAGCACCAGCGGGACCAGTCTCGGACTCGGCATGAGCCGAGTCTACAAACTGGAAGGAAAGTCCTGACTCAGGGATATTAAGATGCTGAATTCATGAGGCTGGCGAAGCTGGAAATCGCGTTGCAGGACTGGGCAGGCACGCCTTGCGGCTGCGGGCGCTCAGCCGGGCACGTGGCGGAAGACCTGCTGCGGATCGCCCAAGGCCAGGCCCGCAGCGCCGTGGGAGCGCTTGAGGGGCACGCGTGGAGCGTGCCCGTGCTGTTCCTCCCCGCCCCCGCAGTGACGTCGGTGGCCCTTGCGGCCCTTGCGGATGACATCCCGCCGGAGGCGCGAGACCAGTTCCTGGACCTTCTGCTGTACATGGTCGCCGGCGACGGAACAGACTTCGAGGGCGCTGCCCGCGGGCTCGACCTTCCGGCACTGTGCCGGGACATCGCTGCCCAGGGGCTGTGGCTGCTCTACAGGGAAGTGGCTTCAGGCAGGTCTGTTCCGGCGGCCGGCACCGCCTTCGAGATCCTGACCGTAGTAGAGACGAACCGGGCGCGGCTTCACAGGGTCCGCGACAATTCCGGCGAACTGCTGCCGGGGCACTGCCGCAGCGGGTTGTGTGACGACGAGTGGCCCGCCGACGAGGGCAAGAACTAAAGACTGTTCCCCGACGCTGCACCAAACATGCTGACGGATTAACGACTGAGAACACTAGTGTGTCCCGCCGGAAATCTTCGACAGATATTCGGCCAGGGAGTGGAGTATCTCCTCGGCGGTCTTGGTCCAGGCGAAGGGACGCGGGTTCTCGTTCCACTGCCCGATCCAGTCGCGGATGTCGGCTTCCAGGGCCTGGACGGACTTGTGGACGCCGCGGCGGATCTTCTGGTCGGTGAGGTAGCCGAACCAGCGCTCGACCTGGTTGATCCAGCTGGACCCGGTCGGGGTGAAGTGGACGTGGAAGCGGGGATGGCGGGCCAGCCAGTCCTGGATGACCGGGGTCTTGTGGGTTCCGTAGTTGTCGCAGACCAGGTGGACGTCCAGGCCGGCCGGGACGTTCTTGTCGATCTTCTTGAGGAACTTCAGGAACTCCTGGTGGCGGTGGCGGCGGTGCAGCTCGCTGATCACGGTGCCGTCGGCGATGTCGAAGGCGGCGAACAGGCTGGTCACGCCGTGGCGGGCGTAGTCGTGGGTGCGCCGCTCGGGCATCCCGGGCATCATCGGCAGCACCGGCTGGGACCGGTCGAGGGCCTGGACCTGCGACTTCTCGTCCACGCAGAGCACCACGGCCTTCTCCGGCGGGTTGTGGTAGAGGCCGACGACGTCGACGACCTTCTCCACGAACAGCGGGTCGGTGCTCAGCTTGAACCCGTCGATGAGATGGGGCTTGAGGTCGAACTTGCGCCAGATCCGCCCGATGGTGGACTGCGACAGGCCGCTGCGGCGGGCCATCGAGGCCCGCGACCAGTGCGTGGCGTCCCGGGGGATCTCCTCCAGGGTGGCGGTGACGACCTCCTCGACCTTGTCCAGCAGGATGGACGGCGGCCGGCCGGGCCGCTTCTCATCGCCCAGCCCGTCCAGCCGGCCCGTGATGAACCGGCCCCGCCACCGGGCCACGTTGTGCTCGGTCGTCCGCAGCTCCGCGGCCACGGCCTTGTTCTCCCTGCCCTCCGCGCAGGCCAGCACGATACGCGCCCGCAGCGCCAGGACCTGCGACGTCTTCCCCCGCCGCGCCCACCGGGCCAGCTGCTCCCGCTCGGCACCCGTAAGCACGAGCTCCGCCTTCCTGCGCCCGGGACGCGGGGTGTCCGCCAGTCCCGCCGTGCCGGACTTGGTGAACCGCGAGCGCCACTTCCGCACCGTCTCAACGGAAATCCCTAGCTCAGCTGCCACCCCGGAATTCCCCTCGGCCGAGCCCGAGCAGGCCAGCACGATCCCGGCACGCTCCTGCAGGCGGCGGTCACCGGAGCGCGCCAGCCGCTCAAGCTCAGCCCGGACCTCACCCGACAGCGCCAGCGGCGCAACAGGAAGCGACATAACAACAGTCTACGTATTTATGTCGCTAACCTCAGGCGGATCACACTAGTGTGCCCCGCCGGAAATCTTCGACAGATATTCGGCCAAGGGAGTGGAGTATCTCCTCGGCGGTCTTGGTCCAGGCGAAGGGACGCGGGTTCTCGTTCCACTGCCCGATCCAGTCGCGGATGTCGGCTTCCAGGGCCTGGACGGACTTGTGGACGCCGCGGCGGATTTTCTGGTCGGTGAGGTAGCCGAACCAGCGCTCGACCTGGTTGATCCAGCTGGACCCGGTCGGGGTGAAGTGGACGTGGAAGCGGGGATGGCGGGCGAGCCAGTCCTGGATGACCGGGGTCTTGTGGGTGCCGTAGTTGTCGCAGACCAGGTGGACGTCCAGGCCGGCCGGGACGTTCTTGTCGATCTTCTTGAGGAACTTCAGGAACTCCTGGTGGCGGTGGCGGCGGTGCAGCTCGCTGATCACGGTGCCGTCGGCGATGTCGAAGGCGGCGAACAGGCTGGTCACGCCGTGGCGGGCGTAGTCGTGGGTGCGCCGCTCGGGCATCCCGGGCATCATCGGCAGCACCGGCTGGGACCGGTCGAGGGCCTGGACCTGCGACTTCTCGTCCACGCAGAGCACCACGGCCTTCTCCGGCGGGTTGTGGTAGAGGCCGACGACGTCGACGACCTTCTCCACGAACAGCGGGTCGGTGCTCAGCTTGAACCCGTCGATGAGATGGGGCTTGAGGTCGAACTTCCGCCAGATCCGCCCGACGGTGGACTGCGACAGGCCGCTGCGGCGGGCCATCGAGGCCCGCGACCAGTGCGTGGCGTCCCGGGGGATCTCCTCCAGGGTGGCGGTGACGACCTCCTCGACCTTGTCCAGCAGGATGGACGGCGGCCGGCCGGGCCGCTTCTCATCGCCCAGCCCGTCCAGCCGGCCCGTGATGAACCGGCCCCGCCACCGGGCCACGTTGTGCTCGGTCGTCCGCAGCTCCGCGGCCACGGCCTTGTTCTCCCTGCCCTCCGCGCAGGCCAGCACGATACGCGCCCGCAGCGCCAGGACCTGCGACGTCTTCCCCCGCCGCGCCCACCGGGCCAGCTGCTCCCGCTCGGCACCCGTAAGCACGAGCTCCGCCTTCCTGCGCCCGGGACGCGGGGTGTCCGCCAGTCCCGCCGTGCCGGACTTGGTGAACCGCGAGCGCCACTTCCGCACCGTCTCAACGGAAATCCCTAGCTCAGCTGCCACCCCGGAATTCCCCTCGGCCGAGCCCGAGCAGGCCAGCACGATCCCGGCACGCTCCTGCAGGCGGCGGTCACCGGAGCGCGCCAGCCGCTCAAGCTCAGCCCGGACCTCACCCGACAGCGCCAGCGGCGCAACAGGAAGCGACATAACAACAGTCTACGTATTTATGTCGCTAACCTCAGGCGGATCACACTAGCTCGGCAAACGCGCAAGGACAAGCGCTCCCGTGTCCCAAATGGCTATAACGGTCTAAGCTTGCCGGCTACGAAGTGCGCACCGACGACGGCGGCCACCTGATCCGCGCCGCCTACGTCTGAGAGGAATCCTCATGCCACATCCCGCACAGGGCAGGGACGCCGTTCAGGTCTACATCGAGCGGCAGGACCGCCCCGTCAGGAGCTGGCAGATACAGGACGAGATAGCCAACCGGCTCGACACCCGGCACGCTCTTGTATACACGGGCTGATGCGGCTGGAACGGGAGGGCAGGGTATGCAAGCACGTCAGTCCGGAGAGTGGCGCCGAGTTCTGGTTTTCGCCAAGGAGCGAGACGTTCTGCGCTACCTGCGGGCAGCTGGCCCTGCCGGGAGTCCATACGCAGCCTGAGTGCCCGCGCCGAAAGCAGTAGCTGCGTGCAACAACGGACCGTCATGGCGGCATGCTGAGGTTAGATCAGGGCGGCAGCGTATTCGCGTTCGCCGGCACGCTATCGGTACCCGTCGTGCTCGCCCTCGCCTCCGCCTGGGGTGTACTCAAGCCCTGGACACCCCGGCCCGCGGAGCGCTGATCCCCGCCCTGATGCCCGGCGCCGCCGCCCGGTCATCGGCGTTGTCCGGGCTCGTGCTCCTGACCGGGATGACCGCCGGGTCCGCGCTCGGCGGCTGGCTGGTAGCGGCCCGCGGACCGGGCTGGGTCTTCGTGCTCAACGCCGTTTCCTTCGCCGCCGACGTCGTCATCCTGCACGCCCTGGCCCGGCGGGTGCCCGCACCCCCGCGGCTGCCGAGAACGCCGGGGCAGGTCCGCCAGGGCATCCGCTACGTGACCGCGATGCCGTCCCTGCGCGCCGCGATGTCCGCGCTCACCGTCATCGGCACTCTGGCGATCACCTTCCAGGTATCCATTCCGCTGCTGATCACAGGTACCTTCGGCGGCGGCCCCGCGCAGGTCGGCGAGGCATTCACCGCCGTGTCGGCCGGGGCATTGGCCGGCGCCATCTGGACCGCCACCCGGCCGCCCCGCCGCCCGATCACCGCACCCGCCGCGGCGGCGCTCGCGGCCGGCCTGGCCGGCGTCGCGGCCGCACCCCACCTGGTAGTCGCGCTGAGCGTGCTCGGCGTGGTCGCGCGTCGCCTGGTCGACCTACCTCACCTCGACCCTCGCGACCCTGCAGGGTGCTGACCCTCGTTACCTCGGCCGGGTGATGTCCCTGTTCGCCGTGGTGCTCATCGGAAGCACTCCGGTAGGCGGGCCAATCGCCACCGCCCTCGCCGCCGCGCTGAGCCCACGGGCACCATTCATCCTCGGCGCCAGCGCGGCACTCGGCGGCTCCCTGCTCCTGTCGCTGCACAACCGGTCATCGCCACCGGGCACTACGGTACCGACGCGCGCACGCACACACAGTAGACGCAGCCAGCATCCACGCGGCAAGCTAACCGCTCGGTGCGCCTTTTGGTTCTTGTCCCCGTCCAGGACCTCAGCCCGTGCTCTTCGTGCTGATGTTCCGGTACGTCTTTGGCGGCTCGATCCACGTTCCTGGTGTGAGTTACACGAACTATCTTCGTGCAGACCGTGATGTTCGGCGCCCAGAGCACTGCCGTCGGCATGGCAGAAGACCTCCGCAACGGGCTCATCGAGCGGTTCCGTTCGCTGGTCATGGCCCGCTCCGCTGTTCTCGCCGGCCGGGTCCTGGCCGATGCGCTGCTCAACATGTTCGGCATCCTCCTCATGCTCGGCGTCGGATACCTCGTCGGCTTCCGCCTTCACACCGACCTGGCAGCCTTGGTCGCAGCCACTGGCGTGCTGCTCTTCGGTTTCGCCATTTCGTGGGTCAACGCACTGCTCGGCATGGTTGCCAAGAGCGCCGAGGCCGCCGCAGCCGCCTCCCTCCCACTCACCGTCCTGCTCGCGTTCCCCTCCAGCGCCTTCTTGCTGACCGGCAACATGCCCGGGCCGCTGCGCGCCTACGCCGACCACCAGCCCCTCAGCGCAACCGTCAACGCCATCCGGCCCCTGCTGCTCGGAGGCCCGACCGCCTCGCATGCGGTGGCTGCCATCATCTGGTGCGCCGTCACGCAGCGATCAATCACACGCAGCCAGCTAGTTCCACGAAAACGGGACGGACGCATGCAAGCGGAAGAGAACACGGTGGCCGCCACATCCGGACTCCAGACGCCGCGCCGTACTGGAGCACGAAGGGGAAGACGGTGCTGTTCACGTGCGCCTCGCGCGGGATAGGCCGCTTCGCGGTGCTCGAAATCGCGCGGCTCGGAGCGCGGATCCTGGTCGTCGGGCACAACCAGGCGCGGGCCGTCCGGAGCGAACGCCACTGCCACAGGGGACCCGTCGTATGCGGTCAGCGGGGCGGAGAAGGCTCCGGTAGCCAGGTTGAACATCCGCACGTCGCCCGGACTGGCAATGGCGAGCGTCTTGCCGTCCGGGCTGAACGCCACGATCCGCTGGACAATGCCGGCCCCACCGCAAGCAGCGCCTGTCACGACGACCGGAGAACCGCCCGACAGTTTCCACACGTATACGTTTCCCGCGGTGAAATTCGCCCATCCACAGCTGGGCACCGCGAGCCGACCTTTGGTTCTGCCCTGTCACCGACAGTCTGGAATCGGCCGAACACGGCTGTTATGGTGTGCAGCATCGTCCGAGGGGGAACTATGAGGCCAGTTGGCGTCGCGCTCGCGGTTATGGCGCTGATCTCGGGTTCGCTTGCCGCCGCGGCTGCTAGCGCGAGCACCGGCATCACTATCTCGAAGGTAGTCGATGTCTCGGGTGATCAGACGGCCCAGAACGAGACGCCGATCGCGGTCAACCCGGCCAACCCGGCCAACATGATCACGGGCAGCAATGACTGGAACTACAACGACGGCTGCGGCGTGAACACCACGGTCGACGGCGGCGCGAAGTGGACCCCGGCGCTGCCCAGCGGGTTCCTCCCGGGCGTCACCAAGTTCACCAACGATCCCGCAGTGCCAGGCGACGGCGCCTATGACGCGGGCGGTGACCCGACGATCGCGTTCAGCCCGGACGGCAAGGTCGCCTACTACGCCTGCCAGGCCTTCAACTTCACCTCTCCGTACCAGATAGCCCTCCTGCTCAACAGGTCCTATGACGGAGGGCTGACCTGGCAGCACAGCGGCCTGACCCAGATCTCCACCTTCACCGGCAACGGGGTGAGCAAGGGGTCGAACGGGCAGTTCCCTGACCACGAGAACATTCATGTCGACCCGGCCAACGGCTACATCTACGTCACATGGGCCCAGTTCAACGGGAACGGCACCCACTCGCCGGTGAATGTGGCCGTGTCGCGCGACGGCGGGAACACCTTCACCGTCTCGCAGGTGACGGCGGCCAACGTGCGGAACAACCAGGACCAGCGCATCGTGACCGATCAGTCAGGCAACGCCTACCTCACGTTCGACAACGGCATCCAGGGCGGGAAGGGAACCGCTTTGTACGCGTCGAAGTCGGCCGATGGGGGCCGCACCTGGTCCGCTCCGGTCAGCTTCGCGACGCTGGCCGACCCGGTGTGCGTCTTCCCGCCGTCCTGCTTCAACCTCTCGGGCGGCCAGTTCCGCGCGGGCGGCACCTATCCCGCGCCGGCGTTCGACACGGTGCACGACAAGCTCGACGTGCTGGTCGCCGACATCCGCGGCAGCTACGCCGGGATGTATCTCTACGCGCTTGATCCGGCCACGCTGGCTGTCGCCTTCACCAGCAGTATCCCGGGCGGCAACGGGGACCGGTTCGAAGGCGAGCTCTCGGCCGCGCCGAACGGCCGGCTCGACGCCTCCTTCTACGACCGCGGGTACAGCGCCAACAAGCTCGTTGACCTGACCTATGCCACGAGCAGCGACGGCGGCCGCACCTGGCGGCAGGCGCGGGTGACTCCCCAGGGATTCGATCCCTCGACCTGGGGCGTGCCGGACGGGTCGTCGTTCCGCCCGTTCATCGGCGACTACAACGGCATCGTCTCCACCGCTGACCATGCGGCAATGACCTGGACCGGGTTCGCCCCGCCGCAGCCCTACAACCTCGAGGTTGATTTCGCCACCGCGACTCCATGACGCCGGCCCGCCAAACGGGCAGGCGGGCCGGCCACTAGAAACGGCCAGGCCGGCTAAGCCGCCACACGCCAGCGATGAGGAGGCCGGGAGGGCACGCGGGAACGACCAGTGGTTCAGCCCGAGCCAAGGGTGCTGAACTGGATCGCCGCAAGCTGCCATCCCCCCGGCCGCCAGATCCATACCTGGCTCAGCCGGACGCCGAGCTCCATCGACTCGCCGCGCCAGGTTGCGCGGCTGCGCTGAACGCAGCGCACGATCGCCGTCTTGTCGTACCGGCGTACGTCCACCTCGGTGGTCTCGATAGACAGGTAGCGGAACTCTCCGTGCCGGCCGATCCACCCCTGCTTGCCGAGCTGGTAGCCCTGCTCGCCGATTGACAGGAAGTCATCAGCGAGCAGGCCGCCGAGCCGTTCGGCGTCGCCGCGCAGCTCGGCATCGTCGAAGGCCCGCTGAAGCTCAAGGATGTCGTCAGCCACAGCGTCCATCCTGCCCGAGAGCCGCCCCGTCTAGTACGGCAGGACCCGGGTCCGTCGTGCTCCAGACTGGAGATGCGACCGCGGGAATCAGCGCAAGAGCCGCCGATCTGCGCGGCCAGGGTGGATCTGGGGGCGGCACTGCCGGAGATGCTGATCTGAGCGTTCTGCGTGTGCGCCGCAGGGGCGTCCCGGGGGGCTTCTCCTTAGTTTTGCCCGGTCCCTTTGCGTGTCGGCGCGGACTTGGGTGACCGCCCGCCGCCTTTGCCGGTCTGGAGCTCCCGGCTGGTTTTCTTCAGTTGCCGCATTGTCCGCAGGACGTAGCAGTACACGGCCGTGCCGAGGATGATCATCACGAAGCAGGCTGGCCATTGCAGTGGCTTGGGCAGGTACAGCGGGAGGAACCAGATGCGCCCGCGTGCGTGGGCCAGCTTCAGCACAGCGGGGAGGATTCCCTGGGGGAACAGCATGATGGCGCCCAGCGGGATGCCGAGTCCGATGGTCGCCCCGTGCTTGGTGGGCATCGGGGCTGCGCCCCTGGCCGTGGTTCGGGTTCTGGTCGCGGCCGGATGGTCACGGCCGGCCGTGCGGGCGCTGCGCGCCTCGGCGGCCAGGTGGCCTCGTGCGGCCGCCCGCAGCCGTTCGTCTTGCAGGGTCTTCATGAGCTGGTACCGGGGGTACATGGCCGGTTCCCTTCGTGTCTGCGGGTCACGGGCTGGCGGTGTTCCGCCTGTCGGGTGCGGGGCCCCTCAGGCTGGGGTGCCCGGTGCCGGCCGCGATTTCGCTGACCCGGCAGCTGCCTGGGCGGGCGGCGCCCAGGGTCGTTTCCGGCTGCCGCGGCACGATCGGGCGCTGGGTTCGTCCGGGCGGTCGGTGATACATACACCGCGGCACCGGGAAACTGGCCGTCCGCGAACCGCCCAGTTCGCTCTCACGGGCGCGGGCCGGGGATGGCGAGGCGTTCCGGGAGCTGACCGGGCCGCACCGGCGGGAGCTGCAGGTGCACTGCTACCGGATGCTCGGCTCCTTCGCCGACGCCGAGGACGCCGTCCAGGAGACGATGCTGGCCGCCTGGCAAGGCATCGGCGGGTTCGCTGAGGAACGCGCCTCGCTGCGCACCTGGCTGTACAAGATCGCCACCAGCCGGTGCCTCAACGCGCGCCGCGCGGCGCGCCGGCGCCCGGCCAGGCAGTGGGATATGTCGCAGTCCGAACCGCCCGTGCCGACCCCGCGCGACGAGCCCGTCTGGCTGCAGCCGTTCCCTGACGCCCTCCTCGAGGGTGCCGCCGGCGTGCCGCCCGGGCCGGAGGCCCGCTACGAGCAGGCCGAAGCCATCTCGCTGGCCTTCGTGACCGCCCTGCAGCTGCTGCCGCCACGCCAGGTCGCCGTCCTCATCTTGCGCGACGTCCTCGGATTCCGCGCCAGCGAGGTGGCCGGCATGCTGGAGGTGACCCTCGAATCGGCCAACAGCGCCCTCAAGCGAGCCCGCGCCAGCCTCCAGCGCCGGCAGCAGACGGCCGCCGGCCGCCAGCCGCCGCCCGCCGCCGGCTCACCCGCCGAAGACGCGATCGTGGCCAGGTTCGCCCGCGCGTGGGAGTCCGCCGACCTCGACGCGCTGGTGGCCCTGCTGACCGACGACGTCTTCATCGCGATGCCGCCGGAGCCCTTCGGATACGAGGGCCGAGACCTCGTGACCCGCTACTGCACCCGCCAGTTCGCCGCCGGCCGCAGGTACGGCCTCGGCGGTGCTGCGCCTGCCGGGGCTCCTGGCAAACGGGGTCCGGATCCACCGGGACCTTGACCTGTCTCGTACCCGTATCGAAGGTGCGTTGCGAACTAGTGCCAGCACGTCAAAGCGGTCGGCGGTCTGGCTTGAGCTTCCACAGCAGCACCTCCCTGGCGCCCTGAAGGTAGGTGAGCAGGTCCGCTTTCGCGTCAGGTCCGGTCGGTCATTCGCCCGGGTATGCCAGCAGGAATCCGGCCCAGCTGGCAGCCTTTCAGACATGGTGAAGCTCTGGATGTCAGGGAAGGCGCTCGGCATCGCCCTGGCCGTGGTCGTGACGGCGGGCGGCGCGACGGCAGCCGCCGCAGCGACGGGTGCTCCGGCATGGAGCGCGCTTCCCCCGGGCGGCTCATTCGGGATGCCGCGGCCGCTGGCCGGGATTCCGGCACTCGGCATGACCGCACCGGTCTCCGGCGGGCTCCTGCTGTCCTGCCCCTCCGCGGGGAACTGCGGCGCAATCGGCGCCTATGCCGCGAAGGGGCCACCTGGGGTGGGGGAGAAGCAGCAGGCTTTCGTCGTCAGCGAGACGAACGGGCACTGGGGCAAGCCGGACGCGGTGCCGGGTATCCGCGCGCTGAACACTATGGGGCGGGTGTCGGACCTGCGGATCACCTGCTCCGCCCCCGGGTTCTGCGAGGCGGGCGGCGACTACGTCACCAGGCTCAGCGCCAGTTCCGGTGTGAAGCACGCGTTCGTCGCACAGGAGTCGAAGGGCGTATGGGGCATGGCCAATACGTTCGCCACCTCCGGCCTCAGCGGCGCCAACGGCGCGAGCGCCCTGGAGGCGCTCAGCTGCCCGTCGGCGGGCAACTGCGTCGCGGGCGGCGACTACGGCAGCGCGAAGGGCACCGTGCCGTTCGTCGCGGTGCAGCACAACGGGACGTGGGGCAAGCCGCAGCTGATCCCCGGCATGGCGGCCCTGCTCGGCTCACTGCGGGCGGTCGTCGCCGTGCCGCGCGTGATCTTCTGCGCCGGCAGCGGCGACTGCACCGTCATCGGCGACTACCCGGACAACCCCGGCCACCGGATGGACGCCTTCATCGCCACCGAGACGGGCGGCGCATGGAAGGCCGCGACGCCGCTGCCCGGCCTCGCCGCCCTCCAGTCGACGGCCAGCACCCGGTACACCGACGTCGACGCACTCGCCTGCGACCCCGACGGCCGCGACTGCACGGCAGCGGGCGTGATCACCGGCCCGCAGGGCCGCATGCTCCCGTTCATCCTGACCAAGACCGGCGGCAGCTGGGGAACCGTCACCGGGCTGCCGGGGACGGGCTCGCTCAACCTGAGCAACGGCACCGGCGGCGAAGTCTTCCTTGCCTGCCCGGCCCAGGCGGCCTGCACGATCGCGACCACCGCCTGGGCCACGAAGTCGCCGTCCGAGCCGCGGGTGCTCGGCAACTCGCAGGTGTACCTGGAGGCCGAGGCCAACGGCGTCTGGGGCACGCCACGGCACCTTGGCGGAGTGACGGCGGCCGACGCAGCGGGCGCCGTCGTGACCGCCCTGTCCTGCGGCGCGCCCGGTTCCTGCACGATCGGCGGCTACTCAGCGAAGGCCCACCAGCTGGCCGTCCCCTTCCTCGCCGAGGAGACGGGCGGCGTGTGGGCCGGCGGCCCCACGCGGCTGCCGCTGCCTCAGGCCACGGCCAGCACCTCGCTGATCGGTGACCTGTCCTGCGTCGCGGCGGGCTACTGCACCGCGACGGCCTTCGACAAGTATCCCGAGTTCTCCGTCGGCAAGCCGACGGCTTTCCTCATCGCGGAGGGCGCTGCCAGCAGCACCGCGCTCACGCTGGCCAAGTCCGCGCTCACCTACGGCGCGGAGCAGGCGGAGACGCTGACCGTCACAGTCGACGGCCCGCCCGCCGCCACCGCGGTCGTGACCGCGGGCACGACCACCCTCTGCACGGTCCACCTCACCGCCAGCGGCACGGCCGGCACGTGCACGCTCACCGCGCAGGCACTCAAGCCGGGCAGCTACCAGCTCACCGCGTCGTACCAGGGGAGCCCGGTATACGTCGACTCGCAGTCCGCACCGGCCACGCTGACCGTGCGCGGGTAACGGGGGCATACGACCCGGACGCGGAGTTGCTGGTCATCGTCGCCAACACGCAGTTCGGCGCGGAGATCATGGTCAGGTCGAGGAAGTTCCGCGACGCCCGGCGCCACCCGAAGGTGGCCGTCGTAGTGGACAGCGCCGGACCCGCGCATCCTCGAAGTCCTCGGGCACGCGAAAACCCTGCTCGACGGCGGCGAGGGCGCCGGGAAGCGACTCGGCGCGCCGTTCCCGTTGTGCCAGGCATGGATACGCATCCGCCCGAGCCGCATCGTGGCCATGGGCATCACCGGCGGCCAGTTCATGTCAACCGCGCGCGACATCGCGTAAAGCAGACTCGATGCGCAACGTCGCGCTTTCTGACACGCACGCCCCAAGCTCTAACGCACGCGCCCGTGGTGACAGATCACTTGGCCAGGTGACAACCATTCCGGCCCGGCACAACTAGGATCTGCTTCCCGTCTGAACACGGGGCCAATCAGTCACAGAGGCCAACTATCGGTCACAGTCACAGATGCCCGGTCACGCAGCGGGCCGGGGTGCGCATGCGGGCGGGATCGGTCAGCTGACGGATGTCTCGGGTCCGCGGCGGCTGCCAGCATGGCGGCGGCCCGGGACCAGGGGCGGTACCTGGGCGGCCGCCCGCCGTACGGGTACCGGCTCGGTGATGCCGGGCCGCACCCGAACAAGGCGCATGCCGCCTGGGGCAGGAGGGCGCGGCGCCTCGAACCTGACCCGGAGACGGCGCACGTGGTGCGGTGGATCTTCGCCCAGCGGCTGGCGGGTCACTCGGCGGCGCGGATCGCCCGGGCGCTGAACGAGGCGGGCATCCCGCAGCTGCCCGCCTTCTTTCTCCTGCTGGCCGGCGCCGAGCCCGCCGAAGCACACAGAAGGCGCCGGACCCGGCGCGGAGTGGATGCCCTGCCCGCGGCCAGCCCGGAGGAAGCAATCGGGTACCTGCGAGCCAACGAGATCGCCCTGACCTACGACCAGGCCACCGGAACCCTGCGGGCAGCCGCAACCGGAGCCGCGAAGAACATCACCGGTAAAGCAAGCTGAACCCGGCTGAAAAGCCTTAACAAAAAGGAGGAGAAGAAACAGAACCGCGGGGGTCGCCCGGCGCTAGCGGAAGCCGCGCCCGGGTGACGATCCGGCATGCCCGGAAACGGGCGGCCGTGGGGTTTTAACGTGTCCGAGGACTGGCTGCACCAAAGAGCCCTCGCTCATACCTTTTGACGTGCGAGTTTGCGCTTGACAGCGGGGCCCGATGACCACCACGCAGCACGTCATCAAATGGTCTACCGCGTGCGCCGTCGTTGGCATTGCGGCAATCGCTGCGGTGGCGTCGTACGAGCATGCTTAGGCTCTCGTGCGGGTGCACGGCGAGGCGGGTTGGACGGGGCGTCTGGTCCCGCTCCCGGTGGACGGGCTGATTTACGCGAGTTCGATGGTCATGCTGGACTCGGCGCGTCGCAAGACGCCGGTTCCCGCGCTGGCGCGCTGGCTCCTCGGCCTGGGCATCGCAGCGACGCTCGCGGCCAACGTTGCCCATGGCCTGGGACATGGGCCTATCGGCGTGGCGGTGTCCGCGTGGCCGGCGGTCGCGCTCGTCGGCTCCTACGAACTCCTCATGATGGTCATCCGAAGGTCTCAGGCCGGATTCGATGGCACGTCTGACAGCAGGACCACTGCGGATACCCTGCAGGAGCAAGCGGCTCAGGTGTTCGCGGAGCAGCTCGCGGCGGACCGGGTTCCCTCAATTCGTACGATCCGCGCTCAGCTCGTCGGCCAGCCCCGAGCACAGCGGCTGCGAGACTATATCGCCGCAGGTCAAGAGTCGTGAGGAGAGCATCGCTGCGTAGCCATGACGACTCATTCGTGCACGCTGGATAGCTCGATGTCGTAGCCGTGGTCGCCGTGCCGTGTCCGTGAGCCGGCCCGGCCGGGAAGTAGCGGTCAGGGAGGCACGCACCCGTGGGTCGCTGAGGCCCCATTTGATCAGGGCCTGGGCCCAAATGGTGACGCCGGAGGGACGCAGCGGTGCCAGCTCGGCAGGGCTGGGCGGCCGGCGCATGAGCTGGCCCTCGCCGAGCGGGCGCATCGGCAGGACGCCGAGGCCGAGTTCGTCGGCCAGCGGCAAGACGGTCCGCAGTTCAGACGGAGTGACGAGGCTAGCCGCCTCGTCACCCCAGGACTGGGGCCATCAGCCGGGTGGCCGGTACCTTCCTGACGGGTCATCGCGCGAACCGCCCCCTCGTCGCGGTGGCGCCGCCCTGATGCTGCACTGCACGAGGGGGGTAGGCGAATCTCTTGAGCGACGGGGCGGCTCCCGGCATGATTAAATCCAGCGGATAGGCAACGGATCGGGTGCTTCAACGGCATCCATGAACATCCAGGGTCAATTGACCGAGGAGTTCCGTGAGAGGGGATCCCGTGCGCATCATCAAGCTTTTTCTTGCCGGGTTGTCGCTGGTCGGCGCCGCGGCAATGGTCGTCTTGGCCCCCGGCGTGGCCGGGTCAACGCACAGCCTCGCCGACACGGGAGTTGCCTCGGGGTCGCTGGCCCCCGACTCGATGGTGTGGGACATCGCCTACTCCTAGCCAACCCTCAGTCAGGTGCCGTGCCGACGATGCCCTCGTGCGACTGCACTAGGCACTCTCTCAGGTTGGCTGTGTGCGTCGAGATGAGGAGGTTGCCTATCGGTTAGGTGATGTCCTTGTCGTGCTGTGCGGATGATGAGGGTTGTGTGGCCCCTCGGGATCGCCCTTCGGGGGGTGGTCTCAAGCCGCCCCGTGCTGCGTTAGCTGAAGACTGTCGTGGTGAGCGACCGGGGAAAAGGCGCCCGTTGAGGTGTCAGGCGGGGACCAGGAAGGCGTTGCGCTGAAAGCGCCCGGGCCGGGTTTCCCGGCGGGGTGTTCACCGTCTGAAGCGTCGTTATTGGGTTCAAGGTGGCATCGGAACCGGGGAGAAGCCAAGTTCCCGGGATGAGCCTGGCGGTTGCCCGGATTGCTGGCCAGGTGGTGCCCGGCGTAGAGGTGGCGCGAGCCTGGTCTGCGGCGTCCGTATGGAACGGCGGAGGGCCAGCCCGGATAAGGCTGCCCCGGTGGGGCGGCGAGAGGGATGCCCGCGAGCGCCGTGATGGCGCGAGGGGCGAAACCGTTGCCGGGCTGGCAGTCGGACCGGCTCGTAGTAGTGCTGATCCTCCTGCCTGGCGCGGTGGGGCGGGGAGCGAAGGGGCCGGCTGGCTCGTGGCTTTATTCGTCTCGTCAACCAGCGGGTGCTGGGAGGAGCGTCATGGATGAGCTGAGGCCTGAGGTCGGGCGCAGGACGGTATCGGGAGGACCGCTGGACGGCAAGCCGTTCGCGGTCAGCGGGTATGAGGTCTGGCGTGCCTGGGAGCAGGTGAGGGACAACAAGGGAGCGCCGGGGGCGGACGGGCAGTCCGTCGCGGCCTTCGAGGAGCGGCTGGAGGACAGCCTCTACAAGGTCTGGAACCGGATGTCGGCGGGCAGTTACCTGCCGCCGCCGGTGCGGGCGGTGGAGATCCCCAAGCCGGGAGGCGGCACCAGGACACTCGGGGTGCCGACGGGCACGGCATAGTGCCGTTGTTCCCAGTGATCTTTCGGGTTCTGTAGTTGTCACCAACCCGTTCCATCCGCTGAAGGGCCAGCGGCTGGAGGTTCTGTATGCCAAGCGGCGCGGCGCGGACACCGTCTTCGTGTGCTCCGGAGGCGTCAGCGGGCAGATCACGCTGTCGGAGGCGTGGACGGACCGGGGCGAGCCGCCGCTGGCGCGCCGGCTGTCAGCCGGGTGCCTTGCCGAACTCGACACGCTGATCCGATCGATGCGGGGTCGTTGACCGTGACGGCCGGTCACGGCATTCTCTCTTGTGTGATGAATGCACACAAGAACGATCTCGGCGGCCTGTCCGTGCCGCAGCTGCTGGCCCGGCGCCGCGAAGCGGCGGCCCGGCTCGGCGACGTGGAACAGGTGCTGGCCGGGTCGCTGGCCGAGCAGTCGCGCCGGTGCGGCCGGCCGGGCTGCCGGTGCGCCGAGGGGGAGCCGCACGGCCCGTATGCCTACTTCACCCCGCGTCCGGCCGGCCGCGGCCGGGCCAGGTACGTGCCGGCCGCCCTGTCCGGGGCGGTGCGCCGCTGCCTGCGGCGGGGCACCGAGGTGGAGGCGGTGCTGGCGGAGATCTCGGCGGTCAACGCCGAGCTGCTGGCCCGCAGAGAGCTCCGGTAGCCGGTGAGCGCCGCCGTGCTGCCGGCCCCGCGCGGGCCGAGGCAGTGGCGGCGCTCGCCAACATGACGGTCTCGGCGCTGGGAGGCGCGCGTGAACGGCCAGCACAAGATCACCGGCAGCCACCGGGAGCGGACGGCGGTCGTCTACCTGCGCCAGTCATCGATGGCGCAGGTCCGCCAGCACGCCGAGTCGACCCGGAGCCAGTACGCCCTGGCGGACTGGGCCGCGGCGATGGGCTGGGCCCGCCGGGACATCGAGGTGATCGACACCGACCTGGGGATCTCCGGCAAGTGGGGAGTTGCCCGGGCAGGGTTCACCGAGCTGGTCACCCGGGTCTGCACCGGGGAGGTCGGGGCGATCTTCGGCATCGAGATCACCCGCCTGGCCCGCTCCAACGCCGACGTCGCGCGGCTGGCGGAGTTCGCGGCGATCACCGGCACGCTGCTGATCGACTCCGACGCGGTCTACGACCCTGCCGACGTGAACGACCGCGTGCTGCTCGGGTTCAAGGGCACCATGGGGGAGATGGAGCTCCACGTGATGGCCCAGCGGCTGCAGGCCAACAAGCGCGCCGCAGCCGAGCGCGGCGAGCTCCGCACCCCGCTGCCGGTCGGCTACGTCCACGACGACGCCGGGGACATCGCCGTCGACCCTGACGCGCAGGTCCAGGCCGCGATCCGGGATGTGTTCGCAGCGTTCGCCGCCTGCGGGTCGGCCTACGGCGTCGTCAGCGCGTTCGAGGAGAGGCGGTTCCCGCTGCGCGCCTACGGCGGCGCGTGGGCCGGGCAGCTGCGCTGGGGCAGGCTCACCCACGCCCGCGTCCTGGGCGTGCTGAAGAACCCGTGCTACGCGGGAGCCTACGTGCACGGCCGCTACACGTCCCGGCGCACCATCGAGCCAGATGGCATCGTGCGCACCGGGCTGCTGGAACGGCCCCGGGCCGAGTGGCCGGTGCTGATCAAAGACCACCACGAGGGCTACGTCACCTGGGCGGACTACCTGGCGCACGAGGGCAGGCTGGCGGCCAACCAGACCAACGCCGGCGCCCGGCCGCCCCGCGAGGGCAGCGCCCTCTGCCAGGGCATCATCTACTGCGGGTCCTGCGGCAAGCCGATGCGCACCAACTACCACGACGACGATCACCCTGCCTACGAGTGCTCATCGCGCGCAGACCGGCTGACCACGCCCTCCTGCCGGTCGGTCTCCGCCGTCACCGTCGATGACGCCGTCGCCGCGGTGCTGCTGGAAGCGCTCACCCCCGAGCAGGTCGCCCTGGCGCTCGCCGCGGCCGACGAAGTGACCGACCGGCACCAGCGGGTCAGCCGCGCCGCCGAGCTCGCCGTCGAGCGCGCCCGCTACGAAGCCGACCGCGCCGAGCGCGCCTTCAGCCAGGTCGAACCGGAGAACCGGCTGGTCGCCCGCAGCCTGGAAGCCCGCTGGGAAGCCAGGCTCACCGCCCTCGCCGACGCCGAGGAGGCCCTGGAGGCTGCCGCCGGATCGTCGCCCCCGCTGCCCGGCCATGCTGACCTGGAGAAACTCGCCGCCGACCTGCCCGGCCTCTGGCACGCCCCCGAAACCAGCAGCAAGGACCGCAAACGGCTGCTCCGCACCCTGATCGCCGACGTCGCCGTGCTGCCCGAACCCGACCGCGAAAAAGTCCGCATCGGGATCCGCTGGCACACCGGCGCCACCGACGAACTCCGCCTGGCCCGCGCCGTCCACCCCGGAACCGCCCGGCGCAGCCCGTCCCCGGCGGTCGAGATAGTCCGCCGGCTCGGCCCGGTCACGCCCACCGCCGAGCTGGCCGCGCAGCTCAACGCCGCCGGGATGGTCACCGGGAACGGCCGTCCGTTCGATGTCAAGGCCGTGCAGTGGATCCGCCACGCTTACAACATCCCTGCCCCGGCCCCGCATCAGGACGGCGAGATCAGCGTCGACGAGGCCGCCGACCGGCTGGGCTGCAGTGCGGGCGTCGTCTACTACTGGATCAAGGCCGGGCAGCTCGAGGCGCGGCGCGGCCCGGGAAACCGGCTCTGCATCCCCTGGAACGACGGCACCGAGGCCGCCTGCCGCGAGCGCGTCACCGCTTCCGGCCACCTCAACCCCGGCGCGCGGCGCACCAGGCCCCGCAAAACGCCCCGCTGGCCCGCTGAGCACCCCCGAACGTCAGTGCCCGCTGGCATGCTCTGACCTAGCAGCACGCGAACCACGAGCACCAAAATGCGCAATCCCAAAACGCCACGGCAAGGATGGGCAGTATGAAGTCACCGTCCCGGCCGTGGCGGACAGGATCGCGCAGACCGTGGTGGCTGCCCGGCTGGAGGCGGCGGCGGAACCGAGGTTCCATCGGGACTCCTACGGGTACCGGCCGCGCAGGGGCGCACTAGATGCT
>NZ_RPFW01000069.1 GCF_007827045.1 Trebonia kvetii
TCCGGCGGTGTCCTACTCTCCCGCGAGGCCTCCCTCGCAGTACCATCGGCGCTGAAAGGCTTAACTTCCGGGTTCGGGATGGGACCGGGTGTTTCCCTTTCGCTATGGCCGCCGCAACTCTATTGAGCTGTATAGCCTTGATTCCCGGCCGTAGCTCGGGAACCGCACAGTGAACGCGATGCAGTAAAAGTCTGGTTAAAGAGCCAAGCCCTCGGCCTGTTAGTACCGGTCAGCTGAGCACCTTGCGGTGCTTGCACTTCCGGCCTATCAACCCAGTCGTCTGGCTGGGGGCCTTACCCACTCAAGGTGGTGGGAGACCTCATCTTGAAGC
>NZ_RPFW01000070.1 GCF_007827045.1 Trebonia kvetii
GTTCGGCAACTCCGCAGCCCGCTTCGAGAAGATCAGGAGCTATTCGCGGATGCGCATGGCGCTGTTCATCAGCAAGCGCAAACGCAGGTCACGGGAGTTCGGCTGGTCGGTCGTTGCCTACCAGTCCCCGAACCAGCTCGGGCTGGTCACCTTGTCAGGAATCGTCGTCGACCCCAGGCCCTTCCGGGACTGGCGCGGAAAGCCGAATGCCGGCGGTGAACGGCGTCGGTGAGCCGTGTGCGGGAGAACCGCACGCACGGTTCGAGGCGGCGGGGACTGGAAACGAAGCAGACCTGGCCAAGGACACTGGGGTGGCACAACCG
>NZ_RPFW01000071.1 GCF_007827045.1 Trebonia kvetii
CTGGCCCTCCGCCGTTCCATACGGACGCCGCAGACCAGGCTCGCGCCACCTCTACGCCGGGCACCACCTGGCCAGCAATCCGGGCAACCGCCAGGCTCATCCCGGGAACTTGGCTTCTCCCCGGTTCTGATGCCACCTTGAACCCAATAACGACGCTTCAGACGGTGAACACCCCTGCCGGGAAACCCGGCCCGGGCGCTTTCAGCGCAACGCCTTCCTGGTCCCCGCCTGACACCTCAACGGGCGCCTTTTCCCCGGTCGCTCACCACGACAGTCTTCAGCTAACGCAGCACGGGGCGGCTT
>NZ_RPFW01000072.1 GCF_007827045.1 Trebonia kvetii
GTGACGGGCGGTGTGTACAAGGCCCGGGAACGTATTCACCGCGGCGTTGCTGATCCGCGATTACTAGCGACTCCGGCTTCACGGGGCCGAGTTGCAGACCCCGATCCGAACTGAGACCGGCTTTCCGCGATTCGCTCCATCTTGCGATGTCGCAGCGCTCTGTACCGGCCATTGTAGCATGTTTGCAGCCCAAGACATAAGGGGCATGATGACTTGACGTCATCCCCACCTTCCTCCGAGTTGACCCCGGCAGTCTCCAATGAGTCCCCGGCATTACCCGCTGG
>NZ_RPFW01000073.1 GCF_007827045.1 Trebonia kvetii
GCCAGCCTCATCGACTGGCTCACCAACCTCTGAGCGCCCGGAAATTATGCGCAGTGCCCACCCGCCAAACCGCCCCTGCCAGGCACTATGAGTCGGCACTGCGCATAACCCAGCACTGCGCATAGGGTTCATTATGCATAGCTGAACATAACGAACCCTGGGGGGTTCCCTCCCTGGTCAGGGTGATCCGGCCGTCCTCCAGCACGCCTGCCCTCAGCCACTGCCGGACGAGTTCCCTGGCCGGGAACGTCCCCAGCGACCGGAGGATGTGCTGATGGCTGA
>NZ_RPFW01000074.1 GCF_007827045.1 Trebonia kvetii
AGAACGATCTTGGCGGCCTCACCACAGAGCAGCTGCTGGCCCGGCGCCGGGCCGCGGCGGCCCGGCTCGGCGACGTGGAGCAGGTCCTTTCCGGGACGCTGGCCGAGCAGTCGCGGCGGTGCGGCCGTCCCGGCTGCCGGTGCGCCGAGGGGGAGCCGCACGGCCCGTATGCGTACTTCACCCCGCGCCCGGCGGGGCGCGGCCGGGCCAGGTACGTGCCGGCTGCCCTGGCCGACGTGGTGCGGCGTTATCTCCGCCGTGGTGAGCAGGCCGAGACCG
>NZ_RPFW01000075.1 GCF_007827045.1 Trebonia kvetii
AGCACTGCGCATAGGGTTCAGCGGTTTCGCCCGTCTTGGCGAACCTGTTCATGCACTACGCATTCGACATGTGGATGGACCGGGAGTTCCCGGGCTGCCCGTTCGAGCGTTATGCGGACTTATGCCGAGGGCGGCATAAGTCCGCTTATGCCGAGGTCCGGATTATGCCGACTGGGTGGGCAGATGCCCTGGTCAGGGCTACGAGTGAGTGCCTTCTATCGGCATAATCCTGCACGTTCGCTTGTGAGGTGCCTGTCTGGCTGGTG
>NZ_RPFW01000076.1 GCF_007827045.1 Trebonia kvetii
TTCCTCGACAACCTCTAGCCACGGGCAGGACCAGCCGGGTTATGCCGACCCAGGAACGGCCGGTAACCGGCTGACCAGGGCATCTGCCCACCCAGTCGGCATAATCCGGACCTCGGCATAAGCGGACTTATGCCGAGGGCGGCATAAGTCCGCATAACGCTCGAACGGGCAGCCCGGGAACTCCCGGTCCATCCACATGTCGAATGCGTAGTGCATGAACAGGTTCGCCAAGACGGGCGAAACCGCTGAACCCTATGCGCAGTGCT
>NZ_RPFW01000077.1 GCF_007827045.1 Trebonia kvetii
TCGTTACCAGCGACCTGCCCGAATGGAACCAGGACGCCAGCCTCATCGACTGGCTCACCAACCTCTGAGCGCCCGGAAATTATGCGCAGTGCCCACCCGCCAAACCGCCCCTGCCAGGCACTATGAGCTGGCACTGCGCATAACCCAGCACTGCGCATAGGGTTCAGCGGTTTCGCCCGTCTTGGCGAACCTGTTCATGCACTACGCATTCGACATGTGGATGGACCGGGAGTTCCCGGGCTGCCCGTTCGAGCGTTATGCGGAC
>NZ_RPFW01000078.1 GCF_007827045.1 Trebonia kvetii
GCCAGCCTCATCGACTGGCTCACCAACCTCTGAGCGCCCGGAAATTATGCGCAGTGCCCACCCGCCAAACCGCCCCTGCCAGGCACTATGAGCTGGCACTGCGCATAACCCAGCACTGCGCATAGGGCGGGTTATGTTCAGCTATGCATAATGAACCCTGCGGGGTTCCCCGGTCTCTCTCCTGCAAGGTCCCGTCGGGCAGCCGCAGCGGGGCGGCAAGCCACCGCTTCACATACAGCACCGCCCACGGGAGCGCGG
>NZ_RPFW01000007.1 GCF_007827045.1 Trebonia kvetii
GAAACCCAACCATGAGCAAATCATGGCTAATATCCGTGGAACCAGTCACAAAGACCAGCCCCGACGGGGGTTTGTACATATATCATGCACTGGCTTTTAGCACGCTGTTGAGTTCTCAAGAAACAGATGCTCACCTTTGGAGGAAGTTTTCTTCCCCGCCGGGGCAACCCTTAAACCTTACTCTAGGGTTTCTTTCGTGTCAACTTGGTTTCCGGAGGCTTTCCGGAAGGTTGCCGACACTTAGACACCCTAGTCACCATGGTTCAGCCCCCGTCAGCCTGGTGGCCACTGTGGCAAGCACAGCGGGCACACGCGAGACCTTCGGAAGCTGGTTCCTTGGTGGCTCCCCGGGTCCCGGCCCGCCTTCCGGCGTTCCGTCCCCCTCGGGGCAAGATGAACTTTACGGGTGACGCGGTGCCTCGTCAAATCGGGAGTTGTACCCGCGTGGCGCACCGGTTCTAACCTGGACAAACGGAATTGGTGCGGATGATTCGGACGCGGCTGGTGATGCGTGTGCGCCAATCAGGGAATGACCAGGGATTACCTGGCGCGGCCAAGTCCTAGCGGGCGCGCTTTTTGTGCAGGCGGTAGGCGGAGACCGTGGGGTCACCGGACAGCCAGTAGCGCCACGGGACTTCGGCGGCAGCCGTGACCCCTACGCGCGGGCCTGCTTCGACCGGCACGGTGACGGCGTCCTCGGGAACGCGCAGGCGCAGCGGTGACGACTCGTCGCAGAGGTCGGCACCGTTCTGGACACGGGTGATGCCCAGGGCCTGGCACAGCCGGGCCGGGCCGCGGGCCAGGTCGCGCGCGATCCGGAGTCGCGCATCCGGCGTGTCAGATATCACCGCGCCGTCCGCTCGCGACCCGGTGGCCGCGAGCGGAGCGCGCGCCGACCTGCGGACAACGGCGAGCTCGGCGCCGTCGACTACCCGGCCCGCGCGCAGCAGCACGGCCGAGGCGATCCCCGGCCGCTCGCAGACGATGTTGACGCAGAAATGCATGCCGTAGGTGAAGTACACGTAGGCGTGACCCGCCGCACCGAACATCACCGCGTTGCGGCCGGTCATTCCCCGGTAGGCGTGGGACGCGGGATCGGCGTTGCCCATGTACGCCTCGACCTCGGTCAGCTCGACCGCGACCAGGCCCTCCGCCGTCTCGTGCTCGAGAACGCAGCCAAGCAGCCCGGGCGCCACCTCGACGGAGGGTCTTGCCAGGAAGTCGCGCGCGAGCAGGGCCCGGTCAGGCACCGCCCGCCGCGGCCCAGGCGGCGCCGTCGTCGACCGTGACACGCAGCGCGGCGAGCTGTTCGGCCACCCGGTCGGGAGCTGTGCCGCCGAAGCCCTTACGCGCCGCCAGCGCGCCCTCCACGGTGAGCACCGTGCGGACGTCCGGTGTCAGGTGCCCGGATATCTTCGCCAGGTCCTCGTCGCTGACCTCGTCCAGGGCGACGTCGTTGACCTGGCACCAGACGACCAGGTGGCCGACGATCTCGTGCGCCTCGCGGAACGCCACGCCGTGCTGCACCAGGTACTCGGCGAGGTCGGTGGCGAGGGTGAATCCGGCCGGGGCGAGCTCACGCAGCCGCTTGGCGTTGATCCGCAGCGTGGCGATGAGGCCCGCCATCGCGGGGAGCACGAGCAGGAGCGTGTCGACGGCGTCGAACACCGGCTCCTTGTCCTCCTGCAGGTCCCTGTTGTAGGTGAGCGGCAGGCCCTTGAGCGTGGTGAGCAGGCCGGTGAGCCCGCCGATGAGGCGGCCCGCCTTGCCCCGCGCCAGCTCGGCGACGTCCGGGTTCTTCTTCTGCGGCATGATCGAGGAGCCGGTCGCGTACGCGTCGTCGATCTCGATCCAGCCGAACTCCTGCGTGGACCAGAGCACGATCTCCTCGCCCAGCCTGGACAGGTGCACGCCGATCAGTGCGGCCGCGAAGCAGAACTCGACGGCGAAGTCACGGTCGGACACCGCGTCCATCGAGTTGGGCGCGGCCGAGGCGAAGCCGAGCTCGGCCGCGAACTGCCGCGGGTCGATGGGCAGCGACGAGCCGGCCAGCGCGCCGGCGCCGAGCGGGCTGACCGCCGCCCTCGCGTCCCAGTCGCGCAGCCGGCTGACGTCCCTGGTGAAGGCCTGCACGTGAGCGAGCAACTGGTGGGCGAACAAGACCGGCTGCGCGTGCTGCAGGTGCGTCATGCCGGGCGCGGGCAGGTCGCCGCTCGCCTCCGCCTGCGCGATGAGCGCGGTCTGCAGCTCGGCGAGCCGGGAGACGATGAGCCTGGCGTGGTCGCGCAGGAAGAGCCGCAGGTCGGTCGCGACCTGGTCGTTGCGGCTGCGGCCCGCCCGCAGCTTGCCGCCGAGGGAGCCGAGCCGCTCGAGCAGCCCGCGCTCGAGCGCGGTGTGCACGTCCTCGTCGGCGACCGTGGGCCGGAACGTGCCGTCCTCGACCGCTTCGTCCAGGTCGTCGAGCGCGGCGAGCATCGAGTCGGCCTCGTCGTCGGTGAGCAGCCCGGCCCGGTGCAGCATCCTTGAGTGCGCGCGAGACGCGAGCAGGTCATAACGGGCCAGGCGCCAGTCGAAATGAACGCTGAGCGATAGCCGCGCGAGCGCGTCCGCGGGTCCGCCCTCGAACCGTCCGCCCCACAGCCGTGTCGCCGGACCGCCGGTTCCCTGGTCGCCCGTTCCCATCTGTCCCACCTATCTCAGTTCCGCTGGTATCGGCCCCGACCCCACCCTATTCGTTCCGCCGGGCCAGGGTCGCGGCATGGTGCGGGCCCGCGCCGGCTGCCCAGGGGACGATACCGAACGGGTGCGTGGCTCCGCCCATACCCTCGATGTGCCTGTCCGCGGTCGGCCGCGCACCCGCTTCTTGCTGTTATCCGTAGAGGTGCTGGAGTGTGGGCGCGGAGTCGACGCGCCTAGCGTCGTCGCTCGGCGAGGCTGAGGATCTCGGCCGCCAGAGCCTCGCCACCTGCCGGGTCCCTGGCGATGACCAGGACCGTGTCGTCGCCTGCCACGGTGCCGAGGATGGCGGGCCAGGCGGCGTGGTCGATGGCCGAGGCGAGGAACTGCGCGGCGCCGGCCGGGGTGCGCAGCACCACTAGGTTGGCGCTGGCCTCCGCCGAGGTGAGCAGCTCCTTGAGGTACCGGACAAGGCGGGAGTTGACGGCACCAGCGGGCAGGCCCGCCGGGTGGCCGCCGGCGGACTCGGAGGCGGCGCCGAACTGGTCGCTGTCGGGTCCGGCGGCGGTCGCCGTCGAGCGTGCCGCGCCGGTCCCCCGCGTCGCCCCAGCGCCGCGCGCGGCCGTGGCGCCACCTGCGGCCGTGGCGTCATGTGTCGCCGCGCTTCCGCGCGTCGCCGCGGTGCTGCGCCCAGCCGCGGTCCCGGGTGCCGATGTACCGTCGGCCCCTGTCCCGGCCGGTGACGGCTGCAGCGGGGCCGGCGCTGCCTCGGGTGGAATGGGCGGGGGCGGAGTCAGGACAACCCGTTCGGGATAATCCAGGGCGGCACCCGGGTGGTGGCTGGGGTCTCCGGGGAGCGCGTAGACCAGGGTGCCGTCGGTGGCGCGCAGGCGTACCACGCCGAGCTCGTCCAGGTCACGCGACAGGGTGGCCTGGGTGACGTGCATGCCCGCGTACTGAGTGAGTAGGCCAGCCAGCTGCTCCTGCGAGTGGACCTGCTCGCGGGAAAGTATGGCGACGATCCGCGCCTGGCGCGCCGCCTTGGTACCGGGGGTCGGCTGGCGGGGTGAGGCTTGGGAGGTCACGGCTGCTCCAGGAGCCAGGCGAGGAGTGCCTTCTGGGCGTGCAGGCGGTTTTCCGCCTGGTCCCAGACGACGCTCGCCGGGCCGTCGAGCACCGCGGCGGTGATCTCCTCGCCGCGGTGCGCGGGCAGGCAGTGCAGCACGATCGCCGCGGTGCCGGCCTGCGCGAGCAGCTCGTCGTTGATCTGGTAGGGCGCGAGCGCGGCCTTGCGTTCCGGCGCGTCCGCCTGGCCCATGGAGACCCAGACGTCGGTGGCGAGCGCGTCGGAACCCTTGGCGGCGAGCGCCGCGTCCTCAAGCACCGCCGCCGAGCCGCCGGTCGTCGCCGCGATCTGCTCCGCCCGGGCGACGATCGCCGGGTCTGGGTGGTAACCGGCCGGGGCCGCCACGCGGACGTGCATGCCCGCGGTCACCCCGCCGAGCAGGTAGGAGTGGGCCATGTTGTTGGCGCCGTCACCGACGTAGGTGAGCGTGCGGCCGGCCAGCGGGCCGAGGCGTTCGGCCACCGTCTGCAGGTCGGCGAGGATCTGGCAGGGGTGGAACTCGTCGGTCAGCGCGTTGATCACCGGGACCGTGGACGCCCCGGCGAGCTCCTCGATCCGCTCCTGGCCCGAGGTCCGCCAGGTGATCGCGGCGACCATCCTGGACAGCACCCTGCCGATGTCGGCGATCGTCTCGCCGCGGCCGATGTGCGTCTTGGTGGTGTCGATCTCCAGCGGCTGGCCGCCGAGTTCCGCGACGCCCGCGGTGAAGGAGACCCTGGTGCGCAGCGACGGCTTGTCGAAGAGCAGCGCCACGGTCTTTGGGCCGTCGAGCGGGCGCCTGGCCAGCCGGTCGGCCTTCATCGCGTGCGCCAGGGCGAGCACCTGGGCCTGCTCGGCGGGGGCAAGGTCGTCGTCCCGGAGGAAGTGCCTGGTCATGAACTGCTTATGCCTCCGGTTCCTGGGCCTTGCTGAGAATGGCGGGGAAAGCGCCGATGAATTCCGCCGCCTCCGCCTGGGTGAGGATGAGCGGCGGCGCGATCCGGACCACGTCCGGCTGCACCGCGTTGACGAGGAAACCCGCCTGCCGGGCAGCGGTGTTAACTGCGGGCGCCTTGGGCTCGGTGAGCACCGCGCCCAGCCACAGGCCCGAGCCGCGCACGCCGGAAAGCAGCGGGTGGTCGATCGCCGCGATGCCGTTGGCCAGGGTCTCGCCGACGGCCTTGACGTTGCCGAGAATGTTCTCCTTCTCGATCGTGTCGATGACGGCGAGCGCCGCGGCGCAGGCGACAGGGTTGCCGCCGAAGGTCGAGCCGTGGTCGCCGGCCACGAGCGCGGCGCCGCACTCGCCGAAGCCGATGGTCGCGCCGATCGGCAGGCCGCCGCCGAGTCCCTTGGCGAGCGTCATCACGTCGGGCGTGACGCCCTCGGCCTGGTGCGCGAACCACGCGCCGGTCCGCCCGATGCCGGACTGGATCTCGTCGAGCACCAGCAGTGCGCCCGCGTTGTCGCAGGCCTGGCGGGCTTCCTCCAGGTAGCCGGCCGGGGCGGGGATGACGCCGCCCTCGCCCTGGGTGGGCTCGAGGAAGACCGCGGCTACCTTGTCGTCGACGGCCTTGTGCAGCGCGTCGGCGTCGCCGTACTCGACCCAGCGGACGTCGAAGCCGAAGGGAGCGAACGGCGCGCGGATCGATTCCTTGCCGGTGATGGCGAGCGCGCCCATCGTCCGGCCGTGGAAGCTGTGGTCGGCGGCAACGATGACCGGCCGCTGCTGTCCCTGCTTGCGGCGGACCACCTTGAGCGCGGCCTCGTTGGCCTCGGTGCCTGAGTTGCAGAAGAAGACCCGTGCGTCTTGGTGGAGCAGGCTGCGCAGCTTCTCCGCGAGCAGCACGCCGGGCTCGTGGAGAAACAGGTTGCTGGTGTGCGCGATCTTGCCGACCTGGTCGGTGACCGCTTTGACAATGCTCGGGTGCGCGTGGCCGAGCGCGGACACCGCGATGCCGGCGATCAGGTCGAGGTAGCGGTTGCCGTCGAGGTCCCAGACCCGGCTGCCCTCGCCGCGGGCGAGCGCGAGCGGCGGCGTGCCGTAGTTGTGCATCATCCCGGCCTCGAACCGCTGCCTGAGCGCCTCGCCGTTCACGTTCGCGTTCACGTTCATGGGGTGTCTCCTATGACCATGGTGCCGATGCCGGAGTCGGTGAAGATCTCGAGCAGGATCGCGTGACTGAGCCGGCCGTCGAGTACGTGCGCCTGCGGCACGCCGCCGGTGACCGCGGTGAGGCAGGCCTCCATCTTGGGGATCATGCCCGCCGACAGGGACGGCAGCAGCTTCGCCAGGTCGCCGGAGTCGAGCTGGCTGATCACCTCGTCCGAGTTGGGCCAGTCGCGGTACAGGCCCTCAACGTCGGTGAGCACCACGAGCTTGTGAGCCTTGAGTGCCACCGCCAGCGCGGCGGCGGCGGTGTCGGCGTTGACGTTGTAGACGGTGTTCGCGCCGCCGGTGCCGTCAGTGCTGACCGGGCCGTCGGTGCCGCGGGCGAGGCTGGACACGACGGGGATCCTGCCGTCGTCGAGCAGCGCCTTGATCATCGAGGCGTCCACGCTGGTGATCTCGCCCACCAGGCCGATGTCGACGAACTGGCCGTCGACCGAGGCGAGCTTGCGCTCGGCGGTGAACAGGTTCGCGTCCTCACCGCTGAGGCCCACCGCATAGGGGCCGTAGCGGTTGATCAGGCCGACGATGTCCTTGTTGACCTTGCCGTTGAGCACCATCCGGACCACGTCGATGGTCTCTTCGGTGGTGACCCGCAGCCCCGCCGTGAACTCCGACTCGATGCCGAGCCGGTCCAGGTGCCCGGTGACCTGCGGGCCGCCGCCGTGCACGACGACCGGGCGCAGGCCCGCGTGCTTGAGGAACACCAGGTCCTGCGCGAAACCCGCGCGCAGCTCCTCGGCGGTCATCGCGTGGCCGCCGTACTTGATCACCACGGTCTCGCCGTGGAAGCGGTCGAGCCAGGGCAGCGCCTCGATCAGCGTGCCCGCCTTCGCGGTGGCGGCCGCTCGTCTTGCCGCGTCTTTGCGTTCCTGGATGACGATCGTCATGTGGAGTACGCCGAGTTCTCGTGCACGTAGGCCTCGGTGAGGTCGGTGGTGAGGATGATCGCGCTGTGCGGCCCCGCCGACAGGTCGACGGTGATCGTGACATCCTTGCCCTTCAGGTCGACCTTGGACCGGTCGTCGCCTGGCGCGCCCGCCCGGCAGACCCAGACGCCGTTCATCGCCACGTTCAGCCGGTCCGGGTCGAACACCGCGTCGGTGGTGCCGACCGCCGACAGGACCCGGCCCCAGTTCGGGTCGGAGCCGGCCAGCGCGCACTTGAGCAGGTTGTTGCGCGCCACGGACTTGCCGACCGTGACCGCGTCGGTTTCGCTTGCCGCGCCGACGACCTCGATCGTCACGTACTTCGACGCGCCCTCGGCGTCGCGCTGCAGCTGGCGGGCCAGGTCGGCGCAGACTTCGGTAAGCGCCCTGGTGAAGTCCTTGTAGTCGGGCTTGACGCCGGACGCGCCGCTTGCCATGAGCAGCACGGTGTCGTTGGTCGACATGCAGCCGTCGGCGTCGAGGCGGTCGAAGGTGACCGCCGTGGCGCTGCGCAGCGCCTTATCGAGCTCTGCCGCGTCGAGGTCGGCGTCGGTGGTGATCACCACGAGCATGGTGGCGAGGGCGGGTGCGAGCATGCCCGCGCCCTTGGCCATGCCGCCTAGCGTGTACGTGGTCTTCTGGGGGGGTTGTCCCCCCGGTTGAGCAGAGTCCTGCCGACGGAAGGCGATCTTCACGACCGTGTCCGTGGTGCGGATGGCGTCCGCGGCGTGCACGCCGCCCGCCCGGTCCGCCTCGGCGACGGCCGCGTCCACCGCGGGCAGCAGTTTGTCCATGGGCAGCCGCTCGCCGATCAGGCCGGTGGAACAGACCACGATCTCGCCCGCGGAGTCGTCGAGCGCCGCGGCGAGCTTTTCCGCGGTGGCGTGCGTGTCCTGGAAGCCGAGCGGCCCAGTGCACGCGTTGGCGCCGCCCGAGTTGAGCACCACCGCCCTGACCCGGCCGCCGCTGACCACCTGGCGGGACCACTTCACCGGCGCCGCCTGCACGCGATTGCTGGTGAAGACGGCCGCGGCGGCGCGCGACGGTCCGTCGTTGATGACGACCGCGACGTCCCGCTCGCCGGAGGATTTGAGGCCGGCGACTACGCCTGCGGCGCGGAAGCCCTGGGGTGCGGTAACACTCATGGCGCCACTCCGTGGGTGGTCAGGCCTGCCGTCTCTGGCAGGCCGAGCATCAGGTTCGCGAGCTGCACGGCCTGGCCGGCCGCGCCCTTGCCGAGGTTGTCGGTGGTCGAGATGACGACCGCGCGCCCGGCGTGCAGGTCGGCCGCCGCCTGCACGTGCGCGCCGTTCGACCCGTACACCGCAGCGGTGGCCGGCCACTGGCCGTCGGGCAGCAGGTGGACGAACGGGCTTGTGCTGTAGGCGGCGCCGAGGGCGTCGCGCAGCGCTTGTCCCGGGTCCGCGCTGGCGGTCGCCGCCTTGGTCAGCTTCGCCGTGCAGGTGGCGAGAATGCCGCGGGGCATCGGGGCAAGCGTCGGAGTGAAGGAGAGCGTCACCTCGAGACCGCTGGCCTCGGAGAGAGCCTGCTCGATCTCCGGGGTGTGCCGGTGGGTGCCGCCCACCTTGTAGGCGGACATGGAGCCCATCACCTCGCTCGCCAGCAGGTCGGTCCGGAGCGAGCGGCCAGCGCCCGAGGTGCCGGACGCGGCGACGATCACGATGTCGTCCGGCTCGGCCAGGCCCGCCGCGAGCAGCGGCGCGAGTGCGAGGATCGAGGTGGTGGCGTAGCAGCCGGGAGCGGCGACGGTCCGCGCCTGCCTGATGTTCTCCTTGGCGCCCGGAAGTTCCGGCAGGCCGTAGGCCCAGCGCCCGGCGTGGGCGACGTCGGCACCGTAGAACTTGTGCCATGTCTCCGCGTCGCCGAGGCGGAAGTCGGCGGACAGGTCGACGATCCGTGCCTGCGGCAGCGCGTCCGCCAGCTTCGCGGACTCGCCGTGCGGCAGCGCCATGAAGATGAGCTCCGCCTCGCCGAGCGTGGCCGCGTCGGTCGCGGCGAAGTTCACGCCGTCGAACGCAGGGTGGCCGACGAGATTGGGATGGATCGAGGTGATCGGCTTGCCCGCGCTGCTGCCCGCGGACACCGCCGTAATCTCAAGATCGGGATGTCCGGCGAGCAGGCGGAGAAGCTCCCCGCCCGCGTAGCCGCTGGCGCCCGCGACAGCGACCCGTGTGCCCATGTGATGCCTCCTTCTCCCTGAGAGAGTATGCATCACAGTGCATGAATATGCAACACGAATAGGCGGCGCCGGAAAGCGCCCGGCGATGAGCAACCTGGCGAAGGGTCGTGCGTCTCAGGATTGTGAACCCACTCACGAACGTGCCGGCGCCGCCAGATACGGCCGCCGACCCGGCGGACCAGGTGACCGTGCTGTACCAGGCGCACGCGCTCGGCCTGCTCCGCCTCGCGGTGATCATGCTAGGAGAGCGGCAGGCGGCCGAGGACGTGGTCCAGGACGCCTTCTTCGGCCTCTTCCGCCGCTGGGGGGCGCTGAACGACCCCGAGCGCGCACTGGCCTACGTCCGCTCCAGCGTGTTCAACGGCTGCCGCACGGTCCTGCGGAAGCGCGCGCGGAACCGGGGGTTCATGCTCGCCGACCCGGACGCCGAGTCGGCTGAGGCGCGGGCGGTCCTCGGCGAGGAGCACCGCGAGGTGCTCGCCGCCTTGCGCCGCCTGCCCGACAGGCAGCGTGAGGCGGTGGCACTGCGCTACTGCCTGGACATGCCCGTCGGCGACGTGGCGCGGGCCATGGGCGTCACAGAAGGCACCGTGAAGTCGGCCACCTCCAGGGGAATCGCCGCGATCACCCGCACCCTCAAGGGGGCCTCATGACCGTGGAAGAGCAGCTCCGCGCGGCGGGCCGCGCGGTCCGCGAGCAGGTCCGCGACCTGCCACCGCTCGACTTGCCTGCTCAGCCTGCCGCGCGCCGCGCCAGGGCGCGCACCTTCCTGCGCCGGCCAGGCACCGGCCGCTGGCTGATCCCGATGGCCGCCGCCGCGGCGGTGGTCGCCGTCGCCGTCACCCTGACCGTGGTCAAGAACCCGCCACGCGCCACGCACAACGCCAGTGCGGGCCGGGCCGCGTCACGTTCGACCGAGGCAGTCGCGTCGGCCTCGGCCGGGTCAGCCGCGACCACCCTCGTCGATCCCGAGGCGCTCCCCGGCTACTTCGTCGCCATCAGCGGCCTTGAGACCATGGGCCCGATATCCGCCGGGCAGAGCGGGCCGGCGAAGGCACCGAAGCCTGACTCCGTGATCGTGGGCGAGACGCTCACCGGCCAGCGCCTGGCCACCATCCCCCCGCCGGCGGGGGGAACTTTCGCCGGCGTGACCGGCGCGGCCGACGATCGCACGTTCGTGCTTGATACCGTCCAGCTCGCCGGGGGCACGACCTTCTTGTCGGCGACCCAGCCACGGACCTGGTACCTGCTCCGGATCAGGCCGGGCGCCACCCCCGTCCAGACCATGACCCCGCTGCACTTCCCGGTTCCAGATGGCGCCGACGTCATCGGCATCGCCCTGTCCCCCGATGGCAGCAAGCTCGCCGTGCTGTACCAGGTGGCCGGCGGGAACGGCGCGGGCTTCCCCTACTCAGGCCCGTTCGCCCTGGGGGTCTACTCCGTCGCCACCGGGGCCGTGCTGCGTACCTGGACGGGCACCGACCGGTACCACGGTTCGTACGGCTACGGCTCGGATGGCCTGCCCGACCCCAACGGCAACCTGACCTGGACGTCGGACGGGCAACGCCTCGCCTTCGCCTACCGCAGCTCCAAGAGCCCGAATTCCAGCCTGTACCTGAGGGAAGTGAACCTGGCCGGCCAGGGCGGCGACCTGTTCGCCGACAGCGCGGTGGTCGCTACGATCGCGGTCTCGACGACCAACGGCAGGTCCAAGATCTGGTGCGATACCCTCGGCATCACCGGCGACGGGCGCAGCGCCGTCTGCGGCGCTGAGTTGCCTAAGACCCCGCCGGTCGGCGCCACGCTCGACGCGCTGACCGAATCCGACCCTTGGGTAGGCTGCGCCGCGCCCACGGACACGGTGTATCCGGGACTGGTCAAGATCTCGCTGGCCGGCGACAGGCTCGCCCAGGTGCTGTACCAGGCCAAGCCCAAGTGCATGGGCGGCGGCAGCGCGGCCATCTTGTGGTCGAGCCCGTCCGGCGGCACGGTCCTCGGCACCGTGTGGTACACAGACGATCCGTCGATGACAGTGCACCGCGCGATCGTGCTGTACCGCCACGGCACCGTCACCACGATCAACTGGTCTGGCGCCGCCAGCCAGCTGCTCGCCAACGAGACCGCCTTCTAGCGTGGTTCGTCACGACGCCCGGGGGGCCGGTGCCCCCCGGGCGTCGGTCACTGCTGGGTTAGCGGGAATGGATCACTGCGCGGCCGCCAGCACCGGGCTGTTGTGATACGCGGCGATCAGCCACTGGCCGTCTCGCTTCTCGAAGACCCAGGTCACGTTCACCTTGCCCGCGTCGGGAACCTCGGTCTGGCCGGGGAACAGGATGCCGGATTCCACGACGACGATCGCGGCGTCGGTGCCGACGAAGCGGAGGCTGAGCTGCCTGTTCCAGGTCGAGGTGCCCTTGAGCGGCCCCGTGAAGGCCAGGGCCATGTTGTCCCTGATCTCGTCGCGGCTGTCGCGGCGGGCGCCCGGCATGATGACGGTCGCGTCCGCGGCGTAGTCCGCGACCATGCCGTCGGCGTCGCCGGCCTCCCACGCCTTATAGGAGTCGACAAGGACGGCCTGGATGGCGGCCGCGTCTGCCGCACGACTGTCTGACATGAGAAATCTCCCTCGTGAACGGTCCGCCCGGGGTGTTCCGGCGAACTCGTGAGTACATACCGGCGGCGGTGCCGGAACTCATCGCGCCCACGGCAAAGAGCTGTCGCGGCGTGCTCGGACTATCCGGCGGTGGCGAGCCCCCGCGCGTCGAGTGCGGCCGCCAGGCCGAAGGACGCGAAGATCTCGGGCTCCTGGAACACCGAATTCCTGCTGATGCCCGCGGCGGTGACGGTGAAGACCTGGAGCGTGTGCAGCTCGTATCCGTCTCCGGCCCGCCGGTAGGCGGCGAACCCGGGCTGGCCGTTGGCCGCGACCGGCTTCAGGCACCAGTCCGTTCCCGCCTTCTCGAAGACCCAGTCCATGAACAGCCCGTAGTTGCGCGGGCCTGCGAACCAGTTGAGCATCGGCGGCATCTCCATGATCACGTCTTCGGTGAGCAGCCGCTTGAGACCCTCGACGTCTGCCTGCTCGAACGCCTTCATGTAGCGATCTACCCAGGCGCGCTGCTCCGCCGCGGACGGCTCGCTGAGACGTTCCTGCCTGACGCCGGCTTCCTTCACCCGGGTGCGCGCCCGCTGCAGGGAACTGTTCACTGACACGACGGTGGTGCCGAGGATTTCCGCCGCCTCGGAGGCGGAGAAGCTGAGCACGTCGCGCAGGATCAGCGCACCGCGCTGACGCGCCGACAGGTGCTGCAGGGCGGCGCAGAACGCCAGGCGCAGGCTGCTGCGGTCTACCACGGTTCTCGCCGGATCGCCCGCGTCGAGCAGCGAATCAGGCAGGGGCTGGAGCCAGGCGACGTCCACTCCCGGGGCGAGCGGCGCGAGCGGCTCCCGCTCGGCCACCAGGCCCGACGGCAGCGGCCTGCGGCCGCGAACCTCCAGGGCGGTCAGGCAGGCGTTGGTCGCGATCCGGTAGAGCCAGGTACGCGGCGAGCTGCGCGTCTCGTCGTACTGCTCCCGCGCCCGCCACGCCCGCAGGTAGATGTCCTGGACCAGGTCCTCCGCGTCGTGGGCCGAGGCAAGCATCCGGTAGCAGTACGCGAGCAGCTCCGTGCGGAACGGTGCGACCTGGCCCTCGAAGTCCGCTACCGTCGTCGGCACGCCCACACCCCTTCGCTGCTCTTCTCAGGAGCACCATAGCCGAGGGGAACGACATTTCTTCGTTCCCCTCGGGTGGCGTGAGCCCCCGCGCGGGCGTCAGTAGGTGATCTTCACCGTCCGGACGAGGTGGATGTCCGTCACCGAGCCGGTCGCACGGCATACTGCCCGCTCGCGGCCAGCCGCGGCCGGCTCGCGGGCGCCTGGCTGTGCGGTTAGGGTTGGCCGTTAGGGTCGCGGCGCGGGCGCGGGCCGAGCCGGAGGGCGTGACTTTGAAGATCAGCGAGGTCAGGCCGGCGGTACCCGCCGCGGCGCTGCTCACGATTGCACTGCTCCCCCTGGGGGCGATCGCCGGGTGCTCATCGGGTGCGGCCGCCGGGAGCGCGGGTACCAGCTGCGGCGCCACGCGCACCGGAGTCAACGTGCCTGTCACCATCACGGTCGCCAAGGGAACAGTGGACTGCGCCACCGCGATGCGCGTGGAACGGGAGTACGCGGTGGCGATAAGAGACGGCGACCTGCGCGGCAACGGCGGCGGTGCGCCGGTCACGGTGGACGGGTGGACCTGCCAGGCCTACCCGACACCCGAGGTGCTGCGCACCGGAGCCGCGTCCGAGTGTCACACCACGAGCGCGGAGGTGCTCGCTGTGCTCGCCTTGCCGTCCACATCCGCGTCCACGACCGCTGGCAGCTGAATCTCGCGAATGTGCTCCGCTGCGATCAGCGCGGCGTCCGCGAGGATGCTCGCGTCGTCGAGATCGCCGTCGCCGCCGAGCACTCCGCCACCTGGGCGCAGCCCGCCCCGCCAGGGCCCGAGCCCCGGGTCGGGGTCGTCCGCCGGGCGCACCGCGCTCAGCCCGCGGCTCGTGCTGATCATCTGGACCTGATCGCGGCCCGACGCCTTCGCCCGGTAGAGGGCCGCGTCGGCGGCGGCCAGCAGCTCGGCGAGCTGCCTGCTCGATCCCGCGTCGAGCGCGGCGACACCGATCGAGACCGTGACAGGGATCCGCTCACCGCCCGGCGCGCCGATGGGCAGCATGGCGATGTGCTCACGGACCCGTTCGGCGATCTTGAACGCGTCGGGCGCCCTGGTCTGCGGCAGCAGCATGACGAACTCCTCGCCGCCGAACCGGCCCGCGAGGTCGTACTCGCGCAGCACGCCGGTCATCGTGCTGGCGATCTGCCGCAGCACCTCGTCGCCGAGCAGGTGCCCGTGGGTGTCGTTGATCTGCTTGAAGCGGTCGAGGTCGAGCAGGGCCACGGCGAGCGGCGAGGAGGTGCGGATCGCGCGGGCGACCTCGGCCGCGGCCTCGCGCTCCCAGGTCGCCGCGTTGAGCAGCCCGGTCTTCGCGTCGGCCCGCGCCTCGTTGAGCAGCTGCGCGTGCCGGAACGAGCGCTGCAGCAGCGTGGTGAGCGGCAAGGCCACGATCAGAGTGAGATCGCTGATCGTCATGCCGACCGCGACGAGCAGGGCGGCGCACAGCTCGGTCGCGTCGTTGTGCAGCGTCTCCCTGGCGAGAAGCTCGTTCCTGATGCTCGCCGCCGGGTTCTCCAGCTTGAAGGCGGTCAGGATCAGCCCCTGGTTGACCGCCCACTGGGCCAGCGCGCCGCAGCCCGCGGCCACCAGCCACATCGAGGTGTGGCTCCACAGGTAGGCCCGTGGCTGGCAGCCGACGGGCAGCACGGCCATGAAGACGAGCCTGGCAAGGCCGTAGGCGATGCCGATCGCGGCGGCGGTGTACACGCGCTTGTAGACGGGCGCCCGCCTGACCCGCCACTGCGTCAGCGTGAGCCTGATGGCCGGCACGATGAGCGCGTAGATGCCGGGGAGCAGGAAAACGATTGGCAGCTCCCAGACCGCGTAGACGTCCTTCACCACTCCGGTCGGCTCGCTAGCGCGGCGGGACATCTCCACGGAGAAGGCACCGCAGCCGACCAGCGCGGCGAACAGAGCCACGTCGGTAACCCGGAAGTGGAAGTCGGCGGCGCGGGCCACGATCCAGGTCAGGTAGCCGACTACGACGAGGGACCACAGCGCGAGCAGCGGACGAGGCAGCGACCAGACGGCCCACCCCAGTACGCGCTGCATTCCGTGCCTAAGCACGGCGCGTCGCGCGTGATCCATCCGACCTCCCTGACTTGCACTGCGCTTTTGCCTTGCACTAAGCGCTGACCACCCCGGATAGCGCACCGTGCGGCGCTAACCCCACATTGTCACAGATTTCACGTGCACACAGTCAAATCGCGGCTACCTACCGACAGCACACGCATGCCATCGAACCCCGCGATGGCGACGAAATCCCTTGTGCTGCAAGCGATTGCAGTCACCGCACCGCAAGCGGGCCGACGCACTCCGTTACGAGAATGTTATCTTCTTCGATTCACTGCGACGCCGCCCCGCGGTTGCTGTCATGCTTGTGCACTTGCCCGCAGATCACCAGAATTCATGCTAGATACGGTTAAATACGGGCACTTGGGGCAGATGCCAGCAAAATCCCGTCGAGAGGACAACGACGTGGGAACGACAGGCTGGGCCTGAGAAACGCGGCCGGGCCCGGCGCGTCCGCGGACGCGCCGGGCCCGGTCTGCCTGCCAGCCGCGCGCTGACCCGCATGGCAGCTATCCGCGCAGCCCTATCCCGCAACCTCTAGGCCGGCAACCCCTATCCCCGCAGCACCGCGCCGGTGCGGCGGGTGGCCTCGGTCACCGCGGCGTCCCTTGCCGCCGTCGCCTCGGCGGCGGTCAGCGTCCGGTCGGCGGCACGCAGCCGGAGGGTGTAGGCAAGCGACTTGCGGCCGTCGCCGAGCTGAGCGCCGGTGTAGACGTCGAACAGCCGCACCTCCTCGAGCAGTTCGCCCGCTCCCGCCTTGAGCGCGGCGGCCACCGCGGCGGCGGGCACCTCCTGCGGCACGACGAGCGCGACGTCCTGCGTGGCCAGCGGGTACGCCGGGAGCGCCGGGCCGCGCACCGGCTCGGACGCGGCCGCCGCGGCCGCGAGCACCGCGAAGTCGAGCTCGAACGCACTGGTCCGTGGCGGCAGCCCGTAGGCGGCGATCACCCGCGGGTGCAGCTCGCCCGCATGCCCGGCGAGCCACTCGTGCGGTTGCTCGCCGTGCTCGCCGGAACTGCCGGCCGTGGTCCGCACATACACGGCTGCGCAGCGGCCGGGGTGCCAGGGCGCCTCGGCGGCCGCCCGCACGTCGAACGACAGGTGGCTGAGCGCGCACACCGAACGGGCCGCCTCGATCGCGTCGGCCCAGGTCTCCGGCCGTCCCGGCCCCCACCAGCCGGCTAGCTCACGGTGGCCGGCGAGGACGCCGGCCACCCGCGGCGGCTGGTCGGGCAGCGCGGCGGCCAGCGTCGCGAGCTCCTCCTCCGTCGGACCGCGGTCCGTGGCCAGGATCGGCGCGATGCCCGACGCGCCGGGGCGCGTCAGGAACACCAGGCCGGTCTCGAACAGCGCGACGTCGCCGAAGCCGCGGCCGATGTTCCTGACCAGGGTGCGGAACAGGCCGGGCAGCAGCGTGGTGCGCAGCTGCGGCTGGTCCTCGCTGAGCGGGTTCGCCACCCGGACCGCGGGGCGGCGCGGGTCTTCCGGCGCCAGCATCAGGCTGTCGGCCTCGGTCGCGGGGCTGAACGGGTCGGAGTGCACCTCGACAAAGCCCGCCCCGGCCAGCATGCGGGAGATCGCGCGCAGCGTCTTCTGCCGCTCGGTCAGGCCGCGGCCCGCGGGAGCGCGAGGCTGGCGGACAGGAACGCCGGTGTATCCCTCGAGCCTGATGACCTCCTCGGCCAGGTCGGCCGGGTCGGTGAGGTCGGGGCGCCACGACGGCGGCGTGACGAGCAGCACCGTCTCCTGCCTGTCGTGCCTGCCCGGGTGGGCGGGCAGGCCGCCGTCGGCGACAGTGTCAGCGGATGGCGCGCGCCAGGGCGCGATCGTCGGCACGTGGCTGGCCGGGGTGCTGCGCACCTCGCAGCCCACCTCCTGCAGCCTGCGGACAACGGTGTCGAGGCCGTAGACGAGCCCGGCCACCCGGTCCGGGTAGTCGGCGGCCATCTCGATCGTCACCACCCTGGCGGGCGCCTGCGCGTGCGTGGCGCCCGGCACGATCGCCGCGCCGCCGAGGCTCGCGAGCAGCGCCGCGGCGCGCGCGCTCGCGCGCAGCGGAAGCTCGCGGTCGGTGCCGCGCTCGAACCGGTAGGACGCCTCCGAGTGCAGACGGTGCCGCCTGGCCATCTTCGCCACGCCGGTGTCGCTGAAGTGCGCGGCCTCGATGACGATGTCGGTCGAGTCGTCGTCGATCTCGGTGGTCAGACCGCCCATGGTGCCCGCAAGCCCAATGGGACCGGTGTCGTCGGTGATGAGGATGTCCAACTCGTTCAGTGCACGGCCGACATGGTCCAGCGTGGTCAGCGTCTCCCCCGGCCGCGCGCGGCGGACCACGATCGGGCCGCGGAGCTTGGACCGGTCGAAGGCATGCAGCGGCTGTCCGAGCTCGAGCATGAGGTAGTTGGTCACGTCGACGGCGAGCGAGACGCTGCGCATGCCCGAGCGGGCGAGCCTGACCTGCATCCACAGCGGCGTCCGCGCCTTCGGGTCGAAGCCGCGGACCTCGCGGAGCACGAATCGGTCGCACGCCGTCGGGTCGCCGATCTCGGCCGGCCACGGCTTCGCGCCCTCGACGCGCTCCTCGCCGTCCACTCCCGACGCGTCCTCACCCGGCACGAACGTCAGCGCCGGGTCGGTGAACGGGACCTGGTACGTGCTGGCGAGTTCACGCGCGACGCCCCTGATCGACACGGCGTAGCCGCGGTCCGGGGTGACGGTGATCTCAAGCACGTCGTCGCGCAGCCCGGCGTAGCTGACGAAGTCGACGCCGAGCGGGGTGTCCGGCGGCAGCACGAGGATGCCGGTGTGGTCCTCGCCGATGCCAAGCTCGTCGACCGCGCAGATCATGCCCTCGGAGACCCTGCCGTACCTCTTCGCGGCGGTGATCTCGAAGCCGCCGGGCAGTGTGGCGCCCACGACGGCGAACGCCACCCGGTCGCCGGGCGCGAAGTTGACCGCGCCGCAGATGACGCCGGTGAGCGTCTCCGGGTCGGCGGCCAGCTCAGCGTCGCTCGTCGCGACCCGGCAGTAGCGGATCGGCTTCTTGAACTCGGTCAGCTCCTCGACGGTCATCACCTGGGCGGTGATCACCCCGTGGACATCGTGGCCGACCGGCTCGACCGCCTCGACCTCGAGGCCGGCCAGCGTCAGGCGGCGGCCGACCTCGAGCGCGTCATACGGCTCTGGAATGGGCGCGTACTCGCGCAGCCAGGAAACGGGAACTCGCATCGGTCAGATCTCCATCCCGAACGCCCTGCTGAACCGCACGTCACCGTCGTAGGTGTCGCGGATTTCGTTGATGCCGTTGGCGAGCATCAGCGATCGCTCGATGCCGAGGCCGAAGGCGAACCCGCTGTAGCGGTCGGGGTCGATGCCGCAGGCGACGAGCACCCGCGGGTTGACCATGCCGCAGCCGGCGATCTCGATCCAGCCCTGGCTCCGGCAGACCCGGCACGGGTCGGCACCCGGCTTGGTGGACTCGGTGCGGCAGACGTGGCACTCCATGGACACGTCGGCGGACGGCTCGGTGAACGGGAAGTAGTCCGGCCGCAGCCGGGTCCGCAGCCCGGTACCGAACAGCGCGTCGACGAACGCCTGGATCGCGCCGCGCAGGTCGGCCATGGTCAGGCCCTCGTCCACCGCCAGGCACTCGATCTGGTAGAAGACCGGCAGGTGGGTGGCGTCAAGCGCCTCGTTCCTGTACACCTTGCCCGGGCTCACCACGTAGAGCGGCAGCGGCCGGGTGAGCAGGCTCCTGATCTGCACCGGCGAGGTGTGGGTGCGCATCACCAGGCCGGACCTGGTGCCGGGCGGCGCGTCCTCCGGCGCCGCGACGAACAGGGTGTCCTGCATCTCCCTGGCCGGGTGATCGGGCAGGAAGTTGAGCGCGTCGAAGTTGTACCACTCGGCCTCGACCTCTGGCCCCTCGGCGACCTCGTAACCCATGGCGACGAACACGTCGGAGAGCTTGTCGGCGAGCATGCTGACCGGGTGCCGCGCGCCGGCGGGCAGGCGGTCGTACGGCAGCGTGACGTCGACCCGCTCGGTGATCAGTACCTGCTCGTCGCGCTCCCGCTCTAGCTGCTCCTGCCGCGCCGTCAGGGCATCCCTGACCTGCGCGATGGCGGCGCCGACGCGACGGCCCGCGTCGGCGCGGGCCTGCGGCGGCAGCGCGCCGATCTCCGCGCGCGCCAGGGACAGCGGCGCCTTGTCGCCGGCGTGCGCGAGGCGGGCCTCCTTGAGCTCTTCAAGCGTCGCCGCGGCGGAAATCGCGGCGAGCGCCTCGCTTGTCGCGCGCTCCACCGCGTCCGCCGACAACGTAGTCACCTCGACCGGATCGTAGTTTCTATTAGGTGCGGACATCTTTCGCTTCCTTGGGTCGTCAGCAGCTGGAAGGTCCGCGTTGGTACAGGTTCCGGATTCATCCCGAACGGGTGGGACCGACTGTTACCCAGCACCCATGACCCTACCGGGAGCGCTTGCCGTGACGCGCTTGTACCCAGATCGCGGACCGGTTGCCCGTCCGCGCGGTCGCGTCGGGCTGTTCCGGGTGTTCGCCCGCGTGGCCCGCCGGGGCGTTACGGCGCCTGCCGTTACGCGATGGGGGTGCCCGCGGGCAGGGTAAATCGGAACTCGGCGCCGCCGCCCGGCGCACGGGCCACGGTAATCTCGCCGTTCATCGCCTCGATGAGGCCCTTGACGATGTAGAGGCCAAGGCCGGTGCCGCCGCGGCGCTTGCCGCGCCAAAACTGGCGGAAGACCCGGGGCGCCATCTCGGGCGCGATGCCCTCGCCCTGGTCACGCACGGACACGACGATGGCCTCGGCCTGTTCGCCGCTCACCCGCGCTCGCTGCACCACAATCGTTACGATACCAGCGCCGTGCCTGACCGCGTTCTCCACGAGGTTGCCGAGGATCTGGTCGATCTTGTCGGCGTCGAGCCAGGTCTCTGGCAGATCGGGCGCGGACTCAAGGCGGAAGCGGTCCTCGGGCTCGCCGGAGGCGACCCGGCCCGCGACGATCTTGCGCGCCCGCTCGGGCACGTCGACGAGCTGGCGGCGCACTTCCATCCGGCCGGACTCGATCCGTGACACGTCGAGCAGCTCGGTGATCAGCCTGGTCACTCGGTCGGCGTCGGCGTTGACAGTCTCGAGCATGACGCGCTTCTGGTCGTCGCTGAATCGCGACCACTTGGCCAGCAGCGTCGCGGTGAAACCCTTCACCGACGTCAGCGGCGCCCGCAGCTCGTGCGCGACGGTGGAGACGAGCTCGGCGCGGCTGCGCTCGAGCCTGGCCCGCTGCTGCGCGCCGCGCAGCGTGATCACCAGGCGGCGTACCGGGCCCGAGCGGCCGTCGCGGACATAGCCGACGGAGACGAGCAGCTCGGTGTCACCGCGGGGCGAGAACCCCGCGTAGTTCACGCTGGAGCCGTCGGCCAGGTACAGGCTGCGCTCCGGGTGCCTGGTGCGGGTGGGCAGGCCGTTGTACGGGTCGACGAACATCCACCAGTCGCGGCCGTCGTCGTCGCGGAACGGCAGCACGTCGAAGACGTACTTGCCGATGGCCTCCTCCGTGGGGAGGCCGGTCAGGCGCGCGGCCGCGCGGTTGAACACGACGACGCGGCCCGCGTCGTCGGCGACCACGAGGCCATCGGGCAGCTCGTCGGCAGTCAGTTTCTCTGCACCGGTCAGTGACTGGGCGTCCGCCAGTGGCGTCGACACCGGCAGTACGGTCCTGCCGGACGCGTACGCCACGGCCGGTGCGGACGGCACGGCTGACGGCACACCGCTGGCACGGTGCGGTCCGCCGGCTGCCTTCCGGCCCGGTCTTTTGTCATCCACGGCGCTTGCGCCTCCGTCCAGATGGGGGCGCACCGGGCGGCCGTTGTCGGCTCTATCCGCGATGCGGGTGACGGAATGTGATCAGACTCTAGCGCGTTTACCCGCCCTCGGGACAGTACCCCCGTAGCAGGATTTCGCTACGTCATAGCGCAAATACCCTACGCGAAGGGAATCATTGGGCCGCCTTCAGGCGCGCAACGCGATGTAATCATATGGGATCTAAGGGGTTGCGGTGTGCTGTGCTGCCCACGGTGCCGACTGAGCGCTGGGCCGACGCTGACGCGTACAGGCACACGGCGGCGGCCGTGGCGAGGTTGAGCGATTCCGCCCGGCCGTAGATGGGCACGGCCACCGACTCGTCGGCGAGCGCGAGCAGGTCCTCGGGAAGTCCCCAGGCTTCGTTGCCGAACAGCCAGGCGGCCGGCGAGCCGAGCACGGTCCTGGTGTCCGGGTCGTCAAGTGTGCTGCCGCCGCGGCCGTCGGCGGCGAGAATCCGCAGCCCGGCCTTCCTGAGCGCGGCGACCGTCTCCGGCAGCCGCACGCCGGCGACGACCGGCAGGTGGAAGATGCTGCCCGCGCTGGCGCGGACGCACTTGCCGTTGTAGATGTCGACGGAGGCGTCGGCGAAGATCACCGCGTCCGCGCCCGCCGCGTCGGCGGCGCGCAGCACGGTGCCCGCGTTGCCCGGGTCCCTGACGTTGGCGAGCAGCGCCACGAGGACCGGGCGCGCGGCGGTGACGCTGTCCAGCGGCACGTCGACGAAGTCGCACACCGCGAGCAGGCCCTGCGGTGTGACCGTCTGGGCGAGCTCGCTCATGATCTCGCCGCTGACCAGCTGGACGTCCACGCCGGCGTCCCTGGCGGCCGCGACAAGCTCCGCGTGCCGCGCCTCGGCGGGCCCGGTGACGAACAGCCCGCTGACCCGCGTGCCCGTCGCCAGCGCCTCGGAAACGGCCTGCGGGCCTTCCGCGAGGAAGGCCCGCTCACGCTGGCGCAGCGCCCGCTTGGTCAGCCGGCGAGCGGCCTTAAGCCGCGCCGTGCTCGCGTAGGAATTCAAGTTAGGCAGCGGCACCGACGGTCTCGGGGAGCGCCTGGCGCGCCACCTCGACCAGCGCGGCGAAGGCCGCGGCGTCGGTCACCGCGAGGTCGGCGAGCACGCGCCTGTCGACCTCGACGCCTGCCGCCTTGAGACCCTGCACGAAGCGGTTGTAGGTCAGGCCGTTCGCGCGCGCGGCGGCGTTGATGCGCTGAATCCAGAGCCTGCGGAAGTTGCCCTTGCGGTCCTTGCGGTCGCGGTAGGCGTAGGTCATCGAGTGGAGGACCTGCTCCTTGGCCTTGCGGTACAGGCGGGACCGCTGGCCCCGGTAGCCCTTCGCACGCTCGAGGACAACCCTGCGCTTCTTCTTAGCGTTAAGCGAACGCTTGACGCGTGCCATCGTTCAATCTCCCTCTGGACTGCGGTTACAGGACTCGGCTGTGCGGCCGTCGGCTCTACTTGCCGAGCAGGCGCTTGATCGCGCGGGTGTCGGCCTTGGCGACCTGAACCTCGCCGGCCAGGCGCCGCGTGACGCGAGAGGACTTGTGCTCGAACATGTGCTGCCGGTTGGCACGCAGCCGCATCACCTTGCCGGTGCCGGTGAGCTTGAACCGCTTGGCGGCGCCGCTGTGCGTCTTCATCTTCGGCATGGTCGCCGTCGTCTCCTCTGTGTGTCCTGGGTGTTTACCCCATGGCCCAGGCAGTTCCCCAGCAGCGGGACTTCGGGGATACATCCCTGGGCTTGCTCTGTGTCGCGCAGCGGCCCCGCACTGCCGTGCGGGGCCGCTGCGCGGTGTCCCCGTTGCCGGGGTAAAACCGCTACGCGTCGGTCGGCGCTGGCGCCGCAGCCGGGCTCTCGGCCTCAGCCGGCGCCTCGGCCGGGGCGGGTGCCTCGGCCTGGGCCGGCGCCTCGGCCGGGGCTGGCGCCTCGGCCGGGGCCGGCGCCTCGGCCGGGGCCTCGCCGCGCGGGCTTGGCACGCGCGACGGCGTGGGCGCCTGCGCGGGCTTGACCTCAGACTTGCGCCGGTGCGGGCCAATCACCATGATCATGTTCCGGCCGTCTTGCTTGGGCTGTGCCTCAACGAAACCGAGCTCGGTGACGTCGTCGGCCAGCTTCTGCAGGAGCCGGAAGCCGAGCTCGGGACGGGACTGCTCGCGACCGCGGAACATGATCGTCACCTTGACCTTGTCGCCCGCCTTGAGGAACCGCTCGACGTGGCCCTTCTTGGTGCCATAGTCGTGCGGGTCGATCTTCGGGCGGAGCTTGATCTCCTTGACGATCGTCTGCGTCTGGTTCTTGCGCGATTCGCGCGCCTTAAGCGCGGCCTCGTACTTGAACTTCCCGTAGTCCATGAGCTTACAGACCGGGGGACGTGCGGTCGGGGCAACCTCGACAAGATCGAGGTCGGCCTCCTGTGCGAGCCGGAGCGCCTCGTTGATGGAGACGATCCCGATCTGCTCACCCTTCGCTCCGACAAGCCGGACTTCGGGGGAACGAATGCGCTCGTTGATACGCGTTTCGGCGCTGATGTGACCTCCAGCGGTTCATCATGTTGTGCCGTCGCCGGCCCTTCCGGCGGCAGCTCTGCCCGGTGGCAGTTCATGCCTTGACCATAGGGTCCAAACGGAAAAGGCCCCGTCCGGCACCGTGTGCCGCGGGGCTACCACACCGACAACGCTCCCTATCAGCTTCGCTGACGATCGCGTCGCGCCTAACCCGCCGACTCCTGCCGGCCAGGTGGGAGGTGGTCCTCCGCTTGCACGCCCGGCACGTGATGCGTACCAGGCTGGTCACCGACAAGAATAACAGCACTCTGGGGTGAATGGGTATTCCCCTATCTCCTCGCGGAGGCGAGCGCGGCCCACTCGCGGTCGAGTAGGGCCATCACGGTGGCGTCGACCCACTCGCCGTTATAGCGCAGCGACTCGCGCAGCACGCCCTCGGCGCGGAAGCCGACCTTCTCGTAGGCACGGCGGGCGCGCGGGTTGAACGCGTAGACCTCGAGGCTGATCCGGTGCAGGCCGAGACGCTCGAAGCCGTAACCGACGATCAGCCTTGTCGCCTCGGTGCCCAGGCCGCGGTCCCGGCCGCCGTTGCCGATAAAGATGCGGAAGTTGCAGTTCTCGTTGCCCGGGTCCCACTGGTTGAGCACCGCCTCGCCGACGCAGACGCGCGAGGCCTTGTCGATGATGGCCAGGTCGAGACGGTCCGGCTGCTCGTTGCGGGTGGCGAACCAGTCGAGGGCGCTGCGCTCCTCTTCCGGGCTCAGGCCGGCGTTCGCCTGCGCCTCGTCGTGCACGCTGCCGGTGAGGATGCGGGCCTCCGGGTCGAGCAGCGCGTCGCGCAACGCGGGAATGTCCGCCTCGGCGAAGCGACGCAGGATCACCTTCTCGCCGGTGAGCGTCGGCTTGACGGAGAAGTCGGTTTGCTTGGTCACTGGCGGAGTATCGGCCAGTGAGCGGCCCGAGGGCAAATGCTTTGGGGCCCGGCGGCAAGCGAGCCGTCCCTGGCGGGGAACGTCGTCTCCCCGCCAGGGACGGCATCGTCGTCTCAGCCAGCGACGGCCGGCTGACGATGACTAGCTGACGACGCGGTTGCGGAAGGTGCGCGTGGCCAGGGCACCGAAGACGAAGGTGCCGCCGACCAGGGCGAGCATGATCGCCCAGAGGGCCATGTGGCCGAGTTGCGGCGTGAGCGCCGCCCGCAGGCCCTCCGTCATGTAGACCATCGGGTTGATCAGCACGAGAATCTGCAGCCAGCGGATCACGTGCAGCGCGGACCACGGGTAGTAGACGCAGCCGAGCATGGTGGCCGGGAGCAGCACGACCGCGAAGATCATCTGGATCTTGCGCGGGTCGACCACCGTACCGAGCCACAGGCCCATGGCCGCGGTGAGGGTGGAGGCGAAGACCATGACCACGAGAAGCAGGAACCAGTTGGTCACGTCGATGTGCGGGCCCTGCCCCGGCGCGTGCACCCAGTAGACGACGGGGAAGACGATCGCCGCGCCGATGAACGCCTGGATCGCGCCCGCGGTGATCTTCTGGATGGCGAGCACCCGGATCGGCACCGGCGCGAGCGCGCGATCCTCGATGGTGCGCTGCCAGGAGAACTCCATGACGAGCGGCATCGTGGTGCCGAACATGCCCTGCATGAGGAACATCGACCCCATCAGGCCAGGCACCAGGATGGTGGCGAAGTTGACGCCGGCCGCGTTGGCCCCCGCGCCCGCGCTGCCCGCCGAGAAACCGCTGCCGATCTTGGGCAGAACGTAGGCGAAGACGAAGGCGAACAGCAGCGGCTGCATGACCGCGCGGATGAACGTGGACGGCGCGTTCCTGCCGAGCACGCGGAACTCGCGCGCCATCATCGCGCCGAACGTCTTGAGCAGCGTCGGGTGTGGCACCGGCGCGTCGGTGATCAGTGCCGCGACCGCCGCTGGCACGGGCGCCTCCGACCCGGCGGCGGAGTCGATGGCTGGCTGGACTTTGGTGGCCATGGTCTACTCCCGGTACTCGCGGCCGGTCAGGGCGAGGAAGGCGGTCTCAAGGCTTGGCTTGGCCTGAGCGGCGTCCCGGACGTGCAGCCCGTGCTTGGCGCCAAGGGCGATCAGGTCGCCGAGCAGGCCCTCGGGGTCGCTGGCGAACACGCGCAGCTGGTCGCCGTCCGCCTCGACCTTGCTGACACCTGGGTGGCTGGCCAGGCTCGGCTCCTCGCCGAGGCCGTCGGGCACCTGCTCCTCGAACCGGACGGTCACCACGGTCTGCGCGCCGGAGTCGGCGAGCAGCGCATCGACCGTGCCCTCGGCGAGGATCCTGCCGTGGTCGACGACCGCGATCCGGTCGCACAGCGCCTCGGCCTCCTCCATGTAGTGCGTGGTGAGCAGGATCGTCTGGCCCTGCTCGTGCAGCACGCGCAGGATCTCCCACAGGTTCACCCGGGTCTGCGGGTCGAGGCCGGCCGTCGGCTCGTCGAGGAACAGCACGTCGGGCTGGTGCACCAGGGCGCGGGCGATCATCAGGCGGCGGGCCTGGCCCCCGGACAGCTGGTCGGCCATGGCGTTCTTCCTGTCGCCGAGGCCGAACGCCTCGATGAGCTGCGCGGCGCGCCTGGCCGCGACCGCCTTCGGCAGCCCGAAGAATCGGCTGCGGTACTCCAGGTTCTCCGCGACCGTCAGCTGCATGTCCAGGGTGTTGTTCTGAGTGACCACGCCGATCCTGCGCTTGACGGCCACCGTGTCCCTGGTGACGTCGTGGCCTGCCACCCAGGCCTGGCCGCCGGTCGGCGCGACGAGCGTGGTGAGCATGCCGATGGTGGTGGACTTGCCCGCGCCGTTCGGCCCGAGCAGGCCGAAGAACTCGCCCTGCGGGATGTCGAGGTCGATGCCGCGCACCGCCTCGACGTCGCCCCGGCTCGACTTGTAGGTCTTGCGCAGGTCCGCGGTCCTGATCGCGGCGTGCTCCGCCGGCGATCCGAGGCCCGCTGACCGCGCGGTGGTGGTGGTCACGCGCCGCGCTCCTCGTCTATGAGCTGGCTGAGATGGTTGATCATCTGGACGAAGAACCTCCGGACGACAGCTTCGTCATCGCTGTCGACAAAGTCGAATGCTTTACGCCACCAAGCCGACGCCTGTGACACGTAGTAGGTGATGACGGCCCGGCCTGCGTCCGTGATGTAGAGCCGGACCACGCGGCGGTCGGCATCGTCCGGCTTCCGCTCCACGAAGCCGTCTCTGACCAGGGTATTCACCACCGAGGTGGCCGTGCCAGGGCTGGACCACGCGCGGTCGGCGACCTCGCTTGCCTTCAGCCCGTCTTCGCTCATCAGGATCCTGAGCACGCCGAGCCCGGACAGGCTCAGCTTCAGGCCGGCGGCGCGGACGCTGTCCTGGCCGTAGGCGCCCATGAGCTTGGTCGCCGACAGGATGAGCGCCTGGAGCGGTGCGTCGTCGGGAAAGGTGATCGCGTTCTGCGGCCAGGCCCAGGTGGACGGCTCGGCGGACGGCCCGGCGGGCGTGCCGGAGTCCTGAGGGCCTGCCTCACGAGGGGATGATTCCGCGGTGGACACCCTCCCAGTATTGCGGCAATGAGATTTGAGGTCAAATATTTTGAGGTCGAATTTACTTTACGGCACCGGTGCGGGCGCGAACTCGGCGATGGCGCCGGCCACGGCGGCCGGGTTGTCGACGGGAACCCAGGTCTTGGCTCCCGGGATGATGACGAGCGTGGCGTGCGGGAAGTCCGACGCGAGCCGTCGCGCCTGCGGCACCGGGAAGAACTGGCACTGCTCGCCCCAGATCAGCAGCACCGGCCGGTCGAACTCCGGAATCACGGCCGCGGCGTCGATGAGAAGCCGCGGACGGAAGCCCGCCATCGCCGCGACCAGGTCCCCGGCCACCCGGCGATCACGCCGTGCTGGCCGGGAGAAGGATTCAGCTCGGTCGCGGTCGAGCCCGGCCGCGGTGACGGTGGCCAGCGTCCGCCGCATGGCGGCCGGCCAGCTCAGCTGCAGCCGGATCATGGCCGTGGCGAGACCCGGGAGCGCGCGGCAGGCCGCTGACGCCCTCTTGAGCGCGTCGGGCGGGAACTGGTCGTAGCTCTCGCAGTTGGTGAGCACCAGACGGCCGACTCGCCCGAGCGCCTGGTGCCCGGCGGCCAGGGACAGCAGCAGCAGCCCGCCCGCGGTGTCGTTGACGACCACGGTGGCGTCATGCACGTCGAGCAGGTCGAGGCAGTCAAGCAGCAGCCGGGCAAGCGAGGTGGCCGACCGGTCCGCGCCCGGCGCGAGCGGTGCGGGGTGCGAGCCGAGCGGAAGGTCGACGGTGACGCAGCGGTAGCGGTCGTCGAGTTTCGCGATGACGTCGCGCCACAGGTCATGGTTCGCGAGCGCGCCGGCGAAGAAGACAAGCGCGGGACCGCGACCGGACGATTGCCAGGCCACGGGGCCGAGGCGGGTTTCCAGCGTTCCGGATTCCATGAGTATTAAACATACCCCTGGTATGCCAGAAGGGCAACCGTCGGTGTGCGTGGTTTTACTTCGTGTTGCCCCGGGCAAGGCCGCGGAGCATCGCGTCGAGTGCCCTGCCGAGCGCGGCCCTGGTCTCGTCGGGGTCGGCGGCGCGCGCGATAAGCAGGCCTGCCACCCATGCCATGCCGCCCAGCAGGCCAGTGAGCGCGCCCGGGTCCAGGTCCATGATCTCGCCGCTGGCTATCGCGGCGGCGAGGAACGCCCGCGTCGCCAGGTAGCCCGGCTGCTGCTCGGCGCCGTCGTCGATCTCCTGGCCGACGATGGCCGGCCCGTCGACGAGCGTGATCCGCCTGATCTCCACGTCGAGCGCGGCATCCAGGTAGGCGTTCATCATCGCGACCATCTGGTCGACCGGCGCCATCCCCGCGTTCCCCGCACTCAGCACGCGAGTCTGCGCGGCGGTCTCCACCTCCGCGTACACGGCGCGGAACAGCGCCTCCTTGCCCGCGAAGTGGTGGTACACCGCGCCCTTCGTAACCCGTGCCGCGTCCGCGATCTCGTCGACCGAGGTCTGCGCGTAGCCCTGCCTGCCGAAGAGGGACTTGGCGGCGTCGAGCACGGCCCGGCGGGTGGCCTCGGCGTGCTGTGCGCGCAGCATGGCAGGCGGCTCGGCGCCGCCATCGCTTCTCGCCGCTCGCCGGGTCATGCGGCAAGTATGCCAGCAGCGGCAGCGCCGGCGATCTTCTCAGGCGAGGCGGGTGACCTCGACCGTCACCGTCATGCCGCCGCCCGCGGTGCCGTGATAGATGCCCTTGAGCGGCGGGACGTCGGCGTAGTCGCGGCCGCGGGCGACCACCACGTGGCGTTCCCCGACCGGGGCGAGGCTGGTCGGGTCCAGCGGCGTCCACGAGCCCGCCCAGTACTCCACCCAGGCGTGCGACTGGCCGATCGCGGTGCTGCCAGGGGAGGCCTTCGGGTCCGGGTGCAGGTAGCCGGATACGTAGCGGGCGGGCAGGCCGGCGGCGCGCATCAGCGACACCGCGATCTGCGCCATGTCCTGGCAGACGCCCTGGCCCTTGTCCCAGGCCTCCTGTGCGTTGGTGCGCACCCCGGTCGCGCCGGGCAGGTAGGTGACGCGCTCGTGCACGCGGGCGGAGATCGCCTGCGCGGCCGCGTCGGGTGACAGGCCCGCGACCTTGGCGATCGAGGTTCGCGAGGTGTCGCCGGCCACCGTGGTCAGCGGCGTGGGGAGCAGGAACTCAAGCAGGCGGCCGCCGGCGGCGCGCTCGCGGAGCTGCTGCCATGACGGCCGGTCCGCGTCGTCGGGCGGTCCGCCGAACGGCTCGGTCTCCACCGTGGCGGCGGAGCGGATGACCAGGTCGTCGTGCGGCTCGGGCAGGTCGAAGACGGAGACGAAGGTGCCCCAGTAGTCGCTGTAGGTCCACACCGGCACGCCGGGTCCCGCCGTCACCCTGGACTCCAGGGTGATCTGGGACGGCAGCGTCAGCGGTGTCATCCGCGCCTCGTTGAACGAGGTAAGCACCGGGCCCGCGTACCTGACCTCGGTGGTGTGCTCGATGCGCAGTCGCCAGCCCACGGTAAGCCGTCCCGTTCCCAGGCGACCGGCGTCTGGTACTGGAAGTACCTCCTGGCGATCGCCTCGCTCGCCTGCACGCAGGTCTCCTGCAAGGTGGAAAGCAGCTCGGGCAGCTGGCCCGTGAGCTGCTTGGGGTCGGCGTACTCCAGGCGGTTGCGCAGCCGGCCCACCGGCCGTCGCGCCGGGTCATCGACTCCGGCCCGCGTGGCGCCCGGGTTGAGCGCGGCCAGTGATTCCTCCGCGGTGGCCAGCGCGTGCACCACGCTGCGCGGGAAGAGCCGGTCGAGCAGCAGGAACTCGGCCACCTTGTCCGGCTCCGCCGCCCAGCCGTGCGTCCTGATGAAGGACTCGTGCGCGCCGCACGCCCGCAGCAGGACCGGCCAGCCGAGGTCGTCCGGCGCTGACATCCGCGCGAGCAGCAGCCGCGCGGTCATGTCGGCGCGTTCCAGGCTGCGGCCGAGCACCAGGAAGCGCCACGCGTCGTCGTGGCTCATGGTGGAGTCGGCGAGGCCGAAGAACAGCGAGGACCGTTCCCTGATGTAGCGCAGGTAGACGTGCGGGCCGAGCCGTTCCGCGGCGCGCTTCTGGCCCGGCAGGCCGTGCGCGGTCACGTTGAGGCACTCCCACATCTCGCTCGAGATGACCTCGCGGATGCCGCGGGCGCCCGCCCGCGCGCCGAGCATCGAGCCGGCGATCGCGCTTGGCGAGGCCGCCTCGAAGACCAGGCGGAAGAGCACCACGTCGATGTCAAGCTCGTTGCCGTCCTCCACCGGGACGCCCAGGATGCCGAACAGGGCGCGGCAGGCTGCGTCGGAGCCCGCGCTGGTCTCGCCGAGCATCCGGTGCACGTACACGTCGATGAGCCGCGCGGTGTCGTCGGCCCGCTCGACGTAGCGTCCCGTCCAGTAGATCGTCTCCGCGATGCGGCTGAGCAGTTCGGCGTTCACTGGTCGGGTCCGCTCTGCCTGGTGGTGACCGCGACCATCTCCGGCGCGCTGGGCGCGGCGGGCATCGCCATGGCGAGCCGCTCGCCGGCCTGGCCGGCCGTCTCCTCGGCACGCCCGCGGGCGAGGACCCAGGTGTCCTTCGAGCCGCCGCCCTGGCTCGAGTTGACCTTGAGCTCGCCCTCGGGCAGCGCAACCCGGGTGAGCCCGCCGGGCAGCACCCAGACGTCGCTGCCGTCGTTGACCGCGAACGGGCGCAGGTCGATGTGCCGGGGGCTCAGCTTCTCCCCCACAAGCACCGGCGAGGTGGACAGTGCGACGGGGCGCTGCGCCATCCAGCCGCGCGGGTTAGCCTCGACGGTGACCCGCAGCTCGGCCAGTTCCCGCTCGGTGGCGTGCGGGCCGATCACGATGCCCGCGCCGCCCGCGCCGTCGACCGGCTTGAGCACCAGGCTGTGCAGTTCGCCGAGCACCCAGTGCAGGGTCTGCTCGTCGTCGAGCCGGTAGGACTCGACGTTGTCAAGCAGCGGTTCCTCGCTCAGGTAGTAGCGGATGAGGTCCGGCATGTAGGTGTAGATGAGCTTGTCGTCCGCGACGCCGTTGCCGATGCCGTTGGCGATCGTCACGGTGCCGTGCCGCGCCGCGTTGACCAGGCCGGGGCAGCCGAGCAGGCTGTCCGGGCGGAAGTGCAGCGGGTCGAGCCAGTCGTCGTCGACCCGCCGGTAGATGACGTCGACGGGACGCCTGCCGTGCGTGGTGTGCACGTAGACCCGGTTCCGCCAGCAGAACAGGTCGCGGCCCTCGACGAGCTCCACGCCCATCAGCCGGGCGAGGAGGGTGTGCTCGAAGTAGGCGGCGTTGTGCATGCCCGGGGTGAGCACGACGATGAACGGGTCGAGCACGCCGTGCGGCGCGGCCGCGCGCAGGGCACCGAGCAGCCGGGACGGGTACTCGTCGACCTGGTGCACCTTCTGCTCGGCGAACAGGGCGGGGAACGTCCTGGTCATCGCCAGCCGGTTCTCGATCACGTAGCTGACGCCGCTCGGCACCCGCACGTTGTCCTCGAGCACGCGGAACCTGCCGAGCTCGTCGCGGATCAGGTCGATGCCCGCCACGTGCACCCGGACGCCGTTGGGCGGCGTGATGCCGGCCACCTCGCGGCGGAACTTCTCGCTGGTGAAGACCAGCCGCCAGGGCACCACGCCGTCGTCGAAGCAGCGGCCCGCGCCGTAGACGTCGGCGAGGAAGGCCTCCAGCGCGAGCACGCGCTGCTTCACGCCCCTGGCCACCTGGTCCCACTCCATGGCGCCGATGACCCGCGGTATCAGGTCGAGCGGGAACGGCCGTTCCTCGCCCGCGTAGTCGTAGGTGACGCCGCGGTCGGTGAACACCCGGGCAAGCTGGTCCGCGCGGTACCTCAGCTCCGCCGGGTCCATCGGCTGCAGCACGCTGACCAGCGCTTCGTAGCCCGCGCGCGGCTTGCCGGGGGCCGCGAACATCTCGTCCCAGGCTTCCGCCAGCCGGTACCCATCGAAAATGTCCGCCACGATCACCAGCCTAGACAGATGCTGTTCCACCTCGATTTCAACACGTGACGGCTGTGTTTCCGACTATTTCACTGTGTGTCCATCTTTGGCGACCATGCGGATACAGCGCGTTAACCAGTGCCGGGCCCGCCGGCGGGGTGACTACGCTGGCGCGCATGTACGTTCCTGGGCATTTCGCGCCCGACGAGGCGACCGTTGACGAGCTGCTGCGCAACCACGGGGCGGCCGACCTGGTGACGCTGACCGACGAGGGCATGATGGCGACGCTGCTGCCGTTCATCTACGAGCCGCCAGGTCAGTCGAACAGCGCGGGAACCCGTGGTGCGCTGCACGGTCATCTGGCGCGGAACAACGCGCAGTGGAAGCACGAATCACTGGGCGAGGCCCTGGTCATCGTGCGCGGGCCCGATGCGTACATCACGCCGGGCTGGTACGCGTCCAAGACCGAGCACGGCCGCGTCGTGCCGACCTGGAACTACGTGACCGCGCACGTCTACGGGCGGTTCGTGGTGCACGACGACCCGGTGTGGACGGAGAACCTGGTCCGCCGGCTGACCGCCAAGCACGAGGCGTACCGGAAGGACGACGCGTGGTCGGTGGACGACGCGCCGCGGGCGTTCATCGAGGGGCAGCTGCGGGCGATCGTCGGTGTCGAGCTCGAGATCAGCCGCATCGAGGCGAAGACCAAGCTGAGCCAGAACCGGCCCGAGGCCGACATCGCGGGCGTGATCGCCGGGCTGCGCGAGCGGGGAGATGCCGCCAGCGCGGACGCGGTGGAGCGGGCCACGGCGAAGCCCTGAGCGCGAAACCGCGTCGATTGGGGCGTGTCCTGCGGTCAGTTTTCTGTCGCGGCAGTGTCCTATTAGACATGAGCACAGACATGACGCGATTGACCGCAGCCGCGCAGCGCCTGCGGGAACTGCACCAGCCGGGAAACCCGCTCATCCTTGTCAACGCGTGGGACGTGGCGAGCGCCAGGCAGGTTGAAGCCGCGGGCGGCCTAGCCGTCGCGACCTCCAGCGCGGCCGTGGCCGCCGCCTGGGGTGAGCAAGACAACAACACCGGCCGCGAGGCCGCCTTCACGGCGCTTCGCCGTATCACCCGCGCCGTCGGCATCCCGGTGACCGCGGACATCGAAGCGGGCTACGGGCTGACGGGCGGCGAACTGGTCGCGGCGCTGCTTGACGCGGGCGCCGTCGGGTGCAATATCGAGGACACCGACCACATCAGCGGAGCGGGCCTCCGTGACGCCGGAGCCCAGGCCGCCTACCTGGCTAAGGTCCGGGCGGCCGCGACAGCGGCCGGCGTGCCTGTCGTGATCAACGCCAGGATTGACACGATCGTCCGCCACCCCCGGCGCGACGCCCAGGCGACCATGCAGGAAACCCTGCGGCGGGCCCGGCTGTATTTCGAGGCCGGGGCCGACTGCGTATACCCGATCGGGCTGAACGACCCCGTCCTCGTGGCGGAGCTGACCAGCGCGCTTGGCCGCCCCGTCAACGTCAACCCTTCAGATCCGCTGAGCGCCCTGGCCGAGGCGGGCGCCGCCCGGGTGTCTGTCGGGGCTGGCGCCTTCCGGTTCATGATGGCCGAATACGAACGCCGGGCGAAGAAGCTGCTCGCCGGCGATGCGAAGGCGTTTTCCTAGGCAGTTGCGGCGGCTAGCTGACGTCTGCCGCCGCTAGGCGGCGCCTAAGCTCGGCCTCGCCTGCCTCGCGCATCGCGTCGAGGGGGGCGGGCTTGCCCGTCATGAGTTCCACCTGGGCGGCGGCCTGGTGCAGCAGCATGGCGTAGCCGCTTGCCACGGCGGAGCCCGCCGCGGCGGCAGCCCGGGCGAGCGGAGTCGGCCACGGGTGGTACACCACGTCGAGGAGAGCGGCTGGGGCGTGGTGAGTACGCCGCAACCGTTCGGCGTAATCATCGGCGGCACCGGCGGGGACGGTCGAGATCAGGAGGTCGGGGACCACCGCATCGGCTGTCGCGAGATCTTCCCAGGGGCGCAGGCGCACGCTCAGGCCGAGGCGTTCCGCGGTTGCTCGCAGCCCGTCGGCGCGGGACTCATCGCGCAGCACGACGTCGGCGCCAGCCGCGCCCATCTCGGCGGCGGCGGCCAGGGCGGAGCAGGCGGTGGCGCCCGCGCCGATGATCGTGACGCTGCCCGGGGTGGTGACGCCTGCCTCGGCGCACGCGTCGACGATGCCCTGCACGTCGGTGTTGTAGCCGTAGCGGCCCTCGGGGCGGAACACCACGGTGTTCGCGCCGCCGGTGGCCGTCGCCAGGTGGTCGGCGTGGTCGAGCAGCGGCAGCACCGTGCGCTTGAGCGGCATGGTCAGGCTGAGGCCCGCCCACTCCGGTCCGCATTGGCTGATGTACCCGGCCAGGCTCGCCTCGTCGCACTCGACCAGGTCGTAGGTCCAGTCGGCGAGGCCAAGCGCGTCGTAGGCCGCCCGGTGCAGCACCGGTGACACGGAATGCGCGATGGGCTTGCCGAGTACAGCTGCCTTCATTGTTGTGAGGTTACCCGCAGGTGCCCTGGAAGCAGGTGGCGGAGAACTTCGTCGGCTTGCCGACCGCCGTGGTGACGAAGTACAGCCAGGGTCCCGGCTCCGGGTGCAGGACGGCCTTGATCGCCAGTTCCCCTGGGTTGTCGATCGGGGTTGGCGGCAGGCCCACCTTCTGGGTGTTGTCGTACGGGCCCGACGCCTGCGCCTCCGCGGAGTTCGTCAGGTTGATGCCGTACTTGCCTAGCCCGTAGAAATCGACGCTGCTGAAGCCGTCAGGCATGCCCCTGGCCTTGCGGTTGATGATCACGCGGGCCATCTTCGGCATGTCCGCGTTCACGCCCGCCTCGGCCTGGACCATCGACGCCTCGATGATCAGCTGGCTCGGAGTGAGGCCGACGGACTTCGCCGCCGTCACGATGTTGAGCTGCTGCGCCTCGGCGTTGTAGCGCGCGACCATCGCCTGCAGGATCTGCAGCGCGGTCTCGTGCGGGACGACCGCGTAGGTCGCGGGGAACAGGTAGCCCTCGAGCTGGCCGTACTTGACGGCGGACGGGAGCTTCGCTGTCGTGCCCGCATACGAGGGCAGGCCTAGCTTGGACGTCTGCTTCGCCGCCGCCTCGAACTCCGGCAGCGGGATCTTGGTGTGCGCGGCCAGGATCGTCAGGATCTGGCTGACCCGCTTGCCCTCGGGGATCGTCACCGTGGTCTGCACCCGGTTCTTCTGGTTGAGCAGCGCGGCGTACGCCAGAGTCGCCTTCATGTGGTGATTGAGCATGTAGAAGCCCGGCTCGAGGCTAGCCGTACTCGTGCTCGCCTCCGCGGCGACGACGAAGGCCCGCTCACTGGCCACCACTCCGAGCTGAACCAGGGTCGGCGCGAGTTGCGACGCGGTCTCGCCGCTCTGTATCTGGACCATCGCCGTCGGGGTGGTGCCCGCGCCGGCGTAATCCGCCGGATGGTACCTGGCCTCGTACTTGTGGTAGATGTACAGGCCGCCGGTGAGGCCGCCGCCCACGATGGCGCCGACGATCAGCAGGATCAGTATCCGCGGGATCCAGCGGGTCGCCCGGCGGCGCGGGCGGTTCCCGCCGCCGCCGCCGTTCCTGCCGTTACCGCCGCCCCGGCCGTTTCTGTCGTCGTCCCAGGGGTCGCGCGGACGGCGGTCATCTTCGCGGAGGCGCTGAGCGGGGCCGCTTGGCCCGCCGCGTCCGGCTGGGCCAGCTTGGCCGCGTCCGCCCTGGCCGCCTTGACCGGCTTGGCCTCGGCCGGCTGGGCCGCGGGCGCCTGCTCCGGTTCCCTGGCCGCCTGCTCCCGGGCGGCCTGCTCCCGGGCCGCCTGCTCCCGGGCCGCGGCGGTCGTCGTAGCCGCCCTGGCCGTACCCTTGGTCGCCTTGGCCGAAGCCGGGCAGGAAGGAGCTGTCGCCCTGCTCCTGGCCCCATTCGTCGTAGCCGCCCTGGCCGTAGCCTGGGTCGCGCGGTTCGTAGCCGGCGTTCATGCGGCGCGACCGGTCGGCGCGCGGGTCGTAGCCGGGCGGAAGCTGCGACATGCCGCCGGATCCGCGCATGGCGCGCTGGGAGCCGGTGCCGCCGCGCTGGCCGGGCTGGGCCGGGTAGCCGGGCTCGCCTTGATGACCCGGCTGGCCGTAGCCCTGGCCGTCGTAGCCGGGCTCGCCGTATGCCTGGTTGCCGTAAGCCTCGTTACCGTAGGCCTCGTTGCCGTAGCCGCCGTTTGCCGGGGCGTCGAAGTCCTGGCCGCCGTAGCCGGGGGTGTCGTAGCTCGCGTAGCCCTGGTCGCCCTGCCAGACGGAGCCGTCGCGCGGCTGCCTACGGTCCCACCCCTGTCCTTCTTCGCCGTACCCCTGGCCGTCGTAGCCCTGGCCGGGATAGTCGTCTGAGCCGTAGCCGCCGTTCACCGGGCGGTCCCGAGCTCGACGAGCTGGCCCGGGGCGTCGCCGGTGCGCCGCTCGGCTTCGAGCGCCGCCTCGAGCAGCACCGCGGCGGCGGCGGCGTCGACCGTCTGGCGCCGCGCCCGCGAGTCATGCCCGCTCGCGCGCAGCGCCTCGTGCGCGGTCGACGTGGTGAAACGCTCGTCGAACAGCCGCACAGGCAGCGGAGCGACCCGCGCCGCCAGGTCCGCCGCGAACTGCCTGGCGGAAACGGCGGCCTGGCCATCGCGGCCGGACAGTGACCGGGGAAGACCCACCAAGATCTCCATTGCTTCTTCGGCGGTGGCCAGCGAGGCGAGAGCGTCAAGATCGCCCTTGCCCCGCCGCACCACAGTCAGCGGGGTGGCGAGTACTCCGCGCGGATCGCTTCGTGCAACGCCAATGCGGACAGTACCCGGATCAACGGCCAGACGCACGCCAGTCCTCAAGGGTTTACCTGTCCGAATGAACATGGCATCACGTTACCCGCCAGTTTCCACCTTGTCGCGCAGTGCACTACGAATGCTGTCAAATGCGGCATTTACCTCAGCAGGTCCGGCACCGGGCGCCCCGCCGCCTTGTGCGATGTCGGGCTTCCCGCCACCGCCGCCGCCGAGCGCCCGCGCCGCGCCGCCGACGAGCGTGCCCGCGGACAGCCCGGATCCGCGCGCTGCCTCGTTCACCGCGATCACCACGACCGGCCGGTCCGCCGGGGTTCCGGTCAGCGCCACGACCGCCGGCTGCAGCGCCGGAACCTTGGCCCGGATGTCGAGAGCCAGCCTGCGGATGGAATCCGCGTCGGTGCCGTCGGGCACCCGGTGCGCGACGAACGCGATGCCGCCGATGTTCTCCGCCGCCGCCGCGATCTGCCCCGACGCCTCAAGCAGCTGCGCGGACTTGAGCTTGGCCAGCTCGCGCTCCGCGTCGCGGAGCCTGCCGACCACGATGGAGATCCGCTCCGGCAGCTCTTCCGGGCGTGCCTTGAGCTGGTCGCTGAGCTGGTTGACGAGCACGCTCTCCCTGGCGAGGAAGCGGAACGCGTCGATGCCCACCAGGGCCTCGATGCGGCGCACGCCGGAGCCGATCGACGCCTCGCCGAGCAGCTTGACCAGGCCGAGCTGGCCGGATCGCGCCACGTGGGTGCCGCCGCACAGCTCGCGTGAGTACTCGCCCACCTCGACGACGCGGACCTCGCTGCCGTAGCGCTCGCTGAACAGGGCGAGCGCGCCCATCGCGCGCGCCTCGTCGATCGAGGTGTGGAAGGCCCGCACCGACAGGTCGTCGATGAGGATCCGGTTCACCTCGTCCTCGACCTCGCGGAGCACGGTCAGCGGCACCGCGCCGGTCGCGGTGAAGTCGAAGCGGAGCCGCCCGGGCGCGTTCTCCGAGCCCGCCTGCGCCGCGGACTCGCCGAGCGCGCCGCGCAGCGCGCGGTGCACCAGGTGGGTCGCGGTGTGGCTGCGGGACGTCGCGCGGCGCCGCTCGACGTCGATCTCCGCCCACACGGGCGAACCGGTGGTGATCTCGCCGTGACGCACCACGCCCCGGTGCACGATCAGGCCGAGCAGCGGCGTCTGCACGTCGGTCACCTCGACCTCGGCGTTGCCGCCCGCCCCGTTCGTCTTGATCACGCCGTGGTCGGACAACTGGCCGCCGCCCTCGGCGTAGAACGGGGTGCGGTCCAGGACCACCGCGACCTCGCTGCCCGGGGCAGCCGACTGCACAGGGACGCCGTCCACGAGCAGGCCGACGATGGTCGCCTCGCCGTCCGCCGCGTCGTAACCGGTGAACGTGACCCTGCCCGCCTGCTCGAGCAGCGACGCGTAGGCGGAGATGTCGGCGTTGCCGGTCTTCTTCTCCCTGGCGTCCTTCTTCGCACGGTCCCGCTGCTCCGCCATCAGCCGCCGGAAGCCCTCCTCGTCCACGGTGAGGCCCTGCTCGGACGCCATCTCGAGGGTGAGGTCGATCGGGAAGCCGTAGGTGTCGTGGAGCTGGAACGCCTGCGCGCCGGACAGCACCGAGGCGTGCTTGCGCCTGGTCTCCTCCACCGCGACGTCGAAGATCGCGGTTCCGGTGCGCAGCGTCCCGGCGAACGCCGCCTCTTCCGCGTCGATGATCGTGTGGATGCGAGTCGCGTCCCTGCGCAGCTCGGGAAACTGGTCCGCCATCACGGCGATGGTCACCGCGGTGAGCTCGTGCATGAAGCCGGTGGACGCGGACGCGCCGCCGCCACGCTGCGCGCCGGACAGCAGGCGCAGGTTGCGGATGGAGCGGCGCAGCAGCCGGCGCAGCACGTAGCCGCCGCCCTCGTTCGATGGCTGCACTCCGTCCTGGATCAGCATGACCGCGGAGCGGACGTGGTCGGCGACGACGCGCAGCGCGATGTCGTTGCGCTGGTCCCTCCCGTACTCCTGCTCGGTGAGCTCGGCCGCCTTCTCCAGGATCTTGTAGGTGGTGTCGATCTCGTAGATGTTGTCGACGCCCTGCAAGATGGACGCCATCCGCTCCAGGCCCATGCCGGTGTCGACGTTCTTGAACGGGAGCGGTCCCTCCACGTCGAAGTCGTCCTTGGCGCGGACCTCAGACAGCATGTCCTGCATGAAGACCAGGTTCCATACCTCCAGGTACCGGTCCTCGTCCGCCTCAGGCCCGCCCTCGACGCCGTACTCGGGTCCGCGGTCGTAGTAGATCTCCGAGCACGGGCCGCCCGGTCCAGGGACGCCCATGTGCCAGTAGTTGTCCTTGAGGCCGCGGCGCTGGATCCGGGACTCGGGCACGCCGATCTGGTCCCGCCAGATCGCGTAGGACTCGTCGTCGCCGTGCAGCACGGTGGCCCACAGCTTCTCCTTGGGGAAGCCGAAGCCGCCGTCCTGCTCCGGCTTGGTGAGCAGCTCCCAGGCCCAGCGGATCGCGTCTTCCTTGAAGTAGTCGCCGAACGACCAGTTGCCGAGCATCTGGAAGAACGTCGCGTGCCTGGTGGTCTTGCCGACCTCTTCGATGTCCAGCGTGCGGACGACCTTCTGCACGTCAGCGACCCGCTTCCACGGCGGGGTCTGCTGGCCGAGCAGGTAGGGCTTGAACGGCTGCATCCCGGCGACCACGAACAGCAGCGTGGGATCGTCGGCGACGAGGCTGGCCGACGGCACGATGGCGTGTCCGCGCGCCTCGAAGTGCGCCAGGAAACGGCGGGCGATCTCTGCCGACTGCATCAGTGGTCTTCCCTCTTGTCGTGGTCGTGGTCGGAACGGTAGCTGTTGCTCGTACCGGTTGTGCGTTGGCTTCTACCGCTTGTGCGTTGGCTTCCGCTTGGGCCAAGGGTAGGCGCAGGCCTGCCCTGTTGCCGAGCGATATACATGTCCATGCCCTCGCGCACGTCGCGGGTGAAACGGAGCGTCTCGCGAGCCCAGTGGCGCTTGCGCCGGGGGCTCGCCGGCCTTCCCTGGCGGCCGGGCCGCACGCCAAGCGTCTCGGATACCTGACGGCTCAGCGCGGAGACACGCCGGTACCCCATGATGCCGCCGGCGGCACCGACGGTGAGCCAGAATCCCCTGCGGATCATGCGCGTGCCCGCGTACCCGCGTGGCCCGCGCTCGGCAGTTCGGCGCTGTTCACGACCCGGCCGGGCAGCGCGCCCTGGCGCGTCACGGTGCCACGGCGCAGTCCCACGGCGTGCCGCACCCCGTAGGCCACGGCGGCGGCCCGGCCGATGGGACCGCCGACCACCGCGCCGGCCACCGACCGCCCGATGCCGGCCAGCGCGTTCGCCTGGCCCGCGAGTTCGGTCATCGAGTCGCCAAGATCGGCAACGGCCGTGGTGGCCGCCTCGGTCCTGTCCAACTGCGCGCTTGCCCTGTCGACCGCCGCGTTCGCGCGGGCGAACAGCGCCTCCTGGCCGGTCCTCGTCTCGCGCACCAGGGTGGCGGCGTCACCGAGCACCCGGGTGAAGCGCACCGCGAGGTACACCCCGGTGCAGGCGAGGACGGCGAAGCTGACGGCGGCGATCAGTGCCGCGACGCCTGCGATGCTCATGCGATGACCACCCTCTTACTCACTTGCCCGTGACGCTTCCCCGCCCGGTCACTGCGACTGCCCCGCGACGCCGGGTTGACTCGCTTCTGCCTTCGCCTCCTGGCCGGCCTCCGGGGTCGCGGCTGCCCCCTCGTCCGGTGCGTCGCGCGGCGTTTCCCGCTGGGTCTCCTGCGATGTTTCCCGCGGTGTTTCCCGCGCCTCCTGGTCAGGATGGAGGATCTGCCGGATCAGCCGCGTGCGTTCGGAGAAACGGCTCTCCATGCCATGGGTCGACGGCTCATAGTACGCCCGGCCGTTGACGACGTCCGGTGCGTACTGCTGCGCCACGATGCCCTCGGGCAGATCATGCGGATAGACGTAGCCCTTGCCGTGGCCAAGACTCTTGGCACCAGGGTAGTGCGCGTCGCGCAGGTGCGCTGGGACCGCACCGATCAGGCCGGAGCGCACGTCGCTCTCCGCCGCGCCGATCGCGCGGATGACGGCGTTGGACTTCGGCGCCAGGGTGATGTGGATGACCGCCTGCGCCAGGTTGATCCGCGCCTCGGGCAGGCCGACGAACTCCACCGCCTGCGCGGCGGCCACGGCGGTCTGCAGCGCGGTCGGGTCCGCCATGCCGACGTCCTCGCTCGCGTGCACGATCAGCCGCCTGGCGATGAACCTCGCATCCTCACCCGCCGCGATCATCCGCGCCAGGTAGTGCAGCGCCGCGTCCACGTCGCTGCCGCGCATCGACTTGATGAACGCGCTGATCACGTCGTAGTGCTGGTCGCCGTCGCGGTCGTAGCGGACGGCCGCCCTGTCGACCGCGCGCTCCAGGGTCGCCGTGTCGATGTGGCTGGTGCCGAGCGCGGCGGCCTCCAGGTAGGTGAGCGAGCGACGCCCGTCACCGCCGGCCAGCCTGATGAGGTGCTCCAGGGCGTCGTCGTCGATCTCGACGGTGTTCTTGAGCCCGCGCTCGTCAGTCAGCGCACGCGTGACGAGCGTTCTGATGTCGTCGTCATCCAGCGGCTGCAGCGTCAGCAGCAGCGACCGCGAAAGCAGCGGCGAGACCACGGAGAACGACGGGTTCTCCGTCGTCGCGCCGATGAAGGACACCCAGCGGTTCTCCACGGCAGGCAGCAGCGCGTCCTGCTGCGTCTTGGAGAAGCGGTGCACCTCGTCGATGAACAGCACGGTCTGACGGCCGCTCATGCCGAGTTGCTGGCGCGCCGCGTCCACGGCGGCGCGCACGTCCTTGACGCCGGCGGTGACGGCGGAAAGCTCGGTGAACCGCCGCTTCGTCACCTGGCTGACGACGTAGGCGAGGGTGGTCTTGCCCGTCCCAGGCGGTCCCCACAGCACCAGGGACATCGGCGCGTCATTCTCGATGAGCTTGCGGAACGGCGTGCCCGGTGCGGTGAGGTGCCGCTGACCGATCACCTCGTCGAGCGTCCGCGGACGCATCCGCACGGCGAGCGGCGCGGCGCTCGCGGCGGCCCGCTCACCCGCCTCATCGAACAAACTGTCCACGGTTGGAGCCTACTAGCGCCGGCAACCGCGACAGGACCGCCGTTTGCGGTCATCTGGGTGGTGGCGGGGCCCCGGTAGCATCCGGATGCGACATTTGGGCGGCGTTGTCCACAGGGAACCGTGTCCTGCAAGCGTTATCCACAGGGACCGGATGGTCCTTCTTTCAGGGCGAGCGTGGCCTGGACGCTGGTGTCATGGCTCCTGAACTGGCGGGTGAGATCCGGTGGCTGCTGGAACGCCAGGATGGCGTCATCGCGGTTAGCCAGGCGGCGTCCGCCGGTATGTCCGCCAAGACGGTTCACGGTCAGGTGCGCGCCGGGCGCTGGCAGGTTATGCGTCGCGGTGTCTACGCGGCGTTCACCGGACCGCCGACCCGCCGAGCCGAGCTGTGGGGGGCGCTGCTGCGGGCCGGACCGGGTGCCGTCCTTAGCCATCAGAGTGCCGCCGAAGTATGGGGCCTCGTCAACGGGGCGGGGCCGGTTATCCATGTCACGGTGCCGCACGAGAGCAACCCGGAACGGTGTGGGAGGATCCCGGGGGTCGTCGTCCACCGGTCGCGGTCACTGGACCGTGCCCGGCATCCGTCACTCTCGCCGCCGCGCACGCGGGTCGAGGAGACGGTGCTTGACCTGATCGAGTGCGCACGGAGCTTTGACGAGGCGTACGACTGGATCTGCCGCGCCATCGGGCGCAGGCGGACCACGGCGGCGCGTCTGCGCACGGCGGTTGCCGCGCGATCGCGGACTCGCTGGCGACGGGAGGTCGAACTGGCGCTTGGTTACGCCGAGAGCGGGGCGCTCTCCGTTCTCGAGTACCGATACGTGCGTGGTGTCGAGCGTGCCCACGGGCTGCCCATGGCTTCGCGGCAGGCCCGGGTCAGGCAGGCGACGGGGAACCGTTACCTCGACAACTTGTACGTGGCTTACCGCGCCTGCGTGGAGATCGACGGAGCGGCGGCTCATCCGTCGGATGAGCAATGGCGGGATAAGGGGCGTGACCGCTGGAATGCCGTGCACGAAGGGATTGAGACCATCCGGGTTGGGGTGCTTGACCTGATCAGCAAGGAGCGTCAGTGCCGTACTGCGGCGGATGTGGCCAAGTGGCTCAGTGGTCGCGGGCCGGCGGTCGGACGTCCGTGCGGTCCGGGGTGCCCGGTCTCGTTAGTGGGTGTAGTCCGGGCCGAATATGGGCGAAAAGTACACCCGATCAATTTCGGGTGTGGCTGGTGTGGCTCGAGGGTTGCGTGGGGTGGTGCAGGTCGTCAACCGACGGACGCTGCCCAGGCGGAAAGGGAAATGTACGCCCCGAGAAATGGCCGGGGCCGGGCCAGCCTTAGCGAATTGAGGCTCCGTGAAGCGTTGGAAGATGGCTGAGTGCGTTTTCCCTGGTGTGGAGGCGCGGAGACACTCCCGCCCCCACGACCACGCGGGGATGAGAGGACGCGGTTAGCCCTGGGGAGTGGCGGGCTTGGGCGGGGCGTCTATGCCCGCTTCTTTACGCTGGGCTGGGGTGATGGGGGTGGGGGCGCCGGTTAGCGGGTCGGCGCCGCTCGCGGCCTTGGGGAAGGCGATTACGTCGCGGATGGTGTCCGCGCCCGCTAGGAGCATGACCACGCGGTCCCAGCCGAAGGCCATGCCGCCGTGCGGGGGCGGGCCGTACTTGAAGGCGTCGAGGAGGAAGCCGAACTGGGACCTCGCCTCTTCCGGTGACAGGCCGATGACGTCGAAGACCTGCTGCTGCATCAGCTGCTTGTGTATGCGGATGGAGCCGCCGCCGATCTCGTAGCCGTTGCAGACCATGTCGTAGGCGTCGGCTAGTGCGCCGCCCGGCTCGGTGGTGAACTTGTCGGCCCATTCCGGGAGCGGTGAGGTGAAGGGGTGGTGCACGGCGGTCCAGCCGCCCGCGTCGGTCTCCTCGAACATGGGGGCGTCGACCACCCAGAGGAACGACCAGGCGGTGGTGTCGATGAGGTCGCAGCGGTTGCCGATCTCGAGGCGGGCCGCGCCGAGAAGTTCCTGCGAGGCACGCGCGGCGCCGGCGGCGAAGAACACCGCGTCACCGGGCGACGCGTTGACGGCCGCAGCCAGCCCATCCCGTTCCGACTCGGAGATGTTCTTGCCGACGGGACCGGCGATGGAGCCGTCCTGCGCGATGAGGGCGTAGGCCAGGCCGCGGGCGCCGCGGGACTTGGCCCAGTCCTGCCAGGCGTCGAGCTCCCTGCGGGTCTGCGAAGCGCCGCCAGGCATGACGACGGCGCCGACGTAAGGCGCCTGGAAGACGCGGAACTCGGTGCCGGCGAAGTAGCTGGTCAGGTCGGTGAGCTCGAGGTCGAAGCGGAGGTCGGGCTTGTCCGAGCCATACTTGGCCATCGCTTCGGCGTAGGTCATCCGCGGCAGCGGAAGCGGGATCTCGTAGCCGGTGATCTCGCGCCACAGGGTGGAGACCACCGCCTCGCCGACGTCGATGACGTCCTGGCGGGTGACGAAGGACATCTCCAGGTCGATCTGGGTGAACTCCGGCTGCCTGTCCTTGCGGAAGTCCTCGTCGCGGAAGCAGCGGGCGAGCTGGTAGTAGCGCTCGAGGCCGCCGACCATGAGGAGCTGCTTGAACAGCTGCGGCGACTGCGGCAGGGCATACCAGTTGCCCGGGCGCAGCCGGACCGGCACCAGGAAGTCGCGGGCGCCTTCCGGGGTGGACCTGGTCAGGTAGGGCGTCTCCACGTTGACGAAACCGTGGTCGCGCATCACGTCGGACAGCAGGTAGGCGGCCGTGGAGCGGACGCGAAGCGCGCGTGCGGTGTCCTCGCGGCGGATGTCCAGGTAGCGGTACTTGATCCGGACGTCTTCCGAGATCTCGGTCGAGCCCTCGACGGGGAACGGCAGCGGGTCGGCCTCGGAGAGGACCTCGACCTCTTCCGCCACGACCTCGATCGCGCCGGTGGGCAGCTCGGGGTTCTCGTTGCCCGCGGGCCTGGCGCGGACGTCGCCGGTCACCTTGACGCAGAACTCGGCCCGCAGATCGTGGGACGCCGCGTCCTCACTGCGCCAGACAACCTGGACGACGCCGCTCGCGTCGCGCAGGTCGATGAAGACCACGCCGCCGTGGTCGCGCCGCCGCGCGACCCAGCCCGCTAGCACTACTCGCTCCCCCGCGTGCTCCGCACGCAGCGTGCCGGCCTCGTGGGTCCGGATCATTCCGCTTCGTCTCCCGCCAGTGTGTTGACCAGCCAGTGCACGGCTTCTGCCGCCGCCACGTCCTGCTGGTCGCCGTCTTTGAGGTCCTTAATCCGAACGGTGGCGTTGCGCCGCTCTTCGGCACCGATGAGCACCGCGAAGCGGGCGCCCGACCGGTCGGCCGCCTTCATCGCGCCCTTGAGGCCGCGGCTGGTTTGACCGCGGCTGGCGAAGGCCATGTCGGCGTGCACCCCGGCCCGCCGCAGGGCGGTGATCAGGGCGAGCACGTCGGTGTGCGCCTCGTCGCCGAGTGCCACGCCGAAGACCTGGCAGTCGGTGGCCGCCGCGGCGGTCGCCGCACCGCGCTCGGACTCGATGGCTAGAACTATACGGTCAAGGCCCACCGCGAAGCCGATGCCGGGCAGCGGCGGGCCGCCGATGTCCTCGCTGAGCCCGTCGTAGCGGCCGCCGCCGCCGATGCCGGACTGCGCGCCGAGCAGCGCGTGATCGAACTCGTAGGTGGTCCGCATGTAGTAGTCAAGGCCGCGGACCAGGCGCGGTGCGTCCGTGAAGGGGACGCCCAGGCTGGTCAGCAGCGCGCGCACCGCGTCGTGGTGCGCCTTGCAGTCGCCGCACAGGTAGTCGACGATGTACGGCGCGTTCGCCGTCTGCTCGCGCACCTCGGGTCGCTTGTCATCGAGGACGCGCAGCGGGTTGATCTCGATCCGCTGCCTGGTGTCCTCGTCCAGGTCGAGCTTGCGGAGGAACTCCTGGAGCGCGGCCCGGTAGACGGGACGGCAGTTGTTGTCGCCCAGGGTGTTCAGCAGCAGGGTGAACTGGGTGAGGCCGAGCGAGGCGTAGGCGTCGTAGGCGATGGCGATCGTCTCGGCGTCCACCGCCGGGTCCTCGGTGCCGATCGCCTCCAGGTTGAACTGGTAGAACTGCCGGTACCTGCCCGCCTGCGGGCGCTCGTAGCGGAACGCGGGGCCGGAGGTGAAGACCTTCACCGGAAGGGCGCCCTTGTGCAGGTTGTACTGCAGAACGGCGCGCAGCACCCCGGCGGTGAACTCGGGGCGCAGCGTGATCTTGTCGCCGCCGCGGGACTCGAAGGAGTACATCTCCTTGCGGACCACGTCGGATGACTCGCCGACGCCGCGGACGAACAGGCTGGTGTCCTCGAAGACCGCCGTCTCAATGCCGGCGTAGCACGCGCGGCGGGCGGATTCGTTGAACGCATCGCGTGCCTCCTGGAAGAGCGCGCTGCGCGGCGGTACGTATTCTGAGACCCCCTTCGGGGCCTGGAAGCTCATGGTGGTTACAGCCCTTTCTGGGCCGGCTGAAGTCCGGTAAGGAACGGATTGGAGCCGCGCTCGTCGCCGATCGTGGTCTGCGGGCCGTGACCGGGAAGCACGATCGTCTCGTCGGGCAGGGTCAGCGTGCGGGCAAGCGACTTCAGGATCGTCGCGTGGTCGCCGCCTGGCAGGTCGGTGCGGCCGATCGAGCCGGCGAACAGCAGGTCGCCAGTGAACAGGGCATCGAGGTCATCTTCGCCGCTACGGAAGGTGACCGAGCCCGGCGTATGGCCCGGGGTATGGCCGATGGTGATGTCCAGGCCCGCCACGGTGATCACATCGCCGTCGTGAAGCTGACGGACGTCGTCCGGCTCCGCGAACGTCATCCCGCCCATGAACTGCTGCTTGGCCAGCAGGGACAGGCCCTTGCCCGGGTCGGCGAGCAGTTCGCGGTCATCGGGGTGGATATAGGCGGGAACGCCCTTGGCACCGCAGACCGGTGCGACGGACCACATGTGATCGACGTGACCGTGTGTGAGCAGCACCGCGCTAGGCTTGAGTCGGTAGCGGTCGAGCAGTTCCTCGATCCCCCGCTCGGCATTCTGCCCCGGGTCGATGATCACACACTCCTCACCGGGCGCCGGCGCCACCAGGTAACAGTTGGCGGCGAAGGCACCCGCGGGAAAGCCAGTGACTAGCACTGTCACAGGCTACCGACTCATCAGATGGTGCAGCGAACCGATAACAGGGCTCCACCCCCCGGGCAACTGCACGAACCGATAACGACAGTTCCATTACCGGACGGCCGGCGGGTACGATGCGCGAACGATCGCGCGCGAACCCTGGTAACGCGGGCGTTGCGGGCTTAACGCGTATATAGGAGGTCGGCACCCTTGGCGGGGAGCAGAGAACGAGAGCGCAGGCGCGCACGGGAACGGTTCGAGAAGCAGCGGGAAGTGCGGCTCGCAAGACAGCGCGCCTTCCGTAAGCGGTTCGGCATCGGCCTTGCCGTTGTCTGCGTCCTTGGCCTCATCGGCGGCATTACCGCCGCGATGCTCGGCGGGAGCACGCCGGCCGCGGCGAAGAAGCCCAAGGCCACGGCGTCGGCGTCGGCGTCGGCGTCAGCATCCGCCTCGGCGACGGCCTCGGCGTCCGCCGCCGCGGTCGCTGAGCCCGCGACCCACTGCACATACACCACGAAGGGTGTCGCAGGCGCCGTCAAGAAGGTCTCGGTGCCGCCGGCATCGCCGAATTACAAGGCGGCGTATACGGCGTCGATCAATACCAACCTCGGTGCGATCAAAATAAACTTGCTTAACTCCAAGGCGACCTGCACCGTTAACTCCTTCGTGCACCTTGCGACCGCCGGCTACTTCAATGCCAGCCAGTGTCACAGGGTCACCGCGACCAGCGGGCTTTACGTGCTGCAGTGCGGCGACCCGAACGCGAAGGCCAGCGAGAAGCTGACCTGCGCGTCCGCCGCCGGAGCGCCGGGAACCGGCGGCCCCGGCTATGAATTCGCCGATGAGAACCTGCCCAAGGCGGCGACGTCGTCCGGAACCGTCACCTATGCGGCAGGAACGGTCGCGATGGCCAACAGCGGCGCCGGGACCAACGGAAGCCAGTTCTTCCTGGTGTACAAGAACACCACCCTCGGACCGGATTACACACCATTCGGGACAATCACGTCTGGGCTCGATATCCTCCAGAAAGTGGCCAATGCAGGAACAACATGCACGTATTCAGGTGCGGGCGATGGTGCGCCGAAGCAGAAAGTCATCATCAACAGCGTGACCATCAAGCAAACCTGAGCAACACGACGCCCCGGGCAGCCGTCCGGGGCGGCAGATGAACCAGGAGGTTCGCCGTGACCACCGCCAACGATCCCTGGGGTCGGGTAGACGCCGACGGGACGGTCTACGTGCGTACCGCCGATGGCGAGCGGGTGATCGGCTCGTGGGCGGCGGGGAGCCCGGAAGAGGCGCTCGCGTTTTTCCGGCGCAAGTTCGAGTCGCTCGAGACCGAAGTCGCGCTGATCGAGCAGCGCATGTCCTCGACCGAGATCGCCCCCGCCCAGGCACAGGCCACCGTGCAGCGGCTGCTGAAGTCGGTGACCGACGCCAACGCGCTCGGTGACCTCGAGGGGCTCCGCAGCCGGCTTGAGGCGCTGACCGGCAAGGTCGACGCCAGGCGCGAGGAAGTCAAGGCCCAGCGCGAGCACGCCCGCAGCGAGGCCCGTGAGGTCAAGGAGCGGATCGTCGTCGAGGCCGAGCGGATCGCCGCCGAGGCCACCCACTGGAAGGCGAGCGGCGAGCGGATGGCGGAGCTTCTCGAGGAGTGGAAGTCCGCACCGCACGCCGACCGGTCCATCGAGGCAGTGCTGTGGAAGCGGCTGTCCGCGGCCCGCAACGGGTTCACCAAGCGGCGCAAGGCCTACTTCGCCTCCCTTGAGGCCGAGCGTGAGTCCGTGCGCGCCAGCAAGGAGAAGCTGGTGCAGGAGGCCGAGGCGCTCGCCGACTCGACCGACTGGAGCGCCACGTCGGCCTCCTACCGCGAGCTCATGCGCGAGTGGAAGGAAGCCGGCCGGGCCGGCCGGGACGACGAGGCCGAGCTGTGGAAGCGGTTCAGGGACGCGCAGGACAAGTTCTTCGCCGCCCGTTCCGAGGTCTTCGCGGCCAAGGAAACCGAACTGCGGGCGCACGCGTCGGTGAAGGAGCAGCTGCTCGCCGAGGCGCAGGAACTGCTGCCGATCACCGACTGGCGGGCGGCCAGGTCGGCGCTGCGCGGCATCCAGGAGCGCTGGGAGCAGGCGGGCCCCGTGCCGCGCGAGTCCCGCGACGGCCTGGAGCAGGGGCTGCGCCGGGTCGAGGAGGCGGTCAGGCGGGCCGAGGAGGCGCAGTGGAAGCGGTCCAACCCCGAGGCGCTCGCCCGCGCCGAGGGCACGGTCAGCCAGCTCCGCTCCGCCATCGAGTCGCTCGAGACGCAGCTCGCCAAGGCCCAGGCGCGCGGGGACGCGGGCGGAATCCGCAAGGCCGAGGAGGCGCTGGCGGCGCGGCGGTCATGGCTCGCTGAGGCGGAGCGCACGCTAGCGGAGTTCTCCAGCTGAATATCGTCCCCTTATGGGATTTGAGCCGGAAGCGGCGGGCGCATTCGCGCCCGCCGCTTCCGCGTGCCAGGGGCGCGTCGGCCGTGGCCCGCGGCACGCGGCAGACCGGTCACTTTTCGAGAAGCGGCCACCGTGACGTCCTACCTAGAGTGACTGCCATGAGCGCATCAGAAGAGATCACAGCAACCCCCACCGAGGGGATCAAGACCGTGCTGCATCCGGTCACTGACGTGGCGGCGGCCAAGAAGGTGTACGCGGCGCTGCTCGGCGCGGCGCCGACGGCCGACGCGCCCTACTACGTCGGCTTCGACACCGCGGGCCAGCACATCGGGCTTGTGCCCAACGGCGCGCAGCAGGGCATGTCCGGCCCGGTGGCCTACTGGCACGTGGCGGACATCGAGGCGAAGCTCGCGGAGGTGACGGCCGCGGGCGCTACCGTGAAGGACAAGCCGCGCGATGTCGGGGGCGGCCGCCTGGTGGCCACCTTCACCGACCCCGACGGCAACGTGCTCGGGGTGCTCCAGGACCGCTGAACCGGCCGCCGGGGGTCCAGGCTCTGGGCCCCCGGGTCCGGACCTCAGCCCCGGACGCCCGATGCCTGACCCGCCGATCGAGACAGATGGAGACACGATGAGCAAGGCCGACAGGCCACAGCAGCCGCCGGCCGCACCCAGCGTGGCCGACACGCATGACCTGATCCGGGTACACGGCGCCCGTGAGAACAATCTCAAGGACATCAGCCTTGAGATACCGAAGCGCCGGCTGACGGTGTTCACCGGCGTTTCCGGGTCTGGGAAGAGCTCGCTTGTGTTCGACACGATCGCCGCCGAGTCACAGCGGCTGATCAACGAGACCTACAGCGCGTTCGTGCAGGGCTTCATGCCGACCCTTGCGCGGCCCGACGTGGACGTGCTCGACGGGCTGACCACCGCGATCATCGTCGACCAGAAGCGGATGGGCGCCGACCCGCGGTCCACCGTCGGCACCGCCACCGACGCCAACGCCATGCTGCGCATCCTGTTCAGCAGGCTCGGGCAGCCGCACATCGGCTCGCCGCAGGCGTTCTCCTTCAACGTCGCCTCGATCAGCGGTGCGGGCGCGGTCACCTTCGAGCGCGGCGGGCAGACCACCAAGGAGCGGCGCAGCTTTTCCATCACCGGCGGCATGTGCCCGCGCTGCGAGGGCCGGGGCAACGTCTCCGACATCGACCTTGCCGAACTGTTCGACGACAGCAAGTCGCTCAACGAGGGCGCGCTCACCATTCCCGGCTACACACCGGGCGGATGGGGGTACCGGCTGTACAGCGAGTCGGGGTTCTACGACCCAGACAAGCCGATCGGCAAGTTCACCAAGAAGGAACGGAACGACTTCCTGTACCACGAGCCGGTCAGGATGAAGATCGGCGGCATCAACCAGACCTACGAGGGCCTGGTGCTGCGGCTGCAGCGGTCCATCCTGTCTAAGGACCCCGACGCGCTGCAGCCGCACATCCGGGCGTTCGTGGACCGCGCGGTCACGTTCACCAGCTGCCCCGACTGCGGCGGCACCCGGCTTTCCGCGGGAGCAAGGTCCTCGAAGATCAACGGGATCAGCATCGCCGACGCGTGCGCGATGCAGATCAGCGACTTGGCCGAGTGGGTCGCCCGCCTCGACGAGCCGTCGGTGGCGCCGCTGCTCGGCTCGCTGCGGCAGGTGCTCGACTCGTTCACCGAGATCGGCCTCGGCTACCTCTCGCTCGAGCGGCCGGCCGGGACGCTGTCCGGCGGCGAGGCGCAGCGGGTCAAGATGATCCGCCAGCTCGGCTCCTCGCTCACCGACGTGACCTACGTGTTCGACGAGCCGACGGTCGGGCTGCACCCGCATGACATCCAGCGGATGAACGAGCTGCTGCTGCGGCTGCGGGACAAGGGCAACACGGTGCTCGTCGTCGAGCACAAGCCGGAGATGATCGCGATTGGCGATCACGTCGTTGACCTCGGCCCCGGCGCCGGCACGGCGGGCGGCAGCGTGTGCTTCGAGGGCACCGTCGCGGGGCTGCGGTCAAGCGGCACCGTGACCGGCAGGCACCTCGACGACCGGGCGTCACTCAAGAAGACGGTGCGTGCGCCGTCAGGCAAGCTGGAGATCCGGCACGCGACCACGCACAACCTGCAGGACGTGAGCGTCGACGTGCCGCTCGGCGTGCTGTGCGTCGTCACCGGGGTGGCCGGTTCCGGCAAGAGCTCGCTGATCCACGGGTCAGTGCCCAGGGGCGCCGGCGTCGTCTCCGTCGACCAGGGCGCCATCCGCGGCTCGCGGCGCAGCAACCCGGCGACCTACACCGGGCTGCTCGACCCCATCCGCAGCGCGTTCGCCAAGGCCAACGGGGTCAAGCCCGCGCTGTTCAGCGCCAACTCCGAGGGCGCCTGCCCGAACTGCAACGGCGCCGGTGTCATCTACACCGACCTGGCGATGATGGCGGGCGTGGCCACGGTGTGCGAGGTGTGCGAGGGCAAGCGGTTCGACGCCGCGGTGCTCGAGTACAAGCTCGGCGGCCGGGACATCAGCGAGGTGCTCGCCATGCCGGTGGCTGAGGCGCGGGACTTCTTCGGAACGGGTGCGGCGAAGAACCCGGCGGCGCACGCCATCCTTGGCCGCCTGGCGGACGTCGGGCTCGGCTACGTCAGCATCGGCCAGCCGCTCACCACGCTGTCCGGCGGCGAGCAGCAGCGGCTGAAGCTGGCCACGCACATGGGTGAGAAGGGCGCCGTCTACGTCCTCGACGAGCCGACCGCCGGGCTGCACCTCGCCGACGTCGAGCAGTTGCTCGGCCTGCTCGACCGGCTCGTCGACTCCGGCAAGTCGGTCATCGTCATCGAGCATCACCAGGCGGTCATGGCACACGCCGACTGGATCATCGACCTCGGTCCCGGCGCCGGGCACGACGGCGGGAAGGTCGTCTTCGAGGGCACCCCCGCCGACCTGATCGCCGCCAAGCCCACGCTGACCGGCGAGCACCTGGCCGCCTACGTCGGGCACTGAGGGCCGCCCCGGTGTCAGTCCTTCTCGGGGAGGCGGGCTAGGTCGGAGACTGGGCCTAGGTGGCCTAGCTTGTCGGGGTTGACGACGGAGCGGACCGTCTGGACGATGCCGTCGGCGATGTCGAGGGCGAACACGTTGATGACGCGGCCATCGGGGTCGTAGGTCACGGCGCCCGGCTGGCCGTTGACCCAGGCGAGCCGTAGCGAGATGCCGATCCCGGCGCCGCGGCGGAAGATACCGCTGATCAGCCGGGCCACGGGGAGGCCGCCGGCGAGCGGCTTGCCGATCGCCTGTGCCTTACCGCCGCCGTCGCCGTGGAACACGGCGTCCGGTGCGAGCATGACGAGCAGCGCGTCCATGTCGCCGCCCGTCGCCGCCTCGAAGAACTGGCGGGCGAGCGCCTCGCTCTCCGCCCGCCTTGCCGGGGCGGGCGCGGTTTCCCGCGCCTGCCCGCCAACGGCGATCCGCGCCCTGGCGCGGGAGAAGATCTGGCGGCAGTTCGCCTCGGACTTGCCGGTGATGCGCGCCACGGCCGGGTAGTCGTAGCCGAACACCTCGCGGAGCATGAACACCGCGCGCTCCACCGGGGACAGCGCCTCGAGCAGCACCAGGAACGCCATGGACAGCGAGTCGGCGAGTTCGGCCTGCTCGGCCGGGCCGTCGAAGGCCACCACGACCGGCTCGGGCAGCCAGTCGCCCACGTAGGTCTCCCTGCGGACCCGGGCCGAGTTGAGGTAGTTGATGCCGAGCCGGGTGACCGCGGCCGCCAGGTAGGCCTTCTGGTCGGCGATCACGGTCCCCGCCTGCCTGGCCTTCGTCATCCCAAGGTAGGCGTCCTGTACCAGGTCCTCGGCGTCACCCACCGAGCCCGTCATCCCGTAGGCGATGGAGAACAGCAATGGACGGTACTCCGACGCCACACCCGTCTCAGCCGCGGACCCAGTCACGGAACCCCTCTCGCCAGCTACCGAACTGCGGCTCCCAGCCGAGTTCCTTCTTCGCCTTCGCGTTCGACGAGCCGCGCTGCTCGGTCATGGCGGTGACCACGAAGCCACCGGCGAGCAGCCGGCCGAGCCAGGCGGGCACGTGCAGCGGCGGCTTGGCCCCCGCGACGCTCGCCAGGTACGGCAGCCACTCGGAGACCGGCGCCGGCTCGTTGTCCGCCACGTTGTAGATGCCGGGCGCGCCGCGCTCGACGGCGGCGACCGCGGCGGACGCGGCGTCCCTGGTCTCGCAGAACGACCATATCCCTGCCCCGCCGGCGATGACGGGCAGCTGGCGCTTGCGCACCAGGTCCACCATCAGCATCGAGGCGCCTGGGCCGTAGAAGCTGCCGTAACGCAGCACGATGCCCTCTGGCGCCGCTTGCGGCACTGCCGCCTCCACGTGCTTGATACCCGCCAGCGTCCGCGTGCCCGTCGGGGGCGGCGGGCCGAGCGGGTCGTCCTCGGTCTTGACCGGGCCGCCGAGGCGCTCATTCGGCCAGCCGGTGTAGCTCTGCACGATGACCCGCCTGGTGCCCGCCGCCTTGGCGGCCGCGAGCAGGTTGTCGGTGCCCTTGGTGCGCAGCTCGTTGGTGACGGTGAATTCCTTGTCGAGGTTGCGCAGGCTGCCCATGTCGGCCAGCGCGGTCATCTGGTGGATGATCACCTCGGGCGCCGTCGCCAGGACCGCCTCAATCACCGCGTCGCGGTCAAGGCCGTCGAGCACCACGGGCACGGCGCCAGCCGCACGCAGTGTCGTGGCCTTGCCAGGGGTCCTCGTGGTGGCGGTGACCTCGTGTCCCGCCGCGATAAGGCCGGGAACCAGGTGCCGCCCAACGACGCCGGTCGCTCCCGTGACGAAGACTCGCATGTCTTTTCCTTCCGCGTGATGTCCTGTCTACCTCTCAAGACAGGACAGCAGCCGCGGCTGTGACAGCGTGCTCTTGGTCAGCTGGTGACGCGGTAGACGTCGTAGACGCCGTCGATGCTGCGCACCGCGCGCAGGACGTCGCCGAGGTGCTTCGGGTCGCCCATCTCGAAGGTGAACCTGCTGAGCGCCACGCGGTCCCTGGTGGTCTGCACGGAGGCGGACAGGATGTTCACGTGCTGATCGGACAGGACCCTGGTCACGTCGGACAGCAGGCGGGTCCTGTCGAGTGCCTCTACCTGGATGGCGACGAGGAACACGCTCGCGTCGCTCACCGCCCAGTGCACCGGGACCATCCGCTCGCGCTGGGTGTCTGACAGGTGCTCCAGGTTGACGCAGTTAGCGCGGTGCACGGAGACGCCGTGGCCGTGGGTGACGAAGCCCCTGATGTCGTCGCCCGGCACCGGGGTGCAGCACTTGGACAGGCGCACCCAGACGTCGGCGACGCCCTCTACCTCGACGCCCGAGTCGGTCGCGGAACGGGTCCTGGAGACCTTGGGCGCCTTCTGGGGGATCGGGGTGACCTCGGCCAGGTCCTCCTGCACGCCCGCGGAGTCGCTGACCGCGCGGACCAGCTTCTCGACAACCGATTGCGCGCTGATCCTGCCCTCGCCGACCGCGGCGTACAGGCTCGACAGGTCGGTGTAGCGCAGGTCGCTCGCGATCTGCCGAATCGTGTCCGCGGACATCAGGCGCTGCAGCGGCAGGCCCTGCTTGCGCATGACCTTGGCGATCTGGTCCTTGCCCGCCTCGACCGCCGCCTCGCGGCGCTCCTTGGAGAACCACTGCCTGATCTTGTTGCGCGCCCGCGCGCTCTTGACGAAGTTGAGCCAGTCGCGGTTCGGGCCCGCCTCCTGCGACTTGGAGGTGAAGATCTCCACCGTGTCGCCGTTGTCCAGCGCGGACTCCAGGGCGACGAGGCGGCCGTTGACGCGGGCGCCGATCGTGCGATGGCCGACGTCGGTATGGATCGCATACGCGAAGTCAACGGGTGTCGCGCCCTGCGGCAGCGCGATCACCTCGCCGCGCGGCGTGAAGACGTAGACCTCCGCGCCCGCCAGGTCGAAGCGGAGCGAGTCGAGGAACTCGGCCGGGTCCTCGGTCTCCCGCTGCCAGTCGACGAGCTGGCGGAGCCACGCCATCTCCGCGGCGTCCTGGCTTGCCTTGACCGCTTCCTTGGACTGGGTCGCCTTGCTGCCCGCCTTACCGCTGGCCAGCGCCGGGCCGTGGGCGTGCATCTCTTCCTTGTACTTCCAGTGCGCGGCGACGCCGTACTCCGCGCGCTTGTGCATGCCGAAGGTGCGGATCTGCAGCTCGACGGGCTTGCCGCCAGGGCCGATCACCGTGGTGTGCAGCGACTGGTACATGTTGAACTTCGGCATCGCGATGTAGTCCTTGAACCGTCCGGGTACCGGATTCCATCGCGCGTGAATGGTGCCGAGCGCGGCGTAGCAGTCCCGCACCGTGTCCACGAGGACGCGGATGCCAACCAGGTCGTAGATGTCGTCGAACTCGACGTTGCGGGCGATCATCTTCTGGTAGATCGAGTAGTAGTGCTTCGGCCTGCCGGTGACCGTGCCCTTGATGCGCGCCTCGTGCAGGTCGGCGGAGAGGTTCTCGATGACCTCCTGCAGCAGCTGGTCACGTCGCGGCGAGCGCTGGCCGACCAAGCGGGCGATCTCGTCGTAGCGCTTGGGGTACAGCGTGGCGAACGCGAGGTCCTCGAGCTCCCACTTGACCGTGTTCATGCCGAGGCGGTGCGCGAGCGGCGCGTAGATCTCCAGCGTCTCGTGCGACTTGCGCTCCTGCTTGTCGCGCGGCATGTAGCGCAGGGTGCGCATGTTGTGCAGCCGGTCGGCGAGCTTGATGACAAGGACGCGGATGTCCCTGGCCATCGCGACGACCATCTTGCGAACGGTTTCTGCCTCGGCCGAGTCGCCGTACTTGACCTTGTCCAGCTTGGTGACGCCGTCGACGAGCGCGGCGACGTCCTCGCCGAACTCGCTGCGCAGCTCGGTGAGCGTGTAGTCGGTGTCCTCGACCGTGTCGTGCAGCAGGGCGGCGCAGATCGTCTCGGTGTTCATGCCGAGCTCGGCGAGAATGGTCGCGACCGCGAGGGGATGGGTGATGTACGGGTCGCCGGACTTGCGCTTCTGGTCCTTGTGCCAGTGCGCCGCGACGTCGTAGGCGCGCTCCACCGTGCGCACGTCCGCCTTGGGATGATGCGCGCGGATTGTCTTGATCAGCGGTTCGAGTACAGGGTTCACGCCGGACCCCCGCTGTGCTCCGAGTCTTGCCAGGCGGCGGCGTACGCTGGCACCTGGTGAGACGGGCTGCGCCACGGGCGCGAGCCCTTGGCGAGTCTGGCGGGACGGACGTTCCCGCGGCTGGGCCTCCCGCTCCTGCGGGCGTGCGGGCAGCTGGAGGTTCCCGGGCGTGACGGCCTGCGGCTCGGTCGCCGTCGCCCGGTCCGGATTGCTGTCGCGGCTCTCCCCATTGTGCTGAGTCCCGTTTTGCTGTGCGGGATCTGCCGCTTCCCCGATCCGGGCAGCTCCTTCGGCGCCGGCCGTGGCGGTCGTCATAACATCACCGGCCACAAGCGCTCCTCGCATCTGCCAGATCATCAGTCTACTTGGGGTTATTAACTCCCGGGTAGACACTAAAGATTCCCTGGCCAGGGTTGTGGCCGGGTTTGCGAGGGCGCCGGTTACGCCGGCTACACGGTGAGCAGGCTGCGGACCTCCAGGTCGCCGACCGCCTCGCGGCCCTTGAGGAAGGACAGCTCCATCAGCACCGCGATGCCGACCACCTGGGCGCCCGCCCGCTGGATGAGCGAGGCCGTGGCGCGGGCGGTGCCGCCGGTGGCGAGCACGTCGTCCACGATCAGCACCCGGTCACCGGCGGCGAAGGCGTCCTGGTGAACCTCGAGTACGGCGCTGCCGTACTCGAGGTCGTACTCCTGGGCGAAGGTCGCGGACGGCAGCTTGCCCTTCTTGCGCACGGGCACGAACCCGGCCCTGATCTCGTAGGCGACCGGGGCGGCGAGGATGAAGCCGCGCGCCTCGATGCCGACCACCTTGTCGACGGGCCCGAAGATGGCGGCCATGGCCTCGATCACGTCGCCGAACGCGTCGGCGTCGCCGAGCAGCGGCGTGATGTCCTTGAACAGCACGCCCGCCTGCGGATAGTCGGGGACGTCGCGGACGTGCGCCGCGATCAGTGCCTCGATGTCAGGCAACGCCCGCTACCGCCTCTTCTTCCGCGTGCCAGGCCGGCGCTGCGCGCCGCCGGTGACCCGCTGCTGCCTGGTGACGGCGCGCGGCGTGGAGTCGCTCTGCCTGCCGGCGGCGGCGGACACCGCCACATCGTCGTCCGTCTTCTGGTCCTCGGCGCTGTCCTCGGCCTCGGTGGGCTCGGCGGCTAGGTCGTCCGGCTCGCCTGGCCCGTTGACCACGCTGGCCGTCACGGGACCGCTCGCCGTGGGGGCCGGGCGCTTGGCGGCCGGGGCCGTGGCGCTCGCCGCCCCGGTGCTCGCCGACTCAGCCGGGCTCGCCGTTCCGCCCGCGCGCTGCGCCGAGCGGCCGCCGGCCACCCGGCGGGCCACCTTGGCGGCCAGGTCGCGGTACTCCGGCTGCCGCTCCTTGAGGTCGGCGAGAACCGGGGTGGCGATGAAGATCGAGGAGTACGTGCCGGACAGCATGCCGACGAACAGCACGAGCGACAGGTCCTTGAGCGTTCCCGCGCCGAGCAGGCCGGCGCCGACGAACAGGATCGACGCGACGGGCAGCAGCGCGGTCAGCGACGTGTTGATCGATCTGACCAGGGTCTGGTTGAGCGCCATGTTGGCCGCGTCGCTGTAGGTGGATTTCTGGGTGGTGAGCAGGCCCGCGGTATTCTCCCGCACCTTGTCGAACACCACCACGGTGTCGTACAGCGAATAGCCGAGGATGGTGAGCAGTCCGATGACGGACGTCGGGCTGACCGTGAAGCCGGTCAGCGCGTACACGCCGGTGGTGATCACGATGTCGTGGATCAGCGCGATGAACGCCGCGACGGCCATCCGCCACTCGAACGCGATCGACAGGTAGATCACGATCACGATGAGGAAGATGATCAGGGCCTCGACGGCCTTGGAGGTGATCTGGCCGCCCCACGTCGGCCCGACGACCTGGATCGACATGTTGCTCTGCGCGATGCCGAACGCGTGCTCGAGCGCCGCCGCCACCTTCGAGCTGGCCTGCGCGGTCAGCGTCGAGGTCTGCACCGTCCACTGGTGCAGCCCCGAGATGAACTGCACGGAGGAGTCGCCGCCGCCCGCCTTGGTCACCTGCTGGGAGATGGCGCCCTGGGTGACGTTGCCGGTCGCCGGGAAGGTGAAGCTCGACCCGCCCTTGAACTCAAGCGAGAAGTTCAGCCCGCGTACCCACAGCGCGACCGCGCTGACCAGCACGATGACGCCGGAGATGGCGTACCAGAGCCGCTGCCGGCCGACGAAGTTGATCGAGACATCGCCGCGGTACAGCCGCCCGGCGATCCCGCCGCCTGCCATCATGCCTCCCTCGAGGTCGAGGAGTTGGTGGTGGATCGTGCGGATGACGTCCGCTGCGTGCGGACCGTGCGCTTCGTTGAGGAGCGCCAGCGCGCATGGGCGCCCAGCCGCTCGGGATCGAGTCCTGACCACTTGTTGCCGCTCGAGAAGAACTTGGTCCCGGCGAGCAGCGTCACCATCGGCTTGGTGAACAGGAAGACCACAATCACGTCGATGAGCGTGGTCAGGCCGAGGGTGTAGGCGAAGCCCTGCACGTCGCTGACCGCGAAGTGGTAGAGCAGCAGCGCCGCGAGGAACGACACAGTGTCCGACACCAGGATCGTGCGCCGCGCCCGCTTCCAGCCGGCCTCCACCGCGGGGCGGAGCGTCTTGCCGTCCCGCACCTCGTCACGGAGCCGTTCGAAGTAGACGATGAACGAGTCCGCGGTGATACCGATCGCCACCACGAGTCCGGCGATCGCCGACAGCGACATGGTGAAGTTCTGGTACCTGCTGAGGATGACAACCGCCAGGTAGGCGAGCAGCGCCGCCATCAGCAGGCTGGACACCGACACCAGGCCGAGGCCGCGATAGTAGTAGAAGAGGTAGATGATCACCAGGGCCAGGCCGAGGATGGCCGCGATCAGGCCCGCGTCGAGCGAGCTGTGACCGAGCTGCGGCGAGATCGACGACACGGTCTGGGGAGTGAAGTTCAGCGGCAGCGAGCCGTACTTGAGGATGTTGGTGAGCTGGTTCGCCTCGGCCTCGGTGAAGCCGTTCGGCTGCGGGCCGCTGATGGTGAACTGGCCGGAGGTGAGCGCGCCCTCGGTCATCGGTGCGGACTGCACGTTGCCGTCGAGGACGATCGCCGTGGAGTCCAGGGCCACCGAGGTCTGGTCGCCTGCGACCGCCTTTGTGTAGTACGTGCTGTACTGGTTCGTGGTCAGCGTGCCGAACGCCTTGGCGGCCGCGCTGTTCAGCGTCAGGTTGACGACCCACTGCGTGGAATTCTGCTGCAGGCCTGGCGACACCGCGGTGAGCTGGGTGCCCTCGAAGACGGACGGGGCGAGCACGTACTTGGTGCCGTTGGCGTCACAGGAGACGATCTGGCCCGTGTTGTTGTCCCACTGGTCGCCCGACTCGGTGTAGCCGACGGTCTTCTTCCAGCTCTCGTCGACGGTGTTGGCGTTCGGGCCCGGCTTGCAGACCATCTTGTTGAACAGCTTGAGCGTGGCCGCGTTCACCTTCGACGCGTCGCCGTAGGTCAGGGTCGACGACCCGGTCGGGGTGGGGGTGGCGGTCGCCGACGCGGTGCTGCTCGTGGTCGGCGTGGCGGTGGCGCTGGCACTCGTGGTGGGCGTGGCCTTGGCCGTGCTGCTCGCCTTGGCGGTGGAGCTCGCCGTGGCGAGCGGGCTCGCGGCGACCGCCTGGCCAGAGGCCTTGGGGGTGGCGCTGGTGCTCGCGCTCGTGGTCGGCGTCGCGCTTGACGAGGCCGAGGGGCTCGCGGAGCCGCTGGCCTTGGCCGACGGAGTGGCGGACGGCGTGGTGGCGGGCCCCGTGTACGGGGCCTCAAGCAGCACCGCGCGGAATGCCAGCTTGGCGGTGGAGCTGACCAGGGCGACGGTGTCCTGCGCGGCCTTGCCTGGCACGGTCACCGTGATCAGGTCGGCGCCGGTCTGCTGAACCTGGGCGCCGGAGTTACCGGTGCCGTTCACCCGGGATTCCAGGACCGAGATGGCCTGCGTCATCGCGCCGGGCGACGGCGTGCCCTTCGCCGTCTGCGCCTTCAGCACGACCTCGGTGCCGCTTGACAGGTCGAGCCCGAGGCCCACCTTGAACTGTTTGTGCCAGTTGCCCGGGCTGAACGTTTCCTTGCCGGTGATCGAGATCAGCATGATCAGGATCAGGACGGCCAGCGCGGCCAGCGCGCGGCCCGGCCGCGAGCCGCTTCTGCTTGGGGGTGCCACTTGTCGCCTGCCTCTTAGCGTGCGTTATAGCGTGCGTTATCCGCGGAGCTAGTCGCCCGTTAGTCCTTCTTGGTGCCGGTCGCCCGCTCGTACGCCGTCTCCTCGGCGTCATCCGAGCTGGCGGCGTCCGGGTGGCCCACCGTGTCCTGCGGCTCGGCGTCCTCGTCGTGGCCGTCGTGCTCGGCGGTGAGATCCTCGGTGTCCGTCTCGTCGTCCGGCGCCACGTCTTCGTCCACCGTGTCACCCGGTGAAACCACGTCCATGACGGCGCGCTTCATGTAGCGCACCTCGACACCCGGCGCCACCTCGAGGATCACGTCGTCGCCGTCGACGTCGACGACGGTGGCGTACATGCCGGCGGTGGTCCGTACCCGGGCGCCCGGCTGCACGGAGCTCTGCTTCTGCTGTGCCTGCTGCGCCCGGCGGCGCTGCGGCCTGATCATCAGCATGTAGAAGGCCACCACGACGACCAGAATGAGGATCAGCGTCGAGGGGTTGAAACCGCCCGACTTGGCCGGTGTGGCTGCTAGTACGTCCATCCCCAGCATTGGGGCATCCTTCCAGTTGACTTTCCGCTTGCCGGCTGGCTCCGTCATGAGGATGGCGGGCACGTGCCAACCTGCGCAGTGTAGCGGCGCTATGAAAAACGCATAACCACACTACGGGGTTCCGTCTGCGATCGTTACCTTGCCGGCTCGGCGGAAGGTCCCGGCCCCCAAGAAAGCCGGGAGACGCACGCTGACATGGAAGCCCGCCCTTTCTCATAAGCCCTCGTCAGGCGGGTCCGCTTACAGGGAACGCGATCGCGGCGGGCAGCGTTCCCTCGGGCCTTCTTCGCTACCATTTGGCAACTGATTCGCCACCTCGGGTAGCGGCAGCTGTCCGAAATATTCTTTATCGGATGTTCACCGGGTGTCATGACCGGTCGAAGGCGGTCATGGTCAGTCGAAGAGGGTGCCTGGCAGGTCGAGGGACGCCGGCGGGGTGAGACCAAGGTGCTCCCAGCCCGCCCTGGTGGCGACCCGGCCGCGCGGCGTGCGGGCGAGCATGCCGTGCCTGACCAGGAACGGCTCGGCGACGACCTCGACCGTCTCCGCCTCCTCGCCGACCGCGACGGCCAGGGTGGACAGGCCGACCGGGCCGCCGCCGAAGCGCCTGATCAATGCGTCGAGCACGGCGCGGTCCAACCGGTCCAAGCCGAGCTCGTCGACCTCGTACAGCTCGAGCGCGGTCCTCGTCAGCTCCTTGGTGACCACGCCGTCGGCGCGCACCTCGGCGTAGTCGCGCACCCGGCGCAGCAGCCGGTTGGCGATTCTGGGGGTGCCGCGCGAGCGCCGTGCGAGCTCATCGACGCCGCCATCCTCGATCTTCACGCCGAGCAGGCCAGCCGAGCGGCGGACGATCACGCCGAGTTCTTCCGGCTGGTAGAGGTCCAGGTGCCCGGTGAAGCCGAATCTGTCGCGCAGCGGCGCGGGCAGCAGGCCGGCCCTGGTGGTCGCGCCGACCAGGGTGAACGGCGCGATGTCGAGCGGGATCGCGGTCGCGCCCGGCCCCTTGCCGACAATGATGTCGACGCGGAAGTCCTCCATCGCCAGGTAGAGCATCTCCTCGGCGGGGCGGGCGAGGCGGTGAATCTCGTCAATGAAGAGCACCTCGCCCTCCTGCAGCGTGGAGAGCACGGCGGCCAGGTCTCCCGCGCGCTCGATCGCCGGGCCGCTTGTCGGCCGCAGCGGCGCGCCGAGCTCGGCGGCGATGATCATCGCGATCGTGGTCTTGCCCAGGCCGGGCGGGCCGGAAAGCAGCACGTGGTCCGGCGGCCTGCCGCGCCGCAGCGCGCTGCGCAGCAGCAGGTTGAGCTGCTCGCGGACCCGGGGCTGGCCCACGAAGTCATCGAGACGCTTGGGACGCAGCGCGCCCTCGATCACCCGCTCCTCGCCGTCGGCGAGCGGCGAGACCACGCGGCCGTCCCACGGGTCATCGCGGCCTGCCGCACCGCCGCCCGCGCGGCGGGTGAGCTCGGCCTCTTCCGCCCTGGTCAGGTAGTCGTTGGAGTCACTCACTGGCGAGACAGCTTCCGCAGGGCGGCACGCAGCGCGGTGGCCACGTCGGGCACCTGGCCGTCGGATTCCGCCTCGACGGCGGTGACGGCGGCATCGGCGTCGCGGGCGGACCAGCCGAGGTTGACCAGGCCGGTCGTGACCTGGTCCCGCCACGAGGCGGCCGCCCGGCGCGCGGGAGCGATCCCGTTTGCTATCGCCGTGTCGTTCGGCGCGCCAAGGCGGTCCTTCATCTCAAGGACGATCCGCTGCGCGCCCTTGGTGCCGATACCCGGGACCATGGTGAGCGCCTTGATGTCCTCGGTGGCGACCGCGCGGCGCAGCGCGTCGGGTGAGTGCACGGCCAGCATGGCGAGCGCGATCCGCGGGCCGATGCCGCTCGCGGTCTGCAGCAGCTCGAAGACGTTGCGCTCGTCGTCCGTGCCGAAGCCGAACAGGGTCAGCGAGTCCTCCCTGACCACCAGGGAGGTGGCGACCCTTGCCTGCTCACCGGGCTTGAGATGGGCGAGGGTGTCGGGAGTGCAGTGCACCCGCAGTCCCACGCCGCCGACCTCGATGACGGCGCCGTCCAGGCCGACGGCGGCCACCAGGCCATTCAGGTGCGCGATCATGCTGTACCTCCAGCTACTCGTGCCCGCTGTGCTCCAGCGGCCCTGGCCTGGATCGCGGGCACCCGCCACAGGTGGCAGATCGCCAGGGCCAGGGCGTCGGCGGCGTCCGCCGGACGGGGCGCCTCGGTCAGCCGGAGCAGCCGGCTCACCATCAGGGTCACCTGGTCCTTGTCGGCACGGCCGTTCCCGGTGACCGCCGCCTTGACCTCGCTCGGAGTATGCAGCGCCACGGGCAGGCCACGGCGCGCGGCGCAGACGATGGCGACCGCGCCTGCCTGCGCGGTGCCCATCACGGTGCGCACATTGTGCTGGCTGAACACCCGCTCGACGGCCACCGTGTCGGGCTGGTGCTCGTCAAGCCACCGTTCGATCTCCTGCTCGATCGCCAGCAGGCGGAGGGCTATGTCCGCGGCGGCGTCGGTGCGCACCACCCCGACGGCGACGAGCTTCGGCGGGCGGCCAGGCACGCCCTCAACCACGCCGAGTCCGCACCGGGTGAGGCCGGGATCGATGCCGAGAACGCGGGCGGGCGGCTGCTGTGCGTACGCCGTCACCGTGACTGCCTGGCCATCGCGCGCCCCATGTCCCGAAATCCGTCCGCCAGCGAACACCTGTTCGCCAACCTTACAACGCTGGACACGCGCCGCGCGCGCATCACGGACAGGTGTCGCGCTGTCGCGGCGTCTTCCGGCTCCGGTGCCGGCCCGGCCGACTGTCACCCGGGCCACCCGGCGAGGCGAGCGGCCTGCCCGGCGCGGGCCAGAGTTAGTGGCGGACGCGGCGCAGCGCCAGCAGCCCGGAGACGCTGAAGTCGGCCGACTTCGCCCAGCGGACCACCCGCTGCTCGTCCTCACGGATCAACGCCGCCTTGGCGAGGATGCCCGGCAGCGCCGCGGCCGGAATGCTGAGCACGCCGTGCTCGTCGCCGTGCAGGATGTCACCCGGCTCCACCCGCAGGCCCGCCACGGCGACCGGGCCGCCGACCGCGGTGAGCCGCATGTGCGCGCGGGCCACGCACAAGCCGGCCGCGTACACCGGGTACGGCAGCCGGCGCAGCTCGCCGACGTCCCTGACCCGGCCGTTGGTGACCAGGCCCTGGACGCCGAGCGCCGCGAGCAGGCTGCCGTTGACCTCGCCGAGGAACGCGCCGGCGCCGGCCGGCTGGTCGAGATCCTCGATGACGACCACGACGGGGCCGTCCAGCTCGCTGACCGCCTCGTGCAGGCGCGGCAGCGGGATGCCCTCGTCGCCGGGGTCGCGGGCGACCATGCGGGCGGTGACCGCCCGGCCCGCCATGACAGCACCGCCGGTGATCCGCGCGACCGACCCGTCGGTGTGGCCGGTGTGGAACGGGCGCAGCCGGAGGGCGTCCAGGGCGTTGCTGAGTGCCGGGGTGTCCCAGGCGGCTAGCGCGCCGATGTCGTCCGCGAGCGTCATCGGGCGGTTACCCGAGCGGTTAGCGCGGGCGCCGGAAGGGGGAGGCTGGCGAGCGGCACGTGGTGCTGCCCGGCGTGCATGTCCCTGTCGTGCAGGCCGCCCTGGGGCACCGGGCGCGGGAACGACACCTTAACGACCCTGAGCTGCGGGATGCGGAAGATGCGCAGCGACTCCCGCGGCACCTGGTAAAGCTCGGCGACCACCTCCGGGGTGATCATCGCGTCGGCGATGCGGTAGGCCGCGTCGTCCGGCAGGAAGACGTCGAGAGTCATCCAGAACGGCCCGGCGTTCTTGCACCGCACTTCAAGCGCGAGGTCGTCAAGTGTGCGCGGTTCTTCGCTCGCGTCAGGCATCGGCAGGCTCCGGGAGTTCGAGGCGGAATAGCTCGGCAGGCGCGGCGACATCGACGACGTGGTTGAGCATGAACTCATAGCCGGCTCCCCGGTCAACGTGGGCCGGCGAGGTGGCGAACGCGAAACTCGGCAGGTAGTGCATGCCGGGCAGCGGCAGGTGGAGCAGCAGCGGGTTGGCGATCTTTGAGATCGCCGTCGCGGTGTGCTGGTCAGCCGCGGAGACCACGAGCATTACCCCGACCTCCCTGGGGGTGGGGGGCGCCGGTTCCAGGTCACCGAGGATCGCGTTGTAGCCATAGACCCGCAGGTCGGCGTCCCAGGATTCGGCGGGCAGGCCGAGCACCACATCGACGCGCTCGGCCAGGGCCTTGCGCAGGAACTCGGTCCATTCGTCGAGGGACGCGAGGATGCGCGGGTCGCGGATGCCGACGAAGGAGACAGTCTCGTACCCGGTCAGCGCGGCGCCTTCAAGCTTGACCGTGTACTGGGCGGCGGGCTCGAACCGGGATCCTTCGACGCGGACGACCCGCTCGCTGAGCGCCGTGTAGCGGGCGTCGGACACCTCGATGGTGCCGCCAGGCTCGCGCATGGTGAAGGGGTTGGCGGTCTCGTAGAGCATGTGCGCCGCGACCGAGGTGGGGGTGCAGGCGGTGCCTGGATCCAGCGGCTCGACGGTAAAGCCCTCCCGGTCGATCCTGGCGAAGACCCCGCCGGTCCGCGGGTCGGTCGTGCACTGCCCGCCGCATTCGACGATCTTGGCCGCGTGCCAGGTGGGGCCGGGCGGCATCCCGCACATGAGCGGGAACGCGGCGGACACGGCGGTGTCCGTGGCCCGTCCGGCGAGCACCACGTCGGCGCCCGCGCGCAGCGCCTGCTCGATCGGCTCGTGACCCATCATGGCGACGATGTGCGTGCACCGCTCGAGCGTCGCCGCGTCAAGCGGGCCGCTTGGCGGGAGCGGGTGGATGCGCCCGTCCCGCAGCCGGGGCAGCAGCCCCGTGGCGGACTGCTCGCTGTAGATCCGCGCGACCCGGAGGTTCAGCCCGTCTGCCGCGCAGATCTCCGCCACGATGCCGGCCACCCAGCGGACTCCGGAGTCGGTCCCGCTTGTGCCGCAGGAGCCGACGATCAGCGGGATGCCGGCCTCGCTGACGGCGGTCAGCAGCATCCGCAGGTCCCGGCGTATCGCGTCATCCGCCGTTTTCGCCTCGCCCGCGCCGAGGTAGTAGGGGCCCGAGTCGGTGGATCCCCCGTCCACGGCGATAACATCGGCGCCCAGCGCCAGGCCGCGGGCGATCGTCGCCTGATCGAAGCCCGCGCCGAGCATGCCGGTCGGCACCAGGATCCCGACGCTCTCCGTCGGGGCACTGACCCACCTGCTGCCATTTTCAGGCATGAATGACTCCCTGTGATCCTTGTCGGTGCTGCGTGATGACATCTACGTAGCCGTCGGCGTGGCGGGCGCCCGGTCGTCGGTTTCCCTGGCCGGACGGCGCTGCGGATGCTCAAGGATCCAGCAGGCCTCGGGCGGGATGCGCACGGAAAGCAGCGAGCCGGGAAAGCGCCGCGGGCTCGTCGCGATCAGCGGCAGCCCCCCGGCGTCGAGTTCGTAGACGTAGTGGTCGCCGAGAAATGAGGCCGCGCGTACCACGGCAGGAAGGACGTTCCCGCCGTCAAGCGAACGCTCGCTGAGCTCGATCGCCTCGGGCCTGACCGCCATCTCCACGGTGCCGCCCACCGGAGGATCCTGCGTGACGGCAAGGGGCGTGGCGGCGGGTCCCGCCGCCACCCGCGCCGCGCCATCGGCCGTGGGCGGCAGCACGCGTCCGGTCACGATGTTGCACTGGCCGACGAAGTCGGCGACGAACCGAGAGCCTGGCCTGCGGTAGATCTCCTCCGGGGTTCCGGCCTGCAGGATCCGCCCGCGCTCCATCACGACAATCGTGTCGCTCATGCTGAGCGCCTCATCCTGGTCGTGGGTGACGAAGATCGTGGTGAGCGCCAGTTCCGTTTGCAGGCGCTTGAGCCAGGTACGCGCTCGTTCGCGCAGCTTGGCGTCGAGGTTGGAGAACGGCTCGTCGAGCAGCAGTACCGACGGCGAGTAGACGAGTGCCCGCGCCAGCGCCACGCGCTGCTGCTGACCGCCGGAGAGCTCGTGCGGGTACCTGGCGGCGTAGTCACCCATTTCCACCAGCTCAAGGGTCTCCCTGACGCGCGTCGCTATCTCCCGGCGGCCCGCTTTCCTGACCTTGAGCGGGAAGCCCACGTTCTGGGCGACGGTCATGTGCGGCCAGACCGCGTATGACTGGAACACCATGCCGAGATTGCGCGCCTCCGCGGGACGGCTGAGCCAGGCGGCCCGATCGAAGAAGGGCAGGTCGCCGCAGGTGATGCGGCCAGAGTCCGGCTGCTGGAAGCCGGCGATTGACATCAGGGTCGTGGTCTTGCCACATCCGCTCGGCCCTAGCAGGGTGAGCAGTTCACCGTCGTGGACGGTGAAGGACACATCGGCAAGCGCGGTCTCGTCGCCGAAAGACTTGCCGATCCCTTCAACGGTGATCTCAGGCATTGGCTCTCCTCGCGACGCGTGCGGCGAACAGGCGGCCGCCGATGACGATGGCGGCGATCGTGATGGCCACCTGGATCATGGCCATGGCCGCGACCGGTCCGTTGACGCCCTGTGCCTCGGCGTTGAGCATGGTCACGCCCATGATCGTGTTACCGGGGGTGGCAAGGAACAGGGCTGGGTCGTAGTCGTTGAGTATGGAAATGAACATCAGGATGAAGGCGACGAATAGCGCCGGCCGCAGAATCGGCAGCGTGATACGCGTGATTGTCGTCCACCATCCGGCGCCGGCCGAGCGGGCGGCGTCCTCGAGCGAGGCGGACACCGCCGCGAAGGCTGCGGCAAGCACGAAGTAGGCCAGCGTCAGGGAACGGATGCTCAGCGCCAGCGTCATTCCCCAGGCGCTGTTGAGCAGCGCGTGGCCGGGCGGGTTGACGAGCAGGAACGACCAGAAGAACCCGATCCCGATGATCAGGCCGGGGATGGCGCGCGGGAACAGCAGCAGGAACGGCAGCGAGCGGCGCAGCGCGAACCGTGAGCGGTGGGCCACCGCCGTGGCGAGCGCCACAAGGACCGTGGTGGCGACCGCGCCGGCCAGTGCGATCTCGGCCGAGTTGCGGATCGACTGGATGTATTCGCCGTGGGTGATCGCGGTCCAGTTGGCACTGGTGAGCAGATGCCAGGGGGCGATGAGCGGCGTCAGCTGGGAGACCACCGAGTTCAGCGCGAGGGCGAGCAGCGGCGCGAAGGTCGTCGCGACGAGGTAAAGGGCCATCACGCAGCCCAGCACCACCCGGGTCGGCCAGCCAAGGGCAACGGTGCCGCTCGCGCCGCCGCGGCCGCCGATGGAGACGAAGCGGGCCTCATCGCCGAGCAGCCGGGAGCGCAGGAACAGCAGCGCGCAGGCGGCGGCCAGCAAGACGGTCGCCCCGGCGCTGACCGCGGGCGGGTCGGGCGTGAGCGCGCTTGACCAGGCCGTGTAGAGGTAGCTGGCGATGAAGTCGTGCCCCTGCGGCGACCCGAGGACGAGCGGGATCCCGAGTGACTCTATCGACAGGGTGAAGACCAGCAGCACCGCGTTGATCAGCGCCGGGCGCAGCATCGGCAGCGTGATGCGTGAGAGCACGCGCAGCGGTGGGGCGCCGACGCTGCGCCCCGCGTTCTCAAGCGAGGCGTCCATGCCGCCAAGCGCCGCCTGGCAGACAAGGAACACGACCGGCACGGCGGTAGCGGCGCCGAGCATCGCCATGCCAGGCACGCTGTTGAGGTTGAACGGGATGCGCAGGGTGCCGGTGACGAACGTGCGGGCGTATCCGCCCGGGCCGTACAGCGCGTTCCAGCCCAGGATGACCCCGAGCGGCGGCAGCAGGACCGGAATCGCGAACAAGCGGGCGTAGGCGCGGCCGCCGAGGACGTCAGAGCGCGCGCACAGCACCGCGAACACCGATCCGAGCGCCACCGAGCAGGCCGTGGTGATCGCGGCGAACTCGAGCGTGTTGCGCGCCGCGGCCCAGAACGCCGGATCGGAAAACAGCTGCTGGTAAGCGGACAGCGTGAACGAGCGTCCGGCGTCATAGATCGGCTTGCTCTGTACCGAGGCGTACAGCAGCGGCAGCACCGGCGCCAGCACGCAGGCGAGCACAAGCACCCAGACGAGCGCCTGCACGGGGGTTTCCGCTGCGCCGCTCCGGCGCGCCATGGCGGTGCGCCGGAGCGGGGTACGGGTCGTCGAGATCACGACGGGCTCTCCACTGGCGCGACGGCCGTCACTGGTGGAACGCCTGGCGGAACCGGGCCGTGAACGAGGCCTGCGCGCCGGCCACGGCCGCGCTGAACGGCGTCATGTAGACGTTGGCCTCCGGCACGGCCGCGTACAGGGCCTTGAGCGTGTTAGCGCAGCCGTTGCGCGGCGTGAACGTATTGCTCGTGGCCTCGAACCCCGCGTCGCAGAGCGCCTGCTGGCCGGCGCTCGAGAAGACGAAGTTCAGGTACAGCCTGGCCGAGTCGGGACTGGCCGCGCCGGCCGTGATCCCGATGCCACGCGGGATCAGCGGCGTGAAGTCCTTGGTGTACTCCCAGCCCAAGATCTTGCCGGCGCTTGTCGTCTCGATCGGCCCGCGCGCGAGCCCCGACTCGAAAACCGCGACCCCGAAACCGCCCTGGGCGACGTCCTGGCCGAGCACGTCGCCGTCGCCGGGCGTCGCCGCGGTCTTGCCCATCTGGTCAAGGGCCGCCCAGCCCTTCTGGTGGACGTAGGCGTAGAACGCGGTGTAGCCGAAGTTGTTGGAGATGGTGTAGGTCGCCACCTTGTACTTGCCCGCGATGCCGTTGGCGACGATCTGGCTCACGGTACCCGGGGCGGGGTGTCCCTTGAGCACGAGCTTGTTGTAGATAGTGATCGCCGGGTCGGGCGAGAAGATGTACAGCCCCTTGCCCTGGCTGACGAAGCTCGGGAAATCCGACATGCCCGGCGGCGTGTAGGGCTGGATGAGGCCGTTCGCCACCGCTCCCACCCAGAGGCCGGGCGCGCTGGCGAGCAGCAGGTCAGCGGTCCGGGTGCCGGTGGCGTGCTCGGCTGTGTACTTGGAGAACACCACCGGATCCTCGTCGTCCTCCGCGGTGACGTGGATCCACGGGTACTGCTTCTGGAACGCCTGGTCGACGGCCGTCATCTGGCTCGACAGCGCATTGCTGAAGATCAGCAGGCCCTTTTCCTTCTTCGAGCCAGCGACCAGGGACGCTTGGCTCACCGGCGCGGAACTGCCAGGTCCGCTCGGGCTCACCGAATTCGGTGGCGGGGAAGAGCTGCCGCAGGCAGCGATCAAGAGCGCGGCGGCACTCGCGGCCACCGCCGCCGAGCCTGCCCGAAACAGCGACGTCTTTGTCATCACGATCCTCCGTCTGGCTATTTCATGCCGACTGTAGCCATTGCTATAGCATGTTGCAAGCAGCAAATTTCGGACCAGGAAGAGCCACCCACAGCCTCCAGCGGCCGAGCACGACGGGTTGCGATACGCTATAGCACGTGGAGAAACATGCATCCGCCCAAGTCGGCGCCGCCGGGCACGGTAGCGGTTCACGTCAGGACCGGGCATGACGAGCAGCGATCACTCTGTCGTCACCGTGCCGTCGCTCGGCGATCAGTCCTACCGGATCTTGCGCGGCATGGTGACCTCCGGCGAGCTGGCGCCGGGCGAACGCGTGACCGAGCGCGGCCTGGCCGCCCGCCTGGGCGTGAGCCCCACCCCGATCCGGGAGGCGATCTCCCGGCTGACGCACGAGCGACTGCTGCTCCGGGTGGACGGCCGCACGCTGCAGGTCGCCGCCCCCAGCCTGCGCCGCCTGCGTGAGATGTCACTCATCCACGCGGCGCTTTCCGGCGTCGCCGCCCGGCTGGCCGCGGAGTACGCCAGCAAGGAAGAACTCGACGAGATCGCGCGCGTACACGGTGCCTCGCTGCCCGGTTCTGGCGGTATGGTGCGGGCCGGCGCGATCGACGCGGGGGCCACTGAGGCAGGGGCGCGCCTGCGGCATGAGTTTCACGAGCTCATCATCGCGGCCTCGCGCAATCCGAGCCTGATCGACATGATCGACACGGCCGACGCGTTCGGGCGCCCGCTGCGGGTGGGCGCCCAGCTCAGCGAGGGCGCGGCCGAGAGCATCCAGCACGCCGCCAGGGAACACGAGGACATCATCGCGGCGCTGCGCGAAAGAGACGGGGTACGCGCGGAACAGCTGATGAGCGCGCATGTCACCTGGATCGCTGAGCGCTATCTCAAGTTCGCGGCAGACCGGGGCCTTGTCGCGGCGGATGAGTTAGAAGTCGTCAACCATGAACGGGGTGGCGGCGAACGCGGCGTCGAGCTGCGCGCCGGCCTCCGGCGTGCCGCCCGACGCGAGGCCGGACATGTGCAGCGTCGCAACCGAGACGCCCGCGTACAGGGCCGCAATGCCGCGCGGGCCCAGGGTGAGGGGGTCGGGCGAAGACAGGGAACCGTTCGGGATCATTGTTCCCTTGCCGTCGGCGACGGTCAGCAGCCAGCGGCCGGCGTTGGCTGGGCGCGCCCAGTCATTGGTCCGCATCGGCACGCTGGCGGAGACGCCGGGCGGGAAGCCGCGGGCCGCGATGGCGGCGGGGACGTCGACCACCCGGAGCATCCACATCGCGCGGCGGCTGATGGTGGCGTCGCGCTCGGCGGTGAGCCACCAGAACGGGTCGCCAGGCGCGGTCCAGCCGCGCACGGTGCGGGTTACCGAGGCGTTCGACGCGATCACCGACCACAGGGCGCGCAGCGCCTGCGGCGTCGTGGCGTGCACGCGCTCGACCCACAGTTCGCGAGTGTCGCCGCCGGCCCAGCGGTAGGCGGCGAAGCCATCTCCTTCTTCCACGCCCGCTGCCAGGTAGGCGTACAGGTCGGGACGTTCGAGCCACTGTCTGGCGGGGCCTTCGTCCCAGGTGATCGGGCCCGCGTCGCGGGCTGCCAGGTGTGACCGGCCGATCGCGTTGATCACTCTGCTGACGTCGTCTGGTGTCGCTCTTGTGATTCGCGGGGTCTGCTGTGACTCCGTGGCGGCCTGCGGGTCTGGCGGCTGGAGTTCGCGCAGCGAGCGGGCGGCGATAGTGAACTCGTGCTTGGCGCCGGCCAGTTCCCAGCCGAGCGAGCGGTAGATCGGCACCGTGGCGGGATACAGGGCGGACAGCGGATAGCCGCGATCGGCGATCAGGCCGAGCAGTTCGGTCATCAGCTGGCGGCCGATGCCCATGCCCCGGTGCTCGGGCGCCACCTTGACCGAGGCCACGCCGGCGCAGTCGACCGGGTTGCCGAGCCAGTACTGCCGCATGTCGTGCAGCATGGCGGCGCCCGCGGGCACTCCCCCGGCAAACGCGCCGAGGAACAGGCCCTCGCTGGCCCGGAGCCTGGCCACGCGCAGCCAGCCCTCCTTCTGCTGTGTCGAGTAGACGCCGAAGGCACGCTGTCCCAGGTCTAGCTGCGCGTCGAAGTCGTCGTCCGGGGTGATGGGGCGTATCTCTACGTCAGTCACGGCGCCCAAGCCTATGACACGGCGTTTAAATTGAGCGTTCGTTCATTTTCCGGTGGTACGCTGGGACGATGACCGCTGCCACCTCAGGCACCTCGGGCACGTCGGGCACCTCGGGCACCCCGGGCACGTCAGGGCGCCGGCGCGGGCGGCCGCCGAAGTCGGACGCGGCCGACACCAAGGAACTGCTGCTACAGGCGGCCCTGGCGCTGTTCGCGGAGAAGGGCTTCGAGGGAACGTCGGTCCGCGACATCGCCCGCTCAGTCGGGCTGAGCGAGAGCGTGCTCTACGCGCACTTCGACAGCAAGCGGGCGATCTTCGACGCGGTCTTCGCCAGGCTCGGACCGCTGAGCGCCACCGCGGCGCTCGGCGACCTGCTGGCGGACGCGGACGCCGATCCGCCAGGCTTCCTGCGGTCGCTCATCGAACGCCTCATGACGGAGTGGTCCTCCCCCGCCGCCCGCCAGCTCATCAGCCTGATGTCGCACGACAACATGCTGCACTCGACCCAGCTGCGCGAGGGGATCACGGCCTCGCTCGGCGGTCTCGCCGAGGTCTTCGCGCGCTGGATGGCCGACGGACGGGTGGATCCGGGCCTCGGGTCGCCCGCTGACCTCGCCTACGCGCTGATCGCCCCGGTGGCGCTGGCCCGGGTGCTTTGGCTGCACGACGGGGCGACGCCGCAGGAGATCCAGGCAGCACGCGAACAGGCCGCCCGTCACGGCGACCTGTTCATCAGTGCGGTGTTCCGCTAGGTGCTGTTGCTCGCGTGCTAGGCGCCGCCGGCCATCGTGTCGGCGGTGTCGAGGCGGACCTTAGGCAGCCGGCTGGCCAGGACCAGGGCGAGCGCGAACACGGCCACCTGCCACCACAGGGTGCTGCGCATCGACTGGGTGAAGTCGTCGAGCCTGGCGGCGGGCACCGCGTGGCCGTCGATGGCCTGTGCCACCGCGGTCTTAACCGCGGCGGGGGCGGGGCTTGCCGCGAGCTGCCGCTGCGTCTGCTGGCAGACGGCGGGTGTCGCCGACGGGTCGGTGGAGTGCGCGCGGGCGGAGAAGCAGGCGTCGAACTTCGCCACAATGACCGGCTGCTGCTGCTCGGGCACGCCGGCCACGGTGAGCTCGTTGCGTAGCTGCGGGACGGCGGACGCCGACGAAGTGCTGGCGTTGGTGCCGAGCAGCCCGAAGAAGATCACGCCGACCACCGCGATACCGAGCGCCGCGCCGACCTGCTGCACGGTCGCCAGCGCGCCTGAGGCCGCGCCCGAGTCCTTGGCGGTGATGCCGGCCAGCACCACGCTGGTGACCGGGGCGATAAAGAAGCCGCCGCCGAGCCCGGCCACGAACATCGGGGCGAGCAGCTGCCAGCCCTGCAGGCCGGTGCCCGCCCCGTCCATGACGGCGATGACGCCGAGCTGCCCGATGATCATCAGCGCGCAGCCGACGATGAGCACCCGGGTGCCGAGCCGCCTGGTGACGGCGGCGGAGCGGGCCGAGCCGATGGCGAGCGCGACGGCGAAGCCGAGGGTGACCGCGCCGGCCTTGACCGGGCTGTAGCCGAGCCCGGCCCGCAGGGTGAGCAGCAAGATCATGAAGAACGACGGGATGCCGGTGAAGAACACCAGGCAGACGATGAGCCCGACGGTGAACGGCCGCAGCCGGAACAGCGTGGTGTCGATCAGCGGTCCCGCGTCCTGATCTGTCCGCCGCCGCTCGTAGAGCGCGAACGCCACCAGCACGAACGGGCTGACCGCGAGGCAGGCGAACGACCAGGCGGGCCAGCCCTGGTCGCGGCCGATCACCAGCGGCAGCACGAGCAGGAACAGGCCGGTGCCGAGCAGAGCGGCACCGGGCAGGTCGATGCGGCGGTGGCCGTCCTGCCGCGATTCGGGGATCATGAAAGCGCCGAGGGCGAGCGCGGCGAGGCCGATGGGCACGTTGACGAAGAAGATCGAGCGCCAGCTCCAGCCCGCGATGTTCAGGTCGATCAGGCCGCCGCCGGTGACCGGGCCGAGAATGGTCGCCAGGCCGATGGTGGCGCCGTACAGGCCGATCGCCCTAGTCCGCTGGTCCTTGCGGAACACGACCTGAATGATGCTCAGCACCTGCGGGAACATCAGCCCGGAGCACATGCCCTGCACCACGCGGGCGACGATCAGCGTGAGCGCGTCCGGCGCCGCGCCGCAGGCCGCCGAGGCGATGGTGAAGCCCGCCATGCCCCACAGGAACATCCGCTTGCGGCCGTAGCTGCTGCCGAGGCTGCCGCCGGTGACCAGGACGCACGCGAAGGCGAGCATGTAGCCGGCCACTACCAGCTGAATCTCGCCGAACGAGCTGTGCAGCGACGCCTGGATCGACGGGACGCCGACCATCGTGATCGTCGTGTCAAGCAGCTGCATGAAAACCGCGGTCAGGATGATCGCGAGCACCGCCCACGGGCTCGCGCCGGTCCGCCGCTCGCCGGTGTTCGCGGTCGCCGGGTGGTTCGCCGTCTGGCCCGTCCGCGCCGGCTGGAAGTGAGCGTCCATGGTGTCCTCCATCGCTCCGTAAGCTGCGTAAGCTCTGTGATTTCAAAAATAATCGATCGTTCGATTATTTTCAAGAGCCAAGTGCCCCGAAACCTGGAGGAGCAACAAAACGCCCCTGAGGCGAGGCCTCAGGGGCGTTGAGCAGCGGAAGGGAGTAACGGAAGCTAGCCGAGCTTCTCCATGATGTCGTCGCTGACGTTGTAGTTCGCGTACACGTCCTGCACGTCGTCGGAGTCCTCGAGTGCGTCGATCATCTTGAGAACCTTGCGTGCCTGGTCCTCGTCGAGATCGATCTCGGAGCTGGGCAGGAACGCCATGTCGGCCGACTCGTAGTCGATGCCCGCGTCCTGCAGCGCCTTGCGGACCGCCACCAGGTCGGTCGCCTCGGAGATGACCTCGAAGCTCTCGCCGAGGTCATTGACCTCTTCCGCGCCCGCGTCGAGAACCGCGAGCAGGACGTCGTCCTCGGCCATGTCCTTCGTCTTGCTGACGATGATGACGCCCTTGCGGTTGAACAGGTACGAGACCGAGCCCGGGTCGGCCATCCGGCCGCCGTTGCGGGTGAACGCGACGCGCACGTCGGAGGCGGCGCGATTGCGGTTGTCGGTCAGGCACTCCACCAGCACCGCGACGCCGCCGGGACCGTAGCCCTCGTAGGTGATGTTCTCGTACTGCGCGCCGCCGGCCTCCTGGCCGGAGCCGCGCTTGACCGCGCGGTCGATGTTGTCGTTGGGAACCGACGACTTCTTGGCCTTCTGGATCGCGTCATAGAGCGTCGGATTGCCGGCCGGGTCGCCGCCACCAGTGCGGGCGGCCACCTCGACGTTCTTGATCAGCTTGGCGAACAGCTTGCCGCGCTTAGCGTCGACCACCGCCTTCTTATGCTTGGTGGTGGCCCATTTGGAGTGGCCGCTCATGACGTTCCCTTCACCATCTTGACGAAAAACTCGTGGATCCGCGTGTCCGGGGTCAACTCCGGGTGGAAAGCCGTCGCGAGAAGCGAGCCCTGCCGGACGGCGACGATCCTACCGTTATCCTCGCCGAGGACGGTTACTTCCGCTCCCGCGCGTTCCACCCAGGGCGCGCGGATGAATACCGCGTGGAATGGCGTGCCGTGCTCGCCGTCCCCGCTGTCCTGGCCGTCCCCGCTGTCCTCGCCGTTGAGGCGGAGGGTGACCTCGCGCTCGAAGGAGTCCACCTGTCGGCCGAAGGCGTTGCGGCGGGCGGTCATGTCGATGCCGCCGAACGTCTGCTGGCCCTCGGCCCCGTCCACGAGGCGGTCGGCGAGCATGATCAGGCCCGCGCAGGAGCCGAAGGCGGGCATGCCGCTGGCGATCAGCTTGCGCAGCGGGTCCATCAGCTCGAACGCGGTGGCGAGCTTCCACAGCGTGGTCGACTCACCGCCGGGGATGACCAGGCCGTCCACGGCCTCGATCTCGGCCAGGCGGCGGACCGGCGTGGCGGTCGCGCCCGCCTCACCGAGCGCCCGCATGTGCTCCCGGACATCGCCCTGCAGGGCGAGTACACCAATGACCGGCAAGTCGGATTCCTCCCCATAGCCGCTGCACCGAGGGCGCGCGTCAGCGCCGCCCGGTGCAGAGGATTTGGTTGTTATAACACGCTATCCGCGCGGCATCTTCCCGTGGAATGAGCGTGGACCACCTGCGGCGACATGCGCCGCGGATGGTCCACGATCGGGTAAGGGCGAACGCCTTACCAGCCGCGGGAGGCGTAGTGCTGGTCGGCGGGCAGCGTGTCGATGTTGATGCCCACCATCGCCTCGCCGAGGCCGCGGGAGACCTTGGCGATGACGTCGGGGTCGTCGTGGAACGTGGTCGCCTTGACGATGGCGGCGGCGCGCTTGGCCGGGTCGCCCGACTTGAAGATTCCGGAGCCGACGAAGACGCCCTCGGCACCGAGCTGCATCATCATCGCCGCGTCGGCCGGGGTGGCGATGCCGCCCGCGGTGAACAGGACGACGGGCAGCTTGCCTGCCTTGGCCACCTCGGCGACAAGCTCATACGGCGCCTGGAGTTCCTTGGCAGCGGTGAACAGCTCCTCGGGGGGCAGGCCCTGCAGGCGGCGGATGCCCTGGCTCAGCGAGCGCATGTGCCTCGTGGCCTCGACCACGTTGCCGGTGCCCGCCTCGCCCTTGGAACGGATCATCGCGGCGCCCTCGGCGATCCGGCGCAGCGCCTCGCCCAGGTTGGTCGCGCCGCAGACGAAGGGCACGGTGAACTTCCACTTGTCGATATGGTGCGCCTCGTCGGCGGGGGTGAGCACCTCGGACTCGTCGATGTAGTCGACGCCGAGGGACTGCAGCACCTGGGCCTCGACGAAGTGGCCGATCCTGGCCTTGGCCATGACGGGGATGGACACGGCGCCGATGATGCCCTCGATCATGTCCGGGTCGCTCATCCGGGCGATGCCGCCCTGGGCGCGGATGTCCGCGGGGACCCGCTCGAGCGCCATCACCGCGACGGCGCCGGCGTCCTCGGCTATCTTGGCCTGCTCCGGCGTCACCACGTCCATGATCACGCCGCCCTTGAGCATCTCCGCCATGCCGCGCTTGACCCGCGCGGTGCCCGTTGCGGGCTGGGAGCCGGTGGTCGTGCCGTCAGTCTGGACGTCGGCGGTGGACACTGTGAACCTCCTGGTACGGGATGCACGTCCGCTCGCCACGGTCAGCGGCGACGCTCGCGAGCGTCGCGCGGTGGCGCGGACGGCTTGATCCTCTCCATGGTATGCCGTTACAACGCCGCAGGCTGCGCGCCAGGACCAGCGCGAGCCAATTGGGAAATTGGCTCGTGTGCTTGGGGCGCCCGACGGCAAACCGCCACCGGATCGGGCGCCAAGCACACGTGCACGCCCAGGGGGGCGAGCCCCGTACCCTCGTGGCAGCGCAGGAACCCGTTATGAGTGGCGGTGGTTATCCGTCGCCGTCGGTGAGTGTGTCGTCCATGTCGAAGAACTCGGGCTGCTTCGCGCTACCGGACAGCCGGAGCACGCGGGCGAGCGGGCGGCGGCGGGCGTCGATGGTGCGGCCGGCGACATCGTTGTAGAACTTGCGGGCGATGAAGACCTGGCGCGCGGCCTTCTCCACCTCGTCGAACAGCTCCTCGGCGCCTTCCTCCTCCGGAGGGCCGTCCTCCTGCGGTATGGCACGCACCGGCCCCGCGCTCGCCGCCATGGCGCCCGGCTGAGCGGCGCCGGCCGCGGTGCCGGCGCCCTGCCGGGCGGCGGCGCCCGCGGCGGCCGCCGCCGTGGCTGCCATGGCCGCCGTGCCGTCGCGCGTGCCGTCGCGGTGGCCGGGAGCGCGATCGCCCGCGCCGGGCGAGCCGTCCTCGAGTTCGGCGCTGTCGCGCTGCTCGCCGAGGGTTGCGCGCAGCGCCCGGGTCAGGTCGCTCTCCGCCAGGTCGCGCTCGGCGGGGTTGGCCAGCCTTGCCCGGCGCACCGCGTCGGCGAGCAGCAGCGATGTGGCCGGGTCGACCAGTCCAGACGAGGCGAGGTCAGAGGCCGCCGAGGCGCGCCTGACCAGGGCGAGGTCGAGCGCGGTGCGTGCTGCCTCCACCCGGTTGTGCAGCCGGTCGAGGCGGCTGGCCCGCCAGGAGATGTAGAAGCTCCACAGCACCAGGGCGAGGATGGCGAGGACGATGATGGTCCAGGTCACTGGGGCCCCCTCACTGGGCGATGCCTACCGTGGTGCGGCCGAGTACGACGGTCTCGTAGACGCTGACAACGTTGCCCGCGACGATGCCCCAGTCGTAGTCGGCCACCGCGTCGAGCGCGGCGACGGACAGCTCGGCGCGCCGGGCCGGGTCGTCGAGCAGGCGGCCGGCCGCCTTGGCGAGGTCGTCGGCGTCGCCGGTGGCGAACAGTTCGCCCGCGCGTCCGTCGCGCAGCACGTCGCGGAACGCGGGGATGTCGCTCGCCACGATCGGCACGCCCGCCGCCATCGCCTCCGCGGTGACGATGCCGAAGGACTCGCCGCCGGTGTTCGGCGAGCAGAAGACGTCGACGGAGTGCAACAGGCGGACCTTGTCGTCCTCGGACACCTCGCCGAGGAACACCGCGCGGTCGCGGAGCTCCTCGGGAAGCCGTTCGCGCTGCTCGTCGATGTCACCGTTGCCGGCGATGAGCAGCCGCAGTCCCGGCCGGTCGGCGGCGAGGAGTTCGAAGGCCTGCAGCAGGATCGCCAGGCCCTTGCGCGACTCCTCCATGCGGCCGAGGAAGCCGATGGCGCCGCCGGTGCCCGGCCAGCCGTCGAAGGGCTCGGCGTGCCGGTAGCGGCGGGTCGCGACCCCGTTCGGTATCAGCACCGCGTCGCCGCCCAGGTGCTCGACGAAGGTCGACCGCGCCGCCTCGGACACCGCGATCCGCCCGTCGATCTTCTCAAGCGCGGAGCGAAGCACGGGCTGGCTCGCGAGCAGCCACCGGGATTTGCGCATCGCGGTGTGCACCGTGGCGACGATCGGTCCCGATGCCACCCAGCAGGCCAGCAGCGACAGGGAGGGCACGGAGGGCTCGTGCACGTGCAGCACGTCGAAGGCGCCGTCGCGCAGCCAGCGGCGGACCCGGTTCGCCGACAGCGGGCCGAACGCGAGCCTGGCCACCGAGCCGTTGTACGGGACGGGCATCGCCTTGCCGGCGGGGACCACGTAGGGCGGCAACGGCCGGTCCTCGTCCGCTGGCGCGATCACCGAGACCTCGTGGCCGAGCTCGATCAGCGCCTCGGCCAGGTCCCTGATGTGCTGCTGCACGCCGCCAGGCACGTCCCAGGAGTAGGGACAGGCAATGCCTATCCGCAGCGGCACCGTCTCCGGTGAGCCCATCAGGACGCACCGCGAGCCGTGCTCGCCTCGCTCGCAGCCCCACCGTCGCCGTCGCCGTTGCTGTCGCCGTTGCCGTTACCGTTGCGGCCGTTGCCGTTCACGCCGCGGGTGCGGCTGCGCCCGAGCCGCTCGGGGTCGAGATCGGCGACGAAAAGCTTCTGGAGCATGTGCCAGTCTTCCGGATGCTCCCTGATCCCCTGCTCGAAGGCCCGCGCCATGGCCTGGGTCATCACGGCGGCCTTCTGCTTGCGATCGCCCTCGGCGGGGACCGGGATCTCGTCGTAGATGTGCGCGCCCCACTGGTCCTCGCCGACGAACCAGCAGGACACCGGCATCAGCGCGGCGCCTGTCTGGATGGCTAGCGCCGCCGGACCGGCGGGGAACAGCGCCTTCTCGCCGAAGAAGTCCACCTCGACGCCGGTATCCGACAGGTCTCTGTCGGCGACGATGCAGGCGAGCTTTCCCGCCCGCAGCCGCTGTGCCACCACGCCGAACGGGTGCGGGCCGCCCGTGGTCGGCAACACTTCCATGCCGAGGCCCTGGCGGAAGTTCAGGTACATCTGGAACACCGCCTCCGGCTCGAGCCGCTCGGCGATCGTGGTGAACGAGCCGGCTCCAGCCAGCACAACCCACCGGCCCGCCTGCTCGAAGTCGCCCTGGTGCGGCAGCGCGTAGATGACGCCGCGGCCGTTCCTCATGTACTCCAGTGTCAGGTCGAGCTGCTCCATGTTCACGTGCATGCCGGACAGGATCCGCTCGTCCGGGATGATCTGCAGCCGGAAGGTCTCCAGGTAATAGCGCGCGTATGAGCGCATAACCGCGCGCGACAGCGAACGCAGTTCCTTGCCGTCGACCTCCCCGTCGGCGGACTCCGCACGCAGCACCCGGACGAGGTTGCCCTCGAGGGTGAGCACGCCAGGCCCCTGCCTGCGCCAGGCGATGTCGGCCCCGGTCTCGAACAGCCAGCGCGCCGTCGACTCGGGCAGGCGGCACACCAGGCTCCAGCCCGCGCCGAAAGCCGCGCTCACCAGGCGGTCCTGCAGAGATCCCATCACACGTCCTTTGACTGCGCCGGGGCAGGGTCGTCGGCCGGCGGCAGTACCGCTGAGGAGGGGGCCGCTGAGGAGATGGCCGCTGAGGAGGCGTTTTCCGCGGGCTGGGCCGCCCTCTTGGCCTTGGCGTCCTGGGAGACGCAGCGTATCCGCTGGCCCAGGGTGATCGCGGACCCCGCGGCCACCGCCCACATGCCGATCGGCAGCACGTAGGGGATGCCGAGGCCGGAAAGGCCGATGGCGGTGAGGCCGATAAGCACCCGTTCCGGACGCTCGATGAGGCCGACGTTGGCGTTGAGGCCGAGACCTTCGGCGCGGGCCTTGACGTAGGACACGCTCATCCCGCAGGCCAGGCAGAACAGGCTGACCACGGCGAGCAGATGATCGGACCGCATGAACCAGATGGTGATGCCGCCGAAGATGGCCGCGTCGCCGAGCCGGTCCATCGTCGAGTCGAGGAACGCGCCGAACGGCCCGGAGTCGCCCTTGATCCTGGCGAGCTGGCCGTCGAGCATGTCGGTGAAGATGAACACGGTCGCGGTCGCGGCGCCGGGGAACAGCCAGCCGATCGGGAACATGCCAAGGCACGCCGCGGCCACGCCAAGGGTCCCTCCGACGGTGATCATGTTCGGGGTGACCGGCGTGCGGGCGAGCGCCTGAATCAGTGGACTGAACAGGCGGGCGAAGAAGGGACGGAGAAAGTTCAGCATGGCCGGAAAGAATCTTAATGCGACGTTCCCTGCGAGGCGGACCGCCCCCCGCGTCCCGGTGGCCACAGCCTGCGGATGACATCTTGCTTGATGGCTGTCGCGAGAGTGGTCACGTCCCTACCATCGGTCCATGGGGATCAGTGATGAGAAGTACGTCGCTACGACGACCTTCCGCAGGTCGGGGACGCCCGTTCCGACGCCAACCTGGATAGTCGCGCTCGACGGAGACCGCGTCGGGTTCTGGACATCATCGAAATCAGGCAAATACAAGCGCCTGCGCAATAATCCGCGGATCATGCTCCAGGCGTCGGATGCCCGCGGCCGGGTCAAGGCCGGATCACGGGCAGCGGACGGCACGGTGGAGCTGGTAACGTCCGGCGCCGACTTTGACGCGATACAGCAACGGGTCCGCGCGAAGTACGGCGTGATGGTGCCGATGTCCAAGTTCTTCAACACGCTGGGCCACATCGGCAAGGGAAAGTTCCCTTACGGCGACGTCGGCGTGGTAGTCACCATCAGCGATCCGGCCCAGTGACCGCCAAGTCAGCCGGTTTAGGCCGCTGCTCTTTCGTTGTCATTTCGACGCCATCTCTCGTATTCCGTGAGGGGGTCTTGTGGTAACCGGGCCACCAGGGCCACGCTGAGCATACGGAAGCTCATCGAGCGCGAGGAGGCGACGAGAGTGACGGACGCAGGCAGCTCAGGAGGCATAGGACCGGCAGGCGCGGGCAGGGTATCGGGGGCCGATCAGGCGGCGCGAATGCGCAATGTCGCACTGGTTGGCCATTCCGGGAGCGGTAAGACGACGCTTGCCGAGGCGCTGCTCCTGCACACGGGCACCATCGCCCGGGCGGGACGGGTCGAAGAGGGCACCACGACGAGCGACTTCGACGAGATTGAGATAAAGCAGAAACGATCGGTCAACCTGGCCCTGACGCCGTTCACCTCCGACGGGGTGACCGTGCACATGCTGGACACGCCCGGGTACGCGGACTTCACCGGTGACCTGCGGGCGGGCCTGCGCGCGGCGGACTGCGCGCTCTTCGTGGTATCCGCCACCGACGGGATCGACGGGGTCACGCGGCTGCTGTGGGAGGAATGCGCCGCGGTGAGCATGCCCCGCGCGGTCGTCGTCACCAAGGTCGACCACGGGCGCGCGGACTTCGCCACGGTGCTCGCCGAGTGCCAGGGGGCCTTCGGCGAGGGCGTACTCCCCCTCTACCTGCCGGTAGCCGGTCCGGACGGTACCGGCGTGAGCGGGCTGATCGGGCTGCTGTCCGAGACGTTCTACGACTACTCGTCCGGCAAGCGGGAGGCATCGGCCGTGTCCGAGGCCGACGCGGAACTGATGGGGCCGGCCCGGGACTCGCTCATCGAGGGGATCATCACCGAGAGCGAAGACGAGACGCTGATGGAGCGCTACCTGTCCGGCGAGACGGTGCCGGTGGACGTGCTCATCTCCGACCTGGAGACCGCCGTGGCCCGCGGGTCGTTCTACCCGGTGCTCGCCGCCGCCGCGACGCACGGCATCGGCCTGGCGGAGCTGCTCGAGATCGTCACGCAGGCATTCCCTTCGCCGCTCGAGCACCCGCTGCCGCCCGTCGTGTCCGCCGACTCCGGCAAGCCCGTCACCGGACTGACCTGCGATCCTGACGGCCCGCTGCTCGCCGAGGTGGTGAAGACCACCTCCGATCCGTACGTCGGGCGGATCTCCCTTGTCCGCGTCTTCTCCGGCACGCTGCGGCCGGACATGTCGGTGCACGTCTCCGGGCACGGGCGGGCCGAGCGCGGCCACCCGGACCATGACGACGACGAACGGGTGGGTGCGCTGACCTCGCCGCTCGGCAAACAGCAGCGGCCCATGCAGGCCTGCCCGGCAGGCACCGTCTGCGCTGTGGCGAAGCTGTCCACCGCGGAGACAGGCGACACGCTCTCCTCGCGTGAGCAGCCGCTGCTGATGGAGCCGTGGTCGATGCCCGAGCCGCTGCTTCCGGTGGCGATCGTAGCCAGGTCCAAGGCGGACGAGGACAAGCTGTCCGCGGCCCTCGCCCGGCTGGTCGCGGAGGACCCGACGATGCGCCTGGAGATCAACGCGGAGACGCACCAACTCGTACTGTGGTGCATGGGCGAGGCCCACGCCGACGTGCTGCTCGACCGGCTGTCCTCGCGATACGGGGTGGCGGTGGATACCACGCCGCTGCGGGTGCCGCTGCGCGAAACCGTGTCGCTCGCCGCCCGCGGGCTCGGGCGGAACGTGAAGCAGACCGGCGGGCACGGCGAGTACGGCATCTGCCACATCGAGGTCGAGCCGCTGCCGCCAGGCGAGGGCGACGGCTTCGTGTTCGTCGACAAGATCGTCGGCGGCGTGGTGCCGCGGCAGTTCATCCCGTCGGTAGAGAAGGGCGTCAGGTCTCAGATGGAGGCCGGGGTGCTGGCCGGCTACCCGATGACCAATGTGCGGGTCACATTGTTCGACGGTAAGGCGCACCCGGTCGACTCCTCGGACATGGCGTTCCAGAAGGCGGGACGCGCGGCGCTACGCGACGCCTGCGAGAAAGCGGCGCCGATGCTGCTCGAGCCGGTCGACGAGGTGTCCATCCTGGTGCCCGACGACTATGTCGGCGCCATCATGTCCGACCTGTCGGGACGGCGCGGGCGAGTGATCGGGACCGAGGCGGTCGGCATCGGGCGGACGCTGATCAGGGCCGAGGTGCCCGAGCTCGAGATGACCAGGTACTCGATCGACCTGCGTTCGGTGTCCCACGGGACAGGCTCGTTCACCCGCGGGTACCTGCGTCACGAGCCGCTGCCGTCGCACCTGGCCGCCAGGGTGGCCGGCGAATCCAAACCGTAGCGGATAGAACTCCCGGGGGGTGGCTGCGCCGGCCACTCCCCGGTTTTACGTCCGGGCCGTAGTACGGGAGACATGTACTGACTTTGAGGGAACAAAACATGCGAAATCGGGCGGGATTTTCCCCCAAAGTCAGTACATGTTGTCTTAGCCCGGCGGCCCGGTGAGGGGGGCGGGAGTCGCGGGGGGTGAGCCGGGTTAGGGCTCGGGCCAGGCGTCGGCTAGGAGCTTGCGGGTGTCGGCCAGGAGTTGCGGCAGCACACGGGTGTGGCCGACGACCGGCATGAAGTTCGTGTCGCCGCCCCAGCGAGGGACCACGTGCTGGTGCAGGTGGGCGGCGATGCCCGCGCCGGCGACCGTGCCCAGATTCATCCCGATGTTGAAGCCGTGCGGTCCCGATACCTTGCGCAGCGCGGTGACCGCGCGCGCCGTGTAGTCGCTGAACTCGGCGGTCTCCTCGCCGGTCAGCTCCGTGTAGTCGGCTAGGTGCCGGTACGGGCAGATCAGCACGTGGCCGCTGTTGTACGGGTAGAGGTTCATGATCGCGTAGACCAGGGCCCCGCGGGCGACGATCAGGCCGTCCTCGTCGCTCAGCGTCGGCGCGATGCAGAACGGGCAGCCCTCGTGCGCGCCCGGGCCGGTCGGCTTGCCCTCGCCCTTGATGTAGGCCAACCTGTGCGGCGTCCACAGCCTGCCGAACTCGTCCGGCGTCCCCGCGCCGGGCTGCGGAACCTCGGGGGGATCGCCTCCCATGGCGAGCAGGGCGGGCACCGGCGCCGGTGCCGCGTCGGAAGACGCGGCCTGCGGCGGCTGGTCCGGGCTCGGCTGATCCGCACTGGGCTGGGCGGCGGGCTCGTGCGTTGGCTCGGGCGGGGTGGGCGGCAGGGGCACACCTGCTCCTTTGACGACGGGGAGAGGTCCGTTACCGATGTTATCCGTGCCGCACCTGGGTCAGCGGCGGCCGGCCATGTCCAGCAGGTCGTCGAGGATGTCGCCGATGGCGGTGACCGTCATCGTGAGGTGGCCCGCGCCCGGCTCCAGGTGGACGCGGGCGCCGGGAAGGTGCGCGGCAAGCCAGCGGCCGTGCGCGAACGGGACCATGTTGTCCTGGTCGCCCTGCCAGATCGCCACCCGGCCGCCGAGGTCGGCGAGCGGGAATCCCCAGTCGGCGAGGAACGCCAGGTCGTCGTCGCGCCATCCGGCGATGCCGTTGCGGATCGCGCCGTTCAGGCTCTCGGCCATGTCGTCGGCGTACTCGCCGGTCAGCACCGCCTTGTCGGCGTCGGAGACGAGGCCGCCGAACGCGGCGACGATCTGCTCTCCGGTGACTCCGGCGAGCGCGCTTGCCTCCTTGTCGAGGTACTCCGACAGCGCTTCCCACCCGCGCGCGGCGCTGCCGAACTCCGCGATGTTCTCCGGCCCCATCCCGGCGAGGAAGTCCAGGCCCTCGGCCGTGTACGGGGCGACCCCCGCTACCGACGCGGCGGCCAGGCAGCGGTCGGGGAGCAGCGCGGCGCAGCCGAGCGAGTGCGGGCCACCGCCGGAGAAGCCGACCGCGACGAATTCGCCCGCGCCGATCGCGTCGAGGACAGCGGCCACGTCGGGGATGAGGTCGCCGACCGTGCGGCCGGGTCGCGGCGTGGAATCCTCGTAGCCCGGCCGCGCCGCTTGCAGCACGCGCAGGCCGCGCTCGATGGCCGCCTCCCGCACCTTCGCGTTCAGGACCAGGCCAGACGGCGTGCCCGCGTGCACCACGAGGGTGAGGCCGCCCTCCGGGCCGGTCACAAGAAACTCAACGTCCCGGCCGTCTGCCAGGCTGACCTTCCGTCGCTCGATCGCCATGCTGGCAGCATAGACCGACCCCTGCCGGGCGCCGGGCGAACCTATCTTTGCGGATTTCCGTAGACCCGGTCGGGGTGCACGAAGACGGCGGTGCGGCGCTCTTCGCGCATCACCCGGTCATAGGTCGCGAAGTCGTCGTGCGTGCCGCCCGCCGCGGTGAAGATCTCCCGGAGCAGCAACCGCAGCCGCTCCGCGTCGAAGCCGTCGCGCGGGTCGTCGGGGCCGAGCAGGTCCACCCGGCCCTCGACAGCGGCCCACACCCAGCCGGCCCTGATGACGACGTTCGCGTACGGGCGCTCGCGCCAGTAGGCCAGCTTCTTCGTGCCGCCGCGCACCACCATGCCGACCACGGCGTCGCCGGTGGCCGGATGCGGCAGCACGCCGGCGTTCACCACCGTCGCCGAGATGCTGCCGTCGTCGCGCAGCGCCGATACGGTCACCAGGCCGTGATCGCCGGCGACCAGCCGTCCGAAGTCCTCGATGTCAGCCATGAGGACATTCAACCGCTCCGGCACGCGTCATGGGCGGCCGGAGCCCCGGTTCCGCGTGGCGGAGCCGATGCACCACTTGCCTGCGGGTTAGGGGCGGTCTGAGCGGCGGTCCTGCTTGGCGGAGCCGCCGTCCTTGTCATTGAGCAGGCCGGCGCGGCGCAGCGCGTCGGCCATCGCGCTGTTGGCCGGGGCAGCGGGCGCGGGCCTGCTGCCCTGCTGGCCTCCCCTGCCCCTTCGGTCAGCGGACTGGCCTGGGGCGCCGCCACGACGCTCGCCGGCACCAGCGCGGTCGCCGGGGTTGCCGCCCCTGCGGTCGCCCTGGCCGGCCTGACCGCTGCCGTGACGCTCGCCAGAAGCGGGGCCGCCGCCGCGCTGGCCCTGGTTGTGGCCCTGACCCCGGCCGCCGCCGTCGCGCGGGCCGCGACGCTCACCAGAAGCGGGCGCGCCGCCCTGGGCGCCCGCGCTGCCCGGCCTGTCAGCGGGGCGGTCGCCGCCCGGCCGGGCGGCGGAGCGGCGGTCGCCGCCTGGGCCGCCGCGGCGCTCGCCACCCGGCCTGGCGCCACGGTCGCTCGCCGTGTCGGCCGAACCCGTTCCTGATGACTCGCGCGGGACACGGTTGGACCTGCCGCCGGCCGCACTCCCGCCACCAGTATGGGCCTCGCCCTCGTCCTGCAGGCGCATGGTGAGCGAGATGCGGTTGCGCGGGATGTCGACGGACAGCACCTTGACCCGAACCACGTCGCCGGACTTGGCGACATCGCGGGGGTCGGCGACGAAGTTCTGGCTCATCGCGGAGACGTGCACCAGGCCGTCCTGATGCACGCCGATGTCGACGAACGCGCCGAACGCGGCGACGTTGGTGACCACGCCCTCCAGCACCATGCCTGGCTCGAGATCGCCCAGGGTGTGCACGCCCTCGGCGAAGGTCGCGGTCTGGAACTCGGGGCGCGGGTCGCGGCCCGGCTTCTCCAGTTCCTTGAGGATGTCGGTGACCGTGGGGAGACCGAAGGCCGCGTCGGTGAACTCCGCCGGGTTCAGGCTGCGCAGCGTCTGCGCGTTGCCGATAAGCGTGGCCACGTCGGTGTGCGTCTTGTCCATGATGCGGCGGACCACCGGGTAGGACTCCGGGTGCACGCCAGAGGCATCGAGCGGGTCGGCGCCGCCGCGGATGCGCAGGAAGCCCGCGCACTGCTCGAACGCCTTCGGGCCGAGCCTGGGCACGGCCCGCAGCTGCTCGCGGGCGCCAAACGCGCCGTTGGCGTCGCGGTGCGCGACGATCGCGCCCGCCAGGGAGTCGGTGATGCCGGACACCCGGGAGAGCAGCGGCCTGCTCGCGGTGTTGACATCGACGCCGACCGCGTTCACCGCGTCCTCGACGACGGCATCGAGCGAGCGCTCGAGCTTGCTGCCGCTGACGTCGTGCTGGTACTGGCCGACGCCGATGGACTTCGGGTCGATCTTGACGAGCTCGGCCAGCGGGTCCTGCAGCCGCCGCGCGATCGACACCGCGCCGCGCAGCGACACGTCGAGGTCGGGCAGCTCGCCGCTTGCGTACGCGCTCGCCGAGTAGACGGACGCGCCCGCCTCGGAGACGACGACCTTGGTCAGGTTGAGCTCCGGGCTGGCCTGGATCAGGTCGAGTGCCAGCTTGTCGGTCTCGCGGCTCGCGGTGCCGTTGCCGATCGCGATCAGCTCGACGTCGTGGTCTTTGGCCAGCTTGCCCAGGGTGTGCAGCGACTCGTCCCACTTGTGGTGCGGCACGTGCGGGTAGATCGTGTGGGTCGCGACGACCTTGCCCGTCGCGTCGACCACGGCGACCTTGACGCCGGTGCGGAAGCCCGGGTCAAGGCCCATGGTGGAGCGCTGGCCGGCCGGGGCGGCGAGCAGCAGGTCCTTGAGGTTGGCGGCGAAGACGTTGACGGCCTCTGCCTCGGCGGCCTGCCACAGCCGCATCCGCAGGTCGATGCCGAGGTGGACGAGGATCCGGGTGCGCCAGGCCCAGCGGACCGTGTCGCACAGCCAGCGGTCGGCGGGGCGGCCCTCGTCGCTGATGCCGAACTTGTCGGCGACCGGCTGCTCGTAGGACGCGGAAAGGCCACTGGCGGTGGGCTCGTAGCCCTCGTCGCTCGGGTCGAGGGTGAGGTCGAGCACCTCCTCCTTCTCCGCGCGGAACATGGCGAGCACCCGATGCGCCTTCAGCCTGCCGAACGGCTCGGCGAAGTCGAAGTAGTCGCTGTACTTCCTGCCGTCGGCTTCCTTGCCCTCGCGCACCTTGGCGATCAGGTTGCCCCGCGACCACATGCGCTCGCGGAGCTGCCCGATCAGGTCGGCGTCCTCGGCGAAGCGCTCGACGAGGATCGCGCGGGCGCCGTCGAGCGCGGCGGCCGCGTCGGCGACGTTCTCGTTGAGGAAGCCTTCCGCGGCCGCGCGCGGGTCGGTGGCCGGGTCGCTCAGCAGCAGCTCGGCGAGCGGCTCAAGGCCGTTCTCGCGGGCGATCTGCGCCTTGGTGCGGCGCTTGGGCTTGTAGGGCAGGTAGAGGTCCTCGAGGCGCGCCTTGGTGTCGGCCGCGCCAATCTGCGCCCGCAGTTCGTCGGTGAGCTTGCCCTGCTCGTCGATGGAGACCAGGATCGCGGTGCGCCGCTCCTCGAGCTCACGCAGGTAGCGCAGCCGCTCCTCCAGCGTGCGCAGCTGCGCGTCATCCAGGGTGCCCGTCGCCTCCTTGCGGTACCTGGCGATGAACGGCACCGTCGCGCCGCCGTCGAGTAGGTCGACCGCCGCGGCGACCTGGTGGTCGCGCACGGTCAGCTCGGCCGCGATCCGCTTGATGATCGACGCGGTGCTTGCCGGGGCTGTGCTGGTCTCGATGCTCTGGCTCGTCACGTTCGAGTGTGGCCTTCCTGCGTTGCCTTGGTCTGCGTAGTGAGCCTAGTGCAGTTGCCCGTAAGTCCTTGACGGGTTGTCTCAGGCTTGCGTGCTCCTCGCGGTTTCCGTGAGCGACTCCCTTAGCGCCGGTGGCGAGGGGCGGGCCGCTGCCGGCCAGGTGCCTCCGGGGTGCGGCGTGATGGGGGCCTGCGCCGGGGGTCACGCCGCGCGTTGGGTCCTGCGCCTGGCAGGTTCCGTCCCGCGCGACGGTGCGTGGCCCCGGTCCCGCGGGGGACTGGGGAGCACCACACGTCGCCTGCCGACCGCAGCAGCGCGAACAGCCGCCCCCGCTGGGCGGGAGTGACGCGCAGCCCGCACCGGGCAGTGCGGAGCACCACCTTCGGGGCGCCCGCCTCGCGTTTCCTCGGCATGCCCACGACGGAACCACGGCCCACTGACATTCCAGCCACCCCGCCTCCGCCGCCCGCCGCAGCCGGGAGAACGGCGTCACCGTCCTGGTGAACGCTTTCTGAGATAAGGCTCCCGGGCCGCCGGTGTCCCCTGGCCGTCCCGGCCTTATCTGCCCGGGGCCTTAATTCGTCTGGGGCTTGACGCGGGCGCACTAGGCTTGCTACATGACCGATACCTTCCCGCAGCCGCGCGCTGCCACCATGCCAGACAAGCCCGTGCTCGACGGACTTGAGGCGGTATGGAGCGTACGGTGGGAAGAGGGTCAGGTATACAGGTTCGACCGGTCCCGGCCGCGGTCCGAGGTGTTCGCGATCGACACCCCGCCGCTCACCGTGTCCGGATCGCTGCACGTCGGGCACGCGTTCTCCTTCACGCACACCGACATCATGGCCAGGTACCGGCGGATGACCGGCAAGGCAGTGTTCTATCCGATCGGCTGGGATGACAACGGGCTGCCCACCGAGCGCCGGGTACAGAACGTCTACGGGGTGCGGTGCGACCCGTCGCTGCCCTATGACCCGGGCTTCGAACCGCCTGAGCAGCCGGGCAAGCAGGAAGTGCTTGTTTCCCGGCGGAACTTCATCGAGCTGTGCGAGCGGCTCACCGCGATCGACGAGCGCGCCTTCGAGGAGACATGGCGCCGGCTCGGGCTCTCGGTGGACTGGTCACTGCTCTACACCACGATCAACGACGACAGCAGGCGCGTGTCGCAAGCCGCGTTCCTGCGCAACCTGGCGCGCGGCGAGGCGTACCGCGCCGAGGCGCCGACGCTCTGGGACGTGTCGTTCCAGACCGCGGTCGCCCAGGCGGAACTCGAGGACCGCGACGCGCCCGGCGCGTTCTACCGGATCTCCTTCCACGCGCCTGACCTCGATGACACTGGTGGCTCGCCGGTGTGGATCGAGACGACGCGGCCCGAACTGCTGCCCGCCTGCGTGGCGCTCGTCGCGCACCCGGACGACGAGCGGTACCAGCCGCTGTTTGGCGCCGCGGTGACGACGCCGGTGTTCGGCGTGCCCGTGCCGGTGCTCGCGCACCCGCTCGCCGAGCCGGACAAGGGGTCGGGCATCGCGATGGTGTGCACCTTTGGCGACCTGACCGACGTGACATGGTGGCGCGAGCTCGACCTGCCGACCCGGGCGATCGTCGGACGGAACGGACGGCTGCTGCCCGCACCCCCGGACGGGGTGCCCGCGGGCGCGTACGCGGAACTCGCGGGCAAGACCGTGTTCTCGGCGCGTGCGCGGATGGCGGAGCTGCTGCGGGAAAGCGGCGACCTGGACGGCGAGCCACGCCCCGTCACCCGGCCAGTGAAGTTCTACGAGAAGGGCGACAAGCCGCTCGAGATCGTCACCTCCGGCCAGTGGTACATCAGGAACGGGGGGCGCGACGCACGAACCCGTTCCGAACTACTTGACCGGGGCCGGGAGCTGCACTGGCACCCGGCGCACATGCGGGTGCGGTACGAGAACTGGGTGGCGGGGCTGGCCGGCGACTGGCTGATCTCGCGGCAGCGGTTCTTCGGCGTGCCGTTCCCCGTGTGGTACCCGCTGGACGCGGCGGGCGAGCCCGACTACGCGGCGCCGATCGTGCCCGCCGAGTCCGCGCTGCCCGTCGACCCGGTCGCCGAGCCCGCGCCCGGGCACGCCGAGTCGCAGCGCGGCGTGCCCGGCGGGTTCATCGGCGACCCGGACGTCATGGACACCTGGGCGACCTCGTCGCTGACGCCGCTGATCGCCGGCCGCTGGGGCACCGACGGCGACCTGTTCTCCCGGGTGTTCCCGATGGACCTGCGGCCGCAGTCGCACGAGATCATCAGGACCTGGCTGTTCTCCAGCATCACCAGGGCGCACCTGGAGTTCGGCACACTGCCCTGGTCGGACGCGGCCATCTCCGGCTGGATCCTGGACCCGGACAGGAAGAAGATGTCCAAGTCCAAGGGCAACGTGGTGGTCCCGACCGACCTGCTCGACCAGTACGGCTCGGACGCGGTCCGGTACTGGGCGGGCAGCGGGCGGTACGGGGTGGACACCGCGTTCGACCCCGGGCAGCTCAAGGTCGGGCGGCGGCTCGCGATCAAGATCCTCAACGCGTCCAAGTTCGTGCTGTCGCTCGAGGGTTCCGTCGGCGAGGTGACCGAGCCCGTCGACCAGTCGATGCTCGCCGCGCTCGGCACGGTTTCCCTGGAGGCGACCGCGGCGCTTTCCGGCTACGACCACGCCGGGGCGCTTGAGACGATCGAGCGGTTCTTCTGGATGTTCTGCGACGACTACCTGGAGCTGGTCAAGGCGCGGGCATACGGGCCCGGCGCGGCCGGCGACTCGGCGCGCGCCGCGCTGCGCGAGGCGCTGTCTGTGCTGCTGCGGCTGTTCGCGCCGTTCCTGCCGTTCGTGACGGAGGAGGCGTGGTCGTGGTGGCAGGAGGGTTCCGTGCACCTTTCCGCGTGGCCGGCCGGGACATCGGCGGGCTCTGCTTCCGGTGACCCGGCGGTGCTCGCGGCCGCGGGGGCGGTGCTCGCGCAGGTCCGCAAGGCCAAGACGGCGGCGAAGCTGTCCATCAGGGCCGAGGCGTCCTCCGTGGTGGTGCGCGGGCCGTCGGAGTCCGTCGTGCGCGCGAGCGAGTCCGACCTGCGGGCGGCGGGGAACATCGGCGAGTTCTCGTTCGAGCACGTGCCGGGCGGCGAGCTGACGGCGGAGGTCACGCTGGCGGAGCCGGTCGCCTCCTGACGCCGGCGGCTACCAGCTGCGGCGGAGCCTTGGCAGGCGGGGCAGCGGTCCCGTGGGCATCCTGGGCATCGGGCCGGTGGTCCGCAGTCGCGGCGCCGGGCCGGTCGCCGGGCCGAAGCGGAGCACGGTGCGCTCGCCGACAAGCTGGTAGCCGGCCAGGCCGCCCCAGTGCTCTGGGCGGTTCCTGTCGGTGATCATCACGATCTCGCGGACGCTGGCCCGCGGCTGGCCGGCGGCGGGGCCGCTCGGGACGCCGGGTGCGTCGGTGTCACCGAGAACGAGGGTGCCGGTCAGCACCGCGCGGCCGACGGCGATCGTCACCGCGGCTGCGTAGCCGTGCCGGCGGCGCTCCGGCGGTGTGTACAGCGCGACGATCCGCACGGTGCCCGCCACCGGCCGGGACAGGGTCGCGAGGGCGACCGGCTGTGGCGCGGGCTCGGCGGCCGGCCCCGCGTCGCGATGGCTGCCCGCGTCCCGGTGGCCCGCGTCCCGGTTGCCCGCGTCCTTGTGCCCCGCGTCCCGGTGGCCGGTGTCCCGGTGCGGGAAGGGCAGGGAGCGCGTGGGGTCCCAGCGCCTGGACGGCCGCGGTACGACCTCCCAGAAAATGGCGCCGCCATAGCCGATCAGGTCGGCCGCCATCTCGTGCGGCGAGCCGATGCGCTCGACGGACTCGGCGGAGAAGGCCGCGAGCCAGTCGGCGAGCAGGGACAGGTCCTGGGCGGTGGCGACCCGGAGCCGGCCCGCCGGGCCCGGCGTCTCCGGCGACGGCCAGGGCGTCGCCTGCTGGCCGGATGACGCCGGCTGACCTGGGGCCGCCGCCGGCTCGCCGGACAGCGTCGCCGCCAGCCGGTAGACGCGGCAGTGCTTGTGCATGCGGACGGCGGTGCCCGCCCGCTGGCTCCACGCCGCCGCGAACGCGTCCGCCGCCTCGGTGGGCGCGTCGACGCCGCTCACCGTCCTGCCCATCTTGGCCAGCGTCGCGGCAAGGGTGGCGGCCATCTCCGGTGCACGCCCTGAGATGAGCAGCGGCCACGCCGGGTCGTGGACGAACGCAGCCCGCGGCTCGCCCCCGTCCGGCGGCTCCCACCAGCCGAACAGCGGCTCGGCGGCCGAGGCGGCGTCTGGCCAGTGGCCATGAGCGTGGTGGCCGGGCTGCTCGCCGGCCAGTTGCGGTCCTGCCCGGTGCTGCTGCCAGCCGGATGGCGCGGCGGCCGGCAACAGCAGGGTGTTCTCTGCCGCCCGCGACCTGAGGTAACCGCCAGCCGCCGCGGCGAACCGGTCCGGGTTGGAGGTGGTGTACCAGCCCATCAGGTCATGCTTCCCGTTGTGTTCATGCCTGCCCCTCGTTTCTGCGGTGTCTTTGGCACGGCCGTCAGGGAAATCGAGGCACGTGAGCGCTCCTGGGCGGCCAGGTAGATAGCGGGGCGGACACGAGGACAGCCTATTAACGAAGCGGAAAAAGTCCCCGATCGGTTACATAATGCCTTCAAGTATGCATCCACGGCGGGCGATGGCAAGCGTGCACGCACGACCGTCAGCCGACGGAAAACCCCAGGACGGCGCGGTCTTCGACCGGGCGGTAGCCGATGCGCTGGTAGATGGAATTGGACACCGGGTTCGCCAGGTCGGTGTAGAGCAGGACCTCTTCGGCGCCCGCCCGCAGCGCGCGTTCGCTGACCGCGGCGGTGACCGCGCTCGCGTAGCCGTGGCCGCGGGCCTCCCGCGGGGTGTAGACCGGGCCGACCCGGATCATGCCGGCCACCTGGCGCGTGACGCAGGCGATCGAGACCGGGGCGCCGTCCGCCTCCCAGACGAGCACGCCGCCATAGCTGAGCCTGTCGCGGACGTCGGCTGACCGCTCCTGCTCGCCCTCCGCCTCGCCCACCTCCCAGGCGAACGCGGTGAACCAGTCGCTCACCAGCGGCACGTCGCCGTCGTCGGCGGCGCGCGGCGCGCCGTCGGGCGCCGGGTCTGGCCAGGCGAGCTCGTCCAGCCGGTACAGGCGCATCCTGCGGTGCACGGCGGAGTGCTGCCCGGTCGCGTCGGACCACCGGGCGGCGAACGCCTGCGCCGCCTCGGCGTAGGCGTTCACCCCGGCGAGGGGGCGGCCGGCCAGGGTCGCCGCCAGGTCCTCGGCGGCGTGCGCGGTGACGGCGGTGAGCAGCAGCGGGTACGGCGGCGTGTGCAGGAACGCGCCCGCGACCTCGCCGCCGGGACCCGTCTGCCAGCCGAACAGCGGCGCGGCCGCGGAGTCATCGCGAGACGGGGCGTACTTGGCGGGGTTGACCCGGATCTGTTCGGACACCGTCAGCGGGACGGTGTTCCGCGCGCGCTCACGCCGCAGGTAATCGCCGGCCGCCGCCAGAAACTCGGCCACGTCGCCGGTCGTCCGCCATCCCATGGCCGTCATGCTGTCACGCCGCACGCGCGGATCGCAGCTCAATAAACGCCGGAGCGTCACCGGACTCGCGCCATCCGCCAGGCGACCACCGGGATGATAATCGCGCCGGCCATCAGGTGCGCGGCGGCGAGGGTGAACTTGGTGGAAAGCGCCGTGTCCGCGGCGGTGAAGGGGACGAGGAGGGAGAGCGCGAGCAGCGGCAGCACAGTGCGGAGGTAGGCGCGCCCTGGGTTCTTCGCGAACCGGGCGATCGCGATGACGGCGAACGTGAACCAGAACGTGACGACCATCGTCCCCATCGCGAACATGCCGACGTAGATTGTGGACGCGTGCTGCGCGCCAAGGCCCGCGGCGCGCATCGGCACGCCCGCGGCGCGTGAGATGAGCCCCCACACCTCCACGAGGACGGCGGCCGGCAGGGCGGCCAGGTAGCAGACCTGCCAGACACAGCGGCGGGCAAGGAAAGACGCGAGCGGCGTGGCGGGCGCTTGCGCGGCAGCGGTGGTAGTCGACATGATGATCCTCCTGGATCCTCGGTTTCGGTGCCTTCGCAGGAGGTACGAGGCCGGTCCGCGCTTCTCGACACCGGCCGCCGGCCCGCTGGCGGAAAGTTTCCGTGTTCGGGCGGTGGCGCAATGGGGTCAGCACTGATTAGTCCGCGCCCGGGTTTGTGTGTCCGCCCAGGCACGCAAGGTGGGGTCGGGCGGATTGTTGACAATGTTGTTCGGTATTCGTAGCGTTCCAGGCATGTCAGCAGAAACGCCCGGCGGCCTGCGGGCGGGCGAGGCGGCGCGTACCCACGCCTTCGCGGCCCTCCGGCAGGCGATACTCAGCGGGGATGTCGCCCCTGGCCAGCGCCTTGTCGAGGAGGAGCTGGCCGGGACGCTCGGGGTGACACGGCAGTCGCTGCGCGCCGCGCTGCTCGACCTGACCACCGAGGGGCTCGTCGAGCGGATTCCCAACCGGGGCGCGCGGGTCAGGGTGATCTCCACCGAGGAGGCCGTGGCCATCACCGAGTGCCGCATGGTCCTGGAGGCACTGTGCGCCGCCAAGGCCGCGGAGCGGATCACCGACGAGGAGGCGGCGCAGCTGCGCGAGCTCGCCGCGAACCTGAGCCGCGCGGTGGCCGACCGGAACCCGCTGAAGTATTCCGAGCTCAACAGGGAGCTGCACCGCCGGGTCGGCGTCATCTCCGGGCAGAAGGTGGCGCTCGGCCTGCTCGACCGGCTGCACGGCCAGCTGGTGCGGCACCAGTTCCAGCTCGCGCTGCGGCCCGGCCGTCCCGACGTGTCGCTCGGTGAGCACCTGGCGATACTCGACGCCGTCGCGGGCCACCGCCCCGCCGACGCCGACGCCGCGGTCCGGGTGCACCTGGCCAGCGTCATCAGGGCGCTCGTCGACAGCAACTTCGATTGATCAAGGGAACACCTACCGTGCTGAACGTTATCGTCACCGACCCGCCCCGCGCCGACCTGGCCGAGGTGAGCAAGCTCGCGGAGTACGGCGTCGCCACCGTGCACGAGGCGATCGGCCGCACCGGCTACCTGGGCCCGCAGCTGCGGCCGAACCAGCAGGGTGCGCGGATCGCCGGCACGGCGCTCACCGTGGTGTGCTGGCCAGGTGACAACCTGATGATCCACGCCGCCGTCGAGCAGGCTAAGGCCGGCGACATCATCGTCATCACCACGACGTCGCCGTCAAGCGACGGCGCGTTCGGCGAGCTGCTCGCCACCTCGCTTGTCAGCCGCGGCGTCCGCGGCCTGATCATGGGCGCGGGCCTGCGCGACACCCAGGAACTGCGCGACATGGGCTTCCCCGCCTGGACCGCGCACGTGTCCGCGCAGGGCACCGTCAAGGAGACGGCCGGCTCGGTCAACGTGCCCGTCACGCTCGGCGGCCAGGTCATCAGGCCGGGCGACGCCATCGTCGCCGACGACGACGGCGTGTGCGTGGTGCCCAGGCTCGACGTGCCCAGGGCGGTCACCGCGTCCGCGGCCAGGATCGCCAAGGAGGACGCCAACCGCAAGCAGCTCGCCGACGGCGTGCTCGGCCTCGACATGTACAACCTGCGCCCGAAGCTGGCGAAGGTCGACTACATCTCCTACGCCGAATATGTGCGCCGTTCCGGTGAAGGTCTCTAAGAGCAAATCGTTATCCCGAACGGGTGCGGGCCTCGCCTACCCGCACCAGGAGACAGGAGGTGCGGCGTGAGCGACATCCGCTACAGCGACCCTTGGCATGGGGGCATTCGCGCCATGCAGATGCGCGGCGGCACGTCCAAGGGGCTGTACTTCCTGGCCGAGGACCTGCCGGCCGACCCGGCCGAGCGGGACGACCTGCTGCTGCGGGTCATGGGGTCGCCCGACCCGCGGCAGATCGACGGGACGGGCGGCGCGCACCCGCTGACCTCCAAGGTGGCGGTCGTGTCCAGGTCCGAGGTCACCGGGATCGACGTCGACTACCTCTTCCTCCAGGTCATGGTCGACAAGCCGGTCGTCACCGACAAGCAGAACTGCGGGAACATCCTGGCCGGGATCGGGCCCTTCGCGGTCGAGCGCGGCCTCGTCGCCGCGCAGGGTGAGCAGACCCGGGTGCGGATCCGGATGGTGAACACCGACGGGATCGTCACCGCGACGTTCCCCACACCCGGCGGCCTGCCGCGCTACGACGGGGACACGGCCATCGACGGCGTGCCGGGCACAGCGGCGGGAATCGTGCTCGACTTCGAGGACTCCGGCGCCGCGGCTGGCGTGTTCCCGACGGGGAACCTCACCGATGTCTTCGGCGGCGTCGAGGTGACGTGCGTGGACAACGGGATGCCGGTCGTCGTGGTCGCCGCCGCCAGCCTCGGCGTGACCGGATATGAGACGGTCGCCGAGCTCGAGGGCGACGAGGAACTGAACAAGCGGGTGCAGGAGCTGCGGCTCGAGGCGGGCAAGGCGATGGGGCTCGGCGACGTGAGCGCCACCACCGTGCCGAAGATCTCGCTGGTCGCGCCGCCTGCGCACGGCGGGACGATCAGCACGCGGACGTTCATCCCGGTCCGGGTGCACGAGTCCATCGGAGTGCTCGGCGCGGTCAGCGTCGCCACCGCGATCGTGCAGCCTGGCGCGGTCGGGCACGACCTCGCGGTGCTCGGCGGCGGGCCGCGGCTTTCCGTCGAGCACCCGGGCGGCGCGCTCGAGGTCGAGGTGGAACTGGACACGTCCGTGTCCCCGCCGGCCGTGGTCAGGTCCGGCGTGGTGCGCACCGCGCGAAAGCTGTTCGATGGTGTTGCCTTTCCCCGCTGAGTTCCGGTTCCCGGTTCCCGGGTCGACGGGTGTCCACGCGCGCTCGTCTGTCCGGCCCAGTTAAAACGTCTGGGCCGGACAGAAGGCGCGCTGAGACACCCCGGTCGCCCCCGTAACCTCGCCAGCGGGGTCTTGGAGGGCTCTGGATATGGCTCTCGGGGAGCTGCCGCAGTGCCCCCGGGCTACGCGATGCGTCGTGGGGGCTGCCGCAACCGTTCAGGGGCTGCCGCAACGCCTCCAGGCAACGCGGGGCTTTGGGAGGCTGCCGCAACCGTTCGGGGTCGGGCTGGTTTTGGGTTTTGGGTTTTGGGTTTTGATTTCTTTATTCGTCGGCGGGGGTGGAGATTAGGCTGAAGACTGCGCCCTGGTCGTCGGCGACGACGGCCATCCGGCCGTACGGGCTGTCGCTCGCCGGGCGCACGACGCTGCCGCCGTGGGCGGTGGCGAGGTCGACGGACTTGTCGGTGTCCGCGGTGCCGAAGTACACGCCCCAGAACGCGGCGTGGCCCGCGGTCTCCTCCGGGTAGGCGCCGATGCCGCCGACGACCTGCTGGCCGTTGATGAGCAGGGTGGCGTAGCTGAAGCCCTCGGTCGACATGTCGCCGTACTCATAGCCGAATACCGCGGCGTAGAATGCCTTGGCGCCCTCGAAGTCGCGGCTCATGTGCTCGCTCCAGGTGAAGGCGCTCGGCGCGTTCGCGACCTGGACCCCGGTGTGGTTGCGCGCCTGCCATGCGCCGAAGGCGGCACCCGTCACGTCGGTGGCGACCAGCATCCGGCCCACGTCCATGACGTCCATCGGGCCCATCACCACCTTGCCGCCCGCGCCGGTGATCTTCACCGCGGTGGCGTCGACGTCGCTCGAGGCGAAGTAGGTGCTCCAGGCGCTCGGTGCGTCCGGATTGCTCATATTCGGGCCGATGCCCGCCACGTTCCTGCCCTCAAGGCGGGCCATCGAGTAGCCGCCCATTTCCGGGCCGCCCTGCTCGATGTCCCAGCCGAACAGGCTGCTGTAGAAGCCGACCGCCTTCGGGATGTCGCCGGTGCCGAGATCGACCCAGCAGGGCGTTCCATCCGGCCAAGGGGTATCACGGGTAACCAAGGCTGTCACCTCCGTGTTGTGAGCAGCACGCTCCGTTGCGGGCCACGCTACCGCAGACGGTACACCTCGGCATGCGCGACTCTCGCGCGACATCTGCCTGTAACAGAGGGTTCCTACACTGAGCCCACTATGAATGGGGCAGCAGCGATGTACAGCAAGACCCGCCTCGGCACCGACCAGATCGAGGGCGCGCTGTCGCTCACACCGCGCGCCAAGCGCATCGTCTGGCTCATCGTCGCCATCGTTGTCGCGACTTGTGCGGCGGTCGGCGCGTGGAGCGCCGTCAGCCATGATCAGTACGCCACGTCGGGCAACGGGTGCGTGAGCGTGACCGTGCCAAGCTCGACCGGCGGCGGGGTGCTGCACTACTGCGGCGATCAGGCCAAGTCGTTCTGCAGGAGCGCGTTCGCGCACGCGGACCAGGTAGCGCTCGCCGCGCAACCGCAGTGCGTGCTCGCGGGACTGACCAAGGCGAAGGTTTCCGCGGGCTGAGCCGTGCTTACAACTCGATGATGATCGTGACGGGGCCGTCGTTGACCAGGGCCACCTTCATGTCGGCGCCGAACTCGCCGGTCTCCACGCGAGCGCCGAGGTTTTTCAGCTCGGTTACCACCGCCGTCACCATCGGCTCGGCGACCGGGCCGGGTGCCGCGTTGTTCCAGGTGGGTCGCCTGCCCTTGGCGGTCTCCGCGTAGAGGGTGAACTGGCTCACCACGAGCAGCGGCGCGCCGATGTCCGAGCAGGACTTCTCGCCGTCGAGTACCCGAAGGCCCCACAGCTTGGCCGCTAGCTTCTTCGCCTTGTCCGTCGTGTCGTCGTGGGTGACGCCGACGAGGACGAGAAGGCCGGGCTCTTCGATCGCTCCGATGACACGGCCGTCTACCGTGACGCTCGCCTGGGTGACCCGTTGCGCTACCGCTCGCATGACAGCACAGCCTAATGGCGGGTCCGCGGTGCTGTTCGCGGTGTTGTTCACGATGCGGTTCTCGATGCGGGCGGCTTCGTATCGGCGGTTAACGGACTTGGAGGCACTTATCGCCCGATATGGGCGGCGGAACCGCATCGACCGGCCATAATGTCTCGGGTGACCCCTTTGGAGCAGTTGTCGGTGAGCGACGTGGTAGCCAACCCCGTGCTCGCCGAGGTGATCCGGTCCGGGTTCGTCGAGTCCCGGCACCGCGGCAGCATCGTTGCGCTCACCCACGACGGCCTCTTCGCCTTCACCGCGGGCAGCGCCAACACGCCGGTCTATCCGCGCTCGGCCAACAAGCCGCTGCAGGCCGCAGCGATGCTCCGGGTGGGCCTGCCGCTCGAGGGGGAACTGCTCGCCCTCGCCGCAGCCAGCCATTCCGGCGAGGACTACCACGCGCGCGGCGTCAACGACATCCTGGACACCGCCGGGCTGACCGCCGAGGACCTGCAGTGCCCGCCAGCCCTGCCGATCGACGAGGCGACAGCGCGGCGGCTGATCAGGGAGACACCTGACGGGGTGGCGCCGGAGTCGCGGGTGCTTTACAACTGCTCGGGCAAGCACGCGGCGATGCTCGTCACCTGCATCGTCAACGACTGGCCGACGGAAACCTACCGGTCACCGGAGCACCCGCTGCAGGTGCATATCCGGCGGACCATCGAGGAACTGGCCCGCGAGCCGATCGCGGCGGTGGGCGTTGACGGCTGCGGCGCGCCGCTGTTCGCGCTGACGCTCGGCGGTCTCGCCCGTGCGTTCCGCGCGCTGGTGCTCGCGGAGCCCGGATCCCCTGAGCGTAAGGTCGCCGACGCGATGCGGAAGTTCCCCGAGTGGACGAGCGGGACGACGCGGGACGAGAACAAGCTGATGACCGCTATCCCCGGGCTGCTGCTCAAGGGGGGCGCGGAGGGCGTCGACGCGTTCGCGCTGCCGGACGGGACCGCGGCCGCGGTAAAGATCGACGACGGGAACGCGCGCGCCCGCACTCCGGTCTCTGTCGCGATCCTTGCCATGCTCGGCGCCCAGCCGCCGGTCGAGCTCGCCACCGCCGAGGTGACCGGGGGCGGTCAGCAGGTCGGCGTGATCCGGGCGACGCGGCTCTCCTAGCCGTCCGCCGCTGTCCGCGGCCAAGAATGTACGTTCAGGCCGGCTCTGGCCGGCGCAGCGGTACATCCGTAATCAAAAAGGCCGCCTCGCACGTTGGCACTGCGGCTAGCGGGCGAGGTGGGCGGCCAGGGTGAAGCGGTGCTCGGCGGCGGGCTCGCCCGCGGCGAGTCCCGCGATGATCTCGCCGAGCAGCGGCGCGAACTTCGCGCCGTGGCCCGAGCAGGGCGAGGCGATCACGAACGGGCCGCTGCCCGGCCGGTCGAGGATGAAGTCCTCGTTATCGGTCGAGGTGTAAAGGCAGGTCACCTCGTTGACGGGCCGCGCGTCGAGGCCGGGCACCCGCCTGGCCACGAAGCCTCGCACCCGGTCGCGCGACGCGGGGTCGACGCGGAAGTCGCGGCCGGCCGCGGTGGTGATCGTGCCAGGGCTGTGCTCGCCAATCTTGATCGCGCCGGGCACCTCACCGTCCCTGCCGCCGGGCAGGCCGTAGCAGTTGTCTTCCTCGTCCTGGACGATGAAGACCGGCCACGGCTGGCCGGGCGGCTGCTCGGCTGGCCGGCCGGCCGATCGGTCTGCTGACTGGGCGGCCGATGCGTCTGCTGGCCGGAGTGGTGCGAAGTGGAAGACCTGCTGCTGCGTCACGGTCAGCGGCGGCAATTCCGCCAGGCCGCTCATCAGCGGCGCGATCCAGGCGCCGGCCGCGATGACGGCGACCGGGGCGGTGAACGTCTCGCCGCCGGTGTGCACGATCGCGCCGTCGCCGCCTGGCTCGAGGCGGGTGACCGGGGTGTCGAAGCGGATGTCCGCGCCCTTGGCGGCGGCCACCCGCAGCATCGCCGCGATGGCGCGGTCCGGGTCGAGGACGCCGCAGTCTTCGTGGAACATCACCGGGCCGGCACCGGCGAAGTCGAACTGCGGCCAGCGGCGCGCGGCCTCTCGCGCGGGTAGCAGTTCCGCGGCCACGCCGTTTCCCGTCAGCACGGCGTGCAGGTGTTCCGGGTCTCGCTTGACGCCGAAGTCGATCCCGCCCGTCAAGGTCAGCAGATGGTCGGCAGCCTCCCACTCGAGTGCGTGCCACTGTTGTTTCGCTTCGCCGGTCAGCCGCACGTACAGCGGGTCCGGATAGGCGCGGCGGAAGATCCGCGCGCTCCCGTGCGAACTGCCGTTCCGGTGTGCCGGGCCGAACTGCTCGAGCACCACGACGCTCGCGCCGCGTCCCGACGCGCGCCAGGCGGCCGCTGCGCCCGCCAGTCCCGCCCCGACGATGATCAGGTCCGCGCGCACCGTCACCCGGTGACCTCCATCCGCTGTCCGGCCTGCCATGCAGAGGCAAGACCATGATCATTATCCCGAACGGCGGCGAAACCAACTCGGCGGAATTGGCGGCGGGTTGGAGGCGTGGGGGTAGCCGACGTGAAAGGGTGGTGGAAGGGTGGAACAGGGAGGTCGTTGAGGATGAAAATCGGGCTGCAGATTCCGGACTTCAGCACGCCGCGGGGGCCGGAGAGGCTGGGGAGAGAGCTGGCCAGGGTGGCGCGGACCGCCGATGAGGCCGGGTTTGAGTACATCGCGGTCATGGACCACTTCTTCCAGATCGGCGCGGTGGGGCCGGCCGAGAAGGAGATGCTCGAGGGGTACACCACGCTTGGGTACCTGGCGGCGTGCACGTCGCGGGCGGCGCTTGTCACGCTGGTCACCGGGACCATCTACCGGGAGCCTGGCATCCTGGCCAAGATCGTGACCACCCTTGACGTGCTGTCGAACGGGCGGGCCTGGCTCGGCATCGGCGCGGCGTGGAACGAGGAGGAGTCGCGCGGCCTTGGCATCCCGTTCCCGCCGGTCGCCGAGCGGTTCGAGCGGCTTGAGGAGACGCTGCAGATCTGCCTGCAGATGTGGCACGGGGACGAGAAGCCGTACCAGGGCAAGTACTACAACCTGGAGCGGCCGCTGAACTCGCCGCAGTCGCTGTCCCGGCCGCACCCGCCGATCATGATCGGCGGCGGCGGTGAGAAGAAGACGCTGCGCCTGGTGGCCAAGTACGCCGACGCCTGCAACCTGTTCGCCGGCCGGGACGAGGCACGCAAGCTCGACGTGCTGCGGCAGCACTGCGAGGCGGTGGGACGCGACTACGACACCATCTACAAGACGGCCTATTACCCGTTCGACACGTCGCGCGGCACCCAGCGGATCATCGACGAACTCGGCGCGCTGGCCGGGCTCGGCTTCCACGCCGCGATCGGGGCGGTGGCGAACGTGTGGGACGTGACGCCGCTCGAGGTCATCGGGGCCGACGTCATCCCGCGGGTGGCGGACTTCTAGCGGCGCTGACTTCCGCCGGCCTGGGCGAGGCGGGCGGGGTTAGGCGGCCAGCCGCCGGCAGGCGGACTGGAAGTCGTTCTCGGAGCCGTACCTGATCGTGGTGGTGGCCGTGCCCATGTTGGCGGTGGAGATGTCGGGGCGGATCGCCCCCGCCGGGGTGAAGGCCTCGGTCCATGAGTTGTCGGGGCTGTGCAGCTCAAGGGCGGGTCCGTGCCAGGCGCCGTGCAGGGCGACCACGATCCCGTCGCCCAGCGGGCTGCCGGTCAGGTCCACCGAGGTGGCGGCGCCGTCGGTGGACCACCAGGAGTGCACCGCGCCGCTGATGGCGAAGGTGTAGGTCTTGCCGGCCGTGCCGCACAGCTTCGCGCTGCCCGCGAGGGAGTCGCATCCCGTGCCGCTGCAGCTCGCACGGCCGTGCTCGCCGGCGTTGAGCAGGCCGCCGCGCAGGTCGAGGTAGAGCTCGTAGTGACCGCCATTGCTCGCCGTGACGGCGCCGAAGCCCTGCCAGCTCTCGGAGGGGGTGAACCGGCCGCCGATGTGCAAGGCCCACGGGTTCGGCACGATGTAGGTCACGGCGAGCACGATGACGATAAGCACCAGCAGCGCCAGACAGCCGAACCGGCCCCGTGGCCGGCGCAGCCGACGCATGCCAGGCAGGTTGGGTATCCGGCCGTACGGCCCGGTCAGGCCGCCGCCTGCCCCCGGTGCCCCGCGCCAGCCGCCACCAGAGCCCGCGCCGTAATCGGGAGAGGAAGGATCTGAATCCGGATCGAAGGTGCTCACGCGGCCCTCCTTCAGCGCGATTGACGCGAAGATATCACCGGTGAGCGGCGGTCAGGCGGGCGTAGACGACAATGTTGTCGAGGTAGCCGCCGGGGGCCGGGTCGAAGTCGCCGCCGCGGGTGATCAGAAAAGAAATGGTGGCGGGGAAAGAGGCAGCCGAACCCGTTATGGATGATTCTTGAAGTCAGCCGCGAGAGAGGAATTCCTCGATGGACATGGCGAGGGCGACCGGGGTCTCGAACATCGGGTAGTGGCCGGTGCCGCGGAGCACCTCGAGCTCGGAGTTCGGGTAGACCTGCAGCCACGCCTGCTCCATGAACTCGGCGGGCTGGGTGGGGTCGTACTCGCCGGTGATCACCTTGACCGGGACCTCGCTGCCCTTGATCCGCGCGACGAGGTCGGCGCGCGCCCAGGACTGCAGATAGATGCCGAACGCCTGGGCGTCGGAGTTGTCGAGCGAGTGCCGCACGATGCCGTCGACGAAGCCGGGGACGAGACGGCTGCCCGTCGCGTAGTTGACGATCATCGCGCGGCTTGCCGGGCTCCCCGCTGCTGAGACGAACAGTGACCACTCGGACTCGCCGAGCGGCAGGCCGCTCGCCGGGACCGGCGCCACGCCCACCAGGCGGCGCACGCGGTGCGGCGCCTGGTCGAGCACGTGCTGTATCGCCACGCCGCTCATCGAGTGGCCGACCAGGCTGAACTTCTCCCAGCCGAGGGCATCGGCGAGTGCGAGCGCGTCGGTGGCGGCCTCGGCCATGGTGAACTCGCCTGGCTCGTCGCGGCGGGAGCCGTAGCCGCGCAGGTCGGGAAAGACGTAGGTGAACTGCGCGGTGTTCAGGTAGTCGGCGAGGTGGCCCCAGCCGAGGGCGGAGCCGAACCAGCCATGCAGCGCGATGACGTGGTGGTCGCCGGACCCGACCGTCACATAGGAGCCAGTCATGACCGTAACTTAGCGGAAATTCCGCTGCAATCCAGACCAGACGTCGTCGTAATCGCGCTGGCGGAACGGCGCGCTCATCGCCTGTGCGGTGGGCAAGATCGTCCAGCGGCTTTCGAACATGAACGCTAGGGTTCCGTCAAGTTTCTGCGGGGTCAGCTCCTGCGCCGAGGCCCGCGCGTAGGTGTCCGCGTCGGGACCGTGGCTCGCGTAGGTGTTGTGCAGCGAGCCACCGCCGGGGACGAAGCCCTCCGCCTTGGCGTCGTACTGTCCGGCGACCAGGCCCATGTACTCGGACATGATGTTGCGGTGGAACCACGGCGGGCGGAAGGTGTCCTCGCCGACGAGCCAGCGCGGCGCGAAGACCACGAAGTCCACGTTAGCGAGGCCCTGGCTGTCGCTCGGGCTGGTGAGCACGGTGAAGATCGACGGGTCCGGGTGGTCGAAGCTGATCGTGCCGATCACCATGAAGTTCGCGCTGTCGTACTTGTACGGCACGTAGCTGCCGTGCCAGGCGACCACGTCGAGCGGCGAGTGATCGTAGTCCGCGGCCCACAGGTTGCCGCCGAACTTGTTCACCACCTGGACCTGGTGATTGCGTTCCTCGAAGGCGGCGTGCGGGCTGAGGAAGTCCCGCTCGTTGGCCAGGCCGTTGGCGCCGATCGGTCCGCGCTCGGGCAGGGTGAACGCGGCGCCGAAGTTCTCGCACACGTAGCCGCGGGCGACCGCGTATCCGCTGTCCGCCTCGGGAAGCTCGACGCGGAACCGGATGCCGCGGGGAACGACGGCGACCTCGCCCGGGTCGACGCGCAGCGGGCCGAGTTCGGTGTGCAGGATGAGCGCGCCGAATTCCGGCACGAAGAGCAGCTCGCCGTCGGAGTCGACGAAGTACCGGTCGACCATGGACTGGTTGGCCGCGTACAGGTGGATCGCCATGCCGTCGCGCGTCTTGCTGTCGCCGTTGCCGCCGAGCGTGAACAGGCCGTCGATGAAATCTTTAGGGTTGTTTTCCGCCGGCAGCGGCAGCGGGTCCCAGCGCAGCCGGTTCGGGTCCGGTTCGAGCTCGTCGAACGGTGTCCCGCTCAGCTGCTTGTTTTCGATTCTTCTGAACGAGGGGTGCTTCGCGCTCGGCAGGATCCGGTACACCCACGTCCTGCGGTTGACCGCACGCGGCTGGGTGAACGCGGTACCGCTGAGCTGCTCGGCGTACAGGCCGAGCGGTGCACGCTGCGGCGAGTTCCGCCCGGCGGGCAGCGCGCCTGCGACTGCCTCGGTAACGAATTCATTCCCGAATCCGCTGGAGTAGTGAAACTCGTCGTCGGCCATCGGGCTGCCTCCTCGCTGCTTCGTCCGTCCCTTCACGATCATGCCCCGCGCGCGGCCGCTGTTAGCCGTGACGGGCGGCATTGGCGGATTCGATGCGAATTCATCACTCAAAAACAGTTAACAACAGTTACTGTAGAGATCGGCTGCTACAGGTGTTCGAGTAGGGAGGTTTGATGCCCGGAACCCGTTGGCTGACCTTCGATTGCTACGGCACGATCGCGGACTGGAATTCCTGCATGCTCGGCGCGCTGGAACCGGTCGCGGGGCCTCGGGCAGGCGCCCTGCTCGCCGCCTACCATCGGGCCGAGTCGATGCTCGAGGCCATGCCCTCGTGGCGGCCGTACCGTGAGGTGCTCAGCGAAGGGCTGGTGCTGGCCGGACGGCGGACCGGGATCTCCGTCGGCGAGGGCCACACCTCGGCCTTCGTCGCGGCGTGGCCGTCGATGCCGCTATTCGACGATGTGGCGGAGGCGCTTTCCACGCTCATTTCGTTCGGCTGGCGGCTCGCCATCCTGACCAACTGCGACGACGACCTGTTCGCCGCGACGGCTGAGAAGCTGCCCGCGCCGTTTGAGGTTGTGGTGACGGCGGAGCAGGTGCGGTCGTACAAGCCGGACCTCGGGCACTTCCGCAGGTTCGCCGAGCTGACGGGGGCGACGTCGGAGAACTGGATCCACGTGGCCAACAGCTGGGTGCACGACGTGCTGCCCGCCGCGCGAATAGGGCTGCGCTCCGTCTGGGTCGACCGCGACCACACCGGGCACCCGGCGAAGTTCGCCGAACGGCGGGTCACCTCCATGCGGCGGCTGCCCGAGACCGTGACCGACGTGAGTGCGCTGCCGGCCTGGCCGGTTCCCTGAACCTTCTTCCCTGACCTTCTTCCTTGACCTCTCCCGCTGGATTGTCGGCTCTGCTCGTAATAATGGGGCCCATGGCTACTACTGCGGACTTGCTTGCCGACGGGTTCGGCCGGATCAGGGAGAACGTCGCCGAGGTGCTCGACGGGCTGACTCCGTCCCAGCTCAGCAGCCAGCTCGACGCCGAGGCCAACTCGGTCAGCTGGCTGATCTGGCACCTCACCCGGGTGCAGGACGATCACGTGGCCGCCGCGTTCGGCGTGACCCAGGTGTGGTCGGCCGACGGGTGGGCGCGACGGTTCGGGCTGCCGGCCGCCACCATGGACCACGGGTACGGGCAGACGCCGGAGCAGGTCGCCGAGTTCGCGAAGGCTACCGCGTCGGCGGAACTGCTCGGCGAGTACCACGAGGCGGTGCACGCGCAGACGATCAAGCTCCTCTCCCAGGTGTCCGACGCCGACCTGGACCGGATCGTTGACAAGCGGTGGACGCCGCCCGTGACGCTCGGCGTGCGGCTGGTCTCGGTGATGGACGATGACATGCAGCACGTGGGGCAGGCGGCGTTCGTGCAGGGAATCCTGCTGCGGCGCGGTTAGCTCGGGTCGGCGCAGATGAGGCCCCAGGGCTGGTTGTTAACCCTGGTGATTACTACCGTGGCGCGGGTTTTACCGGAGAGCTTGAGGCGGCGGCGGATCTGGTCGACGTCGCCCGCCAGGCCGCGGCGGCGGATGTCGACGGCGCCGATGCCGAGGTCGCGCAGGCGCTTCGCGAACTGCTTCTCGTGCCAGGGGGCCGAGTGCAGGACGCGGAGGGTGCGGGCGAACGGGGTGGCGACCAGGCGGTCCATGGTGAGGAACGCGATCTGCGGGTCGATCTTGGCGATGTCGCCGGCTGGGTTGCCCGCGAGGTCGCGCGCTAGGTCCTCGACCAGGCCGGCGCGGGTGACGGCCGGGTTCGGGTCGAGCAGGTACTCCCCCGGTTCGCGCAGCGGGACGGGGTCGCCTGGGTGCGGGAGAAGGGTGCCGGCGTGGGCCGGATGTCCGGGGGAGGCCGCGGCGAGCACGGTGGCGCGGCGCGCGGCGGGCCGGTGATCGCGCGCGGCCCCTGACGAAGCGGCTGGCCGGGCGGCCGCTAGGGCCGGGGACCAGAGGACAGCCTCCTTGAGGTCGCGGCCCTCCGCGATGAACTCGGCCTCCCAGCCCGGTGGGATCAGTTCCTCAGGGATGCCGGGCGCCGCCTTGACGCAGACGGCCTGGACCGTCTCGGTTAGCCGTGCGCACCAGCCGAGCGGGGGCTCGGAGAAGCCGGCGCGGAACCTTTTTGCGCCGGCCGCCGAGGCGGTGCCCGGGCCGGAGCGGCGGGCCGGGTCGATGAAGACCGCGTCGATGCCGGTCAGCGGCACGTCCCTGACGTCGGCGACGACCGCGGTGACGCGGTCCGCCTCGCCGTAGACGGCGGCGTTGTGCAGGGCTAGGCGCGCGTGCGTCTCGTCGCGGTCAACGGCGACGACCTGAGTGCTTGATGCGAGGGCGATGAGGTCGCCGCCGATGCCGCAGCAGAGATCCGCGACGCGGATGTTTTCACCGAGGTCGGCGGCGGTGAGGCGGGCGGCTCGGTAGCGGGCGATCGCTTCCGATGACGACTGCTCGTAGCCGGCGCGGGTGAACAGCATGTCCGGCGCGCGGCTGAACTTGGCTTCCGCGGTCCTGCGCAGTTCTTGCTGTGCCATCGCCAGGGCGACCAGGTCCGCCGGGTACTCGCGGCGCAGCCGCTCAGCGAGCGCGAGATGGTTTCCTGCCCGGGTGGTTTCCAGGCGGGCGAGAAGCTCGCGGCCTTGCGGTGTGAGCAGGGCGGTCGGGTCGGCGGTCACCCGCATGAGGCTAGTGTCCCTGGCGGGGAGCCGAAGCCCGCAGCCGGACGAGTCCGTGAGAAGTAGCCTGGGTGAGGTAGCCCAGCGAGGCGGGAGGAGCAGGTGGAGGCGGAGCAGGATCAGCAGGCGGCGGAGCCGTCGGAGGAGCCGGTCGAGGCGGAGCAGGATCAGCAGGCGGAGGAGCCGGCGGAGGCGGACCAGGATCAGCGGGCGGATGGACCGCCGGAGACCTGGCAGGAGCACTGGTTCGACCATCGGCAGCTGCTGCGGCTGTCCTACAGCGACGACGACTGCGCGATCTACCTGGACCCGGACGTCCGGGCGGCCGAGGCCGGGTGGCTGCCCGCGTACATCGGGGCGGTCTGGCGGTACTCGAAGGCGACGTACGGGGAGGCGTTCGGGCCGGATGCGCGCATCTACTCCATCCATCACGCGGGGCGGCACGGCGGCGGGCACGCCGGGTACTACGTCAGCCCGGTGCACGATCATCACAACGTCAGCGACTGCGGGCTCGGCAGCTGGCGGCAATCCGACACGCTCGCGCCCGAACTGCCCTGCCATGAGATCGGGCACACCGTCGAGAGTGCCAACAACGGGCGCCATGGCTCCCCCGCCTATGAGATCTGGGGCGACAGCAAGTGGGCCGAGTTCTACATCTATGACGTGTACACCGCGCTTGGCATGACCAGCCACGCCAAGAGTGTCTACCGGCAGTTCATGGGCAACCGGGACGACTTCCCGCGGCGGGGCACGCGATGGTTCCGCGACTGGTTCTTCCCGCTGTGGCGAGAGTGCGGGCAGGCGGCGGTTATGGACCGGTTCTTCCGGCTACTCGCCGCGCACTTCCCGTCTGATTCCGACGGTACATATGACCGGCGGATGAACTGGGGCGAGTACGTGCACTTCACCAGCGGCGCCGCCGGGGCGGACCTGTCTCGTCAGGCTTCCCGCGCGTTCGGCTGGCCGCGCGAGTGGACAGCGCAGCTCGAGGCGGCGCGCGACCAGTTCCCCGACGTGACGTACTGACCTTTTTCGCGTTATTTGCCCTCTCGGGCGGCATTTCGCGGTTGACGATCACGTTTTCGAGGAACACCCTAAGTGTGAGCGTCGCCGACGTGACGCGCGCCGACCGCGCACTGCTCGGATCGGCGCTGGCCGCAGCCGAGCGCGGCTGGCACGTGTTCCCTTGTGTGGCGGATGGGAAGCGGCCAGCGTTGCGTGGCAACTGGCAGGAGATCGCCACTACCTCCCCGGCGCAGATCCGCGACTGGTGGTCGCGCGCACCGTTCAACATCGGGATCTCCTGCGGGCCGTCGCGGCTCGCCGTCATCGACCTCGACATGCCCCGGCCCGACATGGCCTGGGAGGACGCGGGCGACGGCACGCTGTTCCCGCTGTCCGGCGCGGACATGCTGTCGATGCTCGCCAGGCAGCACAGGCAGCGGTACCCGGCGGGCACGTACGTGGTCGACACGCCGTCCGGCGGCTGCCACCTGTACTTCACCGCGCCAGCCGACCGGGTGAAGAACTCCGCGGGGTCGCTCGGGCCGCTCATCGACGTGCGCGCGGACGGCGGGTACGTGATCGGCGCGGGGAGCAGGATCGGCGGCAGGCCGTATGCCGCGCGCGGCGAACCGGCGCCCGCGCCGCTGCCGTCCTGGCTTGCTTTGCTGCTCAGAGACGATTACGCGCCGCCCGTGGTGCCCATGCCGCGGTTCCCCATCGAGGACGACCGCGCGCAGGGCAGGGCCTACGCGATGGCGGCACTGCGCGCGGAGACTGAGCAGGTCGCGGCGGCGCGGCCAGGCACGCGCAACGACACGCTCAACCGCGCCGCGTTCAGCCTCGGGCAGCTCGTCGCCGCGGGGCTGCTGCCGCCGATCCCGGTGATCACCGGGCTGATCAGCGCGGCCGTGCATGCCGGGCTTTCCGAGTACGAGGCGTCACGCACCATCCGTTCCGGCCTGGCGGGCGGTGCGCGCAAGCCGCGCGGCTGGCAGCCGTCCTGAATTTCGGATGGCGTTCCCCGGGGTCACGCGCGCTACGTGGCCTCGCGCTCGCGCCGCGGGTTGTCGTGCTAGCACCCGCGCGGCGGGGCGTCCGCGGCGGGACAATCGCAGCACTGTTAGCGGGTGCGGGTAGGGGTGGGCGCTGATGAGACCGGTGTGGTGGTGCGTTCGTGCTGGGCTCCGGCGGGACTGGCGCGGGCTTGCCGTGCTGACGCTGATCACGGCCATGATGGGGGCAGTGGTGCTCGCCGCACTGGCGGGCGCGCGCAGGACCGACACGGCGGTGACCCGGTTCCTGCAGTACGCGGGCCCGTTCCAGGGACAGGTGGCGGCCGACCCGGCCACGATGGACAAGATCGCCGCGCTGCCTGGCATCGCTTACGCACAGCAGGGCGCGTTCATGCTGGCCTTCCCGGAGTCCGTCGACGGACGGACGGCGCCGGAGAGCCAGGTGATCACGGAGGCGACGATCACCCGCACACCGCAATCGCGGGCGATCATCCTGGCGGGCCGGTTCCCGCTGCAGTCACGCGCGTACGAGGTGGCGCTCAACGAGTCGGCAGCCCAGGGACTGCACGCGCACATCGGGTCGGTGATCGGGATGGCCGGGTACGCGCCGGACCAGGCCCAGCAGGCGCTGAGCGGCACCACGGTCCCGCCAAAGGCGGTCGGCAATGTCCTGGTGACCGGGATCGTCAGGCTGCCCACCGACCTAACCGACCTTCTCGACGCGCCCACCGACGTGACGTACTTCGGCCAGGGCGACATCCTCGCGCCGGCGGCGTTCTACCAGAAGTACGCGGCGACCGTCGGGAACTTCACGGGGATATCGTTCCAGCTCACGCGCGGCACGGCGGGCCTGGGGGCGTTCGAGGCCCAGGTGAAGCGCATCGCGGGCAGCGGCGCGCAGGTCGAACTCGGAGACGACAACTCCGCCGCCGGAGCCTTCGCACAGCGGGGAACGACGCTTGAGGCGCTCGCGCTCCTTGTGTTCGGCGTCATCATGGCGCTCGCCGTGCTCGTGGTCGTGGGGCAGAGCCTCGTCCGCCAGGCGTAAGCCGCGGCGGGCGAGTTCCCCGCCCTGGCACCGGGCGCGCTTGTCGCCGCGGCCGGGATGGCGCTCGCGGTTCCCGGCGCCTACGCACTGTCGGTGTTCACGCCCATCGGGCTGGCACGGCGGGCGGAGGTCTCCCCCGGGTTCAGCTTCGACGCAGCGGTCGTGCTTGGCGGTGCCGCCGTGCTCGCGCTGCTGCTCGCCGGGCGGGTGGCGCTCGCGGCACCCCGCGCGGCGCGGGCGGGCACTCGCGGTTCTCAGGGGGGCCTGTCCGGCGCGGACGGCGGGGTTGCTGACCGGCCGTTGGCTGTCGCCGGTCGCCGCGTCGGGAATACGGCTGGCATTCCAGCCAGGCCACGGCAGGGCGGCCGTTGCCGTGCGCCCCGCCATTGTCGGGATGGCGGCGGCGCTCGCTGCGGTGCTCGCCGCGCTCGTGTTCGGTTCCAGCGTGTCCCACGTCGTTGGCGATCCGGCGGTCGCCGGCTGGGACTGGGACGTGACGGTGGGCAACCCGCACTCCGCTGACGTCTACTCGCAGGCCGTGCCGCGACTGCGCGCGGACCGATTCGTCTCCGGGTTCACCGTGACGGCCATGGGCGACGCGGTGCTTGACGGCCGGGACGATGTCACCATCGTGGGCCTGCAGAACGTCACCGGCCACGTGGTCCCGCCGGTGCTGGCTGGCCGGCTCCCGAGCGCGCCGGACGAGATCGCGCTCGGCGGCAGGGAACTGCGGGCGCTCGGCAAGAGCATCGGAGACACCGTGGCGGCCCACGGTCCGGACGGGCCGGTCGCCTTGCACATCACCGGAGAGGTGGTGCTGTCGCCGGAGATCACTAACGAGCAGACTCAACTCGGCAGCGGTGGGGTGATGACGCTTGGCGGCGCGGACGCGCTGAGCGGGTCAATGCCGCCACGCAACGTGTTCCTCGTGGCGCTGCGCAAGCCGGTGCGTCCGGTGGCCATGGCGAGCCTGAAGCGGCAGTTCCCCGGCAGCGTGCTGTCATCCATCCCGCCGCCTGAGGTGCGGGACCTGTCGGGCGTCAGCGGCCTGCCGCTCGTCCTCGCCTTCGTGCTCATGGTGCTCGCCTCGGGCATCATCGCGCACACGCTGCTGACATCGGTGCGCAGGCGGCGCAGGGAACTGGCGGTGCTCAAGACGCTCGGGTTCGTGACCCGGCAGGTGCGGGCCACGGTGGCCTGGCAGGCGACCGCACTCGTCGGGGTCGGCCTGATCGTCGGGGTGCCGCTCGGGCTGCTGGCGGGCCGCTGGGCCTGGATCCTGTTCGCCGGCCAGGTCGCGATCGTGCCCGCCCCGGTCGTCTCGCCGCTGACGCTGCTCGCGGTGCCCGCTGTCCTCCTGCTCGCCAACGCGATCGCGGCGATTCCCGCCAGAGCCGCCGGGCGCACTCAGCCCGCCGTGATCCTCAGAACGGAGTAGCACAACGCGTGCCATGAATGACATTCAGCATGAGGAATGATGGCACCGCCACTCCCCGAGGATTTCTTAATCTAACGGTCACGTTCCTATTGGTCCGGGGAACCGCCCTTTCACGGAAACGGCCTATTGCAAGCAATTCTTCGGATAACGCGGCCAGGCCGGGACGAGCTGAATTGGCTCAATTTAGTGCGCAAGTCAGCTGGGGTTGATGGCGTCGAGGGCTTATCGGAGGTCGTCGGGGATGGGGTCGGCTGCGGTGATGACGTGCTGGCCGGCCTGGATCTGAATGGTGCGGCAGCGGCGACGGTGCGGACGAATTTCCTGATTGACCAGTAGCGAAGCGAGGACGTACGACCTTGCCCTGCGGCGAGCGAGCGTCGGCCACGCTGAGACAGCGAGGGAGGACAGGTGGGCCCAATTCAAGGCGCCACCCGATCCCTCAGGTGGAGCCACTGCAGCCGCCAGGGTGGCGCCAAATGGAACCGCCCTAGCCGCGTAACCTGGAGGGGGGAGGGGTTCCGGATGGCGGACAACTGGCTCCAGGATTCCACGGGACGCGCCAGGGCGCTGCTGATCGACACTTCGGTCCCGAACGCGGCCCGCGTCGCTGACTACCTGGTGGGCGGGCGGGACAACTTCGAGGCCGACCGCCGGGCCGTGCGGTTGCTGACCGCGGCCGCGCCGGTCATCGGCACCAGCTTTGCCGCGGCGTGCGCCTTCCACCAGCGCGCGGTGCGCTATCTGGTCGCCGAGGCCGGGATCAGGCAGTTCCTCGCCATCGGTACCAGCGCGACCCTGACGGGCAATACCCATGAGGTCGCGCAGTCGCTGGCGCCGAAGTGCCGCGTCGTGTACGTGGACAGCGACCCGATGGTGCTGGCGCACGCCCGGGCACTGCTGACGTCCACGCCCGACGGCGTGGTGGCCGCCGTGGACGCGGACGTGACCGATCCCCGTGCGATCGTCTCGGGCGCGGCCGAGACCCTGGACGTCGGCCGGCCGGTCGCGATCCTGCTGATGGCCACGCTCGGGTATGTCCTCGAGGACGCGGCAGCGGCCGAGATCCTGCTGACGCTGGCCGGGGCCGTGCCAGCCGGCAGTCATGTGGCGCTCTACCACCAGGCGAGCGACCTGGACCCGGCGATGGCCGTGACGACGCAGAGGTGGAACGCGTTGTCCGGCCAGCCGGTCACGCTCCGCTCCCGCGCGCAGCTCACCGCGTTGCTGGCCGGCCTCGAGCTGGTCCCGCCCGGGCTCGTCCCGGTCACCGACTGGCAACCCGCCCCAGACGATCCCCGCTTCGAGCGCGCTGTCCCGGTCTACGCCGCTGTAGCCCGCAAACCGTAGCGTCCGCTTACGGCACCGGCCCACTCCACAGGCCATCGTTAGTGCGCAAATCCGCTCGCGAAAACCCGAGAACCAGCAGGTCAGCGCGACGCACCACCCCTGACTCTTATCAACTTAGTGCGCACCAGTTAGCCATGATGAACTCGTAGGGTTCAGTGTTCACGCCCTGCCGGGCGTACCTGGCTTAGCTCCGTGACCGCTTGGGCTGGGCAGATCCTGCTCGGCTGTCGTCTTGCGTTGCGCCGGAACGCCCGTGGGCCGTCCCGGCGGCGTTTTGGCGGTGCGCTTGGCGAGCAGGCCGGCGAGGAGCATGACGAGTACGCCGATCGCCACGCCGCACAGCGTCCACAGCAGCCGGTAGCCCTCGGCGCTGTAGTTGGTGGGCTGCGGAAGGTCGATCAGGGTCAGCACTCCCGCCGCGATGGCCGCGGTGTAGAGCGCGTAGTTCCAGAAGCGGATCGCTACCCCGTGCATCAGCAGGACGATCGCGACCACTTCGAGTCCGATCGTGATCGAGAGCAGTCTGAGTCCGTGTTCGTTGGCGGGTATCAGCAGCAGCAGCGCGGCTGCGACGGCGCCGATCAGCGTGCCGGCCAGGCGCTGCACGGCGATGAGCGTGGCCTGCTGCAGGCTCGGCTTCATCGCGATCATGGCTGCGATCGGCATCCAGTAGCCGTACGACAGGTTCAGTCCGAACGCGAGCGCGACGGTGCCGGCGATGACGAGGGCGCGGATCACCGCGAACATGACCACCGGCCGGGTCAGTGTCCGCCGCGAAGTGTCGCCTGGTATCTCCGCGATCGGCTGGGGCCGGTCCTGGCGCCCGCGGATCAGCCACTCGATGAACGTCGCCGCGATCCACAGCGCCGCGCCCCCGGTCCAGGCGAGCACCTGAGCCCAGGTGTAGCTGGTGATGCGGGATTGATGATGGAAGCTGAACGCGACCCCGAGGGCGACGATGAACCAGATGTTGAGGAGCAGGGCCGCGACGAACCGGTGCACTCCGAACGTGACCGCCAGGCCGCCCGCCAGCGTGACCGCGAACGCCGCGAGCACCAGCCAGCCCCAGGCGTCCCCGCCGATGCCGAATCCCAGCGCGGTCAGCCCCGCGCCGATCAGCGCGAAGACGGCGATGCGCGACGCGCGCTGCCCGTAGCTGCCTCCCGGGTCGGCCAGCCACGCGCACAGCGCACCGAACAGCGCGCTGAGCAGGTACTGCTCGTACCCGATCGCCCAGAAGACGACCAGCGGCACCAGCGCGACGTCCAGGAACAGCACCGCCCGCGGCCAGTTGAGCCCTGCGGGGTTGAGCTCGAACACCTTCGACAGCCAGCTCACGATCTTCCTGCTGTGAACGGGCTGTCCTTCTCGTGCGCTTGCACTGGCCATGGTCGCCTCGCTCGCCTTAGTCGCCAGGCATGCCGCTCCGGTCTCGCGTTCTGCGATCGGGCCGGGATCGCGATGAAGTGACCTGCAGGTCCCGCGCGATCTCGCTGATATCGTCCCCGCGGGCGAACCTCCCGGATGCCTCCAGCCGCGGCCGCTCACGCCGCCGCTGCTGCCCGGCGGGCGTGCACCGCCCCTGTTGCGCATACCGCTTGCCCCGGTCCTACCCCGGCAACCACCCGGCGTCACCGCCTGCTCTCTGCGAGTTCAACTTGGTTAGTCACTTGGTGCCCGCAAGGGCGTCGCGCAGGCCCGGTGGCAACGGGTCCTCGGCGGTGACGGTGTGGTGGTCGGCGCGGATCTGGATGGTGCGGTAAGGCAGTCTTCACGGAGCGGACGTACGCCACCAGACGAGACTACGAGCCACGGTTTAGTGCGCAAATCTGCCCACCACCACCGTCAACCCTGCAGCTCACAGCGCTACAACCGAGCGGGCCCCGACCCGGTGATAAAAGTCAGGTTAGTGCGCAAATCCGCTCGCGAAAACCCGAGAACCAGCAGGTCAGCGCGACGCACCACCCACTTATCCGCAAACGTGAGCCAAGTCAGGTTTCACGGAAACGGCCTATTGCAAGCAATTCTTCGGATAACGCGGCCAGACCGGGACGAGACGGTAGCGCGCCATAGCTGACCTATTCGCAGCCATTTTGTCCGCTATTACACCCCATCTGAGCTGGGCTTTTACCATCTACATCTCCAGTAAGCAACTCTGGCGCCAAGGGCGACGGCAAGACCGACGACACGTCCTCGATCCAGTCCGCGATCGACTACGCGAACGGGATCGGCGCGGCCGTCTTCTTCCCGTCCGCCAACTACCGGGTCAGCCAGCTGGTGGTGCGCGCGGGGACGATCCTGCACGACGCTGCCGAACTTCGCCCGTGGCAACAACCAGATCGGCGGCGCCTTCCTCAACGCGGGCCTGACCGCTAACTTCCGTGTCGCCACGGCGAACACCGGCCTGACCGGCAGCCCGCCCGCGACCCTTGGCACGCTCATCGCGGCGAACACCGCGTGGTGGCTTGCCTTGTCCTGAGATCGGCGAAATGGAGTGGGACAGATCGCGCTGATCGCCGCCATCGTCGCCTGGGTGGCCGACGCGATCGTGCTGATTCTTGTCGCGCTCGGTTTCTGGCACCGGAGCCGCACCCCAGCGGAGGCGGAGCTGCGGGTCTGAACAATTCCGGATTCTGCCGAAGTTCCCGCCCGTAGCATGGCGTGCGATGAGCGCTATTTCTGACGGCCAGTCGACTGTAGACCCGGGACTCGGCGACGCGAACCGGGTCAACGATACCGCGGCCGATCGCATCGCGAAGCTACGGGCCAGGCTGATGACACCGCTGCCCGACGACGGGATCTGGGGCTGGGTCTGGCCGCTTCTCATCACGGTGTTCGCGGGCGTCCTGCGGTTTATCCGGCTGTCCAGCCCGGATTCGGTCGTCTTCGATGAGACGTACTACGCCAAGGACGCCTGGTCGATCCTGAGGCACGGGGTGGAGTGGAACTGGGTCAATCCCGCGACCCCGGCGAACTACGTGAACAACCAGATCATCGCCGGACACTTCAGCGACCACCTGTTCCAGGCCTGCTCCGGCACCGGCTGCGGCGAATACGTGGTCCAGCCCGAAGTCGGCAAGCTGCTGATCGCCGTGGGCGAGTGGATGTACGGGCTGACCACGCTGGGCTGGCGGTTCGCCTCGGCGGTAGTCGGCACGCTGGCGATCCTGGTCATGTGCCGGGTTGCCCGGCGGCTGACCCGCTCTACCCTGCTCGGCTGCACCGCCGGGCTGCTGATGTCCTTGGACGGCCTGGAGTTCGTGCTCAGCCGCACCGGCATCCTCGACATCTTCCTGATGTTCTTCCTGCTGGCCTCGTTCGGCGCGCTGGTCGTCGACCGGGATGTATCCCGCGCGAAGCTGGCCGAACTGGTGGTGCTGCAGCCAGGCGACCCGGCCGGCCCGGCGCTGGGAATCAGGAAGTGGCGGGTCATCGCGGGGGTCATGCTTGGCCTGGCCTGCGCGTCCAAGCAATACGCCGCCTGGTACGTCTTCGCATTCGCCGGGCTGTGCATCGCGTGGGACCTGGGCGCGCGCCGTACCGCCGGTCTGTACGGGTACCGGCGGGGTGCCTGGATGCGGGACGGGAAGTGGCTGCCGCTCACCCTGGGTGTCATTCCGCTGGTGACGTATGCGCTGACCTGGATGAACTGGATTGTCTCCGGCACCGGCTACGACCGCGACTACGCCAGGCAGCACGGGGTCGGCATCCCGCTCATCTCCCAGCTGTACTCGCTGTATGAGTACCACAAGGAGATACTCAAGTTCGGGGTGGGCCTGAACTCCGGGCATCCGTACATGTCCCAGCCCTGGGACTGGTTCGTCATGAGCCGGCCGGTGGCCTTCTACTGGGTGAGCTACAAGGACGCGGCCGGGCTGCACGCCGAGCCGTCCGGGACAGTCGGACCGTACGCGTCCGCGGTGACGGCTATCGGGAACCCGGCCATCTGGTGGGTATCCATTCCCGTGATCTTGTTCTGCCTCATCTGGTGGCTGACCCGACGGGACTGGCGAGCCGGATCGGCCTTGCTCTGCATCGCCGCCGGGTGGGCCACCTGGCTGCCGTTCGTCTCCCGGACGAAGTTCTTCTACTACGCCCTGGAGTTCGAGCCGTTCCTCATTGTCTGCATCGTGCTCTGCCTCGGCCTCATCCTCGGCCCGGCTGGCGCATCGCTGAAACGCAGAGGGACCGGAGTAGTGATCGCCGGTGCCTACGTTCTGGGAGTCTTGATTTTGTTCGGGTACTTCTACCCGATCATGACGGGCGTGGTCATCCCTTACGGGGACTGGCTGGGTCACATGTGGTATCAGGGCATACTCGGCCCCGCAAAGGGCTGGATCTGACAGCAGAGGTTGCGGCGCGGACGTGCCTACCGGAGCGGGATGGTGTAGACGGGCTCCTGGCCAAAGGACGTGAAGCCCGCCTTACGCAGGATCGGGCCGGACGTGACCACGTTGCCCTTGACCAGGGCCATCGTCGCCCCGTGCGTCACCCCGTAGGACAGCCTTGCGTCGAGCACCGCCCGGTACACCCCCTGGCCGCGCCTGGACGGTACCACCACCCCGCCCCACAGCCGCGCGACGCCGTCCGCCATCGTGACGCCACCGCAGCCGGCGGGCACATCGTTCACGTAGGCGACGACCATGCCGCCCTCGCCGGCCGGAACGGACTTCGCGTCTCCGGACGCGACCACCTCGACCCGGTCGTCGGGCGGAAGTTCGCCGCCGAACCCGGTGACCCCGACCGTCGCCCCGTCCCGCGCCGTCGCGAAGTCCGTTGCCCAGCGGAGCGATAGGTCCGCCGTCGGCGGCGGCAGCGGTGGTGCGCCCTGACTCAGGTCCGCGGCCAGGACGTCTAGGTCGATCTTCACCCGCCCGCCGCGCGCGGACAACTCGGCGGCCAGCCCGGCCGGGGAGTTGAGCAGCACCTGCCAGTCCAGTGCGGGCAGCCCGAACGCGCGCGCCCGCTCAAGCACCGCGTCAACGGCCGTGTCGAGCGGGCCGGCCGGCATGAAGGAGACCACGGAGAGGTCGAAGTCGAAATACTCGGGCAGCCGCAGGATGGTGTACTCGTCATCCTGGATGACCTCGGCGTCGTCCGGTCTCCACACCCAGGCCGCGCTGGCGGCGGCGACGGCAGCAGCTGACAGGCCCATGTGGGGCATCCTAGCTGCGGGGCTCGGAGTGCAGCGCTGCACCGGGTCGGGCTAGCCGGCAGCGGCGGGGCCGGCCGGGTCGGCGGCGGCTGCGACGGGCTGCCGCATGATCTCTCCAGCGGGGACGGCTCGCAAGCGGCCGGAGCGCTTCGGCGAACCGCGAGCGCGCCAGGGCGGTCGCCGGTTCTGCCACTTATCCTCCGCTTTGTTCCTCCGCGCGACTGGGCCACCCTATCTCGGCCACCCTTAAGTCAACCCCCGATTATGCGGATGCGCGGCTGGCTGATTACTCATCGTGCTAGACACGCTGCCCATCAGCCAGCGCGAGGGCCCTGGATCCTGGACAGGCTTACACTCAGGGCGTGGCTGGGCTAGCCGCCGCAGGCCATCAGGAAGGAACGCCATGCCGCAGCTCACTGCCGACCAGTACGTCGCCGAGATCGAGGCAAGCACGGCAGGGCTGGCGGAGATCTTGGCTGAGCATGATCAGAGCCTGCCGATCCCCACCTGCCCGGAATGGACACTGCGTCAGCTTGTCACGCACATCGGTAGGGCGCACCGGTGGGCGGCCGAGATCACGCGTACGAGGTCTAAGACGTTCATTCCGTTCCGTGAGGTACCGGACGGCAAGCTGCCGGATGATCGCGCCGAGCAGCGCGCATGGCTGCATGCCGGCGCGGCGCGGATCGTCGACGCTGTGCGGGAAGCGGACAGTGATCTCGTCTGGTCGTTCACCGGGCCGGTGCCTGCCGGTTTCTGGATACGCCGGATGGCACACGAGACGCTGGTCCACCGGGCCGACGCTCAGCTCGCTGCGGGTGCCGAGCCCGAGCCAGTCATTGCAGCGGAGGTAGCTGCCGATGCCATCGACGAATGGCTGATGCTTCTAACCAGCGGCCTCGGCGACGCCGATGGGCGGACCACGGTGCTGCCCGCCGGGGCTGGCCTGCACATACACGCAACCGATGACGGGCTTGGCGGCCGCGGCGAGTGGATGATCCGGCAGGACGCGGGTGGTCTGACAGTTGAGCCAGGTCATGGCAAGGGCGATGCCGCCCTTACCGGCCCGGCCGTCAGCTTGCTGCTGGTGCTGATGCGGCGAAGGCCGGTTTCCGATCCGGCAGTGACCGTATACGGGGACGGCGCCGTGGTTGATGGCTGGCTGGCAAGCACCGCGTTCTGACGACTGACCTTCCCGCGACGACGGCACGACGTTCGTCTCCCTCGCCTTGGGCCGTCTCTGGCGATAGCCGCGAGTTGGGCGGACGGATGGTGCGTTGACACTTCCAGGCTGGCTGACTCGATTACGCACTTCCTCGCTTGCGAGCTATCCGAGCTTGTCGATGGCCTTACCCCAACGTTACTGTCTCGTAACCGATATTTGACCTTGGCGTACAAAGGAGGCATGGTGATCAGGAGCGAAGTGGCCATCTGTTCAACCTTTGGCCACTGCTGATCGAAAAGAGGGGGCGGGTATGGCCGACACGGAGACCAACGATGATGAGCTGATCAAGATAGTCAGCGACGCGGGCCACTTGCACGGCCCGGACATCCTGGCCGAGTCTAAGCGCGCGGGACTCCCATTCGCTCTTGCGCTCGCTCTAGTCGAGCAAGAATCGGGATTCCAAACATCTTCGGCTGTGACCTTGGCCCCCGGGATACCGCGCCCTGGTGTCATCAACCCGTGACGCGCGATCGTGTTCAGGCGCTCATTGCGCACGTCGAAGGCGGCGGCACCTCGAATGGGGTGGGTCTGACCCAGCTCACTTCGATCGGCTTCATCCAGCAGGCTGAAGCCGAAGGCGGCGCCCACAACGTCGGCCCCCAGTGCCGAGTCGCATTCGGCCTCCTTCACGGCCTGATCCAGCGGCACGGAGAGCTAGACGGAATCGGCGCTTACAATGGCGGCGAGAGAAACCCGCAGCTGGACTACGCGAGATCGGTCATTGCCCTTCGCGACAAATGGCAGGCTCTTATCAACACCGCGCTCCGCGCCGAGAAAATACCTGAAAAGCTGCCCGTCGAACCGGGCGGAAAATTTGATGCGGCGGTCGAGGCGCACCTGTTGCACATCTGGCACGAGGTACACATCAACCCGGAGGTCTCCCAGGCCGTCAAGGACGAAGTCGCCGCGTGGAAATCGTACTTCCGCCAGCTCGACCTGTGGAGCAGCAAACACGATATCGACGCACACCACCAAGACGAGCTGACCTTCGGCCGCAGTCGGCTCCATGTTATCTGAACCCGACCGTCGGTACCCGCGTGGCCTGACTAGGCCTTTTTAGTGCGCAATTCAGTGGGGTGCTACGCGATATCCAGGCGGCGCGATATGGCGACTACCCGGACGTGTGCGTTCTGATGTGCATTCGTTGCTGTCTGGTGCCTTGCGGCACCGGGTCCGGCAACGCACGCTGAAGGCGTGAGCAAGTACCGGGCCGGAGCGGTTAGCGGCACCTCCTTCGCCCTTGCCTGTTGCCTCGCCGTGGCCGGCAGCCGGTGGCGAGAGAGCGGTGCCGTGTACGTGGCAGGTGTCGCGCTCGGCGGCCTGGTTGCGTTTATCGCCGCTACCCGGATGCACGGGCGTCGCGGCGGCCCCGGCGGCGCGGCACTGGCGAGCGCTGCGTTCGGCTGGGCGGCGGCGATCGCGGCAGTCATCTTCGCCGTCGCCACTTACGCGGTGGTCGTGACCGTAATGTCTGGTTACTGATTGATTTGAGACCGGGCTGGTCTTCACCACCCGGCACGGCACCCCGATCGAGCCCCGCAACTTCAGCGCAGCTTCGACCGCTGCATCACCGCTGCGCGCGTCCGCAGGATCACCGTGCACGGCACTCGCAAGACTTGCGCCTCGTTGCTAGCCGCCCTGGACGTGCATCCCCGTGTCGCCAGGCGCGTCTGCTGCTGCCAGAAGATCAAGAAGGCCGGTCCCGCGGGGGAACCGGCCTCCTGTGCTGCGTGGGCGATACTGGGATCGAACCAGTGACCTCTTCGGTGTGAACGAAGCGCTCTCCCGCTGAGCCAATCGCCCGCTGCTTCAACAGGTTAGCGCATCCGCTGGACTGCCGTGGGCATCGCCGGGGCCGGATTGGGCGTCGTGGGTGGCAGCACCACGGCAGCGAGGTTGCAGCCGGGTGGCAACCGGCCCAAAGGGCGAAAAACCTTGCCGAGCGTACTGACAGGTAGGGAGAGCGTCAGCTACTCTCAGCAATGCAATCGATAACAACGACAAGCGGCTCTATTGCTCTTAGTGATTGTGCTGCTACTTAGCGCAAAGCCTTACCACAGGCGGGATGCGAGGTAGCTCACAGATGGTGCAATCGACATGCAGGAACAATAGACTGCGAGCACGCTGTTACACAGTGACGGTGTCCGAATCAGGCGGACGCCCGACAAAATATCTCTGCGGCCGCGCAAGCCGGCAAACGTGCAAACAGAAGCAACCGGGCATTTCTATGCCTTACGCTCCGTATTGCCATTAGTCGTCTCTGGTCGCGTCACCGAAGAAGAGAGCCCGGGCCCTCCACCCGGGACCCCACCCCAGATTTGAGGTTGGCCTGACGATGAACAGCAGCAGCACGGTTTCGGCAGAACTCGGCCTACGGCTGGTTGTCCCACAGCAGACGGTCGTGCCCCTCGTCGCGAGCCTGTACTACTCCAAGGAAGACCCGTACGCGATCCGCATCGCGTTCCACGTCGGGCTCGACGAGCCGGTGGAGTGGATCTTCGCTCGCGAGCTGCTTGCCAAGGGCATCGAGGGTCGCGAGGGTCTCGGCGACGTCGTCGTCTGGCCGTCAGCCGTCTCCGCGGAAGGCGCGGCGGACGACGTACTGAACATCGAGCTCTCCTCGCCGTTCGGCCAGGCCCACTTCGAGGCGCCGATCAACGAGATCTCCGACTTCCTCAAGCGGACCCACGCGATCGTGCCGGCCGGCGACGAGACCGACTTCGTCGACGTCGAGGCCGAGCTCAACGACCTGATCCGCAAGGCGCAGTAACCCCTTAACCTCCCGGTCCGGTTCCCCCGTAACGGACCGGGACAGCCCCCCGAACAAAGCCCCCGGCAACGCCGCCGCGATCGGAGCCTTCCCCCGGCCCGGTACGCCTCCCCCGCGGCCGCCGGGGGCTTTGTTCATGCCGCGGCAGGCGCCGCGACAGGTGCGCGCCGCCTGACAATCCCCCGCGGTTCGACAGCCGGTACGGAACGGCTTGTTGCGCCTCATCGTCCGCCCGCGACGCGTGATGGCGGCGGGTACAGAGGGGCCAGAATCCGTTCGTGAGGTAGATTTTTTCTCGTAACCCCGGTTCCGAGTTGGTGGTTGCGCCAGGATCGGATAAAGTTCTGACGCAGCCGCCGGAGAGATCCGGCGGGCGGCCCGAGGTATCTCGGACCGGCATGCGGACGTGGCTCAGCTGGTAGAGCATCACCTTGCCAAGGTGAGGGTCGCGGGTTCGAATCCCGTCGTCCGCTCGGAGGCGCGGCTTGCGATGGGTGTCGGCCCTCGCAAGGCGGCATTATGGCCGCCCCGAAGCTCGCTCCTACGGCGGAGTGGCCGAGTGGCTTAGGCAAGGGCCTGCAAAGCCCTGTACACGGGTTCGATTCCCGTCTCCGCCTCACTGTGTTCGGTGCCTTCGGCGCCTTCCCGTGTTTCTGTATCTGCCCGGGGGGACGCCCCCCCGGAACCCCCCGGGGCCGCGCTGCGCGCGCAAGGCGGGATAGGCGAAGCCCATATAGGCGGGCGGGCGAAGCCTGCGAGGGCGACGGCGAAGCCTGTATCCGAATTTGTCCGCTGGCCTTCGGGCAGCTCACCCTCACCGGCGCGGCAGGCAGCTGCTGTGCGCATGCCGGCCGGCCGGTGCGGTCGAGGTCTCAGGACTCCGGGGTCTTGCCCTTCAGCGCTGGGTGGCCTGGAGTTCGCGGTCGATGGCGGACGTTACCCGCTCGTCGTCTGGGGTAATGCCGGGCGCGAAGCGGGCGACCACTTCCCCATCGCGGGAGACGAGGAACTTCTCGAAGTTCCAGAGCACCTCAGGGTCCTCGGTCGGGGTCATCCCGTAGCCCCTGAGGTTTTCGCGGAAGGCCTCCTTGTCCCCCTCCGCCTCGGGCAGCGCGCTCGTCAGCGCGGCGTACAGCGGGTGCTTGTCCTCGCCGGTGACCACGATCTTTGAGAACATCGGGAACTGGACGCCGTAGCTGGTGCCGCAGAACTCGCTGATCTCCTCGTTCGTGCCTGGCTCCTGGCCGCCGAAGTCGTTGGCGGGGAAGCCGAGGACCGCGAAGCCCTGGTCACGGAAGCGCTCGTAGATGCCTTCAAGCGCCGTGTACTGGGGGGTGAGGCCGCACTTGGACGCGACGTTGACGACGAGCAGCACATTGCCATCGAAATCTTCGAGGCTGGCGGCGGCGCCGTCGATCGTCTGCAGGGGGATCTGCTGAATCTTTGAGGTCATGGTTCCAGGATCCTCCGCGGGGTGCATGCGCGGCCAGGGTGGCGTTGCTCACCCCCGGCGCCGCCGGGATGATGGAACCACAGAGCCGGGGGTGGAGCGTGGGGCCTTGAGCAGTACTGAGGATGACCGCTTGGGTGACCCGCTGTCCCGGGCCGTGAGCTCCCCGGCCGGCGCGGGCCCCACCAACTCGCTGACGGACGTGCGCGGCCTTAAGGTCGGCCATGCGACGCTGGACGGGGATGGCTGGCTGACCGGTGTCACGGTCGTGCTGACGCCGCCCGGCGGGGCGACCGCCGGGGTCGATGTGCGCGGCGGTGCCCCGGGCACCCGCGAAACCGATCTCCTCGACCCGAGGAACAGTGTGCAGTGCGCGCACGCGATCATGCTAGGCGGGGGCAGCGCCTACGGCCTGTCAGCCGCGCACGGCGTGCTCACCAGGCTCGCGGCGCTGGGCCGCGGCGTCGCGGTGGGCGACGCCCCGTCCCACGTGGTGCCGATCGTCCCGGCGGCGATCCTGTTCGACCTCGGCCGCGGCGGCGTCTTCGGCAACTACCCGGGTGCCGAGGCGGGCGAAGTCGCGTTCGACGCGGCGCTGGGATCGGACGGCGGAACCCTCGCGGCCGGCAACGTGAGCGGCGGAACCGTCGCGGCCGGCAACGTAGGCGCCGGCACCGGCGCGGTGGCCGGGCAACTCAAGGGCGGCACCGGCTCGGCCAGCGCCGTGCTTGACATCCCCGTGCCCGCCATCCTCGGGTCAGGTCCCGCCGGCCAGCCGGCCCTGAAGGTCACCGTGGCCGCCCTGGCGGCGGTCAACTCGGCTGGCTCGGTGACCGACGAGCGGTCCGGCGTCCTGTACGGCGCGCAGTTCGGCCTGCCGGGCGAGTTCGACTGGCTGCGGCCGCCGGCTGGCGACGAGCTGGCCGCGGCGGCGTCCCTGCTGGCCGGCGGGGGCCTGTCCGGCGGGGGCCTGGCCGCCCCGCCGCGCCCGCGCCCGCTGAACACGACTATCGGCGTGATCGCCTGCGACGCGAGCCTGACGAAGTCCCAGTGCGCGAAGCTCGCCGGGGTCGCGCACGACGGGCTCGCCCGCGCCATCAGGCCCGCGCACTCCATGTTCGACGGCGACACGATCTTCGCCCTGGCGACCGGCGACGGGCCGCCGGCCTCGCCGCCGGAATTCCACGCCATCTTGACGGCCGCGGCCGACTGCTTCACCCGCGCGATAGTGCACGCGGTCCTGTCCGCCGGATCAGTGACCACGCCCGGTGGCCGCTGGCCGGGCTACCTGGACCTCTTCCCGTCGGCCCGCGGGCGCTGACCGCGCCCGCTACCGGCATCGGATCGTCCTTCGCAGAGGATTAAGTCACTCGGGCTATTGCCGTCAATGTGTGCCCCGGCGACTTCTGCTGTCCAATAGCAGCTACCGGTGAACTTCATCTGCTCTGGATATAGCTAGATTTCAGCCCGCAAGCGCGGCTAGCACTGTCGCGAGCGCGGCGGCCCCGGCGCGGCAGTCGTCATCGGATGACGACTCCGCCGGCGCGTGCGAGACGCCTGTCGGGTTGCGGACGAACAGCATCGCGGTAGGCAGTTCCGCGGCGAGCACGCCTGCGTCGTGGCCTGCCCCGGTGGCCAGCACCGGGACCTCGCCGAACTCGGGAACCGCCGCGAGCGCGGCGCGCAGGCTGTCGCGCAGCCCCGGGTCGAACGTGACCTCGGGCAGGTAGGACTCCCGGATTATCTCGGTGCGGCAGCCTTCCTTTCCTGCTGCGATCTGCATCGCGGCGGAGATCTCGGCGACCAGCGCCCGAGTCGCCGGGTCGGTGTCGCCACGCACGTCGAGCCACGCATCAACGCGGGAGGCAATGACGTTAGTGCCGCCAGGCACGGGGACGATCCTGCCAACGGTGGCCCGCGCGCTGACGCCGCCGCCGGGTTTGTCGGCGGCCGCGGCGACGTCCCTGGCGGCGAGAATGGCGGCGGATGCCGCCACCACGGGGTCGCGGCGGTCCGCCATCGGGGTGGCGCCCGCGTGGTTGCCCTCCCCGTGGAACGCGAGCCGCCACCTGCCGTGTGCCAGGATCGCGGACGCGACCGCGACAGGCGCGCCGATGTCGGTGAGCGCGCGGCCCTGCTCCACGTGCAGCTCGATGAAGCAGCCAAGCGAGGACAGGCGCTCGTCGTCCCGGCCGATCCCGGCGGAGTCCACTCCGGCCGCGTCGGCGGCCTGCGCGAATGTCACCCCTTCGGTGTCAGCGCGCGCCGCGATGGCGGCCGGGTCGACCGCGCCGGTCATCAGCTTTGACCCCAGGCAGGCGATGCCGAACCTGGAGCCCTCCTCCTCGGCGAACGCGATGACCGCGACCGGCCTGACCGGGACGAAGCCGTCCGCTTTGAGCCCGGCGACCGCGGAAAGGGCTGAGGCCACGCCGAGTGGGCCGTCGTACGCGCCGCCGCCAGGCACCGAGTCGAGGTGACTGCCCGTGCCCACCGTGCCGGGACCCGGCTCGCCCCAGTGGGCCCAAATGTTGCCGTTCCTGTCCGGCTCGACGGTGAGGCCCAACTGCTCCGCGCGCCGGGTGAACCAGGCGCGGAGCTCAAGCTCGGCCGGCTCGAACACGTGCCGCGAATAGCCGCCGCGCACCGGGTCGCGTCCCACGTCCGCGATCTCGGCAAGCAGGTCAACGACATCCCAGCTGTCACTCATGAAGTCAATGCTCCCTGCAGATGAGGCGTGCGTACGGAAGGCGCGCTCGGCGGTCGCCGCACAGTGTTCCATGACGAGCAGCGCATCACCACACTAGGATTGCCCTCCCGAGTGCATCTTCATGACTGATGCGCAGTGCGGATCGGTAGGGCGGATCGGAGCAGCGATGAGCCGTCGGCACGAGATCACCCTGACCCAGCTGCGCTACTTTCACGACGCGGAACCTGCTGGCGAGCGCGGAGGTGCCGCGGCTGATGGTCTCCGCCTGGCACGCGGGCGAGGGTCAAGCCGTGGAGACCCGGCTGCTCGACGCCTTCCGCGCCGCGATGGCGGCGGGCGGCGAGGCGGGTCCAGTGCGCTCGGCAGGTCTTTCCGTGGTCGCCGGGCACAGCTGGCGGGTCACCGACCTGCGTGTCGACTGGTCCGATGACCCGCTCGCCGCGCTGTCCCGGCTGCTCGAGGTATGGCTGCCGCAGCGCGCGGACTACATCGACCGTGCGCTGCGGCCGGAGAGCTCACCCGGCTTCGGCGTGCCGGGCGACGACCGCTAGAACTCGGTGATGCCGGCGTCCGGCGCCAGCTCGTGTGCGGTGATGAACTTCGACTCGTCAGAGGCGAGGAACAGCACGGTATCGGCGACGTCGGACGGCTGGGTCGTGTCGACGGGCAGCATGTTCATGAACATCGCGCCGAGCCGCTGGTCGCCTGCCATCGCCGCGCCGATTTCCTCCCGCATCCGGCCGGAGCCCATCGGCGTGGCGACGCCGGTCGGGTGGACGCTGTTGACCCGGACGTTGTCCTTGGCGAGTTCGGCGGCGAAGGCCTTGGCCATCCCGCGGACCGCGAACTTGCTCGTGGTGTAGGGCACCATGAACGGCTGCACCTTCAGGCCCGCCGCGGAGCTGATGATGATCACCGAGCCGCCGCCCGCCGCGACCAGGTGCGGCGCGCCTGCCATCACCGTGTTCCAGGTGCCGGTGACGTTGGTGCTCAGCGTGTCGTCGAAGATCTGCGGCGTGGTCTTGTCCCACGCCTTGGGCACGCAGATCCCGGCGTTGGCCACGATCACGTCGAGCCGGCCGAGCTCGCCGACGGCACTGTCCACGATGGCGCGCAGCGCGTCGAAATCGCGGATGTCCACTATGCCGCTGACCACCCGGCGGCCGGTCTTCTCCACCTCACGGACGGTCTCCTCGAGATCTTCCGGCGTCGCCGAGTCGTAGGCGACGCTCGGCAGCGGCGCGCAGACGTCGACGACGATCACGTCGGCGCCCTCTTCCGCGAGGCGCACCGCGTGCGCGCGTCCCTGTCCCCGTGCCGCCCCGGTGATCAGCGCGACCTTGCCTGCGACCCGGTTTCCCATTGCCCGCTCTCCCTCTGTCTGGCTGCCCATGTTCGTGCGCTGCCTGGTGAGATTGCCTGGTCAGGCAAGCTTACCTCTACCGGACAATGTTGTCCGGTAGGCATGGCTATATGCTACCCGCATGCCGCAAGCCCGCCGGGCAAGCTCCGCGGCGAGCGAGCGCGCTCCCCGCGATGCCTCAGGCGCGCGTGGGGTTTCCGGCGCCGCTCGCGGCGCGGGCGGCGCGGGCGCGGGCGGCGCGCGTAAGGGGAACCGCGGGCCTGGCGCGGCGGCGGAGAACCGCGCCGCGCTGGTGGCGGCGGCGAGGGAGGTGTTCGGCCGCGATGGCATCGACGCGCCGCTGAGCGCGGTCGCGCGGCGGGCCGGGGTCGGGCAGGGCAGCCTGTACCGGCACTTCCCCGACCGGCTGAGCCTGGCGCTCGCCGCGTTCGCGGAGAACATCGCCGCGCTTGAGGCTTCCGCCGGCCGGCCTGATTCCACGCTTGACGACCTGATGGCGCTGCTGACCGACCAGGTCATCGACGCGGCGGCCTTCCTCGACATGCTGTCGGGCCACGCCGATGACCCGCGGGTCGCCGCGATGTCCGAGCGGGTGACCGCGGTGCTCGCCGCCAAGCTGCCCGACGCGCGACGCGCCGGCGGGTACGGCGCCCACGTTGAGGCGTCGGACCTGCTGCTGGCCATCGGCATGCTGTCCGGCGTGGTCGCGAGGACACCTGCCGCCCAGCGCCGCGCCACCGCCGAGCGCACCTGGTTCCTGCTCCGGCGCGCCCTCGCCTGACGTCATGGCACTCCCGGGCGCTCTCGGGGCACCCCGACAGACATGTACTGACTTTGAGGGAACAAATCGGGTGAGAACCGGCGCATTTTTGCCCACAAGTCAGTACATGTTGCGTACATGTTGCCGCGCGAGGTGCGTGGGCCGCCGATTCCGCGCACGGCCCCGGTATGGATGAATCCCTGAGGGTCCAGACGTGGCCAGATGGTTGAAAGGTGCTCAGTCGATGGCCGAGGTACGCGTCCGGGTGGCTGCTTACGTGGTGCGCGCCGCGCCGTCCGGGCTTGAGCTGCTTGTGTTCGACCACGCCGGGCTTCCGGAGGCCGGCAGGCAGGTTCCCGCGGGCGGCGTGCGGGCCGGGGAACCGCTCGAGGAGGCGGTGCGGCGGGAGGTGGCCGAGGAAACCGGGCTCGCGGATGTGACGGTGCTGACGAGCCTGGGCGTTTCGCAGCGGCCGCATCCGCAGACCGGCGCGCCGCGGGTCACGGCCTTCTATTACGCGACCACGGGCGAGCCGCGCGGCCGGTGGGAGCACGAGGTGACGGGCGACGGCGAGGACGAAGGGCTGCGGTTCGACTGTTACTTCCTGCCGCTGTCTCAGGTGGCCGGGTCGCTGACGGACCGGCAGGACGAGTTCATCCCCGCGCTGGTCCGCGAGGCCAGGCAGCGGGCGGCGCCATTGTTCGTGCCACGTCTTGATGCCGGGCCGTTCGTGCTCCGGCCGTTCGCGCTCGATGACCTGGACGTGGTGCGGGAAGTGTCGGCCGATCCGCACATACCGCTGATCACCACCGTGCCCGCGGTGTTCACTGCCGACGACGGTCGGCGCTTCATCGAGCGGCAGTGGAGCCGCGCGGAGCGGGGCACCGGGTACTCGTTCGCGATCGCCGACGCTGAGTCCGGTCGGGCTGTCGGGCAGGTGGGGTTGTGGCTAAAGGACGTGGCCGAGGGGCGCGCGTCGGTGGGCTACTGGCTGGCCGGTTCAGCCCGGGGACGTCGCGCCGCAGCGTGCGCCGTCCGCGCGCTGGCCCGGTGGGCCCACGATGAGCTGCGGATTCCGCGGGTTGAGCTACAGGTGGAACCGTGGAACTCGGCGTCGATCCGCACCGCGGAGCTGGCCGGATTCCGCCGGGAGGGGCTAATGCGGGGGTGGCGGGAAATCGGCGTCGAGCGACGGGACCTGCTGCTGTACGCGCGTCTCGCCGACGACCCGATGCCTGGTACATGATCGTTTAGCGAATGCCCTTTTCGTTGCCGGGACTATCACCCCGGTAATGAAAAGGGCAACGCAGGGATGATCTTCGCGAGGCGACGCGGAATAATTGCCGCGACTCGGGATGAGTCCCGGGGATAGGGTGCCGGGGTGAATCACTCTGAGGCGATGGCCTTCGCGGAGCGCTGGGTGAAGGCATGGAACGACCATGATGTCGAGGCGGTGCTCGCGCACTTCGCCGACGACGCGGTGTTCACCTCGCCGCTCGCGACGCGGATCTTCCCCGACTCCGGCGGCGTCGTGCGCGGCAAGGACGCGCTGCGCCAGTACTGGACCGCGGGGATTCAGGGAAATCCCGCACTGCGTTTTGAACTGCTCGGCGTCTACGCCGGCGTGGACACGCTGGTGATCAGGTTCCGCAACGAGCAGGGCGCCGACCGGCTCGAGGTGCTCACCTTCGACGGCGATCTGGTGCGGACCGGGCACGGCACGTTCCTGGCCAGCGCAGAATAACGAAATCGCGGGCGGGACTAGGGGCAGCCGAACCCGTTCGGAATAGAGAATCTTGAATTAATGCGACCGTAGACTGGCGGCATGGAGGACCCCTTCGCCGTCAAGGAATTGCGGATCCGCCAGCCCGCGAAGATGATGCCCGGCCGTGCTCACTACGACATATTCGATTCGAGCAGGAAGCTGCTCGCGGTCGTCTCCGAGACATCGCCGCGCAGCATGCTGCAAACGATGGCCGACCTCGTGCCCAAGACCCGGTCCCTCGCGGTGCGATCGGCCTCCGGCGAGCCGATGCTGACCATGGTGAAGAGCGACAACGACTGGCTGGCGGTGGTGACCGACCCCGACGGACAGCTCGTCGGGCAGATCCAGATCGGCGGGACCCGAAGGCACTACACGCTGCTCGACGCCGCGGGCGAGGTCACCGGGCAGGTCGTCGGCGACCTGGCGGTCAGGCAGTTCACCATCGCCGGGCCGGACGGCGAACGGTACGCACGTCTTGTCAAGACCTGGGCGGGGCTCGGCAAGGAGCTGCTCACTTCGTCCGACCACTACACGATCACGTTCATCGGACCGGTGCCGCCGCAGGTCAGGCCGGTGATCGTGATGGTGCCCATCGTCCTCGACATGACCAGGCACGGGCCGTACTAGCCGCCCGCCCGGTTAGCGCACCGGTGCCGGGGTGTCGAGCGGGATGGCCTGGAACATGACCGGCTCCTGCTCCGGGGTGAGCGCCGTGATGCTGTAGAGCCAGTCGACGAAGGTGTAGTCGGTGGCTTCGCGGGCGCGGAGGATGTCGTTGCGGCGCTCGCGCTTTTCGCAGTCCAGGTGCCAGAGCTTGCCCCAGGCGCGGGAGGTGAGGACCACGCGGCGGCAGTGCTCGGGGCGGACGGCCTGGTAGGCGGCGAGGGCTTTGTCGACGCCAGTGCCGTGGCGCGCCAGGTGCTCGGCCAGGACGTAGCCGTCTTCGATCGCCATGATGGCGCCCTGGGCGATGTACTGCAGCGGCGGGTGCGCGGCGTCGCCGAGCAGCCCGATGCGGCCGTAGACCCAGGTCATGATCGGGTCCCTGTCGAACATGCGCCACCAGCGGTCGCGCCCCATGAGCGGCAGGCCGTTGCGGATGTTGCCCGTCATACCGGCGAACGCGGCGTCGAGCTCGTCGGGTGTCCCCCAGTCCTCCTCGCCTGCCAGGGCTTTGCGCGACTCGAAGACGGCGACCTGGTTGAACATCTCGCCGCCGCGCAGCGGGTACTGGACGAAGTGGCAGCCGGGGCCGACGTAGACCACCACGTCGGTCTCCGAGATGTCGTTCTCGCGGACGCGTCCGATCGGGACCGTGCCGCGGTAGGCGACATACGCGGAGCTGACCGGCTCGTCGCCGACGAGCTGGGCGCGGGCGCCCGAGTGCAGGCCGTCCGCGGCGATCACCAGCGACGCCTCGTGGACGGCGCCGCCGGCAAGCGTCACCCGGGCGCCGTTTTCCGTGTTCGCGTAGGACGTCACGTCCTGGCTGGTGCGCAGGTCTACGCCGGCCTTCCGGCAGGCCTCGAGGAACAGGCCGTGCAGGTCGGAGCGGTGGATGACCATGTACGGTGTGCCGTACCTGCGTTCGGCGTCCTTCAGGTCGAGGCTGGTCAGCACGGTGCCGTCAACGGCGTCCTTCATGACCATGGCGGCCGGCAGCACGCCGAGCCGCTTGGCCTCGTCAAGCAGGCCGTAGGCGTCGAGTATCCGGGTGCAGTTCGGCGCGATCTGCATGCCCGCGCCGACCTCGCCGAACTCCGCCGAGCGTTCAAGGACGCGACGGTGCGGCCCTTCCTGATCAGCGCGAACGCCGCGGACAGGCCGCCGATGCCGCCGCCGACCACGATCACATCGGGCGTTTGGCGGCCGGCCGTCACGGTGCGGCCTCCCTGACGACCCGGCTGAGCTTGAGCGCCTCGAAGACCGGGGAGTCGCTGAACCGGAACAGGTCGAGCGCGCCGGAGTCTGAGTCGCTGTCGCCGGCCTGCGACCTGGCGGAGAACGGCTGCCAGGACGGGACGACGAACAGGTCGCCGCGGCCCACCGACCAGGTCTTCTCCCCCACGGTGACGGTGCCTGAGCCGTCGAAGACGGTGTACACGCTCGATCCGGTCTCCTTGACCGGTTCCGTCTCGGCGGTCCGTGCGATGCGGTGGAACTCCACCCGGATCGTCGGCAGCACGTCGGCGCCGGTCGCCGGATCGGTGTAGCGGACCGCGGCGTGGCCTGGCTCAACGGTCCCGCCGTAACCCTCCTTCTCCAGCGCGAGCTGGTCGGTGAGTGCCCGGTCGGTGGCCTCCCAGCGGTAGGCAAGCAGCGGGCTGCCCGGGGTCGCGGGGCGCGCGGACGCGGCGAGCGGGCGCAGGCCCGGGTGTCCCCAAAGCCGCTCGGAACGGGACCGCTCCGGCGTGGTCTTCTCCGCGTCGCTGATCTCGTCGCGGCCGTACTCGAAGAACTGGGACTCCGTCAGGTACTGCAGCGGGATGTCCAGGCCGTCGATCCACGCCATCGGCTCGGTGGTCGCGTTGTGGTGCGCGTGCCAGTTCCAGCCGGCCTGCGGCAGAAAGTCGCCGCGGCGCATCGCCACCGGGTCGCCGTCGACCACCGTCCACACGCCCTCGCCCTCAAGGACGAAGCGGAAGGCGTGCTGAGTGTGCCGGTGCTCCGGCGCGTTCTCCCCCGGCAGCAGGTACTGGATCGCCGCCCACAGCGTCGGAGTCGCGAACGGACGCCCGGCCAGGCCCGGGTTGGCCAGCGCGATCGCGCGCCGCTCGCCGCCGCGGCCCACTGGGACCAGGTCGCCGGCCCGCGCGGCGAGCGCGCGCAGGCTGCCCCACCGCCACCGGTGCGGCACCGCCTTCGACCGGGGCGACAGCGGCATCAGGTCGCCGATCTCCGTCCACAGCGGGATGAGCAGTTCCCGCTCGAATTCCCGGTACAGGTCCTCGAGGTCGGGTGTCACGGCCGGCAGGTTGTCCGCCGCCACCGCCGTGAGATGGACAGGGGACTGGACGTCAACCGAGGTGGTCATGCCTCTAAGCCTGACCCGTGTCCCGCCTTGCCTAACAAAAAATTCTGCTATCCAGAACGGGCTGGGCTGACTCCGGCCCCCAGCATTACCCCGCCGTGCCCGGCTTGCCCTCGGCGAGCAGGCCTGACCAGCTGGTGGCGAGCACCTCGAGCATCGGCTCGAGGTCGGTGTCCCAGCGGCCGGGCGTCCAGTTCCGCGCCAGGTAGTCGAGCTCGGTCATCGCCAGGACGGCGCGCAGCCGCCTGGTCTGCGGCGCGAACCGGCCGGCCCGTTCCAGGCCCTCGGCGACGTCGCCGATCGCCTCATCGAACCAGCCCTCGACGAGGACACGGATCTCCCGGTCCACCATCGCCGCCTCGAACGCCGCCTTCGTGTACGGGCGGATCTCGTCCCAGCTCTTGGCGGTCTCGCGGAGCCACTCGGCGATCTTGCCCGGGTCACCGCCAGCGACGACATTGACGAGCGAGGCCGCGGTCGACCCGTGCGTCGGCGAGCTTGTCCGGCCGAGCAGCTCGTTGAGCTGGCCGACCAGCGCCTTCATCAGATCCGCGCGGGACGGGAAGTACGCGTAGAACGTGACCCGGGTGGTGCCCGCGGTGGCGGCGATCTCGTCGATCGTCGTGGCGGCGTAGCCCTTGGTGTTGAACAGCTCGAGCGCCGTGGACATCAGCAGCCGCCGCGTCATCTCCTTCTGGGCTTTCCGCAAGCCGGCCATGTCCCCATCTTAGGCGTCGGCAAACACAACTCCCTGCCCTCGTCGGACGCCTTCCACGGCTGGCCGTCGCCTGCTAAATCGATGTCGCCGAACGGGTTCGTGGTTCTACCGTTGAGCCATGGTTACCGCCGACGAGCTGCTTGCCGGACCGCGCGGCCGGCTGCTCTGCTGGGCGGTCCTGCAGGTCGGGCTGGCCGACGATCTTCGGGACCTGCCGGCCTGGCCGCGGGCGTGGGAAGGGCTCAATGGAGGAGACCTGTCCGGTCGCGTTGACGCGCTCGCTTCCATCGTCGCGCGCACGGATCTTGCCTCGCTCGCGGCCAGCTCGGGCACGGTGCTCGAGGCGCTTGGCTGGACCGTCGACGCGGCCGGGTACTGGGGACAGCCCGGCCCGGAAGACCGGGCGCTCGCGTCCGATGCCGCCGCCGAGGCGCTGCGCCCGGTCGCGGCCGCGCTCGCGGCGTCTCCGGCGTCCCGCTGGTGGGATACCCCAGTGGACCTGGCGCGGCAGCGGTACGCGCAGTACCTCGACAACCGCCCGTTCGACGAGCCGATGCTCTCTGGCGCGGCGGGCCGCGTCGCCGCCTGGGTGACGGACACCGCCAGCAGGGAGTCCGCGCTGCGCGGCGAACCGGAAGAACCACTCGGCGCGTGGAGCGGCGAATGGTGGTCTGACCCGGCCCTGTCGGGGCTGCCCGTGACCACGCGTGCCCTGCCCGGCCTCGGCGCGGTGCGGCTGGCGCTGGTCGAGGACGGTCTCGGCTGGAAGCTGGCCCGGTGCTGGCCGCTGCGGCCGCGAGCCGGCGCGCGGATCTACGAGGTCGACGGGCCTGCGGGGTGGGCGTCGCTTGTCGCCAGGTTCCCGCTCGAGGTGACCAGGTCCCGGCGCCATGACTGGTGGGGGGCGACGGGCTGGGCCGGGCGCTGGCTGATTCCTAACTATCAGGCCGTCGCCACGGAGTATGACGCGGTGCACGTGTCCGTGCTTGGGTACCTGACCACGGCGGGGGTGGCGGTCCCGGTGCCGGCCTCTTCCGCGGGGGCTCCTTCGGCACCTTCGGTGGGCCCTACTGGCGGTGAGGCATCCTCCGGCCGTGAGGCACCTTCGGGCAGTGAGGCACCCTCCTGTGGTGTGGCACCTGCCGCCGGTGAGGCACGGACGCTGCTCGCGGGCTGGGATCCGGACGCGACCTGGTGGCTGACCGACGTGCTGGCCGCGGACGGGCCGCCGGAGGACTGGGCGGCGGACGAGGGCGGCGGAGCCGGCTGGCACCTCGTGGGCACGCGGTAACCCGGCGCCGCGTGGCCCCCAAACGCGATTGTGGCCATACCGGGGTCTGAGCCGCCGGCCTGTGGTTGGTGAGGTGGGTGGGGCTTGTTTGGCGCGTCAGCCGACGGCGCGGGGGCGGAAGGCGGCGAAGGGGTTGGTGACGACCAGTTCGCGGGCCGCGAAGCGGTAGACGCTGGCCGGGCGGCCGCCGGTGGAGGCCGGGCGGGATACGTCGCTTGTCGGCTCGATGACACCGCGCCTGGTGAGGATGCGCTGCAGGTTGGTGGCCGAGACGGGGTGGCCGAGCGCGGCGGCGTAGGTGTCGCGGAGCTGAGAGATGGTGAACGACTCCGGCGCGAGGGCGAAGCCGATGTTGGTGTAGGAGAGCTTGGCGCGCAGCCGGTTGCGCGCCGAGCCGATGATCGAGCCGTGATCGAAGGCGGTCGGCGGCAGCCTGTCCACCGGGTGCCAGGTGGTGTCGGCCGGCAGGAGCGGCCGCGCCTCCGGGGGGACGAGGGCGAGGTAGGCAGTCGCGAGTACGCGTCCGCGCGGGTCTCGGCCCGGGTCGCTGCGCGTTTCCAGCTGCTCCAGGTGAGCGATCTCCGGGATGTTGACCTTGGCTGCGAGATGCCTGCTCGCGGCGGCGCCGAGCCGCTCACCGTCGGCTAGCAGCCCGCCCGGCAGCACCCAAGCGCCGGCGAACGGCTCCTCGGCCCGCTGCCACAGCAGCACCATCAGCTTCTTGCCTTGCACCTGGAACACGACTCCGAGCGACTCATGGCGGAAGCTGTCAGCAGGCACACGCCCATGGTAGGGCGCGGCTCAGCCTTGCGTGGCAAGCATTGTGTCGTGCGTCACAAGTTTTCGCCCAAGAGTTGAAAACCGGTGGTTTTAAACCTATGGTCGGAAACATGGCAGACATCAATGGGACGGCCCTGGTTCACCAGGCCGACGCGCAGTGGGCGGACCGGGTGCGCCGGCTGGCAGCGGACCGCGGCGCGGTGATCCTCGCGCACAACTACCAGCGGGCCGAGATCCAGGAGGTCGCCGACCACGTCGGCGACTCGCTCGCGCTGGCCAGGCTCGCCGCGGCGAGCTCGGCGCGGGAGATCGTGCTGTGCGGCGTGTACTTCATGGCGGAGACCGCGAAGATCCTTTCCCCCGAGCGCACGGTGCTGATCCCGGACGCCGGCGCGGGCTGCTCGCTCGCCGACAGCATCACCGCCGACCAGCTCCGGGCCTGGAAGGCGGAGCACCCCGGCGCGGCGGTCGTCGCGTACGTGAACACGAGCGCCGAGGTCAAGGCCGAGTCCGACGTCTGCTGCACCTCCGCGAACGCGGCCGAGGTCGTCGCGGGGATCCCGGAGGACCGTGAGGTGCTGTTCCTGCCCGACCAGTTCCTCGGCGCGCACGTCAAGCGGGTCACGGGGCGTGCGAACCTGAAGATCTGGGCCGGCGAGTGCCACGTGCACGCGGGCATCTCACCGCAGGCACTGCGCGAGATGGCCGCGGCGCGGCCCGAGGCCGAGCTTTACGTGCACCCGGAGTGCGGGTGCGGGACCTCCGCCCTGTGGCAGACAGGAACCGGGGACCTGCCGGCGGAGCGCACCCGCGTGCTGTCCACCGGCGGGATGCTCGAGGCGGCGCGGACCACGAAGGCGCCTGCCGTCCTCGTGGCGACCGAGACCGGGATGCTGCACCAGTTGCGCAAGGCCAATCCCGCGGTCTCGTTCGAGCCGGTGAACCCGCACGCGACCTGCCACTACATGAAGATGATCACCGCCGAGTCGCTCGAGCGGTGCCTGCGCACCGGGCAGAGCGAGGTGCACGTCGACGACGCGGTCGCGGCGCGAGCGCGCCAGGCGGTCGAGGCGATGATCGCCGTCGGGCCGGCGCCGGTGACGGCGGGCGCGCGGTGAGCGGCAAGGCCGCTGGGATGGCTGGCTTCGGGGCCGTGTGGCGGCGGGAGACGGATGTCGTCGTCGTCGGGTCCGGTGCTGCCGGGATCTCCGTCGCGCTGACCGCGGCGGCGCGCGGGCTGCGGGTGCTGCTGGTCACCAAGGACCTGGCGGGCGGGGCAACGCCGCTGGCGCAGGGCGGGCTCGCGGCGGCGCTTGGGGCTGGTGACACGCCCGCGGCGCACGTATTGGACACGCTGACGGCGGGGGCCGGGCTCTGCGAGCCGGACGTGGTCGCGGCGCTCGCCGCTGGCGCGCCCGGCGCGATCGGCTGGCTGACCGGGCTCGGCGCACAGTTGGAGACCAAAGAGCTGCGGCTCGAGGGCGGGCACAGCGCGAACCGGATCGTGCACTCCGGCGACGACGCGACGGGGGCCGAGGTACACCGGGCACTGCTCGCCGCGCTGCTCGGCAGCGAGGTCGAGATCCTGGACCGGACGGTGGCGCTGCGGCTGCTGCCAGGCGGCTTGACCGGGAACCCTTCCGGGCCACGGGGGATGGATGCGGCGGGGACCCCCGCGGGAGCGCGCGTTGCGGACGCGACGGCGGCTGCCAACGCCGGCCCGGCCAGCGCGCTCGCCGGCGAACTGGTCCCCGCCCTTCCGGGGGGTGACGAGGCCGGCGGGCCGACCGCGGGCGGCGCGCTGCTTAACGAGCCATTGGCGGACGGGGTTCTCGCGGGCGGCACGGTCGCGCGGCCCGCGGACAATGCCGACGGCGAACCTGGCGTGGCGGGGCTGCTCGCCGGCGCGATCGGAGCCGACGGGCGGCTGACGCCTGGCGTGATCGCGGCACGGGCCGTGGTGATCGCGGCCGGCGGGCTCGGGCAGGCATTCGGCACCACCTCTAATCCGGCTGGGGCGACCGGCGACGGGATCGCGATCGCGGCATGGGCCGGGGCGGTGATCAGGGACCTGGAGTTCGTGCAGTTCCACCCGACCGTGCTGTGGCTGCCGGACGCGAGCGGGCAGTGCCCGCTGATCACCGAGGCGCTGCGCGGGGCCGGCGCGGTGCTCCGCGACCTGGACGGCACGCCGCTCATGGCGGGGCACGACCCGCGCGGCGACCTCGCGCCGCGCGATGTCGTCGCCGCCCGGATGGCCGAGGTCGTCGCCGGGGGCGACGCCGGGCACGTGTGGCTCGACGCGACCGCGCTCGGTGCCGACACCCTGGAGAACGGCTTCCCCACCGTTACCGCCGCGTGCCGCAAGCACGGCATCGACCCGGTGACCGCGATGATCCCCGTCGCACCCGGCGCGCACTACTCGTGCGGCGGCATCCTGGCCGACCTGGACGGGCGGACCACGCTGCCCGGGCTGTACGCGGTCGGCGAGGCCGCCTCCACCGGGGTGCAGGGCGCGAACCGGCTCGCCTCCAACTCGGTCACCGAGGCCATCATCGCCGGGCGCCGGACGGGAGAAGCGATCGCGGCCGCCGTGGCGCCGGATGGTTGTGACAATCATCCGGCTACGGGCGGCTCGTTGGCACAACCATCGGTCTCGATGGCGGCCGGCGCGGCCGCTTCTTTCGCCGCTGTCAGGGCGGTGCCGGACGCTGCGGAGGGGCGGCGGGAACTCGCGGCGGCCATGTCGCGGTGGGCCGGGGTGCTGCGCGACGCCGACGGGCTCGGCACCCTGCTCAAGGAGATCGCGGGGGGCGACTTGGAGTCGGCCGCAACCGTTCTGGATCCGGATGATTTGGATCTTGATCTTGCGTCGGTCGAGGCGGCGAGCCTGCGGGCAGTGTCGCTGCTGATCGCGGCTGGGGCGCTGCGGCGGGCGGAGAGCCGCGGGTGCCACCGGCGGCGGGATGCGGCCGAGCGGGCCGCCGCGCCGTGGCACACGCTGCTGCGCTGGGACGGGCGGGAGCTTCTGGTGACCGAGGAGGAGATGTGACTACTGGGACTGCGGGAACGCTGGGCGGGCCGCTGTCGGCGGCCGCGCCGGTGACGCCGGCGGAGTCTGAGACGTCGCTCGCCGCGCCGGTGACGTCGGCGGCGGCGTCGGTTGCGGGGCTGACCTGGGAGACCGCACGGGCCCTTGAGGCGGTGGGGCTTGACGCGGCGGATGTGGTGCGGGTGGTCCGGGCGGCGCTGGATGAGGACTTCCGGTACGGGGCGGACATGACGTCGGTGGCGACCGTGGCGGGGCGGACGGTGACCGCGGAGGTGGTGGCGCGCGAGGCTGGCGTGCTGTCCGGCGGGCCGGTGGCGCTCGCGGTGCTCGAATTGATCGCGGACTACCTCGGCGAGCGGGCGGAGTACCCGGGCGGTCCGGCTGTGAACGGGGCAGCCGGACCGACGACCACCGGCGGCGACGGCAACGGGGCAGGTGAGCCGAGCCGGAACGGGGCAGGTGAGCCGAGCCGGAACGGAGCGGGTGAGCCGGAGTCGGACGGGGCTTGGGCAGCTGGCCCGCTCGTGGCGGGGACGGCGCTGGTCGCGGACGGGAGCCGGGTGGCGCCAGGGACGGCCGTGCTGCGCGTTTCCGGCGATGCCGTCGCGGTGCTCGGGGCGGAGCGGACGATCCTCAACTTCCTGACGCACCTGTCCGGCATCGCCACGGCCACCAGGACCTGGGCGGACTCCGTGGCGGGAACGGGGGCCGTGATCAGGGACACCCGCAAGACACTGCCGGGGCTGCGGGGGCTGGAGAAGTACGCGGTGCGTTGTGGCGGCGGCCACAATCACCGGATGGGACTCGGCGACGCCGCGCTCGTCAAGGACAACCACGTCGCGGCGGCTGGCGGCATCGGGGCGGCGGTGCGCGCGGTGCACGCGGCGGCCCGGCCCGGCCTGGTCATCGAGGTCGAGTGCGATTCCGTCGACCAGGTGCGCGAGGCGCTCGCGGCGGGGGCGCGGTTCATCCTGCTCGACAACATGCCGGTGCCGGTGCTGCGCGAGGCGGTGGCCGTGGCGCGCGGGTATGACGGGGTGCGGCTCGAGGCCAGTGGCGGGCTTTGGCTGTCCAACGCGCGGGCGGTAGCCGAGACCGGGGTGGACTACCTGGCCGTGGGGGCGCTTACGCATTCCGCGCGGGTGCTCGACCTGGGGCTCGACTACTCCGGCTCTGAAGATCGTTAGCAGAATTCCCTTGCTAGTTCCGGGGTCAGGACCCCGGAACTAGCAAGGGAACCGGGTAGTTGATCTCGGCGGGGGCTGGCCGGGCGATCGAATCCATGTCAGTGCCGAACTTCTGGTAGTCTCTGCGCGTGGCAATGAGCCGGGCTGGAGAACCGGCCGCTCGTTGCGACGTCCCGGGCGATTAGCTCAGCGGGAGAGCGCTTCCCTGACACGGAAGAGGCCACTGGTTCAATCCCAGTATCGCCCACCATCTCTGACCTGGTCTTCTAGATTCGCTGGCCCTAGAAGACGAGGTTCGTGGCCCTACAGGTTGTAGGGCCAGCGCCACGTTCGACCCCTAGGAGCCTAATTCCTGGGGGTCTCTTTCGTCTTCTCCCTTGGGGCGATGGCAGCCGAAACGTTCTGGTTAGACTGTGGTGCGTTGCGGGCGTTCCGGCCCGCCCGTTGATGGTCCCGGCGTACCGATGAACGTCGTCAGCATGAACGACGCGCAACTCTCGGCCAGAGGCGGACTCTCTGTCTTGTCCCTACAGTTCCAGGTGATCGACGACCGCCCGGACTGCCCGGTCGTCCGTGTGCAGGTCGACGGGCAAGATCCCTTCGCGGCGGTCGCGCCCGACTGGCGCGGCTTCGATCCGGTGGAGATACTCGGCCCTCGATCGCCGTTGCTTCCCGTCGACCAGGGGCGGCGCGTCGCGGTGTACCGCTGCTCGTGCGGGGAGCCTGGGTGCGGTGTCATCGCTCCCGCGGTCGTTCCCTCACCCGATGGGCAGCGCGTCTCATGGGTCGATTTCCGTGACTACGTCGGTGTCTTCGTCGGCCCGGTCGCCGAGTCCGTCAGCGACGACGGGACGCCATGGGGGAGAACCCCAGGACCCGGTCTCCCCCAGGTTTCCCGGCACCCCCTTCGTGCCCCCATCCCCCGCCCTACAGGTCGCTCCGCTCCAGGAACACGGTGGCGCGCGTCCCCGTCGGCAACGACGGAACCCGCCAGCGCAACCGCTCAGCGGCCGGGGCGGGCACGCAACCCACGCATCGCAGCACCCGCCCGACCGGTCGCGCAGATGACGTGGAAGCGGACCATACCCCCAGCTCACGATACGATCACCTCCGTCCGAAGCCTCTTAAAGGCGCAAGTCCCGGAGGCTGAACATGCACTTCTTCCTGGTCCTGGCCGTGATCGTGTGCGTGGCGGCGGCCCTCCTGATCCGGCAGAGCCGCGAACGCGCCAGGAACGCCCCGCTGCGCAGCGAGATAAACACGCAGGTGCACTTCGAGACCACCCTCGGACTCCGGCATACCTTCATCCTCAGGGACGGCTACTGGCAAACAGAATGGGGGCAGGCGCGGCTGACCGTCGGCACTGATGCCTTCATCATCTCCGCACCCCAGGCCCTGCGCGAGTACGCATTCAGCGGATGCCAAACGTCCATCACGCGGACCCAGATGCAGTTCGGCCCCGTCGGCCGCGACTGGATCGTCATCACCGGACCAGCTGGCGGCCGCCAGATCCAGCTGGCCATCATGCCCGACAACCTGCCCGGCACCTGGAACGCTCTCGCGGCAACCGGTGCCGCGCTCACGCCCTGAACAGCCGCCCCGCACGCACAAGGAGACTTGACGATGAAGCGCACGAGGAGCGCGGCGAGCGGACAAGAGCCCAGCCTGGCAGGCGCCGATTCTGCGGGCAGCACCGCAGAAGGCACAGCGGAGGAAGACAAACCGGGGAACGCGCCCGACCGGAGATCGGGCGCGTGTTAGTGGCTACGATGCGTGAAGGGACTATTCAGGCATGGCAGCAGGATCGGGCCCGAAAGCTGGCGCACTCAGCCCGCCAGCGCTGGATGCAGCTCAGGATCAGTTGCCAGGTTCGTACTTGAATGAGAGCTGGAGCTTCGTGCGATAGGTGATCGCCCCGCTCTCGTCCAGGTGGATGTCCTGCTTGACGACCTCGGCTACCCGCAGGTCGCGGAGCGTCCCGGCGGCCGTCCTGATCGCCTCCGCTGCCGCGTCTTCCCACGAAGTGCTGCTTGTCCCGATGATCTCGGTCACCCTGTACACGCTCATGACGCTCTCCTTTGAGCACGTGAGGCCCGCTACGACCGGGCCCGGACCAGCCTGGACCGGCACGCGACCTACATCGTCGCCATCTACATCGCTGGCGCGGCGAGATAACCCGCAAAGCGGATCCCGGAAGGCGGCCTGGCCACCATCGGTGGCCAGGCTGCCGCAAACCCTCGAGCTCAGCCGAGGTATTGCCGAACGTGACCGCCGACAGCGATCGTGAACCGCCGTTCTGTGTGGTTCAAGCGGCATGCTGGTGTCGGTGGTATCGGGCGCAGAATGGATGATCTGTGCTCGTCTGTATTGCTTAATCCTGCGAGTCTCGCTCGACCGTAATCGGCGCCATTACTGTGAGGACGGCGGACGGTCTGCGGTGACTCTCGGTAATGGATGTCATTGCAGCTCGCAGGAGCTGGTGGGTGCGCCGCCGTTGGGTTGGCCGCTTCGGGCGAGGACTCCGCCATGGCTGTTCCAGCTGTAGCTCGCCTGCCCTGTGGCTTCCGGGGCTGTCGCTTCCTGCATGGCGCACCCCGGACAGGCTGGGCCGCGGCCTGCGGCCCAGCTCAGCCCGCGGGAGGGCACGATGCGGCTTGACTGGCATCGCCCGCCGGGCAGCGGCAGCCCTCCTTGTCCTCGGGTTACCTGCGGGTAATACTGGGTGCAACTCAAGGCGGCTGATCAGTGACGCGGCATCGGTTCGCAGAAGGGGGCGAGGCGTCATGGGTGAGCGATCTGACATCCCCACCCGGCAGTCGGGCACGGGAAAGAGTACCGGAACTCCCGCGGCGGACCCCGCGCGGGGAAGTGTGCCGGAGCAAGCGCGGATGACCGGGCCCGGCCAGCCATCGGCGCAGGCCGGAGCCGGCACTGGAAGCGCGCAGGTAGGCGAGGCCGAAGCGAGGCGGGTCGCGGAGGAGGCACGCGAGGACGCATGGCTGCGGCCGAGCTTCGGCAAGCAGCTCTTCCTCGGCGACTTCCAGCTTGGGCTGATCCATCCCTACCCAGCGCCGGACCCGGAGCTGGAGGAACGCGGCAAGGCGTTCTGCGAGCGACTTACTGAGTTCTGCGCCCGGGTTGTGAACGGCGCGATCATCGAAAATGACGCCAAGATCCCGGACGAGGTCCTGAAGGGACTCGCGGCCCTGGGCGCGTTCGGCATGAAGATCGCGCCCGAGTACGGCGGCCTCGGCCTCTCCCAGCTCTCCTACAACCGCGCGCTGATGATCGTGAGCTCGGTCTCCCCGGCGGTGGGCGCCCTGCTGTCGGCCCACCAGTCGATCGGCGTCCCCCAGCCGCTGGCGCTGTTCGGCACGGGGGAGCAGAAGCAGCGCTTCCTACCGCGCTGCGCCCGCGGCGAGATCAGCGCGTTCCTGCTGACCGAGTCCGACGTGGGATCGGATCCAGCGCGACTTGGCACCACGGCGGTCCCGTCCGAGGACGGCGCCGAGTACACACTGAACGGCGTCAAGCTGTGGACCACCAACGGCGTAGTTGCTGATCTCCTCGTCGTCATGGCCCAGGTGCCGAAGTCTGACGGGCACCGCGGGGGCATCACCGCGTTCGTGGTGGAGGCCGACGCCGAGGGGATCACGGTCGAGCACCGCAACGCGTTCCTCGGGCTGCGCGGGCTGGAGAACGGGGTGACCCGGTTCCACGATGTGCGAGTCCCGTCCGCCAACCGGATCGGCAAGGAGGGGCAGGGGCTGAAAATCGCCCTTGTCACCCTGAACACCGGCCGGCTGTCGCTGCCGGCATCCTGCGCCGCGACCGGGAAGCTGGCGTGCAAGATCGCGCGGGAGTGGTCCCAGGAGCGGATTCAGTGGGGCAGGCCCATTGGCGAGCACGAGGCGATCGGGAAGAAGGTCGCGTTCATCGCGGCGACGGCCTACGCTCTCGACACGATCGTCGACCTGTCCAGCCGGCTCGCTGACGATAAGCACAACGACATCCGCATCGAGGCGGCGCTGGCCAAGCTGTACTGCTCGGAGATGGCCTGGCAACTCGCCGACGAGCTTGTTCAGGTGCGCGGCGGGCGCGGCTACGAGACCGCAGCCTCGCTGGCCGCCCGCGGCGAACGCGGGGTGCCCGCCGAGCAGATGCTCCGTGACATGCGGATCAACCGGATCTTCGAGGGCTCGACCGAGATCATGCACCTGTTCATCGCCCGCGAGGCGGTGGATGCGCACCTGGCGGCGGCGGGCGAGCTGATCGAGCCGGGCATTCCCGCGGGCAAACGAGCCAGGGCGGCGGGCCGGGCCGGCGCCTTCTACGGCCGCTGGCTGCCTACCCTGGTCGTCGGTGAGGGGCTGCGACCCAGCGGGTACGCGGAGTTCGGCCCGCTGGCGGAGCACCTGCGGTACGTGGAGCGCTCGAGCCGGAGGCTCGCCCGGGCAACGTTCTACGGGATGGCCCGCTGGCAGGGAAAGCTGGAGCGCAAGCAGGGCTTCCTCGGCAGAATCGTGGACATCGGCGCCGAGCTGTTCGCCATGAGCGCGGTGTGTGTCCGGGCCCATGACGACCCTGCGGCCGGCCTGACCGACGGAGCACCGGACCAGGAGGCCGGGACGGCGGCCGAACTGGCCGCGGCGTTCTGCGTTCAGGCGCGATCTCGTGTCGAGGAACTGTTCCGCCAGCTCTGGCACAACACCGACGCGGACGACGTACGGCTCGCCCGCCGCGTGCTGTCGGGCAGCTACGCGTGGCTAGAGGCGGGCATCATCGACCCGTCACTGCCCGGCCCGTGGGTAGCGGACGCCGAGCCCGGCCCCTCGAAGCTGGAGAGCGTGCACCGGCACATCCGTTAACCCGATCCCGCCCCGGCGAGTCCCGGGCATGCTGAATGCCAAGTTGTGCGCTGGCGCTGGCGCTGCCGCCGAGGTCGCGGCGCGCGTCGGCGCTGCACCGCACTGCCCAGCCCAGGCCCCGGATGTCCCCGGTGTGCGGAAGGTTTCCCTCGGCGTGGACGGCAAGCGGACATGCATCGTGGGGGCGTCCGTCCAGCAGGGCGATCGCGGCGAGCATCTGGTAGGCCAAGTCCTGGCCACGGGACAGCCGGCGATGCTCGTGGGCCGCGCGGCACGGGGCCCTGAGTTCGTTAAGGTGCAAGGTTCACGGCGGAGGTGTCCCGCCCGATCCTGGCGTTGCCGGGGGAGTATTCTCCGCCGTCCGGGTCGGGGACGGCCGCGACCAGTTCCAGCCTGCGGGCGCCTGCAGCGTCCCAAAGAGGCGAAGTATCCGCCGTAGCTCAAGCCCGGATTTGGGTATCTTCGCTGTAGCCGCCGCGCGTGTTTTGTGTGCTTTTGCTCGGGGCGGCGGACGCATTACCTTAACAGTGTCTCCGCCGCAGAGCCGCACTATTCCGGGAGCTTACCGGGCCGAAGTTCGTGTATGACTTCACTGAGGGCAACAAGGACCTCAAGGACCTTCTTGGCGGCAAGGGGGCATTACCTGCGCACGGAAGCACGCCGGATGGGCTCGAGGAGGAGGTCACCGGCCACCTCGCCCTCAGGCTCGCGGTAAGGAAGGGCCGGGCAGCCCGGCCGGGACTCGTGATCGGAGTCTGCGGCGAGCACGGCGGCGACCCGGATTCCGTTCACTTCTTCCACCAGGCAGGCCTGGACAAACGTGTCTTGCTCGCCGTTCCGCGACTGCCGCGCGCCCCGCCTCGAGGCGGGGCGCGCGGCAGTCGCCAGTGGCGGCAGCGATACACACGCTCGGCGCTCCCGCCCGGGTGCCGGTCACGGCGGTTAGACCGACGGGACCGTCACAACGGGGCCGTGCGCGTGGTTCAGGACAGCGTGCCTGACCGCGCCCGCACCGGACCGGGCACCGTGCGTTGTGTGCCTTCCGAGGACCACAAGGTCGGCGCGGGCCGACAGGCCGACCAGGGCCCGGCCCGGGTGGGCGTGCACAAGGTCGTGGCTGACCTGGACATCCGGGTACTTGGCGTGCCAGTCGGCCAGCAGGCTGTCCAGTTGCCTGGCAGTCTCCTCCTCCAGGGCCGGCCTGCCCGGCGTGGCGAGAGCCCACGTGGCCTGCCCGATCTGGGTGTAGGGCGAGTCCCACGCGTGCACAGCGACCAGGCTGGCCTTGCGCAGTGCGGCCTCCTCGAACGCGAAGGCAAGCGCGGCGCCGCTGCGGGACGGGTCACCGATGCCCACGACGACCTGGCGGTGAACTGCTGTCGTCTCCTCACGGACGACCACCACCGGGCAGGTCGCGTGCGCGGATGCGTACTGGCTTACCGAGCCGAGGATCATCGCGGTGAACTCGCCGATGCCACGGGCGCCCACGACCAACATCGCCGCACCTGAGCCGGCCTCGGTGAGGGCGTAAGACGGCGCTCCGTCCAGCTCATCGACGTCGACCAGCAGGTCAGGGGCGACTGCCGACACCCGTTCGGCTGCAGCGGCCAGGGCACGGTCCCGTGCCTTCCGCAGCATGTCGGACACGCTGTCGACGCCGGGCACGGGCTCGCTGTCGTTCATCCGTGGCGGCAATGCCATAGCGGACACGATCCGCAGCGGCAGGCCGCGGAGCACGGCCTCCCTGGCGGCCCAGTCGACCGCACGCAGCGACTCCGCCGAGCCATCGGTACCGGCAACGACCGGCTTTACTGTCATGATGAACCTCCATGCCGAGTCCGGCCACGCCGGATAACCTGCGGGGGCACCGCCTGCCTCCAGCATGTTCTCCATTCCGCCTGCCCCTCAGGGGCATTCGGCGACCTCGATAGGGACTAAGGTCCCGTTCCGCGAGAGCCTGGCGCCTCAGGATTTGCGCCGTGTCTGCTCGGTGGCTGAGGTGCCCGGAGCGGGGTGGCCGCAGTCGTCCCATCCTCCGGACCGAATGCGTACCGGCCGCTACAGACGCAGGCCGAGCGCGTGCGCGGACTCCCGGAGCTGCTCGCGCACCGACGGGTGCGCGACATGCTCGATGATCTGTTCCCCCTGGCCGGGCTCGTCGTGACCCCAGATGTCGGCGGCTCCCTGCTCACTGACGATGTAACTGTGCTGAAAGGACGTCACCGGCCCGTCGAGCCGGGAGACCACGGTGGACACGTCCGCCTTGGGGTGCCATGACGGCAGCGCGATGATCGCCTGCCCGCCTGGGGAGTGCAGTGCTCCGACCACGAAGTCGGTCTGGCCCCCGAAGCCCGAGTGGATCCTCCCGTTGACCCAGGTCGCGTTGGCCTGGGCGAACAGGTCGACCTGGAGGGCGCTGTTGACGGAGGCCAGCCGCGGGTGACGGGCGATCTGCGCCGGGTCGTTCACCGTCTCGGTCCGCAGCATCCGGACGTCCGGGTTGCGGTCTATCCAGGCGTAGAGGTCGGCGCTGCCGAAGGCGAACGACGCGGTGACTGGCTGCGCCGGGTCTAGCGCGCTGGCCTTGGCCAGGCCGAGCACGCCGTCGCTGAACATCTCCGACCAGACGGCAAGGCCGCGCCTGCCGTGCAGCCCGGCCAGGACGGCGTCGGGAACGGCGCCGATGCCGGCCTGGAGAGTCGCGCCGTCGCCGATCAGCGCGGCCACCCGGTCGCCGATGACAGCAGACGAATCCGTCACGCGCCATTCTTGCGGGGAAGGCAGCGGCGCTTCCGTCTCGATCGCGTAGTCGATGACCTCGCAAGGCAGCTCCGCGTCGCCGTAGGTGTACGGGACCCGCGGGTTGAGCTGCGCGATCACCAGCCCGCCATGAGCCCGGACGGCCTCGATCGCCGCGGGAAGGACGTTGACCTCAGTCCCGAGCGACACACGACCGTCAGCAGGCATCGATGTCTGCACGAGCACGACGTCGGGCGGCAGGGCACTGGCAAGCAGCGTCGGCACCAGCGACAGCCGGCACGGGAAATAGCGCAGCCTGCTCCGTCCCCGCATCCCAGGGCCGACGAACGATGACTCAAGCGTCACGCCCTCTCGGTCCGGCATGCCCGGCTGTGCGTTCAGCGCAAACAGCCGGTACACGGCGACCGAGCCGTCAAAGACGGCCAGGGCCCGCCAGGGCGTAGCGAAATTGCCACCGACGACGATCCTCGGCGTGCCTGGCAGCGCGCCGAGCACGCTCGCAGCTGCCGCTCAGACAGGACCCGCATCGCCGTCCCTTATCAGCCGCCGGGCGGCGACCCGCCGCCCGTTCACGAATGTCGGGGAGATCCGGATGAAGTGGTCACGCTCCCCCGGTGCCCACGGGTCGAGGCCGGTTTGCTGCAGGCGGAGGATCTCCTCGCCGTCAGTCACCGCTCGGGAGCACCCGACGACGGTCACGCTCCAGCCGCCGTGCGCGGAGATGTCCAGGCTGTCAGCCTCGAAGGCAACGACCGAGCCCTGGGTCGCGGCGGCGAGCTTACCGCCTGAGTCCGTCCTGATGACGATGTCGCCGTCGACCAGCGTGAAGTTCACGAGTTCCACTGCGGGCAGCGCCTGCCGGGTGTAGACGATCCTGCCCACGGGCACCTGTCCTACCAGTCGCAGGCACTCATCTCGTGACAGCTGCTCGAGCGTCGTGCCGTTGAAGTCCATACCATCCAGGATGCCTGTGACCTGGGCTGCGGGACGAGGGAACAAGGTCCCTACCTTGGGGACTTCTGCCTTCATTCATCTTGCCGCGGAGTCGCCAGACATGTGGCGCGCAGGCGTGATGACCGGCAGCGCCAGGCTGACGGTCTCAGCCCACCGGACGCGAGGGTCGGGAAGATCGGGCAGCAGCGCTTCTGGCGTGCTTCCCGTCAGTCCCGGAAGTTCGGTGATCGTGGCATTGGCGGCGGCAATCGCATGGCGCGAAACTCGGTAGTGATGGCCGCATAGCAGCAGTTCGGTGCGGTGGGGACGGGCCTCGATCGCCGGCATAATCACCCGCACCACCGGATTGGCGGGGCAGCAGCAGGCCGGCCCGAGTACGGCCGGGCCGCCGGCCTCAATGGTGTCGTCATGCAGCCGCCGGGATGCAGTGCTCCTCTGGTCCGCTGCTGAGTACCGGGATCTCTCGTTCATGTATCCATGCTCGCTGGGGTCAGCGAACGGCCAGCAGAGACGAAGATCACTGTGGGAAAGGACGAATGTCCCGGACTTCTGTCATGGAGCGCTTGAGGCTCCGGGCGTCAGGACACCCTCCGGTGACGGAAGTCCCGGCGGCTGGGGACATTCAGCTGTGACGGCTGCCGCCGGTCGAGCGAGAGACTGGAATATGAGCGGGCCCAACCCAGATGGAGGCACTCGATGAACAGCCCCAAGTATCTGCCGCGGGTGCTGATAGCCGCAGCTTCCGAGCACGGCTCGACGACTGAGATCGCTCGCCTCATCGGCGATGCGCTCATCGTCAACCATTTGGCCGTCGACATCGTCCCGCCCGCAGCCGTTGATTCCATTGAGGACTACGATGCCGTGATCCTCGGCAGTGCCATCTACGCGGGTCGCTGGCTTGCCTCGGCAAGGGACTTCGCAATCCGGTTCCGCGACCCGCTGGCCGCCCGCTCCGTCTGGCTGTTTTCCAGCGGGCCGGTGGGTGATCCTTCCAGCAAGCTCGTCCGGTTGATGGAGAAAGACCCTGTCGATGTCACCCGGATCCAGCAGGACATTCAAGTCCGCGGCCACCGGATTTTCGCCGGCAAGCTCGACTCGAAAGCTCTGAGCGTCGCGCAGCGAGTCTCACTCCTGGTGTTTCGCGGCCTGAACGGGGACTTCCGTGACAGGGCCGCCATCATGCAATGGGCAGACAGCATCGCGGCAGACCTGGCAGCCCAGCCACAACGGTGACCTGGTGAGCTTGCCCCCGTTTCCCGGACACGATAGAAACCACGGTGGACCTCTGACCTGGCCTTCTTGAACGGTCGCGTCTCCTTATGGGGAAAGCAGGTCCGTCAGGGTGACAGCGCGCAGTCCCCGGCTGGCCAGGCCGCGCACGATCGCGGGCAGCGCGGTCACCGAGCCGGGATGCCCGAGGTGCAGGCTTACGATCGAGCCTGGCCGGGCCGATCCGAGCACCGTGGATACGATCGCGTCCGGTCCCGGGTCGGTGTAGTCGAGAGAGTCCACGTCGTAGGACACGCACGTCTGGTATCCCGCCTTGCGGGCCTCCGCCTCGATCAGCGGCGTCGAGTACCGCGTTTGCGAGGGCCGGAACCAGCGGCCGGCCGATCCGGTCAGGTCGTGCAATCGCTGCGCGCACCCCGCGATCTCCGCGTAGGCGGCGGAGGCGTCCATGGCCGTGATGTCCAGGTGATGCATGGTGTGATTGCCCAGGTCATGTCCCCCGCGCAGGATCCGCTCCGCGACCCGCGGGTACTGCCCGAGCCAGGTCCCGACGGCGAGCACCGTGACCCGCGCGCCAGCACGCTCCGCCTCGGCGAGCAGCGCGTCAGCCATCGACAGGGGTCCCTGACCGTGGAAGGTGAGCGCCACCTGGGACTGGTCCCGTGACCCGTGCACCACCTGCGGGCCCAAGTGCGTGCCCGCGTCTTTGGAATGGGTCTCCGTCGGCGACGGCACTGCAGCGGCCGATTTGGGGCCGGTTGCGTGCGGCTGCTCCGCGGCCGGCCGCGCGGTCGTGCACGCTGCCAGCCCGGCCCCGGTGACGGCCGCGCCGGCGAGCAGCAGGAATTCGCGTCGTTCGATAGGCACAGCAGAGCAGTACCCGCCCCCGGCCCATCAAGCACCCGGTGTCCAGGCATTCACGGAAGAGCTCGCGGCGGGCGGGCGGCCACGCTCTGCACATCACTCTCATATCCGGGCGGATTACCGTGGCTCCGGCCGCCGGATCATGATTATCCTGTGCCGCGGCCACCGCGGGGCGCCCCCAGGCCGCGCCCGGGACGATAGCCGCCAAGAGCGCTGAGAACGAGGTGTCCTGATGATCATTGAACGTCACGACGACGTCACTCCCGCCGTGCTCGCGGTCATGCGGCAGACCAGTGACCCGCGTCTGCGGGAGATCATGACGTCGCTTGTCTCGCACCTGCACGCGTTCGTTCGCGACGTCCGGCTCACCGAAGAGGAGTTCCAGTCGGCTGCCGCCATCCTCAACGAGATGGGCCAGGCCACGACCGACACCCACAACGAGGCGGTGCTGATGGCCGGGTCCCTCGGCGTCTCAACCCTCGTCTGCCTGCTGAACAACGGCGACCACGGCGCCACCGAGACGCAGCAGAACCTGCTCGGGCCGTTCTGGAGAATGCACTCACCGCCGACCGCCAACGGCGGGTCCATCGTCCGCTCCCCGACGCCAGGCCCGGCCCTGTTCGTCAACGCGCGGGTGCGGGACGCGAACGGCGCCTCAGTCGCGGGGGCCGAGGTCGATGTGTGGCATTCCTCGCCGGTCGGGCTGTACGAGCAGCAGGACGCCGGGCAGGCGGAGATGAACCTGCGCGGCAAGCTGATCACCGACGAGGAGGGCCGCTTCTGGTTCCGGACGGTGAAGATGGCCGGGTACCCCATCCCCACCGACACCGTCGTGGGCCGGCTGCTCGAGGCGCAGCACCGTCACCCGTTCCGCCCCGCGCACCTGCACGTCCTGATACTCAAGGAAGGCTTCAAGACCAGGATCTCGCAGGTCTACGTCGACGATGACCCGCACCTCGACACTGATGTCCAGTTCGGCGTCACCCGCGCGCTGATCGGCGACTTCCAGCGGCACGACGAACCCCGCCCGGACGACCCCGGCGTGCAGGCGCCCTGGTACTCGCTCGATTACGTGTTCACCCTCGAGCCCGGCGTGGCCAGGCTTCCCCGCCCGCCGATCAAGTAGAGCCGCCGGTCAAGTAGAGCCGGAGCCCGTATCAGGTCATTCCTTGGCGGGGCCGGCTTCATCTGGGTCGCCCGCGGGCAGTTCGGGGGTCGCGGGCGGGGCGGCGAGCTTCGCCTTGAGTGCGGCCAGCTGGCTTTCCACGTCGGCGGCCCGTGCGGCCTCGTCGAGTTCTTCCTGGGTGCGGGCCGAGTTGCCGCTTGCGTCCTCGAGCGCGCCTGACTGCATCAGTTCGTCCGTGGCGCCCGCTCTGGCCTGCATGGTGGCGATCTTGTCTTGCGCGCGCACCAGCGCGTCGCCCGTGCCGCCGTAGTCGTCGGCCTGGGCGACGGCGTAGTCCGCCTTCATGACTTCCTTCTGCGAGCGGAACTGGCTGACCCGCTGCTGCAGCTGGGCGAGAGTCTGCTGGAGCTGCTGTTCCTGCCTAGTCAGCTCTTCGTGCTGCGCCACCATCTCGTCGGCCTGCTGCCTGGCGGCGGCCTGGCGGGACAGCGCCTCCGCAGCCAGGTCATCCCTGCCCTGTCCGCGCGCCGCCTCGGCCTGGTTCCCCAGGTGATCGACCGATTGCCGCAGCTGCGGTTCCTGAAGCTCCAGCCGCTTGCGCTCGGCGGCGATCTCGACAAGCGCCTGGCGGACGCGGGTGATGTACTCGAGCATCTGCTGGTAAGCGTAGTCGAGCTGCTCATTCGGGTTCTCGACAGAGTCAAGCGCCTCGTTTGCCTTGGCGGCGAGGATGTCGTGGGCTCTGGAGAAAAGGCTCATGATTGCACCCTACGCCGCCTACGGAATACGGGCTGCCGCCAGTTGCGACCGCAGCAGTTCGCGGGCGGTGACGAGGGAGGGGCCGTACCAGGTCAGGCTGCGGCCCTCGACGAGGGCGACCCGCCTGCCGGGGAACATCTCCGGGCCGTCGGCGGCGGTGAACTGGTACGGCTCGTCGGGCAGGACGATGATGTCCGGCTGGCGCTCGGCGACGTCGTCCAGGGTGACGTGCGGGTAGCGTTCCTGGTGGTTTCCGTAGACGTTGCGCAGGCCGAGCCGCGCGGCGAGGTCCCCGGTGAAGGTCTGCGAGCCGACGACCATCCACGGGTCCCGCCAGACCGGGATGACCGCAGGAGTATCCCGAACGGTTGCGGGCCGTTGCCATTCCCGCTCGGCATCTGCGAGCCAGCTTGGATCCGGCCAGCCGAGTGCCTCTTCGAACATCCGGCGCAGGGCCGCGAACGCCTGGTCAAGCGTCCTGATCACGGTCACCCAGACCGGGATCCCCGCCGCGCGCAGGCGGTCCACGTCGATCCGCCGGTTTTCCTCCTGGTTGGCGAGCACGATGCCCGGCGACAACGCCGCGATGGCGGCCAGGTCGGGATTCTTCGTGCCGCGCACTCGCGGCACGTCGAGCCCCGCCGGATGGCTGCACCAGGTAGTGGCCCCGACGAGCGCCTCCTGGCGAGTGGCCGCGACCGACTCGGTGAGCGACGGGACGAGCGAGACAACCCGCGTCACGGGGCGATCGACCCTGACGGGGAAGCCAAGGTCATCGTGCGACGTGTTCACGCGGGCTGCCTTCGCTGTCAGACGTTGCGCCGGTACTGGCCGCCGACCTCGAAGAACGCCTCGGTGACCTGTTGCAGGCTGCATACCCGCGCCGCGTCCATCAGCACCGCGAACACGTTCTCGCCCTTCCTGGCCGCGGCCTGCAGCGCCGCCAGCGCGGCGGGCGCCTCGTCGGCGTGCCTGGCCTGGAAGTCGCGGACCCGCTCAAGCTGGGACTTCTTCTCCTCTTCGGTGGCGCGGGCGAGGGGTACCGTCACGGGCGCGGAGTCGGGATGCGGGTTGCGGAACGTGTTGACGCCGATGATCGGCAGGCTGCCGTCGTGCTTGCGGTGCTCGTAGAGCATGGATTCGTCCTGGATCCGGCCTCGCTGATAGCCGGTCTCCATCGCGCCGAGCACCCCGCCCCGTTCGCTGATCCGCTCGAACTCGGCGAGCACGGCCTCTTCCACCAGGTCGGTGAGCTCATCGACGATGAACGAGCCCTGCAGCGGGTTCTCGTTCACCGCCAGGCCCCATTCGCGGCCGATGATCATCTGGATGGCGAGCGCCCGGCGCACCGACTCCTCAGACGGCGTGGTGACCGCCTCGTCGTAGGCGTTGGTGTGCAGGCTGCTCGCGTTGTCGTAGATCGCGCACAGCGCCTGCAGCGTGGTCCTGATGTCGTTGAACGACATCTCCTGCGCGTGCAGCGACCGGCCCGAGGTCTGCACGTGGTACTTCAGCTTCTGCGAGCGCTCGTTCGCGCCGTAGCGGTCGCGCATCGCCACGGCCCAGATCCGGCGGGCGACCCGGCCGATGACCGTGTACTCCGGGTCCATGCCGTTGGAGAAGAAGAACGACAGGTTCGGCGCGAAGTCGTCGATCTTCATGCCGCGGGCGAGGTAGGCCTCCACGTAGGTGAACCCGTTGGCCAGCGTGAACGCGAGCTGGCTGATCGGGTTCGCGCCCGCCTCGGCGATGTGGTAGCCGGAGATGGAGACCGAGTAGAAGTTGCGCACCGCGTTCTCGATGAACCACTCCTGGATGTCGGCCATCATCCGCAGGCTGAACTCGGTGGAGAAGATGCAGGTGTTCTGGCCCTGGTCCTCCTTGAGAATGTCGGCCTGCACCGTGCCGCGCACCGCGGAAAGCACCTGCGCCCTGGTCAGGCCCTTCGCCGCGCCCTGCTCGATCGCCGTGTTGAGGAAGAACGCCAGGATCGTCGGGGCCGGGCCGTTGATCGTCATCGACACCGAGGTGTTCGGCGCGGTCAGGTCGAACCCGTCGTACAGGGCCCGCATGTCCTCCAGGGTGGCGATCGAGACGCCCGAGGTGCCGACCTTGCCGTACACGTCGGGGCTTTCCCCCGGGTCACGGCCGTACAGGGTGACCGAGTCGAACGCGGTGGACAGCCGGGTCGCCTGGCTGCCCTCGGACAGCAGCTTGAACCGGCAGTTGGTGCGGAACGGGTCGCCCTCGCCCGCGAACATCCGCGCCGGGTCCTCGCCCTCCCGCTTGAACGGGAACACGCCCGCGGTGTACGGGAAGTAGCCGGGTAGGTTCTCCGCGCGCAGGAAGCGCAGCAGCTCGCCGTGATCGGTGAACCGGGGCAGCGCCACCCGCGGTATGACGTTGCCGGACAGGGTTTCCCTGGTCAGCTCGGTTCGCAGCTCCTTGTCGCGGATCCGTACCACCTGCTCGTCGCCGGTGTAGGACGCGCCGACGGCCGGCCAGCCGTCGATCAGCGCGGCGCTGCCGGTGGTCACCTCGCGGCGCGCGCGGTCGAGCAGCGCCGCCACAGTGTCGGCTGCGGCGTAAGCCGCGGTGTCCGCCGCGGTGTTCGCGGCGGCTTCGGAAGCGCTGCCCTCGGCTGGCACGCCCTCGGGTGTCTCGTGGGGGGACGGAGTAAGCCCAACCCGTTCGGGATCAGCTAGAAGCTCGTCGCGGACGGCGGCGAGCCGCTGCACCCGCTGTACCGCCGCGGCCTGCCTGCGCGTCTCGTCGTGGTAGCCGCGCACGGTATCGGCGATGCCCGCGAGGTAGCCGGTCCGGCCGGCCGGGATGACGGACGCCGCGCTGGTGGACGCGTGCCCCGGCACGGCGGGCAGCACGCCATCCGCGAGCGGCAGGCCATGTCCGGCGAGCAGGCCCGCCAGGTGCTGGTACAGGGCGGTGACCCCGTCATCGTTGAACGTCGCGGCGCTGGTGCCGAAGACCGGCATGTCGTCCGGGCCAGCGCCGAACGCCTCCCGGTTGCGGATGAGCTGGCGGGCCACGTGCCGCAGCGCGTCGGCGCCGCCGCGGCGCTCGAACTTGTTCACCGCCACCACGTCGGCGAAGTCGAGCATGTCGATCTTCTCCAGCTGCGAGGCGGCGCCGAACTCCGGCGTCATCACGTACAGTGACACGTCCGCCAGCCCGGTCACCCCGGCGTCGCCCTGGCCGATGCCCGGCGTTTCCACGATCACCAGGTCATAGCCGGCCGCCTTGCACGCGGCGACGATGTCCTCGATGCCGTCCGGCAGCTCGCTGCGGCCGCGGGTCGCCAGGCTGCGGAAGAACACGTGGTCGCCGTCGAGGGTGTTCATCCTGATCCGGTCGCCGAGCAGCGCGCCGCCGCCCCGCCGCCTGGTCGGGTCCACCGCGAGGACCGCGATGCGCAGCTTGTCCTGCTGGTCGGTGCGGAACCTGCGGACCAGCTCGTCGGTGAGCGACGACTTGCCCGAGCCGCCGGTGCCCGTGATGCCGAGCACCGGGACGTTTCTGCTGCTCGCCGCCTCGGCGATGCGCTGGCTGATGCCGGCCGAGAGCCTGCCGGCCTGGAGGCAGGTGATCGCCCGGGCGAGTGCCTGCCGCTCCCCCGCGAGTATGGCTTCCGGTGCGGGCTGTTGTTCCGTGAGATCGGTGTCCGCCGCCCCGATCAGCTGGTTGATCATCCCCGGCAGGCCGAGCTGCTGGCCGTCCTCGGGCGAGAAGATCCGCACGCCCGCCGCGGCGAGGCGCTCGATCTCCGCCGGCACGATCACTCCGCCGCCGCCGCCGAAGATCCGCACGTGCCCGGCGCCTGTTTCCTTGAGGCGCTCGGCCAGGTACTCGAAGTACTCGACGTGGCCGCCCTGGTAGGAGCTGACCGCGACGCCCTGCGCGTCCTCCTCGAGCACCGCGTCGACGACCTGCTGCACGGACCGGTCGTGCCCGAGGTGGACCACCTCGGCACCCTGTGCCTGGAGGATGCGCCGCATGATGTTGATGGCCGCGTCATGCCCGTCGAACAGCGCCGTGGAGGTCACGAAGCGCACCGGGTTGACGGGGACATGCAGGGCATTGTTGCTGCGCGAAGCGGCTGCCACGAATCCTCCTGTTCGTCCTACCATTGGACGTTCAATATTTGGACGTTAAAGTTTCTTGGTGCATGATGTCAAGTCGGCCGGTGACGTCGGCGGCCGTTGTCACGTACCGTTAACCTCGTGCCCGACCACTTGCCCTTCGACCCCATCGCGGAAGCCCACCGGCAGTGGAGCGCCCGCTGGCCGGAGCACGCCGATCACATGGCCGCGGTCACGTCCGTGATGCGCGTGCAGCAGCTACTGCTGTCGCGAGTCGATGATGTGCTCAAGCCCTACGGGCTGACGTTCGCCCTGTACGAGGCGCTGCGGCTGCTCGCCTTCACCCGCGCCGGCTCGCTGCCGATGGGCAAGATGGGCATCCGCCTGATGGTGCACCCCGCGTCCGTCACCAACGCCATCGGCAAGCTCGAACAGCGCGGGCTCGTCGAGCGGAGCGTGTCCCCGGCCGACAGGCGGGTCGTTCTCGCCAGCATCACGCCGGCCGGCCGGCTGCTCGCCGAGGAGGCGACCGACGCGCTCAACCAGGCCGACTTCGGGCTGCCGGGGGTGGCGCCAGGGGCGGCGGCGGAGCTGGCGGAGACCCTGCGCGACATCCGCTTCCACGCGGGCGACACCGATGTGAACGGCTCGTAACCTGCCTTTATGAGCTCGCGGCCGGGGTGCTGCGCGTGTTGATCACCCGGTCGGGGCCGATGCCGAACTGTTCGGCGCGGCTGCAGCCGCCATCCAGCCAGTCGAGCTGACCTGGTGCGTGCGCGTCGGTGTCGATCGCGAACAGGCAGCCGATCTCGACGGCCAGCCGCAGCAGGTCATCGGGCGGGTCCTGGCGCTCGGGCCGGCAGTTGATCTCTACCGCCACGCCCGATTCGCGGCAGGCGGTGAACACCGCCTTGGCGTCGAACTCGGACTGCGGGCGGCCGCGGCCGGTGATGATCCGTCCGGTGCAGTGCCCGAGCACGTCGGTATGCGGGTTGCGCACCGCCGCGATCATCCGCCGCGTCATCGGCCCGGATTCCATCCGCAGCTTGGAGTGCACGCTGGCGACCACGACGTCGAGCCGGCCGAGCAGCTCGTCGGTCTGGTCGAGCGAGCCGTCCTCGAGGATGTCGACCTCGATCCCCGACAAGATGCGGAACGGCCCGAGGGTGGCGTTCAGCTCGTCAATGAGCTCAAGCTGGGCGCGGAGCCTTTCCACGGACAGCCCGTTCGCCACCGTGAGCCGCGGCGAATGATCGGTGAGGGCGAGCCACTCGTGCCCCAGGTCACGCGCGGCCAGCGCCATCTCGAGCGGCGGGCTGGCGCCGTCGGACCAGTCCGAGTGGGCGTGGCAGTCGCCGCGCATCGCCGCGCGCAGCGCGCTCGGCGGAGCCGGCTGACCGCCGCCGAGCAGCCGGGTCAGGTAGTCGGGCTGCTGGCCGGCGGCGGCCTGCGCGATCACCGCTTCCGTGGCCTCGCCGATCCCGGGGAGCTGGCGCAGTGTCCCGGCCCTGATTCGGCCCGCCAGTTCCTCCTGCCTCAGCCCGGCGACGACCTCGGCGGCCCGCCGGAACGCGCGTACCCGGTAGGTCGGCGCGCCGGACCGCTCAAGCTGGAACGCGATCTGCCGCAACGCCCACCCCGGATCCACACGGCCAGCTTACGGACCGCGACCGCCGGCATCGCATCTTCCTAACGGCGCCTAGTTGAAGATGTTGCTCTAGCACGGGCGTGGCGAAGATCATTTGGAAAATGTCCTTGTCACTACCGGGGTTATAACCCCGGTAGTGACAAGGGCAACGGCTTAACGATCTTGCGGGCGGCGCCAGAGGTAGCCGAGGACGGCGACGCCCACGACGACCGCCAGGGTGCCGAGGGTGAAGACCTCGAAGGTGGTCCGGGAGACGCCCCAGGCGTCCTCGAAGTCGTAGCCGATGCCGAACAGCCGCTCGAGCATGCCGGGGAACACCGCCACGAACGAGCCGAACGCCACCCAACCGAACACCAGGGCGGTGCAGATGCCGAGGCCGACGCGGCCGCCTGGTACCCGGAAGGGCCGCACCACGTCGGGCTGCGTGCGGCGCAGCGCCCACGCCGACGGCAGGATGATCAGGTAGCTGAGCAGCAGCGTGGTAATCGCGATGGTCAGCACGACCGCGAAGATCGCGCCGGCGCTGCCGTTGACCAGCGTGGTGGCCAGGACGCAGAACACGGTCGCGACGACGCCAGACAGCAGGTTGACGCGCACCGGCGTCTCAAGGCGCGGGTGGGGAGATCGCGGCGGCGAGGCGGCCGAAGGCGAGCTTCACAGCCTTTCTGGGGACCGCGCGGTCAGGACTGGATGAGCGGGAGCAGTGCGAGTTCGGTTACCTCGCGCCTGAAGGGCACGTTGTCGTTTGACGGCAGGACCGCGTCGAGTTCCTCGGCGTAGCGCCGGCCGGACCAGACAGCGGCGGCGATGGTGCCAGGCGCCCAGGCGTCGCCGATGCCGCGGACCGTCGGCCCGGTATCGGAGGCAGCAGCCTCGGTGAGGGAAAGCAGCAGCGATTCCTCGGGCAGCCGGGAGGTGACAAGCACGACGCTGTCGGCCGCCAGCTCGGTTTCCTGCCCCGTGTATGCGTTGGCGACGGTGACGTGGCCGGAGCGGACGGCGGTGACGGCCGTGTTGCAGTGCACGGTCACGCCGGCCTCCATGACACGGCGGTTGACCTTGACGACCTCAAGGGTGTGGAACGTCCACGACGAGACCTGCGCCGCGGGGGTGACCAGGCGGACCTCGTAGCCCTCCCTGGCCAGCAGTTCCGCGAGCACACCGCCCATGTAGTAGTGGTCGTCGTCGAACAGGACCACCCGCTGGCCGGCCGGCCGTGCGCCGGTCAGCAGGTCGTCGGGGGTGAGGATCTCGGCCGCCGGGTCGATGTCCATCGGGGTGGTGTGCCAGCGGGCCACGCCGTCGCGCCGCCACGTCGACCCGGTGGCCACGGCGATGTGCTCGAAGCCGTACTCAATGATTTCTTCTGCGGTCACCGGGTTCTGCCGGTAGACCGCCACGTTCTTCATGTCGGCGAGCGCCTGGGCGCGGTAGTCAAGCACGCGGATCCAGGCGGCCAGGCCGGGCAGCCGCGCCTCCTTGGCGACGCGGCCGCCGAGGTCGCGTGACGCCTCCATGAGCGTGACGTCGTAGCCGCGCACCCCGAGCGCGCGGGAGGCCTCAAGGCCCGCCGGTCCGGCGCCGACCACCAGGACCCGCTTGTCCGACTCCTTCGGGCGGATGAACTCGGGATGCCAGCCGCGCCGCCACTCCTCGCCCATGCTCGGGTTCTGCGTGCAGCGGATCGGCGACATGGTCATGTCGCCTGACACGCACATGTTGCAGCCGATGCACTCGCGGATCTTGTGCAGCTCGCCGTCGCGGATCTTGTTGGGCAGGAACGGGTCGGCGATCGACGGCCGGGCCGCGCCGATGAGGTCGAGGATGCCGGACTTCACCTGGCGGACCATCAGGTCAGGCGAGGTGAACCGGCCGACCCCGACGACGGGCTTGCTCGTCAGCGCCTTCAGGCCGGCGACGTACGGCTCCTGCTCGCCCTCCGGGCCGAACCGTGAGGTGTTGCTGTCGTCCTCCCAGCTGCCCATGACGAAGTCCCACAGGTCGGGGATCTCGCCGAGCGTGCCGAGGACCTCCTCGATCTCGGGACGGGAGATGCCGCCGGGTCCCGCCAGCTCGTCGATGGTGATGCGGCAGGCGACGGCCCCGCACCCCGCGACCTCTTCCTGGGTGTCCTCGAGGATCTCGCGCAGCAGCCGCATCCGGTTGCGCGCAGAGCCGCCGTACTCGTCGGTGCGCTGGTTGTACCGGGGCGACAGGAAGTAGTGCAGCCCGCCGAGCGCGTGCCCGGCGTAGACGTACACGATGTCGTAGCCAGCCCGCAGCGAGCGCCGCACGGCGTTGCGGTGCCAGCGGCGCAGGTCGGCGATGTCGGACTTGCTCATCGCACGGGCCTGCACCGGGTCGTTGAAGATCGCGGCGACCGGCAGGTGGCTAGGGCCCAGCGGAGTCTCGCGGCTGTACAGGTTGGGCGCGTTGGGCCCGTTGTGCGCCAGTTCGATGCCCGCGAGGGCGCCGCCGTCGTGGATGGCGTCGGCGATCCTGGCAAGCGCGGGGATGTCCTGGTCGTCCCAGATCCGCAGCTCGATGAACGGGGTGATGTCCGACGTCGCGTGGATCTCCACCTGCTCGGTGCACACCACCGCCCAGCCGCCCTCCGCCTTGGCGCGCCGCATGGCCGCCTCCGCGCTCGGGTCCCGGTAGCCCATGCCGTTGCAGTGCGGCACCTGGAAGAAGCGGTTCTTCGCGGTGAGCGGGCCGATCCGCACCGGCTCGAAGAGGATGTCGTACCTGCTGGCGTCGCCCGCGGGCGCGTTCTGGTCTGTCATACCTCTCTCCTCACTCGTCTCCCGGCACGCCGTAGGACGGCGCCGCCGTCGGGTCGATGCCGCGGGTCCGGTAGCCAGCCTTCTGCGGCAGCCACAGGACAAGCAGCCGCTCCAGTTCGGCAAGCGGGGCGTCATGGTCGTCGACACGCAGGTCAGTGACGCGCCACTCGACGTCCTCGACCACCGCGAGGCCGGCCGAGCGGACCGGGCCTGCCTCGCCGCCCGCCGCCGCGCCGCCGCGCAGCCCGTCGAACAGCCGCTGCTCGAAGGTCGCGGCGGTACTCGCCTCGTAGGCCGCGACCATCGCCGCGGGAACGTCCGGGTTCGCGAGCAGGTTGCCGGCGGCGGCGCACGCGGGGCCCTCGGCCACGTTGTGCACGCCGAGCGTCGCGGCGCCCTCGAAGGTCGCCACCTCGCCGTCGCGGTCGACGACGGCCAGCTGGCGGTAGGCCGGGAAGCGCTCGGCGGCGACCAGGCCGGCGATCACCTGCTTCGCGGCTAGCCCCCGGCCGAGCAGCGACAGCCCGCGGATGCCCAGCGCGGGATTGGTCACGTTCTGCGAGGCGACCGCGCCGGCGCCCGGTGCCAGGTGCGCGCAGCGGGCGGGCACGGCAATGCTGGACGAGCTGACGACGATGCCGAACGCCCCGGTCAGGGGGTCCCGGGCGGTCAGCGAGAACGTCATGCCTGCCCCGCGGGCAGGACCGCGGTCGCGTCGATCTCGACCAGCCATTCGGGGCGGGCGAGGGCGGAGACGACCAGCCCCGTGGAGACCGGGTAGACGCCCTTGAGCCACTTGCCCATCGTCCGGTAGACCGGCTCGCGGTAGCGGATGTCGGTCAGGTAGACGACCACCTTGACGATGTCCGCAAGCGAGCCGCCCGCCTCTTCGACGAGCATCTTGATGTTGGCCATCGCCTTGTCGGCCTGGGCCTCGACATCCCCGATGCCGACGCTCTCCCGGGTGTCGAGGTCCTGACCGATCTGGCCGCGGATGTAGACCAGCCCGTTGGCGACCACGGCCTGGCACAGGTCGTTGTCGAGGTTCTGCTCGGGGTAGGTGTCCTTGGTGTTGAACGGGCGGATGCGAGTGTGATGAGTCATCGACGTGCCGTCAACCTTCTTCGTGGGCGGGATGTGGCCAGTCTGAAGTGGCGGTGGCTGGCAGGCAAACAGCGAATTGCGAGCCTCTAATTCACTTTTCTTGATGTGGCGGGTCCGCGACATCCGTGCATCGCATCCCGCCATACGCTGAAGAGGTGCCCGACCTGCGCGATATCTCGCTCACCCAGCTCGTCTACTTCGCGCGCTGCGCCGAGTTGTCGAGCATGAAGGAGGCGGCGGCATCGCTGCACGTCGCGCAGTCCGCCGTGTCCACGTCGATCGGCAACCTCGAGCGCAGGCTCGGCACCCCGTTGTTCGTCCGCCGCCGGGCCAAGGGGCTGGTGCTGACCGCGGCAGGCGAGACGTTCCTGATCCGGACGCGCCGCATCCTGGCGGACATCGACGACGCCATGGCGGCGGTCGACCCCGGCCAGGTGTCCGGGGAGCTCCGGGTAGGGGTCTTCCCCACGCTCGCGCCGTTCTACCTGCCGGAAATCGCCCAGCGGCTCACCCAGGCCTACCCCGGCATCGACGCTCAGTTCGTCGAGCTTGGCGCGGACGAGGTGGAGTCCGCCCTGGCGGATCATGCCGTGGAGGTCGCGCTTACCTACGACCTCGGCATGGGGGCGTCGGTGCACCGGGAGCGGCTGCTCGAGGCGCCGCTGTACGTCGCCGTCGGGCCTGATCACCGGCTGGCGGGCCGCGACCGCGTCTACACCTTCGAGCTCGCTAACGAGCCGATGATCCTGCTCGACCTGCCGCACAGCAGGGACTACTTCACCGAGGTCTTCACCAGGCGCGGGCTCGCGCCCGTCGTGCGGCACCGGTTCACCAGCTTCGAGGCGGTGCGCGCCATGGTGGCGCGGGGACACGGGTTTACCCTGCTCAACCAGCGGCCGGTGCACGACCTCACCTACGACGGCGGCCGCCTTGTCGTCATCGAGCTGGAGGAGGAGGCAGGCAGCCTGGACATCGTGCTCGCCAGCGCCCAGCCGATGCGGACGCTCAGTCGGCGCGCCCAGGCGTTCGTCGCCCAGTGCCGGGCCGTCGTCGCGGCGCAGGCGACACACCCGGCCGATTAGAAGTCACGGCGGCCTTACTTCAAAAGAAGTGATGTTGCAGTCCGATTAGCTCTAATTGCATGTGCGGACGGGTGCGTTCAGCATTAGCCAAGGCCTCCCCCTAAGCAAGCGGGGCGCTCCCACCGGAAGGGTAACGATGGACATCGAAGAGGTCGAGGTCGTTGTCGTCGGCGGCGGCCAGGCCGGCGTGGCGATGAGCGAGCACCTGGGCAGCGCCGGCGTTCCGCACCTGGTCCTCGAGCGGGGACGCATCGCAGAGAAGTGGCGCTCCGGACGCTGGGATTCACTGGTCGCCAACGGGCCAGCCTGGCACGACCGGTTCCCCGGCCTCGAGTTCGACATCGACCGGGAGGCGTTCGTCCCGAAGGAGCGGGTCGCCGACTACTTCGAGGCCTACGCGCGGCTGATCGGCGCCCCGGTCCGCTGCGGCGTCGAGGTCACCTCCGTGCAGAAGAACCACGGTGCGCCCGGCTTTCGCGTGGAGACCTCGCAGGGCGCCATCGACGCTCGCTTCGTGGTCGCGGCGACCGGGCCCTTCCAGGTGCCCGTCATTCCGCCGATCGTCCCCGCCGACGCAGGCGTGACGCAGCTCCACTCGGCCGGCTACCGCAACCCGGAGCAGCTCCCCGCCGGCGGCGTCCTCGTCGTCGGCGCCGGGTCCTCCGGCGTGCAGATCGCCGCCGAGCTCGAGCAGTCGGGCCGACGGGTCTACCTGTCTGTCGGCCCGCACGACCGGCCGCCGCGGCGCTACCGCGGGCGGGACAACGTCTGGTGGCTCGGCGTCCTCGGCGAGTGGGATGCCGCGACGCCGCCCAAGGGCGCCGAGCACGTGACCATCGCGGTGAGCGGCGCGGACGGCGGGCACACCGTCGACTTCCGTGACCTGGCCGGCCAGGGCATCATCCTGCTCGGCAGCACCACGTCGTTCCGCGACGGCAGCGTGCGATTCGCGGCGGACCTGCGCGACAACATCGCGGCAGGCGACGCCAACTACCTGTCGGTGCTCGACGAGGCCGACGCCTACATCGCCCTCAACGGGCTGAACCTGCCCGAGGAGCCGGACGCCCGGGTGTTCGGGCCTGAGCCGGCCTGCGTGACGAGCCCGGTTCTCGAGCTCGACCTGGCCGCGGCCGGCGTCACATCGATCATCTGGGCGACCGGCTACGCCACCGACTTCGGCTGGCTCAAGGTCGACGCCTTCGACCCGAGCGGCAGGCCGCGGCACCAGCGCGGCGTGTCGAGCGAGCCGGGCGTCTACTTCCTCGGGCTGCCGTGGCTATCGCGGCGCGGGTCCAGCTTCATCTGGGGCGTCTGGCACGACGCGAAGTACATCGCCGACCAGATCGTCATCCAGCGCGGGTACGCCGCCCACGGGGACTGAACCCGGCCGGGCAGGCGGCGCCGCCTCCTGCAGGCCGAGGCGGCGGTAGACCGCGGCGAGCGGCGCGGGCAGCCACCAGTTCCAGCGGCCGAGCAGCCGCATCGTCGACGGCACCAGGATCATCCGGACAAGGACCGCGTCCAGGGCCAGGCCGGAGACCATGCCGACGCCGATCAGCTTGGCGATGACGAGCTGACCGCTGGCGAAGCCGGCCGTCACCACGCCGAGCAGCAGCGCGGCCGCGGTGATGACCCCGCCGGTGCGCTGCAGGCCGGCGGCGACGGCCGCCGTGTTGTCGCCCCTGCGCAGCCATTCCTCGCGGACACGGGACAGCAGGAAGACCTCGTAGTCGGTCGCCAGCCCGAAGAGCAGCGCGAGCACCAGCACCAGCGTGGTCGGCTCGAGGTACGACGTCGAGGTGAAGCGCAGGAACCCGGACAGGTGCCCGTACTGGAACCCCCAGACCAGGACACCGAACGCCGCACCCACCGACAGCACGTTGACAAGCACGGCCTTGACCGGCAGCACGACCGAGCCGAACGCGAGGAACAGCAGCACAAGCGTGACCACGGCCATAATGAGCAGCATCCACGGCAGGCCCGCGGCCAGGCTGTGCAACTGGTCGGCCAGCTCGGCCGGCGGGCCTGCCACCAGGACGGACACCCCGGCCGGGGCCGGCAGCGCGCGGATATCGCTGACCAGGGCCTGCGTCGACGCGGCCGCGGGCTCGCCGCGGTAGCCGACCTCGAGCAGCGCGTGCCCCGCGCGGACGGCGGTCACGGTCACGGACGACACACCGGGCAGCGCCCGGATGGCGCCCTCCAGGTGCACGGCCTGCGGCGCGCCGGCGCCTTCGGCCAGGACCTCGATCGGGAAGCTGGCGAGCCCGGGGAAGTCGCGCGCCAGGGCCTCGGCGGCGACGCGGGGGCCGGAGTCCGCGGGTAGCACCCGCTCGTCGAAGCCGCCGAACCGCAGGTGCAGGACGGGCAGCGACAGCACCGCGAGCACCACGACGACCGCGGTGGCGTAGCTCGCGGGCCGGCGCATCACGGCGCGCGCGATCCTGGCCCAGGCGCCCTCCTCCTCGCCGCGAGCGCGCAGGGTGCTGACGGCGCGCCTGCGGACCGGCAGCGCGTTGACCCGGTGGCCGAGCATCGCCAGCGCCGCGGGCAGCACGGTCAGCGACGTGACCATCGCGATGAAGACCGCGCTCATCCCGCCGAACGCCATCGAGTGCAGGAACACCTCGGGAAAGACGAGCATGCTGGCCAGCGACAGCGTGACGGTCAGGCCGGAGATGACAACCGTTCGTCCGGCGGTGAGGACGGTGTGCCGCGCCGCTTCCTGCGGCGAGTCGCCCAGGCGGAGCTGCTCGCGGTAGCGGTTGATCACGATGAGCGCGTAGTCGACGGCCATGCCCAGACCGAGCAGGGTGATCGTGTTGATCGCGAACGTGGACACCGTGGTGACCGACTCGATGGCCCGCGTCGCCGTGAGGGCGCCGAGTATCGCCACGATCCCGACGAGCAGCGGCATCAGCGCCGCCACCACGCTGCCGAAGATGACGGCGAGCAGCACCAGCACGACGGGGAGTGCGAACATCTCGCCGCGCGCCACGTCGCGCTTGGTCACGTCATCGCCCGCGGCCTGAACCGCGACGTCCCCGCCCACCTGCGACGTCAGGCCCGGGGCGGTCAGGTCCTGCTTAATCGTCTCGAACGCGCTGCGGCGCTGGCTATCGTCGGCCGCCCTGAGCTGGACGGCGATGTAGGTCGCGTGGCGGTCGGCGGACACGAAGCGGTTGTTCGTGCCGTCGTAGTAGCCGGTGACGCCGTCGACCACCGGCGTGGCGCGCAGCCGGGTCTCGACGCCCCGCACCGCGTCGCGAAACGTCGGCGTGTCGACCGACGCGGACCGGCTGCTGTAGAGGACGAGCACGTCCGGGGTGTGCTGGCCAAGTTCGGCCGGAATGCGCTGCGCGGCGAGCGTCGACTGGCTGCCCGGATCGTCGAACCCGCCCGCCGCGAGCCTGCCGAACGCCGCGGTGCCCCACAGGATGCCGATGACGACGAAGGCGCCCGCCGCGAGGAGCACGGCCAGGCGCCGCGTGACCACCTGCCTGGCGATCCACTGGAACATGATTTCCTCCATAACATGTACTGTTCTGTGCGAGTTATGGCCAGGCTATCTAACTCGTACAGTCGAGTACAAGTTAATTCTGAGGGGCAGGCATAACGGTTGGTGGTTTCACGGTTCGGGTGAGCGTGAAACCACCAACCGTTTCGATTACTAGTGAGTGGCCAGTTCGTCGGGACTCAGCCGTGCGTTGATGGTGAGTGCCGCGACGACGGCGCCTGCCGCGTAGATGGCGGCGCCGGCGAGCAGGCCAGCGGCGTAGCCGTTGGTCAGCGCTGCCATGGGGGTGTGCGCCGCCAGCTGGCTCCTAGTCACGGCCGAGGCGACGGCGGCCAGGGCGCCGAGGCCGAGCGCCGCGCCGCACTGGGTGCTGGTGTTCAGCAGGCCGGCCGCGACGCCTGAGTCGCGCGGCGCGACGCCGAGCATGCCGAGCGACGTGCAGCCGACGAACGTCAGGCCGGCGCCGACGCCGGCCGCCAGCATGGCGGGGACCAGCACCGCCCAGTAGTTCGACGTCGGGGACAGCAGCGCGGCGGCCCACGCCAGGCCGACAGCCGAGATGAGCATTCCGCTCGCCACGACGCCCCGCGCGGGCAGCTTCGCGAGCAACTGGGGACCGAGGCCGGCGGCCGCGATGCCCACGCCGACCACGTTCGGCAGGTAGGCCAGCCCGGTGTGCAGTGCCGAATAGCCGCGCACCAGCTGCATGTAGAGGGTGAGCAGGTAGTACATGGCGAGCATGACCGTGCCGAGCAGCAGCATCACCGCGTTGGCGCCGCCCCTGTTGCGGTCGCGGATCACGCTGACCGGCAGCATCGGCGCCCGGCTGCGCCGCTCGGCCACGGCGAACGCGCCGAGCAGGACGGCTCCGATGCCGAACGCGGCGAGGGTGCCCTCGTCGGTCCAGCCGTCGCTGCCGCCGCGGGTGAGCGCGTAGATCAGCGAGGCGATGCCGAGGGTCGCGGTGACCGCGCCGGGCACGTCGAGCCTGCCGCGCTCGGTGTCGCCGGGCACGAGCACGCCGGTCCAGGTGGCCGCCAGCACCGCGATGCCGATCGGCGCGTTGATGAACAGCACCCAGCGCCAGCTGGCGTACTCGGTCAGCGTGCCGCCGAGCAGCAGGCCGACCACCGAACCGAGCCCGGCCATCGCGCCGTACACGCCGAGGGCCTTGGTCCGTGCCGGGCCGGCCGGGAAGGTGACGGCGAGCAGCGACAGCGCGCACGGGGCGGCCATCGCGGCGCCGCAGCCCTGCACGATGCGGGCGGTGATCAGCACCGTCTCGTTCGGCGCGAACCCGCCCGCCATCGACGCCAGGACGAAGACGGCGATCCCCGCGCGGAACAGCCGCAGCCTGCCGAACAGGTCGCCCGCGCGGCCGCCGGCCAGCTGCAGTCCGCCGAATGCGAGCGCGTAGAAGCTGATCACCCAGTTCAGGCTGGATGCGGGCAGGTGCAGCGAGCGCTGCATGGCGGGCAGCGCGACGTTCACGATGGTGTCGTCGAGCACCAGCATCAGCTGCGCGGTAGCGATGATGAGCAGCGCCAGGCCGAGACCGCGCGGGCCACCTGTTCGGCCGACGGCTTGACGTGCGGCGGGGCGTGCGGCGCCGCCGGTTTCCAGCTTGTGGTCCACGGTTCCTCCCATAAGATGATCCCGAGACCATAATGAGTCTGAGACTCATTTAGTGTCAAGTCTTAAACGAGTCTTGATGTCTTTTGCAGCTGGGGGTTGGCAGGGGGCAGGTCAGGCAGTTGTATGGAGCGGAGGCTATGGCGTGAGAACCGGCGAGGGAGCAATGACGGGTACCCGCAGCTGCACGATTACCGCGCGCAATCCGGCGACGGAAAGCGAGAACCGTATCCATGCCGACGATGTCGCCCGTCGCTATGGCTTCCAGGGCGGCTTGGTCCCCGGCGTCATCGTCTACGGCTATGTCGCGACGGCCCTGGCTGATCCCGGCTGGGTCGCGCGCGGCAGGACCGAGGTGCGCTTCCGCAAGCCTTGCTACGAGGGCGATCTGCTGGAGATCGAGCTAGGGCCCGATGGCGCCATCGCGGTGCGGTCGCGAGGCGAGGTCTGCGTGACCGGGCGGGCATCGGCAGGTGCGGACGACCGGGGGCCGGCCGTCGTGAGCCGCGACCCGGCGCCCGCCGCTAGCCGCCGACCCCCCGCGTCGGAGTCCGCACTCGCCACCGGCACCTCACTCGGCTGGATACCGCTGCCGGCCGGCGAGGAAGCTCTGACCAGCTACGTCGAGAAGATCGGCGCCGGCGAGTGGACCCTTGACGCGCTCCATCCAGGCATGCTGCTTGAGGGTGCGAACTGGGTGCTCGCGGCGAACGTGGTCCTGCCGCCGTGGATCCACGTCGAGTCGTCCATCACGCACCGGCGGGCCGTCAGGGTCGGCGAGGCCATAGCGGTGCACGCCGCCGTCGCCGAGGAGTGGGCGCACAAGGGGCACCGTTTCGTCGCCCTGGATGTGGCCTGGCGTTCGGCCGACGACGTGGTGGCGGCGGGCAGGCACGTCGCCATCTGGCGGCTCGCCGGTTCATGAAACGCCGGTGGCGCGGGTCCGGCCGGCCCGGACCCGCGCCATCGCGGTTTTGGATGGTTAGCCTCGGCAGGAGGCGCTACCCGAGTCGCTGTAGCTCATCGCCGTGGCGCTCGCGTTAGGCCCGGCGAGCGCGGGCTGGTAGTCCCAGCTGTAGCTGTGCTCGTGCAAGGTCAGCTTCATCACGCCGTACGCCTGATCCTGGGCGGTGACCACGTTCGGGTTGCTGTAGCTGCCGTCGGCATTGGTCGCGAGGGTGTCCAGGGCCTCGCCGCCGCTGCCGACGATGAACTGCGGTATGCCGTTGCGCGGGTCGTAGTTGCCTGCCGGGTCCATCGGGCGGAAGCGCGCGTAGTAGTGCTCGTGCCCGTTGAGTACCAGCGTCGCGTGCGACTTGTACAGCAGCTTCCACCAGGCGTCGGCGGCGAGGCCCTCGGCGCTGTCCGCGCCGGGGACGCTCGGGTTCGGGAGGGTGGCGCTAACCGGATCGGCCGCGGTGAATGTCGGCTGGTGCCAGTAGGCGATCGTGCACGCCTGGCGGTTGCTTGCCAGGTCCGTCGCCAGCCACTGGGTCTCCTGGGCGAGCAGGCCGCCGTCGGTGGTGGAGCAGTCGTTGTTGAACGCCGCCGAGTTGCACTCGATGTTCAGCGAGACGATGTGCCAGTTGCCCACGTTGTAGGAGTACCAGCCCTGGTTGGCGGCGGTGTCGTCACCTGCCTGCCCCTGCGCGTTCGGGGTGCCAGCCTGGGTGTGGCCGTTGAAGTAGGCGAAGTAGCCCGTGCCGTTCTGGCCGACCTCGTTGTCGCCCTTCTTGGTGTAGGCGTAGTACTCGTGGTTGCCAGGAGCCGGGCGCTCGAGCATCTTCAGGCCGCCCCAGGCCTGCTCGAAGGACTGCTCGAAGTCGGTGAGCTTGCCCACTTCGTACTGCTCGTCGCCGAGCAGGGCCACCGCGTCGGGGTGCATCGCGTCGGCCTGCTGCGCCGTCGCGAACTCGGCGGAGAAGCCGCCGAGCGAGGGGCTGCCGCACTTCAGTGCCGCCGGCGTGGCAGCGTTCTGCGCGTCGTCGGGCTCGCAGGCGATGTCGCCAACCGCCGCGAGTGTGTAGGACGTGTCACCGTGGGGGGGCTGCGGCATAGGGCCAGTCGTTCAAGGCCCGCTGGTCTGCTACGGCGCCGCCGGCGACCGCGAGCATGGTAACTCCGGCCAGGCCAAGCGCCATGATGTACGAACGAGATCGCACCCTCGGCTCCTTCTGCTAGAAGAGGCGTATCCGGGGGGAACCTAAGTGGAAGCCTCAATCCGCGCGTGGCCGACAGGAGAGCGGAAGGTGAATGGAACCTCTGTTTTCGCTCAGAGAATTCTTTAGCCTTTGACTGGGGTGGCTCTGGTTCAGGCGACGTCGCGGGCGGAGGACTCGAACTGGCCGCCGTTGATGCCCATGGACACGACGCGGGTCGGGCGGATGAGTATCCATGCCTGGGCGAACTGGAACGGTGCGCCGAGTCGCTTCCCTGTCTCCTCGCCGCCGTCGAGGCGAGCCTCCGCGTGCCCGCGGACCTCGAGGATCCGCGGTGACGGCGCGTCGATGACGACTGCCGCCTTCGGCCGGCGCTGGACGTCACGGAACTTCTTCGACTTGACCATGACCGTCTCGCCGAACTGCGCGTTCGCGCCGATGACCAGGGCTTCGGCGTCCGCGTCGTAGAAGACCGCCACCGGCACCACGTGCGGCATGCCATCGGCACCGACCGTGGCAAGCCTGCCAAGGCGCTGACTGTTCAGGAACTCGATCTCGGCATCGGTGAACACGCTCATGGGCACGAGCCTAGGCCTTGGCGCCGTACGATCGAAGCCGTGACCGAAGTCCGTGAGTGCGTGCAGTGCGGACTGCCGTTCACGCCGAGACGCGAGCACGCACGGTTCTGCTCGGCACACTGCCGGATGGCGTGGAACCGCGAGCACGCGGGCGTGGCTTCCGCGCCCGCGGTCGCGATCGACTGGTCCGTCACGGCGATGACGGAGGCGACGGGGCGGCTCGCCGTGTCCGGCGCCTGGGACCTGCCTCGGCTGGCGCCGGCGGTGGGCGAGACGGTGTGGTGGATCACGCTGGTTGACGCCACCCTCGTCCGCTACCACCCGCACGACTACGAAAACGCCCTCGCGAGCAAGGCCGTGCGGCGGCGGAAGACCGAGGAAGCCCTGGAAGGACTGCGCTATGTCCGCAATCAGCTGGGGAAATCCGTCGAGCCTGCCGAGTTCGTCTGCTCGGCCACTCGCGACGACGGCAGCACGGCCTGGACGTGGCGCCCGCAGCCGGAGCCAGGACTTGGCGCACTCACGCCGCGGGCGCGGCGCTGGGAGCTGAGCCGGTACCGCGCCTACCAGGCACGGCTCGCCGGACGTGACATCGTCCGCACCTTCAACCGCTGCACGGAGTTCCTCATCCAGGCCGCCGACTTCGCCGCCGGACGGACCCTGCCGGACTGACGCATCCGGCCGGCCGGCTATATCCGGTGGAGGGCGGCCCGCCAGGCGTGCACGGTGGTGACCGGCAGTGCTCCCGGGTTGACCTCGAAGGTGTCCGCGTCGATGCCGTCTACCGTCCAGCCGTCGGCGAATGCGGTGCGCAGCTCGCCCTGGGTGACCCGGCGCGGGCCGTAGTCACCCGGCTGGCGGTCGCTGAAGCACATCAGGTAGCAGCGGCCGCCCGATGGCAGCACCGAGGCGAGGCTCGCGACGTACCTGGCGCGGTCCTCGTCGCTGAAGACGTGGAACACTCCGCTGTCGATGATCGTGTCGAACGTCATGCCGAGCTGCCCGAGACTCAGCACGTCCGCGACCTCGAAGTTGGCCTGCACGCCCCGTTCCGCCGACTTCGCGCGGGCTTTCGCGATGGCATGCGCTGAAATGTCGACGCCCGTGGCCTGCGCGCCCCTGGCGGCAGCGAGCAGCGTGTGCTCTCCCGTGCCGCAGCCCGCGTCGAGCAGCCGCCCGGTCAGCAGTCCCTGGTCGGCCAGGCGGAGGAAAGCCTGCTGGGGTTTGCCGATGTCCCAGGGCGGCGGGGCCCCATCCGGTTCGTACATCGCGTCCCAGCTCGGCGGCGTGGTCATGAGCCGCCTTCCGTTCCCGCTGAGTCGAGCGCCGCGGGAAGTCCGGTGCGGCACAGCTCGAGCACGTCGTCGCTGCCGCGCAGCGCGGCGAGCACGGGCGGCGCGGGCCGCGCCATGATGTCGGGATAGTCCACCTCGCCCGCGGCCGGGTCGGCGATGAAGGCGACTCGCTCGCGGTAGCACAGGCCGGTGCGGGCGGCGAGCACCTCGGTCGCGGTCACCGTGACCGTGGGGTCCTGAGCGTCTACCGAGTGGGTGACCTGGTCGCGGACCCATTCGTACGCGGACCTGGTGAACGCGACGTCGTCTGGTGCGCCTGCACGGAGTTCCCCGGCGAGCCGGGCGATTTCCGCGTCGTCGCTCTGCACCACGTCGTCGGCTGCGAGGTACGCCGACGGGTCGGCGGCGGCGAGCGGCGGCGGCGTGCGGGCGGTATCGACCGCGGCCTCCACGTCGTATGCGGGCATCCGGCGTGACCTCCTGCTTCGTTGGCGGCTATCCGACCTCGACGATACGCGCCTCAACCAGGGCACCATCCGTCACGTCCAGCACACCGAGGGTGCCGTGCGGCTGGCGGCGCCGGTCGGTCGGCGAGCCGGGGTTGAAGATGCGCAGGGTCCCGCCGGCGGCGTCGAGCGGGATATGCGAATGACCGAAGACGACAAGGTCCGCCTCGGGGAACCTGGCCCGCATCCTGGGCAGCCGCCCGGTGGCCTGGCCGCTGTCATGGATCATGGCGATCCGCAGGCCTTCCGGCGCGAGCGAGGCCGTCTCCGCGGCGCCCCAGGCTTCGACGTCTGGGCCGTCGTTGTTGCCGACGACCGCGGTCACCGGGGCGTACTGGGCCAGTTCGTCGAGCACGGCGGCTGTGCACACGTCGCCCGCGTGCAGGATCAGGTCCGCGTCGCGCAGCTGGGCCGCGACCGCGGGCGGGCAGGACTTCCAGCGCCGTGGAGCGTGCGTGTCGGACAAGACGACGATCCGCATCGTGACCGGCCTCCCGTCTTCTCCCGCGGCCAGTGACCTAGAGCGTGCCTCGCCGCTCTTGGCGCGTCATTCACTGTAGGCCGTGGGAATGGCCGCGCCCGGCCGGCCTGGAGATCCCAGGCCGGCCGGGCGCGGATGCGCCTGCCGTCAGTGGAACTCACGCTCTTTGCCCGGTTTTCACTTTGAGAAAGGCAGGGATGATTCCGGGGCCGGCCCGGTTACCGCGCTAGCTGGCGGACCGAGGCGGGGACGGCGATGCCTGGCCTGAGGTCCGGGGCCGCGACGGGTTCTCCGTAGCCGGTGACGATGGGGAGCACGCCGGCCCAGGCGTCGCCTGCGATGTCAGACTCCGGGTCCTCGGACCAGCCGTCGGAGATCTTGAGCGACCACTCGGCGATGGGCAGGGCGAGCACCAGCGTCGCGGCGAGCTCCTTGGCGGTGGGCCTGCGGACTTCTCGTGTCCGGCCTGGGATGAGGTGCTCGGTGAGCACGTCGAGCGCCGCCTGCTTCTGCTCGCCGTCGAGAGACTCGCAGACGCCGAACAGCACGGCGCTGCGGTAGCGCAGCGACGACTCGAAGGCGGAGCGGGCAACGATGATCGCGTCGGCGGCGGTTACCTGCACACAGACCGGTGCGCCGCTCGCGGCGGCGCGCATCCAGGGAGAGCCGGTCGAGCCGTGCAGGAGCAAGCGGCCGCCGTCCCTGGCGATCGCGGTCGGCAGCACCACCGGGTAGCCGTCCGGCCTGACGAGGCCCACGTGGCCCATGATCTGCTCGTCGAGCAGCCGGTCGAGTGCCTCCCTGTCGGCCGATGCGTACTCGGGGAGCCGGGTGATGGCCGTGCGGCCGCGATCTATGCGGGAACTCATGATCATTAGTCTCGCCTGCCAGAGGGAGTCCGCTGAACGGCTTCGGCTAGGATCACGGCGTGATCAACGGACTGCATGCGATCATGTTCTCTCCGCAAGCGGAGCAGGTGCGCGCGTTCTTCGCCGACGTCCTCGGCATGCCGTCGGTGGACGCGGGGGGCGGCTGGCCCATCTTCGCGCTGCCGCCCGCCGAACTGGCGGTGCACCCGGCCGACGGGGACGGCTACCACGAGCTTTACCTCATGTGCGACGACATCCACGCGACCCTCGCAGAACTGCGCAGCAAGGGCGTCGAGGTGGCCCAGGAGGTCACCGACCAGCGCTGGGGGCTGCTCGCGGCGATCCGGCTGCCCGACGGCTCCGAGTTGCCGATCTACGAGCCCCGTCACCCCCGGCCGTAAGACGACCGTCGGCTGGCGTGACGGGTGGGGGCGACGGGATGGGGCAGGACGAGTCAGGACGCGATCGCCGCGGGGGTGTGGAGCACGGTTGCGATCAGGTCGAGGGCCTCGCCGACCGGGCCGATCGAGGCGGGCAGGTTGAGGAACCCGTGCAGCATCGAGGCGACCATGACCTGCCGGACGTCGGCCCCGGCGGCGGCGAGCGCGGCCGCGAACGCCTGCCCGGAGGCGCGCAGGTTGTCATACTCGGCGTTGAGCACCAGCGTGGGGCACATTCCGCGCAGGTCGGCGAGCGCGGGGAAGGCATAGCCGTTGGCGCTGCTGACGGGACCGCCGAGAAAATTCACGTTAAGGAAGCTCGTCGCCTCCGGCGGGAACTTGAACAGCGCGGGCACCTCGTGCATCAGCGCGGCGTGGTCGGCGGACATCGGCGGAATGACGTGGTGTGCCACGCCGTAGGCGAAGATGAGGTGTGCCGGCGGGAGCCCGTCCACATCCCGGAGCCGCAGCGCGGCGCCTGCCGCCAGGTTCGCTCCCGCGCTCGCGCCGCCGACCGAGATCCGGTCCGCGTCGATGTCCAGGTCCGCCGCGCTTTCCCTGGCCCAGCGCACCGCCGCCAGCACGTCGTCGTGCGGGACAGGGAAGTGCACCCCGTCGTTGCACAGCCGGTAGTCGACGCTGACCACCACCGAGCCGGCCCGCAGGGCAAGCTCGCGCGCCGTCCAGTCGGCCTCGGGCATGGCCAGGTTCCCGGCGACGAAGCCGCCGCCGTGCATCCAGACCAGGCACGGGCGGTCTGTGCCGCCGGCGGACTCTCCATAGACGCGCACAGGCACGGCGCCGTGCGGGCCCGGCACCTCGGCGCAGCGGACGCTCACCTCGGGCACCTGGTAATCGGGGTGGGACTCGAACTGCGCGCGGACCTGCGCGTAGGCCGGGTCCTCCACCAGCGCCTGCATCGAGGGCACGGAGTCGAGCAGCGGGAAACGCGAGCTCATCGCGGCATGAATCGGCATGACCGGCAGTCTGCCGGCCGAACGCGGCCGGCCGGAAGACCCCGTTTCATTGATTGGAGCTGGTGCCCCGGGTCAGGCATGCCGGGGGCTGAGCGACTGGACGAAGCCGGCCGAGCGCGCCACGATGCCGGGCACGTCGGCCGCGCCGTCCCAGAAATGCGACGCGCCGGGCACGAGTTCGAGCGCCGCCGATCCGCCGGCATCATTGAGTGCCTTGGCGAACCGGATGCTCTGGTCGGCCGGCACCATGGCGTCGCTGTCGCCGTGCATCAGGAGCACCGGCGGCGCGTCCGGATGGACGTGCGTGACCGGGCTGGCCTCCCGTGCCAGGTCGGGGACCTGGGCGGGCGGCGCGCCGAGGAACAGCGCCTCACGGGACGCAGGATCGTCGCCGTCCAGGCCGGCCAGGTCGGTGACGGGGAACCAGGCCACCACGCCGTCCACGTCGGTGCCGGTGAGCGCGGCGAGCAGCGCCAGGTGCCCGCCGGCCGAATCGCCCCACAGCGCCACAGGGCCAGCGGCGACACCGGTGCCGAGTGAACCGGAGCCGGCCGGTCCGTAGCTATGCAGCGCGGCGCGCGCCCACGCCACGGCGGCGCGCACGTCGTCGACCGCGGCCGGGTAGCGCGCCTCGCCGCTGAGCCGGTAGTCGATGGCCGCCACGGCGATGCCGCGGGCGGCGAGACCGGCGTAGAAGTTCTCGCCGAGCGCGGGCAGGGTATGGCGGCGCGAGCCGCGCCGCCACCCGCCCCCGTGCACGTGGATCACGACAGGCACCGGGCCGAGGCCGGCAAGGGGCGGCAGGTACAGGTCGAGTTCGAGCGGCCGGAACCCCGGAATCTCGGCGTACTCGATGTCCCGGTGGCAGGTCACCCCGGCGAGGCCGGGCGTGTCGCTCATGCCGTCGCCCGCTCCAGCCGCTCGGCCCGCTTGTGGAACCGGCCACCCTGCACGATGGCCAGCAGGTTGTCCGGGTCCTGCAGCACGGTGACGTCGTCGGCGGGCAAGCCGTCGACGACGAGGATGTCCGCGTGGTAGCCGGGCGTGAGCAGCCCCACCGGCATGTCCAGGACCAGCCCGCCGTAATAGGTCGCGGCCCGCAGCGCCTCGGCCGGGGTGTAGCCGAAGAGCCGGACGAACAGGTCGAGGTCCCTGGCGTTCCTGCCGATCGGGTTGTTCGGGAAGCCGTAGTCGCCGCCCGGCAGCACGCGAAGCCCGCGGCTGCGCAGCTCTGGGTACAGGAAGGTCATGGCTTCCAGCGAGCGCACCGAGCCCATCCGTTCGGCCATCGCTGTATCGATTCCGTACTCCGCACCCTCGTACACGTTCGCCCACATGATGCCGACGGCCGGGGACAGGAAGATGGAGTCCTTCGCCTCGTCGAGCATGTCGATGGTCTCGGGGTCGGCGTAGGAGCAGTGGTAGATGGAGCGGAACCCGTTGCGCACGGCGAGCTGGATGGACGACGGGTTCTGCGCATGGCAGTTGAGCCAGACGCCGGACTCGCGGGCCTGCTCGCCGGCGGCGGCGGCCTCCTCCTGGCTGTACTGGGTGACCATCGACCCGCCCTCGAAGAAGACGTCGTCGTTGGACAGCAGCAGCTTGACGCTGTCGAAGCCGATGGCAGCCTGCTCGGCGATGAACGCGCGCACCGCACCCGGGCCGGTCTCCTTGGGCCGCGGCCCGTCCGGGCCCATCTGCACCGGGTTGTTGTCCCGCTCGAAGGACGCGGCGCGCAGCCGCGGTCCCGGGGTGGCGCCCGCCGCGATCTGGTCGCGCAGGAACACCTCGGTCGGCACCGGGGTCAGCGACCCGGCCGAATAGGCGCTGGTGAAGCCGTGGTCGAGGAGGATCCTGGCGTTCCGCTTGGCGATTTCCAGGTGCTCATCCGGTGTCGGCATGTGGTGGAAGAAGCTGACGTCGACCGGCGGGTTGAACGACGGGTCGATGTGGCCGAGCGCCGAGGGGAACGTCAGGTGGCAGTGCGAGTCGATCAGGCCGGGCATGACGGTCAGCCCGGCGCAGTCGATCACCTGGTCGCCTGGCTCGGCCTCGGTGCCGCCGCCGACGCGGACCGACTCGATGGTGCCGCCGCGGACCACGACGTCGCCTGGCACGGCCGGCGCGCCCGAGCCGTCGAAGACGAGGCCGCCGCGGAAGACGATGCGCTGGTCAGCGGGCGCTGTCGGGTCGGACATGTCACGCTCCGATCATGTTGTAGCCGCCGTCGGCCACAAGATAGCCGCCGGTGATGTGCCCCGCGTCCTGGCTGGCCAGGAACAGGGCGGTGCCTGCCACCTCTTCGGGCTTGGGTATGTGGTGCATCGGGGTCATCTCGCGCAGCTTGTCGCCGCGCCCGTTCTTGTAGTCCTCGCGGTTAAGCATGCGCTCGGTCTCCATGAACCCGGGTGCGAACACGTTCACCCGGACCTTGGGCGCGAACGCGTGCGCGTAGGACTTGGTGAGGCCGACGATGCCGTACTTGGCCGCCGCGTACTGCGGCGCGCGGGCGCTTCCGCGCACGATCACGGTGGAGCCGATGTTGACGATTGACCCGCCGCTGTCCTGCTCGAGCATGCGGGAGCCGAACTCGTGCGTGCACATCAGGGTGCCCTTGATGTCGACCGCCAGGGTGTGGTCGATTGACTCCTCGGAGATGTCCCGCCAGGACATCTGTTCACTCGCCATGTCGCCGACGTTGTTGATCGCTACGTCCAGCCGGCCGAAGAAGTCCCATACCGCGTCGGCCATCCGCTTGATCTGCGCCCAGTCGGTGATATCGGCCTGGACCACGAAGGCCTTGCGTCCCTCGGCCTCGACGCGGGCGGCGGTCAGCCGCGCGCCATCCGCCGAGCTGCGGTAGTGCACGGCCACGTCGGCGCCCTCTTGCGCCGCGCGCACCGCGACCTCGGCGCCGAAGCCGGTGCCCGCGCCGGTGACCAGGACAGTCTTGCCAGTAAAGCGCTGCGGAAACGTCATGCTGAGCAGTGAAGACCAGGGTCGCGATCCGGACAATGTGCTGTTCCATTGATTGGCAACTCAGGCGGTCGCTCGGCGGCTTTCCTGGTGGGCTACGTGGCATGAAACTCGTGACCTTCAACGACGGCGCCGGCCTTAATCGCGTCGGCTATATCGACGGCGACCAGGTGATCGAGCTCGAGGTCGCCTCCGCCAGGGAGTTCTTCGAGCGCGACCGGCAGGTGGGCGAGACGGGCAACCGCTACCGGCTGGCCCAGGTGCGGCTGCGCGCGCCGATCGTGCCGAAGAAGTTCTTCCACACCGCGGGGAACTTCCGCGAGCATCACGAGGACCTGGCCCGGGTCAACTGGTCGCACCCGGTCAACAAGGGCATCGTCTTCTTCCAGAACGTGGACGCGATCATCGGCCCCGACGACCCGATCGTCTACCCAACGCAGCTGACCAGTGAGCTCGACTACGAGCTTGAGATGGCGATCGTCATCGGCAAGCCAGGCAAGTTCTTCTCCGCCGAGCAGGCGGTCGAGCACATCGGCGGCTACCTGGTCTTCAACGACATCACCGCGCGCGACATCCAGCGCAACGAGATGAAGTCGGGCGTCTTCTCCTTCTCCAAGGCGATCGACACCTTCTGCCCGATCGGCCCGTACATCCTCACCGCGGACGAGGTCGACGACCCGCACGACCTGGACATGGAGTTGCGCGTCAACGGCCAGGTCCGGCAGAAGTCCAACACCCGCAAGATGTCGGTGTCGATACCGCAGCTGGTGGCCTACCACTCGCCGCAGGTCTACAGCGCGGGCGACCTGCTCACCACCGGCACCGTGGCCGGGGTCGCGGCCAGCACCGACGACCCGTTCGCCAACTACCTCAAGCCTGGCGACGTGGTGGAGGCCGAGATCGAGAAGCTCGGCATCCTCCGCAACACCGTCGTCTCGTGGCGCGACGCTTACGGCACGGAGCCGCCGCCTGCCGACAGCTGGGTCTAGCCACTCGGCGGCGTCAGGGGTGGTCGGGGTCTCCCTGGGGTCGTGCCGGGGACGGCGGTCAGTCGTCGACCAGGGCCCAGGCCTCTACCTCGATCAGGTAGCCGGGTGCGAACAGGGCCGCCACCTGGACGGCGGTGCTCGCGGGCGGCTTCGCGGTGTCGATGACAGCGTCCCTGGCCACCCGCACCGCGGGCAGGTCGGCGACGTCGAGGAGGTAGAAACCGAACTTCACCACGTCGCCGAACCCGGCGCCCGCCGCGGCCAGGCAGCGGCCAAGGTTCTCGAACACCTGCCGCGCCTGGGCGCCGGCGTCGCCTGGTCCGACGAGCTCGCCGCGGGAGTCCTGCGCGACCTGCCCGCTCACCACCACCAGCCGCCCGCGGCCGGTGACCACGTGGCTATAGCCCTGCCCCGCGGCCATCCCCTCGGGAGCCGCCACATGCCGCAGCACCGTCATCGCCTTCTCCCCTCCGCGGCACGACGTCGCCACCGCGTTCAGTCTCGTCGCTTGTCCCGCCAAGGCATCACCCCATCGGCATCAGCCTTAGACCGTCAACCGATTTCCGGCTAGGAGGCGCCGCGCCAAATATCATCCCGAACGGCTGCCTCAACCACCCCACTGGTCACGCGCTGCCCCGGGTCGATGGCAGACGATCGTGGGCGGTTCGTGATCCTTGGCGGGGGCGGGTCAGTGCTGGTCGCCGCTGCGGCCGAGGGTTTGCTCGGGGGTTGCGTTCGGCCGGGTCCACTGCGGTGCGGGGCGGCCGGTCGGGCCCCAGGTGGGGTTTCCGTCCACGTCCGTGCGCCAGTACCAGCAGGGGTGCTGGCCCTCGGGCCAGCCCTCGGGGGTGTCCTGCCAGGCCTCGCCGCGGCCGTAGGGGGTCAGGTCGAGCAGGGCGAAGGAACCGCTGGCCACCTCGGTGCCGCGGCCCGTCGTGGAGTAGGTGAGGAAGACGCGGTCGCCGTCGCGCAGGAAGCAGGCGAAGTAGCCCATGTCACCGCCGACCGGCTCGTCCAGGCCGCGCACCGAGTACCAGGGCTGGGTGTAGCCCATGAACTCGGTGAAGGGTGCCACCTCGTCCCACGGGCCTGTGGTCAGGATGGCAAACGAGACGCCGCGGGCATTGAGGTAGGACGCGTCGCGCGTGTGCCAGGCCGCGACGGTGCAGCCCTCGCACTGCCCCTGGTGCGGCGAGCCGTCCCACCACATGTGCTTGTAGACCAGGAGCTCGTCGCGGCCCTGGAACAGGTCGGTGAACGGGACAGGGCCGTCGGCCCCGGTGATCTCGACGGTCCCGTCGAACTCCACCATCGGCAGCCGGCGGCGGGCCGCGGCGATGGCGTCGCCCTCGCGGGTGTGAGCCTTCTCGCGGACAAGCAGCTCCTCGCGGGCGGCCTGCCAGGTGGCCTGGTCGACCACGGGCGGGCGGCCCTTCAGTGCGGCGGTCGGGTCCGGCGTAGTCGTCATGGTCGTCCTCCGTGGTGTCTCGTGGCGGGCTGGGCCATCTTGCTGGGTCGTCTGGCTGGGCTCCCCGGCGTGCTGCGACGGTCACCAAGGCAGACGAGCGACCCAGCCGGAAGTCATCGGGGCGGCGATCGCAGCCTCGCGGCCGCCGGGACCGGCGCGTCAGGCTGTCGCCGCCGCGGGTCAGCCCTGCTCGTGGGCGCCGTGACGGCTCGCGTCGAGCATGCTCGGGGCGCCGAGCTGGCGGGAGATGCTCTGCGCGGCGGTCTGCACGGCGTAGCCGATCCGCCGAGGCTGGGCCTCGCGCTCCGGCAGCAGCAGGCCGATCGCGGCGATGGCCTCCTCGCGCTCGCCGAAGATCGGCGCGGCGACCGCCACGATCGGCGGCTCTTCCATGCGGCGGTAGATGGCCAGGCGTTCGCGGCGGACCTCGGCGAGCGTCCTGCGCATCACCGCGGGCGGTATCAGGTTCTGGTCCGGCTCGCCACGCAGCGGCTGGGCGAGCACCTCCTCCTGCACCTCGAGCGGCGCGAACGCGAGCAGCGCGAGCCCCATCCCCGTGCAGTGCAGCGGCAGCTTGCCGCCGACCCGGTACCGCACGGCAACCGCGCTGTGCGAGGAGAACCGCTCCACCAGGGTCGCCTCGTGCCCCTCGCGCACCGCGAGCTGGACGTGCTGCCTGGTCACCGCCGCGAGGTCGCTCATGAAGGGAAGGGCGACCTGCCGCAGGCCGTGGCCGCGGGGCGCGAGCGAGGCGACTTCGAGCAGCCGCAGCCCGATCGAGTACCGCCCCTGGTCGTCGCGCTCGAGCGCACCCCAGGCGAGCAGCCGGCCTGCCAGCCGCAGCGTCGAGCTGACCGGGATGCCACTGCGCCGGGACAGCTCGCGCAGGGACAGCGTCCGGCGGGACGCGTCGAACGCCGCGAGCAGCGCGAGCGCGCGGTCCACCACCGGCTCACCCTCCGGCGGGCGCTTGCCACGGACCCTGGTCACCGGCTCGGTCGCAGCCGTCGTCACGGGCCACCTCCGCGGACGCGACGATCCTCACCGTTGAGACGATCACCACAATCGCGTTCCATTCAATGGCATCATTCCTGACTGGGGCGAGCCACGCCACTCATTCTTCAGGGCAAGCCGGGTGAAGCGCCCGGCATGAAAACCCCGAGAGGCCTCGATGACCGGCTCCCCCTTCAAGCGCATCGGCGTCAGCGTGCTGACCGTCGCCGCCCTGTCACTGACGGCGTGCGGCAGCGCGGCGAGCAGCGGCGCAAGCGGCAGCGGCGCAAGCGGCAGCGGCGCAAGCGGCAGCGGCACGCCGAGCCAGACGCTGACCATCGGATATGACTCAGACCCCGCGCCCCAGGGCTACGACCCGCTGCTGTACGCGGGCGGGCAGCGGCTGTTCTACGAACCCCTGTACCAGTCACTGTTCGTCCAGACGGCGAACGGCGGCGTCGCGCCGCAGCTCGTCACCAGCTTCAGCTATAACGCCAAGAAGACCCAGCTGACGCTGAAGCTCAAGTCCGGCGTCACCTTCACCGACGGGTCGAAGCTGACCGGACAGCTCGTCAAGGAGAACCTGGACCGGCGCAGCAACGCCAAGCTCCAGTCCTACGGCGCCTTCGCCAAGGGCGGCGCCGAGGAGATCGCAAGCGTCACGGCTCCGGACGCCGGCACCGTCGTGCTGAACTTCGCCGCGCCGCAGGCCACCTTCCAGACCAACCTGGCGGGCGAGCCCGGCATGATCATCGGCCAGAAGGGCGTCAGCGACCCGGCCGGCCTGCAGACCACCCCCGACGGCTCCGGCCCGTACACGCTGGGGCAGGCCGTCGCGGGCAGTAGCTACACGATGACCAGGAAGGCCGGCGCCGCCGCCTCGGCCTACCCCTACACGACGATCGTCTACAAGGCGTTCCTCGACAAGCAGGCCCGGGTCAACGCGCAGATCTCCGGGCAGACCGACGTCTCCATGCTGGACGCCTCCACCGCGGCGACGGCCCAGTCCAACGGCGTCACGCTGGCCAAGAACGGCGGCACCATCCAGACGCTGCTGATCTTCGACAAGACCGGCGTCACCGCCAAGGCGTTCGGCAGCAAGGACGCGCGGCTCGCGCTCAGCTACGCCATCGACCGCGCGGCGTTCGCGAACGCCCTCGCCAAGGGCAGCCACCCGACGGCGAACGCCTTCCCGCAGGCCTCACCCGGCTACGACCCGGCGCTCGAGACCACCTACGCCTTCAGCGACACGAAGGCCAAGCAGCTGCTCGCCCAGGCGGGTTACCCGCATGGCTTCTCGCTCACCATCACATCCTCACCGACCGACGAGGTACAGATGGAGTTCCTGCAGAAGGAGTTCGCCGCGATCGGCGTCACGATGAACATCACCGAGACCACCTCCACCGCGCAGCTCTTCGCCGCCGTCAACACCCAGCCGATGGGCTTCATCCCGCTGACCTGGGCCAGCGAGATCGGCATCACGGCCGGCGTGCTCGTCGGCGGCTTCGCCAATCCGCACCGGGCGAGCGACCCGGTGATCGGGGCCGCGCTCGGCGCCGCGTCCAACGCGACGGGCGACGGCTACCCGGCGGCGCTCAAGAAGCTGAACGACGCGCTTATCGACGAGGGATGGGTGATTCCGGTCACCGAGCAGTACGCCTACGTCGGCTACAACGCCAAGAAGGTCGCCAAGCCGGTCTTCCCCGGCCAGGACGGCTACCCGCTGCTGACGTCGCTGCGGCCCGCCGCAGCCTGACGTCACCCGCCCGCCCAGGCGGCCGCGAGTACCGCGGCCTCGCGCAAACCCCGCGGCCGCCTGGCGCACCACAGCGCGAAACCAGAGAAGGGACGTGACATGCTCACCTACGTCGCCCGCCGGCTCGCCTTCGCCGTCGCCACCGTCCTGGCGGCGAGCGTGGTGAGCTTCCTGCTTGTGCACGCCTCCGGCAGCACCCCGGGGGCGATCACGGCCGGCGCCGGGGCCACTCCGGCCCTGATCGCCAAGGAAAACCTCCGCCTCGGCTGGGACCAGCCGCTTGTCACGCAGTACCTGACCTGGCTCGGTCACGCGGTACAGGGGAATCTCGGCGTCTCGCTCATCGACGGGCACAACATCTGGTCCGACCTGACGAGCCGGCTGCCGGTCACCGCCTCCATCGCCGTCTTCGCCACGCTGCTCAGCGGCATCCTCGGCACGGCGATCGGCGTCGCCGCCGCGGTACGCGGCGGCGTGGTCGACCGGGTGGTCACCGTCGGCGGCGGCATCGCGCTGTCGCTGCCCCAGTTCTGGATCGGCATCCTGCTCGTCTACCTGATCGCGATCAAGGCGGGCCTGTTGCCCGCCCGCCACCGGCTACATCGCGTTCAGCGCGTCACCGGGCCAGTACTTGCAGAGCCTGGCGCTCCCGGTCGTCACCCTGGCCATCACCGGCACGGCGATCATCGCGCGCACCACCCGCACCGGGATGGTCTCGGCGCTGCGGCAGGAGCACATCAGGACGCTGCACGCGCTCGGCACCCCGCCGTGGCGGATCCGCTACGTGCACGCGCTGCGCTTCGCCGGCGCGCCGGTGGTCTCTGTCCTCGGCATCCAGTTCATCGCGCTGTTCGGCGGCTCGGTGGTCATCGAGCAGCTCTTCGCGCTGCCCGGCCTCGGCCAGGCCGCGTCGAACGCGATCGGCAACAACGACCTCCCGGCCGTGCAGGGCGTCGTGATCATCGCCACCGTCGTCGTGGTCATCACCAACCTGGTGCTCGACCTGGTGCTCGCCGCCCTCGACCCCAAGGTGCGTACCGCATGACCGCCTCGCCCGTTAGCCCGGCAAGCACCGCGACCACCGTCCCGGCTCGCGGGCACGCCCTCCGCCGGACCGGCAGGGCACTGCGCGGCGGCGGACTGCTGGCGGCCGGCTGGCTCGTGCTGCTGCTGCTCGCGTCGCTCACCGCCGCGTGGTGGGAGCCGTACCAGACCGACGCCCAGGATTCGGCGCACACCCTGGCAGGCCCGTCGGGCAGTCACTGGCTCGGCACCGACGAACTCGGCCGTGACGTGCTGACCCGCATCGCGGCGGGCAGCTGGATCTCGGTCGGCCCGGCGCTGCTCGCGGTCGTCGTCGCCTTCGGCATCGGCATCCCGCTGGCGCTCGCCGCGGCCGAGCACGGCCGCTGGGTGGAGCGCGGGTCTAGCCGGTTCGCCGAACTGCTGCTCGCGCTGCCGGCGATCGTCATCCTGCTCGCCTTCGTCGGGGCGGTCGGCGTGCATCCCTGGGCGATCATGACCGTCCTTGGCGTGCTGCTCAGCGCGCCGGTGTACCGGGTGTTCCTCATCCAGGCGCAGTCGCTGCGCACCCGGCTCTACGTGGACGCGGCCCGGGTGAACGGCGTGTCGTCGGCCCAGGTCAACCTCAGGCACGTGCTGCCAGGCATGCTCACCGCGATCGCGGTGCAGGCGGCGCAGCTGTTCGCGATCGGCGTGCTCATCGAGGCCGGCCTGGCCTTCATGGGCTTCGGCCCCTCGGTCCCCTCCCCCAGCTGGGGCGGGCTGATCGCCGCCGCGTCGCAGCACATCTACGACGACCCGTGGCTCATGGTGCCGACCGGCCTGGTGCTCGCGTTGACCGTCATCGCCGCCAACGTGCTCGCCGACGCCGTCGGCACCGGCGGCGGCGAGCGCGAGCGGGTGCGCCTGCGGCCCTCCGCCCCCGAGCGGGGGAAGCGCCGTCCGGCCGGGGCCGGGCACACCGGAGCTCGCGTTCTGGTTGGTAGATGGTGTTACAGGTACGGGAGGTGCGACAGTTTCCGGTGTCGCGGTGGGCGAGCCGACGGCTGATCCCGGTGCGCTGCTCGACGTGCGCGACCTCACCGTCTCGGTGGCGGGCGGACCGGACCTGGTGACCGGCGTCTCGTTCGCGGTGCACGAGGGGACGGTGCTCGGCCTCGTCGGCGAGTCCGGCTGCGGCAAGACGATGACCGCGCGCGCCCTGCTCGGGCTGCTGCCAGAAGGAGTGGCGGTAACCGGCGGGACGATCGATTTCCGCGGACGAGATCTCACCGCACTGACCGAACGTGAGCTGCGCGCCGTCCGGGGCCGCGAGATCGCGCTGATCTCCCAGGAGCCGATGGTCGCACTCGACCCGATGTTCAGCGTCGGCTACCAGCTCACCCAGCCGATCCGCAGGTTCCGCAGTGCTGGCGGGCAGAGGGTAGGCCGCGCCGAGCCGCGGCGGATCGCCGCGGAACTGCTCCGCCAGGTCGGCATCGTCGACGCAAAGCGGGTGCTGCGCAGCTACCCGCATCAGCTGTCTGGCGGCATGGCGCAGCGGGTCTGCATCGCGCTCGCGCTTACCGGGTCGCCGAAGCTGCTCATCGCCGACGAGCCAACCACCGCACTCGACGTGACCGTGCAGGCGGAGATCCTCAGCCTGCTCCGCTCCCTGGTCCGCTCCCGCGGCCTGTCCGTCATCATCGTCAGCCACGACCTCGGCGTCATCGCCGACCTGGCGGATGAGGTGGCCGTCATGTACGCGGGCCAGGTCGTGGAGTCGGGCACTGTCGAGACGGTGCTCGGCCAGCCCAGCCACCCCTACACCGCGGCGCTGCTTGGCGCCAACCCGCACGTCGCCGAGGGCCTGCCGGTGCCTGAGCGGCTCGCCTCGATCCCCGGTACCGTGCCCGCGCCCGCCGACTGGCCGGCCGGCTGCCGGTTCGCCGGCCGATGCGCACTGGCGACCGAGGCGTGCGCTCAGCCAGTGCCGCTCACCCCGATGCACAGCACAGGGGCGCACGGCACGGGGGCGGTCCGCTGCGTCCACCCGCTTCGCTCACCGCAACCGCTGCGAGAAACGCGTCCCGTCGAGCCCGGAGTCCCCTCATGAGCACCGCCGTCCCCGCTCCCGCCCCGTCCGGCACCGCAGCGGCCGGCCCGGCCCTCGAGGTCCGCGATCTCACCGTCCGCTACGGCCGCCCTGTCCGCTTCGGAGGCACTGCCAAAACGTCGCCCGCCGTGGACGGCGTGTCCTTCGACATCGCCCCCGGCGAGACCCTCGGCCTGGTCGGCGAGTCCGGCTCGGGCAAGTCGACGATCGGCAAGGCCATCCTCGGTCTTCAGCCGGCCTCCGCGGGTCAGGTGCTGCTGCACGGCAGCGACATCACCAGGGCGTCGCTGCGGCAGCGCCGGGTCACGGCGATCGACCTGCGCGTGGTGTTCCAGGACCCGTACTCCTCGCTCAACCCGGCGCAAACCATCGGCAAGACGCTCACCGAGCCGCTGCGGGTGCTGCGGGTGCCGAAGGATCAGCACCGCCCGCGGGCCGCCGAGGCGCTCGCCGCGGTCGGCCTGCCCGCCGACGCGATCGACCGCTACCCAGCGCAGTTCTCCGGCGGGCAGCGGCAACGGATCGCGATCGCCAGGGCCCTGGTCTGCGACCCGCAGGTCATCGTGCTCGACGAGCCGGTCAGCTCTCTCGACGTCTCGACTCAGGCTCAGGTGCTCAACCTGCTCGCCGACCTGCGCGACGCTCGCGGTCTCGCGCTGCTGTTCATCGCGCACGACCTCGGCGTCGTCCGGTTCCTCGCCCAGCGGGCGGTGGTGCTCTACCGCGGCCAGGTGATGGAGTCCGGCCCTATCGAGGAGGTCACCCAGCGGCCGGGGCACCCGTACACCATCGCCCTGACCGCCGCGGCCCCGGTGCCGCAGCCCGCCGAGCAGGCCCGCCGCCGCGCCGCCCGCGAGGCGCTCGGCATCGGCACCGCGGGCGCCACGCCGACCGCCGCCGGCGGCTGCCCGTTCGCGACCCGCTGTCCGCTGGTCACCGACGTTTGCCGTACCGAACGGGTTCCGCTTACTCCGGCCGTCGACAGCGCCACCTCCGGTGCGGGGTGGGTCGTCGCCTGCCATCACGCCGGCCAGGCCGCGGGAATGCGTCCGGCGGCCGGAGTCAGCGGCAACCGTTCCTTATCCGATTTCCTTTCACTCTTCTTATGGAGATGACTGTGCAGCAGTTTCCCAACGGCTTCCTGTGGGGCGTCGCCAGCGCCGGGCACCAGAACGAGGGCGGCAACACCGACAGCGACACCTGGTTCGCCGAGCACGTGCAGCCGACCGTGTTCCGCGAGCGCTCGGGCCGCGCGTGCAACGGCTGGGAACTGTGGCGCGAGGACATCGACCTGGCCGCGGGGATGAACCTCAACGCCTACCGGTTCTCCGTCGAGTGGGCGCGGGTCGAGCCGGCCGAGGGCGAGTTCTCCGCCGCGGCGCTCGAGCACTACGCGGCGATGGCCCGCTACTGCGCCGAGCTCGGCCTCGCTCCCGTGGTGACGTTCAACCACTTCACCTCGCCGCACTGGTTCGCGAAGCGCGGCGGGTGGCTCGACCCGGAGGCGCCCGCCCTGTTCGCCAGGTACTGCGACCGGGTGATGGACGCGTTCGGCGAGCTGATCGCCTGCGCGGTCACGCTGAACGAGCCTGACCTGCCCGCCATGCTCGCCTGGTCCGGGCTACCGCCGTTCGTCCGCGACCTGGAGCGCGCCACCCTGGAGGCGGCGAGCCTGGCCGCGGGGGTGCCGCGGTACCGGATGAGCAACCTGGTCCTGCCCGAGGAACGGGACGCGATCTGCGACGGGATGACCGCCGGGCACCGCGCCGCGCGGGCCGCGATCAAGGCGCGGCGGCCCGAGCTGCCCGTCGGCTTCGCCCTCGCCATCGTGGACGACCAGGTGTGCGGCGACGACCCGAGCCTGCGGGACGGCAAGCGGGCCGAGGTCTACCAGCGCTGGCTCGACCTGGCCCGCGAGGACGACTTCATCGCCATCCAGAACTACGAGCGGCACTATTACGACGCGCAGCGGCGGGTCAACCCGGACGGGACACCCGCGCTCGGCGGGCCGATGAGCGGGCGCGACCCCGCGTCGCTCGGCTCCTGCGCGCGGTACGCGCACCAGGCGACCGGGGTGCCGGTGCTTGTCACCGAGCACGGCATGCAGACGCACGACGACGCGGAGCGTGCCGCGTTCATCGAGCCGTCGCTGCGCGGGCTGCGCGAGGCGATGGCCGACGGGGTGCCGGTGCTCGGCTACCACCACTGGACGCTGATGGACAACTACGAGTGGATCTTCGGCTACGGCGAGCAGCTCGGGCTGCATTCTGTTGACCGGGAGACGTTCGTGCGCACCGCCAAGCCGAGCGCCGGCGTGTACGCGGCGCTCGTGACTGAATTGTCAGCCAGGGGGGACCGGCGTGGATGAGCTCTCCCCGGTCCGCTTCGAGCACCACCGGGAGGCACTCGGCATTGGCGAGGCGGCACCCCGGCTGTCCTGGCAGGCTCTGCCATCGGAAGACTTCGCGGGGCCCGCGGAAGGCTTCGCGGGGCCCGCAGACGACTTCGCGGGACCGTCGGCCGGCTGCTCCGGGGCCGCGAAGCCGGGCTGGCGGCAGGCGGCCTACGAGCTGGCGATCGGCGACGAGGTGTTCCGGGTCGCGTCGCCGGATTCGGTGCTTGTGCCCTGGCCGGCGACGCCACTCGCACCCCGCCAGGCGCGGACGGTGCGGGTGCGGGTCACCGGCGAGGACGGCCGCGTGTCCGACTGGAGTGACCCCGCCGTCGTGGAGCGCGGCCTGGACGCCGGCTGCTGGCAGGCGTCGCTGATCGAGCCGTCACGCGACGAGCGCGGTCCCGCCGCGCTGTTCCGTCATTCGTTCACGGTGCCAGGCGGCATCGCATCGGCCCGGCTCTACGCGACCGCGCACGGGATCTATGTCGCGGAGATCAACGGCCGCCGGGTCGGCGACGACGCCCTGGCGCCCGGCTGGACCAGCTACCACCACCGGCTGCGCTACCAGGCCTACGACGTGACCGACCTGCTACGGGCCGGGGCGAACGCGATCGGCTTCACGGCCGCCGACGGCTGGTGGCGCGGCAGGCTCGGCTTCGTCCCCGGCGCGCGGGACACCTACGGGACCTCGCTCGGCGTGCTCGCGCAGCTCGAGATCACCGGCACGGACGGCAGCCGGACGGTGCTCGGCAGCGACGGGAGCTGGCGCTGCGCGACCGGGCCGGTGCGAGCTGCCGACCTGTACGACGGCGAGCACTACGACGCGACCCGTGAGGTGCCCGGCTGGTCGCAGCCCGGGTTCGACGACTCGGGCTGGTCCCTCGTCCGCTCCGGCTCGGTCGACCTGTCCACCCTGGTGGCGCCGGACGGGCCGGCGGTGCGCGCCACGGAGGGGCTCGCCGTCCGCTCGACGACCGTCACGCCAGCCGGCTCGGCCGTGCTCGACTTCGGGCAGAACCTGGTCGGACGGCTGCGGATCAGGGTGCGCGGGCGACGCGGCGCGACGGTCACCATCAGGCACGCAGAGGTGCTCGACGCCGACGGCGGGCTCGCGATCGGGCCGCTGCGGACCGCGAAGGCCACGGATCGCTACACGCTGCGCGGTTCCGCGGGCGATGGCGGTGCCGGCGGCGCACCCGGCGTGGAGGAGTGGGAGCCTGAGTTCACCATCCACGGCTTCCGCTATGCCGAGGTGTCGGGCGGCTACGACGAGCTGACCGCGGTCGCCGTCGTCTACCACTCGGACATGGCGCGAACCGGCTGGTTTTCCTGCTCCGACGAGCTGCTCACCCGGCTGCACGGCAACGTCGTGTGGGGCATGCGGGGCAACTTCACCGACGTGCCGACCGACTGCCCGCAGCGTGACGAGCGGCTCGGCTGGACAGGCGACCTCCAGGTGTTCGCGCCGACCGCCGCCTACCTGTACGACTGCGCGGGCTTCCTCACCTCCTGGCTCGGCGACCTGGCGGCGGACCAGACGGCGGAGGGGACGGTGCCGCTGTTCGTGCCGCGGGTCGACTTCCCGGGGCCGTTCAAGGAACCCGCGCCGACCGCCGGCTGGAGCGACGCGGCGGTGATCGTCCCCTGGGTGGCCTACCAGCGGTTCGGCGACGCCGGGGTACTGCGGCGGCAGTACGACAGCATGCGGGCCTGGGTGGACGGGCTGACCGACCTGCTCGGGCCCGGCACGCTGTTCGACCGGCCGGCCATGCAGCTGGGCGACTGGCTCGACCCGGCCGCCCCGCCGGACAAGCCGTGGGCGGCGACCACCGACCCGCACCTGGTGGCGACCGCGTACCGGGTGCACACGGCGGAACTGCTCGCGCGGATCGCCGCGGTGCTCGGCGAGGACTCTGACGCCGCGAGGTACGCGGAACTCGCCGAAGGGGTGCGGCAGGCGTTCCGCGACGCGTACGTGACACCGCGCGGCCGGGTGGTCAGCGATTCGCAGACGGCTTACGCGCTCGCGCTGCGGTTCGGCCTGCTGCGCGATGCCGAGCAGCGTTCGCTGGCCGGCGAGCGCCTGGTTTCGCTGGTCCGTGCTGCGGGGCATCACGTGGCGACCGGCTTCCTCGGCACCCCGCTGATCTGCGACGCGCTGACCGACGCGGGCGCCGTCGACGACGCTTACCTGCTGCTGCGGCAGACCGAATGCCCGTCCTGGCTGTACCCGGTGACGATGGGCGCGACCACGATCTGGGAGCGCTGGGACTCCCTGCTGCCGGACGGGACTGTCAACCCGGGCGCGATGACGTCGTTCAACCACTACGCACTCGGCGCGGTCGCGGACTGGATGCACCGGGTGATCGGCGGGCTCGCCCCCGCCGAGCCCGGCTACCGGCGGCTGCGGGTCGAGCCGCGGCCCGGCGGCGGCCTGACCTGGGCGCGGACCGCGCACCAGACGCCGTACGGCCTCGCCGAAGTGTCCTGGCGGCGTGCCGACGGGCGGCTGACCGTAGACATCACCGTGCCGGCCGGCACGACGGCGGACGTGGTGCTGCCCGGGGCCTCGCCGGTGACGGCCGGGCCTGGGCGGCATGAGTTCCGCTGTGCGTACCGGGACGTGGCTGACGACCCGGAATGGCGCCTATCCCGGATCCCGCCGGAGAGCGACGCCCCGCATGAGGCAGCCCCGCATGAGGCCGCCCCGCACCAGGGGGAACAGTGACGGGGCGGGTGGAACACGCAACCGTTCGGGATGAAGAGGAGCGCACCGCGGCTGGCGGGCTGCGGGCCGAGCACCTCAGCCAGCCGTTCGGCATCGGGGAGCGACGGCCGCGGCTGTCGTGGCTGCTGCCGGCCGGCGCGGCCGGGCAGTCGGCGTACCGGCTGCGGGCCTCCGCTGGCGGTGACGGCGGTGACGGCGCTCTTGGCTGCGGGAGTGACAGCGGGTGGATCGACGGCGCGGACAGCGTGCTCGTGCCGTGGCCGTTCGGTCCGCTCGGGTCGGCGGAGCGGGTCACCGTGCGGGTCGCGGTGCGGACCGACCTTGGCGAGAGTCCCTGGTCGGAGCCGCTGAGCGTGGAGACCGGGCTGCTGTCTGCCGCGGACTGGGCGGGTTTCGCCGACTGGGTTTCGCCGGACTCGGACCCGATGGCGCCGGCCGGGCAGCGGCCCGCCTGCTCGCTCCGCTCCTTCGTGACGTTGCGGCCTTCAGTTCCGGTCGTCAGCGCGCGGTTGTACGCGACCGCGCACGGGCTCTACGAGGTGTTCCTCGGCGGGGTGCGGGTCGGCGACCTGGAGCTGACGCCGGGGTTCACCCAGTACGACGCGCGGCTCCAAGTGCAGGCGTACGACGTAACCGGGCTGCTCAGCTCCGGGACGACGGAGATCTCCGCGCTGCTGAGCGACGGGTGGTGGCGCGGGCAGGTGGGGGCGCTGCGTTCCGCCGACCAGTGGGGCACCGAGACGGCCTTCCTCGCGCAGTTGCGCGTGCGCTACGCGGACGGGACCACGCAGGTGACCGGGACCGGGGCGTCCTGGGAGAGCCGGGTGTCGCACGTGCTCGCCGCCGACCTGATCGAGGGGCAGCGCACTGACCTGCGGCTTGCCGGGCGCGGTGATCTCGACGGGGGCTGGCGGCCGGTGCGGGTGGGCGATCATGGCTTTGACCGGCTGGTGTGGTCGCCGGCGCCGCCGGTGCGGCGGGTGGCGGAGATCAGGCCGGTCTCGGTCTCCAGGATCGGGGCGGGCCGGCAGGTCGTCGACCTCGGGCAGAACATCAACGGCTGGTTGCGGCTGTCCTGTCTTGGGGAGTCTGGTCTTGGGCCGGCCGGTACCGAGATCACGCTGACGCACGCCGAGTGGCTCGGGCCTGATGGCGACGTGACGGCGGAGCACATGCGGCCCGCGTTCCCGTTCCTGCCGCATCCGCTGCCTGCCGGGCAGGTGGACACGGTGGTGTCCGACGGGCGTTCCCCCGCCTTCGAACCGCGGCACACCACCCACGGCTTCCAGTACGCGCGCGTCGACGGATACCCGGGTGACCTCTCCCCCGACTCCGTCAGCGGCGTGCTGGTGCACACCGACATGCGCCGTACCGGGTGGTTCTCGTGCAGCGACGTCCGGGTGAACCGGTTCCACGACGCCGCGGTGTGGAGCTTGCGGGACAACGCCTGCGACATCCCCACCGACTGCCCGACCAGGGAGCGGGCCGGCTGGACGGGCGACTGGCAGCTCTTCCTCCCGGCCGCCGCGTTCGTCTACGACGTGGCCGGGTTCTCGGTGAAGTGGCTGCGCGACCTGGCCGCCGACCAGCGGTCGGACGGCGTGGTCGCGAACATGTCGCCGCTGCCGCGGTCCGAGGGGTGGAAGGGCCCGGTCGGCGGCTGGCATGGCTCGGCCGGCTGGGGCGACACCGCGGTGATCGTGCCGTGGGAGTTGTACCGCGCGTACGGCGACGCCGCGATCCTCGAGGAGCAGTGGGCGTCGATGACCGCCTGGCTCCGCTACGTGGAGCAGGCGGCCGCCGGCTCGCGGCACCCGTCGCGGGTTGCGCGCCCGGGAGCGGCCGCCCCGCACGAGCGTTACCTATGGGACACCGGGTTCCACTTCGGCGAGTGGAAGGTGCCCGGCGAGGAGATCGCCGACATGGCCGCGTATCAGGCCGTCGACAAGGGACACGTCGCGACCGCGTACTACTTCCGCTCCGCATCGCTGCTTGCCTCGATCGCCGCTGTGCTTGGCAGGCCTGCGGACGCCTCGCGTTATGCCGCGCTCGCCGAGTTGGTGCGGGACGCCTGGCAGCGGGAATTCATCGGGGCCGACGGGCAGATCCTCCCCGGTGACCAGCCGAACCTGGTGCGCGGGCTGGCGTTCGGGCTTGTGCCCTCCGGCCTGCGGGACGCCGCGGCCGGCCGGCTGGCCGCACTCATCCGGTCGGCGGGGACGCGGCTGGGGACCGGGTTCCTGTCCACGCCGTACCTGCTCCCGGTACTCGCCGAGCACGGGCAGGCCGGGCTGGCCTACGAACTGCTGCTCGCGGACACGCCGCCATCCTGGCTGACCATGACGGACCGCGGTGCGACGACCGTCTGGGAATCGTGGGAGGGGATCGACGCCGACGGGGTGCCGCACGAGTCGCTGAACCACTACTCCAAGGGGGCCGTGATCGACTTCCTGCACCGGTACGTGGCGGGCATCAGGCTTGGCGACTCCCCCGCTTACCGGTCCTTCGTTGTCGAGCCGGTGACGGGGGGCGGGCTGACCTCCGCTTCGGCCGCGCACGAGTCGCCGTACGGCCGGATCGAGTCGTCCTGGGCGATTCATGATGGCGTGCTGAGGCTGCGGGTGCTCGTGCCGCCCGGCACTTCGGCCCTGGTGCGGGCCGGCGGCTGTGAAATGGCCGCCGGGCCTGGCCGGCACGAGTTCACGGTTCCCGCGAGCTAGCACTGGCTTCGGCCGCGACCCGGGGCAGCTGGCGCGCCGGTCGGTGCCACCGTCGACCATGTCCCTGCTGGGCTTGCTCCGTCATCTTGCCGAGGCAGAACGGGACTGGCGCAACTGGATCGCGCCTGGAGATCCGGCACCGAAACTGTACGGGCGGGTGACGCCGCCTTTGGCGGAGCGGTCGCGGATCAGGTGCTGGCCGATGGCGCGTTCGCTGACCTTGCCCGCGAGCAGGCGGCAACCGATGCGGTGCTGGGCGGGTACTCGGACCTGGGCACGCGAGTAGGCCGCGACGGCATCGCCGTCCGGGAGATGTGGGTTCACCGGATCGAGGAGTACGCCCGCCACTGCGGACACGCTGACCTGCTGCGCGAATGCATCGACGGCCGGGTCGGGCAATAACAAGAGGGCAAAGCCCGTGCACCAACCGCCATCAGGGCTGATTCTTGATGCCGATCCCGCACAGGTTCCACGTGCTGCGATCGACCTCCTGGGACGGTTCCGGTATGACTACCTTGAGCGCGGGCGCATCATCGCCGACGTCGTCCCCCCATCGATCACGGAGGGGATTGTCCAGGTCCGGCCGCCACTGCGCGGGAGTCACCAGGCCGGGCTCAACTAGCGTGAACCCGTCAAAGAACCGGGTGATCTCAGCCCGGCTGCGAGAGATGAGCGGGGTGTTCCAGTGCAGGTCCTGAGTCATCTGGAAGACCGCTTGGGCCGCTTGCTCGTGAGTCTCGGTGGTCATCTGGCTCAGCGCCAGGTAGCTACCCGGCACCACCGCGTCCCGGAACTGCCGCACCACTCCCCACGGGTCTTCTTTGTCCCACAGACAGTGCAGCACGCAGATGAATATGATCCCGACCGGCTGCCCGAAGTCGAGCAGCTGACGGACCTGCGGGTTGCCCAGGACTTGCTCGGGTTCGCGCAGATCAGCCTGGAGCGTAATGACACCGGAGCCACCCATCAGGGCGCTGGCGTGACTAGACACCATCGGGTCGATGTCTACGTACACAACGCGTGCCCCGGCTGCCGCCCGCTGGGCGACCTGGTGTGTATTGGCCATGTTCGGCAGGCCAGAGCCCAGGTCAAGGAACTGGCGGGCGCCCTGTCCGAGCATGTAGTCCACCATTCGCTGCAGGAGGTGACGAGTCTCAACCGCAGTGTCGCGGGGAGACGGTACGCCCATCTTGCGGAAAAGTTCGTTGACCGCCGCGGCTGCCTTCCGGTCGGGCTCGAAGTTATCCTTTCCGCGCAGATGGTAGTTCCAGATGCGGGCCGTGTTGGGATAGCGGATACCGAGCGGATCACCGGCCTCTGATTCGGAGGACTCCGGAGGCAGGGCAGACATCAAATATCTTCTTCCGCGCGTCGGGACAAGGCACTCCCGATGATAACCACTCACATGCGAAGATGCCTGCGGGTGCGGGAACCCCGCGCGACACCAGCGAGCCACGCATCGGCATCCTTTGGATCAGTCGCTGGCATCGCGGGCCATGCGCGCTTCCCATTCGGGTTTGGTTAGCTGAGCTTCCAGGGATCGATAAGCTCGATTCCCGTTTCCTCGAAGTCAGGGGTGTTGCGAGTGGCCAGGGTCCCCTCCAGGTCGCGGCAGATGGCCGCGATCTGAGCGTCGGCGACGCCGATAGGCCTGCCAATTCGCTCGCGCCCGGTAACGATGTCCGCGTACCGGACTGATGCGCGCTCATCGAAGGGGAGAACCCGGCCGTAGAAGTCTTCGGTCAGGATGCCGCGGATTATCACCGTGAGTTCCCTCTTACGGTGACCGTCAGGCAGCCTTGCAACCCCGCACCTCAGCTCGGCGGCAGTGACCGCGGTCGTGGCCACGTCGGAGATTTCAAGGGAGTCAAGCCAGGAGAGCACTCCGGGGTCAGGCGCCTGGCGGGCCAATTCAGAGATGACATTGGTGTCGAGGACGATCATCGGTCGAATTCCGCCGCACGAGGCAGTTCGGCGCTGCGGTCGGGAAGCTCAAGGTCACCTTCAAGCCCCTGGAAACGAGCTCGGATGCGGCTGCCGAGGCCGCGCTCAGCCGAGCTGAGCATCAGCCGCTCGTGAAGGATTGCCCGGACCTCGGCTTCCATAGACCGGCCGTGCCGTGCTGCCTCAACGCGCAGCCGCGCATGCGTGACCGGGTCAAGCCCCCGGATCGTAAGCGTCGCCATCGCACCCCCTCCCCAACGTAACTGACTGCAATGCTAGCAGTGCTTCTAATGACAGCGCAACGCCAAGGCCCTGTCCAGCTGGCCGGGCAGCAGGAAGCTCGGCAACTTCTCGCCCGTGACCGATGTCTGCCGCGAATTCGCGCCAGAGTTGGTGCGGTTTCCGGGGGATATGCGGCCGGCGGGCGAGGGGGCCGGCGCCGCGGGAGAGGAATGGTCAGCATGGTCCGTTCTGGTGCTCGCATGTCCGGTGTGCCGCGCTTGCGGCGGGGCCGGATTGCCGTGCCCGCTCTGCTGTCCGGGATTGCCCTGGCCCTGGGGGTGCCGGCCGCCATGGCCGCGACCTCGGCAACGGCCGCGCACCCCAAGGTCATCGCCACCGTCAAGGTCGGAAGCGAACCGTCGGAGGTCGCGGTCAGCCCGCGAACCGGCGCGGCCTATGTCGTCAACAGAGGCAGCAGCACTGTGACGGTGATCAGCGCTCGGACCAACAAGGTCGCCGCCACCATCTGGATCAAGCCCGGCATGCGCAATCTGGCCCCGTTCGCGGTCGCGGTCAGCGCAGTCACCGGCGATGTCTACGTCACCAACTTCGCCGTGACATCTAGCGCAAAGGGCACGGTGACGGTGATCAGTGGCCGCACCAACAAGGTGATCGGTACCATCCCGGTCGGAATCGACCCAGGCCAAGCCTTCATCAGCCCGAAGACCGGCGATGTCTACGTCACCAACGCCGGAGCCAGCATCACCAGCAGCACGGTCACGGTGATCAACGGCCGCACCAACAAGGTCATCACCACCATCAAGCTCGGCGGCTCCTCCGGGACGGCGCAAGAGACCGCGATCAGCCCGAAGACCGGCGACATCTACATAGCCAACCCCGGCAAGGACAGCGTGTCCGTGATCAGCGGCAAGACCAACAAGGTCATCGCGTCCGTCTCGGTCGCCTATGCCAGCGAGCCCTCGCGCGAGCCCGTGGATCCCTACCAGGTCGCGGTCAGCCCGGTGACCGGCGCGGTCTACGTCGTCAGCGAGGGCTATCACACGGGCAACCTCGTAACGGCCATCAGCGGGAAGACCAACAAGGTCACCGCTGTGATCCCGAACGAGGTGGGGTATTTCGGCGGTTCCGGCCAGATCGCGATCAGCCCGAAGACCGGCACCGTCTACGTCGGCAACGACATATCCGGCAACGTGTCGGTGATCAGCGGGAAGACCAACAAGGTCACCGGCTTCATCGAATTCCCCGATGGCTACCTGCACGCCGAGGACGTCGCCGTCAGCCCGGTTACCGGCGACGTCTACGCGGAAACCGTGATCTACGACGATACCGGCCCCGGCGGGGTGAACACCGGGGGCGCCTTCTGGGTGATCAACGGCAAAACCAACAAGCTCTCCGGCCACGTGATCATCAAGGATGGCGTCTCGATCTCCCAGAACGCGATCAGCTCGCGCACTGGTGACGCCTACAGCACCGGTTACGCCAATGACGTGTCGGTGATCTCGGGCTAACGCGATGGGCCTGCTGAGCTGCCCGGCGGGTTGACCGCCGGGCGGGTCAGTCGAGGACGTCGGACAGGTCGAGCCGGGCGAGGCGCTCGGGGTCGGCGAGGATGTCCATCTCGGTGATCCTGTCTTCCTTGACCGTGAGCGAGATGACGGCGAACGGCTCGCCGTTGGTCACGACCATGAAGCCGGGGCTGCCGTTGACCGTGACCGGTCGCGAGTGGCGGCCGAGCGGCGCGAAGCGCTTGGCCTGCGCGATCACCGCGTGGGCGCCGCGGACGATCTGGGACGGGCCGAGCGCGCTTGCGCCGACGTCGGCGCGCAGCACGACGTCCGGGTCGAGGATGGTGAGCAGCCGGTCGAACTCGCCGTCGCGCGACGCGGCGAGGAAGGCTTCCACGACGCGGCGCTTGCGGGCGAAGTCGGTGACCGCGCCAGGGGTCCGGCCGCCGGCCTGGCGGGCTGAGGCAGTGCCGGCTGAGACTGGGCCGGCTGAGACTGGGCCGGCTGAGGCGGTTAGCCCGGCGACGTCGTCGCCGTCGCCGTCATCGCTCTCGATCGAGCCCGCGTCGCGCAGGCGGCGCCTTGCCCGGCTCGCCAGCTGCTTGGCGGCGGCGGGCGAGCGGTCGAGAATCTGGCCGATCTCCTCGAACGGCAGCGCGAAGATGTCGTGCAGCACGAACGCGAGCCGCTCCGACGGCGACAGCGTGTCGAGCACCACGAGCAGGGCCAGGCCGATTGAGTCGGCGAGCACCGCGTGCTCCTGCGGGTCGTCGCCCGCCCAGTTGTCGCCCGCCCTGGTCACGATCGGGTCGGGCACGTGCACGTCGTCAAGGGAATCCTCGCGGCGGGACGCCCGCGAGCGCAGCATGTCGAGGCACACCCGCGACACCACCGTGGTCAGCCAGGCCCGCAGGTCCCTGACCGTGCCGGTGTCCGAGCGGTTCAGCCGCAGCCAGGTCTCCTGCACCGCGTCTTCGGCCTCGCTCAGCGAGCCGAGCATCCGGTAGGCCACCGCCCGCAGGTGCGGCCGCTGCTCCTCGAAGTACTCCGGCCCCGTGCCGTTGTCCGTGCTGATCGCTGTCACCTTTCGCCGCCTCCTTCCGTCTTACCCGATGACGATCGGGAAACGGTCGAGGTAACACACCTGGCGAAGGGAAACTTGAGATGACCGAGCAAGGCCAGCCGGTGACCGGCGGCGTGACGGCGGCGCCAGCCCCGCGCGCCCAGAAGCTGGCGCTGCAGGGCGTGGCGAACGGCGTGGTACGCGGCCTGCTCCGCGCGCCGGTGCTGAGCAGGTTCGCGGGCGAGCGGCTCGTCACGCTGTACGTGACCGGGCGCAAGTCGGGCAAGCAGTTCACCATCCCCGTCGCCTACACCAGGCAGGGCAAGGACCTGCTCATCGGCAGCCCGTTCGGCTGGGGCCGCAACCTGCGCACCGGCGAGCCGCTGACCATCCGGCTCAAGGGGCGGCTGCGGCAGGCCGACGTGCGCGTGATGCTCGACGAGGCGGAGGTGGTGGCCGCGTACGAGACCATGGTTCGAGACAATAAGGCGTTCGCGAACTTCAACAAGATCGGCTTCGACGCCGAGGGCAACCCGAACCCGGACGACCTGCGCGCCGCCTGGCAGGCCGGCGCCCGCGCCTTCCGGCTGACGCCCCGCTAAGGACCCTTTTGATGCGCCCCGCCGAGGCGCAGGGCCGGCGACGCCGGGCCGGCCTTCCGCTTTGCTCATATGAAACGGCCTGTCAACTTTCGTGGTGGACATTGCCGTCGGCTGGGGTTGGCTGTGTTCCGGGGGGCGGGTGTTGCGTCTCGCTGGGGCGCGGGGGGCTGGCCTCGCGGCGTGCTGCTGTCTGCGAGGCTGTCCCTGTTGGCCTGCTTTGGCGGGCGGGGGCCGGGGGCGGTGGGGGCGGCGTGCCGGGACGTGGTCGTGGCTGTCGCCACTGCCAGGCTCATATTCGCGTGTCGGGATCGCAGGTCGGCTGTGCGCAGGACGGTGCCCCTCACTTAGCGCGGGAATCGGATCGCCCAAAGCAAAGACGGGGGTCTTTTCCTGCCGCGGCGTCGTCTCCCGGCACGCCGCCGGTCTTGCTGCTGGCCTCACCGCAGGTCAGCTGGTCATCTCGGCCCAGACGAACCCCGCGAGCTCGCGGGCGACGGCGGTGATCACGACGCCGTGCGGCTTGCCGCGGGCGGTCATCTTCTTGTAAGTCGCGTGGAGTCGCTGCTGCGCCTTCCAGGAGCGGGCCAGGGTTTCCGGGGAGAGCCCGGCCTGCCTGCGCCGCAGCCCGGCGCCGATCGCGGGACGATGCTGGTAGGCCCAGGCCGACTCGGTCAGCGCGGTCCGCACTCCTTCCGGCCCGGCCTTGGTGATCGATCCGCGCCTGGTGCGCGAGCCGCTGGAGTACTCCGACGGGATAAGCCCGGTGAACCCCATGAACGCCCGGGCGGCCGGGAACCGGTGCCAGTCCACGACCTCGGACGCGAGGGTGAGCGCGGTCAGCTCCGCGATCCCGCGGTAGCCGCTCAGCCGCGCCACCGCCGGGGCCAGCGGCTCCCGCCCGGCCCAGGCCGAGAGCCTGGCCTCGGCCGCGCGGAGCTCGGCCTCGCGCGCCTCGAGGCCGGCCCGGTAGGCATCGAGGGCCTCCTGCAGCGCGTCCTCGGCGAACTGCTGCCGGTCTACCCACAGGCGGTGGGCGATGGTCCACTTCCTCCCGCCGCTCCAGATACGGCCGTGGCGCAGCAGGAACGCGTTCAGCCGCTGCTGCATCCGCTTGCGGTCATCGAGCAGGTCACCGCGGGCGCGGACCAGGTCCCGGACCGCTTCCTCGGCCGGCGCCGGAACCCGCACCGGGGTCAGGATCCCGGCCCGCAGCCCCAGCGTGAGCCGCACCGCGTCGCGGCGGCCGGTCTTGACCCGCTCCGAGCCGCCCTTCGGGACCAGCGACGGCGCGATGACCTGGCACGCTACCCCCATCGACATGATGAGCCGGTGCAGTTCGTATCCCGACGGCCCGGCCTCGTAGCAGACCGCCAGCAGGTGCCGGCTGCCCAGCTTCCCGATCAGCCGCCGCACCGATTCCTCGTCATTGGGGATCCGCTCCACCGCCGGGACATCCATCCCCGGCCGCAGCACCCCGCACACGATCTCCCGCATCGAGGTGTCCATGCCCACGTGGACTACTTCTGGCCCTGATGGCAAACTGGCCATGACGGCTGGCTCCCTTCTGCCTGTGGCTCCGTCTCTGGTCGGCATTCCTGCAGACCAGCGTGAGACGATCCACGACATAAACCAAGAGGCCCCGCCTCTAACGGCACCTCTACCGGCAGAACCACGGAGCCGGCCGTTTCATGCTGACTTAACCGGCCGTGTTTGCTTAGCCAGCCGTGGGACATTTGCCGCAAACCAGACGCGAAAGTGGTCCGCTAGTAAGCAAAGGTGAAGAAAGTGGTCGCCGGCTGCCGGCTAAGCAAAGCGGGGCGGGCCGGGTTCGCGGGGCCGGGGTTCGCGCGGTCGGGGTTCGCTCGTCGGCGCTTGCGGCCGGGGTTAGCTGCGACCGCTCCTGCGGGGGAGACCGATGAGGGCGATCAGGAAGCCGGCGAGGGCGACGCCCGCGGCGACCGTCATGCCGAGGTCCATGCCGCTGCTGAACGCGGTGCGGGCGGCGTGCGCGAGCAGTTGGCCGCTCGCGCCTGGCAACTGTGCCGCGACGTTCAGCGCGCCGCCGACCCCGGACTCGACGGCGCCGAGCACGGCGGCGGGGACGTGCTGGCCTGCCAGGGCCGCGCCCATGGTGTCCTGGTACCGGGTGGACAAAAGGCTGCCGATCACCGCGACGCCGAGCGCGCCGCCGACCTGGAGCGCGGTGGTGTTGGTCGCGGACGCGACGCCAGCGTTGGCCCGCGGCACCGAGCCGAGCACCGAACCGCTCGCGGTCGGCAGCGCGAGCCCGGCGCCCGCGCCGATCAGGATCATCGCGGGCACGAGGGCGGCGTAGCCGCTGCCCGCCGTGAGAGTGCCCGCGTCCCACAGGCCGACGGCGATGAGGGCAAGCCCGGCCCCCATGGTGAGCCTTGGGCCGAGGAACCGGACACCGACGGCGGACAGCGGCGCGAGCACCACCACCGCCGCGGCGGCGGGCAGGATGCGGACGCCGGCCTGGAGCGGGTCGTAGCCGAGGGAGAACTGAAGCAGCTGCGTCATCACGAACAGCGCGCCGAACAGCCCGAAGTTCACCGTGGCCGCCGCGGGTATCGCGGCGCCGAACGCGCGGTTCCTGAAGTAGCCGAGGTTCAGCATGGGGTGGCTGCTGACCCGCTGCCAGTCGGCGAACAGGCCGAGCACCACGATGCCCGCGACGCCTGGCCAGATGACTGTCGCCGACGACCAGCCGTCGGACGGGCCTTCGATGATCGCCCACAGGATCAGCGCGATGCCGGCGGTCGACAAGAGGGCGCCGAGAATGTCGGGGAAGGACGCGCCGACGTTGCGCGAGTCCGGCACGAGCAGCGCGGCGGCGATCAGGCCGGCGACGGCGATCGGGACGTTGACCAGGAAGACCGAGCCCCACCAGAAGTGCGCTAGCAGCAGGCCGCCGACGATGGGGCCGAGGGCGACAGCGAACCCGGTGGTGCCCGCCCACAGGCTGATCGCGCGTTGCCGCTCGCGCGGGTCGCGGTACATGTCGGAGATGATCGACAGGGTCGACGGGATCAGCAGCGCGCCGCCGATGCCCATCGCCGCGCGGGCCGTGATCAGCATCGCGACAGACCCGGAGAAGGCGGCCCACGCCGACCCGGCGCCGAAGACCGCGAGGCCCGCGATGAAACGACACCACGACCGTCAGCGACATCGCCGCGGCGGCCGAGGTGTCGCCGCGCACCGTCGCGATGTACTTCCCGAGCAAGCAGGACATCGCGCTGAGCCGGTTCACCGCGGCCGCCGACTCCCTCACCGCGGACATCAGGGCGCGCGGCGCCGGCCAGCGGGTTACCGACGTCCTCGCGCGCTGGCTGCACGACGACCACAAGCGCACCGATCCCGATACCAAGCGGCTGGCGCTGCGGATGTTCGCCGCCAATCCCGAGCTGAACGCGCTGCGCACCGCGCGGATGGCCCCCGCCATCGACGCGGGCGCCACCGCTGTCGCCGAGGAGACGGGCCTGACCGCGGACTCCCCCGGGCCGCGGATGGCCGCGGTCGCGGCGGCGGCGATGCAGATCGAGATCTCCGACCTGATGCCCGGCGCCGAACGCGACGCGGCGGTCGAGACGCTGGTGACCTTCCTCGAGGCCGGGATCGGGACCTTGGGGCAGGCTAGAGGCGCGCGGCGCTGACGATGAGGACGGCGAGCGCGAGCGCGAGGAACAGCAGGTAGGCGCCGAGCGCGCGGCCGCGATCGCCGTGGCTGAGCTGGCGGGACAGCACCCAGCAGAAGACGGCTGCCTCGATGGCGCCGCCGATCACGCCGGCCACCGGCGCGAAGAGGCCGACGATGACCGCCGCACATCCCGCGGTGTGCACGACGCCAAGCAGGGAGACGACCCACAGGTTCTTGCCCTCGAGGACCCCGAGCCTGGTGAGCTGGTCAAGGCGCGTCAGCCCTGCCTTGGCGCGGGTCAGCCCGGCTAGCGCGGACGGCAGCGACTCCAGGAGCAGCAGGATGGTCAGGACGAGGGCCAGCACGAACACTTCGGCTCCTTATGAGAAGACGCGAGGGGGGAAGAGTAAGCCACAACCGTTCGGGATGATGAAGTTGGTGGTTTTGATCTTCGCCGGGGTCAGCCGAGGAGCTTGACCGGCACCCGGTCGCGGAGCTCCTCAAGCGAGATGCCGTAAGTAGCGAGGACGTGCACGCCATCGGACTGGATGTCGAAGACGGCGTAGTCGGTGTAGACGCGGCTGACGCAGGCGACCCCGGTGAGCGGGTAGCTGCACTGCTGCACCAACTTCGACTCGCCCTTCTTAGTGAACAGCGTCATCATCACGTACACGTCCTTGGCGCCGATGGCCAGGTCCATCGCGCCGCCGACGGCCGGGATGTCGTCCGGCTTGCCGGTGTGCCAGTTGGCCAGGTCGCCATTGGCCGCGACCTGGTAGGCGCCGAGCACGCAGACGTCGAGGTGGCCGCCGCGCATCATCGAGAACGAGTCGGCGTGGTGGAAGTAGGACGCGCCGGGCAGCTCGGTCACCGGGACCTTGCCTGCGTTTGTCAGGTCCGGGTCGGCCTGGTCGCCTTGCGCGGTGGGACCCATGCCGAGCATGCCGTTCTCGGTGTGCAGGATGACGGTCTGGTTGCCGTCTGCGTCAGTCGGCAGGTAGTCGGCGATCTTGGTGGGCTGGCCGATGCCGAGGTTGACGTAGGAGCCTGCCGGGATGTCGCGGCCGATCACCGCGGCGAGCTCGTCGGTGTTCAGCGGGCCGCGGCCCGTGTTCTCAAGCGCTGTGTGCTCTTGCGCTGCTTCGGACATGCTCAGCGGGCTCCCTGCACGGTGTAGCTGCGGGTTTCGACCTGCACGATCCTGTCGACGAAGATCGACGGGGTGACCACCGCCTCCGGGTCCAGCGTGCCGACCGGGACGACCTGGCTGACCTGCACGATCGTGGTGCGTGCGGCGGTCGCCATCACGGGGCCGAAGTTCCGCGCGGTCTTGCGGTAGACGAGGTTGCCCAGCGTGTCCGCCCGGTGCGCGGCGATCAGCGCGTAGTCGGCCTTGATCGGGTACTCGAGCACGTAGGTCCTGCCGTCGATCTCTCTTGTTTCTTTACCCTCCGCGAGCGGCGTGCCGACCGCCGTCGGGCAGAAGAACGCGCCGATGCCTGCCCCGGCGGCGCGCATCCGTTCGGCGAGATTGCCCTGGGGCACAAGCTCAAGCTCGATCTTGCCCTCGTGGTAGAGGCCATCGAAGACGTACGAGTCGGCCTGCCTGGGGAAGGAGCAGATGACCTTCCGTACCTGGCCGGCCTTGAGGAGGGCGGCGAGGCCGACGTCACCGTTGCCCGCGTTGTTCGAAACGATCGTCAGGTCCCTGGCACCCTGCCTGATCAGCGCGTCGATCAGGTCGAACGGCATGCCTGCCAGGCCGAAGCCCCCGACAAGGACCGTCGATCCGTCCTCGACGCCGGCGACCGCTTCGTCCGGCGTCTGGAGTAGCTGGGCCCGGCTCACCGCGTCGTGTCCCCTTCGTTCGATCAACGTCGTTCGATCGTCCCCAGCTTGCCATATGTGCTTGCGCTGGCGTGGGTGCCCGCGGGGGCTTTATGGCGTTTTGGCGGTGTATGTATTGGGGCTTCGGACGGGGTGCGGTGCGCGGCTGCGCCGGCCCCCGAGCTTGTGTATTGGGTTTGCATAGCTGGCGACCACTTTCAGTGGATTTGAGGTGGTCACGGGGTGCCGGGGCGCGACACCGGGTGGCGATGCGGGGTCAGATGGTGCCGGTGAGGGCCTGGAGGCCCAGGCTTGCGCCGGCCACGGTGATCCACAGCAGCGCGCCGAGCAGCAGCGGACGGTGTCCCGCCTGGCGGAGGGCAGCCACATCGGTGGACAGGCCGATGGCGGACAGCGCGACCGCAACGAGGAACACCGACACGTGCTGGATGGGTACGTGCGCGCCGACTGGGATCACGCCGGAGGAGTTGACCGCGGCGGCGATGACGAAACCGATCAGGAACCAGGGCACGAGCTTGACGATGCGCTTCGGCGACATCCGGGCGGCGCGGGCGGCCGGTGCGGGGGTGGTGGCGGCGGGGTCGGCCGGCGATGCGGTGGCCGTGGCGGCGGTGCGCTTGCGGGCGGTTAGGGCGGCTAGGCCCAGGCAGATCGGGATGATCATGAGCGTGCGGACCAGCTTGACGACGACGGCGTGGCTGGAGGCGGCGGCGCCGTAGGTGGCCGCGGTGGCGACGACGGAGGAGGTGTCGTTGACTGCCGTGCCCGCGAACAGGCCGAACGACTGCTGGCTCATCCCGAGCGCATGGCCGAGCAGCGGGAAGGCAAGGACCGCCGCGATGTTGAACAGGAAGATCGTTGAGATGGCGTAGGCGACGTCCGCGGACGCGGCCTCGATCACCGGGGCGACCGCGGCGATTGCCGAGCCGCCGCAGATCCCGGTGCCGACGCCGACCAGCGTGCGCAGGTCGTGCGGGATGTTGAGCAGCCGCCCGTACAGCCAGGCCGCGCCGAGGCAGATGGCGAGGGTGACGAGCATGACCGGCAGCGACGAGACACCGACCCTGGCCGCCTCGCCGATGGAGAGCTGGGCGCCGAGCAGAACCACTGAGCACTGCAGGACGAAGGTGCTCGCCCACTTCAGGCCGGGAGCCAGGCGCGCGCCTGGCCGGATGGCGAGCGCGATCCCGGCGCCGATGACCGCGCCGGGCACGGCACTGCCGACGAGTGGGACGTGCTGCCCGACGACCGTCGCTACCGCAGCCACTGTCAGCGCGAGGAGGAGGCCGGGAGCGATAGCGGCCACCCGGCCGCGGGGGTGGCTGCCGGCAACTGCGCCACCGGCCGGACGGGCTGATGCGCAGGCGGGGCGCTCGCCCGCGGACGGCTGGGCCGTGCGTGGCTCGCCCGTTAGCGTATCGCCCGTTAGCGGGGTCGGCGCGGTGCGGTGCAGGTGCAGGTGCAGAACGGTCATGGCTATTCCAGGCTCGCCGGCTCGCTGGCCTGCGGGAAGGACAGCGGCCTTGTGAGGGTACAAACTAGCCTTGTGGCCCTGGAACGCCGGATGGCGGAACGATGGCCGGGCAAACCGCGGGACGCTGCAGCAGTGCCGGTCCTGGTGCTTGTGCTCGGACTCGTGCTCGGGGACGGGACGACGACGGGCGGGGCGGCATGAACGAGACAGCGACGCGCCAGGCGCGGACGGCATGAGCAGGGCGGTGCGATGAGCGAGACGGTGCGGGATCTCGGCGCGCTGCGTGCGCTGCGCGAGGTGGGCAGGCAGGGGTCGATCGCCGCGGCTGCGGCCGTGCTCGGCGCATCGCAGCAGGCGGTGTCCGCCCGGATGCGAAGTCTGGAGCGGGCGATGGACATCACGCTGCTCGCCCGCAACCCGGCCGGGTCACACCTGACCGAGCAGGGGAGGCTTGTCGTGGGCTGGGCGGAAGACGTGCTCGACGCGGCCGACCGGCTTGAGGCGGGACTGCGGTCCATCAGGTCGGGCGTCTCCCATCGGCTGGCCATCGCGGCGAGTCAGACGATCGCGGAGCACCTCGTTCCGCACTGGCTGGTGGAGTTGCGCGCTGCCGAGCAATCCGCCGGGTACCCGCCGACCGTCGTCGAACTCACCGTCGGCAACTCCACCGGGGTCATCGAGCTTGTCCGCGATTCACGGGCCGGGCTTGGCTTCATCGAGACACCGCACCTGCCCGCCGACCTGGTAACCACGCCGCTGCGAGACGACGAGATGCTCGTGGTCGCCGCGCCCGGCCACCCGTGGGCGCGTCGCCGTAATCCGCTGCCGCTGGCCGAGATCGCCGCGACGCCGCTTGTCATGCGGGAGGCGGGCAGCGGCACCAGGGACACGCTCACCGACCACCTGGCGGCGCAGGATCCGCCGCTGCGGCCGCGGGTCGCGATGGAACTCGGCACGAGCGCCGCAGTCCGCTCGGCGATCGCCGCCGGCGTGGGGCCCGGCGTGCTCAGCAGGCTCGCGGTCCGCGACGACCTGGTGCTCGGCCGGCTCGTCGCGATCGAGATCGAAGGGCCGCCACTGACAAGGCAGCTCACCGTCGTCTGGCGGGCGGATCACGATCCGCTGTCGCCGGAGGCGGTCCGGCTCCTGGCGACTGCCGGACGGCCAGAGCCGCAGGGCCGCCGGCCTGGCCGCGGGCCGGCGGGATAAATTTCCGGCTAGATAAGAACGCATACAAAACTCAGAAAAATGAGTATAATTGTGGCTTCTTGTGAACTAGTTCTTTACTATCTGAACCGGCGCGAGCCCTGGGCTTCTGGCAAGCTCGGGACTTGAGGCAAGCCCCGGACTTCAGGAAAGCCCCGGACTTCAGGAAAGCAAGGTGCGGCCGTACCAGTCGCTCTGGCTGCGCACGCCGGGGAGGGTGAAGAAGTAGCCGCCGCCGAACGGCTGCACGTAGTCGACGAGCGGCTCATTGACCAGTCGCTTCTGCACGGTCTCGAACTGGCGCTCCAGGTCCTGCTGGTAGGCGATGAAGATGTGCCCCGCCTGCAGGTTGCCGTTGAGGTCCACGCCGAGGTCGTAGTTGTAGGAGCGGCGGATGAGCCGCTGGTTGGCGGTCTGCGCGGTGCGCGGGTTGGCCAGGCGGATGTGCGAGTCGAGCGGGATCACATTCCCGTCCGGGTCAGCCTTGTAGTCGGGCGTGTCGAACTCGTTCGTGCCGTCGAGCGGCGCGCCGGTGTCCCTGCGGCGGCCGAACATACCCTCCTGCTCGTTGATGGACACCCGGTCCCAGAACTCGACGAGCATCCGGATCAGCCGCACGACCAGGTAGGACCCGCCGATCGCCCACACCGGCTCCTTGGGGTCGTCCACCCAGATGAGGGAACTCGCGAGTGTCCCCGTCGGGTTCGCGGTGCCGTCCTTGAACCCGAGCAGGTTCCGCCCGCTGCCCGACGGGCGCGGCGGCGAGTTGTAGCCCTCGATCTTCCAGCGCAGCTGCATGCCGTCCCTGGTGTGCTTGAGCACGTCCCTGATCGCGTGATGCACCGTGTCCTGGTGGTTGGCGCTGAACTGCAGGACGAGATCGCCGTGTAGCCACGCGGGGTCCGGCGAGTCGTTGGGGAACGCGACGAGCGGCTTGAGCTTGAGGGGCTTGCGGTCCGCCAGGCCGAAGCGGTCGTCGAACAGCGTGGAACCCGCCGACATGGCCACGGTCAGCCCGTCGGACGGCACCACGGGGCCGAGCACGTCGCTGTCCGACGGCGGCTGGCTGACGCCCAGGTTTGGCGGCGTGCCGCCAGCGGCGAGGAACCGGGCCCTGGTGGTGATCGTCTGGAACAGTTCGGCGAGTGCCGTCTTGTTCTCCGCCGTGACGTCGAAGGCCGCGACGCAGGTGGCCGCCTGCTTGCCGGACGGCCCAGGAGTGAGGATGCCTGACTGATGCTCGCCGTGGAACGGGTACGACGCCGCCTCGGCCACCTCGGTCCCCTGGGTGGCCGCGTTTGCGTCGGCCCGCGCACCGCCGATCAGCACGCCGCCGGCCAGCGCGGTGCCCGCGGCACCCGTCGCGGTGCCCTGGAGGAACTTGCGGCGGCTGAGGTCCACGGGATTGCGCTCCTAGGTTGGTTTCGTGATGGCGGTCAGGTTCGGGTGGCGGTCAGGTCTCGCGATGGGCGGCCGGTCTCGGGTATTAGTGAGTGACCGGAACTTCGAGCAGGTCAGGAACGGCGGCGAGCGTCTCGACCAGCTCGCCGGTGGCCGCGTTCACCTGCTGGCGCTTGTCCAGGGAGACCGCCGTTAGCGGCTGCCATTGCCCGTTGGCCTTCGTCGCCTCGAGGGCCGCGTCGAGCGTGCCGAGCTGACGTTCGGCCGTGGCCACCAGGCCCGGCTGGCGCTGGTTGAGCAGCCTCGCTAGGTAGCCGAGCACCGCCCGGTCGACCCGGGTGTCGGCGTAGGTCATCGCGTACGCGGCGCCCGCGCCCTCGTCGTCGATGCCTGACAGGTGATCGCGGAGCGCGTCCTCGATGATCTCGTGCGCGCGCAGCGACAGGTTGGTCGGATCGCCGGTCAGGTCGTCTGAGGTCAGGTTCTGCTGGATCGCGGCGACATTCCTGGCGACCGCATCCGCGACGGGGAGCAGCTCGCTAGCCAGCTGGCCGTGCCACAGGCCGTACTCCAGGCGGTGCAGGCCGGTGAAGCCCTTGTCGCTGACGCCGTCGGCCAGGCCGTCGGGCAGGCCGTCGACCGCGAGGCCGAGGTCGCCGAAGCTGTTGTAGGACGCGCCGACCCGCTCCCAGGCGAGCTGGGCGGTCAGCCAGTCCTGCTTCGCCCGCGCGATGTCGCCGCGGCGCAGGTCTGCCTGGATCGCGGTGACATCCGCGGCGAGGTCCGTGAGCTGGACGGCCGCATAGCCCTGGTAGAGCTTGTTCGGCGGAGTCAGTTCCGCGACGGTGACGGGCTTTACGGCGACCGGGTCGGACACCTTGGTCCCTGTGCCCGCCGACACCGCCGACACCGCCACGGCCTGCGAGGACGTCGCCGGCTTGGAGCCCATCAGACACTGGAAGGTGTAGCTGCCGGTGCCGAGCGTCGCGGTCAGCGGCGCCGACGTGCCAGGGCCGAGGGTCTCGATCTCGCCGATGATCGCGCCGGCGGCATTGTCCAGCCTGATCTCGCCGGCCAGCCCGGAGTTGTTGGTCACGGTGATCGTCTGGGTGCCGGCTCCAGCCGACGTCCACTCTGGTGCGCACTTGGTGCGGGTCACCGAGACCGTGCTGGCGCCGCTCGACTGCGCGGCGGGCAGCACCGCGATCGTCACGCCCGCGGCGAGGGCGGGCACTGCGACGAGGACGCCGCCCACCAGCCACGGGCTGCCCGCGGCCGTCCGCTCCCAGCGGCCGATCGCGGTGCCGTTCGCGGCGGGGGCGACGACAGGGGCCGGGCGGGCGGCGGACACGGTGTCGACGGCGGGTGCGGCGGGCTTGACCGCGCTCTTCGTGGCGGCGCGGCCCGCGTTCACGAACGCGGGGATGACGAACGCGAGGTAGGCCAGCCAGGCGGTGACCTGAAGGACGGTCATCCGCGGCGACAGTTCGGTGAGGCCGGTGACGATCGACGCCCACCAGGAGCCCGGGTCGATGGGCGCGGTCAGGTCGAATGCGACCCAGGTGTGACCAGGCAGCCAGCCCGCATCCTGCAGGTCGCCGAAGCCATAGGCGAGCACGCCCGCCGCTATCACGATGAGCGCGAACGCTGTCCTGTTGAAGAACACGCCGACATTGAGCCGGACCGCCCGGCGGTACAGCAGCCAGCAGAGCGCGATCGCGGCGGCGATGCCGACCGCGGCGCCGATCAGCGGACCGACCGTCTGCCCCGATGCCTTGGCCGCCGTCCACAGGAACAGCGTCGTCTCCAGGCCCTCGCGGCCGACGGACAGGAACGCGGTCAGCGTGAGCGCTCCCGCGCCGATCGCCACGGCCCGTTCCACCTCGCCGCGCAGATGCGACGACAGGGTGGACGCGGTGCGGCGCATCCAGAAGATCATGCCGGTGACCAGGCAGACCGCGAGGACGCTGAGCAGGCCGCCGACCGCCTCCTGCTGTTGGCTGGACAAGACGCTGACCGAGAAGGTGAGCACCGCGGCGAAGGCGCCGACCAGGCTCACCGCGCCGACCACGCCGAGCCAGATCGGGCCGGCCGACAGTGCCGGCTCCCCGCCCTGCTCGGCTCGCGCCGCCGCGGTCTTCTTCACCGCGGCGAGCAGGATGGTCACCACGAGACCCGCCTCGAGTCCCTCACGGAGCCCGATCAGCAGGTTAGGTACGCTGTCCGCCCAAGTCACGGTGACTAAGGTTAGGCTTACCTAAGCGATGCGTCCACCGAATGTGGCCTAGCTCATGGTCAAGATGCGATGAAACCCCGCCGCCGGCTACCGACCGTGCATTGGATTGTCAGTGTTCGCCGAACTTATCCGCCCACCAGGACTGGTGCGCCCGCGACTGGTCGGCGGCCGCACCGAGTTCACCGAGCGCCGCGGCCCAGCGTTCGTCGGTGAGGGCTAGCACCGGGGCGTCGGCTCCGGTGGCGGCGATGATGCTCTGCGCGATCGCGACGTCCTTGGCCATCAGGCCGAGTGCGAACCCGGTCGCGTAGGCACCGTTGACCACGTTGGCGCCGATGACGTTCGCGCTGACGAATGAGCGCCCGGTGGATGCGTTGATGATGTCGATCATCGTCTTCGGGTCGAGCCCGAATCGCGCGCCCGCCACCACCGCCTCGGCGGTGGCGCAGTAAGTGGCGGCGCCGACGACGTTGTTCAGCGCCTTCATGGCGTGTCCGCTGCCCAGGCGGCCGGTGCGGAACTGCCGCGCCGGGTCGCCGAGCACGCGGAGCGCCGGCTGTGCGCTTGCCACGTCCTCGTCCGCACCGCCCACCATGATGGACAGCTCGCCGGTCTGCGCGCGTGGCACGCCGCCGGACACGGGCGCGTCCACCACCCGGACTCCCCGGGCCTCGAGCGCCGCGCCGAGTCGCAGCGTATCGGCGGGATCGGCGGAGCTCATCTCGATGACCAGCGCGCCGGGTCGCAGGGCAGCGCCGATCCCCCAGCCGAGGACGGCGTCGGCGACGATCCGCCCGTCGGGGAGCATGGTGACCACGATGTCCGCGGCCGCGAAGTCATCCGGCGCGGTCGCGGCGGCGGCGCCTGGGTGCGCCGCGGCGAAGCCGTCCTGCCGGCCCGCGTCCACGTCCCTGACGACGAGGGGGAACCCCGCGGCGTGCAGGTTCGCGGCCATGGGCCAGCCCATGTTGCCGAGCCCGACGAATCCGATGGTGAGTGCGCCCATGCCCCGATTGTCATCGCGCGCCGGCGTGCTGGCCATCCCCGTGCAGCACAAACGTGCCGCACCGTGGTTGGTGGTGCGGCGCCGGGATGTGGTTGGGTGCTCCGCGCGGGGGCGTGGTGAGTGGCCCGCGCCGCTTGTGGCTGGAAGCCCCCGGTGGAGTGCGGTTGCCTCCGCGGGCCGGGATGTGGTTGGCGGTCCCGCGCGGGACCGTGATGAGTGGCCGCGCACCAGCAGGGCGCTAGAGCGCGGGCCGTGCCTTGCGCGTCAGCGCCGTGAAGTTGCCGATGATGGTCGCGCCATGGGTGGTCAGGATCGACTCGGGGTGGAACTGGACGCCCTCGATGGGGAGGCTGCGGTGCCGCACGCCCATCGGGAGAGTCTCGGTGCGGGCGGTGACCGTCAGGTCGCCGGGGAGGGTGGACTCGTCGATGATCAGCGAATGGTAGCGGGTCGCCTCGAACGGCTCCGGCAGGCCGGCCAGCATCCCGCGGCCGTCGTGACTGACGGGGAACGCCTTGCCGTGCACCGGAACCGGCGCCCTGACGATCCGCGCGCCGAACGCGGCGCCGATCGCCTGATGGCCGAGGCAGATGCCGAGCAGCGGCACGCCGGCCGACGCGCACGCGGTCACCGTGGCGATGCTGATGCCCGCCTCGGCCGGTGCGCACGGGCCGGGAGAGATGACCACGCCCGCCGGGCCGGCGTCGATGATCGCGGCGGCGGTCACCTCGTCGCTGCGGATGACCTCGACTCGCGCGCCGGCGGTCTCGAGCAGGTGGGCGACGTTCCCGGTGAACGAATCGTAGTTGTCGAGCAGCACCACAAGAGGGCGGCCGGCGGCGCCGGCCGCGGTGCGCCACGGGATCCGCGGGGCGGGGCGGTCTTGGAGGCCGGTCGGGGCCAGCGGGGCTGCCGGCGCGGGGGGTGCGGAGGCGTGGGCGGCGGGCGCGGGCAGAGCGGCGGGCGCGGGCAGAGCGGCGGGCGCGGGGGGTGCCGCGGGCGGTGCGGCGAGGATGTCCGCCTCATCTGCCGGGCGGGCGGCGAGCGACGCGGCGAGAGCGGCCGTGACCGGGCCCGACGGCCAGGCGCGTCGCACACCCGCGACGGCACGCACCGCTAGCAAGCCGACCACGGCGTTGGTCACGAACACCTCGCTCGCGTCGGCGAGCTCGTCGAGAGTGAGCGGCTTCTGGCCGGTCCGCACGCCGAGCGCCCTCGCCGCGCGGAGCACGGCCGCACGGGTGGTGCCTGGCAGCAGGCGGCCGTCGGCGGGCGGGGTGAGCAGCACGCCGTCGATGACCGCGAACACGTTCGCCCGGTCGGTCTCGAGCAGTTCGCCGGTCTCGTCGGTGAGCAGCACCTGCTCACCGGGCGCGGCGGCTGCTGCGAGCGCTGTGAGCAGCCTGCGGTCGCGGTACTTGTGGCCGCCGATGCCGCCGGCCACGTTTACCGGGCGCAACATGACCGTGGCGGGCCCCGCGGAGAGCGGCACGACCTCGATGGCTGCCTGCAGCGGCCCGCCGACCGGCCGGACCGAGATCCGCAGCCGGCCAGTCGGCCCGCCGGCCAGGCAGCGCGCCAGGTCGTCACGGAGCGAGCTGGGCAGATCCTTACCGTAGAGCGCGCGGACGCTTGCCGCCAGGCGGGCCAGGTGCGCGTCGAGGCCACGGGTCACGCCGCCGGTCACGGTCAGCGAGCTGAAGATGCCCGCCGCGGGGTGCGGACGCAGCGCGGCGCGCTCATCCGAGCCGAAGACCCCGGGGGCGGGGCGTGCGTGCGATGCGGCGGGATGCGGGCGGGTCGCGGCGCGGTCGTCCTCGCCGGCCTGCTGGTACACCGTGGCAGTGGCGGCAATGCCTTGGGCAGCAGTGTCTTTGGTGGCAGTGTCCTTGGCGGCAGTGTCCATGGCGGCACTGTCCGGCGCGGTGGCGGCGTTGGCGTCCGCGGCGTCCAGCCGTGCGCCGATCGCGGTCAGCAGCGGGGTCGCCTTGATGAGGCACTCGGCGTACTCGGCGGCGGGGTCGGAGTCGGCGACTATGCCGCCGCCGGCGCCGAGCCAGGCCCGCCCGGGCGCGCCGCCGCGGCCCGGCGCGAACTCGAACGTGCGGATGGCGACGTTCAGCTCGAGGCCCGCGGCCGGCGAGCGGTAGCCGATCGCGCCGGTGTACACCTCGCGTGGCGTGGCCTCGAGCTCGTCGATGATCTCCAGGGCGCGGACCTTCGGCGCGCCGGTCACCGAGCCTGGCGGGAACGTGGCACGGATCAGGTCGCCATCGCTGGTGCCCTCGTGCAGCTTGCCGGTGACGGTGGAGACCAGGTGCCAGACGCCGGGGTGCGGCTCGGGGCCGAGCAGAACGGGCACGGTCACCGAGCCGGCGACGCAGACCCGGCTGAGGTCCGCGCGCACCAGGTCGACGATCATCACGTTCTCCGCGCGGTTCTTCGCGGAGGCCTCGAGGGTGGCGCGCTGCGCCGCCGCCTCGTCCGCGCCGCCGTCGCGGCGCGCGGTGCCCTTGATCGGCTTGGAGGCGACCGTGTCCGCCTCCCGGCGCAGGAACAGCTCCGGTGACAGCGACGCCACGGCGGCCCGGCCCTGAACGTCTCCGCCCGCGCGGGCGGAGACGCTCACGAACGCGGCATAGGGCGGGTCGAGCACGGCCGCGGCCCTGCAGAACGCGTCGAGCGGGTCGCCCGCGTACTCCGCCTGCGCCCGCAGCGTGATGTTCGCCTGGAAGATGTCTCCCTGGCGGATGTACTCCACCGCCGCGCGCACCGCGTCGATGTGCCCGTCGGCGCCGGGGACGAGACGGAACGGGCCGAACTCGCAGCCCTGGCCGGTGACGCGATCCGCGTCCGCGGCGGCCGCCCGGCGTTCGAGCTCGGCGAGGCGGGCCTCGATCGCGTCGGCCCGGCCCGGCGTCCACAGCGCCTCGAAGAACCACTCGCCCGTCGCCCGGTCGCGGCGCAGCACGTGGTCGTAATAGCCGAACCACCACAGGGGCAGGGCACGCGGCCCGCTCGCGGGCAGCGCCTCCCCCGCCGCGCTGTAGCCGAGATAGCCGATCCAGCCGCCGCCGAAGACGGGACCCGCGCCGTCGGCTTCCGGGTCAGGCGCGGCGGGAAGCCCTGGGTCGAACACCTGGTACGGCGACCAAGGCGCGGACCGTACGGTGACCGGTTCCGACGCGATGATGTCGGCGCCGCCGGCCCAGTCGCCGAACAGCGCCACCGGATGTGGATCGCACCTGACCAGGCGCAGCGCCGCCTCCCGGCTGAGCTGCCAGCTCAGCGGCCTGCGCATCAGACGCGGTGCATTTCCCCCCGGCATAGCCCGAGGCTACCGGCGGCCACGCCTCAAGGCGTTAGCGAACCCGACAAATCACCCACCCCGGCGCCTGCGTGCGCCCACTGAGTCACCGCCTGAGTTTCCTCCGTCGTTTCACTTGCGTTAAATCCCGGGCCGACCCAGGCTCGGCCAGTGCCCGTAGGTTCGTGCCGTCTCAGCACGCACCTGGAGGTCACCCCCATGCCCGAAATCTCGCGCAGAAACCTCATCCGCGGCGCCGCGGCAGTCGGCGGCGCCGCGGCGGTGACGGTCACGGCCGCCGCGCAGGACGCGGATGCCGCCGCCCGCCAGCAGGGCGCCAAGGGCGGCGTACCGCGCCACGGCGACATCCGCGACATCAAGCACGTGATGATCCTCATGCAGGAGAACCGGAGCTTCGACCACTACTACGGCTCGCTGCGCGGAGTGCGCGGGTTCGCCGACAAGGCCACCATCCTGCTGCCTGGTGGCCTGCCTGTCTGGCAGCAGCCGTCGACCGCGCCCGGCCTGCCGGTCACCGCCACCCAGTACCCGTGGCCGCTCAGCTCGGGCACATTCAGCGGCGCGCAGCCGCCGTCGCCTGAGCAGGGCGCGCAGAACTACGGCGGTACCGACCACTCCTGGCCCACCCAGCACGGCGCGTGGTACGGCGGGCTGATGAACGGGTGGCAGTACGCCAAGGGCGGGCCCACCACGCTCGGCTACCTCGCCCGCAACGACATCCCGTTCCACTACGCACTCGCCGACGCCTACACCATCGGCGACGCCTACCACTGCTCGGTGCTGTCGGCCACCGGCCCGAACCGCACCTACCTGTGGTCGGGGACCATCAACGCCGACCAGGCCAACGGCAGCTTCATCGCCAACAACGGCGGCGACGAGCTCGGCGAGTTCCTGCCCTGGCAGTCCTATCCGGAGACGCTGCATGCGGCCGGGGTGAGCTGGAAGGTCTACCAGGGCAGCGACAACTACGGCGACAACGGCGCGCAGTACTTCAAGACGTTCGCCGACCTCGACCCGTCGCAGGGCGGCACCGCCCCCGCGCCCGGCACCAACGTCTACTACGACAACGGCCTCGCGATCGTGCCCGAGCCGCTCGACGCGGATCTGTCCAACGGCGACAACCTCGCCAACGCCATCGCGGCCGACGTCACGGCGGGCTCGCTGCCCCAGGTCTCCTGGGTGGTCACCAACCAGCGGTACTCCGAGCACCCGGACGGCGCGCCGACCGACGGCGCGTACTACATCGGCAAGGTGCTGCAGGCCCTGGCCGCCGACATGGACGTGTTCAACTCGACGCTTGTCATCATCGACTTCGACGAGAACGACGGCCAGTTCGACCACGTGCCGCCGCCGGTGCCCGTGGCGGGGACCGCGGACGAGTTCGTCCTCGAGACCTCGGTCGCGCCCGCGCCGCTTCCCGTCGGCCTCGGCTTCCGTGTTCCGCTGCTGCTTGTCTCGCCGTGGACCCGCGGCGGCTGGGTCACCTCCGAGGTCAGCGACCACACCTCGGTGATCCAGTTCCTCGAGCAGTGGACGGCGGCGATCGGCAAGCCGGCGCACTGCCCGAACATCAGCGCCTGGCGGCGCGGCGTGTGCGGCGACCTCACCGGGGCGCTCGACTTCAAGAGCCCGGTCTACGGCCTGCCGAACCTGCCCTTCGTCACCGCCACCGTGGGCGAGGCGCACTCCTACTACCCGGTGCCGGCGAGCGACGTGATGCCGGTGCAGGAGGCGGGCCGCAAGCCGGCCCGTGCCCTGCCGTACCAGCCGAACGCGAGCCTGGCCGGCTTCGCCACCGCGAACGGGACGGTCACCGCCCAGCTGCTGCTCAGCAACAGCGGTCCGCACACATCGCGGTCCAGTCACTTCTCCGTCTATGACAACACCCTCACCACCTCCCCCGGCATCGCCGCCTACCCGGCCGCGTTCCCCGGCCAGTACACCGTGCCACCCTCGGCACACAAGGCCGAGACGGTCACCGCGACCGGACCCGTCGCCGCGAGCGGGGCGTACGATCTGACGGTGACCGGGCCGAACCGCTTCCTGCGCCGGTTCACCGGCAACGTCACCACGGCCGGCGCAAACGTCGTGGTGACCGCGGACTACTTCACCGACGGCTGGGGCCCGCGTCCCGCGCTCACCCTGGCGCTGGCTAACAACGGCCACGCGGACGTCACCTTCACCGTGACGGCGAACCAGTACGCCGCTGGCCCGGCGCGCACCTACCGGGTGCACGCGGGCAGGCGCGCGTCGCACGCGATCGACCCGATCGTGACCGCGCACGGCTGGTACGACGTGACGGTCACCGTCGACACGGACGCGTCCTGGTCGCAGCGGTTCACCGGGCACCTGGAGAACGGCCAGCCGAGCATCACCGGCTGACGTCTGTCGATGCGCCTGTCCGCCGCGGCGGCCGCTGCGGCGGACAGGTGCTTACCGGACTGTTACCTGTCCGCGTGAAGCAACCATCCGCGGGCAGCTGTGCGTCTACCATGCGAGTGCGATCACTGGCCGATGGAAGGCGGGGCATGGACTGGCGGCTGCATGGACGGAGCCGGAGGCTGGCCATCGTGCTGGCCATCAGCCTCGCGGTGGTCACGGCGGTCACGGGCACCGTCCTCGCCCTCACGCTGCACAGCGGCCCCGCGCCCGCCAAGCTCGCATCGGCGAAGCTGCAGCCACGCCCGACGGTGAAGGCGACACCGCCGCCACCGCGGCCGCACAAGAAGGGGCCGCTGCTCGACCCGTTCACCGGGGAGCGGATCAAGAAGCTCGACCCGGTGCTCGCGGTGAAGATCGACAACATCGTGTACGCCAGGCCGCAGACCGGGCTCCAGTCGGCCGACATCGTGTACGTGATCCCGGTCGAGGGCGGCCTCACCCGGTTCATGGCCGTCTTCTCCTCGCACTTCCCCTCGGTCATCGGCCCCGTGCGCAGCGCGCGGCAGAGCGACCTCGACCTGCTGCGTCAGTTCGGCAAGCCCGCATTCGCCTGGTCCGGCGCGACACCGCACCTGGTGCCGTTCATCGAGCGGGCGCCCATCTACGACCTGTACGCCAACCTGGTCGGCGGCTACTACCGCTCACCCAACCGGGTCGCGCCCTACAACCTGTACGCGAATACCAGGACTCTGCTGTCCGAGGCGCCGCGCGCGAGCAAGGCCAGGGACATCGGCTTCCGGTTCGGCTCGCTGCCGGCCGGCGGCAAGCCGACCGCGAAGTACTCGGTCAAGTACCCCGCTGCGTCCTATACCTTCCGCTGGTCGGCGAAGGACGGGCGCTGGCTCACCTGGATCGACGGCTCGCCCGCCGAGGCCACCGAGAGCGGCCAGCTCGGCGGCCGCACGGTGATCATCCAGTACACGCGGATCGCCACGTCCCGGTTCGAGGAGTACGGCGGCCGCCCGCCTTACGCGCAGTCCGTCGGTCATGGCAAGGCGGTCATCCTGCGCAACGGCCGCGCCTACATCGTCCGCTGGTCCCGGCCGAACCTCGAGGTGGGCACCACCTACACGCTGCGCAACGGCAAGCGAATGCTCTTCCAGCCCGGACAGGTCTGGGTCATCCTGGCCCCCGACAGCCACGCCAGCTACGTCAACGCGGCGAAGGTCTGAGGACGGAGCTCTTGTCCGCGTAGGCGGACATCGGGGGGTACAGGGGGTCGTCCCCCGGGAGATATGCCGTGCCGCGGGCCTGATATGGTCGCGGTTTTTGCGATCAGGCCCGCGGCACGGCGGTGCTGGCGCGGATGATCAGGCGGGTGGGGACGATCGTGGTGCCGGCCTCCGAGGCGGCGCCTGCCGAGACCTTGGCGAGCAGCCTGCGCACGCTGAGCCTGCCCACGGTGTCGAAGTCCTGGCGGACCGTGGTGAGCGGCGGCCAGAGCGAGGCGGCCACGTCCATGTCGTCGAAGCCGACGACGCTGACGTCGCCTGGGATGTCCCTGCCCAGTTCACGCAACGCCCGCATGACTCCGAGGGCCATCTGGTCGTTGGCGGCGAAGATCGCGGTGACGTCGGGGCGACGGGCGAGGGTCAGCCCGTGCCGGTAGCCGGATTCCGCGGTCCAGTCGCCGTGCAGCGGCGGGGGCGGTGTCAGGCCGGCGTCCCGCAGCGCGGCGGCCCAGGACTCGGCGCGGTGCGCGGCGGAAAACGACGTCTGCGGCCCGGCGATGTGCCAGACCTGGCGGTGCCCGAGGCCGAGCAGGTGCCCGGTGGCCTGCCTGGCGCCGAGGGCGTGGTCGGTGGCGACGATGGTATAACCGGGACTCGTCCCCGAGTCGATGACCACGACGGGAACACCGGGCGGCAGCGTGAACGCGGTCTCGTCAAGGAACCGCGCCTGCAGGATGATGACCGCGCCGTCGACGGCCTGCGCGGTCATCCGCCGGTAGGCGCCTGACACTCGCGGCAGGGTCGTGTCGGCGATCGGCATGAGCAGCACGGAGTATCCCGCACGGGCGGCCTCGGTCGAGATCGCGTCAAGCGCGCGGATGTTGCCGAGCGTCTGCAGGGAGGTCATGATCACGCCGATGGTGTGGAAGCGGCCGCTCTTGAGCGCGCGGGCCGCGCCGTTCGGCCGGTAGCCGAGGGCCGCCATGGCCTCGAGCACGCGGGTCCTTGTCGCCTCGTCCACGTTGGCCTGCCCATTGGAGACCCGGGAGACGGTCTGCGCCGAGACCCCCGCCATGCGGGCCACATCGGCCATGGACGGGCGCTGCGGCACCGCGCTTGTTCCGCTGACTGGTTTCCTCGCCGACGTCATGTCACTATGTTTACGCAAACATGGGACTGGAGGAAACAGGAACCGATGGCTGGGATCACCAAGCGTGTCACCAGGCTCAGTGACGGCAGGGAACTGCTCTACTTCGACGACGCGGACACCGCGCTGCCGCCCGAGCGTCCCGCCGACGCGAGACCCCCGGAGCCGAGGCCCGCGCTGCCCGCCCTGCGCCAGGACCCGCTGACCGGCGAATGGATCTCCATCGCCGCGGCGCGGCAGAACCGGGCCTTCCTGCCGCCGACCGAACTCGACCCGCTCGCCCCGTCGACCCCAGGCAACCTCACCGAGGTCCCGGGCGACTACGACGTGGCCGTGTTCGAGAACAAGTCGCCGTCGTTCGGGCCAGCCCTGCCCGCGGGCAAGCCCGCCTATGACCAGGCCGACCTGGACCGCATCGGGCTCGGCCGGTCGCTGCCCGGCTACGGACGGTGCGAGGTGGTGTGCTTCGGCCCGCAGCACACCGGCTCCTGGGCCGACTTCAGCGTGTCCCGGGCGCGGACCGTCGTCGAGGCGTGGGCCGACAGGACCGCGGCGCTGTCGGCGGTGCCCGGCGTCCGGCAGGTGTACGTGTTCGAGAACCGCGGCGCGGAGATCGGCGTCACGCTGCACCACCCGCACGGGCAGATCTACGGCTACCCGTACGTCACGCCGCGCACCAAGAACCTGCTCGACTCGATCGCGAACTACGGGCCTGGGCTGATGGGCGACATCCTGGAGTTCGAGGCCAAGTCGGAGCGGGTGCTCATCAGTGGCGAGCACTTCACCGTGTTCGTGCCGTTCGCCGCCCGCTGGCCGATCGAGGTGCACATGCTCCCGCACCGGCACGTCCCCGACTTCGCCGCGACGACCACGGCGGAGCGCGACGAGATCGCGGTGCTCTACCGGCGGATCCTGCGCGGGCTCGACCGGATCTACGGCACCCCCACCCCGTACATCGCCGCCTGGCTTCAGGCCCCCGTGCATGTCGGCCGCGCTGACATCCGACTGATGCTCCAGGTCACCTCGCCGCGGCGGGCCGCGGACAAGATGAAGTTCCGGGCCGGCTCAGAGACCGGCATGGGCGCGTTCATCGGCGACATCGAGCCCGAGGCGGGCGCCGCCCGGCTGCGGGCGGCGCTCGACGGGCTCGACTGACGGGGCGGTACAGCCGGTACACGCGGTACCAGCGGTACAGGAGGTACAGGCGGCATGTCGGAGGGCGGAGGAACAATGGGCAAGACACGGGCAATGGGCCGGGCGACGGTGCGCGACCGCGCCGTCCGCGGCTTCACCAGCCGATACGAGCGTGCCCCGGAGGCGGTATGGTCCGCGCCAGGGCGGGCAAACCTGATCGGCGAGCACACCGACTACAACGATGGCTTCGTACTGCCGTTCGCAATCGGCGAGCGGACCGCGGTGGCCGCCGCCCGCCGCCGCGACGACACGATCGCGGTCGCCTCCACGGGCTACCCCGCCGTCCGGGTCAGGCTCGCAGAGATCGCCCCTGGCACCGTGAGCGGCTGGTCCGCGTACCCGCTCGGCGTCGCCTGGGCGCTCGGCCAGGCCCGCGACCTCAACGGTTCGGCGGGGGCCGGCCCGGCGGGCGCCGACCTGTTCATCGACTCCGACGTGCCGCCCGGCGCCGGCCTGTCCTCCTCAGCCGCGCTCGAGATGGCGGTGGCCGGCGCGCTCGCCGAATTGTGGGGACTTAACCTCGGAACCGCCGAGTTCGCCCGGGCGGGCCAGCGGGCGGAGAACGAGGTCGTCGGCGCGCCCACCGGGGTGATGGACCAGTACGCGTCGCTGCTCGGCCGGGCGGACGCGGCCGTCTTCCTCGACTGCCGCAGCCTGGTGGCGCGGTCGGTGCCGCTGCGGCTCACGCCGGCCGGGATGGCGCTGGTGCTGACCGACACCGGAGAGCGGCACGCGCACGCCACCGGTGGCTACGCCGCCCGCCGCGCCTCCTGCGAGAAGGGCGCGGCGCTGCTCAGAGTCCCCGCGCTGCGCGACCTGTCTGTCGCGGACCTGCCGCGCGCCGAGGCAGCACTCGACGCCGAGACCGGTCGCCGGGTCAGGCACGTGGTGACGGAGAACGCGCGGGTTGAGGCGACCGTCGCCGACCTAGCGGCCGGCGACCTGGCGGCGGCGGGCCGCCGGCTGACCGCCTCGCACGCCTCCATGCGCGACGACTACGAGATCACCACACCCGCACTCGACCTGGCCGTGGAGGTGGCGCTGGCGGCAGGCGCGCTCGGCGCCCGGATGACCGGCGGCGGTTTCGGCGGTTCGGCGATCGCGCTGATCGAGGAGGCTCGGGTGGCCGACCTGACCGAGGCTGTCGCGGATGCCTTCGCCGCGGCGGGCTTCGGGCCGCCGCGGATCAGCCGGGTGACGCCGAGTGCCGGGGCGGGCACGGAGATGTGACATACCGGTCACCGCTCGCGGGCCCCGTGTCGTCGCGGGCGGGAACGGCCCGGCCGTTCGCGATGATTCGCTGGCTTATCCTTGGCGGGATGTCAGGTCAGAAGAGCCGCGGATGAGCCAGGGATTTCACCGGAGGCTGGCCAGGCATATCCTTCTCGACCTCACGCCGCTGCGCCGGTCGCGTGACTACCGCGCGCTGATCAGCGGGCTCGGCATCTCGGTGCTCGGCAATCAGCTCACCACAGTCGCGGTGCCGTTCCAGGTGTACGCGATCACCCGGTCCTCGCTCGTCGTCGGCCTGGTGTCGCTCGCGCAGCTGTTCCCGCTGATCTTCGGCTCGCTGCTCGGCGGGTCGCTCGTGGACGCGGTCGACCGGCGCAAGCTGCTGATCGTCGTGGAGGCGATCGGCGCCGCGTCGAGCGCCGGGCTCGCGCTCAACGCCGACGTCGGGCCTGCGCTGTGGCCGCTGTTCGTCTTCCCCGCGGTCAACGCGTCGCTGTCCGGCATCGACAGCTCGGCGCGCAACGCCATGCTGCCCGGCATGGTCGGCATGGACCTGCTGCCGTCCTCCAACGCGATCTTCCAGTCGATGTTCCAGACCGGCGCCATCGTCGGGCCGGCCGTCGCCGGACTGCTGCTCGCCGGGGCCGGGGTGCACTGGATCTACTGGATCGACGCGGTCAGCTTCCTGGCCGCGCTGACCGCGGCCGTGCTGATCGCGCCGCAGCCGCCATCGGCAGCGCCGGGCAGCACGGTCCGGCCGGGCTGGCGTTCCACGCTCGAGGGGCTGCGGTTCGTGCGGCGCACCCAGCCGGTGCTCGGCGCCTATGCGATCGACCTGAACGCGATGGTGTTCGGCATGCCGCGGGCGCTGTTCCCGGCACTCGCCGCCACCGTGTTCGGCGGCGGCGCGACCACTGTCGGGCTGCTGTACTCGGCACCCGGGGCAGGGGCGCTGCTTGGCGCGCTGACCAGCGGCTGGGTCGGCCGGGTACGCCGCCAGGGACTTGCCGTCATCGCCGCCGTGCTTGTCTGGGGCGCGGCGATCACCGGGTTCGGCATCGTGCGCTGGCTGCCCGCCGCCCTGGTGCTGCTCGCGGTCGCCGGCTGGGCCGACGTGCTGTCCGCCGTGTTCCGCAACACGATGGTCCAGTTCGCCGGGCCTGACGGGATGCGCGGCCGGCTGATGGGGGTGCAGATGGCCGTGGTGGCCGGCGGGCCGCGCCTGGGCGACCTGGAGGCAGGCGCGGTCGCCAATGCCTTCGGCGACACGGTGTCGGTGGTGTCCGGCGGGCTCGCCTGCATCGCCGGGGCGCTGCTCGTGGCGTGGTCGCTGCCCGGGTTCACCCGGGCGCGGTCCGGGCTGTCGCGGCATGCGGCCGAGCACGCCGGGGAGCCGGCGGTCGAGCCGGAGTAGCGCGGCCGAGCACGCCGGGGAGTCCGCGGCCGAGCCGCAGTAGCGCGGCCGTCAGGTCCCAGGAGCCACGCCGGCGGCGGGCTTCTTGTCGTGGCCGGTTGGCGCCGCGACAATCGCCGCCAGTTCTTCGTCGCTCAGCGTCAGGCCGAACTCGCCGGTCAGCGCCTCGGCGAACTCGGCGTCCGTCAACTCGCGGCGCTCCTTCTCCTTGCCAGGGCGGTTGACGGTGTAGCCGCGGCCGAGGATCGAGCGGATCGCGTCCGGGTCGCGCCTGACGATCACCGGCTGCCAGGTGAACCACGAGTCCGGGTAGGTCGACGTGTAGTGGTTGGACAGGACCACGTCCACCGGCTGCACCTTGCCGTAGTCCCAGCGGTGCAGCGTCACCCACTCCCCCGCCTGGTACTCGCGGAGCTTCCACACCTCCGCGCCGTGTTCGGTGTCCGGGGTGATGTCGTAGACCCAGCCGTCGACTTCCTGGGGCGAGCCCGAGCGGTACCTGCGCATGCTGAGCGGTGCGGGCGGCGACGAGCCGAAGCCGGGGTCCGCCAGCCACACGCCGCCGTCGGCGCTGACCCGGAGGGTCATGTGGGTGCGCGGGCGCGCCGGTCCGCCGTCCGGGCCGACGCGGGCGAGCAGCCGCTCGACGCCGAAGCCGAGCCGCTCGAGCACCGCGCCGAACAGTTGCGCCTGCTCGTAGCAGTAGCCGCCGCGGCCGCGGAAGATGATCTTGTCCTGGATGTCGCCGAGCGCCACGCTCACCCGGCCGTGCAGCAGCACGTCCAGGTTCTCGAACCTGATCGCGGCAAGATGCGCGCGGTACAGGGCGGTCAGCGTCGCCTCGGACGGCTGCGTCGGTCCCGAGTAATCGATCCTGCGCAGATAGGCGCCAAGATCAAGGTCGCTGACCGACCAGTCATCGCTTTCCAGGCTCAAGAATTCTCCTGTTCCGGCTCGGCCGGCGCGGGCTTGCTGGTGACCATCTTCGCGATGAGCGCGCCGGCGGCGGCGCCGCCGACGAGTGCGCCGACCGCGGCGAGCCTGCCGGGGATCGAGGGGCCGATCTTGTACTTGCCCGGGCCGGTCGCGGCCAGGGTGAGGGCAAGGGTCGCGTAGGCGACGGGAAGCTCGACGCCGTTGCGCGCGGCCATCAGGCCGCCGCCGCGGTTGAAGCCCGCGGCCACCGCCATCGCGCCGGCCACCGCGAGCGGACCCGCCGGGTCCGCGAACCCGGTGATGGTGAGCACGCCGCCGGCGATCTCGGTCGCCGCCGCGGCCATGGCCATCTCCCTGCCGGGGGCGAGGCCATTGTTCTCGAAGACCGGGGCGATCCCGTCGAGACCGGGACCGTGGAACTTGCCGAGCAGCTTCTGGCTCGCATGGATGCCCATGTAGCCACCGAGCAGGAGCCGGGCACCGAGCAGGGCGGCGTCGCGCATGTGGTCCTCCCTCTGACTGGCCGCTTCGATCGGTACCTTTATACCTAGCCGGCACCGCGGAAACAGCGGCCAGGCCCCCCAAAGCACGGCAGTGGCATCAGTGCTTCTACCTATTCGATCATCAGGTCTGGCCTTTGACAGTGACGCGACGTCGCGCTGAGTGATAGTTGTAGGCGAGTGATCCGCCGGGCTGGTCCCACGATCGCCCGTGACGCGTCGAGTTGGCGGTGATGGGTTCAATGACCGGACGCTTCCCGAGGGACGGGCATGCCGACTTTGTCGGCAGGCACGAGGAGCTCGCACGGATTGGCGAGCTGCTCGCGGACTCCCGCCTCGTGACGATCGCTGGGCCTGGCGGTGTCGGCAAGACGAGGATCGCGCGGTCGGCTGCCTCGCAGGCGGCGGGCCGGTACCCGGACGGCCCGTGGATCGTGGAGCTGTCCGGACTGCGCGACCCCGCGCTGCTGCCCAACACGGTCGCCAGCGTCCTCGGGCTGCCCGAGCAGGACCCGCGGTCGGCGCTGCAATCGGTGCTCGAGTACCTGAAGGACCGGCGCCTGCTGCTCATCCTCGACACCTGCGAGCACCTGCTCGACGCTTGCGCCGCGCTGAGCAGCGCCGTGCTTCGCGCCGCGCCTAGTGTGACCGTGCTAACCACCACCAGGCAGCCGCTCGACATGCCGGACGAGCAAGTCTTCCCCGTCGGCCCGCTGCCGGTGCCCGGGCACGCGGTCGACCTGTTCGAGCTGCGGGCCGCCGCCGTCATCGACGGGTTCGCGGTGACCGAGCAGAACGCGCCCGACGTCATCCGGCTGTGCCAGCGGCTCGACGGCATACCGCTCGCCATCGAACTGGCCGCCGTCCGGCTGCGGGAGCTGCCGCTGCCCGACCTCGTCCGGCGGCTCGACCGCCGGTTCGCGCTGCTGACCGGCGGCCAGCCGGGCGCGCTGCCCAGGCACCAGACGCTGCGCACCGCGATCGAGTGGTCCCACGAGCTGTGCTCGCCCGCCGAGCGGCGGCTATGGGCCAGGCTTTCTGTCTTCGCCGGGACGTTCAGCCTGGCCGCCGCCGAGGAAGTGTGCGCCGAGGTGTCGCTCGAACGGCCCGACGTGGTCAGCGCGCTCGTCGGCCTCGTCGACAAGTCCGTGGTCATCCGCGAGGACGAGCGGTACCGGATGCTCGACACGCTGCGGGAGTTCGGCGCGCAGCGGCTCGCGGAGTCCGGTGAGCTCGCCTCCTGCCGGGAGCGGCACATCGCGCGGTACCTGGCGATGGCGCAGTACTTCGGCGGGCACTTCGCCGACGACGACCAGATGGACCGCTACCACGAGCTGCGGGAGACGCACCCCAACCTGCGTGCGGCGCTTGAGTACGCGCTCGAGCTCGACGACGAGGCGCCGGAGGCGGACGAGGCGGGGAGCTGGCAGGCCATGGCGGCCGTGGCCTCCGCTTCGGTGGTCACCTCGGTAGCAGCCCAGGAACGGTGGCGCAGCGGTGCCGACCTGGCCTGCTCGCTCCACGGGTACTGGCAGATCTCCGGGCTGCTCGGCGAGGGCGGCTACTGGCTGACCAAGACGCTCGACCGGTTCACAGACCCCGGCCCGGAACGGGCACGCGCACTGGTCAACAGGGGATTCCTGCGGTCCTTCATGGGAGACATCGGCAGCGCGCTCGCCGACTGCGAGGCAGGCACCGCGATGGCGGTCGCGCTCGGCGATGACGCCGTGACCGCTCGCGGCTACCAGCACACGATGCTGACGCTCACCTTCCTCGGCAGGCACGACGAGGCGGCGCAGGTCGCCAAGGAGGCCAGGGCGCGGCTGCGCGCCTGCGGCGACCTGGCGGGCGAGCTGATGCTGATGGCGCAGCTCGGGCACCTGCACCAGCTGTCGGGCAAGCCCGACGAGTGCGTCGCGGTCTGCGACGAGGGCCTGGCGATGCTCGGGCCCGACAACCGCGAGCAGTGGATCAGCACCTATCTGCACGTCGTTTCGGGCTTCGCGCTCTTCCAGATGCCTGGACGGGAGGTCGAGTGCGAGGCCGCGCTGCGCAGGGCGCTGTACGGCAAGCAGGAACTCGGCGACGTCATCGGCATGGCCTACGCGCTCGACGTGCTCGGCTGGCTGTCGGTCAAGACGGGCTCGCCGGCGCGGACTGCCTGGCTGCTCGGCGCGGCGGAACCGCTGTGGGAGCGCGGCGGCAGCGTGCGGTTCAGCGGCACCGCGATCATGGAGGAACTTCATCAGCAGGCGGAACGTTCGGCGCGCGAGGCACTCGGAGTGTCGGATTATGCGGTGTCATTTGCGGCGGGGACCTGGTACGTGCGGGAGCGGCTGAACGCCGGGCCTGGCGGCGGCGCGCTGCGGCTGGAGATTCCGTAGCAGTTTCCGTGGGGGACCGGAGTAAGCCTTACGAACTCTTTCATCCTGGCGTTTGCGGGCTGCTCGGACTCCGAGGGGTCGAGGGCAGGATGAAAGAGCTCGCCGTTCGGGATGATCCTTGTCGGTATTCAGGGCGTGTAGAACCGGCCGGGGGTGGCGCCGAAGGCGCGCCTGAACGTGTCGATGAACGCGCTCGGGTTGGACCAGCCGCAGGCCAGCGCGGTGCTGGTCACCGGGGTGCCGTCGGCGAGCAGCAGCAGCGCGCGCAGCAGGCGGAACTGGGTGCGCCACTGCGGGAAGGTCATCCCCGCCTCCTCGCGGAACAGCCGGCTCAGCGTCCGTTCCGACGCGCCGACCACCGTGCCGAACTCGGCGAGGGTGCGCTCGTCGGCCGGGTTGGCGCGGAGCATGTCCGCGATGGCTGCCAGCCGGTCGTCTGTGACGGCGGGGAGCCTGACGGGCAGCTGGTCCACGCGGCGCAGTTCGTCGAGTGCGACGCTGCGCAGGTTGGCGCGCTGGTGTGCGTCGCGGCCGTTGTTCTTGTCGTCCGTGGTGAGGGCGATGATGACCTCGCGGAGCAGCGGGCTGACCGCGACGACGGCGGGGGCGTGCGGGGTTTCGCTGTCTTCTTGTTCTTGTTCCTGATGGGGCATCGGGAACGCCAGCGTACGCATCTGCACGCGGCCGTGGGCGCGGTGCGCGTGCGGGATGCCGGCGGGGATCCACACGGCGCGCTGCGGCGGAACCACCCAGGTGCCGCCCGCGGCGGAGATGGACAGCACGCCGCTGCTCGGGTACACGAGCTGCGGCACATCGTGGTAGTGCCAGTCGATCGTGTCGCGGTGGCCGAGTTCGGAGTAGGTGGGGCCGGTCAGCTCACGCTTATAAGCGTCTTGGCGGGTTTCCGGCATAATTCGTCAGTTTACTGGCGGCCGGGGCCGCGGCTCAATGTTGCCGCCGGTCAGCGGCTCTTCGGTGTCCGTCACCGGCTCTGGCCGCTCCCTGACTCCGCTGGCAGATCCTTTCCGCCGGACGCGCGCCAGTCGGCGATGCGGACGATCGTCTCCAGGTAGGCGAGCGTGAAAGGACCGTACCTGGCCAGCAGGCGCAGGACGGTCTGCCGCCAGGTCCCCCCGCCGTCCTGCCCGAACTGCCCGAACTGGGCGAGGTCGGTCAGCAAGGTGGTCGCGGGCTGGCCGAAGATCGCGGGGATCGGCGTCTTCACCCCTTGTGCCAGGCCGAACGCCGGCGGCGGCGCCGCGCCATGGGGGGCAACCGCGGATTCGATCACGTCGCGGACCTGGACGCGGAGCAGTCCGTGGTGCGCGAGGACCAGGTACCTGGTGAGATCGGGGTCGGGTGACGCGGCGAGCAGCACGGCGAGCGGGCCGTCGAGCAGCAGCAGTGACGCCAGTTCGTGCCGGAAGCCGACACCGCCTGCGAACTCGAGCCTGCCGTTCCTGCCCGACTTGGCCCAGGGGCGGCCCGCCTCGACCGCCGCCGCCTCCGATTCACCGGCGAGCGCGCACAGCGCGTCCTGCCAGAGCGGATGTGCCTTGCCCGCGTCGTGCAGGTGGGCCGCGACGATCGTGGCTCGCGCGGCGTCGGGCGATACTCGCGGCGCGAGCACGGTAAGCAGCGCCGCCGCCTGGTCGCGGACCTGATCGCTGTGCTCGGCAAGGGACTGCCACGGGCGGGGCGCGTCGACCGGGACAGCGGCTTCCGCGGCTGCCCGTTCGGCGATCTCGTCGGGAGTCAGCAGCTGCGGGCAATCGGGAACCGGCCCGGACGCCGCCGGATCGACGCCGGTTTCCTGGTCGTAACCGCCATCCATGGCGTTAACGAGCAGCAATTCCAGCGGTCGCGGCGGCGTGCCCGGGTACTCGCCGAGCCGTGTCGACCGGTTCGCGGACCGGTCGAATCGCCACACCGGACGCTGGCCGGCGAGGAGCAACACGTCGCCGATCGGGACGCGGCACCGGTACTCGGCGGGCGGATAGCGCACCTCAGGGTCCGGTGCGCCGTCCGGTCCCGGTGTCCAGGTCGCCCAGGCGAGTTCCACGTCCGGATCGTCACCGTCGCGCAGGTACGGGCCGGCATCCACGGCAGACGCGGTGTCGAAAAGTTCCGCGAACTCATCCCTGCCGATCGCCGCGACGTGCTGCGGACCGGACGGGACGGCGCGCGCAGCCAGGTCTTCACTGGTGACAGCCATGCCCTCGAGCCTGTTGAGCTCGGCGCACGCGGCGTGGCAGTCCTGGTGGTCACGGCCCGGCGGCAGCCACCACAGTTCGGCATCCTGCACCGCGCCGTCACGGTTGCAGCGTCCCGCCCGTTGCACCACCGCCGGCCACGGCGCCGCCTCGGTCACCAGGACCGCGGCGGACTGGTCAAGTCCCTCGGCGACCTGAGCGGTGATGACGATCATGTCGCCGGGCGCCGCGATGTCCGCGAGGCGCGCGGCTCGTTCGATACCGCGCAGGCGCGGGTGGAGGAGCGTGCAGGTCACGCCCTCCCCCCGGAGCTGGCGGTGCACCTCCTGGGCCGCCGCCACCGTGTTCAGTACGACCAGGGTCATCGTGCCCGGCCGGTGCCGCTCCGCCGCTAGGCGGGCAACCGCCCGGTAGTCCCCCGGTTCCGCCGGCACCCGGCGGATCGTCCGTCGCGCAGCAAGCCTGGACGCCAGCTCGCCTGCCCGTTCCCCCGCGCCGACACCAACAGGCGCGGTCTCCGTCAAGGAAGACAGCAGAGTAAGCCCGAACGGTTCCGCTATCGGGACCCCCTCGGCCCACTCGGCGAGCCGCCGCAGGGTCGCGGTGGCCTGCGGGCACAGCCGAGCCTCGTCGATGATCCACTGCGCCCCGTTGGTGACCAGGCCGAAATCGATCGGCGACAGCGCTCGCCCGATCCCGTAGCCGCGGTTGAGCGCCTTGGAAACGACTGCGTCCGTGTTGCCGATGACGATCGCGGGCCGGTGCATGTTCTCCCGCCAGTCCCCCAGGTCTTCGCCCCACGGACCCATGACCACATGCAGGCTCACCTGTTCGGTGAGCTCGAGGCGGGCCAGCCAGTCGCGGGCCTGCGCGGCGGCATTGTCCGCAAGCCTGCCTGGTGGCAGCGCGTAGATCAGCCGCCGCGGAGTCACGGCCGGGCCTGGCCCGTAGAGCAGGCGCCACAGCCAGGCGAGGATCACGCCGGTCTTCCCTGTCCCGGTCGGCGTCGTCACCGCAGCAGGCAGGCCGTCCCGTGCTATCCGCGCCTGATACCTATACGGCCGGCAGCCGGTCGCCGCCTGGAAGAACGACTCGAAATCCACGTCAGGGACCGGGCCTCAGCCTGGGTGGACCGCGGTGCCCTGGTGGAAGCGGAGCCGCCACGCGTCACCGTCGCGGACCCAGATCGAGCTGCGGTTCGCGTAGTCGAGTTCCTCATGCCTGACGATGCTCCGGTAGGTGACGAGGACCGTGTCCGCCCCGAGTTCGGCGACCGTGAAGTCCGGCAGCGGGAGCACCGCGTCGATCTCGCCTGACTCCATCGCCATCGACTGCGCCCGGGTCCAGGTGCGGCCGGAACGGCCGAACTCGAAGAAGTCAGGGTGCAGCACGCGCTCCAGGTAATCGGGGTCGAAGCGGGTCTCCGCTCGCCACATGCTCTCCTCCAAGTCGCGGAACTCCTGCGATGTAGTCATGCCCAGAATTTTGAACTATTCGGGGCGGTCGAGCGTCTTGGTTGATGTGGGGCACACCCGAAAGGAGCCCCGATGCTCGGGCGGATGCCGAAGGGCGGACGTTGTGATGGACGTGTCTGGTGTGACGCCGCACCCGTTCAGGATGCTGGCGACGGTTCCTGAGGGCATGGTCAGCATGCCCGCCGACGGCGAGTGGGCCGCCTGGACCGGGTTCTGGAGCACCCCGATGGACGGGAGGGACGCGGTCATCCTGGTGTCGATCACCGTGACCGCGTTCGACGGGCAAGCGGCGGGTGAGGCGGGGACGGCTTGTGACGTGCTCGCCGCGCGGCTGCGGGTGCGGCATCCCGAGGCGACCGCGATCATCGAGGAATTCCGTACGCCGGGCGGCGACCCGGCGGTCTGCCTGCGGTGTTCCGTCACGGAACGGGTCCGCGGCCGGGATGTCACGACCTGGCAGGCGCAGGCGCTCGTCGCGTACCAGAGCGCCGGGGCGCTCGGCGTGGTCAGCGGGGTCGCGCTCGATCCGGACGACCTGGACAGGGCCGCCGCGCTCGTCGCGGAGATCGCGGCGGGCATGACGGTCACGGTCGCGCCGGCCGCCGCGTAGTCACGGTCCGCGTCGTTGCCTCGCCTTGAGCAGACGTGCAGCAAGTCAGAGGAAACGCATAGCAGATTGATACTGGTCACCGGCCTGTTGGTCAATACGGTGGTCGCCATGCTGCAGAAGGCCCTTGACCTCGTCCGCCTGGATTTCGCCCCCGCGCACGAGCAGCCCTCCGGTGCGCGGCTTGCCGTCGCCACCGTGGTCGCGCTCGCTGGCTCGCTGCTTGCCGACGCGCTACTGGTGGCCATCGCCCAGGCCGCCCTACCCGCGACGAAGGGGTACGAGCACTTCCAGTTCGCCGACTACGCCAAGCTGACGGTTATCGGCGTGCTCATCGCCTGCGTCGCGTGGCCGGTCACCACGCGGATCACGTCGGCGCCCCGGTGGATGTTCCTGCGGATGGCGGTCCTCGTCACGCTTGTGCTCTGGCTGCCCGACGTCTGGATCCTGATCAAGGGACAGCCCGCCAAGGCGGTCGCGGTGCTGTTCGTCATGCACGTGGCCATCGCGCTCGTCACCTATAACGCCCTGGTACTGCTCGCGCCGGTGCGCACGCCCGGCCGGCACGCCACCCGCCGTCCGCAGCCGGCAAGGCCGTGACGTAGACTTACCTGAGCGTAGGTCGCTTGATGCACCGAAACGGGATCCACGGACATCGGAGTGCATAGGCGTGGCGGCAAGGTCCACGCGATGAGCGGCGAGAGCACGAGCCTCTTCCTTTAACGCCGCCGAGTAGCGACCCCCGAGTCCTGGAGACGATTCCCCCGTTGACTGCCATGCCCGCAGAGTGTTCTGCCGCGCCCGAAATCACTGAAGTCCCCGTATCCGCCGAGCCAGTCACGTTCGCCGCGCTCGGCGTGCCCGCCGAACTCGTCGAGGTCCTCGAGGACCAGGGCATCACCACGCCGTTCCCCGTCCAGGCGGCCACGCTGCCCGACGCGCTGGCAGGCCGGGACATCCTCGGCCGGGCAAAGACCGGCTCAGGCAAGACCCTCGGGTTCTCCCTGCCCATGGTCAGCCGGCTGGCCGGCGGATCGACGCTGAGCGCCAGGCCGCGCGGCCTCGTCCTCGTGCCGACCCGCGAGCTCGCCTCCCAGGTGACCGCGGTGCTCAAGCCGCTCGCGCGGTCGATGAACCTGTGGGTGACCACCATCTACGGCGGCGTCTCCTACGGTCCGCAGGTGAACGCACTGCAGCGGCGGACCGACATCGTCGTCGCCACTCCCGGCAGGCTCGCCGACCTGATCGGCCAGGGCGAGTGCGACCTGTCCGACGTCGAGATCACCGTCATCGACGAGGCGGACCAGATGGCCGACCTCGGCTTCCTGCCGATCGTCAGGCGGCTGCTCGAAAGCACGCCGGACCGCGGCCAGCGGATGCTGTTCTCCGCGACGCTCGACGCCGCCATCGACGTGCTCGCGCGGCGCTTCCTCACCGACCCGGTGCTGCACTCGGTTGACGAGAACTCCTCACCCGCCGAGATCGAGCACCACGTGATCACCATCGAGCCGTCGCACAAGCTCGCGGTCGTCTCCGCGCTGGCAGGCGGCGAGAAGCGGTCGCTCGTCTTCACGCGGACCAAGCACGGCGCGGAGCGGCTCGCCCGCCAGCTCACCGAGGCCGGCATCCCGGCCGCCGAACTGCACGGCAACCTCCGGCAGAACGCGCGGTCCCGCAACCTGGCGGCATTCACCGACGGCATCGCCCGTGTCATGGTGGCCACCGACATCGCGGCACGCGGCATCCACATCGACGGCATCGACCTGGTCGTGCACGCCGACCCGCCCGCCGAGCACAAGGCCTACGTGCACCGCTCCGGCCGCACCGCTCGCGGCGGCGCCGACGGCGTGGTCGTCACGCTGCAGATTAAGTCCCAGGCGCGCGACGTCACCGCGATGATGCGCAAGGCCGGCATCACCCCGCACACGGCGGTCGCGGCGGACGCCGACTCCGCGGCGCTTACCGAGATCGCCGGGCCGCCCGCGCCGCGGGTCACGGTCGGCCGCAAGGTCGCGGAACTGGTGCGGCCCGAGGACCGTCTCGCCGCGAACGACCGGCATGGCATCGGCAAGCCGTGGGAGGGGCGCCCGCGCCGTGACCGCGCCCGTGGCCAGCACGGTGACCGCGACCGCAAGCCGCGCGACGACCGGTTTCGCAGCCGCGGGGCACGGGACGCGGGGCCGCGCGACGAGTTCACCGCGCGCGCGTCACGGCCGGCAGACGCCGGCCAGGCTCCCCGCGACGAGCGCGCGCCGCGATTCCAGCGGGACGACCGCCCAGCACGGTTCGACGGCAACGACCGCTCCGCGCGATTCGGCCGCGACGACCGCGCGCCGCGATTCCAGCGGGACGACCGGGCACCCCGGTTCGACCGTGACGACCGCGGCTCACGCGACCGCGACTTCGGCGGGCGCGACTCAGCCACCCGGGGATCGGGCGACCGCGACTTCGGCGGGCGCGACTCAGCCACCCGGGGAGCGGGCGACCGGGGCTTCGGCGGGCGGGACGGCAGCCGGGACGGCAACAACTGGTACCCGCGCGCCGGCGGCCGCTCCGCGCAGGCAGGCGGCCGGCGGCCCGGTTCGTTCGGCCAGAGCGGCCAGGGCGGCCAGTTCGGTGACCGGCGGCAGAGCCGGGACGGCGGGTCGTACCGCGGTGAGCAGTCGTCGCGCGGCTGGCAGTCGTACGGCGCCGGGTCCGACCGTGGCGACCGGCCCGTCGGCGACGACCGCCGCGACAACAGGTCTTTCACTGACGACCGGCCGTCCCGCGGCGAGCAGCCATCGCGCGGGCAGTCCTTCGGTGACAGCCGTCCTTTCCGTGACGACCGGCCGTTCCGCGGCGAAGGCGGTGCCCGCCCGCAGGGCGGCGGGCGGCCGGGTTCCGGCCGCACTGACCGGCCGCAGGCCGGGGGCCATTTTGGCGGATCATCCAGGCGTTTCGGATATTCCGCAGGCCAGCGCCCGGCCGGCAACCGGCGGGACTCGGGGCAGGGGAGACATTTCTGACATATCCATGTTGGCAGCGGGGTTGCGAGTCGGAACACTTTTCCGCTAGGAGAACACCAATCCTCGCCGCTGGATGCGGTAGATTGGCCTCAGCTGTTGACGAACTTAGCGATCGTAATTCGCGCTCGGATTCAAGTAAGTCGCGGCGCTTGCGGCGCCGCCCTTCATGGAGGCCAGGCAAATCACGACTGCCGGGTTCCGACGACGGTCGCCATCATGGCTGATTCGCGTGAAGTGCGCGGGTCTAGGGCTCTTCCAGAAGGACACACAGCAAAAATGGCTCAGGGGACCGTAAAGTGGTTCAACGCGGACAAGGGCTATGGCTTCATCGCCCCAGACGACGGTAGCGGTGACGTCTTCGTTCACTTCTCCGCAATCGAGGCGAACGGCTACCGCAGCCTCGAAGAAAACCAGAAGGTCGAGTACAGCGTGACCCAGGGGCCGAAGGGGCCGCAGGCCGCGCAGGTGCGAGCCGTCTGATTGACCAAGCGAGTCGACGGCGAGTCGGGAACGTATAAACGTCCCCGACTCGCCGTCGATTTTGCTTTCTGACGGCCGATGTTGCCGTCAAAGGTTAATTAGTTGCAAAGATTTTCCGGGGATTCTCTGTTAATCGAATTGGTCCCCCGGTCAGGCTCTGCCGGTCACTCTGCGGGCTGGAACGTGAAGACGTGCTGCCCGATTCGCAGCGCCCATCCGGGCTGCAGCGGAGCCGGCTCAATGCCGATCCTGGTCCATTCACTCGCACCGGGAGCGCCGATATAGGTGCCCTGAGCCGAGGATGCGTCCCTGATCAGCACGGTGCCGTTGGCGACCGAGACATAGGCGTGCACCCGGGAGACCAGGTTGTCCGGGTCCATCAGCCGGAACGGCGAGGCGTCACCCGAGCGCACCGCCGGGTCATTGGCGGGCTCGCGGCCGAGCACGTAGGGGCGGTCGAGCACGATCACCGTGCCGTCCTCCGAGCGCAGGGCGCCGTACTGCGCCTGCGGGGCCATGGCCGAGCCGCCGGCACGGCGGTGGCTGCCGGATGCGCGCTCGGCGACGGCCGGGTCTACCGCGCCCGTCGCGATGGTCGGGGCGATCTCCGCCCTGCGGGCACTGGTCGACTTGCCCGCCGGCGTACGCGGGGCCGACTCTTCGGCGACGATGGGATCGGGCTGCATGAGCGGCTCGGCCGGCATGAGCGGCTCCGCCGCGAGCACCGGCTCGGGGGCGGAAACCGGCTCGGCCTGGGCCATCGGGGCGACCGGCTCCACCGGCGCCGGCTGCGACTGCGGCTGGGACGCGGCCGCGTCCCAGCCTGGCGCCGCCAGTCCGGGACCGGCCACGCCGGTAAGTGCGAAGCCCTGACCGGGGACGACGCCGCCCCGCAGGTCGGAGATCGGGTCGGCCTGTACCGCCGCCGACGCGGCGCCGCCGACGGCCAGCCAGTCGAACGTGCCCGGCAGGACCTGATCGACCCAGGTGAGCGCGTGCTCACCGGAGAGCTGCCTTGTCGCCTCGCCTGCGGCGACCGCGCACCAGATCGGGCCGCGCAGGAACACCACCATGCCGTCGGCGACGGGCGTCACGATGCCGAACGCGGCGATGTCGCCCGACAGGTGGCCGAGCACCCAGGAGGCGAGCCGCGCCGCCACCCCGGTGGCGGGCGTCTCGCGATCGGCGGCAAGCTCGGCGACGAGGCCGAGCAGCTCGTTCGCGCTGGCGTCTGAGGCACCGGCGGACCGGGAAATCAAGACAATCGTGTCACCGAATCTGCCGACCAGGTCCGTCCCTGGTTCAATGCTCACTCGCATGGTCATCCCCCAACTCTCCAAAGCGGCCAGCGACAGCGCCGCGTTGCAAATCGGCGTGCCGGAAGATGCTGGCGGGCACGGTGAATTGTACCCAGGCAGGGAGTTCGCGTGGAAGCGCCGGTCCATCCGAGGGGGCGAGACTGCCGCGAACAGGGGCCATGCGATAGTATGTTCGTATGGATGTCGCGGTGCAGGAGTCGCTGCTCGATTTCGGCGACGACCCGCTGCCCAGCGCGCTGCGGCCGGAGCGGGCGCCGCTCAGCCGCGGTGCCTGGATCGATGTCCAGCGGGGCTGGCTGTCCGGCTCCGCGGCGCTGTTCGCCCGGCTGGCGGCGGACGTGCCGTGGCGCGCGGAGCGGCGGCGGATGTACGACAGGACCGTCGACGTGCCCCGGCTGCTGTGCTTCTACGGCGAGGACGCCGCGCTGCCCGACCCGGCGCTCGACGCCTGCCGCGACGCGCTCAACGCGCACTACGCCGCGGAGCTTGGCGAGGAGTTCGTCACGGCGGGGCTGTGCTTCTACCGGGACGGGCGAGACAGCGTGGCCTGGCACGGCGACAGGATCGGGCGCGGCGCGGCCGAGGACACGATGGTCGCGATCGTCTCGCTCGGCGAGGCACGGCCGCTACTGCTGCGGCCCGCACCGCCCGCCAGCGCGGCCGACGGGCCGGGCGTCCGGTACAGCCTCGGGCACGGCGACCTCATCGTGATGGGCGGCAGCTGCCAGCGGACCTGGGAACACGCCGTACCCAAGTCGGCCCGGCCGACCGGCCCGCGGATCAGCATCCAGTTCCGTCCACGGGGCGTCCGCTGACCGAGTGCGGTTAGGCTCGTTACGTGGGCGAATATCCGTCGCTTGTGGCGACCGACCTTGACGGGACGATCATCCGCGGCGACGGCACCATCTCGGCACGGACCGTCGCGGCGTTCGCCCGGGTGGAGGCAGCAGGGGCACGCTTCGTGCTGGTCACCGGGCGGCCGCCGCGGTGGATGGCGGCGATCGCGGCCACCTTCGGACACCGGGGCACGGCCATCTGCGCCAACGGGGCACTCGCCTACGACATGCATACGGGGGAGATCGAGGCGCGGCACCTGATCCCGCCGCCCGTGCTCGCCGCGGCCGCGACGGCGCTGCGGGCCGCGGCGCCCGGCATCGGGATCGCGGTCGAGTACCCGGACGGGCACGCCGCCGACCCGGTCTACGAGTCGGTCAACTGGGACGTGAACTTGTCACTGCCGCGCCTCGACGACGCGGAGCTTTTCTCCCGTCCCGCCTCCAAGCTGCTCGGCAGGCACTTCGGCTACACCTGCGACGACCTGCTCACCCAGGTGCTGCCCGCGCTCGACGGCCTGGTCAGCGTCACCCATTCCAATTCCAAGGGGCTCATCGAGGCCTCCGCGCTCGGCGTCTCTAAGGCAAGCGTCGTCGCCGAGATCGCCGCGCTGCACGGGATCGACCGCGAATCGGTCATCGCGTTCGGCGACATGCCCAACGACCTGCCGCTGCTGACTTGGGCGGGCATCTCTTGCGCGGTCGCCAACGCGCATCCCGCGGTGCTCGCCGCGGCCACGCACGTCATCGGCAGCAACGACGAGGATGGCGTGGCGACGTACCTCGAAGCGCTGTATACCTGACGGGGTGCAGGTGCAACAGGCGGTGACACGGCCACGGAAGCGGCTGGTGGTGCGAGAGCGTCCGACCCTGGTGCTGGTGGGTTCGGTGTTAGCTGGTGGGGCCGAAGCGTTCGGTCTTGATGACGCCGGGCAGATGGCCGGCGGCGACGAGCAGGTCGGAAGCCGCCTCCACGAAGCCAGACGGGCCGCAGACGAAGATCGCCGGGTTCTCCCGCGGGGAGAACGCCACCTCCGCCAGGGAGCTGGCGTCCAGGCGGTCGCCGTAGCGGCGCAGGACGCGGCCGCCGCCGGGCCCTGGGGCCGCCGGTGTGTCACACGGCGCGGAGGCCGGGCGGTACAGCGTCCGCGTGTAGAGATACGAGACGGTGAGGGGTGAAACACGAACCCGTTCGGAAAGCTCTGACTGGTAAATGACGTCGGCGGGGGTTCGTGCGCTGTAGATCAGCCGGACGGGGACCTGGCTGCCGGCCTCCGCGTGAGTGCGGATCATCGACATCAGCGGCACGACGCCCGAGCCGCCGGCGAGCAGCAGCAGCGGGCGCTGGTCAGCGGCCTGCCAGGCGAACCAGCCGCCGATCGGGCCGCGGACCTCCAGCTGGTCGCCCGGCCTCGCCTCGCCGGTCAGGTACGGCGAGACCTCGCCATCCGCCAGGCGCTGCACGGTCAGCTCGAACCGGTCGGGCTCCGGCGCGCTGGCGATCGAATAGTCGCGCTGCGTCGAGTAGCCTTCCGCCGCGGTGAGCTTGGCGGTAACGTGCTGGCCGGCGAGATGCCCCGGCCAGCCGGGGACGTCGAGGCTGAGGGTCCTGGCGGTCGCGGTCTCGTCCCTGGTTTCCTTGACGGTCGCGACCAGCCAGCTCAGTCGCCCTGATACCGCTGTTCGCGCCACGGGTCACCGTAGTCGTTATAGCCGAGCTGTTCCCAGAAGCCCCGCTTGTCGCGGAGCATCAGGTCCAGGCCGGTCACCCACTTGGCGGACTTCCAGAAGTACAGGTGCGGCACAAGCAGCCGGGCGGGGCCGCCGTGCTCCGGATGCAGCGGCTTACCGTCGTAGGAGTAGGCGATCCACGCCTTGCCGTCGCGCAGGTCGGGCAGCGGCACGTTGGTTGTGTAGCCACCGTAGCTGCGGGCCATGACGTAGCCGGCGTTCGTCTCGATGTCCGAGAGCAGCGTGTCGAGCGAGACTCCGCGCCAGTTCGTGCCGAGCTTGGACCACTGGGTCACGCAGTGGATATCGGTGGTGATGTCCTCGGCGGGCAGCGCGGTGAACTGCTTCCAGTCCCAGCGCGTGGAGTCGCCGGTTTCCGTGGTGATGGTGAACGTCCAGGTGGCGGTGTTCACCGGCGGCGTCGGCCCCGCCTGCAGTACCGGGAAGCCGTGCTCCAGGTACTGGCCGGGCGGCAGCTTCACGTCCCCGTCGCGACCACGGCCGTGGAAGCCGCGGGATACGACGTTCACGAGTTGAGCTTCGTCCGCCAGTCGTGGGGTACACGGCCCTTCGGGCCGGGCACCGGCTGATCGAGCGGGTGATGCTGCGGGTCGGTGAGATCCGGGCCGGTCTCGTAGAAGTCCTCGGCCGGGTAGGACCAGAACCAGTTCTCACCCGGCTCGAAGCTGCGGATCACCGGGTGGCCGGTCGTCTTGAAATGCCCGGTCGCGTGCTGGGACGGCGAGTTGTCGCAGCAGCCGATGTGCCCGCACTGGGTACAGCGGCGCAGGTGCAGCCACCAGCCGCCCGCCGCCTCGCATTCCTCGCAGCCGGTGCCGCTCGGCGGCACGGTCGGGTCGACGCCGACGATCTGCTCTGTCATGAGGCCTCCGGTTGGGTGTCTGGCGGGGCTTGGTCGAGCTGTATCGGAAGGCGTACCTGGAAGCGCGTGTCGCCGGGAACCGACTCGACGCGCAGGTCGCCGTGGTGCTTGTTGACGATGATCCGCCAGGCGATGTCGAGGCCGAGCCCCGTGCCCTCGCCGACGGGCTTGGTGCTGAAGAACGGCTCGAAGATCCGCTTCTGGATGTCCTTCGGTATGCCGGTGCCCGTGTCGCCGATCTCGACGAGCACGTTGCCGTCGTCGCGGGCGGTGCGGATGGTGAGCGTTCCCTCGCCGTGCATCGCGGCGGCGGCGTTGTCGATCAGGTTGGTCCACACCTGGTTCAGCTCGGAGGCGTAGGCGGGGATCTTCGGCAGCGTCTTGTCGTAGTCCTTGACGATCTTGATGCCCTTGAGCTTCGCCGACAGCATCAGCAGGGTGCTCGACAGCAGGTCATGCACGTCCACCACCTGGAACGGCGCGCGGTCGAGCTGCGAGTACTGCTTGGCCGCGCCGACCAGCGTGGAGACCCTGGTGGTCGCGTCCTCGATCTCGTTCATCAGCAGCTCGGTCTCGACCGTGTAGTTCAGCCAGCGCAGCGCGGGCTCGAGCATGTCCGCGCCCACGGTGTCGAGAACCTGGTCAAGCCAGTCGCTGTACAGGCCCGCCTGCACGAAGACCGGGGCGAGCTGCCAGCCGTCGTGGCAGCCGTGATCCTCGAGCCAGTCGGAGACCTCGTCCTCGCGGTCGGATGCCTCCATCGGGTCGAGTATCGGCGCCTTGGCGACCCGCTCGGCCGCGCGCTGCTGCAGCTCGATGAGCGGCTCGAGGCTGGCCTTGTCGTACTTGCCGCCGGCGATCATCTTGAGCTTCTGGCGCATGCCCGCGACCCGCTCGCGCAGGCTGGAGGTCGCCCGCACCGCGGCGGCGGCCGGGTTGTTGAGCTCGTGGGTGAGGCCCGCGGTCAGCGAGCCGAGCGCGAGCAGCCGCTCTCGCTGGCCGACCACCTCCTTGGTCCGCTGGCTGCCGAAGAACAGGCCCTCGAGCAGGTGCACCGGCATCGGGAACCACTCGGTCATGATCTGCGCGAAGCAGTCCGCGCCGAGCACGTAAAACCGGGACGGCTCGGTCACGCGAAGCGAGTTGGCGTAGGTCTGCGGCACCCGGTCCCCCAGGTAGGCCATGTACGCGCCGCTGTAGACGCCGCGCTGGCTGGTCCTGCCGACCTCGACGTCATCGTCGCCGACCCGCCTGCTCTGCACCACGGTGCCCTCGATCAGCACGTAGAAGCAGGTGGCCGGCTCACCCTCGGCGAAGACCCGGCCGGGCTGGATGATCTCGATGTGCCCCTCGACGCACAGTCGCGTCAGCTGGTCTTCGGTGAGTTTCTCGAAAAGGAAGAGCGTGCGGAGCTCTTCCGGGTCGCACGGGAATGTTGCTGTGCTCATGACAGGGTCTCCAGGTACCGGTGCACGAACATGACGGCCATCGCGCCCTCCCCTACCGCCGACGCGACCCGCTTGGCCGACTCGGCGCGCACATCCCCGGCGACGAACACGCCGGGGACGCTGGTCTCCAGGTGGTACGGCGGACGGTCAAGGGGCCAGCCCGTGTCGTCCAGGCTGAAGTCCGGACCCGCGAGCACGAAGCCGTGGTCGTCGCGGGCAAGGACACCGTCGAGCCAGCCGGTTCCCGGTGCCGCACCAATAAAGATGAACAGCTGCCCGGCGTTGACTATTTCTGTGGTTCCCGCGGCCATGTCGCGCAGCGTCAGGGACTCCAGGTGCCCGTCCCCGTTCACCTCCGTCACCTCGGTGCAGGTGCGCACGGAGATGTTCGGGATGCCCGCGATCTGCTGGATGAGGTAGTACGACATCGAGGCTTCGAGGCTTGGCGCGCGCACGAGCATGGTCACGGAGCTGGCGAACTTCGACAGGTAAACGGCCGACTGGCCGGCCGAATTCGCGCCGCCCACCACGTATACGTCTTGGTCCTTGCACCCCTCGGCCTCGGTGAGCGCGGCGCCGTAGTAGACACCCGCCCCGGTCATCTCGGTGCAGCCCGGGGCCGTTAGCTGACGGTAGGCGACCCCGGTCGCGAGGATCACCGCCTTGGCGTCGATCTGGGTGCCGTCGCTGAGCCTGACGGTCTTGGCTGGGCCGTTCACCTCCAGGCTGTCCACCTGGGCGGTGGTGAGCAGCTCGGCGCCGAACTTGACCGCCTGCCGCCGTGCCCGGTCGGTGAGCTGGCCGCCGGACAGGCCGTCAGGGAAACCCAGGTAGTTCTCGATCCTGCTCGACTGGCCCGCCTGACCCCCGGTGGCGAACCGCTCCACCAGGACGGTGCGCAGGCCCTCGGACGCGCCGTACACCGCCGCGCCGAGGCCCGCGGGGCCGCCGCCCACGACCACCAGGTCGTAGAAGTTCTCCTTGGGCACGGTGGCCAGGTTCACCTTGGCCGCCACTTCGGCGTTCGTCGGCGCGATCAGCGGCTCGCCGTCCGCGGTGATCAGCACCGGCAGGTGCGTGCCGTCGGTGCCCGCCGCGTCGAGCAGCCGCCGTCCCTCGTCGGTGTCCGAGGCGTACCAGCGGTAGGGCACCTGGTTGCGGGCGAGGAAGTCGCGCAGCTCCGCCGAGGGCGCCGACCAGCGGTGCCCGACGAGCTTGGCCTCGTTGACCGGCCTGCGCTCCTGCTTCTTCCAGTCGAGCAGCAGGTCGTCGATGACCGGGTAGAGCTTCTCCTCCGGCGGGTCCCAGGGCTTTAGCAGGTAGTGGTCGAGGTCCACGACGTTGATCGCGTCGATCGCCGCGTTGGTGTCCGCGTACGCGGTAAGCAGCACCCGGCGGGCGAACGGGTAGACGTCCATCGCCCGCTCGAGGAACTCGATGCCGCTCAGGCCGGGCATCCGGTAGTCGGCGAGGATGACCGCCACCTGGTCGCCGCGGAGCTTCATCTGCCGCAGCGCGTCAAGCGCCTGCTCGCCCGACTCGGCACGGACAATGCGGTGTCTTTCGCCGTACCTTCTGCGCAGGTCGCGGGAGATCGCCCGGGACACACTTGGATCATCATCCACAGTGACGATCACCGGGCGCAGTTCGGCCTCACCGGCTGGTCGGGTCATGCCCCCATCGTAAGCGGGTGGCGTCCCGTGGTCATACCGGGCTGCTCGGCGCCGGCTGGCCGGCGCCGCCGGGCTTCTTCGCGACGCCGCCCCACATGGTGGACTTGCCCGCCGCGTCCTCCGGACGGTCGGGGCGCCATTCTGGGCAGCGGATGACGCCCGGCTCGACCAGGTCCAGGCCGTCGAAGAAGGCGGTCACCGCGTCCCTGCTTCGCGGCTTGGCGCGCTGCGCCATGAGCTGGTTGAGCCTGGTCGTCGCGCTCGCCATCGCCGCCGCCTGGATGTCGGAGGCCGGGTGGGAGATCACCAGGCAGCTGCCCGCGGGCACGGCCTCGACCAGGCGGCGGACGAGCCCCTGCGGGTCGTCCTCATCGGGGATGAACTGAAGGACAGCCATCAGCACCACGGCGACCGGCTCACTGAAGTCGAGTATCTCCGCGGCCTTGCCGAGAATTGTCTCTGGATCGCGGATGTCGGCGTCGATGTAGGCGCACTGTCCTTCAGGACGGCTGGTCAGCAGCGCCCTGGCGTGCGCGAGCACCATGGGGTCGTTGTCGACGTAGGCGATCTTGCTTTCCGGCGCGCGGGCCTGCGCGACCTCGTGTGTGTTCGACGCGGTCGGCATACCGGTACCGAGGTCGAGGAACTGCCTGATGCCGGCTTCACCCGCGAGGAACCGCACGGTCCTGCCGAGGAAGGCGCGGTTCTGGCGCACCGAGGCGACCGTGTCGGGCAGCAGTGCGATCACCTCGTCGCCTGCGATCCTGTCGGCCTCGAAGTGGTCCTTGCCGCCGAGCCAGTAATCCTGAACGCGGGCGATATGCGCGATTGACGGGTCGATGGTCCTGACGACGGAACGCACCTGGTAGGCGGTCGGCTCGCGCCGCCAGTCATCATTTGCTGCCATGTGTCGTTAACCGCCCTGCTGCCACGATTTCGTCCCATGCCACGGCTAATATCCGACATCGCCGATGATATTGGCCAGCGGCTCGCCGGCCGCAAGCCGGGCGAGCTGTGCGCTGACGACGCCGTAGGCGCTGTGCCGGGCCTGGTAGACCGCGCCGCCGACGTGCGGGGTGAGCAGCAGGCCAGGCGCCTGCCACAGCGGGTGGCCGTCGGGGAGCGGTTCCGGGTCGGTGACGTCGAGCGCGGCCCTGATCCGGCCAGCGGTCAGCTCAGCGAGCAGCGCACCGGTGTCGACGATCACGCCGCGCGCGGCGTTCACCAGCAGCGCGCCGTCCTTCATGTTCGCGAGGAAGGCGGCATCCACCAGGCGCGTGGTCTCCGCGGTGACCGGCACCAGGATGACCACGACGTCCGCCCGGCCGAGCAGCTCAGGCAGTTCCGCGATCGCGTGCACGCCGTCCCTGGCATGCCGCGCGACCCGCTCGACGGTGACCTCCCAGCCGGCCAGGCGGCGCTCGACGGCGGCGCCGATGTCCCCGTAGCCGACGATAAGCACGCGCTTGCCCGCGATGGGGTCGCTCAGCGAGCCCTTCCAGTGGCCGTCCCGCTGCTGGACCGCGAACCGCGGCAGCTTGCGCAGGCTCGCGATGATGAGGCCGACCGTCAGCTCGGCGGTCGCGGCGGTGTGCGCGCCGCGGGCATTGCAGAGCGTGATGTGGCCGGGGATGTGCTGAAGGACGTGGTCGGCTCCCGCGGACAGGAGCTGGATCGTCTTCAGGCTGGGCAGCGCGCCGATCTTCTGGATGATCTCCGGCTGCACGCCGAAGGGAAGAACGACGAACTCGACCTGGTCCGCGGTGTCCGGCAGGTCGTCACCGCCGGTCCAGACGTCGGCCTCGATGCCGTCAGGCAGGCCGCCGAACGCCTCCGGCGGATCGGGGAGCCATACCCGTGTCAACTGAGGCCGAATTCGACCTGGCGGTCTTCCGGGACCAGCTCGGTGTACTCGGGGTGCTTCTTGATCCAGGAGTTGATGTACGGGCAGAACGGGAGGACGCTCAAGCCCCGGGCGCGTGCGTCGTCGAGGCTGAAGCGCGCCAGGTGGGTGGCCAGGTGCGCGCCCTGGAAGGCGGGCTCGACCTCGGTGTGGATAAGGCTGATTACCTCGGCGCCGTGGTCGTGGCGGAGCTGGTAGTCGATGAACCCGGCCAGTTCGCTGCCCATGTGCATCTCGTACCGAGAGGCGGCGGGGTTGTCTGTCATGACCGGCATGTCGGCGGCTGAATCCATGATCGTTACAGTACGCCGCGTTAGGGCGCCGGATTATCGCCCCGGGCCGAGCAGGGGGCCGAGCAGGGCATCCCGGCGGGCGGACAGCACGTCGGGCGTGCCGTCGATGTCCACGACCTTGTCCCGGCTCGTTGCCCCGGTAACCAGGGTGACGTCGCGTCGCCGCACGCCGAACGCGCCTGCCACCGCGCGCAGCGCAGCCTCCGTTGCCTTCCCGTCGACCGCGCGCTCGCTGACCGCTACCACGATCGCGTCGCCATGCCGCCCGCCGACCGAGGGCCTCGCAGACCCCGGCTTCACCCGGATCGCTACCCGCACCCCAGGTCAGACGTGGCCGCTAGACGCCGGCCGGAACCATGACCTGCGACCCCGCGTCCTCGTCGTGGTGCGCCGTTTCCTGTTCGGCGCTGATCACGACGACCGGGCAGGCCGCACGCCGCAGGCAGGCCCGGATCACCGGGCCGGCCGGGCGCGGCGCGCCCGCCGTGTCGCTCGCGGTGCCGAGCACCAGCATGTCCGCGCCGGCGCACAGCTCCAGCAGGATCCGCGCGGCTAGGCCGTCGACTACCTCGCCCTTGACCTCGACGTCCGGAGCGAACTCGGCCTTGATCTTGCCCGCCAGCTCATCGACGTCGAAGTCGTCGCAGCCCTGCTGACTCGACTGCGCTGGCGCCGCATAGCTTGGAAGGCTGTGGCAGCGCGCCTCCCGCACGTGCACCGCGTGCACCTCCGCCCCGCGAAGCGCTGCCTCTCGACAGGCCCAGCGGAGCGCCGCGACGGATTCGACGGAGCCATCGACTCCGACGACGATCCGCCGCACAGCAGGAACCGACATGCCGGAACCCCCTCATAACGTTCGCCGCCTGACCGCCCCCTCCGCCGTCCCCCGGGCGGTCCAGTCAGGTGTCCCTCTCTTACCAAGCCTTGATGCTAATCCTGGTCCCGTGTCCGCACGAGACCTCGTGCCGAGATTTTCCCTGCTATTAGCTGGTCAACCGAGAACTGTTGTTAAGATCTCATTTCGATAACTGTGCATATGCGGAACTTCTGGACAAATCTTCCACTGAACGGGTTCGGCCTCCGCGGCACCCGCCCGCCACGGCCCGCACGCCTGGCGGGGCGTGACGGCGTGATGAGCGGTGCGGCGCACGGGCACGGTGTGACCTGCGGGCACGTCGTGTGGCATCCGTGCACGGCGGAACGTGCGCCGCTGAGGGGGAAGCGGGGCTCCTGGGGTACGCATTCCCGGCTCACGGGCGGGCCTGAGGCTTCGCTCGGGGCCCGGCGGGGCGGCGGAATCCCAGAAAATCACGCAAAAACGGCCATTCGCGCACCGCGTCCGGCCGCCCGGGGAGCATGATCTGGAGGTTTCATGAAATTAGAGATAGGAAAATACTTTTCTTGAGCTCGGCTTGGCCACTATTGGGTGAAACCGCGTTTCGGCGACGTCCTCGGGGACGCCATACTGCAGAACTGGAACAACTTCCTGTTCCCGCTGGTGGTGACGAACAGCGAGCACCTGATGATGATCTCCCAGGGACTGACGGTGTTCCAGGGGCAGCTCACCGGCACCGCTTACAACCTGCTGATGGGGGGTTCGCTGATCGCAGTGGTCCCGGTGCTCATCGTGGCGATGTTCGCCCAGCGCAAGGTGGTCGAGGGCCTCACCCTCGGTGCCATCCGCTAGACGGAACCAGGACGGGGGTACCGGCGTCTAAGGGGCATGAGGCTCTCGTCCCGCTCACGGGTCACCGCACTCGCCGTCGCCGCCGCGGCCCTCGCCACCGGGGCAGCCGGCTGCGCGTCAGCTGCCGCGCCCGCGTCCTCGTCGTCGCCAGCTGCGCCCCGTCCGGCCGCCGCTTCCACCACGCCGACGATGACGTTCGGGCCGGCTAACGGCACTCCGAAGCAGCGGGCGGTGGCCGACGCGGCCGTGCTGGTCAAGCAGTTCATCCCGCCACCGGGGGCGCATCAGCGGGCGAAGTCGCCGGTGCCGTCCAGCCCGGTCAGCTCCGGACCGCAGGGCGGCGGACCGGAGGACCAGGACGTGATCACCCGCACCGGCTGGTGGCTGGCACCCGGCGGGCCGCTGGCACTGCTGTCCTGGGAGAAGGCGCACCTCGGGAAGGTGTACCGCTACGAGGGATCGGAAGAGAACGGCCCGGGTATCTACAGCAACACCTACGACGTGCCCCCGGCGCCGGGCCTGTTCGACTACCGGCACCTCGCGGTCACGGCCGTCGCCGCCGGCCACGGGCAGGTCGCGCTGCGGGTGGACGCCCTGGTCGACTGGATCCCGGCCCGGGCGAAGGGTGACACCGTCCCGGCCACGGCCCGGCGGGCGGTGCTGACCGAGACGAAGAGCGTGGTCGGGACGGCTAAGGCGCCGGTGGCCAACGCCACGATCGTGACTAGTGCGAAGGAGGTGGCCGCGCTGGCCGCCTACCTGAACCACCTGCCGGTCAACGTGCCCGGCGAGTCGTTCAGCTGCCCAGCCGCTCAGGGCAACGGCGGCGGCCTGTCCGTCTTGTTCCAGGCTCGGAGCGGCGGTCCGGCCCTGGCCCTGGCCAGCGCGGACCTCGGCGGCTGCGGGTTCCTCACGTACACGATGCCAGGCCACCCGCCGACCGGCCTGGGCGAAGCTGAGGCCGGGCTTCCCCTGCTGGCCGAGGTCAACCACGTCACCGGCTCGCATTGGAAGGTCCCCTGACCCCTCCCCTGGGCGGATGGTTGTGACAACCAGCCGGTTATATGCGGTTCGCTGCCACAACCGCTGCGTGGGCCCGGGCAGAGCGTAAGGTTCGCTGTCCGGCGCATCAGCTTGGGCCGCGCGGGTTGTGCGCGTGCCCGGGGGTGGCGGGCGGGGGCCAGTGGGCCGGGCTACGGCCGGCGCGACGCTCGGAGGCCGGCCGGCTTCCCCTTGTGACGGGAGCCGGCCGGCTCTCCAGCTTTCGGAGGCTAGAGGATGACGGTGACTTCAATCGTGTATTGGCGGGCACGGCCGGTGCATACGAATCCATCGTGCGCCGCTATCGGGGTTTTTGTTTCCATCAGGAGAAAAGTTTCCAAACGCCGGGCGAGGCGGGGCGTGGGAACGCTCGCGCCTCGCCGGCGTGGACTGCGCCGCTAGGCGGCGGGTCCCTCCGCTGCCGGGATGGTGTCGCGGGGGGCTGGGCAGTAGACGGTGCCGAGGAAGTAACCGTAGATCCAGTGCCACAGGAAGATGCCGAACGTCAGCTTCCAGCCGAGGCTCGTGGACAGGAAGCCCGCGTGGTGCGGGACGTAGACGGCCGGGACCCACCAGGCGGCGCTGATGAGGGCGAGCACAGTGCCATACAGGAAGGCCTTGACGAGGTTCCCGAGCATGGTGTTGCGCAGCGGGACCAGGGGATGGAAAAGCAGGGCGAACAGCAGGGCGAAGAACACGCCGTCGGCGAAATGCGAGAGCTCTCCGACGAAGTAGGTCGCCGCGGTGGGCGTGGAGCCGACGGTACCGAGAATGAGTTCGCCGTTGGCGACCGGCCAGTTCAGGCTCGGCAGGCCGAACCCGGGGAACCAGATGCCGAAGACCGTCGCGAACTGGGTGGCGACCGCGCCGGCGAGCATGGAACCGCCGATCGGGTGCCCGACGAGCCATGCCCGCCAACGGGGCAGTGATTCGTCCGTGGGAATGCGCACTATGAAACCGGGATTGTTTGGCGCGGCCGGTCTGCTTTCCGCGCTGACAGTGCTCACAGCGAAACCTCCTTGTTTCACCGCCCCAACTAGCAAAAGTGTGTTCCTGCAAACGGTTGCCGGCAAGATGTTGAAGGGTCCACAAGTTGGAAACTTTAAGCTCACGGGCCCCGTGAATAACGCGAGTTGCTTTTAGCCGGAATTGACCTCGACGTGGGAGCCGGACCGGGTCTTGCGGACGTGGATGCGGGCAGGGATGCGCTGGCGGAGTTCGGCGACGTGGCTGACGATGCCGACGATGCGGCCGCCCGCGCGCAGCCCGTCAAGGACGTTCATCACCTCGTCGAGCGTCTCCTCGTCAAGGGTGCCGAAGCCCTCGTCGACGAACAGCGCCTCCATCGGGGTGCCCGCCGACTCGGCGGTGACCACGTCGGCGAGGCCGAGGGCAAGGGAGAGGCTGGCCAGGAAGGTCTCGCCGCCGGACAGGGTGGCAGTGTCCCTGTCGATGCCGGTCCATGCGTCGCAGGCGAGCAGGGACAGGCCCGCCTTCGCGTTGCCCTTCCGCGCGTCGGAGTGGACCAGGCTGTAGCGGCCCGCGGTCATCGTGCGCAGCCGCTCGCTCGCGGCCGCGGCAACCTCTTCGAGCCGCGCCGCGAGGACGAAGCTGGACAGGGTCATCTTGTACTGGTTCGCGCCGCGGCCCTCGGCCAGATCGGCGAGCTGGCGGATCTGGCCGGCCCGTTCGCGCAGCGGCCCGAGTGCGCGCAGCGCCTGGTCAAGGCGCGGCCGCAGTTCCGCGAGCTGCCTGGCCCGGTGGCGTGCGGTGCCGAGCGCGGTATTGGCCTCGTCGTGCGCCTGATGTGCCGTGCCGGCCGCAGCTGCCGCTTCCGCCACCGGAGCCGGCGGGTCGAGGGCGACGTCGAGCTCGGGATCTGCGAGCTGTCCGGCCACCGCCGCCGCCTCGATCAGCACGTCCGCGAGCCGGGTCGCGTGCGCGATCGCGTCCGCCAGGTCACCGGCGTCGCCGAGCCTGGCGGCGAGCTCCGCGCGGTTCCGGGCGGCGCGCGACTCAGCGGCCTCGGCCTCGGCGATGGCGGCGAGTCGCTGCTCGGTCAGCTCGGCGAGCCTGGCCTGGCCGGCGGCGATGGACCGGTCAAGGTCGTCGAGCTCCCCTTGCCTGGCCGAGAGGGTCGCCGCGGACGCGCTCAGCAGGCTCGCTTCGGCCTCAAGCAGGTCCGCGCCGGCCTCCGCCGCTCGCACGGCACCGGCCAGCGCCTCGGCCCGCAGGACCGGCGCGTCGTCCGTGCCCGCGGCACGCGGAGCCCTGGCTTTCGCCGCCGCGGCGTTGCGGCGGTGCGTGCTCGGCTCGTCTGCGGGGTGCGTGCTCGGCTCGTCTGCGGGTGGCGTCTCGGCGATCGTCGGGTGTGACTCGAAGAAGCGGGCGGCGGTCAGGCGGCGGGTCAGGTCGGCGATCACGGCGTCGACGGCGGCCACCCGCTGGCCGGCCTGGTCGGCCGCGCGGGCCGCCTCGTCGGCGTGCGCGACGGCGGTGTCTTCTTCGCTGCGGCTGACCGGGGGGAAGGACTCGGCGTCGACCGGGTCGGGGTGGTCGAGTGAGCCGCAGACCGGGCAGGGACTTTCGTCGGTCATCTGGGCGGCGAGTTCGGCGCGCATGCCGTCGATGCGGGCGGCGCGGATGCGGAGCGCCTCGGCCTGCGCGGCGACGGCCTCCTCGCGGGCGGTCAGGTGCGCCTCACGCAACTCGCCTCGCCTGCCGTGCTCGGCGACCAGGGCGGCGGCGTCGCTGGCTACCAGGCGGGCGGAGTCCGCCCTGGCCCGGACGGCGGGGAGCGCACCCGCCGCCCGGGCGGCCTCGTCGCGGGCCTGCTCGGCCTCGGGGCGGGCGCCGCGGAGTCTCTGGACATCGGCGGTCAGGTCTTCTAGGTCGTCCTCGATGCCTGCCGCGCGGGCGCGGGCTGTCGTGGCGGACTCGTCCTCCACATCGGCCTGACGGGCCACGGCGCGCAGCGCCTCGAGCCGGCCTACCTGGGCCTGCTGCGCCTGGCCGGCCGCGCGCAGCGATGCCTGGTCGCCGGGCAGCCGCTGCAGTTCAGGCGTCGCGTCCTGGAGATCCCGCTGCCTGAGTAGCGCCCCCTGGCGACGGCGCTGGCGGTCGGCGAGCCGCTCGGCATGGGCCATGGCGGCAAGTGCCGTCTCCAGATCCGCCTTGCGGGCCGCCACCAGCGCCGCTGCCGCCTCCTGCTCGGCCACGGCCGCCCGTGAGAGGCCCGAGGCCCAGATGCCCTGCCAGCCGCTCGGGGTGCGTGAGACGTCGCCGGAGTCCGGCGTGAGCGTGTCGTGCAGGCCTACCGCTTCATGGGGGAGGGCGGAGGCGGACTCCGGGACCTCGACGTCGGCGGCCTGGGCTAGCTGGGCTACCAGGAGGGCTACGGAGTCTTCGGCGGTTGAGACTTCCTTGTCGGTGGCGCGGCGGCGGTCGGCTAGCCAGTCTTCTACCTGGCTGAAGCGGTCGGTGCCGAACAGCTTCTGGAGCAGGGCCTCCTTTTCCTGGGCCCTGGCGTGCAGGAACTGGGCGAACTGCCCCTGAGGCAGGAGGACTACCTGGAAGAACTGCTCGGCGGACATGCCCATCAGGTCGGCGATCTCGCGGTCGGCCTCGCCGAGGCGGCTGGACGTAACCGTCCAGCCGCCGTCGCGGTCCTGCTCCGCCAGGCGGATCGAGGCCTGGTCCTTGGTGGTACCGCCGCCTGACCTGCGGGGGCGGTCCTGTTCCGGCCGTCGGGTGATGCGCAGGCGGCGGCCGCCGATGGTGGCCTCGAGTTCCACCTCGGTGGCGACGCCGGCGGCGGCGTGGTCGGAACGCAGGCGCCTGGCGCTGCCGCGCTCGCCGGGAACCCGGCCGTAGAGGGCGAACGCGATCGCGTCGAGCAGCGTGGTCTTGCCCGCCCCCGTCTCGCCGTGCAGCAGGAACAGGCCGTCGAGGTCGTCGAAGACCACCTGTTCCGCGGCGGCGAACGCGCCGAAGGCGGTCACCCTGAGCCGGTGCGGGCGCATGGTCAGCCGTTCGCTTCCTGTGCCACGCGGACGGCGGTGAACGCCTGCTCAAGCAGGTCGCACTCGCCGGCGGACGGGACACCGCCGCGCACGTGCGCGACGAACTCGGCGGCGACCGTCAGGTCGTCGCGGCCCGCGACGCGCTCACGGTAGCCTCGCGGGTCGGCGGTCGCACCCGCGGGACGGAACTCCAGCGTCAGGATGTGCGGGAACCTGTCGCGCAGCTTGTCCATCGCCCCCTCGGGACGGACCGTGTCGGTGAGGGTCACGGCGAGGAAGTCCCGCTCGCGGCCGTCGTGCTCGCGGGAGGTCAGCAGCTCGTCGAGGCGGCCGGCCAGCACGGCGAGCCGCCGGAACACCGGGGCGGGGACCCACTCGGCGCTCACAGAACCGGCTGACGCGCCGCCTGCGTGGCCGGCGGCGCCCACCTCGACGAGCCAGCTGCCCTTGACCTGGTTCCGCTCGGAGAATGAGTAGGGCAGCGGCGAACCGCAGTAACGCAGGTGCCAGGCCAGGGTCTGCCTGCCGTGCAGGTGGCCGAGCGCGGCATAGCTGAATCCGTCGAACAGCGCCGACGGGACGTGGCCGATGCCGCCGACCGCGATGTCCCGCTCGGAGTCGCTCGCCTGCCGCCGCGCGGACTCCGCCCGTTCCGCGTCGTCCCGCCCGTTCGCCACCCAGGCGTGCGCCAGGACGACGGTGCGGTCCGCATTCCGCGCGGCGGCATCCGCCCGGATAAGACCAAGGGCCTCACGCAGAACGGTTGCGTGGCCCCGCGTCCCCGGCGCGGCATCCGGGGTGGGCGGGGTGGCCGCGGATGGCGCGGTGCCCTCAGGGACGGGGCCGTCAGGGATTGGGCCGCCAGGAATGGGGCCGCCAGCGGCGGTGCCGGGGACTGCGAGGGCGGGTTCCAGGTACGGAATCCCGTAGACGGCGACCTGGCCGTGCGCGTCGTCAAGGAGGACCGGCTCCGCGAGCGCGGCAGGCCGGGTCCGCAGGTGCACACCCGACGCGTCGATGAGCGAGCTGTTCACGCCGAGCCTGCGGGCCGAGTCGTGGTTGCCGCTGATCAGGATCACCCGGGCGCCGGCCGCGCGGAGCCTGGCCAGCGCGTCCTCGTACAGCGCCACCGCGTCGAGCGGCGGGATCGCGCGGTCGTAGACGTCGCCGGCCACCAGCACCGCGTCCACCCGCTCGGACCGCGCCGTCTCCACCAGGTGATCGAGGAAGGCGGCCTGTGCCTCCCTCAGGTCTGCCCGGTGCAGGGACCGCCCCAGGTGCCAGTCCGAGGTGTGCAGGAACCGCATGGCAAGGACGGTAGCGAACCCGTCGGACATTCGCGGACACCTGACGAGGGTCACTCAGTAGACGCAGGGGATGCCGTACTTGGCCTTCGCCTTCGCCGCCCACTGTCGGGTTCCCGGCGGTGCCGGCCGTGTACCCCTTGGCCGCGAGGGCCGTCAGCACGCTACCCGCCGTGCCCGACGGCGCGCCGTTGTTGATCACGTTCACGGTGACCTTGGCCGCGGGCAGCGCCGTCGGGGCCGGCTTGCCGTGCGCCTTCGCTGCTGACGAGGTGCTGCTCTTAGCGGAGTTACGGCCCTTGGCGGAACTGGCCGGCTTGGTGATGCCGGCCCCGGGCGGGGCCGAGAATGCCCGCTGCACAATCCGCTGGATGTTGCGGGTGTCGACCGTGGACACTGCTCCGACGCCGTTGGGGGCGGTCTCCGCCCCGGTCGTGGGCAGCGTGGCGAGCCTGATGCTCGACGGGGGTCAGGCCGCTGATCTCGCCGCCGAACTGGATCAGGTCCCAGTTCCTGGGGATCTGCACGTACTTCTTGGCGCTGCTCAGCAGCGCGCCCAGCTTGCCGACGTCGGACAGGACTCCGCCGGTCTTCAGGTTGTTCACCACGTAGTCGATCACGGCCTGCTGGCGGTAGGTGCGGCCGGTGGCGCCTCCCACGACGGGGTCGCTCAGGTTCGCGTCCTTGGCGAGGTATCCGCTCGGCATCTACTGCGCCATCGCATAGCCGTAGGCGTTGTCGATCTTGCTCGGGCTGGCGCCGAGGCCCATCGTCCCGACCATCGGCACGTAGGCGTCCCGGGGGATGGAGAAGCCAACCGCCTTCCGGCCGCCGGCGAAGATGTGCAGCAGGATCAACGTGTTGGCGGCATTCCCGCCGTTGCCGTCGGCGGCCGTCCCGATGTGGGTGACGACGCCGATGTGATGGTCAACCGACGTCCCGTCCCAGTAGGTCCGCGACTCCAAGCCGATGATCAGGATGTTCATCGGGCCCGTGGAGGGTCCACCGGACAGATTGGGGGACGTGCCGGGGGAATTGACCGCCCTGGTCCCGTAGTACGCCACACCGCTCACGAGCATGACGACCGCCGCGACAACGCATCCCAGCCCGTACAGGGCCTTTCCCACCAGCGTCTTAAACCCCAGCACGCGACCTCCGTGTCAGTGCCCGTCAAGGTTACCGGGCGAGCCGGCGCCGCAGCGAACACCTCGGACATTCGGCTGCGACACCCGGGCACGAGTCAGCCGGGATTCCTATGCGGGGTGGCGGCAGCGACGAGAGCGCCGGCGCAGCCGGCCGCTGCGCACAGGATCAGGGCGCCTACGTAGCCGACGGCGGCGGGAGCCCCGGTGCCGGCCTGCACGGAGGACACAATGACCGCGGCGGCCAGCTGGGTGCCGAGAGCGCCCCCCGCGTTGCGCACCACGGTGTTCACCGCGGTGGCCGAGCCGGTGCGGGCGGCGGGCACCGCGGCGACGACCTGGTTCGGCAGCGCCACGAGGCACAGCCAGAAGCCGACGCCGAGCACAGTGGTGGCCGCGTATACCTGCCACGGTGCGGCGTGCCACAGGGCGAGGCTCGCGAAGCCCGCCGCGCAGCTCACCTGGCCCGCGATCAGCTGCGACCGCAGGCTGAACCGGCGATGCAGCATCCCGGCCGCCGGGGCGAGCAGCAACTGCGCCGCCGCGGTGGGGAACATGAACAGGCCCGCACCCATGACCGACGCGCCGAAGCCGTAGCCGAGCCGCGCGGGCGCCTGGACAAGCTCGGGGATGATCAGGAACGAGGCATACATGCCGACGCCGGTCAGCAGGGCCGCCGCGTTCGCGGGCCACACACCGCGCAGCCGCATCAGGCTCATGTCCACCAGCGGACTCGCGCTGCGTGACTCCATGCGGCCCCAGGCAAGCAGCACGAGCGCGCCGGCCGCGAGCAGGCCAAGCGTCCTGGCGCTCGCCCAGTGCCAGGACGCGGACTGGGCCACCGCCATCAGCACCGCGGCGAGGCCGGCCGCCATCAGCAGGCTTGAGCGCCAGGGGACCCGCTCGCGGGACCGGGCGGCACCGTCGGCCGGGATGTACACGGCCGCCAGCACGAGCGCGGCGGCGATGACGGTGAGGGGCAGCCAGAACAGCCACTGATAGGACAGCCGGGTCATGATCGGTCCCGGCAGCACGAGGCCGAGGCCGCCGCCGATGCCGAGCAGCGACGACACCAGGCCGATGCCGGCCGGGACCCGCTCGCGCGGCAGGCGGTCCCTGATGATCGCGAATGCCAGCGGGTAGATGCCGCCCGCGGCGCCCTGGATCACCCGTCCGGTGACGAGCTCGGCCAGGTTCCCCGCGAGGGCGCAGACCAGCGTGCCCGCCGCGAAGGCGGCCAGGCTGGCCAGCATCATGCGCTTCTTGCCCGCCACCTCGCCGAGCCTGCCGATGACCGGGGTGAGGATGCTGGCGCTGAGCAGGTAGGCGGTGGAGATCCAGGCGGCGCCGTCCGCGTTGACGCCGAGACTGGCTTGGATCCGCGGCAGGGCCGGGATGACCAGCGCCTGCATCATCGCGAAGACGGTGCCGGCCAGCGCCAGGACGGCGAGCAGCGCGTTCGCGCGGGCCGGCGGTGCGCCGGCCGGATCGCGGGTAACGAGGTAGGTCTGCGGTTGTGCGGTAGTGCTCACGAGAGCCTCCGAGGCTTGGTCCAGGTGCTTCGGACCCACCCTCAGGGCTCCAGCCAGGGGAGAGTCAACACGCGCCGTGCCGCTTGACCCTCCCCTGGGTGGAGAGCCGAGACTTCTGCTATGCAGCGGCTTTCCATCGGGGCGTTCGCACGCCTCACCCACCTCAGCGTCAAGACGCTCCGGTACTACCACGACGTGGGTCTGCTTGAGCCCGCCCTGGTCGACCCGGACAGCGGTTACCGCTACTACCAGCCGGGCCAGGCGCACTCCGCGCAGCTTGGCAGGCGGTTCCGCGATCTCGGACTACCGGTGGCCGACGTGAAGGCCGTCCTCGCCGCCCCCGACCTCGCCGCGCGCGACGTGATCCTGGCCGGCCATCTCGACCGGCTGCGCGACCAACTGCGGCAGACCGAAGCCGCGGTCGACTCGCTGCGCCGGATGCTCGACGGCGGCCCGCCGGCCGGCGCCATCGAAGAGCGGCTGCTCGACGGCGGCCCAGCGGTCTCCGCCGCCACCTACCTGGCGAGAACCGACATCGACTCCTGGTTCTTCGACGCCCTGGCCGGCCTGCGAGCCACCGCCGTCGCGGCCGGGCTTGAGCAGACCGGGCCCGCGGGCGGCCTGTACGACGACGAGCTGTTCACCCAGGACGCCGGGCATGCGCGCGTCTACCTGCCGGTCAGGGACTCCCCCGCCCTTGACGGCACCGGCGCGCGCTGGGAGCTGCCGGCCGGCCGGTTCGCCGTCGCGTTGCACGAGGGCCCGCACCGCGACGTCGACCGCACCTACGCCGCGCTCGGCACGTACGCCGGCGCGCACGGCCGTGACGGCACCGGGCCGGTGCGGGAGCGGTACCTCACCGACCCGCTCGACAACCGTGACAGCACGCAGTGGCGGACCGAGGTCTGCTGGCCGCTCGCCCCCTGGCAGGCCTGAGAAAGTCGTTAGCTCGGGAAATGAATTATGTTTCCGCGGTGTTGCTGTGGTTTGACGCGGGGTGGCTCCAGTGACCCGGATCACAGGGACCTGGACCGGCCGACGGGGACGGGAACGAGCGGACGCGGAGTGGAATGAGCATCGGAAACCGGCACGACGAGGTGCTTTCTGCGAACCAGGGGCGCTGGATCCGGCGGCTCGCGAGGTACTGCTGGCGGTTCAAGCGGGATGTGATCATCTCGCTCGGCGGGTCGCTGCTGTTCACGGCGACCGCGCTGCTGATACCGCTGCTGCAGCGGTCGATCATCGACAACGTCATCGTGTCGCCCAAGGAGTCGGTCTGGCCGCTCGCGATCACGCTCGGCGCGGCCGCCATCGCCGGGTTCATCGGCGTCTACCTGCGCAGGTACCGCGGCGGGAAGATGGCGCTCGACGTGCAGCACACCATGCGCACCGACCTGTTCGAGTCGCTGTCCAGCCTGGACGGCGCCCGGCAGGACGAGATCCACACCGGGCAGCTTGTCGGCCGGTCGATCTCCGACATCAACATGGTGCAGGGGCTGCTGCAGTGGGTGCCGCTGCTGCTTGGCAGCCTGCTGCTCTTCGTCTTCTCGCTGGTCATCATGATCATCCTGTCGCCGCTGCTTTCCCTGGTGGCGCTCGCGGTGGCCCCGGCACTCTGGCTGATCGCCCAGGCGTCACGGCGCCGCCTGTTCCCGGCGTCCTGGCACGCGCAGCAGGTCGTCGGCGATGTCGCGGGGATCGTCGACGAGGCCATCGGCGGGGTCCGCGTGGTCAAGGGGTTCGGCCAGGAAGAGCAGGAAATGGAGCGGATGGAGGAGGCGAGCAGGGAACTGTTCGGCTCCCGGCTCCGGATGATCCGGCTCACCGCCAGGTACAACCCAGCACTGACCGCGATACCGAACCTGGGCCTGGTCGGCGTGCTCGCGCTCGGCGGCTGGCTTGCCATCCACGGCGACGTCACGCTCGGCACCTTCCTCGCCTTCTCCAGCTACCTGGCGCAGCTCACCGGGCCGGTGCGGATGCTGACCAGCCTGGTGACCATCGGGCAGGAGGCGCGCGCCAGCGTCATCCGGGTGTTCGAGGTCATCGACTCCAAGCCGACGATCACCGACAAGCCGGACGCCGCCGAGCTTCCCGCGGACGCGAACGGTATCGAGTTCGACGATGTCAAGTTCGGCTACGTGCCGTCGCAGCCGGTGCTGCGCGGGCTTTCGCTGACCGTCCGGCCCGGCGAGACCGTCGCCGTCATCGGGCCGTCAGGGTCCGGCAAGTCCACGCTGTCCCTGCTGCTCCCCCGGTTCTACGACGTGCGCGGCGGCGCGGTGAAGATCGGCGGCCACGACGTCCGCGACGTCACCCAGGAGTCGCTGCGGTCCGCGATCGGCATGGTGATGGAGGAATCCTTCCTCTTCTCCGACAGCGTCGCCGCCAACATCGCCTACGGGCGGCCCGACGCCACCAGGGAGCAGGTTGTCGTGGCGGCGCGGGCCGCCGAGGCGGACGAGTTCATCCGCGAACTGCCCGACGGCTATGACACCGTTGTCGGCGAGCAGGGCCTCACGCTGTCCGGCGGGCAGCGTCAGCGGGTCGCGCTCGCCCGGGCGCTGATCACCAACCCGCGGCTGCTGCTGCTCGACGACGCCACCTCCGCGGTCGACCCGCGGATCGAGGCGGAGATCCACGCCACGCTGCACCGGGTGATGGCCGGGCGGACCACACTGCTCATCGCGCACCGCAAGTCCACGCTTAACCTGGCCGACCGGATCGCGGTGCTCACCGCCGACGGCCGGGTCGCGGATATCGGCACCGACAAGGAGCTCACCCAGCGCTGCGAGCTGTACCGGGTGCTGATCACCGGGCCCGGCGAGGGCGTCGAGGGCGCGGACGCGGGCGAGCTGCCCGGTGTCGCGGTGGCCGCCGAGGCGAGCGCCGACACTGCGAGCCAGGACGGAGGCCAAGGCGCGGCGGGCCAGGGCGCGGCGGGGAGGCTCACCGCCGTGAGCGTTGACGCGGAAGGCCAGGACGCGCCGCGCCAGATCGGGGCGGCAGCGCTCAGGGCCGTGGGCGCCGATGCCGGTCAGGGGAACGGGGCGCGGTGGTCGGAGCCACGCAACCGTTCGGCGGCTGGGTCTAGGGACGTGGCGGCGAGCCGCGCGCTCACGGCGGCACCAGCCGTCGGACGCGGTGGTGCGTCGGTACGCGGCGGGCGCGCGGGCCGCGGCGCGGCGGGCGGCGCGCACATGGACGGAATGATCGGTTCGGTGCCGCCGAGCCCCGAGCTGCTCGCCAAGGTGGCGGAGCTGCCGCCCATCAAGGACGAGCCGCGGGTGGACCTGGGCAGAGCGCGGGCCGCCGACCACCGGTTCACGCTGCGGCGGCTGCTCGCGCCGATCGCGGTGGCGCTGATCGCCGGGCTCGTGCTCGACGGGCTCGACGCCGCGGCCAACTTGGCGCTGCCCGCGCTTGTGCGGGGCGGCATCGACTCCGGCGTGCAGGACAAGGCGTTCCACTTCGTCCTGCTGATGGCCCTGGCGGGTCTCGGGATCGTGCTCGGCGACTGGGTGGTCAACGCGGCGGAGACCATGGTGGTCGGACGCAACGGCGAGCGGCTGCTTTACACGCTGCGGGTGAAGCTGTTCGCGCAGCTGCAGCGGCTCGGGCTCGACTTCTACGAGCGCGAGCTGAACGGCCGGATCATGACCAGGATGACCAGCGACGTGGACGCGCTGTCCACCTTCCTGCAGACCGGGCTGGTGACGATGGTGAGCTCGCTGCTGACCTTCGCCGGGGTGCTCGTCGCGATGCTAGTGATCAACGTGCGGCTCGGGCTGCTCGTGCTGGCGATCGTGCCGGTGCTCGCGGTCGCGACCGTGGTGTTCCGGCTGAAGTCGTCCAAGGCCTACACCGAGGCGCGGGAGCGGATCTCGGTGGTCAACGCGGACCTGGCGGAGAACGTGGCCGGACTGCGGGTCACCCAGGCGTTCCGCCGCGAAGGCACCAACAGGGACCGGTTCGCCGGCCGCTCGTTCGCCTACCGGCAGTCGCGGCTGCGGGCGCAGCGGTACATCGCGCTGTACTTCCCGTTCGTGCAGGCGCTGTCCACGCTGGCCTCCGCGCTCGTGCTGGTGGTCGCGGTGAGCCAGGTGCGGTCGGGCGCCCTGTCGGTCGGCGCGCTGATCGCCTACCTGCTGTACATCGACATGGTGTTCGCGCCGATCCAGCAGCTGTCGCAGGTGTTCGACGGGTACCAGCAGGCCTCGGTCGGCCTGGCGCGGATGAAGGACCTGCTGCGGCTGCGCACCTCCGTGCCGGAGGCTCTGCCCGACGATGTGGTGCCGGTGCCAGCTTCCGGGTTCCGCGGCGAGATCACGCTGCGGGACGTGCGGTTCTCCTACACGACGGGGTCGGCGCTTTCCGGCCAGGCACAGTCCGGCACTGGCGAGAACGCGCGGGCGGCCGAGGCCATCGGCGGCGTCTCCTTCACCATCGCGCCAGGCGAGACGGTGGCGCTCGTCGGGCAGACCGGCGCGGGCAAGTCCACCATCGTGAAGCTGATCGCCCGGTTCTACGACGTGACGGGCGGCGCGGTGCTGGTCGACGGGGTTGACGTGCGCTCCTACGACCTGACGGAGTACCGGCACCGGCTCGGCGTGGTGCCGCAGGAGGCGTACCTGTTCACCGGCACGGTCGCGGACGCGATCGCGTACGCGCGGCCGTCCGCGTCGCTGGACGAGATCGTCGGTGCCGCGCAGGCGGTGGGCGCGCACGAGATGATCATGCGGCTGCCCGGCGGGTACGACCACGAGGTCGGCGAGCGCGGGCGCAACATGTCGGCCGGCCAGCGGCAGCTCATCGCGCTCGCCCGCGCGGAGCTCGCCGACCCGGACATCCTGCTGCTCGACGAGGCGACCGCCGCGCTCGACCTGGCATCGGAGGCCGCGGTCAACGCGGCCACGGATCAGCTTGCCCTGCGGCGGACCACGATCGTGGTCGCGCACCGGCTGACCACGGCGGCGCGCGCCGACCGGATCATCGTGATGGACCGCGGGCGGGTCGCCGAGACCGGCACGCACGACGAGCTGCTCTCGCGGGACGGCGTCTACGCCGGCCTGTGGGCGGCGTTCGTCGGCGAGACGGAGTACGCCGCCTAGGCGTGGCAGGCTCAACGAAGACTGGGTGTACTTCACGACCGTATGTGGTCGGAAGTACACCCGCTCTTTTTCGGCTGGGGCTGTGGTGACTGGGGTTAGTCAGGGGGCGGGAGGGACGGGCCCTGGAGGAGAGCCCCGCCGTCGATCGGGTAGATGCCGCCGGTCATGAAGCTGCCGGCGTCGGAGGCGAGCAGCAGGGCGAGGCCGCGGATCTCCTTGGGGTCGCCCATCCGGCCGAGCGGGACCACCGCGCTCCACATCGCGTCGGCCTCGGCCGAGGTCGGCTCCTTGCCGCCCAGGTGCGTCTTGAACGGGCCCGGGGCGATCGCGTTGACGCGCACGCCCCAGCGGGCCAGGTCGTGCGCCGCCTGCTTGGTGAAGTTGACGACGGCCGCCTTGGCGATCGCGTAGGAGTACGGCGTGTACGGGTCGTTGCGCATGCCCGCCGTGGAGGCGGTGGTGACGATCGAGCCCGAGCGCTGCTTTTTCATGTGCCGCGCCGCCGCCTGCACGGTGTACACGACGCCGTGCAGGTTCACGTCGATGAGCGCCTTGTAGGCGGCCATGTCCATGTCGTCGAGCCAGCCCGCGGGCAGCAGCGGCGGGCGGCCGCGGGCGATGCCCGCGTTGGCGAAGACGATGTCGATCTTGCCGTGGGTGGCCACGACGCGGTCGACAAGCTCGCTGACCGCCCTCGGGTAGCTGACGTCCGCGCCCCGGCCGCTGACGAGCGGCGGGCCCTTCATGCCGCCGGTTTCCGAGACGCCGCGGTGCGGGGGTTCACGCCCGGCCGCGAGCCCGGCTTCGCCGAGCGAGCGGACCGCCTTCTCCAGGGCGTCGTTGTCCCAGTCCGCGATGACCACGTTGGCACCGGCCTGCACCAGGATCTCGGCGAACGCGTAGCCGAGGCCGGACGCTCCCCCGGTGACCAGCGCGACCTTGCCGCGGACCGAGAACAGGTCGTCGACGACGCTCATCAGGCGGCCCGGCGCCGCTTGAAGAACCGGTCGCGGTTCACCTTCGGGATCGTGACCGACGCGACAAGCGCGGCACCGTAGAAGATCTGCTGGTAGTAGCTCTGCGCGCCGAGCAGTTCGAGTCCGACGGTGCCCGTCGCGAGGAAGTAGACCGCGATGAGGGCGCCAAGCGGGTTGATGCGACCCGGCTTGATCGCGGTCGCTCCGAGGAAGACGGCAGCGTAGGCCGGCAGGATCAGGGCGCTGCCTGCCCCTGGGTCCACCGTCCCGTTGGTGCCCGCGTAGGCGATCCCCGCGACGCCCGCGATGGCCGCGCCGATGATGTAGGCCCACGCCCGCTGGCGGTTGACCCGGACGCCGCTCAGCCGTGCCACCTCGCGCGACTGCCCGATCACGAGGGCCTTCTGCCCGGTCGGCGTGAAGCTGAGCACGTACCAGACGACGAGGAAGATCGCCAGGCCGTAGTAGAACTCGAGCGGCATCGACAGGAACTCGTTCGTGAAGATCCAGTTCGACAGGTTGGTCGAGACGATCCCGACGCTGTTGTTGCCGGACACGATGTAGATGACGCCCTGCACGATCGTCATCGTGCCGAGCGTCACGATGAACGGGTCGTTGTCGAAGTACACCACGAAGAAGACGTTGACCAGGCCGACCACGACCGCCGCGCCGATCCCGGCAAGGCAGGCGACAAGGACCGGCGTTCCGTGCTGCACGTTGAGCACGGCCAGGGTCATCGCGGACAGTCCGAGCGAGGAGCCGAGCGACAGGTCGACGAAGTCGCCCACCACCGTCGGCAGCAGCACGGCCATCACCAGGATGAACAGCACCGCCTGGGAGCCGAGGATGTTGGAGAGGTTGCCGACCGTAAGGAACAGGCTGGGCATGTCTATGCCGAACCCGGCGATCAGGGCGGCGAACACGATGACGATCGCGTAGCGCTGAAGCCCCACGCGCAACAGCGCCGATGGCGCCGGCCGCTCCGCCCGGTGGTCCTCCTGCCGGGCCTCATCGACTGGAGCTGGCGCGCTCATCTGTTGTCCTCCCTGGTCTGCCGCAATGCCGCGGCACTGATTGCTTCCTCGGTCAGCTCTTCGCCGGCCAGCGTCGCGGTGTGCCGCCCCTGGGTGACGACGATCACCCGGTCGCAGACCTCCGCCAGCTCACCGAACTCCGTTGTCACCCACAGCACCGCCATGTGATGCAGGGCGGCGGCCGATTGGACGAAGCGGTAGATGTCACGCCTGGCGCCCACGTCGACGCCCTGCGTTGGCTCATGCAGCAGCAGCAGCCTCGGCCTGGCGAGCAGCCACTTCGCGATCAGCGCCTTCTGCTGGTTACCGCCGGAGAACGTCGAGACGACGCTGTGCGCCCAGGGCGGCCGGATCAGGAACCGCCTGATGGCCTCGCGCGCGAGGGTGACGAGCTCGCCGCGGTGGAAGACGCCGCGCCTGAAGTGCTCGCCCTCGACGAGCATGACGATGTTCTCCCACAGCGTCAGCGACTGGCTCAGTCCCTGCACCGCACGGTCCGCGGGGACCAGGGCGATGCGCTCCCGCACGCTGCGCTGCGGGCTGAGCCCCGCGACGCCCATGGTCTCGGCGCCAAGGCGCAGCGTGCCGAACCCGGCCGGGCGCGCGCCGAACAGCAGGTACGGCAATTCCTCGGCGCCGGAGCCGATGAGGCCGGCCACGCCGAGTATCTCCCCGGCGCCGATCTCGAACGACAGGTCGTGCAGCCGCTCGTCGGTCAGGTGCTCGACGATCACGCTCTCACCCGCCGCCACCGCGGCCTGGTCGCCCGCGGACTCCATCGCCGCCAGCGTCAGCGCGACCGCGTGCTGGTCCTCGACCGGCGCCAGTACCGGCTGCGCGCTGTCGCCGTTCCGTGCGGGCGCCCCGACGATGAGGTCGACAAGCTCCTCCTCGCGGATGTCGGCGGTGACCTCCTCGCCGAGGACCCTGCCGTCCCTGAGCACGACGACGCGGTCGGTGATCGCGCGGACCGCCGTCAGGTCGTGCGAGATGAACAGCACCGCCGCCCCCTCGGCCACCACGGTCCTGATGAGGTCGAAGAGCCGGTCGACTTCCTCCTCGGGCAGGAACACGGTGGGCTCGTCGAGCACGAGCACCGAATGCTTGTAGCCGCTTCGCGTGCGGTACCTGCGGAGGTCTTCCGCTGCCCGGACGATCGCCAGCCGCGCCTGGTCGACCGGCGCCAGTTCGCCCGTCCGCCGGTCGAGGTCGAGCCTGACGTCATAGCGGTCGAGCACGGCCGCAGCGGTCTTGTGCTCCGCGATCCAGTTGATCGGCTCCCACGCGCTCAGGCCGCCGCCGATGCGCTGGCTGAGCGTCAGGTTCTCCAGGACGCTAAGCCCGGGCGCGAGCGCCAGGTTCTGGTACACGAAGCTGAGCCCGATCTGGCTCGCCTGGCCGGGGGCAAGCGGCAGCGCGACCTCCTCGCCGCCCACGAACAGGCGTCCGCCCGGTTCCGGGTCGTAGACCCCGGCAAGCACCTTGACCAGCGTCGACTTGCCCGAGCCGTTCTGCCCGAGCAGCCCGAGCACCTCGCCGTGCGCGAGGCTCAGGTCGACGCTGTCCAGCGCCCGGTTACTGCCGAAGTCCTTGGAGATGCCGCGCACCTCGACGGCGGGCACAGCCGCTGCCTGCTCGCCGGTCGCAGGAGGTTCCTGCAGGCTAACGCCATTGTCTGAGTCGCCCGGCGTTCCGCTGTCCGGCAACACACGCCTCCTGTCTGTCATACACAATTTCGTCCGCGCGGTCGGCCCCGCATTTGGGGGCCAACCGCGCGGACATCGGGGGGTACGGGGGGTCGTCCCCCCGGGAGATACGGAGTGCTGGGCGCCCGATACGATGGCGCTTCTTGCCATCGGGCGCCCGGCACTACGACTTTCCGACCATGGCGCCGTTCAGGGTCGACGCCGCGTGCAGCGCGCTGCCCGACAGGGCAGGCAGCCCGAGCAGGTCGCGGAAGCCGTTGACCCAGTCATCTCCGAAGCCGCCGGTGTTCAGGACCTCGACGGCGTTGTCCGGCGTGATGATCCGGTCCGGGCCGATGGCCTTGTCGTAGGAGATGGGCGCCAGCTTCTCAAGACCGCGGACGGCCTGCAGGAACAGCAGGTAGCCGGTCCACGGCGGTGACTCGCTGACGTCGCTCTGGATGATGTTCTTGCCCGGGCTGGCGGTCTGCAGCTGAACGAACGGCGTGCCGCCGCCGAAGGCGAGGTACGTCTTCACGTCGGTGCGGTGCGCGGCCTGGATGCCCGCGAGCACGTAGGTCAGCTCGCCCGCGTAGTCGGGGAACAGGACGTTCGCGTCGGGGTACTTCAGCAGCTGGGAGGTCACGGTGCTGGCGATCTGCGTCTGCCAGTCGGGCACCTCGACGTTGACCTCGGTCAGGGTGGAGCCTGGGTCGTCCTTCGCCAGCTCGGCCTTGATCGCGGCCTCCTCGATCGCCGTCGCCGGCCCCGTCGCGAGTGACGTGATCGCGATGGCGTGGAACGGCTTGCCGCCGTGCTGCTCGATCGCCTGCTCGGCCGCCAGGGTGGCGTCGAGCGCATAGGGGTCATCGGTGTTGTACGTGGTCCCGGCCCGCTTGTCCTGGTCCGGGGTTCCGCCGTAGACGCCCACCACGATGCCGGCCTTCTGCGCCTGGGCGATCGCCGGCGCGCTGGTCGACGGGTCCATCGCGCAGCCCATGATGATCGCCGCGTATCCCTGGTGGATCGCGTTCTCGATCGCGGTGTTGTGATCGGCGGTCGAGCCCTGGTTGTCGAAGATCGTCGGCACCATGCCCGCGGCCTTGGCGAAGTCAGAGGCCGCCTGCGCGATCTCCTCGCACGCGGCAAGCGCGCTGACGCCGGGGATGATCATGATCTTCTTCCCGGCCAGGTTCGCGATGCTGGGGATCTTGCCGCCGTAGTTGGGCCCGTAATCGCCGAAGTTCGGCTCCGCCGCGTACTTGTTGACGTCGGCCAGCAGCGCGGAGACGCCCGCACCGGTTGACGACGCGCCTGAGCTCGCCGTCGCCGCGGCGCTCGCGCTGCTGGGTGAGGCGGCCGGGGTGCTGCTTGTCGATGTGCTTGGAGTAGTGGTTGAACTGCTCGACGAGCACGCCGCGAGCAGCACCGCCGCGACCACCGCCAGGCCACCGAATGCGGCCCTTGCCGCCCGGTGATTGCGTTTGCTTATCCCATCCATGCGCCCTCGCATTTACATCTTGGGGGGTCCACCAGACCACTTAGCCCACAGAGTTGTAGGGCGGCTCTCGGACTGTCAACAGGCCTGTTGACAAAAACCGGTCTCGCTTCGGTTTCTATCATCGGGCCAGTACCGCAGCGGCCGGAACGTTGTCTTCCCAGCACATAGCCATGACCTGCGAACGTCTCATTAACAGGTATCTTCATTCACCCGCCTTATGAGGGGCATAACTGAGAACGATTTAAGCAGTAAATCCTTGTGGGCCGGCACAGTCAGATCGACTGCCGCGCTGATAACGCGGCATATTGTCAACAAGTTGCGGCGAATTTAGGCTGGGCGTCATGCCAGCAGACATCACCCTTGAGCGAGGCCGGGCGCTGACCGAGGCCGAGCTCCTGCGCAGGGCCGACTGGGTCAGGCTGCAGACGATCGACCTGATCGCCCAGGCCGGCCTCGGCCACTACTCGTCCACGTTCTCCTGCGCGGAGCTCGTGGCGACCCTGTACTACCACGCGCTGCGGCTGCGGCCCGCCGAGCCGAACTGGCCGGACAGGGACCGCTTCCTGCTCGGCAAGGGCCACGTGGCCACCGGGCTCTGGCCGGTGCTCGCCGACCTCGGCTACTACCCGCACGACTGGCTCAAGCAGTTCGGCAAGGTCGGCTCGCCGCTCAACGACCACCCGAACATGAAGCTCGCGCACGGCATCGACTTCTCTTCTGGCTCGCTCGGGCACAACCTGTCGGTCGGCGCGGGCATGGCGCTCGCCGCCAGGCTCACCGGCCGCGACTACCGGACCTTCGTGCTCACCGGCGACGGTGAGCTGCAGGAGGGCCAGGTCTGGGAGGCCGCGATGGCCGCCTCGCACTACAAGCTCGGCAACTTGGTCGCGATCATCGACGCGAACGGCTTCTCCGGCGCCGGGCCGACGTCGCAGGCGATGAACATCGAGCCGCTCGCCAAGCGTTTCGAGGCCTTCGGGTGGACGGTGCGCGAGATCGACGGGCACCACGCACCCGTTCTGCTGAGGACTTTTGATGAACTGCCGGATCCCGCGAGTGAAGAGCCGGTCGCGATCATCGCGCGGACGCGCAAGGGGCACGGCGTCGAGTTCATGGAGAAGCAGCCGCAGGCCTGGCACCTTGGCCTGCTCAACGCGGAGCAGTATGCCGACGTGGTCGCGGAGATCTCCGCCCGGATGGAGCTGGCCAATGGCTGAGAAGAAGATGGTCGACGTCTTCAGCGACGTCGAGCGCGAGACCGCCATGACCGCGAACCCGGCGGGCTACGCGGTGACCGAACTTGGCGCGGAGGACGAGCGGATCGTCACGCTGGCCGCGGACATGTCCAACACGGTCGCCGAGTTCATCGCGAAGTTCCCCGAGCGGTACATCGAGTGCGGCATCGCGGAGACGAACTCGGTATCCCTTGCCGCGGGCCTGGCCAGCGCGGGTCTCATCCCGTACATCTACTCGATGTCGCCGTTCGGCATGCTGAAGACCTGCGAGCAGTGGCGCACCGACGTGGACTACAACCATCTGCCCGTCCGCCTTGTCGGCCGGCTGTCCGGGCTCGCGATGGGGTACTTCGGCACCTCGCACTACGCGGTCGAGGACATCGCCATCGCGCGGACCATGAATAACACGGTGGTGCTGTCCCCCGGCGACGCTGCCTCCTGCGTCAGCCTGATGCGGTCCACCGCGTCGCTCGAGGTCCCGGTGTACATCAGGATCGCCGAGGCTGTCTCGCGGGTATACGACGAGGCGCCTGACTACGAGTTCGGTAAGTGGCCGCGGCTGCGGACCGGCTCGGACGTCACGCTGATCGGGCACGGGATGGGCCTGGGGCTGTGCGCTGCCGCCGCTGAGGCCTTGTACGAGCACGACAGCATCGAGGCTGACGTGTTCGACGCCGCGTACTTGCGGCCGTACGACGAGACGGCGCTGCTGGCGAGCGCCGCGAAGACTGGTCATGTGCTGACCGTCGAGGAGCACAGCGTGGCCGGCGGGCTCGGCTCCCTGGTCGCCGAGGCCATCGCGCGGGCCGGGCTGTCGGTCCGGCTCGGCCAGGTGGCGCTCCCGGACAAGGACCTTGAGGTTGGCGTGCCCGCCGACCTGTACGAGTACTACGGACTTACCCCGTCCAACGTGGCCGCCAAGGCCCGTAGCCTGGTCAGGAGGTGACCATCTTCGATGCTTGAGCCGCTGCTCGACCCGACAGGAGACGGCGACCGGGGGACCAACACGTCCCTCGCGCAGCCCCGGCCGCAATCACTCGCGGGCCTCACCGTGGGCCTGCTCGAGAACGCCAAGCCGAACGCGACGGTGCTGCTCGAGGCCGTCGCCAGGGAACTGAAGGACAAGTACGGCGTCCGGGAGGTCCGGATGTTCCGCAAGGGTTACTTCGGCACCCCCGTCGAGGAATCCGTCGTTCAGCAGATGCTGCACAACTGCGACTTCGCCGTCGCGGCCATCGGTGATTGAGGCTCGTGCAGCGCGGCCAGTTTGGCCGATGGGATCGTGCTGGAGCGGGCTGGCATCCCGGCTGTCAGCATCTGCACAACTGCTTTCCGTATCACCGCCGAGGCGATGGCCAGGTCGCTCGGGTTCCCCGGCTACCAGTACGTGACCGTGCCGCACCCGGTCGCGTCGCGGACTCAGGAGGAGATTGACGAGATCGCCGCGGTAGCGCTGCCGGAGATCGTCCGCGTCCTTGGCGCGGGCCTGACCATCCGGCCGTCCAGCACGTCCGGCACGTCCGGCTGAGGAGGTCACCCGCATGAGTTCAGAACAACCGGTCATCGACGACGCGCTGCTTGTGGACGTGGCCGAGTTCCGCCGGGTGCAGGAGTACTACCAGGAGCGCGGCTGGACCGACGGGCTGCCCGTCGTCCCGGTCACGGCGTCGTACCTGTCCGAGTTCCTCGCGTTTACCGCGCGGGATCCGGACGAGGTGCTGATCGACATGCCGCACCTCAACAAGGCGCTGACAGTGCGGCTCGCCGCGGTCAGCGCGGCACTGGCCGGCTGCCTGCCGTCCTATTTCCCCGTCGTACTGGCCGCGTGGGACGCGTTCAAGCGCGACGGCATGGTGTCGCGTTCGATCTGGCAGTCGACTACGGGAACGGCGCCGTTCTCGGTCCTGTTCGGGCCGCTGCGGACGACCCTCGGGTTCAACTCGCGCGGCAATGTGTGGGGTTCCGGGTTCCGGGCCAACGCCACGGCCGGCCGGGCCATCAGGCTCGGCGCGATCAACGGGCTCGGGCTGAAGCCGCACGAGTTCGACCAGGCGACCCAGGGCAACCCGGCCAAGTACTCCTGCTTCATCGCGGAGAACGAGGAGGACTCGCCCTGGCCGTCGCTCGCCGCCGACAACGGGTTCGCGGCTGGCGATTCCGCGGTCACCTCGACGGTCATCCGCTCCGTGCTGCACGTCGAGGCCAGGCACACGATCGTGCCCGAGCAGCTGGCGCAGGACTTCGCCGATTCGCTGTGCCGTACCGGAGCGCTGGTTCGGCCGATCGCGGCGGGGTTCATCGTGCTCAACTCCGAGCACGCCCGGATGTTCGACAAGCATGGCTGGTCCAAGAACGACGTGCGGCAGGCGATCGTCGACCGCGGCTCGCGGACGTACCGGTCACTCGCCGCGGCCGGCAAGGAGGCGATCGCCAAGGGCACCGGGTGGCGGCTGCCCGCCGACCACCCGGACGCGATCCCGGCCGAACCGCCAGCTGATCTCGACACTCCCGTGCGGTTGCTGCAGTCGATCGACTCGGTGCAGATCGTCGTCGCCGGCGCGCCGAACGCCGGGGTGTCGTCCATCGTGGAGACGTTCGGCTTCTGGGACCGGCCGCTGGCGATCGTCAAGGTCGAGGAGAAAGATCGTTAAGCCGATGCCCGTGTCATTACCGGGGCTCCCACCCCGGCAATGACACGGGAATCTTCGCGATGATCTTCGCCGGTGGCCAGATGCTGCCCTGGGTACCTACTTCCGCGGCGTTCGGTACCTAATTCCGGCGCCGTCGCGTACCTAATCGCGACAGGCATAACCCGATCCCGGACATGGCGTCGTACGGTGGCAGTCGTACGACTCGTCCGGCTACAGACCGTTGGGCAATTGCCGGCGGCCTTCGTGGTTTCAGGCGGACGATCGTGGGCAATCGAGGCAAGTTCCGTTCCGGCGAGGAGGAGCTTTCATGCCGCGGCCACGCACGCGTCGCATCGCTCTGCGAGCGGCTCAGGGCGTGATGGCGGTTGCCGGAATCTTCTTCGTCATGCTCATCTTCGCGCGGCAGGCGCATGCGGATACCGGTTCGTCGCCGGCTCTTCCGGCGCTTCCGGCCGTGACGGCGCCCGTGACCGCGGCGGCAGCGCAGGTCACCTCGACCGCGACGAGCGCACCCTCAGGCTCTCCGGCAGCTGGTACAGGCTCGGGCGCGGTAGCCAACGGGCCTGGTTCGGGTCCAGGCACAGGCGCCGTCGGCTCGGGGACCGGGACCACTGGGTTTGCCGGCTCCAGCGGCACGGGCGTCTCGGCCTCCGCGAGCGGCGCCGGTTCGGTGGTGACTGGTTCCACGCCGGTCGCGACGCCAACCGCAGTCGCCGGCTCGACCGCCTCCGGCGCCGCTCAGGCGGTTGGCGCGCTGATTCCCTCGGCCACGGTGCCAGCGATTCCCTCGGCCACCGTGCCGCCGCCGACTGCTACGCAAGGCGTAGCCGGGTCGGGCGCCGGCGCGGCCGTTCCGGTGGCGCCGGTCACTGGCGCGACAGCCCCAGTCGTGAAGGCGGTCACTCGCACACTGGCACCGGTCACCGCCGTGACAGCCCCGGTCGTCAAGACCGTCACTCGCACACTGGCACCCGTCACCGCCGTGACAGCCCCGGTCGTGAAGACCGTCGGCGACACACTGGCACCCGTCATCGCCGTGACGGCCCCGGTCGTCAAAACGGTCACTCGCACACTGGCACCCGTCACCGCCGTGACGGCCCCGGTCGTCAAGACCGTCACTGACACGATCACGGGCGTGACCGCTCCGGTTGTCAAGGTCACCGTGAAGGCGCTGGCGCCGGTTACGGGGACGCTGATCCAGATCGTGCAGCCGATCGTGGGCGTGGCAACTCCGGTCGTGGGCGTAGCAACTCCGGTCGTGCGGATCGTCGACACGCTGACCCCGATCACCGCGCCCCTGGCGCCCGTCGTCGGCACGGTCATTCCCAGCGTGACGACTCCCGTCGGCACGCTGGTTCCACCTGCCAGCCCGAAGGTGCCGGGCTCCGGTAAGACCCCGGTAACGGGCCACGGCAGGGCCGGCGTCGTATCGCCGGTCGTCCGGCTGCCGCACGCCGGCCGCCCGGGCAGCCGCTCCGGCCGCGTAGTGCGGGGTGTGCGCCTGCCGCTGGCGACGACCAGGAGTGCCGCGTCAGCCGCGGCCGCCGGACGCGCGGCGTCGGCGCTTGGCGCCGGGCGGGCCACGGCGGCAGGCAGGGGCGGCGGCGTCCCGGCGGCCCCGGCGCTTCCCCAGGCCCCTGCCGGGCCAGCGGCGCCGGGCGGTGGCGCGAACGGCGCAGGCGCCGGCGGTGCCGCAGGGGGCGGCGGAAACGGCGGCAGCGGAGTGTCCGGCGGCGTCACCGCCGCACTGCTCGCACTGCTCGTCCTTGTCCTGCTATGGCTGGCGCGTCTTCCCGACGCGATGCCGGTCTGGCGTGCCTTCCTGCCGGAGGTGCCGCCAGCTTAAGTCCTTTCCTTCCCACTGGTTCGTGCCCTTGGCGCCGGCCAGCAGCCTCCGGCGCTGATTCCCTGAGGAAGGAAAGTGACCCCACTGTGCGTATGTGGACCAAGTCCGCGTGCGTTCTGCTCGCCTGGAGCATCGTGCTCATCGTGACGGCGGCCGGTCTTAAGCAACCGGCCCGCCCGGCTCAGGCGAACACCCGCAACGCGAATAGCACGCAAGTAATCACGCTGACGAGCGCACTAGCCGCCAGCACGCCATTCATAACGACGGCGCACACTACTGCGAAGACCGCGGTGGAGACGGCCGCGAAGACCGCGCGGTACGTCGTGCAGCCGGGCGACACGCTGTCCGGCATCGCCGCCCGGTTCGGGCTGCCCGGCGGCTGGCGCGCACTGTACGCGGCCAACCGAACGGGCATCGGCCCCGACCCGAACATCATCCGCACCGGGACGGTGCTCACCGTCCCCGGCCCGGTCGTCCCTGCTCGCTACAGCGTCGCGGCCGGCGACACGCTGTCCGGCATCGCTGCCCGGTTCGGGCTGCCCGGCGGCTGGCGCGCACTGTACGCGGCCAACCGGACGGCCATCGGCCCCGACCCGAACATCATCCGCACCGGGACCGTGTTGATCATCCCCCGCCCGGCAACGGCGCGGACACCGACGACGGCACACCCGGAACACCGCCCGCACCGGACACCGCCGCCGACGGCGCACCCGGGCGACCATTCACACCAACCGGCGCCGCCCACGACGCACCCTGGCGACCGCGTGCACCAGCCACCGCCGCCCTCGGGCGGCAGGCACGGCGGGACGCAAGGGCTGACGCCTGTGCGGACAAGGGCTCCGGTGGCCACGGGCATGCCGGCCTGGCTGACGGTCCTGTTGCTGGCAGTAGGAGTAGTCATCGGCGGCGCGTTCCTGCTTCATCTGATCATGGCGGTGGGCCGCAGGGAGAGTAGGGCCGCCGTGCGCGCCGCCCTGGTCCAGTCGGCCCCGGTGGTCAAGGAGCCCGCTTCGGGGAGCCCCGCAGCAGACAAAGCCTGCATCGTCCTGGCGGACCATGACCGGCTGATCGTGACGCGCAGCAGCGCCGACGACACGATCTACGTGCTGCGCCCCCCTGGTGCGGATCCCGCGGCCATCTTGCGGGTGGCTCGGCTGGTGCTGGCCGAGGCCAGTTACCGCGACCTAGCCGAGCATCTCGGCCTGCCCGCGAGCTGGCCGATCATCGAGGCCGACTATCACCGTCTCGTCGTAACGCACAGCGCGGCCGACAACACGGTCTACGTGCTGCGGCCGCCCGGCGAGGACCCGCTGGCGGTCTTGCGTGCCGCCCGTCTGGTGCTACAGGAGGAGCCCTATGAGGAGCTGGCCAGCCAGCTTGGAGTGCCCGCCAGCTGGCCGCTGGAGTAGGGCTGCGCGCGGGTGCGGGCCCGGGTCGTCGCCTCGGCCCGCCGCGGGCGCTCGCCGCGGACGGCGGCGGCCCCTTCGCTGCAGCGTGCTGCTAGCGGTCTGCCGGCCTGCCCGATGACCTATTGCGCAGCGATTCGACAAGCGCGGCGACGTGCCGCCTGTCCTCGGGCGAGAGTTCGTCGATGCTGGCGATCAGCAGTTCCCGTTCGCGGTTGCCCGCCTGGTCAGGACCGGCCTGTGCCTCGTCGTAGTAGTGCAGCCCGGTGGACTCGGCGGCGACGGCGCGGACCGCCGACACCGGGACGTCGAGACCCCGGGCGAGCGCGTCGATGGTGGCTGGCCGCGGCGGCCGGACCAGGTTCCGCGTGGTGGCCAGCGTGTAGACCGTCGACCGCGGCAGCCCGCCGCGCCTGGCCACCTCACCGTAGGACCAGCCACGCTCCCGCAGCCGCTCCCTGATCAGGCGCTGCAGGGGGTTCTCCGCATACCCCGGGGCCATGGCGGCCTCCCCGGTGTCTTCACCCGGGTGGTCCTGCTTGCCCCCTGGCGCATGCGTCGTCATAGCCATCAACCCTACGCGTTCGCGACGAGATCAGCGCGGTCGCGCGCGGCGGCTGATCCGGGATAGTCCTGCATGGCGGGTCACGGTTTCTCGGTCCCTACCAGCCCGCGAACTGGCCCTGCACGGTCCAGAAGGCGGCAAGCGCCGTCAGTGCCGCAATGCCCCCCGTCGCGGCCAGCAGGCGGCGGCCATGGCCGCCCGCCGACCAGCCCAGAGCCGCAGCGGTGACCCTGCGGGCCAGCCCGGTCACGATGTAAAGCGAGCCGGCTAGCGACAGGGCGACAAGGGCGACGTCGAAGGCGCCGAGGGCGGCCATCGCGTAGCGGTGGCCGGCCGCCGCGGTGGTCGTGAGGTGCGCCTGCTGGCTTGCGGACCGCCATAGCGCCCGGTTGACCTTGGGGTAGTACAGCAAGAGGTAACCGAGCGCGAACGTCAGCAGCGGGATGATGCACAGCACCCAGCCGGTCACAGCTATCCGGGCGCCGCGGCGCAGGCCGCTGACCCGCGGATCCCGGCGGCCCGCGGGGAAGGCGCTCTTCAGTATCGGGGCGACGCGGGCGAACAGGTCAGGCACGCCGGTCAGGTCGGACAGGATGTAGTACCCGTCGAAGCGGACGAACGGCAGCAGCTGCTCCAGCATCTCGAGGTGCGTGACGGCGATGACGAGGAGCAGCACCTGATCCGCGGTGGCCGTGTAGATGCCGGCCAGGGCGAGCATGAAGACCGCGTTGAAGTACAGGCCGCCCAGGTCGGTGCGCAGCCGCCCCGCGCGCGACAGCCGGTAGGAGTCGGTGACGTCGGTGAAGAAGGCCGGCCAGACCAGGTAGATGCCTACGCCGATCCTGCCGGGCCGCGCGCCGCCGAAGTGGCAGCCGGCCGCGTGCCCGCACTCGTGGAACACGGCGGAGGCCAGCGACAGGCCGAGCACGATGACGAGGTCCGCCGGGTTGCACAATACCTGCCTGATCCCGCCGCCGAGTCCGTGGACGGCGAACAGCCAGTAGTCCACGGCCCCGATCGCCAGGACCACGGCAGTCACCACCGGCCACCAGAAAAGCGACCGCAGCAGCTCTCCGGCCAGGCCGGCGGCACGGGCCGGCAGCAGCGTCCCCCTGGCCCGCAGCGTCAGCAGCGGGCTGGCCGTCGGCGGGGTGACCGGGGCACCCTGGTCAGCGACGATGCCCAGAGGCAACAGCTTCTCGCCGATCAGGTAGCAAACCTGATCGGCGGTAAGCGCCCGGCCATGGTCGGCGCTGACCAGGGTGGCTATGGTCTCCGCATCGCGAACGCCATCGATGCGGGAGGTGACCAGATACAGCAGCGGTGACATCTGGATGACCTGGCCGTCGGGCCGCCGCACCAGCGATGGCGGCTGGCGATAGCCGGAGCCCTGGTATTCGCCGAGCAGCTCCACGCCGTCAGCCAGCCGGGGCACCTCGACGGGACTGGGCGCATCCGCAGGAGGCACGGCGAATGCCGGCCGTCCCGCGGCCACCTCTGTCGCGCCCGCAGTCACGAGTCTGCTCCTGTCTCGTACGGAGGTTCGCTGCTGACTGAAGCCGGCATGCCGGCGGGCCACCCCAAGGGGCAGGGCGGCCCGCCTCGCCTGCTGCGCGGCCCCGCTCCGGCACCGCGCAGAAGGCTGCTGCTCGGCGAGCCTGGCAGGCGCTACCAGCCGATGAAGTTGCCGACGGAGGTCGCGCTCGCGGACTGCCCGCCGCCCTGCTGGCCGAGCAGGTTAATCCCGTTGACCTGGACGTTGTTCCCGCTCGCGATGTTGTTGCCGCTCAGGAAGGCGAACTGCTTGGTGACCGACTGGTTGCACACGCAAAGGGTCTCCCGGCCAGGCAGCAACTCGGCGTGCTCGAACTCAAGGTCCTGCATCGTTACGGCAGGTGCTGTGGACATGGATCCTCCTCGATTGGAGAGCTTGTACGCTTATCTCCGTACTGTTTGTACGTTCACCACCGTACACTGTTGTCCGGGATGACGCAAGGCTCACAGCGGCTGTCGGTCATCGCCGGCTCGTAGCGCGGCACAAACCCAGCAGGGGCACGGGCTGGTCCGGAGACAACCGGGCCGTACCGCACCCCGCGCTGCTTGTCATGGCGGCGGGGCGGGGCCAAGCTCGGAACGGAGGCATCAACGAAGATCGAAGCCGGGAGCCGGATTGATCGCGATTACCGAGCCGAGCCGGCAGACGCCGGTGTACGGAGAGTTCGACGTGGTGGTGGTCGGCGGGGGGCCTGCCGGGATCATGGCGGCGACCGCCGCCGCGCGGGCCGGCTGCTCGACGCTGCTCATCGAGCGGTACGGGTTCCTCGGCGGCGCGGGCACGGCCGGCGGGCTGTCCACCTTCTGCGGGCTGCACGCCAGGACCAACGGGCAGGACGTGCGGGTGATCAGGGGGGCTCGCCGACGAACTGCTCGACCGGCTTGTCAAGCTTGACGGCCTCAACGCGCCGCACCTGACGATCGCCGACGGGATCGCGGCGCAGGCGTTCGACATTTCCGCCTACAAGATCGCGGCGGACGAGCTGGTGACCGGCTCGGGCGCACGGATCCTGTTCCACGCGATGGCCGTCGGTGCGGTGATGACCGAACGGCCGGCAACCAGTCAGGGCGTCATCGACGCGGTGCTCATCGAGTCCAAGTCCGGCAGGCAGGCGGTGCGCGGGCGGTTCTTCATCGACGCATCCGGCGACGGTGACCTGGCCGCGTGGGCGGGCGTGCCGTGGGAGAAGGCGCCGCCCATCGACGGGATGATGTACCCGTCGCTGATGTTCCGCATCAACGGTGTGGACGTGAACCGGGCGGGTCCCGCACCGTGGCGGACCGTCGAGCGGCTGATGGACGAGGCGGAGCGGGCGGGCACGCACACGTTCCCGCGCAAGAAGCCGATCGTCAGGCCGCAGCGCAACCCGCTCGAGTGGCGGGCCAACCTGACCCAGCTGCGGCGGGAAGACGGCGGCGCGATCGACGGTACCGACGTCGACGAACTGACTCGCGGCGAGCTGATAGGGCGGCAGCAGGCGCTTGACGCGTTCGCGTTCATCAGGGACAGGACGCCCGGCTTCGAGGACTCCTACATCGTCGACATCGCGCCGCAGATCGGCATCCGCGAGACGCGCCGCATCGTCGGGCCCTACCAGCTCACCGAGGACGACGTGCTCGGCTGCGCCGACTTCGACGACACCATCGGGGTGAACGGCTGGCCGGTGGAGGCGCACGTGGCGGGCACCGTCGAGTTCCGGTGGCAGCGTGATCCGCGCGGGTATAACCAGCTGCCGTTCCGCATCCTGCTGCCGGGGAACGTCGGCAACCTGTACGTGGCCGGCCGGTGCGCGTCGATGACCCACGGCGCCCAGTCGGCCGCCCGGGTCACCGGGCCGTGCTTCGTGATGGGCGAGGCGGCGGGCACCGCGGCGCGGATGGCGCTGTCGGCCGGCCTGCCCGGCGACGCGATCGACGTGCAAGAACTACAGCGGCGGCTGCAGGACCAGGGCGCCTACCTGGGCAGGACCGCGCCGGAGCCGATCCGCTGAGCGGGCGGCCCCGAGTTCAGGCGCCGCGCATCCAGGCGAGGACCGCGAGCACCCGCCGGTTGTCATCGGGTGTTCCCGGGATGTCGAGCTTGACGTAGATCCGGGTGATGTAGGACTCGATCGTCTTCTCCGTCAGGTTCGTGATCTTGTGGATGGCGTGGTTCGACCGGCCCTCGGCCAGGTGGGCGAGAATGTCCTGCTCGGCGTCTGTGAGCCGGTCGAGCTTGCTGAGCTGGCGCTGGTGGCTCAGCAGGCGGCCAACAAGCGTGCTGTCGATGACCGACTCGCCCGCGCATACCCGCTGGAGCGCGTCACGCAGCGCTTCTGCGTTGTCGACGCGGTCCTTGAGCAGGTAGCCGCGGCGGCTCGCGCCGTTGGCGAGCAGCCGGGTCGCGTAGGCTATCTCGGCGTACTGCGAAAGCAGCAGGATGCCCAGCCCCGGATGGCTCGCGGCCAGCTGCTCGGCGACGCGCAGTCCCTCGTCGGTGTACGTCGGCGGCATCCGCACGCCCCGCCGTGCCGCTCACGGCGATAGTTTTCCGGCAGGCACATTCCCCGTCTACCGGGAAAACCCGGTCATGTCCATCAACCTGACTGATATCGGCCAGTCGGCATGGTGGCAAGCCACAAACGGGGCGGAGGGTTTTGGCTAGTCTGCCCCTCTTGTCCGATGGGCGGCGAGGTATCAGGCTCAGCATGTGCCGGACCGCAAGCTGCGCTCCAACTTCACGCCAGGGACCACGCCGTGGGCGATGCGCCGCGCGCAGTGGTCCGCACTCGGGCTGAGCGACGAGGACCTGGAGAAGCCGAAGATCGCGATCGTCAACTCCTCGTCACAGCTCGCGTCCTGCTTCAGTCACCTGGACCAGATCGTCGCGCCGCTGAAGCGGGCCATCGAGGAGGCGGGCGGCGTCGCGTTCGAGGTGCGGACCGCCGCGCCGTCCGACGCGATCACGTCGGCCGGGGCGGCCGGGCAGTACATCCTGCCGTCGCGCGACCTGATCGCCTCCGACATCGAGGTGGCGGTCGAGGGCGCGCTGCTCGACGGCATGGTGTGCCTGGCCTCCTGCGACAAGACCACGCCGGGGCAGCTGATGGCCGCGGGGCGGCTTGACGTCCCGACGATCATCATCGGCTGCGGCTACCAGCCGTCCGGGATGTACCACGGGGAGCCGGTCGACTTCGAGGACATCTTCCGGTTCGCCGGGCACGTGAACGCCGGGCGGATGACGGTGTCCGAACTCGGCGAGATGTCCCGCTGCGCGGTCACCGGGCCAGGCGTCTGTGCCGGCATGGGCACCGCGAACTCCATGCACCTGGCCGCCGAGGCGCTCGGCATGGCGCTGCCTGGCACCACCCCGGTGCTCGCGCTCGGACCGCGGATGTGGGATGCCGTGGCCGCCGCCGGCGCCCGGATCGTGGCGCTTGTCGAAGAAGACCTAAGACCAAGGTCACTCCTAACGAGTTCGGCCTTCGCCAATGCCGTCATCGCGATTCTCGCCGTCAGCGGAAGCGTCAACTGCCTCAAGCACCTGCAGGCCATCGCAGTCGAGGCCGGGGCGGACGTGGACGTCTACCGGCTGTTCGAGGAGCTGGCGCCGAAGGTCCCGCTGCTGGCCGACGTCAAGCCCAACGGGAACACGCAGATCACCGAGTTCGAGGCGGCCGGGGGAACCCGCGGGCTGCTGCGGCAGCTCGCGCCGCTGCTCGACCTGTCCGCGCGCTCGGCACTGATGTTCGCGATCGACGGCGCCGGGCTCTCCGGGTCCGTCGCTGTGATCACCGACGGGCAGATGTCCGGCCTGGTCAACGGCGGTCTCGTGGTCGCCGAGGTATCACCGGAGGGCGCCGCGGGCGGGCCGCTCGGCCTGGTCCGCGACGGGGACATGATCTCGATCGATGTTGATGCTCGCGCCCTCGACCTGGAGGTCTCCGCGGCGGAACTCGACGCGCGCCGCGCGGAACTGCCGCCGCTGCGCGCGCCGGCCGGCTGCGGCTGGCTGTCGGTCTACGCGCGGACCGTCACGCCGCTTGGCGCGGGCGCGACCCTCGGCATGAGAAACCACTGAACAGCTAACGAGAGGCAAGGAAGCCAGTGCGCGCCGTTCTATATGTGGATCAGGAGACCGGGACGACGGTCGGCGAGGTGCCCGACCCGAGCCCGGGACCCGATGATGTCATCGTCGCCGTTGAGGCATGCGGGCTGTGCGGTTCCGATGTGCACTCCGTGCAGAACGGGAACTGCGCACCCGGGCAGGTGCTCGGGCACGAGTTCAGCGGGCGGATCGCGGCGCTCGGCTCCGGGGTGTCCGGCTGGGCCGAGGGTCAGGCGGTCGCCGCGTCGCCGATCGGCTCGTGCGGCAACTGCCGGATCTGCGCGCGCGGGCTGCCGTTCCGCTGCCCGGTCGTGGAGAACATCGGCATCACCATCCCCGGCGCGTACGCGCAGTACGTCAAGGTGCCGGCCAGGCAGCTTGTCGCGCTGCCAGAGGACCTGCCCGTCGAGACCGGGTCGCACGCCGAGCCGCTCTCCGTCGGGTCGCAGGCGGTGAAGCTCGCCCAGGTCGGTCCCGGCGACCCGGTGCTTGTGTACGGGGTCGGGCCAATCGGCCTCTACGCGATCATGGCGCTCAAGCTGGCGGGGGTCGGGCCGATCGTCGCCGCGGGCCGTTCGGCCGGCCGGCGGCAGGCGGCCGCCGACGTGGGCGCGGACGTGGTCATCGACACCCGGGAGATCCCCGTGGCCGAGTACGCGAAGCAGTCAGGCACGTTGTTCGCTGCCGTACTTGAGTGCTCGGCCGCGCCGGGTGCCTTCAATGAGGCACTGACGGTCACCGAGCCCGGCGGCACCGTGGTCGAGGTCGCGCTGACACCCGAGGCTGCTTCAGTGCCACTGTTTCCGCTGATCAGCGAGGGACACCACGTGGTGGGTTCGTGCGCGTTCTCCGACGAGACCTACCGGGAGTCGGTCGCGCACTTGGCCGCCGGCCGGGTCCCGGTGGAGCGGCTGGTCTCCGAGCGGGTGACGCTCGACGACACACCCGACGCGCTGCGCAGGCTGCAGACCCCTGGCTCGCTCGTCCGGATCATCTCCCATCCGAATGCCTGATTTCCGGCTGTCCTAGATAGGTAAGGAGCCTCTTCGTGGAAGAGTTCGCGGGTAAAACCGCCGTCGTCACCGGCGCCGGCAGCGGCATGGGCAAGGCGTTCGCGCTGCGCTGGGCGGCCGAGGGCATGAACCTCGTCATCGGCGACATCCAGCAGGACGCGCTCGACGCCACGGTCGCGGAACTCCAGGCGACCGGAACGCAGGTCGCGGCCCTGCGGATCGACGTGTCCAGGCTGTCGGACATCGAGGCCCTGGCGGACCTGGCCGAGTCGCGGTTCGGGAAGATCCACTTGGTGCACAACAACGCCGGCGTCGAGGGCTACCTGGACGGCAAGATCTGGGAGGCGACGGCCAAGGACTGGGACTGGACACTGGGGGTCAACCTGATGTCGGTGGTCTACGGCATCAGGACGTTCGTACCCCGGATGCTGGCCCATGGCGAGGAGGGGCATGTGGTCAACACGTGCTCGATGACCTCGGTGATCGCCGCGACCAACATGTACGGAATCTGCAAGCACGCGATCCTAGCGATGACCGAGGTGCTCGCGGCCGACCTGGAGGCCGCCGGTGCCAACGTCGCGACGACCGGGCTCTGCCCCGGAATCATCGCGACCAACCTGTTCCACGGGTCGCGGAACCGGCGGGCCGAGGTTTCGAACGACGGCCCGATGTCCGCGTCGGGGTCGGAGCTGCGCGATCACATGCACGCCGTGCTGTCTAAGGGGATGGCACCGTCCGAGGTCGCGGACAAGGTCGTCACGGCAGTCCGCGAGAAGAAGCTGTACCTGCTCACCGACCACGAATGGGACAGCAGGGTGGTGGCGCGGCACGAGGCGATCCTGGCCGGGGCGGTCGGCCCGGCCTCGACAGGAGCACTAGACGCGGAGGGCGTCCGATGAGCGAGCTTGCGAGCGAATCAAATAAGTACAGTGCGTCCGCGAATGCGGACTCCGAGCGCAGCGAGGTGTCCTCATGAGCGTGAAGTACGGGCTCGATGGACAGGTCGCGGTCGTCACCGGAGCGGCGAACGGTTTCGGCCTCGCGGTCGCCACCCGGCTGGCCGATGAGAGCGCGAAGCTGGTCCTTGTGGACAGGGACGAGCAGGCGCTGAAGGCGGCGGCGGAGAAGCTCGGCGGGCTCGCGGTCGTCGCCGATGTGTCGCAGGAATCCGAGGTCGATGGCTACGTCGCCGCGGCGGTCGAGGCGCACGGGCGGATCGACCTGTTCTTCAACAACGCCGGCATCGAGGGCCGGATGGCGCCGATGACCGAGCTGTCGGTCGCCGACTTCGACCGGGTGTGGGCGGTCAACGCCCGCGGCGTCTTCATGGGCCTGCGCGCCGTCCTCAAGGTGATGAAGCCGCAGGGCTCCGGCGTGATCGTGAACACCGCGTCGATGGCGGCGATCAAGGGCGCCGCGACGTTCTCTCCGTACATCGCCTCCAAGCACGCGGTGCTCGGCCTGACCAAGTCGGCCGCGCTCGAGGCCGCGCCGTACGGCATCCGGGTCAACTGCGTGGCACCCGGCCACATCGACACCCGGATGGCCCGCGACCTGACCGCGCAGATCGACCCTGCTGACCCCGACGGCGTGTTCCGCGCGGTGTCCGAATCGGTGCCCTACGGCAAGCGGTACGGCACCGCGGCCGAGGTCGCGAACCTGGTCATGTGGCTGTTGTCGGACGAGTCGGAGTACGTCTCCGGCGCGCTGCACCTGATCGACGGCGGGCTCAACGCCGGCTGAGGCGGCGGGCGCGATGATCGATGTGCCGTCGGGGCGGCTCTGGCCGGCCTACGGCACATCGGTGGCGCGCGAGGTGTTTCTGGGGCCTAGGTAGACGTGCTCGGTCAGGGTGTTGCCGTCCCTGAAGGTGACCGTGACTGTGCCGGCCCGGGTCCAGCCACGCGATTCGTAGAGGGCGATGGCGGCGGCGAGTTCTGTGTCCACGTCGAGGATGGGCCACAGGCCGCGTGCCGCCGCCTCGGCGGCCGCCGCGTCCAGGAGCAGGCGGCCGGCTCCGTGGCCGCGGGCGAGCGGTGCGACGAACAGCCGGGCCACCACGGCAAGCTGGTCTTCGCGGCGGCCGAGCGCGCCCGCGGCGAGTTCCATGGCCGCCGGCACGCTGCGCGGGACCAGGGCGATGTGGCCGGCGATCTGGCCGTCCAGCTCGGCGACCCAGATGCCATGCAGGCTGGCAGGGCTCAGGAAAGACGTGAGGTCGGCAGGGAGGTAGCGGGGATAGCGGTCCGCGGCGTGCACCTCGCGGACCAGGTCGGCGCAGGCCGTCAGGTCGTCGTCCCGGCGTGGGCGGATCAGCATGCCGGCATTGTCCCGTGGCCAGGGCGGATCTCTCATCAGTGGGTTGGTTGCACGGCAAGTGCCGACCTATGGGTATGCTGATGTTCGCTGGTTAGGAGTTGCGAAAATTTGCAATTGCTATAAGGATTGATAGGCTTCTGCCTTGTGAGTACACCGCTCTATCAGCTGAAGGCTGAGTTCTTCAAGACGCTTGGGCATCCGGCGCGGATCCGGGTGCTTGAGCTGCTGGCTGAGCGGGATCACGCGGTGAGCGAGATGCTGCCCGAGGTGGGCATCGAAGCCGCGAACCTCTCGCAGCACCTGGCGGTGCTGCGGCGCGCGGGGCTGGTGGCCACCAGGAAGGACGGGTCGTCGGTGATCTACTCGCTGACCAGCCCTGAGGTCGCCGAGCTGCTGCGGGTGGCACGGCACATCCTCACCGTCGTGCTCGCCGGCCAGGCGGAGCTGCTCGCGGACCTGCGCAGTCCGCGGTAGCCCCGGTCACCGCCGTCTGACATCGCACTACCCGGCAGGCACTACCCCTTGCCGTCGCCGGGCTCCCGCGCTAGCCAGTGTTGCTAGCACCCCCCGAGTAGCTGGAGTGTCTGATGCTGAGGTTGTGGCGCATGATCCGCGCCACCGGGCGGATCGCCGAGCCCACGCCGCCGCGGACCGCGTCCGCACCGAGCGCCCCGCGCGCACCGCTGGGCGGGTCCGTGCAGATCAGGCATGTGGACGCCGGATCATGCAACGGGTGCGAGGTGGAGATCGGAGCGGCATTCGGGCCGGTGTACGACGCGGAGCGGTACGGGGCGCGGCTCGTCGCCTCGCCCCGGCACGCCGACGCGCTGCTGGTAACCGGGGTCGTCACGCGGAACATGGCCGAGCCGTTGCGCCGCACCTATGCGGCGGTGCCCGCGCCCAAGCGGGTCGTCGCGGTCGGCGACTGCGCACGCAACTGCGGGGTGTTCGCAGGGGCCTACGGCGTTGCGGGCGCGGTCGGGGACATCGTGCCTGTCGACGCCGAGGTGCCCGGCTGCCCGCCCCGGCCGGAAGCGATCGTCGAGGCGGTGCGGGAGCTGACGGGACGGTGATCACCGCCACTGCCGCGCTCGCCGCGGCGCACCCGCACGGGACCGCGGGGCAGTGGGGTCTCGTGTGGGCCGGCCTGGCCGCCGCGGGCGCCCTCGCCGTTGCCGCCTCCTTCGTTTCGCTCATTGCCCCCCGGCGGTGGCGCGCTTGGGTGTCCGGCGCCGGGACCGCGCTCACGGGGCTTGCGGGGGCAGCCGCGGGCGCCGCCGCGGTCACCGGGCACCGCTCGACCGGGCTCTCCGCGCCCGGGGTGCTGCCGCTGTCCGGGTTGACGCTGGCCGTCGACCCGCTCGGCGGGTGGTTCATCGCGGTGACCGGGGCGGTCGCGGTCGCCGCCGGGATCTATGCGGTCGGGTACGCGGGCCACGCGGCAAGCAGGCCGTCAGTGGCGATGCTGCCGCTGTTCGTCGGGTCGCTGTTCGCCGTGCCCGCCGCCGCGTCGGCCGGGACGCTGCTCGCCTGCTGGGAACTGATGGCGCTCACCTCGCTGCTGCTCGTCCTGGCCGAGCACAAGCGGCGGGCCGAGGTCGCCGTTGCTGCCCGCTGGTACGCGGTGATGACCCACCTCGGCATGGTGTGCGTGCTCGCCGGGCTGATCCTCTTCGCCGCCCACGCGCACGGTGACTCGTTCGCCGCGCTCGCCCAGGCCGCGCCGCACCTGTCCCCCGCCATCAAAAGCACCGTGTTCGTCCTGGTCCTCGCCGGGTTCGGGTCCAAGGCTGGCCTGGTGCCGCTGCACGCCTGGCTGCCCCGCGCGCACCCGGAGGCCCCCAGCCACGTCTCGGCGCTGATGTCCGCCGCGATGGTCAACCTCGGGCTCTACGGCCTGATCCGGGTCGGGTCCTGCCTGCTCGGCGGCGGCTCGGCCTGGTGGTGGCTGCTGCTCATCGCGCTCGGCGCGATATCCGCGGTCTACGGCATCCTGCAGGCCGCGATGTCCACCGACGTCAAGCGGCTCCTTGGCTGCTCGACGACGGAGAACATGGGCCTTGCCTGCGTCGGCATCGGCGCGGGCGGGCTGTTCGCGACCACCGGGCATCCGGTACTCGCCGGGCTCGCCCTGGCCGCCGCGCTGCTGCACGTCGCCACGCACGCCGCATTCAAGACCCTGCTGTTCCTGGCCGCCGGATCGGTGCTGCACGCGACGGGCACCAGGGACCTTGATGCTCTCGGCGGGCTGCGACGCGGCATGCCCGCGACCACTCTGGCCTTCGGCTGGGGTGCCCTGGCCGCCTCCGCGCTGCCGCCAGGTACCGCGTTCGTCTCCGAATGGCTCCTCGTCCAGGCGCTCATCCACGGGCTGCGCGGCGCGTCGACGGCGACCGCGATCACCCTGCCGCTTGCCGTGTCGGCGGTCGCGCTCACCGCCGGCCTCGCGGTCGCCACGTTCGTCAAGGCGTTCGGCACGGGATTCCTCGCCAAGCCGCGCAATGCCGACGCGGCGGCGGCACACGAGTCCCCCGCCACCATGCTCGCCGGCCTTGGGCTGGCCGGCGCGGCCTGTGCCGTCCTCGCGCTGGCGCCTGGCGCGGTGCTGCCAGCGATCGGCCGTGCCGTCGCGGCGGCCGGTGCCGGGTTCGCCGCTGCACCGGGCGCTGGCGGCGCAGTCACGCTCCGCCTCGACGGCCTGTCCGGTGAGGTCTCCCCGCTGCTGCTGACCCTCGCCCTGCTCATCGTCATGGTCGGCGCGGCCGCCTGGCTGCGGGCCTTGCCCGGAACACGCGCCCGCCGTCAAGCGCGGCTCTGGGACTGCGGTGGCGGGCCGCTGACCGCCCGGATGGAGTACACCGCCACCTCGTTCGCCGAGCCGCTGCAGCGGGTCTTCGACGACGTGCTCGCCCCGGAGACCGACCTCGACATCACCCATCTCGACGAGGCCCGCTACCTGGTCGCCTCCGCCGAATACCGCCGGAAGGTCCCGGACAGGATCGAGCGACGCCTCTACGAGCCGGTGCTCAAGGCGGTCGGCGCGTGGGGCGACGCCGCCCGGCGGCTCGCGCCCGGCAGCGTGCACCGCTACCTGGGCTACGGCTTTTACGCGGTCACCGGGCTCCTGATTGTCTTGGCGGTGACCCGGTGACCGCACTCGGGCTGACCGGCGGCGTGCTCCAGGCCGTGCTCGTGACGGCAGGGGCGCCCGTGCTCACCGGGGTGATGCGCCAGGTCCGCGCGAAGCTGGAGGGGCGCTCCGGCCAGGGCATCGGGCAGCCGTGGCGGGACCTGCGCAAGCAGCTCCGCAAGGAGGCCATCGCCCCCGACGGGACAAGCGAACTGTTCCGCCTCGCCCCGCTCGTGCTGCTCGCCACCACGTTCACCGCGGCGGTCGCGGTCCCCTTCGTCACCACGGCGAGCGCCGCCCGCCCGGTCGCGGACCTGTTCGCCGTGGTAGCGCTGCTCGCCATGGGCACCGCGACGCTGGCACTCGCGGCGCTCGACACCGGGACGGCGTTCGGCGGGATGGGTGCCAGCCGGGAGATGACGATCCTCGCGCTCGTCGAGCCCACCCTGCTTGTCTCGGTGTTCGCGCTGTCGGTCCGCGCCGGCTCGACCAACCTCGCCGCGATCGTCGCCGCGACCGTCCATGACCCCGTCCGGGTGATCTCCCCCGCGAGCCTCCTCGCCGCCGTGGCCCTCGGCGTCGTCACGATCGCCGAGACGGGGCGCATCCCCGTCGACAACCCGGCCACGCACCTGGAGCTGACCATGGTGCACGAGGCAATGATCCTCGAGTACGCGGGACCGGACCTCGCACTGATCGAGCTCGCATCCTCAATGCGGCTGGTGGTGTTCCTCGGCCTGCTGTCCTCGCTGTTCCTTCCCTGGGGCATCGCGACCGCGCTCACACCGCTGGCCGTGGCAGGCGGCATCGGCGCTTTCGCCGCCAAGGTCACGGTGCTCGGCGCGGCGCTTGCGGCGGGCGAGGTGTTCATGGCGAAGATCCGCCTGTTCCGCGTCCCCGAGCTCCTCGCCGGGTCGTTCCTGCTCGCCATCCTCGCCGTCGCGTCCTCCTACTTTCTCGCCGGACCGAACCCGTGAAGCCATGAACCACACCGTTTTCGTCGAGCTACTCAACCTGGCGTGCGGCGGGCTGCTCGTCACCGCCGTGCTGATCCTGTGGCGCCGCCAGCTCGCCGCGATCATCCGCTGGTTCACCGTGCAGGGAATCGCCCTGACCGCGATCGCGGCGATCCTCGCCGTCGACGGCCATGACGCGCGCCTCGGCGCGGTCGCCGCCGGGGTCTTCGCGCTGCGTGTCGTGGCGCTACCGCTCCTGCTGCGCCGCGCCCTCGCCCGTGCCGACGCGGACGCCAGCGGCCAGGCGCTGCGCGAAACCAGTCCCCTGGTCAACGTCACCGCGTCGCTGCTGGCCGCCGCGGTGCTGACGCTGCTGGCTTACGCGGTATCCCGCCCGCTGGTGGCGCTCACGCCTGGCTCCCCCGCCGCGCACGCGATCCCGATCGGGCTGGCTGTCGCGCTTATCGGCTTCTTCGCCCTTGTCACCCGCCGCCGCGCCATGTCGCAGCTGGCCTCGTTCCTGCTGATGGACAACGGCATCACCGCCGTCGGGCTGCTGACCACGGCCGCTACCAGCCTGACCATGGAACTCGGCATCTCCCTCGACGTGCTGTTCGCCGCCGCGGTGCTGCAAGTGCTCACCAGCAGGCTGCGCAGCACCTTCGGCGATACCGACCTGGACGAACTGCGGGAGCTGCACGACTGATGAAGACGCAAGCGCTGCTGCTCGTCCCGGTCGTGGTGCCCCTGCTCGGGGCGGCCTGCTTCCTGCTCGCAACCCTGCGGCCCGGCCGGTGCTGGCCGCTCGCCGCCTGGGTGTCGCCGGCCTGCGCGGCGGTCTCCCTCGGGGCGGCGATCGCACTGGCTGTCGTCAGGTCCGGGCACGAGCCGGCGACCGCACTTGGCGGCCTGCTCCGCGCCGACCCGCTCAGCGAGTTCATGCTGATCGTGATTGGCGCGGTCGGCCTCCTCGCGACCGCCGCGTCGCCCGCCTGGCTGAACGCCGAGATCGCGGCGCGACGGGCCAGCCCGCGGGCGGCGGCCAGGCACTCGGCGCTCGTGCAGCTCTTCCTGGCCGCCATGGCTACGGCTGTGCTCGCCGCCAGCCTCAGCCTGACCTGGGTCGCGATCGAGGGCACCACCATCGTCACCGCTTTCCTCGTCGGGCAGCGCAAGACCAGGCAGGCCGTCGAGGCCGCATGGAAGTACGTGATGATCTGCTCCACCGGCATCGCGCTCGCGCTGCTCGGCCTCCTGGTGCTCAACGCCGCCGCCGCACACGCCGGCCTCCCCGCTGGCCTCGACTGGACGCGCCTCGTCGCCGCCGCGCCGCACCTCGACAGGGGCGTGACCAGGATCGCCGTCGCGCTTCTTGTCATCGGGTTCGGCACCAAGGCCGGCCTTGCCCCGCTGCACGCCTGGCTGCCCGACGCGCACGGCCAGGCGCCCGCCCCGGTCTCCGCGCTCATGTCCGGCGTCCTGCTGTCGGTCGCCATGTACGCGATCCTCCGGGTCAAGGCCATCGCCGACCTGGCGCTCGGCACCGGCTACCCGCGCACCTTGCTCATCATCCTGGCGCTCGCCTCGCTGCTTGTCGCCGCGTCGCTGCTGATCAGGCAGCGCGACTACAAGCGGATGCTCGCCTACTCCTCGATCGAGCACATGGGCCTGCTCGCCATCGGCGCGGCCGCGGGCAGCCCGCTCGCGGTCGCCGCCGTCCTGCTGCACATGCTCGGCCACGGCCTGGCCAAGGGCTCGCTGTTCATCTCCGCCGGGCGCGTACTGCAGCTGACAGGGACCCACCGCATCGACCAGGTCCACGGCCTCGCGAGCCGCGCGCCGCTGCTGGCCGGCTGCCTCGGCACCGGCGTACTTGCCCTGCTCGGCTTCCCGCCATTTTCCCTGTTCACCAGCGAACTCGGCATCGCCAGGGCCGGCTTCGCGTCCGGTCTCGGCTGGGTCACCGCCCTGGCCCTCGCACTGGTCCTGGTCATCGCGTCGATGCTGCTGACGCACGTCAGCCCCATGCTCCTGGGACCCGCACCCGCCGCGACGGACGGGGAACTGGCGGCGGGTGCCGCACCGCCCCCAGCTCGCACCGTGCGCGCCGGTACAGCGCCGGTCATTCAGAACGGGGGCGTGGCGACTGCTGCCCCGCCCGCGATCCGGGCGGCAGAGACGGCCAAGCCGGACGCGCGACTCCCTGGCTCCGGCCTGCTGCCCGTGGTCGTGGCCCTCGCCGCGTGCGCCGCACTCGGCGTCTACGCGGGACCGCTCGCCACGCTGCTGCACGCGGCCGCCCGCACGATCGTGACGCCATGACCATCGCCGCCGGAGAAACATGATGACGACGTCCTCCCTGGCCTCGGGGGACAACGCGGCCCCGGTAGCGCCGGTCCCCTCGGCCGAGCGGCGGGTGATCACGCCCGCGGAACTGCCCGGGCAGGCCGCCAAGCTACTCGACGCCGGGTTCCGCGTCGCGCTGGCCGCCGGGCACGAAGACGACCAGCCAGGCGGGCGGTCCCGGCTGCGGGCTGTCTACCTCTTCACCGCCGCTTCACCCGACCGGCGGGTGGAGCTGCACGTGCCGCTTGACCGCGGGCGGCCGGCGGTGCCGTCACTCGCCGCGCTGTCGTTTCCGGCCGGCCGGTTCGAACGGGAGATGCACGACCTGTACGGAATCGCGCCCGCGGATCATCCGCGGCCGGCCCGGCTAGTGCGGCACTTCCACTGGCCCAAGGGCTGGCATCCCATGCTGAGCGACGCGGGCGAGCCGCCGGGCTTCGGTGAGGTGGACGGACCCTACCCGTTCCGCACCGTCGAAGGGCCTGGGGTGTATGAGATCCCGGTCGGGCCGGTGCACGCGGGGATGATCGGGCCCGGGCACTTCCGTTTCTCCGTGGTCGGGGAGACGATACTCAACCTGAAGGCCCGGCTCTGGTTCACCCACCGGGGCGTGGAGAAGCTGTTCGCCCGCCGCGCCCCGACCGCCGGTGTCGAGCTCGCCGAGCGGGTGAGCGGTGACACCGCCGTCGGGCACGCGGTGGCCTTCTGCCTGGCGGTTGAGGACGCACTCGGCATCGCGGTGCCTGGCGACGGCTATCTCATCCGGGCGCTGCTGCTTGAGCTTGAGCGGCTTTACAACCACGCCGCCGACATCGGCATGCTGTGCAACGACGTCGGGCACTCCATCTTGAACATCCATGCCGGGCGGATCAGGGAGCGGCTGCTGCGGGTCAACGACGCGGTCACCGGGCACCGGCTGCTGCGCGGCGCGGTCTTCCCCGGCGGCGCGGCCGTTCTCGCGCTGCCCGATCCGGCCGAACTGGCCGCCGTCGGCGCGGACATCGCCGAGGTCGCGGCGCTCGCGCTCGGGCACAGCGTGGTGCTCGACCGGTTCACAGGAACCGCCGTGCTGTCCGCGGAGCAGGCTGCCGGGCTCGGCACCCTCGGTTGCGTGGCGCGGGCCAGCGGCCTGCGCACCGACGCGCGGCACGACCACCCGCTGCCCGGTGTCACCGTGGCGCGGACCGCGCACAGCCGCACCGAGGGCGATGTCCTGTCCAGGTTCATCGTGCGGGTAGAGGAGGCGGCGGCTTCCGTTCGGGACATCACCGGCCTTGTCGCCAGGCTCGACGGGCGGCTCGGGACCGCGCCGGCCGGTGACCTGCCTGCCCCTGGCGGGCCGCGGTCCGGGATGGGACTCGCGGAGGGGTGGCGCGGCACGATCGCGCACCGGATCGAGGTGGACGGCGCGGGGACGCTGACGCGGGTGAAGATCGTCGACCCGTCGTTCTTCAACTGGCCGGCACTGCCCGTCGCCCTGGCGGCGACGATCGTCCCCGACTTTCCCCTGGTGAACAAGTCGTTCAACCTGTCCTACGCGGGCAACGACCTATAAACAGGCGCCGGGAGACGCAGCGGGTGGCCGGGACGCGGGCGCGCGACTTGCCCGCGTCCCCGCCACGAGGCTAGCGGGCGGCGCCTGCGGGGGGCTTGTCACGTCCGATGATGGCGGTGACCTGGTTTCCGCCGTAGACGGGCACGTCGTGGACATACCAGTTGCCAGGCATATTCGACGGGTCGCAGCTGCCGCTCGCCTGGGTGTCCGTGCCGTCGATGAGGCACTGGGCGACGGTGACGTGGTGCCGCGCGAGCAGGGGCAGTACCTCGCTGACCCGATGGCCGACGATCTGGTTCCGCAGGCCGTAGAGAGGCTCGCCTGGGGTGAAGAACGAGCCTGAGGCCGGGTACGGCTCGGACTGGATGGTCAGCATGACCTGGTCCGGCGCCCAGGGGGTGACATCGCTGACGTACCAGGCGCCGGGCATCGTGGCCGGGTCGCAGATGCCGTTGCCTTGCTGGCCAGGGCCTTCCTCGCGGCACTGGGCGACCGTGATGTGGTGCCGCGCTAGCAGGGGCAGCACCTCATTGAGCGGGTGATCGAAAATCTGGCCCGTGAGTCCGTAGAGGGGTTCGCCGCGATTGAACGCCGAGCCCGCGTACGCGTACTGCTCGCCCGGGCGGGCGGGACGGCCGATCCACATGTCGACCTCGCCCTGGAAGCCGGCCGGGACCGTGAAGCCGATCTGGCAGTCGGTGCCGCCCAGGTCGCAGGAACCTGGCGCGCTAATCGGCTTGATCTCATCGCTGTGGCCGGAGGCGGTCCGACCGAAGGAGGTCGAGCCAATGAAACCGACAAGCGATGGAGGTGTCGGGGCCAGGCGCACTGTGATGTCCAGGTGGTGGCGCGCGAGGTCGGCGTTGTACCAGCTCGTGTCGGCGTAAAGGTTCTTGATGACGACCGTGATGGTGCCGTTCTCCTTGATGAAGGACATCGCCTCGATCGCGGCGGGACTGTCAGGGTCGTCGCCGCTTCGGTAAGTCACCGTGACTAGGCAGGCCGCCAGGGCGGCGAGGACGACAGGGACCGCCGTCAGCAGCACGAGACTCCGGCGCGGGCGGACGATGACGGGCCGGCGCGCGAGCAGGCCCGCCTTGATGGCGTCGGTCCAGCGGGCGCGCCGGCCGGAGGCGGGTACCGGCGTGGCCATGATCTGGCTGGCCAGGTCGGTGAATGCGGCTGGAGAGGCGAGGCGGGCGGCATCGGCGTCGGTGACGGGCGCGGTCCGGCTCAGGTCGAGATCGGGCATGGCCGTCATCCCCTCTGATTCTGGGCGGGGTGAGTGGAAAGTCCGGCCAGGTAGATCCCTGACTCGGTGTCACCGGTGCCGGCGAGTTCGGCGGCCAGCCTTAGCCGGGCGCGGTGCAGGCGGATGCGGACCGCGTTGCGTGAGCAGCCGAGGACGGCGGCGATCTCGCCGTAGTCGAGGCCCTCCCAGGCGTTCAGTGCCAGGAGTTCCCGCTGCCTGGGCGGAAGGCGCAGCATCGCTTCTGCGAACCTCGCGGACTCGCCATCGGAGTCGGCCGGGGCGCACGAGCTGCCAAGCTCCGCATGGAGGCGGTCGGCCAGGGCGGATCTGCGGCGCTCGCCCCGGTAGTAGTTGGCGAGGAAGCGCCTGGCGGCGCCGTACAGCCACATCTTGGCGTCATGGCCCGGTGGCAGTTCGTCGAGCCGCCGCCAGGCTGCGAGGAACGTATCGGCCAGGATGTCGGCGGCGTCGTCCGGGCTGGCCGTGCGGCGCAGAGCGTAGCCGAAGATGGCCGCGTGGTGATCGGCGTAAAGCGCTTCGAAGCGGGCTTGTCGCTCGCTCATGCCATCCTGGGGCGGACTCGGCATGCGTACTCCGGTCTCGTTTGATGCTGTCGGCTGTTACCACTGACCTCATGTCCGGCAGTCGGGGAAGCATTTCAGTCCGGGTGCCGCAAGAGTAGGAGACGGGGGCCAGGGATGCGGGCGCGTCTGAGACGGCTCGCCGGGCGGCGCGCGGCGCGGCGTAGAGTGGCCTCGCCGGAAAGCGATCGTGACTGGGGGCTTGGTGTACCGGGTTTTCTACGACTCCGTGCTGCGGCATCTGCCTCCCGAGGCGGCCCATCGGGGAGCGTTCTGGCTGATCAGGGCGGCCGCGCAGGTGCCGGGTGCGGCCTGGGCCGGGCGGCGGGCGCTCGGGTCGCGCGATCCCGTGCTGCGGGTGCGGGCGCTCGGGCTTGACTTTCCCGGGCCGCTCGGGCTCGCCGCGGGGTTCGACAAGGACGGCGAGGGCGTACTCGGGCTCGCCGCGCTCGGCTTCTCGTTCGTCGAGGTCGGCACGGTCACCGCGCGGCCGCAGCCGGGCAATCCGCGGCCGCGGATGTTCCGCTTTCCCGACGAACGCGCCCTGGTCAACCGGATGGGTTTCAACAACCACGGCGCGGCCGCGCTGGCGGCCCGGCTGCGCGCGCTGCGCGCCCAGCCGGGCGCCAAGCCAGTCATCGGGGTGAACATCGGCAAGAGCAAGGCCGTGCCCGAGGAGGAGGCGGTCGCCGACTACAAGGCGAGCGCCCGCGTTGTCGCCGACGTTGCCGACTACGTGGTGGTCAACGTCAGCTCGCCGAACACCCCTGGGCTGCGCAACCTGCAGGCCGTCGGCAAGCTGCGGCCCATCATGACCGCGGTCCGCGACGCGCTCGACGAGGCGTCGCCGCGGCGCCGGGTGCCGCTGCTCGTCAAGATCGCACCCGACCTGGCCGACGAGGACATCGACGCGGTCGCGGACATGGCGCTTGAGCTTGGCCTCGACGGCATCATCGCGACCAACACCACCATCTCCCGTGACGGCCTCGCCGACAGCGCCGCCGTGGCGGACGCGGGACCGGGCGGCCTGTCCGGCGCACCGCTCAAGCAGCGGTCGCTCGCGGTCCTTGCCCGGCTGCACGACAGGACGGGCAAGCGGCTCGTGCTCATCGCGGCCGGCGGCATCGAGACCGCCGCGGACGCCGAGGCACGGCTCGCGGCAGGCGCGACCCTCCTGCAGGCCTACACCGCGTTCATCTACCAGGGACCGTTCTGGCCGCACCGGGTGCAGCGCGACCTGGCGGCCCGGCTCCGCTCGGGGAAAATGCACTAGCGTCAAGTGGCACACGGTAATTGAGATGAGTCAGGCAGAGCCGTCATGGAACAATTCGGGCATGTCAGAAATTAGTTCGAGGAACCTGTCCGCGGTCGCCGTCTACTGCGGATCGAACATGGGGAACGAGCCGGCGTACGCGGCGGGCGCGGCCACGCTCGGCGGGGTAATGGCGGAGCGGGGCATCAGGCTCGTCTACGGCGGCGGCGAGGTCGGGCTGATGGGCGTGCTTGCCGACGCCGTCACCGGCAACGGGGGTCGCGCATTCGGCGTCATCACGCGGGCACTTGAGGCCAAGGAGGTCGCCCACCGCGGCATCGCCGAGCTGCAGGTGGTGGCGACCATGCACGAGCGCAAGGCGGTGATGGCCGACGCCGCGGACGCGTTCATCATGCTGCCAGGCGGCTTCGGCACCTTCGACGAGTTCTTCGAGGTGCTCACCTGGACGCAGCTCGGCATCCACGCCAAGCCCTGCGGCATCCTCGACGTGGGCGGCTATTTCGACCCGCTGCGCGCCATGCTCGACGGCGCGGTGGCCGCCGGCTTCGTACGCCAGGCGCACCTGGACATGATCATCGTGGACGACGATCCCGGCAGGCTGCTCGACCGCCTCGCCGCCTGGACGCCGGTCACCGTGGGCAAGTGGCTGGACCGCGCCGACCGCTGACCGGGCACCACGGAAACCCGTGATCTCAGCACAACGGCTTCCCTGACCCATGTGTCCGCTGGGACAACCGCCCGTTTCCGCACACTCGCGCATATTGCCTCTCCGGTCGACGCGTATCAGGCTCTTACTTGTGTCAGAGCAGACAGTTTCCCGACCGGACAGCATCCCGGCTCCCGAGCCGGACCTGACCCCGGAGACGATCGTTGCCCGCGCCAGGGCGCTGATCCCCGAGATCCGCGCGCAGGCCGACGAGGCGGAGCGCATCGGCAAGCACGTGCCGGAACTCGACAGGAAGTTCACCGAGGCGGGCTTCTACCGGATACTGCAGCCCAAGCGGTTCGGCGGCTACGCGTTCGGCATGGACACCTTCTGGAAGGTGATCATGGCGGTCGCCGAGGGCGACGCGGGTACCGCCTGGGGGCTCTGCCTCGGCGCGCACCACGCGCCTGGTGTCGGCTGCTGGTTCCCCGAGGAGGGGCAGATCGAGCTGTTCGGCGCGACGGGTGACTTCAAGTGCCCGCACCGCGCCGCGCCGATGGGCACCTCGACGCCGGTTGACGGCGGCTACATTGTCAACGGGACGTGGGACTACTGCTCTGGTGTCGGGTACGCCACCCACTTCATGTGCAACACGATGGTGCCGGGGCGGGAGTCCGAGGGCCCGCTGACTATCTGCACCCCGATCGAGAACGTCACCGTGCTGCCCGACTGGGGCAACGGCAACATCATCGGGATGAACTCCTCCGGGTCCAACTCGGTGCGGGTGGAGAACGTGTTCGTGCCCGAGTACTGCACCTGCTCGGGCAACTGGACGCACAACACCGACCGGGCCGCGCCCGGCATGTACCTGCACGACGACCCGCTGTTCTGCGGCCGGATCTACGCCATGTACCACGCCGGCCTGGTCATCCCGGTGATCGGCGCGGCCAAGGGCGCGCTGCACGAGTACGAGCAGATCCTGCTCACCAAGAAGACGTACTTCCCGCCGATCGTGCCCAGGTACACGGTCGAGGAGTACCAGCGGCACTACGGGCAGGCCAGATCGCTCATCGACTGCGCCGAGGCGATCATCAACCAGTGCGGCCAGCAGTACATGGAACTCGCCGAGCGCTGGCACCGGACCGGCGAGCCGTTCACCCGCGAGGATGACGCCGAGATGTACTCGATGATCCAGGTCGCCTCCCGGATGGCCATCGACGCGACGAACGAGCTGTTTGGCGCGGCCTCCTCGTCGGCCGCCAAACGGGGTGCCGCGATGCAGCGCCACTTCCGCGATGCCGCCATCTACCTGGGACACATTTCCGCGCGGCACGACGTCGTGGCGACCGAGGTGGCCAGGATGCATTTCGGACTGCCCGACAGCCTGTTCTAGGCCGACAGCCTCTTTTAGGAGAACTCGATGACACGACGCGCGACACCGCCGTTCCGCGCCGACCATGTCGGGTCGCTGCTGCGCCCGCCCGCCCTGCTCGCCGCGCGCGACGACTACGCGGCGGGGAAGATCGATGCCGCCGCGCTCGCCGCCGTCGAGGACGACGCGATCAGGGATGCGGTCCGGCTGCAGGAGGACGCCGGGCTGCAGTCCGCGACCGACGGGGAGTTCCGCCGTGAGCAGTGGCACTCAGACTTCCTGTACTCGATCTGCGGGATCGAGAAGGGCGCGCTCGGGCCCGCGCTGCCCGTCTATAAGAAGGACGAGACGATCGAGTGGGCGCCGAACGCCACGCTCATCACCGGGAAGCTGCACATCGACAAGACGATCTTCGGTGAGCATTTCACGTTCCTGAAGAACAGGGTCAGGACCGCCGTGCCGAAGATCACCATCCCCTCCCCCAGCATGGCGCACTTCCGTGCCGACCCGCCGGCCGCGGTGTACGGGAGCGTCGAGGAGTTCCGGTCCGATGTCGCAGCCGTCTACGCCGCCGAGGTCGCCGGGCTTTACGAGCTCGGCTGCCGGTACCTCCAGTACGACGACACGATCTTCGCGTTCCTCAACGACCCGGCGTGGCGGGCCAACATGGCCGGCCTCGTGGACACCGAGCACCAGCACGAGATCAACGTCGCGGTGATCAACGAGTCGCTGAAGGACAAGCCGGATGACATGGCGGTCACCGTGCACATGTGCCGCGGCAACTACCGCTCGGCGTGGTTCTCCTCCGGCGGCTACGACTACGTCGCCGAGGAGGTATTCGGCGGGCTGCGGGTGGACGGGCTGTTCCTCGAGTACGACGACGAGCGGTCCGGGTCGTTCGAGCCGCTGCGCTTCGTGCCCGAGGGCCAGATCGTGGTGCTCGGGGTGATGACCACCAAGACGCCAGAACTTGAGTCCAAGGACACGCTCAAGCGGCGCGTCGAGGAGGCGGCCAAGTACGTGGACATCGACCGGCTGTGCATCTCCGGGCAGTGCGGGTTCGCGTCCACGGTGGAGGGCAACGCGCTCACCATCGACGAGGAGCGGGCCAAGCTCGACCTGCTGGTCGAGACCGCGAGCGAGATCTGGGGATAGGGGACATGCAACCGCTGGTCATATCCGACCAGGGACATTTCTTCACCGGCGTGCAGACGGTGCGCACCTCGGCCGGCACGAGTGTTTACGGAACCCATGTGCAGTACCAGGTGCCCGAACCCGTTCGGGATCGGCTTGTGCTTGTGCACGGGGGCGGGGGTCAGGCGCTCGACATGCTCACCACCGCGGACGGGCGGCCCGGGTGGTCGACTCTCTTCTTGCGCGACGGGTTCGCGGTGTACACGGTGGACCGGCCGGGGCTCGGGCGCTCGCCGTACCATCCGGACATCTTCGGCCCGTACGCGCCGCCCGCGTCGTTCGAAGGCTTCGTGGCGTCGTTCGCGGCGCCGTCGCGGCCCGGGCTGCCGCCGCACACGCAGTGGCCGGGCAGCGGCGACGCGTCCGATCCCGCCCTGGCGACGTTCCTCGCCTGGCAGGAGCCGTTTCCGCCGGACGCGGTGCGGGCGCACGAGGACATGCGGACGGGCGCGGCCGGGCTGCTTGACCGTATCGGGCCGTCAGTGCTGCTCACCCACTCCTTCGGTGGCGGGTTCGGCTGGCTGGCGCTGTCCGAGCGGCCCGCGCTCGTCAAGGCGATTGTCGCGGTGGAGCCGGCCGGACCGCCGTTCGTCGAGCATCCGGCGCTCGGCTCGTTCAGCCACGGGCTGACGCCGGTGCCGGTCGCGTTCGGCCCGTCAGCCGGCGACCGAAAGCTGGACGGCGTGCCCATCGCGGTCGTGTCCGCGGAGTGCTCCGGTTTCGAGCCGTCGTGCCATCTCACCGCGGAGTACCTGCGCTCCTGCGGCGCGGCCGTGGACGAGATCAGGCTCGGCGAGCTCGGCATCCACGGCAACGGGCACGCGATGATGCTCGAGCTGAACAACGCCGAGGTCGCCGCGGCAATCACCGACTGGATCGACAAGCACACGTGAGGATGGTCGCTGTTCCATGGGCAAGCTGATGTCGGCGGCCGAGGCCGTCGCGGACATCGAGGACGGCGCGAGCGTCGGCATCGCCGGATTCGGCCTGTCGCACCGGTATCCGTCGACGCTGATCTCGGCGCTCGGCGAGAAGGGCTCGCGGGGGCTGACCGTGTACTGCAACGGTCTTGGCCAGCCCGGGTTCCCCACCGGGCACCTGCTCGCCGACAACCATCAGATCGGGCACCTGGTCACCTGCTTCTCCGCCCGCCCCGGCGTGGTGTCCGAGGCGGAAAAGCAGATCCTGGCCGGCGAGATGACGCTGGAGATGGTGCCGCAGGGGACGCTGGTGGAACGGATGCGAGCGGGCGGCGCCGGGCTGGCCGCCGTCTACACGCCGACCGGGTACGGGTCCGAGATCGCCGACGGCAAGGACATCCGCTACTTCGACGGGCGCCCGTACGTGCTCGAGCGGGCCATCACCACGGACTTCGCCCTGATCAGGGCGGCGAAGGCGGATCACTTCGGCAACGTGTCGTTCCGCGGCGGGTCGCAGAACTTCAACGTGTCGTTCGCCAAGGCGGCGCGGGTGACGATCGTCGAGGCCGAGGAGATCGTCCCCGCCGGCCAGATCCCGCCGCACGAGGTGGACCTGCCGGGAGTGTTCGTGACCCGGGTGGTGCCGATTACCGTGGCGATGGACATCAGGAACCTGCCGCAGCGGGCCAACAGGCCGGCCACGTCGGCCAGGCAGTACCTCGGCAAGCCCGCGCTGACCCGGGCCGAGATCGGGCGGCGGGCCGCCGCGCTGCTGCCGGACGACGCGGTGGTGAATCTCGGCGCGGGACTCCCGGTCCAGGTCGCTAACTGGGTTACCGAACGGCCGGTGGTGCTTCATGCGGAGAACGGGCTGCTCAATTACGGCGGGTTCGCCTCGGACGATGACTTCGACCCCGACCTGCACGACGCGGGCGGCGTGTTCATCACGACCCGGCCTGGCACCTCGTTCTTCGACTCGGTGACGTCGTTCGAGATCGCGCGCGGCGGGCGGCTGTACGCGGTCATCCTCGGGTCTTACCAGGTCGGCGGCAACGGTGACCTGGCGAACTGGGCCGCGCCGGGGATGACAGGCGGCGGCATCGGCGGCGCCATGGACCTCGCCGCGGGGGCGCGGCACGTGTTCGTGACGCTCGAGCACACCGACTCGCGCGGCGGGCCGAAGCTGGTGGAACGGTGCGACCTGCCGCTGACCATGCCGAACTGCGTGGACGCGATCATCACCGACCTCGCGCTGCTGCGGCGGGCGTCGCGGTCGGTGCCGCGGTTCACCCTTGAGGAGATCGCGGCCGGGTTCACCGTCGATGAGGTGCTGTCGCTCACCGGGATGGCGGTGGACGTGGCCGAGCAGGTCGGCGTCATGCAGGAGAACTGGATCTAGTCTCCTGAAGCCGCCCGGCTACGCTTGGTGTCATGACGACTCCGCCGGGGCTGGCCGCGAAGGCGCTCTGCGCCGCTGCCGACGAGGCATTGATCGAGGGGTCGTTTCGCACCGGGGATTTCGCGGAGGCGGAACGGCTGTTCACCGACGCGCGGGAGCTCGCCGCGCGCGACGGTGACGGCGAATGCGCGGCGCTCGCGGTCACCGGGCTCGGCATCACCGCACACAGCCGCAACATCAACCTGCTGGCCGACGGCGGAAAGCTGTCCGACGATGAGATCGCCGGCGAGGAGTCGCTGATGCGCGACGCGCTCGCCGCGTGGGAGAAGACCGGAAACGCGGCAGGCACCGCGCGGGCGCTGTGGGGCCTGAGCCTGGTGTTCCAGGTGCTGCGCCATGACTGGAACGGCGGGATGACTTACCTGTGGCCGGCGTTCGGGCTCGCCGACGCGGTCGAGGAGAGCGGCGACCTGTACGGTGCGTCGGAGATCCACCGGCACGTCGGCTTCTACTACCTGTACCGGGATCTGCGCCCCGCGGAGGCCGTCCGGCGGCTCGGGCAGTCACTTGCGCTGCGGGAGCGCATCGGCGACCTGCGCCGGGTGCCGAGCGCGCTCGTCGCGCTCGGCCACGCGGAGCTCGCCGCGGGCGACGCGCGGCGCGCGGCGGCGTGCGCGTACCGTGCGGTCGAGCTCGCCCGGGCGGGTGGCCTGCTTGAGTGGCGCCTGCGGTCCGCGGAGGAGATCCTCGCCAAGGCGGACGCGGCGGTCCGCGCGGGCGGGGCGTCAGGCGCTAGCTGAACCCGGTGCCGCGGCGGCCGCTGCCGCAGGCGGGCCTGCGGTGGCTCCCGCCGGAACAGCTACGGAACGCGGCGCTGCGGCGCGGAGGGTTGCCTCGATGACGGGCCAGGGCAGGCCGGGCGGCAGCATGACGGTGACAATGTCGGCGGCGCGTTCCCATTCGCTGAGCTGGTCGCTGACCTGCTCGGCGGTGCCGTAGGCGGCTAGCTGGCCGAGGACGGGCTCGGCGGCGGGCGGGACGGTCCCCCGGCGCGGGCTCGGGCGCGGGTTGGCCGCGATGATCTCCTTGACCTCGGCCGCGTAGCCCTGGCGGGAGACCGAACTGGCGTAGACGTCGCCCATGGCGGTCAGGTACCAGGCGACGCATGTCGCGGCGAGGTCGCGGGCCGATGCCGTGTCTTCGGCCACGACGGTCAGCGGGCCGACCGCGACCGTGAGCGGGCTCGCGTCCGGCGCGGCGGCCTGGCGCAGCTGGCGAAGCTTTTCCGTCAGGCCGGCCATGCTGTCCCTTGGCACAAAGGCGGGGATCCAGGCGTCGCCAAGCTCGGCGGTCACCCGGAGCGAGCGCTCGCCAAGCGCGGCGATCCAGATCGGCAGCTCGGGGGCGGGCGGCTGGCCAAGGCGCAGCGGGTACGCGCCGGCTGCCCGGGTGAGCCTGGCCGGCTCGCCTGCCAGCAGCGCGCGGACCTTGGTGACGACATCGCGGAGCTTGGCGGCCGGGTGCTCGAACGGGACGTCGTGGAAGCCTTCCGCCAGCGCCCGGGTGCTCGCACCCAGGCCGAGTATGTACCGGCCCTCGCTGATCTGCTGCAGGGTGGCGGCCGTCATCGCCAGGGTCGCCGGGGTGCGGCCCCAGACAGAAAGGACGCCGGAGGCGACGCGGATCGTGGTGGTGCGCAGCGCTATCTCGGTCAGCACCGGGGCCGAGTCGAGGCCCCAGCCCTCGGGGACGGCGAAGACCTCGTAGCCCAGTTCGTCGGCGAGGACGGCGGTGCGGACGATGACGTCGCGGCGGGTTTCCATCGGCGTCAGGCCGACGCCGCGCCGGGCGGTCACGACGCTCCTTCGGCGGCCGGCGCGGTGGTCGCGCGCGGAATGGTGAGCCACACGGTGCGCGCGGCCGCGAGTACCGCGCCGTCCGGCGCGAGCAGCGCGGAGCCGGCGGTGAGCTTGCGGCCGTCACGGGCTTGCGGCCAGGCGATCACCCGGCACTCGTCGCCCGCCGCGGGCAGTGCCGCGGACTGTGCCGCCGATGGTGCCGCCAGGGTGGCGGTCATGCGGCCGAGCACGATGGCGGTGTCAGCGGACAGCCCGGCGGCCTCGGCGGCGGCGATGCCGCTCGGGCAGTCGAGTGCCGCCCAGACCATTTCCCGGCGGACCGTTCCGCCGTCGTCCGTCACCGACTTGTCCGGTGTCCACGGCGCCGCCCACAGCGGCCTGCCGTATACCTGTCCGGGGAAGATGCGCAGCCCGTCGCCCGGCTCGCGGTCCGTGCCGCATACGAAACAGCAGGGGAACACCGGGTCGGCGTAATAGGCGGCGCGGCCGACCGCTGTGTGCGCCTGCTGCGCCGATACCCGTTCCGGCACCTCAAGGGGCGGGCCCTCCGCGGCCTGCGCCGCCTCGGCGATCAGCGCGCCGTCGTGCGTGACGCGCAGCGCGCCGTCGCCGTCATGTGCCACGGCCATGTGCGCGTCGAGCGGCGGCGGCTTGCGCAGCGTGACCGTCACTGGGCCGTCCAGGTAGGCGGCGACGCGTCCGCTGACATAGCCGCCGTTGCCGCTGCCCGGCGGGCCGCAGAAGCGCGGCGCGATGAGCAGGGCGGGGTCCGCTTGCTTCGCTGAATTTGCCATGTCTCGACGCTATGACCCCACGGCCAGGGGCCGCCATCGGGTAAATCACCGCCGCTTCGGCCTGCCCGCAGGCCGCCGCGGCTAGCTCTGGCCGGGAACGTCGGGTGAACTACCTAGCCGACTTCGGCCCAAGCCGGTGCTCGGTTACCCAGGCGGCGATCTGGGCGCGAGAGCGGACCTGGAGCTTGCGGCGGATGTTCTCCATGTGCGCCTCGGCGGTGCGCGGTGCGACGGACAGGCGGCTCGCGATCGCCTGGTTGGTGAGACCCTCGGCGACTAGTTCGGCCACCTCTAGCTCGCGGGCGGTCAGCTGGGGGGCCTGGTCCGGCTGTTCGGTGAGGAAGCCGAGGGTTGCGTCGAGCACCGACAGCCAGTCGCCGTGATAGAACAGGTGACTCGCACCGGGCAGCGGGATCAGCGTCGCACCGGGGATCAGCGCGGCGGCCTCGCGGCCTAGCTCGAACCTGGTGCCACGGTCCGCCTCGCGGTGCAGCACCGCCGTCGGCGCCTCGATCGCCGGGAGCAGCTCCCTGATGTCGGTGTCGTAGTACACCTCGAGCAGCCGGGCGGCCACCTCGGCCGAGGCGCTCGCCTGCTGGAACCTGGCGAGCCCGGCTATCTCCTCATCGGTGGGGTCGCTGACGAAGGCCCCGGCGAGCGCCTTCCAGCCGAGGCCGCCGTGGGCCCGCACCAGCGCCACGATCGAGTCCCTGACCTGGGCTGGCGCCAGGTCATGGCCGCTCGCGCACATGCCGTAGAGCACCTGCGCCTGGACCCGCTCCGGGTGCCGCGCCGCGATCGCGGCCGCGACCTGGGCGCCCTGCGAGGCTCCGAACAGGCGGAGCCGGTCGGCGCCCACCGCGTCGGCGACGGCCAGCGCGGCGGCCGTCTGGGCGTCGAACGACAGGTCGATGCCGTCCCCGCCAGCCCGGGGGGACGACCCCCCGGAACCCCCCGGCCTGCCAGCCCGGGGGGACGACCCCCCGGAACCTCCCGATATGTCGGACAGGCCGCACCCGGGCTTGTCGTAGCGGATCACGGTGAAGTGCTCGGCCAGCCTGTCGATGAAGGCGCCGTAGGACAGCAGCTCGAGCTGCGCGCGCAGGTGGGTGATCCAGCCGGAATCGCACAGCAGCGGCGGGCCGGTGCCGGTCGTCGAGTAGGCGACGCGGCCCGCCTGGGTGGTGCAGTACCGGATCCTCGGGGTCACGCGTCTAGGCTGGCATTCCCCGGGCGGGCAGTAAAGGAGCGGGGTGGGCGGAGCTACGAACCCGTTCGGGATGAGGTTGAGGGTTTGGGGTTCACTTGGCGAGGCCGAGGAGGCGGGCGGCGTTGGCCTTGAAGATGCCCGGCTTTACCTCGTCGCGGATGGCGGTCTTCTCCAGGTCGGACATCCAGCGTTCCGGCGTCAGGACAGGGAAGTCGGTGCCGAACAGCATCTTGTCCTTGAGCAGGGTGTTCGCGTACTGGACGAGGATCGGCGCGAAGTACTTCGGCGACCAGCCGGACAGGTCGATGTAGACAAGGGGCTTATGGGTGGCGACGCTCAGCGCCTCCTCCTGCCACGGGAAGCTCGGGTGGGCGAGGATGATCGGCATGTCAGGGAAATCGACGGCCACGTCGTCCAGGTGCATCGGGTTGGAGTAGGCAAGCCTGATGCCGCCGCCGCCCCTGGTGCCCGCGCCCGCGCCGGTCTGGCCGGTGTGGAACAGGGCGGGCAGGCCCGCCTCCTGGATCACCTCGTAGACCGGGTAGGCCAGCCGGTCGTTGGGCATGAAGGCCTGGCTACTCGGGTGGAACTTGAAGCCCTTGGCGCCCGCCTCGATCTGGCTCTTGGCCAGCTTGACCGCCTCGGCGCCGCGGTTCGGGTCGACCGAGCCGAACGGGATGAGGATGTCGGCGTGCTGGTCGCGGGCCCGTTCGATGATCTCCATCGGGGTCGCGCGTGAGGGGTCCTCCGGCGCTTCCCGCTGGTCGATCGTGAACGTCACCGCCGCCATGTTCCGGTCGCGGTAGTAGGCGGCCAGGTCATCAACGGTGAACGAGGCCGCCGCCGTTTTGAAGTACGCGGCCATGGCGGCAAGGTGCTCGTTGTCCTCTGGCTTGGCCTGCGGCGCGTTAACCGACTTGTGCACGTGAGTGTGTACGTCGATCGCGACCAGACTGTCGATGTCCATGGCGTGATTATCCTGGTGCCGTTTGGGCTCGTCACGCAGTGATCGCCCAGTTTCTGAGACCATTAACTTGTGGGGAAACTGAGCGACTGGACATCGGACAGGCGTCTGGTTCGCGCGTTTCGTCCCGTTGCTGGTTTTGCTGGCCTCGATCCCGTTGAGTGGCCGGCCACCGTGCCCGCCGCGGCACAGCTGTTGCGGGAGGGGCTGGAACTGCCCGGCGGGATCACGGTGCTTGTCGGCGAGAACGGGTCCGGGAAGTCCACGGTCGTGGAGATACTCGCCGAGGCGTACGGGCTCAACCCGCAGGGCGGGTCGGTGCTGGCGCCGACGGTCCGGGTGCGGGACAGCGAGCCGCACGCCGGGCAGCGGCTCTATACCGAGCTCGGCTTCGGCGGGCGGTCCGCGTGGGCGTACTTCCTGCGCGCGGACACCATGCACTCGCTTTATACCTACCTGGAGCAGAATCCGGGGAAGTCGCGCGATCGCTTCCACGAGCTCAGCCACGGGCAGGGGTTCCTCGAGATCCTGCGCACCCGGGTCAACCAGCGCGGGTTCTACCTGATGGACGAGCCGGACGCGCCGCTTTCCTTCGTCTCCTGCCTGAGCCTGGTCGCGCTGCTGCACGACCTGGCGGAGGCCGACTCACAGGTGGTGGTTGCCACGCACTCCCCCATCGTCGCCGCGGTGCCCGGGGCGACGATCTTCGAGCTTGGGGAGTGGGGGATCCGGCCTGCCCGCTGGGAGGAGCTCGAGGTGGTGCAGTCGTGGCGGACGTTCCTCGGCAACCCCGAGCGGTTCCTGCACTACCTGTTCACCGACGATGCCGAGTGATTGTGATCATGAATGCTGGGCCTACGTGGCGGCGGCTAGGCGGGCGGCGCCGGCGGGGGTTAGCCAGGTGGTGGGGGCCGGGGTTAGCGGGAGGGCGAGGGTTTCCTCGAGGAGAGTGCGCCAGGCTCGGTGGGTTGTGCCGGCGCCGCCGAGTATTGCCTGGGCTGGGTGGTGGCCCGCGTCGCGCAGGTCGTCTAGGCGCTGCCTGAGCAGGGTCGCCACGCCGTCCAGGGCGGCGCGCATCAGGTCTTCCCTGTCATGGGCGAGGTTGAGGCCGGTCCAGGCGGCGGTGGCTCCGTGCTGCCAGCGCTCGGGGGTTAGGCAGGGGTCGAAGACGGGTGCGGCCCGGCGGCTCGGGCGGGCCGCGGTGTCGTAGAGCTCGTCCCAGGTGGCGCCGAAGAGGTTGCGGACCCAGTTGAGGGTGACGCCGACGTTCTGCACCGGGGCCGCGCGGTAGCAGGCGTCGCCTACCGCGCGGAACAGGTTGGTGGTGTCCGCGGGGCGGAGGTCTGGATTCGTTTCGTTGACTGCCCACTGGGCGCCGCTGCCCAGGGTGAGCATGGCCTGGCCTTCGCTGAGGCGGGCGGCGTGCAATGCCGCCGCCGTGCCGGCCGCGCCGACTGTTACCGGAATGCCCTGCGGTAGGCCGAGGTCCGCGGCGGGGCCGGACAGCAGCGGGCCGGCGACGGCGGTCGACGGCAGGACCGGCGGGAGCAGTTCCCTTGGCAGGCCGAGGAGCTTGACGAGGTCGACTGCCCAGTCGTCGCGGTCCAGGTCGAACAGCAGGGTGCCCGATGCGTCGGTGGGGTCGGTCGCGACGCGGCCGGTCAGCCGCAGGCGCAGCCAGTCCTTTGGCTGCAGCGCCCACCAGGAGGCGCGCAGCGTGTGCGGTTCATGGGCGGCCAGCCAGCACAGCATTGGTCCGGCCATGCCGGGCGACGGGCGGTTGCCGAGGACGGCGGTGTAGTCACACGGCAGGTCCGCGTAGCCCGCCGCCTCAGCCGCGGCGCGCTGGTCGAGCCAGAGGATCGCCGGGCGCAGCGCGGCGCCGCGGTCGTCCACCAGGACCACGCCGTGCATCTGGCCGGCGACGGCGAGGCCGGTGACGGTAACGCGGCCCGCATCGGCGGCGGCTTCGGCGAGCGCCGCGTGCACGGCGGTCCGAGTGGCCGCCCACCAGTCCTCCGGCTCGGTCTCCGCCCGGCCGGCGGCGGGCACCCGCACCTGGTAGGCGGCAGCCGCACGGCCGAGAACGCGGCCGTCCCCGCAGGCCGCTAGGACCTTGACGCCGCTGGTCCCGAGGTCGATCCCGAGAACCGCCGCCTGTGGGTGACCGTGCACGTACCCATTGTGCACAGGCGGGTCATCTTACGTAAAGTGACTTGACTGTCGCAATTCGTAAGAATACGGTATGTAGGGAAACGGTTGCAGAAATGCTAAACCGCTTCCCGTGGAGGGGATCATGGGAAACACATGGGGATGACCGGAGTCAGCCGGTAGTTACTTATTCTTCGCCCGCAGCGTGGCGAGGGATTCGGTCCAGCGCTGCAGTTCGTCGAGCATCGCGACCGCGGAGGCGTCGATCAGCTCGGTCGACTTGAAGCGCTTGTCCTCATCCAGGTGCTGGAAGACGAACGGGATGTTCACCGCCTCGGGCACCGGCATGACCTTCAGCGCGGTCAGCACCTGCTTGAGCATCTGCGTGGCGCGGGTGCCCGCCGAGACGCCACCGTAGCTGACGATGCCGGCCGCCTTGTGGTGCCACTCGTGGTACAGGTAGTCGATCGCGTTCTTCAGCGCCGCGTTGAAGCCGTGGTTGTACTCGGGCGTGACGAAGATGAACGCGTCGGAAGCGCCGGCAAGCGCGGACCAGTCCTTGGTGTGCTGGTTGACGTACTGGCGCAGCCGCGGGTGGTTGGGCTCGTCGTACAGCGGCAGGTTCAGCTCGGCCAGGTCGGTCACCTGGACGTCGAAGCCGCCGTGTTCCCTGGCGCGCTCGGCGATCCAGGTCGCCACTGACGGGCCGATGCGGCCTGGCCTGGTGGAGCCGATGACGATACGCAGCACGGGCTTAGCCAACGCGTTTCCTCCGTTAATGAAGACGAGTAACGGGATGTCATGCTACATGACGCGTCAGCTAGATTCGTTATTCCCCGAAGCCGTGGGGGGTACGGGGGTCATCCCCCGGGCAGACAGAGCACCGGCTTGATCGTTTCGCCCGAAAGCGAGTCCGCGATCGCCTGGTTGACCTCGGCGAACGGGTAGTTCTTGACGAGGCGGTCGACGGGGAACCTGCCCTTGGCGTGCAGGTCGAGAAGCCTCGGTATGAACACCGTCGGGTTGATGTGCCCGCCCATCGTGCCGCGCAGCTGGCGGCCCTTCAGCAGCAGCTCGCCTGGCGACAGGGTGACCGGCGCGCCGATGCTGGTGATCACCGAGGCGGTGCCGTGCGTGGCCAGCGACTGGACCGCGGCGAGGATCACCAACGGGTTGCCGGTGGTGTCCAGGGCCACGTCGGCGCCCCGGCCGGTCAGCTTGACCACCGCGGTGGCCACGTCGGCAAGGTCCTGGCCGCTGGTGTCGATGGCGGCGGTCGCGCCGAGCTCGGCGGCGAGGGCGAGCCGGTGACCCACCCGGTCAAGCGCGACGATCTCCGCCGCGCCGGACGCCTTGGCGGCCATCACCGCGGCGAGGCCGACCGCGCCGGTGCCCCAGATGGCCACCCTGCTCGCGGTGTGCACCGGCATCGCGTTCAGGATCGCGCCCGCGCCGGTCTGCACGCCGCAGGTGAAGCCGGCTAGGTAGTGCAGTGGGGCACCCTCCTGGACCGGGACGATGTTCCGCTCGGTGACCAGCGAATGCGTGGCGAAGCTCGACTGGCCGAAGAACGAGGCGCGCACCGGCTTGCCGTCCTGGTGAGCACGGGGCGAGCCGTCGGGGCGGGTGCCGATGAACGTGACGGGGACGACCTGGTCGCAGTACGGCGTGCCGCCGAGCACGCACTGCTCGCACTTGCCGCAGTAGTCCGGGGTGAACAGCACCCGGTCCCCCGGCTTGACCTTGGCGACGTTCCTGCCAGTCCGCTCCACCAGGCCGGCGCCCTCGTGGCCGAGGATGATCGGGAACACCACGGGCAGCCGGCCGAGCCTGGCGTTGTCGTCGGTGTGGCAGACGCCCACGGCCTCGACCTTGACCAGGATCTCGTCATCGCGCGGCTCGTCGAGGTCGAACTCCTCGATGGACAGCGTGGCGCCAGCCTCCCAGGCGACGGCGGCCTGGATCTTCATGCGGGTCCCCTTTGGCTGGTATGAGTACCGTTGGGCCGGCTACTGCCGGGCTTTTGCCGGCCGGTACTCGCATGGCCGGTTTTCAGATCAGTCCCTGTATCGCTGCGCGGCGCCGTACCGGGGTGAAAAATGGCGGTGGTACCGCCCGTGACGCCGTTTTCTCTCTGGCCTGGCTGAGGCCGCGGATCAGTCTGGTGCTGGGAGCCGGTCACCCTAGGGGCTGTTCACTGTCGCTTCGAGCACGCGGGTCAGATTCTTCCGCACGCCCCCGGTTCCCCGGGCGGTGCCGCTGACGCAGGCTAGCGCAGATAGCGGAGGACGCGTGGAAGAGGTGACCGGCGAGCCGCTCTACCGCGACCGGGTATGCGGCATCGACATCGGCAAGGCCCAGATGGCGGCGACGATCCGGGTGCCGTCGGACCGGGATCCGTCCCGGCGGGCCGCCGAGACCCGCATGTTCGGCACCACGAAGCGGGAGGTGCTGGCGCTGGCGGACTGGCTGCGCTGCTGGCAGGTCCCCGCCGTGGTGATGGAGGCAACGGGTGACTACTGGAAGCCGATCTTCTACCGGCTGGAGGCCGAGGGCCTCGAATGCGTGCTCGCCGACCCGAAACAGGTCAGGAACCTGCCCGGGCGGCCCAAGCGGGACCCGTCGGACTCGGCCTGGCTGGCCGCCTGCTTCGAGCGCGGCACCGTCACCTCCTGTTTCGTGGCCACCCCGGAGTTCCGCATCATCCGGGAGCACACCCGCTACCGCCGCGACCTGACCGAGGACCGGACCCGGGAGAAGAACCGCGCCGAGAAGCTGCTGGAATCGGCCGCGGTCAAGCTGTCCTCGGTTCTCACCGACCTGCACGGGGTCACCGGCCGGGACATCATGGACCAGCTGATCGCCGGCCAGCGCGACCCTAAGGCCCTTGCCCAGCTGGCCCGCGCCCGCGCCCGCCGCAAGATCGGCGAGCTGGAGCAGGCCCTGGAAGGCGCGGAGTTCCTCACCCCCGAGCTCGCCGCCTTGCTGAGGGTCATGCTGGAGCGCATCGACCGGATCAACGAGGAGATCGCCCGACTGTCGCAGGTGATCGAGCGGCTGCTGGCCCCGTATGAGGAGCAGCTCCAGCAGGCCGAGTCGATGCCCGGCTGGGGCAGGCGCGCCGCCCAGGACGCCATCGCCGAGACCGGCGTCGACATGAGCAGGTTCCCCACCCCCGGCCACCTGGCCTCCTGGGCCGGCCGCACCCCGCTGGAGCACCAGTCCGGCAAGCGCGCCGGCCCCGCCCGGCGCAAGCACGGCAACCGCTACCTCGGCGCCATCACCGGTGAGACCGCCGTCGCGGCCGGCAAGACCGACACCCGCGAGGGCGCCCGGCACCGGCGCCTGGCCCGCAGGCGCGGCAAGGCCAAAGCCTGCGTCGCCACCGGCAACACCCAGATGCGCGTCTACCACGCCCTGCTGTCCAGGCCCGGCAGCCGCTACCAGGACCTCGGCCCGGACTACTACGAACGCCAGCGCGACACCGCCCGCCAGGTCAGCCACCACGTCGGCAAGCTCGCCAGCCTCGGCTACGAGGTCACCCTCTGCAAACGCCCCGAACCAGACGAGACCGGCCCCAGCCAGCCCGCCTAGCCAGCAGCACCCCCGAAGCCGACGGCACGAACCGCCGCCGGCTGCTGCCGCCTGCCCGCTAACTCTCCATTTTTCGGGTCAGCGGGCCGGTGGGGGCGGTGATCTTGGCGCAGTCGTCGCCCACCCAGGGCACGTCCTCGCCCATCCACTTGTGGATGCGCATGGATTTGAACAGCCACTCGCCGGACGCCTTGGTGAGCACGTTGTCCCAGTTGGCGAGGCCGAAGACGAAGTTGCGCTTGTAGTCCACCTGGTACTGCACGAGCGTGGAGTACGCCTTGACGTGCATCTCCTGCTCGCTGAGCGGCGTGAGGATGAAGTGGCAGGCCAGGTGCTGACGGCCGATGAACCAGCCGGGCTTGTCGTACCACAGGTGGCTGAGCAGGATCTTGATCTGCTCGTGGCCGTGGAAGATGCCCTGCGGCTGGTGCTCGAAGCTCGCGTCCTCGGTGAAGCAACTCAGCACCTGCGCCTCGTCGCCGGTGTTCAGGCCCCAGGCGTAGTAGGCGAAAAGCTCCTGGATCTCCAGGCGGTCCTCGACGGGGATCTTGGGACGGGGCATGACGCGGTCTCCCTCTGGCTGGCGCTGGCGGTCTTGTGCGGTGCTATGCGGTGACGCGGTTGACGAAGCGGGCGAGGGCCGCGCCGAGCGCGGCGTCGTCCACGCCGACCGAGCCGATCCCGGAGATGTGGTTGTGCCCGGGTACCCAGACCAGGTTGGGCGTGACCTGGTGGGCGGCGAACCAGGCAGCGGCCAGCCGGGCGGCCTGTGTCTGGAAGAACAGCGGGTCGCGTTCCGCAACGCTGAACAGCAGCGGGATGTCCGCGCCGACCAGGCCGTCGAGCGTCGCGACATCCTGCGCCGGGGTGTCGCCGTAGTAGGCGCGCTCGAGATCGCTGCGCTCGTCGAGTGCCACCTGGTAGAAGCCGGACAGGATGGCCGCGCCGCGCACGCCGTCGAGCGAGCCGCCGCCCTGGCCGGTGACGTAGGAGGCGACGTGCACCGCGCCCGCCGAGTTGCCCGCGACCACGATCCGGTCCGGGTCACCGCCGTAATCCGCGATGCTGTCCCTGACCCAGGCGATGGCGTTGGCCACGTCCTGCGCGCCCGACGGCCAGGTGTGCTCCGGGGCGAGCCGGTAGGTGATCGTCACGCCGGCCCAGCCGTTGCGGACGGCCAAGGCGCCGAGGAAGTCGTAGGCCGGGCTGCCTGGCACGTGCTTGTCGCCGCCGATGAAGCCGCCGCCGTGCACGAAGACGAAGACCGGCGCGTTCGCCGCCTCGCCTGAGGTGTGCACGTCAAGGCGGTGCCGTTCGTGGTCGCCGTAGCGCAGGTCGCGGGCGATCTTCGGCGCGGTGTAGCCGTTCTTCTCGTGGAACGGCCGCAGGATTGCCCAGCTCGACGCCACCAGTTCCGGGGTGATCTCCGGGTCCAACGCGGTGAGCTGTGCGATCACGTCCGGCGGTAGCTGCTCGGTCACGGTGCCTCGATTTCGTCTCGGTTAGTAGAAGAACGCGATCGTGCGGAACTCGACCGATTCACGCGGGTTCGCCTGGGCGGCGTACGGCGCCTCGAACGCGGTGTGCGGCGCGCGCCAGGCGACGCTGTGGTCGGAGTCGTGCAGCTTGAACAGCAGCGCCTCGTCCGCGCTCAGGTCGGGGAAAAACCACCAGCGGTGCCCCGGCTGGTGGGCGAAGATCGACCCGGCGGGCATCGAATCGGGGTCCTCGATGTCCGGCACGTTGTCCGGGTCTGGCAGCCGGTCCACGAACAGCAGCAGGTTGGGCTCGCCCTCGGCGTCGTCCACCGACCGGTAGTCAAGCAGCGCCAGCGGCCAGTCCTGCGGCGGCGGGCTGAACGCGCGCCACAGCGAGGTCATGACCGCCCGCCGGTACGGCTCGCCGCGCGGCGACGCGGCGGACATCCGGCCGTGCGCCCGGCCCGGGTGCATGTCGACGTGCACGTCGGAGGCCGGCGGCTGCGCGCCGTCAAGCGGCCGGTTCGCGCGGCGGATCACCCAGCCGATCGGCACCACCTCGTCGGCGCCCATCGCCTGCTTGACAAGATCCAGGACTTCGGCGGTGTACGCCGTGTCGAGCTGCGCCTGGTCGCCGAGGTCGGCGACCGCGCTGCGGTGGCGCAGCAGCGTGAAGCCGCTGCGGTCGAGGCCGAAGTCGGCGACGTACGGCCGGCCGTTGCCGATGGTGACCGTAGTCGGCGCGTACTCGGTAGTGGTCAGGTGGCCGCCGGGCGCGACATAGAGCCTGTTACGCCGCGATCCTGGGCGCAGGTAGTTGAGCGTGGCCGTGACACCATCCATGAGACCCACTATGCGCCGCGGCCACCGGCCGCTCCAGATGCCAGGGCACAGGCTCGGCGCCCGGGTTTTGGCCCGTGCCCCGCACCCGCGCTCGGTGTGGACGATCAGTCGCCCGAGCGGAGCGCGGGCTTCGCCACGCCCTTGAAGTCGGGCACGTGCCCGGAGACCGCGGGGACCGGCGGCTCGAACACCGGGATCTCGCCCGGCCGGACCGGGGCGACCTGCTCGGTGCCGACGATCGCCGGGTCGATGACGAGCGCGACCATCTTGCTGTTGGTGTCGCCGGCGGTCACCGGGGTGCTCCCGGCCGGGCCGGTTACCGCGCGCGACTCGACTATGTGCGGCGCGAGCATCTGGTCCTCGGGCAGCGCCATCAGCGTCTCCGGGTGGACCTTGTGGTCATAGACGAGCTCGTAGCCGATCTCGTCGCCGACGCTTACCCCGTCGGTGCGCGACTGCGATGTCGTCGAGGTGTGGCTGGTCTCCTCGGTCCTTGCCCAGGACTGGGTCTTGGCCTCGCTCTCGTGTTGCGCGCTGAACTTGGTATGGGTCTTCATGATGTCTGTCTGCGGCCTGCCGCCGCCGCCGCGCTCGCCGACCACCCGCACCCCGCCGCCGTTTCTGGCGCCGCCTCCGCTGCCCCCGCCGCGGCTCGCGCCGCCTCCGCCGCGGTTCGCGCCGCCCGACCCGTTGCGGGACGGCTCGCGCTCGCCGGCCGCCGTCCGCGGTTCTGGCTCCTGCGCCCGGTCGCCGCGCCGGTCCTCGTGCGAACGATTGTCCTCGCGCGGCCTGTGGTCCTCGATGTGCACGTTGACCTGCTGCTGCTGCCGCGGCACCTCTGCCTCGGAGTACGCCTGCCCGGACGTGGTGCCCGTCGTGTGCGTCACCGCCTCACCCTCGGTGCGGCCGGTGGTGTGCGTGACCGACTCGCCCGTGGTGCGGGTCCGCGACCGGCTGACGCTGTGCCGGTGCGAGAACCGCCCGGCGACGAAGCGCCGCTCGAGCCCGATGTGCTCGGCCGCGCGCAGCGCCTCCGGCCTGGTGGCAAGCCGCAGGAAAGCCGTGTGCCTGGTGTCGAGATGCCTCGCCGACTCCTCGGTCAGCCGGGAGAAGGCGCGCACCAGCGGGATGTCGTACCGCTCGCACATCGCGGTCAGCCGCGCCAGGTGCCTGACGGACTGCTCGTCGGCGCCGGCCAGGATCACCGCCGGCCGGAACCCGGCACCGCCGGTGCTGTCGCCGGTGCCGCCGTTTTCCGCGACGGCGCGGGTGACCCACTGGACGACGAGGGCCGCGGTCAGGTCGGCCGCCACGTCCCGCGGCCCGTCGGCCAGCGACAGGCAGGTCAGCCGGGACGGCTGGCGCGGCCCCGATTCGGCGCCCACCCCGCTGAGCGGCTCGACGACCGCGGCGAGCGTGACCAGGTTGCCCGCCACCTGATGCAGGAATCCGGCGCCGAACAGGCCGCGCAGGCCGGCCCGCTCGTCCTCAGTCAGCGCGAGCACCGCCGCCGGGTCCTGGCGGTCCTCGCCGCCGGACAGCAGCAGGCCGAGCGCGGCGTGCAGCCGGACCATGGAGACGTCGTCGCCGAGCACGCCGATGACCTTCCTGAGGATCATCAGGTCGGTGGCACGCCCCGCCGCGGTCGCGCCCGCGTCATCGGCGTGCACTACCTCGACGATCAGCGACGCGATCTGCTCCCTGCCAAGCCCGGCGAGCAGCGGCGTCGCGTTCAGGTCCCTGGGCAGCTGGTAATCCTGCCAGGAGATTCCGGCCCGCGCGGCGGCCGCGAGCAGCCCGTCCGCCACCCGGTCCTGTGACAGGTCGAGTACGATGACGGCGCGTTCCGCGAGCAGTTCCCAGCCCAGTCCTGTCACCATGTTCTGCCGTCCCGGCACGGTGCCGCCGAAGACGTCGAGCCTGCTCATGTCCTCGTGCGCGGCCACCTGGAGCCAGCGCGGCGCGGTGGCGATCCGCTCCTCCTCGGAGCGCGCCCACAGCGCCTTGCCCTCCTCGTACTCCTCCAGTTCTGTCGCGTGCAGCCACGCGCCCCGTTGCATCTCCTCCCGCAGGTGCGTCTCGGCGCGCCGGCGCTTCGCGCCAAGCAGCACCACCGGCAGCCAGCAGCACAGCGCGAGCCCGCCCGCCGCACCCCACGCCCACCGGGCGTGGGCGAGCGCGGCGAGGGGGCCGAAGAGCACCACCGCGAACAGTCCGGTGACGATCAGCAGCCGCGCCCACATGCCGCGGGCGTGCTGGGCGGCGGCCAGCGCCGCTACCTTCGCCGGATCGGGCTCGGGCTCAGGCGGCGCCGCGCGATCGTACGCGCGAGAGCGCAGCCCCGGCTCGTTGGGAATCCAGCCCAGGTGCAGTCCCATATCGGGAGATTAAAGGCATGCCGGGCGCACAGCAATTAGGCGGGCATCGAAAACCTGGCGACAGGACTACGCACGGTGAACGCGTGATTCAGATACGCTTCCGGCCATAAATTGGCAGCACAGTGACGTGTCTAGCCCAGCCGTGCCCGCTGTTCCTCCAGTTCTGAGTCGGGAATCCAGTTGCCGTGGAAGCCGATGGGCACCCGGTGCGGAATGTGAATGCTGGCCACCGGCCCGGCGGCCAGGTCCTGCGCGTGCAGGATCACCACGTCGGCGGTGCGGGTGGTCATGTCGGTGACGTAGGTCATCAGCCAGCCATCGTCCTCCGCCGCGTCCGGCGTGCGCGGCACGAACACCGCCTCCATGCCGAACCGGCCGGGGCCGTAGGCGTAGGTCTCCTTGGCTGGCGCGTCGAAGTCCCGCTTGATCAGCGTGGAGATGCCCTGGTCGCGGCTGCTGAAGTAGCCGTACCTGAACTTGTCGCCGGTGATCCTGTCGTCCATGCGCGGCATTTCCTGCGGCTGGTCGTCGAGGATCTCCACCTTGGTCCTGCCGGTCTTCGGGTCGATGAGGAATAGGTTCAGCGTGCCCGGCTTCTCCCCTGGCCCGGTGTGGTCGGTGACGAACAGCTGGTCGTAGCTGGCGCCGACCAGCGCCACCTGGCCGTCCGGGCGGTCGTAGGCGCCGAGGATGTGGAACACCGCCCAGCGTTCCACCTCGACAGAGATGGGCTCCACAGAGACGGGCTCGCCCGCCGTGCCGTCGCGCGGGATCAGTACCCAGCGGGTCGGGTACTCGAAGTCCCACAGGAACGGGAAGTCGTAGCCCGCCCTGAGCAGCTCATCGGCGTAGTTGACCGGCCCGTCGAGGAAGACCGCGTACCGCTGGGTGAGCGCGAAGTCGTGCACCACGGGGCGGCCGGGCGTCGGCACGTCGACGGTGCGCCGCACCTTCCCCGTCGTGTCGACCACCTGGTAGGAGACGTGCTGCCAGCCGTGGTAGTAGCTCATGCCGTGCAGTTCGCCTGACCGGGGATCGCGGTGCGGGTGCCCGGTCCAGGAGCCGTTGAGCGTGCCGGCGAAGTCGCTCTTGGCCAGGCACTCCAGCTCGTAGGACAGCTCCACGGGCAGCACGCCCGCCTCCGCGAACGCCCAGGTCTTGCCCGCGTGCGCGAAGGTGTGCGTGTTGACGATGTTGTCGGCGACGTACTGGGCGCCGCCACCGAGCTGCTCGGGCCCTGGCAGCCGGGGCAGGCCCCGGGACCTGGCCACCTCGTCGTCGCGGACCAACCTGCTGCGGTACCACTCGGCCTTGCCGTCGCGGATCCGCACGCCGTGCAGCATGCCGTTGCCGGTGAACCAGTTGTAGGTCACCGGGTTCCGCTGGTCGACCGGGTTCGGCCCGACGCGGAGCAGCCGGCCGTCCTCGAGCTCCGCGGGGATCTTCCCGGTGACCTCGAGGTCGTAGGCGGTCACCTCCTGGTCGGCAGGCGCGAATGGGCCCTGCAGCCAGGTGTTGACGAATTCCTCTGGTAGCGCGTCCTCGGTCATCTATCCCCTCGTTCCATCGCCGGCGCGCGCCACGCGATCGCCGCGGCCGCTTGGGGACAGCGCATCATGCCGAGGGCGTTCTGTCACTGGCCGCGGGTGCAAGCGACATAGTCTGCGGCTATGGCCGGACATAGGGGGACGCGGTGAGCGGGGAATTCACCGAGATCCGCGGGACGGCTCATGACCCGCAGGAGTGGCATGAGCTACTGGCCGGGGTCGAGCCGCCGTTCCACCGGATTGAGGCCGCGCGGGACGGCAGCGGGTTCTCCGGTCGGCTGCACCGCATCTTGCTCGACCAGGTGGCGGCGAACGTGATCGAGATCGAGGCGAGCGAGCACATCGTCAGCAGGACCGCCGAGCACGTCAAGGCGCCGGCGGCACCCTATTACGTGGTGCATTTCCAGCTGCGCGGGTCGTCGCTGTTCCGCCAGCACGGGCTGGCGTCGGCACTACGCGCCGGCGACTTCGTGGTCACCAGCGGCGCAGACCCGTACAGCTGGGAGTTCCGCGGCGACTTCTCGACGTTCTCGATGAGGTTCCCGCAGTCCTTCGTCGACTTGCCCGAGGCGGCGCTGCGCACTGTGCTCGGCAGGCCGGTGCCGGCCGTCAGCCGGTTCGGGTCCCGGCTTTCCCCGTTCGTGGCCGCCGTGACCACCGACGACAGCCTGCTGTGGGGACCGCTCGGCGCCCGGGTGGCGCGCAACCTGATCGACCTGTTCGCCACCGCGCTGTGCGAGGCGGTGTCTGAGTCACCACTCCCCCGTTCGGTGCTTTCCTTCATGAAGATCACCGACTACATCGGCCGTCGCCTGCAGGAGCCTGGGCTCGATACCGCGAGCATCGCGCGTGCGCACCACCTGTCCTCGCGGCACCTGCAGGCGGTGTTCGCCGAGCAGGGGACGACGGTCACCGGCTGGATCAGGGAGCGGCGGCTCACCGGCTGCCGCCGCGACCTGGCCGACCCCGCCCTGCGCGACCTGCCGATCGGCGACATCGCGGCCCGCTGGGGGTACCGTGACCAGGCGTACTTCTCCCGGCTGTTCCGCCGGTCGTTCGGGGAGACGCCGCGCGAATGGCGTGCCACTGCGCTGCGGTCCGTCTCGCGCCGGGACTGACCCCGGCCACTAACATCGGTGGCATGGCCTTCCCGTCGCCACAGGAGCACCGGCCCGCCGCCGTCGGCCCGGTGGAACTGCGACGGGCCTTCGGGCACTTCGCCACCGGCGTCACCGTGGTGACCTACGAGGCCGCCGACGGCGAACTGCGCGGGACGACCGTCAACTCGTTCACCTCGGTGTCGCTCGACCCGCCGCTGGTGCTTGTCTCGCTCGGCCGGCAGACCCGGGCCGCCGCGACGCTGCGGCCAGGCTCGGCGTTCGCGGTGAACGTGCTGCACCATGGGCAGCGCGACCTCGCGATGCACTTCGCCGGGCGGCCCAACCCCGAGGCGAAGGTCCGCTGGGAGGTGCGCGATGGCGTCCCGCACCTGGCGGGGTGCTCCTCGTACTTTTGGTGCACCGCGCAGGACGTGCACGGCGCGGGCGACCACGTGATCATCGTCGCGCGCGTCGAGGAGTTCCACGCCGAGGGGCTCCCGCCGCTCATCTTCTACCGTGGCGCCTTCGAGCGGCTGGACGAGCCGACAGCCCAGCCGGCACCGGAGGTAGCCAGCCACCTCTTCGGCGACTTCCCCGAGCTGTGGTGAGGGCAGCGTCCTGGGGCTGATGAAGGGCTGGGGTCAGTGACCGCGGAAGGCTTCCTCTAGCCACCAGGACGGCTTGCCCCGTGTGACCTTCGCGTCGATGAGCATGGGCCGGTCGCGAGGGCCGGCCAGCCAGGCCCCGACGGCCTCCAGGTCGGCCGGCTCGCGGACCGTGACAGCCGCGTAGCCGTAGCCGCGGGCGATCGCGGCCAGGTCGGCGGGCGGGAAGGTCACGTTGGCGAGCGAGTCGCCGTGCGGGCCGAAGTGATGCACCTCGGCGCTGTAGGCCTCGTCGTCGTAGACGACGACGAGCATGTCGCGCAGGCCGAGGCGGATCACCGTCTCCAGTTCGCTCGCGGCCATCAGGGCGCCGCCGTCGCCCAGGGCCGCGACGGTGAGCCGGTCCGGCCGGGCGATCGCGGCGCCGATCGCGGTGGCCAGGCCGAGGCCGACCGACTGGAACGCCTGGGTGAACACCATGCCGTGCTCGTCGGGGACGGCGAGGAACATCGCCGGGTAGCCCATGAAGTTTCCCGAGTCGGTGGCCAGCGTGCGCTGCGCGGGGAGCAGGTCATCGAGGGCGATGGTCAAGGTGCGCGGGTCGATCCTGCCGTCTTCGCGCTCCGGTTCGAACGGGACGTCGCGCCAGCGGCCCTCGGCGGCGAGGCGGGCGGCCACCTCGGCTGTGCGGTAGCCCTGGGACGCCTGCTGGCCCCTGCGGTCCAGTTCGGCGGTGACGGCGCGGGCGGCGGTGGCGACGTCACTCGGGATGCCGAGGTCGATGCGGTGCTGCACGCCGAGCGCGGCCGGGTTCGCGTCCACCTGGATGACGGTCGCGTCCTTGCCGATCAGGGCTCCGTGCCTGGTGGTCCACATGCTCAGCGAGCAGCCCCAGGCGACGACCAGGTCGGCGGCCGCGATCAGTTCGGCCGCCACGGGGGTGGCAAAGCCGCCGCTCACGTCGAGGCTGAACGGCTCTTCGCGGAACAGGCCCCTGGAGACCGCGGAGGTGGCCAGGAGGGCCCCAACCCGTTCGGACAAGAGTTTTAGGTCTTGCTTTGCCTGGCGAGCGCCCCGGCCGGCCAGGAACACCGGGCGCTCGGCTGAGGTGAGGGCGTCGGCGAGAGCGGTGACCGTGTGCGCGGCGGGGCTGAGGCGGGGCCAGATCCTGATGGGCGGCATCGTGACGTCGGTGAACGGCTGCGCCTGGACGTCGAGCGGGAGGCTGAGCAGGACGGTGCGGCGCTCGATGAGCGCGGTGCGGTAGGCGCGGCGCAGGTCGTTGCGGACGGTCGAGGCGGCGGTGACCCGGTCCGGTATGACGCCGATCGCGGCGGCGAGCGCGGCCTGGTCGATGTAGAAGTTGCTGGCCGGTGCGGTCGCCTCGGCGGCCAGCAGGAGCAGCGGGGTGCGCGACTTGGCCGCCTCGGTGAGCCCGGTCAGCGCGTTGGTCAGGCCGGGGCCCTGGTGCACGGTCAGCACGCCGACCTCGCCGCTGACCCGCGCGTAGGCGTCCGCCATCACCGCGGCGCCGCCCTCGTGCCTGGCGGCGACGAACCTGGCGCCCGCCGCGGTGAGCGCGTTGGTGACGTGGAAGTTGCCGCTGCCGACGACGCCGAACACGGTGCGGACGCCGGCGTCGCGGGCGAGCGCGGTGCCGATCCAGTGCGCGACCGTGCCGTCCGTCATCGTGCTACCAGGGCCAGCACTCTCGCCGGGGATCCTGAGCCACCCGCGATCGGCAGCGGCGCCGCGATCACGATCGCGCCGGTGACCGGCAGCCGGTCCAGGTTGCGCAGCTGGGTGAGGCCGTACTTGCCCGCGCCGAGCACCGCCTCGTGGCAGGGGAACGCCGGGGTGAAGCCGAACGCCTGGCCCGCGTCGGTGCCGACGGTCTCCACGCCGAAGCCGAGCAGGCCGGTCGCGGCCAGGTAGCTCGCCGCGGCCGGGCTGACGCCTGGCGTATGCGGGCCGTCCTCGTCGGCGTTGGCGAACGCCTCCGGGTCCTCGCCGCGCGACGACCAGCCGGTGCGGAACAGCAGCCAGCCACCCTCGGGCAGCGCGCCGTGCTCTGCCTGCCAGGCCTCCAGGTCGGGGACGTCGAGCAGGAAGTCGGGGTTGGCGCCGGCCTCGGCTGTCTTGTCGATGACGACGGCGGTGCCGATCAGCCGCTGGGGAGGGATCTGCGCGACGTCTTCCCTGTCCTTGCCGGTGACCCAGTGGTTCGGCGCGTCCAGATGGGTGCCGGTGTGCTCGCCGGTGCGGATGTTGTTCCAGTACCAGGCGGGGCCGCGGTCGTCGTAGCGGCTGATCTCCTCGAGCTGGAACGGCTGCGTCTGGCCCCACTGGGGCGGCAGCTGCAGGATCGGCGTGCTCGCGTGCAACGGCGCGGTGAGGTCGATGACCTCGATGTCGCCGCTCAGGAGCTGCGCTGCGAACTCGGAAAGATCGGCCATGACGGTCCCTTCGCGCGATCGAGGCTGTGACGCGGTGACGCGGGTGATCCGCTGGTGACCGTAGCGGGGTGCCGCCGGTGAGTCAATCGCTGATAAGGCGTTGACGGCGGCGAGTTCCGAGCTATCATTGTGATATCAGATTTTTTGGGCGGTCGCGGACGTCTTACGGGTGGCAGCGGACACCATGAAGCCAGGGAGCAGAAGGTGATCTTAATGAGAGGGAACGCCGTCATGTACGGTCGCGCAGCCGCCGTGATGGTCGCGGCCGCGAGTCTGGCGGGCGGGGCCGCCGCGTGCAGTAGCTCAAGCCAGCCCGGCGGCACGACAAGCACGTTCCCCGGCGCGGCGAAGCCGTCGGGAACGTGGGCGGAGCCCAACGGCGACCTGGCCAACACGCGGGACGCCACCGGGTCGACGATCTCGTCGTCCAACGTGGCGTCGCTGCGCGAGGCGTGGTCGTTCAAGCTGTCGGGACCCGCCGCGCTCGGCGTGTTCAGCAGCGGGTCATTCGCCGCGGCGCCCGTCGTGGTGGGCGGGACGGTCTATATCCAGGACCTGGACGCGAACGTCTACGCGGTCAGCCTGGCGACGGGGAAGCTCGACTGGGAGTACCCGGTGAACATCCCGGAGAAGTCCGGGCCGGGGCCCGACGGGGTGGCGGTCGCCGACGGCGTGGTCTACGGGGACACTTCGACGGCGGTGTTCGCGCTGAACGCCGCCACCGGGAAGGTGGTGTGGAACGACACCAGCCTGCTCAACAGCGGGCAGGGGTCGTTCGAGATCCAGCCCGCGGTGGCCGGCGGGCGGGTGTACCTGGCGAGCGCCTACGGCTCGGGGCCTGGCGGCGGCATCCTGCTGGCGCTCGACGCGGCGACCGGCAAGGAGCTGTGGTCGTTCAACACGGTGACCGGCGGCGAGCCGGCCGGCGTGCAGTCGCTCGGGCTCGGGTCCGCCGGCGCCTGGGAGACGCCGCTCGTCGGCACGGATGGCTCGGTGACGTTCGGCGTCGGTAACCCGTATCAGTCGATCGGCCAGGCGATCAGCCATCCGTCGCGTGACCTCTACACGAACAGCGAGGTCAACCTCGACGCGGCCACCGGCAAGCTGCGCTGGTACTACCAGGCGGTGCCGAACGACTTCAAGGACTGGGACATCCAGCTCTCCCCCATCGCCACCACGGTGCACGGCACGCCGGCCATCGTCGGCGGCGGGAAGATGGGCGACGTCTACGCGTTCGGCGCGTCGTCCGGCGCGCTGCTGTGGAAGACGCCGGTCGGCACACACGACGGGACCGACAACGACTCGGCCCTGCTGCTTTCGCACAAGCTCTCGATCAAGCTGCCCTACACCTACGAGCCTGGGGCGCTCGGCGGCGTGCTGACCGACATGGCGGCGGCCGACGGCAGCGTGTACCTGGCCACGATCGACCTGCCGTTCACGGAAACGAAGCTGAGCCAGGTCAACGGCCTGCCGACGCAGAAGCCGACCGGGGAAATCGAGGCGTTGAACCTGGCCAACGGGAAGGTCGAATGGGACACCAGGGTGCCGACCCTGCCGCTGGGTGCCGCCACCGTGTCCAACGACCTGGTCTTCACCACGCTCTACAACGGCGTACTGATCGCGCTGAACAGGGCGACCGGCGCGATCGTCTTTCAGAAGAAGCTGCCGACGTCGACAAACTCCCCCATAGCGATCGCCGGCAACACGATCATCGTCCCCGCGGGCGGTCCGGCGACGACGAAGAACACCAACGCGGTCAACCCGCAGCTGGTGGCCTACACGGTGGGGTAACCCATCGTTTCCGACTGGACGGCCGGCGTCAGCGTCAACGCGGGACATCGCGGGTACCGACCTGTTCGTGGACATGAGACTCGAGGTTGTGGTGCTGCCCGTTTCGGATGTCGACCGGGCACGGGACTTCTACAAGGCGCTCGGCTGGCGGCTTGACGCCGACTTCCCCGTTGAGGACGGCTATCGCGTGGTGCAGCTGACGCCGCCCGGCTCGGCGTGCTCGGTGATCTTCGGCACCGGGGTCACCGCGGCGGCGCCCGGTTCGGCTCAGGGGCTGCAGCTCGTGGTCGAGGACGTCAACGCGGCCCGCGACGAACTCGCCGACCGCGGCGCGCCGGTCAGCGAGGTGTTCCACGACAGGACCGGCGTCTTCCATCACGCCGGCGAGCAGGCCCGGGTGTCCGGGCCCGCCCAAGACCGCGCGAGCTACGGCTCGTGGGTCTCGTTCAGCGACCCGGACGGCAACGGCTGGTACGCCCAGTACATGGCGGACGAGGCCGCCGGGGACACGGCAAGCGCATGACCGGCTACGACTACGACGTGATCGTCATGGGGGCGGGCGCTCCCGGTGAGCATTGCGCCGGGGCGCTGGCCGAGGGCGGACTGCGCGTCGCCGTGGTCGAGCGAGAACTCGCGGGCGGCGAGTGCTCGTACTGGGCGTGCATACCGTCCAAGACGCTGCTGCGGCCCGGCGAGGCTGTCTCCCAGGCGCGGGAGGCGGCCGCAAGCGCGGAGGTCGACGTCGCGGCGGCGCTGGCCTACCGGGACTTCATGGTGTCGGACTACTCCGACGCCGGAGCGCAGGCGTGGCTCGCCGGCAAGGGCATCGACCTGATCCGCGGCACCGGCCGGCTGGCCGGCACCGGCGTGGTCGAGGTGAACGGGACGCGGCACACGGCCGAGCACGTCGTCGTGGCCACCGGCGCGGATCCGGTCATTCCGCCCATCCCCGGCCTGCGTGGGCTGCCAGGCGTCTGGACCAACCGCGAGGTGACCGGCATGAAGGCGGTGCCGCGGCGGCTGGTGATCATCGGCGGCGGCCCGGTCGGCGTGGAGATGGGGCAGGCGGTGCGCCGTCTTGGCGGCGAGGTCGCGATTGCCGAAGGCGCGCCGCATCTGCTGGCACGCGAGCCCGCTCCGCTCGGCCAGGCGCTCGGCGAGGTGCTCGGACGCGAGGGCATCGAGCTGTTCCTCGGCGTGCAGGTGACCGCCGCGCGGCTTGACGGCGATGACTACGTCCTCGTCCTCGCCGACGGGCGTGAGCTGCGCGGCGACCGGCTGCTGGCCGCCACCGGACGGCGGCCCCGGGTGGCGGGGATCGGCCTGGAGACGGTCGGCGTCGAGGCAGCGCCGCACGGCATCCCCGTCGACGCGCGGCTGCGCGTCGCGGAGCGGCTGTGGGCGATCGGCGACGTGACGGGCATCCACCCCCTGACCCATGTCGGTGAGTACCAGGGCGAGATCGTCGCGTCCAACATCCTCGGCGAGCCGCGCAAGGCGCACTACGAGGCGATTCCCGACGTGGTCTACACCGACCCGCAGGCAGCCGCGGTCGGCGCCGCCGAGGCGCCGTTCAGCGGGACCGCCCGGCTTGCCGAGGTGGCCAAGACGGCCACCTACACCCATGCGTACGCGCAGTCCAACGGCTTCCTGACGCTGCTGTCCGACGGCGAGGTGCTGACCGGCGCCTACGCCCTCGGCCCGGAGGCAGGCGAGTGGCTGCAACAGGCCACGCTCGCCATCCGCGCCCGGGTGCCACTCGATGTGCTGCGCGACGTCATCCAGCCGTTCCCCAGCTTCTCCGAGATTCACGCCGCCGCACTGAAGGCGCTGCGCGCCGCGATGTCCGCGGCGCGAGCATCCTGACGCGAATGACCGCAGCGGGACAACCGAAAGGCAGGACCCGTGGAATATCTCGTCACCATGACCACCCGCGTGCCTGACGGAACCGCAGAGGCCGAGGTCGCGGACGTCCGCGCGCGCGAGGCGGCGCATTCGGCCGAACTCGCGGCGCAGGGGCACCTGGTCCGGCTGTGGCGCCCGCCGCTGCAGCCGGGCGAGTGGCGCTCGCTTGGCTTGTTCGCCGCCGACGACGGTGACGCGCTCGAGCGGGTGCTCGCCTCGATGCCGCTGCGGGTGTGGCGCAGCGACGAGGTGACGCCGCTCGGGCCGCATGGCAACGACCCTGGATTGCCGGCCAGCAAGGGCGTGGCGGAATTCCTCACCACCTTTACCGTCGCGCCCGCCGCGGGCACCCCGGCGGAGGTCGTCGACGACGCCAAGGCCCGCGAGGCCGTGCGTGCACGGGAGCTCGCCATGACTGGTCATCTGCGGCGGCTGTGGGCGCTGCCCGGCCAGGGACGCTCCCTCGGCCTGTGGCAGGCCTTCGACGGCGCGAAGATGCGGGAGATCGTGCGGACGCTGCCGCTTGACCCGTACATGACGACGGAAATCACGCCGCTGACCGCGCATCCGAGCGATCCTGGTTAGCGAGCCTGCCGCCGCGGCCCGCCGGACCAGCGCCGAGTAAGCCGAGCCGAGTAAGCGAGAGGTGCCAGATGCCGTGGTTCCCTGAATTCGCGAACGCCGCGGAACTCGCGCGCCAGCAGGTGCGCGCCGCGGGCCGCGCCGATCCGGTGGGGCAGTACTTCACGGCGCTCAACCGCGGTGACACCCACCCGCTCGAGGACGTGTGGCCGGGCCGGGTCGTGGTCTTCGATCCACGTGCCGGTGAGGTCCACGGGCACCGCCAGTTGCGGCACCTCGTGAGCGACAACCAGTCCTGGCAGGCGGCACGGCACATCAGGATCGAGACCGTGGCCACCACGCGCGCCGGCGACCGGGCCGTGGTTGAGCTGCTCGCGCATCTCGACGGCAAGGACGGCGCCGGTGAGATCGCGTGGCCGGTGGCGGTCGTCGCGCAATCACCAGATGAGCTGTCGGTGACGTTCCGCACCTACTGCAGCCAGCGGCCGCTCTTCGGGGAGCATCACCTCCGGCCGCCGATCCTCGCGGCAGGCGATGCCGGCCCAGGCGACGTGGCAGGCCGCTACCTCGCCGCGCTCGACGCGGGCGACACCGAGGCGATCGTCGCCACCTTTGCGCCTGACGGCTACCTGCGCGAGCCGGACGGCCCGCAATTCACCTACCGCGGCGAGGCGGCACTGCGCTCGCTGTTCGCCGGGTGGTTCGGCGCCGGCGGCGGCATCCGCCTGGAGCATTGCGCGGTGACCGACGACGGCGCGCGCTGCGGGCTCGAATACAACTGCGTCCGCTGGGGCCGCAGGAACCTGGCGCCGCAGGCGGGTCTCGTCGTCTGCGAACGCGGAGCCGACGGGCTGCTCGCCGCGGTCCGCGTCTACGACGACGTGGCGCGGCCTCGTCCTTAAGAAAATCCTCAGCCCGAACGGTTGCCTGGTGCCAGTGGTCAGTCCTCGTGCTCGTCGAGCCGGAAGCCGACCTTCAGCGTCACCTGGAAGCGGCAGCGCGCGCCCTCTTCGATCCGGCCCCGGATGTCACTGACCTGGAACCAGTCGAGGTTGTGCAGCGTCTTCGAGGCGCGGCCTATCGCACCCTTGATCGCGTCGTCCAGGCTGACCGTCGAGGTCCCGACGATCTCGCTGACCGAGTAGACGTTCTCTGACATCGCTTCTCCTGTCCGCGGCCCGCCTTGACGGATACTGCCTGGCTGGGCACCGCCTGACGGACGGTGTACCCGCTGCCGGGCGCGGTGACCCGGATCAGCCGGTCTCGCGAAGAAGCCTGGCGGCCTCGGCGGCGGCGGACATCTTGCTGATGGCCAGCGAGCGGGGCACACGGCGCAGGCCGCAGTCGGTGGAGATCTCGAGCCGTTCGGGATCGCGGTACTCCAGGCAGGTGCGGACGCGCTCGATGATGTCCTGCGGCGTCTCGCTGTAGTGCGTCTTGATGTCGATAAGCCCGGCGGACAGGATGCGCTCGCGGTCCCAGTCGCCGACCAGGTCGATCTCGGCCATCTCGCGGGCGCCGAACTCCAGGCTGAACCCGTGCACGTTGGCATCGAGCAGGGCGGGGAACAGCCATCGGTAGGTCCGCTTCGCATACGGCAGCCGGCGGAACGAGCCGAAGCAGATGTGCACGATGAAAGTGCAGCCGGTGATCCCGTCCACGACCGCGTTGATCGTCTCGACCAGGTTCTGCGGCGTCCGGTCCTCGGCGGCGTGCGACGGGGTGAGCGGCTCCTCGATCTGGATGCAGTCGCAGCCGGCCGCCACCAGTTTCTCGATGTCGCTCCTGATCGCGGGCACCAGGGCGTCCGCGCATTCGCGGCGGGTGCGGTAGGTCGGGCCGAAGTCGAGTTCCGTGGTGATGCCGTAGGGACCCGGCATGCCGATCTTGGGACGGCGGTCTGTCCGAGCCCGCAGGAACTCGTACTCGGCGGTGTAATCCCAGATCGACTCGACCTGGTCGAGAGGCTCGCGCACCTCGTAGACGGGGAGCATGTCCCAGCCGATCGCGCCGAGCTTGCGCGGCGACGGCTTCAGCGCCAGGCCGGCCATCTTGCCGGTGATGCCCTCGATCCAGCCGCCCCGCCGGTGCTCGCCGTCGGTGAGCATGTCAAGGCCCGCCGATTCCTGGTCGTGGATGGCTAGCTGGCAGTAGTCGTCGAGGAGTTCCTGCCGGTCGGCCGGGCCGAAGCGGCCGGCCTTCTCGCCGTCGGCCACGACGTCCCACCAGCCGGGCCTGGCCCAGCCGCCGGTGGTGGTGACCGGCAGTGCCGCCGGGTACTGGTAGTCGCTCATGAAAGACCCCTCAGCGAGCTGATCAGTTCGGTGTGGATGTGCCCGTTGCTTGCTGCTACGTCCGCGCGGTCCGCGGTCTGGTGCGGGCGGCCGTCGAACAGCGTCAGCATGCCGCCCACCTCCTGGAGGATCAGCTGACCCGCGGCGATGTCCCAGGCGTCCATGGCGTACTCGCAGTACGCGTCGAGGCGGCCCGCCGCGATCGCGCACAGCGTGAGGGCGGGCGAGCCGAGTGAGCGCACCCCGCCCGCCACCGACATCAGCCGCTCCGCGAGACGCCCGTACGCCGCGATCTCCGCCGGGTCGACGGACTGAGCCTGCGCGACGACCAGCGCCCTGTCGAGTCTCGTGATCGGTGAGACGCGCAGCGCCTGGCCGTTCAGCGTCGCGCCGCCGCCCTTGTCCGCCGCGAACAGCTCGTCGCGGACCGGGTCATAGACGACGCCCGCGATCGTCTCGCCGGCCGTACTTCCCGTGGCGCTGGTGCGCAGCGCGACGGAAACGCAGAAGAACGGCAGCCCGTGCGCGTAGTTGGTGGTGCCGTCGAGCGGGTCGACGTACCAGGTGTGCGCCGCGTCCTTGTCGCCGGCGGCGCCCTCCTCGCCGTCGATCGCGTGCCCGCTCGGGAACGCTCCGAGGATGACGTCAGTAATCGCCTGCTGCGAGCGCCGGTCGGCGAGCGTGACCAGGTTCGCCCGCGCGTCCTTGTAGTCGATCCGCAGGTCGCTTTCGCGCGCTGCGGCGAGTTCGGCGGCTCCCGCCCGGGCAGCGGCGACCGCGACCTGGAGTTCGCGTGTCATGTACCGGGAACCTTGAAGACGTTGCGCAGGGCGTATTGCACCGGGTCGAAGGCCTGCTGGCTTGACGTCGCCGGGTCTGGTTTCGCTGCGTCTGGCTTCCCTGCGTCTGGCTTCGCTGTGTCTGGCTCGGCGGTCGCCTCGTCGGCCCGCCACGTCGTCTCCGGGCGGTGCTGGAGGAAGAAGACAGAGTCAGGGAAGTCCAGGTCACGGGCGATCGCCCATTCGACGTCCTGCGGCATCCCCTCGGCCGCCTCGATCTCCGCCGCCCGCTGGCAGATGTAGCGCACCTCCTGCTCGGACAGGCAGGGCCTGGCGGCCAGGTCTGCCGGAAGCGGCTCGAGCACCACCCGGCCGGCCTCGGCGCTGAAGGTGGCCCAGGACTGTTTCCTGCCGGACCGCTCGGTCAGCACGCGCCAGGTCGCGCGGTCCACGGTCCAGTGGTCGGGCGAGACGTGCCCGGAGACCACTGACTCGCCGAAACCCCAGTTGCCCTCGACGACCAGCCTGGATCGGTCCCCCGTGACCGGGTCGAGGGTGAACGCCACGCCCGCGGAGCGCGCGTCCACCAGCTCGAGCACGCCGACCGCGAGATCATGCGCGCGTAGTGGCCCCGCGCCGCCGAACCGGCGCCGGTACGCGAGCGCGTGCGCCGAGTATCCGCTGGCCCAGCACCGCCTGATATGGCGCAGCACCTCGGTGACGCCGGACACGCCGAGGTAAGTCTCGTACTGCCCGGCGAAGCTGGCCGTCTGCCCGTCCTCGCCCACCGCCGACGACCTGACCGCGACACGCAGCGGCGCCGCCTGATCGGCGGCCCCCACGGCCTCCACGTCCCCCGCGACCTCGGCGGCGCCCGCGGCCTCGGTGACCCCGGCGGACGCGGTGCGGCCGGCGCGCCGTTCCAGCCGTGCGTGCGCGTCCGCCACGGCGTCCTCCAGCCAGGCCGGCAGCGGCTGGCTCTCGATGAGGCGCCTGGCGGGCTCGGCCAGCCGTGCGTCGTGGCCGCCGTCGTCATCGGCCGCCGCCGTGGTGAACAGCCGCTCAAGCTCCGCCCGGGCCGCGGCGGGCAGCCAGCCGTCAAGCGCGCCCGCCGTGATCGCGTAGCCGTCCGGCACCCGCCAGCCGGCCGCCGCGAGCTGACCGAGCCGCGCCATCTTCGGGCCGACCAGCGGGGCGTGCGACGCCCTTAGTTCACTGAGGTCAAGGATGCCGTGGGCGGCCAGTGTCACCACGCTCCCGTTCGGTGCTGATATCGACGGCGGCGTGCGCGCTGGTCACGCGAGCACCCGCACCGTGCCGGCCCTGCCGTCTACCCGCACCCGGTCGCCTGTCTTGATCACCTGGGTGGCCACGGCGGTGCCGACCACGCAGGGGATGCCGTACTCGCGGCTGACGATCGCCGCGTGCGTCAGCGAGCCGCCGGTGTCGCACACGCACGCCGCGATGATGCCGAAGGCCGGCGTCCACTCGGTCGTGGTGCCGCCGCAGACCAGGATCTCGCCCGGCAGCACGCTGTGCAGGTCGGTCACCGTGGTGATCACCCGGGCGACGCCCTCGACGACGCCCTTCGCGGCGGGGAAGCCGCGGATCTCTGTTCCCTCTTCGCCGGTGCCGTCACCGCCGCTGCCGTCGCCGCGCAGCGTCTCGAGGAAGTGACCCGACAGCCCGAACACCTCGATCATGATCGGGTCGGGCACCGTGTGCGGGATCGTGCCGAGCATGGTGGGCAGCGACGGGCCGCGTTCCCGCCAGTGCTCGAAGTAGGCGCGCCGGTCGGGGATCATCGCGGCGAGTTCCTGCCATGATGTGCCTCCGCCGGATTCCATAGCGGCGAACAGCTCCGGCTTGAACAGGAAGAACATGTCGTCGGGCCGCTCGATGCGGCCGTCGGCCGCGAGGCGCGCGCCGAGCTCAAGCGTCGCACGGCGCACCGGGATCGCCGCCCGCCTGTCGATCAGGTAGTTGTGCTCCTCGTTCCACCAGGCGAAGTTCGCGGCCTGGTTCGACGCGAGCGCCTCGTTGAACCGCCGCAGGTCGCCGCCGTTGACATGGCGGCGTGCCTCGTCGATCTGCGCGTCGCGCTCGGCGATCGCGGCGGAGCGCGCGTTATGGAAGTCGAAGCCGGCGGGCTTGGCCAGGAACCCGCCGATCGCGTACAGCGCGGGCGACGGGTCCTCGATCCAGGACGGCGTGTCGACCCGGCAGGTCTCCTCCGTGCGCTGCCCGTAGACGGCGAGGAACGCGTCGAACTCCGACAGCCAGGCTTTCCCGCGAGGCAGTGCCGCGATCTCCGCACGCATGCTGGCGGGATCGCTGTGCGTGAGGGGTGCGGTCACGTCCAGGGACCGCGCGAGCCCCGCCAGCCGCCAAAGCTCCTCGTCGGTTCTGCCGTAGAAGGTCTGCTGGCCGGCGAGGAACGCCGACACCTGCGATCCCGACAGCCCGATCTCCTCGGCGAGCGCGTAGAACGCGAGGTAGTTCGCGGTCAGCACGTACATGACCTCGAAGTGGATGAACCAGGCCCGCCGGTGGAAGGCGTACGCGTCCTTCAGCACGGTCCACAGCTCGGCCGGCGGCATGGCGGACAGATCGAGATTGTCGAAATGCTCGTAGGCGGCGGTCAGTTCGGCCGCCCGCATCGCCCAGTAGGAGTCGAAGTCGGCGAGGATCGGCGACACGTACTGGCCGAATCGCGCCGCCCGCGCCTGCACCTGCCACGGCGTGTCCACGTCAATGGTGCCGATGTAGACGTGCGTGCCCGCCAGCCGGTTGACCGAGCCGCGCGTCGGCGGCACCCCTACGATCTCCGCGCCGAGTTGCGCTCCCCAGGTCTGCGCGTCGTCGAGCGTCGCGATCGACGCGGGCACCATTCCCTCGCTGAAATGCAGCGAGTCGCGCAGCCAGTAGCGCTCGTTGTCGGCCAGGGAGAACGGCCGCACCGGCCCGGCCACGAACGGCTGGCTGCCGAACGCTTGCCGGTACCCCGGGTACAGCCCTTCCTTCACGAAGTCATCGACGGGAAAAATGCGCTGCGAATCTGCTGGCACGGGCTTACCTCACCTCGACCTTGAAGCGGGCACGCGATCAGGAAAAGTCTTGCCCAGCGCGATTACCCGCGACAAGAGTGTCCGGCGATAAAGACGCGGCCCCTTGATATGGAGCCAGGCACTGCCGTCGGCCATGCTGGTAGCACACGGCGCATCGCGGGATGGGAGATTAGGTGCCAGACGCGGCAACAGTGCAGAAAACGTGCGGAATCGTGCTGGTCGCGCACGGCGGCCAGGAGCGTAGCACCGCACCCGTCAGCGCGAGTCAGCTCGCGGTGCTGCGCATGATCCCCATCGCGGCGGCGATCAGAAACGCCGTCGGCGGCGACGCTATCGACGTGCGCCGCCCGCTGTTCAAGGTCCGCGGCTGGAACGGCGCCCAGGCCTCTCCCGTCGCCGATCTCACCGCTGTGCTCGACGAGATAGCGCTGCGGTCGCCCGACATTCCCGTCGTCCTCGTCGGCCACTCCATGGGCGCGCGGGCCGCCGTCCGGGCCGCCGGGCACCCCGCCGTCATCGCGGTCGCCGGGCTGGCGCCCTGGCTCCCGCCCGGCGAGCCGGCCAGCCAGCTCGCCGGACGGCGGCTGCTGCTCGCGCACGGCACCGCGGACCGGATCACCAGGCCCGCCGACACCTGGGCCTACGCCGGTCGTGCGCGTGACGTCAGCGACGTGACCGTGATCGAGATACGCGGCGGCGATCACCCGATGATCCGCCGCGCACTCCTGTGGCATGGGATCGCCGCGCAGTTCACCCGGGTGTCATTCGGACTGCCCGCGGGCGGTGGCGAGGCCGCGGCGGCCATCACCGCGTCCGCGCGCGGCGCGAAGATGGTCACCCTCTGGTAGCGGGGTGCTCGACACCTGGTAGCGAGGCGCTCGACATCTTGGATGCGGGGCGCTCGACATTGACTACAGAGAGTGATATGAAGATCATCGGCGGCTCGGCCGGGGGCGTGACGGCGGGTAACTCACCGCCGTCACATACCCCGTACTAGCATCGTGGTCAGCGAACATGACCAGACTGGTTTCCGACGCAGGAGACAGAGCGGTGACCCGGATACGGCCAGCCGCCTGGCTCATGGCCGCGGTCGCGCTGTTCTTGCTGGCCGTGGCCGGTTACGCGCTGCTTGTCCATGCGTACCCGCAGTACTACTGGCGGCAGATCGACACGGCCGTCTACCGGGACGGCGGCGTCGCGGTGCGCCACCAGCCGGCGATGCTCTACGCGCTGCGGCTCGGGCCGGCGAAGCTGCCGTTCATCTACACGCCGTTCGCCGCGCTCCTGATGGCCGCGGGCAGCGGTGCGTCGTTCGCGGCCTGGCAGGCCGGGCTGGCGGTGCTCACGATCGGGCTGCTGCCGATGGTGACGTACCTGTGCCTGGGACTCGCCGGGCGGCCCGCGGGCCTGGCCAGGGCGGCGGCGTCGTTCGTGATCGCCGCGGTGGGCCTTTGGCTCGAACCGGTCGCGATGACGCTGTTCTTCGGGCAGATCAACCTCGTGCTGCTGGCCCTGGTGGTGGGCGATCTCGCGTTGCCGAACCGCTTCAAGGGCAAGGGCATCGGAATCGGGCTGGCGGCGGGGATCAAGCTCACGCCGCTGATCTTCATTCCGTACCTGCTCTGCACCCGGCGGGCAAGGGCAGCGGCGGTCGGCGCGCTGACCTTCGCGGTCACGGTGGGACTTGGGTTCGCGCTGCTGCCGCACGCCTCCGCGGTCTTCTGGCACGAGCAGTTCACCGAGCTTGGCAGCAGACACTTCCACCTGACCAACCAGTCACTCAACGGCGTCATACTGCGCCTCACCCACGCCGGCCCCGGCGCTCACGCGTACTGGCAGGTCGCAGCGGTCGTCGTCGGCACCGCCGGGCTCGCCACCGCGATACTGGCGAGCCGGCGCGGCCACGAGCTACTCGGCCTGGTCGTGTGCGGCGCGACCGGCCTGCTGGTGTCCCCGATCAGCTGGTCGCACCACTACGTCTTCGTGGTGCCTGCACTTGTCCTCGCCGCATACGGGCCACAGCGCCTCGGCTACCGGATCCTCAGCGCCGCGCTGGTGGTGGGCTTGTTCGGCTGGTGGCCCCTGCCCATCGGCAGCCAGGGCGGCTACGACCCCACGGCCCGGCTGCTGCCGCGCGGGTTGCTGCTTCTCTCGCCGAACGAGGGCAACAACGGGACACTCGAGTTCACCTGGCGCGGGCTGGAACTGATCGCCGGCAACTACTACGTGCTCACCCTGCTCGCGTTCATCTCGGCCACCGCGTGCGCGCTGGCGCTCAGCAAAAACCCAGGTGGGGCGGGTGAGGCTCGAACCCACGACCGGCAGATTACGAGTCTGCGCCAGCGGTCAGGCTGAGTGTCCGTCCGCAGCTGTCCCTGCACAACACTTGTGCCCGCCCAGGCCGTTGGCCGGGCGGGCACAAGGTGTGGTGTGGATTGCCTGGATGTTGTCGTTAGAGGATCTCGACGATAACTAGGTCGTACATGTCCGCGACCGGGGCCGTGTCATTGATGGTCACTGCCGTCCCGGGTACCGGGGTGGCGGCGCTGGTCGACTGGACCCAGTCGGTATTTCTGGCCGTCGTGTCCTTGGGTTGCTGGAACATGGTCTGACCCGCTCCGACGGCATGGTTGGCCGTGGCCGTCCAGTCGAAGCCGACGCCCCACGTCCACGAGTGATCCTGGGTCGTCGTTACAGTGCCGGTTGGCGCACCGGAAGCGGCTGCGGACTTCCCTACCGCACCGGTTGTCCTCGCAGCTGGTGTCGGCGTACGCGCCGGTTGCGCCCGACACCCCGCCGGCATGAGCAGGAATTGCGGTTCGCGCAAGTTCACGCAGTAACCGACAATGCCAAGGTGCCCAAACGCGTTGGCAGCCGACAAATGCGATCAGGTTACCGAGGGCGGCCGACATCTTCGCCCTCGCCGTTAACAATCGCATTAGCAAAAGCCCCGTCCGTTCATTGTGCGGCCAGAACGCGGGTAGGTTCTAGTGTCTAGTCGGTGAAGAAGCCGACCGAGTCGTAGCGGTTCAGCCGAGCGCGCCGGCATCAAGGGGGACGACGATCCCGGTGACGTAGCGCGCTTCGTCGGAGATGAGCCACAGCGCCGCGTTGGCGATGTCGACCGCCTCCAGCCAGGGAACGCCCATCGGATTGCCCCTGGCGGAGCGTTCACGCAGGTCCTCGACGGTGGGCGCCTCCAGGTCGGGGCAGAACAACCGGAACATCGCCGGATTCAGCATCATGTCGGTGCCGACGGCGGCGGGGGCCAGGATGTTGACCCGGATGCGATGCCGGGCGAGCTCCTTGGCCAGGGTTCTGCCCAGTCCCACCACGCCGTGCTTGGACGCGTTGTAGTCGCCGAGGTTCGGCGCTGCCATGATGCCCGCGGCCGAAGCGGTGATCACGATCGACCCGCCTGCGCCTCGGTCAATCATCGAGGGCACCAGCGCGCAAATCGTGTTCCAGACTCCCTTGAGGTTGACGTTGATCACGTCATCCCACTCGGCCTCGGGAATCTCCCACACCGGCGTGCCCGCGGGAGCGATACCCGCGTTGATCACGGCGGCATCGATCTTCCCAAAACGACGGACTGCCCGGCCGACTGCCGCCTTCAGCCCGTCCCGGTCCCGGACGTCGACTCGTTCGGTGACAACCTCCCGGCCAGTTTCCCGGACCAGGCGAGCCGTCTCCTCCAGGTCCTCCTTGGTCGCCATCGAATAGCCGATCGTGCTGTACTCCACGAGCGCGTCAATGGCCACGATGTCGGCGCCCTCTTCCGCGAGTCGCCTGGCGTGCGCGCGGCCCTGGCCGCGTGCCGCTCCAGTGACGAGGACTACCCGCCCGTCCGCGCGTCCCATGACGATTCCTCCCGGTTGTAGCTCAGGATGGGCGTGACACTCTCGTACCACTTATGAATCTGCAAGTCCGCTCAAAGTACTGTGAGCCACATCGCGGGTCAATGAAGGCGTGGTCGCTAGACCAGCGGCACTGGAGTCGCCTGGCCACCCGTTGAACTGGGCGCCATGAGTGGCGCGGGCGGGGACGGAGCAGCGGAGTCACAACTTGCCGGCAACGGCTCCGCCGCAGCTCAGACGTGGTGGGGCGGGTGGGGCTCGAACCCACGACCGGCAGATTATGAGAAGCACGCTCGTTCGCAACGGGCGCTTGACCTGCAACGATGCCTCGCGTCAATGCCCTGATTGCACCGTTGGCACTGGGAGTTCCCCGGGGCCCAGTCCACGCCCCGGTCCACGCCGAGACCCTCGTCAAGGGCCATCGCGGTTACTCCGCGTAAGCTCACAGCGATGGGTACGGTCCAGGTGTACCTCCGACATGCCCCGTCATGTGTAGCACGTGCATGACCGCAGGCCCTGGCGTTCTGCATCCGAGCCCTCAGCCGGACGGACCGGAGAACTCTCACTCGGGACCGACCCCACGGGGCAACTAGGAACGTCCCTGCAGGTCAGGACCAACGCCTGTGCCGCGGGCAAGGGGGCGCGCGCAAGACTGATGACCATGATGGCGCCGCCACCGCCCTGTGCGGCGAGCTGTCGCTGGGCTCGGCGATCGTCGCCGGAGAGTGGGTCGGCGCCCACGAGCGGCTCGGCCGCAACCGGCCTGCTTTACGCGGCTTCAACAGCGAAAAAGGGAGGCGTCATGGACAGGTTGAAGACACTGGATGCCGTGTTCATCGACGCGGAGGACGAGGACCGGCACACTACGATGGCGATCGCGTCAACCGCGATATTCGAGGGGCCGGTACCGTCCCAGAAGGAGTTCCTGGCCTACATCGCCCGGCGCCTGCCGCGGGCGCCGCTCTACCGCAGGAAACTCCGCACGGTACCGTTCCGCCTTGGCCGGCCGGTCTGGGTGGAAGACCCGAACTTCGACCTCGGCTATCACGTCCGGCGGACCGCCCTGCCGGAACCCGGCGGCGACAAGCAGCTCGCCGACCTGATGGCGCGGGTGATGTCGCAGCGGCTCGACCGCGATCACCCGTTGTGGGAGTACTGGGTGGTAGAAGGGCTCGCGGGGGGGCGCTGGGGGCTGATCTCCAAGGTGCACCACTCCATGGTCGACGGGGTCTCCTCCACCGATCTGTACCGCGTGATCTTCGAGCTCACGCCTGAGCTCTTTCCGCTGCCCGCCCCCGACGACCGGACGGTCGGCGCCGAACCGTCATCTGTCTCGCTCGCCGCTCAGGCCGTTGTGGACATGGCCATACTGCCGGCGCGGCAGGCTCTCGCGCTTGGCCGCGCCGCGGCCGCTCCCGGCCGCTCGCTCAAGCAGGCGGTCGGCGCGGCGCGGGCCATCGCGAAGATGGCGCCGGCGGTCCGGCCTGCGGCCAGGTCCTCCCTGAGCGGGCAGATCGGCGGGCAACGGCGGTACGCCTGGGCTCGCGCGTCCCTGGCGGACATCAAGACGGTCAAAGGCGGGTTCGGCGGCACGGTGAATGACGTCGTCCTGGCCGCGATCAGCGGCGGGCTTCGTGCGCTTCTGCTCGCCCGGGGCGAAGAACCCAAACCGCATGAGGTGCCGTCCCTGGTTCCCGTCTCCCTGCGGGCCCAGGGCGAAGAGAGCATCTACGAGAACCGCGTGTCGGCGATGGTCGCTGACCTTCCGGTTCATATCACCGACCCGGTGGAACGGCTCACGGCCGTCCGCGCCGAGCTGGAGGACCTGAAGGAGAGCAGGGAAGCGCTCGCGGGCGAGGCGCTGGTCACCCTGGGCGGCTACACTCCGTACCCCCTGGCGTCCTGGTGGGTCAGGCTGGTGCTCGGGCTGCCCCAGCGGGAGATCGTCACGGTCACCACGAACGTGCCGGGTCCTCAGCAGCCGTTGTACGGCATGGGGCGGCGCCTCGTGGAGATCATCCCCTACGTTCCCATCGCCACCACGGTGCGCATCGGCATTGCGATCTTCTCGTACTGCGGAAACGTGACGTTCGGCCTCACTGGCGACTTCGCCGCGAATCCCGACCTCGACGTGCTTACCAAGGGCATCGAGGACGGCATAGCCGAGCTAGTGGCCGCCGCCGGCGAGCACTCAGCCCAGAAAAGGCGCTCAGTCCAGAAGTGACGGCGGCGGCTCCACCGGTTCGCCGTCCGCCCAGACGCGGTCGAGGAAGTCGCCGATCTCGCCGGTCAGCCGGGCAGGCTGCACCCACAGCTCCGCGAAGGTGCGCGTCCGGATCAGCCTGGCGTCAGGAAGCTGTTGCGTGAGCCGTTCCGCGTCCTTGAAGGAGTGGATGACGTCGATCCCATGGCCAAGGACTAGCGCCGGCGCCTTGATCGTCCGGCGCTGGTCGACCGTCGGCGCCACGGGCCCGAGCAGGATGCCGTGCAGCACGGAGGCGATTACCTCCGGTTCGTTAGAAGCGGCGTTGAAGACCGAGTCGATCGCGTCGATCCCGAAGCGGGGGAGCATGGACACGGCCCGCGTCGCCAGCCGCATGACAGGACGCGTGTAGTACGTTCCCAGCAGCAACGGGATGAACGTCAGCGCCGCCGCCGGGGCCGCCCGCTCGAGCACGGGCATCTCCAGGACCAGGCCGCGGACCCGTTCCGGTGCCCGCACCGCGGTCAGCAGGCTCACGTTGGCGCCGAGCGAGACCCCGCCGAGCACCACCTGATCGGCGCCGAGCTCGTCGAGCAGGCGGAGCACCTGCTCGGCGTAGAGATCCATCCGGTTCGCGGCGGCGTGCCGTGGCTTGTCGCTGCGGCCATGGCCCAGCAGGTCGAGCAGCACGACCCGGTTGCCGCGGGCGGCCAGCCTGCGGGCCAGGCCGCGGCCCAGGGCGGCGTCGAACAGTAGCGCGTGCAGCCACACGAGCACTCTGTCGCCCGAGCCGTAGACCTCGTAGGAGAGCTGGTACTGATCATAGGCCAGCGTGTGCTGCCCGCCTTCGAGACCCGGCTCCAGATCTGCCGGGGCGCCACGAGCGCCGGGCTGGGTGAGCCAGACTGGAGTATTCATTGGCGGCATTCACCCCCACTGGCGTGTTTTATTTGGGCCAGCACCGTAAGTATATGAAATTTTACGGGTCAGGGGCCGATAGGCGGACTGGAGCGGCCAGCAACCTCGTGCTCGGAGAACCTTCGGTCCTGGTCGCCTGGCTCCATCGCCGCTAGCTTGCGAACAAGCGTAGAGGAGGCTGGACCTGGCTGTGGGGGCCGCGATGCAGGGATTCTCTGTGCCCGTGGCATACGTCGTGCAGCCGGACTACCACATCACCCTCGACGTCTTCAAGAACGCGAGTGGCTGGCCCGACGCGGTCAGGCTGAAACGCCGGATGGCGCGCCCGGCCCGGCGTGTGAACCAGACCGCCAGGGCTCCCGCGGCGACCACGACCAGGACTCGCGCACCCTGCCACCCCGGTGAGCCGTCCAGCCCGCCAGGGTAGCCAGCGCTGCTCCCTCCACGGCGCTCTCGGCCTCGCCCTCCTGCTGCAGGCCGAGAACAGCGTTAGCCAGTGTCAGCAGAATCAGCAGAAGGCCGGTTCCCGGCTGATTGAGGGGATAGAGGCTGAGGAGACCGGCTACACAGCTGCAGCCTCGCCGGTCCATGGGACAGCTGAGAGATGCACCGAAACCGCAGGTGGGGCGGGTGGGGCTCGAACCCACGACCGGCAGATTATGAGAAGCACGCTCGCCTGCAGCACCCGCGTGGCCTGCATCGATGCCCCGCGCAGATGCCAGGGGCGCACGCGCGGCACTGGGAGTTCCGCGGGCGGCGGTCCACGCCCCGGTCCACGCCGGGAGGCCTCACCCAGGGCCATGACGATTACCCCAGGTATGGGCGCGGGGTGGAAGCCACACGGGGACTTCCACCCCGCATCTTCCCCATTGTGCGGAGCAACCGCGGTGGCGCGACCAGCGGGCCATAGCGGCAAGGCACACGTCCGTGAAGAGGACAGGATTCCAGGCGGCCATGACAGCCCCCTACCATGTTGAAGCCGGCTGCGGCCGGGCCGTCTTTGCTCCCGTGTCGCCCGCGATTCTCGCGGTACCGTATCGGCATGAGCGCGCAGCCTTCAGAGCACGACGGCCACGATGTCATCCACCTGGGCGGTGAGGCCGCCGTCGTGGTCCCGGTGCACGAGTACCGCACGCTGAAGGCGCTGAAGGACCGCGCGGCGCCGGGCGAACTGGACGAGGCCGAGACCGACGCGGCCATCGCCGAGTACGAAGAGTGGGTCGCAGCCGGGCGGCCCGGCGAGATGACCCATGAGGAAGCGATGGCACGGCTCCTCGCCGACCAGTGAGGATCCGGTGGTCGGAGATGGCCGTCGCGTCCGCCGCGAGGTTCACAGCCGACCAGGACGGCATGCATGCCATCAACGCGGCAGTAACCGCGCTCGCCGATGACCCTGAACCGCCGGAGGCATTCATCCGCGGCTCCTACCGGCGGCTTCGAGTAGGCGCCTACCGGGTCATGTACGCGGTGGAAGACGACCTAGTGACCGTGATTCGGGTCGATCGGATCCTCTGACAGCACGCGAGTCCGGATGTCGAGGACGTGAGCAACCAGTGAGTGGTGACCGAGAGCGTCGATCGCTTCGCGGCGATCCCTGGTGCGCTGAAAATGGGCGCTGGGATCGGAAACTATCAAAACCCAGGTGGGGCGGCTGGGGCTCGAACCCACGACCGGCAGATTATGAGTCCATCAGTCCACGTCGAGGCAGCATAGCCTCTGACCTCCGATGGGACCTACTTGGCCATCCAGAAATCAAGCCACTTGACCACGTATTCGCCACGCGGGCCCGTGAAGCCACTCGCCGACGCTCTACAGGGCTGGCCGGGCCCGCGCCAACGTCGGCTGAGCCAACGGTTTTACAGCACGCTCCTCCTACCAGAGGCGGGTGCCGCTGACCAGCGCGGACGCGCTTCGAGGCTCGATTCCGGGCCGCCGCCGTCCGCTTAGTGTCCGTGCGCTCAGGGCCCTGGGGGGCGGGGCGCACGGACGGGCACGGACGGCGGCGTCAGGAGGCTGCGCCTTCACGAACCGGCCCGGTTCCTCTAGCCTTTGACCTACCACTTTCAGGATGCCTGCTCGCTGTCGCCGTCTTCCTCGCCACTGGATTCTGGCTCGGCGTCCTTGGCGCCGAGGGCGTCGGTGATGCGCCTGTTGGCGGCGGCGGCCTGACCGTCGATGCAGTGTCCGGCGCGGCGGGCGACCTCGGTCGCGGGCACCCCGGAGTTCAGCCGCAGGGACACCGCCGCGTGCCGCAGGTCATACGGGCGGCGGCCCACTGGCCGGGACCGGCCGACATATAGCCAGCGAGCCCGTCTCCACTACGTTGCCACGCCTTCACAGTGCCGCTCGAGCCTTCACCCACCCATGGCACGTTTGCTTGCCATTCTGACGGCGGTGCTGGCGTCCGCTCAGGCGGTGCTGGTGGCAACGGCGCGGCGCTGTCCGGGTGCGTGCTGTTGGGTGCGGCCGGGTGCTGCTTACTTCCCCGTGCCTACGGGCGGGGGAAGGTGACGGTGATGTCGAGGCCGCCGCCGGGGCGGGCGGTGGCTGCCAGTTCCCCGCCGTGTGCGTCCGCGATGGCGCGGACGATGGCCAGGCCGAGGCCGTGCCCCTCCCTTCGGCGGGTTCGGGAGTTGCCGAGCCGGCGGAACGGCTCGAACAGCAGGTCCACCTGGTCTGAGGGGACCTCGGGGCCGCTGTTGCGCACTGAAAGCAGGGCCTGCCCGCCGACGGTCGTCGTCGTTACCTGAACCCAGCCGCCAGGCACGTTGTACCGCAGCGCGTTGTCTACCAGGTTCGCGATCAGGCTCTCCGCCAGCGCCGGGTCACCGGTGACCGGTGCGGTCTCCAGCCTTGCGTCCAGCCTGACCTGGTGGTGTCCGGCCGTCTCCGTGCGGTCCCGTACGACGGCTGCGGCGATGCCGCCGAGGTCGGCGGGTTCGCGCCGCTCCAGGCCGCGTTCGCTGCTGGCCAGGGTCAGCAGCGCGTCGATCAGCCGCTGCTGCTGGTCGCCGAGCCGTAGCACCTTCTCGCAGGCGGACCGCAGCGTGGCGGCGCTGGCATTTGGGTCGGCGAGGGCGACCTGCAGGACGGCGCGCTCGGCGGTGAGCGGCGTCCGCAGCTCGTGCGAGGCGTTGGCGACGAAGTGCCGCTGCGACGCGAACGCCGCCTCCAGCCGCGCGAACAGGTCGTTGAGCGTCCGGCCGAGGCGGGCGAACTCGTCGTCGTGCTTGCCTGGTCGCAGCCGCCGGCTCAGGTTGCTGGCCGAGATGTCCATGGCGGTCGCGGTGATGGCGCGCAGCGGGCGGAGCAGCCGGCCGGCGATCAGCCAGCCGAACGCGACCGACAGCACGGCCGTCACCGCGATCACTGTCGGCCCGGTGCCGGAGCTGAGGATCTCGCGGTAGAGGTTCGCGGCCGGGTGGGTGACGGCCGGCGGGCCGCCGGACCCGACCTGCTGCACCGACTTGACCGCCAGCAGCGGGACTGAAAGCAAGATCGCGACTGCGGCGAAGAACAGCGCCGCGTGCACCAGGGTCAGCCGCATCCGCAGCGTCATGGCCGGCATCATGCCGCCCCGATCTGGTAACCGCCGCCGGGCACGGTGCGGATCACCGGCGGGTCGCCGAGCTTGCCCCGCAGCCGCCTGATCGTGGTCTTGACCGTCGTGGTGAACGGGTCGGCCATCTCATCCCACGCCCGTTCAAGCAGTTCCTCCGCCGAGACGGCCCGGCCGCCGGCCGCGAGCAGGCACTCCAGCACGGCGAACTCCTTGGGGCTCAGCTCGAGCCGCCGCCCGGCCCGGTGCGCCACCCGCCGGGCGGGGTCGAGGACCACGTCGCCGCCGGACAGCACCGGCGGCGTGGCCGGCGCTGAGCGGCGGCCGAGCGCGCGGACCCGGGCGACCAGCTCGGCGAAATCGAACGGCTTGGTCAGGTAGTCGTCAGCGCCCAGGCCGAGGCCCTCCACCCGGTCCCTGACCGTGCTCGCCGCGGTCAGCATCAGCACCCGGCTGCCGGTTCCCGCCGCGACTACCTGGCGGCACACCTCGTCGCCGTGGATGCCGGGCAGGTCCCGGTCAAGCACGATCACGTCGTAGCGGTTGACCGTCAGGTGCTCGACCGCGTCGTCGCCGTCCAGGGCGACATCGACCGCCATACCCTCCCGGCGCAGCCCGTCCGCCACCGCCTCGGCCAGCACCTCGAAATCCTCCGCGACCAAGATCCTCATGCCTCCACGATGCCAGGCCGGCGGTGCCAGCCGGGTGCCTGCGACGGACACCGCGCTGTCACCGGCCGGCGCGTAGAAACGGCCGCATGAACACTGCGGCTATCGAAGTCGCCGGGCTGCGCAAGCGGTTCGGCGGGACAACGGCGCTTGACGGCATGACGTTCACCGTGCGGCCCGGCCGGGTCACCGGCTTCGCCGGGCCGAACGGCGCCGGAAAGTCCACCACGATGCGGGTCATTGTGGGGCTGGACGCGCCCGACGCGGGTACCGCGCTGGTCGGGGGCCGGCCCTACCAGTCGCTGCGCCGCCCGCTCACCCACGTCGGCGCGCTGCTGGATGCCGCCGCGCTGCAGCCTGGCCGGTCGGCCCGCAACCACCTCCTGTGGCTGGCCCACTCTCAGGGCCTGACGGCCAGCCGGGTGGACGAGGTCGTCGCACAGTCGGGCCTCCAGGGTGCCATCCGGCGGAAGGCGGGCGGCTACTCACTCGGCATGCGGCAGCGGCTGGGCATCGCCGCGGCGCTGCTGGGCGACCCTCCGGTGCTCATGCTCGATGAGCCGTTCAACGGCATGGATCCCGAGGGGATCGTGTGGATGCGCGGGTTCCTGCGGTCGCTGGCCGTCGAAGGCCGGGCGGTGCTGGTCTCCAGCCACCTTATGAGCGAACTGCAGGACACCGCCGATCACCTGGTCGTGATCGGCCGTGGCCGGGTGATCGCGGACGCCAGCGTCGCGGAGCTGACCGCGGACGCGTCCGGCGGCCGGGTGTCGGTGCGCACCGCCATGCCCGGCCGGGCGGTGGAGGTGCTCAGCGCGGCGGGGGCCGAGGCCGCCGCGACCGGTCCCGGCACGCTCATCATTACTGGCTCCGGCGCTGAGCAAGTGGCGATGCTGCTGTCGCGGAACGCCGTGCCGTTCTCGGAGGTGTCCGCGCACCGGGCGACGCTGGAGGAGGCGTACCTGGAGCTGACCAGGGACGCGGTCGAGTTCCGGGCCGCCGCGCCGGGAGGGGAGGCCCGATGACCGCCGATCCGTACCAGTCGCGCCTGCGGGAAGGACCCTACGGCTTCGCGGACCTGGTGCACGCGGAGTGGACCAAGTTCCGGACCGTGCGCGGCTGGGTCATCGCCGTGGCGGTCGCGGCGCTGGCGATCGTGGTTTTCGCGCTGGCACCGGGCCAGCAGGGTTCGTGCAACACCGTCGGCTGCACCGTGCCGACAGGCCCGGGCGGGGAGGAGGTGTCCGACGGCTTCTACTTCGTGCACCAGCCGCTGACCGGAAACGGCAGCATCACGGCCCGGGTCACCTCCCTCACCGGCCAGATCCCCGACCTCGCGGGCGCGGCTATGCGGTCAGGGCTCGTCCCGTGGGCTAAGGCCGGGATCATCGTCAAGGCGAGCACCACCCCGGGATCGGCGTACGCGGCGATGATGGTCACCGGCAGCCACGGGGTGCGGATGCAGTACGACTTCACCCAGGACCTGCCCGGTCTTGTCGGCGCCGCCTCCGCAGCCTCCCCGCGATGGCTGCGGCTGACGCGCTCCGGCGACACGATCACCGGCTACGACTCGGCCCACGGCACGCACTGGGCCAGGGTCGGGACCGCTACCCTGGCCGGGCTGCCGCCGGCCGCTCAGGTCGGCCTGTTCACCACCTCACCGCAGTACCTGCAGACCTCGCTCGGCGAGGCGAGCGTCAGCGGCGGGCCGAGCGTGGCCACCGGCGTCTTCGACCACGTCAGCCTGACCTGGCCCGGCGGCTCGTGGGCCGGCGGCAACCTAGGCGGCGGAGGCGGCGGGCCGGGCAATACGGGATTCAGCCAGGCCGCGGGCACGTTCACCATCACCGGCAGCGGTGACATCGCCCCGGCTGTATCCGGGGGCGGGGGCGTCGGCGTCACGGTCGCGCAGGCTCTGGTGGGCACGTTCGCCGGGCTCATCGTCCTGGCTGTCGTGGGGGCGATGTTCATGACCGCCGAGTACCGGCGGCGCCTGATCCTCTTCACGCTCACCGCAGCCCCCCGCCGCGGCCGGGTGCTGGCCGCCAAGGCCGTCGTGGCCGGCGCCGTCACCTTCGCGGCCGGGCTGGCCGGCGCTGCCATCGCCGTCGTGCTCGGCCAGCGGGTCCTGCGCGGCAACGGCGCCTACGTGTACCCGGCGGGCGCGCTGACCCAGGTGCGGGTGATCGCCGGCACCGCAGCGGTGCTCGCGGTCACCGCCGTCCTCGCGCTCGCCATCGGGACGATACTGCGGCGCGGCACCGCGGCGGTCGCCGTGGTCGTCACGGTGATCGTCTTGCCCTACCTATTCACGGTGGCCGCGCCCATCCTGCCGTCCCGGGCCGCCGGGTGGCTGCTGCGGGTCACTCCGGCCGCGGCGTTCGCCGTCCAGCAGACCCTCATCCAGTACCCGCAGGTCAGCAACACCTACACTGCCGCCTACGGCTACTATCCGCTGCCGCCCTGGGCGGGCCTCGCCGTGCTGTGCGCGTGGGCCGCGCTCGCCCTCGGGCTGGCCGTCTTCCTGCTGCGCCGGAGGGACGCGTGAGCTGCGTCGCGCGCCAGGGAACGCAGCGGGCGGACCTGCGGGGCGCCCGGTACGCGCTGCACGCGGAATGGACGAAGACGCGCACGGCCGGCGGCACGGTCTGGCTGCTGCTCGCCCTCGTCGCCGCGACCGTCGCCCTCGGCGCTGCGGTGGCCACGGCGACGCGGTGCCCGGCCGCAGGCTGTGGCCAGGATCCCGCCAAGGTCAGCCTGTCCGGCGTCGACCTCGGCCAGGCGGTCGTCGCCATCCTGGCCGTGCTGGCGATCAGCGGCGAATACGGCACCGGCATGATCCGGGTCACTCTCACCGCGATGCCGCGCCGGACCACCGTGCTGGCCGCCAAGGCCACCGTCCTCACCGGCCTGGTGCTGGTGGCGGGCACGGTCGCGGTGCTCGGGTCGGTGCTGGCCGGGCGGCTCATCCTACCTGGCAACGGCTTCACGCCGGCGCACGGCTACCCGCTGCTGTCCCTGGCGGACGGGCCGTACCTGCGCGCCGCCGCCGGGTCGGTGCTGTACCTCAGCCTGGTTGGCCTGCTCGGTCTCGGCGTGGCAACCGCGATCCGGGATTCCGCGGCAGCGATCGGTGTCGCCCTCGGACTGCTGTACCTGTTCCCGGTCATCGCCGCCGCGGTGTCGAGCCCGCAGTGGCAACGGCACCTGGAGCAGATCGCACCCATGTCCGCTGGGCTAGCCATCCAGGCGACAACCGGCCTGCGCGGCATGACCGTCAGCCCGTGGGCAGGCATCGGGGTACTCGCGGCCTGGGCCGCGGGAGCGATGCTGGCCGGCGGGCTGCTGCTGCGGCTGCGCGACGCGTGAGCCCGCCCGGGGCAGCAGGACGCCCGGTGGCGGCACCAGGCGCCCGGCGGGTAGTCGCGCTCTGGGGATGGGCCGGCAGGCGGCGGTTTCCGCTCCTGGCCATGGCGGGCCTGATCGCCGCCGGGATGTTCGCGACGACGTGGGCGTTCACGCTCACAAGGACCTGGGAGGCCCAGCTCACCGGGAAGGCGGCCTTCGCGCTCCCAGCGGACCTGTGGTCGAGGCTGGCCGCGGCCATCGCCTGCTGCACCTGGAACTTGGCAGCCTGTACACCCGCCGACCTGTCTGATCTCCTTTCCCGGTACGGCGCTGATCCTCGTCTCGGTCGTCGCCATCATCGAGGCGGCGGCCTCGGGCTCGCGCCGCCGCGCACGGCCAACCCCCATCCCGGTGCGTGGCTGCTCGCGGGGCCCTACGCGAGGGCGCTGTCCGGCACGGCACTGCTCGCCGCCGTGGGGCAGTTGCCCTCGGTAACGTCTCGCTGGCGGGGTCGGGCACCCAGAGGATGCCGTCGCGGTCGGGCTGTTCCTGAGCGGATTCCTGGCGCTTTCCAAGGCAAGAGTCACCCGAGTTCGGCGAGGCGGTCCCGTCCGCGGTGGATTCGGCGCTCGGGGCTTACCGGGACGAGAGCCGCCGACTTGCCGTGGCGGTGAAGGGCATCGAGGCGGTGGAGCGTGCACTGCGCGGCGAGCCGTTCTAATCGCCCCGCCACTGGAGCCGTGAAGAGCGCGCCGGATGAATAAGCATGACCTGTCAGTAGCGTGCCCTCCGGTTAGCTTTCCCAGGTCGTCGGCGTCCCGCTCACCCACATGGCGTAAGTGAATATGCTAGGGCTAATCGATATTCGGAGCCCCGGTTCCGCCCGTTCGTGCTGCCTCCGCGGCGCGCCGGGCGGCTGCGGCCGCAGCAGCGGCGGCCCGCTCGGCTTCTCGGTGATCCAGCAGCGGACCGCGGACCTTGCGTACTTCCTTGATCCCGAGTGCGGGCTTGATCGTGCGCCGGATATTGCCGAGGTTGGTCTCCATCGTGGACACGTCCCACCCGGCCACAGGAACGTACTCGTCGAGCTGCTCGGCGACGGTGACGTCCGAGTCACGCTGCCGCCCCGCCTGCGCGAGCGCGAGCAGCTTGCCGAGCTCGATCTGCGCCTCGACCTCGGTCTTGCGGGACTTCCGGAACCGGAGCTCGCGGCCGGCCAGCGGGTCCCTCCCGGCGTACACCTTGGCACGCCACGACCCGCTCGGCAGTAGCTCTATGTGACCGGGCGGCTAGCCGGGCCGACTGCAGAGCAGCAGACTCGTCGGTCCACGAACCAGCCAAGAATCGACCTGTGAAAGCGTAAAACCGCAGGTGGGGCGGGTGGGGCTCGAACCCACGACCGGCAGATTATGAGTCCGCTGCTCTGACCTGCTGAGCTACCGCCCCTTGCCAGGCGCAAGGGTATCGCAAATCCGGCCCGCAGTCGGCGTCGTCGGTTCAGCCGCGGTAGCCGGCACGGTGCAGGGCCTGGCGGATCGTGCGTGCCACCTGTTCCGGGTCGGTCCTGATCAGCCAGGCGGGAAAGCGGAGCGTGCGGTAGCCGCCGGCGCCCAGGTCGATGTCGCGTGCCATGTCGTCCCAGCGTTGCAGCGGGTCCTCGGTGTGCTGTGCGCCGTCGATCTCGACGGCGAGCTTGTATTCGTCCCACGACACGTCGGTCCAGCGTCGCCTGCCCCGCGCGTCGCGGCGGGCGGCCTGCCTGGTGGGCTCCGGCAGGCGGAAGGCGCGAACCACGCTCCTGGTGAAATCGAGTTCGGACAGCGCCAGGGCGCCGCCGGCGATGTCGCCGAGGGTCTCCAGGATGAGCTTGCGGCGGCGGAACCTGACCACCTGTTCCGCGGCCTGGCGGGCGTCCTCGACGCGTACCAGTCGCTGCTGCACGCCTGCCGCGAGGACGGCCATGGCGCCGCGGTCGGTGGCCATCCAGGAGGCGGCGTCGACGATGGACCGCGCGATGCGAGTTCGCCGTGGCTGTTTCGCTGGATGGATGTCTTCGTCGCTGAGTCGCCGCGAGTAGTGGGTGACGACGGTCAATCCGAGTGGCGCGTTTCTACGCCGGTGGCCATAGGGGACGAGCAGGTAAATGGGGGTCGGAGTCCTTTCCCTTGTCGTCGAATCCGGTCAGGCCGTCGAGCCGGGCGGCGGTGAGGCCGGCCAGGGCCGCCTGCGGGCCAGCCGCGAGCAGCGCGACCCGGAGCAGTTGCCGGTCCGTGAGCGGGCCCGACTGGGCGACGAGTACGCCACGGGCCGGCTTCTGCCAGCGGCCAGACGCTACCTTCCAGCGCAGTTGCTCTTCGCTCAGATGCCGCAGCGCGGCGGCGGAGCTGAGCACGCCTTCTGAGTCGACGAGCGCCTCGGAGAGCGCGGAATTCGGGTGGTACATGCGTCAATCGTGAGAGGAGGCTCGGAGCGTCGTCATCCGCGGACAGGAAGCTGTGGATAGTTCGCCGATTATCCACAAGATGAAGATCGTTTAGAAAATGCCCGTGTCGTTGGCGGGGTCATAACCCCGGTAACGACACGGGCAACGAGTGGAGGCGCGGTTTGGGGCGGATGACGGAGAATTCGAGGGGGTCGCGGGGACGGAGGGAGAGACGTGTGGGTGGTGGGGTGACTGTTGAGGATGTCGGGGCGATGGTTGAGGCGACGGTGGCGCTGCCGGGGTGTTCGGCAGAGCGGGCGCTTGCGGCGTTTACCGATCCTGCGTTGCTCGCCGGGTGGTGGGCGCGGGGACGCTGACGACGGATCTGGTGCCCGGGGGGCCGTACTCGGTGGAGTTCGCGGCGCTCGGGCACACGATGAGCGGGCGGGTTGTGAGCTATGAGCCGGGGCGGTCTCTCGTGTTCACCTGGGGATGGGCGCATGAGCCTGACGGGCCGCCGGAGACGGTGGCGATCACGGTGACCGGTTCGCCGCGACCAAGATCAACGTCAGCTACAGCGCGCAGAACCCCGACGGCAGTCTGGGCAAGACCGAGACGTTCTGCTTCAACTTCGCGACGCAGCGGACGTGTTAGCGGAGCGGCGGCAAACGCCGACTGGTCAGGCCGGGGTGCCCGGCTGGGCGACGGGGATGTGCGCGGCGACCACGGCGGAGCGGCCTGCGTGCACGGCGGCGAGCGCCTCCTTGAGCACGCCGGGCAGTTCCGCCGGGTCGTCCACCGTGGCGGCGTAGGCGCCGCCCGCCGCGGCTGCGATGCCCGGCAGGTCGGCCTCGGGCTCGAAGGAGACGTGGAAGTCGTCGGCGGCCCAGGCCGCGCCCTTCGGGTGGACGCCGAGGGTTGACTGCTTCGGCGCGCGCCAGCCCCGGTTGTCGTAGATGACCGTGAGCGACGGCGTGCCGTATCTGCGCGCCAGCCAGTGCACCGAGGCCGGCACGCTGAACAGGTAGGTGCCGTCGCCGACCAGGGACACCACAACCCGTTCGGGCGATGCTAGCTTGGCGCCCACCGACCCGCCGCCGTGCCAGCCGAGCGAGGCGCCGCCCGATCCCAGGTAGGAGCCCGGCTTGTTGACCCGCAGGTGCTCGGCCACGGTCTGGAAGTTGGTGACCGACTCGGTAAGGATCAGCGCGTCCTGGTCGGCCAGGAGGTCGCGGACGCAGGCGGTCAGGTACGCGGGCGTGATCAGGCCGTTCTCCGGGTGCTCGTCCGCCTCCCAGGCGGCGCGCTGCGCATCATGCTCAGCGGTCACCCGCGCCCGGCGCTCCTCGACAAGACCAGAGTCAAACCCGTGATCCCGAACGGATTCGGCGATCTGCCGCACCGCCACCCTGCTGTTCGCGCCGGCGCTGCGCCGGGCCGGCACGTGCCATAGCGATATGCCGGCCTTGACCGGGTCGATGTCGACCACGTAGATCGCCGCGTCGTCGGCCGGGCTGCTGTTCGACTCGATGTACGGCACGTCGCTGTCCAGCACGAGAAGCACGTCCGCGGCGGCGAGCAGCGGATTCTGGGTGGCGGTGGTGAACTGCCATCCCCGGTGCATCGGGTGGTCGGCGGGGAAGTTCATCCGGAACGAGGCGGACTCGATGACCGGGATCGCGAGCAGCTGGGCCAGCTCGACGAGGGCGGGCACCGCCTCCGGGTCGCGGCCTAGGTGGCCGGTGATGATCAGCGGATTGCGCGCGGCGGCAAGCGCGGCGGCGATTTCGCCGGCCACCTCGGCGGTCAGGGCGGCGGGCTCGACTGGGCGGTAGGCCGCGGGGTCGACGGCGTGCGGCTGCAGCGGCTCCTCCATCACCTCACGCGGTCCCGTGAGGTAGACGGGCCCCTTGGGCTCGCTGTTCGCGATCTGGAGCGCACGGTGCACGAGCTGCTTGACGTTCTTGCCGGTGCGGATCTCGTTGTCGTACTTGACGTAGCCGCGCATGATGCCGCGCTGGTCGCGCACGTCCTGGATCCAGTGGATGAACTCGTTGCGGGTGCCGGGCAGCTCGCCGCGGAGCGTGAACGGAGAGGTGCCGGCGAAGACCAGGACCGGGGCGCGGCCCGCGGCCGCGTTGGAGATGGCACCGCCCATGTTCTGGGTGCCGCCGTCCACGTGCACGATCACGGCGCTCGGCTGGCCGGAGACCAGGGCGTAGGCGTGCGCGGCGCTCAGCGCCACCATCTCGTGCGGGCAGACGACCAGCTTCGGCAGCTTGCCCTCGCGGCCATCGGCGCGGGCCTGAGCCATGGCCTCGATGATGCCAGGGTGATCGCTGCCGAGATTGGCGAAGACATGGGTGATGCCCGCCTCTGCCAGCGCCTCAAGGAACGCGGTGCTCGTCGTGTAGTAGCGCTCGCTCACCTGCGGGGTCCTCCTGCGTCCGGGTACCCCAACATTGTGCCGAGCCGCATGCGGCATGACTAGGACGAGAGCGCACGACTGTGCCAGTCCCACAAACGAGTGCGGGGCCTTTCAGCCCCGCACTCTAGTAACGACCGGCAGTCTGCATCGACATCGCGTGCTCGACCAGGGTCACCAGGGTGGCCTTGGTCGACTCGCGATTACGCGCGTCACACGGGATGATCGGCACCGTCGACGGGATCGCGAGCGCCTCGCGGACGTCGTTGGACCGGTGCGGGAACTGCCCGTGGAAGCCGTTGATGCCGATGACGAACGGCAGCCCGCTCGCCTCGAAGTAGTCCACGGCGGGGAACGAGTCGGCGAGACGCCGGGTGTCGACGAGAACCACGGCGCCGATGGCGCCCTGGATCAGGTCGTCCCACATGAACCAGAACCGGTGCTGTCCGGGCGTGCCGAACATGTAGAGCACCAGGTCCTTCTCCAGCGTGATCCGGCCGAAGTCCATGGCCACGGTGGTGGTGTTCTTGTCAGGAACGTGGGACAGGTCATCGACATCGGTGGACGCCACGGTCATCACGGCTTCGGTGGTGAGGGGGGTGATCTCCGACACCGAGCCGACGAAGGTCGTCTTGCCCACGCCGAAGCCACCCGCGACGACGATCTTCACCGACGTCATCGCCGACGCGTCGCCGCCTCCGTGCGGCCGGGCGACGCTAGATCTTACGGAGTCCACTAAGCACCCTTTCGAGCAGGTTGAGGTCCGGACGTCCCTCGGAGTCGTCACGCTGGTGGATGCGCACGAGGCCGTCCGCGCTCATGTCTGCGACCAGGATCCGCGCCACGCCGAGCGGCATCCGCAGCACTGCCGAGATCTCGGCGACAGAGCGCCAGTCCAGGCAGAACTGCAAGATCGCCTGGCACTCGGGTGCCAGCACGGACAGGTCGCGCGGCTCGTAGACGGTCGCGGTAACCAAGGCTTCAAGCGCGAGCTTGTACCTCGGCTGTGTCCGGCCACCGGTCACGGTGTACGGCCTGACTAGACGCGTCGAGCCGCCGCCGTCCTCCTCGGCCGGGAACTGTTGCTGGGCTGGCGGGTACGCCTGGCGCTGCGGCGGCGACTCGTCCCATGGCCCGGTCCTCGCAGGACCCTGCCATGCGGGCGAGCCGCGGTCGTCACCGCCGCGGCCGAGCCCCGACACCACGTTCCCCAGAGATGGGCACTACCGCGCTCATCATCGCCTTCCGTCTCCTGGCATCGCGCCCTGCATGACACCGCCGCGCGCGGCGGGGGTGAGCACCCGGCCCGCACGCTCGACGAGCAACGTCATCTCGTAGGCGACAAGGCCCAGGTCGCAGGTGGATGCCGCCAGCACGGCGAGGCTTGCACCATTGCTTATCGCCATGATGACAAGCACACCGCGCTGCATTTCCACCACGGTCTGAACGACCGCGCCGCCTTCGAAGACCCGGGAAGCACCCTGGGTAAGGCTGGTCAGGCCCGATGTGACAGCAGCAAGCTGATCCGCGCGCTCCTGCGGGAAGCCGGCGGAGAACGCGAGGGGCAGCCCGTCCGAAGACACGACCACCGCATGGGCGACGTCCGGGACCCGCTCCACGAAGTTCGTGATCAACCAGCTGAGGTCCTGGACCGGGCGTCCTGGCGTGCTCACGCGCGCTCCTCTCCTCGCCCGTGCATACAGGCTCCTCCTCTAGTTCCGGTGGCTATATTCGTGGGTCTCATCCGTCTTATGACTCCTCAGTCTGGGGTCCGGCGGCACGCGCTTCGCGAACACCGCGCTGGAAGCTCGACATCCGGCTGCGAATCGCATCCGCGGAACGGGCCGGCGGTGCCTCCTCAGTGCTGTCGCCGTTGCCTACCGATCCAGGCACGAGATTAGCTCGTGGAACGCGCTTTGGCAGGCCAGCTGTGGTGTTTTCCCCGGCTTCCGGAGAAGCGACCACACGCGCGGCGCGCCATCCCTCGTCGGCGGGCGAGTTCCACGTCTGTCCCGCGGCGGCCGGAGCGTTCGAGCTCAGCGGCTTGCCGCTGCGCCTGAACCAGTCCGACTCGAGGGAGTCGAAGATCGGCAGCCGGTGGTCAGCGGTGGCGCCGGCCGTCGGCGGAATGGTCACCTGGGTGCCGTCGGAGCCACCGAGACCGGAGCCTGCGGGGCTGGACGGCGGTGACGACGGCATCGTGCCGGTGCCGGCCGATCCCCCGTCGCCGCCGAGTGCGGGCATCCGCGTGGTAGCGAACTCGCCGTCGCCGAACGTGTCGCTGCCGAAGGCTGAACCGCCGACAGGATCGCCGGCTGGGCTGCCGCTCGGCGCGCCCGGCCCGAGCGGGTGGTGCCCCGGCTGCCGCACGGGCAGCGGACCGCCCGGCGCGTTCACGGTCGGGTTCGGTCCAGAGCCGCCGGGCACCGGCGGCACGGGCGGTGCCGACGGCGCCGGCTTGGTGGTGCCGCCGGAGCCCGGGGCACCGCCGTTCGGCCCGAAGGCGCTGAAGCCGCCGTTGCCATTGCCGCTACCGTTGCCCGTGCCTGGGCCGCCGCCGAGCCGCGGGATGCGGGATGCGGTCGCCGCGGCGCCAGTGAAGCCGCTGTTTCCTGTTCCCACACTGCCGCCGCTGCCGCCGTTGCTCGGGGCACCGGGCAGGACGATGGGACCGCCTCCGCCGAAGGTGCTGCCGGGGCCGCCGGGCGCGCCTGCCGGGACAGGCGGCGCCGACAGCGACGGGGCGGGACCGTAATCGTCGGTCTCGAACTTGCGCAGGCGGCCGAGCGGCTGACCGCTCTCCGGGGCTGCGACAGACTCGGGCAGCCAGATGAGCGCGGTGAGACCGCCGGACTGCGCGTGCCGCAGCCGGACCCGGACGCCGTGCCGTGCCGCCAGGCGGCCGACCACGAACAGGCCCATGCGGCGGGACACCGCCACGTCCACGACCGGCGGGTTGTCCAGCCGCCAGTTCGCGTGCGCCATCTCCTGCTCGGAGATGCCCACGCCGTTGTCCGTGATGTCGAGCAGCACTCCGCCGCTGGACAGCGGCTGGCCCGTGACATAGACCTGGGTGTCTTCCGGCGAGAACGTGGTGGCGTTCTCCACGATTTCCGCGACGAGGTGCACCACGTCGTTGACGGCCTGGCCGACGACCTGGATGCCGGGCTGCACGTTGAGCACGACTCGCTCGTACTGCTCGATTTCCGAGATCGCGGCGCGGAGCACGTCGACGAGCGGAACCGGCTGGCTCCACCGCCGGCTCGCGGCCTCGTGGCCCGCGAGGACCAGGAGGTTTTCCGAGTTGCGGCGCATACGGGTCGCCAGGTGGTCCAGGCGGAACAGGCTGGACAGCCGGTCGGCGTCCTGCTCCGTCTGCTCCAGGTTGTCGATCAGGGACAGCTGGCGCTCGATGAGCGACTGGCTGCGGCGCGAGAGGTTGACGAACATCGCGTTCAGGTTGCCGCGAAGCATGGCTTCGTCGGCGGCCAGCCGGACCGCTTCCCTGTGTACCTGGTCGAAGGCCCGCGCCACTTCACCGATTTCGTCGGTCGAGGTGACGCCGATCGGCTCGATCTCCGCGGAGGCGTCGCCGCCCTCGCTCTCGCTCAGCCGGCGCACCATGTCAGGCAGCTTGCTGCCCGCGACCTCGAGCGCGTCGGCACGCAGCTTACGCAGCGGCCGGATCATGGACCGCGCCACGAAGGTGGTGATGAGCAGGACGAGGATCAGCAGCAGCAGCGTCGCGACGGAGACGATGAGCGCGCTGTGCAGCGAGTTCGACTCGAGCGTGTTGGCCTGGGCCGTGATGTCGCCGACGATGCCGTTGCTGACCGTGCGCATCTGCACGATCTGCTGCGTCTGGGTGGACATCCAGCAGGCGGCCGCGTCAAGGTTCGCGGCGGTACAGGTCTGCTGAGGGCCGATCTGCAGCGGTTCGCCCGAGCCAGCGGTGGCGATCGCGAGCTTCTCCGCGCTCTTCGCCTCGTCAACCGACGGGCCGGCCACGGTGTTGTTGAACGTCTGCTGCTGGGCGACGGTCGCGGCCTGGTTGAAGGCCGCGGTGTCCGCCTGCTGCTGCTCGGCCGCCTGGTTGAGGTCGGCGAGCGCGCCGGGTGTGAGGCCCGCTGGCGTGCTGGCCAGCGCCTGGTAGAGGTAGGCCCGCTGCAGCGAGGCGTCGTCCTCCATGCGCAGTTCCGCGTTGAGCACCGCGACGTCCGACCCGAGGGTGGCGTTGCCCGTGCCCGCGGCGACGTCGTTGCTGAACGTGATGAACGCCTGGATCGCGCGGTCGTAGGTGAGGATCACCTGCACCGCGGGGGACTTGGTCTTCAGTGCCGCCTGGCGGATGTACTGCAAGTCGGCGATGTTGGCGAGCACGCCGTTGCTGAGGTCGAGGACCGTCTGGGAGCGGTATCCGTCGCCGTTGACGACCGCCTGAGCGGCCGAGCTGATCTTGGCCACCGTGGCGTCGGTCGCCTGCTGGTCGTTCGTTACCTGCTTGCTGAGCGACGCGAGCGAGGCCGGCGTGGTGGCCGCCTGGCCGCCCGCGGCCACGAAGCCCGCGGTGTGGTCGCGCTCGTCGGCGAGCTGCCCGGCGCCTTGGACGACCAGGGCGTTGAGGTTCGCCAGGTTCTGCACGCGCTTGAACGACGAATAGTTGTTGACCGAGCCGACGATCTGGATCACGCCGAGGATGAGGGCGGTGACGGTCGGCACGGTGATGATCGCGATGAGCCGCCAGCGAACGCGCCAGTTGCTTATCGACATGCGGGAACCCTTACGGGGGGCGAGGCCGGAGGCAGCCGGCGCGGGGACGCGGCGGGGCTCCGATGCGGGAACGGGCAGGTTTCCGGGGGGGCTCTGGAAAGAACCGGCCCCCGGGACGCCCTGGCCCGCGCCGACGGCCAGCGGTCCGCCCTGCGGCAGGCCCCCGCCGCCGTTAAGCGGAAGGCCGGAAGCCGGCGTCTGGGGACCGCCGTTTCCGTCGGTCATCGAACGTCTACGCACTGCGCTACACACCTCGCAGCTTCAAAGGCCACCTGGACCAGCACAGGGCAACTCTTCCAGTTAGCGCTACAAAACGGGTAGGGACATATAATCATCAATCGTCAGCTCCCGACCGGGCATTCACCGGGAATCACCCTGAACTTTGGTGGATACTCACCCACTCCACCTGGTATGGGCTAGGCCGGCATGGCCCGCGAGGCTCATGGAAGGCTACCGCCGCCGGGGACCATGTGACACAAGAACTCATAAGGTGCGGCAGGGACCTTCTGACGATGCTCAGCTCTCTGGTCCGGGCCAGGTCAAGATATGGCCTACCCTTTTGCCCTCCGGCTGTCCGTGGCCGGGATCGCCTGGGGCACGGCGAGCCGTCCCCACGGCGAACTACTGCGCTAACCGCCCTCGGGCGGTATGGTAGCTGGCAACGGCTTACCGCCCTAAAGCGAGGAGATGGCGATCCTGACCTGCCCAAACTGCGGCATCGGGGTGCAGCCGGAGGACCTGATCTGCTTCCGGTGTGGCGCCAACCTGCCGCACGCCCCCTACCCAGACGACGACATCCCGTCGCCCACGGTGTCGCAGCAGTACATCCGGCCGGGCGACAGCAGGGCCATGTGCCCGAACTGCGGCACGCCCGTCCAGGACCCCGCCGACGTTGTCTGCATGCACTGCCGCCAGCCGCTGCCCGGCGCGCGGCGGCGCCCGTCCCTTGTCGTGCTGCGGATCTCGTTCCCCACCGGGAACGTCGACGTGCCAGCGGGGACCTCGGTCATCCTCGGCCGCGACCCGGCACAGTCCCTGGTCGCCGCGGCGTTCGGCCAATATGACAACGTGTCGCGGCGGCACGCGACGGTCATGGTGGACGACAGCGGCCGGGCGACGATTCGCGACGAGGGATCAACCAACGGAACCTTCGTCAACGGCGAGCGGGTGCTCCCTGGCAACGAGGTACGGCTCGTCGACGGCGACCAGATCAGGCTCGCAGCGGACGTGTCCGGCGATGTCTCGCTGCCACGCGGAGAACCTGACCCGGCAAGCCTCAGCCGCAACGGCTTCGTCTGACGCCGTTCCCAACTACTACTATCCCTGGGGTCGGGGGATCTTCCTCCGGGCGATATAGCAGGAACGGATTAGCTGGTCATGTCGTCGTCTGCCTCCGAGCCGCCATCCCGCCACGGCGGGCCAGTTCCGCCTGCCGGGATGCCCGGCCGCCGGGCGCGCCCCATCCCGGCGCTTCCCGCCGCCCCTACGAGCGGCGACGAGATCGACGGCGACACCGTCCCGAGGGCGTCAAGGCCGGCCGGCGACGCCTATCCGAGTGCGCCTGGCGGCGGTTATCAAGCACCAGGTGCCGGCGGCGCGGCCGACGATGACAGCTCCTGGTTCAGTCGCTCGACCGGCAGGCACGCCGCCAATCCCGGCCGCCAGGACGGCTACGGTCCCGGCGGTACGCCGAGCGCACCCAGCGCTCCTGGCGCGCCCGGCTCATTCGGCGGATACCAGGGCCAAGCCGGGGACTTCGGCGGACACGGCACGGCAGGCGGCTTCGGTCCGCAGGGACAGGGAAACCCGGTGTCACCGGCGCATGACGCGCCGCGTCCCGGCGGCTTCCCGCCCGGCCAGGCGGGCTTCGCCGGCGGGCCTTCCGGCTTCCAGCCGCAGACCGGCTTCGGCGGTCAGCCGGGGTTCGGCCCGCAGCCCGGAGCCGCCGCACCGCAGGGATTCGGGCCGCAGCCCGGCTTCGGCCAGCAGCAAGGATTCAGTCAGCAGCAGGGAGCCGGTTCCCCGCCTGGATTCGCGCCGCGGCCCGGGTTCGGCGCGGACGGATACGGGGCGCCCGGCGGGTACCAGCCGCAGGGCGGTGCCAACGGGCAGGGCGGTCCCAACGGACAGGGCGGCCCTAACCCATGGAACGGGCAGCCCCCTTCGTTTGGCGCGCCCGGATACCCGGGCCGTGACGGCTACGACTCGCGCGGCGGCTACGCGCCGCCCGCGCCTGGCACCTTCCCCGGCGGCCCTGGCACCTTCCCCGGCGGTTCTGGCACCGTTCCCGGCAGTTCTGGCGGCGGCATTGGCGGAGGTCCTGGCGGTCCTGGTGGAGGACCGGCAAGCCAGCAAGGCTTCGGGGCACCCGGCGGGTACCGCGCGCCGGCCGGACCGGGCAACGGGTTCGGCCCGGGCAACGGGTCCGGCCCGGGCAACGGGTTCGGCCCCGGTGCGGGTTTCGGTCCAGGCGAGGGGTTCGCGCCCAGGGACGGGTTCGGCCCCGGTGGCGGGCAGTTCGCTGGTCCAGGGCAGCAGGGCGGCTTCGCGTCGCAGCAGCCGGGCAGGTTCGGGTCACAGCAGCCAGGCGGGTTCGGCGGGCCGCAGCAGGAGCAGTTCCCGGCGGGCAGGCCTTTCTCCGGGCCCGCGTCGTTCGCGCCGGCGCCGACCGCGCCGGCACCTCAGTTCCCCGGTGGACCTGAGTATGGCGGTCCCCCGCCGTTCGACGGGCCGGGATCGTACCAAGGGCATGGTCCGGGCCAGGCGGGCTTCGGCAACGGTCCGGGCCAGGCAGGCTTCGATTCGCGATTCGGGCCCGGCGGTCCCGGTGGCCCTGGCGGTCCTGGCGGTCCTGGCGGTCCCGGCGGCCCCGGTCCTGGCGGTTCTGGCAGCGCGCTCGTGCCGGCCGGGCCAGGCTTCTCCGGCGGTCCCGGTGCCCCCGGCGGTCCAGGCATTTACGGCGGTCCCGGTGCCCCCGGCGGTCCCGGCGGTCCCGGTGCCCCCGGCGGTCCAGGCGCTTACGGCGGTCCCGGTGCCCCCGGCGGTCCCGGCGCTTACGGCGGACCCGGCGGTCCTACCAAGTCCCGCGGCAACACCGGTGCGTTCGCCCGCTTCGGGTCGCTCACCCCGGCGGCGGGCCTGGCCGCTGTCAAGCGCGCGAGCGCAGGCGGCCTGTCTACGAGGCGGAACAAGGCGCTCGTGGGCGGAGCTGGCGTGCTCGCCCTGGCGGCGATCGGCGCGGTGATCGTGGTGCCCCGGCTGGTGGGACCGACCGACCCCGGCTGCAAGGAGTACTCCGGCCCCGCGATCACCGCCTACAACAAGACGATCAACGACCTCAACGCGCAGGCCTCGCAGGCCACGCTTACCGCGGACATGACCGCGGCGATCAGCAGCCTGAACACCGCCATCGGCAAGGCGCACAGCACGACTGTCAAGGCCGCACTGACCGGCCTGCTCACCGACCTCAAGGGCGTCCAGGCGGACGTGAGCAAGGGCTCGGTACCGACGAAGACGGTGGACACGCTGAACAACGCGTCCAACTACGCCGACCAAGTTTGCTCTTAGGAGCGACCGCAGATGAGTGACCTGCCCGTCATCACCTATCACCCGGTGGCCGGTGAGTACGCCTGGACGTTCGGCGGCGCGCCTCCCGTCATGCGGATCAAGACGCCCTGCGTGCTCGACCTGTCCACCGAGGACTGCTTCGCGGGCCGGGTGACCAGCGAGGACGACCTGGTGTCGCGGCTGAACATCACCGGGCTCAACCCGCAGACCGGCCCGTTCTTTATCGAGGGTGCGGAGCCAGGCGACACCGTCGCGGTGCACTTCGTGTCGGTGACGCCGTCGCGCGACTGGGCGGCGTCGACGACGGTGCCGCTGTTCGGTGCGCTGACCGGGACCCACCTGACCGCGCTGCTCAACGAGCCGCTCGAAGAGATCATGTGGATCTGGCAGCTCGACAGGGACAAGCAGCTGTGCCGGTTCACCGCGCGCAAGTCCGACTTCATCGCCGACCTGCCGATGTCGCCGATGCACGGCACGGTGGGCGTCGCCCCGGCGGGCGGGGAGGTGCGCTCCGCGCTTGTTCCCGACGCGTTCGGCGGGAACATGGACACCCCGGAGATGCGCGCGGGCACCACCTGCTACCTCGGCGTCAACGTGCCTGGCGCGCTGCTGTCGCTCGGCGACGGGCACGCCCGCCAGGGCGAGGGCGAGACCTGCGGCGTCGCCGTCGAGTGCGCGATGAACACGGTGCTCATCGTGGACCTCATCAAGGGCAACGGCTCCGGGCTGCCCGTGACGCCGTGGCCGCGGCTCGAGAACGACGACTACATCATGTCCGCCGGCTCGGCCCGCCCCCTGGAGGACGCGTTCCGCATCGCGCAGCACGACATGGTGACCTGGGTCGCGGGGTTGTGCGGCCTCGACAAGCTGGACGCCTACCAGTTCGTCACGCAGGCCGTGGAGTCGCCGCTCGCCAACGTGTGCGACACGAACTACACCTCGATCGCGAAGATGCCGAAGCGGTACCTGCCCGGGCGCGCGTACGAGGGCATTCACGCTCACCTCAGGGAGCTCGCGGCGGGGGTGTAGGGCGGCGCACGCTCCCGTTACGGCACTCCTTGACTTGCGGGTTGCCGCCTTTGGTTGTTGGCGGGACGGTACGCACTGGGCCGGTGCGGACCATACTGTGGAGGGGTGGCATTCAACATCCCGGAACTGGCGCATGGAACCTGACCCGCTCCTGGAAAGCCTGCGCAACGCGGTGGGCGCGATGCCCGACGACGTGCCGCTACGCCTGCACCTCGCGACGATGCTGCTGCGCTCTGGCCACCGCGACGAGGCGGTGCGGCACCTCGGCGCCGTGCTGCAGCGCGAGCCGGGCAACGCCGAGGCGATGAGAATGCTCACATCGCCTGCGGGTGTCTCCGGCCCGCCCGCGTCTCCCGCGGCGAACGCCGAGGATCCGGCCGAACGGGTGCGTGGCTCCGCCTCCCCCGCCCCCGGCCCCGAGGGCGGCCCGGCGAGCCCCGGCCCCATCGAGGACGTCCCAGGGGACCGCGCTGCGGCCGATGCCGGTGCTGGCAATGCCAGCGCGGCGGACGGCAGCGTTGGCAAGGATGGGGCTGCCGAGGACGGGGCTGCCGAGGATAGGCCGGCCGGGAGACGCGACGACGCGACCGAGGGCTACGACTGGTCCCAGGCCGAGGACGAGCTGCGCGACGTGCTGCCCGCCATGTTCGTCGGGGAGGAATCGGTCTCCGCCGGCCTGGACGAGGCAAGCGCCTATGACGCCGAGCACACCGGACTGACGCTGGCCGACGTGGCCGGCCTCGACGAGGTTAAGAAGCGGCTCGAGGCCGCGTTCCTCGCCCCGATGCGCAACCCGGAGCTGCGCAAGCTCTACGGGAAGTCGCTCCGCGGCGGCCTGCTGCTCTACGGGCCGCCCGGCTGCGGCAAGACGTTCATCGCCCGCGCGGTCGCCGGTGAGCTCGGCGCCCGGTTCATCACGGTGTCGTTCGCCGACCTGATCGACATGTTCGTCGGCCGCTCCGAGCGCAACATCCACGAACTCTTCGAGGTGGCGCGGCGCAACGCGCCGTGCGTGGTGTTTCTCGACGAGGTCGACGCGATCGGGCAGAAGCGCTCCCAGCTGCGGAACACCCCGATGCGCTCGGCGGTCAACCAGCTGCTGCTCGAACTGGACGACGTTGCCTCCGACAACACCGGGGTGTTCCTGCTCGCCGCGACCAACCACCCGTGGGACGTGGACAGCGCGCTGCGCCGCCCAGGGCGGTTCGACCGCACGCTGCTGGTGCTGCCGCCCGACGGCCCGGCACGCGAGGGCGTGTTCCGCTTCCACCTGCGGGACCGGCCGGTGGCCGGGATCGACCTGGCCAGGCTGTCCCGGCTGACCGACGGGTACTCGGGCGCGGACATCGCGCACATCTGCGAGACGGCGGCGGAGTCGGCGCTGCTCGACTCGGTGCGCACCGGCGAGCCACGGCTGATCGGCCAGGCGGACCTCGAGGCGGCCGTCGCGGAGGTCAGGCCGTCGCTCGGCACCTGGTTCGAGACGGCACGGAACGTCGCGCTGTTCGCCAACGAGGGCGGCGCATACGATGATCTGGTTGCATACCTGCGCAAGCGGCGGCTGATCTGACGGTGCTGGGCTGAGCTGACGGTGCGGCAGTGGACGAAGGAGCGGCCATCCCGGAGCTAAGGCAGGAGCTGGCGCGGGCCGCCACGATGCTCGACCTCGGGCGCTATGACGAGGCCTCGGTGCTGCTCGCCCGCCTGGTCTCCGCCGAACCGGGCAGCGGCCGCGCCTGGTGCCTGTTCGCCCGGGCGCACCTGGGCGCGGACCGGTTCGCCGAGGCGGTCGAGGCCGCCAACCGGGCCGCCGCCATCGAGCCCGGCGAGGAGTGGCCGCACCGGCTCGCTTCCAACGCGCTCATGCACCTGGGCAATCACGCCGAGGCGCTGCGGGCCGCAGCGGAGTCAAGGCGGCTCGCACCCGCCTACTGGCAGACGCACGTCTGCGTCGCGCAGGCCGCGCTGGCGGCCGGCCAGCCGGCCGCCGCCGCCTCGGCTGCCGACGAGGCGCGCAGGCTGGCGCCCGATGAGCCCGACGTGCACTTCCTTTCCGGCAAGGTGGCCCTCGCCCGCGGCGACCTGGACGGCGCGCGACGGCACCAGGAGCGCGCGCTCGCGCTCGACCCGGCGCACAGCGGCGCCATGAACGAACTCGGCAGGATCCGGCTGCGCCGCCACGACACGGTCGGCGCGATCAGGCACTTCATCAGCGCGGCGCGGACCACGCCGGGCGAGCACATCTACAGCAGGAACATCGACGTGGTGATCGTCAGGTCGGTGTCACGAATGATCTACATCTTCGTGCTGATCGCGATGCTGCTGCTGTGGATACCGGCCGTGACGCACACCGGCGGGCTTCCCGTCGCCGCCGGGTTCGGCGCGCTCGCGCTCGGCACGCTGGCGTCCTTCGTGATCATGATGAGCCGGCTGCCGCGCGAGGCGCGGCTGCTCGCCCGCCGCACGGTGCTCAGCCGGCGCGTGATGGCCGCGCTCGCTGTCGCGCTCGGCGGGGCGACGATCGCCGTCGCGGCCGTCACCCTCGTCCCGCAGCAGGAACTGCCCCAGACGCTGCCGATCGCGATCGTGATCACCATCGCGGCCAGGATCGTCGCCACCGCCAGGCTCCGCGCCCCCCTCGGCCCCAACCCGCCAGGGAACCGCACCAGCCCAACGCAGCCCCTTCCCCCCACCCGCCGCCGCTTAGGCCCAGGAACCCTCCGACCCCACTGGTTCCTCGACGAGCCCTCCGCGGCCGCCTCCCGAAGATCGTTTAGCGAATTCCCTTGCTATTGCCGGCGCCATGACCCCGGCAATAGCAAGGGAATCTTCGGGGTGATCTTGGGGCGAAATTTGGGGATATCGCGGGGGGGGCGGGGGCGAATGTCGGGGGGCGGCGATAGCGTTGCCGGGAGGAGATTTCCCGGGGAGGTTACTGCCGCGATGGCGTATGAGTTCCAGGTGACGGTGGACTGCGCGGAACCGCACGTGCTTGCCGGCTGGTGGGCCGAGACGCTCGGCTGGGTGGTCGAGCCGCAGGACGAGGCGTTCATCCGGCGGATGATCGACGCCGGGCACGCCAAGGAGAGCGACACCACGGTGCACAACGGGGCGCTCGTGTGGCGGGAGGGGGCGGCGATCAGCCATCCCGAGGGCACGACGCGCGCGCCGCGGATGCTGTTCCAGCTGGTCCCCGAGGCCAAAACGGTCAAGAACCGTGTTCATCTGGACCTGCGCATCGGAACCGACGACTTGCAGCGCACCGTGGCGGACCTGGTCGTGCGCGGCGCGAAGTTCCTGCATGAGGGGCAGCAGGGGCCGCACGCCTGGGTCACGCTCGCCGACCCCGAGAGCAACGAGTTCTGTGTGTCGGGCTCGGCCGGCTGACGCTAGGTGGGGGAATTGGCGGCGGCGCCGGTCTTCAGGTTCGGGTCCCAGCGGGACAGGGTGCGATCCCAGTCGAGCGGGACGGTGAAGCCGCCGTCGCGGGCGAGTTCGGACTCCCAGTCCGCCACGGGAACCCGCCACAGGACCTCGAACTCGATGCCGCTCGGGTCCTTAGCGTATAGGGACTTCGACAGGCGGTGGTCGCTCTCTCCGACCAGGGCGCCTGCGTCCACCAGCCGCTTGCGCGTCTCCACCAGGTCGGCCAGGGTGCCGACCTCCCAGGCCAGGTGGTACAGGCCCACCTTCGGGCGACCGTCGGCGTGGCCGGTCCCGATCTCGAACAGCCCCAGGTCGTGGTCGTTGGCCGAGTCTGGTGCGCGGAGGAACGCGGCCTGGCCCGGTATCTCCATGCGCACCTGGAAACCGAGCGTCGCGGTGTAGAACTCGACCTCGCGGGCGAGGCCGTTGACGTACAGCACCGCGTGGTTCAGGCGACGGACTGCCATGATCGGACTCCTGTCGATGTGTACGCCCTGATCTGGGGTTTCAGCGTGACGTGGGGTGAGTAAACCGCATCCGTTCGGGATAATGGGTTTGTGAAGATCTTTATTTCCTTCGATAACCGTCTCGGCTCTGACCTGCGGGTTTGCCTCAGTCTAGGGCTAGGTCCCCCCTCCGGCCGGACGAGATCGGGCGAAACTCGCCCGAACGCTTGTGTCCGATGGCGGGAGGACGGGTATGATTGAGCCGGTATCACGAACGCGCAACGGAAGCACCGACTAGGGAGGCCCGTTATGGCCCCGCCGAGATCGTTCGACTGGGACCTGCTTAAACGCCTGGCCATCGAGCACCCAGACTGGGGAATCTTCCAGTACGGGAAAGCACTAGACAACGACAACGCCGAGCACGGGCGCCCGCCCGTGAACCTCTCGTCAGTCAAGACCGTCTTGTCCCGCAAGGGACCGGAGTGGGGGTACGCCCCCAAGGCGGTCGTCCGCTATGACGAGATGGCTCCGCCGCCGGGGACACTGGCCACCGAACATAAGATGCACACGCTCATGCGCTACCTGCGCGACCTGGCCGCGGCTGATCGCGGCCACGAGCCCGACACCGCCTCCGGCCGGATGCTCCGGCAGACATCCCTGACCTGGCGGGAGGAGATGATTGCCGACAGGAGGATAGTCGACCTGACTGCTGACGGACAGCCGATCGTCCGGGAGGCGCGAAGCGAGGAGCTGAGCGCCGAGGGTGAGCCGCTGAGTCTCATGGCGTGGATGATCCACGGCTGGCGAGCTGCGTGACGCAGCTCACATGGCTGATCGCCTGAGGTCGGTATGAGACTGTATCCGCCTGCGTGTATACTGCTCTTGACCTTCTAGTAGTTAGTAACTAGTAGTTAGTAATAGCCCGGCCCCCTAAGGGGCCGGGCTTATTTAATACCTCAAGTAGTACTTTAAGTACTAGCAAAACCCTTAACGGTTCTTAGTAACTTCCTAGTAATTCTCTCAGTAACTTCTGTAACTAAGGGGCGGCCTGCGGGCCGCCCTTCTTTTATGAACAGCCGTTCATCTTTTGCTCGTAAACGATCCTGAGTTTCTATTTGATTAAGGAACACAACGTCTCAAGTTCTAAGCGCCCGCTCAGGGGCGGGCTGCGATCCTGCTCAGTCGCTTGTTTCGAGCACGTGTTCTGGTATGATGACCGTCGATGCTGTGACGCGTGATGTGCGTGGTTCCACTTGTGTACGTGCTGGCCCGTGTGGTCAGATCGGCTAGTGATTTGCAAGGTTGGTTCGATGGCAAAGGCTGGGAAGACTTCGCATGACTAGCAGGACACCGCTTGCGATACCTGTCACCGCGATGGCGCATGTTTGCGCTCGCGTGGACGCGCTCTTGGGCCTGGGGGCACGGGTCGACAACGAATGGGCGTGGTACATCTGGCCGACAGCGGAGGCCGCGTGGGACCGGGAGGGAAAGCTACTCCTCATCGCCGCCGATGAGGAGTGCCTGCCGGAGGACTTCAAGTCCGTTTGCGATCTCCTGCGGGACGCGGGTTGGATGCGAGGCCACCCCGAGTATGACGACATCGGCGAACCGACCCACGACCAGCCGAATCATGTGTGGACCTGGGTACTTAGGTGCCCCTAGTTAATCGTTAAACTAACGCCCCCCGGCCGCCAGCCGGGGGGCTTTTTTTGCCCTGAGCAGACATCGGGAATCTTCTATCCCCGCTGGCCACGTGGCGATTGAGCCTGTATCATAGAACATGTGATCCAGAATTACACCGATGTAGTTCGGGGGGCCTGATGGGCTGGTCAACCCCCGACGTTTACAACCAGCCGGAGGCGTTCGGGCTAGAGATCGTGGCGACGGTCGAAGACGAGTACGCGTCGTACTCGTTCACCACCTTCGTCATCCTGCGCGACCCTGCGACCGGCGAAGTCTTCTACGCGAGTGACAGCGGGTGCTCTTGCCCGTCTCCGTTCGAGGACTACACGTCCCGCGAGTCGCTGGCCGTTGCCCGGTCAGGCCAGGAGCTTCACAACGCCCTTGACGAATGGGTGCGTGACAACACCTGGAATGACGACGCCGAGCACCGCTTCCCATCCGCGGCCGAGGCTCACGCGAAGATCGCGGACCTTCGGTTCGCCGTTCAGGGCCAGGTGGTCACCGACTCCGGAGAACTGACCGCCGGAGGCAACGACCTTCGCGCCGCCATCATGGCGGCGGCTAGGAACTCCGTTGTCCGCGCCGTCTGAGCCGCGCCGTACGCGGTCCTACTCCCAGATCTCCCAGTACGGGCAGTGCCCGCGTCAGTTCCAGCTACAGCGCATCGTCCGCGTTCCGCGGGTGCCCGCCTGGTACTTCCCTGGCGGCACGGCCGTCCACGCCACGATCGAGCGCTACCTGCGCGAGTCCCTTAAGGACGGCAATGGCTGACGACGATGACGACGACTGGGCCGGTCCCGGCTTCACCAAGCCCTACGTAGAACAGGACGACGACGAGTGAAGATCTTCCGCAAACTCCGCAAGCGCTGCAAGCACTGCCGCGAGCTGATCATGAGCGACGGTTACGGCGAGCCGGTCCACAGCGACACGAACCGCTACGCGTGCAAAGAGGGCGACACCCTTGCCGAGTGACTTCGACGTTGAGGCCGTCTTTGCGGAGGAGTTCACCAGGGCCATCGCGGAGGAGTCGGCTAAGTCCGGCTACCGGCCGGACCAATTCCAGCTCGGCGGGCGGTGGAACGACCAGGGCGAGGACTTCTGGCGGGAGAACGGGCCGCAGTGGGCGGCCAACTTCATCCACTGGTACGAGCGACAGACGGATGTGGGGGTCTGGATCGCTCCGGACGGGCGCCCGGCCATCGAGCTTGACTTGACGGCCGACTTCGGGGACGTGCCCGTCCGGGGGGTCATAGACCTCGTGCTGACCTTCGGGAAGGTTAACCCGGCACTGGTGGTGACCGACATTAAGTCGGGCTCCACGTACCCGGACAGCGCCCGGCAGCTCGCCATCGGCGCTGGCCTGATCGAGCAGAACTTCGGCATCCGTCCGCGCTACGGCGCGTTCTTCATGGCCCGCGGTACCGGCCGGACGACTAAGACGTACTTCCAGCCCGTAATTGAGATGGACGGCGCGGCTAACAGCGTGCCCTACCTCGGCGGTGAGTTCGCGTTCTTCGATCTCTCCGCTAACTCCGGGAACTACCCCGCGCACCCCGGCGACCACTGCCGCCGATGCCCGGTGGCCCATGCGTGTGTCGAGCGCGGCGGCCATGAGGCCGCACGTTACGACCCGAACTATCCGACGCCGCTAAGGCGAACCAAGTAACCCACTGATCCGGAAGGGATTGGTCTTAACGCATGTCCATTACTGAAACCTACGACTCCCCTGCCGCCCTTGAGGCGGCCGTGCTCCCCGAGCCTGAGGAGCCCCTGTCGGTGTCGTTCAAGACCCAGCGCGGGACGTTGATCAGCGTCCGCGGCCGGAACGCTCCGGAGTGGGCTGACCGGCTCGCCATGATCTCCGCGCCGATCGGCGAGGAGGGCGAATCGGTCCTCGACATGATCGCCGCGATTGACGCCACACTCGCTGGCAGCTCCGCCAGCTCGGACAGCGCCCCGTTCAACGGCGGCCAGCAGCAGCAGGAGGTCACCCCTCCCTGCCCCGACTGCGGCGGGCGCACGGAGAAGCGCGAGGGCACCAGCAAGAGCACCGGCAAGCCCTACAAGGGCTTCTTCTGCTCGGTCAACCGGGACCACAAGCCGAACTTCGTTCGCTAGCAGTTCGGGATCAGGGATAAGTCGGCCCCCGCTTCGGCGGGGGCCGCTCCCGTCTAAGGGGAAATTAATGAGGATTCTTGTTACCGGCTCCCGTGACTGGGATGACGCAGCGGCCATTGACGAAGCCATTAAGGATGCCACGCAAGGCATTTCCTGGCACAAGGTCACCATCGTAGTTGGCGATTGCCCAACGGGCGCCGACCGTCTCGCTGACCAATGGGCACTTGAGCGCGAGGTCGACGTTGAGCGCCACCGCGCCGCGTGGAACACGTATGGCCGGGCCGCTGGCCCGATCCGCAATCTCCAGATGGTCAACTGCGGGGCCGATCTCTGCCTTGCATTCATTAGGAACGGCTCTCGCGGCGCCTCCGGCTGCGCCGACTATGCGGAGGCTAAGGGGATTCTCGTTAGGAGGTTTACGGCGTAATGCCATACGTAAAGCGCAACGTCCGCGAGGTCGGTAAGTGGGATACGCCGGGTCAGGCGGAAGCGCAGTTCTCTAAGTTCGCCGAATGTCTCGATGATTCAACCCTGGCGGACCTCACTCGGATCACCATGCTTGCTAACGGTGATCGCTCCCTCATGATCCTCGAGGGCATGGCCAGCGCAGCCGAAAGAATACTAAGCGACAGGGAGTTTGAATAATGACCTACAGCGAAAAGCTCGGCGGCGAGTGGGTTCCGGCTCCCGCCGGATGGCGGGTGCGTTATGACCTTCCGGATGGCGATGTCGAGGAACTCGATGTAGTGGGCTGGCTCACCGAAGAGGACGGCGAAATTACTCCCCTCGTATGGCACGAGGCAAGTCTCGGCGTCAGGAGATGGATGGATCTTCCCGAGGCCATCTTTGATTACCAAGAGCTGCTTGGCCCCAGCCACGGGCAGGGAATTGTGGCCAATGCTTAGCCTTGCGCAAGCGGCTACCCGCCGCGGCAAATCCGGCCAGCCCCTACCGGGGATGTGGCCGGGCCTCGCAAGACGCGAGGCGTTCTTTAACAGGTCCGAACTCGGCCTAGTAGTCGGGCCTCCCTCGGCAGGTAAGTCACTGCTGATGATGAACTACGCGGTAAGGGCGCAAGTCCCGACGCTGGCATTCTTCCTTGACAGCGACCGCCTCACGGTCGCGTCCCGGTTCGGGTCAATCCTCACGGGTGACACCTTCCGGGAAGTTAAGGAAGACATCGACTCGTACAAGGGCGCACTCGACCGGATGGAGAACACGCAGGTTGTGTTCACCGCCGACGACCTTGACGACATAAGGCTCCAAGGCGAAGCATTCGAGCAGCGTTACGGGGTTTATCCGTCGCTGGTCATCATCGACAACCTTGGCAACCTCACGTCGGCGATGGGCGATGAGTGGGCGCTACTTAAGGCGCTAACGCTCGAGTTCAACAACCTGGCCCATGAGTGGGAGTGCGCCATTGTCGCGGCGCACCACATGACGGACTTGGTTACGTGCGAGCCGTTGCAGCGAGACAAGATGCTCGGCAAGGTGAGCCAGTACCCGCGGCTAATCCTTAGCATCGGCTTTAACCCCGCTAACCGTGAGTACAAGGTCGCGGTGGTCAAGAACAGCTCCGGCCCGTCTGATCCGCAGGCGGCCAATCCTGTTGTCATGTACGCGGACACGTCACGGATGAAACTGTCCGAAGACGACCCGCTATGGAGTCCGAGCGGTTCACTTGAGGCGAACCGATATTCCTTGCCCGAAAGTTCTCACTCGGTTGCAAGAGGAGGATGGTCTGCCCTATGATTGAGACTGTATCCGAGAGGAACACAGAAACGGTTCCGACCCTCAGCCAGCCGAAAGCTGGCAGCTCTGCGGCAGCCCGTCGAAAGGACCGCGAGAGTGAGTGCGACCCGAAAGGTCCGGTCATGAAGGCACCGAATCCCGCGTCCGTTCAGATGCTCATCGCATTCAATGCGCTGAATTACCGCGTGTACGAAGGAACCGTCCCGGAGGCAGTGGTACGCAGGCGCAGGAAGCGAGACAAGGCAGCCCGTATCAGCAGGAGACAGAATCGTGGCAGAGCTTAAGGTCGACCGTCGCCAATGGGAATTCGTGGTCGAGTTCGCAGACGGCGAAACGCCCGATGTTCGCAAGCGGTACTCGACCGGCACTACCTACCGGCCTCACGACTTCACTTTCACCGTCAGGGCTTGGGGCTCCGAGGCTCCGGAACTTGCCACCGGCATCATTCACGGCCGTTACGTCAAGAACGACGGATCTCTTGGGTCCGGCGTTAACGAGACGGTCTACGGCATTAACAACCTACGCGAATGCTTTCCGTGGCTAGAGGCGTACGTCAGCCTGGCCATCGAGAGAGCGCTTAAGGAGCTGAATCTCGGTGTCTTCGCGTAAGAGCACACTCCCCCGCGTTTCCTCTCCTAAGGGCGTTGCCGCCCGGATGGAGAGGCGGATCAAGGGATTCAACCCCGCGATCCCTAAGGGCGCACACGGCACCACCAAGGGACACAAGCCCGGTTCGCAGAACCGCCGGAAGATTGGACGCTAAGGAATGACCAACCCCCGTGGCACTCGCTGGGAAACGGCGATCGTTAACTACCTGAACGAGGCCAACCTGCACGCGGAGCGCACCGGCTCCGAGCTGCTTGACGAGAGCGACATCGCTTTCGGCCAGGTCAAGGACAAGGGCGAGTGGACGATCGAGGCGAAGGACCAGGCGCGGATTAACCTCCCCGCCTACCTGCGGCAGCTCGAGGCCAGCCTTGTCCGTAAGGACGCCATCCCGTTCAAGGGCGCCGTGGTCGTCAAGAACCGCCGCGCCGAGGACGGCGGCGGTCACATCGATGACGCTTACGCCGTGATGCGGCTGGAGCGTTACCGCCAGCTCGCTACCTACGTGCAGCTTCTCGAAGTCCTGGTGCTGGACCTGGCGGGCCGGGCGTTCGCCCTGCCGGAGGAACTGCGCACCTACCTGGGTCACCTGATCACGCACAACCCGAACCTCGCGGCCGTGTTCCCGGCGGATGAGTACCCGAACGTCCTCGGCTCCTGCGGCGAGGACGACGAAGAGGACGACGAGGAGGACATCGAGATCCTTACCGGCCAAGCCGCGCTTGACTTCATGCTCGGCCTTGTCTCCACCGAGGAAGAGGCACCGGCCGAGTCAGGCGCGGATGCCTGACCTGTTCGACCTTGCCGCTAACGGCGGCACGGAGGAGGAGGGCGAGAGCCTAGCTAAGGCTCTCGCCCAAATCCTAAAGATAATGGCGCTGGCTAAAGAGAACGGGTGGACAGAAAACCCGTTCTTCTCCCTGGCCTTGCGGCTGAAGCACCCGGACGGGGTGCCCATTTATGCAGTGTGGGGGATAAACGGAGTCACCCCCACCGGCCGCCCGTCCGTCCGCTTTAGGTCCGCGCAAGGGGCCAATGGTCAGTTCATGACACTGGACGACCTAAAGGAAGTGCTCGTAAATCCGGAGCTTATCTTGCCTGAGCCTCCGGCCAACCTTGAGGAAGAGGTTAACGGTAATGACTGCAATGACTACTGAGGCTCCGGCCCCGGTGGGACCGAGCGCTAAGGCGCTAAGGGGGGCTAGGAAGATCCTCCTTGCCGCCCGGAGCGTTCCGCTTACGGCCGCCGTGTCGTGGGCGTCCGGCGTGGCAGCTCGCCACGGCTGGCATGTGTCGCTCCCGTTCCTGGCGACGTGGGTCGTCCTGCTCCTGGTCGTGGTGCTGTCGCACCACTTCACGCAGATCATCGGCGCCGCATGGCACACCGAGAAGATCAGCGCGACGCCGGAACTTAAGGCGATCGAGGCGGCCATTCAGCACTACGCCATGACGAACCTGCTCCCGCAGGTCATGGAACAGGCCACGCAGGCCGCGGCTAAGGCAGCGGCCGGACTGTGAAGGGGATCTTGGGAGGGGCGGGTGCCATCCTTGGCACCCTCGCCCTGATAGCCGGGATCGTCTTCGGCGGCTGGCAGCTCGGATGGTGGTTCCAGCGAGCGAACAACACACGCTCTAACGAGCTGATCCAGCAGGGCTACTCGAATCAGCTCACGCTTAGCCAGCAGGTCACGAGCAAGCTCGCCGAGGTCGAGAACATCACCGTTCAGATCGCTAAGGCGGGTAACGACACTGCCCTTACCGCCGCGCTGTTCCCGCAGCGTGCGGCTATCGCGTCGATCGTCTGCCAGGACGCGGACCAGATCCAGAGCATCCAGCTCCCCGCCGACCAGCTCGCGTGGATCGGCGCTAACTGCGAGGCCGGTTCCCTCTCCCCCAACAGCTCCCTTTACCAGGCAGGACAGTAACAAGTGAATAAGATCATCGGCCTTAGCGCCGCAGCTCTCATCACTGCGGGTGCCCTCGCGGGGTGCTCGGGCATCGGCACGCAGGACGCCAACCAGGCGGAGTCCGCGGCGCAGCGGGCGGACGCATCGTCGCTCGAACAGTCGCAGCCTCTCCCGCACTTCAACTACAGCCAGATCCGGGCGACGATCATCGACGCGGAGACGATCGAGGCCAACGGCACGCAGACCACGAGCTTCTTCTTCCAGATGGGCTCGCGTGATCCGGTCTTTAGCTGCCCGTCGCTGGGTGAGCCGGTGTCAAACACGGCGAGCCTGTCCAATCCCTACCAGGCGGTTACCGCGGACGCGCAGGGCAACGGCTTCACCGGGGCGGCTGTCATCGGCCAGATGGACCCGAACGGGATCTACGCCCCGTCGTCGTCCAGCGGGACGTACGTCATCTGCGTTGCCGCCAACGGCAGCAAGTACATGCAGTACTGGGAGGGCGATGTCATGACCGTCACCGCTGGCGCGGTGTGGGATGCGACAGCGCACACGCTTAAGGTGATCGGCGCCCCGACTGCGGCAATTCACACCGCCGCTAAGTAAGTGAGCGAAGCGCCGATCGGTCCCGTACTCGAGCATTACGGCTGGGATGGCCGGATGACCGGGTACGGGGCCTGGCCCAAGACAAGGTGCCCTTTCCACACCGACCGGAATCCTTCCGCGTCGGTTAACGAGGAAGCGGGCCTCTTCCAGTGTCATGCAGGGTGCTTTGAGGGAAGAGTCATAAGCGCCTACGGCATTGTGATGGAGATGGAATCGTGCGATTTCACTATCGCACGCGAAAGAGTTAAGGAACTAACGGGGCATGACGGCGACAACAGCCGAGATGGCGTATCACTATCACGTCGCCCTAGCGGACGACTCGCAAGCTCTAAGCTACCTGCGTGGACGCGGGATCAGCGAACTCGCAATCGCCTCGCATCGTCTCGGCGTAGTCGACGGAGCTTACCCGGAGCACGCCGAGTACCGCGGCAGGATCACGGTCCCTTACACGAGCAAGCTCGGCGGGGTCCACGGCTTTAAGTTCCGCTACATCGGCGAGTCGGACGCGGAATCAAAGTACAAGTCGAGCCACATGCCGACGCGGATCTACAACCCGATGGCTTTCGAGGCGGCGGAGAAGCTTGGTTACATCGGCATCTCTGAGGGCGAGTTCGACGCGGTGATTCTTACTACCGAATGCGGAATCCCTACGGTGGGGGTTCCGGGCGTCGACACCTGGGCCAAGCACAAGGAATGGCGTCTCTTGTTCGACGGCTTTGAGTCGGTGCTGATCTTCCGGGATCAGGATGAGCCGGGCCTTAAGCTGGCTCAGCGGATCATGTCTGACGTTAACAATGCTCGGGTTGTAAACCTACCCGGCAAGGACCCCAATGAGACGTTTCTTAAGCACGGAAGGGAAGCGATCCGCCATGCCGCAGGACTCTGACGCCCTTAAGGGAGTCGAAAACGACGACTTCTTTAAGGCAGTCACCTTCGCCGTTAAGGATGCTGAGGGTGACTGGTGGGTTGTCGAAAACAACCAGTGGCAGTGCGTCACGAACCGTTTCGGCGGCGGGATGGGCTCCCTCGATGAGATCGAGGCTGAGTTCGGGCTTGCGACTCTCCGCTAATGTCCGACACCCTGTCTCGCCTTAAGGCTAACGTCGGCACCTATTACATGGTGCCGGACTGGGTGCGGGAAGAAATCAAGGGCGACTTTGAGACGGCTTACGCCGATGGCTTTACGCAGGGCAAGGCGGAGTTCGCACGCACGCTCGCCGAGCGGGTTAACCAATCCGATCCGGTCGGCGAAGAGATAACGATCTCCCTCGGGGGCGAGGTCGTTAACGTCGAAACGCAGAAGTGGTACAGCGTAGTTCGTTCCGATCGCTCATTCCTTTGCGCGATCATCGTGGATACTGACGGCCTTTGGTGGACTAAAGACGAGGCCGAGTTTGAGGAGTGGCTCAATGGATGAGACGCCTATGGCGATCATAGACAAGGACGGCGATGTCTGGGAGCGCCAGCCGGACGGCCGGTATAAGTGCGAGGTCGACGGCGGGCAGACGGGAAGTCTCGATTCAATCCGGGACCTGTTCGGGCCGCTTTACTTCGTCCCGGCCGCCGAGATTGCGGCGGCTTCACTGGCGGCCGACATGGTTAACTCCCCGCCGCATTACATCGGGACGAACGGCATCGAAGTCATCGACATCATCGACGCTTTCGAGCTGGGGCATTACGAGGCGACGATCGTTGCCTACGTGATCCGGGCGGAGCGGAAGCACGGGCTCGAGGATCTGCGCAAGGCCAAGTTCTACTTGGACCGGCGCATTAAGAACTTGGAGGCGGACGACTAATGCCTAGACGACCAAGGCCCTATGTGGCGCCAGGTCTTAAGCGGGTCACCAGCACGCAGCTTATCGAGATCCGCACGGTGCTAAGCCGAGCGCAGACGGCGTTCGAGACTTACTTCCCGTCGAGCGATATCGACTGGCGTGTGAAGCATTCTCCAAGCGAGATGCGCAAGATGCGTACGGCGCTCGCGGATGCTATCCGCATCCTTTCGGACGTGGAACTCGCTTGCGGCTACAAGGAGGTCGACTAATGGCTGTCACCTGCGGGACCACCAAGGAAGTCAGCGACATTAACCCTAAGAGCCGAATCATAACGCTCGAGTGCTGGCTAGAAGAGGGACACGGGGAGGGCTTCCATTTCGACTTCTGGAACGGCCTTTACTGGCGAGCCGATAGTGATGGAGACGGACATGGACGCGACAGCGGAGGAAGCGCTGCTAATCCTGCGCCATCTCCGGGACCAGGGATTCCCTGCGCGGGTGCTCTCACTCCAGCCACTTAGCATCCTCATCGAGTTCTCGGCAGATTCAGAAAAAACGGGCTTAAGGCCCCTCTTAAAAAATTCCCAGATTTTGGCCCTAAGGGGCGGACAGGACGGAGATCCTATCGGGTGCTATCGACCCTCTTCCTAGACATCGAGAACGCACCGCTCCTAGTCGACACCTGGGGGCTGTGGAATCAGAACATCGGCATTAACCAGATCCGCGACTCCGGCGGGATGATCTGCTTCTCCGGGAAGTTCCTCGGCGATGAGCTGGGTTACTTCTACTCGGATCACAATCCCGGCCGCGAGGGCATGGTTAAGGCGGCGCATGACCAGCTCGACCAGGCGGACATCGTAGTTACGTGGAACGGCAAGCGCCATGACATCCCGCACCTTAACCGGGAATTCCTCGAGCTGGGGCTAACTCCCCCGTCGCCTTACCGGCAGGTTGACCTTTATCAGGTCGCTAGGCGGGTCTTTAAGTTCCCGTCTAACAAGCTCGATTACGTCTCGCAGGCGCTCGGCTTCGCCGGGAAGGTGGGCCATGAGGGGCACCTTCTCTGGGTTAAGTGCATGGAGGGCGACGAGGACGCCTGGCGGCGCATGGAGGAATACAACCGTAATGACGTGATCCTGCTTGAGGAACTGTACGCAAGGTTCCTCCCGTGGATTCCGTCCCACCCGGCCGCAGTGGTCGACGGTATCGCCTGCCCTAAGTGCGGTTCCGGGAGACATCAGAAGAGGGGATATGCCCTTACTCAGCAGTCATCATTCCAGCGTTACCAGTGTCTCGATTGCGGAGGCTGGTTTAGGTCTACTAAGCGCGAGTCAGGCTCGCATGTAAGGGAAGTCAGCAATGGCTAACGCCGTCACGGAAAACGATGTGCGGGCGTATTTCTCCGCCGCACTTAACGAGTACCTAGAGATCTCCGTTCCTAAGGTTGCAGAGACAGCGCACCAGCGTTACCGCTACATACCGGCGGAGGACTACGCCCAGGCGATGTGGCTCGGCATCCTGACCAAGCCGATCCGCTTCTCTGACCCGTGGGACAAGGGCGACTACGCCCTAGTGAAGGTCCGGCTCTGGGATGAGGTCCGTAAGGTCACCGCGGCCGACGACCGCTTTAGGCGGTCGGTGCGGGCCGCGGAGGCGGGCTACGCAACCGATGACATCGCGTTCTACTCGACCGGCCTTATCTCGCTTCTCCTGCCGGTCATGGTTGAGGCGGACTGGGACGTGGGCGCTGCCATGCAGCGGGCCAGCTCCGGCGTGGACGCCGCAGGCGTCTTCATCCGGGCTAACGACCCGTTCTCGGGCGCGGAAAACTACCAAGTAATGCTGATCGACCTTAAAGCAGCCTGGCGGAAGCTCACGGAGGGACAGCGCCGTCTCCTGACGGCTTACTACTCCTGCAACCAAGAGGACACGGACGACGGCCGTTGGGAGAGGGACGGCCTAGCCGCGTCGATGGGGCTCACTGGGAATGCGCTTCGCGTGCGCGTCTTCCGCGCCGTACAGCGCCTACAGGACGAATTGGGGGGCGCTGACCCATGGAGGAGATAGAGCGAGTCGCAAAGTCCGCCATCGCGGCTACGTGCGCGGTGTGGGCGCTGTGCGCCTTGTTCGGCGTGGCGTTCTGGGTCGGCGTGGCCTGGCTGGCGCTGCGGACCTTCCACGTAATCCACTAACCCGGTCGGATTGGTAGGGAATTGGGCACAAAAAAAGAACCCCCTGGCGGGTGGGCCAGGGGGTTTCTCTTTAACCGTACCTCGTAACTTCGGGGGAGGCTCGTGGGGCTCGCGCATCATCACCGCCCAGACGCGTCGGCCGCGTCTCTTGCCAGTGCTGATCGTTACAGGCTCGACCGCGAAGCGATGCCGCATCCCTAGACGCCTGTCGGCCTCGAGAAGCTCGATCGCGCTTGCCCAAGCCTCATCCCACTCATCGCGTGTGTCCACGCGCCTCGCCATCGCCCTACCTCCCGGAAGCACTAACGCCCTGGTCAGGGTACCTCGCTTAGCTCGCGGCCTCTTCGCGGGCCGCTGTGATGATGGCTCGCCAGTCGGCGTCCAGCTCGGCGATCCGGTCGAAACGCTGCGGGCCGCCGGTGGCGTCGAAGCCGTGCCCTTCGGCGTGGTCGTCCCAGGTTGCCGTCATCTCTTCGGTCAGGTTGAACAGCTCCTTCATCCCGAAGTGGTAGGAGCCGTACGCGTAGCCGAGCACGCACCGGCTCGCGCGTCCAATGGTGAAGTCGTCCAGGTCGACCTTGGCGAGCCAGCCCTCCGGCCCCTTCTCGTTAAGCAGGGCGAAGCCCTTCGGGGCGTTGGTCTTGCAGTTGGCGAGGACTTCGGTAAGAGTCATTTCCTTAACCTCTTCTCGATTAACCACCAGTTCCTTACTGGCACGGAAAAGGCCCGGCCGGGGAAGTGGCCGGGCCTAACCGAACTGGTAAGGACAGCGTGAATTCTTGCGTTACGTCTTTCCAGTCATCGGGCACGGTGACGCGCTCGACCTTGATTTCGACCAGCGGGTACGACTGCCCGTGATCCCGGTTATAGCGGGACCGCTGGCGGTTGATGCTGACCACTTCCCGCTGAATCGCCCTAGCGCGGGTCTTGTTACCGATCCGCGTGTAGGACTTGTGCGGCGTATGGGGGTCGGTCTTGGTGATCCGGTAAAGGTCCATCACATCTGGCTCCCTCTCCGGCGCACCAGGACCGGGTTAAGGTCAAGGAAAGCACGGTCGTTAACCGTCTCATCCCAGAGAGGGAATGCCGATAGGGTCGTGCTCTGCGGGGATGCGATAAGCCCCCTGGCCGCCGCGCGGATGAAGTACTCCATGCCCTCTGCCTCCCAGATATCTCCCGCCTGCGGCGGCCAGTTCTCCGGGTCGGCGAGGGTGATCGTCACGCCCTCGCCATAGGTGTGGTTCCGGCCGTCCGGCCCCTTAACCTCAAAGAGCGCGAACGCGCCGGAGACGAAAACAACCTCGCCGTCGTACTCGACGTGAACGCGCTGGCCTGCTTTGAACTTCTCTTCCATTAGCCCTCCCTAAAGGGTGTTAATCCACGCCCGGTCGGCGTTGGCCATGTCGTAGACCTCATCCCACGTCCAGTCGAAGTCCTCTTCGTCTGACGCGTCCTCAAGGTCGGTGATCGTTACGCCGAGCAGGAAGTCATCGGCGTTAACTGCCCTGTCGAGCTTTTCGGACGCCTCCATTTCGGCGTCCCTGTACCATTCCGACTCGCGGATGCGCTTAACGATCTCGTCGCGCCTCTCCTCAAACGGAATGTCCGCATGGAAGATGTCCGCGAGGTCGATCGTGTATAGCCAGCTAGGCACTAACGGCCTCCCTTTCCTTACGTGCCGCGACAGTGCGGCGGACCTTGATGGTCCGGCGCTCACCAGGGGTTGTGTTGCCCCAGACGCCGAACGTGTCGTCCGTGTCAAGGGCATACTTAAGGCAGTCGCTAACGACCGGGCACCGGGCGCAAAACCATTTCGCCTTGCCGTAACGGTTAAGGGTCGCTCGAGCAATCTGGTTGATGTCCTCGGAGTAGTCCGGGTCACCTTCCTCGGGCGGGTAAAAGAACCGCTTGTCCGTGTCCGGTGCAGCGCACCGGGCAAGGGCCTGCCAGGTCAAATCCCCGACCGGAGTGATCTTGGGACCTATCGGGTTCGTGTTAGTCACGTCCTTTCCCTTCTCTTAACGCCCCGTTCGGGCACGGAAAAGGCCAGGGGGCCGACAATGAGCTGTCGCGACGCACCTGGCCTAACCGTGAGCTAACCGGGTTAAAGCTGCTCGCGGATCAGTGGCGCGAGGTCCGCGAAGTCGAGATGCGGGATGTAGCCGTCCGGGTCGGTCGCGTCGTTGAACTCGGCAAGGCTGTGGCTCCTACCGTTGTCGTACTTGACGTTCGGGTTGTTGTCGTCCAGGCCCGCCCACTTCATGACGGCGTACGGCAGGGTTGAGCCGTTCTCGTCGGTCTCATCGCCGTAGATGACATGGCCAGTGTCGGGCCTAACCCGAAGCCGCTTGATCACGCCCGCCTTGACCGCGAGCTTGCACAGCACACCAAGACAGCAGTCCCTTTCGCTGCCGTCCGGGGCGACGATCGTAAGCCGGTCCTGCCCCTGCTCGTACTCGTCGGACTCAAGCGCATCCGCCCACATGTCTCGGATTTCAGGCTTCATAACTTAACCTCTCTTTCGTGATCAGCCTGCGGTTAGCAGACATGACAAAGGGCGGCCACTAAGGGCCGCCCCTCATCAAGAGTGCTAATTCAGTCCTTACTGTCGTCGCCGACCCCAAGGAACGACGTGGACATGTTGCCCACGAGCCATTCCGCGTCGTGCCTCTTGTCGCAGTTCGGGCAGAGGTACGTGAACCCCTCCGGCCCCAGCTCGATCGACGCCAGGAGCTTCCGGTACATGGCGTCGGCGTCATCGGGCGCGGCCTCAGCCGCGGGCTGGTCCTCGTTCTCGTACGAGCGGACCAGCTCGTCACCCAAGAGCACGCCGACAGACGGCGCGTTGCCCGTCCGCTGGTAGTAGAACGCCAGCTCCGCCGTGGAGTTAAGCGCCTCATCGAGCCACTTCTTAAGCTCCCGGTAGGCCCGGCCGCCCTTGCGAAGCCTGTCGAGCCTGGCGTCTGCGCGGATGCACATCTCAGCCGCCCATGCGAGGGACTGCTCGAAGGTCAGTTCCGAGACCAGCTCGCCGTCCGCGATTGCCTGGAAACAGGCATGGCAGCGGTAGAGGCCCGGAACGGTGACCTTCGTCATCTCCGCGTAAGGCGTCCGCTCGGTCGTGCGCTGACCGTCGCCCCCCGTCCGGATGACATCGACCCCGAATGCGTACTTGACCGGGTATCCGCCGACCCCGGAGAGGTCGGCACCGCACTCGCAGCACTTGTTCGGGGCGAAGTCGTTAATGTCCATTTCCCTTAACCTCTCTCGTTGTTTAGTTCGCTAAGACTTACTTAGCCAACTTGACCGCGGAAGGGGCTAAGCCCTTCCGGATCAGGCCGGTTAAGTTGCGTAGTCATCGCAGGCGATCTCGATAACTTCGCAGTCGTCCAGGTGGCTCATGTCGGGATACATGAACCGGATTGCTCCCGCGTCTTTCACGTACTCAAGAGCCTGTTCGATCATCAGCTCCACGTCCGCGCCGCACAGGTCGTCGGGGATGCTTAGCTTTACCGTTGCCGTTCTCTCTTTCACGGCTAACCCTCTTTCCGGTAGTCGTCGCAGGCGACTTCGATCACGTATTCGGTGACGGTCGTTTCGGTGACGATCATGTCCCGAGAGCCGCCCTCGCGGTCCTTAGCCGGGCCGTGCTCGCAGCCGTGCTCGCAGAAGAGGCCACCGGGCAACGGCCCCTCGATGACCTGCCCTATGTCCGAGCCGATGTCTCCGGCGCGGGTTTCGTCCGGGCACTCGGAACAGCGCCCCTCGAAACACTGAATGCTGATGACCTCGCCGTCAGCGAACTTGACGAAGCCCTCGTATTGCAGTTCCATTTACCCTCTCCCTTAGTTGACTCGGCAGAAATAACAAAGCGCACCGCCCAACACTTGCGTGTTGAGGCCGTGCGCTCGGGTTAGCCCTGCCGGGCTGTTAGCCAACGTCGGTAGTGACATCCACATTCGGGTCAGCGTCTTCGTAAACGTCGATCAGTTTGCTGATGACGCACTCTTCCAGGTCGGTAGCAACCTCGTAGGTGTCCAGCGCCGCAGGCGTGTCGACAACTACCGTGAACGTGTACTTCATAACCTCTCCCTTAACCGTGAACGATGTTCCGCTTAACGAACAGCGGGTCCATCAGTGAGAACTCCGCGATCATGTCCGAGTAGGCGTGAGCGTCCTTCCTGCTCCACCAGTACGAGCGGTGCCCCATCCGCGCCTTGCGACGGGCGGACTGGAACATGGCGCTAAGCGCGCCCAGCTCGACATCGGTAAGAGCGGCGAACAGGCCGCCCTTGATGCGCTCGATCTCCATAACCGTTAACCTCTCCCTTAGTCCGGTTGGACATGGCGAAGGGCCGGACGAATCCGGCCCCCACCATCAGCTAACCGGGCTTAATTGCTAAACCCATTCATCCGGCATTGCGCCGCCGTTGCTCATGTGCTTGTTGAGGTTGTGGAACGCCACGGCCATAGTCACGGCCAGGTCTTCCCAGTTGACTCCGGTGCCGCCCTGACTTGCGACGATCTTTTCGGCCGTTTCGTACAGCTCATCCACGGTCGCGTTCGCACTGTCCAGGCCCTCAAGCTCACCCATAACCTTTAACCTTCTCTCTCTTTTAACCGTCCGAATTGACGCAGCAGCCACCCGGAATGGACAGATCTAAGATCCGTCCATGCGGGTGACCACTGTCACGATTCGGCGACAAGCCCGAGCTTCCGCATGTACTTCATGACGAAATCGACAGCCGCCGCGAGGTACATGTCAGGAACTTCCCAGTCCCCGTCAAACTCGCCGTTGTTGTAATGGGCTCGCACTTCCTCCTGATGCATTGCCGTGTAGAAACTGGTCGGCTTAGGCAGGATCAGCGCGCCCTCCGGATACAAGTCCGGGCACGGATCGGCCGCCCCAGCTCCGCGTTGGCCCCGGCGCCACTTTCTTTCCAGGTCCTCGTTAATCCGGCCGTCAAGGCGCGGGTAGATCGAGTCGCCGAGCGTACGGCCCATCCCGTAATTTGCCAGCGCGAAAATAAGCTGACCGGGATCGAGCACATCGTTAGCGCCCTTAATCTTGACCTTAACCGTGTGCGTTTTAGCCCTCGGGTTGTCCTGCCACCGGCCCTGAAAGGTGGTCACATTGTCGGACCACACTTCCACGTTGCGGCCGGTAGCCTGAATCGCCATGACCAGAGCGCATACTGCACGGCCCTGAGCCAGGACTTCCGAGGCGCTAACCGCGCCAAGGCTCATGGACGTGACGATCGTGATAACCGGCTTGCCGGTCACCGCGGCTGGCGGGAAAGCGATCATGCATTCCGGTTCGTTACTGACGAACCGGCCCACATCGACAACCGACCCGGCGACATCCCAGGTTGCCTTGAACGCAGGCTCGATTAGCTTGTCACGGATCAACTTCTCCGTAACCGACTCGACTACTTCCAGGGCTTGCGGCAGCTCCTCATCCCAGCCGTGCCGGGCCTTGTCAAGCAAATCCCCGACGCGCTCACTTTCGTAGACGTACGCGTGTTCGACCAGGCTGTCAGCGAAATCGCCGAGCGAGTCGAACTCATGAATCAGCCACCGACCTTGTGAGTAAAGCTTCATAACCGTAACCCCTTCCCTCTTTAGCTGCCTAGCGAGTAGGCATGGAAAAGGGCCGGGGTTAACCGGCCCTAACCAAACTTGCTCGCTAATCGGCCAGCAGGCCGAGCGTGCGCAGATGCTCACGGAGAAACGACTCCGTGTCGAGATCGGTGGCACTGAACACACCCGGAAGCAAGATCGCCTCTTCCGGGTAAAGGTTCGCCGATGGCATAAGCGGCTTGCCGATCATGCCTGAACGATTCCGCTCCGTCCCCCATCGTCCGGGGAGCGTCCAAAATGACTGGAATGCGAGATGCCTTGACATCGCCGGGTGAGCGAACGCGAACATGATCACGGCAGGGTCAATAACATCATCGACACCCTTAACCTTGACGGCTATCTCGGCTTCCGGCTGGTAGTCGCCGGTTCGCATCGACACCCACAGTTCCGTGGAGTGACCGAGCTGACCGAGCAACAGGGCCAGGGCCACGATCAGCCGGCCGCGCTTCATGATGCTCTCCGAGCTGATCGCGCCGGACACCACGACGTTAGCGGCCAGAGTGATGACCGACCCGATATTCGAGCGCTTAGCGAGCGGGAACGAAATCATGCATTCCGGCTCGCCTGTCACGAATCGGCCAATGTCGACCGCGCCGCCCGCAACATCCCATGCAGGCTCGTAAGAGTCCACAAGGTGACGCTTGCGAGCAATCTCGACAGCGGAGCTAGCAAGCTCCATTGTCGCGCTTAGCTGATCCGCCCACCCGAAGCGAGCGGCGTTAAGAGCGTCATCGTAGCTGAAATTACCAGTCCAGCTATCGGAGCCATGCAGATGAAATCGCCGTCCGGTTCCAACCTCATCGGCAAACTGCGCCATTGAGTCATAGGTCCGGGTGAGCTTTGCGCCCTCGATAACATCCGTGCTCATAACCTTAACCCCTCTCTCTTTAGTGTGCGTTAATCGCTCAACACACTCTCGGACACTCAGAGGTAACCCCTGAGTATCCGAGGCAGTGTTAACCGAATGACGGAGCGCCCTCCGTCACCTTGCGCCAGTCGGAATCCGAGATGTCCCGCCGGAGCGAGATCTCGACAGCACGCTTAGGCGTGCGACCGATTGACTGCCACGTGCAAAGCGCGTGCGACCGCCTAAGACCGAGCATGAGCGGCAGCTTGCTAACCTCCGCCCGTTCCCGAAGGTGACGGACGTAGGTGAGCGTGCGCTCAACCTTGGCCTTGTCCAGCCCGGTTCCCAGGCACGCCGCGTCCTCGATCGCGTGATCGTAGGGCACGGGGACCGGCTCGAATCTGTCCATCGTCGCCGCGTCAAGCGGCTGACGAAGGTACTGCCGATCCGGCCCACGGCCATAGGTGTTAGCCGAAGCCAGGCCGATCGTGCGCTCTGCCTTCTTAATCCGGCCGTCCGGGAACTCAAGCTCCGCCTCATCGTCGCGGAGCTGCGCCATAGCTGCGTTAATGCCAGCCATGATCGACGCGTGACCGTTGTCAAGCTCATCGAAGTGGAACACTCCGCCGAACTCCCACCAATCACGGAACGCCGTGCGAACGTAACGACCTTGCGCATCCATGTAGCCGAACAGACGCGACTCTGCGGTCTGCGGAGTGAGAGAGATCTCTCGCACCGTCATTCCGAGCGCTTTACCGACCTGCTTAGCCATGAATGACTTCCCGGTGCCCATCGGACCCACCATGAGAATGTTGAGTCCGGCCGCCGCACCCTCGATAACATCCGGGAGCGCAGCGTTAGCCACACCGGGGACCGGCCGCACAATGTCGGCCGTACGGTCGTGTACCTCGAGCCGGGTAACCGGGTTAAGGTGCATCGTCGCCGCGACAACCGCATCCGCAACCATGTCCGGAACCATTTCCGCGATGATCTCGCGGACCTGTCCGGCGTCGACCGTGGCCGGTGCTGCGAACATGCCCAGTGCTTCCGCGAGCTTTGCAGCCGCTTCCGCTTTCTGGTCAAGAGTCGCAACTGACGCGTGGCCGTTCGCGTGAGCGATCGGCCGTGGCGCCGGAGTAACCGGCACCGGCGTCCACGGCGACGGAGCGTCATTATCCGAGTCAGACTCGGATGCAAACTCGGCATCCGGCACCGTGCCATCCGCGCATTGGTGCAGCGAGTCGTCCTCGTTAAGAAACACGAGGAGATGCCGCTGGCCGTAGCTCTTGCACCATGACTTATTGCAGAGCCATGATCCTGTCCGCTCTGAGTCGTGTCCGAGGTAGTAGACCTGGACCTTACAGTTTGGGCAGTAGCGCGGCGCGGTAGGACGGAACGTACGCTTGCTGTGCTTGTTAATTGCCATTTCCTAACCTCTTTCCCAATTGCTCTCTTTAGACTCTGCGAGTAAACGCATTAATGGGCCGCCGTCCGCAGACGGTTGCCCAATGACACGTTCAGTCAAAGTCGGCCATGCGGATAACCGGGACGGAAGTCTCCGGCTTAGCCTCACGAACCGTGTTAACGGTTCGCTTAGCAGCCTCGGCGCGAATTGGCGTCCACTGCTCGCCACGCAGGTCATAGCCCGCGCTAGCGCCAGGGCGCCAGGTCATTGACATGCCGCCATCAATGCCACGCGTCATGGTGTTGCGTCGCATTGGCTTACCGCCGTTAGTGCCATCGTTCCGAACTGGACCGATGAACTGGCCACGGTCACGGGGACCGCGCTTAGCAGCGTTCATCTCACGCTTGCTTAGTGCCATGATCTCTTCCGTTCACTCACTGCCCGGACCATTCCGGGCAGTCTGGGAAAGATGGGGAATCGCTTTCACAAGAGCGTTACTTGCGATGCCCCACCCAACCCTTTTGAGAGATTGGGAGGTTAGGTTATGTGCTTTGTTTTGGCTTAACCCTCTGCGGTGTGACTCGCTTAGGGAGGATGGTTGCATCACCCTGTCTATTCCGCACGATTCAAAGATTCACGTTGCTAACGGGGGGCACTCTGGGATGGCTACGGGGAGTCGCTATGTGCCCGTTGGCGATGCCATGCGTCATGAGAACGGGAACACTTCCCTACCCGTTTCCCTGTATCGCTGGGGATGCGCTCGGATTCACTAGGGGACGGTATCCCTCGCTAGCCAGGCCAGAAAAACGGGCCTGATCCTCGCTTAGCAACGTGCTCGGTAATGAGCGAGCTACGTGCGGAACGTCAATGTTTAGTTCTCAAGAAACCGTGGCGCTGGTCAGTTCCCGCGTTTCCGGGGGGGCCGACCGGCCCGCCGGGCCGTTCGTGCTGGCCTGACAGTGAGAACACTACGGATACAGGCTCAATCGCGTCAAGACTTTTGGGGAAAGAAACTTGAACTTTCTTGTTTCCGCTGGTCAGTGGCCCAGATGATACGGGCTCAACCGTGCCCGGATACGGATTCAACCCCTCCGCCGGATACAGGCTCACGGCCGTTAGAACGGCCGGAGAGGCACGCTAAGCCGCTAAGCCTCACTAGGTGACCAGCCACGGCCGTACGGCCGTTCCTGGCCCGTTCCTGGCCCGTACGGGCTACGCCGGAAGACCTTCCGGCTAGCTAGCGGGCACGGTGTGCCCGCGTAGCGCCATAGCGGCCGCATCGCCGACCTGGGAAACCTAGCGTCGTCACGTTAGGTGAGATCACCGTTACCGCTACCCATCGGGTGACGGTCGGTTTTGCCTATCTAAGAATGCCCTGTGACCAGGGGAGATGCCCTTAACTGAGTAGTCATCTAGCGGCGCTAGGATTCTCCCAAAATGGGAGCTGGGAAAGCCATTGTGCCTCTGACCATGGTGTATAGACACTCATGAGTGTTCGATAGCATGAGTGTTCGATTAGTAAGCACGTTCGATAGAACGCCTAATCGACTAGGCCGTACAGCTCTGAACACGCGTTCATGTTCGGTAGTGGCTAGTGGTGGCTACCGCTCGTCACGTAAGCGACGCTAGCTAAGCCTCACGCTAGGACTAAGACCCAACCCTGTACGCCGTACATGTGGCCTGATCTGCGAGTACGTTATTGGTGGCAATACAAAGGCAGTTGTCTAGCTGGACCGAAACGACCCCAAACCCGCCCGGAGCGGTTCTGCGCAAATTATTTGTAGCTCCAGCTCCGACCGCGGGGCATGACACTAAGAAGACGCAGGTCACTTAGGGTGAGATTTTTTCCTTAGGAAATCTCCCCTAGGCGACGAAGGACCCTCGCACGGAGGTCTTCACCAGGCCGCGGTCCCTGAGGACCGCGATTGCCTTACCGGCCAGTTCGGTACTGGTGCCGGTCAGCTCGCCTAGCTCCCGCTGTGCGGGCAGCCGGTCCCCGCTGCGGAGGTTCCCGGCCTCCATCTGGCCCTGTATCCAGTCAGCCAGTGCGATGTACCAGACTTCCGCAGGATGCGGATGGAAGTCTCCCCAGGTCACAGACATGATGATCAGGCTAGAATTCCCCTGATGATGCAGTGTCATGCCTCCCCATGCCAGATCTTGTCTTGACAGGCTATGATTGATGTAGCCCTCCGGCCGCCCGGAGGGCACCCGGACTCGAGCAGGAGGCAGGCATGGGGCCATGGGGATTTCGATAAGCGACACCGGAGAGATAACCGACATCCCGTTCCCGCCCATGGGCGAGGTCGCGGAAGTCGACCTCGGCAGGCTGACCGATGGCGAGCTGCGGAAGCTCGCTATGTACCGCGGGTGGGTTCTGGATGGCACTCCGCAGGACCATGAGATGTACGGGGGCGCCCTGCGGGCGGTCGAAGAGGTCACCGTGGAAATGGCCACGCGTCTAGAGGCCCGCGCAGGGTTGCGCGGACATGACCCGAGCCTGTGCGAACATCCTGTTCGCTGCACCCTTAGATAACGCCGACATAACAATTAAGAGCCCCGGGTCTTGCGACCTGGGGTTCTTTGTTTATGTGACGGAGATCACATGTAATGCACCCCCCATATTACATTGGTTATATAAGTAGGGGGGAAAAGACGGGGCCTTACGCCCCGTCTAGTAACCGGGGGGGTTAATAAGGGAGAGCTGTGTCCTTTTCAGGACCCTCCCCCACTTCCTAGGCGGCGTCCAGCGAAGCCGACAGGCTTCGCGCAAGCATCCCCGCCAGAGAATAAGTTGCTGTTATCAGGTTTGCATCCATGGCTTCTAGCTCAATTGGCAGAGCACCCGGCTGTTAACCGGGCGGTTCCAGGTTCGAGTCCCGGCCGGCCAGCGCGAGTGTCTACTTTAAGGGGATCTTTGCCGGGCAGACCGAAGGGCACTATTCCGCCCGATGACAAGCGGTGCGTTAACACCGTCTCAGTTGAGGTCAGCCCTGACGGCCGCTGCCGCGGCTGGCGCCAGAATGGCGGCACACAGTGCCGGTTCCATGGAAACGCCCCGCAGGTCCAGAACAAGGTTAAGCAGCGTGCCGCCGAGCATATGGCACAAGTAAGGGCGTTGAAGCGATTGGAACGCGAGGGCTACCCGGTTATCTCCGGCCCCGAGGCTGTTATCGAGATCCTCGAGGAACGCCTTAGCGTTCAGGTCGGTTTTGCCCGTGCCCTTGACACGCTAGTCAAGCGCCTGGCGGAGACTGAGGCACTGCGCTACGAGAACCGTGCGGGCGAGCAGCTCCGCGGCGAGCTGCAAGCGTGGATGAAGGTCAACGAGCAGGTTGCCAAGCTCGGCATGGACTACGTGAAGATCGGCCTTGATGAGCGCAAGGTGCGCCTCGCCGAGGCTCAGGCCGCGATCCTGCTTGGCGTCATCGACGCCGTGATTAGGCGTCTCGAGCTGTCGAGTGACCAGAAGCGGATAGCCGCGGTGGTCATCCCCGAGGAACTTGAGCGCGTCTCGATCGAGGGCTCGTAAGCAGCTCCGTACTCCGCAACGCGTTCGCCTCAGCGGCGAAGCTCTCCGGCGGTGCCAAGTACACGCATGACCCCGTGCTATGGGCTCATGAACGCGCTAACGCGTTCCTGTGGAGCAAGCAGCGGGAGATCGCCTACTCGGTCGTCAATAACAAGCGCACGGCCGTCCACAGCGCTCACGGCATCGGCAAGAGCTATCTCGCCGCCACGCTGGCCGCCTGGTGGGTCGATACCCACCCGGCCGACGAAACGATGGTCGTCACCACGGCCCCGTCTCTCGATCAGGTCCATGCGGTTCTCTGGGAAGAGATCCGCGGACTGCATGACAAGGCCGGTCTTAAGGGCGTCGTCCAGAGAACAGACAGGTGGGTTGTTGATGGCCGCTTGGTCGGCATGGGGCGCAAGCCGCCGGACTACTCGGAATCGGCTTTCTCCGGTATCCACCGTCGTTATGTCCTTGTGCTTCTGGATGAGGCTTGCGGTATTCCCGCCTGGCTCTGGACCGCTGTCGAGACGATCACGACCGGGGATGACTGCCGAATCCTCGCAATTGGCAACCCGGACGACCCGCAGTCAAGATTTAGGTACGTCTGCCAGGGTATGCCTGGCTGGGAGTCGTTCAAGATCTCGGTCTTTGACTCCCCGAACTTCACAGACGAAGATATCCCGGCTAACTACCGCGAGGTCTTTAGCAAGGTTCTAACCACTCAGCAGTGGGCTAAGGACATGGCTGGCGCCTGGGGGATGGACAATCCCCTGTACGTCGCTAAGGTTCTCGGCGAGTTCCCCACTGATAACCCCTGGTCTGTTGTCCGAATGTCGGACGTTTCGAGCTGCCGCATCGCGGCGCCGCGTCTTGACTCGGAACGGATGCCCGTCGAACTTGGTGTCGACGTTGGCGGCGGTCTTGATGAGACTGTCATCCGCGAGCGCCGGGGGATGGTGGCTGGTCGTGAGTGGCGCGAGCTTTCCGACCAGCCCGAAACGATAAGCCGCCTGATTCTCGGCGCGATTAAGCAGACCGGCGCGACCGCAGTCAAGATTGACAGCATCGGCGTAGGCGCCGGAGTGGTCGGTGAGATGAAGAATCTTAAGGCCGCAGGCGTTCACAACGCCAAAATCTACGGGGTTAACGTCGCCGAGAAGGCGCACGACCCGAACAAGTACTTTAACCTCCGCTCGCAAATCTGGTGGGATCTCGGACGCCTCCAGTCGCAGGAACGCGAATGGGATTTGTCCCGCATGGACAACGCCGATTCAACTGTGGCGCAGCTCCTTGAGGTCCACTACGAACATGACTTGAAGGGCCGCGTGAAAGTGGAGCCAAAGGACGAGGTTAGAAAACGCATAGGCCGCAGCCCCGATAATGCCGATGCGCTTCTCCTGGCGTACTACGTTCCTAAGTCGGGCGCGACTGACTGGTTTGACGCTGCGATGAATCCTGGCGCGGCCATGCCCGCTAACTTCGCACTCGGGGCGCAGATTAACCCGTTTGTCCCTGACCAGAACTTTAGGCTTCCATGGGAATAAGGGACGCCATTAAGGCGCTCCGGACCCCGCCTAGCGGCGGGCGGGACATCTCCGCCGATGTCCAGGCGCTCACGCATCAGGTGAAGCTCGCTAACGACGGCATCTCCCAGCGCAACATGCAGCTCGCGCAGCTCCCCGTCGACCCGGAGTGGCGTAACGCCACGTTCGGGCCTGACTGGTCACTGCCGCCGGACGCGCTGGACAAGCCTAACGAGCAGGGCTTTGTCGACCCGCGCCAGTACCAGTACCCGGTTGCATGGAACATCCCCGGCCGTCACGTCTTCCGCGGCCATGTGTCCTGGGATCTTCTTAAGGAAGCGGCCGACCAGCCGCTATTCCGGGCGTGCATTGAGATCCGCAAGCAGCGGATTTCCACCCTTGACTGGTGTTTCCGCATCTCGCCGCAGTACGCGGCGAAGATGGCTAAGTCTTCCGGTAAGTCTCAGCAGGAGATTGAGGAAGATCTTCGCAAGCAGTACCAGGATGAGATTGACGAGCTAACCGCCTTTTGGCAGGTTCCCGATCGCAAGAACGGTTACGAGTTCAGCGATTGGATGAACCTTGTTCAGGAGGAACAGCTTACTTGGGATGCCCTGGCGATCTTCCCGTCTAGGACTTACGGCGGCGATCTCACTAACCTTACGGTCCTCGACGGCAGCACGATTAAGCCCCTGCTTGACGAAAAGGGCGGGCGGCCAACGCCGCCGTTCCCGGCCTATCAGCAGATCCTTTACGGTTACCCCCGCGGCGACTACACCGCGGACACGGTTGACCGTGACGGGAAGCTAGTGGTCCCGGACGCCTACAACTCGACCCAGCTTATTTACCGCCGCCGCGTTGTTCGGACGTGGACGCCTTACGGCTTTTCCCCGACCGAGCAGGCGCTACTTGACGGCCAGCTTTGGGCTAAGCGTTTTCAGTGGATGCTCGCCGAGTACACCGAGGGCTCGCAGTCCACTCAGTACCTTGTGCAGAAGCAGCAAAGCGACTGGGACGCTAGGCAGCTTCTCCAGTACGAGAAGTACCTTAACGACCGCAACTCCGGTAAGACCGGCCAGCGTTACCGCTCGCCCCTCCTGCCTTACGGCGTTGAGCCTGCTAATTCTCCGGCGATCCCGGAGCGCTACAAGGCCGATTACGATCTTTTCCTGATCAAGCTACAGGCGATGCATTTCGGCGTCACCATGCCGGAGCTTGGTTTCAGTGAGCCGGGCGGACTGGGGTCCGCGGGTTATCACGAGGGCCAGGAAGACATTCAGTTCCGTAAGGACCTGACTAGCGTCCGCTGGCTTAACTCGTTTGTTACTGGCATTAGCCGTACGCACCTGAACATGTCCGACGCAGTTGAGTTCTCTTTCCTCGGGCTTGACGAGGAAGACGAAACTGCGGCCGACCAGATCGACCACAACCGCCTGGCCGATGGCCGGGCGACGATCAACGAGAACCGCGTCAAGATCGGCCTTCCGCCGTTTGATTTCAAGGAAGCCGACATGCCGATGCTCCAGACGGCTCGAGGCGTGGTCTTCCTTAACGGTGCTGCGGAGGCAGCCCCGCCCGGCGTCCTCATCGAGCCTGCCGAATTGAACGGCGAGATTACGCCGGGCACGGCGGACGGTGTTGGCAGTGCCAAGGTGCAGGGCAGTCCTAAGCCTGCCCGGCCAGTTAAGAAGGCGCCGAGCGCCGCCGATGCCGCCAAGGAAATTGAGCAGTTCGGCAAATGGCTCGCTAAGGGCTCGCCGGGCGAGTTCGAGTTCCGCGCCTTGGATGACGAAACAGCCGAGGCGCTTCTCAAGGCGTCTGGGGGCGGGCAGCCCCCAAAAGTCAGCCCCTCCCTCCAACCGCTGTACTCACGGGCGAGATAGTCGCCGCTCTCACGGCGGCGGTCCCGGCTCTCGCTCTCGCTGAAGCATGGCTTGCCCAGTACCACGGGCCGACACAGCAGGCGACGGCTAAGCAGTGGCTACAGGGCCACGGCAGCCAGCAGCAGATTCAGGCGGCGCTCTCCGGCGTCCTGACGCAGATATGGCGGGCCGGGTTCCAGGCGGGCCTACAGGCCGTCGCCAAGCTCGGTGTGGCCGCTGTGGGCCTACTTGTGGCCGACCTGCTTAAGCAGCTCGCCGCGGAGTGGCTTGACGAGATCACGGACACCAGGCTTGACCGCCTGGCCGCGGTGCTCGCCAACGGCGGCACGGCCGCCGAGCTGGAGGCCGCGATCAACGCGGTCCTCGCCGATCAGCACTCGGCGCAGATGATCGCGCAGACCGAACTTAACCGGGCCGACAACGCGGCACGCATGGCGGCGTTCCGGGCCGACCGGGTTTACAGGGTCCGGTGGGTCACCACGTCGGCGAATCCCTGTCCCGAGTGCGTGATGAACCGGGATGCCGGTCCCTGGCCTCTTGGCCATCCATTCCCCTCCGGCGTGATCATGCCGCCGGATCACCCGCACTGCCAGTGCCATTTGGAGCCAGCATAAGTGTTTAGCTTCACCCTGCCGGATGGCAGCGTTTACGTCGGCGACGAGTCCGCCGCTAAGTCCTATTGGGACGGCGAGACCGTTAAGGGCGTCGTCATCAAGTCGAACGACGAACTCCGGTACACGCTTTGCGTGGCCTACCCGGTCGACACTCCGGACGTGGAGAAGGCGCGGGACGGATTCCGCGACTTCGCCTCAGAGGAAGCCCTGCGCAAGGCGGCGTGGTCTTTCATGGACAACGGCGCCGAGGTCGGCGCTTTCCATGCAGAGGGCACCGAGGGTGCCGGGCGAACCGTCGAATCCTACATTCTCCCATGCGACTGGGTTGTTAAGGCAGTCGACGGCGAGGAATACACCATTCCGGCCGGATCGTGGATGCAGGGGACTATCTGGTCCGAGCCCGCCTGGGACCTTATCAAGTCCGGCGAGATTACCGGAATGTCCATGCAGGGCGGCGCTAAGCGCCGCACTCCCTCCCCCGCGGACGTTGCCCGCATCCTGGCGAATAGGTAATGGATACAGCACTCACCGAGCTTGTCGAGATTGATCCTAAGCGTCTCGACGGCGTTAAGCGGCCCGCTAACGGGCTGCCTTTCCTGATCATGAAGTCCGTCGCCAAGACGGACCCAACTCCCCCGACCCCCGATAGCGCCGCGGACGTGCGCGCAAATGAACAGGGAGCTACTGACCCGATGTCAGATGCCGCGTCTAAGGACACGCCAGTTACCGACCCCACCCCCGACGCCCCTACTACCGAAGACGCCCCGGTCGAGAAGTCGACCGAGGATCTGATCGCTGAGGCCATTGCTAAGAGCAAGGCCGAATCCGACGAAGCCCTAGCCAAGGCCATGAAGGACCGCGACGAGACCATTAAGGGTCTGCGTGACGAGATGGCGGCTCTGCGGAAGACGGAAATTCCTGGCAGTCCATTCGTGACTAACGCCACCGTTGCCAAGAGTGCGGCCAATACCGCAGACAGCGGCGACATCGAGCGCTTTGAGCGCCTGGCCAAGTCCACGCAGGACCGCGAACTCTCCCGCTATTACGCGGAACGTGCAGTCGAGCTTAAGGCTCGTAGCTAACCCTCGAAAGGTTCATGGCTTTACATGGCTAACACTTCTGCCTCCGTTCTGGAGGAGATGTTCTCTGACGCCCGCGATTCCCGCGAGCGTGGCGACCGCTTCGAGGCGCTTAAGAGCGCCTTTGACGAGTCGATTACCCGGCATGACAAGCGCATCGACGCGTTCATTCCGGCGGCACGGCGTGCGAATCCTGACGCGCCTGTCGGCATCATCAAGAACGCTGGCCCTGGTGCTCCCCGGCGTACTGCCGCGCTCGAGGCGGCCATTGAGCGGATTAACACCGTCTCTAAGGGCCTCGACGGCACCGCGGCTGACGAGCTTAAGGCGGACCTCGCTGCGCTTCAGGCGCTTAAGTCTGACCTTAGCAAGGACATCAGCACGACCGTTCCCGGCAACCTGCACCCGTACGACCTTGAGGGTCCGGCTAAGCAGCTTGTCCCGCGCTTTACCCCGCTGCGGAATGACATTCCGCGGCAGAAGGGTATCGGCACGGCCAGGGAATATCGCAGAATTTTGGGCTACACCAACACCGGCATGGGCGGCGTCGCCGACCAGACCCCGTTCTTTAACTCGGAGACGGCGCTTAACGGCGGCTCGACTACGGGTCTTCCGTCCTTTGGTGCGCTTCAGCTAATCCGCGGCCAGAAGATCTCCTACGCGATGGACGTTCACACCGTCCCGTACATGGAAATGTCGCTCTCGGCGTCGACCGGATGGAAGGCGCAGTTCGCTAACCTCGGGTTTGAGAATAACCGGGCGCTTGACCAGATGGCGCTTCTGTGGGCGCATTTGATCGGCGAAGAGAAGGCGATCCTCTGGGGTCGCGGTGGCGCTCCGTACGCGGGTGCTGTTGCAGCTCCGTCCGGTACCCCGACCCTGGCGTCCGGTGGTACTGCGATCGGCTCCGGCTTCGGTACCACGGCCTTTGTCAAGGTCACGAGCTACACCGGCATGGGCGAGTCGCTCCCGTCGACTGAAGCCACCAACGCCTCCCTTACCGCCGGTCAGGCGCTTGTGATCACCCTTCCGGGTGGCGCGGTTTCCGGTGCGCTGGCTTACGGCGTGTACGCGAGCACCACGACCGGCACTGAGACCTTCCAGGGCTATTTCCTGCCGCAGGCTGGCGGGACGAACGCCGGGAAGCTCGTCGTCTCTAACTACGTGACCGGCGGTCGTGTGGTCCCGGCCGCGGACGGTTCGTTCAACGCGAACGCCTATGACGGCCTGATCACCACCCTGATCAGCGGCGGCTCTGGGCCTTCCGGCGGTGCCGGTTACGTGGGCTTCTTCCCGACGCTTTACGCGTCGGCGGCGAGCGGTGCGAGCGTCTACGGCGGGCCGGGTTATGCCGGTACCAATGTGGGCGATGCCCCGTGGCAGAACATGTTCGCCGCGATGTACGCGAACAACTATGCCGACCCCGAGGAGGCGTGGGTTACCGCTGTCCAGCGGCGCCAGTTCGCGGACTGGGTTAGGTCTAGCACCACGGGTGCGTCTGCCTACCGCATCACCATGGGCCAGTCGGAATTTGACGGCTCGACCACCGTGGGCGGCTACGTCTCCGGAATGGCGAACGAGTCTTCGCCGACCGATCGCATTGTGGACCTTCGCGTTCACCCGTACATGCCGTCCGGCGTGTCTTTCGCCCGTACTCGGCACCTGCCGATTCCGGACTCTGGCATTGGCGAAACAAACGTCATTACCGAGGTCCAGGGCTACATGTCGGTGGACTGGCCGGAAATGCAGTTCACGTACGACTCCAGCACCTACTGGTACGGGACTCTGCTGCACTACGCCCCGGCGTGGTCCGGCATTATCTACGGCCTCCAGTAAGCCGTTAGCTAAGAGCGCGGGGGCTTAACGGCCCCCGCGCTCGACCACGGTCTAAGGATCATTTTGACTCAGAAGAATCTCCAGCCAGTCCCCGGCGCAACCATGGTGAGCAACGAGGACGGCACCCCGCAGGCGATTACCATCTCGCCTGCCGCGGGCCTGACCATTAGGAACGGCTCGACTGGCAACCTCGCGGTTAGCCTGCCGTGCAAGCCGTCTCAGAACGTCACGGTCAAGACGACCATCATTGACGGCAGTGGCGCGATGACCATCTCGGCGGGTGCCTCGCTGACTTTCACCACCGCGAACTGGAACACGCCGCAGAACGTGACGTTCCAGTCCGTCGCCGCACAGGCCGGTTGGCAGCGCGTTCTTGTCGCCCCGTTCGGCGCCGACGCGCCGGGCTACTCGGCGGTTACCGCTCACATCCTGGTCAGCTAAATGCTTAAGCATGTCTACACCCACGTCACCGTCTTCGGCTGGATCTGGCTGGCGTGGGTGCTGATGGGCGCCGGGATGGAACTTTACTGGCTGGCGGTTAACGCGGCCAACACGCTAAGCCGCCAGATATGGGGCATCGAGCATGTGGACTTTGCCCACCCGCTCATGTTTTCCGAATGGACGCCGCTGCACTGGGGGCTAACGATCGCCCTCTGGCTGTTCTTCGGCTGGCTCTCTCTCCATTTTCCGTTCGGCTGGCTTCGCTAAGGGGATTAAGTGAAGGTAGTTCCGCAAGCTTCTAACTGCCGCGAGATCGAGGTAGGCGGCCGGATTTACCGGCGCGACCGTAAGGGCCTCTTCGACCTGCCGGAGGCCGCGGCTAAGTACACGATCGCCATGGAGGGCGGCCAGGAAGCGTCCCTTTCGGGGACGACTAAGACGGCCATCGGCTACCGCTGCACTAACTGCGACTTCGGATCGTTCTTCGCCACCTGTTCCCGCTGCGGCGGGGACTGCGAGCGTGAGTATGCCTAAAGCATACGTTCCAACAGGCAATCCCCGCGGGCGTCCGCCTAAGGCGACTGTCGGCGCCACTGAGCCGGTTAACGACGCGGTTGCCCTGCTTAAGCAAACGACAGTAGACCGGGCTTACCGCCCGATGAATGCCATCTGCGGGGCATGTTTCCCTGATGGCTGGGCCGCAGGCCAGCGAACCGCTGGCTGCCCTCACGGAACCTGGGTTAACAGATAACTACTCCGCTCGAGGACGGGCTTCTCACCGTCCCTTACGTCACCGTTGGGGAATTCCTCGCAGCGCCGACGTGGCTTGATAACCAGGATCTAATCCCCGGCGGAAATGCCGCGCAGCAGACGGGCGAGCTTTTCAACGTCCTGCTTAGGGCTACCGGCTGGGCGAACATCATTGCCGAGCAGCCGCTTCACGCGCACACCGGGTTCTACCAGGACCGGGCGCCTGTCGACCGCTTCGGCAACATCTACCTAGTTCCCAACGCTAGGCCGATCCGGCAGGTTAACGGCTTCGCGTGGGGTTACAACTTCCAAGACCTCGAGGTACTCGAAAACCCTTCCACTCAGACGTGGATCGAAAAGGGCGAGACGGTTGTCTTCCAGCTCAACCCGGCTGGCACTTCGGGGCTGGCTAATCTCCAGTTCGGCCGCGTACGGCCGAGGGTCGATGAGGTTTTCGTCCAGTGCCAGTACACCGCCGGTTACTGCAACACGACCCTTTCTCAGCCCGCCACGGCGGGCGCCACGCAGATCTTCCTGACCGACCCGACCGGCCTACAGCCGGCAATCTCCGGCGGGCTCCTGGGGACGATTCCGGGCTCCGTGGCCCGCATCTGGGAGCCGGTCAACGCTGGGGGCACTTCGGGTGGCGAGGAAGCCTTTCAGGTCTCGCCGAGCTGGACCGGGGGCAACCCGGTCACGCTGGCCGCTCCGCTGGCTAACAACCATGCTGCCGGAGCTGGTGTGTCCGAGCTGCCGCCCGAGGTTCACCAGGCGATCATCGCGCTTGCGGTTGGTCTCCTCTGCCGTGAGGACGTGAGTAACGAGGAGCCTTACCGCGGAACGCCCTTCGGGCCGACCGTGCGCCAGTCCAAGCGAGGCGGCAAGGCCGGAGGCCTGGTTGACCACGCGTCGCAAGTCCTGCGGCGTTACAGGCCGCGGGTCCACTAATGACGCTTACGTCCCGGTCGATCGTCCGCACTGCGGTTGCGCAGTATTTCGGCGGCACGACTTACGACACCACCTTTAAGGCTTACCGGAACGGCCCGCTTAACTCTTACGGCCTTAGCACTGTTAGGGCCTACCAGCCTAAGCGGCTTCCTGATCTTGATTACGTGCTCGGACAGAATCCGGGCCGCGGCATGGGTGCCGTGATGATCCTCGAGATGAATGAGACGCGGGATAACCCGCTGACCATCACGCAGCTACCGGGCCATAACGGCGGGCAGCGGAGAATCGTCTACCCGTTCCAGCTCCATGTCTTCCACATGGCTCACAAGAATTACGCCGAGGACGCCGAGGCGGACATTGATGAGCTGGATCAGGCGATCCATGAGCTTATCTACGCGGACCCGACACTCGGCGGGGCCTGCTATCAGGCGGGCCTTGATTCGTTCGGAATCCGGACGCTGATCGACCAGCCCGAGGTCTGGGACGAAATCACCAACACTCACTTCCGCGTCATGTTCGACGCCGAGGTCAGCATCATCATCTCTTAGCTACGGGGTTAGCTTGCCTGCTTTTAAGTTCGCCGACTTTGGCGACCGCATTTACGCCTTCGTGCAGAACCTCGAGGGCGAGTTCATCGGCCATGTCGAGCCGGGCGACATTCACAACTTCGAGGCCGCTCCGGACCATCGCTGGATTCCGATCGAGAACGGGCCGGAGAGCAACGCAGAGGCGCCCTCTCTAGCTCCGGCGGCTAATGAGACGCCGGTAACTCTCGAGCCTTCTCCGGCCGTTTCAGCGCCTTCCCCGGTTCCGGTTCAGACCGGATTCAACCCCTACACGCAGCCCGCGATCGTTCACTAAGGAACTGTAACTAATGACGACTGTTGTCGGTACCGTAATTCCCGTAGCCGAGGAATTTCTCGGCATCGGCCGTGAGGGGACGACTGGTACCGTCGCAGCGCCCACGGCTACCATCCCGACCGAGAAGATTGACCCGGAGAACAAGGTCACCTACCTCGAGGACAACACCCTCCGAGGCATGATGGCCACACTGTTCAGCATTACCGCGGGCACCGAATCTGCGGCTGTCGACTTCTCCGGGCCTGTCTATCTGGACACCATCGGGCATGTCTTGCTTAACCTGATGGGCGACTACTCGGTTACGGGAACTCCGGGCGCGTCTAACGGCACCGGAACGGCCACGTCTGCCGGGGCTACGACGATGACCATTGTCGGTGGTACCGCCTCGCTGCCGATTGGCACGGCAATCCAGATCCCGGCTGGCACGGGTACCCCGGCACAGATTGTGGTCCTGTCTGCCCTGTCGACCACCACGCTCCTGACGTTCGCTAACACGCCGCTGCGGTTCGCAGTATCCGGCACGCCCGCCCTCACCGTTGCCACCGCCCCGTTCACGCACACTTTCTCACTGCTTAACAGCTCGCCGGGCCAGCCGCCGACGCACACGATCACGCATTACGACGGCATCACCGGAACCAACAAGGCGGCTCAGTTCGCTTACTGGTGCGCTACCGGGTGCTCTTTCAACATGGACGCCGAGAAGCTGTTCATGCACGACACCAAGGGTGTCGCGTACACGCAGCAGGCCGCAGCCGCGCCGGTTACCAACAGCTTTAGCACCGTCCCGGTCTACCCGAACTGGCGGTTTGCGGTCGGCATCGCCGGTCCCGCTTCCGGCGGCACGCTGGTCAATAACATCACGCTCGCATCACTCGACATTAACCGGGTGGTTAAGCCTTACTGGACGGCCTCCGGCCAGCAGCTCCCGTACGTCTTCGGGCGCAATGCGCTGAGCGTGGAAGGCAAGTTCACTGAGGTTGCGCAGAACAACACCAACCTGACCAGCATGTTGAACAACACGCAACAGATACTCCAGCTCGCCGCAACCAACGGGCTTGGCGGCGCGAACCTGCTTGCGATCACTTTCAACATGAACCTCTGCGCATTCGAGACCGTCAAGCTCAACAACAATGACGTGATCGAGTACGAGAGCACGTTTAAGGCAATCGCCAACAGCACCAACGCTGGCGCGTCGGGCGGGCAGTCGCCCATCTCGATCATCATCCAGAACGCAGTACCCACCTACTAAGCATTGATTAAGGGGATCTAATCATGCGCGTAACTCTTGACACTTCCGACAACTGGGCTGAGCTGCGGGAGGTCGCCGACCTCCGCAGGCCCGACCGCCTTGCGGTTAACAAGGCGATCAGCCTTTCGAGCGACGGCGAGGGCCGGGCGATCATTCCGGGCTCCATGGAGGATGACATGGCGACGGCACTCCTGCCGCTGGTCATCACCGAATGGTCGCTGCCTTACCCGGTCCCGGCTAAGCGGCCCGACGCCCTCTCGTTCCTGACGCTCGAGCAGGACGACGCCCTTCGGGCGGCGATCGTGCCGCACCTTAAGGCGATTCAGGGCGTTAACGCCCCGACTCCGACTAACGAAACCCCTACGGCGCCCTCCGCGAGCTAAAGCGTTTCCTCGCGGGGGTTCCGCACGATAAGGAAGTAATTCCTTTCGACCTTATGACGTACGTCGTGTACGCCGAACGGTGGGGCTGGACCCCGGAGCAGGTTGACCGCCTGACTCTCGACCAAGAGGACTGGCTGATGCCTATCGCCTTGGCGTTGGACGGCGAGAGGGAATACCGGGAGAAGAAGGCCGCGGAAGCGGCTGAGCGGAAGGCTAAGAGTAAGAACAGGTCTTAGTGGTAACTGTATCTCTTGTTGTTGACGACGCCGACTGGGGCGGCGCGCTCGATAACTGGTTGGTGCTTGCGCACTTGGAGGGCGTTAACGCCAACCTCGAGGGCGCAAAGCTAATCCAGCGCAAGACGCGGAGCCTTCTTTCCCGTTACCACCACCGCCCCCTTAGCAGTACCCCCTCCCCCATTGGTGAGCCGCCCGCGATGATAAGCGGGCGGCTTGCTGCGTCTGTAATGGCAGAACAGGACGGGGATGACGCCGTTGTTGGCCCTACCGAATGGGCCTCTTCCACTAACGGGCCTTACGGCCGGTTCCTCGAGCTGGGCGGAGTCCATAAGGGCGACATGTGGTGGTGGGAAGACGGCTACTGGCATAACGCGCAGGAGCTTGAAAAGCTCCCGCGGCCCTTCCTTAAGCCCGCGACTGATGACGCGATCAAGTCGGGCGAACTCACCGAAATTTACTGGCGACGCTGGCTTATAGCACAGCAGATGGCGACCTCTTAAATTGGCAACTGCCGCTTACCTACCTCCTGTAGAGACTCGTCTCACGATGAATCTCAAGGAGTTCGCACCTAAGATCGCGGCTGCCAAGAAGCTCATCGACGGGCTTAACAGCAATGTTGTCATCAACATTGACGCGGAAGTCGCTGCGGCTGAGGCGAAGATTAAGGCGCTTAGGGATATGGCCGGGCGCCCGGTCACGTTCCCCGTCAGGGCTGATATCGGCCAGGCTCGCACTGCTGCCAGGGTAGCGGGCAGCGAGTTCTACAGGACGATTAGCGGACTCACCACGGGCCGCTCTAGCGGCTTGCCGCCTGCTTACCTCAAGTCAATACAGCAGCGGATCGCGCAGCGGGTTGCAATGACCACGGCCGAAGTGATGGCCGATGAGCAGAGGGCCGCTAGCTCGGGCAGCAACTTCTTCTCCTCCATGCCCGGATGGGCTGGCTGGCTTGGCGCCCTGTTCACGAACAAGTCGCCGGTCCCGCTTTTCGGCAATGCCCTCAACCTGGCGTATAACGCCATTAGGAAGACCGACTCCGGTCTGCCGACCGTCATAAGCCATCTCGTCTCGATGAGTGCGGGATGGCACCTGGCGTCTGAGGCTGTTATCGAGTTCGCCGCGGTCTGGGCTCCGGCGTCTATTGCCCTTACCGCTTTCGGTGCTGCCGCTTACCCGACTGCGTTGCAGATTTACAAGCAGCTCAAGAACATGAACACGGCGGCGCAGGCCACGGGGCAGCAGTTCACATCGCTGGCCACTAAGGGCCAGTCGCTTAGTCAGGCTGTTAAGCCGTCCGTCCTCGAGGCGTTCGGCATCGCGCTCTACACAATCCAGCGGAACAGTGGCCACCTGGCGGGGCCGCTGGCGTCTATTGGCCAGTCGATCGACCAGATCACGGCCAGGGCGAGTGTCGCCCTGTCGCACACTAACGGGTCATTCTTCCAGACCGGCGCTCGTGACGTTGGGCTCTTGATGACCGCGTTCGGGAACCTGTTCGGCATCTTCGGCGCACTAGCCAGGGCCGTTCCCGGCTACGCGGAAGTCCTGCTCACCTTCGGGACTCAGATACTCGGCTTCGGCGAGCGCGTGGCGCAGGGCATTGAGCCAGCTCTCGGATGGTTCCTTAAGCTGCACGGGGCGATCTTCTATGGCGGCCTCTTCGGTACTGCCGCCGCGTGGGGGTTCACCAAGGTTGTCGCCGGGCTTACGTCGATAACGGAAGGCATCGCCTCCCTGGCGGTCAAGGCCGGATTGGCGGAGCCGATCATTGCCGGGCTCGGCAAGGTTCTCCTGTTCCTCGACACGGCCGGTTCCGGCCCGGTCATCGCAGGCGTGGCCCTGGTGGCGGGCGGACTCGCGGGCCTGATCATGTACCTGCGTGCGGGGCGCACTGCGGCTCAGGCGTTCGGCAGCTCCATGCAGCAGGCGCTTTCAACCGCCTCGGCGGGTCAGCTTCAGGGGCTCCTCAAGGCCGACACGGCCGCTAACGCGGAGCGGCTCGCTGCGGCAACTCAGACCCTCACCGCCGCACAGAGCGCGTACAACGCCACCCTTAAGCGCGGAGAAGTGTACGGCAACCCGTACATGCCGACGCACCGCGGCGGGCTTTCCCTGCCGGGCCAGAATGCGGCGCTTAGGCAGGCCAACCAGGCCGTCGATGGCTACCGGGCTAACGCTATGCAGCTCTCGAGCGAGCAGGTAAACCTTCACTCGAACCTTGCCAGGATCGCTCATGACTTTGGGGTTAGCCTTCCGAATGCACTGGGATTGGCCAGTGCTGCGCAGGTTACGAACAATCAGCTCTTGGGCAGCGGAGCCGATAACCTCGCGCAGATCGAGGCGCTTATCAACGGCTACATGACCCAGCTCAAGGTGATGACGGATGGCACGGGGAATCTCGGCAGCGCCCTTCACGCCCTTAACGTAACTACCTCGAGCCAGTACCAGGCAATCCAGAATGTCACGGGCGCCTATTCGACGTGGATCGGGATTGTCACTGGCGGAGACTCCGCCTTCACTACCTTTGAGCAGGGGCAGAAGACGCTGATCACCGACCTGCAACAGGGCGGCGAAAAGGTCCGCACCACTCTTGGCAAGATCAGTGACAGCTTCACGACCGTTAAGTCCACCCTTAACGGGACCTCGGATTCCTCGCTTGCGGCGAGGCAGGCATTCGATGCACAGATTAACTCGGCGGTGTCGCTCTATAACGCCCTCGCCACTATGGCGGCGGTGTCGGGCAATAGCGCCGTAGCGCAGCACGCCCTTTACCAGGCCGGTAAGGACATTGTTGCGCAGATGCTTCCGCTTGCCGCCGGGTCGAAGCAGGCGGCCACCATGGTTTACGCCCTTGCGCAGATCGCCGGGTACGCGGGCGATAACTCTCTCGCGGGAATGTCTAAGTGGCTCGGCCACACTAAGAACGCGGAGAAGGATCTTAACAAGCAGCAGGGCATTCTTACCCAGTCGACCGCAACCTTGTCCCAGGATGCTAAGAACCTGGCTTCCGGCCTTCAGGGTGTGCTGACTCAGGCGATGGTTAACGCCATCGCCAATACCGCGCAGCTTAACCAAGCGACGCAGAACCTTTCGGATGCGTTCGGCAAGTCGCACGGCAAGATCAATTCCAATGTGACCCAGATGGCGAACAACTACATTCAGTCGCTTAAGCAGATGGGTTTCTCTAACTCGCAGATCGAGGGCGCTCTTGGCGCCCTGGCGGACACGTTCATGCATAACCGCACCCAGGCCCAGAAGTGGGCGGATCAGATAGTGACGCAAGCCGCTCGGGCGCAGGCCGCCATTGATGCGATGCACGGCAAGACAATAACGGTCAATACGATTCAGGTAACGCAGGCCCCGTACGTCGTAACCCAGCCGCCGCCGCAGGGCGGCCACCATGGCGGCGCTACAGGATTCCTCAAGGGCAGCGGAGGCTTCCGCGGATCTGGCGCCGGAGGCGGCCCGGCTGAAATACACAACCATGTGCATCTGGACGGCAAGGAGATTTACCGCTCCGTCCAAAAGAACGGCATTGAAACGGAACGACGGACGGGCACTAATGGCCTCGGCAGGAGAACTAGGTAATTCGTGGGCAACGTAACCGTTGATTTCACTAACGTCCTTACGGCGACAGACCCGCTCGGTGCGGGCCTGGTCCTGTCCGAGTTCCCGCAAGTCACCCCGATTCCGTTCGTGGCTAGCGCCACTTGGAATCAGCTCCTAACTAACCTGGCGCCAGGGCACATGCGCGCCTCGCTCGCCTGGTATGGCGGTAATCCCGGTTATGGTGCGGGCGGTTCCAGTCGGGCGCCGGGCACCGCCGCCGCATTGGTGAAGGCGATTAAGGCGTCCGGGGCTGTCCCGCTGATCTCATTCAACGGCGACACTGACGACAATAATTTCTGGCCGAATGACGGCGGTTCCCTTGTCAGCTATTTCAACGCCGGAGGCGGGCGTAATGGCGGTCCAGTTAAGTACTGGAGCATCGGTAATGAGGCGAAAAGTCCTAATGCTGGCGGTAGTGCCTACAACCTGAATGCTACCGGCCAGGGGTCAGCTAGGGCCACCCTTGCGGCGATGCTCGCCGCGGACCCGACCATTTGCGTCGGCGCCCCTGCGGCGTCATTCTGGGATACCAGCTTCCTTTCATGGGCTGCGGCCAACCTGCCGGGCCTCGGCGGCCTTAGCTACCATGCCTATGACGCGCTCGACACGCAGGGCAACGACAACGGCCACGGCGGTTTCTACGACACCGCCGAGTATTACAACCAGACTGGCACCATGCGGGGCTACAAGTCGGGCATCCTGTACGGGGTCGAGGAACTTAACGTCAACTTTGACACTAAGGCCGCTGCCACTGTCGCGTTCGCGTCCTCGTGGAAGAACACATGCTGGATTGCCGACGTGCTCGGCCAGGTTCTTTCCTCCGGCGCGCACCCCACCGTCTATTCTGACACCAACGATCCCGGCTTGTCGATCATCAGCAACGGCACCAATGGTGCGCCGTACCCTTACGGCACCCCCATGCCCGCCTACTGGGGTATTGGTATTTGGACTGGCATGAATAGCCAGTTCATGCGCTATTCAAACAACTTTGTTCACGCCAGCACCACCTACACGAATACCAGCGTTAGCGTTTACGCCTGTGATAACGGCAAGATCATTGCCATTAACAAGGATACTGCTAGCCATCCGCTTACCATCGCCCTTACGATTCCCACCGGCACGACCAGCGGCACCTACAACGTGTGGGCCAGCAACGCCAATAGCCCGACCTCCGCTATCACGCGGGTCGTTAATAACGCCCAGTTCTCCGGCTCCACGATTAACTACACGATTCCGGCTCAGACGGCGATCAGCATTGACGTTACCGCCTCGGGCTTGGTCGGCAACCCCGGCGGCGGGGGTGGCGGTGGCGGCTCCATCGTGACCAGCTCGTCCACGCTTTCGGTTGTCCAGAGCAGTACCGGCACGGTCGCAATCTCGCTGTCCGCGGCACCTGTCGTCAACGTAACCGCGACCATCACCAGGACGGCCGGGAACACCGGCCTGTCGGTCAGCTCGGGCGGCACCCTCACTTTCACCCCGGCCAACTACGCCACCCCGCAGAACGTCACGTTTACGGCTGACGCCTCCAGTACAGGCGCCGCAACCTTCACCGTCAGCACTCCCAGCGGGAGCGGCTACCCGAATACCACCATCACGGTAACCGAGACATCCTCCGGCGGCGGCGGTGGTGGGGGCGGTGGTGGAGGCTCGGCACTGCTGAGCCAAGACTATGAATCAGGCACTAACGGCACCACCATAACGACGGGCAACTCTGGCGGTACTGGCCGGAACGCCTGGGATCTGGTGTCCGCCACTAACGGCGCGACCGTGCAGTATTCCAGCGCGCAGGCCGCCAACGGCGCCCTGTCCGGCGCGTACACCACTAGCGGCACCGCGGGCGTGGCCTACACGCAGTGGTCGTCCAGCTCGGTTGGCTCGCAGCCGGTCATCTATGGCCGGACTTACGTCTACCTGACTGCCAATCCGACGACCGACACTAACATTGTCGAATTCTGGAATGGCGGCACTTTCGGCGGCGGCGTAATGATCGCCAATAGCGGACAGTTGCGGCTCCAGAATGCGAGCTTCGGAGAAATCGGCGGCGGCCCCACCATGCCTACCGGCCAGTGGTTCCGGCTGGAATGGACGATTAACGCCGGGGCGCCCGGTGTTGCTAGCGCCACCGTCAACTGGTACAACTCGCCGAACGGCACGGCAGTCAGCGGCACCGTCACTGACACTGGCGGGCAGTACGGCACGAGCGGCGTTATCAGTGAGACTCACTGGGGCTGGTGCAGCTCGCACGCCAGCCAGCCGACAATGTACCTGGATAACGCGGCTCTCTCCACCACCGGGCCTCTTGGCCCCGTGGGCGCACCGCCAGCGGTAATGGTCACTAACCCCGGCCCGCAGACGGGCACGGTGGGAACGTCGCTTTCGCTGTCGATCACGGCGACCGGATCGTCTCTCACCTATACAGCTAGCGGCCTTCCTGCGGGCCTCTCCATTAGCTCGACTACCGGCGCGATCTCGGGTACGCCGACAACCGCGGGCGCTTACTCCGTAACCGTCACGGCGACCGACCCGAGCAGCAACAGCGCTAACGCCACGTTTACGTGGACTATCGCTAACGCCGCCGGTGGCGGCACGCCGGGCACCATCCCGGCTATTACGGTGACCGCTACCGCTGGCGGCAACGCCAGCGCCGGAATCCTGCTGCGCGTCTTGGCGCTCAATAACGCAGCCCTCCCGGCTTTCCCCGTCCCGCCTAACATCGCCTCCCAGTCGGCTACGGGCGCGCATGAGGCGACGATCATTCCGGCGCTAACCGGGTCATTGGCCCTGGCCGCCGAGATTAACTTCCCGGCCACGGCTGCCGCCCCGGTGGCGGCTGCTGGCAACACGGCAATCGACTCTGTAAGTGACACCGTAAGTAGCACCACACAGGACTACGGCTACGGCACTTTCCAGAGCACGGCCACGCTTACGGCCGGAACTCCATTCACAGCCGGGTCAACAGATGCCGCCGCGGGCGGCGTTGCGGTGCTTGAAATCCAGCCTGCTTAGGCTTTAGAGATAAGGTAACAACGTTAATTGACTGACCTCGCGCTTTCGGCACTTGCTGTCCTGACCAACCCGCAGAAGAACGTCAAGATAGCGGTTCTTGATCCGAATGACACGAGCACCGTTCCGGCTGGCGCCTCGGGCTCCGACAAGACGATGCCCATTGCCTCTATGGCTAGCTCGGTGTTCGGTGTCCTGTTTCCTTCGGCGGACAGTTCGGGGGCAACGGACACGGCAGCCATTAACGCTATCTGCCAGGCAGGCAGGACGGCGTATCTGGTGCCCGGCACGTATTACGTGACCAATCTTCTGCCTGACAGCAACGGCGGCATTATCGGCTCGGGACCGGACACCGTTCTCCAGTCGGTTTCCGGCACCACGGGTGCCGTTATCGCCTGCAAGACTCCGGCCACTACGGTTCAGGTCACGATCGCCAGCCTGACGATTATCCCGAACACCGGGTCATCGCTCATGGGTATCTACCTGGATAACACTGGCTTTAGCGGAAACCCGTCCGACGTGCGCCACACGATCCGCGATGTCTGGGTTTACCAGGCGAGCGGCGATGCTTTCAAGTTCGGCACGAACATCCGCGGCCTGGTCATGCGCGGCGGCGGGCAGTACCACGGCCAGGGCTACGGCCTGAACGTCACCAGCGGTGCGACTGATAACTTCTTTACCGATGTTATCTCCGGCTGGTCTGCTAACCACGGCTTTAACTTGGCCGGTGGAAACAACATGCTGAAAGGCTGCAAGGCATTCTTTGCGGGCTACAACGGCTCGACCTGGGGTACCACACAGTGCGGTTTCGAACTGCCGAGCACGTCGACCTATAACGTCCTGGTCGGCTGCTCGTCTCAGCAGAACGCGCTTCACGGCTACGATCTCCAGTCCGCTTTGCACTGCACGCTTTCAGGTAACGAGGCGGACAGCAATGGCGCGGGGACAACAGGTGGCGCGGGTGTCAACACGAACGCCGCGACCTACTGCTCCATTTCGGGCACCACCGGAAACAACAATGGCGGCCTTACGCCCGCGGCGCAGCAGTACGGTATCCAGGTTGCGGGTACGCAAACGGGAACGGTCTTCAACTTCAACCCGGTTACGGGCACATCCGGGCCATTCAACTACGTCTCAGGCTTCGGGTACACGTACCTGTCACAGACGAACTCTGACTTTTCGCAGGCGTCATTCTTTAAGACTCCCGCACTTGTCCTGGCTGCTGACTCGGTGCAGACCGTCACGTCCAGCTACACGATTCTTACCGCGACCGATGGCAACTATGCTGCCATTCCGGTTACGGCGTCAGGTGCCGTTACCGGCGTGATTCTTCAGGCGCCGTCGAATGCCTGGACGAGAGTTACCGTCATTAATCAGTCAGCGTTCACCATCACCTTTGCCGCATCAGGAACTAGCCATGTGGCGGATGGCACGTCCAATGTGATACCGGCGCTGACTGCGCGGACGTTTGTTTACGACGGCAACACATCGCTCTGGTACAGGGTCGCTTAAGGAATGGCAAAGTTCCTTACCGAGGCTGGCGGCGCCCTCCTTACGGAGGCCGGTGGCGCGCTTCTAACTGAGTCAACGATCACCATTGACCCGTCCAGTCCCGCGGTGGTGTCGTCTGCCTCGCTCAGCTCGGGCGTGTCGTCGGTCACTACGGCGTCCTTCCTGCCGCCTCCCGGCACGCTTCTGGTGGCCATGGTGTCCGCGTCCGGCAACCCGTACTCGGCGGCCTCCATGACCGTCACCGACTCGTACGGGCTGGTCTGGACCGAGGTCTCCAATGCCACGCAGCCGGGCAACGGCTATGCGGGCATCTGGGTTGCGACCGTCCCTAGCGGGCTGACTCTCTCCACGGCAAGCCTCCCCGGCGGGACGGCGGGCAACGGCTACGCCGCCGCCATCGCCGCCGCGGGCGGCTTCCAGCCTTACACGTGGTCTCTGGCCTCCGGCTCCCTCCCGGCCGGGCTGAACCTGAATGCCTCCACTGGCGTCATCTCCGGAACGCCTACCGGCGCGGGAACGTCAACGTTCACGATCACCGTGACGGACGCCTCCGGCGCTACTAAGACATCCGGTTCGCTTAGCATCCCGATCAGCTCTGTCATCGCTTCCGGCGTGCAGCTCGCCGGAAGCTGGATCGGCAACGGCGGCGCATACACGTACGGCACGCTTCAGATGAGCGTGAACAACACCGAGCATGACTGGCTTTTCGTTGCCGCGTCCTGGCAGTCGGGCCAGGACGAAGCGATGGCGTTCATTTCCGATGACGTGCATAACGCTTACCGGCCGCTGTTCTATACGCCCGGCGATAACATTCACACGCAGGTCTGGGCGGTGCCTAACGCCAAGGCGGCCAACTACGTCTACGTGTCCACGTCGGCTTACGTCCGCTATCTGACGGTGCAGGTGCTTGACTTCTCCGGCCTGTCGCCCGGATGGCTGGTTGACGTTATCACCGACACTCCGGCTAGCGGCGCGTCTTCCTCTTTCACGATGAACATGACCGGCACCGGACCCGACTTTATCTTCGCGGCCGGAGCGTTCTCCGGAACGCCGGAAGGGGTTGGCCTTAGCGGCACGGTTAGTGGCGGCTCGACCGGATGGAATTACGTTCCTGGCCAGGGTAACGGCGCCACGCCTTACGGCATTAGCCAGGCGACAGCGTGGGCTACTTCTACTAGCGCGCCGACTTCGGCGCTTACCGTTTCCGGGGCATCGGTGCGCCCGTTCTCGGGCGGCATGGCGTCTGTATTCCTTGGCCGCGGGCCTAGCGCTAACACTAACCGGGCATTCCCGGTGATATCCGTTCAGGCTGCATTCGGCTACACGAACGGCAATCCCTCGTCGCTGCCGAACTGGACGGATATCTCGTCAAGGTTCCTCGGGTTCGAGGGGCAGCGCGGCAGGAATTTCGAGCTTGACGAACTGGCAGCCGCGGACCTGACGATAGAACTCGACAACTTTGACGGCGCCCTCACGCCGTTTAACTCCGGCGGCTACCCGGTTGACCTTGTAACTCAGATAAGGGTTTTCGCGGACTGGCAGGGCAGGCGGTACACGCTCGGGTCCGGCCTTATCATGGCACTCCCGCAGACGTTCGACTTCCAGCGCGGCATTATCAAGGCGAAACTCTCAGACGACTATTCTAAGCTGCCGCAGATTCTCATGCCGTCGTGCATGGTTGCGGAGATGCTTTACGATAACCCGCTAAACCTCTGGCCGCTGAATGACGCATCCAACGCCTTGCAGGCGTCCAACTGGTCAGGCCGGAGCACGGCTATCCTTGTGCCGGTCGCGGGCAAGTACGGCGGGGGACTGTCGGGGAATACCCCGTCAACCGGGTTCGGCAACTCGCTTAACAGTAACGGCTGGACGGCGGGCCTTAACGGCACGACAGACACCGTATGGGGCAATTACGCAAGCCTGGTCAGCTCCAGCTATGTCAAGGGAACCGCCCTGGTCGACGGGTCGGACGATAACCTGCCGTGGACTAGCACAGGTGCTACCTATGAATTCTGGGCAGGGCTTAACCCTAGCGCGGGCGGCGGGCTCGGGACTTTCGGGGCAACCCTCATGGCGCTCGGGGATGACAAGGGTGCCAATGGCGGCGGCAACTTCCTAACCCTGGCGATGCTGTCTCTTCCTGCGGGTACCTCTAACCCGGCGTTCATTTGCTTCGCCGGGGGAATGAGCTGGGGTGCGTCCCACTCGATTCCCATTCCGATCACGACCAGCCAGCAAAACCCGTGGCTTACGCTGTGGCACCACTACGCGGTTTCCATCTCCACGGCGGGCCAGGTTACCGTCTACATGGACGGCAACCAGCTCACCACCTTTAAGGGGAACTTCCCGTCTGGTGTCCCCACGCGGCTCAGCTTCGGCGGCGACCCTAAGCAGCCGCCGACGTTCCTCGGAACTAACTCGCCCTTCCAGTGGGCCAGCCTCGCTCCCGCCGGTTTCTGGACCGGCAACCTGGCTAACTGCGCTGTCTATGACAGGGTGCTCGACCCGGAGCGGATTCAGGCGCATTTCCTGTCCGGCAGTACCGGCTTTGTCGCGGAGAAGTCAGGTCCGCGCATTCAGCGCTTCCTCACCTACGCCCGCTGGGCGGGGCCGCAGGCGATCGAGAAGGGCTCAAGCCGCCAGCAGCAGCTTAACTACCTCGGCGGCGGTTACGGGTCCAACGGTATTTCCGGCGCTATCGGCCAGTACAGGACGGCCGGGGGAGGCTTCACCGACCAGGGCGCGCAGGTGGATGTTGCCGTTCAGGATGTGGCGGCCGGAGAGCTGGGGCTCTTGTATGTGGCGTTGGACGGGACATTGACTTTCCGGCAGCGGGACGGTCAGTACAACCGCCCGGTTCTCTGGAATATCGGTGACCAGGATTACGCGCTTAACGACCCGAAAGACTACCTTAAGTGGCCCGCAAGCGGCGGGCAGAACTTGACTGCCACGGTAAGCAACACATGGTCTTACGCGGGCGGGTCGTGCGGGCTTCTCACTGTTACGTCTAGCGGTAATGCGTATCCCAATACCACTTGGACCCGGACAGGGCAGACGGTAGGCGGCTCCATGTGGGTCATGTCGCCCGGCGGTGCCTGGGTCCAGCCTGTCTTTGACTATTTCGACAGCAACTCGTCATATCTCGGCGGCTACTATCCAAGCGGTACATGGTGCCCTCCGCTTACGCCGACTTTCCTGCAAATCCCTCCCGTGACCCCGGCAGCGGGAACGGCGTGGGTGAATTTCCACCCGACAATCATCCTCAACCCTGCGGTCGGTACTCAGGTGTACGTCGACCGGCTAAGGCTAAGCCCAACCGGATTCGAGGTCGGGTACGAGCCTGACCTTGAGATAACGACTGACATCGGATTCCTTTACAACGATATCGCGGTCACCCGGAATGTCGACCAGGCTACCTATCGGGTGAAAGACACGGCCAGCCGGGATAAGTATTACCCGCGGGTTTTCACCAGGACCATCTACTCGGACACGGCCGACGCGCAGGCGGTTGTCGACCTGGCGAACTGGCTGCAAAACGATTACGCCATGCCTAAGCAGCGGGTCAGCAAGATGACGGTTAACGCTGCGGCCAATCCCGACTACTGGCCTTTCGTGCTCGGCGCCGACATCGGCGACCTTGTTTCATTCCAGCGCAACCCGGTGGGGGCTAACGGGATTGCCGGAGTCCACATGATCCTGTCAATTGACTACAACTTCGCGCCCGACGTGGGGACGTTCAGTTATGTACTGGCGCCGGTAACTGACCTGGGAGTGCTAACCCTTGATGATCCTGTTTACGGCCTTATCGGGGCTAACGAGCTGGGCTGGTAACGATGGCTGGCATCGGATTCTATGGCGGTTACGGTCCCAACTTCGGGGGACTCGATTACAACTTCGGCCCTGCCGGGTGGAATGCCGGGCAGACCTGGCCTTTCCGTAGGTCAGGCCGCGTCCTGGCGTGGGACATGAACCGGCAGCTCAGCCAGGCGATTGCGTTCCTGTCCCGGCCGCCCATGTTCCAGGGCGTCCAGTACACGGCTCAGAGTGTCACCACCAGCTTCACGGCGCCGATCACGCTGGACTCGGAGATCACCGACTCATGGCGGATGCACTCGGTTCAGTCGGACACGTCGCAGGTGATCGTCCCCAAGGGGACAGACGGCATCTGGCTTGTTCAGGGCACGGTGCCGTTCGCCACGTCGGCGTCCGGCCACTACTACTCGTCACAGATCATCTACACGCCATCCGGCGGCAGTGCTCAGGTGATCAGCGGTGAGCGGGTGCAAGCGAACGCCACCCGCGTTGAGCCGGGATGCGCTGACCTGATCGCGGTGTCCGCCGGGGACACGCTCCAGCTCGCCGGATTCCACACCACCGGCAGTGCCGTCAACACATGGGTCAGCACACCGGCCACGCCCGCGGTTGCCTATAACGACTTCGCAAGCCCGCTGTTCACAACCCGGTGGGTGGCCATGGCCAGCGCCACGAGCGCACAAAACGGCGTCGTTAACGTCCCGGTGCCTTACCAGTGGACTAGCGCCGATGAGGCGCTATACACCCGTCAGGCGGTGCAGCTCGCCCTGCCTAACCCGATCACGTGGAGTTCCCTTGAGGAAGCCACGGCGGCTCGGTTCAATACGGACATCCGCAATAGCGTGCTGTTCCTTAGCAATGTTCCCGTCATGCGGGTACAGGCTAACGGCTCGCCCGGCTCTATCGCCTCCGGCGGTGCGGGGAAAATAACCGGACTCCAGTCGACTATTGACAACTGGGGCGCGTGGAGCGCCACCACAAACACATGGACCTGCCCGCTAAGCGGTCTTTACCTCGTGTACGGCCAGGTCGGTTGGCCTGCTCAGGGCGCGGCGTTTTCGACGGCGGCGCAGGTTAACGCCAACCTGTCCGGGTCTAGCGTCAGCTACCAGGGGGCGAATGCTTACTCGACAACCCCGGCCGCGATCGTGTTTAAGCAGATGCGCTTTACGGCAGGCGACACAATGCAGCTTTACGGCTACCAGAATTCCGGTTCGTCTATCGTCCCGTCCATCCTCACTAACACCCGCCTGTTTACTCTCTGGATGTCCGCCTAATGCCACTCCAGCCCCCGGTTGTGAAAGACTGGACGGCCCGCACTGTCCCGCAGCCGAGCGACTTTAACACTTACATCCGCGATGCTTTCAACTTCCTCACTCATCCGCCCACATTGCGCGTCTCCCAGAACGCGGTGCAATCCATTCCCGCCGGGACATGGACGGTGCTAACCATGGGGAATGTCATTGAGGATGGCTATTCCGGCTGGCGTACCGCAGCGGGAAACCATTATGTCGCGCAGGCCCCCGGCTGGTATGCGATAACCCTGTTCGGCAGTGCGGCAATCGCCGCTACCAATATGGGGCGGGTCGGGTTGCAGTACCAGATTAACGGCAACGTTATCGGCCCGTTTGAGTTCAACCAGTCGGAGGCGGGGCAGAATCCGTGGTCCTGGGACGCCTATGACGAGACGTACCTTGAGGGCGGGGACAGCGTTTGGCCGATGATCTTCCATTCGGCGAGCGGCAGCGTTAACACTTCCCTCCAATTCCCGTCCGCGTTCGAGGTTACCTGGCGGTCTAAGTAATGCATACCGCAGTCGACATATCCAGCATCATCCTCGCCCTTACCGCCCTAATTGGAGGGATCGTCGCAGTGGTCGCCTGGTTTTACAAGAAGGGCGGCCATGAGCGCGCCCAGGTCGAGGCGCTTAACCGCAACACTGAGGCCACGATTGACGTGGCAACCAAGCTGGACGATTTCAAGACGGTAGTTCTTGAGATGTTCCATGTGCTCGACAAGCGGGTTACCAGGCTTGAGGACCGGCCGTAATGGTAGTCATTCGCTGGCTGGTCGATAACATCGCAGGCAATCTCATCGTTGACAGCCTGTTCTCAATCCCGGCCGCCATCAGCTTCATCAGACTTCATCGCAAAATGAAACACCAGCACGGCATCATAGCCGAGCTGGTCAGCAGGATCGAAAACCTTAATAAGCCAGATGCTAGTTAAGGGTTAAGGGGATCAAATGACAAACGTTTACATGTTCGATGACGCCAACTGGGAACTTATCCCGCCGGACGCGGCGGTCATCGCCGTCTACATTGACGGCACTTACAAGAACATCGACCAGCTTAAGGCGAAGTTCCCGCACGCCAGGTTCATCACGATTGCCGTCCGGGCGTCCGATGACGCCGACGCGTTGGACGACGAGCCGGGCGACGCGACTAACGACGAGCTTAAGGGCTGGGTTGCGCGCCAGCACGCCCGCGGCGTGGTGAAGCCGATCATCTACACGTCGGTTAGCAACATCGACTCAGCATTCGCGGCGACAGGCGTCACGCGAGACAAGATCGAACTCTGGTCAGCCCACTACGGCCAGGGGGATCACATCTGCGGCATTGCGACATGCGGCCTTTGCCGCAATACCGTCGACTGGACGCAGTTCACCGACAAGGCGAGAGGAATCTCACTCGACATGACAGACATGGGCGCTGCGGCGCCAGCCAAGCCAGTTGTCACCATCCCCGAGTCCGCGCTACAGCATGTGCAGCATGACATCGCGGAGCTGGCCGCCGACATGGCCAAGGTCCAGGCCGTAGAGGCGGACCTTAAGGACGCCGAGAAGATGGAGGCCGAGATCTCGGCGTACGTTAAGCAGCACGGTTAACTTACGGGCCGCGGATGATCCCCCCGCGGTACGTACGGGAAAGCCCCGGAGGTTTATCCTCCGGGGCACTTTCCTGTTCTAGCGGTAGGTCCCGAACTGCATCTCGATCTTCGCCTTCATCCCGCCGAAGTCTGTCAAGTAGCCGTCCGGAATCCAGTACTTCGCTCCGCCCAGTCCGGTCAGCTCGAATGTCGGCATTCCGCTGAACGGTGCCCGGAGATCCGTAAGGCGCTTGATGATGATCTCGTACCGCTGATAGAACGCTGTTCGGCATAGCTGATCTGTCGGCGCCGTAAGGTCGGGCTTGATATACCCGACCATGCGGACGAGAAAGTGGGTATACTGTCCTTCCTCCGTGAACACCGTCACCGGGGTCACGTCGCTGCGTTCCACCCACATCAGGTCGGCTAGCTTCTCCTGGTAGAGCGCCGCCAGATCGTACGCCTCCGGCCTCGCCGTTGTCGTCGCCGTCATCTAGCTCTGCCTCAGGCCGATCCCATTGAGCGCCCCGGTCGGGGCGGGGTCTTTTCCCTCAGCCGGGAGCGGCCACTCGCCCCGGTACGCCTGGCCGATCGCCCGCTCTTGGGCCATCGACGCGGCGATTCGATCGGCGTCGCTGTAGTCCGGCTGCACGGCCCCAGGAGCGCCCCTGCCGCGTCGGCGGGAGTCGGCGATCTTCTGCCCTCGCTCACTCAGGCGGGCTTTCTTGTCCGCCTCCTGGGCCGCCTCGGCGGCAATCTGGAGCATATACATGGATGCCTCAACCACGATGGCGAGGAAGCACGCAGGAAGGGCGGACAGCAGGGCCGCCACGATGCCGTTTTGGAGTGTGGCGTGAATCGCCCATGCCCACTCCAATCCGAAGTAGGCGTTACCCGCTACGGTGACGATCACCCCGAACCACAGTGACCACCACAGCCACTTGGGTACATCCTTGACCCCCTTGCGGACGGCGAACAGGATCGCCAGGGACAAGACCAGGATGGGCAGGTCAAGCACCAGTGGCGTCATCCGGGCGTCCGCACCGGACTGCCCGGTGGCCATGCCGAGAATGTAGATGTGCTGGTAGCTGGTCGCGTAGCTAAGCGCCAGATAGGTGATGGAGAAGAGGGCAGCTAGCGCGATGATCGCGCCGTCTACGCTTAGCCGCTTCACTGGTTAACATCCTCCGTTAGTCGAGCGGGCAGGTAAGGACGCACCGGGTTTGGTAGCGCCTCGAGGTCGTACATGGTGATGTCGTGTCCGCGGTAGTCGCGGGGCGTGACCCGCTCAACCGCTCCGGCCGCGTACACCGGGTACGGGCCGGAAGGGAACGGGTCACCCCGGAACGCCTTGTGCTCACCGCGCCCCTTGGTGATCAGCCGCGCCAGTGCGGCCAGGTAGTCAACCAGCCGCCGACCACGGCGGGCATGGGTGTGACGCTCGTGCATGGTTAGCTCCCTTTAGTTGGCGTTCCGGATGCGGCGGCGCTGGCCGCCGAAAGCAACCTGAACGACGTTGGAATTCGCAGAGGCGGGGCGGTCAGCCGATCCGCCGTACATCGAATGGCCCTTAAGCCAGTCGTTAAGCTCGTCCCTCTCCTGGTCAAGGCCGACGTAGATCAACGTCGTCTTGGGGTCCTCGTGGTCGAGCATCGCCTGAACCTTGACCAGCGCCCCGTCATGGCCGATGTGGTCGCGCAGGTACAGGAACAGCGCCCTAGCGCCGGAGCGGCGCAGGGTGTGAGCGCCCTCGCCCGTGCGGTCGTTCCGCCAGAGCGACCGCTTAACGAGATCTTCAGCCGCCCGGAGCTGCTTAGTCGGGACCATGCGGCGCCAGTGGGCGCCCCACTCCCCGCCCGGGGTCAGGTACCAGTCCGGGTGGTCGGCGAACATCTGCTCTACCGACTCGCACCCGGTGTGCTCGGCGTACCACGTAAGCCACGTGTCCAGCTCCGCCGCAAGGTCGGTGCTGATGCCGGTCACCGTCCAGCGGCGCGTCTTCTCCCGGTACAGCTCGATCTCGAGCCGGTCAAGGTGAAGACGGGCTAGCGTGATCGGCTTGATCTCGCTCTGGCGGGCAAGCGTGTAGAGGATCAGCGCCACCACTGCCCGGTCCCTCGGGTGGTGGTCCCCGGCCCTGTCAAGCAGGCCGCCGAAGTCGGCCGCCGGGAGGTAGAGCTTGGGCGTGCGGGTGAACTTCTTGTACTTCTGGCCCTCGAGGATGCCCGCGGCCGTGAAGCCGGGGCGGAGCATCCTCCGCTTCTCCGCCCACTCGAGGAACTTGCGAAGCGAAGTCAGCTTGTTATTCCGTGCGCCCGCCGATGCTTTGTGCATGACAAAGTAGGCGGTGACGCAGGTGTAATCGACCTGCCCCATGGTGGCATTCCGCCCCTTGGTTTTCTGGCAGGCAGCGAGGAAGCCATCACCGCCGAGCAGGGCGCTCTTGTAGCGGGCGAGGGTGCCCTTCGCGTAGCCCTGACCTGCCATGACGCCCATGAACTCATCGAGCGCAGCCTTGACCGTGACCGTCATGCCCTTCCTCCTGAAACGTTTGTGCCTGTATCATAACACACTCGCAGGAGGTTTGGGCCTATATCAGAGGAAAGTTTGAGTCCGTATCAACGTCTTTATTTCCTTCGACATGGAGGGCGTGGCGGGGATCGTCGACTGGTCCCAGTGCGGACCGCCTGGCCAGCCATACGAGGAGGGCCGGGCGCTGCTGCTCGGCGAGGTCAACGCCGCGATCGACGGGGCGCTCGCGGGCGGGGCCACGGAGATCGTCTGCAACGACTCGCACGGCACGATGAACAACCTCAACCCCGCTGACCTGCACGGGCGGGCGGTCTACATCGCCGGGCGGCACAAGCCCCGCTACATGATGGAGGGGCTCGACGACTCGTTCGACGCGGTGTTCTTCGTCGGCTACCACGGGTCGATCTCCGGTGAGCCGTCGGTGCTCTCGCACACCTACAACCCGTCGGTGATCTCCCGAGTGCGGCTGAACGGCGTGGACTGCGGCGAGTCGGGAATCAACGCGCTCGTGGCGCTCGGCCACGGGCTGCCTGTCGTGCTGATCACCGGAGACCAGGTGACGGCGGCGGAGGGTGCGGCGTTCCTGAAGGGGGCCGAGCCGGTGATCGTGAAGGGCTCTGTCACCCGGTTCGCGGCGGCCGCGGTCCACCCGGCGGCGGCGCGTGAGATGATTTTCGCCGGGGCGGAGGCGGCGGTGCGGCGGCTCGGCTCGATCCCGCCGCCGGAGATCGACCTGCCTGCAACCCTGGACATCGACATGCAGACCGCGGACATGGCCCACCTCGCGTCCTGGGTCAAGGGCGTCGAGCGGTCAGGCACGCGGTCGGTGCGGATCGCGGGAGACGATCCGCTCGAGATTTACCAGGCCTTCACCGGGATCACCTACATGACGCGGGTGTCCGAGGGCAGGTAATCAAGGCTCCCGGGCTGGCAGGTACCTGGCGGACTCGCCAGCCCGGGGCTATCTGCTTTTCCCTGTGCGGCCTAGTAGCCGTCGCGCTGGCGGGAGCGGATGGCGCGCAGGCGCCGGCGCTGCGACTTGTCCAGTGCCATGTAACCGCCCACCGGGATGGCCGCGGCGATGATGATGATCCCCACGGCAGCCCACCAGGGGAGAACGGCCAGCAGGATCAGCCCGAGAATGATCCCGGCGATCCCGACCTTGGTGCTCGGTGTCATGATGACTCCATCCATCCGGATCCACCCGGGCATCCTCAGCCCTGGGGTCCAGCTTATCCGTTTACCGTGGAGGACCGCTGTGCCGATCTCGCTGCCGGTTGACGACGAGGCCAACGAACTGCTGACGCGGAACGCGCTTGCACTCCTAATCGCGATGCTACTCGATCAGCAAGTCCCTCTGGAACGGGCATTTTCCGCGCCGCGCGACCTGGTGCGGCGGCTCGGGCACGAGCCGTCCGCCGAGGAGCTCGCGACGTTCGACCCCGAGGCGCTCGCCGCGGTGTTTTCCGAGCGTCCCGCGTTGCACCGGTTTCCCAAGGCGATGGCGGCGCGGTCGCAGGAGCTGGCCAAGCTGATTGTCTCCGAGTACGACGGTGACGCCGCGGCCTTGTGGAACACGGCACCGACCGGGGCCGAACTCCTCAAGCGCGTTTCCGCACTGCCTGGGTTCGGCGCGGCGAAGGCGCAGATCTTCGTGGCGCTGCTCGGCAAGCAGCTCGGGGTCCGGCCGCCCGGCTGGCGGGAGGCGGCCGGGCCGTTCGGCGCGGACGGGTCGCACGTGTCGGTCGCGGACATCACCGACGACGAGTCGCTCGGCAAGGTCCGCTCGCACAAGCAGGCGATGAAGGCCGCCGCGAAGGCGAAGGCCGGCAATTAGCACGGTCAGAAGGCCATCGCGCCTGGGAGGTAGTACGGCTGGGCGGCGATCTTGAGCGGAACGATCCCTGCCGTGGTGAGCGCGCCGAACAAGGTCACGGGACCCTGCTGTGCCCCCCCGTGGACCTGGACCTCGAGCCCGGCCACGATCACGTCCGGCGAAGCGTACTGGACGGTGGCGTAACCCCACGTCTCGCACCGGGCCGGATAGCGGTAGATGACCTGGACCGGGGCGAGCACGCCGGTGGCCATGGAGAACTCGTCGAATTCGAGTTTCTGCGCGGAGCAGGCCCCACCAATCAGGATCCGGCCGCAGATGGCGGACTTGCCGTCTGGTGTGACCAGCAGGCTTTTGCAGTCTCCGCTGCGCCACGGGATCGTGACCCTGGCCCGGCTGTCGGCGACCAGGTCGCTTCCGGGTGCGGCGGTGTCGAGCAGCCGGACGGTCTGCGGCTCGACCTCCTCCGACGGGTAACGGAACGCGAGGGTTCGGCCGTCCGACAGCCAGGTCAGCCCGTCGTAGTTGTCAGCTTCGATGATCGGCAGGTCATCGATCGTCTTGGGCTCGGTCCAGGTGCGCAGCGGTCTGCCCGTCGCCACGGAGTAGGTGCGCAGCATGAGCCGGCCAATGGAAAAGCTGTTGGGCGCCGTGGCCCCTACGCGCTGGTACATGACGGCGAGCGTGCCGGCGTCCGGTGACAGTGCGAGCCCGACGACCCCGGCAGGAGTGTAGTCCGAGGCGATCGCCAGCCTGGTCAGCGTGGCGGGGTGCGCGGCACCAGGTGACACGCGCAGCAGGTACCAGGAGTGGGGGGGATAGAAGACCCCCTTGGTCGCGGCGACGGCATCGACCACGAAGAGGCGGTCGCCCGCGGAGCCGGTCACCCCGGAGAACCTGGTGCCCGGGGGCGGGTTGAGCCTGGCGAGCGTCTTGCCGGTGCGCAGGTCGCCTACCAACAGGCTGGTGCTGGCGTTGCCCATCAGGACCGCGGAGCCCGCCGGAGCGCTGATCATGGCGTAGTACCTGGGGATGGCGGAGATCCGTACATCGGACCGGGACGTCACTGGTCCCGACGGGGCGGCGTGCGTCCACGGCAGGTTCCGGACCGCCGCCAGGACGGCGGCGATCGCGATCACCGCCGCGGCGGCGGCCAGCGGGACCAGCCAGCCTGGCCAGCCCGGCGGCCAGCGGCGCGGCGGCCGCACCCGGCGCCGGCCTTCGGTGGCCGGGTCTGCCACCGGGGGCAAGGTAAGCGGGCGGACCGGGCGCATCGTGTCGGTGATGGCCAGGGAGGTGGCGCGCAGGCGGTCTTCGACTGTCACTGGTCCTCCGTCAAGATCTTGGCCAGAGCGGCGATACCGCGGAATGTGGCGGACTTGACGGTGCCCCTGGTGACGCCCATCGCCGCGGCGACCTGGACCTCCTGCAGGCCGAGGCAGTACCGGAGCACCACCGCCTCGCGCTGCCTGTGCGGCAGCCGGCGCAGCGCGCGCAGCACCTCGCGGTGCTCCTCGCCGAGCAGGACCCGGGCCTCGGCGGACTCGGCGTCCGGTTCCAGCAGGCCAGGCGGGATGCGGCGGGACCGCTTGCGCAGCACGCCACGGCAGCCGTTGAGCACGCTCGAGCGGACGTAACTGACGGCGAGTGCGTGATCGCGCAGGCTGTCCCAGCGCCGGTACAGGCCAAGAAAGGCGTCCTGCACCACGTCCTCGGCAAGCGACTGGTCGCCGAGCATCAGCATCGCGAGCCGGACCAGGCCGGCCGCGTGCGCCTGGTACAGCGCGGTCACCTGGCCCTCGGCCCCGGCAGCGGGCGGGGCGGGCGCCTCAGTCAGTGGATCCACGTACCAGAGACGCCGCAACCGGGCCGAAGTTTGCTCGCATCGTCGCGGAGATTGCCCAGCAGGCGATCATGCCCGCGCCTACGTCTCCATGCATCCCGGTGGCATAGCAGGCCGCCTGGCGCTAATTTGACTTTCTGATGTCAGAAAAGTGAGCGAGTAGTTCCGGCGCTGTTAGCGTTTTTGGCATGGAACCTCTCAAGGCGTTCGTCGCGGCCCTGCCTAAGGTGGAACTTCACGTTCATTTGATCGGTTCTGCGCCGATCGATACCGTCCTCGAGTTGGCGCGGCGGCATCCGGATCGCGGGGTGCCCGCCAATGAGGAGAAGCTCAGGGACTTCTACACGTTCCGCGACTTCCCGCACTTCATCGACAGCTACCAGGCGGTCAGCGGGCTGATCACCGAGCCGGAGGACCTCGCGGACCTGATTCGCGGCGTGGCGCGCAACCTCGCCGCGCAGGGCGTGCGGTACGCGGAGTTCCAGTTCGGCCCCTACGCGTTCCAGCGCCGCGGCATGCCGGACGCGGTCATCACCGCGGCGCTGAACGCCGGCGCGCGTGACGCGCTCGCAGAGCACGGAGTGCGCCTCGGGTGGATCGTCGAGTTCCCGAGCGAGAGCGCGGCGCGGGACGCGCGAGCGGCGCTGCGGCTCGCACTTGAGCACCCGCCGGCCGGGATCGTCGCGTTCGGCATCGGCGGGATCGAGGCGGCGCGGGCGCCGCACACGGAGCTGATCAGGTCGGTGTTCGCGGCGGCGGCCGCGGCGGGGCTGCCTTCCGTGCCGCACGCCGGGGAGACGACCGGGCCCGAGACGGTATGGGAAGCGATCAGGCACCTGCGGGCGCGGCGAATCGGGCATGGGATCAATTCGGTCGCCGACCCGGCGCTGCTCGCCTACCTGGCCGAGCATCAGCTTCCCGTCGACGTGTCGCCCACGTCGAACGTCTGCACCCGGTGCGTGCCGTCGATGGCGGAGCACCCGCTGCGCCGGATGACGGAGGCCGGTCTTTTCGTGACGCTGAACAGCGACGACCCGCCCATGTTCGGCACCTCGCTGAGCAACGAGTACCTGGTGGCCGGGCGCGACCTCGGCTTCTCCCCCGCCGAGCTCGCGGGGTTCGCGGCCAACGGGGTGCGCGCCTCGTTCCTCGACGATGCGTCGCAGCGCGGACTGCTCGCGGAGATCGCCGCCGTCCCACTGCCTTGAGCGAGCGCTGCCCCCGCCTTGACTCAGGCCGGGGCAGCGCGCGGTGCGGAGCAGACTAGAAGGCGATGCCGCCCGCGTTGTCGACGGAGCCGTTGGGAACGACCAGGCCGGGCAAGGGGGTGAAGCGGCCGCCGCCGACCACGCCGAACTTGTCACCCCCCGGCACCTTCACGCCCTTCAAGGCGATGAGCAGGTGAGCGATGGCGTGGCTGCCCGAGGGGTCCGTCCAGAGCACCTGGAGACTCGCGTTGAGCACCGGGCCGTCGAAGCGGCAGATGACGCGGAGCGGCTTCCCGGTAGCCGTCGAGTAGCTGCTGTACGACAGCGGCACCCTGGCCTCCACGCCAGAGACATCGCTGCCGCCGGCCGAACCGCAGACGACGGTTCCGCCGCTGGCGGGAAGCACGTTAGCGCAGGGCTCCGTCCAGGTGTGGGTCTGCTTGTCCGTCACCCACGTCGGAAACTGCAGGATCTGCCGGCTGTCAGCCATCAGGTCGTGCCCGCCTGCGGTCACGTCAAGCGCGCGCAGCGTCTCCTGGCCGGGAACGAACTTGCCTGGCGACGTTTCCCGCGGGGGGATGGCCCAACGGAAGTCGAGGGTGCGGTCGCCGTTGACCCAGGTGAGGCCAACCCCGTTCCCGTCTTGCCCGATCTCGTTGTTCTGGGGGCCATCCATGCGCCAGGTGTTCAGCGCGGCTCCCGACGACATCGAGTAGATCGTCAGGAAGGTCTTGGCGTTGGTGGCGGTAGTGGCCGTCCGGTAGATGATGGCCAGTTCACGACCATCGGGGGACAGCGCGAGGCCGCTGACATGAGCCACGACCGGCTTGATGGGCAGCTTCGTCAGCCGGGTGGGATGAGCAGTGTAGGGGGCGATGCGGAGCAGGTACCAGGTGGTCTGCGGGTTCGGGTTGTCGTAACTCATCACCACGAACGTCCGGTCGTCGGCGGCGGCGGTCACGCCGTAGAAGTTCTGGGTGGCCGTCGGGTGGAGCACCGCGATCTTGCGGCCGTTGCGGTCGTCACCGACGATCGCCTTCATCTGCGAGCTGGTGCTGCCGCTGTACGCCAGTTCCACGTAGTACCTGGGTATCGCCGCCGCCGCGGGCGAGTCCGACGCGGGCGCGGACGGGCGGGGCTGCGGGCCGCCGGCCTGCCGGAGCAGGACCAAGCTGAGGGCGACGGCGATGACGAGCGCCGCGGCCGCGATCGGCGCGCCCCAGCTGAGCCAGCGGCTCGCGGGCCGGCCGCGCCGGACGCGGACGGGCGACTCGTCGGGCAGTAGCAGCGGGCGGACCCTGGTGACCACGCACCACCCCGGCGGCGGTGCTTGACCCGGTGGATCATCCGGCAGCCGTTGAGCACGGTCGAGCGGAGGTAGCCGACGGCGCTGCCGGTGTCGCGCAGCGACGGCCAGCGCCGGTAGAGGGCGAGAAAGGCGTCCTGCACGACGTCTTCCGCGGTCTCCTGCTCGCCGGTCATCAGGACGGCGAGCTTTACCAGGGGCAGGGCGTGCTCCTGGTAGAGCGCCGAGACCTGCTGCCTGGCGTCGGGGACCGCGGCCGTCCCGCCGGTACCAGGGACGGCGGTGCGCGCTTTCACGGGCGAATCCACGTACTTAGAGATGCCCGGGGGACCCGAAGGTTGCCAGGCTCATCGGGACAGTATCCGACACGGGCTAGAAGGCCATGGACTCGAAGTCCGCCGGGATTACGGCCTTCGGCAACTTGATCTGCTGGAAACCCCGGGCCTGCGTGATCACGCCGAGCTCGCCCGCGTCCAGCGCGCCTGAGACCGACGGGAATCGCACCGCGCCGATGACGTGGCGGGCCGAGGCGTCAAGCCACACCGTGTTGGCGATTCCCGCGGTGCACGGCTTCGAGGACCGGTAAAGCACGCGGACCGGCTTGCCGGTTCGGACGGAGTAGGCGATGAACCCCGGCTCGTACTTCAGGCAGTCCGCGCTCCGGCCGCTCTGGCTCACGAAGCTGTACTGGGTGGCACAGACGACGGTCCCGCCGTCCGGCGTCGCCTGCGCTGTCTCGCAGGTGCCCGCGCCCGACAGCGGAATGGTGACCAGGACCCGGCTGTCGGCGAGCAGGTCCGCGCCTGGCGCCGTCACGTCGAGCGTGCGTACCTGCATGCTGGTGGTGTGCACGGTGCCGAACGTCACGTGCGTGCCGTCGGATAGCCAGGAGAGGTTCGCCGCCGCGGGAGCCAGCTGGATCCCGGTGGTCGTGGTCCACGTGCGCAGCGTCTTACCTGACGCGAGGGAGACGACAGCCAGTTTCGTGAGGTGCAGGCTGGGCGACGACTCGACGGCCAGTTCCGTGCCGTCGGGCGAGACCGCGAAGCGGGTGCCGTTGACGACGCTGCCCGGCAGCTTCGTCAGCTGGTACGGATGAGCGGTGCCGGGAGCGATGCGGAGCCGGTACCAGATGGCTTTCCGGTGCGGCGATGATGCGTCTGCCTCTCCCGTGACGAGGAATGTCCGGTCGTCGGCCATGCCGACGACGGGGCCAAGGATGACGCCGCGCGGCGCGGGGACGGTGGCGATCACGGCGCCGGTCTTGTCGTCACCGACGATCAGCGCCTTGGGGGCGCTGACCTGCAGGGGCACCTGCTCGACGGCCGCGAAGTAACGGGGAATGCCCTGGGTCTCGATGGCTGGTGGCGAAGGCTTGACTGGTAGCGTGCTCTCGTGGCGGATCGCGGCCAGGCTCAGCGCGATGGCCACCACAGCCACCGCGGCGGCGAGCGGAATGCCCCAGGTTACCCAGCGGCGCGAGCGGCGCGCGGGGGCCGCGCTCCGGTGGCGCAGGGGGGACAGGCCGGGCGCGGGCAGCGGGCGAAGGTCACGGACCATGCTGGCGCGGGCCCTGGTGGCGATGCGGATCCGGTCCTCAATGCTGATGCGGTCGTCGGTGCTCACTTGGACTCCTCGAGCATGCGAGCGAGGGCGGCAAGACCCCGTGAGGTAGCGGACTTGACGGTGCCCCGGCTGACGCCCATCGCCTGGGCCGTCTGTTCCTCCGTCATGTCCAGGTAGTAGCGGAGCACGACGGCTTCGCGCTGCCGTGGCGGCAGCTGCCTGATCCCGGCGAGTACCGCCCGGTTGGCCTCGCCGAGTATGGCGAGGTCCTCGGCGGACACGGCGTCCTCCGGCGGGTCGAGCACGATCTTTTCTCGGCGGTACCTGACCCGGTGGAGCTGACGACAGCCGTTCAGCACGCAGGACCTGATGTAGCTGAGCGCCTTGTCCTGATCGGTGAGGGCGCTCCAGCGCCGGTGGAGCCCGAGGAACGCGTCCTGCACGATGTCTTCTGCCGCCGACTGATCGCCCGTCATCACCACGGCGAGCTTCACGAATCCGAGAGCGTGCGCGTGGTAGAGCGCCGTGATCTCCCGGGCCGGATCGCTCGCTTGCATGAGGTGATTCACGCCCTCACTGACGCGCCTGACCCGCAAAGGTTGCCTGCCTATCACCATCGGGATCCGCCCCGCTCGCGGCACCGGCGCGAGCGGTACCTGGGGCGCGGGCCGTCTGGGTCACTCGGGCAGGACGAGCACGGCGGCGGCGATCACCGCGATCGCGGCAAGCACGCGCAGGACGGCGCTGCCCGCGCCCGGCGCGCTGGCCGGGATCATCGCGAAGCCCGCGCCGAGTGCGAGCAGGCAGGCGCCCGCGACGAGAAGCCTGGCGTGCCCGCGGAGCAGCGGTCCCGCGTCGGCGCCGCTCTCCGCGATGTGCGTGGCGAGCAGGTAGCCGAACAGGGCGGCGCCGAGTGCGGCGGTGTGCCATGGGCGGATGGAGTGCTGCACCTCGAGCCACAGGGTGGCGGCGACCGCGGTCTCTTCCCAGGCCAGGGTGCGCAGCAGGGCGAGGAACATGAGCCAGGCGCGCAGATAGCCGGGCAGGTAGAACTGGTCCTCCGGCTGCGGGATGTCGGCGAAGGCGAGCCGCAGCCCGCCCGCGATGACCGCGATGATGGCGATGACCAGGGCGGTCTGGGCCAGGCCGGTGTGCAGGAGCGGTGTCGCGGTCCAGACGACGCAGGCCACGCCGAGCAGCAGGGCGGCCAGGCGGCTGCCGACCGCCGCGGCTACTGCGGTGCGGGGCCGCGGGGCGGCCGGCGTTGGCGGCTGGCCTGGCCGGCCAGGCGCGCCGTTCTGCGCCATGGGGGCCGGCTGGCCTGGCTGGCCAGGCGCGCCGTTCTGCGCCATCGCGGGCGGCGGCGTGTCCGCGGTCACCGGCGGGTCACCAGCGGACGGCGGGTGTACGGGGCGAGCGGCAGGTCGAGCGGTTCGCTGCCGTCCCAGGCGATGACGGGAACGCCGAGCTCGCGCAGCGAGAAGCGGATGGCGTCCTGCTCCATCCGCCAGATCCGGGCCGCCGCCACATCGGCGGACCGCCGCCGCGCAGGCGGTGCGGTGTTGAGCACGTCCACCACCATCAGCGCGAAGCCGCGCTCGCGCATGTCGCGCAGCGCCTCGACGAAGCGGCCGTCGAGCAGCGGCGAGAACGCGACCACCAGGGCGCCTGGCGGCAGCGCGGCGCGCGGCAGGCGGCTGAACACCGCGCCGCGCGCATAGCCGGAGTCGGATGTGAGCAGCACGTCGAGAATCTTGTACACCTGGCGGCGGCCGAGCGACGGCGCCAGCCAGTGCGCGCCGCCCCAGTGGTAGGTGATCACCCCGACCCGGTCCCTCGCGCCCAGGTAGGCGCGCGCCGCACCCGCCGCACCGCGCAGGCCGAAGTCGAGCGCGGACTCACCGGGCGCGCCCACATCGGAGGTCGCGTCGACGAGGAGCACCACGTCCTGCGAGCGCTCGGCGGCGAACGTGTTCACCTGGAGGCGGCCGATCCTGGTGGAGGCGGGCCAGTTGATCGCGCGCTGCCTGTCGCCAGGCACGAACTCCCTGATGCCGGCGAATTCGGTGCCGTCGCCCGGCACCCGGGCGCGGTGCTCGCCGAGCCGGTTCGGCAGCCTGCTGAGCATCACCTCGGTGCGCTGCACGGCCGGTGAGGGATAGCAGCCGACGGAGGGCAGGGTGAGGCTGACCCGGCCCTCGGCGAGCCGCCAGCGGTCGTGCAGCGTCAGGGCGACGGTGCCGACCTCGCGCTTGCCCCAGCGGGGAACGCGGAAGGTGAACCGTGCCGCCTGCCCGTTGACCCCGGTCGCGCTGCCCGGCTCGATGCCCTTGCCCGGGTGGAGCACCCAGCGCGTGTCGTAGCCGTCCGCCTGCCGCACCGTCACATCGAGCGCCACCGGCTCGCCCTCGTAGATCCTGGTCGAGGTGAGCCCGACGCGGACGCTCACGCGCTTCGGGCGGGCGGCCGGACGGTCGCCGTGGTCGCAGGCACTTGTGTTGTCGCGGGCACTGGTGTTGTCGCGAGCACTGCCTAGTCGTGCCATGCCGAGGAGCAGCAGCGGCGGGGCCGCGACGCCGGCCAGGGCCGGGTTCCGCGTCAGCACGGCGAGCAGCAGTCCGGCGGCGGCGAGGGTCAGCAGGCGGCGCGCGTGCCGGGACGGGCGCCAGTCGACGGCCACCTCGTCTGCCATGACCTGCGACGACGGGCCGAGACCGGTGGCGTCGAGACCGGTGGCGGCCAGCCCCGTGTCGGCTAGACCGGTGTCTTGGCCTGGGTCGTCGCGCCCCGTTTCGCCGCGCACTGTGTCGTCGCGGGGCGGGGGGAGGTGGCCTCCACCGTTCCGTGTGGACATCTGCTCAGCCGGTGACCTGGCGCGCGGGCGGGCGGACCGCACCCGGCGCGGTGCCGTGCGCCGTGCGCGGGTCGGTCCGCGGCGTGGGGACGCCGGCCAGCAGCCGTGACACCACGTCGTCGGCGGAGACCTGGCGGACCCACAGCTCGGGGCGGAGCGTGATGCGGTGCGCGAGGGCAGGCACCGCCACCTGCTTGATGTCGTCAGGCACCACGTAGTCGCGCTCATGCAGCAGCGCCTGGCCGCGGGCCAGCTGTACCAGGGCGAGGCCGCCGCGCGGCGAGGCGCCGACCTGGATCTGCGGGTCCCTGCGGGTCGCAGTGACGATCGCGATGACGTAGTCGAGCAGGTCGTCGCTGATCTCGATGCGCTCGAGCGACTCGCGCATGGCGAGCAGGCCCGCCGCGTCGGTGACCGGGGTCAGCGCCACCTGCTCGGCGGCGCGCTCGACCCGTCTGCGTAGCATGTCGGTCTCGTCGTTCGCGGTGAGGTAGCCGAGGCGCAGCCGCATCAGGAACCGGTCGAGCTGCGCCTCTGGCAGCTCGTAGGTGCCTTCGTACTCGATCGGGTTGTCGGTCGCGAGCACGACGAACGGCTGGGGCAGCCTGCGGCTTTCGCCGTCCACGCTGACCTGGCCCTCGCCCATCGCCTCGAGGAGCGCGGCCTGCGTCTTCGGCGGGGTGCGGTTGATCTCGTCGGCAAGCAGCAGCTGGGTGAACACCGGGCCGGGCCGGAAGACCATCTCGGCGTTGCGCTGGTCGTAAAGCGGCGCGCCCACCACGTCGCTCGGCAGCAGGTCGGGGGTGAACTGGATCCTGGCGAAGTCAAGGCCGAGCACCTGCGCGAACGACCGGGCGATGAGCGTCTTGCCCAGGCCAGGCAGGTCCTCGAGCAGTACGTGGCCGCCGGCCAGGATGCCGATGAGGACCAGCTCAAGGGTGCGCCTTCTGCCGACGACGGCCGCCTCAAGCTCGTCGAGGATGGCCCTCGCCTTGCGCGCGGTCTCTTCCGGTGTCACAGCTGCTCCAATCGGGTGATCAGCCGGCTGAGGGTCCGGCGTGGTATGCCCTTTTTCCGTCGCGCTCGTTCACTGGCGTCCAGCGCCTGCTTCGGGTCGATCCACGGCCACAGGGACTCGTCTGCCCTGGTGCGGCAGAACTCCAGCTTCGCCGCGTCGGGGTCGGTGTACAGGTTGACCGCGTGGCGTTCCGCGAGCCGGGCGGCGAGCACGTGCTCGAGGGCGGGCCGCAGATCCGATTCGTACATCGCGCGGCTGCCGTAACTGGTGTTCACCACGAACCGCCGCTGCGCGTAGCCGTGGATGGAGCGCGCCTGCTGCCTGTTCCTTGCCAGCCGGAACGCCTGGTCGGCGGAACGCGGGATCAGGCCGCGCAGCAGCAGCAGCGCGATCATGACGACGGCCACGGCGACCGTGACCACGCCTGGCCAGCCGGACACGGCGGCGGCGGCCGCGACAGCGACAGCGACCGCGATCGCGGCGATGACCAGTTCGGGGAGCGCGGGGCGCCAGCGGCCGGTCGTGACTGGCTCTTGCTTCGCGTTCGGCCCTTGGCTCGTGTTCGCGCCGGTCATACCCAGCCGCCTCCCGGCCCGGCCGCCTGCTCGTCCTTCGGCGCCGGACTGGCCTTCTCCGCCAGTTCCGCCGCGAGCTCGTCGAGCGCCGCGCTCGCGGCGCCCCGCTGGCCGGCGCCGAGCGGGTGGGTGGAGAAGCGCGCCTCGTAGAACAGCGCGGTGAGGCGGCCCGCCGCGCCGCCGCGGACCGTCCCCGCCGCGACGGCCCTGCCGAGCAGCTCGTCGGGGGTGTCGGCCACGGTGCGGGCGGTGCCCCGTTCGGCCAGGCTGCGTTCCATCGCCACGTAGCAGGCGATGATCGCCGCCTTGGCGTCGTCGACCAGGGCGAGCGCCGCCCGGCCCTCGGCCACCGCGTCGCGCAGCTCCGGCGTGTCCACGTCCTCGATGACGAGCGGCTCGGCGGGCCGGCGAAGCCGCGCGGCCCACCAGACGCTGACCGCGACCGCCGCGATGAGCACGACGATGAGGAGCGTGTAGAGGATCGGGCCAACCGGGATGTGGAAGGCCGAGCCCGCACCCGACCCCGGGTGCGGCTTCAGCGTGGGCGTGCTGTTGGGCTGCCTGGGCAGCTTGAGCGGCCGCACCTTGATGAAGAAGTGCAGGTGCAGGTTGGCGATGAGCACGGCGCCGATCGCGACCATGCACGCGGCGAGCACGTAGGACAGGGTGAACCTGAGCGCCTGCGGCGGCTCGATGTCCTTGTCCCGCGCGGTGTAGGGGCGCTGCTCCGCCGCGCGCCGCGCCGCCGCCTCCCGCCTGCGCACCACGAGGAGCAGCACGCAGAACACGACCTCGAGCGCGATGCCAATCGCCACGCCGTCGGCCCGCAGCGGCCCGGTCCAGCGCGGCGCGGGCACCGCGCCGCGCAGCCCGGCGATGATGAGCACGACGAGCAGCACCAGCGGGAGCAGGCGCGCCATCTGCTGCCGGGTGGTCATCGCGGACTGGCTCCTCGCCGGGGGTTACTGGCGAGGCAACCCTACCTCGGGCGCGATGCTACATGATCAGCACGATCTTGCCGCGCAGGTGACCCTTGGCGAGCTGGCGGTAAGCGGCGCGGACGTCCCGCAGCGGGAAGGTCTGCGCCAGCGGGAACTCGAGTTCCTTGGCCCCCACCAGGCCGGCCAGCTCCGCGAGCGTCTCCGTGCTCGCCCCGGCCGCGTTGCCCTCGGCCTTGATCCCGTATTTCGCCACGGCGTCGAAGCGGACGATGCTGTCGATCCGGTCCGGGCTCACCTTCAGCTCGCCGAGGGCAAGCTCCACGTAATCGCCGCCGAAGGTGTCGATGAACGCGTCAACGCTCTTTCCTTCGGGGATAGCCGCCCTGATCCGGTCCGCCACGCCGTCGCCGTAGGCCAGGGGAACCACGCCGTGCCTGGTGAGCCAGCCGTGGTTGGACGGGCCCGCAAGGCCGATCACCGTGGCGCCGCGCCGCACGGCGAGCTGCACCGTGATCGCGCCGACGCCGCCCGCCGCGCCGGAAACCACCACCGTGTCACCCTGCTTGACGCCGACGGCCCGGACGGCGGCCCACGCGGTGAAGCCCGCCACCGGGATCGCGCCCGCCACCTCCCACGGGACACCGGCGGGCTTGGCCGCCAGGTTCGCGGCGTCCGCCACCGCGTACTCCGCCTGGCTAGACCGGGTGTCCACCCAGCCGATCACCTCGGCGCCCGGCTCGACCTCGGTCACGCCGTCGCCGACCCGCTCGACAACGCCGGCGAAGTCACTGCCTTGGCCGGACGGGAACGTGGCCGGCCAGAGCTCATGCAGCGCTCCGTCACGGATCTTGGCCTCGCCCGGGTTGATGCCCGCGGCCCTCACCCGGACGAGCACCTGACCCGCCCCCGGCTCGGGTACCGGCACGTCGCGCACGTCAAGGACGTCTGCCGGGCCGTATTCGTCGAACCGCACCGCCTGCATGGTCGCCTCCGGTCGTCGTCTCGGCTGCCCGGGCGCCTTGGTGGCGGTCCGGTCCCTTGGCTCAACCCCGGCCCGTCGCGGGATATGCCCCTGCGGGGTAGCGTTGGGCTTTGTGCCCTGCCGCCGCGCCCCCGTGTTCCGGTTGCCGCCCGTCTGCTGCGGCGGGCCGCAGTGATCGAGAAGATTCTCTGCGCGGGAGTCGAGTCCGCCGAAGCGTTCGCCGATCCTCCTGGGATTCTGCTATTCCCTGAGGAAGAGGTTCTGGTGGCCAAGGCGGTGGAATCACGCCGCCGCGAATTCGCCACGGCGCGGAACTGCGCACACCACGCGCTTGCGCTCCTCTGCGAGGCACCGGCACCGATCGTGCGCCGGGAGCGGGGCGCGCCGCAGTGGCCCGCGGGCATCGTCGGGAGCATCACGCACTGTGCCGGGTACCGGGCTGCCGCGGTTGCCCGCGTTCGCGACATCCTGACCATCGGGATCGATGCCGAGTCGGACGAAGTGCTGCCGGACGGCGTGCTCGACTTGGTCTCGCTCCCCGATGAGCGTGCCCGGCTCCGCGACCTAGCGGCCGCAGACTCGGGCACCCGCTGGGACCGGCTGCTTTTCAGCGCCAAGGAGGCGGTCTACAAGGCGTGGTTTCCGCTGGCCGGGCGCTGGCTCGGCTTCGATCAAGCCGAGATCACCCTCAGCCCCACCGCCGGGACCTTCGAGGCGCGCCTGCTGGTCCCAGCACCCAAGGTCGAGGGTTTCCCGTTGCGCGGCTTCACCGGTCGCTGGCTGGCCAGCGACGGACTCATCCTGACGGCGATCGCGCTGCGGGCCGGCACGCTGGCCGCGACCCATGATGCGGCAGATTCTGCCGGTACGCGCGTGCCGGGGCTGGTCTAATCGCGCCAACACCGGGAACATGGGATTAGGAGTCGACGAGCTTTGGGGAGGCTGGGATGCCGGAGATCGTCCGGGCTGCCATTGTTCAGCAGGCGTGGACCGGGGACAAGGAATCGATGACCGCCGCGGCGGTCGCGCACATCGAGACGGCGGCCTCCGCCGGAGCGCAGGTGGTCTGCCTGCAGGAGCTGTTCTACGGGCCGTACTTCTGCCAGGTGCAGGACGCCGACTACTACTCCTATACCGAGGCGATACCCGACGGGCCGACGACCACGCTGCTGCAGGAGGTCGCGCGCCAGCATCACATCGTGATCGTCGCGCCGATGTACGAGGAGGAGCAGCCGGGCCTGTACTACAACACCGCGGCGGTCATCGACGCTGACGGCAGATACCTGGGCAAATACCGAAAGAACCACCTGCCGCAGGTCAAGGGGTTCTGGGAGAAGTTCTACTTCCGCCCGGGCAACATGGGCTACCCGGTGTTCGACACCGCGGTCGGCAGGATCGGCGTCTACATCTGCTACGACAGGCACTTCCCCGAGGGCTGGCGCGCCCTCGGCCTGGCCGGCGCGCGGATCGTGTTCAACCCGTCGGCGACGTCGCGCGGTCTGTCGTCGTACCTGTGGCGGCTCGAGCAGCCCGCGGCCGCCGTCGCCAACGAGTACTACGTCGGCGCGATCAACCGGGTCGGCATCGAGCCGCTCGGCGACAACGACTTCTACGGCCAGTCCTACTTCGTCGACCCGCGCGGCCAGCTCGTCGGCGACGCGGCGTCGGACAACGCGGACGAAGTGGTAGTCCGCGACCTCGACATGGACAAACTGACCGAGGTCAGGGACCTGTGGCAGTTCTACCGGGACCGCAGGCCCGACTCGTACGGCAGCCTGGTCTTCCCATGAGCGAGCCTTGGTTCGCAGGCGAGCGGGGGGCACAGTGAGCACGCTGATCAGCGGCGGCACCGTGGTGACCGCCACCGGGACGCTTGACGCGGACGTGCTGATCGTCGGCGAGAAGATCGCGGCAGTACTCGCCCGCGGCGAAGCGACCGACGCCGCGACGTTCGCGGCGGCAACCGCGGCGGCCGACGCGGAACCCGAGGCGGACATGCTCATCGATGCCAGTGGGAAGTACGTGATCCCCGGCGGCATCGACGCGCACACGCACATGGAGATGCCGTTCGGCGGCACGTTCTCCGTGGACACCTTCGAGACCGGCACGAAGGCCGCCGCGCACGGCGGCACCACCACGATCATCGACTTCGCCGTCCAGGCCAAGGGCACGTCGCTGCTCGCCACCCTGGACAAGTGGCACGAGAAGGCCGACGGCAACTGCGCCATCGACTACGGCTTCCACATGATCGTCTCCGACGTGAACGACGCCACGCTCAAGGAGATGGAGTCGTGCATCGGCGGCGGGGTGACCAGCTTCAAGATGTTCATGGCCTACCCCGGCGTGTTCTACGCGACCGACGGCGAGATCCTGCTCGCAATGCAGCAGGCGCAGCGCACCGGCGCGACGATCATGATGCACGCGGAGAACGGCATCGCGATCGACCAGCTGGTCGCACAGGCACTCGCGGCGGGCCGCACCGACCCGGTCAATCACGGGCTGACCCGGCCGCCGGAGCTCGAGGGCGAGGCCACCAGCCGCGCCATCACGCTGGCGAAGGTGGCGGGCTGCCCCCTGTACATCGTGCACCTGTCTGCCGCGCAGGCCCTGGCGGCGGTCGCCGAGGCCCGCGACGCCGGGCAGAACGTGTTCGCGGAGACCTGCCCGCAGTACCTGTACCTGACGCTCGACGACCTGGCCAGACCGGACTTCGAGGGCGCCAAGTTCATCGCCTCGCCGCCGCTGCGCACGGCGGACCACGGCAAGGCCCTGTGGCGCGGCCTGCGCACCAATGACCTCGCGGTCGTGTCGACCGACCACTGCCCGTTCTGCTTCAAGGAGCAGAAGGAGCTTGGCCGCGGCGACTTCTCCAAGGTCCCCAACGGCATCCCCGGCGTCGAGCACCGGATGGACCTGCTGCACCAGGGCGTGGTTTCCGGCGAGATCAGCCTGCAGCGCTGGGTGGAGACGTGCTCGACCACGCCTGCCAGGATGTTCGGCCTCTACCCGCGCAAGGGCGTGATCGCGCCGGGTGCCGACGCCGATATCGTCATCTACGACCCCGCCGCCACGCAGACGCTGTCGGCCGCCACGCACCACATGAACGTCGACTACTCCGCCTACGAGGGGATGCAGATCACCGGGAAGGTGGCCGTCACGCTCTCCCGCGGCCGGGTGGTCGTGGCGGACGGCGAGTTCCGGGGCTCCCCCGGGCACGGGACCTTCCTTTCCCGCGGCCTGAACCAATATCTAATCTGAACGGGTTCGGGTTCCTCGCCCCGCATCACTGAGACAGGGGGGTCGCTCATGGAGTTCGGGGTGGTGCTGCAGCCTAATCCGCCCGCCAGGAACGTCGTAGAGACGATGAGGCGGGCGGACGAAGCAGGATTCCGTTATGGATGGACTTTCGATTCTCACGTGCTATGGCAGGAGACGTTCCTGCTCTACCCGCTGATCCTGGAGTCGACCTCCCTGGTCGTCGGGCCGATGGTGACCAACCCGGGCACGAGGGACTGGTCGGTGATCGCGTCGACGTTCGCGACGCTGAACGACACCTACGGCAACCGGACGATCTGCGGTATCGGGCGCGGCGACTCGGCGCTGCGGTACATCGGCAGGCCGCCGGTCTCGCTCGCCACCCTGTCGTCGGCCATGACGGTGATCAAGGGCCTGGCCGAGGGGCACGAGGTGACCCACCACGGCCAGCCGCTGCGCATCCCGTGGGTGTCGCCAGGCGCGTCCCTGCCGATGTGGATGGCCGGGTACGGGCCCAAGGCGCTGCGCCTGGTGGGCGAGCAGGCCGACGGCTTCATCCTGCAGACGGCGGACCCGGACATCGCTCGCTGGACGTTCGGCGCGGTGCGGTCCGCCGCGGCTGCCGCCGACCGTGACCCTGCGGCCATCACCATGTGCGTCGCGGCGCCCGCCTACGTGGGGACCGACCTGGCGCACCAGCGTTCGCAGTTGCGGTGGTTCGGCGGGATGGTGGGCAATCACGTGGCGGACCTGGTCGCGCGGTACGGCACCGACGGGCCGGTGCCGCGTGCGCTCACCGACTACATCGCCGGGCGTGAGGCCTATGACTATTCGCATCACGGCCGGGCCGACAACGAGTCGACGGACTTCGTGCCCGACTCGATCGTGGACCGGTTCTGCCTGGTCGGGCCCGCTGCCGCACATATCGAGCGGCTGCGCGAGCTGGCATCTATCGGGGCAGACCAGTTCTCCGTGTACCTGATGCACGACGCGGAGCAGGCCACCCTTGACGCCTACCGCGATGAAATCATTCCCGCGCTTAGCTGACCATTTATGTGGCGATCAGGGTATTAGCGTTCAATTCACCCTGCCGACGGTTCTCAAGATCGGCGAGAGCGTTTAGGGTCTTGTTAGCAGCGAGGCAAGTGCATAGCCGGGCCTACACCTAATCGCGGGGAACAATGACACTTGCATCCGGGGCATTGAATGACGACGTGACGGCGGCGCCGGCGGCTCATGCGACCGACCTGCGCAAGACGTACGGGACTGGGCAGGCAGCGGTGCACGCCCTGGCGGGCGTCAACGTGACCTTCGAGCGCGGCCGGTTCACGGCCGTCATGGGACCGTCGGGGTCAGGGAAGTCGACGCTCATGCACTGCATGGCCGGCCTGGACCGGCCCACGTCGGGTCAGGTGTTCGTGGGCGGCCAGGACATCGGGAAGCTCGACGACAACGGACTCACCAAGCTGCGCCGCGATCGCGTCGGCTTCGTCTTCCAGTCCTTTAACCTGGTGCCCACGCTGACCGCGGCCGAGAACATTACGCTGCCGCTCAGCCTGGCCGGCACCAGGCTCGACAAGGCGTGGTTCGGCTCCCTGGTGGAGCAACTCGGGCTCGGCGACCGGCTGAACCATCGCCCAAGCCAGCTGTCGGGCGGCCAGCAGCAGCGGGTGGCCTGTGCGCGCGCCCTGATCACCAGGCCGGACATCATCTTCGCCGACGAGCCCACCGGCAACCTGGACTCCAACGCCTCCGCGAGCCTGCTGGCATTCCTGAAGCAGTCGGTGCGGGAAATCGGCCAGTCGATCGTGATGGTCACCCACGATCCGCGTGGCGCCGCCTACGCGGACAGAGTCGTCTTCCTGGCGGACGGCACCGTCGTGGGCGAACTCGACAAGCCCACCGCCGACTCGGTGCTCGAGCGCGTGCGCACCCTGGGAGGCTGACGTGCGCAACGTCACCCTCAAGGGACTGCTCGCGCACAAACTCCGGCTGGTGCTGACCGCGCTGGCTATCGTCCTCGGTGTCACGTTCATTTCCGGGACATACATACTCACCGACACCTTGCACAGCACGTTTACCGTGCTCTTCAGCAACATCTACTCCAAGATCGACTTCCAGGTCCGCGGTGTCGCGCAATTCGGCAAGAACACGCCGAACGCGGTTCGCGACCCGATCCCGCAGTCGCTGATCACCGCGATCCGCGGCGTGCCTGGCGTCGCGTCCGCCGACGGTACGGTCAGCGGGTACGCGCAGTTCGTGGGCCACGACGGCAAGGCGATCACGACTGGCGGCGCGCCGACCCTCGGAGTTGACTACACCGGTGATCCGCGGCTCTCCGTCCTGCACATCATCGCGGGCGGCCCGCCGGAGACCGGCAGCGACGTGCTCATGGACGCCGGCACGGCGCAGAAGCACGGCTTCACCGTGGGCCAGCGGGTCCGCATCCTGCTCGCCGGTCCCACGCGCACGTTCACCATCACCGGCATCGCGCAGTTCGGGACGGCGAACAACCTCGCCGGCGCCACCCTCGCCGCCTTCACGCTGCCCACCGCGCAGCAGGTACTCAACTCGCCGGGGCTGCTGAACGCCATCAACGTGGTCACCGCGCCGGGCGCCGACAAGGCCGCGGTGCAGCGGGACATCGCCCGGGTCCTGCCGTCCGGGGTGGAGGTCGTGACCGGGCAGACCGTGGTGGACGAAAGCACCAGCGCGATCAATCAGGGACTGTCGTTCTTCAACACCGCGCTGCTGATCTTCGCGTTCATCTCCCTGTTCGTCGGCGCGTTCACCATCTACAACACGTTCTCGATCATCGTCGGGCAGCGGACACGCGAACTGGCCCTGCTGCGAGTCGTCGGCGCCAGCCGCCGTCAGGTGTTCCGCTCGGTCCTGGCCGAGGCGGCGATCGTGGGCTTCCTGTCGTCTCTCATCGGCATCGGCGTCGGCGTGTTGGCCGCCATCGGACTCAAGGCGCTGATCAGCGGGTTCGGCGTCACGTTGCCCGCGGGGCCGCTGACGTTCGAGGCGCGCACCGTGGTGGTCGGCCTCGTCGTCGGGACCGGCGTGACGCTCGTCGCCGCGATCGGACCCGCAAGGAACGCGGTGCGCATCGCCCCGGTGGCGGCGCTCACCGACCGGCGGACCGAAGGCGACGGCTCCCTGCGGCGCCTGCTGTCCTGGGGCGCGGGGCTCACCGTCGTCGGCGCCGCGCTGCTGGCCGTTGGCCTGACGCAGCCGGCGATCCAGCTCGTCGGCGCCGGCGCGGTCTTGCTGTTCATCGGGGTCGCCATGCTCACCCCGGCGGTCGCGCGGCCGGTGTCCGGGGCGATCGGCCGGCCGCTCGCCAGGATCCTCGGGGAGCCGGGCAAGCTTGGCAGGGAAAATTCCATGCGCAGCCCGCGGCGCACCGCGCAGACCGCCTCGGCGCTGATGGTGGGGCTCGCCCTGGTGTCCGCGATAGCGGTGTTCGGCGCGTCGCTGTCCAAGTCGGCCACCAGCAGCGTCGACCAGGCGATCAAGGCCGACCTCATCCTGACCGCGACGGGCAACGGCCAGTCCGGATTCAGCACGCTCGTCCCTACGGTGGCGTCCGCGGTGCCTGGCGTCACCGCTGAAACGACCTACTACCAGGGACAATTCGAGGTACAGGGATCGCCGCAGTCGCTGGCCGCACTGGCCACCCAGCACTTGGCCGACACCGTGATCCTGCGCATGACCTCCGGCAGCCCCGCGGCGCTTTCCGACGGCGACCTGCTCATCGACTCGACGACCGCGGCCAACAAGCACCTGGCGACCGGGGACACGGTCCCGGTGGTGTTCGCGAAGACGGGCCAGGCGAGCCTGCGGATCGGCGGTATCTACCAGGCCAATGCCCTCATCGGCAGCTATCTCGTCAGCACCGCGGTTTTCCAGTCGCACTTCTACAGTCCCGCCCCGGCCGCGGTCTTGCTGAACACCGGCGGCAGCGCCAGCGTCGAAAACGCGGTGCGCGCCGCCGTGGCCGGATACCCCAACGTGCAGGTGCAGACCAGGAGCCAGTTCGAGCAGTCCCAGGTGTCGAGCGTCAACCAGTTGCTCGGGCTCGTCTACGCCCTGCTCGCCCTCGCGGTGATCATCGCGCTGATCGGCATCGTGAACACGCTCATGCTCTCGGTGCTTGAGCGCACGCGGGAGATCGGGCTGCTGCGGGCGGTTGGCATGCGACGGCGTCAGGTCCGGACCATGATCAGGTCCGAGGCGGTGATCCTGGCGATCCTCGGCGCCATCATCGGCATCGTCGTCGGCACGCTCATGGGCCTCGCGCTCGTGTCCGCGCTGCGACAGCAGGGCATCACGGAGACCGTGGTCCCGGTGTCCAACCTGGTCATCTTCCTCGTGCTCGCCGCTGTGCTCGGCCTGTTCGCCGCCGCCTGGCCAGCCCGGCGCGCGGCCAGGCTCGACGTGCTGGCCGCCATCGCGGCCGAGTAAGGCCTGCCCGGCTAGGCGGGGGCGGCCTCGGCGGGGCCGGCCTCGGCGGGGCAAGCTAGGCGGGGGCACCGGCCCAGGCGATTGCTTTGGTCCGCATGGTCTCAGATGGTGTTCTTGCGACGGCGGCGGGTGACGGTCTTCGCGGCGGCGGCATCTGGCAAAATGTGTGGTCGCCGAAGGGAGTGCGCGATGACAGGACCGGAGGGCGGCCTCGCCGCCAGGGCGCGTGCCTGGCGGGACGCCGACCCCGACCCGGAGACCCGGGCCGAGCTTGACCGGCTGCTCGGGTCGGCCGACACCGAGGCACTCGCGTCGCGTTTTGAGGGTTCGCTGTCCTTCGGCACGGCAGGCATCAGGGCGGAGATGGGCGCCGGGCCGATGCGGATGAACCGGCTGGTGGCCGGCCGGGTCGCGGCCGGGCTTGCCCGCTACATCGCTTACATCGCTGCGTCCGAGCAGCCGGGGGCCGTTGCCGGGGTGGTAATCGGCTATGACGGTCGCCTTAATTCCCGGGTGTTCGCCACCGACGCCGCCCGGATCCTGTCCCGGGCGGGTATTCCGGTGTGGCTGCTGCCTTCGGCGCTGCCCACTCCGGTGCTCGCCTTCGCGGTACGTCACCTGGGTGCCGCCTACGGGGTGATGGTGACAGCCAGCCACAATCCGCGCCGGGACAACGGGATCAAGGTCTACGTGCGGGACGGCGGGCAGCTGCTGCCGCCCGTCGACGCGGACATCGCCGCGGCCATCGACGCGGTGGACCCGATGGCATTGCCCGCCGGGTGGGCTGAGGGGCCGTTCGATTTCACGCCGGCCGACGACGCGGTGCACGCCTACGTGGCGGCCGTGGCGGCTGGCCAGGGTCCCGCGGCCGACGGCGCACGGACTGCGCGCCGGGCGGGCCTGAAGGTCGTGCATACCGCTCTGCACGGCGTCGGAGACGCGACGCTGCGGGCGGTGCTCGCCGCCGCGGGCTGGCCAGCGCCGGTGCCGGTCGCGGCACAGCGGCTGCCCGATCCCGGCTTCCCTACCGTGCCCTACCCGAACCCGGAGGCGCCGGGCGTGCTCGACCTGGCCAGGGAGACGGCCGAACGAGAGGGCGCCGACCTGGTGCTCGCCAACGACCCGGACGCCGACCGGCTGGCCGTCATGGTGCCCGGGTCCGGCGGCTGGCGGATGCTGACCGGGGACGAGCTAGGCGCGCTGCTCGGCGACGCGGTGGTTGGCCGCCTGACGGGCGGCGGGTATCCCGTTGATCTTCGCGGCCGCCCGCCGGTCGTCGCGACCACGGTGGTCTCCGGCTCGCTGCTGCGCCGTCTTGCGGACGCGGCTTCTGTTCAGTGCGTCACCACGCTGACCGGGTTCAAGTGGATCGCGCGGGCGGGCGGCGACGACCCCCTGGTCTTCGGCTATGAGCAGGCACTCGGCTACGCCGTCCGGCCAGACCTGGTGGCCGACAAGGACGGGATAAGCGCGGCGCTGCTCGCCCTGGGGCTCGCCGCCGAACTCGCCGCCCAGGGCCGGACGCTGTCCGATCGGCTCGACGATCTGGCCATGACACACGGCGTGCACGTCACCCGCGAGCGGTCGCTGCGGGCGGACGGCGCGGCCGGCCTTGCCAGGCTCACCCGCGCGGTGGAGCGGGTGCGGAAGGAGCCGCCGAGCCTGCTCGCCGGGCAGCCGGTCACGGTGACCGACCTGCTCAAGGAGTCAGCCGGCGTGGTCGACCTGGCAGGCGGTACTGCCGAGCGCGCACCTGGCCGGCCGATCCCGCCCGCGGACGTGCTGATCTGGCACGCCGGGCACGATGCCCGGGTGATGATCAGGCCGAGCGGCACCGAGCCCGTGATCAAGCTTTACGCCGAGGCGGTCCGCCCGGTTCGGTCGCGCGCGGATCTCGCCGCCGCGCGGGCCGCCGCTGGCGAGCACGCGCTGGCGATGCTGGCGGAGGCCGCCGCGGCGCTTGAGCCTGACGGCACTTGAGCCTGATGGGGCCGTCGGGCCTAACTCGGCGCCCGCGGCCCCTGGCAACTCAACTTGGACAGGACCGGTGCTCAGGCCTTGACGAAGGGGACGCCTTCCGCGCGCGGGCCGCGCACCTTGCCGACCAGGCCCGCCAGCACGACGATCGTCACCACGTACGGGGTGAGCAGCAGCAGGTTGGAGTCGATCGGCACGTTGATGCTGGACAGGATGGACTGCAGCTGGGTGGTGAAGCCGAAAAGCAGCGCCGCGCCGATCGCGCCGAACGGCGTGTACCTGCCGAAGATCATCGCCGCCAGGGCGATGTAGCCCTCGCCGGAGGTCATGTCGATGCCGAACGAGCCGACCGAGCCGATCGTGAAGTACGCGCCGCCGATGCCGGCGATCAGGCCGGCCAGGATCACGTTCCTGTACTGCATCGCGATGACCCTGATGCCGACGGTGTCGGCGGCAAGCGGGTGCTCGCCGATCGCCCGGGTGCGCAGGCCCCACCGGGTGCGATACAGCCCCACCTGCACCACGGCGAGAATCAGGTACGTGAGGTAGAGGAACACCGTCGAGTCGAAGAAGACCGGCCCGATAATCGGGATGTCGCCGAGCCCCGGGACCTTCCACGGGCTGAACGTGTTCGGGTTGTTCAGCGTGTCACCATAGGGCACCATGATCGCGTTGTACAGGTAGCCGGTGAGGCCGAGCACCAGCGTGTTGAGCACCACGCCGAGCACGATCTGGTTGACCCGGTAGCTGATGGCGAACACGGCGAGCAGCACGGCAACCAGCGAGCCCGCCAGGGCACCGCAGATCAGGCCCAGCCACAGCGACCCGGTGACCGACGTCGCGATCGCCGCGCAGAACGCGCCGAGCAGCAACTGGCCCTCGATCGCGATGTTGATGACGCCCGAGGTGGAGCAGATCACGCCGGTCAGCGCGCCGAGCATGATCGGGATCGACACGTTGAGCGTGCCGGACAGCAGGTTCACCACGTTGAACGGGATCGACTGCCCGGCGCTGGCCCAGGCGATCAGCGAGATGACGAACCCGAACACCACCACGCCGATCGTCACCCGGCGGGCCACCCTGCTGAGCGTCACGACGCCGAGCGCGGACAGCAGCCGCGCCGCGGCGAGTGCCAGGGAAATGCCGCCGAGCACGTAGCAGGTTCCCGCCGCGGGCAGGACCAGGTTCGGCACGCTGACCTTGGCGAACTGCGGGGTGAAGGCGAACGTGACCGAGCCGTGCGAATGCCGGCCGAACACCAGGATGTCGACGAGGCCGAAGATCGCGAACGTGACCGGCGCGGCCAGCCGCCTGCCCCACGAGGCGGCGGCCGGGTCCGGCGGCAGCAGCGCGGGCAGCCTAGCCGACGACGGTGCGGCGGTTGAGGTCACGTGTTCCACCCCTTCGACGTCGCGGCGCCCACCCCGCCGGCCCGCACGCCGCGGAGCCGGAACATGGCCCGGATCAGCGGCGGGGCGGCGACGAACAGAACGATCAGCGCCTGCAGCACCTGCACGATCTGCACCGGCGTTGAGGTAACGGTCTGCATCCCAGGCGAGCCCGCGTGCAGCGCGCCGAACAGCAGGCCGGCCCAGAAAACGCCCCACGGCCGGCCGAGACCGAGCAGCGCCACGGTGATCGCGTCGATGCCGTAGGTGCCGAAACTCTGCGGATTCAGCGTGAAGTCCGTGCCCTGGATGACGGTGGAGCCGGCCAGCCCGGCGAGGCCGCCGGCGATCAGCATCGCGAGCACCCAGGACCGCTCCACCTTGATGCCGGCCACCCGGGACGCCGACGCGTTCGCGCCCACGCTGCGGAACTCGAAGCCGGTGGTGGTCCGGTTCAACAGCCACCAGATGGCGAACGTGCAGGCAATGGCGAGCAGGAAGCCCGCGTTGATCCGGAGGCTGGTGCCGGCGAGCAGCGGCAGGTGGGCGTTCGACGCGATCGCCGGGGTGATCGAGTTACTTGAGCCTGGCGCCTGCAGCAGTGACTGCGAAGCTAGCAGGTAGGCGAGCAGGTACAGCATCACGTAGTTGAGCATGATCGTGACGATCACCTCATGCGCGCCGGTGCGCGCCTTGATCTCGCCGGTGAGCCAGCCGATGATGGCACCGCCGACGAAACCGCCGATGAGGCAGACGACCACGTGCACGAAGAACGGCAGGCTGAGGTAGTAGCCGAGCCACGCCGCCATGATGGCGCCGCCGATGAACTGGCCCTGCCCGCCGATGTTGAACAGGCCCGCCTGAAAGGGCAGCGCCACGGCCAGGCCGGTGAGGATCAGCGGCGTCGCCTGCACGGCCGTCTCCGACAGCGGGCCGAACACGGCGGACAGGTACCCGTCGTGGATCGCGGTGGACAGCGAAGCCTGCTGGAAGAGCGCCGCGACCGTGTGCGGGTTGAACACCGACCCCTCGAACAGCGCCACGTAGGTGCCCGACGCGACGTCCCACGCCCGCGCGATCATCGACCCGGCGTTCGGCGCGTGCAGCACGGTGGTGTTGGTGAAGGCGGCCAGCAGCCCGCCGAGGACGGTGGCGGTGAGCAGGGCGAGCACCGTGACGGTGAACGTGTTCCCCTCGAGAAAGGACTCCCGCAGGACTATCCCGAACGAGTGCAGCCGACTCTGGTCCTGCCGCTCCTCCGCGCCGGGTGGCGGCGTAGCTGAGGGTTCCGCCTCCGGCGGCGTGGTCATGCGCCCTCCCCTTCATCGCGCGTGCCGGGCGCGGCTGGCATGGCTGACGGCTGTGCGGCGGCGGGTGGTGCTGCGTCGGTGCCGCCCGCCATTAGCCTGCCCAGTTCGGCCGTTGGCACGTCCGGGTCACGGAAGCCGGTGATCTTGCCCTCGTACATGACCGCGATCCGGTCCGCCAGGGCGTAGATCTCGTCCAGCTCCGAGGAGACGATGACCACCGCGACACCGTGGTCGCGCTGCTCGACGATGCGGCGGTGCACGAACTCGATGGACCCCACGTCGAGGCCCCGGGTGGGCTGGCTGGCGATCAGCACCTTGTGCTCGCGGCCGACCTCCCTGGCAAGGATGACCTTCTGCTGGTTGCCGCCGGACAGCGTGCCCGCCGGGGTGGCCGGCGAGCCGGTCCGGACGTCGAACTCGGCGATACGCTCGGTCGCGTTCTTCGCGATCTCGGGAAGCTTGAGGTTGATGCCGGAGGCAAACTGCTTTGTGTCGTACATGTCGAGAATGAGGTTCTCCGCGACCGAGAATGAGCCGACTAGGCCGTCCTCGGTGCGGTCCTCGGGGACGTAGGCGACGCCTGCTCGCAGCCGCTCGCGCGGCGCCGCGCGGGTCAGGTCCTTGTCGTTCAAGGTGACCTTGCCGTCCGCGGTCGGCCGCAGCCCCATCAGCGCCTCGCAGAGCTCGGTCTGCCCGTTGCCCTGCACGCCGGCGATGCCGAGGATCTCCCCGGCCCGCACGTCGAAGGAGAGTCCGTCCACCCAGGTCCTGCCGTCGTCGCCGCGCACGGTCAGGTCCGTCACCGTCAGCACGGGGGCGCCCGGCTTGGCCGGGGACTTGGTGACCCGCAGCTGCACGTTCCTGCCGACCATCAGCGACGCGAGATCCGCCTCGGTCGCCGACGGCTCGCGCTGGCCCACCACCGCGCCGCGGCGCAGAACGGTGATCGTGTCGGCGATCGAGTGGACTTCCTTGAGCTTGTGCGAGATGAAGATGACCGAGGTTCCCCCGTCACGCAGCCGGCGCACGATGCGGAAAAGCTCCTCGGTCTCGGCCGGGGTCAGCACCGCCGTCGGCTCGTCGAGGATGAGCACGTTCGCCTGCCGGACCAGAGCCTTGATGATCTCGACCCGCTGCTGCATGCCGACTGGCAGGTCCTCGACCAGTGCGTCCGGGTCGACATCGAGCCCGTAGCGGTGCGAAAGCTCGGCGACCTCGCGCCGGGTCCGCCGTTTGTCGAGCACGCCGACCCGGGGGAGTATCGCCCGGATTCCCTGGGGAGGCTTCGCCGCCAGGTCCTCCCGGAGGTAGTCACCGTTCTCAATGCCAAGCGTTACGTTCTCCGCCACGGTGAAGACCGGCACCAGCATGAAGTGCTGATGCACCATGCCGATGCCGGCCGCGATGGCGTCCTTCGGCGAGTGAAAGTTCACCGGGGTGCCGTCGATGAGGATCTCGCCCTCGTCCGGCTGCATGAGCCCGTAGAGGACGTTCATCAGGGTCGACTTGCCCGCCCCGTTCTCGCCGAGAAGCGCGTGTACCTGGCCAGGGGCCACCGAGAGGCTGATCCCGTCGTTGGCCACGAGCGGGCCGAACCTCTTGGTGATGCCCCTGAGCTCAAGTTCCACTAGTGTCGTTGCTTCCTAAGTGACCGGGCTCTTGGTCGGGGTCTGGATCGACCCGTTCTCGATGCCGGCCTGGATGGTCTTCAGCTCATTCTGCAGCGACGCGGGCACCTTGCCCGCGTAGTCGTGGAACGGCGAGAGCACGGCGCCGCCGTTGGCCAGCGTGCCGATGTAGGTGCCGCCAACGGACTTGCCTGACGCCGCCGTGAGCACCGCGTTCTTCACCGCGGTCTGGATGCCCTTGGTGACGCTGGTGACGAAGTACTTGCAGTACTGTGCGGCGCTGATGCAGCCGTCCGTGTCCACCCAGAGCATGCTGACGCTTCCGCCCGCATTGTTCGCGTTCTGGACCGCCTTGGCGGCGCCGAGGCCCACGTTGCCCGCCACCGGGAAGATGACGTCCGCGCCCTCGCTGATGAACGTCTGAGTGACCGTCTGGCCCTTCGTCTGGTTGGTGAAGTCGCCGGTGAACTCGCCCTTCTGGGTCTGCTCGTTCCAGCCGAGGACCGTGACGTTCTTGTTGTGCTGCTTGTTGTAGTACTGCACCCCGTCCCAGAATCCGTCCATGTAGATCGTGACGGTCCCGAACTTCTGTCCGCCGAACGTGGCGACCTTGCCGGACTTGCTCATGCCCGCGGCCAGGTAGCCGCCGAGGAAGCCGTCCTGCACGGTGTTGAACACCAGCTGGTCGATGTTGCTCTGCTTCGTGCCTGACAGGCAGAACGAGGCGTACGAGCAGTCGACGATCGCGAAGGGCTGGGTGGGGTGCGCCTTGGCGGCGCTCTCCGTCGAGGCTCCCATCAGGAAGCCGACGGTGACGATGATCCCGCACTTCTGGCTGAGGAACGTGTTGATGTTCGGCACGTAGTCGCTCTGCGACGTCGACTGCAGGTACTTCACCGTCACTTTGGAGTTGGCGGCGGCCGCCTGCTGCATGCCCTGCCACGCCGACTGGTTGAACGACTTGTCGTTGATGCCGCCGGTGTCGGTGACCATGCAGCCGGTGAAGCTGCCGGCCGCCGCCGCACTCGTGCTGGCCGACGCGGGCGCCGAGCTCGTCGCGGCTGACGCGCTCGTCGCGCTCGCCGCAGGGGAAGAAGTGGTGCTGGTGACGCTCGACGTGCTACTGCCGCACGCCGCGATCAACACGGTCGCCGCCCCCACTGCGACCGTGACTGCCAACTTGGTATGTCTCACCGTTTCCTCCCGCGGAAAAGTTTCCCAGGCACCCAGCATGACGGGGGCGCCTTCCAGGGTCAGACTGCCCGGAGATTATTTCGTTGGCGTGTCCGAGGGAAGAGGCTTTGCGGACTTGAGCGCGCTTGTTGCGAAATTGCGACCAGAGCCAGCGGCAGTTCCCCGTTTCCCCTCTGGCCAAACGAGCCCCGGTACGAACAAACTCCCCCACCTTTGCTCGGGTTGTCAAGGTTGCCAGAGTGCCGGACTTGCCTAACTGTTGTTTCGATAGAAATCACATCCGAGGAAGGCCAGCATGCCGGACGTCGTATCGCTTATCCGCATAAAGCGGGACAACCTTCGCCCGCTCACCGACCCGGAGATCAACTGGCTGTTCGCCGCCTACGCCGACGGGGAGGTGGCCGACGAGCAGATGGCCGCCCTGCTCATGGCGATCTACCTCAACGGTCTCGACGCGGCAGAACTGCGGGCCTGGACCGGGGAGATGATCGCCTCGGGCGAGCGCCTCGACCTGAGCGGGCTCGGCAGGCCCACGGTGGACAAACACTCCACAGGCGGCGTGGGCGACAAGGTATCGCTGGTGCTCGCGCCACTGGTGGCGAGCTGCGGCGCGGCGGTGCCGATGCTGTCGGGGCGCGGCCTCGGGCACACCGGCGGCACGCTTGACAAGCTCGAGTCCATCCGCGGCTGGCGGGCCAGCCTGGGCAACGACGAGCTGCTCGCCGCGCTCGCCGAGGCCGGCGCGGTGATCGCCGCGGCGGGCAGCGGGCTTGCGCCCGCCGACCGCAGGCTCTACGCGCTGCGCGACGTGACGGGGACGGTCGAGTCGATCCCGCTGATCGCCAGCTCGATCATGTCCAAGAAGATCGCCGAAGGCACCGACGCGCTCGTGCTCGACGTCAAGACAGGATCCGGCGCCTTCATGGCCGACCAGGAAGACGCGGTGCGCCTCGCCACCGTGATGGCCGGCCTTGGCGCCGAGCACGGCGTCCGCACCAGGGCCCTGGTCACCCGCATGGAGGCGCCGCTCGGCCGCGCCGTCGGCAACGCACTCGAGGTCGCCGAGGCGGTCGCGGCGCTGTCCGGCGACGGCCCGCCCGACCTGATGGAGGTCACTCTCGCGCTCGCCAGGCACATGCTCGACCTGGCCGGGATCGACGCCGACCCGGCGCGGGCGATCGCGAGCGGCCGGGCGCTCGACACCTGGAAGAAGATGATCAAGGTGCAGGGCGGCGATCCGGATGCGCCGCTCCCCCGCGCCGCGCACCGCCAGGCTGCGCTTCCGGCGCCAGGCGACGGCTACGTCGCGCGGCTCGACGCGCTCGCGGTCGGCGTCGCGGCCTGGCGCCTTGGCGCAGGCCGCGCCCGCAAGGAGGACGGCGTCAGCTACACCGCGGGCGTGCGCTGCCTCGCCAAGCCCGGCGACCGCGTGCGGGCGGGCGAGCCCGTACTCGAACTGCATGCCGACGACCCCGACCGGTTCGCCGCGGCCCTGGAGGCGCTCGACGGCGCGCTCACCGTCACCGGCGAGCCGCCCGTGCTGCCGCCCCTCATCGTCGCCCAGGTCGGCGCGTAGCGCTGGCCCGCGGGTTCCGGCCGGCGCCTAGCGCCAGCCGCGCCGCAGCGGGCAGTGCAGGCCCGCGGCGGCCGGGGTCAGAGGCGGCCGGCCTCGGTGATGCGGCGCAGGAAGCGCTGGGTGCGCTCATCCTGCGGTTCGGTGAACAGCTCACCAGGCGGCGCCTGCTCGACGATCTGGCCGTCGGCGAGGAACGCGACGCGGGTCGCGATGTCCCTGGCGAAGCCCATCTCGTGGGTGGCGATCAGCATGGTCATGCCGGAACCGGCCAGCTCGCGGATGACGTCGAGCACCTCGGCGACCAGCTCGGGGTCCAGGGCGCTTGTCACCTCGTCGAGCAGCAGCAGCCGGGGGCGCATCGCCAGGGCGCGCGCGATCGCGACGCGCTGCTGCTGGCCGCCGGACAGCCGGTCGGGGTACTCCCCCGCCTTGCTTTCCAGACCGAACCTGGTCAGCAGCGAACGGGCCTCTTCCGTTGCCTGAGCTGGGCGGACGCCGAGGGCCTTGACCGGGCCGAGGGTCACGTTCCGCAGCACGGTCATGTGCGGGAACAAGTTGAAGGCCTGGAAGACGATGCCGATGTGCTGCCTGACCCGGTTGGCGTCGATGCCCGGGGCGGTGATCCGCTGACCGCTCAGCCAGATGTCGCCGGCGCTGACCGGCTCGAGCAGGTTGACCGTGCGCAGCAGCGTGGACTTGCCTGAGCCGGACGCGCCGATCAGGCAGATCACCTCGTGCGGCGCCACCGACAGGTCGATGCCGCGCAGCACCTCGGTCGGGCCGAACGACTTGCGCAGGCCCTTGATCTCCAGAGCGGGCACCGCCGAGCCGACGGCGGCGTTGTCTGAAGCGGTGTCTGAAACAGCCATCAGCCGTTGCCTCCGGCGAGCCTGCGCGCGCGGTCGCGGGCGATCAGCCGGTCGGTGAACCGGGCGAGCGGGATGGTCAGCAGCAGGAAGAGGATCGCCGCGACCGTGTAGCTGGAGTAGTTGAACGTGGTGTCGCTGTAGATCTCGGCGGCGCGGTTGGCCTCGATGGAGCCGAGGACACTGACAAGCGCGGTGTCCTTCTGGAGGCTGATGAAGTCGTTCAGCAGCGGCGGGATGACGGTCCTTATCGCCTGCGGCAGGATCACGTAGCGCAGCGCCGGCCAGTTGCGCAGGCCGATCGACCGGGCGGCGGCCACCTGGGATGGGTGCACGGCGTTCAGGCCCGCCCGGTACACCTCGGAGACATAGGCCGAGTAGGACAGGACCAGGGCGAGCACGCCGTACACGGCGGCGTTCTGCGTCGAGACGACGCTGAGCTGGAGCGCCGGCAGGCCGAAGCCGACCGCGAAGATCACCAGGATCAGCGGCACGCCGCGGAAGATGTCGACGTACACGGTCCCCGCCAGGCGCAGCGGGAAAAGCACGGGACCTGGCGACTGCCTGATCACAGCGACGACCAGGGCGAGCACCAGGATGAGCGCCTCGGCCGCGAGGAACATCCTGATGTTCAGCCACAGTGCCGCGCCCACGCTGTAGTAGCCCTTGGCCGGGTCGCCGATCAGCGAGTGCCACATGTCGGACGGGTTGAAGAACGTGTGCCTGACCGCGGCGCTGCCCGGGGCGAGCAGGAACACGGCCGCCACGACGGCGAGCACCACCAGGGTGCTCGCCGTCGAGAGCGCGACGCCGCGGGCGCTGCCGCCGGCCGCGTTGGTGCCGAGAAGCCGGGAACCTCGTCCGGTGAGCAGCAACGGCTCACCGGACGGCAGGCCGCCTGGCGGTTGCAGGGAGGGTGCGGGCGGTGTCACGTCAGGGCTTGATCGTGGGCACGCTGAGGTAGTCCTTCAGGTACTTATGCTGCAGCGAGGTAATGGTGCCGTTGGCCTTCAACGTGGCAAGAGCCTTGTTGACGCAGGTCACCAGGGGGTTGCCCTTGGCGAACAGCAGGCCGAAGTGCTCGCCGGTGGACGGGAACTGCCCGACCATCACGGAGTTGGGTATCTGGCTCGAGCTGATGTACTGCGCGGTCGGCGTGTCGGCGACGAGCGCGGCGATCTGCTTAGTGTCCAGCGCCTGCTTCACGGCATTGAGGTCGTTGTAGACCTTGGGCGTGCTCGTCGGCTGGATCTGGCTGTTGATGAAGGCCAGGCTGGTGGTGCCGATCTGGTCGCCGTACACGTAAGTCTTGAGGCTGGCCGGATCGTGCTTGGTGGTGATCGGCGACCCCTTGAGCGCGACCAGGGCCTGCTGCACGTCGTAGTAGCTGTCGGAGAACGTGACGGCCGTGGACCGCTCCGGCGTGACGGAGATCTCGTTGACGTCGAAGTCGAACTTCTTCGGCCCGGGGGCGTAGGAGCTGTCGAACGGCTCGGTGACCCACTTGACCTGGCTGGGCGTGAAGCCGAGCTGCTTGGCCACCGCGAAGGCGACGGCGGACTCATAGCCCTGACCGTTGGCTGGCTTGTTGCCGATGAACCACGGCGGGTAGGCCGGGGTGTCGGTTGCCACCGTCAGCACGCCCTTGGCGTACAGCTCGGACTGGATGCTGGCGTTCGAGCAGGACGCGGCGGACGCGCTGCTTGTGGCCTGCGCACTGCTCGTGGCCTGTGCCGTGCTTGTGTCGCCTGAGCTGGCCGGCGCGGCCGCGGTGCTCGAGCTGATGCTGGAGCATGCGGTGAGTAGCCCTAGGCCTACGGCGGCTGCCGCCGCCAGCGTCTTGTGCCGCATTCTCTTTCCCTCCCCGGCGAGCGGATCGCAGCGCTCGCCAACCTTCGTCGACAAATTATGAGGGTCCGCGCGACCAGGAGAGACCATCGCAATATCCTACTAAATTGGTCGTAATTATTGACAAGTGTCTCACCCGATGTCAGCCTGGAACTGCCCCACGGCGCCCATCGCCGCGCCACACCAGCGGTTACCCAGGAGGTTTCCCAATGCCAGACGGGCGGCTGTAGCTCATGACCGCCATCGACCATAACGCAAGGAAGGCCCCGCATCCGGATGCCGGACCGGCCGAGGTCTCCCCCGCCGAGTTGCGCGAGGCCATGGGCCACTTCGCCACCGGGGTGACGGTAATCACGTCGGTCGACGCCTGCGGCGAGCCGGTCGGGACGACGGCCAACGCTGTCACGTCCCTGTCACTCGACCCGCCGCTCGTGCTCGTCTGCTTCGATCTCAACAGCTCGACGCTCGCGGCCATCCGCGGTCACGGCGCGTTCGCGGTCAACGTGCTCGGCCACCGGCAGCGGCACCTGTCGGCCAACTTCGCCAGGCGCGGCCTGTCCGCGGTCTGGGACGAGGTGAGGCACCACCGCGGCCCGACCGGCTCACCGCGGCTCGCGGACGTGATCGCGGTCATCGAGTGCACCGTCGAGCACGCGCTGCCCGGCGGCGACCACGAGATCGTCATCGGCCGGGTCAGGCACGTGGCGACGGGCGGCGAGGACGGGACGCCGCTGCTCTTCTGGCGCGGCAGGTACGCGTCCATCGACGGCCAGCTCTCGGCGTAAGCCGCGGGCGGGCACGGAAAGGCGCGTCGCGCTCGGGGGAGCGCGACGCGCCTTTCTCATGCCTAGCTGGTCGTTGGTTGGGCTGGTCAGCCGATCCAGGCGGGCGTGCCGCGCGGCGTGTCCTCGCCGACGACGGAGACGATGGCGTCGCCTTGGCCGCAGGCGATGAATTCGGCGGCGGTGACCGAGGCCACCACACGGACGGCACCCGCGGGAAGGACCACGGCGTCGCCCGCCCGGACGCGATGGACCTCGCCGTCGATCTCGAAGTCGGCCTCGCCCGCGACCACATGCCAGATCTGCTCGGAGTCGAAGACGTGCAGTGGGCCTCGCTTGCCCGGCTGCATCGAGATCTTCCACAGGCTTATCCGGCCTGTCGGGCCCTGGGTCGGCGAGGCCAGGGTGGTCATCACGGCGTTCGGCGTCTCGGTGCGGCGCATCGCCGCGGGAAGCAGGACGGAGGCGGTCATCGGTTCTCTCTGATTAGACAACATGGTTGTCTAAATAGTACGCCGGGTTGTCTATCTCGGCAAGGGCGCGGCAGGATGAACGGGTGAGCGAAAGATTCGGCTTCGAGCTTCCGCTGCTGCTCCTCGGCGCCTTCCGGGCGATCATCGATGAGCTGCACGCCGAGCTCGCCCGCCTCGGCCACCCCGGCGCCCGGCCGCTGCACGGGTTCGCGCTGCAGGCGCTCGGCCCGGACGGCGTCACCATCGGCGAGCTCGGCCGGCGGCTCGGCGTGAGCAAACAGGCAGCAGCCAAGACGGCGAAAAACCTGGAGGAGAACGGCTACGCGGTACGGGCGCCGCACCCGGATGACGGCCGGTCCGCGGTGCTGACCAGGACCGAGCTCGGTACCGAGATGCTGCGGCTGAGCGCGCTGATCTTCGAGCGGCAGCGGGAGCACTGGGCGGAGCTGCTCGGCGGTGAGCGGCTCTCGACGCTCGAGGATGACCTGGCGACGCTGGCCGGCCGGACGCCGGGCATCTCCATGAACGAGCTGCCTGGCTGGTTCCAGTGACCGCGCCGTGGGCGCTGCCTGGCTCGCTCTGACTGGCGCCCGAGTGGCTCCCGGCGGGTTCCCTTGGCCCGCTGTTAGTGAGCGCGGGTGCTGGGAGAGGTACCTGGCAACCGTTCGGGATGATCCTTGGGGGTTTAGTTCTTGAGGGATGCGCGGATGAGGGGGACAGCGGCCTGGGACCACTTGCCCACCGCGGCGGGCAGGTCGGTCAGCTCGGGCTCGGTGACGTACAGGCCGCGGGCGGGGACGGTGGCGCCGAGCTCCACGAGGACCGGGCGGAGATGCACCTCGACGGCGAGCAGGTGGCCGGGCCAGCCGCCGGTCATCACCGGGATCGCGGTGACGCCGGCCAGGCCGTTGTTGCCGTAGCGGTCAAGGAAAGCCTTGAGCAGGCCGGTGTAGGAGGCCTTGTAGGTCGGCGATGCGAAGATCGCGATGTCCGCGGTGGCCACCTGGGCGGTGATCTCGGTGAGCGTGGGGTCCGCCCAGTCGAACAGGCGGGGCGCGTGGTCGGCGAGGTCCACGATGACGCGCTCTGAGGGTGTGCCAAGCTCCTTGTCGAGCACGTCGGCGACGGTGAGCGCGACGCTGTGCGTGCGGGAGCTCGGCTTGGGGTTCCCGGTGACAATGGCGATCGTCGTCATGTGACTGCGGCCTTCCTGCTGGGTCTGTGCGCTGCGCTGCCTGGGGTTGCCTGCGGGCTCATTCTAATTGCCTATTATTTTGATGGGTTTAATATACATACATCTGTTTCGCGGGTCCGGTCTCGAGGGGTGAACTCCGCAAACCGGACGGCGCCGGCGTATCGTCGCCAGCATGAGGGTCCGGGAGATGCGCAGGCTTGTCCAGCTCCGGGGGGTGCAGCTCGACGCGACGGCGCGGCGCCTCGGCGCCTGCTACGACATCGGTGACCTGCGGCGGGCGGCGCGGCGGCGGATCCCCCGGCCGGTGTTCGACTACGTGGACGGCGCGGCAGACGAGGAGATCGCGCTCGCGGCGAACGTGGCGGCGTTCCGGTCCTGGCGGTTCCTGCCCCGGGTGCTCGCCGGCGTGGCGTCCGCGGACACTACCGCCTCCGTGCTGGGCAATTCCCTGCCGGTGCCGCTGCTGCTCGGGCCCGTCGGGTACACGCGGATGCTGCATCCGGACGGGGAGATCGGCGCGGCACGTTCGGCGCTGCGGCACGGGCTTCCCTACACGCTGTCCACGATGGCGTCGACAGGGATTGAGGAGCTGCGGGCGGGGGTCTCCGCCGTGGGGTCTGGCGGTCCTGCTGGCTCTGATCTGTGGTTCCAGCTGTACCTGACAAGGAACCGCCCGCAAGCGCTCGACCTGGTCGCCAGGGCGGCGGACAACGGGTACTCGACGCTCGTGGTGACCGTGGACACGATCGTCGCGGGCAACCGGGTGCGGGACCTGCGCAACGGGTTGTCCATCCCGCCCGCGCTGACGCTCTCCACGATGGCGTCGGTGGCGTCCCGGCCGTCCTACTGGTGCCGGCTGCTGTCCGGGCCCGCCCTGGACTACGCCAACTTCGCCGGGCGGGCGCCGACGACGGTGATGCAGACGGCGGACTTCTTCGATCCCGACCTGAACTGGTCTGATATTGCCGACCTGCGCTCTCGGTGGGCTGGGCGGCTGCTGCTGAAGGGCCCGGTCGGGCCCGTCGACGCGCGCCGCGCGCTGGAGATCGGCGTGGACGGCGTGCAACTGTCCAACCACGGGGGGCGCCAGCTTGACCGCACCGTCGCCCCCGTCGACCTGATCGCGCCGGTGCGGGAGGCCGTGGGAGCTTCATTCACCGTGCTCGTCGACTCCGGCGTGCGGCACGGTTCCGATGTGGCGATCGCCCTGGCGCTTGGTGCCGACGCGGCCGTGCTCGGGCGGGCCTACCTGTACGGGCTGATGGCCGGCGGTGAGGCCGGCGTGGACCGCGCGCTCGACCTGCTGTCGCTGCAGTTCAAGTCCACGATGCAGTTCCTCGGCGTAACGTCGGGCGGCGAACTGCGCAAGCAGGGCAAGGACCTGCTCACCCGCACGTCCTGAGACCCTGCCGGCCGTCGCGCGCCGTCACGGTCGCGTCGCCAGGGACGCCAGGGGAGCCTCGCAGGCGATCCTTGGGCCTGCGGCTGGGATTCGTGTTCAGGGGCGAGGCGGGAGGGGCGGGCGGCGCTTGGCCGGGCCGGTGGACGGGTCGGGGAGCGGGGGCCTTGGGTTCTCCTCGAGCAGCGCCAGGGCGCGGTCCACGGCCACCTCGAGTTGCGGGTCGTGGCCGGCTGCCCAGTCGTCCGGGGAGATGAGCACCTCGGTGTCCGGGTCGACCCCGTAGTTCTCCACGGACCAGCCGAACTCGTTGAACCAGCTGGCATAGCGCGGGATCGTGATCCGGGTGCCGTCGACAAGGCCGTGGCCGCTGCCGTCGATGCCCACCACGCCGCCCCAGGTGCGGGCACCGATCACCGGGCCGAGGCCGAGCGACTTGATGGCGGCGGTCACGATGTCGCCGTCCGAGCCGGCGAACTCGTCGGCCAGCGCGACGAGCGGGCCGCGCCGTGCCTCCTGCGGGTAGCTGTACGGGCGCAGGTGGCGCGGGATCTTCCAGCCGAGGATGCGGCGGGCGAGCTTCTCCACGATCAGCTGCGAGGTGTGCCCGCCGCGGTTGCCCCGCACGTCGACGATCAGGGCGTCGCGGCCCATCTCGGCGCGCAGGTCGCGGTGCAGGTGTGCCCAGCCCTCCCCCATCATGTCGGGCACGTGGAGGTAACCGACCCGGCCGTCGGACCTGGTGCGAACGGCCGCGCGGCGGCCCGCCACCCAGTCCTGGTAACGGAGGCGGCGGTCGTCGTACAGCGGCACGATCACCACGCGGCGGGTCGCGGGGAACTCGAGCGCGGGCGCCTCGGCCGGGGCCTCGGCGGCGGCCCCCTCAGCAGCGGGCACCGCGGAGGCGCCAGCGTCGTCCGCGGCAGCCGGGCCGGCCGGATCATCCGCGTCCGCCGGGCCGGACGCCGGTTCAGCCGGGGAGGCCGGCTTGGGGGCGGAGGCAGCAGCGGATGCGGAAGCCGTCTGAGCGCCCTCTTTCGCCTCGTCCTTCACCCGGGGCGCCGCGTCGTCCTTTTCCTTGTCCGAGTCTTCTGCCTTGTCGTCCTCGGCGAGGGCCGGGGGGCGGGGAACCAACGTCGGGTCGGCAGGCTTGATGGTGAGTTCTACTGGCTTGCCGTGGGTGCCTGCCAGGGCAGGCCAGGGGCCGTAGACCGGGTCGAGCGGCCGGCCGTCGACGGCGAGGATTTCGTCGCCCTCCCGGACGGCGACGCCGGGGGCGGCGAACGGCGAGCGGGCCCGCGGGTCGGACGACTCGCCGGGCAGCACCCGCTCCACGACCCAGCGCCCGTCCGGCTGCCTGGCCACGTCGGCGCCGAGCACCGCCGCGGGCTGGCCGCGCAGCGCCGACCTGGCGGAGAACGTGCCCGACGGGTAGACGTACGCGTGTGACGTGCCGAGCTCCCCGGCCACCTCCCACAGCAGGTCGCCAAACTCGGCCGAGGTCCGCACCCGGTCGAGCAGGAACCGGTACTCGTCGAGCACCCCGTCCCAGTCGACGCCGGACATGCCGGGGTTCCAGAAGTCGCGACGAAGCAGCCTGCCGAACTCCGCGTACGCGTGCCGCCACAGCGCCGGCGGGTCGGCGAGGAACCTGGCCCTGGTCAGGTCCACGCTTGTCACGTCGCCGGAGGAGCCGTTGTCTGCCTTGCGGTCGGCGGGGGCCACGCGGACGTCGCCGCCGTCGCCGATCACCAGCCGCGAGCCGTCGCCGCTCACGGTGAACCAGCTCACCTCGCCCGCGAGCACGCTCGACTCGCGCTTGCGCAGGTCGAAGCGCTCAAGCGCGGGCCGCGGGTGCCCGTCCTCCGGATCGGCCGTGCCCTCGCCGAGCACGCCGGCCAGCGGGGAGCGCAGCCAGAGCAGGCCGCCTTTGCCCGCGGCAAGACTGTAGTACCGCGACTCGTCCACCGGGACCGCCACCACGCGGGAGGAGATGCCGTCGGTGTCCACGGTCAGCCGCTTCCGTTCTGGAGAGTCCTTGGCGTCGCCACCGCCGGCCGGGCGGCCGCCGGGGAGCGGGCCGAACGGTGACAGGGTGTGCGCGGCGAGCGGCACCAGGTACGGGCGGGCGCCGTATGGGAACGACAGGTCGAAGGAGTGCACGTCGTAGATCGGGTCGAACGTGCGGCGGGACAGGAACGCCAGGTACAGGCCGTCGACGGTGAACACCGGGTCGCTGTCAACGAAGCGGCCGTCGGTCACGTCGACCGTGAAGCCGTCCGCCACGCGCGCCAGCCTGATCCTGGCCAGTGGCTGCGGCCCGGGCTGCGCCCAGGCGAGCCAGGCCGAGTCCGGCGACCAGGCGACGTCCTCGACGTCGCCGTCGTCATTGGCGGCGAGCTCGGTGACCGTACCCGACTCGACGTCGACGAGCGCGAGACGGCCGTCGTGCGAGGCGGCGGCGAGCCGGGTCCCGTCAGGCGATGCCACCAGCCGCGTGATGTTGCCAAGGTCAACGGAGGTCAGAGTCCGGACGGTTGCGGTCGACTCCGCTTCGATCTCCGCGATCTGGATGGCGTCGCCGCCCCCGGCGTCGGTGACCCACGCGACCTTGCCCGTGTTACCGAGGATGCGGGGCAGCCGGGCACGGGCGGCGGGATTCACCGACAGCGCGCGGGCCGGCCCGTCGGCGTGGGTGAGCCAGTGGATCGTGCCGCGCACCTCGACCACGCTCGCCTGCCCGGTCTCGTCGCAGTCGAGTTCGCCCAGGTGGTCGGCGGCGGTGATGACGCGCGGCGCGCGGGCGGCGGGCGGCGCGCTGAGCTGCACCTCGAGCCGGTACGGTTCGGCGTCCGCCGCCAGGCTGTCCAGCCGCCAGATCTCGCCGGCCACGTGGTAGACGATCCTGCTGCCGTCGGTGGCCGGGTTGCGGGCGTAGAAGCCGTCGTGGTCGGTGTGCCTGCGCAGGTCACCGCCGTCGAGCGCGACCGAGTAGATGTTGCCGGTGCCCTCATGGTCGGACAGGAACACCAGGCGGCCGTCGATCAGCATGGGGGCGGCGAGCTGGCCGTTCAGGCCGCTCAGCACGCGGGTGAACAGCGGGTCGTCGGCGGTCGCGACCCACAGGCGTCCCGCCGTGCCGCCGCGGTAGCGCTTCCACGCCGACGGGTCGCCGCGCTGCGCGGTCAGCAGCGCGGTCGCGGACTCGGTCAGCGCCAGGTCGCTGACCTGGCCGAACGGCAGGCGGCGGGGCGGGGCGTCGAGCGGCACGGCGTACGCCATGGTGCGCTGCGACGACGGCTCGCCGAACGCGGTCACGGCGAGCACCTCGCCGTGGGAGGTCCAGCCGGTGACCCGGGTGCGCAAGTCGCCCCAGTAGGTGCGGCGCGACGCGGTACCGGTAGCAGTCCCGCCGTCGGTGTCCGCGGTGTAGACCTCGGGGATGCCGCCATCGCGCCAGCTTGTCCAGGCGATTGCGGCGCCGTCCGGGGCGAACCTCGGGTGGCTGGCCTGACCGCCGTCGGCGGTCAGCCGCCAGGCGCGGCCGCCGTCCGCCGGAGCAAGCCAGACATCGTCTTCGGCGACGAAGGTGAGCAGGTCACCGTGAATGTGGGGAAAGCGGAGATACCCGGGTGCAGCCACGCACTTCATCCTACGGCCGCCGGTCAGCGACTCACGCAGAGCGACGGCCGACGCTTACAACCACCCGCGTTCGTGGGCTATGCGCTGAGCCTCGGTGCGGTTGCGGGCGCCGGTCTTCTGAATGCAGGAGGACAGGTAGTTACGGACCGTGCCCTCGGACAGGAACAGCTCCGCGGCGAGCTCGGCGATGGTCGCGCCCTCGTTCGCCGCGGCGGCGGCAAGCACGTCGTGCTCGCGGGGGGTGAGCGGGCTCGCGCCCTCGGCGAGCGCCGCGGCGGCGAGCTCCGGATCTATGACCCGCTGGCCGTCGAGCACGTCGCGGATGGTCCTTGCGAGCTTGTCCGCCGGGGAGTCCTTCACGATGAAGCCCGACGCGCCGGATTCCATTGCCCGGCGCAGGTAGCCGGGGCGGCCGAAGGTCGTCAGGATGACCACCTTGATGTCCGGGCAGACGCGGCGCAGCACCGCGGCGGCGGTGAGCCCGTCCATGCCAGGCATCTCGATGTCGAGCAGCGCCACGTCCGGCTTGGCGTCCCGCGCGGCGGCCGCCACCTGGTCGCCGCGCCCGACCTGGGCCACCACCTCGATGTCGTCCTCGAACGACAGCAGCGCGGCGAGCGCCTCGCGGATCATCGCCTGGTCCTCGGCGAGCAGTACCCGGATCACGGGGTCAGCTTCCCATGATCAGGGGGTCCGGACCGCGGTGGCCGGACCATCGACGGACGGGGCGTCGGCGGCGGCCTGCCCGGCGGGCGCGGCGGCGGTTTCCTCGGCTGCCTCCCTGGCCGCGGGGACGGTGGCGATCAGGCAGAAGCCAGGGTGCGCGTCCGGCCGCAGCTTCAGGATGCCGCCGACCGAGCTCAGCCGCTCGGAGATGCCGCGCAGCCCGCTACCCGTGGCCTGACTGGCGGATGTATGTGCCGTTAGGCCGGCTCCGGCCGGCTCAACGGTACATTCATCGGCCCGGGAGGCGGCGTCGACGGTGACGAGGCCGTGGCCATCGTCGCGAACCTGCAGTTCCATGGTGCTGCCGCGGCGGGTGAGGCTAATGCGGCAGGTTTTCGCGCCCGAGTGCCGGACGACGTTGGTGACCGCCTCACGCAGGCACCAGGCAAGCGCCGCCTCCGCGTCCGGGTCGAAGGTGCCGGAGGCCAGGATGAGCTCGGAGTCGTCGTCGACGGCGATGCCGGCGCTCTCCAGCGCCGCGCGGGCGGTAACGACCTCCACCGCGAGCGTCGGCCGCCGGTACCCGCTTATCGCCTCGCGGATGTCGTGCAGTGTCTGCCTGCTGACGGCGGCGACCTGCTCGATCTCGTCGCGTACCCGGTCCCGCTCCGGCCCCTCAGGAAGCTTCGACAGCAGGCGGGCGGCGAGCTCGGACTTGAGGGTGATCACCGACAGCGACTGTCCTGTCAGGTCGTGCATGTCACGGGCCAGGCGCAGCCGTTCCTCGCTCGCCGCCAGCTGCACGACCTCCTCGCGCGCCCGGTGCAGCTCGTTGGTGAGCTGCACCTGCCGGCGCAGGCCGATCATGACCAGGCCGAGGAACGTCACCGGCAGCAGGTTGCTGAGGAAGTCCGTCATCGCGACGTGGCCGGTGTAGCAGAAGCCCACGTAGCAGACGCTGACCGCCAGGACTACCCGGACCGCCCAGCGATGGCTGGCGACGAGCAGGCCGGAGGCGGACGACACGAAGATCCACAGGCTGGCCGCGCCCATGCCGCCGAACAGGATGCAGGCCGCCGCCGCGAGCGCGGCGAGGGCCGCGAGGCCGGCGTGCGCGTACCGGGGACTTGACGGCCAGTTCGGCACGAGTGTCACGTAGATGAGGCAGAACGCCGCGATGATGGAGAGCCCCGCGGCTCGCTCGACGGGGGTGTAGTGCTGGGTGATCAGGTTGACGACCGGCCCGATGAGGTACGCGAGCCAGATCCCGGTGAATACGATGCCGGCCAGCCTGCCGGCCCTCGTGCGGTAGCCCGCGAGGGGCCCCCGCTTGGGGACCCCTGCGCGAAGGACCGAGCGATCCGCGGACCTGGTGTCCATAACAGGACAGCTACCCGTGACGTCACTGGCTAGACCGTCTCCGCCATCGACCGCACCGAGAGGGTGGCGAGCGCGGCGAAGGTGGCCAGCCACGCCACCAGGCCGAGGATCAGGTAGAACGGCACCGAAACGTTGCTGATGACGTCGGTGGAGATGGTGATCGCTTCGAAGGTGGGGGTGCCCTTGCTGATGTTCCCCATCACGCCGGTGAACGGGAACCAGATGCCGCCGAGGATGCTGAACACCAGGTAGAGCATCAAGGTGATCGGCTGCGCCTGGTCCGGCGGGTACCGGTAGCCGACCGCGACCGCGAGCGCGGCGAAGATCGTCGAGCCGAGCCAGATGATCACGGCGATCACCAACCACTGCCAGAGGGCCAGGTGCACGCCGCCCTCGAACCGGCCGAGGAGCAGCACGGCCGCGATCGATACCACCGTCATCGCCATCGACGTCAGGATCTTGGCGATGACGTAGGCGTACGCCGGCAGCAGCGGTGTCAGCCGCAGCTGCCTGATCCAGCCGACCTTGCGCTCCTCGGAGATCCGGATGGCGTTGCCGTTAAGCGCGCCGGCGAACGCGCCGAACGTCGCCATGGCGACCATGTAGTAGGCCGCGAAATTGATGCCGTATACGGTCTTCCCCGCCTTGGAGAAGATCAGGTAGAGGACCACCGGCAGGCCCACGGTGAACAGCAAGTACCTTCTGTTGCGGCGCAGCCGGTTGATCTCGGCCTGCGTCAGCAGCAAGATGCCGCGCATTGTCTTTCGTCTCCTGTTGCGTTGAACGTGCGCTTAGCGTGCGGCTGCCGGCTCGTGGCCGTTGGCCCGGTCGTCTTCCGCGGTGATGGCGAGGAACGCCTGCTCGAGGCCGAGGCTGCCGACCTCGATCTCGTTCGGCCGGTAACCGGCGTCGAGCAGCCCGTACAGGGTCCCGTCGGAGTCCTCTGTCTGGATTTGCACCAGGTCGTGCCTGGTCTCCAGGCTGACCACGCCGGGCAGGCCGAGCAGCACCGCCTGGTCCGCGCCGGCCAGCCGGAAGGACATCCGCTTGGCGCCTGCCCGCTTCTTGATGTCCTCGGGTGTGCCGTCCGCGAGCAGGCGGCCCCTGTTGATCACCAGGATGCGGTCGGCGGCCTGGTCGGCCTCCTCCAGGTAGTGCGTCGCGAACAGCAGCGTCTTGCCCTCCGCGACCTCCTCACGCATGGACGCCCAGAACCGCTGCCTGGTCTCCACGTCCATCGCGGTGGTCGGCTCGTCGAGCACGATCAGGTCGCACTCGCCGGCGATCGCCAGCGCGAACCGGACGCGCTGCGTCTGCCCGCCGGACAGCCGATCGACCCGCTGGTCGGCGATGTCCGCGATGCCCGCCCTGCGCAGCGTGGTCGCGATCGGCACCGGCCGCGGGTGCAGCCCGGCGACAAGGTTGACCAGTTCTCCGACAGTGACCTCGGGCATCAGCCCGCCGGACTGGAGCATGGCGCCGACCGAGCCGGACTTGACCGCGTGGTACGGGTCGCTGCCGAACATCTTGATCGTGCCCGCCGTCGGCTTGCGGAGGGCGAGGAGCATGTCGAGGGAGGTTGACTTGCCCGCGCCGTTCGGGCCAAGCAGGGCGACTGTTTCCCCGCGGCGGAGTTCGAGGCTCAGCCCGTCGACCGCCTTCAGTGCGCCATAGTGCTTGCTTACATTGTCGAACGAGACGACCGGTCCCGTTCCGCTGTGGCTCATTCGCTGTTCCCTTTTGTTTGGGCCTGGCCGTGCGCGACCCCGTGCCGCACGACTCGCGTACTAACTCATCCCACCAGCCGGGAATCCTTTCGCGACAGTGCGATGCCTCCCGAATCGCCCATGACAGATGTCATGGGCGCCTGGGAGAAGGCGCAAGCGAGCCGCGAATCGCCGGTTTTCCGGTATTACCGGCCGGCCGCGTAGCCCTGCATGCCGCGCGGGTTGGCGGCGGCGTAGAGCATCCCGTTGCGGCGCGCGACGGCGCTGATGCGGCCGAGCGACCACGGCGGCTGGACGTGCACGTCGTGGCCGCGGCGGCGCAGTTCCCCGATCACCGCGCCGCTGGTGCGCGACTCCACGTCGAGCCGTCCGGGGTAGGCGTCGCGCGGGTAGAACGAGGACGGCATGTGGGCGGAGTGGAACGCCGGGAAGTCGATCGCCTGCTGCAGGTTCATCCCGAAGTGCACGTGGTTGAGCAGGAAGCCGAGCGTCCACTGGTCCTGCTGGTCGCCGCCGGGCGTGCCGAACGCGAGGTACGGCTCGCCACCGCGCAGCGCGAGCGACGGGGTCAGCGTGGTACGCGGCCGCTTGCCGGGCGCGATCGTGGCGGGCAGGCCCGGGGTGAGGGTGAACATCTGGCCGCGGGTGCCGAGGCAGAAGCCAAGCGACGGGATGACCGGCGAGGACTGCAGCCAGCCGCCGCTCGGGGTCGCGGCGACCACGTTCCCCCAGCGGTCGGCGACGTCGATGTGGCAGGTGTCGCCGCGTCCTGGATGCATTTCTCGGGGGGTACGGGGGGTCGTCCCCCCGTACCCCGATGACTGAGCGCCGGTGCTGCGTCCTAGCGGCTCGCCGGTGGCCGGGTCGATGCCCGGGTCGCCGCTGCCTGCCTTGGCGCGCGCACCGGAATCCCTCCCACCGAACGGTTGCGTGGCGAAGCCAGGCAGCCTCGGTTCCCGCCCGGCGGGGCTGCCCGGCCGCAGGTCCATGCTCGCGGTCTCGCCGATCAGCTTGCGCCGCTCGCCGTTGTAGGCCGTCGAGAGCAGGTCGTCAAGCGGCACGTCGGTGAACGCGGGGTCGCCGTACCAGGCCTCGCGGTCGGCGAAGGCGAGCTTGCCCGCCTCGGTCACCGTGTGGATGAAGTCCGCGGATCCCGGGCCCATCGCGGCCAGGTCGTAGCCGTCGAGCAGGGCGAGCTGCTGCAGGAAGACCGGTCCCTGGCCCCAGGGGGCGGTCTTGGCGATGGTCAGGCCGTGGTAGTCGTACGTGACGGGCGTCTCGAGCCTGGCCCGCCAGGTCGACAGGTCCTGGCTGGTGAGCAGGCCGCGGTGCCGTTCCCCCGTCACGTCCATCACGTCGGTGGCGGCGAACTTGCCGATCTCCTCTGCCACGAAGCCGTCGTACCAGGCGCGACGCGCCGCCTCGAGCTGCCCGTCGCGATCGCTGCTCGCCGCCTCCGCCTCGGCGAGCACGCGGGCGTAGGTGGCGGCGAGCGCGCGGTTGGCGAACCGGCTACCCGGCGCGGGCACGCCGCCGCCCGGCAGGTACACCTCGGCCGACGTCTGCCAGTGCTCGCGGAACAGGTCGGCGACGCTGGCGATCGACCAGCTGATCGCCGGGATCAGCGGGTAGCCGTCCTGCGCGTAACCGATCGCATAGCTCAGCACGTCGCGGAGCCGGAGCGTGCCGTACTCGCGCAGCAGCAGCAGCCAGCCGCCGAACGCGCCAGGCACGGTGGCGGCGAGGAGCCCGCTGCCCGGCACCAGGTCGAGGCCGAGGTCCGTGTACGCCTCGGCGGTCGCGGCGGCGGGCGCGATGCCCTGGCCGCAGACCACGAACGTCTCGCCGCGCCGAGCGTCGTGCCCGATGACAGGCACCTCGCCTGCCGGTCCGCACATGTGCGGCTCGACGACCTGGAGGGTGAACCCGACGGCGACCGCCGCGTCGAACGCGTTGCCGCCCTGCTCAAGCACGGCCATGCCCGCCGCCGACGCGAGCCAGTGCGTTGACGCCACCATCCCGAAGGACCCCGCAAGCTCCGGCCGCGTGGTGAACTCTGGGATTTCCGTCATCGGTGCACTCTCCGTCCGCTCTGGGTCTCCTCATCATCCAACAGCATGCCCGCCCCCAAGACGAGGGTCGCGAAACTTCTTGCTGTTATCAGCAGGGTGGGCAGCCCTGCCCAGGCGAGCGCTCCGCACTTCTTGCTGTTATCCGCGACGGGGTCGTGATGCGCGGCCGAGCGAGTACCGATGAGCCGGGGCACCTCAGGTCGGCCTAACGGTACTCACATGCGGAGGGGACGAGGCCGAGGGCGGGGTTGGTGGTGGGGGTGGGATGGGAGTGAGTGGCCGGACAGGCGGGGCCGGGACGGACGGGGCGGGGACGGGCGGGAGCCGGGGCGAGCGAGCGGATGCGGGGGCGGGGACACGGTAGCGTCGGGTTCATGGATGAGCTGGATCCGAGGGTGCGGGCGGTGTGCGACCTGACGGTCGCGGAGGCGCGGGAGTACGGGGGGCGGCACGAGTACGACGGGCTGCCGCAGGACCTGTCGCACGACGGGGTGGCGGCGGGGCTCGCCAGGCTCGCCGAGGCGCGGGAGCGGGGCCCAGCGCAGGGAAGCACTGCGCAGGGCGATCCGCACGACGAGGCGCACCTGCGGGCGTTCGAGGACCTGCAGCGGGTGGTCTACGGGGACCTTGAACTGCACCGCCGTAATCCGATGTTCCACCTTGGCGAGCTCGACCTGGCCTGCTACGACAAGGATTACGCGCCGCAGGCCGAGCGGGATGCCGCTAAGGCCGCGCACCTGGCGGCCTGGCCCGCGGTGATCGACGCGGCGATCGGCTCGCTCGACGCCGTGCCGGCGCCGGTGGCCGCGTCGCTGCTCGGCGGCATCACGGGGCTCGCCGCCGGCATCCCGGCGGACGCGGACCCCCGCGACCGCGACGCGGCCCTCGCCGCGCACCGGCGGCTGGTGTCGCACGTGGAGCAGGCCGCGCTTTCCGGGCCTCGGGAGACCGCCCTCGGGGCGGCCGCACTCGCCGCCCTACTCGGCACCGCCGAGGCGACGGACGTCGACCTCGGCGCGCTCGCCGCGCGGGCCGACGCCGAACGGGACCGGCTGCGCGCCCGGCTGGATGAGTCCGCCGGCCGGATCGACGCGAAGCGGCCCGCCCTTGACGTGGCGCGCGAGCTGGTGCGCGATCACCCGGACAGCGCGGGGGTGCTTGAGGCGGCGCGGTACTGGACGGAGCGGGCGATCGAGTTCACCCGCGCACGGGACCTCATGCCGGTCAACGACGGAGTCTGCCTGGTCGGCGAGGCGCCGGAGTCGCGGCGCTGGGCGATGGCGATGATCTCCACCAACGCGCCCGCCGAGCGGGACGCGCCGTCCTGGTACTGGATCACGCCGCCCGAGGAGAGCTGGCCCGCGGCGGAGATCGAGGAGTGGCTTGAGGTGTTCAGCGCCACCACGCTGCCGGCGATCACCGTGCACGAGGTCGCGCCGGGGCATTTCTCGCACCACCAGGCGCTGCGCCGGGCGCGGGGCGACGTGCGGCGCTCGCTGTTCTCCAGCGCGTTCGTCGAGGGCTGGGCGCACTACGCCGAGGAGCTGTGCGTCGAGGAGGGATTCCTCGGCGACGACCCGCGGTTCGCGGTCGGCGTCTGGCTCGAGGCGCTGGTCCGGGTGACCAGGATGGCCTGCGCGCTCGGTGTGCACACCGCGGGCTGGACGGTCGAGGAAGCCGCCGCGCGCTTCGAGGCGGACACCCACCTAGCGGGCTCCGCCGCGGCGTCCGAGGCGCGGCGGGCCACGTTCGACCCGACCTACGGCCGGTACACCTGGGGCAAGCTGGAGATCATGGCGCTGCGCGAGCGGGCGAGGTCGGCCTGGGGTCCGGACTTCAGCCTCAAGCGCTTCCACACCGCGCTGATGGACCTGGGCTCGCCGCCCCTAGGCCTCATCGGCACCGCCATCGAGCGCGGCTAACGGGACGGCCCCGGCCTAGCCGGCCGGCGCCTTCCAGCGGTAGCCGTGCTCGGGGCGGCCGCCGCTGCCGTAGCGGAGCTTGATGTCGACGCGGCCGACCTCGTGCAGGTGGCTGAGGTAGCGCTGGGCGGTGGCCCGGCTCATGCCGGTGCGCTCGGCGACCTCGGCGGCGGACAGGTCGGCGTCGGTCTCGCTGAGCAGTTGCTCGACCGCCTCCAGGGTGTGCACCGAGCGGCCCTTGACGCCGGCCAGCTGGTCGGTGGCGCGCAGCGCGCCGAACACCCGGTCCACGGTCCGCTGGTCGGCCTCGCGCAACGAGCTCAGCCTGGTCCGCATCTGCGCGTAGGACAGCAGCTTGTCGCGGAGCACCGGGAAGCTGAACGGCTTGAGCAGGTAGTGCAGCGCGCCGCTCTGCATGGCGACACGGACGCTGTCCGCGTCCTTGGCCGCGGTGATCACGATGACGTCCACCGGCGGATGGCCGTCGCGGAGCCTGGCGACGAGCTTGAGCCCGTGCTCGTCGGGGAGGTACAGGTCGAGCAGCATCAGATCGGGGCGGAGCCGGTCCACCGCGCTGACCGCCTCGGCGGCGCTGTGCGCCTCCGCGATGACCTCGAACCCCTCGATCTTGTTGACGTAGGCGGCGTGGATCGCCGCGACCCGGAAATCGTCGTCAACCACCAGGGTGCGGATCATGACACCACCCGGGGCCGCGGCACTGCTGCCTGACCGCCTGGCACGTCGGCGTCGAGGCAGCCCGGCAGCACGGCGGTGAACACCGCGCCGCCGTCGTGGCCGACACTGACCATGCCGCTCATGCCCTCGACGATCTGCCTGACCAGGGCGAGACCGAGGCCACGGCGTGCGCCGGTGACCGAGGACTTCGTGGTGACCCCGTCGGTGAAGATCTCCTCCCGCAGGTCATGCGGTACGCCAGGACCGGTGTCGCGGACCCGGATCAGCAGGTCGGACTCCGCGGCGACCAGGGTCAGCTCGACCCGGCGGGGCGCGGGGGCGAGCGCGGCGGCGTCGATGGCGTTGTCGATCAGGTTGCCCGCCACGGTCAGCACCTGGGTGATCGCAGTGATCCGCTGCTCCACCCGGCTGTCCGGCATGAGCCGCAGCTCGACGTCGCGCTCGTCGGCCAGCGACATCTTGCCGAGGATCAGCGCGGCCAGCTTCGGCTCGCCGATGGTCTCGGTGAGCTGGGCGGTCAGCTCGCCCCTGGCGGCGGACAGGCCGGTCACGAACTCGACCGCCTCGGTGTAGTGGCCGAGCTCGACCAGGCCGACCAGGGTGTGCAGCCGGTTCGCGAACTCGTGCGACTGGGCGCGCAGCGTGTCGGCGAGGCCGGTGACCTCGTCGAGCGACCGCTTGAGCGTCTCGGACTCGGTGCGGTCCTGGAAGGTGACCACCCAGCCGAGCTGCTGGTTGTTGCGCCTGATCGGCATCCGGTTGGCGACGAGCACCCGGTCTTCGCTCAGCACGAGCAGGTCGCTGCCGGTCACCACGCCGGTCGCCACGTCGGCGAGCCTGCCGGACGGCAGCATGTAGCGGAGCTTGCGGCCGGCGAACTCGGCCGGCAGGCCGAGCAGGTCGCGCGCCGCGTCGTTGGCGAGCAGCACCCGACCGCCGGTGTCGTAGCCGAGCACCGCTTCCCTGATGCCGTGCAGCATCGCCTCGCGCTCCTGGAGCAGCGTGGCGATCTCGCTGAGTTCCAGGCCGAAGGTCTGCCGCTTCAGCCGCCTGGCCAGGGCCAGGGCGGCGAGCACGCCGACCGCTAGCACGCCAAGCAGGTAGAGGATGAACGGCAGCAGGGCACCGGACAGCGCACTGCTGACGTTCGCGGCGGCGTAGCCGACCGAGACCTGGCCGACCAGGCGGCCGTTCAGCCACAGCGGTACCTTCCCCGCCGCGACCACGCCGAGCGTGCCGTGCTGGATGCCGAGCCAGATACGACCGGTGCGGAATGGCTCGGTCGTGTCGGGCTCTGGATCGTTAAAGGTGATCGGGGTGCCGATAAGCGCCTGGTTGGGGTGGGTGAGGCGGATGCCCTGGGCGTTGGTGATCACCACGAACAGCGCGCCGGTCTCCCGCCGTACCTGAGTGGCCAGCACCTGCAGCTGGCCACCCGGCTGGCCGTCCGCGGCCTGCGCGATGATGTTCTCCTGGCCGGCCAGCGTCTGCGCGATCGACAGCGCGCGGTGCTCGAACTGATCGTTGAGCTGCCTGGACATGTTCCGCTGGACCACCAGGAAACCGCCCGCCATGGTGAGCACTAGGATGGCCACCATCAGCAGCACGACCTGAGTGGACAGGCGCTGCCGCACGTGGCGCCAGATAGGCAGCTTCAAGCGTTCCTCCCTGCAGAGTTACCGCAGTGTAACAACGGGGCAATGGTGCAGGAAGACGACTGGTTGCGAGCAGAACGCGCAAAACCAGCGGAACGAGCGATCCCGGGCCGACCGGAAATCGTCTGGCCATGGACGCGGAGCACGCACCCGTTCTGGATTACCTGGATTTTGATCTTTACGCGCGAAAGGCGCACAGAGCGCTTTTCGGCGGGGATTGCGCGCAATAGTGACCCGCGTCACGGCCGCGTCTAGCTTCCTGGTTTGTGCGATCCAACACACGACGTGAGCCCCAGCTGGAGCGATCCGGGCGTATCGAGCTATCCGGGGTCACCAAACGATTCGCCACGCCGGGCGGCGATGTATTCACCGCCCTGCGTGACGTGAGCATGACCGTCGAGCCCGGAGAGTTCTGCGCCGTGGTGGGGCCGTCGGGGTGCGGCAAGTCCACGACCCTGACCTTGGTGGCCGGCCTTGACCGGGCCAGCGAGGGGACGGTGACGGTCGGCGGCCAGCCGGTGACCGGCATCGGGCGCGGGACGAGCTTCATGTTCCAGACCGACGCGCTTCTGCCGTGGAAGTCGGTGCTCGGGAACGTGGCGATGGGGCCGCTGTTCCGCGGCGTGCCGAAGCGCGCCGCGCTGACCGACGCGCGGGACTGGCTCCGGATGGTGGGCCTGACCGGATTCGAGGACCGCTACCCGCACCAGCTCTCCGGCGGCATGCGCAAGCGGGTGTCGCTCGCCGCGGCGCTCATCAACGAGCCGTCGATCCTGCTTATGGACGAGCCGTTTGGCGCGCTCGACGTGCAGACCAAGGCGATCATGTCCAACGAGCTGCTGACGCTATGGGACCAGTCCAAACCGTCGGTCATCTTCGTCACGCACGATCTGGAGGAGGCGATCGCGCTCGCCGACAAGGTCGTGGTGATGACCGCGGGTCCTGGCACGGTCAAGGCGGTATTCGACATCGACCTGCCGCGACCGCGCGGGTCGGTGCAGGAGATCAGGTTCGGCGAGCGGTTCCGCGAGCTGCACCACGAGATCTGGGAGTCGCTGCGCGACGAGGTGACGCAGGCCTACGCGCGGACCGCTTCCGCGCCGGCGGCGCCTGCCGCGGAAGGAGTGCTGTCATGACACGGCGGAAGCTATGGGTGCACACCGCGCAGGTCGCGGTGCTCATCATCGTGTTCGGCGGCTGGCAGCTGTTCACGTCGCTGAAGATCGTGGACCCGTTCTTCTTCGGCCAGCCAACCGGGATCGTGTCGAAGCTCAATGACTGGGTGCGGCACGGCACCAGCTTCGGGTCGATCTGGCTGCAGATCTGGACCACGATGGAGGAAGCCATCCTCGGGTTCCTGATCGGAGTGGCCTGCGGCATCGTGGTCGGCGTCCTGCTCGGGCAGGTGCGGTTCATGTCCGAGGTGCTCAGCCCCTACATCAAGGCGGTCAACGCGCTGCCGCGCATCGTGCTCGGCACGCTCTTCATCATCATCCTTGGGCTTGGCATGTCGTCGAAGGTCGTCCTGGCCGCGTTCCTCGTCTTCTTCGTGGTCTTCTTCAACGCCTTCCAGGGCGTCCGCGAGGTGGACGGGAACCTGGTCAACAACGCGCGGATCCTCGGCGCGTCGCGGCTGCGAGTGATTCGCGACGTGGTCATCCCGTCCGCGATGACCTGGATCATCGCGTCGCTGCACGTCGCGTTCGGGTTCGCGGTCATCGGCGCGATCGTCGGGGAGGTCCTGGGCGCGCAGCATGGCCTCGGGGTGCTCATCACCGACTCGGGTAACAACTTCGACGCCAACGGCATCTTCGCCGGGATGATCATCATCGGCGCGATCGCGCTGGTCGCCGAGTGGCTGATCGGCCTGCTCGAGCGACGGCTGCTTGCCTGGCGGCCACAGACGGTGGCCGAGTCCGCCGCCCTCTGAACTGCTCTTCTCTCTCAATCAATGTCAACACTCAGGAGTAGCACCATGCTCAGATTCAGTCCTGTCAGATGTTCCCTGGCGGCGCTCGCGGCTGCTTCAGCTCTCACCCTGGCCGCGTGCTCGTCGAGCAGCAGCGGCACGGCCGCGGCCGGCGGCTCATCCGCTGCCACCTCGGCCGCCAGCATGCCCACCGTCACGATGATGGTCGGCGGCATCGACAAGCAGATCTACCTGCCCTACCAGCTCGCGCAGAGCCTGGGCTTCTACAAGAAGTACGGCGTCAACATGGTGCTGTCCACCGAGCAGTCGGGCGGCGTCGGTGCGGAGGACGCGATGGCGTCCGGGAATGTCGACATGGCCGGCGCCTGGTACGTGCACACGATCAACTTCCAGCTCAAGGGCAAGGCCGTCGAGGACGTGGCGCAGCTGTCCGGGGCGCCTGGCGAGCGGATCATGTGCGCCACCGGCACGCACATCACCTCCCCCACCCAGTGGAAGGGACAGTCGCTCGGGGTCACCGACCTCGGGTCGGGCACCGACCAGCTCACTCAGTACCTGGCCGCCCGCTACGGCCTGAAGCACGGCACCGACTACAGCACGATCGCGGCCGGTAGCGGCACGACCATGATTGCCGCGCTGGAGCACCACAAGATCCTCTGCGGCATGACCACCCAGCCCACGGTCGCGGCTATCGAGAAGCTCGGTGCCGGCTACCCGGCGTTCGACCTCACCACCACCGCCGGGGTGAAGAAGTGGCTCGGCGGCTTCGCGCCGACCGCCGGCGTGCTCGCGCAGACCAGCTGGGTGGACGCGCACAAGGACACCGTGCAGAAGGTCGTCGACGCACTCGTCGCCACCATGCACTGGATCTCCACGCACAGCGCGGCCGACATCGCCAACGCGCTGCCGCCGACCTTCGTGAACAACGCGCTGGTCACAAAGTCGGTGTACATCTCTACGCTCGCCACGGACAAGACCCAGTTCCTCCCCGACGGGGTTATGCCGGCGAGCGGGCCCACCGTGATCATGGCGATCAGCAAGCTGGCCGGCGTCATCACCGGGCCGGTCAACCTGTCCACCACCTACACGAACACGTTCGCCGACAACGCGAACAAGCTCCTCGGCTTCACCACGGGCTGACCCAGGCGGTCCCCTCGATGACCTGCCCCTGGCGCACCACCCCCGCGCCGGGGGCAGTCCTCGTCAGGACATAACCTGTGAGGCGTGAAAATGCTCCCCCGGTCGTTCGCGCTGGTCGCCGCTGCCGCCATGCTCGCGGCCGGCGTCGCGGGCTGCTCCTCCCGCAACCACGCGGGCGGGTCCGGCGTGGTGGTCGTGGGCGCCTACGTGCTGCAGCCGGCGTCGCCCGGGAAGGCCACCGTCGCGTACCTGGACATCAGGAACAACGGCACCGCCGACTCACTGGTGTCGGCGTCGACCAGCGTCGGCGGGACCGTGCAGCTGCGCGCCCCCGTTGCCAAGGGCGAGTCGCCGGTCGTCATGCACACGGTGACGTCGATACCGCTGCCCGCCGGCGCGACGACGCAGCTCATACCGAACAGCTACCACCTGCTGATCTCCGGGGCCGGCACGATGCACGACGGCAAGGACATCAAGCTGACGCTCAAGTTCGCGCATTCCGGGCCGATCACCATCTACGCGCTCGTCAACAACCCGCAAAACGGCGGGGCCAGCTACTTCCTGAACTAACCAGGCCCCGGCTGGCCCGGCCTCACCTGCCCCGGGGCTTGCGGCCTGGCGGGTCTGGCCGCGGGCAGCGTCACCTCGATCTCCAGCCCGCCGCCCGGCCGGGGCCGGGCGGCGACCGTACCCTGATGGGCGAGCACGATGGAGCGGACGATCGCCAGGCCGAGGCCGACACCGCCACGGCCGCCGGTCCTGACCCGGTCCGCGCCAAGGCGCTTGAACGGCTCGAAGAGCGTGGGCACGGACTCGGCCGGGACGTGGGGGCCGGTATTGCGCACCCGTATCAGCGGTTCCTGCCAAGCCTCCGCTGTCACCTCGACCTCGACCCAGCCGCCTGGCTCGTTGTAGCTAATCGCGTTGGACACCAGGTTCGCGAGCAGCCGCTCGATCAGCACCAGGTCGCACGGCACGGTGATCTCGTCAAGCTTGGAGCGCAAGCTGACCTGCTGGCTCGCGGCCAGTTCCTGATGCGTCTCGAGCACTCCCCTGGCCAGGTCGTCCAGCCGCACCGGGATCTTGCCCTGCACGCCGCGGTCGCTTTCCGCCAGCGCGAGCAGGCCCTCGATCAGGTTCTCGTTGCGCTCGTTGGTGCGCAGCAGCTGGGCGCCGAGACGCCGCAGGTCCTGGCCGGAGTCGGGGTCCTCCATCGCCACCTCGGTGAGCAGCCGCTGCACGGCGAGTGGCGTGCGCAGCTCATGGGAGGCGTTGGCGGCGAACCGCCGCTGGCTCTCATAGCCCGCCGCCAGCCGGTCGAGCGCGTCGTCGATGGCGTCTGTCAGCCCCTTGTACTGATCCGGGCCGCTGATCAGGCGGATGCGCTGGCCGAGGTTTTGCGGCCCTAGCCGGCGCACCGTGTCGGCGGTCGCCGTCAGCGGCTGCAGCACCAGACCCGCCACCAGCCACCAGATCCAGCCGAGCAGGACGAGCACCACGGCGGCGCCGGCGAGTGACACCAGCCTGACGGGGACGCTGTAGGCGCAGCCTGACGTGCTCGGCACCGCCGGAAAGCTGAATCCGCCGCACGGATAGATGCCGGGCGAGATCAGCACGTTGTCGATGGTCTCCACGATGCCTGCCAGGACGATCGTCTCGGCGACGGCAAGCACGGCGAAGGAGACCGCGACCCGGCGGCGCAGCGAGGGCTCGCGCAGCGCGCGCGGCAGACGGACCCGGCGCACGGCGGTCCCCGCCCGGTTCACCAGCCGGATCAGCGCCTGGTCGAACTGGTCACTCGATATCCAGCGCCAGAGACGGTCTCGATCACCGGCGGGTCGCCCAGCTTGCGCCGCAGCGTCATCACCGCTACCCGGACCGCGTTCGTAAATGGATCCGCGTTCTCGTCCCATGCTTTTTCCAGCAGCTCCTCGGCGGTGACGATCCGGCCCTCGGCGCGTAGCAGCACCTCGAGAACCGCGAATTCCTTGGGGGACAGGGCGAGCAGCTCACCGTCGCGCCAGGCGCGGAACTGCGGCCGGTCCAGCCTGATCCCGGCGAGCTCGAGCACGGGCGGCAGGGCGGCGCGTGCCCGCCTGCCAAGGGCGGTCACCCTGGCGACCAGCTCGGCGAAGGCGAACGGCTTGGTGAGGTAGTCGTCGGCGCCCAGGTCGAGACCGTCCACCCGGTCGCGCAGGCCGGCCGCCGCGGTCAGCATCAGCACCCTGGTCTCGGCGCCGGACGCGATCACCTTCCTGCACACCTCGTCGCCGTGCACCTTGGGCAGGTCGCGGTCCAGGATCACCACGTCGTAGCGGTGCACGGAAATGCGGAGCAGCGCCGCGTCACCGTCGTAGCACACGTCGACGGCCATCGCCCGCCGCCGCAGGCCCTCGGCGATCGTGTCGGCCATGACTTGCTCGTCCTCGGCGACAAGCACGCGCATCCCCGTCCTCCTTCGAGCACCGTCGCCTTCCGCAATCAGTATCCACGCTAGGCATAAGGAGGACATAAGGACGACGCTAACCGCGGTCATACGGCCGGTTCCGTAGAACTGCCTGACGTGACGAGTGAGAGAAGGCGGTTTGTCCTGGCGCTGGCCGCGCTGGTGCTGGTGAACCTGGGCGCGGTGCTGTATTTCCTGCTGTCCTTCTCCGGGCGGGGCATCGGGTTCGGCCCCTACCACATCGACCTGGACGTGTACCGGATCGGCGGGCGGACCTGGCTGCACGGCGGCGATCTGTACGGCCCGCTGCCGGCGACCCGGCAGGGGGTGCGGCTGCCGTTCAGCTATCCGCCGATCGCCGCGGTGCTGCTCGCGCCGCTGTCGCTGCTGCCGATGACGGCGGCGGCCACCCTGCTCAGCCTGGTCACCATCACGCTTGTCGCGGTCGTGCTGCGCATGTTCCTCGCCGCCGCCTGGCGGGCGGCCCGCCCCTCCTGGCGGACCGTGGGCTGGCTGCTGCCGACGGCCTTGCTGCTTGAACCAGTGCGCAACACCCTTAACTACGGCCAGGTGAACGTGCTGCTGATGGCGGTGGTCGCGGCCGACTGCCTGGCACGCGGCCCGCGCTGGCCACGCGGGGCGCTGATCGGCCTGGCCGCCGCGGTGAAGCTCACCCCCGGGGCTTTCGTGTTGTATTTTCTGCTGCGCCGCGATTACCGCGCGGCCCGCACCGCCGCCCTGTCGTTCTGCGTGACCACCGCGGCGGGGTTCCTGCTTGCCTGGCGCGACTCGGTGCGGTACTGGACCTCGGATGTCTTCCAGCCGGGACGGCCAGGCAGCCCGGATTACGCCGCCAACCAGTCCATCCAGGCCGTGCTCGCTCGCGCCGGGCTCGACCCGCACACGACAGCCGGGCTCGCGGTGTGGCTGGTGCTCTCCGCAGTGACGGTGCTGCTCGCCTGGCGCGGCATGCGGCACGCCGTGGACCGCGGCCGGGATGCCTGGGCGGTGTCGCTCAACGCGTTCGCGGCGCTGCTTGTCTCGCCGATTTCCTGGTCACACCACTGGGTGTGGGGGGAAACCGCGATCCTGGCGCTCGCCTGCCTGGGCCTCCAGGAGCGTCCTGGTGCCAGGCGACGGGGCCTGCTGGTCCTCGCCGCGGCGGGAACGGCCGTCTTCGCCGCGGCGCCGCAGTGGTGGCTGCCGGGCGGCAGCGACCGCGAGCTGCACTGGGCCGCCTGGGAGCAGCTGGCGGGCAGCTGCTACGTGCTGCTTGCCGTCGCCGTGCTCGCCGTGTCCGCGGCGCGCGGCCGGGCGCGGCGGCCGGCCGTCGCGGCCGGCCCGCACGCGGCGGCCGGGGTGCGCGAGCCCGCGCCGTCCGCCCGCGTTGCCGGACGTTAGCGCGACGGCTTGCCGTGCGGCGATACGAGATATATCGTGGTGCTTGCCAACGTGCTTGCTAGTGCGAGCGGCATTGGCTTTCTGCGCACACTGGGGTTCGGAGGCACCGTGGCTGCGGGACATGAGATGCGAATCAGCGACGCCGACCGGGAGGCCGCGGCGGCGGAACTGCGCGAGCACTTCGCCAGCGGTCGGCTCGACCAGGAAGAGCTGAACGAGCGGCTCGACCGCGTGTTCGCCGCCAAGACGCGCGGCGACCTGAACGGGCCGTTCGCCGACCTGCCGTCGAGCGGGCGCGGCTGGGACCGGGCCGGCGCGAGCAACACGGGCAGCGGGACACGTAACTGGAGTCAGGGGCCGACGCCCGGCTCGTGGAACGCGCCGCCGCAGTGGGGTCCGCCTGGCGGCGGCCGCACGGGCGGGCCGGGACCGTTCGTCGGCAGGCTCGTGTTCACCGGCGCACTGCTCTCGGTGCTGCTCGTCGTCGGAATCCTCGGCGCGTTCGGCTTTGGCACCGGCCGCCCGATCGGCTTCGTGCTGATCTTCGCCGCGTTCGCGCTGCTGCGGCGGCTGCTTTTCGGCATATTCGGGCGCCGCTGGGGCGGCCGCGGCCGCAGGAGCTGCCGCCGCCGCTAGCGGCCAAGGCTGGTCGCCGTCCCGCCCGTTTGCGTCCGGGTCGTCCCCCCGAGTGGCACCTTCGGTGTCCGCGACTTATGGTGGAGGGGACCGAACTTCCGAAGCAAACGGGAAGTGCGATGGCGATGCGTTACTACGCTCCCTTTCCCGGTGGCGGCGGCGAACCGGCGCGGCCACTGAGACCGCACGCGCTGCGCATCGGGGACGCGGAACGCGACGCCGCTGCGGCGGACCTTGGCGAGCACTACGTTGCTGGCCGGCTGAACCTCGACGAGCTGCACGAACGGCTGGACGCGGTACTCGCCGCGAAGACGTTCGGCCAGCTCACCAGGATCATGGCGGACCTCCCAGGACCCGGGCGGCTGCCCTGGCGCACCGGTCCTGTCGTGTGGCACCCTGGCCTGCCGGCCGAGTGGCCACCGGGGATGGCGGACGGCATGTGGCGCGCGGCACCGCCGCCGATGGCCCGCTTCGGCCCGCGGGAACCACAGGGACCGCCGATGGACGCCGACAGGGCGGGCCGGTTCGCGGCGCTTTCGCTGCTGCTGCTCGCCATGCTGCTGTGGCTGTTCACCGCGCTGCTCTTCGCCAGGCACGGCCTCTACCCGTCAGTCGGGCCCATGGGGCCGGGCTCCGGACACTTCCCGCACGGCACGCCGGGCGCGCCGTAGCCGGCCTTAGCCCACGCGCTGCGGCACGACCAGGTACCTGAAGTCGTTTCCGGTGCCAGGTGGCCGGCTGATCACGGCCGGCTTGGCGGGGCCGGTGAACTGGATCCTGACCCGCGCGGGCTCGGCGTCGCCGTCAGCCGCGTGCGGACCGCCGTGATGCGGGTGCGTCTCCGCCGCCGCGATGATGCCGTCGAGCAGGTACTGCGGGCTGAAGGCGATGGCCGGGTCGCCGCCGGAGAACTCGGCGGCGACGGTCTCCCTGGCCCGTGCCTGGCCCTGCGTCGCGGCGCCGATCGTGACCCGGTCGGGCGCGAACGCGAGCTGCACCGGGGTGCCCCGCTCAGCCACCAGGGCCACCCGGCGCACCGCCTCGGCGAACGCCTCGGCGGGCAGGTCTGCCGTGCAGCCGAACTCGCTGGGGAAGCGGGAGCGGTACCTGACGAACTCGCCGGCCAGCAGCCGCGTGGTCAGCCGCCGCTCCCCCGCCTCGAAACCGATCATCGCCTCGGCCGCACCGGGACCCGCCTGGCCGTCGTGGACGGCATCGCCAGCTGGCTGGCGCACCATGATCCGGACCTCGGTGCCGTGGATCATCATCCGTGCCGCGTCGCTCAGCGTCCTGGCCGGCACGAGGAACGCGGCCTTGCCCCGTTCGACGGCCCCGGGCGCCGGGTGCCAGAGCAGATCCCTGACCGCCAGCCGGTAGCGGTCGGTCGCGGCGAGCGTCATCGTCGGGCCGTCGAGTTCCAGGTTGACCGCGGTCAGCATCGGCAGCGTGTCATCGCGGCTGGCGGCCGGGGTGACCTGAGCGATCGCGTGGGCGAGCACGCCGCCGTCCACGGTGCCCGCGAGCTGCGGCAGCTCAGGCAGCTCCGGGTAGTCGGCCAGCCGCATCGGCGTTAGCAGGAAGGCCGCGTCACCGCAGGTCACGGACACGCCATCGGGATCGTCGGCGAACGAGACCGGGTGCGAGGGCAGCGCACGGATGATCTCGCCGAGCAGCCGGCCCGGCACCAGGACGGTGCCAGGCTCGGCCACCTCGGCGCGGAGCCTGACCCGCGCCGACACCTCGTAGTCGAAGCAGGACAGGGTGAGAAAGCCGCTACCGTTCGGACCCTGAATATCGTCTTGCCCGGTGTTTTCCGGCACCGTGCTGAGCAGCAGACCAGTGAGCACCGGCACCACCGGCCTGGCGGGCAGCGCCCTGGCGACCCAGCCCACGGCGTCGGCGAGCGCGTCCCGGTCGACGGTGAATTTCATCCCGCCATCCTGGCACGCAGGCACGACATTCCGAACCGTCGATAATGCGGCGAAGCCGCGGCGCCGCGGGTCATGCGGCGCCTGCTCACCGCAACCACCGGGCCTTGACCGCAACCACCACACGGGGGGTACCGCGTTTTCTGCGGTACCCCCCGTGTGGGGATAGGGGGGCGGCGCCCCCATGCGCGGGGGGTTGCAGGGGGGTCGTCCCCCCGCGGGCAGTACGGTGCAGGGGGGTCACCCCCCCGCGGGCTATAGGTACTTGCCGTAGAAGGCCCAGATGCGGTCCCAGCCGTCGTTGGCCGCCTCGACGTTATAGGCGGGGCGGTTGACGGAGAAGAAGGCGTGGCCCGCGCCCGGGTAGCTGTGGAACTCGTACGTCTTGCCCGCGGCCTTGAGCGCCTCTTCGAGCTCGGCGACGTGCTCGCGTGACGGGTACTTGTCCTCCGCGCCGAACAGGCCGAGTAGCGGGCAGTGCAGGTCGGGCGTCCGGTCGACGAGCGTGCCGACCTTGAGCGGGAAGCCCTCGGGCAGGACGCCGGTGACGAACGCGCCGTAGCAGTCGACGGCGGCGTCGATCGGCAGGCTCACCGCGGCGAGGAACGACTGACGGCCGCCCGAGCAGTAGCCGATCGTGCCGACCTTGCCGTTGGAGTTCGGCAGGGCCTTGAGGTAGGCCATCGCGCCCGCCACGTCGGTGACGAGCTGCTCATCGGGAATGCCGCCCTGTGCCCGCGCCGTCGCCGCGGCGTCGTCCGGGCTCGCGCCGGGCGCCTGGCGCCAGTACAGGTTGGGCACGATCGCGTTGTAGCCGTGGTACGCGAACCTGCGGGCGATCTCCTTGGTGCCGTCGTCGTAACCGGGCAGGTGGTGGATGACCACCACGCCGCCGCGCGGCGCCTCGTCGAGCGGGCGCGCGGAGTAAGCCTCGATGGTGTCGCCGTTGCCCGCGGTGATGGTGATGGTCTCGGCGATGAGCGCGTCAGTCATCTGGCTGGTCTCCTAGCTTTCCTGATTGCTTAGTCGTCTTGTCCTTGGTGCCTTCGGGGCCTACTCGAGGCCTTCCGGGGCAGCGTCGAGCACCGCCTGGATCGCCTTGACGAGCGCGCGCGCCGAGTCCTGGCTGAGCTCCACGGCTACCCGGCCGGACGGGCCGAGCTCCGGCGCGAGGAAGTCGAGGTTGAGCGTGTGACCGAACGGCGCGCGCACCGGGTGGTCGAGGTAGACGCTGGCGTCGCTCACCGACATCCAGCCGGACGTTCCCTTGGCGCTGCCGCTGATCGCGACCTTCTCCGTGATGTACGTGCACATGGCGGTAATCCTTCCGTCAGCGGTATGCGGAAATCATTTCACTCCGCTCGTTAGCACGGCGAACGAACCCGGGAGGTTCGATCCGGCCCGCGGCTCCGTGAAAGACTTGCGGGCATGAGCTACGACGCCGCGCTAGACAGGTATGACGAGAAGATGCCCTACCGCAGGAGCGGGCGGAGCGGGCTTAAGCTGCCCGCGGTCTCGCTCGGACTGTGGCAGAACTTCGGCGACGAGTCGCCGCTTGAGGTGCAGCGGGCCATCCTGCGCCGGGCGTTCGACCTCGGCGTCACCCACTTCGACCTCGCGAACAACTACGGACCGCCCTACGGAGGAGCCGAGCTCAACTTCGGCCGGCTGTACCGGGAGGACTTCCTGCCGTACCGGGATCAGCTGGTCATCTCCACCAAGGCGGGATACGACATGTGGCCGGGCCCGTACGGGGAGTGGGGGTCGCGCAAGTACCTGCTCGCCAGCCTGGACCAGTCGCTCAAGCGGATGGGCCTGGAGTACGTGGACATCTTCTACTCGCACCGGTTCGACCCGGAGACGCCGCTCGAGGAGACGATGGGAGCGCTGGCCACCGCGGTGCGGTCCGGGCGGGCGCTGTACGCGGGGATCTCCTCGTACTCGCCGGAACGGACGCGGGAGGCCTACGAGATCCTCAGGTCGATGGGCACGCCGCTACTGATCCACCAGCCGTCCTACTCGATGATCAACCGGTGGATCGAGGGCGGACTGCTCGACACGCTCGGTGAGCTCGGCGTGGGCTGCATCGCCTTCTCACCGCTCGCGCAGGGGCTGCTGACCACCAAGTACCTCGGCGGTATCCCGGCGGGATCGCGGGCCTCACGCAACGGGTCGCTGTCGTCAGACCAGCTCGACGAGCGAACCCTGGCGCACGTGCGGGCGCTCAACGACATCGCCGCCGCGCGGGGGCAGACGCTGGCCCAGATGGCTATCTCCTGGGTGCTGCGCGACGAGCGGATGACCTCGGCGCTGATCGGCGCGTCGTCGGTGACGCAGCTCGAGGAGAACCTGGCGGCCGCCGCGAAGACCTCGTTCACCGACGAGGAGATCAAGGCGATCGACAAGGACGCCGTGGAGGCAGGCGTCAACATCTGGGCGACGTCGAGCGAGGGCTGACCGCGGCGTCCGCCGTTACGGTGGATCGTCAGGAGGTCCGTGGCCTCCTGACGATCCACCGTGCCTGGCATTACGGCTAGCCGGTGACCGGGGTGCGCATGACCTGGGCGGGCACCGGGGTCCCGATCGCCTGCGGGAACTTGAAGAGGAAGGTGGGATCGTACTTCTTCTTGATCGCGACGAGCTTGTTGTAGTTGCTCCCGTAGTAGGCCGTGCGCCAGCTGGTCAGCTCCGGGTCGATGTAGTTCTGGTAGGCCTGGCCGCTGGCGTAGCGGCGCATCGATGTCCAGAACTTGCGCAGCCAGGTCTCCTGGTTGGCGATGCCAGCCGCGCCCGCTCCGTTGTTCCAGTCGGTCGTGTACTGCGCCCCGAACAGGGCGTTCCTGTGCACGAACGCGGTCGCGCCCGGCTTGACCCTGTTGACCGCGCCGCCGAGCGAGTCGAAGGCGACGCCGCCCACACCGCCCGGTGCGCCGTGCACCTTCTGCAGCGCGACGATGCCGGCCAGCAGCGTGCTGATCCCCGCGCTGCTCAGCGGCGTGGTGAAGAAGTCCGACTTGGTGAACTGCGGCACCCGGCCGAGCCTGCCGCCACTGGCGTACCAGGGCAGGTGGCAGGCCTGATAGCCGAGCGAGGAACAGCCCGCCTCGGCGAGCATCGCGTTCAGGTACGGCTCCGGGTTGCTCAGGCTCCACGTCGTCGGGTGGGAACCGACCTTCGCCCAGAGCTGGTCGATCAGGCTGGCCGCGGCACTCACGCTGCCCAGGTAGGTGCCGCCGACCGTGATGGTCGGGGTGTGACCGCCTGGCGCCGCCGCCAGGTGCAGGTTCGACCACAGCGCGTCCGGCGCGTGCGGCGCCCAGGACTGCCAGGCGGCGACCACCTTGGCGGCCTGCGCCCAGGGCCAGCGCATGAAGAACAGGCACGGGCTCGGGGCCGGCGTGGTGCGGAACGTGAACGAGGTCACCACGCCGAAGTTACCGCCGCCGCCGCCCTGGCAGGCCCAGAACAGATCGCTGTGCTGTTGCGGGTCGGCAGTGGCGGTGAGCACCGCGCCGTTCGCCGTGACGATCTGCAGGGATTCGAGACTGTCGCAGGTCAGCCCGTGGGCCCTGGCGGTCACTCCGATGCCGCCGCCGAGGGCGAGGCCCGCGATGCCGACGGTCGGGCAGGAGCCGCCGGGCACCGCGCGGCCCTTGGCGGCGAGGGCGTGGTAGAAGTCGATGAGCCTGGTGCCCGCGCCCGCCACCGCGGTGGTGCCGGACACGGCCATCGTCTTCAGGTTGCTGACGTCGATGATCAGTCCGCTGGTCCCCGAATAGCCGGCGTAGCTGTGCCCGCCGGAGCGGGCGGTGAACGGGATCTTGAACTTGCGGACGAACGCCAGGCAGGTCGCCACGTCGTGGGGGCTCTTCACGAAGGCGATCCCCGCCGGGTGCTGGCCGTCGAAGCGCGGGTCGAACAGCAGCTTGGCCGTCGAGTAAGCCGATTCGCCCGGCCGGACAAGGGTGCCCGACAGGTCCTTGGCCAGGGCGGCCCAGTCCGCATTGGTGGGACCGGCGGCCCGGGCGGCGATCCCTGAGGAGGCGGCCTTGGCGATCGCGGGTACCGCGACCACCGCGGCGCCCGCGGTGGCGGCCGCGAGGAACGTGCGGCGCTTCGGGTAACTGTCTGTTGCGTTGGTCACATCTGTTAGGACGCGGCGCCCGCCGCAACGGTTGCCCAACGTTGTCATCACCTGGAACTACAGGCGATGACTCGCGCTCCTGGACGGCGTCAGAACTAGCAGCGGGGGTTGTCACATCCGGCCTCCGGACTTCGTCAAAAAGTCATGAGGAGGATCGGAATAACTTGAGTAGCTCAACTGTTTAGCCAGTCATGAGCATGGAAATCCAGGGACCGGGAACCGCGCGGGCTGAAGACTCGGCACCGTCGCTCGACCGGGACATCCTCGACTCGCTCACCACGCTGGTGAAGCAAGCGGGGGCGGTGGGACAGTCCATCGCGGACGGATTCGGTCTTGCGCCGCACGACCTGCTCGCGATGTTCAAGCTGGACAGCGGGCTCGCGATGAAAGAGCTCGCCAAGAGGATGGGCTGCGACGCGTCGTTCATCACGACGATCGCGGACAACCTGGAGAAGCACGGCTTCCTGCACAGGCAGCCGGGGCTGCACGACCGGCGGGTCAAGATCCTCGCGCTCACCCCCGAGGGTGAGGCGGCGAAGGAGGCGCTGATGGCGCAACTCGCCAAGAAGATGCCCTGGTGCTACGCGCTCGACGAGGCGGAGCGCCGGTGCTTCCGCGACCTGCTGCGGAAAATGCTTGACGCGCCCGACCCCAACGACGGCACCGCCGCCGCCGCTGGGCACGGCACGGGAGAAAAGACGGGCGCGTGACTGGCGGAGTCACGAACCCGTTCTGGATGACCTTTTAGAAGCTCTTCGTACGGGACGTCATACCAAAAGGGGATATTCCTGTGTCTGCTACCTCAGGACAGGCGGATACGGCACCAGCCGTCGCCGCCGTCGGCACGCCTGGCGCGACGGCGGCGCCGCCACGGCGGCTTGGCCTCGCCCTCGCGGTCATCGCGACCGCGCAGCTCATGGTCGTGCTCGATGCCACCATCGTCAACGTGGCGCTGCCGCACATCCAGGACGCGCTGCACTTTTCCGGAACGAACCTGGAATGGGTCGTCAACGCCTACGCACTCGCCTTCGGCGGGTTGCTGCTGCTTGGCGGGCGCTCCGGTGACCTGCTCGGCCGGCGGCGGATCTTCATCGCCGGCATCCTACTGTTCGCGCTCGCCTCGCTGGCCGGCGGTTTCGCGACCGACCAGGCCTGGCTGCTCGGCGCCCGCATCGTGCAGGGCATCGGCGGCGCGCTCGCCGCGCCGACCTCGCTTGCGCTGATCGCGGTCACCTTCCCCGAGGGGCGGGAACGGAACCGGGCCATGGGCGTGTACGCGGCCATGTCGATCGCGGGCGGCGCGGTCGGCCTGATCGCCGGCGGCCTGCTTACCTCGTACGCCGACTGGCGCTGGGTGTTCTTCGTGAATGTGCCGATCGGCCTGGTCGTCGCGTTCCTCGCGCCGCGGGTGCTCGGCGAGTCCGAGCGGCAGAAGGGCCGTTTCGACCTGCCGGGCGCGATCACCGCGTCGCTTGGCCTGGGCGCGCTGGTTTACGGGCTGTCTTCGGCGGCGACCTCCTTCACCAACGGGCGGGCGATCTCGCACTGGGGCGACACCAAGGTCATCGTTTCGCTCGTCGCTTCCGTGGTGCTGCTCGGCGCGTTCGCGCTGATCGAGGCGCGGTCGAAGCACGCGCTGGTGCCGCCGCGGGTGCTTCGGTCCCGCAACCGGACCGGGGCCTACCTGATCTCGCTGTGCATCGGCACCGCGCTGTTCGGCATGTTCTTCTTCATGACGCTGTTCGTGCAGCAGGTCTGGGGCTACTCGCCGGTCAAGTCGGGGATCTCCTACCTGCCGATGGTGGGCGGCATCTTCCTCGGCGCTGGACTCTCCTCCAACCTGGTGGGCCGGCTCGGCGCGCGGCCGCTGATGATCATCGGCCCGGCGTTCGCGGCGGGCGGCATGTACTGGCTGTCGCGGATCACCGAGGCCTCCAGCTACGCGGGCGGGCTGCTCGGCCCGATGATCCTGACCGGGCTTGGCATGGGCCTCACCTTCGTCCCGCTGTCGCTGGTGGCGCTGGCCAAGGTGCCGAACGCGGACTCGGGCGTCGCGTCTTCGCTGCTCAACACCGGGCAGCAGGTCGGCGGGTCAATCGGCCTGGCGATCCTGGGCACGGTGGCCTGGTCGGCGGTGGCGTCGAACCTGAGGTCGGCCTCGGCCGCCGCGGGCAGCACGCACCTGTCGCAGTCCGCGCAGACCGCGATGTCCAACCACGCGCTCGCCTACGGGTTCAGCCAGGGCTACCTGGTTTCGGCCGGGATCGCGCTGCTCGCGCTGATAGTGTCGCTGATCTTCATCAGGATCAAGAAGGCCGACCTCGAGGGCGTCGACCCGATGGCGGCGCCGACGGACTGAGCCCCGTCGGGCGGCTGCCAGCTGAGCGCGCCCGGCATCGACCTGAGTAAGGTCGATGCCGGGCGCGCTCGCTTTTCTGTCACTATTGGCGTCGCCTTTCGCGGGGAGGCTGGTGTCTGTGAACGCAATCGTCACGCCGGTGATCGGCGGAACCGCGCTGACCGACGCGCCCGGCGGCCGCATCCGGTCGGTCAACCCGGCCAGGACAAGCGAAGTGGTGGCGGAGGTCGCACTGGGCGACGCCAAGACCTTCCTCGATGCCGCCACGGCGGCGCGAGCGGCGCAGCGGTCCTGGGCCGACGTGCCCGCGCCGGTGCGCGGGCGGGCGATCGCGCACATCGGCCGGGTAGTCGAGGCCAACGCCCCGGCCCTTGCCACCCTGGTGGCGCGGGAGATTGGCAAGCCGTATACCGAGGCGCTCGGCGAGGTCAGGGAGATCATCGACACCTGCGACTTCTTCCTCGGCGAGGGCCGTCGGCTCTACGGGCAGACCGTGCCGAGCGAGATGCCGGACAAGCAGCTATTCACCTTCCGCAACCCCGTCGGGAGCGTCGCGGTCATCACCGCCGGCAACTTCCCCGTCGCCGTTCCTGCCTGGTACCTCATACCGGCGCTACTGTGCGGCAACACCGTCGTCTGGAAGCCCGCCGAGTACGCGGCGGCGAGCGCGCACGCCCTGTTCCAGCTGATCGTGCGCGGCGGCGGGCTGCCTGACGGCGTGCTCAACCTGGTCCCCGCCGACGGTGCTGAGACGTTCGCCGGGCTGTCCGCCGCGCTGGACGCGGGCTGCGTGGACAAGGTCGGATTCACCGGATCCAGCGCCGTCGGCACGCGGATCGGCGAGCTGACCGGGCGGCACCTCCAGTCACCCTGCCTCGAACTCGGCGGCAAGAACCCGGATGGTTGTCGCGCCGAGCGCCGATCTGGACCTGGCGGTGCAGGGCGCGCTGTTCTCCGGGTTCGGCACCGCGGGCCAGCGCTGCACCTCGCTCGGCTCCGTGATCGTGCACCGCGTCATCGCCGAGGAGTTCATCGCACGGCTCGACGCGGCCGTGCGCGCGGCTGCCATCGGCGACCCGTTCGGCGCGGTCCTTTACGGGCCGATGCTGTCCGCGCGGTTCGGCGCGCGGTTCGAGGAATACCTGTCCTGGATCCAGCCGCATCACCGGGTGCTCGGCTCGTCGGGCACCGGGCGGATCACCGCGGACAACCCGCGCGACGGCTTCGTCGGCGACCCGTCAGCAGGCATCTTCTACCACCCGGTGATCGTCGCTGAGCTGCGGCCCGATGACGCGATCTTCCGTGAGGAGACATTCGGTCCGCTCATCGGGGTTACCGCATACGGGGAACTCGACGAGGCGATCCGGCTCGCGAACCTGCCCGGCTACGGGCTTTCCTCGTCGCTTTACACGCGCGACCCGGCGGAGGCGTTCCGCTTCCGGCGCGGCATCTCGGCCGGCATGGTCAGCATCAACAACTCCACCTCGGGCGCTGAGGCGCACCTGCCGTTCGGCGGGAACGGAAAGTCGGGCAACGGGTCGCGGCAGTCGGGCGTCTGGGTCCTCGACCAGTTCACCCGCTGGCAGTCGCTGAACTGGGACTACTCGGGGTCACTGCAGAAGGCGCAGCTGGACGTGGCCGAACTCAACGCGGACGAGTCGTTCCGGCTGCCTCAGCTCGGCGGGTGACGGCGTGGCGCGAGTCAGCTTCGAGGACGAACTCGACCGGAGGTTCCTGAGCGCGGTCGCGTCGCTGCCGGCCGACGGCGGCGCGGGCGGCGCTGGCCCGGGTTGGGCTGGCCCGGGTGAGGCTGGTTCGGGCCGCGCGGGCGGGCCGCTCGACGGGGAGCGGCTGCTCGAGCTGTTCGACGCCCAGGCCGGCAGCCGGCACCTCGACCTCGCCGCCAGGTACCTGCGGGCGGAGGGCCACGGCTTCTACACGATCGGCTCCGCCGGCCACGAGTCGAACGCGCTGGTCGCGGCGGCGCTGCGGCCCACCGATCCGGCGCTGCTGCACTACCGGTCCGGCGCGTTCTACCTCGCACGCGCGGCGCAGGTGCCCGCATCACTGATGCCAAGCTCTCAGCCGCTGCTTGACGTGCTGCTCGGCCTGGTCGGCGCGGCCGACGAGCCGATCGCGGGCGGGCGGCACAAGGTCTTCGGCCACCACGACCTCGCGGTCATCCCCCAGACATCCACCATCGCCTCGCACCTGCCGCGCGCACTCGGAGTGGCCTTCTCCATCGACCGGGCCGCCAGGCTCGGCGTCGCCTCGCCCTGGCCGGCCGACGCGATCGCCGTGGCCAGCTTCGGCGACGCCTCGGCGGGGCACTCCACCGCCACCGGGGCGATCAACGCCGCCTGCCGCACCGCTTACCAGGGACTGCCGGTGCCGCTGCTGCTCGTCTGCGAGGACAACGGGCTCGGCATCAGCGTCCGCACCCCCGACGGGTGGATCGCCGCCGCGTACTCCGGGCGGGCCGCCCTCCGGTACTTCAGCGCCGACGGCGCCGACCCGCAGGCCTGTTACGCGGCGGCGGCAGCGGCCGCCGAGCATGTGCGGACGACCCGTTCCCCCGCGTTCCTGCACCTGAACGTGGTGCGTTTCCTCGGCCACGCGGGAAGCGACGCCGAGATCAGCTACCGGACCGAGGCGGAGATCGCGGCGGACTATGACCGTGATCCGCTGCTCGGCACCTCCCGGCTGATCGTGTCTCGCGGTCTGCTTCCCCCGGTCCAGGTCGCCGCCCGCTACGAGGCGATCAGGGCCCAGGTCAGGGAGCTCGCCGACAAGGCGGCCACCCACCGGCAGCTGTCGAGCAGGCAAGAGGTCATGGCACCGCTCGCCCCGCGCCACCCGGACCGGGTCGCCGCGCGCGCCGCCATGGCGGCATCGGCGGGCAAGCGCGCCAACGCCTTCGGCGGCAGGCTCCCCGAGGACAGCGGGCCGCTGACCCTCGCCGACACCATCAACAGGACGCTCGCCGACGCACTGGCGGCCCATCCCGGGCTGCTCACCTTCGGCGAGGACGTGGGACGCAAGGGCGGCGTATACGGGGTCACCAGGGGACTGCTGCGGCGGTTCGGCGCCGCCAGGGTCTTCGACACAGTCCTCGACGAGCAGTCGATCCTCGGTCTCGCCCTCGGCGCGGGCATGTCGGGCCTGCTCCCGGTGCCGGAGATCCAGTACCTCGCGTATCTGCACAACGCCGAGGACCAGTTGCGCGGCGAGGCGGCGAGCCTGCAGTTCTTCTCTACCGGGCAGTACCGCAACCCGCTGGTGGTCCGGGTGGCGGGCCTCGCCTACCAGAAGGGGTTCGGCGGGCATTTCCACAATGACAACGCTGTCGGCGTGCTGCGCGACATCCCCGGGCTGGTGATCGCCGTGCCGTCCCGCGCGCAGGACGCGGCGGCGATGCTGCGCACCTGCCTTGCCGCGGCCACCGTGGACGGCACCGTGTCGGTGTTCCTCGAGCCGATCGCGCTGTATCACACCCGTGACCTGCACCAGCCTGGCGACGGCGACTGGCTCTCGCCGTACCCCGCGCCGGGCCACTGGGCCGCCGAGCACGTGCCGATCGGGCACGGCAGAGCCTACCCGGCCCCCGCTGGTGCGGCACGGGACGACATCACGCTAGTCACGTTCGGCAACGGGGTTCCGATGTCGCTGCGGGTGGCGGCCAGGCTGGCCACCGAGGGCATCGGCGCGCGGGTTTTCGACCTGCGCTGGCTCGCGCCGCTGCCCGCGCCGGAACTCCTGGCGGAGGCGGAGCGCACCGGGCGGGTGCTCATCGTCGACGAGACCCGCCGGTCTGGCGGCGTCTCGGAAGGCGTGCTCGCGGCGCTTGCCGACGCCGGCTTCGCCGGCCGGGTCGGGCGGGTGGCAGCGGCGGACAGCTACATACCGCTCGGCGACGCCGCGAACCTGGTGCTCGTATCCGAGCCAGAAATCGAGACCGCCGCCCGGCTCCTGCTCCGCGGCTAGTTCGAGGGGCCAGTTACAAACCGGGTCAAAAGGGTCGCTGGACACCGCAAAAGCAGTACATGTTGTGCGCGAAGCGAGGCGTCGGCGCGGGGTCAGCGGCGGGGGGTCAGTGGTGTAGGTATGGGGTCAGTGGTGTGAATGGAGTTTGTAAACGCTAGTGAGACTGGTAGGGCGGGGGGCGGATTCTGGGGTTGCGGCGGGGGGCATGTCGCCGCGGGCGGGGGGGGGGGGGGGCGATAATGAGGCTCATGGCTGATGACCTGCTTTTCGTGTACTCCTCCCCGGGGCCCGTTGACCTTGCCGAGTTCAACGACTGGTACGACAACGAGCACGTGCCGAACAGGCTCGCGCTGCCGGGGTTCGGCGCGGTGAACCGGTACCGCGCGGTCGACGGGATGAAGCCGGAATGGCTGGCCACCTACGAGGTGAAGCCAGGCACGCTGGACGGTGAGGATTACAAGGCGCTGTGGGCGAACGCGTCACCGCGGGAGAAGCAGATCATGTCGACGCTGACGACGCTGGACCGGCGGCTTTACACTCCGCTCAGCGATTCGTGGGCGGACGGGTACTCCGCTGAGTCCGGCCCGGCCCCCGTTGTGCTCGCGGTGTCGATGTCGGTGCCGCCGGCGGTGGCGCCCGAGCTTGACGCGTATTACCGCGAAGAGCACTTCCCGCTGCTGCTTGCCGTGCCCGGCTGGCGGCACGCCAGCCGGTACCTGCTGACCTCGGGCACCGGGCCCAAGTACCTGTCGCTACACGAGCTGGACTCGCAGGCGGTGTTCGATGAGCCGGGCTACAAGGCGGCGGTCTCCACCCCGCAGCACAAGCGGATCGTCGCGTCGGCCATCGGCCGGGAGCGGCGGGTCTTCAAGCTGCACAAGGCGTTCGGCTGAGGTCGGGCGAGCGCACCGCCCGCTTAGACCTTCCAGATGGTCGGCCCCTTCTGGAAGGTGCCGTCCGGCTGCGTCAGGGTGAGCAGGCAGTTCGCCACGGACAGCTCGAACAGGGTGAGCCGCTCGTAGTCCGGCCAGAGCTGGCCGAAGTCCGCGATCACCTGGTCGCGGACGATTTCCCAGGTCGCCGCGTCGGAGATCTCCGTCGCGCGCCCGGATACCGCGAAGCCGTCGTCCTCGCGCGGCGGCGGGAACGTCTCGCTGTGCAGCGAATAGCGGCCGTCGCGGCGCAGGTCGCCGCGCTTCGGCCCGGGCAGCACGAGCACGTGCAGGCCCGCGGCGCTGATGACCGGGCAGACGGGGTGCACCCGCGGTCCGCCGTCGGCCCGGACCGTGGCGAGAAAGCCGAGGCCCAGGCCGTGCTGGTAGAACTGACCGCGGCCGGTCTCGGCGAGCGCGGGCTGGTTCTCCGTGAAATGCGTCCAGGTGATCATGGCCGGGACGCTACCCAAGTATCCCTGACATCTGATGTCAGGATTTTCGGTTACCTTGACAGCATGCGCGCCGACCGGCTGGTATCGCTCGCCCTGCTGCTCCAGGCGCGGGGCCGGATGTCCGCCGACGACCTCGCCGCCGAGCTCGAGGTGTCCGTGCGCACTATCTACCGGGACATCTCCGCGCTGAACACCGCCGGAATCCCGGTCCTCGCCGAGCCGGGCCGCAGCGGGGGCTGCCGGCTCGTCGACGGCTACCGGTTCCCGCTGCGGGGCCTGTCGCCCGACGAGGCGGAGGCCCTGCTGATCCTCGGCGTTCCCGCCGCGATCGCGGACCTCGGGCTCGCGGACACGCTGAGCGCCGCGCACCGGAAGGTGAGCACGAGCGCGGGGACCGCCGCGGGGCAGCCCCGACCCGGACCGCCCCTGGTCCACCTCGACATGCCACGCTGGTTCCACGGGACCGAGCCGGTACCGCACCTGCGGACGCTCGCCGAGGCCGTCCGCCTCGGGCGCGGCGTGGAACTCGGCTACCGGCGCGACCAGGGCGCCTCAGGCAACGGCGCCTCAGGCGACGGCGCCTCAGGCGACGGCGCCGCCCCCGGTGGCGGTGCGGGGCCGGATGCCGGTTCCCGTGTACCGGACAAGACGCGCGTCGTCGGGCCGCTCGGCCTGGTGAACAAGGCCGGCACCTGGTACCTGGTCGCGGCCCGGCATCCCGCTCCCGGCGACCGGAACGGCGACGTGCGGGAGAAGCGGCAGCACGGCGGGGATCCCGCGGTGTTCCGGGTCGGGCGGGTGACCGCGGCGCGGCTGCTGGCCGCGGTCGGCGTGACCCGGCCGGACGGCTTTGACCTTGCCGCCTTCTGGGAGCGCTGGTCGGCGGCGTTCGTGACCAGCCGGTCCCAGGTCCTTGTCCGGGTCAGGGCGACGGCGGCGGCCCTGGCGATCTTTCCCTACGTGTTCGGCGATGCGGGGCGCAGGGCGGCCGCGGCGGCGGGACCCGCCGACGCCGAGGGCCTGCGTGAGGTCACGCTGAGCTTCGAGGAGGAGGCGGTCGCCGCGCACCGGCTTGCCGGGTTCGGCGGAGACCTGCGGGTGATTGAGCCGGAGGCGGTCCGTCACGGGCTCATCGCGACGGCCAGGGACCTGCTTGCGCGCTACGACCCGCCGGCGAACGCCGGGTTCGCACGGTGATAGGTCACGTGCGGGCGTACCGGGCTGCCTGCCGGAACCCTGGGGTGAGAGAAGCGGGCCACCTCGGTCAGCCCGATCCTGCGCATCACCGCCTGCGACGGCGTGTTAAGCACCGCGGTCATCGACCAGATCTCGGGCAGCCCGGCACCGCCGAACGCGACGTCGAGCGCGGCGCGCGCCGCCTCTGTCGCGTAACCGTGATGCCAGGCGTGCCTGGCCAGCCGCCAGCCGATCTCGGTGCCCCCGCTGCCCGGCACGCCTTCCGGCATCGGCGACAGGCCGGTGAAGCCGATGAACTCGCCGGTCTCCTTGACCTCGAGCGCCCACAGGCCATAGCCGCGCGCCTCGAACACCGACTCGATCCTGTCCACGAACGCGTCGCTCTGCTCCCTGCTCAGGGTCGACGGAAAGTACACCAGCGTCTCTGGGTCGCCGTTCAGCGCGGCGAACGGCTCCCGGTCGGAATCCTGCCAGCGGCGCAGCAGCAGCCGCGCGGTCTCGATGCGGTCGAACTGGCCCACGCTGCCTCCTTCGTCGGAGATCTACCGAGCAATTATCCCGAACGGGTTCGTGCTTCCCCCATTCCACCGCGATCACCAAGGGTGGGTGCAGCACGGATGCGCGGTGCCCGCCGGGGTGCGCCTCGTTCGCCGTGGTGGGTGGCTAAGGGGTGACGGTGCCCTCGTTCCCGATGCCAGGCGTGAGCTGACCGGCGACGCGCCGGCGCTGATTTATTTCCCCGCTGTCACAGATGCGGGGGCGGGCGGGAGTAAGACGAACCCGTTCCGAATTCTTGGTCTAGGTGGCAGCGGCGGCGGAAACTCGCAGGCGAACTGGGGACAGTGGCGATATACCGCGATTATCGGGTAGCTGTGGAGCATGCGGTCGAGCGGAAACGGCCCGGTATCGGGCGGCGGGCCTGACGCGGGCCAGGGCGGTTCTGGTGGCCGCATGCGCGTGCTGCGTGCCTGGCTGCCGTTCCTGGCCAAGCCGGTACGGCGGGTGGTGCTGCTGTTCATCCTGCTGCTCGTCATCGAGTACCTGGTGGTGCCGGAACTGGTCGGCGCGAGCAAGGACCTGTACCTGCTCGGGCAGATCAACGCCGGATGGGTGTCCGCCGGGGTGGTCCTCGAGGGGCTGTCGCTGTTCTGCTACGCGGTGCTGACCAGGGTGCTGCTGCCCGCCAAGGCGCACAAGCCGAGCCTGTCCGTGCTGTTCCGCATCGACCTGTCCGCGGCGGCGGTCGCGCACGTGATCCCGGCGGGGACGCTGGGCACCGCCGCACTCGGGTACAAGCTGTTCACCGACGAGGGGATTTCCGGCAACGACGCCACGGTGATGATGGCGGCCAAGGGGATCGGCTCCACCGTGGTGCTGAACGTGCTGCTCTGGCTGTCCCTCGTTGTCTCCATTCCGCTCGCCGGGTTCCAGCCCATCTACGGGACCGTCGCCATCATCGGCAGCGTGGTGCTGCTCGGTGTCGCCGCACTCGTTCTCGGCGTGACCAGGGGCGCCGGGCTCGCGTCCCGGTTGATTCGCGCCATTGGTGACAGGCTGCCGTTCGTCAGCGGGGAGCAGGTGGAGCGGGCGGTCCTCGAGGCGGCACGGTCGTTCGCGCTGCTCGCGCGTGACAAGCGGGTGATGGCGTGGGCGCTGCTCTGGGCCACGCTCAACTGGGTGCTCGACGCGGCGTCGCTGTGGTGTTTCGTGGCCGCCTTCGGGCACTTCGCGAACCCCATCGAACTGTTCGCCGCGTACGGGATCGCGAACGTGGCCGGCGCCCTGCCGCTGACTCCAGGCGGGCTCGGGGTGGTCGACTCGATCACGCCGCTGCTGCTCGTCGGGTTCGGCGTCACCAGGAGCGTGGCGACGCTCGGGGTGCTCGGCTGGCGGATGGTCAACTTCTGGCTGCCGATCCCCACCGGGGCTCTCGCCTACGCGTCGCTGAAGGTGAAGCCGAATTCGGGGATGCGGGCGATGCGTGCCGCGCTGCCCGGGCTGTTCAGCGGGCGCGGCGGTCCGGATGTCGGCGGCGATATGCCGGAGGTGTCGGACGCGCCGGGCGCGGACGGTGCTGCTCCGGACGGTGCTGCTCCGGACGGTGCTGGTCCGGAGGGTGCTGTTCCAGGCGATGCTGGTCCGGAGGGTGCTGTTCCAGGCGATGCTGGTCCGGATGGGGCGCCCAACGGGGATGCGGCGGGCCAGCCGGACGGGCTGGCCGACGGTTCGCGCGCGGAACCGCCGGCCAAGAAGCGGTCGGGCTAGCCAGGCTGGGTAGGTGAGCTGTGCTAGCCGGGCTGTGCTAGCCGGGCTGTGTTAGCTGGGGTGGGAGAGTTCGGGCTGGAGCAGCTCGGGCGGGACGGTCTGGAAGGTGACCGGGCGCAGCCAGCGGTCGATGGCGGTGCCGCCGACGGATGTGGTGGGCGTGGTGGTGGCGGGGTACGGGCCGCCGTGGGTCATCGCCGGGGCGACGGCCACGCCGGTGGGCCAGCCGCCGAAGATGACGCGGCCGGCGAACCTGGCGAGCCGGGAGATCCAGCGTGCGGCGTCCGGCTCGTCGGGCTCGGCGTGCAGCGTGGCGGTGAGGTTACCGCCGAGCCGGGCGAGCACGGCCTCCACGCCTGCCATGTCGCGGTATCTGACCAGGACGGTGACCGGGCCGAAGCACTCCTCGAGCAGTTCGCCGCCGTCGAGGGTGTCCGCGTCGACCTCGAGCAGGCCGGCGCGGACCGCCTGCGGTACGTCGCCGGTCGGTGCGGCGGCCGCCTCGACCAGGGTCCGGACGCCGGGCAGCGCGGCCCTGGCGGCGAAGCCCGCAAGGAAGTGCTCGCGCATCCGCGCGTCGAGCAGTGCGCCGGGGACGGCGGCCGCGGCCGCCTCGGTGGCCGTCGCGACCAGCTGGTCGCCGGCCTGCCCCTCGGGAACGAGGACGAGACCCGGCTTGGTGCAGAACTGGCCCTGGCCCAGGGTGTAGGAGGCGACGAGGCCGGCGGCTGTCTCAGCGCCGCGGGCGGCGGCGGTCCGCTCGGTGATCAGCACCGGGTTGAGGCTGCCGAGCTCGCCGTAGAACGGGATCGGCGACGGCCGGGCCGCCGCGAGGTCGAACAGCGCGCGGCCGCCGGGTATCGACCCGGTGAAGCCGACGGCGCTGATCAGCGGGTGCCGCACCAGGTCAACGCCGGCCTGGCGGCCGTGTACCAGGGTGAGAACGTCGGCCGGCAGGCCGACCTCGACCGCCGCGTCGCGGATGGCGGCCGCCGCGAGCTCGCTCGTCTCCGGGTGATCCGGGTGCGCCTTGACGACGACCGGGCAGCCCGCTGCCAGAGCGCTCGCGGTGTCGCCGCCCGGGACGCTGAACGCGAACGGGAAGTTGGACGCGGCGAAGACGGCGACCGTGCCGATCGGCACCTTCCAGCGGCGCAGTTCTGGACGCGGCGGCACGGCGGCCGGATCCGGCGGGTCGACGACCACGCCGAGGTACGCGCCGTCTTCGGCAATGCCGGCGAAGAAGCGGAACTGGTAGGCGACCCGGGCGAGCTCGCCGGTGAGCCGCGGCACGCCGAGGGCCGTCTCCGCGTCGGCCGCGGCGATCAGCGCGTCGGCGCGGGCCTCGACCGCCTGCGCCGCCGCGCGCAGCAGCGCGGCACGGCGCGGCCGGTCCGCGAGCGCGTCCCTGGTGGCGTCGGCGGCACGCACGGCGGCGTCCACCGCAGCGGCGTCCGCCTCGATGCCGATCTGCGCGCGGGTCTCGCCGGTACGGGCGTCGCGGCTGAGCACCGGTTCCGGTTCCATGGCGGCTGCTCTCTCTCGCTTGACTGGTCGCTGGCGGTCGGCGGCTGGCGGCTGATCGCTGGTGCTTCGTCGGCCGCGCTTGCGGGTCTCGGTCGCGCTCGCACGGACGACGATACTCGCGGCGGTTCCAGCGTGACGTTCGGGCTTGGTGCCGCGGTCCGCTGTGCGCCCTGCGCCCTGGACCGTGCGCCCTGCGCGGCGGATGGTTGTGGCACCCATACGGCCATTACCGTATGGGTGCCACAACCATCGGGTTCGGTTGAGTTCGGCGAGGGCGATTCCCGCTCAGCTGGCGGCCAGCTTGCCGAGTTCCGCGGAGCGCGCCGCCGTCCAGCCGGGCGGCGGGATGATGGCCGCCCAGGACGAGGCGCCCTGCAGCATCAGGGGTAGCACCACGGCGCAGACGGGACCGGCGACCAGCGTCGCGTGCGGCACCTTGATGTCGATGACGTTGACCGCGGCCAGTATCGCGACCACCAGGCCCGCGGCGAGCCATTGCGAGAGCAGCTCGCGCTCGATCGCCACGTCCCACCACCGCATAACAGGGCGGTCAGCGGTTCGACGTCGCCGGCCCGCTCATCCTCCCGGATCAGGTGCATGACGGCGTTGATGAGCGCGAGGTGCGAGAACGCCTGCGGGAAGTTGCCGAGGTGCTGCCCCGAGTGGGCGTCGATCTCCTCCGCGTACAGGTGCAGCGGGCTCGCGTAGGACAGCAGCTTCTCGCACAGCGCACGGGCCCTCGGCACCTCGCCGATCTCGGTGAGCGCCGAGACAAGCCAGAACGAGCAGATGGTGAACGTGCCCTCCTCACCGCCGAACCCGTCGTCGGTCTCCTCGACGCGGTAGCGGAGCACGAGTTCGTCCTCGGTGAGCTCGTCGGCGATGGCGAGCACGGTGGCACGGACGCGCGGGTCGTCCGGCGGCAGGAAGCCGAGCAGCGGGATGAGCAGCAGCGACGCGTCGAGCGCCTTGGTCTCGTAGTGCTGGCAGAAGACGCCGCGGTCGTCGAGGCCGTTCGCGCAGACGTCGGCGTGGATCTCATCCGCCGCGCGCCGCCACTCATCCGCACGGCCGAGGTCGCCGCGGAGCAGCGCGAGCCGGGCGCCGCGGTCGGCCGCGACCCAGCACATGACCTTGGAGGCGGTGAAGTGCTTGGCGGGCCCGCGCACTTCCCACAGTCCCTGGTCCGGGTCGCGCCAGTACTTGAGCGCGGCCTCCACCTGCTTGACGAGCATCGGCCAGCGGCGCTCATCGGCCTGGTCGCGGGAGCTGGTGTGCAGGTGAACCGAGTCGAGCAGCACCCCCCACACGTCGTGCTGGCGCTGATCCCACGCGCCGTTTCCGATGCGGACCGGGCGCGCCCCCTCATACCCGGACAGGTGGTCGAGCGTCTGCTCGGTGAGCTCGCGCTCGCCGCCGATCCCGTACATGATCTGAAGGTCGCTCTCCCCCTCGGCCAGGTCGGTGATGAAGTAGTAGAAGTCGCTCGCGTCCCTGGTGAGCCCCAGCGTGTGCAGCGCCCACAGCATGTAGGTGGCGTCGCGAAGCCACGAGTAGCGGTAGTCGTAGTTGCGCTCGCCGCCCGGCGTCTCCGGCAGCGACGCGGTCGCGGCGGCGAGCAGCGCCCCGGTGGGCGCGTAGGTGAGGCCCTTGAGCGTGAGCGCCGACCGGACCAGGTACTCGCGCCAGGGATGATCGGGGAACTGGCCCCTGCTGATCCACTCGTGCCAGAAGTCGGCGGTCACCGCCATCCGCTGCTTCGCCTCGGCGAAGTTGTCCGGCGCGGCGCCGTCGCCCCAGGACAGCGCGCAGAACACGTACTGTCCCTCGCGCAGCCGGTGCCGCGCCATCGCGAGCGGACCCTCGAAGCCGAGGCTCAGGTCGGTGGTGAGCCGGATCTGCCCGTGATCCGGTGACACGCACTCGGCCGCGCCGTAGCCGCTGCCCGCGTACCGCCAGGTGCCGCGCTGCCTGCCGTAGTCGAAGGCCGGCTCGCACTCGAGCACCAGGTCGACCTCGCCCTCGATGCAGCGGACGGTCCGCAGCAGCACCCGCGCCGCCCGGTAGTCGCCCGGCACTCGCTGGTAGGCGTCGGACTCCCGCCGTGCGTCCCGCTGCCAGGGGCTGACAAGCAGCGCGTCGCGGACCACCGCCCAGCCCGTCGGCGTCGACCAGGTGGTCTCCACGATCATGGTGCCCGGCAGGTAGCGCCGCCCCGATGGCACCCGCACGTCCGCGGGCCCGAGCCGGAACGACCCAGCCCCCCGGTCGAGCACGGCACCGAACACGCTCGGTCCGTCCATCCGCGGCAGGCACATCCACTCGATGGCACCGCTGGAGGCGACCAGCGCCGAGACCTCGCAGTCAGACAGGAAGCCGTAGTCGGCGATCGGCGGGAACGGACTGCCGGCCGGCACCGGGTGGACCGGCTCAACGGTCAAGCCCGGCGGGCGCGGCGCGGGCACTGAAAGGGACGGATCTGCGGAAACACTGGTGTGCGACACGCTGACGGCGTACCCGACGCTGAGCCCAGGCAACCCCTCGATGTCACCCTATGTGCTCGAGCTATGACTCTCGGTTTTGCGGCGGGCGAGGGCCCGGCTGCATGGTCACCTCAGTTGGCTGGGCCCTGCGAGCCCGCCGGATAGCTGTCCATCGGGACGATGTCCCGCGCCCAGGCATCGAGCACCGGGGCCACCACGCGCCAGGACTCCTCCGCCTCATCGCCGCGGATCGACAGCGACGCGTCGTGGCTGAGCACGTTGAGCAGCAGCTGGCCGTACGCGGGCAGGCTCGGCGGCAGGAGTTCCGTGGTCAGCGTCAGCGGGCTGAGCACGCCGAGCCGGTCGGTGACGGCGGTCAGCTCGAGGTGCAGGCTCTCCGGCTCGAGACCGAAGCGGAGCACGTTGGACTCGCCGTGCATCGCGGCGGGCAGCTGCGGCACCTCGCGGAAGTGCACCGCGACCTCCCTGCGTCCGCCGCCGATGGCCTTGGCGGCGCGGATGCGGAACGTCGTGCCCGACCAGCGCCAGTTGTCCAGCTTCAGTTCCACCTCGGCGAACGTCTCGGTCTGCCGCGCCTGGTCCACCCCGGGCTCATCGACATAGGCGGGAATGTCCGTGTCGCCGATCCGGCCCGCCAGGTAGCGGGCCCGCCGGCTGCGCCGCACCACGTCGTCGTCGGTGAGCGGCCGGATGGAGCGGAGCACGTCTACCTTGCGGTCGCGCAGGTCCCGTTCGTCCAGGCTCACGGGCGGCTCCATGGCCACCAGGCAGAGCACCTGAAGCAGGTGGTTCTGCACCATGTCCTTGAGCGCGCCGACCCCGTCGTAGTAGACCGCCCGGCCCTCGAGGGCCAGGGACTCCTCCCAGACGATGTCCACCAGGTCGATGTGCGAGCTGTTCCATACCGACTCGAGTATCCGGTTGGCCAGCCGCGAGCTGAGGATGTTCTGCACCGTAGTCATCGCGAGGAAGTGGTCGACGCGGAAAATCGCCTGCTCCGGCAGCACCTCCGCGAGCAGCAGGTTCAGCGCCACGGCGCTCGCCAGGTCCTCGCCGAACGGCTTCTCGAGCACGATCCTGCTGCCCTCGGGCAGCCGCGCGTCGCGCAGCGCCTTCACCGTCGCGGGGAACACGGCCGGCGGCAGGGCCAGGTACACGGCGACCGGCCCGTCACCGGCGACCGCCGCGGCGACGGCCGCCGGGTCGGTCACGTCGGCCGCGCGGTACCTGACGGCCGCGACGACGGACTGCCTGACCTGCTCGGGCTGATCGCCAGCGAAGCGGTCGAGCTGGGCCGCGGCCCACTTCCTGAACCGGTCGTCGTCCCAGTCCTCCCGGCTGACGCCGGTGAGGCTGAAGCCGTCGGGCAGCTCGCCAGCGGCCTGCAGCGATGCGATCCCCTCGAGCAGGAAGCGCGCGGTCAGGTCTCCGGTGGCGCCGAAGATCACCAGCCGGCTGATCATGGGCGGTGGCGTCACGTTCGGAAGCTACCCCCTGGTGCACAGGCGAACCGCTGGCCGTACTGGGCCCGGCGAGACCAGTGCGGTTGCGGCTGCTCGCTCACCGAATCGCAGGCGCTGCACGCGCAGCACGCGGTGATGAATGGGTCGCAGGCGCCTGGGCGGCCGCTGTACGACCTGGTGCTGCAGCTGGTGTCGATCGCGAGCGGGGTCGCGCCCGCGTTCCTCGCGTTCTACCTGCTGGCGAGGAACGGCGAAGGGCCCTCGGCCATCGGCGTTGACCTGTCGCAGCCCGGCCGCGACGTTCCCCCTGCCTCACTCGTTGCGGGGTGATGCGGGTGGTGCGGAACGACCTGGAATGCTGCGGACATGATTGCTCAGCGGTGCACCGGGTTCGCCGCGGCATGCGTCGACCCCAAGGTCAGCAACATCACGGCCAACGGCCTGTCGGCCGTCCAGGACGAGGTCACGAAAATCCAGCAGCGGCTCCAGACGCTCAAGACCGACGCGCATGGCGGGTTCGCCCCGCAGATCGACGCCCTGTCGAGCGCCCTGTCCACGAAGAACACGAACCTCAGCGCGGCCAGGGCCAACTTCAACGGCGGGACGCTGGCCGCGCTCGCCTCCTCGGCCGCCTTGGTGGTCACGGCCGGCAAGAACCTGGTCACGACCGTGACGAACAACTGCTGAGCGCAGGCGCCGCTGATTTCACGCGGGGTGGAAGCCGGCTGCGAGGTCGGCGAGCAGCCGCGCGCCGAATCCGCTGCACCCGCTCGTCCGCCACGACTCCGCCCGCTCCACCTGAGCGACGCCCGCGATGTCCAGATGCGCCCACGGCAGTCCGCCGGCGAACTCCTCGAGGAACAGCGCGGCGGTGATCGCGCCCGCGTTCGGTCCGCCCACGTTGGTCAGGTCCGCCACATCCGAGTCGAGCTCCTTGCGGTAGGCGTGCTCGAGCGGCAGCTGCCACGCCTGCTCCTGCGTCGCCTCCGCCGAGCGCAGCACCTGGTCGATGAGCGGCTGGCTGTTGCCCATCACCCCGGCGATCCGCGTGCCGAGCGCCCGCATGCAGGCCCCGGTGAGCGTCGCGATGTCGACGATGGCGTCGGGCCGCTCCTTGGCGGCGAGCACCAGCGCGTCCGCCATCACCAGGCGTCCCTCCGCGTCGGTGTTGAGCACCTCCACGGTGGTGCCGCCGTGGATGGTGATCACGTCGCCGAGCCGCAGCGCCGTGCCGGACGGCACGTTGTCGGTGCACATCAGGTAGCCGGTGACCTTCGTCCGGCAGCCGAGCTCGCCGAGTGACAGCATCGCGGCGAGGGTCGCGGCGGCGCCCGTCATGTCGTTCTTCATCGTGGCGTGCACGGCGTCGGCCGGCTTGAGGCTGAGGCCGCCGGAGTCGTAGGTGATGCCCTTGGCGACGATCGCGAGGTGCGCCGACCCGGTACCGACGTCGGGCCGGTAGGTCAGCTTGATCATCCGCGGGTCGTCCGCGCTGCCGCCGTTGACCCCGATGAGGCCGCCGCAGCCGAGCCGGACCAGGTCGTCCCTGTCGAAGATCTCCACGCTGAGCCCTGCCCGCGCGCCGAGCTCGGCGGCGAGATCGGCCAGCCGCGCGGCGGTCAGGTGCGCGGGCGGCGTGTTGGCCAGGTCGCGCGCCAGCATCGTGGCCCCGGCGAGCGTCAGGCCGCGCCTGGCGCCCGCGCTCACCGCGTCGCGCTGCGCGGCATCGGCGAGCAGCGTGACCGACCGGACCGGCGTCCCTGACGGCTCCCGCTTGAGCGGGTCATAGGAGTAGCGGGCGAGCAGGATGCCCTCCACCGCGACCTGCGCGGCGACCTCGGGGCCGAGTCCCGCCGCGGCGTCGATCAGGTAGGCGACCTCCGCGTCCCTGGCGGCCGCGCGCGCGAACGCGGCGGCGGCGTCCCGCCCGGCGGCGGCGCCCGCCTGGTCCTTGTCCCCGATGCCCACCGCGATGCGGAGCCTGCCGGCGGGCATGGGCAGCACCAGCGTCTGCCCCGCCTTGCCGTCGAAGCCGGCCCGGTGCAGCGCGTCCCTGCTCAGGCCCAGGCTGTGCGGCGGCTCGCCGGTGCTCGCCACCGGGATGCCGAGCGCGCCCGCCCCCTCTGGCCCTGGTCCGCCGTCCGACCCGGCCGACTCGGCGACCTCAAGACGCACCCCCCGGCTTGCCGAGGGTACCGGATTGAAATCAGCGGGAACGAGGACGGCTCGGCTCATCAAGGCTCCCCTTCGCAGGCATTGCTGACGGCCCGACGATTCCACGCCCGGATCGCGGCGCTCTCACCCGGACGGGGTGAACATGCGGGCGGCTCGCGACCGCGACCGGCAAGGCGGCGCGAGACGCCGGGTTCACCCCGCTGGGATGAGGCGAGCGATCTTCGTCCATCGGATGCTTGCCCCAGTTCGTTCCGGCGGAAGGAGTCCCGTCATTAGCGGCGACGAGCGTCATAAGTCAGCCGGGTCGCGTCCACGGTGGTGGCTATGGGGGCTGGTCGGCGGAATCGTAGTCGTCGGCGGTCTCGCCGGCGGCCTGATCGCGACCGCGCGAACTTGTCGGGGTGCCGTCCGCCGGCGCCACCGTGCCCAACGAGTCCGGCGAGTCGTCGGGCGGGAGCATCGGCCTCGGCTTCGCGATCCCGGTGGACGCGGCCAAGACGATCTCCGACGAGATCATCGCGACCGGCCACGTGACGCACGCCTACTTCGGGCTGCAGACCGTACCGATCCCTGAGGCCGCAGCAGCCCAGGCCGGGGTTCCCGCGGGCCTGTTCGTCGCGGGCGTCCCGGCTGGCGGGCCCGCACAGCAGGCGGGCATGCAGCCAGGCGATGTGATCACCACGATCAACGGCCAGCCTGCCACCAGCAACGTACAGCTCCAGGAGCTCACGCTGACCAAGAAGCCGGGCGACACGGTTGAGCTCGGCTACTCGCGGGACGGCAGGAACGCGACGACCACCGTTACACTCGCGGAGCAGCCGTAACCGGCTGGGCCCGCTCGGAGAACGGGTGCGGGGTATCGGGGGAACCCCGCACCCGTTCGGACTCTCCTCGATAAGGCTGACTTCCGCCGCCGAGCCCGGCGCGATGAGTTCGGCGCGGGAGCGTCGTCTGATCTGGTACCGCGTTACTGGTGAAGACAAAGGGGACCCGATGGCCAAGCTGATCTATTCGGCGCTCGCGTCGGCGGACGGGTATGTGGAAGACGCCGCTGGAGGCATCGACTGGGCGGCGCCCGACGACGAGGTGCACAGCTTTGTCAACGACCTCGAGCGGCCGATCGGCACCTACCTGTACGGGCGCGGGATGTACGAGACGATGCGGTACTGGGAGGACGCGCACACCCGGGCCGGCGAGCCCGCAGTAGGGCTGGAGTACGCCGGCATCTGGCAGGCGGCGGACAAGATCGTGTTCTCCACGTCGCTCGCGGCGGCAACCACCGGCAGGACACGGATCGAGCGGAGCTTCGATCCCGGCCTGGTGCGGCGGCTTAAGTCGTCCGCGGCGCAAGACATCTCCGTGGGCGGCGCGAACCTGGCCGGGCAGGCCCTGCGGGCCGGGCTGGTGGATGAGCTGCACCTGCTCCTTGTTCCGGCCATCGTCGGCGGCGGCAAGCGCGCGCTGCCCGACGACTTCCGCGCGGACCTGGAGCTGCGTGATACGCGGAAGTTCGCGAGCGGCGTTGTCTACCTCGGGTACGTTCTGCGGGCCGCCTGATGATCCGGCGCCCGCCACCGCGACGTACCAGGAGTGTGAGCCGGAGAACGCGAGCGTGATCGAGGAGCTGATCGGCCGGATGACCGCGCTGCTCACGCCCCTCGAGGCGGCAGGCGACAAGCGGCGGTACTTTCACGCGACCTACCTGCGCACCACCATCGCGGTCCGCGACGAGCTCGGCCGCGGCGGCTTCGCGGACAACGACTGGGTCGAACGGTGGGACGTCGCGTTCGCCGACCTGTACCTCGATGCCCTCGAGGCCGACATGGCGGGGGAGGAGCCGAGCCGTCCGTGGGCGATCGCCTTCGGCGCTGCCGCCGGCCTGCCGCCGCTGCGGCACGTGCTGCTCGGCATGAACGCGCACATCAACTACGACTTGCCGCAGGCCCTGGTGGCGGTGATCAGCGACGACCAGTTCGGCGACGCGGCACTGCGCGCACGCCGGGAGGCCGACCACCGCGCCATCGATGACGTGCTGGCCTCCCGGGTCGCCGCGGAGGACGACGAGCTGACCAGCCTTTCCGGGCCCGCGCCACTGCTCGACCGGCTGCTTCGGCCGCTCAACAGGCTCGGCACCCAGCGGTTTCTGCGCGAGGCACGGCAGAAGGTGTGGGCCAATGCCGTCGACCTGAGCAAGGCGCGCAGAAAGGGCCAGGACGCCTACGCCGCCCGGCTGGCCCAGCTGGAGGAGCTGAGCGCCGCGAAGGTCAGGGAGCTGCAGGCACCCGGGCAGGTCCTGCTCAAGCTGGCCGCCCAAGGCTTCGGCGTACGGCTGCCTTCGGGGGCCGTGCGGCTGCCTTCGGGTAGTGACGCGGACGCGGCGGGGCGGTTACGCCCGGGTCGTCCAGCGCGGGCCCGTCGACCGCCAGTCGGCGTCCCACGCCGCTATCCTGCGCCGGTTGAGCCACCAGCGGGCGACCACGCCGGCCAGGGTCACGACGACGGCGAGTCCGGCCACCCCGGCGACTCTCGCGAGCTCTGTCAGCGATGCCACCTGCGATTCGGCCATGGGCGGCGTGGTGAGCCGCCCGTCTGGGGTCGTATACACCTTCAGCTTGTCGCCGGGCGTATGGCCGATGGCGACCGCCATGTCGGTGTCGATCAGTTTGCCGGTCGGCGCGGTCCACTGGGCGTCCACCTCGGTGGTGAGGTTCCCGCCCGTGGCCGGCGCGCCAATCGTCTTGATGGTGGCCATGACCGGCAGGTGGGACGCGCGCTGCGCGAGTTCGGCCCGCTGCGCCACCGCGTGCATGGCCCCTCCCGCTGCCAGCGCGGACAGCGGCGCGCCGACCAGGAACAGCACGGCTAGCAGGATCAGCACGACGCTTTCCGCCCGATCGGTGGCACGGCGCAACGGATTGCGGTCAAATCGCATCCCCCGGACGAACCTGCCCGCCGTCGTCACCCCGAGCTTCCCACGCCCGACGCCAATCGGCCTCACCCCATCAACTTTACGTGCCCGTCCGCGTACACCATCCGCCAGCCACCCACTGCGACGCCGGGGGTCATCGGTCCCGGCCGAGTGCGTGCGCCGCCTCCCTGAGCCGCTCCCTGGTGGACGGGTGGGCGACATGCTCGATGATCTGCCCCGCCTGGCCGCGCTCGTCGTGTCCCCAGATCGCCGCGGCGCCCTGCTCGCTGACGATGTAGCTGTGCTGGAACGACGTCACAGGACCGTCGAGCCGTGGCACGACGGTGGACACGCCCGCCTTCGGATGCCAGGACGGCAGCGCGATGATCGCCTGGCCGCCTGGCGAGTGCAGCGCACCGACGACGAAGTCGGTCTGGCCGCCGAACCCCGAGTGGATCGCCCCCTTCACCCAGGTGGCGTTGGCCTGGGCGAACAGGTCGACCTGGAGGGCACCGTTGACCGAGGCCATCGCAGGACGGCGGGCGATCGTTGCCGGGTCGTTCACCGTCTCTGTCCGCAGCATCCGCACATCCGGGTTGCGGTCAAGCCACGCGTAGAGGTCGGCACTGCCGAAGGCGAACGATGCGATGACCGGCTGCGCCGCGTCGAGCGCGCCCGCCTTGGCCAGGCCGAGCACGCCGTCGCTGAACATCTCCGACCAGACCGTCAGGCCGCGCCTGGCGTGCAGCCCGGCAAGCACCGCGTCGGGTACCGCGCCGATGCCTGCCTGCAGTGTCGCGCCGTCGCCGATGAGCGCGGCCACCCGGTCGCCGATGACGGCGGCGGCCTCCGTCGCCTGCCGCCGCGGTGGCGACGGCAGCGGCGCCTCCGCCTCGATCGCGTAGTCGATGACCTCGCACGGCAGCTCCGCGTCGCCGTAGGTGTACGGGACCCGGGGGTTGAGCTGCGCTACCACCAGCCCGCCGCGCGCTCGGACGGCCTCGATCGCGGCGGGCAGCACGTTCACCTCCGTGCCGAGCGACACCCGGCCGCCGGCCGGCGCCGACGCCTGCACGAGCACCACGTCCGGCGCCGCGGGGCCGGCCAGCAGCGCGGGCACCAGCGACAGGCGGCACGGAAAGTAGCGCAGCCGGGCCAGGCCGCGCATGCCAGGACCGACGAACGGCGACTCGAGCGTCACCCCTTCGCGGTCCGGCATACCCGCCTGTGCGTTCAGCACGAACAGGCGGTAGCTAGCGACCGCGCCGTCGAGGACGGCGAGGGCCCGCCAGGGGGTGGCGAAATTGCCGCCTGCGACGATCCGCGGCATGCCAGGCAGCGCGCCGAACACTGCCGCGAGCCGCGGCTCAGAGATGACGCGCACCGCTGCCCCCCGCTCGCGTCCCCGTTTGGTACTCCGTTCGCTGCTGCGTTCGCTGCTGGTTACCGGGCCGCGACCGCGGCCCGGGAGGCCAGCCGATGATGTCCATGCTAGGCAGCATGCCCGCGGCAGCCCCGGCCGGCGGAGGGTACAAGGTCCCAAACCCGGCGGGCCGGATGTCCTCGTGCACGGGTTCCCCCCAAATACCGGGTACACAAGAGGGAGACTTCGATAGGAGGCGGTAGCCATGAACGCCACCGTCAAGGACGTGATGAGCACCCACGTGATCGCCGTCAGGGAGATCGCCACGTTCAAGGAGATCGCGATCAGGCTGCACGAGCACCGGGTCAGCGCGTTCCCCGTGATCGACGCAAGCAACAAGTGCATCGGGGTGGTCTCCGAGGCCGACCTGCTCGCCAAGGAGGCGGCCGAGGATGAGGGTTCCGCGGCGACGCCTGGCATGACATGGGACCGCGACCACTCCAAGGCGGCGGCGGTCACCGCGGGCGAGCTGATGTCCAGTCCCCCGGTGACCATCGGCGCCGACGAGCCGGTCACCCGCGCGGCCCGGCTGATGTACGCGAGGCGGGTCAAGCGGCTCCCCGTCATAAGCGAGGACGGCACGCTGATCGGCATCGTGACCCGTTCCGACGTCCTCAGCGTCTATGACCGGCCCGACCAGGACATCGCGGACGAGATCACCGGGGAGCTGATCGCCGGCCGCTTCAGCAGCGACCCGGCCAGCTACACCGTCACCGTCAAGGACGGCATCGTCACCATGGAGGGCACGCCGCAGGACGCGGACGCCGGCCGCGGCATCCTCGACGCCGCCAGGCACGTCGAGGGCGTCGTCGCCGTCCGCGACCGGCTGGCATACCAGCCGGGCAGCGCGTAGCGGCATCAGGCCCACGCCCGCTCGCGGCCGGTGTCGCTAGATTGGCCGGGTGACAAGTTCCGCCGGCTCCGCCAACGCCCGACGGGCCACACCCGCCGATATCGACGCCATCACGGCCGCCTTCACCTCCGCCTTCTTCCACGACCCGGTGTGGGGCCCGGTCTTCCCCGACGAGAGCCGGCGCGCCGAGCAGTCAGCGCTGATGTGGCGCGTCTACGCGACGGCCGCGCTGCGCTATCCGTGGACGTTCGTGACGCCGGACGCGGAGGCCGCGGCCATCTGGATCCCGCCGGGCGGCACGGAACTGACGGACGAGGAGGCCGGCCGCCTCGGCGAACTGATCGAGGAGACCGCCGGCCCGCAGGCGGCCGCCTCAGCCCGCGAGATCGAGGAGCGGTTCGCGGCGGCCCACCCCGCCGGGTCCTCCTTCCACCTCACCATCCTTGCCACTCACGCCAGCCACCGCGGCAAGGGCCTCGGCATGGCGCTGCTCGCCGAGACGCTCACGCGCATCGATGCCCTGGGCGCCGCCGCCTACCTGGAATCCACCAACGCCGTCAACAACGAGCGGTACCGGCGAGCCGGATTCGAACCCCGCGCCGAGATCACCATGCCCTCCGGCCGCGTCGTCACGAGCATGTGGCGCCCGGCCCGCTGACAACGCGTGACCTTGCCGCGAGCCGGTGCGGGATCGAAGCCAGAAAATCTCCCGTGGCGGCAACCTTCTTGTCTGGCTACCTGCTTTAGTTCTGTGTGCACCCAACCGAGTACCGAGCCGGCTCAGGGCGCGGAGGCGTCATGCCTGAACTTCCCGAGTTCGCGGACTTCGTACAGCGCCGGTCGGGCGCCATGCTCCGCGCGGCGTGGCTGCTGACCGGGGGCGACTGGGCCCTCGCCGAGGATCTCGTGCAGACCGCGCTCGGCGAGGTCTGGCGCCGCTGGAGCCGCGTGGCGGACATGGACGCGCCGGACGCGTACGCGCACAAGGTCATGGTGAACACCTGCCTACGCTGGCGCGGGCGGCGCTGGACGGGGGAGGTCACGTCCGCGCGGCTGCCCGCGACCCTCGCCGACACCGGCGGGTTCCAGGACGTGGATGTGCGCGAGTCGGTCCGGCACGCGCTGCGCGTGCTGACCGTAAAGCAGCGCGCGGTCATCATGCTGCGCTACTACGAGGACCGGACCGAGGCCGAGACGGCGCAAATCATGGGCTGCTCCGTCGGGACAGTGAAGAGCCAGGCGGCGAAGGCCCTGGCCAGACTGCGTCTGGTCCCGGGGCTCGCGGATGTCCTGACGGGAGGGACGGCGGCATGAGCGCCGAGGAAGAGCGGCTCAGCCGACTGCTGAAGCGGGCCGTACCGGAGCCGCCGACCGAGCTGTCCGCCGACCGGGTCACCACCCGGCCCGCCGACCGGTCTGCGAAGTCGTGGGCGCTGCCCGCGCTGACTGCGGCCGCTGTCTTGGCCATCGGAGTCACCATCGGGGTCGTCACCTCGCACCATGCCGGCCCGGCCGGGCCTAGGGCGTCGGGGGCCAGCACGCACCCGCAGCCCACAGCGAGCTGCCAAGGGGCCACCGTGGGCGTGCCAAACGTCATCGGAACGACGCAGGATGCCGCCGCGGCCATCGTGCAAGGCGTCGGCCTCAATGCGGGGATCTACGACGCGGTGCCTCCCGCGGCGCAGGCCGTGGCGCCGGGGACGGTGTTCGCCCAGTCACTGCCCGCCGGCTCACGGGCGGTTCCCGGGGCGTTGGTCTACCTGGCGATCGCGGTGGCCCAAACGACCAGCACGGCACCGCCGATAGATCCTGGCTTCGCTCCCACCGGGTCGCCATCACCGATGTCGCCCTGCCAGGCCATTGCCGGCACTCCCCCGGCGCAGGGCGCTGATGCGCGGGTACCGAGTGTCATCGGGATGCCTCGGGCGTCAGCGGTCGCGGTCGCCGACCAGGCCGGGTTCAACGTCAGTGTCACCGTAGTCGCGCCGCCCACCGGCCAGTCCGTACCGCCGGGGACGGTGTTCGCCCAGTCACCGGCGGCGGGATCAGTCGCGCGACCGAGGTCGGGGATGATCCTCTACATCGCCCCAGCTCTATGACCTCGCCGGGGAAACAGGCAGCCACGACTCACTGGGAGAACCCCTTCCGCTGCGCGGCCCGGGCTTTCACCGGTCTCGTGGTCGTGGCCCAGGAGGCAAGGAATTTGAGGCCGTCGCCGGCAGGGGTTCCCGGCTCGGCGGTGAAGGCCGAGATCCGCAATCCGCTGTCGGCGGCGAGGTCGAGTGCTCTGCAGACGAACGCGTTACGCATGCAGGTCAGGGCCCACAAGACTGGCTCCCGAGATAGGACTCGAACCTATAACCTGCCGGTTAACAGCCGGCTGCTCTGCCAATTGAGCTACTCGGGACCGTCGGCGCACCGACAGGAAACAGGGCCCTGTCGGCTGCACCGGGATAAGCGTAGCGCACGTTCTGGGGTGCCTGCTCACGCCCGAGGCGGCGCACGCCAGCCGTCCAAGGGAAACCGGGGGTCCGAGGGATGTCTATCCGCCCCGATCAGGGAAAGTTAACCTGGAACAGCCGGCGCACCGTAGCGCTGGCCAGCCGGAACGTACGACGCCGTGCATGGGGACGATTGTCATCCCTGGCGCCGCGCACTGGAAAAAAGGGGACCAGATGCGTCACAAGGCAATTTTCGTCGCGGGGTTCGCAGTCGGCTTCGTGGCCGGCGCGCGGTCCGGCCGCGAAACTTACGACAAGATGATGGCGTACGCACAGCAGGTCGCCGAGCACCCCAAGGTGCAGCAGGCGACAAGCGTCGCCCAGACGAAGGCCACCGAATTCGCCAAGACCGCCAAGGAAAAGGGACCGGACTACGCGAAGAACGCGGCGAGCAGCGCGGCCAGCATGGCGCAGAACCAGGCTTCCCAGGTGCCGAAGTACCTCGCCAACGTCAAGCAGGCGGCGTCAAGCCACATGCCGTCCCGCTTCGCCGGCAGCACGGAAACCGATGACGTCGCGCCGGACGGCAACCTGGTCTACCCGGCCGACGGCTCAGCGGAGACAAGCCCTCACTACAGCCCCGACATGCCCTGATCTGGGGCGCCGCCGATACGGCGGCGTCGTTGCCACCGCACCGGGGCGCGGTCCGGTGCCGCCCGGGGGGCCGGAAATCCGGCCCCCCCGGGCGTAGCCCGTTTAGTCGAGGTATTCGCGCAGCAGCAGCGCGCGCGACGGGTGGCGAAGCTTGGCCAGGGTCTTGGACTCGATCTGCCTGATCCGTTCCCTGGTCACGCCGAACTCCCTGCCGACCTCCTCGAGCGTCCGGGGATGCCCGTCGGACAGCCCGAAGCGCAGCTGAATGATCCGCTGCTCGCGCTCCGACAGCTCGCAGAGCACGCGGTCGAGCTGGTCCTGGAGCATGATGAACGCCGCCGCCTCGATCGGCACCACGGCATCCGCGTCCTCGATGAAGTCGCCGAGGTCCGACTCCTCCTCGCCGATCGGCGACTGGAGAGAGACCGGCTCCTGGGCGATCCGCTGGATCTCCGCGACCCGTTCCGGCTCGATGCCCATCTCGGCGGCCAGCTCCTCGACGGTCGCCTCGCGGCCGAGTTCCTGATGGAGCTGGCGCTGCACCCTGGCGAGCTTGTTGATCGTCTCCACCATGTGCACGGGCACCCGGATAGTGCGCGCCTGGTCGGCGATCGCGCGGGTGATGGCCTGCCTGATCCACCACGTCGCGTACGTGGAGAACTTGTAGCCGCGCGTGTAGTCGAACTTCTCGACCGCCCTGATCAGCCCGAGGTTGCCCTCCTGGATCAGGTCGAGGAAGACCAGGCCCCTGCCGATGTACCGCTTGGCGATCGACACCACGAGCCGCAGGTTCGCCTCGATCAGCCGCTGTTTGCCGCGCACGCCGTCGGCCGCCAGCCATTCCAGGTCGGCCCGGTCGCCGGTGCACAGCGTGAAACCGCTGTTCAGCTTCTCCTCGGCGTACAGGCCGGCCTCGATCGACTTGGCCAGTTCGACCTCGTCCTCGGCCGTCAGCAGCGGCACCCGGCCGATCTCCCGCAGGTAGATCCGCACCAGGTCGCTTGTCCCTGCCCGGCGCGCGGTCTCGGCGTCGATGTCGGGCAGCTTGGTATCGGCTTCCTCTTCGACCAGCGCATCAACTACCTCGATGCCCTCATCGGCGAGCACCCGCACTACCCCGTCTAGTGCGTCCCCTGTTAGCTCGGCCCGGTCGACTGCCGTGGTGACGTCCCCCATCGTCACGAAGCCCCGTGAGCGCCCGAGCGCCACGAGGTCCGTCATTTGCTGCGTTAGCGATGGTCCGCTCGTTACTACGGTGAGGCTCACCCGACCAGTGTGCCCCTCGTCACCCCTATTGCGGGGGGCCCAATTTTATTACCCTGACCTGAGGTTTAACCTGCTCGCAATGTGTAAAAAAACATCCGGTAATGTCTCGCGCGCCGGCTGTCACGCCTCGGGTCAGGCCTTAGTCGCACTCGCCGTCAGGCCCCGGTGGCGCGGTCAAGCAGCCACTTACGGCGCTGCTCGAGCCCCACCAGTTCACCGAAGATCCGGCCGTAGCCCGCCTGGTCTTCCGCCGGGTTCATCCGCTGCAGCCGCGCCTTGATCGCGGCGATCTCCCGCCCCACGGCAAGCTCGCCCACGCGCGCCAGGATCACGTCCGCGTACTTCTCGTCCGGCTCGCCGGCCACCTGGAGCGGTTCCGTCGCCAGCTCGGTGACGAACGCGCGCGCCCGGTCGTCAGGCGCGGCCTCGAGCAGGGCCACCGCCCAGTCCCTGGCCCGCCCCGCGGTGCCCACGCCGCCCGCGGCGGCGATCACCCCGAACACGGCGGCATGCTGCGGCACGCTGAATGCCACGGCGCCGAGCGTGTCGAACTCAGGCCCGGTCAGTGCCGGCCACTGCACCGCGAGCTTCAGCGCCTCACGCTCCACCCGGAGCACCGGGTCGGAGCGGTCGTAGGGCCGCGAGGGCGCGGCGCCGGCGTCCGCGCGCCGCTGGCCGTTCGCGTCCGGTGCCTGTGCCGCCGATCCGGAACGGGTTGTGGTCCCCCTGGCCCCCTTAACGGCGCCCGCGGCGTGCCGGACCCGGTCGAGGATGTACCGCTCGTCCATGAACCCGATCCACCGGTCGAGGTCGACGGCGTATTGCTTCCACTTCGACCGGTCCTTAATCCTGACGATGATCGGCGCGGCCTCGTCGATGGCCGCGAACTGCCCCTCGCGGGTGTCCAGGTCGTGCCTGCCGAGCACCGACCTGATCGCGAACTCGAACAGCGGCACCCGCCGGGCGACCAGGTCGCGGACCGCCGCCTCGCCGTGCTTGAGGCGCAGGTCGCAGGGGTCGAGCCCGTCCGGCTGCACCGCCACGAAGGTCTGCGTGACGAACTTCTCCTCCAGCGCGAACGCGCGCAGCGCCGCCTTCTGGCCTGCCGCGTCGCCGTCGAAGGTGAAGATCACCTCGCCGGACGACCCGTCGGTGTCCATGATCAGCCTGCGCAGGACCTTGACGTGCTCCTCGCCGAACGACGTGCCGCAGGTCGCCACCGCGGTCGGCACCCCGGACAGGTGGCAGGCCATCACGTCGGTGTACCCCTCGACGATCACCGCCTGCCGCCGCTTGGCGATCTCCCGCTTGGCCAGGTCCGCGCCGTACAGCACGTGGCTCTTCTTGAAGATCTGGGTTTCCGGCGTGTTCAGGTACTTGGGCCCGTCGTCGCTCGCATCGAGCTTGCGCGCGCCGAACGCGATCGTCTCCCCCGTCAGGTCCCTGATCGGCCACATCAGCCGGCCGCGGAACATGTCGATCAGGCCGCCGCGGCTCGTCTTGCGCGACAGGCCTGACTTGAGCAGCTCGTCCTCGGTGAAGCCGCGTCCGCGCAGGTGCTTGGTCAGCTCGTCCCAGGCGGCCGGCGAATAGCCGGTGCCGAACTGGTCGGCATCGGCAAGCGTGAAGCCCCGCTCGGCTAGAAAGGCGCGTGCGGGGGTGGCAGAGTCATGCCGCAACCGTTCGGAATAGAACTCCTGGGCCAGGCGGTGCGCGTCGATCAGCCGCCGGCGGATGCTCGTCTCCTGGCCGGGGACATAGCCGCCCTGCTCGTAGCGGAGCTCGATGCCCGCGCGGGCGGCGAGCCGCTCGATCGCCTCGCCGAACTGCAGCGTCTCGATCTTCATCAGGAACTTGATGACGTCGCCGCCCTCGCCACAGGAGAAGCAGTGGTAGAGCTCCTTGCCTGGCGTCACGTTGAACGACGGGGTGCGCTCCTCGTGGAACGGGCACAGGCCCTTGAGGTGGCCGCCGCCTGCCGGTCTGAGCTGCAGGTACTCGCCAACGACGTCCGCGATGGGAGATCGTTCACGGACGGCGGCGATGTCTTCCTGGCGAATGCGACCCGGCATGGCCCGAGTCTATTTCGTGTCCTGCCGGTTCTCGCCCCGCTTACCGCGCGGCGCGCTGGGCGTTCTTGCGACGCTTCGTCGCTTCCGTCGGCTAGCGGTCCTCGCATCCCGGCTAGTGCCGATCCGGCGTGCATCGGGGCGCTCGACGGCCTTTGATGGGCTTAGGAGAAGCCAGGAATGGGTAATCACGAATATGGTTGCTCGTTAGCACCAGGTAGTATCCTGGCTGCTCTACGGGTTTTTTCACCATTCTGTTCTACACTGTGCGCAAATGGGGCGCACAGGATCAGGGGGCTCTCAAATGGACGACGTCCTAGTTCTCTGGGACATCGACGGGACGCTGCTCAATGCTGGCGGGGTGGGGCGGGATCTGTACGGCACGGTCTTCGTGCAACTATTCGGCCGGTCTCTGTCGGCCTACGCTCCGATGGCGGGGCGGACAGACCGGGCAATCATTCTGGAGACGCTCACGCTCGCGGGGGTAGACGAGCCACGCCGGCATGTCGACCCCTTCATCGCGGGCCTCAGCTCGCAGGCGATCGCCATGCGTACCGCCGTGGCGGCCCAGGGGCAGGCGCTGCCCGGCGCGGCCGAAGCGCTTGCCGCGCTGTCATCCGCCTGGTCGCTCCACCCGCTCGGCTTCCTTGACCCGGCACGCGCCGCGGCGGACGGCGGGCACTCCGGCCACGGCGGCGAGTTCGGCCCTGGGGACGCCGGCGTCCCAGCTATCCCGGGCCCGGGCGGTTCCGGGGGGTCCGGGGGTTCCGGGTCGGCCGGCGTCGCGCTGGCCGAACGGCTGACCCCGGACATGGCGCTGGCGACCACCGCCACCATGATCGCCAAGGAGATGCCCGAGGGCATCGCGCTGCCGTCGGACCTGCCTGACGGGCTGCCGCCCGCCGGGCCGTCACGGCGGGTGCACCAGTCGGTGCTTACCGGCAACGTCCGCCAGCTGGCGGAGGTGAAGCTCGACGCGCTCGGCCTGCGCGAGGGGCTCGACCTGTGCATCGGGGCCTACGGAGAGGACCACGAGGACCGGACCCAGCTTGTGCACGTGGCCCGGCGGCGCGCCGCAGGCGTGCACGGGCGCTCCGATGACGCCTTCGAGGGGACCGCCACGGTGGTGATCGGCGACACGCCGCTCGACATCTTGGCGGCGCTTGACGCGGGTGCGCGGGCCGTGGGCGTGGCGACCGGCTCGTTCGCCGCCGCCGACCTCTTGGCCGCCGGGGCGCACGCGGTGCTACCCGACCTGACCGACACGCAGCTCGTCCTCCAGGCACTGCTCTCATAACACGCGGGCGCCCAGGGTGCTCAGAGCGCTCAGCCTGGCCAGCCGGCCGTCGCGATCCTCTCGCGGCGGCCGGCTCGGCTTAGGGCGGGGTTCCCGTGCGACTCGGCTTTGCCCGCGACTCCACGGCCGGCTTGGCTTCACGCAAGGGCGGCGGGCGTGGCGGACTTTGCCAGTGCGGTGAGCGTGGCGGGACGGGTGAGTGTGGTGCCTGCCGTGAGTGCGGCGGTCGCTACGGATGAGACGGGCGCGGCCGGCTTGGGGGGTGCTACGGGCGAGGCGGGCGAGGCGGGCGAGGCGGGCGCGGGTATCCGGTTGAGCGGGAGGGCGGTGCAGACGGCGGAGCAGGGCTTTACCGCTCCCCGGTAGCCGCGGGCGCGCAGCGCCGCGAAGAGTTGTGCCGCCGTCTCGCACGGGGTGCGGGCGACGTCGTCCCAGCCGTAGCGGAGCGTCGCCCCGGTGGTCACTGTGGCGTCGTTGTCGCGGCGCCTGTCGCGGTGGCTGTAGTCCCCGCCGTGGAATCGCTTGCCGTCGAGTTCGACGACCAGGCCGTACTGGTCATAGCAGCGGTCGCGGTAGCCCCTGCTGCCGTCCGCCTTGACGAAGGGCACCTGCCTGCGAGCAGGCGGCAGGCCGTGGGCACGCTCAACATCCCGGTCATAGCGGTATTCGAGCGTCGAATGCGTGCCGGCAGCCGCCATCGGGATGACCTCCTCGAGCAGGTCACGCCAGCGAAGCTTCTTCCGCCCGGCCATCACGGCCTTCAGACGCGCTTCGCCGGTCAGCTTCCGCTGGAATCCAGCCGTGATCCATCCCACGGCGTCGTCGAAATTGGCCGCTGCGTCGACAAGATCCGTGATCGTTTCTTCGATCCAGGTATGCGGCGGAATGCCGCGCGCGAACCGCCAGCCGGTCTCAAGGGTCGTCGAACGGTGAATGACAACACCGGTCACAGAGCGGACGCGCCGCTCGGCCGGAATCGTGACGTGTATGAGGGCGGACCGCTCGTCGGTCAGCCGCAGCACCTCGGCGGCCGTCTCATAACTGAGTTGCGCGCCCCTGCCGGCATAGAGCACGACCGCCCAAAGGCGCGCACCCCTGGTAATTGGTCCGGTGAAGGTGGCGTACACCCCTGAATAGATGTGACGCCACCGTCCGGACTTGACCTTGGAGGTGATGCCGTTCTTCGACATGCCGGCCTGGATGGCCTGCCGTCTGGCGACCACGCCGGCCTGGAAGCGGGCTTGCTCCAACAGGCGGGGTGGAATGTCGCTGATCATGCCGCCGAGTATGACGACGGCTGCCGACAATCCGCGTACTACTACTCGGGCAAATGGTAATAAAGCAGGCGCACAGTCGTTGACGTTCCGCCCGAGACCAAATGATCTTGGAAATTCTGATTTCAATGGAAACTTTTCCCCCGAATCGGGGTTTTTGTTTCCATCAGGAGAAAAGTTTCCAAGATCATCGAGGATGCGCCGGACGCAAGTAACTCGGCTGCCTGGTGTTGCTCGATGGAGCATGGCCGCGTGAAGTTCGGCGGGGGCGGATGCCGGAAATGGTGTCGGAAATGGGGTCAGATTTCGGATAGGGGGATGGCGGGATCGGAGAGGCGGGCGGGGTCTATTTGGCGGCCGGAGAGGATGAGGGACTGGATCTCGCTTGTGACATCCCAGACGTTGACGTTCATGCCGGCAACGACGCGGCGGTCGCTGAGCCAGAAGGCGACGAACTCGAGGGAGTCGCTGTTGCCGCGGTAGACGACCTGGTCGTAGGTGCCGGGAAGCGGCAGGCCTGAGCATTCCATGCCGAGGTCGTACTGGTCGCTGTAGAAGTACGGCACCCGGTTGTACTCGACGTGCTGGCCGAGCATCGACTTGGCGGCCGTCTTGCCGCCGTTGAGTGCGTTGGACCAGTGGTCCATGCGCAGGTGGCGGCCGAGCAGCGGGTGGAAGGAGCTTGCCACGTCGCCGGCGGCGAAGATGTCCGGGTCGGAGGTGCGCAGCGTCGCGTCGGTGACCACGCCGTTGCTGACCTCCAGGCCTGCCGACCTGGCGAGCTCGTCGTTGGGCACCGCGCCGATGCCGACGACCACGACATCTGCGGGCAGTTCCGCGCCGCCCGTGGTGACTACGGAACCAATCCGGGTGGCGTCGGAGGCGGCGGGGCGGAACTCGGCGGCCGACTCCTCGAAGCGGAACTCCACGCCGTGCGCGCGGTGCAGGGCGGCGAACTTGCCGCCAAGCTCGGGACCGAGCGCGCCGTGCAGGGCGCCGGGCTGCGGCTCCACGATCGTCACGGCGGAGCCGGCGGTGCGCGCCGCGGCGGCCGCCTCAAGACCGATCCAGCCCGCGCCGACGATCACCACCCTGGTGTCCGGGGTGAACGCGGACTTAAGCGCGTCAGACTCCTGCAGGGTCCGCAGGTAGAACACGCCCTCGAGGCCTGCGCCCGGTATGTCGATGCGCCGGGCCGAGGCGCCGGTCGTGAGCAGCAGCTTGTCGTAGGACTGCGTGCCGCCGTCGAACGTGACCGTGTGCCCCGCCGGGTCGATCGCGGTGACGGCCACCCCGGTGCGCAAGTCCACGTTGTGCTCCGGGTACCAGCCGGCCGCGTGGACGAAGACCGAGTCGCGGGCGTCCTTGCCGAGCAGGTAGCCCTTGGCAAGCGGCGGCCGCTCGTACGGGTCTTCCTGTTCGCTGCCGAACAGCACGACGTCGCCGTCGAAGCCCTCAACCCGAAGCCCCTCCGCGGCCTTCGCTCCGGCCAGCCCGCCACCCACGATCACGAACGTCGTCATTGCCGCCTCCCAGATCGCTCGCGCGTATTCCGCTCGCTGCCTAACGTAACGGAAACGCGAGGTGGGCGGGTTCAACGGCCACGCGACTGATGGGGCGGAGGGGGATAGGCGGGAGCGCGGGAATCTGGGGACGGATGAGGAATCGCGAGGTGGGAGCGGGACCCTAAGGCTGGGGCCTGGTTAGGCGCTCGTGCCAGGCGATGGCGGACGTGTCGGTGAGGGAGGCGAGCTGGTCGATGATGACGCGGCGGCGCTCGGTGTCGCTGTCCGCGGCGTCCCAGGCCGGTGCCAGCACCGGGTCGAGCGTGGCGGGCGCGCCGCGCTCGATGGCGAGCGCCAGCTCGGTGATCAGCTCACGCTCGCGCGCCTGCTGCGCCGCCGCACCGCCGCGGCCCATCACGTAGTGCGCGGCGACCGCCTTGAGCAGGGCGCACTCGAGGAGCTGGCGGCGCGGCACCACGAGTCCGGCGGCGTAGCGGCCGAGGGGCCCGTCGCCGGAAGCGGCCCGCGTCGCCTGCCAGGCCGCCTGGCAGAAGCGGCCGACGAGCTCACTTGTCAGGTTCTTGGCGGCGGCCAGTGACGCGGGTCCGCCGTCGAAGCTGAACTGCCAACAGTCCAGGCCCATGAACTCGGCGAAGACCGTCTCGAGCTCCGCCGCGGTGACGTCCCACGCCGGGTCGCAATACTGGGTGGCGGCTACGGCGGAGACAAGAACCCGTTCGGGATGATCGGTGAGGTTTTTCATGGAGATGAGACCGGCGTGCAGTCCGTCCTCCAGGTCGTGCACGGAGTAGGCCACGTCGTCTGCCCAGTCCATGACCTGGGCCTCCAGGCAGCGGCGGCGGTCGGGCGCGCCGTCGCGGATCCACCGGAAGGCGGGGAGGTCGGGGTCGTAGGCGCCGTACTTGGCGGTCGGGACCGGGGCGGCGTCCGCCGGATCGCAGTCCCCGAAACCGTTGAGCCATGGGTACTTGAGCGCGGCGTCCAGGGTGGCGCGAGTCAGGTTGAGTCCGGCGCCAGGGACCTTCGGCTCGAGGCGGGTGAGCAGGCGCAGCGACTGGGCGTTGCCCTCGAAGCCGCCGCAGGCGAGCGGGCCGCCCGGATCCGCGAGCGCGGCGAGCGCCGACTCACCGTTGTGGCCGAACGGCGGGTGGCCGAGGTCATGCGCAAGGCAAGCGGCGTCGACCAGGTCGGGATCGCAGCCGAGCGAGGCGCCGAGCTCGCGGCCGATCTGCGAGCATTCGAGCGAGTGGGTCAGCCTGGTGCGCGGGAAATCACCGGAGCCCGCCCTGACCACCTGCGTCTTCGCGGCGAGCCTGCGCAGCGCGGCGCTGTGCAGCACCCGCGCGCGGTCGCGCTGGAACTCGGTGCGGCCTGGACGCTTGGGCGGCTCGGCCGCCCAGCGCTCGGTGTCACGCGAACTGTAGGTCACACTCCCAGTGTGCCCACCGCGTCCGACATCCGCGGACGTTCACCGCAGCGAGACGGCTGACCCCGAGCCGCGCACGTCGGGGGTATGGGGGGTCGTCCCCCCGGGAGATATTCGTGTGCTTGGCGCCCGATGGCAGAAACCGCCATCGTATCGGGCGCCAAGTACACGCGCGGCCCGGCAGCAGCCGCCCGCGCCATCGGGGGCGGTGTCATCGGGGAGGAGTCACGGGGTCCGGGGTCATCCCCTGGGGGAGTGAGTGCCTTACCTGGTGTCGCTGCCGCCCCTGGACACCCCCGCCCGGCCGGCCTCAAGCCGGGCGATCGGGACCCGGAACGGTGAACAGGACACGTAGTCGAGCCCCGCGTCGTGGAAGAACCAGACCGAGGCAGGATCGCCGCCGTGCTCACCGCATACGCCGAGCTTGAGGCCGGGCCTGGTGGCGCGGCCTTCCGCCGCGGCGATCTTCACCAGGCGGCCGACGCCGCCGATGTCGATCGTCTCGAACGGCGAAACGCCGAATACGCCCATGTCGATGTACGGGGCGAAGAACGCGCCCTCCACGTCGTCCCTGGAAAACGCCCAGGTCATCTGGGTCAGGTCGTTGGTGCCGAAGGAGAAGAACTCGGCGCTCCGCGCGATCTCGCCCGCGGTGAGCGCGGCCCGCGGCACCTCGATCATCGTGCCGATCGGGATGTCCACCAGGACGCCCGTCTCCTCCGCGACGGCCCGCAGCACCCGCTCCGCCCGCTCACGGCTGATCTCCATCTCCTGGACCGTGGCGGTCAGCGGGATCATGATCTCGGGCTTGGGCGTCTTACCCGCCTTGACCAGCTGCGCGGCCGCCCTGGCGATCGCGCTCACCTGCATATCGAGCAGGCCGGGGATGACGAGCACCAGGCGGACGCCGCGCAGGCCCAGCATCGGGTTCTGCTCGTGCAGGCGGTGCACGGCCTCAAGCAGCTTGCGGTCCTGCTCGGTGGCCTTGTCGCCGGCCAGCGCCACCTTGACGCTGAGGTCGGTGAGGTCGGGGAGGAACTCGTGCAGCGGCGGGTCGATCAGCCGGACCGTCACCGGCAGCCCGTCCATCGCCTCGAGGATCTCCGCGAAATCGCCGCGCTGCAGCGGCTCCAGCGTGTCGAGCGCGGCCTGGCGCGCCTCGTCCGTCTCGGCGAGTATCAGGTTCTCGACCAGCTGGCGGCGCTCGCCGAGGAACATGTGCTCGGTCCTGACAAGGCCGACCCCGGTCGCGCCGAACCTTCTCGCCCGCGCGCAGTCGGGACCATTGTCCGCGTTGGCGTGCACGCCGAGGCGGCGCCTTGCGTCCGCGTGGATCATCAGCGTGTGCACGGCGGCGACCAGGTCGTCGCAGTCCGGCGCCAGTTCGCCCTCGAAGTACTGCACGACGTTGGACGCGACGACGGGGACCTCACCGAGGTAGACCGCGCCCGATGTGCCGTCGATCGAGATGACGTCGCCCTCGCGGACCGTGACCCCATGCGGCGCGGCGAAGGTCTTGGCCTTCGCGTCGACCTCGAGTTCTTCCGCGCCGCAGACGCAGGTCTTGCCCATGCCCCTGGCGACCACCGCCGCGTGGCTGGTCTTGCCGCCGCGGCTGGTGAGCACGCCCTCGGCGGCGATCATGCCGTTGAGGTCTTCCGGGTTGGTCTCGCGGCGGACCAGGATGACCTGCTCGCCGCGCGCGGCCCAGGCCACGGCGGTCGCCGAGTCGAAGACGGCCTTGCCGACCGCCGCGCCGGGCGACGCGGAGATCGCCTTGGTGATTCGCTTGATGCCCTCGCCCGAGGTGTCGAAGCGGGGAAACATCAGCCTGGAAAGTTCCGCGCCGCTGACCCGGGTGAGCGCCTCGTCCAGGTCGATCATGCCCTGCTTGACCAGCTGGGTGGCGATCCTGAACGCCGCCCCGGCGGTCCGCTTGCCGACCCGGGTCTGCAGCATCCAGAGCTTGCCGCGCTCGATGGTGAACTCGATGTCGCACAGGTCCCTGTAGTGGTTCTCCAGGGTGCGCATGATGTCCATGAGCTGGTCGTAGGAGGTCTTGTCGATGGCCTCGAGCTCCTGGAGCGGCACCGTGTTGCGGATGCCGGCCACGACGTCCTCGCCCTGGGCGTTCTGCAGGTAGTCGCCGTAGACGCCCTGCGCGCCGGTTCCCGGGTCGCGGGTGAACGCCACGCCGGTCCCCGAGTCGTCGCCCAGGTTGCCGAAGACCATCGCCACCACGCTGACCGCCGTGCCGAGGTCGGCGGGTATGCGCTCCTGGCGGCGGTAGAGCACCGCGCGATCGGAGTTCCACGAGTCGAAGACCGCGAGCACCGCGAGGTCCATCTGCTCGCGCGGGTCCTGCGGGAACTCGCGCCCGGCGTACTTGTGCACCAGGTCCTTGAAGGTCGCGGTGAGCTTCTTCAGGTCCTCGGCGTCCAGTTGCGTGTCGCTCGCGGCGCCCTTCGCCTGCTTCGCCGCGTCGAGTGCGTGCTCGAAGTGCTCGCCGTCGATGCCGAGCACGGTCTTGCCGAACATCTGGATCAGCCGCCGGTAGGCGTCCCAGGCGAACCGTTCGTTGCCCAGCTGCGCGGCGAGCCCGTCGACGCAATCGTCCGATAGGCCGACGTTGAGGACCGTGTCCATCATGCCCGGCATGGAGAACTTGGCGCCGGACCTGACGCTGACCAGGAGCGGGTCGGCCGGGTCGCCGAGCTTGCGGCCCATGGTCTCTTCCAGTGCTTTCAGGTGCCTGCTGACTTCATCGTCAAGGCCGTCGGGGACAGCGCCCTCCGCCAGGTAGTGGCGGCACGCGTCGGTGGTGATGGTGAACCCGGGGGGAACCGGCAGGCCGATGTTGGTCATCTCGGCCAGGTTCGCCCCCTTGCCGCCCAGGAGGTCCTTGAGGTCCTTGTTACCTTCTGTGAAGTCATAGACGAACTTCGGCACTGCACGCTCCTCGCGCCGGCAATCCCGTTGTACGGGACTGTACCCGGCTCAGATCTGGTCTAAGAAATACGACGTTACACAAATCGATATACCTGGACAATGGCCGCTATAGTGTGGGCTAAAACACGGTATACATGATGGTTTGACCCATATGACCAGTGGTTTAGACCTCATCGGCCATTTGGTATAGACCGCTGGTTTAGACCGGATGAAATGATCTAGGTCCTGACTTCGGACGATTAGTTCCAGGCAATGGGAAGACCGCGCCGACGCGGAACTTGGCGCGTCCTTTACTTATGCTCCGGTCGCTCGACGTACCGATCCGCGGTGACGGCGATCACACGGCGTGTCCGAGGTGGCGGGTCTCGCCGGGCGGTTCGCGCGGCGAGCGGGCATACCGGCAGGATTCACCCGGAAGGATTCAGCCGGCCGGAGGCAACCTTCGGACGCTAGCGGAGTTTCTGATACGTGGACACCACTGAGACGGGGCTTTCATCGGGCGCAATGGCCTCGGTGACGGCCCTGTATGCCGAGCACTCGCTCGGCCTCGTCCGCTTGGCGGTCATCATGACCGGCGAGCGTGCTGTCGCCGAAGACATCGTGCAGGACGCCTTCCTCGGCCTCTACCGGCGCTGGGACCAGGTGCCCGCCATGACCGCGCCGCTCGCCTACCTCAGGGTCAGCGTCGTGAACGGCTGCCGGACGGCGCTGCGCCGCAGGTCGCTTTCCGTACGGTGGCCCGGCGCGGGTCCCGGTGGCGATCTTGACGAGGCGACGCTGGCCGCCGGACGTGGCGGGCTGGTTGAGTCCGCCGAGGCGAGCGTGCTGCTCAACGAGGAGCAGCGCGCTGTCGCGGCCGCGCTGCGCGCGCTGCCGCGGCGGCAGCGGGAGGCGGTCGTGCTGCGCTATTACCTCGACCTGTCAGTCGAGGAGACCGCTCGCACCATGGGGGTCAGCCTTGGCACCGTGAAGTCCGCCACCCACCGCGCGCTCGCCGCGATCGCCCGCACGCTGAAGGAGGCATCATGAGCAGAGAGGAAGATCTCATCAGGTCCACAACCCGGGCCATCGCCTCTGCCGTGCGCGAGGTGCCGCCGCTGCGCATCGAGGCGGCCGCGGACGAACTGGGGACCAAGGCCGTCGCACCGCACCGCCAGCACAGTACCCGACCGCACGGTGGTCGGCCGCTCCGCTGGTGGTCCTGGGGCGTCCCGCTCACCGCGGCAGCGGTTGTCGTCGCGCTCGCCGTCTCCCTGGTACTCGTCAAGGACATACCGAACGGTGGCGCGGTTCCCACGACCCCAGCCACTGCGACGCCATCGGGCCCCGGCGGCGTGCCCCGCTACTACGTGGCGCTCAAGGCAATCGTGGTGAGCTATCAGGACGAGCTCAAGGGCATCCTCAGGTACGACGTCGTGGTGGGTGACGCGGTCACCGGCAAGACACTGGCGACCTTCGCGCCGCCCGCACGCACGACCTTCCAGAGCGTGACCGCGGCTGCCGACGACCGGACGTTCGTCGTCTTCGCCGTGACGTCGTCGACCGGGACATTCGCGCCCCAGATGAAGAACGGCGTCGCGGTCGCAAAGAGCGTCGCCACGCTGAGCGGCAGCTGGTACCGGTTGCGCCTTGCCCCGGGCACCGCTCAGCCGGCCAGCCTGAGCCGCCTGCCCATCAGGCCGTGGTCGTGGTCCGATGCCAGCAGCTATGCCAACCCGTCACCCGGGCAGATCATCGCCACCGCGTTGTCCGGGTCCGGGCAGGAACTCGCCGTGGCCGACATTCCCGACATTCCCGCGGCCAGGAAGCACACCCCTGACTGGCATGAGGTGAAGGTCTTCTCAGTCGCCACCGGCGCGCTGCTGCACGACTGGATCGAGGACAACCCGGCCACCAGGCTCGAGAACGTCCTCAGCGATACGCTGGCCACCGTTCCGGCCGGGACGCCGGCCGTGACCTGGATCGACAACGACCGGGCGGTCGCGCTCGCGACGTCCTACGACAAGTCAGGCACGGTCACAGGCACCGTGCGCAGGCTGGACGTCGCGGCCGGCCCGGCCAGCGGCAATCTGCTGACCGACAGCACGGTCATCTGGTCAGGGACGCTGGCCTGGAACCAGTCAAAGGGATGCTTCCAGGTGGATGCCTGGCCCCCGCTGGTCAGCGCTGGCGGCACCACGATCAGCTGCCTGACCTGGGTGATGCCGTCCGCTTCTCCGGGCCACGTAGATTTCGACACCTACCCGCTCGTGGCAGGTCGCCAGCCCACACTCGCTTACCGGGCGACGATCCTGCCGGAAAAGCAAACAGGCGGCCTGAATGCAGGCGTTCTGTGGGCCAGCCCGTCCGGCGACACGCTTCTCGTCGATTGGGGGGGACCAGGACTCAAGTCCGCTAACGGCTCGCATTTCGGGCTGGTCAGTCACGGCAAGTTCACCTCCCTGCCACTTGAGGCAAACCGTGCCGCATTGCTAGCAGCTGGTATCAGCTTCTGACACGGGCCGGGGCACGCCGGGCGGAACAGCGCGAAAGCGTGCCCGGCGCCGGCCAGCCAAATATTCAAAGTAAATTCTTAGTCAAATGAAGCAACCAAAACTCGTCAATGGCGTCGTGCAAAGGGTTGCAGGAATTTTCGTTCCGACAGAAGCAACCAAAATGCATGAATTGACTCTTTAATTATGTGAGCGCAAAAGATGCATCTGGATTGCTTGACCGGACGCTGCGGCTCGTTGACGAGGGTCCTCGTCCCTTCTACCAGGCAGCGGTCGTCTCGCTGGCCGGCACCAGCGTGCTTGCCATGGCGATAGCGGCACTCATCCGGCCGCAGGGCCCGCTGCCCGAGACGCAGCGGCTGATGATCGCCGTCGCCCTGGCCGGCGCGGGTCTGAGCGCGGTACTCGGGCGGGCGTCGCTGGCGGGCACTGGCCGGTCCCGGCCGGGGACCTGGCTTGACCGGGTGGCGGCGCCGTCGGACCGGGCCGCGATCTGGCTGGCACTCGCCGCCTGGTTCCCGTTCCTGCTCGTTGTCGTGTACTACCGGGCGAAGGCGACGTTTCCCCCGCCAGTGCGGTACATCTACTTCCCCTACGACGACAAGCGCTGGGAGACCACCGCGTACCTGCTCGGCGTCCTTGGCCCGGCCCTCTGGCTGACCACGGCCGCCCGCGTGCTGATCGTCGGCCGCGGCAAACCGACGACCTGGGGCGCATGGCTCACCGGGCTATTCCGGGGATCGCAGCGGTGACCGCAGGCTGGCTGGCGGAAGAGCCCGCCACGGTCGCGGCGGGCGGTTCGGCCGACGGCCCGCCCGACGGCGGGCGCGGTGTGCTGCCCACGGCGGCGGGGCTGGTGACCGCCCTCGCCCTGGCCTGGTATTTCACCGGACCGCCGTGGTACCTCGGCAAGACAAGGACACCGATCAGCCGCCAGGAGGAGGTCGTGCTGATCGGGTTGCAGGCCGTCGCCAAGGGTCACCTGCCCTACGTGGGAGTCGCCAGCGTGCAGTACGGCCCGGGAACGCAGGTGGCCGCCTACTGGCTCATGCGTCACGTGACGTCCTTCTCTGTGGTCGGTTTCCGTGAGGCCTGGGCGCTGCTGGTCTGGGCGGGCGTTTCCGTGCTCTTCGCGGTGTTCTTCCTCGCCTTCGGCTACGCACGCGGCCTGGCCGTCTCGGTGCTTTCCGCCCTCGTCTACCCGGCGCTGCACGAGGTGGCGTTCCAGCCGGGCGGTTCGTTCGACGGCTACTTCGGCTGGGCCAGCCCGCTGCGCTACGCGGGCGTGATCGCGCTGGTACTGCTGCTGCCCACCGCGATCGAGCGCTGCCCGGCGCGCCTCGGGATGGCCGCGGCAGCGGCCATCGGGGCGTTCTGGGGCCTGACGTCATACCTGGCGCAGGAAAACCTGGCAGGCGGCGCGATCGGCGCACTGCTGGCCGCCGGGCTGCTGGTGTTCAGCGGCTCCGCCTCGTGGCGGGCGGTGCGGGCGGCGCTGGCCGCGGTGCTGGCAGGCTTCCTGGTCACCTGGACGCCGATCCTCGCGTACTACGCCTTTCACGGCCAGCTCGCCGAGTTCCTGCGGCAGTACTTCCTGCTCCCGAAGGCGGTGGCCTCGGGGGCCAATGACACCCCCTGGGGCGGCTTCAGGCACACGCCGTCCCCGTACAGCCACATGTTCTACCTCCTGCCGTTCCTGCTTGCCGTGCTCGCGGTGCTCGCGGTTGTCCGGATTCGCCCGCTGCGGGTCGCGACGCAATGGACCAGGGAGCGAGTGCTGCTCCTGGTGACCGTGCTCGCCACTGCCCTGCTGTACGAGGGGGTGCTGCTCAGGTCGGACGCTTCGCACCTGACAGGAACCCTGCTGATGGTGCCGGCCCTGGTGATCGTGACGGCCACCGTGCTGCCGCGACTGCTCGGCGCCAGGCAGGACGTGGCGGTCGGTCTCGCCGGCGCGGCATTGACCGTCGCGTCGCTCCTGCTGCTCCCCCATGGAGACTTCACGCCGGCCAGCGTGCGTTCCTGGGCCGAGGCGCCCTTCGTTGACCGCCAGCGGCTGGCGGCCGTTCCTGACTCAGGCACGCCGGAAACGCTGGCGGGCCAGCGAGTCGGCGCGGGACTCGACGACGTTTCGCAGTGCTGTCAGGGCTCGCCGCACGTGCCGATGCCGGCATTCGTGCGGCTGATGCAGCAGATCCACACGATCGTCGGCGACCGCACGGCCTACGTCGCCAATTTCCGCGGGGAGTATCCCGGTCTCGTCTACTTCGGCGCCGACCTCAACCCCGCTCCGGTCTCGTCCGACCCGTACAGCAGCATCGAGACCGAGCCGGGGCTAACGGCATTTCTCGCGGACTTCCGCACCCGGGTGCTGCCGCAGACCCAGGCAGTCCTCACCGACTCACTCAACACGCCGGAAGCCGGGTACTTCCTGCGGCGCTATCACCGCGCCCGCCGGATAACCCTGAGCTACGCGGGCCAGCACTACTTCATCCTGCTCCGCCGCGACTAGCACCCCGCTCAGGGCTAGTCGCCGCGGTTCCTGGCGGCCAGCATGTTTCCTGACAGCCGGAGCAACCTTTGCCTCGCCGCGTCGTCTCTCAACGTGGACACAGTGGACACCGATTCCCGCACAGCAGGGCGGCAGCACGAGCCGCCAGGCGAGGATGCCACGCGTGCCGTGACCGATCTGTACCAGGCGCATGCCGTGGCGATGATCAGGATCGCGCTGCTCATGCTCGGCGATCGGGGCGCCGCCGAGGACGTCGTCCAAGACGCCTTCCTCGGGCTGTACAACCGCTGGCAGCGGCTCAATGAGCCGGTGAAGGCGGAGGCATACATCCGTTCCGCGGTACTCAATGGATGCCGTGACGCGCTGAAGCGGCAATCGCGCCGCAGCCGGCGGGATCGCGCGGCCGCTCTTGACTGGGCGGAACTCCCGTCCGCGGAAGCCGCGGCGCTGATCAGCGAGGACCGGCGGCGCGTGCTAGCCGGCCTGCGGCGGCTGCCTGGCCGGCAGCGTGAGGCCCTGGTCTGCCGGTTCTACCTCGAATTGTCCGAGGGGGAGACCGCTCGCGTCATGGGGGTGAGCCTGGGCACAGTCAAGTCCACCACCTCGCGGGCCGTCGCGGCGCTCGGCCGCATGCTCAGGGAGGGACAGTGCTAAACGAGAATTCGGCACCGAACGGCAGCCTGAGCTGGGACGATGCCAGGCTTTCCGACGAGACGGCCGCCGCCATGCGCGACCTGGCAGGCACGGTCACCGACGCGCCGCCGCTCCGGCTGACGGCGGAGGCGGCCGCGACCTCGAGGGCTCGCGCGGCCCGCCGGGCGCGCGGCTCGCGCCGGTGGTCCTGGGGCGCTCCGGTCCTCGCCGCCGTCACTGTGGTGGCGGTCGCCGTGGCGCTGGCGATCGTCAGGGATACTCCGAACGGGCGCGTTCCTTCGCCTTCTTCCTCCGCGACCTCCGCTACTCCGGTGAAGCCGACGCTCGTCGGAGGCGTGCCCGAGTACTACGTCGCCTGGATGCAGGCCGACCGGCCGTACCTGGACGTGCGGAACACCAGGAACGGCGGGTCGGAAGGCATCATTCCGTCACCGGCGGGGATCTACCTCAGCGGCGTCTACGGCGCGGCGGCGGACGACCGCACGTTCATCGTCACCGGAACCCGCGTGCCCACTCCCGGCACCACCGTGTGGTACCTGCTGCGCCTTCGCCAGGGCAGTTCGCCGATGACGATGGTCACGCTGCCGATTCCCGTGCCCCAGGATCCGGCCGGGGTCGCGCTCTCCCCCGACGGCACCCAGGTCGCGGTCGCCGTGAACGGTTCTCCGGCGACCCTGCGGGTCTACTCGGTCGCGACCGGGGCGCTGCTGCACACCTGGTCCGCCCCGTCGGGAAAGTTCGCGGCGGTCAATGTGAGTGCGGACAGCTGGCAGTACACGCAGTTGACGCTGCGCTGGACCACGGACGGGCGCCAGATCGCCTTCGCGTGGAACGCCAAGGCCATCCGGGTGCTTGACGCCACCGCACCGGACGGCAGCCTGCTCAGCGCAGGTACGGTGCTTGCCGCGATCGGGATCACCTACACCACGGGAACCAACTTCACCTGCAAGGCCTGGCAGGGATGGGAGCCGATCACGATCGCCAAGGGTTACGCCGCCGGACAGGGCGTCATCTGCGGCGGCACCACGCTGGACACGATGCCGCACTCCGTCAACGGGACCGCCAGCCCGACGGCGAGCAGCAGCCCGGCGTGCACGGTCAGGAACCAGACAGCCGTCAGCTTCATGGAGGCAACGAGGAACAGCGCCTCTAGTTACCTAGGCTCCACTGCCGGAGAAGTGGACTGTCCCGGCAAGGCCCAGGCCGGCGACGGCGCCTACATCGGCTGGTCGAACGCGGACGGCAGCGTCCTGATCGGCTCGCTGGTCTGGGACGGCCACGTGCGGTTCGGCATCTTCCGCGGCCAGCAGTTCACACCGCTGCCCGCGCTGCCGCTGTCCTTCCCGCCGCCCGTCGGAGTCCTCTCGGGGACCGACGCCTGGTAGCCGCACGGGTCCCCGGCTGGCCGGACGCGGTGCGCGTCCGGCCAGCCTCGCGTTTAGCGGCGCGGCTGCCGCCGCGGCGACAGCCGTGCGGGCTGCACCGCGGTCTCGCTAGCCGATCGTCACTATGGCGGCCGAGTAGGGCGCCAGGGTGACCGGGCAGCCGCCCGCGGTGCAGGTGATGGTGCCCGGGTTGCCGAGCTTGATGCCGCCCTTCCTGGTCACCGACGCACCCTGGAGCCTGACACCAGAGGTGGCGAGCAGTGACGGGCCGGTCATCCGCAGCACCTTGGCGGTGCCGCGGTAGCTGCCGACGCCGATCGCGACGCTTGCCTGCTGCTGGCTCAGGTTCTCCACCATCAGCCGCAGGCCGCCGCCGGCGGCGGGCCTGACCGCGAACGCGGTGAGATTGCCGCCCGAGGATGCGGCGATCTTCACCCGCAGCAGCTTGCCGACGCCGAGCAGGTGGGTGAAGAGCATGCCGTAGTAGATCGGCTGGGGGCGGTAGATGTAATTGCCCGTGGCGCACAGCACCGTGTAGCCGGTGCACAGCGTGTTGAGCCCGCCGGTGAAGTTCATGCCTGACACGCCGTGCTCGGCACCGGTGAGCAGGTAGTCGATGACCCACAGGGCCGAGGCGTAGGAATTGCTCAGGCCCTTGACGCCGCCGCCGCACGCGCTGTTGGTTTCCGTCATGATCAGCGGGGCGCCCGAGCGCTTGACCTGCGATGTGTAGCTGGCGAACCGGGCGGCCTCGGCGGCGGCGAGCCCAGGCGACAGCAGCGTGCCGACCATGGCAGCGGGCGAGTCGCCGCCAGACGCGCAGCCCAGCGGGTAGTAGTGCTGGCCGAACACGCGGATGGCGCCCGCCTCCCGCGCCGCGTAGGGGCCGAACCAGGCCGGCGTGTTCGTCGTGTCCGGGCCGGCGAGCGGGGCGGCTGGCGCGCCCGCGCGGATGGCCTGGTAGCACTCGCCGACCTGGGTCAGGTAGTCGCCGATCGTGTAGCCGAACGGACGCATGCCGCCGGCCACGTACTGGTCCGGCTCGTTACCGCACGCGAAGCCGAGCAGCTTGCTGCCGAGGGCGGCGCGAACGCGCCTGGCGTCCGCGCTCACCAGCCCCGCGTTGAACACGCCCAGGTTCTCTGTGTAGACCGCCGACCAGCCGGACGCCTTGGTCAGCCGGTGCAGCCCGCTCAGCGCCGAGGGCTTGAGGCCGGTGAATGCCGCCAGGTCCGCCGAGTGGCCGCCGAACCGCAGCACGGAGGTGCCGAGGGTCTTCAGCAGCGCCACGAGGTTGCCGCGGGCGTCGTAGCGGTCGCCGTTGTTAATCGTGCTGGATTCGAAGGAAAGCCCGATATATTCGCGCCCGATCTGGCCGATGGCCTTCTCGGATACGGTGACCGTCGCGTTGTAGGACGCCGGCGAGGTTCCCGCCTGCACCGCGTGTTCCGCGACCACTGATATGACAAGCGCCGCGCACAACGCGACGACTAGCGCGCGGCTACGCCGCGTGAGTCCGCCCCTAAGCACGCTCCATCATTACCGAGCATGCGGTTCCAGTGCTGGAAGTTAAAAGAACATCCCATTTACCGACATCCTTCAACTCTGGTCACGGCCGAGTGCGCGGCCGGCCTCGCATCGGATGGACTGGCCGGCCGGGGGGACATCGAGGCGGCCGAATGTGCCGCTGTGGGGGCGGGTAGGGCGGGTGGGGTGTGTGGTGTGAAAGTGGTTAGCGGGGCATAGACCTGGTGCTCCGGTTAATGTTCCGGTTGGGTGGAGGTTCGGACCCGGCGCGGTCGCGTTGGGGGGCGAACCGGCACAATGGGGCGGAATACCGCCTAACGCGCTGGAGGACCCATGGCGACCGTCGGGCTGCTGCACCCCGGTGAGATGGGTGCCGCCGTGGGCGGCTGCCTGGTCTCGGTCGGTCACGAGGTGCTCTGGGATCCCGCGGGGCGGTCCAGGGCCTCGACAGGGCGCGCGCTCGCGGCGGAGCTGACCGGGGCGGGGCTCGACCGGCTGATCGCGAAGTCCTCGGTGATCTTGTCGATCTGCCCGCCGCACGCGGCGCTCGATGTCGCGGGCCAGGTCGCCGCGGCCGGCTACGCCGGGATCTACCTCGACGCCAACGCGATCTCGCCCGCCACCGCCGAACAGGTCGCGGGCATCGTAACCGCGGGCGGGGCGACATACGTCGACGGCGGCATCATCGGGCCGCCGCCGGAGGTCGCCGGGCACACCCGGCTCTACCTGTCGGGACCGCAAGCCGCGGAGGTGCAGCCGCTGTTCAGCCGGTCGCCGCTTGACGCGCGGATCGCCGAGGGCCCGCTGTACGCGGCGTCGTCGGTGAAGATGGCCTACGCGGCCTGGACCAAGGGCAGCTCGGCGCTGCTGCTCGCGGCCCGCGCGATGGCCAGGGCAAGCGGCGTCGAGCGCACGCTGCTCGCCGAGTGGTCGCTGTCCCAGAAGGCGCTCGGCCAGCAGTCCGAGGCCGCGGCCTCCACGGCCGCCGCCAAGGGCTGGCGCTGGGTCGCCGAGATGGAGGAGATCGCCGCCTCGATGGCCGCCGCCGGGCTGCCCGCCGGCTTCCACGAGGCCGCCGCGGACCTCTACGACCGCGCCTCCCACGCCGAGACTCCCGCTTCCCGGCGGCCGGCCGCACCCGAGCCGCCGTCGTCGGCGTTCGACACGGTCATGTCCGCCCTGATGTAGGGCGCCCCTCCCGGAATCGCCAGGCACTCGGGGGCATCGCGCGGGAACGGCGGGGTGGCCTGCCGGAACGGCGGGGTGCTAGCCACCCCGGCGGCGGCTCTGGGTGTCATCACCCGGGCGGGACAGTGTCACCACCGGTAGCTGGCATGCTGCCGTGCTGTCACGCTCGGGCGCCGGTTCCTAGCGTTAATGGCATGGATGAAAGCTTCTACGTGCCGCTCGGGGACGACAGGTGGCAGGCGACAGTGCACACGACAGGGCCGTGGGATCCGCGCGCACAGCACGGAGGGCCGCCGAGCGCTCTGCTTTGCCGCGCCATGCGGCGCCTCCATCCGCGCGACGACATGATGATCACCCGGTTCACTTGCGAGATCCTGCGGCCGATCCCGGTCGGCGAGCTCACCATCAGTGCACGGCGGGCGCGGCCTGGACTCAGCGTCGAACTGCTCGAGGCCACCATGAGCTCCCACGGGCACGTGGTCGCCCGCGCCTCCGCATGGCAGGTACAGCGGACCGAGGCGGCAGCGACGGCCGCCAGGCTCGCCGGGCCGCCGCCGCTGCCAGGCAAGCCGGAGTTCACCGGGCCGCCGCCCGGCTGGGTCGACGGGTACATGTCAGCGATCGACATCCGCGCGGCGCGCGGCAGCCTGACCGCGCCAGGTCCCGGTGCCTTCTGGGGCAGGATGCTGTACCCGCTGGTCCCTGGCGAGGAGCCCAACCCGGTCGAACGGGCACTGGTCATCGCCGACAGCGGCAACGGTGCCTCCCTCGAGATCGACGTGGCCCGCTGGTTCTCACTCAACACCGAGCTCACCGTCCACCTGCACCGTGAGCCCGTCGGCGAGTGGATCTGCCTTGACGCGCAGACCACACTGTCGCACGGCGGCACCGGCATCGCCACCTCGGTCCTTTCCGACCTGGACGGCCCGATCGGCGTCGGCGCCCAGGCGCTGCTCATCGCGCCCCGGCCGGTTCGCGTACCGCAGCCTGCCTAGGCCGACGGCTGTCGCCTCCGGCTCCGTTTCCGGGGGCTAGCACAGGGCAAGGGCCGCGCGGACCGAGTCATGGCCCGCCGCGAGCAGGGGCAGCCGCACCGCCGGGCTCGGGATCAGTCCCTGCGCGTGCAGCACGCCCTTGATGACAGCCGGGTTGGGCTCGGCGAAGAGCGCCGCGGACAGCGGGGCGAGCCGCTGCCCGAGCGCTCCGGCCCGCCCGGCATCCCCGGCGTGCCAGGCCGCGATCAGCTCGGCGAACTCGCCGGTGCGCAGGTGCGCCGAGGCGAGAATGCCGCCCGCGGCGCCGAGCGCGAGCAGCGGCGACGCGAACACGTCGTCGCCCGCGAGCACCGCGAAACCGCCCGGCGGCTCCGCCATCGTCGGGGGCGTCGTCGCCAGGCGAGACATCAGCAAGACCGTGTCCTGGTCGACGGCACCCGGGGCGTGCTTGACCCCGGCTATCCCCGGCACGCTGGCGAGCCTGAGCAGCGTCTGCACGCTGAGGACCCGGCCGGTGCGGTACGGGATGTTGTAGACGATCAGCGGGACCGGGCTGTGCAGGGCGAGCCTGGTGAAGTGCGCGACGACACCCTCCTCCGACGGCCTGGTGTAGTACGGCACCACGGTGAGCGCGGCGGACACTTCCGGCCAGGCCGCCAGGTCGCGCAGCGCGCGGGCCGAGCCCGCCGTGTCGTTCGAGCCGGCGCCGGCGATCAGGGTGGCGCCGCGCTCGCGGCAGACCCGCGCGGCGATGTCGAGCACCGTGTGCTGTTCCGCGGCGGTCAGCGTCGCGGGTTCGCCGGTGGTTCCAAGGGCGACGAGGCCGGCCGCGCCGGCGTCGATGACGGCGTGCGCCAGCTTCTCGAGCGCACCCGACGCGAGGTCCCCGTCCTCGGTGAACGGCGTGATCAGCGGGATGAAGAGGCCGCGTGGCGAAGGTTCCATGCACCGAGCCTGCCTCGCGGTGCTTGTGAAGGTCTAGTTCACGTTTCTTCAGTGACTTGTAAGCTGAACTAAATGATCGATGTACACCGGCTCCGCCTGCTGCTCGAACTCGCGCGCCGCGGCACCATCACGGCGGCCGCCGAGGCGCTCGCCTACACGCCGTCCGCGGTCTCCCAGCAGCTCGCCGCGCTCGAACGGGAGGCCGGGGTGCCGCTGCTCGAGCGGGCCGGCAGGCGGGTGGCACTCACCCCGGCCGGAGTGGTACTCGCCGGGTACGCCGAGTCGGTGCTCGCGGTGCTCGAGGAGGCGTCCGCCGCGCTCGCCGCCACCCGCGACAGCCTGACCGGTCCGCTGCGCATCGGCGCGTTCCCCAGCGCGGCGCGGGTCATCCTGCCGCCGGCACTCGTCGCGCTCGGCCGCGACCACCCCGGCCTAGAACTGATGGTGACCGAACTCGATCCGGTCGATGTCCCCGACGCGCTGCGCGGCGGAGCGCTCGACGTCGCGCTGACCTTCGTCTACGACTACGTGCCCGCCGCGCCGGATCCTGCGCTCGACACCGAACCGCTCCTCGAGGAAATCGTCTACCTGGCTACGCCGGACGCTACACGAGCCAGCATCGCGGACTGCCGCGATGCTGGCTGGATCGCGGGCAGCCCAGGAACGCTGTGCCACACCCTGGTGCTTCGCGCCTGCGAGGCCAACGGCTTCACGCCGCGCATCCGGCACCACGCCGACGACTTCGGCACCGTCCTCGCCCTGGTCGCGGCGGGCCAGGGAGTCTCCCTCATCCCGCAACTCGGCATAGCCGACGCCCCGGCTGAGGTAGCGCTCACTCCCCTGGCCGCTCGCCGCCGCAGCAGTATCGCCTGCCGAAGGGGAACACGCGACCATCCCGCCATCGCGGCATTCGTCGCAGCGGTCCGCGAGAGTGGCCCGGAAACCAGAGGGACCGGTGCGAGGGGATCGTGGTATTGAGAGAAGGAACCCGCAGCTCTTGCCGCAGCGTGGCGGCCCGATACGATGGCGCTTTTTGCCATCGGGCCGCTACGCGAGGACATCGGGGGGTACGGGGGGTCGTCCCCCCGGGCTAGAACAGCGGCAGGCGGTCGGTTAGGTAGCCGGCGAGGGCGTCGATGCCGATGCGCTCCTGGGTCATGGTGTCGCGGTCGCGGACCGTCACGGCCTGGTCTTCCAGGGTGTCGAAGTCGACAGTGACGCAGAACGGGGTGCCGATCTCGTCCTGGCGGCGGTAGCGGCGGCCGATCGCCTGGGCGTCGTCGAAGTCCGTGTTCCACCGCTTGCGGAGCATGGCGGCGATGTCCTTGGCCTTCGGCGACAGGTCGGCGTTGCGCGACAGCGGCAGCACCGCGACCTTGACCGGGGCGAGGCGCGGGTCGAGGCGCAGCACGGTGCGCTTCTCCAGCTTGCCCTTGGCGTCTGGCGCCTCGTCCTCGGAGTAGGCGTCGAGCAGGAAGACCAACGTGCCGCGGTCGGCGCCGGCCGCGGGCTCGATGACGTACGGGGTGTACCGCTCGCCCGACTCTTGGTCCAGGTACGTCAGGTCAACGCCCGATGCCTTCTGGTGGCTGCTCAGGTCGAAGTCGGTGCGGTTCGCGATGCCCTCAAGCTCGCCCCACTCCGAACCGACGAAGCCGAAGCGGTATTCGATGTCGATCGTCCCCTTGGAGTAGTGGGACAGCTTCTCCTTCGGGTGCTCGTACTTCCGCAGGTTGTCCGGGTTGATGCCGAGACCGGTCCACCAGGCGAGCCGGTGGTCGATCCAGTACTTGAACCACTCCTCGTCGGTGCCCGGCTTGACGAAGAACTCCATCTCCATCTGCTCGAACTCGCGGGTGCGGAAGATGAAGTTGCCCGGCGTGATCTCGTTGCGGAACGACTTGCCGACCTGGCCGATGCCGAACGGGATCTTCTTACGGCTCGTCGTCTGCACGTTCTTGTAGTTGATGAAGATGCCCTGCGCGGTCTCCGGGCGGAGGAACGCCAGGCCGCTCTCGTCCTCCACCGGGCCCAGGTAGGTGCGGAGCATGCCGTTGAACGGCTTCGGCTCGGTGAACTGGCCCTTGGTGCCGCAGTTCGGGCAGTTCACGTCGCTCAGGCCCGCCGTCGCCGGGTGGCCGTGCCTCTCCTCGTAGGCCTCGAGCAGGTGGTCGGCGCGGAACCGCTTGTGGCAGGCAAGACACTCGGTCAGCGGGTCGGTGAAGGTCGCGACGTGGCCGCTCGCCTCCCACACCTCGCGGGCGAGGATCACGCTCGAGTCCAGGCCGACGATGTCGTCGCGCTCCTGGATCATGTACCGCCACCACTGGCGCTTGACGTTGTTCTTCAGCTCCACGCCGAGCGGACCGTAGTCCCACGCGGCACGCAGACCGCCGTAGATCTCACTGGACGGGTAGACGAATCCGCGTCGCTTGCTCAGGTTGACGACGGCGTCGAGCCGGTCGCTGCGTAGGGCCATGTCACATGAGCTTATGAGTACCGGGCGGTTCGCGCGAACTAGTTCGCCGGCCTGATCAGCGGGCCAGCGGGCCGCCCACGATGTCCTTGTCGATGTCGAGCGTGATGCCGCTCACGGTGTCGGTGACATTGCCCGCGGAACATTCTGTTATGCCAAAGGGGACTGGGCATCGCAGAACAGCGCGGATTTAGCCCGTCATCCCAGCACAACCCGACAGGGTTGTTCCCGGAACGCGGCTCAGCTACTCACTTGGGGACGGAATTGGGAATCGCTCCGCCGAAACGGCGGTCCCGTGACGCATAGATTTCGCAGGCGTACCACAAATGCCGCCTGTCGAAATCGGGCCAGAGCGTGTCGAGAAAGACAAGCTCCGCGTATGCCGATTGCCAGAGCAGGAAATTCGACAGCCGCTGCTCACCCGAGGAGCGGATCCACAGGTCGACGTCCGGGACTGCCGGCTCGTCGAGGTACGTGTGGAACAGGTCCTCGGTGATCTTGTCGGGGCGGAGCTTGCCAGCCGCCACGTCGCGCGCGATCGCGGCCGTCGCGTCGAGAATCTCGGCGCGGCCGCCGTAGTTGCAGCAGAACTGCAGGGTGAGGACGGTGTTCTCCTCGCTGAGCTGCTCGGCGTCCTCAAGCTCCCTGATCACTGAGCGCCACAGCCGCGGCTTCCGCCCGGCCCAGCGGATGCGGACGCCGGCCGCCGCGAGCTCCTCCCTGCGACGGTGGATCACGTCGCGGTTGAAGCTCATCAGGAAGGCGACCTCTTCCGGGTGCCTGCGCCAGTTCTCCGTGGAGAACGCGTACGCGGAGATGTACTTCACGCCGAGCTCGATCGCGCCCATCAGCACGTCCATCAGTGCGGCCTCGCCGACCTTGTGCCCCTCGGTGCGCGGCAGGCCGCGCTCCTTGGCCCACCGGCCGTCGCCGTCCATCACGATCGCCACGTGCCGCGGAACCAGCTCCCTGGGGATCTCCGGCGGCCGGATGCCGCTTGGGTGCGGGTACGGCGGCTGCACCGGGCGGGTCTCCCGCAACCGGGGGGTCTTGCTCAAGCACGCTCCACATGACGCAATGACCGGATCGAATGCTCAAGGTGCCACTGCAGGTAAGCGGCCACCAAGCCACTGCACTCTACCCGGTGCCTGCGCTCGCTCCGCATCGCGCTTGTCCAGTCGCCGCGCAGCAGCGCGACCATCAGGGCCACCGTCTGCGGCGCGGGCGAGGCGGCGCCAGGCGGCCGGTCCTCGGCGCAGACCATGCCGCCCGCCGCCATCGCGAAGGCGACGAGGGGCCGTTCGCTGGTGCCGCAGCGGGCGCACTCCGCCAGCGCCGGGGCATAGCCGGCGAAGGTCAGCGAGCGAAGGAAGTACGCGTCGAGAACCATCCGGGGATCGCGCGGCGTCCCGGGGTCGGCGGGTCTCGCCGGGTCTTCGAGGCTTCCGATGCCATTCGCGTCCGCTGGGGTGGACAGGGCCGAAGAGGCGGGGGGCGAGTCGCTGGGGGCGGCCGGCTCGCCGGAAGTTGCCGGCTCGCCGGAGGTGCCCCGCTCCCCGGAGGTTGCCGGTTCGCCGAAGGTGGCCGGCTCGCCGGGGGTGGCCGGCTCGCCGGGGTCGACGGCCTCGCCGAGGGCGCGCAGGCCGCCGATGAGTAGGAGGAACTGGCGGATCGCCGGCTCCTTCTCGACCGGCGTGAAGCGCTCGGCGGTCTCCAGCATCGCGGTGCCCGCCGTGTACTTCGGGTAGTCCGCGGCCAGCGGGGTGCCGTAGGCGCGGATCACCTCGGCCTGGGTGATGATGTCGAGCGAGCGGCCGGGATGGATCATCACGTCAACGTGCGTGAACGGCTCGAGGCGGCCGCCGAAGCGGGACTTGGTGCGCCTGATGCCCTTCGCGACGGCCCTGACGCGGCCGTTATGCCGGGTGAGCAGCGTGATGATGCGGTCCGCCTCGCCAAGCTTCTGCGTCCGCAGCACGACCCCGTCGTCCCGGTATCCCTGCACGCTTCATTGTCCCGTACGGCGCCGACAAAGCCGGCCATGATGCCGGGGAGCCTCGAGAGGCGGCAGCCCGGGCGGGGATCGACCGGCGAACTCCTGATGCGGCAGCACCGGCGGGATCGGGCCGGCGTGGGCGAGCCTCGGCAGCCTCACGTGGACGCCTCGTCACTCTGGTCCGGTCAGCCGCACCGCGTGGCCGTTGATCACGGAACTTCCGATTACAACGGAGTTTTTCTACCCGGATCCGGGAGAATAGTTCCGCCAGGATCTAATGTTCCGTGATCAACGGTCTCGCAGGGGCGAAATGCCCAGGAATGGCGGCGGCGTGCTGTTGGCCGCCGTGATTGCCGGGACGCCCTTGTGAGGCAGCCATTCGCGACCGCTGTTTAGGGATGTGACGGGATCGCCGCGCATCCCGCGCAGCCCGCCTTCCCTGGTCATGTTTCGAGGGGAAGGCGGAGCAACGCATGACGGATTGCCCGCCTCCAGAGCCGTGTTTTGGGTGGAGGCGGAGCTATGAAACCGTTCGGGATATGCCTGGAGTTGAATTGCGCGGAGTCAGGCGCGGCGGGAGCGGTTGACCGCGCTGAGGATCGCGCGCATCGAGGCGGTCGCCGTGTTGGTATCGATGCCTACGCCCCACCAGACCTTGCCGCCGGTGGACACCTCGACGTAGGAGGCGGCCTGGGCGTCGGTGCCCTCGGTGAGGGCGTGCTCAGCGTAGTCGAGGACGCTGACGTCGACGCCTACCGAGGCCAGGGCGGCGCAGAAGGCGGAGATCGGGCCGTTGCCGGTGCCCTCCACCTCCTGGGCGACGCCCGCGATGGACAGCTCGGCGGCGAGCCGGTGCTTGCCGGCTACGACCGAGGACGACTGGTGCTCGAGCAGGTCGAAGTCGCCTGGGGTCAGGTACTCGCGGGTGAACGAGTCCCAGATCTCGGCGGGGCTGACCTCGCCGCCCTCTTCGTCCGTGCGGACCTGGATGACCTTGGAGAACTCGATCTGCAGCCGGCGCGGCAGGTCAAGCGAGTGGCCGGTCTTCATGACGTAGGCGACGCCGCCCTTGCCCGACTGGCTGTTGACCCGGATGACGGCCTCGTAGGAGCGGCCCACGTCGTGCGGGTCGATCGGCAGGTACGGCAGGTCCCACTTGTGGTCTTCCGGCCGGTCGCCGGCCGCCGCGACCTCGGCGTCGAGCGCCTCGAAGCCCTTCTTGATCGCATCCTGGTGGCTGCCGGAGAAGGCCGTGTAGACCAGCTCGCCCGCGTACGGGTGACGCGGGTGCACCGGCAGCTGGTTCACGTACTCGACCGTACGGCGGATCTCGTCGATGTTCGAGAAGTTGATCATCGGGTCGACGCCCTGGCTGTACAGGTTCAGGCCCAGGGTGACCAGGCAGACGTTGCCGGTGCGCTCGCCGTTGCCGAACAGGCAGCCCTCCACGCGGTCCGCGCCGGCCAGCACGGCCAGCTCGGCGTCGGCGACGGCGGTGCCGCGGTCGTTGTGCGTGTGCACCGACACGCAGACGTGCTCGCGCCTGCTCAGGTGGCGGCTCATCCACTCGATCTGGTCGGCGTACACGTTCGGGGTGGACCGCTCGACGGTGCACGGCAGGTTGAGGATGATCTCCCGGTCCGGGCCCGGCTGCCAGACGTCCATGACCGCCTCGCAGGTCTCCAGGGCGAAGTCCAGCTCGGTGTCCATGAAGATCTCCGGCGAGTACTCGTAGCCGAAGTCGGTGTTGTCGCCAAGAATCTTCTCCGCGTACTTCATCACGTAGCGGGTGCCGTCGACGGCCAGCGCCTTGGTCTCGTCCTTGGTGTTGCGGAAGACGACCTTGCGGAACACCGGCGCGGTCGCGTTGTACATGTGTACCGTGGCGCGCCGCGCGCCGGCCAGCGACTGGACGGTGCGCTCGATCAGGTCCTCGCGGGCCTGGGTCAGCACGGAGATCCGCACGTCCTGCGGGATCTTGTCGCCCTCGATGAGCTCGCGGACGAAGTCGAAGTCGGTCTGGCTCGCGCTCGGGAAGCCGACCTCGATCTCCTTGTAGCCCATCTTGACCAGCAGGTCGAACATGGCTCGCTTGCGGACCGGGGACATCGGGTCGATCAGCGCCTGGTTGCCGTCACGCAGGTCGGTGGACAGCCAGCGTGGCGCCTTGGTGAGGGTCTTGTTCGGCCAGGTGCGGTCCGGGAGGTCCACCGGCTTGAACGGAACGTAGCGGTGGCAGGGCATGCCGCTCGGCTGCTGACGTACGGGCGCGACAGGGGGGTATGAACGATCTTGCTGCGTCATTGGTAGCTGTGTCCTTCGAGTTTCGCGGGGTGTCCGGTCGTCGGCCAGCGGACATGCCTAGCACCCGCGACGAGGGAGCCAGCCTCTATAGGCCCCCGCCGCGGCCGCTAAGGAGGAGCAGCTCGTGCGACATAGCAAGGATGAATATATCAGCCCGAACGGATGCGTGGTTTCACTACCCCGCCACTCTGAGTATTTATGCAGGCAGACGCGAAATCTAGACGTTCTGTTCGGTTAGCGCGATCACGCCGATGGCCTGAGCCTGGGTCATGCCCAGCAGGTTCGCGAGGTGCTCAGCGGCGGCGCGCTCGGCGCCGGACAGCGGGCCGTCGGCCATCGCGATCCTGATCGCCTCCGCCAGGCACCACTCCCGCGCCTCGACCTGAAGCTGGGCGCCGAGCGCGGCGATCCTCGGCCGCGCGATGTCCGCGGGCTCGTCGAGGTCCGCCGCCAGCCAGGTCTCGTCGTAGTCGGCGTCGCCCGCGCCGATCACCGCGTCGATCGCGCGGCGCCGCGCCAGCGGGCTCGCCGGGTCGCCCGCGCGGAGGATGACCGCGACCACGGCGCGCATGCCGGTGGCGAGCGCCGCCTCCATCTCAACGGTGGTGGGCAGCTTGAGCACCTCGGTCACGTACCTGGTCTTGCAGGTCAGGCACTGCACGTGCTCGCCGGTCTTCATCAGCGGGATCAGCGGAATGAAGAAGAAGGTGATCCACCGGCGGCCCGCCCGGTGCCGGTAGTCGCGGTCGCCGCCGCACCGGCGGCAGAAGAACACGCCCCGCCCCAGCATCCGGTAGATGACGCGCAGGCCCCAGATGATGAGCATGTTCGTCCCCTTTTGGTGAGAGAGCGGTGGCCGCCCAGCGTACCGTGACGGGACCGGCTAGCGGAGCAGATCGTTATATATCTACATATATCGGACGATAGGCGCCCAGTCTAGGCTTGCTCGCGTCAGCCTCGTGGCGCACATCTTCGCACGTCAGAGCATGTCACCGCAGGTCAAAAACCGGTCGCTTTCCGCGACACGGTGCGATTGGCTGGGAGGATGCGCATCGAACAGTGCGACCCCGCCGACGAGACGACCGCGCGTGCGTGCTACGAGGTGATGCTCGCGGCTCACAAGGTCGACGAGCCGATCGAGCCGCCCATGTCCTATGGGACGTTCGCCCACTACATCCGCCATGGCTGGGAGAAGACCCCAGGCGAGCTGTGGGCCGCTGTCGATGACGGCGGAGAGATCACCGGCTTCGACCGGATGGCCCTGCCCGACCTGGAGAACCGCGACAAGGCGTATACCGGCCTGACGGTGCACCCTGCCCTGCGGCGGCGCGGCATCGGCCGGTCGCTGCTGCGCCACCTAGCGGAGCGGGCGACGGCGAACGGGCGGACGCTGTTCGGCGCTCAGGTGATCGCGGGGTCGGCGGGCGAGGCGTTCGCCGTCACCATCGGCGCGCGGCTCGATCTCGAGGAGGTACGGCGGATTCAGTACCTGAGCGAGATCGCTCCCGGCACCGTCGCATCGCTGCGCGCCACGGCGGAGCAGGCGGCCACGGGGTACTCGCTCGTCACGTGGGCCGGCCCCACCCCCGACGAGTACTGCGCCGCGATGGCCGGGGTGTTCAACGCGTTCAACGACGCGCCGCACGGCGCGAACGATGAGCCCGAGTTCTGGGACGCGGACCGGGTCCGCGAGCGCACCGGATCGGTGCAGCGTGCCGGACTGATGCGCGGGTACGGCGTCGCCGCACTTGCGGACGCGACGGGCGAGATGGCCGCCTTTACCGGGGTGCTCGTCGACCCCGCGTCACCCTCTTGGGGATTCCAGCAGCTCACTGCCGTGACCCGGCCGCACAGGGGACACCGCCTCGGGCTGCTCGTGAAGTCCGCGATGCTTGAGCTGCTGGCCTCGGCCGAGCCGCAGGTCGAGTGGATCCAGACCGGGAACGCCGCGAGCAACGAACACATGATCGCGGTCAACGAGCAGCTCGCCTACCGGGTGGTCGAGCCGGGCTGGAACATCTACGAGATCGCTGTATCCGGCATTCACTGAGTGACAGGCCGCTTACTAGTGAGGTTGACTGAAAGCATGCGCATCGACCGGTGGACGGCGGACGAGGGCGCGGCCATCCGCGGTTGCAAGGAAGCCTGGGACCGGGCGCAGGACATCGAGGACCCGGACGGGCCGCGGATGCCGGAGCGGATGCTCGCCGCCTGGTTCGGGCTGGGCTTCACCGGCGATCCCGCCCAGGCGTGGTTCGCACCCGGAGCGGAGCCTGGCAGCGTGCTCGGCTGGTACCGCCTCGAACTGACCGACCTGGAGAACACCGACCGGGCGATGCTGACTCTCGTGGTGCACCCCGCGCACCGGAGGCAAGGGCTCGGCGGGAGCCTGCTCAGGCACGCCGCGCGGCTGGCGGCGGCCGACGGGCGTTCCCTGCTGTGGGGCGAGACGCGGGACGGCTCGCCGGGAGAGGCGTTCGCCACCGCCGTGGGCGCGAAGCAGGGCATCGCCGCCGGGGTTCGCCGGCTCGACCTGCGCACGCTGCCCGCGGGAAAGACCGGCTCACTGCGCGGGTCGGCGGCCGCCGCGGCGGACGGCTACTCCCTGCTGCGCTGGACCGGCGCGACCCCCGAGGAGTACCGCGCTCCGTTCGCGCGGGTGCTCAACGCGTTCAACGACGCGCCGCACGACGAGGGCGTCGAGGAGGAGAGCTGGGACGCGGAACGCGTCCGCGAGCGCAACGACGCGCCGGTTCGGTCAATGGGGCTGCGCCGCTACACCATCGCCGCGCGGCACGACGCGAGCGGCGAGCTCGCCGCGATGTCCGAGCTCTCCGTCGACCCGGACGACCCGCAGTGGGGGCATCAGGGGCTGACGGCGGTGACCAGCCAGCATCGCGGCCACCGGCTCGGTCTGCTGGTCAAGACAGCGATGCTGGAGTGGCTGGCCGAGACCGAGCCGCAGGTCGAGCGGGTACAGACGGGGAACGCGCTGTCCAACACGCACATGATCGCCGTCAACCAGGCGATCGGCTTCGAGCTCGTCCTGCCCGCCTGGCACAACATCGAGCTGGAGACCGCCAGGGCCGCCGAGGCGTAACACCGCGCGTCAGCCGAGGCGTACTCCCGCAGCTCTTGTCCGCGCAGCGGACATCGGGGGGTACGGGGGGTCGTCCCCCCCGGGAGACGCGATTAGCTCGGCGCCCGATACGATGGCGATTCTTGCCATCGGGCGCCGAGCTAGTCATAAAAGCCGAGGCGGCGGAGGTATTTGGGGTTGCGCTGCCAGTCTTTGGCTATCCGGACGTGCAGGTCCAGGTAGACGCGGCTGCCGAGCAGGGCCTCGATCTGCTTGCGAGCCCTGGTGCCCACGTCCTTGAGCCGGGCGCCCTGGGTGCCGATCACGATGGCCTTCTGGCTCGAGCGCTCGACGTACAGCTCGGCGTGCACGTCGATGAGGTCGGGCTGGCCGTCGCGCGGTCCCATTTCCTCGACGAGCACCGCGATCGAGTGCGGCAGCTCGTCCCTGACACCCTCGAGCGCGGCCTCGCGGATCAGCTCGGCGACCATGATCTGCTCGGGCTCGTCGGTCAGCTCACCGTCCGGGTAGAGCGGCGGCCCCTCGGGCAGGTGACTGACAAGGACATCGGCGAGTACGTCGAGCTGGTACCCCCGCACGGCGGAGACCGGGACCACGTCCGCCCACTCCCCCAGCTCGCTGACCGCGAGCAGCTGCTCGGCGACCCGCTCCTGCGGAACCTCGTCGGTCTTGGTGACGATCGCGACGACTGGCGTGTTCTTGACCGCGGCCAGCTCCTTGGCCAGGTACTTGTCGCCGGGGCCGATCAGGTCGGGCGCGGGGACGCAGAACCCGATCAGGTCGACCTCGGTCAGCGTGGACCGCACCAGGGAGTCGAGCCGCTCGCCGAGCAGCGTGCGCGGCCGGTGCAGACCTGGGGTGTCCAGGATGACTAGCTGGGCGTCCGGGCGGTGCACGATGCCGCGGATCACCCGCCGGGTGGTCTGCGGGCGGTTGCTGGTAATCGCGACCTTGGCGCCGACGAGGGCGTTGGTCAGGGTGGACTTGCCGACGTTCGGGCGGCCTACCAGGCAGGCGAAACCAGACCGGAAGACCGGAGCCTGCGGATCGGAGGCGGTCCCGGCCCGGCTGGCGTTCGCCTTCGCCCGGCCCGCCTTCTTCTCGGTCACTCGCGGCTGGTTCACCTGTCAATTGTCGGGCATCCGGGCTACCCGTTGGGTTGCCGGTCGCAGTCATCGAACGCCGACCGGGCTCGAGTAATGTCGGCTTTGTGAACGTAACTCCCATATGGCGGCCGACCGCGCGGATTCTGGTGGCCGATCCCCGGCAGCGGGTGCTGCTGTTCAGCGCGCGGGAGAGCGACGGGGAGCGCTGGTGGTTCACCCCGGGCGGCGGCGTCCATCCCGGCGAGACAGTGCGCGCCGCCGCGGTGCGCGAACTCTTCGAGGAGACCGGATTCGCCGCCACCGAGACCGCGCTCGGGCCGGTCGTGGCGACGTCGATGAGCCGGTGGCGCGCGGCCGAGGAAGGCAAGCTGTTCCTCGGCGTGCACTCGTTCTTCTTCCTGCGGGTGCCGGGCACTGCCATCGACACCGACGGGCAGCAGGACTTGGAACGCTCGATGATCACCGGGCACCGCTGGTGGACCGTCCGCGAGCTGCGGACGGCGACCGAACGGGTCGCGCCGAGCGGACTGGCCGGCCTGGTGGAGCGGCTGCTGCGCGGCGACATCCCGGCAAGCCCGGTGCGGCTGGCCAGGCGGCGCTAGGGGAGCAGCGTGCTCTTGAGCACGCCGTCGGTGCCCGCGTGGAAGATCGGGGCGCTCGGGCCGAGGTCGCGCACGGTGGCCAGGTCGCCAGGGTCCGGCTCCTTGTCGCTGACAAGCGCCGCCGCTTCCAGGGACTCCGCGCCGCTCGACACGGCCATGGCGACCGCGAGCCGCAGCGCCGACAGCCGCAGGGACGGCAGGGCAACCGCCGCCGCCGTGTAGGTGCGCCCGGTCTCGTCGCGGACCGCCGCGCCCTCGGACGCGGCGACCCGCGCCCGGGAGGACCGGGCCAGGGTAATGATCTTCTGATCCTCCGGGTCAAGGATGTCCCCGGGAGCCACATCACTCACGCGGATGAGTCTAGGCCGAGGGCGGCGGCCGCGAGGAGGGACCGGCACGCTGGAAGAGGCACGGGGGGTGGGAGAGTAAGCCGCAACCGTTCGGGATGATGGGGTTTTTGGAGTTAGTCCTGGTCTCGCTGCGCTTCTTCGACCCGTTCGATCAGCACCGTGCCCAGCTTGTTGCGGCGGCCCGCGACGTTCTCCGCGGTCAGGTGCAGGCCGGCGACCGTCGCCTCCGAGCCCGCGATGGGCACCCGGCCCAGCTGGTGGGCGAGCAGGCCGCCGACCGTCTCCACGTCTTCCGCGACGATGCTGACGCCGAAGGCCTCCTCCAGGTCGGTGACCGGGAGCCGGGCGGTGACGCGGGCCGTGCCGGGCGCCAGCCACTCCACCGGGGGCTGCTCCGTGTCGTACTCGTCGGCGATTTCGCCGACGATCTCCTCGAGGATGTCCTCGATCGTGACGAGGCCGGCCGTGCCGCCGTACTCGTCGATGACGATCGCCACGTGAATCCGCATCAGCTGCATCTGGCGGAGCAGCTCGTCGACCGGCTTGGAGTCGGGGACATACGTCGCCGGGCGCATCACCTTCTCCACGCGGTCGGTCTCCTCGGCCTCCTGGTGCTGCATGATCCAGGCGACTATGTCCTTCAGGTAGGCCATCCCCACCACGTCGTCGGTGGACTCGCCGGTCACCGGGATGCGGGAGAACCCGCTGCGCAGCGCCAGCGACAGCGCCTGGTTGAGCGTCTTGTCGCGCTCGAGGAACACCATGTCGGTGCGCGGCACCATGACCTCGCGGACGATCGTGTCGCCGAGCTCAACCACGGAGCGGACCATCTCCCGCTCGCCGGGCTCGATCTCGTCCTGCGACTCGATGTAGTCGACCAGGTCCTCCACCCCGGGACGGCCGCTCAGCTCCGGGTCCGCGCCCGGACCGCCGAACGGCAGCGCGCCGGTCACCCGGTCGAGCAGCCGCGACGCCGGGCCGAGCGCGGCGTGCAGCGGGCGCAGCAGTCTTCGGGCCGTAGCGGCGACCCGTTCCGCGCGCTGCCGCTCCATGGCGCGCGGCCCCACGCCGATCAGCACATAGCGCGCGACAAGCAGCACGCCGACCGCCGGCAGGAACACCTGCCAGCCGCCGCCGAGCCAGTGCGCGAAGGCAAGCGTGACGAGAACCGCGCCGGATATCTCGGCGCACACCCTGATCAGCGTCAGCAGGCTGCCGTAACGGTCAAGCCCGTCCGAGTCGGTCCTTGCCAGGGCCGACTGCGCACCCGCACACCAGCCGGCCGCGATGATCAGCAGGGTCGCGGCGAGCAGTAGCCATCCGGCGGCAGGCATGATCAGGCCTGCCCTTCCCGCCCTTCGCTCGTGGCAGGCGGCCCGCCGGCCAGCTGTTCTCGCCAGTCGCGAAGCAGTTCGTTCTGCAGGCCGAACATCTCGGCTTCCTCTTCCGGGTCAGCGTGGTCATAGCCAAGCAGGTGCAGCACGCCGTGCACGGTGAGCAGCTCGAGTTCGGCCTGCGTGGAGTGCCCGTGCTGTTTCGCCTGGGCGGCCGCCACCTGCGGGCAGAGCACCACGTCGCCGAGCAGGACCGGCTCGCTCTCGTCTTCGTCGCGGCCCCTGGTGCGGTTGGGCCCGGCGATCGCGTGCGGCCGGAGCTCGTCCATCGGGAACGACAGCACGTCCGTCGGCCCCGGCTCCTCCATCCACTTCTCGTGGAGGTTGGTCATGTGGTCCTCGTCGACGAGCAGCATCGAGAGGTCCGCGAGCGGATGGGTCTCCATCTGGTCGATCACGTACTGCGCGAGTTCGCGCAGCGCGTCCTCCTCGACCGCGACCCCCGACTCGTTGTTGATGTCGACGCTCACCTTGGTGTCCCCGTCTTATGCTCGTTTTCCTTGTTGCCGGCGTCTTGCCTGCCGGTGTCTTGCTCGCTTGTCTTGCGTGACGGCGTCAGTGCGCGCCGCGGCGGCCCTGACGGCCGTGGTCACGGTCCCGCTCGCCGCGGTCCCGGTCCTGCGGGCGCTCGCGGCTCACCCGCTTGGCGCTCGCGTCGTAACGTTCGTAGGCGTCGACGATCTTCCCGACCAGCTTGTGCCGCACGACGTCGGCGCTCGTCAGGCGGGAGAAGTGAATGTCGGGAATGTCGTCGAGGATGTCCTGCACGATCCGCAGGCCGCTGATCTGCCCGTCGGGCAGGTCGACCTGGGTGACGTCGCCGGTCACCACGATCTTCGACCCGAAGCCGAGGCGGGTGAGGAACATCTTCATCTGCTCGGCAGTGGTGTTCTGCGCCTCGTCGAGGATGATGAACGAGTCGTTGAGGCTGCGGCCTCGCATGAAGGCGAGCGGTGCGATCTCGATCGTGCCCGCGGCGGTCAGCTTCGGAATCGACTCCGGGTCGACCATGTCGTGCAGGGCGTCGTACAAGGGCCGGAGATACGGGTCGATCTTCTCGTACAGCGTGCCGGGAAGGAAGCCAAGGCGCTCGCCGGCCTCGACGGCCGGGCGGGTCAGGATGATCCGGTTGACCTCCTTCGCCTGCAGCGCCTTCACCGCCTTGGCCATCGCGAGGTAGGTCTTGCCGGTGCCCGCCGGGCCGATGCCGAAGACGATGGTGTGCTTGTCGATGGCGTCGGCGTAGTGCTTCTGGTTGAGGGTCTTCGGGCGGATCGTGCGGCCGCGGACGGAGAGGATGCCCTGGGTCAGCACATCGGCGGGACGGGTGCCCGGCTCGCCGTTCCCGCCCTTGAGCATTGCCACCGTGCGCTCGACCGCGTCCGGCGAAAGCTCGGCGCCCTTGCGCTGCAATTCGAGCAGTTCGCTGAAGAGCCTGCCGACGAGCTCGGTTTCCGCGGGAGAACCAGAGACGGTGATTTCGTTACCGCGGACGTGCACATCGGCGGACAACTCCCGCTCGATGACATGGAGCAGCTCGTCCCTGGTCCCGAGCAGGCCCACCATGGAATGGCCGTCCGGAATAACGATGCGGATCGTGGAACCTGGACTGTCACTGCGAGTATCTGTCAATTCACTGCTCTCATAAGCCTGGCCTCGGGCGGTGTGTGGAGCGGCCGAGGGTGCCGGTCACGGCCGCTTGCGGGTGCCACGGCCCGCTCTGCCGGTCAGCCGGGCGGCCAGGCCATCGGACGGCCACCGAGCACGTGCGCGTGCACGTGCTCAACAGTCTGCCCGGCATCCTGGCCGGTGTTGAAGACGACCCGGTAGCCGGTCGCGTCGATGCCCTCGGCGACCGCGATGTCGCGCGCCGTGCTGACGAGCTCGTCGAGCTGGCCGTCACCCGCGGCGGCGAGGGCCGCCACGTTGGGGAAATGATCCCTGGGGACCACCAAGACGTGCGTCGGCGCCTGAGGGTTGATGTCACGGAAGGCGAGAATCCGCTTCCCGTCAAGCACTACCGTGGCCGGGATCTGTCCGGCAGCGATTCCGCAGAACAAGCAGTCAGGCACACCTCGATCATAGTAGGCACCGCTCGCGTGCGTGCCGGACGACTCAGCAGCGGACAGGCTCAGGCTTCACTCTGCGTGATGGCACTGGACAGCAGGGCCGCCACATGCGTATATAGACTCACGTCGACTTCAGGTTCGCGCTGAAAACAAAATATTCACCCACCTGTAACTTTCTACTCGCCGGTAGCTGTTACTCGTGGTTTCCCTGGGGCGGATTCGATCCTTATAAGTGCTGCCTGCTCCCAGCGGGACGGATATTCTTGTCTTTCCGCAATCCTCCGGCGGTTACTGGGGTGGAGTTACCGAATGTGGGTTGGGCAGTGCAGAATCGTGGTGCAACGAGGCAATTGGTTGCGTTCCGTGATTGAGAATCGGCGCGGGCGTGACCGGTGAGCCCGTGGGTGGCGGCATGGCCGGCCAGGCGGTGGATCACCTCCTGGGCGGTGCTGATACGGCCCGCCTCCCCGCGGTGGTCGGGTTTCTAAGCGCGCCGATCGATGACGCGATCGGCGAACAGGACGAGGGCACGATTGACGAGTCCTCGGTGGGCGGCTGCCCGAACGGCGAGCCCGGCGATGCCGCGGCGCCGTCCGGGCTTTCGGCGTCCAGCGGAACCGTCGCCAACAGCGCCGTCGCCGCGAACGGGGCGAGCATCGTCACCGGCGCCGTGTACCTCGGCGCCGCCGTGCCTGCTGACACCGTCGCCGCCGTGCCCGTGGACACTGTCACTGTCCCGGCGCTGGACGACGTCGCGGTCGCGCCGGAGAAGGACGACGGAAACCTCAGTGTGGCAGGTGAACCTTCGGATGCCGTAACGCGTCGTACTGACGTGACGGAAACACTCGCGGCGAATGCGCTGCTGCCAGAGGTGGTGCTTGCCCCCGAGGCGTTCACCGCTCAGGCGCGCTCGGCATCCGCTGTCTGGGACGCCGCCGAGGTCGTCACCGAGATCTACAACGGCCACTACAACCAGCTGGTCCGGCTCGCAGTGCTGCTAGTCCACGACGTGCAGACGGCCGAGGAAGTGGTGCAGGACGCGTTCGAGGCGATGCACCTCGCGTGGCGGCGGCTGCGCGACTCGGAGAAGGCGCTGTCCTACCTCCGGCAGACAGTGGTCAACCGGTCGCGCTCGGTGCTGCGGCACCGCAAGGTCGTGGACATGCACGCGCCAAAGCCGGCCCCGGACGAGCCGAGCGCCGAGCACGCCGCCATGGCGCTGCTAGAGCGCTCCGCGGTGGCCGAGGCGCTGCGCTCGCTCCCGCTCCGGCAGCGGGAGGCCATTGTGCTGCGGTACTACGCGGACTTCTCCGAGGCGGACATCGCCGCGGCGATGGGGATCAGCCGGGGAGCCGTCAAGAGCCACACGGCGCGGGCGATGGCGGCGCTCAAGTCAATCCTCGAGCGGGAGACGTCATGACGCGGCCCGCGGGCCTGGTGAGGGCATGACCGCATCAGAAAACGGCCTGGAAGAGGCGCTGCGGCAGACGCTCACCGCCGCTGTCAGCGAGATCACGCCGGGCAGTGACGGGCTTCAGGTCATCCGCACCCGGATCGGCGGACGGCCGCCACGGCCATGGCTGCTGAGCACGCTCGCCGCGGGCGGAGAGCGGATTAGGTACTGGACCTGGCGCGGTCACTGGGCCTGGCCGGAGGCGCTCCCCCGGCCCGCGGACCTTCCGTGGCCGCGGATTCAGCTGATCCCGCACGCCGCGGCAACCGAGGGCGGGATTCTTCGGCAATGGAACATCGGCTGGCTGCGGCCGGTGGTCGTGCTGGCAGGAATCGCGGTCATCGCGAGTGTGTCCCTCGGCATTCAGCCCTTCCGCCAGGCGATCATCCAGGCGAGCTCGACAGTGCTGAACGGCGGCAGCGCGCCGAACGGCGGCGGTGGTGGTGCCCTGGGCAACGCCACGCAGACCACGGACAGCACGTCGTCGACCCCAGGCCATACACCAGGCGCCGGCTCGAGCACCGGGAGTTCCGGCGGCGCCATGCAGTCGAGCGCCGGATCCGTGAGCGCCTCCGCCGCCGCGACTTGCGCGACTCCTGCTGCCTCCCAGTCGGGCACGACTTCCGCAGGCGGCTCAGGTACAAAGGGCGCGCAGGCTCCCGGCCCGCTTATGCCAAGCCCGCTCCCGTCCGCGCTGCCGTACTATTCGGCACCGGCCTGCCCGTCCACCGCCCCGTCGAGCACCCCGAGCCCGACGGCGACAGGCACCCCGACCGCGACTGCGACACCGACCGACACGGGGACGTCGACGGCGTCCCCCACCCCCACGAGCTCGCCGACAGCCACCGCAACAACCTCGACGCCGACTTCGACGCCGACGGACAGCTCCTCGTCCACCCCGACGGAGTCGGGCTCGCCCAGCGACAGCTCCAGCCCCTCGGCCACCCCGTCCGACACCACCTCGAGCGGCAGCCTGTCGGCCAACGGCTCATCTGGGCCGACGCCCACCAGCAACCCGACGGCGAGCCCGCCGTCCTCGTAACGCCGGCTCAAATAGCGTGACGCTGAGTGCTGCGCTACCAGCGGGCGGCCCGGGAGAGCAGGATGGCCGCCGCGGCGGCGCCGGCCGTGGAGGTGCGGAGCACGGTGGGGCCGAGACGGGCCTCAATGGCGCCGGCCTCGCGGAGAGCGGCGCGTTCGGCCGGGCTGATGCCGCCCTCCGGGCCGACGACGAGCAGCAGCTCGCCCCGCTCGGGCAGGGGAAGCTCGTGCAGCCTGGATTCGGCGTCCGCCTCAAGGACGATGGCGCGGGCGGCGGCCGCCACGCGCTTCGCGAGAGCGGCTGTCGTGGCCAGTTCGGTTAGCTCGGGAAGCCACGGACGCCTGGACTGCTTGGCCGCCTCGCGCGCGGTGGACCGCCACTTGCCGAGGGCCTTCTCGCCCCGCTCGGCCTGCCACCTGGTGATCGACCGCTCGGCGGACCAGGGAATGATGGCGTCCACGCCGACCTCGGTCATCAGCTCGACGGCCAGCTCGCCCCTGTCGCCCTTGGGCAGCGCCTGGGCCACCGCGAGGCGCGGCTCAGGCGGCGGGACCGTGTGCAGGGCACTGACGGCGAGCGTGACCGAATCCTTGCCAACGCTGGTGACGACGCCTTCGGCCAGGATCCCCGCCCCGTCGGTGACGTCCGCGCGTTCACCCACGCGAAGGCGGCGCACGACGGCCGCATGATGCCCCTCAGGGCCAGTCAAGATGACGACCGGCCCGGTCAGCTCCCCCGCCGCCACAAGAAACAGCGGCGGCCCCGCCGCCGGCACACCCGATTCCATGCCGGCCAGACTAGCTCCGCCAGTGCCAGCGGCAGCACTGACCAAAGCAATGTCGCCCGCTCCGCCACGCAATGAAGAGTCACGCGGCGGGCCAGAGTCAGGCGAACCCGTTCGGAATCAAAGACCGGGATAACCGCCCGTTGAATGCGTCGCGGAGTCTAGAAAAAAAACCTTGCTGCCCAGGCTGGAATTTGCCGGGGGGCTGCTCCTCACCGCGGAGCTTGGCCAGGTCGCGCAGCAGCTTCTCCTGCTCGGCGTCGAGGCGGCTCGGGGTCTCTACGGTGACGTGGATCACTAGGTCGCCGCGGCCGGTGCCGTTGAGGTGCTTGACGCCGAGCCCGTACAGCGGGATGACCTGGCCGGACTGGGTGCCGGGGCGGATGTCCACGTCGTTCGGGCCGTCGAGCGACTCCACGGAGACGGTCGCGCCGAGCGCCGCCGCCACCATCGGGATCGTCAGCGTGCAATGCAGGTCGTCGCCCTGCCGTTCGAAGATCGGGTGCGGGCGCTGCACGACCTCGAGGAACAGGTCGCCGGGCGGGCCGCCGCCCGGGCCCGTCTCGCCCTCGCCCGCGAGCTGAATGTGCGTGCCGTCCTCGACGCCCGCCGGGATCCTGACCTTCATGGTCCGCCTGGTGCGCACCCGGCCGTCGCCGTCGCACTCCGGGCAGGGGCGGGGCAGGATCGTGCCGAAGCCGCCGCAGTTCGGGCAGGCCTGGGTGGTGACCACCTGGCCGAGGAAGGACCGCCGCACCTGGCTGATCTCGCCGCGGCCCGAGCAGACCTGGCAGGTCTCCGGGTGGGTGCCGGGCGCGGTGCCCTCGCCTGAACAGGTCGGGCAGACCACGGCGGTGTCCACAGTGAGCTCGCGGGTCGCGCCGAACGCGCACTCAGACAGGTCGAGCTCGATCCTGATCGTGGCGTTCCTGCCGCGCCGTGCCCTGGACCGCGGGCCGCGGGTGGTGCCCGCGCCCGTCGCGCCGAACACCGCGTCGACGAAGTCGCTGAACGGGAAGCCGGCCGCCGAGCCGAACCCGCCGAAGCCGGCACCCGCGCCCGCCGCGGCGAACGGGTCGCCGCCCAGGTCGTACATCTGGCGCTTCTCGGCGTCACCGAGGACCTCGTAGGCCTGGGTGATCTCCTTGAACTTCTCCTGCGTGTCCGGGTCCGGGTTGACGTCCGGGTGCAGTTCGCGTGCCAGCCGGCGGTACGCGCTCTTGATCTCGGTCTGCGAGGCGTCGCGGCGGACCCCGAGCAGTGCGTAATAGTCCTCAGCCACTATGACTCCCCGAGAATCTGCCCGACGTACCGTGCCACCGCACGCACTGCCCCCATCGTTCCTGGGTAGTCCATCCTCGTCGGCCCGAGCACGCCGAGCTTGGCCACGGCCTGCCCGCCCGCACCGTAGGCGGCGGACACCACCGACGTCCCCTGCAGCCCGGTCTCCGCGCCGATCCTTACGGTCAGGGCGGACGGGCTTGCGGCCTCTCCGAGGAGCCGCATCAGTACCACTTGTTCCTCCAGTGCTTCGAGGACGTCACGAAGCCCCTTGCCAAAGTCGGGGGCGGCCAGGTTGGCGGTGCCGGCGAAGACCACGCGTTCCTCGTGCCGCTCGGCGAGGCTGTCGAGAAGCACGGAGAAGACTGCGCCAGCGTTCGCCCGCTCGGGGACGGGAATGCGGTCCGCGAGGCCGGACACCGTGGCGGCCGCATCGGCAAGCCTATGCCCGTCGAGGCATGCGTTGAGCACCGCACGCAGATGTGCGATCGATTCCGGCTCCGCCGTGTCCGGCAGGTCCACGGCGGCCTGCTCTACCCGGCCGGTGTCGGTGATCAGCACAAGCAGCACCCGCTGGGGCGCGATCGAGACCAGCTCGATGTGCCGCACCGACGACCTGGACAGCGATGGGTACTGGACGACCGCGACCTGCCTGGTCAGCTGGGCGAGCAGGCGCACCGTGCGGGCCACCACCTCGTCCAGGCTGTAGGCGCCTGCCAGGAACGTCTCGATCGCCCGCCGTTCGGCCGCCGACATCGGCTTGACCGACGACAGCCGGTCGACGAACAGCCGGTAGCCCTTGTCGGTCGGAATGCGGCCCGCGCTCGTGTGCGGCTGGGCGATGAAGCCCTGCTCCTCGAGCACGGCCATGTCGTTGCGGATCGTGGCTGGCGACACGTCGAGACCGTGCCTGTCTACCAGCGACTTCGATCCCACCGGCTCGGTGGTGGACACGTAGTCCTCGACAATCGCGCGCAGTACCGCCAGCTTGCGCTCGTCTAGCACCGTGTTCACCTCCTTGGCACTCGCTGTCCCTGAGTGCCAATTCTATTAACTCTTGAGAGCTTCCTGACGGCAAGAACGTTGGAGCGTGCGTTACTCTGCCGTGAGCTACCGGGAGTCACGAGACGAACGAGACTGACGACTAGGAGGCGGCAGCGGTGCGCAGCAGGCAGTACGGACGGGACATCCTCGCACCGGAAAACCGCAGGCCAAAGCCGGGACAAGGCCCGGTTCCCGAGGTCGAGGCGGAGCGCGACCTGGTCGTCGAGGACTTCGAGGGACGGTTCTGCGGCGCGGTCGTCGCGGTCGAGCGCGGGTCGGTGACGCTCGAGGACCGGTTCGGCAAGCGCCGGGTGTTCCCGCTGCCCGGCACGTTCCTGCTCGACGGCAAGCGCGTCACGCTGATCCGGCCGGCGCCGAAGCCGGAGGTCCTCGGCAATGTCGGCCGCCGCACCGCGTCGGGGTCTGTCGCGGCGCCGCAGCAGCGGGCCAAGGTCGCCAGGGCGAGCAGGATCTACGTCGAGGGCAAGCACGACGCTGAGCTCGTAGAGCGGATCTGGGGCGACGACCTGCGCGACGTCGGCGTCGTCGTGGAGTACCTGGAGGGCGTCGACGACCTCGCCGCCATCGTCCGCGATTTCGAGCCGGAAGACGGACGGCGGCTCGGCGTGCTTGTCGACCACCTGGTCGAGGGGTCCAAGGAAAGCAGGATCGCCGCCGCCGTCGGCGACGACCCCAACGTGCTCGTCGTCGGGCACCCGTTCATCGACATCTGGGCCGCGGTCAAGCCCGGCGCCGTGGGCATCAAGGCGTGGCCGGACGTGCCGCGGGGGCTCTCGTGGAAGGAAGGCGTGCTCGCCCGGCTCGGCTGGCCGCACGAGTCGCAGGCCGACGTCGCCGCCGCGTGGCGCCGCATCCTGCGTTCAGTCGGCAGCTACGCGGACCTGGAGCCGGAGCTGCTCGGCCGGGTCGAGGAGCTGATCGACTTCGTGACCGCGCCGGACGGCGAGTAGCCGCCTACGTCAGGTCGCGGATCACCGCGTCGGCGAGGAGGCGGCCGCGCAGCGTCAGCACGAGCCTGCCGGATTCGTAGGCGGCGCGGTCGATGAGGGAGTCATCGAGCAACCGTTCGGTGTTATCCAGGGCAGTCGCGGTGAGGAGGGAGAGCGGCAGGCCCTCGGCGAGCCGGGCGCGGAGCATTATCTCCTCCATCTTCTGCTCGGCGGCGGTCAGCCGCTCGCGGGCCGCGGCGGGCGAGTTGCCCGCGGCCAGCCGCTGCGCGTAGGCAGACGGGTGCTTCACGTTCCACCAGCGGACGCCGCCCACGTGGCTGTGCGCGCCGGGGCCGAAGCCCCACCAGTCGCCGCCGGTCCAGTAGAGCATGTTGTGACGGCAGTGACCCTTGTCACTCGTCGCCCAGTTGGACAGCTCGTACCAGGTGAAGCCGGCCGCGCCGAGCAACTCGTCGGCCAGCTGGTAGCGGTCGGCCATCGCGTCGTCGTCCGGCGGGCTGATCTCGCCCCTGCGCACCTTGGCCGCGAGCCGCGTGCCCTCCTCGACGATCAGCGCGTACGCCGAAATGTGGTCCGGGCCCGCGTCGACGGCGGCGGTCAGCGACCGTCGCCAGTCGTCGTCGCTCTCCCCCGGCGTGCCGTAGATCAGGTCGAGGCTGACGTGCTCGAAGCCCGCCTCGCGGGCCCAGCGCACGCAATCGACCGGCCTGCCCGGCTGATGTTCGCGGTCGAGGACCCGCAGCACGTGCGGAACCGCGCTTTGCATACCGAACGAGAGCCTGGTGACCCCGTTCGCGCGCAGCGATTCCAGTTCGGCCGGGCCGACCGTTTCCGGGTTCGCCTCCACGGTGACTTCCGCGTCGCCCGCCAGGCCGAAGGTATCGTCAATTTTCCTGACAATTCCGCCGATCGCGTCCGGCGCGAGCAGGGTTGGCGTTCCGCCGCCGAAGAAGATGGCGCTGACGCGGTTGGCCGTTGACGGCAGCACTGTGACTGCCAGATCGACTTCCTGGGAGATCAGGGCCGGATAGGCGGCCTGGCTCGCGCCGCCGCCGAGCTCGGCGGCGGTGTAGGTGTTGAAATCGCAATAGCCGCAGCGAGTGCGGCAGAATGGCACGTGTACGTAAACGCCGAACGGGGGATGACCGAATCCTTGGATCGCGCTTGGTGGCAGAGATCCGTCATCGGGAACCGGTTCACCATCCGGCAGCGTTCTTGGCATAGAGCCGAGGATAAGCTGTAGTCGGAACAATGCGGCGGGAGGTACTGGTGACTTCAGATCCGGGGCCTAGTTCTAACGACGTGCCGTTGCCGCCAACGACGCCGCTGACGACGCCTATGCAGCCGCACCAGCCGCATCAGCCGCCGCCCCAGTCGCCGCAGCCTCCGCCTCAGACGCCGCACCCGCCGGCCGCCCGGGCCGGATACGGCCCGCCGTCCTACGGGCCAGCGCCGTACAGCGGCCCTCCTGTCTACCCGCCCTACCCGTACGGCCCGCACGCGCGCTACGTGCAGCCGGGCATGCTCGCCGCTGCCGCCGACAGGGAGCGGACCATGGACGTGCTCAAGGCCGGCTTCATGGAGGGACGGCTGACCAAGGGTGAGTTCGACGAGCGGTCGGCACGGGCGCTGACGGCGCGGACCTACGGCGACCTGAACATGGTGGTCGCCGACCTGCCCGCCGGCCCCGGCGCCCCGGCCGCCCAGGTGATGCCGTACCAGCAGGCGTACTACTCGCCGATCATGATCCAGCGCACCAACGGCTTCGCGATCGGCTCGCTTGTCTGCGGCATCGTGCCGTTCTTCGGCGGCATCCCCGCTATCATCCTCGGCCACGTGGCGCGCGGGCAGATCAGGCGGAGCGGGGACCGCGGCGACGGCATGGCCATCGCCGGCCTCGTCCTCGGCTACCTGTGGGTCTCGCTTTGGGTGCTAATCCTCTTGTTCGGGATAGCGCACAGCTAGCTAGCGCGCGATGCAAAGGGCGCCATCGTATCGCGCGCTAGCTAGCTGAGTATCTCCCGGGGGGACGACCCCCCGTACCCCCCGATGTCCGGCCTTACGGCCGGACGAGGGCTGGAGAGCTGATGCTATTTCGAGGTCTTGTCTGGCTGGGTGGTGGACAGGGCGGCCACGAAGGCTTCCTGGGGGACCTCGACGCGGCCGATGGTCTTCATCCGCTTCTTGCCTTCCTTCTGCTTCTCAAGCAGCTTGCGCTTGCGGGTGATGTCACCGCCGTAGCACTTGGCCAGGACGTCCTTGCGGAGCGCGCGGATGTTCTCCCTGGCGATGATCCGTGATCCCACCGCCGCCTGGATCGGCACCTCGAACTGCTGCCTCGGGATGAGCTCCTTGAGCTTGGCCGTCATCGACAGGCCGTACTCGCGGGCGCTGTCCGCGTGCACGATCTGGCTGAACGCGTCCACCGGCTGGCCCTGGAGCAGGATGTCCACCTTGACGAGGTTGGCGACCTGCTCGCCGTCCGGCTCGTAGTCGAGGCTCGCGTAGCCCCTGGTCCGGGACTTGAGCTGGTCGAAGAAGTCGAAGATGATCTCCGCGAGCGGCATCGTGTAACGGATCTCGACCCGGTCGGTGGACAGGTAGTCCATGCCCTTGAGAATGCCGCGCCGCGACTGGCACAGCTCCATGATCGTGCCGATGTAGTCGGACGGCGAGATGATCGTGACCCTAACGATGGGCTCGTAGACTTCCTTGATCTTGCCGCCGGTGTTGCCCTTGGGCCCTTGCGGTGCGCCGAAGCCGTCGATGCCGCCGGGGAAGTCGCTCGGGTTGGTCACCTTGAGCTCAAGGCCGCTTTCCATGACGACGCGGTAGACGACGTTCGGCGCGGTGGAGATGAGGCTCAGGTCGAACTCGCGCTCGAGCCGCTCCCTGACGATCTCCATGTGCAGCAGGCCGAGGAAGCCGCAGCGGAAGCCGAAGCCGAGCGCGGTGCTCGTCTCGGGCTCGTAGACCAGCGCCGCATCGTTGAGTTGCAGCTTGTCCAGGGCGTCGCGCAGCTCCGGGTACTCGTCTCCGTCGACCGGGTAGAGGCCGGAGAAGACCATCGGCTTGGGGTGGTCGTAGCCGGCCAGCGGTTCGCTTGCTTTATTGCTTGTCGTGGTGATCGTGTCGCCGACGCGGGCCTGGCGGACGTCCTTAACGCCGGAGATGAAATAGCCCACCTCGCCGGCGCCGAGGCCGTCGGACGGTATCGGCTCAGGGCTGATCACGCCGAGTTCCAGGGTCTCGTGGACGGCCTGGGTGGACATCATCAGCATCCGCTCACGCCTGGAAAACTTGCCGTCGACGACGCGCACGTAGGAGACGACGCCCCGGTAGGTGTCGTAGACGGAGTCGAAGATAAGCGCGCGGGCCGGGGCATTGGGGTCGCCCGTGGGGTGCGGGATCTGCTCGACGATGGTGTCGAGCAGCTCCTTGACGCCCTCCCCGGTCTTCGCGGAGACCTTGAGCACCTCGCTCGGATCGCAGCCGATGATGGCGCTCAGCTCCTGCGCGTAGCGCTCGGGCTGCGCGGCTGGCAGGTCGATCTTGTTGAGCACCGGGATGATCTTGAGGTCCGCGTTGATGGCCAGGTAGAGGTTGGCCAGCGTCTGCGCCTCGATGCCCTGGGCGGCGTCGACGAGGAGGACGGCGCCCTCGCAGGCTTCAAGTGACCTGCTCACCTCGTAGGTGAAGTCGACGTGGCCGGGGGTGTCGATCATGTTCAGGACGTGGTGGACGCCGTCCTTCTGCCAGGGCAGCCGCACCGCCTGGCTTTTGATCGTGATGCCGCGCTCGCGCTCGATGTCCATCCGGTCCAGGTACTGCGCGCGCATCTGCCTGGCGTCCACGATCCCGGTCAGCTGCAGCATCCGGTCGGCAAGCGTTGACTTGCCGTGGTCGATGTGAGCGATGATGCAGAAGTTGCGGATCACGGCCTGGTCGGTGCTGGCCGGTGCCGGGGCCTTGGCGGTGCTGGCCAGCGCCGGGGCCTTGCCCTGGGCCTTGGCCTGCTCCTTGGCCTGGTCCTTGGCCGGGACCGGATCGCTCATTGCCACCATGCTTCCATGAACGTGCGAGTTTGCTGCCTACTGCGCGGGGTGGGCGGGACCTTCGCGGGGCGTTGCCTGGCACGCGGGTGTCCTCCATGATCAGGGTACAGTGACCCAGGCGCGGTCCTCGCGCGATGCTCCCGGGTACCGACGGTGAAAGCGGCAGCCGCCATTCGTCGTGCCTGGATGCATGGGTTGGTTTGAGGTAGCGGCGCGGCTTCGGCTATCCTTCATGTTCGCGCCCACTTCTCATGCTGCCGCTCCGGGCGGGCAGGCCGTTCCCTGGGCGGGCAAGCAGACTTCAGAACCGATAAAGGACGTATTCGCGTGGCGAACATCAAGTCGCAGATCAAGCGCATCAAGACGAACGAGAAGGCGCACCAGCGCAACAAGGCCGTCAAGTCCGAGCTCCGCACCCACGTGCGCAAGTTCCGCGAGGCCGTTGACTCGGGCAACGTCGAGGCCGCGACCGACGCGATGCGCGTCGCGTCCCGCAAGCTCGACAAGGCCGTGTCCAAGGGCGTCATCCACAAGAACCAGGCCGCGAACCGCAAGTCGGCGATCGCCAAGCGGCTCGCCGAGCTGGCTGCGGCCTAAGCTCTCGCTTCCCCGCCACGCCGGGCGCCTGATGGCGACCCGGCGTTTTGGCGTGCCCGTGTACGGCTGCGCTCAGCGCGTGGCGGCGCGGTAGGCGACTATCTGGCGGACGGCACGTTCCAGCGCGTATTCGGGGCTGACGCCGCCGCCCTTGACCTGGGCATCGGCCTCGGCGACCGCCTGCAGGGCCCTCGCCACGCCGTCCGGGTGCCAGCCGCGCAGCTGCTGGCGGATCCTGTCGATCTTCCACGGCGGCGCGCCGACCTCGGCGGCCAGGGCGTTCGGGTTGGCATTGCGCGACGCGGCGCCGACCCGGCCGAGCAGCCGCACTCCGGTGGCGAGCGCGCTGGTGATCAGGACCGGGGCGGTGCCCGTGGACAGCGCCCAGCGGAGCTGCTCAAGCGCCTCGTTGAGCCGGCCCTCGACGGCGTGGTCGGCCACGCTGAAGCCGGTCGCCTCCGCGCGGCCGCGGTAATACCTGGCGACGGTGGCCGCGCCGATCCTGCCCTCGGTGTCCGAGGCGAGCTGGCTGACGGCGCTGGCGAGCTCGCGCAGGTCACCGCCGACCGAGTCGAGCAGGGCGCGGACCGCCTCTGAGTCGGCCTGGCGGCCGGCCCGCTTGAACTCGGCGCGGACGAAGTCCGTCCGCTCGCTCGGCCGGGTCAGCTTCGGGCAGTCAACCTGCCGCGCGCCGGCCTTGGCCAGGTCGGTGACGAGCGCCTTGTTCTTCGCGCCGCCCGCGTGCGTGATGATGACGGCCGCGTCGGGCGCCGGGCTGGCGGCGTACTTGGTCAGGTCGGCGGCGATCTCCTTGGCGGCGTGCTGCGCGTTCCTGACGATCACGGTCGCCCCGCCGCCGAACAGGCTCGGCGAGGTCAGCGACGCCAGCTCTCCGTGGCCCAGTGCGGACGCCTCCAGGTCGTGCAGGTCGCCGCCCTCACTGCCGCCTGCGGACTCCGCGAGCGCGGCCCTGGCCTGAGCCAGCGCCTCCCGCACCGCCCGGTCGACGAGAAACTCTTCCTCGCCCACGACAAGCGTGACCGGCACCAGATTCGCCATGCCAGCAAGCATGCCACGCCCCCGGGATGCGGCGCGCCGACGACCGCAACGCAAGACAGTGGACGTCTGGGTACACGGGGATGTACCCAAACGTCCACTGTCTTCGCCGAACCGAGGATTGCCGCGGCTGTAGCGCAAGATGATGGATAGCGGGAAAGAGAATCGGTCAGAGAGCGACCGGGTCGCCGCCGCGCCAGACTCGGCGGGGGGACAGGCCGTAGTTCCAGGCGAAGGCGCCCTCGTGATCGGCGTCCCAGAGGACGATGTCGGCGAGGCGGCCGCGGACCATGGCGCCGCGGTCCGGGGCGCGCAGGGCGTAGGCGCCGCCCAGGGTGGCGGCGCGCAGCGCCTCGGCGATGGACATGCCGAGGTAGTTGACGGCCAGGCTGATGACCAGGGGCATCGAGGTGATGCCGACGCCGCCCGGCGTGTGGTCGGAGCCGAGCGCGACGGGTACGCCCTTGTCGAGCAGGGCGCGGACCGGCGGGCGGGTGCCCGCCTGAAGCGCGGAGCCCGGGGTGACGACGGCGGCCACACCGCCGCGGGACAGCGCCGCGACGTCTTCGTCGGTCGCCGCGTGCAGCAGGTCGGCCGACGCGCAGCCGAGCTCGGCGGCGACACGCGCCGCGCCGCCGCGGTGGTTGCCCGAGGCGTGCATCCGGGGCAGCAGCCCCGCGCGGCGGCCCGCGTTGAGAATCCAGCGGGCCTCTTCCTCGGTGAACCTGCCGTCCTCGCAGTTGACGTCGACGCTGTTGGCGCCCACGGCCGCGGCGTCCGCGCACCACGAGCAGACCGCGTCGATGTAGTCGCTGCGGCGGCCGAAGTACTCGGGCGGCACCGTCTGCGCCGCGTAGAACGTGACGTGCACCCGGGGCATGCCCTGCTCGTTCTCGAGCGAGCGGAGCATCCGCACGTCGGCGAGCTCGCCGTCCCTGGTGAGGTGGTAGCCGGTCTTGGCCTCGATCGTCGTGGTCCCCGACTGCAGCCAGCAGGCTAGCCGCTCCCTGACGTGATTGCACAGCGTCCAGGGGTCGGTGCCCCTCGTCACGGTGATCGTGGAGGAGATGCCGCCGCCCGCCGCGGAGATCTCCGCGTCCGACAGGCCGGTGGACCGCATGGCGAGTTCCGCGTAGCGGTTGCCCGCGTAGACGGGGTGCGTGTGCGCGTCGATCAGGCCGGGCGTCACCAGGCCGCCGCCCAGGTTCTCCACCAGGTCCACGTCGACGATGTCGTCGACGACGCCGGGAACGCTGCGCGGCAGCTCGGCGGACGGCCCTACCCAGGCGATGCGGTCGTCGCTGATCAAGATGGCGGCGTTGCTGATGATCTCGGACCCGGTCCACAGCCGGCCGATGCTGGTAAGCAGCCGGGCGGTCACGGGGTCACCCACCCGTACCGGGAACCACGAGGGAAGGTTCCTGCCATCATGAGCGGCCACCTGCCATGCGAGGAGTAAGACGTCGGCGCTGACCGTAACTACGGGCAGACGGACCGCACGCCGGTGTGATTGGCACCGAGTTGCGCGATCCGTCTTACATATCGGTTCCGTCACGGTATTGCACCAAAGGGGTCCCTTACAAGCCCTTTCGTGAAAACCGGAGGTAACCCTTATCTACTCACTGGTAACCTGCGGGCCGCCCTGCGGGAGGCAATCGTTCGCCTCCCGCGGAGCAGCCAACCACACCCCCACCGGGCAGTATGGGGGGTCGTCCCCCCGGGAGAATGCCGCCTGCTAGGCCACTGCGAAGCGCTGCAACTCGGCGGCGAGCTCCGGTGGAACCCTGGCCTCGAGGAAGGTCCCGTCCGGCCCGTGCTCGGTCCTTGTCACCTCGCCTGCCTCGTGCGCCCGCGCCACCAGGTCGCCCCGGCTGTAGGGGACGCTCACCCGGACCACGTGGTCGCGATCGGGCAGCCCCTCCTCGATCACCGCGCGCAGACCGTCGAGGCCCTCGCCGGTCTTCGCCGAGACGAGCACGCAGTTCCGCTCGCGGAGCTGGAGCGCCTTGAGCGCCACCGGGTCCGCATCGTCGATCTTGTTGATCACAACGAGCTCCGGCACGTTCTGCGCGCCGATCTCCGCGAGAACCTCGCGCACGGCCACCAGCTGCGCCTGCGGGTCGGCGTCTGAGCCGTCGACCACGTGCAGGATCAGGTCGGCGTCCTTCGCCTCCTCCAGGGTGGACCTGAAGGCGTCCACCAGCTGGTGTGGCAGGTGCCTGACGAACCCGACCGTGTCAGTCAGCGTGAACGGCCGGCCGCCCGGGGTCTTCGCCCGGCGCACAGACGGGTCGAGGGTGGCGAATAGCGCGTCCTCCACCAGCACGCCCGCACCGGTCAGCGCGTTGAGCAGGCTGGACTTGCCCGCGTTGGTGTAGCCGGCGATGACTACGGAAGGGACGGCGTGCCTGCGTCGTTGGCCGCGCTGCACCTCCCGGCCGATCTTGAAGCCGGCGATCTCGCCGCGCAGCCTCGAGATCCGCGTCCTGATCCGCCGCCGATCGGTCTCGATCTTGGTCTCACCGGGACCGCGGGTGCCGATGCCGCCGCCGCCGGCCACCCGGCCGCCGGCCTGCCTGGACATCGACTCACCCCAGCCGCGCAGTCGCGGCAGCATGTACTGGAGCTGAGCGAGCTCTACCTGGGCCTTGCCCTCGCGGCTCTTCGCGTGCTGTGCGAAGATGTCGAGGATCAGCGCGGTCCTGTCGATCACCTTGACCTTGACCACGCCCTCAAGGCGGCGCAGCTGGCTGGGGCTGAGCTCACCGTCGCAGATCACGGTGTCGGCTCCGGTCGCGGACACGATGCCGGCGAGCTCGCTCGCCTTGCCCGCGCCCACATAGGTGGCCGGGTCGACCCGGCCGCGGCGCTGGATCAGTCCGTCGAGCACGACAGAGCCAGCGGTCTCGGCGAGCCGGCTCAGTTCGAGCAGCGAGTTCTCCGCGCTCTCCTGGGTGCCTTCCGTCCAGACCCCGATCAGCACCACGCGCTCCAGGCGCAGGGTACGGTACTCGACCTCGGTGATGTCGGTGAGTTCCGTGGAGAGCCCCGCGACGCGGCGCAGCGCGTGCCGGTCCTCGAGGTCATAGTCGCCCGTGGCATTGTTCAGATCGCCGGCGGTGCCGAACCGCTCACCGAAGGTTGTCCTCATCGTCCTCCAAGCTCGTGTGCGTTCCCTCGATGGTGCCACCAGGAAGGGAACCCGTCACCCTATTAACACCGCGGCGGGCCCGGATGTGCCCGCGTATTCGCTTTCATCGCCTTGACGCGGCGATTGCGGCAGCGGGAGTCGGGATGATCTTGTTCGTAGCCCTTGGGCCCGGAGGCGACTCCCGTCACATTTCCCCCTTCCCGTATCGGGATTTGTCACGCAAACTGCTGTTAGCGATCACGCTTCCCGGAGGTAGCGATGGCAACGGCCCCAGTCCAGAAGGACTCCGCGACCAAACCGGGGCTCAAGCGCTCCCTTAATGTCTGGCAGGCGGTGGGCCTGTCGCTCGCGCTGATGGCGCCGTCGATGGCGGCGAACATCAACCCGCAGGGCGCGGCGGGGGCGGGACGGGCGGTGCCGCTCGCGTTCCTGATCGCGGCGGTCGGCGTGCTGTTCGTGGCCTACACGTTCGTCCGGCTGTGCCAGTACTACCAGCACGCCGGGTCGGTGTACGCGTTCGTCGGCGCGACACTCGGGCCGCGGACCGGGGTGATCGCGGGCTGGGGACTCGCCGGGACCTACGTGTTCTACGCGGTGACGACGGCGGGCGCGGCCGGGATCTTCGCCGCCCAGCTGCTCGACTCGCTCGGCGTCTGGACGAACCAGCCGGCCTGGGCGCCGATCCTGTTCGTCGGCGTGGCGCTCGCGCTCGCGCTGGTGCTCGCCGCGCTGCCCGCACGCGGCGGCACCAACGTGCTGCTGATCGTGGAGGTGTGCACGGTCGCGCTGATCCTGATCGTCACCGTGGTGGTGCTCGTCAAGCTGCTGTCGCACACCGCTCCCGGCGGGTCGACGTTCACCTGGTCGGTGTTCGACCCGGATCCGAGCTCGTCGGTGTCGGCGCTGTTCCTCGGCGTGGTCTTCGGATTCCTGTCGTTCGCCGGGTTCGAGGCGTCCGCGACGCTCGGCGAGGAGGCGCACCGCCCGAAGCGGGACATCCCGCGGGCCATCCTGGGCGTGGCGATCTTCGGCGGCATCTACTTCGTGGTCGTCACCGCCGTGGAGGTGATGGGCTTCGGCACCTCGGCCAAGGGGCTGACCGCGTTCGCGTCGTCGGGGTCGCTGCTCGGCGACCTCGGTTCTTCCTACATCGGCTCCTGGGTCGGCGACCTGATCACCGCGGGCACCACCGTCTCCGCCTTCGGCTGCTGCCTGGCCTGCGTGGTCGGCGCGTCACGGCTGTTCTACGCCATGTCGCGAGACTCCTTCGGCGAGCGGCACATCGGCGCGGCGCACAGCCGGTGGGGCACCCCCGCCTACGCGACCGGCCTCGTGACGGTCATGGCCGTCATCATCTACGTGGTCTACGTCGCGGTGTCGACGCAGCCGTCGTCCGTGGCGCACAACGCGTTCCTCTGGTCAGGGACGATCGGCACGCTGATCCTGCTCGTGGTCTACGTGCTCGCCGTCATCGGCATGACGCTGCTGGTGTTCGTGCAGCGGGCGATGCCTTCGGTGCCGATGTGGCAGGTGATCATTCCGATCGCCGGGCTCGTCGTCCTCGGCTACACGATCTACCGGAACGTGTGGCCGTACCCGAGCGGCGACTTCGCCTGGTTCCCGATCGTGGCCGGCGTCTGGCTGGCGGTGGCGGTGCTCGCCGTGCTCTTCGCGTCCGGCATGGCGCGGCGGCTCGGCAGCGCGCTGATGTCCCGCGAGGGCATCGGTAATTAACTCCGTTCAACGGCGCCGGTTTGGGATGCCTTGACGCCTGGCGCGCGTTATCCTTTCGTGACGGTGGCCGTCCGCCGATACCGGCGTCGGGGGCAGTGCCACCCAGTCACACCGTGCTTTGACGGCCTGGACTCGTCCATGGCCGCCTAAGCCGTTCGTTTTCGAACGGCCTTTCTACGTTTTCAGACAGGTTACACACGACTTTCTTACGGCTTCGACAGCGTCGCGGGCGGCGTCGCGGGCAAGGGCAGGGAATGGGCATGAGGGAGCGAACTGACTGGCTGGATGGCCGCGTCGACTCGGCGGACGCGCGGTTTCTCATGGTGACGGCGATTACCCACCATCGGTTCAGCTCCCCGATCTGGGGCGCACGCGAGGTGCGCAAGCTACACGCCGAACTCGCCGAGATCGCCAGGCACGCGGGCGAGATCCTCAGAGAGCACCAGGTCACCGCAGGCAAGAAGGCCGGCTGGCGGGAGCGGATGCGGCAGCGGCCGCGGCCGCAGTACCGCGGCATCTTCGGCGCTCCCGCCTGGTAAGACCGGCGTCGACACTCAGGCCAAGTGCGCCGCGTGGCGGCGCTCAGGCCTGAGCGGTACTTAGAGCTCGGCGTAGGCCTCGGCTTAGACCTCGACGACCACCGGGATGATCATCGGGCGGCGACGGTAGTTGTCGCTCACCCACTTGCCGATCACCCGTCGCGTCAGCTGGCGCAGCGCGTGCGTGTCGGTGACGCCATCGTTCGCCGCGCGCTCGAGTGCGTCGATCAGCTTGGGCAGCACGTCGGTGGAGAACGCCGCGTTGTCGATGCCCGATCCCCTGGTGTGGATCTCCGGGCCGCCGACGATCTTGCCGCTCGACGAATCGAGGACCATGATCACCGAGATGAAGCCCTCGTCGCCGAGGATGCGCCGGTCCTTGAGCTGAGACTCGGTCACCTCGCCGACGGTCAGGCCGTCCACGTAGACGTAGCCGCAGTCCACCGCGCCGGAGATGCCGACCTTGCCGTCGACGAGGTCCACGACGACTCCGTCCTCGGCGATGACGATCCGGTCGTCTGGCACCCCGGTCAGGCTGGCGAGCCTGGCATGCGCCCGCAGGTGCCGCCACTCGCCGTGCACCGGCATGAAGTTGCGCGGCTTGACCAGGTTGAGCACGTAGAGCAGCTCGCCGGCCGGCGAGTGGCCGCTCACGTGCACCAGGGAAGACTCCTTGTGCACCACGCGGGCGCCGAGCCTGGTCAGCCCGTTGATCACCCGGTAAACGGCGGTCTCGTTGCCTGGGATCAGGCTGGAGGCGAGGATCACCGTGTCGCCGGCCGCGATGCGGATCGGGTGGTCCCTGCCCGCCATCCGGGACAGCGCGGACATCGGCTCGCCCTGCGACCCGGTGGAGATCAGCACCACCTCGCCGGGCGGCATCTCCTCCGCGTCGCGCAGGTCGATCAGCATGCCGCCAGGAACCCGCAGGTAGCCAAGGTCGCGGGCGACGCCCATGTTGCGGACCATGGAGCGGCCGACGAAGGCGACCTTGCGGCGGTGCTTGGCCGCGGTGTCGAGCACCTGCTGCACCCGGTGCACGTGCGAGGCGAAGCAGGCCACGATGATCCGTTGCGCCGCGTTGGCGAACACCTCGTCGAGCACCGGCGCGATGTCCCGCTCGGAGCGGACGATCCCCGGCACCTCGGCGTTGGTCGAGTCCGACAGCAGCAGGTCGACGCCCTCGCCGCCCAGCCGCGCGAACCCGGCCAGGTCGGTCAGCCGCCCGTCGAGCGGCAGCTGGTCCATCTTGAAGTCGCCGGTGTGCAATACCACGCCGGCCGGGGTCTTGATCGCCACGGCGAGCGCGTCGGGAATCGAGTGGTTCACCGCGAAGAACTCAAGATCGAAGGGCCCGAACGAGTGCGTCGTTCCCTCCTTCACCTCGGATACTTCCGGGGTGAGGCGGTGCTCGGTGAGCTTGGACTTCACCAGGGCAAGCGTCAGCCGCGACCCGACGAGCGGTATGTTGGCGCGTTCGCGCAGCAGGTAGGGCACCGCGCCGATGTGGTCCTCGTGCGCGTGCGTGAGGACCAGCGCCTCCACGTCGCCGAGCCGGTCCTCGAGGTAACGGAAGTCCGGCAGGATCAGGTCGACGCCCGGCTGGTCCGGCTCGGGGAACAGCACGCCGCAGTCGACGATGAGGAGCCGGCCCTGGTACTCGAAGACGGTCATGTTCCGGCCGATCTCACCGAGTCCGCCGAGCGCGATGACGCGCAGGCCGTTGCTCGGGAGTGCCGGGGGAGGTGGCAGTTCCGGGTGCGGGTGGCTCACCGGGCAGCCCCGTCGCCGACATTCTCCTGAAGTTTGACCCCGCCGGCGATGAGATCCTCCCGGAGTTTGTGCCGTTCTTCCGCGCTGGCGGCGAGCAGCGGTCCGCGCACACCGCCGCCCGGCAGGCCGAGCATCTCGAGCGCCGCCTTGGTCAGCACGGCCGCCTGGTTGCGGAACAGCCCGACGTTGACGGGCAGCATGGACAGGTGCAGCTTCGTGGCCACCGCGGTACGGCCCGCGGTGAACGCGTCGAGCATCTCGTGGATGCGGTCGCCGACCACATGGCCGGTGACGCTGATCGCGCCGAGCGCGCCGACCGACCACAGCGGAAGGTTCACCGCGTCGTCGCCCGAGTAATAGGCCAGATCGGTGCGGGACAGCACCTGCGAGGTCGCGGCCAGGTCGCCCTTGGCGTCCTTGACACCGACGATCCGCGGGTGCGCCGCGACCTTGACCAGCGTGTCGGTGCTTACCGCGACGGCTGATCTGCCTGGAATGTCGTAGATCAGCATCGGCAGGCCGGTGCTGTCGGCGACGGCCGTGAAGTGGGCGGCCAGGGCGTCCTGCGCTGGCTTGTTGTAATAAGGCGTGACGACGAGCAGTCCGTCCGCTCCTGCCGACTCGGCTTGCCTGGCGAGTTCAATGGTGTGGGCGGTGATGTTCGTGCCGACCCCGGCCACGATGCTCACGTCCGGGCCGACGGCCTCGCGGACCACCTCGATCAGGCGCTTTTTCTCCTCGTCGGTCGTCGTCGGCGCCTCACCGGTGGTGCCGTTGACGACAAGACCCTCGTTGCGCATGTCGGTCACGAGGTAGGCGGCCAGGGTGGCCGCGCCGTCGTAGTCGACCGCGCCGTCGTGGGTCATCGGAGTGATCATGGCCGTCATCAGCCGGCCGAAGGGCGCAGCAGTGGTGGTGGTCATGTCTGAACGTTACCCCTCCCCGCAGGAAGTTAGGTATCGGCCACCGCCTCTACGTCTCGCGTTTGTCGTCGCGTTCGCCGTCGCATTCGCCGTCGCGTTTGTCGTCGGCGCGCGCGTTTCGCGGGCGTCTCGCCGACGGGCCTGGTAAGCCCGCTGGATCGGGGGGAGAATCGACAGCACAGCAAGGCGAACGAGGAGGTTAGCCAGCGATGAAGGTCAAGGCCGCTGTACTGCACGACGTGAAGGCACCGTTCGAGATCACCGAACTCGACCTCGACGGCCCGGGCCCGGGCGAGGTGCTCATCCGCTACGTCGCTGCCGGGCTATGCCACTCCGACCTCCACCTGACCGACGGGGACCTGGTGCCCCGGTTCCCGATCGTCGGCGGTCACGAGGGCGCCGGGATCATCGAGGAGGTCGGACCCGGCGTGACGAAGGTGGCGCCTGGCGATCATGTCGTGTGCTCGTTCATCCCCAACTGCGGCGCCTGCCGCTACTGCGCCACCGGGCACCAGAGCCTATGCGACATGGGCGCCACCATCCTGTACGGGTCGTTCCCCGACGGGAGCTTCCGCTTCCACTCCGGCGACACCGACTACGGGCAGATGTGCATGCTCGGCACGTTCGCCGAATACTCCACCATCTCGCAGCACTCGGTGGTCAAGGTCGACGATTCGCTCCCGCTGGAGACCGCAGTGCTTGTCGGCTGCGGCGTGCCGACCGGGTGGGGCACCGCGGTGTACGCGGGCGACGTCCGGGCCGGCGACACCGTCGTGATCTACGGCATCGGCGGCATCGGCATCAACGCCGTCCAGGGCGCGATGCACGCCGGGGCCAAGAACGTGGTCGTCGTGGACCCGCTTGAGTTCAAGCGGGAGACCGCGCTGCGGTTCGGCGCCACGCACGCGTTCGAGTCAGCCACGGCGGCGCAGGCCGCCGTCGTGGAGATGACCAGGGGCCAGGGCGCGGACAAGGCACTGGTGACCGTGGGCGTGGTGGACGAGGACGTCGTCTCCGCCGCCTTCGATGTGGTCGGCAAGGGCGGCGTCGTGGTGGTCACCGGCCTGGCCAACCCGGCCAAGCTGACCGTCCACGTGTCGGGCGCGGTGCTGACGCTGTTCGAGAAGACGATCAAGGGCAGCCTGTTCGGCTCGGGCAACCCGCAGCGCGACATCCTGAAGATGCTCGACCTGTATCAGGCCGGCCAGCTCAAGCTCGACGAACTGGTGACCTCGCGGTACACCCTGTCTCAGGTCAACCAGGGGTACGCCGACCTGGTGGCGGGCAAGAACATCCGCGGCGTGCTCATCCACGGTCAGTAACACGCGCGGTTTCACGGTTGGCGCGCGGCTGGCGCGCGGGCTCGTGCTCGCGCGCTAACCGGTAGCCCGGCGCTCCGTGCCGTGCCAGACTCGGCAGCATGACCGCCGCGGTGCCGGGCACGCTTATCGGAGCCGGCAGGAACGCCGACGTTTATGACCTCGGAGACGGCCGGGTGCTGCGCCGGTACCGGGACGCCCGCGATGCGGAACGAGTCGGCGCGGAGGCGCTGATCATGACGCGGGCACGCGCGTCTGGCGTGCCCGTGCCCGAGGTGTTCGACGTGTCGGGCGCCGACATCGTGATGGAGCGTGCCGCCGGGCCCACGATGCTCGACACCCTTGGGCGCCGGCCGTGGACGGTGAACGCGCAGGCAAGGCTGCTCGCGCGGCTGCATGAACTGGTCCACGCGGTGCCGCTGTCCGGCCTTCCCGAACTCGCGACGCTGCCCGGCTGGACCGGGCCGGCCGACGGCGACGCGCTGCTCCACCGTGACCTGCACCCGCAAAACGTGATCCACACCGAACGCGGTCCGATGATCATCGACTGGGAGGGGGCGGCGCGCGGTCCCGCCATCGCCGATGTCGCGCTGACCTGGGTCATCGTCGGCTTCTCGGAGGTTCCGCTGCCGCCCGTCCGCGCCGCGATGGCACGCACGCTGCAGTCGGCGTTCGCCCGGTCATTCGTCCGCGCCGCCGGGCCGCTCAACGAGACCTGGCGGACGACAGCGATCCGGATGCGGCTCACCGACCCGAACCTGCTGCCAAGCGAGGCGGCACGGCTGCGGAAGCTGGCCGCCGCCGCCTCGCAGCCGGACGGCGACGCCAGCCACGCCTAGTGTGATCCCGGACGTAGAACGTCAGGGACCGGGCATAGCGTGCCTGGCATGGCTATCGCACGCTACCCAAGCTTCGTCATCGACTGTCCCGACCCAGCGGCGCTCGCAGCCTTCTACGGCGCGCTCCTTGACTGGAAGGTCGAGGAGTCCTCGCCTGATTGGGGCCAGATCCGCGCGGACAACGGCAACTGCATCTCGTTCCAGGCGGTGAAGGAGGGATACACGCCGCCCGTCTGGCCCGACCAGCAGGTGCCGCAGCAGATGCACCTCGACGTGATCGTCGACAACCTCGACGCCGCCGAGGCGGCGGTGCTCGAGCTCGGCGCCGTCAAGCACGAGTACCAGCCAGGCACGACCTTCCGGGTGTTTCTCGACCCGGCGGGGCACCCGTTCTGCCTGTGCGTGAACTAGCACTGCGTGAACTGGCACGGGCCGCCGATCATCACGGGCCACCGCGTATCGCCGGCCTTACAGGCCGGCCTTGCTTGCCGCGGCGCTGAACACCGGAAGGTAGCCGTCCTGGTGGCCGGACGCGGTCGGGTGGTAGGAGTTGCCGATCGGCCAGGTGACCGAGTGCAGCCAGGCGCCCCAGTCGCACAGTTCGTGGCCGGAGAAGGCGGAGCGGACGTCGGCGAACGCATCGCCGTTCGCCAGCGCCGCTTTCTTGATCACGCCGTCCAGGATGTCGACGCCAGTGTCGAGTGCCTGGTGGTCGGCGCTGGACAGGCCGATGCAGAACCAGGCGCCGAGGTCGTAGAAGTCCGGATAGTCGAGGACGACGACCTTCGCGTTGGGCGCCTGTGCGCGAATGCCGGCCAGTACGGTGTTGAGCTGGCCGGGGAGCGTGGTGCTCGCGATTTTCTCGGCCGCGGCGACGGCGCTTTCACAGGCGCTTGTCGAGTCGCGTACGCAGGATTGCATGATCGAGGAAAAGCCGACGTCGTTGCCGCCGATGGTTATGCTCACCAGCGTTGTCGATGCGCTGAGTGACGACAGCTGATTATTGATGACATCGGCGGCCCGTGCGCCCGAGCACGCGGCGAATTTGAACGACGCGACGGGATTTGCCGCGGCCCACAGCTCCGGATAGGCGTGCGGACTCTGAGCGCAGGATCCGGTTGCACCGCCCGCGCCGACCCCCGATGAATAGGAGTCGCCGAGGGCGACGTAATTGACGGCCGCGGCGGCTTGTGCTGGTATTCCCGCGCCGATGAGGGCGGCGGTGAGCCCCGCGGCGAGCGCGGGCACGCCAACGGCGAGCATGCGTGATGGACGCACTGACTACTCCAAGTGTCCGACCGATTACAGCATGCGCGCGCATTGATGTGTTTATATCACCGGCATCAATATCCAGGAAGAGGCTTTCTTAACGCATTTCCTTTCCGGATCAATGTGGCCCATGGCGCCGCGCGGCGGGGTCTCTGTGTCATGCGCCGTCGATGGGTTACCTGCCGCCGTTTAGGGTTGAGGGCGTGACGATCGTTCCTGATGAGAAGGACTGGACATGGGTGCTGCGGCGTCCGTGCCCGGAGTGCGGGCTTGACACGACCACCGTCGCCCGCGAGGACATCCCGGCGATGATCCTGGCCAACGCGGAGGCCTGGCACGCACCGCTTGCCGCGCCGGACGCGGTGCGGCGGCCGGAGCCCGGCAAGTGGTCCGCGCTCGAATACGGCTGCCACGTGCGCGACGTGCTGCGGCTGTACGACTACCGGCTCGTGCTGATGCTGACCGAGGACGACCCGCTCTACCCGAACTGGAATCAGGATGACACCGCGGTCGCGGACCGCTACGACACTCAGGACCCGGCCATGGTGTCCGGCGAACTCGACTCAGCGGCGCGGGCCATCGCGGCCCGCTTCCGCACCGTCACCGGCCCCCTCTGGGAGCGCCCTGGCCGCCGCAGCGACGGCGCGGCGTTCACGATCGAAACGTTCGCCCGCTACTTCATCCACGACCCCGTGCACCACCTGTACGACGTCACCGGCCAGCGCCACGCCTGACCGGCATTCCCGGCTCAGACAGGCCGCCGCGCGCCTGGTTACCTCACCGGCGCGCGGTGGCGTGTCCGCCAAGCGAATAAGGCCGCCGACGTACGCAGGTAGGCCTCCCACTGGGGGTCACCGTCAAATTCAGCACCGATGAGGCGCCAGTGCGCTCCTTTCGGGACACCGGGCGCAACGGGAAGGGTCCAGCCGAGTTCTGATAGCAGGCGGTCGGCCTTGCGGTGATTGCACATCTGGCAAGCGGCGACGCAGTTCTCCCAGGCGTGCGTGCCGCCACGGCTGCGCGGGATCACGTGGTCAATCGTCTCGCCGTGCCGGCCGCAGTAGGCGCAGCGGTAGTTATCTCGACGCATCAGCGCCGCCCTGGTCAGCGGGACCCGGTTGCGCTGCGGGATGCGTATGTACCTGCGAAGCCTGATGACGGACGGGGTGACCACTTGCACCGTGGCGGCGTGCAGCATGCGCCCGCCGGAGTCGTGATGAACGATCTCTGCCTTCTCGCCGAGGACAAGGCAGACGGCCCGCCGGAGACCGACGGTGGTAAGTGGCTCGTAGGTAACGTTAAGCAGCAGCACGCGTCGCACTGGCACCTCCGCAGGTACCGTCGTGAGGCGCCGCTCACACCGCCGGGCCTGGCTGGTCCCGGCGTGACCTAAGCCACGTGCCTCCGTTACTAGGTCTAGAGTACAAGGCGATTCGTGGATTCTTGGTTAATGGATGGTAACGAGCAGCGGTTAAGGTGCGGTTATGGCTTCAGTGCGCGTCCAGGACCCGGCGGCTGGCTACCCGGAGGCAACCCGGCTCGATCTTGTCGAAGACCTGTTCGGTCATCAGGTCGCTGATCCGTACCGCTGGCTGGAGGACACGGAAAGCCCGCAGTCACAGCGCTGGCTCGGCGCCGAAGGGGAACTGTGGGCGGCGAGCCGCGACGGACTGCCGCGCACGGCGGAGTTCACCGCGCGGGTGCGCGAGCTGCTGCGCGTCGGCGCGGTCGGCCTGCCGGCGTGGCGCGGCGGCACGCGGTTCTACACCAGGCGCGACCCGGACCAGGAACACGCCGTGCTCTATGTCCACGACGGCACTGCACCGGACGACACGGGGCGGGTGCTCGTCGACCCGTCGGTTATCGACGCCACCGGGCGGACCACGCTTGACGCCTGGTCGCCGGACAAGGAGGGCCGCCTACTGGCCTACCAGCTCTCCCACGGAGGGGACGAGGAGGCGCTGCTGCGGGTGATGGACGTCGCGACCGGGGAGGTGGTGGACGGTCCCATCGACCGGTGCCGCTACTCCGGCGTGGCCTGGCTGCCAGGCGGCAAGGCGTTCTATTACACGCGGCGGCTCGCACCAGAGGCGGTGCCCGAGGGTGAGACGCAGTACCACCGGCGAGTGTACCTGCACGTGGTCGGCACGCCGCCGGAGGCGGACACGCTGATCTTCGGCGAGGGCAGGGACAAGAAGACCTACTTCGGCGTCAGCGTCAGCAGGGACGGCAGCTGGCTGCTCGTGTCCGCCTCGGTCGGCACCGCGCCCCGCGAAGACATCTGGATCGCCAGCCTGACCGCGAGCGACCCGGCGGCGCCGGTACTCATCCCGCTGATGACCGGGCTCGACGCGATGGCCACGCCGCGCGTCGGCAGGGACGGCAAGCTGTACGTGCTCACCGACCTCGCCGCGCCGCGCGGCAGGATCTGTGTCGCCGACCCGTTCACGCCGGGACCGGAAAGCTGGGTCGACCTGGTCCCCGAGGACCCGTCGGCGGTGCTGCGCAGCTTCGCGATTCTCGATGAGGGCCTGGACCGCCCGGTGCTCGTGGTGTCGCGGACCAGGCATGCGGTCAGCGAGGTCACGGTGCACGACCTGGCCACCGGGGAGCAGGTGTCCGCGCTCGCCCTGCCGGGTATCGGCACCGTCGGCGGCGTCGCGGAACGACCCGAGGGCGGGCACGAGGCGTGGTTCGGCTACACCGACTACACCACGCCCCCGGTGATACTCCGCTACGACGCGGCGACCGGCGCGGTGGACACCTGGGCGGCATCGCCCGGGGCTGCCGACAATCCGCCGGCGGTTACCGCGTCGCAGGTCACGTACTACTCCGCGGACGGCACGCCGGTCCGGATGGTGATCATCGAGCCGGCCGGTGTAACAGGGAACCGTTCGGGAGAAAGGTCGTGCATCCTGTACGGCTACGGCGGCTTCGACATCAGCCAGACGCCCGGATACTCGGCGAGCATCCTCGCCTGGGTTGAGGCGGGCGGTGTGTACGCGGTCGCCGGGCTGCGCGGCGGCAGCGAGGAGGGCGAGGAGTGGCATCGCGCCGGGATGCTCGACCGCAAGCAGAACGTGTTCGACGACTTCCACGCCGCGGCCGAGTACCTGATCGAGACCGGGGTCACCACGCCGGAGCGGCTCGCGGTGTGGGGCGGATCCAACGGCGGGCTGCTCGTCGGCGCGGCCGTCACCCAGCGGCCCGACCTGTTCACCGCCGCTGTGTGCTCGGCGCCGCTGCTCGACATGGTGCGCTACGAGCGGTTCAAGATCGGCGAGACCTGGAACGTCGAGTACGGCTCCGCGGCCAAGCCGGAGGAGCTTGCCTGGCTGCTCGGCTACTCGCCCTACCACCGGGTGCGGGACGGCGTCGCTTACCCGGCGGTGCTGTTCACCGTCTTCACCAACGACTCGCGCGTCGACCCGATGCACGCGTACAAGATGTGTGCGGCGCTGCAGCACGCGACCTCGTCCGGCCGTCCGGTGCTCCTGCGCGCCGAGGGCCAGGTGGGCCACTCGCAGCGCGCGGTGTCGCTGTCCGCGGCGCTGTCCGGCGACTGCCTGGCGTTCGTCGCGCGGGAGACGGGGCTGCCGCCGACCTGACGAGAGGCCTGGCCCGCGGTTTTCTGCTCAGCGATCCGCTCGCGTCGCGGGTGATCCTGGTCATGCCTCGCGGCGTAGCGCTCACCCCGGCGCGGGCAGCCGCCTATCCTCTCGGGGAGACGAAGGGTCGGATTCCGCTCGCAGGATCACAGGAGGTTCGTCGTGTTGGGGCAAGTCCAGGTGTCGATCTTCGGTGCGGACAACGTGCCGGACACGCTGGTTGGCAGTTGCGGCAGCAACCCGGGACTGGCCTGCCGGCTGGTCTGGAACATCACGCACGACGGACAGGCCGCCGCGGTCACCAACAGCTTCCTGGCCGGCCCGGTGCACCTGCTGCTTAAAGTGCTGTTCGTGGTGCTGCTCGCGTTCCTCATCCAGTTCATCGTGCACCGGGTGATCAACCGGCTGACGGAGCGGGCCACATCGTCGCTGCTGTCGCAATGGCGCGGCAGCATGGCGAACTCGCGGTTCGTGCCGAGCAGGCCGGGAAACGGACGGAACGGCTCCGCAGGCCGCGCGCGGCGGCGGCGCAGCGCCTCCGACGACTCGATGGCGGCCGACGCCGCGGCCGCGCAGGCCGCGGTGGCGGACTCGTCGTCCGCCGCGCAGCTCTCCGACGCACCGGCGCTCGCCGGAGCCGACGCAGCCGGCGGCGCCAGCCAGGGCGAGATCAACGGCGCGGCCGCCCAGGCGGAGGCGGCCATCGTCGACGAACGCCGCAAGCAGCGGGTGCGGGCGCTCGGCGCGATCTTGCGCAGCATCGCGTCGATCACGATCTTCTCCATCGCCGGCTTCGTAATACTCGGCGACCTCGGCATCAATCTCGCGCCGCTGCTGGCCAGCGCGGGCGTGGTCGGCGTCGCGATCGGCTTCGGCGCGCAGAGCCTGGTGCGCGACTACCTGTCCGGGATCTTCATGCTCGTCGAGGACCAGTACGGGGTGGGCGACGTGATCACGGTCGGGAACGCGACGGGAACGGTGGAGACCGTCACGCTGCGGGTCACCCGCATGCGGGACGTCAACGGAATCGTGTGGCACATCCGCAACGGCACCATCGACACGGTCGGCAACGAGTCACAGGGGTGGGCCCGGGCGGTGATTGACTTCCCGGTACCCTTCGCGGCCGACCTGGCGACGATCAGGCACCTGCTCGCGCGGACCGGCGACGAGATGTGGAACGAGCCCATCTGGCGCGCGGTCATGCTCGAGGCCCCCGAGGTGTGGGGCGCGCAGGCGCTCTCCAGCACCGAGGTCACCATGCGGATGGTGGTGAAGACGGCACCGCTGCGCCAGTGGGAGGTCGAGCGGGAGATGCGCGCCCGGGTGAAGCGAGCGCTGAAGGAAGCAGGCATCGTGCCGCCGCCGGCCGAGAAGCCCACCATGGCGGTGACCCTGATCAGGGACGAGTGAGCAGGGGCGGCCGTCCTGAGGTCAGTCCCGGCCGCCGCCACGGAAGAACCGCCGCAGACCTGAGGTGCTCGTGCGACTAGGCTGGCAGCGTCATGAGCGAGGACGGTATGAGCAACGACAGGGGACGCCCGGTCAGCCTCTACGAGGCGGTCGGCGGCGAAGAGACGTTCACCAGGCTGGTGCGCCGGTTCTACCAGGAGGTCGCGGACGATCCCGTGCTGCTTGCCGTCTACCCGGCGAAGGACCTGGGACCCGCCGAGGAGCACCTGCGGCTCTTCCTCATCCAGTACTGGGGCGGGCCCGCGACCTACAACGAGCTGCGCGGGCACCCGCGGCTGCGCATGCGGCACGTGCGGTTCCACATCGGCGAGACCGAGCGCGACCGGTGGCTCAAGCACATGCGGACGGCACTCGACGAACTTGACCTGGATCCGGCGCTTGACGCGCAGCTCTGGGACTACCTGGTGATGGCCGCCCACTCGCTTGTCAACGTGGCGCCGCAGGACGCGCCTGGCCCGGCGGGCCGGGGCGACCTGGGCATCACTCCGGCCTGAGGGCCGCCGCCGGGTGCCGGTCATGGACCAGACGTGGCCGCAGCGTGCGGAACGGCTCCAGGAGAGCCTGAGCCGCTACTTCGGCCCGCGTCTGCGGCTGCCGTGGGCCAGGCCGCTGCGCAACTGGCATCCGGCCGCCGTGACGGACTTCAAGTCCCTGAACTACTGGTGGCTGGCGCACGCCATCGAGGCCCGCCTTGACGCCTGCGAGCGCGACGGCTCGCGGCGCCGGCTCGAGCAGGCGGAGCGGATCTTCCGGTACGTGGTGTGGCGCAACGGACGCTCGCTGTTCAACGACTACTTCGACGACATGGGCTGGATGGGCATCGCCGCCCTCCGGCTCGCCGATCTCACCGGGTCCGACCGGTACCGGCAGGCGGCGGCCGCGCTGTGGCATCACCTGCGCGACCATGGCTGGAATGACGCGGCGGGCGGCGGCATCGCCTGGCGCAAGCAGCAGCTCCATTACAAGAACACGCCGTCCAACGGCACCTTCGTCATCCTCGGCACCCGTCTCTACCGGCGCACCGGCCAGGCGGAGTACCTGGACTGGTCGGCGCGAGCCTTCGACTGGCTGGACGCGACGCTGCGCCGCCCTGACGGGTTCATCGAGGACGGCATCAACCGCAAGGACGACGGCCAGATCGATGACTGGAAGTTCAGCTACAACCAGGGGCTGTACATCGGTGCGTGCGCCGAGCTCGCGGCCGTCGGGCGCACCGAGCTGACCGCGCGCGCCTTCGCCACCGAGCGAGCCGCCTTCACCGAGCTTGCCGTCGACGGCGTGCCCGACGACCGCGGCGACGGCGGCGACGTACCGCTTTTCAAGGGCGTCTGGTACCGCTATGCGGCGCGGCTCGCCCTGTCGGCTGGCGCGGGCACCGACGACTCCGAACGGGTGCGGGCTCATCTCTTCGCCGGCTGCGACACTCTATGGGCGCGGGCGCTGCACGAGGATGACCTACTCGCCGGGCCGGACTGGCACAAGCAGGCGACCGGGCGGGTACCGCTGTCCGCTCAGCTCGCCGCCGTCATCGCGACGGAAGCGTGCGCGCGGCTGACCTCGTAGCGACGGGCGCGGACGCTCGACCCGCGGTGGCGGCGCCGCAGATGGCCGAATCGCGACACAAGGTGGCGGCTTGCGCCCTAGGGAGCGATGGCCTGGTCAATTAGCCTCGTGCTGTGAATAAGAGCCACGGTGAGCTGCTCGGGACGGCCGAGTGGGCCGCGTTCCTGCACGAGGAAGTCCTGCCCGTCGTCACGCACGGCGTCGACCTCGGCGACACCATGCTGGAGCGACCGGCTGCACCAGTTCCACGAGGGCGATGTCTACAACCCGGTGGAACCCGCCGCGTTCCTCACCCGGCTGCAAACGATCGGGTTCACCGACATCATGTTCGTGGTCGGGCACACGCTGCTGTTCCGCGCACGGAAGGCCGCGGCGGATGCGGGGGCGTGAAACACTCGACCGTTCGGTGTGCTGCCGATGGGCTGCCGCTCACTGAGCGGCAGCCCATCGGATACGCCGGCCGGCTGTGCTCTCGGCCGCCTGCGGTGCGGACCTTAGCCGCGGGTGAGCTTGCGGTAGGTGACGCGGTGCGGGCGGGCCGCCTCGGCGCCGAGGCGCTCGATCTTGTTCTTCTCGTAGGCCTCGAAGTTGCCCTCGTACCAGAACCAGTTCGCGCCGCCCTCCCAGGCGAGGATGTGCGTCGCGATCCGGTCGAGGAACCAGCGGTCGTGGGAGGTGATGACCGCGCAGCCGGGGAACTCGAGCAGCGCGTTCTCCAGGCTGCCGAGGGTCTCCACGTCCAGGTCGTTGGTCGGCTCGTCGAGCAGCAGCAGGTTGCCGCCCTGCTTGAGGGTGAGCGCGAGGTTCATCCGGTTGCGCTCACCGCCGGACATCACGCCGGCCGGCTTCTGCTGGTCCGAGCCCTTGAAGCCGAACGCCGCAACGTAGGCACGGCTGGGGAACTCCACGTTGCCGACGTGGATGAACGTCTCGCCGTCGGAGATCGCCTCCCAGACGTTCTTCTTCGGGTCGATGCGGGCGCGGTTCTGGTCGGAGTAGGAGATCTTCACCGTGTCGCCGACGCGGATGCTGCCGCTGTCCGGCTTCTCCTCGCCGACGATCATCTTGAACAGCGTGGTCTTGCCGACGCCGTTCGGGCCGATGACGCCGACGATGCCGTTGCGCGGCAGGGTGAAGCTCAGGTCGTCGTAGAGCACGCGGTCGTCGAAGCCCTTGACCAGGTGCTCGACCTCGACCACCGTGTTGCCGAGCCGCGGGCCCGGCGGGATCTGGATCTCCTCGAAGTCGAGCTTCTTGTTCTTGTCCGCCTCGGCGGCCATCTCCTCGTACCGCTCGAGCCGCGCACGCGACTTGGTCTGGCGGGCCCGGGCACTTGACCTGACCCACTGCAGTTCATCGTCGAGGCGTTTGCGCATCTTGGCGTCCTTGGCGCCCTCGACCTTGAGGCGGGTGGCCTTCGTCTCCAGGTAAGTGGAGTAGTTGCCCTCGTAAGGGTAGGCGTGGCCGCGGTCGAGCTCGAGGATCCACTGGGCGACGTTCTCCATGAAGTACCGGTCGTGAGTGACCGCGACCACCGTGCCGGCGTACTTCTCCAGGTGCTGCTCAAGCCACAGGACGCTCTCCGCGTCGAGGTGGTTGGTGGGCTCGTCGAGCAGCAGCAGGTCGGGCTGCTGCAGCAGCAGCTTGCAGAGGGCGACGCGCCTGCGCTCCCCTCCGGAGAGAGTCTTCACGTCGGCGTCGGGCGGCGGGCAGCGCAGCGCGTCCATCGCCTGCTCGAGCTGGCTGTCCAGGTCCCAGGCGTCCTTGTGCTCGATCTGCTCCTGGAGCTTGCTCATCTGCTCCATCAGCTCGTCGGTGTAGTCTTCTCCCAGCTTCTCGGCGATCTCGTTGTACTCGTCGAGCAGCCTCTTCGTCTCGGCGACGCCCTCCTCGACGTTGCCGAGAACCGTCTTGTCCTCGTTGAGCTTCGGTTCCTGGGCAAGGATGCCGACGGTGAACCCGGGCATCAGGCGGGCCTCGCCGTTGGAGGCCTGCTCCAATCCCGCCATGATCTTCAGCAGGGTGGACTTGCCGGTGCCGTTCGGGCCCACGACGCCGATCTTCGCCCCGGGGAGAAAGCTCAGCGTGACATTGTCGAGTACGACCTTGTCACCGTGCGCCTTGCGGACGCCGCGCAGGCTGTAAATGAACTCAGGCATGTGATCTAACCTATCTATTGTCGCAGGTATTGGACCTGTGACCCTCGTCTAAGTCAGGGAAAAGTCAGAGAAGGCGAGCAGCATGGCACTTGCGGTTAACCGAGCAGGTGTGATCCTCAAGAAGTGCGACATGTCGAACCACCGTCCGGGGTCGGTCAGGAAGTGCGCTACTGGCACCTGCCAGCATACGTGCCCGCCAAGCACCATCGAGAAGTGTCCGCACGCCTGGACTCTGCGCTACTGGGTGAACGACAGACAGGCTGAGAAGTCGTTCAAGGACACCCGGAACAGGACGACCGGCCGGGTGAGCTCCGGCAGCGGTAAGAAGCTCGCCGAAGACTTCCAACTCAAGCTCGCCCTCGACAAGCGGGCGGGAGACATCACCTTTGCCGACCATGGGCGCAGCGGCAAGCAGAACTTCGGGGAAGCGGCGGAGGCGTACATCGCGCGTCTGCCGATCACTAACAACAGCAGATCGGCCTACCGCAGCGTCTACCAGAAGCACGTTAGGCCCGTCTTTGGCAAGATGACGCTGGCCCAGGTGGCCAACGCCCGCGATGCGGTGCAAGACCTCCTCGCGGTCACCATGAAGCACCTGAGCAACACGCCACGACAGCACGCGCGGCACGTCATCGTTGGCACATGTGACGAGGCGGTGAAGTCCGGCAAGCTCACCAGGCACCGCCTCGAAGGAATCGAACTTGCCGACTACGGCAGGTACTCGAGGAAGAGCTTCGTCTTCCCTAGGTACGAGCAGGTCAAGTTCGTCGCCGATGGTGGCGTCAACCCCGGCACCAAGCGCGTCGTGGATGGCGCTGGGCTTTGCGTCTGGCTGATGCGAGGTTGCGGTCTGCGTATCGAAGAGGCCCTCGCGGTGTGCAAGGAGGACTTCATTGAGGACGGCAGCGTCCTGCGAGTGGCCTGGCAGGCGTCGCAGGATGTCATCTGCCATGAGCATGGGACCACCTGCCGAGGGTTATTGCCACGGGGATGGGACCACCCCGGTTGCCAGTTGATGGACCACCCCTGCCAGGATCGCCCGGTTTGCACCGTTCTGCGAGAGATG
>NZ_RPFW01000079.1 GCF_007827045.1 Trebonia kvetii
GAGAACTCAACAGCGTGCTAAAAGCCAGTGCATGATATATGTACAAACCCCCGTCGGGGCTGGTCTTTGTGACTGGTTCCACGGATATTAGCCATGATTTGCTCATGGTTGGGTTTCTGTTTTCCGGCTGGGCCTTCGGGTCTGGCTGGTGTCAGTCATTCAACGGAGAGTTTGATTCTGGCTCAGGACGAACGCTGGCGGCGTGCTTAACACATGCAAGTCGAACGAGGTGCTTGCACCTAGTGGCGAACGGGT
>NZ_RPFW01000080.1 GCF_007827045.1 Trebonia kvetii
GGGGACCTGCCAGCAGCGCAGCCAGTCCGCCAGCGCCAGCACCTCCCGCTTCGTGGTGCCGAACATGCGGGTCTCGGCGGCCCGCCGGGACGGATCCCGGTCCGACGGCACCCGGATCGTCGCCGCCGTCTGGGCCTTGCCGATGTCGATGCCGCATACCCGGTCGCGGTAGAGCGGCTCGCCGGTCACCTCTTCCACGCGTCCTCCGCTATCTGCGCTAGCCTGCGTCAGCGGCACCGCCCGGGGAACCGGGGG
>NZ_RPFW01000081.1 GCF_007827045.1 Trebonia kvetii
CAGGGCGGGGTGATCAGCCCCGTCATGTGCAACGTCTACCTGCACCGGCTTGACCGGGAATGGGATAAGCGCGACGGGGTTCTGTGCCGCTATGCCGATGACCTGGTCGTGATGTGCTGGTCCCGCAGCCAGGCCGAGGCCGCCCTGGAGCGGCTGACCGCCCTGCTGGCCGCCCTGGGCCTGGAGCCCAAGGCGGCCAAGACCCGCATCGTGCACCTGGAGGAAGAAGGCGAGGGCTTTGACTTCCTCGGCTTC
>NZ_RPFW01000082.1 GCF_007827045.1 Trebonia kvetii
GGTTCAGGTCCTCCACGATCTGCTTCGGGTCCAGCAGCAGCCGGGACCGGCTGGTCAGTTCCCTGATCCGGTCGCGGGCGTGCTGCATGGCCTTGTCCGCGGGCCAGCGGGCAAGGAACGTCACCGGTTTCTTCCCGTTCAGCCCCCGCGAGCGCACCAGCCGGTGGTGGAAGCCGAGGAAGTCAAAGCCCTCGCCTTCTTCCTCCAGGTGCACGATGCGGGTCTTGGCCGCCTTGGGCTCCAGGCCCAGGGCGG
>NZ_RPFW01000083.1 GCF_007827045.1 Trebonia kvetii
GCCGGTGCAGGTAGACGTTGCACATGACGGGGCTGATCACCCCGCCCTGCGCGGTCCCGGACGCCTCCCGGCGGACCTGGCCGTCTTCCATTACCCCGGCGCGCAGCATCGCGCGCAGGAGCTTCAGCACCGGCTGGTCGCAGATCCGTTCCTCCACCGCCTCCATGAGCCCCTCGTGCGGGATTGCCGAGAAGCAGGAAGCGATGTCCGTCTCGACCACCCACCGGCGGCCCCGCCAGCACTCGTCGATGAGCA
>NZ_RPFW01000084.1 GCF_007827045.1 Trebonia kvetii
TTCCGACTGGTTGAAAAAGACGGCGAGCTTGACCTCGCGGGTGCGGGCGCGGCCGTCTTCGCCCCTGCCTTCCCGGCCCGCCGTCTCCCTGGCAGTCATCGGGACGCCGGTGCCGTCGATCACGCCGTAGAGCATGTCCGGGGCCGGCCGCAGCGGCAGCGGGACCAGCTTGCGGGCGGCGGTCAGCGCCGCCCGCTCGCGGTCCCGCGCTGCGTGCGCGGCGCCGCTGGCCTCGGCAGCGCGCTCGGTGCGCTT
>NZ_RPFW01000085.1 GCF_007827045.1 Trebonia kvetii
GCCGGCCGCACCGGCGCGACTGCTCGGCCAGCGACCCGGCCAGCACCTGTTCCACGTCGCCGAGCCGGGCCGCCGCTTCGCGGCGCCGGGCCAGCAGCTGCGGCACGGACAGGCCGCCGAGATCGTTTTTGTGTGCATTCATCACACAAGAGAGAATGCCGTGACCGGCCGTCACGGTCAACGACCCCGCATCGATCGGATCAGCGTGTCGAGTTCGGCAAGGCACCCGGCTGACAGCCGGCGCGCCAGCGGCGG
>NZ_RPFW01000086.1 GCF_007827045.1 Trebonia kvetii
GGTCTGGTTGGCCGCCAGCCTGCCCTCGTGCGCCAGGTAGTCCGCCCAGGTGACGTAGCCCTCGTGGTGGTCTTTGATCAGCACCGGCCACTCGGCCCGGGGCCGTTCCAGCAGCCCGGTGCGCACGGTGCCATCTGGCTCGATGGTGCGCCGGGACGTGTAGCGGCCGTGCACGTAGGCTCCCGCGTAGCACGGGTTCTTCAGCACGCCCAGGACGCGGGCGTGGGTGCGCCTGCCCCAGCGCAGCTGCCCGGC
>NZ_RPFW01000087.1 GCF_007827045.1 Trebonia kvetii
GCCCGGCCCCTGCCGGGCCTCATGAACGGAGCATCGACGTTATGCTCAGCGTTCACCAGACCGCACGACCCTCACCAGCGACAACGCGCTGGCACTGCGCATAACCCAGCACTGCGCATAGGGTTCATTATGTTCAGCTATGCATAATGAACCCTGCGGGGTTCCCCGGTCTCTCTCCTGCAAGGTCCCGTCGGGCAGCCGCAGCGGGGCGGCAAGCCACCGCTTCACATACAGCACCGCCCACGGGAGCGCGG
>NZ_RPFW01000088.1 GCF_007827045.1 Trebonia kvetii
GCCGGCCAGGTAGGACGTGAGGAAGCGGCGCAGGGCGGCCGCGAAGTCAGTCGCCATCGGCCGGGCCCCCGGTGGCGGGCGGGACGATGCCGCCGTACTCGCGCTGGACGCGGGCGGCGATCTGGGGGTAGGACTCGGCGGTCAGCCGCAGGTAGTAGGCGGTGTCACCGATCGAGGAGTGCCCCATGTAAGCCTGCAGAACGGGCAGCAGCGCATTGACGTCGTCGCCGGCGGCGAACCACGACCGCAGG
>NZ_RPFW01000008.1 GCF_007827045.1 Trebonia kvetii
ATAGAGTTGCGGCGGCCATAGCGAAAGGGAAACACCCGGTCCCATCCCGAACCCGGAAGTTAAGCCTTTCAGCGCCGATGGTACTGCGAGGGAGGCCTCGCGGGAGAGTAGGACACCGCCGGAACATACTTCCCTAAGAGGGCCGAACCTATTGCAGGATCGGCCCTCTTAGCTGTTTTTCACGAGTTGGTTGTTTTACCGGCTCTACGCCATCGGCATCGATGCGCAACCGCGCACTGGCGCCGTTCACGGCGCGGGCGATCGCGCGCACTCAGCACGAGTGCACGGCAGACGCCCCCGTGAACCGATGGCAGCGGCGATCCGCGCTTGGCTGAAGACGCGAGGCGGGTCGGCGGCGGATTGCCGGGTGCTGATGCCTGAGCGTACGGGCCAGCACGTAGGGTGAAGGATTAAGTGTGCAGGAGGTTGGGATAGTGGCCGAGGACGGCAATGCGCCACAGCGTGGCGACAGCAACGGAGGTTCGCGCTCCGGGAGTGGCGCTGGGCGTGGCTCCGGCGGTGCGGGACGCTCCGGCTACGGCCGTCCCGGAGGCCAGGGCGGGCGTGATGGCGGCTACCGGCGCGACGGCGAGTCGCGCGGCGGCTACGGCGCCGGCCGGTCTTCTTCTGGTGCCAGGGGCGGGTATGACCGCGGTCCCTCCCGTTCCGGTGACAACGCGGGAGACCGCCGTCCGCGCTGGGAACGCGACGGTGAATCCGGCCGCGGTTCCGAGCGTGACAGCGGCCGCCCGGCCAGCGGTGGTAACCAGAGTGGCGGTTACCGCGGCGGCGGCAGTCGCGGGCCTGCGAGCGGGCCGTCGCGGCCATACCGGCGCGACGACGCCGGTTCCGGCGGCTACCGCGGCGATGATCGCGGGCCGCGCCGTGAGGGCGGCTATGGCGACCGTCCCGGCCGTTCCTCCTACGGCGACCGTCCGGGCGGCGACCGTCCCGGCTACGGCAACCGTTCCTCGTCCGGCAGCCAGCGCGACAGCGGTGGCGGCGAGCGCGACGGCGGCTACCGCCCGCCGCGCAGGGACGTCGGCGGCGACGGCGGCCGCGGCTATGACCGTGGACCCAGCGGCGCCCGCCCACGTTCCGATGGCGGCTTCCGCGGCGGTGACCGGCCGCAGTCTCGCGGACCGCGACGTGACTTCGGCTCGGGCGAGCGCGGTTACGACCGCGGCCCAGGCGGCAACCGCGGTGATCGTCCGTCCTACGGCGGCGGCGCCGGCCGCTCGGACAGCGGTTTCCGCGGCGGTGACCGTCCGTCCTACGGCGGCGGCGCCGGCCGCTCGGACAGCGGTTTCCGCGGCGGTGACCGTCCGTCCTACGGCGGCGGCGCCGGCCGCTCCGACGGCGGCTTCCGCGGTGGTGACCGCCCGCAGTCCCGAGGTCCGCGGCGTGACTTCGGCTCGGCCGAGCGCGGCGAGCGCGCCGAGCGCGGCTTCGACCGCCGCCCTGGCGGAGACCGCGACGGCGGCAGGCCGTACGGCGGCGACCGCGACGGCGCGAGGTCGTACGGCGGCGGCGACCGCAGGCCCTCCGGTGACCGGCCGCCCTATCAGGGGGACCGCGACGGAGGCGCACGCGGCGGCGGCTACCGCGGCCGTGATGACGCAGGTCGCGACGGCGGCGACCGCAGGCCGGGCGGCTACCGCTCAGGCCAGGACGGCCCCGCCCGCTCTGACCGGCCCTCCTACGGCCGCTCCGACAGCCGTTCCGGCGGCGCGGGCACGGACCGCCCGGCTCGCGGCCACGGCTTCAGCAGGGCCATGTCGGACAGGATCGGCGGCGCGTTCCCCGATGACCGGCAGGCCAGGTCGCCGCGTCCAGGCGGCACCGGCGCCCGCGGCACGTCCACGGGTGCGGGCAGGACTGGCGCTGGCAGGCCATCCGGCTACGGAGCAAGGCCTGGCGGCGACCGGGGACGGCCCGAGGGGTACCGGGACGACAGGCGAAGCGGCGGCATGTCCGACGCGCCTCGCATTCCGGACAGCGTCACCGACGATCAGCTGTCGCGTGAGGTAAAGGACGAGCTCGGCAGCCTTTCTGCGGACCGGGCGAGCATCGTCGGCAGGTACATGGTCGCCGCCGAGCTGGCCACCGACCCCGAGCAGGCGTACCGGTACGCGCAGGCCGCGCGGAAGATGGCAACCCGCATCGGCCTGGTCCGCGAGGTGTCGGGCATCGCCGCCTACCGGACCGGACGCTGGGCGGAGGCCCTGTCCGAACTGCAGGCCGGCCGCAGGATGACTGGGCGCAACGACTACCTGCCGCTGATGGCGGACTCCGAGCGCGGCCTCGGCCGCCTCGACCGCGCTCTCGACCTGGTGCACAGCGCCGAGGCCAAGCGGCTGCCGCGCGCCGCCCAGATCGAGCTGCGCATCGTCGAGTCCGGCATCCGCCGCGACCAGGGCCTCGCCGACGCCGCGGTCCTCGCCCTCCAGGTACCCGAGCTGACCGACGGCAAGCAGCGCCCCTGGTCCGCTCGCCTCTTCTACGCCTACGGTGAGGCCCTCATCGCCGCGGGCCGCGCCGAGGCCGCGAGGGAAGCCTTCTCCCGCGCGGTCGTCGCCGACGAGGATGAGGAAACCGACGCTCTCGCCCGCCTGGACGAACTGGACGGCATCTCCGTCCAGGATCTGGAAGAAGACGACGAGGACGAAGAGACCCTCGGCGACGACGAGGACGAGGACGAAGAAGACGAAGAGGACCTCGACGACGCCGCCGACGACCTCGCGGATGAAGACGACGAGGATGAAGACGACGAGGACGACCTAGACCTCGACGACGAGTCCGACGACCTAGAAGACGAGGACGAGGACGAGGACGAGGACGGCGAGGACGACCTTGACCTCGACGATGAGGCCGACCTCGACGACGAAGACGACGACCTGGACGACGAGGCGGACAACGACCTAGACGCCAAGCCCGACCCCGAGGGCGAGTCCCCCGCCCACGAGTGAGTAGCCGCGCGCGTCGCCGTAGACCACGCGCGCGCCGGCCTCAGCGGGGTAGGGTCGGCCAGGTGCGTAGCCGGCCATCCTTGCGTCAGCCTGGAATCTGCGGTCGTAGCGATGCCGCTACGCATCGGGCTATTGTCCCAACCAAGAGAGGGGACAGGACATGGAGCTGACGCTGAAGGTGGACCCGGAGGACCATGGGTTCACTGTCATCGCGGTGAGCGGCGAAATCGACGTCTACACCGCCCCCAAGCTGCGTGAACGGCTGATCGGGCTGGTCGAGGCCGGCAGCTACCAGCTGATCGTGGACATGGAGGGAGTCGAGTTCCTCGACTCGACCGGCCTCGGCGTCCTCGTCGGCGGGCTCAAGCGGGTCCGCGCCCACGATGGCTGGATCGACCTCGTCTGCACCCAGGGCCGCATCCTGCGCATCTTCCGCATCACCGGCCTGAACAAGGTGTTCAGCATCCACGACTCGGTGGCCGACGCCGTGACGGCGCACACGCAGCCGGGCCCCGACGACACCCAGGAATAACCAGATCATCCCGGCTTCGCCCGTTCCCGTCGCTACTCGTCGAAGCTGCGCAGCACAAGGCCGGTGCGCGGCTTCGGGCCGAATGACGTGGACTTGCGCGGCACCTTCTCCCCGCGCGCCGCGATGTCCATCACCGCTGCGAGCGGCATCGGGTTGCAGATGACCGCGGTGCCGCCAGAGCTGGCCGCCATCTTGATCGCCTCGTCCGCGTCGTGCGAGATGAGCACGTCACGGTCGTTGTCCTTGATCGACCAGAGGCCGGCCAGCAGCAGTTCCTGCATGACGGAGGCGTCGAGTGCCTGCCACCGCGGTGACGCCGCCGGCGGCATGGCGGAAGCGAGCCGCTCCCGGTCGGGCTCGGTCAGCAGCCACCGGCCGTCCCGGCCGGCCAGCAGGAAGGCCGTCCCCGCCGCGCCAGCGGCCGTCAGGCGATCCAGTGCCGTCTCCGCGGTCACCGGAGTGACCGTGAACGCCTCCGCGGCGAGCCGGGCCGCCTCGGCCGGGTCGAGCCGCGGCAGCACCCGGTGGATGGGGCCGAGGCGCAGCGGGTAGGCGTCCGCGTCCACCAGGTAGGCCAGCCCGTAGTCCCACGGCCCGTCGCCCGCGCCGCCGTCGCGCATCTCCGCGCGCAACTCGCTGTAGGCGGCGTAGCGGTGATGCCCGTCGGCGATGAGCGCGCTGCGCCCGGCGAGATCGGTTTCGATGGCCGCCTGTGCGTCCGGGTCGGTCAGCGCCCACAGCCGGTGCGTCACGCCGTCCTCGGTCACCGCGACGGCGAGCGGTGGCCTGCCGTCCGCGATCTCGTCCACTATGCGCGAGGCGGGCCCGGCGGTGCCCCCGTGCCCGCCGGCGCCCGCCCTCTCGGTCTTGCCAGCACCAGTCAGGCCATTCCCGTCGGCCTCGCTGACACTGCCCCCACCGTTATAGACGAGCAAAATGGGCTCAAGGTTGCTCCTGGTCGCCTTCATCAGTTCCCGCCGCCCGGCGACGGGCCCCGGCATGACGCCCTCGTGCGGCAGCACCGCGCCCGTGCCCACCCTGACCAGCCCGATAAGCCCGCGCTGCACCCAGTCAGTGCCGCGCTGCTCGTACACGTAGAGCGCCGGCGCGTCGTCGGCGGCGAGCGCACCGACCGTCATCCAGTCGGCGAGTCGCGCCGCGGCGAGCAGCCCGGCGTCCCGCGCCGAGGGCTCGCCTGAAGAGATCGACCGGGCAGGCAGGATCAGCCGGACAACGTTGTACGGAGAGTCGGCGAGCAACCGCTCCAGGGTCTCGGGGCCAATCACGTCGTACGGTGGTGATGTGACGTTTGCGAGTCCCCCTACCCGGGATAGGTCATAACGGACGCCGCGAAACGGCGCGAGGACGAGTCCCGCGCCGTAAGCGGAGTCACCGCCGGACGGAAAGTGGGTCTGCACACCATGTCTGAAGTACCAAGCGGCAGCTGGGATTCCCCCCGCAGAGAAAACTTCTCCACGGAACCCCGCGAGCGGCGTGAATCACGGGACTCCCGCGACACAAGGGAGCAGCGCGGACCCCGCGAGCCGCGCGATCCCTACGGGGACGAACCGGGCAGCCCGGATCCCGCCGTGGTGCACGGCTGGTACACCACGGGCCTGGACCTGCTCGGCAAGGGCAGCCCCGCCGCGGCGGCGCAGGTGCTGCAGCGAGCCGCGAACGCCGAGCCGGCCTCCCGCAGCGTCCGCGAGGCGCTGGCCAGGGCGCAGTTCGACACCGGACAGTACAGCGCCGCGGCGGAGAACTTCCGGGTGATCGTCGAGGCGAGCCCGACCGACGACTACGCCCACTTCGGGCTCGGGCTGTCGCTGGCGCGGGCCGGGGAGCACGAGGCCGCCGCCGAGTACCTGGCGCTGGCCGCCGCGATGCGCCCCGACCGCAAGCACTACACCGACGCGCTGCGCCAGGTCCGGGCCACGCTCAAGTTCCGCCGCCTGGACACGTAGGCTTACGCCCGTGCCGAAAACGCTCGCCGAAGCCTACGACGTCCTTCTCTTCGACCTCGACGGGGTCGTCTACATCGGCGGGACCGCCATCCACGGCGCGCCAGCGGCGCTAAAGCAGGCCAAGCGGGCGGGTGCGCACGTCGCCTACGTGACCAACAACGCCTCCCGCACCCCGGCGGCGGTCGCCGAGCTGCTCGACGGCATGGGTGCCCCCGTCACCGAGGCCGACGTGGTCACCTCCGCCCAGGCCGCGGCCCGGCTGCTCGCGGATAAGCTGCCGCCCAAGTCGAAGGTCCTCGTCATCGGGGCCACCGCGCTGCGGCTCGCGATCAGGGAGCGCGGCCTCGTCCCCGTCTCCAGCGCCAGCGAAAACCCGGCGGCGGTCGTCCAGGGCTACGGGCCGGGCATCGACTACACCAGGCTCGCCGAGGGCGGCATCGCGGTGCGCGCGGGCGCCCTGTTTGTCGCGACCAACACCGACTCGACGCTGCCGGGGCCGCGCGGCACCCAGCCGGGCAACGGCTCGCTCGTCAAGGTCATCGAGAACGCCACCGGCGTCACGCCGCTCGTCGCTGGCAAGCCGGAGCCGCCGCTGCACCGCGAGTCGGTGATCCGCACCGGCGCGAAGCGCCCGCTGGTGATCGGCGACCGGCTGGACACCGACATCGAGGCCGCGTTCAACGCCGGCGCCGACAGCCTCCTGGTGCTCACCGGCGTGGACAACCCGCGCACCGCCACGCTCGCGCCCAAGCACCGCAGGCCAACCTACATCGCGGAGAACCTCGACGCGCTGCTGCGGCCCTACCCCGAGGTCACGACGGAGGCGCGGGCCGCGACCTGCGCCGACTGGACCGCGACAGCGGGCGATGACGGCACGCTGACCCTGAAGGGCGACGGCGAGCCGATCGACGGCCTGCGTGCCCTCACCGCCGCCGCCTGGGCAGAACATGACGCAGCGGGCGGCCTTGACGCCGCCCAGATCGCGAAGGCGCTGGACACGCTGGCCGCCGCGGGCCTGCGGATTTGACAACGGCGCGTGATTAGGGTGTGATGGCCCGCATGTCAGCACGTCACATGAGCCACATGGCCATGTCGTGCTGCCCGAAGACGAGCAGCCTCTCGACGGTGGGCTGCTGTCATTTCTCGTGTTGTCGCTGACCCCGCATTCTCAGCCGGAGTCACTAATACAGCCGACACGCGAAGGAACCGTCGTTGAACACCGACCTTTCGGTCGCTCCTGAGATCGCTCAGCTCGCCGCCCCCTTGCTTCCCTTCCAGCAGGCCGCCGCCGCGCCGCGCACCGACGGCAGGATCGCCGGCGACCTCGCCGCCCTGGCCGCCACCCCGCAGCGCTGGTGGGACCTGGTCCGCTTCGACCCGGCCGGCCCGGTCCGCATTCCGGTGCCTGGCGCGCCGGGCGCCTGGCTGCTCGTCCTGCCGCCGGACACCGCGGCGGACTGCGACTGCGCGCAGGCCACCGCGCTGGCCGGCGAGGCGGTCGAGCTTGCCGCGGACGGCGCAGCCCGCCCGCTGCGCCCCGGCCGCGTCCGGGTGCACGGCACCACCGCGCCGCACCGGCTGCGCGCCGCCGGTCCTGGCTACTCGGTCACGCTGCATACCGCGCGTTAGCCGGCCGCGACCGCCCTCAGCGTATTCTCAGGGCTGATGCGGCACTCTCTGCGCGCGGCCGCCGCTTCCGCGGGACTAACCCCGCAGGAGTACTCCGCAAATCATCACCGCGGGTGACGCGCACGTCGGCGGCCCCGAGCAGACTTGGGAACGACCAATAGAGAGGATCGATTTCCCATGATCGAGGTACGGGGCCTCACGAAGCGATACGGCGAGAAGATCGCCGTCAACGGGCTGACCTTCGGGATTGAACCGGGCAAGGTCACCGGCTTCCTGGGGCCGAACGGTGCGGGCAAGACCACGACGATGCGCTGCATCCTCGGGCTCGACTACCCGAACGAGGGCACGGTGACCATTGACGGCAAGGCGTACCAGGACGCCGCGTACCCGATGCGAGAGGTCGGGGCGCTGCTCGAGGCGAAGGCGGTGCACGGGGGCCGCTCCGCCTACAACCACCTGCTGTGCCTGGCGCAGACCAACAGCCTGCCGAAGCGGCGGGTCGGCGAGGTGCTTGAGCTTGTCGGACTGACCGAGGTGGCGAAGAAGCGGTCCAAGGGCTTCTCGCTCGGCATGAGCCAGCGGCTCGGCATCGCGGCGACCATGCTCGGCGACCCCAAGGTGCTGATGTTCGACGAGCCGGTCAACGGTCTCGACCCTGAGGGCATCGTGTGGATCAGGAACCTGATGAAGGCCCTGGCGGCCGAGGGCCGCACGGTCTTCGTGTCCAGCCACCTGATGTCGGAGATGGAGAACACCGCCGACCACCTGATCGTGATCGGCCGCGGCAAGCTGATCGCTGACTGCACGATGCAGGAGTTCGTCGCCGGGGCGTCCGGCGCCTCCGTGCGGGTCCGCACGCCGTCGACCGACCAGCTCGTGCGCGTGGTCTCCGCCAAGGGCGCCACCGCCAGCATCGACGACGATGGCGCCATCGAGGTGCGCGGCATGACCACCGAGGAGATCGGCGACCTGGCCTTCGGCGAGGGCATCAGGCTGCACGAGCTGACCACGATCCGCGCCTCGCTTGAAGAGGCGTTCATGGAGCTGACCGCGGACAGCGTGGAGTACCACGCCGACGCGCCCGGTCACCAGGCGACCACGACGATCGGAAGCGGGGTCTGACCGTGGCGACCATGACAACCTCCGACGTGCGGCTGTCCGCACTCCCTCCGGCTAGCGGTCAGGCGGGGCTGCGCGGCGTGATCGCCTCGGAGTTCACCAAGATCCGCTCGGTCCGTTCCACCTACTTCACGATCGCGGCGCTGGTCGTCGTCAGCGTCGGCATCGCGACGCTCATCGGCTTCGGCATCTCGCAGACCATCCACAACCAGCCCTGGCAGAAGGCGGGCACGGACGGCACCCAGAGCATCCTGATCCCGTTCTTCGAGCTGGGCCAGCTGATCATCGCGGTGGTCGGCGCGATGGCCATCACGTCCGAGTACTCAACGGGGATGATCCGCACCTCGCTGACGGCGATGCCGCGGCGTGGCACCGTCTACCTCGGCAAGCTGATCGTGCTCACCTCGCTGACGTTCATCGTCTCCCTGGTGACCTCGTTCCTCGCATTCTTCGCCGGCTCGGCGACGCTGGCAGGATCGGGCGTGGGCGGGTCGCTGTTCCACTCGGTCACGGTCCCGAGGGACGTCAACATGAGTCCGCCTACGGGCAATCAGGGCGGGCCGCCCAACTACACGTTCATCGGCCACGAGGTCATCACCCAGGGCCACGTGCTCACCGCGATCGTCGGCTCGGCGCTGTTCGTCACCGTGGTGGCGCTGATCGCCTTCGGCCTCGGCGCGATCATCCGGCACACCGCCGGCGCGATCACCTCCGCGATCGGCCTGATGTTCGTGCTGTCGATCATCGTCCAGATCCTGCCGGACAGCTGGCGCTGGGAGATCGTCCGGTTCATGCCCGACGCGGCGGGCCGGGTCATCTCGGTGACGCTGCCGCAGAGGGACAATATGCACCTATGGTCGACGTGGCCGCAGTTCCTTGTGACGGTGATCTGGATGCTGGTCTTCGTCGGCGTCGGCGGCTACCTGTTCCGCAAGCGCGACGCGTAACCGTGTTACACGCAAGTCAAAATCAAAAGCTATGAGGTGACTGGGGTCCAGGAGGATTCCCGCCGGCACTCCTACGGAAGGCCGGCGGAAACCCCCCTCGGACCCCAGTCCGTTTCCAGGGCTGAACCTCAAGGCGTGTCACAGCGGTTAGCGGCCGCGGCATCAGAGGGCGGCTATCTTCTCTGCACTAAGCGCGGTGAGCGAGTCAAGCGTGATACTGGCCAGCTTCAATGCGTCGGCTGCCGGCGGGTACTCGGGACGCGGGACCGCGATGACCGTGCAGCCGGCGGCCGCGGCGGAGCGCAGGCCGTTGGTGGAGTCTTCGATGGCGGCACAGGAGGCCGCGGGCCTCCCCAGGCGGGCGGTCGCTTCCAGGTAGACGTCGGGGGCGGGCTTGCCGCGGGGGACCTCTTCGCTCGACACCGCGGCGGCGAACGCGGGGCGCATGCCGGATGCGTCGAGAACGGCCTCGATGAGCGACTTGGGCGCGGAACTCGCGACCGCGAGCGGCCAGCGACTCGCCAGGGCGAACACGGCGTCGACCGCGCCGGGCAGCAGCGGCAGGTGGACCTGGTACTCCTCTTTCATGGCCGCGATGACCCGCTCGGCGATCTCGGCGGGCGGGAGCGGAATGCCGAAGTCCTCGCTTATGTAGGCGGACCACTCGGCGGTGGACATGCCCATCATCCTGTCCTGCGCGTCGTCGGCCCAGCGCCCGCCGTGCGCGGCGGTGAACGCCCGCCTGACCCGCTCCCACACCGGCTCGGAGTCGACGAGCACCCCGTCCATGTCGAAAACGACCGCTTCGATCACGCCGCCTCCACCGCTCGCTGAACCCGCCACGACTGTCTTCACCCGGCATTATCCCTAGGAGCGGGCCAGGCACGCGCTGACGGTGCTGCGCGGCCGCCGCGACCGGGTCCGGCTCGACCCTGACGACCCGCTGGCTGTCCTCGCCGCGGTCATCGCGGAGGCCAGGGGCCGCTACCCTCTCGGGCCGCAGCGCCGCACGATTCTCGCCAGGCTCAGCCTGGACTAGAAGTAGACATACCCGGCATCGTTGCCTGAGGACATGATGTTGCCGCCGTAGCGAGCCCACTCGGGCTGCACCGTCCACTGGCCGTCGGCGGGGACCGTCGTGATCGTGAAGTTGCAGGTCAACGTCGCGCATACCGGCGAGTAATAGGTGCCGCTCACGTTGCCGGCGGCGTCTTCGAGCAGCAGGATGATCTGCTCGTGCCAGGCCGTCACCGTCACGCCAAGAATGCCGTGCAGGGCCAGTTTCCCGTTGTGCACGCGGATGCACGCCTTGAGCGTCTGACCGGTGACCTTGCCCGTCGCCAGCGTGGCGGGTGCCGCCGTACCGCACTGCCAGGCGGTGTCGGCCGGACCCGTGGGTGACGGCGTGGCCGAGGGGGAGACCGACGGCGAAGGCGTGGCGGACGCTGACGTGGACGACGACGGTGCCGGGGCGATCGACGAGGTGGCCGACGGCGGCGGGGTGGGGGTGCGGCTTCGCGTCGGCGTCGCGGTGCCGGACTGCCCTGGCCGCTGGCCGCGGTGGGTCGCCGGGGCCGTCCCCGGCGTCGCGGTGCCGCCTTGCGTGGCCGTTCCCGCCGAGGCGGTGGCGGACCGGCCTGGGCTCGCGGACTGCCCGGCCGGGCTCACCGAGCCGGTCACGGTGCTGGCGACGCCCGGCGCGGCCTTCGCATGCTTCCCAGACGACAGGCTGACCGCGAACGCGATGACCGCGATGATGCCGGTCGCCGCGGCGAGCAGTACGACAGCCCAGCCGAACCAGAAACCGCTGCGGCGCGGCGGCCGCGGACCGCTCGCCCCGCCGCCGGGCGGCAGGAGATCGCTGGCGTGCACGGTAGCGTCGGTCGGCCCCGCCTCCGTCGGCCTCGCCTCCAACGGCACCGCCACCATCGGCGGCGCCGCGATGGCCAGCACAGCGCCGGCCGGATCCGCGACAGCGCCGCGGCCGGATTCGAGCGCTGCCTCCCTGGGCAGAGTGTCGAGGTCCCACGCGGCGGAAAGGCCCGGCCAGGCGGCGGACGACCGCGAGTTTCCCGGTGCCGTCGGCGTCCACGCCGCACCGCGCAGCGCTTGCTCGAGTTCGGCGGCGCGGGGCCTGCGGCCGGGGTCCTTATCCAGGCAGGCGGCGATCACCTGCCAGGCGGCGTCGGAAATGCCGTCCGGGCGTTCCGCCGTCAGGTGCAGATGGCCGTGCATCACCGCCGCGGGCACGCCGGTGAACGGCGGATGCCCGGCGAGCAATTCGTACAGCGTGACGCCGACGGCGTAGCAGTCGCAGGCGGGGGTGGGCTCTTCCCCCCGGATCACCTCGGGCGCCAGGTAGTGCAGGGTGCCGAGGAAGACGCCCTCGGTGGTGAGGGCCGCCTCGCCGGTGACGAGGGCGATGCCGAAGTCGGTCAGCCGCACCTGGCCGCCGTCGAGCAGGATGTTCGCTGGCTTGAGGTCGCGGTGCACGATGCCCGCGGCGTGCGCCGCGGCGAGCGCGGCACAGACCTGCGCCATGAGTTCCGTCGCCTCGGCCGCGTCCAGCGCCCCGCCGCGCCGCTTGCGGCGCGTGGCCAGGTCGCCGTCGGCGACAAGGTCCATCACCAGGGCGAGTTGGTCGCCTTCGACGATCATGTCGTGCAGAACGACCACGTTCTGGTGCCTGAAGCGGACCAGCGCCGTCCGCTCGCGCACGAACCTGGCAACGGTCGCCGGATCCTGAGCGTGTTCGGGGCGCAGCAGCTTGATCGCGTAGGCGGTCTCCGTTACGGTGTCGCGGCCCCGCCAGACGACCCCGAGGCTGCCTTCGCCGATCCGCTCCTCAAGCTGGTAGTGGCTGCCCAGGCGCAGGGGAGTCATATCGTGTGATGGTAGGGGAAAAGGGACGGCAGCCATGCCGACTTGCCCTTTTCGGAATTAAAAGTCGACGTAACCGGGCTCGTTGCCTGAGGACTGGAAATTGCCCGCTTTGGCCCATTCGGGCAGGACGGTCCATTCGCCGCTCGACGGCACCAGCGACGTGCTGAAGGTGCACGCGGAGGCGATGCAGACCGGCGAGGTGTAGCTGCCGTCGTTGTGCTGCGAGCTGTCCTCGAGCACCAGGATGATCTGCTCGTGCCACCCGGCCTTGGTGCCGTTGAGCGTGCCGCGCAGGTCCAGCTTCCCGTCGCCTATCCGGATGCACGCCTGGAGCGTCTGGCCGGTGGCCTTGCCTGACCCCGACATCGTGGCGGCGGCGACTGTCCCGCATTGCCAGGGCGTGTCGGCGGGCGTGGTGGGAGTCGCGGTGGGCGTGCCGGAGGCAGGCGGCGTCGCCGTGACTGGTGGCGACGCCGGTGCGGTCGTCGGCGGTGCGGAACTCGTCGCGGTGGCGCCGGTACTTTCTGGCGACGGCCGCAGGGTGTGCCCGGGCGGTGTGCCCGGATGCGTGCTGGCCGGCGCTGTGCTGCCGGGCTGCGGGCTCGGCCCGCCGAGATCGGCGCCGGGAATCCTGCCGAGAGCGACCGTGCCCCCTGGGGTCACCTGTTCCGTCACGGTGACGGCGGGCGCCGCGGCGGGGTGCGCCGGCCCGAGCGACCGGCTGACTGCCAGCGCGATCACGGCCACCGCGGCGAGCATCGCGAGCGCACCGAAGGCCAGGCGGCCACGGTTCCTGCGACGGCGCGGTACCCGCGACTCGACCGTGACCGGATCGGCGGCGAGCACCCCGGGGCCGGTGTTCTCCTGCTCCCAGACCGCGGCGGGATCGGTCCACGGCAAGGAGTCCGACGTGTCCCCGCCGACGGAACTGATTGCCCGCCAGGGGTCTGTGCGCAGCGCCAGCTCAAGTTCGGTCGCGTTCGGACGGCGGCGCGGGTCCTTGTCGAGGCAGGCGGCGATCAGCCGCCAGGAGGAGTCGGGGATGCCCTCCGGGCGCTCAGGCGTCAGGTACAGGTGCCCGTGCATGACCGCGGCTGCCTGTCCGGTGAACGGCAGATCGCCGGCGAGCAGCTCGTAGAGGGTGACGCCGACGGCGTAGCAGTCACAGGCGGGCGTCGGCTCGTCCCCCTGGATCACCTCGGGCGCCAGGTAGTGCAGCGTGCCGAGGAAGACGCCCTCGCTCGTCAGTGACGGCTCGCCGGCGATCTGGGCGATGCCGAAGTCGGTCAGCCTCACCCGGCCACTGTCGAGCAGGATGTTGGCGGGCTTGAGGTCGCGGTGCACGATGCCCGCGGCGTGCGCGGTGGCGAGCGCGTTGCAGACCTGCGCCATGAGCTCCGTCGCCTCCGACGGATCGAGCGTCCCGCCGCACCGCTGGCGGTGCGCCGCCAGGTCGCCGTCCGCGACCAGGTCCATCACCAGGGCGAGCCGGTCGCCCTCCACGATCATGTCATGCAGCGCTACCACGTTCGGGTGCCTGAAGCGGAGCAGCACGGTCCGTTCGCGCATGAACCTGGCCACTGCCGCTTCGTCTCGCGCGTGCTCAGGGCGCAGCAGCTTGATCGCGAAGCCGGCCCCGGTCACGATGTCGCTGCCTCGCCAGACAACGCCAAGGCCGCCCTCGCCCATCCGCTCCTCGAGCTGGTAGCGGCTGCCCAGCCGCAAGGGGGTCATATCGGGTGATGGTAGGCCAGATAACAACGTTTAACGGGCCTGTTACATCTTTTTTGCGACAAAGTGCTAGCGGACTGTAGCCAATAAGGCCTGAAATGCCCGGCTTTGATAGCTTTCGTAGGCTCTTACGGCAGGGTCAGGATCTCGTGACCGTCCTCGGTGACGAGGATCGTGTGCTCGAACTGCGCGGTGCGCTTGTGGTCCCGCGTGACCGCCGTCCAGCCGTCGGGCCAGATGTCGTAGCTGATGACCCCGAGCGTGAGCATCGGCTCGATGGTGAAGGTCATGCCTGCTTCCATGGTCACCGTGGACGACGGGTCGTCGTAGTGCGGGACGACGAGCCCGGAGTGGAAGGTCGTGCCGATCCCGTGCCCGGTGAAGTCGCGCACCACCCCGTAGCCGAACCGCTTGGCGTAGGACTCGATTACCCGCCCGACGGCGTTCAGCGGCCTGCCAGGCGCCACGGCGCGGATGCCGCGCATCATCGCCTCCTTCGTCCGCTCGACGAGCAGTCGCGAGTCCTCCGCCACGTCGCCGGCCAGGAAGGTGGCGTTGGTGTCGCCGTGCACACCGCCGATGTAGGCCGTGATGTCCACGTTCACGATGTCGCCGTCGCCGATCACCGTGTCGTCGGGTATGCCGTGGCAGATCACCTCGTTCAGCGAGGTGCACAGCGACTTCGGGTAGCCGCGGTAGCCGAGCGTCGACGGGTAGGCCCCGTGCGAGACAAGGAACTCGTGCCCCACGGCATCCAGGTGGTCCGTGGTGACGCCGGGCCGCACGTGCCGCCCGACCTCCTCGAGCGCCTGCGCCGCGAGCCGGCAGGCGATCCGCATCCGCGCGATCGTGTCCGCGTCTTTCACGTCGGACTCGCCGAGCGTGGGCGCCTTCTTGCCCACGTACTCGGGACGCGGGATGTTCGCGGGAACCTGCCGGGCCGGAGACAGCCGGCCCGGGTGGAGCACAGTGGCCATGTTTTGCGAGTCTAGTAGGCATGGCGAACTCCGACGAGCACGACCAATGGTGGTTCTGTACCAGGCACATGCGGGTCGAGCCCGCTGACACCCCCTGCCCCGGCAAGGATCTCCTCGGCCCCTACGCGACGAAGGAGGAGGCGTCCCACGCGCTCGACAAGGTCAAGGAGCGCAACGAGGCCTGGGACAAACAGGATTAGGCAGTCCCTCGCGGTCCGCATGGACGCCGGCACGACCGATGCGGTATCCATGCGGCCGCCCGGGCGCAAACCGGGCTACGCTAGTGCCTGTGAGCAATGACTTGCCGCCGGCCGCGGAAGCCAGGATGGCCGAGATCAGGAGCAGCGGCACCTGGGGCTCTGCGCTCACCGCCGACGAATTCGCCGCCGTCCGTTCGGCCGGCTTCGAGCCGGCCGGCCAGGTACTCGGCGCGGCTGTCTACAACATCGGCTACACCGGCGGCTACGGCTGCCCGGGCGCGTGGGGCGGTTACTCCTACGCCTGGGCGCCCGCCACGACGCGGACCCAGGTGTCGAGCAGGGGCGGCTACGGCTCGTTCGGCCCGCTGGTCAACACGATGTACGAGGCGCGCCGCAAGGCCATCAGCCGGATGGTCGCCGAGTGCACCGAGCTCGGCGGGCACGGGGTGGTCGGCGTGCGGCTCACCATCGGGTCGTTCCCGTCGGGCGGTCTCGAGTTCAAGGCGATAGGCACCGCGATCCGCGCGCCTGGCGCGCGGCCGCTGCGCCACCCGTTCACCTCCGACCTGTCCGGGCAGGACTTCGCCAAGCTGGTGCACAGCGGCTGGATGGCTGCCGGGCTCGTCCTCGGCATCTCGATCGCCGCCAGGCACGACGACTGGCGCACCGTCGGCCAGACCCGCTGGTCGGCGGGGAACGCCGAGGTCACCGGCTGGACCGAGCTGGTCAACGACGCCAGGCACGACGCGCGCCAGCAACTCGCAGCCGATGTCAAGCGCCTCGGCGGGGAGGGCGTCGTCATCGCGGACATGGACATGCGGGTCCGCGAGCGCGAGTGTCCCGCCCAGGAGGGCGGCCGCGACCACGTGATCGAGGCGGTCAACATCGGTACCGCGATCGTGCGATTCACAAGCAGTCATTCCGAACGGGATCGGCAGACTCCGCTCGCCATCATGTCTCTCGACCCGCAGCGGCGTCAGGCGGCGCGGGTCGATATCGGCCAAAACAGGCGCTAGTGCACGGAAGATAAGAGGACGTCGATGACCAACCAGCAGGTCGACCTGGGCGCGGCGGGCGTACCGCAGGACGCGATCAAGCGGCTCGCCGAGCTGCAGCCGGGCAAGGCGGGGTCGATCTTCACGTCCGACCTTTCGGTGAACGAGTTCCTGCTTGTCCGCGAGGTGGGCTTCCGGCCGCTCGGGCTCGTGCTCGGCTCGTCGATCTACCACGTCGGCCTGCAGATCGGCCGCTGGGGCAAGAACCAGGAGCTCAACGTCCTGTCCCAGGCGATGTACCACGCGCGGGAGCTGGCGATGACCCGGATGGAGGCCGAGGCGGACGCGCTCGGCGCTGACGGCATCGTCGGCGTGCGCCTCGACGTGGAGATGAAGGAGTTCGGCGCGGACATCGCCGAGTTCATCGCGATCGGCACCGCTGTGAAGGCCGATCCTGGCGCGGGCGGCGGCGGGGTGTCGAACTGGCGCAACAACAAGCGCCAGCCGTTCACCTCCGACCTGTCAGGACAGGACTTCTGGACCCTGATCAGGGCAGGCTACGCGCCGCTCGGCATGGTCATGGGCTCGTGCGTGTACCACATCGCGCACCAGCGGATGGGGTCGGTGCTCGGCAACATCGGGCGGAACGTGGAGATCGAGCAGTTCACCCAGGCCCTGTACGACGCCCGCGAGCTCGCGATGAGCCGGATGCAGGCCGAGGCAGAGGAACTGCACGCCGAGGGCATCGTCGGGGTGCAGCTTCGCCAGCACTCGCACACCTGGGGCTCGCACACCACGGAGTTCTTCGCCATCGGCACCGCGGTGCGGCCGCTGCGCGAGGACCATGTCATCGAGCGCCCGACGATGGTCCTGTCCCTGGACGCCTGAGCCATCCGGTCGCGGTCAGCAGCGCGCGGGTGAACCGGCTCAGCGGGATGGACTCTAGTTCCTCCGGCGTGAACCAGGCGATCTCGCTCAGCTCGCCGTCGGCCGGGGCGGGGTCCCCGTCGGTGATCTCCGCCTCGTAGACGGCGGGGATGTAAGCGACGCGGTCGCCGTTCGGGTAGCTGATCTCGTAGTCAGGGCCGCCGAGCACGTCGATCAGCCGTACCAGCCGGATGGCGACGCCGATCTCCTCCCGCGCTTCCCTGACAGCCGCCTCAGCGGGTGACTCGCCGGGATCGACCGCGCCGCCCACCGTGCCCCAGCCGTCGCTGTGCCCCGTGTGCCACGCAAGCAATAGCCGCCCCCGGTCATCGACTGGCAGCACAGTGACGCACGGCAGCACAAGGAGCTCGTGCCCGACGGCCGCACGCAGCCGGGCAACGTGCGGCGATATCCCCATGCGCGCCACCCTACGCTGGCACGCGCCGGGCATCGGGGCCTGCGACCGCTCACTGCGCGGGATGGATCCGCTAGGCGGTCGGGCCGGCGACCGTGTCCAGGAGGCGGGCAATCCTGGCGCGCAGCCCGTCGCGACCACGCGCGGTGCGGCCACGCGCGCCCGCGGCGGCGGAGACGAGGTGCTGGCCCGCGTCGAAGGACAGCGATTCGGGTACCGCGAGGGCCTCGTGGGCCAGGGCGTCGAGTTCCGGGTCGTCGCTGTCGAGCGCGAGGATGGTGGCGCCGGTCTTCCGCGCGTCGCTGACCCGCTCGAGCAGCGGCGCCGGCGCGGTGTCCTCCGCGACCACGAACAGCGTCTCGCCGCGCCTCGCGGCCTCCAGGCGGGCAAGCCCGACCGACAGGTGCGCCGGCGCGCCCGGGGGCGGGGCCCAGCGGATGAGGGTCGGTGCCAGTTCCGCGATGCCAGACAGCCGGGACTCGTCGTCCAGGTGCGCCGTCACGTGCCATGGCTCGAAGTCCGGCGTGCCGACGACGAGCAGCCCGCCCGCCGACCGCGGTGTCGTGCGCAGGGCGCGGCCGAGCACGCGCGCCCGTTCCAGCCAGCCGGAACCGGCCATCAACGCACGGAGCGTAGCGACCTGGTCTGCGTCCACGTACCCAGCATGGGGCCAACGCCGCCGATATGCACCCCAACGGAAAACCCCGCCCCGAGCCGAACCGGATAACAGCAAGAAGCGGCCCGCTGTCTTCCTGGTTGGCTTCTGTTACTGGTCGGCCTGCTGGAACTCCACCCGGTTGCCGAAGGGGTCGTGGGCGTGGAACCGCCGGACGCCGGGAATCTCGCCGTCCGCGCGGACGCAGGCGCGGCCCGCCGCGGTCAGCGCGGCCTCGAGCGCGTCGAGCTCCTCAACGAGCAGCGCGGGATGCGCCTTGCGGGCCGGGCTGAATGGCTCCTCGACGCCCAGGTGCAGCACAGCGCTTCCCGACGCGAACCAGCAGCCGCCCCGTGGCGCGAGCGCCGCGGGCTTGGGCAGTTCGGTCATCCCGAGCAGCCCGGCGTAGAAGGCCCGCGCCTCCGCCTCACGGCCGCACGGCATCGCCAGCTGGACATGATCGAATCCGGTGATCAACGCCCCTCCTAAGCAAGATGTCTCGATATCAAGATAGTCGCTATCAAGGCAGATAGGAAGACGGAAAACGGCGGCGCGGCCACGGCTACCGGCGACGCGCGGCGCCGGCGCGTGCGGGCGGATGAGAGTATCGGAGGCGATGAGATCACTGATGGAGGCGCGATGAAGTTCGCCTGGCTGTGCAGCCACGAGTCCTACCAGCCCGAAGACCTGGTCGAGCAGGCGGTCGCCGCCGAGCGGGCCGGCTTCGACGCCGTTCTTGGCAGCGACCACTTTCACCCCTGGGTCGATGACACGTCCGCGGCCGGGTTCGTCTGGTCCTGGCTCGGCGCCGTGGCTGTCAAGACCAGCGACGTGCTGCTCGGCACGGCCGTCACCTGCCCGCTGTTCCACTACCACCCCGCGCTTGTCGCGCAGATGGCCGCCACCACCGACCGGCTGTCCGGCGGCCGTCTGCTGCTCGGCGTCGGCACCGGCGAGGCGCTCAACGAGCGGCCGATGGGCTTCCCCTTCCCCGGCTACGGCGAGCGGCAGGCCCGGATGCAGGAGGCGCTCGAGATCATGCACCGGATGTTCGCCGGGGAGAAGGTGACGTTCCACGGCGAGTACTACACGACGGAGACGGCCAAGCTCTACTCGCCGCCGGCCGGGGCGGTGCCGGTGCTGATGGCGGCGGGCGGTCCGAAGTCCGCCGCGTTCGCGGGCACGCACGCGGACGGCCTGATCACCAGCGTGAAGGACCCGGCGGACACGGTCGCCAAGGTCATCGCGCCGTACCGGAAAGCGGCCTCGGAGGCGGGCAAGGAGCACCTGGTGCTCGCCACCCGCTGGACCGTGCTCGCCGATGGCCCTGACCGGGCGTGGCAGGCGCTCAGCTCGATGCGCGGCCTGCGCGCGCCCGGCCGCCTCGAGGCGACCGACCCGATGGAACTGCGGATCAAGGCCGACGAGATGGACCGCGCCGAGGTGCTCGCCAGCTACACGGTCGCCGCCGACGCCCAGGGCCTGATCGACGCCTACCGCCCGCTGGTCACCGACGTCGGCGCGGACATCGTCTCGATCCAGGTCATGTCGGAAGACCCGATGGCGACCATCGAGGTGATCGGCAAGGAAGTCCTGCCCGAACTCCGCAAGCTCACCGGCTGACGCCGGCGCGCAGGTCTCTGGCGTCCCCACCGGGACGCCAGAGACCCGCGCGGCCCTGGGCTACTTCGCTGCCCCGTGACGACCGACGCCGTACGGGAATGTCGCGTTCACGACGGCGTTCAGCTGGTTCTTCACCCGGGCGGCCACCGCCGCCTTGCGGGCGGCGCTCCACCCGGTGTGCGCGTCGATCGCCTTGACGGCCCCGGCGAGTATCGCGTTCTCCAGCCCCTGCACCGGCTTGCCCTTGGCCGCCGCCACCTGGGCGAGCGACTTGCCGTCGCGCAGCTGGGCGCGCAGCTGCGCAGGTGTCAGGCCCAGGTAGGCGGCCGCGGACCTGAAGGCCGAGCGCACCACGTGCGGGTGCCGCCACGCGAAGCGGCGGAAGGCTGCGCCCCGTGCGCCGGCGTGCTTCCCGTTCGGTACCGTCACGGCGGCGGCCGAGCCCGGCGTGCCCGTCGCCGTTAGGACGGTGGCTGTGGCCGCCGCCGGAGGCGACGAGCCCGTCGCGGCGATCGCGACCCCGCCGCCGGTGAGCGCCGCCGCGAGCGCCCCGCCCGCCGCAAGCCCGGCCAGCAGGCGCCGCCTGTTGGTTTCCATTCGCCTGGCTCCTTGCTGTGCATCGTGTCCGTGCTTCGGATGTCACCCAGGCTGCCGGGTCAGTGTGAGGCAACGCGGAGCGCTCCGTGAAGCTACCGTGAAGATCGTCGCCGGTCCGGGCACGGCCCGCAACACCGGCCGTACCCTGGGCCAGAGGTGGGTGAGCGATGCCCCGGGTGCTCGTTGTCGACGACGAACCGCATATCCGCACCGTACTGCGCGGATACCTGGAGGCGGCCGGCTTCGCCGTGTCCGAGGCCGTCGACGGTGCGGCGGCCGTCGACGAGGTCCGCCGCGATCCGCCTGACCTTGTGCTGCTCGATGTCATGCTGCCGGGCAGGGACGGACTCGAGGTGCTGCGCGAGGTGCGCACCTTCAGCGACGTCTACGTCATCCTGGTCACCGCGCGCACCGAGGAGATCGACAAGCTCCTCGGACTCGGCGTCGGCGCCGACGACTACATCACCAAGCCGTTCAGCCCGCGCGAGGTGGCGGCCAGGGTGAAGGCGGTGCTCCGCCGTGACCGCGGTCCGCGCGAGGTCGCCGGGCCGGTGCTGCGCTTCGAGGGCCTGACCATCGACAAGGACGCCAGGGAGGTGCGCGTGGACGGCGCGGCGGTGAACCTGTCCGCGCTGGAGTTCGATGTGCTCGCCGCGCTCGCCGAGGCGCCCGGCCGGGTCTTCTCCCGCCGCCAGCTGCTCGAGGGCGTGTGGGGCTACGACTTCTTCGGCGACGAACGGGTCGTGGACGTGCACATTCGCGGCCTGCGGTCCCGGCTTGGCGACGATGCGGGCAATCCGCGGCTGATCGCCACCGTCCGCGGCGTCGGCTACAAGTTCGCCGGGCGTCCGGCATGACGATGCGCCTGCCAGGACGGCTGTTCCTGTCGTACGCGGCGGTGATCGCGGTGGGGGCGGTTGCCGCCTATGTGACGATCCGGCTGCTCGCGCCGAAGTTCTTCGCGCGCGAGGCCGACGCGGTGATCAGGGCACTGCTCGCCGGCCACGGCCAGACGCGCCGCGCGCTGCGCGGCACGGTGCGTGGCGCGTTCGTTTCCGCGCTGACCACCGCGCTGCTGTTCGGCACGCTTGCCAGCGTCGTCGTCGCCGCGCTCGCCGCGGCGCTGATCACCAGGCGCCTGGTGCGCCCGCTGAACGAGGTGCGGCGGGCGACGCGGCTCATCGCGGCCGGCCGCTACCAGGCGAGCGTGCCCGTGCCGCGCGAGCCCGAGCTCGCGGGCATCGCCAGCGACGTCAACACGCTCGCGACCAGGCTCGCGGACACCGAGGAGCGCCGCAGCCGGCTGCTCGGCGAGGTCGCGCACGAGATGCGCACGCCGCTGACCGCGCTCGAGGGGTACCTAGAGGGCCTCATCGACGGGGTGTTCGCGCCGGAACCCGAGGTTCTCGGCGCGGTCAGCGACGAACTGCGCCGCCTGCGGCGGCTCGCCGACGATCTTTCTGCCCTGTCGCGCTCGGAAGAGCAACGGCTCGACCTGTCACTGGCCGCCACCGACCTTGCCGCCCTGGCAGGCAAGGCGGCCACCCGGCTGGCGCCCCAGTTCGCCGACGCGGGCGTCCGGCTGTCCATCGAGGCGGGCGCGCCGCTGCCGGTCTGGGCTGACCCGGACCGTATCACCCAGGTGCTCACCAACATCCTCGGCAACGCGCTCGCCGCGACGCCGCCGGGCGGCGTGGTTGCCGTGCGGACCGCCGCACCGCCTGGGCTGGCCCAGGTGACGATCGCCGACACCGGCGCCGGGCTCGCCGCCGCGGATCTCGAGCGCGTCTTCGAGCGGTTCTACCGCGCGCCGAGACCGCCGGAACCGCCGAGCCCGCCGGAACCGCCGGAACCGCCGGAACCGCCGGGAGCGCCGGGGCGGCCCGGAGGACAGGAACAGCCGCGCCGTGCCACGGGCTCCGGCATCGGGCTGACGATCGCCCGCAACATCGCCCGCGCGCACGGCGGCGACGTCACCGCCGCTTCCGCCGGCCTTGGGCAGGGCGCTGCCTTCACCCTCACCCTGCCGCTGCGCTCCGGATAGCGGCGGCGGTCACCGGGAGGGTCAGCATCCCGGGAGGGGCAGCGGAGAAAGACAACCACTCCTTGACGGGTTCTTGGTCTCGCCTTAACGATCGCGCTGGTGAGATCGGCCGCATGCGAAACGGTTATGACTATCCGGCCGACAACAGTCCCGACTTCCCTGGCCAGCGGGACGATGGACTGCGCCGCCTGCGCACGATCACCTGGCGGGTCACCCAGCTCGGCGCGCTCGCCACGGTCGGCATCGCGACGGTCTTCGCGAAAACCGCGCCGATGCAAGCGGCCAGCCAGACCACCCCGGTGGTCACCCCCACCGCTCCTGCCTCCAGCCAGGCCCCCACCCACGCCGCCGGCCATGCGAAGTCGCACAAGGCGGCATCGTCGAAGAAGCCGGCCGCGGGCGTGGCAGGAGGATCGTCGGCCCAGGCGGGGACCGGCGCCGCGGCGGCCACGTCCACGGCGCCGGCTGCCGCGCCGCAGACAAGCGCCGCGCCGACCAAGGCGGCGCCCGCCACCTCCGCGCCCGCCACCCTGGCGCCGCCGGCCACCACCCCGGCGCCGGCCCCGACCACCGCGGCGCCGGCGCCGACCGCTACGAGCACCTCGACCAAGGGAAACTGATGCCCGCTTCCCCGGCCGGGCAGCACACGTTCAACGCGCTTGGCACCTTCGCCACACTGCTGGTCTCCGACCCGGCGGTGCTGCGGGACGCCACGGAAATCCTCACCGAAGAACTGGCGGCCATCGACCTCGCCTGCTCCCGCTTCCGGCAGGACTCCGAGCTCTGGCGGGCCTGCTCGGCCGGCGGCAGGCCGGTCCAGGTCAGCCCCCTGTTCGCCGTGGCACTCGACGTCGCGCTGAGCGCCGCCCGGCTCACCGACGGGGACGTGGACCCCACCTGCGGCCGTTCGCTCGCCGCACTCGGCTACGACAGGGACTTCGCCATCGTCAGGCAGGACACCAGCCCGGCGAGCCTGCCGCCGGTCGCGGGCGGCGGCTGGCGCGCGATCCGGCTCGACACCGACGGCGGCACGGTGACGGTGCCCGACGGGGTGCTCCTCGACCTGGGGGCCACCGCGAAGGCGCTGGCGGCGGACCGCGCGGCGGCTGCGATCGCGGCGGCCACGGACGCGGGCGTCCTGGTCAACCTGGGCGGAGACATCAGCGTGGCGGGACCGCCACCGGAGGGCGGCTGGCTGGTCGGCGTCGCGGATGACGCGCGTTTCGACACCACCACGAACAGCGTGCGCATCAAGCAGTCGGTACTGATCAGTGACGGCGGCCTGGCCACCTCCAGCGTGCTCGGCCGGTCCTGGCGGCGCGGCGGCACGATCGTGCACCATATCATCGCGCCGCGCACCGGGCTGCCGGCCAGCTCGTGCTGGCGCACCGTCACGGTCGCCGCGGAGAGCTGCGTGGCCGCGAACATCGCCGCCACCGCCGCGATCGTGCGCGGCGAGCCTGCGGCGGACTGGCTGCGGGGGCTGTGCCTGCCCGCCCGCCTGGTCAGGCAGGACGGTTCTGTGAGCACTGTCGCGGGCTGGCCAGCGGATCAGGCGATCGCGGCATGAGCCTTGACCTGCACGGCCCAGGGCTGTGGTACGTCACGAGGGCGACCGGGCTTGTCGCCCTGGTGCTGCTGACCGCGAGCGTCCTGCTCGGCCTGCTCAACGCGGGCAGGTTCCGCGGCGAGCGGTGGCCGCGGTTCCTCACCCAGGGGCTGCACGGCAACCTGTCGCTGCTGGTCCTGGCGTTCCTCACGCTGCACGTGGCCAGTACCGTGCTTGACAGCTACACGTCCATATCGCTGACCGCCGCGTTCGTGCCGTTCGCCTCGTCCTACAAGCCGCTGTGGCTCTCCCTCGGCGCGATCGCGGTTGACCTGCTCATCGCGCTCGTGGCCACCAGCCTGCTGCGCGGCAGGCTAGGCCACCGGGCCTGGCGCCGGGTGCACTGGCTGGCCTACGCCTGCTGGCCGGTGGCGGTGGCGCACGGCCTCGGCATCGGCACCGACCGATCGGCGACGTGGGTGATCGGACTGACGCTTGGCTGCATTATCAGCGTCGCGGCGATCACCACCTGGCGAGTCGTAACCCTCGCGGCGGGAGCACGGTGACCACTCAGCAGACTCAGCTTGGCCGCCGCCAGCTGCCGCGCCTGCTGGCCGGCCTTTCCTATCAGCACCGGGCCGGTCTGGCGGAACACGAGCGGTGCTACGGCCCGCTGCCCGCGGCGACCCACCGGTTGATCGACGTCGTGGATGCCTCAGGCCTGACCGGCCGAGGCGGCGCGGGATTCCCCACCGGACGCAAGATGCGCAGCGTCGCGGCCGCGCGCGGGCGCAAGGTGGTGGTGGCCAACGGCTCGGAAGGCGAGCCGGCCTCGAGCAAGGACCGGCTGCTGCTCACCCGGCTGCCGCACCTGGTGCTCGACGGGATCGTGCTTGCCGCCACGGCGATCGGCGCTGACCAGGCGTACCTGTGCGTGCACGAGCACGAGACGCACCTGCTCGCCAGCCTGGCCGCCGCGGCGGCCGAGCGGCATGACCCGGTGCCGGTCCAGGTGACCGGCATCCCCGGCCGGTACGTATCGAGTGAGCAGTCCGCGATCGTTCAGTACCTGAACGGCGGCCCTGGCATACCCACGTACTCGCCGCCGCGCCCGCACGAACGTGGCGTGCGCGGACTGCCCACGCTCGTCAACAACGTGGAGACGTTCGCGCACCTGGCGCTGATCGCCAGGCACGGCGACCGCTGGTTCCGCTCGGCCGGGCTGCCCGCCGCGCCTGGCACCATGCTGGCCACGGTCAGCGGCGCGGTCTGCCGGCCGGGGGTGTACGAGGTCGAGCTCGGCACCCCGCTCGGGGAGGTGCTGTCCTGGGCGGGCGGCCCCGCCGAGCCCATCAGCGCGCTGCTCGTCGGCGGTTACTTCGGCGCCTGGCTGCCGGCTCAAGTCGCCTGGCCGCTGCCGATGACCCACGCCGCGCTCAAGTCGGTGGGCGGCGCGCTCGGCGCGGGCATCATCGTCGCACTGCCAGAGTCCTCGTGCCTGATCGCCGAGACCGCCCGGGTCGTGCGCTACCTGGCAGGCGAGGGCGCGGGCCAGTGCGGCCCGTGCGTGTTCGGATTGCCCGCACTCGCCGACGCGCTGTCCGACCTGGCCTTCCACGGCGGCAGGGGCCGGGTGCTCGGCCGGCTCGACGCGCTGCTCCCGCTGGTGGAACGGCGGGGCGCCTGCCGTCATCCGGACGGCGTCACCCAGCTCATCCGCAGTGCGCTGCGGACCGGGGCCGCCGACGCGCGCTGGCATGACGCGGCGGGTGCGTGCCACGGTGTCCGCCGGGCGCCGCTGCTGCCCGTCCCTGACGACGAAGTACCGCAGGAGGACGCGTGAGGCTGCACGTCAACCCGATCGCCTGCGTCGGCCACGGCATGTGCGCCGAGCTGCTGCCCGAGATGATCAGCCTCGACCCATGGGGCTACCCGATCCTGACGCCCGAGGACGGACAGGTACCGCGCAGGCTCGCGGCACACGCGCGCCGCGCGGTCGGCGCGTGCCCGACGCTCGCGCTGCTACCCGAGGCCGCCAGCGCCGCCGCGGGCCGGGCGTCCAGCGCGGCGGACGCGGGCAGGAAGGCCGGCGCCTCAGTCGTCCCCGGTCCCCCAGGTGTGCGTGGTGGCCGACGGAATCCCGGCTGAGCACGACACCAGCATGGTCACCCCGGAAGCGCCGGACCCGGCGGCCGGATCGAAGGTCACCTTCGCGGTCTGCGCCGGCCCGCGGTAGACGTCGCCGACGACGAAACCCTGCGCGGGTGACCAGGAGTCCAGGTAGGCGCCGCCCGTCTGGCAGCTGGCCACCACGTCGCCGCCACGCGACGTGAGCACAGTGCCGCCCGGCTGCGTGCCGCCGGCCGTGGGACTGTCCGTCGCACTGGCCGGCGCGTCCGACGGCTGCGCGGCGGAGGACGGCACGGCGGAGGACGGTGCGGCGGAGGACGGCACCGCCGAGTCGGACGGGACCGCGGGGTGCGACGCCCCGGCAGTGCCGACGGTCCCGGAATCGCTGGCCGTGGGCGTCGCGGTCGGCTCCGCCGACTCGCGGGCCAGCGCCCGGTTGACCGCGACCTGGGAGAGCAGCGGCCCGGTGCTGCCGGTGATGCCCTGCCCGAGCAGGGAGACGGCGAGCAGGCTGCCCGCGGTGGCGGTGGCGGCGCCGAGCAGCCAGGCGGCGATGCCGAAGAGAATGCGCCGGTGCATGTCACACCATCCAGGTAACCGCGTTAAGGCGAGGTTAAGCAGACGGTAAGCGAATCACAGGAAGGCGCTCTCACCACCAGGAAACCGGATATTTTCACTTCCGTGGCCCAGTTGCTTGTGGTGGAGGATGACGCGGCGATCCGCGGCGCACTGATCCGCGTGCTCACCGAGCACGGGCATGCGGTGACGTCAACGGCGTCCGCCATGGCGGCGCTGCGCCACGTCCTTGACACCCCGCCCGACCTGATCCTGCTCGACCTGGGGCTGCCCGACCTTGGCGGCTATGAGGCGCTGAAGATGATGCGCGCGGTCAGCGCCGTGCCGGTGGTGGTCGTCACCGCGCATGACGACGAGCTTGAGATCATCCGGGTGCTTGACGCCGGCGCCGACGACTACGTTGTCAAGCCGTTCGGCGTGGGCCAGATCGAGGCCAGGATCCGGGCGGTGCTGCGGCGGTCAGGCCGGGCGGAGACGGAGGGCGGCAGCATCCTGAAGGTCGGCGGGCTCCTGCTCGACCCCGACGCGCACGAGGCGACCCTGGACGGCGTCCGGCTCGACCTGAGCCCGCGGGAGTTCGACCTGCTGCACTACCTGACGAAGCGACCCGGCCAGGTGGTGACCCGCCGCGACCTGCTGACGCACGTGTGGCAGCTGCCCTACGGCGGTGCCGACAAGACCGTGGACGTGCACGTCTCCTGGCTGCGCAGGAAACTCGGCGAGACCGCGCAGGAGCCCCGCTACCTGCACACGGTGCGCGGCGTGGGGATCAAGCTCAGCCCGCCAGGCGAGCCCGGCTGACAGGCAGGCCTGACCCCGATGAGACTGCGGATTGTCGCGGTAGTGGTAGCCACGAGCTCGCTGGTGCTCGTCTCCTTCCTGCTGCCGCTCGCCCTGGTGCTGCGCACCCTCGCCGCCGACCGCGCGGTGTCCGCGGCGATGGCGCAGACCCAGTCCCTGGCGCCGCTTGTGACCAGCCTCCCCGCCCGCAGCCTGCGCCTTACGGTGGCCCAGGTCAACGCGGGCAGCAGCACGCCGGTCACGGTCTTCCTCCCGGACGGAACCGTCATCGGCAGCCCTGCGGCCACCTCGCCGAGCATCGAACTTGCCAAGCACGGCGCCTCATTCAGCACCGCCGTCGCCGGCGGGGTGGAGGTCCTCGTCGCGGTCGACGGGCTGCCCGGCGGGACGGCGGTGATCCGGTCGTTCGTGCCTGACACGGAACTGCACCACGGGGTCGCCAGGGCCTGGCTGCTGCTCCTTGCCGTCGGCGCGTTCCTCCTGGTCCTCAGCGTCGTCGTGGCCGACCAGCTTGCCCGTTCCCTGGTCCGGCCGCTGATCGCGGTCGCGCAGGCCGCCGAGCGCCTGGCGGCGGGCGACCTGTCCGCACGGGCGGCGGTCGCGGGGCCGCCGGAGGTCCGCCTGGCAGGCACCGGCCTGAACCGGCTCGCCATGCGCATCGGCGACCTGCTGGCCAGGGAGCGGGAATCGGTCGCCGACCTGTCGCACCGGCTGCGCACGCCGCTGACCGCGCTGCGCATCGACGCGGAGTCGCTGCGCGACATCAGGCTGATCGACGACGTCGCCATGATGGAGCGCACGGTCAGCGAGATCATCCGCGAGGCGCGGCACCAGCGTGGCGAGGCGCGCGGGATGCCGTGCGACGCGAGCCAGGTGATCGCCGAACGTGCGGCGTTCTGGCGTCCGCTGGCGGAAGACCAGGAACGTCAGATGCGCGTCAGCGTGCCACCGGACCGGGCCCTTGTCCAGGCGTCCCGCGACGACCTCGCGGCCTGCGCGGACGTGCTGCTTGAGAACGTCTTCACGCACACGCCGGAAGGCGCGGGCCTCACGGTCAGGGTGAGCCACCGGGCAGGTGGCGGTGCGTGGCTTGTCGTGTCAGACGACGGTCCTGGCTTCCCGCCCGGCGGGCTGCGCCGCGGCGTGTCGGGCGCGGGCTCAACCGGCCTCGGCCTGGACATCGCACGCCGGGTCGCCGAGGAGTCCGGCGGCACGCTGGCCATCGGGCAGTCTCCCTCCGGAGGCGGCCGGGTCGCCCTTAGCCTGGGCGGCCCGCCGGGCTCCGACGGTCCGCCGCGCCGCCGCTTTACCCGCGGTCTGCCGCGGACGGCGGCTGGCCCGGGTCCTTGATGATCGGCAGCAGCACCGAGTCGCCGTGCCGGAACATCGGTGTCTGGCTGACCCGCTCCTCGATGGACGCCGCCGACATCGTGTACCCGAGGAACAGCAGCAACGACACCGCCTGGACCACGATGACCAGCCAGATCGATGAGCCAGCGAGGTAGTCGTTGAGCGCGTGCAAGATGGCCGCGGTGGCCACGCCGAGCACGATGAGCTGGACACGCCGCCGCGAGTAGTTCAGCCCCATGCCGATGAAGAAGCCCGCGATCCCGGCCCACACGGCGTGCTGGAACCCGTCGACGAAGATCCGCTCGGAGAACGCGAGCACGGCGTTGACCGCCTCGCTCACCGACCGCGCCTGGTTGATGCCGATGATGTCGGTCGAGGTGTAGAAGGCCTGCTCGAAGATGCCGAAGGTGAGCCCGGCGATGGTGCCGAGGAACATGCACATCGGCACGCTGAGTTTCACCTTCCGGTACCGCAGCAGGATGAGCCCGGCGAGCAGCACCGGCAGCGCCTTGGTGATCTCCTCGTTGAAGCCGATCACTAGCGCGGGGAAGAAGCCAATCTTGCCGCTGATGTGCAGCGCGTCGTTGACATGTATCGTCACGACGTTCATCCAGGCCAGTGTCCACACGACGATCCCGGCGGCGGCCCATATCTCCAGCTTGCCGACCCGCCCGGGGCGGATCAGCAGCCAGAAGCCCATGATCCACAGCGGCGCGACGTACAGGCTGTATGCCCAGCCGGGCGTGGACAGCCGCGTCGACGAGCTGAGCGTCGCCAGGAAGATCAGCGGGAGCAGCGCGTAGGCGATGACGAGCAGCCGCAGCCCCTGCCGCCAGCCCTTGTCGTGCAGCCAGCTCTGGATGGGGAACAGGATCCGCAGCGCGGTGCCGATGTCTTCGCCGCTCGCTCCGCCCGGTGGCATCGCCTGCCGCCCCGGTGGCATGACACCCCAGCCAGGCGTCCCCGCGGGCGGCTGGTACCCGCCCTGCTGGTACCCGCCCTGCTGGTATCCGCCCTGCTGGTACCCGGGCTGCTCATAGCCGGGCTGCTGGTAGCCGCCGGGCAGCGGCTGGCCGGCGGGCTGCTGATAGGCGGCAGGTGCGGGCGGCTGGCCGGCGGGCGGATAGCCGGCGCCAGGCGCGAACGCAGTGGACTCATAGCCGGCCGTCCACGGCGAGGGCGCCGCCGCGCCCGCCGCTGCCGGTGCGGCCGCCGGTGCGGCCGCCGGTGCGGCCGCCGGTGACGCCGCCGCGGCCGGTGGCGCGGCCGGCTGCGCAGGTGGCGCCACGGGCTCTGCGCGCAGCACCGGCCCGTCCGCCGAACCCAGCACCAGGGCGAGCGGCCGGTCCACGGTGACCCGCGTGACCTGCTGCCCGTTCACGAAGGTGGGCGCGGACCCGGTGTTCTCGAACTCCCAGCCGCCAGGACCCCAGCGCAGCACCGCGTGCTGTCTGGAAACCGTCGGGACGTCCGTCACGAGCTCGTTGTCCGGATTGCGCCCGATCCGCACTGCCTGACCAGCGCGGACCGCGAGTTCCCTGCCCTCGAATGACAGCCGCAGCGTCCCGCCGGAGTCGTCCATGTCCATGTCTGTCCCCGCCGCCCCACTTAAGTCCCGCTAAAGAATCCCGATGCGATTACACCGCATTTCCCGCCATCGCGCAGCCCCGCCACGGACAAGTCGCCACCCTGCGCGGGCACCACAATTCAAAGGCCTTCGATACAGAACGGGTGCGGGTTTCACGCGATGGTGAAACACGCACCCGTTCGGATGCTAAGCCTTTGATGTTGTTTTGCGGTGATCCGCTGAGCGGATTACGAACTGCGCGGACGGCACGCCGCGCGGCTCACCGGTAGGAGTACTCCTCCGACGGGAAGGTGCCGGCCGCGACCTCGGCGGCGAACTCGTTCGCCGCGTCCCGCAGCACGTTCGCGACCTCCGCGTACCGCTTGACGAACTTCGGCGAGCGGGGCGACAGCCCGGCCATGTCCTGCCAGACGAGGACCTGCGCGTCGCAGTCGGCCCCGGCGCCGATGCCGATCGTCGGGATGCGCAGCGACTCGGTGATCTTGCCGGCGAGCGATGCGGGGATGCCCTCGAGCACCACGGAGAACGCGCCCGCCGCCTCAAGTGCCTTGGCGTCGTGCAGCAGCCGGTCGCCGGCCTCGCCGCGGCCCTGCACCCGGAACCCGCCGAACGCGTGCACCGACTGCGGGGTGAGTCCGAGGTGCCCCATGACCGGGATGCCCGCCGCGGCGAGCTCCTCGACCTGGTGCGCGACCCGCAGGCCGCCCTCCAGCTTGACCGCGTGCGCGCCGGCCTCCTTCATGAACCGGATCGCCGCGTGCAGCGCCTCGACCGGCGATACCTGATAGGAGCCGAACGGCAGGTCGGCGACCACCATCGCCCGCTTGGTGCCGCGCACGACCGCCGCGGTGAGCGGGATCAGGTCGTCGATGGTCACCGGAATCGTCGTGTCGTACCCAAAGACAACGTTGCCCGCGGAGTCGCCGACCAGCAGCACCGGGATTCCGGCCTCGTCGAAGATCCCCGCGGTGAGCGCGTCGTAGGTGGTGAGCATGGGCCACTTCTCGCCGTGCGCCTTGGCGGCGGCGATGTCCCTGACCGTGACCCTGCCCGGCTTCTTGCCACCGTACAGAGCCTCCGACTGGGGCTCTGACTTGCTGGATGACTGCATGGCTGCTGACGACATCGTCGGAACCTCCAAAAGTCTCGAGGCGCCCCTACTGGCGTACCCGGACACTCCGATAATCGCACGCAAGCGACATGCGAGGATATTCGGGTGCCCCGTGACTTGGCTCTCAGTGCAAGCTTTGCCACCGCCGATGACATCGTTCGCTCCTACCACCAACGCGGCGGCCAGCCCGCTATCGCCTACGGAATCGTGCGTGACGGCGAACTCGTGCACGCCGCGGGATTCGGCGCCAGGTCACTCGGCGGCCCGCCGCCCGACGAGCGGACCGTGTTCCGCATCGCCTCGATGTCGAAGTCGTTCACCGCGTCCGCGATCATGCTGCTGCGCGACGAGGGAATGCTCGCGCTCGATGACCCGGCGTCGGCGTACCTGCCGCAGCTGGCCGGCTGGGACAACGGGGCGGCGGACGCCGGGCCGCTGACGATCAGGCACCTGCTGACGATGACCGCGGGCTTCCCCACCGACGACCCGTGGGGCGACAGGCAGCAGGGACTGCCGCTCGCCGAGTTCGACGCGCTGCTCGCGCACGGCGTCGGCTTCAACTGGGCACCAGGTACCCGTTTCGAGTACTCCAACCTGGGCTACGCGATTCTTGGCAGGATCGTGGCGGCCGCCGCTGGCGTGCCCTACGACGAGTTCGTGCGGAACCGGCTGCTGACTCCCCTCAGCATGAGCAGGACCGGATTCGCGGCGGAGGAGTTCCCGGGGTCCGAGCTCGCCCTGGGCTACCGCCGTGGCCAGGACGGCTGGCAGGAGCTTCCGTTCGACCCCTACGGCGCGTTCGCCCCGATGGGCGGCGTGTTCTCCTGCGTCGCCGACCTGGCGACGTGGGCGTCGGGCTTCGCGGCGGCATTTCGGCCGGTCATCGAGGCCCGCCTTGCCGAGTCTGACTGCGTAGCGGGCGCTGCGCACCCGCTCGCCGCCGACTCCAGGCGGCTGATGCAGCTGCCGCAGGCGGTGACCGGCTGGCGCGCGGCGGACCGCCTGCCAGGAGCGCCGCCCGGCTCGCCTGCCTATTACGGCTTCGGCCTGTTCATCGACGAGGACCCGGCGCTCGGCCGGATCGTCAGCCACAGCGGCGGCTACCCCGGCTTCGGCTCGAACATGCGCTGGCACCCGCCGACCGGCCTGGCCGTCATCGCCCTCGGCAACGGCACCTACGCCAGGATGAACGCCGTCGCGGAACTGGTGCTCGGCGCCGTGCTGCCGCCTGCGCCCGGCTATCAGGTCGCCCTCAGCCCGGGCGCGAAGCCGTGGCCGGAGACCCTGGCGGCGCAGGAATCGGTGTCCCGGCTGCTGCTCGGCTGGGACGACGCCGCGGCGGACGCGCTGTTCTGCGAGAACGTGGCGCTCGACAAGCCCTATCAGGAGCGGCTCGCCGACCTGGCGTTGCTGCGGGAACGGATCGGCGACTTCGCGCCCGACACGTCCCGTCCCGCCCAGTCCGACACCCCGGCACACCGCCGCTGGTGGCTGACGGGGGAGGGGGGCACGGTCGCGGTGGCCATCCAGCTCAACCCGCAGCGCCCGCCGCGCGTGCAGTCCCTCGGCATCGCCGTTCCGCCGGCGCCCGGCTCACCGCTCGCCAAGACGCTCACCGCCCTCGTCGCCTGGCTCAACGACCCCGCGGCAGCCTGGCCGGCGACGGTACCCGTCGCTCCGGCGGCCGACGCGGGCCTCATCGCCAGGCGGCTGCGGATGGCCGCCGTCTGGGCCGGCCAGGTGACTTCCGGAGCCTTCCAGGCGGGCGATGGCAGCTCGTCGGCCACGGTCGAGCTATCAGGGGAGCACGCGACGGCGAACCTCGCTGTCCTCATCAACCCCGTCACCGGTGAGCTTCGCCAGGCGGACATAGCGGTGTAAATCGATCACGCACTGTGACCCCGGTTTCGCCCGCAAAGCCCTGTGGAGATTGACTTCCCGGACTCGGAATAGATTCCGATACGGACTCGTTCCGTATCGATAGTGCGGCTACCGGCCTCCCGGAACGACAGTGCCGGAGCCGCGACACGCTTCTCCAAGTCCTTGAAGGGGCTCATGGATACTCAGACGGTTCAACGCAGGCGATGGATCATCCTCGGCGTCCTGGTCGTGGGCCTGCTCGCCATCGTCATCGACAACACCGTGCTCAACGTCGCACTCAAGACCATCGCGAGCCCGGTGCGCGAGGGCGGCCTCGGGGCCAGCCAGTCCGAGCTCGAGTGGGCGATCAACTCCTACACGCTGGTCTTCGCCGGCCTGCTGTTCACCTTCGGTGTGGTCGGCGACCGGATCGGCCGCAAGCGGGTTCTCATGGCGGGCCTGGTGCTGTTCGGCCTCGGCTCGCTCTTCTCGGCCTACTCGCACTCGCCCGACGTCCTCATCGCGGCCCGCGCGGTGATGGGTCTTGGCGGCGCGGCCGTGATGCCGCAGACACTGTCCATCATCGCCAACGTCTTCGAGCCAGGCGAGCGGGCCAGAGCCATCGGCATCTGGACCTCTGCCGTTGGCATCGGCGTCGCCATCGGCCCGGTGCTCGGCGGCCTGTTGCTCACCCACTTCTGGTGGGGGTCGGTCTTCCTGATCAACGTCCCGGTGACCATCGCCGGCTCGATCGCCGCGCTGTTCCTGGTGCCCGAGTCACGCAACCCGGCGCCAGGCAAGGTCGACTACCTCGGCGTGCTTGGTTCCATACTCGGCCTGGTACTGCTCGTCTACGGGATCGTTCAGGGCGGCGACGGCCAGTCGTGGGGCAGCCTCGGCGTGCTCGGGCCGGCCCTCGGCGGCCTTGTCGTACTCGGCCTGTTCGCCTGGTACGAGAGCAGGATCGAGCACCCGTCGCTTGACGTCCGGCTGTTCAAGAACCGGACCATGTCAGCCTCCGTCGGGTCGATCGCGCTGCTGTTCTTCGGCATGGGCGGCGTCTACTTCTTCTCCAGCTTCTACCTGCAGAACGTCCGCGGCTACAGCCCGCTGGAGACGGGCCTGCTCGCGGTGCCGTTCGCTCTCGGCCAGTTCGTGATGTCCCCGCGCAGCGCGTCGCTTGTCAGCCGGTACGGCGTGCGCCCCGTCATGGTCGTGGCCATGCTGCTGAACGCGGCGGCGATCGCCGGCTGGGCGTTCCTGGACCAGTCGTCGCCGATCTGGATCGTCGCGGTCATGTTCTTCGTCCAGGGCTCAGGACTCGGCCTTGCGGTCCCGGCGGCGACATCGAGCGTCATGGCGGCGCTGCCCCGCGAGCGGGCCGGCGCGGGCTCCGCGCTGACCAACACCGCCCGCCAGGTCGCGGTGGCGCTCAGCGTCGCGGTGCTCGGCTCGATCCTTTCCTCGGTCTACCGCAGCTCGCTTAACCCGACACTGTCGGCGCTTCCCGCGGCGGCGCGTGACGCGGCGGGGACGTCTATCACCGCCACCCAGGCGGTCGCGGCGCAACTCGGCCACTCCGGTCAGTTCCTGCTCGGCCCGGCCAACTCGGCCTTCGTCGACGCGATGCGGCTGACAACCGGCATCGCGGCGGCCCTCGCCCTGGCCGGCGGTATCGCGGTGCTGCGCTGGATGCCCGGCCGCAAGCGGCCTACCATCGAGGAACTGGTCGCCGAAGAGATCGCGGCCGCGGAACGGGACCTCGAGGCTCGCCTGGCAGACCGCGCCGAGCTGTCGGACCGGTAAGCCCGCCAGACAGTACACCGTCAACGAAGACGACAGGAGGGTTCCCCGCCATGCGCACTCACCACGATCACGTCACCGACGTGCTCCCCGAGGCCATCGCGGGGGACCCGGACATCGCACCCAACGCCCGGGTGGCCCCGGCTTCGGCCTTGCGGGCCGGGGCGCCCGGCGGCTGGGACTGCGACGTCGAGCCGGACCCGGCCGACCACGCCTCCACATCGGACACGGCGCAGACCGGGTCCGATGGTGAGGACACCGACGTCAAGGACACCGCGCGGCGGCCGGGCCGCCCGCGCAGCGAGCGGGCCGAGCAGGCGATCCTGCAGGCCACGATCGACGCCATCGGCGAGCGCGGCATCGACGGCGTGCACTGCGAGGACGTCGCCGCCAGGGCAGGCGTCGGCAAGGCGACCCTGTACCGGCGCTGGCCGGGCAAGGAAGACCTGCTGATCGCGGCGTTCGCCGCGATGCGCCGCCCGCTGCCGACGCCGCGCGGCGAGTCGGCCCGCGAAGACCTGATCGCCCTGCTCACCGTGGTCGCCGCCGATGCCGACGACCCGCGCTACGCCCAGCAGTACGCGCTGCTGCACGGCGCGGGGGAGCGCTATCCCCGGCTAGTCGCCCGCTACAAGGAACGCGTGGTGGAACCGAGGCGTGACCTGGTCCGCTCCGTCCTCCGCCACGGCATCGAGACCGGCGAACTCCGCCCCGACGCGGACGTCGAGGTCGCGATGCTCCTGCTCACCGGCGCGGTCATGGTCCGCGGCAAGCACGACTCAAGCCCGGCCGCCCCCGGCTTCGTCGAGCGCGCCGTCGACGAACTCCTGCGCGGCATCGCAACCCAGCAGCCAAGTTAACCCAGCCAGCAGCCATGAGCCATAACTCAGGCGGCGGCGGCTGCCGCCTTGCCGTCCCGTACAGGCTAACCAGCCGTGCCACCAGCGTCGCCAGGAACACCTGCCCGCCTAGCGCCTCGATCACCGCCAGTGCCCGGCCGAGGCTACCCGCGGCGGTGAAGTCGCCGTAGCCCAGCGTCGCCAGCGTGACGAAGCTGAAGTACTGGAGCGTCTGCGGGTTCACCGGCTGGTTGTTGGCGAAGAACGGCCCGGATGCGAAGAAGCTGAGCGCGCCGAAAAAGGCCGAGAACATCAGGCCGATCAACAGGTAGGCACTGAACGCGGCGTAAAGGCTCTGCACCGTCACCTCGGACAGCCGCACCACGCGCTCGATGATGATCACCACGGTCATCAGCAGCACCAGGCCGCTCCACAGGCTGCCGATTCCCTCGGCGATCTTGTTCGTCGACGTCACGCAGAACCCGGCCGCGATCGCGCTTACCAGCAACAGGCCGACGGACAGCAGCGTCGCCGAGGTGCGTATCCGGATGTTGCGCAGGGCGAGCAGGCCGATGGCGGTGATGAAGGCGATATTCAGCGGCCCGGCATGGCCGGTGTGCGCCAGCGCCGAGAACAGGTACGCGGCGATCAGCGTGATGAGGAGAAGCCCGTAGCGGCCCGTCAAGGCGGGCTGTTCCCCCTCGTTCATGGGACAAGCAAACTACACAGCAAGCCCCGCACGGCCCATTCAAAACGGGTGATCAGCCGGTCAGCCGGGCAGCGTCTCCCGCCACCGGCTGGTGATCGGCAGCCGCCTGTCCCTGCCGAAGTTCTTCTGGCTGATCTTCGGACCTGGCGGGTACTGCCGCCGCTTGTACTCCGCCAGGTCCACCAGCCGGATCACCCGCGCGACAAGCGCCGGGTCGTGCCCGGCCGCGATCAGTTCCGCGGAGCCCATGTCCTTCTCGACGTAGTCGTCAAGCAGTGCGTCGAGAACGAAATAGTCGGGCAGTGAGTCGGTGTCGAGCTGCCCGGGCGCGAGCTCGGCGGACGGCGGCTTCTCGATCGAGTTCGGCGGGATCGGCGCAGTCATGCCGGCTGCCACTGCGGTCGCGTTGCGCCACCGTGACAGCGCCCAGACCACTGTCTTCGGCACGTCCTTGATCGGGCCGAAGCCGCCCGCCGAGTCCCCGTACAGGGTCGAGTACCCGGTGGCGAGCTCGCTCTTGTTGCCCGTGGTGAGCACGAGGTGGCCCTCGTCGTTGGACACGGCCATGTTGATCACGCCGCGCACCCGGGACTGCAGGTTCTCCGCGGGCAGCCCGGCAAGCGGGAAGTCGCCGAGCCCGTCGCGGAACGAGTCCACGATCGCCTGAATCGCGATGGTCCTCGCGTGCAGGCCCTGCCGTTCCACCAGGTCCTCTGCGTCGGTCACCGAATGATCCGACGACCACTTGCTCGGCATCAGGATCACGTGCACTTGCTCCGGCCCGATCGCGTCCGCCGCGATCGTGGCGACGAGCGCGGAGTCGATACCGCCGGACAGTGCGAGCAGCACCGTGCGGAACCCGTTCTTCCGCACGTAGTCCGCGGTGCCGAGCACCAGCGCCGCGTACACCTCGGCGAGATCGTCAAGCCGCGGCCAGAACGGCCCAGGCTCGGCAGCCGCAGCCGGGTCCACATCCGCCGCGAGCGGCGGCGCCGCGATATCCGGCAGTGCCACCCGCTCGATCGTGATCAGCGACCCGTCGCCCGCGTCGACGGCCTCACCGGAATCCGAGACCGCCGGCGGCAGCTCGAGGTCGGCGACGATGAGTGCCTCCTCGAACTGCGGACCGCGGGCGAGCGGCTCGCCTGACGCGGACACCAGGATCGAGTCCCCGTCGAAGACCAGCTCGTCCTGCCCGCCGACCAGGTTGCAGTACGCGAGGACCGCCCCGGCCTCGCGCGCCCGCCGCTGCACCAGGTCGAGCCGGACGTCGTCCTTGCCACGCTCGTACGGCGACGCGTTGGGCACCACCAGCAGCGAGGCGCCCGCGTGCCGCGTCACCGCGACGGGGCCGCCGTCCTGCCACAGGTCCTCGCAGATCGCGACGGCGATGTCGACCGCATCAGAAGTTCCCGGCACCGGCAGCCGGAACACCGGCAGCGTGTTGCCGGGCACGAAGTAGCGGTACTCGTCGAATACGCCGTAGTTCGGCAGGTGATGCTTGGCCGAGGTGATTACGACCCGGCCGCCGTGCAGCACCGCCGCCGCGTCGAGCGGCGCGCCGGCCGGCAGCCCGGTCCGCGGTGCGAGCCCCGGCCGCCGGTCCAGGTATCCCGCCACCACGGCGATCCCGCCCAGCCCCTCGACGCTCAGCCGCTCGGCCACCTCGCGCAGCACCGCGATCGACGCGTCCACGAAGGAGGCGCGAAGCGCCAGGTCCTCGACCGGGTACCCGGTCAGTGCCATCTCGGGAAATACCACCACCCGGGCGCCGCGCGCCGCCGCGCGCCGCGTCCAGTCCACGACGATGTCGGCGTTCCCCGCCAGGTCTCCGACGGTGACATTCACCTGCGCGAGCGCGATCCGCAACATAACCACGCTCCAAGCTTAGGTCCGCGCTAAGCGCGACGTTCGCGCCCCTGCCGCCGCCGACCATCCGGAACGGGTTCGGCCTACTCCGTCAGCCGCGCGTCTTCCGCACGCCGGGCAGGCCGGGCGGCTACCGCGGTATCTGGTACCCGTGCTCGATGAGGTGAGCCGCGCTCATCGCGTGCTGCGCCGGATCATCGGGCACCGGGGTCGCGAGCCCGTCGACGTAGCGGTTGAACATGCAGAACGCCGCGGCGATGAGCACCGTGTCGTGAATCTCCCTGTCGGTCGCGCCCTCGGCCCGCGCCGCCGCCACCGCCTCGTCCGACACCAGCCGCCCGTCGACGCGCACCTGCCCGGCGATCTCCAGCAGCGCCCGCACCTTCGCGGAGACCGGCGCGTCGCAGGCCGCGCCGGCCAGCGTCTGCTCCACCTGCCCGGCGCCGCCAGGCAGCAGCGCCGCGGCGCTCGCCCCGTGCGACGCCGCGCAGTACTCGCAGTCGTTGCCGCTGGACACGTAGGCGGCGATCAGTTCACGCTCGCCGCGCGACAAACTGCTGTCACCGCGCAGCAGCACCTCGGCGAGACCCATCAGCGGTCCGGCCGTCTCCGGCCGGTATGCGAGCAGCCCCCTGATGCCAGGAAGGTCGTTGCCAAGCTCTATGTGTGCCACGGCGCTAAGCGTGGCACTAACTCGCCCGCGCGTCTAACCAGCGAGCCGAGCAGTTCCCACGACTTGGTCTCGTTGGCGCCGCCGGCGTGCGGACGGAAGAAGTGCGCGGCGTCATAGGCGATGTCCTTGATGTCCCAGCCGAGCCGGTATAGCTCGATCAGCTCGGGCAGCGGCCTGACCCCGGTCACCGCGGCGTACCGGTCGAGCACGCTGCCGTCGCCCGGATCGAGGCTCCACAGGTCCCGCTCCGGCGGCGCGACAGCCACGGTGTCCCAGTCGATGAGCCGCCAGCCGTCCCCGGTGCGCATGATGTTGCCCGGATGAGGTTCCCCGTGCGTCAGCACGTCACGACCGGACCGCTCGCGAGCCAGCGCGACGAGCCCGTCGTAGCGGTCGAGCCAGCGCCGCAGCGGCGCGGCATACTCTCGAAGCAGCCGTGCGACCGCTGCGGTGTAGGGCCCGGTCTCCGGCGGCGACCAGCCGTCGCAGGCCGCCTCGGTCAGCTCACGGAACGGTACGCGGAAGTCATCGGCAAGCGCGTACCTCCGCACCCACGCGGGCGCCATGTGCACTGCCGCGACCATGCCGAACGTCCCGGCCCGCGCGTCGGGGGTCCACTCACCCCAGCCGGACCGCTCCTCGTCCACGAACGGGTAGACCGCGACCGCGAACCGCCCGCCGAACCCCACGGCGGGTTCCCCGCCGTCACCGGGCACCGGCGCGACCACGAACGCGCACCCGGCATCCCGCAGCGCGACCGCCGACAGCAGCGACGCGCGCAGCCGCGCGAAACCGTCGTCGACCGTTTCCGCGTCGCTGACCCGCTTGTTCTCGAGCTCATCGGCGGTGACGAACCACCGGCCGCCGACCTCGTCACGCACGTCCCAGTGATGGCTGCCCCACCCGACCGCCAGGTACTCCAGAGACGCGACGCCGAGCCCCCATCCCCGCGCCAGCGCCCCGCGAAGCGCGTCTTCATCCAAGTCATCAGGCTGGGCAAGCACCCCGCCACCCTACGACCCGCGCGGTCCCGCGGAAAGGGATTTTCCGGCGGCAAACCGGCATGGTGCCGGTTTGCGCGCCGCGTCGCGAGCGTGCTAGCGTTCCGGCGGTCGCCCATGAACTCACCACCTTCTTCAGCTCAGCCCCGCGGTGAGCGAGCACTGGTCCTCCACGGTGGCGGGTCGGCCGGCAACGCATGGGAGATCGGCGTCGTGGCCGGCCTGTGCGCTGCCGGGCTGGATGTGACCGAGGCCGACCTGATCATCGGGACGTCGGCTGGATCGACGGCCGCGGCCCAGATCACCAGCGCGCCCCCGGCCGAACTGCTCGCCGCCATCCTTTCCGCCGCGCCCCCGCCACGGACTGGCCCGGCCGGAAGAGGCGTTCCCGCGCCCGCGGCGAACCATATGGAGATAACGAGCCGGATCATCGCCGCCGCCGCGGATGCGGCCGACATGCGCCGCCGCATGGGTGCGGCGGCGCTCGACATGGACGCGGGTTCGGACGGCTCCGCGCAAACGCGGTGGCGCGCTACGGTCGCCGCCCGGCTGCCCAGTCAGCGCTGGCCGCAGCGCTCGATCCTCATCACGGCGGTCGATGCCCATACTGGTGACCCGGTCGTGTTCGACCGCCACAGCGGAGTCGACCTCGCGGACGCCGTCGCCGCCAGCACAGCCAACGGCATCGGCGTGCCGCCCTACCGCATCGGCGACAGCCGGTACATCGACGGCGGCTACCGGCGCAACGAGAATGCCGATCTGGCAGCCGGATACGAACGGGTGCTTGTGCTGTCACCCTTCGGTGGCAGGTCCAGGCATCCGCAGGAGTGGGGCATGGACCTGGCGACACAGGTCGGCGAGCTCCGCGCCGGCGGCAGCAGAGTCGAGACGATCTTCCCGGACGGCGACTCGCTCGCCGCGTTCGGTACCAGCATGATGGACCGGTCGACGCGTCCGCCCGCCGCTCGAGCTGGTTACGAGCAAGGCCGGGCCCTGGCTGGGCAACTCGTAAAATTCTGGCGCGGGCTCGAAGAAGGGCAGGGCTGGGCGGGCTGCGGTCAATAAGCCCGCGGGAACCTTTCCGTCTCGCATATCGTCACGTTCAGTAGACGATGGGACCCGGGGTGATGTATGCGGACACACCTCGCTAGCGGGACACAGGCGGCGCGCGTGGTAGTGCGGCGTGTCGCCTGGCGTTCCCCCTGGCTGGACATGAGCACGCTCGCGCTCATCACGATCGTGCTTGTCAAATGCCTCGACCGCCGGTGGGACGAGCCGCCGATGCTCGCGCCGCTGCTTGCCGTCCCGCCTGCCCTCGCGGGGATCGGCGCGGCCTCGGTGCGCAGGCCGCTTGCCTATGGCGGGGTCAGCATGCTCGCCGCCCTCTTCGTGTGGCTCAAGCCAACCGAGTTCGCGGGGTCGCTGCCGGGCGCGACGATGTTCACCATTGTGGTCATCACGGCGGTGGCAACCCTTGGCACGGCCGTCAACGTGCGGCAGGAACGGCGCATCGCCACCGTCAGGTCAGTCGCGGAGGCGGCGCAGCACGCGCTGCTGCGACCGCCGCCACAGCGCCTCGGCGGTCTCGGCTTCGATGTCGTGTACGTCGCCGCCGCCGCGGAGGCGATGGTCGGCGGTGACCTGTACGAGGTCACCCGCACGGCGGAGCACGGCATCCGGGTGATCATGGGCGACGTGCGGGGCAAGGGCCTGGACGCGGTCGAGCTGGCGGCCGACATACTCGGCATGTTCCGCGAACTGGCGCATGACGCGCACACGCTCGGCGAACTGGCGATCCGGCTGGACACGGGGCTCGGCAGGAGCCTTGGCCGGTATGAGGAATTCGTCACCGCGCTGCTCGTCGAGATCGACCAGGAATCCGGGCGGGCATCGATATTCAACTGCGGTCATCCGCCGCCGGTGCTGATTTCCGCGGCGGCGGGCGACGCAGAGCCCGGCGACCCGGGGAACCGGTCCGTGGCCCTGATGGAGGTGCCAGCCCCGGCGCCGCCGCTCGGCCTGCTCGCACTCGGCGACTGTTCCGGCGGGCAGCTGTCCCTGCACCTGCAGCCGAATGACCAGCTGCTGCTCTATACCGATGGCGTCACCGAGGCACGCGATGCCAGGCGGCGCTTCTACCCGCTGCCCGAGCGGATCACCGCCCTCGCCAGGGCGGCGGTACGCACGCCGGCGTCCAACGGCAGCGCCCGCCATGGCCTGCTCGACCTGCTCCGCGCCGATCTGCTGAAACACGTCGGCGCCCCGCTCGAGGACGACGCGGCCCTGCTCCTCATCCAGGCGCCCGCAACCTGGTCGCCCTCTCTCGCCACCGTCACCTCCCACGCGGAGCCCATCGTCTCGTAGCGGCCGGACGCGGCACATCGCTACCACAACGAGATCGGCGGACATATCGTCCGCGGTGCCTCTCGTGCTGTATGTAGGGGGTATGCCTAAGCACGTCCGCGGGGGTGCCCGCCAAGCAGCAGAAACCCCCGCGGCGGGCTGGCCGTCACCGGCGCGGTGGCGGGCGCGCTGGCTCGAACTGACGATTGTCCTCGCTGTCGCCGCTGCGGTGGCCGTTTGCCTGGCCGGGGTGTGGCCGAGCCCGCTTCAGCTGGTCCTGCTGCTCGCCGTGCCGCCCGCCCTCGCGGCTGTCGGCTGGGTGAGCGTCTGGCGGATTCTGGCCTACGGCGTCGCCGCGGAGATCGCCGCGGTCGCGATCGACGCCATGCTCAGCGGCGGGGTAACCGCCACCAGCGGCGCGCACCAGCTGCCGCTTGCCGCCACCGGCGCGATCGCCGTCGCGACCGTCGCGGGCATCGCGGGCACCAAGCTCGGCGCGCGTCAGGAGACACCCGACCAGCAGCAGCAGGAGCTGCAGTTCGCCAATGTCACGTCGGTTGCGGAAGCCGCGCAGCGAGCCGTGCTCCGGCCGCTGCCCGAGCAGCTCGGCCCGCTGAAGCTCGGCGTCGTCTACCTGGCCGCGGCGGCCGAGGCGCGGGTGGGCGGCGACCTGTACGAGGTCACCTACACAGAGGGCCACGGCATCCGGCTGATCATCGGCGACGTCCGCGGCAAGGGCCTTGGCGCGGTCGAGGTGGCGGCGGACATCATCGGGCGCTTCCGCGAGGTGGCGCACGGGGTCGGCACCCTCAACGAGGTCGCGCACCGGCTCGACGCCGGCCTGTCACGGCGCTGGGGACAGTACGAGGAGTTCGTGACCGCGCTGCTCGCGGAGATCGACCCGGACCGCGGCAAGCTGACCATACTCAACTGCGGCCACCCACCGCCCATCCTCATCTCGCCGGCCGACGGCGTGACCGTGCTCGAGGTGCGCGCGCCCGCGCCGCCGCTCGGCCTCATCACCCTGGGCAGCGACGCGGGCGCCAAGGAGGTGTACACCTTCAAGCCCAATGACCAGCTGCTGCTCTACACCGACGGCGTGACCGAGGCGCGGGACGCGAGCAGGGAGTTCTACCCGCTCGACGAGCGGGTCAAGGCCCTCGCGCCGCAGGCGGGGCCGAAGGTGACCAAGACCGGCCGGGTCCGCGCGAATAGCTCCGCGCCGACGCTGATCGACCTGGTCCGCGACGACCTGCTGCGGTACGTGGGCGCCCCGCCAGACGACGACGCGGCGCTGCTGCTCGTCCGCGCCCCCGCCGCCTGGCCAGGCATCCGCCCGCAGGCAGGCACCGCGCTGCGGCTGGAAGCGCCGTAGGCGATCACCGGAACGTAACCGCCTGGAAACGCGCGCCCGGTATCTTCGCGGTACCGTGACTGCACTGTCGGAACAACAGCGAGCAGCGTTTAAGGTGATAGCCGTGGACAGGCAGGAAGAATTCGTGCTGCGCACGCTCGAGGAGCGGGACATTCGTTTTGTCCGCCTCTGGTTTACCGACGTGCTCGGTTCGCTTAAATCCGTCGCGGTCGCCCCCGCGGAACTCGAGGGCGCGTTCGCGGACGGCATCGGCTTCGACGGAAGCGCGATCGAGGGTTTCGCCCGGGTGCATGAGAGCGACATGATCGCGCGCCCCGACCCGTCGACGTTCCAGCTCCTGCCGTGGCGCGGAGAGTACCCGGGCGTGGCGCGCATGTTCTGCGACATCCTGCTGCCCGACGGCTCGCCGAGCTACGCCGACCCGCGGTGGGTGCTCAAGCGCAACCTGTCCAAGGCGTCGGAGATGGGCTTCACCTTCTACACGCACCCGGAGATCGAGTTCTTCCTGCTCCGCGAGCGTCCGGAGGTCGGCTCCACGCCGGTGCCGGTCGACTCGGGCGGCTACTACGATCACATCCCGCACAGCGTCGCGCACGACTTCCGCCGGACCAGCATCACCATGCTGGAGGCGATGGGGATCAGCGTCGAGTACAGCCATCACGAGAGCGCCCCTGGCCAGCAGGAGATCGACCTGCGCTACGCCGACGCGCTGACCACCGCGGACAACATCATGAGCTTCCGTCTCGTGATGAAGGAAGTCGCGATGGAGCAGGGCGTCTGGGCCACCTTCATGCCGAAGCCGTTCACCGAGTACCCCGGCTCGGGCATGCACACCCACATCTCGCTTTTCGAGGGCGACCAGAACGCCTTTTACGAGGCAGGCGCCGAATGGCAGCTGTCCAAGACGGCCCGCGCGTTCATCGCGGGACTGCTCAAGCACGCGCCGGAGATCACCGCGGTCTGTAACCAGTGGGTCAACTCCTACAAGCGCCTGTGGGGCGGCGCCGAGCGCACCGCCGGCGCCGGAGGAGAGGCGCCCGCCTACGTCTGCTGGGGCCACAACAACCGCTCCGCCCTGGTCCGCGTCCCGATGTACAAGCCGCAGAAGGGCAACTCCACCCGGCTGGAGTTCCGCTCGCTCGACGCCGCCTGCAACCCGTACCTGGCCTTCTCCGTCATGCTCGCCGCCGGCATGAAGGGCGTGGAGAAGGGCTACGAGCTGCCGCCCGGCGCCGAGGACGACGTGTGGGCGCTGACCAGCGCCGAACGCCGCGCCCTCGGCATCAAGCCGCTGCCCGCGGACCTCAACGAGGCCATCAGGGTCATGGAGCAGAGCGAGCTGGTGGCCGAGGCGCTCGGCGAGCACGTCTTCGACTTCTTCCTCCGCAACAAGCGTGAGGAATGGGCCGACTACCGCCGCCAGGTCACCCGCTACGAACTAGACCGCTACCTGCCGATGCTGTAACCCCGGCCCGCTCTGGGTGGGCGGGCCGCTGCCTGCCGACGTGCCGCTGGCCGCCGGCGACCCGCTCGGCGGTGTCCCGGTTGATGTCGGCGTTCCGCTCGGCGGCGGCGTTCCCGTCAAGGTCGAGGTTCCGGTCGGCGTGGGCGTCCCGCTGGTTGCCGGCGTACGGCTCGGCGACGTCCCGGTGGGCGCCGGCGTTCCCGTCGGTGCCGGTGTTCCGGTTGACGTGGGGGTCCCGCTGGTTGCCGGCGTACCGCTGGGCGACGTCCCGGATGCTGTCGGGGTTCCGGTTGGCGTGGCGCGCTGGGTTGGCGTGGGGGTCCCGGCCGGCGTGGGCGCGGCAGTAGTGGCCCCGCCTGGCGCCGGCGAATTGCTAGCGGTCGCGAACCGATCGCCACCGCCGGGGACCCCAGTGGCGTGCTGAATGGGGGATACGGCGACAGGCAGGACGGCGACGGGCACCGCAGGGCGGGCCGGGTGGCTGCCACGGTGACCGGGCTGGCTGGTACCGACGAGCGGCTTGGATGGCGATTGCGGGGATATCGGTGCGACGGCGCCCGCCAGTGCCCAGCCCGCCATGGCGAGCGCGGGAACCGTGACCGCCAACCCGGCCGCGCGAAGCGGATGCCGCGCGACACGCCCGCTGCGGACCCCGCGGGGGGAGTGGGACGCTGCCCCGGTGACGGACTTGCGCAAGCTTTCCGCCCGTTCGGCGACCTGCGCGGCGCTGGCCGGCCGCGCCCAGGGATCCTTGGCGGTCAGGTCAGCGACCAGCGCGGCGATTTCCGCGGGTACCCACGCCGGCAGCGGCGGCAACGGCTGTTCCAGATGTGCCAGCACCACCGCCATGGGTTCTCCGGTGAAAGGCGGCCTGCCGGTGAGGCACTGGAAGGCCACGATGCCCAGCGCGTACAGATCGGCGGCGGGCGTCGCGGGCGCGCCCACCGTCCGTTCCGGTGCCAGGTATGCCGGAGTTCCCATGAGCGCCTCTGGCCGGGTGAGGTGCGCGGATCCGGCCGCGCGGGCGACACCGAAGTCAGTGACCTTCACCTGCCCGGTCCGGCTGACCAGCAGGTTGCCTGGCTTGATGTCCCGGTGCACCAGCCCGGCCGCATGCGCGGCCTGCAACGCGGCCGCGGCCTGAGCTACCAGGCCCATCGTGTGCGCGGGAGTCAGCGGTCCCTGGTCAAGCAACCGGGCAAGCGACGGCCCGTCGACCAGTTCCATCACCAGGTAGGGCGGATGTGGCGGCTCGGGCCCGCTGTAGTCATAGACCTGCGCGATACCCGGATGCGACAACGACGCTGTATGCCGGGCCTCCGCGCGGAACCTGACCAGGTCCTCCTCGTGGACGGCATACCTGGGCCGCAGCAGCTTGACGGCGACCGGACGGCCAAGCGCCATGTCCGTGGCGCGCCATACCTCGCCCATCCCGCCCACGGCGATACGCTCGTCCAGCCGATACCGACCTCTAAGCGACGATCCAGGCACTATCGGAACAGGTGCAACAGCCACCACACCATTCGCATACCCGGTAACGGCGATCTAACCCATGATCTCCGGCTATGACCGTGCCGTCGGGCATGATCGTGGCAAGGGCCGGCCGGTGTGTATGATCCGGCCATCCACCGGAATTTCGCCATAAAGGGGGAGGCAAGCCGGTGAGCGATGACGAGCCGAGCAGGGCAGAGCAGCGCCTAATCGATCATGCGAGGAAGCAGCAGGCGAAACAGCCCCAACCGTCGGGCAAGGTGACCGTCAAGCGCACCGCCCGCTTCCACGGCGACGAGCCGCGCAACGCGTACTGGCTGTCGCAGGCCTGGTCGCCGGACGGCACGCAGCTGGCCTACGGCGGCAGGACCGCGAAGAATGGCGGGGTCCTTGACGTGTGGGACGGCAACTCGGGTCACCATGAGCCGTTCCGGATGCGCCACCTCACGCATGACCTCGCGGGCATGGTGATCTCGATGGCCTGGTCGCCGGACAGCAAGCACCTGGCCACCGTGGAGGAAGACCACGGGTCCCTGGCGAAGGCCGTGCACATCCGCAGCCAGGCGCAGGGCCCCCGCGCGGTCCAGTTCCCGCAGAAGCTCCCGGTCACGCAGGTCACCTGGTCCCCGGATGGCACCACGCTCGCGCTGAGCGGCCCCGGCTGCCCGCAGACCGTGCTCATCGACGCGGCCACCGGGGCGCAAAAGCACCTGCTCGACAACCTGTCAGGCCCCGTCGCCTGGCGGCCGGACGGCAGCACGATCGCCGGAATCTACGAGACCAGTGTCCTGCTCGTCGATCCGGCCACCGGCGGCCGCGTCGGCAGGCTCGCCGACCACGAGCACCGTCCCACGGCCCTCTCCTGGGCACGGCACGGCGGGCGCCTCGCGGTGGCGGACGGCGAGAAGATCCGCATATACGACGCGGACACCGGTGACACGGTTTCCCGGATCCCCTGGACCACCTCCGAGGGCGACCGCGGTCCCGACCACACGATTTCCAGCCTGCAGTGGCTTGACGGCGGCCGCTACCTCCTGGAGTTCCGGCCACGGGGCGGCGCCTGGCACGACGAACAGGGCTCCGCCTGCTCCACGCTCATCCTCTGGGACGTCGTGGAAAGGTGGCTGTTCGTCGAACTGTTCTCCGAGGTGATCTTCAAGCACCGCCTGCCGGCCGCGGGCGCCGCGCTCGCGCCGGACGGCAGGCGCTGCGCGCTGGCGTTCGACGATCGCCTGCCCGTGATTTGGTCGATCGATGGCGAACTGCCGGACCTGATCCCCTAGCTCACAGGGGCACGTCGTAGTTCGGCTCCTGGCCGAACGCCGTGAACCCTGCCCGCCGCAGGATCGGCCCGGACGTGTCGATCTTGCCCTTGACCAGGGCCATCGAGGCCCCGTGGGTCACGGCGTAGGACAGCCGCTCGGCAAGCACCGCCCGGTAGATCCCGCGGCCGCGCGCCGCGGGGACGACCGCGCCGCCCCAGAGCCGCGCGACGCCGTCCGCCATCATGACGCCGCCGGACCCGGCGGGCTCGCCGTCGGCGTAGGCGACGACCATGCCGCCCCGCCCGGCCGGCACGGTGGCCGCGTCCCTGTCCGCCTCCTGCTCGAGGCGGTCCTCGGGTGGCAGCGCGCCACCGAACGCGGCGACGCCAACCGCCGAACCGTCCCGCTGCGTCTGGACGTCGGTCGCCCAGCGGACGGTCACCTCGACCGAGGGCGGCGGCAGCGACGGCAGCGACGCGGTCCCGCCGGACAGGTCGCTGGCCAGCACGTCGAGCATGGACTCAAGGGCGCCGCCGCGCGCCTCGAGTTCCGCCACCAGGCCGGGCGGGTCGTAAAGCCGGACCTGCCAGCGCACCTTCGGCAGCCCGAACGCCCGCGCCCGCTCGAGTACCGCGTCCACCGCGTCACCGAGCGGCCCGTGCGGCCGGAACGCCACCACGTCAAGCTGGTGATCGAAGTAGTCGGGGAACCGGACGAGGCAGTACCCGGCATCATCGACGACGGTAGCGTTGTCCGGGATCCACACCCATGCCGCGCTCGCCGCCGCGACGGATGACTGTGACAGGGGCATGGCGCTCATCGTAGTCGCGGGCCCCGCACGCGGGACCAAGGTAACCCGGTGGCCCCCGTTGCGCGTCGAAGACACAGATAGCGACACATCCGCCTCAAAGGAGGCCGTCTTGCCCGTTTCCATCACCGCCACGAGACTGGCGCTGGCAAGCGCGGGGGTCGTGGTCGTGGGGCTGGTCGCCGGCCTGGCGTTCGCCGCGACGCGCCCGGCGCCCGCGGCGGCGGTCGCCGGCATCATGACCGGCGTCGCGTGCCAGACGGAGGACAACTGCCTGGCGGTCACCGCCTCGGGGTCAGCGGCGAGCTGGAACGGCAGCGCCTGGCAGCAGGTCGGCGTGCGGCTGCCCGCGGGGGCGCTCGGCGGCGGATTCGGCGGGGTGGCCTGCCCGGGTGCGGGGAACTCGGCCGCGCAGTGCGTTGCGGTTGGCGGCTACACCCCGCCCGGCCACGCCGCCTATACCGTCGCGCTCGGCGACGCGTGGAACGGCACCGCGTGGACGCCGTCCGGCCTGACCACCGACGCGATCACCTGGCAGGCCGCGGTGTCCTGCCTGTCCGCGACCAGCTGCCTGAGCGTGGGCAACGCGCGTTCGCCGGAGGGCGGCTACCAATCCGCGACCGCCTACAGCTGGAACGGCGCCGCGTGGACGCGGCAGAATCCGTCCGTCCCGCCCGCCAACCAGGCCAACGCGTTCAACGGCGTGTCGTGCGTGCCGGGATCCTTCTGCATGGTGGTGGGCGGCGCCGAGTCCAGCCCCGCACTGCTCAGCTACCGGTGGGACGGCAGGAGCTGGCAGCGGCTGACCGCGGCCGCACCGACGGGCATCGGCTCGCCGGCCCTGGACAGCGTGTCCTGCGGCTCGGCGACGAACTGCGTCGCGGTGGGCAACGGCGCCAGCGATTCCGCCGACTTCGCCGAGGTGTGGAACGGCGCCACCTGGTCGGTTACCCCGGCGATCGCCTGGCCCGATGGCAGCACAAGTCCGCGCGTCACCAGCGTGTCGTGCGCGTCGCCGAGCTACTGCGTGGCGGTCGGCGTCATCGACAGGAGCCCGGGGAACACCGGCGGCGGCACCGGCCGCGCCGCGGCCTCGCTGTGGAACGGCGAGAAGTGGACGGCCGTGGCGGTCGCCGCGCCCGCCACGGGCAGGGCCAGCCTGTTCAGCGCCGTCACCTGCCCGCGGCCGGCGTTCTGCGTGGCGGTCGGCGAGAGCAATCAGTACGACTCGGCGGCGGGGACGACCGAGTTGACCGGCTTCCTGACCGGCACGAGCTGGCGCCTGGCCGGCTAACCGGAATCACGCCGGGTCGATCGAGATCGAGCCGAGGTCTGACCTGGCGCTGATCGAGTGCGCGGAACTGTCGCTCCGGTGCACGGTGACCGTCGCGCTCCCGACGAACGTGTGCGTGCTGATCCGGTACGCGGCAGAGCCTGGGACCGTCAGCGTGATCGGCCCGACGTTGGTGTTCGCCGTCAGGGACCGCGGCGCCGACGCGAAGGAGGCGAACACGCCGCCGGCGTTGGACGTGAACGAGGCGGTGGCCGACCGCAGTCCGACGGCCGTGATGAGCCCGGCGGCCGCCCGCGCCGACACCGTCCCGTTAAGCGAGGTCAGCGTGATGGCCCCGGCGCCTGCCGTCACCGTCACGGCGACGCCGCGCGGCACCTGGACGTCATACGTCACGCCGCAGACGATCTCGACGGGGCACGAGTAGGAGATCGTCAGCGTGCCCGCGCGGAGCGAATGTGTCGCATTCGGCGGCGTCTTGGAGTAGGACACCTGCTGCGACACCGTCACCGTGGAGCGCGATGACCCCGTCACGTCGATGGACCCGCTGCCGCCGTGGATGACCACCGCGCTAACCGGACCGGACACCGAGAACGCCTTGGCAGGCGGGTTGTGCGACGGCGCGCCAAGCGCGCCGAGCGTCCCGCAGCCTGCGAGCAGCGGCAGCACGGCGAGTGCCGCGGCGCGGGCCGCTGCGGACCGCGTCAAGGGGGGCATATCCCCAGATTCTCGCGGGTCAGCGGCTCGGCCGCAATCAGGCACGCGCTAGTCTGCCGCCTAGTCCTCATGGTCCGCGGCCCGCGCGGCCGGAACAATGATCATTGTGGGCCATGAGGCCACGCAGACCGGGCCGCCATGCGGCCTTATGGCCCACTACGAGTTCACTCCTCGTGCCGGCCGCCCAGGTACCGCGCGAGGAACTTCTCCGCCGCCGTGTAGAACTTGATCCGGTTCTCCGGCTTGGCGAACCCGTGGCCCTCGTCCGGGAACAGCAGGTACTCGTGGTCGATGCCGGCCTCGGTCAACGCGGCGACGATCTGCTCGGACTCCGCCTGCTTCACCCGCGGGTCGTTGGCGCCCTGCGCGATCAGCAGCGGAATCCGGATGTCGTGCGCACGGGACAGCGGTGAGCGCGACCACAGGAACTCCTGGTCGGTCTCCGGGTTGCCGACCCGCCGGTACAGCTGGGCGATCATCGGCGCCCAGTACGGCGGGATGGTCTCGAGCAGCGTCTTGAGGTTGGACGGCCCGACGATGTCCACCGCGCAGCAGAAGACGTCGGGCGTGAACGCCGCGCCGACAAGCGCCGCGTAGCCGCCGTAGGAACCGCCGTAGATTGCCACCTTCGACCGGTCGGCCCAGCCCTTGGACACCACGTAGTCGACGGCGTCGATCAGGTCGTCGTGCATCTTGCCGCCCCACTCCCGGTCGCCGGCGGCGACGAACGCCTTGCCGTACCCGGTGGAGCCCCGGTAGTTCACCTGGACGCACAGGTAGCCGCGGTTGGCCAGCCATTGCGCCTCGGGGTTGTACCCCCAGGCGTCGCGGACCTGCGGGCCGCCGTGCACGTTGACCACCGCAGGCAGGTTCTCCCGGCCGAGGCCGGGCGGGAAGGTCGCGTAGCCGTGCACGACAAGGCCGTCCCGCGCGGTGAACGCGAACGGCTCCATGGCGGCCAGCTCGTATCCGGACAGGGCAGGCCGCGCCTCGAAAAGCAGCCGCCCGCTCTTCGCCGCGCGGTCAAACATAAAGTAAGTGACGGAGCCGGCGTCCACGTTGAACGCGATCAGCCAGGTCGTGTCCGCCTCGTCCCGGCCGGAGAAGCTCGGGTCGCCCGGGTGCAGCGCGCGCACCGCCTTCAGGTCGTCCTCGACGGACGGGTCGAGGACGGCGTACGTCATCCGGTCCTTGAGCACGGAGACGATCTGCGGGTCCCTGGTGTCCGGGTGCAGCAGCACGCCCGCGACGTCCGCCTCGGCGTCCTCGAAGAGCACCGCGGAGTCGCCAGTCGCCAGGTCGACCCGGGTCAGCCGCCCGGTGTCAGTGCCCGCCGCGCTGATCATCAGCAGCGACCGGCCGTCGCCGCTGAACGAGACCACGTCGGTGGAGGTCGCGTCCTCGGCGGGGATGGTCAGCAGGTGCCGGAACTGGTCCGCGGCGCTCTCCCGGATGAGCACGTTGAACGACCCGTCGGGCAGCGGCGCGATCGCGCACCTGACCACCAGGTCCTCGTCGGCGACCCACCCCGCGTAGCCGGGGTTCTCGATCTCCTTGACAAGCGCGCCGGAGACCAGGTCCAGCCGGTATACGTCGTGCAGCTGCGGGTTGTCCGCGTTGAGGCCGACGAGCACCTCGGTCGGCCGCCGCTTCGACGTGCCGATGATCGTCGCGTGGATCTTCTCGAACGGGGTCAGGTCGCGCCGCTCGAGCGTCTGCGGGTCGACGTCGTAAAGCCGCCAGTTCTCGTCGCCGCCGACGTCCTGGATGTACAGGAGGTGCCGGCCGTCCCGCGCCCAGGCGTACGCGCGGACGCCCCGGTCCCTGTCCTCAGTCACCACCCGAGCCGCGGCCCAGTCCACGCCGGAGTCGATCGGCGCCACCCACAGGTTAAGCACGCCCTCGTCCGGGGCGATCCAGGCCAGCGAGCCGCCATCCGGTGAGATCTCAGGACTGGTCCGCTCGGGGTTGCCGAAAAGTACGCTGCGCGGGATCAAGTCGACCATGCCCTCATGCCTATCACACGTGCAGGCGCAGCCTGGCCTGGCGCGAGTCAGCCGAACCCGTTCGGGATCAGCAGTCGTGGAAGCGGCGGGTTACGGGCGCGTTTCCCGGCCTGCCGGATTGCCGGTATACGCTCTTGATCGTGAGCGGCGCGCGTACCTCGCTGTCCGGGTGGCTGGCCAGGATGGGCTTCGCCGACGTCCCGAGGGCGGAACGCGATCTTGCCGCGCTCGGGATCGGCGGCGAGGTCCAGCCCGTCCTCGTCGCGCTCGCCCAGGCCGCCGATCCCGACCTGGCCCTGTCCGGTCTCGCGCAGATCGCCTCGCGGTACGAGGGGCTTATCGCCGCGCTCACCAATGACCCGTCGTTCCGTGCCCGGCTGATCGCGGTGCTCGGTGTCAGCAAGTTCCTTGCCGACCATCTCACCCGCCATCCGGAAGACAGCGCGCTGCTGCGCGGGCCGGAGGCGGCCCGCAGGCCCGACGCGAAGGCGATCCGGGCCGAGTTCCTCCGCGCCGTCGGGGCCGGCCCCGACGACACCGAGCCGGTCGCGAGCGACCCGTCGGGGGCGCCCGCGGCCCTCGCCGCCGCCTACCACCGGCGGATCCTGCACCTGACCGCCCGCGACATGACGGACGTCGCGACCGTCGACGAAGTGGCCGAGGAACTCGCCGACCTGGCCGACGCGGTGCTCGAATCGGCGCTCGCCATCGCCCGCGCCGAGCTGCCCGCGGACGCCGCGCCGGTGCGGCTCGCGGTGGTCGCGATGGGCAAGTGCGGCGCACGGGAGCTGAACTACTCCAGCGACATCGACGTGATCTTCGTGGCGGAGCCGGTACCGCGTCCCGACGGCAGTCCGGCGAATGAGGAGGCCGCGCTCAAGACGGCCACCAGGCTCGCCACCGGCCTGATCAAAGCCTGCGACCAGGTCACGCCCGAGGGCACGCTGTTCCCCGTCGACCCGAACCTGCGCCCGGAGGGCCGCCAGGGCACGCTGGTCCGCACCCTCGCCAGCCACCTGGCCTACTACGATCGGTGGGCGAAGACCTGGGAGTTCCAGGCACTGCTCAAGGCCCGGCCCGCGGCGGGCGACCTGACGCTCGGCAGGCGCTACGCGGACGCGGTGGCGCCGCTTGTGTGGCAGGCGTCCGCGCGGGAGAACTTCGTCGAGGACGTGCAGTCGATGCGCCGCCGGGTGCTCAACACGCTGCCGAAGAACATGGCGGGCCGCGAGCTCAAGCTGGGCCCTGGCGGGCTGCGCGACATCGAGTTCGCCGTCCAGCTGCTGCAGCTCGTGCACGGCCACACCGATGAGCGGCTGCGCGTCCCCGCCACGCTGCCCGCGCTCGCCGCCCTCGCGGACAACGGCTACGTGGGCCGCGCGGACGCCGAGGAACTGGCCACGGCGTACCGCTTCCTGCGGCAGACCGAGCACCTGCTTCAGGTCTACCAGCTCCGCCGCACCCACACGCTGCCGACCGACGCTGCCGTGCTGCGCCGCCTCGGCCGGGCGCTCGGCACTGGCGTCAGACCGATGATCCCGAACGTGCGCGTGGCACCGCCCGACGGGCACGCTCCTGTCGCACCCAAGGTGCCGCCGGGCGGCGCGCGCCAGGCCGCCCCGGCCCGCGCCGACCTCGCGAAGCCGCCGGAGGAGGCGTTCAACGAGGCCTGGTCGAAGACCGCGCAGCGAGTGCGCAGGCTGCACGAGAAGCTCTTCTACCGGCCGCTGCTCGACGCGGTGGCGAAGCTGCCCACCGAGGCGGCGCGGCTCACCCCCGAGGCGGCCATGGCTCGCCTTGAGGCGCTCGGCTACCGTGACCCGGCGGGCGCGCTGCGCCACATCGAGGCGCTGACCTCCGGCCTGCGCCGCCGTGCCGCGATCCAGCGGACCCTGCTGCCCGTGCTGCTCGGCTGGTTCGCGGACGCCGCGGAGCCGGACGCTGGCCTGCTCGCGTTCCGCCAGGTCAGCGAGGCACTCGGGGAGACTCCCTGGTTCCTTCGGCTGCTGCGCGACGAGACCAAGGCCGCGGAGCGGATGGCCGCCGTGCTCGCGTCGAGCCGGTACGCGACCGGCCTGCTGCTGCGGGCGCCCGACGCGGTGGCGCTGTTCGCCGACGACGCCGAGCTGGTGCCCAAGCCGCTCGACGCGCTGCGCGCCGAGATGCTGGCGGCGGCGCGGCGGCATGCCGGCGACGCGGAGCAGGTCGCGGTCGCGGTCCGCTCGCTGCGCCGCCGCGAGCTGTTCCGCGTCGCGGTCGCGGACGTGCTCGGCCTGATTGACCTGTCGGAGACCGGCGAGGCACTGACCGCGATCACCACGGCGTCGCTCGACGCCGTGCTCACCGCGACGATCGCGAAGATCGAGACCGAACAGCGCGGGCCGCTGCCGGTCAGGTTCGCGGTCATCGCGATGGGCCGCTACGGCGGTCACGAATCCGGATTCGGCAGCGACGCCGACGTCATCTTCGTGTTCGACCCGCTGCCCTTCGAGGACGCTGCGGGGGAGCGACGCGCCTCCGAGGCCGCGCAGGCGGTCGGCGCCGAGCTGCGCAGGCTGCTGCAGATCCCGGCGCCCGACCCGCCACTGCTCGTCGACGCGGACCTGCGCCCCGAGGGCAAGCAGGGCCCGCTTGTCCGCTCGCTTGGCGCCTGCGAGGCCTACTACGCGCGCCGCGCGGCCGTCTGGGAATGGCAGGCGCTGCTGCGCGCCGAGTTCGCCGCGGGCGACACCGAGCTCGGCGCGAAGTTCATCGCGGTCGCGGACAAGTACCGCTACCGGAGCGGCGGCCTCACCGAGGCCGCCGCGCGGGAGATCCGCCGGATCAAGGCCCGCGTCGAGGCCGAGCGGATACCGCGTGGCACCGACCGCGCGCTGCACCTCAAGCTCGGCCCCGGCGGCCTGTCCGACGTGGAGTGGACCGTCCAGTTGCTGCAGCTGCAGCACGGCCACGCGGTGCCCGGCCTGCGCACCACCAGAACCCTGGCCGCCCTCGACGCGGCGCTGGATGCCGGCCTCGTCACCGAGTCCGACGCCACCGCGCTCAGCGAGGCCTGGCGGTTCGCCGCACGGATCAGGGACGCGATCATGCTGGTCCGCGGCCGCCCCGGCGACACCCTGCCGGCCAGGCAGGACGAGCTAACCGCGGTAGCCAGGCTGCTCGGCTACAAGCCGGCCGCATCCAACGGTTCGGCCCCGCACGTCGACACGTCGAACGGACCGTCCTCCTGGTCAGACACCCCGGCGGCGGCCCTCGAGGAGGAGTACCGCCGCACCGCCCGCCGCGCCCGTAAGGTCATGGACCGCCTGTTCTACGGCTAACCCGGGCAGCGTGTCACGGTCCGTACTTGAGCACGGCGGTAGTGAGGTCCACGGAGTCCACCTCGCCGGTTGCCCACAGCGAGCGGGTACCAGATCCCGCCTCGCCCGTCGGACGCGACCGGCGCGCCGGTGATCGGGTGGCCGCCGAACGGGAGGCTGACCCGCGTCCACGACGTGCCGTTCCAGTGCACGAGGAACCCAGGCCGGACCGGCAGCCGGACCGACGGCCGGGTTGGCGGCCCGCACCGCCGCGGTCGCCGCGCTTCCTCCGGCGAACAGCACCGCGGTGCTGGCGGCGAGCACGGGCAGCATGCGCCGGGCTGGTGGCTTGGGCAAAGGGGACCGCCAATCCGCGCGATAGCCAGCGCCTCGAGGTGTGTTACCGGCGCAAAGCATCTCACACAGGCCGGACGTTCCCGGAATGTCAGCCCCGGCCGTTGGCGCGCAGGATGCGCAGGTTCTCCACCGTCAGGAAGCCGCGCCAGTCGGCCGCCGCGGCCGGAGACCAGGCCATCCAGTTGAACGTCCAGCCGCCGTCCTCGCGCTGCGCCCCGGCCAGGTGGTCCAGGTGCGCCTCGATGACGACAGGCTCGAACAGCCGCCTGGCCATCGAGTCGGGGAGCGGCGCGAACTCGAGCGGGCTCTGGATCTCGCCAGGCGCGTCTGGGTCGAGGGTGACGATGCCGCGCGACAGCAGCAGCGGCCCGACCCGGTCGAACACCGACTCGGCCCGCGCCCGGTCGGGCACGTTCTCGAGGAACGCGAGCACGCCGAACATCTCGTAGCCGCCCGGCTCGGCCAGCGCTTCGAGCCGCGACCACATCAGCTCGGTGGCCCGGTCGCGCCACGGATGCTCAAGCCCGCGCGCGTAAAGCAGGCCGGCGATCTGCCCGGTCTGGATCAGCGACGCCGGATTGCCCTCGGCGGCCACCCACCACGGCGCGTGCGGCCCCTCGGACACCGAAGGCAGGACGAACGTCGCGCCGCCCTCGGCGGGCTCGACGGTGACCAGCCAGTCGACCGCTTCCCTGGCCAGCGTCTCGTCCCACGCGTCGCAGGTGTCCATGATCCGCAGCGCCATCTCCACCGCGGCGGGCTGGCTGGCGGGGGTGCGGCAGTCGGGTTCGATGCCGTGCCCGAACCCGCCGTCGGCGTTCCGGTAGGCGGCGACCGCGTCCCGCACCGGCTCGGCGACGCCGCCGCAGAACAGCCGCTGGAACATCCGCTTGTCGAGCACTCGCGCGTTGCCGGCCAGGAAGTCCGCGGCCGCGTCGAAATCTGGAGTCTTGTTCACGAGCCCATCACATCACCCGGTTGCCCCGGCCGTATTGAACGAAACGGCCGTGCTGAATCTCAGCGCGGTGGCCAGGCGCTGGCCCGCAGCGGGTCGGCTTCCGGGTCGTCGCGGTACCCGGCGGGCCGCCGTCGCGGCGGGACGGGCTCCCGCCGCCCGATCTCGTCCAGGATCGGCCTGATGATCGCCTCGTACGCGACCGGGTTGTACCTGGCGTGGATGGCCCGGAGCACACCCTTGCCGCTCGCCTCGCCGATCAGCTCCTTGAGCAGCCGGTAGTCGACGTCCTCACCCTCGGCAAGCCGGTGGTACACGCACTGCGCGATGGAGGCCACAGCCGGCTGGCCCGCCGACTCAGTCAGCACCATGAGCGTCGCGTCCTTCAGGTCCATGCGCAGATCCTACGCATTTGCGACCGACGGCAAGAGGCATTGGCGAGCCCGCGGCGGGAGATGGCATCCTGGCAGCATGAGGCTGACAGGCGTTAGGCCGTCGCCGGCGAGCTGGGTACCCCCCGTTGCCTGGCTCGCCCCCGGGTACGCGGAGTGGCGGCCGCCCGCCGCGCTGCGCGGCCAGGTGGCGTGCCTGTGGCTGAGCGTCATCCCGGATCGGCCCCAGGGCAGCGGGCTCATCTTGCCCGACGGCTGCAGCGACTTGATCTGGGAGCAGGGCGCGGGCGCCTCCGTTGCCGGGCCGGACACCGGCCCGTTCACCGCGGGAAACCAGGCGCCCGGCGCTGTCATCGTCGGCATCCGCTTCCGCCCGGCCGCCGGCGGCCAGGTGCTCGGCCTCCCGCTCAGCGAACTCCGCGACCAGCGCGCACCGCTCGCCGACGTGCTTCCCGGCCAGGCCGCCTCGACCCGGCTCCCCGCCGACCTGAGCCCCGCCGAGGCCGCCACCCGCCTGCTCGACCTGACCGGCAGGCTGATTGCGGATGGCGCGGCCGATCACGCCATCGCCCGTGCCGCGACCCTGCTCCGCGACCCCGCCGCCCGCACCGAGGAAGTAGCCGGCCTGGTGGGCCTCAGCGAGCGCCAGCTCCGCCGCCGCAGTCAGGCCGCCGCGGGCTATGGCCCCAAGACACTGCAGCGGGTCCTCCGCTTCCAGCACTTCGTCCGCCTGCTCGACGCGTCGCCCGTCCTCCCCGACCTGGCCGACGCGGCCGTCCGCACGGGCTACGCCGACCAGCCGCACCTAACTCGCGAGTGCCGCGCCCTGTCCGGCCGCACCCCCGCCGCCCTGCACCGCCTCCGCCGCCCGGCCTAGGGCGATGAGCCTCTGTCCCGGCTCGCCTAGACCGGGTATCGCTTGGGCCCCTGCGTGTAGCTCCGCCCGGTCGGCGTCGTCCACTCATGCCAGCCTGGCCGGGGCTGGGTGAGGTTCCATCCGGGTGACTGTTTGACGCGGTGGCATTGCCTGCTGCGTGATCCGGCGTTGCACGCGCAGGTTCTGCCTCCCTTGTCGTAGGGCGTCGCGTGCTCGAAGTCGGTTTCCCTGGCGTGGCGGGAGCAGGGCGGGAAGGTGCATTCCCCGTCGCGTACCTGGACGAGGTGGCGCAGGGTGTCGTTGGGCTGGTAGGCGTGCGATTCGTGGCGGTGGTGGCAGTCGAATGTGGGCATCGGCTCAAGTGCGACGGCGAACCGCCTGCCGTCGGGCAGGGTGAGCGTCCAGCGCCCGGAGCCGCCCGGCGGTCCGGGGTCGTCGTCGCAAGTGAAGCGCCACGCAGATCTGCCTGGCGGCCCGACCGCCCCAGCCAGCGATTTCAGCCGGCTGGCGGTGATCGTCAGCTGCACCCGGGCGGGCAGCCCGGGTCTTGCGCTGTACCCGAAATCATCCTGGCGGGTCTGGCGTCGTGCCGGGCGGGCGCAGCCGTGGCCGATCGCGATCCCGTCGGTGTCGGTGACGGTGAAGCACAGCCGGGTCGCCGGGCTGGCGATGGCGGCGGCGGCCAGGTCGCGGCAGAGTTCGGGGTCGAGCGGCCCGAGGCCGTGGCCCTCGCCGGGCCGTTCCCCGAGGCCGAGCAGCGTGGCCAGCGGCAGCACCAGATCGGTCAGGCGTGGCGGCGATGACTGTCCGGCGGGTCCGTCGCTGGCGGGACGGTCGCCTGCCGGGCGGCCGTCGGCGGGACCCTCGCCGCCCGGGCCGCAGTCGTCCGCTGCGCCTCGGTCGCCGCCGCGTGCTGCGTCCGGATCGTCGCCGTCGCCGATGTCGAGTCCGGTGCCGCGTGCCTGGTCCGGGTCTTGGCTGCCGGCGCTGCCCGGGTCTTGGCTGCCTGCGGTGTCCGGCTGGCGACTGGCGGGCGGGGTGTTTGCGGTGCCGGGTCCCTCGCCGGCGGCCGCGCCGGGCCGGGACTCGGTCGCGAGCTGGCCGCAGGCGATGCGGGATCTGGCGCTGGTGCCGTTGATGAGATCCAGATACGCGGTGGCGCGCAGCTGGTCCATCCGCGCCTCGCCGAACACCCCGGAGTCCTGGTATTCGGCGGCCCGCTCGCCCACCCGGGCGTGCGCGGCCAGGGCCTGGCCGGTGGGCAGGTCCCGGCCGGACAGCCCCGCGGCGCCTGATTCCTCGCGGAACAGCAGCACCCGGCTCCGGTTGCGCTCGGCTTCCTCGCGGCGGCGGGCCGCCGATTGCGGATCCACTGTGATCGCGGCCTGCTCGGCGAGCCTGGCGACCTGGCTGTGGGTCTTGCCGGGCAGTTCCGGCGCGATCATCGCCTCGGCGGCGGCCGTGTCTTCGTCGGTGAGCGGGCCGAGGGCCTGGTCGATGGCGCGTGCCTTGGCCAGGGTGAGGTCGCCAGCGGCGAGCAGCTCCCCGGTGGCGGGGAGCCGGGCGTGCAGGTCCCAGGCGAGCCACATCAGGTTCTCCGCCGAGGTCACTGACATCGCCAGGGCGGCGGCGACCTCGTGGGTGAGCGATCTGGTCCAGCCTTCGGGCAGGCCGGCGCGGTAGCTCCCGCCGGGCAGCGGCTGGTCCTCGTCGCGGATCAGCGCCCGCAGCACGCCGAGCTTGCCCGCCGCCGCCCACGACTCCAGCGCCTGCCACCGGCGCAGCAGGCCGGTCATCTCGTCACGGGACAGGCCATCGCAGCGCCACCCGGCGCCGGAGGCGGCCTCGGCCGCGGCGGCCAGCGCCGCCGACACGGCGCACGCGTCCAGGCCGCCGCCGAGGGCGAACCCGGACGGTGACGGGGGAGCCGGACCGGGCCCGGGCGTGCCGCCCGTCCCGTCGTCCTGTCCCGGCTGCGGTCCCATCCGGATTCCCCTTTGTTCGATTTGCTGCTTACAAGTTCTAGTACTCGAATATTATCACTAATTCAAGATCATTATCTGCCGAAACACTATCCATACAGACAGTCTTTCCTAACCTCAGACGGAACCATTCACGCCCGTCCTCAGGAGAAACATTCACGCCGGACCGCAGGCGAAAGCATTCACACCTGGCAGGATGTTAGACACCGACGATGACTTTCGGCCCAGGTGATCGTCCTCACTGACGTCGGGCCACGGCACCGGGCCGGGTCGTCGTGAAGCAACGTGTCAGGAGGTCATCGTGCCGCGAGTGCGGGTGCACAACTTCTCGGTATCGCTGGACGGGTTCGGCACCGGGGAGGGGCAAAGCCTGGATGCCCCGTTCGGGCATGCGGGGGTCCGGCTGCACGAGTGGTTCTTCGCGACCCGCACGTTCCACGCCATGCAAGGCCAGCCCGGCGGCAGTACCGGCATCGACGACGCGTTCGCCAGCGCCTGGGAAACGGGCATCGGCGCCGAGATCATGGGACGCGGCAAGTTCGGCCCCGATCACGGCCCCTGGCCGGACAAGGAGCCGGACAAGCAGTGGAACGGATGGTGGGGAGACAACCCGCCGTTCCACACCCCGGTTTTCGTCCTTACCCACCATCCCAGGCCCTCGGTTCCGATGGACGGCGGCACCACGTTCCACTTCCTCGACGCCAGCCCCGCCGAGGCGCTCGCACAGGCGCGTGCGGCCGCCGCCGGGGCAGACATCCGCATCGGCGGCGGCCCGTCCACCATCCGCGAATTCCTGTCCGCCGGACTCATCGACTACCTGCACATCGTCGTTGTGCCCATCGTGCTTGGGCGCGGGGAGCGGCTCTGGGACGGGCAAGAGGCGCTCGAAGACCACTTCCAGATCGAGGCCGTGCACAGCCCGAGCGGCGTCACCCACCTCACCCTAAGCAGACGCTGAGCACAGCTGAACAGGGCGGACCCGTCGCCTAGCCGTGGTCGTGCGGCTCGGCGATCATCGCCGTCCCGATCTCACGGAAGCCAAGCCGGCTGTACACCCGGGCCACCTCCGCGTCGGAGGCGGAAAGGAACACCGTCGACGCGCCGCGCGCCAGCGCGTCGGCGGCCAGCGCATGCGTGACCGCGGCACCAAGCCCGCGGCGTCGGCTGGCGGGCAGCACCCCGATCCCGGTGATCTCCGCGACCTCGCCGGCGAGCTGGTAGCTGCCCGCGGCGAGTGGCCCGTTCGGGCCGCCGGCCGCGGCGAGCACCGACTGCCCGGCGCGCAGCCGTTCCCGCAGCATGGAAATGGTGGCCGCGTCGTGGTCGGCGGCAATCTTGTCCCGCTCGGTGACGCCGGCCTCGCTGATGCCCGTGCCCGGGTGCCCGAACGCGACGGCAGGCACCGACCAGGCGAGCACCACGTCGGGGTCGTCGGCGCCGAGGATGCCGGCGGTCAGCCGCGGCGGCAGGTCCGGCGGCGCGTTGAGTGACTCGAGCACAAGCAGCGGGTGCTCATGCACATGCAGGCCCGCCTCGGCCGCCGCGAAGGCCATATCGGGCGCGGCCTGCTCGATCCACTCGAACGACTCAGGTATCAGCAGTTCCCGCTGCCTGGCCCGCGCGGCGCGGACATCGCCAGCGGACACACGGGGCCGCCTGCCGACACGCGGCCGCGCGTAGTACGGATAACCGGACCCGACGGGAATGAAGAGGACGAGGGAACCGATCGTCTCAATCCTGGCGCGCTGTCTCGGCACGGTGTCGCAAAAGACGTCAATCCGCCCGATCATCTCATCATCGCTCACAACGCCTCATACCTTAGGCGGGGTGCGCGCGGTCAGCCAAGCCCTTTACCGTCAGGACTCTCATGCCATCTGGAGCGGTCCCTGGCTTGGCGGCGTCGACTGACCAGACGCCCCGCCGGAACTGGAACCGGAACCGGAGCCGGAAGTGGAGCCTGAGCCAGCTCCAGGGCCAGCAGCGGAGCCGGCGCCCGAGCCAGCAACGGAACCGGAACCAGCGACGGACGCAGGCACCGCCGGCCCGTACACCTCGATCTCCGCGGGAGACAGGCCGAGCATGGTCGCCGCGTCGTGGAACGCGAACCCCTCGCGGGCCAGCGTCTCAAGCGCGCTCCGCGTCGCCCGGTTGGCCGCGTCGACGGCCATCCGCGCGGCATGCCGCGCCCGCAGCGCGTCCGCGACCGGCGCCGGAGCATCGGGGAGCACGTCGACCCTGATCGCCTCGGCAGGAATGTTGAGGGTACGCGAGATGACCTGCCTGGCCACCATCTCGGCCTGGCTCAGGTCGCGGATCTGCGCGCTCAGGCCCTCCACCTGCGGGATGCGGATCGTCCACCAGCGGCCGGCCCGCTCGCACAGCGCAGTGAAGGTTGTCGTCTCCATGAAATGCCCCTTATCACCGAGTCGTCGGTTCCCCCCAGCGCGGTGACTTGGAACCTTATGCTACCGGCGAGTAGCGAAAGTTGTCGGCGAACGTGCGCACTAGTGACAAAAAATCGCACAACACTCCTGCTCAGCGGACCAGATGCCGGTTCGGGGCGGCCGCCTCGGCGGCGAACTCCGGCAGTTCGGTGACCGGGATCCCCGCCGCCGTCAGCAGTTCGACCCCCTGGCAGTCCGCCACGAACAGCGCGGGCTCCCGCCAGGCGATCACCACCCGGGCCAGCCGGGCCGCGATGATCAGCTCGGTGCAGGTCCGCGGCCGGGAACTGCGCGCAGTGCACGGCTCGAGCGTGCTGTAGATGGTGGCACCGGCCAGCCGCGGGTCTCCGTCGGCGAGCTTGCCGAGTGCCGCCTCCTCCGCGTGCACCGCCAGATCGCCGCCCTCGCGGGAGAAACCGCGCGACAACTCCGCCCCGTCCGCGCCGACGATGACCGCGCCGACCGAGAAAGCGGTATCCGACGGCGGGCACTCCCGCGCCAGCGACACCGCGACCCGCATCCACCCCGAGTCATCCACGCCGCCCATCCTAACCGCGAGCTAAAACACGATTTCACCGAAAAAAGAATATCCAGCAGAACGGTTTCGTGCTAAACCTTTTCCCGACTCCCGCGACCTATGGCAGTCAAGGCATTAGCATTGACCTGCGCAAACAGCCGTTATTAAAAGCGGGCAAAAGTCGGCAAAGCCGCGCCAGCGGTTACTTCTCCATCGTCGCGTACGCACGTAAAGCCCGTGCGCAAATCGCTAGAAGGCGTCGCCGGAATACATCGTCTGACAAAAGTGAGGTCATCATGACCCTGGAGGCCCTCGCCGCCGGGACGCCCGTCGCCACCGTTGCCCAGGCGGCTTCGCACCTGACAGGTCGCCAGGTCGTCCCGGGCCTGGCGATCATCACGGTGCTCCTGCTCGCCCTGGTTATCTGGTTCGGTCCGAGGGACAGTGAGCGCGACCCCGGTGACTCACGGACCGCCGACGGGTCAGTTCACGCTGCTGATCTGCGCGATTCGCCCGAGGACTTCCCCGGCGCCGTCACCGGGGAGGAGGTCGGCGCGGTCTTTCCCGTTGTCGAGGATGCCCACGAAGGCGCAACCGCTCATCGGGAGTGAAACCGCAGCGGTAACCGTGCCGCCGGCTCGCGTCTGGAAGGTCAGGGTGAACCGGCCGCCGTAGTCCGCTGGGCAGCTCCAGGTGGAGTCGGCAGGCAGCGTGACATGCCGTTGATGAGCGACACGATGTCCCGCACCTGAGTGGCTGCGCTGATGGTGACGGGCCCGGCGGGCCGCACGACCGTCTGCGGAGAGAAGGTCACGCCAAGCGGCGGCACCGCGGAGGAGGGGAAAGCCATGCACCCCGCCAGGGCGATTGCCGCAACCGCGGTCGCGCCAATCGCAATCGTGACCCGCCGCATTCCAGCCGACATACCTATTGGACGCGCCAGGCGCGCCGCCGGTTTCACCCGCATCGTCGCGGGCAGTTCAAGCCGCGATCAATGTCATCGACGTGTGCCAATTGGGCCGACGGCAGTTCTCTCACGGGAGGAGTGAGGTTATGGCCGGCAAGTTCGAGGTATATCAGGACCGCTCTGGCAAGTATCGTTTCCGGCTAAAGGCGGGCAACGGCGAAGTAGTCGCCTCGGGAGAGGCGTATGAGACCAAGGCATCGGCGAAGGAAGGCTGCGAAGCCGTTAAGCGCGCCTCGGACGGCGCGTCCGTCGTCGAGGTCGAAAGCTAGCCGGCTTCCATCGCGATTCAGCGCCGGCCCGGGCGTTGCCCGGGCCGGCGCCAGCTAGCACTTGCCAGATTCCCCGCTGATGGACTGCTGATAGATGTCCGCGTAGGTGCGAGAGTCCTTGATGAGGTCGTCGCTGAAGGCGGCCACGTCGATGCCGATGAGTTCCAGTACTCCCTTGCCGGCCGCGACGCCCTCCTCGAAGAAGTCGACAAGCCCGGACAGCAGTGTCCCGTCAGACAGGTCGACCGGTCCGACCTTGAAGAAGTACCGCTGCATCTCCTTGTAGACGATCTGGTAGTCCGGCGGGAGCGCCTTGACCCGCGCCATGTGCACCCGCCACTGCTTCTTGCCCTCGATGATGTCTTGGATGCCCACGTCAGCCTCCCAGCCGGGCTAGTTTCCTCGCGACGTTCCTGTTCAACTGCTCGCGCCACCGGTCGCGATAGCTCCGGGCCCCTTCTCCGCCGGCCAGCGCCACGCAGAAGCCCTTGATGTCGTCGCCGAGCACCTCGTGAACGCTCTGCCCGTCCGCCGCTGATTCTTCGAGCAATCCCAGAGCGCCGTCGAGGACCGGCATCAGACTGCGGCCCGTGAAGCCCGCATAGGGGAAGAGGTGGACCTTGATCTGTTCCCACACCGCCCGGTAGTCGGCTGGCAATTCCTCGGCCCGGGCTTCGAATACCTTCCATTCCCTGGTGAGGTCGCTGCCCGTCACGGTCTCCCAGAAGGTCATCTCCCACCCTCCTTGAGCTTGTCGATTCGCGATGAGAGGTACTCCCATTTCGCCCAGAACCGCGCGAGTTCGTCGCGTCCCGCGTCGTTGAGCGCGTAGAACTTGCGCGGCGGGCCCAATCCGGATGGCCGCTTCGTCACCTGCACGAGCCCGTTCTTCTCCAGTCGCAGCAGAATGGTGTACACCGTCCCCTCGATGACATCGGCGAAGCCGAGTTCGTTCAGTCGGCGCGTGATGGCGTACCCGTAGGTCTCCTCGCCGCCGATGATTTCGAGCACGCAGCCCTCAAGCGTGCCCTTCAGCATCTCCGTCAGGTCATCCATCGCCGGCCTTCTTCCGCACTCTCGGTACTGCGTAGTACCGAGTACCACTACACGGTATCACAGAGTACTGGACAGTCCCGGGATTTACCAGCGCGGATCGTGATTAACGGGGGTCTGAACCATGACGGTCCGGTTCACCGGGAACCGCCGCCGCGGGCAGCGGAAGGCCGCTGAGCGCTTCCCTGATAGCCGCGCCGTATGTCCCGGACCGGTCATCGGCTTGTAAGGCTGAAAACCAGGGGGAAGTTCGGAGGTCTGCAGCATCCTGGCGGCCAGGTCGACAGGGCCGACGCCGGCTGCCCGAACGCCGGCGGGACTGGCAGCGCCTGCCAATGCGGACAGGAAGATCACGACGACCATAATCATCAGCCGCGATTTCTTGCCCATCGCCGCATTGCCCCCCGTCCGGCGGCCCGATGCACTGTAGCCGCCGCTTACCTCTCAGTTCGAGGCGGGATTTTCGTCATGCTAAAACTGTTGGACTATGCCGTCAATGCAGCCTGCCGGACTTCCGAAGACGCCGCACTTTCCGCGTCTTAGACCGGGAAAAAACGAAATGACGCTAACGCTAGACGGAGTGGTGAATGTGACACGGGATCGGGCGCGCGAAGCGAAAAGCCCGCAGCGAGGTCAAGAACCTCCCTGCGGGCTTCCGCGACTAACCAGCTAAGACCCGTCAGACGTCGAAGTACAGCTCGAACTCGTGCGGCGTCGGGCGCAGCCGCACCGCGTCGATCTCCTTCTCGCGCTTGTACGCGATCCAGGTCTCGATGAGGTCGTCGGTGAAGACACCGCCCTCGGTGAGGAAGGCGTGGTTCGCCTCGAGGTTGTCGAGCACCGCATCGAGCGAGCCGGGCACCATCGGGATCGAGGCGGCCTCGTCCGGCGGCAGCTCGTACAGGTCCTTGTCGACGGGCTCCGGCGGCTCGATCTTGTTCTTGATGCCGTCGATGCCCGCCATCAGCATCGCCGCGAAGGCGAGGTACGGGTTGGCGGACGGGTCGGGCACGCGGAACTCGATCCGCTTGGCCTTCGGGTTCGAGCCGGTGATCGGGATGCGGCAGCAGGCCGAACGGTTCCGGTTCGAGTAGACCAGGTTGACCGGCGCCTCGAAGCCCGGCACCAGGCGGTGGTAGGAGTTCACCGTCGGGTTGGTGAAGGCGAGCAGCGACGGCGCGTGCTTGAGCAGGCCGCCGACGTACCAGCGGCCGATGTCGGACAGGCCGCCGTAGCCCATCTCGTCGTAGAACAGCGGCGCGCCGTCCTTCCACAGCGACTGGTGGCAGTGCATGCCACTGCCGTTGTCGCCGAAGAGCGGCTTCGGCATGAACGTCACGGTCTTGCCGGCCGCACGCGCGACGGACTTGACGACGTACTTGTACAGCAGCAGCTTGTCGGCCTGCTCGAGCAGCTTGCCGAAGCGGATGTCGATCTCCGCCTGGCCGGCGGTGCCCACCTCGTGGTGCTGCATCTCGGTCACGATGCCGACCTCGATGAGCTTCTTGACCATCTCCGAGCGCAGGTCGGTGTAGTGGTCCATCGGGGGCACGGGGAAGTAGCCGCCCTTGTACGGGGGCTTGGCGCCGAGGTTGCCGCCCACCTCGTCGCGGCCGGTGTTCCACGCGCCCTCGATGGAGTCAACGTGGTAGTACCCCTCGTTCGACCCGGTGGAGAACCGCACCGAGTCGAAGATGTAGAACTCCGCCTCAGGCCCGAAGAACGCGGTGTCCGCGATGCCGGTGCCCTTGAGGTACTCCTCGGCCTTCGCGGCCACGTTGCGCGGGTCGCGGGAGTAGGCCGCGCCGGTCAGCGGGTCGAAGACAGAGAAGGTCAGGTTCAGCGTCTTGTGCTGGCGGAACGGGTCGAGCACGGCGGTCGTCGGGTCCGGGATCAGCAGCATGTCGGACTCGTGGATGGCCTGGAAGCCGCGAATCGACGAGCCGTCGAACATCCGGCCCTCGGTGAAGACGTCCGCGTCGAACGTCTGGACCGGGATCGTGAAGTGCTGGACCGTGCCCGGCAGGTCCGTGAACCTGACGTCAATGAACTCCACGTTTTCCTCAGCGATGAACCTGAGGACATCTTCAGCACTGCTGAACGACATCAACCCTCCCTGAACAGGGCGCGCATAGTGAGCTATAACTCGATTTCTTCGGCGGAATCGCTTCGGACAGTAGCCGTCGGCAATTTCCTGACCGTATCCCCGATGTTTCGTGAGTGTTACGCGTGCTCCACCGGTACCAGCCGCGCAACCGCCCCGGCCAGCTTCGACAACCCAGCCGCGGGCGGCGAGCGGATACCGTAGTCCTGTGGCTCAAGGACCCAGGAACCCGCGCACCAGGAACGCGACCAAGCCGGCCGCCGCGTCCGGTGCCGTTGTGGCCGATGATACGCCTGACTACCCCGGCAAGCGCTTCGGCTTGCCAAAGGAGGGTCCCATGTCGGTGGCCCCGATGGGCAGGCGGCTGATCGCGCTGCTCGTCGACTGGCTGCTGTGCTACCTGATCGCCTCGAGCATTGTGGGCCACAACATCGCCGCGGCGGGCGACGCGCACTACCGCGACGCCCAGCTGCTGACGCTGCTGCTGTTCGCCGTCGAGGTCTACCTGCTCACCGCGGTCAGCGGCCTGACGGTCGGCAAGCGCCTGCTCGGCATTCGGGTGATCCGCACCGACGGCGGCCGCCCCGGCTTCGGCTGGGCGGCGCTGCGCACCGTGCTGCTGCTTTTCGTCGTCCCCGCGTGCCTCACCGACCGTGACCAGCGCGGTCTGCACGACCGCGCCGCCGACACGATCGTGGTGCGGCTCTAGCCTCCCGGGGGACGACCTCCGTACCCCCGCTGTCGTGCGTCCTGCACGACGAAGGTGACTAGCGCTGCTGCTTGGGCATCTTCGGCATGCGGGCGCCCTTCGGCATCGGCCCCTTGGGCATCTGCATCGTCGGCGCCAGCGCCTTGAGCCGGTAGTTCAGGTCCGACACCGCGGCAGGCCGCAGCGTGCGGGGCAGCATGGTGATCTTTCGCTGCAGCTTGCTGACCGGGACCTGGCCCTCGCCGCTGCCGGCCTGGAACTCGTGAATCGGCACGCCGTGCGCGACCCGCTCGGTCTTCTTCCGCTCCGCGGCGAGCAGCGACGCGACCCGGGCGGGCACACCCTCGCCGACAAGCACCACGCCGGGCTTCCCGACCGCGCGGTGCACTACGTCCATGGTCCTGTTGCCCGCTACCGCGGGGGTGACCGTCCAGTCGCCGCGCATCGACTGGAGCACCGCGGCCGCCGCCCCGAGCTGACCGTCGATCGCCGAGTACTGTGCCTGCTGCGCGAACCGCCCGAACAGGATCATCGCCGTCATCACGCCGAGAATCACGCCAAGCGGGATGAAGAGGAAGGCCGGCCCGACCAGCAGCCCGAGAAGCACGAACACGGCGATGACGAGCACAGCGGAGCCGAAGATGATCGGCATCGCCCGCCGGTTCTGCTCGTTGACCAGCTTCGCGACCATGCGGATCTGCTTGAACCGCCCGGCCTTCGCGAGGTCCTCAGCGCTGTAATTGTCAACCACCGGCTCAGCCTTTCCAGTAACACGCGTGCCAACATCAGTGAGCATACGGTTTCGCGCCCACCGGGCTGTAACCGACGAGAGTCAAAGTCCCATACCCGTCAGTCCGAACGTGTTCGGCCGACTCCGTCCCGTCACCAGTGCCCCCGGGGCGTGGCAAAGCAGCAGGCGGGCGCCTATCCGAACGCGGGGAACGCGTCCGCCCGTTCGCCGAGGAACGTCCGGTCGGCGTCGCTCAGCGCGGCCCGTCCCGTCCCCTTGAGCAGGTATGTCGCGGGATCCCAGGCCGGCGGCCGCGCCGGGCTGCCGGTGAGCTCGTCCAAGGTGCGCAGCGCGAGCGTGAGCGCGTCGCGCCGTGGTCCTAGCCGCTCGCCGGGCAGGCGCGCGGTCAGGTCGAGCTGGTGGATCACCCACTCGGTCGTCCACATCGCCAGGATGTCGTCGGCGTCCATGACATGCCCCTGCAGCAGGAACGCCCCGGCCGGCGCGTTCCTGCTCATCGCCGCCGCCTGCCGCGCGGTGTCGGCGAAGTGCTGCCGCAGCCCGTCGGCGGTCGCGTACGCGCTGCCGTTCGCCCAGTGGAACCTGGCCTGCGCGTACGTGACGGGCTCGGTCGCGGGCGGCCAGTCGCGCCAGTAGCTGACGTAGTCCCTGTCGATGACATCCCCAGACGCGGCGGGCTCGGCGAAGCTGAGCGCGTGCTCGGCGAGCCCGAGCCGCATGTGCATCAGCAGGTGCGCCGCCAGCCAGCCCGAACATAGCGTCGGCGCCACCAGGTCAGAGTCGCTGAGCCCCGCCACCACGGCGGCAAGCCGCTCCACCTGTCCGGCCGCGATCTCCCTGATTCTCTCCGGTAGCCGTTCGCTCACGTTTGGCAAGCCTAGCGGTGGCCGGCCGTTGCCCGTGGTTGACTGGCCGCCACAGCCAGGACATCGCGGGCAAGATCTTCAGCCTCGCGAGCAACCCAAGGACGCGACAGGTGTCTCTGCTTCGTGGACGCGATGGATACCTCTGAACGCCCGGGCATGGCGCCGGACGCCGGTGATGCCCCGGACGGGCGCCTGGACGCCACGGCAGGCGTCACCGCGCTCTATCAGGGGCACGCGGTGGGCCTGATCCGGCTGGCCATCGTGATGCTCGGGGACCGGGTGGCGGCCGAGGACGTGGTGCAGGACGCGTTCCTCGGGCTGTACCGGCACTGGGACGGGCTCGCCGACACGGGCAAGGCGCTGGCTTACCTGCGGTCCGCCGTCCTCAACCGGTGCAGGAACGCGCTGCGCCAGCGCCATCGCGGCACAAGGCACGGTGTCACGCCGCAAATCGTGGAGTCCGCCGAGGCCACGGTGCTTGTCGGCGAGGAAAACCAGCGGGTGCTTGCCGCGATCCGCGCGTTGCCCGACCGCCAGCGTGAAGCCCTGGTGCTCCGCTTCTACCTCGACCTGTCCCAGGACGAGACCGCCCGCGTGATGGGCATCAGCACGGGCACCGTCAAGTCCGCGACATCCCGCGCCGTCGCGGCGCTCGGCCGGCTGCTGAAGGAGGACTCATGACCGGGACCCAGGAACGCGCCGTCACCGCGATGCGCGCCATCGGCGACACCGTCACGGGCGCGCCGCCGCTGCGCTTGCCGCCGCGGACCGCCGCTTCGACTCGGTTCACCCGGCTTGGCCGCCCGGCCAGCCGCGCCTGGCGGCTGTGGCTGGTCCCCGCCGCCGCGGCCGTCGCCGTGGTCGCGATCGCGCTCTCGCTGGCCGTGGTGCGCTCCGCGCCGAAGGAGTCCGCGGCCCCGCCAAGCACCGCCGCGCCGTCGGCGCAGGCGGGGACCAGCGGTTCCGCCAGCGTGCCGCCGTACTACGTGACGCTCCCGGCGTTCGGCTGGTACGCCTATGCGCCGCCGGCGCCACAGACCAGTTCGGCCAGCCAGACCGTGCTCGTCGTCGGCGAGACTGCCACCGGCAAGCGGCTGGCCACCGTGACGCCGCCGCACGGCATGACGTTTAACGTGGTGTCAGGCGCGGCCGACGACCGGGCCTTCGTCGTCGGCGCGACGAGCTACTCGCCCGGAGAGAAGACCGTCAGCGGGATCTGGTTCGAGACCTGGTACCTGCTGCGGATCTCACCGGGCACGGCGCACGTCGCGCAACTCACTCAGCTGCGGATCCCGGTGGTCCCGAACGTGACTGGTATCGCGATCTCTCCCGAAGGCACCATGCTGGCCGTGGCCTACCAGCAGTTCTCCGGCCCGTCCTGGTCCTCGGCCAGCGGGCGTCCCCAGCTGGGCCTGTGGTCGGTCGCGACGGGCAGGGAGCTGGACCACTGGTCATCGGCGCAGGGCCGGATCACCGCCACGCCGCCGGCCGCCGGGTCCCGTCCTGACCCGTTCGACACCGCCGGCCTGGCCACCGCGCTGCGCTGGACCCCGGACGGCGGCGGACTCGCCTATGCCTGGAACGGCTCGCAGATCCGGCTGCTTGACTTCACCGCGCAGGGGCCCCGTCAGCCGGACCTGGTCAAGGCGAGCAGGCTGCGCGCTGGGATCGGCGACTACTACACGCCCGCGGGCGCCAGCTTCACCTGCGTCGCGGCCGACGGCTGGTCGCTCTCGACCGGGGCTAGGACCTTCACCTGCGCCGGAAGCTATGTCCCCATGCGCGCGGCGACTGGCCCGGGCTGCGGCAAGAATGCGCCGGCCCACCCCGCGCTCTTCCAGCAGATCCAGCTCGGCGACGGTGCCCAGGAACTGACCACACTGGCGCAGTCTCCCGGTTGCGTGCCCGCCGGCCCCAGGGCCAAGAGCGCGGCCCTCGGCTGGTCGAGCGCCGACGGGTCGAGGGTCATCGCCATGCTTGGTGACCCGGCAGCCCGCGACGACAAGTTCGGCGTCTTCACGAAGAAGACGTTCAACGCGCTCCCCGCGGTGATGAGCAGCGGGTCGCTCGTCACGGTTGCCTGGTAGTCCAGGCGGCAGATGGCTAGCCAGCCGCCGCGGCGGAACGCTGCTCGATCGCCTGCGCGTACAGCTTGCCCGCCCGGTAGGAGGACCGGACAAGCGGGCCGGACATCACGCCGGCGAACCCCATCGCGATGGCCTCGTCGCGCAGCGCGACGAACTCCTCCGGGTGCACCCAGCGGTGCACCGGATGGTGCCGCGCGGACGGCCGCAGGTACTGGGTGATCGTCAGCAGCTCGACGCCGGCCGACCGCAGGTCGGCCATCGCGGGCGCGATCTCCTCGCGGGTCTCGCCCATGCCCAGGATCAGGTTGGACTTGGTGACCATGCCCGCGTCGCGGGCCTGGCGGAGCACGTCGAGCGACCGCTCGTAGCGGAAGCCCGGCCGGATGCGGCGGAAGATCCGCGGCACCGTCTCCAGGTTGTGCGCGAACACCTCGGGCCGCGCGCTGAACACCTCGGCGAGCTGTTCGGGTTCGGCGTTGAAGTCGGGCACGAGCAGCTCGACGCCGCAGCCGGGCACGGCCGCGTGGATCTCGCGCCCGGTCTGCGCGTACAGCCAGGCGCCGCCGTCCGGCTGATCGTCGCGGGCTACTCCGGTGACCGTCGCGTACCGCAGCCCCATCGCGGCGACCGACTCGGCGACCCGCCGCGGCTCGTCACGGTCGAGCGGCTGCGGCTTGCCGGTGTCGATCTGGCAGAAGTCGCAGCGCCGCGTGCACTGGTCGCCGCCGATCAGGAAGGTGGCCTCGCGGTCTTCCCAGCACTCGAAGATGTTCGGGCAGCCTGCCTCCTGGCACACCGTGTGCAGGCCCTCCGACTTCACTAGCTGCTGCAGCGCGGTGTACTCGGGCCCGGTGCGTATCCGGGTCTTGATCCACGGCGGCTTGCGTTCGATCGGCGTCTCGGCGTTGCGCGCCTCGAGCCGCAGCAACCGCCGTCCTTCAGGGGCCAGTTCCGGAGTATGCACCACGTTCACCAGCCTACGTTCCCGCGGCCCCTCGCGCGCCCTGGCCCGTCGCGCCGGGGAACGTAGGCAGGAGTGCTGGCGAGCGCTTCAGCTGGCCCCTACATCGCGTTGGCGTCGGCGCGGGCGAGCATCGCATCCATGACCGCGTACTCGGCTTCCTGCACAGCCGCGATCGCGAAGCCGATCGCGTCATCGGCGTACTCCTCCGCCGCCTCGGCCTTCAGTTCCGTCTTGCGGGCGTCCCGCTCGGCCCTCTTGTCGCCGGCCCGCTGGTGGAGCTGCGCGACGTGCGCCTGCCACTGGTCCTTCATGGTCTCCCAGCCGGTGGCGGTCTCGGCCTGAGTCTCTGCCATGTTCGCCTTCATCTCCCGTGCCTGCTGCTCGGCCTCGGCCTGTGCCTGCTGCACCTGGGCCTTCAGCTGATCGCGGCCGGTGCTCGCAGCGGCCTTGATCTTGGCCTGGGCGTCGTTGACCCGCTGGGTGAGCGTGCTGAAATCGGTGTTGTGTGTCATGTCATGACCTTCCGTGAAACGTTCCTGGCCTCTTCAAGCCGTCAGCCGGCCCTGCGCTGCCCGCGGAGGCTTGCGGGCGGCCCCGAGCCCGCGCGCCCTATTTCACTCGCCAAGCATCCGGGGGGACATCACCTTGACAGGGTGATGACCGCTCGCGGCGCGCGGGCTTACCGTCCCGCTGTAGCCGCGAACGGAGGACTCATGCGATCAGACACGCCCCCAGACGACGACGAACTCGGCCCTGTTGACTTCATCGTGGTCGAGTTTCCGCACGGTCATATCGGCGCGCCAGGCTTCGAACAGCTGCTCTCCCTCGCGGATCAGGGCACCATCCGGATTCTTGACGTGGAGTTCGTCGCCAAGGACGCCGCGGGAGCCTCGCGGAGAGTCGAGGCGAGCGAGCTCGGCAATCCCGACGGCATCGACCTGAGCCTCTGGGCCGGCGCCTCCTGCGGCCTGCTCGATCAGGCCGATGTCGCCCTGATCGACGCGGCGATCGAGCCGGGCGCGATCGCGGCCGTCATCGTGTACGAGAACCGCTGGATTCTCGGCCTGGCGGACGCCTGGCGGCGGGAGGGCGCCCGGCTGATCGCGGACGGCGGGGTACCGGCCGACGACCTGGTCGCCGCCCTCGACGCGAGCGAGCGGTCCTAGAGGAGGAGATGACGGTGGGCATACTGAAGACTGCCGCGACGGTGGCGGTGGCCAGCTCAGTCCACGGACGGGTGCAGCGCAGGCAGCAGCAACGCTGGGCGGCACAGGACCACGCCGCCGCTCCGCCGGTGCCGCAGCAGGCACCGCCCATGGCGGCGCAGCAGGCCGCGCCCATGGCGGCGCCGCAGGCCGATACCGGCGAGCGGCTCGCCCAGCTAGCGCAGCTCGGCGAACTGAAAACCGCCGGGGTCCTCAGCGAGGCCGAATTCGAACGGGAGAAGGCGCGCATTCTCGGCGGGTGACCGCCGGGGATCGCAACGCGACCTGGGCGGGCGGCTAGGCCGCCGACGCGAGCAGCGGCGCGACGGTGTGGATCCGCTGCCAGCCCCGGTAGCCGAGCGCCGCCGCCAAGTGCCGTTCGAGCAGCGGCGTCACGTCGGCGACCGACACCCTGATGCCGAGTTCGGTGGTGAGCGATGTCACGCCGGCGTCCCTGATGCCGCAGGGCACGATGCGGTCGTACCAGGACAGGTCACAGTCGCAGTTGAACGCCAGGCCATGCATGGTGACACCCCTAGCCACCCGGGCGCCGATCGCGCCGACCTTCCGGTCAGGCAGGCCGCCGGAGGCGGGAATCCAGGTGCCTGAGCGCCCCTCGACCCTGATCGCGGCGAGCCCGAACTCGGCGCAGACCCGGATCATCGCCTCCTCGAGCGCGCGGATATAGGCGACCACGTCCATCGGCTCGCGCAGCTTGACGATCGGGTAGGCGGTGAGCTGCCCCGGCCCGTGCCAGGTGATCTTGCCGCCGCGGTCGACATCGATGACGGGGGCCCCTGGGTCGCCGACCGGCCGGTCGGACAGCGCGGTCCGTTTGCCCGCTGTGTAGACCGGCGTGTGCTCGAGGAGCAGGCAGCTGTCGGGGACCTCGCCGCTGACTCGCCGTGCGTGCACCGCGCGCTGCATGTCCCAGCCCTGGACATAGTCCACGGCGTTCGACCCGAAGCCTGCGTGCGCGAAAACGAGTTCAGAGTCCACGACATCGAGAGTACGACGCGAGTGAGACCGCCGCGTCTCCCGGCGCGGACCCGGCCGGCTCCCGGTGCAAGATCACACAGTCGCGGCGGTAGACCCGCCGCGCGCCGCGGACATAATCTCGTCGCCATGGCAACCGATTTCACAGAGGAAACCGCGGCCGACGCCGTCATCGAGTCCTTCGCGCCGGACACGGACCCCCGGCTACGCGAGATCCTGACCTCGCTTGTCAGGCATTTGCACGGGTTCGCCCGCGAGGTCGAGCTGACGATCCCCGAGTGGGAGAAGGCGATCGACTTCCTGACCCGCGTGGGACACAAGTGCGACGACGAGCGCCAGGAGTTCATCCTGCTGTCGGACGTGCTCGGGCTGTCGATGCTGACCGAGACCATCTCCAACAGGAAGTTCGGCGTGGCCACCGAGTCGACGGTCCTCGGCCCGTTCCACGTGGTCGAGTCCCCGGTCCGCGACCTAGGCGACAACGTCGACCTGGTGGGCACGGGCACGCCCTGCGTGGTAACCGGCCGGGTCGTCTCGGTAGACGGCACCCCGCTCCCCGGCGCCACGATCGACGTCTGGCAGGCCAACGACCAGGGCTTCTACGACGTCCAGCAGCCAGAAGTGCAGCCAAGGACCAACGGCCGCGGCCTCTTCACCGCCGACGAGGATGGCCGCTTCTGGTTCCGCACCATCGTGCCGAGCTTCTACCCCATCCCCACCGACGGCCCCGTAGGCGAACTGCTCAACGCCACCGGCAGGCACGCCTTCCGCCCCGCCCACATCCACTTCATCGTCGAGGCCCCAAGCCACCGCCCCCTGACCACCCACATCTTCGTAGCAGGCAGCCAGTACATCGAGTCCGACACCGTATTCGCTGTCAAGAAATCCCTGGTAGTCGACTTCAAGGAGGTAACAGACGAGACCAAGGCGGAGCAGTGGCACATGACCAAGCTCCCCTTCCGCCACGCCGACTTCGAAATCATCATGCAGCCCGGTTCATAGCTTCGCCCAGCCCGCCCAGCACGCCCAAACCGGACCCAAGCCCCGCCCGGACCCGCAGGCAAGCGGGCCAGCCCCCGCACCCAGTCAGCCGACCCACCCAGGCCCCCAACGCGCGAACCTCAGCCACCCGACGCACCACACAGGCCAATCCCGAAAAGAGCGGGTGTACACATTTGGGCCGAAGTACACCCAGCAACGAGCCAGCCCGCAGCGTCAGCGGGGCAGTTCGGCGGTGAGTGCCGCGCCGACCGTCGCGTGATCGAACGAGAACCCCGCATCGAGCAGCCGCGCCGGCAGCACCCGCGCGCTGGTGAGCAGCTCAGCTGACATCTCGCCAAGGCCGAGCTTGAGCAGAAATGAAGGCACCCGGAGCCAGGGGAAGTCGGGCCGCTTGAACGCGGCGTGCAGCGCCGCGGTGAGCTCGTCGTTGCTGACCGGGTTGGGCGCGGTGAGGTTGTAGGCGCCGCTGCGCTCGTCCGCGCCCGGCCCGTCGAGCAGGAAGCGGATGGCCCGGATCTCGTCGGTCAGCGAGATCCAGCTCATCACCTGATGGCCGTCGCCGAAGCGCGGCAGCACACCGAGCCGAGCGGGCAGCGCGAGACGGCCGAGCACGCCGCCCCCGGCGCCGAGCACCAGCCCGCTGCGCAGGTGCGCGACGCGGATGCCCGCCTCGCGCGCCGGGTCGGCTGCGGCCTCCCAGTCATGCACGACGCGGGACAGGAAGGCCTTGCCCGCCGGGGCGGACTCGGTGACCTCACGCCCGCCGGTGTCGCCGTACCAGCCGATCGCCGAGGCGCAGATGAACGCCTTCGGCGCGGGATGGGTCGCGGTGAGCGCCGACGCGAGCGCGCGGGTGGCGAGCACACGGCTCGCCCTGATCTCCGCCTTGTACGCGGCGGTCCAGCGGTGGTCGCCGACCCCGGCGCCGGCCAGGTGCACCACGGCGTCCACGCCGGACAGCGCCGGATCGCCGGCGTCGGCCGCGCGCGGGTCCCAGCGGACCTCCTCGCCTGACTGCGCGCCCGCGCGCGGCGGCCGCCTGACGAGGCGGACAACCTGGTGGTCGTCCGCTCGCAGGCTAGCCGTCAGCGCGGCGCCGATCAGGCCGGACGAGCCGGTGATCGCGATCCTCATCCCGATGCCCTCTTGCCGCGAGCCTTCACCGGCGCGGCCTCCTACAGCCCGAGGTCGGCCTCGAACGCGCCCTCCTCGAGACGGTTCTTCACCGTGACGAGGAACCGGGCGGCGTCCGCGCCGTCCACGAGCCGGTGGTCGTAGGTCAGCGCCAGGTAGACCATGGAGCGAACCGCGATGACCTCGCCGAGCGACGGGTCGTCCACCACAACGGCACGCCTGACCACGCTGCCCACGCCGAGGATGCCGACCTGGGGCTGGTTGATGATCGGGGTGTCGAATAGCGCGCCGCGGCTGCCGGTGTTGGTGAGCGTGAACGTGCCGCCCGACAGTTCGTCGGGACCGACCTGGCCGCCCCTGGTGCGGGCGGCGAGGTCGGCGATCTTCCTGGCCAGGCCGCCGATGTTCAGGTCGCCCGCATTGTGGATGACCGGCACCATCAGGCCGCGCTCGGTGTCCACGGCGATGCCGAGGTGCTCGGCCGCGTGGTAGGTGATCTCCTGGGATTCGGAGTTGATCACCGCGTTCAGCACCGGGTGCACCTTGAGCGACTCGACGGCGGCCTGCGCGAAGAACGGCAGGAACGTCAGCTTGACGCCCTCGCGGGCCTCGAACGCGGACTTGGCGCGGTCCCTGAGCCTGGCGATGTTGGTGACGTCCACCTCGACAACGGTGGTCAGCTGCGCCGAGGTCTGCAGCGATTCGATCATCCGCTTGGCGATGACCTGGCGCGGCCGGGACATCCGCTGCGTGGTGCCGCGCAGCGCGGACGGAACGATCTCCGGGCGGGCAGGAGCCGCGACAGCCGGCGCCACGGCGGGCGCCGCAGCCGGGGCGGGCACCGCGGCAGCGGGGGCGGTCGCGGTCGCGGCTGCCTGGGCGGCGGCCGCCGCCTCGGCGGCGCGCTGGGCGCGGGCCGCCTCGAGGACGTCCTGCTTGCGGATGCGGCCGCCGACACCGGTGCCGGTGATCGCCTCGAGCGGCACCGCGTGCTCGGCGGCCAGCTTGCGGACGAGCGGCGTGACATACGGCGACTCGCCGGTCGGCAGCGGGGTGGGCTCGGGGTAGGAGTCGGCGGGCTCGTCCTCGACGGGCACCGGCGGCGCGTACGCCGGGGCGGGCGGCTCGGGCGGCGCGTACCCGGCGGGGGCGGGCGCGGGCGGCGGCGCGTAACCGGGCGCCGGGGGAGCGGCGGGGGCGACCGAGGGCGGCGGTGCGCTCCACGACCAGCTGCTCGGCGCGGACGTGCCGCCGTTGGCCGGGGCAGCGGCGACGGGGGAGGGCGCGGCGGGGGAGGGCGCGGGGGCGGGAGCCGCGGGCGGCTCAGGCGCGGGCGGGGCATAACCGGGCGCGGCGGGCGCCGGGGGCGCGGGTGCCTCGGCGGCAGGCGCGGCGGGCGCCGCGGGCGGCTCGGGGGCGCTCGCGACGTCGGCGTCCTCGATCACGGCGAGCTGCGCGCCGACCGCGACCGTCTCGTCCTCGTCGACCGCGATGCCCCGCAGGATCCCGGTGGCGGGTGACGGGATCTCGGTGTCAACCTTGTCCGTGGAGACCTCGAGGAGCGGCTCATCGGCCGTGACGTGCTCGCCCTCCTTCTTCAGCCAGCGCGTGACGGTGCCCTCGGTGACGCTCTCGCCGAGCTGGGGCATTACTACGGAGACCGACATCTTCGGTGTGACTCCTTAGGCGTGGAAGTGCAGTGGCTTGCCGGCGAGCGCCAGGTGCGCCTCGCCGATGATCTCGGACTGGGTGGGGTGCGGGTGGATGAGCGCGGCCACATCGTCCGGCTCCGCGTCCCAGTTGTAGATGAGCTGCGCCTCGGCGATGAGCTCGCCGACCCGGCTGCCGACCAGGTGCACGCCGAGCACCCGGCCCGGCTGGCCGCCAGGCGTGGACGGGGCCTCGGCGATGACCTTGGCCTGGCCCTGCGTCTGCAGGATGACGCTCTTGCCGTTGCCGCCGAGCGGGTAGTTGACCTCGACCACGTTGATGCCGCGCGCGGTGGCCTGGGCGGAGGTGATGCCCACGGAGGCGACCTCAGGGTCGGAGTAGGTGATGCGCGGCACGCCATCGTAGTCAATCGGGCGGACGTCGAGCCCGCCGAGGCGCTCGGCCACCAGGATGCCCTCGCCGAAGCCCACGTGCGCCAGCTGCGGGTGCGCGATCCCCTGGATGCTGACCAGGTCGCCCACGGCGGAGATGGTGGGCACCGCTGTCCGGCACAGCGGGTCGACCTCGACGAACCCGCGGGTGATGCCGACGCCGTTCTCCTCGTACCCGAGGCCGGCGGAGACCGGGCCGCGGCCCACGGCGACCAGCAGTAGCTCCGCCTCGAGCTGCTTGCCGTTACCGAGCGTGACCTGCACGCCGGTGTCGGTGTAGTTGACCGACTGGAACGGCGTGCCGAGCTCGAAGCCGATGCCGCGGCGGCGGAACACCCGCTGCAGCACCTTCGCGGACGCCTCCTCCTCGAGCGGCAGCAGCTGCGGCGCCATCTCCACGATGGTCACCTCGGCGCCGAACGAGCGCCACACCGACGCGAACTCGACGCCGATCACGCCGCCGCCGAGGATGATCGCCGACGCGGGCACCCGGTCGAGCGTCAGCGCGTCGTCCGAGCTGATGATGCGGTTGCCGTCCAGGTTCAGCCCGGGCAGCGAGCGCGGCACGGAGCCGGTCGCGAGCACCACGTGGTCGCCGGAGTAGGTCGCGCCGTTGACCGTCACCGAGGTGGGCGACGCGAGCCGCCCGTCGCCGATGATGGTGTCGATCTTGCGGCCGGCGATGGTGCCCTGCAGGCCCTTCCACAGCCGCTCGACGACGCCCTGCTGGTAGGAGAGCACCGAGGGCATGTCGATGCCCTCGAACGAGGTCCGCACCCCGAACTTCTCGCTCTCCTTCGAGGTGTCGGCGACCTCGGCCGCGTGTAGCAGCGCCTTGGTCGGGATGCAGCCGCGGTGCAGGCAGGTCCCGCCTACCTTGTCCTTCTCGATCAGGGCAACGCGCTTGCCAAACTCGGCCGCGCGCAGCGCGCACGCATAACCGCCGCTGCCGCCGCCGAGAATGACGATGTCGTAATGGCCGCCCTCTGCCACAGTAAACCCCTTTTCCGCTTACGCTCAGTGTCTCATCATGTCACTGCGGTTGCCTACGCGCCGGGAAGTCGCCCCGCCGCAGTCTCCGCCGCGATCGCGATGAGTGCCCGCACTGCCGCCCCGGTCCCGCCCTTGGGCGTGTAGCCGAACGGCCCCTTCTCGTTGAACGCCGGCCCCGCGATATCCAGGTGCGCCCAGGCGATGCCGTCTGGCACGAATTCCTTAAGGAAAAGGCCGCCGACCATCATCCCGCCCTCGCGATCGGGCGACACGTTGGTCATGTCGGCGACGGTGGAGTCGAGCCCCTTGCGCAGTTCCTCGGGGAACGGCATCGCCCACGCGGGCTCGCCCGCCTCGCGCATGACCGCGGCGATCTCGGCGGCGACCTCTTCGGAGGACCCCATGACGCCCGCGGTCCGCCGGCCGAGCGCGACAGTCGCGGCGCCGGTGAGGGTGGCGACGTCCACGATCAGCACCGGGTTGTCCTCGACGGACCTGGCGATGCCGTCGGCGAGGACGAGCCGGCCCTCGGCGTCGGTGTTAAGCACCTCGACGCTCTTGCCGCCGTAGATCCTGATGATGTCCGACGGCCGCTGCGCGGCGCCGCCCGGCATGTTTTCCGCGGCGCACAGGTAGCCCACCACGTTGACAGGGAGCGCCAGGTCGGCGACAGCGGTGGTGGCGGCGAGCACGGCGGCGGCGCCGCTCATGTCGCACTTCATCGTCTCCATGGACTTCGGCGGCTTGAGCGACAGGCCGCCGGAGTCGAAGGTGATGCCCTTGCCGACGAACGCAACGGTTTGCGTCGCCGCCGGGTGCGTGTAGGACAGCCGGATCAGCCGCGGCGGCCGGGTCGAGCCCTGGCCGACGCCGGTGAGGCCGCCGTAGCCGCGGTCACGCAGCGCCACCTCGTCGAGCACCTCGACGGTGACGCCGGCGGCGGCGCCGACCCGCTCCGCCTCCGCCGCGAGCGCGGCGGGCGTCAGGTCGAGCGGCGAGGTGTTGACCAGGTCCCGCACCAGGTTGACCGCGCTGGCGATCACCTGGCCGCGCCGGGCCGCGTCGGCGTTGCCGTCGCCGGTGAGCACGGTGACCGCCAGGTCGGGCGCGGGGGTGGAGCGGTACCTGCGGAAGCTGTACGCGCCGAGCAGCGCCCCGGTGGCCACGGCCTCCGCCTCGTCCGGCATCAGCGCGGGCAGCGCGACCGCGACGGTCTTGGCCGCGGTGTCGTCGCCGTTGGCGCCCGCCTTCTTCGCCGCGGCCGACCGTAGGGCGGTGCCCGCCGCGCGGCGCAGTCGCTCGGTGTCGAACGCGCGGCCCTCGGCCGGCGCCTCGCCGAGCCCGACCGCGAGCACGAGCCTGGCGGGCAGCTTGCCGCCGCTGGGAATCTTGGTGAGTTCTTCTGGCTCGCCCGTCGCACCAAGTGCGGTGAGCGCGTCGGCGAGGGTACCGCCGAGGGCCTCATCCACCTCGGCGAGCCCTGGTGCGGCTGCCGGGCCTTCCGGAGTCTGGATCACCCCGATGACAAGGACGTCGGCCTCGGCCGTCTCCGGCGCCGACTCACTGGTTGCAAGGGAGACTGTCACGAAGCCGATGCTATTGCACTCCGATACACGGCGATCGCCCGCGCACCCCCGCCGTGACCGACGGCACAGTGCAAAAAGACAGACGACCTCGAAACGGTTGCGTGCCGCGACCTACCGCGAGCAGAACCTGCTAGCCGGCGGCGGACCTGGTCCCGCCGAAGGACTCGATCAGCGCGTCCGCGACCGCCCCCGCGTCCGCGTCGGCCACGTCGGCCGGATACTCGGGCAGCAGGTCGTCCCAGACCACCAGCCATGACCCGTACAGCTGCCCCTGCCCCTGCGGCCTGGCGAAGAACCAGACGTGCAGGTGCGCGCCGCCGTCACCGATCCGGTACACGTGCGACCGAGCGATGTGCTCGAGCGCCTCCACGTGCCTGACGATGTGCGTGGTTAGCACTCCGAGTTCGGCGGCCATGTCGTCGGGCAGGTCCGCCATGTCGTAGTGATCGCGCGGATGCAGCATCAGCACGAGCGGCACCCCGACCCCGGGAATACGTGTAAGCCGCCAGCGCTCGTTGAACCAGATTCCCTCGTCACGCGAGCGGCACGACCCGCAGTCCGAGGGGTCCTCACCATGCCGCGGGGGCTCGGGCAGCACCGGCGGGCGCAGTCGCGCGACGCGCAGCCCCTCCTGCTCGAAGGGACTGATCTCCCACCCTGTCATCCGCGCCAGCGGCAGCCGGCCCTCGCCATCGCTTACCGCGAGCGCGTGCTCATAGAACTCGTCAGGTCGCAAGGCCATGACCCAAAGGCTAACCGCTTCGTTACGCCGCGCGCAGCTTCCAGGTCTTCCCGTTCCACAGCCCGCTCAGCGGGCTGTTCATGGCCCCGAGTCTGCGGAGCCAAGGCGGCGCTAAAGTGTCTTTTAGTTGGACAAGGGATGAACCGATAATCACAACTTAAAAATAACGTGCGTTACTACTGAGATCTAACGACTGTTACTATGGGCCTGTGTCACTGCCCTTCGGCCTCCTCGGCGTAGACCCTGACCGCGTACGCCTCAAGGGACTGTTCGCACTTGTCCAGGTACTGCTCGCAGGCGGCGCGCCCGCTGGCGCCGAAGACGTCCCTGTCGACGATCTTGGCGAACCAGTTCTTCAGCTTGACCAGGTCGACCTCGTTTTCCTCGAGCTCGGCGTAGGTGAAGTGGTTCTCGTCGTACTCCTTCTGCACCTGCGCGAGGAAGTCCTGGCACTTGTCGACGATCTCCTCGTACTCGTCGTTGCGCGCCGTCTGGAACGACGCGCGCACCTCCGACTCGCCGACGAGCACGCCGGCGGACAGCAGCACGGCCGTCCCGGACATGTCCACGATCTCGCGCCGCAGCTTGCGCAGCGACCGCTCGTTGGCAGCCGACGCGGGCAGTGCGGCCACCGAATTCTGCAGGTAGATCGCGCCAAGCGATTTGATGCGCCGCCACACGGTGGAGCGCAGCCGGGTTGGCTCCGGCGGCACCCGGTAGATAAGCAGCAGCCAGCCCCGTCCGGCACTCTCGCCCGCTGTCGGGCGGTCACCGCCGGGCGCTCCCGTCCGGTCCTGATCAGTCGTCACCCGCTCATTGTCGCGGATCAAACCGAGGAGATTCGTTGAATGCCCTCCCGTTGATCCTCACCGTCTTCATCGCGTGCGCGGTCGAAGCCGTGGAGGCTCTCACCATCGTTCTCGCCGCGGGCATCACCAGGGAGTGGAAGTCCACGCTCCAAGGGATGGCCGTGGCGCTGGTGGCACTCGCCGTGATCACCGCCGCGATCGGCCCCGCCGTCAGTCACCTGCCGCTGACCCCGCTGCGGCTGGTCGTCGGCGCACTGCTCGCCATCTTCGGCCTGCAGTGGCTGCGCAAGGCCGTGCTCCGCGCGACCGGCTACAAGGCGCTGCACGACGAGGCGAGCGCCTACCTGCGCGAGGTCACCGCCGCCAAGGAAGCCGCCAGGGAATCCAGGCGCGGCATCAATGACTGGTATGCGTTCACGCTCGCCTTCAAGGGCGTGCTCCTCGAGGGCCTCGAGGTCGTTTTCATCGTCGTCACCTTCGGCACCAACCAGAAGAACGTCGGCGCCGCGGTGATCGGCGCCGCTGCCGCGATCATCGCCGTCACGATCACCGGCATCGCGGTCAGGGCGCCGCTCACCAAGGTCCCGGAGAACTGGATGAAGTTCGCCGTCGGCGTCATGCTCACGAGCTTCGGCACCTTCTGGGGCGCCGAGGGCGCGGGCGTCGAATGGCCGGGCAACGACGGCGCCCTGCTCGTCATCATCCCGCTGGTGGCGCTGTTCGGCGCCGCCTGCATCTTCTGGCTGCGCTCGCGCAAGACCGCCGCGGCCGCCCCCGCCATGGAAACGGAGACCGTCGGCTCATGAGGCACATCAAGGCGTTCGGCGCCTTCTGGTACGACTTCATCGTCGGCGACGACTGGCATGTCGCCGCCCTCGTGGTGATCGGCATGGCCGCCACCGCGATCCTGACGCACGCCGCCAAGGTCAACGCCTGGTGGCTGCTCCCGATCGTGGTCTTCGCCGCCCTCGCCTGGTCGCTGCACCGCGCCACCGCGCACCGCAAGTAAAGGCATCATCCAGAACGGGTTCGTGGCTCCGCCGCCGGCCCCGCCATTTCACAGCACACACGCGGTACCAAAGCGCGTACAACCGACTTGATCACGGAAACTTTGATCCTGGCGGAAATTACGACCCCGATTTGGGTGCCGAATTTCCGTTAAAAACAAAGTTTCCGTGATCTGATCATCGGCCCCGTTCCCAGATAACAGCAAGAAGCGCCGCGGGCGCGGAGCCGGCCGGCGTGCTACGCGCCGAGGAACCGCACTGGGATCGCGGTCTCGGCGAAGCCGCCCGCGCCGTCGGGGTCGACGCGGTAGGCGCCCGCGTCCGGCCGGTCGGCGACCACCTCCGCGAGCGCGTCGTCCACGAAGTGCGCGCCCGCCCCGTCGTCGCAGGCCAGGCCGCCGGGCAGCGCGCCCTCGGCGACGAGCCGCTGGTACAGCGGCCGCCGCTCGGGCTCGGAGTTGTAGTGCGGGCAGAACGATCCCGTCAGCATCCCGAGTCCGTCGGTGAACGGCCGCAGCTTTATCCCGAACGAGTCGGTGGTGCCACCCTCGAACCAGCAGATTCCCCCGGCGGACGAGCCGGCCAGGATGATTCCCGCGTGCCAGGCCTTGCGCATGATCGCGTCGATGCCGTGCACCCGCCACACGGCGGCCATGTTCGCGACCGAGCCGCCGCCGACGAAGATGATGTCCTGCGAGAGCAGGAAGTCCTCGGGATCGGACACGTTCGGCATGGGGAACAGCGCCAGGTGCCTGACCCGCGCGGGCGTGTCCGCGAGACGGTCGTAGAACCGGAGGTTGGTGCCCGGGTCGTCGCCGACGGCCTGGTTCAGCACGCACAGCCGGGGCTGCGGCTTGCCGCTGAGTTCGATCGCGAGCTGTATCTGAAGCGGGATCGCCTCGCGCGGCATCAGCATGCCGCCTCCGATCGCGAGCACGTGCCGCCGTCCGTCTGCCGCCATGCCGTGACCGTACCGAGAAATCGCCGGACGCCGCAAATATTGTCACGGAGGTCACAGCGCGGTATCGCTGGCCGGCGAGCAGACGATTAATTAGATTTCGATGCGATTCCCCCGTGGGCGAAGGCATTTGCCTTTCCCGCGGTCGCCGTAAAGACGTACTATCGTGAAAAGTTCTTCGCGACGTGGCGCAGATGGGCGGCGGCGACATCATGGGCGAATGGTGGTCGATCGAGGTCTTCTCCGGCGACAGGCTTCCCGCGAGCGGGTGGCGGACCGCCTACGAGGACGATCTGACCGAGGCGGCGATCACAAACGGCGCGCAGTATTACGAGTGGCATGACACTCAGTACGGCGTGATCTTCGAGATCCTGTTCCCGACCGACGCCGAATGGGAGTCGTTCCGCGAGCTGTCCGCCGTCCGGGCGGCGCTCGACGGGGTACCCGACCCGGTCAACGGGCTGCTCGTCTACCGCGGGCGCGGCGGCGCATCCGGCGGCACGAAACCGCGCAAGCCCAAGCCCGCGCCAAGCGCCGCCGCGATGGAACTGGAAGAGCCCAAGGAGCGGCGCTTCATCAGGCCGCGCCGGCTCAAGTACGCGGCCAAGGAGGCCGAGGAACTGCTACGCGAGCTCGGCGCCGACCCGGGGCGGATCGACGAGCCTGACCGCGGGGTCACCGACCCGAGCCAGCAGGGGCCGGGCGGGCCGGTATGGCGGGATATCGCCGCTTCTGACCGTTCCGACGGCTAGATAGAGACGCCTTTCGGTTGTCCCAAGGGTGAACCACGCCTTGAGACAAGGCAGGATGGAGCAATGACGGAAACCCGAGTCATGACCGAGGATCTGCGAGCGGCGATCGAGCGCAGTGGCTATTACCCGGGGCTGGTGACCGACGCCGTCGCCACCGCTCTCGGCCAGGAACCAGTCACCGCGTTCTTCGTGCACCATGACGCGATATTCGACCCCGGCATGGAAGTTCGCAGGCATATGACCGTGCTGGCGCTGACGCCGACGCGGCTGGTGTACTCGCACACCGACGAGCACCCAGCGGACGACCCGCAAGGCCGCCCCCGTGCGGAAACCTCCACCGAGGCGATCAGGTCGTCCCGCGTCACATCGGTCTCGCTGACCAGGGTCGTTCCCGACCCGGCGACCTACGTGGCCGGCGTGACGATGCCGTCGGAAGTGATCTTGACGATCGGCTGGAACGTGCTGTCGCACGTGGAACTCGAGCCGGCGCACTGCGGCGACGAGACCTGCGAGGCGGACCACGGGTACCTGGGGACCATTACCGCCGACGACCTGACGCTGCGGGTGAGCGAGGCCGCCGACGGTGAGGACGCAGTCCGCCAGGTGCTGCAGTTCTCCACCGCACTCAACGACGCGACAGCCCGCGCCGGGAGCTGATGACCTTGCCTGGCGAGCCCAGAACCAGCCCGATCATTCCCTCCTACGGCGAGTCAAGCCTCGCCGATCTGTCCGCCTCCCTCCTCGCCTCGCTGACAGAGAACCACGGCGCGAACGTGCTCGGCCTGCCCGAGACGGGCCGTGCCTGCCTGCTGCTCATCGACGGGCTCGGCCTCGAGCTGCTGCGCGCGCACCAGGCGGCGGCGCCGTTCCTCGCCGAGCTCGCGTTCAACTCGCGGCCACTGACCGCGGGCGCGCCGTCCACCACGGTGACCAGCCTCGGCTCGCTCGGCACCGGGCTGCCGCCGGTGACGCACGGGATGGTCGGCTATCAGGTGGCGGTGCCCGGCACGGGGCGGCTGCTCAACGGCCTGCGCTGGCCGCAGGACATCGACCCCGTCGGCTGGCAGCCGCTGCCGACGATCTTCGAACGGGCGAAGTCCGCCGGGATCGCCGCCATCAACGTGTCGCCGCGCGCCTACCGGGACAGCGGACTGACCAGGGCGGCGCTGCGCGGCGCCGACTACCGCCCGGCCGACTCGCTCGGCGCGCTCGCCGCGATCGCGGGTGCCGCGCTCGGCGAGGCCGACCGCACGCTGGTGCTCGCCTACCACGGCGACCTCGACTCGACCGGCCACCTGTACGGGGTGTCCTCGCCCGCGTGGGCCAACCAGCTCGCGCACGTGGACAAGCTGGCGGAGCAGATCGCCTCGAGCCTGCCGTACGGCTCGGTGCTCTACGTGACGGCCGACCACGGCATGGTGGACGTCGGTGCCGACGACAGGATCGACGCCGACGAAGACGGCTCGCGGCTGCGCGACGGCGTGGCGCTGCTCGGCGGCGAGGCCAGGCTGCGGCACGTGTACGCGCAGCCGGGCGCCGCCGACGACGTGCTCGCCACCTGGCACGAGGTGCTCGGCGAGCGCGCCTGGGTGCTGTCGCGCGAGGAGGCCATCAAGGACGGCTGGTTCGGGCCTGTCGGCACCGAGATCAGCGACGCCATGGCCGCCCGCATCGGCGACGTGGTCGCCGCCAGCACTGGCAGCTGGGGTGTCGTGGCGACGAAGGCGGAGCCGCTCGAGGCCTCGCTTGTCGGCATGCACGGCTCGCTGACCGCCGCCGAGCAGCTGGTCCCGTTGCTCACCTTCGGCGCCCGGTGACCGAGGCCAGCGCAAGCCCGCTGATCGAGCCAGGTGAACTCGCCGCGCTGCTCGCATCCCACGATCCGCCCGCGCTGCTCGACGTGCGGTGGCGGCTCGGCGGCCCGCCGGGACGCGAGCTGTACCGGGTGGGACACCTGCCCGGTGCGGTGTTCACCGACCTGGACCGCGACCTGGCCGCACCGCCCGGAGCCGGCGGCAGGCATCCGGTGCCCGCCGCCGCCGACTTCCAGTCGGCCATGCGCCGGGTCGGGGTGTTCGACGGTCGCGCGGTCATCGTGTACGACGACGCGGACTCGACCGCGGCCGCCCGCGCCTGGTGGCTGCTGCGCTACTTCGGTCATCCGCTGGTTCGCGTCCTCGACGGCGGTTTCCGTGCCTGGGCTGCCGCCGGCCGCCCCGTCGCGTCCGGAGATTCCCCGGGCGATGCGGCGGCCGAGCCAGGCGACTTCAGCGCCCGCCCCGGCCACGAGAAACTGCTCGACGCGCAGGCCGCCGCCGTGCTAGCCGGTACCGGTGTCCTGCTCGACGCCAGGGCGGGCGAACGCTACCGGGGCGAGGCGGAGCCGGTCGACCCGGTAGCGGGCCACATTCCGGGCGCGCTCAGCGCGCCGACCGCGGAAAACGTCCGCCCCGACGGCACCTTCAGGTCCGCGGCCGAACTCGCGGACCGCTTCGCCGCCCTCGGCGCGACCGCGGGGGGTCCTGTCGCGGCCTACTGCGGCTCCGGCGTCACGGCCGCCCACGAGGTGCTGGCGCTCACGCTGGCCGGCATCCCCGCCGCCCTGTACGCGGGCTCCTGGTCCGAGTGGATCACCGACCCGTCGCGCCCCGTCGCCACCGGCCCGCAACCGGGAAACGAGCACTCGGGCTAGCCGCGCAGCCGGGCGGCGACCAGCCAGGTCAGTGCCCCGGCGAGTACGCCCGCCGTCCCCGGGCTCCACCCGGCGGCGAGGAACGACACCGTGCCAGCCGCCGCGGCCACGGCTGCCCGCACCGCCAGGCCCCAGCCGAGCCCGCTCGCGGCGAGGCTTGCGGCGCGCTCCGCCATCCCGGGTCGCCGCCCGCTCCCGGGTCGCCGCCCGCTCCCGGGTCGCCGGCCGCTGCCGAGTCGCCGGCCGGTCCCGAGACGTCGTCGGGTCTCAAGTCGCGGGCCGGTCTCCGGCCGTCGGCCATCCCGTAGCCGCCCTCGCAGACCCGTCGCCGGGCGACCGCGCCGTCCCCGGTGCCGACCCGGCAGGCGCGCGGATCCCGCGGCCGCGGCGTCGCCGAGGTCCGCGAGCGCCTCGCCGCGCCCGTCTGACGTCCGGAGCGTCACGTAGGCCGCCGCCGCGGCGCCGAACCGGGCAGGGTCACCGCCGTCTTCCCGGTCCGGGTGCGTCGCCGCCGCGATCCGCCGCCACGCCGCGCGGACGTCGTCGTCCGACAGGCCGGCCCGCGCGGGCAGCCCGAGCAGCGCGAACGGGTCGTCGCGGCCGCCGGTCTCAGCCACGCCGCGCACCGAACGCCTCGTCGAGCACCTCGCTCACGTCGGGCAGCGGTGGACCGGGCGGCGGCGCCCCCGGCCGCCCGCGACCGCCCGCCACGGGAACGGTCCGGGAAACAGACCCCGCCACAGCGTGAAGCGGCTCGGTCGGCGCCTCGCCGCCAAGCCCGCCAAGCCCGCGAAGCCCGTCAGGCCCGTCAGGCCCGTCAGGGAACGCCGCGCCTGCCGCGGCGGCCGCACTGCCCGGCACCCGGTCCGCGCCCCCGGCACCGCCAGCGGCGGCACCGCGCCCGATCGCCGCCTGCCGCCCGGTCAGCCGCTTGATCTGCAGGAACGTCACCCCGTTGCGGTACACGTAACACACCTGTCCGACCTCGAGCCGCCGCACCAGGTCCCCGTCGAGCACCGGCGCGGTCCCGGCATGGGACAGCCCCTCGTCGTCCCACGGCCCCGCCCCTGCCATCCGTCGCGACGTGTCCACCGAGGGCCGGTTTCCGGCCAGTTCCGCCACTGGCGAGGGCCGTGGCGTGCGCAGCAGCCAGATGCCGCCCTCGGCGGTCGCCGCGACCCGCCACCGCTCGTCGTCGCTCCCGGCGAGGCCCTCCCACGACTGCGCCGATACCTGGACCGCGAGCCCGAGCGACCGCGCCCGCTCGTACAGCCGCCAGATCGGCAACCGCCGCGCGACCGCGGAGAACTCATCCACGCACAGCAGGATCTCCCGGTCACCGCGCAGCGCGTGGAACGCGAGCAGGTCGGTGAGCGCCCGCGCCTGCGCCTCGGCGACCGCGACCTCCGCGGTGCCCTCGAGCACGCAGTACCAGGCGTCGGCGTCGGCGAACGAGCCGCCCGCACCGAGTCCGGTACTGTCGAGTCCCGCGCCGAGCCGCCGCCACAGCGCGCGGAACCGCAGCCGCACGTCTTCCAGCGCCCTCTTGCCGGAACGGATGACGCTGACCGCCTCCGCGTCACCGCTCATCGCATAGCCGACGGCCAGCCAGTCGGCGTCCAGCCTGGTGAGAAAGTCGGCCGAGCTGACCGGCGGACCGCACGGCGCGTACACGGCGAGTTCGACGAGCGCCTCCATCACGTCGGTGTAGAAGGCGGCGCCGCCCGTGCCGTGCTCGATCAGGTCGAGCAGCGTGGTGACCAGCCGGTCAGGCGGCAGCGCCCACAGCGACAGCGTGGCCTCGTCCGGCCAGATCGCGGTCGAGCGCGCGCCCGCGTCGCGCAGTACCCGGCGGGTCCTGTCGGCCACCTTGCGGGAGGACGCGCCGCCCTTGCAGTCGAGCACGACGAGCAGCGGCCGCCGTCCGGACCCGGCGGCGTACCGGCGCAGCCCGGCCGCCATGAACCCGGCCCACAACCGCAGCAGCAGCGTTGTCTTGCCTGTCCCTGTCGATCCGATGACCACCTGGTGCGCGCGCAGCCGTTCGTAAGGGATCGCGGCGGAACGGCCCGCCCGGTGCCGCAGGCTGCGGATGGCCGCCCCCACTACCACGTGCCCGGACCTGGAGAGCAGTGGCAGCGAACCCGGCGCGGCGATGAGCGCCTGGGCGGTGCGCACCTGATGCCGCCACTGCCGCGCGTCGAACGCGGCGGGGCTCTCCGGGGTGAGGCCGCCGGCGCCGGTGCGCATGCGGAACCTCCGGTACGCCCAGCAGGCGCCGCCCGCGACGATGCCGAGCGGCACCGCGGGCGCCGCGACCGCGACCGCCGCGGCGACCGGGTGCCCGTGCGCCAGCAGCTGCCACATCGCGGCCCAGGCCCGGTACGGCGCGGCGACCAGCCGAAACCACCAGGCGCCCGCGCCGGCACCGTGCGCCGCGCGCGCTCCGGCGGGCCAGGCGGCGATCGCACCCAGCCACGCGAGCACCATCGGCAGGCACCAGGCCGCCGCCGCGAACACCCGCCGCGGCGGCCACCCGCGCCACCACGCGTACCAGAACGCCAGGCACGCGACCAGCGTCACCGGCGCGAGCGCCGCGGCGAGCCCGACGACCATACAGAGCCTGATCATCAAGCCGAACCCGCGCCACAGCGCGGCCCGCACCGGACGGTGAGGATACCGGGCGGGCCGCCGGGACATCACGTCACCGGCCGAGCGGGCGGATGATGGCTACGCGCCGCGCATGACACCTGGCCTGCCTCGCCCGTCCGCTCGTCATGGCAGCTCCCGGCGCTCCCGCTGCGTCGTTTGCGCTTACTTCACCACACCCCCGCCCGCGGCGGCGTGATTCCTCCCTTACGGTCTGCTTACGCCATCCGTGCCGCGTCCTAAAGGCCCCGGAGCTCTGCGAGGTTACCCGGCGCTGTCGCTGTCCTGGGCGGCTGCTTGCGCTTCCTGAAGGGCCTCGTCGGAGACGGGATGAGATTCTGCTGCGCCGCCCAGTTCGACAAGCTTGTCCCTCACCACGGTGGCTTCTTCCACGGGAGCCAGCACACCGACCGCGGCTTTGCCGCCTTGCAGCTCTTCGCCTATGCGCTCGCGGTCGACCTTGCTGAGTCCGAGATTCTTGTGGTGCAGGGCGCCTGCCAGGCCGCCGCCGAGCAGGCCGGCGGCTAGCCCGACCGGAGTGACCAACGCGACGGCCGCGCCGATGCCGGCCCCCTTGCCCATGCTGCGTTTGCCGACTTTGTCCGTCTTGAGCTCGCCCTTGTCGTTGAGGGCCAGGACACCGATGGCATCCTTCTTCGTTATGCCCGACTCCTTCAATGACGCGGCCGCGATGTCGGCGGATGCTTCATCGTTGAAGATCGCCAAGACCACCATGTTGTTCGCCATGAATTGCTCCTCTTTGGGTAGCCAGCGCGTCGGAGCGCACTGGGCACTGGGTTGAAGACCGAGGTGCAGGTCCGTACGCGCAGACTGCGGCTGATTAAACGCCCTGGCATCCTCCCGCCGGGGTGAACCAGCCTGGACGCCCGGCTCGCCGGGTCGTGCGCGCCGCGGACAGCATGGCCCTCCATCCGCCGTCAGGAGCCGCCTTCCGCCATCTTCTGCTGCGCGTCGGCGATCGCGCCTTTCAGGGCCTGCACGTGGTGGCCTTCTGCCTCGCTGCCTCGCCGACGACTTTCTGGATGGCGCGGGTCACGCCGGGCTCGACCTTGGCGGCCGCCGAGTGCGGGTAGGCGACGATGAGGCCGGCGCCGCCGACCGGGATGGTGGCCCCGGCCTGCTCCTCCAGTTTGCTGGCGGTCCTGTGGTGCAGCAGTTTGCCGGCGCCGGCGCCGATCACCGCGCCGACCGCGGTCGCGGCTAGCAGTGGCAGGGCGAACAGCCCGACCGCGAACCCGATGGCGCCTAGGCCCGCGGCGCTCTCGCGGACCATGTGGTCGGCCTGCTCCACCGAGAGGTTGCCTTTGAGGTCTTTGCTGACGACCACCGCGCCGTGCAGGTAGCCGCCGCTTGCCAGGACCGCCTCGTAGTCGTCCCGGGCGGCGTCGGCGGACAGGTAGCCGCCGATCAGCACGTCGGTCGTTTCGTCATCGAATTTCATCGGTCCCTCCTCCAGGGCGGGCTTGTGTTATTGCGTGTCGCACACTATTGCGCTAGCGCGTGCGCGGCGCGGCCGTGGTGGGCGGCTGCGTGCAGCGCTTCCTCGTCTTGGGCCGCCGGATGCGGCTTGACGTCGAAGGTGACCTTCTTGATGGTGCCGGTGAAGGCGAACGGCTTCTTGTCCGCATAGCTCAGGTCGACGACCCCGCCGTTGTCGCGGCCGATGTCCATGCCCGCGTAGGCGGAAAAGCGGATCGGGACGGTGTGGTCCATGCGGCCCTTGCCGACGGTCCTGTCGTTGATGTACAGGGTGACCTCCCCGCCGGTGGCGGGCGTGGGCGCATCGGCGGCGAACTCCATCCGCACGGTCACCTCCCCGGACGGCAGCGGTTCGTCGGCTTGCTGGCGGTAGATGAACACGCCCATCATCGAGTAGGTGTGGGTGAGCTTGCCGTCGGCGACCCACAGAGAGAACCCGCCCAGGTGGTCGGCCTCGGCCACGATCACGCCCTCGGCCCCCTCGGCCGGGACGAGCAGCTCCGCGCTGATCGTGTAGGAGTGGTTGTAGATCCGCGGGATCATCCCGGACATGATGTTCTGGACATCGCCCCGGTACTCCACCGGGGCGGCATCGGGTATGGGAGGGAGGATGCCGAAGAAGGCGGACAAGGTCGCGAGCAGGGGGAGCGCCTTGTACTTCTCGGCCTCGGCCCAGAACAGCTCCCTCAGCTCGGCCACTTTGCCGGGGTGATCGGCAGCGAGGTCCTTGGCCTGGGTGAAGTCGTCGGGCAGGTAGTACAGCTCGGCCGGGTCGGCGTCGGGGTCCCACACCCCGGGCGCGTACGGCCGCAGCGCGTCGGGTGTGATCACCCACGGGATGCGCTTGGTCTTCACGGCCAGCCACCAGCCGTCCTTGTACATAGCGCGGTTGCCCATGGTCTCGAAGTACTGCTGAGTATGGCGTTCCGGCGCGGCCGCGTCGGTCAGCGAGTCCGCGAAGGTCACCCCGTGGAGGGGCTCTTGCCCGATCCCGTCGACGTGAGAGGGGGCGGGGATCCCGGCGATGTCGAGGATCGTCGGCCCGACGTCGATGGCGTGGGTGAAGTGCGAGCGCAGCGCGCCGCCTTCGGTGATCCGGGCCGGCCAGTGGATGACCATCGGGTTGCGGGTCCCGCCCAGGCGCGAGCCGACCTGCTTGCCCCACTGGAACGGGGTGTTGCCGGCCCACGCCCATGCGGCGGAGTAGTGCGGGTCCATCATCTGGCCGCCCCAGGCGCCGATGCCGCCGTAGCGCTCGGCGAGCTGGAGCTGCATCTCGTCGGTGAGCGGGATGCCGTTCTGCATCGTCATCTCGTTGAACGAGCCGGTGATGGTGCCCTCCATGCTGGCGCCGTTATCCCCCCAGATCCAGATGATCAGCGTGTCATCCAGCTCGCCGAGCTCGTCGATGGCGTCGATGACCCGGCCGACGTTGTAGTCGGCGTTCTCGGAGTACCCGGCGTAGACCTCCATCTGGCGGGCGTAGTAGGCCTTGAGCTTGCCCGGGACCGAATCCCAGGCGGGGAACGCCGCGTCCCGCGGTGTCAGCTCCGCGTCTGCGGGGATGACGCCCAGCTCCTTCTGCCGGGCGAAGGTCTCCTCGCGCAGACGGTCCCAGCCCTGGTCGAACTTGCCCCGGTACTTATCCGCCCATTGCGGGGCCACGTGGTGCGGGGCGTGGCTGCACCCGGTGGAGAAGTAGACGAAGAACGGCTTGCGGGCGTCCTGCCCTCGGACTCCGTGCAGCCACTCGACGGTCTTATCGGCCATGGCATCGGGCAGGTAGTACGGGTTGTCCTTGTCGTAGAAGGCCGCCGGGGTGCCGATGATCTTCTGGTTCTCGGCCAGGCAGGGGTCCCACTGCCCCGCGTCACCGCCCAGGAAGCCGTAGAAATAGTCGAAACCCCACCCGTTCGGCCACCGCTCGAACGGCCCGGCCGGCCCCTGCTGCCCATCGGGGGTCAGATGCCACTTGCCGAAGGCCGCGGTGCTGTACCCGTTCTCCGCCAGTGTCCGCGGCCACGGCGTGCAATCCCGCGGAACCGTCGCCGTGTAGCCGGGGAAGCCGCTGGAGAATTCGCCGACCGAGCCGAAACCGACCGTATGGTTGTTCCGCCCAGTCAGCAAAGCCGCACGCGTCGGGGAGCACAGTGCGGTGACGTGGAACCGGTTATAGTGCAACCCCGCCTCGGCCATCCGCGTGTAGTTCGGGGTGTTGATGGGACCGCCGAACGTGCTCGGGTTACCGAAGCCGGCGTCGTCGATGAGCACCAGCAAGACATTCGGCGCCCCCTTCGGAGGCTCGGGGTGCCCGATCAGGTCCCGTCGGGCACCGACCCCGTCAGCGTCCTGTTGGCCACCCCCTGAAACGGCGGCCGGCGTATCGGAAGCCTTGCACGGTCAAGATCGCTCATCGTTTCCCCAGTTCCGTTCGGCACCTGCTGGCGCGTCTTAGCTGGACGTACGCCACCCGTAAGCGGCCATCGTGATGACGAGCATGTCCCTGAGCATGACTAGGTTCGCCCATGGTGGCCCGAACGGCATCACCGTCGCAGGGTGATCCCATCTCGCCGATACGGGGCTAGCGTCACGGGCGAAGAGGGCATGGAGGCCGGCGCGGCCAGGTAATGAGGACGATCAACCAGACCCGGAAGGAGGGATGAGATGTTCGGATCACGCAGAGTCGCCCGGCGGACCGGGCGGCGCACCGCCCGCCGCGTCTCCCGCCGCCGCATGTAGAAGCGCAGGCCCGGTCCCGGCCAGCAGCGCGCCCGCGGGCAGGTCGCGGACCTCGACCCGCGCCGCGAGCGGCCCGAGCGTCTCCCGTGCACGCAGCACGGTGCCGAGCGCGGCGGGGGAGCACAGGTAAAGCGCCCGCGCGTGCCGCGGCGCCCGTCCGGGCACCGCGACTTCCGCGGCCGGGCAGCCGTAGTCCCCCGTCCTGGTCAGGATCTCCCGCATGATCGAGGCCGTCCGCGCCACGGTCTTCGCGGAAAGCTCCGCCTCAACCGCCCAGCACTCGCCGGCCCAGCCGACCGGCGAGCCGGCGGGCGCGCCGTCCGGCCAGTGCACCTCCGCGTCCGGCAGGTGCTGCCGCATGCCGATCCGGTGCCGTGACCTGATCCGCCGCTCGCAGCGCCAGAACGCGCCCGCGTCGCGGTAGCCGCGGGTCGACTCGAGCGCGATCCGCGCCGCCGCGACCGCGCGGATGTGCGCGAGACGCGAAAGCGCGGGCCTGGCCGGCGAGTAAGAAAGGCCGCAGGCGGCGAGTCCCGCCTTGGTCGCCCACAGCCAGGCGGCCCCGGGACCGAGCCTGGCGCTTTCCACGTAGCCGAGCGACCGCCACCGTGCGGCCGCCGCCCGCGCCGACCGTGAGTCCCCGGTCAGCGCGGCGAGCTGGTCGAGCTGCACGCCGTACATGTCCGCGGCGAAGATCAGCGCGCCGGCGTCCCTGACAGCGAGCCCGCGCCCGGCAAAGTGCGTCGTTTCCCGGCCGGAAGAAATTGTCATTGTCACCCGCAAGCGTGTCGGTGATTAATGGCGGGACCTTGGTCCCCTGAGGCGGTGCCTTTCCGCCATGCCCGGCCGGGGGTGCACGGCGGATCCTATGAATGTAAGGAAATCCGGAAAGGCCAAGCCTAAGCAAGGCGAGGCAGGAATTCAGGGAGATGTTCCAAATGCGCCGCACTTCTTTCGACAAGCTTCTCGGATGGATTGGCACCGGCCTCGGCGTGGTGCTGCTGGCCGCCGGCGGCCTGCTGCTTTGGGGTTCCGCCTACGTGCACAACACCGTTCAGGGTCAGCTGGCCGCCCAGCAGATCACGTTCCCGCCGGCCGCCGCGTTCGCGCACCCCAAGGCGGGCACCGAGATCACCCCGAGCATGATCCCGAGCGTCAGCCAGTACGCGGGCCAGCAGCTGGTCACCGGGCAGCAGGCCGAGGCGTACGCCGACGGCTTCATCGCGGTGCACATCGCGAACATGACCGGCGGGCAGACCTACGCGCAGCTGTCGGGCAAGGCGCTGGCGCAGCCGAACAACACCCAGCTCCAGGCGCAGGTGGCCACCGTGTTCAAGGGCGAGACGCTGCGGTCCATGCTGCTGAACGCTTACGGCTGGTGGAAGGTCTCGCAGATCACCTACATCATCGCCCTGGCCGCCTTCGGCCTCGGCACCGTCTCCTTCCTCGCCGGGATCTTCGGCTTCGCCAGGATCGGCCGCGACAAGAAGGTCGCCGCCGGCCAGGTCGGCCCGGCCATCGAGCAGATCAACGAGGCAGGTCACCCCGCCGCCTGAGCGACCCGCTCGCACGACAGGGAAAAGTAAAAAAGAAGAACGCGCCAGCCGCCCGCCGGGACCGAACCCGGCGGGCGGTTCGCGTTACCGGCTACACCTGGAGTCCCAGCCAGAGCGCGACCACGCTGAGCGCGAGGCTGGGCAGCACGGTCGCCACTCCGAGCCTGGTGAACTCGCCGAGCGGCGCGTCCGTGTCGTACCCCTGCAGCACCCGCCGCCAGAGCAGCGTGGCGAGCGAGCCGGTGTAGGTCAGGTTGGGCCCGATGTTGACGCCGATCAGCACCGCGAGCACCGCGCCCGCGCCGGACGGCGCGGCGATCGGCAGCAGCACGAGCACCGCGGGCAGGTTGTTCACCACCGCGGCGAGCACCGCCGCGAGCCCGGCCACCGCGAGCAGCGCGGGCAGCGACGTCCCTGACACCACCGCCGGCCGCAGCGCTGAGCCGAGCCCGTTGTCCACCACCGCGGTCACGATCACCCCGAGGGCGAGCACGAACAGCAGGAACGGCACGTCGGCGCTGCGCGCGATGGTGACGGGCGTCGTCTCGCGCCTGGCGAGCGCCCGGACCGCGAGCAGCGCCGCGCCGCCGAGCGCCGCCCAGGCCGGGTTCGCACCCGCCGCCGACGCGACGACGAACCCGCCGAGCGTCAGCGCGACGACGACCAGGGAAAACACCGGCACGTCCGGCCGCTCGCCAGCATCGCGACCGCCAGCGCCGCCCCCGTCCGGCGCTGCCGCCAGGTCACCGCCGAAGAACCGGCCGATCACCGCGTACTCCACGCCGATCGCCGCCAGCCAGGGCAGCGCCATCAGCGCGGCGAAGCCCGCGAAGGACAGCCCGCTCACCGTGAACGCGAGCAGGTTCGTCAGGTTCGACACGGGAAGCAGCAGCGACGCGGAGTTCGCCAGGTGCCCGCAGGCGTACGCGTGCGGCCGGGCCCGCACCCGCAGCCGGTCGGCGGCGATCAGCACCACCGGGGTGAGCAGCACGACGGTGGCGTCGAGCGACAGCACCGCGGTGATCGCGGAGGCGACGAGGAACACCCGGGCGAACAACGACCGCGCCGTGCTGCCGCCGCGCACTCCGGCGGACGGGCCTCGACCGCTCAGCCACGTGCCCAGATACCGGAACAGCCCGTCGTCGTCGCACAGCTGGGCGAGCACGAGGACGCAGCCGAGAAAGCCGACAACCGGCGCGAGCCGCCGCGCCTCGGCGAGCGCCGCGGATCGGGTCACCGCGCCGATGGCGATGACGAGCCCGGCCGCGGGCACCGCCGCGGCGGCCTCCGGCCAGCCGCGCGGCCGCCGCACCGCCCACGCGAGGACCACTGCGAGCGCCGCGGCCGACACGAGGCCGGCGCTGACAGAGGAGTGCATCCGGTCCATTGTCCTGTATCACGGCGACGTCCGGCCGCCGGGCCTCGCCGGGGTAAAGGGAAATGCGGCGCGGGAAGTGTCAGCAGAACCCGTTCGGGATATCGATTGTGTGCTTATCGAGCGGCGCGGAAAAGATTGCTTAGAAGTCCCATTGTGACTACTGGGAAGTCCGCATGTGACTACCAAAACAGGCCCGCTACCTCGTGCTATGGCCACAATGGCGGGCGAGTAACGTTGCGTAACCCGGGCTAGAAGAGCCTCACCCGCAAGGTGTAGGTTCGCGTGCATGGCCGTATCAGCGGAGGTTTCATGAGTATTTTGGGCACGCGGGTGATCCGTACGGAGGACCCGCGGCTTCTTACCTCGGGCGGCGTCTACGTTGACGACTTGCGCGAACCTGAACTCGCTGGGGCGGTGCGCGCAACTTTCGTGCGGTCGACGGTGGCGCACGCCCTCATCACTGGCATCGACACCTCCGCCGCGCTGGCTGCGCCCGGGGTGGTCGCGGTGCTCACCGTGGCGGACATGACCGACCTGCCCGCGCCGCCCCCGCCTGAGCCGGTGCCCGACGACGCGCCGCCGCCCGAGGGCCCGGCGCCGCTCGGCGGCGTCTGGCAGGAGCCGCTGTTCGCCGTGGACCGGGTGCGGTTCGTCGGCGAGCCTGTCGCGCTCGTGCTCACCGATTCCAACTACGCGGGCGAGGACGTCGCCGAGCTGGTCAGCGTGGACTACGAGCCGCTGCCCGCGGTGCCGTCGATCGCGGCCGCGCTGCGGGACGAGTCGCTGCTCTTCCCCGACGCCGGCACCAACGTGGTCGTCCGGGGCGCCCGCCCCATCGGCGACGACTCGATCTTCGACGGCTGCGAGGTCATCGTCGAGGGCGACGTGGTCAACCAGCGCGTCGCCTGCCTGCCGATGGAGGGCAGGGCCACCGCCGCGGTGTGGAAGGACGGGAAGCTCACCGTCTGGACCTCCACCCAGAACGCCCAGCTTTCCCGGCTGATCCTGACCGCGATCGGGCTGCCGCCGGACGCGATCCGGGTGGTCGCGCCCGACGTCGGCGGCGGGTTCGGCGCCAAGATCGGCGTCGACAGGGAGCAGATCATCATCGCCTGGGCCGCCAAGCACACCGGCAGGCCGGTTCGCTGGGTGGAGACCCGCAACGAGAACCTGATGGCCATGACGCAGGGCCGCGCCCAGGAACACCACATCAAGATCGGCGGCGACCGCGAGGGCCACATCAAGGCCTACCGGCTCGACGTCGTGCAGGACTCAGGCGCCTACTCCCGCATGGGCGGCTTCCTGCCGATGCTCACCAACCTGATGGCGCCCGGCGTGTACGACATCCCGAAGGTCGAGGCCAACTACAAGGCGGTCGTCACCAACGGCACGCCGATCGCCGCCTACCGCGGCGCCGGTCGGCCCGAGGCGGCGGCGACCATCGAGCGCGTCGTGGACTGGTACGCCGCCGAGGCAGGGCTCGACCCCGTGGCGGTGCGCAAGCTCAACTTCATCAAGAAGGAGCAGTTCCCGTTCGTCACCAAGACGGGCGCGCCGTACGACACCGGCGACTACGAGGCCGCGCTCGACAAGGTGCTCGCGGCCGCGGACTACGAGGTGCTCCGCGGCGAGCAGAAACGCCGCCGCGACGCCGGCGAGACCAGGCTGCTCGGCATCGGCCTCGCCTCCTACGTGGAGATCACCGCCGCCGACGCTGGGGCGGGGGAGACCGCCAAGGTGGAGGTGCACGACGACGGCACCGCCACCGTGTACACCGGCTCGTCCGCGCACGGCCAGGGCCACCACACCGCCTACGCGATGCTCGTGACGGAAGAGCTCGGCATCCCGATGGACAAGATCGAGGTCATCCACGGTGACACCGACCTGATCCCGGACGGTGTCGGCACCTACGCCTCGCGCTCGCTGCAGCTCGGCGGCTCCGCCGTGCAGAAGGCCGCGATCGAGGTCAAGGAGGAGGCGGGCAAGAAGGCCGCCGAGCTCTTCGAGGCCGCCGAGGACGACGTGGAGCTCGACACCGAGGCCGGCGTGTGGCGCATCAAGGGCGACCCGGACAAGTCGCTGTCCTGGTCGCAGGTGGCCTCCGCCGCCGAGCAGGGCCTGATCGTCGCCAACGTGCGGTTTACCGCCGACCGGCCGACGTTCCCGTTCGGCTCGCAGCTGTCGCTCGTCGAGGTCGACGTGGAGACCGGCAAGGTCACCCTGCTGCGGCACGTCACCGCGGACGACGCGGGCCCGGTGCTCAACCCGATCCTGATGGAGGGCCAGCGGCACGGCGGCATCGCGCAGGGCGCCGCGCAGGCGCTTGTCGAGGAGATCCTTTACGACGAGGACGGCAACCCGCTGACCGCCACGCTGATGGACTACGGCGCGATCACCGCCGCCGAGCTGCCCAGCTTCGAGCTGCTCACCAGCGAGACGCCGACCCCGGTGAACCCGCTCGGCGTGAAGGGCATCGGCGAGGCGGGCACGATCGGCGCGACCCCGGCCGTGCACAACGCGGTCATCGACGCCGTGTCGCACCTCGGCGTCCGGCACATCGACATGCCGATGACCCCGGAACGTGTTTGGACCGCTATTCAGAAGGCGAGCTCGAAGTGAAGGTCTCCCTGACCGTCAACGGCAAGGACGTCACCGCGGACGTCGAGGACCGCACCCTGCTCGTGCACTTCCTGCGCGACACCGCCGACCTCACCGCGACCAACATCGGCTGCGAAACGACGTCCTGCGGCGCCTGCACGGTGCTGCTCGACGGCGAGTCGGTCAAGTCGTGCACCGTGCTCGCCGCCCAGGCGGACGGGCGCGCGGTGACCACGCTCGAGGGTCTCGCGTCGGAATCCGGCGAGATGCACCCGGTGCAGCGGGCGTTCCACAACGAGCACGGGCTCCAGTGCGGCTACTGCACGCCGGGCATGGTCATGGCGATCGTGTCACTGCTCAAGGAGAACCCGTCGCCGACCGAGGCCGAGGTCCGCACCGGCCTCGAGGGCAACATCTGCCGGTGCACCGGCTACCACAACATCGTGAAGGCGGCCCTGGCGGCGGCCTCGGAGGGCGCCAAGTGATACCTCCCGCGTTCACCTACGTCAGGGCCAACTCGGTCGACGAGGCCGTCGGCCTCGCGGCCGAGCACGGCGAGGACGCCAAGTACCTGGCGGGCGGCCAGTCGCTGCTGCCGCTGATGAAGCTGCGGTTCGCCGCGCCGACGGTGCTTATCGACCTCGGCCGGGTCAGCGAGCTCTCCTACATCCGCGACGAGGGCAACCACGTGGCGATCGGGGCGCTCACCAGGCACCACGACGTCGCGACGTCGGCGCTGCTGCTGTCCGACATCCCGCTGCTTGCGCACACGGCCGAGGCCGTCGGCGACCCGCAGATCAGGCACCGCGGCACGATCGGCGGCTCGGTCGCGCACGCCGACGCAGCCGCCGACCTGCCGGCCGCGCTGCTCGCGCTCGACGCGACGTTCGTCATCCGCGGCGCGGACGGCGAGCGCTCGGTGCCGGCGGCGGAGTTCTTCCGCGGCATCTTCGAGACCGCGATCGAGCCGGGCGAACTGCTCACCGAGATCCAGGTGCCCAAGCCGGCCGCGCCCGCCGCGTGGTCGTTCCAGAAGTTCAACAAGCGGGCGATCGACTTCGCGATCGTCGGCGTGGCCGTGCAGGGCAGCGCTGTCGCGCTGATCAACATGGGCTCGACCCCGCTGCGGGCGACCGCGGTGGAGTCCGCGCTCGCCTCCGGCGCCTCGGCCGCCGACGCGGCCGCGCTGGCCGCCGAGGGCACCAACGCGGGCTCCGACATTCACGCGTCAAGGGAATACCGCGAGCACCTGGCGCGGGTTCTGGTCCGCCGCGCCCTGGAGGAGTCCTCCGCGAGGGCGTAACGACCGCACCGTGGCGGGGGAGCGGAGGCATGCGGCGCCTCCGCTCCCCCGTCCGGTGTCTTCGCTAGCTGGTCTTCACCGGCCGGTCTTCCCCGACTGGCCGCTGCGCGCCCGGCAGCGTCGTCCGCCGTCCGCGGGGCAATATTCACCTTCATTTAACAACGCCATCGCATGACGTTCCCGGCCCGCGCCTAGCGTGGGAGCCCGGGCCGAGCGCAAAGTCTCCGCCCGCGGCCGGGAGATGAGCACGATGAGGCGGCTGGGGTTTTCGCTGGCGGCGGCGTGCCTGGCGACCGCGATGTCGGTCGCCGGTACGGGCGCCGCGCGGGCCGCGGCGGCGGTACCGGTCACCTCAGGCACGCACTCCTCGGGCCGGGTGACCGTGCGCGTGGACGTCTCCGGTCCGGCGATCGGCCAGGTCGGCCAGCACTTCATCGGGCTGTCCGTCGAGTCGGGCGCGCTGCGCACCAGGGCTCCCCAGCTCAAGAACACCGGCAATCTCGCCAGGCTGCTCGCCAACCTGGGGGCCGGCGTCCTGCGGTTCGGCGGCGATACGGCCGACGACGAGTCCTTCGCGGGTACCTCAGCCGCCACGCTCAGGGGCCTAGCCAGCCTGGTGCGCGCGGCCGGCTGGTCGGTCCTGTACACAGAGAACCTCGGGCACTTCAAGGCGGCGCGGGTCCGCGCCGACGCCAAGGCGGTCCGCCGCGCGCTCGGCGGCAACCTGTTCGCGTTCGCCTGCGGCAACGAGCCCGACCAGTACGTGCCGATCGGCCTGCGCCCGCCCAGCTGGACCGTGGGCGACTACCTGGCCCAGGTGAACGCCTGTTACCAGGCCATCCGCTCAATCGCGCCGCAGGCGCCGCTCGCGGGTCCGGACGCCGACTACCACAGGACCTTGCTCGCGTCCTACGCCAGGCGGGACGCGAGCACCATCGACTGGTACGGCGCGCACTACTATCCGCTCGGCTGCCGCGGGCTCCGTGCCGGCACCACCGCCTCCGCCGCTACGTCCATGCTGTCGGCCACGACGGCCGAGGCCGAGGCCGCCAGGTTCGACATCTACGCCGGGATGGCGGCGATCGCCGGGCACCCGCTCGTGCTGACCGAGACGAGCAGCGCCTGCCGTGGCGGCATACCGGACGTCAGCGATTCCTTCGCCTCGGCCCTGTGGGTCATCGACTACCTGCTCACCGGCGCCGAGCACGGCGTGCACGCGATGAATATCGCGACCGGGCTCTCCGCCGCTTGCGCCACCTACACGGTGCTGTGCCTGCACGGGGACAACGAGTACTTCGCCCAGCCGGTCTACTACGGCCTGCTGCTGACCAGGATGCTCGGCACCGGCAGGCTCGTGCCGGTCAGCATCGTCCAGGCGTGGCACCAGCACATCACGGCCTTCGCGCTGCGCAGCGGCGGCCGCCTGCGGCTATTGGTGGAGAACCTGGACAGCGCGGCGGCGGCGGTCACGCTCCACGTCGGCAGCTACCGCGGCACCGCGACGGCCGACCGGCTGCGGGCACCGTCCCTGCTCGCCAGATCGGGGGTGACCATCCAGGAGCGGCGGGTCTCTGCTGACGGCTCCTTCTCGCCGGGCAGGCCGGACACCGTCACATGCGCCGCCGCCGGCTGCCGGCTGACCCTGCCCGGCTACTCGGCGGCCCTGGTCAAGGTCCCGGTCGGCTAGCCCCGTCGGCCAGCCCAGCCGGCCAGCCCAGCCGGCCAGCCCAGCCGCGAGTCCCGTTGTTGACGCGATGTTCGACAATGAAGGGGTGAGGTTGCGTGGCAAGCTCCTGCGCCCGTTCCGGTACCCGGCGCGACGGCTGGCGTTCCTCGCGGGCGGGGTGCCCGCGGTGCTGGTCTTCCCCGGCCCGTCGCTGTGGTATCTCGCCTGGTTCGCGCTCGTGCCCGCGATGGCGCTGTTCACCGGGGCCGGCACGACGCGCGAGGCGATCGCGCGCGGCTGGTGGTTCGGCGCCGGCTACCTGATCGCCATCCTGCAGTGGATGACGCCGGAGATCGGCCCCGGCGTGGTGCTGATCGGCGGGATCTTCGGCTGCATGTATTCGCCGTTCGCCGTCGCCGTCAGCCGCCTGCTGCGGCCCGCGGTCACCCTGCCGCGGCTGCTCGCCGCGCTCGCGGTCGTCCCCGCCACCTGGCTGATACCGGAATGGATCAGGTCGTATCAGGGCCTCGGCGGTCCCTGGGGCCTCTACGGCGCGTCGCAGTGGCAGCACCCCGCGGTGCTCGCGCTGGCCGGCGTCGGCGGCGTCTGGCTGGTCAGCGTGGCGCTCCTGCTCGCGAACACCGGCCTGACGCTGATACTCGGCGCGTTCCGGCCGGACCTGCTCGCCCCGGGGGCGGGGACGGCTGCGCGGGCCCCGGCTGGCAGGCGTGTCGCGCTCGCCGCCGCCGGCGCCGCCACCTTTGCCGCTGCGGCCATCTCCGGGCCGCTCGCCTTCGCCCTGACGCCGCCGTTCCCCGCGGTCCGCCAGGTCTCGGTCGCCCTGGTGCAGCCGGGCATCGTGCACGACCCGGCCAGGCGGGTCGACGCGTCGGAGACGCTCACCAGGCAATTCACCGCGGGCAAGGCGCTGGCGAAGGACCACCCCGGGCTGATCGTCTGGGGTGAGTCGAGCGTCGCCTACGACCTCGCTGTCAGCCCCGGGCTGCTCGCCGGCATCGAGAACCTGTCGCGGCAGGCGGGCGCGGAGATCCTGACCAGCCAGGACTCCACCCTGCCAGGACCTGACGGCGGCCAGGAGAAGGTCGCCGTGCTCGTCAGCCCGTCCGGCATCCAGGGCCGCTACGTGAAGACCAGGCTCGTGCCGTTCGGCGAGTACATACCGTTCAGGCAGCAGCTCGGCTGGCTCACCCGGGTAAGCAAGGCCGCGTCGTCGAACATGATCCCTGGCTCGGGCGCGCGCATGCTCACCGTGACGGGCCAGGCGGTCGGCGCGCCGCTTGAGGTGGGGGTGCTCATCTGCTTCGAGTCCGCCTTCCCCGACATGTCCCGGGTGGAGACCGCCCAGGGCGCACAGCTCATCGTGTACCAGTCGTCAACCTCCACGTTCCAGGGCACCTGGGGACCTGACCAGCACGCGAGCCTGGCCGCGATCCGCGCGGCGGAGACCGGGCGGCCGGTGGTGCAGGCCGCGCTGACCGGGGACTCGGCGGCCTTCGATGCCCGCGGCCGGCTGCTGTCCTGGCTCGGCCAGGACAGCAGGGGAGTCGTCACGGTCACCCTCGCCCTGCCCGCGGCCTCGGCGCGGACCTTCTACGACCAGGCAGGCGACTATGTGATGTGGTCGGGCGTCGCCACCACCGCGTTTGCCGCGCTGGTCATGCTGCTACGCCGGCGATACTTTCCAGTCAATAGCACTGGTGCCCCCGGCGGTCGTACGGCAGAATATGAGGCGAATACCGGAGATCGGCGTGCGTCAGCGAGCGCTCGGCGGGCCAACCGGGCGTGATGAGGTCGCAGGGGAAGGCGAACCTCGTCTTACGCAGGGAGGCACCGGTGTCGGTTTACGGCGTTCTGCAGGTCCATTCGGCGCCCCCCGCGCTGTGCCCGCACATCGAGTGGGCAGTGGCGGGGACCGTCGGATCGGCCGTCAACATGCCCTGGGTCAGCCAGCCCGCTGCCCCAGGGTCTCTTCGTGCTGAGCTCACGTGGAAGGGCAAGCCCGGCATGGCCGGCGCCATCACCTCCGCGCTGGCCGGCTGGAACAGGCTGCGCTTCGAGGTGACCGAGGAAGCGTCACCCGGCTGCGACGCCATGCGCTACTGCTATACCCCCAACCTCGGGCTGTTCTCCGCGACCACCAGCGCGAACGGCGACATCCTGGTGCCGGAGAACAAGCTGCGGGCCGCGCTCGCCCTCGGCGCCAACGGCACGGCGATCCTGGAAAAGGAGCTGGACCGGCTGCTCGGCGGCGCCTGGGACAATGAGCTCGAGCCGTTCCGCCGGGCAGGCGACGGCGCCCCGGTCCGCTGGCTGAACGCCACCGGCTGACGATGAGCGGCTTCACCACTTCCGACATTCCCCACCTTTCCGGCCAGACGGCCATCGTCACCGGCGCGAGCAGCGGCATCGGCCTGGAGACCGCGAAGGCGCTCGCCGCCCGCGGCGCCCGGGTGATTCTCGCGGTCCGCGACCTCGACAGGGGCCGCCGGGCCGCTGTCCAGGTCCAGGGTCAGGGGTCCGGGCCAGGGACGACCGAGGTCCGCCTGCTCGACCTCGCCAGCCTGGAGTCGGTGCGCGCGTTCGCGGCCGGCTGGTCGGGCCCTGTCGACCTGCTGATCAACAACGCGGGCGTCATGATCCCGCCGCTGTCCCGCACCGCCGACGGCTTCGAGCTGCAGTTCGGCACCAATCACCTCGGGCATTTCGCCCTCACCAACCTGCTGCTGCCCAGCATCGGCGGCCGGGGTCGCGTCGTGACGGTCTCCTCGAACGCGCACAAGGGCGGCAGCATCGACTTCAACGACCTCAACTGGGAGCGCAAGCGGTACCGAGCGTGGCGCGCCTACAGCCAGTCCAAGCTGGCAAACCTGCTGTTCACCGCGGAATTGCAGCGCAGGCTCACCGAGGCGGGCTCGACGGTGCTTTCCGTGGCGGCGCACCCCGGCTACGCGGCGACCAACCTCCAGTCGGGCAGCGGCAGCGCGATCACCCGCTTCGCCATGGAGAAGCTCGGCAACCGGCTGCTCGCGCAGGACGCGCGCGGCGGCGCCCTGCCGACCCTCTACGTGGCCACGGCCGCCGTGCCCGGCAACACGTTCGCCGGCCCGTCCGGCTTCGCCGGCCTGCGCGGCGCCCCCGCGCCCTGCTCTCGCTCGAAGGCCGCGAGCGACCCGGAGGCCGCTCGCAGGCTCTGGGATGTCTCCGAGCAAATGACCGGCATACGTTTCCCTGACATTCAGCCACGCTTAAGGTCCGGTAACCGCCTGGGTGCGCTGGGTAGCGCTGCGCTTAGTACCCAATCGTTTGCATTACGGCTTTATGTCTATGCCTGCCAAATCTCCCGCGACCGCGCGCCGACGTCATTAGCATCGGTCGCTGTGCCCGGCTGCGGTTTTTACGGGCATCTATAACAGAATCAGGCTGCATCGCACGGAGTGATTATGAGAATTCAGAACGCATGCCGGGCGTCTATCGTGGCGGCAGCGTCGCTGGTCACACTGGCAGGATGTTCGGCGTCGTCGGGCGGGGCCAGCGGGGGCAGCCTTGAAAAGACGGACATCGTCGTCGATGCATTTCCCGCGATTGATTCCGCGGGCCTGTTCATCGCGGAGCAGCGCGGGCTGTTCAAGGCGCAGGGCCTCAATGTCACCATCAAACTGGCCGCGACAAGCCAGACGGCCATCGACGGCCAGCTCAAGGGGCAATTCGACATCACGTCTGCCGACTACGTAACCTACGTTGACAATGTGCTGCTCGACAAGGCGCCGCTGCGCATCATCGCCGAGTCGTCGTTCCTGCAGCCCAACGTGCTGACCCTGCTCGCCAAGCCGGGGTCAAAGGTCCAATCGGTCAGGCAGCTCAAGAACAAGACCGTCTCCGTCAACGCGCCGAACGACATCGGCACCCTGCTCGTCGACTCGCTGCTCACCGACAACGGCGTGCCGCTCAGCTTGGTGAAGTTCAACAACAACGTCGACTTCCCGCACGTGCCGCAGAACCTCTTGACCGGGAAGGTGGACGCCGCCTTCGCGCCCGAGCCCTTCGTCAGCCTGTTCTCGATGAATGTCGGCACCCAGGAGCTTGCCGACCTCGACCAGGGCGGCACGACCGACTTCCCCATCCAGGGCGTCGCTGTTACCCAGAAGTGGGCGCAGGACAACCCGCACTCCCTCGCCGCCTTCGAGCGTGCCTACGCCCAAGGGCAGGAGATCGCCGACACCGAGCGCACCGCGGTCGAGTCGGCGCTGAAGAAGTTCCTCGGCATGCGGCCGCTCGCCGCGGCGCTCGTCTCGCTGCCCAGCTTTCCCGTCGGCGTGAACCCGGTCCGGCTGCAGCGCCTGGTGGACGCCATGGTCAGGTTCGGCCTGCTCAAGCAGAAGTACAGCGGCTTCAAGATCAAGTCCATCATCGACGGCGGCTGAGCCGGGGCCTGTTATGTTGTCTCACTGTGACTAGTGAGACAAATCGGATACCCGAGTACCGGCGGCTGGGGCCGCTCTGGACCGCACTCCATGGCCGACTTCACCGAGCTGCAGTGGGTCACCACCCGGGAGGGCACCGGCGGCTATCCCATGTAGTGGGTGTCCCGGTCTGTCCCGGGTCTGCCCCGGCTGCACGCCCGTGATGATCCGAACGTACGGTTGGTGTCAGCGGCCGCCCCGCGTACGCTCATCCGGAGTGGCCAACACGGTACCAACGCCTGGAGTAACTGCATGACTATCACTGAGCTCACCGGCATCGACGTCCCGACGGGGCTGCTCATCGGGGGGGAGTGGGGCAAGGGTCGCGGTACGTTCCGTGTGCTTGACCCGGCGACAGAGGAACCGCTCGCCGAGGTCGCCGACGGCTCGGTGAACGACGGGCTCGACGCGGTGACCGCCGCCCAGGCGGCCCTTCCTGGCTGGGCCGCGACCCCGCCGCGCAAGCGCGCGGAGATCCTCCGCAAGGCCTACGAGCTGATGTCGGCGCGCAGCGAGCAGTTCGCCAGGCTGATGTCGGCGGAGAACGGCAAGTCGCTGCGCGACGCGCGCGGCGAGGCAGCCTACGCGGCCGAGTTCTTCCGCTGGTACGCCGAGGAGGCGGTGCGCATCGAGGGCACCCTGATGCGCTCGCCGTCCGGCGCCAACCGCATTCTCACGCTGCACCAGCCGATCGGCGTGTCGCTGCTCATCACGCCGTGGAACTTCCCCGCCGCGATGGCCACCCGCAAGATCGGCCCCGCGCTCGCCGCCGGCTGCACGGTCGTGCTCAAGCCCGCCGCGGAGACGCCGCTGACCGCGCTCGCGCTCGCCGCGCTGCTGAGCGAGGCGGGGGTGCCCGACGGCGTGGTCAACGTGGTGACCACCACCACATCCGGTCCGGTCTGCGCCGCGATGATCGACGACCCCCGGGTGCGGAAGCTGTCCTTCACTGGCTCCACCGAGGTGGGGCGCATCCTGCTCGCCCAAGCGGCCAAGTCCATCGTCAGCTGCTCGATGGAGCTCGGCGGCAACGCGCCGTTCATCATCTTCGAGGACGCGGACATCCCCGCCGCCGTCGAGGGCGCGCTGATCGCGAAGATGCGCAACGGCGGCGAGGCGTGCACCGCCGCCAACCGCTTCTACGTGCATGAGGCGGTCGCCGCCGAGTTCACCGCGGCCTTCGCGGCCCGGCTGAAGGCCATGGTGGTCGGCCCCGGCCTCGACGAGGCGACCGAGGTCGGCCCGCTCGTCAACGAGGACACCAGGTCTAAGGTGTCCGACCTGGTGGACGGCGCGACCGAGTCGGGCGCGGCGCTCGTCACCGGCGGCCGCGCGCCGGAGCGGCGCGGCTACTACTACGAGCCGACCCTGCTAGACGGCGTGCCCGCCGACGCGGCGATCCTGTCCACCGAGATCTTCGGCCCTGTCGCGCCCGTGGTGCGGTTCACCGATGAGGCCGAGGCGATCCGCTGGGCCAACGCGACCGAGTTCGGGCTCGTCTCCTACGTCTTCACCCAGGACCTGCGGCGCGGGCTGCGGGTGTCCGAGGCGCTGGACGCGGGCATGGTAGGGCTGAACCGTGGCCTCGTCTCCGACCCGGCCGCGCCGTTTGGCGGCACCAAGCAGTCGGGACTCGGCCGCGAGGGCGCCCACGAGGGGCTGCTCGAGTACACCGAGACGAAGTACATCGCCACCGACTGGTAACGCCGGCTCGATGCACTTTAGTCAGTTTTTATATGCCCTATTTTACCATTGGGACTATCAGAAGCTCGTCATATGAGCCTGAGAACATGCAGGTCAAACCGGTATTTCAAGGTGCGAGACGGACATCATATGTTGCCTGAAGCAGAAATTAGGAAGTGTTCTTATAGCGTGGCAATTAGATGACAGGCTGAGCGCATGTCCAATCCCGGATAAGGTGAGAGTGCACTTTATCGAGGAGATATGCGTCGCGGAGGAAGCGGAGGACAGCTAGCGATGGCGTCTCAGACTCCAACTTCGGACCGCGAGTTCGAGCATGACGTCGTGGTCATCGGCGGCTGCGGCCACGTGGGCCTGCCGCTTGCGATCGCCTTCGCGGAGCGCGGTGCCACGGTGACCATCTACGACGTCAGCGAGCCTGCCGTCGAGTCGGTGAACGCGGGCCGGATGCCGTTCGACGAGCCGGGTGCCGCGCCGCTGCTCGAGCGGGCCGTGGCGGGGGGCCGGCTGAGCGCCTCAGCCGACCCGGCCGTCGTCGGCACCGCCGAGCACGTGATCGTGGTGATCGGCACCCCGGTCGACGAGCACCTCAACCCGAACCAGACCGCGATACCCAAGGCGCTGACCGGCTTCGCCCCGTTCCTGCGCGACGGCCAGCTGCTCGTGCTGCGGTCCACCGTCTTCCCCGGCGTCACGGCCGTGGTGGAGAAGATGATCGCGAGCCTCGGCACGCACATCGAGGTGGCGTTCTGCCCCGAGCGGATCGCCGAAGGCAAGGCGATGACCGAACTGTTCGAGCTGCCGCAGATCGTGTCGGCCCGCAGCCCGCGCGGCATGGAGCGCGCGTCGGCGCTGTTCTCGCTGCTCACCGACAACATCGTGGAGCTGACGCCGGAGGAGGCCGAGCTCGCCAAGCTGTTCACGAACGTGTGGCGGTACATCAAGTTCGCGGCGGCCAACCAGTTCTACATGATGGCCAACGACCGGGGGCTCGACTTCGAGCGCATCCGCCAGGGGCTGATCAAGGACTACCCGCGGGCCGCGGACATGCCGGGTGCCGGGTTCGCCGCCGGGCCGTGCCTGTTCAAGGACACCATGCAGCTCGCGGCGTTCAACAACAACAACTTCACGCTCGGCCACACGGCGATGACGATCAACGAGGGCATGCCGCTGTACCTGGTGCACTGTCTCGAGCAGAAGTTCGACCTGGGGTCGATGACCGTGGGCATCCTGGGAATGGCGTTCAAGGGCGGCTCGGACGACATCAGGTCGAGCCTGTCCTACAAGCTCAAGCGGATACTTGAGTTCAAGGCGGACGAGGTGCTCTGCGCCGACCCCTACGTCAAGGTCGACGAGAACCTGCTGCCGCACGACGAGGTGGTCGCCAGGTCAGACCTGCTGATCATCGCCGCGCCGCATCCGGACTACCGGGAGCTGAGAACCGCTAAGCCCGTTGCCGACATCTGGAACGTGCTCGGCGGCGGGGTCCTCGTATGACGACCGCCGAGGTGCCCCGCGTCTCGGTGGTTATCCCCGCCTACAACGAGGGACCGCACATCATCCCCGTGATCGACCGGATCTTCGAGTCGGTCCGGCTGCAGTGCGAGGTGCTCGTCGTCGTCGACTTCGCCGACGACACCACGGTTGCCCCGGTCACTGAGTACGCGCAGAAGGAACCGCGGCTGCGCTGCATCGTCAACACCTACGGCCGCGGGCCCGCCAACGCGATCAGGTACGGCATCGGCGCCGCCGCGGCGCCGGTCGCCGTGGTCACCATGGCCGACGGCTGCGACGACCCGCGGCAGATCGACGACCTGGCCAGGCTGGTGGACAGGGGGGTGGCCGTCGCGGTCGCGTCTCGCTACATGCCGGGCGGCCAGCAGGTCGGCGGGCCGCTGTTCAAGGGGCTGCTGTCGCGGATGGCGGGCCGTTCGCTCGGGCTGCTCGCCCGCACCGGCACCCGCGACGCGACGAACTCGTTCAAGGCCTACTCGACCGACTTCGTGCGCAAGGTCGGCATCGATTCGCGCGCCGGGTTCGAGATCGGCATCGAGCTGACCGCCAAGGCACGCAGGATGCGGCTGCCTGTCGCGGAGATACCGACGATCTGGCTCGACAGGCAGGCGGGCATCTCGAACTTCCGGGTCGCCAAGTGGATCCCCGGGTACCTGTACTGGTACCGGTTCGCGTTCGGCCCGCGGCTGTCCGCGGAGCAGGTCAGGGCCCACGGGTACGAGAAGAAGAAGGAACACCGCTAAATGCAGCAGAAGGTTCTGGTCAGCGGATCGGCCGGGTTCATCGGCGGCTACGTCGTCGAGGAACTGCTCGGCAAGGGCTACTCCGTCGTGGGCGTCGACAACTTCTCCAAGTACGGGAAGGTCGCCAAGTCCTACGACAGCCATCAGGACTACCGGCTGGTCGAGGGCGACTGCCGCGACGTGGCGCTGATGACGGAACTGCTCGCGGACTGCGACCACTTCATCGCCGGCGCCGCGATGATCGGCGGCATCTCCTACTTCCACACCTACGCCTACGACCTGCTCGCCACCAACGAGCGGATCATCGCCACCTCCTGCGACGCCGCGATCAGCGCGCACCAGGCGGGCAGGCTCAAGAAGATGACCTACCTGTCGTCCTCGATGGTGTTCGAGTCCACGCCGGAGTGGCCGTCGTATGAGGGCCAGGAACGCGAGGTGCCGCCGCCACTGTCCTCCTACGGCTTCCAGAAGCTGGCCGTCGAGTACTTCGCCCGCGCCGCCTGGGACCAGCACAAGCTGCCCTACACCATCGTCCGGCCGTTCAACTGCGTCGGCATCGGCGAGTCCCGCGCCCTGGGGGACGAGGAGATCATGTCGGGCAACGTCAAGCTCGCAATGAGCCACGTGGTGCCCGACCTGGTGCAGAAGGTCTACAAGGGCCAGGACCCGCTGCACATCCTCGGCACAGGCGAGCAGGTGCGGCACTACACCTACGGCGGCGACCTGGCCAGGGGCATCGTCATCGCAATGGAACACCCGGACGCGCGCAACGAGGACTTCAACCTCTCCACCGCCCAGTCCACCACCGTCCTCGAACTCGCCGAGGCCATCTGGCGGAAGATAAAGGGCCCGGGCGAGCCGCTGCGCGTCGTCTCCGACAGTCCGTTCGAGTACGACGTCAACCGCCGCGTTCCCGCCACCGAAAAGGCCAAGCGGGTGCTCGGCTTCGAGGCCGCCACCTCCCTCGACGAGATGCTCGACGAGGTAATCCCGTGGATCGCCAACGCGATCGACAACGGCACCATCTAGGGGGCGTACGTGCGTGGTCGAGCCTGGTCAAATCCCCGAAAGCACACCCATGCTTGCGCAGTTCCGGCGGGGCATAGTGACCGATGGCAGCAAGTGAACGTAGCCTAGGGACGTGGACAGGCGAATATTCGGGCTCGAGAACGAGTACGGCGTTACGTGCACCTTCCGTGGACAGCGGCGGCTGTCTCCGGACGAGGTGGCCCGCTACCTCTTCCGCCGTGTCGTGTCATGGGGTCGCAGCAGCAATGTGTTCCTCCGCAATGGCGCCCGTCTCTACCTGGACGTGGGCAGCCATCCGGAGTACGCCACCCCCGAGTGCGACAACGTGGTCGACCTGGTCGCGCACGACAAGGCGGGTGAGCGCATCCTTGAGGGCCTGCTCGTCGACGCCGACCGCCGGCTCCGCGAGGAAGGCATCGCGGGGGACATCTACCTGTTCAAGAACAACACCGACTCGGCGGGCAACTCCTATGGCTGCCACGAGAACTACCTGGTCGGCAGGCACGGTGAGTTCGGCCGCCTGGCCGACATCCTGATCCCGTTCCTTGTCACGCGGCAGATCATCTGCGGCGCGGGCAAGGTGCTGCAGACGCCGCGCGGCGCGGTCTACTGCGTCAGCCAGCGTGCCGAGCACATCTGGGAGGGCGTTTCGAGCGCCACCACCAGGTCACGGCCGATCATCAACACCCGTGACGAGCCGCACGCCGACGCCGAGCGCTTCCGGCGGCTGCACGTCATCGTCGGCGACTCCAACATGTCCGAGACGACCATGCTGCTCAAGGTCGGCTCCACCGACCTGGTGCTGCGCATGGTCGAGGCGGGCATCGTGCTGCGCGACATGACGCTGGACAACCCGATCAGAGCGATCCGTGAGGTCAGCCACGACATGACCGGCCGCAGCCGGGTCAGGCTGGCCAACGGGCGCGAGATGTCCGCCCTGGAGATCCAGTGGGAGTACCTGAACCGGGCCAAGGACTTCACGGAGAAGAACGGCATCGACCCGGTCAGCCTGCGCGTGCTGGAGATGTGGGAGCGCGCGCTCACCGCGATCGAGGACGGCAACCTGGACAAGATCGCCAGGGAGATCGACTGGGTGACCAAGTACCAGCTCATCGAGCGCTATCGGGCCAAGCACGACCTGCCGCTTTCCGCGCCGCGTGTCGCACAGCTCGACCTGGCCTACCACGACGTGCACCGCGGCCGCGGTCTGTACTACCTGCTGCAGAAGAACGGCGCCGTGGACCGGGTGACCACCGACCTGAAGATCTTCGAGGCCAAGTCCGTCCCGCCGCAGACCACCCGCGCCAAGCTGCGCGGTGAGTTCATCCGCCGCGCACAGGAAAAGCGCCGCGACTTCACGGTCGACTGGGTGCACCTCAAGCTCAACGACCAGGCGCAGCGCACGGTCCTGTGCAAGGACCCGTTCCGCTCGGTCGACGAGCGCGTGGAGAAGCTCATCGCCGGCATGTAGCGGATAACAGCAACAAGCGGCGAAGCCGCAACTCGAACATGGCGAAGCCGGGACGTGACACTGCGTCCCGGCTTCGACCGTCTGGTCGGCACACTTTCTGAAAACCCGCTGACCCGGCTGCCACGGCCTTCCCGCTGCTGAACAGCGCCATTTCCGGCCAAATAGGGCCGGAGTCCGCCATCCGTGACGCTGGGATGCGCCAAAGCTGAACGTTTGCTGTCGACTTGATCGCATGCAACGGAGCGGCCCGTCGCTGCGGGTAACCTGAGTAGGCTTTACCAAAGTCACAGAATGTGGTGTCGGACCTGGGTCCGCCCGCCTGTCCCCCAGTCAGACCCGAGAGGCTCTCATGCGACGCGCAGCAGCGCTTGTCATAACCCCCCTGCTCGCCGCCCTGGCGCTCGCCGGCTGCGGTTCCTCGTCCTCGTCGTCGTCGAACGCCGCGGCGTCGGACACCTACAAGTCGGTCACCGCCACCGGAACGTTCGGCAAGGCGCCCACGGTGAAGATCCCGGCGGAAACGGGGAGCGGTGCGCTTTACACCAAGACCGTCATCCAGGGCACCGGCGCCGCGCTGACCTCGACTGAGGGCATGGTCGGCAACTACGTCGCCTATGACTGGTCGGGCAAGACCCACAAGCTGCTTGGCTCGTCCTACACCGCGGGCAAGCCGTCGCTGTTCACCGGGACGCTGCTGCCCGGCCTCGAGACCGCCCTCGTCGGGCAGAAGATCGGCAGCCGGGTGCTCGCGGTGATCCCGCCCAAGGACGGCTTCGGCACCAGCGGCAACTCAACCGCGGGCATCGGCAAGACCGACACGCTGGTGTTCGTCATCGACATGGTCTCCGCGTTCGACGACAACAGCGTGCCTGGCACGCAGTCCACGAACGGCGGCGGCACGCTGCCGACGGTGACCGCCCCGGCGGCGGGCAGCACGGCCGGCCCCACCATCACGATCCCCGCCAAGGCCACGCCGTCCAAGACCCTCCAGGTCAAGACCCTGATCACGGGCACCGGCGCGAAGGTGACCAAGGGCCAGACCCTCGCGGTCCAGTACACCGGCGTGAACTGGCGGACGGGCAAGGTCTTCGACTCCTCCTGGGCGCGCAAGTCGCCGTACACCGTGGTGATCGGCGCGGGCCAGGTCATCAAGGGCTGGGACACCGGCCTGGTCGGCCAGACGGTCGGCAGCCGCGTCCTGCTCGTCATCCCGCCGGCCGACGGCTACGGCAAGACCGGCGCCTCCACGGCGGGCATCAAGGGCACCGACACCCTCGTCTTCGTCGTCGACATCCTGGCCGCCGACTAGGTTCGGTCCGCTAGCACGTCTCGTCCCCCGGCCCGGGGAGCGCTCAGCCGCTCCCCGCCGGGGGACAGTCATTTCCGCGCCCACCCAAGCGGCTACTGGTGCAGCAGGGACGCCGCGTGCCGCCCGGCGCAGGCCGCCGCGAGGAAATACTCCCGGTCCTCATCAAGCGAGCGCCCCATGGTCGACAGCGGCACCGGGCAGCCGCGCAGCGCCTCGTCCAGGCCGTCGACGGGCACCGTGACAAGCCGGTGCCGGCCGGCCAACCCCGCCGCCTCCTCGGCTACCCGCTCGCCGAACGGGGAGGGCAGATCCGGCAGCACCACGTCGGCGGCGGCGAGCGCGACCCGCCCGTAGGCGGTCAGGCTGTGGTGCGATACGCCGCGATGCCGCTCCCGCGGGTCGGCGAACGACACCCGCAGCGACGCGACGGGACGGCCGCCGAGCACCGCAGCGGCGTTGACCGCCTCGCCCGCCGCCACGCCGGAGAAGCCCCACCTGGTGCCCGTGCCCAGGTTGCCTGGCCCCTGCGTGACGACCGCGACGTCGGCGCCCGCCGCGTGCCTGGCGGCGAGCAGGCCCGAGTGGACGGTGACCGCCTCCAGGTCACCGCCGAACGACTGGCCGGTGGTGACGGTCGCCGCCAGCCAGCCCGCCTCGCGCAGCCCAGCGGCCGTGCGGGAGAACCACGCGGGCAGCGCCCCGCCGTCGGTCATCACGTAGACGGCGCGCGCATCGCACGAACCCGTTTCGTATGCGGCGTAAAGCCCGGCCAGGATCGCCGGGAGCGCCGAATGCAGGTCGGCCACCACCACCGGCATGCCGTCTAGCGAGTCTGCCGATTCGAGCAGGTCGTGCTGGGCCGACCCCTGCTCGTCCGCGCTGGCCGTCATCGCCTGCAGCGGTGTATACCGTGATTTCACGATATGGCCGGTTATTTCGCCGTCCGCGGGCAGCCGGTCGGGCAGCGCGACCACGAACGCGTAGCCGCCGGTGCCGAGTCCGGCCCGCAGCGCGGTGACGTTCAGCAGCACCCGGTCGCCGACTCGCGGCAACCCGGTGAGCGCGGGGTAGGCAAGCGCGCGAATCGAATCCCCGTCCACGGTTACCATGAGTTCGGCTGCTCCGGGCCATTCGCGCCGCAACGCCGTGACAGTTCCGCTCCGCCATCGGATCACGACGGCAGACTAGCGGCAGGCGGCCGTAGAGTGCCGGGTACAAGGGGTGACTTTCATAAGGGGGTCGCGTTGTCGAAGCGCAGGACCGAACGCCTCCTGTCCATCGTCGTGCTGCTGCTCTCCTCGCGCAGGTACCTGACCGCAGAGCAGATCCGTGCCGCGGTCATCGGCTACCCGGAGGAGCAGGAATCGTTCAAGCGGATGTTCGAGCGGGACAAGGAAGAGCTCCGTGACCTGGGCATCCCCCTGGAGACCGGCCGGTCCGCCACGGCGGACGAGGAGATCGGCTACCGGATCAGCCGCCAGGACTACGAGCTGCCGGAGATCCAGCTTGAGCCGGACGAGGCGGCGGTGCTCGGCATCGCGTCCCGGGTCTGGCAGTCGGCGGCGCTTGAGGGCGCGGCGACCGGGGCCGCGCTCAAGCTGCGCGCGGCGAGCCGGGAGGCCGACGCCGAGGGCGAAACAGCCCAGGCGCCCGGCATCCAGCCGCGGCTGACCACCCAGGAGCCGGCGTTCGGCGCGCTGTGGGAGGCGGTGCGCGACCGCAGGCCCGTCGCCTTCGACCACGTGGCGGGCGGCAGGTCCGAGGTCACCAGGCGCACTCTCGAGCCGTGGGGCGTGGTCAACAGGCGCGGCCGCTGGTACGTCGCGGGGCACGACAGGGCGCGCGGCGCCCCCCGTGTCTTCCGGATGAACCGCATCGTCGGCCCCGTCAAGCTCGTCGGGCCGCCGGGCAGCGTGACCGTCCCTGAGGGCACCGACGTCCGCGAGATGGTGAAGGACTGGGACAAGCCGCAGACGCGCAAGCACAACGCGGTGCTGCGGGTCCGCGCGGACGCGGGCTTCGCATTGCACCGCTGGGCCAGCCAGATCGAGCCCGACGCCGCACATCCTGGCTGGGACCGGCTCACCATCGCCTACTCCGACCCGGACTGGTACGCCGGCCATCTGGCCTGGTTTGGCCAGGACGTCGTCGTCCTCGACCCGCCCGAGCTGCGCGAGGCCGTCATCAGGCGGCTCAAGGGGGTGCTGGCATGAGCCCGGCGAACAGCGCGCGCATGGTCACCTCGGGCGAGCGGCTGCGCCGCCTGCTCGCCCTGGTCCCCTACGTGGCGACGCGGCGCGTCGTCGGCCTCGCGGAGACCGCGGCGACCTTCGGCATGACCGAACGCGAGCTCATCGACGACCTGAACCTCGCCTGGTGCGTGGAGCTCAAGGCGCCCGAGCCGTACTGCCCGATCGACCTGTCGTACGAGGACGGGGAGATCTCGATCAGCCAGGCGGAGTCGATCGCCAGGCCGCTGCGGCTCGCCGCCGACGAGGCGAGCGCGCTGCTCGTCGCGCTGCGGATGCTGGCGGAGGCCGGGGGCGGCGACGCCGTGCAGCGCCTCATCGCGAAGATCGAGGACGCCGCCGGCGCGGCGGGCGCGGCGCCCTCCCAGGTGAGCGTCCTCCAGGTCGACAGCCCGAACGCCCGCGGCATAGCCGTCACGCTCAACGCGGCCCTGGCCGCGCGCAGGCGGGTCCACCTGCGCCACTATGTGCAGAAGAGGGACGAGGCGACCGAGCGTGACGTGGACCCGATGCGGCTGCTTGTCGTGGACGGCAGGACCTACCTGGAGGGCTGGTGCCGCCGGGCCGAGGGCGTCCGGCTGTTCCGGCTTGACCGGGTGATCTCCGTCGACGTGCTCGACGTGCCCGCCGAGGTGCCGGAGGAGGCCGAGGAGGTGGACGTGGACGCGGGGCTGTTCCAGGCGTCACCCACCGACGAGCTCGTCGAGCTCGAGCTCGGGCCGGCCGCCCGCAGGGTCGCCGAAGACTACCTGTGCGAGTCGGTTTCGGAACTCGGCGATGGCCGGCTTCGCATTGGCCTGCGCACCCCGGACACCAACTGGGTCCGGCGGCTGGCCTTGCGCCTCGGCGAGGACGCCCGGGTTATCTCACCGCCTGAGCTGGCCGAGGAGATCAGAGCCGAGGCCGCGGCGGCGCTGGCCCTGTACGAGTAGTAGGGCCAGCGGGCGGGCTAGGACTACTTGCGCGCGATGAGGAAGAACTGCTTGCCAAGCGGTCGCCACAGCGGCGGCGTGTGCAGGTACACCCTGGTCAGCCGGGGCGATGGCGGCAGCAGGCCGCGGAAGGAGTACGGCAGGAACCGGGGGACCGTCAGCGTGATCTCGAATCCGGCCGCGTACAGGTGCTCGGCCATCGAGACATGGGTGAGGATCACGGTGTGGTCGGCGCAGTCGAAATACTCGCGGGCGCAGTAGCGGAAGTTGGGGCCGATGATCCCGATCCGGCCGCCAGGTGACATCGCCGCGCGCAGCTTGCCGAGCACCGTCCCGACCGCGTCCTGGCTTGGCAGGTGCTCGAGGAAGTTCGACAGGAACACGCCATCGAAGTGCCCGGCGGGCAGCTCGGTGTCCATGATGTCGCCGATGATCATCTTCACGCCCGCGGCCTCGATGTCACCCTGGCTGACTAGGTCGACGCCCCAGCGCTCGGCGGCGGGCACCGCGGTGATGAATTCGCCCCGCCCGGCCGCCGGGTCGAGGACGCGCTGCGGCCTGTCCATCCGGCCGTGCACGTAGCTGGCTATCTCGCGCCAGACCGCTTGCCTGCCCGCCTGATCGACATCGCGGAACCGGTAGTCGTAGAGGCGCTCGTAGTTGATGCCTGCGACGGGTCTCGCCACCGCCGCACCGTAGTCGGCGTCCAGGGCTTCCATGACCGCGACTTTAGCTCACTGTCCGTGATAATTCCCAACGTATCGGATTTTGTCGCCCGGGAGTTGGTAACAATTTCCGCACACGATGTAACTCACAGCATTCATTTGTCGACGGGTCAATCCGACAGTCGCGCGGCTGCGAAGCAAATGGTGAACGAGAGGGGACGGCATCCAACTACAGATGAACCATCACCGGTAGCGATGTGTGTCATTTCCGCTCACTATGGTCGGTTACCCTTCCGTTCGGCTGCTGGACCTAGTCGTTTCCGTCACGCCGTGTAGACTCAACCTCGAGGCCAGCCCCGGTAACGGGACTCATCCCCTGTGACTTAAGGACTCCAATGATCGGTGACCTGTTCGACAGCCCATGGAAGATTGCGATCATCGCGATCCTGATCATCGTGCTGTTCGGGTCGCGCAAGCTGCCCGCTGCCGCCCGCTCGCTTGGCCAGTCGATGCGCATCCTGAAGAAGGAAGTGCAGGGCCTGCACGAGGACGAGCCCACCGAGCCCGCCTCCGCCGCCACGTTCCAGGCTCCCCAGCCGCAGATCGAGGCTGCCGCCGCGGACGCCGGTGCCCAGGCGCAGATCGACGCGCTGAGCAAGCAGCTCGCCGACCTGCAGCAGTCGGTCAAGACGTCGGACGGCGCGCAGGCCAAGTAGCCTGCCGCCTCCCGAGCATTTAACGACAACCCCCCTCCGGGAAAGACGATCATGGCATCGAAGCCTTCCGCCATCAGGGGGGCTCGCATCGTGGGCGAGCGCTTCCTTCGCTCGCAGCAGCGGGCCAACCCGGAGGGGCGCATGTCCCTGATCGACCACCTGCGCGAGCTGCGCAACCGGGTGGTCAAGATCGCCGTGGCGGTCCTCGTCGGCGCGGGCGTGTCCTGGGCGTTCTACACCCACATCTGGAATTTCATCCAGCGCCCCTACTGCCACGCGGTGACGTTCTGCAAGACGAACGTCCCCGGGCACTCGCTCGTGCTTAACGGCGTCATGGACGGCTTCTACCTGCACATCAAGGTCTCCGTCATCGCCGGCGTGGTCCTCACCAGCCCGATCTGGCTGTACCAGCTGTGGGCCTTCGTGGCGCCCGGTCTCTACTCGCGCGAGAAGCGCTGGACGTATGCATTCCTCGGCACCGCGGTCCCGCTGTTCGGGCTCGGCTGCTTCTTCGCCTTCACCGCGATGAGCCGCGGGCTCGACTTCTTCATCGGGATGTCCCAGGGCTTCACGAACCTGTACACCGCCGACACCTACATCGGGTACTGGATCGCGATGATCGTCGGATTCGGGCTCTGCTTCGAGGTCCCGCTCTTCCTGGTCATACTGAATCTGGCTCGTGTCGTCACCCACGAGCGGTTCAAGAAGTGGCGCAGGCTCATCATCTTCCTGGTCTTCGTGTTCGCAGGCATCGCGTCGCCGAGCCCCGACCCGCTGACGATGCTCTTGCTCGGCGGGGTCGTCGTGGTGCTGGTCGAGGCGGCCGAGATCTTCATCTACCTCAACGACAGGCGCTGGGCCCGAAACCACCCCGACCTGTACGCGGGCCTCGATGACGACGAACTCTCCCCGATTGACGACCCCGAGCCGATCGACGCGGACAGCAACATCTAGCTAGACCTGCCCGACGGGGGTCCCCCGGGCGCCGGCAGAGCCTCATCCGTACCAGGCGAGGCAGAAGTCCCCTACTCTTGGATGCATGAGCACACCGGCGGTGAGCCCTGCTGAAAAGTACGCGAAGTTCCGCGAGCGGCAGGCCGCCCCCGAGTTCACGTCATTCCGTGAGCTGTACGACTTCGACTTCGATCCCTTCCAGGTGGCCGCCTGTGCCGCGCTGACCGGGGGAGAAGGGGTCCTGGTCGCGGCGCCAACGGGGAGCGGCAAGACGGTCGTCGGCGAGTACGCCGTCCACCTCGCGCTCTATCAGGGCAAGAAATGCTTCTACACCACGCCGATCAAGGCGCTGAGCAACCAGAAGTACAACGACCTGGTCCGGCGCTACGACAGCGACACGGTCGGACTGCTGACCGGCGACAACGCTGTCAACGGCGATGCGCCCATCGTGGTGATGACCACCGAGGTGCTGCGGAACATGCTGTACGCGGGCTCGCCCGCGCTGAAAGACCTCGGCTACGTCGTGCTCGACGAGGTGCACTACCTCGCCGACCGCTCCCGCGGCGCGGTCTGGGAAGAGGTCATCATCCACCTGCAGGAAAGCGTGCGGGTGGTCGCGCTGTCCGCGACGGTGAGCAACGCCGAGGAATTCGGCGACTGGCTCGCCCAGGTGCGCGGCGGCACCGAGGTCATCGTCGACGAGCACCGCCCGGTGCCGCTGTGGCAGCACATGCTCGCGGGCCGCCGTCTGTACGACCTGTTCACCGACGACGACCACCACGAGGTCAACCCCGAACTCGTCCGGCTGGCGCACCGCGAGGCGATCAGGCAGCCGTCGAGCAGGCCGGGACGAGGCGGCCACCGGCCGCGGCGCACCCAGCCGCCCTACCGCCCGGAGATCGTCGACCGGCTGGACGCCGCGGGCCTGCTGCCCGCGATCACGTTCATCTTCAGCCGGGCAGGCTGCGACGCCGCCGTGCAGCAGTGCCTGGCGGCGGGCCTGCGGCTGACCACGCCAGAAGAGGCGCGGGTCATCGAGGAACTGGCCGCGCGGCGCACCGCCGACATTCCCGAGGAGGATCTCACCGTCCTCGGCTACCACGACTGGGTGCTCGCACTGCGCCGCGGCATCGCCGCCCACCACGCCGGGCTGCTGCCCGCGTTCAAGGAGGTGGTCGAGGAGCTGTTCACCGCCGGTCTTGTCCGGGCCGTCTTCGCCACCGAGACCCTCGCGCTCGGCATCAACATGCCCGCCCGCACCGTGGTGCTCGAGAAGCTCGACAAGTGGAACGGCGAGGCGCACGTCGCGCTCACGCCAGGCGAGTACACGCAGCTCACCGGCCGGGCAGGCCGTCGCGGCATCGACGTCGAGGGGCACGCGGTGGTGCTGTGGCAGCCGGGCCTCGACCCGGGGGCCGTCGCTGGCCTGGCAGGCACCCGTACCTACCCGCTGAACTCCTCCTTCCGCCCGTCCTACAACATGGCGGTGAACCTCACCGCCCGCGTCGGCCGCGCGCGGGCCGCCAGCCTGCTGGAGTCGAGCTTCGCCCAGTTCCAGGCGGACCGCGGCGTCGTCGGCCTCGCCAGGCGGCTGCGCAGGCTCAAGGAGCAGGCAGAAGGACTGGCCAAGCAGGTCAGCTGCGACCGCGGTGACTTCATGGAGTACGCGGAAATGCGCCGCAGGCTCACCGACGCCGAGCGCGGCGCCTCGCGCAGCCGTGCCTCCGCGCAGCGGTCCGAGGCCAGGCGGGTGCTCGCCACGCTGCGCCGCGGCGACATCATCCGCGTACCGGCCGGCCGCAGGTCCGGCCTCGCAGTGGTGCTCAACCCGCCGCCGGCCGGCGACGGGTTCTCGGTCCACCGCGCCGACGGACCCCTCGTCCTCACCTCGCACGGCCAGCTTAAGCAGCTGTCGGCGGCGGACTTCCCGGTGCCGGCCGATCCCGTCGACCGGCTGCGCATTCCCCAGCATTTCAGCGAGCGCTCACCGAAGCACCGCCGCGATCTCGTCTCCGCGATGCGCGCCAAGATCGAGGGCCGCGACCTGGAGTCCGCGTCACGCCATCGCAGGTCCGCCGCCGATACCGATGATCCAGAACGGGTTCGTGGCTTCGCCGAGGACGCGGGCGATTTCGAGGGGGGCGATGTCGCCGAGGGCGACATCGCGGAACTGCGCCGCAAGCTCCGACGCCACCCTTGCCACGCCTGCCCGGACCGCGAGCAGCACGCCAGGTACGCCGAGCGGTACTTCAGGCAGTACAAGGAGGTCGACGAGCTCGAGCGGCAGATCGGCGGTCGCAGGCACGTGATCGCGCGGACCTTCGACCGGGTCTGCAAGGTGCTCGACGAGCTCGGCTACACCGACGGGGACACGGTCACCCCGGCAGGGCAGCGGCTGACCCGCCTCTACTCGGAGCTGGACCTGGTGGCGGCCGAATGCCTGCGCCGCGGCCTGTGGGAGGGACTGAACCCGGCCGAGCTAGCCGCGTGCGTGTCAGTGCTGTCGTTCGAGTCGCGCAAGCAGCCGGACGACGCCGGCCCCGCCAGGCTGCCCAAGGGCCCGGTCCGTGACGTGCTCGACGTCATGGCGCGGACCTGGGCTGAGCTCGACCACCTAGAGCAGCGCAACGGCCTGTCGTTCCTCCGCGAACCCGACGCCGGCTTCGTCTGGGCGGCCTACCGCTGGGTCCGCGGCGCCAAGCTGGAAGACGTGCTCGACGCGGTGCCCGGCCTCACCCCCGGCGACTTCGTCCGTTCCATGAAGCAGCTCATCGACCTGCTCGACCAGGTAGCCGTCGCGGCACGGGACCTGAGCGTGCCCCGGGCCGCGCGCGCCGCGGAGCGAGCCGCCGCCGCCGCCGAGCGGGCCGCCGCCGATGGTGACGTTGACGACGACCGTGACAGCGACACGGGCACGGTGCCCAAGAACAGGGACGTGTCCGCCACCGCCCGCGCCGCCATCGACGCGATGCGCCGCGGCGTCGTCGCCTATTCGGCGCTGGCCGACTGAGCCGGAATTGCAACGGACCGCGCGACCAAGCGATCGCGCGGCCCGTTTCCCGTCCCCGTAAGCCGGGTCTCACGTGGCGGGTGTCTTGCGGCGGTGGTTTCCCGCGCTGGCTACGATACGAATCCTCGTGCCCGGTTCCACGCCTGTGCGGCCTGGTAGGCGTCGATCATGCCCCAGATCCAGAAACCGAGGATGCCCACGAAACCGATGATGACGATGGTTAGCACCCAGGAGACGATGTAACCGATAAGGATAATGACCCCGGTGTTCGTCTTTCCCGCGTACATCGAACCGACGCCGGGGATGAAGAACGAGATCAGCAGCGCGATGCCCGCGTTCTTCGGCACCACCTGGGGTCCGTAACCCTGCGGATAGGGCTGCTGATACGGGGCGGGCGCATAACCGTACGGCCCCTGCGGCTGCTGGTATCCCTGACCGAACGGCTGCTCCTGCTGCGGCGGCGGCTGATAGCCCGGGACAGCACCCGGCGCGCTCCAGTCCTGCTCTTGTGACATCGCGATCCCCACTTTCGCGGATGAAAAGATTCAGCTCGGAACTCTATGAGAGAAATGCCTTTTCCGCCCGATACGTGACGCTACTGGTAGATAAAACGTTACGGAAATGGCGAGCACGCATCGATCACGATCGAAATGACCCTTTTGTCATTTCTTTTCCGCCGACGATGGAATCCGGCGCTTTCCGCGCGGGAGTGGGCGTAGACGTGACGTCGCCCGTCGCGCCCACCCGCGCCCCCGCCGTACCCCCACGCCGCCGCTCCATATATAGGCATGACCTATAGATCGCCGGAGAAGTGGCATTGGTGCTGATGCGACGCCCGCGATTACCGTGGGGTAGGAGTCGCGCTGGAGGTGGTTGGAATGTCAGTCACGGTCGCCGAGCTGCCGAAGGTTACCGGCACGTGCCCGGAGCAGGTCAGCGCTGCGGTACGCCGTGCGGTCCGCGCCGGGGGGACCTGGCAGGACACCGCCACCCGGGTGGCCGCGGCGCTGCGCGGCCGCCTGCCCGGCCCCGGTATCCTCTCGCCCGAGCAGCTCGCGGGCGACCCGGAGGGCTACCAGACGCACCTGGTGCACGCCGAGCCCGACGGCTCCTTCTCGATCGTGGTCATGGTCTGGCTGCCCGGTCAGGCGACGCCGGTTCACGACCACCTCACCTGGTGCGTCACCGCGGTGCTCCAGGGCACCGAGTACGAGGAGGTCTACGCGAACCGCGGCGATCACCTCGAGACGGTGGCGCGCAACGCCAATCCTGTCGGCACGGTGAGCGGGTTCGCCCCGCCCGGCGACATCCACATGGTCAGGAACATCGGCGATGCCATCGCGGTGTCGATGCACGTCTACGGAACCGACATCTCCCGCGTCGGCTCCAGCGTCCGCCGGGTCTACGAGCTGCCCGTCCGCTAGCTAGCCGTCACCGCGCCTGAGCTGCGCGGATAGCTCCAAGGAGCCGCCAACGAGTCGTTGGCGGCTCCTTTTCCGTCCCCGGACTTGCCAAGCGATGTTCAGCGATATATCGTTGAGATGTCAAAGAAGATACAAGACCATCGAAAGAGGTGACGCGTCATGCGAGAAGAGCACAGGCGCGGTATGCGAGACGAGGGCTGGGGTCCGTCGCCCCGGCCCGGCGGCCCCGAGTGGGGGCCGAGGCCCGGACGAGGTTCGGGCAGGCGCGGCGGCGAGCGCGGCAGCCCCGGCTGGGGCGGTCCTGGCGGCCACGGCGGCCACGGGCCGCGCGGCGAGTTCGGCCCCCGCTTTGGCATGTTCGGGCCGGAATTCGTGCTCAAGGGCCCGGGATTCGGCGTGCGCGGCCCTGGCGGCCGTGGCATGCGGGTCCGCAAGGGTGACGTCAGGGCGGCGATACTCGACCTGCTCGCCGAGGGCGGGCAGTGGAACGGCTATCAGCTGATCCAGGAGATCTCCGGCCGCACAAGCGGCGTCTGGCGGCCGAGCGCGGGGTCGGTGTACCCGGCACTGCAGCAGCTCGAGGACGAGGGCCTCATCGCCCCCGAAGGCGAGGGCCGCCGCCGGATGTACACCCTGACGGACGCCGGACGGGCGTACGCGGAGGAGCATGCCGAGGAGCTGTCCGCGTCCTGGGACGCGGCGGCGGGCATGACCGACGAGGACGCCTTCGAGTTCCATGACCTGATCCGCCAGGTAATGATGGCGGTGATGGAGGTGCGGCGCGCCGGCTCACCCGAGCAGGTCGCCCAGGCCCGTGACGTGCTGGCCCAGGCCAGGCGCTCGCTGTACCGGATCCTCGCCGAGGACACCGCGGACAGCGCGCCGCAGGCAGGGACCCCGGAAGGGACCGAGGCACCTGAGGACACGGAGTGAACCTCCGATGACCGTGCCCGCCGTCCAGGTCAAGTCGACCACCATCAAGATCCTGTGCACCCTCGCGGATCCCACCTCGGGGTCCGCGAGGGTGGCAGGCCACGTCTGAAGCAGCGCGAGGACATCGCGATTTCCCCACCACGCATTACATTCAGCGTGGCGTCTGGGGAGGAGTTCGTGCCCCGCCTTTTCGCGGAGCTCAGCCTGCCGATCCGTTCGGTGAGCGTCGCGCGACCGTCGCTTGACGACGTTTTCATGTCCTATACCGGCCGGACCATCAGGGATTCCGAGGCCACGGTGAGCGACATGAACCGCGCGCACGTGACCGGGAGTTCGGTTTCCTGCGAGAGATGCTGGTCGCGCCGGTAAGCAGGTCGGCGATAGTTATCGGGAAATGCCTCGGCGGCGCCACAGTTTCCACCTTCCAGGGAATCGTCATTCTGGCACTGGCCGGTCTCGCGCATGTGCCCTACGATCCCGTTCTGGCTGTCGGTGCTCACCCGGTTCGACCCGCTGACCTTTGTCGTGTACCCGATGCGGCACGCGGTCTTCAGCCATCTGAGCATCCCGTCGGCGGCCCGCGCGGTCCTCGAGGCCGCGGTCACCTGGAACGGCTGGCCCGTCCCGGTCGGCCTCTCGCTCGGCATCGTCGCGGTGAGGGGAGCAGCCCTGCTCGGCATGGCGATCGGGAGTTCCAGCGCACCGAGTAAGCGCACGAGAAGGCCGGGATAAAGAGTCCGCAAAATTAGGGCGACGCTGGGTGGCTACGGGGGCAAACCACCCAGCGTCGCATCATCGGCGTTCCGACGGGGGCCCGGAACGCCGGCACCGGTGCCCCGACGGGGGACCAGAGCACCGATATGAATGGTACACGTCCGGCCCCTGGGATGTGTCAAGACCTAATGACAAGTAAATCTCGGAACGCCATTGCCGCCACTACGGGCACGCGCGTCGCAGAAGAGCAGCTTCGCAGGTCATTGGCTCCTTCCCGGATCCGCGATGGCTATATGTTGCTTATGGTTATCGCTCAGTAACTTTAAGTGCGCAAGACTTGCTGAGACAATTCAGAGAAAAGTTACGCACCAAGTGGCAAATGGGGAAGGAGCTGGTTGCGCGCTGCAAGTGAAACGCGACGGTCAGTGCTCGTCGTCGCCGGAGTCGCGGCGGGCGGGCAGGTTCACCCGGTGCTCGAGGAACCCGCGCATGTTGTCGGGCTCGCGCCCGCCGTTGGCGAAGATCACCGCGATGTACGGGATGAAGATCGCGCCGATCGCCGGGATCAGTACCAGCCACCGCAGGTGGTTGACGAACAGGATGATGGCGACGGCGAAGCAGAGGGTCCTGATGGCCATCATGATCAGGTACCGGTGCTGCCGGTACCTGATGTCCTCGGACATCGGCCTGCGCGCCTGGGTAACCAGGTGCACCTGCTCATGCCCTCGTGCGTGGCCCATCCTCACCCTTCCAAGGTAGCTCGCCTTTGCTGCGCCGCATACACCGTATCGTCCGGGTTGACCAGCCCCGCCCCCGGGCCTAGCTCGCCTGGCTGACCGAGGACATGTTGAACGCCTCGACGCGCAGCGGCGGCATCGCGGCCCGGTTGAAGTAGTCGCCCCACTCGCGCGGCAGCGTCTTCTCCGTGGCGCCCGCCTCGAGCACCCGCGACAGCATGGCCACGGGCGACTCGTTGAATCGGAAGTTGTTCACCACGCCGGACACCTCGCCCTCTTCGACCAGGTACACCCCGTCCCTGGTGAGCCCGGTGAGCAGCAGTGTCTGCGGGTCGACGAGCCTGATGTACCACAGGCAGGTGACCAGCAGGCCGCGCTTGGTCGAGGCGATCATCTGCTCGAGCGACGCCGACGCGCCGGGTGCGGACAGGATCAGGTTGTCCACCGAAGGGGTGACGGGCAGCCCGGTCAGGCCGGCCGAGTAGCGCGAGGAGTGCAGCGCGGACAGGGTCCCCGCGGAGATCCAGCGCCCGGCGGGCGCCGCGAGCCCGTTGTCGAACACCGAGGAGTCGCGGCCTGAGGCGTGCGCCACCACGAACGGCGCGCACTCGAGCCCCGGGTACGCCGGATCGCTGTACAGGTCAAGCGCCATCGGCGAGAGCCGCTCGCCGACCCGCGTGCCGCCGCCAGGCGCGGAGAACACCGTCCGCCCCTCACCGGCGTCCCTGGCGCCCGCCGACCAGTACAGGTAGGTCAGCAGGTCGGCGACGGCGGTCGGCGGCAGCAGCGTTTCGTACCGCCCCGCGGGCAGGTCGAGCCGCCGCGATTGCCAGGACAGCCGCTCGGCGAGGCCCGCGTCGAGCGCGGCCACGTCCACGCCGGCGAAGTCGCGCGTCGCCGTTCCCGCCCAGGCGGAGCGGGTCAGGTCCGCCGACTTGGCGTTCAGCTCAAGCCTCCCGGTCGGCTGGTCGTAGCGGGCTCGCACCCCCGCGGAGGTGCCGAGGAAGGTCGAGCTCACGCCGTGCTCGGCGAAACCGTACAGCTTGCGGCCCGCCGCCTCCGCCGCGCGCAGCGTGTCACCGAGTTGCGTGGAGAAGGAACGGAAGACGCCGAAGTCGGTGGCGCTCGGCGCGGCGGACCAGCCGCCCGCGTCGCGGGCCGCGGCGTCCCGCGCCACCAGGTCCGCCGCGTCCTGTGCCGCGGAAGCCTCGGCCGCGGCCTTCTCCGCCTCCCGAACCAGGTCTTCCACCTGCCCCTGGGTGACGCCTGAACGGGTGACCGTGCCGACGCCCGCGGTGCCGTCTGACCGCCTGTCGATCGCGATCACCGTGAGGGACCTGGTGGCGGCGACCCCGTTGGTGGTGAGCGTGTTCCCCGCCCAGCGCAGGTTCGCGGTGGACGACTCCTCGGCGATGACGATCGTCTCGCCGCCCGGCCGTGCGGCGGCAAGCGCCTGCTCGACGGTGTCCTGCGGCGTGCCTGCCGTCCGCTGGTCCAGCCAGGGCTCGCTCTCGTTCGCGCTCATCTACTTCCCCTCCTGGACCGTGTTGAGTACCCGCACCTGCCGGAACAGCGCGGCGGGCGCGCCGTGGCTCACCGGGGCGACCTGGCCCGGCTGGCCCTTGCCGCAGTTGAACGCGCCGCCGAGCATGTAGGTCTGCGGGCCGCCGACCGCCTCCATCGAGTTCCAGAAGTCCGTCGTCGTCGCCTGGTAGGCGATGTCCTTGAGCTGGCCGTCGAGGCGGCCGTTCCTGATGCGGAAGAACCGCTGCCCGGTGAACTGGAAGTTGTACCGCTGCATGTCGATCGACCAGGACTTGTCGCCGAGTATGTAGATGCCGTTCTCGACGCCGCCGATCAGCTCCTGCGCCGACGGGCCGCCCGGTGCCGGCTTGAGCGACACGTTGGCCATCCGCTGCAGCGGCATGTGCCCGGGCGAGTCGGCGAACGCGCACCCGTTGGACCGGCCGAAGCCCTTGAGCTGTGCCATTCGCCTGTCGAGCTGGTAGCCGACGAGTACGCCGTCGGAGATGAGGTCCCAGGACTGCCCGGCGACGCCCTCGTCGTCGTACCCGATGGTGGCCAGGCCGTGTTCCGCGGTGCGGTCGCCGGTGATGTTCATGACCGGCGACCCGTATTGGAGGCTGCCCAGCTTGTCGAAGGTGGCAAAGCTGGTGCCCGCGTAGGCGGCCTCGTAGCCGAGCGCCCGGTCCAGCTCGGTGGCGTGCCCGATCGACTCGTGAATGGTGAGCCACAGGTTGGACGGGTCGATCACCAGGTCGTACCTGCCCGCCTCGACCGACGGCGCCTTGAGCTTGGCGGCGAGCAGGTCGGGCAGCTCGGCGAGTTCGGCGGGGAAGTCCCACCCGCTCCCGGTGAGGTACTCCCAGCCCCGCCCGGCAGGCGGGGCGAGCGTGCGCATGTCGTCGAACCCGGACTCGGTGACCGCGGTGGCCTCGAGCTGCGGGTACAGCCTGACCCGCTGCTGCGTGGTGGTGGTCGCGCCGTCGGTGTAGAACTTGCACTCCTTGACCTGGTAGACCGACGCGTCGGCGTGACTGACCACGGGGTGGGCGAGCAGCAGCGCGGACCAGTCGGCGAGCAGCGCCACCTTCTCCTTGGCCGCGACGCTGAACGGGTCGATCTCGTAGGCGGACACCCAGGTGACGTCGCCGTACCCCGGCTCGGCAGCCAGTTCGATCCGCTCGGTGTTCATCGCGGCGGCGACCTTGGCCACCTCCACGGCGTGCCGGGCCGCGTCGCGCGCCGCCTCGGCCGTCAGGTCGACCGCGGACGCGAACCCCCAGGTCCCGTCCACGATGACGCGGACCGCGAGCCCGCTGTCGTCCGCGTCGGACAGCGACTGCAGCTTCCCGTCAGACAGTGCGATGCTCTGCCCGCGCACCCGCTCGACCCGGAAGTCGGCGTGATCCGCCCCCAGCGTCCGCGCCGCGTCAAGCGCGGCGTCGGCGAGGTTTCGCAGCGGCAAGTCCGTGAACTCGGCGTCAATCCGGCCGTCATGATCTCCCACGCCACAGAACCTATCCCGCCAGCTCCCTGTTCAGTCATGTGATGCGAGGACCCCGGGCCTTCAGGTCCGGGGGAATCGATCGGCCAGGTCTAGGCAGGTCGCTTCCGCTGCTCGATGTATTCCTTGATGCTCTCGAGCGGCGCGCCGCCGCAGGACGCGGCGAAGTACGATGGGCTGTAGACAAAGGCCCTTCCCCTGCGTGTGTCGGTGTTTCGTTCACAGCGAGGTGACATAGGCCAATGCCATGCTTGTCTGTGTGAAGATCGTCGTGCAAGTTCGGTTGCTGCCGGACGCCGCGCAGGCGCCCGCGCTGGAGTCGGCCCTGCGGGCAGTCAACGAAGCCGCGAACCTGGTGTCGGCCGTGGCGTTCGACCGCCACGTGTTCCGCGAGTACGCGCTGCGCAAGCAGGTCTACGGCTCCCTTAAGGACCGGGGGCTTGGTGCACAGGCTGCCCAGCAGGTGATCAAGAAGACATGCAACGCGTACAAAACCCTGCGGGCGACAATCCAGGCGGGGAACCTCGGCGCCCCCGGGTCGAAACGGCGGGTGAAAGCCGAATCCAAGCCCATCGCTTTCCGGCCCGACGCCGCCCAGCCATACGACGACAGGTGCCTGTCCTGGCAGCTTGACACGCGGACAGTATCGATCTGGACCACTTCCGGGCGGCTGCGCGGCGTGCGGTTCGCCTGCTCTGCGGACGCGCTCAGGACGCTGGCCCTGTACCGGCATGGCGAGTCGGACCTGGTCAGCCGGGACGGCCGGTGGTTCCTGATGGCGACCTGCGACGTGCCGGAGGCCGGGCAGTACGAGCCCGACGGGTTCCTCGGCATCGACCTCGGCATCGCGAACATCGCCACCACCAGTGACGGCGAGATCATGTCCGGCCGGATGGTGAACCGGTACCGGAGGCGGCAGCTCAGCCTCCGCCGCAAACTCCAGGCGAAGGGAACCAAGTCCGCGAAGCGGCTGCTGAAGAAGCGAGCCAGGAAGGAAGCCCGGTTTGCCCGGGATATCAACCACTGCATCGCAAAGAAGATCGTGACCGAGGCTGAACGCACCTCGCGCGGTATTGCCCTTGAAGACCTGACGGGCATCCGCGACAGGGTACGGCTCCGCAAGCCCCAACGGGTCACGCTCAGCAGCTGGGCGTTCGCCCAGCTCGGGTCGTTCATCGCGTACAAGGCCCTCCGCGCCGGGGTGCCGGCGGTCTACGTCGATCCGGCCTGGACATCGCGCACCTGCGCGGACTGCGGTCACGCCGACAAGCGGAACCGCGTCTCGCAAGCCAGGTTCACCTGCCGGGGATGCGGCGTCGTTGCGCACGCAGACCGGAACGCTTCCCGCAACATTGCCGCCCGCGGCCAGGTTGCGTGGGATGCGGGGCGTGAGTCACGCGCCCCTGCCCCTGCCCGCAACGGGCAAGGGCTGGACGCGGCAGCCAGCATCACCGCCAGTGATGCCCTAGCCGCAAGCTCGGCCCTAAGGGCCGAGTTAGTTGACTCAAAACAAAATACCTGCCCGCCACCCCGTATCTGGCGGATTTCTACAAAGACGAAGACCCGATGTTCGTGCCGGGCGGCATCGAAGCGGAGCCCAGGTTGCGGCAGGGTGAAGCGTGGTCGCGCCCGCCGAGGGCCGGGGCGGTACTCTCGGCTGTCGGGCTGAACCACTGCTGGAGGGAAAACGATGGGGCGCTCCGTACTTGTGACCGGCGGGAACCGAGGGATCGGGCTTGCGATCGCGCAGCGGCTCGCCGCCGACGGGAACAGCGTCACCGTCACCTCGCGCTCTGGCGAGCCGGTGGAGGGCCTGTCTGTGGTCAAGTGCGACGTGCGCGACGCGGAGTCGGTTGACGCGGCGTTCACCGAGGTCGAGCAGGCGCAGGGGCCGGTCGAGGTCCTTGTCGCCAACGCGGGAATCACCAAGGACCAGCTGCTGGCCCTGATGAAGGAGGACGCGTTCACCGACGTCCTCGACACCAACCTGGTCGGCGCGTACCGGGTCGCCAAGCGCGCCGTGCGCGGCATGATGAAGATGCGCCGCGGCCGGATGATCTTCATTTCCTCCGTGGTCGGCCTGTACGGCTCCGGCGGCCAGGCCAACTACGCCGCATCCAAGGCCGGCCTTGTCGGCCTGGCCCGCTCGCTCGCCCGTGAGCTCGGCTCCCGCGGCATCACCGCGAACGTGGTGGCGCCAGGGTTCGTGGAAAGCGACATGACCGCGGTGCTGTCGGAGGAGCGCAAGGCGCAGATCATCGGCGCGGTGCCGCTCGGCCGGTACGCCGCGGCCGACGAGGTGGCCGGCGCGGTCGCCTTCCTGGCCAGCCCGGACGGCGGCTACGTGACCGGCGCGGTCATCCCGGTCGACGGCGGCCTCGGCATGGGCCATTAAGAACAGGGCCACTGGCAAACAACAGGAGAGCTGGTTAGCAATGGGCATTCTCGACGGCAAGCGGATCCTGGTGACGGGTGTGCTCACCGACGCCTCGATCGCCTTCCACGTGGCGCGCGTCGCCCAGGAACAGGGCGCGACCGTGGTGCTGACCGCGTTCCCCCGCCCGACGCTCGTGGAGCGGATCGCCAAGCGGCTGCCGCAGCCGGCGCCGGTGATCGAGCTCGACGTGACGAGCACCGAGCAGCTCGACTCGCTCAAGGACCGGGTCAAGGAGCACGTGGACGGCCTGGACGGCGTGGTGCACTCGATCGGCAACGCGCCGCAAGCCGCGCTCGGCGGCAACTTCCTGAACACCGGCTGGGAGGATGTCGCCAAGGCGGTGCACGTCTCGACCTTCTCGCTGAAGTCCCTCGCCATGGCGGCGCTGCCGCTGATGGGCGACGGCGGCAGCGTGGTCGGCCTTGACTTCGACGCGGCGGTGGCCTGGCCTGGGTACGACTGGATGGGCGTGGCCAAGGCCGGGCTCGAGTCCTGCGCCCGCTACCTGGCTCGCGACCTCGGCCCGCAGCGGGTGCGGGTCAACCTGGTCGCGGCGGGACCGCTCAAGACGATGGCCGCCAAGTCCATTCCCGGCTTCGAGAAGTTCGAGGACGTGTGGGCGCAGCGGGCACCGCTCGGCTGGGACATCGCCAACCCCGACGCCGCCGCGCGGGCCTGCGTCGCGCTGCTTTCCGACTGGTTCCCCGCCACCACCGGGGAGATCGTGCACGTCGACGGCGGGGTGCACGCGGTCGGCGTCTGAGCGCTGTACCGGCATCGACGCCGATCTTGTTGCGCAGCGGGCTGTTGGTCCCGATACTGCATTTCATGGGAGGTTCCGCGGCGCAGACCCCTACCTCGCCGGACGAACAGCCGGCTGCCGGTCTTCGTGCTTCCGACGCCGACCGGGATCAGGTGGTGTCCAGGCTCAGGGACGAGTACGTCGCGGGACGCCTGTCGCAGGAGACGTTCCTGCACCGGATGAACCTGGTGCTCGAGACCAAGCGGCAGGTGGACCTGCCGCCGCTGCTCGCCGACCTGCCGCAGCCGACGCCAAACGGCCAAAAGGTCGGCCAGACGCTCGGCGGCTGGCTGCGCGGCACCTGGTCCCGGGTGACGGCAACCCAGATACGCCGGCCGGGGCGGGACGCGCCACCGCGCACCGTCGCGCCGCGCCGCGCGCCCCTCAGGGCCATGACCACGGGCATGGGGGCCGCCGACGTCGGCCGCAGGGTGCCGCTCGCCCTGCAGTTCCCGCGCGGCTCGGGCGACCAGTTCAGCATCGGCAGGGACGCGAGCTGCGACCTGGCGATCGCGGACGTGACGGTGTCCAGGCGGCACGCCCAGCTTGAGCGGACGGCGGACGGCTGGCTGCTCAGCGACCTCGAGTCGACCAACGGCACCCGGATCAACGGCTGGCGGGTGCGCGGCAGGGTCCCGGTCCGGGTCGGCGACCTGGTGAGCTTCGGCAGCCTGGAGGCGGTCTTCGCCCGCGGCGACGACTGACACACGACTGAAAGACGACCGAAAGACGGCTGAAAAGACGTCGCGCGGCCGACCGCACGCCGCCTGCGATCTGCCGCGAAACAGGAACCCCCGCGGGCGACCGCCGCCAATCCCCGTCCTCAGGGCGGTGAGTAGTCAACTAAAGTTCTAAAGCGTGACAACGGTTCTGCTCGTGCGGCACGGCCTCACTGCGACGACGGGGCAGCTGCTTACCGGCTGGACGCCCGGCATCGGCCTCGATGAGCGCGGCCGCGCGCAGGCGAAGGCGCTGGGGGAACGGATCGCCCCTGTGCCGCTCGACGCGATCGTTACCAGCCCGCTCGACCGCTGCAGGCAGACCGTCGAGGAGATCGTCGCCGCCCGCGCGGGGCGGACCGCACCGGTGCCAGACCCGGCCGTCGACCCGATGGTGGGAGAGTGCAGGTACGGCGACTGGACGGGCAAGCCGCTGACGGAGCTGCAGAAGGACCCGCTGTGGCCGGTCGTGCAGGCGCACCCGAGCGCGGTCGTCTTCCCCGGCGCCGAGGGCGAGTCCATGCTTGACATGCAGCACCGCGCCGTCTCCGCGATCAGGGAGTGGAACGCGCGGCTTGGCAAGGACGCGACCTACCTGGTCTGCTCGCACGGCGACGTGATCAAGGCGATCGTGGCCGACAGCCTGGGACTCCACCTCGACCAGTGCCAGCGCATCGTCGCGGACCCGTGCTCGCTCACCGTCATCCGCTACACCCCGCTGCGGCCCTTCCTGCTCCGCCTGAACGACACCGGCGGCACCGTGGATGACCTGCTGCCGCGACCCGCGACACAAGGCGAGGGACAGGAAGCGGGCGGCGAGAGCGATGCCGTGATCGGCGGCGGCGCGGGTATTGATCCAGACACCGCCAACGGTGCGGAAGGATAGGACTCATGCCGGTCTTCTACTATGACCCGCCGGACAGGTTCGTGGCCGGTTCCGTCGGTCAGCCGGGTGACAGGACCTTCTACCTGCAGGCGAGTTCGGCCGGCCGGGTGACGAGCGTGGTACTCGAGAAGTTCCAGGTGAGCCTGCTCGCCGAACGGATCGACGAGCTGCTCGACGAGGTGCTGCGCCGCACCGAGGCGACCGACATCCCGGAGAGCGCACCCGCGGCGCTGCGCGACGACGGCCCGCTCGACCTGCCGCTGACCGAAGACTTCCGTGTCGGCGCGATCGCGCTCGCCTGGGACAGCGAGGGCGACCGGGTGGTCATCGAGGCGCAGGAGGAGAGCGAAACGCCCGTCGAGCCGTTGTCCGACGACATCCCGGTGGACGGGCCTGGCGTGCTGCGCGTGCGGATAAGCCCGAGTGCAGCCCGCGCCTTCGCGCAGCGGGCGCTCAGCCTGGTCGCCGCGGGCCGTCCGCCGTGCCCGCTGTGCGGGCTGCCGCTCGACGCGGCGGGCCACGTGTGCCCGCGGCAAAACGGCCACCGTGCGGCCCGTGCCTGACGACGCGAATGTCTGATAACACCAATGTCTGAAATCACGGGCGCCTGCGACGCCGACGACCTGCCTGAGGGGGAGCGCGAGGCCCTCGAGCTGCTCGAACGCGGCACGCTTACCGTCGAGGGCCGCCTGGTGGACGCGTCGAACGCGACGCTGTTCTGCACGGTCAGGTCGCACGGCGCCGTGGCGAACTGCGTGTACAAGCCGATCGCGGGCGAGCGGCCGCTGTGGGATTTCCCGACGGGCAGCCTGGCCGGGCGCGAGGTCGCCGCCTACTCGGTTAGCAAGGCGGCCGGCTGGAACTTCGTGCCGCCGACGGTGATGCGCGACGGGCCGTTCGGCCCCGGCATGTGCCAGCTGTGGATCGACATCGACGACAGGGTCGACGTGATCGGGCTCGCCCGCCGCACCGATCACGTGGCGCTGCGGGAGATGGCCGTATTCGACGCGGTCATCAACAACGCCGACAGGAAGATCGGCCACCTGCTGCCGGTCGTCGACGGCCACCTGTACGGCTGCGACCACGGAATCTGCTTCGCCGAGGAGTACAAGCTCCGCACGGTGCTCTGGCAGTGGCGCGGCGAGCAGCTGCCCGACCGCGCCGTCGAGACGCTGCGCCGCCTGTCGGCGGGCCTCGCCGGGAACGGCTGGCTCGCCGAGGACCTGGCGCAGTACCTGACCCGCGCCGAGGTGGCCGCCACCGCCGGCCGCGTCGAGGTGCTGCTCGCCGGCCGCATCCACCCCCTGCCGCCCCAGGACTGGCCCGCCGTCCCCTGGCCCCCGTATTAAACACAAGGTCATCCCGAACGGGTTCGGCTGACTCTCATCCCTCGATCGTCTCCTCCTGCGCGGAACCCGGCGGCCTTCTCGCGCGTCCAATCCGCGCAGTGTTACCGCAGCGCGTGTTTTCCGCGACACTGGCCACCCGCTGTATCGCCAAAGCATCGGCTCGACCCGAGGGATGACCGTGCGAAAGACCGCCAGCCTGCTGACCGCCGGTCCCGTCATCGCGTCACTCGTGTGCGCCTCCGCCGTCACGGCGCATGGCGGTACCGCCCGGCTCGAAGGACGTCTTCGCGTTCTACGACGGGTACCGGAACTTCGCGCTCCCGAACGTGACCGAGTGGACGGGCAGTTCGTGGCGGCCACGGACCTTCTTCACGCCGAACTCGACCATCCTGTCGTCCGTGGCGGCGCGCCCGGGCGATGTCTGGGCCTTCGGCATCCCGTATCCGTCCACGGCGGACCCGGCGCTCCGCTACAACGGCAAGACCTGGGCCGCCGCGCCCTCGCCCGGCTTCAGCGCCTTCTACTCAGCCGCCACGGGGCCCGACAACATCTGGGCGCTCGGCGAGCAGATCGTGCACCCCGCCAATGGCTACAGCGTCGCCCGCTGGAACGGCAAGAAATGGACCGCGGTGCCGTTCCCGTCCGCGCCCAAGGCGGCGCATCAGGTCATCAGCGACTTCCAGGGACTGGCCGTGGGCAGCAAGAACGATGTCTGGACGACCAGCTACAGCGAGCCGGCCGCCAGCACGTTCTGGATGCTGCACTGGAACGGCAGGAAGTGGTCGGCGCTGAAGGTCCCGTACGCGATCGGCTCGATGGACTACCTGGCGCCCTATGTCATCGGCGCGGACGGCCGCGGCGGCGTCTGGCTGGACGCCATCGCACGGAACGGGACCGAGTACCTCTTCCACGGCACTGTCTCCCCAGGCACCGGGGCCGGCCACTGGCAGCGGTTCGCGCTGACCGGCGGTGAAGGGCGGGGGCCCGATCAGCGTCTCGGGCATTGTCCGGGTGCCAGGCACCACGACGGTCTACGCGTACGGCTGGGCCAGCGCGGCCAAGCCCGCCGTGGGCGTCATCCTCGAATACATCAGCTGACCCGCAGTGCGAACAGAAAGGCAACAGTAGTGAGCAGAACCTCCCGCATGCTCGCCGCCTCCGTCGCCGCCACGGCGATCGCGTGCGCGTCCGCCGTCGCGGCGACGGCCGCGAACGCGGCCCAGGCCGCAGGGACCGCGCGGGCGGCGGTCCCGGCGCCCCACTGGCGGATCGTCGCCGCCTTCCAGAAGCGGTCGTCGATCGATGGCCTCGCGGCGAGCGGCCCGAACAGCGCCTGGGCCGTGCAGAACTGCACGAAGCCCTGCACGAGCGGCAACGGCGTGCTCATGCGGCACTGGAACGGCAAGACCTGGCAGACCGAGCCGCAGCCCGCGAACGCGAAGCACACAGGCAACGCCGAACCCCTGCTCGCGATGGCGCCGGGATCGCCGGACGTCTGGGCCGTCTACAACATCTACGACCACAAGACCCGCGCGTCGGTGGCCGAGTGGACAGGCAAGGCGTGGGCGCATCCCACGGTGTTCCCCGTCGGCACGAACTTCCAGGGACTCACCGCCACGGGCTCCACCCTCTGGGCCTTCGGATCCAGGCAAGAGTTCGGCAATACCCCGTACGTGGTGCGCTTCACCGGCAAGTCCTGGGCGCAGGCGCCCTCGCCCGGCCCGGCCTTCGGCCCCTGGACCGCCGTCGCCCGTTCCGCCAGCGACATCTGGGCGCAGGCACTGCCCAGCGGGGGTGGCATCGGCCTCCAGTTCAGCCACTGGACCGGCACCCGCTGGGTCAAGCAGGCGGTGCCGCCCGCGCCGAAGGGCTCACCCGGCGCCTACGGCGGCCTGCGCGGCGATCTCGCCGTCAGCGGCCAGGACAACGTGTGGGGCTTCGGCTACTTCGAGTTCAAGTCCGGCAGCACCGACTACTGGCTGGTGCACTGGAACGGCAAGGCCTGGTCCAACGTCAAGGTCCCGTTCGCGCTCAGCCCGACGTACATCGCCGGCCCGCTCGGCCCCGACGGCCACGGCGGCGCCTGGCTCGCGGCCATTCCCCCCAAGACCAACCGCGAGTACCTCTACCACGTCACCGCCGCCGGCCACTGGACCCGAGTGCCGATACCCACACTCCAGGGGGCCACGGGGACGGTGATCTACGGCTTCGCCGCCATCCCAGGCACCTCGTCGGTCTACGCCTACGGCCGGGCGGACAGCGCGGCCGGCCTACAGGGCGTCATCCTCAAGTACGCGGCCTGACCCGACAGCGAAATGGCCCGCCGCCCCGGAAGACCGGGACGGCGGGCCATGGCAAGCGAACGATCCCTAGAACTCGCCGCCGCCGGCGTGCCCCTCGTCGCCGCGGCGGCGCAGGTAGCGCTCGAACTCGCGGGCGATGGCGTCCCCGGACGCCTCGGGCAGGTCGGTGGCGTCCTTGGCCTCCTCGAGCGTCCGCACGTACTCGGCCACGTCGGAGTCCTGCTGCGCGAGCTCGTCGACGCCCCGCTCCCAGGCGCGGGCCTCCTCGGGCAGGTCCGCCTGCGGCAGCGACACGTCGAGCACGTCCTCGATCGAGCGCAGCAGGGCCAGCGTCACCTTCGGCGACGGTGACTGCGCGACGTAGTGCGGCACGGAGGCCCACAGCGAGACGGTGGGGATGTCGGCGGCGGCGCACATGTACTGCAGCACGCCCACGATCCCTGACGACCCCTTGTACTCGTTCGGCTCAGAGCCCACGCCGCGCATCAGCTTCGGCTCGGAGCCGCTAACCTGAACCGGCACCGGCCGGGTGTGCGGCGAGTCGGCGAGCAGCGCCCCGATCAGGATCATCATCTCGACGCCGAGTTCGGTCAGCCCGCCGATGAGCTCGTCGGTGAATCCGCGCCAGCGCATGTTCGGCTCCACGCCGTGCACGAGCACGATGTCGCGGGGCAGCCCGGTGTCCGACGCGCGGGCCAGGGACAGCCGCGTGGTCGGCCAGACCAGCCGTTCCGTCTTGCCGCCAACCACCTCGATGACCGGCCGGTTGACCTGGAAGTCGTAAAAGTCATCAGGGTCGATCGCGGCGATCGGGGTGGATTCCCACGCGATGCCCAGGTGGTTGACGACACCGCTCGCGGCCTCCGCCGCGTCGTTCCACCCCTCAAACGCGGCAATCGCCACTGGGTTGACGAGCGGGCCGTCGACGTCGCTGAACTTGATGACTTCACCTCCGCTAGAGCCACGGGCCTACCCCGTAACTACAGCCTACGTCTCCATGAGGGCTCGACGTGTGACCTGTGGCGGACACAGTTTCAAGTCGACTCTTTTGTTTTCGGACCACTAACGCCTACACTCGGTATAACTATGAGCGGTCTTGTTATTGAAGAGGCTACTGAGCGTTCTGCTGCCCTGCGGGGAGCGCTCGCCGAACGGGTCGTCATCGCGGATGGCGCCATGGGAACGATGCTCCAGGCTGCCGACCTGACGCTGGCAGACTTCGAGGGCCACGAGGGCTGCAACGAGGTACTGAACGCCACCAGGCCGGACGTGGTGGGCGATATCCACCGCGCATACCTGGCCGCGGGGGCGGACTGTGTCACCACGAACACGTTCGGCGCCAACTTCGCGAACCTGGCCGAGTACGGCATCCAGGAGCGGATCGGCGAGCTCTCCGAGGCGGGCGCGGCGATCGCCCGCCGGGTCGCCGACGAGTTCACCGCCGCGGACGGCAGGGCCCGCTGGGTGCTCGGCTCGATCGGCCCCGGCACCAAGCTGCCGACGCTCGGTCACGTCACGTTCCGCGAGCTGCGCGACTCCTACTACGAGAACGCGGCGGGGCTGCTCCGCGGCGGCGCGGACGCGCTGATCATCGAGACCTGCCCCGACCTGCTCCAGGCGAAGGCCGCCGTCATCGGCACCAAGCGCGCGGTGCGCGACCTGGCCCCGGAGGCGGTCGTCATCGCGTCGCTGACCATCGAGACCACGGGGACCATGCTGCTCGGCACCGAGATCGGCGCCGCGCTCACCGCGCTCGCGCCGCTCGGCATCGACGTGATCGGCCTCAACTGCGCCACCGGGCCCGACCTGATGAGCGAGCACCTGCGCTACCTGGCGGCGAACTCGCCGATACCGATCTCCTGCGAGCCGAACGCCGGCCTGCCCGTGCTGACCGCCGACGGCGCCCACTACCCGCTCACCCCCGCGGAGCTCGCCGACGCGCACGAACGGTTCGCCACCGAGTTCGGCCTGTCCCTGGTGGGCGGCTGCTGCGGCACCACGCCCGAGCACGTCGCGGCGCTCGTCGAGCGCCTGGGGGTCACCGCGGCGCGGCCGGGCGGCGTGCAGCCCGCGGCGCGCTCGCCGCGCACCGAGCCGGGCGTCGCGTCGCTCTACAACCACGTGCCGTTCCGTCAGGACACCGCGTTCCTCGCCATCGGCGAGCGGACCAATGCCAACGGCTCCAAGGCGTTCCGCGAGGCGCTGCTGGCAGGCGACTTCGCGGGCTGCGTGGACATCGCCAGGTCGCAGACCAGGGACGGCGCGCACCTGCTCGACGTCTGCATCGACTACGTCGGCAGGGACGGCGTGGCGGACATGCGGGAGATCGCCGGCCGGCTTTCCACCGCGGCGACGCTGCCACTCGTGCTTGACTCCACCGAGCCGCCTGTCATCGAGGCGGGACTCGAGCTGATCGGCGGCCGCTCCATCGTCAACTCGGTCAACTACGAGGACGGCGACGGCCCGCAGTCGCGGATCGCCCGGCTGATGCCGCTAATTCGCGAGCACGGTGCCGCCGTTGTCGCGCTGACTATCGACGAGCGCGGCCAGGCCCGCACCGCCGAGTGGAAGGTCGAGGTGGCCGAGCGGCTGATCCGCGACCTCACCGTCAACTACGGGATGAACGAGCAAGACATCATCGTCGACTGCCTCACGTTCCCGATCGCGACCGGCCAGGAGGAGACAAGGCGGGACGCGCTCGAGACGATCGAGGCGATCGCCGAGCTCAAGCGCCGCCATCCCGGCGTGCAGACCACCCTCGGCGTCTCCAACGTCTCGTTCGGGCTCAAGCCGGCCGCCCGCCAGGTGCTCAACTCGGTCTTCCTCGCCGAGTGTGTCAGCGCCGGGCTCGACTCGGCGATCGTCCACCCCTCCAAGATCGTCCCGCTCGCGCGCATCCCGCAGGAGCAGCGCGAGGTGGCCATGGACTTGGTCTACGACCGGCGGCGGGACGGGTACGACCCGCTGTCGCGGATGCTCGAGCTGTTCGAGGACGTGGACGTGGTGTCCGCGAAGGCGTCGCGGGCCGCCGAGCTCGCCGCGCTGCCGCTCGACGAGCGGCTCAAGGCACGGATCATCGACGGCGAGCGCAACGGCCTTGAGGGCGATCTCGACCTGGCGCTGGCCGAGCGGCCCGCCCTGGAGATCGTCAACGACATCCTGCTCGACGGGATGAAGACGGTTGGCGAACTGTTCGGCTCCGGCCAGATGCAGCTGCCGTTCGTGCTCCAGTCGGCGGAGGTCATGAAGGCCGCGGTCGGCTACCTCGAACCGCACATGGAGAAGACGGCCGACGGCGGGCGCGGCACGATCGTGCTCGCGACGGTCAAGGGCGACGTGCACGACATCGGCAAGAACCTGGTCGACATCATCTTGTCCAACAACGGCTACGACGTGGTGAACATCGGTATCAAGCAGCCGGTCTCCGCGATCATCGCCGCCGCGGAGGAGCACAACGCCGACGTCATCGGCATGTCCGGGCTGCTCGTCAAGTCCACCGTGGTGATGCGGGACAACCTGGCTGAGCTGAACGACCGCGGCCTCGCGGAGCGCTGGCCCGTGCTGCTCGGCGGCGCGGCGCTGACCCGCGCCTACGTCGAGCAGGACCTGGCCGAGCTGTTCGCGGGCGAGGTCCGCTACGCCCGCGACGCGTTCGAGGGGCTGCGCCTGATGGACGCCGCGATCGGCGTCAAGCGCGGCGTGCCGGGCGCCGCCCTGCCGGCGCTGCGCCCGCGCCGGGTGCGCGCCCGCGCCGTCGCGGAAGAGTCCGCCGCCGCGGAGCCGGTCGCGACGGGGAATCAGTCGGTCGCCCGCGACAACCGCGTGCCGGAGCCGCCGTTCCTTGGCACCCGCATCATCAAGGGCATCCCGCTCGCCGACTACGCGGCCTACCTGGACGAGCGGGCCACGTTCATGGGCCAGTGGGGCCTCAAGGCGTCGCGCAAGGCGGACGGCCCGAGCTACGAGGACCTGGTCGAGTCCGAGGGCCGGCCGCGGCTGCGGATGTGGCTAGAGCGCGCCCAGACCGAGGGGATGCTGCAGGCCGCCGTGGTGTACGGCTACTTCCGCTGCGTGAGCGAGGGCAACGACCTCATCGTTCTCGGCGAGGACGGCGCCGAGCGCGAGCGCTTCTCCTTCCCCCGCCAGCAGCGCGACGAGCGGCTGTGCCTCGCCGACTACTTCAGGCCCGCCGACTCGGGCGAGACCGATGTCATCGCCTTCCAGCTTGCCACCATGGGCTCGGCGGTGTCCGGTGTCACCGCCGAGCTGTTCGCGAAGAACGCCTACCGCGAGTACCTGGAGCTGCACGGCCTTTCCGTGCAGCTCACCGAGGCGCTAGCCGAGTACTGGCACGCGCGGATCCGCAAGGAGCTGGGCATCGCCAGCGAAGACCCCGCCGACCTCGACGGCTTCTTCAGCGTGAAGTACCAGGGCTGCCGCTACTCGATGGGCTACCCGGCCTGCCCGGACCTGGCCGACCGCGCGAAGGTCGCCAGGCTGCTCGAACCGGAGCGGATCGGCGTCGAGCTGTCCGAGGAGATGCAGCTCCACCCCGAGCAGTCCACCGACGCCCTGGTCGTCCACCACCCGGCCGCACATTACTTCAGCGTCTGACGCCGACCGCGCGAAATCCGCAACCTTATCCTTACCGGCCGGGCGGTTGCCGTCCGCCAAGCACCTCTCCTACGGTCGTCGAGCGGCCTAGTAGACCGATCTACTAGATGGATCGGATAGGCCGATTGAATAGGCCGCTCCCGGACCACCAACGGAGGTGCGCAGATGGCGGGCGTATCCGCGCGGCAGCGCGAGACGTACGAGGCGCTGCTCAAGCACGACGACGGGCCGTTCATCACCGAGCGGCCCGCCTACTTCAGCCCGGCCGCGGCGGCGCAGGACGAGGCGAACCTCAAGGGCGGTTTCGGCAGGTTCGCCCAGATCCTGCTGCCGACGGAGTACGCGGACGGCTGGCTGGCGGAGAGCCAGGCGCACGTGCGGTCGGCCTACCTCGGCGACTGGACCTCGCTGAACAAGGTGACCGTGCGCGGGCGGCAGGCGCTCGACTTTCTCGCCCGCTCGGGGCTGCGTGACCTGTCCCGCTTCAGGCCCGGGCAGGTCACCCACCACGTGCAGCTGGACTCCCGCGGCTGGGTCGCCTCCGAGGGCATCCTGTACCGGATCGGCGAGGAGGAGTTCGTCTACACCGCGGGCAGCTGCGACTGGCTGGTGTGGCAGTTCGGCCAGGGCGGCTGGGACGCCGAGATCGCCGACATCAGCCCGGAGACGTTCATCTTCGGCGTGCAGGGTCCGGCGTCGCTGTCGATACTTGAGCGGGCGGCGGGGGAGCCGCTGCGCGACATCGGCTTCAGCAGGCTGCGCGCTGCACAGGTCGGCGGCCTGCCGGTCCGGGTGCTGCGCACCGGCATCTCCGGCGAGCTCGGCTACGAGCTGCACGGCTCAGCGGACGACGCGGACGCCGTCTGGCGCGCGGTCAGCGCGGCGGGACGCGAGTACGGCATCCGCCACCTCGGCTTCCGCTCCCAGCCGGTGCAGCACATCGAGGCGGGGATCGCCACCAACGGCCTCGACTACATGCCCGCCGCCGCGATCACCCCGGGCGCGCCGCGCCAGTTCAGGCGCGGCGCGATCGGCGGCAGCTTCGTCCCCGTCAACGGGTTCACCGACTACTTTCGCAAGCCAGGCGAGCTCGGCTGGGCGCCGCGGACGCTGCCCGCCCACGACTTCCTCGGCCGCGACGCCCTCGCCGCCGATGCCGCATCGGGCGCGGCGGGCCGGGTCCTTGTCGGCCTGACCTGGCACCCGGCCGACGTGGCAGGCGTGCTGACCGCCCTGCTCGGCGACGGCGAGGCCCCGGAGCAGATGGACATCCCCCGCCTGCCAGGCCCGAGCTTCGACCAGGTCCTGGTCGGCGGTACCCCGGCCGGCGTCTCCACGGGCCGCACCCTTAGCCCCACGGTCCGCGCCATGATCTCCCTGTGCGTCATCGACAAGGCGCACGCCACCCCAGGCACCGCGGTGACCGTCATCTGGGGCCGCCCCGGCACCCCCCAGCGCGAAATCCGCGCCACCGTGACCGCCCTCCCCTTCAAACCAGACAACCGCCGCACCGACGTGACCACCCACTAACCCACCCCGCCCGCTCCCGCTGGCGCGAATGCCCGTTTCGTTACCGGGGTTATGACCCCGGCAACAGCAAGGGCATTTTGGTAATGATCTTCACCCCGCCACTCTTCCTCGCGATAACAGCAAGAAGCGGGGCTGTCGCGCCGCCCGGCCGGCGATCATAGGGAGGGGCCGCGCGGCGGCCAGGCAAAAGGCGTGACTGGCTTGGGGAGTATGACGTGACGGATGGGCTCGCGGCGGTGCTGTTCGACATGGACGGGCTGCTCGTGGACACCGAACCGCTCTGGTTCGAGACCGAGATCGAGGTGATGGGCCGCCTCGGCGCGCCGTGGACCCACGAGGACCAGAAACAGCTGCTCGGCGGCTCCATGCCCCGCACGGTCAGCTACCTGCTCGGCAAGGCCACCAAGCCGGCGCCCGCGGAGACGGTCGCCCGGTGGATGACGGACGGCATGCTGGAGCGCGCCGCCGCGGGACGGGTGACGGTGATGCCTGGCGTGCGCGAGCTGCTCGCTGAGGTGGCGGCTTCCGGGCTGCCATATGCCCTGGTCACCTCCTCGGAGCGGCCGCTGGCCGAGGCGGTGCTCGCGAGCACGGGCATTAGTTTCCCCGTGACGGTGACCGGGGACGACGTCCCGGTGACCAAACCGGACCCCGCGCCCTACCTGCTCGCCGCCAAGCTGCTCGACGTGGATCCCGCCAGGTGCGTGGCCCTTGAGGACTCGCCGAACGGTGCCGCCTCCGCCACCGCGGCCGGCTGCCGGGTCGTCGCCGTCCCGTCTTTCGGCGAAATGCCCGAGGCGCCCGGCCGGCTCATCGTCGGGTCGCTGCGCGACGTCAGCCTCGGCACCCTTCGTGACCTGGCACAAGACGCCCAGAGTTGGTAGCAGGGGACAAAAGCGAAGATAACAGCAAGAAGTTCGGCCCGGCGGGCGGTGCGCCGACGTTCCGTGCATCACTCGAGATATGTCACGATGGAGAGAGCAGGGAGGCGCCGTCATGAGCTATAGCAGTTTCGCCTGGGTCCCGCTCACCGTGGGACTGACCATCCTCGGCCTCATACTGAGCTACATCACCTACCAGCGCAGGGGACTTCGGCCCGCCATGATGGTCGTGGCCTTCTCGCTGCTGCCGGTCGCCGCCCTCATGACGGGCGCGATCGAGATGCTGTGGAAGGTCGGGGTCGCGATCGGCCAGTTCGGCACCGGCTTCGTGTTCTCTCCGGAAAAGTGGGCGGGCATCGGCCTCACCGGCCTCGCCGTCGCGCTGTTCCTCGCCGCTGGCGGCAGGCAGCGCCGCAGGGCGTCGCGGGAGGCGCGCCGCGCCGCCCGCGGTGCCCGCAAGGACGAGGCCGAGGGCAGGCCGACCGCGCCGCAGATCGCCCCCCGGTCGCGGTCCGCTGACCAGGCCACCCGTGCGCTGGCCACCGATGTCCGCACACCGGTTCCCGCGGAGCGCGGTACCGCGAACGCCCCGGCGAAGCCATCGCGCAAGTCCGCGCCTGTCGATGACGACATGAAGGACATCGAGGAGATCCTCCGCAAGCGCGGCCTCTAACGCGGCACCCGTTCGGGGTGTGACAGTGCGTAACCGCCACCCTGCTCGCATGCCGCGGCAGGCCCCGCGGATCGGTCCGTGGCCCGCGTCGTGCGACTCATCGGACCTTGCGCACGCGCTGCCGCGCATGTCCCTTTGACATCGTTAGCATTACCAGAAATGCCGCGAATAACGGCTCTGCCGGCATCAACGACGCGCTGGCCAAGTCGCTCGGCACGCCGGAGAAAGGCGACACGGCCGCCTTTCTCGGGCGGTTACCGTCCGTGAAACCTTCAGAAAAGGTTCAGATTCTTCAGCAAAACCATAGTTTGCCAGACGTTGCCTCCGATGTAACGTTCCTGTTACCGCATGTGGCCATCAAGGACGATTTACATCACAATCAAGCCACAGCCTTCGATTTGGTATGGATTAGTCCGGGCGTAACGCAGAATCTCCTGTTAGGCAGTGATCGCTGGGGGCGAGGTCGCTCACTGGCTGCCTCACGCCCCAGCGCGTCGACTGAACACCAAGAGGAACGTGCCACATGCTCATGTCTAGATCCCCCAGGCGCATCGCCGCGCCGATGGGAGGACGCAGCCGCGACGTTGGCGCTGGTCACTCCGACCGGGAGGAATCACCCGTTTCCTTCCCGTTTCGACCGGATCACGAAAACACAACACTTCGAGACGATATCTTTACCCCGCGCAACTCATGTCTAAGGTGATGAACGCGGATGCAGCGGGCAACCCCTGGGGCTCACGCAGGCATGTCGTAGCCGTGCACCACAGATGCACCCGCTGCCCATGAAGGAGGCTTACTCACGTGTCGTTGTCTGGCGGAGAACTTGAGGTCGTCGTCAGCGGGTCACCAGCCCCGGCCGAACCTCTCGGCGAGGTCAAGGCGATCGAGGGTCGCTCCCTGTGGCAGATCGCGTGGCGGCGCCTCAAGAAGGACAAGGTCGCGATGGCGGGCGGCGTCATCTGCCTCCTGCTCGCCCTCATCGCGGTGTTCGCCGGGCAGTTGAGCGCGCTGTACGGCTACGACTGGAAGACGCAGAGCCCGAATCTGCTCGACCAGACGACGACGATGCCCGTCGGCCCGTTCGGCGGAGCTAGCGGTAATCACTGGCTCGGCCTCACGCCGGTGCTCGGTCAGGACGTCCTCGCGGGCCTCCTCTACGGCGCCCGGACCTCGCTGATCATCTCATCGCTGGCGACGCTGCTGTCGCTGGTGCTCGGCGTCTCGCTTGGCCTCATCGCGGGCTACGCCCGCGGCTGGCGCGACACGGTGATCGCCCGGACGATGGACATGCTGCTGGCGTTCCCCACGCTGCTGTTCTCGATCGCGCTGCTGAGCGTGTTCTCGATCGTGCCGTCGTTCCTCGGTCTGACCGGAGTCCCGCTGCGCTTCGGCGTGATCATCTTCGTCCTCGGCTTCTTCGGCTTCCCCTACATCGGCCGCATCGTGCGCGGCCAGGTGCTCTCGCTGCGCGAGAAGGAGTTCGTCGACGCCGCGCGAAGTCTCGGTGCGTCGAACTTCCGCATCATGACGCGCGAGATCATGCCCAACCTCGTCGGCCCGATCCTCGTGTACACCACCCTGACGATTCCCAATTACATCCTCGGTGAGGCCGGGCTGTCGTTCCTTGGTGTCGGCGTGACGTACCCGACCGCGTCCTGGGGTCAGATGCTCAGCGACGCCGGCAGCTACTTCGAGATCGACCCGACCTACCTCGTCGCTCCGGGCCTCACGATCTTCATCGCGGTCATGGCGTTCAACCTCTTCGGCGACGGATTGCGCGACGCCCTCGATCCCAAGTCCACCCGATGAGCCCGGCGATCCCGCCCAGCTCGTCCACGAACCCGGCCGCGGCGTAAGCCCTGGCAGCAGTCCGGCAGTCCGCCGGGATGGCCGTCGCTCCCCAGCTCGGCCAGGAACCATACAACAGGAGAAGAATCAAGTGCAGCTGATGAAACGGCACCGTATGGTGTCCGCCGCGATCGGCGTCGTCGCCGCAGCCATGGTGATCGGTGGCTGTAGCAGCAGCACGACGTCGTCGGCCGCCGGTGGCTCGACACCAAGCAGCAGTAGTAGTTCGACACCAAGCAGCAGCGGCAGCAGTGGCAGTGGCAACACCACTACCGCTGCCTACAACGCCGCGGCCGACAACATCGTGAACGCATCGACGAAGACCGGTGGCACGCTCCAGCTGCTCGCGGGGTCGGACTGCGACTCGTGGGACCCGCAGCGCACGTACTACGGCTGGTGCTGGAACATGCAGCGGCTGTTCACCCGTTCGCTCATCGGTTACAGCGTGCTCAACGGTACGAAGTTCACTCTCGCACCCGACCTGGCCACCGACATGGGCACCCACAACGCCGACTACACCCAGTGGACCTACACGCTGAAGTCGGGCCTCAAGTTCAGCGACGGCACGCCGATCACGCCGAAGGACGTCAAGTACGGCGTCGAGCGCCTGTGGGCGACCGACGTCATCAACGGCGGCCCGTACTCGTACTTCACCACGGGCATCAAGGCTCCGAAGAACTACGCGGGTCCGTACAAGAACGGTGACAATAACGTCGGGATCACCACGACCGACACCACCATCACCTTCAACCTGACGGGCCCGAACGCCGACTTCAACTACCTGATGGCGATGTCCGCGTCGGCACCGGTGCCATACAAGGTCGAGGGTGGCGCGGGCTTCACCGGCGCGACCTACACCAAGCACCCGCTGTCGTCCGGCCCGTTCATGATCAAGTCGTACGTGCCGAACAAGAGCATCATCTTCGTGCGCAACCCCGACTGGTCGCAGGCCACCGACACGATCAGGCACCCGCTGGCGAACGAGGTCGACCTCACGGTTGACACGGACCCGGTCGACATCGACAAGAAGCTCGCGGCGGGCACCGCCGACGCCAGGGCTGACTCCGGTGTGCAGGCCGAGTTCCAAGCGCAGATCCTCAGCAACCCGACGCTCAAGGCCCAGGCCGACGACCCGGTCGCGGCGGCCACCAGGTACATGGCGGTCATCCCGTCCGTGATCCCGAACCTGCACTGCCGCCTCGCGATCTTCTACGCGTTTGACAAGGCCGGCTTCGTCCGGGCTTACGGTGGCACGGTTGCCGGTGATGTGGCCGGCGGCATGGCGCCTCCCGGCATCTCGGGCTACAAGGCCGGCTTCAACCCGTTCCCGTCGGGCGCGGACAACACCGGTGACGACGTGAAGGCCAAGGCGGAACTCGCCGCGTGCGGGCAGCCGAACGGCTTCAGCACCAAGATGGCCTACGGAACGCCGAGCGGTCACGCCGCCGCGGCGTTCGCAGTCGAGCAAGCGGCGCTGGCCAAGGTCGGCATTCAGATAACCGCGGACACCCACGACAGCGCGTCGTACTACAGCACCTTTATCGGCTCGCCGCAGAACCTCAAGAACCAGGGCATCGGCATCGCCATCGCCGGCTGGGGTGCTGACTTCCCGACGGGCGTCGGGTTCTTCCAGTCGATCACCAACGGCAACGCGATCGTGCCGACCGGTAACTCGAACTACGCGAGCCTGAACGACCCCACGGTGAACAAGGTTCTCGACGAGGCCCCGGCGGGCAAGGCCACCGAGGCCGACTGGGAGAGCCTGAACAACGCGATTGCGCAGAGCGGGACCTACCTGCCGGTCCTCTACGAGAAGACCCTGTACTACCGCAACCCGCAGATGACGAACGTGACCAGCGACAACGCTCTCGCGTTCGGCATCTACGACTTCGTCAACGCGGGCGTCAGCTGATCAGCAGACGTCCTTAGGACGAAAGGAAGGTAAGACGCTTCGCGGTGGGCCCGGGTACTCCGGGCCCACCGCGAACGTCCACCAGCACATGATCCGGTTCATCATCCGCAGAAGCCTCGGCGCCGTCGTGGTGCTGATCGTCGTGAGCTTCATCACGTTCGTGATCTTCCAGCTCGCGCCGTTCCTGTCACACACCTCGCCGGTCTACTACTACACCGGCAAGATCACGGCCAGGCCGGGCTCGTTGCAGCTCAAGTTGCTCGAGCACCGCTTCGGCTTCGACCTGCCGTGGTACCAGCAGTACTGGCACTGGCTGCACGGCATCCTCTTCGGTCAGTCACTGACCGACGGCACCTCGAACGTCTACTGCAACGCACCGTGCTTCGGCTACTCGTTCGTGCAGAACACGGCCGTCGGCTCGCTGATATGGCAGGCACTGCCGGTCAGCCTGAGCCTGGCGGTCGGCGCCGGGGCGCTGTGGCTGTTCGGTGGCGTGCTCATTGGCACCCTGTCCGGCCTGCGCCCCGGATCGATCATGGACCGCATCGGCATGACGCTGGCGCTCGGCGGCGTGTCGCTGCCGATCTTCTTCACCGGCCCTGTGCTGCTGCTGGTCTTCGAGTACCAGCTGAAATGGCTGAAAAACCCCGCGTACGCGAGCCTCACAAGCAATCCGCCGCAGTGGCTCGAGAGCATGATCCTGCCCTGGGTCGCGCTCGCGTTCCTCTTCGCGGCCCTCTACGCCCGGCTCACCCGCGCGAGCATGCTCGAGACGATGGGTGAGGACTTCATCCGCACCGCTCGCGCGAAGGGCCTACCGTGGCACACCGTCGTCGTGAGGCACGGTCTGCGCGCCGCGCTCACGCCGATCGTCACTATCTTCGGTATCGACCTCGGCCAGTTGATCGGCTCCACCGTCATCACCGAGACGGTCTTCAACCTGCGTGGCCTCGGCTGGCTGTCGGTGACGTCGATCCGGCAGAACGACCTGCCGGTGATCATGGGCGTCACGCTGATTGCCGCCTTCGCCCTCGTCCTCGCCAACCTGGTCGTCGACATCCTCTACGCGTTCGTCGACCCGCGCGTGCGCCTGAGCTGACGACCAACCGACGAGGAGAACTGATTATGCAACCGCAACCGGCCATCGACGTGCACCTCGAGACCGAGGCTCCGTCGGCGTTCCTGTCCGTGCGCGATCTGCGTGTGCACTTCCCCACCACGGACGGTGTGGTCAAGTCGGTCGACGGCCTATCGTTCGACCTCGAACGTGGCCAGATCCTTGGCATCGTCGGCGAGTCGGGCTCGGGCAAGTCGGTGACGAGCCAGGCCATCCTCGGCCTGCACAAGGGCTCGTCGGCGCAGGTCTCCGGCGAGATCTGGTTCGAGGGCAAGGAACTCGTCCGCATGCGCGAAGGCGACATGCGGGCGTTGCGCGGCAACGAGATGTCGATGATCTTCCAGGATCCGCTGTCGTCGCTGCACCCGCTCTACACCGTCGGCTGGCAGATCGTCGAGGCGTACCGCCAGCACAACAAGGTGAGCAAGGCCATCGCGCACCGGCGAGCGATCGAGATGCTGGACCGGGTCGGCATCCCCAACCCCGACAAGCGTTTCGACGACTACCCGCACCAGTTCTCTGGCGGTATGCGCCAGCGCGCGATGATCGCGATGGCACTCGTGAACGACCCGAAGCTGCTCATCGCCGACGAGCCGACGACCGCGCTCGACGTGACGGTCCAGGCACAGATCCTCGAGCTGATGAAGGACCTGCAGCACGAGTTCAACTCGGCGATCATCCTCATCACGCACGACCTGGGCGTCGTGGCCGAGACGTGCGAGACCGTCGTCGTCATGTACGGCGGGCAGTGCGTCGAGCAGGGTTCGGCGGACGACATCTTCTACAACCCGCAAATGCCCTACACCTGGGGCCTGCTCGGCTCGATGCCGCGCATGGACCGCACCAGGCAAGCGCGGCTCAGTCCGATCCCGGGCACGCCGCCGTCGCTGATCCAGGTCCCGCGCGGCTGTGTGTTCCACCCGCGCTGCCGCTTCCGGGATCGGGTTGGGGAGGCGTGCACGACGGTGCACCCCGACCTCGAGGACGTCGACGCCACCGGCCATCGCGCGCGCTGCCACATCGCTGCGCGCCAGCGCAGCGAGATCTTCTCCACCGAGATCGCGCCTACCCTCTAGCTAGGAGAACCTGACAATGAGCAAGACTGCGCGAACGGAAGCCGAAGCGGACGGCGTGCACCCCGCTGCGGCCCGTCCCGACGCCCTGCTCGCGGTCAACGACCTCAAGAAGCACTTCCCGATCCGGCAGGGCATCTTGATCCAGCGGCAGATCGGCGCGGTGCGGGCCGTCGACGGCGTCTCGTTCTCGGTCGCCCCCGGTGAGACGCTTGGCCTCGTCGGCGAATCGGGCTGCGGCAAGTCGACGACGGGCCGCATGCTGTCGAAGCTGCTCGAGCCCACGGCCGGCTCGATCATGTTCGAGGGCCACGACATCGCCCGGTACTCGCGCCGGCGCATGCGCGCGCTGCGCACCGACATCCAGATGATCTTCCAGGATCCCTACTCGTCGCTGAACCCGCGGCACACGATCGGCACGATCGTCGGCGCACCGTTCCGCATCCAGAAGGCCAAGACCGAGAAGGGCGTCAAGGCCGAGGTGCAGGGCCTCATGGAACGCGTCGGCCTCAACCCCGAGCACTACAACCGCTATCCGCACGAGTTCTCCGGTGGCCAGCGGCAGCGGATCGGCATCGCCCGCGCCATCGCGCTCAAGCCGAAACTGATCGTCTGCGACGAGCCGGTGTCAGCGCTCGACGTGTCGGTGCAGGCCCAGGTCGTCAACCTGCTCGAAGACCTGCAGAACGACTTCAACCTCACCTACATCTTCGTAGCGCATGACCTGTCGGTGGTGCGCCACATCGCCGACCGCGTCGCCGTGATGTACCTCGGCAAGATCATGGAACTCACCGACCGTGACGTCCTCTACTCGACACCGATGCACCCGTACACGCACGCGCTCATGTCGGCCGTGCCGGTGCCCGATCCCAAGAAGGAGTCGCGACGCGAGCGCATCCTGCTCGTCGGCGACCTGCCGAGCCCGATCAACCCGCCCAGCGGGTGCGTGTTCCACACGCGCTGCCCGAAGTACCGACAGATTCTCAGCGAGACGGACAAGCAGCTGTGCCGTGACGTCGTGCCGCTGCTCGATCTCAAGAAGGAAGACCACTTCGTCGCGTGCCACTTCCCGCAGGTGCGGGCCGACATCGCGGCAGCGGTCGACGTCGGCGTCACGGCCGAAGAGATCGAGGTCGAGCAAGCCGAGGAAGCCGTGGCCGTGGCTGCGGCCGAGGCGGCCCCGGCACCGGAGGATCGGCAGAACTAGCCCGGCTGCCGGGGCGGGCGGGCCCGTGCGGGCCCGCGCGGCACCGGGCAAGAACGCGATGGCCGGCCACCCCAGGGGTGGTCGGCCATCGCGGCGTTCTGGACGTTAAGCGTTCTCACGGACGAACACCCGCGAGCCCAGCCACAGGAACACCGCCGCCGTGCCCACGGCCACGCACAGCCCCTCGATCATGATCGCGTTCCAGTACTGACCGGCGTACGCCTCGCGCATCGCGTCGATGATGTAGCGGAACGGGCTGATCCGCGCGAATCCCTGGAGCCAGCCGGGACCGAGCGTCATCGGCAGCATGATGCCCGACAGCAGGACGAGCGGCACCACAACCGAGTTGATCAGCGGCGCGAACGCGTCCTCGCTCTTCAGCAGCAGCGCGACCGCGTAGGACACCGAGGCGAGTCCGGTCGCCACCAGGATGATGAACACGAACGACAGCAGCAGCGCAGGCAGCGGCGCGCGCAGCCCGAAGGCGACGCCGGCCAGGATCAGCACAAGCGACTGCGCGATCAGCGCCACCACGTCGCGCAGCACCCGGCCGGTGAGGATCGCGAGCCGGGAGATCGGGGTGACCCGGTACCGCTCGATCACCCCAGCTCGCCACTCGGAGATGATCGCGAACCCGACGAACGTCGAGCCGAAGAGCGCGAGCTGGATGAGCAGCCCAGGCACGAAGAACCGGTAGGCCTCCGCGGTGCCGCCGGACCCGGACCCGCCGCTCAGCGCGCCGGCCGGCAGCCTGGTCAGCAGCGGGCCGAACAGCACCAGGTACAGGATCGGCTGCAGCAGCCCGATGGTGAGGAACGCCGGGTTACGCAGGATAAGCCGCATCTGCCTGCGGAACACGAACAGCGTGTCTTCGATGAACCTCATCTGTTACTCCCCGTTCCCGGTGCGAGCGCCGGCGCCGGCCAGCTCGCCCTCTGCCTTGTCCTGCCCGCCTCCCGCGCTCGCCGAGTCGTCGCGCAGCGACCGCCCGGTCAGCGTCAGGAACACGTCGTCGAGCGTTGGCCGCGCCAGGCTGATCGCGCTCATCGTGATGCCCGCGCCGTCGAGCACCCGCAGCAGCACCGGCAGCGCCTCCTCGCCGTGCTCGACGGTGAGCCGCAGCTCGCCGTCGGAGACCGCGATCTCCTGCACCACGGGCTGCTCGGCGAGCAGCGCGCGGGCGGCGGGCAGCTGCCCGTTGACGCGCAGCGTCACCACGTCACCCGACACCCGCCGCTTCAGCTCGTCCGGCGTGCCGACCGCCACGGTGACGCCGCGGTCGATGACGAACAGCCGGTCGCACAGCGCGTCCGCCTCGTCCAGGTAGTGCGTGGTGAGGAACACCGTGGTGCCGAGCTCTGACCTGATGCGCCTGATGTGCTCCCACATGTTCGACCGCGACTGCGGGTCGAGCCCGGTGGTCGGCTCGTCGAGGAACACCAGCGACGGCTGGTGCACCAGGCCGATCGCGATCTCGAGCCGCCGCCGCTGCCCGCCGGACAGCGTCTTCACGAGCCGCTGGTCGAGCCCGCCCAGGTCGAGCTGCTCGATCAGCTGCGCGGCGCGGCGCGCGGTCTCCGCCTTGCCGATCCGGTAGGCGGCGCCCTGGTCGAGTAGCTCCTCGATGACCAGGTTAGTGTCCGTGGTGCCGCCCTGCGTCTGACCGATGGCCTGCGGCACGAAGCCGATCCGCTTGCGCACCTCAAGCGGGTTGCGCAGCAGGTCGGCGCCGGCCACCGTCGCGGTGCCCGCGGTCGGCCGCAGCAGCGTGTTCAGCATGCGCAGCGTCGTGGTCTTGCCGGCGCCGTTCGGTCCGAGGAAGCCGACGATCTCGCCTTCCTCCACCGTCAGGTCGACGCCGCGCACCGCGTGCACGGTGCGCTTGCGGCTGGTGAAGTCCTTGGCGAGGCCCCTGGCCTCGATGATTGCCATGATTGTGGTTCCCCTCCTGGCCGTCGCCGCGGGCGCCCGCGTGCGCGGGACTGTGGCCATTATCAAGTAATATCTCAAGTAGTTCAAGTACTATCTCGATGTTTCCGAACGGGTTGCTGCTACGCGTTACCCCCGCCCGGAGTCTGGTCGCCTGCTGGCGTATCGGCGACGGCACCGCCAGCGGCGACTTCCGCCTCGGTACCCGCGCCAGCGAGCTCCGCGTCAATCTCGTCGTGCCAGCGGATTTCCGCCTCGACGTGCACGATCGCGCGGCGCATGACGGACGCCGCGAGCGGGCTGATGTATCCCTTGCGCAGCAGCTGCTCCCGCTCGGCGGCGACCTCGGCGATCCAGATCGCCAGCATGCCCCGCCTGGCGCGCAGGGTCCGGCGCAGGTCCGCCCGGTCTACCCCGTCCGCGGCGAAGAGCAGCGCCACGCCGAGCGGGTCGTGCGAGGAGAACAGCGGCTTGATCGCCTGCTCGCGCAGCGCCGACAGCTCAAGCTGCCCCTCTTCGGTGATCGCGTACACGGTCCGCTCCGGCCGGTTTCCCACCCGCTCGGTCCGCGCCGCCTCCACCAGGCCCTCGCGCTCCATCGCGCGCAGCTCCCTGTACAGCGCGCCGACCGACACGCCGCCCCACTCGCCCACGTCGGTGAGTTCGGCGATCCGGCGGATGTGGTGCCCGTGCGACGGCCCGCTCCGCACCAGGACGCCGAGCGCCATCAACCGCGTCAGGTTCATGAGATTAGTTTCATGAGAGTAATCTCGCGCTGTCAAACGAATTTCCGGAGGATCACTGCTTTCCCGCGACGCCAACGCGGGCCGCCAACGACACCAGCCGCGCGTGGGCGGGCGGGCGGCGGGGAGCTCAGCCCACCGCGGACGCGTGCTGCGCGGGCACGCCTGCGGGCAGGGGCGGCAGCGTGCCGCCGAATTCGGGGCACAGCGCCTTGTGCCGGCACCAATCGCACAGCCGCGACGGCCGCGGCCGCCAGTCGCCGGTCTCCTTCGCACGGGTGATGGCCGCCCACAGCGCCTCGAGCTTGCGCTCAGTCGCCCGCAGGTCCGCCTCGTCGGGGGAGTAGCGCAGCACCTCGCCGTCGCCCGACAGGTACATGAGCTGCAGCATCCGGGGGATGACACCGCGCAGCCGCCAGATCACCAGCGCGTAGAACTTCATCTGGAACAGCGCGCTCGCCTCGTACGCCTCGAGCGGCACCTTGCCCGTCTTGTAGTCGACGACCCGGATGTCACCCGCCGCGGAGATGTCGAGCCTGTCGACATAGCCGCGCAGCCGCAGGCCGGACGCCAGCTCCGCCTCCACGTACCACTCGCGCTCCGCAGGCTCGAGACGCCGCGGGTCCTCGAGCCTGAAGTAGCCCGTCAGGGCCGTGTGGGCGTCGGCGAGGAAGCGCACCCGTTCCTCATCATCGGACAGCAGCGCGGTGAGACCGGGATCATCCGCACACAGCCGCACCCACTCGGGCTCGAGCATTTCCGCGGCCGCCGCGGGCAGGCGCTCGGCGGCCGGCCTGTCGAACAGCCGCTCAAGCACCGCGTGCACCAGGGTGCCGCGCGCTGTGGCGGGTGTCGGCGGCTCGGGTATGCGGTCGATCACCCGGAACCGGTAAAGCAGCGGGCAGGTCATGAAGTCCGACGCCCGTGACGGCGAGAGCGAGGCGGGCCTATCCCCGGATCCTGCGCCGTCGGCCGGGCCGTCCGCCTTGTCGATGTCCGCACCGTCGATGTCCACACCGTAACCGTAGGGCAGCCCGCCGACATTATGCGCGTCTTCCGCCCGCACCGGGCCGCGTCAGCGGCGGACCACGGGTCGGCCCGCGCCGGACCACGGGCTGCGCCTGCGGCGCAGCGTGCGCGGCGTAAGCGGCCGACCACGGTCCGTGCACGCACAAAGACGCGGCGGGACACGGACGCGCGCTGTCGCCGGATGCACGTAGCATCGGGGGTGTGGCAAGTGGCCAGGAGGAGCAGCCGGAGCAGGCGCAGTCCGATCAAGGGCGGGCCGGCCGCGGGCAGCAGGGCATCATCGTGGCGCGGCCATTCGGCATCCCCGTGTACGTGTCGCCGTACTGGTTCATCATCGCCGGCGTCTTCATCATCATCTACGCCAATGACCTGAGCACCTCGATCTACGGCAACACCAGGTACATCGTCGCCGCCGCGTTCGTGGTGCTGCTCTACGTCTCCGTGCTCGTGCACGAGCTGTCCCACTCGATCGTGGCGCGCGGCTTCGGCCTGCCGGTCCGCCGCATTCTGCTGTACCCGCTCGGCGGCGTCTCGGAGATCGAACGGGAGGCGCCGACTCCCGGCCGCGAGTTCGCCGTGGCCGGCGCCGGCCCCGCGCTGTCGCTCGCGCTCGGCGCGCTCGGCTGGGGCCTGTCCCAGGTGGCGCCCTACGGCGTGACCGGCGCCCTGATCAGGCAGCTCATGGTGGCCAACATCATCGTGGGCGTCTTCAACCTGCTGCCTGGACTGCCGCTTGACGGCGGCCGGATGCTGCGCGCCGTCGTCTGGAAGGTGACGGGCAAGCCGGGCACGGCCACCATCGCGGCCGCGTGGGTGGGCCGCGTGCTGGCCATCGCGCTGCTCGCGATCCCGTTCTTCTCCGGCGCTCTGGCCGGCGGCGACCTAGTGAGCATGGTGTGGGTGGTCGTCATCGCCGCGTTCATGTGGACGGGCGCCAGCCAGTCCATCAAGGCCACCAGGTTCCGCGAGCGGCTGCCCGCACTGCAGGCACGCCGCCTGGCGCGCAAGGCCATCTCCGTCCCCGCCAGCACCCCGCTCGCCGAGGCGATCAGGCAGGCGGACGAGGCGAAGGCCCGCGCGGTCGTCGTGGTGGACCACGACAACAAGCCGATAGCGATCGTCAACGAGGCCGCCGTGATGGCCACGCCGCCGCAGCGCAGGCCCTGGGTGGACGCGGGGTCGATGGCGCGGTCCATCGACCCCGGCGTGATCCTCAGCGCCGACCTGCAGGGCATGGCGCTGCTCGACGCGATCCGCCGCTCGCCGGCCAGCGAGTACCTGCTCGTTGAGCCGTCGGGCGAGGTGGCTGGCGTGCTCGCGGCGCGCGACCTCGACCAGGTGTTCGCCGGGGTGTTATCCCCAGTAACCTAAGCCGGGTGAAGGCAAGAACCCAGCGAGGACCGTTCAGCGCCGGTGACCAGGTGCAGCTCACCGACCCCAAGGGTCGCATGCACCAGATCGTCCTGCAGGCGGGCGGCACGTTCCACACGCACCGCGGCTCGCTGAGCCACGACGACCTCATCGGCAGCCCGGAGGGGTCGGTGGTGACCGCATCGAGCGGCACCGCCTACGTGGCGCTGCGCCCGCTGCTCGCCGACTTCACGCTCGCGATGAAGCGCGGCGCCACGATCGTGTATCCGAAGGACGCGGCGCAGATCCTCGCCTACGCCGACGTATTCCCGGGCGCCAGGGTCCTGGAGGCGGGCGCGGGCTCCGGCGCCCTGTCCTGCTGGCTGCTGCGGGCGGTCGGCCCGGACGGCGAGCTCGTGTCCTTCGAGGCACGCCCGGACTTTGCCGAGATCGCCCGCGAGAACGTCAGGAAATACTTCGGAGAGGTCCCCGCCTGGTGGCGGCTGGTCACCGGCGAACTGTCCGCGCGGGTAGCACTCGACCCGTCACTCCCAACGGGTGCGGTCTACTCCCGACTCCACCCCGACGAGCCCGAGCCTGGCGAGCCGCAAGACGGGGGCGTCCCCCCGGAAGACAGCGGCACCTTCGACCGGGTGATCCTCGACATGCTCGCCCCGTGGGAGAACGTCGAACGTGCCGCGCGCGCCCTTATTCCCGGCGGCCTGATCTGCTGCTACGTGGCGACCACGACGCAGCTGTCGCGCGTGGTCGAGGAACTGCGGTCGCACGGCGGGTTCTTCGAGCCCGCCGCCTGGGAGACCCTGTACCGCGGCTGGCACGTCGACGGCCTCGCGGTGCGGCCCGACCACCGGATGATCGCGCACACCGGGTTCCTCGTCACCGCGCGCCGGCTGGCGAGCGGCGTGACCGCGCCGGCCCGGCGCCGCAGGCCGGCGAAGGGCGCCCACCCGGAGACGGCACCCGCCCTTCCGCAGGACAACCTAGACGCCGGTGCATTCCCTGAGGCCGGCGCGCTGCAGCCGGATGACGCCGGGCCGTCTACCGCGTGAATAATTACTCTACGCAATCATTACATAACTCTGTGCTGACAACCCTTCGTTACCCTGCGGTTTCTTGCGCGGAAACGGTTACAGTCACCAACCGAACACGCGCTGGGATGTTAGGAAAGACCCCGAGGTAGGTAAGGTCGAGTTAAGTTTCATACTCCCCGGGAGGAGGTGAGGGCCGTGGCAGCAAGGGACGAGAGTGGACGGGCTTCGCGGCACGAGGATGAGGTGAGCAGCCTTACCGCACAGATCTCCTTCCTCGATGAGGAGATCGCAGTGTTGCGTAGGCGCCTGGCCGATTCACCGCGTCAGGTCCGTCTTCTAGAGGAACGGCTCCGCGAGACCGAGGCATCCCTGACCTCGGTGACATCACAGAACGAGCGGCTCGCGTCAACGCTGCGCGAAGCCAGGGACCAGATCGTCGCGCTGAAGGAGGAAGTCGACCGGCTGGCACAGCCGCCGTCCGGCTTCGGCATCTTCCTGGCCGCGCGCGACGACAACACCGCGGACGTGTTCACCGGCGGTCGCAAGATGCGCGTGAACGTCAGCCCCAACGTCGAGCTCGAAGAGCTGCGCCCCGGCCAGGAGGTCGTGCTCAACGAGGCGCTCAACATCGTCATCGCCCAGGAATACGAGACCGTGGGCGAGGTCGTGATGCTCAAGGAGGTGCTCGCCGACGGCGAGCGCGCCCTGGTCATCTCGCACGCCGACGAGGAGCGCATCGTCAGGCTCGCCGCCCCGCTGCTCGACCAGGTGCTGCGGGCCGGCGACTCGCTGCTGCTCGAGCCACGCTCCGGCTACGTCTACGAGCGGATACCCAAGGCCGAGGTCGAGGAGCTCATCCTCGAAGAGGTCCCGGACATCTCCTACCACGACATCGGCGGCCTCTCGTCGCAGATCGAGCAGATCCGCGACGCGGTGGAGCTGCCCTACCTGCACGCGGACCTGTTCCGCGAGCACCACCTGCGCCCGCCGAAGGGCGTGCTGCTCTACGGCCCCCCCGGCTGCGGCAAGACGCTCATCGCCAAGGCCGTGGCGAACTCCCTCGCCAAGAAGGTGGCGGAGAAGGCGGCGGCGGCCGGCGACGGCAGCACCAAGCCCGCGGAGGGCAAGTCCTTCTTCCTCAACATCAAGGGCCCCGAGCTGCTCAACAAGTACGTCGGCGAGACCGAGCGGCACATCCGCCTGGTCTTCCAGCGGGCCAGGGAGAAGGCCTCAGAGGGCATGCCGGTGATCGTGTTCTTCGACGAGATGGACTCGATCTTCCGCACCCGCGGCTCCGGCGTCTCCTCCGACGTGGAGAACACCATCGTCCCCCAGCTGCTGTCGGAGATCGACGGCGTTGAGGGCCTGGAGAACGTCATCGTCATCGGCGCCTCCAACCGCGAGGACATGATCGACCCGGCGATCCTGCGGCCAGGCCGCCTGGACGTCAAGATCAAGATCGAGCGGCCGGACGCCGAGGCGGCAGGGGACATCTTCACCAAGTACATGATCCCCGAGCTGCCGCTGCACCCCGACGACGTGAAGGAGCACGGCGGCTCGGCGACGGCGGCGGTCGCGGCGATGATCCAGCGGACCGTGGAGCGGATGTACTCCGAGTCCGAGGAGAACCGCTTCCTCGAGGTCACCTACGCCAACGGCGACAAGGAGGTCCTGTACTTCAAGGACTTCAACTCCGGCGCCATGATCGAGAACATCGTGGCCCGCGCCAAGAAGATGGCCATCAAGCAGTTCCTCGAGACCGGCCAGAAGGGCATCAGGGTCGCGCACCTCCTCGCTGCCTGCGTGGACGAGTTCAGCGAGAACGAGGACCTGCCCAACACCACCAACCCCGACGACTGGGCGCGCATCTCCGGCAAGAAGGGCGAGCGCATCGTCTACATCAGGACCCTGATCTCCGGCAAGCAGGGCACCGAGGCCGGCCGCTCCATCGACACGGTGGCAAACACGGGCCAGTACCTGTAGTCCCCCGGTGTCCGCGCGGGCGGGCCCGTACCTGGCCCGCCCGCCCGGACAAGGGTGCCTTCGGTTTTCTCTGAGGAGCGTCACACGGAACGACATGCAGCCAGCCCGGACTACGCTGAAGAACTATGAGCGTGCTGCGGGTCATGAGCACCGAGACCGAGTACGGCATTTCCGTACCGGGCCAGCCGGGTGCCAACGCGATGGTGACGTCATCGCAGATCGTCAACGCCTACCAGGCGGCAACGGCCGCGCGAGCGCGCCGTGCCCGGTGGGACTTCGAGGAGGAGAACCCGCTGCGGGACGCCCGCGGGTTCGACCTCGCCCGGGAGGCGGCGGACTCCACCCAGCTCACCGATGAGGATCTGGGACTCGCCAACGTCATCCTGACCAACGGGGCGCGGCTGTACGTCGACCACGCGCACCCGGAATACTCCGCGCCCGAGTGCACCAACCCGCTGTCGGTGGTCATCTGGGACAAGGCGGGGGAGCGGATCATGGCGGAGGCCGCGGCCAAGGCGGCAACCGTGCCCGGCTCGCATCCCATCCAGCTGTACAAGAACAACACCGACAACAAGGGCGTCTCCTACGGCACGCACGAGAACTACCTCATGCGGCGCAGCACGCCGTTCGCCGACATCGTCAAGAACCTGACGCCGTTCTTCGTCACCCGCCAGGTGATCTGCGGCGCGGGCCGGGTGGGCATCGGCGCGGACGGCAGGGGCACCGGGTTCCAGCTCAGCCAGCGGGCCGACTTCTTCGAGGTCGAGGTGGGCCTGGAGACCACGCTCAAGCGGCCGATCATCAACACGCGCGACGAGCCGCACGCCGACCCGGAGAAGTACCGGCGGCTGCACGTAATCCTCGGCGACGCGAACCTGAGCGAGGTGGCCCAGTACCTCAAGATGGGCACCACCGCGCTGGTGCTCGCGATGATCGAGGACAAGTTCTTCCCCCGCGACCTGTCGCTGGAGGCGGCCGTCGCCGACCTGCGGGCGGTCTCCCACGACCCGTCGCTGAAGTACCTGGTGACGCTGCGGGACGGCAGGAAGATGACCGCCGTCCAGCTGCAGACCGAGTACCTGGAGCTGGCGCGCAAGTACACCGAGGACCGGTACGGGGCGGACGCCGACGCGATGACCCTCGACGTGCTCGACCGCTGGGAGTCGGTACTCACCAGGCTCGCCGACGACCCGATGCAGCTGTCACGCGAGCTTGACTGGGTGGCCAAGCTCGAGCTGCTCGAGGGCTACCGCCGCCGCGATGGCCTGGGCTGGGACGCACCCAAGCTGCAGCTGTTCGACCTGCAGTACGCCGATGTGCGGCAGGAGAAGGGCCTGTACAACCGCCTCGCGGCCCGTGGCCGCATGGAGCGGATGACCGACGAGAACGCGATCGTCTGGGCGATCGACAACCCGCCAGAGGACACCAGGGCCTACTTCCGCGGCCGCTGCCTGCGGCAGTACGCCGACTCGGTGGCCGCCGCGTCCTGGGATTCGGTGATCTTCGACATCCCCGGCCGCGAGTCGCTGCAGCGGGTGCCCACTCTGGAGCCGCTGCGCGGCACGAAGGCGCACGTTGGAGGCCTGCTCGACCGCTGCAAGACGGCCGCGGACCTAGTCGCGGCGCTGACCGGCGACTTAGTCGCCGCCAAGGGCGAAATGCCTTCTGTCACGCGCTACCGGAAGCCAGGAAAACCCCGCAAGACCCGTCCGTCCGCCAAAGGATGAAAATCAAGGGGATTGGAAGGCAACATCGCGGGCGAGGATAACGTTGGAGCTGTGGAGGGGCTAACGCCTCGAAGGGACGGAGGAATCGCACATGGCGACGAAGGACACCGGTGGCCAGCGGCAGACGACGCGGCGCACCGAGGAGACCGAGGAAGACCAGGCCGCCGCGACAGAAGAGGTCAAGGAGCGCCACGAGAAGCTCTCCGACGACGTGGACTCGATCCTCGACGAGATCGACGAGGTGCTCGAGGAGAACGCCGAGGAGTTCGTCCGCTCGTACGTCCAAAAGGGCGGCGAGTAAGGGTCATCGCCGGTTAGCTCTAGGCGAAAGCCGCCGAGTTCAATACCGAGCCGAACGGACGGTAGTGTCTGCTCAAGGACAACCAAATCAGCAGGGAGGCGGCGGCGTGGGAGGTTTTTCCAGCGGTTCCGGGAGGGACCAGGCGGCGTTCATGGCGGCGCGGATCCCGTCCTTTACGCAGTTCCTGTCCTCGTATGACCCTGGCCTGCTGCCCGCGCGGGACCTCGGCACGCTAGCCGGCTCCGACACGGCAGCCGACGTGCTCAAGAACCTGCCGCACGCCACGACGATCGTCGCGGCCACCTGCGAGCGCGGCGTGGTCATGGCGGGCGACCGCCGGGCGACCATGGGCAACATGATCGCCAAGCGGGACGTCGAGAAGGTGTTCCGCGCCGACGAGTACTCCGCGATCGCGATCGCGGGCGTCGCCTCCATCGGGCTTGAGTTCATCCGCCTGTTCGGCGTCGAGCTCGAGCACTACGAGAAGATGGAGGGCCGCACCCTCTCCCTCGAGGGCAAGGCCAACCGCCTTGGCAAGATGATCCGCGACAACCTGATGCTCGCCATGCAGGGCCTGGCGATGATCCCGCTGTTCGTCGGCTACGACGAGGACAGGGGCGCCGGGCGCATCTTCAGCTACGACGTGGCGGGCGGCCCCTCGGAGGAGCAGCGCTTCCACTCGATCGGATCCGGCTCCATCTTCGCCAAGTCCGCGCTGAAGAAGTTCTACACAGACGACATGTCGGTCAACGACGCGGTGCTCGCCTGCGTGCAGGCGCTCTACGACGCGGCCGACGACGACTCCGCCACCGGCGGGCCCGACCTGACCAGGCGGATCTTCCCGGTCATCGCCACCATCACCGACGACGGCTTCCACCGGCTGACGGACGCCGAGTCCGCCGACTACGCCCAGCAGGTGGTCGACGGCCGGATGCGCTCGCCTGACGGCCCGTCCGCCCCGCTGCTGACTGCCAGCTAACGACCCTCCCCACCAGGACCGATCAAGGAGCGCCCGCGGTGTCCATGCCGTTCTATGTGTCGCCCGAGCAGTCGATGCGCGACAAGGCCGACTACGCGCGCAAGGGTGTGGCGCGCAGCCGCAGCTCGGTGGTCGTGCAGTACGCGGGCGGCATCCTGCTGGTGACCCCCAACATCTCCAGCGTGCTGCACAAGATCAGCGAGATCTACGACAGGATCGCGTTCGCCGCGGTCGGCAGGTACAACGAGTACGAGGTGCTGCGCAAGGCCGGCGTCACCTACGCGGACGTGACCGGCTACCAGTTCGACCGCGGCGACGTGACCGCCCGCGGCCTCGCCAACTGGTACGCCCAGGCGCTTGGCACCAACTTCAGCGAGCCGACGGGCAAGCCGTATGAGGTGGAGATCGTCGTCGCGGAGGTCGGCGCCAAGCCGGACGGCGACCAGATCTACCGCATCTCCTGGGACGGCTCGGTGTCCGATGAGCCAGGCTTCGTCGCCTTCGGCGGCCAGGCCGACCAGGTGACGACGGCGCTCAAGGAGCGCTTCTCCGACGGCATGTCGCTCACCGAGGCGCTCGCGGCCGCCCTGGCGGCGCTCGCCGCCCCGGCGGCGGCGGCCGCGCCCGGCCAGGCCAACGGCAGCCAGCCGGAACTGACCGCGGCCAACCTCGAGGTCGCTATCCTGGACCGCGCCCGCGCCCACCGGACGTTCCGCCGCCTGCAGGGCCCGCGCCTCGAGGGGCTGATCGACGAGTCCCGCGGCGGCTCGGCAGGCGGTGACACCCAGACCACGGCGGAGCCCGCGGAGACGGCGCCTGCGCCGCCCGCCAAGGACAAGCCTGCCCCCGACGCAAAGCCGGCGCCGCCCTCCGACGAGCCTCCCACCGGCCCGTCCGCCGGCGGCGGCGACGGCATCCCGAAATTGTAAACGTCAAAGACGCGACAGCGCCCGGCATGTCCGACATGCCGGGCGCTGTCGCGTCTTCGCGCCGAGGCTACGACTCGGCGGGCAGGTACTCGGTGAACGCGAGGGCCACGTTGTGGCCGCCGAAACCGAACGCGTTGTTGAGCACCGCCATCGGCGCACCCGCGACCCGCGGCTCAAGGGTCCGCGCCTTGGTGGCGACGTCGATGCCGAGGTCGTCGTCCGGGTTGTCCAGGTTGATCGTCGGCGGCGCGGTCCTGTCGACAAGCGCCATGATCGCCGCCACGCTCTCGATCGCCCCGGCGCCGCCGAGCAGGTGCCCGGTCATCGACTTGGTCGCGGAGACGACCACGCCAGCGGCGTCGTCGCCGAACGCCGACTGGAGGGCCTTGGCCTCGAGCGGGTCGCCGCCAGGCGTCGAGGTGGCGTGCGCGTTCACGTGCACCACCTGCTTCGGGGTGATCCCCCCGTCGCGCAGCGCGGCGTTGATCGCGAACGTGACGCCCTCGCCGTCCGGCGCGCCGAGCGAGATGTGGTGCGCGTCAGAGGAGTACCCAGCCCCGGCAGCCACCGCGTAGATCCTTGCCTTGCGGGCGAGCGCGTGCTCGAGCGACTCCAGGATGACCACGCCCGCGCCCTCGCCGAGCACGAAACCGTCGCGATCCTTGTCGAACGGGCGCGACGCGCGCTCCGGCTCGTCGTTGCGGGTGGACATGGCGCGCATCACGGCGAACGCGCCGATGTTCAGCGCCATGATCGCGGCCTCGGCGCCGCCGGCGATCACCACGTCGGCGCGGCCTGAGCGGATCATGTCGATGCCGTAGCCGATCGCCTCGGCACCGGACGCGCAGGCGCTGACCAGGGCGTGCGCCCCCGCCTTGGCGCCGAACTCGATGCTCAGCCAGCCGGCCGCGCCGTTCGGCATCAGCATCGGCACGGTGAACGGCGAGATACGGTTCCAGCCCCTGTCCCGCAGCGTGTCGTAGGCGGTCAGCGTGGAGCCGATGCCGCCGATGCCGCTGGTGACGGCCACGCCGAGCCGGTACGGGTCGACCGCGGGCGCTCCCGCGTCGGTCCAGGCCTCACGGGCGGCCACCAGGGCTAGTTGCTCGTAGCGGTCCATCTTGCGTGCCTGCGGCTTGCCGACGGTCTCCGCCGGGTCGACGGCGGCGGGCGCGGCGATCTTGACCGGCAGGTCATCGACCCACGAATCGGTCAGGCGGCGCACGCCGCTGGTCCCCGCGAGCATCGCCGACCAGGTCGACGCGGTGTCGCCGCCGAGCGGCGTGGTCGCGCCGAGCCCCGTGACGACGACGCTCACTCGATCGTTGTTGCTGCCCACTGCTGTCCTCCGCAGTTGTTGTCTTTCTACGCCGGGACGTCCCCTGTCCCGCGGCTGCCGCCATGAAGACGGCCGCCGTAACTCCCGATATCCGCAGGGCGGGCCTGACCGCGGAAACCGCGATCAAGGTCAGGCCCGGCCCAGCGGATCAGGGCTGTCACCCAACCCAGCTCGGGTGTGCGCCCGTAACGAGTTCTTCGAGACGAAGTTGACGACGTCCTGGACCGTCTTGAGGTCCTTGAGCTGCTCGTCGGGGATCTCGACGCCGAACTTGTCCTGCGCCGCGACGGCGATCTCGACCATGGAAAGCGAGTCGATGTCGAGGTCGTCGACGAAGTTGGCCTCGGGGGTCACCTCATCGGCGGGCGTGCCGGCGATCTCCTCGATGATCTCGGCGAGTCCGGAGAGAATCTCCTGGTCAGTCACTTTTTCTCCTTCTGGGTGGGTTTCTTGCGTCTTCGCCTGGTCCGCCGGCCGGAGCAGGCGGTGGGCAGGCCCGGCTAGGGTACCGTGATCACCTGCGAGGCGTAGGCGAGCCCTGCGCCGAACCCGACGAGCAGCGCGGGCGTGCCCGGCTGCAGCCGCCCCTGTTCGGCCATCCGCGCCAGCGCGAGCGGAATGGACGCCGACGAGGTGTTCCCGGTGTGGATGATGTCGTCGGCTACCCGCTCCCGCGGTATGCCAAGCTTCTTGGCGATCGCCTCGATGATCCGCAGGTTCGCCTGGTGCGGCACGAACGCCGTGATGTCGGCGGGCGTCACCCCGGCGCGGTGGCAGGCCTCGAGCGCCACCGGCGCGATGGCCGTGGTCGCCCAGCGGAACACGCCCTGCCCGTCCTGGGTCAGCGCGCCGTTCCGCCCTCCGGTGACGGTGATCTTGTTCGCCTGGTCGCCCGCCGAGCCCCAGACGACAGGCCCGATGCCGGTCGGCTCGTCGTCCGCGGTCGGTCCCACCACGGCGGCGCCCGCGCCGTCGGCGAAGATGATGCAGGTCGACCGGTCGGTCCAGTCGATCCACGAGGTCATCTTCTCCGCGCCGACCACCAGCACGTTGCGCGCGGACCCGGCGCGCACCGCGTCGGACGCCGCGCTGATCGCGTAGCAGAACCCGGCGCAGGCCGCGTTGAGGTCGTAGGCACCTGGCGCGGGGATGCCGAGCCGGTAGCCGACGGTCGCCGCCACGTTGGGCAGCGGCACCTCGGGGGAGCAGGTAGCCACGATGACCAGGTCCACGTCGGCCGGCTCGAGCCCGGAGGCGGCCAGGGCCTTGGCGCCCGCCGCCTCGGCCATGTCGGCGACGGTCTCGTCGTCACGCGCGACGCGGCGGGACTGGATGCCTACCCGTGCCCTGATCCATTCGTCGTTGGTGTCGACGAGCTTGGCGAGGTCGTCGTTGGTCACTACCTTGTCTGGCTGGTACCCGCCGAACGCGAGAATCTTGGCGCCTGCCACGATCAGGACTCCTTCTTCAACTCGGGTGCCGAGCCGGGGGCGGCATCTGGGTTCACCGACGTGGCGTGTGACGCGACGAGGGCCCGCGCGGCGTCAAGCTGGTCGGGGGTCTTGATCGCGAGCAGCTCGACGCCGGGCAGCGCCCGCTTGGCCATCCCGGTCAGTGTCCCGCCGGGGACCAGTTCGATGAGCGCCGTGACGCCGATGGCGGACATCGTCGCCATGCACAGGTCCCAGCGGACGGGGTTGGCGACCTGGCGGACCACGCGGTCCATCCAGTCCTCCCCGGAGGCGACGACGGCGCCGTCCCTGTTGGAAATCAGCGTGATGGCGGGGTCCTTGACGCTGGTGCCAGCCGCCGCGGCGGCAAGTGTGCCCACGGCCGGTTCCATGTGCCTGGTGTGGAACGCCCCGGCCACGCGCAGCGGCCGCAGCCGTCCCCCGGCGGGCGGGTTGGCGGCGAACGCTTCGAGTTCCGCGAGTGTCCCGCCGGCGACGATCTGCCCGGCGGTGTTGATGTTGGCGGGCGTGAGCCCCGCCGCTTCGATGGCGGCGAGCACGGTCGCCTCGTCACCGCCGAGCACCGCGGTCATCCCCGTCGGCTCGGCGCCGCAGGCGGCTGCCATGGCCTCGCCGCGCACCCGGGTGAGCCGGATGGCGTCCTCCGCGGAGGTGACCCCGGCGATCGCGGCCGCGGCGAGTTCGCCCACGCTGTGCCCGGCGGCGGCGTCCGCGAACCCTCTTCTTTTTGGCGGTTCCGCCCCCATGGAACCTTGGGTGTCAGGGCAAAAAAAAGAGGGTTCGTCGCCCAGAAGGCCTGCGACCGCGATCGCGGCAGCGACGAGCAGCGGCTGCGCCACGGAGGTGTCGGTGATTTCTTCCGCGCTGCCGGTCGTGCCAAGCCTGATCAGGTCGCGTCCGGCGAGCTCCGACCAGCCGCCGAGTCGCTCGGCGAAACCGGGCAGCTCAAGCCAGGGAGCCAGGAAACCGGGGGTCTGCGCGCCCTGACCGGGCGCGGTAAAGATGAGCACACTGTCAACCTTGCCCTGTAGACACCCGCCAGCCGGATATCGAACTTCACGAACTTCCGCGTCGAACTATTGTAGCTACCCTCCAAAGAGGGTTCACCATCCAGTCACCGCCCGGTCACCATCGATGGTCCCTCAGTCCGGACCGTACCAGCGCAGGTACTGGCCGGTCACGCTGGCGATGGTGGCGAAGTCGCGATCGTGGTGCAGCAGCGTCAGGGGATTGCGGTTGGCTACGCCCGCCTGGCGGCGAGCCTGCCGAGGATGATGGCGGTCCACAGCGTGAACCCGTCCCGGCCGTCGGCCGGGGTATACCCGGTCAGCTCGGTGACCCGGCGCAGCCGGTAGCGGACCGTGTTCGGGTGGACGAAGAGCATCCGCCGCGTCGCCTCGAGGGACGACCCCTGCTCCAGGTACGTGGTGAGCGTGTCGAGCAGCGCCGTGCCGCCGGCCAGCAGCGGCTGGTAGGCGTGCGTCACGAGTATCTCCACCGCGTCCGCGTCGCCGTCCAGCGCGCGCTCGGGCAGCAGTTCGTCAGAGCTTGCCGGGCGCGGCGCGTCCGGCCAGGCGGGTGCCACCCGCAGCCCCGCCAGGGCCGCCCGGGCGGACATGTGCGCCGAGCGCAGGTCGCGCACGGACGGGCCGACGACGATCGGACCGGGCCCGAACAGCCCGGCGAGCTTCTCCGCCGAGGTCATCGGGTCGTCGGTGCCGCCGAGCACCACGATGAGGCGCCCGCCCTGCACCCCCGCGATCAGGTCGAGCCGTGTCCGCCTTGCCGCGGCGCGCAGCTCGTCGATGACCGGCTCGGCGTCGTCGCCGTCGATCGTGCCGGCGAGCACCGAGACGGGGGAGGAGGACCAGTTCAGCGCCGAGGCCCAGGAGTTCAGCGACTCCTGCTGCTCGCCGCGCACCAGCGAGTCGACGACGAGGGCCTCGAGCCGCGCGTCCCACGCGCCGCGCGCCTCCGCGGTCCTGGCGTACACCTGGGCGGCGCTGAACGCGATCTCCCGCGCGTACACCAGGACCGCCTCGCGCAGGTCGGTCTCGGCGCCGGGAGCCGCCAGGGTGTCGACCTGGCTCTCCACGACGTCGATGATGACCCGGACCATCTCCACGGCCTGCTGCAGCCGCACCGCACGGGCCAGCTCACGGGGGGCGGTGCCGAACACCTCGGTGGCGGCGGGACGAATCCGTTCCGGATGCTTGATCCAGTCGACGAACGACGCGATGCCCGCCTGCGCCACAAGACCGAGCCACGAGCGGTTTTCCGCGGTCATCTTCCGGAACCAGGGCAGGCGCTCGTCCATGGCGGTGATCGCCGCGGTGCCGAGCGGGCCCATGGACCGCTCGATCCGCGCCACCGTCTCCGGGTGCACCGGCACTCGCGCGTGCGTGCCGCGCGCCTCCCGGCGCCTGCTGCCCGGCCTGGCGGGCACTTCCTCCTGCATCCCACCAGCGTGCCATGGGCCGGCACCTGGTTGGCCGCATTCGCGGCCCGGTTAGCGCGGTGCCCCGTGCTCGCCGCCCGGCGCCCCTGCCGGTTCCGCGTCCGGCGCGAGCACGCCGATCAGGTCATCGGCCCAGGCCTCGTCGAGCGGCCGCGTGGTGGCGAGGATCCGGTACCAGATGGTGCCGAACACGATGTCGGCCACGGTGGCCGGATCTGGGCGCGCGGTAAGGTCGCCCCGCTCCCGTGCCCGCTGGGTGATGACCGCGAGCGCGTCCCTGCGGCGCTCGAGGAAGGAAACGCGGAACCGCTCGCCGAACTCGGCGTCGAGCTGCGCCTCCGCCATCAGCGCGCGCAGCAGGTCGGCGAACTGCGGATGGCCCGCCACCACGTAACTGGCCCGGAGGAAGGCGCGCAGGTCGGCGCGGTAGCTGCCCAGATCGTCGACGGGCACGTACATGTCTGCCTTGACCGCGCCGGCCTCGAGCAGCACGTCGGCCTTGGACGGCCACCAGCGGTAGATGGTCTGCTTGCCGACCCCCGCGCGGGCGGCGATGCCCTCGATGGTCAGCCCCGCGTAGCCGACCTCCACGGCCAGCTCCATCGCGGCGGCCAGGATCGCCTGCCGCGACGCCTCGCTGCGCGGCCGCCCCGGCGAGCGTGTGCTTGTCATGACCCGAATATACAAGACGTAGCGTCTCGTATAGTATCGAGACGTACCGCACCGAAATTAAGCGCCGCAGTGAAAGGGGAAGCACATGCGTGCAGTGGTCATGGGTGGCACTTCGGGAATCGGGCTGGCCGTCGCCGAGGCGCTTACGGAAGACGGCATCAAGGTGACGGTCACCGGCCGCGATCCGGAAAAGCTCGCCGCCGTCGACGGGCGTTTCGCGGCCGCCGAGCGGCTCGATAGCGGTGACCGCGAGGCGGTGACCTCGTTCTTCGACTCCCGCGGGCAGTTCGAGCACCTGGTGCTCGCCTTCAGCCCAGGCCCGGTGGGCCTCGGCCCGATCCGCGAGGTCAGCCTCGGCGACGTGGAGACGGCCTTCAGCGGCAAGCTGTTCGGCTACCTGCACGCGATCCGCCAGGCGCCGGTCACCGAGACCATCACGATGATCTCGGCCGCGAGCGCTAGGGCCGCTCTGCCGGGCACGGTCGCGCTCGCCGCGGTAAACGGCGCGATCGAGCGCATCGTCCCGCCGCTCGCGGCAGAACTCGCGCCGGTCCGGGTAAACGCGGTCTCACCGGGCGTCGTCGACACCCCGTGGTGGTCCTTCCTCCCGGACGACCAGCGGCAGGCGCAGTACGCCGCCGTGGCGGGCAGCGTTCCCGCCGGGCGCATCGGCACGGTCGACGACGTCGCGGCCGCGGTGTCCTACCTGGTCGGGTCGACCCTGGTGACCGGCTCTATCATGCCGGTCGACGGCGGCTTCACGGTCGCCTGACGCGAAAGCAGGAAGAGAGAAGATGGTGGATCGTTAGGAGCATCCCGGTGCTCCTAACGATCCACCATCGTTGACGCCATCGTTGACGTTCTAGCGCAGCGCCTCCGACACCGGCAGGTTGAGCTTGTACTTCTCGATCGCCTGCGCGGGCAGCGAGGGGTCCACCGCGCCGGTCCTGGCCAGCTGCGAAAGCACCGCGAGCACGATCGACTCGGCGTCCACATGGAAGAACCGCCTGGCGGCCGGCCGGGTGTCGGAGAAGCCGAACCCGTCGGTGCCGAGCGAGGTGTACGCCGGCGACGGCACCCAGCGGGCGATCTGGTCGGGCACCGCGCGCATCCAGTCGGAGACCGCGACGACCGGCCCGGGCGCCTCGGCGAGCGCCGTCGTCACGTACGGGACCCGGACCGGATCCGATGGGTGCAGCAGGTTGTGCGACTCGGCGGCAAGGGCGTCACGGCGCAGCTCGGTCCACGAGGTGACCGACCAGACGTCCGCCGCGACCCTCCATTCCTCGGCGAGCAGCCGCTGCGCGTTCAGCGCCCACGGCATCGCCACGCCAGAGGCGAGTATCTGCGCGCGGGGAGTGGACTCCGCGGCAGGGGCGAGCGAAACCGCCGCGTAGCGGTACATGCCGCGCAGGATCCCCTCCTCGAGACCCTCGACGGCGGGCGCGGGCGGCTGCGGGTACGGCTCGTTGTAGACGGTGAGGTAGTAGAAGATGTCCTCGCCGTCCGGGTGCTCTCGGGTCGAGTCGTACATGCGGCGCAGCGCGTCCTTGGTGATTACCGCGATCTCATACGCCCATGCGGGGTCGTAGGACACGCACGCGGGGGAGACGGACGCGAGCAGCTGCGAGTGCCCGTCGTTGTGCTGCAGCCCCTCGCCGGTCAGCGTGGTGCGGCCCGCGGTCGCGCCGAGCAGGAACCCGCGACCCAGCTGGTCGCCGAACGCCCACATGGCGTCGCCCGTGCGCTGCCAGCCGAACATCGAGTAGAACACGTACACCGGGATCATGTGCGTGCCGTGCGTGGCGTATGAGGAGCCTGCCGCGATCACCGAGCCCATCGCGCCCGCCTCCGAGATGCCCTCGTGCAGCAACTGGCCGCGCTCGGACTCCTTGTAGGACAGCATGAGGTTGCGGTCCACGGCCTCGTAGGTCTGGCCGAACGGGGAGTAGATCTTCGCGGTCGGGAACAGCGAGTCCATGCCGAACGTCCGCGCCTCGTCCGGGATGATCGGCACGAACCGCTCGCCGATCACCGGGTCCTTCATCAGGTCCTTGAGTATCCGGACGAAGGCCATCGTGGTGGCAACCGATTGCTTGCCAGAGCCGCGCTGGAAGTCCTCGAACACCGACGCCGGCGGCTGCGGCAGCGGCTTGGCGCGCACCACCCGGCGCGGCAGCACGCCGCCGAGCGCCGCCCGCCGCTCCTGCATGTACTTGATCTCGTCGGAGTCCGGGCCCGGGTGGTAGTACGGCGGCAGGTCCGCCTCGAGGGCCGCGTCCGAGATCGGCAGGTACAGCCGGTCCCTGAACTCCTTCAGCTCGTCCTTGGTGAGCTTCTTCATCTGGTGCGTCGCGTTGCGCGCCTCGAAGTCCTTGCCGAGCGTCCAGCCCTTGATGGTGTGGGTCAGGATCACCGTCGGCTGGCCGACGTGCTCGCGGGCCGCCTTGAACGCCGCGTACACCTTCCGGTAGTCGTGGCCGCCGCGGGACAGGCCGCGGATCTGATCGTCCGACAGGTGCTCGACCATCTTCCGCAGCCGCGGGTCGCCGCCGAAGAAGTGCTCGCGGATGTAGCCGCCGGACTCGACGCTGTAGGTCTGGAACTGCCCGTCCGGTGTGGTGTTCATCTTGTTGACGAGCACGCCGTCGGTGTCCTGCGCGAGGATCGGGTCCCAGTCGCGGCCCCAGATGACCTTGATCACGTTCCAGCCCGCGCCGCGGAAGAACGACTCGAGCTCCTGGATGATCTTGCCGTTGCCGCGCACCGGGCCATCGAGCCGCTGCAGGTTGCAGTTGATGACGAACGTGAGGTTGTCGAGCTCCTCGCGCGCCGCGAGGCCGATCGCGCCGAGCGCCTCCGGCTCGTCCATCTCACCGTCGCCGAGGAACGCCCACACGTGTGACCGCGACGTGTCGTGCAGCTCGCGGGCCAGCAGGTAGCGGTTGAACCGCGCCTGGTAGATCGCGTTCAGCGGGCCGAGGCCCATGGAGACGGTGGGGAACTCCCAGAAGTCCGGCATCAGCCGCGGGTGCGGGTAGGACGGCAGCCCGCCGCCCGGGTGCGATCGCTCCTGGCGGAACCCGTCGAGCTGGCTCTCGGTCAGCCGCCCCTCGAGGAAGGCACGGGCGTAGATGCCAGGCGCGGCGTGCCCCTGGAAGAAGACCTGGTCGCCGGATTCCCCGTGGTCCTTGCCGCGGAAGAAGTGGTTGAATCCCACCTCGTACAGCGAGGCCGCTGACGCATAAGTGGCGATATGTCCGCCAACACCCGCGCCGCCAGGCCGGTTCGCCCGCGACACCATGATCGCGGCGTTCCACCTGATGTACGCGCGGATCCGCCGCTCGACGTACTCGTCGCCCGGGAACCAGGGCTCGCGCTCGGGCGGGATGGTGTTGATGTAGTCCGTCGAGCGCAGGCCTGGCACGCCCACCTGCTGCTCGCGCGCCCGTTCCAGAAGGCGCAGCATGAGATACCTGGCCCGCCCGCGGCCGCGGGTGCGCGTGACCGAATCGAACGAGTCGACCCACTCCCGCGTCTCGTCCGGGTCGATGTCAGGCAGCTGCGTGGGCAGTCCGTCGCTGATGATGGAGTAACGCTGACGTCCGGAAGTCACGCCGCTACCCTCGCCTTCCGTAATCGGCGGCTGGTGGCCGCTTGTAGATCTCCTAGCTTGTACAAGTCAATCGTCGTACGTCTTGGCCTGTTTTTCATCTCTACCAAACGGTAACCGCTCGGGCCGGGTGGCAACGGCCCGCCCGCCACGCGGCCGGGGCCGCCGGCTCGCTGTCGACCGGCCCGTGGTCGCGCATCGCGACCGTACCGGTTACGGTACGTTGCAGAGCACGCCGCTGGGACGACTGCCGGCGCGCCTGGTGGAAGGTCAACAAAAGGGAGCGGATTCCTGCTCCAGGCAGATTGCCACTTGCGCACAGGCCCGACCCAGTGTGAACTGTCCCAACAAGAAGTACTGACGCGGCCCGCCGGCGCCCGAACGACGACCGGAGGGACCGCGGGGAAGGATTGGGGAGGAACGTCAGTGAGCGCGACCGCGCGCCAGGCGCAGGATGAACGCGGCCAGGCCGAGCGGCTCGGCATCAAACCGGGCCAGGTAGTTCAGGAACTCGGCTATGACACGGATTGCGATGAGCAGCTGCGCCAGGCGATCACGGCTGTCGAGGGCGTTGAGCTCGTCGATGAGGACTACGACGAGGATGTTGTCGACGTGGTCCTGATGTGGTTCAGGGAGGACGACGGCGACCTTGTGGACGCACTCGTCGACGCCCTGGCGCCGCTGGGAGACGGTGGCTACATCTGGCTGCTCACGCCGAAGGCGGGCAGACCAGGCCACGTCGAGCCAAGCGATATCGGTGAGGCGGCCCCCACGGCCGGGCTCGCCCAGACATCTAGCGTGAGCGCCGCCAAGGACTGGTCGGGCTCGCGCCTCGTCGCGCCGAAGGCGCGCAGATAGGCCCGGCGCTGAAGGCCCGCCGCCAGCGGGGTCTCGATAACCAGATACGGAACGGGTTCGGCTGACTCCCGTCGCGCCCGCGTTCGCCCCTGTGCGGGGAGAGCACGGGTGGTCGCCGCTGTCACGGCCTCCGGTGGCAGACTTAGCCGAGCAGGACGCGCGGGCCCTCCCCGCGCGACCATCCGTTGAAGGGATTCAGGCATGGCAGTTGAGATCGGCGACGAGGCCCCCGACTTCGAGCTCCCCGACCAGCACGGTACGCCGGTGAAGCTGTCCAGCTTCCGCGGCACCAAGAACGTGGTCCTGGTGTTCTACCCGCTCGCGTTCAGCCCGGTCTGCAGTGGCGAGCTGTGCGCGCTGCGCGAGGAGTTCCCCGAGGTCAACCGGGACGACGTGGAACTGCTCACCGTGTCTGTCGACTCGATGTTCAGCCACCGCGCCTGGGCAGACGCGGAGAACTTCCAGTTCTCCCTGCTTGCGGACTTCTGGCCGCACGGCGCGGTGGCGAAGCAGTACGGCGTCTTCGACGAGGCCAGGGGCCTGGCGACGCGCGGCACCTTCGTCATCGACAAGACCGGCGTGGTCCGCTGGTCCGTGGTCAACCCCATCCCGCAGGCCAGGGACATCGCCGACTACCAAAAGGCCCTGTCAGAACTGGCCTGACAACCAGCTAGTACGTCGGCGCGGAGACTTCCCGCGCAGGGAAATCTCCCCGCCGACGTCATGTCTCTTCTCGCGGCCAAGGGCCGGTACCACTTTCTTACTCGGCCAGAGCCGGTACCACGGCGGGCGCCTCCGATGGCCTCGCACCCGCGCACCCCGCCCCGCCACCCTCGCCAGCCACCGACTCCAGCACTCCCCTTCTCGATTTTCCCAAGTCGTACCGACCCAGACGGGGGACCGTGCCCGTTCAGGGCGCCGGCACCGTAAGCCCACACCCAGACGCACCACCGCCGCCCGCGCACCGCCGCCAGGAGCCTCGCCGCCGCCACCAGCACCCCACCGAGATCACAAATCGCGCCTGTCACAGCAAGGCGCGTGGCAGCCGGGATGATCACGGAACTTTTATTACAACGGAAATTCTCTACCCGGATCGGGTAGAGAATTTCCGCCAGGATCAGAAGTTCCGTGATCATCGCCCGTTTGGCGCCGGATTTTGCCGGTTTCCGGGAACGCTGCCCAGCCGCGCTGCTGGAAGGTAAGCGTTCTGTCACGAAGCCGGTAACGGGTGGTAACAGTTTGCTCCCGGGGGCAGACGGCCCGCGCGACCGTGGGTCATGCTTGAGGCGTGAACGAAAGGGCGAGCCGTGCCCTGCTATAAGTGCGGCACACGCCAAATGGACCCCGAGCCGGGTAAGCCGAGCCCATGGCACCAGGGAGTCGTCCGCGAGCAGCAGGTGCTGATCTGCCCGGACTGTTATTCAGCCGTGGCCGGCGACCTCGCCCGCTGCCCGCGCTGCGGCAGCGCGCGGCTGATTAAGCGCCTCGGCCAGGTCGAGTGCCTGGAGTGCCGAGCGACCAGGGACGCGGACGCCGGTCCCGCCGTCGCGGCGGCACCGTGCAGCGCGGACTCTGACCTGTCCGCCGAGGTGGCCAGGGCGCTGGAACGCATACTCGGCTCCCGCTAGCCGGCCCGGGGCGAGCCGGGCCGGCCCCAGGTCACACCGGCCAGGCGGCGGGCAGCGGCGGGACAGCGTTGTCGCTGGCCACGCGCGCGAAGAAGGCGGAACTCGCCTTGGGGATCCTGCGCTGGGTGGCGAAGTCGACGTACACGATGCCGAACCGCTTCTGGTACCCGTATGACCACTCGAAGTTGTCGAGCAGGGACCACACGTAGTAGCCGGCCAGCCGGGCGCCGTCGCTGGCCGCCCTGGCCACGGCCGCCAGGTGCAGGTGCAGGAACTTGATCCGCTCCAGGTCGTTGACCTCGCCGTTCGGGTCAACGTAGTCCTCGGCGGCGCAGCCGTTCTCCGTGATGTACAGCGGCAGGCCAGGCGCGTCAGCCGACAGCCGCATCAGCAGTTCATACAGGCCGTCCGGGTCGATCAGCCAGCCCATCGGGGTGCGCTCCATGCCCTCGGGTGAGTAGTTCACCACGTGGCCGTCGATGCCGGCCATCGGCCGTTCCTCGTTGCGCAGCAGGTTGTCCGGGTCGCCCGCCCGCAGGTGCTCGGGCTGGTAGTAATTCACGCCCAGGAAGTCGATCGGGGCGGAGATGGTCTCGAGGTCGCCGTCCTTGATCAGCTCGGCGGGCGGCACGATCGCGGCGGGCGCGTGCTCCGGGTAGCTGCCGAAGAGCACGGGCTCGAGGAAGATCCCGTTGTGGGTGGCGTCCGCGACAAGCCGGGCGCGCTCCAGTGCCTGCGCAGAGCCGTTGAGCGCGGAGCCGTCGGCGGCGACCCGCACCGGGGTCAGGTTGAGCGTGATGCCCACCTCGGCGCCCGGCGCCGCGGCGCGCACGGCGGCGGCGCCGAGGCCGTGGCCGAGCAGCAGGTGATGGGTGACCGCCGCGGCCACCGCGTCGTCGGTGAGGCCAGGCGCGTGCACCCCGATGCGGTGCCCGTTGTGCGCGACGACCAGCGGCTCGTTCAGCGTGATCCAGCGGATGATCCGGTCACCGAGCGCCTCAGCGACGACGCCGGCGTAGTCGGCGAAGCGGTACGCGGTGTCCCTGGACGCCCAGCCGCCGCGGTCCTGCAGTGCCTGCGGCAGGTCCCAGTGGAACAGCGTCGCCGCGGCCGAGATCCCGCGCTCGCCGAGGGTGTCGAGCAGCGACTTGTAGTAGTCGAGACCCGCCTGGTTGAGCTGCCCGGCGCCGTCAGGGAAGATTCGCGGCCAGGAGATCGAGAACCGGTACCCGGACAGGCCGAGCGAGCGCAGCAGGTCGGCGTCTTCGGGATAGCGGTGGTAGGAGTCGCAGGCAATGTCGCCGGTGTCGCCGCCGCGCACCTTGCCTGGCGTGCGGCTGAACGTGTCCCAGACCGAGGGACCGCGACCGTCGGCGTTGACGGCCCCCTCGATCTGATAGGCAGCCGTCGCGGCCCCCCAGGTGAACCCCGCCGGGAAGGCGAGCGGTTCGCCGGACGACGTGACATTGCTCATGTTTCCTCCTTGACGCGACCCTTTGCGGGGTTTAGCGTAAGCGCTTACATCGCAGGTTGTAAACGCTTACATTTGGGACAGGTTACGCCGTGGTAACGCTCTATGACGTCGCGCGACGAGCGGGGGTGTCTATCGCCACCGTCTCCCGTGTGCTGCACGGGAAGGAGCCGGTGCGCGAAACGACTCGTGCCCGGGTGCGCGCGGCCATCGAGGAGCTCGGTTACGTACCGGACGGCGCGGCGCAGTCACTAGCCCGCAGCCGCAAGGACGTGATCGGCCTCGTCTGCGTGGAGCACACCGGGCTCAAGCCGAATCAGTACGACATCGAGTCGATGAGTCTGCTCTTCTACGACGAGGTGATGCGCGGCGTTGAGGCGCGTATCAGGGAGCTGTCCTGGTCGCTGCTGATCACCTTCCTGCGGGAGGACGAGAACAGCGGCGCCACCCTCCCCGAGGACGAGCCGGTGGCCCCGCGGCTGCTCGCGCTCTCCGGCAAGGTCGACGGCCTGCTCATCGGCGAGGGCGTCGTGCCGCAGCCGGTGCTCGCCAGGCTGGCCAAGCGGGTTCCCGTCGTCGTCGTCGCCGGCGACACGGCGCAGCGCGGTGTGGACGTGGTGTCCGCGGACAACCTGTCCGGTGCGCACGCGCTGGTCGAGCATCTGGTCGCCGATCACGGCAGGCGGCGGCTGTTCCACGTCGACGGCCCGGCGACCGCGCCGGACGCCGCGGCCCGGCGGGTCGCGATGCAGGCGGTCATCGAGGCGCATCCGGGCACCCTGCTCACCGGCTCCTATAGCGGCAGGTTCACCGTGCACAGCGGCCAGGAGGCCGCCGAGCGGCTGCTGGCGGACACCCAGGCCGTGGGCAGGCCGCTGCCCGACGCGATCATCTGCGCGAACGACCAGATGGCCATCGGCGTGGTGCGCGCGCTCACCGCCCGCGGCGTCCGGATCCCCGAGGAGGTGGCGGTGGTCGGCTTCGACGACATCTTCCCCGCCAGCCTCACCGATCCGCCGCTGACCACCGTCCACCAGCCGATGCGCAAGATCGGCGAGCGCGGCTGCGACCGGCTGATCGAGCGGATCACCGATCCCTCGCTGCGCCCGAGGATTGAGCTGCTGCCCGCGGAACTGGTGCTCAGGTCGAGCTGCGGCTGCCCGTCGGGAACCGTGACGCGGCGCCAGGTAGCGCCCATTATCCGGCGAAAGCCCACAAACACGGTTAAGCTGCCGTCTCCGACGCAACGTGTGGCGCCGGTCACACTCCCCGACTATCCAGCCAGCTCGACCCGCCTGCCGGACTACGCCGGCCGGGCTGGGGACCTGACCAACGACGAGATCCTAGAAAGGTAGGTGGAAGGCATGCCGTTTATTGTTCGCCGCCTGGCCTTCTACTTCGTGGCGGCGTGGGTGGCGATAACACTCAACTTTTTCATCCCCCGCGCTATGCCGGGCAACCCGGTGCAGTCCATCATCGCGAAGTTCCCCAACCTGACGCCCGACGCGGAGAAGGCGCTCGCAATCATGCTCGGCGGCAGCCTGGCGAAGGGTTCGCTGTGGTCTCAGTACGTGACGTACCTGGGCCACGTGTTCACGTTCAACTTCGGCACTGACATCGCGAACTTCCCGACGCCGGTGACCACGCTGATCGGCCAGAGCCTCCCGTGGACGCTGACGCTGGTCGGCGTCGCCACGATCATCGCCTTCTTGCTCGGCACCGGGCTCGGCATCCTCGCCGGGTGGCGGCACGGCGGCTGGCTCGACCGCTCGCTGCCCGGCCTGATGTTCCTCCAGGCCATCCCGTACTTCTTTCTCGCGCTCGTGCTGGTGGACGTGGTGGCCGTCACACTGCACTGGCTGCCGCCCGGCCAGGGCTTCGACGGTAGGACAACCACGCCCGGCTGGCACTGGAACTTCATCGGCAGCGCCGTACAGCACGCCATCCTCCCCGCGTTCACCATCGTGGTTACCTCGGTGGCCGGCTGGATGCTGCAGATGCGCAACGTCATGATCACCACGATCAGCGAGGACTACGTGGTGGCCGCGCAGGCCAAGGGCCTGCCGAACCACCGGGTCATCTACACCTACGCCGCCCGCAACGCGCTCCTTCCCCAATTGCAGGGCTTCGGTCTCGCGCTCGGCTTCGTCGTCTCCGGCGCGCTTGTCATGGAGATCGTCTTCGCCTACCCGGGCATCGGCCTGCTGCTGCTGAACGCGGTCTCCTCCGACGACTTCCCGCTGATGCAGGCGATCTTCCTGGTGATCACCTTCGCGGTGCTCATCGCCAACCTGATCGTCGACCTGATCATCGTGTTCTTCGATCCGCGAGTGCGGGCAAGGGAGGTAGGGCGATGAGCGCAGTGGCCAATGTATGGCGCAACCTGCCGCTCAAGGCGAAGATCGGCGTCTGGCTCTTCGGCTTCTTCGTCCTCGCGGCGATCATCGGCCCCCAGGTTGCTCCGTACGACCCCTCGTACGCCAACCCGGACCCGGCCCTGCTGCAGGCGCACCCCTCGGCGCAGCACCTGCTCGGCACCACGCAGACCGGCCAGGACGTGCTCTCCCAGCTGCTCGTCGGCATCCGGATGACGATGGAGCTCGCACTCCTCGTCGGCGTGATCGCCACCGCCCTGTCGGTGATCGTCGGAGTCACCTCCGCGTTCCTCGGCGGAGTCTGGGACGAGGTCTTGTCACTGCTCAGCAACGTGTTCCTGGTGATCCCCGCGCTGCCGCTGCTGATCCTGCTGCTCGGCTACCTGCCAGGCAGGGGGCAGCTGCCTACGATCCTCGTGCTCAGCGGGCTCGGCTGGCCGTGGGGCGCGCGGGTGATCAGGGCGCAGACACTGATGATCCGCAACCGCGACTTCGTCGCCGCCGCGCGTGAGTCGGGCGAGAAGAGCTGGCGGATCATCGTGCTCGACATCATCCCGAACGAGATCAGCCTGATCGCGGCCAGCTTCGTCAACACCGTCCTCTACGCGATCGGCGCCTCGGTGGCGCTTGCCTTCGTCGGCCTCAGCGACCTCAACACCTGGTCGCTCGGCACCATCCTGTACTGGGCGCAGAGCCAGCAGGCGCTGCAACTCGGCGCGTGGTGGTGGTTCGCGCCGCCCGGCCTCGCGGTCGCGCTGATCGGCATCTCTCTGGTGCTGCTCAACACCGGGATCGACGAGCTCGGCAGCCCGCGGCTGCGTGCCTCGCGCGGCGCGGCGAAGATCGCCGGCCAGCGCATCTGGCCCACCGACCCCACCCCGGTGTACGCGCAGCTCACGGCCAGCCGCAGCCGGGTCGGTGCCTTCCTGCACTCCTTCTCGCGCGGGTCACTGCTCGACGAGACCCCCGCCGGAGGTGAGCTCTGATGAGCCCGATCCTCGAGATTCAGGACCTGTCCGTGGCGTACCGGACGCCGGGCGGCGACGTGCGCGCGGTCGAGCACGTGGACCTCACGCTGAATGCGGGCGAGGTGGTCGGCCTGTGCGGCGAGAGCGGCTCGGGCAAGTCGACGCTCGCCTATGGCGCCACCCGGCTGCTGCGCCCGCCGGCCCTGGTGACTAGCGGCAAGGTGCTCTATGGCGGCCGCCGGATCACCTCGGGCGGGCATCAAGCCGACCTGCTCACGATGAACCACAGGGAACTGAAGGCGATGCGCTGGCGGGAGATCGCGATCGTCTTCCAGAGCGCGATGAACGCGCTCAACCCGGTGCTCCGGGTTCAGGACCAGCTCCTGGACGCGGCCCAGTCGCACCTGCGGCTGCCGCGGGGCGAGGCGCGGGACAAGGCGGCGACCCTGCTGGACCTGGTCGGCATCCCGCGCGACCGACTCCGTGCCTACCCGCACGAGCTGTCGGGCGGCATGCGGCAGCGGGTGATGATCGCCATGGCGCTCGCCGCCGACCCCGAGGTCGTCATCATGGACGAGCCCACCACCGCGCTCGACGTGGTGGTGCAGCGGGACATTCTGGCGCAGATCGTGGAGCTCAAGGAGACGCTCGGCTTCGCGATCCTGTTCATCACCCACGACCTGTCGCTGCTGCTCGAACTCGCCGACAGGATCGCGGTCATGTACGCGGGTCGGCTGCTCGAGACGGGCACTGCTCACGCCATCATGCGCGAGCCTGCCCACCCCTACACCCGGGGCCTGCTCAACTCCTTCCCCTCGCTGCACGGCCCGCGCCGGGACCTGGCAGGCATCCCGGGCTCGCCGCCCGACCTCCGCGACCCGCTGCCCGGCTGCCCGTTCGTGCCGCGCTGTGCGCACGCCATCGATGCCTGCACCAGCGTGGACATGTCGCTGGCCCCGCTGCCGGGCATCCCCGGCATGGTCAGCCACCTCACAGCCTGCCCCATCGTGACCCCGGAAGTGAGCCAGGAAGGGGTGCTGTCATGAGCGAGCTTGCGAGCGAATCGGCAAGTACAGCGTGTCCGCGAATGCGGACTCCGGGCGCCAGCGAGGTGTCCTCATGAGTGAACCGATCATCAGCGGCGTGCCCGCTGCCGGCCTGGCCGGCGGGGAGGTGCCGGCCATCGGCTCCTCAGCCGCGCCGGCCATCAACGCGAGCGCCGAGCAGGTGGGGGAGCCGGCCGTCGTCCAGCCAGCCGCGGCCGGCCGCGGGCCGCTCGTCATGGAGGCAACCGACCTGAACAAGGTCTTCAGGCTCGGGCCCGGCGCCTCGCTGCACGCGGTGCGGAACGTCTCCTTCGGCCTCTACAAGGGCGCGGTCGTCGCGCTGGTGGGGGAGAGCGGTTCCGGCAAGTCCACGGTGGCCAAGCTGCTGGCCGGCCAGGAGCGGCCGACGAGCGGGCGGATCACGCTGGACGGCAAGCCCATCGACGTGCACGCCGGCCGCGCGTTCCGCCACTACAAGAGCCAGGTGCAGTACGTCTTCCAGGACCCGTTCAGCTCACTCAACCCGGTGCACACGGTCGGCTACCACCTGATCCGCCCGGTGAAGCTGCACCAGCCGGGGGTGAAGAACGTCAAGAACGCGGTGACCGCCCTGCTCGAGCAGGTCAGGCTGACGCCAGCTGCGCAGTTCATCGAGAAGTACCCGCACGAGCTGTCCGGCGGGCAGCGGCAGCGCGTCTCGTTCGCGCGGGCGCTCGCGGCGCAGCCGACCGTGCTGCTCGCCGACGAGCCGGTGTCCATGCTCGACGTGTCCATCCGCCTGGAGATGCTCAAGCTGCTCGACGACCTGCGCACCCGCCTGTCGCTTGCGCTGCTTTACATCACGCACGACATCGCCTCCGCCCGGTACTTCGCCGACGAGGTGCTCGTGATGTACGGCGGCCAGATCGTCGAGCGCGGCCCCGCCGAGGAGGTCACCCAGCATCCTGCCCACCCCTACACCCAGCTCCTCATCGCCTCCGCTCCCGACCCGGACAACCTGGGCAGCTCGCTCAAGTCCGGCAACGTCGTGCAGGGCGCGACCGTCGCGGGCAAGGGCGGGAGCGTCGGCCCGGCCCCGGTCGGCTGCCCGTTCAGCAGCCGCTGCCCGCTCGCCGACGACAAGTGCCGGCGGGACAACCCCGCCCTCCAGTTGCTTGCACCCGCCCGCGCGGCGGCCTGCTGGCATCTGGATGAAGCCGCCACGCCCAGGGCGGACGGCTCGCTATGAAACCGGGCCGCCCATCAAGGAACGCCCTGCCCTCCTTTCAATCAGTAACCCGAGAGGAAAGGTCAAAGTTGACTATCCAGAGAATCACTAGCAAGAGAGTGCTGGCGCTGACCGCGTCCGGACTCCTTGCTGCGGCTCTCGCGGCCTGCTCGAGCTCAACGAGCACGACGCCGCCCGCGAGCACGAGCAGTGCCCCCGCCACCGGGAGCAGTGCCTCCGCCCCGGCAAGCTCCTCCCCGGCGACCTCGGCCAGCAACGCAGAGGTCGTCATGGAGAGCTCGCCCGAGAGCAGCATCACGCAGGACTTCAACCCGTTCGTGTCCACCGCCGCTCCGCAGGGCATGGGCGCGACCGGGCTCGTCTACGAACCGCTGATCCAGTTCGACCTCGCCAACCCGACTCAGCAGTACCCGTGGCTGGCCACCAAGTACGCATGGAGCAACGGCGGCAAGACGATCACCTTCACGATCCGCCAGGGCGTGAAGTGGAACGACGGCACAGACTTCACCCCCGCCGACGTCGCCTTCACCTTCAACTACGTCAAGGCACACACCGACATCAACCTCGGTGGCCTGCAGATCACCAGCGCGACGGCTTCCGGCGACACGGTCACGGTCAACTTCCCGACCGCGCAGTACATGAAGCTGGAGCAGATCGCCGGCCAGGCGATGCTGCCGCAGGCGGTGTGGTCCAAGATCACCGACCCGGCCACGTTCACCGACTCCACTCCGGTCGGCACCGGCCCCTACGTCCTCGGCAGCTTCACCCCCGAGGGCTTCACCATGATCAGGAACACCCACTACTGGTCGAACGTCCCGGTGGGCCGGGTCTACTTCCCCGTCTACACCTCGAACACCGGCGCGCTGAGCGCGCTGTACTCCGACCAGATCGACTGGACCGGTAACTACATCCCCGGCCTGCAGCAGAACTTCGTGGCCAAGGACCCGGCACACCACCACTTCTGGGAGGCGGCGGGTTCGTCCAACGCCCTGTGGCCGAACCTGACCACGTGGCCGACCAACCAGCTCGCCGTCCGGCAGGCGATCGACGTGGCGATCAACCGCAACGTCCTGAGCTCCGAGGGCGAGTCCGGCCTCGAGGCGCCGCTGACCAACGCCTCAGGCATTACCCTGCCCACCTACCAGGCGTGGCTGGCCGCCGAGGTCAAGGACCGGACGCTCCCCGCGGCCGGCAGCGCCGCGCAGGCCCAGTCCATCCTGACCAAAGCGGGTTACACCAAGGACAGCGCGGGCTTCTTCGCGCTGAACGGCAAGGAAGTCAAGGTCACGATCGTCGACCCGGCGGCCTACACCGACTATGCGCAGTCCGGCGCGCTCATCGCGCAGGACCTGAAGGCGGCGGGCATCAACGCCACCTTCAACGGCATCACGGTGAACGCCTGGAACGCCGACATGGCGAGCCACAACTTCCAGCTGGCCCTCCACTGGAGCAGCGGCGGCATCACGCCGTACTTCCTGTTCGACACCTGGCTCGACCAGGGCCTGATCTCCGCGGGCCAGGGCGACTTCGAGCAGCTGAAGGACGCGACCATCCAGGCCGACCTGCAGAAGCTCAACGGTGACGAGACCGTGGCCGAGCAGACCGCTGACCTCGCCCCGATCGAGAAGTACGTCGCCGACAACCTGCCGGTGATCCCGACCACTACCGCGGCCGACTGGTTCGAGTACAGCTCGCTGCACTTCACCGGCTGGCCGACCCAGGACAACCCCTACGACAGCGGCCAGCCCTCGGGCACGAACAACGGCCCGGGCACCGGCAGCGACGAGGTCGTGCTGCTGAAGCTCCAGCCCGTTTCCTCATGACAAACAACTGACACAACACAAGAACAAACAGCTGACACAAACAACTCAATAGCCGCGGGAGGCGGTTCGCCGCCTCCCGCCAGCGACGGCCCGCCCATACCCTCCCCCCGGCGGGCCGTCGTGTTTTCTCAGCGCACGCAGAACGTGAATGAAAGCGTTTATGCCGGGTAGCCGGGACGCATGACAATTGCAGCCATAATCACCTGGCTGATCATCGGACTGGTGGTCGGCGCACTCGGGCATCTTCTCGTGCCGGGCAGGCAGCGGATCGGCATTCTGCTGACGCTGCTGTTCGGCATCGTCGGCGCGTTCGTCGGCGGCATTGTCACCGCCGCCATCCTCGGCGCCGGTCACCTCATCATTACCTTCATCGTGTCCGTGGTCGTGGCCGCGCTGCTGATCGCCGTGGTCAGCCACCCGTCAAGCCACCGCCACATCTACGGCAACCGCCGCCGCCGTCGTGGCGTACTGCGCTAACCGCGGGTCGCGCCTCGTGGGCCGCTAACCGCGGGCCGGCGCGCTCGCGGCGGCATGGTGCAAGTGCCCACGGCGAAAGGGGTCCCTCGGGACCCCTTTTCGGTTTACCGGCCTCCCTGGCAGGTAGCAAGAGTGCGACAGCCGGAAGGAGGGACATCATGACCAACAACGACGACATCGTGAGCCCGGACAACCGCACAGAGCCGGTCAGCGATGTCCTGCGGCCAGAGGCCGTCGCTGAGACGGTCAGCGACCTGATCCCGCCGCAGCGCGGCGCGGTCCGCGACATCATGACCCCGGCCCCCGTCGGCGTCTACTACACCCAGACGATCGGCGAGACCGCGCGGGTCATGCGCGACGCGCAGGTGGGCGCCGTCCTCGTCATCAACGATGGGGCGCTGGCCGGCGTGGTCACCGACAGGGACCTGGTGATCAGGGGACTCGCGGACGGCATCGCGCCCGACTCCCCTGTCGGCCCGCTGTGCAGCGGCGACCTGATCGGCGTGGCCGCGGAGGCGAGCCTGGAGCAGGCACAGCAGCTCATGCGCGAGCACGCGGTACGTCGCCTTCCCGTCATCGCCGACGGTCAGGTGGTCGGCATCGTGTCGATAGGCGATCTCGCCATCATGGCCGAGAGTAACTCGCCGCTCGCCGCGGTCAGCCGCGCCGAGGCCAACACCTAGCCAGGCGCGCGACCAGAGAGCAACACGCGCCGCCCGGGAGTCGCGTTACGAGTCCATGGGGCTGTCGCGCCTGCGGACCGGGACAGTCGGCTCGATGCGCGGCTCCTTGAAGGCCGGGTTGCGGGCCGCCATGGCGACCGCGGCTAGCCAGACGGCCAGTGACGCGACGATCAGCGCGCACGTGATCCAGATCAGCGTTGCCGACATTCCTGCCTCCCGTTTCTCGGGCTTCTTGGCGCGGCGACGCCCACTGCGCTACCCAGCGCGCGGGCGATTACCCGCTGCCGCCGCGTGTGAACGCGAACCCGGCGGGCAGCGATCTAGGCAGACCGGAGTGAGGCACCATGAGCACGTCGTTCCTGCTTGAGCAAGACGTCACGCGTGCCCTGCACGAAGTCGCGCAGCAGCTGCGCGTGGACTGCGTGCGGTGCAGCGCCGTCGCGTCGTCCGGACACCCGACATCCTCGATGTCGGCGGCCGACCTGGTGGCGGTGCTGATAGCTCGCCATCTCCGCTACGACTTCGCGGAACCGAAAGCCCCTGGCAACGACCACCTGATCTTCTCCAAGGGGCACGCGTCGCCGCTGTACTACGCGATGCTGCGCGCGGTGGGCGCCATCGGCGAGGACGAGCTGTTCCGCTACCGGACGCTGCGCAGCCGCCTCGAGGGACACCCGACACCACGGCTGCCGTGGGTGGATGTCGCCACCGGCTCGCTCGGCCAGGGCCTGCCGATTGGGGTGGGCATCGCCATCGCCGGCCAGAACCTGGACCGGCTGCCCTACCGGGTATGGGTGCTATGCGGCGATGGCGAGCTTGCCGAGGGGTCGATCTGGGAGGCCGCGGAGCAGGCCGGCTGCTCGCATCTGGACAACCTGACCGTGATCGTGGACGTGAACGGGCTGGGCCAGCGTGGCCCCACCCGCCACCGCTGGGACACCGCCGCCTACGCGGCGCGGTTCCGTGCGTTCGGCTGGCACACGCTGGAGATCGACGGACACGACATCGAGGAGATCGACCGTGCGTTCAGCGTCGCGGCGGCTCATCCAGGCGCGCCGTCGGTGATCCTGGCCAGGACGCGCAAGGGGCGCGGCGTCGCGGCCGTCGAGGACAGGGAGGGCGCGCACGGCAAGCCGCTCCCCGACGCCGCGGCAGCGATAAGCGAACTCGGCGGCGTTCGCGACATCCGGGTCGCGGTGGCACACCCGGACCCGCTCCCGTCACGCGTGGTGCCGCCCGGCCAGATTCCGCTAGCCCGCCCAATGTCGGCCCACGCAGTGCCGCTTCACGCAGTACCGCTTCACGCAGTGCCGCTCCACCCAATGACGCTCCACGCAGTGCCGGCTCGCATCCCGGCCCAGCCGGCGCAGGACCGGCGAGCCCGGCCGGTCACCCGGTGGCGGCCGCCCGCCTTCGCGTCCGGCTCCATGGCATCGACGCGGGACGCCTTCGGCCAGGCTCTGGCCTTGCTCGGCGACGTACGGCCCGACGTCGTGGTGCTCGACGGCGAGGTCAGCGACTCCACCCGCACCGGCCTGTTCGCGCAGGCCCACCCGGAGCGGTACTTCGAGTGTTACATCGCCGAGCAGCAGATGATCGCCACGGCAGTCGGCATGCAGGTACGCGGCTGGGTGCCGTTCGCGGCCACCTTCGCCGCGTTCCTGTCCAGGGCCTACGACTTCATCAGGATGGCCGCGATCAGCCGCGCGAGCATCCGCCTCGTCGGCTCGCACGCCGGCGTATGGACCGGCGAGGACGGCCCGTCTCAGATGGGCCTCGAGGACATCGCGGCGCTGCGCGCCGTGTATGGCAGCACCGTGCTCTGCCCGTGCGACGCGAACCAGACCGCCTGGCTGACCGGCGTGCTCGCCGACCTTCCGGGCGTCAGCTACCTGCGCACCTTCCGCGGCGAGGCGCCGGTGATCTACCGGCCAGGCGAGCGGTTCGACGTCGGCGGGAGCCGGGTGCTCCGCTGGTCGCCCGACGACCAGGTCACGATCGTCGCCGCGGGCATTACCGTGCACGAGGCGCTCGCGGCCGCGGACCTGCTCGCCGACGACGGCATCTCCGCACGGGTGATCGACGCGTACTCGGTCAAGCCGGTCGACGCCGCCACGCTGCGCACGACCGCGCGGGAGACCGGGCGGATCGTCACGGTGGAGGACCACTGGCCGGAGGGCGGCCTCGGCGACGCCGTGCTCGCCGCGCTCGCGGCAGGCGGCGCGCCGATGCCCGCGGTCAGGAAGCTGGCGGTCCGAACCATGCCGGGATCGGCGACTCCCGACGAGCAGCTGCAGCTGATGGGCATCGACATGGCCTCCATCGCCACCGCCGCGGCCGAGCTTGTCGGCACCGAAGCCGGTCCCAGTGCGAGGACCGCCGTCGGCAGCGGCGCGAGCATCGGCAGCTGACCTTGCCTGACGGCCGTTTCTTCCGGCCAGCGGGGGTAGCTGAATGCCAGGTAGGTGAGTAAACGTGTCAAGTGAAGTGCAAGATGATCTCGCGGGGCTGCAGAACGCCCTGCTGAACACCGACAGCGTCGAGCAGTTCCTGCATGAGCTCGCGGTGCTCGCTGCGCGGGCTGTGGGCGACGGCATGTCGTGCGGCTTGGCGCTGCGGCAGCGCGGCCGTCCCACGCCAGTCTCCGCCTGCACCGATCCGCTGGCGTCTGAGGCGGACCGGCTGCAGACCCAGGCGGGCGATGGCCCGGCGCTGCGGGCGCTCCGCGACATACGGCCGCAGCATGTGCACGACACCGCCACGGAGAACCGCTGGCCGCGCTTCTGCCGGCAGGCCGCCTCGCTCGGCGTCCGCTCCTGCTACGCGCTGCCGCTGGTCACCGGCGGCGAGGTGGCCGGCGCGCTGGTGCTGTACGGGCGGCGGCCCGGCGCGTTCGGGCCGGAGGAGATCAGGCGGGCGGAACGGTTCGCGAGGAACGCGGCGGGCGCACTCATCCTGGCGCTACGGCTTGCCGCCTGCACCGACCAGAACGACCAGCTGCGGTCTTCGATCGTGTCGAGGGCGGTCATCGACCAGGCGCTCGGCGTGATCATGGCCACCCAGCGGTGCCCGCAGGACAAGGCGTTCGCGCTGCTGCGCGGCGTCTCGCAGAACACCAACGTAAAGCTCCGCGACCTCGCGGCGAGCATCGTGTCGAACGTCACCGGCGAGCCGCCGCGGCCGACCGCTCCATTCGAGGACGGCTGAGGGGATGAAACCGCGGACGCGCGACTGGCCGGCCGGCGGCGAGAAGCCGGCCGGCGGCCCGCACTGGATCGCCGAGCGGAAGTTCCGCCGCGGCGACGCCCCGGAGGTCCGGCGGTTCGCGCAAGCGTTCGGCTGGCGGGCCAGCCTGCGCGGCGGGCAGTTGCCCGATTTCGTGCTCGCGGTCAACGAGGCCGCCGCCAGCGTCACCGCGCGCCGGCCAGGCACCGCCCGGGTGCGCCTGTGGTCGGCGGGCACCAGGGTGTACTGCGAGGTGCACGGCGACGCCATTATCAAGCGAGATATCGGCGGCGGGCGGCACGGCGAGGTAGAGGCGCTGCGGCGGTATGTGCTGCGCCGGGTCTGCGACTACTTCCGCGTCGCGTCCGGGCCGGATGACACGCGGGTACTGCTCACCATGGCAGTAAGGCGCGCAGCCCGGGACCCGTCTGGTCGGGCAGGGATGCGACGGCCACGCTGACGCTCGGGTACACGCCGATCAGCCGGTCGAGGCCGACCAGGTCGAGCACCCGGAGCACCGGTGGCGCGGTGACCACGAGCCGCAGCGTCGTGTCGGTCGTCGACGCCCGCCGCGACGTCCGCACCAAGGCCGACACCCCGGCCGAGTCGAGAAACGTCGTTCCTGTCATGTCAACCACGAGGCCGCGCGCCCCGGCGTCAAGCGTGGAGAGCAGCACGTCGCGCAGCCCGTCCGCGTTGGTGAGGTCGATCTCGCCGGACACCGTGACAACGGCGGTCCGGCCGGACCACGCCGCGGGAAAACGATCTTCGGACACGACAACCACCGCCACTTCACGAATAGGGAGGGCAGGCCGCGTCTCCGGACCCGAACGCAACGGCAGCCGAGGAATAGTCCACCGCAGGCAGCATTATGTCGGTCCCGCCGCCCGTCGACAAGCGACAAGCCCCGGCAAAGCCTACTGGAGTTACCGAACCCCTGTGCGCAACGTTTCCCACCCGCCATGCGGGTAGTTGACGGTCCGGAGGCGAGGCGGACGATGAACAAGGCCGATCCGCGGCAGGGTGCCCGCCGCTGGGCCAGTCCGTCTCGTCGCTGCCCTGGTCCGCGTTTCCCTCTCCCGCAACACCTCCCACGAAAAGCAGCGGAAGAAAGCCGAGGCCATCATGCGAATCGGGTCGATCCTCCTGATTATCTGGCTGGTTATCGGGCTGATAGCGGCAGCCCAGCGCAACTATTTCAACGAAAAGGTCAGCTGTGCGAGCGCCGGCACGGTCATCGTGACTATCCTCGCAGGCCCGCTCAACTATGTCGGCGTCAACCCGAAGCTCTCCTGCCATTAAAAGCGAAAGCAAAAAACAAAATACAAATTATCCCGAACGGGTTCCGCCAGCTCCCCATCCGTCAATTTCACGCGGCGGCGGGCGAAGCAATCGGGCTCCTCGCCCCTGGTCCGCTCCTGCTGGACCAGGGGCGAGGCATGCCAGGTCCCCGGTCCCCGGCCCCCGGCCCCCGGCCACAGTCGCCGCCCCGCGAGTTTCGCCGCGGCTGGGGCGTCAGCCGCGGCCCGGACGGGAATGTCATCGGTGCGCATTCCGCCGCCGTCTCACCGGCACGCCGGATCAATAAGGGGCGATTCGGTCAGGTGTATACCGATATCTGTCGTTTCCGAGTAGCCGTCGGTGACCCGGGTATCCGATGGCGGTAGCCGGAAGCGCGCGCCAGGCGAGGGGGCTCGGCCAGGCGAAACGCGGGGGACAAGGGAGAACGACCATGAGCACGCATGATTCCATTACCCGTTCCGGGCCGGGCCGCACCTGGCGCGCCCCCTGGCGGCTCGCGTGGCGTCTGCTGCGCGCCTGCGTGCCGTGGCGGCGAGCGGCCGCCCGCCCGGTGCGCCTCGGCAGGCGGGGGCGGCGCAGGCTGAGCGCGATCGAACGCGCACTGGCGGTGGAAACTCCGCAGCTCGCGTCGATGTTCCAGATGTTCGCTCAGCTCGCGGTGGGGGAGAGCCACGACGGCGCGGAGCGACTGCCGAGGTCGGTGCGATCCCTGCCGCGGCCGCGGCGCGCGCACCTCGCGCTGCTGTTCGCGTTCGCGAGCCTCGTGGCCCTGTGCGTCACCCTCAGCTTCCGTGTCACCCCCAGCTCGCGCAACTGCCCGGCCTCGACGACCTCGGCGTCGTCGACATCGCCCGGCTCGTCTCCGTCGCCCGCGTTCCGTGCCGGGGGAGCGGCCGCCTTCGCGCCGATGCGCATGGCAGGCTGCCGCGCGTACCCTGCTATCAGCAAGTAGACCTACGGAGGAGACGTGACCGCCGAGAACCTCGGGTATGAGGCGACCGAGCTCGCCAGCCTCAGCAACGGCGAGGCGAAGTCGCTGAGCAAGCTCGCCGAGCTGGCGGTCAGGCAGGTTCCCGGGTGCGCGGCGGCCCACGCCACGATCTGGCGCGACGGCGAGCTCGCCGCGGTCGCCGCCAGCCATCCCGACCCGGCGGGGCTCATCGACATGGAGCTGCTGGCAGGTCAGGGCCCGCTGCTCACGGCTGTGCGCGAAGGCCGGCCGGTGAGCTGCCGTGACGCGCTCGACGAGGAGCGCTGGCCGTGGTGGTCGGCCGAGGCGCTCCGCCGCGGCCTGCGCAGCTCTATCCACCTGGTCAGGCAGTCGGCCACGATCACCCTGGTGCTCGCACTGTTCGGAGTCCGGCCTGGGGCGCTCGACGCCGACGGGGTGCCGATGGCGGAGATGCTTGCGCGGTTCGGCAGCACGGTGTTCGCCAACAACCTCGCCTACGGGCAGGCGCAGCGGACCGCGACGCAGCTGAAGGACTCGGTCGCCGCCCGCGCGGTCACCGACCAGGCAAAGGGCATCCTGATGCACGCGCTCGGCTGCGACGCCGACGAGGCGCTGCGCTATCTGCGCCGTGAGTCGCAGCGGCGGCACGTCAAGGTCACCGAGGTCGCGGCGCGGGTCCTCGCCACCTACGGCTCGGGCGGCAGGGCCGTTCCGCCCAACTGAACCGGCGCTAGACCGTCACTCCTTGGTAGGCCAGCGGCCTGCGGGAGGCACGGCGGGTGCGTGCACGCCTGGCGCGAACGCGGTCATCGGGCGTGGTGCCGCCCCAGATGCCGTGCGACTCCCCGGTCCGCACCGCGAACTCGAGGCACTGCTGCCTGACCTGGCAGCCGTCGCAGATGCGCAGCGCCCGCTGGACCTGCGCGGTCGCGGCCGGACCGACCGCGATGGGAAAGAATAGGTCCGGGTCGGCGCCGAGGCAGGCGCCGACGGCGCGCCAGTCGGTGGCGTAGTCGATCATGGCAGGCCCGCTGCCCTGCGCGGCACCGGATATTCGCCGACGACGACGGAAACTTCCGCTAATTACGTCCTATGGCGGTAGATGCCGACAAACCTGCCTCGCCCTCAACGGCCTTTCGTTTGCGGCCACAGTGCCCGGGTAGCGGGTCGAGGTCGGGGAAAACAGCAGGTCACAGACCCGAGGGAGGGGAACAGATGCCAGACGTGTTCGAGGTGCTGAAGAAGGACCACGACGAAATGAAGGTCATGCTGGCCGAGCTCGAGGATGGACCGAAGGCCAGTGACGGCGCCACCGCCGAGCAGCTCGCGTTCCGCAGGCAGGCGCTCGACCAGGTGATCATCGAGCAGTCCAAGCACGAGGCCGCCGAGCAGCAGTACTTCTGGCCGGCCCTCGGCGGCCTTGGCTCCGGTGGCGCCCGCGTCATGCAGGACGGCCTCGAGCAGGAGAACGAGGCCGAGCCGCTGCTCGCCGAGCTCGGCAAGCTCGAGCCGGGCGACGAGGAGTTCGAGGAGCGGCTGACCGCTCTCATCTCCGCCGCCCGCGCGCACATCGCGTTCGAGGAGGCGCACGCGTGGCCGCTGCTGAAGGCCGCGATCAACCACGACCAGGCCCAAGCACTCGGCGATCGGATCGCCGCCGCCAAGAAGACGGCGCCGACCAGGCCGCATCCGCACATCCCGCCGCAGGCGGCGAGGACCGCGGGCCCGGTGGCCGGCGTAGCGGACAAGGTCAGGGACATCCTGACCGGTCGCGGCAAGAACCCGTCCTGATGATGCGAGCATGGGGAACGGCAACGAGACCCACCAGCAGGCCGGCGACGGGACGGCGCCGCTGACCACCGCCCAAGGCGTCCCGGTCAGCGACGACCAGAACACGCTGCGGGCGGCGGGGAGCGAGGCCCTGCCCTGCTCGAGGACTTCCACTTCCGCGAGAAGATCTTCCACTTCTTCTATCGCGAGCGGATACCGGAACGCGTGGTGCGCGCCCGCGGCTACGGCGCATGGTGCCCGGCATCGACTTCACCGACGACCCGCTGCTCCAGGGCAGGAACTTCTCCTACCCGGACACCCAGCTCAAGCGGCTCGGCAGCAGGCGCCAGTTCTACGTAAGCCAGACCGCTGTCGAGCGCACATCGCCGACGCGTTCGCCTTCGAGCTGAGCAAGTGCGAGCGGGCGGAGATCAGGGCGCGGATGGTGGCTGGCCTGCGCAATGTGGACGAGGACCTCGCCGCCGCGGTGGCCGAGGGTCTCGGCCTGCGCCAGCTGCCCGCCGCGCTCGAGCCGGCCCGCCAGCAGCGGCACGACCTGCCGCCGCCGCCCGCGCTGAGCATCCTCGGCCGTAGTCCGGGCGACTTCGTCGCGCCCGCGGTCGGCGGCGCGGACGTCAGCGACGGCACGCTGGTCCGTGCGGACCAGCAGATCGAGGGCGCGCCGTCGGTGCTGTACGACGCCCTCGCCATCGTCGCCGAACCCGGCGGCGCGCGGGTCCTGGCCGCCAGGCCTGCCGCCAGGGACTTTGTCACCGACGCCGTGGCGCACTGCAAGTTCGTCGGCTACACAGGCGGCGCCGCGGTGCTGTTCGAGGCCGCGGGGCTGCCCGCCGACCCGTCCGCCGAGGACGAGGGGTTCATCAGCCTCAACGAGCATCCGGCGGCGGAGTTCATCGCGCGGTGCCGTCGGCTGCGGCACTGGGACCGCCGTTCGCAACGATGTGACGGAGGTCACATGTCATCAAGTTTAGAACCCTCTCTGCGGGCACAATCGCCTCCGTCCGGCCATTCCTCACCCCCGGAGACAGCCATGACGACGAAGGCAACGTCCACCGCACCGATCCTCGGCACGCAGGCCGAACTGGCCCAGCTCGCCGACGACGAACTGCTGATCCGATTCCGGGCGCTGCCCCGCGACAGCCACGAGCGCTCCGTCGCGTGCGAGATCCTCGTTCAGCGCTACGAGCGCCTTGTCCGTTCCTGCGTGCGGCAGTACCGCGGCAGCCCAGAACCGGTCGAAGACCTGATGCAGGTGGGGTACGTCGGCCTGCTCAAGGCGATCAACAACTACGACCCCTCGTTCGGCAGCGGCCTGTCGGCCTACGCGGCGCCGTGCGTGAGCGGCGAGATCAAGCGGCACTTCCGCGACAAGCGCTGGCAGGTGCACGTCCGCCGCTCCGCGCAGGAGCTGCTGCTTGAGATGCGCAAGGCGACCGAAGCGCTCACCCACACCCTCGGCCGCACCCCCACCGACGAGGAACTGGCGGAGCGGCTCGGCTGCAGCCCCGAGGACCTGCTCGAGGCCAAGCAGGCGGACATGGTGTTCAGTGCCTACTCACTCGACGCCCCGCTGTCCGACAGGGACGACCCGGCGCAGCTCAGCGACGTCCTCGGTGACGAGGACGCCGAGATGGAGCACGCGATCGACATGGAGGCCGTGTCGACGCACTGGGACGAGCTGCCCGAGCGGGAGCAGCGCATCCTCGTGATGCGCTTCTACGGCAACCTGACCCAGGCCGAGATCGGCGCCAGGCTCGGCATCTCGCAGATGCACGTGTCCCGGCTGCTTACCCGCGCGCTCGGCCACCTGCGCAGCCGCCTGCTCGACAGCCCAGACGACCTCGTGCGGTCCGCCTGACATCCCTTCCCGCGCTCAGGAGACCTCATCAGACGGCGGCCCGAGACCGCCAGGAAAGGACACCCCGATGAAAACCGGAGCAGGGCTCGCCCTCATCTGCGTAGGCGCCATCCTCGCCTTCGCGGTGACGACCAACACCTCGGTCTTCAACCTGCACACGGCCGGCTGGGTGCTCATGCTCATCGGCGTCATCGGCCTGCTGCTGCCGAACCGCACCTACGGCTGGCTCGGCCGCAGGCTGCTCGTCCGCCGGTCCTACCCGAGCGGCAGGGTGGAGCGGATCCCCGTCCCGCCGTACGTCGCACGCAACCCTGGCACGTCCCGGATGGAGCTCGGCCTGCCGCCGCGGCCGACCCTCCTGGACCAGGAGGACGACCCGATCGAGGACGCATACCAGAACGCGGGGTCGCGCCAGGCTGGCGGTGCCGCCGGGGGCACCACCGAGATCGTCGAAGACCTCTACGAAGAGCCGTAACCCCTGGCCGCGGGTACGGAGGTCGTCCCCCTGGAGGTGTTCGTGAGCGTGGCGCCCGATACGATGGCGATTTCTGCCATCGGGCGCCACGCTCACGAGACGCGTACCGCGAGTATCGTGACGTCGTCCTTGAACTCGCCCGAAGAGAACGTGGTGACGAGTTCCTGGACGGCGTGCACGATGTCCGCGGCGGAACGTCCGGCGAACGCCGCGAGCGCGTCTGACAGCCGGTCCTCGAAGAAAGTCAGGTCGGCGCTCCTGGCCTCGGTCACCCCGTCGGTGTAGAAGAACAGCACGTCGCCTTGGCGCAGCTCCACGTCGAGCCGGCCGGGCAAAGAGTCGGGGAAGAGGCCGAGCGGCATCCCGTCTGCCTCCAGGATCTCCACCCGCCCGTCGGCGCGGACCACCGCGGGCCCTGGGTGGCCGCAGCCGGCGATCTGCGCCTGGAACCGCCGCCCCCGCTGCCGCAGGAAGGCGAGTGAGGCGGTCACGAAGCGGTCCTGGTAGTCCTCGTCGACAAGCACCTGGTTCGCGGCGGCGAGCACCTCGCCGGGGTCCGCGTGCACGGTGGCGAGCGCGCGGATCGCGTGCCGCGCCGCGGCGGTCATCGCGGCGGCCTCCTGGCCCTTGCCGCACACGTCGCCCACCGCGATGGCCCAGCCGTCGCGGGCCTTGAACACGTCGTAGAAGTCGCCGCTGATCTCCTGGAACTGCGTGGCGCCGACGTAGGCGGCCGCGAACTCAAGACCGGGCGCGCGGGGCAGCCCGGCGGGAATCAGGCTCGCCTGCAGCGCCTCTGCGACCTGCGACCGCTGCCGGAACACCCGGTCGACCCTGATCGCGATCGCGAGGTGCCTGCCGAGCTCCTCGGCGAGGCCGAGGTCGGCGACGCCGAACGGCCCCTGTGCGGCCTGCCTGGCCAGGGTCAGCGTGCCGTACCCCGTCGACCCGTCGAAGATCGGCACGCTGATCACCGAGGTCGCGCCCAGCATCATCAGCAGCGGCGTCCCGTCCGGACCGCGGCCGAGTCCGCCCGGATCGTCCACATGCGCGAGGAGCACCGACTTGACCGCCGCGTGCACCTGGGCGGGCATCGACTCCGGGTCAGGGTCGATGCCGCGCGCCAGCCGCGCGAGCTGGTCCCAGTGCCCGCCGCGCGGGCCCGCGACGAACTGGCGCAGCAGCCTGCCGCCGCGCTCGACGTCGATGATCACCCAGTCGGCGAGCTCGCTGGCGAGCAGCCTGCCGCTCCGCTGCAGGGTCACCGCCTCGCTGAACGTGCTGTTGTCGAGCAGCACCCTGGTCACCGCGGTCACCATGTCAAGCCGCTTGATCACGGCGGCGATGGCGTCGTCCGCGGCGGTCTTGGCGGTGTCAGTCGTGGCGGTGTCGGCCTTGGCGGTGTCAGTCGTGGCGGTGTCGGCCTTCGCGGGGGCGCGCTTCTTCGCCGTGCTCGGGCTTCCGGCCTTGCCCGTCCCCTCGTCCACTGCCGCCGCGCGGTGAGCCACCGCGCCGGCCATGCCGGGCCGCGCAGGGCCGGGCTGGGCGGTGATGATGAGCACCGGCGGGTCACCGGGCAGGTCGGCCGCGGCCGCCCCGAGCGTGAGGTCGACGGGGCCGTCGGCGGTGAGCAGGCGGCAGCCCACCGTCCGCGGCTTGCCAGTGCGCAGTACCGCGGCGAGCTGCGTCTGCAGCGCCGCGCGGAACGGCAGGTCGACGAACGCGGTCAGCGCCTTGCCGGTCGCGTAGCCGGGCGGGACACCGAGCAACGCTGCCGCGCCGTTGTTCGCCCGCCTGATCGTCCCGTCCTGCTCGAGCAGGAACAGCGGGGCGGGAGCCTGCTGGAAGACCGCGTGCAGCAGCCGCCGCTCCGCGCGGACCGACTCCGGGAGGCTGTCGCCCGCCTGCTCGTCCTGGCGCGGACCGTCGGGGGCCGCGGCGCCGATAGCGTCGATCGCGGCGTCGAGTTCGGTGAGCGCCGCCTCGATCAGCGTGCCGAGGTCTGCGCCTGGCAGTCCGGCCGCCTGGCGGAGCGCGTCACGGCGCGACGCGATGCTCTCCGCCGACTCTTCCGGCCATCCGCCCTGCGGCATCTCCCCGCCATCCTGCGTAATTGCTCTCGGTCAAGGGAACCCTATGCCAACGAGAACGCGCATGCGACGCCAAGCAAACGTCCCGCGGATTGGTCTATGGCCCGCTGCGTGCCTGTTTCGCCTGGCCTTCGCCGGGTAGCCGACCTCATTCAGACACACGAGCGGGTGGACGGCTACGGCTACACCAAGGTACTGCTGCAACCCGCTGCCTGATAGGGCCGCAAGACACCGGCGGACGCGTGCATTGGGGGCGCGCGCGTCCGCCGGGCTACTCGGCACCGGCACGCCGGGAACGCGCCGTTCACCGGACGGCAAGCGAGAGCTCCCTGTGCGCCGGTGGCGGGAGGAAGTCGCGGCGCCTACCACGCCGGTGAGTTCATGACCCTGGTGGGGTGGCGGTCGCGGTCACCGGCTGACGCCGCGGCCGGAGCGCCGGCGCCTGGCGGTAAGCACGAGGCCCAAGCCTCCCAGCGCCATCGCCCCGCCGGCGACGGCCATCGGCAGGTTGCACGCAACGCCAAGGCTGCCGCCGGTGTCCGGCGCGCCGGACGGCGCGGCGCTGCCCTGCGGCTGGCCGCCGGGCCCGGCGGTCGAGGTGGCGGAGGCGCTCGACGTCGCGCCCTGCGAGGGCGTGGGCCCCGGGCTGCCCCCGGTCACCGCGATCGAGAGTCCGACCGGCGGGGGAGTGGAGTTGATCGTGCAGCTGAGCGTGAGCGGCACGGCCAGTTCAGCGAGGTGCATGGTCAGCGTGAACTTCGCCGGCACTTCGAGGTGATCGGTTCCGGCCTTGCTGAGCTTCAGCGTGCCGGAAAGCTTCAGCTCCTGGGCGCTCAGGTCGATCGGTTGGTTCAGCGAGATCTTCCCCGGCTGCGCGCCGGTCACCGGCAGGCTGCCACCGTAGTCGACGCTGGTCGTGCCGGGAAGCCAGAACGCCGAGCCGAACGTCGGAGTGGTGTAGGTGACTGTTCCGTCTTGCCGACCGTCCGCTTCCCCGAGGCCGTGATGGTGGCCGGTCAGCTCCTGGTCAGCCAGCGTTCCATGCAGGTGAGCAGCTCGTCGGTGTCGACCGGCTTGGTGACGTAGTCGTTGGCGCCGGCGGCCAGGCTCTTCTCCCGGTCGCCAGGCATGGCGCGCGCCGTGACGGCGATGATGGGCAGCCGCCCGAGCTTGGGTATCTGCCTGATCGCGGTCATCGTGGCGTAGCCGTCCATCCCCGGCATCATCACGTCCATCAAGATGAGGTCGGTATCCGGCGCGGCGTGCAGCGCCTCGATGCCCTGGCTGCCGTCCTTCGCCTGCGTCACCCGCAGTCCGTGCAGTTCGAGGGTGCTGGTGATCGCGAAGACGTTCCGGGCGTCGTCGTCGATCACGAGCACGTGCTTGCCGCGCAGCTGCGGATGGTCGGTCAGCGTGGTCAGCGCCGACGGTGTGGCCGCGCTCGCACCCGCCGACGGCCCTGTGGCACGCTGCGCGGCCTCGCCGGCCAGCGGCGGCACCAGTCCCGGCTGGGCGGCCGACAGGTGCAGGGTGATCCGCTCCCGCAGCTCATCGAGCGAACCGAACAGCTCGAGCTGGGGATAGTCGAAACGCAGCGCCGCGACGCGGCTCCGCGAGCCGGCGGCCGCCTGGGCGGGCGCGTGCGCCAGGACCGGGATCTCGCGCAGGTCCGGCTTCTCCTGCGCCCGGTCGAGGAACTCCACGGCGGCCGGCATGGCCAGGTCCACGACAACGCAGCGGAAGTCGTCCGCGACCAGCAGCTCCACCGCCTGGCCGGGGCTGGTGGCGGTGCCCACCCGCGCCCCGCCGGCCTCTGGCAGGTCGGAGACGGCGCTGTGCGCGAGCAACGTCAGCAGCCCGCCGCTCGTCGGCTCGAACACCAGGACCTTCCTGTCCTCGGTGTCCCCGTCCTGGTGCTGGAACCAGGATGAGGCGGGCCGTCGCAGGCCGGCGGCGGATTCGGCCGTCCTCGCGCCGGTCCTCGCGTCCGCTGTCGCGGGCGTCTCGTCGCCCGCTGGCCCCGGCTCCGCCGCGACGGGCCTGCCCTCGGGAGCGGGATCGGCAGTCACTCGGCCAGGCCAGGCGGTCAGCGCGTCGAGGCCGGCCGGCTCATCGAGGCCGGCCGCCGGGCTGGAGCCGGCGAACGCGGCGTCCAGCGCGGTGGCGGGCACGGGGATCTCCGGCAGCAGCGCGGGCACGGTAAGCGTGAACGTGCTGCCGCGGCCGAGGTCGCTGGTGGCGCTGATCGCGCCGCCGAGCAGCGCGCTGACCTCGTTGGCGATGGACAGGCCGAGGCCGGTGCCGCCGTACCGGCGACTCAGGGTGCCGTCGCCCTGCTGGAACGCGCCGAAGATCACCGCGAGGTTCTCCGGCGCGATGCCGATCCCGGTGTCGGTGACCGAGAACGCCACCATGGAAAGTTCAGGCTCGGCGTCAGGCCCGTCGCTGCCGGTGCCCGCGGGCGCCGTGGCGGTGACCCGCAGCGTGACGCGGCCGCGGGCGGTGAACTTGACCCCGTTGGAGAGCAGGTTCCCGAGCACCTGGCGCAGCCGCTGCCTGTCTGTCTCCAGTTCCGCCGGGGCGGACGCGTCGACGGAGACCTCGAAGTCGAGCCCCTTCTCCGCCGTCAGCGGCCGGAACGTGGCCTGGACGTCCTCGATGAGCGTGGCGAGCGTGAACCGTTCCGCGCGCACGTCCATCCGGCCCGCCTCCACCTTGGACAGGTCGAGGATGTCGTTGATGAGCTGTAGCAGGTCAGAGCCGGCCGAGTGGATGACGTTCGCGTACTCGACCTGCTTGACGGTGAGGTTCCCGCCCGGGTTCTGCGCGAGCAGCCGCGCCAGGATCAGCAGGCTGTTCAGCGGCGTGCGCAGCTCGTGCGACATGTTGGCGAGGAACTGCGACTTGTACTGCGAGGCGAGAGCGAGCTGCCTGGCCCGTTCCTCGATCTCCTCCCTGGCCTGCTCGATCTCGGAGTTCTTCGTCTCGATGTCCTGCTTCTGCGCGGCGAGCAGCGCGGCCTTGTCCTCCAGGTCCGCGTTGGACCGCTGCAGCTCTTCCGAGCGCGCCTGGAGTTCGGACGAGCGCGTCTGCAGCTCCGCGGTCAGCCGCTGCGACTCCTCGAGCAGCAGGTCGGTCCGCGAGTTGGCGATGATGGCGTTGACGCTGATGCCGAGCGTCTCCGCGAGCTGCTCGAGGAACGCGAGCTGTATCGGGGTGAACCTGCTGAACGAGGCAAGCTCGACCACGCCGAGCACCTGGTCCTCGAACAGGATGGGCATTACCGCGAGGCTGGCGGGCGACGCCTCGCCGAGCCCCGAGGAGATCTTGATGTAGCCGGGCGGTATGTCGTCGACCACGATCGGCCGCCTGCTCTTGGCCACCTGCCCGATCAGCGACTGGCCGATCCGGTACTGGATCGGCGCGTCCTTGTCGGCCCGCAGGCCGTACCCGGCGATCAGCCGCAGCCGCCGGTCGCCCGCCCAGTCCTCGGTGAGGAAGAACGTCCCGTGCTGCGCGCCGAGCAGCGGCGCGAGCTCCTCCATGATCAGCTCGGCGACCACCTCGAGGTCCCGGTGCCCCTGGAGCATCGAGCCGATACTCGCCAGGTTGGTCTTGAGCCAGTCCTGGTCCTGCGATGCCTGCACGGTGTCGCGCAGCGACCGCACCATGGCGTTGATGCTGTCCTTCAGCTCGGCGACCTCGCCCGCGGCCTCGACAGAGATCGTCTGCGTCAGGTCGCCCGCCGCGACCGAGCTCGTCACCTCGGAGATCGCGCGAATCTGCCTGGTCAGCGTCCCGGCGAGCTCGTTGACGTTCTCGGTGAGCCGCTTCCAGGTGCCCGACACGCCCTCGACCTCGGCCTGGCCGCCGAGGCGGCCCTCCCTGCCGACCTCGCGGGCGACCCGGGTGACCTCGGCGGCGAACGAGGACAGCTGGTCGACCATCGTGTTGATGGTGGTCTTCAGCTCGAGGATCTCGCCGCGGGCGTCGACGTCGATCTTCTTGGTCAGGTCCCCCTGCGCGACGGCCGTGGTGACCTGAGCGATGTTCCGCACCTGGCCGGTCAGATTGTTGGCCATGGAGTTGACGTTGTCGGTCAGGTCCTTCCAGGTGCCAGACACCCCGTGCACGGTCGCCTGGCCGCCGAGGTTGCCCTGGGTGCCGACCTCGCGGGCCACCCGCGTCACCTCATCGGCGAACGCGGAAAGCTGGTCGACCATCGTGTTCAGCGTCGTCTTCAGCTCGAGGATCTCGCCGCCCGCGGTCACCTCGATCTTCCGCGTCAGGTCGCCCTTGGCGACCGCGGTGGCCACCTCGGCGATGTTCCGCACCTGCGAGGTCAGGTTCCCCGCCATCGCGTTGACCGACTCGGTGAGGTCCTTCCAGGTGCCGGACACGCCCGGCACGTTTGCCTGGCCGCCGAGCTTCCCCTCGGTGCCGACCTCGCGCGCGACTCGGGTCACCTCGGAGGTGAACTGGTCGAGCTGGTCGACCATGCGGTTGAACACGGCCGCGATCTCGTCGACAAGCGGGTCGCCGGTGGGTGCGAGACGGGTGCTGAAGTCGCCGCCGCGCACCGCCATCAGCCCCGCGAGCAGCTGCTCAAGCGCTGTCCTATCGAGACGTGGTCGCTCGTGGTCAACGTCTGTCATGAGTAGCTCCAGACCCAGCGGGCGATGGGGGACAGGATTCGGCTGACCGTTCTACGATAGCCGTCGGCCGATGGCCAATTGCCCCAAGATTGCGGATATAACCGCGCGCTGCCTGCCTGTTTAGCGCAGATCCGGCCAGTGACCTGGACCGTCGCTGCCGCCCGTGACCGCACACAAGTCCTTGCCGCGGCCGTCCGCAACCGACCCTAACCGGACGGCCAGTCCCCGTGCCCGCGAGCAGCTCGGGCGCCCCTCGCGCAATACCGCCGTACGCTGCGGCGGAACCCCTCGCTGTATAGGGTGATAGCTGGTGCCGGGCGGTGTACGGTTTGCCGCATCGTGGCGTTACCGGCGGGAGGCAGTTCGTGGGCGAAGCGTTCGGGACGGGCGGTGAGAACCTGCCGAGGCTCGCCGCGATCGTCGAACGCCAGCGGCGCGAGCTCGCCGCGCTCCGTGCCGAAGGGAGCGTCGCCGACGTCGTGGCGATGGCCAGGGGCGCGCTCATGGAGCGGTACCAGTGGACGGTGGGCCAGGCGGCGCGGCAGCTCGCCGATATGGCCGCCGCGGCGGGGCTGCCCGAGCCGGAGATGGCGGCCGCGGTCCTCAGCCAGGAGCCGCCGCCTCGCCTCGACATGCCAAGCGAGGACGACGCGGGTGAGGAACACGGCCAGGGCGGGCGAGAGCTTGCCGATCCGACGCCGGGGGAGTGGCTGGCGGCCGGAATGGCACTCGGCCCGGCCGACGACGTGGTGGCCATCGCCGCCGCCGAGCGCGCGAGGGATGGCGCGGAGCTTGTCGGGGTGCTCGCGGCGCAGCTGCGGGCGCGGTTCGGCGCGTCGGCCGTCGCCGTGTGGCTGCTCGACGCCGACGGCGCGCTCGAACTGCTCGGCCAGGACGGGCTCGGCGGCACCGAATCGAGCCGCTGGCGGCGGCTGCCGCCCCAGTTCGACTGCCTCGAGCAGCGGGTGATCGCCAGCGGGGCGGACCAGTGGCTGCCGGCCGGCCTCGCGGCGGGCGACCCGCTGCCGGCGGCCGCGCCGTGGGGCAGAGGCGCGGCCCGCGCCACGCTCGCGCTCCCCGACCGCTCCGGCATGCTGCTCGGCGTGGTGGAGGCGTGGTGGCCGACGCCGCGGTTGGCGTTCGACGTCAGCATCAGGACCGGGGCCGCGTCGGTGCTCGCCGGCTTCGCTGATGTGCTCGCGCTGCGGCTGGCTTACGGCCCGGTGGGCTCCACCGCGCCGTCGCCCGCGGTGTTCCTCGGCCTTGACCAGATTTCCGAGTCGGCGCTCGTCGTCAGGCCGCTGCGCGACTCAAGCGGTACGGTGACCGACTTCCGCGTGGTGCACATCAGCCCTGGCTACGTGGATCCGGCGGGCCGCACGGCGGCCGCCCTCGCCGGCCTGACCCTGCTTGAGGCATACCCGGCGTCGGTGGCGGGCGACGGCCTGTTCGCGATGGCCGAGCGCGTGCTGCGCAGCGGACGCGCAGAGCACGTATCAGGAGTGGTCGCCGCCGCGCTCACCGGCGACAGCGACGCCGTCCACGTCGCGGGGCTGCACGCGGTGCCGTTCTTCGCGGGGGTCCTGCTCGCCTGGCGCGCGGCGGGTGAGGCGGAACGCCACGCCGGCCTGCTCGGACAGGCGCAGCGCCTGGCCCGCATCGGCGGCTGGGAGGAGGACCTCGCGACGGGAGCGGTCCGCTGGACGCAGTCCACCTACGCCCTGTTCGGGCTCGATCCCGAGCACGCGGTGCCGATTCCGACCGCCAGCCTGCACAGTTTCGTGATCGCCGCGGACCGTGCGCCTGTTCGCAGGTTCCGCCAGATGCTGCTTGACCGGCGCGAACCCGCCGTCGCGGTGTTCCGCATCGTCCGCCCTGGCGATGAGGCCGTCAGGCAGATCCGCATCTTCGCCGAGCCGTTGCTCGCCGGTGACGACGTGGTGGGGCTGCGCGGCGCGTTCCAGGACGTCTCCGAGCACTACCACACCCAGGTGGCGCTCGCCGCGACCCAGGATCAGCTCGCCGACAGCGAGCAGCGCGCCGAACAGGAACAGCAGCTCGCACTCCGACTGCAGCGTGCGATCATGCCGGAGGACGATTCCCCGGTGGAGACCGCGGGCGTGGACGTCGCGGTGCGCTACCGGCCGGCCGAGCAGGGGCGACTCGTCGCGGGAGACTGGTACGACGCGCTATTGCTTCCCGGCGGCCATCCCCCCGGCGGACGGGCCCCCGCAACCTCCGAGGGGTCGCGCGATGGACGCGGCGGAGAGGCGCAGGCGCACGGGGCAGGCCCGGAACTGCTGCTCGTGGTCGGCGACATCACCGGGCACGGCATCGACGCGGTCACCGGCATGATCGCCGCGCGCAACGCGCTGCGTGGCCTGGCGGCGACCGGCGCGGGCCCCGCCGAACTGCTCAGGCACCTCAACTACGCGGCCTGTCACCTCACCGAGGGCATCGCGGGGACCGTGATCTGCGGTCGCTACGATCCCGAGACGCGGGTGCTGCGCTGGGCCAGGGCGGGCCACCTGCCGCCGGTCCTGGTCAGGGACGGCGCGGCCGAGATGCTTCCGCTGCCTGGGGGCGTCCTGCTCGGCCTCGACCCGGACGCCGAATACGAAGAGGCCACCCTTGACATGTACAGCGGCGACGCCCTTCTCCTGTTCACCGACGGCCTGATCGAGCGCCGCGCCGACTCAATCAGCGACGCCCTGCGCGAATTCACCGCCGCCGCCGTCCCCGCGGGCCCCGACGCCTCCTCCCACGCCGACCGGGTCCTGCGCGGTGCGATCTCCGACACCGGCGACGACGCCTGCCTGGTAGCCATCCGCATCCTCTAATCCACCCGCCCCCATCCCGCCCTCCGCGCCCCACCCCATCCCGCCCTCCGCGCTCCGCGCCTGGCGCCCCCGCACCCTTCACGCGCGACCTCGGCCCGTCGCCACGCACCACCTCGGCCCGTCGCCACGCGCTGCGATAACAGCAAGAAGCCTTCCTGGTCCGACTGCTCGGTGCCTCTGCGACCCGCCGCCCCGCCCGCCAGCACACGGGTACCCGCGTCCAGCGCCCATTGCTGATAACAGCTAGAAGCCGTCAAGCGGGCACAATCCCGGCGAGAAACCATCGCCGATCATGGAAATTGGTTCTCCTGATGGAAACAAAACCCCCGATTCGGGGGAAAAGTTTCCATCGTAATCCGAATTTCCATAATCATGTTCGAGTAACCGAGGCCGACGTGACCGCCGGGATCCGTGTGGTGATCGGGACGCCTACCGCTGCCAGGCGGCCAGCTCCGCTGCCTGGTCGAGCAGCCAGCAGGCCGCAGGTCCCTCCTCGCGCGGTCGCGCGGCGGGCTCGGCGGCGATTCCGCGACGGAACCAGTCAAGGGTCTCGGCCAGGCCTTCATCGAGCGGCACCCGGGGCTCGAAACCGAGCGTCAGCTGCGCGAACGTGACGTCGGGCTTCCTGGTCGCCGGCTCGTCTGGCGGCAGCGGAACGGAACGGATGTCCGACGACGACCCGGTGAGCGCGATGATCCTGCTGGCGATCTCGCCGAGGGTGATGTCGCGCGGACTGCCGATATTGAGGGGTCCGCCGATGTCGCTGTCGGCGAGCAGCAGCAGGCCGCGCACCGTGTCGTCGGCGTGGCAGAGCGAGGTGACCAGATCGGCGCCGCCGATCAGGGTGACCGGTTCGCCGCGCAGCGCCTGGGACGCGAGGGTGACGAGCATCCGTCCATCGTCCGGCCGCATACCGGAACCGTAGCTGTTGAAGACCCGCGCGATCGCTGTGCTCGCGACGCCCTCGCGCTGGTATGCCGAGGTGAGCGTCTCCGCGTACCTGGTGGCCTCGTCGAACGCGTTGCGCGGCCCGGCAGCGTCGAGCGGGCCGGGAGAGTCGCCCGGCGACGCGCTGACCCACGGGTCGCCATGCGTCTCCGTCGCCGAGGCCAGCACGAACCGCGCACCCTTGCGCGCGGCGAGGACGAGCGCGTTGCGGGTGCCCACGCTGCCGCGGTCGAGTGCCTCGAGCGGGTAGCGCGGGTAATCGGCGGCCGCCGCGGGTGAGCGTAGATGAACCACGAGGTCCACCTCGCCTGGCACGTCGAATGGCTCGGTCACGGCGGTGAGCCGGAACTCGAGCCTGGGGCCGCCGCGCGGTACCGCGATTCCGGTCGGGCCTTCGGTCACCAGGCCGGCCATGCAGACGACATCGGTCTCCCGCTCGAGCAGGTGCTGGCAGAGCCGCCGACTCAGGAAGCCCGTGCCGCCAGTGACCACTGCTCGCCGGAACCTGCCGCTCATCTGTGCTCCTCCTCGTCTGCCCCGCCGCCTCGGTCCCGCCGGCTCGGTCCCGCCGGCTCCGCCCTGCGGTCTCTTCCCTGCCGGTTCTGCCCAGCGGTCTCTGCCCGCGACAGCTCTGCCCGCGACAGCGACTCCGCGTCACAGGCCGAAGCGGAAGCACCGAGCATAAGGGGAACCAGAGGGATGACCCCGCACTCGATGCTCGCCCCCGCGCGACGCTGCCCGCCAGCCCCGCGCTGGCGTGGGATGGCAGCGTCGTCCGCCGGGCTCTGTGATCACGGGGGCGCGGCTACCCGAGGAAAATCCCCCCAAACAGGAATTTCCCGGCAGAAGTTGATTCCCGTAGCGTCAGGCCAGCAGGTGACGCGCGAAGAACCGCTCGGAGTCCTCGATCTCGAACTCGGGCGTGGCCCCGTGACCGCCGGGGTTGACGTGCAGCGTCTTCTCCGCCGAGCCGATGGCGTCGAACAACGCGAGACCGTAATCCCGCGGCACGATCACGTCGTCCCACTGCAGCAGGACCTGGACGGGGACCGTGATCCGCGCGGCGTGGGCGGCCAGTGTCTCGTGGCCCATCAGGCCGAGGACGGCCGCCCCGATCCGCGGCTCGGCCGCGACGAGCGGCACCCCGATCGAGCTGCCGAGCGACACGCCGAAGTAGCCGAGCGGGCCCGAGCCGATCCAGTCAAGCGCGGTGAGTGCGTCGATGGTGGCCTGCCACTCGGGAACCGCGAGGTCCGCGATGACCGCACCGCGGCGCGCGTATACGTCAAGCAGCGGTTTGCCCGCCGCCGTCAACTCCTCGATCTCGGCGTTGAACGGTTCGTACGAGACGGGGACCTGTCTGCCGCCCCATCCGGGCGCGTCGATGGCGGCCACCGCGACGCCAAGACGGGTCACGTAACGGCGGGCGCGGGCGGTGACCGCCGGTGCCGTCTTGTGCGCGCCGCCCCCGTGGCCTATCAGCACCAGCGGCCGCGGCCCGGCCGCCCCGGCCGCCGCCCACACCACCCCGGGCACGTCCCCGACGGTAAACAGCCGCTCCGTCACGCCCTCGGAGGTCGTCTCCTCGCCGAACCGCATCGCCGTGCCTGACCGCATTGCCGCCGCCTCCCGGGGTCGTCCGTCCGTCGCTCCCAACCTCCCCCACTCCTGTTCCTGCCGCAACCGCCCAATCCGCGCCGCTGCCGCTAGCCGCATCCTCGGAACCGCCGATCCGCGTCCCCGCCACGACCGCAACCGCCGCACCAACCGCCGCACCCGTATCCATCAGTCGAATCGGTTCGAATTTACACGCTACGCCTATTGACGCCCCCGAACGTGGCGGAGTACCTTCTGGCCATGCGCCTCTCCGACCTCCGGGAGTGGCAACTCATTCCGATGTCGAACCGCTTCGACATGCAAACAACGGAACGACGACCAGGGGAAGGACCAGCCGCTGATGTCCGCAGCCAACTCCCTCGGCGACCGCGAGGTCTGGTTCCTGACCGGGAGCCAGCATCTGTACGGCGAGGAGACGCTCCGTCTGGTGGCGGCTCAGTCCAGCCAGATCGCCGCCACCCTGCATGCCGCGCACGACGTCCCGGTGCGGGTCGTGCACAAGCCGGTGCTCACCGACCCGGAGTCGATCCGCCGGGTGATGCTCGAGGCCAGCGCCGACGACACGGTGATCGGCCTGATCGCGTGGATGCACACGTTCAGCCCGGCCAAGATGTGGATCGCCGGCCTGAACGCGCTCGGCAAGCCGCTGCTGCACCTGCACACGCAGGCCAACGTGGAGCTGCCGTGGGCGGACATTGACTTCGCCTTCATGAACCTGAACCAGGCGGCGCACGGCGACCGGGAATTCGGCTACATCCTGGCCAGGCTCGGGGTGCGGCACAAGACCGTCGTGGGCCACGTGTCGGACCCGCGTGTCACCAGTGCGGTCGGCACCTGGGCCAGGGCGGCGGCCGGCTGGGCCGCGACCCGGTCGTTGAAGCTGGCCAGGTTCGGCGACAACATGCGCTACGTCGCGGTGACCGAAGGCGACAAGACCGAGGCGGAAGCCGTCTTCGGCGTCCAGGTCAACAGCTGGAGCGTCAACGACCTGGTGGCGGCCGTCGATAATGCCAGCGATGCCGACGTGGACGCGCTCGTCGCGGAGTACGAGGACGCCTACGATGTCGCCGGGGAGTTGCGCGGGGACGGTGCACGGCACAAGTCGCTCAGAGAGGGCGCGGCGATCGAGCTGGGCCTGCGCTCGTTCCTTGAGCGGGGCGGGTTTGGCGCGTTCACCACCAGCTTCGAGGACCTGGGCGGGTTGCGCCAGTTGCCGGGGCTCGCGGTGCAGCGGCTGATGGCCGATGGCTACGGGTTCGGCGCCGAGGGCGACTGGAAGACCGCCATCCTGGTCCGTGCCGCCAAGGTGATGGGCGCGGGGCTGCCGGGCGGCGCGTCGCTGATGGAGGACTACACCTACGACCTGACGCCGGGGCAGGAGCGGATACTCGGCGCGCACATGCTCGAGGTTTGCCCCACCCTCACGACCGCGCGGCCGCGCCTTGAGGTTCACCCGCTGGGCATCGGCGGCCGCGACGACCCGGTGCGCCTTGTCTTCACCGCCGACCCGGGCCCCGGAGTCGTCGCAGCCCTGTCCGACGTAAGAGACAGGTTCCGCATCGTCGCCAACACGGTCCAGGTCGTGGAACCGACGGCGCCGTTGCCGAACCTGCCGGTAGGGCGCGCGGTATGGAAACCCGCACCCGACTTCCGCACCTCCGCCGCCGCCTGGCTGACCGCCGGCGCCGCCCACCACACCGTGATGTCCACCGCTATCGGCATCGAGGCATTCGAAGACTACGCGCGCATGGCAGGCACCGAACTGCTCATCATCGACGACACGACAACCCTGCGCGACGTGGAGCAACGGATCACATCCAACGCCGCCTACTACCGCCTCGCCCGCGGCATCTAACCCCGCGGCATCTAACAGAGCATCCCAACAGCGCACCCGACAAGTACTCAACGAGTAGTAAAGCAATCGAATCGGTTGTACTGCGCACAAGTGCGCCATGGCATCAACCGGCCCAAGCAGCACCCTCATCAACAGGCGAAGAACAAGAGAACCCCTTGCCAGAGGCCATTTCGCGGCGCACGGCAGGCAGCGAAACGGGGTTCTTGTGCGGGTGACCGCAGCCTATTACCATGGTCGAAACGGTTCGAAAGGGACAGGATTCCAGTGGCGACGATCGAGGACGTGGCGCGTCGCGCGGGCGTTGCGCGCAGCACGGTCTCCTATGCGCTCTCCGGTAAGCGAAGCATCTCACGGGAAACCCGCGAGCGGATCGAAGCCGCCATCACGGAGCTGGGATTCACGCCGAACGCGGGGGCGCGAGCCCTCGCCACCTCGCAGACGATGGTCATCGGGCTGTTCGTGCAGTTCTTCGAGGACGAGTTCTCGCCCGCGATGCTGCAGTACGTGCTGCCGATCTCGGACGCCGCCCGTGAGGCCGGTTACGACATCCTCATGGTGACCGAGTCGGACGGCGCGCACGCGGTCCAGCGCATCTCCAGTTCGGGGATGGTGGACGGCGTGATGCTGCTCAACGTCGCCTACGAGGACACCCGGCTGCCTGTCATGCACAAGATGCGCCAGCCGGGCGCCATGGTCGGCCTGCCGCGCGACCCGGACGGGTTCGACGTGTTCGACCTCGACTTCCCCGAGTCGGGCCGGATCCTCGTCGACCACCTGGCCGAGCGCGGTCACCGGGAGATCATCCTGATCACGCCGCGCGGCGACGTCTACGAACGCGGCGGCGCCTACGCGTGGCGGTTCAGGGACGCCGCGCTCGAGCGGGCGGCGAGCTACGGCATCCGGGTCAAGTCCTACTTCGGCGAGACCACCCAGCCCGCCATCAACCAGCAGCTCAACGAGATTCTCGACGCGAGGCAGGAGACCGCGATGATCGTGCACAACGATGCCGTGATCGCCGCACTGCCGTCCGTCTTGTACTCGCGGGGCATCAGGGTCCCCGACGACCTGTCGGTCGTCGGCGTTTTCTCAGAAGATTTCGGGAGGCTGTTCTCGCTGCCGTACACGGCGGTCGAAACGTCACCGAACAAGCTGGGCCGCCTCGCGGTCCAGGCCCTCGTGCAGCGGATGCTCAGCCCGGAGATCGCCACCGCGACAAGGGTGGAGCTCGTGCCGCCGCACATCACCGACCGGGGTAGCACCCGCTAACCAGCACCGCACGGCGAACAATCCGGAGGCCGGACGTCTCCTCGACTGTCGAACCGGTTCGACAACCCAGAGAGACGCCGCACACCGGTATGCGAACCAGGCGAAAAACTCAATAAGCCACTAATAACATCAGCACCACCAATAACGGCAGCACCACAAATCAGCACGACAAGCACGACAAGCACGACAAGCACCTGGAACCCCAAGACCCCCCGGCTTCCGCTGGCACCGGAAGCTGGTCATTCAGAGAGGAATGACCGTGCAGGCATCTCGCAAGGCGCGGGCCGTCGGCGCTGCGCTGCTCACCCTTGGCACCGTGGCAGCACTCGCCGCATGCTCGAGCGGTTCAAACAGTAGCAACACAGGCACACCGGCAGGCACCAGCACAGGCAGCGGCAGCACAAGCAGCGGCGGCACCTACAACTTCTGGGACCCGTACCCGCAGTACAACGCCACCTCCGACTGGACGAAGCTCATCGAGTCCTGCGGCACGCAAAACGGCGTCACGATCAAGCGCACCGGCTACGACACCACCGCGCTGACCACTCAGGCGCTGCTCGCCGCCCAGCAGGGCAACGCCCCGGACATCCTGCTGGTCGACAACCCGGTCGTCTCCACCCTCGCCAAGGCAGGCGCGCTGACCACGACCGCGCAGAACGGCCTCTCCACCGGCGAGATCGCGCAGAACATCGAGGGCGCGGGCGTCATCAACGGCAGCACCTACGGCGTGCCGATCGGCGCGAACACCCTGGCGCTTTACTACAACCCCAAGGTCCTCAGCGCGGCCGGCGTCGACCCTAGTTCCATCACCAGCTGGTCCACCCTCACCGCCGCGCTCGCCAAGGTCAAGGCGATCGGCAAGACCGGCATCACCTTCTCCGGCATCAACACCGAGGAGGGCAGCTTCCAGTTCCTGCCCTGGTTCTGGGGCTCGGGCGCGAACCTGACCAACATCGACTCCCCGCAGGCGGTCGCCGCGCTGACGCTGTGGACCACCTGGCTGAAGGACGGCTACGCGCCCAACTCCGTCATCCAGGACACCCAGACCACCGCCTGGCAGGAGTTCCAGACCGGCAACGTCGCGTTCGCCGAGAACGGCACCTGGCAGAAGGCGACCGCGGCCACGATGGGCGCCAAGGTCATCCAGATCCCGGCGGAGAACGGCGGCTCGGCCCCGGTGCCGACCGGCGGCGAGTTCTTCACCATCCCGGTGCAGAAGGACACGTCGAGGTACGCCACCTCGGCCAAGATCGTCCAGTGCCTGTCCTCCACAAGCAACATCGTCAAGACCGACAACACGCTGAACTACGTCGCGCCCACCAAGGCGGGCCAGCAGGCACAGGCGTCGGCCGACAGCAGCCTGAGCGACTGGATCTCCGCGGTCGGCGTGGCCAAGGCCCGCACCGGCGACAACCTGGGCACCAAGTACCCGCTCATCTCCCAGCAGCTGTGGACCGCCGTGCAGAAGGCGGAAAGCGGTGCCGCCACGCCGTCGGCCGCCCTCGCCGCCGCGCAGTCAGCGGCCACCGCGGCCATCAACAAGGGCTAACCGCCAACTACACCCGGACAGCAGTCACGTGAAAACCATGACAGGCTCCACGGAAAGCGAGGCCGGGGCGGTCAACGCCGCCCCGGCTCCGCGTCGGCAGGCCAAGAAGAACCAGGCCAGGAAGAACAAGGCACAGCGACGCAAGGCACAGCTCGCCGCCTGGGGCTTCATCGCCCCGGTGGTCATCTACCTGGCCGCCTGCTACGCCTATCCCCTCTACCGCAACATCGACCTGTCGGTCCACAGCTACACGGTCACGTCCTTCGTCACGGGCAACGCGCCGTTCGCGGGATTCTCCGAGTACACCGGGATCTTCAGGAACTCGACGTTCGCCCCCGCACTGGTCAACACCACGATCTTCGTCTTCGTCTCGATCGCGTTCCAGTTCGCGATCGGGCTGGCGCTCGCGGTGTTCTTCGCCAAGCGGTTCCGGCTGAACACGCTGCTGCGGGCGCTGTTCCTTGTCCCGTGGCTGCTGCCGCTACTGGTGTCCGCCTCCACCTGGTCGTGGATGCTCAACAGCGACTCCGGCATCGTCAACGCGTTCCTGAAGGCGGTCGGCGCCCAGCCGATCGACTGGCTCACCTCGCCGACCTGGTCGCTGATCGCGGTGCTCATCGCGAACATCTGGATCGGCATTCCGTTCAACCTCGTCATCATGTACAGCGGCCTGCAGTCCATACCCGACGACATCTTCGAGGCCGCCTCGATCGACGGGGCGGGCGGCTGGCAGCGCTTCTGGCGGATCACCTTCCCGCTGCTGCGTCCGGTGTCCGCGATCACGCTGCTGCTCGGCTTCGTCTACACGCTCAAGGTCTTCGACATCATCTGGATCATGACCAGGGGCGGCCCGGCCACCGCGTCGACGACCCTGGCGATCTGGTCGTATCAGCTGTCCTTCGGCTCGCTGCTGCCCGACTTCTCCTCGGCGGCGGCGGTCGGCAACGTGCTGATCGTCATCGCGTTCGTCTTCGCCCTCGTCTACATCCGCGCCCGCCACCGCCTGGAGACGACATGACAAGCGACGTCAGACACAACGCGAAGAAGCGCCGCTCCTGGTGGCTTACCGCGCTCGGCGCGGTGTTCACGGCGCTGATGCTGTTCCCCGTCTACTGGATGATCAATGTCTCGCTCACGCAGGCGAGCAACATGCGCAAGAGCCCGCCGAACCTGATCCCGGTCGACGGCACCCTCGACGGCTACACCGTCGTACTGCGCCAGCAGCTGCCGTACCTCGGCACCAGCCTGCTGATCGGCGTCGGCACCGTCGCGCTCACCCTGCTGCTCGCCGCCCCGGCCGGCTACTCGCTTGCCAAGCTGCGGCCGCGAGGTGGTGGCGTCCTCAGCTTCCTGCTGCTCATCGCCCAGATGATCCCGGCGATCGTGATGGCGTTCGGCTTCTACGCGATCTACATCAAGCTGGGCCTGCTCGGGAGCGTGTGGGGCCTGATTCTCGCCGACTCGACGATCGCGGTCCCGTTCGGCGTGCTCATCTTCACCGCCTTCATGAGCCGGATCCCCGACGAGCTGCTGCAGGCCGCCCGCATCGACGGCGCGGGCACGCTGCGCACCTTCGCCTCGATCGTGCTGCCGGTCAGCAGGAACGCGATCGTCACCGTCTCGCTGTTCGCGTTCCTGTGGGCCTGGTCGGACTTCCTGTTCGCCAACACGCTGGACAGCGGCGGCTCGCTGCAGCCGATCACGCTCGGCATCTACGCCTACATCGGCAACAACAACCAGCAGTGGAACGCGATCATGGCCACCGCCGTCGTCGCGTCCGTCCCGGCCGCCGTGCTGCTCGTCCTCGCGCAGCGTTACGTCGCCGCCGGGGTCACCGCCGGCGCGGTGAAGGACTAGAAAACGACATGGTCAGCTTCACAGACGACGACGGCGTACTCGAAATCCGCCACCGCCACGAGGTCATCCGCGTCCAGGCCTGGGGCGCCGACAGCGTCCGCGTCCGCGCCGCCCAGTACCGCATCCCAGGCGAAAGTCACGGCGCGCTCGCTGACGCACCCCCAGGCGGCCACGCATCCGTATCAGACAAGCCGAAAATCGAGATATCCGGAACGGTTGCGGCCTACACCACCGGCGACCTGCGCCTCGAAGTGTCGTTTGCGGCCCGCAACGGCTACCCGGAACCGCTCCTGTGCTTCCGCAGGCAAGACGGCACCGAACTTCTTTCCGAGAGCAGGCAGCACTTCTGGATGCCCGGCGCCCGCGCCTACGCGGGCAACCGCAGCGGCGCCTACGAGATCCACCAGCAGTTCGCCGCCTACGACGGCGAGCGCCTGTACGGGCTCGGCCAGCGCACCCACGGCCGGCTCAATCTCAAGGGCCTGGCGCTCGACCTGGTGCAGCGCAACGGCGAGGTGAGCATACCGTTCGTGCTGTCGGACCGCGGCTACGGCCTGCTGTGGAACTGCCCGGCGGTCGGCCGCGTCGAGTTCGCGGACAACGCCACCCGCTGGAGCGCGGGCCAGGCGCGGGAGATCGACTACTGGTTCACCGCCGCCCCGGCCCCCGCGCAGATCCTGGAACGGTACGCCGACGTCACCGGCCACGTCCCCGAGCTGCCCGGCTGGGCGAGCGGCTTCTGGCAGTCCAAGCTCCGCTACCGCACCCAGGACGAGCTGCTGGCGGTCGCCCGCGAGTACCACCGCCGCGGCCTGCCGCTGTCGGTGATCGTCGCCGACTTCTTTCACTGGTCCGCGATGGGCGACTACCGCTTCGACCCGGCCGAATGGCCCGACCCGGCCGCCATGGCCACCGAGCTGCGCGAGCTTGGCACCGAGCTGATGGTCTCGATCTGGCCCACCGTCTCGCCGCTGAGCGAGAACTACGCCGAGTTCTTCGACCAGGGCCTGCTCGTCGGCGCCGACCAGGGCGCGGAATTCCAGCAGACCATCCAGGACAAGGGCATGGCCGCCCCGATGCCCGTCGCGTTCTACGACCCGACCAACCCGCGGACAAGGGACCGGATCTGGGAGCTGATCGCGAGTAACTACCTGGCCGACGGCATCCGCGTCTACTGGCTCGACGCGAGCGAACCAGAGCTCAACCCGGCGCAGCCCGCCAACCTGGCCTTCCACGCCGGCCCAGGCGCCGAGGTGGCAGGCATCTACCCTCGGGACAACGCGAGGTTGTTCGCCGAGGGAATGGCCGCCGCCGGGCACGACCCGACGGTGCTGCTGTGCCGCTCCGCCTGGGCGGGCTCGCAGAAGTACGGCACGGCGGTCTGGTCCGGCGACGTCCCGGCCACCTGGGAGTCGCTGCGCCAGCAGGTCCGCGCCGGGCTGAACATCGCGATCAGCGGCATCCCGTGGTGGACCACCGACATCGGCGGCTTCCACGGCGGCGACCCGGCCGACCCTGCCTACCGGGAGCTGATCGTCCGCTGGTTCCAGTACGGCGCGTTCTGCCCGCTGTTCCGCCTGCACGGCGACCGGCTCCCCAGGGTGCCGACCGGGTACGCGATGACCGGCGGGCCCAACGAGGCCTGGTCATACGGCGACGCCGCTTACGAGCGGATCGCCGCGACCATGCGGTTGCGCGAACGGCTGCGCCCCTACGTCCACACGCAGATGCGCGCCGCGTCCGAGCGCGGTCTGCCGCCGATGCGGCCGCTGTTCGTCGACTTCCCGCACGACCCGCGGGCGTGGCAGGCCGAGGACCAGTTCCTGTTCGGCCCGGACCTGGTCATCGCCCCGGTGCTCGAGCCGGGAGCCACCGAACGCGAGGTCTACCTGCCCGCGGGCCGCTCCTGGACCGAGGCCGCGACCGGTGCGCTGCACCCGGGCGGCGCCACCGTCATGGTTCCGCTCACCCTCGACCGCATTCCCGTCTTCGTCGCGCAAGGAGCAGAGGTTCTCGATGTCGTCCGCTAAGCAGGGCGGTCCGGTGCGGCCGTCGACCTCGGTCTGGCGCCCGCTCGGGCCAGGCGAGATCACCATCACCGGCGGCATCTGGCAGCACAAGCAGCAGGTGAACGCGGACACGACTCTCGGCCACTGCCTGACTTGGATGGAACGCGTCGGCTGGATCGGCAACTTCGACCGCACCGCCCGGTACGTCACCGGGGCGGCTGCCCTGGCCGACGACGGCCTTGCCGGTGCCGTCGACGCTGGTGCGGTCGACGCGGAACACGCGGGCATCGAATTCGTCGACTCCGAGGTGTACAAGCTGCTCGAGGCGATGGCCTGGGAGCTTGGCCGCGAGCCGAATCCGCTGCTCGAGCGCCGCTACCAGGCGCTCGCACGGCGCGTCGCCGCCGCGCAGCAGCCCGACGGCTACCTGCACACCAGCTTCGGGCGGCCGGGGCAGCCTGCCCGCTACTCCAACCTGGAGACGGGGCACGAGCTGTACTGCTTCGGTCACCTCTTCCAGGCGGCGGTCGCCCGGCTGCGCACCGGCCACGACGACCTCATACCGCAGGTCGCGCGCCGCGTGGCCGACCACGTGTACGAGGAGTTCGGCCCGGACGGGCGGGTGGCTGTCTGCGGTCACCCGGAGATCGAGATGGCCCTGGTCGAGCTCGCGCGGGCGACCGGTGAAGACCGGTATCTGAAGCTCGCCACGCTCTTCATCGAGCGGCGTGGCGCGGGGACGCTCGGCCCGCACCCGTTCGGGCAGGGGTATTTCCAGGACGACAAGCCGGTGCGCGACGTGAGGACCCTGCGGGGGCACGCGGTGCGCGCGCTCTACCTCGCCTCCGGCGCGCTCGACGTGGCGACGGAGACCGGCGACACAGAGCTGGCCGCCGCGATCCGCGCGCAGTGGGCGAGCGCGGTGGCCCGCCGCACCTACATCACCGGCGGTATCGGGTCACATCACCTGGACGAGGCGTTCGGCGCCGACTTCGAGCTGCCGGCCGACCGCGCGTTCTCCGAGACCTGCGCGGGCATCGCGTCGGTCATGCTGAGCTGGCGGCTGCTGCTCGCCGCCGGCGAGGACAAGTACGCGGACCTGATCGAGCGCACCCTGCTCAACAACGTGCTGGCCTCGCCGCGGGCCGACGGGCGGGCCTTCTACTACGCGAACACGCTGCACCAGCGGACGCCTGGCGCCGTCGCGGGCGACGAGAGCCAGCTCAGTCACCGGGCGGAGGCGGGGCTGCGCGGGGCCTGGTTCGACGTCTCCTGCTGCCCGACGAACGTGGCGCGCACCCTGGCGAGCGTCGCCATGTACTTCGCCACCGCCAGCGACGACGGCATCCAGCTGCACCAGTACGGCGACTACCGGGTGTCCAGCGAGCTGGCCTGCGGGCCGGTCACGGTCCAGGTGTCGAGCGACTACCCCGCTCACGGCGAGATCGTGATCACCGTGGCCGAGACGCCGCCCGCGGAGCTGTCCATCCGGCTGCGGGTGCCCGGCTGGGCGGGCGGCGCCGCCGAGACGAGCGAAGAGCCGGCGGCGCGGACCGACGGGCACCTGGAGTTCCGCCGGGTCTTCCGCGCGGGGGAGTCGCTGCGCGTGGTCTTTCCTGTACGCGCCCGGGTCACCTACCCCGACGTGCGCATCGACGCGGTGCGCGGCACGTTCGCGGTGGAGCGCGGTCCGCTCGTGTTCGCGCTCGAATCCCCGGACCTGCCGCCCGAGTGGACCGTCAATGAGCTGGCCGCCGACCCGGACAGCCTTGCCTCCGACGAGGCAGGCGTCACGATCGACGTGTACCGGCACGGCCAGGACGGCCAGGCGTGGCCGTATTACGCCCGGCCGCAATGCTCTGCCGGACAGCACGGGGACGGGGAACGCGCGCGCACCCGGCTGATCCCGTACCACCAGTGGGCCAACCGCGGCCCGGCGACGATGCGCACCTGGCTGCCGCTGGCCAGCAGCGCGACACCCTCTGGCTCGTCCCCGCATCCCTCCTCCGCGCGCCCCGCGGCGCCCCCTGTCCCGTCCCCGGCGAAAGGAGCCGAGGACTTAACAAGGAACACCCGCCCCTCGGTTCTCAGGAGACGTGTTGGAGCATCACCTGATCACCAGCCCCCTCTCTCGCCCCCGTCCTCGCTCCCTGACTCGCGCCGGCCGGATCACCGCCGCGGTGGCCCTGGCGACCGCCGCGGCCGGCGCGGCCGTCACCGCCGGGGCCGGCGCCGCGCCGGCCAATGCCGCGACCACCCTGGTGGTCGACGCCAACCAGTCGTTCCGCACCGTCACGCACGTCGCCTCCGGCGGCCTTTACGGGCTCGACACGGCGACAGTTCCGGCTGACAGCCTCGTCGAGCCGCTCCATCCGAACACGTTCGTGCAGATGGCTCCGGGCGGCAAGCAGCTGCCCAACGGCGAGTCAGCCCCGGGCGGCGACGCCCTCGTGGTCGCGCCCGAGGCGGCCAAGGCGGGCGCCAAGGTCGTGGTCCGCATGCCCGACTGGTACCCGAACTTCCCCTACCAGTGGGTGAGCTGGAGCAACTGGCTCAGCGCGGTCGACACCCAGGTCAAGGCGGTCGTCGCGTCCGGCGACGGCAACATCTCCGCCTTCGAGCTGTGGAACGAGCCGGACTGGACGTGGAACACGTCCGCCGCCGGGGCGTTCGACGCGGGCTGGGCGCGCACCTTCAAGGAGGTCCGCGCCGACGACTCGTCCGCCGTCATCCAGGGTCCAAGCTACTCCGCGTGGAACAGCGGCTGGATGAGCACGTTCCTCACCGACGCCAAGGCAAGCGGCACCCTGCCGAACATCATCAGCTGGCACGAGCTGAGCGGCCAGGCGAACATCGCCGCCGACGTGGCCGCCTACCGCGCGCTTGAGAAGAGCCTCGGCATCGGCCCGCTGCCGATCGCGATCGAGGAGTACGGCGAGACGAGCGAGGTCGGCGTGCCCGGCCCGCTGGCCGGCTACATCGCCAAGTTCGAGCGGGCCGGCGTCAGCAACGCCGAACTGGCCTTCTGGAACCACTACGGCACCCTCGGCGACACCCTCACCGACACCGGCGCCTCGCCGAACGCCGCCTACTGGCTCTACCGCTGGTACGGCTCGATGACCGGCAACATGGTCACCACCGTGCCGCCCGCGCAGACCGGCCTGGACGGCGCCGCCGCCGTCAATTCGGCGGGCAACCAGGTTAGCGTCATCTTCGGCGGCGGCAGCGGCTCAACGGCCGTCACCGTTAACGGGCTCAGCTCGCTGTCCGCGTTCGGGTCGACCGCGCACGTTGTCCTCGAGCAGACCGCCTCGCCCGGGCGGACCACCGCCGTCGTCGGGCCGACGATCATCTCCAGCGGCAACTACACCATCTCCGGCGGTTCCATCACCGTCTCGATCAGCTCGATGAACGCGGCCAACGGCTACCACCTGCTGATCACGCCGGGCAGCAGCCCCGCGTTCTCCGGCTCCTACAAGATCAAGAACGTCAACAGCGGCCTGGTGCTCGACACCAGCGGCAGCGGCACCGCCCAGGGCACCGCCGCCGTGCAGGCCACCTCCTCAAGCAGCCCCACCCAGTCGTGGACCCTGGTCTCCGAGGGCTCCAACGTCTACGAGATCCAGAACAAGGCCAGCGGCCTGCTGCTCGGCATCACCAACGAGAGCGTCACGGCCGGCGCGGACGCGCTCATCTGGGGCAACAACGGCACCTCCGACCACCTGTGGACCCTGGTCTCCGCGGGCAGCGGCGAGTACAAGATCGTCAACTACAACAGCGGCCTGCTGCTCGGCGTGACCAACGCCAGCACCGCATCGGGCGCCGCGGTCCTGCAATGGACCGACAACGGCACCGCCGACCACCTGTGGACGCTGACCGCGGGCTGACCGGGTCTACCGCGGCCCCGGGCTCCAGCCCGGGGCCGCGGCCCCATCACTAGGCGATTTCCCGCATGACCGCCGCCCGCCCGGGTAGCGCGGCGGCATGGCGATCACTGACTTGGCAAACGACCTCGCTGGCACCGGCGCCGCGGACCTCCGCCGGCTGGAGGCTGACCTGGCCGCGGCGGTCGACGGCGAGGTCAGGTTCGACGCAGGCACTCGCGCCGCCTACTCCACCGACGCGTCCAACTTCCGCCAGGTGCCGATCGGCGTGGTGCTGCCGCGCACCGTCGACGCGGCCGAGGCGGCGGTGGCGGCCTGCCGCGCGCACGGGGTCCCGCTGCTGTCCCGCGGCGGCGGCACCAGCCTGGCCGGCCAGTGCACCAACACGGCGGTGGTCATCGACTGGTCCAAGTACTGCCACCGCGTCCTTGACATTGATGCCGACGCCAGGACCTGCACGGTCGAGCCCGGAATCGTGCTCGACGTGCTCAACAACGAACACCTCAAGCCGCACGGCCTGCGCTTCGGCCCGGAGCCCGCCACGCACATGAACTGCACGCTTGGCGGGATGATCGGCAACAACTCCTGTGGCGCGACCGCGCAGCGCACCGGCAAGGTCGTGGACAACATCGAGGCACTCGAGGTGCTGCTCTACGACGGCACCCGGTTCTGGTGCGGCCCGACGAGCGACGAGGAGTACGCGGCCATCGAGCGCCGCGGTGACCGGCAGGCGCGCGTCTACCGTCGGCTGCGCGCGCTCCGCGACCGCTACGCGGACCAGATCAAGGCGACATATCCGAATATTCCGCGCCGCGTTTCCGGCTACAACCTCGACTCGCTGCTGCCCGAGCACGGCTTCGACGTCGCGGGACTGCTCGTCGGCAGCGAGTCGACGCTGGTCACCGTGCTGCGCGCCAGGCTCAAGCTGGTCGAGGTGCTCCCCGAGCGGTCGCTCGTGGTGCTCGGGTACCCCAGCGTCGACAAGGCCGCCGACGCGGTGCCGCGCATCCTGGCGCAAAAGCACCAGCCGATCGCCCTGGAAGGCCTCGATCACCGGCTGATCACCGACGAGCAGATCAAGCACATGAACCCGCAGGCGCTCAAGGAGCTGCCCAAGGGCACCGCGTTCCTCATGGTCCAGTTCGGCGGGCACACCCGCGCGGAGGTCGACGAGGCCGCCGAGGGGATGCTCGGCGCACTGCACGAGACCGAGCATCAGCCCGACGTCTCCTTCTACGACGACCCCGCCATGGAGGACGAGCTGTGGGCGGTCCGCGAGGCCGGCCTCGGCGCGACCGCGCACGTGCCCGGCCACCGCGACACCTGGGAGGGCTGGGAGGACTCCGCCGTCCACCCGGATCAACTCGGCGGCTACCTGCGGGACCTGCAGAAGCTGTACGACGAGTTCGGCTACAGCGACGAGACGGGACCGAGCCTGTATGGTCACTTCGGCCAGGGCTGCGTGCACACCCGCATCCCGTTCGGGCTGTACAGCACCGAGGGCGTCGCCACCTACCGGCGGTTCATGGAGCGCGCCGCCGACCTGGTGGTCAGCCACGGCGGCTCGCTGTCCGGCGAGCACGGCGACGGGCAGTCCCGCGGCGAGCTGCTGCGCCGGATGTTCGGCGACGACCTGGTAGGCGCGTTCGAGGAGCTCAAGCAGGTCTTCGACCCGGGCAACCTCATGAACCCCGGCAAGGTCGTCCACCCGGCCCGGCTCGATGAGCACCTCAAGCTGGGCGGCGACTGGTCGCCCGCCACCCCGCAGGACCTGTTCTTCCGCTTCCCGAACGACGGCGGGTCCTTCGCGCAGGCCGCCGGCCGCTGCGTCGGCGTGGGCAAGTGCCGCCACCACGACAACAAGGGCGGCTCGGTCATGTGCCCGTCGTATCAGGTCACGCTGGAGGAGGAGGACTCCACCAGGGGACGGGCCCGGCTGCTGTTCGAGATGCTCAACGGCCACGGCGACTCCCCGGTCGGCGACGGCTGGCGCAGCGACGCGGTCAAGGACGCGCTCGACCTGTGCCTGTCCTGCAAAGGCTGCAAGGCCGACTGCCCGGCCGACGTGGACATGGCCACCTACAAGGCGGACTTCCTCGCCCACCACTGGCAGGGCCGCCAGTGGCGCCGCCCGCGCTCGGACCTCGCGCTCGGCTGGCTGCCGCTGACCGCCCGCGCCGTCACCAGCCTCGGGCTTGCCCCGGTCGTCAACGCCGTGACGCACACGCCCCTGCTGCACGGCCTCGCCATGAAGCTCGGCGGCCTGGAAGACCGCGAGGTGCCGCTGTTCGCCGCCCAGACCTTCGAGCAGTGGTTCCGGGCTCGTGATGGACACGCCGGCGACGGACAGCACGGCACGGTCATCCTCTGGCCGGACTCGTTCACCAACTACTTCCACCCGCACGTCGGCCAGGCCGCCGTCCAGGTGCTCGAATCGGCCGGCTGGCGCGTGGAACTGCCGCCGCAGCCGGTCTGCTGCGGCCTGACCTGGATCTCCACCGGCCAGCTCGCCACCGGCAAGAAGATCCTGGCCAGGACCGTCAAGACCCTCGCGCCGCACGTCAGGAACGGCGGCTTCGTCGTCGGCCTGGAACCGAGCTGCACCAGCGTGTTCCGCGGCGACGCCGCCGAGCTGTTCCCCGACGACCAGGACGTGCACCGCCTCCGCGACCACACCCTCACCCTCGCCGAGCTGCTGGCGGAGCACACTCCCGGCTACACGCCGCCCGCGCTGCGCCGCAAGGTGATGGCCCAGGTCCACTGCCACCAGCACGCCGTGCTCAACTGGGACGCCGACGAGAGGCTGCTCGGCCTGGCCGGCGCCGAAACCGAGCACCTGGAGACCGGCTGCTGCGGCCTGGCGGGCGACTTCGGCTTCCAGGCGGGCCACGGCGAGATCAGCCGCGCCATCGCCGAGCGCGCCCTGCTCCCCAGGCTCCGCGAGGCGAACCAGGGCGCGGTCATCCTCGCCGACGGCTTCAGCTGCCGCACCCAGATCCACGAGCTCGACAGCGGCGACCGCGAGGCCATGCACCTGGCCGAGCTCCTCGCCACCGCGGGCAACCTCGGCTACGACCACCCGGAACGCGACGCCGCACCGCGCCAGGCCGAGCCGGGCCCGGCCGCCAAGGCCGCGGTCCTCGCCGTCACCGCTGCCGCGGTCGCCGCGGCGGCCGGAGCCGGCGCCGCTACGATAATCAGGCTGCGCGCCTGGCGTCAGATTTGCCGCAGATCTGGGGAGCCGTCGGGTGCGGGCTAGACGCTGCAGCGGCGTGCCAGGTACCGGCGACTGGCCGGCACGGTTGCCGCGATGCGCGACGCCGGTGGCACGCCAGCCGTGCTCGATATCGCCGGAGCCAGAGGCGGCACGGACGGCATGGACACCGCGATCGCCGACGTCGGCCGCGTAGGCCGCTGAGGCCGTAGTGCGCCGAACCGCACTGCGGCCTTGCGCTTGCCCTCGAGGTCCGGCTCGTACAACAGCGGTACCGGATGGCCAACCTGGGTGATGCGGCGACCCCGCTGGTTCAGCCCGGCTGGCGGCGGTGACGGTCTGGTGCCGCTATGCGGCCGGCTTGCGGTGCCGTTGTGTGGCCGTGGTGTTCTTCTTCGCCTGCGCCTGCTTGCCGCCCGTCTTCCCGGACTGCGACTTCACGCCGGCCTTGGACCCGCCGGATGCCTTGCCCGGCTTGCTGGGGCCGGACGGCTTGCCGCGCCCCGTTTTCTTCGCGGCGTCGACGCTGGCCTGCAGCGCAGCCGTCAGGTCGGACGCGTTGGTCGCCGACGGCGGCCCGGCGGCCGGCTGGAACTCCTGCCCGTTCTTCTTCGCCTCGATGAGCTCGTTAACCCGGTCGGTGTAGGTGTCGCGGTAATCCGACGGCGTCCACGGCCCGCTCATCGCCTCCACCAGCTGGCGGGCCATGCGCACCTCTTGCTGCGACAGCTTGACCCGGCCCGGCAGGTTACCGATTTCCGCTCGCGGGTCACGGACCTCATCGGCGAAGAACAGGGTCTCAAGCGCCAGCAGGCCGCCGTCCGCGCGCACCGCGGCCAGGTACTCCTTGCCGCGCATGACGAAGCTCGCGATGGCGGCCTTGCCGGAGTCTTCCATCGCATCCCGCAGCAAGGCGTAGGGCTTGGCGGCTTCCCCGCCGCCCGGACCGAGGAAATACGTCTTGTCGAAGTAGATCGCGTCGATCTCGTCAAGGCCGACGAAGGCGTGAACGTCCATCGACCGGGACCGGCCAGGCGCGACGGAATCAAGCTCGTCCTGCTCCAGTATCACGTAGTTCCCACCGCCGACGTCGGCTCCCTTGACGATGTCGGCGTACCCCACCTCGTCCCCGGTGCGCTCGTTGACCCGCTGGTACCGGATGCGGTCGGCGGTGCCCTCCTCGAACTGGTGAAACGCCGGCCGGTGCGGCTCGGTCGCCGAGTACAGCTCCACCGGAATCGCCACCAGGCCGAACGACAGTACCCCCGACCAGATCGCCCGCGCCATACGCTGCTCCCTCCAGCCGTTACTCAGTCATGTCAAGGCAGGTCACCGCCCAGATCGTGGAACGTGCGGCGGCAACCCTCACCCTCGGTGACCCTGGCTTTGTGCCGAGCCACCGAGACCAGCCTCTCCCCGCGCATAGGGAAACTAATCCTGGGGCGGGACAAGCGCCGTGACCCAGGCAGCCAGCTCAGGACACCGGCGTTTGGCGGACTGGCAGAGGGTAGCCGCGGCGGCACGAGCCCCGGCTACGAGGACTGGACGAAGAAGCAGCTAGCCGAGCGTGCCCGCGAAATCGGCGTCAAGGGCCGCTCATCGATGAGCAAGCAGCGGCTGATCTCCGCCCTCCGCAACCACTGACGCCCGCCCGAACAGAACTCCTCCCGGCCGCGACGGACGCTTCAAGCCCGGCTTGCTGGCCGGACGGCTTGCCACGCCCCGTCTTCTTCGCGGCGTCGACGCTGGCCTGCAGCGCAGCCGTCAGGTCGGACGCGTTGGTCGCCGACGGCGGCCCGGCGGCCGGCTGGAACTCCTGCCCCGTTCTTCTTCGCCTCGATGAGCTCGTTAACCCGGTCGGGCCAGTAGCTGCCTCCTGTGGTTTCGGCTGGTGACCATGGGTAGAGAGCTTCTCCAATAGCCAGACGTTTCCCCGGTCAAGGAGGAGAGACCAGATGCCACAGGGGATTATCGAGGCCTTGCGCCAGGATCATGACGAGGTCCGGCAGATGTTCGCGCAGCTGGAGACAGCAACCGGCGACCAGCGACGGGATCTGTTCCACCGGCTTGTCGGCGAGCTCATCCGCCACGAGGTTGCCGAAGAGGAGATCCTGCGGCCCGTCAGCAAGCGGGACGCGGGAGAAGAGATCGCCAACGCCCGGATCCGCGAGGAGAGCCAGGCCGAGGAACTGCTCAAGGAGATGGAGAAGCTCGACACGGACTCCCCGGAGTTCACGGCCAAGCTCGGCAAGCTGCGGACGGAGGTGGAACGTCACGCCGAAGCCGAGGAAACCCAAGAGTTCCCGAAAGTGGCCCAAAAGGAGAGCCCGGAACGGCTTGAGCAGATGGGCAAGGTCTACGAGGCCGCCAAGAAGGCTGCACCAACGCGCCCCCATCCCTCCACGCCGAACACGCCTGTCGCCAACATGCTGGCAGGCCCGTTCGCCGCGGTTCTCGACAGGGCACGCGACGCAGTGCGAGACGCCATGAAGTCAAACTCTTAACAGCCAAGCCTCACCTGACGGCAAGGGACCGGCATCAACCAGGCACAGGGGGGCGGGATGAGACAGCTACGGATCACCAGACACCGCTCGGCCAGCGCGCGCCGGCGCGGCGAGATGGAGCAGCCGCTCCCCCTCGACCCTCGCGACCCGGACATCACCCGTGCCAAGCAGCTGCAGCGCCGGCCGCGGCAGCCGGGCGACCGCGGAGCACGATAAGGCCGCCGGTCCCTCGGCGCGGCTGGGCATTCCGGATCGGGTCGCGATCCGGGCCGCACCGGCGGGGATGCAACGCCTCGTTCTGCGTCGTCCGCGACGACCACGCCGTGCACGTGCTCGCCGGCCGCTGCCGACCCGCGGGCAGCGGACGACCGGAGCGCACTGACGGCCCATCAACAGGAGGGAATGAAATGAACCAGCCCGCACAGCAGCAGCAGCCCCCAGGCGAGACCGGGCGGCTCGAGCCGCGCCCGGACCACGGCGAGGAGAGCTACCACGGGTCGGGGCGGCTGGCAGGCAAAGCGGCCGTGATCACCGGCGCGGATAGCGGCATCGGCCGGGCCGTTGCCATCGCCTATGCCAGGGAGGGCGCGGACGTCCTGATCTCCTACCTCGACGAGCACGACGACGCCCGCGAGACCGCCCACTGGGTCGAGCAGGCGGGCCGCAAAGCCGTGCTCGTGCCCGGCGACCTCGCTGACCCGGCCCGCTGCCGAGCCGTCATCGATGCCGCCGTCGCGGAGTTCGGCAGGATCGACATCCTGGTCAGCAACGCGGCGCAGCAGATGACGCACGACAAGGTGGAGGACATCTCCGACGAAGAGTGGGACAGGACCATCGCGCTCAACCTCAGCGCGTTCTTCTACCTGACCAAGGCCGCGCTGCCGAACATGCCGCCGGGCGGGTCGATCATCGGGACGAGCTCGGTCAACTCCGACTCGCCGACTCCGACCCTGCTGCCCTACGACGTCACCAAGGCGGGCATCGCCAACATGACCGCGGCGCTCGCCCAGCTGCTCGCGCCGCGCGGCATCCGGGCCAACAGCGTGGCGCCGGGTCCGATCTGGACCCCGCTGATCCCGTCGACGATGCCACCCGAGCACGTGGAGAGCTTCGGCTCCTCAGCCGCCCTCGACCGGCCAGGACAGCCGGCCGAGGTCGCGCCCGCCTACGTGATGCTGGCATCCGACGAGGCCAGCTACATCTCCGGCGCGCGAATCGCCGTTACCGGCGGCAAGCCCATTCTGTAAGCGGATACGGGCCTTACTCGGCTGCGTTGTCGCCGAAGCCGACGCCGATCGCCTGGTCGTCGCGGTTTGCCTGCTCAATGCGTTCCTCCAGTCGCTGACGGCGTGGTTGCCTACCCTCGCCCCGTCCGTTAAACGCGCCTGGCGCCAGGGCGGACGGGGCCTCGTGCCCGTTCGGTTTGCGTCCGTACCGTCCGGGTAGCCGGCAGCCCGTTAGGCGGCAACGCGCCGCGACCCTGAGGGGAGGATGGCATGCGGATCGGTTACAAGCTGGCCACCGAGGGGTTCGGTCCCAAGGAGCTGATCAGGCAGGCAGTCCTTGCCGAGCGGGCCGGCTTCGACTTCGTGGAGATGAGCGATCACTACCACCCGGGGGTGGAGGCTCAAGGGCACAGCGCCTACACGTGGAACCTGCTGTCTGCGATCGCGATGAAGACCGAGCGGATCGGGCTCGTCACCGGGGTCACCTGCCCCACGGTGCGCTACCACCCCGCCGACGGCGACGCGGGGCCTTTCGCCCGGCTGCTCTCCGGATAGGCGAGCAAATAAGCCAGCGGAAGGAGGAGGCACGAGTGGCCACAGGCAAGCAGGTCAAGACGGCACGAAAGAACATCAGCAAGGCGCGCGAGGCGGCCGCCTCGAAACGGACGATCGCGCACCTGCCCAAGCAGACGAGAAGCGAACTCGGCAAGCAGGGAGCCGCGGTCGCACGGCGCAACCGGGCGGGCGGGGACTCCCCGAAGACAAGGGCTGAGCTGTACGAGATCGCCAAGCGGCGTGACCTGCCCGGGCGGTCCACGATGGGACGAGCCGAGTTGGCGCGCGCCCTGGGCGAGGAATAGGCAGAGGCGGACACCGCCAGGGCCCCGGGGGCCGTGGCTTACGTTCTTCTGCAATGCGGCGTACCTGCGAGACACGCTGGGCCGTGAGTGTGCCCGGGGGCGCTCGGTCGGCTCCCAGCGAGGTTAGGCAGGTCGCCTGCTGCGACAGCACCGCCATCGGGGCCTGCACAACGCCGCCAGGCAAACGCGGCTCATCATCCGGGTCAGCGCATCCGGCGCCATTGCCGAGACCCTCCTGAAGGTCTGCGGCCTACCCGGCGGCACCGCCGAGTCCGATGTCCCGCGACAGCGTCACCGCGCACTCCAGCATCCCCGCGTGCACGAACGCCTGCGGCAGGTTCCCGCGCAGCTGCCGCTGGTGCACGTCGTACTCCTCGGTGTACAGCGCGGGCGGCCCCGCCGCCGACCGGTTCCGCTCGAACCAGTGCGCGGCGGCGACCGGGCTGCCGTAGGCGTGCTCGACGAGCGCCATCCAGAACCCGCACAGCAGGAAGGCGCCCTCCGCCTTGTGCAGCGGCCGGTCGTCGTGCCGGAAGCGGTACACGAACCCGTCGGCGCTGAGCTCGTCGCGCACCGCGCCGATCGTCGCCTTGACGCGCGGGTCGGCCAGGTCGAACCCGCCGCGGATCACCGAAAGCAGCAGCGCCGCGTCGGGCCGCTCGTCGTCCGGCGCCCGTTGCCAGCGCCCGCCCGGGTGCACGCAGTCGGCGAGGCTGGCGGTGATCGCGTCGGCGAGCGAGCTCCATCCGGCCGCCTCCCGGTGCCCGTGCCCGCCGGGCGACCCGGCGGCCGCCGCCGCCGCGATCGCGCGCAGCCCGGACACGCAGGCCATCCGCGAGTGCGCCCAGCGCTGGCTGTCCAGTTCCCAGATGCCGGCGTCCGGCTCCTGCCAGCGCTTTTCTATCGCGTCGGCGGCAACGCTGACCGCACGCCAGTCGTCCTCCGCCAGCATGCCATGCCCGGCGGCGGCGGCGAGCAGGGACAGCGTCTCACCGAACGCGTCGAGCTGGAACTGCTTGCGCACCCAGTTGCCGGACCGCGGCTGCCCGCCGGGGAAGCCGCGCAGCCGCAGCGCCCGCTCGCCGCCGATCGGCTCGCCTGCCACCGTGTACGCGGGCATGAGCCCTGGCCCGTCGACGAGCAGCCGCTCGGTGATGAACCGGACCGAGTCGGCCAGCATCGGGTGCGGCCCGTGGGCGGCCATGGCGAGCCCCGCGTAGCACTGGTCCCTGATCCACGCGTAGCGGTAGTCGTAGTTGCGCCCGGCCTCGAGCCGCTCGGGCAGCGACGTGGTGGCGGCGGCGACGGTGGCGCCGCTCGCCGAGGTCAGCCCGCGCAGCACCGCGTAGGCGTGCCGCGCGTCAGCCACGGCGATCAGGTCGTCGCAGGCGGGGACCGCCTGCGACCAGTCCTGCTCCGTCGCCGCCCAGTAGGCCTCCGCGCCGGTGCCGCCCGCCGCCAGTTCCCTGTCCGATATCTCCAGAACGAGATCGTGGTGCCCGCCCGCGGCGAGTTCCACCCGCATGGCCAGCCCGCCATCGACGTGTCGCGCCCGCCCGGCCCCGGTCCAGCGGAACCACAGCGGGCCGCTCCGCCCCGTCCATACGTCCGCGTGTTCGGCGTCACTGTGCCGCGCCAGATCCGTCATCGGCGAGTGCCCGTAGCCGGCCCGCAGGTCGAGCCGCACGTAGGCCCGGACGTCGCCGTCGAGCGCCTCGATCCTGCGCAGCAGCACCACGCGGTGCGGGTCGGCGGGCATGGCCAGCGCCTCACGGCACTCCATCCGCCAGTCCCCGACCCAGCGGCTGCGCCAGATCAGCGTGCCGCTCTCGTAATAACCGCCCCACACGTGCCACCGGTCGGCGGGCGTGACGCGGTAGCAGCCGCCGCCGCCGAGCAGACCGGACAGCACGGCCGGGCTGTCCCAGCGCGGCGCGCACAGCCAGGCGACGCTGCCGTCGGGCCCGATGAGCGCGCCACGCTCGCCGTCCGCGACGAGCGCGTACTCGCGCAGCACCCGCGGCGCGGGCACCGCATCCGCAATGTCCTGGTTCGCCCTGCGCGCAGTAGCCATGACATTCCTACTTCCTCGGTCACATGCTTCTATGCGCGGCGTTTGGCGAGCCCGATGCCTGGAAGTAGGAGTGGATTCCAGGCAAGACGGCAACCAGAGGAAGGCAGGCGTGCTCATGACCGAGCCAACGAGCCAGCCGATGCCCGACGTCCCCCCGGCAGAGGTCGTACCGGTACCCGCGCCGGCGCCAGGGCCGCTCAAGGAGCCGGCAACCACCCGGCCGGCCGCGCCGCGCACCATCGTGGTCACCGGGGCGAGCGCCGGCATCGGCCGGGCCACCGCGGAGCGGTTCGGCCGCCGCGGCGACCGGGTCGCGCTGATCGCACGGGGCGAGGACGGCCTGCGCGGCGCGGCAGAAGCGGTAGAACGGGCGGGCGGCACCGCCCTGGTGCTGCCGTGCGACGTGGCCGACTTCGACGCGGTGGACCAGGCGGCCGATCGCGCGGAAGCCGAGCTCGGCCCGATCGACGTGTGGGTGAACGTGGCCTTCACCTCGGTGTTCGCCCCGTTCACCAAGATCACCCCGGCGGAGTTCAAGCGGGTCACCGAGGTCACCTACCTCGGCTACGTATACGGCACGATGGCGGCACTGCAGCGGATGACGCCCCGCGACCGCGGCACGATCGTCCAGGTCGGCTCGGCGCTCGGCTACCGCGCGATCCCGCTCCAGTCCGCCTACTGCGGCGCCAAGCACGCCGTCAACGGGTTCACCGAGTCGGTCCGCTGCGAGCTGCTGCACGACCACAGCAACGTCAAGATCACCATCGTGCAGATGCCGGCCGTGAACACGCCGCAGTTCTCCTGGGTCCGGTCCCGGCTGCCCAGGCAGCCGCAGCCGGTCCCGCCGATCTACGAGCCGGAGGTCGCTGCCGAAGGCGTCGTCTTCGCCGCCGAGCACCCCGACCGCAAGGAGTACTGGGTGGGCGGGTCAACCGCGGCGACGATCTTCGCCCAGAAGTTCGCCGCGCCGCTGCTCGACCGCTACCTCGGCAAGACCGGGTACGACTCACAGCAGACGGACCAGCGCGAACCCGCGAGTCGTGCGGACAACCTGTGGCAGCCGCTGGACCAGGCGCCGGGCAGTGATCACGGCGCGAACGGCGAGTTCGACGAGAAGTCCCGCTCGCACAGCGGGCACACCGCGCTGTCTGAGGCAACGGAAACGGCAGGGGCGGTTGTCACCCGCGCCTTCGGGTCGCTGATCACCACCGCTCGAAGCGGCACGGCTCGCCGGCGACAGCGGTGATACCCGCGCAGTCGGCGCCGCTTGCCGACCTCGACTTCCCCACGGTGGAGGAGGTCGCCGCGGCGGTCTACGAGATCAACACCGACCGACCGGAGGCGGACGGGACGCTGGCCTGGTCCAAGACCACCCTGATCACCGCGCGGGTCACCGCCGGCGGGGCGGCCGGGCTTGGCTACACCTACGCCTCGGGGGCGTGCAAGCCGCTCATCGAGGGCGAACTGGCCGGCGCGGTCGCCGGCCAGTCCGTCCTCGACACCGGCGCGGCCTGGCAGGCGATGGTCAGGGCGGTCCGCAACCTGGGCCGCCCGGGCCTCGTCTCCTGCGCGATCTCCGCGGTGGACACCGCGCTGTGGGATCTCAAGGCGAGACTGCTCGACCTGCCGCTCAGCGGCCTGCTCGGCCAGGTGCGCAAGGCGGTTCCCGTCTACGGCAGCGGCGGCTTCACCACCTACGACGAGCCCGTGGCGCGGGCTCAGCTTGAACGCTGGACAAGCGACATGAAGATCCCCCGCGTCAAGATCAAGATCGGCGAGTCCTGGGGCACCGCGGAGCGCCGCGACCTGGCAAGGATCGCCTTCGCCAGGTCGGTGATCGGCCCGGACGCCGAGCTGTACGTCGACGCCAACGGCGGCTATACCCGCAAGCAGGCCATCAGGATGGCCCGCGCCATGGCCGAGCACGGCGTGACCTGGTTCGAGGAGCCGGTCACCTCGGACGACCTGGACGGCCTGCGCGAGGTCCGCGACCAGGTCGACCCGGACGTGACGGCGGGGGAGTACGGCTACGATCTGCCCTACTTCTCCCGCATGGTGGACGCCAACGCGGTCGACTGCCTCCAGGTCGACGTCACCCGCTGCGGCGGCATCACCGAATGGCTCCGGGCCGCCGCCGTCGCCGCCGCCAAGGGCCTCGAGGTATCCGGTCACTGCGCGCCGAACCTGCATGCCCACGTCGCCGCCGCCACCCCGAACCTCCGCCACCTGGAGTACTTCCACGACCACGTCCGCATCGAGACCATGCTCTTCGACGGCGCCCTCGACCCCGCCGGCGGTGCCCTCCACCCCGACCCCACCCGCCCCGGCCACGGCCTGACCCTCAAGGACACAACGGCCGCCCGCTTCCGCACCGCCTGACCCGTCAGTCGTCCGCCAGGACGTCTGTCACCGGTTGCGGCTCGCCCAGGCTGGTCGCCGTGGCGCCCCTGCGGACGTACTCACGGCCGGGCGGCCACTGGGCCACGTACTGATCCCCGCTCGCGTCGTCGTAGCGCAGATAGCTGACGTGATCGATGTCGATCGCGAACAGGTGGAAGTGGCTAGGTTCTGGCTTCCAGCCCAGCTTCCGCGCGACCGACTCCGCGTAACGCCGCTGGACACCTTCGTCCTGCTCGTTCAGGGCGTGACCGCGCACCTTGAACTCTCCGTCTCCGCCGTCGCGACTGATGACCACGCCATGCACCAGGACACGCGGATCCCTGAGAAGGTCCATCGCCTTCTGCGAGCGCCACAGCATCGACAGCCACAGGGCGCCGTCCATGATGAACGGCTCGACCGGGCTGAGCCGCGGGGTACCGTCGCGCCGGATGGTGGCGACCAGGACGACACCGGGGCCAAGCAGGCGCTGTCTGCCAACCTCCGCCAGCCGCGGCTGGCGGCGTTCGAATTCGGACCACTTCATGACTCCCCGCTACCCAGAGTCCGCCTCAAGCAACGCGGCGCCGCCCCGCGCCGTAGGCCGGCCGGTCGGGCGGCGTAGGCCAGCCGCGGCTCAGGCCGGAACCTGCACGTCGAGCCATGTCCCGATGCTGCGCGCAAGGGTCGGCATCGGCAGCGACCCGTGATCAAGCACCGCCGCGTGGAACTCCGCGAGCGAGAACGCGGAACCGAGCCGCCGCTGCGCCTCGCCGCGCAGCCGCTCGATCTCCAGCTTCCCCGTCAGGTAGGCGAGCGCCTGTCCCGGCATCACGATGTAGCGGTCGATCTCCGCCGCCATGAACTCGTCCGGCATCGGGACATGATCGACCGCGTACTCCACGGCCTTCTCCCGGCTCCAGCCGAACGCGTGCAGCCCGGTGTCCACCACCAGCCGGACCGCCCGCATCAGCGCCGCGCTGACCGCGCCGAGCCGGCCGCGGTCGTCGGCGAACAGCCCGGTCTCCTCGGCGAGCTGTTCCGCGTACAGGCCCCAGCCCTCGGAGAACACGGAAAGGCTGCGCTGCCGCTGCAGCGCGGGAAGATCGGACAGCAGCTGGAGCCGCGATAGCTGCAGGTGATGGCCGGGCACCGCCTCGTGGAAGGCGACGACGTCGATGTCCCACCCGGTGCCCGCCGTGGGCAGCATGGTGTTGAACCAGAACGTGCCCGGACGGCCCCCGTCCAGCCGCGGCGGCGTGTAGTGCGGCGCCGCCCCGCCCAGGGCGACGACCGACGGCATCGGGGTGACCTCGCACGGCGGCGGCAGGGGAGCGGGGAAGAAGCCGGGCGCCTGCTCCTCGGCGCGCCGCACGGCGGCGAGCGCCCGGGCCACCGCCTCCTCGGGTGCCAGCTTCCCCGCGGATGACCTGATTGCGGCGAACACCTCGTCGCGCCCGGACAGGCCGAGCCCGGCGCCCAGCCGCACGGCCCGTTCCTCGAGCGCCGCGACGTGGTCGAGCCCGGTCTGGTGCAGTTCCCGCGCGGTCAGCGGCAGCGTGGTGAACAGCTGGATCGACCGAGCGTAGTCACCATCACCGCCGGGCAGCCAGTGCAGCCCGGGATGGTCGGACGGCCGGGCGGCGGGCAGCAGTTCCCTGACGGTCTCCACCCAGCGGGACAGCGCGGGGTGCAGCACGTCGGTCACCAGGGCCCGGCGCTCCCGCTCCCACGCCTCGGTGCCTGACCAGCCCTCCGGCGGCCGCGGCGTCAGGACGGGGCTGTCGTCAGGGGCGGCGAGCACCGCCTCGGCCCGGACGATGGCCTGCTCGGCGAGCGCGGCCACCGGCAGCCTGCCGCGCCGTGCGCCGGCCCGCAGCCGCTCGGTGATCTGGTCGAGCCAGTCGCCGGTGCCGCGCAGCCGGGTGAGGTAGGCCTCCGCCGCCGCGTCGTCGACGAGCACCGTCCGTGCCATGACCGCGAGCAGCATGATGGGACCCGAGTACTGCATGGCGGTGACGGTGTACTCGTCCGGCGCAAGGTCTACGGAGGCCACTTCGTGCGCCGCCGCCTCCTTGGTGCAGTCGAGGGTGACGCCGTCGGCCGGGTCAAGTTCCCCGGGGTCGATCGCCGAGGCTTCGGCGAGGAACCCGTTCACCTCGGCGCGCCACGCCTGGTGCCCGGCCTCGCTGTCGTCGGGCAGCAGGTCGTCGTAGCCGGGAATGCCGTAGCTCGTCGCGGCGAACGGGTTGGCGCGCAGCCATCGCTCGTGGAAACGGTCTGCCAGGTCACGTGCTGCTGAGGTCATGGAGCCCTTCCCGGTCGCGGCCCGCGACCGGGCCAGGTCTGCCACCGCAGGCTAGCACGCGCCGAGTTCGGCCCAGACGACCTTCCCCGCCGGGGTCGGCTCCACGCCCCACCGGCTGGCCAGCCTGGCCACAACGCTGAGCCCGTGCCCGGTCGTCACGGGAAACGGGACCGGTTTAACGGATTCGCCCGCCGCCGGCGCGACTGGTGCGAGTGTGACCGAGGCGCGCGCGAGCGGTGCGTTGTCCCTGACCGCGATCCTGATCCTGGTCGCCCACCGGGAAACGATGACGGTGAACGCCGACCGACCGTGCAGCACCGCGTTGGCGGCGAGCTCGGTGACGGCGATCGCGACGCCGTCCGCGAGCACCTGATCCGTCACCGGGTCGAGCAGGCCCGCCACGTAGTGCCGCGCCGCGCGCACGGAGCCGAGTTCGCACGGGAAGCTGCGCGCGTCCGCGGCCGCCCCGTGCAGCCGGCGCACGTCAGCCACCGCGTCAACATGCTCAGGAGCGTCGAGCACGCTGGCCGGGTACCCGCACTGCAGCGAGAAGGGGAACCGCGCGGCGAGCCCGTTCCACAGTTCTTCAAGCTCGATGGCGAGCGAGACCTGCCCGGCCTCCCACAGCAGCGCCACCATCTCGGCGTAGATGCGGATCCGCCGTCCGCCGCAAGCCAGTCCGTCCGCGCCAGCCGCAACAGCCGCGCCGTCCGCGCCGTCCGTGACTTCCTCACCCGGCAGGCCGCCCGCCGACCGGGCCCGGCCGAGCAGGCCGGACGCCGCCGCGGCGAACCGGCCGCCGTCAAGCCGGTCACCGTCGAGAAACGTCCCGAGCAGGCCCGCCGCGTCGACGAGCAGCAGCCGTCCGTCTCGCTCCGCCTCGTCAACCTTGATGCCGGCCGCGGCGAGCCCCGCGACGAACGCGTCCCTGTGCGGCTCTGTCGCCACCACCACGACGCCGTCGCCGGAGCTGATGCCCTCGGCCAGATAACGGCTGACGCTGCCGGCCAGTTCGCCGTCTGCCGGGTAGAACTGGACGACATGGGCCTCTTGCCCACCGGCGAGACGACCACTTCCATGCGACACAGCCCTACCCCTCGCCCCGCAGCGGCGTCTTAAACACCATCTTCGGCGCGAATCCGCTCGCGGCGAGCTTCGTTGCTCGGGTCATGAGGTCCGTAGCACAGTGACATGATGAAGAAACAACATGTGCGCGTCAGCATCCATCGCCCGCCTCATGGCGGGCTTTCGTGACTGTGGCTGTCGGAAGCGCGTAAGCGATAACGAGGTGATGGCCCATGCCGGTGGCGACGACGGAGACCGGGCAGCAGGAGCAGATGCAGCAGTTGCTGGCCGGCCTGACCGCGGTGCGCGGCGGCGACTTCAGCATCCGGCTGCCTGAGGGCGCCGACTCGCTAATGAACGAGATCGCGGCCGTCTTCAACGCCATGAACGAGCAACTCGGCGTGTTCACCTCTGAGGTCACCAGGGTGGCCCGCGAGGTGGGCACCGAGGGCAGGCTCGGCGGTCAGGCGGAGGTGCCCGCCGTCGCGGGCACCTGGAAGGACCTCACCGACTCGGTCAACGCGATGGCGGGCAACCTCACCGGCCAGGTCCGCGCCATCGCCCAGGTCACCACCGCCGTCGCGCGCGGCGACCTGAGCCAGAAGATCACCGTCGACGCGCGTGGCGAGATCCTCGAGCTCAAGAGCACCGTGAACACGATGGTCGACACGCTGTCCGCGTTCGCCGGCGAGGTCACCCGCGTCGCCCGCGAGGTGGGCACCGAGGGCCGCCTCGGCGGCCAGGCGGAGGTGCCGGGCGTCGGCGGCACCTGGCGCGACCTCACCGAGTCCGTCAACTTCATGGCGGGCAACCTGACCAGCCAGGTCCGCAACATTGCCCAGGTGACCACCGCGGTGGCCAAGGGCGACCTGAGCCAGAAGATCACCGTTGACGCGCGCGGCGAGATCCTCGAACTCAAGAGCACGGTGAACACGATGGTCGACCAGTTGTCGGCCTTCGCGGGCGAGGTGACAAGAATGGCCCGCGAGGTGGGCACGGAAGGACGGCTCGGCGGCCAGGCGCACGTGCCAGGCGTCGGCGGCACCTGGCGCGACCTCACCGACTCGGTCAACTTCATGGCGGGCAACCTGACCAGCCAGGTCCGCAACATCGCCCAGGTGGCGACCGCGGTGGCCAAGGGCGACCTGAGCCAGAAGATCACCGTCGACGCGCGTGGCGAGATCCTGGAACTCAAGAGCACCGTGAACACGATGGTCGACACGCTGTCGGCGTTCGCCGGCGAGGTCACCCGCGTCGCCCGCGAGGTCGGCACCGAGGGCCGCCTCGGCGGCCAGGCCGACGTGCAGGGCGTGTCGGGCACCTGGAAGGACCTGACCGAATCGGTCAACGTCATGGCCGCCAACCTGACCGCGCAGGTCCGCTCGATCGCCCAGGTGACCACCGCGGTGGCCAAGGGCGACCTGAGCCAGAAGATCCGGGTCGACGCCCGCGGCGAGATCCTCGAGCTGAAGGACACCATCAACACGATGGTCGACCAGCTCTCCTCGTTCGCCGGCGAGGTCACCCGGGTCGCCCGCGACGTCGGTACCCAGGGCAAGCTCGGCGGCCAGGCGATCGTCCAGGGCGTGTCGGGCACCTGGGAGGACCTGACCGACAACGTCAACGTCATGGCCTCCAACCTGACCGCGCAGGTCCGCTCGATCGCCCAGGTGGCGACCGCGGTCGCCCGCGGCGACCTGAGCCAGAAGATCACCGTCGAGGCGAGCGGCGAGGTCGCCGCCCTCGCGGGGACGATCAACGGCATGGTCGACACGCTGTCCGCGTTCGCCGGGGAGGTCACCCGCGTCGCCCGCGAGGTCGGCACCGAGGGCATGCTCGGCGGCCAGGCGACAGTGCCGAACGTCGCAGGCACCTGGAAGGACCTGACCGACAACGTCAACTCGATGGCCAACAACCTGACCAGCCAGGTGCGGAACATCGCCCAGGTCACCACCGCGGTGGCCAAGGGCGACCTGGGCAGGAAGATCGACGTCGACGCCCGCGGCGAGATCCTCGAGCTTAAGACCACCATCAACACGATGGTCGACCAGCTGTCCTCGTTCGCCGCCGAGGTCACCCGGGTCGCCCGCGAGGTCGGCAGGGAGGGCCGCCTCGGCGGCCAGGCCGAGGTCGAGGGCGTGTCGGGCACCTGGAAGCGGCTCACCGAGAACGTCAACGAGCTGTCCGGGACGCTGACCCGTCAGGTTCGTGCGATCTCCGAGGTGACGAGCGCGGTTACCACCGGGGACCTCACGCGGACCATTTCGGTCGAGGCAGCCGGCGAGGTCGCCGAGCTCACGGACAACATCAACACGATGGTCCGCTCGCTGCGCGAGACCACCGAGGCCAACCAGCAGCAGGGCTGGCTGCAGACCAACCTCGCCAGGATCGCCGGCCTGATGCAGGGCCACCGCGACCTGACCATCGTCGCCGAGCTGATCATGAACGAGCTCATCCCGCTGGTCGGCGGCCAGCACGGCGCCTTCTTCCTCGCCGACACGGCCGACACCGCCGACACCGAACAAGGCCAGACCAGGCTCCGCCTCATCGCCGGCTACGGACTGCCGCCAAGCGGAACGCAAGGCCAGGTGCTGCTCGGCCAGTCGCTGATCGGCCAGGTCGCCAAGACGCGCCGCCCCGTCGTCCTCGACGAAGTGCCCGCGGGCTACGTGAAGATCTCCTCCGCGATCGGCGAGGCCCGCCCGGTCAACGTGATGATCATGCCGATCGTCTTTCAGGACCAGGTGCTCGGCGTCATCGAGGCCGGCTCGCTGTGGCCGTTCACCCAGGTGCACAGGGACTTCCTCGAGCAGCTGATGGAGACGATCGGCGTCAACGTGAACACGATGATCGCCAACGCCAGGACCGACGCGCTGCTCGAGGAATCGCAGCGGCTCACCGGCGAACTCCAGTCACGGCAGATGGAGCTGCAGAGCTCCAATGCGGAACTCGCCGACAAGGCGGCGCTGCTCGCCGCGCAGAACCGCGACATCGAGACGAAGAACAAGGAGATCGAGCAGGCCAGGCAGGAGATCGAGGAACGTGCCAAGCAGCTCGACCAGGCCTCGCGCTACAAGTCGCAGTTCCTCGCCAACATGTCGCACGAGCTGCGCACCCCGCTCAACAGCCTGCTGGTGCTCGCACGGCTGCTCGCGCAGAACCCGCACGGCAACCTCACCGGCAAGCAAGTCGAGTACGCGACCGTCATCCACTCCTCGGGCTCCGACCTGCTGCGGCTGATCAACGACATCCTGGACCTGACCAAGGTCGAGGCAGGGAAGATGGACATCAACCCGGAACGGTTCGCGCTGACCGGCCTCATCGAGGACCTGCGCGGCGTGTTCGGGCCGCTAACCGAGGAAAAGCGCCTCGGCTTCACCATCACCACGGCGTCGGGCGTGCCCGGCGACCTGGTCACCGACAAGCAGCGGCTGCGCCAGATCCTCTACAACCTGCTATCGAACGCGGTCAAGTTCACCGAACGCGGCCGCGTCGAGCTGCGCATCGAGACCGCCGCCGGCCAGGCGCCAGGAACCGGCTCGTGGATCGTCTTCTCGGTCACCGACACCGGCATCGGCATCAGCGAGGAAAACCTCACCAGTATCTTCTCTGCCTTCCAGCAGGCCGACGGCACAACGAGCCGCCGCTACGGCGGCACCGGTCTCGGCCTGGCGATCTGCCGCGAGGTCGCCGCGCGGCTCGGCGGCGAGGTGACCGTGCACAGCGAGCTCGGCACCGGCAGCACGTTCACCCTGCACCTGCCGCTCTCCCAGCATGGCGGCTCGCACGCGCGGGTCATCTCCGGCGACGGCAGCGTCCGGCCGGTGCCCGCCGCCATGTCGCACGAGGCGCTGCGCGGCCACAAGGTCCTGGTCGTCGACGACGACCCGCGCAACGCCTTCGTCCTCACCGACGTGCTCGAAATGCACGGCATGACCGTGGTGCAGGCCACCGACGGCCGCAGGGCCATCGCGGAACTGGCGGCGGGCGACATCGACCTGGTGCTGATGGACGTCATGATGCCGCGGATGGACGGCTACGAGACCACTCGGGCCATCCGCCGCATGCCCCAGTACGCGAGCCTGCCCGTCATCACCGTCACCGCCCGCGCCATGCAGGGCGACCGCGAGAAGAGCATCGACGCCGGCGCCACCGACTACATCACCAAGCCCATCGACATCGAGGAACTCCTCAACTGCATGGAGCGCTGGCTGTAAAGTCCAAAGCCCAAAACCAGAAACCCGGCACCGAACGGTTGCGTGGTTCCCCGCCCACCACACGAGTCTCAGGACCCGAACTGCTGGATGCGGTCCTTGAGCAGGGTGGTCGCTATCGTGGCGCGGTGCGGCTGACCGCGCAGGAACGCGAGGGCGAACTTCTTCGCCTGCTCGTATTCGACCTTGCCGGGCAGCGGCGGCTCGGCCGGGTTGACGTTCACGTCGACGAGAGCGGGACCCGGGTGGTTGAGCGCTCGCGCGATGGCGGGCTTGACCTCGCCCGGCGCGATGACCTTGGCGCCGAGCGCGCCGTTGGCGGTGGCGAAGGCCGCGTAGTCGGCGAACGGCTCGGAATGCCTGACACCGTACTCGGGGTAGCCGAGGACCATCTGCTCCCAGAGGATCTGGCCGAGTGAGTTGTTGTTGTTGATCACGACCTTGACCGGGAGGTTGTGCTTGATGGCGGTGAGGAACTCGGCCATCAGCATCGCGAAGCCGCCGTCGCCCACGAACGCGATGACCTGCCGCCCGGGGAAGGCGTGCTGTATGCCGATCGCGTACGGCAGCCCAGGCGCCATCGTGGCCAGGTTGCCCGACAGGTAGAACTGCCGCTCGCCGCGGATCGTCCAGTGCCGCGCCGCCCAGGTGGCGATCGTGCCGCTGTCGCAGGTCACGATCGCGTCGTCGGCGGCGAGTTCGCTGATCGCGGACATCAGGTACTGCGGCGCGATCGGGTCGCGCTCCGCGTCCTCAAGCGCGGCCATCTTCCCCCGCCAGGTGTTCATCTCCTGCTGGTACTTCTTGAGAAAGTCGTCCGAGGTCCGCTGCTTGAGCAGCGGGAGCACGGCGCGCAGCGTCTCCTTCGCGTCACCGACGACCGGCAGCTCGGTGGGGATGCGGGCGCCCGCGCGGGCCGGGTCGGCCTCGATCTGCGCGCAGCGCACCGCCTTCTGCGGCAGGTGCTTGGTGTACGGGAAGTTGGTGCCGACCATCAGCAGCGTGTCGATCTCGTCCATCAGGTCCTCGGACGGCCTGGTGCCGAGCAGCCCGATCCCGCCGGTGGTGTAGGGCGAGTCGTCGGGTACGGCCGCCTTGCCGGGCAGCGTCTTGACGATCGGCGCGCCGAGGGCCTCGGCCACGGCGAGCAGCTCCTCGCGGGCGTGCAGCGACCCGGCGCCGGCCAGGATGGCGATCTTCTCGCCGTCGTTGAGGAAGTCGGCGAGCCGCTGAATCTCCTGCGCGGCGGGAAGCCCCGGCGCGGCGAGGTAGACGGCCGAGGTCTTCGGGTTGCTCGCCGGGGCCACGTGCTGCCAGGGATCGGCGCCGGCGTCGGCGACCTGGATGTCGTTGGGGATCGTGATGTGCGCGACGCCGCGCCGCGCGTAGGCGGTGCGGATGGCCATGTCGGTCACCGCGGGGATCTGCACCGGGTTGGAGATCATCATGTCGTACTCGGCGACGTCGGCGAACAGCCGATCGAGCGCTACCTCCTGCTGGTAGCCGGTGCCGAGCAGGGACGTCTCCTGCATCCCGGTGATGGCGAGCACCGGGACGTGGTCGAGCTTGGCGTCGTACAGCCCGTTAAGCAGGTGAATGCCGCCGGGGCCCGAGGTCGCCAGGCAGACGCCGATCCGCCCGGTCGCCTTCGCGTGCGCGGTCGCCATGAACGCGGCCGCCTCCTCGTGGTGCACCAGGACGAATTCGAGCTTGTCCCGGTGCCGCCGCAGGCCTTCCATGATCCCGTTGATGCCGTCGCCTGGCAGCCCGAAGACGGTATCGACGCCCCAGTCGATGAGGCGCTCCACGAGCGCCTCTGACGCTATCTGTGCCATCGCTGCCTCCCGTTGCTGAAGTTCTAGGCCCGACTGTCCACCGAGGCCGGGTCCTAGGCCGACTGTCCACCGAGACCGGGCTCAAACATGACCATGCCCGCCGGGCGCGCGGGGGGAATGCGCGCCAGGCGGGCACGGAGCCAGCGGACCGGGGGGACGGGCGGCCGGCGACCGGGTGGGCCCGGTGAGGATGGCCCACCCGGAGCTGTCAGGCCGCCATCGCGGCGGCGTCCACAGCAGTGCCGTAGACAGCGAGCGTCTCGTGCGCGATCCGGTCCCAGGAGTAGCGGGACTTCGCCCGGTCGGCGGCGGCCACGCTGAAGGCCTCGAGCATCATCGGGTGCGCAAGCAGCTGGCGGATCCGCTGCGCGAGCAGGGCCGGACGGCCCGGCGGGACCAGGATGCCGGTGGTGCCGTCCACCACGGCGTCCACGTAGCTGCCGACCGCCGAGGCGATGACCGGCGTCCCGCAGGCCATCGCCTGCAGGGCGGTCTGGCCGGACGGATCGTAGTCGCTGACGCTGACCATCAGGTCGGCGGAGCGCAGCAGCGGTGGCAGGGCGTCGCGGCCGACGTGGCCGACGAACCGCACCTGGCCGCCCACGCCGAGGGTGTCGGAAAGCTTGGCGAGACGGCGGAAGCCGAGGTCGTCGCGGAGCCGCTCGCGCGGCGGGCCGCCGGCCACGACGAGCTCCGCGCCCGGCACCTTGGCCATCGCGCGCAGCAGGGAGTCAAGCGCATCGTGATCGTGCAGGTCCGCGATGGTCACCAGGCGGGGACGCGCGCCGCGGTCGGCGACCGGGCCCTCGGGGGTGAACTCCTCGGTGTCCACGCCCCACGGCACGATCCTGATGGACCGGCGCGGCACGCCGAGCCTGGTCAGGTCGTTTTCCTCGTCGGAGCTGCCGGCGACCACGGCGTTCGCGCTGCGGCCGATGGCGGGCTCGAGCCGCATCCGCTCGGGGCCGGCGTCGCCGGACGCCACGCGGTGGCGCCGCTCGGCGACGCTGAGGGAGTCAAACGACTGCACCACGGGGATGCGCAGGTTGCGGGCGGCGGCCAGGGAGGCCAGTCCGCTGGTCCAGCGCAGCGCGTGCACCACGTCGGGACGCTCGCCGCGCCACCGCTCGTGCAGCGGCTGGCTGAACGCCGGGACCTGCGCGAGCAGGTCAGACTCGCCAAGCTTGTCAGCGGCCGCACCCATGTACTCGACCGTGACACCGGGGGAAACCTCGGCACGGTCCGGCAACGTGGCGCTGTGCCGCTGCGCGTACACCGTCACCCGGTGGCCGTTGCTCGCCAGCGACCTGCTCAGCTCGCGCAACCGTGAGTCGGTGGCCGACCCGGCAGTGCCGCAAGAAGCTGAGCCGGAAACTGTCTCAGCAGAAACGGGGTCGCCGGACATTGACGTGGCGTGCTGTGCTACCAGGGCGATCTTCATACCAGGTCTCCTCACCGCGGGAATTCCCATCACGGCGAGCGAGTCGAGCGGCCTGGAAGCTTGAGCGTGAAAATAAAAAAGTGGGCCACGCGAGCACGCACGCCATAGATGGCGTGGAACGTGCCTGCGTCGTAGGCACCACTGGAAAGGATCATATCCCCCGGGGGGCCGGAGTAAACAGCCGACGGGAGAAATTTTATCCCGCGCTGGCTTCGCTGACGCTCGGGTAAACCGGAATTAGCTGGTCAGCGGCGGTAAGCCGAAGCATCTTGGCGACCGGATCCCGCGGGCCCGCGAGGGCGAGCACGCCCCCCTGGCGGTCCATCGCCCGGTTGGCGCGCAGGATCACGTGCAGGGCCGAGGAGTCCATGAAGCGCAGGCCGGACAGGTCGATGATCAGCGAGCGCGGCAGCTTGGCCACCTCGGCGTCGAGCACCTCGCGTAGCGCGTCGCTGTTGGTCACGTCGGCCTCGCCGCTGAGCTTCACCAGCGTGTAAGGCTCACTGTCCGACTCGACCGTCGCGACAGATGTCGTGAGCAGGTCCACACCCGTGTTGTACCACATGAACTGGGACGCCGTTGCTCCTCAGTGCCCGCCGTTCGGTGACGGCAGCGCCATGTGCATCCGGATGGTCGTCCCGCTGGAGTCGGAGTTGAGCTCCACGAAGTCGCAGACCTGGTAGACGAGCCAGAGACCGTGCCCGCCGGTCGCGTCAGGCGCCGGCCTGACCTGGCCCGCGAGCGGGTCGGTGATGGTCCCCTCGTCGCGGATCTCGCACACGATCTCCCGCTCGTTGTGCCAGATGGCCAGGGTGCCCGACGACTTGGTGTGCCGCAGCGTGTTGGCCGCCACCTCGCTGACCGCGAGCACGAGGTCGCTGGCTCTGCCCTCGGCGAGGCCGGCCTCCCTGGCGCGCTCGAGCACGAGGGCGCGGACCTCGGAAAGGTCCGAGCGGTATGTGTGGTACATGGCATCATTCGTCGGCACGGGCAGTCGCACCTCTTGGCTGCGGCTGCGGCTGCGGCTGGGCGAAGCGGGAACTCCGGTCTGACGATACACCGGCGTTATACCGCCGAAGCCGAGACCGCGCGAGTCCGGCACTGCCCGTCCCGGCGTCGTTTCGGCGCCGGTCTGGCCGGTCCCGGTGACTGAGCTGGCACGATGCAGCGCAATACCCGCTCATCGGCACCTCAAACAATCGCGCCCGCACGTACCGCCCATAAGAGCCGGGCGCCCTCCCGGACTTCCGGTGACCCGGACATGGCGCTACAAAAGGACCATGACGACAAGCAGCCCCCACTCTTCAGGCAGGCCCGCTACCTCAGGCAGCTCCGCGACGTCAGGCAGGCGCAGCGCGACCTGGTTCGCGGCGACGGGGCGGGCCGGGATGAACCACCGGTCGTGGATGCGCAGCCAGGGGTTCACCTCCGAGGTGTTCGACGGCAGGCCGGTGATCGGGATCGCGACCACCTGGTCGGAGCTCGCGCCGTGCAACGTGCACCTGCACCGGGTGGCCGAGTCGGTCAAGCGCGGGGTGTGGCAGGCGGGCGGCTTCCCGCTTGAGTTCCCGGCGATGGCCCTGGGGGAGACGCTGCTGCGGCCGACGGCGATGCTGTACAGGAACCTGCTCGCGATGGAGGCCGAGGAGCTCATCCGCGCCAACCCGCTCGACGGGGTGGTGCTGCTGTCCGGCTGCGACAAGACGACGCCCGGCCTGCTGATGGCGGCCTCAAGCGTGGGGCTGCCCGCGATCATGGTCACCGGCGGCCCGAAGCTGAACGGCAAGTACCAGGGAACCGACGTGGGCTCAGGCACCGCGGTGTGGCGCTGGGAGGAGGATCTGCTGGCCGGCCGGATGACGCAGGAAGAGTGCGCGTTCGCCGAGGGGTGCATGTCACGGTCTGACGGGCACTGCATGACGATGGGCACCGCGTCCACGATGGCGTCGATGGCCGAGGCGCTCGGCATGCAGCTGCCGTACTCGGCGTCCTGGCCGGCGGTGGACTCCCGGCGCTACGAGACCGCGCAGCGGGCGGGGCAGGTCATCATCGACATGGTGGAGAACGACCTGACCCCGGCGAAGATCATGACCAGGGAGGCGTTCGAGAACGCGATCAAGGTCAACGCCGCGATCGGCGGGTCCACCAACGCGGTCATCCACCTGCTGGCCATCGCGGGCCGGCTCGGCGTGCCGCTGCGGCTCGACGACTTCGACACGCTGATCAGGGACGTGCCCACACTGGTCAACCTGCAGCCGAGCGGCAAGTACCTGATGGAGGACTTCTGCTACGCGGGCGGACTGCCCGCGGTGATGCGCGAGCTCGGCGGCCTGCTGCACGCCGGCGCGCTCACCGTCACCGGCAAGACCGTCGCGGAGAACGTCGCCGACGCGCCCTGCTGGAACCGCGATGTCATCATGCCGATCGATTCGCCGTTCCAGGAGGCGGGCACCGGCACCGCGGTGCTGCGCGGCAACCTGGCGCCGGACGGCGCGGTCATCAAGCAGTCCGCCGCGTCGCCGCACCTGCTCAAGCACCGCGGCCGCGTCCTGGTCTTCGACTCGCCCGAGGCCTACTACGCGGTGGCCGCCGATGCGGACCTCGATGTCGACGAGAACACCGTCCTGGTGATCCGCTACTGCGGCCCGAAGGGCTATCCCGGCATGCCGGAGACCGCCAACGTGCCACTGCCCGCAAAGCTGCTCAAGCGCGGCGTCAAAGACATGGTACGGATCTGCGACGGCCGGATGTCCGGCACCGCCTACGGCACCGTCGTGCTGCACGTGGCGCCCGAGGCGGCGGCCGGCGGACCGCTCGCCATGGTCGCCACCGGCGACTGGATCACCATCGACGTCCCCGCCCGCGCGCTCACCCTGGAGGTGCCAGACGACGAGCTCGCGCTGCGCCGCGCCGCGTGGACCCCGCCGCCGCGCCCGGTCACCCGCGGCTGGACCTGGCTCTATACCGAACACGTCCAGCAGGCCGACACCGGCTGCGACCTGGATTTCCTCATCGGGGCCAGCGGCTCGGAGGTCGGCCGCGACTCGCATTGACCAGCGACGATGCGAACATTAGTGCGCAGTATAGCGCCGATAACTTCATCTGATAATTGACAGTGCGTTTTGCCCGGTGCGACGGTTAGCACAAGGCCGGGCGGGCACCGGGTGCCCGGCGATCGGTCAACGCGGAGGTGCTGTCGTGCTGCGGGCGGAAGAGAACGAGATCCTGACCAGGGTCGGGCCGGGAACGCCGATGGGCGACCTGCTGCGCCGCTACTGGACGCCGGCCTGCTTGACGGCGGAGATTCCGGAGCCGGGCGGCGCGCCGCTGCGGGTGCGGCTGCTCGGCGAGAACCTGGTCGCGTTCCGCGACACCCGCGGCCGGGTCGGCCTGGTCCAGGAGAACTGCCCGCACCGCGGCGCGTCCCTGTACTTCGGCCGCAACGAGGACGCCGCGATCCGCTGCGTGTACCACGGCTGGGCGTTCGACGTGGACGGCAAGTGCGTGGACATGCCGAGCGAGCCTGCGCCGTTCTGCGAGAAGGTCCGGATGCGCGCCTACCCAGTGCACGAGTCCGGCGGGATCGTCTGGACCTACATGGGGCCGCGCGAGACGATGACCCCGTTCAGGGATTTCGGCACCGACGGGGCCGACGCGAGCGAGTTCATCGCGGCAAAGCAGCACTCAACGTGCAACTGGGTGCAGGCCATGGAGGGCAACCTCGACACGTCGCACATCTCGCACCTGCACCAGTTCGACGCGATCGACGACATTCCCGACGACGGCTCCGACAAGCCCGGCTATCCGTCGAACTGGATGTCATGGAAGTTCTGGCGGCATGACAGGGCACCGCGGCTTGAGGTCGATGACACCTGGTACGGGTACCGGTACGCGGGCATCCGGACCACGCCGAACGGCAACACGCACGTGCGGATCACCGCCTACGCGCTGCCGTACTCGACCATGGTGGCGTCCATTCCGTTCAGCTCGGGCCAGGGCCTGTTCGTGCCGATCGACGACGAGAACTGCTGGCGCTACATCCTCATGTCACGCGCCCGCAGGAACCCGCGCGACCTCGGCGGCGCCAACCTCTTCGCCGTGCCCGGCGCCCCGTTCACGGTGCCGACGCAGCGCGGAGCCGGCGGCATCGTCGCCCGCGAGTACACGGCGGAGAACGACTACCAGATCAACCGGGAAGCGCAGCGCTACGGCATCTTCAGCGGCGTCTCCGATTTCGTCAGCCAGGACCTGATGGTGACCGAGTCGATGGGCCCGATCTACGACAGGACACAGGAGCAGCTCGGCTCGACCGACCGGGCGGTCAGCCGGATGCGGCACCTTCTGATCTCGGCGGCCAAGGGCCTCGCCGAGGGCAAGGAGCCCCCGGCGCTCACCGGCGACTTCACCTCTATCCGCGGCGCGGAGAAGATCCTCGAGCCGGACGAGGACTGGCGCGCCCTCGGCACCGGCGCGGACCCGGTCATCCAGGAGGCCTTCGACCTCTAGGAAGTGCGCCGCGAACTAGGACAAGATGGCCGGCTCTTCGCCCCTGGGAGAGCTGGCCATCTGCTGCGCTGAACCGCCCGCCTGACCAGCGGGCCGACCGGCCGCAGCCCTACCCGTCACTGACCTGTCCACACCTGACCGCTGCCGGTCCCGCGGGGGTAACTGACGCTACCGCGCCGCGTTACGCGCGAGTAACGTGTGCGACGTGGGAGAGACGACGTGGCTCGACGCCACCGCACAGGCAGAACTTGTCCGCCGCGGCGAGGTAAGTCCCGCGGAACTGGCCGAGCAGGCCATCGCCAGGATCGAGACGGTCAATCCCAAGCTGGACGCCGTGATCCGCACCAGGTTCGACGAGGCGCGGCTGGAGGCCGCGGGCGACCTGCCCGACGGGCCGTTCCGCGGTGTGCCGATCCTGCTGAAGGACCTGGGCTGCACGGTCGCGGGCGAGACGACGGCGTTCGGCATCGGGCCGCTGCGCGACGTGGCGTTCCCGTTCACCTCTTACCTGGCGGAACACTTCCGCGCGGCAGGCTTCGTACCGCTCGGGCGGACCAACGTGCCCGAACTCGGCACCACGGTGACCACCGAGCCGAAGAGTTTCCCGCCGGCGCGCAACCCATGGAACCCGGATCATTCGACCGGCGGCTCATCGGGCGGCTCGGCCGCCGCGGTGGCGGCGGGCCTGGTCCCGGTGGCGCACGCCAACGACGGCGGCGGCTCCATCCGCATCCCGGCGAGTGAGTGCGGCCTCGTCGGGCTCAAGCCGACCAGGGGACGGGTGAGCCAGGGCCCGCTGATCGGCGAGGCATGGGCGGGAAGCACGATCGACGGCGCGGTCACCCGCACCGTCCGCGACGCGGCGGGCATCCTCGACGTGATCGGCAAGCCCATGCCTGGCGACCCCTACTACGCGCCGCCGCTGCCGCGCCCGCTGGTGCAGGAGGTTGGCGCCGACCCGGGCAGGCTGCGCATCGGCTGGCTCGACCGGCCGGGCCTCGAGGGCTACCTCGACGACCCGGAGTGCCGCGCCGCGGTGGCTGGCGCCGCCCGGCTGCTCGAATCGCTCGGCCACCACGTCGAGGAGTCGGCGCCGGCGGCCATGTACGACCAGGAGATCATCGGGCATTTCAACACGATCATCGCCGCCGACACCGAGGCGACCATGCGCGCCTTCGAGCTGCTGATCGGCCGCCCGATCGGCGAGGACGAGATAGAACCGCGCAACGTCGCCTACCGGCGGGCCGGCAAGGACCTCGGTGCGGTGGCCTACCTGCAGAGCCGCTCCTGGCTCGAGGCCTGGGCCCGCCGCATGGCGGACTGGTGGACCGGCCACGACCTGCTGCTGACGCCCACCGTCGGCGCGCCGCCGCCCGAGCTCGGCTGGTTCACCGCAGCGGGCCCCGAGGAGGAGGGCGTCAGGATCATCAGCTTCATCCCCTACACGGCGCAGTTCAACATGACCGGCCAGCCGGCCATCAGCCTCCCGTTGCACTGGACCCCGGGCGGCCTGCCGGTCGGCGTCCAGCTGGTCGCCGCCTACGGCCGCGAGGACCTCCTGGTCCGCGTCGCCAGCCAGCTCGAGCAGGCTGCCCCCTGGAGCGACCGCCACCCGCCCATCCACGCCTGACGGGCGACCAGCCGGCCGTCGTCACGGAGCGGCGGCCGGTCAGTGGCCGGCGATCTGGCCGCCGTCGATGTGCAGGATCTCACCGGTGATGTACGGCGATGCCTCGAGGAACAAGATGCCGTCGACGACGTCGCTGACCTGGCCGACGTGCCCGAGCGGAGGAAGCCGGTCGCCGAGACCCGCATAGCTTTCCGCCGGATGTGCGGGCGTCTGGATGATGCCAGGCGAGACGGCGTTGACCCGGATGCCGCGGGAGGCGTACTCGACGGCAAGCGACCGGGTGGCCGCGGCCAGGCCGCCCTTGGTCAGCGCGGTCAGCACCGAGGGCTCGCCGGAGCTCGGGCGTTCCGCGATGGTGGCCGAGATATTGACCACGTGGCCGCCGCGCCGCCTGAGCATCTCAGCGATGGCCCGCTGGGTAAGCCAGAAGAACCCGTTGATGTTGACACCGACCACCTGGGCGTAGTCCTCGGCGGTGTAGTCGGTGAACGGCTTTGACACGTAGACACCGGCGTTGTTGATGAGCGTGTCGATTCGGCCGAATCGTTCGATTGCCCCGCTGACGATCCGCTCGGCGGTGACGGGGTCGGCGATGTCGCCTTCGATGGCGAAAACGCCGGGGTCCGCGGCCGGTTTCATGGCGCGGGCGCTGGTTACCACGCTCCAGCCTTGCCCGCGGTAGGCCGCGACCAGGCTCGCGCCGATGCCCTGGGAGCCGCCGGTGATAATGGCGACCTTCTCGCCTGCCCGGTTCATGGCGTTCCCATCAGTTCCCCTCGACGGGCGAATAGGTGACCATCACGTGGTCGGGGTTGTCGGCGACCTGCAAGATGACGTGCGAGTACTCCACGGGCCCGAAGCGAGGATGCCGCAGCTTCTTCACGCCCTCGCCGCCGATGGCGGTCACGTCATGGGCCGGCCACCAGTCGCGGACCTGCGGGCTTTCCCGCTGCAGCTCCTCGATCAGCCGCGCGACGCTCGGGTCGCCCGGGTGCCGCGCGGCGGCGAGCCTGAAGCGGCCGAGCATCGCCCGCGCCTCGGGCTCCCACTCCAGGTAGATGTCCCTGGCGGCGTCGCTGGTGAACATCCAGCGCACGAGGTTGCGCTCGCCGGAGCCGCCAGCGCCGGCTGACCCGCCCGACCAGTCGCCGAACAGCTCGCGCGCGGCCGGGTTAGCGGCGAGCACGTCCCAGCGGCGGCCCTTGACCATGGTGGGGTACGGCTCGAGCCGCTGCACGAGATCGTCGACGCCGGGGCCGAGCCGCTCGCGCGGCGCAGGCGGTGCCTCATCGGAACCGTAGGCGAGGGTCAGCAGGTATCTCCGCTCGGCGGCCGTCATCCGCAGCGCGGCGGCCAGCGCGTCGAGCACCTGCTCAGAAGGCCGCGCCTGGCGGCCCTGCTCGAGGAACGTGTAGTAGGTGACGGACACGTTGGCGAGCTGCGCGACTTCCTCGCGGCGCAGCCCAGCTGTCCGCCGCCGTGTGCCTGGCGGCAGCCCGACGTCGGCGGGCGCGAGCCGCTCGCGGCGCGACCGCAGCAGTTCGCCGAGCGCTTGCGGATCTCCGGCGGAGGCCATGACATCCAGCCTAGTGATGGCGTTACTAGTAATGAAGCGCTCTGGTTACCGCCGGTGGCCCTTCCTAGGGTTGGCGGCATGACAACAGTCTCGATCCCAGTCTCCGACGGCACCCTGCTGCCCGCCTACCTGGCCAGGCCCGCTACCGCCGCGGCCACCGGCGTGATCGTCGTGCACGAGCTGTTCGGGGTGAATCCCGGTATCGCGGCCGTGGCCGACGACCTCGCCGGAGCAGGGTTTCTCACGGTCGCGCCCGAGTTCTACCACCGGTCCGCGCCGGCCGGCCGCTGGCTGCCGCGCGACGGCGCGGGCCGCGCGGAGGGCTTCGGCTACCTGAACGAGCTGACCCGTCAGCACGCGCTCGACGACACGGCAGCGGCCATCGCCTGGCTGCGCTCCCAGCCGCGGATAGAGCGCATCGCCATGCTGGGCTTCAGCGCGGGCGGGCACCTGGCGTTCCTCGCGGCCTGCTCGCTCGACATCGACCGCACCGCCGTCCTGTACGGCGGCTGGCTGACCGTGACGGACATACCGCTGAGCCAGCCGGCCCCGACGCTCGACCTGGCACCGGGCATCAAGGGACGCCTGCTGTACCTGGTCGGCGAGGACGACTTCCTGATCACTGCCGGGCAGCGCAGGGAGATCGCCGCAGCGCTGCGCGCGGCCGGCCCCGGCCATGAGGTGGTGAGCTATCCGGGATTGCACCATGCGTTCTGGTGGCCGGACACCCCGGAGTACAGCAAGCAGGCCAGGGACGACGCGTGGACGCGCGTGCTGGCGTTGTTCGCCTCGTAGACCGCCTCGTAAACCGCGCCGCGGGACCGCGCTGGCCTGGCCTTATAGCCTCGAACCGTGCCTCGAACCCGCCACGTCAGGCGGGCGGCACCGCATGCGCCGACCCCCGCTTGGCGAGCCGCTCGCGCTGCGGCACCAGCGTGTACTTCGGGTCGCGCGCCGAGGCCATCCCCGCGTGGAAGACGCCGAAGCGGGTCGCCGCGGACGCGGCCATCAGCGCGGCGCCCGACACCGCTGCCACCACGCGCCGGGGAACGCCGGCTGGCACCAGGGGAGTGCCGGACAGCGCCGCCCCGGTCGCGCCGATCGCGCCGAGTACCTGCCCCGCCCTGATGTACGCACCGCCGCGCCCGGAGTGGTACGGCTCGGCGATCATCCCGATCCGGTGCGTCATCCGTTCGAAGGCGAGCATCTCCATGACCTGGCCGGCAAGCGCCAGGTTCCGCGCCGGCTCCGATTCGTCCGACCGCGCGGCGAGCAGGCCGAGTCCGCCCGCGGCCATGGCGGCAGAGCCGGCGAACACGAACGGCATCTCCGGGTAGCCGTCATGCCAGGCGGGCACGGCGGTGTCGCCGATCAGCACGGCGGTGTACGCGGCCACGCCGGGACCGAGCAGCGCCGCACCCGCGGTGGCCGTGGCGCCGACCCGGGGCAGTCGCCCCGTCAAAGCACAAACGGCCGCCACCCCGGCGGCGGGCAGGTAGCCGCCGAGCAGCCAGGACCCGACGCTCATCGGCGAGGTCACCTTGAACACCCGCATCATGTTGAAGAACCGGGCCGGCCGGCCGAGGTCGTGCACGAGGGCGACCACCGAGACGAGGCCCGCCGCGAGCGCGCCGGTCTTCGCGGTCCTGGCGAGACCGGGACGGCCGGTGAGGTCGGCGCCCGCGGCGAGCAGCGAAGACCCGCCGGCGAGACCGCCGAGGAAGAAGTAACCCGCGATTTCCCGCGCCTCCCAGACCGGCGGGTTGAGCACCGGCTTGCCGTAGTAGGAGGTGAACTCGGCCTTCGGCACCATCGGCCGTTCGCCCCGCCGGCCGCCCCGCCACCGCCGCACGCCGCTGCGCTGCGCTACCCCGCTCATCGCCGCCCCCCAGCGCCAAGGCGCCCGATGCCGAGCCGCTCGCCGAGCGCGCTAGCCGCGAACGACGCGGCTGCGAGGGCGCCGAGCGCCGCGGCCGCCGCTCCGGCATGCCGCCACATCGAGGGCAGGTCCCGCGTGGTCACCACCGGATCCGGTGGCAGGCCGTACACCTCGGGCTCGTCGAGCAGCAGGAAGAACGCGCCGTCGCCGCCGACGCCGTCCGACGGGTCGTGCCCGTACAGCCGCGCGCCCGCCTCGCCCGCCGCGTGCAGGTCCGCAAGCCGTGCGGAAGCCCGTATCCGCAACTCATCAAGCGGCCCGAACTGGATCGAGTCGGTCGGGCATGCCTTGGCGCAGGCCGGCTCCAGGCCGGCGCCGAGCCGGTCGTAGCACATCGTGCACTTGAAGGCCCGGCCGTCCTCCTCGCGCTGGTCGATCACCCCGTACGGGCAGGCAGGAATGCAGTAGCCGCAGCCATTGCACACGTCCGCCTGCACCACCACGGTGCCGAACTCGGTGCGCATCAGCGCCCCAGTCGGGCACACGTCGAGGCAGGCGGCATGCGTGCAGTGCTTGCACACGTCCGACGACATCAGCCAGCGCAGCGAGCCCGGCCGCCCAGAAGAGCCATCCGCTGCACCGTCCGGCACGGTAACCGGCCGCTCCTGCTCGATGAACGCCACGTGCCGCCAGGTGTCGGCGCTCAGCCCCACCGAGTTGTCGTACGACATCCCGGTGAGCGCGAGACCGTCCTCGGGCACACCGTTCCACTCCTTGCACGCCACCTCGCAGGCCTTGCACCCGATGCACACCGAGGTGTCGGTGAAGAAGCCCATCCGCGGCTGCCCGCCCGGATAGCTGTCCATCCCATCCGGCCCGGATGGTCGAGGTCCGATGGTCACGTCCACGGCGGTCATGGCGCCATCCCCGTCCGCTCGTCGATCCCCGCCCGCTCCCGGTACTCCCTGACCAGAGCGGGCCGTGCCGAACCGACCGGTCGCCGCCCGGGCCTGATGTCGCAGGCGAAGGCCTTGTCCTCTTGGATGTGCACGTTCGGGTCCAGGCTGATCTCGATCAGGTCGTTGGCCGAATCGCCGGTGCTGTACCCGGCCCAGCCCCAGTGATACGGCAGCCCGATCTGGTGCAGCCGCCGCCCGTCAACGGTCAGCGACGGAATCCGGGACGTCACGAGCACCCGCGCCTCCACCGCGTTGCGCGCGGTGACGATCGTCGCCCAGCCCATGTGCACCAGGCCGCGCTCGGCCGCGAGTTCCGGCGACACCTCGCAGAAGAACTCCGGCTGCAGCTCCGCCAGGTAGGGCAGCCACCGGCTCATCCCGCCCGCGGTGTGGTGCTCCGTCAGCCGGTACGTGGTGGCCACGTAGGGGAACATGTCGGAGCGCGGCGAGCCGTTCGACGGCTGGAACCGGTTGTCCGGATGACCGAACGCGGTCACCTGCCTGGCCGGGTTGCGCTGCTGCCCGTACAGCGGGTTGGACAGCGGCGAGTCCTGCGGCTCGTAGTGCGCGGGCAGCGGCCCGTCGACAAGCCCGGCCGGCGCGTACAGCCACGCCTTGCCGTCGGCCTGCATGATGAACGGGTCGGTCCCGGCGAGCGCCGCGGGGCCGACCGCGTCATCCGGCGGCTGGTAATCAGGTGCCTTGTCAGGCACGAAGTCCGGCACGTCGTGCCCGGCCCACTTGCCCTCCGCGGCGTCCCACCACACCAGCGCCTTGCGCGAGCTCCACGGCCGCCCCCGCGGATCGGCGGACGCGCGGTTGTACAGGATGCGCCGGTTGGCGGGCCAGGCCCAGCCCCACTCGGGCGCGATCCAGTTCTGCTCCTGGCCCGGCTTACGCCGCGCGGCCTGGTTGGCCCCGTCGGCGTACACACCGCAGTAGATCCAGCAGCCGCAGACGGTGGACCCGTCGTCCTTCAGCTGCGTGTAGGCGGACAGCGGAGCACCGTCGCCGCCCCAGCCGTTGATCTCGGCGAGCACCGCCTCGGCCGACGGCTCCCCGATCGCACCGGACACCGGATAGTCCCAGGTCAGGTCCATCACCGGCCGGTCCATATTGGAAACAGACCCGGAACCAGACCCGGCTAGCTTGGACCGTATCAATCGTCCCAGGTGATACGTGAACCACAGCTCGCTGCGCGCGTCCCCCGCGGGCTCCACCGCGGTGTGGTGCCACTGCAGCATCCGCTGGGTGTTGGTGAAGCTGCCGCTCTTCTCGGTGTGCGCGGCGGCGGGCATGAAGAACACCTCGGTGCCGATGTCCTGCGTCCGCAGCTCGCCGCTGTCGATCTCCGGGCCGTCCTTCCAGAACGTCGCGGACTCGATCAGCGAGAAGTCGCGCACCACCAGCCACTTGAGGTTGGCCATGCCGAGCCGCTGCAGCTTGCCGTTGGCCGAGCCCACCGCGGGGTTCTCACCGAGCACCAGGTAGCCCTCGCAGTCGCCCGCGAGCTGCGCCATCACGGTCTCGTAGGTGGAGTGGCTGCCGGTCAGCCGCGGCAGGTAGTCGAAGCAGTAGTCGTTGTCCGCCGTCGCAGCGGAGCCCCACCACGCCTTCAAAAGGCTCACCGTGTAGGCACGCATGTTCGCCCAGAACCCCTTGTCGGTGCCCTCGGCGGTGACGAACGAGTCCAGGTCCTCGTTGGTGTGCGCGTGCGGCATCGGGATGTAGCCGGGCAGCAGGTCGAACAGCGTCGGGATGTCGCTGGAGCCCTGAATCGAGGCATGCCCGCGCAGCGCCATGATGCCGCCGCCCGGCCGCCCGATGTTGCCGAGCAGCGTCTGCAGGATCGAGGCGGCGCGGATGTTCTGCACGCCCGTGGTGTGCTGGGTCCAGCCGACGCTGTAGACGAACGCGGTCGTCCGCTCGCGCCCGGAATTCGAGGTGATCGAGTCACAGATCATCCCGAACGTGTTCGGGTCAATCCCGCAGGCCCGCTCCACTACCTGGGCGGTGTAGCGCGCGAAGTGGCGCCTGAGTATCTGGAACACGCACCGCGGGTGCTCGAGCGTCGGGTCGGTCCGCGGCGTGCCGACGTGCGCGCCGCCCGAGCCGTGCGCCTCGCCGCGCGCGGCCGTGCGGACCGCGGACGAGTCCGCGGACGCCGACTCGGCGGACGACGATTCGCCCGGGCCGGTCCTGTCCTCGTATTCCGCGTCCCGCTCACCCGACGCGGCCTGCACCTCGGTGCCCTCGTACGTCCAGGTGCCCGGGTCGTAGGAACGGCTGTCGGGGTCGAAGCCGGAGAACAGCCCGTCCAGGTCCTCGGTGTCCGCGAACTCCGCGGAGATGATCGTCGCCGCGTTGGTGTAGTTGAGCACGTACTCGCGGAAGAACTGTCCGCTGGAAAGCACGTGGTTGATCAGCCCGCCGAGCAGAACGATGTCGGACCCGGCGCGCAGCGGCACGTGCAGGTCGGCGACGGCGCTCGTCCGGGTGAACCGCGGGTCGATGTGGATGATCTTCGCGCCGCGCGCCTTGGCCTCCATCACCCACTGGAATCCGACCGGATGGCACTCGGCCATGTTGGATCCCTCGATCACGATGCAGTCGGCGTTGCGCAGGTCCTGCAGCATATTGGTGGCGCCGCCGCGCCCGAACGAAGTCCCCAGACCGGGGACGGTGGCGGAGTGTCAAATGCGGGCCTGGTTCTCGATCTGCACTGCCCCGAGCGCCGTAAACAGCTTCTTGAGCAGGTAGTTTTCCTCGTTGTCGAGCGTCGCGCCGCCAAGCGAGGCGAACCCGAGTGTCCGCCTGACCGCTCTGCTGCCGTCTGGACCGTCCACCTCCCACTGCCATCCGGCGCGGCGGGAGGCGATGATCCGGTCGGCGATCATGTCCATCGCCGTCTCCAGGCCGAGCGGCTCCCACGCGGTGCCGTACGGGCGCCGGTAGAGGACTTGGTACTGCCGGGCGGAGCCGGTGGTGAGCTGGAGGCTCGCCGACCCCTTCGGGCACAGCCGCCCCCGGGACACCGGGGAGTCGGGATCGCCCTCGATCTGGACTACCCGGTCGTCCTTTACGTAGACGTTCTGACCGCAGCCCACGGCGCAGTACGGGCAAACGGACTTGACCACTGTGTCCGCCGTGGCGGTGCGCGCCGTCAGCCCGGCGCTCACCTGGCTCTGCACCGCGGCGCCCCTGCCAAACGAGTCAGCGCCGGTCACCTGCCGGTACACCGGCCAGCCTTCGATCCAGGTACGGACACCCATCGGCGGCTCTCCCCCTTCTCGGTACCGTCGTGCTACCTCAGCCGCGCCCCGTTAAACCAGGTGTTTGCCCCCACCTGATCAGGGAAGACGCGCCACATGGCCGAAAAAAGCAGGCGGCACCAAGGCCGGCGGGAGGACAGTGCGCCGAGGGAGCGGCCGAGGTGGCTGTTCCTCGTGACAGGCGGACTGGTCTACGCCGGCGCGCTGCTCGGAATGTGGATCGTGCTGGCCGGTCAGCCGGACGCGGAGGACCTGGCGGCGGGGTCGGCGGCTGCGGTGCTTGCCGTGGGCGCGGGCTACCTCCTCAGCGACCGCGGAAAGATGGTACCCAGCGTCCGGGCCGCCGACCTGCGCACGCTCGCGGCCGTGCCGTGGCAGGTGGTGGCCGAAACCGGGCAGGTCTTCGCGCTGGCCGCTCGCAAGGCGTCTGGTCGCCAGGCGGCGCCGGGCGCGCTGTGCACCGTGCCGCTGGATACTGGGCCGGTCCTGCGCGAATGGCCGGCCGCGCGGCGGGAAGCGGTGCTGACCGCGCTGCTGTCTGCGGCACCGAACACGGTCGTCGTGGACATTGACATGGAAGCGGGCACGGCGCTGGTGCACCGGCTGGCCGGAGGCCCCCCGTCCGGTCCGCACCCGGCCGGCGCACGCCAGGCGCTGCCGGGATGAGCTGGTTCCTCGCGGCGGCGCTGGTGCTCCAGGTGGCGCTGATTCCCTGCGCGTGGGTGTGCTGGCGTTTCGACTCCGAGCACCGGGTGGTGGCCCTGGGGCTGGCCGGCACGGTCCAGGCACTGGCCGTGCTGTGCCTGGCCGTCGGGTACGGCGAACCCGGACTCGCGTCGCTTGCCGTGGTGCTTGCCGCGTTGTCCAGCGGAGGCTCAGTCGCCTTCGCCCGGTTCCTTGAGCGGTGGCTGTGACAGGCGGCTGTGTCATGAGGGTGACTGGCCGATGACGCTGACCGGGGTCATCTCGACGGTCCTGCTAGTGGCGGGGCTGGTGGTCGTGGTCGGCTCGTGCGTGGGAATGGCAGTCCTCGACGACCCGCTGGACCGACTGCACCTGACCACCCCGGCCGCGATGCTCGGCTCAACAGGGATCTGCGCCGCGGTGGTGGTGCGCGCCGGCCTCTCGGCGTCGGGACTGGCCGCCATTGGCGTCGCCGTGATCCTGATCGTCGCCAATCCGCTTGTCGGCCACGCCATGGCTCGCGCCATCGCGATCCGGCACGGCGCCACCTGGGCGGATCCACAGGACAACGGGGTGAGCCCGTCCGGGGGGGAACAGTGAACGAGGTGGTGATCGCGGTCGCGCTGGTCTGGGTGGCCGTGTCGGGCACGGCCGTGGTGCTGACCAGGGACCCGCTCCGCCAGGCCTTCGTGGCCGGGTTCTTCGGGCTAGCGCTCGCCTTTCTTTACCTGTCATTGCAGGCCGGAGACGTGGCACTGTCACAGATCGTGGTCGGTGCCATCGCGGTGCCGCTGATCGTACTGCTCAGCCTGGCCAAGGTGCGGAAGGACCAGGAGTGAGTCGGCGCGCACGCCTGGCGTTCTTCGCGGTGGCCGCGGCGGCGCTGGCGGTGACCCTTGGTGCTGGCCTGGCCGGCCTGCCGTCGTTCGGCAGCCAGCTCACCGCCTACGCCCGGATGCTCAACGCAGTTGCGCAGCAGCAGCGGCACGTCACCGACGTGGTGTCGGCCACCACCTTCGACTACCGCGGAATCGACACCCTGTTTGAGGAGTTCATCCTGCTCAGCGCGGTGGCTGGGATCTCTGTGCTGCTGCGCCCGCTCAGCGACGAGACTCGCGAGCTCCCCGAGGACAAGGCGCCGGACCGTGCGATCCCGCCGCCCGGCCCGGCAGTGTGGCTGCTTGCGGTGTTCCTCAGCTCCCTGCTCGTGCTGATCGGCATCGAGACGGTCACGCACGGCCAGCTCACACCGGGCGGCGGCTTCCAGGGCGGCGTAATTCTGGCCAGCGCCTTCTACGTTGTTTACCTGGGCACCAACTACCGAACGGTGGAGCGGTTCCAGCCGGCCCCGCTGCTTGAGGCATCCGACGGGGTGGGCGCCTCCGGATACGTGTTCATCGGCCTGCTCGGCCTGCTAGCCGGCGCTTCCTTCCTGAGCAACGTCGTCGGCCTGGGCGTCGCGGGCACCCTGATCTCAGGGGGCACCATCCCGCTGCTTAACCTGGTCGTCGGCGTGGAGGTGGCGGCCGGTTTCGCGATCCTGGCCTCGGAGTTCCTTGACCAGACGGCGGTCATCCGGCCGAGGCGACAATGAGCGAGCTTGCGAGCGAATCAGTAAGCACAGTGTGTCCGCGAATGCGGACTCCGAGCGCCAGCGAGGTGGCCGTGTGAGTGCCCTGGCCTACGGCGTCGTCGCCTGGCTCTTCCTCGTCGGCGTCTACGGCGTCGTGACCAGCCGCAACCTCATTCACCTGGTGGTCTGTTTGTCGGTTGCGCAATCCGCCACCGACATCTTGCTGCTGGAGATCGGCTACCGCGGCGGCGGTCACGCCCCGGTGTTCGTCAGCCTGCCTGCCCACCCGGGACCGGCCGTCGACGCCGTCATGCAAGCGCTGGCGCTCACCGATGTGGTGGTGGGAGCCGCGGTGACCGGCCTGCTGCTCGCGCTGGCAGTGCAGGTGCACAAGCGAGCGGGCACGCTGGATCCCGACGCGCTCCGGGCAACCAGGGACTGACCGCCGTGGACCTCGCCGGGTCGGCTTCGGCCGTCGTTCCAGTGTCGATCGCGGTTCCGCTCGCCGGCGCGGCCCTGCTGGCCGGGTTCAGCCGGCTGCTGCCCCGGTGGGCCAGAGACTCGATCGCCATCGCGGTCGCGCTCGCCACCACCATCCTGACCCTGATCCTGGTGGCCGCCAGTGCGGGCCGCCCGATGATCTACTGGTTCTCCGGCTGGCGTCCCGCTGGGGGCAGGGCCATCGGGGTCGACTACGCGGTCGGCCCGCTCGGGGCGGGCATGGCGTCCCTGGCGGGGCTGCTGGCCAGCGCCGCTCTGGTCTACTGCTGGCGGTACTTCGACACCGCCCGCGGCCGCCACCACGCCCTGGTGCTGATCTTCCTGGCTGGCAGCGTCGACTTCTGCCTGACCGGGGACCTCTTTAACCTGTTCGTCGCGTTCGAACTGGTCGCCGTGACCGCCTACGCGCTCACCGGCTACAACGCCGGGTACCCGGGCCCGCTGCAGGGAGCGATCAACTTCGCGGTCACCAACAGCCTCGGGGGCCTGACCGTCCTGATGGGCATCGGCTTCCTGTATGCGCGCACCGGCTCGCTGAACCTGGCCCAGATCGGCCAGGCCCTGAGCGGACGGCATGCCGACGGGCTGGTCGTCGTGGCGTTCGCACTCCTGACTGGCGGCTTTCTGATCAAGGCCGCGGTCGTTCCGTTCCACTTCTGGCTGCCCGACGCCTACGGCTCGGCCCCGATCCCGGTATGCGTGCTGTTCGCCGGGGTGATGAGCGAGCTCGGGCTGTTCGCCGTGATCCGGGTGTGGGTTACCGTCTTCTCCGGCCTGGCCGGCGGGTCAGAAGCTCGGATGCGGGCGGTGCTGCTCGGGTTCGCGATCCTCACCGCGGTGGTCGGCGCGGTCATGGCACTGGCGCAGCTGCACCTGAAGCGGATGCTGGCCTTTGTCACCATGAGCCACCTGGGCATTTACCTGATCGGTGTCGGCCTGCTTAGCCCGCTGGGCCTAGCCGGCGCGTCGCTGCTGGTGATCGGCGACGGCCTGGCCAAGTCCGCGCTGTTCCTCGGCGTCGGCGTCCTGCAGCACGAGCGGTCCAGCGTCAGCGAGACCAGGCTGCGCGGCCGCGGCCGCGGGCTAGCGGTCACCGGCGTCACGATCGCCGTGGGTGCGCTGGTCCTGGCCGACCTGCCGCCCTTCGTTTCCTCGACCGGGCACGCGCTGCTGGTGGACGCGGCGGACCAGGCCGGCCTGCCGTGGCTGGAAATCGTGATCGCCGCGTGCGTTATCGCCTCCAGCGGTGCCGTGCTGCGGGCCGCGGCACGGATCTGGCTGGGCTGGGGAGATACCGAAAGTCCAGATGCGGACATTGGTACCGCAGATGACCCGGGGGAAGAGGCCGAGGATAGGTCCGACACGGCCGACGCGGAACAGGAAGAGGAACAGGATCAGGGCAGGCGAGAGCGCTCAGGGCAGGAGCGTCGCGTGCCGCTGACCATGGTGCTGCCGCCGCTGGCGCTGCTCGCGATCGGGCTGGGGCTCGGGCTGACAGCCGGCATAGCGGAACATGCCGCGGCCGCCGCGTCGTCCTTCTCGGACCGGGCGGCCTACGCGGCGGCAGTGCTTGGCACCCACCGCGGGTCCGCCACGGCAGGTCGGACCGTCGTCCCGGCCTCCACTGCGGCGTCTGCGGGCGGTGTCCTCGCTGACCTGGGCCAGGTGCTTGCCGCGCTCTGCGTGGCGGCCGTCGCCCTGGACCGGCGGGCCTCGCGGCTCCGCCAGGCACTGGCCGCAGGCACCCGATGGCTGCGCCGCCTGCACAGCGGTCTCGTCGGTGACCAGGTCACCTGGCTGGTGGCCGGCCTTGCGCTGCTCGCCGCCCTCGGTCAGTGGGCGCTGCACTGACCGGACAGTCAGGAGTCAAGCAGCGGGCCGAGCGGCCCCAGGTCGATATTCAGTTCCCGGCGTTCGATGCCGAACCGCTCGGTCAGCTCGTTCATCGCCTCATCGAGGCGCATCAGCGTGGTGCCAAGCCGTTCCGCCTGCTCGTCGCTGACGGTTCCGTCCTCGACGCGGCGCAGCGCCTGCCGCTCCATGAGCTGGCGCAGCAGTTCGACGATGGTCAGCACGAGCGCGGCGAGCCCGCGCTCGGCCGCTTCGGGGTCGTCCCCGTCAAGCCGGTACCGCACCCGTTGTCCGGATGGCGCGCGCCCGGCCTCGCTCACTACTCGGCCTACTTCCCGGCTCATTCCTCGTCTCCCGTCGCCTGTCCAGTCAACGCGCCGACCGAGGTAAGCAGCGCGCGCAGCGAGATCACCACCAGGTCCACGTCCGCCACCGACAGCGTGATCTCGCCGGTGATTACCACGCCGCCCGCGAGCACCCGGTCAAGCAGGTCAACAAGCGCGAGCCGCTCGCCTGGCAGCACGTCCGCGCGTGCGTCCTGGTAGGGATCGGCGGTACGGTACCGCTCAACATCCGTCATCGTCGTCGCCGACGAACGAGTAGGGCGGCCACGGTCCTGTCACCTCGATCCGCAGCTCCGGATGTGCGGCCGCCCGGGCCGCGACCGCCGCGTTGAAGTCCGCGGCGCCATCCGCGGGCACCAGGTAGGCGGCGTTGAGCAGCATCGGCAGCCGCACGCCGCTCAGCTGCGGCGACTGCGGCGGGTGCAGCCGCGCCCCATCCGCCTGGCCGGCCAGAGCGCCGTGCAACGTCCGCGCTGCGTCGACAGCCGCGACACGCGACTCCCGCCCCGCCGCGAGCTGAGCGCGCCGGCGCCGCAGGTAAGCGAGCCCGGTACCGCCCCGCGTCGCCTGGGCTCCGTCCTCATCCGGGCTGGCCGCGTCACGGCCGGCCGCAAAGCCGTCGCGGGCGTGCCGAGGCGCTGCGGTCTCCGATTCCGGCACCGCGTAGGCCTTCACGCCCCACTCGACGCGGCCGTCCACCCGTCGCAGGGCGCCGCGCAACATCGCCCGGCGCTCGTCGAGCGCCGCGCAGGCGGCGGCGTCGCTGCTGTAGACGGTGGCGAGCCTGGTCGGCAGCAGCGGGAAGAGCCGCGCCGCGGCGTCGATGACGTGATGGTGCGCCCGCGCCACCTCGTCGAGCCAGTCCAGGTTCTCCAGGTTCCTGCGCAGCGCGGCCTCGCCGAACTGCGTCTCGCTCACGTCGCTGACCAGCATGCTCAGCCCGGAACAGGCGGCCACGCGCACCGGCGCGCCGCCGACCCCGGTCATCCAGGTCAGGTCGGCCGCGAGATCATCCACGCCGTTGTCGATGATGGCATACGCCCAGACCGTGGTCTGCTCTTGCCGCTCGCGACCTGGCAGTTCAGCCGAGCCGCAGGCCTCAGGATGAACGATGTTCGCGATGCTCATCGCCCGCCTCCAGTTCTCTCACCCGGCCCCGCAGGCGCCGGACCTCGTCTCGCAGTTCCCCGATGCCGTTCCCCGACCGATAGGCCATCTGGCCCCGTGCGGCGTCCGCGCTCAGCCACGGGTCGGCTTCCCACCAGTTGATGCCCACCTCGCGGGCGGTTTCCAGTGAGGCGATCACCAGCCGCAGCTTGATCGTGAGCAGTTCGATGTCGAGCAGGTTGACCTGGATGTCGCCCGCGATGACCAGGCCCTTGTCGAGCACCCGCTCCAGGATGTCGCCGAGGTTGGCGGGGACGCGCCCGCCGCCTGCCGCGACGGCGTTCGCCTGCGTCACGCCCCCGTTCGCCGGCATGTTGCTGACGGTCATCAGATGATCCCTTCGTCGCCACGGCCCCGCGCGAAGCGCCGCATCCGCCGGTAGGAGATGAGTTCCCCGTCGAGGTCAAGCTCGGCCTGGTAGGTCGCGATTACGTCGGTCGAGGACGGAATCCTTGCATCCTCGACCACCTCAACAGTCACCAGCCAGCCGTCCTGCGACGGCTCGACGCCGCTGATACCCTCAGGGTCCCGGCCGGTCAGCTCCGCGACCTGCCGCAGTCCCCGCTGGCCCGCCTGGGCGGCCGACAGCGGCGGCGGGTCAGTGACGAACTCCTCGGCGCGGGCCTCCCTGGCGGATCGTCGTTCGGCCATGTCGATCAGCTCCTATCGCACTTGCCCCGCTGACGGCGCGGGCGATCGGGTCGGCTGGGCTTGGTGACCAGGGTGGCGGTGAGCCGGTCCTCGGTCTGCGCCAGCTCATCGTCGGAGATTTCGCCACGGTCTCGCCGGCTCTGCGCCTCCTCGAGCTCGCGCCTGATCCTCGCCGGGTCGTACATCTCACGCTCCGCCTGCTCCTTGATCATCTCTCCGAGCTTGATAACGCCCTGGAGCGGCCGGAGCGGAAGCTGGAATGGCATGGTAAGCAGGCCCATCAGTCCCCCCTAGTCGTCGTCGTGGTGCTTGACGCCGTCGCTGCCGTCCCGATGAAGTCGTAGGTGGCGAGCGGCCCGAGCAGTCGCAACTCGATCCGGTCGCGCCACTCCTCAGCAAGCCGCCCGACCGCCTCGCGCAGCTCGTCCGCCTTGTCGGTCTCGACGAGGAAGGCGCCGTAGACCGCGTCGAGCTCGTGTGTTGGCGGCCGGACGACGCTGGCCGTGACGTGCCCGGACAGCGCCTTGCCGAGCGTGCGGTTGTCCGCGTCGCGCTTAGCCGTGATCGCGTTGTTGATGAACTCGCCGAGTTCGATCCGCTGGCTGCGCGTCGCGTCCGGGTCCGCATCCCTGAGTTGCTCGGCGAGCCTGGCCGCCTGCGGGCTGCCCGCAAGAAGTTCCTGCAGGACCGCCTGCTCGATGTACCGGCCCCTGACGACGTACTCGGCATGCCCCTCGAGTTGCCGCAGTGCGGCGGCGAACTCGTCGTGGTGCGGGCCGAGCAGTTCATCGGTTACCGCGTCGTCGTCGGACACGACCGCGCCGAAGCGCAGCGGCAGCACCGGGACGTAGGCGGAGCTTGAGTCAAGCAGTTCCTCGTGCGTCACGAGATCTTCGGCCCGGCCCAGCGGACGGTCCAGCCGCACGTCGCTGACCAGCGCCACCAGGTCGCGATGCCGGATGGCCCTGACCTCGCCAGGCGGGTCGCCGACCCCGGTCGCCCCCGATTCGACCTCGATGTCACCCGGCATGATGCCGTAGACGTATACGCCTGTGTACTCATCGTCCGTGGCCCGCACGTCTTCCCTCTGCGTTGTCATCTCAGTCCCCTTCCCGGCGCGAACGCCGCCCCGCGCGATCCCCGCCCTGCGCGTCCGCGAAGTCGCGGAGCTTGTCGGTTGCCGCGTCGAGCGCCCCCTTCGTCTTGTGCTTGGCGCCGCTCTCCTCCAGGCCGCCGACCAGGCCGGGCAGGCCCTCCTTCTCCTGCGATATGTCGAGCCGGTTGACGGCCTCGGCGAACCGCAGGTAGGTGTCGACGCTGGCGATCACCACGCGGGCGTCGATGGTGATCAGCTCAATCCCGACCAGCGACACCCGCACGTACGCGTCGATCACGAGCCCCTTGTCGAGGATGGTGTCGATGACGTCAGCCAGTCCCGACGGCTGCGGCCGTGCCGAGTTCCCGCCGCCTGGCTGCGTAGCGATGGTCATTGCCCGCTCCCTCCGTTATTTCCGTTCTGGAGGCGCCCTCGTGCGCGGGCGCCCCGCCTCGCCTCGCGGCGGAACGCTTAGCGCGCTCCGCCGCGACCGGCCCCCTGGCGCGCACGCTGCGGTGCGCGCGTCCTGCCGCCGCCGCGGGCCGGTGCCCGGCGCCTGTCGCTGGCACGGCCCCCGCCGGTGTCGGCCTCTTCATCCGCGGCCTCTTCGCCCACGGCCTCTTCGTCCGCGTCCCGGTCGTCAGTGTCTTCCTCGTCCGACGGCTCCTCGTCCGCGTACTCGTCCTCGGCGCCCGACTCGGTGTCCCGGGCGTCGTCGCGTGACTCATCCATTTCGTCGCGGTCGTCCCGCTCGCGGCCCTCTTCCTCGAGCGCGGTCTCGTGGTCCTTGACGACCTTGCCGTCCTCGATCACGCCGCGCCAGCCCTCGACCTCGTCGGGTTCGAGCAGGGTGTGCGCCATGACGTGCCGCTGGAAGTGCTTGAGCTCGAGCCGCGTGCGACGGCCCTGGGCGCGCCACAGGTTGCCCGTCCGCTCCATGAACCCCTGCGGGTGGTACTCCATGACCACGACAATCTTGGTCAGGTTGGGGGTCAGCTCGTGGAAGGTGACCACTCCGTCGACGTGGCCCTTCTGCCCCTTGGACTTCCAGGCGATCCGCTCGTCCGGACGCTGATCAGTGATGGTGGCTTCCCACTCGCGGTGCGACCAGAAGACCTGGGCCTTCCAGTTGACCTTGTACTCCTGGTCGTTCTCGTCGGGCGAGGCGTTCTCGACCTTCTTGGTGAACGTGGGGAACTGATCCCACATGGTCCACTGGTTGTACGCGAGCCGGACCGGCGCGCCGACGTCGATGGATTCGACGATGTTGGTGAGCTTGAGCTTCTGGCGGCCGCCGCCCTTGCCCTTGCCACCGAACACGCCGCCGACCTTCTCCTTCAGGCCCGCCCAGCCCGCGCCGAGCATCGACCGGCCCGGGCTCTTGCCCTCGGCCAGGCCCTTCGCGCCGGTCACCGCGGCCAACAGCCCCGGTCCCCCGCCGCCTTCCACGTAGTCGGTGAGCCTGCCGGTCGCCTCCTGGACCTTGCCATGCACCTTCGACATGGCACGGTCGGTCAGGGCACCGACGAGGCCGTTAGCCTCCTGCTTGAGCCGGTCCATCGGGCCGCTGCTCTCCTTCTCTGGCGGCATCTCGCTTACCCCCTAGTCCTGGTCACGGGCGACCGGCGGGGCGTGCCGCCGCTGCGGGCAGGCCTGGCAGGCCGGGCGGGCCGGGCAGGCCGCGCGTCCGCCTCGTCATCGGCGGGCTCGTCGTCCGCCTCGTCGTCCGCCTCCTGCTCGTAGTCGTCTTCTTCGGCCTCGTCCTGGTAGTCCTCGTCGCCCTCGTAGTCCTCGTCGCGAGCGTCCTCGTCGCGGGCCTCGTACTCCTCGTCCTCCGGCTCGTCCGCCTCATCGGCCCTGCCGCGCCCGGTCACGCGCCGGCCAGCACCGCCGACGGTGGACGACGCGCGCTTGGCGGTGCCCCCAGCGGCGCGCTTTCCGGCACCCGCGGCCTTCTTGCCGGTCTCGGACGCTTTGTCCGCACCCTCGGCTACCGCGGCCTCGGGGTTGAGCACCCGCTCGGCGCGCTCGTGCAGCGAGTTGGTCAGCGCGTCCATCTGGCTGCTGACCGCCGCCGTCGCCGCGGCCTTCCCCGCCGAGAGCAGGTCGCCGCGCACGATCTCCGTGAGCTGGCCGAGCTGGGGCGCCACCTTCTGCAGCGCATCGGTCGAGTTGAGCATCTTCATGCCGCGCTTCATGGCGATGCCGCCCACGGTGGTCCCGCCAACGGCCGTCGCCGCGGCCAGCATGGTCGCCATGCGGAACTTCTTCCGACGGCCGAGCAGGTAGCCGACACCGATCGCGGCGGCGGCTTGCATGCTGCCTTTCATCCTTAGCCTCCGATCTGAGCCACGAGCCGCTGGGTTCGCGGGGTTCGCGCTCATGGTTCCTGTCGCATCCGGATCCGGTGTCTTCCGCTACCGAAGCCGTCTGCTCGTTCGATCTGGCGCCGCTACCCGACGAACTGACATGGAAACAACCAGCATGAATCGCAGAAGGTATTTGAAAAATGACAACGAGTGACATTCCCTTTTCGGGCCGAACCGGACGGCCATGACGGGCTCAACCCTCGTCACGACGGCTGGGTCCAGGCGCTGGTTGATACGACCCAGGACGGGCACGAGCTGAACCTGCCGCCCATGGAGGCGATCGCACGCCGCGTCGCCGAGGGCCGTGCCGGAGCGCGCGCCTAAGTCTGCGCCGCCCGCCTCAGCCGGCCGCGTTGCCCTTGGGCTGCTCGGCGTGCGCCCGCGCCTCCCGCCGGTGCTGCCACAGCTTGACGGCCACCACGAGCAGCAGCGCCGCCAGCGGCGGCAGCAGGGCCGTCCGGCTCGCGTACCTGATGAGCACCGCGCCGCACGCCGCCCCCGCGACGAGCGCGAGCAGCCCGACAACGGCGGAGGCGTCCGCTGATTTGCGGCGCCCCGTCACCAGCGCCTCGATGAGCGCGGTGAGCGCCCCGGTCATGTAGGTGGTCGACGGGTTCCCCTCGATGCCGCGGGCGGCGGCGCCCTGCATGCCGAGCGCGAGCGCCGCCGCGGTGAGCAGCACGTCGGTGGCCGCCGTGGGCGGCGCGGCGTCGTAGCCGATCCATGCGACGTTGAGCGCCGCGAGGAGAGCGCACTCGACGGCGAGCACCAGCGTCGCGGAACGTGGCCACGGCTGGCCCTGCGCTGAGCGGCTCTGTGCGGACCGCCCTAGTGCCCGCTGGCCCGTTGAAGGCCTGCCGAACAACAGCCGCAGCCTGCTGCCCGCCGCCACGCCGAGTATGTACCCGATGACGGCCAGGATGGCGTGCACCGCCGGGGTCAGCGACGTGGTGCCGATAGCCCGCCCGACGAAGATCAGGTTGCCGGTGATGACGCTGGTGAACGCACCGCCGATCATCATCAGCGTGACCACGTCGACGCAGCCGCTCGCGAAGGTGAGCAGGCCGATGTAGTACGAGTGCCGATGGCGTTCCGCCTGCTCAGCCATGGCCGGGGAGGAGGCCTCAGCCGCCCGCGCCCAGCTCGGCGTACAGCGCCGCGGTCTGCGCGGCGACCGTGTCCCAGGAGAACTCGGTGACCGCGCGCTCCCGACCGGCGTGGCCCATCGCGTCCGCGCGGCCCGGGTCGCGCAGCAGCATGTTGAGCGCGTCGGACAGCGACGCCGGGTCGTCGGGCGGCACCAGCAGCCCGGTCACCCCGCCGTTGACCACCTCGGGAATGCCGCCGACCCGGGAGGCGACCACCGCCGTCTCGCAGGCCATCGCCTCCAGGTTGACGATGCCGAGCGGCTCGTACACCGATGGGCAGGCGAACACCAGCGCGTGCGTGAGCAGCTGGATGACGTCCTTCTTGGGCAGCATCTCCGGAATCCAGATCACCCCGGACCGCGACGCTTGCAGCTCCGCCACCAGCGTCGACACCTCCGCGCCAAGCTCCGGGGTGTCCGCCGCGCCGGCGCAGAGCACGAGCTGCGCCGACGGGTCGAGGGACGCGGCCGCCCGCAGCAGCACCGGCACGCCCTTCTGCCTGGTGATCCGCCCGACGAAGATCACGTAGGGCCGCGAAAGGTCGATGCCGTGCCGCTCGAGCACGTCCGTGCCGGCGTCGGGAGCGTATTCGGCCGTGTCGATGCCGTTGTGTATGACACGAACCCGTTCGGGGGAAATCTCCGGGTAGCAGGACAGGATGTCGGCGCGCATGCCGTCGGACACGGCCACCACCGCGGCCGCCGCCGCCAGCGACGTGCGCTCCGCCCAGGACGACAGCTGATAGCCGCCGCCGAGCTGCTCGGCCTTCCACGGCCGCAGCGGCTCGAGCGAGTGCACCGTCGCGACGTGCGGGATGCCGTGCAGCAGCGAGGCGAGGTGCCCGGCCAGGTTGGCGTACCAAGTGTGCGAGTGCACCAGGTCGGCCGGAGCAACCATGTCCGCCATGGACAGGTCGGCGGAGAACACCTTGAGCGCGGCGTCATGCAGCGCGGGCCACGCCTGGTGCGCCACCGCGGAATCCCGCGGCGCCCCCTGGCAGTGCACGGTCAGCTCGACGAGCGGCGCGAGCGATTTGGCCAGGTACTCCACGTGCACGCCCGCGCCGCCGTACACCTCGGGCGGGTACTCCCTGGTGAGGAGTGCCACCTTCACGGAGCAACCACCTGTCCCTTGCCTACCACGGTGATGCCACCCGGCGACACGGCGAAGCCGCGGGCAAGGTCGTGCTCCTTGTCGACGCCTACCTTGACGCCCTCGGGCACCACGACGTTCTTGTCGATGATCGCGTCCCTGATTTCCGCGTGCCTTCCGACATACACGTTGTGCAGCAGTACCGTGCGTTCGACAGTTGCCCAGGAGTTCACGCGCACCCCGGGCGACAGCACAGACTGCCGCACTAGACCTCCGGAAACGATCACCCCGTTCGAGACGAGCGAGTCGATCGCCCGGCCCACCCGGTCGCCGGTGTCGTGCACGAACTTGGCGGGCGGCAGCGGGTCCATGTGGGTGAGTATCGGCCAGCGGTCGTTGTACAGGTTGAACATCGGCTCGACGGTGCGCAGGTCCATGTGCGCGTCGAAGTACGCGTCGATGGTCCCGACGTCCCGCCAGTAGCCCCGGTCCCGTTCCGTCGAGCCGGGTACCTCGTTCGTCATGAAGTCATAGGCCTGCGCCGCGCCGTCGCCGACCAGCGCGGGGATGATGCTGCCGCCGATGTCGTGCTTGCTTTCCTTGTCCGCCGCGTCCCGGTGCAGCACGTCGACGAGCACCTTCGTGTCGAACACGTAGATGCCCATCGACGCGAACGACTCCTCGGGGGAGTCAGGGATCGTCGGCGGGTTGGCGGGCTTCTCCACGAACTTCTCGACGGACCGCCCGTCGGCGGCGACGCCGACGATCCCGAACGCCTTGGCGTCCTGCCGCGTCACCGGGATCGACGCCAGGGTCACGCCGGCGCCGTACTCCAGGTGCTGGTCGATCATCTGCCGCGGGTCCATCCGGTACACGTGGTCCGCGCCGACGACCACCACCAGGTCCGGGCGCTCGTCGTTGATCAGGTTCAGCGACTGGAAGATGGCGTCCGCCGACCCGGTGTACCAGTGCGGCCCGAGCCGCTGCTGGGCCGGCACCGGGGTCACGTAGTTGCCGAGCAGGTCGCTCATCCGCCATGTGGTCGAGATGTGCCGGTCCAGGCTGTGGCTCTTGTACTGGGTGAGTACGCAGATCTTTCTGATGCTCGAGTTGGCCAGGTTAGATAGCGCGAAGTCCACCAGCCGGTACACCCCGCCGAACGGCACCGCAGGCTTGGCCCGGTCGGCCGTCAGCGGCGCCAGTCGCGTCCCCGCGCCGCCAGCAAGCACAATGCCCAGCACGCGCCGGTCTGCCATATTCCGTGCCTCCGCTCTCGATCAGTGCGATGCAATGCTGCACCCTCTAGATCCCCCGGCGAAAGGCCGGCACGCGCAGAAAACGAGGCCAAAGCCCAAAAGATCAAAGTCATTATCCCGAACGGTTGCGCCCTACTCCGACCCCCCTCCCATCCTCTCCTTCCGGCTGTAGATGAGGCGGACTCCCTGACCCGCCGCCTCCACCAGCCCGAGGGCCAGGTCCACCGGCCCCGTGCCATCGGGGAACAGCCGGCTGCCCTCGCCGATCACCAGCGGAAGCACGATTAGCCGGTACTCGTCGACCAGTTCGGCGGCCTGCAGTTCGCGGACCACGCTGAGGCTGCCGGTGACCACGATGTCCGTGTCCTTGCTGCGTGCCTCAACCTCTTTCATCAGGTCGTCGCAGTCGAGCAGTTCGGAGTTCTGCCACAAGCTCGCGTCCGCCAGCGACCGCGAAGCCACCAGCTTCGACCAGGCGTTCATCCTGGCGGAAAACCAGTCGTCGCGGCCCGGCCAGAGTGCGGCGAACTCCTCGAAGGTGCGGCGGCCGAGCAGCAGCGCGCCGTTGTCCATGATCTCCCCGAGGCGGAACTTGTCCCCTTCGAGCGGTTCCGGGCCGAACCGGTACAGCCATCCGCCGTACGAGGTTCCCGCACTTCCGCCCGGGTCCTGGATTACTCCGTCCAGTGAGATGTATTCGATGACGATGACACGGCCCATGACCGTCCTCCTCGGCGCTCTGCTGCGCGGCCGGCTCTTGCCGGCCGTCGCAGTAGAGACGAGCAGTGGTGGGCATCGGGGACAGTGGTCACGGCAGCAGCAGGCAGCTGTCGCCGAACTCGTGCCACCGGTACCCCAGGCGCAGCGCCTCCGCGTAAGCCCGTCCGACAAGCTCGGGCCCGGCCACCGCGGTCAGCAGCGCCAAGTGCGACGCTCCAGGCGCGTGCCAGCCGGTCACCAGCCCGTTCACCACCCGGGCGCGCCGCTCGGGACCGAGCACGAGATCGGTCCACCCGCTCCGCGCCCGCACCGTCCCGTCCGGGCCGGCGGCCGACTCAAGCGCGCGGGTCACCGTGGTGCCGACCGCGACCACCCGCCCGCCCGCCGCACGGGTGGCATTGACCAGCCGGGCGGTGGACTCCGGCACCCGGAACCGCTCCGGCTGCGGCGGCTCGCCTGGCTCCTGGGACGACACGCCCGTGTGCAGCACGATGGGAGCAAGCGCCACACCGCGGGTGACCAGGTCGGTGACGATTTCGGCCGTGAACGGCCGCCCCGCGCTCGGCATCTCCGCGCTGCCCGGCTCCCGGCCGAAGACGGTCTGGTACTCAGCGAGCGGCCACTGCCGCGGCACGTACGCGTAACGGATCGGCCGCCCATGCCGGGCAAGGAAGGCCGCGGCGCCGCCCTCGATACGCGACTGGCCCGCCCTGAGCTCGGCCCGCCACAGCCGGTCCTGCCCGGCAGGCCGCGGCCCGTCAAGCACCAGCCCAACGCCATCGGCCAGGCCGATCACCTCGCCGGCCCGCAGCCCGGACACCGGCCCCGTGGACGTCCCGGCCGGCCGCACCTCCACCACCCAGGCGCCGTCGTCGAGTTCCGCAGAAAAGTGCACCTCCACCGGCGCGCCCGCCCGGTCCCCGTCGACCGCCGCGGCGAGCGTGGCCGAGGCGTTGACCACGACGAGATCCCCCTCCGCGAGAAACTCGCCGAATTGCCCGAATCGGGCGTGCCGCATCCCCGTCGCGGTCGCCACCAGCAGCCGCACGCCGTCCCGCACGGGCGGCGGCTCACTCGCCTCGAGCCCCGCCGGCAGCACGAAGTCGAGTATGGTCACGCCAGCCCCCGATGCGACGCGTCCCTTGACGTCGGCCTCCTTCACGCCCGTGCCTCCGCGAAATCCGCGGCGCGCAAGCGCCCGCTCGGCGGCCGCGTCGCGATCAGCCGCAGCAGCGCAGGTACCACGGCCTCCGGCTCCTGCCGGTCGGAGATGTCCTCGCCGGGGAACGCCGCCTGATGCATCTCGGTGCGCATGTCGCCCGGGTCGACCGCGTACACGGCGAGCTCGGGCTCCTCCGCCGCGAGCACCGCGGACAGCTGGTCGAGCGCCGCCTTGGCGGCGCCGTAGGCGCCCCACCCCTCGTAGGCCTCGACAGCCGCGTCAGAGCTGACGTTCACGACGATGCCGCCCGCGGCCCGAAGCACCGGGAGGAACTGCTGAGTGAGCGCCAGCGGCGCGAGCACATTGGTCTCGAACACCTTGCGGGCCGCCGCGAGTGGCACGTCGTCCAGCCGGGGGAGCGGCGACGGCCCCAGGTCGCTCGCGTTGTTGACGAGCAGGTCGAGCCTGCCCGGTGCGCCTGCGGCACTGCTTAGCTCGCCGACCATTTCGGCGAGCGCCTCCCGGTGGGCCGGGTCCGTGACGTCGCCAGGCACCACGACGGCGCCGGGCAGGGCGGCGGCCAGGTGGCCGGTGCGGCGCGCGTCGGTCACCACGCGCCACCCGTTCGAAAGCAAGCCACGGGCCAGCGCCAGGCCGAGCCCGCGCCCGCCGCCGGTGATCAGGGCAATTGGTTGCGATGTGCTGCTCATGAGCCCTATTCTTGTAGTTGAAGTTAACTTTAAGTCAAGGGAAAGCCTGGCGACCGTGCAGAGCACCGACCATCTCACCGTCAGCGAGATCGCGACCCGCAGTGGATTCAGCGCGTCAGCGCTGCGCTTTTACGAGCGCGAGGGACTCATCAACGCGACAAGGACGACGGGCAACCAGCGCCGCTATGAACGCAACGTGCTGCGCCGCCTCGCCTTTATTCGCGCGGCCCGTAACGTCGGCCTCACCCTGGACGAGGTAGCCGCCGCGCTCGCCGAGCTCCCCGACTCCCGCACCCCGACCAAGGCCGACTGGACCAGGCTCTCCCGAGGCTGGCGCGCCCGCCTCGACGCGCAGATCGCCGCTCTGGAGAAGCTCCGCGACGGCCTCGACTCCTGCATTGGCTGCGGGTGCCTGTCCCTGAAGCGCTGCGCCATGTCCAACCCCGCCGACATCGCCAGGACAGACGGGCCGGGCGCCCGCTACCTCCCCGCCCCGCTCAGGTAACCGCTTCAGCGCCGCGCGATGCCCCGCCAGACGTGCTTGAACGGCTCGCCCGTCTTCCGGTGCGGCACGGAAACAGGCTCAAGCTCCACCCGCTGCCATCCGGCGAGCAGCTCGCGAAGGTAGTCCTCCGAGAAGAAATGCACGGTCTGCCCCGACGCCTCGGCCACGTAATCGGGCTCCAGCTCACGCGCGGGCAGGTTGCGGGCGCGCAGCGGCCGGTCCTGCAGCGAGTTGACGTGGAACAAGAACAGCCCGTCGGCCCGGACCAGCCGGGTCACTTCACCGACTGCCACCCGGGTCACGCTGTCTGGAAACATGTGGATGGCGACGTTGGACATGACCGCGTCGAAGCTGCCGTTGCGGAACGGGAGCGGCCGTGTCATGTCCGCCACGAGAAACCTGGCAAGCGAGCCGAACCGAGCCCGCGCCCGCCCGATGGCCTCACGCGACAGGTCGACAGCCGTGACCGCATAGCCCTCCGCGGCCAGCCGGGCCGCGTCGTTGCCCGTCCCGCAGCCAAGCTCGAGCACGGTCCGCACGCCCGCGTCACGCAGCGGCCCGAGGAACGGCGCGGTCCACACACCCGCCCAGTCCAGGTCATCACCGGACTCCAGCCGCTGCCGGTGGTACCGGTCCCAGAACTCCGCGCCCGCCTGGACCACACGGCCACGCTATGCCGGAAGCGCAAAGGAAGCGACTCACTTTCGCCATCCCGCGGAGGACTGACGCCGGGGCGATGGCCTGCCCTGCCGTGATCACGTGGCCGAGAAACGCCTTGGAGCGATGATCACCGGCCTGGTAGCCTACGGCTTACCGTGAGGCCGATTGAGGGGGTGAGACCCGTGAACGCTGTACCAGCATGGGTGCTCCGCTTCCCGTCACGGCCGTGCGACTGACGTAGATGTCGCCTGGAGCGCCTCAACAACAGGGCACTCCCGAAAGGCAACACCTATGTACTCTCTGCAGTTCACCGCCGAGTCGTCGTCGAACGGCATGCTCGAGCGCGACTTCACCGTGGGCGGGGTCCCCGGCGTCCTGTGGTCCCCGGCCTCCGGCGCCCAGCGGGCACCCCTGATCCTGATGGCCCACGGCGGCGGCAACCACAAGAAGCACCCGGCGATGTCCGGCCGCGCCCGGCGCCTGGTGGCCGGCTGCGGCTTCCACGTCGCCGTCATTGACGCGCCCGGTCACGGCGACCGGCCGCGCACGGCGCACGACGAGGCCGAGATCGCCGAGCTGTTCCGGGCGCGGGCGGCGGGCGAGCCGGAGGGCCCGATCGTCGTGCGATACAACGACCACCTGGCGCAGCTCGCCGTGCCCGAGTACCAGGCGACCCTGGATGCCCTCCAGGAACTCCCGGAGATCGGCACCGACGGGCCGGTCGGCTTCTGGGGTATCAACATGGGCACCGCGATCGGCGTGCCGTTCGTGGCGATCGAACCCAGGATCGCCGCCGCGGTCTTCGGTCAGCACTGGCCCGGCGTCCTGGCCGAGAAGGCAAGTCGGATCTCCATCCCGATCGAGTTCGACATGCAGTGGGACGACGAGCACATCTCGCGGGAGGAGGGTCTCGCGCTGTTCGACGCCTTCGCCTCGAAGGAGAAGTCGTTGCACGTGAACTCGGGCAAGCACAAGGAGCTGCCCCGGTTCGAGGCCGACAGCGCGGTCCGCTTCTTCGCCCGGCACTTTGGCGGAGCGGTCGCCACGTCGGCCTGACGTGCGCGGTCGGCCGTCTCCCGCCGGGCGCCTGGTGCGAACCGGGGCCGAGATCGTGGGCCATCCAGGCCGGCCACGGCCCGAAGCCCGGCCTCCTGCCCGTTTCGCCCTGTTTTGCCCGGCACCCCAAGCAAACCCACGACGCTAGCCGGACGGGGAACGGCGGACCGCCCCGGGTCGGCGCGGTCCGCCCTCACCGTCAGCTCGCGGGCAGGATGTTCTGATTGACGTGGAACGCGTTGTCCGGGTCGTAGCGGCGCTTGACCTCGGCGAGCCGGTCATAATTACCCAGGTAAGAGGCCCTGATCCGGTCATCTCCCTCGGCCATCATGAAGTTGATGTAGGCGCCGCCTGCCGACATCGGGTGCAGTTCCCGCCAGTAGTCCTGCGCCCACTGGGTGATGCTGGCATTGTTGGCGGGATCGGGGTCGACCCCCACGATGACGCCGGCCCAGCCGCCGTCCCGGTAGGCGAAGGCGGTCGCGTCGGCCGGCACCCGGCTGGCCGCGCCGTCGATCGGGTACAGGTGCATCGTCGAATGCCCCGTCGGGAGCTGCTCGCCGTACTTGACGTGCACGTCGATCGCCTCATCGGAGATCTCCTGGAAGAAGTCCGCCTTCCAGTACCACTGCAGCCCTGCCGGGTACAGCGGGTCGAAGGCGCTCTGCAGCGCGGTGAACGGCATCTCCATCAGCCCGACGATCAGCGGCGAGCCGAACGAACGGACCGGCTCGAGCACCTCGTCCGCCTTGGCGTGCGGCCCCGTGTAGCACCAGACGATGGCGCAGGCCTTGCGTCCCCACAGTTCCTCGGGGAACGGCGGGGCCGGCGGGATCGTGATCAGGCCGATCCAGCCGCTGAGCTCCTCGGGCAGCAGGGGCAGCAGCTGGCGGTACCAGCGCATGACCGCCGCGGTGTCGGCGAAGTCGTACAGAACAGGGCCGCCGATGATCGTCCCGTGCTCGCCGATGTCGTGGCAGCGGAACGTGAACGACGTGACGACGCCGAAGTTACCGCCGCCACCGCGCAGCGCCCAGAACAGGTCGCTGTGCTCGTTGTCGGCGGTGGCCGTCACGAACGACCCGTCGGCGAGCACGACGTCCGCGGACAGCAGGTTGTCCACGGTGAGGCCGAAGCGGCGGGACAGGTAACCGATGCCGCCGCCGAGCGTCAGGCCAGCCACGCCGGTCGAGGCGAGGAACCCGCTGGGGGTAGCCATGCCGAACGCGACCGTCGCGTGGTCGACGTCGCCCCAGGTGCAGCCTGGGTCGACGCGCACCGTGTGCTCCTGCGGGTTGACCGTGGTGCTGCGCAGCCCGGATAGGTCGATGACGAGCGCGTCGTCGGCCACGGCCAGGCCCGCGGCGTTGTGGCCCCCGCCGCGCACGGTGATGTCCAGGCCATGGGCGCGGGCGAACCGGACGCACGCGATGACGTCGGCGGTGTCCGCGCAGCGCGCGATCGCGGCCGGATGCTTGTCGATCATGCCGTTGTAGACGGCGCGAGCCTCGGCATAGCCGGGGTCTGCCGCCAGGATGACGGTGCCGCGCAAGGCGGCGGACAGTTCTTCGTACGGTGCCGTGGTGGTCCCCGTGGTAACGCTCATCTTGTCTCCTCCAGGTCAGGTCAATGAGCTATGAGTCCGACGGTAGAAGGCGGAGCGTTCGCGGGGCGTTCGTCAGGCGTTCGCGACGATCAGCCGCCCTCCGCCGGGGAGCTCAGCGGCCGAACGCCCCGGCCGGACAAATCGCCCCGGCCGGACAAATCGCCAAGGCCGGGCAAGTCGCTCAGGTCTGCCTCGCAGCGGCGGACCAGGGCCACGCTGCCGTGGCTCGACGCGAGATCCGCGGCGGCGCGCAGCCGCGCGACCGCCCCTTCCGGCGGGTCATAACGGGCGCGCATCCGCATCACCTCGGGCAGCCACCACAGGTCGTCGTGGACGCGGCCCGCGGTGAGCGCGGCGTCGAGCGTCGCGCGGGCGGCGGTCGGCCGGCCCTGCTTGGCCAGCAGGTCGGCGAGCAGCGACAGCCAGTAGGGCCGGCGGGCGAAGGCGCCTTGGGCCTTGAGATTGTCGGCGCCCTCTTCGGCGAGCCTGGCGCCGAGGCCGTCGCGGTCGCTCGCGGCGGACCACCCGTCCAGGATCAGTCCCCACTCGCGGTAGTAGCCGAATTCATACCGCTGGCACAGCTCGCGCAGCTCAGCCACGACCTCGCGGAGCCGGGGCAGGTCGTGGCGGAGCTGCTGGGTAATGGCGCTGTAGGCCAGGGCGATGGTCACGTTGTAGGGATCACCGATCGCGCGGGCGAGATCGATCGCCTCCTGTGCCGCGCGCGCGGCCGACTCCTCGTCGCCGAGCAGCCAGTGGGCATGGGCGCTCCAGGCCGTCGCGTGCACGTTGGCAAGCGTCCCCACGCTGAGCAGCTCAAGGCCGCCGCCAAGGCCGGCGGCGAACGTCAGGTCGCGCAGGCCCTCGGCCGGCCGGCCCAAGCTGAGGGCCGACCCGCCCATCATGAAGCGCGCCTGGCCCGCGGTGCTCGTCCCGGGGTCGGCGAGGGCGAGCGCGCGAGCCGAAACCCGGTGGCAGTCGGCGGTCCGGCCCTGAACGAACCAGGTGACCCCTAGTCCGACGAAGCCCACCTGCACAAGGTCGGCGCGACCCAGCGATTCGGCGAGCGCGATCGAGCGCTGCATGTTCCGCTCCAGTGCACGCGACGCGTAGCCCTCCCTGGCGTTGAGCGGTGCGGCCAGCGCGGTGAGCACCGCGAGTTCCAGGCTGTCGCGGTCCCGCCCGGCGGGCATGGCCGCGATAACCGACAACGCGTCCCGGTACAGCCGGATCGACTCGGTGTGTGCGAACCGATCGGCTGCGATCTGCGCGGCCTGCCGGAAAAAGGCCACCGCCTTGGCCCGGTCGCCTGCGCGGGCGTACTGCGCCGCGAGCTGTGCGGCGACCCCGTCCGTCGCCCCGCCGTGCAGCAGTTCCAGGCCCTGGGCGATCCGCCGGTGCATCAGCCAGCGGCGGGCCGGGCTGACCTCCGCGTACGCGGCCTCCCGCAGCAGGTCGTGGGAGAAGTCATAGCCGGTGCCGAGCTCCCGCAGGATTCTGCTCCGCCACAGCTCGTCAATGGCCTCGACCACGGCATCGGCCGTCAGGTCGCTCGCCTCGGTGAGCAGGCCAAGGGAGAAGTCCGTGCCTACCGCCGCCGCCAGGCCCGCCACCTCCTGCGCCCCCGGGGTCGCCTGCGCCAGCCGCCTGCGCAGCACGGCGGACAGGTCACCGGGCGGCGATCCGCCCCCCTCGTCGACCCGGCCAGGCTCGCCGGCCTCGCCGCGGGCCGCCTCGATGACATAAAGCGGGAAGCCCCCGGTCGTCGCGTACAAGGTCGCCGCGTCCGCCGCCGCCAGGGCCCGGCCGGATATCGCCTCGGCGAGGCGCGCCCCGTCGGCGGCGTCGAGCGGGGACAGCGCCAGCTCGGTGAGCAGGCCGGCGGCCCGCATCCGCACCGCCCAGGCGGCCAGCTCACGGTCGCCGCGGCGATGGTCGTCCCGGACGGTGCCGGCTACCAGGAGCGGCGTCTCGTCGCCCGTCAGGCCAAGGCAGAAGCTGACGAAGTCGAGCGTCTCCTGGTCGCACCACTGGACGTTGTCCAGGACCAGGAGCAGCGGGCGGCCCACCGCGATCAGGGCCCGCGCCAGCCCCTCATAGAAGCGGTGCCGCTGCCACGCGTCCGCCATCGTGCCCGGCCGTGGATCGATACCGGGAACGCCCTGGTCAGGCAGCAGCCGCGCGACTTCCGCTCGCCACGCCTGGTCGAGGGTCGCCGCGGCCGCTCTGACCGCCGGATCGCGCAGCCAGTCGGCGACCGGGGCAAGCGCCAGCCGTCCCGGCGCCGCGAAGCACTGGGTAGCCACCACGACCGCGCCCTGCCGGCGGGCGAGGTCGGCGACCTCGGTCACCAGGCGGGTTTTTCCCACGCCGGCGCCGCCCGCGACAAGCACCATGCCGCGCCGCCCGGCGGACGCCGCCTGCCAGACGTCGGTCAAGACGCGCAGCTCGGCAGCCCGCCCGATAAGCGGTGCCCTGGGCTGACCGGGCCGCCCGGCCGACTGTGCCTGCTGTGCCGTCTTCGTGATCACGGGCGGGCCATCCCCGGCCGGCGCCGTCGGCCGGTTACGCGTCATGAGCCGCCTGAACGCCGCGCGGGTCGCATCGTCGGGCGCCACGCCGAGCTCCCGCTCAAGCACGGAAGCGCAATGGTGGTAGGTGCTCACCGCCGCCGCCCGGTCGCCCATGTCGGCAAGCAGCCCCATCAGCACGCGATACCCGGTCTCCTCAAGGGGCCGCAGCTCGATGCGGCGCCGCGCGGCGGCCGCCGCCCCGGTGAGATCGCCGCCCCGCGCCCGGGCGGCGCCGACCAGGTCGCACAGCTCCACGCACTGCCGTCCGAGCCGTTCCCTCGCCTCGGCGGCCCAGTCGTCGTACACACCAGGCAGCAGGTCGCCGCGGTATTGCGCAAGCGCCTCGCCGCCGTGCCTGATCACCGCGTCGTCGTCGCCGGACTCCGCGGCCGCGAGTGCCGCCAGCCGGCCGGTATCGAAGGCCCGCACGTCCGCGTGACAGGTCGGCCCGTCCACCCAGCACAGGTCCCTGGCCGTGACCTGCAGCGAGCCGTCCTCGCCAAGCGCCTGGCGCAGGTGATGCAGTTCCCGGCGCAGGTTGGTCAGTGCCTGCGCGTCGCCGGATTCCGGCCACAGCAGGCCGGCGATTCGCTGGCGCGGATGTGGCACCCCGGGATGCACGGCGAGGTAGGCCACCAGCGCGAGCGCGCGCGACGACCGGACCTGAACGCCGCTGTCTTGGTCATCGGTGATTTGCTGTCCGCCCAAGACGGACACTCGCAACATAACGCTCCGCTCTCCGAGGTCCGGCACCCGGCCAGCGAAAAGCCAGGCAACCCCGCAGCCTCGCAATGGCGCAACCGCACACGACCGCCGCCGTGTGAGCCTTAACTGGATCCTAGTAAAGGAGGTGCCTCGGAGAAAGAATGAACGCAAGGCCCGACCTCGGTCAACGTTTCGTCCACCATGGCCTTCCCACGGACAGCTAGCCAGGCTCCCTAGCCGGCCGGCGTGGTGATAATGCCGTACTCGTGAATCCGCCGGTAGATCGTCGCCCGTGACATGCCGAGTGCGGCGGCGGCGCGGATCTTGTTGCCGCCGTGGTCGAGCAAGGACTGGACGATCGCGTCCCGCTCGATCGACTCGAGCGGCGACAGCACTCGGCGGGAGACCGTCCAGCACTCCGGCGGCAGGTCCTCGGGCTGGATCTGGCCCGCCCGGCGGCGCTGCACCACCTGCTTGAGTACCTGCCAGAGCTGCGCCGTGTTGCCCGGCCAGGTGTGCCGCAGCAGCAGTTGCATGGCCGCGGAGGAACACCTGACCCGTCCCTGCTGGCTGAGCTTGCCGAGGAAGAACGGCACTAGGTCGCGCAGGTCCTCGCTGTGATGGCGCAGCGGCGGCACGGCCACGGACCCGGGGAACAGCCGCAGCAGCCCGTTCAGGTCGGCGCGGGCGGCGCTGCCGTCGAGGGTGACCGCTACGAGCAGGTCTGCGTCCCGGCCGGCGGCCTTCACCTCCTCCAGGGCGCCCGCCAGGGTCCTGGCCTGCCGCGCGTTGAGCGCGTGCACGTGCCGCAGGACCAGCAGCCCGGTACCGCCGCTCAGTTCCGCGCGCACCTGGGCGAGCCAGTCGCGGTCGTGGGCCGCCTCCGCGGCGTCGAGGACGTGGCAGGGCGCGGCGGGGTTGCGCCGCTGGTGCACGGCCCGGACGAGCGCGAGCTTGCCGACGCCCGGTTCACCTTCGAGCACGAGCCACTCGCCTCGCTCGTAACTCGCCTCCGTCAGCCTGCTGGCCCGCCGCCAGGCCGCACCGCCGCCAACCAGGCCGGGTAGCGACATGGTGGCCCGCGACACCGCGGCCTCTGGGAGCGGGACCGTGGCGGGCGTCACGAGCTTGACGTGCACTACACCGTCGGTGAGCGGTGCGGAGTCCACCGCCGTCGTGATGGCGCCAAGCTCGCCGACTGGTCGGCAGAACATCTTGGCGACCGCCCCGCTCGGCAGGTCCACCGTCACCGCGCCGGGCGGCCGCCACCGGCCGCGCGGCCCGGCCGCACTGGCCATGGTCTCGGTGGCCCGGCAAATCAACGCCGCCTGGTCCGCGGGGGCCAGGGCCTTTCGCGCGTGGTCGTTGAGCATAACGATGTCGTTGCCCAGCCCGAGGACGATGCCGCCGGAGTGCCGGCAGGCCCGCGTGTACTCCTGCAGCAGCCGAAGGTCCCGGCTGTTGCTCGTCTCGGTGAGCGCCTGGTTGAGCTGGTCGGCGGTGGAGCGGACGAGCGACAGCATCAGCGGGTCGGCGTCCCTGCGCCAGCAGGTCAGGTCGATCACGCCGAGGGTCTTCCCGGACAGCGGGTCGCGGACCGGAACGCCGGCGCATGCCATGCCCTCAAGCCGCTCCGCGTAGTGTTCGTGCCCGAACACGTGCGTCGGACCGCCCGATTCGAGCGCGGTCCCAATGCCGTTGGTACCGACGATGTCTTCGGCGTAGGAGAAGCCGGGTATGAGCATGATCCGGTCAAGCTGGCGTTCCAGCTTGTCGTCGCCGGTGAAGCGGCGCAGCACCAGCCCGGACGCGTCGGTCAGGACGATGCTGATCGGCTGTCCGTCGAGCTGCTCGAACAGATGCCTGAGCACCGGCTCGGCGGAGCGGGCCAGCGTCGAGTCGAGATTGGGGTCGCCACGGTAGCTCAGGTCGAGCCGGTCGGCTGCGACGTTCCACTCCTTGGAACGCCACCAGGAAGCCAGAATCGGCTCTCTGACCACCGACCGGTCGACTGGCTCGGCCGCCAGGAACCGGTCCCTGGCCTCGGCCAGGGGATCGCGGCCGCCGGGAAGTCGCTGTTCGGGCACTGCGAGCGCGGTGTCTAGCGGCGATCCGCAACCAGGCGACCTTCCGCGATCCGGCAGACCCCCGCTCTCCGGAACGTTCTGGTGCAGCCACGTCGATGCACGTCCCATTTGTCTCCTCCTGCCCTGCTCGTCCCGGTCGGAGGACCCCCGGTTCTCACGTGGAGTGTTCTTTCGTTATCTCCGTGTTGCTCAAAAGATAAGCCCCCTGTCATTAGGCACTGTCTCAACTTGAGATGCCCGATGCAAACTCGTCGGCGTCTGCTCGGCCCCATGGACAGCAGCGAAGAGACCTACAACCCGTGGAGCATCGTCAATCTCGTCTTCCATCACCTCGCCGACGAGGGCCTGCACCCAATGCTCGGCGAGGCCGGCGATCCGGGCGCTCACGCCGCCGGGTTGCTGACGGCGCTCGGCATCGTCCCGTCCGCCCGTGGTACCGAGAAGGTCGCCGGCCGCGTCAGTGACGAGCTGGCCGCGCTCCGCGAGGCCTTCGAGGCGGCGCACCCCGAGCGTGCCAGCCGAGGCGAGTCAGGCTGAGCCCGGGGAGCAGCTCACCGCAAATCTCCCAAGACCCCCACTGGTCCCTGTCTCATGCTGAGAACACCGTCTCGGCCAAACCGAGGTGTGATCCAGTGCACAAGGACTTTCCCAGCAAGGGAGGGATGCCGATGAGCCGCCAGAGCGTGGCCAAGGCCCACCAGAAAATCCAGGAGCTCTCCTGGGAGCCTCAGTACCACACGCCGGTCAGCCACTACGGAACGGATTACACGTTCCAGAAGGCCCAGAAGAAGGACCCGCTCAAGCAGGTGCTCCGGTCCTACTTCCCGATGCAGGAGGAGAAGGACCACCGGGTCTACGGCGCGCAGGACGGCGCGATCCGCGGCAACATGTTCCGCCAGGTGCAGGAGCGGTGGCTGGAGTGGCAGAAGCTGTTCCTGTCCATCATCCCGCTGCCGGAGATCTCCGCCGCTCGCGCGATGCCGCTGCTGTTCCGCACGGTTCCGAACCCGGAGCTGCACAACGGGCAGGCGATCCAGATGATCGATGAGGTTCGGCACTCGACGATCCAGCAGAACCTCAAGCGCCTGTACATGAACAACTACATCGACCCGGCCGGCTTCAACATGAGCCTGCGCGGGTTCCAGGACGACTACTGCGGCACGATCGGCCGCCAGTTCGCCGAAGGTTTCATCACCGGCGACGCGATTACCGCGGCGTCGATCTACCTGACGATCGTCGCCGAGACGGCGTTCACGAACACCCTGTTCGTGGCCATGCCGGCCGAGGCCGCCGCCAACGGCGACTACCTCCTCCCGACGGTCTTCCACTCGGTCCAGAGCGACGAGTCGCGGCACATCTCCAACGGCTACGCCACGCTGCTGATGGCGCTGAGCGACGAGTCCAACCACCAGCTGCTCGAGCGTGACCTGCGCTACGCGTGGTGGAACAACCACCGCGTGGTGGACGCCGCCATCGGCACGTTCATCGAGTACGGCACCAAGGACCGCCGCAAGGACCGCGAATCCTACGCGGAGATGTGGCGCCGCTGGATCTACGACGACTACTACCGCTCCTACCTCGTGCCGCTGGAGAAGTACGGCTTGGTCATTCCGCACGACCTCATCGAGGAAGCGTGGAACCAGATCTGGAACAAGGGCTACGTGCACGAGGTCGCCCAGTTCTTCGCCACCGGCTGGCTCGCCAACTACTGGCGGATCGACCCGATGACCGACAAGGACTTCGAGTGGTTCGAGTACAAGTACCCGGGCTGGTATGACAAGTACGGCGCGTGGTGGGAGAACTACAACCGCCTCTCGATGCCGAACGGCCACCACCCGATCGTCGCCGAGAGCGTCGACTACGAGTACCCGCATCGCTGCTGGACCTGCATGGTCCCGTGCCTGGTCCGCGAGGACATGGTCATGGACCAGGTGGACGGGCAGTGGCGCACCTACTGCCACGAGGAATGCCGCTGGACCGACGCGGTGGCCTTCCGGCCGACGTACCAGGGCCGCGAGACCCCGAACATGGGGCAGCTCATCGGCAAGCGCGAGTGGGAAACTCTCTACCACGGCTGGAACTGGGCCGATGTCGTCTCCGACATGGGCTTCGTCCGCGACGACGGCAAGACGATGGTCGCGCAGCCGCATCTCAACCTCGACGACCCGAAGAAGATGTGGACGCTCGACCACCTGCGCCGGATGCCGGAGGTCCAGTCACCCAACGTCCTGCTCAACCAGATGACAGACGAAGAGCGTGCGGCGTTCGTCGCGCACTACAACGCCGGTGGTCCCGCAGGTCGTCCAGCACCGGCCGCCGCCGGGTGACGGCACGGCTCAGATTCAGAACGGAGGCGGCTTACTCAGCAGGGCGCAGGCCCGCCGGTCCCACCACCGGCTGGGCCCGCGCCCGGAGTTGAGCGCCCCGTGCCGCAGAAAGGTGGCGCAGGAGGGGTGCGCGCGTGAGCCAGAAGCACACAGTCAGGTTCGAACCCGTCGGCATCGACATCGAGGTCGACGAGAACCAGACGATCCTGCGGGCCGCGGCCGAGCAGGGAATCATGCTCATGCACGGGTGCAAGGAAGGCCAGTGCGCCTCGTGCAAGTCGTTTGTCCTCGAAGGCGACGACATCGAGCACGACCGGTATTCCACGTTCGCGCTGCCCGATTACGAATTGGAGGAAGGGTACACGCTGCTGTGCCGGGCGCACGCGTACGACGACGTCACGATCGAGCTCCTCAACTACGACGAGGACATGATCCGGTCTGGCCTGCCGATCCAGCAGGCCACCGCGGAGGTTGTTTCCAAGGATCCAGTGACGCACGACATGCGCCATCTCGTGCTGCGCCTCATCGAGCCGGACGAGGTCAAGTTCTTTCCTGGCCAGTACATGGACATCTCCGTCCCCGGCACCGACCAGGTCAGGTCGTTCTCCATGGCCAACACCTCAAGCAGGGAAGGGTTGCTCGAGTTCGTCATCAAGGTCTATCCCGACGGGCTGTTCTCGCAATTCCTCGACAAGGAGCTCAAGGTCGGCGATCGCTTGGAGCTGACCGGCCCCTTCGGGGTGTTCACCCTGCGAGAGTCAGAAGCCGACCTGGTCTTCGTAGGCGGCGGAGCGGGGATGGCCCCGATCCTGTCCCTGCTCCGCTCCATGGCCGAACGGGGCATCGGTCGCAAGGCCACCTTCTTCTACGGCGCCCGCACCCAGCCCGACCTCTGCTTCGAGGACGAACTGCGGTCGATCGCCGAGAAGCTACCCGACTTCACCTACATCCCGGCCCTTTCGCACGAGGACTGGGACGGCGAGAACGGCCTCATCACCGATGTGGTCAAGCGCCTGACGGGGAGCCTCTCCGGGGCGCACGCCTACGTATGCGGCCCGCCGCCCATGGTGGAGGCCGCGCTCCCGCTGCTCGAGACGCTCGGCGTCCCAGAAAAGCGCGTCTATTACGACAAGTTCACGACAACCGGAGAGCCCCAATGACAGAGACGCAGACACCCAGCGTTCCACAGCAACGCAGCGTGCCCCAGCCGGTCTTCACCGACGCGGAAGCGGGCGCGAAGGAGTTCCCCGACTCGAACAACCGCCGCTTTACCTACTTCACCCCGGCAAAGCGCAAGCCGTCGCACTACGAGGACGTGACCGTCGAGGTGCAGCCCGACCCTCGGCACTACCTGTCGCAGGGCTGGCTGTACGGGTTCGCGGACGGCCGCGGCGGCTACCCGCTCGACTGGACGGTACTCAAGGCCTGGGGCTCGGACCGGCCCGAGCCCGAGCGCTACCCCGGGTCAGGCGGCCAGGGCTACGAGTGGCCCGCCACCGGCTGGCATGAGTTCCGCGACCCGAACGAGGAGTGGGAGCTCACCCTGTACCGCTACAACGCCAACGTCGTGCGGCAGCTCAACCAGAACGTGGACAACGCCCGCCAGGCCAAGGCATTCGATCAGTGGAACCCTAACTGGATCCGCTTCGTCGAGCGCAACATCGGCGCCTGGATGCACGTGGACCACGGCCTCGGCCTGTACCTGTACGCGAACGCGCAGCGCCGGGCCCCCACGAACATGCACAACAACGCGATCTCGGTCAACTCGATGCACCGCATCCGCGCCGCCCAGGACATCGCGCTGTACAACCTCACGCTGACCGATGAGGTACCCGGCTTCGACGGCAGCGCGCACCTGGAGACCTGGAACTCGGACCCCGCCTGGCAGGGCGTGCGGGAGACCGCCGAGCAGCTCACCGCGATCTGGGACTGGGCTGAGGCGATCTTCGCGGCCAACGTGGTGTTCGAGCCGCTGGTCGGCGAGCTGTTCCGCAGCCATCTGGTGCAGCAGATCGCGCCGCGCAACGGCGACTTCGTGACACCGACCGTGGTCGGCGCCGCCGAGTACGACTTCGCCGAGCGCGACCTGCGCTACACGATGGCGATGTTCGGCCTGCTCACCACCGACCGGGAGTTCGCCGATCTGAACAAGGCAATCATGCGGGGCTGGCTGACGGACTGGGTGCCGCGCGCCATCGAGGCGGCCCGCAAGCTGCAGCCGCTCTGGTCGCAGACCGACATGAAGCCGCCCCGCTTCGAAGACAGCCTCGACGCCGCCAAGAGCCGGTTCGCCGGCATCGTGTCAGACCTGCACCTGGACGTCCCGAAGGAGCTGGCCCAGTGACCACGCAGCAGTTCAAAACCACCGAGTCCCCGTTCAAGGCTAACAACACTGCCTCGAACAAGTGCGGCTTCACGCTCATGAACAACCAGGTCGGCGAGGTGGTCGCGGAGGTCATGGCGACCAAGCCGAACGTCAAGGTGACGTACATGCCGTCCATGATGCGGGTCGACGGCGTAGGGACGATCGAGGTCAACTACGACGAGATCTCCGAGGCGCTCGGTGAGGAGCCGGGCTACTTCGACGCCGCCGAGTTCGAAGAGGACATGTCGACCCACTACGGCCGGATGATCCACCTCGATGACAAGACGCTCTTCTTCGCCAACCCGGAGGACGCCGCCGACTACCTCGGCTTCGACCTCACGCCTACGTCCACCTGATGGTCGCCGCCCCCGGGGAGAACAACTGTCCGTAACCGCTACCATGCGTTGCGTGGCGATCGTTCTCCCCGGGGCATGACCGAACACAGCACAGCAAAGATCGGGATCCCTTAAGGAGGCGTCGGGCCTTGTATGAAAAGGATGGCGAGAAGTACTTCATCGTCGATTCGCACATGCACTACTGGAACGCGGCACCCTCGAACTGGGTGAAGGGCGCGGAGCAATACGCCAAGGGCTGGATCGAGTGCTTCCACGCCTACCAGGGCCTCGGCCCGGCCGAGACGCACTGGCCGATCGAGAAGTTCATGGCCTACACCGAGGACGACCTGATGAAGGACGTCTTCGAGGACGGCTACGTGGACGTCGCGATCTTCCAGCCAACATACCTCAAGGAGTGGTACGCGGAGGGGTTCAACACCACCGAGCGCAATGCAGCCCTGGGAGAGAAGCACCCGGGCATGTTCATCGCGAATACCCGCTTCGACCCACGCGACGGCGACAACGGCTTTGATGAGCTGCGCCGTAACGTCGAGCGGTACGGCTCCAAGGGCGTCAAGCTGTACACCGCCGAGTGGAACAACGGATCGCGCGGCTACAAGCTGAGCGACCCGGCCGCCTACCGGTACCTGGAGAAGGCCCAGGAGCTCGGCATCAAGAACATCCACGTGCACAAGGGCCCGACGATCTGGCCGCTGGACAAGGACTCGTTCGACGTGTCCGACATCGACCACTGCGCGACCGACTTCCCCGAACTGAACTTCATCGTCGAGCACGTGGGCCTGCCGCGGATCGAGGACTTCTGCTTCATGGCAACGCAGGAGCCCAACGTCTACGCCGGCCTGTCCGTCGTCATCGGCGGGCTCATGCACGCGCGGCCGAAATTCTTCGCCAAGGTCATGGGCGAGCTGCTGTTCTGGGTCGGCGAGGACAAGATGACCTTCGGCAGTGACTACGGCATCTGGGAGCCGAAGTGGCAGGTGGAGGGTTTCGTGGACTGGCAGATGCCGGACGATGACGAGCTCTCCGACTACCAGAAGCTGACCACCGCCGGCAAGAAGAAGATCCTCGGCCTGAACGCGGCCAAGCTCTACGACATCAAGGTGCCGGCCGAGTTCCTGGTGCCCGCCCAAGCCGGAACCCCCGCCGCGCAGGATTCGTCGCAGCTGGTCACCGAGCAATGAGCGTAAGCACCGACACGACCGTGATGAGCGCCGCCTTGGCGGCGCTCACCACGGTCCGCGACCCGGAGCTCGACGAGCCGATCACCACCCTGGGCTTCGTCGCGTCGTGCGTGGTGTCCTGCGACGGGCGGGCGGTGGTCCGCCTCCGTCTCCCCACCTACTTCTGCGCCCCGAACTTCGCCTACCTCATGGTCGCCGACGCCTACGACGCGGTTATAGCGGTGCCGGGAGTCACCGCGGCCGAAGTGATCCTGGAGGACCACTTCGCCTCCGACCAGATCAACGCCGGCGTAGCCGCCCAAGCCGGCTTCATCCGCTCCTTCCAAGGCGAAGCCTCCGCGGAACTCGACGACCTCCGCGCCCAATTCCTAAGAAAAGCCGTCATGGCCAACACCGACGAAGTTTGCCGCCCCCTCCTGAAGGCAGGCGTGACCCAAGAAGAACTAGCGATCCTAACCCTCGGCGTTCTCCCGCCTTCCCGGCAATTGGAAAGCCTAAGAAGACGCCGCGCCGACCTAGGCCTACCAGCCGACGACGACGCCCCGTTGCTAATCGACCCGGTGACAGGCAAGCGCATAAGCGCAGAAGCCGTACCCCTTCACCTGCGCAGGGCGCGCGTCACGCGGACCGGCATCGACGCGAACACAGCAATCTGTTCCGGCATGTTCAAAGTCCGCTACCCGGAGGGTTGGACACCTTAGCCACCGCTAACCAGAAGCGGAGGGGACGGGCCGAGGGGAATTCCCCGCGGCCCGGCCCTCACAACGTTCAGCGGCAGCGCGAGAATAAGTAATCGCAGTTCCAGAAAGATCGGGAAGGAACCGCACACAAAGTGAAAGCAGTACGAATTCACAAATTTCACGAAACCCCAGTAATAGACGAAGTGCCGGAGCCGAAGATCAGCAACCCGCTAGACGTCATCGTCAAGATAGGCGGCGCCGGCGTCTGCCGGACAGACTTGCACATCATCGAGGGCCAGTGGGACGCCGCGATGGGCACGCCGCTGCCGTACATCCTCGGTCACGAGAACGCCGGCTGGGTCCACGAAACAGGCCCCGCGGTCACCAACGTCCAGGTAGGCGACACGGTGATCCTGCACCCCACGCCGACCTGCGGCCTGTGCCGCGCCTGCCGGGCCGGCGACGATATGCACTGCGAGAACTCCAGCTTCCCCGGCCTGTCCACCGACGGCGGCATGGCGGAGTACCTGCTGACCTCGGCCCGCGCCTGCGTGAAGCTCGACCCGAAGACGCAGCCACGGGATGTCGCCGCGCTAGCCGACGCGGGCATCACCGCCTACCACGCGGTCCGCAAGGCGCTGCCGCTGCTCTATCCCGGCAGCACCGCGGTGGTGATCGGGGCGGGCGGCCTCGGCCACATCGGCATCCAGTGCCTGGCGGCGCTGTCGGCGACAAGGATCATCGTGGTCGACCGTAACCCGGACGCACTCAAGCTGGCCGGGCAACTCGGCGCCAGCGAGGCCGTGGTCGCCGACGGCAGGCACGTCGCCGCGGTGAAGGAACTGACCAGCGGCCAGGGTGCGCACGTGGTACTGGACTTCGTGGCCGAGCAGGGCGCCGAGATGGACGGCTGGAACATGACCCGGCCGGCCGGCTCCTACTTCGTGATCGGCTACGGGGGAACCGTCACCATCCCGACGCTTGACATCATCTCCACCGAGCGGAACATCATCGGCAACATCGTCGGCACCTACAACGACCTGGCCGAGCTGATGGCCCTGGCGCAGGCAGGCAAGGTCACGCTGCACACCAAGACCTACCCGCTCACGGCGGCTCCCGACGCGCTCGCCGACCTCGACGCCGGCCGTGTCCGCGGACGCGCGATTCTCGTGCCCTGAGTCGGCCGCACCCGTTCCGTATCAGCATTAAGAGAGGAGCAGCGATGGCTAAGGAACTGCGCTTCGGTGGTGAGGCGCGCGCCCTGTTGCTTGCCGGGGTCGACCAGCTCGCCGAGGCGGTCAAGTCGACACTCGGCCCCAAGGGTCGCAACGTGATCCTGGAGAAGATCACCGGGTCGCCGGTGGTGACCAACGACGGCGTGACAATCGCCCGCGAGATCTACCTGAAGAACCAGTTCGAGAACATGGGGGCGCAGCTGGTCAAGGAGGCCGCGATCAAGACCAACGACGTGGTCGGCGATGGCACGACCACGGCCACCGTGCTCGCCCAGGCGATGATTCGCGAGGGAATGCGGGCGATCGACGGGGGAGCCAACCCGGTCCTGGTCAAGCGCGGCATCGATCTCGCGATCGGCCGGCTGGATGAGTACCTTGAGTCGGTCGCGCACCCCGTGGAGACCGAGGAGGACTACCGGCGTGTCGCGGCGATCTCCGCTAACGACGACTACACGGTCGGCGCGGTGATCGCCAAGGCGCTGCACACGGTCGGCGATGCGGGGATCGTGACCGTGGAGGACTCGCCCGCGCCCGGCTTGGGCGTGGAGTTTGTCGAGGGTTTCCAGTTCGACAACGGCTACCTGTCGCCCTACCTGGTGACCTCGCCGGCCTCGCTCGAGGCGGTGCTCGATGATCCGTACATCCTGCTGTGCAGCGAGAAGATCACCAAGGTGCAGCAGCTCATGCCGCTGCTCGACAAGGTAATGCGGGCGCCGAGGCCACTGGTGATCATCGCCGAGAACGTTGAGGGCACCGCGCTGTCCATGCTGGTGCACAACCATGTCAACGGGATCTTCCAGTGCGTGGCGGTGCGCGCACCCGGCTTCGGTGACCGGCGGCTGCACAAGCTGGAGGACATCGCCGCGCTCACCGGCGGCGCCGTGTACAGCAAGCACTCCGGGTTCTCCCTTGAGACGATGACCACCGAGCACCTCGGCCGGGCCCGCCAGGTGCGGGTCACCGCGGACAACACGGCGATCATCGGCGGCGGCGGCTCGTCGGAGGCGGTCGACTTCCGCCTCGGCCAGCTTCGTGCCGAGCTTGAGCGGGCCACCTTCGGCATCGACGAGGACGTGCTGACCGAACGGATCGGCGCGCTGTCCGGCAAGGTCGCGGTGATCCGGGTCGGCGCGCCGACCTCCGCGGAGCTGAAGGAAGTGCGGCATCGGGTCGAGGACGCCCTGTCCGCGACAAGAGCGGCGATGGCCGAGGGCATCGTGGCGGGCGGCGGGTCAGCGCTCCTCCACTCGGTCGGCGCCCTGGACGGCGTCAGCAGCGATGCGGACGTCACCGGCGACTACGCGATCGGCGTGGAGATCGTGCGCCGCGCGCTGCCCGAGCCGGCCACGCTGATCGCCGCCAACGCGGGGTACGACGCCGCCACGGTGGTATCCGAGTCGGCCAAGCTCGGCGCTGACGAGGGGTTCGACGCGCTGTCCGGCCGGCACGGCGACATGGTCGCGATGGGCATCGTCGACCCGCTGCGCGTGGTGCGGTCCGCGCTCGCCAACGGCGCGTCCGTGGCCGGCCTGCTGCTCACCACCAACACGCTGGTGGCCGAGGAGCAGACGCCGTGGGGCGGCTCACCCGCGCTGATGACCGAGTACGGGTCGCTCGACGAAGGGCTGCACCAGCCGTCGCCGGACTCCTCGACACCGCAGTCCCTCGGCCTGGGACCGTCGGTTGGTTGACACGGCCATAGCCGCTCAGCAGGCCCTGACCGGACAGCGGCGGGGCCTGCGGGCGGTGACGCCCTTTCTCGGGCCGGCGTTCATCGCCGCGGTCGCCTACGTCGACCCCGGCAACTTCGCCACCAACATGGCGGGCGGCGCGCAGTTCGGCTACGCGCTCGGCTGGGTGGTGCTGACCGCGAACCTGATGGCGATGCTGGTGCAGACGCTGTCCGCCAAGCTCGGCATCGCCACCGGCATGTCGCTGCCCGAGACCTGCAGGGAGCGGCTGCCGCGCGGCGTCGTCATCTTCCTGTGGCTGCAGGCCGAGGCGGTGGCGATGGCCACCGACCTGGCCGAGTTCACCGGCGCGGCGCTCGGGCTCAACCTCGTCTTCGGCCTGCCGCTGTGGACCTCCGCGCTGCTCGCGGCCCTCGCGACCTTCGCGGTGCTCGCGATGGAGGTCGGCGGCTTCCGGCGGCTTGAGGCGGCGATCACCGCGCTCGTCGGCGTGGTGGTGCTCGCGTTCATCCTTGAGATCTACCTCGCGCGACCGCCGGCGGCCGCGGTCGCGGGCGGCGTGTTCACGCCCCGGCTGCCGGGCGGCGCGGCGCTCCTCGCGGTCTCCATCGTCGGCGCGACTGTGATGCCGCACGTCATCTACCTGCACTCCGCGCTGGTCCGCGGCCGGGTGGCAAGCGACGGCGACGAGGCGAGACGGCGCCTGTTCCGGTTCCAGATGGTCGACGTCCTGTGCGCGATGGGCCTGGCCGGGCTGATCAACCTGGCCATGCTCGCCACCGCCGCGGCCGTCTTCTTCACCCGCGGCGACCCGGGCGCGGGCGCGGACCTTGGCCGCGTGGTCGCCGGCCTGAACGGCTACGCCGGCGCGCACGCCGGCACGGTCTTCGGCGTCGCGCTGCTCGTCTCCGGCGTCGCCTCGTCCTGCGTCGGCACGATGTCGGGCCAGGTGGTGATGGAGGGCTTCCTCCGCCGCCGCATCCCGGTCTTCCTGCGTCGCGCGGTCACCATGCTCCCCGCCATCGTCGTGCTAGCGCTCGGCTTCAGCCCCACCAAGGCCCTGGTGCTGAGCCAGGTCTTCCTGTCCTTCGGCATACCGTTCGCGCTGATCCCGCTGGTCGCCTTCACCGCGAGCCGCCGCCTGATGGGCTCCCTGGTCAACCGGCCCGCCACCACCGCCGCCGCGGTCGCGGTAACGGCGGTGATCGTCGCGCTGAACGTCTACCTCCTTGCCACGGCCTGACCGGTCCAGCCACGGTCGGCCCAGCCGCCGCCCGACCCGGCGTCAAGAGCCGGCGGGCGCCAGGGACCCTACGACCAGGAACCAAGGGCGAGGACGGCGAAGATGAACGCGACGATGAGGAGGATCCAGAGCACCATCGCGATATAGCCGAGCATCAGTCCCGCGGTGGCCATTCCGGCGCCGGCCTGCCCGGTCCGCCCAATCTCCCGACGCGCGATGTGCCCGAGCACCACCGCCGCGATTGACGCGGGAAACACCACGATGCCGCCGATGCCGCAGGTCAGCGCGGCGATCGCCATTCCGTTGGTGCGCGCCGCCACCATAGGCGGCCCGTAGTCACTCATCATGGCAAAGTTCCCCGGCAGTGATTTCCCCGTTGCGGCCAAAGAAAGACCATCCCCCCGCAATCTTCACATCTATGGCCCCGCAATGCCAGAGTTCCCCCTGCGGTGCCCAGGTTCCGCCCACGCTCCGCTAGGGACTCCGGTCGCGGGCACCCAGGCGGAATCGCCCTAAACGCCGACCTCGCGGCCGCCCGCCTGCCGCGCCCCACGAGTCCCATCACCCCGCCCGCCCTACCGCTTCGACGTTGATCACGGCCTGCCGTCGACGCTGGTCGGAATGAACGGACCAGGCCAGCCAGGCATTGTTGCCCCTATTCGCCGGTAGTACGATCGTGGCACTGCAATGGGTCCGACGTGTCCGGCGTGCGGCCCGCTCCCGCCGATCTTCACATGTCCTTTCATGCACGTGCAGTATTTGTACGTTCCAGGAGTAAGTCCGATGCCGCAGCCTGGCGCCGGATACGTCTACGCCGGGTCGCGGCCAAGACCGACACCGCCCAGGCGGCCGCGAGCAGGCAGCAGGCGCCGACGAGCGACGCGGCGCCCGGCCAGGTGGCCGCGAGCGGGCTAGCGGCCTGGGCCTTGGTGCCGCTGATGGCGGCCGCCGCGGGGGAGACGTCGACCGCGAGGGCCAGGACGACGGCCGCGAGCGTGGTCAGCATGGCGGCGCCCGGGTGGCGCAGCATGGGCGGGTTGCACAGCGCGCCGACGGCGGAGCCGACCAGCAGGCAGATCAGCGCGATCAGCAGGCCGGCGACGACGATGCCCGGATGGTGCGCGGCGTCGGTCACCTTGTCGGCCAGGCTGCCGGCGGGGCTCGCGAGACCGCTGGCCGGCTCGGCGGTGAGCACCCCGAAGACGACCGCCGCGGCGCCGAGCAGCGCGCCGCCGCCGAGCGGGACGAGCAGGCTGGCGAGTTGCGCGCGCGCCGGGCCGGCCGCGGCGCCGACGCAGGCGCGGGCGGCGTCGGGTTCTGCGGTGAGCATGGCCCTGGTCAGGAAGGCCACGACGGGAACGAGCATCGCCCCGCTCCAGTCGAGCGTCTCGGCGAGCGACGTGGACCCGGCCGCGCCGACCGCGATGAGCAGCCCGTAGGCGATCAGCGGGAAGATCCAGCGGTGCGATCGCAGCAGGATCGCCGCCTGGAAGCGAAGCAGCGCGATCACGAGACCTCGGCCTCCCCGGAGCGAGCAGCGCCAGCGTCGGTGCGCTCGACGGCCACCGAGAGCACCCGCACCCCGTCCATGGCCCGCACCCGGTCCAGCACCTCGCCGGCGTCCGACGTCTCGAGGCGCACGGTGACCCGCTCCACCCGCCGCGCCGACACCGGCCCGGGGCCGGCCGCGATGGTCACCACGCCGTCGCCGCCCACCTGCCAGCGCTCGTCGGCCCGCCCGGCGAGCCGGGCCGGATCGTGGTCGACGAACAGCACCGTGCCGCCCTCGGCGACCCGTTCGGCCACCGCCTCATCGAGCGCCTCGCGCGCCGCCGTGTCCAGGCCGGTCCACGCCTCGTCGAGCACCAGCAGCCCGGGGGAGGGCAGCAGCGCCTGCGCGATCGCCATCTTCTGGCACATGCCCTTGGACATGGAGCCGAGCGACTGGTCGGCGTAGCCGGCCGCGCCGAGCCGCTCGAGCCACCGCTCGACCTGCCGCCGCCCCGCGTCGCCGCGCAGCCCGTGCACCCGCGCCATGTGCCGCAGGTACTCGCGCCCGGAGAAGGGCAGCCCGCCGGGGAACCGTTCCGGCACGTACCCGATGCTCGCTGGCCGGCCGGTCACCCGGCCCTCCGACGCCGCGGTGACGCGAGCGACGACCCGCAGCAGGGTCGACTTCCCCGATCCGTTGCGCCCCTCGACCCTGATCAGCCGGCCGGCGGGCACGTCGGCCGACATGCCGCGGACCACCCAGGGCTGCCGCACCCCGTACCGCTTGCCGACCGTATCGAGCCGCATCCCGACCTCCAAGCCGAAGCGTAACCGAGCAGGCAGCGAGAGGAGGGGGTCCGCCCCGCCGTGCGGGGCCAGCCGGGATGCGAGCGGCGGGCGGCCAGGCCCGCGCTATGTCACGAAATGGTGCAACACAGGCGTCAAACGCGCGAAAAACTACCATGTGCCGGGGTGAACAGTAGACAATGAGGCGCGCATTAATGACAGCTGCCCGCCCGCGCCTGGCCCCACCAGACGACGAAGCACCGGACACGCGGCGGGATCCCAGAGGCGGTTACATGAGTGTTATCGAAACGGCGGGCGCGCGGGTGCTCGCCGGCCACACGGGTGCGGTTAACTCGGTGGCGTTCAGCCCGGACGGTGCCAGGCTCAGCACCGCCAGTGAGGACAAGACGGCCCGGGTGTGGAACACCGCCACCGGTGACCTGGTGCACACGCTGGCCGGACACGCCGACGCGGTGTTCGCCGCGCCGTTCAGCCCGGACGGCAGACGGATCGCCACCGTCAGCGCGGACCTGACGCCCCGGCTGTGGGACACGAGCACCGGCGCCTGCGTGATGGAGCTGACCGGGCACACGATCGCGGTCTTCGGCGTCGCGTTCAGCCCTGACGGCCGGGTGCTGGCGACCACCAGCTACGACGAGACCGTGCGGCTATGGGACACCACGGCAGGCACCACCCTGCGCGTCCTCGAGGGACACAGCGACATCGTCTACGGCGCCGCGTTCAGCCCCGATGGCCGGCTGCTCGCGACCGCGAGCGGCGACGGCACCACCAGGCTGTGGAACGTCGCCACCGGGGCGTGCGTGCGAGTGCTCACCGGCCACACCGGCATCGTGTCCGCGGTCGCGTTCAGTCCGGACGGCGCGCTCATCGCCACGGCGAGCTTCGACTCCACCGCGCGCCTGTGGGAGGTGTCGACAGGCAACTGCCTGCGCATTCTCAGCGGCCACAGCGACACCGTCTGGTCGATCACGTTCAGCCCGGCCGAGCGGGTCGTCGCCTCGGCGAGCGAGGACGCCACCGCCCGGGTCTGGGACGCCGCCTCGGGCACGATGATCCGCACCCTCGAGGGCCACACCGATTCCGCGTTCGTCGTCGCCTACAGCCCCGACGGCCGGCTGCTCGCCACGGCGAGCTCGGACACCACGGTCCGCCTGTGGGAGTCGGCGTCCGGCCGGTGCATCCGCACCCTTGAGGGCCACACGGGGGCGGTCAGCTCGCTGGCGTTCAGCCCCACCGACCGGCAGCTTGCCACGGCGAGCACCGACGAGACCGCGCGCATCTGGGCCCTGTAGCCATTCCGCAGCCGCTCAGCCGCAACCGGAAGCCTCCGGTGCGGTGACGAGGCTAACGGAAAGCCCCACTAGTGCGGAATGATCGCATATGTCACAAAAGCCGCCACGGCGCCGAGCACTGAGCCGGCGATGACCTGGGCGGTCGTGTGATCCTTCAATACCACCCGGGACCAGGCGGTCAGTGCGACGAGCAGGTATGCGGGGGTCACCCAGGGGCCGGCCAGCAGCGCGAGTATCGTCACCGAGCCGGCTGCGACCGCGCAGTGGATGGAGATCTTCCACACCGTGGTGATCGCGGCGAGCACGGCGACGCTGCCGAGCATGCAGCCCAGGTAGCCGGACAGCTCGGCCGGCGCACCGAAGCCGACAAGCAGCGCGAGTCCCGCGGCGACCGACGCGACGATGAACAAGAGCACGATCAACCTGGCCCGCTTCGCGCCCACGTACCGGTCGTCCCAGCGGCCGGCCCGCACCCCGCGGCTGATGAACACCATGGGGAGCACGCCCGCGAAGATGGCGGCCACCGCGCCCCACGCGAGGCCGCGCACACCCTCGGCCCGCCACCCGACGGCCAGCGTGGTGGCGATGATCCAGTTCTTCGGCTCGAGCAGGTAGGAGACCTTCTCGGCCAGTGACCTGTCGTTCACTCGTCCTTCACGGTGACAGGCAACCATCAGACTCCTCCGTAGGCAAGTTGGTTGTCCGCTCGACCCGCGGCGGGTTACGTTCCCGGAAGACTCGATGAGGCGCGGAACACTCGATGAGGAGGGCACGCATGCCCGCACGGACCGGCGCGGAGTTTCTTGAGGGGCTCGCCAGGGCCAGGACCCAGGTGGAAATACAGGGCGAGACGCTGAACGGGGGCGTGGCTTCGCACCCCGCCTTCCGCAACGTCGTGCGCACGTACGCGAGGCTGTTCGACATGCAGCACGCCCCCGCACACCGCGACGTGCTTACCTACCCCTCGCCGCGCACCGGCGACCCGGTCGGCACGTCCTTCCTGATACCGCGCGACGAGCAGGACCTCGTCAAGCGGCGGCAGGCGTTCCGCCTCTGGGCCGAGGCGTCGCACGGCATGCTCGGGCGTACCGGCGACTACCTGAACAGCGCGCTGATGGCCCTCGCCTCCGCCGCCGACTGGTTCGGCCAGGCCGACACCGCCTTCTCCCGCAACATCGTCGCGTACTACGAAAAGGTGCGCGATCAGGACCTGCTGTGCACCCACACGCTGATCCCGCCGCAGGCCAACAGGGCGGTGGCGGGCAGCCAGCAGGGCGGCGGCGCGCTGATGGCGCACGTCGTCCGCGAGGACGACAACGGGATCGTGGTCCGCGGCGCCCGAATGCTCGCCACGATCGGCCCGTTCGCCGATGAACTGCTCGTGTTCCCGTCGACGGTGCTGCGCGGCACGCCGGAGGACAAGCCGTACTCGTTCGCATTCGCGGTCCCCGTCGACGCGCCTGGGCTGCGGTTCATCGCCCGCGAGGCCTTCGACTACGGCCGCTCGCACTTCGACCACCCGCTCGGCTCCCGGTTCGACGAGTCGGATGCGATCGTGATCTTCGACGACGTGCACGTGCCGTACGAGCGCTGTTTCACCCTCGGCGACCCCGAGATCTGCAACGGCTTCTACACGAAGACCGACGCGCTGCAGCACATGACCCATCAGGTGATCACCCGCACCACGGCCAAGACCGAGTTCATTCTCGGCCTGACCACGCTGCTGACCGAGTCGATCGGCATCGGCCAGTTCCAGCACGTGCAGGCCGACTTGGCGGAGATCATCACCACCCTGGAGACGCTGCGCGCGCTCGGCCGTGCCGCCGAGGCCGACGCGGCGCCCAACGGCTACGGCGTCTTCACGCCCGCCTGGCCGCCCCTGAACACCGCGCGCAACCTCTACCCCAAGCTCTACCAGCGGTTTCCCGAGATCCTGCGCAAGCTCGGCGCCTCCGGGCTGATGGCCATACCGACGGAGGCCGACCTGACAAGCGACGTCGCCGCCGACATCGACACCTACCTGCAGGCGGCCACGCTGAACGGCGCGGACCGGGTCCGGCTGTTCCGCCTCGTCTGGGACACCTGCGCCTCCGCGTTCGCCAGCCGCCAGGCGCTGTACGAGTACTACTTCTTCGGCGACCCGGTGCGCACCGCCGGCGCCTACGTGGCTAGCTACGACAAGTCCGCCTATGTGGCCAGGGTCAGGGACTTCCTCGCCGAGGATTAGCAGCGGCCAGCAGGCTCAGTTGACCTGGAACGAGCGCTTCGCCAGCCCCATCCAGTACCCGTCGATCACGGTCGGCGCGGGCGCGGACGGGTCGGTCGCCGCGCCAAGCGTCACGAACAGCGGCAGGAAGTGATCCGCCGTCGGATGCGCGTACGGCATGCCAGGCGCGCGCCGGAAGTTCGCCAATGTCTCCACGTCCCCGCGGCCAAGCGCGTCAGCGGCCCACGCGTCGAACTCCGCCGACCAGCCGGGCACGGCGTTGTCCGTGATCATCGACGGCGTGAGGAACGGCAGTCCGTGGGTGAGGAATCCCGACCCGATGAGCAGCACACCGTTCTCGCGCAGCGGCCGCAGCCGCTCGCCGAGTGACAGCAGCGCCAGCGGGTCGGACGTCGGAATGGACAGCTGCAGCACGGGCACGTCGGCCAGCGGGTACATGACCTTCAGCGGCACCCACGCGCCGTGGTCGAGGCCGCGGCTCGGGTGCTGGTGCGCGGGCGCGCTGTCCGGCATGAGTGCCGCCACCTCGCGCGCGAACGCTGACGCGTCGGGCGTCCGGTAGGTCAGCGTGTAATACCGCTGCTGAAAGCCGCCGAAGTCGTAGACGAGCGGCGTCCCTGGGGCGGGCGAGGACAACATCAGCGGCGCCGCCTCCCAGTGCGCGGAGACGATGAGCACCGCGCGCGGCTTGGGCATGGTGTGCGTCCAGGCGGCGAGCTGCGACATCCACACCGCGTCGTCGAGCAGCGGCGGCGCGCCGTGGCCGATGTACAGCGCGGGCAGCGGCGCGTCCGCCGCCTCCCAGGCCCGCTGCGCGGCCGACCGAGGCTCCGCCGTCACGGCGAACTCGTCGTACGCCCCGGCCGGCACCAGCGGATCGAAGATGGACGCCATGATCGCCTCCACGCGACAGCGGACCCATAAGTTGACGCTTCAACTATAGACATCCACTAATTGAACAGTCAAGTTAACGCCCGTATAATTACAGGCATGGAGTGGCTGACCGATGAACAGCAGGCGGCGTGGCGACCCGTGGTCGCACTGCTGCTGCGGCTGCCCGCCGCCCTCGACGCCCAGCTGCAGAAGGACGCGGGCATCACCCACTTCGACTACCTCGTCCTGTCCGGCCTGTCCGAGGCGCCGGACCGCACGCTGCGGATGAGCGAGCTCGCCGCGATGGCCAGCGGCTCGCTGTCTCGGCTGAGCCACGTCGTCAGCCGCCTCGAGGCCAAGGGCTGGGTCCGCCGCGAGGCCTGCCCAGGCGACGGCCGCTTCATCAACGCCGTGCTCACCGACGAGGGCTGGGCCAAGGTCGTCGCCACCGCCCCTGGCCACGTCGCCGCCGTCCGCGAGCTGCTCATCAGCACGCTGTCCGACGAGGAGTTCCGCCAGTTCGGCGCGATCGCGAGCCAGGTGCTCGCCGCGCAGGGCATAACAGTCAGGATCCCGAACGGGATCGGGTGATCCCGCCACCTCCCGGGGCTCCCCGGCGCCGGTAGGCTGCTAGCCCCGGTCGTGGCCGGGTATGACCAGGCCGGACTCGTAGGCGGCCACCACCGCCTGGGTCCTGTCCCGCAGGCCGAGCTTGGCAAGGATCCGGCTGACGTGCGTCTTCACAGTCTCCTCGGTGACCACGAGCCGGCCAGCGATCTCCGTGTTGGACAGGCCGGCAGCGACTAGGCGCAGCACCTCGGTCTCCCGCGGGGTGAGTGCCGCGAGTCCGCCGGTAACCGGGCCTGCCGCCGCGGGCCGCCGAGTCTTCGCGAACTCGCTGATCAGCCGCCTGGTGATCGCCGGGGCGAGCAGCGCCTCGCCCGCCGCGACCACGCGGACCGCCTCGAACAGCCGCTCCGCGGTGGCGTCCTTGAGCAGGAAACCGCTCGCGCCCGCCCGCAGCGCGTCGAAGACGTACTCGTCCAGGTCGAAGGTGGTCAGGATGAGCACCTTCGGTGCCGGAACGGTGTCGTCCGCCTCGCCGGTGAGCTGCCGCGTGGCCTCGATCCCGTCGGTGCCCGGCATGCGGACGTCCATCAGCACTACGTCGGGCCGCAGCTCCCGGCAAGCCCGCACCGCCTCGCCGCCGTCGCTTGCCGTGCCGAGCACAGTGAAGTCCGGCTGCGTGGCGAGCAGCGCGGCGAAACCCGCCCGGACCACCTCGTGGTCGTCGGCGACCAGGATCCCGATCGTCTCGCTCATCCGCGCCCGCCCACTCCGCTCGCTCCGGTCGCCGTGCTGTCCGCGCTCGCTCCGCTCGCGAGGGTCCGCGTGCCGTCGGCGTCCCTCGACCCGGGAAGTACCGCCTCGACGAGGAAACCGCCGCCCGGCGCCGTCCCGGTGTACAGCGACCCGCCCACAGAGAACGCCCGTTCCCGCATGCCGAGCAGCCCGTGTCCGCCGGAGTTGGCCGCCCCACCCGGGCCAGGCCCGTTGTCGCGCACCCGCAGCCGCAGCACGTCAGGAGCGTAACGCAGCTCCACGTCGATGGCCACGCCAGCGGCGTGCCGCCTGGCGTTGGTCAGCGCCTCCTGCACGATCCGGTAGGCGGCGAGTTCCACGCCCGGATCGAGCGGCGTCATGTGACCGGAGATGATCAGCCGGGCGGTGGCTCCCGACGCCTCGCGCGCCGCGTCGATCAGCTCCGCGAGCTGCGCGAGACCCGGCTGCGGGTGCCTGCTCGCGGTCCGCGTCCCGGGTGCCGGGTCGGAGCGGGCGGGTCCGGCCGTCCCTGGGGCCCCCGCGGCCCCCGAGGTTTCGGCGGTCCGCGCGGTCCCGGCGGTCCCGGAGGCCCCGGCCAGCGCGGCGGCCCCGGCCAGCGCGGCGGCCCCGGCCACGGCGGCGGGTTCGGCGTCGGCCGCATCCTCGCGGAGCACGCCGAGCAGCCGCCGCATCTCGGTAAGGCCGCCGCGCGCCGTGTCGCCGATCTCCGCGAACCGCCGCGCCCCCGCTTCGGGCAGCCCTTGTGTGGTCAGCCGCCCGGTCTCGGCGAGCACCGCGATCATCGAGATGTGGTGGGCGACCACGTCGTGCAGCTCACGGGCGATCCGCGCGCGCTCGCCGCGCGCGGTGTGCGCGACGAGCGTCCCCGCGAGCGCCTCACCCGCCGCGGAGTACGTCTTCGCCTGCCGCGACGAGCGGACAGCGAGGCCGCCACCGGCCGCCACGGGCACGAGACCGGCGAGCAGGATTGCCGCGACGTTTCTGTGCTCGGCCAGGGCGACCACAAGGAACGGCAGGCCGAGCGCCAGGGCAAGGAACGGGGCCAGGTACGGCGCGAGCGCCGCGCCGCCACCAGGCTCGCCCGCACCGCCGCGCGCCGCGCCGCGTACCTCGCCCACCATGCCGAGCCGGGCCGCCGCCACGATCAGCGCGATCATTCCCGCGACAGTCGGCCAGGAGAAGGAGGCGAGGACGAGCACATTCGCCACCGCGATCACCAGGGCCGAGGGGAGTGGTGACAGCAGCAGGGGCAGCGTCGACGCGAGGGCGAGCACGCAAAGCGGCAGCCCGTACAGCGTGGCAAGCTCGCCGGCCGTAAGGCCGCCGCCGTGGTCAGCCGCCTGGCCTATCGCCTGCCCCACCCCGGCGAGTGCGAGCAGCGCGACGCCGGCCCGCACCGCGAGCGGCTTCTTCGCGGCGCGCGACAACCGGGCCGGCCAGTCCTGTCCCATGTCACCTATTGTCCGCGCCGCGGCCCGCCGGCCGCGTCCTCCCCGCAAGCGCAATCTCCGGTAGCTCTCAAGGGGGACGCCGCACCCGTTCGGTACCTCGGGAAGAGGAGCGCTGAAGACCGCTCCGCACCGTGACGACCCGCACCACCGCGGGACCGTAGCGTGTGCTGCCATGGAAGCAACGATCGAAGTGACCGGGCTGCGCAAGCGGTTCGGGCAGGCGCGGGCCCTCGACGGCATGACATTCACCGTCGCGCCTGGTCAGGTCACCGGCTTCGTCGGGCCGAACGGCGCCGGCAAGTCGACCACGATGCGCGTCATTCTCGGCCTCGACGCACCCGACGAGGGCACGGCCCTGGTCAACGGCAAGCCATACCGCCGGCTGCGGCAGCCGCTCAGCCAGCTCGGCGCGCTTCTTGACGCGGCCGCCCTCCAGCCGAGCAGGAGCGCGCGCAACCACCTGCTGTGGCTGGCCCACTCCCAGGGCCTGTCCGCCGGCCGCGTGGACGAGGTCATCGGCCTGACCGGCCTCGCGGCCGTGGCGAAGCGGAAGGCGGGCGGGTACTCACTCGGCATGCGCCAGCGCCTCGGCATCGCGGCCGCGCTGCTCGGCGACCCGCCGGTGCTGATGATGGACGAGCCGTTCAACGGCATGGATCCCGAGGGCATCGCCTGGATGCGCACGTTCCTGCGCGACCTGGCCGCGCAGGGCCGCGCCGTCCTCGTCTCCAGCCACCTGATGAGCGAGCTGCAGGACACCGCCGACCACCTGGTGGTGGCCGGTCGCGGCAAGGTCATCGCCGACCGCAGCGTCGCCGACCTGATCGCCGCCGCCTCCGGCGAGCGGGTGCAGCTGCGCACCACCGCCCGCGCCGACGCGATGCGCGTCCTCGCCAATGCGGGGGCTGAGGTCGCCGCGACCGCGCCGGATGTCCTGACCATCGCAAGGCTCTCCTCCGAACGGGTAGTGGCAACTCTCACCGCCGACCGGGTCCCGTTCAGCGAGGTGAGCGCCCACCGGGCGACCCTCGAGGAGGCCTACATGGAACTCACGAGGATCGCGGACGCGGTGGAGTTCCGGGCGGGGGCCTCGTCATGACGACGATCGCACCGTACCGCTCGCCGGCCAGCGCCGGCCGTGACGGATTCGGGCACGCGCTTCGCGCGGAGTGGACCAAGTTCCGCACCGTCCGCGGTTGGGTGATCGGCGCGCTCGTCGCGGTGCTCGCCACGGCTGGGCTCGGCATCCTCGCCTCGAGCGGCGGGCAGAGCTCCTGCCAGGGGGTCGGCACCGCCGGGCAGCAGGGCAGCGGCTCATGCCAGCAGGGCATCTCCTTCACGCTCGGCCCGAACGGCGAGCCGGTGTCCGACAGCTTCTACTTCGTCGGCCAGCCGTTCACCGGTGACGGCAGCATCACCGCCCGGGTGTCGTCACTGACCGGGCATGTGTCGTCGCGGGACGTGCCCGTCAGCAGCGACGGGTCAGGCACCGTTCCCGGCGTCGAAGAGTGGGCCAAGGCCGGCCTGATCATCAAGGAGAACCTCACCCAGGGCTCGGCATACGCGGCGATCATGGTCGCCGGCGGGCACGGCGTGCGCATGCAGTGGAACTACACGGGCGACACCGCGGGGATGACCGGCACGGTCGGGCCGGCGAACCCGCGCTGGCTGCGGCTGACCAGGTCTGGCGACGTGATTACCGGCTACGACTCGGCCGACGGCGCGCGCTGGTCGCGCGTCGGTTCCGTGACGCTTTCCGGCCTCTCGTCGACCGTGCGGGTCGGCCCGTTCGCCGCGTCGCCCGACTCCAGGCACACCGGCGAGGGCTTCGGCGGCGGGACCAGCAGCGGCGGCGGTCCAACCTGGGATACCGCGGTCTTCGACCACCTCGCCGTGGCGGACGGCTGGACGGCGGGGCCATGGACCGGACACTACGTCGGCTTTCCCGAGATAGCCGGGGTCGTCGGGTATCACCAGACGGGCGGGACGTCGCCCACGTTCACGCTCACCGGCGAGGGCGACATCGCGCCGATCCCGGCCGGGCACGGCGGCCAGGCGGACCCCGCGGTCACCGTCAGCGACTACCTGGTGGGCACCTTCGCGGGCCTGATCGCGATCGTGGTGGTCGCCGCCCTGTTCGTCACCGCCGAGTACCGGCGCGGGCTGATCAGGCTGACCCTCGCGGCGACCCCTTCCCGCGGCCGGGTGCTCGCGGCCAAGTCGGTCGTCGTGGCCGCCGTCGGCTTCGTCGCCGGGCTGCTTGGCGCGGGTGTCGCGGTGCTGGCCGGCGAGGCGATCACTAGGGCCAGGGGCTACTACGCGTTTCCCGTCTCCGGAATGGCCGAGGCCAGGGTGATCGTCGGCACCGGCATCCTTACCGCCATGTTCGCGGTGCTTGCCCTGGCGATCGGCACCATCGTGCGCCGCAGCGCGGCCACGATCGCGGTCGCCGTCGTGGTGATCGTGCTGCCGTACTTCCTCTCCGTATTCGCGGCCGTGCCGCTCGCCGCGGGTGACTGGCTGCTGCGGATCCTGCCGGCCGCCGGGTTCGCGCTGCAGCAGCCGTACCCGGCCTACGGCCAGGTCAGCATGTTCTACGCACCCTTCTCCGGGTATTTCCCGCTGTCGCCGCTCGCGGGCCTCGGGGTGCTCGCCGCGTGGACCGCGGCCGCGCTCGCCCTGGCCGCCTACCTGCTGCGCAGGAGGGACGCATGAGCGAGCTTGCGAGCGAATCGGTAAGTACGGTGCGTCCGCGAATGCGGACTCCGAGCGCCAGCGAGGTGTCCTCGTGAACGGCGCGCTGCACGCGGAGTGGACCAAGTTCCGCACCGTGGCCGGCAGCTGGTGGCTGCTGCTCGCCGCGGCCGCGCTCACCATCGCGGTGAGCGCGGCGGCGGCCGCCGCCTACCACTGCCCGCCGGGGAACGGCGCCTGCGCCGCCGCGGCAACCGGCGCGGACCCGGCAAAGCTCAGCCTCACCGGCGTCCTGCTCGGCCAGGTGATCATCGCCCTGATCGCGGTCCTCGCCATCGGCGGCGAGTACGGCAGCGGGATGATCCGCGTCACCTTGATGGCGACACCACGCCGGCTCACCGCCTACGCCGCCAAGGCCCTGGTCACCACCGCGGCGGCCGTTGCGGCCGCGCTGCTCGCGGTGGGCGGCTCGGTGCTCGCCGGCTGGCTGATCTTGCCGGGCAAAGGCCTGTCGGCGGCCAACGGCTACCTGCCCATGTCCCTGGGCAACGCGGGTGACCTGCGCGCCGCCTGCGGCTCCGTGCTCTACCTGACGCTGATCGCCCTGCTCGCCTTCGGCGTGACCGCCGCCCTCCGCGACTCGGCAGCCGGCATCGGCGCCGTCCTCGGCGTGCTGCTCGTCCTGCCGATCGCCTCACTCGTCATACCCGACCACGTGCTCGCCCGTCACCTGGCACAGCTCTCCCCGATGACCGCGGGCCTGTACATCCAGGTCACCAGGGGAGTGGACACGCTGCCGCTCACCCCGTGGCAGGGCCTGGGCGTCACCGCACTGTGGGCCGCCGGCGCCCTAGCCCTAGGCGCCGCCGTCCTCCGCCTCCGCGACGCCTAGCCACGTCGCGCCCCGGCCACCTGACCCGGCACTTTCATCTTTACTTAGCTGGCGACCACACATTCCGGTCATAACGGCCACAAAAGTGGTCACCGGGTATGCAAAGACGCGGAAAGTGGTCGTCACCTAGACAAACGAGTGGCGCGGCGGCGGAGATTCTGGCCGCCTCGATGGCGGCCCCGGTCAGCTATCGCGTAGCCGCTTGGCGAACGCGGCCGCCGCGGCGCCGGGGTCGGCCGCGTCGGTGATCGCCCGCACCACGACGACCCGGGTCGCGCCCGCGTCGAGCACCGCGCCGAGCCGGTCGAAGCTGATCCCGCCGATCGCAAACCAGGGGCGGGCGGCGCCGAGTCCGGCCACGTGCGTGAGCAGCCCCGTTCCCGTGCCAGGCCGACCCTGCTTGGTCGGCGTCTCCCACACCGGCCCGGCGCAGAAGTAGTCCACGCCTTCCTCGATCGCCGCGGCCGCCGCCTGCTCAGGGCTGTGGCTCGACCGCCCGATCACCGGCCCGGGGCCGAGGATCCGCCGCGCCACGGGGACCGGCAGGTCGTCCTGGCCGAGGTGGAGCACGTCCGCCCCGGCCGCGAGGGCCACATCGGCCCGGTCGTTGACCGCGAGCAGCGTCCCGTGCCTGGCGCACGCGGCGGCGAACACCTCGAGCAGCGCTAGTTCCTCGCCCGCCTCCAAGCCCTTCTCCCTGAGCTGGACGATGTCCACCCCGTTGCTCAGCACCGCGTCGAGGAACGGGGCGAGATCCTCAGTTGAACGCCGCCCGTCCGTGCACAGGTAGAGCCGCGCGGCGGCGAGCCGCGTCCGCACATCAGTCGTCACGCCCCTATCGTGGCACGTCCACGGCATAGGCCCGCGCCGCTACGCTCGTGTCCATGCCGAGGGTCCTGGTTGTCGGTGACGTGATCAACGACATTCTGGCCGTGGTGCGGGGGCCGCTGCGGCACGGCGAAGACAACACGGCGACGATCAGGACGCGGGCGGGCGGCTCGGCGGCCAACCAGGCCGCGTGGCTGGCATCGCTCGGGGTGGACGTCGCGTTCGTCGGCCGGGCCGGCCTGGCCGACGCCGCGTTCCACCGGCAGGAACTTGCGCGGTTCGGCGTCGAGCCGCACCTGGCGGCCGACGAGTCCACTCCCACCGGCTCGATCGTCGTGCTGACCGGGCCGGACGGCGAGCGGACCATGATCACCTCACGCGGCGCGAACCTGAACCTGTGTCAGGCGGACGCGCCCGCGACGCTGCTCGACGGCGCTGACCTGCTGCATCTCACCGGCTACACGCTCTTCGAGCCGGGCACCCGCGCGGTCGCGCGAGGCCTCATCGCCGAGGCCGGGCGCCGCGGCATCCCGTTCACCGTCGACCCAGGTTCGGCGGCGTTTCTCGGCGCCCTCGGTCCAGGCGAGTTCCTCGGCTGGACGTCAACAGCTGCCGTCTGCTTCCCGAACCACGACGAGGCCGTCGTTCTCGCCGGCCGGCAGCCACGGACCGGCGGCCGCCCAGGGATCGGCGGCGGCCCAGGGATCGGCCGCCGCCCAGGCGCCGGCCAGCCAGACCCGGGTATGGCGGACCCCGTACGCCTCGCCGCGGAGCTGGCACGGCACTACGGCGTGGTCGCACTCAAGCTGGGCCCGGACGGCGCGGTGGTCGCCGCCGCCGGAGAGACCGAGCCGGTCACGGTCCCGGCCGTCCCGGCGCTCGTCCGCGACACCACGGGAGCCGGCGACGCCTTCTGCGCGGGCTTCCTCGCCGCCTGGCTCGCGGGCGCGAGCCTGAGGGCCGCCGCGGCAGCCGGCACCAGGGCAGCAGCAACCGCCGTGGCACTCCTCGGTGGCCGGCCGGCACCCGACCCCAAATGAGCAGCAGCCAAGCGAGCCAACCGAGCCAAGCGGCCCGCTTCCGGGCATATCGGACGCCAGCGTTAGACTGAGGTGAACAAAGCACGGGAGCCCGCCAAAGGGCTGAGAGGGAGGCACGGGGCCTCCGACCGTCGAACCTGATCCGGGTAATGCCGGCGAAGGGAGCGCGCGCGTGGACGCGGACGTCATTGTCGCAGGCGGCGGGGTGATCGGCACCGCTATCGCCTGGCGCGCCGCTAGGACCGGCCTGAAAGTCATCCTGGTCGACCCCGGAGGCGGCGACCCGGTAAACGACGATCCGCGGACGAGCGACAGGGCGAGCCTGGTCGCGGCCGGCATGCTCGGCCCGGTATCGGAGTCCGTCTTCGGCGAGCAAGACCTGCTCAATCTCAACCTGCACGCCATCGACCGCTTCCCCTCGTTCAACGCCGAACTGGAGCAGGCCGCGAACACCACCACGGGCCTGCGCACCGAGGGCACCCTCGCCGTCGCCTACGACAACGGCGACCTGGCCGCACTCGACCGCCTCACCGACTTCCGGCACTCGATCGGGCTCAAGGCCGAACGCCTCGACGCCAGAGAATGCCGCAGGCGCGAGCCGTTCCTCGCCCCGTCCACCCGCGGCGGGGTACTCGCCACCGGCGACCTGTCCGTCGACAACCGCCGCTACCTGGCCGCACTCCGCCAGGCGGCCGCACGCGCCGGCGTCGCGACGATCAAGGACAAGGCAACCGAGGTAACGGGAACCACGCTGCGCACCGCGACTAAAAAACTGACCGCAAGGCACGTCGTCGTCGCGGCCGGCCACGCGACCCGGGCCATCGACGGCCTCCCCGACGAGGTCAGGAAGGCGATCCGCCCGGTCAAGGGCCAGATCCTGCGCCTGCGCCATCCGGGAAACCTGCCGCACATCCTCACGCACACCGTGCGCGCCATCGTCCAGGGCCACGACCTCTACCTGGTCCCGAGAATGGACGGCGAGCTCGTCGTCGGCGCCACCCAGGAGGAACGCGACGACCGCGACGTGACCGCCGGCGCCGTCCACGACCTGCTTCGCGACGCGACCACCGCGGTGCCCGCGGTCAGCGAGCTGGTCTTCGCCGAGGCGAGCGCCGGGCTACGGCCCGGCACCAGCGACAACGGCCCCATCCTCGGCCTGGCCGGCGACGGCGGCCCGCTCATCGCGGCCGGCCACTACCGCAACGGCATTCTGCTGTCGGCCGGCACCGCCGACGCGGTGACCGCCCTGCTGTGCGGTCAGGACCCGCACCCCGCCTGGCTGCCGTTCACGCCCGGCCGATTCCGGAAGATAACAGCATGAAGCTCACCGTCAACGGAGACCAGCGCGAATGCCCGGCAGGCACCACGCTCGCCGCGCTGGTGACCGCGATCGTCCCGTCCGCCCGCGGGGTGGCCGCCGCCGTCGACGGCGAGGTCGTCCCCCGCCGCGCGTGGCCGGACACCCCGCTCGCCGACGGCGCGGTAGTCGAGGTCGTCACCGCCGTCCAGGGAGGCTGACAGCACAATGACCACACCGAACTGCGAACTCTCTTCTTCTGACCCTGCCGCCACGAATCAGCGACCTTGTACGTCAGAAGACGAGAGTTCGTTCGTCCCCACGCCCGCCACCGAACCATGGCACCTGGGAGGCCGCGCGCTGTCATCGCGGCTCATCGTCGGCACCGGCGGAGCGCCGTCGCTCGAGGTGCTCGGCAAGGTCCTCGCCGCCTCAGGCACCGAGCTGACCACGGTCGCCATGCGCCGGGTCGGCGACACGGGCCAGGGGTCGCTCATCGGGACCATCCAGCAGGCAGGCGTCGCCGTCCTGCCGAACACGGCAGGCTGCCACACCGCCGCGGAGGCGCTGCTCACCGCCAGGCTTGCCCGCGAGGCCCTGGAGACCGACCTGGTCAAGCTCGAGGTCGTCGCCGACGACATCACCCTGCTGCCCGACCCGGTGGAACTGCTCGACGCGGCGCAGCTGCTCGTCGCGGACGGCTTCACCGTGCTCCCGTACACCAACGACGACCCGGTGCTCGCGATCCGCCTCGAGGAGGCGGGGTGCGCCGCGGTGATGCCGCTCGGCGCGCCGATCGGGTCCGGCCTCGGCATCAGGAACCCGCACAACATCGCGATGATCGTCGAGCGGGCCGGGGTCCCGGTGATCCTGGACGCGGGCATCGGCACCGCGAGCGACGCGGCGCTCGCCATGGAGCTCGGCTGCGACGGGGTGCTGATCGCGTCCGCGATCACCCGCGCCGCCGACCCGCAGCGCATGGCGGTCGCGATGGCGCTGGCGGTGGAGGCGGGCCGGGCCGCGTACCAGGCAGGGCGCATACCTCGCCGCTGGCACGCGGTCGCGTCGAGCCCGGAGCTGCCGCGGCCCGCCGCCGGGGTGACCGCGTGATCGCTCGCGTGCTTTCCATCGCCTCCTCCGATTCCGGCGGCGGTGCGGGAATCCAGGCCGACCTCAAGGCCTTCGCGCGCTGCGGTGCGCACGGCATGACCGCGATTGTCGCGCTGACCGCGCAGAACACCCTGGGCGTGACATCGATCGCCGAGCAGTCACCCGATTTCGTTCGGGATCAGATCAGGGCGGTGCTCGATGACATCGGCGCTGACGCGGTCAAGACCGGCATGCTGTTCTCTTCCGCGATCATCGAGGCGGTGGCCGACGAGCTGACGGGCCGCGGGCTGCCGCTGGTGGTCGACCCGGTGCTTGTCGCCAGCTCGGGCAGCCGGCTGCTGCTGCCCGAGGCGGTCGCGACGCTGACCGGCCTGCTGTTCCCGCTGGCCACCGTGGTGACACCGAACCTGCCCGAGGCGCAGGCGCTGACCGGCCTGGACACCGAGGACCGCGCCGTGCTCGCGCAGCGGCTCGTGGAGATGGGCGCGGGCGCCGCCCTGGTGACCGGCGGGCACGGGGCCATACCCGCCGACCATCTCTTCGACGGGCGGACTCACCTGACGATTCCCGTGCCGCGTCACGAGGTCGCGGCGACCCACGGCGCCGGCTGTACCCACTCCGCGGCGCTTGCCGCGGGGCTCGCCGCCGGGCTGCCGCTGGCGGACGCCGCCAGGCGCGCCTCCGCCATCGCCAGCGACGCGGTGGCCAACGGCCTCGCGGACATCGGCAAGGGCGACGGCCCCGTCCATGTGCTGTATTGCTTGCGGGGGGACGACCCCCCTGCACCCCCTGGCATGGGAGGGCTTCGCCCCCCCATATCCCCCCCACGGGGGGACGGCGCAGAAGGCGCGCCGCCCCCCGCGCTGCGCTGAGGTTACGGCATGGTGGTGCGGGTGGCAGGCGGTCCATAGCCCAGACCGCCTCCGCGGCTATGGTTGTCTTGAGGCGGCCTTCAGGGAACCTCCAGTTCCGGCGCCTATCGTCGGCTTCGTTAGCGAACTAGGCGTGAGCGTGGAGGCTGGATCGTGCCTGACAAGGCGATCATCTCGCACCGCGGCGAGAAGTATGAGATCGGGCGCGGCAAGCGCTTTTACGGCATTTGGGCGGTGGGCGCGCCGTACGAGGCCCCCGTCGACCGGTGGCCAGAAAATCCGAGTGGCTGGCAGCAGGCCTGGGGGCGGTTCGCCACGATCGAGGCGCCAGGCACCATTGAGCCGGTCGCCCGCGAGCGGAAGTCGTCCTGGCTGAAGGGGTCGGGATCGCGACCCCGCGGCGGGCTGCCGCTGCGGCCGCGCGGCAATGTCGCGCTGTTCGTGGGGGAGGGGCTGCTCGTCCTGGGTGTGGTCCTCGGACTCGCCGGGCTGTTCCCCGCGTATTTCGCGACGCCGGGCCAGGCATCAAAGAGCCTGCTCGCGCAGCCGGATCAGGTCGTCCTACACCTGTGCTACGTGATCGGCTGGGCGGTGAGCGCCGCGCTCATCGCGCTCAGCGTGGCACGCCCCGCCACCGCGCGGCTCGGCGCGCTGTTCGGCCTAGGGCTCGGCGTGGTGACGTTCGGGCTCTTCCTCGCCGACCTCGGTGAGGCGACCCAGGCAGGCGTCTCGGCCGGCTCCGGCCTGGTGATCAGCCTGCTCGGCTGGCTCGCCTGCACCGTTGGCTCCGCGTTCGCGCTCGCCATCAAGGAGCCGCAGGCTGGCCAGCCCGCGGCGGATGCGCAGCTTGCGCAGGCCGGCCAGCCCGCGCCGGTCTTGCAGCCGGCCAGGCCGAAACGGAAGCACGTGGGCCCGCTGGCGCTGCTCGTGCTCGCCGCCATCGGCACCGCGGCGGCGTTCTTCCCGTCGTGGGACAGCTACACCCTGGTTGCCGCGGCGACGGGAACGTCGCAGACGATCACCGAGGGCAACGCGTTCACCAGCCACTACCCGGGCCTTGTGGTCGCCGGGGACGTCGCCGTCATGGTCGCGATCGTCGTGATCGCGGCGCTCGCCGCGCTGTCGCGCACGCCGCGGCGCGGGGCGCTGCTGCTCGCCGGCGCAATTGTGCCGTTGGCCGCGCAGGCGGTCTCGGCGCTGATTCAGGTGAGCCAGCCGGTGTCGCCCACGCTGTTCGGCATCTCCTCGGCGCAGGCTCAGGCCGTGGGGTTGTCCATCTCCGCCGGGGTCACGCCTATCTTCTGGGTGTTCTTTGTGTTCGTGATTTCCCTGCTCGTATCGTGTGCATGGCTCTTCACCGAGCCCGGTCATCCGGCAATGCCGGCATTCTCCGGCTACGGCTGGCCGCCCGCGGGTCCCGGCACGTCTGCCGAGACCGACGAGGCGCCTAGCGACGCCGTGACGGACGACGCGGAAAGCGAAGCGAGCGAGCCGAAAGCGAAGCAAGAAGAGGACGATAGCGCTGCCGCACCCGAGGGCGGCGGGCTATCCGCCTACGCCTGAAAGCGCTACGCCTTCGCGATCTGGCCGTAGAAAAACGCCCCCGGCGATGACGCCGGGGGCGTTTACTCCTTTTCAGGAGCTGTGATCGGCGCGTAGCAGGTAGAAATACGCTTTCTACTGACGTGCTACTTGCCCGTGGCGGCCTGGTACTTCGCGACCAGCTCCGCCGGGACGCGGCCACGATCCTTAATGTCGAAGCCGTTCTCGCGAGCCCAGTTCCTGATTTCGGTCGTGTTCAGCGCGGAGCCGGCCCCCCGGCCAGCCCGACCTGCGGCGCGACCGCCGCGGCGTGCTCCGCCGCCGACCTTGCGAGCGTGGCTGACGTACTTTCCGAGTGCGGACCGAAGCTCTTCAGAGTGCTTCTCGTTGAGGTCGATCTCGTATTCCGTGCCGTCAAGGGCGAACCGTACGGTCCCCTGAGCTGCCCCGCCGTCAATGTCGTCTATGAAGAGTGTTGTGATCTTTTGGGCCACTTCGGAATCCGCCTTTCCTGGTATCGACAGCCATCATAAGCGATAGCTGAACCGTAACGCGCCAGGAGGACGCCACCCCGTCTCCCACACAAGACTGGTAAATACCGGTGCCCCGCATCCGGTTGCCGGGCTTTGTGCTAGCGCTGAGCCACTAGCAATCATAACGCATGGACGGGCTAAGTGATGCGTCATAACTCACAAAGGTGGTGAGTCGCTGCGCGTGATACTGCAATCGCACCGCAATGGTTAAGAGCTGCCGCTGCTCTCAGAGAGGCCAGGATTCCTGTGCGTAACCCATCTGCCAGAACATCCACTCGTAGCGGCTCGTCGTCCTGAAGTGCCGGCGTACACTGGCATTCTCTTCCGCCGAAAGGCCCAGGGAAACCCGGTCAAGCTCGGCGATCACCTCGGCGACGACCTGACCGTACTCCTCGGCGCCATAGGTCGCGATCCATCGCCGATAGCGAGCATCGGGTGAGCCAAGGCGGAGAAGTTCCTTGCCGACCTCTGAGTAGATCCAGTAACACGGCAAGACGACGCCGACGCCTTCCGCGTAGCTGCCACCGCGGACAGTGGCGAGAAGGTAACTGGTATAGGCGAGATTGGTCGGCGCGGGCTCGGCGCGCGCCGCGTCCTCTTTGGATATTCCCAGTTCCCCGAGGAGAGTGGTGTGCAGTTCGAGTTCCGCGGCGATCGCTTCCGCAGCGTGACTGGCGAACATGCGCATCGCGGACGCCGTGGGCGCGCGGCTGGCCACCGCCGCTAGGGCCCGCGCGTACTCGCGTAGGTAAAGCGCGTCCTGCATCACATAGAACGCGAATGACTGCTCGGGCAGTGTCCCGTCGGTTAGCCCGGTGATGAAGGGGTGCGCCAGGATCGCGCTGTAGATATCGCTGATGCTCTCCCACAGCCGGGAGCTGTACGACTCGGCCATCGCGCCACCATAAACGTACGCGCCCGCCTCTGGCCAAGCGGCCCCCGCCTTATCCGCGCGCAATTGCACGCGCGCTCAGCTTGTCTGCACCACGTCTGCGGCGACGATGATCCCGTTCTGAACGGTGTCAGTGGTGTATTGCCGCGTGACGCCGTTGCGGCTATCGGTGGCCGCCAGATCGAAGTTGACCTGATCGCCTGATTCCCAGTTCTCCGATCCGATACGCCCTGTGCGCCCGTGCACGAGAACCCCGCGACGAAGTCCTGATACGACTGCCCGGTCGTTGCGCCATCGCCGATCAGCGCATATGCCTGCTCGTAGTCGCCTGATTCGATATCGCCGTAGTAAGCGGACACGACGGCCCGCGGATCAGTGACATTCTGATCCGCGGGCTGCTGCGGCGCGGCCGGGACGGTGATGGTAGCCGGCATGCCGGGTTCCGCGGCGCGACGGGATCGGGCCTGATGTATTCGCGAGCCGGCCGCTCCGGCACGATGGGCGCATGACGATTCTTGGGGCGACATGCCTTCCTCAGGTGCCACCGGAGCAACTGCGCGAGGTGGCGCGCGTGGCGCAGGACACCGGGCTCGCTGAGCTGTGGCTGTGGGAGGACTGCTTCTGGGGCGGCGGGATGTCGGTCGCGTCCGCGCTCCTCGCCTGGACGGACCGGCTGCACGTGGGGGTGGGCGTGTTTCCCGTGCCGCTGCGCAATGTGGCGCTCGCCGCGATGGAGACGGCCGCAGTGCAGCGGATGTTCCCCGGCCGGTTCACGGTCGGCGTCGGCCATGGGGTGCAGGACTGGATGGGCCAGGTGGGCGCCCGTGCCGCCTCGCCGGTGACCCTGCTGAGCGAGTACCTGGCCGCGCTGCGCGCGCTGCTGCGCGGCGAGCCGGTGACGACAGCCGGCCGCTACGTCACGCTTGACGACGTGACGCTTGGCCTACCGCCGCTCGCGCCCGTCCCCGTGTTCTCCGCGGCGGCCGGCCCGCGCACCCTCGAGGTGAGTGGCAGGCACGCCGACGGGACCATCCTCGACTCAGGGACCACGCCGGACCGGACGCGTGCCGCACTGGAAACCATTGACCGCGCCCGCGCCGAGGCCGGCCGCACGGGCCCGCACCAGATCGTCGTCTACCTCGAGGCCGTCACCGGCCCGGACGCCGCCGCGCGGCTTGCGGCGTTGGACCGGGGCGCCAGCGCCTCGGTCGCGGGCGACGCGCACGCAGTCGCCGACGCGGTCCGCTTCTGGGCGGGCCTCGGCGCGGACCGCGTGATCCTGCACCCGGCCCCGGACGACAAGGACCCAGTCGCCTTTATCCGCTTCACCGCCGAGCAGGTCCAGCCCCTGCTGTCCTGAGCCAAACGACCCGCGCCGCACCGGCGCGTGCGGGCCTGGGCCGACGACTGTGCGAACTAGGAGGACGGGTCGGCCGGGCCCGGGCCGTCGCTGGGCCAGCTGCCCTGGTCGGTGCCTGGCCAGCCGCCGGCGCTGGCGCCGTAACCGGGGCCTGCGCCGGGTTCGGCCCGCTGGCCGTGCGCGGCGGTGAGCCGGTAGTAGACCAGCGTCACGACCGCCGCGACGAACGGGGCCACCAGCCCGCCGGACACCAGGGAGGAGATGAAGCTCCGCCAGCCGTATGGCAGGGTGCGCAGGACCGCGCCCAGGACGATGTCGATCGCGATCAGGATCAGGAACACCAGGATGTACACGCCGAACACGTTCCACGCGTATCCGCTCACCGTCCGCCAGCTGCGGCCGAACGACTCCAGCGCGCCCGCGCGGCCGATCACGATCTCCGGGATGATCAGCGACCAGAACGTGAGCAGGATCAGGCCGGGCACGATGATCAGGATGAACCCGATCCCGATGCCGATGCTGGCGAGGATCGAGGCCACCGCGACCGAGCCGAGGAACGGCAGCGCGGACGAGATGGTTGCGCGCAGGTCAAGGTCGACGCGCCCGTCGCGGACGTCCTGCACGGCGAGCACCAGCGCCGACTGCAGCAGGAAGACGCCGAACATCGTGAAGATCAGCCCGATGTACGCGCCCCACGCGCCGAGCCCCCAGCTCAGCAGCGCGTTGATGACGGCGATCACGAGGTAGATGGAGAAGGAGATGACCATGAAGTGCGCGGCATGCCGCCGGTACAGCGCCCACGCCTCGCCAAGGACCCCTGATAGCGGACTCATACCGGTATCGTAAGCGTCCGGCTGCTCCGCGTCACCAGGCCAGCTAGTAGTAGATGAGCCCGACCGCGCCGCCGCCGGCGGTGATCGCGTCGCCGTTGACCGCGACGCTCTTCGGCGAGGCGAGGAACGCGACGACGGCGGCGACCTCATCGGCGGTGACGATCCGCCCGATCGAGACCGAGGCCCCGATCTGCCGCTCGACCTCCGCCACGGACACCCCGGCGCGCTCGGCTCGCCCGGCGAGGATCTGCGGCGTCTTCTCCGTCACCGTGACGCCTGGGTGCACCACAGTCACGTTGATCCCGTCCCTGCCGAGCTCGTCCGCCAGGTTCTTGGTCAGCGCCGCGACCGCCACGTTCCGCACCGTCCCGGTGACCGACCCTGTCGACCGCGCGGCAAGCCCGCTGATGTTGATGATCCGCCCCCAGCGGGCCGCCCGCATTCCGGGTACGAAGGCCCGTGCGCAGCGCAGGTAGCCGAGCACCTTCACGTTGACCTGCTCGCCGAACTCGGCCGCGTCGAACCCGTCGATGCCGACGACCGCCCCGGTGTTGGGCCGCGCCGCCGCGTTCACCAGGATGTCCGCTCCGCCGAGACGGCGGTTCACCTCCGCCGCCATCGCGGCGACCGCGTCATCGTCCCCGGTGTCGCACGGGACGCCGATCACCGTGCGCCCGGAGGCGGCGGTGAGCGCCCCGGCCGCCGCGTCCAGTGCCGCCGTGCCCCTGGCGATGAGCGCGACGTCGCAGCCCTCGGCCGCCAGTGCCCGCGCGATGGCGAGCCCGATGCCCCTGCTCCCGCCGGTGACGACGGCACGCTTCCCGGTCAGCTCGAGATCCATGGTCCGATCCTCTCACCAGGAAACCCACCATCGGGGGTCCGCCAGTGCGTGCGATGACCGGCCGGGCGGGAGCAATAGTAAAGAAGTTATTAGGAACTTTCCCCGGCGAATACGGCGTCATTGCGGCGTTTTGAGAAATCTTCTGGGTTACTAATTTGTGACCAAGGTTCCTCCGACCCCGCGGCGACAGGTCTGTTAGCGTCGCTCGGGTTGCGGCTGATCACGCCGCTGTTCCGGGGACGAGGAGAACATGGCACAACGCAGGCTCTTGTCCGTCTTGGCCGTGTCGGCCGCCGCAGCCGCCCTCGCCGGCGGAATCCCGGCGATCGCCAGCGCGGTCAGCGCGGGTTCGGCGGGCAGCACCGGCGTGACAATGCTGACGTCGGCGCAGGTCGCGAAGCTGTCGCAGAACGTCGACAAGCCAGTGATCGTGATCATGAAGAGCCAGGCCGCCCAGGTGCCGGTGAGCAGCTCGGCCGCGGTGACCAGCAGGACGGCCGCGGTGAAGGCGAACCAGTCCTCGCTCGTCGGCGAACTGCAGCAAGTGGCCGCCAAGCACATCAAGCAGTTCACCCTGGTCAACTCGCTCTCGGCCACCGTCTCGGCGCTTGAGGCGCAGCGCCTCGCGGCGGACCCCGCGGTGGCGGCGGTGATCCCGGACACCACGTTCACCATCACGGACCCGGCGGCCATGCAGCCCGCGGCGACGGCGAGCCCCGCGCGCACCACCTCGCTTCCGCTGCACAGCATCCCCGGCGCCTGCGCGACGAGCAAGAGCAAGGCACAGACCGTGCCGGAAGGCCTCGCGCTGACTGGCACCAAGTCGGCACATTCCCTCGGCTTCACCGGGGCCGGCGTCAAGGTGGCGTACATCGCCGACGGCCTGGACCCGAAGAACGTGAACTTCATCAGGAAGAACGGCACCTCGGTCTTCACTGCCTACAAGGACTTCACCGGGGACGGCCCGACCGCGCCGACCACCGCCGGCGAGGCGTTCCTCGACGCGAACACCATCGCCGGGCAGGGCACCAACATCTACAACGTCAATGGCTTCTCCGCTCAGGGCTACCCCGGCGGCTGCTTCATCAAGATCCAGGGCGTGGCACCCGGCGCCTCCCTTGTCGGCCTTGATGTCTTCTCCGGCGACCAGGCGCACCCCTACGTGACCACCACGTCGACGATCGCGCAGGCGATCAACTACGCGGTCGAGACCGCCAAGGTGAACGTGCTCAACGAGTCGTTCGGCGGCAACGCGCTCCCGGACAGCGCCGCCGACGCGATCAAGATCTTCGACGAGGCGGCCATCAAGGCCGGCGTCGTGGTCAGCGTCTCCACCGGCGACGCCGGCACCGCGAACACCATCGGCTCGCCGTCCAGCGACCCGAACGTCATCTCGGTCGGCGCGACCACGCAGTTCCAGGCGATGGCCCAGGCCAACATCGGCGGCGCGCGCTACTTCGCGTCCAAGGGCTGGCTGAACAACAACATCAGCTCCTTCAGCTCCGCCGGCTTCAACGAGGCGGGCGGGACCGTCAACCTGGTCGCGCCCGGCGACCTGAGCTGGGCCTCCTGCGACGCGAACACGAAGTACTCCGAGTGCACCAACAACCTCGGCAAGCCGAGCGTGATCGAGGAGGCGGGCGGCACCAGCGAGTCCGCTCCGTTCGTGTCCGGCGCCGCCGCCCTCGTGATGCAGGCGTACAAGAAGACTCACGGCGGCTTCCCCAGCCCGGCCGTGGTCAAGCGGATCCTGCTGTCCACCGCCACCGACCTTGGCGCCCCGGCGCAAGAGCAGGGCTCCGGCCTGCTCAACAGCCTCAAGGCCGTCCAGATGGCCGAGTCCTACGGGCACTCGGGCCGCACCGGGTCGACCGTGGCCGTCTCGGCGGCCCAGCTCACCGACAACAGCCTGCCGGGCGTGGTCAAGCACTACTTCGTGACTTTCACCAACGAGGGCACGAAGGCGCAGACGGTCAAGGCGGCCGGCCGCGCACTCGGCGCGGACACCGTGCTCGGGAACGGCACCGTGACGCTGAGCGACTCCGCGAGTAACCAGTACGCGGCGGACACTGGCAGCAAGGTGAACTACGCGGTATTCAAGTTCCACGTTCCCGCGGGCCAGGGTCGCCTCGCCGTATCGATCGCGTACGCCTCGAACCCGAACAACACCTTCCTGCCGGTCAACCTCACCCTGGTGGACCCGAACGGCAAGCTGGCCGCCGAGTCCGAGCCGCAGGGCGCGGGCAACTACGGCAACGTGGATGTGCGCGCTCCGGCCGCGGGCCTGTGGACGGCGATCGCTTCCGGCTACCCGGCAAGCCTAGGCGGCTACAACGGCAAGGTCGTCTGGCATGCGGTGAGCGAGAAGTTCATCTCGTTCGGCAGTGTCCAGCCGGGTCCCTTCACCCTGTCGCCCGGCCAGTCGAGGAACATCCAGTTCACCCTGACGACGCCGGCCAACCCCGGTGACACGGCCGGCTCGCTGGTGGTCAGCTCAAGCCTGGGGGGGAAGACCTCGATCCCGGTGATCGTGCGCTCCCAGGTCAACGTCGCCACCGGCGGCAAGTTCACCGGTACGCTCACCGGCGGCAACGGCCGCGGCGCGCTCGGCACCGGCGACTACTACTCGTTCAACGTCCCCTCGGGCACCAAGCAGGTCACAGTCCAGCTCGCGATGCACAACAACCCGGGCATCGGCAACGTGATCGGCGCCTACCTGGTCGCGCCGGACGGCAACGCGGTGGCCTACGGTCAGAACTACGCGCTGACCGGTGCCGAGGTCGGCGTCACCAACCCGACGCTCACCGTCAGCGCGCTCAACCCGGTCGGCGGCCTGTGGACGCTGGTCATCGCGTTCGCCGAGCCGGTCGCGGGGACAGAGGTGTCCGACTCCTACGCGGGCATCGTGTCCTTCACCAGCGCGGCGGCGACCGCGGTGCCCACCACGCCGCTGCCGGCAGGCGGGCAGACGCTGGCCGGCGGGACCCCGGTCCTCGTCCCGGTGACGATCACCAACACCTCCAACGCGCCGCAGGACTACTTCTTCGACGCGCGGACGAACATGTCAGCGACCATGACGCTGGCGCCGGTCGATTTCGGCACGAACACGGCGTTCGCCAAGGCGTCGAACAAGACGACGCTGCCGCTGTCGGCGAACGCCACCCAGGCGTTCTACTTCGTGCCGACGCACACCTCATCGGTCGCGGTGAAGCAGACCTCCACCATCCCCGCGATGACGGACCTGACCACCGTGACCGGCGGTGACCCGGACAGCGGCCTGGCCGGCCTGTCCAAGGGGTCGCTGTGCGCCAAGTCGGTCTCGGAGGCCTACACGCCGTCCGGTGGCTGGGTGACCTCGGGCGCCTGGTCGGTCGGGCCGACCGAGTGCGGACCGTTCAACTCGCTCGTCAAGGCAAACGGCACGGCGACCGACACGCTGACCGTCAAGGCGGCGGCGTTCGACAGCACCGTGACCAGTGCGACCGGCGACTTCGAGCAGCTGGCGACGAGCGCGGCGGCGGGCAGTGCGGCCATCAACCAGGCCGTCGAGCTCCAGCCGGGGCAGTCCGTCACGGTCAACGTGACGATCACGCCGTCCGGCACCGCGGGCACCGTGCACACCGGCACGCTCTACCTGGACGCGCTGCAGAGCGGCGTACCGCCGTATGGCCAGATTGCCGCCGACGAGGTGGTGGCCCTGCCGTATTCCTACACCGTCGGGTAGTCACTCCGGCATTGACACGGAGCCCCTCGTCCGCGGCCACGCGGGCGGGGGGCTTCCGCGTTTCGCCGTATGGAGGAAACCGCACCCGTTCCGGATAATTCTGCTAGGCCATGCAACCCGAGCGAGCCTGACCGGTGTCTTCACTGGCGAAGGAGGTGGCCGTGAGCACCACTGCTGACACAGAGTTCGGCGACTTCATGCGCGGCCGCTGGCCCGCGATGGTCAGGCTCGCGTACGCGCTGACCGGCGACGCGGGACACGCCGAGGACGTCGCTCAGGCCGCGTTCGCCCGCGCCTACGCGTCGTGGGGCCGGGTCAGGCGGGCAGGCGACCCGGACGCGTACGTGCGGCGCATCCTGATCAACGAGAACCGCAAGCGGTTCCGCAAGCACCGGGTGCCCGAGGACCTGCACGGCGACCTGGCGGGCGCGCTCGCCGGCCACACCGCGCCAGGCCAGCAGGGACCAGAGGAACGGCAAGCGCTGCTCGACGCGCTGAACCGGCTCGGCCCGCGGCAGCGCGCCGTGGTGGTGCTCCGCTACTGGCTCGACCTGTCGGAGGCGGAGACCGCGGCCACGCTGAACTGTTCCGTCGGCACCGTGAAGAGCCAGGCGTCCCGCGCACTCGCCACCCTGCGCAAGGACGCCACCACCGGCGATCAGGACATCGTGGAAGGGGGCAGGCGATGACCGAGCTCAAGGACGACCTGAACCGGGCGCTGCGCTCGGTGACGTTCGGCGATGCGCCGGTGGAGCGGGCGATCCGCGGCGGCCGCAGGCTGCGCAACCGTCGCCGCCTCACCGCGCTTGCGTCCGCCGTCGCGATTGTGGCGGTGGCGGCCGGCTATCCCGCGCTGACGCGCAACGCGGCGTCGCCACCGCCCGTGACGGGCCAGACGCCGTCGCCGTCGCACGCGGCAGCACTGCACCGCGACCCGGCCATCACCAGCAGGCCGGGCACCGACGTCGCCAATAGCGGCGTTATCGCGCGGGGGACGATCGGCGGTGCCCAGTGGTCCGTCGCCATCAGCAGCAGCTTCAGCGCCCATGACCAGGCCTGCTACACCGGCTTCGTCGGGACGGGCACCGGTCCCGCCGCGCGGTCGGCCGGCCAGGTGGTGTCGACGTGCGCGCCAGACCTGGCGTCGCTCGTCGCCTACGCGCCGCACGACCCGGCGGGCATCGTCGGGGCCACCGGCAACGCCAGCGGCAGCACGACCACGTACGACGCCGCACTCGGCGCGGTCGCTCCCGATGTCACCTATCTCGTCCTGCGCTTCACCGACGGCCAGGAGCTCAAGCTGATTCCCGTCACCTATCGAAGCCACCGTTACGTCGCGTGGCTGGCACCTGCCTCGATGTCCGTCGCCAGCCTCTCCGCGCATCTCGGCAGCCCGCGCGCGGACGGCGGGCAGATCATGACCGCGGTCCCGTTCGACGCGCCGGACGGCCTGCCGGTATTCGGGCTGTGGCTCAAGTCGAGTCAGGCCGTGCCGCCGCGGGCGGACGGCGTCATCGGCGGCGGGACGCAAGGCGGCCGCGTCTGGGCGGAGACCGCCTACCAGGGTCCCTGGGGTACCTGCTTCTCCTACACGCCAGGAGACCTCGAGTGCGTGCCGCTCGCCAGGCTCGGCACCACGCAGGTGCTCGGCGGCTGGGGTGGCACCGACGCGTCGCCGGTGTTCGGCTCGGCCGCGCCTGGGGTAGCGGAACTGGCGATCACGCTCTCCGACGGCACCGCCGTCGGGGTGACCCCGGTCGCGCTCGGCAACGAGCGGCTGTTCGCGTTCTGGATCGGCAAGGGCCTGTGGCCGACCGGGTGGGCCGCGTTCGACACCACGGGCAAGCGGATAGGCACCGGCTCGGTGGTCAAGAGGATAGGCAACGGCTCGTCCGCGTCGGGCTCCGCGACGCCGAAGCCGGGTTCATCAAGCGTCGGCTGAGCCCCGCGTTAACATCGCGCGAACCCCCTGTCCGCCCCGCATCCGGCCGGTTAGCCTGGTGCCGGAACCAGGGCCGCGGACGGGGGTTCGGCGATGAGCAGACTGAGTTACGGCTCCGTGCAGCCCGCGGTGGCGCAGACGGACCTGGCCACGGTCGCGCGGTACATGTTCTGGCTGATGTTCCGCAACGTCGCCTCCGACGGCCTGGTCTTCGAGGACCCGGTCAATCCCGGGATCGTGTCCGTACCCGGTTGCGTGCTCGCCTCACCGTCCTGGGAGAACAGCGCAACCCACGTCACGCAGGACTACGTGTACCACTGGACCCGCGACGCGGCGATCGTCGCGCTCGAGCTGGCCTGGGCGTACGCGGCGGGCACGCTGCCCGACAACCAGCCGCTCATCGACTACATCCAGTTCTCCCGCACCTGCCAGCAGTCGGCAGGCGACTTCGACCGCGCCTGCTTCTACATCGACGGCACGCAGCGCCCGTGGACCAACCAGACCGACGGCCCTGCCCTGCAGACCCTGGCGGCGCTCGCCATGTACCGGCAGCTCGACGCGCCCGCCCAGGCGATCGCGGTGCAGCTCATCGACGCGAACCTGAACTTCCTCAGCGCCGCCCACTCCGGGCAGACCTGCAACCTGTGGGAAGAGGAGTACGGCTACTCCTTCTTCGCCCGCTCCGCGCAGCTGCGCTGCTTCCAGGCGGTCGCCGCCAACACCATCGGCCTCACCGTGCCCGGCTGGCTGCCCGGCGCGCTCAGCTGGCTCATCTCCGCGCTCGACAGCCACTGGAATGGCGAGGTGTACCAGTCGGTGCTGCCCGTCCCGTCGGACTACCGCGCTCCCTACGACCCCAACATCGACATCATCCAGGCCGCGATCTACGGCGCCGAGTCGGTGACCGACCCGCGGCTGCTCGCCACCGCGGCCAGCCTCCGCGCCCAGTGGGCCGACCCCGCGTCGAAGTACTACTACCCGGTCAACGGCGCCGACGCGGCGCGCGGACTCGGCCCGATGCTCGGCCGCTACCCGGGCGACGTCTACGACGGCGACACCGACGACCAGGCCGGCGACCACCCGTGGGCGCTGTGCACAGCCAACTTCGCCGAGCTGTACTACCGCCTCGCCGCCAAGATCTCATCATCCAGAACGGTTCCGGCTGACTCGCTCAGCGCCACGTTTCTCTCCCAAGTCGGGGTGACCGCGGCGACGCCACCGCTTGACGCGGCCGCGGCGCTGCGGTCGGCGGGCGACGAGATGCTCCAGGCCATCGTCTACCACAGCGACCACCTGGAGCTGAGCGACGCGGTCACCGGCTTCGAGAAGTCGGTCGCCAACCTGTCCTGGTCCTACGCCGCGTTCCTTTCCGCGGTCCGGGCGAGGACGGCGCCGGCGGCCGTTTAGTCCCGGCGCCCAGGTCAGATGTCGTTGCCGGGCTCGGCGGTGCTAAGCGGGTAGCTGGCCTCGCTCTTCGGCAGCCCCGACGGGCTCACGAACTGCGATCCGCTCGGGCCGGCGGACACGGCCTGGCCGGTGGCGGACCCCTTCAGCAGCTGCGACCAGGTGAGGAACCACACCGTCCACCCGTTGTCCCAGGTACCGGGGCGCGGGCTGCCCTTGATCGTGACCGGGTCGCCGGGCACGGCGAGCTTGTAATAGGTCTCCGCGTTGGCGGGGGAGAGGTTCACGCAGCCGTGGCTGACGTTCTCGAACCCCTGCTGGCCTGTCGACCAGTACGCGTCGTGGTAGTAGTCGCCGCTGAAGGTGAACCGCACCGACCAGGGGACGAGCAGGTCGTAGCCGGGGCCTGTCATCCGCACCGGGTTGGCCTTCTCGATCGTCAGGTAGGAGCCGTTCGGCGTGTCGTCGCCCGTCTTGCCCGTGCTGACCGGCCAGTCGTACTTCTTCTTCCCGTTGACGTAGATCTGCGTGCGGTGCGTCCTGGTCGACGCGACCGCGATCACCGAGTCGCCGATGTTGAACGTCTGCGTCAGCGTGTGGTAGCCGTACAGTCCCGGCGCGGCCTGGACACCGTCGAAGTGCCCGGTGAACGACACCGTGGAGTGCGCCGGCCAGTAGTCGCGCGGCCGGAACTCAAGCGTCTGGGTCCCGTCCCAGTACCACGCGCCGAACACCCGCTTGCTGGTCTTGATCTCGATCGCCCGCTCGACCGCGGCCTTGTTCCGGATCGGGGAGCTGAACGTCAGCATGATCGGCATGCCGACCCCGTAGGTCTGCTGGAACCCCTCGAAGATGTGGGTGCTGAACGTGCCGGTCGGCTGCAGCGTGCGGAACGTGGTTGTCTTGGTTGTCCGCACGCCGTCCTTGCCGACCGCGATGGCCGTCACCGTGTAGGACTGCGCTATGTTCAGCGCCCACGTGCTGTGCCAGGAGGAGCGGTCGGCCGCGAACGTGCCGGTGACCGGGTCGCCGGAGGTGCTGACGGTCACGTGGGCGAGTTGGCCGTTGGGCGAGCTGACCGTGATCCCCTTCGACGGGTCGGCGCCGGCCGCGCTCGCGCCCGGCGTGATCGTCACCGCGGGGCCCGCGGGCGACGGCTTGGCGGAGGGGGAGGCGGTCGCGGTCGCGGTGCCGCCCGTCCCGGTGCTTCCCGACGCCGTGCTGCCAGGCGACTGCGTACTGCCCGGCCGCTCGATGATGGTCGTCGTGCTCCCCGTGCACGCCGTCACGGCCAGCGTCAACGCCGCCCCGGCCGCCAGAGCCGAGATCGTCGACCGGATCGCCCTCATGTCAGCACCATTCCCGCCATCGCACAAACCCGAACAACGACATTTCCCGACTAAGACTATGCATCGGGACGAACCGGCGACGCCCGTCTTCTGTACCGTTTCTAGAACGGTGTCGCGCCCGCGTAGTCGGCGGCGAGCACGGCGGAAACCTCGGAGATCACCGGCTTGTTCGTGGTGCGGATGCCGAGCTCGCGGTTGCGCCGCAGGCTGGAGAACGAGAAGTTTTCCGATCCGAGGTACACCTGCCGGTCGGAAAGGCCGGCGTCGGCCACCACCGCCTTGGCGTGGATGTAGATCACCTTGGTGCTGTTCCGGTACAGACGCACGTGCGCGCCCGCCTTGGTGAGGGCGGTGAACGCGTTGTCCCACGAGCTTTCCCTGGTCATCGTGATCTTCACGCTGACGCCCCGCTTGGCGGCGTTCTCGATCGCGGTGATGATGACCGAGTAGGCCATCTCCTCGTTCTCGATGCTGAGCGTGTGCCTGGCGCCGTCGATGACGGCGAGGATCGCGGCCTGGGAGTTGGTCGGCGACCACACCAGGTCGGCGCCGTCCGGCGGGCTGACCTTGCGGTGTGCGTAGTCGGCGTTGAACGTCGCGACGACCGCGGCGACGTCGGCCCTGCTCGTGTCGAAGACCGCGAAGTCTCTGGTGTCCGCGTAGTCCGCCGAGACCATGTTCAGCGTCATGATCACCGACGTCCTGTTGTCAACGGTGAGAGTCTTCTGGTGGTACGTGGTGCCCGACGGGGCCCACGTCACGTGCACGCCGTGCGCGCGCAGAAAGGTATAGGTCGCGGTGTTCCGTGATCGCTCCAGGTGCGCGTCGAGGATTACCCGGACGTCGACGCCGCGCTTGGCCGCCGCGGCGAGGTCGCCTTCCGCGGTGGAGTCGCGCAGCTCGTACATGGTCAGCTCGATCCACGACCTGGCGCCTTTGATGAGCTTGTAGATCGCGCTCAGCCCGGCCTGCGGCTCCGCGATGACGCGCAGCGCGCCTGACCCGGCGGAGACAGGACCCGCCCCCGGGACGGCGCGCGGGCTGCTCTTGCTGTGACTCTTGCTGTGACTGGGTGAATGCTTCGTCGGGCTGGTATCGAGCTTGACCTTTATCCCTTGGCATCCCGCCATGGCGACCACCATGCCGAGCACCACCGGAACGAGCAAACGGCGCATGGCGGCCTAGCTACCCGCGATGCGCTGCAAAGCACATCAAAGCCGGCAGAAGAATACGGCCCGCGAGTCGCCCGGGAAATGGGCTGGGGGAACGTCGGGTAATGCGCGCTCCGTTATGCCGTGAATACGAATCGTCCGCTCGCGCGTTCGTCACATGAGTCACTCATGTCACACCAAGTTCGCCTGTTCCCGCCAATCACAGGTCGGTAACGGCGCAGACCTCTCGTTGGACTGCCCGAGATGACCGGAAGGTTACTGTGACATATCCCACACGTAAGCAAACGGTTTCGGCATCCCCTTAATCATCTCGTGATCTTCAACATCAGGCCTCTGAGCTGCGACTTTATGGTGATTGGTCAATCACGAAACGATCAAGCGGTGATCATTTACCGAAGCGTGATCTGTCCGTGATTGCGGACCTAAGAATCCGTTTGTTCAAGACAGGCGCCGCTTGCGGATGGTACGCAAGTACGGCACAAGGGAAAGAGCAATGCCGCGTGCATACAACTCAATACGCAGCGTGAAATGAGCCTTTTCTTCCCTGATGGACGAAGAAAAGGCTCGAAGAATGAAAGGAACGAAATGATGGCAAGCCCGACTCTGCACCGATGGTCTGATACCTATGTCCGGGTCCGCGCCGAGCGGCGCGGAGGCGCCTAAGGATGAGGCGCAACTGGCTGGCTAATGCCGCACTCGCCACGGCGGCGATCAGTGTCCCTCTCGGCACAATGGCAGGGACCGCACACGCTGCGACCACGAGCGGTCAGCAGAAAACGGCCGCGCTCACGGCGTCCAAGATCCACAAACTCACGCACAAGAAGCCCTACGTCGGCCGGCACCGCCGGCAGACCTTCGACCAGGTGGCTGCGCACCTGGCGAAGACTCTGGTGGGCGACCCGTACTCCTACGGAGGGACGAGCCCGGGAGGATTCGACTGCTCAGGCCTCACCCAGTACGTCTACCGTCACACCGGCCATGGCAAGCGCATTCCGCGCACCGCTGAGGATCAGTTCCTCGATTTCAAGCGGGTGAGCCACCGTCACGCGAAGCCGGGTGACCTGGTGTTCTTCCATGAGACGAGCGACCCGAACAGCTACGTGTACCACGTGGGCGTCTACGAGGGCGGCCACAACATGGTCGCCGCGACGACCTACGGCGAAGGCGTGCAGTTCCAGTCGTATACCTGGGCGGGTGACACGGTCACCTTCGGCTCCATTACGCAATAACCATCGGGCTCCCGTTCCGCAAGCCGTCGCCTATGCTACGGAGACAATGCGGAACGGGAGCCAGTAAGTGGAATCTGTCCAGGCCGCGGCGGTGTACGGTCAGCCGGCCATCTCGCGCCGGCATGAGGCCGGGGCGGGATCGGCACGGGGCATGCTGTTCACGTTGCTCGGCGAGTTCGTACTTCCCGGGGACGGCACCGCGTGGACGAGCGCGGTCCTCGCCGCATTCGAACGGCTCGGCGTCGCGGAGAAGGCGACGCGCCAGGCGCTGATGCGAACATCCAACGCCGGCTGGCTCAACGCCGAGAAGGTCGGCCGCCGCACCCGCTGGCTGCTCACTCCCGCCGCGACCAGGCTGCTCACCGAGGGCGCGCGTCGCATCTACACGTTCGGCCCCGCGCAGGCGTGGGACGGGCAGTGGGTCCTGGTCCAGGTGCGCATTCCCGAGTCCGACCGGCGCGCCAGGCACGTGGTGCGGACCAGGCTCGCCTGGGAGGGCTACGGCTCGCTCGGTCCCGGCCTGTGGATCAGCCCGCACGCCGACCGGGAGCAGGAGGCGGTCCGGGTGCTGCGCGAGGCGGGAGTGGCCGACGACGCGCACGTGTTCGTGGCCAGGCGCACCGGCCTGTCCGACACCGTGGAGATGGTCGCCGCCGCCTGGGACCTGCCGGAGGTCGAGGTGGAGTACGAGCAGTTCATCGCCGAGTTCCGCGCACCTGGGCAGCCCGCTGACGTGCTGCTGCGCCAGCTGGAGCTGGTGCACGCCTGGCGCAGGTTCCCCGCGCTCGACCCGGCGCTGCCCCGCGAGCTGCTGCCGCCCCGCTGGTCGGGCACCACGGCGGCGGAGCTGTTCGCCGACCGGCACCAGCGGTGGCAGGACGAGGCGCGCCGCGAGTGGAAGCGCCTCAATAGCCAGGAATGACCCGGTCTGCGCGGTCGAACCTGGGCCGATCCCGGGCAAATATGCTACGAACCATTGACGAGCATGCACAACTTCGTAGAACATACAGGCATGGCTAACGTCGAATTCCGGACCAGTCCTGGGCAGTACAAGCACTGGCGGCTCGCGGTCGACGGGCCGGTGGCGACGCTGACCATGGACGTCGACGAGGCCGGCGGCCTGGTGCCCGGGTATGAGCTGAAGCTGAACTCCTACGACCTGGGCGTGGACATCGAGCTGTATGACGCGACCCAGCGGCTGCGGTTCGAGCACCCCGAGGTCAAGGCGGTCATCGTGACCAGCGGCAAGGAGAAGATCTTCTGCGCCGGCGCGAACATCCGGATGCTGGCGGCGTCGGAGCATTCGTGGAAGGTGAACTTCTGCAAGTTCACCAACGAGACCCGCAACGGCATTGAGGACGCGACAGAGAACTCCGGCCAGGTCTACCTGGCCGCGCTGAACGGCACCGCATCGGGCGGCGGTTACGAGCTGGCCCTGGCGTGCGAGCGGATCCTGCTCGTCGACGACCGCTCGTCGGCCGTGTCCCTGCCAGAGCTGCCGCTGCTCGGCGTGCTGCCCGGCACCGGCGGCCTGACCCGCGTGGTGGACAAGCGGCACGTCCGCCGCGACCTCGCCGACTACTTCTCCACCAAGTCGGAGGGAGTCGGCGGTAAGAAGGCGGTCGCCTGGCGGCTGGTGGATGAGGCCGTGCCGCGGGTCCGCTGGGATGAGGTCATAGCAGAACGGGTTCGTGCCCTAGCCGGCTCGTCCACGCGTCTGCCCGGCGGCGGGCCGATCGAGCTGACCCCGCTGGACAAGACCCGTACCGATGACGCGGTGCGCTACCCGCACGTCAGCGCGACGCTCGACCGCGACCGCGCGGTCGCCGAGATCACCGTGACCGGCCCGTCGCAGGACGCGCCGGCGTCGATGGCGGGGGCATACGAGCAGGGCGCCGGCTTCTGGCCGCTCGCGGTGGCCCGCGAGCTTGATGACCTGATCCTTGACCTGCGCACCAACGAGACCACGATCGGCAGCTGGGTCTTCAAGACTGCGGGCGACGCCGCGAAGGTACTCGCCCACGACGAGCTGCTGCTCGCGAACGTCGGCGCCGACTGGCTCGCCAATGAGGTCGTGCTGTACTGGAAGCGGACGCTCAAGCGCCTGGACGTGACCTCCCGGTCGCTCATCGCCCTGGTCGAGCCGGGTTCGTGCTACGCCGGGTCGCTGCTCGAGCTGGCGCTCGCGGCGGACCGTTCGTTCATGCTGTTCGGCGTATTCGAGGACATAGACCCGACAGTGTTTCCAAACACAGGGAACCCCGCGGCCATCACGGTCGGGGCGGCGAACCTGGGACCGCTGCCGATGGGCAACGGGCTGACCCGGCTGCAGACCAGGTTCCTCGGCGACCCGGACGCCCTGACGGCCGTGGAGAAGGCGGCGGGCGAGCCGCTCGAGGCGGAAGAGGCCGAGAAGCTGGGCCTCGTCACCTTCGCCCCTGACGACATCGACTGGGAGGAAGAGGTGCGGATCGCGGTGGAGGAACGCGCGTCGTTCTCACCGGACGCCCTCACCGGCCTGGAGGCCAACTACCGGTTCGCCGGGCCGGAGACCATCGAGACGAAGATCTTCGGGCGGCTGACCGCCTGGCAGAACTGGATTTTCTACCGGCCCAACGCCTCGGGCCCCGACGGCGCGCTGCGCGCCTACGGCACCGGGCGGCGGGCCGATTTCGACCGGAAGCGGGTATAGCTGATGACCAGGCCGGACTACGCGGAGAAGATCCCGAACAACGTCGGGCTCGCCGAGGACCGGCGGCTGCAGCGGGCCCTTGAGTCCTGGCAGCCGGACTTCCTGTCCTGGTGGGAGACGATGGGCCCCACCCTGCCCACCCAGGACGTGTACCTGCGCACGGCGATCGACGTGCGCGGTGAGGGCTGGGCCCAGTTCGGGCACGTGCCGATGATCGACTACCGGTGGGGCATCTTCCTGGCGGACAAGAACCCGGACAGGCAAATCGCGTTCGGCCAGCACAAGGGCGACCCGGCCTGGCAAAAGGTGCCGGGGGAGTACCGGGCAGAGCTGCAGCGCCTGATCGTGATCCAGGGTGACACCGAGCCCGCGTCGGTGGAGCAGCAGCGCAACCTGGGCGCGACCGCCCCGTCGCTGTATGACCTGCGCAACCTGTTCCAGGTGAACGTGGAAGAGGGCCGGCACCTGTGGGCGATGGTCTACCTGCTGCACGCCTACTTCGGCCGCGAAGGCCGCGAAGAAGCGGAGGAGTTGCTGCACCGCAACTCCGGCTCGGCCGACTCCCCCCGGATCCTGGGCGCGTTCAACGAGGAGACCCCGGACTGGCTGTCGTTCTACATGTTCACCTACTTCACCGACCGGGACGGCAAGTACCAGCTCGGCACCCTGAAGGAGTCCGCGTTCGACCCGCTCAGCAGGACGTGCGAGTTCATGCTGAAGGAAGAGGCGCACCACATGATGGTCGGCACCACCGGCGTCGACCGCGTAGTGGAGCGCACCGCGCAGGTGATGCTGGAAAACGACACCGACGAGGTGGCGGCGTTCGGCGCGATCCCGCTGCCGGTCATCCAGAAGTACCTCAACTTCCACTACTCGGTGTCGCTCGACCTGTTCGGCGGGGAGACGTCCACCAACGTCGCCAACTACTACACCGCCGGGCTCAAGGGCCGCTGGCTGGAGGAACGCCGTAAGGACGACCACCAGCTGCGCGACGACGCCATCATGGTCGACGCGCTGGCCGACGGGCAGATCGGCCAGACCGAGGTCGCCGCGCTTGTCGGCCTCAACACCGACCTGCGCCGCGAGTACATCGCGGACTGCGCGGGCGGGGTCAAGCGGTGGAACAGGATCCTGGCCGACGCGGGCCTGCCGCAGCGCCTGTACCTGCCGCACGTCGCGTTCAACCGCAAGGTCGGCGCGTTCGCCGGCATCGAGGCCTCCCCAGCCGGCGAGAAGCTGTCGGCCGATGAGTGGGCGGCGCGTAAGGGGCAATGGCTCCCTACCGACACCGACAAGACATTCGTCCGCTCCCTGATGCAACCGGTCTACGAGCGTGGCAAGATCGCCGCGTGGGTGGCGCCGCCGCGCAACGGAATCAACGGCCAGCCGTTCGACTACGACTACGTCCACCTCGCATAGTTGACGAAGACAGCCGAGCCGGCCGCTCCCGCTGTATGGCAAACGGAGCCCGAACCCCTGGAACGATGCGATGACGCAGTTGTTCAACGCTAGTGAGTACCTGCTCGACCGGCGGATCGCGGCCGGTGACGGCGCCCGGGTCGCGCTGACCGGCCCGGCGGGCGACCTTAGCTACGCCGAGCTGCACGACCGGGTCCGCCGGACCGCGGCCGGCCTGCGCGCCGCCGGCGTCCAGCCGGAACAGCGCATTGTGATGGTCATGGCGGATTCGCCACAGTTTGTGGTCGTTTACCTCGCGGCGATGCGGGTAGGCGCAATTCCAGTGCCAGTCTCGACGATGCTCCGTTCCGACGGAATCGCCGAGCTGCTGCGTGACTCGCGAGCCAGGTTCCTGGCGGTCACCAGCGAGTTTGCCGCCGCCGCGGAGTCGGCCGTGGCGGCGGCGCCCGAACTGGCCGGAGTGCTGGCTGACATCCCGCTTTCCGCCAGCACCCGGCCAGTTCACCTAGTTTCCCCGGGGGGACGACCCCCCCAGACCCCCCCGGTTTATCTGCTGGACGAACTGGCGGGCGCGGCGCCCGACGACTCGGTCTACGACACGAGCGCGGATTCCCCTGCCTTCTGGCTGTATACCTCGGGCACCACCGGCACCCCCAAAGGCGCCATGCACCGGCACGGCTCGGTCGAGGTGGTCTGCGAGACCTACGGCAAGCAGGTGCTCGGCATCCGCCCTGAGGACCGCTGCCTGTCGGCGGCCAAGGCCTTCTTCGCCTACGGCCTCGGCAACTCGGTGCTGTTCCCGATGTCGGTCGGCGCGGCGAGCGTCCTGCTGCCGTCGCCGTCGCGGCCCGACGTGATCGCGGAGACCGCCGCCAAGCACGGCGCGACCCTGTTCTTCGGCGGCCCGACGTTCTTCGCCAACATGCTCCGCGCCGGCCTGGCGCCCGACGCCCTGGGCGGTGTGCGACTCGCCGCGTCCGCGGGCGAGGCGCTGCCCGCCGCGCTGTACCAGCGGTGGACTAGCCACTTCGGCATCGACATTATCGACGGCATCGGCATGACCGAGATGCTGCACATCTTCCTGTCCAACGCCCCCGGTGCCGTCAAGCCCGGGACCACCGGCGTGCCGGTGCCCGGTTACGACCTCAAGCTCGTCGACGAGGACACCGGCGCCGAGGTGCTCGAAGCCGGCCACGCGGGCACGCTGTTCGTGCGCGGCTCTTCCACCGCGACCGGCTACTGGGCTCGCTACGACGCGTCCAGGCTCGTCTACCAGGGCGAGTGGCTGCGCACCGGCGACACGTACGTCCGCGACGCCGACGGGTACTACGAGTGCCTCGGCAGGACCGGCGACATGATCAAGGCGTCGGGCATCTGGGTCTCACCGATGGAGGTCGAGGCGCGGCTGCTGTCCCACCCGGCGGTCGCCCAGGCCGTCGTCGTGGCCGCGCGCGACGCCGACAGCCTGGAGAAGCCGGTCGCCTACGTGGTGCTCGCGCCGGGCGCCGCGGTCACCGAGGCGGAGCTCATCGAGCACTGCCGCGAGGCGCTCCCGTCGTTCAAGCGGCCGCGCGCCGTCGTGTTCACCGACGGTTTCCCGACCACGGCCACCGGAAAGATCCGCCGCGTGGAACTGCGGACCATGGCCGCGAACGTGCTCCGGCCTGGTTCACCCCCCGCCTCCGGTCTCGCCTCCCCAACCCCGACCCCGACAGCGGCCGAGGCACCCTGATGCTCGACGGGTTGCCGCTCATCGACGTGCACCTGCACACCGCGAGCAAGCCCACGCTCAAGCTGCCGTGGGAGACCTGGGTGCAGGGCTTCCCCGTCCGTGACCTGATGGACCGGCTGTACGACGCGGACGGCACCGTGATCCCCGCGGTCTTCGATGACTATCTCGTGTCGGAGGGCGTGGACACCGGACTGCTCATGTGCGAGTACTCGCCCAAGGTCACCGGCACCCAGGCGATCGAGGACATGCTGCCCATCGCCGCGGCGGCGCCCGAGCGCATCAAGATCATCGGTAACGTCAACCCGCACCTGCACTACCCGGTCGACGAGGAGGTCCGCCGCCAGCTCACCCTCGGCGCGGTCGCACTCAAGATCCACCCGGTGCACGCGGGTGTCGCCGCCAACGACCGCATGCTCTACCCCGCCTACGAGGCCTGCCAGGCCGCGGGCATCCCGGTGGTCGTGCACTGCGGCACCTCCACGTTCCCCGGCGCCGCCAACACCTACGGCGACCCGGTGGTACTCGACGACGTGCTCCGCGACTTCCGGTCGCTCACCCTGGTGCTCGCGCACGGCGGGCGCGGCTGGTGGTACGACGCGGCCGCCTTCCTCGCCCTGTCGAACGACCGGGTCTGGATCGAGCTGTCCGGCCTGCCGCCTGCCCGGCTGCGCGACTACTACGCCAGGCAGAACTGGAACCGCCTCACCAAGCGGATGATCTTCGGCACCGACTGGCCGGGCATCCCGGGCATCGCCGCCAACGCCCGGGCCGTGGCCAGGCTGATGCCCGACGACGACACCGTGGCCGCCGTCCTCGCGGGCAACGCGAGCCGCGTCTACAACCTCAAGGCCGCCGCGTGACGCTGGCTGGCCGTTCGGCAAGATGGTGGATAGTTCTCCACACTCCAATGTGCCGAACTATCCACTGTCTTCGGGATGGGGGCACAAGCACGTCATGAACCGCTCCGTTGGGATCATTGGCGCGGGCACGATGGGGGCGGGAATCGCCCAGGTGGCCGCGGTGGCCGGACACCGGGTGCTGATCGCCGACGCGATGCCGGGCGCCGCGGACCGCGCCGTCGCGGGCATCCGCGACCGGGTCAAGGCGCAGGTCGCCAAGGGCCGGCTCAGCGTCGACCCGGACGAGCTCGATCTCACCGCCGCGGACTCCGCCGACGCCCTCTCCGGGTGCGGCATCGTCATCGAGGCGATCGTCGAGGACCTGGCCGCCAAGCGTGCGCTTTTCGCCGAACTTGAGACGGTCGTCGACGCCGACGCGATCCTCGCGTCCAACACCTCGTCGCTGTCGCCCACCGCGCTCGCCGCGGGCCTCACCCACCCCGGGCGCCTGGTCGGCCTGCACTTCTTCAATCCGGTCCCGGCCATGAAGCTGGTCGAGGTCATCTCCGGGCTTGCCACCGATCCCAAAGTCGCGGACGCCGCCGCGGAGCTGGCCGCTGCCTGGGGCAAGACCGTGGTCAGGTCCACAGCGACCCCGGGTTTCATCGTCAACAGGATCGCCCGCCCGTACTACGCGGAGGCGTGGCGCATCCACGAGGAGCGGGCAACCGTTCCGGAGGCTATCGACGCGGTACTGACGGGGGCCGGCGGCTTCCGCATGGGGCCGTTCGCGCTGATGGACCTGATCGGGCACGACGTCAACGAGGCGGTGACCAGGTCGGTCTGGTCCGCGTTCGGGCACGACCCGCGGTTCGCGCCGAGCCTGGCGCAGCGCGCCCTCGTCGAGGCCGGCTGGTTTGGCCGCAAGTCGGGCCGCGGCGTCTACCCGGGCGACGGGGCGCCCGCCCCGTCGCCAGCGCCGCCGGCGCCCGCGCCGCGGGCCGTCACCGAGCACCCCGCGTTCGACGCCGCCGGCGGGCCGGTGCCGTCGCCGCTGCGCCCGCTGCTCGACCGGGCGGCCGGCGTCGCGGCGCCGCCTGGACTGCGGGACGACACCGGGGCGGGCCTGCCCGGCGGCCTCGTCGAACTGCCATCAGGCGCCTTCCTGGCGATCTGCGAGGGAACGGCCGCGACCGCTCTGTCGGCCGCGTTCGGCCGGTCCGTCATCGTCGCCGACCGCGTCCTTGACCCTGCGGCTGCCACCGCGATCGCCATTGCCGCCTCCGATGGCTGCCCGGAGCAGAGCCTCGCGGAGGCGACCGGGCTGCTTCAGGCGGCCGGTCTCGACGTGTACGTCATCGAGGACACGCCAGGCCTGATCGTGACCCGCACCGTCGCGATGCTCGGCAACCTCGCCTTCGACGCCCTCGCCTGCGGCGTCGCAAGCGAGCCGGACATCGACGCCGCGATGCGGCTCGGCGTCAACTACCCGCTCGGCCCGCTCGCCTGGGCCCGGCAGTGGGGCGCGGGCACCGTCCTGCGCGTGCTTGACAGCCTGGAGAACTGGTACCGCGACGGTCACTACCGCGCAAGCCCGCTGCTGCGCCGCGCCGCGCTCAGCCATCGCATCACGGCAGCCCCCGCCGCGAACTCCGCTCCCGCCTCGCAGGCCACGCCCGCCCCACGGGGCACTCCCGCCACGGACGCCCGATGACCCGCATCACGGTCCGCGACGAGGGCGAGGTCCGCTGGGTCGGACTCAACCGCCCGGAGAAACGCAACGCCATCGACATGGCGACCGCCGACGAGCTCATCGCGGCCCTGGACCAGGCCCGTAAGACCCCCTGCATCCTCATCGTCCACTCCGTCACCCCCGGCATGTTCGCCGCGGGCGCCGACATCGCCGAGCTGCGCGACCGTGACGCCGACGCCGCGCTGCTCGCCATCAACGCCGGCGTGTTCGAGAAGCTCGAGGCGCACCGCTGGCCCACCATCGCCGTGGTCGACGGCCCGGCGCTGGGCGGCGGCTGCGAGCTCGCCCTCGCCTGTGACTTCCGCATCGCCTCGCACAACGCCTACTTCGGCCAGCCGGAGCTGTCGCTCGGCATCCTGGCCGGCGCCGGCGGCAACTGGCGGCTCGCCCAGACCGCCGGCCAGCAGGTCGCCCGCCGCATGCTCTACGCCGGCGCCCGCCTGTCCGGCGCGGAAGCCCTCGCGGCGGGCCTCGCCGATGAGGTGGCCGACGACCCGGACGAGGCGGCCAGAGCCCTGGCCGTCAAGATCACCCGTCAGTCCTGGCGCGCACTCGAGCTCACCAAGCTCGCCCTGCGCTCACACCGCCCCGCCACCACCACCTTCGACATGGCAGCCCAGGCCCTCCTCTTCGAGAGCCAGGACAAGCACGACCGCATGACCGCCTTCCTCAATCGCCGCCGCACCTAGCCGGCCCCCGTGGCAGCCGGAATCCCCGCGCAGCCAGTATCCCGGCCGCACCCCCTGCCCACCGCGGATCACCCCGCCCGGCCCGAGCTCCGCCACGCCGCCGGTCGCCCGAACTCATCCTCACCCGTTCCGCCACTCCCAGAAACCCCGCAGGTCACCTGCGCTTCCACGCCTCGAACATGATCACGGAACTTCCGATTACAACGGAACTTTTCTACCCAGATCGGGTAGAAAGTTCCGTCAGGATAAGAAGTTCCGTGATCATGCGTCCGGTATGGCCGATTGGTGCGGTTTTCCGGAGTCCGGGTCACCTCCGGGCGGGCGTTCCAGGCCTGAGGCCGGCCTCAGGACCCGACCGCGCCCGCGGGTCCGGGCGTGGGGGACGGCAGGTCGAGCAGGCTGGACTCGACCGCGACCGGCGCGCCGGTGATCGCGGCCAGATTCAGCGCGTCGCTTGGCCTGGCATCCACGATGGCGCCGCCGCGCAGCATGACCTCGGCGTAGAAGATGCCGTCCCGTGCACCGGTTATCCGCACCGAACGAACGGCAGAACCCGCCGCGGCCACCAGCGCCGCCATGAACTGGTACGTCATCGGGCGCGGGAACTCGATTCCCTGCAGGCTGAAGCCGAGCGCTGACGCCTCGGCGTCACCGACGCCGATTCGCAGCCGGCGCGCGTCGTCGCCCGACGCGGTGAGCTCAACGAAGAACCGCTCTCGCCGGCCCGGCCGGTCCTCGGTTCCCCTGACCACTCCGGTGATCGTCACCGGGACCATTTCCGCCATACCCGACGTGCCTTTCCGCATGCCCGGCCCAAGACATCAAGCGTAGCCGGGAACGGCCGTCAAAGCCTCAGGAGGACGGCTTGGCCCGGCAACCGGAAACGCCGGATCCGCGTCTCAACTACCGTGCTGAGCCGCGTCCTCCCTGTGGCGATCGTCGCCTTCCTGCTATGCGGCTGCTCGACGCTTGGCGTCACTGCCCACATAGCCGGTCACGGGAGTTCGCCGGCCACCGTGCCAAAACCCAAGGGAATGCCGGGGATTATCAAGGCGTCCATCGCAGGTTCCCGGCCGGTGCCGGGACGGGTGTACTTCCCGCCAGGCACCCCGGTGAGCGCGGCCGACATCGGCACCCGTGCCGTCGGCAGCGGCCGGGTGGTGTACGGCCTGGCGAACCGGCGAGCCTACCTGGGCAGTGTCTGGCCCGTGATCAGCACCGATGGCGGGCTGCACTGGCAGATCGACGGGCCAGCGTTCTACTTCGCGGGAGCCTCAGGGCCGAGCGTGACGGACCGAATCGGCGCGCGTGGCGCCCGCATGGCCTGGGCGTGGGGGAATTCCGGCAACTTCGTCAAGGTGACCACCGACGGCGGCAGGCACTGGTACATAGCCGATTTCCCGGCGGGGGTGAAGAGCGTGAGCTGGCAGGCCGGTCGCCTGACCGCTCTCGCATACTGGAACGGCCTTCACGTCTTCCGCTACGTGTCGCCTGATAACGGCAGAACCTGGCGCTCGCAGCACTCATAGGCGCCAGCACCGGGCGCGGTACGCACCTCATGAGGACGGCTTGGTCAGGTCGTAGACGGTAGTGCTGCCCACCGTCTGGGCCGTGTAGTGCGCCGCGACCCAGGACTCGATGGAGGAGGAACCGTTGCCGCCGCCGAAGCTGTTCGTGCCGCGCCCGACGTAGTAGTGGATCTCGTGCTTGGCGACCATCGACTCGAACTGGGCGAGGGTTGGTGACGGGTCGGAGCCGTTGAAACCGCCGATCGCGACGACGGCCAGCCCGCCGGTGGCCAGCTCGATCGGCGCTGCCTCCTGGGTACCCTCGGTCGCGGCGATCCAGCGGTACTTGCCGGAATCCTGCTCAAGCAGCTTGATCAGGGTGCCGCTCACCTGTGTGCTGCCGGAGAGCCCGCCACCGAGACCGCCGAAGCCGCCGTTGCCCCTGCCGCCGAAGCCGCCACCGGGGAACGTGCCGCCGAAGCCCTCGGCGAAGTTCCCCCGCGGGAAGCGCGGGAACGTCCCGCTACCCGTGCCGCCGGTCCCGTTCCCAGTGCCCGTTCCGGTGCCGCCGGGGAACGTCCCGCCGCCGGGGAACGCGCCCCCGCCCGTCCCGCCGGTCCCGGTCCCGCCAGTGCCGGTGCCGCCCGTGCCGGTCCTGCCGCCGGGGAACGCGCCATTCCCGGTCCCGCCCGCAGGGAACCCATTGAAGCCACCGCCACCTACGGGGAACCCGCCGCGCGCGCCGAAGCGGCCGCCCGCCCCGCCGAACGCCCCGGCGACCGCAGGCCCCGCACTCGGGATGGCCCCGGTGTACGTGGTGTCGACGGTGTACAGCGTGTACGCGAGCGGCCCGCCGAGCCCGGCGACAAGCGCTGCCCCCGTCGCGACCGCGGCGGCCGTCCCGGCGAGCCTGGCGCGGCTGGCGCTGTCCCAGCGGCGCCTGACGCTGACTGCGCCGCCGCTGAACCCGGCTGGCACCGCCTTCGGTCCGCCGGACAGCCCGTCCGGCAGCCCGTCCGACACCCCGCCGGACAATCCGTCCGAGACCCCGCCGGACAACCCGCCCGATAGCCCGCCGGACAGTCCGGCGGGGGAGTGCCTGACCGGGATAGATTCCCGCCCGCAGACCGGCACCCACCCCTTGGCGGCTCCGCGGCCAGACTCGTCGAGGTCCGCGCGGCCCAGGTCAGCGTCTCCAAGGTCGGCGCGGTCCAGGTCAGTGCGGTCCCCGCCGAGCGGTCCGTCCGTGCCGTAGCCGGAGCCGGAGCTGAAGCGGGAGTCGGAGTCGGCATCGTCGCCGGAGTACGCGTCAAACGCCAGGCCGCCAGCCTCCTCGTCGAGCAAGACCCGGCGAGGTCCGCCCGCCAGACCCGGGCGGGCCGGGAACTGCGATACGAGCAGTCCCGCCACGACCAGCGCCGCCGCCGCGACGACACCCGCCACGACCACGGTCCAGCGCAGCCACGGCAGCCAGTCGGGCGACCGCTCGAGTAGCTCATACGACCACCACGCGGTGACAAGGACCGCGGCGACTGCGGTGACCCGCCCGGCCCAGCCCATGCGCGCCTGCCACAGCGAGATCGCGCCGACACCGACGAGCGCGCCGATCGCGGGACCGAGCGCCACCATGTAGTAGGGGTGGATGATGCCCTGCATGTAGCTGAACACCAGCCCGGTGACGATGAGCCAGCCGCCCCAGACCGCGGCGAACGCGCGCATCCGGGGCGCGGCATCGCCGCCTGGCCCAGCACTCAGCCGAGCATCCGGCCGGGCACCCGGCCGAGCACCACGCCGCGGCCGTGCCACCCAGACGAGCGCGCCGAGCGAGATCAGCGCCGCCGGGATGAGCCAGCTGACCTGGCCGCCGAACTCCGACTGGAACAGCCGGAAGATCCCGGTGGCGCCGCCGAAGTTCGAGCCGATCCCCCCGCCGCCCACCGAACTGCTGTTGAACCCGATCGAGCCGGTCTCCACGCCGTTCAGGCGCCCGAGCCCGTTGTAGCCGAGCGCGAGCTCAAGGATGTTGTTGTTCGTCGAGCCGCCGAAGTAGGGCCGCGAGCCCGCGGGCCACAGCTGGGCGATGGCCACCCACCAGCCAGCGCCGACGATCACGGCGAGCCCGCCGACGAGGACGTGCCAGATCCGGCGCGGCACCGAGGTGTGCGCGGCGATCAGGTAGGCGACGGCGAACCCCGGCAGCACGAGGAACGCCTGCATCATCTTCGCCAGGAACGCGAAGCCGAGCAGCAGCCCGGCGAACGTGAGCCAGCGCAGCGCCCTGGCGTCCCGTTCCACGGCTCGCTGCACGCAATACGCCGAGGCGGTCATCAGCAGGGTGAGCAGCGCGTCTGGGTTGTTGAACCGGAACATGAGCGCCGCCGCCGGAGTCAGCGCGAAGACGGCGCCCGCGATCAGCCCCGCCGAGGGGCCGAACCAGCGCCGCACGGCGGCATACAGGATCGCGACGCAGAGAACGCCCTCAAGCGCCTGCGGCGCGAGCAGCGTCCAGGAGGAGAACCCGAACACCCGCGCGAACAGCTCGTCCACCCATAGCGAGGCCGGGGTCTTGTCCACCGTGATGAAGTTGGACGCGTCGAACGAGCCGAAGAAGAACGCCTTCCACGACCGGGTGCCCGCCTGCACCGCCGCCGCGTAGAAGTCGTTCGCGTAGCCGTTCCTGCTCAGGTTGAACAGGTAGAGGACCGCGGTGACCGCGAGCAGCCCGAACAGCGCGGGCCTTGCCCATACCGGATCGCGGGACGGCCCGCGCCATAGCTCGCGCAGCCGGGCGCCGACTCCCCGCCCGGCCGGGCCGGTGTATGGCAGCGCAGGAACCGTCGTAGCGCTCATCGGGCGCTTCCCCCAATCGTTTCGTCAAGCAGCACAGGCCGGGCCGCGCCAAGCGCGGGCACCCGCAGCGATCCGGTGAGCAGGCCCCACCGCAGGCGCCAGATTCCGCGCAGGTCGGCGAGGGCCGTGGCGAGGATGTTCACCCGCGAGTCGGCCGAGTCCGTCCAGTCCACGGGAACCTCGTGGATGCGCAGCCCGGACCGCTCGGCGAGCACGAGCAGTTCGGTGTCGAAGAACCAGGACCGGTCCGCCACCAGCGGCAGCAGCGCCCGCGCCGCGTCGGACCGCACCGCCTTGAACCCGCACTGGGCGTCGGAGAACCGGACCCGCAGGATCATCCGGAGCAGCAGGTTGTAGCCGCGCGAGATGATCTCCCGCTTCAGTCCGCGCGCCACCCGTGCGCCGCGCGCGAGCCGGGACCCGATCGCCACATCGCTGTGCCCGGACAGCAGCGGTGCGACAAGCGGAAACAGCGCCCGCAGGTCGGTGGACAGGTCGACGTCCATGTAGGCGACGACATCGGCGTCGCTCGCCAGCCAGGCGGCGTGCAGGGCGCGGCCGCGCCCCGGCAGGTCCAGGTGCACGGCACGGACCTCGCCCGGGTGGGCGGCCGCGAGGTCCTGCGCGCGCGTCCAGGTGGCGTCAGTCGAACCGTTGTCGGCGACGGTGACGAGCCAGCTGCAGGGAAAGCTCGACTCCAGATAGCCGAGCAGCCGTGTGACGTGGTCGGTGAGCTCGCGTTCCTCGTTCCGTACCGGCACGACGATCTCGACTTGAGTACCCCCGGCAAGCGGGGATGGATGGCCCATGGCGTTGAGTGTGGGGGGAACTTATTAGCGCCGGCTGCGGCGAAGTTGAGAAAATGCTAAGCGCCGCCTGGGATAGCGGCTAACCGCGCCCCACGGCAGCAAGGACCTCGCCGAGCGCGCCGAGGAACTGATCCGCGTGCTGGCGGCCGAACGGCAGCGGCGGCCTGATCTTCAGCACATTGCCATGCCTGCCGGTGGCGCTGATCAGCACGCGGCGCTGCCGCATCCCGTTGACGATCGCGGCCGCGAGCTCTCCTGACGGCGCCCCGGTAGCAGGGTCCACAACGTCCGCCCCGAGGTAAAGCCCGGCCCCGCGCACCGAACCGAGCAGCGGGCTTTCCGCCGCGACGCGGGCGACCGCGTCCTTCAGGTACGCGCCGGTCGCGGCCACGCTGGTCGGCAGCCCCTCGGTGTCGAGCACGTCGAGCACGGCCGAGGCGGCGGCGACGCACACCGGGTTGCCGCCGAACGTGTTGAAGTACCGCACCTGGCGCCCGAAGTCGTCGAGTATCTCCCGCCGTACGGCGATGCCGGCGATCGGGAGGCCGTTGCCCATCGGCTTGCCCATGGTCACGATGTCGGGCACCAGGCCGTGCCGCTGGTATCCCCACATGTGCGAGCCGGTCCGCGCGAACCCGGACTGCACCTCGTCGGCGATGTAAAGTGCGCCCGCCGCGTGCACCAGGTCCGCCACCGGCGCGAGGAAGCCGGCGGGCTCGGTCAGCACGCCGTCGGAGGAGAAGGCCGAGTCGGCGAGGAACGCCGCGAGCCGGGTGCCGTGCCGTTCCAGGTCGGAGATGGCGTAGGCGACCGCGGCGGTGAAGTTCACGCCGCCGGTCGGCGCGGGAACGGTCCGCACGTGCGAGCCGAGCGGCACGTTCGGTCCGAGGCTGGGGGAGAGCTCGGCGAGCGCGGCGGTCACCCCGTGGTAGGCGTTCTCCGTGACGATCACCCCGGTCCCGCCGGTGTAGTGCCGCGCGATCCGCAGCGCCAGGTCGTTCGCCTCGCTGCCGGTGCAGGTGAACATCGCGTACGCGGCGCCCATGCTGTGCGTGGCGAGCAGCCGCTCGGCGTAGGTGACGACGCCGTCGGTGAGGTACCTGGTATGCGTGTTCAGTGTGGCGAGCTGCCTGCTGACCGCCTCGGTGACCCGGGGGTGTGAGTGCCCGACGCACGGCACGTTGTTGTAGGCGTCCAGGTAGGCGTTGCCCGCCGGGTCGTACAGGTAGACGCCCTCGCCGCGGACGAACTCGACGGGCTCGGAGTAGAACAGCCGGTACGCGCCGCCCAGTGCCGCCGAGCGCCGCCCGACCAGGTTCCTCGTCGCGGCCGGCAGGTCGTCGGCGCGGGAGGAGTCGAAGCCGTTGACCATGACGGGAGCTGATTCGCTCATAGTGGGCCCCTCACAGTGAAACCCCTCACGCTGAAAGCACCGCCCGCAGGCGGCCGACGATGTCCTCGGGAGTCAGCAGCCGCAGCGCCGCGAAAAGCTCGATCGCCTGGGGCGTCCGTCGCAGCAGGTACCCCTGATTCGACGGCTCGCGCATCGCATGCCACTGCGACAGGATGATCCGCGCGGCGACCCGCCCCACCAGGAAGCCAGCGATCAGTTCCAGGTCGGCCTCCGCGAGCGGGTCGACGCCGTGGTACCCGGCGACGACGTCGAGCGCCGAGCCGAGCACGTCAGGACCGCGGCCAAGCTGATAACAGGCGGCGACCGCCACGTCCATCGCGACCGGACCGGTCAGCGCGTCGCCGAAGTCGAGAATCCCGGTGATCCGCGCGCCGTCGCACAGCAGGTTCTCGCCGTGGAAGTCGGTGTGGATGACTTGGACGGGGACGGCGGCCAGCCGGGGCCGCAGCACCGACTCGAACCGGTCGAGGTAGTCCTCGAGCCCGGCCCGCACACCGGAAGGCACCGCGGTGCCGAGCGCCGCGGCGACCTCAGGCAGCACCCCGTCGCCCGGCAGGTCGGCGAGCGGCCCGCGCAGCCTGTCCAGGTGCTGCAGGTCCCAGCGGTGCGTCCGCAGTGCACCCGGATGGCTGAACCTGCGCAGCGCGACGCTGAGCTTCGCGAGGGTGGCACCAAGGTCCCGCCGCAGCTCGGGGCTGTTGTCCGCCCGCGACAGCAGCTCACCGTCGAGCCACGATGTCATCCGAACGAGTCGGTGGTGCCCGTTCCCCGCCACGGACACCTCAGGCCGTCCGTCAAGCGCCGGGACCACGCGCTGCACCGGCAGCCCGGGTGCCGCCTCGGCCAGGTGCAGCAGCACCGCCGTCTGGAACGACACCGCGGTGCTGGCCGCGCAGGCCGCGCCGTCGGCCAGGCCGACCTTTACGAACCAGGACGAATCGCCAGCAACCAACCGGAACGCGTCGTCGAACTCCGCCGACAGCCGCTCAGCGCTGCCGTCCACGCCGTAGTGGCGCCGCGCTATTTCCTCGGCCTGAGCAGGCGAGACGCGAGATACGGCAGACACACGATCATCGTACGACGCACCTCATAGCCGTCCGTCGATAAAGTGCCGTTAGTGACGGGGTATGACTCTTGTGTGATGAGAGGACCGACACATCCCCACAGGAGATTCGGGCCCGCACCGGCGGGTAGCGGCACAGCCATGAGCGGCCCAACCACAAGCGGTACAGCCATGCGCGCAAGCGTCACCCCCGAGGACGACAGGCCGGTTATCGCCGTGGCCAACCGGCTGCCCCTGCACCGCGGCGAGGACGGCTGGGAGCTGGCGCCAGGCGGCCTGGTCACCGCGCTGCGGCCGGTCATGGCCGCCCATCCCGGCGCCTGGGTCGGCTGGGACGGCGGCACCAAGGGAATGCCCACCACTCTGCCCGATTCCAGGGTCAGCCTGCTGCCCATCGCGCTGTCCGCGGCGCAGGTCCGCGACTACTACCGCGGCTTCGCCAACGCGACCATGTGGCCGCTGCTGCACAACGCGATAGAGAAGCCCCGCTTCGAGCGGTCCTGGTGGAACGCCTACCAGGAGGTCAACCGCGTCTTCGCGGACCGCGCCCAGGCGGCCGCCGACGAGCACCCGGACGCGATCACCTGGGTGCACGACTACCACCTGATGATGGTGCCGCAGCTGATCCGCAATCAGCGCCCCGAGGCGCCTATCGGCTTCTTCCTGCACGTGCCGTGGCCGTCGCCCGACATCTACGCCCGGCTGCCCTGGCGTGAGCAGATCCTGTGGGGGCTGCTCGGCGCCGACGTGGTCGCCTTTCACACCGACGACTACCGCTATAACTTCCTGCGCTCCTGCGTGCGCCAGCTCGCCGACTCGGGTCTTGAGGTGCGCGGGTCGGGGGTGGTGCTGCCCGACGGGCGGACCGTGACCACCGCCACGGCGCCCATCTCCATCGACGCCGGGGAGTTCGCCTCCTTCGCCGCCGAGCCCGAGGTGAAGGACGGCATCGCCGCGCTCGAGGATCAGTTCGCCGGCCGCGTGCTGCTGCTCGGCGCGGACCGGCTCGACTACACCAAGGGGATCATCGAGCGGCTGCTCGCGGTGGAGATGCTGCTCGAACGCGATCCCGAGATGCGCACCAGCGTCGCGTTCCTGCAGCTCGCCGTGCCGAGCAGGGACGACGTGCGGGAATACCGCCAGCTGCGCGGGATCGTGGAACAGCACGTCGGGCGGATCAACGGCCGGTTCACCCAGCCGGGTAGCGACGTCCCGGTGCACTACCTGTACCGCGGCCTCTCGCCGCAGCAGCTCGCGGCCTACTACGCGGCGGCGGACGTCCTGCTCGTCACGCCGCTGATCGACGGCATGAACCTGGTCTGCAAGGAGTACGTCACGGTGCAGCAGGCCGCGGGCGGCAGCGGCGCCCTGGTCCTCAGCGAGTTCACCGGCGCCGCCGTCGAACTGCCGCAGGCGGTGCTGTGCAACCCGTTCGACGTGGAGGGATTGTCCTACCGGATCGAGCAGGCGATCGCGCTCAAGCCGGACGCGAGGCGCAAGGCGCTGGCGGCCATGGCCGAGCAGGTCCGCGTGCACGACGTCCACGCGTGGGTGTCTGGGCAGCTCACGCTGATCGCCGCCCGCGGCGCGGCCGCGGCAGGAAATCGCCGCTGACGGCCCGGGGTCGCGATCGCGATGCGCACTCTCATCGGCACCTCTGGCTGGCAGTACCGGCACTGGCGGGACGCCTTCTACCCGCCTGACGTGCCGCAGGGCCAGTGGCTCGAGCACTACGCCGCGCGGTTCGGCACGGTGGAGAGCAACGCCACGTTCTACCGGCTGCCGGCCAAAGAGACCTTCGAGCAGTGGCGGGCGCGCACACCGGACGGCTTCGTGTTCGCGGTCAAGGCGAGCAGGTACCTCACGCACGTCAGGCGGCTGCGCGACCCAGCCGAGCCGGTACGCCGCATGCTTGACGCCTTCGCCGGGCTCGGGGACAAGCTCGGCCCCGTGCTGCTCCAGTTCCCGCCCCGAATGCCGGCCGATCCGTCCCGGCTTGACCTGGTGCTCGGCATGTTCCCCGCCGATGTCCGCGTCGCGGTGGAGCCGCGCGACGCCAGCTGGTGGACCGACGACGTTCGCGAGGTGCTCACCAGTCACGGCGCGGCGCTGTGCTGGGCCGACAGGGGCGGAACGGAGGCGACCCCGCTGTGGCGCACCGCGGACTGGGGCTATCTGCGCTTCCACGAGGGCGACGGCCACCCGTGGCCGCGTTACACCGAGGGCCGCCTGAAGGACTGGGCCGATCGCGTGGCCGACACCTGGCCCGGCAGCGCCCCGGTGTACGCGTACTTCAACAACGACCAGTCAGGCGCCGCGGTGCTCGACGCCGAGACCTTCACCCGGCTGACGGACCGTCACTAATCAGCAGGCTAGTCCTCACGCCAGCGAACGCCAGCCCGCGTGGTAGCTCTCCTGCACCACCTTCGAGTACGGGGCGGGGGAGACGACCGCGCGGACCGCGATCTGCTCGTGCCGCTGCACTGTTGTCTTCCGCGACCCGCCGTCCGGTTCGCCCCAGACGACCCTGACCTCGGCGCCGATCGGCACGTCGGGGTCGACGGTGGCGAGCGACAGGCCAGCCCGCTCGTTGGCCGAGTAGCCGGTGAACATCGACAGGCCGACGACCTTGCCGCCGGAGTCAACCACGGAGTCGAAGTTGGACGAACCGAAGTTCGCGTTCGGCAGGTCGAAGAACTGGTAGCCGGGTCCGTCGCCGAGCGGCGAGGTGAGGACCTTGCCGAGGTCCTCCGCGTGCCATGCAAGTGTCACCTTGCGCCGCTGGGTCGCGCCGTCGATTGCCTCCAGCGCGTCGCGGCCGACGAAATCGTGGTCGAACTTGACGAACGACCCGTAGCCGAGCTCCCACGGGTTGGTGTAGTAGTCCTCGATCTTGTCCGACAGGAAAGAGCCGGCGATCGCGTTGGTCGCCTCGTAGGAGTCCGCGCCAAGCCACTCGCGGTAGCCGCGCAGCTCGGGTGCGGTGTAGATGGCCGGCAGCGGCGACGGGATCCAGCCGGATTCCAGGGTGTTGCAGGAGTAGGCGCGCGCGCCGCACGGCTCGAGCCCGAACTCGCGGCCCGCCTCGAGGATGGCGTCGCGGATCTTGTCATAGGACTCGTACGGGCCCCAGATCTCGAGCCCAGGGGCACCCGCCATGCCGTGCCGCAGCGTGCGAACCTTCTCGCCCGCGATGTTCATCCAGCCCATGCGGAAGAACTTGACCTGCTCAAGCGGCTCGCCGTTGAGCTTCTCGATGACCGGCCAGGCGTTCGGGCCCTGGATCTGGAACCGCCACACCTTGCGCGTCACCGCCTTGCCATAAGGCCGGGATGGCGAGCGGGGATCAAGTACCATGTCGACGTTGTAGCCCTGCGAGCCCTTGTAGAGCAGCCAGTTGGCGACGGGAGCGCGGCCGACGAAGGTGAACTCCTCCTCGGCGTCGCGGAAGAGGATGCCGTCACCGATCACTCCGCCCTCGGGGGAAACAGGGACAAACTGCTTGGCGGTGTCCACAGGGAACTTCGCGGTCGAGTTGATCCCCGTGTCGGTGATCAGCTTGAGCGCGTCAGGGCCGGAGATGAAGATGTTGTGCATGTGGTGCGACTGGTCGTAGAGAACCGCCGTGTCCCGCCATGCGATGACCTCACGGCGGAAGTTGGTGAACTCCGAAGGGACGACGGGGTATATATAGGCGCCAAGCTGCGAATTACGGAGCAGCTCAACGGTGTTGCCCGCGGTGTCGAGCAGTTCCTGCAGGTTCTTCGGGCTCATATGTCACCTGTTCTGATACGGCCTCGGCATCTGTGCGGTCCACATGTTAATGCTCCGGTATGTGTGTCGTAATGCCCGCTAATGGGCAGGGTTGCACCTCCGTCTTGTGCCCGCGGAACAAAAACTTGCGGCCGCATGCCCCGACCTGCGGCCACAACATGACGGGAATGCGGATGCCCGCCGGAGTCATCCGCTCACGTTCGGAATAGAGTGCTTCCAGGCTTGTGAACTGGACGGACGGCGGGGGCGATAGAGCAGCGGACGGACGGTGGGGAGGCGCATGAGAACCCGGCTAACGACGCGGGGCGTGCTGGCCTGCTACGCCGTCTGGATGGCGCTGCTCGTCACGCTGCACTACGCGCTCCCCGGGCTGCGCACCGAGGCGGCGCCGCTCATCGACCTGACCGGCGCGGCGGCCATCGTCATCGGCGTCTTCCTCAACCGGCCGGCCAGGCGCGCCCCGTGGTTCATGATCGCCGCGGCCAACCTCACCGGAGCGCTCGGGATGCTCGCCGCGCGCATCCAGCGGACGGTGACCGGGGCGCCGCTCCCGTTCCCTTCCATCGCCGACGTCGTCTACCTGCTTGAGTACCCGCTGTTCGTGGCGGGACTCGTGCTGTTCATTCGCGCCAGGTCGGCCGAGCGGGACATGCGCAGCGTTCTCGACGCGTTCACGCTCACCATCGGCCTCGGGCTGCTCGCCTGGCTGTTCCTGCTCGTGCCCGACGCGACGAACCCGATGATGACCTGGCCGCAACGGTTCGTGTCCGTCGCCTATCCGGTCGGCGACCTGATCATCTTGATGATGCTGGCCCGGCTGCTCGCCCCTGGCACAGAATCCGGTGTCGCGGCCACGCTGATCACCGTGGGCACGATCGCCGGTATCGGGTCCGACGTGGCGTATGACCTGATCAAGAACTCGGGAAACCAGCACGGCGCGACGCTGCTCAGCCTCGGCTGGCTGGTCTGCTATATCGCCTGGGGTGCCGCCGCGCTGCATCCGTCGATGAGAGGGCTCACCCAGGCGGCCGGGCGGCGGCTGTCCGACGGGACAACGAGCAGCGTCGCGCTGCTCGTGGTGGCCTCGCTGATCCCGCCGATCTTCCTGTTCGCGCACGCCTGGCACGCACGCGACGGCGTCGAGGGTGTTGCCGCGATCGCCTGCGGCGTTCTCTACCTGCTCATGCTGACGCGGCTGTGGGAGGTCGCGTCCTCGCACCGCCGCAGCCTTGTCCGCGAGCGGACGCTGCGGGTGGCAAGCGCGGCACTCGCCGCGGCGGGCTCGGCCGAAGAGGTCGCGCGCGCGGTCAGGGACGCGGCGGTCACACTGATGCCGGGCACTCCCGCCGATCGCGCGGCGATACTCGCCGTGCGGGACGGCGACCGGCTGCGACGCGTCCGCCCTGGCGAGTCCGGTAGGCCGCCTGGTGAGGGTGACCCGGTCGAGTTCTGGCTGCGGCTCTCGGACGGCCCGGTGCCGCGGTTCGTGTCACTGGAAGAGATCCAGGCGGTTAGGCGGGACGCGGGGGTGTCCGTGCCCCGCTACCCTTCGGATGCCAGGTACGACGGCGCGCTGCTCTGCCCGCTGGCCCTGAAGGACCGGCCGGCCGGCGACCCGTTCCTCGGCGTGCTGATCTTTTACGGCGACCGCAGGGTGCTCGCCGACCGCTCGCCCGCCCTCGAGATCTTGGCCGACCAGGCCTCCCTGGCAATCGAGCGGGTTCTGCTCAACCAGCAGGTCATCCGTCAGCGCGGCGAGGCGCTGTTCCGCACTCTGGTGCAGGACGCATCCGACGTGATCCTCATCCTTGGCGACGACCGCAGGATCCGGTACGCCACCCCGTCCGCGGCGGACATATTCGGCGACGTCGTGGTCGAGAACTCCCTGCTGGTGAACCTGGTGGCACCGGGCACCCGCGAGGACGTGGACCGCGTGCTCGACCTGATGTTCACCCTCAGCGCCGGCGGGCTGTCACCGGGGTACCTGCTGCAGATCCAGCGGCTCGACGGCCGCGCCGCGGTGATCGAGGTGCGCGGCAGCGACCTGCGCAACGACGAGAACGTCGACGGCCTGGTGCTCACCCTGCGCGATGTGACTGAGCAGCATCAGCTCGCCGAGGAGCTGACGTACCGTGCCTTCCACGACGCGCTGACCGGGCTGCCGAACCGCACGCTGTTCGCCAGAGAGTCGGCGTCGGCACTCGCGTCGGCGCGCTCGAGCGGCCGGGTCGCGGGCGTGCTGTTCGTCGACCTGGACGACTTCAAGATCGTCAACGACACGATGGGCCACGGTGTCGGCGACGAGCTGCTCGCCGCGGTCGCCGTCAGGCTCGAGGCCACGATCCGTGCGACCGACACCGCGGCGCGGCTCGGCGGCGACGAGTTCGCGCTGCTCATCGACGACGCCGCCGACGCCGAGGCGGTGGACACGTTCGCGGAGCGTATCATCGCCGCGTTCACCGAGCCGTTCACGCTCAGTGAGTCCAAGGTGATCACCTCGGCGACGGTGGGCGTGGCCACCTCCGAGGACAGCGACGACGTGGACGAGCTGCTGCGGCACGCCGACCTCGCCCTGTATGCGGCGAAGTCGGCGGGCAAGCGGCGCTGGCGGCACTACCACGACTCGCTGACCAGCGGGATGATGCAGCGGCGCGAGGTGCAGGCCGCACTCGAGGATGCCGTGAAGAACGACGGTTTCGCTCTCGTGTACCAGCCGATCGTGGCACTCGACAGCGGCGAGATCGTCGGCTTCGAGGCACTGCTGCGCTGGCCGCGCCCCGGCCATCGGACAGTGCTGCCCGGCGAATTCATTCCGATCGCGGAGGAGACGGGGCTCATCGTCCCGATCGGCGAATGGGTGCTGAAGCAGGCGCTGAGCGACATGGTCCGCTGGCGGCGCGGACTGCCGCCCGCCGCGCCCGCCGCGCCTGACAAGGCTGGCGAGTGGGGCGACGGCCCGCACATCTCGGTGAACGTGTCCGCCAGGCAGTTCTTCGACCCGGGGTTCGTTGCCGGGGTCAGGCGGACGCTGCGGCGCTCTGGCCTGCCTCCTTCCGCGCTGCTGCTCGAGATCACCGAGTCGCTGTTGCTCGGCGAGAACGAGCGGATCCGCACCGACCTGGCCGAGCTGAAGGACATCGGGGTCCGGCTGGCGATCGACGACTTCGGCACCGGCTACTCTTCGCTGGCCTACCTGCTCGATCTGCCGATCGACGTGCTCAAGATCGACAAGACGTTCGTGACGGGGATCGGCTCGCAATGGCGGCGGCACGCCCTCGTTGAGGGCATCATCAAGCTGTCCCAGCCGCTGCAGGTCGACATCATCGCGGAGGGAATCGAGACAGAGACCGAGCGCGAGCTGCTCGCGGCCATGGGATGCCAGTTCGGCCAGGGCTACCTGCTGTCCGTTCCTGTCGACGCCGCCGCCGCGGAGGCCATGCTCGTCCGCGGCCGCCTGGTCCGCGAGTTGCCGAGGGAGCGCCGCAGGCTGCCCGACGGGCGTTATCTGAGGGACCTGTAGGCCGCCGCTGGTAGCCTGGCGCGATGCGGACCAGCCGTCTCGAGGCCTTCAGCGACGGCGTGCTCGCGATCATCATCACGATCATGGTGCTCGAACTGCGCGAGCCCGATGGCCTCCGCCCCAACCTGGCCGAACTGTCGCACTCGTTTCCCAGCCTGCTCAGCTACCTGCTCAGCTTCATCTACGTGGGCATCTACTGGGCCAACCATCACCACATGTTCCAGGTCACCGAGCATGTGACCGGCGGCGTGCTGTGGGCCAACCTGGGCCTGCTGTTCTGCCTGTCGCTGTTCCCGTTCACCACCCAGTGGATGGACAGCAGCACATTCGCCCAGACCCCCGTCATCGTCTACGGCGTGAACCTGCTGGCCGCCGCGATCGCCTACTACATACTGCAGACGGTGATCATCCGCTCCCAGGGCAAGGACTCGGCGCTGCGCAAGGCCATCGGGCGTGACTGGAAGGGCAAGGTCTCGCCCGTCGGCTACATCGCCGGCATCATCGCCGCCCTGGCAGGCGGGGGCACCATCCTCAACAGCCCCGGGATCGCGGTCGCCGTCGCCTGCTACGTCGCGATGGCGGCCATCTGGGTCATCCCCGACCGCCGGATTGAGACCGCCGTCATTCCCGCCGCCACCACCCCCGCCGACCCGGAACAGCACAGCTAACCCTGTGCGCCGTTTACCCTCCCGCTGCTGGGTAGTCGTATTCAGCACGCACGCACCAGCGGATATAGCCATAGGAGAGGTAATTCAATGTATATCGGCATAGGAACCGTGGTTCTCATCGTGATCATCGTCCTGGTCATCCTGCTACTGCGCCGCGTCCTCTGATTCCGGAACGCCATGGAAATACAGATGGCGCTTTATCTCCCGCGCGACGCGGTCAGCGTGCCGGTCACACGTCAGGTGCTCGACCGCTGCATGGAGACACTCGGCGTCACTTCAGACACCCGCGCTGACATCGCCCTCGCGCTGAGCGAGGCCTGTGCCAACGTCATTCAGCACGCCGCTCGCGGCGCGGAATACGAAGTCAGGGTGGGTGTCAGGAACTGTCAATGCGTCATCGAGGTTGTCAGTGCCGGCAGCCGCGGCGGCGGGCACGGCGGGGAACACCTCGCCGGGCTCGCCGTCGTCAACGGACCGGTGCCCGCGACCGCCGAGCACGGGCGCGGGCTGAAAATCATCGACGCGGTGGCGGACAACGTGCAGCTGAGGCCCAACGAACGCCGCGGCGCGACCGTCCATTTCGAGAAGACGCTCGTCTGGCTGCCCGACGCACCGGGCCGGCATCTGCTCGCGGGTGATCGCGGCCGGTTGAACCCAAGCGCCTGATTGCCCCGATACTTACCGCATGAGAATGTGGGCACGGGCGACGGTGGCCGTCGTCGCGATAGCGGTCGCGCTCACCGGATGCGTGAAGAGCCGCACGTCCGCGGCCCCCGCGGGAAGCACGGCGGGAGACGCGGCGCAGGAGAAGAGCTGCACCGCCGACTACTGTGACCCGGCGGACTGGGACACGGCGCTCACGTCGACACCGCTGAAGCAGATCCCGCCGTTCGCCGAGCCGATCAACGTGATCATCAGCGCGGGGTCGACCGTGTCCCTCGCCCAGATCCAGCAGGCGCTCGGCGACTGGAAGACGGTCTCCACCGCCACCACCGTCAGCGTGACGGGCATCCACATCAAGTGCATCTCCTCGGAGAAGGCCGACGTGACCGGCGGCGGATATGTCCCGCAGCACGTCGCCTGGCGGCTCGGCGGCTGCGTGGACGGCAACGACCTGTCGATCAGCGGTAACGAGGACCACGTCAGGATCTGGAGCCAGCCGGTGTCGGGCGGCAAGCACGTCGCCTGGTTCATCGCGGCGAGCTACGAGACCATGTGCGTGGTCAGGAACGGCAAGCTGCAGACGGCGGCCGCCAACAAGGCCTGGACGGCGCTGCATCCGGCCAGCGCCTACCACTGCGTCGACGGCGGGCCAGGCAGCATCACCACCAAGCACGCGGACGGATACGACGACGCGGCACGGGACTTCGCCGCCGCCATCCTCGCCGCCGCCAAGAGCCACGGCTGGCACGCTAGCCAGCGCATCGTCACCGTCAACCGCCGCGGCAGCGCGGGCGAGGGCGGCGTGCCATTCGACGACACCGTCTACGTCGTCACGGTCGCGGGCTAACCGCGAAATGCCAAGGATCGCGATCGTCGGCGGCGGGATCGGCGGCCTCGCCGCCGCCGCGTTCCTGCGCCGCGCCGGCCTGGAAGCCGTGGTGTACGAGCAGGCGTCGCAGCTCAAGGAGGTCGGCGCCGGCGTGGTGGTGGCACCGAACGCGGCTCGCCTGCTGCGCGCGCTCGGCGTGCTCGACCCGCTCGCGGCGAAGGCGGTCAGGCTGGAGACCGGCTGGGAGTTCCGCCGCTGGCAGGACGGCAGCGTGCTGTCCGCCGAGGACCTGGAGACAGAGTGCGAGCGCCGCTTCGGCGAGCACACCTACACCGCGCACCGAGCCGACCTGCTCGAGGCGCTCAGCGCCAGCATCTCGGCGGAGACCGTCCGCCTCGGCATGCGCTGCGTCGCGCTCGACGCCGCGGGCGACGGCGGCCCGGTGACGCTCACCTTCGCCAACGGCGAGAAGGCCGAGGCGGACATCGCCATCGGCGCGGACGGCATCCACTCGATGGTCCGGGCCGCGCTCACCGAGCCCGCGCCCGCGACGTTCTCCGGGCTGTGCGCCTTCCGTGCGCTCGTCCCCGCGCAGCAGGCGCCGGCGTTCTCCCGCCGTCCCGCGCAGACGCTGTGGCTCGGCCCCGGCCACCATCTGGTCCACTATCCGGTCTCCGCGGGCCGGTACGTCAACCTGGTTGCCTTCGCCCCGGCGGGCGATTACACGACCGAGTCGTGGACCGCGACCGCCACCGTGGCGGAGTTTCTCGCGGAGTTCGCTGGCTGGGACGAGCGGCTCACCACGCTCATCCGCGCGGCGGGCACGCCTGGCCGCTGGGCGCTGCTTGACCGCGCGCCGCTAACCCAGTGGACAAAAGGCAGGCTGACCCTGCTCGGCGACGCTGCGCACCCGATGTTCCCGTTCTTCGGCCAGGGTGCCGCCCAGGCAATCGAGGACGCCGCCACGCTGGCCCGCTGCCTGTCCGCAAACCCGGCGGACCCGCCCGCCGCGCTTCGCCGCTACGCGGAACTGCGGATACCGCGCACCACCAGGCTCCAGGAGGTGAGCCACGCCCGCGAGCGCATCAATCACCTCCCCGACGGCCCCGACCAGCAGGCCCGCGACGCCGGCTTCAGCAATGTCGACCCGCTCGCCGCTAACGCCTGGATCTACTCCCACGACGCCGACGCGCTTTAAAACGACAGAAACCAGATCATCCCGAACGGGTTCGTGGCTACGCCCGGCCGGTCACGCGCTGACCACCGCGATCCAGTTGCCGTCCGGGTCGGCCAGGTAACCGCGCCGGTTCCCCGATGCGTGCGCGGACGGCTCGACAAGCACTTGGACCCCGGCGGCGCGCAGCCCAGCCACCGCCTCGTCGGCCGAATCGCACCACACCACGAGCTCGAATGGGTGCCCGGGTGACGGTGCGGGCAGCCCCTGCGGCTCCACCTCGTCCCGGTCGCTTATCGCCACCGTCACGTCACCGACCCGGATCTCCACGTGCACCGGGGTGCCGGACGCGGGGGTGCGGAACGTCTCCGTTCCGCCGAGCAGGTCACGGTAGAACGCGACCGAGGCCTCGATGTCGGCGGTGTACAGGTTGGGCATCACGGACAGGAACTTCACGTTTCCCAGCCTAGAAACCTACAGCACCGGGCCGGGGGTGAGGATGCGTGCCGCTCAGGCGTCAGCCACGCCCGGCACCACCGGCGGCAGGCTCGACCACGGGAAGTTGATCCATCGGTCGGTGCGCTTCCACACGTAGTCGCACTTCACCAGAGACCCCGGCTTCTCGTACACCACGGCGGAACGCACCTCGGCCACGTGCTCCACGATGAAGTCGCGCACCAGCTCCAGGGTCTTGCCGGTGTCCGCCACGTCGTCGGCGATCAGCACCTTCTTCTGCGAGAAGTCCACCGCGAGCGGCACGGGCGGCAGCATTACCGGCATGTCGAGCGTGGAGCCGACTCCGTTGTAGAACTCGACGTTCATCAGGTGCAGGTTCTTCACCGAGAGGGCGTAGCCGAGGGCGCCGGCGACGAACATGCCGCCGCGTGCGATCGCCAGGATGAGGTCGGGCCTGAAGTCGTCGGCGGCGATCACCCGCGCCAGATCCTGTGCCGCTGAGCCGAAGGTTTCCCAGGTGAGCGTCTCACGCGCGTGCTCCATAGCCCGGACATTACAGCGCCGGCCCGCCGTGATCATCTCACCTGGTGAGAGCCTCGCGCGATGTCGCGTCATAGTCCGCGAGCCACTGACCGCCGCGGCCGTCGAGGTCGCGCCGGTTCAGCCGCTTGCGCACCGAGATCGCCACGTCCCTGCGGAAGGCGGCCCAGCGCGATGGCAGGTGGTTGGACACGCCGCGCGCCCGCGCGGTCAGCACCACCCGCGAGGCCCGCGGCCGCCGCACCCGCTCGTAGGCGGCGAGCGCCGCGACCGGATCGCCGGGGGAGGCGGCCATGGCGTTCGAGAGCACAGCACCGTCCTCGAGCGCCTGGCAGGCGCCCTGGCCGAGGTAGGGCAGCATCGGGTGTGCCGCGTCGCCGAGCAGCGTCACCCGCCCCGAGGTCCACGCGGGGATCGGGTCCCTGTCGTAAAGCGCCCACTTGTACCAGGTCTGGCCCGCCGCGAACAGCCGGAGCAGCGACTCGTGCCACGCCGCGTACCGCTCGAGGACTTCATCGCGCGAGCACTCGGTCACCCACGACTCGTGCCGGTAGCTGTCGTCGTCGTAGTGGCAGACCACGTTGATCAGGTCCTCGCCGCGCAGCGGGTAGAGCACGATGGTGCCGTGCGGACCGAGCCACTGGCCGTTGGCCGCGGCGAACAGCTCCGCGCCGTCGCGGATCGCCGCCGTGGGTATCACGGAGCGGTAGCAGATCTTGCCGGTGAACCGCGGCGCGTCCGGGCCGAACAGCGACGTGCGCACGGCCGAGTGGATGCCGTCCGCGCCGATGATCACGTCCGCCTCGGCGGCGGTGCCGTCCGCGAACCGCGCCACCGCGAGGTCTCCCTCGGTGCCGGCGGACAGGCAGCGCTTGCCGAGTGACACGAGCCCGGGCGGCAGCGCCGCGGCGAGCACGTCGAGCAGGTCGGCGCGGTGCACGGTGGCTGGTTCGATGCCATGCGCGGCCACCTGTGCCGCCCGGCTGGTCCTGGAGATGACCCGCCCGCCGATCCCGTCGCGGGTGACCGCGAACTCGGTACGTCCCGCGACCTTCCGCACCTCGTCCTCGACGCCGATGAACCGCAGCACCCGCATCGCGTTGGGGTGCAGCGCGACCCCGGCGCCGATCTCCTTCAGTTCCCCCGCTGCCTCGTAGACGGAGACGTCGGCGCCTGCCCGCAGCAGTGCACAGGCCGCCGTGAGTCCGCCGATGCCGCCCCCGATGATCGCGACACGTGTCATGCCGCCATCCTCCCGCGGCCCCGCCAGCCCCTCAATCGGCTGCGACGACGGAATTCACCGGCCGCGGTTGTCGCGCCGGACTGGATTGCACCTCTCAATAGCTTCTCAATTCTCAGAATTGGCTCTGCTGTGGAGCGCCGGCCAATCCCTGACCGGCCGTCGGCCGTACCGGCGGTGCAAGCGTCACCTTTGGAGGGAGTCCCGTTTTATGAAGCGCATCAGGAAATCAGCGGCGGCCTTCGCCGCCATCGCCACGACCGCTGCGGGCATGCTTGTCGCAGGCGGCGTCCTTGCGGGGTCGGCAAGCGCCGCCCAGCCAGCCGGCCACCCCAGCACGTTCCTCGGTCAGTTCCATCACGTCAAGGTTGTCGCCTCGACCGTGCCGGCCAACGGGGACGTCAACCCGTACGGCGTCGCGGTCGTGCCGCGCAGCACCGGTGATTTGCGCCGGGGCAACATCCTGGTCAGCAACTTCAACGACAAGACCAACGCGCAGGGCACGGGCACCACGATCGTGCAGGTCGGCAGCCACGGCGGCGCGAAGCTATTCGCGAAGATTCACGACCCCGCCTGCCCGGACGGCGTCGGGCTCACCACCGCCCTGGTGGCACTGCGCAGCGGCTGGGTGATAGTCGGCTCGCTGCCCACCAAGAAGGGGAACATCTCCGGCCCCGGCTGCCTGATCGTGCTCGACCCATGGGGCCACGTCAGGAAGACCATCACCGGCCATGGCATCGACGGCCCCTGGGACATGACCGCACTTGACCTCAGCGGCAAGGGCGTCGCCCAACTGTTCGTAACCAACGTGCTCGGCGGCATTCTCGGCAAGCACCACACCATGCACGGCGGTACCGTGCAGCGGCTGATCATCACCAGCAACAGCAAGCATGTGCCGCGGCTGCTGAGCAGCAGGCGGATCGGCTCAGGCTTCGCCGCTCGGACCGACCCCAACGCGCTCGTCATCGGCCCGACCGGCGTCGGCCTCGGCCGCAGCGGCATGCTCTACGTGGCCGACACGCTGAACAGCAGGATCGCCGCGATCCCGAACGCCATCTTCCGCCGCTCTAATGGCGGCACCGGCCGGACGGTAACCAAGGGCGGCAAGCTCATGGGCCCGCTCGGCCTGGTCCTCGCCCCGAACGGCCACATCATCACCGCCAACGGCCTCGACGGGAACCTGGTAGAGACCACGCCACTCGGCAAGCAGGTGGCCGTGGCGACGGTCGACATGAACATGGGCGGCGCGGGCAACCTGTTCGGCCTCGCCATCAAGCCCGGCGGGCGGGGGGTCTACTTCGTGGACGACTTCAGCGCGGACAACAACCTCCAGTTGCTGTTCTAGCCCAGACCCCATTGCCGTTGACTGAGTCAATGATTATTGTTGACTCAGTCAACGGCATGGAGGTGCCCCGCGTGACGACCGTCTCCGCTCGCCGGACCACGGGCCCTACACCCGCCCAGGTGGCCCAGGTCCGCGCGTTCAACCGCTTCTACACCAACGTCATCGGCGTGCTGCACGGCATGTACCTGGACCTGCCGTACACGGTGACCGAGGGCCGGGTGCTGTTCGAGATCGCACGCGGCGGCACGGCCGACGTGACCTGGCTGCGGCAATCACTGGACATTGACGCCGGCTACCTGAGCCGGGTGCTGCGCCACTTCGAGGCCGACGGCCTGGTGACCAGGCACCGCTCTGCGACGGACGCACGGCGCCAGGAGATCCGGCTGACCGATGCGGGACGCTCAGCCGCGGCGGAACTCGACGCGCGCGCCGTCGGGCAGATCGGTGCGCTGCTCGGCGACGTGGACTGCGCCCCGCTGCTCGACGCCATGCGCGTGATCACCGAGTCGCTCGGCGGTACGGCGCAGGGCTCGCCCGTTCCCGATCTTGCCAGCACCGAACGGGTTGTGACGTTGCGCCCGCTGGCCATCGGAGACCTGGGCTGGATCCTGCAGCGGCACGGCACGCTTTACGCCGCCGAGTTCGGCTGGGACGCCACCTTCGAGGTGTTCTGCGCCCAGATCATCGCCGAGTACCCCGCACTGCGCGACCGCAACCCGGGACGTGCCGAGGGCTGGATCGCCGAGGTGGACGGCGTGCCCGCCGGATCGGTCTGCTGCGTGCCCGACGACGACAGCCCGGACAGCGACAACAGGGCCAGGCTCCGGCTGCTGCTCGTGGAACCCTGGGCCCGCGGCCTCGGCCTCGGCGGACGCCTGGTCGACCGGTGCCTGAACTTCGCCCGCGAGGCCGGCTACGCGGACATCGTGCTGCTGACCTACGACCAGCTCGCCGCGGCGCGCCGCGTCTACCAGGCCGCGGGCTTCCACCTGGACGCCGAGCACCCGGAGGAGGCGTTCGGCCAGCTCATGAACGGCCAGACCTGGGCCCGCGCGCTCTGACCATCCGCGAGCCGGTCGCGTGGCATTGACCCGCCATTGACGCGCCGCACCGGGACCTGGTCTGATCGACTCTGGCCCGATGCCCGCAGTGTGTGGAAGGAGTACGCGGTGACCACGTTCCCGGATACGGACGGCCAGACGTCCGCTCAGGCGGGGCCGCCGCCGCCCTTCGATCCAGAGCTGCTCCCCGTGCTCGACGCCATGATGGGCGGCGGCCCGGTCGAGTTCACGCTCGCCACGATCCCGGCCATCAGGCAGGCGCCCTCGCCGTTCCCCGTGCCCACCCTGGACGACTTGCGGCGTGGTGGCGCGTTCGAGGTGACCTCGGTGCAGGCGCCAGGCCCGGCCGGCGCGCCGGACATCTCGCTGCTGATCTGCCGCCCGGCCGGCGTCACCGTGGCGGTGCCCGCGCTCTACCACATCCACGGCGGCGGGATGATGCTCGGCGACAACCGGACCGGAGTGCCGGGGATGCTCAACCACGCGCAGCGGCTCCAGATGGCCGTCGTGTCGGTGGAGTACCGGCTCGCGCCGGAGACACCGCATCCCGGCCCCGTCGAAGACTGCTACGCCGGGCTCGCGTGGACGGTGGCACACGCCGCCGAGCTTGGCATCGACCCGGCGCGGGTCATCGTCGGCGGCGGCAGCGCCGGCGGCGGTCTGTCCGCGGCCGTGGCGCTGCTTGCCAGGGACCGGGGCGGGCCCGCCCTCATCGGGCAGCTGCTGATGTGCCCGATGCTGGACGACCGCAACGAGACGCCGTCCTCCTGGCAGATGACGGGACTCGGCGTCTGGGACCACGCGGCTAACGAGGTCGGCTGGACGGCGCTGCTCGGCGACGCCCGCGGGGGCCCCGACGTGTCGCCGTACGCGGCGCCGGCCCGCGCGGCAGACCTGTCAGGACTGCCGCCCGCGTTCATCGACGTGGGCTCGGCGGAGACCTTCAGGGACGAGGATGTGGCCTATGCGACCCGGATCTGGCGGGCGGGCGGCTCGGCCGAGCTGCACGTCTGGCCCGGCGGGTTCCACGGCTTCACGGTGGCGGCACCGGACGCGGCGCTGTCCCGCGCCGCCGTGGCGGCCCAGCTGTCCTGGCTCAGCCGGCTGCTTGTATGACGCGGGATGCCCCGGACCGTCGCGGCCATGACGGACAATCGTGATTAACATGGTCACGTGCCACACCTGCTGCACCTAGACTCCGCCGCCTCGCTGCGCGGCTCTCGTTCCAGGGAAATCACCGCGACCTTCGCCGACACCTGGCGCGCACAGGGCGATCAGCACGGTGACCTACCGGGATCTGCACGCGGAGCCGCTTCCGCACCTGGCCGACGCGGTGCTGCACTGGCCGCCGCGGCTGCGCCAGGAGGGCGCAGCGACGGCGGATCCCGGCGTGCTCGCCGCTGCCGAGGCGCTGCAGAATGTGCTGGTCAGTGAGTTGCTCGCCGCCGACGTGCTGCTGGTGGGCGCGCCGCTGTACAACTACTCGGTGCCGTCGTCGCTGAAGGCGTGGATCGATCACATCCACGTTCCGGGCAGGACCGCGCCGTTCGTCGATGACCCGGCGCAGCCGATGGCGGGACGGCCCGCGGTGGTGGTGACGAGCCGCGGCGCCTCCTATGACGCCGGCTCGCCGACGGAGGGGTGGGACCACGCGGTTCCGGTGCTCGAGCTCATCCTCGGCACCGCCCTCGGCATGACCGTCGACGTCGTCACCACCAGCCTCACCCTCGCCGAGACGGTGCCCGCACTGGCGCCGCAGCGCGACCGCAGCCGCGGCGAGCTCGCCGCCGCCCACCAAGCGGCCGCCGCGGCCGCCAGACGCCTGGCGGTGCCTTAGCGCGGCTAGCCTGCCGTGTTAGCCGGCCTGGGCCCGCAGCGCGCGGGCGCGGTCGGCCACCTCGGCGAGCACCCGCATGGTGGTCTGCAGGTCGCCGGGGTCGATGCCGCTGGTGAGCGCGACCTCGGACGAGCGGACCGCGTCGTGCAGCACGCCGAAGCGCGCCCGTCCCGCGTCGGTCATGCTCACCAGCGATGCCCGCCGGTCGCCGGGGACAGCGGAGCGCGCGACGAGCCCCGCGGACTCGAGCCGGTCGATCCGCTCCACCACCGACGGGCCGATCATGCCGAGCGACCTGGCGAGATCCCGCTGCACCATCGGTCCCCTGGCATTGAGCGTGACGAGCATGGTCCAGTCGGCGAACGTCGCGCCCGCGGTGGCAAGCGCCGCGTCGAGCAGCGCCCTGGTGGCGCGTGCGGTGAGGTTGACCTGCCGTCCGATCGGATCGAAGCCTCGCGGCTCACTGGGCTCCTGCGTCACGCGGTCATCGTATCCCCGTACCCCCTTGACCATCTAGATCGGCTCCATTTAGATTGGAACCAATCGAAATGGAGCCAATACAAGACAGGGGAATGCTGATGCTTCTCGTCATCGGTGCGTCAGGAAACGTCGGCCGCGAGGTCACCAGGCTGCTCGCCGAGTCGGGTGAGCAGGTGCGCGTCCTTACCAGGAACCCGGGCAGCGCCGCGGTCCCGGCCGGGGTCGAGGTCGTGCGCGGCGACCTGGCGGACAGCGAGTCGCTTGAGTCGGCCATGAAGGGCGCGGACGGGGCCTACAGCCTGATGCGGCCGGACCCGGACGCCACCAGGAACCTGGCCGCCGCCGCGGCAAGCCAGGGCCTCGAGCGGATTGTGCTGCTCACCTCGCTCGCCGCCGAGGCGGCGGATACCCCACTCGGCCTGCAGCACCGCGAGGCCGAGCAGGCGGTGGAGGCCACCGGCCTCACCTGGGCCTTCCTGCGGCCGACCAACTTCGCGTCCAACAGCCTGGCCTGGGCGCAGTCGATCCGCACGGAGGGCGCCGTCCGCGCTCCGTTCGGCACCTTCAAGTCGGCGGTCATCGACCCGCGCGACATCGCCGCGGTCGCGGTCGCGGAACTCAGGTCGCCGGACCAGGCGAACAGGGTGCACCGCCTCACCGGCCCGCAGGTGCTCGGCCTCACCGACCAGATCGCGATCATCGGCGAGGTGCTCGGCCGCGACATCACCTACGTGGAGCAATCAGAGCGCGAGGCGCACGAGGAACTGCTCGCCCGCGGCGTGCCGGCCCCCGTGGCCGAGTCCATCCTGGCCGGCCAGCGCGGCGCGCTGACCCAAGAGCAGCACGTCTACGACACCGTCCAGCAGGCGACCGGCCGCCCCGCCGCGCCCTACCGCGACTGGGTAACCGCGAACCGGGCCGCGTTCGCCTCGTAACCGATTCCCACGACCAGCGGCCGCACGGAAGTTAGCGGAAACCGGGATGCGTCCCGGCCAGGCCGGATGCTTGGATGGCCTCATGACCGACGACCAGGACGTGCCGCGCGTGGTCAGCGCCAGCCGCGAGATCGCGGCGAGCCCGGAAAAGATCTTCGAGCTGATCGCGGACCCGGCACAGCAGCCCCGCTGGGACGGCAACGACAACCTCTCCGCGGCCCAGGAGGGGCAGCGCGTCCGGCAGGCGGGCGACGTCTTCATCATGACGCTCACCATGGGCGCCGTCAGGGAGAACCACGTGGTCGAGTTCGAGGAAGGCCGCCGCATCGCCTGGCGTCCGTCCGAGCCAGGTAAGCGCCAGCCAGGCCACCTGTGGCGCTGGGAACTCGAGCCGGCAGGCGACTCGAGCACCCGCGTCACGCACACCTACGACTGGACCCTGCTCACCGACAGCAACCGCCTGCCGCGAGCCAGGCGCACCACGCAAGACCGGCTCATGGCCTCGATCGACCGCCTTGCCTCGATCGCCGAATCGCCCTGATAAGCGGCTACGGCCGGACCGCGGCCTCCAGCGCCGCGAACTCGCCCTGCGTCAGCGTGATCCCCGCCGCGGCGACGTTGTCCTCCAGGTGCGCCACGCTCGACGTGCCGGGAATCGGCAGCATGACCGGGGAGCGGTGCAGCAGCCAGGCCAGGGCGAGCTGTGACGGCGAAGCCTCGTGCTCGTCGGCGAGCGAAGCCAGCGGCCCGCCCGGCTTGGCAAGCTCGCCGGTCGCCAGCGGGAACCACGGGATGAACCCGATGCCGTTCGCCGCGCTGTAGTCAAGCAGCTCCTCGGACGACCGGTTGCCGAGGTTGTACAGGTTCTGCACGGTGGCGATCGGCGTGACCGCCCGCGCGGCCTCGACCTGGCCGACCGACACCTCAGAAAGGCCTATCAGGCCGATTTTCCCCTCATCCCGGAGCGCGGCAAGCTCGCCCACCTGGTCTTCGAGCGGCACATCCGGGTCGACGCGGTGCAGCTGGAACAGCGGGATCCGCTCAAGGCCGAGGTGGCGCAGGCTCATCTCCGCCTGCTGGCGCAGGTACGCGGGGCGCCCGACCGGAGCCCAGCGGCCTGGCCCCTGCCGGGTCAGGCCCGCCTTGGTGGCGATGACCAGGTCCGACGGGTACGGGTGCAGCGCCTTCCTGATGAGTTCCTCGGCGACCACCGGCCCGTAGGAGTCGGCCGTGTCGAGGAAGTTGACCCCTAGCTCGACGGCGCGCCGCAGCACGCGCACCGCCTCATCGGCGTCCCTTGGCTCGCCCCAGACGCCCGGTCCAGGAAGCTGCATGGTGCCGTATCCGAGACGGGTCACCGGCAGTGTGCCGCCGATGGAGAACTCGCCGGATGCCTTCGCCGGCGTGGCCTGCGTTGTCATGTCCGATGCTCCTTCCTTTCGAAACTGCACGTCCGCGTGTAACCGGAGCCGCCGCCCAGATCTTCCACACCACCATCCCGAACGGATTCGGCTGACTCTCCCGCCCCCCGTTCCTCCCTAGAATCGAGTTATGCCGGGAGCGGTAGGAATCGTGGTCGCCGGCCGTTACCTGCTGGCCGAGCCGGTCGGCCAGGGCGGCATGAGCCGGGCCTGGCGTGCCCGCGACCAGCTGCTCGACCGCGAAGTGGCGGTGAAGGAGATCCTGTTCCCGCTGCAGTCTCCTGACGAGCGCGCCGAACTGCTCGCCCGCGCCATGCGCGAGGCGCGCGCGGCGGCGCGGCTCGACCACGAGGGCGTGGCCACCGTCTACGACGTGGTGGAGCACGACGACGCGCCGTGGATCGTGATGCGCTTCGTTCCTGGCCCTTCGATTGGCGCGGAGATCGCCCGCCTCGGCCGGCTGCCGTGGCGCCGGACGGCCCGCATCGGCGAACAGGTCGCCGCCGCGCTGGCGCACGCGCACGCCGCGGGCATCGTGCACCGCGGTCTGAAGCCGGACAACATCCTGCTGGCCGGCCCGTCCGGGGATCGCGCGGTCGTCACCGACTTCGGCATCGCCAGCATCATCGACGCGACAACCGAGCTGACCGGCACCAGCCTGCGCATCGGCACAGTCGATTTCATGGCGCCGGAACAACTGGAGGACGGCCGGGTCGGCCCGCCTGCCGACCTGTGGGCACTCGGCGTCACGCTGCACACGGCCACCGAGGGCGCGCCGCCCTTCGCCGGCTCCACGATGGCCGCGGTGATGACGTCCATCCTCACCAGGCCGCCGGCCCCGGCCGCGCAAGCAGGCCCGCTCCGCGAACTGATCGCGGCACTGCTCGACAAGGACCCGTCGCGGCGTCCCGACGCGCCGGCCGTCGCGGCGGCGCTCGCCGCCATCGCTGAAGCCGCGCCCGACGCGCCGCAGGACGCCGCGCCCGGCGCGCTGCCGCACGCGCCGCCGGACGCCTCGCCTGACGCGCCGCAGGACGCCGCGCCCGCCGTCGCGCCGCAGCCGCACCCGGTGAGGGCGGGACCCGCGCTGTCCGACGTCACGTCGACGACCCACTGGCTTCGCCCTCAGACGGCCGCCGCGGGACTGGTCCCAGCCGCCGCCCCCGCGCCGGCGCCGGCCCGCCAGGACGACGGGCTGGCCGGCTCGGCGGGCAAGCAGCCAAGGCTCCTCGTCGGCCTTGTCACCGGGATCGCGATGATCGTCATCCTGGTCCTAGTGGTCGAGATCTTCTCGCCATCGCGCTCCAGCCGCCAGGGGACGGCTGGCCGGCCGCTGTCGGCGACGCCCGTCGGCCAGCTCGCCGGCCCGAGCGGCTACCAGGTGCAGGGCGCCGCCTTCAGTCCAGACGGCGCCACGGTCGCCGCGTCCTTCCGTGCCTCCGCGGGCGGGGGAGCGGCACGGGGCCGCGTCGTCCGGTGGGGAGCGCGGAGCCGCGTGCCGCTCACGCCGCTGACCGACTCCGGCGGCCTGCCCGGCCTGTCGGGGGTCGCATTCAGCCCGGAGCGCGGGACCAGCCTGGCGGCGGCGAGCGGCGATGGCGTCGCCGTGTGGAACCTGAGCAACCGCGCCGTGAACGTGTACCGCTCACCTGACGCACGGGCGGGCGCGCCCATCCCCGGCAAGGGCACCGTGGTCAGCGTCGCCTATACGCAGGACGGCAAGTCGGTTGCCGTGGCCGACTTTGGCGGCGGCATCTACCTCCTCAACCCGGCAGACGGACAGTGGGCGGGCAAGAGCTTCACCGTTCCCAGCTACCCGACTCAGGTGGCGGTCAGCCCGACCGGCGCGACCCTGGCCGTCGCCGACTCCGCGGGGCACGTGTACCTGTGGAGCCAGTCCGGCGGCGCACGCCTGGTCGCGGCGGGCGCCGACAAGCAGTCGCCGCAGACCCTCGCGTTCAGTCCTGACGGCAAGACGCTCGCCATCGCCGCGCCAGGCGGGGTCCTGTTGCTCGATGTGATAACCGGGAAGCTCGCCGCCCCGCTCGGCGGGCAGCTGCCACCCCCGGTGGCGGTCGCGTTCAGTGCGGACGGCGGCACGCTCGCGGTGGCCGACGTCGACGGCGGCATCGTCCTGGCGGACCTGGCCACCCGCCAGCTGCTGCCGTTCCAGGCCGGCGTGGCCGGACTCGATGGCGTGGCCTTCAGCCCTGACGGCACGACGCTTGCCGCCTACGGCTTCGACGCGAACACGATCTCCCTGTACCGCGTCAAGTACGCGGCATCGTTACGGGGGCGGCGGGGTTACTGGTAGCGGGCGGCCCGCGCAGCGACGAGACGCACACCAGCGCGGCGCCGTCGAAGCCGGCCAGGCTCTCGGCGCCGGACCGGTAACAGCGGCGCAGGAAGCCGGGATCAGCGGCGAACGGCTGACCGCCGTCGGCGGCAAGGCAGGCGCGGGCGAGGTCGCTCACCGCGGGCAGGTCCGATTCGTCAAGCGGCCGCCACGACAGCGCCGTCACCTGATTTTCCACGGCCAGACACTACGGATCCGCCGCCGGTCCCGCCAACACGTTTCCTCGTTGGAACCGGCCGGGGCCGCGTGCTACGAACGCACAAAGCCGCGGATCGCCATGCTCCGCCTGTACCGCAGACTCAAGCAAGCCCTGGACTCCGACGGCATCCTGTCCCCGGGCAGCAGGGCATCTGGCCAAGTTCGATGCGCGAATTCTAGAATCAGTGCAAACGCAGCGACGCGTTCCGGAGGTTCACTCATGACAACGGCGCCCACGGCCACTCCCGCCCAGGCCACAGCAGAGATCGAGGACGAAGGCCATGTCGACGTCCTTATCGTCGGCGCCGGAGTCTCCGGCATCGGCTTCGCGCATCACTTGCGTGAGCGGTTCCCCGACCAGAGCTTCGTCATTCTGGACGCCCAGGACAACCGGGGCGGCACCTGGTGGACTCACCGCTACCCCGGCGTCCGCTCCGACAGTGACCTGTTCACCTACGGATACCGGTTCAAGCCGTGGCGCGGCCCGGCGATCGCGGCGGGCGGTGAGATCCTTTCCTACCTCGACGAGGTCATCGAGGAGGACGACCTCGCCGGGCACATCCGCTACCAGCATGAGGTCACCGACGCCGCCTGGTCCACCGCGGACCGCCGGTGGACCGTGGAGGTCACCAGGGCGGACACCGGCCAGCGGCTGCGCTACATAGCCGGCTTCCTGATGATGTGCCAGGGCTACTACAACCATGCCAAGCCCTATAAGCCCCGGTGGGAAGGCATGGACCGCTTCCAGGGCCTGATCGTGCACCCGCAGCAGTGGCCGGAAGATCTCGACCTGGCCGGCAAGCGCGTCGTCGTCATCGGCTCGGGCGCCACGGCGGCCACCCTGATCCCCGCGATCGCGGGGCAGGCGGAGCACGTGACGATGCTGCAGCGCTCGCCCTCCTACTACTTCGCGCCGCCGGTGACCGACGAGCTCGCCGAGCAGCTGCGCGCCCTTGACATCCCCGAGGAGTGGACGCACGAGATCCTGCGCCGCAAGTTCATGGCGCAAACCAACATGCTCGCCCGGATGTCGACGGAGTCGCCCGCCGAGCTGCACGCGTTTCTCGTCGAGTCGGTGCGCCCGCTGCTGCCCGAGGGATTCGACGTCGACAAGCACCTCACGCCGCGCTACCGCCCATGGCAGCAGCGCATCGCCATCGTCCCCGACGGGGACCTGTTCGCGGCGCTGCGCGATGGCAACGCCTCGATCGTCACCGACACCATCGAGACGTTCACCGAGCACGGGATCAAGGTCAGCTCGGGCGAGGAGATCCCGGCCGACATCGTGGTCAGCGCCACCGGGTTCAACATGTCCCTGTTCGGTGACGTCGCGTTCGCCGTCGACGGTGAGCCGGTCGACTTCACCGGCCGCGTCACCTGGCGCGGCATCATGATCAGCGGCGTGCCGAACATGGCCTACATCTTCGGCTACTTCAGGCACAGCTGGACCCTGCGCGTGGACCTGGTCAGCGACCTGCTCATCCGCCTCATGGAGAACATGGCGGTCAAGGACGCCACGATGGTGGCGCCCGCCCTGCGTCCAGAAGACGCGGACATGCCGCTGCTGCCGTTCGCCGACCCGGAGAACTTCAACTCCGGCTACGTCATGCGCTCACAGCACCTGCTTTTCCGGCGGGGCGACCGCGAGCCGTGGACCCACCTGCTCGAACTCGAGCAGGAGCAGGAAATCCTGCCCAAGGCGGACCTGGACGACGGCACGCTCGCCTACCGCTGACCCCAGCCGGAGGGTGCAGTATGGGGGGATGGTTCGTTCAGCTCCCCGGCATGACCGCGACGCAGGCGGCCCGGCGGACGTCCTGGCCGCGAAGGCCGCACTGCGCGACGAGGTCTGGTCGGCCATGCAGGCGGCGAAGGTGGCCAGGTTCCCCGGCGCGCCGGGGCGCATCCCGAACTTCACCGGCGCGGAGAAGGCGGCGGAACGGCTGCGCGGGCTGCCCGCCTGGCAGGCGGCGCTGACCATCAAGGCCAATCCCGATTCCGCGCAGCTGCCGGTGCGGCAGCGCGCACTCGAGGACGGCAAGACCGTCTACATGGCCGTCCCCCGGCTGGCCGAACGGGAGCCGTTCTTCGCCCTCGACCCCGACCATCTGGACCAGCCGCCGCGCAAGGCCGCGTCGATCAGCGGCGCGTCGCGGTCGGCTCGGCGCGTGATGCTGGACGAGCTGTCACCGGTCGACCTGGTCGTCATGGGCTGCGTCGCGGCGGGCGAGGACGGCGCGCGGCTCGGCAAGGGCGGCGGCTTCGCCGACCTCGAATACGCCCTGGCCTCCGCGGCGGGCCTGATTGGCCCGCACACCGTCACGGTCACCACGGTGCACGAGATCCAGCTGCGCCCGGCCGGCGAGATCCCGCTGACCACTCACGACGTCGCACTCGACTTCATCGTCACGCCCGACCGGGTCATCGACTGCCGCCCCGGCCGCGCGGCGCGGCCTCCGGCCGCCATCGACTGGGACAACCTGACCGACGAGAAGATCGCCGCGATCCCGCTGCTCTCCGCGCTCCGCCGCTGAGCACGCTAGCTTGTCAGGCTGCCTGACGCGGTGCCCCGTGGGTTGCGAGAGGAAGCCGAACCCGTTCCGTCCCCTGCCGCGGTACCCCGGTGAGGACAGTCAGTTCCTCGACCTCGACCGCGAGGTCCGCCGGCTCGGGAACCTCGGGATGGGGAGCGGACCGCGCAAGCCAGCCGAGCGCGAGGCTGGCGACCAGCACCGCGAAGCAGGCGGCGACCGCGCCGACCGCGCCGAGCCGCGGCGTCTCGCCGAGCAGCGCGATGCCGACGGCCGCGCTCGCCGCGGGGGTGACCGCGGCGATGATCGGCAGCGTGACCATGGGCCGTCCGGTCTGGTAGGCGGATTGCGTCAGCAGCACATTGCCGGTACCGCACACCGCCACCGCGTACGTGGTCCACGAGGTGAAGATGGCGACCACGCCATGGCTCGCGACGTGCGAGAATTGCATGATCACCACGGCCGAGCAGGCATCGGCGAGTCCCGCCGCCACGGCGAGCAGCACCGCGCGCCGGTTTCCCGAGGAGCGCAGGCCCGCGACCGCGGCGACCAGGGCGCCCGCCCCGGTCAGCACGGCGCCGACGATCGCCCCCACCGCGTGCGCCGAGTAGTGGCCGGCGACGTGGCCGTGTGCGGGCGAGGTCAGCGCGAGGAACGCCACGATGGCCGCGACCACCGTCAGCGCCGCGGCCCAGGAGTCGCGGCCGAGCGGCCGGCCGGACCAGATCCGGACCACGCCCACCGCGACGATGAGTTCCGCCGCCACGATGAGCTGCACCGTCGCCAGCGTCCCGAACCGCAGCGCCACGGTGTGCGCCGCGAAGCCCCCGATTTGCGCGCCGATCCCCAGCAGCCACAACGGCTGCCTTGCCAGCATGAGAAGCAGCCCCGGCCGCCCCGCGGATGATTGCGGCGCCCCCGCCGCCTGACGCTGCTCTACCGCCGCACCGGCCCCGTACAGCACGGCGGCAGCGAGGGCACTTGCGATCATCACCATCACGCAGCCAACGCTATGCGCGATGCATCGCGTCAGCCATCGGGAAGACCCCCCATTCCGGGGTGGGGTTAACCCCTAGAACTTTCGTAGGGCCCGTAGTGTTGGCCGCATGCCTGAGCAGACAGCGGATCTCGTCGCGCTGCTGCCGCTGGCACCCGGCGTCTACCGGTTCAGGGACGCCGAGGGAAGGGTCCTCTACCTGGGCCGCGCCGTCAGCCTCCGTCGGCGGGTCGCCTCCTACTGGGGCGACCTCGCCGGCCGCGCGCACTTGGCACCCATGGTCGCCCGCGTCGCCCGCGTGGAGGCGGTCGTCTGCGACTCCGCGCACGAGGCCGCATGGCTGGAACGGAACCTGCTCCAGGCCAGTAAGCCCCCGTGGAACCGCGCACCGGACGGGGGCCAGGAGGTCGAGGTCTGGATTCGCCTCGGTGATTCTGACCGTACGCCGAGCCTCGCGGTCGTCCACGAGCGCGCGGCCGCCGGCCGGCATTTCGGCCCCTACCTGGGCGGTAGGCAGGTGCGACTCGCTGTCGCCGGCCTGTGCCGCGTGCTGCCGCTGAAATCGTGCCGGCGATGACATGGACGGCACCAGCGCGAGATGGCCCGGGTCCGCGGCGTCTCGGCGGCCGACCGGACGGAGCTCGCGGCAAAGATGGCGGCGGTCCTCGACCGCGATCCGGCCGCGATCTCCCGGCTGAAGCAGCGGCTGATCGAGCGCAGGGATGCGGCCTCGGCCTCGCTTGCCTTCGAACTCGCTGGCCGTCCCCAGTCCGAGATTGAGGCCCTGGACTGGATCACCACGGAGCAGAAGGTCACCTGCCCGGACCGCGCCGACTGCGACATCCACGGCTGGGCGGACGGCACCCTCGTCCGCTTCGAGTTCCGTACCGGCCGCCTGGCCCGCTGGACCCAGCGCCGCTGCGGCGAGTCGGCCGCTAGCCGTCATCTCGCGGACACCGCACTGGAATGGCGCGACTTCGCCCAGCGCAACGCGGCCCTGGCCGCCCGTCTCTCGGGCGGATTCCCGCACCACCACGTCGCGCCGTAGTGTTGGCCACATGCCGGAGCAGACTGCGGATCTCGTCGCGCTGATGCCGTTCGCGCGGCACATTGGGATGACGATCGACGAGGCAAGCGCCGACCAGGTCATCGCCCGGCTTGCCTGGGCGCCCGAGCTGCGCACCGCGGGCGGCCTCATGCACGGCGGGGTGCTGATGTCGCTCGCGGACAGCGCCGGGGCCCTCGTGGCCTACCTCGGGCTTCCCGAGGGTGCGCGGACCGCGACGATCACCTCGTCTACCCAGCTCTTCCGTCCCGTAACTGCCGGCGAGGTCCGCGCCATCGCGATCCCGCTGCACCGTGGCCGCACCACCGTCACGATCCAGACCAGCCTGTACGACTCGCAAGACCGCCTCGTCGCGCAGACAACGCAAACCCAATCGGTCATCACCCGCAACCTCGCGTAGGGACATGATCACGGAACATTCGATCCTGACGGAGAAAGCTCCCCGATCCGGGTAGAAAAGTTCCGTTGAAATCCGAAGTTCCGTGATCATGGCGAGGCCCGGTGCCATGATCCCGTCAGCGCCGAGTGAGCTCCCGGTAACGAATCCGGGCACGGTCCTTTGTCGCCCCGCACCAGCGTGATCATCCGCACCCAAGCGCACCTCACGGACGCCGCGTGCCAGCCGCTATGGTGAGCCGGGGACCAGGCCGCACCGGGCCGTTCGCTCACCCCCGGGAGTAACGCACGATGATCATTGACTGTCACGGTCACTACACGACGGCGCCAGCCGCTCTCCAGGAATTCCGCGACGCGCAGCTCGCCAGGCTGAAGGACCCGGCGCTTCCCGTCCCTGCCGACCCGGAGATCAGCGACGATGAGATCCGCCAGACGATCGAGAGCAACCAGCTCAGGATCTCCCGCGAGCGTGGCCATGACCTGACGATCTTCTCGCCCCGCGCGTCGTTCATGGCCCATCACGTGCCCGACCCGGCGACGGCGGTCAAGTGGGCGCAAGTCTGCAATGACCTCATCTACCGGGTGACCACGCTGTTCCCCGGCAACTTCGCCGGGGCCGCCCAGCTGCCGCAGGTCGCGGGCGAGCCCCTGACGAAGTGCGTCGAAGAGCTTGAGCGAACCGTCACCGAGCTTGGCTTCGTCGGCTGCAACCTCAACCCCGACCCGGCAGGCGGGTTCTGGAGCTCGCCGCCGCTCACCGACGAGTACTGGTTCCCGCTGTACGAGAAGATGACCGAGCTCGACGTCCCGGCGATGATCCACGTCTCCACGTCGTGCAACCCGGCCGCGCACACGCTCGGCGCGCACTACCTGAATGCGGACACCACGGCGTTCATGCAGCTCGTCCAGGGACGGCTGTTCGAACGCTTCCCGAGCCTCAGATTCGTCATACCGCACGGCGGCGGCGCGGTGCCCTACCACTGGGGCCGCTTCAAGGGCATCGCGACCAGGGAGAAGTTCCCGCCAATCGAGGACAACGTGATGACCAACGTGTACTTCGATACCTGCGTCTACCACCAGCCGGGCATGGACCTGCTGACCGGCGTGATCAGCCCGGACAACATCCTGTTCGCCAGCGAGATGCTCGGCGCCGTGCGCGGCGACAACCCGGACGGCGGTTTCCCCTGGGACGACACCAAGCGCTACGTCGAGGCATCGGAGCTGTCGGCCGACGACCGCGCCAAGGTGTTCGAGCGCAATGCCCGCCGGGTCTACCCGCGGCTCGATGCCAGGCTCAGGACTGCGAACCGATAATCCTCATCTCGCGACCGCAGCCGGTGCAGGTGATCGTGAGCCATTCGCCGATCTCCGGCGGCTCGAACGGGACCCAGGTATCGCACTGCGGGCAGTTGATCTTCGCGGCCACGGACGGCCCGGTGAAGCGGGCCAGGCAGTCCGCGATCGGTTCCAGGCCCACCGCCGCGCGCCGCTCGTCGAGGCGGCCGGGGTCGCGGGGGTTGTTCGGCACCCATTTGCCTCCCCGCCTGGTCATCTGGGTGCCGTACTCCTGCGGCCTGCCCTCGTGCAGCAGCACCCGGTCGGTCAGGAACGCCTGATCGACAAGCGACGCCTCCCCGGCGGAGACCGCGGCGCGCAGCAGGATGAGGCAGTGCCGCTGGAACTTGGGATCGGTGTCCGCGTGCTGCACGAGCAGCCACGCCGCGTGGGCACCATCGGTACCGACCAGCGACGCACCGGGCCAGCCACGCGAGTGGATCAGGTTCTTGAGCCAGGGCAGGTTCTCGGCGTCTACCGCCTCGAACGCGCCCGATTCCAGGTCATCGGATAGCCGCGCCTCCTGGTCCTTCTCCATCCGGCGCAGCAGTTCGGCCCGCAGCTCTTCATCCATGACCCAGTCGCGCCTCCTCGGGAGAACCGGCTGATGAACCGCCCGGCATGGCGGAAGAGAAGACCAGTTCCGGTCCGTCGACCCGCTTGCGCAGCTGCCGCGCGTCGGCGCGGTGCGTCGGCGATACCCGCCACGGCGCGCGGCTGCCCTGGTGCGGCAGCCGGTCGAGCGCCCGCTTGATGTACCCGGCCTGGAAGTCGAGGAACGGCCCGGCGGTCATGCCTTGATCGGCGGCGACCGGCCGGGCGGTGTCGTAGCCGCGGGAGTCCATGTAGGTCAGCAGCCGGCACAGGTGCTCGCTCAGCGAGCCGACCTTGAGCGTCCACGAGGCGTTGGTGTAGCCGAACACGAACACGAAGTTCGGCACGCCGGACAGCATCATCCCCTTGTAGATGAAATGGTCGGGCGCATGCACCGGCGAACCGTCCACGGTCAGGGACATCCCGCCGAGCGCCTGCACGTTCAGGCCGGTTGCCGTCACGATGATGTCCGCCTCCAGTCGCCTGCCGTCGAGCAGCTGGACGCCGTTCTCGGTGAACGTCTCGATGTGCCCGGTGACAACCGACGCCTTCCCGTCGCGGATCACGCGGAACAGGTCACCATCGGGCACGATGCACATCCGCTGGTCCCACGGGTCGTACGGCGGGTTGAAGTGCTCGTCGACCGGATAATCCTCCGGCAGCATCCTGGCGTTGAGGTACCTGATCAGCCGTCGTGCCGCCTTCGGGTGCTTCTGGCAGAACCGCCAGAGCACGACCTGGCGGCTCGCGTTGATCCACCGGGTCATCGAGTAGCCGCGAGAGGCGCCGAACCACGCGGTGAGCCGGGCGTTGACCGCGTCACGCGACGGGACGGGCAGCACGTAGGACGGCGTCCGCTGCAGCATGGTGACGTGCGCCGCCGTCCGCGCCATCGCCGGGATCAGGGTGACGGCGGTCGCGCCGGAGCCGATGACGACGACGCGCTTGCCCGCGTAGTCCAGGTCCTCCGGCCAGTGCTGCGGGTGGATGACCGGCCCGGCGAACCGCTCGCGTCCCGCGAACCGCGGCGTGAAGCCCTCGTCGTAGCGGTAGTACCCGGCCGCGCACAGCAGCCAGTTGCACATGATCACCGAGCGCGCGCCGGTCGCCGCATCCTGGACCGTGACCGACCACTGCGCATCGGAAGACGACCAGGACGCGGAAATCACCGTGACGTGGTACCGGATGTTGCGGTCGATGCCGTGCTCGGCTGCGGTCTCCCGCACGTACGCCAGGATGCTCGCGGAGTCCGCGATCGCCACCTCCGACCGCCACGGCCGGAACTCGTACCCGAATGTGTGCAGGTCAGAGTCGGATCGCACCCCCGGATAGCGGAACAGGTCCCAGGTGCCACCGGACGCGCCACGCGCCTCCACGATGAGGTAGCGACGCCCCGGATGATCCCGCTGCAGGTAGTAGGCGACCCCGATCCCCGAGACGCCGGCACCCACAATCAGAACGTCAATGAACTCCTGATGCCCGGCGGCCGCGTCCATGCGTCCCCACCTCCGGGTACTAGGTTAGAAACCAATCGGTTAGAAACCAATTGGCAGCCCCGCATAGTTCTCCGCGAGGCCTGCCGCGCCATGCGCGCTCGACGTGACCCAGCGTAGCTGTGACAGCTGAAGCTGCGCGTCGAAGGGGTCACCGGAAACGTGCAGCATCGTCGTCATCCACCAGGAGAAGTGCTCGCACCGCCACACGCGGCGCAGCGCCGTGTCTGAGTAGGCGTCCGCCAGCGCGAAGTCGTTCTTCCGCACCAGCCGGCCGAGCGCCGGGGCGAGCAGCGCGACGTCGGCGATCGCCAGGTTTAGCCCCTTCGCGCCGGTCGGCGGCACGGTGTGCGCGGCGTCGCCGGCCAGGAACAGCCGCCCGTGCCGCATCGGCGACTGCACGAAGGACCGCATGGGCAGCACGCTCTTGTCGGTGATCGGCCCCGGGGTGAGCGTCCAGCCATCCTGCCCGTGCCCGAGCCGCGTCGCCAGCGCGTCCCAGATGGCGTCGTCGGACCAGTCGGCGACATCGGTGCCGTTCGGCACCTGCAGGTACAGCCGGCTGACGGTGGCGGACCGCATCGAGTGCATGCCGAATCCGTCGGGGTGCCATGCGTAGATCAGCTCGTCGGTGGACGGCGCCACGTCGGCGAGTATGCCGAGCCAGGAATAGGGGTACACGCGCTCCCAGGAGTCGCGCTTATCGGACGGCATCGCCGCGCGGCTCGGCCCGAACGACCCGTCGCACCCCGCGATCGCGAGCGCGTCGATCCGCTGCCGCGCTCCGGCGTCGTCGGTGAACGTGACGAACGGGTGGTCGGTCTCCAGGTCATGCAGCTCGGCGTCTGACGTGTCGTAAAACACCGTCCGGCCCGCCGCCTCGCTCGCGGTCACCAGGTCCGCCTGCAGCTGCGTCTGCCCGTACACCCACACGCTGCGCCCAACCAAGTCGACGAAGTCCAGGTGGTGACGCTCCGACGGCCACTGCAGGTAGATGCCGCGGTGCTCGTCGCCGTGCGCCTGCACTCCCGCGCCAAGGCCGACCGAGGTCAGCAGGTCGACGCTCGAGCTTTCCAGGATGCCGGCCCGGATCCGCGCCGCGACGTACTCCTGCGTGCGCGACTCGATCACCACCGACTCGATCCCGTCCTGGGCGAGCAGATGGGCAAGCAGGAGTCCGGCCGGTCCGGCCCCGATGATGGCAACGTCAGTCCGCATGCAGCCTTTATAGGGCCACCCATGCCATGCGTGCCACACCGCGCTTCCGTTGGCCGGAAGTCAGGCCGGAACTAGGCTCAGCCAGCTTCAAGGGAAAGACTGCGCGCGATGCCGCGGGACGCCACCCGCAGTGCCGGCAACAGCCGCGCCCGGCCGCGCAGGTCAGGCAGCACGAGGCCGAGCGCCGCGACCACGGCATCAGCGGCGAGCACCGGCACGGCGATCGAGCAGGCGCCCAACGTCATCTCCTCGCTGGTGGTCGCGTACCCGTCGCGCGGCACTCGGCGCAGCTGCTCCTCAAGGCGCCCCGGTGCGACGATCGTGTACGGGGTGTACCGCTCGAGCGGCCGGGACAGCACCGCGTGCCGCACATCGGCGGGCGCGTAGCCGAGCAGCACCTTGCCGACACCGGTCGAGTGCAGCGGCAGCCGGGCGCCGACCCGGCTCACCAGCGGAACGGAACCGTGCCCGGACAGCCGGTCCAGGTACAGCGCCTGCGTGCCGTCCAGGACCGCCAGGTGCACCGTCGCCTTCGTCGCACCGTACAGGTCCTGCAGGAACGGCGCGGCGACGTCGCGCAGTCCGGTCTGCACCGGGGCAAGCAGCCCGAGGTCCCACAGCCGCCGCCCGATCACGTACTCGCCCGTGGCGGTCCGGCGCAGCGCGCCCCAGCCGGCCAGCTCGGCAACCAGCCGGTGCGCGGTCGGCAGCGTCAGCCCGGCCCGCCGCGCGATCTCGCTCAGCGTCAGCGCCCGGTGCCCCGCGTCGAAGCTGCCCAGGATCGCAAGCAGCCGCGACGCGACGGTGACACCGGAATCAGGCATCGCACCCTTCCGTTCAGCGGAAGCTGTCAAACCTCCAGACTAGTTATCCGGAACGGTGAAGTAGTGCCCCTGGTCAAGATCCGCGATGAGCCCGGGCTCGGCAGGCCGCCAGCCGAACCGCTGCCGCGTCCGCGCGCTCGACGCGGGTACGTCGAACCCGGCGAACACCGCGAACGTGCCGAAGTGCTCTCGCGACTCCTCGGCGGTGAGCGATTTCACCGGCACGTCGAGGTGCCGGCCGATCGTCTCCGCGATGTCGCGGAACGGCACGCCCTCGTCCCCGATCGCGTTAAGCAGCGTCCCGGCGGGCACCTGCTCGACGGCGATGCGGAACAGCCGCGCGGCGTCGAGCCGGTGCACGGCGGGCCACACGTTGCGGCCCTCGCCGACGTAGGCGGACAGGCCCTTGGCCCGTGCGATGCCGATGAGCGCGGGCACAAACGCGTAGTCGCCCTCCCCGTGTACCGACGGCGGCAGCCGCAGCACAGACACGCGCACGTTCCGGTCGGCGAACGGCATCGCCGCGCGCTCGGAAACCCGCGGCCAGTGCGGGTTGTCCGACGCCGCCAGGTCCTCGGTCACGACCTGGCCGGGCTCGGCCGCGGGCAGCCCGGAGGCGACGACGAGTGGCTTGGCCGTTCCCGCCAGCGCCTCGCCGAACGCCGCGATGGCGGCACCGTCGATCGCGGCAGCCGCCGCCGGATTGCCGGTGGGGGAGAAGTCGTGGATGTAGCCGGTGTGGATGACGCCGTCGGCCGCCGCGGCCGCGGCCTCCAGCCCGGCGGTGTCCTGAAGCGAGCCGCGGCACACCTCGGCCCCGGCGGCCGCGACCGCGGCGGCGGCCTTGTCCGACCGTGCCAAGCCGGTGACCCGATGCCCGTTGCCGAGCAATTCCCGCACGACGGCGGACCCGATGAACCCGGTCGCGCCGGTGACGAACACGCGCATGATTGAGCCCCTTGATCCGAGTGGATTCCCTGTCACTCCACGGTGCCGGGCACTGAGCTGCCGCGTCCAAGACCCGTTCCGCACCACGCGATACCGATCAGGCATCATCGCAGCTCAGAGCCACTGCCAGCACGGGACAGGAGGGAGCGGTGAATTACGATGAAAGGGTGCCGCCAACCCCGCTGTCCGCCCCGCTGACCCAGGCCGTCTCATCCGCCCGCGCCGACCCGCGTGAGCCGCTGCTCCCCGCCGACCTGGACCTGCGCCTCGTCCGTTACTTCACCGTGGTCGCCGAGCACCGCCACTTCGGTCGCGCGGCCGCGGAACTCCTGGTCGCCCAGCCGTCGCTGAGCCGCCAGGTCGCCCGCCTGGAGCGGCAACTCGGCGCGCGGCTGTTCGACCGCACGCCGCAGGGCACCACGCTCACTGCGGCAGGCGAGGTGTTCCTGCCACGCGCCCGGGCCCTGCTCCGTGCCGCCGCTCAGGCAGCGGCCGCCGCGAAGGCCGCCGCCCAGCCGAGCCGGATCACGATCGGATACACGCCGGGCATCATCGTCACGCAGGCGGTCCGGCTGCTCCGCCGCCAGCACCCGGACGCCGACGTGCAGACTCAGCACCTGGAGTGGAACGAGCCGCGCGCCGCGCTGCTCGACCACCGCGTCGACGCGGCCGTCACCCGGCTGCCGCTGGATACCGACGGCCTCGACGTGTCGATCCTGTATGATGAGCCCCGGCTGCTCATGGTGCCCGTTGATCACCGGCTCGCGGGCAAGGAATCGGTCACCCTCGACGACATCGCGGGCGAGCCGATACCGCGGATGCCCGACCCGGTGTGGAACGCCTACTGGCGGATCGACCCGCGCCCGGACGGCAGCCCGGCGCCGGACGGCCCGCTGGTCGACGCGATCGAGGACAAGAACGAGCTGATCGCCGCCGGCCAGGCCGTCGCCATCGTCCCGGCCGGCATCCATGGCACCAGCATGCGCCCGGACCTGACGACGATCCCGCTGCACGGCGTCGCGCCAAGCCACGTCGTGCTCGCCACCCGTGCCGCCGACCGTGGCCGCCTCGTCGCCGCGTTCCGCCGGGCGGCCAGGGATTGCCTCACCGGATCGGCCGCGGGCTGACCGTGCCATCGACCTGCGATTTACCGCGGGATAGCATTTTGCGCATGACGACCCCCCAGCACCGCGCTGACCTGTTCATCGACCCGGCGGACGACCCACGCGAGGGCGGTCCGAGGCTGGGAGGCGAGCGGGCCACGCTGACCGAGTTCCTCCGCGGCCAGCGGCTCACCCTGGAACTGAAGTGTGCGGACCTGGATGCGGCCCAGCTGGCGAGCCGCTCGGTCGAGCCGTCCACGATGTCTCTGCTCGGCCTGATCAGGCACATGGCCGAGGTGGAGCGGACCTGGTTCAGGCGCCGCTTCGCGGGCAACGAGGAGCTGGCCAAGCGCTACCAGACGGCGGTAGACCCGGACGGCGACTTCAACGGAGCGGTCGCCGACCCCGAGGTCGTCAAGGAGGCGTGGGCGGCCTGGCGCGAGGAGATGGCGTTCGCCAACGAGTTCATCGCCGACCACGACTTCGACTACGTCGGCACCGACTCGCAGGGGGAACCGGTCTCGCTGCGCGAGCTGCTTGTGCACATGATCGAGGAGTACGCCAGGCACTGCGGCCACGCCGATCTGCTGCGCGAGCGCATCGACGGACGCGTGGGGCAGTAACCGCGTAGGACGAGCGGATCAACCAGGACCACCCGTTCGCGCGGCGGACGGCGTCCCGCGGCGTCGGCTGCTAGGCGCGCAGCGCGCCGACGATTCGGGCCACGTGAGCCGCGGGATCGCCGACGTTGTCGATGACGACGAGCCGTTCCGTCAGCTCGGGCGGCCACGGCTCGAACTCGCGCCGCGTCACCTCGTCCCAGGTGGGAATGTGCTGCCCGGGCATCTCCGCCACGCGTGATTCCACCCGGCGCCGGTGCTCGGCGGCGTCGCCGCACCGCACCTCCACCCACCGCAGCGCCGCCCCGGTCCGCTTCGCGAGTGCGACCCAGCCGTCGCGCACGACACCGATCCCGTTGACCGCGTCGGCCACCACGTCCCGGCCCGCGAGGAGCTGATCGGCGGCGACCCGTTCCGCGATCTCGTACCCCACCGCGCTGTCGCCTAGTGTCCCGAGCGCCGTCACGACAGCCGACTCGATGCTGTCGATCCGCAGGTAGGTCGCGCCGATCGCGTCGGCGACGCCCCGCGAGAGCACGGACTTCCCCGAGCCGGGCAGCCCGGCGAACACCACCAAGAGCGTCATCCGAGCAGGCTACCCGGACCTTCCGACAGTCAGCCGGCCGGCAGTTAGCCGGCCGGCGGGCTGGCGTGCCCGGCGATGCACCGCCACCCCTGCGCCGTCCGCGTCCACGTCTGCGTCAGTCGCACCCGGAACTCCAGGTCCTGCCCGCCACGCGTCACTTCGTCGGTCACCCACGCGGTCAGCACCGCGGTGTCCCCGGCGACCGTCACCCGCACGTCATCGAGCCGCTGCGCCCGCCACACCAGCTCACCACGGGTATTGCCCGCCAAGTACTGCTCATAGTCCAGGACATCGCCCCGGAAGGTGGTCCACTGCAATCCCGGATGCATCAGCTCCCGCAGCGCCGCCTCGTCCCGCTCCGCCAGCGCGGCGGCCCGCCGCACCGCCGCCTCCGCCACAACTTCCTCGTCCGCGCTATCCCGTGTCACACCCCCACTCTGGCACGCTCGGTGATCTCATCGTCGGGAGAATGCCGAACATTGCGATTTGGGTGCGCGCATGTTAAACCAAAACTGAGGGTAAAGCCTGACTCTGCGTCCGTCAGCTATCAACGGGGAGCGTGAGCATGAAGGACGGAATGAATGAGCGCGGGTTCAGCAGGTTCACTGTTAACGGTTACAAGTTAACTAGACCGTTTCTCGCCAGCCGCTCAGTCGGAGAGGCAGCTGCTCCAGATAGCGTTGAGACCGCCGACAAGGAGGCGACACGCTACCTCTCCGCGGCAACGCAACTGGACATTGACTATGCGAAGAGCGTCGTCGACCGTGTGTTCAATGAGCAGTTGAAGGCACTCGCACCAACCTTCGGCGTAGACGTGCCCGTCGTGGTCAAGTGGGCACTGAAGGCGCTCCGCATCCGAGCGATAAGAGACCGATGGCTGACTGTAATCCTTGCACTGCAGATTTTCTTGATCGTCGTCCTGATACTGTGGTGGCCTTGGGTTTGGATTCCACTTGTCCTACTGCTTTTGGTGGCGTGGATGGTCGTTTCCTGGGACTACCACGAACGAATTCATAAGGCAGTCATCGGGAAAATGCTTCGCGACCGTTTCAGGCCTGTAGACGCTCCGTGGCCAACGAATGGAGGAGACCGCGACCGGCTCGATACGGTAGCCGCGCGCAAAGATGGGAATCTTGTAGTTTTTAGCGGTCATGAGGCATTCATTGGAAGCGGGAAGCTCATGGCGCAGCAGCGAATACTGCTCGATATCAGTGGTGTGAAGGATGACGACGGAGAGGCCGGAAAGCAGCCGGAGAGCTTTACCAGCCAGGATCTACACACTGCTATTGTGGCAGCCTTCGACCGCGAACACGGGCTGGGCAAGAGTCTTGACAACATCCGTGTCTATGAACGTCTCTTCGTCAACGGACTGCACATCCAGAGTGACGAGAATCTACTGCCTGACCGACTCCGGCCGCCCCCAACCTCAGTCGAGAGTTCGCTATTGAACGCGGCGGCGGAGAATCCATCGCCGGAGGCCCGCGCATACGTGTGTGTGGAGATGCCTGGGTGGCAAGGCCAGCTCGTGGTGACGCAGTTCATCCGAGCTGTCTACGCGGGGAAGTCGCTCTTTGTAGAATGGACTTTCATGGTTCTTCCTCCGATTCGCAAAGAATTCCGGCGAATCGATACGCTCTACGAGTTTTCTTCGCCTCTTCAGCTGAAGGATTCGCTCCTTGCAGGCCTTAGGGCGCTAGTACCCGCGCTAGCCAGGTCCCCGGTCCGCGCATTCGGCGCCTGGCGTTATCCGCGCCTCGTGCGACGTCGACAGTTGAGGCGTGAGAATGCCATAAAGCGTGGCTACTTGTTTGACTACGGAGCACGCACGAGCATCCGAGAAGACGCGAGCGGCGACCAGCGTCAGCACTACTTCCTGGCACGAGACGAAATAATGTACGTACTCCTTGCGCAGCAGACACTGACCCGCGCGGTCGAAGATTTCCTTAGCGAGCACGGAGTAGACCTTGGTCAATTCAAAGACCAGGTGAAGGTAATCTTCGATTCAAGCATAAATTACAACATTGGAGATATTTCAGGTAGCACTGGATTCGCTATCGGCAATAATTCTTCAGCGACAGTCAACGAGCCGAAGAAAGAACCGAAATGACCGATTCTAAGCATCAAGGCGGCTCCCAGTTTAAGTTCGGCAACATCGAGAACAGCACTGGGTTTGTCGTCGGCGACGGAGCTAACGTTACCGTTTACCAGCATCAGGCAACGCCGCAGGACGAAGTGTGCGCACTACTCGAAAATTTCCTGCGTTCGCTGGAGTCCCACAGCGATGCCATCGAAGACGCGGAAGGCATTCGCGAATCGGCCGAGATGGCGCGCGACGAGGTCATGCGTCCGTCCCCCAAGTGGCAAGCGGTCCGTCGCATGCTCACAGCGATCGCCGCCGGCGTCGCGGGGGTCGCGTCGCTAACCGACGCCATCACCAACATTCAGGCGATCGTCAACGGCATCAAGTGACGGGTAGAGCTTGGCTGGGCAAGATATTGACTATCTAGACCGGGTATCGCTTGGGGCCCTGGGTGTAGATACGGCCGGTGGGAGTCGTCCATTCATGCCAGCCTGGCCGGGGCTGGGTGAGGTTCCATCCGGGTGACTGTTTGACGCGGTGGCATTGCCTGCTGCGTGATCCGGCGTTGCACGCGCAGGTTCTGCCTCCCTTGTCGTAGGGCGTCGCGTGCTCGAAGTCGGTTTCCCTGGCGTGGCGGGAGCAGGGCGGGAAGGTGCATTCCCCGTCGCGTACCTGGACGAGGTGGCGCAGGGTGTCGTTGGGCTGGTAGGCGTGCGATTCGTGGCGGTGGTCGCAGTCGAATGTGGGCATCGGCTCAAGTGCGACGGCGAACCGCCTGCCGTCGGGCAGGGTGAGCGTCCAGCGCCCGGAGCCGCCCGGCGGTCCGGGGTCGTCGTCGCAAGTGAAGCGCCACGCAGATCTGCCTGGCGGCCCGACCGCCCCAGCCAGCGATTTCAGCCGGCTGGCGGTGATCGTCAGCTGCACCCGGGCGGGCAGCCCGGGTCTTGCGCTGTACCCGAAATCATCCTGGCGGGTCTGGCGTCGTGCCGGGCGGGCGCAGCCGTGGCCGATCGCGATCCCGTCGGTGTCGGTGACGGTGACGCACAGCCGGGTCGCCGGGCTGGCGATGGCGGCGGCGGCCAGGTCGCGGCAGAGTTCGGGGTCGAGCGGCCCGAGGCCGTGGCCCTCGCCGGGCCGTTCCCCGAGGCCGAGCAGCGTGGCCAGCGGCAGCACCAGATCGGTCAGGCGTGGCGGCGATGACGGTCTGGCAGGTCCATCATCTGCTATGTCTAGGTCACCTTCGCCTGCGGCGTCCGGAGCATCGCCGTCAGCGATGTTCATTTCGGCACCGCCTGCTCGGCCGGAGCCGCTGCCGCCGGTGTCCGGCTGGTTGCCGGGCGGGGTGTTTGCGGTGCCGGGTCCCTCGCCGGCGGCCGTGCCGGGCTGGGATTGGGTGGCGAGCTGGCCGGAGGCGATGCGGGATCTGGCGCTGGTGCCGTTGATGAGATCCAGATACGCGGTGGCGCGCAGCTGGTCCGTCCGTGCCTCGCCGAACGCCCCGGAGTCGTGGTATTCGGCGGCCCGCTCGGCTACCCGGGCGTGTGCGGCCAGGGCCTGGCCGGTGGGCAGGTCCCGGCCGGACAGCCCCGCGGCGCCGGATTCCTCGCGGAACAGCAGCACCCGTGCCTTGGTCTGCTCTGCTTCCTGGCGGCGGCGGGCGGCCGAGTCCGGGTCGATGGTGATGGCGGCCTGTTCGGCGAGTTTCGCGACCTGGCTGTGGGTCTTGCCGGCCAGTTCCGGCGCGATCATGCGCTCGGCGGCGGCGGTGTCTTCGTCGGTGAGCGGGCCGAGGGCCTGGTCGATGGCGCGTGCTTTGGCCAGGGTGAGGTCGCCAGCGGCGAGCAGCTCCCCGTTGCGGGGCAGCTGGGCGTGCAGGTCCCAGGCGAGCCACATCAGGTTCTCCGCCGAGGTCACTGACATCGCCAGGGCGGCGGCGACCTCGTGGGTGAGGGATCTGGTCCAGCCTTCGGGCAGGTCGCCGCGGTAGCTCCCGCCGGGCAGCGGCTGGTCCTCGTCGCGGATCAGCGCCCGCAGCACGCCGAGCTTGCCCGCCGCCGCCCACGACTCCAGCGCCTGCCACCGGCGCAGCAGGCCGGTCATCTCGTCACGGGACAGGCCATCGCAGCGCCACCCGGCGCCGGAGGCGGCCTCGGCCGCGGCGGCCAGCGCCGCCGACGGGGCGCAGCCGTCCCATTGGCCGCCCAGGGCGAACCCGGACAGGTGCGCAGGGCCGGGCGTGCCGCCCGTCCCGTCGTCCTGTCCCGGCTGCGGTCCCATCCGGATTCCCCTTTGTTCGATTTGCTGCTTACAAGTTCTAGTACTCGAATATTATCACTAATTCAAGATCATTATCTGCCGAAACACTATCCATTCGGTTAGTCTTTCCTATCCGAACGTCAAATGCGCTAAAGCAAAAGGCTGGTTGACCGGAACAGTCCAAAGCCAAAAGAAGGCCGGCCCAGCCGGGCACCGTAAAGGCGCGAGGCTGGGCCGGTTCTGAGTAGCCGTCAGGAGATTTTGACCTTGCGCGTCACCGTGGCGTGCTGGCCCGCCGCGTCGGTGACGGTCAGGGTGACCTTGTAGGTACCTGCCTTGGCGAACCGATGCGACACCTTGGCGCCGGCGGCGGTGTGGCCGTCGCCGAACTTCCACGCCCACGCCTTGATCTTGCCGCCGAGCTCGTGGCTTGACCCGCCGTTGAACGTGACCGCCGCCCCGTGCTTCGGCGCGGCGGGGGAGACCCCGAACGCCGCGACCGGCAGTGCGGGCTTCTCGACGCCGCCGGAGAAGAACGGCTGCGATCCGCCGGGGATGAGCAGCCTCGGCTTCACGGTCCCGCAGTTGCCCGGGTTCGTCGTCGAGGCGACCTCGACGCCCTTGTCATCGCCCCAGAGCAGTTCCTTGCCGTCGGGGGAGAAGCTCGGGCTGAGCCGCAGCGGGTGCGAGGTGCTCGCGGCGTTCAGCTTGACCGTGCAGTTCTTCGTGTATGAGCCGTTGACCTGGTCGGAGAAGAGCCAGAGCCGGACGGTGCGCGGCTTGCCGTTCGTCTAGTCCGCGGCGTCGTCCTCGAAGACGGCGAGGATGGAGCCGCTCCTGGTGAGCACCGCCTGGGCTCCGGTCCCCGTCATGGCAGCCCAGTTCCAGCCGATCACGCCGGTGTCGTCGGCCTGGGTGGTCTTGTGCACGAACCAGCGGGCCTGCGAGTCACTCACCGTCGGGCCCGCGTGCGAGACGACGAACTCCGAGTTGTTGATCCAGTACGGCTCGTAGAAGTCCTCCTGGCCGAGGGTCTGGCTGGGGAACTTGAGGCCGGTGGCGGTGGCCGGCGTCCACAGGGCGGTGTAGGAGTCGTCGCCGCACTCCCAGATGCCATAGGCGATCTTCGACGCGTTGTCGGCCTCGGATGGCGAGGACCAGTTGAGCTTGCGGGTGGTGAACTGGCGTGCGTGGGTCCCGTCGGCGTGCGCGATCCAGACGTTGCCGCCCTTGAGGTAGACGATCGACCCGGCCGGCGACGTCGCGGCCGCTGTCCCCACCGACTGCGGCGACACGGACCGCGAAGGGGCCGCCGTGGCCGCCTGCGCCGTCCCGCCGAGCAGGCTCGCGGCGGTGATGGACCCGGCCAGCGCGACAGCGCCGAACGCGATCCGTTTCCTCGACTTGAATTGCACCTGGTCCTCCAGCGGCAGTTGCGTCTACGGCGAGCGCGCCTTCGCCCGCGCTAGGCCAGGCTAGGTCTGAGCCGGTGTCGCACCCCAGGGTGAGAGCACCACACCTCACGGCGGGAACCCACACCCTTCACCGTGCGGGCCGCCCCACTCAGCCCGGCCCAAGATGCGGGAAAGCCGGCTGTCGACGCCTCTGAGGCCTCGCTGAGGACTTGCTCTCAGAATCGCCCATTCGGTCAGTAGTTGGCACACAAGCACATAGACTCACGGCCGTAACAGCCTGTAAGCGGCTGGAAGAGGCTGCGCGCCACGGAGAACACCGTGGCCGGCCCTACCGCAGCCCCCTGGAGGAGCACATGACCGCGATCGAAGTCCGCGGCCTGACCATGAGCTACGCCGATCGCCAGGTGCTCAAGGGGGTGGACTTCGAGGTCCGCCGTGGCGAGGTCTTCTGCCTGCTCGGGCCGAACGGTGCCGGCAAGACCACCACCGTCGAGATACTCGAAGGGTTTCGGCAGCGCACCGGCGGCGATGTCCGCGTGCTCGGCATGGACCCCGCGGCGCAATCCGCCAGGCTCCGCGAGCGGATCGGCATCGTGCTGCAGGAGTGCGGCTTCCCGCGCCAGGCGCGGGTGGGCGAGTTGATCAACATGTGGCGCGCCTACTACCCCAAGCCCAGGGCGCTCGACGACCTGCTCAACGTCGTCGAGCTGACCGAGGACAGAAATACGCAGGTGCGCCGGCTGTCCGGCGGCCAGCGCCGCCGCCTGGACCTGGCGCTCGCGCTGGCTGGCGACCCGGACCTGATCTTCCTCGACGAGCCGACGACCGGGTTCGACCCCGAGTCCAGGCGGCGCTGCTGGGCGGCGATCGAGAACCTGCGCTCGCTCGGCAAGACGATCGTGCTCACCACCCACTACCTGGACGAGGCGGAACGCCTCGCCGACCGGGTGGCGATCTTGCAGGCCGGACAGATACAGGTCGCCGGCACGGTGCGGCATGTCGCCAGGGAAGCTGGAGTACCAACCACAATCAAGTTCACCGCCCCCGAACGGGTGCTTGATGGCACTCTCCCCCCGCCCCGCTGCCTCGATGTCGTGGTGACCGGCGATGTCGCCGTCTGCCATACCGACTGCGCGAGCGCGGCGGTGCGCGAACTGCTCTCCTGGGCAGCCGCGAACGACCTCGGCGATCTCGACGGCCTGTCGGTGGAAACACCCACGCTGGAGGACGCCTACCTGCAGCTCGTCAGCTCCCTCCCGGGGCGACGACTGCCGGAAGCCCTCGAACCCCTCGTCACAGGAGGCACGCACTGAGCCGCACGATTGGCCTCGCCTTCCGCCAGGCCCTGCTTGAGCAGCGCTCGTTCTGGCGCAGCGCCGAGTACGCACTATTCACCTTCGCCCTGCCGCTCGCCCTGCTGCTGCTCATCGGGTCGACCACGGCCAAGGGGTACCTGCCTGGCACGCACGTCGAAGGTCAGATGATCTTCGTGCCGTCGATCATCGCGTTCGGCGTGATCGTCGCCGCCTACGTGAACCTTGGCGCCAAGCTCGCCACCCTGCGCCACGACGGCGTGCTGAAGCGCATCAGGACCACTCCGCTGCCGGCCGGCGCGTACCTGTCGGGTGTGCTCGGCTCAACCGCGGCGACCACGCTCGCGATCACCGCCTGCACCGCGCTGATCGGCGCGGTCGCCTTCGGCGCGGTGCCCAGGATCGGCGGCCTGGCGGAGATCGCCGGCGGTCTCGTCCTCGGCGTGGCGTGCTTCGGCTCGCTGGGCCTGGCGCTCAGCTCGCTCGCGCGCAGCGCGGAGTCGGCGTCACCGATCGCCAACGCCAGCTACCTGCCGGTGGCGATCATGTCGGGCATCTTCGACCCCACCTTCAGCGTGCCGCGCTGGCTGTCCGCGGTCGTCGCGCTGCTCCCCGTCCGCGCGCTCGCCCAGATCCTCCAGCACGGCTACACCAACGTGGCGCACGCCCCAGTCAGCGACCTGTTCGTCCTTCTCGGCTGGACCGCCGTCGGCTGTGCCTTCGCCGCCTGGCGCTTCCGCTGGCACTAGCCTTACGCCAGTTCCGCGTCGTGCGCGAGCAGCGCGATCTGTGTCCTGTTGGCGAGCCCCGCCTTGGCGAGGATGTGCGTCACGTGCGCCTTGACGGTGGGCACGCTCATCAGCAGCGCGGCGGCGATCTCCGCGTTGCTCTGCCCGTCGGCGATGGCGCGGACGACCTCGAGCTCGCGCGGGCTGAGCGCGGCGAGCTGACGCTCCGCCTGCTCCCTGGCGTTCTCGTGCACCACGGCGCGCCGCATCAGCCGCCGGGTCACCGCGGGGGACAGGATGGGGTCCCCGGCCGCGACGCGCCTGATCGCGTTCGCGATCTCGGCGGGCGGCGAGTCCTTCAGCAGGAAGCCGCTCGCGCCGGCGCGCAGCGCGCCGAGCACGTTCTCGTCGGCGTCGAAGGTGGTCAGCACGATGACCTCAGGCGCCCGCGGCACGCCGCGCAGCCGCCTGGTGGCGGCAATGCCGTCCACCCGGGGCATCCGCAGGTCCATCAGCACCACGTCGGGCCGGTGCTTCGCCACCGCCACTGGCACCTGGTCGCCGTCCTCGGCCTCGCCGACGATGATCAGGCCGTCGCTGCCGTTCAGCATCATCGACAGGCCGGCCCGCACCAGGGCGTCGTCGTCCACGAGCAGCACACGGATCTCCGTGGGCGGCGACAACGGGCCGTTTGCCTCGCTCATTCCGGGCTCATTCCGGCCACGGCAGCGATGCGTGCAGCAGGAACTCGCCTGCGTCGCGCCGGTGCTCGAGCGTTCCCCCGGCCAGGTCGAGCCGCTCGGCGAGCCCGATAAGCCCCGTCCCGGTGCCAGGCACGGACGCGGCGCCCGGTGCCGAGGCCACCGAAGACCCGGCCGCGGGCACCCGGTTAGCGATCGACACGTCGAGCCCGCTGCCTGGCCCGCCGCCGAGCGTCACCTCGACCGCTGAGCCCGGCGCGTGCTTGCGCGCGTTGGTCAGCCCCTCCTGCACCACCCGGTACACGGTACGCCCAACAGGATCGGGCACCGCGAGAAAGTCAAGGCCGCCGTCGTGAACCTCGACGGGCGTGCCCGCCCCGCGGGACTCCTCGATCAGCCGGTCCAGGTCGGCCATGCCGGGCAACGGCCGCCCGCCCGCCGTCGGATCCCCCGTTTCCTCCGCGCGCAGCACGCCGATGACCTCTCGCAGTTCGTCGAGCGCCTGGTGCGTCCCCGAGCGGATCACCTCGGCGGCGCGCGACAGCTGCTCGGGCGGCGCGTCGGGCCGGTAAGACAGCGCCCCGGCATACGTCGCGAGCAGCGACAGCCGGTGCGCGAGCACGTCGTGCATCTCGCGGGCGATCCTGGCCCGTTCGCCGGCCCTAGCCTCGGCCACCCGCCTGGCCTGCTCGGCCTCGGCGTGCTCGGCCCGCTCGCGGAGCGAGGCGACCAGCTCCGTGTGGGCACGGAGCAGCGTGCCCCACCCGACGAGCGCCGCGTAGGCGACCACGGTAAGGACCGCCCACCAGCCGTAGGGCAGGCTGCCCAGTGACCGCCACGCCCCCTGGATCAGGTGCGCCGCCACCCCGGCGCCCGCCACCGCGGCGGCGGTGCCGAGCGGCCGCCACCGGGCGACGAGCAGGACGGCGAGCGTGGCAGGCGGCGTCGCCGCGGGCGACAGGACCGCGAGAAACGACAGCAGCAGGGCCACCGGAACCAGCCAGCGGGCGAGCAGCGGCACCAGCGCGATGCTAACCACGCCGATCGCGATGTCGAGCGCCAGATAGGCCGCGGACTCGTCGCCGACGTGGCCGGCGATCGTGGCCGCGCAGAGCACGGCCATCACGGCTGCCCACACGGCGGGCTGGATCCGCATGCGGCGCCGCAGGTCCGCGTCGTTCCCGGCCCTGTCTTCTCCTGCTGCGGCGGTGGTTCCGCCGAGCGTGGCAGCCCGCATAGCAGCCAAGTCTAGGATCGGCCGCCGCGAGCGACCACCGACCAAAGTATGACCCGCATCGACCAAGGGCGGTCCGGGTACCGACCGCGGCACGATGCCCGGCCGGGGCGGCGAAACCGACGATGAGGTCATGAACGAAACACATTCGCCCCTCGCCAGCGGCGTCACGGCGACCCCGCCGGCCGGCCGCTACCGAATCGACACCAAGCGGTCCACGATCACCATCTCCACCAGGCACCTGTTCGGAATCGGCCCGGTGCGCGCCACGCTCGCCCTGCGCGACGGGCGCATCCAGGTGAACGACCCGCCGGCCGGCTCCGCCGTCCGCGCCAGCGCCGCAGCGGTGAGCTTCCGCAGCGGCAACGACGCCCGCGATGCCGCCGTGCTCTCGCCCCGGCTGCTCGACGCCGCGACATACCCCAGCCTCACCTTCATCTCGACCGCCCTCGAGCGTGAGAGCGCGTCAGACGCATTCCCGGAAGGCCGCTGGCTGCTGCGCGGCGAGCTCGAGGTCCGCGGCGTCGGCCGCCTGGTGGAGGCTGCCATCGCCACGGTGTCGGCCCACGGCGGCACGCTGCACGCGACCGCACGGCTGCGCGTCGACCGCTACGACTTCGGCATCACCGCCTACCGCGGCCTCGCCGCCCGCTGGCTCACCGTGGATCTCGACATCATCGCCGAGATCGACCCGCATACCGCCACAGAAGAGGCGTGACAAGCCATGACCACGCACACCACTGCCGCCGCGCTTGAGATCACCGGCCTGTGCAAGCAGTACGGCAGCAAGGTCGCCGTCGACGACCTCAGCCTGCGCGTCGCCGAGGGCGAGATCTTCGGCATCCTCGGGCCTAACGGCGCGGGCAAGACCACCACGGTCGAGTGCGCCGAGGGCCTGCGCCGCCCCGACGGCGGCACGGTCCGGGTGTTCGGCATCGACCCCTACCGCGACCGCCGTGAGGCGCGGACCCTGGTCGGCGCACAGCTTCAGGAGAGCCAGCTGCAGGACAAGCTCACCGTCGCAGAAGCGATCGAGCTCTACGCGTCGTTCTACCCGCAGCCCGCCGACACCGAGGCGCTGCTGCACCGTCTCGGCCTTACCGACAAGCGCAACACCCGTTACCGCAGGCTGTCCGGCGGACAGAAGCAGCGGCTGTCCATCGCGCTCGCGCTGGTCGGCAACCCCCGCCTCATCGTCTTCGACGAGCTGACCACCGGCCTTGACCCCGCGGCGCGGCGGGAGAGCTGGCGGATGGTCGAGCAGCTGCGCGACAACGGCATCACCGTGCTGCTCGTCACCCACTACGCCGACGAGGCGGAGCGCCTCTGCGACCGGGTGGCGCTCATCCAGTCCGGACGCCGCGCTGCCACCGGAACCCCGGTAGAGCTGATCAGCGCGGGCGCGAGCCACGCTGGCTACCCGAGCACCCGTTTCAACCTCGACGACGCGATCGTCGCCCTCACCACCGGAGAAGAGTCATGACCGAGCACCTGATGGCGAGCAGAGTTTCCGAGCCCACGATCCGCCGCTCGCCAGTAGCCCACTCGGCGTTCGGCAACCTGGTCCGCACCGAGACCCTGCTGCTCGTCCGCGAGATCGTGCCGCTGCTGTGGGGCGTGGGCTTCCCGATGACACTGCTCGCCGTCATGGGCTCGTTCTCCCATGGCCCCGACAAGTCGCTCGACGGCTTCAGCCTCGTCGCCACCTACGAGCCGATCCTCATCGCGTTCACCATCGCGACCTTCGCGCTGCAGGGCCTGCCCACGGTGCTGGCCGGCTACCGGGAGCGCGGCATCCTGCGCCGGCTGAACGCCACCCCGGTCGGCGCGGGGCGGCTGCTCGCGGCCCAGCTCACCGTCAACCTCACCATCGCGCTGATCTCCACCGTCGGCATCCTGATCGTCGGCGACGCCGCATTCGGCGTGCCGCTGCCCTGCCAGCCCGCGGGCTTCGCCCTGGCGCTGCTGCTGGCCGGCGCCGCGATGCTCTCCCTGGGCCTGTTTATCGCCTCGGTCGCCCGCACCGGCCGCGTCGCAGGCGCGGTCGGCACCATGGTGTTCCTGCCGCTGATGTTCTTCGCCGGCCTGTGGATGCCGCAGGCCACCATGCCTGCGGGGCTGAGCTCCGTCAGCGGCCACACGCCGCTCGGCGCGGCCGTCGCCGCGCTGCACGCCGGAATGATCGGCCAGTGGCCGTCCGCAAGCGGGCTCGCCGCGCTGGCCGGCTACGCGGTCGTGTTCGGGCTGCTCGCCTGGCGGCTGTTCCGCTGGGAGTAGCGGTATCCCCGCCAGCGGCGGGCCGACCAGGCTCCTGAAACAATGATCGGCAGCTAACAGAGAGGGCAGAGAGATGAAGCTCGGCATCCACTTCATGAACTTCACGCACCCCGATGGCGGTGCGGCGCTGCGTGCGGCGGTCGGCGACACGGCGGTCGTGGCCGATCAGGCGGGGCTCGACCTGTTCACCGCGATGGACCACTGGTTCCAGATGGAGCACTTCCAGACCGCCTACGAGCCGATGCTCGAGGGCTATTCCGTGCTGAGCTTCGTCGCGGCGAAGACCGAGCGGCTGCGGCTCGGCCTGCTGGTCACCGGGGTCACCTACCGCCATCCCGGGCTGCTCGCCAAGACGGTGACCACGCTTGACGTGCTGTCCGGCGGCCGGGCGATGCTCGGCATCGGCGCGGCCTGGTACGAGCGCGAGCACCTGGCGCTCGGCGTGCCCTACCCGCCGGTTGCCGAGCGTTTCGAGCGGCTCGAGGAGGCCATCCAGATCTGCGAGCAGATGTGGAGCGACAACGACGGCCCCTACAACGGCAAGCACTACCAGCTCGCGGAGACGATCTGCGTACCGCGCCCGCTGCAGTCGCCGCGTCCGCCGATCCTGATCGGCGGCGGCGGTGAGAAGAAGACGCTGCGCCTCGTCGCGAAGTACGCGGACGCCTGCAACCTGTTCGGCTCGTCGGTGGCCGACGTCAGGCACAAGCTCGAGGTGCTGCGCGGGCACTGCGACGCCGAGGGGCGCGATTACGACGCGATCTCCAAGACGATCATCGGGCGGCTGAACCCGGACGACCCGGCGGCCTTCCTCAGGGAGATGGAGGAATACGCCGCGCTCGGCGTCGACCTGGTCGAGCTCGCCCCGGCGATGCCCGACCCGGTGGGGTACGTGACCATGCTCGGCGAGAAGATCGTCGGCCCGCTGGCGGAGATCGGGTAGCCGTGACCGCGAAGACTTCCGCGGATCTGACCTACGGCACCTACCTGCGCCTCGATGACCTGCTGTCCTGTCAGCGGCCGCTCACCGAGTCGCACGACGAGCTGCTGTTCGTCATCATCCACCAGGTCTACGAGCTGTGGTTCAAGCAGATTCTGCACGAGACCGAGCTGCTGCAGGAGCGCCTCGAGGCCGGCGACAGCGCCAGGGCCCTGGGCACCGCGCACCGTATCGCGAAGATTCTCAAGACCGTCGTCGGTCAGATGGACATCCTGGAGACGATGACACCGCGCCAGTTCGCGGCGTTCCGGCCGGAGCTCGGCAGCTCGAGCGGCTTTCAGTCGGCCCAGTTCAGGCACCTGGAGGCGGTGCTCGGCCGCCGTGACTTCACCAACGCCGTCATCAGCGACGACGCGGCCCTTGCGGCAATCGTGGCCAGGCGCCCGCTGTTCGCCTCGCTGCTGCGCTACCTGAATGGCGCCGGCTGGCAGGTTCCCGCCGCCGTGCTCGACCGCGACCCGCACGAGTCATGGCCGGGGGACAAGCAGATCCAGGACCTGCTCGCGGACGTCTACGCCGAGGCGGGCACCGCGGCCGAGGTCTGCGAGGCCTTCGTCGACATCGACGAGGGCGTCCAGGAGTGGCGCTACCGGCACGTGAAAATGGTCGAGCGGATCATCGGGGTTAAAACCGGCACCGGCGGCTCGGCAGGTTCGGCGTACTTGCGTACCACGCTGTTCCGTTCCGCGTTTCCCGACCTGTGGGAGGTCCGCTCCCAGTAGCCCAGTCTCAGCCGGCGAGCAGACCGGGCAGCGCCGCGATGACCGCTGCCCAGTCGGGCGTCGCCGGGTCGATGAGCGTGAAATGGTCGCCGCGCAACTCAATCAGGCGCGCCTGCCCGCCCGCCGCCGTCGCGGCGGCCACATACCGCTCGCTGTAGGAGTAGGGCACGTTGTCGTCGCCCCGCGAGTGCAGGCACAGCACGGGCGCGGACGGCGGCACCGCCGCGATCGGATCGGCGAGCCGGTACTCAGCAGGCATCTCATCGGGCCCGCCGCCCATCAGGTCAAGCGCCGCCGTGTCCCCGACCCGCTGCCGCGCGCAGTCGGCGAGCGCGAGCACCCCAGCCTGCGACACCACCCCGGTCACCGCCACCTTCGGATTGGCGCCAGGCGCCCCGGCCGGCAGCTTTCCCCGCCCCACCGCCCAGGCCGCGAGGTGCCCGCCCGCGCTGTGCCCGACCACCACCACCCGTCCGGTATCAACGGGCAGCGAAGCCAGCAGGTCAATCCCCGCCGCCACATCCTCGAATGTCCCCGGCCAGCCGCCGCCGGCCAGCGCCCTGCGGTACTCCAGGTTCCACGCCGCATACCCCCGCCCCGCCAGGTCAGCCGCGAGCGGCCGCCCAAGCGACAGGTCATACCGCGCCCGCCAGAACCCCCCGTGGATCACCACCACGGTCCCCAGGGGCTTTCCGTCCGGCAGCGAAAGCTCCCCGAACTGACTCGGATCCGCCCCGTACCGGTGCACAACCCGCCCGTTGTCCGCCGGCCTACCTGCCACGCCGCCCCCTCTCCGCGTCATGCGAGCTCGTCGTCTCCGTCGTCCGCGTAGGACTCGGCGTACAGCCGCCTGTTGATGTCATCTGACCACGCCTGCGCCCATCGTCGCAGGTTCGCGATCTCACCCTCGGACAGCCCGTACGCCGAGAACTCCTCGTCGGCACGCCACAAGACGGAGCCGAGCCGTGTCGCGAGCCCCTCAAGGCTGAATTCGTCCCAAGCGCACCTGCTGCCCAGCGATTCCAGCTCTGTCTGTGAACGGATCTTGGACGCGGCGTGAATATCGACGAGATCTCGTGGTAACCGCGATCCGCTAGGGCTCTGACCTTGGTGCCGATCACATCGTCGAGGGAGAGTACGGGCCCCCAGGGCGTGTCCTCCGGCGGACGGTCGAACCCTTAGGCCGTGCGCCTGAACCGCGTAGCCCCCCGTGATGACGAATGGGAACGCGTTGCCAATTTCCAGAACGTCCTGCAGCAGTCTCCTGTGCAGGGCGTTCAGGTTCATGGGCGGACTGGCACCCCTTCGATGAGCTCAGGAAACGCCGCTTCCCAGACCTCGCGGATGACCCGCCCCACCACCATGCGGAGCATCGGCCAGTGCCTGAGCAGGAGCCCGCGGTTGAGGTAAGCCGCGAGATCCTCCTGCAGGCCCTCCGTCAGCACGACCTGATACATGCTGGCGCAAAGAGGCGCACGGTCAACATCAAAAGCGGTGAGGCCGGACCACGCGATGTGCGCGGGGAGCTGGACGGTGCCATGGCCCGGCCCGGCGAGTTCGTCTAGGGTCGCGGGCAGCCTGCTGCGGTACCGCTCCTCAAGGATCGCGGCACGAGACACCGGCGCTGCTTCCGGGAAGCCACCCACATCACTCATTATGCGCCGCCGACGAGCCCGCCGGCACTGATTGCCCGCTCTCCGCCGGCTTGACGGCGCCCCGCCCCGTGCTCGCCACCGCGACCCCGGTCAGGATGAGCAACCCGCCGCCCGCCATGGCCAGCGTGACGTGCTCGCCGAGGAACACCGACGCTGCGAGGACGCTGACCGCCGGCTCCAGGTACAGCAGCATGCTGACCCGGCTGGCGCCGTCGGCGAGGATGGCGAAGTTCCACAGCAGCATCCCGGCCGCCGTGCTGCCGACGCCGAGGAACACTAGGTCCGCCCAGACCGCCGGCCCGAGGTGCGGCAAGCCCGCGCCGGGCAGCATCCAGGCGAAGGCCAGGTAGGGGACCGTGCCCACGACGGTGGACGCGGCGGTCGCGGGAAGGGCGCCGAGTTCCGCGCTGAGCGGGCGCAGCACGATCGTGTAGGCGGCGAAGGACAGCGTGCTGGCTAGGACCAGCCCGATTCCGGCCAGCGCACGGTAGCCGCTCGCCCCGGTGACCGCTCCGGGTCCCGCGAGCACGGCGACGCCCGCCAGGGCGGCGGCGCTGCCGAGCCAGGGCCGGACGCCGCCGCGCTCGCCGGAGAACAGCCGGCCGAGCACCAGGACCCAGACCGGCTCGGTGGCAAGCAGCAGTCCCACCGTTGACGCGGGCAGCCAGCGCAGCCCCAGGGTGACGAGCAGGTTGTACCCGACGAGGCCGAGTAGTCCGGCGGCGACCAGCCGGCCCGCCAGCCGGAGCCGGTGCCGGACCCGGCGGAACACGGACACGGCCCAGGGGAGCAGCAGCAGCGACGCCATGACCATGCGGAGCAGCAGCAGCGGCAGCGGCGACAGGTGCCCGACGACCGCGCGGGTGGCCACCGGGGCGAGGCCCCACAGGACCACCGCGGTCAGTCCCGCGGCCAGCGCGTCGCGTCTCACTGGTGTCCCTCCCGGCTCCGCCGGGACGTTACGCACCCGGCGCTTACCGCCAGTCTGCTGTAATGGTCTTATGCAGTTCAACACTTACACGGTGGCGGGCGCGCATATCGCGGTCTGGCTGGTCAATCACCCGGAGCCGGACCAGGCGGCACTCGCCGCCCAACTGCGCAGCCATGACGTGCACGAACCGCAGGTCACGGTGGATGACGCGCTCGCGCTGAATCCGTGGGCGGCCCGGCTGCGCGAGGTGTTCGAGTCGCAGACCGTCGCGGAGAAGGCGGAGCTGACCGACGCGCTGCTGCTGGCGGCCGACTGCCGGCCCCGGCTGGTCAGCCACGGCCCAGGCAGCCCGTTCCACTTCCACTACGCGCCGGTCGAGACGGGTCTCGCGGCGCGGGTCCGCGCCCTCACCGCCGCGGGCGTGGCGCACGTGATCGACGCCGGCGGCGGCAGCCGGCTGCGGGCCTGCGACCGGGCCGGCTGCGGGGTCGCCTTCCTCGACACGTCGCGCAACGGACGTCGCCACTTCTGCGGGGTCCGCTGCGCCAATCAGGTCAACGTTGCCAATCACCGGCTGCGCCAGCGCCCGGTCGGCGCTGGCACCGCTGGGTGATCACGGTCCGGCAGCCTCGGGGAACGCGAGCACCGTCTGCGCCGTGTCGTAAACGACCGGCGGTTTGCCGGGCTCGGTCACGACGAACACGGTGAGGCCGAGTAGCTCGCCCTGCTCATGCGGCTGGGGCATGCGCACGACGACCCGGCTGCCCGGAGCCACGATGACTCGCTTTATCTCGGGAGTGCGGGTCACGAAGTGCCCGACGCCGCGCCGTGTCTCCGCGATGCCGGTCTCGCGGAGCAGTTGCATGGCCCTGCGTACCGTGTCCCTGCTCACCTGGTAGCGCTCACCCAGCTCGGGTTCTGACGGTAGCGGCGAGCCGGGCGGGAGCTGCCGCACGATGATCATGCCCCGCAGGTACATGGCGAGCTGGAGGTACGCGGGGAGCATGCTGCGCGGGTTGATGACCGAGGCATCGATGACATCGCTTATAGCTGCGACCGCCTGTGCATCGGCGAGAGTGAAGTGACGTTTGTCACTATTTGTCATATTTCTCTTTTCTGCACGCCAGCCGTGCGCATACTCTTCTGCTTGTACGGATAAGCATACAAGCTATGGCCGTACGGGGGCGGACGGCACCGGAGGGTGCTATCCCCATCGGCCCCCGGCGGGAAGTACCGCCGGACCGGCCGGTCCCTGGCCTGTAAGCAAATGGGGTGGCGGGCCAGGGACCACCCCGCCGCTGCCAAACGCCACCCGTCGCACCGCATTCCCCGAGGTGCCAGCGGCAGGTCAGCGGGGGCACGGCTGGGTGACCGGCCGCTCCGGCGCGACGGTGGTGATGGTCGTTGCGGTCGGCGAGCCCGGCCCATCGGCGCAGTCCGCGGAACCCGATGCCCCTGCGGCCCGGCTAGCGCGGCGCGGCAGCAGGACGGCCGCCGCGACCGCGATGGACGCGACGCCGAGCCCCGTGCCGACCAGCCAGGCCAGGTGATACCCGTCGGTGAGCGCCTGCGCGGAGGTCCCGCCTCCGGTGCGCGCCGAGGCGAGCGCGGTGAGCACCGCGACGCCGAGCGCCCCGCCTACCTGCTGCGTCGTGTTGAACACCCCGGAGATCACTCCGGCGTCCGCGTCGGTGGCGCCCGCCATGCCGAGCACGGTGAGGGCAGGCAGCGCTAGCCCGCCGCCGATGCCGAAAAGCACGAGCGGCGGCAGCAGCCATAGGGCGTAGGCCGCGTGCGCCGGTGCCTGAGTCAGCACTGCGAGCGCGCCGGTGATCGCGACCAGGCCGCTCAGCAGCAGCGCCCGGGCGCCGAAGCGGACGGTCAGCCGCGCCGACAGGCCGAGCGAGACCATCGCGATCACCGCGGCGGTCGGGAACAGCCCGAGCCCGGCGGCCGCGGCGCCGTAGCCGAGCGCCCGCTGGAAGTACAGGATCACGATCACCTGGAAGCCCATCGCGGCGCCGATGATGAACAGCTGCGCGACGTTGGCGCCCGCCACTGCGCGGGATGCGAGCACGCGCAGCGGCAGCAGCGGCGTCCGCGCGGTGGCCTGCCGGACGGCGAAGCCGGCGAGCAACGCGACCGCGAGCAGGCCGGCCCACCAGTCAGCGCGGGAGGCGATGGAGAAGACGGCGAGCATGACCCCGGACGTGGCGAGCAGCGCGCCGATTCCGTCCGCCCCGACCCGCAGGCCGAGTCCAGCGTCACCGGACAGCACCCGCCAGCCGGCCAGCGCGGTCGCCGCGCCGACCGGCAGGTTCACGAAGAAGATCCAGTGCCAGCTCGCGTACTGCACGAGCAGCCCGCCGAGGATCAGGCCCGCGGACGCGCCGACCGCGCCGGTGAACGCGAAAGCGCCGATCGCCCTGCTCTGCTCCGCGGGGGAGTAGAAGAGCCTGACGATCATCCCGAGGGTGACCGCGGACGCCATGGCCGCGCCGCCCCCCTGCACGAACCTGGCCGCGATCAGCATCCAGGGCGCGACCGCCAGGCCGCAGGCGAGGGATGCGAGGACGAACACGGCGATCCCGGCCAGGAACAGCCGCTTGCGCCCGAGCAGGTCGCCAAGCCGGCCGCCGAGCAGCAGCAGACCGCCGAAGGCGATCAGGTAGGTGGTCATCACCCAGCTCAGGTTCCCGGCGGTGAAGCCGAGATCCTGCTGGATGGCCGGCAGCGCGACGGTCACGATCGTGCCGTCGAGTATGACCATGAGCGACGCCGTGCACAGGATGCCGAGCGCCAGCCAACGCTTTGCGGGGGGTTCGGGGGGTCGTCCCCCCGCAGGATTATTGCGAACCATGTGAAGACCTCCCTATGAGCAAGCCCTTAGAGAGACCGTAACAGATAATCTAAAAGCAGACAATCTAAAAATGACCAACCTAGCCCGGAACGCGGGCCCGCCGCACCGGCCGGTCGGACACCACTGGCTCCGCCAGCAGCCCGGTGACCAGCGAGGTCAGCGCGCCGGTGAATACCTCCCGCTGCTCCGCCGGCAGTGCGTCGAGGACCTCGCGGTGCACCCCGTCGGCGATCTCGTGCCCGGCCGCGACCAGGCCGGCGCCCGCCGCGGTGACGGTGATGATCCGCGCCCGCCGGTCGGCCGGGGATGGCGTCCGTTGCGCGTACCCGGCGCCCTCCAGGTAGTCCATGGTGTTCAGCATCGTCGTCTTGTCCAGGTCGGCCAGCTTCGCCAGTTCGATCTGCGTGTAGGAGCCGCGCATCGCGTGCGCGAGCACGCAGTACTCGCGCGGCGTGATCCCTATCTCGGCGAAGGCCGCCGTCATCCGGGTGGCCAGCACGTGCGACGCGTGCGTGAGCAGGAAGCTGAGGTCAAGCACCCCGCGGCCGCTGATCGGCTCTGCTGCGAACGTCATGGACCCCATGCTACGTCTGTAATTAGATAATTCCGTGATAGACGTATCCCGGTAGCCGCGCACCTCGACGTCGACGGTGACCGTGACGGGATCGGGCAGCGCGGCAACCCGTTCGGCCAGCTCATCCGCGCCGATGTGCCGGGCGTTCGGCCCCATCGCCACCAGCTCGGTGACCTCGGCATGCCCAAGGCGCAGCGGATAGCGGACCGCCTGCTCGGTCGCGTCCGCGTAGTCGTGGTAGGCGAGCGCGAGCCGGGCGGTCTTCCGCTCGTCCATCCCGATAAGACCGAGCGGCCCGCGCAGTTCCGCCAGGTGATCCGCGCCCGGGGTGGCCACGATCAGCGCGCCGCCCGGGGCGAGCACCCGGCGGATCTCCGCCGGGTTGCGCGGCCCGAACACGCTCAGCACCAGGTCCGCGGCGCCGTCCGCGAGCGGCAGCGGCTGCCAGGCGTCCGCGCCGAGCGCGGCCGCCCGGGGATGCGCCCGCGCCGCGCGGCGCAGCGCCGGCGCGGACAAGTCGACGCACGCGCCGAGCCGGCCGGGCAGCGCGTTGAGCACGCCGCCGAGGTAGTAGCCGGTACCTCCGGCGAGGTCGACCACCAGGCCGGCCCCGCCGCGGTCGAGCGCGGCGGCGAGGTGCGCGATGGCGGCGGCGAGCGGCCGGTAGTGCCCGGCGCCGAGAAACTCCTCGCGCGCCATCACCATCTCGGCGCTGTCGCCGGTTCCCGGCCCGCCGCGGCCGCTGGTGAGGCTGACGTAGCCCTGCCGCGCGATGTTGAAGCTGTGCCCGCGCGCACACCTGACCTGATCCTCGCCCACCGCAACCGGACCGGCGCAGACCGGGCAGCGCAGGAAGGCCGCGACGGCGTCGAGCGCCCGGTGCCGCTGAACCGCCATCCGCCCCTCAGCCCCTTACGCCCCCGTCGATGCAGCCTCGCCTGCGCGAACTATAGTGCGGTAGTGCCGGAGCCGGTTCCGGCGGTAACCCCAAGGACGTGATCAGTTGCGCGTCATCATGCTCGCCCCGCCCGGCGCAGGTAAGGGCACCCAAGGGGAGCGGATCGCCGCCAGGTACCAGGTGCCGCACATCGCGAGTGGCGACATCTTCCGCGACGAGGTGGCACGGAAGACCCCGCTTGGGGAGCGTCTGCGCGCCTACCTGGCCGCCGGCGACTTGGTCCCCGACGAGCTGGTGCTCAGCGTGATCCTTGACCGGGTGCTCGCCGCCTCGCGCGACGACGGCGGCTTCGTCCTCGACGGATTCCCGCGGACCCTCGCCCAGGCGCAGGCTGCCGCCAAGATCGCCAGGGACACTGGCGCTAGCGCGCAGGCGGTGGTGTACCTGGACGCGCCCGCCGAGGTCCTCATCGAGCGGCTGTCCGGGCGTGGCGAGAACCGCGCGGACGACAGCGCGGACGTGCAGCGGCACCGCCTCGAGGTATACGCGCAGCACACCAAGCCACTCATCGATTACTACACGGATCGGGGCATCCTGATCAGGATCGATGCCACCCCCGCCGTTGATGAGGTCTCCGAGCAGATTTTCGCCGCGCTCGACGCAATCGATAACTGAGCGTCGCAACGCTCTGACCTGCATAAACGCACAAAGATCACAAAGTCCGGCCGGCAAGGTGAGCCACGCGACACGCCGCGTTACCGCGAAGTCCCACCCTGGGCGCGCGATGTGAGGTAAATCCGATGGTGTGCATCGGAGCTTGCGGACCGTGTCGGCGATTGCCGTCCTCGGCATGCTCGCGGCCTGCTCCGGCCAGACCGCGGGCGGAGCCTACGGAGGCCGGCCGGGAGGCGGCGGAACCAGCCAGGCCAGCACCGCGCATCCGCTGCCCGTCGCGCTGACCCGGGTGACCTCCGCGACCGTTTCCGTCCAGCCGGACACGGGCCCCGTTGCCGTTACCACCGAGTTCGCCCGCAAGCTGTACGCGTCGGCGCCGATCGTGGTGGTGGCCTCCGCGGACGGCACCAAGCTGCCGGCGGCGGTCCGTGAGGCCCGCGCCATCCACGCACCCCTGCTGCTCGCCCCGGCCGCCGCCAAGGCCAGCGCCACCAGCAAGGCCACCGACACCGCCGAGGCCCAGCTCACCGCGGGCATCCAGGCGCTGCACCCGGTCGCCGTCTTCTCCATGGGCCTGTCATCAACAGCAACGGCCGCGCTCGCCGCGCGGCTGCCCGGAATCCGCGTGGTGCGCCGCGTGGCCGACCTGCCCATGACCGGCGACCCGGCGTCGCTGCGCGACGTGACCGTGCTCATCCACGCCTCGGCGAAGGCCAGCCGGAGCGTCCCGGTCGTCGCAGTGACCACGACGGCGAAGGCGGCGGGCGCAACCGTCATCGACATGACGGGCGCCGACCCGCGGGCCGACCCGACGGTGATCAAGGCCCTGGCGCGGCTGCGCCCCGCCGCGGTGGTCGCGGTGGGCGCCGGATTCGGCACGGTCACCCAGCTGACCGCCAGGCTCGCGGTCGCGGAGACCGGCACGCAGCTTCCAGGCGGCGGTCAGGTCATGTTCCCCGGCCGCAGGCTGATCGCGCTGTACGGGCACCCGGAAACGCCGAGCCTTGGCGTGCTCGGCCAGCAGGACCTGCCGGGCAGCATCGCCAGGGCCAAGCAAATCGCCGCCGAGTACCGGCCACTCAGCACCGTGCCCGTGGTCCCGGCGTTCGAGATCATCGCCTCGGTCGCCGAGGGGTCGCCAGGCCCGGACGGCAGCTACTCCTACGAGACGCCGGTCGCCGACCTGTTGCCCTGGGTGCGCAGCGCGACCAAGGCAGGCCTGTACGTCGTGCTCGACCTGCAGCCGGGGCGCGCCAGCCTGCTCCAGCAGGCCAAGGACTACAAGTCGCTGCTCGCGCTGCCCAATGTCGGCCTGGCACTCGACCCGGAGTGGAAGCTGCTGCCTGGACAGCGGCCGCTCAAGCAGATCGGACATGTGGACATCTCCGAGGTCAACAGCGTGATCGACTGGCTGGCCACGCTGACCGCACGCGACAAGCTGCCGCAGAAGCTGCTTGTGCTGCACCAGTTCCTGCTCAGCATGATCGCCGGCGAGCAGGATCTTGACACCAGCCACGATGACCTGTCGATCCTCATCCACATGGACGGGCAGGGCACCCCGGGCAACAAGCAGGCAACCTGGAACGCGGTCACCGCGACCGCACCGCGTCGGGTGTTCTTCGGCTGGAAGAACTTCTTCGTCATGGACCACCCGATGCTCTCGCCTGGCGAGACCATGACGAAGACTCCCGCCCCGGTGATGATCTCCTACCAGTAAGGACGAGCCCGTATCAGCGGCCTGTCAGCCGCAGTACGCCTCGGTCGACGAGACGCTCACCGGAATCGAGAACCTGACCCTCATCGGCCGGCTGACCGGCCTGTCCCGCAGGGGCGCCAAGCTCCGCGCAAGTCACCTGCTAGCCCGGTTCCGGCTAGCCGACGCCGCCGGCCGCGCGGTGAAGACCTACTCCGGCGGCATGCGCCGCCGCCTCGACCTGGCCGCGAGCCTGGTCAGCAGGCCGCGGGTGCTGTTCCTCGACGAGCCGACCACCGGACTCGACCCGCGCAGCAGGAACGAGCTGCGGGACATCGTGCGGGACCTGGTCGACGACGGCGTGACCGTCCTGCTCACCACCCAGTACCTGGAGGAGGCCGACCAGCTCGCGGACCGGATCGCGGTCATCGACCGCGGCCGGGTCATCGCCCAGCCCGCTCGCAGCGATCCAGCAGACCTGTTCGCTCGCCTGGTGCACCTTGGTGCAGGTCAAGCACAACCCATTCGAGCTGATCGACTTCTCGGTGCAGCCGATCCTGTTCCTGTTCCTGTTCGTGTACGTGCTTTGGCAACAAATTACGATATTAATACTTGATTTCGACTGCTACTTTTCCACTTCGAATGTCTGTAGTAGCTGGCAGAGTGGACAGCATGATCGAAGGAGGGCACGATGAGTGCTATGACAATCGGCGAGGCATGGCCAGACTTCGGCAGTGCTTTCACCGTCGCCGAACTGGACCGGATGCCCGATGACGGCCATCGGTACGAGCTACTCGACGGGGCGCTCGTCGTGAGCCCCAGGCCGACGACCGTCCACCAGGTCGTGGCCACGCGGCTGGCCAGCGCGCTCGAACGGGACTGCCCGGAGGACCTCTGCGTGGTCGCTGAGCCCGCCGTGCAACTCGACGATTGCACCGAGTTCGACCCGGATCTCGTGGTGGTCCCGCTCAACGAGGTCGGTGACGCGAAGTTCACCGCGCCTCCGCTGCTGCTGATTGAGATCCGGTCTCCGAGCACCGCCTTGTTCGACTTGAACAGGAAGAAGGCGGTGTACCAGCGGTTCGGCGTCCCGTCATACTGGATTGTGAACCCAGACCCCCGCCCCGAGCTCACCGTCTTCGAGCTGCGTGACGCGAGCTATGTCACCGAGCTGACCTCAACCCAGCCGGTGACTGTCACGCGTCCGTTCCCGGTCACCATTGACCCTGCCAGGCTGACCAGGGGCCTTCGCCGCTAGGCGGCTAGTCGAAGCGGACGCCGGCCTCGTCGAGCCGCGACAGCATGTCCGCCGGGTCTCCGTATACGCGGAACGCGCCAGCGCGCTCAAGCTCCTCGCGGCCGTAGCCGCCGGACTGCAGCCCGATGCCGAGCGCCCCCGCGCGCCGGGCGGCGAGCAGGTCCCAGACGCTGTCCCCGACCACCATCGCATCCCGCGGTTCCACGTCGAGCAGCGCCGCGCAGGCAAGGAACAGGTCCGGGTCCGGCTTGGCGTGCCGCACCATGTCCCTGGTCACCATCGGGGTGTCCTGCGGCAGCCCGAGCAGCTCAAGCGCGGGCCGCGCGGTCGCGGCGTACCCGCTGGTCGCGATTCCCCAGCGGACACCCGCCTCGGTCAGCGTGGCGAGCAGCTCACGCGCGCCGGGCAGCGCGATCACCGAGCCCAGCTGCTTGCGGTACTCGGCTGCGTGCGCTTGCTGCAGCTCCGCGATGTCGTCGGCGGACAGCGTCCGGCCGGTCTCCCGCAGCAGGGCCTGCACGAACAGCCCGCCGCTCATCCCGATCCGCCGGTGGATCCGCCACACCGCCAGGTCGATGCCGATGGCGCCGAGCGCGGCCCGCCAGGCGACCACGTGCTGGTACACGCTGTCGATCAGCGTCCCGTCGAGGTCGAACAGAAACGCCGGGGTGGGTGCGTGCGGGTACTCCACGCCGGTCATTGTGGCACGCAGACTTACAGTCGCAGGACGCGGGCGGCGTTGTCGTGAAGCAGCGCGGGGAGCGCCAGGTCAAGCTCGTCGAGTTCGGCCAGGCAGCGGTCCGGCGCGATGAACGGGAAGTCGCTGCCCCAGACGAACTGCGAGGAAAGACGCCCGCGCAGCTCACGGATCACCTCGGCGGGTATCCGCTTTGGCGACCAGCCGGAGATGTCGATGTACACGTTCGTCTTGTGCAGCGCCATCGCGATCAGGTCCATGTGCCACGGCCACCCGAAGTGCGCCGCGACCACGGTCAGCTGGGGGAACGCCGCCGCCACCGAGTCGAGCTTGAGCGGGTGCGCGTAGTCCAGCCTGATCCCCTGCCCGCCCGGCTGCCGCGCCCCGATGCCGCTCGTCCCGGTGTGGAACAGCGCGAGCAGCCCGTGCCGCTCGCACGCCTGGAAGACCGGCCAGTACCGCTCGTCGTCCGGCGCGAACGCCTGCAGCGACGGATGGAACTTCACCCCCCGCAGCCCGAGCTCCGCGATCCGCGCCACCTCGTCAACCGCCGAGTCCTTATGCGGATCGACAGACCCGATCCCAGTGAACGCGTCCGGGTGCTCCGCGATCGCGGTGGCCACGGTCTCGTTCGGCACCCGCGGCCGCCCGGTCGCGGTCTCCGCGTCCCAGGCGAGCAGCACCGCCCGCACGTCAAGCGCCCGGTACTTGGCGGCGAGCTCATCAAGCGACTGCCGCTCCACCGAGGACCTGAAGTACGCCTCCGCCGCCTCGACATATCCCGCCATCGACCCGTCAATCCAGTCTGGCGTCGGCAGGTGCACGTGAAAGTCGATCGCTCGCATGAAACGGGACGCTACACCCGCGGTACCGGCTAGCGGCTGCCAGATCCGGATAGCGCGAACAGCCGCAATCCGTTCGCTAGCTACCGCCTCCATGTGCTCCGCGATCTGGGCTACCTGGCCTTCACCTACGGAGTACCTCAGCAGCCGCCCGCGTCCCCAGGCTATGACGTGGCGCAGGTACGCGATGGACGGATCGCCCTGTTGTACACGCTGCTGAACGGGTTCACCGACCCGGGAGTAGCAGGATTGATCGGGGAATCGGGGACTCACGCCGCCGGCTGCCTGAAGTGCCAGATGACGAGTGCCGGGCCGGCGGTGGCGCGCGCCGCCTCCGGCAGGTAGTCCAGCAGCGACCACGGCCAGTCCTGCCAGTCGCCGATCTCCGTCGCGGCCTCGGGCGGCGGCCCGTCCGTCCGGGTGAAAGGCTCCTCGCAGCGCACCACCTGCAGGCCGCTGCTCAGGGCCGCCCGCAGGTAGTCACCGAACTTATGCCGGTGGCTGGCAACAATGCATGGCTCGCCTCCCGGGCCGCGTGCCGTGATCACCGAGCCCCTGGTGACGTGCTCATGATGGATGTCCGAGATGACTAGGTCCCCGCCAGGGCGCAGCACGCGGGCGAACTCGGCCAGCACCGACTCGAGACGCGGCACGTGGACGAGGGCGAGCGCGCAGACGATGACGTCCACCCAATCGTCCGCGAGCGGCAGCCGGTGCAGCTCACCGAGGTGGAATTCGCCATCGGGTACGCGCCGTCGTGCGTGCGCGAGCATGTCCGGTGAGCTGTCCACGCCGATGACCCGGTGCCCGCGACTGGCGAGGAAGTCGGCGAACCGGCCGGTCCCGCATGCGGCGTCGAGCGCCACGCCGGGCTCTCTGTCACCGAGGAACTCGGCCACGAAGGGCTCGTCGATCGTGAACAGCCCGCCGCCCGCGTGCTCGTCATAGTCGGCGGACTGCTGCCGGTAGGCGGTGACGGTGGTTACTCGCTCCGCGAGCACGCCGCGGTCCCGCAGCTTCTCGTCATCGAGCAGCCGCCGGATCTCGACCAGCCGTGCCTCGGTGAACGCGCGATCGTGGTCTCCGGCCCAGGCGTCAAGCAACGCGATGCCCTCGAGGCCGAGCAGGTAGCCAAGCGGATCCTGATAGATCACGAGATCCGATCGTAAAAGGCGCGCGACAACCTGCCTACCGCATTTCCGCCGACGTCCGCAGGGGATGGGGCTCGGCCACCGTCTGGACTCAGCCGCGCCGCCGCGTCTGCGACGGAAGGCTACCCGCGGCCGCGTCATCCTAAGATGACAAATCTTCAGCGTGTCGCTTACCAGGGTCGGCTGCCAGCACGCGCAGCTGCCCGGCTACAGCCTCGAGCGGCTCGAGCGAGTGCTCCGCCCGGCACAGGACGGTGGCGCCCTCGCACGCGGCGATGATCGTCACCGCGAGAGCCCGGGCCGACGCGGGCTCGACCCCTGACGCCTCCAGGGCCGCGGCGAGCCGCTCGCGCCAGGATCGGAAGATCGCCGCCGCCCGCTCGACCAGTTCCGGCACGTCCGCGCTCACGGTGACCGCGAGCACGGCGCAGCCCGCCCGGAAGTCCGACCTGAGCAGCACTGCACGCCACAGCCCGACGAACGCGTCGACGATCTCAGCCGCGGACAGGCCGGTGAAGGAATCGGTGAACGCCAGCGCCCGATCGCCCGCGAGGTCGATAGCGGCCCCGATGAGCTGGTCCTTGCCCTCAGGGAAGTGGTAGTAGATCGACCCACGCGGCGCTCCGGAGTCCTTGAGCACCGAGGAGAAACTGGTCGCCTGGAACCCGTGCATGGCGAGCAGCTTCACGGCGCTGGCGATCATTCGGTCCGGTGCTTCGCCTGCCACGCCCCGTCCTTCCCGCTGCGGTTGCCAACTCCCCGTCCGCACTCTATATGATGGCCGTCATAGGCATTATGACGCTCGTCATAATGCCTGTTCGCAGAGACGGAGTCACAGCCGTGCCCATGATCGACGTCTACAGCAATGCCGGAACGTTCGCGGACAAGCACGCCCTGGCGAAGCGACTCGCCGCCACGCTGATGGAGATCGAGCAGGTTCCCGACATTCCCATGTTCCGTAGCAACACCGCGGCCTTCGTGCACGAGCTTCCCGACGGCGCCATCGCGAACGTCGACGGCGGGGGCGACTACGTCCGGGTGCAGGTGCTGACCAATGCCGGGGCACTCGACCGTGCCAAGCAACTCGCCGTGGTCGAGCGGTTCACCGCCATCGTCGCGGAGGCGGCAGGCGATGCCTCGCTCGCCGAGCGCACCTGGGTGCTGCTGACCGAGGCGGTGCCCGGCGGGTGGGGCCTGTACGGCCACGCGAACACCAACGAGGAACTGGTCGCGGCCGCCAGGGCGGAGATCGCCAGGCTGCGCGGCTGACCCGAGACTAGCGGCGACCCTCGCAGGTGCCTTCCGGTGTTATAACCCCGGAGCCGTCAAGGCTTTCGAGGAGTTGATCTTCACTCGTCGGCGATGTCGATCAGCACCTTGCCGGTCGCGCCGCCCTCGACGGCGTCGTGCGCGGCAGCCAAATCCGCCAGCGGATAGTGATGCAGCGGCAGTCCGGCCTCCTCGCCCACCCGCAGCGCTCCGGCCGCAACGGCAGCGGTGACGTCCGCGGCGGCCGCGGCAAGCAGCGAGGGGCTCAGGGTGTAGAGCAGCAGGAACTGATACCGCAGGTTCCGCGCGAAGGTGGCACGAATCGAGAGCGGGAACGTGTCACCGCCGTTGTTGGCGTAGATCGCGATCGTCGCCCCGTTGCGCGCCACGGCCAGGTCGAGCTCGTTATTGACCGCGGGGGACACCTCGACGATCAGGTCGACCCCGTCGGGTGCGAGCCGCCCGATCTCGGCGGCGGCATCCGCCGTGCGGTACTTGATCGTGTGGTGCGCGCCCGCCGCCACCGCGAGCGCCGCCTTCGCGTCGCTGCTGATCGTGCTGAGCACCGTCGCCCCCGACCAGGCGGCGAGCTGGATTGCGGCGTTGCCTACCGCGCCCGCTCCGCCATGCACCAGGACGACCTGCCCGGCAAGCGTGCCGGGCCCTAGCCGAAAAGAAGCATCGCCCGAGGTGAGCGCCCGGTGCGCGGTGATCGCGGGCACGCCAAGGCAGGCGCCGAGGTCGAACGACGCCTCGTCCGGTAGCGGAACGGCCCGGTGCCAGTCCAGCACGCAGTACTCAGCGGTCGTCCCGTGCGGCGTCCCGTGCTGTCCGAGATACAGCCAGACCCGGTCTCCGACCGAGACAGAGGTCACGCCGGACCCGACCGCGTCGACGAAACCCGCGCCGTCCTGGCCCGGCGTCACTTCCTCGAACGACGATCCGGCAGCCGATGACGAGCCGGCCCGCGCTTTCCAGTCGGTCGGGTTCACCCCGGCGCGGACCATCCGCACCAGGACCTGTTCCGGCCCCGGCGAGGGAACGGGCCGGTCCACCAGCCGCATGACGCTCGACGGGCCCTTTTCCGCATAGACGATGGCGCGCATGGGTCCGATGCTAGGCAATGCGCGGTGCCTATGCTGAAGAGCCTGCACCGAACGCAGGGCACAGATAGGGAGAGATGTGGCGTCTCAGCTCAGCAACTGGTCTGGCAGCTACCAGTTCACCGCCCGCGAGGTGATCGCCGCGCAGACGATCAGCGACGTACAGAAGGCCGTGAAACAAGGCAGGAAAGTAAGGGCGATCGGCACCAGGCACTCGTTCAACGACCTCGCAGACAACGGCGCCACCCTCATCGACGTAACCGGCATAGCCCCAGACCCGGTGATCGACGAAGCAGCAAGGACGGTGACCGTGGGCGCCGGCACCTCCTATGGCGTGCTCGCGTCCTGGCTGGAAAGAAACGGCTGGGCGCTGCACAACCTCGGCTCGCTGCCGCACATCTCCATCGCCGGCGCCACCGCCACCGGCACCCACGGGTCAGGCAGCGGCAACAAGATCCTGTCCGCCGCGATCGCCGGCATCGAGTACGTGGCGGCCGACGGTGAAATCAGGCATACGACGAGGAATGACGACGGCTTCGACGGCATGCCAGTCGGCCTCGGCGCATTCGGCATCGCCGTGCGGATCACGCTGGACATCGAGCCGTCCTACGACATCCGCCAGGACGCGTACGCGGGCCTCACCTGGGACCGGGTGCTCGAGGACCCGGATGCGGTGATGAACTCCGCCTACAGCGTGAGCCTGTTCACCGACTGGACCGGTCCCACCCTGCGCGCGGCCTGGGTCAAACGCAGGACAACCGACGCAAACAATCAAGACGTAGACGATTTCTTCGGCGCCCAGCGAGACCCAGGCCCCGTCCGGTTCATCGACGCGCCGGAGGACAACCTGACGATCTGCGGCGTCCCCGGCCCGTGGTCGCAGCGCCTGCCGCACTTCCGCCTCGACAGCACGCCGAGCAACGGCGACGAGATCCAGACGGAGTACTTCGTCGACAAGCGGCACGGCGCGCAGGCCCTTGAGGCTCTGCGGCAGCGAGCAAGCAAAATCGCGCCGGTACTGCAGGTCTCCGAGATCCGCTCCATCGCCGCCGACACCCTGTGGCTCAGCGGCTCCTACCAGCGCGAGACGATCGCGCTCCACTTCACCTGGCTCAACAGGCCGGATCAGGTAAACGCCGCGGTAACGCAGGTCGAGCAGGCGCTCGAGCCGTTCGCGGCGAGGCCGCACTGGGGCAAGGTCTCGCACGTCACCGCCGAGCGAGTCACGGCGCTATATCCACGGCTGAAAGACGCCAGGGAACTGTTCGAACGCCTCGACCCGGAAGGCCGCTTCGGCAACAACCGCCTGGAGCGGCTCGGCGTCCGCGCTGGCCAGGTCCGCCGATGACCGCCCTTACTCAGGAGGAACGGGATGTGCTGACCCTGGTCGCCGACTGGGTAGACCGCGAGGTCCGGCCGGCCGCCAGGGAGCTCGAGCACGCCAACACCTACCCGGCGGACCTCATCGGCCAGATGAAGGAGCTCGGCATCTTCGGCCTCGCCATCCCCGCCCCCTGGGGCGAGGCGCCGGTGTCGATGCCCTGCTACGCACTGGTCACCGCGGAGCTCGCCCGCGGCTGGATGAGCCTGGCCGGCGCGATGGGCGGGCACACCGTCGTCGCCAAGCTGCTCGTCACGTTCGGCACGAAGCAGCAGCAGGACAAGTACCTTCCCCAGATGGCGACGGGGGGGTTGCGCGCCACCATGGCGCTGACCGAACCGGGCGGCGGCTCCGACCTGCAGGCCATTCGCACCATCGCCAGGCGAGACGAGGACGGCGACGGCTACGTCATCAACGGCGCCAAGACCTGGATCACCAACGCCCGCCACTCGGGCCTTATCGCGCTGCTCTGCAAGACCGACCCGGCCGCCGAGCCACGGCACCGCGGCGTATCCGTGCTGCTCGTCGAGCACGGCCCCGGCCTGACCGTGTCCAGGGACCTGCCCAAGCTCGGCTACAAGGGCGTGGAGTCGTGCGAGCTGTCCTTCGACGACTTCCGGGTGCCCGCCGACGCGGTGCTCGGCGGCATCGAAGGCCGCGGCTTCGCGCAGATGATGAAGGGCCTGGAGACCGGGCGCATCCAGGTTGCCTCCCGCGCGCTCGGCGTGGCGCGCGCCGCGTTCGACGACGCGCTGCGCTACGCGCAGCAACGCGAGGCCTTCGGCAAGCCGATATGGAAGCACCAGGCGATCGGCCACTACCTCGCCGACATGGCGACGAAGGTGACCGCCGCGCGTCAGCTGATCCTGCACGCCGCCGAGCGCTTCGAGTCCGGCGAGCGCTGCGACATGGAGGCGGGCATGGCCAAGCTGTTCGCCTCCGAGATCGCCATGCAGGTGGCCCTGGACGCGGTCCGGATACACGGCGGCTACGGCTACTCCACCGAGTTCGACGTCGAGCGCTACTTCCGCGATGCGCCGCTGATGATCGTCGGTGAGGGGACGAACGAGATCCAGCGCAACGTCATCGCCGACCAGCTCGTCAAGCGCGGCGGCCTCGACCGCTTCTGACGCGATCAAGTCAAGGGAGACGACCCCCATGCGGCACAGCGCCGAGCGCATCTACACCACCCACGTCGGCAGCCTCCCGCGCCCGGCGGCACTGCTCGACCTGATGAAGGCCGCCGCGGAAGGCCGGCCGGTAGAGCCGGCCCTGCGGGCGGAGGCCGAGCGCTTCGCCGTAGCGGACGCCGTCGCCAGGCAGCATGCGGCCGGCCTGGACATCGTCAGCGACGGCGAGCAGAGCAAGACCGGCTTCTTCGCCTACATCGGCCAGCGGCTCAGCGGCTACGAGCCGCGCCCGGACCGCAGCCCGCTCGACGGCTTCAAGCCGGAGATCGACGCCTTCCCCGAGTACTACGAGCAGTACCTGAAGAGCGCGATGACCGGTGGCACCGCCGCACCCGCCGTCCCGCTCGGCTGCACCGGCCCGGTGACCTACATCGGCCAGGAGCAGCTCTGGCGCGACCAGCTACTCGACCGCGTCGAGGGAGGAGAAGCTGGAGACCGCCCGGCTGTACGTCGCGGCGATCAACCGGGCGCTGCTCGGCATACCGCGCGACCGGGTGCGGCTGCATACCTGCTACGGCATCAACGAGGGCCCGCGGGTGCACGACGCGCCGCTGTCGGACCTGATCGAGGTCCTGCTCACCGTCTCGGCGTCCGCCCTGTCCTTCGAGGCCGCCAACCCGCGGCACGAGCACGTCTACCACCTGTTCGAGACCGTCCGCCTGCCGCCGGGCATGGTCCTGCTGCCGGGCGTGATCAGCCACGCCACCAGCATCGTTGAGCACCCGGACACGATCGCCGACCGGATAATCCGCTTCGCCGAACGGGTCGGCAAGGAGAACGTCGTCGCCAGTGCCGACTGCGGTTTCTCCTCGCAGGCCACGTACCGCCCGGAGATCCACCCGAAGATCGTCTGGGCCAAGTTCGAGTCGCTCGCCGAGGGCGCCCGCCGCGCCACCGCGAAGCTCTGGTAACACGCAGGACAAGGACTTACCAGCTGGCCCGCGCCAGCGTCCTGGTGATCGTGTCGAGCACCAGTTCCGGCACGCGCAGCGGCGGCACGTGGTCAACCCCGGGCACGAGCGTGTACTCGCACTCCGGTATCCGCTCGGCTGCCTGCCGGTTCGCCTCGACAAGCGGCGGCCAGTCGGCGTCACCGACCAGCAGCGACGTCGGCACCGCGATCTCACCGAGCCGGTCAAAGACCGGCGGGTCCGCTGCGTCGCTGGCGGAGAACAACGACGCCCGGGCGGCCGACCGGAACTGCTCGAGCACCGCCGGCGTGCTGCCGCCCTCGCCGGCCCCCCAAATGCCCGCCATCACGTCCGCCAGGCCGTCCACGTCCTTGGCCTCTGCCGCACGCGTCCAGCCGGCCTCGATCTTCGCGTACCGTTCCGGCCCGACCATCGCGGCCTCTTCCTCATCACTCATCGGGAAGCCAGGGATCCCGGGGCACAGCAGCACGATGGCCGCCACCCGCTCTGGCTGCGCGAGCGCCAGCCCGAGCGCGGTCGCGCCGCCCTGGCTGCATCCGACGATCGCCATCCGCTCAATGCCGTAATGGCCGAGCACCGCCTTCAGGTCCTGCAGCAGCGAGAACTCCACGGTGGCGGCGGGGGAGTTGCCGTAACCCCGCGCGTCGTACCTGAACACCCGGTACCGCGCGGTCAGCGGCGCGAGCACCGGCTCCCAGATCCGCGAGTCGCCGATACCCGGATGCAGCAGCACAAGCGGCGGTCCGTCGCCCCCGCTGTCGTCCGCCCAGACCGTACCGTCCTCAACCGCGATCATCGTGGAAGTCATAGCCCAGCACTATCACCGTCCGTGCCGCGCCGGCCACTGGTTAACGCGGACTTCGCTACCTCAGCAGCAGCCGTTCCAGCCGCCGGGTGGCGATGAACATGCCGGCGGCGCCGAACGCGGCCAGGTAGCAGGCGGCGGTCAGCAGCGCGGTCTCGTCGAAGCTGCCGAGTGCGGGACCCCGGATCAGCTCGATGCTCTGGTAGAGCGGCAGCGCCTGGATCAGCGGGCGCAGCCAGCCGGGGTATACCGACAGCGGGTAGAAGGTGGTGGCGAACAGGTACATGGGCAGCATCACGAGCTGGACCAGCTGAAAGTCGGAGAAGTCGCGCGTGAAGGTGGTCACCGCCAGGCCGCCCGCGGCGAACGCGAAGCCGACGAGGGCCGCGGCGGGGATGGCGAGCAGGATGCCGGGGGAGACGACAAGGCCAACCGCCGCGGCCGCCGCGAGGAAGCCGATCGAGGTCAGCAGGCCGTTGAGCACGGCGCTCGCGACCTCGCCGAGCGCGATGTCGGTGGCCGACAGCGGCGTCGGGACGATCGCCTCGTAGGTCAGGTCCACCTTGATCCTGATGAAGACGTCGAAGCAGGTCTGGTTGAACGCGGTGTTCATCGCGGTGGTGGCCAGGATCACCGGCGCGACGAAGACGGAGTAGCGGACGTCCACGCCAGGCACCGTCCCGACCAGCGAACCGACGCCGAACCCGATGGTGAGCAGGTACATGACCGGCTCGACCAGGCCGAAGGCGAGCGGCGTGACCGAGCGCCGGTACAGCATCATGTTGCGTTCCACCAGCGCCAGGACACGCCGGACGGTCCAGGTCGCCGGCCGGGCGGCCTCGGCACGGTCTCCCCGCGGCGCAACTCGAACCCGATCCCGTCGACGGCGCGGAACTCAGGCACCTTCCCCCGGGCCGGATAGACCTTGCTGAGATCGAGCGCCCGGACCAGGGCTGAATCGCGCATGCGTGGCAGCGTAACAAACACCCATGAAGCGTGTAAATTGCTTAATTCGTGTTGCAAGAACTTGACATCCCCTGGTCACCGCCCCCAGAGGCGCCTGCTGGCCAGCTCCGCCCCGCGGGCGAGGGTGTCCAGCTTCGCCCAGGCGATCTGCGGGTGCACCCGCCCGCCGAGGCCGCAGTCGGTGGACGCGACCACGTTCTCCCGCCCGACCGCCTCGGCGTACCGAACGATCCGGTCAGCGACGAGTTCCGGGTGCTCGATGACGTTGGTGGAGTGGGTGACCACGCCGGGCAGGATGACCTTGCCCTCCGGCAGCTTCACGTCCCGCCAGATCTTCCATTCGTGCTCATGCCGGACGTTGGCGGCCTCGAACGAGTAGGCGCCTGCGTTGATCTCGAGCATGATGTCAACGAGGTCGGCCATCGGAAAGTCGGTGGTGTGCGGCCCGTGCCAGCTGCCCCAGCACAGGTGGAACCGGATCCGCTCGGCTGGCAGGTCCCTGATGGCATAGTTCAGCGCCTCGATGCGCTTGCGCGTGAAGCGCCGGTAGTCCTCCACGCTCGGCGCCGGGTTGATCTGGTCCCAGTTCTCCGCGATCGCCGGGTCGTCGAGCTGCAGGATCAGCCCCGCCTCGATGATCGCCGTGTACTCCTCGCGCATCGCGTCCGCGCAGGCGTACATCATCTCCTCGTCGTCGGCGTAGTACTCGTTGCCGAACCGGGCGCAGCTGGCCGGGGCCACCGCGTTCAGGAAGCCGTCGGCGACACCGGCCGCCGCCATCGCCGCCTTCATGTCCGCGATGTCCCGCGCCACATCCTGCTGTCCCTGGTAGGTGATCGGCCCGCGGCAGACCGGCGCGGTCGCCATGGCCCGTGGCGGTATCGAGGCGCCGGAGGTCGGGTCACCGTAGGCGTCGGCGAACGCCTGCCAGTCCCGCCGCTCGCCGAACGACACGAGCCGGATCTCGCCGGGCTTGGCCTTCGGCTGCGGTATGTCCCCGATCGTCAGCGATGACAGCTCGATACCGGACAGCCGCTGGAATACGTACGTCCACCACGAGCCGTAGTCGTACCGCTGGCCCATCGAGTGCCCGTACTCGCCGTCGTTGACCAGGTCGATGCCGGTGTCCCGCTGCCGCGCGACCACCTCGCCGACCGCGGCGCGCAGCAGGCCCAGGTACTCGTGCTCGTCGACGAGCTCGCCCTCGGCCCGCTGCCCGTTGAGCGCGATGAGGTCCTCGGGCCGCGGCAGGCTGCCCGCGTGACTGGTCAGGATCCGGTCCGGCATGTTTCCTCCTTGAGCATTCCTCGGGCGCAATGATCTTCCCGCGCTGAGCACCTTGGCTCCAGCCAAAATTAACTGGAAATGTTCTTTACCATAAGAGTTGATTAACTGGAAAGTTTCTTTACCGTAAGCCTTGACGGCCCCGTTTACGGCATTCAAAGTGACCACAACGCCCCATTACCGCTCACGCGGGGCACCGGATCGCCTCAGCTTCTCTCATCCCTGGAGGGTCCATGCTGGTCGGAAAACGGATTCTGCGCACAGCTCTCATCACTGGCTCGGCACTCGGGCTAACAGCCGGCGGCGTTGCCCTCGCGCTGGCCTCCGGGCCCGCGCAGGCAGCCACCGCCTGCGCTGCCGCGTGGAGCTCCACTGCTGTCTACACCGCCGGCATGCAGGCCAGCGAGAACGGGACCAACTACACCGCCAACTGGTGGACTCAGGGCAACGACCCGGCGACCAACAACGGCGGACCCGGCTCGGGACAGCCGTGGACGTCCAACGGCGCCTGCGCCGGCGGCTCGGGCGGGAGCCCCAGCCCGACCCCGACCCCGACCCCGACTCCTACGCCGACCTCGACCGGCACGGGCTCGGCGAGCGGCCTGCTCTTCAGCCCGTACAAGGACGTCACCATCAACATGAACTGGAACACCAACCAGATGCAGTCGGCGGTGGAAGGGACCGCCATCCCGGTGGTGGGCTCCGGCAGCCTGGTGTCGACGTACGTACCGAAGCTGCCCGCGATCACGCTCGCGTTCGCCACCGGAGCCTGCGGCAGCGAGACCTGGGGCGGTGTCTCTGGTGCCAGCTGGGCCGCGGAGAACGTTCCGCAACTCCAGAACGCCGGCCTGAACTACGTCGTCTCGACCGGCGGCGAGGCCGGGACCTTCACCTGCGCCTCCACGTCCGGCATGGACTCGTTCATCGCCCGCTACGCCAGCTCGCACCTAGTCGGCATCGACTTCGACATTGAAGGCGGCCAGAGCCAGTCTGATATCCAGAACCTGGTCAACGCGTCGGTGGGCGCACAGTCGACGTACCCCAAGCTGCAGTTCTCGTTCACCATCGCCACGCTCGCGGCGTCGGATGGCAGCTACGGCGGAGTGAACTCACTGGGTGCCGAGGTCGTCCAGGCGGTGAAGGCCTCCAGCCTGAAGAACTACGTCATCAACCTGATGACCATGGACTTCGGCAGCGCTTCGGCCGGCGTCTGCGTCGTCGTCTCCGGCGCCTGCGAGATGGGGCAGTCGTCGATCCAGGCGGTAACGAACCTCGAGCACACCTACGGGATCCCGGCGAGCAAGATCGCCGTCACCCCGATGATCGGCCTGAACGACAACTCGAGCGAGACCTTCACCACCGCCGATGTGGACACGCTCACGAATTACGCGAAGAGCAACGGCCTGGCCGGGCTGCACTTCTGGTCGCTTGACCGGGACACGCCCTGCCCCTCGGCGCAGACATACGCGTCTCCCACCTGCAACTCGGTTAGCGGCACGACAGCACTCCAGTACACCAACAGGTTCATCAACGACGGGGCCTGACGGAGATCCAAGGGCGGGCCGCGCACGGGCTGCCGTGCGCGGCCCGCCTCGCTTTCTGCGCTGCGAGATCACCCCGCATCCGTGGTGCGAGATCACGCCCGCGGGGAACGGATCACTCGTGATCCTTGACAGCTGCCCCATTCCGATCGTGCTCGCGCCGCTGGCCGGCGGCCCGTCCACCCCTGAGCTGGCCGCCGCGGTGAGCGAGGCGGGCGGCCTCGGGTTCCTCGCCGCGGGCTACCTGTCCGCCGCGGAACTGGCCGCCAGGTGCCGCCGGGTCAGGGAGCTCACCGCCCGGCCGTTCGGCGTCAACCTGTTCGTGCCAGGCGAGGAGACAGAGGCCACCCAGGCAGAAAGAGACGAGCGCGTCACCGAGTACGCGCGGGCCATCGCCGCCGACGTGACGAGCATCGGCGCGGACCTCGGCGTGCCACATTACGACGACGACGCGTGGCAGGCGAAGCTGGCCGTCGTGCTCGAGGAACCGCCGCCCGTCGTCTCGTTCACCTTCGGCATCCCTGATCGATCGGTCATCGAGGCCGTCAAGGCAGCGGGCAGCGAGGTCTGGATAACTGTAACGACTGCGGCGGAGGCACGCCTGGCGGTCGAGGCTGGCGCCGACGCCGTGGCGGCCCAGGGCGCCGAGGCTGGCGGGCACCGCGGCGGACTCACCGACGGCCCGGGCTCCGCCGTCGGCACGATGGCGCTAGTCCAGCTCGTCACGGCGGCGGTGGCCGTGCCCGTCGTCGCGGCGGGCGGCATCGCCACTGGGGCTGGCGTCGCGGCGGCGCTGTGCCTCGGCGCTCGCGCGGCGGCGCTCGGCACCGCGTTCCTTGACTGCCCGGAGGCGGGCACGGCCGCCGTGCACCGCGCCGCGCTCCACGCGGACGAGACGAGGTGGACGAGCCTGACCCGCGCGTTCAGCGGCCGCACCGCCCGCGGCATCGCCAACGGGTTCCTGCTCGCGCATTCTTCAGTGGCGCCCGCCGCCTATCCCGAGGTCAACCAACTGACCGCACCGATGCGCGCGAAGGCGCGGCAGGCCGGCCTGCCCGACTACGTGAACCTGTGGGCAGGCCAGGCCTATCCGCTGACCGCCGCGGTCCCCGCGGCCGATCTGGTGCGTGATCTGTGGGCCGAGGCTGGTGCGGTACTGGACCGGGTCAGCGGAACCCGTTCGGGATGAAAACCTAGGTCATCCAGAACGGGTGCGTGCTGACCCGCGCCAGCTCACGCCTTCGCGCGGTCGCCTGCCAGCTGGTCGTCGATCGCCGCCGTCACGTAGTCCATGGCCGCGTCGGCACCGGGCAGCACGTGGTTCATGGTGAAGAACCCGTGCATCTGCCCGTCGAACCGCTGGTGGCGGACGGGGACGCCCGCCTGGACGAGCCGGGTGGCGTACAGTTCGCCCTCGTCGCGCAGCGGGTCGTGCTCGGCGGTGAGCACCACCGCGGGCGGCAGGTCCTTCAGGTCGACCTGGCGCAGCGGCGATGCGTCCGGATGGACGCGGGCCTCGGGCTCGGGCGCGTAATGGTCCCAGAACCAGACCATCGATTCGCGGCTGAGCAGCAGCTGGTTCGCCGGGTCCAGGTACGACGTCGTGTCCAGGTCGCAGTCGGTCACCGGGTAGACGAGCACCTGCAGCGCGATCGCCGGCCCGCCCGCCGCCTTGGCGCGCTGCGCCATGATCGCCGCCAGGTTGCCGCCCGCGCTGTCGCCCGCGACGATCAGCGGCACCCGTGCGCCCGCCAGTTCCTCGATCCGCTCGTTCGCCCACAGCAGCGCGGCCCACGAGTCGTCGACGGCGACGGGGAAGCGGTACTCGGGCGCGAGCCGGTAGTCGACGCTGACCACCACGCTCCCGGTGCGCTGCGCGAGCAGCCGGGTGGTCGCGTCGTAGTCCTCGACGCTGCCGATCACCCAGCCGCCGCCGTGGTAGTACACGATGACGGAGCGCGGCTGACTGTCCGGCACGAAGACCCGCACAGGCACGGACCCGCCGGACGCCTTCACCCGCTGCTCGCGGATTTCGGCCATGTCCGGGCCTGGCGGCGCGTCGCCGCGCAGCAGCGCCATCACGCCGCGCGCGTCCTTCGCGTTCATCTCGTGCAGCGGCGGTGCGCCGCTCGCGATCAGCTGCTCAAGCAGCCCGGCCGTCGCCTGATCGATTGCCATCGCCGTCACCCTTCTCTCTTGCGAATTCGTCGGGGGGGTTTGGGGGGGGGCGCCCCCGCTGGCAAGCACGACATGGTGAAACCCTCATACCCGCTCGCCGCCACCGCGGCGCAGTGGTCGCGGTAGGGGCCGACGCCGCCGATGTACGGCAGGAAAAGCCGTGGCTTTCCCGGGATGTTCGCGCCCATGTACCAGGACGCGGCCTTCACGTGCAGGGTGACGCTCGCGACCTCCTGCACGTGGTCGGTCCAGGCGCTGGCCGCCGCCTCGGTGGCCTCGATGATGTCGGCGCCGCTCTCGCGCGCCGCGGCGAGGCAGTCGCCGATCCACTCCACGTGCTGCTCGATCGACACAGGCATGTTGGACAGCACAGAGGGGCTGCCGGGCCCGGTGATCGTGAACAGGTTGGGGAAGCCGGGCATGGCCAGGCCGAGGTAGGTGCGCGGGCCCTCGCGCCAGGCGTCCTTGAGCGGCAGGCCGCCGCGGCCGCGGATGCCGAGCGCCTCAAGCGGCCCGGTGAGCGCGTCGTACCCGGTGGCGTAGACGATCATGTCCAGGTCGTGCTGGCAGGCGCTCGTCCTGATGCCGGTCGCGGTGATCTCCTCGATCGGCGTCCGCTTCAGGTCGACCAGGGTGACGTTGGGCTGGTTGAACGTCTCGTAGTAGTTGGTGTCGAGCGGCAGCCGCTTGGTGCCGATGGGGAAGTCCCACGGCTTGAGCATCCCGGCGGTGTCCGGGTCCCGCACGATCTCGTCGATCTTGCCGCGGACGAAGTCGGCGGCCGTCTTGTTGGCCGCCTCGTCGAGCGCGATGTCGGCGAACGAGCCGAACAGGAAGGTGAACCCGCCCGAGCCCCACGCCGCCTCGTAGGTCTTGTTTCGCTCGGCCTCGGACGCGTCGACCGCGTGGTTGATGCTCGGCACGTAGGGGAAGCCGGCCCGCGAGTGCCGTGCCCGGCGCCGCCATTCGGGGTAGTTCGCCTTCCACAGCTCGACCATCTCCTGGTTGAGCGGGCCGTTCTCCGCCGGGATGGTGAACTGAGCGGTGCGCTGGAACACGGTCAGGTGCTCCGCCTGCGCGGCGATCTCGGGGATGGCCTGGATGCCGGAGCTTCCCGTGCCGACCACCGCGACCCGCTTGCCGGTGAAGTCAACCGGCTCCTTCGGCCAGTCCCCGGTGTGCAGGCTGACGCCGGCGAACGCGTCCGAGCCGGGGAACAGCGGCCGGTTGGCGGTGGACAGGCAGCCCACGGCGGTGATGACGTACCGTGCCGTGGCGATGCGCCCTTCGGCGGTGCGCAGCGTCCAGAGGCTGGCCGGCTCATCGTACTCGATGGCGGTGACCTCGGTGCCGAAGGTGAACTCCTTCAGGAGGTCGAGCCGGCCGGCCACCGTCTCCAGGTAGCGCAGGATCTCCGGCTGCGCCGGGTACCGCTCGGTGAGCGGCCACTCCTGTTCCAGGTCGGGCAGGAAGGAGAACGAGTAGTACATGATCTCCGAGTCGCAGCGCGCACCCGGGTACCGGTTCCAGTACCAGGTACCGCCGACCCCATCGGCACGCTCGAAGCCGTGTACAGAAAACCCCTGCTCGCGCAGCCGGTACACCATGTAAAGGCCCGCGAACCCGGCCCCGATGACAACGGCGTCAAGCGGTTCGGCGTCGCTCATGGCTCACACGCTACGCGTGAACCGCCCGCGACGGAATATGAGAATCCCCTTCTAATTTCCGGCCGGTTCGAGGTAGACGCCGGCCATCGGGCCCTCCTCGTCGGCCGGCTCGCCATTCGTCCCGCGCGGCCAGTACGCCGCACCGGACACCTCGTAGCCGAGCAGCGCGCCGCGGCCGCCCCGTGGCACAGTCCAGTGCAGGGTGAACCGGTGCGGTCCCGCTGTCAGGCGCGAGGCGGTCGCGAGCACGGGCACCATCCCAATGGGACCGCGCGGTCCGACGGCGCCGACCCCGCCAGTGGTGATGCCGTGCGCCGGCGCCGCCGATGGCGAGCGGTATGGCGATGACGGCGGCCACCCCGGCCGCGCCGGCGGACAGCGCGGCGCTGCGCACCGGGCGCCGCCTCGCACGCGCGGCAACGCCGCTCAGCGTCTGCCCCAGTCGTCCCATCGGTCACCTCGCACAGCCCGCCCGTCACTCCCCTTGGACGGACTAGCCGCCGTGCCCGGTTCCTGCCCGCGGCAATTCCGTCTGCCGACGCTCTGCACGGCTCGCTGCCGGTATGGATGTACCGTTAGGCGGCCAGAGCCGGCTCAACGGTACTTTCTTGACCGCGCGACGAGGGTCAGGCGGCCTCGACCAGGTCCGCGTCGCGGTTGACGAGGGCGGCGTAGTGGCCGCCCATGGCCAGCAGTTCGGCGTGGCTGCCGCGCTCGACGATCTCGCCGCGGTCAAGCACGATGATCTCGTTGGCGTCGCGGATGGTGGACAGCCGGTGCGCGATGGTGATCGTGGTGCGGCCCGCGCTCGCCGCGTCGATGGCCTCCTGCACGGCCTGCTCGGTCTGCGTGTCGAGGGCGCTCGTCGCCTCGTCGAGCACCAGGATGGGCGGGTCGCGCAGCACGGCGCGGGCGATCGCCAGCCGCTGCTTCTCCCCACCGGAGAACCGGTAGCCGCGCTCGCCGACCACGGTGTCGTAACCGTCGGGCAGCGACATCAGATGGTCGTGGATGTGCGCGATCTTCGCGGCGGCGACGAGTTCGTCGTCGGTCGCCGACGGCTTGGCGAACCGCAGGTTGTCGGCCACCGAGGCGTGGAACAGGTAGGTCTCCTGCGCGACGACGCCGACCGCGCCGGCCAGCGAGTCGAACGACAGGTCCCGCACGTCGGTGCCGTCGATGGTGACGCTGCCGGAGGTCACGTCGTAGAGCCGGGGGATCAGGTAGCTGAGCGTGGTCTTGCCTGAGCCCGTCTCGCCGACGATGGCGAGGCTGCGCCCGGCGGGCACGGTCACGTCGATGCCGCGCAGCGTGGGGCGAACTGCGCCCATACCCTGGCCGTCGTAGGAGAAGCCGACGTCGTGCAGCCGCACCTCGCCGCGGACCCTGCCGAGGGTGACCGGGTTCGCCGGCTCGGCGATGTCGACGGGCAGGTCGAGGTACTCGAAGATCCGCCCGAACAGCTCGATCGAGCTCTGCAGGTCCACGCCGAGGCCGAGCAGCTGAACAGAGGGGCGGAACAGGCCCTGCTGCAGGGTAGTGAAGGCGACGAGCGTGCCGATCGAGATGGCCATGTGGTCGCCGCGGCCGGTGAGGCCGGTCACCAGGTAGATGACGGCGGGCATGGAAGACATGACGATCTGGATCAGCGACTGGCGCCAGCGGCCCGTCATGTTCGAGCTGACCTCAAGGTCGGACAGCTTGCCGGAGGCGGCCGCGAACTCGCGGGTGAGCGAGGCGGACCTGCCCATGGTGTGGCCGAGCAGGATGCCGCTGACCGACAGCGACTCCTGGACGATCGAGGACAGCGCGGCGAGCTGCTTCTGCCTGTCCCGCGTGATGCGGCGGCGCTCCGTCCCGACGCGGCGGCTGATCCACACGAAGAACGGCAGCATGATCAGCGACGCGATGGTCAGCCGCCAGTCGAGCGCGGCCATCGCGATCAGCGACGCGACCACGACGGTCAGGTTCGACACCAGCGTGGTCGCGGTGGTGGTGACGGTGGCCTGCATCCCGCCGATGTCGTTGGCGATGCGGGACTGCACCTCGCCGGTGCGGGTGCGGGTGAAGAAGGCGAGCGACATGCGCTGCAGGTGCGTGTAGACGGCGGTGCGCAGGTCGTGCATGACCCGCTGGCCGACCCGCGTGGAGACGTAAGTCTGCGACACGCCGAACGAGCTGTTGGCGGCCGCCACCACGATCATGGCCACGGCGAGCAGGGCGAGCAGCCCGGTCCTGCCCTGCGGCAGTGCGACGTCGATGATCGCGCGGATCAGGAACGGGTTGACGAGCGAGACGAGCGATGAAGCGGCGACGAGCGCGGCTACGAAGAGAAGGTTCCACCGGTACGGGCGGAACAGCCGCGCGACACGGCGCAGTGGCACCCGGGGATTGCTTGCGGTACCCAATAAGGCCTCCAGGACTGTGAGCTGAGTCAGGGATCGGTTAGTCATGCTTGCTCAAACAGAGTCTAGCTCATAATTGTTCCTGGCTCAGTATGAGCCTGTCTCCTGATAAAATGCAACCATGGAGTACGACCCGGTTCAGCTCGCTGACCTCGTCCACGGGCTGACGAGGCGGCTGCGCAGGGCGCAGGCCGAGCGGCTGGCGCCGCTCGGCCTCACGCCGGCCCAGGAACGCGCGCTGCGCATGATCGCCCGCAGCGAGGAGCCGCTGCGGATGACGGAGATCGCCGACCGGCTCGGCATCGTGCCCCGCTCGCTGACCACGGTGATCGACGATCTCGAGGAGGCCGGCCTGGTCCGCCGCGAGGTCGACCCGCGCAACCGCCGGGCGATCCTGCTGCACCTGACCGACCGCGGCACCGGCGTCAGGGACGAGCTGCGCGAGGCCAGGCGCCGCGCCGCCGAGGACCTCTTCGCCCCGCTCGGGGACGGGGACCGCGAGGCCCTCGGCGGCCTGCTCGCGCGGCTCGACGAGGGCGGCACCTATGGAGCAGGGCCCAGAGGCTAGAGAGCCGCGCCTAGACCGTCTCCTGCGCCGTGGTGTGCCCGGCGCCCGAGGGCTCGCCGTCAGCGGGACGGTAGAAGTCCTTGCGGCGGATCAGCAGCGTGGCGCAGACCGCGCCGACGAGGGCCACTCCCGCGGTGACGTAGAGCAGCTCGTTGAGCGCGGTGGCGAAGCTTGACCGCAGTGCCAGCGCGACGGCGCCGCGCTCGGCGGCGGGCACCGAGGCGATGAGCTGGCTGACCGAGCCCTGCCGCACCGCGCTGGCCAGGGACCCGGCCGAGCCGGCGAGCGACGGCGGCAGCGCGCCCGCCAGGTGGGCGGAGATCGCCGCGGTGAAGATCGAGCCGAGTGCGGCGATGCCGGTGGCGATGCCGATCTGCCTGAAGGTGGAGTTGACGCCGGAGGCCATCCCGGCCCTGGCCGGAGGGACCACGCCGATGGCGGTGGACGCGAGCGGCGGGTTTACCAGGCCGCCGCCGGCCCCGGCGATGATGAAACCGGGGATCAGGTGCGTCCAGCTCGACAGGCCGGTCAGCCCGGCCATCACGATGAGGCCGATGCCGACCAGCAGCAGGCCAGGGCCGATCAGCCAGCGCGTGGGCACCTTCTCCGCGAGCCGGCCGGCGACCACCGACGTGACGAGCTGCGCCGCGCTGAGCACGGCGATCCGCAGCCCGGCGCCAAGCGCCGAGTAGCCGAGCACGTCCTGCAGGTAGATCACGAAGTACAGCAGCATCGCGTACAGCGAGCCGTTCATCGCGAACGCCGCGATGGATCCGCCGCTGAAGGTGGGCACGCGCAGCAGCGACAGGTCGAACATGGGGTGCGCGACCCGGCTCTCCGCCACCACGAACGCGGCGAGCAGCGCGGCGCCGCCGACGAGGCAGCCGATCACGCCTGGGTCCGACCAGGAGTCCTCGCCGGCCCTGATCAGCCCGTAGACCAGGCTGACGAGCCCGGCGGTGAGCAGCACGAACCCGGCCAGGTCAGGCGGAGTGGGATGCGGCGACTTGGACTCGTCAACCCGCCACAGCGTCACGGCGAGCGCGAAGACGCCGATCGGCACGTTGACGAGGAAGATGCCCCGCCAGTCCCAGCCCGTGATGATGATCCCGCCGACCACCGGGCCGAGCGCGGTGGACAGGCCGACGACGGCCCCCCACACGCCGAACGCCACGCCGCGGTCCTTGCCGTGGAACGTCTGCCCGATCAGCGCCAGCGAGGTCGCGAACATCATCGCGCCGCCCACGCCCTGGCCGCTGCGCGACGCGATCAGCATGACCGGGTTCACCGCGAGGCCGCAAAGCAGCGAGCCGAGCGTGAATATCGTGAGACCCAGAGAAAACATCAGCCTGCGGCCGTAGCGGTCGGCCAGCACGCCCGACGTCAGCAGCAGCGAGGCGAGTGTCAGCGCGTACGCGTCAAGCGTCCATTGCACGTCACTGAACCCGGCGTGCAGCCCCGCCTGGATCGCCGGCTGCGCGACGATGACGATGGTCACGTCGAGCAGCAGCATGAAGATCCCCGTGCAGACCGCGATGAGGGTCCACCATTTCCTGTCCAATGTGGCTCATCCCCTTCCCCTAGAGGTTCGCCATTCATCGCCTCGTTCCGCCAATTCGCCGCCGTGCTCGACGTCTCCGACCAGACCATCGCGCGCCGCTACCGCCGACTGGCGGAGGTGACAGGCCTGCGGGTGTTCGGCCTCATCGACGGCCCGCGGGCCGGCTGGGTGGACTGGCTGGTACGGCTCCAGGCCACGCCGGGCAGCGCGCAGCGCATCGCGGATACTCTCGCGCAGCGTCCCGATACCCGCTGGGTGCGGCTGTATTCGGGTGGCACGGAGATTGTCTGCACGCTCCAGGCGCGCAGGCCGGAGCAGCGCAACGCGCTGTTCCTGCGCGGGCTGCCCGGCAGCCGCCACGTCACGGCGATCACCGCCCAGTCGATCCTGCACGTGTTCAGCCCGGTCGCCTACGGCACGAGTCGACCGTGCGCCGCCGGATCGATGAGCTGCGCCGCGCCGGGCTGCTTTACTTCGACATCGACGTCGACGCGGTGCTCGGCGTCAGCGTGAACCTGATGCTGTGGCTGAAGATCGAGCCCGCCAGCCTGGACGCCGCGGGCCGCGCGATCGCCGCGCACCGCGAGATCCCGTTCGCCGCGGCGACGACCGGCCCGACCAACCTCGCCGTCAGCGCGGTCTTCCGCGACACCGCCGCGCTTTACGCCTACCTGACGACGAGGCTCGCCGACCTGCCAGGCCTGCAGTCCGTGGAGACCGCGCCGATCATCGGCACGGTCAAGCGGGTCGGCCAGGTCCCTGGCATGCCGTAGGGCGGCGGCCCGCGACCAGGCCGCCGCCCTGCGCCTAGGGAAACCGCGGCTCAGTCCCCGAGCGCCGCCCCGGCCAGCGCCGGATCAGCCGGACGGCGCAGCCCGGCGAGCGCGGTCAGCGCGCCGACCGCGGCGACGCCGGTGATGAGGAACAGCGCCGGCCGGTAGGCCGAGAGGGTCGCGGCCGGCGTGCCCAGCCGGCCGCCGCCGCCGGCGTCGACCACCGCGGTGACGACGGCGAGCACCAGCGCGCCGCCCACCTGGAACGACGTCTGGAACAGGCTGGCGGCAAGACCCTGCTCGTTGTCCGGCATCCCGTCGGTGGCGGCGACGCTCAGCGCGGAGAAGCCGAGCCCGAAGGCGAGCCCGACGAGCAGCATCGTCGGCAGCATCACGGACGGGTAGTCCGGGGTGACGCCCGCCCGCAGGAACACCGCATACGCTGCCGCGAGGCAGGCGAAGGCCGCCGCCGCGAGCCGGGCCGCGCCGAACCTGCCGAGCAGTCCGCCCACGCCGACCGACAGCACGGCCACCATGACGCCGGCGGGGAGGAAGGCGAGCGCGGTCGCGATGGGGGACCAGCCGGCCAGGCTCTGCAGGTACTGGGTGGCGAGGAACTGGAAGGACACGTAGGAGCCGAACAGGGTGACCGCGCCGATGTTGGCACGAAGCAGCGGTCCCGACCGGAAGATGCTCAGCGGCATCAGCGGGTCGCGGCTGCGCGACTCGATCGCGGCGAACGCGGCCAGGCCGGCCGCGACAAGCGCGAACGAGCCGATGGTGCGCGCCGACGCCCAGCCCGCCTGCTGCGCGGAGACGACCGTGTAAACGAGCAGCAGCATGGACGCCGAGACGGTGAGCGCGCCGGGCAGGTCGAACGACCGCCGCGGCCCGGCCGGCACCTTCGCTCCCGCCTGCACGGCGGCTCCAGCCTGCTTGCCGCCCTCCCGCGGGATCAGCCACCAGCCCGCGGCGAACACGATCAGCGCAACGGGTGCGGGGATGAGCAGTGTCCAGCGCCAGCTCACCGCGGTGAGCAGCCCGGAAAGCACCAGGCCAAGTGAGAACCCGCTGCCGCCGAACACCGAGTAGATGCTGAACGCCCGGTTGCGCATCGGGCCCTCGGGAAACGTCGTGGTCAGCAGCGACATGCCGGCGGGGGCGGTGAACGCCGCCGCGATGCCCTTGACGAACCGGGCCGCGATGAGCAGCCCCGCGACGCTGGTGAGGCCGCCGAGCAAGGACAGGATGGCAAACGCGGCGAGCGCGGCGAGGAACACCCGGCGCCGGCCGAGCAGGTCGGCCGCGCGGCCGCCGAGCAACAGCAGGCCGCCGTAGCCAAGCACGTACCCGCTGACGATCCATTGCAGCGACGACGTGGACAGGCCGAGAGCGGTCCTGATGGACGGCAGCGCAACGCCGACCATCGACACATCGAGCGCGTCCAGGCACAACGCGCCGCCGAGCACGATCAGCACGCCCCACAACCGCGGCGACCAGCGCGGGCTTTCCGGCTCGGGCTGGCGCCCGACAGCGGGTGAGGAGTGAGCAGGGGCAGGGTCAGTAGTGGTGACGGATGACGGCAAGGGCCGTTCTGAAGACCGCATGGTCTAAACCTATGCATGCACACGCAATGATTGCAAGTGCAATTAATGTACTTGCAAGTAGATGAACGGTTGCGGTATCCTCTGCCCGTGAGTGTGGCACCAGGAGCCGAGTCGCCCGCCGCGGTGGTTGAGCGCTGGCGGGAAATGACAGCCTGCCACGCGGCGATCTGCGCGGCGCTCGAGCGTGAGCTCGGCGAACGGCACGGTCTCGGTGTCAGCGACTTCGAGGTGCTCGACCGGCTTGTCGAAAGCCCGAAGCGCAAGTGCCGCGCGCAGGAGCTTGCCGAGTCGGTGCACCTGAGCCAGAGCGCGCTGTCCCGCCTCGTCGACCGGCTGGAAAGAACCGCGCTTGTGGAGCGCTGCGCCTGCGACAACGACCGCCGGGGCATCCACGTCGTGCTGACCGAGGCGGGGGAGCGCCGCCACGCCGAGGCCGCCGTCACGCACCGGGACGTCCTGGCCCGGCTGCTCCCCGCCGGCTAGCGGCACCGCGACGCCTCCGCCGCGCCAACGGGTGACTCGTCAGGGCCGCCTGGCGAGGGTGACCGTGCGGCTGCCGTGCAGCCACAGATCACCGCGCTTGAGCAGGAATTGCGGGCTGTCGCGGTCAAGCAGCGCATCCAGCGTGGCCACGTCGCCGGAGTCCAGCCGGTCGGCAAGGCCTCGCGACAGCCGGTCGAACCACACACGCGCGTACTCGCCGGCGTTCGCGGCGCGGCCTGGAGAATCGGCTGGCGGCCGCAGGTCGATCACGAACTCGCGCTCGCCGGTGACCTCCCAGCCAGCGTCGGCGAGCCGCGGCGCCCACTCGCTGCCAAGCGTGGGCATCACCTCCGCGTGCGCCGCCGCGCGCACGCTCGCCACCCGGTCCTCGAAACCGGGGCGCCCGAAGCCGAGATTGTCGGGCAGGAAGCGAAGCTGCTCGGCGAACTCCGCGACCGCGATCACGCCACCAGGCCTGGTGGCGGCCAGCACCTCGCCGAGCACCCGGCCTGGGTCGGCCAGGTGATGCAGCGACATCGACGCCCAGGTGACGTCGAGCACGCCGAGATCCGGCCAGCCCTCGTCGAGGTTGGCCGCCACGGCGCGGACCCTGTCCCCGAGACCGAGGCCGGCGGCCTTGTCGCGCAGCAGCTCGAGCGAGCCTGGCTCAACGTCCACCGCGATGACCTCGGCGACGGGAAAGCGCCGCGCCAGGCCGATCGCTCCGGTGCCGGTGCCCGCGCCGAGGTCGAGCAGCCGGCGCGCGCCGGATTCCGCCGCCGCGTCCCTGACCCAGTCCAGCGCCGCTGACCAGTAGTCCTGCAGCACCTCGCCGTCCAGCTCGAGCAGGTCGGTCATGCCCTCGCCGGCCGCGCCGGGCGAGTCATGGGAGCCGTGCGAGTCATGGGAATGGTGGCCGGCGGCGTGGCCATGATGCCCGTGAGCGTGCGTGTTGGTCATGGCCACACGCTAGGCACGCCGCGGCTTACTGGCAAACTTTATTGCCGGAATGGCAAAAGGGGCGAAACGAACCAGGCCGGCTATCCGGCCGCACCCGGTTCGCCCCGTGGCCTACACCGGCTGCTTCTCGAGCAGCCAGAAGATGCTCGGCCCGAAGTGAATGCCCGCGAGTGGCTGCTGCACCGCCCGTTCCGCGGCGGCGAGCGCCCGGTGCGGCACGAGCGCCTTCGCCAGCGGATGCCGGAAGTTGGACACGGAAAGCGCCTGCTTGATCTCCAGTCCCACGAAGGAGAGCTGCCGGGCAAGCGTGCGCGGGTGGTGGTTCACGTAGGGGGCGGTGCCGCGGCGCCGCGAATCGTCAGAACGGATGTCCACCGGCTTCGGGCCGATCCGCTGCCCGCGCAGCAGCGCGCCGAGGCGGCGCCCCGCATGCGTGGAGTTGGCCGCCTCGACCACGGCGTGCCCGCCGGGCAGCAGCACCCTGGCAAGCTCCGCGAACTCGGCGTCCGGGTCGGGCAGGTGGTGCAGGATGCGGACCACGAGGGCCAGGTCGATGCTGCCGTCCGGGAACGGCAGCCGCGCCGCGTCCGCGAGCTCCCGATCGAAGGTGTGCCGCGGGAAGATCTCCCGGGACAGGTCGAGCTGCTGTGTGCTCGGGTCGGCCAGGGTGACCCTGCTCGCGTACTCGGCGAGGATGACCGACAGCCGGCCGTAGCCGCCGCCGATGTCCGCCGCGTGCTGGTAGCTGCGCCCGGCGAGCAGCCGTCGCAGCGCGTCGACCTCGGCCTGGTGCTCGTACTCGCGCCCGGTCCAGAACTGCGCGTAGTTGAAGAACGGATCGTTGTATATGCCGGTCTTGCGACCGGCAGCACCTTCTGCTGTCACTGTGTACCCCCCGGCTGCCGTCACTGTGTGCCCCCCGGCTGGCGGATACCCGGTGATTGCGCTGCGTAAGCGGCGGAGTACTCACCCGTTCGGGGTGATGCTCTTAACCTCCTCACCGAACGGGTTCGGCTGACTCTTCCCGGCCCATGAGTCCCGCCATGCTTGGCATGCCGGGGGCGATTGTCGGCCCCACCCTCTAGGGTGTAACCCACTGACATCCTGGGTTTCGATCTGTATCACCTGCGGGGGGTTTGACTGTGGCCGATCGCGTCGCGCCTGACGTGGCCAGCGCCCTGCTGGACGGGTCCCGGCAGGACGAATCCGGCCCAGTGGACGAGGTCGGCCTGGTCGCGGGGACCGAGGACTCGACGCCGCTCCAGTTCGCCGTCGCCCTCGACGAGGCCTCGTACCTGCAGCTCGACGACGTGGTGGTCACGGTGCGGCACGTGCCAGGCGTCGGTCCCGTGCTGACAAGCGGCATCGTCACCCAGGTCACCGCGAGGCAGGAGGGCGCCAGCTACGGCTCGGACGTCTTCCTCATCGCCGAGGGCGTGCTGCCCGCGCGGACCCAGGAGATCGCCGAGGTCACCACCACCCGGGTGGAGCCGGAGATCTACGTGCCGCCGCGACCTGGCGAGGTGGTCCGCCGCGCCAGGGGAAACGAGCGCGCCCACGCGCTGTACTTCGATCAGATGGGCAACAAGGTGCCGGTCGGCCGCGGCCGGGACGGCGCGCCGATCTTCGTCAACATGGAGTTCCTCGACGGCACCAGGGGCGCGCACGTGTCGATCAGCGGCATCTCCGGCGTCGCCACCAAGACCAGCTTCGCGCTGTTCCTGCTGCACTCGGTCTTCCGCTCCGGCGCGCTCGGCGCGCGCGCGGTCAACGCCAAGGCGCTCGTCTTCAGCGTCAAGGGGGAGGACCTGCTCTTCCTCGACCAGCCGAATATCCGCCTCGACGACGACCTGCGAACCAGCTACGCCGAACTCGGCCTGCCCGCCGAGCCGTTCGCCTCCGCGGGCTTCTGGGCGCCCCCGATCCCCGAGGACACCACCGCCCGGCCGAACGTCACCGGCCGGACCAGCGGCGTCGAGGCCTTCTGGTGGACGCTGCGGGAGTTCTGCGACCTGCAGCTGCTGCCCTACGTCTTCGCCGACGCCGAGGACGACAGGCAGCAGTACACGATCGTCATCCACCAGGTCGCCGCCCGGCTGAAGCGCTACGCCGAGCCGTTCGGCGACAACGGCGCGGTGCTGCTCGAGGGCAAGGTGCTCACCACCTACGAGGAGCTCGTCAACTTCCTCGTGGAGCGGCTGACCGACGAGGACACCCGCGCGGACTGGGCGGGGCCGGTCACCGGGACGGGCACCGTGAACGCGTTCGTCCGGCGGCTGCGCGCTTCGCTGCGGCCGCTGAGCTCCATCATCCGCGCCGACCTGGCAGGCGGGCCGCGCCGCGCCATCTCCACCCAGGACCAGCAGCTCACCGTCGTCGACCTGCACAACCTGCACGAGCGGGCGCAGCGGTTCGTGGTCGGCGTGGTGCTCGCCGCGGAGACCGCGCGCAAGGAGGAGGCGGGGCCTGGCGGGCTGCTGTTCACCATGATCGACGAGCTGAACAAGTACGCGCCGCGCGAGGGCAGCTCGCCGATCAAGGACGTGCTGCTCGACATCGCCGAGCGCGGCAGGTCGCTCGGCATCATCCTCATCGGCGCGCAGCAGACGGCGAGCGAGGTGGAGCGGCGCATCGTGTCCAACTCGGCGATCCGGGTGGTCGGCCGGCTCGACGCGGCCGAGGCGGGGCGGCCCGAGTACGGCTTCCTGCCCGCCGCGCAGCGGGTGCGCGCGACCATCGCCAAGCCGGGCGCCATGTTCGTCTCCCAGCCGCAGATCCCGGTGCCGCTCGCGATCGAGTTCCCGTTCCCCGCCTGGGCGACCCGGCTGTCTGAGTGCGCCGGGCCGATCCAGCCGCCGCCCGGTGCTTCGGGTGCTAGCCAGGCGCCGCCCGACTTGATGTCCCGATTGCCGCCAGAAGATGACATTCCGCCGTTCTAGCCGCCAGTGGCCCCGCGCCGCCCGCAGCCGTCCGCGCAAGCGGACAGCGGGGGGTACGGGGGGTCGTCCCCCCGGGAGACAACTGTGAAGTTCCTGCACACCGCCGACTGGCACGTCGGCAAGACGCTCAAGGGCCGTGACCGGCTCGAGGAGCAGCGCGCGGTCCTCGACGAGATCGCCTCGATCGCCGAGTCACGCGAGGTGGACGCCGTCCTGGTGGCGGGCGACGTCTACGACCTGTCCGTGCCGTCGGCCGCCGCGCAGCAGCTGGTGGTGCAGACGCTGCTGCGGATGCAGCGGGCCGGGGCGCAGGTCATCGTGATCGCGGGCAACCACGACAACGGGCCGATGTTCGAGGCCTACCGGCCGCTGATGGGCGCGGCGGGCATCACCGTCGTCGGCACGTACCGGCCGCCGGACAAGGGTGGCGTCGTCCGCTTCGCCGCCCGCTCGGACGGCGCGGACACGCGGGTCGCCGTGCTGCCGTTCCTGTCGCAGCGCTACGCGGTGCGCGCGGCCGAGATCGTCGCGAACACCCCGTCGGAGAACGTCCGCGCCTACGACGAGCAGGTCCGGCAGGTCATCGCGTCGCTCACCGGCGGCTTTGGCGCGGACACGGTCAACCTGGTGATGTCGCACATCACCTGCGTCGGCGGGAAGTTCGGCGGCGGCGAGCGGTCCGCCCAGTCGATCTTCGAGTACAGCGTGCCCGCGAGCATCTTCCCCGTCTCGACGCACTACGTCGCGCTCGGCCACCTGCACCGGCGGCAGTCGCTGCCCGCGTCCGCCCCGGTGCACTACAGCGGCTCGCCGCTCGCGGTGGACTTCGGCGAGCAGGACAACACAAGCGTGGTCTGCCTGGTCGAAGCCGCGCCAGGCATCCCGGCCAGGGTCACCGACATCCCGGTCACATCGGGACGGCGGCTGCGTACCGTCCGCGGCTCGCTCGCCGAGCTCGAGGCGCAGGCGAGTTCGCTCGGCGAGGATTACCTGCGGGTGTACCTGCGCGAGCCGGGCCGCGCCGGGCTGCGCGACGACACGATCGCGATCCTCCCGAACGCCCTCGAGGTGCGTATCGATCCGGAGTTCGCCGCCCCGGTGGGCGCCGCTCCCGTCTCCGCCGAGCCGCGCACCGCGCGCACGCCAGGGCAGCTGTTCGCCGACTACTGCGCCGAGCGGGAGATCAGCGACCCCCGGGTGGCGGACCTGTTCGGCCAGCTGCACGACGAGGTCACCGCCACCGATGGTGTGACCGACAGTGCCGAGCTGTCACCGGCGAACTGACGAGGAAGGAGAACCGCGATGCGCCCGATCGTCCTTGACCTGCACGGCTTCGGCTCGTTCCGCGACGAGGCACACGTCGACTTCACCGACGCCGACTTCTTCGCGCTCGTCGGCCCGACCGGCTCGGGCAAGTCCACGGTGATCGACGCGATGACCTTCGCCCTGTACGGGTCGGTGCCGCGGTGGGGCCGTAAGGGCATGGTGTCACTCGCGCTCGCGCCGTCCGTCGCCCGCAGCACCGTCAAGCTCGTCTTCGAGGTCGCCGGCCAGCGCTACGTGGTGGCCCGCGAGCTGCGCCGCTCTTCCGGCGGTGCTGGCGGCACCGTCAATCAGCGCGCTGCCAGCCTGGAGCGGCTCGCCGACCCGAACGGGCTCGCCATGCCGGGCGACCAGACGTTCCCGATGGCCAAGGACCTGGACGGCGTCAACGACGCCGTCGAGAAGCTGCTCGGCCTGCGCTATGAGGACTTCACCGAGTGCGTGGTGCTGCCGCAGGGACAGTTCGCCGCCTTCCTGCACGCCAAGCCGAGCGAGCGGCAGGACATCCTGCTGCGGCTGCTCGGGGCCGAGCACTACCGGCTGATGATGATGCGCGCCAACCAGCGGGCGAGCGTCGCCGGCCAGCGCGCGGCCACCTACGGCGAGGAACTGCTCGGCTACGCCGACGCCACCCCCGAGGCCGAACGGCAGGCGCGCGCGGCCGAGGAGGCCCTGGACGCCCTCGGTGAGCGGGTCGCGGCGGCGCTGCCGCTCCTGTCTGCCAGGCGCGCGGACCTGTCGGCGGCTGAGGACCGCTTGCGGCGGCTGCGCGACGAGGCGGCCGGCCTGTCCGCGCTGCGGGTACCCGACGGCGTGGGGCAACTCGACGCGGACCTGGCGGCCGGCCGGTCCGGCCTGGCGGCCCTGCGGGCCGCCGAGCGGTCGGCCGAGGAAGCAGACGGCGCGGCCCGCGCGGCGCTGGCGGACGGCCCGCAGCAGGCGCCACTCGAGCTCGCCCGCGCGCACCGCGCCGAGCTCGCGAAGAACCAGGCGGCGCTTCCTGGAATCGCCGCGGACGTCGCGCGACTCGGCGCACACGCGGCCGAGGCGTCGGCGGCGGTGGACACCGCGGCGGCGACCCTGGACGAGATCCGGGTCCGCCGCGACGAGGCGACCCGTACGGCCGAGACCGCCGTGGAACGCGTCACCGCGCTGAGCGTCGAGCACGCCAAGCTCGCCGCGGTGACGATCCCGGCCGGGGTCGCGCAGCTCGACGAACGCCGCGCGTCGGCGGCCAGTGCCGTCGCCGTCGCGGCCGCCGCCCTAGGGGATGCCGAGCAGGCCGAGGCGTCCGCTCGTTCGGCACTCGCCGCGGCGGCGCCGGAGGCGCCGCTCGCCCAGGCCGCCCGCGACCTAGCCGACCTGCGGACGCTCCAGGCCGATGCGGCGGTCGCGGACCGCGCGGCCAAGCGCGCCGCCGCCGAGCGGGCGGCCGCCGACGCCGCCCTGTCCGCCGCCGAGAACACGCGTGCGGACCGCGCCGCCGAGCTTGACGAGGCGCGCCGCGCCCACGTGGTCGCCGGCCTGCGCCCGCACCTGGTAGCGGGAGAGCCCTGCCCGGTCTGCGAGCAGACGGTCTCGACGCTGCCGACCCCGCTGCCGGCCGACGAGGTCGATGCCGCCAAGGCCCGCCTGGCAGAAGCGGATCGCGTCACCGCCAGCGCACGGTCCGCCGCGAGCGCGGCCACCGCTGCCGCCGCCAAGGCGGAAGCGGATGTCGCGGGCAACGCCAGACGCCGGACGGCGCTGTCCGGCAACCTGGCCGGCGTCCTGTCCGGTCCGCTGGCCGAGTTCCCGCTGCCGGCCGTGCGCGCCGCGGTCGCCGCTCTCGCGCCCGAGGGTGACCACGGCGACGCAGGCCGGCGGACCGGTCGCATGGCAGACGCGGACCGAGGCCCAGCCACGGACGCCGGGCCCGGGCGGCAGCACGACGCGCTGGCTGCCGCGCACGCGGAGGTCACCGAGCTGGTGCGCGCACGGCGCGAGGCGGAGCAGGCCGCGGAGCGCACCGCCGCCGCGGCGCGGCAGGCTCGCGAGCGGCACCGGGCGGCGCAGGCGGACGAAACCAGGGCGGAGAGCGCACTGGCCGACGCGGCCACGGCACTGCGCCTGGCCCGCGACCCCCTCGTGGAACTGGGCGCGCCGTCGGCCGACGGCCTGGGTCTGGCCGGCGGCTGGGCGGCGCTCGCCGGCTGGGCGGGGGAGCAGGCCACGGCCCGGGCGGCCGCGCTCGCCCAGGCACGGGATGCCGCGACCCACGCCGACGCCGAGCGAAGCCGGCTCACCGCCGCCTTCGACCACGCGGAGCGAGGCGTCGCCAGGCAGCGCGCCGTGGCCAAGGCCGCGTCCGACGACGACCAGCGTGCCAGGGCCCGGCTCAGCCAGGTCACGGCGCGCATCGCCGAACTCGGCGAACTGCTGGCCGGCGCGCCGAGCGACGAGCAGATCACCGAGCAGACTGCCCGGCGGGACCGGCTCGAGGCGGCCGCGACCGCCGCGGGGACCGCCCTGCGTGCGGCGCGCGCCGAGCGGGCCACGAGCGAGACGGCGCTCGCCGCGCTTGAGGACACCGAGCGGGCCGCCCGCGGCCAGCTGTCGGCCGCCCGCGACCGCGTGGTCGCGCTCGGCGCACCTGCCCTCGACGGCCACGGCCTGCTCGACGGCTGGACCGAGTTGGTGACCTGGGCGTCGGGCGAGGTGAAGCTTCGCGAGCAGGAGGCAGAGGCCGCCGCGGCGGAGGCGGACGCCGCGCGTGCCGCCATCGGCGAACTGACACAGAAGCTGGCGCTCGACCTGGCGGACGCGGGGATCGACCTGGCTGCAGAAACGCTGGCTACGTCGGCCGCCGCGGCGGTGACCGGCGCGGTCGCGGCGGCCAGGGCGACCACGCGGCGCATCGCGGAACGCCGCGCGCAGGCCGCGGGTCTCGTCGGCAGGCAGCAGACGGCGCAGGAGGAGCAGCAGGTCGCGCACCTGCTTGGCAACCTGCTCCAGGCGCGGCAGTTCCCGCAGTGGCTGGTCAGCGAGGCGCTCGATGACCTGGTCGCGATCGCGTCGCAGACCCTCGCCGCGCTGTCGAGCGGCCAGTTTGACCTGGCACACGAGAAGGGCGACCTGTTCGTCATCGACCACGCCGACGCCGACGCCCGCCGCTCGGTGCGCACTCTGTCAGGCGGCGAGACCTTCCAGGCGTCACTCGCGCTCGCGCTCGCGCTGTCCTCGCAGATCTCCTCGCTCGCGGTCGCGGGGGCGGCCCGCCTCGACTCGATCTTCCTCGACGAGGGGTTCGGCACCCTGGACGCGGAGACCCTGGAGGTGGTGGCAAGCACGCTGGAGACGCTCGCCCAGGGCGATCGGATGGTCGGTGTGGTCACTCACGTGACGGAACTCGCCGAGCGGGTCCCCGTCAGGTTCCGCGTGGTCCGCAATGCCCGGACGTCGACCGTCGTGCGCGAGGGACTGTCCGCGGCGGAGACCGGCCTGACGGCGGAAACGGGGCAGCCATGACCAGCGGAACCGAGGTAAGCGCGCACGGCCCGGGCGCACTCAGTAACGGCAGCCGCCGGCGCGGCGAGGACGCCGCCGCCCGCGGCATGCGCTTCAGCGTCGACGGCTGGGACCCGGGCTACGGCGCCAGCGTCGAGCTCGACGGCGACCTCGGCGAGTCAACAGCCAAGATCGAGACCGGCGTCGAGGTGCCCGCGGACCGCTGGCGGCCGGTGGACCCGGTCGCTGACGGCCTGCTACCGGACGCGCTGCTGTTCGTCGACGGCGTGCGCAGAGTGGAGGCGCGCGTCTGGATCGACGGGGCCGCGGCTGGCGATGGTCCCCCTGGCTGGGCGCCCGACGCGACCGAGGCCCTGTGCGCGTCCTACGCGGCGGGCGTGGTGTGCTGCTGCGCCGCGGGTGCGCATATTGTGGCCGCGGAGCTGCGCAGGGGACTGTTCTCCGTCGCGCCGCACGCCAGCGACATCCAGACCAGGGCGGGCGGCTACCGGGCCAATCTCGTGACGCAGGGCAAGTCCGGCGTGCCGGTGATGACGGCGCTGTCCCAGTCGCTGCAGCGCAGGCTCGCCGAGGTCGAGGTGATCACCGCGACCGAGGCCCGCGGCGCGGCCGACGGGCATGTCGGCCGTCATGCCCGCGGCGAGGCGGGCGACCTGCTGATCGTCGACGGCCCGCTGCACGGCCGTCAGCACCTGCCGCGCGCGCTCGGCTACATCAAGTCGCACCGCACCACGTACCTGCCGCCAGAGCTCAACGCCATGGTGGGCACGCTCGCACCGGGCCAGCGCACCCCCGCGTTCCTGATGGGGACAAGCTGGGACCGGCACAGCTGGTACCTGCGGCTGCCTGGCCCCGCCGTCTCCCCGTGGGCAGGCGTGGTCCGCGTGGAATGCCCCGCCGACGTGCCCGTCACCGAGGTGACCAGGCTCGGCGGGCTGAGCCAGCGGGTGCTCGGCAGGTTCGCCTCTGTTGCCTACAAGGATTCACGCGCACCGCAGAACCTGTACCCGATCGCCGGCCTGGAACGCGAACTGCGCCGCCGCCTCGGCGACCCGCAGCTGCTCTACCGTGCGCTTCGCGAGGCCGCCCGGCCGGCCGCCGCCCAGTAGCCAGGACGTCATTCCGGTGCTCGCCGGCGGCGGCATGCCTCCGGGGGTCAGCCGATCGGACTGAGTGGATCGATGATGAATGACGCCGAGGCGGTCTGCGGTGTTGCCTCGTTATCGGTGACGGTGATGGTGACGTGGTACCGCTTCCCGCTTAGCGTGGGTATGCCGCTGACAACGCCGTTGCTGAAGCTCAGTCCGGGCGGCAGGGTACCGGTCACCGACCAGCTGTACGGACCATTGCCGCCGGATAGCTGGAGTGACAGGGTGAAGGACTGCCCGACCGTGGGGAACTGCGTGCCCGGATTGGTCAGGGTGAGCGCTTGATAGGAGCACTGGACGGCCACCTTGGTGCCGGCGCTATGCGAGGACGGGGACGTCACCACGAGCGTGTCGGCGATCTCCCACTGGTTCGACGCCGGCGTCACTGAGTCCGGGACGCTGACCGTCCCGCCGGCGGGGATTTTCACCTGTGCAGACCCGGTGCTTGTCTGGTTGGAGCGAACCCAGTGATACGTCACGGTGACCGCCCGGTCTGAGCTGATCGTCCCCGGCACGGTGAGCCCGGACAGCGATTCCGGGCACGCCCCGGAGACGGTGGCCGGGCTGGCCGCCACCGTGATGACCGGCGCGGGCGGCGGGGTTGTCGGCGGCGTCGTGGTGGGCGGCTTCGTGGTAGGCGGCTTCGTGGCGGGCGCGGTGGTGGCCGGGGCGCTGGTGGTCGGCGCACTGGTAGCCGACGCGCTGCTGGTGGGCGGGTTCGTGGTCGGACTGGCAGTGGCCGTGCCACTGGCAGTGGGGCTGCTGGCCGTGGGCGAACTCGTGGTCGGCGTGCCGGCGGTTGCCGCGCCGCTCGTCGGCGAATTCGCGGCGGGATCTCCCGTGCCCGGCGTGCTCGTGCTCGCAAGGCCGGTGGTCGCACGGGTGTCGTTCGATTGCAGCGCCAGCGTCGTGGTTGTGACCGCGATGGCCGCGACGATGCCCACGGCGGCGCCCGCGAACACGGTCCTTTTCCTGCGGCCCGCACCCCCGAGCAGGGTAGCGGCGAACGAGCCGCCAGTCGCGCCGGCGACGCCGCCGAGCAGCAGCAGGAGCAGGGCCGCGGCGCGTTTCGCCAGTTCCCCCTTGCCGCGTTCCGCCCAGTCCTGGCCATAGGCGTAGTCAGCGACCGAGATCAGTTCGGCGACGAACTCCACGGCGTGCGCCGGCCGGTTTCTCGGGTCCTTGGCCATCCCGCGCTCGATGAAGGCGCGCAGCGGCTGATCAATCATGGCGACGGGGACCGGCGCGGTCCGGTGCTGCTCGGCCAGCCGCCCGAGCCCGCCGGAGAACGGGGTCGTGCCGGTGAGGCACTCGAAGAACACGGCGGTGGCGGAGTAGATGTCGGTGGCCTGGGTGGCCGGCTCGCCGGTCCATTGCTCGGGCGCCATGTACAGCGGCGTGCCTGTGGCAGGACCTCGCTCGCCGGCCCTGACCGCGATGCCGAAGTCTGTCAGCTTGCTGTTACCCGCGCTGTCGACCAGCACGTTCTCCGGCTTGTAGTCGCGGTGCACGATGCCGAGCTCGTGTGCGGAGGCGAGGCCGAGCAGCGAGCCGACCAGCACGACGAGCGCGGACTCCGGGGTGGTGGGGCCCTGCCTGGTGATCATCTCGTGCAGCGAGACGCCCTCGACCAGTTCCATCACGATTGCCGCGCCCTGGCCGGGGTCCTCGACGTAGTCGTACAGCCGCACGACCTCCGGCACGTCGAGTGACCGGAGCACCTCGACCTCCTCGCGGAAGCGCGCAAGGAAGTTCGGGTCGCGGAACAGCTTTGGCGCTAGGTACTTGATCGCCACCTGCTGGCCGCTGTGCATGTGGACCGCGGCGACGACCCGGCTGGACGCGCCGCGGCCAATCTCACGTTCTTCGGTATAGCCGGGTACCGCCCACGCACTCATGAGGCCACTCCGTCAGGGGTCACAGCGAGGGGATGCGCTGCGCGGCAGGTAGTCATCGCGCGCACTTGTAGGTGAAGGAGGCGGGCTGGGCCGAGATCACGTTCGGCGTGAAGACCTGGAAGATCGCTACCGCGTGGTGGGTCCCGGTGCCGCGCAGGTTCCACTTGAGGTCGACGCGGACCTGCCGCTGGCCGCTGGCGGCGGTGACCGTGCCGGTCGGCAGGGTCTCGCGGTCCTTGGTCCACTGGTAGGTGACCGGACCGCCCTTGCCGTTGGTGAAGATCGTCCCGACCACGTCCACCGTCGCGTTGCAGGCGATCTTGCCGGGGTGCACGACTGACACCGTGGCCTTCGTGACTTTGAGGGTCTGGTGGGTCTTGGTCCACACATAGGCGCCGATGGCGGCCACGATGGCGAAGGTGAGCACGCTGCTCAGCACGCCGGCCAGGCGATGCGAACGTCGCCGCGGGCGCCCGGTGGGCCACGCGTCAGGCCTGCCGTTAGCCCGGCGCTTGCCCTTGCCGCTGCCCGCGCTCTCGCGCCAGGCGTCGTCGTCTTCCGGGAGAGTCGGACGGTAGCCGTCAGGGCCAGGCCCGGCAGGTCCTTGCCGTGGCACCTGGCGCGTCTCGTCCAGGACGGTCGGCCTTTGCCGCGACTCATCCAGGACCGTTGGCCTATGCGGCGACTCATCCAAGACAGTCGGCCTTTGCCGCGACTCGTCCAGGACGGTCGCGCGGTAAGCCTCCGGCCCCGGGACGGCGGGGAGTCTCGTGTCGCCATCGGCCAGCAGGGTGCGCCGGTCGGCCGCGTGCTCGGTGAGGCCGCCGTCGAAGCTGCCGCCGATGGCAGTCAGCATGCGCGCGACGTGCTCTGCGCCCGGAGGCCGCGCGCCGGGATCCTTCTCCAGCAGCCGCTCGACCAGTTCGGGCAGTCCGTCGGGCAGGTCCGGCCGGATGTTCCGCAGCGGGACTGGCTGGTCCTGCAGGTGCATGTACATCAGGGTGATCGGGATCTCGGCCACGAATGGCGGGCGGCCGGCGAGCAGCTCGTACAGGACGCAGCCGAACGAGTACAGGTCCGAGCGTCCGTCTACGTCAGAGCCCGCGCACTGCTCGGGCGACATGTACGACAGCGTGCCGATGGTCTCGCTTGGCGCCGTCAGCCTCGGGGAGTTGTCCTCGAGCAGCCGCGCGATGCCGAAGTCGACGATCATGAGGTGGCCACGCTGCGACACCATGAGGTTGCTCGGCTTGATGTCGCGGTGCACGACGCTGATCGCGTGCGCGGCGGCCAGCCCTGAGCAGGTCTGCGTGGCGATGTGCAGCACGCCGTCCACCGGGAGCATCCCCTGGCGGCTGGCCTGCCGCTGGTGCAGTAGGTCGGCCAGGGACATCCCCTCGGCCAGTTCCATCACCATGAAAAGCTCGTTGCCGACGCGGCCGGCCGCCAGAGCGGAAATGATGTTGGGATGCCTGAGCCGGGCCAGCGTGTCCGCCTCGCGCCTGAAGCGGGCGATGGTCACCGCCACCTGCGCCTGGTCGCCGATGCTGGCGAGCTGGACCAGCTTGACAGCGACCACCCGGCGGGTGGCCAGGTCCCGGCCGCGCCAGACCTCACCCATTGCTCCACTGCCGAGCGGGACATCAAGCGCGTACCGTCCCACTAGCAATTGGGCCACTGAACCTCACCCACCCCGTAAAAGCGCTTCCTGGCCCGCGGAACCGCTTTATGCGCAAGGTTCGACCGAGGTTCGACGTGGCCTAGGTGAGGAAAGCATAGATGGTAGCGCCGCACGGCCGGGGGTCATTACGATCGCTATTCACAGTTTGATTTTCTTGCTTTGTTATCGGTTATGCGCACTTAGTTTCGTGATCCCAGGTAAGTCGCCGGCCAGGTGGTGTTTCAGCGCGAACAGGGTCGCGGCGCCGCGAGTGGAGCAGCCGATCTTCGCGTAGATGTGCTGGATATGACTGTCGGCGGTCTTGGGGGAGATGACCAGGCGGCTGGCGATCTCGGCCGTGGTCAGCCCGGAGGACGCCAGGGCGAGCACCTCGGCCTCGCGGGCGGTGAGTCCCGCGGGCAGCATGGCGGGCTGGCGCGGTGCCAGATGCCCGGCCGCCGACAGCACGCACTCGACGGCGCCCCGGTCCACTTCGCCCGCGGCGGCCATCCGGCGCAGTTCCGCGGCGGCCGCCTCCTTGCTGAACGCGGGCCGGTGCGCGCGCTCCTGCGTCATGGCCTGGTAGCGGTCGGCCTCACTAGTGACGGGACGCACGGCAGAAATGGCTGCACCCAAGAGTTCGATGGCGAGCCAGAATGTCACTCAGGCTCGATATCATGTTCTCACTGAGGTCGGTGCCCGGGAAGGAGAACGTGCGGTGGTGATCGTGCAGGCGTACCGGTTCGCGCTCGACCCGACGCGGGGGCAGGAGCGGGCGCTGCGCTCGCACGCGGGTGCGGCGCGGTTCGCCTGGAACTGGGCCCTGGCGGCGTGCC
>NZ_RPFW01000089.1 GCF_007827045.1 Trebonia kvetii
AAACGCCCCGAACCAGACGAGACCGGCCCCAGCCAGCCCGCCTAGCCAGCAGCACCCCCGAAGCCGACGGCACGAACCGCCGCCGGCTGCTGCCGCCTGCCCGCTAACTCTCCATTTTTCGGGTCAGTCCCTGTATCGCTGCGCGGCGCCGTACCGGGGTGAAAAATGGCGGTGGTACCGCCCGTGACGCCGTTTTCTCTCTGGCCTGGCTGAGGCCGCGGATCAGTCTGGTGCTGGGAGCCGGTCACCC
>NZ_RPFW01000090.1 GCF_007827045.1 Trebonia kvetii
GGCAGTAGACGATTTTCGTCTTGTCCGGGTGCAGCTGGAGCCCGACCTCGGCCATCCGCCCGCCGAGCGCGGCCAGCACTTCCCTGGCCTGCCTCTCGGTCGCGCAGTGGACCACGGCGTCGTCCGCATAACGCTCGAACGGGCAGCCCGGGAACTCCCGGTCCATCCACATGTCGAATGCGTAGTGCATGAACAGGTTCGCCAAGACGGGCGAAACCGCTGAACCCTATGCGCAGTGCTGGGTTATG
>NZ_RPFW01000091.1 GCF_007827045.1 Trebonia kvetii
CTCGAACGGGCAGCCCGGGAACTCCCGGTCCATCCACATGTCGAATGCGTAGTGCATGAACAGGTTCGCCAAGACGGGCGAAACCGCTGAACCCTATGCGCAGTGCTGGGTTATGCGCAGTGCCAGCGCGTTGTCGCTGGTGAGGGTCGTGCGGTCTGGTGAACGCTGAGCATAACGTCGATGCTCCGTTCATGAGGCCCGGCAGGGGCCGGGC
>NZ_RPFW01000092.1 GCF_007827045.1 Trebonia kvetii
CGGCCCCGGCCCGTTCGGCCCGGGCATGCTCGGCCCCGGCCCGTTCGGTCCGTTCGGCCCCGGCGGCCCCGGTCCGTTCGGCCCCGGCGGCCCCGGCCCGTTCGGCCCGGGCATGCTCGGCCCCGGCCCGTTCGGTCCGTTCGGCCCCGGCGGCCCCGGTCCGTTCGGCCCCGGCGGCCCCGGCCCGTTCGGCCCGGGCATGCTCGGCCCCGGC
>NZ_RPFW01000093.1 GCF_007827045.1 Trebonia kvetii
CCCCGGGGGGTACGGGGGGTCGTCCCCCCGGGGGATGACCGCGGGTCGGGCACGCTTGCCTTTCTGCCGGGCCCGCCCCGGGGGGTACGGGGGGTCGTCCCCCCGGGGGATGACCGCGGGTCGGGCACGCTTGCCTTTCTGCCGGGCCCGCCCCGGGGGGTACGGGGGGTCGTCCCCCCGGGGGATGACCGCGGGTCGGGCA
>NZ_RPFW01000009.1 GCF_007827045.1 Trebonia kvetii
CAGACGCTGCCACCAGGTCAAGCAAACCGCAGGCTGGACCGTCACCCAGCCCAAGCCCGGCTGGCACCAGTGGACGACCCCGACCGGCCGCACCTACACCCAGGAACCCTGGCGCTACACAGCCTAAAAGATGAACAGCGGCAGGGTGGTCGCCGCCCGCCAGGTTCGCTTTCCGCGTGGGATAGTTTCTGCGTAACGATGGTCAGCGTCATCGGCTATTCCGGTACGTCCCGATCAGCACCCGCGGCAATCAGCGAGCGGAGGCGATCAGCGAGCGGAAAGGCATCCGGCATTGAGCGCTCACGAGGCACCGGCGAGCGAGAGCTACCACGACGCCCCGGGCTCGCCGCGAAATCCGCCGCCCTTCGACATCAGCACCGCCCACCCGGCCCGTGTCTACGACTACCTGCTCGGCGGCAAGGACAACTACGCCGCGGACCGGGCGGCGGCCGAGGCGATCATCGAGGTCAGCCCAGTCGTGTTCGCGTGCGTGCGGGCTAACCGCGCGTTTCTCCGCCGTGCGGTCCGCTACCTGGCGCGCGAGGCGGGAATCCGCCAGTTCCTCGACATCGGCACCGGCCTGCCCACCGCTCAGAACACCCATCAGGTCGCCCAGGCGGTCGCACCGGACTGCCGGATTGTCTACGTGGACAACGACCCGATCGTGCTCGCCCACGCGCGGGCGCTGCTGACCAGCGCCCCCGAGGGAGCCTGCGCCTACATCGACGCAGACCTGCGCGACACCGGCCAGGTGCTGAGCCGGGCCGCGGATACGCTCGACTTCGGCAAGCCCGTCGCCGTCATGGTGCTGTGCACCATGCAGTACGTGCCCGATGCCGATGATCCGCACGCCGTCATCACCAAGCTGATGAGCGCGGTCCCTTCGGGCAGCTATCTCGCGATGTCGGACACCACCCGCGACATCGACACCCAGACGATGACCACAGGCGCCGCGCGGTACAACGCCAAGCTCGGGTCGGCCGTCTTCACGCCGCGGACCGGCGCGGAGTACGCCCGCTTCTTCGACGGGCTGTCCTTTGTCGAACCCGGCCTGGTGCCGATGCCGCACTGGCGCCCAGAGGCAGCGGCGGACGCGGCGGAGCTCATCCCCATGTACGCCGCCGTCGGACGCAAGCCCTGGGCGGACCTGACTCGCGCCGGGACGTCCGGTGCCAGGAGGAGGCGGTAATGAGCACGACCGACATCAGCCGCTACCTGCGGTGGAAGCAGGACGTGGCCGCCCACGACTACGCGGCCGCTTCCAGTTATCTCAGCATCCGCTTCGGTGAGAGCCGCGCCGAGAAGGCGGCGGCCGAGCTGCGCAAGCTCCCGGTGATCACCCGGCGGGCCAACGACATCATGCGGGCCACCGGGCGCGAGCCGCTGCCGCTGTCCGATCCCGGCGTGGTCAACGAACTGAAGAAGGTGCTTGGCGGCGAGAGGCTGTCGCCGATCCTGGTCGCGGAGGCCGACATCGCCGACGGCTACCACCGCCTGTCGCTCGCCTACGCCCTTGACCCATACGCAGAGGTGCCGCTCAAGCTCGGCGGCGTCACTGTCGGCGAACCCCGCATCGTTCCGCTGTAACCAGGCCGACGCGCCCCTAAGAGCTACCGCGTATGCCGCTACGCTCTCCCTGTGGCTGTGGTTGACGAGCAGGAGCGGCAGTCCCTGGTCCGCCGCGGTTTCGCGCTGGAATGGGCAACGCTCGGCTGGAACGTCGCAGGAATCGTTGTCCTGACGGTGAGCGCGATCACGGCCCGGTCGGTGGCGCTGGCCGGGTTCGGGCTGGACTCGCTGATCGAGATCGGGGCGTCCACCGTGGTGATCTGGGAGCTGTCCGGCACCGGAACCGACCGGCAGCGGCGCGGCCTGCGGCTGATCGGGTGCGCGTTCGCCGCCTTGGCCGTCTATCTCCTGGTGCAGTCCACGGTGGTGCTGGCGGTCGGGCATCACCCGCGGCATTCGGTGTCCGGCATCATATGGACCGCGGTGACCGCGGCGGTCATGTTCGCGCTGGCGGCCGGGAAGGGACGGACCGGCCGGGCGCTGGATAACCCGGTGCTGGTGACCGAGGGCAGGGTTACGGTGATCGACGGCATCCTGGCCATGGCGGTGCTGCTCGGGCTGAGTCTGAATGCCGTGGCGGGCTGGTGGTGGGCCGACCCCGCTGCCGGGTACGTCCTGGTCTACTACGCCGCGCGTGAGGTCAGGGAAATCTTCAGCCCGCACGAGGGCGCGACCGCGGCTGGCTAGGACCTGTCATGCTGACGCTGCTCGCCTTCGTTCTGCCCCTGGGCATCGACTCATTCGCCGTCGCCGCCGCTATCGGCGCCGCAGCGGTTACCTCGGCCTGGCAGCGGCTGCGGATCTCGCTGATCTTCGTGACCTTCGAGGGCGGCATGCCGCTGATCGGCCTTGGCCTTGGCGCCGCGCTGGCCCACGGCATCGGCCAGGTCGCCGACTATGTCGCCGCCGCTGCCGTGATCGGCATCGGTGGCTGGATGCTGTTCGCCGACGAAGAGGGGGAGGAAGACAAGGCGGCCCGCATCACCACCAGCCGCGGGCTGGCCCTTATCGGGCTTGGGATCAGCATCAGCCTCGACGAGCTGGCCATCGGGTTCAGCATCGGCCTGTCCGGTCTGCCGGTGATCGCGGTGATCGTCGCCATCGCCCTGCAGGCATTCATCGCCGCGCAGCTCGGCCTGGCACTCGGGGCGAAGATCGCCAAAAGCTGGCGTGAGCGCGCCGAACGACTCGCCGGCGTCGCCCTGATCCTGCTCGGAATCTACCTGATCGTCGAACAGCTCCCCCGGTAAGGACCGATCTTCCAGGGAACGGGCTGGCTCGGTCATCTGGCACAGGATCATCGCCGCGAGCCGTCCCGGCAGCGACCAGCCCTTCTCGCCAAGTGGATCCACGGTCCGCTCCGGCTGCCGCTTCCACTGCAGGGCGAACCCCTCGAGCAGCGCGCCGATCGATATCGACAAATCGTCGAGGACAAAGGGTGCGCGCATCCGCAGGCCGTACCCGTCGAGCAGCGCCTTCCAGACCGGGCCGATCGCGGCGAGGAAGTCGTCGTCGCCGTGCCGCAGCACGGCGCGGACCCGCTCGTTGCCCGAGCGCAGGTAGAAGCCGAGCGAGGCGTAGAAGATCGCGCTATCCCTGGTATGCCGGAACGACACCTCGATCATCGCCGCGAGCGTCTGCGGCAGCGGCCGTCCGTCGTCCACCGCGGCCGTGACGATGCCCGCCACCTCGTCGAGGGTCGGGCGGAACGCGGCGTCCAGCTCCGCCAGGTGGAACAGCAGGTCGGCCTGGAACTCGCCCTGGGTAGGCCAGACCTGGTAGATGGCGCCGGTGGTGATCGCGGCGACCCGCCCGTCGAATTCGCCGGGCGGGAGCTCCGCGCGGACGATCACGTTCGCCCGGGCGGCGACCTCGGTCAGCTGCACGTGCGCGAGGGCCGCGGAGACCGCGGCGTCGCTGCTGTCCGCCATCCCCTCGCACACCAGCTCGGTCGCGGCGCGCAGCATCAGCGCGCGCGTTTCCGCTCGTGAGCGTTTCGGCAGCCGGCGAATCGGCGCCTGTGTCACCACTGCCTCCCCAGTGCCGTCGCAAAGGCCGTCAGAAAGGCCGTCAGAAAGGCCGTCGGACTCACGGGCGGAGGGCATGGTCATGACCCTACACGTCCCGTTACGGGTGTTATGCGGTTTACATACGTTAAGTCCCTTTACACTGCACTCGTAGAAAATCTATGATCTTGTGCATCCGCATCAACCACAGACGCCGCATGCGCAACAGCGGTATCTAGGGTCGCCACGCCCCGAGGAGGCACTTCGATGAACACGCCGCTTAGTCGCCGGGACCTGCTGCGGCGGGGAGCCGGGGCGGCCGCGATCGTCTCGCTCGCCGGGCTGCTCGACGCCTGCCGCGGCGGCGGCAGCGCGCCGTCCGCGTCAAGCACGGGAACGGCAGGTCCAGGAGCGGCAGGCAAGGCAACCGGACAGCCGATCAAGCAGCTCACCGTCGGCCTGCCGGCCACGCTGAGCAACCTGTACCCGGGTCAGGAAGCCGGCATCTACAACTACTACGTGGCCGCGCTGACCATGGAGGGCCTGGTCTACATCGACTCCACCGGCGCCACCAAGCCGGCGATCGCGTCGTCGTGGAGCCGGCCGGACGCGCAGACCTACGTCTACACGATCAGGGACGACGCCAAGTTCACCGACGGCACCCTGCTCACCATGGAGGACGTGCTCTACTCGCTGAAGATGGCGATGGACGCCAAGGCCTCGCCTAACACGGCCAGCTACTTCAGCGGCGCGACCGTGAAGCAGACCGGAAAGAACGAGATCACCATCAAGCTCAGCGCGGCGAACGAGGCGTTCGAGTGGGTGCCGAGCGCGGCGGACTCGCTGTGGATCGCGCCGAAGGCGTTCTGGGAGAAGCACAAGGGCCAGATCGGCACCGCCCAGGCGCTGCTTGTCGGCACGGGCCCCTACCGGGTGACCAGCTTCCAGCCGGACTCCTCGGTCACCCTGAAGGCCTCCGGCACCTGGTGGGCGGGCAAGCCGCCGGTGGAGACCATCGAGATCAACTTCATCGCCGACGACAACGCGCGGTTCCTCGCGCAGAAGTCCGGCTCGCTCGACATGGCGTTCGGCGTGCCGCTCGGCGCCATGGCGCAGTGGCAGGGCCTTCCGGGCACCCGCGTGCTCAGCGTGCCCGACCGGTCCTGGGCCGGCCTGATCTTCAACCTGGGCGTCGCGCCGACTAGCGACGTCCACGTGCGCCGCGCGATCGCGCACTGCATCGACCGCGACGCCGTGGTCAGCGAGCTGCTGCGCGGCCAGGGCCAGGTGGCGACCGCCATCTCCACCCCCGAGCAGTTCGCCGGGGTCTACACCGCGCAGCAGGCGACGGCCAAGCTCGCCGCCGTGCCGCAGGTGGGCTTCTCCATTGAAGACGCCAAGGCGGAGCTCGCCAAGTCCTCGGTGCCGCACGGGTTCACCACCACCCTCGAGTACCCCAACACCGGCCCGCAGCTCGGCACCGCCGCGCTCAGCCTCGCCGCCAACCTCAAGCAGATCGGCATCACCCTCCAGGTCAAGGAGGTGGCGCTGTCACAGTGGCTGGCCAACCTGGGCGCGGCCAAGCAGCCGCTGCGTTACATGTGGTACTTCAACACCACGCCCGACCCGGCCGAGCTTGTCACCTACCTGCTGTACAACAAGCCCGCCGCCAACCTGGCCGGGTACGTCAACGCGCAGGTCGACAGCCTGCTCGGCCAGGCGGTCACCGAGACCGACGCGGCCAAGCGCGCCGACCTGATCATCCAGGCACAGCAGGCGGCAGGCGCCGACCTGCCGTACCTGCCGCTGTGGTGGGGCAAGACGCTGACCGCCTTCTCCAGCAGCGTCGGCGTCCGCGGCTACAGCTCGTATACATTCGAGTCGCCCTGGGCCGCCTCGCTGTATGGGGCCGCGTCAGCGTGACAAGGGCAGGCGCGTTCTTCCTCGCCCGTCGCGTGGCGGGCACCGCGGCGCTGCTCGCGGTCATGTCGCTGCTCATCTTCAGCCTCCTCTACCTGGAGCCGGGCGACGTGGCGCGCAACCTGCTCGGCACCAGGCCGGTCAACGCGCAGACGCTCGCGCAGATCCGCGCCGAGTACCACCTGAACGAGCCGTTCCTCGCCCAGTACTGGACCTGGCTCACCCAGGCGGTGCACGGAAACTTCGGCATCTCGGTGCAGTCGGGTCAGGCGGTGGCGGGGGAGATCACCTCCCGCCTCGCCCTGACGCTGGAGATCGTCGGGTTCGCACTGCTGCTGTCGGTCGCGCTCGGCGTCCCGGCCGGGGTGCTGGCCGGCCTGCGGCACGGCCGGGGAACCGACCGCGGCGTCGTCGGCGTCGGCGTGGTGTTCGCCAGCGCGCCCGCGTTCGCGCTCGGGCTGCTCATGCTCTACCTGTTCGCCAGCGACCTCGCCTGGTTCCCCGTCTACGGCACGGGGACCGGCGTCGCCGGCCGCCTGTATCACCTGGCGCTCCCGGCGCTGACCCTCGCGCTCGGCCTCGGCGGCTTCATCCTGAAGATCACCAGGGCGGCGGTGATCAGGGAGGTCGACCAGGACTACGTGACGTTCGCGCGCTCCCGCGGACTGGCGAACATCCAGGTGCTCGGCCTCATCCTGCGCAACGCCTGCCTGCCGGTGATCACCAGCCTGGGCCTGACCGTCGCGTACCTGTTCGGCTCGACGCTCCTGGTCGAGCAGGTCTTCTCGCTGCCGGGACTCGGCTCGCTGCTCGACGGCGCGGTGCTGTTCAAGGACGTCCCCGTGGTGCAGGCTCTCACCCTGCTGATGGCCGCCGCGATCGCGGTCACCGCGCTGCTCGTCGACCTCGCCTACCTGGCGCTCGACCCGCGCCTGCGGCACGAGATGGCGGCATCGTGACGCCCTCGGTGCCCGTCGCGGGCCTGCGGGCAGCCGCCGGACGACGGCCCAAGATCCAGGTCAGCGTGGTGCTTTCCATGCTGCTCCTCGCCTTCGTGGCGGTCTGCGCGCTACTGCCTGGCGTCGTCGCGCCGGGCTCGACGCAGCAGGACATCCTGCTCGGCGTCAACGGACCCGGCATCGCCGGGCATCTGCTCGGCACCGACACCCTCGGCCGCGACATACTCAGGCTGACCCTCGGCGGCACGCCGTCGGCGATCGCCGGCCCGCTGGTGATCGCGTTCGGCTCGATGATCGCTGGCCTGCTGCTCGGCACGCTGGCCGGCTATCACGGCGGACTGCTCGACGCGCTGATCGCCCGCTGGGCCGACCTGCTGCTCGCGCTGCCCGCGGTGCTGCTCGCCGTCGTGGTGGCCGGCATCTTCTCCGGCGGCTACTGGATGACGGTCGCGGTGCTGATCGTGCTGTTCTCGCCGTCGGACATCCGGTTGATCCGCGGCGCGGTCATGGAGCAGAAGACCCAGCCCTACATCGAATCGGCGAAGGTGCTGCGGATGCCCGCGTGGCGCATCATGTACCGGCAGATCCTGCCGAACGTCATCCCGGTCGCGGTCGCCAACGTCATGCTGAACATCGCCTTCGCGATCGTCGCGATGTCGTCGCTGTCCTACCTGGGGCTCGGCGTCGGCCCCGGCTCGCCCGACTGGGGCAGGCAGCTGTCCGACGGGCAGAACATCCTGGCGGCCAACCCGGCCGCGATCATCGCGCCAGGCGTGATGATCGTGGCGACCGCCACCGCGATCAACATCGTTGGCGACTGGCTGTTCGAGCGGCTGACCGCACGGGCGGCGAGTCGATGAGCGGCGTGCGGACCACGACAGGCGAACCAGCGAAGCTCGCCCTGTCCGTCACCGGCCTGCGCGTCACCGGCCCGGCCGGGCCGATCGTCGGCGGGCTCAGCCTGGAGGTCGGCTGCGGCGAAACCGTGGCGGTCGTCGGCGAGTCGGGCAGCGGCAAGTCCGTCACCGCCCGGGCGCTGACCGGTCTGCTGCCGACCGGCCTCACGGCGGCCGGCACCATGACAATCGGCGGTGACACGTTGCCGCTCGACGGCGGGCACCGCGCCTGGCGCGGCGTGCGCGGCAGCAGGATCACGCTGCTGCCGCAGGACCCGTTCACCAGCCTCAGCCCGCGTCACCGGTGCGGCGACCAGATCGCCATGTCGCTGCGCGGGCTGTCCAAGGCGGCGCGGAAGGCGGCGGTGCTCGCCAGCCTCGACGAGGTCGGCCTGCCGGGCCGCGTCGCCGGGCAATACCCGTTCCAGCTGTCGGGCGGGATGCGGCAGCGGGTCGCGATCGCCGCCGCCCTGGTCACCAAGCCGGACGTGCTCGTCGCCGACGAAGCGACCACCGCCCTCGACGTCACCACGCAGCGCGAGGTGCTCGACCTGCTGGCCGGCCTGCAGCGGGAACGGAACATGGGCCTGATCCTGGTCACCCACGACCTCGGCGTGGCCAGGGGCCGCGCCGACCGGATCACCGTCCTGTACGCGGGACGGGTCGCCGAGCAGGGCGACGCCGCCGAGGTGCTCGCCGCCCCGGCTCACCCGTACACCGGCAGGCTGCTCGACTGCGACCCGCCGCTCGACGTCACGCTGGACCGGCTGCCCACCATCCCCGGCTCGGTGCCGCGGCTGGCGCAGGTCGGCGACGCCTGCACGTTCGCGCCGCGGTGCGCGCTCGCGACCGACGAGTGCCGGTCCGCCGCCCCCGCGCTCGCCGAGATCAGCCCGGGCCACCGGGTCGCGTGCGTCCACGCCGGTCAATTCACCACCGATGATCCCGAACGGGTTGTGGTCCCACCGGCCGCCCCCGCCTTCGCCTCCGCCCCGGCGGGTCTCGAGCCGGTGCTGTGCATCAGCGGCCTGCGCAAGTCGTTCGGCAGCCACGTCGCCCTCGACGGCATCGACCTGGACATCGCGCCAGGCGAGTCGGTCGCGGTCGTCGGCGAGTCCGGCTCAGGCAAGACCACCCTGGCCAGGATCGTGGTCGGCCTGGAGGTGGCCGACGAGGGAACGGTGCGCACCGGCACGTCGCGGCCGCCGCAGATCGTCTTCCAGGACCCGTACTCCGCGCTCAACCCCAGCCTCAGCGTCAGCAGTTCGCTGCGCGACGCGCTGCGGGCAGGCGGCCGGAGCAAGTCCGAAGTTCCCGCGCTGCTTGAGATGGTCGGCCTGCCCGCCGCCTACGCGCGCCGCAGGCCCCGGGCGCTGTCGGGCGGCGAACGGCAGCGGGTGGCCATCGCCCGCGCCCTTGCGGCCCGTCCCGACCTGCTGGTCTGCGACGAGGCGGTGTCGGCGCTCGACGTGTCGGTGCAGGCGCAGATACTCAACCTGATCGCCGAACTGCGCGCCAGTCTTGGCCTGTCGGTGCTGTTCATCTCCCACGACCTGGCGGTCGTCCGGCAGGCGTCGCAGCGCGTCTACGTGCTGTATCAGGGCCGGATCGCCGAACAGGGCCACACCGGCGAGGTGCTGTCCGCCCCGGCGCGCGACTACACCAGGCGGCTGATGGCCAGCGTCCCCGCCGGCCGATGACCCTCGCGCCCCCCGGCGCGCGGCCGCCCGCGTCGCCGCGCTGTGGCGCACAAGAAGAAGGAGCGCAGCAGCGTCATGCCGTCCACGACTGAGGTCGCGTCGTTCGCCGTCTCGCGGTTGCCGATCGAGGGCGCGACCAGCGAGGGCCTGGCGCCGCTCGGGCTGCCCGCCGAGGTCATCGAGTCGTGGTCGCGGTTCGCCGCCCCGCTCGTCCGCAACGTCTTCCTGGCCAGGGACGGCGCGGGCATCGCGGGCGCCGCGATCACCGCGGGCCGGCCGCTGTCCGGCTACCTGAAGATCGGCGGCATCTGGGCAGCCGACCGCGTGGCCGGGTGGGAACGCCCCGCGCTGCGCCGCGCCCTGGCCGAAGCCGCCGAGGCGTTCGCCTGGGGATCCGGCTTCGCGGTCGTCAAGCGGGAATGCGCGGTCGGCCACGATGAGGACGCCGCCTCCTTCACGGCGGCCGGGTATGAGACGGTGCCCGCGCCGGAGATCGGCGCGCCGGTTCCCGATCCTGGCCCCGCGGTGCCCGCGGCGCAGGTCAAGTGGCGCACACGCACCGACAGGACCGCCGTCCCCTACATGCGGCAGACCACCGACTTCACCTGCGGGCCAGCCGCGCTGTCTATGCTGCTCGCGCACTACGGCCTGCTCGACCGGGTCAACAGGACCACGGAGCTTGAGCTGTGGCGCGCGGCCACCACGGTTCTCGCCTGCGACCCCTACGGCCTGGCCCTGGCGGCCCGCGGCCAGGGCGTGACGCCGCGGATCGTGATCAGCACCGGCGAGGCGCTGTTCCTCGACGAGGGCGGGACCGAGCAGGAACGCGAGCTCGGCCGGTTCATCCAGAGCGGCTTCGCCGGCCGCGCCGCCCAGGCGGGCATCGATACCGAGCGGCGCGCGTTCGACATCGCCGAGCTTGAGCAGGTCATCAGGGACGGGGGCGCCGCGATCCTGCTGGTCGACGAGGTGCTCGTGCACGGCGACGTGTGCCCGCACTGGATCCTGGTGCACGCGATGGACGGCGACGCGTTCATCGTGCACGACCCGTGGACCGAGACCGGCCAGGGTGAGTCCTGGGTGGACGGCTACGACGCCCCGTATCCGGCCGGCGGCCTTGACCGCATCGCGTGGACGGGCCAGCCGCCCATCCGCGCGATGCTCGCCTTCACGCGTCCGGCCCCGCCGCAAGGGACAGTGGACGTTTAGGCACACTCGGGTGTACCCAATCGTCCACCATCATGCCGCCGCGCCGCCCGTCAGCTGATAACAGCAAGAAGCGCGGAGCGCGGGTGAAGCGGGCAGCCGCCGTGCTAACGGGTCCAGTCCGGGAGCGGCCTGGTGTCCGGGGAGGGCCGATGATCGGCGGTGTAGCGCCACGACGGCCCGTCGGTGCGCAGCTTGCCGAGCGCGGCGATCAGCTGGTCGATGTCGTCGGCCTGGCTGCCGAGGCCGAGGCTGACCCGGACCGCGCCGTCGGCCGCGCCGAGCCGCGCGAGCAGCGGGTGGGCGCAGAACTTGCCGTCGCGTACCCCGATGCCGTGCTCCGCGGACAGGTAGGCGGCCACCCGCGCGGCGGCGAAGCCGGGCACCGTGAACGACACCGCGGGCACGCGGTCCAGGTCCGGCGCGTCCGGCCAGATGCGCAGCACCCGCGCGCCGACCGCCACGAGCCCCTCGTCGAGCCGGCCGAGCAGCGCCTGCTCGTGCGCGGCGACGGCGCCGTCGGGCAGCGCGGCGAGCTCGCGGCACGCCGCGGCCAGGGCGAGCGCGCCGAGCACGGCGGGGGTGCCCGCCTCGTGCCGCGCCGGAGCGGGCGCCCAGCGGACCGAGTCGCAGGTCACCTCGCGGACCGCGCCGCCGCCCGCCAGGTAGGCGGGCGCGGCGTCCAGCCAGTCGCGGCGGCCGATCAGCGCGCCCGCGCCGAACGGCGCGTACATCTTGTGCCCGGAGAGCGCCAGATAGTCCGCGCCGATGGCGCACAGGTCGACCCGGCGGTGCGGCACCAGTTGCGCCCCGTCGACCGCGAGCCTGGCGCCGTGCCGGTGCGCGATCTCGGCGAGCCGGTCAAGGGGCGGGCACTCGCCGGTGACGTTGGACGCGCCGGTGACAGTCAGCAGGGCCGCCGGGCGGCGGGCGAGTTCCGCCTCGACCGCGGCGAGCGTCGCGGCCACGGTGGACCCGGCGGGCACCAGCCGGTTGCCGCGCGCTTGCCAGGGCAGCAGGTTGGCGTGATGCTCGATGTCCAGGTGAACGACCTCGCCGGGCACCGCGGTGGCCAGCAGGTTCAGCGCGTCCGTGGTGTTGCGGGTGAAGACCGCCACGTCGTCAGGACGGGCGCCGACAAAGGCTGCGACCTGCCGCCTTGCCGCCTCGTAGGCGGCGGTGCATGCCTCGGAGGCGTAGCTCGCGCCGCGGTGCACGCTCGCGTACAGCGGAAGCACCTGCGCGACGTGGTCGGCGACCGCCCGCAGGGCGGGCGCGCTCGCCGCGTAGTCGAGGTTGACCCAGCGGACGGAACCGCCCTGGACGAGCGGGACCGACTGGCCGTCGCTAGCCAGCGGCGCGAGCGGCGCGCCGGCCTCCTGGGCGGGACGGGACAGCAGGGCAAGCGATGGTGCCATGGAAGCATCACTCCGGTACCTCGGGACCCGGGCACCGGATCCGCGCTTGCCGCTCCCGGTCGGGAGCGGCCATGTCTTCACCCGGAGCACCCCGCCGCGGAGGAGGGTTGCCGGCCAGCAAGCCGGGGCTTGACGCTGGCACTCGTGACGGGCAAGAGACTAACAGAGGTCACCGTGGCGCGCGCAAGGGGGTATCGCCGCACTCGTTCCGCCGCACGGGCGGATTCCGTGCGGCATAGACAGTCGCCGCCAACCGTTTCGAATGATGACTTTCGATCTTCAAGGGAGCATGCGCCATGACCGCAGTCAGCGAGACCGCCTCAGGCACCGACGACTTCGCCGCGCAGTGGGCGGACTGGCACCGCAGGCACGAGGCGGCACGCGCCGGCGAGCACGGCTTCCTCGCCATCACTAGCTTCAACTGGCTCACCGACGAGCCGCAGCGGTTCGCCGACGCGCCCGGTGAGTGGTCGACGGGACCGGACGGCGTCGTGGTGGCGCTCGCCGACGGCGAGTCGCTGACGGTCGACGGGACGGCGGTGACCGGGCGCTACTCGTTCGGTGTGATCGCCGAGCGGGACAGCCTGTACCCGGCCTGGGGTGACGCGGTGATCGAGGTGGCCAAGCGAGGCGGCAACGACATCGTGCGGCCGCGGCACCCGGACAACCCGCTGCGGGTGGCGTACGAGGGCACGCCGGCCTTCCCGGCGGACCCGCTCTGGGCGATCGTGGGCCGCTACTTCCCGTTCGACGAGCCGCGGCCCACCGCGGTCGGGTCGGTCGCCGACGGCCTCGAGCACGTCTACACGGCGCCGGGCCGGGTGGAGTTCAGCGTGGACGGGCGGGAACTCGCGCTCACCGCCTTCGCCGGGCACGCGCCAGGCGGCCTGTTCATCCTGTTCACCGACGAGACCTCCGGGGTGACCACGTACGCGGCCAACCGGTCACTGCACCTGCCCGCGCCGGACGCCGACGGGACCGTGGTCGTCGACTTCAACCGGGCGACGAACCTGCCCTGCGCCTACACGACCCTCGCCACCTGCCCGCTGCCGCCCGCGGAGAACCGGCTGCCGGTCGCGGTGGAGGCGGGGGAGAAGATCCCCGGGTAGCCGCTGTCTCCTTTCTCAGCCCGTGCAGCCGGGGACGACCCCTGGCGGGGCGCAGTTGTCGGGGATGTTCCTGGCGATCACGGTGAACTTCTGCTGCACCGGACTGCCGGGCACCGCGAAGATGCCGCCGCCCTGGTCGGCCTTGTTGCCGGTGACCTTGCTGAATTTCAGCGTCAGCGGGCCACCCGCGCTCGGACCGCTTTGCGTGATGGTGGCCTCGAAGATCCCGCCGCCTGCCCCGGACGCGGTGTTTGCGCTGATCCGGCTGAAGGTGATGGTCAAGATTCCGCCGTTGACGGCGCCCTGGGCGACAGGCGCGAGGTTGATGTTGGCGATGCCACCGCCGTTGCCTTGATCACCCGCGCTGTCAGCGGGGGCGGTGTTGCCGCTCACCTTGCTGGCCTTGACGGTCATCACACCGTGGTTGAGGATCCCGCCGCCGGCGCCGCCCGGGGCGGTGTTGCCGTAGATCGCGCTGCCGGTGATGGCCGCCGTGCCGCCGTTGGAGATACCGCCCGCCCCGGCCATCGGCCCGCCGTTGGCGGCGTTGCCGCTCACCACGCTGAACTTGACCACCAGGATGCTAGAGCGGGGGCCGCCCTGGCCGCCGGTGCCGCTGGCGATGCCGCCGCCGCCCTCGGCCGCGGTGTTATCGGCGACCCTGCTGGCATGCAGGATCAGCGTGCCACCGTGGTTGAGGATCCCGCCCGCGCTGTTCGTGGTGGTGTTGTGATCCACCGAGCTGAAGTTCAGCACGGCCGTGCCGACTGGTCCGGTGTTCAGCGTGCCCGAGGCGATGCCGCCGCCCGCGGCCATCATCCCGCCCCCGGAGGAGTTGCCGGTAACGCGGCTGTGGTTGAGGGTCAGCCTGCCTTCCAGGTTGAAGATGCCGCCGCCAGGCCCGGAGGTGTTTCCCCCGGTGATGGTCAGCCCATTCAGCGTCAGCTTCCCGGAGCCGGTGACCATGAGGATGCGGAACGTGCTGCTGTTCCCCGCGATCGTCGTATGGAAGCCGGTCAGCGTGATCCGGCTGGTGATCACCGGCAGCCCGGTGTCGCCGAGCATGGCGTTCGGGCTGCTGGCCGTGGTCAGCCGGTAGGTGCACCGCGGAGTGAGCTTGATCCTCGCGCCGCCGCTGTTGTTAGCGGCTTTGATCGCCGCGATCAGCGCGGGCGTCTTGCAGGGCACCGTCCGCCCGTTGGAGGCCTGAGCCGCTGGGGCAGCCGCCACGAGCCCGGCGATCAGGATTGCCGCACCTCCCGCTATAGCCGTTTTCGTGATCAAAAGAGTCTTCATTTCGTATCCCCCCTCTTCCAGCGTGAATTTCGAACGCCGCGATCCCGTTCAGCGATCGTGACACGCTCCCACACGGGCCGTCTAGGTCCGGCGCGCAAGCGCTCATCGCCAGCCCCTGTCGCCGGGCGACTAGCGCGGCGGCCGATCGCTGAGACGTGGCTCACTACCGCCCGGTTAGGCGCCATGGCAGAGTGGCGGTTGTTGATCACCGTGTCTGCAAGGGAGTACCCGTGGCGATAATCGCGATTCTCGATCTGCAGCTCAAGCCCGAATCGCTGGAAAGCGCACCCGGGATACTGCGCGCGACGCTCACCGACACCCGCGCGTTCCCCGGGTGCCTGGGGCTCACGGTGCTCAACGACAGCGCGGACCCTACCCATGTGGTGGTGTACGAGACCTGGGAGTCGGTTGAGCACGACCGGGCCTACCGCGCCTGGCGCGCCACCGCCGAGGGCGCATCCGAGCTCGGCACGCTGCTTGCCGCCGCGCCGAAGCTCACCCTGTTCACCGTCGCCGAGGGCATATAACAGCGCAGACCCGCCCGTTGTCCGCACTGTCACGATTACCCCGCGCGATCTTGGACGGCGGCGGCGACCTTCTTGGGCACGCACATGCGCCAGGCGTCGGTGATCAGCTCGGTCATCTCGTCCTTACCGAGGGCGGACATCCGGGCGTTGATCCACTGATAGCGCAGGTCGGACTGGCGGGGCATGAGGAACTTGTCCGGCTGGCTGGCGACCATCGCCTCCCGTTCCTCCTTCGGGAAGCCGAAGCCGATGGTCGTTTCGTCCGGTGAGATCGAGGCGTAGACGATCCTCCCGACGCGGAACTTGATGTAGTCCCTGATCAGGTGTTCCTCGCTGCGGGGCAGCGCCATGGCCACCTCGCGCACGTCCGCCGCTGTGATCATGCCCGGACGCTAACACGGGCTACCGACAATCCGGCCGGCCGCCCGCCGGCAGCGGCCGCCGCCGGCGGGCCGGTACGCCGAGACGCCGGAAATGCGATCATCGTCCATATAGGCGTTCGCCTAATTTGAGTTACCGGGGACATCATTGGCGTTAACGTTCACGGAGGTAGACCGGCGCCGCCCCTGGCGCCGGTTCGCCGTGATCGCAAGGCGGGGCTTCACCTGGGAAAACATCGGGGCGTAGGGTACCCGCCCGGCGCTGGGGCGCGCGGGCGGATTCCGGCGCGCCCGCACCCGCCGCGGGGCGGCGGACAGTGGTTGCCGCCCGCCACGCCCGGGCTAGATGCCGGTGCCGCGTCGTCGAGGCGCTGCGGAGATGAAACGATCGTCCGGTGATGCAGTCTCAGGCGATCCAGGTCGATGACCAGCCGGACCGCCGGATCCACAAGCCGGCCGACGCGCTGCGCTTCGCGCTGTCGTGCCTGTGGATCATCCTGCTCGCCGTCGCGGCGGTGGCCGCGAGCGCGACGACAACCGGTGCGGAGACCGACATCGTGGGCGCGAGCAAGCACCTGCCGCCCGCGATAATCACCATCGGCCCGGCGCTCGGGCTGTTCGTGCTGCTGATCCTGCCGCTCGGCCTCGCGGTCGCCCAGCTGGCCAGGCGCCAGGTGCCGCGTCTCGTCGAGGCCGCGGCCACCGGCGTGCTCGCCGGCCTGCTCGTCCAGGTCGCCAACATCGTGCTCGCCAGACCCGAGGCCGTCCGTCTCTACGACGCGATCATCATGGCGCATCCGAGCGTCAGCCACACCGACGCCCTCGACCCCTACCTGGCCGGGCTTGTCGCCTACACCACGATCATCGGGCTGGCCGGCCGGACCGGCTGGCGCAACGCCTTCGGCCTGGCGATCGGCGTGTACGGGATCATCGAGCTCGGCACGTCACACACCACCATCATCTCCTTCCTGCTCACGCTGCTCGCCGGCCGCGCCATCGGGCTCGCCGTCAGGTACGGCGCGGGCGCGGCGCCGCAACGGCCGACGGCGCTCGACATCGCCACCGCCCTGACGGGCACCGAACGGATCGCGACGGCCATCCGCCGGGTCCCCGAGCCCACGGGCGCGGCAGGCTCCAGGCACTACCGGGTGGAGACAGAAGACGGCGGGCAGCTCGACCTTGAGGTGTTCGACAGGGACCAGCAGGCGGCGGGAACGTTCTACCGGCTCTACCGCTGGGTCCGGGTGCAGGGCCAGGTGTCGCGCACCGCGCCGCTGTCGGTCGACCGCGCGGTCGAGCGCCGGGCCCTGATGTCCTACGCGACCACCGAGGCGGGGGTGCGCACGCCGCGGCTGCGCACGGTGCTGCGGGTGGGCGCGGACACCGCGGTGCTCGCCTACGAGCACTGCGCGTGGACCACGCTGGCGGCGCGCAATCACGAGTGCACCGATGACGAACTGGGCCGTATCTGGGACGCGGTGCAGCGCCTGCACGCGCACCACGTCGCCCACCGCGGGCTGACCGCGGACCGCATCGTGTTCACCGCCGACGGCCAGGTCATGCTGCTCGATCCCGGCGACGGCGACCTGCCGGCCGGCGACCTGCAGACCCGGCTCGACCTGGCACAGCTGATCGTCGAGCTCGCGCTGGTCGTCGGGCCGGACAAGTCGGCGAAGCTCGCGGCCACCAAGGTCGGCGGTAATGAGTTGATCTCCGTGCTTCCGCTGCTCCAGCCGGTCGCGCTGGTGCGGTCCACCAGGCACGAACTGCGCCGCCGCCGCGACGTGCTGCCCGCCGTCAGGAAGGTGCTGCTCGCCGCGGTGCCCGGCGCCGAGGTCACCCCGGTGCATCTCGAGCGCATCAGGCCGCGCACCCTGGTGACCCTGGTCGCGAGCGTCGCGGCGGTCTACCTGCTGGCGGGCGAGCTGGCGCAGGAGAGCCTCAGCAGCGTGCTGAAGTCGGCGGACTGGCGCTGGGGCATCGTGGCGCTCGGGCTGTCCGCGGTGACCTACGTCGCTGCGGCACTTTCGCTGTCCGGATTCGTCTCGGAGAAGCTCAGCTTCGCCCGCACCACCATGGTGCAGCTGGCAAGCTCCTTCGTCACGCTGGTGACACCGGCCGCCGTCGGCGGCGCCGCGATGAACGTCCGCTACCTGCAGCGCAAGAAGATCCCGCCCGCGGTCGCGGTCGCCAGCGTCGGCGTCAACCAGGTGGTGGCCTTCGTGCTGCACATCCTGCTGCTCGCGGTGTTCGGCGCGATCACCGGAAGCAGCACCTCCGACCAGATCAAGCCGCCGACCTGGGCCTACTTCGTGGTGGCCGGCCTGCTGGTGATCGCTGTCAGCGTGCTGGCGATCCCGGCAGGCCGCCGCCTGGTCCGGGCCAGGCTGTCGCCCATCTCCGGCCAGGTGCTGCCGCGGCTGCTCGAGGTGGCGCAGGATCCGCGCAAGCTGGCGGAGGGGATCGGCGGGGCGCTGCTGCTCAGCCTCGCCTACATCCTGTGCCTGGCCGCGTGCGTCGCGGCGTTCGGCCGCTCGGTGCCGTTCGGCAAGATCGGCTTCGTGTACCTGACGGGCAGCACGATTGGCTCGATCATTCCCACCCCTGGGGGCCTCGGCGCGGTGGAGTTCGCGCTGACCGCCGGGCTGACCGCGAGCGGCCTCCCTGGCGCGGTCGCCGGTAGCGCGGTGCTGCTGTTCCGGCTGCTCACCTTCTGGCTCCCGGTGCCGGTCGGCTGGGCCGCCATGCACTACCTCGAGCGCAACCACGACCTGTGATCGCGGTCGCTTTCGATGTCGCCGCCGCGACGGCAGAATGAAACCGCAGCAGCGAGGGAGAGGCCGCCATGCCAGTCACCATCAGCCACGCCGCGACCAGCCCGGTGCTCAGCGTGCTCGGCGAGGAACTCCGCCCGCTCACCCCGGCTGGCCAGGAGCTCAGTGTCGCGGTGTTCGACACGAGCGCGCCAGGTGAGGCGCCCGGTGCGGCGGGACCGCCGCCGCACCGCCATCCCTGGGACGAGATCTACGTGGTCCTGGCCGGCGTGCTCGAGGTCTTCGACGGTGAGGACTGGCGGGAGGCCCCGGCGGGCAGCTGCGTCACCGTGCCCGCGTTCCAGTGGCACGCCTACCGCAACGGCACCGCCGATTGCCGGTTCCTCACCATCGCCGGCCCGGGCGGCGCCCGCGAGTTCTTCGAGGAAGCCTCCGCCCGGCTGACCAGGCCCCCCGACATGGCCGCGGCCATCGCCCTGGCCGCCAGGCACGAGGTCGAGGTCGCTCCCGCGGTCCCCGCGCCGCCCGCCGATACCCCGTAGCCTCGTCAGCGGGCGCCGGCTGCGTTGCCGCGCCGCCTCAGTGGTAGAAGTACGGGTCGAGGACGCTGACCTCGGTGATCTGGTCGACGGGCACCCCGTTGGTCTCCGCGGCCTGCCGGATCGCCTCCGGCGTGGGCCCGTCGTAGACGCAGAACGTCTTGGTCTTGTCCAGGCTCACGTAGGAGTGCAGCCAGTTCACACCGAAGCCGGCGTTCCCGCCGTCCACGGCGCGGCAGGTCTTGGCGCCCTCGTCGCTGGCCGGGATGTGGAGGCCCCCGTCGAAGGTCCGTTGCACAATGTAGCGCGGCATGTCCCGCTCCTTTCACGCATCCGAATGGATGCCTGCAAGTCTCCCGGCCGGCGCCGCACGACGGCATGGGGAACGTTCCCCATCTTTACTCGGCGCTCTCCCCAAATAAGGCATCCGCTTGCTCTGCCGCCTCGTGCTGGGCTGCCTCGTGCCGGGTGCGGGCGCCGAGCTTGCCGAGGATGGCGGACACGTGGTGGTCCACGGTCTTCGCCGAGATGGACAGCCGCGCGGCGATCTCCGCGTTGCCGTGGCCCTGCCTGATCAGGGCGAGCACCTCGGCCTCTCGTTCGGTGAGGCCGGACGGGTGGGCGAGGGTGGCGCGTCGTGGCGGCCGGACGCCGAGCGCCCGCAGCCGCGCGGCGACCCGGTCCGCGGCCGGGCGGGCGCCGAGCCGCTCGAACCGGCGCAGCGCCTCGAGCAACGCCCCGGCCGCCGCGGCGGGTCCCTGGCCTCCATCGGCGTGCCCTGCGCTTGCCTGCTCCCCGGCGAGGGCCAGCGCCGATGCCGCCTCGTACGGGCAGCCGAGCCGTTCCCAGGCCAGCGCCGCGAGCTCTGGCGGCAGCCGGTACGGATCGGCGGCCCCCGGCGCGGGCAGTGCCGGCGCGGGCAGTGCCGTCGCGGCGAGCGCGGTCGCGTTTGACCCCACCGTCACGGACGGATTCGTGGCCGACCCGTCTACCAACAGCCACTGGCCGAGTTCGCCGATTGCCCACGGGTGGCCGAGCCGGACGGCGAGCTCATAGGTCGACGCCACCAGGCCGCCTACCTCGGCGTCCGGCCGCCCGGACAGCCAGGCGAGCTCCGCGCGCCCCGCCGCCACCGGCCAAAGCCGCTGCAGGTCGCCAGTTCTCTCGGCCAGCGTCCAGGCCTCGGACAGGGCCTCGGCGGCACCCGGGTCGCCGCGCCTGGCCCGGAGCCTGCCGAGTGTGGTGAGCCGCACGATCCTGGCGGGCACCGCCTTGTCCGGGCCGGAAGCCGCGGCGAGCGTGCGTGTCGCCTCCGCCCAGTCGCCCCGCTCGAACTGGCATCGGGCGAGCCAGGCGGTCGCGTAGCCGGCCACCCGGTCCTGGTCGCGGGCCGTTGCCCAGTCGATCGCCTCGCGGAGCGCCGGCTCCGCGACCGCGTACTCACGGATCTCTCCCGCGCCCGAGCCGAGGTTGACAAGCACCCAGCCCATCCCCGCGTCGTCGCCCGCCGACCGCGCCGCCTCGGCGGCCCGGCGGAGCGTCCCCTCAGCCAGCCGTGGGTCGGTGAACCAGCGGGCCGTACCCAGGGCGTTCAGCGCCCGGGTCAGCAGGACGGGCGGGCCATGCCGCTCGATCAGGCCGACCGCGTGTTCGCTGGCGTCGATGGCACCGGGAATGTCTCGCGCCAGCATCAGCAGGTAGCCGGTCCAGGTGTAGGCGGCCGCCAGCGCGGGACCCGGCGGGAGCCGTCCGGCGAGCGTCATCGCCTCGCGCACCGCGGCGCGCGCGGCGGCCGCCTCGCCGCTGGCCCACAGGTAGTGCGCGCGGCGGGCGAGCAGCGCCGCCTCCTGCGCCCGGTCTCCCGCCTCGCGCCAGCACTCGAGGGCCGCGGACGAGGCGCTCATTGCCGCGGCGTCGCCGATGACGTCGCAGGTCTCCGCGTACACCGTGAGCAGTTCAGCCCGCTCGGCGGGCGGCAGCGCGGCGGCGAACCGCAGCGCCCGCGCGTACTGATCGGCCGCCTGCCTGTTCGCGCCGACCGCGCTGGCCCGCCGCGCCGCCTCCGGCGCGTGCCGCAGCACCGCGGCGCCATCGCCCGCCTCCTCGGCGTGGTAGGCGAGCCGCGCGGGATCGGCGCCCGCCGCGCCGAGGCTGGCGAGCGTCCGCGTGTGCAGCGCCGTCTTCCTGCCCGGCGGGATCGCGCTGTCCACGGCGAGCCGGGCAAGTTCGTGCCTGAATCCGACGACCCGGCCCGCGGTCACCAGCATCCCCGCCGCCACACATCCGTCGACGGCAGCGGGATCGCCGTCGATAAGCCCGATCTGCGCCCCGCCGGGGAAGATCGCCACCGCCTCAAGCGCGGCCCGCTGCCTGGGGCCGAGCCTGGCCGCCCTGGCGAGCACCGCGTCGCGGACCGACGCGGGGACCGGCTGGCCGGGTTCGGCGAGCACCTCCGTCAGGTAGAACGGGTTACCCCCGGTCAGCGCGTGCAGCCGTGCCGCGTCCAGTTCTCCGGTCGGCGTTGCCGCTGGCGCCTCGGTCTTGACGAGTTCCGCCACCCCGTCGAGTGACAGCGGGGCGAGCCGCAGCCGCGTCGTGGTCCGGTCGGTCGCGGACCGGACCGAGCGGGCGCGGCGTGCGCATGGCGTCGCACTCGCCCCACAGCACCGTCCGCGCCGACTCGTCGCGGAACCGGCGCACCAGCGAGGACTTGCCGATGCCCGCCTCGCCGGACACCAGGACCACCCGCCCCGGCGGGCACTCGTGCAGAGCGGCGAGGGCCGCGGTCCGCTCCAGCAGCCTCATGCCCGGATCATACGAGCCGCCGGCTTCTGCCGGACATCACGTGCACAAGCCGCGGCGACAGACAAGGGATGCGATCGCCCCGCTGCCGGTAACCTCCTGACATGGGTGAAGGCACAGCGCGCGAGCGGGACCGGCAGCGGCGCGTCGCGGCGATCGCCCGGGCGGCTGCGAACCTAGCGTCCCAGGGCTCGCTCCCCACCATCCTCGACGCGATCGCGGCGGAGGTTCTCCAGGCCGACGCCCTGGCCGCGGTGCAGATCATGACGCTTGACGCCGCGGGGCGGCAGCTGCGCGTCATGGGCTCGGCCGGGTTCGGGCACTGGCCGGACTTCTTCGACCGCCTGATGGAGTGCCGGGCGCGCGGGGCCGCGCTGCGCATGATTGACGCGTTCAGCTCGGCCGAGCCGGTTCTGGTGCCCAACCGGTGGGCGGCCATCAGGGACGATCCCGCCTGGACGCCGCTTCGCGAGTACCTGGGCGAGCGGGACTGGGAGTCGTTCGCGAGCGTCCCGCTGATCGCCCGCGGCCAGGCCGTCGGCGTGCTCAACGCGTTCTTCGCCCCGGGGCAGGCGATGGCGCCGCCCGCGGTGGAGTTCCTCGTCGCGATGGCCGACCAGGCCGCGATCGCGGTCGACTATGCCACCCTGCTGCGCCACGCGCGGGACGGCGCGCGGCGCGAGGAACGGCAGCGGCTCGCCCGCGACCTGCACGATTCGATCGTGCAGCAGGTCTTCTCGATCAGCATGCAGGCCAAGTCGCTTGAGGTGCTCGCCGGGCGCGGTGAGGCGGTGCCCGCCCAGGCGGTGGCGCGGATCGCCGGGGAGGTTGGCGGGCTGTCCCAGGCCGCGCTCGCCGACCTGCGGGCGATGGTCCACGAGCTGCGCCCCGCGGCGCTCGCCGATCTCGGCGGTCTCGAAGAGGCGCTCAGGGTGCTGGCCAAGAGCACCGCGAACAGGACAGGCCTGACCGTCAGCGTCTCGGCCGGCCGTGGTCTTGATACGGCCACCGGGGAACTGGCCGAGGATGTCTACCGGATCATCGCCGAGGCGCTGCACAACGCGGTCAGGCACGCGGGCGCGGCCAAGGTCGCGGTCCGGCTCGCGGTGCGCGGTGACCAGCTGACCGCGACCGTCACCGACGACGGCCGGGGGATCGCCCAGGACGCCTCGCCGCTGCCCCGCGACGCGCCGGCGGGCTACGGGCTGACCACGATGCGCGAACGCGCCGAACGCTGGGGCGGCGCGGTGGCGGTCCAGCCGGGCCGTGCCGCGGGCACGGTGGTCCGTCTCATGGTCCCCCTCCCCGGCGAGACCGCACTGCCCAGCGAGACAGCCGGGGCGGGGATCCGTGCCGTGAGCGAAGCCTCGCAGGAGCGTGCCCGGTGAACCGGCGGCAGGACCGCCCGGTCCAGGTGATGATCGTCGACGATCACGCCGTGGTGCGCCGCGGCGTCCGCGCCTACCTGGAGGCGCTCGACGAAATGGCGGTCGCCGCCGAGGCCGCCGACGGGCAGGACGCGCTCGACCAGCTCGCGGGCATGGCCGTCCGGGGCACCCTGCCCGACGTGATCCTGCTCGACCTGCTGATGCCGCGCATGGACGGCGTGCTCGCCGTGTCGCTGATCACCGGCCGGTACCCGGCGGTGCGCGTGGTGATCTTGACCAGCTTCGGCGAGATGGAGCGGGTGCACGCGGCGCTGGCCGCCGGCGCCGTCGGCTACCTGCTCAAGGACGCGGGACCGGATGAGGTGGCGGCCTCGATCCGCGCGGCCGCCGTCGACGGAACCTACCTCGACCCGGCGATCGCGCGGCGGCTCACCAGGGAGATCACCGCGCCGCGCACCGGGCTGAACGCGCTGACCGGGCGGGAACGGGCGGTTCTCGTTCTTGTCGCCGAGGGCCGGTCCAACAAGGAGATCGCCGACGCGCTGGTGATCAGCGAGCGGACGGCCCGCACCCACGTCAGCCACATGCTGCGCAAGCTTCAGCTGACTTCGCGCACGCAGGCGGCCCTCGTCGCCGTGCGCGAGGGACTGCTGCCGCCGCAGGCACCACGCACCCGTTCTGACGCCCGTTAGGTGTAGCGTCGGCGGCGTGGGCAGCGAGGTGCTTGATGACGTCATCGGCTGGCGCGACGGCCGCATCGTCGCCATCGACCAGACGGCCCTTCCCCATCGGCTCGCCCTCCTCGACATCGCCACCGTGGATGAGCTTGTCGACGCGATCGTCCGGCTGGCCGTGCGGGGCGCGCCGCTGCTCGGGGTGGCCGGCGCGCTTGGCGTGGCGCTTGCCGCCAGGCAAGCCGATCGCGAAGGGTGGGACGCCGGCCGGCTGAATGCCGAGGTCGAGCGGATCGCCGGCGCCCGTCCGACCGCGGTCAACCTGCGCCGCGAGGTGCTCGCGGTCGCGGCAGTGCTTACCGACGGCGCCGCCGCGACGGAGGCCGCCGCCCTCGCGGTCCGCGATGCCGCGATCGAGACCAGCAGGCGGCTGAGTGAGCGGGGCGCCGCGTTCCTCATCGAGGAGTGCGGCGCGGGTCCGCTGACGGTGCACACGCACTGCAATACCGGCGCTCTGGCCTGCCTGGGCTGGGGGAGCGCACTAGGCGTCATCAGGACGCTGCGGGACCGGGGTGCCCTTGCGCACGTCATCGCCGACGAGACCCGTCCGCTGCTGCAAGGATCGCGGCTCACCGCCTGGGAGCTCGGCCAGCTCGGCATCGAGCACTACCTGGTGGCCGACGGCGCGGGACCGTTCCTCATCAGCCAGGGGCAGGCCGACGCGGTCGTCGTCGGAGCCGACAGGGTGGCGGCCAACGGCGACGTCGCCAACAAGATCGGCACCTACTCCCTTGCCCTCGCGGCCCGCAGGGCAGGCATCCCGTTCCTGGTCAGCGCCCCGGAATCCACCATCGACGAGGCCACCGCCACCGGGGCTGACATCCCGCTTGAGCTGCGCGCGGACGAGGAGGTCACGTCCTTCGGCGGCGTGCGGACCGCACCGGAGGGCTCCCGGGCGCTGAACTACGCCTTCGACGTCACTCCGGCCGACCTGATCACCGCGATCATCACGGAAGACCGCGTGATCCGCCCGTAACACCTGGGGCGGATGCTGCCAGCGCCGTCGCTAGCCCTTGCGGTAGGAGTCCCGCACCTCGCGGACGTACGGGGCCGGGGCGACGGTGGCGCGGATGCCGACCTGCCGGTGCCGTTCGACGGCGGGCTTGCCGGTGTTCGGCCGCTCACCCCACAGCACGGTGACCTCGGTGCCAGGCTCGCTGGCGGCCGTGTCGATCGTCGCGAGCGAGACGAACGCGTGCTCGGTGGCGAGGTAGCCGACGTCGAGGGAGAGACCCACGGTCGACCCGCCGCGCAGCACCCTGTCGACCTGGAAGAACGCGTACCGGGCCTTGGGCATCTCGATGTACTTGGCCGGCAGGCCCGGCTCGCACAGCGACCTGACCGCGAGCGCGAGGTCGTCGGGGTTCCACACCAGCGTCACCTTGGCGCGGTGGTGGTCCTCGGCCGCGACGCGTATCAGCGCCTCGCGGCCGAGGAAGTCATGGTCGAACTTGACGGTCCGGCCGTAGCCGATGTCGTACGGCGTGACGTAGTAGTCGGCGATGTCGGGCGAGTCCATGCTCCCGCCGAGCGAGCCAAGCGCGGACACGTCGAGCCACTCCCGGTAGCCCTGCATGTCAGCACCGAAGATGGCGGGCACCGCCGTCGGGATCCAGCCCGACTCCAGGTTCGAGGTGGAGTAGGCCTTGGCCCCGGCCCGGCGCAGGCCGAACTCCTCGCCGGCCGCGAGGATCGCCGCGAGCACGTCCTCGCCCTCGGCCCACGGGCCGAACAGCTCGAAGCCCGGCTGGCCGGCCATGCCGTGCCGCAGCGCCCGCACCCGGTGCCCGGCGATGGCGAATTCCGTCATGTGGAAGAACTTCACGTCGGGCAGCGGCCCGCCGATGAGCTTCGACACGATCACCCCGGCGGCCGGCCCCTGCAGTTCGTAGCGGTAGAGCACCGGCGGGCCCGACAGGCGGTCGACCGAGTTGTCGTCGCGCTCGACCGTCACGTTCCAGTCGCCCGTCGCCACGTTGTACTGCAGCCAGTTGGCGACCGTCGGGTGACCCACCACGTCGAACAGGTCCTCCGCCAGGTGGAAGAGGATGGCGTCGCCGATGAGGTGGCCGTCGGCGTTGACCGCGACGTACTGCTTGGCCTTGCCAGGGCCGAAGTTCGCGAACGAGTTGACGCCGAGGCTGCTCAGCAGCCGCAGCGCGTCGGGGCCGCGCAGGAACAGGTCGGTCATGTGATGCGACTGGTCGAAGAGCACGCAGGTGGTGCGCCACGCGTTCTGCTCGGTGCGCCAGTTGGTGAACTCGGGTGCGACTGGGAAGGCGTGCGGCCGCGCGGTCGACTGGCGCAGCAGTTCCACCGGCGACCCGGCGCGCTTGATGGCCGCCTCGAGGCTCTCGAACGTCATCGCTTCCCTCCCTGAAGTAGACCGCACCAGTAGACCGCGAAACGGGCGCCGCCGCGCCGGCCATGCGGGCAGTCTCGATCGCGACAAATGTCTCGGTTGTCCGCCCCGGCCGACGGGAGTTAACCGAGGACGAAGGGGACCGCGAGCAGGTCGCGGGCGGTGAACTGGTAGATGTCGCCGGCGGGGGTCCAGATCAGCACCTGCAGGCCGGGGTCGAACTCGACGAACCACTGCCGGCACGCACCGCAGGGCATCGCGGCGTTGAGCCCGTCACCAGGCGCGGCATCGACGCACGCCACGGCGATCCGGCTGAGCGCCAGGTCGCCCGAGGTCACCGCCTTGGCGATCGCGGCGCGTTCGGCGCACAGGGTCAGTCCGTAGCTGGCGTTCTCCACGTTCGCGCCGGTGTAGATGCCGCCCGCGGTGGCGACGGCCGCGCCGACCCGGAAACGCGAGTATTTCGCGTAGGCGAACTGGGCCGCCGCGCACGCGGCATCGGACAGCGCGCGGGCATCGGCGTCGTCGGTCTTGCGCAGTTCCACCGGCATTACTCCTCGGGCACGCCTCGGGTCAGGCTGCCAGCAGCCTAACGACCGCGACGGTCAACGGCGAGCACTGGCCGGGCCCGCGGCTTTACGCCGGCCGGCTCGACACTGCCCCGCTCTCGATGGCGTCCACCAGTTGGGCGTGATCGCGCTCGGTCTGGTCGGCGTACACGGTGGCGAACTCGCCGACCGACGCGATGAACCTGCCGCCCTTGCCGATGTAGCCGGCGATGGCCGTCGCATCGCCGGTGCGGGCGTGCGCCTTGGCGAGCGTCGCGCCGCATGCGGCGGCGAACTCGACGAGCCGGGGAGCGATCAGCGCGGTCGTCGGGATGATCTTCATGTCCCGGAACTGCCGCACGTAGAAGTCGTTGCCGTTCATCGAGCCCCAGCCGGCGAAGATGTCGGTGGCGCTCTGCACCAGCCGCTTACCTCTGATCACCCGCTCCCCATGGCTGGTGTGGCGGCTCGGCTCTGCATAGGCCTCGTAGATCGCGGGCCCTGCCTGCTTGGCCTGCAGGAACAACGGGTCGGTGCCGGTCCGGCCTTCCAGCAGCACCAGGTACACCCGCATTCCGACACTGCCCACGCCGACCACCTGGCGGACCGCGTCCACCTCGGTGAACCGGTCGAACAGGATCCGGCGGTCTTCCTGCAGGGTCAGCCGGTACCCGGCGAGCAGCTGGTCTACCAGGTCGGCCTGCGCGGCCTCGCTGAGCGTGGTCCTGATCGGCGGGTCAGCGGTGATCCGCGGCCGGCCGTCGGCCATCTCGGTGAGCCGGGCGAACGCGCCGCGGCTTGTGCGCCGTTCCCTGCCGCGCTCTATGTGCACCGAGACCCGGTCGCGGTCGGCGGGCTCGAAGTAGTCGACAAGCTGGTCCACGTGGAGCGCGTCATACCAGATGTCGAGTTCCGGCATCGTGGCGTAGCGACGGATGCCCCGGCAGTAGGCCCGCAGGCCGGCCGACACCGCCTCCGCGGCCCTGAGCGACCCGACCTCGCTGTCCCGCGCCGCCAGCATGATGCTCGCGGCGAAGCGCTTCACGTCCCACTCGAAAGGACCGGGCAGCGTCTCGTCGAAATCCCGCAGGTCGAACGATAGGTTGCGCTCCGGTGTCGCCCACAGGCCGAAGTTCAGCACGTGCGCGTCGCCGGCGAGCTGCACCGTCAGCCCACTGTCTGGATGGGCGGCCAGATCGGCGGCCATCACCGCCGCGGCGCCGCGGAAGTAGTTCCACGCCGAGGCCGCCATGCGATAGTGACGGATGGGCACCAGCTCGCGGTCCCTGGTCTCATCCTGCGCCAGGATGGTCCGCAGCGCGTCGTGCTCGCGATCGCGCTCCATCCATGACCCGAGTTCGCTGCGCTTGACCCGCTGGCGCACGGCCTTTCCCGAGGCCCGCCGCTCGTCGGCGGTGGCGCGCAGGTCGTGCGGCCAGGCGGCCTGGCGGTCACGCGGCGGTGAAACGGAATCTTCCATCGAACATTCGCCCCCATCCGGTGGCCGGCCGCGCGGACCGGAGCCCAGCGCAATTATCTCACGCTGTGCTGATGGAGAGTTACTGAAGGTAATCAAATTGCGCCGGTCTGCGGCCGGCACTGGTCACCGGCCAGCGGCGGCCGCCACGATCGCGACGGCCTCCGCCGCCACGTCGGTGATGATCGCGGCCACCCGCGGGTCGGTCGCGTACCTGCTGATCAGGGCGGGGGAATTTACCGTCCATAGCAGGCACGGCAGCCCGGCCGCGGCGGCCCGGCGCAGCACGCCGAGCGGGGCAAGCCCGTAGTGCGGCGCCAGGTAGTCCGCCCGGACGCGCCGCGCGAGACCGACCGGGTAGAGTTCGCCGAACCGAGCCGCCAGGTCGAGCAGCGATCCGCCGTCGCCGATCAGCAGTCCGGTCTTGACCTCGGGGTAGACATCCTTCGCCTGGGCGACGACGGCGGGGAGAAACGACGTGACCACCAACTGGCCGGGGTCGAAGCCGGCTCGCAGCACGGCCATCACGTCGGCCACGTAGCCGTCTTCCTTGAGTTCCACGTCCAGCCTGATGCGCCCGGCGCAGACCGCGAGCACCTCGGTGAGCAGCGGCGGCAGCACCCCGGCGGCCGCCGCGATCTCCGCGCGGCTGAGCGCGCCAACCGGTACGCCGCGCACCTGCGCGTCATGGAAGGCGATCAGCTCGCCCTCCCCGGTGGAGCGGACGTCGAACTCGATCATGTCGGCGCCGACGTCGATGGCGTTGCTGAAGGCAGCGATGGTGTTCTCGGCCGCCCCGGTCGCGACTCCCCGGTGCGCGGCCACCATGGCACGGGTCATGTCGCGCAGTATGCCTTGTGCGGATCTGCCCGCTACCGTGGGGGTAGCGTCCGTGAGCCAGTGATCATCTTCACCCTCACCTCGAAGGACGCTTGCCGCGCCGGTTCGCGCGCTAGCCTTCGCGACGGGCCAGGGATGGCCGCCTTTTTGTCGGTTTCCTACAAATCGGTGGCGCCGGCGTGCGTCATGCCCTGCATTGGTCCTCCAGCCGGGTATCGAGCAGGATAGAAACAGGTGAAGGCGAGGCCTGGGACTCCGGGCATCGCCTTCTGACATGTCGGTACTCGGAGGCTTAACCGGTGTTCAGTCGTATCGCGATCGTCAACCGCGGTGAGGCCGCGATGCGGCTCATCCACGCCGTCCGGGATCTGTCCGCGCAGACGGGGGAGCGGATCGAGACGGTCGCCCTGTACACGGACGCGGACCGCACCGCCACCTTCGTCCGCGAAGCCGACCTGGCCTACCCGCTCGGGCCGGCCTCGGCCCGCCCCTACCTCGACCACGCCCTCCTCGAGCGCGCGCTGACCGAGACCGGGGCGGACGCCGCCTGGGTCGGCTGGGGCTTCGTCGCCGAGGACCCGGCGTTCGCCGAACTGTGCGAGAAGGCCGGTGTCACCTTCATCGGGCCCGACGCCGAGGCGATGCGCAAGCTCGGCGACAAGATCGGCGCCAAGCTGATCGCCGAGGAGGTCGGCGTCCCCGTCGCGCCGTGGAGCCGCGGCGCGGTCGCCACCCTGGACGACGCGCTCACGGCCGCGGCAGACATCGGCTACCCGCTGATGCTGAAGGCCACCGCCGGCGGCGGCGGTCGCGGCATCCGGGCCATCAATTCACCGGGCGACCTCACCGAGGCGTTCGAGCGGACAAGCGCCGAGGCGCTGCGCGCGTTCGGCAGCGGCACCGTGTTCCTCGAGCGGCTGGTCACCGGCGCGCGCCACGTCGAGGTCCAGGTGATCGCCGACGGCCAGGGAACGGCCTGGGCACTGGGGGTGCGCGACTGCTCGGTGCAGCGGCGCAACCAGAAGATCATCGAAGAGTCCGCCTCCCCGGTCCTGTCACCGGAGCAGACCGCGGACCTGAAGGCGTCCGCCGAGCGGCTCGCCCTCGCCGTCGGCTACCGGGGCGCGGCCACCGTCGAGTTCCTCTACCATCCCGGCGAGCGGCGTTTCGCGTTCCTCGAGGTCAACACCCGGCTCCAGGTCGAGCACCCGATCACCGAGCTCACCACGGGCACCGACCTGGTCCGGCTGCAGCTGCACGTGGCGAGCGGCGGCAGGCTCGAGGGCGACAAGCCGGCCGAGACCGGGCACGCGATCGAGGCGCGGCTCAACGCCGAGGACCCGGACCGCGACTTCGCGCCCGCCCCCGGCCGTATCGTGCGGCTCGCGCTGCCCGCCGGCCCCGGCATCCGGGTGGACACCGGCGTCGGCGAGGGTGACACCATCCCCGCCGACTTCGACTCGATGATCGCGAAGATCATCGCCTACGGCCGCGACCGGGACGAGGCGCTCGGCCGGCTGCGCCGCGCCATGGCCGAGACCATGGTGCTCATCGACGGCGGCGCCACCAACAAGAGCTTCGTGCTCGACCTGCTCGACCAGCCCGAGGTGATCGATGCCTCGGCCGACACCGGCTGGATCGACCGGGTGCGCGCGCAGGGCCGGCTGACCGCGCGCAAGCATTCCGGCGTCGCGCTCGCCGCCGCCGCGATCGAGGCCTACGAGGACGAGGAAGAGGTCAGCGCGCAGCGGCTGCTCGCCACCGCGCACGGCGGCCGCCCGCAGGTGCACCACGACCCGGCCCGCCCGCTCGACCTGAAGCTGCGCGGCGCGAGCTACCGGGTGCACGTCTCCAGGCTCGGGCGCAAGCGGTTCCGCGTCGGCATCTCGGCCGGCGGCGACACGCGGCCTGCCGACGTCGACATCGAGCGGTATGACGTGCACAGCGGCCGGATCACGGTCAACGGCCAGTGGTTCCGGCTGACGACCGCGACGCACGGCCCCGTGCACCTGGTCGAGGTGGACGGCGTCACGCACCGGATCAGCCGCGACGAGGGCGGCGTGGTCCGCTCGCCGGCGCCCGCCCTGGTGGTCGCCACCCCGCTGGGGGTCGACGACGAGGTCGAGGCCGACGCGCCGATCCTGGTGCTGGAGAGCATGAAGATGGAGACGGTGCTGCGGGCGCCGTTCCGCGCCCGGGTTCGCGAGTGCCGGGTCTCTGTCGGCAGCCAGGTCGAGGCGGGCGCGCCGCTGCTGCGGCTCGAGCCGCTCGGCGACGGCGCGGGAGACGCGCCGGCGGCAGCCGCCGCCGGCGCCGCGGAGATCGACCTGCCGGCCGGCGCGGAGAACCCGCCCGCGGCCGTGCGGGCCGAGCGTTACCTAGCCGACCTGCGCGGCAGGCTGCTCGGCTTCGATGGCGACGTCCAGGCGCCGCGGCAGGCGCTGACCGGATACCTCGCCGCCCGCGCCGAGCTCGGCGGCCAGCCGCTGCCCGGCGAGGTGGAGCTGTTCACCGTGTTCGCCGACATGTCCGAGCTAAGCCGCAACCGGACGGAAAGCGACACGGACGCCGAGCCGGGCAGCCAGGTGCACAGCCCGCGCGAGTTCTTCCACGCCTACCTGAAGAACCTCGACGTGGAGCGGGCGGGCGTGCCAGAGAGCTTCCAGGCGAAGCTGGGCCGGGTGTTCCGCTACTACGGCGTCAGCGAGCTCGACCGCACGCCTGAGCTCGAGGCCGCCGTCTTCCGCATCTTCCTGGCACAGCAGCGGATGAACCCCGACGCCACCATCGTCTCTGAGCTGCTGCGGCAGTGGCTGACGAGCGCGCCGCCCGCGGAGCCGCTGCGCGAGCAGGCGGGCCTGGCGCTCGAGCACCTCATCGAGGCCACGCAGGTCCGCTTCCCCGCGGTGACCGACCTCGCCCGCGGCGTCGTGTTCCGCTGGTTCGCCCAGCCGTTGCTGCGCCGCAGCCGCGCCAGGGTCTACGCCGCGGTCCGCGACGACCTGCGCTACCTCGACAAGCACCCGGACGCGGCGGACCGCGACGAGCGCATCCAGGCCATGGTGGGCAGCTCCGAGCCGCTGGTGCGGCTGATCGGCCAGCGGATCGGCCGCCCGGTCGACCACGCGCCGCTGCTCGAGGTGCTGACCCGCCGCTACTACGGCAACCACAAGCTGTCCGCTGTCACCGCGCGCGACATCGGCGGCTGCCGGTTCCTCACCGCCGAGGACGCGGGACCAGGCGGCGTGACGCTGATCGCCGCCACAGCCGCCGACGCCGCGGGGCTGCCCGGCGCCATCGCCGCCATCGGCGAACTCGCAGCGCACGCCGCGCAAGCTAGCCCTCGGGGGGTACGGGGGGTCATCCCCCCGGAGGATTACCGCCTTGTCGCCGACGTATACGTCGCCTGGGACGACCAGCCGGAGGGCGACGCGCTCGCGACGGCGGTCGGCGATCTCGTCACGGCACGCCCGCTGCCCGCCGGCCTCGCGCGGATCACGGTCACCGTCGCCGGCGCCAGGGGCGCGGTGATGCACCATCACTTCACCTTCCGCCCGGACGGGGGAAGCGCGCCGCTCGTCGAGGAGCGGCTGATCCGCGGGCTGCACCCGCAGGTCGCCGAGCGGCTGCAGCTCGGGCGGCTGCGCGAGTTCGACCTCACCAGGCTGCCCTCGGCGGATGAGGAGATCTACCTGGTCAAGGCGGTCGCCAAGGCCAACCCGGCCGACGAGCGGCTGTTCGCGATGGGGCAGGTCCGCGACCTCACGCCGCTGCGCGAGGCCGACGGCCGGCTCGTCGCGCTGCCTGAGCTCGAGAACGTCCTCGCCGCCTGCATGGACGCGATCCGCACCACCCAGGCGCAGCGGCCGCAGCACAAGCGGTTCGAGGCCAACCAGATCATGATGTACGTCTGGCCGACGACCGACTTCACGCCCGCCGAGCTGACCCCGCTTGTGCACCGTGTCCGGCCCACCACGTCAGGCGCCGGCGTCGAGGAGGTCCAGTTCGTCGCCCGCCAGCGCGTTCCGTCCAAGGACGGGGGCGACGAGCTCGCCGAGCTGGCCGTGCGGGTCCGGCTGGACGCGAGCCGCGCGGTGCGGATGTCCGTCGGCCCGCCGCCGACCGAGCCGATCGCGCCGCTCGACGACTACCGGCAGAAGGTGCTGCGCGCCGCGCGGCGCGGCACCTTGTACCCGTACGAGCTGACCACCATGCTGTCCGGTCCGGCGGGCGCGTTCACCGAGTACGACCTCGACGACACCGGGACGCTGGTGCCTGTCGACAGGCCGAAGGGCAAGAACAAGGCGGCGGTCGTCGCGGGCGTCGTCACCACGCCGACGTCGCGGCACCCCGAGGGCGTCACCCGCGTGGTGCTGCTCGGCGACCCGACCAAGTCGCTCGGCGCGCTGTCGGAGCCGGAATGCGCCCGGGTGATCGCCGCGCTCGACCTCGCCGAGCGGATGGCGGTACCGCTTGAGTGGTTCGCGCTGTCGTCCGGCGCGCGGATCTCGATGACCTCGGGCACCGAGAACATGGACTGGGTGGCCGCGGCGCTGAAGCGGATCGTCACCTACACCCAGGCGGGCGGCGAGATCAACATCGTCGTCGCCGGGATCAACGTCGGCGCCCAGCCGTACTGGAACGCCGAGGCCACGATGCTCATGCACACCAAGGGCATCCTGGTCATGACGCCGGACTCGGCGATGGTGCTCACCGGCAAGCAGTCGCTCGACTTCTCCGGCGGCGTGTCGGCGGAGGACAACTTCGGCATCGGCGGCTACGACCGGGTGATGGGACCGAACGGCCAGGCGCAGTACTGGGCGCCGAACCTGCCCGCCGCCTGCGAAGTGCTCATGGCCTACTACGAGCACACTTACGTCGCGCCCGGCGAGGGCGCGCCGCGCAAGGCGGTCTCGCAGGACCCGGCCGACCGCGACATCTCCGCTTTCCCGCACGCCGTGGCGGGCAGCGACTTCACCACCGTCGGGCAGATCTTCTCCGCTCAGCACAACCCGGACAGGAAGAAGCCGTTCGACATCCGCACCGTGATGCGCGCGCTGTCCGACCAGGACCACGCGGTGCTCGAGCGCTGGGCGGGCATGGCCGACGCGGACACCTCGGTGGTGCAGGACGTGCACCTCGGCGGCCGCCCGGTCTGCCTCATCGGCATCGAGTCCAAGTCGGTGCCGCGCCGCGGCATCCCGCCGACGGACGGCCCCGACACCTACACGGCGGGCACGCTGTTCCCGCAGTCCTCGAAGAAGACCGCGCGGGCGATCAACGCCGCGTCGGGCAACCGGCCCCTGGTGGTGCTTGCGAACCTGTCCGGGTTCGACGGCTCGCCGGAATCGATGCGCAAGCTCCAGCTCGAGTACGGCGCGGAGATCGGCCGGGCGATCGTCAACTTCGACGGCCCGATCGTGTTCTGCGTCATCTCCCGCTACCACGGTGGCGCGTTCGTCGTGTTCTCCAAGGTGCTCAACCCGAACATGACCGTGCTCGCCCTCGAGGGCTCGTTCGCGTCGGTGCTCGGCGGCGCCCCGGCCGCGGCCGTGGTCTTCGCCGCCGACGTCAGCAACCGCACCGCGGCCGACCCGCGGGTGACCGAACTCCAGGCCAGGCTGGCGGAGACGAGCGGGGCCGAACGGGCCGGGCTGACGCTGCGGCTGGCCGAGGTCCAGGCGTCGGTGCGTGCGGAGAAGCTCGGCGAAGTCGCCGCGGAGTTCGACAGGATCCACTCCATCCAGCGCGCCGTCGAGGTCGGCTCTGTCGACGCCATCGTCAGCGTCGCCGGCCTGCGGCCGGCGATCATCGAGGCGATCGAGCGCGGCCTGGCGGCCCACTAAGGTCCAGGTCAAAGTCAGGATCAGTCCGAACGGGTTCGTGGTTCACCTGGTCATCCTCGGTGAAACACGAACCCGTTCGGCATAGACACGGGCGGATTCTCAGTCCCGCGTGGCTTCCGGCTGCTCACGGCGGTGCTTGTAACCGCCCACGGCAAGCCATGCGGCGCTGATCAGCAGATACACGACACCGACCATGACGTACCCGAAACCGCTCGACCGGCCGACGGCGACGCCGATCTGAGCCACGCCCACCAGCAGGAACGCGATCCCCAGCCCGTACCAGTACCGGACGTCTGGCCTATGCCACCACCGCTGCCCCCGCCGCCTCGCATGCTGCCCCGCAACTCCCATGGCACCCCGTTGCCCGGCAGTTGCGCCAGCAAACGAGTTCGACGGTGAGTAATGTGCAAACGTGGCGAGTTACTTGACGAGGGCGCCGGCGTCGACGGGGAGGGTGACGCCGGTGATGTAGCGCGCCTCGTCGGAGGCGAGGAACAGCACGGCGTTGCTGATGTCGGCTGGCTCGACCCAGGGCACGGGCAGCGCGTTGACCATCTGGAAGACCGGCGCCGCCGATTCGCGGCTCGGGTGCGGGTTGGCGGGGTCGAACATGCGCCATGTCTGCTCGTTCTGGATCATGAGCGTGTCGACCAGGGTCGGGTGGACGCTGTTGACCCGGATGCGGTGCCCGGCGAACTCGCTGGCGACCGAGCGCATGATGCCGACGACGCCGTGCTTGGCGGTGCTGTAGTGCACGGAGTTGGCGGCGCCGCGCAGGCCGAGCACCGAGCTTGTCAGGATCACCGATCCGCCGCCGCCTGCGATGAGGTGCGGCAGCGCGGCCTTCACCGTGTTCCATACCCCGGTCAGGTTGATGCCGATGGTCTCCTGCCAGGCGGCGTCGTCTAGGTCGAGGGTGGGGACGGGCTGGTAGATGCCCGCGTTCGCGACGACGATGTCCAGCCTGCCGAGCTGGGCGACTCCGTCGCTCACGGCCTCGCTCAGCGCCGCGGAGTCCCTGACGTCCGCCTTGCGCGCGACGATCCGCCTGTCCAGCGCCTCGACCTGGCTGACCGTCGCTGCCAGGTCCGCTTCGGTGGCCGGCGGGTAGGCAGACACGGAGGTGACCCGCCCGGCGATGTCGACCGCGATAATGTCCGCGCCCTCCTCGGCGAGCCGTATCGCGTGGCTGCGGCCCTGGCCGCGCGCCGCGCCGGTGATGAAAGCGACCTTGCCCTGTACCCGTCCTGGCATCAGCAAGCTCCTTGGTCCTGGGGTCGCCTCTCAGATTCCCGCGTGCGGCACGCCCTGGCAACCTCACTAAAATGAACCCGCGATGAGCGCGATACTGACCGCCAAGGGCCTAACCGCCGGGCATGCCGACCGTACCCTGTTCTCCGGTCTCGACCTGGTGGTCGCGCCGGGCGAGATCACCGGGCTTGTCGGGGTGAACGGCGCGGGCAAGTCCACGCTGCTGCGCATCCTGGCCGGCCTGCGGCCGCCGGACGCGGGCGATGTCTCACTCAGCCCGCCGACCGCCACGGTCGGCTACCTGTCCCAGGAACCGGAGCGTCGCGCGGGGGAGACGGTCGCCGATTTCATCGCCCGCCGCACCGGCGTTGCCGGGGCGCAGCGTGACCTGGACGATGCCACGCAACTCCTTGTCGAGGAGCGACCAGGCGCGGACGACGCCTACGCCGGCGCGCTCGACCGCTGGCTCGCACTCGGCGGCGCCGACCTGGAGGACCGGACCCCTCAGGTGTTCGCGATGCTCGGGCTGCGCGACGGCGCCGAGCGACAGCCGATGGCCAGCCTGTCCGGCGGTCAGGCCGCCCGGGCAAACCTCGCCTCGCTGCTGCTGTCCCGCTACGACGTGTTCCTGCTCGACGAGCCAACCAACGACCTGGACATCGCCGGCCTTGAGATCCTCGAGGACTTCGTCGCGCACCTGCGGGCAGGCGCCGTCCTCGTCAGTCATGACCGCGCGTTCCTCGAGCGCACCGTGCACCGGGTACTCGAACTCGACCTGGCGCAGCAGCAGGTCCGGCTGTACGGCGGCGGCTACCTCGCCTACCTGGAGGAGCGGCAGATCGCCAAGCAGCAGGCCAGGGATGCCTACGAGAAGTACTCCGACACCAGGGCCGGCCTGCAGCAGCGGATGCGCACCCAGATCTCCTGGGCCGACAAGGGCGTCCGCGAGGCGAAGTCCAAGGCCACGGATAACGACAAGCACATACTGCACCGGCAGGTGAGCCGCTCGGAGAAGCTGGCCGGGAAGGTCAAGGCGACGGAACGGATGCTCGAGCGGCTGGACGTCGTCGAAGAGCCGCGCAAGGAGTGGCAGCTCAAGTTGGAGATCGCCGCCGCGCCCCGCTCAGGAACGGTGGCCGCCACGCTGCGGGACGCGGTCGTCGAGCGCGGCGGTTTCCGCCTCGGCCCGGTCAGCCTCCAGGTCAACTGGGCCGACCGGATCGCCATCACCGGCCCGAACGGCTCGGGCAAGTCCACCCTCATCGCCGCGCTGCTCGGGCGGCTGCCGCTGACCTCGGGTCATGCCGCGCTTGGCAGCGGCATCCATGTCGGCGAGGTCGACCAGGCACGCAGCCTGTTCGGCGGCTCGCAGCCGCTCCTCGACGCCTTCGCCGCTCAGGTTCCCGGCATGCTTCCCGAGGAGATCAGGACGCTGCTCGCCAAGTACGGACTCAAGGCGGACCACGTGGTCCGCCCGGCCGCCTCGCTGTCGCCCGGCGAGCGCACCCGCGCCGCGCTCGCCCTGCTCCAAGCCCGCGGCGTGAACCTGCTGGTGCTCGACGAGCCGACCAACCACCTCGACTTGCCCGCGATCGAACAGCTCGAGGACGCCCTGGCGACCTACCCGGGTACGTTCATCCTGGTCACGCACGATCGCCGGATGCTTGAGTCGGTCCTTGTCACCCGCCGCCTGTCAGTCGCGAACGGCCAGGTCGCCGAGTCGGCGCCGGGTCAGTCGACGGGGCAGAGATAGCTCCACCGGCCGTCCTGGCGGATGAACCTGCTGGTTTCCGCGAGGACGCCGCGCTGCCCTTCCTTGTTGTAGACGGCACGGAACCGGACCGTGCCCGTGGTGTCGAACATCCCGCCGCCCTCGGTCTCGAGTACCGCCAGCCGCGTCCACCGCAGTGCCGGGTCGAGCGTGAGCTTCTGCGGACGGCGCGACGGGTGCCAGGTGCGCAGCAGGTAGCCGGCGTCGCCGACGGCGAACGCGCTGTACCTGGCGCGCATCAGCGACTCGGCGGTCAGTGCCTGAGCGCCGGCGTGCAGCCGCCCGCAGCAGGAGTCGTAGTCGTCGCCGAGGCCGCAGGGGCACGCGAGTACGTCCATACCGCCATTGTCGCAGCGGTTCCGCGCCGCCGGGCGCCCGTCACGAGGCAAGGGCCCGGATCAGGGATGGGGGAGTTCTCGCCAGGCCCGGACGGCGGTGACCAGCTCGGCGACCTCGCCGGGATTGGCCAGCGTCCGGCCGGTGGCCGATTCGATGCGGCGCAGCCGGTAGCGGACGGTGTTCGGATGGCAGTAGAGCTCCGCGCCCGCGACGGTGGCCGAGCCGCTGGCGCGTACCCAGGCCTCGAAGGTGCCGAGGAGCAGCTCGAGTTCCTCGCCAGGCAGCCTGAGCAGGGCGCCGAGCACGGCGCGAGCCGCCTGGAGCGCGGCGTGCGGTGCGGCGGCGACGAGCAGGTCGATCGGGCTGTCCCGGAACTGGGTCACCTTTGAGCCGCCCGCTGGGCTGCCGAGCGCGAGCCGGGCGAGCTGCAGTCCCCAGCCGGCCTGGTGCAGTTCGGCGAATACCGGACTGGCGCCGATCCGCCCGGTCGCGTGCCGGTCTAGCACGCCGAGCACAGCGCCGTTGCGGGACCGGTCGGGCAGCGAGAGCACGCCGAGCGACACCTCGGCGTCCAGTCGCCAGACCGACCGGACGTCGATGACGGCGAGCGCCGATTCCGCATGGGGGATCGGGTCATGGCCGAGCTCGGTCTCGGCCGCTATCACCAGGAATACGCCATCGAGCGGTAGCCGCAGGGCGTTGGCCACCTCCCACAGGGCGCCCTTCGCGGTGGTGCCGGTGAGAATTACCTCCACCAGGGCGGCCCGCTCGCGTTCCCTGGCGCGCAGTATCTCCCTGGCCTCGTCGCGGTAGGCGTCGAGCGCGGCGTCGCTGTAGGTGTTCTGCACCGCGAAGACCGCGCCCGCCAGGTCGATGACGTCCTCGGCGTGGACGCCAGGCAGGGATCGGGCGGCGGTGACGAGTTCCGTCCACAGCTCCGCCACGCCCAGCCGGTAGGCGGTGAGCATCTCCGCGAGCGGCACTCCCTGGGCCGCACGGGTCCTGCCGGTGGCGTGCGGCGCGCTCAGGTTGGCGGTTGCGGTCCCGGTGAGACTGTCGAGGATGTAACCGACGTTGGCGCTGACCGAGTCGCGCAGGTCATCGGGCGCGACCACGTCGTGGGTTGCGTAGAAGGGGATTTCCGCGCGGATACGAGTAACGACCCGCTCGGTCAGCCCAGGGAGGCCGGTCCTGACGGCTGCGACGATGGCGGCGGCCGCCTCGTGGTGACTCATCGGCGCTGATGTGGTCATGCCAGCCATTGCACCGCGCGCCCGGCGCCCGGTACAACAGGCGGGCCGGCGGCCAGCAGGAAATCGCTGACGACCGGGGCGAGCTCGGCAGCCCGGGTGAGCAGGCCGAGGTGCCCGTCGGGGTACACGTGCAGCAGGGCGGCGGGCAGCAGCGCGGCCATCAGCCGCGCGTTGGCAAGCGGGATGATCGGGTCGTCGTCGCCGGCCAGGATCAGCGTCGGCTGCCTGATCAGCCGCAGCCACGGCAGGCTGGTCCAGCACGCGGACGCGAGCAGCTGATACAGGTAGCCGCGCCGCGAGGCCGGCCCCCGGTAGGAACCGGCGATCGGCGCGGCCAGCTCGGGCTCGCGGCGAAGCGACCCGCCGTAGATGTCCCCGGCGATCCGGGCGGCGTGCGCCGGGTCGCGGTGCCGGCGCGCCGAGGACAGGTGCAGCAGGACGCGGGGCCGCGCCGGGATCATCAGGGCGCCCGTCGAGGTGGCGACGAGCACGAGCCGCCGGCATCGCCGCGGATAGCGCAGCGCGAGCTGCTGGGCGAGACCGCCACCCCAGGAGATCCCGAGGACGTCGAAGCGCCCGTGGCCAAGTTCGCTCATCATCTGGCCCGCGAGCCGAGCCAGGCCGGGGACGGAGTAGGGGAGTGCCGGCGCGGGCGAGCCGCCCGCGCCCGGCACGTCGAACCTGACGACGGTGATCGCCGGGTCAAGCGCACCGGTGAACGGAGCGAGGGCCTCGAGCGGGGTGCCGATGCCGTTGCATACAAGCACCGGTGGACCGCCGCCGGTGCCGCGACGGATCGCGACCCGCAGGCTGCGCCGCTCCACGGTCACCGCGGTGACCTCATCGGCGTCCCGGTCCATGCGCTGCCCCCGCCTTACCCGTGTCACGCGGCCCGCACGTAGCTGCCGGGGGCTGGTTCGATGACCCGGAAGCGGTCGCTCCCTGGCGCCGCCGGGGCGGGCAACAGGGCGCCGGAACGTTCCGCCAGCCAGCCGGCGTAGTCGGGCCACCACGATCCCTGCAGGGTCTGCGCCGCCTGCTGCCAGTCGCCGGGCTCGGCGGTGACGTCGTCGCCCGCTTGGTACCTGGACTTCTTGCCATCCGGCGGGTTGACAAGGGCCGCGATGTGCCCGCTCGTCGACAGCACGAACCGGGTCTTGCCGCCGAGCAGCTGGCCGCTGCGGTAGCAGGACTGCCACGGGCAGATGTGGTCAGCCACCCCGGCGACCACGTAACTGTCCAGATCAACCTGCCCCAGGTCGGTCTCACGGCCGAGCACCGTGAGCGCACCAGGGCTGGCCAGCGCGTTGCTGGCGGCGGCACGAACGAAGTCGCGGTGCAGTCCCGCGGTCATCCGGGTGGTGTCCGCGTTCCAGAACAGGATGTCGAACCGGGCCGGCTCCTTGCCGAGCAGGTAGTTGTTGACCCAGTAGTTCCAGATGAGGTCGCGAGGCCGCAACCAGGCGAAGACCTCGGCGAGCCTGCGCCCGTCCAGGTAGCCCTGGCGCGCCGAGGCGGCAATCGCGGCGTCCGCCATCGAGGCGTCCACCAGGGCGCCGACGGCGTCGGCGCGCGCCTGGTCGAGCATCGTGACAAGCAACGTCAGGCTGGCCAGCCGCCGCCCGGCGTCCTGTACAGCGGCGGATCGGGCGGCGGCGAGACTGGCGAGGATGCCGCCAGAGCAGGCGCCGAGCAGGTGGAGCGCGTCCGCGCCGCTGATTTCCGTGACCGAGTCCGCGGCGTCGAGTACGGCCTGGACGTAGGCGTCCAAGCCCCAGGAGGCGTGCCGCGCGTCCGGATTCCGCCACGACATGACGAACACCTGCTGCCCCTGGCCGACCAGGTACTCGATCAGGCTGCGACCGGGAGCGAGGTCGAGGATGTAGTACTTGTTGATCGTCGGCGGGACGATCAGCAGCGGCCTCATCCGGACCGTCTCGGTTGACGGCGAGTACTGGATGAGCTCGAAGACCGGGGTGCGTACGACCACGCTGCCGGGAGTGACCGCCAGGTCGGTGCCGACGGCGTAGGCACCGGCCGGCACCATGGACGGCACCCGAGGCGGGCTGGCCAGGTCGCTGAGCAGGTGCCTGGTTCCGGTCACCACGCTGCCGCCCCCGGAGTCGATCGCCGCCTTCCACGCCTCGGGAGACAGCAGCGCGTTGTTACTCGGGGCTAGGGCGTCCATCAGGCTGGTCAGGGCGAAACGCAGCCGCTGCGCGTCTCGCCAGTCGAGCGCGGCCTCGTCGAGGAGGCTGAGCGCGGCTTCTGACGTGGCCAGGTAGGCCTGCATGACCCGGCGCAGCGCGGGATTGCCTGTCCAGGCCCGGTCGGCGAACCGGCGGTCCTTCGCTGTCGCGGTGACGCCCGAGGTGCCGCCGGCGATGCGGGCCAGCTCGCCGGCCAGGCTCTGGGCCCGCGTCGCCACCACACCGGGCCGGGCGGCCAGGGCCCGGGCCAGCCGCACCGCGGAGCGGCCGGGGAAGAACCGCCGGCCGGAACCCAGTGCCGCCTCGATAAGGAGCATGTCCAGGGCGGCCGCCCCGTCGGCAACGGAGGCGGTGTCGGCGGCCGCCGCGTCGGCGGAGGCAGCGGCGGAACGGCCGGATGCCGCGGTCATGGCCGTCCCCCTGCGGTGCCGGTGACGCCCGATGTGCCGGCGATGTCCGCTGGGATCACGATCTCGCGCTTGAGTATCTTTCCCGTGGGCCCCTTCGGCAGCCCGTCCGTCAGCCACACGTGCCGTGGGTATTTGTAGGCGGCGACGCGCTGCTTGACCCAGTCGCGCAGCTCGCCGGTGGTGGCCGCCTGCCCGGGCCGCAGGGTGATCGCGGCGCCCACTTCCTCGCCGAGCGAGGGATGCGGGACGCCGATCACCGCTGCCTCGAGCACTGCCGGGTGCTCGTAGATGACCTCTTCGATCTCCCTCGGGTACACGTTGTAGCCGCCGCGGATGATCATGTCCTTCTTGCGGTCGACGATGTAGTAGAAGCCGTCCTCGTCGGCGCGTGCCAGGTCACCGGTGCGGAACCAGCCGCCGCGGATGGCCGCCGCGGTGGCCTCGGGCCGGTTCCTGTACCCCTTCATCACGTTGTGCCCGCGGATCGCGATCTCGCCGACCTCGCCTGGACCTGCCAGCTCGTCGCCGTCCTCACCACGCACCAGACGCAGCTCCACGCCGCTGATGGGCAGTCCGATCGACCCCGCCTTACGGCGGTCATAGCGGTTGAACGTGGCCACTGGCGAGGTCTCCGACAGCCCGTACCCCTCGAGGATCACGGTAGCGAACGTCTTCTCGAACCCGTTGAGCACCTCGACGGGCAGTGCGGCGCCGCCCGAGACGCACACCCGGAGGGACGAGGTGTCCGCGATGACGGCGCTCTCGCCGAGCATGCCGACGTACATGGTCGGCACGCCCTCGAATACCGTGACCCGGTCCCGTTCGATCACCCGGAGCGCGGCCGCCGGGCTGAACCGCGATATCAGCGTCAGGCAGGCACCAGACAGCATGGCGGCGTTGAGACCGCAGGTCTGCCCGAAGCTGTGGAATAGCGGAAGGCAGCCCATCACGACGTCGTCCGGGCCGAGGCTGAGCAATGACGTGGCGGTGACCAGGGCGTTGCGGCGCATGTTGGCGTGCGTCAGCTCGGCGCCCTTCGGTGTTCCCGTCGTGCCCGAGGTGTAGAGGATCACCGCGGTGTCGTCGTCGGCGCGCGGCGCCACGTCAGGCGCGGGCTCCCACCCGCCGATCTCGTCGAGCGTCGCAGCGCCGACGCTGACCGCGGGCACCGCGGCGGTCGCGGCACCCGCGGCGGCCTCTGCGGCCGCGGTTTCCCAGGCCAGGACAAGGCCGGCACCTGAGTCGCCGAGGTAATGGGCCACCTCGCGCGCCTTGAGCAGCGGGTTCATCGGGACGATCGCGCACCCGGCGCGCAGCGCCCCGTAGTAGAAGACGGGAAACTGCGGCACGTTGGGCAGCATGATGCCCACCGCGCTGCCCGGCTCGAGGCCGCGCGAGCGCAGCCAGCCGGCGGCCCGGGCGCTGAGGTCGTCGAGCTGTGCGTAGGACAAGATCGTGTCATCGAGCCGTACGGCGGGGCGGTCCGGATACATCTGCGCGGCCTCGTGCAGGTCAAGGGCCAGGTTGGTCATGGCGGTTCACGCTCCTCGCGTACCGAAGGCGGACAGGCCGGTGATGTCCCGGCCGACGATGAGGTTCTGGATGGTCGCGGTGCCCTCGAAGGTGTGGATTGCCTCGATGTCGGCCATGTGCCTGATCACGTGGAAGTCCAGCAGGATGCCGTTGCCGCCGAGCAGGTCGCGTGCCTCGGCGAGCACCTCGCGGGCGGCGGTGGTGTTGTGCGACTTGGCCAGGCCGGCGAGCGTCGGCTCGACCCGGCCGGCGAGGGCAAGATCGGCGAGCCGCCTGCAGTACAGCTGCATCGCCGTGACCTTGGCGAGCATCTTCACCAAGCGGTCCTGGACCAGCTGAAAGCCCGCGAGCGGACGGCCGAACTGGGTGCGCCGCCCGGCGTAGGCAAGCGCCGCGTCGTAGCCCGCGACCGCATGGCCAAGCGCCGCCCACGCGCAGGTGGCGCGTGTGCTCGCGAGCACGGCCGCGGTGTCGCGGAACGACTGCGCCCGCGGCAGCCTGTTCGAGGCGGGGATACGGACGCCGTCCAGGTCGATCGACGCCTGCCACACCGCGCGCAGCGATCCCTTGCCGTCGATCAGCCGCGCGTGGTACCCGGGGGTGCCCTTCTCGACGAGGAAGCCCTTCACCTGGCCGTCGGCGGTGTCGCGTGCCCACACCACGGCCACGTCGGCCACCGTGCCGTTACCGATCCACTTCTTCGTGCCGTCGATCACGTACTCCTCGCCGTCCCGGCGGGCCGTGGTCTCCAGGGCGACGGAGTCCGACCCGTGCTCCGGCTCGGTCAGCGCGAACGCGCCGAGAGCGTCCACCCGGGCCATGGCGGGCAGCCACCGCTGCTTCTGCTCCTGCGACCCGAGCATGGCGATCGAGCGCATCGCCAGTCCGGCCTGAACGCCGAGGAAGGTGCCGATGCTGCCGTCGCCCCGGTTCAGCTCCATGGTGACCAGGCCGGCCGAGAGCGGATCCATGACGGGACAGCCATAGCCCTCGATGCCGTCGCCGACAAGGCCGGCCGCGCCAAGCTTCCTGACGAGGTCCCGCGGGAACTCGGCCCGCTCCCAGTAGCCGTTGATGACCGGGAGCACGTCGTCGTGGACGAAAGCGCGCGCCCGTTGCAGGTACGCAAGCTGGGCCGGCGTGAACTCCTCGCTGAGCTGGAAGTAGTCGGTGCGAAGTGCTTCTCCGAGGCCAGTTTCGAGAGCCACGGCGGCCTCCCTGTGTGAACGGCTGGTGACCTCCTCATGGTCTTTCCGTAGCGGCTGGACCTCCATAGCCTGGCGGACAACGCGGTCCCGCTGTCGGCTGTCCGCGCGAACAACGACGTCGCGTGACGGGGCGCACAGCGACGATCCGGCGAAGCAGTGGACGGAGGTCTACTGGCTGCTGTCCTGAGCGCGAAGCCGGGACTTAGGATCGACCGGGTGACGGGTGAGCGGAAAGACCGGCGATGACAGCGGCGCACGCGCTGCGGCGTCTTGACCGGCGCACGCTCAACCGGACCCTGCTCGACCGCCAGTTGCTTGCCGGCCCGTCGGCCCTGGGGCTGGACGCCGCGGTGGCGCACCTGGTCGGCTTGCCGGGCACCGCCTGCTCGCCTTCTTCGTCAGCGGCAACGGGGGCAACGGCGAGGGCCGGGTCCAGCTGACCTGACGCCCAACCTTCGCGCGGGATCCTGCCGCCCGCCGCGGACATGTACTGCTTTTTGGGCAAGAATCCGCTTTTTGGGCAAGAATCCGACCGTTTTGGCCAGTTTTGTCCCCCCCAAAGTCGGTATATGTCTCCGGGCGAAGCCGCGCGCCCCGTTAATTCCCCCGCGGCCGCGGTTAGCTTCCGCTTCTCTCCGGATCAGTTCAGGTGAAAGCCAGCAAAGAGATCGGAGAACAGCATGCAGGACACCATGGGCACCGAAAGCCTCACCATCGCCTTCACCGTGGACCGCACCCGGGCGAAGGAGGACTGACATGACAGGCACACAGCCCAAGACCGCCCTGGTCACCGGGGCGAGCAGGGGACTCGGCAGGGGCATCGCCATCGCGCTGGCCGGCGTCGGCTACCGGGTGGTGGGCGTAGCCCGCGATCAAGGCGCGCTTGCCGAACTGCACGCCCAACTGGGCGGCCGCTTCACACCGGTTAAGGCGGACGCCACCGACCCGGTCGCCGCGGGCGCGCTGGTCGACGCCTACCGGCCCGCCGTCCTGGTGCTGAACGCCGGGGCGCCGCCGCTGCCCAGGCCGCTGCACCGGCACACCTGGGAGACGTTCTCGCGCAACTGGGAGGTGGACGTCAAGCACGCCTTCCACTGGACCCGCGAGGCGCTGCTCGCCCCGCTGGAGGCGGGCAGCACGGTGATCGCGCTGTCCAGCGGCGCCGCGGTGAAGGGCTCGCCGCTGTCCGGCGGCTACGCCGGCGCCAAGTCGACCATCCGGTGGCTGACCTCGTACGCGGCCGACGAGTCGCGGCGCGCAGGCCTCGGCATCAGGTTTGTGGCGCTGCTGCCGCAGATCACGCCGGAGACCGAACTCGGCGCCCAGGCGGTCGCGGCCTACGCCGCCAGGCAGGGCATCACCGTGGCCGAATACCGGGAGAACCTCGGCCAGGTGCTCACACCGGACCACGCGGGCAAGGCGGTCACCGACCTGGTGGCCGGCGCCGCCGGCGAGGCGGGCAGCTTCCTGCTCACCGGCACCGGGCTGACCCCGCTGCCCGACCCGAACTGACCGGCCAAGCAGAAGCCGGGCCAAAGCAGAAGACGGCCCAAAGCAGAAGCCGGGCCAAAGCAGAAGACGGCCCAAAGCAGAAGCCGGCCCAAAGCAGAACCTGCCCAAAGCTCAGTCGAGGAAGCCATGCGCGCGCCACACCGCCGCGGCGGCCGGGTGCAGCGGCACGTCCTGCGGTGTGGCCGGCGACTCGCGGGCCATCCGGTCCAGCGGCAGCGGCGGCTGGGTGGGCCCGCCGATGTCCCACGCGATCGAGTCGCGCTTGGCGATCAGCGCCAGGCAGAACTTCTCGATCAGCCTGTCCGGCGCGCTTGCCCGGCAGTAGATCGGCCAGCCGCTGTAGTCCACGGTGAGGATGTCGCCGGGCAGCGACGGGTACCGGGCCTGTTCGAGCAGCCCGCGGCGGAAACCCTGGCCCTCCAGGGCCGTGAGGTGCGCCGGGTCGAGCGCGAGGAACTCCGCGCCTGCCCCGGCCACCAGGTCGGCCCACATGATTACGCCCTCGTCGAAGATCGCGTCGATCTCGCCCGCCGCGAGCCGTCCGATCCGGGACGGGTCGTTCGGCATCGGCTGGTCACGGACGATCTCGCCGCCCCACGCCTCGATGTCGGCGAGGCTGAAACCGTGCTCGCGCAGCACCACGTCCACCATGATGGGCGTGCCCGCGTCAATCGAGCCGCGTACCGACACGCGCAGCGGGTAACGCCGCGCGGCGATGTCCTCCAGGTGAGTGAACCCCAGCCGCGACGCGACCGCGAAGCCAAGCTGGTCGTAATGCGGCAGCACCGCGACGGCCGCCACGTCCTTGACGCTGCCGAACGCACCGGTGCCGCGGTGCGCCATCGTCAGCATCGCCGCCGGGTTGAGTATCGACACGTCGACCCGGCCGGCGTGCACCTCCTCGATCACGTCTGGCTGGTTCGCGCCGTAGAAGCTGAACCGGCCGGGACCGGTGTGGCTCTCCATGACGACGGACACCGCGCGCTGCGACCAGTCGCCGTCCAGCATCATCTGCCGTGCGACGTCGAGGAAGAGCATCGGCCTCAGGTTCGTCGGGTCCACGGGGGCGACGGGGCGAAACTCAGCTGCCAAGGGGTCCTCCTTCGCTACCGCTACCGCTCCTGCGAAGAATCCCATCAGCCGAAGATGATCTTCGCAACCGGGCAGGTCCGGGCACCCACGGGAGGGTGGGGAGGACGGCGGAGCCACGAACCCGTTCGGGATAGGGAAAGAACGCGGCCTACGGGACGAGCACCGCGGCGCCGTCGAAGCGGCCGGCCTTGAGGTCGGCGAGGGCGCGGTCGGCGGCATCGAGCGGGTAGCGGTGCGTGGTGACCGCGAGCTTGTGCGCGGCGGCGAAGGCGAGGAACTCGCGGGCGTCCTGCCGGGTGTTCGACGTGACGCTGCGCAGCTGGCGCTCCTGGAACAGGTACCTGTGGTAGTCGAGCGGCGGGATGTCGGTCAGGTAGATGCCGGCGATGGCGAGCGTGCCGCCCCGGTCGAGCGCGGCGAGCGCGGGCGGCACCAGGTCACCGACCGGCGCGAACATGATCGCGGCGTCAAGCGGCTCGGGTGGCATGTCCGCGGGCCCGCCGACGAAGGCGGCGCCGAGCGATCTGGCAAGCTCCCGCGCCTGCTCGCCCCGGGTCATCACGGACACGGTGGCGCCCTGCGCGAGTGCGACCTGCGCGGCCAGGTGCGCGCTGCCGCCGAAGCCGTAAAGGCCGAGCCGGCCCCCTGGCGCCAGCGCGGCCCGCTTCAGCGCGCGGTAGCCGATGATGCCGGCGCACAGCAGCGGCGCCAGCTCCACGTCTGAGTAACCCGGGGGCAGCGGGTGCGCGTAGGCCGCAGGGACCGTGAGGTATTCGGCGTAGCCGCCGTCGGCGTCCCAGCCGGTGTACACCGAGGACGGGCACAGGTTCTCCGCGCAGCGCAGGCAGTACCGGCAGGTGCCGTCCGTCGAGCGCAGCCACGCGGCACCCGCGCGGTCGCCTATGGCGAAGCCGGCCATATCGCCAGGCCCGGCCGCCACCACCTCGCCGACCACCTCGTGCCCGGGCGTCACCCCCGGCCGGTGCACCGGCAGGTCGCCCTCGGCCACGTGCAGGTCGGTGCGGCACACCCCGCAGGCGAGCACCCGCAGCAGCAGCTCGCCCGGACCCGGCTCGGGCACCGGAACGTCCCGCGCCACCAGCGGCCCCACGCCGTCCCCGCCCCCATCGACCGGCCCCGGCCGGTCCACGTGCCACGATCGCATCGCCTTACCTTAACCCCGGCTCCGCGGCCGGTGGCAGGTCCCCGATCCGCAACGGTTTGCGTCGCGAATCCGTCATCCCGAACGGGTTCGTGGCTCCGCCGGCTGCCGCCGCGCGTAATCGCGGGCGGCAGCTGGCCTTCGTCCGTCGCAGCTGGCCGCGGCGGACGCGAGTGCCCGCCCCGCGCTATCCGTGCCGCGCGTCGTCAGGCGGCCGCAGTGGCCGGATCTCGGCGGTGCCGAATGACGGCACGCTCCGGTGCCGTGACGGCTCCACGCCGAGGAAGCCCGCCGCAAGGATGGCGAGCGTGTCGCCGTGGGATACGAGGAGGATGTCCGCGCCGGCATGCCGGCGCTCTAGCTCCGCGATGAGCGCTACGGTTCGGTCGAGCACCGCCGTCACGGGCTCGACCCCGTCGGGCACCGGGCCGGGCGCCGGGCTGGCGCCCGCTTCGGCCTGGTCGGCCGTCCAGACTCGCGCATACCCGGCGGCAGGCGACCCGTCAAGTTCGCCGAAGGACCGCTCGCGCAGCTCCTCGGCGGCGACCACCTCGGCCGCGCCGATCCGTTCGCGCACGATCTGCGCGGTCTGCCACGCGCGGGTGAAGTCCGAGGAGCGGATGACCGTCCGGTCGCTAAGCCCGCAGCAGCCTGCCGCCGCGGCCGCCTGCAGGCGGCCGCGGTCGGACAGGCCGTAGTCGCCGCTCCTGTCGGTCTCGATGCGGCTGACGATGAGCCCGGCGACGTTCGCCTTGCTCTCGCCGTGCCGCATGCCGAAGTACCGGTTCGCCAGGCGATCGAGGTTCATGACCCGGGGTCAGCGGTGCGCGGCCTTGGCCTCGCGGCGGCGGCGATGCAAGATCGGCTCGGTGTAGCCGTTCGGCTGGCTGGCGCCCTGGAAGATGAGGTCGCTCGCGGCGGCGAACGCGATGCTCGCGTCGAAGTCGGGTGCCATCGGGCGGTAGACGGGGTCGCCCGCGTTCTGCGCGTCGACGACCGCGGCGAGGCGGCGCAGGCTCTCGGTTACCTGCTCGGTGCTCACCACGCCGTGCCGCAGCCAGTTCGCGAGCAGCTGGCTGGAGATGCGCAGGGTCGCCCGGTCCTCCATGAGCGCCACGTCGTTGATGTCGGGGACCTTGGAGCAGCCGATGCCCTGGTCGACCCAGCGGACCACATAGCCGAGTATCGACTGGACGTTGGTGTCGACCTCCGCCTGCTTGTCTTGCGCGCTCCAGCTCGCCGGATCGCCGAGCGGTAGGTGCAGCAGGTCGTCGAGCCGCACCGGTGGGCGGCCCGCCAGCTCGCGCTGCCGCTGCGCGACGTCGACCCGGTGGTAGTGCAGCGCGTGCAGGGTCGCGGCGGTGGGGGAGGGAACCCAGGCGGTGCTGGCACCCGCCCGCGGGTGCGCGATCTTCTGTGCCAGCATGTCGGCCATCAGGTCCGGCATCGTCCACATGCCCTTGCCGATCTGCGCGCGACCGGCGAGCCCGTGCGCGAGGCCGACGTCCACGTTGCTGTCTTCGTAGGCGAGGATCCACGGCTGCGTCTTCATCGCGGCCTTGCGGACCATCGGACCCGCCTCGAACGAGGTGTGCATCTCGTCGCCTGAACGGTCGAGGAAGCCGGTGTTGATGAACACGATCCTGTCGCCCGCCGCCTTGACGCACGCGGCGAGGTTCACCGAGGTCCGCCGTTCCTCGTCCATCAGCCCGATCTTGAGTGTGCGGTGCGGGAGGCCGAGCAGTTCCTCCACCCGGGAGAACAAGGTGACGGTGAACGCCACCTCCTCGGGCCCGTGCTGCTTGGGCTTGACGATGTAGACCGACCCCTTCGTGCCGTTGCGCCACGGCGAGTCCGCGCGCAGGCCGGGCAGCGCCGTCAGGCTGGTCACGATCGCGTCCAGAATGCCCTCCTGGACCTCCGCGCCGTCGGCGTCGAGGACGGCGTCGGTGGTCATCAGGTGGCCGACGTTCCTGACGAGCAGCAGCGACCGGCCGGTCAGGGCGAACGGGGCGCCGGACGGGTCCGTGTAGCCGCGGTCTGGCTCGAGGCGGCGGGTGAACGTCCGGCCGCCCTTCTCCACCGGCGCGGTCAGCTCGCCGGTGTTCAGGCCAAGCCAGTTGCGGTAGGCGGCGACCTTGTCCTCGGCGTCCACCGCGGCGACCGAGTCCTCGAAGTCGACGATCGTGGTGACCGCGGCCTCCACGACGACGTCCTGGACGCCGGCCTTATCGGTGGCGCCGATGCGGCCCGCGCGGTCGATCGCGATCTCGATGTGCAGGCCGTGGTGGCGCAGCAGGATCGCGGACGGCGCGCCCGGGTCGCCTGCGTAGCCGGCGAATACGGCGGGATCGGCGAGCTTGGCCGTGCCGTCGGCGGCCGTGCCGTCTGTGAAGTGGGCGGCGAGCCCGGCGGCGCTGACCGTGTAGCCGGTCACATCCCGGTGCGACGCGCCGCCGAGCGGCACCACCTCATCGAGGAAGTCGCGGACCGTGTCGATCACCCGCTGGCCGCGGACCGGGTTGTAGCCGCCCTGCCTGGTCGCGCCGCCATCCTCGCCGATCGCGTCGGTCCCGTACAGCGCGTCATACAGCGAGCCCCAGCGGGCGTTGGCCGCGTTGAGCGCGAACCGCCCGTTGCTGACAGGCACCACGAGCTGCGGTCCGGCGAGCGTGGCGATCTCCGCGTCGGCGTTCTCCGTGGTCACCTGGAACGGGCCAGGATCGGGCAGCAGGTAGCCGATCTCGGTGAGGAACGCCTGGTAGGCGACCGCGTCCACTGCCTGGCCTGCGTGTCCGCGGTGCCAGGCGTCGATCGACGCCTGCAGCTCGTCGCGCCGGGCGAGCAGCGCCCGGTTGACCGGCGTCAGGTCGGCGACGATGCGCGACACGCCCGCCCAGAAGCCGGCCGCGTCGGCGATACCCGCCGCGGGCAGCGCCTCCTCCTCGATGAACGCGTGCAGGCTGCGCGCGACCTGGAGCGCGCCGGCCGGGATCCGGTCAGTCACGGGTATCACCTCTGTCTCGGTCGGGACTTACGGCAAATTTCGTATTGCGAAATCTTACGTTCGCATGATGAAATACTGGCTGGACCATAGGCTGCGGCGCACCCAGCCGTCAAGGCCCAGTGTCGTCTAGCGGCTTGAGCCATGAGAACGGGGGACCCATGACCGAGGACGGCCGTCCCGGACGGGGAGGCGGTCCCGGCGGTGTGCAGTCCCTGCACCGCGCGCTCGACGTGCTCGAGGCACTGTCGGCGGCCGGCGGGACCGCCTCGCTCAGCGACCTCGCCGCCGCCTGCCGCCTGCCGCTGCCGACGCTGCACCGGCTTGCCGCGACCCTCGCCGGCCGCGGCTACCTGCGCCAGCTGCCCGACCGCCGTTACTGCCTGGGCTCGCGGCTCGTCCCGCTCGGCGGGGCCGCGCACGCGCTGCTCGGCGAACGGGCGCTGCCGGTGCTTGGCCGGCTCGCCGAGCTGACCGGCGAGTCGGCCAACCTCGCGGTGCTGACCCAGGGCAGCGCCGAGTACGTGGCGCAGGCCACCGGCAGCCACGCCATGCGCATCTTCACCGAGGTGGGCAACCGGGTCGCGCTGCACTGCACCGGCGTCGGCAAGGCGCTGCTCGCCAGCGTTCCCGCCGCGCAGACTAGGCGGCTGATCGAGGCGGCCGCGCTGACCGCGCGGACCCCGACCACGATCACCGACCCGGCCGCGCTGCACGCGGAGATCGCGCTGATCCGCACCCGCGGCTACGCGCTCGACGAGGGCGAGATGGAGATCGGCGTCCGCTGCGTGGCGGTGGGGATTCCCGGGGCGCTGCCGATGGCCGTCTCGGTGTCCGGGCCGGCATCGCGGATGTCCGACGAACTCGTCGGCACCGCCGTTTCCGCGCTGCGCGCGGCCAGCGCCGACCTGGCGGCGCGTCTTTCCTGACCGGGACATCGCTTCGCCCGTCGGTCCCGCCTCCGGTGACCGCGCGACACCGCGGCGCGGCGGCGTGGTTGCCCGCGCGCCGGGAGGCCTCTTCGGGTTAGCGGGGCAGCCGGCCCGCGTAGGTCAGGGCGAAGTCGCGGAACGCGGCCGCCGGTGCGGTCAGCGGCCGGTCAGCGGGCCAGGCGATGCCGATGGTGCGGGCCGCCTTCGGCGTGGTGATGGGCACCGCGACGACCGCGGGGTCGGCGAGGGACGACGCGGTGGCGGGCAGCAACGACACGCCGAGCCCGGCGCCGACCAGGCCGCGCGCGGTGTCTGCCTCCTCGCCCTCGAAGGTGATCCGCGGCTCGAACCCCGCCGCGCGGAACAGGCCGTCGGTGATCGCCCGCAGGCCGTAGCCGGGCTCCATGACGATGAAGTCCTCATCGGCGGCCTCCGTCAGCGGCACGCCGTCGTGCCGCCGCGCCGCGAGCCGGTGCCCGGCGGGGACGTACAGGTCGATCCGCTGCTCGTCGAGCCCGCGGGAGCGCAGATCAGGCGCCTGCGGCAGCGGCGCGGTCAGGCACAGGTCGATCTCGCCGTCTCGCAGCCGGGCGAGCAGCCCGTGCCCGCCGTCTTGCACAAGCGCGAACCTGATCAGCGGGTGCCCGGCACGGAACTCCTTCAGCAGCCGCGGCACGGTCTGCCCGCCGAGCGTGTGCAGAAAGCCGAGCGCCACCCGGCCGCGGCCGGGATGCGCCTCGGCCGCGAGGCGCTCGACGGTGCCGGACAGGGTCGCGATGGTCCGCTCGGCGGCGTCGAGCAGGGCGCGGCCATGCCGGGTCAGCCGGATCGACCGGCCGGGACGAGTGAACAGCGGCACGCCGAGATCGGCCTCGAGCCGGGCGATCGACCGGGACAGCGTGGGCTGCGGTACGCGCAGGAGTTCGGCGGCGCGGGTGAGGTGCTCCTCGCGGGCGACGACGGCGAACTGGCGCAGCCGCGGCACGAGGGCGTCGAGGGCGGCTTCCGCCTGGTCGGCAGGCTCATTCATATTTGAATTGTTTCACGAGTTTTCATGCATTGGACGTATCGAAGTGCGCGGGCTTAGCGTCGTTGGCGTGACCCTCGCCCCGGAGCAGACCAGCCAGCAGACGACAGGGCGGCAGACGGCACGGCTGCGGCACGGCGACCCGGGGATGCGGCGGGTCAGGCTCGGGCTGTTCGCGGCGGGCCTGGCGACGTTCGCGCTGCTCTACACGCCCCAGCCGCTGCTGCCGCTGCTGTCGGGCGCGTTCCGTGCCAGTCCCGCGGGGGCGAGCCTGGCCATGTCGGCGGGCACGGCGGCGCTCGCCCTCGCGATCATCCCGGTCAGCTCCCTGTCGGAGGTGTGCGGGCGGCGCGCGGTGATGACCGTTTCGGTGCTCGCCGCGGCCGTGCTCGGCCTGGCGGCGGCGGCCTCCGTGAACCTGACCATGCTCGTCGCGGTCCGCGTCCTGCAGGGGTTCGCGCTGGCCGGCGTGCCCGCCACCGCGATGGCCTACCTCGCGGAGGAGGTCGACAGGAGCCACCTGGGCCGCGCCATGGGCCTGTACGTGGCGGGCAACGCGATCGGCGGGCTCAGCGGGCGCATCATCGCGGGCATCCTCGCCGAGCACGGCGGCTGGCGGGTTGCCGACGCGGGGGTCTCGGCGCTTGCGCTCGGCTGCGCGATCGCGTTCGCGGTCGTGCTGCCGCGGTCGGCGTTCTTCACGCCGTCGCCGCTGCGACTGCGCGCGCTGGCCGGCACGCTCGGGCGCAACCTCGCGGATACCGGGCTACTGCGCCTGTACGTCATCGGGTTCGCGCTGATGGGCGCGTTCGTGACCGTGTACAACTACCTGACGTTCCGGCTGAGCGCTCCGCCGTGGAGCCTGTCGAGCAGCGTCATCGGCGCCCTGTTCACGGTCTACCTCGCGGGCACCTACACCTCGACGATGGCCGGCAGGCTAGCGGACAGAGCAGGGCGGCGCGGCGTGCTCACCGCGGGCGTGATGGTGGCCATCGCGGGCGTCGCGCTGACGCTGCCCGCGTCCATCGCCTGCATCGTGGCCGGGCTCGTGGTCATGACCGCCGGGTTCTTCGCCGCGCACTCGGTGGCGAGCGGCTGGGTCGGCGCACGGGCGCCGGTCGCGCCCGCGCAGGCCTCCGCGCTGTACCTGTGCCTGTACTACATCGGCAGCAGCGTGGCAGGGTCGGCGGGCGGCGTCTTCTGGGCACGCGGCGGATGGGCGGCGGTCGCGCTGTTCGCCGCCGTGCTGCTCGCGATCGCGCTGGCCGGGGCGGTCTCCCTCAGCTCACGGGCGCGATAGCGAACTCGTAGGCCCGCAGGGCGACGCCGGGTGCGGGCTCCCAGTCGAGGTCCGGGGTTCTGGTGAAACCGGCCGTCTCGTACAGGTGCTGTGCGGCCTTCATCGGCGGCAGCGTGCACAGCCGCAGGCGCCGCACCCCGTTCTTATCGGCCAGCTCAATGAGGGCGCGCAGCAGTTCCCTGCCGACTCCGCGCCCCTGTGCCGCCGCGGAGACGGCGAACGCTCGGACGTCCGCTTCTGTCTCGTCCCGCGCGAGCTCGCTGTCCGGGCCGTAGGTCTCGAGGGTGACCGTGCCCGCGATCGCGCCGGTCTCGTCGGCTGCCACCAGCACCACGCAGTCGCCGCCGAACCCAAAGCCGCGCAGCGTCTCGGCGTACCCGGTGCCCTCGGACAGCACCCCGAGCGCCCGGTACGCCGCCACCCGCAGGTCCCCGACCAGTGCCTCTTCGCCAGGCTGCATCTCCCGGATCGTCACACCCGGACGCTACCAGCCGCACGCGCGCGAACGCGACCGCCAGCGAACGAGACCGTTAGCCGACGCGACCGCTAGCGAACGCACACTAGCCAACGCCACGCCGGGCCTGCTTGCCCAAGGGCGCGCGCCGGCGGACAGTTGATCCGTGCCGGGTTTGCAGCCGCGCCGCGTCACGATCGAGCCGGGGGACCGGGTGGTCGTCACGGGCGCCTCGGGGTTCATCGGGTCCGCCGTCACCAGGGCGGTGCGGTCGCGTGGCGCGCACGTGGTCGCGCTGACCGAGCCGGGTGCCGACTGCCGCACCCTCGCGGGGGTCGACGCCGAACGGGTGGTGGCGGACGTCAGAGACCGGGCCGCCGTCCTGGCGGCCTGTGCCGGCGCCCGCTTCGTGTTCCACCTGGCCGCGATCTACCGGTTCTGGGCGCGCGACCCCCGGGTGTTCTACGACGTGAACGTCGGCGGCACGCTCAACGTGCTCGCCGCGGTACGTGCGGCCGGCTGCGAGCGGCTGGTCTACACCTCGACCATCGGCGTACTCGACCCCCGGCGGGCCGGTGACGGGCGGCCGGGCGACGAGACCTGCTACGCCGACCTGGCCCTGCTGCACGGCTCTTACAAGGGATCCAAGTTCGTCGCGGAGCACGAGGTGCTGCGCGCCTGCGCCGGGGGACTCGACGCGTGCCTCGTTCTGCCGACCTTCCCGCTCGGCCCGGGCGACGCCGCGCCCACGCCGACCGGCCGGGTGGTGCTTGACTACCTCAACGGCAGGATGCCCGGTTTCGCCGACACCGCGATGAACGTCGTGCACGTCGACGACCTGGCGGCGGGCCACGTCGCGGCGCTGGAACGCGGCCTAACGGGCCGCAGCTACATCCTCGGCGGCGAGAACCTGAGCATGCGGGAGATCCTTGCGGCGCTCGCCGGCTGCACCGGCCTGCCGATGCCACGGATGCACGTGCCGCGGGGCCTGGTCCTCGCGGCGGGCGTCTCATCCACCCTGGTCCAGGGCCGGATGCTGCGCCGCGCACCCCGGGTGCCGCTCGAGGCGGCGCGCATGTCCGCGACGCCGATGATCTTCAGCGATGAACGGGCCCGCACCGAGCTCGGTCACACCGCGCGCCCGGCTCGGGAGGCGATCGCGGCGTCCGCCCACTGGTTCGCCGCCAACGGCTACGTGAGCGCCCGCCGCCTGGCCGCCATCAAGTGGCGCGACTGAACCCGCTCAGTACGACTGCTTACTCCCCGCACCCCGCACCCGCACCCGCACCCGCTAAGAATGTACCGTTGGGCCGGCTATCACCGGCCTTTCGGTACATTCTTGCGTCTTACGCGGTGATCGCGACGCTCGCCTCCGAGGTGTAGGCGGAGAACGTGAACGACTCGGTGAAGTACAGCCGCACCGAGTCCGCGTCGTGGTCAAGGTAGCCGATGGACAGGTCCTGGCCGATGTGCAGCTCGTAGTCGCCGCCGCGGCAGGAGAGCAGCAGCGCGCCCTCGATCGCCGGCGCCCAGATGATCTCGCCGTCGAGCAGCCGCCGCAGGTGCTCGCGGATCGGGTAGCCGTGATCGGAGGTCTCGCTAACCGCCGTGTACGCGTCGGCGGACAGCAGCAGCGAGTAAGGGCCCGCCACGCCGGCCAGCCGCAGTTCGCTCAGCGCTTTGCTGACCACGTCCGGGTAGTCGCGCGGCTCGCCGGGCAGGATCAGGCCCTGGTTGGACGCGGCCGGCCTGATGCCGGAGACCCGGGCGGCCGCGTAACCATCGAAGACCGCGCGGTCCTCGGCGAAGGCGATCTTCTTCGCGGCGTCCTTGACCGGCTGCCAGTCCGCGTCGAGGGCGCCCCGCTCGACCGAGTCGATCTCCGCACGGCTGAGCGTGAACGGCACGCGCAGCTCGACGACCGGCCGCCAGTCGCGCAGCGCGGCCGAGATGCCGTCGCCCGGCGGTTCGATCGCCGTCGCGTGCCCGGTGCCGACTCCGGCGAGGCCGAGTCCGTCGGGTCCTGTCACGTCGACCGCCTTGCGCGCGGCGGCGTGCAGCGCGAACGTGCGCTTCGCCTCGTCTTCGATCTGGGCCCAGGCGGCAGCCGAGACCGGGGCGAGCTCACGGTACAGGTTGTTCATTGCCACCGATTCTGTTGAGCCGACAGGAGATGGTCTTGCTGTCTTGTTATAGCCGGCGCCTACGGACGACCGCGGACCGCCGTCACCGCTCGGCATGCGGGTCGATGATGCCGCGTGGTGCCACCCTCAGGGCGCTGTGGCACCAACATCGACCTGCAGTATGCCAAGATGAGCCAAATTTATTTGCAGTGGTGCCAAAGTGGTGCCATAGTAGAGCCATGGAACTCACCCAGTACGTCGAAAGCCTCCGCCGCGAGCTGACGACCGCGGCCGAGCTGGGCGGTGACGACGCCCATGCGCTCGCCGACCGGCTGTTGCGGCCGCTCGACGCCGCGGTGCGGCTCACCCTGCTCGAGGCGCTGTCCGCCGCTGCCGAGGAGATCTCCGCCGAGCTCGCGCCCGGCGCGGTCGATGTCCGGCTGCGCGGTGGCGCGGCCGGGTTCGTCGTGACACCGCCGCCCGCGCCCGCCGTGCCGGCCGCCGGCGACGCCGTGGCCGGCCCCGGCGAGGTGCGGCTGCCTGTCGCCGAGGGCGAAGACGCTGCCATGGTCCGGATCAACCTGCGGCTGCCCGCCAATCTCAAGGCCTTCATCGAGGACGCCGCGGCCGCGGGCGGGCTGTCCGTCAATGCCTGGATCGTCAGGGCCGCCGCCGCCGGGCTTGGCAACGAGGGCTGGCGCGTCGCGCGCCGTGCTCCCACCCAGCAGTCCGACCAGACCGTCGGCCAGAGCTTCACCGGCTGGGTCCGCTGACACCCGCACACCGCGCATACCGCCGCCAGTCAAAGCCATCGCGAGCAAAGGAACCTGACGTGTCCCTCTCGAACTTCAACACCCCGTCACCGATCGCCGTCGCTCTCGACCTCTACGTCGCCGACGTCCGCCTCGTCGTTTCCGACCGCGCCGACACGATCGTCGACGTCCGCCCCGGTGACCCAGACAAGTCCGCCGACGTCAAGGCGGCGGAGAACACCCGCGTCGAGTACGACGAGGCCACCAGGACGCTGAGCATCGTCTCGCGCAAGCCGCGCAGCCGGTTCGTCAACTTCAGCAGCAAGCGCCCCGAGTCGATCGACGTCATCATCCGGCTGCCGTCGGACTCCGACGTGCGCGGCGAGGCCGATCTCGGTGATTTCGTGGCCGACGGCGTGCTCGGCGCCGTCGCGTTTAAGACAGGCCTCGGCGCCGTCCATCTCGACGGAACCGGGCCACTCAACCTCCGCAACGGCCTCGGCCAGGTCAGTGTCGCGGACGTCCGTGGTTCCGCCGAGGTGCACGCGGGCTCCGGTGACATCAGGATCCGTGCCGTGGACGGCACCGCCCAGGTCTCCAACGGCAACGGGAAGGTACGGGTCGGCGTCGTCACCGGTCCCGCGACCGTCAAGGTCTCCAACGGTTCCGTGACGGTCGACCACGCGCTGTCCGACATCACCGCGGAAAACTCCAACGGCGAGGTACGGATCGGCGAGGTCGTGCGCGGCACGGTGTCCGCCACGACCAAGAACGGCAGCGTCGAGGTCGGCGTCCGCGAGGGCAGCGCCGCCTGGCTCGAGCTGAACACCGGGGTCGGCCGTGTCTACAACGAGCTTCCGGGCTCGGCCGCACCGGAGGCCGGCGAGCAGGTCGAGCGGGTCAAAATCCACGCGAGCACCAAACTCGGCGATGTCACCATCCGCCGCGCGCCGCGCCTGGACGAGTCGTGAGCGCTGTGACGGCCGCCGCCGATGCCGCGACTGCCGCTGATGCTGCCAGCGCCGGGGCCGCGATCTGGACCCGCGGGCTGCGCAAGTCCTTCGGCGGCGTGGTGGTGCTCAACGGCATCGACCTGACGGTGCCGCGGGGCACGATCCTGGCCCTGCTCGGCCCGAACGGAGCCGGCAAGACCACCGCCGTCCACCTGCTGACCACCTACCTGCGCCCCGACGCGGGCGAGATCCGCATCGGCGGCCAGGACCCGGCCAAGAACCCGCAGGCGGTCCGCCGTGCGATCGGCGTCACCGGTCAGTTCTCCGCCGTCGACGGCTATCTCACCGGCCGCGAGAACCTGATGCTGATGGCCGACCTGCACCTGCTGCGCAAGACCGCGGGATGCCGCCGGGCACAGGAACTGCTCGACAGGTTCGAGCTGACCGAGGCCGGTGACAAGCCGGCGTCGACCTACTCAGGTGGCATGAAGCGCAAGCTCGACCTGGCGATGACCCTGGTCGGCAACCCGAAGGTGATCTTCCTCGACGAGCCGACCACGGGCCTTGACCCGCGCAGCAGGCGCACGATGTGGGACATCATCCGCGGGCTTGTCGCTGAGGGGACGACGATCCTGCTCACGACCCAGTACCTGGACGAGGCCGACCAGCTCGCGCACCGCGTCGCGGTGCTCGACGGCGGCAGGATCGTCGCGGAGGGGACGCCCACCGAGCTCAAGGCGCGCATCCCTGGCGGCCACATCGAGCTTGCCTTCGCCGGCCGCGCCGAGCTCGACGCGGCGGCGACGGCGTTCGCCCCGGCCGGCCGCGACGACGACGCGCTAACCCTCCAGCTCGCGGGTGACGACCGCGTCGCCACCCTGCGGGCACTGCTGCGGCGGCTGGACGACGCCGGCGTCGAGGCCGAGTCGCTCACCGTGCACACCCCCGATCTCGACGACGTCTTCTTCGCGCTCACTGGCAAGAAGGGAGCCTGACGATGAGCACCATGACGATGGCGGAGACCGCTCTCGATACCGCGGACACCCGCTCCCATGCCCTCGTGCACGCGCGGGTCATGCTCCGCCGCAACCTGCGCCACCTGCAGCGCTACCCGTCGCTCACGCTGATGGTCACCCTGATGCCGCTGGTCTTCCTGCTGCTGTTCGTCTACATCTTCGGCGGGACACTCGGTTCCGGCCTGGGCAGCGGGGTGCCGGCCGGCCTGCGCGGTGGTCTGCCCGGCGGGGGCCGCGCCGCCTACGCGAACTACGTCGCGCCGGGGATCATCCTGATGGCCGTGGCCGCCGCGGCGCAGGGCACGTCGATCGCCGTCGCCCAGGACATGACGGAGGGCATCATCGCCCGCTTCCGCACCATGGCCGTCGCCCGGTCATCGGTGCTGACCGGGCACGTCGTGGGGGCGATCATTCAGACGATGGCCGGCGTCGTGGTTGTCACCGCGGCGGCCCTCGCCGTCGGCTTCCGGCCGCACGCTAACGCGGCGCAGTGGCTGGCCGCCTTCGGCGTGGTCCTGCTGCTGACCTTCGCCGTGACGTGGCTGTGCGTCGGCCTCGGGCTGTCGGCAAAGAGCGTGGAGACCGCGAGCAACTCGCCGATGTTCCTCATCATCCTGCCGTTCCTCGGCAGCGGGTTCGTGCCGACAAGCTCGCTGCCCGCGGGCGTCCGCTGGTTCGCCGAGTACCAGCCGTTCACCCCGGTCAACGAGACGCTGCGCGGGCTGCTGACAGGAACACCGATCGGCGACAACCTGATCATCACCATCGCCTGGTGCGCCGGGGTGGCGGCGCTGTCGTACGCATGGTCGCGCAGGCTGTACGAGCGCGAACCCAAGCCGCGCTGAACCGCCCGCCTGGCGGCTGCCCATTGCGCGTACCGTGGCCACGGTACGCGCAATGACCGCGTCCGGCCGATGACCAGGTCAACTTCCCGCCGGTGCGCCGGCTAGGGCCTGACGGGCCGCAGGAGGAACAGCGGGATTGTCCGCTCCGTCCTGGCCGCGAACTTGTCGATGTTGGCAAACTGTGCGGCGAGCTTGGACCAAAGCTCCCTACGCGCGGGGCCTGTCTGCTCCTCGGCTGTCGCGAGGAATCTGCGGGTACCCGTCTCGACTGTGATCAGCGGATTGGCTTTGAGGTTGTGGTACCACGCCGGGTGGTTCGGCGATCCCCCATTCGAGGCGATGATCGCGATGCAGTCGTCGCCCTGGGCCGAGTAGGCCAGTGGCGTGACCCGCTCGGTCCCGGACCTGGCGCCGATGTGGTGGATGAGGACCAGCGGGGTGCCTTCAAGCACGCCGCCGACCTGCCCGCCGTTCGCGCGGAACTCCTCGACGGTCCGCCGGTCGAATTCAGTCACTGCCGATCCCGTAGACCAGGAGCAGCCGGCTGTCCGGCAGTTGCTCCGCTTTGTGCAGTTCGACCGGACGGCGAATCGCCGATGAGGTGAACAGTGCCTTTCCTTCGCCCGCGATCAGCGGATAGACGATCAGCCGTACCTCGTCCACGAGCCCCGCGTCGATCGCGGCGGCTGTGATCGTGGCACCGCCCATCAGGTAGATGTCTTTGCCGTCTTCCAGCTTGAGCGTCCCCAGCTCGTCGAGGCCGCGGAGGAACCGTGTGTGCGGCCAGGCGGCTGAGGTCAGGGTGCTCGACACCACATAGTGCGGTGTTCGCCTGGCGAAATCTGCCCATTCGACCTCGGCGGGGGTCGGCACGGCGCCGCTCTGCGGGTGGACCTTGTCCGGCTCGTCCTGGATCGTCGTCCAGTACTGTTCATACCCGGGATACATCCGGCCGCCGAGCACGCAGGCGTCGACCTGGGGTGTCAGGCCGTAGTCATCTGACCAGCCTGCCACCCAGTCCGCATATCCGTGCGGCCCCTCGTACTTCCCGTCGACCGAGATCTTCATGGCGCTGATGAGCTTGCGCATCGTAGGTGCCTCCCATTCATGGTCGCCGCGGCTCCCGGCAAGCCCCGTCGTCGTCCCCGGAGCTGCCGATCGGACCGGATGCTTGATCACCGCGGCATGCGGAGGAAACCCGCGTCGGGCCTCCCGGTAGTAGAGATCCGCGAGCCGCGAGAACTAACCGCTCACCGGCTTTTCCCGCCTTGAGAACCGGCACGAACCGGTCCGCAGCGGTCTGATCAGCGAATACCGTAGACGAGCCGTGAAAGCGGGAGTCGGCGGAATGGCCGGCACGCGGCGGGTACGGGCTGCTACCGTCCGGTATGGCCGCCGGGCCACTGATAGCAGGTTTGAGGTGCCGGCAGAGGGAGGTCAGCCTGTGCGCCGCTGCTGCTCCACCGAGAGCTGGTTCGCTGTTTCCGTACGCTGGCTTCGCCGCGGTGCGCGCAGCTGGGGCGGAGTCGTTGCCGTGGCCATGGCGTGCTCGCTGCTTGCTACCTCCGCACGGGCGGAGCCGACCAGTCAGCTGGCGCGAGATAGCGCGGCCGGTGCCCCTACCCTTGCGCAGTTGGAGTCTCGCGCGGCGCAGCTGTCCAAGCAGTATCGCGGTCAGCTGGACATTCTCACCGGGTCAGAAACCGCCGCCAAGGCGGCGGCAGCCCGGGTGGCCCTACTGGACCGCCGGTTCGCTGCCGTGCATCGCGAACTGGCCAGGTTCGCCGCGGCGAGCTACGAGGGCGCTCCGGCCAGCCAGGCGCTCGCGGCCTTCTTGGACGGCGGCGACCCGTCGCGGGTGCTCAGCGGTTCCGCGCTCGTTGAATACCTCGTGCAGCAGCGCGCCGCCCGCCAGCAGGAGCAGCAACGGCTCATCGCGGCCGAAGAGCGTGCCAAGCAGGCGGCGCAGGCCAAAGTGTCCAGGCTCCGCCAGCTGCTGGCAACGCTGGTGGGCCAGCAACAGCGGGTCAAGCGCCTGCTTGACCAGTTCCGGCCGCAGTCGCCGACCATCGGGGACAACATCACGCCGCGCATGCGCGAGGTCAGGGACGAGATCGACCGGAGGTTCGGTCCGTTCAGCGCCATCGGCTGCTACCGCCCAGGCAACGACGGCGAGCATCCGCTCGGGCGGGCATGCGACTTCATGCTCAGCTCCGGTGGCGTCATGCCAGCTGCCGCCAACATCCAACTGGGCTACGACATCGCGGCGTGGGCCCAGGCGAACGCATCGCGGCTCGGGATCATGTACATCATCTACCGGCAGCGAATCTGGGATGTCCGCATGGGGTCGGCGGGCTGGGTACCGATGGAGGACCGCGGCAGTATCACCGCAAACCACTACGACCACGTGCACATCTCGGTCTTCTAGCGGCGTATCACTGCCCCGGACCTGATCGCCCGCCACCACGCCGCAAGGAGCCGATGCCGAGCGATCCGTCTCCTGCCGCGCGATCGTCAGTGCTTGATCCGCCCCCCGCGCTCGCGGCGACGTCAGCGCCCGGCGGCCCCGGCGGGTCGTCGAGGAAGTCCGCGCACGGGGCGAAGAACAGGCAGCCGGTGAGCGCGGTGGAGAAGTCGAGTATCCGGTCGGTGTTGCCCGGGGGCTTGCCGATGAACATGTTCGTCAGCATCTCCTCGGTCACCGAGGGCGTGGCCGCGTAGGCGATGTAGTACGTGCCGAACTCGCCGCGCCCGGGGTTGCCGAACGGCATGTTGGCCCGCACGATCTGCCGCTCCTCGCCGTCGGGGCCGGTGATCGTGTTCAGCGCCACGTGCGAGTTGGCCGGCTTGATCTCGTCGGGCAGCTCGATGTCGTCGAGCTTGGTGCGGCCGATGACCCGCTCCTGCTCCTCGATGCTGATCGAGTTCCACCCGGCCATGTCGTGCACGTACTTCTGTACGATCACATAGCTGCCGCCGGCGAAGTCCGGATCGTCGTCCGCGCCGGTGATCGCCGCGCCGAGCCCGGCCGCGCCGCCCGGTGACTCGGTGCCGTCCACGAAGCCGATCAGGTCCCGCTCGTCGAAGTAACGGAAACCCTGCACCTCGTCGGCCACCTCGACCGCGCCGCCGAGCCGCTTCATCACCTGGGCGGCGTACTCGAAGCACAGGTCCATCCGGGTCGCCCTGATGTGGAACAGCAGGTCGCCGGGGGTGGCCGGGGCCTTGTGACGGGGGCCCTCAAGCTCGCGGAACCGGTGCAGCTCGCGCGGCCGCGGCCCGTCGAACAGCCGGTCCCACGCGTCGGAGCCGATCGCCACAACCACCTGGAGCTCAGCCTCGGGGATGCGGAAGCCGACGGAGCGCCCCAGGCCGGACAGGTCGGGAATCAGGTCCCGGACCACGTCCTCGCCGCCGGGGCTGATGGTGAGCACGAGGAAGATCGCCGCCTGGGTCAGCGGGCTGACCACCGGCTGCGGCTCCGGCTCCTGCGTTGCCCCACCCTCACTCGACCGTGCTGGCACAGACCCGTCCCTTCGCCATCGTCCGCACCAAGCCTCCCACACCCGCCTCCGGCGCACGCGCCAGGCCGCTCTCATCGCACCGTCGCGGCAACATGTACTGCTTTCTGGGCAAAAACCCGCCCGATTTATACCTGCCTGTCCCTCAAAGTCAGTACATCTCTCGAAAGGCAGGCAGGCGTGGCTACCCGATGGGGCCGAGCCGGCGCAGCTGGGTGACGTGGCCCGGGTTGAGCTCGGCGATGCTGGCGACCTGGAGCAGCTTCATGGTGCGGACGATCTGGTCGCGCAGGATCTCGATGGTGCGGTCGACGCCGGCCCGGCCGCCGGCCATCAGGCCGTACAGGTAGGCGCGGCCGACCAGGGTGAACTGGGCGCCGAGTGCGATCGCGGCCACGATGTCGGCGCCGTCCATGATGCCGGTGTCGATGGCGATCTCGGTGCGGCCGCCGACCGCCTTGACGACCTCGGGCAGCAGGTAGAAGGGGACCGGTGCCCGGTCGAGCTGCCTGCCGCCGTGGTTGGACAGCACGATTCCGTCCACGCCCAGGTCGGCGAGGGTGCGGCAGTCCTCGACGTTCTGCACGCCCTTGACCACGAGCTTGCCCGGCCACAGTCCGCGGATGACGTCGAGGTCCTTGAAGCTGATCGACGGGTCCATCGCCGCGTCGAGCAGTTCGCCGACGGTGCCGCCGGTGGAGGTGAGCGAGGCGAACTCGAGCTTGGGGGTGGTCAGGAAGTCCCACCACCACCAGGGCCGGGGGATCGCGTTGACCACGGTGCCAAGGGTGATCTGCGGGGGGATCGAGAAGCCGTTGCGCTTGTCGCGCAGCCGCGCGCCGCCGATGGGGGCGTCCACGGTGAAGAACAGGGTGTCGAACCCGGCGGCCGCCGCGCGGCGGGTCAGCTCGTAGGAGACCTCGCGGTCGCGCATCACGTAGAGCTGGAACCAGTTGCGTCCGGCCGGATTGGCCGCCCTGACGCCCTCGATCGAGGTGGTGCCGAGGGTGGACAGTGTGAACGGGATGCCGGCCGCGCCCGCGGCGCCGGCCCCGGCGGTCTCGCCCTCGGTGTGCATCAGCCGGGTGAAGCCGGTGGGGGCGATGCCGAACGGCAGCGCGGACGGGCCGCCGAACGCGGTCGTCGATGTGTCCACCGTCGAAACGTCCCTGAGAATCGACGGGTTGAACTCGACGTCCTCAAACGCCTGCCTGGCGCGGGCGAGGGAAATCTCGCCCTCGGCGGCGCCGTCGGTGTAGTCGAACGCGGCCCGCGGTGTGCGGCGCCTGGCGATATCGCGCAGGTCCGAGATCGTCAGGGCGGCGGCCAGGCGGCGCTTCTTCGCGTTGAGCTCGGGCTTCTTGAACCGCATGAGCTCGAAGATCTCGTCCGGCTTCGGGAATTGGCGATCGGGCATGACTGCGTACCTCAGGGACTCGGGGCGGATCGGGCGGCCGCCCGCGGGGCAGTTTCGAAGACTAGCCCGCCTGGGCACGCGCCGCTAGCCCTGATGGTGACCTGGGCCGGCCACCACCAGGGCCGGGACGCGCAGTGGGGCCGCCCGCCTAGGACGCCGCCGCGCGGCGGCGGTCCTCCAGGGCACGCCGGTACTCGGCCACGACCATGTCGGTCAGTTCGTCCGCCGAGGTCTCCTCGCTGCGCTTGTCGAGGGTGATCTTGCCGCCCTGGATCATGTTCACCCGGTCGCACACCTCGACGAGCTGGCCGTAGTTGTGCGCGATGACGATGATCGAGACGTTGCCCCACGCCTTGAGCTGGATGATGAGGTCGAGGATCAGGGAGCCTTCCTTGACGCCCATCGCGGCGACCTCCCGGTCATGTCCGCCCATGTCCGCGTGTCTGCCCAGATGACCAGTTACTGCCCGCCTGCCGGGTTCCCGGTTACCGAGAAAACCTCATTGTTACTTCAAGGTGCGATCGATCGCACCGGAAGGTGCGATCCGGCCGACGTGCCGCTTTTACTACATTTCAACAAACGGCCCATCGGAATTGACCCGCAATCGAGCCTGGTGCAATGCGCGATTAAAGTTATTTCCCGTTACATACGGCAATTAGCGTGGCAGGTGAGAATTGCGGCTCGCGGGTTCGTTCCTGCCCGGCGAGGCCGGGCTGTGCGTGTGCCGGCGGTCATGACTCCGCAAGGCGGGCCGCTTCCAGCAGGGCCGCCGCCAGGTCGCGCGCCTCGGCGGGCGTCAGGTCATCCGCGTCAGGGTTATCCGGGCTTGAGGCACCCGACAGGGTCAGCCTCACCGTCGGCGGGCGACTCGGGATCGCTGTACGCCTCCACCCCGACGGGGACCGGCGCCTCCGCGGCGTCCCGGATCGCTGCCTGATTAGCCAGACTGAACACCGCTGCGCGCGGTGCGACCCGCGGCGGCCATGCCTGCCGGGGCCGCGCAACGCCGCCCCGTCCGCCAGCCGCGTCGTGCGAGTGGCGGACGGGGGCGTTAGGGAACCTCGGGGTGTTACGAGGAGAAGGCGAAGATGGTCGTCGTGGTGAAGGTCTTGCCCGCGTCCAGCACGGTTGACGGGAAGTTGAGCTGGTTCGGCGAGTTCGGGAAGTGCTGGGTCTCGAACGTGTACGCCTGGGTCTGACGGTAGATGTGGCCGCTGATGCCGACCAGGGTGCCGTTGAGGAAGTTACTGGTGTAGAACTGCACGCCCGGCTCGTCGGTCCAGACGGTCAGCTCGCGGCCGCTGCGCGGGTCGCGAGCGGTGGCGGCGAGGTTGAGCCCGCCCGGCCCGGTCGTCTTCCGGGTCTGCGGGTTCAAGACCCAGTTGTGGTCAAAGCCATGCGCGGTCAGCAGTTGCTGGCAGCCCAGCGTGTTGACGCCGGCGGTGCAGTCCGTGATCGACGGGCGGATCGGCTTCGGGTGGGTGAAGTCGAACGGGGTGCCCGCCACCGGGACGATCTGGCCGGTCGGGATCAGCGTGCTGTCCGTGGGCGTGAAGTTGTCCGCGTTGATCCGGATGACCTGGTGCCCGGCGTCGCCCGAGGCCTCGCCGGCGAGGTTGAAGTAGGTGTGGTTGGTCAGGTTGACGACCGTCGGCAAGGACGAGTCGTCGTTGTGCGCCCGGTAGTGGAGCCAGAACCGGTTGTGGTTGTCGAGCGAGAAGGTGACCGACACGGTGAGCTGGGCCGGGTAGCCGGTGCACGTCGTCGGGGTGGCCGACGGGATGGCGCAGTTCGGCTCGTACACCTTGGTGCCAGGCAGCAGGCCGCTGCCCTCGTCGCCGTTCGGGCTGACCAGCGTCATCGTCACGGACACGGCGCTCCTAGTCCGCACCGGAGGCGACGTCACGCGCCAGATGTGGTTGCCAAAGCCGACGAAGCCGCCGTGCAGGCTGTTCGGGCCGTTGTTAACAGGCAGCGTGTAGGTGGCGCCGTTGAGCTTGAACGAGCCGTTCGCGATGCGGTTGGCGAACCGGCCGATGGTCTCGCCGAAGTAGGGTCCGCCGAAGTTCGGCGACGTCGGCGGCGGGCTGGCCAAGTTCACGTAGTCGTTCAGGGTCGCGAAACCGAGTGCGACGTTAGCCCTGTGGCCGTGCTCGTCCGGGACGGTGATCGACTGGGTGATGGCACCGTAGCTGAGAAGCCTGACCTGCATGCCGTGGCAGTTGGTCAGCGTGTACCGGAACGTCTGCTCCGGCGTGCTGCTGTACGGAGTATCCGGCACAGGTGAGCCGAAGGGTTCCACCGTAATTGTGGGGCTGCGGTGGCAGTCGCCGTGCGCGGCCGCCGCCGGTGTGCCGCTGAACGCCAGTGCCTGGGTGGCCAGCGTCGAGCCTCCGGCGATGAGCGTCGCCACGGCAGCTACCACGATGCCGACCCGCCCGCGAAGACGCCACTGTCCTCTGATCACACGCATGCTGCGCTCCCTTTCATAATCAGGTTCCAACCGAGATTGTGAGCACTGACAACACGGAAGTCGCGTGTGTCAGATTGTTTGTGCACGGAATTTCCTGCTGTCCGGTACCGGATTTTATCCGGTATCTTTCGTCCGCGCTATCTGATGCCGTGCTGCCCGGTTTATCAAGCCGGCTTACGGAACCGGACATACCGTGCGGTTCCCGGGCGGATACCGTGTGCCCGGTTTCCGTGGCGTCCGGTGTCATTCAGGTCCTCCAGCCCGGCCCGTGCCGGATTCCCTGACAGCCGTTGCCGTCTGCGACGTGAATGTAGCAGAGAGTAATGACGGGTGGGGAGGAACGCCGCGGTTTTCCTCTTCTTATTTCTCAAGGCGCGTGCGGGCGGTGCCGCGTCGCTCGGCGGTGCGGGGTCAGGGGTGCAGGACTTTCCGCATTTCCCAGTCGAATCTTTTGATCGCATTCGTCGTATACAGGACTTTCCGCAGCGCTGGGCATACTCCAGGAACGGCATGAACCGGCCCCAGGTGCGTTCCCGCCGCAAACACCGCAACAGGTTTATTCACCACAACCAGCCCCTCAGGCAACCAGCCAGGCAAAGGTCTCCTAGTGGGATAAATAAGTCTCCGAACGGACAGTTGTGACTCTGGAACCGGAGAGCTATCACGCATTTTCTCGCGGACCCGAACGCGCTTTTTAAGTTACGGGATATTAAGGGCCTCTATGGGAGGCCCGGAAGAGTTCCACGGCCTGTTGCGCGACGGAACTGGCTGGTGTAGCGGCGGTTATCCCTGCGCCACCCGCAGCCGCTTAGGCGGCCTGTTCGGGCGGAATGTCGTTCATGAAGGCGCCCATGCCGGACTCGGTCCCGGCCAGGTACTTTAGCTTGTCAGGGGCGCGCCGGACGGTGAAGACCTCCGCGTGCAGCGGTATGCCCGGCCACTCCCGCGGCGCGCCGGCCGACGCCTGATGCCAGGCCGCGACGTACGGGACCGGTGGCGCACCCGTGCCGAACAGGCGCCAGAATCGCTATAGCAAGTCCAGGTAAGCGCCGGAGAACGCGGCGCGCTGTGCGTCGTCAAGCGCGGTGAAGTCGGGCACCCGCCGCTTGGGGTACAGGTGCGCCTCGTAAGGGCCAGCGCGCGGCGAAGGGCACGAAAGCCGCCCATTCGGCCGTCCACGCTTCGAGGACCAGCAAGACCCGGGCCTCGTCCAGCGCGGCGAACGTCGCGTCATGATCCGCCGTGAAGCAGACGACTTCGCAGCGGCCTCCGCCGCTGCGAAACCGATGCGGCACCGGCCCGGCCAGCGAATCCCGCCCGGCCGGACCGCCGGCCAGGAATGGGAAGCGGTTTTCGAACACCGCCACCTCGTAGTCGGGCGCCGGGATCTCGATGCGCCGGGTGCCCGTGGACGGGCACAGCGGGCACACGTCCACTCCGGGGTGGTAAGGCCGCTCCTGCCGGTGTCCAGCCACCGTGACCCATTCGCCGAGCAGCGGGTCAAAGCGGGATTCGCCCGGCTCAGGCCCGCGGCCAAGCGACCTGGTATCGGGATAGGCGGCCCGGTCCGCTCCGTCTTGCGAGTCGAAATAGATCAGCTCACGCCCGTCCGCGAGGCGCAGGACGCTCTTGCGCACCGTCTGGCACGGCATCAGATCCCGCCAGCGAGTCGGTAATAGGCCGCATTCCAGAGAATCTTGTTCTCGAACGCCTCCGCGGTCGTCGACTCGTCGATGACGAGCAGTTCCACGCCCGCCATCCTGGCGTAGTCCCGGAAGGCCTCCACGCCCGCAGCCGAGGACATGACGGTGTGATGCGCCGCGCCCGCCTGCAGCCAGGCCGTCGCCGAGGTCGGGAAGTCAGGCGCTGGCCGCCATACCGCGTGCCCGACCGGCAGCCGCCGCAGCGGCTCCGACGGCGGGACCAGTTCGACCACGTTCGCCACGAGGCGGAAGCGGTCACGCATGTCCGACAGCGCGACCACGATGCCCGGCCCGGGGTCCGCCGTGAAGACGAGGCGCACCGGGTCTTCCCTAGCCCCGATCGCCAGCGGATGGATCTCCAGCTTCGGCCTGCTCGTGGTCAGGCTGGGACACACTTCGAGCATGTGCGCGCCGAGGATGCGTTCGTCGCCCGGCTGGAGATCGTAGGTGTAATCCTCCATGAGCGACGCCCCGCCAGGCAGGCCCGCCCCCATCACCTTGGCCGCCCGGACGAGCACGGCCGTCTTCCAGTCCCCTTCGGCGCCGAAACCGTAACCGTCCGCCATCAGCCGCTGCACGGCCAGTCCGGGAAGCTGCTTCAACTCGCCCAGGTCCTCGAAGTTCGTGGTGAAGGCGCCGAAGCCGCCGTTGTCGAGGAAGGAGCGCAGCCCTCGCTCGATCGCGGCGCCGTCGCGGAGGGAGGCATGCCGCTCCCCACCGAACCGCAGTTCGGGCACGACGTCGTAACGCCCTTCGTACTCCGCCACGAGGGCGTCGATGTCCTGTGCGCTCGCATCGGCGACCGCCGCCGCGAGGTCGTTGACGCTCCACGTGTTGACCTGCACGCCGAAAACCGATTCCGCTTCGGTCTTGTCGCCTTCCGTGACGGCGACGAAGCGCATGTTGTCGCCGAACCGGGCCAGCTTCAGCGCGCGCGTCGCCGCCCAGCCGGCGGCGGCCCGGGTCCAGGTCGCCACCTGGCCCGTAACGCGCGGATCGGAGACGTGGCCCACGACGGTCTTGCGCCTGATAGCCAGCCTGCTCTGGATGTAGCCGAACTCGCGGTCCCCGTGTGCGGCCTGGTTCAGGTTCATGAAGTCCATGTCGATGGTGGACCAGGGCAGGGCGACGTTGGCCTGGGTGTGCAGGTGCAGCAGCGGCTTGTCGAGGGCGTTGAGTCCGGTGATCCACATCTTGGCCGGGCTGAACGTGTGCATCCACGCGATCAGGCCGATCACGGCGTCGTCATGGTTGGCCTCGAGCATGATCCGCCGGATGTCCTCGGGCCGGGTGAGGACCGGCTGCCACACGACGCGGACCGGGATGTCAGCGGACGCCGCGAGCGCGCCGGCGATGGCGCGCGACTGTTCGGCTACCTGCCGGAGCGTCTCCTCGCCATAGAGCTGCTGGCTTCCGGTGAGGAACCAGACCTCGAGACTTTGCAGCGCTTCAAGGCTGTCCTGCGCAGCCGGTGCGGGCATCATTCGCGCTCCCTGTCCCCGATGTGACCGTTCACGTCAACTGGTCATCGTACGGCGGCAGGCACTGTCCGCGTCAACGGCTGCACAGGCGACAGGGAGTTGCCCGGCGATCGGGACGCGGAGGCTCTCCACTGGCCAGACGATCGGAAAGAACCCGTGCCAGACGTTAAAGACAGCCCGGCGAGCGGTAGGGATAACTGAGGGTGGTGGAGCCATACCTGCCGCCAGACTCGGGGAAGGGGTGAATGCGAGGCTCCGCGCGTCCAGGTGGGCGGCGACCTGCGGAAGCTTCGCCTACAGGACCTGGACGACGAGGGCGCGCTGGGCGCGCACGGTTGCGGGTCTGGCTGCTCGAAGGATTTGCGTGGCGGCAGCGTTACCGAGACGTTAACTACAGACATGGCCCAGGGCCTTTCGTCCGTTGACTCTGAGGAGTTCCTGGTTTAGCTTGCCCAACAGAGGTTGTTGTTAACGTTCACAAAGTCCGTAAATCGGACGGCATGCGACTAGTTCGGAGGACGGCGGAAACCCTTGCGGCAAGCAGGATGGCCGCCTGACGAGTCCCGGCGGCCAGCACGGTCAACGCGGCCGAGCGAGCGCCGGCCGGGTGCAATGACGCGTCACTAGGTAGCGACTGATAACCGGAGGTCCGTATGGGCAAGATCGACCCAAAGGTCGACGAGGCAATCCAGACGCTCAACATGGGAGACGGGCCGACCCGCCGGAGGCTGCTCCAGGGCACCGGTCTGGTCAGCGCGGCGGGCGCCGCGTCGGCGCTGCTCGCCGCGTGCACCTCGTCGAGCAGCAGCTCGGTAGCCGCCGCCAACGGCAAAAACCCCTTCCCGGCGGTGCCCAACCAGAACTACTACTTCGTGAACCACGTCACCACGAACGCGTTCTTCACCCCAACACAGTACGGGCTCCAGGACGCGTCGGCGCTGCTCGGCATACCGAAGCCGGTGTGGAGCGGCTCTACCACCTCGAGCGTCTCCGAGATGATCAGCGCCATAAACACCGGGATCTCCGCCAAGGCGGCCGGGATCGCGACAACGGTCATCGACCCGCATTCGTTCACCACCCCGGTGGGCAACGCGATGAACGCCGGCATCCCGGTGCTCAGCTACAACGCCGACGGGATCTACAACCACGGGATTCCGGACATCGGCACCAACCGGCTGGCCTACGTGGGGCAGGCCCTTTACCTGTCCGGCCAGGCCATGGGCGAGCAGATCAAGACGCTCGTGCCGGGCGGCGGGGAGATCGCGATCTTCATCGCGACCCCGGGAACCGGCAACATCCAGCCCCGCTACGACGGCGCCGTGTCGGTGCTCGGCAGCAGCTACAAGGTGACCGAGGTCGCGACCGGCACGGTCGACTCCGCCGAGCTGTCGGCGGAGAAGGCGTTCATGCTCGGGCACAAAAGCAGCCTCAAGGGCGCGTTCGCGGTCGACTCCGGGTCCACCGCGAACCTCGCCGGGGCCCTCCAGGGGGCCGGGCTGACGATCCCGGCCGGCGGTTTCGACACCGACCCGCGGACGCTCAACGCCCTGAAGGCCGGCACGATCAAGTTCTCCATCTTCCAGGATCCCTACCTGCAGGGCTTCCTGCCCACCCTCTACCTCTACCTGTACAACCTGTCCGGCGCGCAGCTCGCGCCGCCGAACACCGACACCGGGCTGACCGTGCTGACCCCGAGCAACGTCAGCCAGATGCTGAAGGCCAGCCGGTACCAGGGCGGATCTTCGGCCGAGGCCTACATCCCGCGGCCCTCGGGCGCCATCAACCAGCCGATGGCGACGACGAGCACGTGACATCGCGCCGCGCCGGGCGGGGCAGGGCGGCTCTGGTTCTGCACCTGCCCGGCGCGGACGCGGCCTTGACACGGGTTTAGGCTGGCGGTGAATCGTGCTGGCACGGGCGCGGACACCGACAGCGGCAGCTTTGCCGGAGGAAAAACGGGAGATGAGTCCCAGTGAGTGACACGGTCCAGCGAACTGCAGGAGAGACCGGCGCCCCTCAGCGAGGGCAAGCGGGTGCCGGCGGTGGCCTCGGCGCCACGCTGATGCGATTCCTGCGTGTGCTCGGGCGGCAGCGCGAGGCGACCGTGTTCGTGATCGCGGTGGCCCTGTTCCTCTACTTCCTAATCGCCAAGGGGTCGGACTTCACCTCGAAGCCGAACCAGGTCACCCTGTGGTCCGATCAAGTGGCACCTTACGCCATCATCGCGCTGGGCGAGGTCTTCCTGCTGATCTGCGGCGAGATCGACCTGTCGGTCGGCTTCGTCGTCGGGTTCGCCCCCTATCTCATGCACTACCTGACCGACTTCTACGGCTTCCCCGGCCTGCTCGCGATGTTCTTCGCGCTGCTGCTCGGACTCGTGGTCGGCTGGGTCAACGGCTTCTTCACGGTCAATCTCCACGTGCCCTCGTTCATCACCACGCTGGGCACCGGGTTCATCTTGCTCGGGCTGATGAACACGACCTCGCACGACCAGCCGGCGGCCATTCCGGCGAACGTTATGGGCATCGGCAAGTGGATCACCTACTACGCGTGGGCGCCGATCATCTGGGCGGTCGTGCTCGCCGTGATCTTCCATATCGTGCTGACCAGGACCCGCTGGGGCCTGTACACGGTCTCCACAGGCGGGAACCTGCTCGGGGCGCGGGAGGCCGGGATCCGCGTGGGCCGGATCAAGTACGGCAACTTCATGATCACCGGGCTGCTTGGCGCCTTTGTCGGCCTGCAGCAGATGTACTACACGAACAACATCGCCCCCACCGCGGGCTCGTACCAGTGGATGTTCTACGCGGTCACCGCGGCGGTGATCGGCGGCACGGCGATGCTGGGCGGCGTGGGAACGATCATCGGCGCCTTCTTCGGCGCGGTGGTGCTGGGCATCCTGCTCGACGGGTTCCCGCTCATCGGCGTGAGCGCCGATCCGCTGGCCATCATCTTCGGCGGTGCCATCCTCGTCTCCATGGTGGCGAACGTACAGCTCACGCGGCTGCGGGAAAGGGGACAAAGCTGACATGACGGCGACGGAACCGGACGGCCAGGCGGCATCCGCGAGCCCGGACGGAGACATCCTCCGCTGCGAGCACATCTCCAAGAACTACGGCCGGGTGAACGCGCTGTCCGACGTGAACCTGCGGCTGGGGCGCGGCGAGGTGCTCGGGCTCCTCGGCGACAACGGCGCCGGCAAGTCCACCCTGCTCAAGATCCTGTGCGGCTTCCAGCCGCCCTCCTCCGGCCGGATCCTCCTCGAGGGCCGGGAGGTCACGCTGAAGTCGGTCGATTACGCCAGGTCGCTAGGCATTGACGCCGTCTACCAGGATCTCGCCCTGGTCAACCAGCTCACGGTGTTCCAGAACATGTTCCTCAACCGGGAGGTAATCCGCTGGCCGCTGGTGCGGAACGGCATCATGCGCAGGCAGGCCAGGGAACATCTCGACGAGATGGGCGTGCAGCTGCCGTCGGTGGACGCGCCGGTGGCCCAGCTCTCCGGCGGGCAGCGCCAGGCGGTCGCGGTGGCCCGCTCGGTCTTCTCGGACCCGAAGATCCTGCTCCTGGACGAGCCGCTGGCCGCGATGGGCGTCAAGGAGGGCGCGATCATCCTGGACCTGATCACCCGGCTGAAGCACGAAGGCAACGTCTCGGTCATCGTCATCGCGCACAACTACGCGCACGTGATCGAGGTGTGCGACCGGATCAACATGATCCAGGGCGGCCGGATCACGCTTGACAAGCGGACCTCCGAGACGTCGGCGGAAGAGCTCACCGACATGGTGGTAGACGAATACCGCAAGGCGCTCGCAGAGCGCCAGCGCTCAGCGTGACGGCCGCCTGCCGTCTTCACGGCCGCTGGCCGTACTCGGTCTGGTAACGGCGGTACAGCGCGTCGATCTGGTCCTGCGCGAGCGGGGTCAGCTCGCCGCGGCTGACGGCGAGATGCACTGTGGCGGCCACGTCCTCGCACATCACTGCCGCCTTCACCGCGTCGCGCGGGGCAGCGCCCACAGTGAACACGCCGTGGCTGCGCAGCAGCACGGCCGACGAGCGATGACCGGACAGGGTCGTGACGACGGCGCGACCGATCTCCTCGCCGCCGATCGGCGCGAACGGCCCGACGGGTATATCGCCGCCGAACTCGTCGGCCATCGCGGTCAGCACGCAGGGGATCGGCTCGCCGCGGGCCGCCCACGCCGTCGCGTACCGGGAGTGCGTATGCACCACGCCGCCGACCTGCGGCATGTGCCGGTAGATGTAGGCGTGCGACGCGGTGTCGCTCGACGGGGCCAGCTCGCCCGCGACCCGGGCGGCGGTCAGGTCGCAGACCACCATCGACTCGGCCGTAAGGTCGGCGTAGCTGACCCCGCTCGGCTTGATCACCAGCAGGTCCGTGCCCGGCACCCGGGCCGAGACATTACCCGACGTCCACACCACCAGGCCATTGCTGACCAGTTCCGCATGCAGTTCGGCGACCGTGCGCCGCATCTGGCGGATGGCGGCGCTGACGGCCGGGTCAGCCGGGTCAGCCGTCATGGCTGCTCTCCGTCATCCGCTGGGGGGCCTCCGCGTCCGGCGCCAGAGCGGCGTCCGCGGAATCCTGGCCGGCCGGGACGGGCTGGCTGATCACCCGGTCGCGGAGCGCGCGGAGCCGGTGCATGACCTCGTTGGTGCCGCGGCCGAGGTAGTCGTGCAGCAGCACGTACTCGGCGTAGAGCTGGTCGTAGACGCCGACGGCTCGCGGGTCAGGGGTGTAGCCCGCCGCGGACGTCCGTCCCATCGCCGACGCGGCCGTCGGCACATCGGGATAGGCGCCCGCCGCGACGGCCGCGTGAATGGCGGAGCCAAGCGCGGGCGCCTGCGCAGAGGCGACGAGACGCAGCGGCTTCCGGGTCACATCGGCGTAGATCTGCATGAGCAACTCGTTGCGCATCAGCCCGCCGGCGATGTCTATTTCGGTGACCGGCAGGCCGGCCGCCTCGAAGGCATCGATGATGACCCTTGTACCGAACGCCGTTGCTTCCAGCAGCGCCCGGTATATGTCGGGAGCGCGGGTGGCCAAGGTGAGACCGACGATCGCGCCAGACAGGTGATGGTCAACGAGCACGCTGCGGTTCCCGTTCAGCCAGTCTAGGGCGATCAGGCCAGCCGCGCCCGGCGGCTGGCTGGCTGCCTGGGCCGACAACAACTCGTGCAGGGTGAGACCGCGGCGGCGGGCCTCGGCATGGTATTCCGGTGGCACCGCTTGGTCGGCGAACCAGGCGAAGATGTCGCCGACCCCGGTCTGCCCGGCCTCGTAACCCCATGAGCCAGCGACGATCCCGCCGTCGACCACTCCGCACATGCCGGGCACCTCGGCAAGCACGCTCCCGTTCATCATGTGGCAGTTGGAAGTGCCCATGATCGCCACCAGATGACCGGGCGCAAGCGCGTTCGCGGCCGGCGGGGTCACGTGCGCGTCCACGTTGCCGACCGCGATGGCGATTCCCTCCGGCAGGCCGGTCCAGCTCGCCGCGCGCGCCGTGAGCGAGCCCGCCCGGCTGCCGAGCGGGAGAACCGGGTGCGCGAGCTTGTCGTCGGCGAAACCGGCGAAGTCGGGGTTCAGGGCCGCCAGGAACTCACGGGACGGATAGCGCCCGTCCTGGAAGATGCCCTTGTACCCGGCCGTGCAGGCGTTCCTAGTCTCGGTGCCGGTCAGCTGCCAGATGATCCAGTCCGCCGCCTCGATCCACCGCTGCGCGCGCCGGTAGACGTCTGGGTCTTCCTCGAGCAACTGCAGCGCCTTCGCGAACTGCCACTCGGCCGAGATCTTCCCGCCGTACCGGGCGAGCCACGGCTCGCCGCGGGAGAGGGCCAGCTCGGTAATCCGGTCTGCCTGGGACTGGCTGGCATGGTGCTTCCAGAGCTTTGGATAGGCGTGCGGGCGGTCCGTTAGCTCGGCGAACCCACAAAGCGGCGTTCCGTCGGCAAGCACTGGCAGCACCGTGCATGCGGTGAAGTCGGTGCCGATGCCGATCACCTGGGCCATGGCGATGCCGGCCTCGGCCACTGCGGCAGGCACCGCGGTCCGCAGCACAGCCAGGTAGTCCTCGGGATCTTGCAGCGCCCAGTCAGGCGGCAGCGGCCGACCGGTAGCAGCCAGCACGGTGTCCATGACGCCGTGCCGGTACTCATGGACGGCATTGCCGAGTTCCGCGCCGTCGGCGACGCGGACAACGAGCGCGCGCCCGGACAGGGTGCCGAAGTCGATGCCAACCACGCACGCGTCCATGCCTGAGATGTTCACGCCCACATATCGCATTCTCGGCTATCGGGGTCGCCCCAGCCACACCGGCTACCGGCGGGGCGGCGGAGCCCAACTGAACCGGACGATGAACTCCGGCACCATTGGTGGCAACGGCTGGATGTCGCGCCAGCACCACTGCCCCGTCCGGCTGGCCCGCGACTCAAGGCGTGACGATCACCTGCAGGCCTGTCCGGCGCTGCGCCGCGGCAAGGGGACCGCACGCTCCCGTTCGGTACGGCGGGAGGGGAGGGTGCGGCGATAGAATCGTGACGAGAAGGTGCCGGCCGCTGGCCGGCGTGACAGCGGAGGCAGCATGACATCAGCCGGCTCGGACGCCGGGCCAGGCCAGGCCGGTCGGCCGGCGGACGCCGGGCGCGGCGCGCCGGGTTCCGAGCAGGCCGGGCGGCCCGCCGCCGCGCGGCCGGTGCCGCCGGAGCCCGTGCTGCCCTGGCCCGTGCTTTCCGAGCAGAGCCGCGAGGACAACGACATCGCGTGGGGCGACTACCCTCGCCGCGACGACGAAGACCGCCTGTACCGCGACCGCCCGCCGCACTGGGCGGACCACTAGCCGTCGGCCCTGCACTCAGCCGTCGTTCGCGGCCTGCGCGGACGCCGATCGCGACGTCCAGCCGCCGCCGCTGCCCGCCCGACAGGGAGCCGATCCTGGCGTTCGCCTGGGCGGTCAGCCCGACCAGGTCGATCAGCTCGGCGGTGTCCCACGGCCGGGGGATCTCCGGCGTGCCGTACCGGGCATAGTAGCCCCGAGATGCTGCAGCAGCTCACGGACCCGCCACTTGGCGTGGTCTCGCCAGGACTGCAGCACCACGCCGAGCCGCGCCCGCCACTGCTCATCGCCACGGACGGGATCGGTGCTGAGCACGGTCACCTGACCGGCCGACCTGGCGCGGAATCCCTCGAGGATCTCGATCGTGGTGGTCTTTCCCGCGCCGTTCGGCCTGAGGAGCGCGACGACCTCCCGGGTGAGGATCTCGAAGTCGATGCCGTTCAGGACATCCTTCGCCCCGTACCGCATCCGCAGATCGCGAACTTCGGCTGCTAGATCAGACATGATGTACAGACGAAGATGTACTACATAGGCCGGTTCTGGTGAGGTGCTGGCCGCCCTCCGGCCGGCGAGCACCAGCGCGCCGCCGCACCGGAAGCCGCCGCCGACAGGGCGCGGCCGACGCCTCCCGCAGGCGCACCCGGGTAGCGGCCCTCGCCGGTCACACCGGTCAGGCAGAATCGAACATGATCACGGAAATTTTGATTACAACGGAAATTCCGCATGCGCATAGCGTGCAAAGTTTCCGCCAGGATCGGAGTTTCCGTGATCATGCGCCTGATATGCCCGAATTGTCGAGTTTCCACGATCCTGCCGCCCGGCAGACCCGAGCCGGGGCGGGATAAACCCGGCACCAGAGGCCCGCGGCCAATCAACGGACAGCCGGCTAGTGGCCGTAGGCGGCGGGGAAGCCGTCGCGCCAGGAGGGGTAGCGGAGCGTCCAGCCGAGTTCCTTCTTGGCCTTGAGGTTGGACGCGCCGCGTGCCTCGGTCATCATGGCCAGCGTCTTTCCCATGAGCAGGCGGGCGACCCAGGCGGGGACCCGGTAGGGCGGCTTCGCGCCGAGGGCGCGGGCCAGAGCGGGCAGCCAGTCGCGCATCGGGGCGGGATCGTCATCGGTGATGTTGTAGATGGCGGGTCCTTCGGTGTCGAGCGCGAGCACGGTCGCGGCGGCGGCGTCGTCCAGGTGGATGAACGACATGACACCGTCGCCGACCCCGATCAGCGGGAACTGCCGCTTGCCGATGGCCGTGATCATCGCGTTGTCCTGGTCGCCGTAGAAGCCGCCGTAGCGCAGCGCGATGCCGCCCGCCGCGGTGACCGCCCGGTCGTTGTGCGCCATCGCCTCGAACATCAGCCGCGCCGAGGGCGGAGGCTCGGTCAGCGGGTCAGTCTCGTCCTTCACCGGGCCCCCGGTGTGCGCGTAACGGAAGGGGGCGAAGCTCTGCGCGATGAATCGCGGCACGCCGGCCTCGCCGGCGGCGGCCAGCAGGTTGTCGGTGCCCGTGGTGCGCAGCAGGTTGGTCGGGCCGAACGCGCGGTCCATGTTGCGGGAGAAGGAGATGCCGCTCAGGGCGGTGGACTGGTAGATGATCGCGTCGGGACGTGCCTGGGCCACCACGGCACGCGCCGCCGCCGCGTCGAGCACGTCCAGCACGGCAGGCTCGGCGCCGAGCGAGCTTAGCTGCCCGGCCTTGGCCGCCGAACGGGAGGTACCGGTCACCTGATGGCCGCGCTCGGCCAGCAAGGGGACGAGGCGGGTGCCGATCACGCCGGTCGCACCCACGACAAGGACTCGCATGACGACAATTCCCTTCTGTCGGGCCCTGCCGCGAAGCCGTTGCACCGCATTGTCCGCAGGGCAGTTCCTCCGGTTGGCTGCCCGCGTGTCACGCCGGGGAGCGTTCCCGTGTCACTGTTGCTGACACGGGAACAGGAGGAAGCGTGACAGGGGTGCGCGGAGAACGGCCCGGGAAAGGCCCCGGTGCGGGAGAACAAGACTCGGTGAAGTCCGGGGATGCCCGGCTGGCTGAGCTATTCGAGGAGCACCGCGGACGGCTGCGAGCGGTGGCCTACCGGATGCTCGGCTCGCTGGAGGAGGCCGAGGACGCGGTGCAGGAGTCATGGGTCAGGTTCGCCGCGGCCGGCGTCAACGGGGTGCAGAACCTGGGCGGCTGGCTGACCACCATCGTGACCAGGGTCTGCCTGAACGTGCTGCGCGCCAAGGCGGCAAGGCCGGAGACCCTGGCCGGGCCCCGGGTGCCCGACCCGGTGCTCAGCCCGGCGGACGGGCCGACGCCTGAGCAAGAGGCTTTGCTCGCCGACTCGGTCGGCCTTGCGATGCTGGTGGTGCTCGACACGCTGACCCCGGCGGAGCGGGTCGCCTTCGTGCTGCACGACGTGTTCGACGTGCCGTTCGGCGAGATCGCCCCGATGCTCGGCCGCACGCCCGAGGCGTCCAGGCAACTGGCCAGCCGGGCGCGGCAGCGCGTCAGGACCGCGGGCACGCACGAGCCGGACAGCACGCTCGCCGCGCAGCGGGCGGTGATCGACGCCTTCTTCGGCGCCGCGCGGGCTGGCGACCTGGCCACGCTGGTGGAACTGCTCGACCCCGACGTGGTGCTGCGCACCGACGGCTTCGTCGCCGGGTCGGCGCTGCTGCGCGGCGCGGACACCGTCGCGCGGGCCACCCTCGGCGGCGCGCACCCGCAGGCGGAGTTCCGCCCGGTGGTTGTCAACGGCGTCGCCGGCGTGCTCATCACGCTGCGCGGCCGGCCAGCGGGGCTGATGGCCTTCACCATCGTGGCCGGCCGGATCACCGCGGTCGACGGCATCACCGACCCGCACCGGCTGCGCCGGCTGGTGGCCGAGCAGGGCCTGCTCGACGCCCCCGATCAGCCGGGCGCCCCTGATCAGCCGTAGGTGGGGTACTGCGGCCAGCCGGGCGGTGAGTCCTCCCAGTCCTGCTGCCGGCCATAGGGCGCCAGGTCGAGGATGTTGTTGACGAACAGCACCCGGTCCACGCCGCGGGACGTCGTCGAGTAGGTCCGGTACACGTCGTCCCCGTCGCGCAGGAACAGGGACAGCAGGAAGCCCGCGCCCGCCCCGCAGTCGTCGGCGAACGTCGTGCCGTGCGAGGAGTAGAACGGCAGCGTCCAGCCGCGCTCCTTCTTGTAGGCCTCGATCTGCGGCAGCGGCATGTTGGACACCGTGGCCCAGGCCACCCCGGCCTCGTTGAGCCCGGCCAGGTGGGCGACGTTGTCGGTGAACCAGGTGCAGCCCGGGCAGAACGCGTCCGGGCCGCGGTCCATGAACTGGTAGATGGCGAGCTGAATCTGGTCGCCGAACAGGTCTAGCAGCGTCTTCGGCCCGTCCGGCGAGTCAAACTGGTAGTCGTTGCGGAAGGCCACCATCGGCAGCCGACGGCGCCGCGCGGCGATGGCGTCCTGCGCCCTGGTCGCCTCCTTCTCCGCGACGAGCAGTTCATCGCGCGCCTGCTGCCACTCCGCGGCCGACACAATCGGCGGTTTTTCCATGCTCAGCCTCCTGCCATTGCTCCGGTACACGATGGGCTTGCCTAGTAAGACGCCAGTGGCCCTTCCAACTAATCGCTGCCCCCGGATGCGGTCAGGCACTGGCAAGTCGCCCGTCCTGCTCGGCCGGTCTTGAAATGCGGCGCGCGGCCGGGTGCGCCGCAGGCCGGGGATCAGCGCGACGGTGACCGCGAGCGACGCGCAGCCGAGGATGCCGATCGCGGTGGCGGCGGCCCGGTGGCCGCCGCCAAGCCACTGTGCCAGCGAGCCGGCCAGCACCGCGGCGATGCCCTGCATGGCCATCATGCCGGTGGAGTAGAGCCCAAGCAGCTGGCCGCGCACGTCGGCGGTGGTGTGCGCGATCAGCCGCTCCTGCAGCGGCAGGCTGGCCGCGTAGCCGGCCGACGCGCAGAAGCCGAGCGCGAGCGCGACCGCGAGCGGCGGATGAAGGAGGAACAGAACGTAGGGTGCCGCGAGCAGGAACCGCAGCGGCTCGATCAGCCAGGTCCGCGCGGCGGCGGGCAGCACCCGGCCGACCATGACGTCGCCGGTCAGCATGCCGGCGGCGGTGGCCGCCATCAGGTATCCGGCTGTGCGGGCGCCGAACGGGATGAACAGCGACTCGCAGCCTACGACCAGGCCGTTCGGCAAGCAGCCGGCGAGCAGCAGCGGGCGCAGCAGCGGGGAGCCGAGGAGCATCCGGTTGACCTTGCGAGAGCGGCGCAGCAGGCGCTGGCCGGTGACCCGCGGCGGATGGTCACCGATGCCGAGGCGCACCACGCCGATGGCGGCCGCTGCCGCGCACGCCGCGACGACGAACAGTCCCGACGTGGTCAGCGCCGTCAGCAGCAGCCCGCCGAGCCCGTACCCGGCTACCTGCATGCCGCCGACCGCGAGGTTGATCGTCGCCCGCCCGAAGACGTAGCCACCTGGCGGCAGGATGTCGGAGACCAGCGCCAGCATCGACCCGCTGGTCGCCGCCAGCGCGATCCACGGCAGCGCCAGCAACGCGAACCGCGCGCCCCACGGCATCCCAGGCACCGCCTGCAGCAGGTTCGCCGTGGCCATGACCATTGCGACGGCCATCAGCGCCTGCCGTGGCCGCAGCAGGTCCGCCGCGGACAGCGTGAACCAGGAGGCGGCGAGCCGGATGAGCGGCCCGCCGAACATGGACAGGCCGGTCAGCACCGCGTTGCCCGTGGCGTTGTAGGTAATGGTGCCGAGGGCCAGGCTGCTCGCCGCGGCGGCGGCGTTGGCCAGGCACTGGGCGGCGAAGATGGCACGGAACTCGGGTACGGCGAACAGCTCCCGGTAGGTACGCACCCGGCGAGTCTGCGGCAGCGGAACGGGTGCGCGCTAATCTTTCGCAGATACGCGAAACGTCGATGGTGATGGCGGGGGAGCGGCGGACAGCGGGGGCGGCAGCGGAAGGGAGATGGCATGGGCACCTGGCGGGTGGACTCCGACCTGCTCGCGAGGGCGCGGTTCGCGGTGTCGCAGAAGGCGGAGGTGGTCTGCGCGCTCGAGGCGCTTGTCAAGCCGGCCGACCCGGCCGCGCGTGCCTTCCACGGCGCGCACCACGTGGCGTTCGAGGCGATGCTCGACGAGCGTCCCGTCCGCAGGGACCTGATCGCCAACAGCTTCCGGCCGCGCCGCGGCGACCAGCCCGGCTGGATCGCCAACTACCTGGCGGCACCGCCGCCCGCGCCCGAGGCGACGTTCGCCGACGAACTCGCCCGCGTGGCGGCCACCTCCGACGAGGCGCTCCGCGTCGACTTGCGGGACACGATGGCCGGCCCGCTGCCGGGCTCGCTTGAGATGGCGGGACTGACTGAGCAGGCCGCAACCGTTATGGACTGGATCTGGACGCATACCCTCGCGACGGACTGGCCGCGGCGGGAGCGGCTGCTGCGCGCGGACATCGTGGCCCGCACCGGGCAGCTTGCCAGGCACGGCTGGGCCGCGGTCCTGCGCGACCTCGGTCGCAACCGGGAGTGGGCAGGGGACGGTCAGCTGCGGATCAACCGATTCGACCGGCCCACCCGGGTGCTGCCTGGGGACGCCGAGCTGTCGTTCATCCCTGTCACCTCGAACGCGAGCTGGGTCGGCTGGACCGAGCCGGTGCGCTACGCGATCTACTATCCCGTGGCCGGCCGGCTCGCGCCTGGCGACGCCGTACGGCGCGGCGGCCTGGAACGGCTGGTCGGCGCGAACCGCGCCGCGCTGCTCCGGCTGCTCGACCAGCCGCTCGGCACCACGCACCTGGCGGCGAGCACGGGACTGCCGGTCGGCGCGGTCGGCAACCATCTGCGGATCCTGCTCGACGCGGGAGTCGTCGCGCGCCGCCGCTCCGGCCGCCACGTGCTCTACTGGCGCACCGCGCTCGGCGACTCGCTCACCGCCGCCGGAGGCGGCTAGCGACAGGGCCGCCGGAGGCGGGTGACGACAGGGCCGCCGGAGGCGGCTGACGACAGAGGCGCCGGAGGCGCCTAGGGACACGCGGTGCAACCGTTGGCGGCCGTGTCGCGCGCGCCTTCGTTGAGCCGATCGGCCTGGCGGGTATTTGATCTGAGGTGGGCGGGGCTCACGATACCGCTGCGATACCAGCGGTCCTTGTTGCCCAAGGGAGAAAACGGGTCATGTCGAATCATTTCACCGGCCTCAGCCTGGGGCCGCCACTCGGCGATCAGCGGCTCGATCTGTGTGACCTGTACGCGTTCGGGGTCCCCGGCAGCCCGCAGCGGACGGTGCTGATCCTCAACGCCAATCCCAACGCCGATGCCCTGCACCCGCACGCCGTCTACCGGCTGAACATCGACAACGACGGCGACTACCTGACCGATATCGCCTTCAGCTGGGTCTTCGCCCCGCCGGGACCCGACGGCGCCCAGACGTTCAGCGTCTTGAAGGCGACGGGCCGCGCCGCGCGGGACCCGGACGCGGTGGGTGACAGGATCGTCGAGGGGGCCGGCGTGTCCTTCGGGCCGCGTGCCGAGTTCGTGACCGCCGGAGACACCAAGATCTTCGCGGGCAGCCGGAGCGACGCGTTCTACTTCGACTACGACGGCGTGCAGAACCTCTTCGACACCAGCGGCGGCCGGAACTTCACGGCTCCGCACCTCGGCGGGACGTCCCCGTGGACCGGCGTCGACTCCAATGCCGAGGCCAACGTGTTCTCCATGGCGATCGAATTGCCGACCGCCGAGCTCACGCCGAGCCCCGAGCTGCATGTCTGGGGCCGTTGCAGCGTATGGGCCGACGGTGAACTGCTGCACGTGGACCGGGCGGGCCATCCCTCGGTGAGCAGCTTTTTCAACACCGACGAGACCAAGGAGGAGTACAACGCGAGCGAGCCGGTCAACGACCGGGCGCGGTGGACCGACCAGTTCGTCCACCTGCTTGGGCACACCGGCGGCTACACCCCCGACGAGGCGATCGCCGCGCTCGACGAGCACGGCCTCCTTCCTGACGTGCTGCGCTTCGATCCCGCGCGGCCGGCCGCGTACCCCAACGGCAGGATGTTCACCGAGGACGTCATCAACATCCGGGTGGCATTCCTCACCAAGAACGAGGCGCCGCCCACCGGACTCAGTCCGCACACCGACACGCTGGGCTCGTTTCCCTATCTCGGCAACCCGCACCAGAGGTAGCGCGCGGCTGGTCAGGCCCCGCCGGCCGGCCGCATCGCGGGCACCGTCTCGCTGGTCACCAGGCCCTGCTCGCGGGTCAGCTCGTCGATGATGGCGAAGGCGGCGAGGATCCGCGCGGGGGAGTCGATCACGACGGTGACCACGGGGACGTGCCGGCCAAGCTGGAGCAGCCGGTCCCCGTGCGGTGCGTGGTCGCCGTGGAAGCCCCAGACGCCGCGCTGGGTGGTCGCGCCACTGATCCCCGCGGCCCGCAGCCGGCGGAGGATGGTCCGGTGCACCGGCTGGCCGTCGTGCAGTGCCGCCTCCGACGTGTACACCATCAGCTTCTGCCACAGCGGCAGCCCTGTCGCGTCGGTGCCTGCGACGGTGGCGTTGACGGGGGGCGGCGCAGTGCTAGCAGGCACCGAGAGGGACTGCCCGTCCCGCTTGCAGATCCGGACCCGCTCAAGCGTCAGCAGCGGCTGGCGGAGAAGCGCGCCGAGCTCGGGCAGCACCGTGCCGATCCGCTGCCCCGAGCCGACGGCGATCACCATCATCGGCGTCGCCGCGTTGCGGCTGAAGAAGGCGGCGCGTTCGCGGCGGCCGTGTGCGGTGCCGTCCACGCCGAGCAGCGCCGTGGCACCCGCGACTCCTCGCCGGTGCAGCAGGTCGCAGACGGCGATGAAGGCGGGGACGCGGAACACCCGCTCCTGGCGGCCCAGGTAGATGGTGAGCTTGGTCTGCTCGTGCACGTCCTCGCGCGGTACCGGTTCGCCGTCGCCCGCGCGCACCAGGCGTGCCCGTTCCAGGGTGACGAGCCCGGTCCCGGTGAGCCGCGCGGCCTGCTCGACAAGCGGCTCGATCCTGGCGCGGGTATCGACCGCGACCGCGATCAGCGGCAGGTCCTCGGACAGGGTCAACGTCCGGTCGGTGCGCGGATGCCTGCTCGCGCCGAACCCCTCGGCGCCGCGCAGCAGGACGCTGGTAGCGATCTCGTGCCGCCCGTACAGGTCGAGCAGCGCGTCGGCCGCGAACCGGCCCGCGGTCCGCTGACGCTCGCCGAAGTAGCTGGTCAGCTTGATGGCGTCGCCGTTCACTGGGCCGCCGTTCACAGGGCGCCGCCGATCAGCCGGCCGAGCGCGGTGGCGGCCACCCCGAGCACCAGGCTGACCGCGATGTTCGCCACCGCCCTGCGGTACTGGCGCTCCTCGGTGAGCCGCTGCGTTTCCAGCATCCAGGTGGAGAAGGTGGTGTAGGAGCCGACCGCGGCCGTTCCGCCGAGCAGCGCCGCGTCGTGGCCGAGCGCGAGCCCGGTGAGCAGCCCGAGTACCACCGCGCCGGACAGGTTCACCACCAGCGTGCCGTACGGGAAGTCGCGCCCCGACGCCGAGGAGACGAGGCCGTCCACGTAGAACCGCAGCACAGAGCCGGTGCCGCCGATGAGGACCACCGCGGCCCAGACGAGCGCGTTCACCGGCGCACCCGAACCCTGCGCACCAGTGTGGTCGCCAGGTGCACCGCCGCGTAGCCCGCCGCGACGCTCGCCGTCGTGTAGCCGGCGGCGAGGCCGTAGGCGTGCGCGCTGAGCATCTTCAAGATCTCCACCTGCATCGTGGAGAACGTGGAAAGGCCGCCACACACGCCCGTGCCGAGCAGTGGCCGGCGGTAGCTGGACAGCGGGAGCCGTTCCTGCAGCCGGGTGACGAAGTAGCCGAGCAGCAGGGCCGCCACGATGTTCACCGCGAAGGTCGGCCACGGCCACTCGGTGGCGGAATGCGGGAACGCCTCGGCCAGTGCGGCGCGCGCCAGGGTGCCGAGCGCGCCGCCGACGAAGATCGCGATGATGGTCTGGGCGTCCGCCCGTGGCGGCACCAGCCGGGCCCGGCGCGGCGCGGCGGGGCCGGCCACGAGGTCGACGGCATCGGGCATGGACATCTGGCGTGAGGCAGCAGGCTCAGGCATGCGGAACGACTCCTCAGTCACGAACTTCGGACCTAGAAGCCATTAGCCGCGCACCGTGCAGGCGAGGACGGGACGGCGGTTCGCGAAGCGTCGCGGCTTCGCACCAGGGCATCATCTGGCCGCAGTTGTTGATTTTACCGCCCACCGGGAAGGTGCTCTTCCCCGGCGGGTGGCGGACGCCATGATTGCGTTATATCGTGAGATTAGGACGTGCCGTGAACCCGGGATGACCAAGGAGGTGCGGGCGGTGCGAGACATCATGAGGCTCGTGTTCGGGCGCGAGGAAGGCATCCTGTCCGAGCTGTTCGGCGGGGATGACGCGGACGGTTTCGGCATGGCCGATCGGGCCCGCAGGGCCGGCGAGTGGTGCGGGACGACGCCGGGCTCCGATGCCGGGAGGGCGGGCGCCTCGCGCCACGTTCCGCGCGTCATCGACGAGGAATTCCGCATCTTTTAACACCGCCCATCGCCTGAGACTGGTGATGGTTTGTTTAACGGGATATGTCTATGGTGTGAGTGGTGCGTTGCGGGGTATGCCTGCGGCGGACCTGTAGCCAAGTCCCGACCGCGAACCCCCATGTGTCGCAATGCCGGGCCGCAGCCGTCGAAGGAGCCGGTGTTATGGACGTTGAGGTCATCGTTGAGACCCCGCAGGGATCGCGCAACAAGTACAAGATCGACCCCAAGACCGGGCGCATCAGGCTAGACCGGATGCTGTTCACCTCGACGGTCTACCCCCTGGACTATGGCAAGATCCCGCAGACCCTGGCCGAAGACGGCGACCCGCTTGACGTCCTGGTCTGGCTCGACGAGCCCACCTTTCCCGGCTGCCTGATAACGGTGCGCCCGATCGCGGTGTTCTGGCTTAACGACGAGCGCGGCCCGGATGCCAAGCTGCTCGGCGTTGCCGCTCACGACGTCCGCAAGGGCCGTATCAGGGACCTGTCCGACGTGCCGCGTCACCTGCTCAACGAGATCGGCCACTTCTTTGACATCTATAAGGAGCTTGAGCCGGGCAAGTCGACCGACGTCCGGGGCTGGATGGACTGCGCCGAGGCGGAGCGCGTCATCAAGGAGGCGGAGGCGCGAGCCGGAATAGTGCCTGGCCAGCGTACAGATGTGACTCGTGTGACTGAAGTGAAGATTGCTGGCCAATAGTGTGATCATAGAGAAATGTAAATTAACCTGCTTGAAACGCATGTTCGGGAGACTATGGCGACTGTCAACTGAACCTTTTTCATCCTGACGACGCCCGCGGGCTGGACCTCAAAGACGAGGGACAGGTTGAAATGGTTCCCCTGCCCTGGAGTCACCCCGCATGGCCCTACTCGAGACCACCGCTGCCGCCGCTGCCGAGCGCGCCAAGCTGCAGCGGCATTTTGGCCGCTTCGACATCCTGTTCTTTCTCATCTGCACGATCGTCGGCGTCGACACGATCGCCTCCGTGGCGAGCAGCGGCGGTGAGGCCTTCACCTGGATGCTGATTCTGGCCATCGCCTTCTTCGTGCCGCAGGCGCTGCTGTTCGCCGAACTCGGCTCCGCGTTCCCGCAGGAGGGCGGCCCGTACTTCTGGACCAGGCTCGCCTTCGGCCGCCTCGTCGGCGCCGTCAACAACTTCCTGTACTGGATCACCAACCCGGTCTGGATCGGCGGCACCCTCGCGGGCGCCTGCGTCGGCGCCATCGAGGTCTTCTTCCACAACGGGAACCCGCTGTCGACCATGTGGTTCTACGTGGTCGCGCTCGTCTTCGTCTGGGTCTCCGTGCTCGCGGCCATCTTGTCGTTCTCGCAGGCGAAGTGGCTGCCGACGGCCGGCGCGTTCGCGCGGTTCGCCCTGCTCGGCCTGTTCACGGTCTCGTGCGCCATCTACGCCGCCAAGCACGGCGTGCACGGCCTCGGCGGCAGCGCCTACAAGCCGTCCTACGCCGGCTTCGTCGCGCTTGTCGGCGTGCTGCTGTTCAACTACGTCGGCTTCGAGCTGCCGAGCAGCGCCGGCGAGGAGATGACCAACCCCAAGCGCGACGTGCCGTTCGCGATCGCGCGGTCGGCGGGGGCCAGCGTCCTGCTGTACGCGCTGCCGGTGCTCGGCATCCTGATCGTCCTGCCCGCCACGGCGGTCACCAACTTCGGCGGGTTCGCCGACGCGATGAAGGACGTATTCACCGTGTATGGCGGCTCCATCGCCAAGGACGGTACCCCCACGCTGAGCGGCGCGGGCACCGTCCTGGCCGGCGTCGGCGCGGTGCTGTTCATCCTGTGCCTGCTGACCTCGGGCGTCACCTGGATCATGGGGTCGGACCGCGCGCTCGCGGTGTCCTGCTACGACGGCGCTGGACCGCGGTTCCTCGGCGTGATCAGCGCGCGCTTCGGCACGCCGGTCCGGGTGAACATCTTCAGCGGAATCGTCGCGACCGGCATCGTGGTTCTCGCCGAGACCATCACGAGCGGCAACGCCGCGAAGTACTTCGGTGCGGTGCTCGGCGTCACGATCTCCACCACGCTCATCAGCTACCTGGGCATCTACCCGGCGGTGTGGAAGCTGCGCCGGTCGCACCCGGAGGTCGCCCGGCCGTTCCGCATGCCGTGGATGAGGCCGCTGACGGTGCTGCTCGTGGCGCTGATCGTGATCGCCACCATCCAGCTGATCGCGCCGGGTCTCGGCGACTCCTGGTTCGGCTCGAACTACGCGCCATCCGGCTGGGACCCGTCGCAGAAGTGGATCTACCTGCTCACCGAGGCAGTCCCCGTGCTCTGCTTCGCCCTGGTCGGCGTCCTGTTCTGGGCGCTCGGCAGCAGCACCCGAGCCCAGGTCGTCACGCTCGATCCGGTCGAAGCCGAGCCGGTGGAATAGCGGCAGGAAGTACGGATACGAGGCCCCGCGGCGCGAGCGCCGCGGGGCCTCGTCATGCTGGCAGGCCGCCGTGAGATGGTGACGGGAGCGATGAGAGGGGGTTACGCGTGAGCACGATCGAGATCCCGGACGGCTCGCTGTTCGGGCTGGACAATCTCCCGTACGGGGTGTTCTCGCCCGCGAACGCCCGGCCGCGTGCGGGGGTCCGGGTGGCGGACAGCGTCATCGACCTCCATGCGGCGCTGCGCGACGACGCGTTCGCCGCGCCGTCGCTCAACCCGTTCATGGCCGAGGGGCCGGCCCGCTGGGCGGCGGCCCGGGCCAGGATAACCGAGCTGATCATGGCGGGGGAGTTGCCGCCTGGCGCGGTGCACCCGCTGCGGGAGGTGAAGCTGCGGCTGCCGTTCGAGGTCGCCGACTATGTGGACTTCTACGCCTCCGAGCATCACGCGGCCAACCTTGGCCGCCTGTTCCGGCCGAACGCCGAGCCGCTCATGCCCAACTGGAAGCACCTGCCGGTCGGCTACCACGGCCGGGCCGGCACCGTCGTCGTCTCGGGCACCGGCATCGTCCGGCCGTCCGGCCAGCGCAAGGAGCCCGATGACCCGGTGCCGGTCTTCGGCCCGTCAATCAGGCTCGACATCGAGGCCGAGGTCGGTTTCGTGATCGGCGTTGGCTCCCCGGTCGGCACCGCGGTGCCGACCGGGGCGTTCGGCGACCGGGTGTTCGGCGCCGTACTCGTCAACGACTGGTCCGCGCGCGACCTGCAGGCCTGGGAGTACGTGCCGCTCGGGCCGCACCTGGGCAAGTCGTTCGCCACCTCCGTGTCGCCCTGGGTGGTGCCGCTCGCTGCGCTGCAGGCAGCCCGCGTCCCGCTGCCTGGCCAGGATCCCCAACCGCTGCCGTACCTGCGCGAGTCAGAGGACTGGGGGCTCGACATCGACCTGGCGGTGGAGTGGAACGGCGAGGTGGTCTCCCGGCCGCCTTACGCCAGCATGTACTGGTCACCGGCCCAGATGCTCGCGCACATGACGGTCAATGGCGCGGCCACCCGCACCGGCGATCTGTTCGCCTCGGGCACCGTCTCCGGTCCCGCCCGGTCGCAGCGCGGCGCGTTCATCGAGCTGACCTGGGGCGGCGCGGAGCCGGTGACCGTCGGGGGAGAGCCGCGGGGGTTCCTGCGCGACGGCGACACGGTGACCATCACCGCCACCGCACCCGGGGAGTTCGGCGGCCGCATCGGCTTCGGCGAGGTGACAGGGAAGATCCTGCCCGCTCGCGCCGAGCCCTTCGGCGTGGACAGCTGACGAAACCGTCACGAGCAAGAGGAGCGACACCGATGAAGCCGGAACAGACGCTGACCTGGATGCACGACGGCACGCGCAGGCTGCTCGGTGACGTGGCAGGGCTGTCCGACGACGCGTTCGGCGAGCCGACGGCGCTGCCCGGCTGGAATCGCCGCTACCTGCTCGCGCACATCGCCGCCAACGCCGACGCGCTGCGCAACCTGGTCCACTGGGCGCGCACCGGCGAGGAACGGCGGATGTACACCTCGACGGAGCAGCGCGAGGCCGACATCGCGGCGGGTGCCAGGCTCCCGGCGGCGGAACTGCGCGCCTGGATTTCCTCCTCGTCCCAGGCGCTCGCCGCCGATCTCGACGGACTCCGCGACGGCCCGGCGTGGGAGGCGACGGTGATCACCGCCCAGGGCCTCACCAGGTCCGCGAGCGAGATCCCGTGGATGCGCGACCGCGAGGTCTGGATCCACGCGGTCGACCTGCGCGCCGGCACCACCTGGGGCGACCTGCCCGCGGGCTTTCTGACGGCGCTGCTCGACGACGTGACATCCCGCCGTTCGGCCACGGGCGGCGGCCCGGCGCTCGCCGTCACCGCCACCGACACCGGTCACACCTGGGAGGTGGCGGGCACCGGCACCCCGGTCCCGGTCAGCGCAACGCTCGCCGGCCTGGCCGGCTACCTGACCGGCCGCACTGGTACTGCCGATACTGGCGCCGCCCTGCCCGCCGCCCCCGCGCTGCCCCCCTGGCTCTAGGCCCGGTCCGATCCTGGCTCGCCGCGCTGCGGCCGTGTTTCTCGCGTTACGCCATTCTGGTGCGCCGCGCGGCGGATGGAGGCCTTCTCCTGCGGGATCGGGCTAAGCGCGCGACCGGTTAGAGGCAGATGCCGAGTATGCAGTTCGACCGGGAAGCGGATGGGACCGCGGACGGCGAGGTGCTCGGCGTGCCGGACGCCGACGGCGTGTCGGGTGGGCTGGTCGAGTGGGTGCCTGGCGAACTCGGGCTCGGGGTCGGGCTGCCGCTTGGGCGCGCGGTCGCACTGGGGGAGGGGGACGCGGACTTGCCGCCCTTGCCGTGCTTGGCGCGGCCGCTCGGCGTCCCTGACGTCGTGGCGGACGGTGCGATCACGCCGCCAGGTGCTGACGCGCTCCTGGAGCCGCGGGCGGGCGCGGTGCGGTGGGCCGCCGAGGCGGTCCCGACCGCCGGGCTGGCAGGCGGCCGCTTCGCCCCGGGCGCGCCGAGCACGCCGGAGACGAGCAGGCCCGTCAGGCCGGCGATGGCCAGCAGGATCACGCCGGCGCCGAGGATCGCCGCCGCGCGCCGCTGGCGGCGCCGCGCCACGGCGTCCACGTCGCTGCCCGCCGGGTCGGCAGCGCCGTCAAGGAGCAGGCCGCCGGTCGGATCGGGCGGGAACGGCGGAGTGGTCCGCTCGCCGGCGAGCGCGGTGTGGCCGTGCAGGCCACCTGCGCTCGCGATGGTGACCGCCGTCTGGCCGCCGCTGGCGGCCACGGGAGTGCCCAGGTCCCAGACGACAGGCTCGCCCCGGTTCCAGCTGGCCGGCGCGGCGGGGCCCGGCTCATACAGGCGCGGCCCGGTGGGCCCGGACACGAGGGCGTTGCCCTCGGCGATGGAGTCGCGCAGCCGTGAGGCGAGCCCGGCCAGCTCCCGCGCGTCGCGGAGCCGGCGCCCAGGGTCCTTGGCGGTCAGCCCAGCGACCAGGGCGTCGAGCTCGGGAGGGACGTTGGCGGGCAGCGGCGGCAGCGGCAGGTAGAGGTGGCTCGCCATCACCTCGGCCGGGGTCCCGTCGTAGGGTGGCATCCCGGTCAGGCACTCGTGCAGCACGATGCCCAGGGAGTACAGGTCGCTCGCCGGCGTTCCAGGCCCGCCGGCGATCCGCTCTGGTGCCAGGTACTGTGACGTGCCCATGACCAGCGCCGGATCGGTCACCGGCGTCTGCCCGACCGCGTGCGCGATGCCGAAGTCGGTGACCTTGACCCGCCCCTCCGGGCCGATCAGGATGTTGCCCGGCTTGACGTCGCGGTGTACAAGCCCCGCCCGGTGCGCGGCCGACAGCCCGTCCGCTGCCTGCGCTACCACGTCGAGCGCGAACACGGCATCCGCCGGGCCATCGAGGAGAAGGTCGGCGAGGGAGGGACCGTCGACGAACTCCATCACCAGGTACGGGGATCCGCTGGGCCCGGCGTGGCCGAAGTCGTAGACCTGGGCGACGCGCGGATGACTCAGCGCGCCCGCGTGCCTAGCCTCCTTGCGGAACCGCTCCAGCGTGTCCGGGTGGTCGGCGTACTCGGGCCGCAGCACCTTGACCGCTACCGGCCGTTCGAGCAGCAGGTCGGTCGCCCGCCACACCTGGCCGACGCCCCCGGCCGCGATCTGCTCGTCCAGGCGGTAGCGATCGTCGAAAATTAGGCCAGATCCCGTCACAACCATGTCACCCTACCCGGGGGTCTCCGCTGAGACTCCGCCATCGGCTAAAGGTAGGTATGTTTAGGTATGCGCAGTCTCACGCTGCGTGCTGCTGCACCAGCCGGCCGAGTGCGGGCAAGGCGACCTTCACATGCTTGACGGCGCTCGGCCTGACCGTGTTGTAGGCCTTGACGATCGTCGCCCGGTGTGAGAACTTGCGCCGCTCGTCGGTGATCCCGAGCAACGCCTCGGCCACCTCGTCCTCGCGGCTGGCGAGATACGCGCCGAAGTCCCCGGCTTCGGCGCCCGACTTCGTCGCGAACGCCGTCCACCATGGCTGGAGAGCGTCCGCCACGTCGGGGAGCAGGCTCTCGATCATGACCCGGATGTGGCCCGCGTCGAAGGTCCGCACCGTCCGGTAGGCGAGCCTGACGGCGGCGCCGGTGACACCGGACATCTCCGCGACCTCGCGGTCAACCAGCGCCTCACAGTCGGCGGCGACCCGAGGCTGGGCGTCGGGCGCGAGCAGCGTGTCCCTGAGCACGGTGTTTCTCAGCACTATGCCCGGGGCGGCCGCGGGATACGGGCGCTGGTCCCCTCCGACGATGGCTGCCATGCCGGCTCGCTCTCTTTCTGTCGCTTTTCGGCGCTACGGTATCGGGCGCAGGGCCGCTTTCGCCGGAATGTGCCGATATGTTAGGTACTGCCCGCAGGGGGACGGGGTTCCTGTGCGGAGTCAGCACCAACCGTTCTGTATCAATCCTTTTGTCATCGTCATCGCGGCGGAATGACCGGGGCGGGGGTTTCGCGTGCCAGAACAATTGCGGTCGACCGACCCGCGGGTCATCGGGCCCTACCGGCTGACCGGGCGGCTCGGCAGCGGCGGAATGGGTGACGTCTTCCTCGGCCGTTCGGCGGGCGGGCGGCTTGTCGCGGTCAAGGTGATCCGCCCCGAGCTCGCCGAGGACCCGGAGTTCCGTACCAGGTTCAGGAACGAGGTGGACGCGGCCCGTCGCGTCAACGGCCTGTACACGGCGCCGGTGGCGGACGCGGACGTGGACGGGGCTGTCCCCTGGCTGGCCACCGCCTACGTCGCGGGGCCGTCGCTCGCCGCGGCGGTCGAGAGTCACGGACCACTCCCCGCACGGTCGGTGCTCGCGCTCGCCGCGGGCCTCGCCGAGGGGCTCGGCGCCGTGCACGCCGCGGGCCTGGTGCACCGGGACATCAAGCCGTCGAACGTGCTGCTCGCCGCCGACGGGCCGCGGGTGATCGACTTCGGCATCGCCAGGGGGACGCAGAACACGGTGCTCACGCTGGCCGACCGGATCGTCGGGTCGCCCGACTTCATGTCACCCGAGCAGGCCATCGGCCGGGACATCGGCCCGGCGAGCGACATGTTCAGCCTGGGCGGCGTGCTCGTCTTCGCCGCCACCGGCCTGCCGCCGTTCTACGGTGGGATGACCACGATGGTGCTTGAGCGCATCGTGACGCAGAGCCCTGACCTGTCGCGGGTGCCCGCCGAGCTGCGGCCGCTCATCGAGTGGTGCATGCGCAAGGAGCCCGCGGAGCGGGCTGCGCCGCGAGACCTGCTCGCGCAGCTCGATGACGCCAGGCTCTGGGACGACTGGCTGCCCGAGTCGCTGCTCGCCGGCCTTCCAGGTGGCCGGGTCAGCGCGATCACGCCGGCGGAGCCGCGGCACGACACGCGCACCTCGGAGTCGCCCGCGGCGGGACTGACCCCCGTCGGGCGGCAAGGTCGGGGCGCGGACGGCGCGGACGGCGCGGTGAGGGCGGCGGCGGCCAGACCAGGCGGCGGCCGGGACGGGGCAGCGGCGTCGCGCGCGGCGCCGGCTCGCGGTGCCGCCAGGCGGGGTCCGCGCCTGAGCAGGACGATGACGGTTTCCGCGGCCGTGGCGGTCCTCGCGGCGGCGGGCGTCGGACTGTGGCTCGCCCTCGGCGGCAGCCTGCACACGGCGGCGCCGAAGGCGTCGGGTTCGGCCTCGCCCTCAGCCAGCCCGGCGGCGGTCAGGGCGCCGTACCGGGCCGTCGCCGTCGGGGTCGCCGAGCGCACGTGCTCGGCCATCCCTCACTCCGCCAACGGCCGGGCGGCGAACATCACATTCACCGACAGGACCACGACCAGGCTGCTTGTGTACTGGCTGGACTATCGCGGCAAGCGGCAACTGCTCGTTACCCTCGGCCCCGGTGACTCCCGGCAGGTCAAGGGAAATGTCGGCGACGCGTGGCAGGTCGCTGACTCCCGCGGCTGCGTCGCCGGCTTCATCTCGACGGGAACGGGGCACGTCACTCTCGAGGCGACCGCGACCGGCTGAACGGCGCCGCGGCGTGTCCCCGTCGCCCGGTTCGCGGCCCCACCTGCCGCATAGACCGGCAGCGCATGAGGCTATAGTCGGCCCGCTGCCACAGTGCGCCGGAGTCGGCCGGCTGCGCGCGGCGGGAACGTAGCTGATCACCGACCGAGAGGGCTGAGCCATGCGCTATGCGTCCACCTTCGACAAGACCGGCGCGCCGGTCGTCGCCGAGCTCCAGGGTGACCTGCTCGTCCCCCTCGCCGGCCTGACCGAGCTCGGCGACGCCACCACCGCGCAGGTGCTCGCGGCCGCCGAGCGGCGCACCGCCGACGCGTTCTCCGCCGCCGACGCGGAGCTGCGGCCCGTGGTGCCGAACCCAGCCCGGGTGTTCTGCGTCGGCCTGAACTACAAGGCGCACATCGAGGAGACCGGGCGCAGCGACTCCGATTACCCGGTGCTGTTCCCCAAGTTCGCGAGCAGCCTGACCGGTCCGTTCAGCGCGGTGGAGCTGCCGTCCGAGTCCGCCCAGGTCGACTACGAGGGTGAGCTCACCGTGGTGATCGGCACGCCGGGACGTCGCATCGCCGAGGCGGACGCGCTCGACCACGTGCTCGGCTACACCGTCGCCAACGACGTGTCCATGCGCGACTACCAGTACAAGACGCACCAGTGGATGCAGGGCAAGGCCTGGGACGCGTGCACGCCGGTCGGCCCGTACCTGGTCACCCCCGACGAGGTGGACATCACCGCGCAGTCCATCTCCACCACCGTCAACGGGCTGAAGGTCCAGGACTCGACCATCGACCTGCTGATCTTCCCGATCCCAAGGCTCATCGCCACGATCTCCGAGTTCACCGCGCTGCGGACCGGCGACCTGATCCTCACCGGCACGCCGTCCGGCGTGGGGGCCCGCCGCACCCCGCCGCTGTTCCTGAAGTCGGGCGACGTGGTCACCGTCGAGGTGACCGGCGTCGGCTCGCTGCGCAACACCATCGCCTGACGCGGGACACGGACATGACGCAAGAGACACCGGCCGGCGAGGCGCCGCCGTTCGAGAACTTGCCGTCGCGGCTCGAGCTGATCTCCCCGGCAGACCTGGACGACGCTCAGCGCGAGGTTTACGCGGGGATCACCGGCGGTCCGCGGGCCAGCCAGGCGGGGACCGTGCCGATCGTCGACTCCGGCGGCCGGCTTGTCGGCCCGTTCGCCGTCATGCTGCTCACCCCGGAGGTCGGCAACGCGATGCAGCGGGTCGGCGCCACGATCCGCTTCAGCGCGCTGCTGTCCGGGCGGGAGCGCGAACTCGGCATCCTCAGCGTGGCGGGCGAGCTGCGCAGCGACTTCGAACGGCTGGCCCACGAGCCCGCCGCCCGCAAGCTCGGCCTCAGCCAGGCGCAGGTGAACGAGGTCCTGACCGGCCGGGTCCCCGACGGCCTCAGCGAGGACGAGGCACTGGTCTGCCGCCTCGCCAGGGCCATGGCCGCCGAGCGGACCCTGACCGACGACGACTACGCGGCAGGCCTCGCCGGGCTCGGCAGGGAACGCCTCGCGGAACTCACCTGGCTGGTGGGCTACTACGCGGCACTCGCCCTGTCCCTGGCGGTGTTCCGGCCGGTGCTGCCCGCGTCGATCGTGAGCGCCTACGCCGCCGGCACCCGCGATCCGGGCGGCAAGCTCCCCACCGAGGGCTGAGCCGCGCTGCTGAGAGCAGAGCGCGCGTCCCTGACGCCCGGACCGGTGCGAGGATGACAGCATGATCGACAGCGTCGCGGTCCTCGCCGACATCCACGGTGTGCTGCCGGTTCTCGACGCGGTCCTCGCGCTGCCCGAGGTCCGGGCGGCCGACAGGATCGTGGTCTGCGGCGACCACGCCGCGGGGCCGCAGCCGACGGAGGTGCTCGACCGGCTCAGCAGCCTGGACAACGTCGTGCTTGTGCGCGGCAACGCAGACCGCGACCTGGTGGCCATGGCACGGGGCGAGTACCCGGCGGAGGAGGCCTACCCCGTCGACGCCTGGGCCGCGGCGCAACTGGCACCCGAGCATGTCGGGCTGCTCGCGGACCTGCCGCACCCGGTCATCCTCGACGTCCGCGGCTTCGGCCCGGTGGCCTTCTGCCACGGCACGCCGCGCGATGACAACGAGGTGGTGCTCGTCGACACCCGCCTCGACCGCTGGGCCGAGGCCCTCGCTGGCCTGCCCGACGAGGTACGGACCGTGGTGTGCGGGCACACCCACATGCCGTTCACCCGCCTGGCCGATCGCCGTCTCGTCGTCAACCCCGGCAGCGTCGGCATGCCCTACGGCCGCCCTGGCGGCCACTACGCACTGCTCCGCGACGGCGCCGTCACCCTCGCCAGGGTGGAGATCGACGTCGCGGCCGCCATCGCCGCCGTCATCGCCGACTCGGCCTACCCGGACCGCGCCGCGTGGGCGGATGAGTACCTCAACGCGCGAGCGAGCGACGCGGATGCGATCGCCGCGTTCGGCCCGCGCGACGGCCGTCGGCCTGTCTGAACGAGGCACTCCCCGGACGGTCGGCGCCGGCTGGCGGCAGCCGGCGCCGGCCTAACGCCAGCCCAGGCACAGCAGCCTCACGCGTTCCGTGTCCAGGCCTCCCACGCGGCCAGCCATGAGGACTCGAGTGCGAGCTGGGACTCGTGCCGCGCCCACATCTCGCCCTGGTCGTGCGGTCGCGGCCGGGACCAGTACGCGGACCAGGCACGCTGGGCGGGCTCGCTGCGCACCGCGTCGCCGAGCATCGCGTGCCGCAGCGTCTCATCGACCGCCGCCGCGCGCAGCCGCTCGTCACCGGAGAACCACGGCGCCTGCTCCGCCAGGTGTCCCAGGTGGTTGATCGCCGAGGCCGCGGAGCGCCATCTGACCGCGGACCGCCGTCTGACCGCGGAGCCCCGTCTGACCGCGCCGCACTCGGGCGGCCCGGCCGCCCGGCGCTGATGAAGTCCGCGAGTGCGCGCAATGCCGCGACTCCCTCGGCGGGTTCGAGTTCCGGTGGCGGGACAGGCGGCTGCCGTCTGCGCTCGGCGATGATCCGCCCGATCTCCGCGGTCCGTCCCTCGATCGCCTCCCGCAGGTCGGCCAGGGTTTCCAGCCGGATGTCTTCCGGTGCGACGTCGCGTCCGACGATCGTCACCGTGACCGCCGCGGGCGCGCCGCCCGCGTCGTCGGGAACCAGGCGTGCGGCCCAGACCGTTCCCTGGCTAACGATGAGGGCATCACCGGCCGGCAGCCGCTCGCGGGTGACAGCCGGCCTGGGCGCCTCGGACGGCGTCGTCGCCTGCCCGGGAGGGAGCGCCGCCGTCCGGGCGGCTTCCTCCCGGAGGGCATGGCGCAGTTCCGCCTCTGGGTCGATGCCGTGCATTCCGGTTGTGGAGATGATCTGCATTCCGCCCGGGGAGTTGAGGCTCGCCGAGATGATCGCGGCTTCCGTCACCGCGGTGGTCACCCGCAGGTAGGGGCCGGTGCTCGCGTCCCGCGGGCCGTAGCCGAGGGTGATCTGCGTCCAGTCGCCGTTGACCTGCTCGGTCCCGTCCAGCGTCACGGGGCGGACCGGCGGCGCCGCGAGACCGTAGATCGGGCAGCCGGGCCGTGGCACCAACTCCGTGACCTGGCGTCTCGCCTGCTCCTCACGGCGCCTGTGCCATTCGAGGCCGTCACCGTCCGGCACCACCCGCATGTGACAAGCATCGCGCCAGCGCCGGGCGCGGGACAAGTCAAGAGAGGGACCATGGAGGAACCGCTAGTGACATCTCCGGCGGCCGCACGCTATCGTGATCTCCACATACTCATTATACAAAGTAGGCGAAGGCATGGAGGTCCTGTGAGCTTCGATGAGCGGTACGCGGCGCACACCCCGAAGTCCGGGGAGCTGTTCGCCCGGGCCGGCCGCGTCATCCCAGGCGGCGCGGGCAGCAGTGCCAGGACGGTGAAGTTCGGCTGGAAGCCCTACCCGCCCTTCATCGCAAGCGGCACAGGATCCCGGATCACCGACGCGGACGGCAACGAGTACGTCGACTACCTGCTCGGGCTCGGGCCGATGATCCTCGGGCACAGGCACCCGGTGGTCACCGCGGCGGTCACGAAAGCGATCAGCGACTTCGGGACGTGCCCCGGCCTGCCGTACGAGCTGGAGATCGAGGCCGCGGCGAAGGTGGTCGAGGCGGTGCCGGGCATCGAGATGGTCCGCTTCTCCAACTCGGGCAGCGAGGTGGTCGGCAGCGCCGTCCGGCTCGCCCGCGCCTACACGGGGCGCCGGCTCATCATCAGGTTCGAGGGTCACTATCACGGCTGGCAGGACACGGTCTACTGGAGCAACCACGTGGACCCGGCCGAGGCGGGCCCGGCCGACGCGCCGCGGCCGGTCGCGGCCGGGCCAGGGGTTCCACTCGAACTGACCGACACGCTGATCGTGCTCACCTGGAACGACCCGGACAGCTTCCGGCGCGTCATGGCCGAACGCGGACACGACGTCGCGGCGGTCATCACCGAGGCCGCCGTCTTCAACACCGGCTGCATCCTGCCGGAACCCGGCTATCTGGAACTGCTGCGCGAGGAAACGAGCAAGGCGGGCGCACTGCTGATCTTCGATGAGGTGATTACCGGGTTCCGGTTCTGCCGCGGCGGCGCCCAGGAGTGGTTCGGCGTCACGCCCGACCTCACCACGCTCGCCAAGGGCCTGGGCGGCGGGTTCCCCGTCGCCGCGATCGGCGGCAGCAAGGACGTGATGGGGATGATCGCCGAGGGGCGCTACTCCCACTCGGGCACCTATAACGCCAACGTCGTGGCCTGCGCCGCCGTGTCGGCCACCATGGACCTGCTCGCCGAGCCGGGGCTGTACGAGCGGCAGCGGAAGGTCGGCGACCGCCTCGCCGAGGGACTGCGCAAGCTGGCCGCCGACGCCGGCGTCCCGGTGCGCGTGGACGGGCTGGGTACCGTGTTTCAGGTGTGGTTCAGCGATCATCCCATCAAGAATTGGCGTGACGCCGAGCGGTACGCGAACGTGGACCGCTTTACCCGCTGGTACCAGGAGATGTTCCTGCGCGGCGTCCTCTTCCACCCCAGCCAGTACGAGAACCTGTTCGTCTCCCTGGTGCACACCGACGCCGACGTGGACCGGACGCTCGAGGCGGCGGCCGAGGTGTTCCCCGTGCTCGCCGCAGAGGCCGGGTGAGCGGTCATGTCACTGCTCGACCTTGCCTCCGTGCGAGCCGAACGCCAGGCGGCCGCCGCGCAGCCGCGCAAGCGCCTGCGCTACGAGGAGATGATCTCCTTCATCGAGAACCTGGTGGCCGACGGCAACCTCGCGCCCGGTGACCTGCTGCCGACCCAGGGGGAGCTTGCCGAGATGGCGGGCGTCAGCCTGATCACGGTGCGCCGCGCGCTTGAGGAACTGGAGCGGGCGGGCCGGGTCAGGCGGCATCAAGGCGTCGGCACGTTCCTCGCCAAGCCGCGCATCATCAGCGAGCCCGGGCGGTCTGGCGGGCTGCTGTCCACGCTGCGGCAGTCTGAGGAGGAGCCGCCGCGCGTCGGCACCCGGCTGCTCAAGCTGGTCCGCGGCGCCCCGTCGCCCGTGCTGCGCGACGCCCTGCGACTCGGGCCCGACGATGCCGTCTGGCAGATCACCCGGCAGCGGCTGGTCGACGGCGAGCCGAAGATCCTGGAGACCGCGGTGATACCGGTCGCGCTCGCGCCCACCCTCGACCTGCACAAGGAGGCGCTCACCGGGTCGCTGTACCAGCTGCTCGCCGACCGCTACGGGCTCGAGGACCACGCCGAGGAGCAGTACCTGGAGGTCAGCGCGGCCGACACCGATGAGCGGCGGCTGCTGCGGCTGCCCGCCAGGTCGCAGGTCGTCCGGCTGCGCGGACTCAGCGTGGACGCCAGCGACGTGCCCTTCGACTGCTTCGTGCAGGTCTACCCGGCGCTCGAGTTCGGCTTCTACATCTCCGGCGCCACATCACGGGAACTGCTGCGCGGCCCGGTTACCGACGGCTGGGACGTCACGCCGGAACCCGCACCCCAGCGCCGGACGGCAGAGCGGTCCCGGGCCCGGCGGCCCGGCCCGCCGGCCGGCGGAGCCTGACATCGACGCGGTCTACGCCGGGCTCGATCTCGGCACCTCTGGCTGCAAGGGCACGGTCGTGACGGCGGACGGCACGGTGCTCGCGAGGGCTCGCGCGGGTTACCAGACTCACCGGCCAGAGCCCGGCGCGGCCGAGCAGGATCCGGCGCACTGGCTGAACGCCGTCGGCGAGGTGACCGCCAGCCTCGCCGATCAAATCGATCCCGAACGGTGGAGGGGAATCGGTCTGTCCGCCATGATCCCGACACTGGTGCTGGCCGACGCGGCGGGCGCCCCGGTCGGCCCGGCGATCACCTGGGAAGACGGGCGGGCGGAAGAGTTCGGCACGGCGCTGCGCGAGGGCTTCGGCCCGGACGCGCTATACCGGCGGACCGGGCAGTGGGTGGACGGGCGGTACCTGGTCCCGATGGCGCGGCGGCTGTTCGCCGTCTCCCCTGAGCTGAAGGCCCGGGCTAGTCACCTGCTCGGCGCCAAGGACTACCTGTTCGGCGCCCTCACCGGCGAGTACCTGACCGACCCGTCGACGGCCACCGGCTTCGGCTGCTACGACCTGGCCGCGGACAGCTGGCTGGACGGCGTCGCCGACGGGCTGCCCGCACTGCCCGGCATCGCACCGTCGCAGGCATGGCGACCGCTGCTGGCCGGCGCGGTCCCCGCCGTGGCGGCGGGACTGCCGCCGGGCATCCCGGTCTGCGTCGGCGGCGCCGATTCCGTGCTCGGCGCGCTCGGCCTCGGCATCACCGAGCCGGGCCAGGTCGCCTACATCGCGGGGACGAGCAACGTCATCCTTGGGCTGAGCGACACCGCGGCCGCCGATCCGGCGCACCGCTACCTGATCACCCCGATGCCGGTGCTCGGCGGCTGGGGCCTGGAGATGGACCTGCTCGCCACCGGCAGCGCGCACGGCTGGCTGGCCGGGCTGCTCACCGGCGGGGACCAGGACGCGCTCGCCAGGCTCGCCGCCGGCGTCGACCCGGAGGACGCGCCCAGCTTCCTGCCCTACCTGCTGCCCGGCGAGCAGGGTGCCCGCTGGGACCCCGACCTCGCCGGGACGCTCACCGGGCTGCACCTCGGCCACGGGCCCGGTCACCTGGCCCGCGGCCTGCAGACCGGGATCGTGGCGGAGAGCAGGCACTGCCTCACGGTCCTTCAGCAGGCAAGCGGCGTGGCGGGCGGAGTGTTCCTCGCAGGCGGCGGCGCGACCGCCTCCTCGCTCGCCGTCGACCTGGCCGACGCCACCGGCCGGCCGGTCAGCCCGCCCGACCCGGAGCGCGTCGACTGCTCGGCGATCGGCGCCGCGATGGTGGCGGCGGCCGGAGTCGACGGCGCGGCGCTGCCCGCGCCCCCGTCCGCCGCCCGCGGTGCCGTCCTGCCCGACCCGGCACACGCCGCTCGGTGGGACCGGCTCGCCTGCCGCCACGAGGCGACCCTGGCCGCCGCCGCCCCGCTCTACCACCGGGGCGCCCTGCCACCGGACCACCCTGGCGGCAGCCACGCGGTGACCAGCCATGACGAGCGATGAAAGGGGACATGCGATGTCACCAGGCGCGCTGATGACCGCGGAGATCGCCGAACAGCCGGCGGTGCTCGGCCGGCTCGCCGGCCGCCACGCCGAGTTCCTTGACCAGATCCGCGCGGCGCTGCCGGAGCCGCTAGCAGGGACGGCGCTGCTCGCCCGCGGCTCATCGGACAACGTCGCGGTCTACGGCCGCTACCTGATCGAACTGACTTCCCGCCGGCCCGCCGGGCTCGCCGCCCCCAGCCTGCACACCAGGTACGGCGCGGACGCCGACTACGGCGGCTACCTGGTCGTGGCGCTCAGCCAGTCGGGCGCCACCCCGGAGATCGTGCAGGCCGCCTCCGCCATGCGCCGCTCCGGTGCCGTCGTCGTCGCCATCACCAACGAGCCGGACAGCCCGCTGGCCCGGGCGTGCCAGGTCACCTTGCCCACCGGCGCGGGTCCCGAGCTCGCCGTCCCCGCCACCAAGACCGTCACCGCCCAGATGCTGGCGATCGTCGCGGTCGCCGCCGCCTTCGACCCCGGCGTCGTCTCGGCAGCGGACCTGGCCGCGCTCCCCGCTGCGGTCGAGCGGGTGGTGGCCGACGATGCTCCGGCCCGCGCGCTCGCATCGCGCTGGGAACGGGCAGGGCGGCTGGTGGTCACCGGGCGCGGCATGGCGTACGCCGCTGCGCTTGAGACCGCGCTCAAGATCAAGGAGTCGGCCCGGGTGCACGCCGAGGGCCTGTCCTCGGCCGACCTGCTGCACGGCCCGATCGCCGCGCTCGACGACGGCCTCCCGGTGCTGATCGTGGCCGGCGGCGAGCGGTTGGCGGCGGACGAGGCGGAACTCGCGGCGAGGCTCGCGCGGATCGGCGTGCCGGCCGCGACCTGCGGTCCCGCCCCCGGCGCCGACCTGCCGCTGCCGGAAGCGGGCGAGATTCTGCTGCCCGTCCTTGCCACGGTCCGCGGTCAGCAGCTCGCCCTGGCCGCGGCGCTGCGCCGCGGCCTCGATCCGGACGCCCCCGCGGGCCTGGCCAAGGTCACCGCCACCCACTGAGCCGCCACCTGCCGAGCCGCAATCCGCTGACACGCCGCCTGCGACGACACCAACTCCCGCAGAACCCCCGAGGAGCAAGGCACGTGCTTGATCTTTCGCTGTTCCCGCCCTCCGCCCGGGTGGACGGGGAGGACCTGCTGATCGGCGGCTGCTCGCTGCGCGCCATCGCGGAGCGCTTCGGCACGCCCGCCTTCGTCGTCGACGAGGGATCGCTGCGCGAGCGCGCCCGCGAGTATCGCACCGCGATGACCAGCAGGTATCCGCGCGCCGCGGTGTGCTTCGCGGTGAAGTCGTTTCCCTCCGTCTCGATGATCCGGGTGCTGGTGAGCGAGGGTCTCGGCTGCGACGTGGTCGGCGCGGGCGAACTGCGGATGGCGCTCGCCGCGGGCGCGGATCCGGCAACGGTCGTGATGCACGGCAACGCCAAGTCCAACGCCGACATCGCGGCGGCGCTCGACGCCGGAATCGGCTACATCGTCGTGGACGGCTTCGACGACATCGACCGCATCGAACGGCTGGCTGGCCCAGGGGCGGCGGTCCCTGTCCTGCTGCGGGTGAGCCCCGGCATCGACGCGCACACCCACCAGGCGATGGCCACCGGCGGTTCCGCCTCCAAGTTCGGCGTGTCCGTCGACCAGGCGCCAGCCGCGATCAGCCGGATCCGCGCCGGCGGGGTCGCCGACCTGCGCGGACTGCACGCGCACATCGGCTCGCAGATCACCAGCCTTGCCCAGTTCGAGGCCGAGGTGGCGGCGCTCGCCGCGCTCGGTGAGCGCTTCGATGTCTACAACCTCGGCGGCGGTCTCGGCGTCCGCTACGAGAAAGCGGATACCACGCCAACCATCGCCGAGTACGCGCAGGCCCTGGTCGACGCCGTCCGCCGGCACCTGGGCGGCGGCGTTGAGGTCATCGTGGAGCCGGGACGGTCGCTCGTCGCGCCGATGGCGGTCACCGTCTACCGGGTGGTGACGGTCAAGCGGAACGCGCGCACGCACGTCGCCGTCGACGGGGGGATGGGCGACAACCTGGAGCACTCGCTGTACGGTCAGTGCTTCTCGCCCGCGGTGATCGGACGGTGGGACGGGCCGGCGCAGCTCGCGGACCTGGTCGGACGGCATTGCGAATCAGGCGACGTGATCACGCCCGACGTGCCGCTCGCCGACCCCCGGATCGGCGACCTGATCGCGGTGCCGGTGACCGGCGCCTACTGCTTCACGATGGGCAACAACTACAACGCCGCGTTGCGTCCGCCGGTGATCTACTGCGCCGACGGCGCGGCGCGGCTCGGCGTCCGCCGGGAGACGCTCGATGATCTGCTGGCGCGGGAGATGCCGGTTAACGGCGCGTAACCCGATTTTAATCGGCAGCCATTGACAAATGAGACATTATCTACTGCATACTCTGTATACAAACTAACTTCGCCTTGGCACTTCCGCCTCCACAGGCAGAACGTCACCGAAATAGCCGGAACCGTGCAGCGCTCGGTTCCCGACGACCAGCAGAGGAGACCGGAAGGATGCCTGCCCTATCCAGCCGCCGCGACTTTCTCCGGCGCACCGGACTCGTCGCCCTGGCCGCGCCCCTCGCGGCGACCGCGATCGAGGGGTGCGCCAACGTGGCCGCCACGACGTCCAACAAGGCCAGCCTGCTCCGGGTTGGCTGGACGATCGAGCCGGACAGCATGAACCCGCTGACCGCCTACAGCACGGAAGCGGACGAGATCCTCGCCCTCGTCTACGACAATCTCATGCACTACAGCATCGAGCTGAAGCCGGAGCCAGGCCTGGCGACCTCCTGGACCTACAGCGACGACGGCAAGTCGATCACCTACAAGCTGCGCTCGGGTGTCAGCTGGCACGACGGCAAGCCGTTCACCGCCGCGGACGCGAAGTTCACCTTCGAGACGATCGCCAAGGAGCAGCTCGGCTCCTACGACCAGTGGGTATCCCAGCTCACCAGCGCGCAGGCCCCGGACGACCACACCCTGGTGCTGAACTTCTCCGCGCCGCAGGCGTTCAACCCCGGGCTCGCGGTGCCGATACTGCCGCAGCACATCTGGCAGGGCATGAAGGCGAGCGAGGTGCAGAAGTTCACCAACGCCCACCCGGTCGGCACCGGGCCGTACACCTTCGTCAGCTGGAACAAGGGCCAGTCGGTCACCATCAAGCGCAACGAGCAGTGGTGGGGCACCAAGCCGGCGGCGGAGAAGATCAGCTGGATCCTGTTCGGCAACGAGGACGTGATGGCGCAGAACCTGCGCACCGGCGCGGTGGACATCTGCCCGGAGGTCCCGCCGACGATCTGGGACGGGCTGGCCGGCGCGCAGCACGTCAAGACGGTCGAGATGGAGTCGTTCTCCTTCCACCACATCGGCATCAACGTCTCGGACAATCCCAAGTCCGGCGGCAACCCGCTGCTGAAGGACAGGAACGTGCGGCTGGCCCTCAGCTACGCGGTGGACCGGCAGAAGCTGGTGGACGTCGCGCTCGCCGGGCACGGCATCCCAGGCAGCGTCCTGCTGCCGTCGGGCTTCGGCGCCTGGCACCTGGACATCCCGGCGGCCGAGCAGCTCAACGCCAACCCGGCCAAGGCCGGGCAGGTCCTCGACGCGGCCGGCTACAAGCTGCGCGGCGGCAGCAAGGTGCGCACCAACGCGGCGGGCAAGCCGCTCAGCTTCCGGCTGATCGCCATCGAGTCGACCTCGGTCGATGTCGCCGCCGCGCAGATCTTCCGCGACGCCTGCGCCGCGGTCGGCATCCAGCTGACGCTCACCACGCTCGACGCCAACTCGCTCGGCAACACCGTCTACAACGCCGACGCGCCGAACTGGGACATCTTCGTCTGGGGCTGGGACTCCGGCGTCTACGACCCCGACTACATGCTCGGCATCCCGCTGAGCTCGCAGATCGGCGGTAACAACGACGTCTACTACGCCGACAAGCACTACGACGCGCTCTACGGCCAGCAGGCCGCGGAGATCGACGCGGCCAAGCGGCTGGCCATGGTGCACCAGACGCAGCAGTACTACTACGACGCCGCCTCCTACATCGTCATGTGGTACCAGTCCAAGCTGCAGGCGTACCGGACCGACACCTGGACCGGCTGGACCCCGCTGACCGGCGGCATCATCTTGAACTTCACCAGGGACAACTACCTGAATGCGCGACCGGTCTAGGAAGCGGCCACCGATGATCCGGCTCCGTTACCTGGCGCGCAAGCTGCTGTCGCTGCTCGTCACGCTGTTCGTGATCGTCACGTTCAACTTCCTGCTGTTCCACGTGCTGCCCGGCAACCCGGTGCGCATGCTGACGCGGTCGGGGCACCTGACGCAGGCGACGGCGAACGCCATCAGCGAGCTGTACGGCCTCAACCACCCGCTGCCCGTGCAGTACCTCTTCTACCTGAAGGACCTGCTGCACGGGAACCTCGGCATGTCCTACACCTACCGGGAGCCGGTCACCACGGTGCTCGGCCAGTACCTCGGCAACACGGTGCTGCTGCTCGCCGCCGCCACGGTGCTGACCATTGTGGTCGGGACGGTGGCGGGGGTGATCGCGGCGCGGCGGCGGGCCGGCGCCTACGACTCCGCGACCGTGACCGCCTCGGTCATCGGCTGGGCGCTGCCGACCTTCTGGACCGGGCTGATTCTCGCGTTCGTGCTCGGCGTCTGGGTGCACGCGTTCCCGATCTTCGGCATGGAGACGCCGAACGCCGTGTACGCGTCGCCGTTCCAGCGAATCGAGGACGTCATCGCGCACCTGTTCCTGCCCACCGTGACGCTGGTGGTGGTGAACATCGCGCAGTTCGTCCTGGTGGCGCGGGCGTCGGTGATCGAGGTGCTCGCCGAGGACTTCATGCTGACCGCGACCGCCAAGGGCCTGCCGCCGGGGCGGGTGCTGTGGCGGCACGCGGTGCGCAACGCGCTGCTTCCCGTGGTGACCTCCTCCGCGCTGCTCGTCGGCATGGTGGTCGGCGGCGCGATCGAGGTGGAGACGGTGTTCTCCTGGCCCGGGATGGGCCTGCTCGTCTACAACTCGGTGCTGAACAGGGACTACCCGGTCATCGAGGCGTCCTTCCTGGTGTTCGCGGTGACGGTGCTGCTCGTCAACTTCGTCAGCGACCTGCTCTACCAGGTCCTCGATCCGAGAGTGCGGGAGGCGTAGATGATCGCCGCGGAACTACTCGCCGAGCAGCCGCCGCTCGAGCCAGTGCGGGAACACGAGGCGCGCCGGGTGTGGCGCTCCCTGACCGCGGACTGGCTCGGCCGGGCCGGGCTCGCGCTGTTCTTGCTCGTCATCATCCTGGCCGTGGCGGGCCCGCTGTTCTTCCCGTTCGCCTCGAGCACCACCGGGTCGTCGGCGAACGGGGTGCTCCAGGCGCCGTCTGGACAGCACTGGCTCGGCACCGACGAACTCGGCCGTGACCTGTTCCGCGAGTTCCTGTCCGGCGCGCACATCTCGCTCCTCGTCGGGCTCGCGGCCACCGCGATCTCCATGGTGCTCGGCGCGGGCCTCGGCATCGCCTCCGGCTACTACGGCGGCTGGATCGACAACCTGCTGATGCGGGTCACCGACTTCTTCCTGGTGCTGCCGCAGCTGCCGCTGGTGATCGCGCTCGCCGCGTTCTTCGGGCAGAACATCTCCATCATCATCCTGGTGATCGGCATGACCGGCTGGCCGACCACCGCCCGCATCGTCAGGTCGCAGACCCTGTCGCTGCGGTCGCGTCAGTTCATCACGCGGGTGCGCTCACTTGGCGCGTCGGACCTGCGCATCCTGCGCGTGCACATCCTGCCCAACGTGCTGCCGCTGATCTTCGCCAACACGGTCCTGGTCATCGGGGGCGCCGTGCTCGCCGAGGCCACCATCTCGTTCCTCGGCCTCGGCGATCCCGTCCAGGTCTCTTGGGGGACGATGCTGCATTTCGCCTTCGAGTCCGGCGCCATCGGGCGCGAAGACTGGTGGTACTTCCTGCCGCCAGGCCTCGGCATCGTGCTGGTCGTGCTGGCCTTCACGCTGATCGGCCACTGCGTCGACCAGGCGCTGAACCCCCGGCTGAGGAGCTCACGATGAGCCTGCTTGACATCCGCGACCTGCGGGTCGAGTACCGCACGCCGCGCGGTCGGGTGGCGGCCGTGGACGGCGCGAGCCTGACGGTCGGGCGCGGCCAGGTGGTCGGCCTGGCCGGCGAGTCCGGGTGCGGCAAGACCACGCTCGCCCTCGCCATTCCGCGGCTGCTCGCCCAGGAGGCGACGATCGCCGCTGGCGAGATCACCTTCGACGGCCAGGACCTGGTGGCGATGAGCGAACCCGAGCTGCGCGCGGTGCGCTGGCGGCGGATCGCAGTCGTCTTCCAGGGCGCGATGAACTCGCTCAACCCGGTGCTCACCATCGGCGAGCAGATCGCCGAGCCGATCCGCTGCCACCCGCCGAAGACCACGAAGGCCGAGGTCAGGGAGCGGGTCGCGGAGCTGCTCGACGGCGTGGGCATCGACCCTGGCCGGGCGCGCAGCTACCCGCACGAACTGTCCGGCGGCATGCGGCAGCGGGTGCTCATCGCCATGGCGCTCGCCTGCCGGCCGAGCCTGATCGTGGCGGACGAGCCGGTCACCGCGCTCGACGTGATGACGCAGGCGCAGATACTCGACCTGCTGCGCGGCCTCGCCAGCCGGCTCGAGCTGTCCATGATCCTGATCTCGCACGACCTGTCGGTGATCGCGGAGGTGTGCGACTCCGTGAACGTGATGTACGCGGGGAAGATCGTGGAGTCGGGGCCGACCGCGACGATCTTCGCTCCCGCGCAGGCGCCAGAAGGCATGCAAGCGGACACGGTAACAGGCGAACTGAACCCGGCTCCCGGACTAAGTACGGGGGCTGCCCATCCGTACACCGCCAGGCTCCGGCACGCCTTCCCCGACATCCGCCGCGAGCGCACGTTCGTCGCGGCGATACCCGGCCACCCGCCTGACCTGCTCGCCCCACCGCCTGGCTGCCGGTTCGCCGACCGCTGCACGCTCACCGACGACGTGTGCCGCGCCGACCCGCCGCCGCTGCGCGAGGTCGGTCCCGGCCATCAGGCCGCCTGCCATCACTCCGCCGACGTCCTGGCGGCCGGGCGATGACCGCCGAGCAGGCAAGCGCGCAGGCCGCGGGCACGGAAACCAGGGAAACCACGGAAACTCACGCCGGCCAGGGCGAAGCGTCACCGGTACTGGCCGTGGACCGGATGGCCGTCAGCTACCGGACCCGCCGTGGCCCGCGCGGCCAGCGGCTGATCCGGGCAGTCGACGACGTCAGCTTCGACATCGGCACCGGGGAGATCCTGGCCCTGGTCGGCGAGTCGGGCTGCGGCAAGACCTCGATCGCCAAGGCCATCACCCGCCTGGAGGAGCCGGCCGGCGGCCGGGTGCTGTTCCGCGGTCAGGACGTCGCGCACGCGCGGGGACGGGCGCTGCGCGCCCTGCGCAAGGACATCCAGATGGTCTTCCAGGACCCGTTCGAGTCGCTCGACCCACGGCTCAACGCCGGCGACACGGTGGCGGAGCCGCTCATCGTGCACGGCCTGCCCCGGCCGCGGGAGAAGGTGCTCGCCGCGCTCGAGCAGGTCGGCCTGCACCCGGGCGCGACCATGGCGGGCCGGTACCCGCATCAGATGTCCGGCGGCCAGCGCCAGCGCCTGGTGATCGCGGCCGCCATGGTGCTCGAGCCGGGCCTGGTCATCGCCGACGAGCCGGTGTCAATGCTGGACGTGTCGATGCGGGCCGGCATCCTGCGGCTCATGCTCGACCTGCGCGACAGCCGCGGCGTGTCGTTCCTCTTCGTCACCCACGACCTGTCGCTCGCCTGGGTGGTGGCCGACCGGATCGCCGTGGTCTACCTGGGCAGGATCGTCGAGATCGGCGACGCGACCGAGGTCATCAAGAACCCGCGCCACCCGTACACGCAGGCGCTCGTGTCTGTCATCCCAGTGCCGGAGACGGTGCCGGAGAGGGCGGGGCGGCGCGAGCGCGTGCTGCTCACCGGCGAGGCGCCATCGGCGGCCCGGATACCGTCCGGCTGCCGCTTCCATCCGCGCTGCCCGCTGTACCGGGCGCTCGGCGAACCAGAGCAATGCCGCGCCGCGGACCCGGTGCCGCTGCCCGTCACCAGAACGCACCAGGCGGCCTGCCACTTCACGAAGGAGCCCTAGCATGCCTGTCACCCGCACTGAGGTCATCGAGCTGCTCAGCGCCATGGTCGAGATCGACTCGGTGACCCCGTGGCTGATCCCGGACGGCGCGGGGGAAGGGCGGGTCGCGCAGTACATCGCCGACTGGCTGACCGCCGCAGACATCGGCGCGGAAATCGAGATCGTCGAGGTGGAGCCCGGCCGGCCGAACCTGCTCGCCCGGCTGCGCGGCACCGGCGGCGGCCCGACGCTGTGCGTCAACGCGCACGCGGACACGGTCGGCTACGCGAACTGGCCGGCCGAGGCGCTGCGGCCGCGCCTGGACGGCGACCGGCTGTACGGGCTCGGCTCGGCCGACGACAAGGCAGGCTGCGTCGCGGGCATGCTCGCCATGGCCTCGATCGCCAAGTCCGGCGTTAAGCTCCGCGGCGACCTGCTGCTCGCCTGCGTGGCCGACGAGGAGGGCTGCTCCATCGGCTCGCAGCACCTGGTCGAGATGGGCCTGGACATCGACGCCGCGATCGTCATCGAGCCGCAGGAGACCGACGAACTCATCGTCGAGCACCAGGGATTCGGCTGGATCGACGTGATCACCCACGGCGTGCCCGCGCACGGCTGTGTGCCGGAGATCGGGGTGGACGCGATCGTGCACCTGGCGGAGGTGATCACCCGGATGCACAAGCTGGACAACACGGTGTTCATACCCGGCGCGTCGGCCATGAACGGCCGCACCGTGTTCCACACCGGCACGATCAGCGGCGGCACCGATTACGCGACCTATCCGGGCAGGGCCGTGCTCGGCATCGAGATCGGCACCCAGCCGGGCGAGCACCTCAGCGACCGGGTCGCGGAGATCGAGGCGATCTTCGCCGAGGTGGCCAAGACCGAGCCGGGCTTCAAGGGCGAGGTGCGGGTCCACCTGGACCGCGAGCCGTTCCAGGCACGGGGGCACGAGCGGCTGCAGGAAATCCTCACCGAGGCGATGACCCAGGTCCTCGGCCGCTCGCCCAAGGTGACCGGGATGAACGGGTGGACCGACGCGGCGCTGATGCAGGCCGCGGGCATTCCCACGTTGCTCATCGGCTCGACAGGCGGCAACTACCACGCGCCAGACGAGTGGGCGTCCATCGGCGAGCTGGTCAAGCTCTGCGACATCGTGGAGCGCGCGGCGGTCGGCTACCTGGCATAAGACACAACCACGCGAGCCCCGCCGCACAACGCTGCGGCGGGGCTCGCGTGTCCCCCGAAAGAGATTCCGGCGATCAGCGCTCCGCCGACACGCGGGGAACGGTAACCGTGCCAGAGTCAGCCGCACCCGTTCCGTCGATGGATGGTTCCGCGCCGGTGACCGCGCGCGCCGGGACGAAGACCAGCGCCAGCAGCGCGGCGGCCAGCGTCGCCCCGGCGGCGACCAGCGAGCCGCGGTGCACGCCGGTCATGAACGCGGACCGCACCGCGGACTGCGCGGCGTCGCGGACGGGCGCGGGGAGCCGCCCGGCCACCGCCATGCCCGCCGCGACCGACTGCCCGGCCAGGTGCCCGGCGGCGGCCGGCGCGCCGAGCGAGGTCAGGCCGGTCAGCACGTGCGAGCCGTAAGCGGAGTTCAGCACCGAGCCGATGATCGCGACGCCGAGCGTGCCGCCGACCTCGCGGGTGGTGTCGTTGACGGCCGAGCCCGCGCCCGCCTTGCCCGGCGGCAGCGCGCCCATGATCGCCTCGGTGGCCGGGCCGGTGGTCAGCCCGAGGCCCGCCGCCATCAGCGCCATCGAGATGACGACGTTGCCCCAGTAGGACGACCCGATCGCGGTGGTCATGGCGACCATGAACCCGGCGCTCATCGTGGCGAGCCCGGCCGCGACGACCAGCTTGGTGCCGAAGCGGCGCATGAGCAGCATCGCGATCGGCGAGAAACCGGCCGTGACCAACGCGAACGGCAGCGTCGCGATGCCCGCGCCGAGCGGGTCGTAGCCCCGCACGATCTGGAAGTACTGGGTGATCATGAAGATGAACCCGAACAGCCCGAAGAACGCGAGCGCGATCGCGACGCTCGCGGCGGAGAACCGGGCGTTGCGGAACAGCCGCACGTCGAGCATCGGGTCCGGGCGGCGCACCTGCCACCAGGCGAAGACGGCGAGGAGGACCAGCGACCCCGCGACACCGCCGACGGTTGCGACCGACCCCCAGCCGTGCTGCGGCGCCTCGATGATCGAGTAGGTCAGCAGCGCGATACCGGCGGCGGACAGGATCGCGCCGAGCGGGTCGAACCGTCCGGCGTTGGGGTCGCGGGACTCGGGCAGCAGGAGCCGGCCCGCGATCACCGCGATGACAACCAGGGGCACCGACACGTAGAACACCGACGACCAGGAGAAGTGCCGCAGCAGCGCGCCGCCGGAGACCGGGCCGATCGCGACCGCGAGACCGGAGATCGCCGACCAGACGCCGATGGCGATGACCCGCTCGCGGACCACGGTGAACACGTTGTTCAGAATCGCCAGCGTGGCCGGGTACACCAGCGCGGCCGCCAGGCCCATCGCGGCGCGTGCGGCGATCAGTTCGCCGGTATTCGTCGACAGCGCGGCGCCGACCGAGAACACGCCGAACAGCACCAGGCCGACCTGGAGGAAGCGGCGCCTGCCCAGCCGGTCACCGAGGTTGCCGCCGAGCAGCAGCAGGCCGGCGAACGACAGGGTGTAGGCGTCCACGACCCACTGCAGGGCCGAGGTCGAGGCATTGAGGTCGCGGCTCATCGTGGGCAGCGCGACGTTGACGATCGTGTTGTCCACGACCACGAGCAGGACGCTGAGGCAGAGCACTGCCAGGATCCACCAGCGCCGGTCGGCGACGGTTCGTCCGGTACGGGCTTCCATGGGTGATTCCCCCTGTGTGACGTTCACGACATTCATAGGACGTTGTTCTATAACTATGTAACGACGTTCTATAGTGTGTCAAGGGCCGGCCAGAAAAGAGCCGGGTAAGGAATGATGGTCCGCATGAGTGAAGCGATACCGGCGCGCCGCGGCCGGACGCCGTCCGCCGACGTCGAGCGTGAGCTCCTGGCCGCCGCGGAGGCGGTCCTCGTCCGCGAGGGGCCAGCCGGGCTGACCGTCCGCGCGGTCGCCGCCGAGGCGGGCATCGCGCCGATGGGCGTCTACAACCGGCTCGGCGGCAAGGACGGCCTGGTGGAGGCCCTGTTGATCAAGGGCTTCGACCGGCTGCGGGTGTCGCTTGAGGAGGCATTCGCCGCGGCGGGCGAGCCGGCCATGCGTGGCCGCTTCATCTCCTGCGGGCTGGCCTACCGCAGATTCGCGCTGGCCAACCCGCACTTCTACGCGATCATGTTCGAGGACGCGATCCTGCACGAGCACGACAGCCAGGAGGTGCATGACCACGCGGCGGCTTGCTTCGGCGCACTGGTCCGCGCGGTGGAGATGTCCGCGGCGGCCGGCGTGATCGCGGCCCCCGACCCCCTGGAGGTCGCGCAGCAGATCTGGTCGGCCGTGCACGGCGCGGTGGCACTCGAGCTCAAGGGCCTGGTACTCACGCCCGACCCGGAATACACCTACCAAGCCTTCATCGCGACCCTCATCCGCGGCCTGGCGCCCCGCTAACAGGCAGACTTCTGGTGGGACTAGCCGGACACGGCCGCCAGCCGCTCGGCGAGGAAGACGCGCTCGGCCTCGTTGCTGGCCAGGGCGAGGGCCTGGCGGTAGGCTTCCGCCGCCTCGCCGGTGCGGCCTAGCCGGCAGAGCAGGTCCGCCTTGATCGCTGGCAAGTACTGGTAGCCGGCCAGCCGGCCGTCCCGCTCCAGGTCCGCGATCTCCGCCAGGGCCGCCCCCGGTCCGGCCGTCATGGCGAGCGGAACCGTGCGGTTAAGCGCTACCACCGGGGAAGGCCACGCCCGCAGCAGCGCGTCGTACAGGGCGACGAGCTGCGGCCAGTCGGTCTCCTCGTAGCTCGGCGCCTCCGCGTACAGCACGGCGATCGCGGCCTGCAGCACGTAGCGGCCAGGCACTCCGGCGCGCAGGCAGCCGGTGATCAGCACGTCGGCCCGGGCGAGCGCGGCCCGGTCCCACCGGGTGCGGTCCTGGTCTTCCAGCCTGATCAGCCGTCCGCGCTCGTCGGCGCGGGTGGCCCGGCGCGCGTCGGTGACGAGCAGCAGCGCGAGCAGCCCGTGCACCTCGGTCTCGTCGGGCATCAGCTCTTGCAGCAGCGAGGCGAGCTGCAGTGCCCGTTCCACCAGGTCGGCGCGGACCAGGGACGGTCCTGACGGGGCGGTGTGGCCGGCCGTGAACAGCAGGTGGACGACGTTAAGCACCGCACGCAACCGTTCGGGAAGCTCGGCTTTGCGCGGGACCCGGTAGGGGATGCGGGCGACGGCGATCTTCTTCTTCGCCCGCGTGATCCGCGCGGCCATCGTCGCCTCGGGCACCAGGAACGACCTGGCGATGTCCGTCGTCGCCACCCCGCAGACCAGGCGGAGGGTGAGCGCGACCTGCGCGTCGGCCGCGAGCGCGGGATGGCAGCAGGTGAAGATCAGCCGCAGCCGGTCGTCCGGCGCGGGCGCGGCGGGGTCCATGGCATCCTCGGTCCGTTCCCAGTCCGTGGCCGCCTCGTCGTCGGTCAGCGCCGGCGACGGGTCGCCCTCGGGCTCCACAAGCAGCGGCAGCCGGGTGCGGAGCGCGCTGGCGCGGCGGATGGCATCGATGGCGCGGCGCCTGGCCGCGGTGGTGAGCCAGGCGGCCGGGTTGTCCGGGACCCCGGTCGCGGCCCAGGAGCGCAGCGCCGCCGCGTACGCCTCCTGCACGCACTCCTCGGCCAGGTCCAGGTCCCTGGCGACGCGCGCCGTCGCGGCGAGCACCCGGGCCCACTCGCTTCGGTGCGCGTCCGCCAGGGCCGCCGCGACGGCGCCGGCGTCGGTCACCTGGCCGCCGGGCTCGGGTGACCGGCCGGCTCGTCCTGTTGGGACTCGACGGGCAGGTTCACGGCTTCGCCTGGCGCGTGTAACTGCCGTGCACCGGCCTGACCTCCAGCCTGGCGCCCATGGGCAGCGCGGGATTGCGCTTGACGATCGCCAGCGCCGCGTCGAGGTCAGGCGCCTCGATCACGTAGAACCCGGCGACGACCTCCTTGGAGTCGATGAACGGGCCGTCGGTGACGAGGTCCCCCTGAACCGAGGTGGCCATGTCCTTCGGTGTCAGGGCCCAGGCGGTGACCAGGACCCCGCTGGCCACGAGTTCGTCGTGGTGCCTGGTGTGGACCGCGGTCCTCTTCGGTCGCTTCCGGGGCGTGGGCGGAGTCACTGCCGCAGATCAAGACCGCGTACTGAGCCATGATGGCTCTCCCTTCGGGTTGTTGGCTTCGTCCCTGCATCCCCTACGTCGGACGACCCGCCGGAAATCGACAGCTTCCTGGAAGGCGATCTCCATGATTCTCTGCGCCCGGCGCATCGCTGGCCGTAGCCCGCCCTGTTAGCCGCCATCGGTACGATTCTGGCTCATGACCGAGCCCGTTATCAGGATCGCCGAGGCCGCCGACGGGCCTGCACTCGCGGCCCTGCGCCGCGCGTGGACCGCGGAACAGCACGGCGCTGTGGACGATGCGGAGTTCGAGGCGCGTTTCCTCGACTGGTACGAGCGCGAGTTCGCCCGCCGGATCTCCTGGCTTGCCGAGGTCGACGGGGCGGCGGTCGGCATGATGAACCTGGCGATCTTCGCACGGATGCCGCAGCCAGGCCGCGACGTGGGCACCTGGGGCTACCTGGCGAACGCGTTCGTCCTCAAGGCCCACAGGGACCGCGGCATCGGCTCGCTGCTGCTTCGCGCGCTGCTCGACCACGCCGACGGGCAGCGCTACGTCCGCGTCGTGCTGCGTCCCTCGCAGCGGGCGATCCCGTTCTACCAGCGGCTCGGGTTCGCCGCGGACCACGACCTCTTCGTCAGGCACCGCCCGGGTTAGGTCTGTCGGCTCTGCTTAACCGGTCGGCGGGCGGGCCCTCTTGGGGGCCGATCTCGGGCTCGAACGCGGCCGAGTAGGCGGCGAACCGACGGCGCCACGCGTCCGGCTGCGCCGGCAGACCGGCCAGCCGGTCCAGGCAGTCGTCCCAGCCCGCGGCGTTCCGCGCTGCCCAGCTGCCGCGCAACTGGTCGGTCAGCACCAGCCGGGTGCCCTCCCCGTCGGGGAACAGCTCGAAGGTGAGCACCTCGTCCTCGCCCCAGGTGTAGGAAAGCAGCGCCGGCTCATCGACGGCGAGCACGGTCCCGGTCAGCGTCATGTCCACGACCTCGGGCGGGAACGGGAAGCTGATCGAGGCGCCGACCGCCCAGCGGTCGCCCTCGACGATCACGTCACACGGGAACCACGCCTTGAGCTGCGCACGGTCGGTGATCGCCTGCCAGACGACGGCGGGCGGGTCGGGCAGGTGCCGCTCCAGCCTGACGGCGGGCCTGGTGCCGCTGGTGTCGAGCGATGCTTGCGTCATCCGTTCCTCCTGCGTTCCAGATGCTGTTCGAGCCGGTCGAGGCTGCCGCTCCACAGCGCGCGGTAGGGGGCGAGCCAGTCGTCGAGTTCGGCGAGCGGTTCCGGCCTGATCCGGTACAGCCGGCGCTGCGCGTCGGCCCTGACCTGGACGAGCCCGGCGTCCTTGAGCACCCGCAAGTGCTTGGACACCAGCGGCTGGCTCAGCCCAAGGCGCGCCACGAGCTCGCCGACCGGCAGCTCGCCGCCGCGCAGCAGGTCGAGTATCGCCTGCCGTCGCGGCTCCGCGATCACCTGAAGGGTCGTTTCCATCGCCATGACCACTGAACATACCTTTCCAGTTATATAACTGTCAAGGTATCAAGGCAGTCGACAGCACGCCGCGAGCCCGCGGCGTGCCCGCCTCCTGGCCCACCGGGCGGGCCGGAATATGATCGGTAGCCATGCCGCTCGAGCCCGACCTGCTGCTCGTCAACGCACGGGTACTCACCATGGACCCGGCGCGGCCGCTCGCGGCCGCGGTCGCCGTGACGGGCGGCCGGATCGCCGCCGTCTATGACCGGGCGCCGGCCACCGCGGACCGGGCGGGTGTCCCGCCGTCGCGGATTATCGACCTCGGTGGCGCGACGCTGGTGCCCGGCTTCCACGACGCGCACAACCACATGACCGGCTTCGGCCTGTCCCTCACCGAGATCGACCTGCGGGCAGACAGCCTCGACGAGCTGTACGCGAGCGTCGCGGCCAGGGCCGCCGCCACACCCGCGGGGGAGTGGGTCATCGGCTCCGGCTACGACCAGAACAAGCTGGGCGCGCACCCGGACAGGGACGCGCTGGACGCGGCCGCACCCGGCCACAGAGTGTGGCTTAAGCACACCTCGGGGCACTTCTGCGTGGTGAACAGCCTGGTGCTGCGCGATCTTGGCATCGACGAGAGCGCGCCGTTCGTCGACGGGGGGCGGGTTTCCGCCGACGCCGCCGGGCGGCCCAACGGCCTGCTCGAGGAGCGCGCCCAGGAGCTTGTCGGCCGCCTGACCATGCCCTACCCCCTCAGCGCGCTGACCGACGCGGTGGCCGCCGCGGGGGAGCGGTACCTGGCGGAGGGGCTCACCTCCGTCACCGAGGCCGGTGTCGGCGGCGGCTGGGTCGGCCTCTCGCCCGTGGACTTCACCGCCTTCACCGCGGCGAGGGAGCAGGGCCGGCTGCACGTGCGCACCGAGCTGATGGTGGTCAGCGACGCGTTCCACCCGCTGGCCGCGCACCCGGCCGACGGCATCGAGACCGGGATCGACCTGGGGCTGCGCACCGGCTTCGGCGACGACTGGATCCGACTCGGGCCGATGAAGATCTTCACCGACGGTTCCCTTGTCGGCAGGACGGCGGCGATGACAGCGCCCTACGAGGGCGAGGAGTCCAACAGCGGCTACCTCCAGGCCGACGCCGCGCGGCTCAGGGCCACGATGATCGCCGCCCACCGGGCCGGCTGGCGGGTCGCCGCGCACGCCATCGGCGACCGCGCGATCGACCTGGCGCTCGACGCGTTCGACGAGGCGGCCCGCAGGTACCCGCGACCCGACGTGCGGCACCGCATCGAGCACTTCGCCGCCGCCAGGCCGGACCAGGTGGCGCGGGCCGCCGCGCTCGGGGTGATCGCCGTCGGCCAGGGCCGGTTCGCCACCGAGATCGGCGACGGGATGCTCGCCGCCGTGGGTCCAGGCAGGCACTCCTGGCTGTACCGCCAGCGATCGCTGCTCGACGCGGGCATGGTGCTGCCCGGCAGCTCCGACCGCCCTGTCGTCACGGGAACCCCGCTGCTCGGCATCCACGACATGGTCAACAGGCGCACCGCCTCCGGGGCGCCGTTCAACGCCGCGGAGGCGGTCACCGCCGCCGAGGCGCTGCGCGCCTACACCTGGGGCTCCGCCTACGCCAGCAAGGCCGAGCACGTCAAGGGCTCCATCGAGGCCGGCAAGCTCGCCGACTTCACCGTCCTGTCGGAAGACCCGACGCTGGTCAGCCCCGGCCGGATCGTGGGCCTCGAGGTCGTCGCGACCATCACCGGCGGCGAACTGCGCTACTCCCGCCTGGACTGACCGCGCGCTCACGCCGCGGACGGCGCAACCCCGCAGACTCCGCAGACCCCGCGGATCCCGCTGGCGACGCCCGGGGTGGGTCACCTCCGGCCTAGCGGAAGGCGGGCATCACCTCGGTGGCGAACAGCTCGGCGGAGCGGGCGATCTCCTGCTTGGTCATGTCGCCGAAGGCGAATTCCAGCGAGAAGTAGGTGGCGCCCGCCGCCCGCGCGTGCTCGGCGACCCATGCCCTGGCGCCGGCCGGGTCGCCGGCGTAGCGGTGGGCGTCCGCCTGCGACTCGAACGTGCCGTCGGCCACGCCTGGCGGCATGGGGACGCCGAACTTGTGCCATAGATAGCTGATATTCACCGCGAACAGGCCGAAGGCCCGGCTGGCGATCGCCTTGGCCTCCTCGTTCGTGTCGGCGATCACGATCTGGCGGGAGATGCCGAGCGGCGGCAGGTCCGCCTCCGCGCGGCCGAGCGACGCCCATTCCTCCCGGTAGGCGTCGGTGAGCACGCGGACCTGCTGCGACGGGACCAGGGCGAGCATCGGCATGCCGAGCCGGGCGCACCAGCGGGCCTTGTCCGGTGTCCGCGTCGCATACCAGGGGACGAACGGCTGCTGCACCGTCTTGGTCACCACCGGCGCGGACTCGATGTCGTAGTACTTGCCGTGGAATGTCACCTCGGACAGGGCGGGGTCGAGTCCCATCTGGAGGATCTCGAAGGCCTCGTCGAAGCGCGGCTGCGCCTCGTCGCCAGGCACGCCGTGGAACCCGGTCTCCACCGGGGAGATGCCGCGGCCCACGCCGAGCGCGAGCCGCCCTCCGGTGAGCTGATCGAGGGTAGCGATCTCCTCGACCATCCGCAGCGGCGGGACGAGCGGCAGGATCGAGACCATCATGCCGAGCCTGATCGTCGAGGTGAGCCTGGACGCGGCGGCGAGCATCAGGTGCGGCGTCGCGATGCCGAGCGGCGTACCGTGGTGTTCGGCCAGCTGGTAGGCGTAGTAGCCAAGCCGTTCGTACGCCGTGATCAGCTCGAGGCGCTCGTCCAGCTGCCTGCCGGCTGGCCGGCCAGAGGCGTCGTTGTGGTCGAAGACGGCGAAGAGCATCGTCGCTCCCTTCTGTGGGCGGAAAGGCCCGCGCGGGCGGGGACACGCGGAGCATGAACCCGTTCTGGATCATGGTCTTTCACTAACCCTCGCTTCGCTACGTGCTCGGCACCCAAGGAATGGCGGCTAGAGTCGTCACGTGCAAATGGGTCGAAGTCGATTGCGGCAGGTAGCGGCCTGCGCCGCCGTGCTGGCCTGTGCGCTGACCGCCGGCTGCTCAGGCGGCGGCGCGGGGGGATCCGCGGCGTCCGCGCGCCCGGCGGTCACGGCCTCGAATGGGACCGGCGCCGCGGCCGGCGACCCGCCGACGACCGGCACGGTCGCGGCGGCGTGCGTGGCCCAGGCGCTCGGTAACCTCACCCTCGCGCAGCGCGTCGGCCAGCTGTTCCTCGTCGGAGTGGACGGCGACATCGCCGGCTCGCAGATCGAGGCCGCGGAACAGGCTTACCACTTCGGCTCGCTGCTGCTCAACGTGTCCTCGGCGGGGACCGCCGCGCTCGCCGCGCGGACCGCCGTCATGCAGTCGCTCGCGTCGCGGTCGGACACGGGCGGTGTCAAGTTCTTCATCGCCGCCAACCAGGAGGGCGGGAAGATCCAGCAGCTCGCCGGGCCCGGGTTCGCCACCATGCCGTCCGCGCTCGAGCAGGGCGGCTGGACGGCGGACACGCTGAAGCAGTCGGCGACCGGCTGGGGGACCGAACTGCGCGCCGCGGGCGTCAACCTCGACCTCGCGCCGGTCATGGACGTGGTGCCGGCCGGAACGGCGGCGTCCAACGCGCCGATCGGCGCGCTCGACAGGGACTTCGGCTCTGACCCGGCGAGCGACGGCGCGCATGGCGCCGCCTTCATCCAGGGGATGGCCGACGCCGGGGTCGCGACCGTGGCCAAGCACTTCCCTGGCCTTGGCCGGGTGACGGGCAACACCGACTTCGCCGCGGACGTGGTGGACAATGTGACGACGGCCGGCGACCCCGGCCTGAACTCCTTCCGCACCGCGATCGGGGCCGGAGTGCCGATGGTGATGGTCGCACTCGCCACCTACACGCGGATCGACGCGTCCAGGCTCGCGGTGTTCTCCCCGGTCGTGATGCGGCTGCTGCGCGACCAGTTCGGCTTCGGCGGCGTCATCGCCTCCGATGACCTCGGCGAGGCGCAGGCGGTGAGCACCATTCCCGAGGGGACTAGGGCGATCGACTTCCTCACCGCCGGCGGCGACCTGGTCACCTCGCAGACTCTCGGCCCCGCGCAGCAGATGGCGGCGGCCGTGCTCACCAAGGCAAAGGCCAGCGCCGCGTTCCGCGCCACGGTCGACGACGCCGCGCGCCGGGTGCTCACCGCCAAGCAGGCCGCCGGGCTGCTGCCCTGCTGATTTCTCTGCGCCGATCTCCCTGTCAGGCCGCATAGCGGGCCGTGAGCGGGGCAGTAACACAGGCCTGGCGGAGGGTCGGCAGCCGGACGGTACCGGTCAGGACACCGTTGTCAGCGCGGACGGGCGATCCCCCACCGATGGCGCCAATCACGCGGAGAACCTGACATGCTGTACGCGTAACCGAGGAACAGGCAGGCAGGCGTGACCGAGCAAGGCAAGCAAGGCAAGGGCCAGCTGGGGTATCGGCTTGGCCGGCTCTGGGCCGCGGCCGAGCTCCGCAGGGTCCCGCTGCGGACCATTATCACGGCCATCTTGGTAGTCACCGTCTTCTTCCTGGCCGGCAAGGTGATCTACCGGCTGAGGACCGTGCTGCTGCTGCTGCTCGTCGCCGGGTTCCTCGCGCTGATACTGAACCCCCTGGTCGGGGTGACCCAGCGGTACCTGGTGAAGCGGCGCGGATACGCGGTCACCGTGGTGGGCGTCCTCATGGTGCTGGTGTTCTCCGGGCTGTCCGTCGCGTTCGGATACCCGCTCGTCAACGGGATCACCCACCTGGCGAACAATCTGCCGACCTACGTATCGCAGGCGGAACACGGCCAGTACTGGTACGGCAGGCTCGTTCAGCACTACCACGTGCAGCAGTGGGTGCAGCAGAACTCGTCGAAGCTGGTGACGTTCGGGCAGAACCTCTCCTCACCGGCGCTCGCCGTCGGCAAGGGCGCGCTGTCGCTGGTCATCGAACTCCTCACCATCTTCATCCTGGTGCTGATGCTGCTGCTCGAAGGGCCGAAGCTGCGGCGCGGCCTGCTTTCGCTGCTCTCTCCCGGGCAGGCGGAGGAGGTGCAGGCGGTCGCGTCCGAGGTGAACCGCTCGGTCGTCGGTTACATGGTCGGCAACTTCCTGACCTCGATCATCTGCGGCCTCGTCGTCCTCGTCGACCTCGCCGTGCTCGGCGTGCCGTTCCCCCTGCTGTGGGCGCTGTGGGTCGCGCTCGTCGACTTCCTGCCGATGATCGGCGGCGCCCTGGCGGGCATCCCCGTCGTGCTGTTCGCCCTGTTCGCCAACGGCCTCACCGCGGGCATCATCACGCTGGTGGTCTTCCTGGTCTACACGCAGCTTGAGAACCACATACTCAACCCGGTCATCATGTCCAAGACGGTGCGCATCTCGCCGCTGCTTGTGCTTGTCGCCGTGCTGGTCGCCGCCTCACTCGGCGACTGGCTCGGCGGCCTGTTCGGCGGTTTCGTCGCGGCGCTGCTCGCCATCCCGGCAGCTGGCGCGTTCCAGGTGATCGTCCGCGAGGCGTGGCGGCTCACCGCCCCGCCATCGGAGGCGGACGCGGAGGAGTCGGACATCGTCAAATCCTCGGGCGATGCCGCCAAGGAGGCGAGGGAAATCGCCCAGCAGGGAGTCGAGGACGATGGCGGGGACGCTGCCCAGTCCGGAGAGCCGGCCAGGCACGGCGCGCACGCCGCCCAAGGCCCCTCCTGACGGGGTCGGCGCGCTCAGCGAAGCGGCCGCCTACCCAGCCCAGCGGCCGTAGTGCATCACGTCACTGAGGTCGCGCCGCCGGGACCGCAGATCGCGCTTGTCCGCCTCGCCGTCGTAGCCGATCGCGATCGCGCCGATCGGCTCCTGATCGTCGGGCACGCCGAACGCCGCGCGGAACGGCGCCACCGCCTCGGGCACGATGCCGAAGTACACCGCGCCGAGACCCTCGTCCACCGAGGTCTGCAGGATCAGCAGGCCCGCCATCCCGGTGTCGATGTGCCAGAACGGCACCGGCCAGCGGGCCTCGTCCGTATCCGTCCAGCCCTTGTCTGGCTGGGCGTAGCGCTCGAGGTAGACCCGCTTGCACGACATCGGGACGATCACCAGGGGGGCCGTCTGCGACGACTCGGCGACCGCCGCCCCGGCCACCGACCAGAACCGCTTCCTGTCCGCCTCGTCGGTCAGCACGAGGAACGACTGTCCCTGCGAGAACCCGGCCGACGGACCCCGCACCGCGTTTCCGAGTATCCGGTCGAGCGACTCCTGCGGCACCGGCTCGGCGGTGAACGTCCGCACCATTCGCCGCCGCCGCACTACCTCCTGGAACTCCATAGCGATCACCCTAACCAGGCGCGACGTGGCTATCGGCATCGGGATGTAGCAGACTTGGCGGCATGGCAGCAGAATCCGACGCCTGCGCGGTCGCCCACGGCGCGTCCCCGTCTCCCGTTCCCCAGGCTTCCGTGTCACAGGCTTCCGCGTCTCAGGCTTCCGTGTCACAGGCTTCCGTGTCACAGGCTTCCGCGTCACAGGCTTCCGCGGCCGCGCCGCAGGCGGGCGGCGAGTCCGCGCAGCGCGCGCTGGTGGCCGTGTTCGCCTCGCCCGTCTCCGGATACCTGCTGAGATACGCCGCCGACGCCGGGTTCCGCACCCTCCTCGTGGAGCCGGACGCCGGCCGGGCGGAGGCCGCCCGGATGGCGGGCTTCCCGGTTCTCACGGCCATGCCCGAGGACCTCGACGACGCGGACGTGGTGGTCACCGACCACCACCGGGACGAACTCGGCGTGCTGCTGCGCGACGCCCTCGCCACCAAGGCCCGCTGGGTCGGCATCATGGGCAACCCGCGGCACGCGGGGCCGCACGTCGCCGCCCTCACCGACCTCGGCGTCGACGCGGCGGACATCGCCCGGGTGCACCGCCCCATCGGGCTCAACATCGGCTCCCGCATCCCGCCGGAGATCGCCATCTCCACCCTCGCGGGCCTGCTCGCCGACCGCAACTCCCGCCCCGGCGGCTTCGCCTTCTAAAACCCGTCATCCCGAACGGTTGCGGCTTACTCTGCCCAGCACCCGCGCCGCGTACGTGCGTGCGCTACGCCGGGCGGATTTCGCCGGCCAGGTGCTCGGCTTCCCGGGGAGAGACGGCCGGGCCGGTCACGTCGTACATGACGCCGTGCAGGATGAACTGCACCCGGCGCTGTCGCGTGCCGCCAGGTTCCCCCTGCCGGCGACGCGCCCGGCGTTAGCGGAGGCGGGAGCAGGCCTCGTCGAGGCGGGCGGTCCAGGCCCGCGCCTCGGGTGAGCCTGGGGGCTCGCCTGTCATGCTGAGCAGGCCCTGGACGATGACGGCCGGCAGGACGTGGTGCAGGCCGTGGGCCGGGCCGTAGGCGTCGATCACCTCGTCCCAGCGGCCGGGGTCCGTCGAGGAGGTGAGCAGCCACGCCAGGTCGAGCAGGCCGGGCGCCGCCGACACGTCCTCCCAGTCGAGCAGGGCCACCTCGCCGGCCGGGCCGGTACGCATGTTCCGCGCCTGGGCGTCGCCGTGGATGATCGTCAGCGGTCCGGCGTCCAGGATCGCGCGTTCCGCGTCGGTGACCCGTCCCACCAGCGCCTCGCTGAACGCGGCGACGGGACGCGGCAGGTCGCCGCGCTGCACCAGATGCGGCCAGGTCCGCGCGTACAGCTCTTCCACCAGGTCGATGGCGGCGCCGATCGGCCGCAGCCACGGCCAGCGGACCGGGCCCGCGCCCGACCAGCGATGGTGCATGCCGGACAGCACGCGAGCCGCCCTCGCGGGATCGGCGCCCGGCGTCCACGCGGACAGGTCCTCGAGGACGAGCAGCGTGCCCTCGGCGGTGTCCTCGGCCGTATAGCAGGCGGGCACCCGCACGCCGAGCAACGGCGCGATTTCACGGTAGAAGCGGACCTCGCCGGTGAACATGCCGAGCACGGCTGGGATCGACCCGGGTGCGGCGGGCGGACGGCGCTTCACGAAAGGAGGCACGGCGACCCACCTTACTGCCCGAGGACCACCCGCGGTGGCGGTGGAGCAGAGCCCCAGCGCTGCCATTCGCGCGGATAGCCAACGGAGACCTCCTCGAAGCGCACGCCGTCGTGCCGCGTGCCGCGCGGGATGTGCAGGTGACCGTACACGCAGGCCAGCACGCCCTCACGGGTGTGCCAGCCGTCGGTGAGCGTGGTCCCGCACCACGGCGCGAACTCCGGGTGCCGCAGCGCCGCAAGCGGCCCGGGCGACAGCGGCCAGTGGCTGACGAGCACGACGGGCCCGGTGACCCCGGCCAGCCGCCGATCCGTCGCCGCCACCCGGTCCGCGCACCACGCGGCGAGTGACGGGTACGGGTCGGCGTGCAGGCGTCCCTCGTCCATGGGGGTGATCCCGGCCCGCCGCGCGGCGGCGAGCGCCGCCACTCTCGCGTCATCGGCCGCACCGCCGCCGGCGCCGCCGTCCCCCGTCGTGGCGTCGCCGGACGCGAACGAGTAGTCGTACAGCGTGAACAACGGGGCGACCGTCACCGGGCCGTCCGGTCCCGGCCAGCGGGGGAAGTCGTCCTCCGGGGTCAGCACCCCGAACTTGCGGCACACGGTGACGAGGGCGTCGTACCTGGCGGCGCCGCGCAGCGCGACCCGGTCGCCGGGCAGCGTCCACAGTTCGTGGTTGCCAGGCGTCCAGATCACCCGCGCGAACCGGTTGGCAAGCGAGGCGAGCACGAACCCGACGTCGGCGAACGACTCGCCGACGTCGCCCGCGACGATCAGCCAGTCGTCGGGATGCTCGGGCGCGAGCGAGTCCGCGTACGCGCGGTTCTCCGGGTACCCGATGTGCAGGTCGCTGACCGCGAGCAGCCGTCCCGGCATCAGCGGCCGCGGCGGGGGATGCCCGCGTTCACCGGGTCGGCGCTAACAGGGCCGGCGTTCAAAGGGCCGTCTTCTGCTGCCACGCGTCGAGCACCGACGGGTCGCCGAACACGGCCAGCCGCTCGTTCGAGGCGGGCATGCGCCCGTAGGCGACGAGCAACAGGTCAGTCACGGCGCCGCGGACCGCCACGGTGGCCTTCTCGTGCCCGCGCGACCAGGAGATCCCGCTGGTGTCGCCGGTGAACCTGATCAGCCACTCGCCGTCGTGATCGGTCGCGTGCAGGTGGACAGAAGCTCCGGCGGGCAGCGACGACAGGTGCTTGAACGGCCGCCGCGCGGACGGCAGGTTGAACAGGAACTCGTCGATGCCGTCGGCGGCGACGACGGGGTCGATGACCGGGCCGACACCAAGCGCGAGTTCGGCGTCTGCCCGGTGCACCGTCGTCTCGTGCAGCATCCGGCGCGCCCACCAGCCGGAGGTCCGACCGGGCCCCCAGGACCAGACCGGGGTCAGCGGTCCCGCCGAGCGAAGCGCGGCGAGCAGCGGGCGCGCGCCAGACGTCAGCCACTGCGCCCAGCCATCGGCTGACGCCCAGGGCGAGTCGGCCTCGGGGAACGGCACCCGCGCGGTCGCCCGGGTCTCGACGATGGTCGTGGCCCAGCGGTGCACGTCACCCGTGTGCTGGGCCAGGTCAGCGAATGTCCAGCCCGGACAGCTCGGCACGTCCGACGCGATGTCGGGTGCGCCCGCGATGACCTCGGCGAGGGCCGCGATCTCGTTCTCGGCGCGCTGGCAGAACCCTTCGTGATCAAGCACCACGTCAGGCTACAGCGCGCCGCGGACGGTCGGCGCCGCGCCGCGGGCGCGCGGAACCGGCGGGAATGCCGGTCAGCCGTAGAACCTGGCGAGCGACTCCAGCACGCAGACCGGCTTGTCCGACCCCTCGCGCTCGATCACCCCGGCGACCGTCAGCTGGAGGCCGCCCTTGACCTCCTCGACGTCGAGCAGCGTGGCAGTGAGCCTGATGCGGGCGCCGACGGGCACCGGAGCGGGGAAGCGCACCTTGTTGAGCCCGTAGTTCACCCCCATCTTGACGTCGGTGACGGTGAGAATCTGCCCCCACATCGGGATGAACAGCGACAGGGTGAGGAACCCGTGCCCGATCGGGCCGCCGAACGGGGACTCGGCGGTGGCCCGCTCCGGGTCCACGTGGATCCACTGGTGGTCGTCGGTCGCGTCGGCGAACGTGTTCACCCGGTCCTGAGTGACCTCGAACCAGTCGCTGACCCCGAGCACCGAACCCTTCAGCGCGGGAAGCTCCGCCAGCGTTGTCGTCGTGCTGCTGCTCATCTCGTTCTCCTCCATCCGCACGGGCCGGCTCCAGGGGCATACCCGCCAGGCCGGCGGTGGACCCGCCGGTCCCCGCGCTGCGCATGGCAGACGTTATCAGGAACCCTGATCGTTGCCTACCCGCAGGTAACCGGTACGCCGCACGGCGAGCACGGCGTGTCACCGAGTGCGGACCCGGGAAGAATATCCGCTACGGGGATGGACGGCTGGTTTGCCGGATTGTGATCGAGATATGGAATGCACCCTCCGGTTAGCTGGTTGTGCTGGCTGAGGGCGGTTGTCGCCGCTCACCTGGATCTCATATGCGCACGGAATTTCCCGCCGAGAGATTCCTTCGGCACAGGGGGCTCATTCTCACCGCGGCAGGCGGCGCTGTGGTGGAGGGTGGCTTGCTCACGCTCCTCGCCCCCAGCGCCAGGTCCGTCGCGCCGCAGGTCACCGCGCCGCCGTCGCTCGCCGCCTATCACGACCTGCGGTGGATGTTCGCCGGCGGCCTGTCCTGGCTATGGTTCGTCGGCCTGCTCGTCCTTGTCCTGGCCGCGCGGTCCGCGCTTGACGTGGCGCTGCTGCGACTGGCCTGGCCGCGCGGCGTGCCAGGACCGCGGACCGGCACGGCATTCGTCTCGTGCGCCGCGCTGACCCTCCTTGCCTGGGTGCTGCTGCTGCCAGCGGCCACCCTGGCGCTGAGCGCCGCGGTGCTCCCGTTCTCCTGGCCCTTCCTCGCGGCGTTCCCGATCATGCTCGGCATCGTCGCCGCACTCAGCCACGGCGGCGTGATGTCCTCGTGGTGGCGGCGGCTGCCCGCGGCGAGCGCCGTCGGCTGGCTGATGTACAGCTTCGCCGCGGCGACCGCCGCCGCGGCGGTGATCGCGTACCTGCCCGCAGGTGGCGCGCTTGTCATCGTCGGCCTGGCCGGCCTGGTCAACGCCAGGGCCTGGTACGGCCTGGCCGGCCTCGCCGCCCGGGTGCAGCCGCGCGCTCACGAGTCGGTGCCCGCGCGGCTGCTGTTCAGCCTGCCCTTCGCGCCGGTCGCGGCGGTGACCGTGGTCGCCATCGTGGTCGGCGTCGCCCGCCTCATGTTCACCGGCACGATACAGCTGCCGATCAGCCCCGCGCAGGGCGTCGCGGTCAGCGCGGCACTGTCCGGGCAGGAAACGGGGCAGCGGGCCCGGTCGTCCTCACCCGGCACGGTGGCCGGGACGGACGGCGATGCGGTCCTCGTGGTCGGCGGCTGGGGATCGTGGTGCTGTGACGCCGCCAACAGCCTGCACGCCGCGCTGCCGGGGGTGCCTGTGCGCCAGTTCTCCTACCTGGGCCTCGGCCCGAACGGAAAGCCGCGCCCCGGCGGCGGGTCCGCCGACGACCTGCCGCTCCCGGCTCTCGGTGATCGGATCGCCGCGCAGGTCGGCGCGCTGCACGCGGTGACGGGTCGGCCGGTCGACGTGGTCGCGGAGAGTGAGGGCACGCTCGGCGTCTACGCGATGCTCGCCCGCCATCGCCATCTGCCGGTCGCCGCCGTGGCACTGCTCAGCCCGATCGTCAGTCCCGGTCAGCTCAGCTATCAGGGACCGGACGGCGCCTCCGTCTCGCAGGAAGCACTGGAGGAGCTGAACCGCGTGGTCGGCGGCATGTCGCCATACGGCCCGAGCGGCGCCAAGCAGCTGCTCGCCTCGGTCAGCGAGTACGGCGCCAGGTACTTCGAGGACGTCGTCGCCGGCGCGCACCCGTCGCTCCGCTGGCTCGCCGTGATCCCGCTCGCGGACGCGGTGACGCTCCCCGACTGCGCCCTGCCGGCCGATGTGGTCGTGGTGAACGCACTCCACGGCGGCCTACTCGGCGACCCGGCGGTGTTCCCGATGGTCCGTGCCTTCGTGTCCGGGCAGCAGGTCACCGCCGCGGACGACGGCAGCCTCCGCAAGGCCGCCGAGTTGATCGACGGCGCGGCCGCCGCCTGGCGGATGCCGGACACCCGCGCCGCCTGCCCGATGCCCGCCAGCTGACGAGCCGCGCGCGGCAGCGCCGGCGGGGGCGGAAGTGCCGCGGGCCCGGAAGTGGTACGAGCCCAGAAGTGCTGCAGGCCCAGAAGTGCTGCAGGCGCAGTGCGCCGGTGCTATCGTTGGCCACGATGAAGACGTTTCCTGACCTTCAGTGGTGGCGCCGCCCGTAGGCGGTGTCCGCTGCTGTTGTCATAGCGACCGCCCGGAGACGGCGGTCGCTTTTTGTTTCTCCCGCCGGTGCCGGGCCAGACCGACAGATGAGGCCCAACGGTGGACACCAGCACCATGACGACCGGCGGCGGCGTGACGATCACCCGCAGCGCCGAGGCATTTGATCCTGCCGAGCTGACCCGGATCGCCGAGCTCGTCGACCGCCGCCGCGGCGGCGTGCTCAGCTCTGGCATGGAGTATCCAGGCCGGTACAGCCGCTGGCACCTCGCGTACGCTGACCCGCCGCTTGAGATCGCCTGTCGGGGCAGGCTGGTGACCGCACGGGCGCTCAACGAGCGCGGCCTGGTGCTGATGCCGGCGATCCGCGAGGCGATGCTGCGGGCCGGCGTGGGCCAGTCGGCGGCGCCGGACTCGGTGGCCGTCTACGTGCCGGAGGGGGAGGGCACCTTCACCGAGGAGGAGCGGTCGCGGCGGCCCACCGTATTCAGCGTGCTGCGGGAGATCACCGCCGCGTTCGCCTGCCCGGACGCGCACCTGGGGCTGTATGGGGCGTTCGGGTACGACCTGGCGTTCCAGTTCGAGCCGGTGCGCCTGACGATCGACAGAGACGACGACCAGCGCGACCTGGTGCTGCACCTGCCTGACCAGATCTGGGCCATTGACCTGCGTCGCGAGGAGGCGATCAGGTACTCCTATGACTTCGATGTCGCCGGGAAGTCCACCGCGGGCCTGGCCAGGGACACCGAACCGACCCCGGCGCCCGCGCCGGGCGCGGGCACGCTGCCGCCGCAGCCGGCCCCCGGCCGGTACGCGGCGGTCGTGGAGCAGGCCAAGGAGCGCTTCAAGTGCGGTGACCTCTTCGAGGTCGTGCCAGGTCACGTGTTCCACGAGCAGTGCGCGTCGCCGTCCCGGTTCTACGAGCGGCTGCGGGAGCGGAACCCGGCGCCGTTCGAGTTCCTGTTCAACCTGGGTGACGGCGAGTACCTGGTCGGCGCCTCACCGGAGATGTACGTGCGGGTCAACGGCGACCGGGTGGAGACCTGCCCGATCTCCGGGACCATCGCCCGCGGCGCGGACCCGCTCGAGGACGCGGCCAACATCGCACGGCTCCTCGGGTCGGCCAAGGAGGAGTCGGAGCTGACCATGTGCACCGACGTAGACCGCAACGACAAGTCCCGCGTCTGCGTCCCTGGCAGCGTGCGGGTCATCGGCAGGCGTCAGATCGAGATGTACAGCCGCTTGATCCACACCGTCGACCACATCGAAGGCAGGCTGAGACCCGGCTTCGACGCACTCGACGCGTTCCTCACCCACATGTGGGCGGTGACGGTGACCGGCGCGCCGAAGACCTGGGCCATGCAGTTCATCGAGGACAACGAGGAGACCAGGCGCCGCTGGTACGGCGGCGCGGTCGGCGCGATCGGCTTCAACGGCTCGATGAACACCGGCCTGACCCTGCGCACCGCCCGGATCCGCGACGGCATCGCCGCGGTGCGGGTCGGCGCGACCCTGCTGTACGACTCGGACCCGGAGTCCGAGGAGCGGGAGACCCACATCAAGGCCCGCGCCCTGCTGGAAACCCTGCGCGAGGTGGAGGAGGCCCGCCTGGCGGCCGAGCGCGCCATCACCGGCCCCGGAGAGGCCGAGATCGCGGCGTCCGGTTCGGCCGACTACGCCGCCGGCCCTGGCTCCGGTGGCACTGGTTCCGGGGGCACTGGGCCCGCGCCGCGCAGGCTGCGCGTGCTGCTCGTGGACCACCAGGACTCGTTCGTGCACACCCTGGCGGACTACTTCCGCCAGCATGACGCCGACGTGACCACGCTGCGGTCCGGCTTCCACGCGGCGCTGCTCGACGAGATCGCCCCGGACCTGGTCGTATTGTCGCCGGGGCCGGGGCGGCCTGCCGATTTCGGCTGCGACGCCCTGCTGTCCGAGCTCGACTGCAGGCGGCTGCCCGCCTTCGGCGTCTGCCTCGGCCTGCAGGCGATGGTCGAGCACGCCGGCGGTGAGCTGTCGCTGCTGCCCGAGCCGCAGCACGGCAAGCCGGGCCTGATCCAGGTACGCGACGACTGCGCGAGCGCCCTGTTCACCGGGTTGCCCGCCGGGTTCACCGCGGCCCGCTACCACTCCCTGTACGCGAAGGAGGCGGACGTCAAGGGTGGCTTCACAGTCACCGCCACCACGCCGGACGGCGTTGTCATGGCGATCGAGGACGAGGCGGCGGGCCGCTGGGCGGTCCAGTTCCACCCGGAGTCGATCCTCACCGCGGCCGGCCGCTCGGGCCACCGGATCATCGCCAACGTCCTCGGGCACGTCCGTGCCAGGGCGGCTGCCCTGCCTGACTTACGCAGCCTGACCTGCGCAGCCTGACCTGCGCAGCCTGAACGAGGCCGGCTGACCTCGGCTGCCTGGCCTACCAGGCAGTCGAGGGCTCGGAGATGTTGCCGACGCTTGGGTAGTGGAACAGGCCCGACCAGGGCAACTGCCGCAGGCGTCCGTTCGGGGCGCGCAGGAACAGCTGCGCGCCCTGGTTCTTCATGGTCATCCCGGCGGCGATGACGCTATCGCCGTGCGGGCTGACCCACAGGATGTTGGGGAAGTCGGTGCTGGTCAGCAGGCAGCAGATGGTGTGCTGGTTCCATGCGTCGGTCAGCTTCCCGGTCCGCGCGGAGAAGGTCCAGATGCCGACCGAGGTGGCGCCCGCCATGTTGACGGGGAAGGCGGCCGTGCCCGAGCAGAGCACTGTCCGCCCGTCGCTGGCCGGAACGGGGGCGCCGGTGCACCCGTTGGGCGCGTGGGGGCCGCCGAAGGTCGGCGTCGAGGTGGGCGCGGGGAACGTCAGCGGCACCGTCGTGCCGGCCGTCGCCAGCGCGCCGGCCGGGCGGGCGGTGTCCAGCCAGAACACCGAGCTGTGACCGCGGATCGCCGTGGCGGTGCCCCGGTCGGTGATGCCGATGGCGAGGGTGCGGGCGTCGCCGAGCCAGTTCAGCGAGAAGGCCCAGGTGGCGGGGGCGGCGCCGGCCGCGGACAGCTCGGTCCAGGTCTTGGCGGTGTCGCCGGCCGTGGAGCCGCCGCCGACCGGGTAGACGCGGACCTGGTAGCCGGCCGCGGTGATGATCAGCAGCGCGAGGCGGCGGCCGTCGGGTGAGAGCGTGACGGCGGCCAGCTGGCCGGCGCTCGCGGACCCGGCCACGGCCAGCGGCGAGCGGTCGGTGATGAGCCCGCTCGCGAGCATGGCCGGCGCGGGAAGCCGGGTCACCGTCACACGCCTCGAGGTCGAGTGGAAGGCGAGCAGGAACAGCGTGACCGGCTGGGCGCTGTTGTCCAGCCGCACCGGGTGCCCGCGCTGCGCCCCGGCGATCCACCGGTCGGGCTCGCCGGTCCCCGCCACGAACGCGAACGTCGCATAGGGGCGCGGCGGGCTGACCGTGGCGAGCACCGCCGCCGTGCCCGTCTTCCTGATGGTCACGTCCCGCGGGCCTGCGAAGCCGGGTCCGGACGCCGGGGTGGTCTGGGCGTAGGCCGACCACACGCCGGACGACGGATCGGGATCGGAGTAGCTGACGGCCACCGGGCTGGACAGCGAGGGCGGGCCGCCGGGCAGCAGCGTGAGCACCGTCATGCACAGCCCGGCGAACACCGCGAACGCCAAAACGAGCGGCAGCCACGGCCGCGCCCCTCGCAGGAAGGCGTTCACGCCTGTAAGACGATTAGAGTGCGTCATTTCGTTGCATCATCGCCGGGGAATTTTAGCGCCGATTCTGCCGCCGCGTGTCCGGGCCGCCACGGCGTGCGTTCCTGCATGAGTTCGCTGGGGCGTTCAGTCCCAGGCGATGCCGGGCTCCGGCGCGTCGTCGGCGAGCACGGCGCCCTCGATGAGACCGTAGGGCCGGTCGCCCGCCAGGTAGACCTCACGGTCGTTGGCCAGCCCAAATGGGGCGAGGTCGACCAGGTAGTGGTGCTTGTTCGGCAGCGAGAGCCGCACCTCGCAGACCGCGGGCAGCGCGTCGAGGAGGGCCGAGCCGATCGCGTAAAGCATCTGCTGCAGCGAGTACGTGTACGTCGCGGCGAACGTCTCGAGTACCGCCGACTTCCCGGCGCGGAACGCCGCATCCCAGTCCACTCCGGCGGCCACTGCCTCGGGCCGGAAGCGCCACGCGGCGGTGACCGAGGTGGCCAGGATCCGGTCCCTGGTCTCGGCCAGCGTCGTGTAGCGGTCCTTCGGATACCCCCAGAACTCCGACGCGGTGGTGTTCATCACCACCAGGTCCTTCAGCCCGGACACGACCGTGGTCCCCGCCGCGGCGTCCACGTGCACCACCGTCGTCCGCACCAGGTCGCCGGCGCGCGCGAACGAGTAGCCGGCCGCGCCAACCGGCGTCCAGCCGTACTCATCGACGGACACCCGCGCCCGGGTGATCGGCTCCTGGGAGGACACGAAGAACGAGCCGAGCTCGACGCCGAACACCTCGGGCGCCACGTCCCCGCCGAGTTCCCTGGCCAGGGCGTACACCTTGTTCTTCTGCGAGTCGGTTGGCAGCACCTTCGCGTTCGACCCGGTCAGGTGCGAGTCGGCCAGGTCACCGGACAGCGACGTGCCGACGTTCCAGTCCCTGATCAGGTCGGCACCGGACGCCCCGGCGCCGCGCGCCACGTGCACGAGCCGGACCTCCGCCTTGCCGTACCGGTTGCCGCCGAGCTGGACCACGAGGCCCCTCCTAGGTTCTGTCTGGCGATTAGTTCCCCGGCTGGCGCTGGTTCAGGCCGCCGTAGATCACGTCCGGCCGCAGCGGCAGCGCCGTGAACCGGACACCCGTCGCGTCCCGTACCGCGTTGGCGAGGGCGGGCGCGACCGGGTTGAACGGCGCCTCGCTCATCGGCTTCGCCCCGTGCGGCCCGAAGGGGTCGCGCGCCGCCGCGGCGAAGTGCACCTCGGTCCGCGGCAGGTCCGCGAGGACGGGCACGTGGTACTCGCGCAGCGCGCGCGTGGTCACCACGCCGTCGGCCGCGACGCGCACCTCCTCGAACAGCGCCGCGCCGAGCGCCTGCGCGACGCCGCCCTCCACCTGGCCGCGCAGCTGCACTGGGTTGAGCGCCGTGCCCGCGTCAACGGCCTGCACCGACTGGAGCACGAGCACCGCCCCGGTCGCTGGGTCGACGGCAACCCGGAATCCCTGCGCGGTCGCGGACACGGACCGGCTGCGCCCGTCGCAGTACCCCTCGGCCTCCAGGAGCTTGCGGTCAGCTGCACCTGGGGCTGATGCACCGGAGGCAGGCTCGCCGGCGGCCGACCGCGCCGCGATCGCGTCCGCCAGGGCCCGCGCCGCCCGCATGGTCGCGGTGCCCGCGACCACGATGCCCGTCGACCCGTATGCTCCGGTGTCGTGACCGCTGCGATCGGTGTCGGAGGAGAAGACGAGGACGTCGGCCGGGTCGCAGCCGAGCACGTCCGCGACCAGCTGCCGGTGCACCGTGGTGGTCCCGTTGCCGAACTCGGTCGTGCCGACGTAGGCGGCGTACCCGCCGCCCTGCCGCTCCTTGACGATGGCGTGACCCGGGTGCCCGCCGGGCGGGATGGTGTCGAGCAGCGCGACCGCGATGCCCGTACCGCTGAGCCATCCGGCGGGCGCGCTCGCGCCCCGGCCGCTGGCCAGCGCCTTCTCCACCAGGTCCAGGCACTCAAGCACGCCAAGGGTGGCGGTCGTCACGTCGGCGGGCTCGCCGCTCGCGTTGTCCGGCACGTCACCCGCGCGCAGCAGGTTCCTGCGCCGGAGCTCGGCCGGGTCCATGGCGAGCCGCCTGGCCAGTTCGTCCATCGCGGACTCGACGGCGAACACGGTCTGCGAGAGTCCGTAGCCGCGGAACGCGCCCGCGGGCACGGTGTTCGTGTAGACGGCGCGGGCGTCGACGCGCTTGCTTGGGCAGCGGTAGGCGGTGACCGCCTCCTCCACCGCGTGGAACAGCACCCCCGGCCCGTGGTTGCCGTACGCGCCGGTGTCCGCCGTGACGTCGAGCGAGAAGCCGGTCAGCGTGCCGTCGCCCGCCGCACCTGCCCGCACGGTGATCTCCATCGGGTGCCTGGTGGCCGTCGCTGTGAACTCCTCCTCGCGGGTGAACTCGAGCTGCACGGGCCGCCCGGTCCGCAGCACGGCGAGGGCGACCGCGTCCTCGGTGAACATCTCCTGCTTGCCGCCGAACCCGCCGCCGATTCGCTTGGCGACGACCCGGACCCGGTCCCGCTCGAGACCGAAAATCCGGCACAGCTCATCGCGGGTGAGGAACGGCACCTGGGTGGCGGTGCGCAGCACCAGCCGCCCGGCCGGATCGAGCCAGCCGATGGTGGCGTGCGTCTCGAGCGCGACATGGGCTACCCGCTGGGTTCGGAACGTTTCCTGGTACACGACGGCGGCCGCGGCGAACCCGGCCTCGGGGTCACCCGTCTGCCGGTGCACCTCGGCGCAGACGTTGCCGGGCGCGAGGCCGGGATGGAGCGCGGGCGCGCCGGGCGCCAGCGCGTCGGCCGGGCTGACGGCCGCGGGCAGCGGCTGGTAGTCGACCGCGACCAGCCCGCAGCCTGCCTCGGCCGCGGCGAGGGTCTCCGCAACCACCGCGGCGACCCGCTGACCGTGGAAGCGGACCACGCGGTCGAAGACGACGGTGTCGTACGGGTCGTCGTCGGGGTTGTGGTGCCGTGCGGTGGAGAATCGGCGCGGCGGCGAGTCGGCGTAGCTGAGCACGGCGACCACGCCGGGCACCGCCAGGGCCGCGACGGTGTCGACGGACCTGATCAACGCGTGCGCGTGCGGTGCGCGGACCAGCTTCATGTGCAGCGGCGGCTCCGGCGGCAGGTGCTCGCCCGCCGCGCCGGCGAGGCCGGCCGAGCCTGCCGCCTCAGGTGCGGGGTCAGGCGCCAGGTCGCAGGTGAACCGGGCCGTGCCGGTCACCACGGCGGGCCCCGCGGGTGCGGGCACTCCGGTGCCGACGGAACCCGGGCCGCCCTCCGCTGGGGTGACTGCGGGGGGGGCGGGCGAAGCCACGAACGAACTCTCTTTTTTCTGACGATGACGGTCACGCTGGTCGTTGGGAGTAGGGAAGAAAAAAGAGAGGTCGCCGTTCGGGATCGTCGTGCTCGTCACAGCGTCCTGGATCGCGCGGTAGCCGGTGCACCGGCAGATGCTGCCCTTGAGCGCGCGCGGCAGGTCCGCGCGCTGGTCCTCGCTGAGCGCCGCCGCCGTCATGATCATGCCGGGGGTGCAAAAGCCGCACTGGAACGCCTGCGCGGCGAGGAACGCGTCCTGGACCGGGTGCCCGGCCAGTCCCTCGATCGTGGTGACCTCGCGGCCGCGGGCGCGGACCGCGGGGTAGACGCAGCTGTGCACGGGCACGCCGTCCACGTGCACGGTGCACGCGCCGCAGTCGCCTGCGTCGCAGCCCTTCTTGACGCCGCACCAACCGTGCTCGCGCAGGAACGTGCGCAGGCACTGGCCGGGGCGCGGCTCGGCGTCGGCCGGCTCGCCGTTGATCCTCATCGGGCCAGCTCCCCGAGTGTCTCGGTGATCAGCCGCCTGGTCATCGCCGCGCGCCATGGGCCAGCGCCGTGCACGTCGTCGAGGTAGCCGGGACCCGTCGCGTCCAGGGCCGCGTCCATGACCGCGTCGAGGTCCGCCAGGGCCTCGGCCGGGGTCGGCGGCGCGGGGAAGCGGAGCTGGACCGGGTGCGGGACCGACGCGGTGACGGTGACCACCGTGCCGTCATCAGCGTCGCGGCGGGCGATGACCAGCACGGCGGACCGGCCGACGGCCGACAGCGACAGCTGGCGGAAGGCGGTCCGCGCGGTGAGCGCGGCAGCGGGCAGCGACACGTGGCTGAGCAGTTCGCCCGGGCGCAGCGCGTTGCGGCCGTCGCCGCTGACGAAGGCGGCGACGGGCACCGCGCGGCGCGTACCGTCGGGAGCGCGCAGCAGGGCGACGCCGTCCAGCGCGGCGGCGAACGACGTCATCGGCCCGGCGGGCAGCGACAGGCAGATGTTGCCGCCGACGGTGGCGACGTTGTGCACCTTGAACGAGCCGAGCAGCGCGTGGCAGCACTGCCTGGCCAGCGTCGCCGCGCCGTCGAAGTGCCGGTCCGCGGGCCGCCAGCGCGCCAGCTGGGCCAGGGTGCAAGTCGCGGCGACGGTCACGGCGTCGGCTGTCTCGCGCAGCGGCGCCCAGCCGAACGCGTCGAGGTCGAGCAGCCGCCGCACACGCGGCTGCGGCTGGGAGAACAGCCAGGTGCCGCCGCCGAGCCACGCGTCCCCGTCCCGCCACGCGGCCCGCGTGGCCGGCGCGAACTCGGTGACGGTGTTCAGGTCCATGCGGACCAGTGCCCCCCGGTCGTGATCATTCCCCCATGCTGGCGCGGCGACGTTACGCGAGCGTATCCGGCCGCCGACGTGTATGTCATGCCCGCGTCTTGCGCGGGGATGGGGCGGTACGCACGGCGGCTCACGCCTTTTGCGTTCGATTTCGATGTCTCTGGTTTACCGCGAGCCATTCTGGCATGCTTAGCGGAAATCGCCGCGGGCCGCGCTGCCCTCGCCATAGTGACGGCGATAAATGGCTGCCAGAAAATTGGTGAGTAGCATGACCCAGCTGAGCGACCCGGCGGCGCCGCAGCAATCAGCGCAATCGCCGCTCGTGATGTCCTACCAGACGCAGCGGCTGCTGATCGGCCTGCTCGCGGTGCTGCTCCCGGTGGCTACCGTAGTGATCAAGATCCTTCCCTCGGGTAGCCGCTAAGCTGATATTCGTGCACCGGCAATTCCGGCAGGTCGACGTGTTCACCGAGGAGCCGTTCCGCGGCAATCCCGTGGCGGTGGTTCATGGCGCCGACGACCTTACCGACGAAGAGATGCGGCGGTTCGCCCACTGGACGAACCTGTCGGAGACCACGTTCCTGCTGCCCCCGGCCGATGAGCGCGCCGACTACCTGGTGCGGATCTTCACGCCTGAGCGGGAGCTGCCGTTCGCCGGCCACCCGACGCTCGGCTCCGCGCACGCGTGGCTCGAGGCGGGCGGCCCGCCGGCCAGGCAGGACATGATCATTCAGGAGTGCGGCATCGGCCTGGTGATGATCCGCAGGTCGCCGCACGGGCACCTCGCCTTCAAGGCGCCGCCGCTGATCCGCTCCGGACCGGTCGACGACGCGGACCTCGACGAGGTCGCGGCGTCACTCGGCATCAAGCGCGAGGACATCATCGACGCCCAGTGGGCAGACAACGGGCCCGGCTGGGTGGCCGTCGAGCTGGCGAGCGCGCAGGCCGTGCTCGACCTGACGCCGGGCGTGACGTCGCGGGACATCGGGGTGTTCGGCCGCTACCCGGACGGCTCGCCCGAGGCGTTCGAGGTGCGCGCCTTCACCCCGCTGATCAACGGGACAGGCGAGGACCCGGTGACCGGATCGCTGAACGCCTCGCTCGCCCTGTGGCTGATCGCGTCGGGCAAGGCGACGGCGCCCTACATCGCCAGCCAGGGCACCGCGCTCGGCCGCCGCGGCCGGGTGCACGTGACCGCGGACCCCGACGGATCGGTCTGGATCGGCGGCGGCACCCGCACGCTGATCTCCGGCAACGTCCACCTGTAAACACGACCGTTGCGGTTGAGTGTTCGGGGGCGCTCATGCCGCAGCCGCCTGTTGCCGGGCGGCGGTCCCGGGCTTGTCCCTGCGAGGGGTGCCGGGTTCCGGGTTCGGCGGGTCGTGCCGCGCGGGGCGCGGTCTTATAGTCCCTCCCCCGGCGTTTCGCCTCTCCGCCCCACTGGCGGCGAGGGACAGCAGGTTCCGGGCGGCGTTCACGTCCCGGTCCAGGACCAGGCCGCACCCATCGCACCGGTAAATGCGCTCGGCCAGGGCCAGCTTGGCTTTCACCGTGCCGCAGCCCGAGCAGGTCTTCGATGAGGGAAACCAGCGGTCTGCGAGGACCAGCGTCCCGCCCTGCCAGGCGGTCTTGTAGGCCAGCATCCGCCGGGCGGTCCCGAATCCCTGGTCGGCGACGGCCCGGGCAAGGCGGCGGTTGCGAGTCATCCCGGCCACGTTCAGGTCCTCGGCCACAACCGTTTCGTAGCGGGCGGCGAGCATCGTGGTGGCCTTGTGCAGCGCGTCGGCACGCAGGTTCGCGACCCGGGCGTGCAGGCGGGCCAGCCGGGCGGCCGCCTCGCGGCGGCCCGCCGAACCCGGTTTCGTCCGGGCGTGCGCGCGGGCGGCGCGCCGCAGCCGGCGCAGCCCCGCCCTCAGCGGCCGCGGCCCGGGGACGGTGATCACCGTGCCCGTGTCGTCGGCGCCGGTGAGCAGCGCCTTGACGCCCAGGTCGATCCCGATCGCGGAGCCGGGGCGGGGATGACGGTCAGGGACGGCCCGGTCAACCTCAACGGTGAACGACACGAACCAGCGCTGCGCCGTCCGCGACACCGTCGCCGATAGGATCCGGGCGGTGCCGTCCTCCAGCCGCCGGGCCAGCTTCCGGGTCGATTCATGGGTCCGGATCACCCCGAGCCGCGGCAGGGTGACCGTGCCCCGCCCGCAGCGCAGCGTCCCGGTCAGCCGGAACGAATCCCGGCACCTGCCCCGCTTCTTGAACCGGGGGAACCCCAGCCGGCGCCCCGGCCGCTCGCCCTTGTTCGACCTGGTGAACTCACGCAGCGCCCGGTCCAGGTCACGGAACGCCTCCTGGTAGGCGCACTTGGAGTTCTGCTCCCACCAGGCCAGGGCCGGGTCGGCCTTCTTCACCTGGTTCCACCGCCTGTGCAGCTCCGCACCGGAATACCACCTGCGTTCCGCGCGGTAGCGCTCCAGGCACGCCGCCAGGGCCCAGTTCCAGGCGAACCGCGCCGCACCCGCGTGCGAGCGCAGCGCCCGCTCCTGCCCCCGCGTCGGGTCGAGCGCGAACCGGTACGCCTGCACGATCACCACCGCACGTTCCCCTTCCCGGGCACCAGCGCCAGCAAGAACACGATATCGACCCTGAACGACATTCCGGCTCGCCATCGAACTCTTACATGCCGCCATTCCCGTCGTGCATCCCCTCGCCACTGAGCACCGAACAGCGCCACTGATCACCATTGCGACAGCAGTCGGCAACCCCTCATCCCGAACGGGTTCGGTTCCACCTCCTCCCGCCCGCGATGGCCGTCGCTAGGAGAACCAGTGCAGGCCGGCGGCTGCCAGGATGGCGGGCACCAGCCGGTCGTTGACTTCGGCCAGCAGGGGCAGCGACGACGCACCGGGGACCGAGAACCGCACCTGACGGCAGCCGCGAAAGTCGGCGTCCGCGGTCGCGAGCGGCGGGCCGCCGGGCTTCGCGCTGAAGGTCAGCTCGATGCGGTCAGACGTCGGCGGGGGCGGGGCGCAGAGCTCGCCGCCCCGGTACAGGCCGTTGATGAGCGACGCGATCCGCGCCACGGTGGCGGGGTCGGTGATCGTGGCAGGCGATCCCTGCGGGACCGCGGCGCCGGCCATCGGCTCAGCGGTGATCGTCACGACCCGGGCGCCGGCCGGCACCCGCTCCGCGAGCGGCCGCGGCGTCCGCCAGGTGACCAGGGAATCGACGCGCGTATAGGTCTGGCCGGCGCCGCTGCGGATCTCCTCCACGATCAGCTGCTCCGCGCCGATGACGCCGGGCGCATGGAAGTTCTCGAAGGTGTCACTCCACTCCGTGTACACGTCGGCGAGCCGCTGCCCCGCGGGCGTTACATCGCCGGGCTCGGCCACCGGGCCGAAGCTGCCGCGGCCGCCGCCGTACCAGGGCCGTGGCTCGTGCGCCTGGAGCCACTTCAGGACGGCCTGCGGCTGCCCGGGCACCTGCCACCAGGAGCTGACGAACACCTCGCCATCCGTGGGGATCACCCCGCCGGGCACTCCCAGGTCGCGCCAGGTTCCCTGGGGCGGGCCGCTGAGCTTGCGCGACCCGGGCGGCGGGGTGAACGCCCGCTGGATGGCGGCCGCGAGAGCCGTGGCGAGCTTGCGGTCCGTCGCGTCCGAGGCGAACGGCCCAGGGCCCGGCGGCACCGGGCTCGCGGGCTCTGCCTGCGTCGCTGTCTTTGTCGCTGTCTTTGTCGCTGCCGCGGCGCTGGCCGTCGGGTGCGCAGGCCGGGCGGCGGCATGGGTGCCGCCGCCCGCTGCCTGGCAGCCCAGCGTCAGCGTGCCAACGACCAGCGCGGCGGCCACGGCCCGGATCACGCGCGGGCGAAACTTAGGTGCCATGCCGGTTGGACGCTGCCGGCCGCCAGGCGGTTGCATCCGCTAGATGGGCTCCCGGCCGATCAGGCAGTACTCGCTTCCCGCCGGGTCGGCGAGCACGGTCCAGTACTGTTGCCTCGCCACCAGGCGGGCGCCTAGGCTCAGGTGCCTGGCCTGGGCGTCCGGGTCGGTGCAGCCGAAATCCAGGTGCCCGCGCGTCCGCTCGCCTGGGGCGGCGCTGTCGCGCCGCTGCAGCAGCAGGCGGATCGGCCACTCAGGCGACCGGGTCAGGAAGGCGAACCCGGGAACCGGGGCTGGATGGGTCTCCTGGCCGGTGAACGCCGCCCAGAACGCGCACTCCCGCTCGAACTCCGCCGGCGGGACGTCCAGGCATAGCGTGTCCAGCCGTGTCGCGCCGCCCGCGCCGCCGGCCAGCGGCGGCGGCACGGCGCGCTCGCCGTGCCAGTCGACCAGGCAGAAGGTGAACCCGCCAGGACTGTCGGCGATGACGAGCCCGGTCTCGAGGTGCAGGACGCTCCCCCCGAGCGCTCCCATCCGGTCGATGACGTCGCGCACCGGCTCCGCCGGGTCGAGATGCAGGTCGAGGTGGCAGCCGCCGCCCTCGCGGACGCGCTGCACGCGCAGGTAGGCGTCTCCCGATGGCGGCAGCAGCGTCGCGAACTGGCCGTTCGCGCCGCGGGCCGGCGACAGTCCGTAGCCCGTCACCGCCTGCCAGAACGTCACCCCCGCGTGATGCGACGAGGGCGGGAAATCGAGGAATACCGTCAGCCAGGGAATGACCACGCCGCCAGTTTCTCACCGCGCCGCGCCCGCCGCGCCACCGCGGGATGAGCGTCCAGGCCGCCGCGGGATGAGCGGGCAAGCCATCGACGATCGTGGAAATAGGCCATCGTCCCATCACCGGTCCCGTTTGTCCGGAAGAATGGCGCCACAGCCGGGATTGGGGGGGCCTGCACGCCCGGCTCGCTTACCGTGTCAGCATTTGCGACAGGAGGACCGGGATGGGCCGCCCGATCATCGGCATTACGGGGGAACTGGACGCGGCCCGCTGGGGTGACTGGATCCGCGAGGCAGTGATCTCCCCGGTCAGCTACACCCGCGTGGTGGAACGGGCAGGAGCGGCGCCCGTGGTGCTGCCGTCCGTGCCGCCGTCCTCGGTGGCGGCCTTCGTCGGCACGCTCGACGGCCTGGTCTTCGCCGGCGGCAGGGACCTGGATCCGGCGCTTTACGGCCAGGAGCGCGGTGCGGAGACCGACGAGCCCGACCGCCGCAGGGACCGCTTCGAGCTCGCGCTGATGCGCGCCGCACTCGACGCGGGGCTGCCGATCCTCGCGATTGGCCGCGGGCTGCACGTGCTGACGGTGGCGCGCGGCGGTACGCTCACCCAGGACCTGCCTGGCCACTGCGAGCAGCGGGCCCGCTACACGCCGCACGATGTCGTGCTCGGCGCCGACAGCCTGCTCGGCCGGCTGCTCGGCACCCGCGTCTCTGTCCCCGCCGCGCACCATCAGGCTCCCTACCACCTGGGCGACGGGCTGACCGTGGCCGGCTGGTCGCCGGACGGTGAGGTGACCGAGGCGCTGGAGGTGGACGGGCAGCGTTTCGCCGTCGGCATCCACTGGCACCCGGAGGAAGGCGACGACCTGCGACTGCTCGCCGCCCTCGCCGAGGCCGCGAGCCAGCCACGGCGGCCGGCGCCGGAGAGCGCGAGCCCGCAGCAGCCGCGCAAACCCGTCGCGATGAAGCCGAAGGCCGGCGCCCGCCGCTGAGGTCCTAGGCCGGCTCGCTACAGCGGCGTTTGGAAACCGCCGAACCAGTGGGTGTGCAGCCAGCTGACCGCCGACGTCCAGGCTCCGGTGACCTCGAGCAGTCCCACCGCCACCAGCATCACGCCGCCGATCCTGCTGATCATGCGCGCGTTGCGCTTGAAGAAGCCGAGCACGTTCACCAGGCGCTGGAACAGCGCGGCGACGATCAGGAACGGGATGCCGAGGCCAAGCCCGTAGACGAAGGCGAGGAACGCGCCGCGCGCCGCGGTGCCCGACTGGGCGGATAGCGTGAGCGCCGCGGCCAGTGTAGGCCCGAGGCACGGCGTCCAGCCGACGCCGAACAGCACGCCGAGCAGCGGCGCGCCTGCCAGGCCGGCCTGCGGCCGCAGCGACGGCTTGAAGATCCGTCCCGCGAACATGAACCGGTCGAACGCGCCGAAGAACAGCAGCCCGAGCAGGATCGTCACCCCGCCGAGTATCTGGGTCAGCCCGTCGGTGTGCGTGTGCAGCAGGTGGCCGATCCCGCCGGCGGCCAGGCCATAGAGCGAGAACACCGCGGAGAAGCCGAGGACGAACAGCGCCGCTCCGGCGACGGTGCGCCCGGTGGGCGCCGCCGCGGCCCCGGTGGCCGTCTTCCTCGTCCGCGTCGTCACCCCGCCCGACCCGGTCCCGCCCGCCTGTGCCGCGGTGCCGGTGGCTGCCTCGGCTCCCGCACTGTCTTCGGTCGCAGGGTCCGCCATCGCGCCGCCGGCCTCATCGGCCACGGCGGTGCCGGACATCCCGGTGATATAGGACAGGTAGCCCGGCACCAGCGGCAGGCAGCAAGGCGAAAGGAACGTCACCGCTCCCGCCGCGACGGCGACCGGGATGGCCAGCAGCAGCGGCCCGGACGACACGAGGCTGTTGACGCTCATCGCGCGTCCGCCCCATACGGCGCGGCGGGGGTCTGGGCTGACATGACTCCCAGTATGGCTGATGCCGTGGGGGAGCGGTGCCGGGACCGTGCCCCATGGCAGGGCTCGCGGGCGGGCTCGCCGGGGCGAGCGGTGCGCCTGATGCCCCTCGGGCAGGCGATATCGTTGCAGGCGTGAACCTGGCCGCCAGCGAAGTCCCGAGGGCCGCTTCGGCCCCGGGAGCCAAGCTCCTGCGTGCTGGCGCCATCGCCTTCGCCGCCGTGATCGTGAGCTGGCTGATCTATGCCGCGCTCAGCGGTCCGTTCGGCGCGCTCAACGAGGTGGACCTCACCGTATACAAGGATGGCGGCCTGATCGTCAGGCACGTCACGCCGTACTACGACCCGCACGCCTACGCGCCGCTTTACGATTGGGGCGGCTACAGCGACCTCGCGCTCAAGTTCACCTATACGCCGTTCGCCGCGATCGCGTTCGCCGTCGCCTCCATCCTGAACTGGACGACGCTGTCGATTGTGTCCGTCGTCGGCAACGTTGTCGCCCTGGTGGCGGCCCTCTGGTTCACCTTCGGCGGCCTCGGCTACGCTGACCGCCGGATCAGGCTCGGCGCGACCCTGCTCGCCGCGGCGGCCACCTTCTGGTTGCAGCCCGTGGTGCGCACCATCTACCTCGGGCAGGTCAACCTCATCCTGACGGCCCTCATCCTGTGGGACCTCTTGCAGCCGGACGTCACCGCGAGCGGCAGGCGCCGCTGGTGGAAGGGCGCCGCGACCGGCGTCGCCGCCGGGGTCAAGCTGGTGCCGCTGATCTTCGTGCCGTACCTGCTGCTCACCCGCCGGTTCCGCGAGGCGGTGGCGACCCTGGCGGGCTTCGCCGCCACCGTTGCCGTCGGGTTCGCTGTGCTGCCGCACGACTCGTCGCGGTGGTGGCTGCACGGCATGTTCCTCGCCGACGGCAACAGGGCCGGTTTCATGGGCTGGGCGGGAAACCAGTCGCTGCGCGCCATCGTCACCAGGTTCGCCGGCTCGGTGGCGGCGGGACAGGCACCGTGGATCGCCGTCGCCTGCGTCGCGCTCCTCCTCGGGCTTGCCGCGGCTTGCCTGCTCGACCGGGCAGGCTACCCGGTGCCCGCGCTGCTCGCGACGGCGCTGACGGGCCTGCTCGTCTCCCCGGTCAGCTGGGACCACCACTGGGTGTGGGTCGCCCCGGCGGTGGCCGTGACCGGCCATTACGCGCTCGCGGCGGCCCGGCGCGGTGCGCGGCGCGGCGCGATTTGGCTGTGCGGCCTCGCCGCCTTCCTGCTCGCGACGTTCGGCGCGTGGCCGGACGCGATGTGGGAGCGCGCGCGCAACCTCGGCAGCTTCTCCCTCGGCCTGCTGTGGGCGCAGCCCAACACCAACCCGATCAAGTTCGCAACCCGCGGCGACCAGCCCAGCTACGTGGAGTACCACTGGCACGGCTTCCAGTTGCTGTGGGGCAACGCCTACATCCTGGCCGGCGTGCTGCTGCTGTTCCTGCTGCTCGGCCTCGGCTTCTGGCTCGCCAGAAGGCGGCAGGCGGCGGAGGCCTCACCGCACGAGCCGGTCGCCGCCACGATTCCCTGAAGCCAGATCCCTGACCCCCAATCTCTAAAGACAGGGACCAACTCCTCAGGCTTACGGCCAATCCTGAGGCACAATGGGCGCAGGAACCTGGGAGTGGACATGGTCCGAATCGATCCCCTTGGCGGCGTTCCGCCGCTGGTTGTGCGAACCAGCCGGTCCAGCCTGAGGGCGTCGGACGGTGGCAGGTACACCATCGGCCGCGACCCGGACTGCGACGTCTACGTGGATGACCCGCGCGTGTCACGCGAGCACGCGGCGCTGCGCGTCATCGGCGGCACCTGGGTGCTCGAGGACCTGTCCAGCCGCAACGGCACCTGGCTGGACGGCGCGCGGGTCTACCGCCTGGAGATCACCGGCAGCCTCGTCGTCCGGCTGGCCAGCGCCGCGGACGGCCCAAGGATCGAGCTGGAGGTGCCGACGCCGCCGCAGGACATGGGCGCTCCGACGCGCCAGTGGACCTTCGACGAGTCCGGGTACACGCAGGCACTGCCGCGCAGCGGCCAAGACGCCGCCGAGCCCAACGGCGGCGCCGCATCACCTCCGCCGCCGCCTCCGCCTCCTCCGCCTCCTCCTCCGCCTACGCCACCTCCGCCGCCCCCGGCACCTCCGCCGCCGGCGCCCCCGCCACTGCCGCCGCCAGTGCCCGTCGAGCCCTATGCGCCGGAGCTCGCGAACCCCGGATGGTCAGATCCGGCTCCGGTCGGCTCGGGCGGCCCGGCCGACGGCGGGTTCGCCGAGCCGCCTGGTACGGGCGCCTGGCAGGGAGCCGCCCAGCCGCCAGGGACGGGCGCCTGGCAGGGAGCCGCCGAGGCGCCAGATACTGGCACCTACCAGGGGCAGGGGTACGGCCCGGCGCCGGTGGCCGAGCCCGCCAGGTACCTGCGCGGGCGGTGCCCGCCAAGCGTGCGCGTCGGCGAGACGTTCAGCGTGCTGGCCGGCATAGTACTCGACCCGCGCGGCGGCGACGTGCCGTTCAAGTCGTTCTCCGTGCCGCCCGGCGGCCAAGACGTGCTGCTCGTACTGCACGCGCCTGGCCTTGATGTGCTCAGCGCGCAGCGCCAGACGATCCACGTGCCCGCGGCGGGCGATTCCGAGCCGGTCATGTTCGAGCTGCGCGCTCCCGTCCCCGGGCCGTGCCGGCTCAGCATCACCGCGTGGATCGGCGGGACCTACCTCGGCGAGCTCGCCGTCGAGCTGACGGTGGCCAGATTCCGGCTCAGGCGTGCCGAGCATCGCGACTTCGTCGCGCTCGTGGACGTCACACCCGTCGCCGGCGCGGTGAGCCTGGTGGTCAGGCATGACCCGGTGCACAACGCCTACCGGTTCGAGTTCCGCGACGAGGACAACCCGGCCGAGGTCACCGCCAGCCTGGCCTACCCGCCGGGCCCGGTAGTCGAGCGCATGCTCAACGGCCTTGAGATGCTCGCCAGGGGCAGGGCAGGCTACTCGGCCGCCGAGACGCGGGACTACCTGGTCAACGCGGGCGCCGGACTGTGGCAGGAGCTGCTACCACAGCAGCTTCGTGAGCAGTTCTGGGAACGCAGCGACCGGATCGGGCAGCTGACCATCCTCGCCGACGGCGACACCGTCCCATGGGAACTGCTTTACCCGTTTGACCGGGGGCGCGACGCCGGGTTCCTGGTCGAGCAGTTCCCGGTGACCAGGGCGGTGTTCGGCCGCCGGCTGTCGCGCTCGCTGCGCCTGTCCCCGGCCTGGTTCGTGCTGCCCGACGGCTCGCCCGCCCAGGCACGCGATGAGGTCACCACACTGCTGCGGCTGTTCGGGCTGTCGTACGCGCCCGAGCCGGTGATCGGCGGACTCACTCCGCTGCTCGACCACATCAGGGCGGGCGACTTCGGCCTGCTGCACTTCGCCTGCCACAACGCGTTCGATCCGGCGGGCGGCTCGGCGATCTTCCTTGACCAGCGGCAGTTCACGCCGACGCAGCTGACGACCGCCGCCGTGGGCCAGGTGCTCGCGGCATCGGCGCCGACGGTATTCATCAACGCCTGCCGCAGCGCCGGCGCGAACCCGTCCTATCAGCATCTCGACGGCTGGGCCAGCAAGTTCCTCGACGCGGGCGCGGCCGCGTTCATCGGGTCGCTGTGGGCGGTGCGGGACACGACCGCGCGCGATTTCGCCGCCGAGCTTTACGGTCAGCTGCAGACGGGTGCCACGCTCGGCGATGCGGTCATGCGGGCACGCAGGGCCGCCGCGGACGAACCCGGCGACCCGACGTGGCTCGCCTACGCGGTGTACGGTGATCCGCGTGCCGCTCTCCGCTAGCGATGACCTGGGCATCCCCGTCGGTCAACTGATCGACGCGATCAAGCGGGCGATCAAGGTTGCCAGCATCTCCGTCACCGATCCCGGCCGGGACCTGACCGTCAGCGCCGTCAGGCTGCGGCTCAACACGGTCGCGACCCGCGGCCTCGGCGGCAGCCTCGATTTCCGCGTCCCGGCTGATCGGCGCGCGGGTGAAGGTAGGCGGGTCGGTCACCAGGCAGGACACGCACCTGATGGAGCTGACCCTCATCCCCGATGACACCCCCGTCATCGAGACGCGCGGCGTCGTTCTCGTGGAGGCCATCGAGACGGTGCGCGCGGTCATGGCCCGCGCCGCGGCGGGCGAGGACCCCTTCGTGCTGCGTGACGGCACCGTCGAGCTGTCGTTCGGCGTCGCTTCTGACGGTTCGATCGCGCTCGGGGTCGACGGGGAGCTGAAGGACGAGGTCACGCACACCATGCGGCTGACCATCGCCCGCCCGACGGCCTGAACCGGAGCCGCCGGGATTCGGCCCGGCGGCGCGGGCTCTCCCCAGTCGGCCGGCCCCACCGGGACGCGCGACAATGCCAGGGCGCGCGAGAATGGAGTCATGGCGTCGACCAATGAGGCAGTCGCGGCGCTGCTGCGGGAATACGCGGAGCTGCTCGGCATCACCGGCGGCGACCCGTTCCGCGCGCGCAACTACGAGCGGGCGGCCAAGGCGGTCGCCGGATACCCGCGGGACATCGGCGACCTGCCCGACGCCCAGCTGACATCCATACCCGGGGTCGGCAGCTCGATCGCGGGCAAGATCGCCGAATACCGGCGGACCGGCGACATCGCGGCGGTGGCGGAACTGCGCGCGAAGATCCCGCCGGGCGTCATGACGCTTGCCGCCGTGCCGGGGATCGGCCCCACGCGGGCGCTGCGGCTCAGCCGCGACCTCGGGATCGGCGACCTGGCCGGGCTGGAGGCGGCGCTGCGCGAGGGCAGGCTGCGCAAGGTCTCCGGCTTCGGCATCAAGACCGACGAGCGGATCAGGCGCGGGCTCGACGCGATGACCGGGGACGCCGGGCTGCGCGAGGCGCTGCGGGCGCTGCCGCGCGGCGCGACCGAGGACGACATCTACGCCGCGCTCGCCGCCCACATCCCGGCCGCCCGCATCCCGGCTGCTCACACCCCCACCGCCCACACCCCCACCTCCGGGATAACAGCAACAAGCGCGGAGCGCACTACCAAGCACGCGGACGCGGTGGACGGTGCGGGGCGGAGCCCGGAACTCGTTCGGATGAAAGACCTCCGCGGCGACCTGCACACGCACACCGACCTCACCGACGGGGTGGCGTCGCTTACCGCGATGCTCGAGGCCGGGGAGGCCAAAGGCTACGCGTACTACGCGGTCACCGACCACGCGCCCAACCTGGTCATGCAGCGGATGACGGCCGAGAAGATCCTCGCCCAGCGGGAGGAGGTGCGCGCGCTGGCCGGCTCGACCGGCATGGCGCTGCTGCACGGCAGCGAGCTGAACATCGCACCGGACGGCTCGGTGGACTGGGACGAGGACTTTCTGTCCGGCTTCGACCTGTGCGTCGCCTCGGTGCACTCGCACTTCGACCAGGACAGGCAGGCGATGACCGCCCGGTTCGTCGCGGCCGCGGAGAACCCGTGCGTGAACGTCATCGGCCATCCGCTGACCCGCAAGCTCGGCCGCAGGCCGCCGGTCGACGTGGACTTCGACGCGCTGTACGCGGCGTGCGCCCGCACCGGGACCGCGCTCGAGATCAACGCCTCGCCGGACCGGATGGACCTGCCGCCCGAGCATCTCGCGGCGGCCAGGGACGCGGGCGTGAAGTTCTCCATCGACACCGACGCGCACTCGCTGACCGACCTGGACCGGATGCCGTACGGGATCGCCGCCGCCTGGTACGGCGGCCTCACGGCGCAGGACGTGATCAACGCCTGGCCGCTGGACAGGCTGACCGAGTTCGTGCGCGTGAAGCGGTCGCGGCATTAAGTTACTGACAAGTAGTGTTACTGACAAGTAGCATAGGCGGCAGGAATCACCCCGAAGCCTTGGCCGGTGTGCCGGCATCGGGGGAGAGAGCGAAGGAAGCCATTATGCGGGCACGGGACGTGGTGTTCGTCGACGGCGTGCGAACGCCGTTCGGCAAGTCGGGACCGAAGGGCATCTACGCGCAGACCCGCGCGGACGACCTGGTGGTCAGGGTGATCAGGGAGCTGTTGCGGCGCAACCCGGACCTGCCCAAGGACCGGGTCGGCGAGGTGGCGATCGCCGCCACGACGCAGATCGGCGACCAGGGGCTGACGATCGGCCGGTCCGCGGCGATCCTCGCCGGACTGCCGGTGACCGTACCCGGTTATGCCATCGACCGGATGTGCGCGGGCGCGATGACGGCCGTCACGACCACGGCGGGCGCGGTGGCACTCGGCACCGCGGACATCGCGATCGCCGGCGGGGTCGAGCACATGGGCCGCCACCCGATGGGTGAGCAGGTCGACCCCAACCCGCGGTTCCTCTCCGAGAGCCTCGTCGATGAGTCGGCGCTGTTCATGGGCATGACGGCGGAAAACCTGCACGACCGGTTCCCGTCCATCACCAAGGAGCGTGCCGACGCCTACGCCCTCGCCAGCCAGCAGAAAGTGGCCGCGGCCTACGCCGCGGGGATGATCCAGCCGGACCTGGTGCCGATGGCGATCCGCACCGCCGAGCTCGGCTGGGGCTGGGCGACGACGGACGAGCCGCCGCGGCCAGAGACCACGCTTGAGGGCCTGCGCGCGCTGAAGACACCGTTCCGCCCGCACGGCCGGGTCACCGCGGGCAACTCAAGCGGCATCAACGACGGCGCGACCGGCTGCGTCATCGCCGCCGAGGAGGTCGCCGCCGAGCTTGGCCTGTCCGCGAAGATGCGGCTTGTCGACTTCTCCTTCGCCGGCGTCGAGCCGGAGGTGATGGGCGTCGGGCCGGTCCCCGCGACCGAGAAGCTGCTCGCCCGGCAGGGGCTCACCATGGATGACATCGGCCTCATCGAGATCAACGAGGCGTTCGCTGTCCAGGTGCTCGCATTCCTTGACCACTTCAAGATCGCCGACGACGACCCGCGCGTGAACCCGTGGGGCGGCGCGATCGCGCTCGGCCACCCGCTCGCCTCCTCGGGCGTCCGGCTGATGATCCAGCTCGCGCGCCAGTTCGCGGAGAACCCCGGGGTCCGCTACGGCCTCACCACCATGTGCGTCGGTATGGGCATGGGCGGCACCGTGCTGTGGGAGAGGATCTGACGATGACGGCCACCATGGCAGACGCGTTCCCCGACGAGGTAGTCACCCGCGCGATCGTGCGCGACGTCGACCTCGGTCCGGCGGGCACACTCGCGCTGATCACGCTGGACAACGGGCACGACCACACCAAGCCGAACACGTTCGGCCCGCACGGACTGCTGGCGCTTGACGCGGCGCTCGACGCGGTGGCGGCCCGGGCCGCGGCCGGCGAGATCGCCGCCGTCGGCGTGACGGGCAAGCCGTTCATCCTCGGCGCCGGCGCGGACCTGGACGGCGCCGCGAAGGCGATCGCCGAGACAGGCATCGACGCGGCCGCCGCCCGCGACCGTGCCCTGCAGGTGGCGCGGCTCGGGCACACGGTGTTCCGTCGGCTCGGCGAGCTGCCCGTGCCGTCGTTCGGCTTCATCAACGGCGTCGCCCTCGGCGGCGGGCTTGAGGTCGCGCTGCACTGCACCTACCGGACGATCTCCTCCGGCGTGCCCATGGTCGCGCTGCCCGAGTGCTTCCTCGGCCTCGTTCCCGGCTGGGGTGGCGCCTACCTGCTGCCGCGGCTGATCGGCCCGGCGAGCGCGCTGAAGCTGATCGTGGAGAACCCGCTGTCGCAGAACAAGATGCTGCGCGGCACTGAGGCGTTCGCGCTCGGCATCGCCGACGCGATGTTCGAGCCCGCCGACTTCCTCGAGGAGTCGCTGCGCTGGGCCACCCAGGTGCTCACCGGCGCCGTCACCGTCGGCCGGCCGACCGGGGCAGACGCCGAGCCCAGGGGCACCGAGGCCGAGTGGGCGCAGGCGGTGGCGGGCGCGCGCTTCTTCGCCGACGGCAAGCTGCACGGCGCCGCGCCGGCGCCGTACCGGGCCATCGAGCTCGTCGAGGCGGCGCGGACGCGCACCCGCGACGAGGCCTTCGCCGCCGAGGACGAGGCGCTCGCCGACCTGCTGCTGTCCGATGAGCTGCGCGCTGGTCTCTACGCGTTCGACCTGGTGCAAAAGCGCGCGCGGCGGCCAGCGGGCGCGCCGGACAAGTCGCTCGCGCGCACGGTGACCAAGGTCGGCATCGTCGGCGCGGGCCTGATGGCGGCACAGATCGCGACGCTGTTCGTGCGCAGGCTCGCGGTGCCGGTGGTAATGACCGACCTGGACCAGGCGCGGGTCGACGCGGGCGTGGCCTATGTGCACGCCGAGATCGACAAGCAGGCGTCCCGCGGCCGGATCTCCGCCGACACCGCCAACCGGCAGAAGGCGCTGATCACCGGGTCCGTGTCCAAGGATGGGTTCGCCGACGCGGACTTCGTCATCGAGGCGGTTTTCGAGGAGCTCGCGGTCAAGCGGCAGGTGTTCGCCGAGGTCGAGGCGGTCGTGCCCGCTGCCTGCGTGCTCGCCACCAACACCTCCTCGTTGTCGGTCAGCGCGATGGCGGCGGAGCTCGCGCACCCGGAGCGGGTCGTCGGGTTCCACTTCTTCAACCCGGTCGCGGTGCTGCCGCTTGTCGAGGTCGTGCGCGGCGCCGCCACCGACGAGGCGGCGCTCGCGACCGCTCTCGAGGTCGGCAAGAAGCTCAAGAAGAACTGCGTGATCGTCGCCGACCGGCCCGCGTTCGTGGTGAACCGGCTGCTCACCCGGTTCCTCGGCGAGATCACCCGTACCGTGGACGAGGGCACGCCGTTCGAGGTGGCCGAGCACGCCGCCGACCCGCTCGGCCTGCCGATGACTCCGTTCCTGCTGCTGCAGCTCGTCGGTCCGCGGATCGCGCTGCACGTGGCGGAGACCCTGGCGGACGCGTTCGGCGACCGCTTTGCGGTCTCGCCGAAGCTGCGCGCGCTCGCCGAGTCCGGTAAGCCGTCGGTGTACCTGCCGGACTTCACTGTCGATCCCGAGGTGCTCGCGCTGCTGGCCGGCGGCGACCGCCCGTCGACCGCGCCCGAGGTGCTCGCCCGCGCCGTGGAGGGACTCGCGCAGGAGATCAGGATCATGCTGGACGAGGGCGTGGTCGCCGCGGCTGAGGACATCGACCTGTGCATGATCCTCGGCGCGGGATGGCCCTTCCACCTCGGCGGGATCACCCCCTACCTGGACCGGACGGGAGTCGCGGCCAAGGTGAACGGGGCGCCGTTCCGCGGGTGACATTCGCCGCCCGGTGGACCCCACGGGATCCTCCGGGCGGCAGAGATGTCCGCTAGGTATAAATACCTAAAATACTCAGCCGCTGGGCCGGTGCTACGTAGTCCGCTGTGGTAAAAATGCTCCGTTGGTCGCACAGCGTGAAGGCCCGATTTCTTAAGCAAGCGGCAAGGGGTTACCTGCGGTGTCCGAGGAATGGCTCGCGGAGGCGTCCCGACCGGTACGGGCCGCCAAGGTCGACTCGTCGGCACCGAACGTGGCGCGGGTGTGGAACGCCATGCTGGGGGGCCGCGACAACTTCGAGGTCGACCGGCGGGCGGCCAGGCAGCTGATCGCCACGGCTCCTGTGCTCGCTCACGCGGCGTACGCGTCCCGCGCGTTTCTCCGCCGTGCCGTCCGCTACCAGGCCGAGGCGGGGATCAGGCAGTTCCTCGACATCGGCACCGGCCTGCCGACGAAAGATGCCACCCACGAGGTGGCGCAGGCGACGGACCCGTCGTGCCGTGTCGTCTACGTGGACAACGACCCTGTCGTCCTAGTGCACGCGCGTGCCAGGATGCGATCGGACGCCGAGGGCACCACCGGCTACCTCAACGCGGACGCCACCGACATCCCGGCCGTGCTCGGCGGCGCGGCGCAGACGCTCGACCTGGCCCAGCCGGTCGGCATCCTCATGATAGACGTGCTCACCTTCATCGCCGATGCGGCCGATGTGGTGGCCGGCCTCGTCGCGGCGGCGGCCGCGGGCAGCTACCTGACCGTCATGCACCCCGCGGAGGACCAGCGGCTCACGGTGGCTCAGCGCCTGTGGAACCGCGACACCGAGCCCCAGGTCCATCTGCGAAGCCGGTGTCAGATCGGGTCCTGGCTCGACGGCCTCGAACTCGTCGATCCCGGCCTCGTCGAGGTGAACCAGTGGCGGCCGGCGCCTGACGATCCGGAATGCCCCGACGACCTGCCGCTGCTCGCCGCCGTGGCGAAAAAGCCCTGAGCGGACTGCCGGGTTCCGGTGCCTGAGCGCGGCACGGGACGAGCGGGCCCAGCCTTGGGGCCGGCGCCGTTGACGCCGCGGGGATCGGGCGAGAACGATGCCCGTGTGGAAAGGAGCCATCCGATGGCGCAGTCATCCCCAGTCCAGACGGCGCGCGGCCCCGTCGAGGCGGCCGGCCTCGGCCGGGTGCTGATGCACGAGCACGTGTTCGTGCTCACCGCCGACGTGCAGTCGAACTACCCGAGCGAATGGGGAGACGAGGACGAGCGGGTCGCCGACGCGGTGCGGCGGCTGCGCGAGCTGCCGTCGGCCGGCATCTCAACCATCGTCGACGTCACCGTCATCGGCCAGGGCAGGAACATCGCGCGGATCAAGCGGATCGCCGAGCAGGTCCCCGAGCTGAACATCGTGGTGGCGACCGGCATCTACACCTTCGACGCGGTGCCGATGTTCTTCTGGCAGCGGGCGCGGGAGACGATGACCGAGTTCTTCGTCCGCGACATCACCGAGGGCGTCACCGACACCGGGATCAAGGCAGGCATGCTCAAGTGCGCCGTGGACGAGAAGGGCCTGACCGAGGGCGTGGAGCGCGTGCTCCGCGCGGTCGCCCGCGCCCACGTCGCGACCGGCGGCACGCCCATCACCATCCACACGCACGCCGCGGGCAAGCACGGCCCCGCGATCGTCGCCGTCCTCAAGGCGGAGGGCGTCGACCTCAGCCGGGTGGTGCTCGGCCACTCGGGCGACGCGGTTCGCGACCCCGATTACCTGGCGGCGATGGCGGACACCGGCCTGACCCTCGGCATGGACCGCTTTGGCATCGATCACTTCGCGACCTTCACCGAGCGCTCCGACCTGGTGGTGGAGATGTGCCGTCGCGGCTACGCCCACCGCATGGTGCTCGCCCACGACACCTGCTGCTACATCGACTGGTTCGGCCCGGGCAGGCTCGACGATCTCAAGGACTGGCACTACCTGCACGTCAGCCAGGACGTGCTGCCGTACCTGCGCGAGCACGACGTCGCCGGCGCCGACATCGACGCGATGCTCGTCGCCAACCCGGCGCGCATCCTCGCCGGGTAACCGCGCGGCCTGCCAATCCCGCGCGCCAGCCTCAGCCGGCGCGCGGCGTCAGCGTTCTTCGCCGAGCAGGTGCCCGGCCACCCGGGCGAGGTGCGTGCGCATGGCCTCAACGGCCGCGTCCGCGTCGCGTTCCCGGAGGGCGGCGACGATCGCCCGGTGATCCTCCTGGTAGAGCTCCCGGCGCTGCCGCGTCGCGCTGCGCCGCTTGAGCTCGCCCCACACCTGCCCGTGCCGTGCCGACTCGACGACGCCGTAGAGCGCCGCCAGCAGCGGGCTGTGCGCGGCCGCGATGATGCCACGGTGCAGGGCGAGGTCCCACGTCTCGAACTCCTCGTAGCTCGCGGCCTGGTCGCCTCCTGCCACGCAGCGTTCCATCTCCGCGAAGTCCCTGGCCGTCGCCCAGAGCACGACGAGCGGCAGCGCCTGCGGCTCGATGAGGCGGCGAATCGTCATCACGTCGGCGGGCGCGAAGTCCGGTGCGGCCTGACGCGCCCGCGCAGGCGAGGGCTCGCCGCCGCCGTCGCCATCGGGGCCCGCGGCCTCGCTCGCGCGCGGTCCGCCGTCGCGAGCGGCGGCGAGGGCGCCGGCTGCCTCGTCGCGCAGGAAGGTGCCGCGGCCGACTTCGCGGGAGATCAGGCCATCCGCCTCGAGAGCCGCGAGCGCGTGCCTGATGCCGCTGCGGGTGACACCCAGATCGGCGGCGAGCCGTCGTTCGGTGGGCAGCCGGGAACCAGGCACGAGGCCTGACCGCCCGGATTCGGCCAGGATCAGCTCCGCGAGGTCGCGTCCCCGCTTCGCGGGCACGGCCGGCGTGGTCCCCATCACTGCTAGCTCACCATCCACCCTGCTTGGCGCAGGCTATCGCATGCCGCGCCCGCTTTCCATCCAACCAATCGTACCAATCCACGGTGATCTGACCAGCTGGGCTTAACGAGTTCTGCATATTTGAAGCTATTGACCGGCTTGTTGCGGCGGTTTAGTCTCCAACCAATCTGGTGATTTCGACCAATCGTTGCGCAAGCCACGCCCAATCGCGGTGGCGGCGGGAGAGGCGGACCAGGTGCGGCTGGCGACCATACTCACCCCGGCGGGGCCGCGGCTGCACGTGCGCGGCAGGTCCGGGTACATCGACGTCGCGGCGGGCACCGGCCGGCCGGAGTTCGCCGCGCTGCTGGCCGTGCTGCACGCGGGCCAGGCAGGCGCGGACGCGGTCCGGGCCATCGCCGGCCAGGACGGCAGGGAGTGCGGTCCCTGGGAGTTCGGGCCGGCGGTGCCTGCCCCGGCGCGGATTCTCTGCCTCGGCGTGAACTACACCGAGCACGCGATCGAGGGCGGCCGGGCCGTGCCGACCTGGCCGGAGGCCTTCGTCCGCGGCGGCGACAGCGTGCTCGGACCCTACGCCGACCTGGTCAGGCCGGCACTGACCGAGCGGTTCGACTTCGAGGGAGAACTCGGCGTCGTCATCGGCACGGGAGGCCGGTACATTCCGGCGGACCAGGCCCTCGACGCGATCGCGGGGTTCGTGGTGCTCAACGACGCCTCCGCGCGGGACTGGCAGCGCGCGGGCACGCAGTGGACCGCGGGCAAGAACTTCGAGGGCAGCATGCCGATCGGCCCCGAGGTAGTCACCACGGATGAGGCCGACATGGCCGACGCACTGCTCACCACCGTGCTCAACGGCCAGGTCATGCAGTCGGCCCGCACCTCGCAGATGATCGTCAGCGTCGCCCGCGCCGTCGAGTTCTTCTCCTCTTTCACCCGGCTCGCCCCCGGCGACGTCATCGCCACCGGCACTCCTGGAGGCGTCGGCTTCGCGCGGCAGCCCCCGGTCTGGCTCACCGCGGGCGACGTCATCGAGGTCGCCATCGAGGGCCTCGGCACCATCCGCAACCGCGTCGTCGCCGAACCGGGCGACCGGGGCGGCTGGCCATGGCATCCCGTCGGCACCGCCGCGTTCGGGCTCTGAGCGTCATGCCCGGCCGGCTGATCGCATCGCAGCTCAGAACACACACGTGGAGGGACCAATGACGTTCACCAGCCGCGCGGCAGCGCGCGAGAGACGTGCCTTGCTGCTTGCCGCCATCTGCGCCGCGGCACTCGCCGCACTGACCGCCTGCAGTTCGTCGACAAGCACCGGCGCGCCCGCGTCGAGCGCGCCGGCCACCGGCGCCCCGGCCGGCCAGAGCACGGCAAGCGCGCCCGCCTCCAGTGCCTCGGGAGCAGCCGCGAGCCAGCCGACGGGGTCGCCGCTCACCGTCGCGGACGTCGCGCCGTTCAGCGGTCCCGATGCCGCACTCGGCCCCACCTACCTTGCCTCCTGTTACGGCGCGACCGCGGCGATCAACGCCGCGGGCGGCGTGAACGGGCATCCGCTCACCTGCAAGAGCGTGGACACCCGCGGCGACCCCGCCGACGCCGTGCCGGCGGTCAACCAGATGTTCGCCTCAACGTCGGGCCTGTCGCTCGTCATCGGCTGCACCTCGGACGAGGCGGCGGCCGTTGCGCCGATCATCAACGCGCACAAGATGGCGATGTTCTGCATGACGGGGCAGTCCGAGTTCGACAGCGTGCACTTCCCGTACTTCTACCGCCTGGTCCCGCCCGACCTGGAGGAGTCCTATGCGATGGTGGCGATCGCGCAGCAGCTCCACTACCGCAAGATCGCGCTCGCCTTCGGCAACGACATCGGCTCGCAGACCTTCATCCAGCCCGCCATCGCCGCCCTGAAGAAGGCCGGGATCACGCTCACCAGCAACCAGACGCTCGACCTGAACGCCACGACCTTCCGCACCGAGGCGGAGGCCATCGTCTCGTCCCATCCCGACGCGATCATGACCGAGGCGCTCGGGTCGGCGGACCCGACCCTGTTCTCCGAGATCAAGCAGCTCAACGGGGGCACGATGATCCCCGTCATCGGGACGTCCGCGGCCATCTCGCCCCCGTTCTTCAAGGCCGCCGCGGCCGCGGTGGGCGCGAGCACGTTCGCATCGCAGTTCCACGCGGACAACCTGGTAACCGAGACAAGCGGCCCCGCGTTCCAGGCGTTTTCCGCCGCGCTCCTCGCCCAGCAGGGCAAGGTCCCCGGAGCCACCGGCGACTTCACCACGTACCTGAGCGCGCCTGGCGGCGTGCACCTGTATGACGGGATCAACCTGGCCGCGCTCGCGATGGTGATGGCCAAGTCCACCGACCCGAGCGTGTACGGGCCGGACATCGTCACGATCGGCAACGGCGGGCCGGGCGCGACCGTCTGCTACTCCTTCGCCTCGTGCGCCAGCCTGCTCGGCGCGGGCAAGGCGATCAGGTACGAGGGGCCAGGCGGCCCGACCAGCTTCGACAGCTACCACGACTCGACCGGGATCTTCCAGGTCGACACCTACAGTGCCAACGGCCAGGTGAACGTCGTCGGCAACCTGAGCGCCGCGCAGCTGCGCGCACTGGCCGGATGAGCATCTTCCTCGCCTCGGTTGGCTTCGGCCTGGTCACCGCCTCGGTTCTGGCGGTCGCCGCCGTCGGCTTCACGCTCCAGTTCGGCGTGACCGACGTGCTGAACCTGGCGTACGGGGCGGTGATGATCGCGGGCGCTTTCCTCGCGTACCTGCTGAACTCCCATGGCGTCAACATCTGGATCGGCCTTGTCGCCGCGGTGGCGGCCTGCGCGGCGGGGTCGGTGCTGCTCAACGCCGGCGTGTACGCGCCGTTCCAGCGGCGCGGCACCGCGCCGATCACGATGGTGATCGTCTCACTCGGGATGACCCTCATCATCGAGTTCGGCGTCCAGGCGATCGCCGGCGGCACCAGCGTCTCCTACACGATGAGCCAGGGGCCGTCGGTCACCGCCGACGGGTTCACGCTGACCGCGGTGCAGTTCGCGGTCATCGGCCTGTCGCTGCTTGTCATGGCGGGAACGCACGCGCTGCTGCGCTACACGCGCCTCGGCAAGGCCATGCGCGCGACGGCGGCCAACCGGACGCTCGCCCGCAACTGCGGCATCAGGACCGGGCGGGTGACCACCGCCACCTGGGCGATCACCGGGGGGCTGTGCGGGCTGGCCGGGGTGGTCTTCGCGATGGACGCGGGCAGCTTCGACGCGACGAGCACCGACCTGTTCCTCGTGCTGATCCTGGCGGCGACCTTCCTCGGCGGGCCCGGCCAGGCCTACGGCGCCATGCTCGGCGCCCTCGTCATCGGCCTGGCCACCGAGGTCAGCGCCGCCTACATCACGCCGTCGTACAAGTACGTGATCGCGTTCGTCGCGCTGCTCGTCATGCTCGGCGTCCGCCCCACCGGGCTGTTCGGGAAGACGGCCTGATGAACTCCTACTACCTCATCAACCTGGTCATCTACGCCGCCGTCGACGCGATGGCCTGCCTCGGCCTCAGCCAGCAGTTCGGGGTGGCGGGCGTCACCAACTTCGGCTTCATCGTCTTCCAGGCGGCGGGCGGCTACACCGCCGCCGTTCTCGCGCTGCCCGCCGATTCGGCCAACGGCGGGTTCCAGTCGTATATCGGAGGCTGGAACCTGCCGTTCCCCGTCTCGTGGATCGGCGCGGCCGTGGTGGGCGGGCTGATCGCGCTGCCGTTCACGTTTCTCGTCGGGCGCCGCCTGCGCGGCGACTTCGCTGCGGTGGGCCTGCTGGTCACCGCGGTGCTGCTGAACCTGCTCGCGACCAACTACCGCCCGCTGCTCAATGGGGACGCGGGGCTGTCCCTGATACCGCAGCCGCTCCAGGGGGAGTACGACCCGCAGGCGGCCGGCTATCAGTGGGCGCTCGCGGCGGTCGCCGTCGCCGCCTGCGCGGCTGTCTACCTGCTCGTCCGCCGGATCACCGGGTCCCCGTACGGCCGCAGCCTGCGCGCCATGCGTGACAACGACATTGTCGCCGACTCACTCGGCAAGAACCTGCTCTCGCTTCGGACGGCGATGCTGGTGACCGGCGGCGCGATCGCCGGCCTGTCCGGCGGCATCCTGGTCTCCTACATCACCACCTGGTCGCCGGCCGCCTGGGGCTACGCCGAGACCGTGGTACTATTCGCGGCGGTCATCATCGGCGGGGCGGGCAACCACCGTGGCGCGATACTCGGGGCGATCCTCGTTCCGGTCGGCTTCGAGGAGGTCACCCGCTACATCCCCACCTCGAACAACCTGCCGCCGAACCTGATCCCCTCGCTGCAGTGGGTGGCCATCGGCCTGCTCATCGTGATCTTCCTGTGGGTGCGGCCGCAGGGCATACTCCCGGAGCGCAAGCGGCTGATCCGCGCCGTGCCACTGACCATGCCGCCCGCCGGGCCTGCCGGTTCCGGCCCGCCCGCGTCCGGCGGCGTTAGTGCCGGCGCCGCCCAAGCCCGTCCGGGCCATGCCGGTCTCGCTCCTGCCGGTCTCGCTCCTGCCGGTCTCGCTCCTGCCGGTCTCGCTCCTGCCGGTCTCGCTCCTGCCGGTCCCGTCCCTGCCGGCGCCGTGCCGCCGCCGGAGATGACCGCCGTGCCAGCTGCCGTGCGCATCGCCGGGCCGGCGCATGACCCGGCGGTCGCGACAGGACCGCCCGACAGGGACGTCGTGCTCGCGGCCGTCGACGTGGTCCGTGAGTTCGGCGGACTGCGTGCCGTGGCGGGCGTCTCGCTGACCGTCAGGCGCGGGACGCTGACCGGCCTGATCGGGCCCAACGGGGCCGGCAAGTCCACCCTCCTTGCCATGCTCGCGGGGACGCTTACGGTGACCGCGGGACAGATCCGCTACCAGGGCCACGACGTGACGGGCCTGCCCGCCTACCGGCGCGCCAGGCTCGGCCTGATCCGCACCTTCCAGCTCGCCAGCGAGTTCAAAAAGCTCACCGTCATGGAGAATCTGCTCTCCGCGGTGCCCGGCCACCGGGGCGACTCGCTGCGCGGTGCCCTGGCGGGGCCGCGGCACTGGCGCGGCGACGAGGACGCGGCGATCGCCAGGGCTGTCGCCTTGCTTGAGCGGTTCGGGCTCGAGGCGCACGCGAACAGCTACGCGGGAGACCTTAGCGGCGGTCAGCGCCGCCTTGTCGAGATCATGCGCGCGCTGATGGCCGAGCCGCAGGTGCTGCTGCTCGACGAGCCCATGGCCGGCGTGCACCCTAACCTGGCTCGCGTGATCGGCGGCGAGCTTGTCGCGCTCGCCGCCGGCGGGCTGACCGTCCTCATGGTCGAGCACGAGCTCGCGATCATGGATGAGTTCTGCGACCCCGTGGTGGCCATGGCCGAGGGGATCGTGCTGGCCCAGGGCACCATGGCGGAACTGCGCCGTCGCAGCGATGTCGTAGAGGCCTACCTTGTCGGCTGAGGGCGTCTCGGCGGGCCTGTCGCTGCGGGCGGCGGGCGTGACCGCGGGCTACGGCGGTGACCCGGTCATCAGGAACGTGACCGTCCACGCCGAGCCAGGTGAGGTCGTCTCGCTGGTCGGCGCGAATGGCTCAGGCAAGTCCACCTTCCTCAAGAGCCTGGTCGGCGTGGTACGCGTCACCGCGGGGACGGTGACCGTCGGCGGCACCGACGTGACCCACTGGGCGCCGGAAGAAGTCGCGCGAGCCGGGGTCGGCTACGTGCCGCAGGTGGACGACGTGTTCCCGCCCCTCACCGTGCGGGAGAACCTGGAGATGGGCGGCTACCTGCTGCCGTCGAGGGACGTCAGGGCCAGGATCGATGAGGTGACGGCCATCTTCCCCAGACTCGGCGCGATGCTGTCGCGGCCCGCTGGCAAGTTGAGCGGCGGTGAGCGGAAAATGCTGGCCATGGGACGGGTCCTCATGCTCAGGCCATCGGTCTTCCTCCTAGACGAGCCCACGGCCAACCTCGCGCCGGCCATCGCGCGCACGCTGCTCGAGGAGCACGTGCGCGGGCTGGCGGGCAGCGGCGCCGCGGTGCTCGTCGTCGAGCAGCGCGCTCGCGCCGCGCTCGCGATCTCCAGCAGAACCTACGTGCTCGCCGGCGGTGAGGTCCGGATGGAAGGCACCCCGGCCGAACTTCTCGCCAGTCCCGCCTTCGTCGAGTCCTTCCTAGGCGGCACCGTCACCCGGTGATCGTCCCGGCGGGGCAGCCAAGCAGGCGAACGGTCATCCGCTCGCCAGGCAGCGCCAGAAATTCAACTGCGCCATCCCGAACGGTTGCGTAGCGTTGCCGCATGCCCCCCGCGACTCCCGACGTGCCGCCCGGTACCGTCCCGCAGGCGGCGCCGGTGACTGGCGCCGGTGACTGGCCGCGCGACTGGCCCGCGGGCTGGCAGAGCGCGCTGCTCGTGGCGGTGCCCGCGGCGGAGCCGGCCGTGGCCGGGCATCGCGCCAGGCTTGACACCAGCGCACGGGACGGCGTGCCCGCCCACCTGACCGTGCTGTACCCGTTCCTGCCGCCGTCGGGTATCGACGAGACCGTCCGCGGCGCGCTCGCCGGGCTGTTCTCCGGCGTGCCCGCGTTCGGCTTCACCCTGGACCGGGTCCGCTGGTTCGGCGACGAGGTGGTCTGGCTCGGCCCGGGCGAGCCGGAGCGCTTCAGTGCGCTCACCGCCCTGGCGTTCGCCGCGTTTCCGTCCTGCCCGCCCTACGGCGGCGGCTACGACGAGGTGATCCCGCACCTGACCGTCGGCGACCGTGGCGGGCTCGCGGCCATGCGCGCCGCGGCGGCGGCGATCCTGCCGCACCTGCCCATCGAGGCCACCGCCACCGAGGTCACGCTCATGGCCGGCCCGCCGCCCGGAGACCCGGACAGTCCGCCGGGCCAGTGGCGCCGCCTGGCGGCGTTCCCCCTCGGCTAGTCTGCGCCGCCTCTACTGCCGCCGTGCCGCCCTCCGCAGCCGCAGTGCCGCGCTCTGCTGCCGCGCCGCCCTCCGCTGCCCCCAGCTGCCGCCGCGCCGCCTCCGCCGGATAACAGCAAGAAGCGCGGAGCGCGGGTGTGCTGGAACTACGCAGCCGTTCGGGATGATCGCCGTTGACTTAGGCGGAATGCGATGGCTTGTCCTCCGCGCAGCCGTCGTCGGCCGGCGCGAGGCAGGGGCCGGCGCACGGGCTCGGCTCGCAGCTCGTCGGGGCAAGCGTGTCGACCGCACGAGCGAGCAGCGTGTGCAGCGTGGCGCGCTCCACGGCGGTCAGCCCCTTGAACAGCTCGTCCTCCACGAGTTCGAGCCGGTCGTAGGTGTGCGCGAGCTCGCCGGAGCCAACCGCCGACAGCTCCACGATGTGGCGGCGCCGGTCGGCGGGGTCGCGGCGCCGGGCGACGAAGCCGCGTTCCTCGAGCTCGTTGAGCAGGCCGACCACGTTGCTCGGGTCCAGGCTCAGCGCGGCGCCCATCGCGGCCTGTGTCATCGGGCCGCGCTCGGCGAGCAGGTTCAGCGCGATGAGCTGCCGCGGTCGCAGGCAGCCGGTCATGCACGTGTCGGCGGAGCGGCGGCCGACCTGGTCATCCCCTTCGTCGGCGACGCCTTCGACTCCGACGGCCAGCCGCAGAACCCGATCACGAACGCCGCCGCCGGCATCATGCTCGACGACCTCGCCTGGTGGGCGTCCACCCTGGAGAAGGCCCGCGCCGAGGGCGAGCTTCCGCCCGGCACCTTCCGCCTCCAGGCCGCCCTCGCCGCCGCGAAGTAACCCCCCGCTGTTCCGGCCCTGCCGGCCGGCCGCCGCGCCGCGAAGTAGCCCCTGCCGCAGTTCCGGCGCTGCCGGTCGGCCGCCGCCGTCGCGCCGTGAAGTAGCCCCTGCTGCAGTTCCGGCGCTGCCGGTCGGCCGCCGCCGTCGCGAAGTAACCCTCGCCGCAGTTCCAGCGCTGGCGGCTGGCCGCCAGCCCGCGAAGTGATCTTGTCGGCCGCCCGCCGCGCGAACTCCCATTCGGCGGCGGCCGGCAAGACGGTCAACGCGGGTGCGGCCGACGGCACCTCCGTCAGCGCCCCCCGGCAGGCCCACCGGGCCCGCGCGCCGCACGCAAGATAACAGCAAGAAGCGCGAGCGCACCGGGCCCGGGCGGGCACTCGCTGCGGCCCGGCGCACCCGGGCCGCAGCGGTTCTCTGCCTTTAGCAACAAGCGCGGAGCGCTGAAGGCCGGCGGGCGGAGCCGGGCCTGGGCAGGAACCCGGGACGCAGGGGGGTCAGGGGACTGGCTGGGCGGGACCGGTGCGGGTCCAGCCGGGGGTGTTGACGCGGAGGGTCAGGTCGTCGAGGTCGACCTCGGTGCCGCAGTGGCGGCAGACGACCGCCGCGTCGAGTTCGTGGCCGCATGTGTGCTCGAATACGGACGGCGGCGGGGTGTCAATCGCCCACTTGTCGCCCCAGGCGCGCAGCGCGGCGAGCACCGAGCGCAGTTCCTTGCCGGCCTGGGTCAGTTCGTACTCGTAGCGCGGCGGGTGTTCGCTGTACTGGCGGCGCGCGATGACGCCGCCGGCTTCCAGGGCGCGCAGTCGCGCGGTTAGCCGGTCGCGTGGCGCACCGGTGTTGCGCGCGATGGCGTCGAACCGGCGGTTGCCGAAGGCGATCTCGCGCACGGCGAGCAGCGACCACTTCTCGCCCACCAGGTTCATGGCGGCGGCCACGGAGCACGGGCGGCCTGGCAGTTCCTCGCTCACGTCATAAGCATATCAGTTGCAAAATCAAACTCGCTCGACGTACGCTGGCCATCGACGATGGCGGGTTGGGTTTCCAAACCTAGGAGTGACGGGTGACCGAGAGCGCGGCGGACGACGGCATCATCATCAGCATTAGCACCGTCGCCGGGGGAGTGCCTGGAACAGGGGCGGCGACGGCCAGCGCGGCGCTTTCTGAGGCCGTGACGGCCGTCCCGCTTGAGGCCGCGGCGGGCGTTCCGGCGAAGGTCGCGCCGCCCCGCGGACGGCGGGCACGCACGGACCGGGGGCAGACGGACCGGCCGCAGGCGGACCGGGCGCAGGCGGATCGGGCGCAGGCGGACCGGCCACGGGCCGACCGGGCGCAGGCGGATCGGGCGCAGGCGGACCGGGCGCCGGCGAGTTTCGCCGCGGTGTTCGCGATCGTCACCGCCGGCATCGCCGTGGTCAACCTTGACCTGTTCATCGTCAACGTGGCGATCCCGTCAATCGGCCGCAGCTTCGGCGGCGCTGACCTCGCCAACCTGTCGTGGGTGCTCAACGCGTACGCGATCGTGTTCGCGGCGCTGCTTGTCCCCGCAGGCCGCGCCGCCGACCTGATCGGCCGCCGCAGCGCGTTCCTGGCAGGCATGGTCATCTTTGGCGTCGCCTCCGCGGCCTGCGCCGCCGCGCCGGACGTCTGGGTGCTCGTCGCCGCCCGCGTGGTTCAGGCGGCCGGCGGCGCGCTGCTCATGCCTGCCTCGCTCGGCCTGCTGCTCGCCGCCGCTCCCGCCGAGCGGCGGGTCGCCACGATCAGGGCGTGGACCTCGGTGGGCGGCGCAGCCGCGGCGCTCGGGCCGGTGCTCGGCGGCGCCCTGGTCGCGGCGAGCTGGCACTGGGTCTTCCTCGTCAACGTCCCTGTCGTCGTCGTCGCGGTCGTCGCTGGTATCCGGATCCTGCCGAAGCCAGCCGCGAAGTCCGTCGCGGCCGGGACCAGGCAGGAGGAGGCCGAGGCACTGCCCGACGCGATCGGCGCGGGCCTGTTTACCGTGGCGGTCGGCGCGCTCGCCCTCGGCCTTGTCAAGGCGGACGACTGGGGCTGGACGTCACCGGCGCTGTTCGGTTCGCTCGGCGCGGCGGCCGTGCTCCTGGTGTGGTTCGCCCGCCGCTCGGCCCGCCATCCGGCCCCGGTCATCGAGCCGCACCTGCTGCGCCGCCCCGTGTTCGCCACCGCCACCGCCGCGAACGTGGTGTTCGGCATGTCGTTCGGCGCGATGCTGCTGCTCGTCACGCTGTGGTGCCAGGACGTGTGGGGCTGGTCGGCGCTGCGCACCGGACTCGGCGTCGCGCCGGGGCCGCTGCTCGTCCCGTTCTGGTCGATCGCCGCCGCCCCGATCGCCCGCCGGATCGGCCCTGGCCCCGTCGCCGCGGTGGGCTGTGCCGCCTACGCCGCCGGCTGCGTCTTCTGGCGGCTCAACCTCGCGATTACCCCCGACTACGTCACGCGGATGCTGCCCGGCATGCTGCTGACGGGGACCGGCGTTGGCCTCACCTTGCCGAGCCTGGTCAGCGCCGCCGTCTCGGCCGTTCCGCCGGAACGCTTCGCCACCGGCTCCGGCATCGTCACGATGGCCCGCCAGGTCGGCATCGTCCTCGGCGTCGCGATCCTGGTCACCGTACTCGGCCACCCAAGCGGCGGCGCGGCGCTCGGCGTCTTCCAGCACGCCACCGTGGTGCTCGCCGCGACTGCGTTCGCGGCCGGCCTGGTGGCACTGCTGCTCGTTCCCGCCGGCCGCTCGGCCCGCGCTCACCCCACGGGCGCAACCGCCACGGCAGCGCCCGATAACGCGGCTTCCTCCGCCGGATAATCAACGAGGACGCGAATAAGAGGTTCACGGCAGCGGCTCGGTGTCCGCGAGACGCCCGGTGCGATCGAGGTGCAGCCAGCGGGTGATCCCGATCGAGTGCAGGAACGGGACGTCGTGGCTGACGACCACGAGCGCGCCGCGGTAGCAGGACAGCGCCTGCGACAGCTGCCTGACCGAGGCGAGGTCGAGGTTATTGGTCGGCTCGTCGAGCAGCAGCAGTTGCGGCGGCGGGTCCGCCAGCAGCAGCGCGGCGAGGACCGCGCGGAACCGCTCGCCGCCGGACAGGCTTCCCGCCACCTGGTCCGCCCGCGCGCCGCGGAACAGGAACCGCGCGAGCCCCGCCCGCACGTCGTTGACGGAGGCCCGGGGGGCAACCGCTCGCATGTTGTCCACCACGGTGAGCTCGTCGTCCAGGATGTCGAGCCGCTGCGGCAGGTACCCGGACGCCGCGTTCCGCCGGACCATCACGGCGGCGAAGGTCCCGTCAGCCAGGGCCGTCCCCTCCGTGGCTTTCTCGTCCGGCGCCGCACCGCTGCGCGCGGTCGCGTCGAGGGTCCCGTCTAGCGATGCTCCGGCCAGCGTGCGCAGCAGCGTCGTCTTGCCCGCGCCGTTCGGGCCAGTGATCGCCACCCGCTCCGGCCCGCGGACGATCAGCTCCGCCAGTCGGCCAACGTCACCAGGCAGACCGTCTCCCGCGGCGTCGGCCGACCCGTTACCCGCGTCGGCCGAGCCGTCACCCGCGCCGGCCGAGCAGTCGCCGGCGTCGGCCGCCATGCCACTCGCGGCGTGCCACGGCGCCCACCGGCCGTCGAGGCCCTGCACTGTCAGTACTGTCCGGCCCGCGGGCACGGCGGTGCCCGGCAGCGAGATCCTGATCGCCGCGTCGTCGCGCAGCGCTTCCTCCGCCTCGCTCAGCCTGGCCCGCGCGTCCGCGATCCGCCCGAGCGCGACATCGCGCGACTTGCCCGCCGACACCTCCGCCGCCCGCTTGCGGGCGCCGGCGATGATCGGCGGCAGCGAGCCCGACGCGGCGAGCGCGCGGCCCATCCGGTCCCGCCGCGCCTGCTTGACCTGGTTCTCGATCAGGTCTCGCCGCTCGCGGCGCACGTCCGCCGCTGCCGAGGTGACCGCCCGCCGCGCCGCCGCCTGCTCGTTGGCAAGCATCTCCTCGTACGCCTCGAGGTTGCCGCCGTACATCCGCAGCGACCCGCCTGACAGGTCCGCGATCTGATCGGCGCGCGCGAGCAGCGCGCGGTCGTGGCTGACGATCATCATCAGCCCCGGCCACGCCTCGACCGCCGCGTACAGCCGGTGCCGCGCGTTCAGGTCCAGGTTGTTGGTCGGCTCGTCGAGCAGCAGCACCGACGGCCGCCGCAGCAGCAGGGCGGACATCGCGGTCAGCACCGTCTCCCCGCCGGACAGCCGGCCCACCGGGTCATCGAGCGACACGCGCGCCAGGCCGAGCCGCGCCAGCCACTCCCTGGCCCGGTCCTCGACGTCCCAGTCGTCGCCGACCGCGTCGAAGGCCGCCTGGTCGACGCAGCCGGCCTCGATCGCCCGGATGGCGTCCCGTACCCGGGCGATGCCAAGCAGCGAGGCCACCGTGGCACCGACGTCGAGCGTGAGATTCTGCGGCAGGTAACCGATCTCGCCGGTCACCGTCAGCGACCCGCCGGACGGGCGCAGTTCGCCGGCGATAAGCCGTAGCAGCGTGGACTTTCCTGACCCGTTCACGCCGATCAGGCCGGTCCGGCCGGGGCCAAAGGCGGCGTTGAGGGCGGAGAGCAGGACGCGCCCGTTCGGGAAGGAAAAAGACAAATCGGATAGGACGATAGACATGGTCAGCTCCGAAGAGAGGTCGCGGGCACGCGCCAGCACGGCGCGGCACTGGGGTCGACCTCAGAGCTCCAAGCCACTCTCCGACTGCCGGGAATGAGACATGAACATCATGCGGGGAGGGCACGCCGCGCGCAACTGAGTTTTCCGTCCGATGCGGAGATTGATCTACCATCTCTACCCGTGGGTCCAGAGCTGATCGAGCGTGCCATCCGGTTGCGGCAGGGTCTCGGCGCGGCCGGTGGCCTGGCCGCCGCCAGCCAGTTCGTCGCCACCCAGCGGGGGCTGAGCCGCGCCGACCGTGGCCTCATCGCCGACTGGGAGGCCAACCATGTGCGCGGCGTCTTCGAGATCCGGTCCATCGCGCGGCGAGACAACGCGGGCCAGGCCGTCATCGCGCTCAACCTGGTCGACGACCTCGACTACCGGATCTACGGGCTCTCAACCGCGCCGAGTACGGTCTCGCCGGGAGCGGTGACACCAGAATCCGGGGGCTTCTTCGCTGGCACGATGCTGCCGCTCACGGAGGACGACTCGGCGTGGCTCGTGGCCGGTGACGAGATCGGCTACCCGAAGGCTGACGCGCGGCAGGTCGCCAGGCTGGCGATCGACCTGGCCACCCGCGAGCCGGACTTGGTCTTCCGCAACCAGGAGAAGGCCAGGCAGGGCTGGGTGTACATGCGCCGGGACCGGGAGGAGTTCGTCGCGTTCTTCGGCGCAGACGAACTGGTGCTGCCCACCCCGGAGGCGGAGGGTCGGCTCAACGCCTACTACAAGATGCGCCGCGACTCCGCTCTCGCGGCCCGTGGTCGGCACCGCGCGGTCAGCGATACGGGCGAGACAACGTTCGTGATGCCGGATGGATTCTTCGAGTTCGACACCGTCGGCATCATCTACGACGAGCTCGACGGGTTCGTCGTGGTGCCCGAGTACGGCATGCTGCGCGCGATGTTCGCCGACCCGTCGCTCGCCGCTGACCCGCAGCACGCCAACGTGCTCCGCGCCTACCTGCGCGAGGACAGCATCCCGCCGCTGCCGCTGCGCCGGATGGCCGCGGCCTACCCGGACGGCGTCGACGCCGTGTTCCGCCGGGTGCTCGGCAACAGGGCCTTCAGCTGGCGCCAGAACGGTGACACCCTGCTCAGGAAGCGCAAGCCCGGCTACTACGAGGCGGAGCCCGCCCCCGGCGTCGCGGTGCTCAGCGACAGGGTCATGGCGCTGGCCAGGGGCGCCAGCTAGTCTCGAGCGCCAGTCGGCCCAGGGCGTTACCGTGCGGGCTAAGACCGCGGGCGGGCTGAAGTCCGGGTCAAGCTCGAAGAACGCGTCGAGCACTCCCAGGTAGCCGAGGGCGGCGAGGCTCCACTCGGTCGGCTCGCCGTGCAGGCCGGGGCCGGGAATGGAGACGTTGAGCAGCCGGTCCACCATGACGGCGTCGGCGGCGCCGTCCAACTCGGCGCCGGCCGGGGCCGTCCCGGAGCCAGGACCGGCAGGGACCGTCCCTGCTGCGGCGGGGTCCGGTGCGGCGGACTCGCCGTCCGGGCTGGCGAGCGCGGCCTGGACCTGGACATTGCGCATCGCTAGGGACTGGATGAACAGGCCGCCTGCCAGCTGCACGTGGTCGAGCGTGTAGGCGGGATCGCGCAGCCGCAGCCCGAGCACCGCGGACAACTGGCCGAGGATGGTGACCATCGACTCCCGCGCCGCCCGCTGCGAGTCGCCGAGCGCGGCGGCGATCCGCTGCCGCGCGGCGCTGCCGCGGGTGGAGCCGAGGGTGGCGATCAGCGCCATGCGCAGCCGCCACTGCACGGAATCGGTCAAGGTGGCGTAGTTGTGCGTCGCGACGACCCGGACGATCTCGCACAGCAGCGCGCGGCGGCCGGACGGGGTGGCGAGCAGTTCCGCGTTGTCGGTGAGGATCTGCCCGACCGCGTCGTACGTCCGGGGGTCGAGCACCGGCCGGTCACGGAACCAGCTTCCGCTACCGGCCAGGTAAACGAGCAGGTCGTCGATGTAGTCCTCGCGGTAGGCCCACATCCGGTACACCGAGCTGCGCGGCACCCTGGCCCGCTGGATGACCTCTTCGAGGCGTAGGTGCTCGATGGTGAGAGCCGCGCCTACCTCCTCCGCGAGCTCACGCCCTGCGTCGAGCATCCGCTGCCTGACCTCTTCCGCCGGTACTCGTTCCGGCCGGGCCGTCATGGCGTGCCACACCCCTCGCCGCTGGTGTCCCAAATGAAACGAATTATGACTAACGCTACCCTGTGCGCGGACCGCCACGAGACATTAGACTTGGTGTCTCAACGGACCTGCGGGCGGGGGATCCGGGCGGCCCTTTGAGGGGGAGGGCCGAGGCCGGCCGGACGCGGGCACAGTCTCGCGTCCGGCCGGCCTCTGTTTGCGCGCCCGATGGCAAAGGGCGCCATCGTATCGGGCGCGCAAACAGACAACCTCCCGGGGGGACGACCCCCCGTACCCCCCGAGGTCCGCGCGGCGACCCGATGGCAAAGGGCGCCATCGTATCGGGCGCGCAAACAGACAACCTCCCGGGGGGACGACCCCCCGTACCCCCCGAGGTCCGCGCGGCGACCCGATGGCAAAGGGCGCCATCGTATCTGGCCGCCCCGCTGCGGCGGCTGTCGCCGGGAGCCGCGCCGCCGCGCGGACAAGATCTACGGGACTTTGTGCCTCTTAATTTACGCGTCATCGCTCCCTAGAATTGCTCGCCACGAGGCAGTCTGGGCTGGGAAGAGGTGCAATCGCATGCGGAGACTATGGGGTCTGCGGACAGCGGCAGCGGCGGGCGGCGTCGCCGCGGTGGCCATCGCTGCCGCGGCGAGCGGAGCCAGTGCCGTGAGCGGCCCGGGCACTTCCGCCGTCGCGCATTCCGCAGCGATAAGTACCGGGTACCAGGTCAAGGGTGAGCTCTCACCGCGGTGGCCGCCACGTCGGCAGGCAACGCCTGGGCGGTCGGCGAGACCGGTACGCCGAAGGGGCCGACCACCAGCTACGTGCTGCACTGGAACGGCAAGGCCTGGAGCGTGCAGCGCAGCCCCGCCCCGGTGCGCTACGCCTATTACACCGGCGTCGCCGCCTCCGGCTCTGACGCCTGGATCACCGGGCTCAGCACCGGCCAGCCCGGCGTCGAGCCGCCAGCCGGGCTCGCCGTGCACCGGACAGGCGGCACGTGGCAGTCCGTCACCTTTCCCGGCGTAGCGTCGACCGCCCTGTACGGCGTGGCGTTCAGCGGCAAGAACGCGGCGTGGGCCGCCGGCTGCGTGTGCTACGGCTCCTCCGCCGAGTCCGGCGTCGTGCTGCACTGGACGGGTACCCAGTGGAAGGTGGCTGGCCGGCTCTTCGACGCCCTGCCGGAAGCCGTCGCGGTGGGCCCGGGCGGCCAGGCGTGGCTTGTCGGCCATGACCCAGCGGGCGCCAACGGCGACGGAGGGTTCAGCGCGCACTGGAACGGCAAGACGTGGCGCTTCGTCGCCGTGCCCCGCGCGACCGGCAGCCTGCTGCACGGCGTCGCCTACTTCCCCGGCGGCACCGTCTGGGCGGTTGGCTCCCGGTCCGGCAAGGACGTGCCGTTCATCGTGCGCTGGACAGGGAAGGCCTGGACGCAGGTCCCCGTGCCCGGCGGTCGTCAGTTGCAAGCGGTATCCGGCGACGCGGCGAACGACGGCTGGGCTGTCGGCGGCGACGGTAAGACCACGACGATCCTGCACTGGAACGGCAAGGCGTGGGGCTGACCGAAACGGGCGCGTCGCTCGTTTGAGTGAGTGCCGTCGGGCCGGCCCGACGGCACTCAGCTGGCCGCGAGACGGGCCACGGAGGCTGGCTAGTAGGCGACGGTGAAGCGGGTGCGGTGGTGCTTGGGGCTGTCGATCTCGTCGACGAAGGCCAGGGCGTAGTCGGCGCCGGAGATCTCCGACTTGCCCTGCTCATCGGTCAGCAGAATGTCGCCGCCGGTGCGGTAATTGCCGGTCGGCTGGCCGGGGTTGTAGGACCCGAACGCGGCGGCGGGGGAGACGAAGAACCAGTCGGCACCCGTCGTGTCGGCGCGCAGATCCTCGAGGGCGTCGGCCGCGCTGCCCGCCTCGCCCTTGAACTGCGCGGGGAATTCCGGGGTGTCAAGCAGCCGTGGGCCGCCCTCGGCGACGAGGAGCGACGCCGCGCCGCCGGCCACGCCGAGCCGGGCGCCGTGCTTCGCGGCGGCGGCGGTCAGCGAGGGGAGCGCGTCGGCGAGCCGGACGTCGCCCTCGCCGCTGCCGCCTGGGCCGAAGCGGATCGCCACCACGATCACGTCCGCCTCGGCCGCGACCGACTCGACGAACGCCGCGTCGTGCACGTCGCCCTGCCGGAACACGAGCCCGTCCGCCGCGGTGGCGTCGGCCGTGGCCTTCCTGGCGACGGCGATGACCCGGTGCCCGCGGCCAAGCGCCTCGTCCCTGATGGCGGACCCCGCGTACCCGGTCCCGCCGAAAATCGCGATCGTCGTCATAGACCTCTCCCGTTCTCTCGATAGCCGCGGCCGTCCCAACGAGGCCCGCAGATAGTCAGCAATCGGAAATCGCCGGAGAATATTTCTGGGAAACGTCGCGATCTCGCATCCGCCGGATGCGAGATCGCGATGCTCTCTGCTAACGCCAGGATCTGCCAGCTACGAAAACTGCAGGATGACCGCCACCTGGTTGACGCCTGGCTGTGCCGCCTTGAAGGTGGAACCGCTGGCGAGCTGCGCCCCGGTGCCAGGGATGCGGGAGATCGACACGACGGAGATTGCCAGTGGGTTGCCCGGCAGCGCGACCGGGGTCAGCTTGCCGCCCGCGAAGTGCAGCATGAACGACTTCTGGCCGTCGACGCCCGGGAAGGGAAGCCAAAGGCCGCCCTTGCCGTCGGTGCTGATCTGCTGCGAGCCGCCGGTGCTCATGCTGCCGTAGCCGAACTTGGGCGACGACGCGACCTTCTTCCAGCCGACCCCGTTGAAGTGCAGGATCACCGTCGGGCCGCCCTCGTCTTGGAGGTTGCCGTTGCCGATCGCGTACACGTTGGTCGGCGACAGGGCGACGATCCCGGTGACCGCGGGGAAGTTCAGTTGCTGCTTCGCCGGGAGCAGCGACTTGAGGTTGGTGCCCGCCCACTTGCTGCCGTTGTAGTGGTACACCTTGGTGCCGCTGAAGGCCCAGGCGTTGGTCGCCGACAGCGCGCTGCCGCCCTGCAGGCCCTTGCCTGTCAGCTTCCAGGCGTGCCCGTTAAAGTGCCAGGCGCCGAGCGCCGGCATGCCGAAGAAGTCCGCGCCGAACACCCAGATGTCGTTCTTGCCCGCGACCGACGCGCCGCCGATCTGGGCGCCGAACGTCTTGGCGACCGACCAGGCCTTGCCGTTATAGTGCAGCACCCGCGAGACGCCGTTGATCTGCGAGGCGAACGCCCACACGTCGGACGGCGAGTTCGCGCCCGCGGTCACCACGGTCTCGTTCTTCTTGCCGGGGAACGCCTTGTCCTGCGCCCAGGTGGCGCCGCTGCGCCGCCACGCGGTGTCGGCGCTGAGGGTGTTGAACTGGCCGCCGAACGCCCAGCCCGACGTCTTGCCGGTCGCGACCACCTCGGTGAACACGCCCTGGTTGGTCTTGACCGACTTGACCACGTGCCATGTCGGCGACGCAGGCGCCGCCGACGCGGCGGGAGCGGCCAGCGCGACCATCGCGGCGCCCGCGGCCGCGGTCGCGGCGACGAGCCACGCGCGCCCGCGCCTATTCCTCATTCGTGCCATGTCCCCGATCCTTTCTGTACGCCGATTCCTCCTGGCCGCTGGCGAGAGCGGCCAGGCCCGCTCAGTCGTGCTGGCCGCATCAGCCGTATCGCAGCAGCACCGCGACCACGCCGGTGCCTCGGTCGCCGGCCTTGTGCGTGAACCCGCCGGCCAGTTGAGCGGCCGTGCCGGGTATCCGGCCGACCGCGCCGATGGTGATCTGCGGCGCGCTGACCGGCAGGGTCGCCTTGGTCAGCTTGCCCGCCGCGTAGTGCACGAGGAACGAGGTCCCGCCGACCGGTCCGTCCATCGGCAGCCACAGCCCGCCGGCGCCGTCGGAGCTGACCTGCGGGCCCGGGCCCGCGCCGAACTGCCCGGAGGCCACCTTCGTCCAGCCGCGGCCGTTGAAGTGCAGCACCACGAGCGGGCCGCCCTCGTCCTGGGTGTCACCGCTGCCGAGCGCGTAGACGTTGCTCGCCGACAGGGCGACGATGCCCGCGACCGACGGGTTGTTGAGGCCATGCGGATCGGTGGCGGGCAGCAGCTTCTTCACCGACGTCGCGGTCCACTTCGCGCCGTTCCAGTGCTCGACGCTCGTCGCGGTGTAGCCCCAGACGTTCTTGTTGGACAGCGCGCTGCCGCCGGCGATCGTCTTGCTGACGTGCGTCCAGGTCTTCCCGTTGTAGAACCAGACGCCGAGCGTCGGCGTGCCCGTCACGGGCGGCCAGCCGTAGACCCAGACGGCATGGCTCGACAGCACGGTGGCATTGCCGATCGGGGCGGAGAAACTCTTCACGGGCGACCAGCGCGACCCGTTCCAGCGCAGCACGCGCGACGCCCCGCTGAAGTTCTGGGTGAATGCCCACACGTCATTCGGCGAATCCGCGCCCGCCGCGACGACCTCCTCGTTCGTCACGCTCGGGAAGGCGACCTTGGTCCAGGTCGTGTCGTTTTCCCGCCACGCCGTTGCCTTGACCCCGGATTCCCCGTTCCCGTCGAACGCCCAGCCGGTGCTCTTGCCCGTCGCGACCACCGCGGTGAATTGGCCGCTGAAATCTGTTTTAACCGATTTAATGATGTGCCATTTCGGTGCCGCGGCGGGACGCGCCCCATTGATGGGCGCCGCGCCGGCGATGGCCGCCGTCCCGGTCACCCCGGCGAGCGCGAGAACGCCCGCGCCGACGGCCGCTGCCGCGGCCCGCCGCCCGCGTCCGCGCACAGTGATAACACGTGACATATTTAGGTTCCCCTTGCTCCGCCAGCCCGTAGCGGATCAATCGTGACACAGGGGAAGCGCACTGGGAAGTCTGGCAATTCTGCGGAATTGGTTAGCCCATTGGTTGATGAGTTCAACAATCTCGCACATTCAGCAAAGATCGCGGAGCGACTGTCGGTGGGTGGTCCTACCGTGTGCGTTATGAGCGTCGACTGGAACTCCGAACTCGCCGAGCAGCTGGACTGGCACTGGCGCGAGGCGCTTCGGCCGCGGTTCGATGGCCTCACCGACGACGAGTACTTCTGGGAGCCGGTGCCCGGCATGTGGTCGATCAGGCCGCGCGGCACCTCCACCGCGGCGATGTCCCTTGGCGGCGGCCCCTTCGCGATGGATTACGACCGCGAGGCGGACCCCGCACCGGTGACCACCATCGCCTGGCGGCTGAGCCACCTGCTCACCGGCGTCTTCGGTATGCGAGTGGCGTCGCACTTCGGCGGCCCTGCCGTCGCCTACGAAAGCTACGACTGCCCGGGAACCGCCGCGGACGCGCTCGCCAGGCTCGACGAGGTCTATGCCGCGTGGCTGGCAGGTGTGCGCGGCCTGAGCGCCGACGGCCTGGCCCGTCCCTGCGGCCCGGCGGAGGGGCCGTTCGCGGAGTACCCGATGGCCGCTCTGGTGCTGCATATCAACCGCGAGACGCTGCACCACGGCGCCGAGATCGCCCTGCTGCGCGACCTGTACCGCTGGCAGCCGTAGCCGTCGGCTCAAGCTGGCCGGGCGGGGCACGCACCCGTTCGGGATGACTGGAAGTTCTATCCTCATTACTGGGGGTCACTTTGCGCCGGGCGGCATCGCGCGGGCGCCGCCTGGGCGTGAGGCATGCGGGAGAGGTGAATGAATTGCACAAAGAGGAAAACCGGACCTGGTCCGTTGTGCCAATTTTTGGCACGAAGTGCCGCTAACTGTGCCACCCGAAGTGTGCGGTCGAACACGGTTCCATTACGATCGCAGCGTGGGAGACCGGATTGTCACCTGGCCGAACGTGCTCAGCGCCGCGCGGCTGGCTGGCGTTCCCGTGTTCTTGTGGCTCGTCACCGGCCCGCGTACCGCCCAGACCGACATCATCGCCGCCGCCCTGCTGGGCTTCGCGGGGATTAGCGACTGGCTGGACGGGAAGCTGGCACGGATGCTCAACCAGACGAGCAGACTTGGCCAGTTGCTCGATCCGGCGGCTGACCGCCTCTACATCGCGGTCACGATCATCGCGCTGGCGGTCCGGGGGATCATCCCATGGTGGCTGTTCACCGCGCTCGCGGCGCGTGAGATCTTCGTGGGGCTGGCGCTGCTTGTGCTTAGGCGGCGCACCGAGTACGGCGCGCTGCAGGTCAGCTTCGTCGGCAAGGCCGCAACGCTGTGCCTCATGTACGCGTTTCCACTGCTTTTCCTCGGTGCCCACGGCGGGACCACCGCCGAGGTCGTGCGGATAATCGGCTGGGCCTTCGCCGTGTGGGGCGTGGCCCTCTACTGGTGGGCGGCGCTGCTCTACCTCACCGAAATCAAAGATCTGGTGAAAGGAGCGCATCCGTCGTGAAGGCCGTCGTGATGGCAGGCGGCGAGGGCACCAGGCTTCGCCCGATGACCGCCAACCAGCCCAAGCCGCTGCTGCCCGTGGTGAACAGGCCCATCATGGAGCACGTACTTCGACTGCTGAAGAAGCACGGGTTCACGGAGACCGTGGTGACGGTCCAGTTCCTCGCGGCGCTTGTCAGGAGCTACTTCGGTGACGGCGACGACGTCGGCATGTCGCTCCAGTACGCCACCGAGGAGACGCCGCTCGGCACCGCGGGCTCGGTGAAGAACGCCGAGGACGAACTGCGGGACGACACGTTCCTCGTCATCTCCGGTGACGCGCTGACCGACATGGACCTGTCGGAGATGGTGCGCTTCCACAAGGACAACGGCGCCCTGGTGACCGTCGGGCTCACCCGGGTGCCCGACCCGCTTGAATTCGGCATCGTCATCGCCGATGAGGACGGGCGGATCCAGCGCTTCCTCGAGAAGCCGACCTGGGGCCAGGTCTTCTCCGACACCGTGAACACCGGCGTCTACATCATGGAGCCCGAGGTGCTCGCCGAGGTGTCGGCGAAGGAGTCGGTGGACTGGTCGCACGACGTGTTCCCGAGGCTGCTGCAGCGGGGCGCCCCCCTCTTCGGCTACGTGTCCGACAGCTACTGGGAGGACGTCGGCACCCTCGAGTCCTACCTCAAGGCCCAGGCGGACGTGCTCAACCGCAAGGTCGAGGTGGACATCGCCGGGTTCGAGCTCTCGCCTGGGGTGTGGGTGGCGGAGGGCGCGGACGTCGACCCGGACGCGGTGCTTACCGGGCCGGTCTGCGTGGGCGAGTACGCCAAGATCGAGGCCGGCGCGCACCTGCGCGAGTACAGCGTGATCGGCGCCAATGTGGTGGTGAAGGAGGGCGCCTTCATCCATCGCGCCGTGGTGCACAACCGGGTGTTCGTCGGCCAGGGCGCCACATTGCGCGGCTGCGTCGTCGGCAAGAACACCGACGTGATGCGCCGGGCGCGGATCGAGGAGATGGCCGTCATCGGCGACGAGTGCGTGGTCGAGCCTGAGGCCTACATCTCCGCCGGGGTGAAGGTCTACCCGTTCAAGACCATCGAGGCCGGCGCGGTGGTCAACAACTCGGTGATCTGGGAGTCGCGCGGCCAGCGGACCCTGTTCGGCGAGCGCGGCGTATCCGGCCTCATCAACGTGGAGGTCACACCGGAACTGGCGGTCCGGCTCGCCTCCGCCTATGCGACCACGCTGCGCAAGGGCTCGACGGTCACCACGTCCCGTGACGTGTCCCGGGCGGCGCGCACCCTCAAGCGGGCCGTGCAGAGCGCGCTAAACGCCTCGGCGATCAACGTCATGGACCTGGAGGCGCTGCCGCTGCCCGTAGCCAGGTTCGAGACCGCGCGCCGCAAGTACAGTGGCGGCGTCGCGCTGCGCACCACGCCGGGCGACACCCAGTCGGTCGACATCATCTTTCTGGACGAGCGCGGCGCGGAGCTGTCCCAGAACGCGCAGCGCAAGCTGGAGCGGGTCTTCTCCCGGCAGGAGTTCAGGCGGGCGTTCCCCGGCGAGATCGCCGAGCTGTCCTACCCGCCACGCGTCGTCGAGCTTTACACGCATGAGCTGCTGCGCTGCGTCAACCTGGACGGGGTCCCAGCGGCCGCGCTCAAGGTGGTCGCGGACTGCGCGGGGGGCACGGTGTCGCTGGTGCTGCCCACCCTGCTCGGCAGCCTCGGCGTTGACGTGCACACGCTCAATATCCACCTCGACGAGGTCACGCCCACGCAGACCGTGGCGCAGGACCGGGCGGGGATGCAGCGGCTCGCCGAGGTGGTCTCGTCCTCCCGGGCCGCGTTCGGCGTCAGGTTCGACCCGGTGGGCGAGCGCATCCACCTGGTCGATGAGAAGGGCGCGCTGGTCAGCGACGAGCGGGCGCTGCTCGTCGTGCTCGACCTGGTCGCCGCCGAGCGGCGGCACGGCCGGGTCGCGCTGCCGGTCACCACGACGCGGGTCGCCGAGCAGGTGTGCAAGTTCCATGGCGTGCAGGTCACCTGGACGCCGACCTCGCGGGACGCGCTGACTACCGCCGCCGCGGGCGACGACGTGATCTTCGCGGCCGACGGGCGCGGCGGGTTCGTGGTGCCCGAGTTCGGCAGGACCGTGGACGGCATCGCGGCCTTCGTCCGGCTGCTCGGCCTGGTCGCGCGGACCCGGCTGACGCTCAGCCAGATCGACTCCCGCATACCGCGGGCGCACCTGATGCGCCGCTCTGTCCCCACTCCGTGGGCCGCGAAGGGCTCGGTGATGCGCACCGTGATGGAGGCGGCGGGCACCAGGCCCGTCGACACCACCGATGGCGTGCGGATCGTCGAAACCGACCGGGGCTGGGTGCTGGTGCTGCCGGACACCGCCGAGGCCGTCACCCACCTGTGGGCCGAGGGCACCGACGCTGACTCCGCGCAGTTGCTGCTCGACGAGTGGGCGACGATCGTCGAGGGCGCAGGCCAGTAGCCGGCGCGGGCCGCCACTGCTGCCTGCCGCGGCTGCCTCCGCCCTGCGTGATCGCATGCGGGCGGTTCAGGGACGCACATTCGGGTATTGTGTGTTAACTACGCAGACGTACCATTTCGCGATTTGCGCCGGCGGCCAGCGCATCGCGAAAAAATGCGCCGTGCGCGTTGACCCGGAGGTGAAGCGGCTGTGTGGCGGAGACGTCGGGGACAGGATGGCGCGCCAAAGGGGGCCCTGCGCCGCCTGTTTTCGTGGCGCGTAGACCCAGAGCCCTCGGCGCGGGTACCGTTGACCGCGTCGCCTGACGCGATGCTGCACGAGCCCGCTGTACAGCGAGAGGGGAGGCCGGGCGAAGCCATGGCTGCTATGTACTGTGCGCGATGCGGTCGGCCGAACCCCGAGGGCGCCAGGTACTGCTCCAACTGCGGCGCCCAGCTGGCGCGCTCCACGAGCACCGGCAGCTTCAGTGCTATCCCCAGCGAACGCGGCGGCGAAACCACGTCGATCATCTCGCCGGTCGCCGGCGAGACCGATTACTACGAGGAGCCGTCGTCCCCTGACTACGCGGCGGCCGACACCCTCCCGGCCGGCACGGCCCTCCTCGTCGTGCTGCGCGGCCCGAACGCGGGAAGCAGGTTCCTGCTCGACAGCGACTTCACCTCGGCCGGGCGGCACCCGGACAGCGACATCTTCCTCGACGACGTGACGGTTTCCCGGCGCCATGCCGAGTTCTACCGGCATGGCGACCGCTTCACCGTCCGTGACGTTGGTAGCCTGAACGGCACCTACGTGAACCGCGAGCGGATCGAGGAGGCCGAGTTGTTCGGGGGCGACGAGGTACAGATCGGTAAGTTCCGGCTGCTGTTCATGACCCGCAGTCCCGAGGTCGGCCGGCGCCGCGGACTGGGAGCGCAGGACTACGTATGACCCGCGGGCACCAGTCGGCGCTCGTGAGCGGCACCCCCAGCAGGGGGAGCGCCAATAGAGCAAGCGTGAGCATCGGTCAGGTTCTCGATGCGCTCAGCTCCGAGTTTCCCGACGTCAGCCCGTCCAAGATCCGCTTCCTCGAGGCCGAGGGGCTGATCCAGCCGCTGCGTTCGTCGTCCGGCTACCGCCGGTTCTCCGTCGCCGACATCGAGCGGCTCCGGTTCATCCTGACCGCGCAGCGTGACGAGTACCTGCCGCTGCGGGTGATCAAGGAGCGCCTCGACGCCCTGGACGGCGCGCTCGACGGCACTGGCGCCGGCGGAGCCGTGCCCGCGGTCGTGATGACCAGGAGCGAGCTGCTCGCCGCGGCGGGCGCCGCCGAGGACCTGCTCGCCGAACTCGAGGACTACGGGCTGATCCGCCGTGCCCGGTCCTACGGCACCCAGGCGCTGTCCGTGCTCAGGTCCGCGGTCAAACTCGGCGAGCACGGCATCCAGCCGCGTCACCTGCGCGTGGTGAAGGCCGCCGTCGAGCGGGAATCCGCGCTGATCGAGCAGGCCGTCGCCCCGCTGACCAGGCAGAAGGGTAGCCGTGAGCCGGCGCTGCGCGCCGCCCAGGACATCGCAGGCCATATCGCCAGCCTCCACGCGACGTTGATTGAGGACGGACTAAGCGAAGCCGGACTTGCATCACAGCCGCCGCATCCGGGTACACAGAGCGGAGAGTCCCGGGAAGCACCGGGGCTGCGCTCGGCTTCCGGGCGATAACGGGTGTAGTTTGGCAAGAAGAGTGGTTCGGTTCGCTTAGCGCCGCCGGGCGGCGCTGGGCCCATGGAGGACGGAGCTCCAGTGCGGCGGATGGAGGTTGTCGGCGTCCGTGTCGAGATGCCGTCCAACAGCCCGATCGTCCTGCTGAAAGAGGCGCAGGGTGACCGGTACCTGCCCATCTGGATCGGGGCGGTGGAGGCGACCGCGATCGCGTTCGCCCAGCAGGGCATGGTGTCACTGCGGCCGCTGACGCACGACCTCTTCAAGGACGTCCTCGAGGTGCTCAATGTGCAGTTGCGCACGGTGAACATCACCGCGCTGCGCGACGGCATCTTCTACGCGGACCTTGTGTTCTCCAACGGTGCCGAGGTGAGCGCCAGGCCGTCTGACTCCATCGCGCTGGCGTTGCGCACCGGAGCGGCGATCTTCGCCACCGACGAGATCCTCGACGAGGTGGGCGTGCCCATCCCGGACGAGCAGGAGGACGAGGTCGAGAAGTTCCGTGAGTTCCTCGACCAGATCTCACCTGAGGACTTCGGCAAATCGGCGTTATTCGCCGGCCAGCCCACCCTCCCGTCGGCCGCCCGCCCTGCCCGGATTTCGCGCTCAATGTCGCGACGCGCCGAGCGCGATCGTTGACGTGGCTGGCCGGCAGGCCTACCGTGCCAATTGCCGGGGGTAGTCACAGGAGGTGGCCGTGTCGGTAGCAAAGGGTGGGTCTGGGGCTGTGCAGGGCACGCTCTACGATGGCAACCCTGAGATCGGCTATCGCGGCCCCACGGCCTGCGCCGCGGCCGGCATCACCTACCGCCAGCTCGACTACTGGGCCCGCACCGGCCTCGTCGAGCCGAGTGTGCGCGCCGCGCACGGATCCGGGTCGCAGCGGCTGTACGGATTCCGCGACATCCTCGTGCTCAAGGTGGTCAAGCGGCTGCTCGACACCGGAATCTCGTTGCAGCAGATCCGCGCCGCCGTGCAGCACCTGCGCGACCACGGGACCGAGGACCTCGCTCAGGTCACGTTGATGAGCGACGGGGTGAGCGTGTACGAGTGCACGTCGGCCGACGAAGTGGTCGACCTGCTGCAGGGCGGGCAGGGCGTGTTCGGCATCGCGCTCGGCCGGGTCTGGCAGGAGGTGGCGGGCGACCTCGCCGAGCTGCCCGCCGTGCGCGCTGAGGACGGCCTGATCACCGACGGCAGCGACGAGCTCGCCGGTCGGCGCGCGGCCCGCAAGACTGGCTGACCAGCCCGCAAGACGGGCTGACCCGCCGGCCGGGCGGGGTGACCAGCTCACACCGCGCGGATGCGCTAAGCTGAAAAACGCGTTACTTTCCAGTCCGGGAGAGACACCCCGCGCCTCCAGCCAGGGCATTCATCGCCCAGGCGGTGGCGTACGTGGATGCGCCGAAGGGGCAACGATCCCCAGAACCTCTCAGGCACCAGGGACCGGACCGGGGAAAGCAGCTCTGGAGCCATCCGGCGACAGTTGGGGAGTCGACACAAACTGGGGAGACTCCATGCGCGACGATTCAGCCATTGCCGGGCTTGGCAGCTCAGCGACCGGATATCCGATGACCAGCCCGTTCGCGGCACGTCACATCGGCCCGTCGGAGGAAGACCAGCGGGCGATGCTCGCCACTCTCGGTTACCACACGCTCGATGACCTGCTGGCCGCGGCACTGCCCGCGTCCGCGCGGCCGCCGGGCTCGCTGGCCGGGCTGCCGTCGCCGCTCACCGAGCAGGAGGCGCTCGCCGAGCTGCGCGACCTGGCCGCGCGCAACACCGTGGCGGTCTCGATGATCGGGCTCGGCTACCACGGCACCGTCACGCCGGCGGTCATCCGCAGGAACGTGCTCGAGAACCCCGCCTGGTACACCGCGTACACGCCCTACCAGCCGGAGATCTCCCAGGGCCGTCTTGAGGCGCTGCTCAACTTCCAGACCATGGTCAGCGACCTGACCGGGCTCGACGTGGCCAACGCGTCGCTGCTGGACGAGGCCTCGGCGGCCGCCGAGGCGATGACCATGGCCCGCAGGGTCGCGGGCAAGGCGAACCGGACGGTCTTCCTCGCGGACGCCGACTGCCTGCCGCAGACCCTGGACGTGCTGCGGACCAGGGCCGAGCCGCTCGGCATCGACCTGCGCGTGGCGCCGGTCACCGCCGACGACACCTTCGATGGCGTCTTCGGGGTCCTGCTCCAGTACCCAGGCGCCAGCGGCGCGCTCCGCGACCTGATGCCGGTGATCGAGGCCGCGCACGCCGCGGGCGCCGTGGTGGCGGTCGCCGCCGACATCCTTGGCCTAACCCTGCTCAAGCCGCCTGGTGAGATGGGCGCGGACATCGCGCTCGGCTCCACCCAGCGGTTCGGCGTGCCGATGTTCTACGGCGGGCCGCACGCGGCGTACCTGGCCGTCCGCGCCGACCTGCGGCGGCAGCTCCCGGGTCGCCTGGTGGGCGTGTCGGTTGACGCCGACGGCAACCCCGCGTTCCGGCTCGCCCTGCAGGCACGCGAGCAGCACATCCGCCGCGAGAAGGCGACGAGCAACATCTGCACCGCCCAGGTGCTGCTCGCGGTCGTGGCGTCGATGTACGCCTGCTACCACGGCCCGGACGGCCTGACGGCGATCGCACGGCGAGTGCACAGGCACGCGCTGACCCTCGCCGCCACGCTGAAGGAGAACGGGCTGCTCACCACGGCAGACGCCGCGTTCGACACGATCGGCGTGCAGTTGCCAGGGCCGACGGAGGCGCGCGCCGCCCTGCTGCGCGCCGCGGAGGCCGGCTACCGCCTGCACGACGCGGGCGGCGGGGTGGTGCAGGTGACGTGCGACGAGACGACGAGGGTCGAGCACCTGCGCGACGTCGTGGCCGCCCTGGTGGGGGCCTCCATGGTCGGCAGCGGTCTTGACGCGGCCGATGTCCGGCTGTCGGTCATCGACTCCGACGCCATCCCCGCGTCCCTCGCGCGGACATCCAAGTTCCTGACCCATCCCACCTTCTCTGCGTACCACAGCGAGACGGGGATGCTGCGCTACCTGCGCCGCCTGTCCGACCTCGACGTGGCGCTCGACCGTTCGATGATCCCGCTCGGCTCCTGCACGATGAAGCTGAACGCGACCGCGGAGATGGAATCGGTCACCTGGCCGGAATGGGCCGGACTGCACCCGTTCGCGCCCGCCGCCGACGCCGCCGGGTACACGCGGCTCATCGGCGACCTCGAGCGCTGGCTGTGCGCGGTGACCGGTTACGACGCGTGCTCGCTGCAGCCGAACGCGGGGTCGGCAGGCGAACTCGCCGGGCTGCTCGCGATCCGGTCGTATCACCGCTCCCGCGGCGACGACGGCCGCGACATGTGCCTCATCCCCGAGTCGGCGCACGGCACCAACGCGGCGTCCGCGGTCCTCGCCGGCCTGCGGGTGGCGGTGGTCCGGTGCGGCCCCGACGGCGCGGTCGACCTGGATGACCTGCGCGCGAAGCTGGCCGCGCACGAGGGCCGGGTGGCCGCGATCATGGTCACCTACCCGTCGACCACCGGGGTGTACGAGGAGACGATCACCACGGTCGCCGACCTGGTGCACGAGGCGGGCGGCCAGGTGTACATCGACGGCGCCAACCTCAACGCGCTGGCCGGCGTCGCCTCGCTCGCGCTGCTCGGCGGCGACGTGTCGCACCTCAACCTGCACAAGACGTTCTGCATCCCGCACGGTGGTGGCGGCCCCGGCGTCGGGCCGGTAGCGGCCAAGTCCCACCTGGCCCCGTTCCTGCCGGCCAGGATCGGGCAGGGCGCGGGCGAGCCGGCCGGCGGCCCGGTCGCGAGTGCGCCGTACGGCTCGGCCGGCATCCTGCCGATCTCCTGGGCGTACATCGCGATGATGGGCGCGGCCGGGCTGCGCCGCGCCACGCAGGTGGCGGTCCTGTCCGCCAACTACATCGCCCGCCGCCTCGCGCCCTTCTACCCGGTCGTCTACGCCGGGCGGGACGGCCTTGTCGCCCACGAGTGCATCGTGGACCTGCGACGGCTGCCGGGCGGGGTCACCGTGGACGACGTGGCCAAGCGGCTCATCGACTACGGCTTCCACGCGCCGACCATGTCCTTCCCGGTGGCGGGCACGTTCATGATCGAACCGACGGAGAGCGAGTCGCTCGCCGAGATCGACGCGTTCATCGACGCGCTCATCGCCATCAGGGGCGAGGTGGACAAGGTGGCGTCGGGGGAGTGGGACGCGGCGGACAACCCGCTGAAGAACGCGCCGCACACCGCCGAGATGCTGATCGCCGGTGAATGGTCGCACGGCTACCGCCGGGAGGACGGCGGCTATCCGGGCGGGCACGGCGCCCGCGGGCCCGCGGGCGGCCGTGGCAAGTACTGGCCCCCGGTCCGCCGCATCGACCAGGCGTACGGCGACAGGAACCTGGTCTGCGCCTGCCCGCCGCCCGCGGCGTTCGAGTAGCACCACTCCGGACCGGCCTTCGGGGGGTACGGGGGTCGCCCCCCGGGAGATGTCCGTGTGGTGGGCGCCCGATACGATGGCGTTTTTTGCCATCGGGCGCCCACCACACGACGGCCCGGGGTCCCCGTAGCTACACCAGCGGGGACCCCAGGCCACTCGCGACGACTCCGGCTTGAGGGGGGAGAGAAGCCCCTGGTGATCCGCAGCGGAGGAGGTGCCGCTGCGGAAGTGCCGGTTCGCCGCGTCCCCGCGGGAGGCTTACGCGGGGGAGAGAAGGGTTCATGAGCCGGCCGCGACTGGGAGGGCCAGCAGCCCGGCGAGGTGCCGAGGCAGTTCTATCACGACGGTGCCGGCCTGGTCCGGGTGATCGGCCAGCGATACCACCGCGATCGCGGTGACGTCGCCGCGGTTGACCGTCAGGTGCGGCGCACCGAGCGGGACACAGACGACATCGCCCGCCTGGGCTACCCACCGCTGGGTGAGCCCGTCGCCATGCCAGACTTCGGTCTCGCCGCTGACGATGTGGATAGCCGTCGCCTGTGCGTCGTGAAAATGAGGTCGGCCGCGTGTACCAGGCGGGAGGATGGCGAGACGCGGCCGCATCCGCGCCCCGGCACCCGGCGGCTCCGCGGGACCGGCCGGCGGGTCCACCGGAAGCCGGCCGCCCGGTCGGATGATCACGCAGTCGCCGTGCGCACGCGGGCCTGCATGAGGGCGCTCGGCGTCGCGCGGCCGGGGCAGCCACTCATCAACCTTGCTAACTCTCAGCATTTACCCGTGTCCTATCCGTGATACCTACTTCGCCAAGATTATGGTGTTAAGGAACGATATCGCCACTCTCTGTAAGGACATATGGAGATAGCCTGAAGGTTAGAAAGACCTTTCCTAAAAGTTACATGTGATGTATTTACTAAGCTCATACTACTTATTCGAAATTCATCGTACGAGTGAATGGGGGAAATTTCTTTCTTCCGCAGGATCGGTACGGTTTGCAATGGTCACATTCCGTTATGACGGTGCGGCCGTTGATTCGTCCGCCTCGCGGGTCGCTCCCATCGCGCGCCCGCGCAATCTCTACCCTGGTACTACGGCCGTCCATGAACCAAGCCGCCCCCCGCCGCGTTCTTCAATAAGAAGAGCGGTCGGCACCGGCTGCCCCATCCGCACCCACGGCCACATAGGTGACGAGGAGAAGTTGTGACACAGGAACCACAGACGGATTCGCTGGCCACTCGCCGAGGCGTCCTGGCGGGCGTCGGCCTCGTGGGACTCGCCGGCGCGATTACCGCCTGCGGAGGTGGTTCTAGCAGCTCGCAGGCTGGCGGCGCGGGGACGACCCAGGCGGCGTCCGCGAGCACGCCAGCCGCGGGTTCGAGTGTCAGCGAGGGCGGCGGTGCGGCCGACGCGCTCACCACGACCAGCGACATCCCAGTGGGCAGCGGCAAGATCTTCACCAGCCAGCAGGTCGTGGTCACCCAGCCGGTCAGCGGTGAGTTCAAGGCCTTCAGCGCGGTGTGCACGCACATGGGCTGCATCGTCAATCAGGTCAGCGACGGGACCATCGACTGCCCGTGCCACGGCAGCCAGTACAGCATCAAGACCGGCGATGTCGTCGGTGGCCCGGCACCGAAGCCGCTGCCCGCCAAGCAGATAAAGGTCACCGGGGACAGCATCTTCCTCGAGTGAGGCATTGCGGCACGCATTGAGCACCATAGAATCCTTGGAAAACCTTAAGTCACAGGAGGAGCCGGCGGGAGTGCGTAGCGCGACGACGAACCCGGTCCTGGTGGCGCGAGTGCGGCACGCCGAGCCGGTGATGGGCACGGTGGTCTCGTTCGACGTGCCGGTCACCGCGCGGCACGACGGGTCGCTCGACGCTGCCGTCCGGTGGCTGCACTGGGTGGACCGCGTCTTCTCGCCGTTCCGGCCGGACAGCGACGTCTCACTGCTCGCCGACGCTGAGGTGACCGTCGACGGCTGCGCGCCCGAGGTCGCCGAGGTCATCGAGGCGTGCGCCTTCGTCCGTGAGCTGTCCGGCGGCTACTTCACCGCGTCGCCGGCCGGCCGGTTCGACCCGTCCGGATACGTGAAGGGCTGGGCTGTCGAGCGCGCCGCGGACATCCTGAGCGCGGCGGGCTCAGTGAGCCACCTGGTCAACGGCGGAGGCGACGTGCAGTGCGTGGGCGGCCGCCCGGTCCCGTCCGCCGCTGGCGCCCTGGCCGGCGGCGGAACACCGGCGGGCGGCGCGACGGCCGGTGCGCCGTGGCGGGTGGGCATCGCCGACCCGCACCGGCCCGGTCGTCTCGCCCTCGTCGTCGAGGCAAGGGACTGTGGCGTCGCCACCTCGGGCACCGCCGAGCGCGGCACGCACATCATCAACCCGCACGCTGGCCGCCCCGCCGCCGGCCTGGCCAGCCTGACCGTGGCCGGCCCCAGCCTCGCCCTGGCCGACGCCTGCGCGACGGCCGCCTTCGCGATGGGCCCGGACCGGGCACGCGCCTGGGCGGAGTCGCTGCCCGGCTACGAGGCCTACGCGATCACGGAGACCGGCCAGACCTGGCAGACCGCCGGATTCGCCGCCTTCATCGTCGCGGCCTGACCTCGCGTATCGCCGTCCGGTCAGCGTGACGTCGAACCGGCCGGATCGTCGGCCACGCCAGGCGAGGGCCGGTCCCGGCGCAGCACCGTGAGCAGTTCGTCGTAGGGGCCGATGAGGTAGGCCTCGTCGGCCGGCTCGAAGCGGTCCGAGCGGCGCGGCGGGTGCTCGAGCACCGAGCGGTCGGCGGCGCGGCGCAGCGCCAGCACCCGGGTGCGCGCGGCAAGCTCGTGCATCGCCAGGCCGTGCAGCCCGCCGCCCGGCGTCACGGTCAGCCGGGCGACGAGCAGCAGCTCGTCGCCGGCGTAGAAGGTGGACAGCACGTCGAGGCCGAGGGCCGCGCCGACGAACCACGGCGCGGCGAGCGCGGCGGTCGACCGGACGTCGTGGAACCCGAACGTCTCCCGCACCGAATGCGCGAGACGGGGGTCGAAGATGCGCAGCACGACAGGCGTCGAGCCCCAGCGGTCGCCGAGCTGGTCGCGCACCGCCAGGCCGGTCTCCAGGTTGGCCAGGTCGTCGCTGGTCAGCACCGCGACCGCGGAGGCGACGGCCAGCTGCGCCGAGGCCAGCACCTCGGGCAGCGTCGCGTCGGCGACAATAACCGGCACCCCCAGGACCCGCAGCTGGCCCAGGTGCCTGTTGTGCTCGTTCATCTCCACGACGACCACGTCGCGGCCGGCGTCCCGCAGCTGGCGCACCACCCGCAGGCCGACCGTGCCGAGGCCGATCACCAGCACGTGGCCGCGCAGGCCGGTGATCTTCCGGACCCCGAGCGACTCCTCGATCCGCCTGCTCACCAGCATGTTCGTTACCAGGGCGAAGAACACCGCGACGAACAGCGCGCCGGTCATCATCAGCAGGATCGCGTAGACGATCAGCCAATCCGGCTCGCTCTTGAACGAGAAGTCGCCGTACCCGACCGTCGTCACCGTCTCGACGGTGAAGTACATGGCGTCGATCAGCGTGATGCGGTGCCCTGGCCCGGCGTAGCGGTAGGTGAAGCGGAGCACGAGCGTGGTGATCACCAGCACGGTGAGCAGCGCGCCGAGCGCGATCGCCAGCCGGCGGTCGGCCGCGCGTGCCAGGGACAGCGCGAGGTCGCGCAGCTGCCTGACCCAGCGTGCCTGCCCCGCGAGGCCGAAGACGCCGGGGGAGCGGCGTGAAACACGAACCCGTTCCGGATCATCGATGACGGAGGCGGCGGCAAGCTCGGCCGGGGTGCCGATGAGCGTCACCTCGTCACCGGCCCGCACCCGGGTATCCCGGCCGGGGCAGACCTGCACGTCGCCGACGGGCGGCACCACCGCGACCGGGGCGAGCGCGCCGTACAGCGTGCGCAGCGTCGCGTCGCGCGGTGCGGTCGTCCGTGCGGCGAGGAACCGCTCACCGGACAGGGTCATCTCCTGCACGCCCGCGCGCAGGCACGCCTCGACGACCGACGGCGCGGACAGCCCGGCCACGTCGAGGACCGCGACGCCGGCCTCCTTGATCGCGCGGCCGACCGCCGGGTTGGTGAGCTGGGCGACCACCCGCACGTCAGCGCGGAGCCGCCGGACGAGCAGCGCGGACTCCAGCGCGGCCAGGTCGTCGTCCTGAACGCACAGCACCGCGATCGCCCCGGCCAGGCCCGCCGAGGTCAGCGTCTCCTCGGCGCGCGTCGGGCCGGCTACGAGCGGCACGCGCCAGCGGGCGATCAGCTGGGCGAGCGGCGGCGGCGGATGATCGTCGACCACCACCGCGGGCACGCCGGACAGCGCGAGCTGCTCCACGATCCGCAGCCCCACTCCGGGCAGCCCGCAGACGATCACATGCCCCTGCCAGGCGCCGTGTCCCCCCACGGGATAAGCATGCCCAGCGCGCATGACCGGCTGTTAACCGGCCCGGGTTATTCGTCGGCCAGCTACTCGCCGACACTGCCGTCGATCGCCTCGCGGAGCAGGTCAGCGTGCCCCGCGTGCCGCGCTGTCTCCTCGATCAGGTGCAGGATCACCCAGCGGAGCGTGAACGGCTTCCCCTGCCAGGGGGCGGCCGACTGGTCATCGAGGCTGGGCGCCCTGGCGACGACCTGCCTGCCCCGGTTGCAGGCCTCGCGGTAGCGGCGACGCAGCCACTCGGGCTCCTTCTCCAGGGCGGTGCGGAACTCGTACTCCGGGTCGGCGTCCCAGTCGATGCCGGTGAAGTCCTCGCGCGGACCGAGTCCGCCGAAGTGCACCTCGAACCAGCCCTCCTCGTTGAGCGCCAGGTGGTAAAGGATCCCGGCGAGCGTCAGGTCCGAGGTCGCGATCCGCTGCCCAAGCTGCTTCCTGGTCAGCCCCTCGGTCTTGAGCAGGATTGTCTCGCGCTGGTAGTCCAAGTACTGCCCGAGCACGTCCCGCTCGTCCGTCGACGTGGGGTCAGGGATCTGTCGCACCGGATCTCCTCTCGCGCGGCCAGTCCTGACTCTAGTCCCGCCTGCCGACAAAATCGCACTCCTTTTCCAGCGACCCGAGTCCCCGGCTGGCGGACCAAAAGCATCATCAAGAACGGGTGCGGCTTGCTTCGTCACCGCCGGCTAGATCAGCGGTTCCTGGCCGGCGTCGTAGACCAGCAGCCCGTCGGCGCGCAGCCGGACACCGGGGGACAGGCGGTGCGAGTCGGTGCCTCCGCTGTGCATCAGGTGGCGCACCTCGACGTCGCGGGCGAGCGTAATGAAATCCGCGAGCAGCCGTCGGTGGCAGCGCCACCACAGGGACTCCGAGCACATCACCGCCACCTGGCCGTCGCGGTTGCCCGTCGCCTCCGCGAGCACCGCGTCGATCGCGTCGCGGAAGTCAGCCCCGCGCATGTACTCGGCGTACCCGCGGAACATCGGCTCGCGCCACGTCACGTCCGGGTTGTCCTGACTGGGCTTGCGGAAGCCGCCGAGCCGCTTCTCCCAGCGGTAGCCGACGCCGGCCTCGGGCAGCCATTCCTCCATCGCGGCACGGGCGAACTGCGGATGGCGCTTGCTGCCCGGCGCGATGCGGATGTCCACCAGGGAGACCACGCCCGCGTCCGCGAGAAGCGCCGCCGTCCGTTCGGCGGAATCCGTCCCGTGCCCGTAGCTGAGGAGCATCCTCCGACCCTACGGTGCCTGTGGCCGCCCGTGGCCGCCCGGGTCGCGGGGGGACAGTTGGTTTGGCCGGCGCCTCCCTTGGCAGTATGGGCACATGGCGAACGGACAACAGGCAGAGCTAGGCATCGTTCAGCAGACGCTGTTCTTCCCGTTGCTCGCGCGGGCGCGGGAGACGGAACGGAAGCGGCCGCTGCTGCGCGACGAGAGGGCCGTCGAGCTCGTCAGGAAGATCGACTTCGACACGGGCACCTTCAACCAGAGCGCCATGTCGTTCCTCGTGGTGCTGCGGACGATGATCCTCGACTGGTGGGTGCGCCAGTTCCTCGCGGTCAGCCCGGGCGGGACGGTGGTGGAGCTCGGCACCGGGCTGAACACCCGGTTCGAACGGGTAGATAACGGGTCGGCGCACTGGATCGACCTGGATCTGCCGGACACGATCGAGCTGCGGCGGCGGTTCTTTTCCGACACCGGGCGGCGCCGGATGATCGCCGGGTCGCTTCTCGACGAGGACTGGCTAACGGCGGCGGAGCAACTGCCGGGGCCGTACTTCTTCGTGGCCGACGGGGTGCTGCCATATCTGACCGATGATCAGGTCACTGGCCTTCTCGCCCGGATCGCCGCCCGGTTCCCCAGCGCCCTCATCGCGTTCGACAGCTACCCGCGGAAGATTCTCGAAATGGAGCACAAGATGGCCGCCAAACGGGGCATCGCCCGCTGGCAGTGGTCCTGCGACGACCCGCGCACGCTGGAGCGTTTCGGCCTGCGCCTGCTGGAGTCGGCCGCGCCCACCCGGCCGCCGGCCGGCCTGCGCGCCACGCTCCCGGCGCGCTACCGCCTGCTGTTGCCCGTCGCCAATCCGGTCCTCGGGCAGGGCGCCGCTCTCAGCCTCTTTTCCGCTCTCCCGATCGCTCGTCAGGAAATTTCCTAAATTTCCGGCATCCGACCCATCCAGGTGGGCTTTCGCTACGAACAAGCGATTGCGGGACCCAGGTACCGCCCGCCGGGTTGGTGGGGGCTCGGCGGTCGGTACCGCCCCGGCGGCGGGGCGGTACCGGCCGGCGTGGTTGGCCGGCGGTACAAGACGGTCGTGTTTCAGGTCACCGCAGGCAGGCTCAAGAGCAGGATGGGCGTGGTGGTCGGCTGGTTCGACCCGCCGGCGGGCTCGACCGTGATGCCGAGTTTGTCGCCAGCCACCAGCCCGGATGCCAGGACCGGCGCGGTGAGCCCGGCTTCGGCCCCAGGCAGCAGCCCCGCTCGCCTGATGGCCGTGGCCTGCGCCGTTGATGGCCCGATAAGCCACAGCTCGTACACCTTGCCACCGGACAGGGCGGCAAGCCCGCTCGTGCTGACGACCAGTTCGCGCCTGCCCGCAGACAGCACGACGGTCGTCACGCCCCCGCCGCTGACCGGCCCGGTCACCGTCGTGACGTCCGGCGCCGCGAGCACCGCGGCGATCGCCTGACCCTGCGCTCGCGCGGAGTTGAGCTGCTGGGTGGCGGAGGACAGCGCGACGCTGAGCGCGACCACGGCGGCGATGGCGATGGCCGCGGTGGCCGTCGCGAGTCGTGGCAGCCAGCCGCTGCTTGGAATTCGGGACAGCCAACCGCGGAACCGCCACTGTGGCAGCGCCTCAGGCGGCAGTTGGCGGGTGCGGCTCACGGCCGCCATCACCCGCCGCCGGAGTTCAGGTGGCGGTTCCGCCGCCGTGGCGTAAGCCAGGGCGGTGGCCACCTCCCGAAGCCCGCGAAGCTCTTCCGCACACGACGTGCAGCGGCGCAGGTGCCTGGTGAACCGCTCTCGCTCCGCTCCCTCGCCGAGGGCATCGAGCGCATACGCGCCGACCAGCGCGTGCAGGTTGCGGCGCCACGGCAGCATCAGCTCACCCCCAGGCAGTCGCGCATGCGCAGCAGGCCGTCGCGGATGCGGCTCTTGATGGCGGCGAGGGTGGCGTCGACAAGCGCGGACACCTGGCGGTAGGTGTAACCGTGGTAATAGGCGAGCGTGATCGACTGGCGCTGTACCTCGCTCAGGTCGCCGAGGCAGCGCCGGACCCGGTCCCGGTCCATGCTGTTCTCGACCAGGTTCGCCACGTCGTCTGGTACCACGTCGGCCCAGGCCGTCTTCAGCTCCCGTTCGGTCGCCGCGACCTCCGCCCGCACCCGGTCGACGGCCCGCCGGTGCGCGATGGTCAGCACCCATGTCGCGGCGCTGCTCCGTGCCGGGTCAAACCGCGCCGCCGTCCGCCACACCTCGAGCATCACCTCCTGGGTGACCTCCTCGGACTGCGCGGGATCGCGGAGCACCCGGCGGATAACGCCGTAGGCTGGCCGGGCGAGCTTCCGGTACAGCAGCTCGAACGCCTCCTGGTCGCCGACCGCAGCACGGCGCAGCAACTTGTTGTGGTCTGGCTCGCCGTCCTCGGGTGCGCGCGTGAGCCCCGGCTGGTCAGGGTCAGTCTGATCCATACGCACCATTCGACGCCGCAGCCGCATCGGATGTGGACAAGATTCGCGTCTATACACATCACGATCCAGCGACAGCGCACAGCTTCGTCGAGCGCTCTTCGCTTTTTCGCTTCAGAGGTCGTAGCGCGCGGGGACGGTGCTGTAGCCACGGCCGGACGGAGCGGTCCATCGCAGGACACCCGGTTCCGGTTGCTTCACTGACCAGCCGGGAGCCTGCTTGCACCGATGGTGCCTCCGGCATTTAGGCGCCAGGTTGCACTGACAGCTCGGGCCATCCGGATAGGCGACCGTGTGATCGAGGTCGCACTGGATGGCCTGCGCGTTGCAGGGCGGGGGCCGAGCAGGTGGCGGTGCGAGCACGGACCAGGTGCTTGAGGCTCCGGCTTGGCGTGTAGCGATCCTCGGCGTCCGCGTGATCGCACGGGCCGCGAACGATCGGGCGGAGCGTGATGTTCAGCCGCCGGACGAGGTCGGCGAGCAGCTGGGCCTGTGCGGGATCGGGGCAGCCTGGCGGCGGGCGACCCGGCGGTTACGTGGCGTTCGCTTGTGTGGCTTGTGTGGCTTGTGGCGGCGGCGTCCAGGGATGCTGTCCCCGGGCACAGCCATGGGCCAGGGCCGTGCCGTCCGGCGCCACGATCGTCACGCAGAAGCGGGTTCGCGGGCTGCGAGATGCGGCCGCGACGAATGCCCTCGACTCCTCGGCGTCGAGCAGGGTCAGCGCCCAGGTGTAGCTCCAGATGATGGACGCGCGGACGGCGTCGATGGTGCCGCCCGCCATGCCCGCGAGGGTCCGCGGAAGACGCGTCGCCAGGTCGGTGGCTTCCCAGATCCGTTCGTCGGCGTAGTGAACGGTGCAGACCAGTTCAGCAGCGAGCTCGTCTCCGGGGAACTGACCGGGCCGGCGGTGCGGCGGCACCTTGCGCGACCTCGCCTCCTCCCGCTGGATCTCACGGCGGCGGGCGAACTCCGCGATCGCCACGGCCTGCAGGTAGGCGGCCCGGTTTTCCAGCCGCCGCGCAGCCGACAGCGCACCGATCAGCTGGTCGTCGGAGAGGGACGGCAGGTCGGACACTGCCTGCTCGGTCAGCGCGGATAGCACCGGGCCTGGACGCAGCACATCGGCCGCGCGGTCCTCGCCAAACGCGGCGCTCGGCGCCTCACCGCCGAGTCCGTCAGGACCGCACATCACGGCGAGCAGCGCCGGATCGACGTCGCACGCGTCGCCAAGGCTGACAGAGACCGCCGGGCCCTCGAGTTCCCATTCCTCCGGGATCCGCCGGCGGCCCGCCTCGATGTCGGCGGCCAGCCGGTCGAGGTCGGCATCAAGATCGAAGTCGTCCTCCGGCTGCGGGCGGGGAAACGCGGTGGGCGCGGACTGCTGCATTTCGGCCCTCCTTCCGAAGATATTCGATTCATGATCTGCCTACACAAACATTCTAGCGAATAAATGATGATCAATAAATAAGGCAGAGGTATTCTTTTCAAGATCTTTTTCGATCAGCCATTCGCTCAGGGCTACATGAAGTTGCGGGTGTGCAGGGCAGACAGCTCGGCGGCCTCGTCGTCGGGGAAGCCGATCGCGGCAAGCCGCCGGCGCCGCCCCTCGTCCATCCGGTCCTGCAGGTCACGGACCGCCGCCCAGCCCCGTCGGATCGCCTCAGGCGACCAGGAGCCGGCGCCGAGCAGCACGAGCGCGCCGAACACCTCCGCGTTCAGGCCGGCGGTATCTCGCAGCGCCGCATGACGGCGTTCGACCGCCTGACGGAGTGTGCCAAGGTAGTGGCGGTCGGCCCGGGCCAGGTGGGCCGTGTGCGCGACGCCGAACGCCACGTGCCGTGCCTCGTCCCTGGCCGCCAGCCTCGTCACGTCGGCCGTGACCTGGTCCGGCGCGTGCTCGGCGATGAACCGGAGCAGGTCGAGGAAGGTTCCCTCGCCGAGCACCGACAGCAGGAATGCGGCCGTGGTGAAGTCCGGCTCGTCGAGCAGCGTCTGCAGCGAGGCGCGGCCGCCCGCCGATGAGGTGCCGGGCTCGCCGCCGGACAGCACCGCGCGCCTGGTGAACACCTCCACGTGCCGTGCCTCGTCGGCGGCCTGCGTCGCGAGGAGCTGCATCACCTCCCGGTAGTGCGGGTGCAGCTGGGACAGCAGCCGCGCCGGGATGATCAGCGCGGCCTGCTCGTTCTCCACCAGGTAGGTCATCAGCTGCACCACGGCGCGCTCCACCTCCGGCGGGGCCCCGCCAAGAGGCGCGGTCCAGTCGACGGCCGTCGCCGGGTCCCACTGGCTCGCGGCCGCCGCCGCGTAGAGCTGCGGCGCGATGTCGGCCCACACGTGGTCGCGCTCTGACCACTGGGCGCCGATCGGCGGCCCGCCCGCCTCGACGAGAGCGCCGCGCGCGGCAAGGCCCCAGGCGGCGTTCGCGTGCGCCGCCGGCGGACCGGCCGCGAGGCCGGCCCGTTCCGCCCCCTGCCAGCGCCGCTCGCCCGCTGACCCCTTGACGATCACGACCGTCGTGTCGTCCGCGGTGCCGCCGGCACGCCCTGCCCGCGGGCTGCCGCTGGGGCCCGCATCCGTCCAGGCAACCTGGTGCCCGTGCTCGCGGCACCACGCGGCCAGGTGAATCCCGAGCGCCGGGTGCGATCCGGTGACCGTCAGCCGCTCGCCTGGCGACAGCGCGTCAAGCCCGTGCGTCACAAGCAGGTGACCGCCCTCGTCTAGCCCGAGGTTCGCGAGGTCCGCCACTCCGGCAAGGACTCCGGCGAGGTCGGCCTGGTCGTTGCCCGGCATCGCCACCAGTCCCTAACGGCTCACGACGCGGTTCACGAGGCGGTTCATGACGCGGTTCACGATGCGCGCCTCATGGCCGGTAGTCCGCCGCGGTGACCGTCCCGTCGGCGTCGTAGAACCCGGCCTCGTCCACCGCGCGTTCCAGCTGCTCATAGCCGGACAGCCGGGGCGGTCGCCATTCCTTCAGCCCTTCCAGGTCGAGCAGCGGGCGCAGCGTCGCGTCGGCGTAATCCATGCCGAGCAGCAGTTCCGCGAGCCGCGCGACGTCGACGTCGAGGCCGCCGGCCGCCGACGGGCCTGCTGTCATCGTGCAGTGGTCGTAGGGCGGCGTCTGCGCCAGGACGCGGACGGCCCCGGCGGGCAGCACCCCCTCGCGGCCGAACAGCAGCAGGTTCGCGTCGATCATGCAGGCCGCGTCGACGCGGTCCGCCGGGTCCGCGGCGAACAGCGCGCGGGCGGCGTCCCGCTCGCCGCCGACGTGGTCGCCGTGCAGCCCGACCCCGACGTCGAAGCGGCGGACGGTGACATCGGCCCCCGGCTTCAGCCCCGCGGACCGTAGCAGCGACAGCGGAAGCAGCGTGGCCTGCGGCGAGTCGACGGCGCCGGTCGCGACCACCCGGCCGGCCAGGTCGCCAAGCGACGTCACCGGGGAGTCGGCCCGCACCACCACGACAGAACGCAGGTCACAGTCCGTGTCCCGCATCGTGACCGGGGTCAGCGTGGCGCCGCGGGCAGCGGCGAGCCGCCTGGCGCGCACCCAGGCGAGCGGCGAGTTCCACGCGACGTCGATGCGCCCATCGACCAGGTCTGACACCTGCCGTTCGTAGTTGGAGTAGAGCAGGTAGTCGAAGTCGACGCCGCCGGGCCCGCGCAGCCAGGCACGGAACCCGTCCCAGATCGTGACCACCTTCGGGTCATAGGCGACCGCGCCGAGCAGGACACCCATCACGCCTCCCCGAGCAGTGGCAAGCCGAGCAGCGCGCGGCCGATGAAGTCGTGCAGCGCCTCGGTGGTGGGGGCCATCACCCGCGCCGCCCGTGAGTCGCGGAACAGCCGTTCGACCACCGACTCCTTCCGGTACGCCGCCCCGCCGCCCGCGGTGAGCGCCAGGTCCGCCGCGTCGGCCGCCGCTTCACCCGCGGCCGCCTTCACCTCGAGGACCAGGAGCTGCGCGTCATCGCGTCCCTGCTCCACCGCGCCGATCGTGTCGCTGACCAGCGCCCAGGTCCGGTCCGCCTCGATGCGCAGCCGCGCCAGCCGTGCCCGCGGCGCGCTCTGCTGCGCCAGCGACACGCCGAGATGCTCAAGCCGCGTCGCGCGCAGGTGCGCGGCCGTCTCGTCGGCGAGGCGGCGCATCAGGCCCGCGCTCATCGCCGCCGAGCAGATAAGGAACACCGGCAGCACCGCCGCGAGCGCCAGGTCGAGGCCAGCGCCGTCGCCGCCGAGCATCGCGCCGAGCGGCACGGTCACGCCGTCCGCCGTCATCGGCGCGGACGCGTTGCCGCGCAGCCCGAGCCCGTCGAACTCTCCGGCCACAAGGAGCCCGGCGGCGCCGGCCGGGACCAGCCACAGGGTCATCGGACCGGGAGCGGCGCCGAAAACCGCACCGGACACCGCGTCGAGCGGCCGGCTCGACCACACGTAGCTGTCCGCCTGACCCGCCGCGGTCACCCAGCTCTTGTGCGCGTTCAGTCGGACCATGGCCTCGTCCCCCGCGCCGAGGAGCGTCGCCGTGGACAGGGGCGCCCAGAAGTGCGACCGCGACCCGCGCTCGGAGAAGGCGAGCGTCGACAGGTGCCCGCCGCCCGCGATCGCGGTCAGCGTCTCCTTGTCAGCGGCCGCCGTCAGCGCGGCGACCGCCGCATAGTGCATGGTGACGACCATCGCGGTGGAGCCGCAGACGGAGCCGAGCTCGCGCACCACGTCGGCCGCCTCACGCAGCCCCGCTCCGCCGCCGCCATGCTCGGCGGGGACCGTCAGCCCGAGAATTCCGGCCGCGCCGAGGGCGTCGACCTGAGCCCTGGGGAACGAGCCGGACGCGTCGACCGCCGCCGCCCCGGGTGCCACAACTGACTCGATTACACGCAGGAGCGCGTCGCGATACGACTCCTGAGATGGCATTGCCGCCTGCCTCTCACGGTTCGGCTAAGAAACCGGCCGACCGGCCGGTGGTCTCATCCTCGCCGGTACCCGAAGGACGCGCCACTATCCGCCCGCACAGGAAACCGCCGCCCGCGTTGTGCCGCCGGCGAGGCTCACCCCGCCGCGTCGGCGCGGATGTGCTCGAAGATCAGTGATGTCTCCGTGTAGGACACGTCTTCGTGCGAGGACAGCGTCTCGACGAAGTCTCGCAGCGCCGCCGTGGACGCCGCCGCGACGTGCAGCAGGAAGTCGTCCTTGCCCGCGAGGAAGAACACGTTGAGCACCTCGGGCAGCCCCGCCACCTCGGCCACGAACGCCCTTATCCGCCCCCGTGCGTGCGACTGCAACCGCACCGCGACCATCGCCTGCAGCGGCCGCCCGAGCGCGGCCGGGTCCACATCGGCGTGGTAGCCGCGGATCACGCCGCGCTCCCGCAGCGCCCGCACCCGCCCCAGGCAGGTCGACGGCGCGATGCCGACCCGGTCGGCGAGCGCGTTGTTCGGCAGCCTGGCATCGCGCGCCAGCTCGTGCACGATGCGCCTGTCGATGTCGTCGAGGTCGCCGCCCGTCGGCACGTTCGGTTCTGCCCGCGACGGCGCCGTGGGCCAGCTGGGCCGAAGAGTATTCGGCCGGCTCCCCGCAGAGATCGACTCAGAGGAATTTCCCGACATCATAAACGCAGTCTACAGAATCTTGTTCACGAATATGGCTAATTTTCCGAGGAAAATGCATCATGAAGCAACGGGCCGAACGCGGCTCAGCGTAGAGCATCCAACGCCCGAGCGAACCAAGGAAAGGCAGCGTCCCATGAAGGTCGGCATCCCCCGCGAGGTCAAGAACCACGAGTACCGCGTCGCGATCACCCCCGCGGGCGTGCGCGAGCTCAGCGACCACGGTCACGAGGTCTACCTCGAGAAGGATGCCGGAGCCGGCTCGCAGCTGTCCGACGACGCGTACGTCGCCGCGGGCGCCACCATCATCCCCGACGCCGACGAGGTGTGGAGTACCGCCGACCTGGTGCTCAAGGTCAAGGAGCCGGTCGCCGAGGAGTACCACCGGATGCGCCCGGGCCTGACCCTCTTCACCTACCTGCACCTGGCCGCCGACAAGGCCTGCACTGACGCGCTGCTTGAGAACAAGGTCACCGGCATCGCCTACGAGACGGTGCAGCTCGCCGACGGCTCGCTGCCGCTGCTCGCCCCGATGTCCGAGGTGGCAGGCCGCCTCGGCCCGCAGGTCGGCGCCTACCACCTGATGCGTTCCGGCGGCGGTTACGGCGTGCTGCTCGGCGGCGTCCCTGGCACCAGCCCCGCGCACGTGGTTGTCATCGGCGGCGGCGTCTCCGGCCAGCACGCCGCGCAGATCGCCGTGGGCATGGGCGCCCGGGTCACCGTCCTCGACAGGAACATCGCCAAGCTGCGTCAGATCGACGCGCTCTACCAGGGCCGCATCCAGACCGTCGCCTCCAACTCCTACGAGATCGAGAAGGCGGTACTCGACGCCGACCTGGTGATCGGCGCCGTGCTGGTCACCGGCGCCAAGGCGCCCAAGCTGGTCAGCAACGCCCTGGTCAAGCGGATGAAGCCGGGCTCGGTGCTCGTCGACATCGCCATCGACCAGGGCGGCTGCTTCGAGGACTCGCACCCGACCACGCACGCCGACCCGGTCTTCCGCGTGCACAACAGCGTCTTCTACTGCGTGGCGAACATGCCGGGCGCGGTCCCGAACACCTCCACCTACGCGCTGACCAACGCGACCCTGCCGTACGTGATCGAGCTCGCGGACAAGGGCTGGCGCGCCGCCCTCGCGGCCGACTCGGCGCTCGCCCCCGGCCTCAACACCCACGAGGGCCAGCTGACCAACGGCCCGGTCGCCGCCGCCCACGGCTACGAGTCGGTCTCCGTCGCCTCCGCTCTGGCCTAACCGCAAGATCAAAAACTGCATCATCCCGAACGGTTGCGCGGCTCCGCCCGACCCCTGCCCTTTCCCCGGGGCTGGGAACAGGCGGAGCCGCCGCCGCGCGACACGCCCGCCAGCCCTGCGGGCTGAGCGGCGGCTTGACGGCGTCGCCCGCACCCGTTCGGTACCAGCTTCCCGCGCGCCGGCGTCGTCCGGACACCCCGCCGGACGAACCGTGCGGCCACCCGCCGCGGCAAACAGCCGCGGCGCCGGCCCGCGCGCCGGAAGACCGCGGACCGGAAGGCACCGGCACCCACCCCCCCGCCAGCCTTCCGGTCCGCGCAAGCGTTTACGTGCTCCGCGCCGTGCCGCGATTCGTGCCGCACCTCCGCCTGAATCATGACGTGACTCGGCCAAGCCAGCAGACCGGGAACGCGACTGGGATGGCTCAGGCGAGGCGGACCGGCAGCGTTTCGAGGCCGTGGATGAGCGAGCTCGGCCGCCAGCGCAGCGTGGACGCCGAGGCGGCGAGCGACAGTGACGGGAACCGCGACAGCAGCGCGCCGAAGGCGACCTCGCCCTCCAGCCGGGCCAGCGGCGCGCCGAGGCAGTAGTGAATCCCGTGACCGAAGGCCAGGTGACCGCCCGCCTCCCGCTCCACCTCGAGCCGCTCGGCGTCGGGGAACCGCCCAGGGTCGAGATTGGCCGATGAGGTCACGCACAGCACCCACTCCCTGGCCGGGATCAGCACCCCGCCGATCTCCACCGGCTCGAGCGTGAACCGGTCGGTCGCGTGGTTGAGCGGGTTGACGAAGCGCAGCAGTTCCTCGACCGCGCCCGGCAGCAGGGACTGGTCCGCGCGCAGCCGCTCCAGCTGGTCGGGGTGGGTCAGCAAGGCAAGGACGCCGGAGGCGATCAGGTTCGTGGTCGTCTCGTGGCCGGCCACGAGCAGCAGGAACAGCATCGCGATCAGCTCGCGCTCGTTCAGCGAGTCGCCCGCGTCGCGCGCTTCGACGAGTGCCGAGATCATGTCGTCGGCCGGATGCGCCCGCTTGGCCGCGACGAGCTCGTTGAAGTAGTAGAACATCGCCGTCCCCGCCGCGCGGAAGGACCCGGGATCTCCGTCGCTGGCCACGATCGCGTGCGACCACTCGCGGAACTTGTCCCTGTCGCCGACCGGCACGCCGAGCAGTTCGCAGATCACCGTCACGGGCAGGGGGAACGCGAACGCCTCGATCAGGTCGACCGCGTCCTCGCCAGCGGCGAAGCGCGCCTCCATCGCGTCGAGCAGTTCCGCGGTGATCGCCTCGACGCGGGGGCGCAGCCCGGCGACCCGCCGCGCGGTGAACGCCTTGGCGACCAGCTTCCGCAGCCGCGTGTGATCGGGCGGGTCGGCGTTCAGCAGGTGCACCGACAGGTAGCCGGTCACCGCGTCCGGCACCCAGTCCGGAGAGGTGAGCTTGCCCGCCCAGTCCTTGTACAGCCGCGGATCGGCGAGCGCCGCGCGCACGTCGGCGTACCTGGTGACCAGCCAGACCCGGTCACCGTGCGGCAGCACGACCGACGTCACCGGCCCCTCCTCCCGCATCCGGGCGAAGTGGGCATGTGGGTCCTGGAAGTAGTCCTCGCCGAGTTGCTCGGCCGAGGGCGTGGCCGCGGATTCCGTCACGAGCGCCAGCCTACAAGATATTACGCGACTGGGGACGTCGCGGGCCGCGAGCGAACGCAGCCGGCGCGGGCGCAGCGGAGCGCCGCAAGGTCCGCGCGGGCGCGCCCCGGCGACTAGGCTTACAGTCGTGGCCGACCCGAATCGATACCGTCCCAAGCCGGGGGAGATTCCCGAGGAACCGGGCGTGTACCGGTTCCGTGACGAGCGCGGCCGGGTCGTCTATGTGGGGAAGGCGAAGTCGCTGCGGCAGCGGCTCAACCAGTACTTCGCCGACTTCTCGGCGCTCCACCCGCGCACCCAGCTGATGCTGACCACGGCGGCGAGCGTCGAGTGGACGGTCGTCAACACCGAGGTCGAGGCGCTGCAGCTCGAATACTCCTGGATCAAGGAGTTCGACCCGCGGTTCAACGTCAAGTACCGCGACGACAAGTCCTACCCCTACCTCGCGGTGACCATGGGCGAGGAGTTTCCCCGGGTCCAGGTGATGCGCGGCGCCAAGCGCAAGGGCACGCGCTACTTCGGCCCCTACTCACACGCCTGGGCGATCAGAGAGACGGTCGACACGCTGCTGCGCGTCTTCCCCGTCCGCACCTGCTCCACCGGCGTGTTCAAGCGCGCCGGGCAGATCGGCCGCCCGTGCCTGCTCGGCTACATCGGCAAGTGCTCCGCGCCGTGCGTCAAGCGGATCAGCGGCGACGACCACCGGGCGCTGGCCGAGGACTTCTGCGACTTCATGTCCGGCCAGACGAGCCGATTCATCAGGAAGCTCACCGCGGAGATGAAAGAGGCCGCCTCGGAAGAGGAGTACGAGCGAGCGGCCCGGCTACGCGACGACATCAAGGCACTGGAACGCGCCCTGGAAAAGCAGGCCGTGGTGCTCGGCGACGGTACCGACTGCGACGTGATCGCGCTGGCGGAGGATCAGCTCGAGGCCGCGGTGCAGATCTTCTACGTGCGCGGCGGCCGGATCAGGGGCCAGCGCGGCTGGGTGCTCGAGAAGGTCGAGGAGACCACGCCCGCTGACCTGGTCGAGCATTTCCTCGGCCAGTTCTACGGCGAGGGGACCTCACCGGACAGCAATGGCATACCGCGCGAGGTCCTGGTTCCCGAGCTGCCGCCGGACGCAGAGGCGATGACGCAGTGGCTGTCGGAGCGACGCGACGGCCCTGTCCAGCTGCGCGTGCCGCGGCGCGGCGACAAGAAGGCTCTCGCCGAGACCGTCGCCCGCAACGCGAAGGAGGCGCTCGCGCTGCACAAGCTGCGGCGCGCAAGCGACCTCACCACCCGGTCCAAGGCACTGAACGAGATCCAGGACGCCCTGGAACTCGACGACGCGCCGCTGCGCATCGAGTGCTACGACGTCTCCAACCTCCAGGGCACGCACGTGGTCGCCTCCATGGTGGTGTTCGAGGACGGCCTGGCGCGCAAGAGCGAGTACCGCCGCTTCTCGGTCAAGGGCTATGAGGGCAGCGACGACATCTCGGCGATCCGCGAGGTGATCACCCGCCGCTTCCGCCGCTACCTGGAGGAACGCGAGCAGTCAGGCGAGCTCGATCTCCTCGGCGACCCCGAGGCCGGCGATCCAGGTCACGACCAAGATCAAGACCAGGATCAGGATGAACGGTTGGTGGTTTCACCCCAGCAGCGCAAGTTCGCCTACCCGCCCAACCTGGTGGTCGTGGACGGCGGCGCGGGCCAGGTGGCGGCGGCCGCCGCCGCGCTCGCCGATCTCGGCATCGACGACGTGGCGGTGTGCGGTCTCGCCAAGCGGCTCGAGGAGGTGTGGCTGCCCGGCCAGGAGTACCCGGTGATCATGTCGCGCTCGTCCGAGGGGCTCTACCTGCTGCAGCGAGTCAGGGACGAGGCGCACCGGTTCGCGATCACCTATCACCGGGCCAAGCGGGGGAAGGCGGCGATCACGTCCGCGCTCGACGGGGTGCCCGGGCTTGGGCCGTCGCGCCGCGCGGCGCTGCTGAAGGCGTTCGGCTCGGTGAAGGCGATATCGTCGGCGTCGCCGCAGGAGATCGCGGCGGCGGTGCCCGGGATCGGCCCTAAGCTTGCCGAGTCGGTGGTGATCGCGCTGCGCCAGGCCAGTGTTCAGCGGGCCGGTGATCAGCAGAACAGCATGCCTAATCCGGGGGGTTCAAGGGACAATGACTGATACGACAGGGGAACGTGCCGGGCCGCCAACGCCCGACATCGTCATCATCACCGGCATGTCGGGGGCCGGGCGCACCTCCGCCGCCAAGACGCTCGAGGACCTCGGCTGGTTCGTGGTGGACAACCTGCCGCCCGCGCTGCTGCCCACCATGCTCGACCTGGCGGACCGCGCCTCGCTGGCCGGCATCGCGGCGATCGTCGACGTCCGGTCGCGAGCCTTCTCCACCGACCTGAAGTCCGCGATCTCCTCCCTTGGCGCCCGCGGCGTCGCGCCGCACGTTCTGTTCCTCGAGGCGTCCGACGCCGTCCTCGTGCAGCGCTTCGAGAACGTGCGCAGGCCGCACCCGATGCAGGGCTCAGGCACCATACTCGACGGGATCAACGCCGAGCGCGAGCTGCTGCGCGCCGTCCGCGGCGACTCCGACATCGTGCTCGACACCTCCGCGCTGAACGTGCACGAGCTGCGCGCCAGGATGCACGGCTACTTCGGCGGCGACTCGGTGACCGGGCTGCGGCTGAACATCGTCTCGTTCGGCTACAAGTACGGCTTGCCGGTGGACGCCGACCTGGTGGCCGACTGCCGGTTCCTGCCCAACCCGCACTGGGTGCCTGAGCTGCGGCCGCTGAGCGGCCTCGACGCCTCGGTCAGGGAGTACGTGCTCGGCCAGCCGGCCGCGTCGGCCTTCATCGCCGCGTACCTGCAGGTCCTTGACGTGTCCCTGGCCGGCTTCGAGCGGGAGGGCAAGCGGTACGTCACGCTTGCCATCGGCTGCACCGGCGGCAAGCACCGCTCGGTGGCCATGGCAGAACAGCTCGCCGCGAAGCTGACCGGCCGCGACGTGAGCGTCGCGCACCGCGACCTCGGGCGGGAGTGACCGCTTGACGGTGCCGTCACCCGGGGGGGCAACCCCCCGTACCGCCCGTACCTACCAGCCAAAGGTCGTCGCATTTGGCGGCGGGCACGGGCTCGCCGCGTCGCTGTCCGCGCTGCGTCGCGTCACGGACCGGGTCACCGCGATCGTGACCGTGGCCGACGACGGCGGGTCGTCCGGCCGGCTGCGCGAGGAGTTCGGCGTGCTGCCGCCTGGTGACCTGCGGATGGCGCTCGCGGCGCTGTGCGGCGACGATGACTGGGGCACGACCTGGGCCCGGGTTGTCCAGCACCGTTTCCGCGGCGACGGCGACCTGGGCGGCCACTCCCTTGGCAACCTGCTCATCGCCGGACTGTGGGACCTGCTCGGTGATCCCGTCGCGGGACTCGACTGGGTGGCGCGGCTGCTGCGGGTCACCGGGCGGGTGCTGCCGATGGCGGCGGTGCCGCTGGACATCGTCGCGCTAGTGGAGGGGGTCGACCCGGCGCTGCCCGCCGCGGTGTCCACCGTGCGCGGGCAGGCGGCGGTCGCGGTCACGCCGGGCCGGGTGCGGTCGATTTCGCTGGTGCCGGCCGACCCGCCCGCCGTTCCGGAGGCGGTCGAGGCGGTGCTCGACGCCGACTGGGTGGTCTTCGGGCCCGGTTCGTGGTTCACCTCCGTACTGCCGCACCTGATGGTGCCTTCGCTCCGTTCCGCCCTGACCCGGACGGCGGCGCGTAAGCTCGTGGCACTGAACCTGGTGCCGCAGCCGGGGGAGACCGAGGGATTTTCGCCACACAAGCATCTGGAAGTTCTCGCCGATCACGCGTCATCATTGTCTTTCGATGTCGTCCTCGCCGACGCCGCCGCGGTGGCCGGCGCCGAGGACGATCTCCGCAAGGCGGCGGAGCGGATGAGTGCCTCGCTGACGCTCGCCGAGGTGGCGGCGGCGGACGGGACACGGCACGACCCGGTGCGGCTGGCCGCTGCCTACCGGGCGATTTTCGGGGAGCGGCGTCGTCTGGGGGAGCAGTTCTAAGGTGATGGGGGGAGAGCCGCTATGGCGATGACAAGCGTGGTGAAAGACGAGCTCAGCAGGGTGCCGGTGATCAAGCCGTGCTGCCGGAAGGCGGAGGTGTCCACGCTGCTGCGGTTCGCGGGCGGGCTCACGCTGACCGCGGGGCACATCGTGATCGAGGCGGAGCTTGACACCGCCGCGGTGGCCAGGCGGCTGCGTGCGTCGATCGCCGAGGTGTTCGGCCAGCCGTCTGAGCTGCTTGTGCTCGCCCCTGGCGGATTGCGCAAGGGCAGCAGGTACGTGGTGCGGGTGTCGAAGGGCGGCGACAGCCTCGCCAGGCAGGCCGGGCTCATCGACTCGTTCGGGCGCCCGGTGCGCGGCCTGCCGCGGCAGGTTGTCTCCGGCGGCATCTGCGACTGCGAGGCCGCCTGGCGCGGCGCCTTCCTCGTGCACGGGTCGCTCACCGAGCCGGGCCGCTCGATGGCACTCGAGATCACCTGCCCGGGCTCGGAAGCCGCGCTGGCCCTGGTCGGCGCGGCGCGGCGGCTGAAGATCTCCGCCAAGGCCCGTGAGGTCCGCGGCGTCGACCGGGTGGTGATCAGGGACGGCGAGGCGATCGCCGCGATGTTGACCAGGCTCGGCGCGCACGACAGCGTGCTTGCCTGGGAGGAGCGGCGGATGCGCCGCGAGGTCAGGGCGACCGCGAACCGGCTGGCCAACTTCGACGACGCCAACCTGCGCCGCTCGGCCCGCGCCGCCGTCGCGGCGGGTGCCCGGGTGGAGCGGGCGCTGGAGATTCTCGGCGTGGACGCGCCTGAGCACCTGGTGATGGCGGGCCGGCTGCGCGTCGCCAACCGGCAGGCGTCCCTGGAGGAGCTCGGCCAGCTCGCTGACCCGCCGCTGACGAAGGACGCCATCGCCGGCCGCATCCGCCGCCTGCTCGCGATGGCCGACCGACGCGCCGCGGACCTGGGCATGCCGTCTACGGAGGCCTGCCTGACGGTCGACATGCTCCCGTAGCCGGTCCGGATTCTGTGGCGCGGGCCGGCGTCACCGCCGTAGGGTGACCGTTAGCGACATCACGGACACCCGGAGCGGGGCATGGCTGACTGGTTTGCCGAACTGGTGGATGAGGCGTGTGCGCAGGTGCTCGCCCGCCAGGAGATCCGGGAGAACCTCGCGGATGTCGACGATGACCGGGACACCGTGGACAAGATCACCGGGATGACCGGCGAGGCTCTCGGCTCCGGCCAGCTGCTCGAACTGCACGCGGCGAGCGCGAACGCCGTTACCCGGCTAGACGGCGAGCGCGAGATGATGCTCAGGGAACTGCTGCCACGGCAATCGCGAGCGATCGCCGATGCCGAGAACAAGATAAGGAGACTCGACCGGCAGCGTCAGCCGGCCGCGGCGCGGACGGAGACCGGCTGGCGAGGCTCGAGGGAGAGCTCGGCTCCGCCCAGGCCGACCTCGCGCAGGCATGGCAGGCCTTCGCCGAGGCCGCCGCGCAGGATGGCATCCTCCGGCATGCGCTGATCCGCGAGATCGACGGGCGGCGGGCCGAAGCGCGCGCGGCGCTGCGGGACGAACTCGTCGCCGACCTGACGAGCCGGATCAACCTGGTCATCGACGCCGACCTCACGGCGAGCTACAAGCGCGAGTTCTCCTATCGGGGTGGCGGGCCCGCGCGGCATCGGTAAGACCACGCTGCTCAGCCAGTTCGCCCGGCCGGTGCCCGACCTGCGTCCCCTCGCGCCATGGGACGGCGAGAACGAGGTTCAGCGCTGGGGTGTCACCGTCGCGGCGCCCGCGCAATACGACGCCCGCGATTTCCTGCTGCACCTGTTCGGCACCCTGTGCGCCTCGGTGCTCGGCGAGGCACGAGTCCGGGCACTTGAGGGCGAGATGACCGGAATGCCGAGGAAACCACGTGGATTCGTTTCACCGGCACGGACCTCGAGTTCCCTGCTGTGGCGGCGCGCATTTACCGCTTCGTCTTCTAACCGTGGTCCCGCTCTCCTTCTTGACCGGGCAGGAGGCGAGACGACTGGCAGGTAGCCGTTTGGTACAGGTCACCGAGCCGTCAGCCGACCTGCTTTACGTCTTGTCGGGCGGGCTGCCGCGCGAACTCGTCCGGCTGATCCGCCGCGCGGTGGACATCCAGCGGGGCCAGGCGGTCAAGGCAGGGCCCCTGCCGGCCAAAGGCCCGCCGCGGGTCCCGCTCGACGACCTCGCGGGCGCACTGATCGCGGACCAGGTCGCCGCGCAGCGCTGTGGCTCGCCACCGTAGGCCAGGTGTTCGGGCTCTGCCAGGATCAGCAAGACTTCCAGACCGCGGAGCAAGCGCACGACCCGCTGTCGTTCGAGCGGCTGGCGCGGGCGCGGCAGAACTTCCCGCTCGGCCCTGGCTATGTGCAGGCCGCCGTGACCGCGGTCAGGATCGCCTGGGACCTTGAGCGGCCGCCCGATGGCACCGCGGAGGCGACGCCGTTGAGCGCGGTGTCCTAGGCCCCGGTCCGGTCGGTGGATGCCGCGCGGGCGAGGAAGACGGCGAGGATGCCGAGCACGGAGACCGTGGTCAGCGCCACCCGCAGGCTGACCGCGCCGGTCAGGAAGCCGATCGCGGGCGGCCCGAGCAGGAAGCCGGCGTAGCCGAAGGTCGAGGCGGCGGCGACGCCGTTCGGGCCCGCGAGGGCGCCGACGCGGGACATGGCGGTGGGGAAGGCGTTGGCCACGCCGAGGCCGGCCAACGCGAAGCCGATGAGGGACAGCGGCAGCACCGGCGACAGCGCGGCGGCGAGCATGCCGGCGCAGGTGATCAGGCCGCCGTAGACCAGGACCCGGGTCTGGCCGAGGCGGTCGAGCAGCGCGGTGCCGAATAGCCGTCCGCCGGCTTCGGCGAGCGCGAAGGCGGCGTAGCCCGCGGCGGCAAGGCCCGCGTCCACGTTCAGGTCGTTGCGCAGGTGCAGCGCGCCCCAGTCGCTGACCGCGCCCTCGCCGTAGGTGGAGCACAGCGCGATCACGCCGAGCAGCACCACCGTCCGCCACACCCCTTGGGTCCGGGCGGACGCGGCCGGGTGTGGCACGCTACCGTTCGGCTGCGAATTGCCTGTTGTCGTCTCGCGAGGCGTCGCCTCGCCGTCACTGGCTGTGCCAGCCTCGGCGGGGGAGCCACCGCTACCGCCGGCGACCGAACTCGGGTCCGCGCCGCCCGCCGCCTCGATGCCGCTCGCCTCGGCGACCGCGCGCTGCGCCAGCTCGGCAGGCAGGTCGCTGCGCAGGATGATCCGGCCGCAGGTCGCGGTCACCACCAGGCCGAGCAGGCCGACCAGCGCGAAGTGGGTGAACGGCGACAGGTGCGGCGCCGCGAGGCCGCCGAGGGCGGCGCCTGCCAGACCGCCGAACGACCACGCCGCGTGGAACGACGGCATCACCGGGCGGCGCATCACGGCGACCAGGTCCACGGCGTAGCTGTTCATCGCGACGTTGAGGCCGCCGTAGCCGATGCCGAAGACGACGAGCGACAGTCCGAGCGCGAGCGCTGAGGAGGAGAGCGCCGGAAGCAGCAGCGCGAACGAGAGCCAAACGGCGGCGACCACCACGACCCGGGGACTGCCGAACCGCCGGCACAGCGCCCCGGTCAGCGTCATCGTGGCGATAGCGCCGAGCGACACGCCGAGCAGCGCGAGCCCCAGCGACTGCGGTGACGCGCCGACCGCCGCCTTCACGGCCGGGATCCGCACCGCCCAGCTGGCGAAGATGAACCCGTCGGCGGCGAAGAAGGCCGTGATCGCGGCGCGGATGCTCGCGGTCTCGTTGCCCGCCGTGACCGGCAGCGGTAGTTTGTATAGCAGCTGCACAAAACAAGGATAGAGGCAAATCGAAATGCGGACAACAGCGTGGAGCTAAAACCCGCGACGCTGGCTGGCCCGACGCTGGCCGGAACAGCCCTGACCTTGATCCACGCCGGCCGGGCGGCCACGCGCTCGGAACTTACCAGCCAGCTCGGAGTGACCAGGGCGACGACCGGCGCGATCACCGCCGAACTGCGTGATCTTGGCCTGATCGTGGTAGACAGCGGACCGGGCGGCGGCCATCAGGGCCGTCCGTCGCACCGCGTGGTGCCAGACCCGGAAGGCCCGGTGGCGCTCGCCGCCCAGGTGCATCCGGACGGCTACGCGGTCGCTCTCGTCGGGCTCGGCGGGGTCATCGCCGCGCGGCGGGCATGGCACGCGCCGGTGCCCGCCGATCCCGGCCTCGTGTTCGGGGAAGTCGCGGAGGCGGCCGCGGACCTGCTGCGGACCTCGCGCCGCCGCTGCGTTGGCGCCGCGGCCTGCCTGCCGACCGCGGTCACCCGGCCGCAGGGCACCGCCATCCGCGCGCTCTACGTCGGCTGGCCCGATGGCTCGCCGGTGCGCGAGCTGTTCGCCGCGGAACTCACCCGCAGGGGCGTGGCAGCCCCGGCAGGCTTCAGCGCTGTCAATGACGTTAACGCGATCGCCCTCGCCGAGCACCGACACGGCGCGGGTCGCGACGCCGGGCATCTGCTCGTTCTGGTCGCCGAGCATCGCGGCGTGGGCGGCGGGCTTGTCCTCGACGGCAGCCTTTACACCGGCAGCACCGGACTGGCCATGGAGGCGGGCCACGTGAGCGTGGACCCGTACGGTCGTCCCTGTGTCTGCGGCAACCGCGGCTGCCTGAACGTGGAGACCGACGCGGCGAGATTCCTTGAGTCGGCCGGGCGGGAGCTCCCGGCGCAGGGCCCGATCCTCGATGAGGCCATCGCCCTGCTGCGCGACGGCTACCAGACAGACGCGCGGGTCCGCCAGGCAGCCGACGCGATCGTCGAGCGCCTCGGTCTCGGGCTGGCCGGCCTGATCAACGTGATCAACCCCGACCGCGTGCTGCTCGGCGGGATGCACGGGGCGCTGCTCGCGGTCGCCCCTGGCCCGCTCCGGGAGGCCGTCGCGCGGCACAGCCCATGGGGTCACGGTGCGGCGATTCCGGTCGAGGCCTGCTCACTGGATGACGCGGGTCTGATCGGCGCGGCGGAGACCGCATGGCAGCCCGTATTGGACAATCCGGTGCTCATTCGGTCATTACCGGATTGACCCTGGTAAATGCCACACCATTGCAGCGAATGCAATTGCATGGGAAGGCAGTGCGTCGTAGGGTGGCTCTCATGAGTGGGCGGAGGGGGAACGCCTCGCCTACAGCGGGGCGTTGGCTACGAGAGGATGGGCGAGGGTGCGGACTACAGGCTGGAGCTGATCGTCGTCACGCCGGTGCGGGGCCGCTGAGGGGCGGCCCGGCCGGTGTTCGCCTTCAGCGCGGCCCCTGAGGATGTGCTCGGTGGATGCGCTCGGCGCCGGTGACGCGAGGCTCAGCGGCGGACGTACAGCTTGCTGTCGCCGTAGCCGGGGAACGCCGCGATCTGCCTGAAGTGGCCGTCGAACCAGGTCTGCAGGCCCGCCGTCCACGGGATGCGCGCGGGTGCGCCTGCCGAGAGCCACACGTAGCGCGCCTGCCCGAAGATCTTCTCCCAGCCCGCGACCACAGCCGCCGTTTGCCCGGCACCGCCCTGCGGTGATACGCCGCCGCTGAGCGCGAGCGTGGTGGCAAGCGAGTCCACGACGTCCGGGCAGCCGGGGCCAGGAGCGGTGAACCGGTTCGCGGCGATCGCGAACGACACCTGATCGGCGACCAGGCACGATCCCTTCGGTATCAGCGCCGACGCGACCGCGGGGCTGTCCGGCACGTGCGCGCCGGACAATTCACGTGCCTCGGCCGCGCCGGCCGCGACGATCACCACCGCGATCGCGGCCGCGAGCACCCGTCGTGCACGGGCGCCGCGCAGCGGGCCGGCCAGGGCGCCGATGGCGGCACCCGCGGTGATGGCGATCCACGGCGCGGGGAAGTCGGGGTAGTGGTAGAAGAACGCCGAGTAGCCCAGGATCGCCGCGGCCGCGGCGGCGGCGGTGACCAGGGCGAACCACTCAAGCGGCGTCCGTCGGCGCGGCACGATGAGGTAGCCGGCGGCGATCACCACGATCGCGATGGCGGCCACCGCGTACGCCTTCCAGCCGGCCGCGACGATGTGCGTCGAGGCCTCGGCGCCCATGGAGAACAGCGTGTGGCCGGTAGTCCCAGGCACGGTGAGCTTCCCGCTCCTGCTCAGGACGTCGATCAGCCCGGTCAGGTGCGCGAGCCGCAGCGACACCGGCGTGTACTCGCCGACCCGGCTGACCTGGTATAGCAGCGTCTGGTGCACGAACGCGCCCGGCGCGGCCAGGGCGAACGGCCCGGCGAGCACCGCGAAGCCGCCAACGGAACCGCCGAGCAAGGCGCCGCCGCGCCGCAGTCGCGACGCACCGGGCTCAGGCCGCGCGATGAGACACACCGCGAGCAGCGCCGCCGCGGGGATCGCGGCCCAGAACTTGATCGCGACGCCACAGCCGAGCGCCACCCCCGCCACGGCGAGCCAGCGCGGGCTGGCCAGGCGCCCCTCCCGGAAGGCCGCGGTCGCCGCGAGCAGGCAGGCCAGGTTCATCCATGGTTCCAGCAGCAGCGTCCGCGCGGCGAGGATGTCGGCGGGGTACACCGCGAGCAGGCCAGCGGTCACCGCGCAGACCAGTGCGCCGCGGTGCCGCACAAGACGGCCGGCCAGCGGCACGCAGGCGGTGCTTGCCAGCACGCTGAGCAGGCGGGCCACCGCCAGGCCGCCGGCCTGCGAGGTCAGCGAGCCGATCAGCGCGCCTGGCAGCCCGACCACGATGATCCCCGGGGGCTGGACGAACGCGTAGTCCTTGTACGGCATCGCGCCATGCAGCAGCCGCAGCGCCGCGCCGAGGTAGACACCGTCGTCATATTCGACCTGGCCCGAGGTCAGGAAGCCGGGCCTGGTGACCAGGAACAGCCGCAGCGCGAGCGCGAGCGCCGTCGCGGCGAGGATGACAAGGCCGGCCGACGACGGCACGCGGAGCAGGAACCCGCGGCCCGCCGCGCCGGCGCCCTCCCGGGCGCTGCCCGCGCCGTCCGGTCCGCCGCCCGCGCTGCCGACGGGCGTACCGTCCTTCGCGCGACGGACAGCGGGCATAGGAACGCTCCGGGGTGGCACGGGAACTGGTGGACTGGAGGGGCCCAATTTACCATCGCAGGCAGCGTCGCCCGGGCCGACCATGGCATCACGCGGGCCAGCCAGGGGCGGACCTACCGGCGGGCGCGGCGCAGTTCCAGGTGGGCCTTCGTCTCGGGGGGTAGGTACCTGGCGGCCTCGCGGAAGGTGACACCCGATATCTCGGCTACGTGATCTTCCGTCCAGGTCGCGACCCAATTAGGGTCCTGGCGGGAGATCTCCCTAAGCACCCAGCCGATCGCCTTGCGGATGAAGAACTCCCGTTCGGCGAGCATCGGGTCGGTGTAGCGGACGAACCGGCGCAGGTCGGGCTGGTCGGCGCGGATGCCTGGCATCAATGCGAGCAGTGCCGAACGGCGTACCCAGAAGTCCCCGTCGACCGCCCAGGTGTCGATTCGTTCCCACGACGACGCGTCGCGCAAGGCGACGGCGCCCGCGATGTTCCCCGCCAGCGGGTCCACGTACGCCCAGGTGCGTGCGTCGCGGATCAGCCGCTCGATGGTCGCCAGATCCGCGGCGGCCAGCCGCGTGACAGCCAGCTGGAGAATCTGGATCGCCGCGGCCCGGCGTTCATGCACGGGCTCCTGCCATAGGGCGAGTGCCCAGGCCACGGCGGTCTCCCTGTCGAGCCGGACACCGCGCTTGCCGTGGGCTGCGAGGTGATCCTTGACTGCCGCCTTGACCACGCGGCGGATGTCAGGCATGGCGACGCCGATGAATTCAAGCTCGCTCTTGAGGTACCGCTTTTCCTGCGCGGCTCGTGCCGTCGAACCGAACGGACGCAGCGCTTGCGTGAGGGTCGCGGCAGTGGCATCCGGATCGAATCCATCCACGGCCCCACCCTACGCACGGCTGACGCTGCGACAGGCTTAGTTGGCACCCTCATCGCCGGCGTACTGCTGTACGTGGAGGAGGACCAGGGCAGCGGCTGGTTCGAGTGGCGGTACCTGCCGGTGTGGGAGGCCGGGTGCGCGGGCGGCGGGCTGGCCGGTGCGCTGGACCGGCATCCCGCGTGGCAGTGCCTGTACTGGGTCGTCGTCGGCGTCCAGTTCGCCGCGATGCTCATGGGGGCCGCCTGCGTGGGGCGGTGGATCCTGGCCGGCTGGCGGGCCGCCGAGAAGGCGTCGCCGGACAGCACCGACTGCGCCACTGGTTGATAACAGCAACAGGCGCGGAGCGTGACCGGGGGCTGACTGGACGGCGGGCGCGCTCGCGGCCCGCCGTCCAGTGTCGCCGGGTCAGTTGTTCGCGGAGACCGGCACGGTCACGTCGATGAACGTGTTAGAGCCCAGGCCGAACGCCTTAACCGGCTTGCTCAGCCAGATGCCGAAGTGGTTGTCGTAGATGAGATTGCGCGCGATCTTGACGCGGACCTTCACGCCACCGGAGAACACGAGTACGCCGGTCGTTTCCTTGTCCTGCGGGCTTGCCGGGAAGTCGAGCGGGTCGCCGCCGGTGTTGTTCTCGCCGATGACGTTGTCGACGATCCTGTTGCCGTTCAGGTCCTCGAACTGTGTCTTGCCGATGGTGTGCGCGTGCATCGTGACGCCGGACAATTCGTTGCCGGCGATGAAGTTGCCTTCGACCAGATTGTCGTAGGACGCGGTGCCAGGACCCGCGTTGGCGAACAGCACTCCGGCGCCCTCACCCTTGAGTCCATTGTCGGTGACCACGTTTTTCCGTATGACGTTCCGGTAGACGCCCGCGACCGAGGGCTGCGGCACGCCGTTGGCGTTGAGCGCTCCCGGGTTGTGCCCGGGAACGGTGATCCCGCAGTCCGCGGCGTTTTGCGTCACGACGTTGCCCTCGACCAGGTTGTTGTGCGTGGGCCCGATGTCGTCGCTGAGCAATACGCCGCCGGAGTTAAAGGCGATGAAATTGTCGCGGATCGCCGAGAAGGCGACGTTACCGGCGAAGTGAACGCCCTCGCCGCAGTCACCGGGCACCTGCCCCTGTGCCGCGCACTGGAAGTACGTCGACTGTGGTGGGACACCGCCGCCCAGGTCGTTGTGGACGACGGCGTTGTGGGCGATCACGATGCTGGACAGGGGACCGCTCAGTCCAGCGGCCAGGACTCCCTCACCCTCGGCGTGCTGGATAATGAATCCCTTCAGCGTGACGTGGGAGCTCACGACGATCACCGCCGCGAAGATGACCTGCTGCCCGAGCCCGCGCAGGGTGATGGTGAACGTCGGCGTGACGCCCGACTGGTCGATGGTCGCGTGCTGGCCGACGAGCGATACCGGCTTGGATATCACGACCTGCTCGTGATATGTCCCGGCGCATACGATGATGGTCGCACCGTCGGGTGCGGTATTGATTGCGGACTGAATGGTGCTGAATCCTGCGGAATGGCAAGATTTGCCGTCGTTATTCTGGTTGCCCGATGGTGCCACGAAGAGCGTCTTGCCACTGAACCATTGCGCGCTGGCGGACGCCACTCCCGCCTGTGCCACCAGCGCACCGACGGCCAGCACGGGCGCTACCAGCGCACCGGCCAGCCGGATAAACCGGTTGGATATCATGCTTCCCCCCCGAAAGCCGCGCGAATTACCGGAACCAGCGGCCGGCGGAATGGCGCCGTTTCCGTGCGCCGCCGCGCCGCTCGCTATATCGGAGAGTAGCACCGAGGATACCGAGGGTTATGATAATCATGTCCCGCGGTATCAGGGACGCTTAGCCCACGGCAGGCGGGACTGACCGCTCCAGGCGGATAATCACCGACTTGGACGTCGGGGTGTTGCTGATCGCAGCGGTGGAGTCCAGCGGCACAAGCGCGTTCGCCTCGGGGAAGTAGGCGGCCGCGCAGCCGGCCGGCGTGGGGTACTCGACCACGCGGAAGGCCGGCGCGCGGCGCTCGCCGTCGGACCAGACACTGACCAGGTCCACCAGGTCGCCGTCGCGCAGGCCGCGCTCGGCCAGGTCCTCGCCGGAGACAAAGACGACGCGGCGGCCGCCGTGCACGCCGCGGTAGCGGTCGTCGAGCCCGTACACGGTGGTGTTGAACTGGTCGTGCGAGCGCAGCGTCTGCAGCAGCAGGTGACCGGGCGGCACCCGGACGGCGCTCACCGCGTTGACCGTGAACCGCGCCTTCCCCGATGGCGTGGCGAACGTCAGCGAGTCGCGCGGCGGCCGGGGCATCGTGAAGCCGCCTGGCTGGCTGACCCGTGCGTCGTAGTCGGCGCAGCCGTCGACGACGTTCGCGATGTGCCCGCGGATCACCGAGTAGTCGCCGCCCATCGCGGACCAGCCAAGCTCGTCGCCGAACAGTTCCGCAGCGAGCCCGGTGATGATCGCCACCTCGCTGCGCAGTTCCGTGGACGCGGGGGCGAGGCGGCCGCGGGAGGCGTGCACCACGCTCATCGAGTCCTCGACGGTGACGTACTGCTCGCCGCTCGCTTGCCTGTCGCGCTCGGTGCGTCCCAGGCACGGCAGGATCAGCGCCTCGCGTCCGGTGAGCACGTGCGAGCGGTTCAGCTTGGTCGCGACGTGCACGGTGAGGTCGCAGCGCCGCAGGCCGGCCGCGGTGACCTCGCTGTCCGGGGCAGCGGAGGCGAAGTTGCCGCCGAGGGCGAAGAACACGCCGACCTTGCCGTCGCGCATCGCCCTGATCGAGTCCACCACGTCCCAGCCGTGCGCGCGCGGCGGGTCGAACCCGAACTCGTCGCGCAGCCGGTCGAGGAACGCGTCGGGCATCTTCTCCCAGACGCCCATGCTCCGGTCGCCCTGCACGTTGCTGTGCCCGCGCACCGGGCACGGGCCCGCGCCGGGCCGTCCGATGTTGCCGCGAAGCAGCAGGAAGTTCATCACCTCGCGGATGGTCCCGACCGCGTTCGCGTGCTGCGTCAGGCCCATCGCCCAGCAGACGATGATCGACTCGGCGGCGGTGACGTCGTCGGCGAACTCCTCGATCCGCGACCGGGACAGCCCGCTCAGCCGCTCCACGTCGGCCCAGTCCAGGGCGCGCCACCCGGTGGCGGCCGCCTCGAACCCCTCGGTGTATGCATCGATGAACGCGTGGTCGAGCACCGGGCCGGCGGCTCCGCCGCCCGCGAGGATGGCGTCGGCGTCGTCCCGTGCCAGTAGCGCCTTGTTGACCCCGGCGAACAGCGCCAGGTCGCCGTTGACCCGCACCCGCAGGAAGCGGTCGGCCAGCTTGGTGCCGTGGCCGGCAAGCCCGCTGGCCTTCTGCGGGTTCTTGAACCGGAGCAGCCCGGCCTCGGGCAGCGGGTTGACCGCGACGATCTTCGCGCCGCGCTTCTTCGCCTCCTCCAGGGCGGCGAGCATCCGCGGGTGGTTGGTGCCGGGGTTCTGCCCGACGACGACGATGAGGCCCGCGTGCTCGGAGAGGTCCTCGAGGGTGACCGTGCCCTTGCCGAGGCCGATCGTCTCGGTGAGCGCGGCGCCGCTCGACTCGTGGCACATGTTGGAGCAGTCGGGCAGGTTGTTGGTGCCGAGCCTGCGGGCGAGCAGCTGATAGGCGAAGGCGGCCTCGTTGCTCGCCCGGCCGCTGGTGTAGAAGACGGCGCGGTTCGGGTCGTCGAGTGCCCGCAGCCGGGAGGCGATCAGGCGCAGCGCCTCGTCCCAGCCAATGGGCCGGTAGTGTGTGGCTCCCTCGGCCAGGTACATCGGCTCGGTGAGCCGCCCGTTAGCCTCCAGCCAGTGGCCGGTTTGCTCGCGCAGGAACGCGACGGAGTGCGCGCGGAAGAAGGCGGCGTCCGCCCGCTTCCTGGTGGCCTCCCAGGCGACGGCCTTGGCGCCGTTCTCGCAGAACTCAGCGTGCTTGCGATCGGCAGCGGCCGGGTCGCCCCAGGCGCAGGACGGGCAGTCGAAGCCGTCGGCCTGGTTGACCCGCAGCAGCGTCCGCACCGAGCGGGCCGCGCCCATCTCGCCAAGCGCGTAGCGCATCGATACGGCGACCCCGGGGACTCCCACGGCGGACGTCTCCGGCTCGCCGATCGTCATATTCCGGTCATCGCCCCTCACATCACCCATATCGGTAAACCCTAGGGGCTGCGGCGGGCCGCCCTTCGGCCTCCCCGGTCCTGAGCCGCGTGCGCGCGGAAACCTAATCGTGCAGCCACACGGCGGCACGCGTCCGAGGGGCGGCGCACGGGTTACCGGGCAATGTCCGCGACGGGCAGCACCGCGATCTCGGTGCCCGCCGCGAAGTCGACCCGGTCCCGGCCGGCCGGGACCTGCCACCACGCGTCGGCGCGGGCGAGCTGGCTGATAGTGCCGGCACCCCGCCTGGCCGGCGTGGCGAGCGGCAGTTCGCCGCGCTCACCGTGGTCGCTGAGTGTGACGAGCACCCAGTTCTCCGCCTCGGGCCGACCGGTCCAGTCACGGTCGAGCCGCGCGCGGATCGTCGTCCTGGCCGGCGTGTGCCCGGTGAGCACGCCGAGCAGCGGGACGGCGAACAGCTCGAAGATGACCGCCGCGGCGAGCGGATAGCCGGGCAGCCCGATGGCCGGCGCGATCGCGGCCCGGTCCGCCGCCTTGGCTCCGGTGGGCCGCTTGACGTGGCCGAGGATGGCGGGATGGCCGGGTCGGACCGCGACGCCGGCCACCGCCACGCCGCCGACCTGGGCGAGTACCGCGGCGGCGTGGTCGCCGCGGCCGCGGCTCGACCCGGCGATGATGAGCACCAGGTCCGCGCCCGCCGCGGCCCGGTGCAACTCGGCCGCCAGGGAGTCCGGGTCGTCGGGCACGATCGGGCCGACCTCGGCCAGCGCGCCGAGCTGGCGGCAGCGCGCGGCGAGCATGATCGAGTTGGTGTCGATGATGTCGCCGCGCCGCAGCGGCTCACCCGCGGGCCGGATCTCGTCGCCCGTCGGGATGATCGCGACGACCGGCCGCCGGGTAACCACGAGTGTCGCGTGCCCCGCCGCCGCGGCGGCGGCCAGGTCGCCTGGCCGCAGGAGCCGCCCGGCGGGTAGCAGCTCCTCGCCGGCCGCGAAGTCCTCACCGGCGGTCCGCACGTGCTGCCCGGCCGTGGCCAGCGGGGCCGCGGCGTCCGGGCCCGCCGCGATGAGCACGCTGCCGTCTCCCTGCGGCAGCAACCGCTCCCTAACGACCACCGTGTCCAGGCCGTCCGGCATCGGGTCACCGGTGTCGATCCACTCGAACGCGCCGGCCGGCAGCCGGATAGCACCGGCGCGAGCGTCCAGGTCCTGCGCGTCCAGGTCGTCGGCGCCGCCCGTGCCGGCCGGGGCGACCGTGCCGCCGACGGCCGGGGCGATCGGCAGGCCGGCGGCGCGCACCGCGATCCCGTCCATGGCGGCGCAGTCGCAGCGCGGCGACGGCCAGCGGGCGGTCACCGCGGCGGCGGCGACGCGGCCCAGTGCCTCGTCGAGCGGGACCCGTTCGCTGTCACCAAGCTCGCCGGGCAGGCCGGGCGGGCTGGCCCGGCCGGACCGCGCCGGCCAGCCAGCCCCGCCAAGCGAGTCAAGCCAGCGCTGGTAGGCGACGTCGGGCAGTGCCAGGCTCCCGCCGCCGGTCAGGCCCACGGCTCACCACCGCTGGGCTGCCCGGCCGTCCGTGGGTACCGTTCGTCGCGCATCCGCCGTGCGCTGCTCCTCGGGTTGGCGTTCATGGCACCGGTCCGCGATCGCACTGGTCCCGCGTCACACCGCTACCCGCTGCGCGCCCGCGTAGACGTTCATCGACTGGCCGCGCAGGAAGCCGATCAGCGTCAGTCCCGCCTCCTGCGCCAGGTCAGCCGCGAGCGACGACGGCGCGGACACCGCGGCGAGCAGCGGAATCCCCGCGAGCACCGCCTTCTGTGCCAGCTCGAACGAGGCGCGGCCGGACACCAGCAGCGCGCAGCCGCTCAGCGGCAGCTTGTCCTGGAGCACCGCCCAGCCGACGATCTTGTCGACCGCGTTGTGCCGCCCGACGTCCTCGCGCACCGCGAGCAGCTCGCCGGACGCGGTGAACAGCCCGGCCGCGTGCAGCCCGCCGGTGGCGGAGAACACCCGCTGCGCCTCGCGCAGCCGGTCGGGCAGCGTGGTCAGCACGGCGGGGTCGAACATGGAACCGTCGGCGGACAGCGGCGTGCGCGGCAGCAGGCGGATGTCGTCGATCGAGGTCTTGCCGCAGACGCCGCAGGCCGAGGTGGTCATGAAGTTCCGCCGCGCGCCCAGCGTCACCTCGGCGCCTGGCGCGAGCGTGATGTCGACGATGTTGCCGATTTCGTCGTCGGTGTGGTCCAGGTGACCGCAGGTCGTCCCGTCGCATATCTTCATCGCTGCGATGTCGTCGCGGCCGCGCACGATCCCCTCGCCAACCAGGAATCCAGCCGCGAGCTCCACGTCGTCACCCGGCGTCCGCATCGTCATGGTGAGCGCGGTCCCGTCCACCCGGATGCCGAGCGGCTCCTCGGCGGCGAGCAGGTCGGCCCTGGCCGCCGCCGACACGCCGGTCTCGGTCACCGTGACCCGGGTGATCCGCCGCCGCGCCGTCCGCCCTGCCACCGCCGCCGCCTTCCGCCCTGCTGCCCGCCCTGCTGCCGTCAATTCAGCGTACGCCGGCGCTCGCGACCGGTCTTCCACGCGGCGGCCAAGCCGATGGCCCGCCCCGTTGTGTCCGAAACGCGGAAACCCAGTGCGGCCGGAAGGGAAACGGTGGCGGAAAGGAGGATGGCGCAACCGTTACGGATATTGCCATTTCTTTACCTTGTTAGTATGGTCTAGACCACTGGGGCAGTACGACTAGGCATGAGCGGCCCCGCGGACCGGGGCGACCCCCCGAGGTCTGCTGGCCGGGGGACGGTGTTCGATAATCTCCCCGGGGGCGTGACAGCGAGCACGCCGCCGCTGCAGGGACGTGACGAAGTGACACGGACGTCCCGGACGTTGGACCCTAGTGACGAGCGGCGATCGGAACGGAGACTGGTGCTGTGACCATTCGAGTTGGCATTAACGGGTTCGGGCGGATCGGTCGGAACTTCTTCAAGGCGCTTGAGGAGAGCGGCGACCGCGGCTTCGAGGTCGTCGCCGCCAACGACCTCGGCGACCTGAAGACCATGGCCCACCTGCTGAAGTACGACACGGTCGCGGGCCGGTTCGACAAGCCGGTGTCGGTTGAGGGCGACTCGATCGTCGTCGGCGGCAAGCCGATCAAGATCCTCGCCGAGCGCGACCCGGCCAACCTGCCCTGGGGCGACCTTGGCGTGGACATCGTGATCGAGTCCACCGGCCGCTTCGTCACCGGCCCCGCGGCGAAGGCGCACATCGCGGGCGGCGCCAAGAAGGTGATCATCTCCGCCCCCGCCAAGGAGGAGGACATCACGATCGTGATGGGCGTCAACGACGACAAGTACGACGCTGCCAACCACGCGATCATCTCCAACGCCTCCTGCACCACCAACTGCGTGGCGCCGATGGCCAAGGTGCTGCTTGACAACTTCGGCATCGTCAAGGGCCTGATGACCACCGTGCACGCCTACACGCAGGACCAGATGCTGCAGGACGGCCCGCACAAGGACCTGCGCCGCGCCCGCGCCGCCGCGCAGAACATCGTGCCCACCTCAACCGGCGCGGCCAAGGCCACCAGCCTGGTGATCCCGGAGCTCAAGGGCAAGCTCGACGGCTACTCGCTGCGCGTGCCGGTGATCACCGGCTCGATCACCGACCTGGTCGTCGAACTCGGCAGGGAAGTAACCAAGGACGAGGTCAACGCCGCGTTCAAGGCCGCCGCCGAGGGCCCGCTCAAGGGCGTCCTCGTCTACACCGAGGACCCGATCGTCTCCTCCGACATCGTGGGCGCGCCCGCCTCATGCACCTTCGACGCGTCGATCACCATGGCCTACGGCAACCAGGTCAAGGTCTTCGGCTGGTACGACAACGAGTGGGGCTACTCAAGCAGGCTCGTCGACCTGACGGCACTCGTCGCGTCCCGGCTTGGCTAGCAGGAAAGCTGGCGATTCATCCATGAAAACCATCGACGACCTCGAGGTCTCCGGCCGGCGGGTGCTGGTCAGGTCGGACCTCAACGTGCCACTGGACAAGTCGGGCAGTGGCGCGATCACCGACGACGGGCGCATCCGCGCCTCGCTGCCGGTGATCAAGAAGCTGGCGGACCGGGGCGCCAGGGTCATCGTCATGGCCCACCTCGGGCGGCCCAAGGGCGAGGACTTCGCCGAGCGCGCCGAGGGCGGCCCCTCGCTGCGAGTGGTCGCCGGCCGGCTCGCCGAGCTGCTCGGCAAGCCGGTGGCCTTCGCCAGCGACCTGGTCGGGCAGTCGGCGGCCGAGACGGTCGCGGGCCTGGCCGACGGTGACGTCGCGCTGCTCGAGAACGTCCGCTTCGAGCCCGCCGAGACATCCAAGGATGAGTCGGAACGGGTTGGGCTTGCCTCCGACATCGCCCGCCTCGGCGATCTGTACGTGGGCGACGGGTTCGGCGTGGTGCACCGGAAGCAGGCCTCGGTCTACGAGCTGCCCAAGCTGCTGCCGCACGCGGCGGGCGACCTGGTCATCGCCGAGGTGTCCGTGCTGCGGCGGCTGACCGTCGACCCGGCCCGCCCGTACGTGGTCGTGCTCGGCGGCTCGAAGGTGTCGGACAAGCTCGGTGTGATCGGCAACCTGCTGGGCCTGGCCGACCGGGTGCTGATCGGCGGCGGCATGGTCTACACGTTCCTCGCCGCCCTGGGCAACGAGGTCGGCACGTCGCTGCTTGAGCCCGACCACATCGAGTCGTGCAGGCAGATACTCACCGACGCCGGCAAGCGCGGCGTCGACCTGGTGCTGCCGACCGACATCGTGGTCGCGCCGCGGTTCGCCGCTGACGCGCCGCCGTTGGTGGTCGCCGCCGACGCGATCCCCGCGGGTCATATGGGGCTGGACATCGGGCCCGAGTCGCGTGAGCTGTTCGCCGCGAAGCTGGCGGACGCGAAGACGGTGTTCTGGAACGGCCCGATGGGCGTGTTCGAGTTCCCCGCGTTCGCGCCGGGCACCAGGGCGGTCGCCGAGGCGCTGGTGAAGGTCGACGGCCTCACCGTGGTCGGCGGCGGCGACTCGGCGGCGGCGGTGCGCTCGTTCGGGCTCGACGAGTCCTCGTTCGGGCACATCTCCACCGGCGGCGGCGCGTCCCTTGAGTACCTCGAGGGCAAGACGCTCCCCGGCCTGACCGCCCTGGAGGAGTAGCCGCAGTACGCTGAGGCGTCGCGTGCCGTCGCGGCGGCGGCGCCTCGCCGTCCTCGTCGGCGTGATAACAGCATGAAGTGGCCGCAGCCGCCCGCGGGCGGGCGATGATCACGGAACTTCGGATTTCAACGGAACTTTTCTCCCCGGATCGGGGAGAAAAGTTCCGTCAGGATCAAATGTTCCGTGATCATGGGGGCCACAGTCTCGGATAACAGCAACAAGTCGCGCCGCCGGGCGCGGCTGCCACGGCCATACGGAGCTTGGGTCTCAAACGTGAGCGATAACAGCAAGAAGCTGCCGCTGATCGCCGGCAACTGGAAGATGCACTGCAACCACCTCGAGGCGATCGCGCTGGTGCAGAAGCTGGCGTTCACCCTGACCGACAAGGACTACCGCCACGTCGAGGTGGTCGTGCTGCCGCCGTTCACCGACCTCCGCTCGGTGCAGACCCTGGTGGACGGCGACAAGCTGAAGATCGGCTACGGCGCGCAGGACATCTCCAGGCACGAGAAGGGCGCCTACACCGGCGAGATCTCCGGGCCCATGCTCGCCAAGCTCCGCTGCTCTTACGTGCTGTGCGGGCACTCCGAGCGCCGCCAGTACCACAACGAGGACGACACCCTGGTGAACGCCAAGGTCAAGGCCGCGCTCGCGGTCGGCGTCACGCCCATCCTGTGCGTGGGCGAGCAGCTTGAGGTGCGCCGGGCGGGCGCCCACGTGGAGCACGTGATCGAGCAGCTCAAGGGCTCGCTCGCGAAGATCCCCGCCACGGCGGTCGCCGAGCTGGTGATCGCCTACGAACCGGTCTGGGCGATCGGCACCGGCGAGGTCGCGTCCCCCGCCGACGCGCAGGAGATGGCCGCGGCGATCCGCGAGCACATTTCGGGCGCGGCGGGCGGCGAAGCCGGGCTCGGGGTGCGTATCCTTTATGGTGGGTCCGTCAAGGGCGATAACATTGCTCCCATCATGGCGGGGCAGGACGTGGACGGTGCCCTCGTCGGCGGCGCAAGCCTCGACGCCGGTCAGTTCGCTGAGATCTGCCGGTATCGTGAGCTGGCCACGGGTCGCTGAGATACCGCCCACGGCCAGTCTCTAGAGCGTCAAGGGGAAAGAAGAACACCGGTGGAGATCGCGCTCTCGGTCATCTTGATCATCACGTCGCTGGTGATGGTGCTGCTCGTTCTCCTGCACAAGGGCAAGGGCGGCGGTTTGTCCGACCTGTTCGGCGGCGGCGTTTCCTCAACGCTTGGCTCTTCGTCGGTGGTGGAGCGGAACCTGGACCGCATCACCATCTTCTTCGGGGTCCTGTGGTTCGTCTGCTGCGTCGCCCTGGGCTGGCTCGTCAACCACTAGGGTCATCGGCCCGGGGCGCGACGTCCGCGTTGTGTGCGCGTTTGCGCCGCACGGCGGCGAAACAAGTGGTGAAATAAATCAAGGCCGGGCAGGCCTGCTTCCCGCTCCGGGCGAGCGGGCCTTCGTTGAGGTCATCAGCCTCAAGTCATCGAGGCAAGTCATCGAGGTGGAGTTTCTGTGAGTAGTGGCAACGCGATCCGCGGGAGCAGGGTAGGCGCCGGCCCGATGGGCGAGGCGGAGCGCGGTGAGGCCGCACCCCGCACGTGGGTGTCGTTCTGGTGCTCGAACGCGCACGAGACCAGGCCGAGCTTCGCGTCGGACGCCGCGATCCCCGAGCAGTGGGAGTGCCCGCGGTGCGGCTTCCCGGCCGGCCAGGACCAGGCCAACCCCCCGGCTCCGCCGCGCGTCGAGCCCTACAAGACCCACCTGGCCTACGTGAAGGAGCGCCGCTCCGACGCCGACGGCGAGGCCATCCTCGCCGAGGCGCTGGCGCGCCTGCGCGGCTGACCGCCGCGCGATCTGCGACAACCGTTCATCGCCCCGGGCAGCGTGGCTGCCCGGGGCGATGCGCGTTCGCCGTATCGCATGCGCCTAGCCGAGAAGGCCCGGCAGGAGCTGTGTGATGTGCTTGTCCAGCATGTCACCCGCCGCCGCGTCGCCGCTGAGCTGCGCGAGCAGCGCCTGCCGGAACAGGCCGTCCATGAGGGCATATGCCATGGCCGGTGAGACCGCGAGCGGGGACTCGCTCAGTTCGGCGTACCTGCTCACGATCCGCCAGATCATCTCTTCGAGCGACTGGTCGATCTCCCGCACGGTGGCGCGGAACCGCTCCTCGAACAGCGACTGGTTGCGCAGGTCGTACCAGAGCCGCTGCATGGTCGCGTCGTCCCTGAGCGTGCTGGCCATGGCCGCGCCGATGCCGTAGCGCAGTTCGTCAGCCGAGGTCGCGCTAGCCACCAGCTCGTCGTACCTGGTGACACACTCGGCCTTGTACTTGCTCACGCAGTGGATGATCAGCTCGAACTTGTCCGCGAAATAGTAATGCAGCACGCCGTGGGAGAAGTCCGAATGCTGCGCGATGTCGCGCAGGCTGGTGTTCGCGTACCCCTGCTCGGCGAGGGTCGCGAGCGCGGCGGCGGCGAGCTGCTCGCGCCGCTCGGTAAACTTGTCCACTTTGCGCCGCGCGATCCGGTCCCGCGTCCTGGTCGCGGCATCGCCCGGGGCGGCGCGGTACGTGGCGGGCTGCTGTGGTGGTGTCTCGGCAGGAGAAGGGAATGCCTGTGGCGCCTGGTCGGGAGGTTGCGGGTCCGTCAACGTCTGGTCGCCCGCGTCATGCTGGCCGACCTCGTCGTCGGTTTGCCATACGGCCACGTTATCAGCCTTGTCGATAGGACAAATGACCTAGGACGATCGTCAAGCAAACGCTTGACAACTGTCAAGAACAATACGACGGTGATAAGACGCCGGAGGCCTGGGGCGTTGACGCGCTAGGCCACGGCGGCCAGCGGGTAAACGTGCACTACGGCGGCGGGGGACTTTGGCCGCATAGAGAGGTGCCGATGAGCGTTTATGACCTGACGGGCCGCAAGGCCGTGGTCACCGGAGGCGCGCGGGGGCTCGGCGAGGGGATGGCACGGGCACTGGCCCGCGCCGGGGCGGCGGTGGTGATCGCCGACATCCGCGAGGACCTGGGCAAGGTGACCGCCGGCTCGCTGCGCGATGCCGGGGCGCGCGCCGAGTTCGTCACGCTCGACGTCACCGCGGAGGACAGCTGGGCGCAGGCCGTGCCGCAGGCCATCGCGTACCTCGGCGGTCTCGACATCCTCGTCAACAACGCCGGGATCGAGATCACCAGCCTGCTTGTCGACATCGACGCCGCCGACATCCGGCGGATGCTCGAGGTCAACGTGCTCGGCACGGCGCTCGGACTCAAGCACGGACTCCGTGCCATGCGGCCGGGCGGCCCGGCCGGTTCAGGCGGGGCGATCGTCAACGTGGCGTCGGTGGCGGCGACGATCGCCTTTCCCGGTATCGCCGGATACTCGGCGACCAAGTCCGCGGTTGACCGGCTGACCCGGGTCGCCGCGATGGAATCGGGCAGGCTCGGCTACGGGGTGCGGGTCAACTGCGTCTACCCCGGCCTGGTCCCCACCGAAATGGGCAACCAGCTCGCCCAGGACATGGCCACCGTCGGCCTGTTCCCCAGCGCCCAGGAGGCAGCCACCGCGGTCGTCGGGCTCACCCCGCTCGGCCGGCTCGGCGAGGTCCCGGACATCGCGGATGCGGTCGTCTTCCTCGCCTCCGACGGCGCCAGGTTCATCACCGGCGCTGGCCTGCCGGTCGACGGCGGCATGGGCATGTAAGCGGGTTATCCGCGCAATCAGTTTCGGCCTGGCGATACATCCCGCTCTCGCCGGGCCGAGATGAGGAAGGCCGAGGGCCACGCGGCCAGCGGACTTCCTCGGCGGGGGCGTCGGCCCACCCCAGCGACGCCCCCCGCCAAACCTCTCGCCCAGCTGGGACCCTGGTGCAGCGTGTATCTTCGGCGCGTGGAGATTCGCTCCCTTGGCTACCGCACCGACCTGGCGATCCTGGCGCTAGAGGGCAGCCAGGTCACCGACCAGGGAGATCATCTCGTCATCCGCACCCCGGGCAACCCCGACTACTGGTGGGGCAACTTCCTGCTGCTGCGCGATCTCAAGCCCGGCTCGGGCGCTGGCTGGCTGGTCAGCTTCACCGCGGAGTTTCCTGGCGCGCGGCACGTGGCGCTCGGCCTTGACGAGACGGACGCCGACTCCGTCGATCCCAGCGAACTGGCCGGGATGACGCTTGAGCGCAACGCCGTCATGACGGCGGCCGCGGTGCACGCCCCGCCGCAGCCGAACACCGAGGCGGTCATCAGGACCCTCACGGGTGACGCCGACTGGCGGCAGTCGTTCGAGCTCGCGGCGGCGCTCTACGCCGGCGAGCCAGGCGGCGACACGGGGTTCCTCGCGGCCCAGCTGAAGGCGAAGCGAGCGCTGACCGAGGCGGGTCACGCCGCATGGTTCGGCGCCTTCCTCGACGGCACGCTTGTCGCGCAGCTTGGCCTCGTCCGGGGTATCGAGGGACTCGCCAGGTACCAGAGCGTGGAGACGCATCCCGCGGCCCGACGCCGCGGCCTGGCCGGCACCCTGGTCTGGCAGGCAGGCGCGGCCGCCATCGCCGCGGGCACCCGGACGCTCGTCATGGTCGCCGACCCCGACGAGGTCGCCATCCGCGTCTACCGTGCGGTCGGCTTCACCGAGACCGAGGCCCAGCTCAGCTTCATCCGCCGCCCGGTGGAGTAGCGCCTGCCGGTAAGCCGAGCGTCGGGTTGGCCACGGCTGCCACACTCGCGAAGCCGACAGCACCGCTCAGGTCGTGCAGCACGCACCGGCCCGCCGCCACGCCTGCCTCGCTGAGGTGCCCGTCGGGCTGTATCCCGACGTACTCGCCCCGCGGCTCGCGTCCGAGATAGACGGTGTAGTCCGCGTTGATAAAGCTCAGGCCACGGTCGGTGGAGTTGGACACCGGGCTCGCCAGGTCGGCGGCCATCGCGAGGCGCACCAGCGGAGTCAGCTGCTCGCCAGTGACAAGAGGATGCGTGTCCCTGATCCACAGGCCCGCCGTCATCGCCCCGGCGCCGTTGCCGATGCGCCATGACTCCCACGGCGGGGTCCAGCGGCGGGTGGCCATCGGCTCCGGCGGGCCCAGCTCGGGCGGCGTCGGCGCACCCCAGGCGGGCGGCGGGCGGAACCTGCCGTCGGGCTGCGCGGAGCGGCGCAGCAGGACAACCCTGCCCTGGCCGACCGGGCCGTCATCCTGCTCGACGGTCACGTCGAGGACCATGATGCGCCTGCCCGCGCGAACCCGTTTCGTGGTCACCCTAACCGGCGCGAGCGGCGCCGACCGGAACAGGTCAACGGTCAGGCGGCTGCAGGCCAGCTCGGCGGACTCGGCGCGGGCCTGCTCCGCCGCTCGCGCCGTCAGGCCGCCGATAAGCCGCCCGTGCAGTACCTGGCCCCACGGGCTGGTCGCGAACGCGGCGGGTACCAGGAGGTCGCCATCGGCGCGGAAGAAACCTTCGACGCTCGGCTTAGGCGCCCCGACCGCGGCGTCACCGCCATCCGGTGACGGACCGGCGCCGCCGGATGTCTCAACGCTCACAGTCTCCCCTTCCTAATCCAGGACAGGGTAGACGTTCAGGCCGCGCTTGCTTCCAGGGGGACCACGACGATCTTGCCGTCGCGAGCCGACTTGCGTGGCTCCTCGAAGAAGTCGGGGGCGACACAGGCGAACAGGGTGTGGCCGGCGGCGCCGCCGACCGCGCACGCGTACACCGGCATCCCGGGGTGAACCTCGTGGGTGATGGTGCCGCCGTCGGTGACGCGCAGGACCCGTCCGCCGATCGCGTCTGCGATCCAGAGGCCTCCCGCGCCATCAAGGCACGATCCATCGGGCGCGACGACGAGCTGGGGAAATACGCTTTCCAACGCGCGTTCCGTCGGCAGGGGTGCGAACTGCGCCCAGATTCGCCTGGCGGTGAGCTCTCCCTGTGGCGTCAGGTCGAAGGCGGTCACCCGGTTCCCGAACGTCTCGTTCACCAGGAGCACGCGATCAGCGGTGATCACCACGCCGTTCGGGAACCAGAGATCGCCGGCGGCCTCGGTGACGCTCCCGTCGGGATCCACCCGGTACAGGGCGCCAGGCGCCAGCGGCGCTCCGCCCATGAGATCGAAGCCGAAGCAGCCGACGAAGGCGCGGCCCTCGGCATCGACCACCATGTCGTTGAGATGGCCGCTGGCGTGACCGCTGAGGTCGGCGTGCACCCGCAGCGATCCGTCGGCCTCACGGCGCAGGATCTTCTGGTCGCGCATGGACACCACCAGAAGCCGGCCGTCCGGCAGCCAGCCAAGCCCGGAGGGCTGCTGCGTGACGATGGCCTCCACCCGGAGATCGGACCCGTCCTCGCCCGCCGACATGACCTGGCCCGCGTAGAAGTCCGAGAACCACAGCCGGCCTTCGTGCCAGCGCGGAGCCTCCGCGAAATGAAGGTCGGCAAGGACAGTAGCTGGCTCCGTCGCCATCGGGTTCCTCCTGGGTGAGCAGTGGGCAAGCGCCTTGCTCCATGATCACCGAGGAGCAGGAACGGGGAAAGACGTCACGTCGGCCGCGTCGCTCAGCGGGATTCCGGCCGGCTCGGTGGCCCAGCGAGAATCGTCGGAACGTACTCGAGCAGTTGGCTGCGGCCGTCGAAGGTGCGGCTGCCGATCATTTCCAGCGCGACATCGGGGTAGCCGTCGTAGATCCGTTCCCGGCCGCTGCTACCCGTGATCACCGGAAAGACAACCACGCGGAAGCGGTCCGCGAGACCGGCCTTCAGGAGCGAACGGCACAGGGTGAGGCTGCCGATGGTGCGCATCGACGTGGACGCCTTGGCCTTCATCTCACGCACGGCCTCGACCGGGTCCTGAGCCACGAGTCGCGTGTTGGGCCAGAGAAGGGGCTCGCTCAGTGTGGTCGAGAAGACGACCTTCGACATGCCCGCCAGGGCGTCGGTGCCGGGCTCGCCGGCGGCGGCGAATCCCGACATGAGGCGGTAGGTGGCCGCACCCATCAGGACCGTGTAGTCCGCTTCTGGCTGCTCTCCCAGCCAGGTGAGGTACTCGGGTCCTTCGAGTCCCCACCAGCCCGGCCAGCCGTCGGCGGCCGCGTAGCCATCGAGCGAAGTGATGAAGTCGATGAGCAGTTCTGGCATCGTGCGGTCCTCGTCTTTGGGTCTCGGGTAGCGGCACCCGGTCTCACCACCGCGTTTCAGTCCCCAGGTGCCTACGTACCCGGATTTGGTCCGGTCGCGTCCGGCGTGGCGCTGTCCATCTCGGAGATTCCGTTCGTCGTCCGAGTGGACGAGCCGAACGGGCTCGAGAGGACTTCCACCGGATGGAGGAACGATGCTTTACACACTGTCGTACCAGATGTACAAGTACGAGCACGGCCTTCACATCAGTGCCGCCGAGCAGCGGGCCGCGGACGCGCGCGCGGGTGAGATTGCCGCCGCGGTGCACGAGCTGCGGCTCTGCCTCGGACGTGCCTTCCGCCCGCGGCGGCGCGTCCGGCCGGCCCGCAGCGCGGACGCGGTGACTGCGCCAGCTCGGTTCATGTCGAGTGTCCGGTAGCGAGGGGACAATGCAGTACCTGCTGATCCACACGGGCGCCCCAGACCTCGCGGAGGCGTGGGACGACCAAACCTGGGCCGCGCTTGCCCGCTGGCTCGACGAGACGATCAGCTCCGGGGTCAACATTGAGGGCAGCCCGCTGCAGCTGGATGCGGACGCTACCACCATCAAAGGGCGGAACGGCGAGCTCATCGTCACCGACGGACCGTATGCGGAGACCAAGGAGCAGGTGGCCGGCTTTGACGTGATCGAGTGCGCAGGCATGGAGGAAGCGGTGCGGTGGGCCGGCAGGCATCCCCACTCCTGGATGGGGGCGGTCGAGGTGCGGGCCCTGGTCGGCGGTGCTCCGGCCGAGCACTTGCCCGAGCCGGGCGCGGGCAAGACCAGGTACCTGATGCTCGCCTGTACCGATCCGTCGGTGGACCCGCGGGAGTCCGCCATGGAGCCGATCGGTCCCTGGGTAGCCGAGATGGCGGCCGAGGCGTGCGCATGTTCGGCGGCGAGTGGAGGTAACGAAGCGCCGCTGTGGCCGGACCGCTACTGGCGTCGGGCGCGCTATTCGAGCTGGCGCTTGAGGATCTTGCCGGTGGATGTCGTGGGCAGTTCGTCAGCGAACTCCACGATACGAGTCCGATCTCGGCCAGGACGCCCCGGAGCCACAGCGACTTGATCGCCAAGATGCTCACCTTCGCCGTCAGCCAGGGCAGCGGCTTTGTGGGCGGCCCCATCTTCCCGTCGCTGTTCATCGGCGGAACGGCCGGGGTCATCGTTCACCAGGTCATCCCCGGCGTGCCGCTGGGACTGGCCTGCGCCGCGGCGAAACCAGCCGCCCCGGCCAGTGGGTGATCGAGACCCCGGGACCACATGGCTGTCTCTCTGCCAGCACCTTGCCCAGGGCTGAGCAGCGGGCGATACACCCGTTGAGGGTAAGGAGAACGTAACCCCAGCCGAGCAACAGGCGATCCAGGACATTACAACGACGCTCGGCATGGCCGGTTCGCCGTGCTCGCCGCCAGCATGGCGGTGGTGGCCCGAACGGACCATGGTTCCTGTCTGCTACAGCGCGGACTGTAGTGGACTGTCGCGGGCCTGACGATCAGTACGGGGACCCAGTCGGCTCTGCGGAGGGACAGTTTCCGCGTTCTTGCGTCACCGTCAGCGCCTACCGCTGGCCTAGCCATCCCGCATAAGACCGGGATTCATCCAGGCCGGGTTCCGTGCGACCGGGCAGGGCCTGGGCGAACACCAGCGTGGCGGCGGCCTCGATTTCGCTGCGCAGCAGATCGGCGGGACCGGTCGCCTCGAACCCCAGCGTCCACCAGTCCTGGCCGCACGTGCGGACCTCAGTGAGTTCCACCTCGCACTCCGGCTTCGGGCCCAGCCTCGCGGCGGCCGCCACGATCTGCCGGCTGGCCGATGAGAACCGGATGATGCGCCGCTTTTTGCGTACCTTCCTCCAGCCGACCTGGTCGCCGCTGTCTTGGCGGGGAAGGCCGAAGGGAAAGGACCACTTCTGCCAGCCTTCCATGAGCCCGCGGGCGCGGCCCGCCACCTGGAGGACTCCCGGGCTCCCTAGGTAGGCCTTCACCTCCAATGCCCTGCCCCTGCGGATCTTCACCGACAGCCCGGGCAACGACGGATCCAGCAGGTAGGTGTCCTCGCGTGATTCCGTTCTGGCGGGGAACCGCCCGAACCATCCGGCCACCCCGGCCTGCAGTTGGCCTGGGAAGATCCACCGCACCTCGAGGCTGCGGACTGCGTCGGTTACCGGGCTCTGCGGCGGTTCAGCCGTCATCGTCACATGTTCCTGACGCTGGCCGGCGGCCAACCCGGGCGCTGCCTCCGCATGCCTGCGTTTGCGTCAGGCCAGCCAGACGCTGCCCGGGCCCTGCGGACACTCCATGATGCCTTCCGTCGGCCGCGAGCTGAGATCCTCCTTCCCGGGTGATGTCCTATGTGCGGGAACATCCCGCAGGCGGTGAAGGCGAAGGTCACGGCGGGGTTGATGTGCAGCCCGGACAGCGGGCCCAGGCGTAGATCATGGCCATGACGACCACCCCGGGCGCGATCACCGCCGCCGTCCGGCTGATCGGGTTGCCGCCCGTGTAATGGTTCATCATGCCCGCTGCGGCCCGCGACCGTCACGAGAATGAACGTGCCCAGAAACTCGATGGCGAGCCGGATCCGCAACCGCCGCTGCCGGAGGGTGTCTTCGTCGAACTGGATGAGGTAGCGGCGGCCGAGCGATTCAGCGTGCCCGGCGTCGTTCGCCATAGGCCGTTCCCCTGCTTCCTCGCCCTAGGACGTCTCAGATGTCGGTGGTTGTCTGGACCCGGCCGTCTTTGGCGGCGGCCTGGAACGCGGCGTAGTCGCGGTCGTTCTGGTCGGCGTAGGTCTCGGCGAAGTCGGCGATCGCCTGGGCGAATTGGTCGGAGCCGCCGAGGTAGGAGGCCAGCGTGATGCGGTCGCCGGAACGGGCGTGGGCCCGGGCCAGGGACCACCCGCACATTTGCGCGTAGGCGGCCATGCCCGAGGGGATCATCTGCTCGATCGGGAAGGAGAACTTCCAGTCCTTCAGCTGCCGCACGTAGTAGTCGCGGTCCACCCCGTCGGGGCCGGTCACGTGGGTCCAGCCGAGGAAGATGTCGCTTTCGGCCTGCATCAGCAGCTGCCCGGCGACGACGCGCTCGCCGTGGCTGGCGTAGGGGCTGCGCCCGCAGTAGGCGGCCAAGGCGGAGGCCTGGGCTTCCTTGGGCTGCAAGAACAGCGGCTCGGTCCCGTCCCCGGCGTCCATCAGGGCGATCCAGCAGCGGGTGCCGACACTGCCGACCCCGACCACCTTGCGGGCCACCTGAACCAGGGTGAACTGCTCCAGCAGGTGCTTGCGGTCGGACTGCAGGGTGCGCTGGTATTTTCCCAGCACCTCGCGGAGCAGCTTATAGATCGCATCGACCCGTACGTCGGGGAACAGCTGCTCGACCGGCTCGATCAGCGGGGGGTCGCTGATGATCCGCCGCTGCCCGTTGGCCTGGGTGGTGAGCTTGCGCAGCGCTTTGGTGCTGTCCTCGGTGTGGGCCTTGGCCACCATCTTCTCAGTGGCCTTGACCCTTTTCTTTTTCATCTGCGACCGGAACTGTGCGATCGCGTCCTCGACGTCGAGGTGGGCATACCACACCGCCAGGAAAGGCTGCTCCGCGAAGGCGCGCATCGCCGTGCGGTAGCTCTCGGCCCCCGCGAGGATGATCTTGCGGCGGGCCTTGGCGGTGAACCCGTTCTCCCGTCCGGCCACGGCCAGGCTGGCCGCCAGCCGCTTGACATCCCACTCGAACGGGCCGGGCAGGGTCTCGTCGAAGTCGTTGACATCGAACACCAGCCGCCGGGCGGGGGAGGCGAACGCGCCGAAATTGGACAGGTGCGCGTCCCCGCACAGCTGCACCCGCAGCCCCGAGGTGGGGGTGGTGGCCAGGTCGGCCGCCATCGGCAGCGCCGCCCCCCGGTAGAAGGTGAATGGCGACACCAGCATCCGCCCGTGCCGGACCGGCAGCAGCTCCGGCACCCGGGTCTTTTCCTGCTCCAGCAGCAGCCCGACCGGATCCCGCGACGGGCCCGGCGTGAACTCCGCGTTCGACTCCAGCGGAGCCACTGCCTGGGCGTCCTTCCCCCGCGCCTCCCGGTCGGCCCGGCTCAGCTGCTCCGCATTCTCTGTCTTCACCGGCATGGCAACCCCTTCTTCCCTCCAGGGCCATGAGCGTGATGCGCCGGAACTGCCGGTGAACTACCTGGTTCCTCGCCGCCTGCGCAGCGTCTCCCGGAAACTCACTATCTGGCCCGTTTACGTTGCGTTCACCGTCACGCCACCACTTGATCACCCGCCAGGGTGAGCATCATCGCCCAGATGGAGTGAATCCAGGCCGTCCTCCTCTGGAGGCGTCATCGGCGGGCGAAGCGTGCTGTGTCACGTGACCCGCGCCGGTTCAGGGCCGTCAGGCTTGCACACAGCAACAGAAACACCGGACCAAGGCGCTATTTGAGCTGGCGCTTAAGGATCTTGCCGGTGGATGTCATGGGCAGTTCGTCGGCGAACTCCACGATGCGGGGGTACTTGTACGCCGCGAGCTGCTCCTTGCCCCAGGCGACCAGGTCGTCCTCGGTGACGTCGTGGTCCTTGTTCCTGACCACAACGGCCTTGATCTCCTCCCCGCGCGACTCGTGCGGCACGCCGATGACCGCGACAAGCGAGACCGCCGGGTGGGTCATGAAGACCTCTTCGATCTCGCGCGGGTACACGTTGAACCCGCCGCGGATGATGATGTCCTTGGACCGGTCGACGATGTAGTAGAAGCCGTCGGCGTCCTTCTTCGCCAGGTCGCCGGAGCGGAACCAGCCGTCCCTGATCGCCTCGGCGGTGGCCTCGGGACGGTTGTAGTAGCCCTTCATGACGTTGTGGCCCTTGATCGCGATCTCGCCGATCGCGTCGGGGTCGTCGGGCACATCGGACCAGTCATCGTTGATCAGCTTCATCTCGACGCCGGGGATCGGGACGCCGATCGAGCCGACCCGGACCGGCTGCCCCCACGGGGCGAAGGACGCGACAGGCGACGTCTCCGACAGCCCGTAGCCCTCGAGGATGGTGACACCGAAACGCCGCTGGAAGGCGCGGTGGACTTCGGCGGGCAAGGCCGAGCCGCCTGCCGCGGCGACCCGGAGCCGCGCGGCGATCGCGGAGACGTCAACGCCGTCCTCGAGCGCGCCAAGCAGTGCCCAGTACATCGTCGGCACGCCGGCGAAGAACGTCACCTGCTCGTCAAGCATCAGCCGCAACGCGGCGGGTGCCGTGAAACGCGGCAGCATCACGATGGTGCCGCCGAAGGCGATGGCGTTGTTCTGGATCACGGTCTGGCCGAAGGAGTGGAACAGCGGTAGCACGCACAGGTAGGTGTCCGGGCGCGAGGCGTCGACGTCGAACAGGGCGACGCCGCTGCGTGCGTTGTCGCGCATGTTGCGGTGTCGCAGTTCGGCGCCCTTGGCTTGTCCGGTGGTCCCCGACGTGTAGAGGATGACGGCCGTTTCGTCGTCGTCGACGTCGACCGTCGAATACGCCGCAGGCTGCGCCGCGACCAGCGGCGCGTAGTGCTCCGGTCCTCCCAGCACCGGGGGAGCAGCCGGGTCTGCCGTTACCAGGAAGAACTCACGGCAGCCAGGGGTAGCGCGGAAGCCTTCCCACGCGGCCTCGCCGATCGGCAAGTCGGCGGTGCCCTCGAATGCGAAGTACGCCACCGCCTCGGAGTCCGCCAGGTGATAGGCCACCTCGCGCGGCTTCAACAGCACGTTGAGCGGCACCACGGTCGCGCCGGCCTTGAGAATCCCGTAGTAGATGACCGTGAAGTACGGCAGGTTGGGGCAGGACAGGGCCACCTTGTCGCCCCGGCCCACCCCGCGTGCGGTCAGCAGGTTCGCGACCTGGCTGGAGGCGCCGTCCAACTGCGCGTAGCTGAGCCTGAGGCCACCGGCGACGATTGCCGTCCGGTCGGGATACGCCGCCGCGGTGGACTCGAGCAGGGTGGCAAGATTGGCCATCAGCCGTCGCTTTCGTGATCAGGTGGAGGAGTGGCAGGACTGTAGCACCTAGCGCGTGAGAAAACAGCTCCAGCCGGCTACGCGAGAATGTTGATCGCGCGGGCGATCACCAGCGTGGCGATGGCCAGCGACACGCCTGCTTCCGTCATCATCAGCAGCTTGGCCCATGGCCTGATCGCGGAGACGTCGGTGGGGCTGAACGCCGTGGCCGTCCAGAAACCGAGCGACAGGTAATCGGCAAACTTCGGTACCCACCCGGCGACGACGAACTGCGAGTTCAGCATCTCAGGGAAGACGAACGCCGGGTTGGCCTGCGGATGGTGCGCACGGGCGGCGGCGCCGCCGCGATCCAGATCCCAGTACCACAGCCCGAACGCGATCACGTTCGTCATCCAGATCACCCCGCCGGTTGCCAGCAGCGCGCCGGCGTTGCTGGCGAATAGCTTGTTGTTGCTGAGGATGTCATCGACGAGCCGGGCGGCCGCCAGCAGGTTCGCCAGCGTGAGGCAGGCGATCACCACTCCGGTGGCGATCCGCAGCCAGGTCTTCTGCCGGTCGATCCGGCCAGGGTCCCCGACGATCATGGCCGCGAGCAGCCCGAGCAGCACCACCGGAAGCACCCATGCGGGGTTCACCCGGTACTTGGCGGGCAGCAGTAGATGCAGCACGGCGACGACCACGATCGCCAGCGCCACCGGCCACCAGTGCTCACCCCGCGCGGCCTGGGCCGGCGCCGCCGGGGATCCGTCAACTGACGTCATGCCCGGCGCCGTCCGGTAGTCAGACGCCCTCGACCGCTTCGAGCCGCCCGGCTCGGATCGCTCCGACGAACTCGTCGTAGTCCTTCTGATTCTGGTCGGCGTACCGTTCGCAGAAGTCGACGATCGACTGGTCGAACGCGTCGCTGCTGCCGAGGTATTCGGCGATGGCGACCGGGTCGCCGGAACGGGCGTGCGCCCGCGCCAGCGTCCACCCGCACAGGCGTCCGTAGTACGTCATCGCGAGCGGTGCCATCGTTTCTACCAGGGCCGACCCCTTCATGTCGCGAAGCTGGCGCCAGTAGAAGTTGCGGCTCACGTCCCGCCCTTTGGTCCAGCCCAGGTAGATGTCGCTGACGGCCTGCATCATTCGCTGTCCCTGCACCACCCGCTCGCCGTGCTGACGGAACCGGCTATTGGGCAGGTACGCCTCGAGCACCGAGGCGGTAGCCTCCTTGACCTGCAGGAACAGCGGGTCATGCTCATCGCGGCCCTGTAGTAGCACGATGAACGCCCGGGTCCCGACGCTGCCGACCCCCACCACCTTGCGCGCCGCGTCCACCACCTCGAACTTCTCCAGCAGCAGGCGCCGGTCATATTGCAGGGTGGCCCGGTACGCGCGCAGCTGTTCGTGGATGGTCGGCATGATCTCGTCCGGGGACATGCCGTACGTAGTCAGCAGGTCGCGGGCCGGGACGATGACCGGCGGCTGGCTAACGATCCGGTACTGCCCGTTCACCACCTCGCAGAGCTTGGACAGCGCCTGCACGCTGTCCCGCGTGTGGGCCTTCTCGACGTTCTTCTGCGCGCGCTTGACCGCCTTCTTGGCTTCCTTTTCCTCGTTGGTGTCCTGCTTCTCCTTCTTCTTCCCCGCCTTTGACTTCGTGTCCTTCTTCACTTCCGTTGAGAGCCCGGCCATGGCGCCTTGGATCATCGTCCGGAGACTGTCCTCGTCTTGGTGGGCGTACCAGATGTCCATCGTGGACATCTGCGCGAAATCTCTCATCGCCTCCTGGTAGGCCGCCACCGACGCGAGCGCCACGGCCCGGGTGTCCGCCTTGCCGAACCCGTTGTTCCTGGCGGCGATCGTGAAGCTCGCCACCATCCGCTTCACGTCGTACTCAAACGGCCCCGGCAGAGTCTCGTCGAAGTCGTTCAGGTCGAACATCAGGTGGCGTTCCGGAGAGGCGAACATGCCGAAGTTGGACAGGTGCGCGTCACCGCAGAGCTGGGCGTCCAGGCCGGCTACCGGCGTGTCCTTCAGGTCCGCCGCCATGATCTTGGCCGCGCCACGGTAGAAGGTGAACGGCGAGACCATCATCCGGCCATGCCGGACCGGCACCAGGTCCTGCTCCCTGGTCTTGTTCTGCTCCTCGAGCAGCGCCACTGGGTCCGGCCTGCCTTGTGCCGGGCGCCATCCCGAGTGGCTCGACGGTGGAACCCGATCCCGGGCATCGCGGCCCTCGGCCCGGCGGTCCGCCAGGCTCGGGTGCCCGATTTCTAGCGCTGCTTTTACGGCCTCTTTAACGGCCATCTCTGCTACCTCCTGTTCGGATCTTGGCGATGCGGTCCGTTCGGGAAAATCAAAATCCGGTTATCCCGAACGGGTGCGTGGTTACTGCGACCTGGACACCTGACCTGTAGTCGGCCATCAGGCCGCCTGCCAGCCATGCTGGTCCCGCGGTGGTCCCGGGGCATCACACCGTTAGAGGTATTGCACGATCCCGGCCGGCATGCCATGCGAGCCGTCAATGGCCGCCCGGTTCCTCAAGCGCGGCGTCTATGTCATATCCGAACCCGCCCGCCACACCGGGCGCCGCAGCGACCACCCGGCCGAGTCCGATCACCGGGGCGACGGCCAGCAGCACGCCGGTAACCTCCGCTTCGGTCGCGCCTGCCGCCAGCGCCTTGCTGGTGCTCCATTCCAGGCAGACCTCCGGCGAGCCGATCGCTGCCAGCGCCCCCACCCGGACGAGCGCAGCGACCTTCGGATCAAGCGCCTGGCCATCGGACTGGCCAAAGTTGAGCCCGGCCTGCCCACTGGCGAATTCTTCGTCTATGATCGCCAGTCTGCGCAGGATGTCTTGGTATTTCACCGCCTCACCCACGGATCTATATCCTTCGTCTGGCGTGCACCGCGCACCCACTGGACCGTTTCATTGCTGCCATCGTCGTACCGGGTATGCAGGCGCCGCATCACCCCGTCGTAGGTAAATGCCGGATGAACAGCGTGAACCAGTCCGGCGGTGCGGGCTGCTAGTCGCCGAGCAGGCCGGTCTCTTTCGCTTTCCGCACCGCGTCGTCGCGAGATGAGACGCCAAGCTTGCGGTAGATCGCCTTAATTTCGGTCTTTACCGTATGGATAGAGATGAATAGCCGCTTTGCGATCATGTCGGCCGTGAGGTGTGTCTGCAGGTAGGGGAGCAGCCGTAGCTCGGCCGGCGTGAGCGGCAGCGGGCTGGCGGACCCGGGGGCGGCAATGGTGTCCAGAGCGCGCCGGAACTCGTCGGTATCGTCACTCAGGGTTCCAAGAGCCGGACGGCGGAGCAGGATGTCCTCGATCTCGCGCAGGAGCTGGCGGGCGGTGGCCGCGTCCGCGATGGCGAAATATACCCGGGCCAGCTGCAGTCGCGCCCGAACCGCGAGGTACGGCATTAGGTACGTGGCTGTCGGGCGTGACCGCATCGCACGGGCAAGCTGCCGGTCCGTTTCCTTGCGGTCGCCGTCGTGCAGTGAAAGCCTGGCTGCCGCTCCGAAGGCCGGGATGCTGCAGATGTAGTCGTGCATCCGGTTGTCTTCGATCGTGGCCAGTGCGAGGTTCACGTGGCCGGCCGCCTCCTGCCAGCTACCGCGGTCCATGGCGAGCCACGCGAGCTGGGCTTCGGCGCTGGGTATGGTGTCGAAGTTGCCCATCTCGACGGCGATGGCGGACGCTTCGGTGAACACGGCGCGCGCCTCCTCGAGATGTCCGGCGAGCAGGTGCGCCTGGGCGAGCAGCCACATGGCCGTGTCGCGATAGGGGCTCCAGGCTGCCTCCTGGCCGACGGCGAAGGTGGCGTCGGCCATCATCGCCTCCGGGCCGGCGGCACACATGCCGGCCCGCAACATAGCGCGCGCCGAGTCGAAGGAGGCCGAGCCATCCCCTGGAACACCGTCGAACGAGGCAGCATCAACAACCGCCGCCCACCGCGGTCCCTCCGCCACGTCGCCGGTAAGCACCGTTGCCCAGCACCTCAGCACCGCCAACGGCGGGTGGCGTTCGATGTGCACATCGCCGATCGATCGGTACCAGTGCTGCACGGTTGCCAGCTGCCCGGCCATGAAGGTGGGCAGGGCCAGCTTGGTCACCAGCCGCGTTGCGCGGTCCCGGTCGGTGGTCTGCAGCAGGTGTTCCACGGCCTGCTCCGGTAGACCGTTGGACTCATACCAATTGGCGGCTCGCTCGTGCAGCGTCGCGATGATGTCGGGTTCGGTGCGATGAAGCTCGCCGAGCAGAAACTCCCGGAACAGTGCGTGGTACCGGTACCAGCGCCGCTCGCGGTCGAGCGGGGTCAGGAACAGATTGTGCGCCTCTAGCCGGCGCAGCTGAACGTCGGCGGCGCACGTTGGCAGTACGGCCTGGCAGAGCGGACCGCTGAGCTGATCGAGCACGGCCGTGCGGCGCAGGAACCGCTGGATCGCCTTCGGCTGCCGGGTCAGGGCCTCGTGGTACAGGTAGTCGGCCACGTACCGGTCCTCGCCGCTGACGGTCTGCGGCTGGTCAGGGGACTGCTTCGCGATCAGGGCAGCGAGGTACAGGCCAACCGGCCACCCCTCGGTCCGCCCGGTCACCGCGATCGCCTGCTCCGGGGTAAGGCTCACCTGCGCGTTCGCGAAGATCTGCCGCGCCCCGGCCGCGTCGAGCGCCAGGTCACTGGCGCCGATCTCCAGTGCGTCCGCCGTGGCGCGCAGCCGCGGCAGTTCAGGCTGCTCGTCACGGCTGGCTGCGGCCAGCTGAGATCCCCGCGGAATCGCCGAGATGACCATCCCGAGTACATCGTGGCAAACCGCCGACTGCAGCTCGTGGAGATCGTCAAGCATGAGGACGAAGGGAACGGGGCTCGCGCGGAGCTCCGCGGCCAGGCGCGGCGCGGCGCGGCCAAGCACGGACACGCCTTGGCCTCGCATGTCGGAAACCAGATCAGGACTGCCCAGGCCGGCGCGGCAGAACGCGGACGCGACCGAGGCAAGCAGGGTCGCGGGATCGTCGTCGAAGGGATCGAGAGATACCCAGGCGACGGGCCGGTCTTCCGCGGCGGCACATTGAGCGAGGAAGGTCGACTTGCCGTAGCCTGCCGGTGCCGTGACCGCGATGAGGCGGCAGCCGCTCGAACGAGCGGTCTCCACCAGGTCGCTGTGCCCGACGGTGCCTTGCCGAGGTTGCGGAACCGAAAACTTGGCGTCGAGCAGCAGCTGCCCCAGGTCAGCTGGCGTCGGCGCGTCACGTGTGTTCGCCGTCACCTTCGAACCTTTGACTGTTCTTGACCTCGCCTGCCGCGGAACGTGCAGGCGCTGGTCAGCCCCCGTAGTCATTGAGGACGATTTTAGCTCTTGCCATTGAAGGGCCCATTGAGTCACCCGGGTCGACTGAGACATTGTGCCACTGACCAGGGAAGACTCTTGGAAATGATCAGTATCCGTGCTCACACAGCCGCTGATAGCGTCCGCCCGCACGGCGGAGCTGCTGGTGGGGGCCCTGCTCGGCGATCCTGCCATGGTCGAGGACCACGATCTCGTCGACTTGGTCAAGACCGTCTAGTTCATGGGTGATGAGCAAGACGGACCTGCCTTCGGTGGCGTGCAGCAGGTCGGTGGTGAGCGCCCGGCGGGCGGTCGGGTCCAGGTGGCTGGTGGGCTCGTCGAGGATAAGCAGCCGCGGGTCGGCAAGGAATGCCCGGGCGAGCGCCAGCCGCTGTCGCTCGCCCCCGGAGACGGCCGCTCCGCGGGCGCCGACGGGGGTGTCCCAGCCCTGGGGCAGCGACTCGATCCACGGCAGCAGCCGGGCCCGGCCGGCGGCGGCCGCCAGCTCCTCGTCGGTGGCCGCTGGCCGGGCCAGCCGCAGGTTGTCGCGGATGGTGGCGGCGAACAGGTACGGATCTTGCGGGCAGCCGCCGATGACGGACCGCACATCGTCGGCCGCGTAGCCGGCCAGGTCGTGGCCGTCGAGCAGGGCCGCGCCCGAGGCCAGCTCGCGGAACCGCATGAGCACCGCGGCGACGGTGGACTTGCCCGCGCCGTTCGCGCCCACCAGCGCCACGCGCCGTCCGGGCGGCAGGTCCAGGCTCACCCGGTCCAGGGCAGGCGGACCGCCCGGCCGGTACACCACGGTGGCATCGCGGAGCTGGACGGCGAACGGGCCGGGCGGCAGTGCCCGCGGGCGGGCCGGCTCGATGACCGGGTCCGGCGCGTCGGTGACGGCGGCGATCCGGCCAGCGGCGACGCGGGCCTGGCCGAGCTGTATGGCGGCAGCGGGCAGCGCGCTGACCGCCTCGAACGCGGCAAGCGCGGTCAGCGTGAGAACCGCGAGCGGCACCCGGGACAGCGTGCCTGCTCCGGTGGCGGCCACCCCGAGCACCAGGACCGCCCAGAGGGTGATGCCGGTGATCGCGCTCATCGATCCGGCGCCGAGGGCGGAGGCCGCGGCGGTCCGGCCGTCCAACCGGGTCAGTTCGGCGTCGGTGACCTCGGCGCGGGCAAGCGCGGCGTCGGCGGCGCCGAAGGCGTGCAGGTCGGCCGCTCCGTCCAGTAGTTCGGTGACGGTGGCGGCGAGCCTGCCGCGGGCGGGTGCCGCCGCCCTTGCGGCCTTCCTGGCCACGGCGGCCCCGGCCAGCGGCACGACGAGGGCGGCGGTCAGCAGTCCGGCTGCCAGCACGGCCGCCGCCGGGGCGAGGATAAGCAGGCATCCGGCCACCGTGGCACCGCCCACCAGGGCGGCGGCCACGACTGGGGTGACGCCGCGGATGAACAGGTCCTGGGTGGCGTCGACGTCAGAGACCAGCCGGGCGAGCAGGTCGCCGGACCGGAAGAGCACCAACCCGTTCGGTGCCAGCGCCTCAAGCCGCCGCCAGATCGCGACCCGCACCTGGGCGAGGACACGGAAGGCAACGTCGTGGGAGGCCAGCCGCTCCAGGTACCGGAACACGCCGCGGCCGACGCTCAGTGCGCGCACGGCGACCACTGCCACCGAGATCGCCAGGATGCTCGGGTGCTGCGACGCCCTGGCGAGCAGGAATCCGGAGACGGCGAGCAGGGCGACGCCGCAGCCGGTGGCGGCGGCACCGGCCGCCGCCGCGCCGAGCAGCCTGCCGCGCAGCGGCCGGGCCATCGCGAGCAGCCGCAGCAGCGGCGGCCGCCCGTCCCTGGCCAGCCCATTCCCGTCTAGCGCGGTGGCCGGGTTCCTGGCGATCATCGGATGACGGCCGTGGCGACCGGACTGGCCTGCCGGGATGCGGGTTCCGTGCGCCGGCGACCGTCCACGGTGATGACCTGGCTGGCGCCGGCGAGGCCGGCGTCCCGGTGCGTGGCCACGATGATCGTGCGCCCGGCCAGCGGGCCGCGGATGGCGCGGTCGATCGCGGCGGCGGCGGCCGGGGCGAGGTGGGCCGTTGGCTCGTCGAGGAGCAGCAGCGGAACGTCGCGCAGCAGCGCCCGGGCCAGAGCGAGTTGCTGGCGCTCCCCGGCCGACAGCCGGACGGCCTGCTCTTCCAGCTGAGTGTCATAGCCGTGCGGGAGCGCTTCGATGAACGAGGCTGCCCCGGCGAGCCCGGCGGCCTCCTCGATGGCCGCCCGGGAGGCGCCGGGCTGTCCGAGGGCGATGTTGTCAGCCACCGACGCGGCGAAGAGGCTGGGGTGTTGCGGAACCCAGGCGATCTGCGCGCGCCAGGGCTCGACGGGGACGGCGTCCAGGTCGGTTCCGCCGGCCTGGACGGTTCCCGAACTCGGCTCGATGAACCTCAGCAGCAGCCGCAGCACGGTGGTCTTGCCCGCGCCGCTCGGTCCCGTGAGCATGACCAGCTCACCCGGGCTGATGGTCAGGTCAAGTCCGTCCAGGGCCGGACAGTCCCGGCCGGGGTATGCCACGGAAACCCCGTTCAGCGAGATCGTGGCCGCGCGCAGGTCGGGAACCCGCGCGCCGCGGTCCACCAGTGCGGCCGGGGCCCGGACCGCCCGCGACGGCACCGGGGTGTCAAGGACGGCGAAGATGCTCTGCGCGGCGGCGGTCCCCTCCGCGCTGGCATGGTACTGGGCCGCCACCGCCCGCAGCGGCAGGTACGCCTCCGGGGTGAGCAGCAGCACGAGCAGCGCCGTCTGGTACTGCATGTGCCCGGACAGCAGCCGTAGCCCGGTCTCCACCGCGACGATGGCCGTGGCCAGTGCCGCGGACAGTTCAAGGACCAGTGCGGACAGGAACGCGATGCGCAGCGTCGCCATGGTGGCGGACCGGTGCTCGCTGGTCACCCTTGCGATCACCTGCTCCTGGAACTTGGCCCGGCCGAATGCCTTGAGCGTGGGCAGCCCCTGCACGACATCCAGGAAATGACCGCTGAGCTGGGCAAGCAGCCGCCACTGGCGGTTTGTCTGCGCCTTGGTGTGCAGGCCGACCAGGGCCGCGAACAGCGGGATCAGCGGCAGTGTGGCCGCGATGACCACGCCGGAGATCCAGTCGGCGGCGGTCACCGTCACCACCACCGCGACGGGGACCAGCACGGAAAGCACCAGTTGCGGCAGGTACCGCGCGAAGTAGGGGTCAAGTCCGTCTAGCCCCTTCGTCGCCTGCGCGGCGATCTCGCCTGGTCGCTGCCCCTCCAGCGAGACCGGCGCCAGCCGCAGGGCGTGCCTGATCAGCTTGCGCCGCAGCTGCGACTTCACCCGGGCCGCGGCCCGCAGCGCCGCGACTTCGCCGCCGTAGGCGGCGGCGGCCCGCGCGAGCACCACGCCAAGCAGCAGGAGGAGCGTCCCGGCCAGGGCCGTGGCCCCGGTACCGAGGGCCGCGGTGGCTAGTGCGCGGGCGAGCAGCGCCGCCTGCGCCAGAATGAGCCCGGTGACCGCCAGGCCGAGCAGCACGGTGACGAACAGGCAGGTCCTGGCCGCCCGCGCGTGCCTCAGCAGCCTGGGGTCAACGGCCCTCATCACGCGGTCAGGCGGCCGGGTTACGCCACGTGTCCCCGGCGGGCAGCAGCCGGTCGGCTTCCTTCGGGCCCCAGCTGTCTCGCGGGTAGGGGTGCACCGGGACGGCGTCGCCGAGCACCGGGTCGACGATCTCCCAGGCGGCCTCGACGGTGTCCTGACTGGCGAACAGCCACCGGTCCCCGTCGAGCGCGGCGCCGATGAGCCGGTCATACGGGCGCATGTCCGTCCCGGACTGCTGTGCGAAGGAAAGATCCTCGGCCTGCGGCTCCCAGCCTGCGCCCGGCTTCTTGCCGTGCAGGGTGAGGCCGACGGCTGCTTCTGGCCAGATTCGGAACCGCAGCGAGTCTTGCGGGGTGGCGGGCTCGATGCCGAACACGTCGTGCGGCGGCCGCTTGAGGGTGATGCTGACCTCGGTGGCGGTGACCGGCATGGTCTTGCCCGCACGGATGAGGATTGGGACTCCGGCCCAGCGCCAGGAATCGACATTGAGCCGGACCGCCACAAAGGACTCCACGGTGGAGTCGGCGGCGACGCCATCGACCTGGCGGTAGCCCTCGTACTGGCCGCGGACGGTGTTTTCCGGCGTGAGCGGGCTGATCGCGTTGAGGACGGTCTGCTTGGCCTGGCGCCAGTGCTTCATGCCGGTCCCGGACGGCGGTTCGGCCAGCACGCTGGCCAGCACCTGGAGCATGTGGTTTTGCAGCACGTCGCGGATGGCACCGGTGTGGTCGTAGAACCGGCCGCGGTCGGACACGTCGAACGCCTCGGCCATGGTGATCTGGATGCTCTCCACGTGGTCGCGGTTGAGCAGCGGCTCGATCGCTGCGTTGGCGAACCGGACGAACAGCACGTTCTCTACCGGGTCGAAGGCGAGCCAGTCGTCGACCCGGAAGATGGCCTCCTCGGGGAAGTGCCGGTGCATGGTGTCGTTGAGCTGCCGTGAGCTGGCCAGGTCGGTGCCGAACGGCTTTTCCACCATCACCCGGGCGTCGTCGGCGCGGCCGACGGCGGCGATGCCCTGGGAGATCCGCCCGAACAGGAACGGCGGCACCTCCAGGTAGAACAGCACCTTCCTGCCCGCGCCGATCTCTTCGGACATGGCCTTGTAGGTGTTGTCGTCGTCGAGGTCACCGTCGACATACCGCAGCAGGTTCAGCATCTTCACCGCGTCCGGGTCGGCGGGGTCCATCTTGTTGAGCTTGAGTGAGTTGACGGCGTAGTCGCGGAACTCCGAGAGACCCCAGCCGCTCTTGGCCACCCCGATCACCGGGACGTCGAGAACGCCCCGCTTGACCAGCCCCACCAGCGCGGGGAAGGTCTCCAGTTTGGCCAGGTCACCGGTGGCGCCGAAGATGACCAGGGCGTCGACTTTGTCGGACATGTCGCTACCTCCTAGTGGGTCGTTTCCTACGCGCGGGGCGTGACTCTGCCCCATGGGCGCACTGAGCGTCGCCGCGGAGGCTCCGCGGCCCGAGGCTCCGGCACCTCCGCAGGGGCCGCGCCTGGCCGGAACTCGCTGGCGCTAACGCGCCTGCGGAACACGTAATAGGTCCACGCCTGGTAGCCGAGCACCAGCGGCAAGAAGATGATGACCACGATCGTCATCGCCTTGAGCGAGTACGGCGGGGACGCGGTGTTGTGCACGGTGAGGTTGTAGGCGGCGTTGGTGGAGGACACCATCACGTTGGGATACAGGTCGACGAAGAGCGTGATGATGCAGGCCGCTATGGTCACGCAGGTCGCGGCGAACGCGAAGCCGTCGCGGCGGGCGTAGACAAGCGAGACCGCGGCGAGGGCGGCCAGGATGGCAAGCAGTTCGATCACGTTGAGGAAGAAGGCGCTGCTCGCCTCTATATGCGTCCAGATGATGAAGCCGATGACGAAGGCGCAGGTGACCGGGGCCACGCGACGGGCGATCCGCCGGGACCGCTCATGTTCGTCGCCGGTGGTTTTGAGGCTCAGGAAGTTCGCGCCGTGCAGCAGGCAGACCAAGACGATGGTGACGCCAGTGAACACGGCGTACGGCTGCAACAGGTCCCAGAACGAGCCGGTGTAATTCTGCGCCGAGTTGATCGGCAGGCCGTGCAGCAGGTCGCCGAGTGCGATGCCGAACAGTAGCGGGGCCAGCACGCTGCCGACGGTCAGCCCGACATCCCAGGTGCGCCGCCAGCGGGCGGCGTCCCGCTTCCCGCGGTACTCGAAGGCCACACCGCGGATGATGAGGCAGCCAAGGAGCAGGACAAGCGCGAGGTACATCCCGGAGAACATGGTCGCGTACCAGCCGGGGAACGCGGCGAACATGGCTGCCCCGGCGACGATCAGCCACACCTCGTTGCCGTCCCAGAGCGGCCCGATCGTGTTGATGGCTGCCCGGCGCCCTGCCTCGTCGCGCCCGACCACGCTGTGCAGCATGCCGACACCGAAGTCGAATCCCTCGAGGACGAAAAACCCGGTCCACAGGATGGCGATGACGATGAACCAGAACGGTACGAAGCTGCTCATCGATGCCTCTCAGTACAAGACGGCGGGCACAGGCGCGTCCGTGTCGGCTGGAGCGGGAGCGGACGGAAGCTGTTTTCGCGAGTATTTGAGCATCAAGAGCAGGTCGACCGTGCCCAGGGTGCCGTACAGCAGGATGAAGAAGACCAGACTGATCCACAGCCAGGTGACGCTGACCGTCGGCGATATTCCGTTCTTCGTCAGCATGATGCCCTGCACGATCCACGGCTGGCGGCCGCTCTCTGTCAGTAGCCAGCCCGCGGTGTTCATGAGGAACGGCAGCACGGCGGACCAGACCGCCACCTTCAAGAACACCCGCGAGGTGGCCAGCGATTTGCGGTGGTTCAGCCACAGCCCCCACAGAGATAGCAGCAGTACCAGCGCGCCCAGGTAAGCCATCGTGCGCATGCTCCAGTACTGGATGAAGACGTTCGGCACGTAGTTGCCCGGCCCGAACTGCTTGGTGTACTGCGCCTGCAGCGGGTTCAGCCCGACGACCTGCCCGTTCCAGTGGTTGGTGGCCAGCAGGGACAGCAGGTGCGGGATTTCGAGAATCTGGGTCGGCGTCTGGTCCTGGTTGCCGCCGCCGATCTGGAACAGCGAGAACGAGCACGGCTGGCAGGTGGTCCACTGCGCCTCGGCGGCCGCGATCTTCATCGGCTGGTACTTGCCCTCGATGACGCCGAGCTCGTCGCCGACCAGCATGGTGAACAAGATGGCCGGGAGCAGCACGATCAGCGACATCCTGGTGGAACGGATGAACACGCCCCGGTCACCGCCGTGCCTGAGCTGCCATGCGGAGACGGCAAGCATGATGATCGCGCCGGTCGTCAGCGCGACGAACACCACCTTGGCGTATCCCCACAGGAACACCGGGTTGGTGAACACCGCCCAGAGGTTGTTGAGCACCGGTTTGCCGTTGACCATGGTGTAGCCGACTGGGTGCTGCATCCAGGAGTTCGCCGCCAGGATGAACGCCGCCGAGAGCATGCTGCCAAACGCGACAAGCCAGATCGTCGCCAGGTGCACGCGGCGCGACAGCCTGTTCCAGCCGAACAGCCACAGCCCGAGGAACGTGGACTCGAGGAAGAACGCGGCGAGGCCCTCCATGGCCAGCGGCGCGCCGAAGATGTTGCCGACAAGCCGTGAGTACTGCCCCCAGTTCATCCCGAACTCAAACTCCTGGACGAGTCCGGTCACTACGCCGATCGCGATGTTGATGACGAGCAGCGTGCCGAAGAACCGGGTCAGCCGGTAGTACTCCTCGCGCCGGCTGCGATGCCAGGCCGTCTGCAGCAGCGCGGTCAGGAACGCCAGCCCCATCGTGACGGGCACAAAGAAGAAGTGATTGATCGAGGTGAACGCGAACTGAATCCGCGCCAGATCAACGTTCATTCGGCTGTCTCCCGATGAGAGCGCTTCCCGCCTTGGTCCTTGGTCGCCATCGTGGACTGCGCGTATGAGCTGCGGCATCGCTCCGATGTGGGTATTGCCGGCCGCGGGCCCGCGGCCGGGCGGCTTTAGCCCGGATGAGGGGATGCCAGGCACCGTCAAGGCGGCGATGGTAGGCGTATGACCGAGAGCTATGACGTAATCATCATCGGATCCGGGGCCGGCGGCGGGACGCTCGCGCACGGGCTCGCCGACTCGGGCAAGCGCATCCTGCTGTTGGAACGCGGCGACTTCCTGCCTCGCGAGCTAGACAACTGGGACCCGAAACCGGTGTTCGCTGACGGCAAGTACATCTCCAAGGACACCTGGTACGACCGCGACGGCAAGGCGTTCCAGCCGCAGGTCCACTATTTCGTCGGCGGGGCGACCAAGCTGTACGGCGCTGCCCTGTACCGGCTGCGCCCGCAGGACTTCGAAGAGATCAAGCATGTCAGCGGGATCTCGCCGGCCTGGCCGCTGTCCTACGACGATTTCGAGCCCTGGTACTCCAAGGCCGAGCAGATGTACCAGGTCCACGGCAACGGAGGCGAGGACCCGACCGAGGGTCACCGCAGCGAGCCCTACCCCTGGCCCGCTGTCTCGCACGAGCCCAGGATCCAGGAGCTGTACGACGACCTCGGCAAGGGCGGCTACCACGCGTTCCACGCACCCTGCGGGATCATGCTGGACGAGGCCGACCGGCCAAGGAGCACTTGCATCCGCTGCACCTGGTGTGACGGCTACCCGTGCCTGGTGCATGCCAAGGCCGACGCCGAGGTCATCGCGGTCAGGCCGCTGCTTGACCGTCCCAACGTCACCCTGCTTACCGGCGCCGAGGTGACAAAGCTGGAGACCGACGGCTCCGGCCGCACGGTCACCGGAGTCGTGGTGTCAAGGAACGGGGAGCGCGAGGTCTACCAGGGCGACATCGTGGCGATCTCCGCCGGGGCCGCCAACAGCGCGAAGATCCTGCTCAATTCGGCCAACGACACACACCCGAACGGCCTGGCGAACGGGTCGGATCAAGTGGGACGCAACTACACGTTCCACAACTGCAAGGCGATCGTGTCCCTGTCCAAGGAGAAGAACGACACCATCTTCCAGAAGACGCTGGGCATCAACGACTTCTACCTCCCGACCAAGGACTACCAGTGGCCGATGGGCAACATCCAGATGATCGGGAAGTCCAACGCCGAGGCGATGCGGGGCGAGCAGCCAGAGAAGACGATGTTCGCACCAGAATGGACTCTGTCCGACGTGGCCGAACACGCGGTGGACTGGTGGCTGACCACCGAGGACCTGCCGGTGCCAGAGAACCGGGTGACCACCGACTCCGGCGGCAACATCCACCTCGCCTACTCATCGACCAACGACGAGGAGGCCGATCGCCTCTATGGTGAGCTGAAGAAGGTGCTCAACCACGTGGGGATGGCCGCGCACCACGTGCTGCGCAAGAACTTCTACATGGACATGGCCATCCCGCTGGCGGGCTGCGCCCACCAGGCCGGCACCTGCCGGTTCGGCGCAGACCCGGCCACCTCGGTCCTCGACGTTAACTGCAAGGCCCACGAACTCGACAACCTCTACGTCGTGGACACGAGCTTCTTCCCCAGCATCGGGGCGGTGAACCCGGCGCTGACCGCGATCGCCAACGCCCTGCGGGTCGGTGACCACCTGCTGAGCCGCATGGCATAGCCGGACCGGGGCGTGCGCAGTGATCCATCTGAGAGTGGTCAGCCTGCCGGACATCACCGGGACTGTGATGCCTATGCTCCGCTCGGAGCCCGGGGTGATCAACCTGACCCTGCACCCCGATGCCGTCAGGCATCCCGACGGGGACGCGGTGCACTTCGACGTCCTGCACGGGGCGGCCAATGATGTCATCGAGCGGCTGCGCGGCCTAGGGGTGGAAGAGCGTGGCTCCATAATCCTGGAAAATGTCGACACTTCGATCTCCGCGCACGCCGGCCGCGTCGCGGCCAAGCGGACGCGGTACCAGCAGTTCACGCCCGTCTGGGCCGAGGTCGAGGGCCGGATCGCGCTGGAGGGGAGCTTCCCGCCGAGCTGGTACGTCCTGCTGGTCATCGCGGGACTCATCGGAGCCATCGGGATCGTCACGAACTCGCAGATCCTTATCGTCGGCGCGATGGTCGTCGGCCCGGAATACGGTGCCATCCTCAGCCTCGCGTACGGCTTGATCAACCGCGATTCATCCCGGGTACGGCGCGGCGCGGGCGCGCTGGTATTCGGCTTCGCCCTCGCCATGGTCTTCGCGCTGCTCCTATCGCTGGTCATCCGGGGGGCCGGGCTGGAGTCCAGGGCCTATGAAGCCGGTCTCCGCCCGGTCTCCGCCCTGATCGACACCCCTAACTGGCTGTCCTTCATGGTCGCGCTGCTGGCCGGCGCGGTCGGCGTCGTTTCGCTGACCGAAGCACGGTCAAGCACGCTGATCGGGGTATTCATCTCGGTGACCACCATCCCGGCGGCATCGGACGTCGGGGTGTCGCAGGCCTTCGGCAGCGACAGCGAGGCCCGGGGATCGGCCCTCCAGCTCCTGCTTAACGTCGTGGTCCTGACAGCTGTCGCGACTGTCGGTATCCCGGTACAGCGGGCCATCTGGCTACGGGCTGCCCGGCGGGCCACGGCGGCGGTACCACCCAAGCTGCAGCAAACCGGAGGGTAATGGCATGACAGGCACCCCGCGCGCCTCCGCCGGCCCGGCGGCTTCCTTGTCCGGCCCGATGACGGAGGCAGAGTTCCGTTCGATATACGACCGGCTGCGTCGCCAGCTGCCCTGGGGCCCGGACGACAGGCGCGGAGCGCTGAACTACATCACGCCGGACGAGGTGCGCGCCGCCCTGAGTGAGGTGCAGCTGGGCCGGACCGTGCCACTAGCAGCCCCGATAGAGGACTGGCCGGCGGCCGACAACCCAGAGCCCGCCCGGCATGAGATGAAAGAGCCGCTTGGGGCCGACGCCGGTCGGGGAGTGTTCTTCGGCATGGACCGGATCGCGATGAACATCCACGGCAACGCCGACAGTCACATCGACGCCCTGTGCCACGTGATGTTCGATGGCACCCTGTACAACGGTGTGCCCGCGGATACCGTCGGCGAGCACGGAGCGGCCGAGCTGTCCATCGACGTCGCGGCGGACGGCATCGTCGGGCGTGGGGTGCTGCTCGACATACCGCGCTCCCGTGGCGTCCAGTGGCTGGAGCCGGGCGACAGCGTGACGGTGGACGACGTGCTGGCGGCCGAGCGGGACCAGAGCGTTCGGGCCGGCCGGGGCGACATCGTGTTCGTGCGCGTGGGGCACCGCCGCCGGCGAAACGAGCAGGGCCCGTGGGACGCGGCGCAGGCGCGGGCCGGGCTGCACCCCAGCGTGCTGCCGGTGCTGGCGGAGCGCCAGATCGCCGTCCTGGGCGGCGACGGCAACAATGACACAGCTCCGAGCGTCGTCGCGGGCGTCGGTTTCCCTGTGCACGTGCTCGCCGTCAACGCGCTAGGCCTCCACCTGCTCGACTACCTGCAGTTCACCAGCCTGGCGAGCACGTGCGCGGCGGCCGGCCGCTGGTCGTTCCTGTGCGTCATCGCGCCGCTGCGGCTGCCCACCGGCACCGGCTCGCCGGTCAACCCGATCGCCGTCTTGTAGCGGGCGCTCCCCGCATTGACCGCAGCCCGGGCGCAAGCCTTCACGCGGGCACGCGGCCGATTGGTGCCAGCGCGCCTTCGATCGTGTCGGCCACTACCGGCGTGCCCGCGGGGACCTGGCCGCGCAGCCGGGTGAGCAGTCGCCGGCCCGGGGGCCGCGGACCGATCCCCTCGATCGCCACCTCAGTCACCCCGATGGAGGCCTGGTGGCGGGCTCGGCCGCCGGTCGCGGCTCGGGTGCGGCTGCCTGGCGCGGAACGTCGCGCGGCAGCGCCGCGGTGTCCGCTTGGCGACTGTAGATCCCGGCCGCCGTCGGCGCGTCGTCGATGGTGAAGGCGCGTTCCCTGCGCAGGTCACGCGTGAAGGCGAACCACCAGCTGACGAGCGCTCCGAGGCGGTTGCGGAAGCCGGTGAGGAAGCCGATGTGGATGAACAGCCAGACCACCCAGCCGGGAAAACCGCCGAAGTTCATCTTGAACGCGGAGACGACGGCGTGGCCGCGGGAGATGTAGGCGGCCGAGCCGAGGTCGTGGTAGCGGAACGGCTTGTCATACGTCTGGCCCTGCGCCTCATGCGTGATCCGGTGGCCGGCGTACAGGCCTGTCTGCATGGCGACCTCGGCGACCCCGGGCAGTTTGTCCAGGCTCATCATGTCGCCGGCTACCAGAATGTCCGGATGGCCGGGCAGGGACAGGTCCGGTCCGCAGACCAGGCGGCCCGCCCGGTCCTGCGCGGCGCCGGTTGCCTCGGCCACCGCCTTGGCTAGCGGCGGCGCCGCCACCCCCGCGGTCCACAAGATGTTGCCCGCCACGTACCGGGTCACGTTGCCCTCGTGATCCTTGACGTCCAGGCCATCAGCGTCCACATGGGTGACCAGCGAGCCCATGTGCATCTCGACCCCCAGCTTGCGCAGCTGGCGGGCGGCCAGCGCGGACAGTTTCGGCCCGAACGCCGCCAGCGGGGCGCTCCCGCCGTCGAACAGCATGACCTTGGCGTCCTCCGGCCGGATATGCCGGTACTCGCGGCGCAGCGTCTTGGTGGCGACCTCCCGGATCTGCCCGGCCAGTTCCACCCCGGTGGGTCCCGCGCCCACCAGGGCAAAGGTGAGCCATTTGGCGCGTTCCGCGGGGTCGTCGGCGGACTCGGCCATTTCGAACGACCCGAACACCCGGCGGCGGATCTTCCTGGCGTCCTCAATGGTCTTCATTCCGGGCGCGACCGCGGCGTACTCGTCATGCCCGAAATAGGACTGCCGGACGCCGGCGGCCAGGATGAGATAGTCGTAGCCGAGTTCGATCGGCTCGCCAAGCGGCCGCCGCGCCAGTACCTTGCGGCTGTCCGCGTCGATCCCGGTCACCTCGGCCACCATGAACTCCACGTTGCCGCGCTTCTTCAGCAGTTCCCGCAACGGTGTCGCGATCTTCCCCTCAGACACGATGCCGGTGGCGTACTGGTACAGCATCGGCTGAAATAGATGATGCTCAGCGCGGTCGAGCAGAGTCACCTGGACCGGCGCGCGGCTGAGCGCCCGCGCCGCGAACAAGCCGGCGAACCCGCCGCCAACGATCACTACCCGGCGGCTGCCGGACGCCTCGGCCATGGCTCACCCCGACCTTTCGTTGCTCCGTACGATCTTCGGGCCTCCACTGCCATGCTGATCGCGCGAGAGTCGCCGGTCATCGCCCTGATGAAGGTATAGGCGGCTTCAGCGGGGTGTGCTAACCCGGCCCTGGCTGAGCAGGACAACGGTTTCTCCGGGCCGCGGCGACGGCTGGGCGGTGCGGGTCGCCGGCTCCAGATGGCCATCGCCGCGCAACACGAATAGCAGGTCAGAGCCGTCCGGGACGGGGTGGTGGTCAGCCGGGCGGGCGATTATCCGCGCACCGTCGGCGTACCGGGCAGCGAGCGCCGTGCGGCTGAGGTCGTCGGCGAACAGGATGTCCCCGCCCATGAACGGCGCCACGACCCCGTGCGCTTGGCTGGGCGGACCCAGCCGGTACACCTGGACTTCGCCTTCTTCCCCGGCCCGCAGCACGGTCGACGCCAGCGCGTTGAAGTCGTCCTCGTCGGTGAGCAGGAGCACCGCGGTCACTCCCTCGAGCTGCGCGCCCTGCCCGGTGGCGGACGCGAGCAGCTCGCCTTGGGCCAGCTCGAGATGCGCCTTCCTGATGTGTGCCCGCTCGTCCTCATGCCCGGCCCACACCAGCACGTCAAGGCCAGTGGATTGCAGCGCACAGCCAAGCTCGACCACCCACGGGGCGCCCCCGACGAGCAGCGTCCGGGCCCGCGGCTTGTTCAGTACGCCAACGGCGCGCGCGACCGGTGCGGCCGACAAGCCATAGACGGCCACCGTTACCGCGATGACCAGGAAGGTAACGGGCAGGATCTTCGACGCACCCCCGACCCCGTGCGCGGACAGCGTCGCGGAGAACGTTGTCGCGGTCGCCGCCGCGACGATGCCGCGCGGTGCCATCCAGCCGGTGAACGCGCGCTCGCCGCGGCTCAGTTCGGTCCGCGGCGTGGCGAGCGCGGCCACGATCGGCCGCACGGCGAGCACGAGCACCGCGACCAGGCCGATCGTCGGCAGCACCAGGTGGCGCAGCGACGCCGGGGTGATGGTCGCGGAGATCGAGACGAACAGCAGCCCGATGACCAGTTGCACGAGCGTCTCGAAGAACGGGCGGCGCGCCGGCATGTCAAACGAGCGCATGTTCGCCACCGCCACGCCCATGATGATCGCGGCGATCAGTCCCGCGTCGTCGCGGAGGATGTCACAGCCCGCCGCGACGCCGACGACGACCGCGAGCTGGGCGCTCGTGCCTAGCACTTCGCCGAGCTCGAGCACGCGCAGCAGCAGCCACAGGGCCGCGGTGCCCGCGATCGCTCCGGCCAGGCCGATGCCTAGAACAGGCCGAGCTGGCTGCCGAGGTGCCTGTGCGTGCCCGCGAGCACGCCGTGCAGTACGACGGCGCCGAGAATGCCGCCCACCGGGTCGATCAGCGACCCCTCCCAGGCCAGCACCCGCTGCAGCCGTTCCACCGGGCGGACGAAGGCGAGCAGCGGGATGACGACCGTGGGGCCCGATACAACCAGGATGGCCCCGAGCTCCAGGGCGGCTCGGCTGGAACGCGGGCCCGAGGAGCCGGCTCGGATTGACGTCGCTGGTCAGCAGCCCGGCAATGAATCCCGCCGGAAGCATGACGATCAGTGCCGGGATACGCAGCCGGCTGGCCAGCACCTGCGAGCCCACCGCGAGCACCACGATGAGACTCACCCCGGTCAAGACCTGGTCAGTGGTCATGGCCGGCGCGGAGAATATCCAAGCTCAGCGCCAGGATCCAGGCGGGGAACACCAATTCCGCCCACGGGCTGATCCCTATCCCGACCAGCAGCACCACCGCACAAGCCAGCCCTGCCAGGGTGACCCACCGGGAGACGATCCTGGTGCGGCGCGCGATGGTCACCGTGGTGAGCGTGAACACCGCCGCCATCCGCATGGAGTAGACGTTCAGCAGGCTCGTGGTGACGTTGCGGCCCAGCGCCAGGGTGCCCGGCAGCGCCGTCGATGTTGCGCTCGCCACGAGGCTGCCGGCCACGGCCGCGCCCACGAACAGCATGCCAACGAACAACAGGCCGCTGCCGAGGAACACGGTCGAGAAGAAGCGGTCCTCGCGTTCGCCGATCCTGTCGCGCACCACCCCCATGAACCACAAGAAGGCAATCCCGGCAAACGGGACGAGGTTAAGCCCGATGGCCAGCGCGGTACGGTGCGCGGAATCGGTCAGCCACGTCCCGGCGACGGCGGGACTGGGCGGGGCCGAGAGCCGCAGCAGCGTTAGCGCGGTGATCAGGAGGACGGAGAAGATGATGCCGGCGACTGACGCCGCCCGGGGTGTTCTCAGCGCGCTCCCGGCTTCAGCCCGATCGGGGCCCGTGGCTGCCTCTGTCATGAGCTGCGACCGGGGTGAGCCATGCAGCTGCATGGCTCACCCCGACCCGTCGTCAGACGGATGCGGCCAGCTGCTCGATGGCGGCGATCCGCTCTGGGTGGGCGGCGCGCCGCTCGAGCTCGCGGTTGAGGGTGAGCGCGGAGTTGATCAGCGACAGATGGGTGAACGCCTGCGGGAAGTTGCCGAGCTGGTCGCCGGTTGGCCCGATCTCCTCGGAGAACAGGCCCAGGTGGTTGCCGTAGGTCTGCATCTTCTCGAAGGTGAGGATGGCATCGTCCAGTCGCCCGGAGCGGGCCAGGGCGTCGACGTAGAGGAAGGTGCACAGGGAGAAGGTGCCCTCGTCGCCGTGCAGCCCGTCGGGCGAGGCTGCGGGGTTGTACCGGTAGACGAGGCTGTCGGAGACCAGCTGCTTGTCCATGGCGCGCAGCGTGGACTGCCACATCGGGTCCTGGGGTGCGACGAAGCCTTCGAGCGGCATGAACAGCAGCGCGGAGTCGAGCACGTCGGTGCTGTAATGCTGGGTGAACGCGCCGACGTTCTTGTTCCAGCCGCGGTCCATGATCTGGTTGTACAGGCGGTCTCGTTCGACCACCCACTTGGCCAGATTGGAGGGCCGTCCGGTGTCCCCGGCCAGCCGGATCGCGCGGTCGAGGGCTACCCAGCACTGGAACCGGCCGTAGGTGAAGTCCTTGCGGCCGCCGCGGGTTTCCCAGACCCCCTCGTCGGGCTGGTCCCAGTTGTCCGCGACCCAGTCGACGATCTGCGACAGTTCCTGCCAGCCGCGGTGGCCGATCTGCGCGCCCTGCTCAGCGAAGTAATAGAGCGCGTCGAGCGCCTCGCCGTAGATGTCCAGCTGCAGCTGGTCGGCGGCGCCGTTGCCGATGCGGACCGGCCGCGAGCCACGCCAGCCCTCGAAGTGCTCCAGGGTCTCCTCCACCAGATCGGATGTCCCGTCGACCCGGTACATGATCTTCAGCGGGCCGGAGGCGCTCCCGGCCTGCTCGGCGACCCGGTCGCGCAGCCACAGGTTGAATCGGCCGGCTTCCACCAGGTAGCCCAGGTTGGCCAGGGCGTGCATGGTCAGGGAACCGTCCCTGATCCAGGTGAACCGGTAGTCCCAGTTCCGCTCGCCGCCGGTCTGCTCGGGCAGCCCGAACGTCGCGGCGGCTACCGGCGCGCCGGTCGGCTCATAGGTCAGCAGCTTGAGGGTCATCGCCGAGCGGCTGACCATCTCCCGCCAGCGTCCCTGGTAGGTGGAACGGCCTACCCAGGACTTCCAGTAGGCCGCGGTGTCGTCGGCCATCTGGTCCAGTTCGGCGGCCGTCATGGCCTTCGGCTTCCCGCCCGCCGACTCGAGCATCACACCGCGCCCGCTCTCGCCTTCGCGCATCTCGAACACCGCGCGCAGCCCGTCGCCGGCCTGTTCCACCTTGGCCCTCTCGCTGGGTGTCTCGCGCATGCCCGCGACGTGCAGCGTCAGCACCATCCCGTCGTCGGCGCGGAACACCGCGCCCTCCTCCGCCAGCTCGACCGTGTGCTTGGCGCGGCCGTAGTTGAACCGGGGCTGGATCTGCAGCTCGAACCGCATGGTGCCGCGGGCCACCCGCAGGTGCCGGACCAGCCGGTGCCGGTCCGTGGGTGCGCCCTCGATGACCGGCATGAAGTCGAGTACCTCGCCGACCCCGTCCTTCGTCATGAACCGGGTGATAAGCATCGCGGTGTCGGGAAAGTAGAGCTGTTTGGTCACGTAGCCGTCGGCGGCCGGCTTGATGCTGAAGTGGCCGCCGCGCTCCGCGTCGACCAGCGACGCGAAGACGCTCGGTGAGTCGAAACGGGGGCAGCAGAAGAAGTCCACGGTGCCGTCGCTTGTTACCAGCGCGGCTGTCTGCAGGTCGCCGATGAGCCCGTGCTCACTGATGTCCGGGTACCGATCCACGAAAGTCTCCTTCGCGCCAGTTCACGTGTACCCGTCCACCGTCACCCCCCGCAAGGCGGCCTGGCATCCCTCCGATCGGGGGATTTCAGCGCGAGTCGCGGATGCGGCGTCACACGCGCTCGATGATGGTGGCGGTGGCCATGGCCCCGCCGGCGCACATGCTGATCAGGGCGGTGCTCGCGTCGCGCCGCTCAAGCTCGTGCAGCGCGGAAGTGATCAGCCGGGCGCCGGTCGCGCCCACCGGGTGCCCCAGGGCGATCGCCCCGCCGTTGACGTTTACCTTGTCCTCGTCGGGCCGCAGCACGCGCCGCCACGACAGCACCACGGAAGCGAACGCCTCATTGACCTCGAACAGGTCGATGTCCGCGAGCGTCATGCCGCTGGCCGCCAGGACCCGCTCCGTCGCCGCGACCGGACCGTCAAGGTGGTAGTACGGTTCCGCGCCGATAAGGCACTGGGCGACGATCCTGGCGCGCGGCCGCAGGCCGAGCGCCCGCGCCCGGCCGGCGTCGGCCAGCAGCACGGCGGCCGCGCCGTCGGAGATCTGCGAGGACGTCCCCGCCGTGTGCAGCCCGCCCTCAACCACCGGAGTGAGCCGGGCCAGCGCGTCCAGGCTGGTCGCCCGCAGGCCCTCGTCCCTGTCGACCAGCCCGCCCGACGCCTTCAGCGGCGTGATCTCCCGGCCGAAGCGCCCCTGGGCCCAGGCGGCCTGAGCCAGCGTCTGCGAGCGCAGGCCGAAGGCGTCGATCTCCGCGCGCGTCAGGCCGCGGCGTCCGGCTATCCGCTCCGCGGCGACGAACTGGTTCGGCAGGTCGATGTCCCAGGTGTCCGGCCGAGGCGTCCCGACCCCGGTGCCCACGTTCGAGCGCAGCGGCACCCGCGACATGACCTCCACCCCGCAGCCGACGCCGACGCCGATCGCGCCGGCCGCGATGAGGCCGGCGATCAGGTGAACGGCCTGCTGCCCGGAACCGCACTGGGCGTCGAGGGTCAGGCAGCCCGTCTGGTACGGCAGGCCGGCGTGCAGCCACGCGGTCCTCGTGACGTTGTTCGACTGCTCGCCTGCCTGCGTCACGCAGCCGCCGGCGACCTGCTCGGCCGCCGCGGGGTCCAGGCCGGCCCGGTCGAGCAGCGCGACCTGCGCGGCGCCGAGGATTTCCGCGGCGTGCAGGCCCGCGAGCACCCCGCCGCGCCTGCCTATCGGAGTGCGCACAGCCTCGACGATCACCGCGGTACCCACCACGATCACCTTCCCATCGATGGAACGCGTTACTGGCTATGGTTCAGTCGGACAAGCCCGTGTACCCTACCTAAAATAGAACATGTTTCAATTTCGGGCATCACCTGGAGGCGGTCATGGCCGGACCGGACATCCCGCAGGGCTTCGACTTCACCGACCCTGACCTCTACGCCAGCCGGGTTCCGGCCGAGGAATTCGCCGAGCTGCGCCGGGCGGCCCCGGTCTGGTGGAACGCCCAGCGCCGCGGCTCCGCGGGCTTCGATGACGACGGCTACTGGGCGGTGACCAGGCACGCCGACATCCTCGAGGCCTCCAGGCGCAGCGACCTGTACTCCAGCTGGGAGAACACCGCGCTGATCCGGTTCCATGAGGGCATCACCAGGGACGCGATCGAGATGCAGCGGGTGATCCTGCTCAACATCGACCCGCCGGAGCACACCAAGGTGCGCGGCATCGTGTCCCGCGGCTTCACGCCGAAGGCGGTCCGCGGCATGCGGGACAACCTGCGCGAGCGCGCCGGGCGGATCGTCGCCACGGCGCTGGCCGAGGGAACCGGCGACTTCGTCACGGACGTCGCCTGCGAGCTGCCGCTGCAGGCGATCGCGGAGCTGATCGGCGTTCCGCAGGAGGACAGGAAGAAGATCTTCCAGTGGTCCAACCAGATGGTCGGCTCGGATGACCCGGAGTATGCGGCCGAGGGGATCGAGGCGGCGATGGAGCTGCTCGCGTACGCCATGGAGATGGCCGAGGACCGGGCGGCGAACCCGCGCGACGACATCATCACCAAGCTGGTCAACGCGGAGATCGACGGTGAGCAGCTGTCGTCGGACGAGTTCGGCTACTTTGTGCTGATGCTCGCGGTGGCGGGCAACGAGACCACCCGCAACGCGATCTCCCACGGCATGCAGGCCTTCTTCGACAACCCCGACCAGTGGGAGCTGTTCAAGGCGCAGCGGCCGGAGACGGCGGCCGACGAGATCATCAGGTGGGGCACGCCGGTCACGGTGTTCCAGCGCACCGCGCTCGCCGACACCGAGCTCGGCGGAGAGCGGATCAGGCAGGGGCAGCGGGTCGGCCTGTTCTACCGGTCAGCGAACTTCGACGAGGACGTCTTCGACCATCCGGAGCGGTTCGACATCCTCCGCGACCCCAACCCGCACGTCGGCCTTGGCGGGTTCGGCGCGCATTACTGCCTGGGCGCCAGCCTCGCCAAGCTTGAGATCGGGCTGATCTTCAACGCCATCGCCGACGCAATGCCGGACATCCGCCCGGCCGGCCAGCCGGAGCGGCTGCGCTCCGGCTGGCTCAACGGCATCAAGCACCTGCCGGTCAGCTACCGGATTTAGTGCTGGAGACCACCCACATCGAGAAGTACTGCGACCCGCCGCCGTAGGCGTGCCCGAGCGCGGTCCGTGCCCCGGCCACCTGGTGCGCGCCCGCCTTGCCCATCACCTGCATGGCTGCCTCGGCGAAGCGGAGCAGTCCTGAGGCACCGATCGGGTTCGACGACAGCACCCCGCCTGAGGGGTTGACCGGCAGCTTCCCGCCGAGCGCGGTCTCGCCCGCCGCGGTCAGCCGCCAGCCTTCGCCGGGCTCGGCGAAGCCAAGGTTCTCCAGCCACATCGGCTCGAACCAGGAGAACGGCACGTAGATCTCGGCCACGTCGATCTCGTCGATCGGTGACGTGATCCCGGCCTGCCGCCAGAGCGCGGCCGCGGCCGCGAGGCCCGCCGCCGGGTTCACCGGGTCCTTGCCCGCGAACATCGTCGGCTCGGTCCGCATCGCGGTCGCCCGGATCCACGCCACGGGCCCCTGGCTGGCCAGGGCGGCCTCCTCGTCGCCGATGACCACGGCGCAGGCGCCGTCCGACGACGGGCAGGTCTCGTCGTACCGCACCGGGTCCCAGAGCATGGGGGAGGCCTGCACCGACTCCAGCGTGATGTCCGGCTGCTGCAGGTGGGCGTACGGGTTAAGCGCGCCGTTGCGCCGGTCCTTGACCGCGACCATCGCCCCGATGTCCGGCGGCGCGCCGCTGCGGCGAATGTAGGCGCGGATGTGCGGCGAGAAGTACCCGCCGGCGCCGGCCACCACCTGGATGCTGAACGGCGGCGCGATCGACAGCGCCCACATGGCGTTGGACTCCGACTGCTTCTCCCACGCCAGCCCGAGCACCCGCCGGTGGATGCCCGCCTGCACCAGGTTGGCCGTGACGATGCCGGTGGCGCCGCCGACCGAGCCCGCGGTGTGCACCCGCAGCAGCGGCTTGCCGACCGCGCCGAGCGCGTCCGCCAGGTACAGCTCGGGCATCATCACGCCCTCGAACAGGTCAGGCGCCTTTCCCACCACGACCGCGTCGATGTCGGCGAAGGTGAGCCCGGCGTCGGCAAGCGCGCGGTCCGCCGCCTCCCGGCACAGTCCCGCCATCGACACGTCGGTGCGCTTGGACTTGTGCCTGGTCTGGCCCACGCCGAGCACCGCGGCCTGCACTTTCCCCGTGCCTCCAGTTGTCACCGTGCCTCCATGGTGCAGACGAGGTTCTGCTGCAGTGCGGGCCCGCTGGTCGCGTGCCCCAGTGCCGATGACGCGTGCCCGGACATGATCGCCCGTGCCGCGCAGCCGATCCGAGCGAGCCCCGCGGCGAACATCGGGTTGCCGCAGAGCGCGCCGCCCGACGGGTTGACCTCGGTCTCGCCGTCCAGGCCGAGCGCCCGGCGCAGCAGGATCTCCTGATGGGTGAAGGGCGCGTGCAGCTCGGCGACCTGAACCGGCCGCCCGGCGAGGCGGTCCGGCCCGAGGCCGCCGCCGATGCCCGCGCTCAGCAGGTCCCTGGCGCCGAGCGATCCCGATTCGATCCGGTGCCTGAACGACGTGATCCAGGCCGGCCGCTGGCACAGCTCGCGCGCCCGCGCGCCGGCGGCGAGGATGACGACTGCGGCGCCGTCGCCCACCGGCGCGCAGTCGTGCGCCCGTAGCGGGTCGGCGACGTAGGGCGCACCGAGCAGGTCCTCAACCAGCACGTCCCCGGACACCTGCGCGGCCGGGTTCGAAACCGCGGCCGCACGGCAGCGCGCCGCGACCTCCGCCATGTCCTTCTCGGTCCACAGCCCGGCCTCGATGCCCAGCCGCGCCTGCAGCGCCGCGACCGACACCGCGTCCGGCCACAGCGGGGCGACCACATAGGGGTCCAGCTGCAGCGCGAGCACCCGCCGCAACTCGGCTCCCGAGGACTTGCCGAAGCCGTACGCCAGCGCGATCTCCGCCTCGCCGGACATGATCTTCACCCACGCCTCGTACAGCGCCCAGGCGCCGTCCATTTCCACGTGCGATTCCATGATCGGCGGGACGGCCCCGATGGCGTCCACCGCCTGCACGAAGGAAAACGCCCGCCCGGCCAGATAGTCAGATGACCCCGAGCACCAGAACCCGATGTCGCCCTTGGTCAGTCCGGTAGCGGCGTACACCTCCGCGAAGATCGGCACCAGCATCTCCACCCCGCCGGTGGTCGCGTCCTCGCGAACCCGGCAGGGCGACTGGGCGAAGCCGACGACGGCCACCTCGGTCATATATGCCTCGCGTAGGTCTCGTAGGGGGCGTCCGGCTCGCCGCTCGGCGTGAAGTGGCTGATGGTGGAGGCCGACGGTGCCCATTCGTCTCGCGGACGCCACACCGCGCGCACCCGCTTGCCGATCCGCACCTCGCCGGGCTCGCAGCCGAGTATGAGGTGCTGGAAGGCGATGTCCGCCCCGTCGAGCAGCACCGCCGCCGCCACGTACGGCGGCGTGACCTGCTGGCCGGGGTAGGCCACGTTAACGATGGAGAAGGTGGTGACGGTCCCGGTGTCCGGCAGGTCGACCTCTTCGTCGGCGGGCACGCCGTCAACCGGGCAGGTCCCGCGGGACGGGGTGTACACCTTCCCGCACGCGGGGCACCGCTGCCCGGTCAGCCGGCCTTCGGCCAGGCCCCTCAGGTAGGTGCTCTCCCCGGGCGAGGCGGTGTGCTCATAGCGCAGCCGGATCGGGGTGACGGTCATCGTCACCGGAGCGGTGCCCTCCGCGCCCTCCGCCGAGGGCTGAACAGCCGCGGGCGCATCATCGCATGGCTCAAAGCATGCGATGTCCCTGATGCTGCCGACCCGCTCGCCGGCCCAGCGCGGCCGCACCCGCATCCCGGTCCGCATCGCGGCGGCGGACCCGGCGTCGACCGCGTGCAGCATCGCGGTATCCGCGCCGTCCAGCCGGATGAGCGCCCACCCGAACGGCCGGTCGAGCGGCTGCCCGGACAGCGGCGTGTCCAGCCACGTCCAGGTCAGCACCGTCCCGGACGGGCCGACCGCGACCAGTTCCCGCGGCGGCAGGGAGGTAACCGGGTCATACTCGAACGGCGGCGAGTGCACGGTGCCGTCCGCGCTGCGCGCCCCCAGGACGCGCCCTTCCCTGAGCGCGGTCATGAACTGGCCGAGCACCGGCCCGAGCGACCGCGTGTAGTCGAACGCGATCTCCATCGGCGCCCGTAGCGGGGTAGCTGTCACCGCCTCATTGTAGAACGTGTTGCAGTTCATGGCTTGTCCCAGTTTAGAACACGTTCTAAATTGGGTTCCGTGACTGACAGTCCCTTGACTGACACCGGCTTGTGGACCATCGCAGCGCAGGCACCGGACCGCCCGGCGGTGATCGAGCCGGACGGCACGATCGTCAGCTACGCCGAACTGGCCGGCCGGGCCGACCAGATCGGCCGCGGCCTGCGGGCGCTCGGCCTTCGCTCAGGCGACTGCGTGGCCGGGATGCTGTCCAACAGTTCCGCGGCCCTCGCGTTGTTCTTCGCCGCGATGGAGACCGGGCTGTACGTGGTGCCGGTCAACTGGCACCTGGCCGCCGCCGAGGTCGCCTACATACTCGGCGACAGCGGCGCGGCCGCGTTCGTGGCGGACGAGCGGTTCGCCGCCGTCGCGGCGGCGGCGGCGGATCAGGCGGAGATCGCTGCCGCCGCCAGGTTCGCGGTCGGCGAGATCGCCGGGTTCACCTCGCTGTCCGGCCTGGGCGCGGACGACGCGGGCCGCCCGGACCAGCGCACCCAGGGCGCCCCCATGGTCTACACGTCGGGCACCTCGGGCCGTCCCAAGGGCGTGCGGCGCGTGCTCACCGGCCAGGACCCGGACACCGTCCCGGCCGCCAGCGCCTGGTTCTTCGGCCTGTTCGGCCTGGCGCCGTTCGACGGCAACGTGCACCTGTGCTGCTCGCCGCTGTACCACACGGCGGTGCTCAACTTCGCGACGATCTCACTCCAGCTCGGCCATCCGGTCGTGCTCATGGACGGGTTCGACCCGGAGGCCACGCTCGCGCTCATCGAGCGGCACCGGGTGACCCACACGCACATGGTGCCGACGCAGTTCAGGCGGCTGCACGCGCTGCCCGAGCAGGTCAGGTCGGCGTACGACGTCGGCTCCATGCGCGCCGCGATCCACAGCGCCGCGCCGTGCCCGCAGGAAGTCAAGCGGAAGATGATCGACTGGTGGGGGCCGGTGATCGTCGAGTACTACGCGGCCACCGAGGGCGGCGGCACCGGCATCACCGCTGACGAGTGGCTGAAACGGCCGGGATCGGTCGGCAGGCCCTGGCTTGGCTCCGAGGTCCGGATACTCGACGAGTGCGGCGACGACCTACCGGCCGGCCAGCCGGGCCTCGTCTACCTGCGGATGGGCGCCTCGACCTTCGACTACCACAAGGACAGGGAGAAGACCCTCGCCGCCCGCGCGCGGGGCATGTTCACGGTGGGAGACATCGGCTACCTGGACGCCGACGGCTACCTCTACCTCTGCGACCGCAAGGGAGACATGATCATCTCGGGCGGGGTCAACATCTACCCGGCGGAGATCGAGGCCGAGCTGTCCTGTCACCCGGCGGTCGCCGACGTGGCCGTGTTCGGCATTCCGCACGAGGAATGGGGCGAGGAGATCAAGGCCGTCGTGCAGCCCGCGGACGGCCGCCAGGCAGGACCGGACCTGACCGCGGAACTGCTGGCCTTCCTCGACGGCCGGATCGCCAGGTACAAACTGCCAAGGACCATCGACTACGCCGCGGAACTGCCGCGCGACCCCAACGGCAAGCTCTACAAGCGCCGCCTGCGCGACCCCTACTGGGCCGGCCGCGACCGCGCGATCTAGGAACGAACAGCGATAGTCATCCAGCGGCAGGGTGCTGGCAGTTCACCCTCCGCTGGTCCGGCTATGTCGACACGGTCGACTTGCCGTACGCGGCCGGGCAGGCGAACGGATAGGGTGACGCCTGCGACCGCGCCAGGAGGGCGTTCAGCGCGGTCCTGTCACGCGTCGCGGAACTGCGGGCGGCGCTTCTCGGCGAAGGCGCGCGGCCCTTCGCGCGCGTCGTCGCTGGCGAACACGGCGGCGCCGATCTTGGCCTCGAGCGCGAACGCGTCGTTCTCCGCTAGGCCCTCGGTCTCCCGCATGGCGCGCAAGATCGCGCGCACGGCGACCGGGCCGTTGGCGGCGATGGCGGCGGCGATCTCGAGCGCCTTGTCCAGAGCCTGCCCGTCCGGCACGACGTGCCCGATGAGCCCGATGGACAGCGCCTCGGCGGCCGTAATGTGCCGCCCGGTAAGCAGCAGGTCGGCGGCGAGCGTGTAGGGGATCTGCCGGGTCAGCCGCACCGCGGAGCCGCCAAGCGGGAACAGGCCCCAGCGGGCCTCGGAAACGCCGAACCGCGCGCTCTCTCCGGCCACCCGGATGTCGGTCGCCTGCAAGATCTCGGTGCCGCCGGCGATGGCAGGCCCCTCCACCGCGGCGATCAGCGGCTTGGTCAGGCGGCGCCCCTTGAGCAGCGGCTCGATCACCGCGAGGTCGAAGTCGCCGAGCCGCGAGCCGGGATGGTCGCTGGTCATCGCCTTGAGGTCGGCGCCCGCGCAGAACGCGCCGCCCGCCCCCGTCAGCACGCACGCCCGGATGTCCGGATCGGCGTCGACCCGGTCCCAGGCCTGGCGCATGAGCGTCATCATCGCCGAGCTGAGCGCGTTGCGCGCCTCGGGCCGGTTCATCGTGACGATGAGCACGTGCTCGCGCTGCTCGATCAGCGCGTGCGGCTGCTCGCTGGCCGACTCGCTCAAACTCTGCCTCCCGGAGTGACGGTCAGGTCTTGCTAAAAACAGTAACACGTTCTAATTTCTACCCATGGCGCTGAACATGGCCGACCTGTTCGAGCATGCCGTCGACACCTTCCCGCAGCGGGTCGCGCTGATCTGCGGCGACCGGGAGGTCACCTACAGCGGGCTGGAAGACGAGGCCAACCGGGTGGCGCACCATCTGGCCGCCCTCGGGGTCGGCCCGGGCGGCCACGTCGGCCTGTACGCCCGCAACTCCATCGAGACCGTCGCGACGCTGCTCGCCACCATCAAGCTGCGGGCCGTAGTGATCAACATCAACTACCGGTACCTGGCGCGAGAGCTCGCGTACCACCTGGAAGACGCGGGCCTGGCCGTCCTCGTCCACGACAAGGACCTGGCGCCGGTCGTCGATGCCGTCGCGCCCGCCGGGCTGCCGCGCGTGGTGATCGGCGGGAACTACGCCGAGGCGGCCGCGGCCGAGTCCGCTGCCCGCGACTTCGGCCCGCGCAGCCCCGATGACGTCTACATCATCTACACCGGGGGCACCACCGGACAGCCGAAGGGCGTCATGTGGCGCCATGAGGACATCTGGCGCACGCTTGGCGGCGGCATCGACTTCCTCACCGGCGAGCCGCTCGAGGACGAGTGGGCGCAGTCCCGCGCGGGCGTCGGCGACAACGGCATGGTCCGCATGGCGCCGGCCCCGCTCATCCACGGCGCCGCCATGGTGGCCACGCTCGCGTGCCTGTTCGGCGGGGACACGGCGGTGATCCTGCCGAAGTTCGATCCGCACGCGGTATGGGAAGCGGTGCAGCGGCACCAGGTCAACGTGCTTTCCATGATCGGCGACGCGATGGCAAGGCCGCTGATGGAGGCACTGGCCGCCGGCGGCTACGACACGTCCTCGCTGGTGTCGCTCAACTCCACGGCCGCGCTCTTCTCGCCCCCGGTCAAGGAGGCGTGCACGCGGGCGCTGCCCAACGTGTTCATCAGCGAGGCGATCGGCTCGACAGAGACCGGCTTCGCGGGCATCGCGTTCGTCAGCGCGGACGACGAGCAGCACGGCGGCCCCACGGTCACGGCGGGCCCCGACGTCATCGTGATCGACGAGGCGGGCGGCGTGTGCGGGCCCGGGCAGGCCGGCAGGCTGGCCCGCGGCGGGCACGTCCCGCTCGGCTACTACAACGACCCAGTCAAGACCACGGAGATGTTCGCCGAGGTGAACGGCAGGCGCTACGCGGTGCCCGGCGACTGGGCCCGGGTGGAGGAAGACGGCTCGATCACCCTGCTCGGCCGGGGCAACACGTGCGTGAACACGGGCGGCGAGAAGGTCTACCCGGAAGAGGTCGAGGGCGCGCTGAAGTCCCATCCCGACGTGTTCGACGCACTGGTCATCGGCGTGCCCGACGACCGGCTCGGCCAGCGGGTGGCCGCGCTTGTCCAGCTCAGAACCGGCGCCGCCGCGGACGCGGCGGCGCTCCAGGCGCACGTGCACGGCCGGCTGGCCGGCTACAAGGCGCCGCGCACCGTCTGGTTCGTGGACTCGATCGGCCGCACCGTGTCGGGCAAGGCCGACTACCGCTGGGCCCACCGCTACGCCGGCGAGCATCCCCCCGCCACGCCGGCGCAACCAGAGAGGGCCTGATGAGACCTCCTGTTCTGGTGCCGTGGCGGCGACGTCCGTGAACCTCGACGATCAGAAATAGAGGAGCTCTCCGTGCGGACACCGGTTTGCGACCTGCTCGGCATCGAGCAACCGATCATCGGCTTCAGCCCGTCCGAGCAGGTCGCCGCGGCGGTCAGCCGGGCCGGCGGCCTCGGCGTGCTCGGCTGCGTGCGGTTCAACGACCCGGCCGAGCTTGACGCGGCCCTGGACTATATGGACGCGAACACCGGCGGGCGGCCCTATGGCGTCGACGTGGTCATGCCCGCCAGGGTGCCCGTGGAGGCGGCCGCCAGCGACCTGGAAGCGATGATCCCGCAGGTGCACAGGGACTTCGTCGAGCGGACGCTGCTCGCGCTCGGCGTGCCGCCGCTGCCCGACGGCGCGCCGGACGCCGACGGCGTGCTCGGCTGGCTACACTCGGTCGCCCGCAAGCACGTCGAGGTGGCGCTGGCCCACCCCGCCCGGCTGATCGCGAACGCGCTCGGCTCGCCGCCGCCGGACGTCATCGCCGCCGCCCACGAGCACGGCATGCTGGTCGCGGCGCTCGCCGGGGCGCCGAAGCACGCGCAAGCGCAGGTCGCGAACGGCGTGGACATCGTGGTCGCGCAGGGCTACGAGGCCGGCGGCCATACCGGCGAGATCGGCAGCATGGTGCTCATCCCGGAGATCGTCGACGCGGTCGGCGACCGGGTGCCGGTACTCGCCGCGGGCGGGATTGGCTGCGGCCGGCAGGTCGCCGCCGCGCTCGCCCTCGGCGCCGCCGGCGCCTGGATGGGCTCGGCCTGGCTGCTCACCCGCGAGTACGCGCAGATGACGTCCGCGCCCGCGGTGCAGCAGGCGCTGCTGGCGGCCACGTCCTCGGACACCGTCCGGTCGCGCATCTACAGCGGCAAGCCCGCCCGGCTGCTGAAGAACCGCTGGACGGCCGCGTGGGAGCAGCCAGATGCCCCGGAGCCGTTGCGCATGCCGCTGCAGAACCTGCTGGTCGCCGGCGCGCACCAGCGGCTCATGCGCTCCGGGCAGCCGGACGTGGTGCCGATGCCCGCCGGGCAGGTGGTGGGCCGGATCAGCGAGATCCGCCCGGTCGCCGCGGTGATCGAGTCCCTCGTCGCCGAGATGGACGAGACCCTGCGGCGGCTTGGCGGACTGGGATGAGGCTCGCGGTCACCGCCGGCTACTGGGGCGCGGGGCCGCCAGCGGGCGCGGCGGAGCAGTTCGACGCCGCCGAGCGCCTCGGCATCGACCAGGTCTGGACGGCGGAGGCCTACGGCAGCGACGCGTGGACGCCGCTGGCCTGGTATGGCTCACGGACCTCGCGCGTCCAGCTGGGCACGGCGGTCTCGCAGCTGTCGGCACGGCCCCCGGCCACCCTGGCGATGACCGCGATGACGATGGATCACCTCACCAAGGGCCGCGTCATGCTCGGCATCGGCACCAGCAACCCGCAGGTGGTGGAGGGGTGGTACGGCCAGCCGTACCCGCGCCCGCTCGAGCGCACCAGGGAGTACGTGGACATCCTGCGCAAGGTCATCGCCCGCGCGGAGCCGGTCAGCTACGACGGGAAGCACTACCAGCTTCCGCTGGCGGGCGGTACAGGCCTCGGCAAGCCGTTGCGCTCGATCCTGCACCCGTTCCGTACCGTGATTCCCGTCTACCTCGGTGCCGAGGGGCCGAAGAACGTGGCCCTGGCCGCCGAGATCGCCGACGGCTGGCTGCCCATGTTCTTTTCCCCGGCGATGAACGACTTCTACGCCACGGCCCTCGCCGAGGGCTTCGGCCGCCCGGGCGCGCGCCACTCGGCCGCGACGTTCGACGTCGTCGGCGGCCCGCTCGGCATCGTCCCGGACGATGACGTGGAGCGGGCCGCCGACCGGCTGCGGCCCGCACTCGCGCTGTACATCGGCGGTATGGGCGCCCGCGGCGTGAACTTCCACTACGAGGTCTTCGCCCGGATGGGCTACGAGGGGCAGGCGAGGGCGATCCAGGATCACTACCTGGCCGGAGACAAGAAGGCCGCGATCGCCGCCGTCCCGACGGCGCTGGTGGAGGACGTGGCGCTCATCGGCCCCTGGGCCAAGATCGCCGACGAGATCCAGCGCTGGCAGGAAACCGTGCTCACCACGTTCCTCGCCAGCTGCGACCTGCGACTGCTCGAAAAGGTGGCCGGCCTGGTCCGGTGAGCTGCCACGACCCCGGCTTGACTCCCTGGCTAGAGTTCCTGCATTGTCAGCAGGCCGCCGAGCCGAAGGAGCTGCGCCGTGGCGCCGCCGAGTGAGAACTCGGCCCGTTTGGCCGCGGTGAAGTACCGGTGCAGCACATACGACGCGTCGATGCCCGTCCCGCCGTGTACGTGGACGGCGGTGTGCGCGACCCGGTGGCCGGCGTCCGCGGCCCAGAACTTGGCGGTGGCGATCGCGGCGGCCGTCTCGGCGTCGTCAGGCCGGCGGGTGTCGAGCAGCCAGGCGGCCTGCCACATTGTGAGCCATACCGCCTCCACGTCGATGTAGGCGTCGGCGAGGCGCTGGGCCACCGCCTGGAACGACCCGATCGGCCGCCCGAACTGTTCGCGGCTGCGCGCGTACTGCGCGGTCAGCTCCAGCGCCCGCCCGACCACGCCGGCCTGCACGGCGCACAGTCCGACGGTGCCCCGCGCCACCAGCCAGCCCGCCACTTCTCCGCGCCGGCCGGGCTCGCCGAGCACCCGGCTGTCGTCCATACGGACATCGTCGAGCACAAGGCGCCCGGCGTCCGGCCCCTCCGCGCCGTTCGCGCTGTCCGTCAGTTCCTGCGGCGTGATGCCGACCCCGCGATCTGACGGCTCGACGAGGAACACCAGCACCTCGCCGGCCCCGTCGGCGCCGTCTACCTCGCCCGCTCGCCCTGCGGTCACCGTCGCGGGGACGAGCAGGAGATCGGCGCGCGGCAGGGCGGGCACCGCCGTCTTCACCCCGGATAGCCGCCACCCATCGTCGGCTCGCTCGGCGGTCGTCGACGGCGACGCCGGGTCATCGCTGTCCTCCTCCGCCAGCGCGGCGGTGAGCACCACCGAGCCGTCACCGGCCGCAGCGATCCACCGGCGCTGCTGGTCCGCGGTGCCGAACGCGGCGATCGCGCCCGCGCCGAGCACGAGCGACGAGAGGTAGGGGACCGGCGAAACGGCCCGGCCGGCCTCCGCGAGCACCGAGCACTGCTCGAGGAAGCCAAGGCCCGCGCCGCCAAGCGGCTCGGGCAGCCCGGCGCCGAGCACGCCGGCCGCGGCGAGGTCCGTCCACTGCCGCGGCGCGCTGTCCTGGTCGGCAAGGATCTTTCTCGCGAGTCCCGCGATCTCGGTCTGCGCCTGGCTGAGCGAGAAGTCCACGACGGCCCTCCTGGAGCTGAAGGATCAACGGCGGGCGGCGGGCAGCCCGAGCGCGGCCGCCGCGATAATGTCGCGCTGCACCTCGTTCGTCCCGCCGCCGAAGGTCAAGATCAGCGCGGCGCGGTGCTGGCGTTCGATCCGCCCGGCCAGAGCCGCACCGGGAGAACCGGAACGCACCAGCGCCCCGGCGCCGAGCACCTCCATCAGCAGCCGGTAGGCCTCCACGGCGAACTCGGTGCCGTACACCTTCGTGGCCGACGCCGCGGCGGGCCCGACGGATGCTGGCCCTCGGGGACGAGCCCCCCCGTTAACTTCGGCAGAGGAGGCGATCCGCCAGTTCATGAGCTTGAGGAACTCCGCCTTGGCGTGCACCCTGGCCAGGTTGAGCCGGACCCACTCGGCGTCGATGACCCGCCGCCCGTCCGCCAGCTTCGCGTCCCGCGCCCACTCCCGCACCGAAGCGAGCGCGGAGAGCACCGGCGCCGCCGAGGTTAGCGCCACCCGCTCGTGGTTGAGCTGGTTGGTAATCAGCGGCCAGCCCTGGTTTTCCGCGCCGACGAGGGCGGACAGCGGCACGCGCACCGCGCGATAGTACGTAGCGCTGGTCACGACGCCCGCCATCGTGCGCACCGGCGTCCAGGAGAAGCCGGGTGCCGACGTCGGCACGATGATGATCGACAGGCCCTTGTGCCTGGGCGCGTCTGGATCGGTCCGGCAGGCGAGCCACACGAAGTCCGCGTACTGGATAAGGCTGGTCCACATCTTCTGGCCGTCGACCACGTACCCGTCTTGGTCGCGCGTCGCGGTCGTCCGCAGCGACGCGAGGTCGGTGCCGGCCCCCGGCTCCGAGTAGCCGATGGAGAAGTGGATCTCGCCCGCGGCGATCTTCGGCAGGTAGTACGACTTCTGTTCGGGAGTGCCGAACCGCATGATCGTCGGTCCCACCGTGTTGATGGTCAGGAACGGCACGGGCACCCGCGCGATCGCGGCCTCGTCGGTGAAGATGAGCTGGTCGAGCATGGTGCCGCCGCGCCCGCCGTACTCTTCGGGCCAGCTCAGGGCCAGCCAGCCGTCCGCGCCGAGCTGCCGCACCACCGCGCGGTAGGCGTCGCCCTGCCCATAGTCGCCCTCGGCCGAGTCGGCTAGCCCGGCGCGCACCTCGTCGGTCATCAGCCGTCCGAAGTAGTCGCGCAACTCCCGTCGCAGCCGCTCCTGCTCGGGGGTGTAGGCAATCCGCATCCGCCCTCCAAGCGAGCTAGAACGTGTTCTATTAGAGTACACCGGGCGGCCGCTGCCGGTTAGCGTGCCGAGCAAGCGCTTGATAGCCTCACGAGCGTGAAGGAGCCCCAGGACCGCCGGGCGATCATCCTCGCCAGCGCGGCGGAGTTGTTCGCCCGCAAGGGCGTCGGCGCGACCACGGTCCGCGAGATCGCGGACGCGGCCGGCATCCTCTCCGGGAGCCTGTATCACCACTTCGAGTCCAAGGACGCGATCGTCGCGGAGATCCTGACCGGCTACCTGCGGGCCATCCAGGATCATTACGCCGCGGTGCTCGCCAGCGGGAAGGGCCCGGCCGAGAGCCTGCACGATCTCGTGCTCACCTCGCTCCAGGTGGCCAGCGAGCAGCCCCAGGCCACCGCCATCTACCAGAACGAGCGGTCCTGGCTGCGCGAGCGGCCGCGGTTCGCCGACGTGCTGGCCGGCGCGGCCGACATCCAGCGCACCTGGCTGCTGGTAATCGAGAAGGGCGTCGCCGAGGGCAGCTTCCGCGCCGACATCGCCCCGCGCGTCTTCTACCGGCTGATCCGCGACGCGGTATGGCTCTCGGTCCGCTGGCACCACCCGGTCGGCGAGTACCCCACCAGCCAGCTAGCCGACGACATCACCGCCGTCTTCCTCGACAGCTTCTCCGCCCGCCCCCAGTAGCAGGCATCTCCGGCGGTCAGGAGTAGAGCTGGCCGGTGAGGTACTTCAGGCCGCTGTCGACCTGGATGGTGACCACCCGGTGTCCGGGGCCGAGCCGGCGGGCGATTTCCAGCGCGGCGGCGAGGTTCGCGCCGGTCGACGGCCCGGAGAAGATGCCCTCGCCGCGGGCGGCCAGGCGGGCTGTCCGGAACGCGTCGGCCTCGGGGACGGCGATGACTTCGTCGTAGTCGGCGGGCCACAGCTGCGGCGGGCGCTGGCCGGTGCCGCCGCCCTCGATGTGGTGGGTGCCGGGCGGCCGGCCCGACAGCACGGCCGATTCGGCGGGCTCGACGACGACCCGGTGGAGCCCGGGCAGCCCGGCGGCCAGCGCGCGGCTGACCCCCAGGAAGCAGCCCGCGGTGCCAACGTAGCCGCAGAACGCGCTGACCGGCGGCGGCCCGGGAAGCTGCTCGAGCAGCTCCTCGCCGAGCCTGCGGTAACCATCAACCATGTCGGCATTGTTGAACTGATCGGTGGCGAACGCGCCGGTCTGCTCGGCGATCTCGGCTGCCCTGCGCATCATCGACGGGATCAGGCCAGGGGTGATGCCCTCAGGACTCTGGATCAGCTCGACCTCGGCACCGAACGCCCGCATGGTGCGGATCTTCTCATCGGCGAACGCGTCGGAAGACACGATCCGCAGCGGGTAGCCCTTCACCGCGCAGACGAACGCCAGGGACGAGCCGGTGCTCCCGCCGGTGTACTCCACGACCAGCTGGCCCGGCCGCAGGCGGCCATCGGCCTCGGCCGCCTCGATCATCGCCAGGGCCATCCGGTCCTTGTACGAGCCGGTGGGATTGGCCGCCTCCATCTTCACCCAGACCTCGGCGCAGCAATCACCGGCCAGCTGTGCCAGCCGGACCACCGGCGTATTGCCGATGGCCGACAGCCCGCCCGGACGCTCCATCTCCATCTCTGCCTCCAGCACAACGCAGCCCGAAACAGCCTAGGGGAGCAGCTGGTCGATGAGGATCTGCCTTAGCCATTTCTCGTGCTGCTCGCTGGTCCAGCCGCGGTCGGAGACGAGCAGGCCGTGCACCTCGGGAGAGGCCAGGGCGTGGATGATGTCGGCGGCGTCGCGCTCGGTGAGCCGGGGCCGCAGGGCGCCCGAGCGGGCGAGAGAGCTTGCGATGCGGCGCTGGCCCTCGTGACGTTGCCGGGCGATCTCGGCGAGCAGCGAAGCGGCGTCCTGGTCCGATCTGGCCGCGTCGGCGAGGATGCGGTGAACGGGCCCGACGCGGGCCATCACGTCACTGACCAGCGCGGCGAACCCGGCCAGCTGGTCCTTCGGATCCTCGGCTGAGAGAAGCGCGCGGACCTGCGGGCGGTCGAGCATGGCCACCGCCTGGTCGTCGCCCGCGACGGAGACGTCGAGCAGGGCCTTGAGAATCCCGAGCTTGGAGGAGAACAACCGGTACACCGTCGGCTGCGGCGTATCCGAGCGGTCGCTGATCGCCTCGATGGTGGTCGCGGCATAGCCGCGCTCGGTGAACAGGCTGCGGGCCGCCTCGGCGACGGCGGCCCGGGTGCGGCGGGTGCGCGCCTGGCGGGCGGCCCCCTGGTAGGGGCGGCCGGGCTTGACAACTTCGTTCATATTCGTGATAGTACCCCTATCGAAACGAGAGTCCAACTATCACGAAATGAGGACCGACCTTGACCGGCTCTTCAGCCCAAGGCGTCAAGACCCCGCTGCAGCCCGCGTCCGCGGACAAGAAAGGACTAGCCATGACCACCGTCACTCCCGCTGCCACTTCCATCACGGCGGTCACTCTCGAGGTGCCCGACCCTGCCGCCGCCGAGGCCTTCGGCAGCGCCGCCTTCGGCCTCGGCACCCAGGTGCGCTTCCGCGCGTCGCAGGCGCCGACGAGCGGCTTCCGCGGCTTCACGCTGTCGCTCGTCGTGTCCCAGCCGGCCAACGTCGACCTGCTCATCGGCGCCGCCCTCGACGCCGGTGCGACCGTGCTCAAGCCCGTAAAGAAGGGGTTCTGGGGCTACGGCGGTGTCGTAACCGCCCCCGACGGGACAATCTGGAAGGTCGCGACATCGGCGAAGAAGAACACTGGCCCGGCCACCCGGCAGATCGACGACATCGTGCTCCTGCTCGGAGTCTCCGACGTCGCCGCGAGCAAGCGGTTCTACACCGAGCACGGCCTCGCGGTGGCGAAGAGCTTCGGCCGCAAGTACGTCGAGTTCGCCGCCCCGTCATCTCACGTCAAGCTGGCGCTCTACGAGCGGCGCGCCCTGGCCAAGGACGCCGGCGTCTCCCCGGACGGCGCCGGATCGCACCGGATCGCCCTCACCTGCGATGCCGGACCCTTCACCGACCCGGACGGATTCGCCTGGGAAGCCGCATCGCTCATGCCCACGCCCTGAAGTGTTTGCGCTGCGCTCGCCGGGCATCACCTCGGTGAGCGCAGCGACGGCCTGCTTCCAATCTCGGAAGGCCCCTGGCCGGTTCTGGACCGGCCAGCTCTGCATCGACCACCGAACGAAATCGAGGAGGCCAACTTGTCTGTCACGACCGAAACCACAACGGGCGCCAAAGCGATCCGGCCGTTCACGATCCCCAAGGTTCCCGAGGCAGAACTGGACGCGCTGCGCGCGCGCGTCGGAGCCACCCGCTGGCCGGACGAGGAACTCGTCCCCGATCATTCGCAGGGACCGCAGCTGGCGGTCATGAAAGAACTCGCCCGCTACTGGGCAACGGAGTACGACTGGCGCCGGTGCGAGGCGAAACTCAAGGCCGTGCCCCACTTCATGACCGAAATCGACGGGCTGGACATCCACTTCATCCATGTCCGCTCGGCACACGAAAACGCGCTGCCGGTCATCGTCACGCACGGATGGCCGGGCTCGATCATCGAGCTGCTGGCGATCATCGACCCGCTCACCAATCCCACCGCCCACGGGGCGAGCCCGTCGGACGCCTTCGACGTGGTGATCCCGTCGATACCGGGCTACGGGTACTCCGCCAAGCCGCGCGAGACCGGCTGGGGTCCCGACCGCATGGCTCGTGCCTGGGTCGAGCTGATGAGACGGCTCGGCTACACGCAGTTCGTGGCGCAAGGCGGCGACTGGGGCGCGATCGTCACGGACGTGATGGCCACCCAGGCACCCCCGGAACTGCTCGGTATGCACACCAACATGGCCGGTGTCGTCCCACCCCAAGTCTCAGCAGCGCTGGCGCGCAACGTACTTGGGGCGGGTGGTCCGCCGCCAGACGGCCTGTCCGCTGATGAAAGCCGCACGTACGAGCAGCTGAACTTCTTCTACACGAAGGGCATCGGCTACGGGATAGAAATGATCACGCAGCCGCAAACGCTCTACGGAGTGGCGGATTCACCGGTCGGCCTGGCCGGCTGGATGCTCAACCACGACGCGGACAGCTACCAGGACATCGCGGACGCCTTCGCCGGGCACCCCGTCGGCAACCTGACCAGGGACGAAGTTCTCGACAACCTCACGTTCTACTGGCTGACCAACACAGGGGTTTCGTCCGCCCGGCTGTACTGGGAGAACACGTTCGACTTCTTCGGCGTCAAGAACGTGACCATCCCCGCCGCGGTGACCGTCTTCCCCAAGGAGATCTACCGAGCTCCGCGCAGCTGGGCTGAGCGGGGGCCTACCCCAATCTCATCTACTTCAACGAGGTCGACCGGGGCGGCCACTTCGCCGCCTGGCAGGAGCCGTCGCTGTTCGCCGCCGAGGTTCGCGCGGCGTTCCGGTCACTGCGCTAGCCGGGAGGTACCGTCATGAAACCGGACTGGCTCGCGCCTGCCGGGCTGCACACGGCCGCTGCCCGGCCGCCTGTCCTGGGTGAGCTGCCGTCGTTCGGCGGCGCGACCGGGTGGCTCAACTCTCCGCCGCTGACGCCGGCCGGGCTCCGCGGGAACGTGGTCCTGGCCGGCGTTTGGACCTATACCTGTATCAACTGGCTGCGCCAGCTTCCCTACCTCCGCGCCTGGTCAGAGAAATACGCCGGCCGCGGGCTCGTGATGGTCGGCGTGCACACGCCCGAGTTCGCGTTCGAGCGCGACCCGGACAACGTCCGCAGGGCCGTCCAGGAGATGAGGATCGGTTACCCGGTCGCGATCGATAACGACTACGCGGTATGGCGCGCCCTCGACAACCACTACTGGCCGGCCCTGTACTTCGCCGACGCGCAGGGGCGTATCCGGCATCACCACTTCGGTGAGGGCCAGTACCAGCAGTCGGAGATGGTCATCCAGCAGCTGCTGGCCGACGCCGGGTCCGACGCCATCGGCCATGACCTGGTCTCGGTCGACGCCCGCGGCGTGGAGGCCCCGGCCGACTGGGCCGCCCTGAGGTCGGCAGAGAACTACACCGGCGCTGAGCGCACCGAGAATTTCGCGTCTCCCGGCGGGGCGGTAGCGGGCAAACCGCACGCCTACCCCGCCCCGGCCGAGCTGAGGCTCAACCACTGGGCCCTGTCGGGGGAATGGACGATGGACGAACAGGCCAGCACGCTGAACGAGGCCCACGGCCAGATCGCATATCGCTTCTACGCCCGCGATCTGCACCTAGTCATGGGACCGGCGGTACGGGGCGTGTCCGTGCGATTCCGCGTGCTCATCGACGGGCAGCCGCCGGGTGCGGCGCACGGGGCCGATGTTGACGGCCAGGGCAACGGAAAGGTGGCCGAACAGCGGCTGCACCAACTCATCAGGCAGCACAGCCCAGTCACCGACCACACCTTCGAGATCACCTTCACCGACCCGGGGGTTCAGGTCTACGCGTTCACCTTCGGCTAGACCGCGGGAGAGCACGCGAGCCACACAGGCGGCGCGGCGACCGCGGGGGAGTCAGCCTGGCCGGCTCGCGGTGCGGTTGCCGCGGCTGAACAGCTGCATCGACCCGGTCGGCCGGAAACCGGCGGCCAGCAGCGCGCGGACGCTGGCGACGTTACCCGGGGCGACCGCGGCCACCGCGATCTCGCCGCGCCGGATTGTCCCGAGCGCGTCGCGGACCAGCCCGGCGCCGGCGCCGCTTCCCCGGCGGCCAGGTTCCAGTTCGAAGCTGATCTCGGTGAGGCCGCCGATCCCCCTGCTGATGACGGCGAGATCCGCACGCTTGGGGTCCGGGTAGCCCATCACCCGCGGGCAGTCCCGGATCCTGGCGGCGAACGCCGCCCGCGGATGAGCGGCGAGGTCGGGCCGGTCCACCAGGGGTGATGTCCCGGTGCCGCTGGCGACCAGCAGCATGTCAAGGCTGTCGATCCAGCCGTCGGCTCCGGCCAGGGTGCTGATCAGCCGAGGGTGGTGCGCGCCGCCGAATCCGTCGGCCCCCAGATCACCGAGCAGGTGATCCGGGATATCAGGCTCGACGGCGAACACCGCATGCCCCGTGAACGCGACGATCGCCTCCACCCCTGGACGCCATGGCGGCACTCGGCGCCACGAGCCATCCGCCGCGGGGAAACGCCCGCCGGCCGCCGCGACGATCAGCACGCCAAGAGGATGGTCCGTCACGCGGCTCACGCTATCGGCTGCTGTTCCAGCCATCGCCGCTGAGCCCTGCGGCGCCTGCATCGCCTGCGCTGCCCTCCTCGCTAGCCTGGCACTTACTGATGCCATGACCGTAACGGAGGCCGCTGGTGATCGAATCCACCATGAAGGAGGGCGTGGCCGTGCTGGCCATGCGGCACGGCAAGGCCAACGCGCTGGACATTGAGCTGTGCCAGGCGCTGTGCGGAGCTCTGGATGACGCCGCCGCCGATGGCGCCGCCGCGGTGGTGCTGACCGGCGCCCGGCTCCGGCACAGCCCGCGCACCGGGATCAATCTAGGCAACCGCGTGGGCCGTGCCCGCGGCCGGCCAGCAGACTGTTCTTATGCAGATGAACTACGGTCTGGTACCGATCGGGTGGGTGCAGTCGGCTCTGACGGTCCTCGATGATTCGCCGAACCAGCGCGAAGGCGCGCCCCGGGCGTGGATCCGCTTCGATGAGCAAGTCGCGGAGGGCGCCAAGGACCTGCGCCCGGGCGATGAGATCGTGGTGCTCACCTGGCTCCACCGGTCGCGCCGCGACGAGCTGAGCACCCATCCGCAAAATGACATGAGCCAGCCGCTTACCGGCGTGTTCAGTACCTGTTCCCCGAACCGGCCGAACCCTATCGGCCTGCACCGTGCCCGCATCGTGGCGCGCGCCGGGCTCCGGATTGAAGTCGATGCCCTGGAGGCAATCGACGGGACACCGGTGGTGGACGTCAAGCCGGCCATCGGCTGACGAGCACCCGGCTGACGCGTCGGGCTACGGTGAAGGGGTAGGCAGGTTCCGGGCGCGCGGCGCGCGGGCGCCGCAGACGGGAGTGCAGGCATGGACAGCGCAGGGCTTCGCGCGGTGCAGGAGCCGCTCAAGGACACCTACCGCGCCAACCCCCGCGAGGCACTGGTCACGTTGCGGGCCAGTGGCCAGCTCGACGAGCAGGCCGTCGCGTGCTCGGTGGCCACGGGCCGCGAGCTGGCCATGGCGGGCCTGCACCCGGCCACCGGAGGGGACGGCTCGCTGCTGTGCTCGGGGGACATGCTGCTGCAGGCGCTCGTGGCCTGCGCCGGGGTCACGCTGCGCGCAGTCGCCATCTCGCTGGGGATCCCCTTGGCCGGGGGCACCGTCACCGCCGAGGGCGACCTGGACTTCCGCGGCACGCTGGCCGTGAGTAAGGAGGCGCCGGTCGGGTTCAGCTCCGTCCGCCTGGCCTTCGAGCTGGACACCGGGGCAACTCCCGAGCAAGTCCAGACGCTGATCCGCCTCACGGAGCGCTACTGCGTCGTCTACCAGACCCTGGCTCACCCGCCGGAGCTGACGATGACCGCCGGCCTCGCGCAGGACTCGTTATGGGGGGTCCCGGGGTGAATCAGGCTAAGGTCGAGGCGCTCGCCGTCGCCGAGGACCAGAGGTTCCGTGACGACCGTCCTCGTTCAATGGAAGCAACCTCCCGGGCCACCAGGACGATGCCGCGCGGTGTGCCGATGTCGTGGATGGAGGAGTTGTACGACCATCCGCCGCTATGGGTGTCGCACGGGGCGGGATCCCGGTTCTGGGACCTTGACGGCCACGAGTACGTGGACATGTACGTCGCGGACATGAGCGCCTTCTGCGGGCACGCCCCCGCGCCGGTCGTCCGTGCCGTCTGCGAACGGATGGAGGCGGGGAACCAGTTCCTCCTGCCTTCTGCGGACGCGCTAGTCGTGGCCGAGGCGCTTGCGGCGCGGTACGGGATGACCAAATGGCAGTTCACGCTGTCTGCGACGCAAGCGAATACCGAGGTCGTGCGGGTCGCGCGGGCCCGGACCGGCCGTGAGAAGCTGCTCGTTTTCGACGGCAAGTATCACGGTCACCTTGAGCCAACGCTGGGCGTCGCCGAAGACGGCAGGGTCATGCCGGAGTACACCGGCCTGCCGGCGGAGGTCACGGCCAATCTACGGATCGTGCCGTTCAACGACCTGGATGCCGTCGAGCGTGCGCTGGCGCCAGGCGACGTGGCGCTGCTGCTGACCGAGCCGGCGATGACCAACGCGGGGTTCCTGCTGCCTGACCCCGGATTCCACGATGGGCTGCGCGAGTTGACCCGCCGCCACGGGACGCTGCTGGCGATCGACGAGACTCACACGCTGGTCACCGCGTATGGCGGACTCACTACCGAGTGGGGTCTCGAACCGGACCTCCTGACCGTCGGCAAGTCGATCGCCGGCGGGGTGCCGCTTGGGGCGTACGGAATGACGGAGGACGTAGCTTCGACCCTGCGGCCGCCCGCAGACGGGGCGGCCGTGTCCGGGATCTCCTACGACGAGGTAGCCACCGGAGGCACGCTCTTTGCCAATGCGCTGTCCATGGCCGCCGCTCGCGCCGCTCTCACCGAGGTGCTGACGCCGGAGGCATTCACCACCACGGCGAGCCTGGGCGGAAAGCTTGCCGCAGGCCTGCGGGCACACATCGACCGGGCCGGGCTTCCATGGTCGGTCAGTGCCCACGGCTCGCACGCCTTCTACTTCTTCAGCCCGCAGCCTCCGCGCGATGCCCGCGGCGCCCGGGACACAGACGATCCCGGTCTGCGTGCGCTCATCCGACTGTTCCTTGCCAACCGTGGCGTGTGGGAGTCGGGCTGGTGGCTCGGGCCCACGGTCTCGGTCGCGCACACACCACAGGACTTGCAGGTATACCTCGACGCGGTCGGGGAGTTTACGCAGGCCTTGGCCTGAGGCCGCATGCGGACCCAAGGCGGCTCTCGGTCATGCTGGCGGTCTCGAGATCGATGCGATCAGCCGCTCGGCTATCTCCAGGTGTGCGTCGAGGGGATTCCAGTAGAGCACGGTCCGCCGCTCGCCGTCATTGAGCTTGAGATGAACCCAGTCGACCGTGAAGTTCCGGCGGTGATCCTTGGCGGTCTTGATGAACAGGCCGCGCAGCCGGGCTCTGGTTGTCTGGGGTGGCAGGCTGACAGCGGTTTCGATCTGAGCGGCGGTGGCGATCGGAATATCCGCCTGGCTCCCGGGCACCGGGTCATGGCTGTCTTCGTGGCTATCCAGGGCGGTCTGCCACGCGTCGAGGATGATGTCATCTTCTGGTCGGCGGTGGCGCGTGCGCCGCGCGGCGGCGAGATAAGCGCGCTGGGTGCGTGCGGCGTCGATCGACGGGGTGCCGCGGCGGTGATCGACGGACACCTCGGTGGAGGACTCGGCCATGCGCAGGACCTGCTCGGTTGCCCCCACCCTCACGAACGTCGCCAGTTCGGTAAGGCCGGGGCAGGCGCCGGTGATCTTGAGCCGCCGGTAGCGGTGCTCGTCGGCGAACGCCCGCGCCGCCATGGCCACCTGCGGGGCCGCGGGTGCGCCGGCGTAGCCATCGACCCACCGGCCGCCACAGACCCACCGGGTAGCCAGGAACGGCTCCAGTAGCCGCAGGTACCGCTCCGGCGCGACGACGGAGTGGACCAGGTACGACTCCGACTGAGCCGCCACTGCCCTGGACACCGTCACGGTGGCGGGGGAGCCTTCGCCGGTCAGTGACTCCTGCGCCTGGGCGGCCAGCCGGGTAAGGATCTCGTCCCCGGCGCGCTGCGCTGCCACTAGCTCGACGATCGAGTCACATTCGGGGGTGGCGTAAGCCGGCTGCGCAGCTCCGGACTCATCCGGGCGCAGGCAGAGCAGGGCGCCGTTCTCCAGGTAGACGACCGGCGAACTGCCCCCGCCCACCGCCTCGCGGAACAGGAACTGCCCGGCCCCACCTTCGCCCGGGGCCTGCCCGCCGCCAAACACCGCCGTGTACGAAGCCTTCAGCCCGAAGGCCCGCCGGGTCATCGGCAATTCCGCATCCGCCGTCATCCGAGGGTTCTCCCCCCTTCGCCTCGGCAGGACTCCGGCTGTGCAGAGTCGCGAGACTAGGCGTCAGATCACGCCACTCGTCATGGTCGTCCACCCCGGCCCGGAATGTCAATCCGCGCCCGCTCGGACCGTCACGGCTTGACATGAAACCAAATGGTTTCCTATTGTGGGTTCGTGGAGCTGGTATTCAAGGCGCTGTCCGACCCGACGCGGCGGGAGCTGCTCGACGAGCTGTTCCGCCGCGACGGCCAGACGCTCGGCGCGCTTGCGGGCCGATTCGACATGACCCGGGTGGCAGTGGCCAAGCATCTGCGCCTACTTGAGGCGGCGGGCCTTGTCGTCAGCCGCCGTAGTGGCCGGGAAAAGCTGCATTACCTCAATCCGGTCCCGATCCGGCTCGTTCACGACCGGTGGGTGAACAAGTACACCGAAGGCTGGGCCGCCGGCCTCGTTGACCTGAAACGCGACATGGAGGCGAATGTGGAGAAGGTGTTTGAGATCTATATCCGCACCACGCCAGAACAGCTCTGGCGGGCGATCACCGATCCTGGTATCCGGGCGCGCTATCAGTTCGGCGCGCGCGTCGAGTCCGGCTGGACGCCGGGCTCCGCCTACCAGGTAACGCACCCGAGCGCGCCGAGGCCGCTGATCGAGGGCGAGAATCTTGAGGTCGACCCGCCGCGCCGGCTGGTGCAGTCCTACCGGGCCGTGTGGGACGACAACGTCGCCGCCGCGGGTACCAGCCGCGTGACATGGGAAATCGAGCCCGTCGGTAACTCCTGCCGGCTCACCGTCACGCACGACCAGCTGTCCGAGAACGCGGACCCGCACCTGTACGGCGGGTGGCCGATGATCCTTTCCGGCTTGAAGACCTGGCTCGAGACCGGCCAGGAACTCACCACCCCTGGCTCTCTTATGTACGCGAGGAGCAGTCAATGACCGCCACAACCCATATCACTGGTATCCGCACGGTCAGTATCCCGGTCGACGACCAAGACGCTGCCCTGCGCTTTTACAGCGGCACCCTCGGCTTCACCGTCCTGCGCGACAACCCGACCCCCAACGGCGGCCGGTGGATCGAACTCGCGCCGGGCGGCGGCAGCACGATCGTCACACTGGAACCCGCGGCAGCGGAGGTCACGCGCGGAGCCATCGGCATCCGATTCACCACCGCCGACGCCGAAGCCGCCCGCGCCGCGCTCCTGGCCGCCGGCGTAGACGTCGACGAAATCCTGCGCTGGCCCGGCGTCCCCGCCATGTTCGCCTTCCGTGACCCCGACGGCAACGCCTTCTCCATGACAGAAACGGTATAGCCGCGCTACCGAGGCGTCGTCACGATTCGTCGCGTGCCGCGTCGCGGAGTTCGGTCTTGAGCACCTTGCCCGACGCGTTGCGGGGGAGCGCGGCGACTATCCGCACCGAGCGCGGGACCTTGAAGTTCGCCAGCCGCTCGCGGCAGAACGCGATGATCTCCACCTCGACCGGCGTCGCGCCGGGCCGGGGCACGACAAAGGCGCAGCCGACCTCGCCAAGGCGGGCATCCGGGACGCCGACGACGGCCGCCTCGGACACCTGCTCGTGCCGGGCGATCACCTGCTCGATCTCGGCCGGGTAGGCGTTGAACCCGCCGACCACGAACATGTCCTTGAGCCGGTCGGTGATGCGCAGGTTGCCGTCGGCGTCCAGTGTGCCGACGTCGCCGGTGTGCAGGCAGCCCGCCGGGTCGAGGGCCGCCGCCGTCGCCGCCGGATCCTCGAAGTAGCCGCGCATCACGTTGTAGCCGCGCACCAGGACTTCGCCGCTCGACCCCGGCGGCAGCGGGGCGCCATCGGCGCTGCCGATGATGACCTCGGTGCCCTCGATGGCCCGGCCCACCGTGCGGCACGCCGTCTGCGGATCGGCGTGCGGGTCGCCGACGGTCACGGTGCCGCAGCTTTCGGTCAGGCCGTAGGCGATGACTACCTCGCGGAAAAGCTCGGCGCGCATCCGCTCGACAAGCGGCACGGGAACCACGGCCGCGCCGGTCACCGCCAGCCGCAGTGAGGACAGGTCCTTGCCCGCCCGCGCCGGGTGATCGAGCAGCGAGGCGTACAGCGTCGGCGGCCCGGGCAGCACGGTCACCCGCTCGTGCCCGATGAGGCGGATCGCCTCGGCGGCGTCGAACACCGGCTGCGAGATGATCGTCGTGCCCCGGATCAGGCAGGCGAGCAGCCCCGCCTTGTAGCCGAAGGTGTGGAACATCGGGTTGATGATCAGGTAACGGTCTTCCGGCCGCAGGCCGACCCCGTCCGCCCACGCCGTGTAGACACGGATGTTCTGGCCGTGGGTGGTCATGACGCCCTTGGGCCGCCCGGTGGTGCCCGAGGTGAAGAACATGTCGCAAACGTCGTCCGGGGTGACCGCGTCCGCGCGCGCCAGCGGGTCACCCCGCGGCACCCCCCGAACCGCGGCGGAGGAACTCTGCCCAGGAGAGACCGCCGAACCCGTTCAGAGTGATGATTTCGGTGAGCGACGGAAGCTCGGCGTCCCGCAGCATTCCCGCGTAGTCATTGCCGAGGAAGCCGTTGTCCGTGACGAGTAGCCGGGCACCGCTCCGGCGCAGGATCCAGGCGGCCTCGTCGCCCTTGAACCAACAAGCGCGGCCGGGATCGTCGTCGGCATGCCCACCTTGCGAAGTCTAGTTTGCCGAGCAAGCGCTTGGTAGCCTCGAAGTGATGGAAGCGTACATCGTGGAAGCCGTGCGCACCCCCGTAGCCCGGCGCGGCGGCGGGCTGGCCGGGGTGCATCCCGCCGACCTGGGAGCGGCCGTGCTGACGGCGCTCATGTCGCGCACGGGCATCGACCCCGCGGCGGTCGAGGACGTGATCTTCGGCTGCGTCGACACCGTGGGGCCGCAGGCTGGCGACATCGCCCGCACCGCGTGGCTCGCCGCCGGGCTTCCCGACCACGTTCCCGGCACCACGGTGGACCGCCAGTGCGGCTCGTCACAGCAGGCGGTGCACTTCGCTGCGCAGGCGGTGCTGGCAGGCACCGCCGACGTTGTCGTGGCGGGCGGGGTGCAGCACATGACGGCGGTCCCGATCTCGTACGCCATGACGGCGGGCAAGTCGCTCGGCTTCACCGACCCGTTCAGCGGCTCGGCCGGCTGGCGGGCACGGTACGGGAACGCCGAGGTTTCACAGTTCCGCGCGGCCGAGATGATCGCGGCCAAGTGGTCGCTCAGCCGCGCGGCGATGGAGGAGTTCGCGGTCCGGTCGCACGAGCGGGTGATCGCCGCCAGGGCCGAGGGCAGGTTCGCCCGCGAGATCGAGCCCGTGTCCGGCGTCACCGCCGACGAGGGCCCGCGGGCGCCGGACCTGGACAAGATCCGGTCGCTGCCGCCGCTGATCGAGGGCGGCACCGTCACCGCGGCGACCTCCAGCCAGCTGTCCGACGCGGCCGCGGCGCTGCTCATCGTGAGCGAACGCGGGCTGCGGGTGCACGGACTGAGGCCACGGGCGCGTGTCCATCACCTGTCGGTGCTCGGCGCCGACCCGATCTGGATGCTCACCGCGCCGATCCCGGCGACCGCCCGCGCGCTGGCGAAGACCGGGCTGACGATGGACGACTTCGACCTGATCGAGATCAACGAGGCGTTCGCCCCGGTGGTGCTCGCCTGGCTCGCCGAGACCGGCGCCGACCCCGCACGGGTGAACGTCAACGGAGGCGCGATCGCGCTCGGACATCCGCTCGGCGCCACCGGCGCCCGGCTGATGACCACGCTGCTGCACGAGCTTGAGCGGCGCGGCGGCCGGTATGGGCTGCAGACGATGTGCGAGGGCGGCGGCCAGGCGAACGTCACGATCATCGAGAGGCTTTGATGGACAACCCGGTCGACCTGAGCGGGCGGGTCGCACTCGTCACCGGCGGGACGCGCGGCATCGGCCTTGGCATCGCGCGGGCGTTCGTCGCGGCGGGCGCGTCGGTCGTCGTGTGCGGGAGGAACCAGCCGTCGTCGCTGCCGGAAGGGCTGCGCTTCGTCGCCGCCGACGTGCGCGATCCGGAGCAGGCGCGGCTGGTCGTCGATGCTGCGATGGACCGCTACGGTCGGCTCGACGTGCTCGTCAACAACGCCGGAGGCGCGCCGTCCGCGGACTCGGCGACGGTCTCGCCGCGCTTCGTGGCGAAGGTCGTCGAGTTGAACCTGCTCGCGCCGTTCTACGTGGCTCAGGCCGCGAACGCGCGGATGCAGCAGCAGGACTCCGGCGGCGCGATCGTCAACATCGGCAGCGTGGCCGCGCGGCACACCGAGCCAGGGTCGGCCGCCTACAGCGCCGCCAAGGCGGGCCTGCTCCAGCTGACCCGGGCGCTCGCGCTTGAGTGGGCGCCGAAGGTGCGGGTCAACCACGTCACCGCCGGCCCGGTCATGACGGCGACCGCGGCGCAGTACTACGGCCAGGACGGCGGCGCGTCGGTGGCCGCGACCATCGCGATGGGGCGGATGGCGGAGCCGTCCGACGTCGCGTCGGCGTGCCTGTTCTTCGCCTCGCCGCTGGCCGGATACGTGACCGGCGCCGACCTCGCGGTGCACGGCGGGGGAGAGGTGCCGGCGCGCTACCTCGCGGCGAACCCGGATGCGGTACCCGGCGAGGTCAGGCGTTCAGCGGGAGGTTAACGGTGAATACCGCACCGCCGTCCGGATGATTGCCCGCGTGGATGTCACCGCCGTGCAGACGCGCGTTCTCCCGGGCGATCGCCAGGCCAAGGCCGCTTCCCTCGGAGCGCGTCCGTGCCGTGTCAGCTTTGTAGAACCGCTCGAATAGGTGCGGGATCGCGGTGAGGGGCAGCCCGTTGCCGTGGTCTCGTACTTCCAGTGCCAACTGTCCTGCGCCTCGGCCGTCTGCTTGGATGCGGGCCGTCACGGTCACCGGCGGGCCGCCGTGACGCAAGGCGTTGCCGACGAGGTTGGCGAGGATGACGTCGAAGCGGCGGCGGTCCAGCCGTGCGGTCACCCCGGCGGGCACGTCGGTGCGCACATCGGACCAGCCCCGTGCTCGCAGGCACTGGCTGACAGCGCTCGCGATACCTGTTTCATCGGTGACAAGCTGCGCGGTGCCCGCGTCGAAGCGGGAGATCTCGATGAGGTCCTCGACCAGCCGGTTGAGGTGCTCCACCTCCTGCTGAACCAGCCGCCCGGCCGTCGCGGCGTCTCCGGTCAGTCCCGGGTGCTCATGCAGGATGCCGGCTACCGCCGTCATCGCGGTCAGCGGAGTCCGCAGCTCATGGGACACATCGTCGGCGAACTTCCGGGCGCGTGCCTCCATCTGTTCCAGCTCGCTCACCTTGTTCTCCAGGGCGGAAGCCATCTCGTTGAATGTGGTGACCAACTGGGCGAGCTCGTCACGGCCCTGCAGCTGGACCCGGGCCGACAGGTCACCGCCGGACATGCGCTGCGCGGCCCGGGCCAGCCGCCGCACCGGCAGCACGACCGGCCGGTACACGGCGACCGCGACCGTGGTAATCATCGCGAGCAGCAGCCCAGCCTCCACGACGAAGAAGACCAGCGCGGTATGGGGCACCACGCGGGGTGGTGGCTGTCCTGGAGTGCCATGCAGCAGGTTTCGCAGCCAGCTTGGCCCAAGGATCACGTCGCCCAGCCAGGCCGGGAGGCGGTAGGACTCGATCAAGGTGTGGAACCATGACGAGGCGAGTGCCGACAGCAGCCCCACCACGATGAACGCGACCACCAGGCGGGTCCGCACCGAGCATCCCTCCTACTCTCCCGCTACACCGGCCCGAACCGGTACCCGAACCCCCGCACGGTCTGGATGTAGCGGGGCTCGGACGTGTCGGTCTCGATCTTTGCCCGCAGTCGTTGCACGCAGGCGTCGACCAGCCGGGAGTCCCCGAGGTAGTCGTGTTCCCAGACGAGGTCGAGAAGCTGTACCCGGGAGAACACCTGCCGCGGGGAACCGGAAAGGACCAGCAGCAGCCGCAGCTCGGTGGGCGTGAGCGAGACGTCTTGGCCGTCCCGGCGAACGATCAGCGAGCCGCGGTCGATCATGAGCTCGCCGTACGTCTCCGCTGGCGAGCCAGCCCCGGCTGTACGGCGGATCACGGCGCGGATGCGCGCGTCGAGCACGCGCGGCTCCACCGGTTTGACCACGTAATCGTCGGCCCCGGCCTCCAAGCCTCCCACGATGTCCAGGTCGTCGCCCCGTGCGGTCAGCATGATGACCGGGATGTCACCGCGGCGACGTAGCTGACGGCAGACTTCGAAGCCGTCAAGTCCCGGGAGCATCACGTCGAGCACCACCACGTCCGCGGCGGCGTCGGGAAAGTCGCGAAGTGCCGCCTCGCCGGACTCGGCGGGCCGCACTTCGTAGCCGAGGCGGCGCAGGGCAAGCTCCAGGCCCTGACGGGCGGCCGGATCGTCCTCGACTAGCAGTACGGTAGCCATTACCTGCCATTATGTCTCCGATCCCGCGCGAGATGGTCCCAGCTGCGGGGTGTTCGCCGCACGGCGAACGGCCGGTGTGTCACCGCCTTGAGTACACGGTGCCCATGTCATGAACCGGTCCGGGGATTGTCATGATCGTGTCACAGGGCGCCTCTCCGGCGTCCGCTGTGACACAGCTGTGACGGTAGCCGGACACGCCGGTGAAGCTGGTATTGCACCGTCGCAGGCATGCACCTAACGAGCAGTCGGCCCTCGCGGGGGCCGGACGGAACACGAACGGGTTACCGGCGGCGCAGGACAAGCCGGACTCTCCTGACCGCGCTGGCCTGCCTGGCCGCGCTCGGCTGTCTGGCCGGCCTCGCCATCGCGGAGCTGCACAGATCTCCCTCCCGCCCGGCGGCCCTCTCCTGGCCAACGGCACGGCCCTCAGGAACGTCCACGCAAGCAGCCGGACCTGGCACCGCCAGCCAGCCGAAGCTGGGCGCGGTCTGGTGGCCGGCCGACGGGACCTCGGCCGCCGACATCAGCGGCTACGGCGTGACAGACGGCCCGGGCGCGACCAGGCAGGTGCCCATCGCCAGCGTCGCCAAGCTGATGACCGCGTACGTGATCCTTCGGGACCACCCCCTGTCCGCGAACGGCTCAGGTCCTGGTATCACCGTCGAGTCGTCGGAGGCAGCCGAGTATCCGTCGCAGGTCGCCGACGGTGACTCGGTGGTGGCGGTTGCTGCCGGAGAGACGATTACCGAGCGCCAGGCGCTGGCGGCGCTGCTGCTGCCCTCGGCCGACAACATCGCCTGGATTCTCGCCCGGTGGGACGCCGGCAGCCAGGATGCGTTCACAGCGAAGATGAACGCCGCTGCCCGCAGCCTGGGCATGACAGGCACCAATTACACCGACCCTTCCGGCCTTGACTCGTCCACCATCAGCACGGCGGCCGACCAGGTGCGCCTCGGCGCGGCAGCGATGCACGTGCCCGTGATTGCCGCGATCACGGCGATGCCCGCGGCCTTCGTTCCGGTGGCCGGCGTGGTCCGCAACACCAACACGCTGCTGCGAGGACGGGATTGTCGGCCTCAAGACAGGCAGCACGCAGGCGGCCGGGGGTGCCTTCTCGTCGCGGCCTGGCAGGAGGTCAGCGGGCGCAGCACCCTGATCGTGGCCGCCGCCTTCGGCCAGTCCGGCACGGCCGGGACCATGCTGCCGCACGCACTGCAAGTCGGGCATGACCTCGTACTCGCTCTGCATACCGCCGTCGGTGCCGGCGTGCGGTCCGGTTCGCGTGATGACTCCGAGGTCTCTCCACAAGGGCCACCCCTCATCCGGGGCCAAAGGACGCAGAAGTGACCCCCGGTGAACGAGCACAGACGATGATGCAGGTGGACGCGGCGGAGCCAGAACAGAGCCACACCTCCCTGTCGGGCCCCTGGAAGCGCGGCCTCGTCCTCGCGGCGCAGGCGCTGCTGCTCGGGCTGCTGATGGCGCTGCACGCGCAGATCCCGAACCGGGGAGCAGGGAACCTTGGCAGCCTGACGGAGACGGCCCTACCGTGGCTCGGCCTGTTCATCCCTGTGCTGCTTGCCTTGGCGCTGCTGCGCGGCTCCGCTTCCGCTGTGGCGGCGCTGCTGCTGCCGGCCATGGTGTGGCTGAACCTCTTCGGCGGGGTGCTCAGCGACAAGTCCCGCTCCGCGGGGTTCCTTACCGTGGCAAGCGAAAATGTCGGCGCAGGCAACCACGACCCGGTCGGCACCGCCCGCGACCTGGCTGCCTCCGGCGCGGACGAGCTGGCCCTGGTGGAGCTGACACCACAGGCCACGGGCACGTACGAGACGGAGCTGGCGAAGGCGTACCCGTACCACACGCTGCAGGGCACGGTCGGGCTGTGGAGCAAACTGCCACTGTCGGGCACTCGGCCGATCGACATCATGGACTACGGGCCGCTGGCGGACACGATGACAGCAGGCAGCAAGCTGGAACTGGGCCGGGCGCTGCGCGCCACGGTGGCCACGAATCACGGGCCACTCACCGTCTATGTGGCTCACCTGGGGTCCGTACGGGTGAATCCGCGGGCGGGCTTTTGGACTGCCTCGCGAGACATAGGCGTGCAGGCGCTGAGCACGGCCATCGCAGACGATCCGAGTAAGCGGGTGGTCCTGCTCGGCGACCTGAACGGGTCTGTGGACGACCGGGCGTTCGCCGGCATCACCGCACAGCTGCTCTCGGCCCAGCACGTGTCCGGGAGCGGCTTCGGCTTCACCTGGCCGGCGTCCTTCCCCGTGGTGCGGATCGACGAGATCCTGGTCAGAGGTGTAGAGCCGGACAAATCCTGGGTGCTGCCGGCCAACGGCAGCGACCACAGGCCGGTGGAGGCCACAATCAGCTGGTGAACACCGCGGAACGACCCCGGCGAACCCGGGTGCGGTACCCGATGGCGACCCTGGCGCTGTTAAGCCCAGTGTGGCCGCCCGCCACAGCCACGCGCACTATACGGTGTAGGACATGTCAATCCCCACCGCGGAGAAGCCCCCGGCGCTGAGCGCGAAGGCGGCCAACCGCATCCGCATGGCCAGCTTCGGCGCCCTGACGATGCTGGTCCTCCAGTTCGTGCTCGGGACCGCCTACAGCCTGTACGGGACCGCGCCGACGAGCAGCAAGTCCGTCGGCATGTTCTCCAGCCCGCTGCTCGCGGTCCATGTGATCCTCGGCATCCTGCTGGTCATCGCCGCCATCATGCTGGTTGTGCGGGCGATCCAGGCACGGCACAGGCCGACCATTGCCACCACCTCGGCGGGCCTGCTGGTCATCTTGGGCGCGTTCGGTGCCGGCTCATCCTTCGCTCAGGACGGCAGTGACGGCGCGTCGCTCGGCATGGCCCTGCTGACCGCCGTTGCCATGCTCTGCTACGCAGCCAACCTGGTTATCCTCGGAAAGCCGGACGCCAGCAGCTGATGAGACGGTGCGTTCCGGCTCTTCAGCGCGGGATAGCGGCGCCGGCCTGGGCGACAGGTTCGTCGGTGACGTCCCACTGCGCCAGCGGTCGGCCGTCGACACGCCACGGCTCCTGGCGCCCGAATACGGTGCGGCTTTCCTGGTAGCTGCCCTCGCAGAGGTACGCCAGCGTCACGTCGCGGGCGTGCGCCTTCTCCTTGACTAGCAGTCTGGAACGGGCGGACTCGTACTCATCGCGGCTGGTAACGGAGGCAGCGCGGAGACTGCCAGCGGCTCGGTGGGCAGGCGGCGCACAATCTCTCCTTCTCCCGACCGTGCCTGGCACGGCACTAGCTTCTTCGCCTCATGTCCACGCCTGGACCGGGCTCTGCCAACGTAGACCAAACGCGGAACGCGAACTAATCGGCGGGACTGCCCCTCGGCGTGCGAGCGCCTTCACCGCCGGGTCATCTCTGGTCGCGGCGCAGCGGGTGGTCCTCGGGAACCTCGACCAGCACGATGGGGACGCCATCGGGATCTTCGATCCACATTTCCACCAGGCCCCATGGCTCCTGCACCGGCTTGCGCACGACGCGGGCCCCGGCTGCGGCCAGCCGGCCGTACTCGGCGCGGACATCGCGGACCTGCAGCCAGATCCTCACCGAGGCCGCGGAAGGGCCCGGCGCGTGCCCCGATACCTCGAGCAGTCCCTGGCCGAGAAAGAACACGACGGCGGGATCATCCGCAGGCCCGAACTCGCGGTAGACCGCCAGGCCCAGAACATCGCGGTAGAAGTGCCTGCTCCGGCCCAGGTCGGCCGGACGCAGCAGGATGCGGCTGCTGAGTACCTCCATCCTGCAATCCTCGCAGGTCGGCTGTTGGGCGATGCGCCCGTCGCACAGCCCTGCGTGATCAATTAGGTGACCCCAGCAGTCCCAGCGGGCTCGGCGCCGAGAATTCGACATGCAGCGCGGCCCGACCGTCGGCCAGCTGCACCGTGGTGACCTCTGCAGGCCGGTACGGGGACTGCTGGGCGAGCAGGAACCTCTTTGCGGCATTGAGCGTCGCCGCGGCGCCCCCGCTACCTGCCGGGGCTACCGATATGTCGGCTGAACGCAGCGGTACGGCGGGGTCCGCGCCAGCCGTCGGCGCCCCGAACCCGGTGATGTCGAGGTGATACGGCGTGGCCAGCGCCGCGATAACGCTGAGCAGGCGCGCGTCCACCTGCCCGGCGGCAAGTTCGCGGCGGCCGACAGGAGATACTCGGACGTCAGGGTTGCGCAGCAGTTGTGCACCGACGGAACGCCGGGCGGAGGCGTCGGTTTGCAAGCTGCGCTGGTATGCGGCGGAACCGTCAGCGGCCACGACCAGAACGGTAACCCGAGCGCTCCCCGACCCGAATGTGGCCAGTGCCACCGGGGCGTACACGCTGGTTAGGCGACTGCCAAACTCCTCACGGACGGCCGCCGTGGAAACGATCACGTCGCTGCCGAGCGGCGCGGCGTTGCCGGTCCCGAGCAGGAGCAGGCGGGCCGCTGGAATCCCGTCGCCCTGCAGCACCGCGCACATCTGCGGATCGCAGGCAATGATCGCGGCTGGGTCGACTTGGCGGGCTATCCACGCCGCCGCCGCGGTCCGGGCTGCTGCCGCGCCTGCGATCGCGGCCTCATCCGGAGGCGGTCCCCCGCTCAGCGGCCCGGTAAGTCCCGGGCCCGCCCGCCCGTTCCCAACTGTCGTGCGGTGGATCAGCGTGACGGTGAGGGCTCCCCCGCAAAACAGCATGGCTGCCACGATGATCGCGCCAGCCAGCATGAACCGCTTCCGGGTCCACATCCGGATGGTGTTTGCCTGTGGCGTGCCCCAGGGCGGGTGGGCTTCGGGCAGCCCCTGGGTGGTCGCGGGCGGCGGCACTGACCACCTGGACTCGGGCGGCCGGGTATCACGGGACTCAGGGGCCGGCGGGTCGGCGCCAGGGTCAGTCCCATTCAGGGCCGCCGTGCTGGACTGCTGGTAGTCCTTGCCATCGAGGCGGGCCAGTGCCACCGACTTCCGGATAACCGCCAGGTCGTGATCGGACAGGATTACCCTGCCATGCGCGGCGGTGCCGCTAGTTCCCGGGCGGCGGGGCGGCCGGACCCGCATCGGCAAGCTGTCCGTCCCGGTTCCTGGTGACCGAGAAGCAGTGCTGTCTGGCGTTCCCGGGCCGGTTGACGCGCCGCGCTCGTGCGGTGCCCGTATGCCCGCATCCCCGCGTTCCGGTTCGGGTTGTTGCCCCTGCCAGTTATGTGGTCGTGCGCGTGAGTCATCCACCGGCCCCCCCGGTAGTGCTCTAATGCGAAGTTTCTGCCCTTTGAAGCAGCAGAGCAGAGATAACCAGTGACTTCAACCTAAATTACACAATGTAACTAGCAAAATACGTACTGTTGGGTAGGCGAAGCTTCAGACAGCGGCTTCCTTGGGGTCGGCGACGAGGAGCTCGCCGACCAGGTTGCTCAGTGCGTCGCGGGCCTCGACGCTCAGACCTTCATCGGAGACAAGGACGCTGACGTCAGCGAGCTGGGCCATGGCGCACAGGCCGACCACGCCCCACTTGGTGTGGTCGGCGAGTACGATCAGGCGGCTGGTCGCTGCGATCATGGCGCGGTTCATGTCCGCCTCCATGAGGTTGGGCGTGGTGAGCCCGGCCTTCGGGTCCATCCCGTGCACGCCGAGCAGCAAGGCGTCCACGTGCAGGTCGTTGATCGTTTGAACGGCGACAGGGCCGACCAGCGCGTCGGACGGGGTGCGCACGCCGCCGGTGAGCAGTACCGTCTGCGTCCTGTCACCGTGGGCGTGCAGGTAGTCGGCCACCCGGACGCTGTTGGTGACCACCGTGAGGCCGGGAATCTTGGCGAGGTGGACGGCTGTCGCGTACGTCGTCGTGCCAGCGCTGACCGCGACCGTGGTGCTCGGCTCGATCAGGGAAGCCGCCATCGCACCGATCTGGTCCTTTGCGGCCAGCTCACGGTGCGACTTCGCCTCGAATCCAGGCTCGTCACTCGTGCTCCGCGTGGGTGCCGTCGCACCGCCGTACACCTTCTTGATCAAGCTCTGGCGGGCGAGCGCGTCGATGTCCCGGCGCACCGTCATCTCGGAAACGCCGAGCAGCTCGGCTAGCTGCGTGATCCGGGCGCCGCCGACCCGCTCGATCTCCGCGACTATCCGGTCCTGGCGCTGGGCTGGCAGCATAGCGGGGCCGCCGGCCTCATGGTCCGCCATGGTCAGCCCTTCGTCGATCCGAGGGTGAGGCCAGCGATGAACTGACGCTGTAGCAGAAGGTACACGACCAGGGTAGGTACGGCGACGATCACGGCGGCGGCGGCGATCAGGTTTTGGTTGGAGACGAACTGTCCCTGCAGGTTGGCCAGTGCCGACGTTACGGGCCGCTTGCCGCCCGTTGAGATCAGCGTGATCGCCCAGAAGAAGTCGTTGTAGATCCAGGTCGTCAGCAGCGTGGCCAGGGCGGCCAGGGCGGGGCGGCACAGCGGCATCGTCATCCGCCAGTAACGCGCCCACAGGCCCGCGCCGTCCACCTCGGCGGCCTCGTACATCTCACCGGGGATGGTGCGCATGTAGTTGCTCAGGACGAACACGCAGAAGCCGGTCTGAAATGCGACGTTGATGACGATGAGGCCGATGGTGGAGTCATACAGGTAGCCGCTTGAGCTGAGAAAGCCCGGCAGCGGTATGAGCAGGTAAAGGCGGTAGAGCGGGGTGATGATGACCTGCTGCGGCAGCAGGTTGCCCGCAGTGAACAGCAGCAGGAGCGCCAGGTTGACCTTCATGGTGACCCGGGTCACCACGAAGGCGACCATGCTCGCAAGCAACAGGGTCACGATCACCGCCGGAACGGTGATCAGCACCGAATTGCCGAAAAACCGTAGCATGTCGCTCTGGGTCCAGGCGTTGACATAATTCTGGAACGTGAAGGTGTGCGGCAGGCTCACGTAGCCGTACTGGCTCGTCTCCGCGTACGGGCGGAAGCTCACGTACAGCGCGAAGAGCAGCGGGACCAGCCACGCCAGACAAGCGACGATCATGAACACGTAGGCCGCGGTGCGCCATGACGCACGCTTCATCGCGTCTCCCTCCGGCCGAACATCTGGTACACGAAGACCGAGATGGGGATCAGCGAGATCACCAGCAGCACAACGCCAAGCGCGGAGCCGAAGCCGATCCGCGAGGTCTCGCCGACGATGTTGTTCGTGATCAGCGCGGACAGCAACTCGAGGCCGTTGGTGCCCTTGTTCGTGATGTACACGAGGTCGAACGCGCGGAGCGACTCGATGACCGTCACCACCGCGACCACGACGTTCATCGGCATCATCGACGGGAACGTGACCCGCCAGAACACCTGCCAGGCATTCGCGCCGTCGATCCGGGCGGCCTCCTTGAGGTTGGCGTCTACCGCCTTCAGCCCGGCGAGGTAGAGCACCATCACGTACCCGGCCTGCCGCCAGCTCGCCTCGACAAGAACCGCCCACAGGTTCAGGTTCGGGTTACCAAGCCAGTCGATCAGGTTGGCGTTCGTGTTGTGCCCGATCACGGTGTTGATCAGGCCGTAGTTCGGTGAGTAGATGAACTCCCAGATGATGCCGATCAGCGCGAGGCTGAGCATCACCGGCATGAACAGGATGGTCTGGTAGACGCGGTTACCGCGCAGCCCCGTGTCGATCAGGACGGCGAAGAACATCCCGAGGGGCGCCGCGATGAAGACGAACACGCCGAGCCAGATCAGGTTGTGCTGCACCGCGGGCCAGAACGGCGGGTAGTTGGTGGCCGCCTCGTGGTAGTTCTGCACGCCGGTGAAGCACCCGTTGTCCGGGAACAGGCCGCCGGCGATGCAACTACGGGCGTGCAGGCCGCCGATCCCGCTCCACTTGAACAGTGACAGCGCGATCGAGACCACGGCGGGGCCCCAGATGAAGGCGAGGTCGGCCAGTACGGGAATGGCGAGCATCGCCGCGGCGACCAGGATGTCCCGGCGGGAAAAGCGGCGGGCGGACCGCATGCGGCGGCCGCCATTCGCCTGCGTCTCCTGCCGGGCCGTATCCCGGCGGGCCACATCGTGGGTCACGACTGGTGTCCCGTTCGCATCGTTGGCTAAAAGATCGACTTGGCCTGACTCGCCAGGCTGGACTGCATCGGCTTGATGCCGGACGCGGCGGGGTTGGCGATGAACTTCAGGATCGCCGTCTCCAGGGCCGTCGCCATCGGCGGCGCGGTGTCCCGGTCGCCGAACTGGGCGACACCCTTGAGGTTCGCCATCGCCTGCACGGACGCGGTCTGGATGGAGTTGTAGGTCGGCACCTGGGCACCGGTGGCCACGGCCACGTCCCACTGGTCGTACTTGAGGTAGCTCGCCTCGGCGGCGCCGGTGCCGATGTACTGAAGCACCTGCTTGGCCGCGTCCTTGTTCTTCGCCTTGGCCGGCAGGATGAAGCCGTCCATCGGCGCGTCTATGTAGTCCTGGCCGAAGCTGGGGTTGATGGTGGGGAACGGGAAGAACGCCAGGTCGTCCAGCTTCTTGCCGTCGGTGACGTACTGGGCGGCGACCTGGTTCGTGCCCTGGAACATCATGCCCGCCTGCTTGGCTTCCAGGGTCTTGGCCGCGTCTTCCCAGATGCGGCCGGCGGCGCCGCTCTGCATGTAGGGCAGGAGCTCACCCCACTGGTTGAACACGTCCGTGACCTGCGAGTCCGTGTAGGACGCCTGGTTGTGCATCAGCTTGATGTGGTAGTCGAAGCCATTGACACGCAGGTTCAGGATGTCGAACATGCCGAGCGCGGGCCACTGGTCCTTGTCGGCGAAGGCGAACGGGACGAGGCCGTCGGACTTCATCTTCTTGGCCAGGGTGATCAGGTCGTCCCACGTCGCGGGGACGGTGTAGCCCTTCTGCGTGAAGGTGCTCTTGTTGTAGAAGACCACCCACGGGTAGTTGTAGATCGGCACGAAGTAGTACTTGCCGTCGGCGCCCTTACACAGCGCCTTCACCGCGTCGCTGAAGTTCGCGCCGATCTTGTCCCATACGTCGTCGACGGGCTCGAGCAGTCCCTGCGCCGCGAAGTACTGCATCCGGTACCCGGCGAACCAGGTTGCGAGGTCATTCGGCGTTCCTTGCAGGTAGGACGTGATGTCATCCTGAAAGGTATTGTGATCGACTGTGTTAACTGAGATGTTCACGCCGGTGGCCTTCTTGGCGTTGCTCACCAGGGCCGCGAAGGCCTGCTTCGGCGCGGGGTCGGAGTAGTTGGAGCCGAAGCTGATGGTGCCGCCGCTCGTCCCGCCGGACGCCGACGTACCGCCACCGCTGGGGCTGCTTGTGCTGGAACTGCAGGCGGCGAGGGCACCTGGGATGGTGACTAGCCCGGCGGCCGCGGCCAGTCCCTTGAGGGCGGCTCGTCGGTTGAATTGAAGATCTTCGGAGGAGGATGTGCGCTTCATTGCCACTCCTTGCAGGTGCTTCCCGCCTTTTCTAAACCCTCGGTATGGTTAACGAGAGCCGACAAGATCATCTCAACACAGAACACGATGCTGTCAAGATCTGCTCATGTAGGCTTACCGAGCCGTTATCTTGGCATACACACGTGCCACGGCGACCCCATCGGACAGCGCTAAAGCCCTGCCGAGCGCGGCGTTCCCCGTTCCGGAAGACCTCGCACGATAAACTTTGATAGAAGTTGACCAACTTCTGGCAGTGGCGTATGAACGTACGGCAGGAAATGTTAAGCCTCGATAAGCCGTACGACCTCGAGAAGGTCCAGGACGGCGCGACGGCCGACAGCCCCGTCACCGTCTACAGGGAAAATTCCCTGCGCAGGCAGATCCAGCGGTAGCCGTAGCCGCCGACCGGGAGCTTAGCTAGGTCGATGTCGCCGTAATCGCGATCCGCGAACATTTCGGTGGGCGATTCGGCGATGTCGTCGAGGCTGCTGACATCGACGAGGGCGTCTTGGTCGCCGAGGTTGTGCACGAACAGTATGGTGCCGGCCGTGTCGTCGGCACGGTGCACAAGGACGCCGGGCGGCGTGGGCACGTCGACATGGGCACACGAGCCGGTGTTTATCTCCGGGCACTCGCGCAGTGTGGACATCATCCGTTCGAACCACGACAGCAGTGAGCCGTGATCGTTGCGCTGGGCCTGTACGTTGACTTTTTGGTAGCCGAACGCACCCTCGGCGACGACCGGATGGACAAGCTGGCCGGGTGCGGCGGCGGAGTAGCCGGCGTTGGGCAGCGGCGACCACTGCATAGGCGTGCGGATCGACTCCCGGTCCGGAAGCGACAGGTCGTCGCCCATGCCGATCTCTTCGCCGTAACGGATGACTGGTGTTCCGCGCAAGGTGAACTGAAGCGAGTAGGCCAGCCGGAGACGGCGCTGGTCGCCGCCGAGCATCGGCGCGAGCCGGCGGCGGATTCCTCGCCCGTACAGGCGCATGTCCTCCTGCGGGCCGAATGCGGCGAACACCGTCTGCCGCTGGTCGGCGGTGAGCCGGGACAGGTCGACCTCGTCGTGGTTGCGCAGGAACGTGGCCCACTGCGACCCTGCGGGCACCGCTGGGGTGTCGCGCAGCGCATCGATGACAGGCTCCGGATCCTGGCGGGCGAGCGCCAGCATGATCTGGGCGTTGAGCAGGAAGTCGAACAGCATGTGCAGCCGGTTGGCTGAGCCGCCGCTGTCGCCGAAGTAAGCGGCGATCTGGTCGGCGTCGACGTTCGCCTCGGCTAGCAGCAGCGCGTCCCGGCGCTGCCACTGCACATGCTGGCGCAACTCCGTAAGGAACCCGAAGTCCTTATCGCCGCTGCCGCCGTCCGGGGTGGTGCGTTCGATAAGGAACGGCACCGCGTCCATCCGGAATCCGGCAACTCCCAGCTGCAGCCAGAATGACGCGATCTTCTTGATCTCTTCGCGGACCAGGCAGTTCCTGATGTTGAGATCGGGTTGGAACCGGTAGAACCGGTGGTAGTACCAGGCGCCCGCACTCGTGTCATACGACCACGTCTCGTCCTGCTCGCCGGGGAAGACGATGCCCTGCCGCCGGTCGGCCGGCTCCCGTTCGGACCAGACATACCAGTCACGGTGCGCCGAGTCAGGTGAGGAGCGTGCTGACTGGAACCACGGGTGCTGGTCCGAGGTGTGGTTGACCACCAGATCCATGACGACCCGGATGCCCCTGCTGTCCGCCGCCTGCAAGAAGAGCGCGAAGTCGCCGAGTGTGCCAAGCCGGGGATGCACGTTGTAATAGTCGCTGATGTCGTAGCCGCCGTCGCGGTCCGGTGAGGGATGGATAGGGTTCAGCCACAGGCAGTTGACGCCGAGCCTGGCCAGGTAATCCAGCCGGCGTGTCAGCCCGGCGAAGTCACCGGCACCGTCGCCGTCGGAGTCTTGGAACGTCTCCACGTCGAGGCAGTAGATGACTGCCTTTTTGTACCAGCGCTCAGTCATGCGGCTTCACCCTCCCCGGAGCAGCGGCGGCGAAACCCGCTGGTCCGGCGTTTCGCGACTCGGCGGATCAGAGCTTCACGGTCCCCGCGCAGGTGTGATCGCTGCGGTGGTAATCAGAAGCCGGGTACGTCGGTGGTCTTGCATGGCTGCCTCCAGGCTTGTCTGAGTTGATACGGCAAGCCTGTCGACGCGCGGGTCGTAGCGGCAATTGGCCGATGGGCGTACTACCAGTGCGGGGTCAGCCGGTGACCGAGCCCGGCGGGGGGATCGTGCCCGGGCCGGTTGTGCTGCAGGTGAGCGACGAGGGGTCGGCGGCGGCGATCGGAATCGCCAGGTGCGGCGGCTCGGCGAAGGCGGGCTTGTGCAGGTCCAGCATGTCCAGCATCGCGTTCGCGTTCGCGTCACGGAACGTCAGCGCGGGCAGGTTCCACTTGATCTCGACCAGCTTCAGGATGCTGGTGTGGTCGAAGAGGCGGTGCGAAACGTAGTTCCGCCGTGACCAGGGCGACACGAGGGTGAACGGGACACGGAAACCGTACCTGGCGAACCCGTCGAAGCCGTTCTCCCCTGGCACTAGGGTCGGGCCGATGCTGTCATGTCAGGCGGGATCGCGGCGGGCGGCGGCACGTGGTCGTAGTACCCGCCGTGCTCGTCGTAAGTGAGGATCAGCGCGGTCTTGCGCCAACCAGGGCCCTGAATCACCGCGTTGATGATGCTCGCCGCGAACTGCTCGCCCAGCGCGATATTCTGCGGGTTCTCCTCGGAAGTGGTGCCGTAGTCGGGCTCGACCAGGCTGAAGTTCGGCAGGGTCCCTGCGGCCGCGTCGGTGAAGAACTCCGCGTCGAGGACGATCTTCGTCGCGGCATTCTTCTCGTAGAGCGCCGGGTACAGCGCGAGCGAGGACGAGGTCGGAACGAGGGCCGCGGTGTAGTCCTTCCAGGAGATGCCGTGCGCGTCGAACTGGTCGAAGATCGTGCCGGCCGCCGGGTAGTCGGTGAGCGCCGGCGCCGTGTCGTCGATCTGGCCGATCGAGGTCGCCGCCAGCAGGTAGCGCCGGTTGGGGAAGGTCTGGCCGAGGACCGAGGAGTGGTAGCGGTCCGCGATCGGGAACTGCCGGTACAACGAGTAGTAGAACGGCAGGTCTTCGGCCTGCCAGTACCCCATGGCGACGCCGCCGACGGTCTGCGTAGTGAGCGGGTCGATGGGGGTGCTGACGAAGCCGTCCATCCGGCCGTTGTCGTAGGCGTTGTGGCTGGCGGTCCACTCCTGGCTGGGACGGGCATCCAGCTGGCAGTGCGTGGGCATCCGGAACGCATTCTGGATCTGCCCGTTGCCATACGGGTTGGCCGCGGTCGGCAGCCCGTCCCGCCCCAACCTGAACCCGTCCGCCCCTGGGCGCTGCAGCATGCCCAGGTAGTTGTCGTAGGAGTGGTTCTCCATCATCAGCACCACGACGTGCTCGATCTGCGGGATCGTGTCGGTGCCCGCGGCCAGCTTCGGGTAGGGCAGCGACCCCGGCCGGCGAAGCGGTGCCGCACTCGCCGCAGTGCCCCACGCTCCGGTACCGATGAGTGCCCCGGCCGCGATGCCCGTTTTCAGCACGCCCCGCCTGCTGACCCGCCCGGCCGACGCCCCGCCCCCGCCCTTGCCCTGTCGTTCGTCCACGTGAACTCCTCACTGGAACTGGCCGTGCCCTGGTGCGACGAGTCTCCTCGCGCCCAGGAAAAGTCCGGTGAGCGAACGCCGACCCTTAGGTAACGCCTCAGTGGATTCTGCCGTTGCCGCCCAGGAGCAGCCGGCGTGACGGTGGGGGCGCACGCCCATCCCGGCACGTTCTCGCCGTGCTCTGCAAGGGCCAGGTGCCTCGTGCCCGCCGGCCTGGCCGACTTCAGGCAGCGTTACCCGGCAATGCGGATTGCTTACCCCGCACGATGGGTACGTGGGGAAGCGACGTCGGCCTGCTCGGGAGGCCGCCGCGTCGTACGCGGCGTGTACGACCTCACCTCACTGGGCCCGCGGGACTGGGCCGGGGGAACCGACAAGAGTGTTGCCTGGTAAGGCGCACCGTTGAGATCGCTAGCGTCATCCCTGGGAAATCCACAAGGAGGCGGCAATGAGCACAGCTGAGGATCGCACCGGCGGCGAGCTTCGTGACGGCTACGCCGATGTCGGCGGCCAGCGGTTGCATTACGTGGAGGCCGGCGACGGGCCGCTGGTGGTGCTGCTGCACGGGTTCCCCGAGTTCTGGTACGGCTGGCGGCTGCAGATCCAGCCGCTGGCGAACGCGGGATTCCGGGTGGTCGCGCCCGACATGCGCGGGTACAACCTGTCATCCAAGCCGGCCGATGTCGCGGCCTACGACAGCGGGCAGCTGACCGCGGACATCCGCGGGCTCATCCAGGAACGCGGTGCCGGGTCCGCGCTGTTGGTCGGGCACGACTGGGGCGGAACCGTCGCCTGGGACCTGGCGATGAACCACCCCGAGATGGTGGACCGGCTGGTCATCCTCAACGCGGCTCACCCGCGGAAGCTGTCGCAGGGACTGCATCACCCCGGCCAGCTCCGCAAGTCCTGGTACTTTTTCTTCTTCGACCTGCCGGAGCTGCCGGAAAGCGTCGTCCACGCCAACAACTGGCATTTCTTCCGGCACTTCCTGCACGACGCCCGCCCGGCCTACACGCCGCAGGAGATGGACCGCTACGTCCAGGCGTGGTCGCAGCCGGGCGCGGCGACCGGGATGATCAACTACTACCGGTCCTCGGTGCGGCAAGACCAGAAGAAGGCCGAAGCGGCGCTTGTCCCCGTCCAGGCGCCCACCTTGGTCATCTGGGGGCAGCGCGATCACTACCTCGGCCAGGAACTAGCCGAACCCGACCACGACGACGTGCCCAACCTCGACCGCGTCGAGCGCCTGCCCGACGCCTCGCACTGGGTCCACCACGACGAGGCCGAGAGAGTCAATGCGCTGATCGCCAACTTCTTCGCCCCCGTCCTGGCGAAATAGAAAAAGCCAAGATCACGAGCGCCGTTTGCAGGCCGGCGCCCAGGCGGGGGATTACCCGACGGGCCGGGTTTCACCGCCCGGCGAGCTCCTCCACCACCGGCGCCAGCGCGTCCAGGTCGTCGACGAGGAACGAGCTGATGCCAAAGCGCTCGCGCAGGTCCACGAACTTGCGCGTCAGGTCCTTGAGGCTGCCGATGAACACATGCGGCGAGTCCAGTATTTCCTCGGCGGTCAGCTCGACCCCGGTCGCTGCATGGAGGCGGTCGGCGCGGCGGCGCGCCTCGGCGCGCGGATCGCCGGTGACGACCACCGGCCCCCCGGCGGGGTAGGTGTTGAGCTCCAGTTCGCCGAAACGGTCGCCAGCGGCCTCGCGGATCCAGCTGATCTTCTCCTCGGTTGCCGCGGCGGTCAGGCTCCGGGCGTCGAGGCGGGGCGGGTCGCCCGGCAGCAGCCGCGGCGCCAAGCCGATGATCTGGGCTTCGCGTGCGGCGAGGGTCAGCAGGCGCTTGCCGCCGCCGCCCAGAAAGATCGGCGGGTGCGGGCGCTGCGCCGGTTTGGGCGCGGCGTCATGGCCGGTGATGGCGTAGTGCTCGCCTGAAAAGGAGAATGGCCCCTCGGCGAAGCACCCCTTCAGGATCGCGATCGCCTCGGTCAGGCGCTTGATCCGGTCACCGACCGGTTCGAAGGGGATGCCGATCGCGTCGTGCTCGGGCTTATTCCAGCCCGCGCCCAGGCCGATCTCCAAACGGCCGCCGGACAGCGCGTCGAGAGTGGCGAGGTCCTGGGCCAGCACGGCCGGATGGCGCAGGCAGACGTTGAGCACGAAGGTGCCCACCCGCAGCCGTTCGGTCACCGCCGCGACCATGGCCAGCAGCGGCAGCGCAGCGTACTGCCCGACGAGATGGTCGGGCAGTACGAACGCGGAGCAGCCGACGGCCTCAGCCTTGCGGGCCAGCGAGGTCAGCTCGGCGAAGCCGGGGTTCTCATTGACGGTCGCGAGGAAGCGGAAGGGGCGCATGCCAGCATCCTGCTAGATGAACCGGGTGTTATGTCTAGACGGGCGAGGTCATACTGGCGCCGGGGAGATGGGCACCGTCGACGAGGTCTGCGGGCCGCTCGCCGAGAAAGGCATCGAACTCGGCGGACCATGGTCAGACCACGTACTGGTGTACTCCTGACGGGAGAATCGTGCTGCTGACCCTATTCCGCAAGACCCGCCAGCACGAGCAGCCTGGGTACGCCCCGAAGAGGCTGCCGACGATCCCAAGCGCATCGAGGAAGGTGCACTGAGCCCATCGTCCCCCTCTTGCGCCGCCTCGCCGCTGCCCTCAACGCCGATGTGCGCCTTACCGCTGGACACGACCTCGGCTCCGTCTGGTTCGAAACGCACGCAGCCTGAACCCGTGCAGAAAAGGTGCCGAAAGAGGCCATGCCAATGGTGCTGACGCAGGTCAGGGCATGTTCGTGGGCGGTCTCTAGAACCGCCACGGCTGCCGTCCAGTTCTCACGCTCCAGAACCGCCTGATCAGCGCTCGAATGAGAGCCAGGGTTGCCTGGCGCATGCTGGGACAGATGCGGCTGATATGTCACGGGCTGATTCCCGAAACTGCCTCGCGTCAACGTGAGCCTTGGCTGCTGGCCAGATGCTCGCCGAAACCGTAGATCACAGGCCGTTACTGGTGGCGATTTCGCGTTCGCCGCCACTTTGATGTCCGCCTGTGCTCCTCATGGGTTGCGATCCTCAACGCCCGCGGGCGTGGCGGCGTAGTCGGTCGCGCGGAAGCATCCATGAACGTGGTCGTTGACCACGCCGACGTTCTGCATGAATGCGTACACGCTCGTCGGCCCGACGTACCGGTATCCCTGGGATTTCAGCTGCTTGGCGAACGCCTCGGCCTGCGCGGTCGATTTGGGCAGATCGGCGACGGACCTCGGAGCCCGCTCGCGGGTGGTCTCATAGGACTTCGCGAGCGTCGCCAGGCTCGGAGATGCCGACAGCATCGCGCGGGCGTTCTCGACGGTGGCCTGGATTTTGCCACGGTTACGGATGATCGAGGTGTCCTGCACCAGGAGGTCCACGTCCTGCCCGGTCATCGCGGCAACCTCGGCGGCGTCGAAGCCCCGGAACGCCCTGCGGAACGCGTCCCGCTTGCCGAACACGATCGACCAGCTCAGCCCGACCTCGAACACGCCGAGGGTGAGTGCCTCGAACATCGCGGATTGGTCGTAGGTGCGGGTGCCCCAGACCTCGTCGTGGTAGCGGGCGAAGGCAGCGTCGCCGCCGACCCAGGCGCAGCGCGGCTTGCCGTCGTGCCCGAGGATCACGTCGCTGCTCATCTGGCCTCCCGACGCTCTGCTCGCGTAGTGATGACCTAGGCCACACCGCTGGGGAGGTAGACCATCGCGACGTGGCTGGAGGCAACCGCTTCGATCGCAATTCCCTCTGGCAGCGGCGGGAGCCTGGCACCTCCGCTGGTTGGATTCACACCCCCACTTACGGCAGGGGCTGCAGCCGACGATACTCTCCGCGTCCGCTCGGCGACTCGACGCCATGCCATGGCGAGTCTCAAGACGGCCGGTTGCGAGCTCCATAACCAGGTGATCTGTCCCGCCTACCTCGTTCGCGCGTGGCCTGTCGGTCCAGAGGACCGCGCCAGACCACCTTGCCGGCGGGCCTCTTGAAAGGCGGCTCAGACCCGTTGGCAGCGGCACCCGGCATGATCCCCTCAATTCAGAGTGCCCGGGATCATAGGATTTGTGACTGAGACTTCATGCGCAGCCGGGTCCGTTCGCGGCCCAGATAGAACGGGGCTGACAGTGACGGAGCAAGCAGGGCCGGACCTGGACACGTCACGGCCGCACCCGGCCCGGATCTACGACTACCTGCTGGGCGGGAAGAGCAACTTCGCCGCCGACCGTGCCCTTGCGGAGAAGATGCTCCAGGAAACGCCCGGGCTGCGGATCGCCGCGCGGGAGAACCGCGCGTTCCTCGGCCGGGCCGTGCGGTACCTGGCCGGGGAGGCCGGAGTGCGGCAGTTCCTCGACATCGGGACCGGGCTGCCGACCACCGGCAACGTGCACGAGGTGGCGCAGCGCATCGCTCCGGAGTCCCGGGTTGTCTACACCGACAACGACCCGATGGTCCTCGCCCACGCCCGCGCGCTGCTGACGTCCGCGCCGGGAGGGCGCACCGCCTACATCCACGCCGACCTGCGCGACCCGGCGCAGATCCTCGCCGACCCGCAGGTCCGCAACGTCCTCGACTTCGGCAAGCCGCTCGCACTCGTCCTGGTCGCCGTCCTGCACTTCCTTCCTGACGAGGACAAGCCCGCAGAGGTCGTGGCGACCCTGCTCGACGCGCTGCCGCCCGGCAGCTACCTCGTCGCCTCGCACACCGCGCTGGACCACGCACCCGCCCCGGTGGCCGCCATGGAACGCGCCGCGCGGGCGGGCGGCATCCGGACCCAGCAACGCGACTCCGACGACTTCGCCCGGCTCGCGTTCCCGGGCCTGGAACTTGTCCCGCCGGGCGTCGTCCTGGTCTCCGAGTGGCGTCCCGGCAACAGCATCCTGCTGCCTGACCCGGCCCAGGTCAACGTGTACTGCGGCGTCGCCCGCAAGCCCTGATACGCCACGAGGCGCTTCGCTATATCCCCGATCTAGCCGGGAGGTGCCGCGGACCCCTGGCAGTCAGCCGTCAGGTCACAGCGCCCCGCCACCGGCCGATCGCACCTTGGCATCGGCGGCCTTGACCGCCCTACCGGGGATGTCCCCATAGCCGCGAGCTGGCTAGCTGCGCGCCTTCGGCCATCGTGGCGAGCTTTGCCCAGGCGATTTCCGGTTCCACGATGACCTGGCTGGCGAAAGTGCCGAAGCCGCAGTCGGTGCTAGCGATCACGTTGTCGCGTCCGACTACCCCGGCGTAGCGGCAGATGCGCTGCGCCACGAGCTCGGGATGCTCAATGTAGTTAGTGGTGGAGTCCACTACGCCCGGGATCAGGATCTTCCCGTCTGGCAGCTTGACATCTTCGAATAGCTGCCATTCGTGCTCGTGCCGGGGATTGGCGCCCTCGAGCGACAGGCCCATCGGGCGCGCCTGCAACACCAGCTCGATGATGTCGGCCAGCGGGATATCGGTGTGGTGCGGGCCCACGTAGTTTCCCCAGCACAGATGCAGCCGCATCGCCTCACTCGGGATGTCACGTGTCGCATAGTCGAGCACCGCGAGTCGCTGTGCCACAACCTCGCGGAACTCGCCGATCGTTCGGCGCTCTCCCCGGGCCCACTCGCACGCCAGGTCCGGGCAGTCCAGTTGCAGCAGTAGCCCGGCCTGATAGATGGTGTCGTACTCGGGCTTCATCGCATCCGCCAGCGCGGTGATGTAGTCCTCAGTGCTCCGGTAGTAACGGTTCGGCATGAACATTCCGATCACGCCGGGCGACGCAGCCGACATGAACAACTCGGTCGCGGCGGCTGCGCTGGCCGCCCGAAGATTCGCGATGTCGGCATCCACCTGCGACGTGTCCAGGTAGGCAACCGGACCATCACAACTGGGGTTGCCGACGGGACGCCTGCGGCAAGCTGTTTCGTCACTGACTGCTGCACCGCGTCCCGCACTGCCTGCCCATCATGGCGGTCGGTCAGGCTCGCCGGCCGCGGCAAGCTGCCCGTGTGTTTTGTCAGGATCCGATCCGGGCTGGTCTTCATCGCGGACCTCTCTGGTGACTGCGTCCGTGCCCACAGCGGCAGCGGCAGGCAGACTATAGGCGCGGATTATGGCCGAGTTATCGAACAATCGGTACACGGCTCGTTCGTAAGCACGCAGGCCGGTATATAACCCGGATCGTAAAACGGCAGCATCACCGTCATGCGCGCATCCTGGTATGTCAGCCTCGCTGCGGAGGAAGGCTGCCTTCCGCCAATTGCGCGAGCTGATCACCGCCCTGGATACAGACAGCTGAAGCGCTGAGGAGACCCACCTACCCGGGCGGTGTCTTCACCAGTTGCGGCGCCAGGTCTTCCTAAGGTGCGGGTTCGCCACGGTCTGCCGGGGAGTCGGCCCTGCGCGCGAGGACAAGCCGGTACCGCGGGCTGCCGTCCCTGCGCTGGCCGAGAGCGGTCAATGGGACTGTCGTCACGGTGAACCCCGATGCCGTCAGGTCGTCGCGGACCGCGGGCAGTGGCCAGGTGCGGTAGTACATGACGAACGGGGGGCGCCACACGGCATTGCGGGCCCGCATGGCCAGGTCGAACCCGAGCAGTGCCCAGTACCAGCGTGAGGTGGGCGGGGGCAGCGCGAAGACCGGGAAAGCGAAAACCCCGCCGGGCCGCAGCGCGCGGTGCACGCCGGTGAACAGGCTGGGCCGTTCGGATGGCAGGAAGTGCCCGAACGCCCCGAAACTGACTGCCAGGTCGAAGGCTGCGGCGAACGGCAGGGCCTGGACGTCGGCCCGCACCCACCTGGCCTGCGGGTGCGCACCGCGTGCCTGCGCGAGCATGCCCGCGCTGAAGTCGGTGCCCACCGCAGGTTCCTGGCACACGGAGCTGAGGACCCGCATGCCCGCGCCGGTGCCGCAGCACACGTCCAGTCCCCGGCCGAAGGGGCCGAGTGGGCGCAACGCGTCGGCGGTGGCCTCAAGCACGCCATCGGGGGTGCGGAACGGCGAACGGTCGAACTTCGGTGCGAGCCGGTCATAGCCGCCCTCAACCGAGGAGAGCGCTTGTACCGTCAGTTCACGCAGAGACGGACCCCGAGACGAGGACACCGCCCGAGCGTATTTCCCGACACCAGACGTGCACCAGCCCCGGAGTCGTCGGATCGAGCCCCCGGTCGCGTGGGTGCATCTCTTGAACGAGAAAATCAGGCAACGACCGGCGCGGTGAGCCCGGCACAAGTGCGCCTCACTTCGAAAGGAAGCCTGATGCCAGACAGCACGCAGTCTTCGGACGGGGTCATCACCAAACCCAGCAGTCAGTCCGTCCCGCAGACCATCGACGAACTGAGGCGTGTGATGGCGGATCGGGGCTTCACGGTGTTCAACGTCATCGATCACAGCGGCGTAGCCGAACGAGCTGGTGTGCAGATGCCCGACTCGAAACTCGTTATGTTCGGGAAGCCGGCTGTGGGAGCGGCGGCGATGCTCGCGGCGCCGCTCGCCGCGCTGGATATCCCGCTCAAGGTGCTGGTCTGGCAGGACAGGAACGGAGCAGTATCAGTGAGTTACAACTCACCGGGGTTTCTGGCCGAGCGGCACCATCTCGAGGGTGCACTGCGTGCGCCCTTCGACGCAGTTGAGTCGATCGTTGAGGCACTACTTGGTGGATAACTTGCGCTGATCCGAGCGGGCGACAGCCGCTCGGCGCGATTGGGCCGAGCGGCTACGCGTATTGCATCGCTGGGAAGTCCGGATCGCTCCCGCGCCCGCCCGGCGTCATGTCCAGGACATTCCAGATCGGCCAGATCGAGTCGACATGCCGGGGCTCTTCGCCCTCGTCCCGCGGCGCGAACATCAGCTCGGTCGCCCACCGGTGACGGAACCCGTCGCCATCGCGCGTGAACACGTTCAGGACCGGGCTCTGCTCGCCATCTGGCGATTCGGCGTTGTAGTCGAGGTTGTAGTTGTTGTTCCGCGAGGACAGCAGCCGCAGATTCCGCCAGCCGCGTTCCCGCGCGAAGTTACCGATCCGAGCCGGATCCGACTTGGCGACCACCACGAAGTTGAGCGGGCGGACGAGGTGCCGGGCAGCGCCGTCGAGCGAGTCCAGGATTGAGGTACACGACGGGCACGGCGTCTCGGCGAGCGGCAGCCGGGCCGTCTGGCCCTCCGCGGGACCCGGTCTGGTGTCGCCCGACCAGCGCGGGAACATGAAGCTGTAGATGACCAGGGTGTCCTTGCCGGGCGCGAATAGCTCGGAGAACCTCACCTGGCCGCCCCCATCTGCCGTCTCGTCAAAGACGTAGTCGTGCGGGATGGCACCACCGGGGGGCAGCGCGCGACGCTGCGCGGCGACCCGCTCGATCGCCCGCCGCAGCTCGATCTCCGCCGCCAACAGCCGGTTGCGTGCGAGCCGGTATTCGTCTGACTCGCCGGGGAACCGGGTGGCCGGGTCTACAGACATCAAGCTCAGCCTAGTCTGTTTCTGCGGCGGGCGGGTGGGCGACCGGTCGATCACCTGCCGGGCATGAGCTGGGGCGCGGATGTTGGGGCTTCAATCGGCCTGTACTTCGTGCCCGTCCTGCCCTACGGGACAGACGACTACCTGGTGTGCCCTGTGTGCAGCCGTGGATATCCCACTTGCGCAAGCTCGCGCAGCTGCACGACGACGGCGTGCTTTCCGACGCCGCCTATACGGCCGCCAAGCGTCGCATCCTGCAACACGACAAGCAGTGACCAGCGCGGACGCCTGCCAGATGGCCCGTGACCTCTGCCACGTTCAAGCTGATTAACCTGCCGTTCACACAGGGGCAATAACCGGGAAATTGTTAGCTGTGAATCTCTTCAAGCGACCGCGGACGTCTCCAGTGCAGTGGAGCACCGCCGTGCGCCACCGCGAGCTTCCCACCCATTGCAAGGACTGCGCCCGTGAGCTTCAAGGCTGAGTACATCTGGATCGACGGCACCGAGCCGACCGCCAAGCTTCGCTCCAAGACCAAGGTCTTGACGGACGGCGGGCAGCCAGGCACCTGGGGCTTCGACGGTTCCAGCACCAACCAGGCCGAGGGCCACGCCTCGGACCGCGTGCTCGTGCCGGTGTTCACCTGCCCGGACCCGATTCGCGGCGGCGACGACATCCTGGTGCTCTGCGAGGTTGAGAACGTCGACGGCACCCCGCACGCGAGCAACACCCGCGCGGTGCTGCGCCCCATCGCTGAGCAGTTCGCCGCTCAGGAGGCGATCTTCGGCATCGAGCAGGAGTACACCTTCTTCAAGGGCTACCGTCCGCTGGGCTTCCCTGAGGCCGGTTTCCCGGCCCCGCAGGGCGGTTACTACTGCGGCGTCGGCGCCGACGAGGTCTTCGGCCGTGAGGTCGTCGAGCTGCACCTGGACCGCTGCCTGGCCGCCGGCCTGGCGATCTGCGGCATCAACGCCGAGGTCATGCCCGGCCAGTGGGAGTTCCAGATCGGCCCGGTCGACGGCCTGACCGCCTCCGACCACCTGTGGGTCGCCCGCTACCTGCTCTACCGCACCGCCGAGGAGTTCGGCATCTCCGCCACCCTGGATGCCAAGCCGGTCAAGGGTGACTGGAACGGTGCGGGCGCGCACACCAACTTCTCCACCAAGGCCATGCGCGAGGGTTACGACGCGATCATCACCGCGTGCGAGTCGCTCGGCGCCGACCAGGACAAGGTCCTTGAGCACGTAGGCCAGTACGGCCACGGCATCGAGGAACGCCTGACCGGCCTGCACGAGACCGCCCCGTGGAACGTCTACAGCTACGGCGTCTCGGACCGAGGCGCCTCGGTGCGTATCCCGTGGCAGGTCGAGGTGGACAAGAAGGGCTACATCGAGGACCGGCGCCCGAACGCGAACGTCGACCCGTACGTGGTCACCCGCCTGCTGATCAACACCTGCTGCTCCGCCTTGGAGAAGGCCGGCCAGGTCTGATCCTCGGTTCCTAGTCTCGGGGAATGATACTGATCTGCGTCAGGGGCGCGGCGGGCCCGCTTGTTAGCGGGGCGCCGCGCCCGTGCAGGCGGAGCTGGACCTTGAGCCAGTACCGGCCGGGCGGCGGCATCGCCGGTGAACGCCGTAATCGGCGCACCGGCGGACGAGCGCTAGGGTGACACGTCCGGGAAGCCAAGGACGGTCTTGATGTCGTCGGGCCTGCGCGCGTAGGCGTCGGGCCACTGGTCCAGCGGCACCTGGCGGGTGATCAGGTCGGCAAGCCACCGTGGGTCGGCCTGAGCCAGCGCCTTGGCGGCCAGTTCGTAGTGCTCCCGGTTGGCGTTGACCGAGCCGAACAGGACCGAGTTCCGCAAGACCATGTTCCGGTTGAGCAGCCCGGGGTCGATGACCGATTCGGTGCCGACCGCGGAGACTCCCGTGAGGCAGATGATCCGGTAGCGCGGGTGCCGCGATTTCGCGTCAAGCAGCAACTGGATGAAGCCGGTGCACTCGATGACGATGTCCGCCTCCGCGGCCGCCTCGGTGAGGTCCCCGCTATGGACATAGGTTGCCCCGAGCCGCCGGACCATCTCCGGCTTGCGGCCTTCTGTGACCAGGTCGAGCACGTAGGTCTGGTGGCCGCGCTGTACGGCCAGCAGAGCGGCCAGCAGCCCGATCGGCCCGGCGCCGGTGATTAGCACTGCCTCCGGCGCCCAGGCGGCCCGCCGCCCGATCTTCTCGATGTGGTCCCAGGCCTTGGCCACCACGGTGGCGGGCTCGAGCAGCACGCCAAGGACGCCGAGAGCGGGGTCCACCGCGACCAGGTGCTCGGGATGGATCCGGTAGCGCTCGGACGCATAACCGTGCCGGCCCTTGATGCCCCGCTCGGTGTACCGGTCGTTAATGCACATGTCCCAGTGCCCCGCCGCGCACGCCGGGCAGGGCACCGGGTCACGCCGGCGCACGATGCCGACCACCAGATCCCCGGCCTTGAACCCGGTGTCCGGGGCGGCTTCGGCCACGCGGCCCAGTGATTCGTGCCCCACGATGAGGCGTTCCTGTCCTGGCGGCGCTGTCCCGTACTCGCCGTTGATGATCTCCAGATCGGTGCCGCAGATGCCGATGGCCCGCGTCCGCACCAGGACCGGCCCGTCCTCCTCGGGGGGCTCGGGCATGTCCGTGAGCGCGACGGAGTCTTGCTTGCCGGGGATGACCGTGATGGCGCGCATGGCGTTCACCCTGGCGCCCGGTGGACACCTCAGCATCACCCGCGTGGGGTGAAGAGCAGGCGATGGCGCTCAAGCTAGCATCCGTGATCATGACTCATGCTGAGGCGCCACCGTGAGGGTGCTAGTGGTGGGCGCAGGCCCCGCGGGCGCGACCGCCGCGCTCCAGGCGCGGGAGCTGGGCGCCGACGTCACGCTGCTTGAAGCTGAGCAGGTCGGCGGGACCAACATCAACCGCGGGCCGACGCCGGTTCGCACCCTGGCCCGGGCCGCCCGGCTAGCCAGGGACTGGTCCTCCTGGGAACGTTTCGGCCTGCAGGGCCCACGGCCGGTACCCAACCTGGACGCGGTGCTGGCTAACAGCGCACGGGTCGCCCGGTACGCCCACGACAAGAAGGACATCGCGGGCCGTCTGCGCCACGGCGGGATCGAACTGGCCGACCACCTCGGCCCTGTCCAGTTCACTGACCCGCACACGGTGGCAGCAGGCGATGGGCGCAGCTGGTACGGGGACCGCGTCATCGTCGCGGTCGGCTGCCGCGCGGCTCCGCTGCCGGTCCCGGGTGGTGAGCTGGCGCTGACCTACCTGGACATCCTGACCCTCAAGGCCCTGCCGCGCGAGGTCGCGGTCATCGGCGGAGCCGACACCGGCTGCCAGATCGCCTCGATCTTCGCCGACTTCGGCGCCGATGTCCTGCTCGTCGAAGCTGGTCCCCGTCTCGTGCCAGGCGCGGACGCCAGCATCTCAGCCGCGCTGAGCCTGGCGTTCGAAGCCAAGGGCATGAAGGTCGCCACCGGCACGAGGGTCCAGGCCCTCGAACCCGGCGGCGGCCAGGTCTCCGTCCGCTTCGCCCCCGGCGGCGCGGTCCAGCACGCGACGGCCGAGGCGGTGTTCGCCGCCGTCGGCTGGCCCGCCAACCTCCGGGACCTCGACCTTGACGCCGCCGGGGTCGACAGCGGCCCGCGTGCCATCCCGGTCGATGACTACCTGCGCACCAACGTCGGACACATCTTCGCCGCCGGGGACGTCAACGGCCGGACGAAGCTCGTCCAGACTGCCCGGCTCGAAGGACGCACCGCCGCCTGGAACGCCGTGCGCGGCCCGAGCCGTCAGATGGCCTATGCGGCGGTGCCCAGCGGGAGCTTCACCGATCCCGAATACGGCTCGGTCGGCATGACCGAGGACCAGGCCGCCCGCGATCACGAAAGCGCGGTAGGGATCGCGCGCTATGACGATCTCGTCCGGCCGGTGGCAGACGGCCGCCCGGACGGCTTTTGCAAGCTGATCGCCGACCGGCGCACCCACGCCATCCTCGGCGCCCACGTGCTCGGCGAATACTCCGCGGAAACCGTCCAGGTCGTGGCTACCGCCATGGCGGCGGGCATGAGCGTGGAACAACTCGCCGAGATGCAATTCGCCTTCCCCACCTTCACCGAGGCCGTTAGCATGGCGGCCCAGAAGGCCTGCCGCGCCATCGGCATCGGGCAGTTCCCGCCCGCCTGGAGCTACCTCGGACCCGAGGAATGAACCGCCGGCAGGCTGGCCGACCGGGTGAAACAGCTCAGCACAGCCCCGCGCGCTGACTGACCAGCCGCCGCAGTTCGGCCGGGGTGCCGTGCAGCAGCTGCGACGTCTTGGCGCGCTTGAGGTAGCGGTGGGCCTCGTGCTCCCAGGTGAACCCGATCCCGCCGTGCAACTGGATCATTTCGGCGGCCACGTGCCAGAACACGTCGACGCAGTGCCGTTTGGCCAGCGGCCCGAGCACCGCCAGTTCCGCCGGCGACCCGTCCGGGGACGCCGCCGCGCGCACGGCGGCGTACGCGGTCGCCCGCGCCGAGGCCACCTCTACCGCGAGGTCCGCGCACCGGTGCCGCAGCGCCTGAAAGGCGCCGATCGGCCGGCCGAACTGCACGCGGGTGTTGAGGTAGCCCACGGTGACGTCCAGGCAGTGCGCGGCCGCGCCGGCCGACTCGACCGCCAGCATGACGCGCAGCAGTTCTTCTGCCCGCTCGGCGGCGCAGCCGGCCGCAAGCGCCGGGGCATCGCGGAACTCGACCGCGGCCTGCGACCTGCTCTGGTCCAGGGTGTCGGCCGGCGTGACGACCGCGTCCGCGGCCCGGACGGCGAACAGCGCGTCCCCGGTGCGGACGACGAACAGGTCGGCCTCCGCGCCATCGAGTACGTGCTGCGCGACGCCGGTTAGCCGGCCGCCGGAGGCGGTCACCGAGTCGCCGAGCGCGAAAGCGGCGCGCAGCGCGCCGGACGCGATGCCGGGCAGGAACTCGGCGCCAGGCACCGCACCGCCCTCGCTGAGTACCGCGCCGGCCAGTGCGGTCGACAGGTAGGGCGCCGGCAGCAGCACCCGCCCGGTCTCCTCGACCGCGACGGCGACCTCGGCCAGGCCGGCGCCCGCCCCGCCGTAGCATTCGGGGACCGCCAGTCCGGTGAGCCCGAGCTCTCCGGTGAGCCGCGCCCACGCCTGCGAGTCGTGGTGCTTGCCAAGGAAGTCGCGTACCGCCTCGCGCAGGGCGGCCTGTTCCCGAGTGTCCATGCGCTATCCCCTGGGCAGGCCGAGCCCGCGCTCGGCGACGATGTTCCGCTGGATCTCGTTCGACCCGCCGAAGATGGTTTCGGCACGGGAGAACAGGAACAGCCGCTGCATGTCGGTCAGGTCGTAGCCCGGGCCGGCCAGCGTCGCGTCCGCGCCCGCCACGTCGGCGGCAAGTTCCCCGAGGCGCTGGTGCCACGTCGTCCACAGCAGCTTGGTGATGTTCGCCGCGACACCGCCCTGGTTAGGGACCGCGAGGGTGTCCTCTGCCGTGAACCGCATGACCTGCAGCGCGATCCAGGCGTCGGCGACCCGCGCGGCGATGTCGGAATCGTGGATGCTCCCGTTGCCGCGGGCCGCGGTGAGCACGGCGTCGAACTCGCGCTGGAAGCCGATCAGCTGGCCGAGGTTGGAGACACCGCGTTCGACGCCGAGCATGCCGAGCGCGACCCGCCAGCCGTCGCCGGGGGAGCCCGCCACGTTGCCCGCGGCGGTGCGCGCGTCGTCGAAAAACACCTCGTTGAACTCGGCGGTGCCGGTGATCTGCTTGATCGGCCGGATCTCGATACCCGGCTGGCGCACCGGCACCAGCAGGCAGGACAAGCCGCGGTGCCGGTCGGAGCCCGCCACCGTTCGGGCGAGCAGGAAGCACCAGTCCGCGACATGGGCCAGCGAAGTCCATATCTTCTGCCCGTCGATGTGCCACTCATCGTCAACCAGTGACGCCCGCGTCCGCAGCCCCGCGAGGTCGGATCCGGCCCCCGGTTCTGAGTACCCCTGGCACCACAGCTCGGTGCCGGCCGCGATCCCCGGCAGGAAGCGCGCCTTCTGCTCCGGCGTACCGAACATCAGCAGCGTCGGCGCGACCAGCTGCTCGCCGATGTGACCGACGCGCCCCGGTGCGTTCACCCGCGCGTATTCCTCATAGAAGATGACCTGCCTGTGCCACGGCAGGCCGCGCCCGCCGTCTTCCTCGGGCCAGCCGAGGCCGATCCAGCCGTCCGCGCCGAGGCGCCGCTCCCAGGCCATGCGCTCGGCGACGAACTCGTGCGCGCGACCGGTGCCGCCCTTGCCGACGAGGCAGGCGAACTCGGCCGACGCCAGCTGAGTCGTCAGCCACCCGCGCACCTCGGCGCGGAACTGCTCGTCGTTCACGAGCCACCGCCGTCGCGCATCGACCGCGCGTCGTGCCCCGCGAGCGAGTCCGTCCCCGTCTCGGCGTTGTGCGCGTGCGCCAGGTGGTGCAGCCCGAACACCGAGTCCATCCCCACCTGCAGGCCCATCGCGTCCTCGGCCTGGTTGACCGCCTTCTTGGCGAGTGCCAAGCCGAGCCGCGGCATCGCGGCGATCTTCTCGGCGATCTCGGTGACCTCCTGCGCCAGCCTCATCCGCGGCACCACCCGGTTGACCATGCCGAGTTGCAGCGCGCGGGCGGCGTCGACCCGCTCGCCGAGGAACAGGAACTCCTTCGCCTGCCGCGGCCCCATCACCCAGGGGTGCGCGAAGTACTCCACGCCGGGGATGCCCATCCTCACCACCGGGTCGGCGAAGAACGCGTCGTCCGCGGCGACGATGAGGTCACAGATCCAGGCGAGCATCAGCCCGCCGGCGATGCACGCCCCGTGCACCTGCGCGATCACCGGCTTCGGCAGTTCGCGCCACCGCCGGCACATCCCCAGGTAGACCTCTTCCTCGCGCGCGTACCTGCTCTCCGCCCCGTCCTTGCCGACGTGGTCCCACCACAGGCCAGCCCGCCGCGGGAACGACTGGCCGATGTCCCTGCCCGGCGTGCCGATGTCGTGGCCTGCGGAGAAGTGCTTGCCCTCGCCGGCCAGGACGATGACCTTGACCTCGTCGTCGGCGGCGGCCGCGTAGAACGCGTCGTCGAGCGCGTAGGTCATCGCCGAGTTCTGCGCGTTCCCGTACTCGGGACGGTTCATGGTGATGCGGGTGATCGCCCCGCAGCGCTGCGTGCGCACGACTTTAGCCATCAGGCCACTCCTAGCGAATCGGCGATCAGGGCCCGGTGCGCGGCGGGGTCGCCCCAGGCCGCTGCCAGTGCCCACACGCGCTTGGCGAACAGGTGCAGTTCGTATTCGGTCGTGTAGCCGAGCGCGCCGTGACACTGGATCGCGGTGCGCGCGACGAACTGGGCGGCCTCCGTGGCGAGCACCTTCGCCGCCGAGGTTTGCCGGCCGGCGTCGGCCGCGCCCGCGGCCTGTGCCCAGGCCGCAGCCAGCACCACCGGGCGGGCGAACTCGACGGCGACAAGTGCGCTGGCGAGCGCGTGCTTGACGGCCTGGAAGCTGCCGACCGGCACGCCGAACTGCTCGCGCTGCTTGACGTAGCCGACGGTCAGGTCGAGCATCCGCAGCGCCAGCCCGGTGAGCAGTGCCGACGTGCCAAGCACCCCGCGCTGCCAGGCGGCCGCCGTCACCGCCGGGTCGTCGGTGAGCACGGTGCCGCCGTGGGCCGGCCCCGCCGCCGGCACCGCCCGGGCGAGCATCCTCGATCCGTCGACGGCCGTCTGGGGAATCAGATCAAGATCATTTCTCCCGAACGAGATCATGCTGTCACCATCGCGCGCCACGATGAGCCCGGCAGCCTGGCCGAACGGGATCAGGTCACCATGCCTGACGGCCACCAGGGTGTCGCCCGCCAGGATGTCCGGCCGGGGCAGAAGCGGCGCCGCCACGGCGATCGTCTCCACCGCCGGCGCGGGCAGCCCGCTGCGTCCCACCTCTTCGAGCAGCGGCACCAGGCTGTTCTCGTCGAGCCCGAGGCCGCCGTGCTCTTCGGGTACCAGCGTGCCCACCGCGCCAAGCGCGGCGAGCTTGCGCCGCGCGGCGCCCGGCCGCTCCGCTTCAGTAAGCCCCTCGCGACCGGGCCAGCCCGCGCGGATCACCGCGGGTGTCACCTCGGCGGCGAGCAGCCCGGCGGCCGCGTCGCGCAGCGCCGCTGCCTCGTCGCTCAGCTCGAAGCGCACGTCACCTCCGCGGGCCCTTCGGCAGGCCGAGCAGCCGCTCGGCCACCACGTTCCGCTGTGTCTCATTCGTCCCGGCGTAGATCGGGCCGGCTAGCGAGAAGAGGAACCCGCGGGTCCACGGGCCGTCGACTTCCCCTTCGGTACCCAGGAGGGTTAGCGCGGTCTCGTGCAGCCGGACGTCGAGCTCTGACCACGCCAGCTTGGTCAGGCTTGCCTCCGGTCCGCTCGGCTTGCCGTCGGCCAGGCGAGTGACCTGCTGGAGCGTGAACATCTGGTAGGCCCGAGCCTCGATCCAGCACTGCACGACCCGGTCGCGCAGCGCCGCGGACGGGCGCTCGCGGTACAGGTCAAGCAGCCGGTCCGCGCTCGCCGTGAAGCGCCCGGGCGAGCGCAGCGTAAGTCCGCGCTCGGACCCCGCGGTCGCCATGGCGACCTGCCACCCCTGGTTGACGGAGCCGAGCACGTCGCTGTCGGGGACGAACACCTCGTCGAAGAACACGTCGGCGAACCCCTCGTCGCCGTCAAGCCTGGGGAACCCCCGGACAGTGACGCCTGGTGCGTCAAGCGGGACAAGGAAATAGGTCAGTCCCTGGTGCCGCTCGGCGGCGGGATCAGTGCGAAACAAGCCGAACAAGTGCGTGCAGAACGCCCCGCGCGTCGTCCATGTCTTCTGCCCGGACAACCGCCAGCCGCCGCCCGCCGCGTCCCGGACCGCCGTGCTGGCCACGGCAGCGAGGTCGCTCCCGGCACCCGGCTCGGACCAGCCCTGGCACCACAGGTCCTGCGCGGCGGCCATCCGGGGCAGGTAGCGATCCCGCTGCTCCGGCGTGCCGAACTCGAACAAGGCCGGCGCGAGCAGGAAGATGCCGTTCTGGGTGACCCGCTGCGGCGCCCCTGCGCGGTAGTACTCCTCCTCGAAGATCAGCCATTCCCACAGCGTCGCCTCGCGGCCGCCGTACTCCCTCGGCCAGGACACCACCGCCCACCGCGCCGCATGCAGCGCGCGCTCCCAGCCGAGGTGGGCGGCGAAGCCCGCCCGGGTGTCGCCGGAAGGCAGCCCGCGCGGCACGTTGGCGTCAAGCCAGCCACGGGCCTCGCCGCGGAACGCTTCCTCAGCCGGCGACCAGCGCAGGTCCATCAGTCAGTCCCGCCGCTGGGGCCGTTAGGGCCGTTAGGGCGGCCGAACGACTCGCGCAGCCGGTCGGACACGCCGGACAGGTTCAGCTCGAAGGTGAAGCCCTGCTCGTAGCGGTAGCTGCGCCGGACGTCCTGGAGGTCAATGCCGTTGAACGCCTCCTTCGCCATGCGGATCACTGCCGGGTCCTTGGCGGCGACCTCGGCGGCCAGCTTGAGCGCCGCCTCGCGCAGCTGGTCCCGCGGGACGACCGAGTAGACGGAACCGAACGCGTGCAGCTCGGCGGCCGTGGCGGTCGCGGAGGTGTACATCATGGCCCGCGCCCGATGCTGCGGCACGAGACGGGACAGGTGCGTGGCGGCGCCGAGCGCGCCGCGGTCCACCTCCGGCAGGCCGAACGTGGCGTCCTCGCTTGCCACGATGATGTCGGCGTTCCCCGCCAGGCCGATACCGCCGCCGAGGCAGAACCCGTGCACCGCCGCGATCACCGGCACGGCGCACTCGTACACCGCCGCGAAGGCCGCGAAGCAGCCGCGGTTCGCGCCGATCAGCGCCTCGAAGCCGCCCGCCTGGATCTCCTTGACATCGACCCCGGCGTTGAAACCGGGTCCCTCGGCGCGCAGCACGACCACGCGCACCCCGCCGTCCGACCCGGCGGACGTGACCGCGTGCGCCAGCTCGTACCAGCCGGCGACGGGCAGCGCGTTCACCGGCGGGTGGTCGATCACCACCTCGGCGATACCCGCCGCGTCAGTCTGGGTGCTGATCATCGCGCCTCCCTAGGGGTGCTGGCTGCTGACCGACACGATCTCCCCGGTCATGTAGGAGGAGTAGCCGCTGGCGAGGAAGACAATGACGTCGGCGACCTCCCAGGGTTCCGCCGCCCGGCCGAACGCCTCGCGCGCGGCGAGCTCGGCGAGCAGTTCCTCGCTTGAGGTCTTCGCCAGGTGGGGGTGCATGGCGATGCTCGGCGCCACCGCGTTCACCCGGACGCCGTGCGGTGCCGCCTCGATCGCCGCGCACCGGGTGAGCGCCATGACGCCGGCCTTCGCCGCGGCGTAGTGCGCCTGTCCCGCCTGAGCGCGCCAGCCGATAACCGAGGCGTTGTTGACGATCGCCCCGCTGCCGCGGGGGAGCATGTGCCGCAGCGCGGCCCTGGTGCACCGGAACGTGCCGTTCAGCGTCACGTCAAGCACGCGGTACCACTGCTCGTCGGTCATCTCCGCCAGCGGGGTGTTCCCGCCGAGGCCCGCGTTGTTCACCGCGACGTCGATCCGGCCGTACTCGGCGGCCACGGTGTCGAACAGCCGCCGCACGTCGTCTTCCACGGTCACGTCGCAGGCAATCGCCAGCGGTTTCTCGCCCGCGAGGTCGGCAAGCTCGTCGGCCGCCTCGCCCAGCCGTCGCAGGTGCCGGTCGCTGATCGCGACCCGCGCCCCTTCCTCGGCGCAGCGCCGCGCGGTGGCGAACCCGATCCCGGTGCCGGCCGCGGCGGTGACCACGACGGTCTTCCCCGTCAGCAGGCCGTGGCTGGCGTGCGGCTGCGGCTGCGGTGCCATCAAGAACCCTCCGGCCGGGCAAGGCGGGTGAGGATCGCGTCGGCCTGGGTCATGATGCGTTCGATGAGCTCGGCGCAGGTCGGCAGGTCGTCGATGACGCCCGCTACCTGCCCGCTGGCGAGCGTGCCGAGGTCGGTCCGCCCGTCGACTATGCTCGCGCGGAGCATCATGGGGGTGTTCGCCGCCATGATGACCGCGGGCCAGGACAGGCCGTGGTTTCGTTTCATGGCCACTCCCTCGCGGACAAGGTCCGCCCATGAGGTGCCGGACATCTTCCTGAACCCCGCCGCGTGCCGCACCGACCTGGCCAGCCGGGACAGCGAGCCGCCGCGCACCAGCCGGTCCGCGAGCTCGGTGCGCAGCACCCGCTGCGGCACGCCGTCGAGCACCGCTGTGACCACGGTGTCGGTCACGCCCCGGCGCAAGTATTCCTGCTTCACATGCGCGGGCACCGGGCTCTCCCTGGTGAGCAGGAACCGGGTGCCCATCGCGATGCCGGCGGCGCCGTAGGCGAGCGCGGCGACGAGCCCGCGGCCGTCGCAGAAGCCGCCGGCGCCGAAGACTGGGATGCTGACCGCGGCCGTGACCTGGGGGAGCAGGATGGAGGTGGGGACGCTCCCGGTATGCCCGCCGCCCTCGCTGCCCTGCGCGACGACCGCGGCTGCGCCGAGCGCCGCGACCTTCTCCGCGTGCCGCCTGGCGCCGATCGAGGGCATGACGACAAGGCCGGCCTCGGTCAGCTCGCGGATGACCGACTCGTTAGGCGCAAGCCCGAACGAGGCGACCCGGACGCCGTGCTTGATGAGCAGCCCCGCGCGTTCGGGCAGGTCAGGCGAGTCGCCCCGGAGGTTCACGCCGAACGGCGCCGCAGTGAGCTCCTTGGTGCGGGCGATCGCCGCCTCCGTCTCGGCCACCGTGAGGGTCGCGCTGGCCAGCACGCCGAGTCCGCCCGCGTTACACGTGGCGGCCGTCAGTTCGGGCGTCGACACCCAGCCCATGCCGGTCTGCACGATCGGGTACCGGATGCCGAGCAGGTCGCAGGCGGCGGTGCGCAGTCCCGGGTGAATGGGAGCGGGGTGGCTCATGACACCTCCCCGCGCCGGGTGTCGCGGGGATCGATGACCTGGCGGATGAGCCGGAGCTCCTCGTGTGTCGGCATCCTGGTCTGCGGCACGTCGCCGTTGACCGCCAGGTCGAAGCCGGTGCTGGCGACGACCTCGGCCACGCTGACTCCGGGATGCACAGAAACGAGCCGCATCGTGTGGTCAGGCGAGCGGAAGTCGAGCACCGCCAGGTTCGTGACGACCCGCCGCAGCTCGTGGAACCGGCTGGCGGCGGGCCCCGCCGCCGCCGCGCTGTTGTAGCCGATCCCCGAGATGACGTCGACCTTCGGCACGAACGTTCGCGGCTGGTGCCTGGGTACCCAGTAGCTCGTCGGGTGGTTGACGCTGTTGCCCGGCGCGCCGCGCATGCCGATCAGCTGACGGGCGGGGCGCGCGAAGTCGCCGATCGCGGAGATGTTCACGTTGCCGAACCGGTCGATCTGGCTCGGGCCCATCATCACGTGCCGCTTGCCGGCCGCGAGGAGGTCGAACACCGCACGGAAGGGCACCCAGCCCTCGGCCGGCCCGTCCGGTGGCTCGCCGACCGCCCAGCAGCCGGCCACGAACGTCGCCTCCCCGTCCGAGAGCAGCAGGTCGGGCGCGAACGTGGCCCGGGCCAGCCGCGCGCCGATGGTGGGGACGATGCCGAAGGAGCTCGCCACGATCTCACCGTCGCCCCGCCACGCCTCGGCGCACGCGACAACGCACACTTCGGCCCTGGTCGCGCCGCTCATGAAGGTACCGCCCGCGAAGCGACCGCCCGCTGGTAGTCCGCTTCGCTGCCCCCCAGGTACGCGGCCGTGAACGCCGCCCATTTGGCGGGATCGGCGGCTGCCGCCGCGTAGCCGCGCTGGAATGCCTCGTCGCGCTCGTAGTCAGGTGCGCAGGAGGTGAAGTGCGCGCCGTTCGGTGCCTCCACGACGCCCTCGATCATCCACCGGTGGATGCGCAGCGACGCGAGCCCGCCGGCCGCGAGCAGTTCCCCGGTGAGGACGATCCGCTCGCAGGACACGTACGCGTGCTCGGCGGCGGTCGCGAAGAGGTCATCGAAGTACAGGTCGGGCCCCAGGAACTGCGCGTTGCCGGTGGCGTCGGCGCGGTTCAGGTGAATCAGCGCGGCGTCGAGCGGCAGTGCGGGGACCGCGAGCAGTTCCTCGCGGTCAGCGTAGGGCGAGGTAACCGTGCGCAGTTCCGGGTTGAGCCGCGGGACGTCAGATCCGAGTCCGGCCCTGGTCGGCAGGAATGGCAGCCGCAGCGATGCCGCGTACAGCGCCCACTGCAGCATGCCCTCGTCGTACTCGGTGACGTCCACGGTCCCCGACTCGCGGGCGGCGCGGAAGTGCGGCTCGAGCGGAATGGAGTCGAGCGACACGAAGCCGTAGACCAGCCGCTTGACCTTGCCCGCGGCGCACAGCAGGCCGACGTCAGGGCCGCCGTAGGAGACGATCGTCAGGTCGCGCAGGTCCGAGCGCAGGATCGCCCGGATCAGCGACATCGGCTTGCGCCGCGACCCCCAGCCGCCGATCCCGATGGTCATGGCCGGGCGCAGCCTGGCGACTACCTCGTCCTCGGTCATCCGCTTGTCCGCCACCTCCTCAGCTTCATCTAGCAAGCGCTTGGTTGACAAGCCTCCCGCTGCGCGCAGCACTGGTGTAGGCTCCCATTAAATAGAACATGTTCTACTTTAGCGAGGCTGTCATGGTCGCGTCCATCAAGCCGTACGCCGACGAGCTCGCCTTGACTGACGGCCGCATGCTGATCAACGGCGAGTGGGTCACGGCCGAGTCGGGCGCGACCTGGAGCCACACGCATCCAGCGACGGGGGAGCGGGTCGCCGAGTTTCCCGTCGCCGGGCCGGCCGACGTCGACCTGGCCGTACGCGCCGCGCGACGGGCGTTCGACGAGGGCCCGTGGCCGCATGCCCGGGCCGGCGAGCGCGGCCGGGTGCTGCGCGCGATCGCGGACCTCGTCCGGGCGCACGGCGACGAGCTGCTGCGGCTCCAGGCGCTCGACAACAGCGTCCCGCTGAGCTTCGGCGAGATCTACGCGGTGTCGGCCGAGTTCGTGGCCGACGTCTTCGAGCACCACGCCGGCTGGGCCGACAAGCTGGCCGGTGAGACGCTGCCGCCCTTCCAGGGCGGCGACCACATGGTCTTCACGCTGCGCGAGCCGGTCGGCGTGGTCGGCGCGGTGATCCCGTGGAACGCGCCGCTGCCGCTGTTCGCCCAGAAGGTGGCGCCGGCGCTGGCGGCCGGCTGCACGATCGTGGTCAAGCCATCCGAGTACGCCACGTTCGCGGTGCTGCGGCTGGCCAGGCTGATCGCCGAGGAGTCGGGGCTGCCTGCGGGCGTGCTCAACATCGTCACCGGCCCAGGCGAACCCACCGGCGACGCTCTGATCAGCCACCCCATGGTGGACAAGCTGTCGTTCACCGGCAGCCGCGCGATCGGCCAGCGAGTCATGATGGCCGCGGCCGTCGGATGCAAGCGGGTGAGCCTGGAACTCGGCGGCAAGAGCCCGGCGGTCGTCTTCGCCGACGCGGACGTCGGCACCGCCGCCGCGGTCACCATGGGCACCGTCACCCTGGGCCTGTCCGGTCAGGTCTGCGCGGCGCAGACCAGGGCGCTGGTGCACCGGGACGCGCTCGATGAGTTCCTCGCGACCGCCGAGGTGATCGCGGGCATGGTCAGCTACGGCAACCCGTTCGACCCGGAGGTCACCTCCGCGCCGCTGATCAACACCAGGCAGCTTGACCGGGTCCTCGGCCTGATCGCCCGCGGGCAGGAAGAGGGCGCCCGGCTGGTCTGCGGCGGCACCAGGGAGGCGGGCGACCTCGCGGTGGGCAACTTCGTCACGCCGACGCTGTTCGCCGACGTGTCCAACGACATGAGCATCGCCCGGGAGGAGATCTTCGGTCCGGTGCTCTCCGTCATCCCCTTCGATGACGAGGACGAGGCGTTGCGGCTCGCCAACGACACCGCCTATGGGCTCGCCGCCACCGTGTGGACCTCAGACATACGCCGGGCGATGCGGCTGACCAAGGCCATCCGCGCCGGCACGGTCGGCATCAACGGCTACCAGCTCGAGCCGAACGCGCCGTTCGGCGGCTTCCAGCAGTCGGGCATGGGCCGCGAGGGCGGCCGCGCCGCGATCGAGTCCTACACCGAGCTGAAGACCGTCCTGCTCCCGCTAACCGACGAGATGATCTGACCTCCGCACGCCTCAGGTCGCTTGACAGGCTGGCAGACAGCGCGTCGAGGCAGACCGGACGGCTTAACGCCGCCGAGAATGGAGTCATGGCCGCTGCTGATGTTGAGAAGTTCCGGGTGGTCTTCGACTTGTGTGACGCTGAGGTGCGAATCTACCGGCAGAGGCACGATGGGCGGTCATCGGCGGTCTGGCGGTCTATCCGAAGACCTAGCCGCCATCATCGGCCAAGCCCAGAAGTAGCCAAGGTATCGGCATCCCGCGCCCGATTCGCTCGATCACGGCGGCGTTGGTAGCAGGCGCAGAGCCCTGATGGCAGGATGGCCGGTGACAGCGTCAGGGCAACCAGGGGGCGGGCGGTATGCCAACTGAGCGGGCACTGGGTCAGCATGCACAGCGGGCAGCGAGCACGTATGGAGCAGCGGCCGATCACTACGGCCTTGCCTCGCTGGGCTTCTGGGACCGATACGGTGCCGCCACGGTGTCCCGGCTGACGCTCCCCGCTGGCGGCCTGGTACTCGATCTTTGCTGTGGCGCCGGGGCGTCAGCGATCCCTTCCGCCCATGCCGTCGGCGCGACAGGGCGCGTTCTTGGCATCGACGTGGCGGCGCCCTTGCTGAAGATGGCCAGGGCCAGGGCCCTTCGCGAGCGCCTGGTTGATATCGAATTCCGCCATGGCGACGCGCTCGAGACGGGATTGCCTGACGGCAGCTTCGACGCGGTCGTGTGCGTGTTCGGCGTTTTCTTCGCCTCCGATATGACGGCGTTCGTGAGGGAGATGTGGCGACTGGTCAAGCCCGGCGGCGTGCTGGCCGTCACCACCTGGGGGGCGGGCCTGTTCGAGCCGGCCAATAGCATTTTCTGGGCGGCTGTCGGCGCCGTCGAGCCGTCCCTGTTCAAGGCCTTCAACCCGTGGGACGTGATCACCACCCCCGAGTCCGTCGCCGGCCTGTTCTCCCGGGCCGAGGTGCCGAACCCCGCCGTCGCAGCGGTCCCAGGCCAGCACCATCTGGAACATCCGGACAGGTTCTGGGAGATCGTGCTCGGGTCAGGCTACCGGGCCACCGTTGACGCCCTTGCTCCCGGGCAATATGACCGCGTCCGCAGCCTAGTGCTCAGCGAACTGCGATCGGCCAGGGTGACAGCCGTGCGCACCGACGTAGTCTTCGGAACAGCCGATCGGCCGCGATAACCGTGACAGGCGTGAATTAGTGGCTGAACACGCGAAATTGCTGGAGTTGGCGGGCAGCGGCCTCGATCTCCTCGGTCTGGCCGCCGGCTGTTGGTATGTAGCCACCCGATACCGAGAGCGAGTCATCGCCGACGCGGACCGCAATTTGTCCTTTGGCGCATCCGTATCCGTGACGGATCCGGTAAGCGAGGCCCGGCCCGACATCCTGCTCCTGAGGGGGGAGTCCGGAGCGGAAACCGATGAGGAAACAGATGCCGAAGGGCTTCTGGCGCCGCAGATGGCTGAATCTCTTGGACTGATCTTCCGCTGGTGGGAACGGGGCTGGCGGAACGCGCGCACCGTTGGCTGGCCCGCCGTAGTCCTTTGCGCTCCTGTCGGGCTGGTGCTGCTGGCCGCCGCGCTGGTCTGGTCGGCCCTGCTGCTCCCGGTCGTTACTGTCAGGTATCTATCGGACACCGGGAAGGATTTCCGGCTCCGGATCGCAGTCCTCGCCTTTGCGGCCGGAATCGTCACGCAGATACTGGGGGCCACGATCGGTTAGCACTGAACCTGTAGCGGAACGGTCGTGCGGTGAGCATCGGGGCCGGGCTAGTCGGCCAGGAGCAGGCGCTGCCAGGTATCGGCGAGGAAGTGCTCGTAGCGTTCCGGGGTCCAGCCGCGCTGGCCGGCGAGCAGTTGGTAGAGCTCGGGAGCGTTGGTGGCCCACACGATGTCGGCGGCTTCGCCGGGTTCCACGCGGAGCGTGCCGACCGCGGCGAGTGCGTCGATGAAACGGCGCATGTTCGCCGCCCGCCGCTCGGCGATCTCGCGCCACAACTCGGCGAGTTCCGGCTCTGCCGGGGCGGCTTGCTGGACGATGCCGAGGACGGGGGCGAGCCGCCCGGCGATCTGCCGCATCGCGGCGGCGTAGATGGCGATCCGCGTTCGGGCGTCGGGTGCGGCCTGGATCGCACGCACGTAGTCGCGTCCATCGGCGGGGATGGCCTGGCTGGTGCCGGAGATCGCGGTCTCGATTAGCAGCCGGGCCAAGTCGGGCTTGCGGCCCACGGAGGCGTAGACGGTGTCGAGCGCGACGCCAGCCTGGGCGGCGATCGCCGTCATCGTGGTCGCGGTGTAGCCCTGGCGGGTGAACAGGTGCAGGGCGGCGTCAAGGACCGCGGTGCGGGTGCGCTCCGCCGCCTGGCGGCGCTTGGGTGCGTCGTACCGCCGCTTGACGGGGGGCTGCTCGGGGTCCATGATGACCATATTAATCCGAATCTGGTTCGGATCAAAATGAGGGGCGAGCACATGACCTACGCATTCACCTACGACGTGCCGATCAACACGGAGATCTACGCCCGGATCAGGGCTGGCATCGGCCCGGAGCGACCGACTGGCCTGATCGCCCACCTGGCCTACGGCATCGAGAACGGCCTGCGCTACGTCGAGGTCTGGCAGTCCAAGGACGACTGGGAGGCCTTCGAGCATGACCGGCTCCACCCCGTCGTCCACCCCATGCTGCAGGAGATGCTCGGCTTCGTGCCGCCCGAGCCGCCGCGCGCCACGCTCGACATCATCGACGCTTGGACGGCCGACCACTCCCTCACGCCCTGACCCCCGCCCAAGGTGGGGTGCCTCGCGGTCCATAGCAAGCCGCCCAGGCCAGTCGATAATGATTAGCGTGACGATCCGATACGAGGAAGTGCTTGGCCCGTTGCGTGAGGCGTACGACGCGCGCGCGGCATGGCGTGACGGGCTGAGCAAGCAACCGTGGAAGCTGGCAGAACGGCAAGCGTTCCGGGAGCGGCTGACGCCGGGCATCCGGTTGCTGGAGATCGGTGCCGGCACCGGGCAGGACAGCGCCTACTTTCAGGAGGAGGGCTTTGCAGTCGTAGCGGCCGACCTCTCGGCGGTGATGGTCGAGCACTGCCCCGGTGGGCTGTTCTTCGTCGGGGTGTACGGCCGGAACGAGAGTGCCGAAGGCCCGATCCACGATGACTCGCACGTGCCGCCGCGCTTCTTCTCCTGGCGCACAGACGAGCAGTTGCTCGGCTTCGCGGCTAACGCGCGGTTCGATGTCGTGGACTTCCATCCCGTGGACGTCGGCAACGCCTACCGGTTCCAGTCGCTGACAGTGCGGCGTGCTTTAGCCGAAGCCGATCGTCTCGGTGGCCAGGGCCATCGTTTCCATGTAGGCGAAGCCCGGGGCGTCCGGCGAACTGTCGGCGAACGCGCCGGCCAGGGCGTCGTGCACGGCGGGCAGCGTCCACATGCCGTCGGGCGTGTCCGCGCGGAAGACCGCACGGATGCTCGGCGGGTTCATGACGGCGGCGACGCCGCCGTGCACGACGAACACCTCGCCGTTGATCCGTTCCGCCGCGGGGCTCGCCAGGTAGGTCACCAGGGGCGTCACGTGCTCGGGGTCGAGCGGGTCGGGGCCCTCCTCGGGCGGCGGGCTCACCAGCCCGGCGATCATGGCGGTACGGGCGCGCGGGCAGATGGCGTTGGCGCGCACGCCGTACCGCGCGCAGCCGCGGGCGGTGGACACCGTCAGGGCCGCGATGCCGGCCTTGGCCGCGGCGTAGTTCGGCTGACCCGGCGAGCCGAGCAGGAACGCCTCCGACGAGGTGTTCACAATCCGCGCGTAGACCGGGCCGCCCGCCCGCTTGCTCGCCTCCCGCCAGTGCGCGGTCGCGTGCCGGGTGGTGACGAAGTGGCCGCGCAGGTGCACCCTGATGACCAGGTCCCATTCCTCGGCCGACATCGTGAAGACCATCCGGTCCCGCAGCACTCCGGCGTTGTTGACGAGGATGTCCAGCCGCCCGTAGGCGTCAAGCGCATCCCGCACCAGCCAGTGGCCGGTTTCCCAGTCGCCGATGTCCCCCCTGCGGACCACCGCCTCGCCGCCCCCCGCGGCGATCAGCGCGGCCGTCTCCGCGACCGGGTCGCCCGGCAGGTCGTTGAGCACGAGCAGCGCGCCGGCCCTGGCGAGGGCGACCGCCTCCGCCCGGCCGAGTCCGTTGCCCGCCCCGGTCACGATGGCCACCTTGCCAGCCAGCGACAGCGCGTCGTCCATGGTCAGTACCCCGGTCCCGACAGCACGCCGCCGTCGGCGACGAACTCGCTGCCTGTCGAGTAGGACGACTCGTCCGAGGCCAGGTACGCCACCAGGCGGGAGATCTCGGCGGGCTCGGCGAACCGGCGCAGCGGCATGCTGCCGAGGAAGCGCTCGCCGTCACGGCCCGATTCCGCCTGGTCAAGGACCATCCGGGTGAGCACCCCGCCGGGATGCACAGAGTTGACCCGGATGCCGAACTGGCCGAGTTCCTGCGCGGCGGCCTTGGTCATCCCGCGGATCGCGAACTTGCTCGCGCTGTAAGCGGAAAGGCCCGCCGCCCCGGTGAATCCCTCGATCGAGGAGACGTTGACGATCGAGCCGCCGCCCGCCTTGGTCATCGGGCCGATCACCGCCTTCATGCCAAGCCAGCAGCCCACCGCGTTCACCTCGAGCACCCGCCTGAAGTCGGCGAGCGGCATGTCGGCGATCGGCGCGAAAGTGAGGATGCCGGCGTTGTTCACCAGCACGTCGAGGGAGCCGAAGGCCTCAAGCGCGAGCGTGATCGCGGCGTCCCAGTCCGCCTCGCTTGTGACGTCGTGGTGCAGGTACCTGCAGGACTCGTCGCCGAGCTTGGCGGCCACGTACGCGCCCTTGTCGTCGAGCAGGTCGCCGAAGACCACGCGCGCGCCCTCGGCGACGAAGTGCCGCACGTGGGACTTGCCCATGCCCCTGGCGCCCCCGGTGATCAGTGCGACCTTGCCGTCGAGGCGGCCCATGTGCCCTCCGCTTGACTTGTCGAATCGCTAGAACGTGTAGCAACGCCATCTTGTTGTCGGCCACACCATGAACAGCACGGTTCGCCGACAATAGGAAGCCGCACCCGTTCATCATATTAGAACGTGTTCTTGTCTTGAAGATGGCGTTGGCGTAGAGTCCCGAGCACCGGGCGAGCTGCTGCGAGGACCTGATGGAACACAGCGCGGATTACGTCGTCGCCGGCGCGGGCAGCGCCGGATGCGTGCTGGCGCGGCGACTTGCCGAGTCGGGCGCCAGCGTCATCCTGCTTGAGGCGGGCGGCCCGGACCGCACCCGCCTTGTGCGCAAGCCTGGGATGATCGCGATCTTCCACAACGTGCCGGCCCTGAAGAAGCGCCTGGACTGGGGCTACTACACCGTTCCGCAGCCGGCCGCGCTCGGCCGCCGGATCCCGCAGCCGCGCGGCCGGGTGCTCGGCGGCTCCGGCTCGATCAACGGGATGGTGTTCGTCCGTGGCAACCAGCGGAACTACGACGACTGGGCCGAGGCCGGCTGCAAGGGCTGGTCCTTCCGCGACGTGCTGCCCAGCTTCAAGCGCATGGAGGACTGGGAAGACGGCGCGAGCGAGCTGCGCGGCGGCGGCGGCCCGGTGCGGGTCACCAGGCAGCGGGACCTGACCGGGGCGTCGGAGAAGTTCATCGACGCGATGGCCGCCACCGCCGGGGTTGGCCGAATCGACGACTACAACGGCGCGTCGCAGGAAGGCGTTTCCGTCATGCAGCAGAACGCCGCGGACGGGCTGCGCTACAGCTCATCGATCGGCTACCTGAACAAGCAGGATCTGCCAGGCCTGACGATCATGACCCGCACGCACATCGCGCGGATCGTCATCGAGGGCGGGCGCGCCGTCGGCGTCGAGGTCACCACGGAAACCGGGCGGGAGACCGTCAGGGCCGTCAAGGAGGTGATCGTCTGCGCGGGCGTCTTCGGCTCGCCGCAACTCCTCATGCTGTCCGGCATCGGCCCGGCCGCGCACCTGCGCGAGCACGGCATCGACGTCATCGCCGACCTGCCCGTGGGCGACAACCTGCACGATCACATGTTCGTCCCGCTGACCTACGTCATGAAGACTGCCCGCAACCGCGGCACAACGCCGTACTTCGTCGGCGGGATCCTCAGCGAGGCGGTCCGCGGTGACACCTGGATGGGCCGCAGCGTCTTCGAGATGGTCGGCTTCGTGCGCAGCAGCCTGGCCGGGCCCGTCCCCGATATCCAGCTCCATGCGCTGCCCTGGTCCTACCCGTTCCCCAACCAGGACGCACCAACCAGGCACGTGGTCGACAAGCGCCCCGCGCTGACTATCTTCTCCACGCTGATCTACCCCAAGAGCCGAGGCACGCTCCGCCTCGCCTCCGCCGACCCAGCCGCAGAGCCGCTCATCGACCCGGGATACCTGACCGAGCCGGACGACACCACCGTCCTGCTGGACGGGATGGACCTCATCCGCGCCGCGATGAGCCACAAGCTGGTCGCCGGCGACGTCGAGCTCGAGCTGTCGCCTGGAGCCGACTACCGCGACCGCGCCGCGCTGGCCAAGGAGGTACCGAACCGGGCGACCTCGGTCTACCACGCGGTCGGCACCTGCAGGATGGGCACGGACGAGCGGGCGGTCGTCGACCCGGCGCTGCGCGTGCTCGGCGTCGACGGGCTCCGGGTGGCTGACGCCTCGGTCATGCCCGCCATCACCGGCGGTAACACGAACGCCCCGGCGATGATGATCGGCGAGCACTGCGCGAGCCTCATGCTCCGCGGCTGAGTAAGCGTGCCGCACCACGAGAGACAGCCTCGGCAGCAGCTTCTCTGACCGCCGTAGGAATGGCCGACAACGATGGTCGGGCCGTCCTGGCGGGCAAGCACCTGGCGCAGCCGGGCAACATCGGCGGCCAGCGAGGACTCCGGAAGCCGCGGCCGCCCATCGCCGGTCTGCCTTCCTGGGCCGTTTCCTCCGCCAAGTCGCCGGGCAGGAGGACCGGGGAGCGATCCGACTCGTCCCGCGACTGCGCCCGGGACGATACCAAGACCGAGACCGAGCATGGCACGCCTCGGAAAGGAATCAGCCATGAAGCTCACAGTCCTCGGCGGTACTGGACTGATCGGCTCCCAGGTGGTCCAGGGGCTCACCGCAGCCGGGCACCAAGTCGTCCCCGCGGCACTGTCCACCGGCCTCGACCTGATCACAGGCAAGGGCCTGGACCAGGCACTGGAAGGTGCCGAAATCGTGGTCAACGTAGCGAACTCGCCGACATTCGACGAAGCCTCCCTGGGCTCCTTCCGCACTTTCATGAACGTTCTCGCCCGTGATTGGCGACGTGCTTATCGCGGGCCCGGACGCGCACCTGGCACACACGCACTACCAGGACTGGATCAAGACGGCCCGGTGACGGGGCGAGAGGAGAACTTCCATGACCGAAGCCAGCCTTGAGCAGAACATGGCAGCGGCTCACCATGAGCATCTGGTTCCCGGCCGGGAGATCCACTTGCAGGACATGCGTGGCTACCGGTTCTGCGAAGTGGGCCTGATCACTGGCACCAGCCAGGACAACGCCATCGCCAACATCTGGAACACCACCGGCGTGTGCGACCCGACACCCGAGCAATTCGACGCACTCGACGCCGACACCATCGCGCGTGAAAACGGAGCCCTGCATGCCTGGCTCAACCCGATAAGGCACTGGATGTTCGACCGGCTCGACGTCCTGGAAGCCGGCGACGACAAGACCTTCGGTGGCGTCACAGGCACCTGGACGGGCGTGGCGGGCGCGGCAACGATGATGCAGGCCACCGTCCAGGGCAGCTACTACCCCGGCTACGTCTCCCGCAACAGCACCTCCACCTTCAACAAAGGAAGCCAGGTCTACGTGCTCGCAGCCCCCGACGGTGAGGCGTTCATCATGCAATCCTCCGCTGAGCACCGGGAGCCGGTGCTCAGCGACGACAACCTCGCCCATCTCGCCAGTCGGCTCGCCCTTCCCCACGGCTGGGGTTTCCGTGCCGAGACGCTCGACGAGGACCTGGAGGTCTCGTCCAATCCCGACCACCTCGCACACGTACTGCAGGACAACCTGCACAACGCCTACCAGGGCTCGGACGCCGGCCGAGCATTCACCCGCTTCTGTGAGCAGGACTCGCTGTGGTAGGCACTGCTACGGCAGTAGGTGCCCGGGGCGCCACAAGCGTCAGCGTGACGGTCTCGCGGGGCTCAGGGATCAGCGGGAGCCGCTAACCCGCCAGGAACGCCCGCTGCGTCTTCTTAACACCCGGGAGATATAATGTGTCCCCTTGGGCTCGCTGGGCACACACGAAAACCGACCTTCCGGGGGGATGAGAAGGAGGTGTGTCCTATGGCTGTGGACACCAAGACCGAAATCCGCGAGATGCTGGGGACGGGTACCGGGGTTCTTCGAGAACCTGCCAGGCCCGCTGCTCGACAGCGAATGGGAGAGCTTCAAGGGCGTCGAACTCAGCGATCAGACGGCCATCCCGAACAAGTACAAGGAGCTGATCGGGGTCGCCGTGTCGGGCGCAACGCGCTGCCGATATTGCGTCTACTTCCACACCGAAGCCGCACGACTGTACGGCGCCACCGACGAGGAGATCAACGAAGCCGCGCTGATGGCCATGCACACGATGGGGTGGAGTACTTACCTGAACGCCAGCCAGTACGACTACGAACGGTTCACTCACGAGGTGGACCAGATCACGGCCTACATCACCAAGCACGCTGCGGCCCCGGCTTAAGCCGGCGCCGGTCCCGGCGAGCCCCCAGACTGATCCCCCGGCCGATCCAGGCGGGCGGTCGCGCGCTCGTAGTCACCGAGAAGCACCCGAAGCCGCGCGACCGCCTCCGGCGGCGTGCGTTCGTCCGCGTCGAGCACGTCCGCGGCGACGCGCACGGCCGCGATGAGCGACGACAGCTCCACCGCGGTCACGCCCAGCACGAAACCGGCCTGGCCTGCCCGCTCAAGCCTCACACCGCCACGGCCTTTCTAACCATCGAACGATCATAACGGGACCGCGTAGGCGGCGAAGCGCTCGTCCACCTCGTCGGCGGTCAGGCCGAAGTTATCGAGCGTGTACCGGTGCGGGGACTCACCTCCGTCGCGCGAGGACGCCGCAAGCGCCCGTATCGCGTCGGCCGCCGCGCTGGTCAGCGGCAGCCCGAAATGCCGGTAGATCCCTTGCACCGTACCTGCCGGGTCGGCCACCAGGTCGTCGTAGCGCACGTCGTAGAAGCGCGCCGGGTCGTGCCTGGCGCGCTCCGCGGTAAACAGGGACAGGCCGCGGGCCCACAGGTCGAGTTGCGTGCGCCCGATCAGCGCGCCGGTGAAGACCGGCGACCAGCCGGCCGAGGCATGCGCCGCCAGGCTGCACGCGGACGCGATCGCCGTCCGCGGCGCGCGGTGCGTCTGGATGACGAGCGCGTCCGGGTAGATGGCGAGCAGCGCGTCGAGCGCGAACAGGTGACTGGGGTTCTTGAGTACCCACCGCCGGCCAGTGTCGTGCAGGCCGATCAGCTGGAGGTTGCGCCGGTGCCGCAGGTAAGCATCGGTCCAGTCCTGCTCGCGCAGCCACGCCGAGTAGCCGGGCACGTACGCGAGGGTCTCGAACGATACCGAGCGCATCGACTGCTGCAGCAACTGCCAGCATTCCTCGACCTGGTCGGCCGCCATGTAGTGCAGGCCCATGAACTCGGGATGCTCATCATGGTGCTTGGCGAAGCCCGCCTGGATGTACTGGAAGACGGGATTGCCTGGCCAGGTATGCCGCGGCGGGCGGGGCTGCGGCACCTGCGCGAGCCACATCTCCAGGCCCTGGCTGGCCGGGTCCGCGGAGAGCAGCCGGTGCAGCGCCGTGGTGCCTGTCCTTGGCAGGCCGGTGATGAAGACCGGACGTCCGATGCTGACCTCGGCGTACTCCGGGTTCGCCTGCCAGGCTGCCTCGCTGCACAGCCGGGCCATCAGGACACCGCGCAGCAGCGCCCGCTGTGCCTTCGCGCCAAGCGGCGTGAGCCCCGCGTCGGCCGCGAAGGAATCAAGCAGCACCGCGAGCCCGTCGGTGTAGTCATCCGGGCCGAAGTCGGCGAGGCCAGTACGCCGCGACGCGGACGCGCGCAGGTCCTCGACGGTGCCGACCGGATTGCCATTGTTCGATTCGGCGGGGCTCAATGGTGGTACTCGCCGCAGTTGACGTCCAGGCACTGGCCGGTGACGGCCCGCGCCAGCGGCGAGGCAAGGAACACCACGGCGTCCGCGATCTCGTCAGGCTCGGGCAGCCGGCCCAGGTCGATGGGGGCCGCGGTCTCGGCGTAGATCTCCTCGACCGTCACACCGCGCTTCTTGGCCTGGTAGCCGAAGTACCACTTCAGCGAGTCGCCCCAGATGTGTCCAGGCGCCACGGAATTGACCCGGATGCCCTGCGGGCCCAGTTCGGTGGCCAGGCTCTGCGCCATCGCGAGCAGTGCCGCCTTGGCGAGCTTGTACGGCCCCATCGTCCGCTGCGAGTACCGCACCACCATCGAGTTGATCATCACAACGGAGCCCTTGCTCTCCGCCAGGTCGGGAACGAACAGCCTGGTCAGCCGCAGCGCGGCGACCACGTTCACGTCGAAGCTCGCGCTGACCGCGTCAAGCCCGACCACGCGGAGTTCCTTGATCGGCGGCATCGCCAGCGCGTTGTACACCAGGGCGTCCACCCGGCCAAACGCGTCTCGCGCGGCCTGCGCCAGCCGCTCCACCGCCGCGGCGTCCGCCAGGTCGGTCGGCACGGCGAGCCCGCGCCGCCCGAGCGCGGTGACCTCCTTGGCCACGTCGTCGAGCCGGGAAGCGGTCCGCGCGGCGAGCACCACGTCGGCCCCTTCCCGCGCGCTGGCCAGCGCGATGGAACGACCGAGTCCCGGGCCGATGCCGGCCACCACAACGACCTTGTCCTTCAGCAGCATTAGCCGAGCATCCTTTCCGCGATCGCCGCCTGGCGCGCCGCGATGCGTCTGCGCCATTCGTCGGGGGACACCCGCGCGCTGTCGTAGAACGGCAGCCGGTCCGGGATTTCCGTGAACGGGACGACTTCGACCGCGGGCCCGTCCTTCGGCCCGAGGTCGCGGGTCAGCCGCTGCCACCGCAGTTGCACGTAGCCACGGGTGTGCCCGGTCAGCTCCAGCCAGTTCGCCACCCCGGGGTTCCGCTCGCTGATCACGAACCGCATCCGGCCGTCGGGGTCGATCCTCGCCTGGTCGGCGGTGAGGCTGGTCTGGTGGTTGATGTAGTCGAGCGAGATGTACCACATGCTGCCGAGCTGGAGGCCCTGGTACGGCGCGGTGTCCTTGCCGGCGGCGGGCACGGACACGAGCATGGCCTCGTCGTCGGCCAGGTCGAAGTGGCCTGCCGACGAGAACTGGGTGGCAAGCCCGCCCGGGGTGGCGCGCGGCGGGGTCAGCGTGTTGGCCGGCTCGTTCAGGTAGAACCACTCGGGGAAGGCGAGGAAGGTCCGCAGTCGTGACAGCAGGAGCTTGCCAGCCACCGCGTAGCGTTTCGCCGCGGTCGCGGTGTCCACCGCCGCGGGCGGCGCTTCGCCTTCGTGGCCGGCCCGGTGGATGCGGAGCGTGCCGCGGTGCTCCCCGGCCCAGTCGCTGTACACCTCGCGCACGACGAGCATCGCCGAGCCAGGGCCGAGCGTGAAGTACCCGGGTCCAGCCTTGCCTGGGCCAAGCCGGAACTCGAATTCGCCGTTATCCGCCACTTCGATCGCCCGGTCGTCGAACGCGCTCAGGCTGTCGGGCACCTCGGCGGGCGTGTAGTCGCCCTTGAGCACCTGGAAGCTCAGGTCGGCGGTCGTGCCGCGGGTGCCTGTGACCACGTACTCCGCGTTGTCGCGCAGATAGGCGTGGAAGTACAGCGTGTCCGGGTTATCGAGCCCCAGCTTCGTGTACGGCCCGGTGGACTGCACGAAGTACGGGAAGTCGCGCTCGTAGGCCCAGGCCAGCCGGAGCGATGCCTGGATGCTGCCCGCCAGGTAGTCGTACCCTTCGGCGAGGTCGCGCTCCGATTTGACGTGCGGGGCGCCCGCGATGATCTTCTCCGCCTCGGCAAGCGCCTCAGCGAACGGCTGCGTCAGCATCGCTCTTCCCTGTCGGCAGCCCGGCGAGGAACTTGAAGCTTGGCAGATCGTCGAGCGACATCATCGCCTCGTAGATGCGCACGTAGCCGGTGTGCGCGATGCGCCAGGATCCGTCCGGGCCTCGTTCGTAGCGGTCCTGGTAGAAGGCGGCACCGGCGATGGCGACGCGGTGCTCCGTCGCGATCACCGTGTCCTCGAACCGCCATGTCCCGCTGGCCTTGTCGCCGTCCACGGTGATTTCCGGCTGGCCTGCGGCATGCACGGTGATGATCTCGGGCCCCAGCTTGGCGCGGAAGAAGGCGATGATCTCGTCCCGGCCGGCGAGCTTGAGCGGCTTCCCGTAGACGTGCGTGCCGTAGTCCACCGTGGCGGCCTCGGTGAACACGTCCGCCATCTCGTCCCACAGCTTCTGGTCGACGCAGCGGAGGTAGCGGTACTTCAGCTGGCGGATCTCTTCGAGCACGGCAAGGTCCATGTCAACCAGCTTGGTGCATTCGCTTGCCCGAGACAAGAACATGTTCTATTTTTGCAGGGAAATCGGCACTCCAAAGGCGGGAGGCGCGATGCGGTTCAGCTATGCGGAGTCGATGACCGACCCGTCGTTCTACGGGCCGCTCGCGCGAGCCGCCGAGGAGGCCGGCTACGACTCGATGGTCATACCTGACAGCATCTGCTACCCCAGGGACGCGGACAGCAGGTACCCGTACAACCCCGACGGCACCCGCGAGTTCCTCGAGGACAAGCCGTTTCTCGAGCCGTTCTCGCTGATCCCCGCGCTTGGCGCGGTGACCAGCCGGCTGCGGTTCACCACGTTCGTCGTGAAGGTGCCGGTGCGCAACCCGGTGCTGCTGGCCAAGCAGGCGACCTCGACGGCCGTGCTGACCGGCAACCGGCTGGTCCTCGGCGTGGGCACCAGCCCGTGGCGCGAGGACTACGACGTGCTTGGCGTGGACTGGGCTAACCGCGGTCGCCGCCTTGACGAGTCGATCGCCATCCTGCGCGGGCTGGCCGGCGGCGGCTACCTCGAGCACCACGGCGAGATCTACGACGTGCCCGCGATCAAGATCGCGCCGGTGCCCACCGAGCCGATCCCGGTGCTCATCGGCGGGCACGCGGACGCCGCGCTGCGCCGGGCCGCCCGGCTGGGCGACGGCTGGATGCACGGCGGGGGAGACCCGGCGGACCTGCCCGTGCTGCTCGCCCGCCTCGCCGAGTTCCGCCGCCAGGCCGCCGGGGATCGCTCCCCCCGAGAATTCGAGGTGCATGTGATCTCGATGGACGCCTACACCGTCGACGGCGTCCGCCGCCTGGAGGAGCAGGGCGTGACCGACGTGATCGTCGGCTTCCGCTGGCCCTACGCGACCGGCCCGGACACCGAGCCGCTCAGCCGCAAGCTCGATAACCTGCGCCGCTTCGCCGACGCTGTCATCGCCAAAACATGATCCCTTGGAGGGACGATGCGCCGCGTCACCGGATTCATCCTCGCAGGGCTTGGCGTGCTGCTCATCCTGGCCGCGATACTCCTGCCCACCTGGGTCAGCAGCCAGTTCATCAAGTTCCCGCTGAGCATCAACGAGACCGCCGTCCTTGACGCCAGCAACGCGTCGTACCTCAGCGCCGCCACGCTGACGGTACAGACCGGCGTCACCATCCAGGCCACCTACACGATCAAGGGCGACCCGGGCAAGGGCAGCTCGTCCGTCGCCGTGTGGGATCAAACCAGCAGCGTGGAAGACATAACCAATCACCGGTCGATCCAGCAGACGACGCGCACGCTCGCATTCGACCGGCGGACCGGGCAACTGGTCGACTGCTGCGGCGCGAACGTCAACGGCAACGTCTCGATCCGCCAGACCGGGCTGGCCGGGTACGTGTTCCCGTTCGGCACGCAGAAGCAGACGTACCAGGTGTTCGACACCACCCTGAACCGCGCGGTGCCGTTCGTGTACTCGGGAACGGCGACCGTGGGCGGCATCCAGACGTACGAGTTCGTGCAGGACACTCCGTCGACGCGGATCGGCACCCAGCCGGTCCCCGGCAAGCTGCTCGGCAGCACGGCGGCGCTTGTCCGTGCGCCCTTGTTCGACCAGCAGCACCTGATCTACTACGTGGACCCCGAGACCGGGGCGCTGCTCAACGTGGACGAGCACCAGACGGTGACCCTGCACGACCCGGCCACCGGCGCCGTGGCCCTAGTGCTCTATGACGCGGACCTGAAGGCGACACCCGCCAGCCTTAGCCAGATCGTCGCACTCGACAGTGGCGGGCGGAACGAGATCACCCTGGTCGAGACCACCCTGCCGCTCGTCTTCTGTATCGTCGGCGGTGTCGCGCTGCTCGCCGGCGCCTTCCTCGTCTTCCGCGCCAGGAAGCGGCGCGATAACGCGCCCGCGCTCGAAGGCGTGGCCCAGGCCACCGACCGCTGACCGCCGCAGCCGAACCGGTGCCTGGCGAATCAGTGCAGCAGCAGGCGGGCGGCGAGTTCGAGGCGGCTGGCCACGTCGTCGGTCGTCGCCCGCCGCGTCACCCAGGCAACGAGGTTGGACAGCCACACGTCGCCGATCACGCGGGCGATCGCGATGTCGTCGGCGGACGGCTCGCCGTCGTGCATGGCCCTGGTGAACATCCGCACCATCTGGTTGGCGACCGTGTTCACCTCGGCCGCCGCGCTCGGGTCGGCGAACATGAACGCCCGCGTCATCGCCTCGGTGAGCATCGGGTCGCGCTGCATGGTGCGGGTAACCCTGGACAGCACGTGCATCATGCGCTCGGTGGCTGTGTCGCCGGGGATCGGCTTGCGGTCGAGCTTCTCTTGCATCCGCTCGAATTCCTCGGTGAGCGCGGCGACCAGCAGGTGGATCTTGGACGGAAAGTACCGGTACAGCGTGCCGAGTGCCACGTCGGCGCGTTCTGCCACGGACCTCATCTGCACGGCGTCATAACCGCCCTTGGACGCGAGCGCCAGCGTGGCGTCCAGTATTCGCTTGCGCCGTTCCCGCTGCGCGGCGGAGCCATTTTCGGCATCGGCTACCGCTGCCGGCTGGCTATTGACACGCGTTCTCGCCGTTGGCATTCCGGACCTTCCATCATTCCCGTATCCATGATCAGGTTACCAAGCTGTGCGCCCAGCCCAGGTGCCTGCGACACTGGTCCCACAAATATGCAACGTGTTCTAATTCTATGGAAGCAGAGAGGCGGTGCCGGTGGACTTCAGCCTGACGGAGAGCCAGCAGGAGATCGCGCGCCTCGCCGGCCGCCTGCTCGACTGCGCCTCCCCGGGGGGGCGACCTCCCCAAACCCCCCCGGGGAAAAGCGACGGAAAGGCCGACCCGTGGAAGGAACTGGCCCGGGCGGGCCTGCTAGCCCTGTCGCTGCCCCCCGAGCTTGGCGGCGACGGACTCGGCGTGCTTGACACCGCCGTCCTGCTCGCCGAGATCGGCCGCCGGGCCGCGCCGGTGCCCGCGCTTGCCACGCTGATGACCGGCGTGCTGCCCATCGTCCGCTGGGGTGACGGCGAGGCGCGGCGGGCGCTGCTGCCGGCCACGGCCGCGGGCGAGCTGATACTCACCGCGGGCCTTCGCGAGCCGTCCGACCCGATGCCCCTTGTCCCGGCCGTCACGGTCACCCCGGGACCGGGACCAGCGAGCACGGTGTCTGGTACCAAGGTCGGCGTCCCCTACTGCGCGCAAGCCGGCCGCGTCCTGCTCCCGGTGAGCTTCGCGTCCGGCGGGACCGGCGTCGTCATCGTTGACCCGGCAGCTGACGGTGCGCGGATGATCCGCACCCCGTCCGCCTCCGGTGGTCCCGAGTGCACGCTGCGGCTCGACCGGGTCCCCGTCGAGCGCGTGCTCGGCGGCGCCGACTGCCTGGCGGACCTCTACCGGCTGGCCGTGGCGGGCGCGTGCAGCCTGGCCGACGGCGCGGTGTCCGCGGCGCTGGCGCTGACCAGGGACCACGTCGCTAGCAGGAAGCAGTTCGGACGGCCGCTCGCCACCTTCCAGGCGGTCGCCCAGCAGGTCGCCGACGTCTACGTCGCGTCGCGCACCCTGCACCTGGCCACGGTGTCGGCGTGCTGGCGGCTCGACGCGGGCATGGACGCGGCCGGCGACCTTGGCGTGGCCGGGTACTGGTGCGCGGAAGAGGCGCCACGGTCGTTGCGGACCTGTCATCACCTGCACGGCGGGACGGGCATGGACGTGACCTATCCGCTGCACCGCTTCTCGGCACTGGTCAGCGACCTGGTGCGATTCCTCGGCGGGGCCGAGTACCAACTGGAGCGGCAGGCATGTTCATTGAACTGACGGAGCGGCAGGCCGAACTGCGCGACGAACTGCGCGGCTATTTCGCTGGCCTGCTGTCCCCCGCCGAGCGCGCGGAACTGCTCACCGAGCGGCACGGCGCCGTCTACCGCGACGTGGTCCGCCGGATGGGCCGCGACGGATGGCTCGGGGTGGGCTGGCCCACCGTCTACGGCGGTCGCGGCTTCGGCCAGGTCGAACAGCAGATCTTCGCGAACGAGGCGGCCCGCGCCGACGTCCCGCTGCCCGCCGTCACCTTGCAGACCGTCGGCCCGGTGCTGCAAGCACACGGCACGGCCCGGCAGAAGGAGTTGCTCCTGCCGCGGATCCTCGCGGGCGAGGTCCACTTCGCGATCGGCTACACCGAGCCGGACGCGGGCACCGACCTGGCGGCGTTGCGCACCAGGGCGGTGCGAGACGGCACGGACTACGTGGTCGACGGCCAGAAGATCTTCACGACGGGCGCCCACGCGGCCGACTACGTCTGGCTCGCGTGCCGGACCGGCCCGGAGGGATCCCGGCACAAGGGGATCACCATCCTGATTGTCGACACCGCCGACCCGGGGTTCTCCTGGACGCCGATCATCACGCACGACGGCGCGCACCACGTCAACGCGACCTACTACGATCACGTGCGCGTTCCTGTCGCGATGCGGGTCGGCGCGGAGAACGACGGCTGGCGGCTGATCACCACGCAGCTCAATCACGAGCGGGTGATGCTAGGGCCCGCCGGGCGGATCGCCGCGATGACCGACCGGGTGCGCGAGTGGGCCGCGCCGCGGTCGCTGCTCGACCGGCCCGACATGCGGCGGGCGCTGGCGCGGGCCGCGGCGGTCACGCGGGTCAACGAACTGCTCAACTGGCAGGTCGCGGCGACAGCGGAGCTGAGCGTCGCCGACGCGTCGGCCACCAAGGTGTTCTCCTCCGAGCAGGTGCAGGCGATCGGGCAGTCGCTCGCGGAGGCGGTGGGCCGGCACGCCGACGCGGCGGAAACGGAGACCGCGGCGCTGCTGACCTGGCTGGACGTGCAGCTGAAACGGAATACCGTGCTGACGTTCGGCGGCGGCGTGAACGAGGTCCAGCGCGAGCTCATCGCGATGGCCGGCCTTGGCCTGCCGCGGGTGCCGCGATGACCCCCCACACCCCGGCGGCGATCACCCCGGAGGCGATCTGCGCCGCCGCGGACCGGATCGCCGCGGCCGGCGACAGCGAGCCGCGACTGGCCCGCGATCCAGTCAACCTGCCGATGATCCGCAACTGGCTGGAAGCCTTCGCCACCCCGGGTGACCGCGCCCGCTGCGGCGCCGGGCCTGATTGCCCGGACACCGCTCCGCCCGCGATGATCCAGGTCTGGACCATGCCGGGACTGCACGGGGCGCGCGCGGACGACGACCCGCTCGCGGCGATGGTCGCGCTGCTCGACGAGGCCGGGTACCCGTCAATCGTCGCGACCAACTGCGATCAGGTCTACCTCCGGCCGGTCAAGCTCGGCGAGCGGCTGGCCGTCTCCGCACGGCTGGTGGATGTCGCCGGTCCCAAGCGCACCGCACTCGGCGAGGGCTGGTTCGTGACCACCAGGAGCACGTGGACCTCGGACGGCGAGCCGGTGGCCACGATGGACTTCCGCGTGCTCAAGTTCAGGCCCTCGCCACCCAAGACGCCCCAGGGGAGGCCGACCCCCTCCGCCTCCCCTGGGGTCATCCGCCCGGTGACCTCGCCGGACACCGAGTTCTTCTGGGCCGGCACCGCGGCCGGGGAATTGCGCGTCCAGCGTTGCGGCGGCCGCGGCGGCTGCGGTGCGCTGCGCCATCCGCCCGGACCGATGTGCCCGTCCTGCGGCATCATGACCTCGCAGCCCCCGGATTACGTCGTCGCCGCCGGGACGGGCGAGGTGTACAGCTACGTCGTGCACCACCATCCGCCGGTGCCCGGTAAGAAGCTGCCGGTCGTGATCGCGCTCGTGCAGCTGACGGAAGGCGTCCGGATGACCGGCGAAGTGCTCGGTGCCGCCCCGGGTGAGGTGCGGATCGGCCTGCCGGTGCGCGCGGAGTTCGTCGCGGTCGATGACGACCTGACGCTGCCCGCCTGGCGGGCTGTGCTGCCTCCGGGGGACGACCCCCCGCGGGACGATCCGCCGGTTTCCACCGGGCACAGCGGCGGGGCCGTCCTGCCTCCGCTGTTCGTCGACGTCACGCCCACGTTCGTCGTCGCCTCGGCGCTTGCCACCCGTGACTTCCAGGACGTGCACCACGACAGGGACCGCGCCGTCGCCGGGGGAGCGAAGGACATCTTCCTCAATATCCTGACCACCACCGGCCTTGTGCAACGTTACGTCGCGGCCTGGGCGGGACCGGACGCGGTCTTCCGCGCGATCTCCGTCCGGCTTGGCGTGCCCTGCCACGCGGGCGACACGCTTACCTTCACCGGCGAGGCCACCGCCACCTTGACCGCCGAGGCCACCGCCGACGACGGTGCTGGCGACAACGGCGACGAGGCCGGCGACGGGCACGGCTGGGTGATCTCGGTTACCGGCCGGTGCGGTCTCGGCGATCACGTGACGGCGACCGTGCGCCTCGCGCCGGCGGGGGACCGTTGATGCCCGGCGGGACGGCGATCGCCGGCATCGGCGCCACCGAGTTCTCCAAGGACTCCGGGCGCAGCGAGCTTCGCCTGGCCGTCGAGGCGATCACCGCGGCCCTGGCCGACGCCGGCCTGGCCGCCGCCGACGTCGACGGCCTGGTCACCTTCACCATGGACGGCAATGCCGAGATCGCCGTCGCCCGCGAGCTTGGCCTGTGTGAGCTGCGCTTCCTTGACCAGATCGGGTACGGCGGCGGCGCGGCCTGCGCCACCGTGCAGCACGCGGCGATGGCGGTCGCCACCGGGATGGCGGACGTCGTGGTCTGCTACCGGGCGCTCAACGAGCGCTCGGGCCGCCGCTTCGGCCAGGTGGCGGCTGGCCTCGCGGGCGCCGCGACCACCGCCGGTCTTGACAACGGCTGGCACTATCCGATGGGACTGGCCACCCCCGCGGCGACGGTCGCGATGGTCGCCCGCCGCTACATGCATGAGTACGGCGCGGCCAGTGAGGACTTCGGCCGGATCGCGGTCGCGGCCCGCAGGCACGCCGCGAACAACCCGAACGCGTGGTTCTACCAGCGCCCGGTCACGCTCGCCGAACACCAGGAATCCCGCTGGATCGCCGAGCCGCTCCGCCTGCTCGACTGCTGCCAGGAAAGCGACGGCGCCGTGGCCATCGTCGTCACCAGCCTGGACCGCGCCCGCGACCTGCCGCAGCGGCCCGCGGTGATTGCCGCCGCGGCGCAGGGCAGCGGGCCGGGACAGTACATCATGACCAGCTACTACCGCGATGAGCTCGCGGCGCTGCCCGAGATGGGCGTGGTCGCGAGGCAGCTGTGGCGGCAGTCCGGCCTCGCCCCGGCCGACGTGCGGACCGCCATGCTGTATGACCACTTCACCCCGTACGTGCTCATCCAGCTGGAAGAGCTCGGCTTCTGCCCGCGCGGCGAGGCCCGCGACTTCATCGCCGACGGCGCCACCGAGATGGGCGGCCGCCTGCCGCTCAACACCCACGGCGGCCAGCTGGGTGAGGCCTACATCCACGGCATGAACGGCATAGCCGAAGCCGTGCGACAGGTCCGCGGCACCTCCGTCAACCAGGTACCCGGCGACGGCCCTGTCCTGGTGACAGCGGGCACCGGCGTCCCCACCAGCGGCCTGATCCTCTCGCTACCCGCGCGACCCTAGGTGGGCGTGCAACTGCTCGAGGTACCGGAGTTGATCGGAGTTGGTGTACGGGTCGGCGTGAACGGGGTCAGCGGGCCGGTCGTTGTCGAGGTCCCAGGGCACCGCGGTCGGCCGCAGGTTCGGGGGCAGCGCCAGGTAGGCGGCGTAAACGGCGCCGAGTTCCGGGACGATCTCGGGCTGCCCGGCAACGTACTCCACGCAGACCGGGGCATTCTCAGAAAGTCCGGCACCCGAGCGCTTAAGAATTCGATCTCGGCGAAGAGATCCGGGAGGGTGTCTCCGGTCAAGCCGCCGGCCAGGTCGTCGGACATGCCGACCCAATAGCCATCTTGCTTCAAGACCCGGACCTTCACCCGGTGAGCGTCGTCCGTCAATCCATCCACCCCTCTCCGAGCGTCAGTCGCCCGGAGCGCCAGCTTCCGTGCGAGCGCGTAGATCCGGTCACGAATCTCAGGCTAAGTCGCAAGCCCGCCTTGGTGTCAGGGCAATAGATGCGTGCCTGTGTGCCGCAGGGAGAGATCATTCTGCCCTGCGGCACACGAGGCTACGTCGGGCGGCCGGAAGCGCCGCGCAGTGCCGCTACGGCGTCAGTAGGCGGCGATGCTGATCGAGGGGACGGCCAGGTTGGCCGCCGAGAGGGCGGCGCTGCCCCAGAAAAGCGACCATCCGTCCGCCTCGGCGTCTCCGCCGGCCCAGACCCAGATCTCGTAGAAGTGATCGCTGTCCACCGGCGTGCTCGCGAACAGCGGATAGCCGGAATTGGAGCCCTGGTCCGATCCTCCGCCCGAGTCCCAGAGGGTGATCTGCTGGTCAACCGCGGCCCGGACGAATTCGCCGCCGAGCGTGTACTCGCCGACGTAAAGCCCGAGGAACGCGTGGGTGTGCGAGTTGTCGAAGACGTTGTCGGAGTCCCAGACGTAGTTGAACGCCGGAGCGGCGGCCACGTCCATGATCCCGACGTCGGCGACCGGCTGGAAGTAGGAACCCACGGCGACGGCGCAGGACGCCGTCTTGCCGTTGTCCCCGGTCCAGGAGTCGAAGCTCATCGTGCCGTTCTTGTTGTCGGCGCTGACATCAGCGGTCGCGCTTCCGGTCATGGCGCTCCACTCCCAGGGCCAGGTGTACGGCGGGACGAACGTGATGTCGATGGAACCGATGTGCGCGCGGGACTTGACCTTCGCCCGGTGCGGCGCCGCAAGCGCGTGCTCGGCCAGCTTCTTTGACCGCGCGCGAGCCTCCTTGACCGCGTTCTGGGTGGCTGCGTCGTCCTTCGCCAGGTTTCTGAGCAGGGCTGCCGGTGCCTCGCTCAGCCGGCTCTGCTCAGTTCGCAGCCTTTCCCGCTGGGCGAACTTCGCCTGGAAGAGTGCGTCGAGGCGAGCGCGACTGGCTCGAATGAATTCCTCGGGCGGCTCGGGCCCAACGAGGCGCTCGGAGATTCCTGAGTTCTCTCTTGCTGCATAAGCCATGTGAGTGTCCTCCCGTACCGGTGGCGGTTGGCGGCCAGCGCGATTGCCGGCGCCGTGAGGACCGCGTCAAACTCCGGGGATGGCGGTGCCTCTGCAATGACAGAGGGGGCATCGCTATCGCAGATACACACGCCGGCGCCGATAAGGCCAATAAGCCGTTGGCGTCCGGAGTGAGGTCGAGGGCGGCGAGGTAGCCGAACGTCATCGCCGGACCGATCGTCGCCCCGGCGCCCGCGTAGCTGTGCCCCATGACCGAGGCGCTCGCGTTGCCCGCCGCGTACAGGCCGGGGATCGGGCCGCCGTCGGGCCGCAGCACCCGGCCGCGGCCGTCGGTGCGCAGGCCGCCCTTGGTGCCGAGGTCGCCTGGCACGATCTTGGCGGCGTAGAACGGCGCGCGGGCCAGCGGCGCCAGGTTCGGGTTGGGCCGGACGCGCGGGTCGCCGTAGTAGCGGTCATATGCCGACTCGCCGCGGTTGAACTCGTCGTCGCGGCCGGCCAGGGCGAACTCGTTGAACCTGGCGACCGTCTGGGCCAGGCCGTCCGGGTCGACGCCGATGGCGGCCGCGAGCTTGCCCAGGTCCGGCGCGCGGAAGACCGCGCCCGCGGCGTACCAGCGGCGGGGGAGCGGCCGGCCGGGCGGCAGGCCCGCGAACACGTACCGGTCGCGGTAGCGCTGGTCGAACACCAGCCAGGCGGGGATGTGCGGGTTGTCCGCCGCGTTCCCCGCATACATGGCGTGCACCGCATCGACATACGGCGCCGACTCGTTGACGAATCGCCGCCCCGCGCCGTTGACCATGACGCAGCCGGGCAGGTTCCGCTCGGCCAGGCAGAAGTACGGCCCGCGGGGCAGCGGGATCGACGGGCCCCACCAGGCATCGTCAAGCAGGCCCGTCGCGGCGCCGAGCCGCTGGCCGGCCACGATGCCGTCTCCGGTATTACCGGTAGCGCCAGTCGTCCAGTCGCTGCCGATCGGCGCCTGCTGATACTGCCGGCGCATCTGCTCGTTGCGCTCGAACCCGCCGGTGGCGATCAGCACTCCGCGCCGGGCCTTGATCTCCACCGGCTTCCCGTCCCGCAGGGCTCGGACCCCAGTGACCCGGCCGTCCGTCACCACCAGGTCGGTCAGCGGGGAATCGAGCCACACCGGCACCTCGCGGGCGAGCAGTCCGGCCCGCAGCCCCGCGGCGAGCGCCTGCCCGAGGCTGAGCATCCGCTGCCCGAGCAGCCGGCTGCGGACCAGCCGGCCCGCCACCCGGATACTGGCGAGGACGGCGCGCGGATGCCGGGGACCGAGAGTCAGCCAGCGATAGTCGGCCTGGGTGACCGCGACGCCGTTGGGGACCGGCAGATAGGGCCGGTTGAGCCGGGTGAGTTCGCGGCCGAGCACGGACCCGTTGAACGGCACCGGCTCGATGCTGCGCCCAGACGCGAGCCCGCCCGGCGCCTCGGGGTAGTAGTCGGCGTAGCCGGGTACCCAGGCCAGCCGCAGCGGCGTAGCCGCCAGGACGAAGTCCAGCATCGCCGGGCCGTGCTCGAGCAGCGCGTCCCGCAGCTCCGCGGGGACGTCTTCCCCCGCCACCCGCGCCAGGTACGAACGCGCGAGTTCGGGGGTGTCGGCGACACCAGCGCGCTGTAGCACGGTGTTGCCCGGTGCCCATATCCCGCCGCCGGAACGGGCGGTGGAGCCGCCGAACGCACCGGTCTTCTCCAGCACGACGACCGTCGCACCCCGGTGTGCCGCCGTCAGGGCGGCCGTCATGCCCGCTGCCCCGCTGCCCGCCACCACGATGTCGAATTCGACAGTGTCCAGCTCGGCACTGGCGGATTCGGTGCTGTCGGATTCTGTGCGGTCAGCTTCGGCGTCCGCCCGCCCGTTTTCCGTCAGCCCTGTTCCCATGCCGCCTCCTGCGTCAATATTAGAACACGTTGCAGTTCTGCACGGAACGGAAGGGGCTGCCGGTGCACTGGGATATCGAGGCGGACATCGTCGTGGTCGGGTTCGGCGCGGCCGGCGCGTGCGCCGCACTCGAGGCGGCCGCGGCGGGCCGCTCGGTGGTGGTGCTCGACCGGTTCACCGGCGGCGGGGCCACCGCGCTGTCGGGCGGAGTCGTGTACGCCGGCGGGGGCACCCCGCAGCAGCGCGCGGCCGGCGTAACCGATAACGCGGCGGCGATGTTCGGCTATCTGCGCACCGAGGTGGGTGACGTGGTGCCGCCCGAGACACTCCGCCGATTCTGCGACGACAGCGTGAGCATGCTCGGCTGGTTGGAGAGCCACGGCGTGCCGTTCGAGGGGAGCCTCTGCCCGGACAAGACGTCCTACCCGACCAACCGCCACTACCTGTATTACTCGGGCAGCGAGATGTCCGCCCGCGACCTCGCGCCCCCGGCGCCCCGCGGCCACCGGACCCGGGGCCGCGGCACGTCCGGCAGGCTGCTGTTCGCCCGGCTCGCCGCCGCCACCCGGCGTGCGGGGGTCCAGGTGGTGGGGCAGAGTGCGGCCGTCCGCCTGGTCACGGATGGCGGACAGGTGACGGGTGTGGCGTGCCGTACGCTGCGCGGCGCGCCCTGGTGGACGCGCACGGCACACCGCTTGCTGCACCGTGTGGCCCGCAAGCCCTACCTATACGTCCCGAAGGCCGGCCGACTCATGCACAAACCGGTGACGTGGCTGGAGCGCCGGTACGGCCGGGCCCTGCTGGTCGGGGCGGTCCGCGGCGTGGTGATCGCGGCGGGCGGCTTCGGTGCCAACAGGGAACTGCTGCGCGCGCACGCGTCGTCCGCGCGCGGCGGGCTGCCGCTGGCGACGCCGGGCGACGACGGCAGCGGCCTGCTGCTCGGCACCGGGGCCGGGGGAGTGGCGGCGCTGCTTGACCGCGTGTCGGTGTGGCGTTTCCTCAGCCCGCCGCCCGCACTGCTGCGCGGCATCCTGGTCGATACCGACGGCCAGCGAATCTGCGACGAGTCCAGGTACGGCGCGGCGATCGGCGACGAGATCGTCCGTCGCGGCGGGCGGGCGTGGCTGTTCGCCGACCGTGCCACGATCACCGCCGCCCGGCGGCAGCTACGCGGCTCAACTCTCTGGTTCCAGCGACTGCAGGCGCGGTACCTGCTGACCTTCGGGCGGGTGACCGCGGACACGGTGACCGGCGTCGCGGCCAGGGCAGGCGTCGACCCCGACGGCCTGGCGGCGACGGTGGCCGCGTACAACACTGACGCCGCTAGTCCGGGTGGCGAGTCAGCCGAGTCGGCGGGCAAGCCGGCCGACCTGGTCGTCTCGCAGGATCAGCCGCCATACTCGCTGATCGACTACTCGATCCGGCCCCGTCTGCTTAACCCGGCCCCGGTGCTTACCCTCGGCGGCCTGGTCGTCGACCACGCGACCGGCCAGGTGCTGCGCGCGGACGGGACGGCAGTGCCCGGACTGTACGCGGCGGGCCGCAGCGCCGTGGGCCTGTGCTCCCGCTCGTACGTCAGCGGACTGTCGATTGCCGACTGCGTGTTCTCCGGGCGGCGTGCCGGCCGCCACGCGTCCGCCGCCTCGCACGTCACACCAGCGGACTCTGACCGTGAGAATCATCAACGGGACTGTAAGAACAACGGTGTAACTTCCGAGACGGAGGAGACACCAGATGACGAACGGGACTGAAGAGCCGGCGCTGTCAGCGGCGGATGAGCAGTTGCTGCGGGAGCTCACCGAGCGTGCCCGCGCTGGCGGGCTGAAGCTGACCGGCGAGGGCGGGCTGCTCGGGAAGCTGACCAAGATGGTCGTTGAGGGCGCGCTGGAGGGCGAGCTGGATGACCATCTCGGCTATGCCAGGCACGACCCGGCCGGCCGTGACGGCGGTAATTCCCGGAACGGGCACCGGGCTAAAACGGTGATCACCGAGGCGGGGCCGGTGGAGATTTCCGTGCCGCGGGACCGGGATTCGAGTTTCGAGCCGAGGATCGTCGCGAAAAGGCAGCGGCGGCTGACCGGGGTCGAGGATATGGTCATCTCGCTGTCCGCGAAGGGGCTGACACACGGGGAGATTTCCGCGCACCTGCAGGAAATCTACGGTGCGGAGGTCTCCAAGCAGACGATCACCGCGATTACCGACCGGGTGATGGACTCGATGGCGGAATGGCAGAACCGGCCGCTGGACCCGGTTTACGCTGTCGTGTTCGTCGACGCGATCATGGTGAAGATCCGCGAGGGCCAGGTCGCCAACCGGCCGGTTTACCTGGCGCTGGGCGTCACCGCAGACGGGGAGCGGGACATCCTGGGCCTGTGGGCCGGGGAGCACGGCGACGGGGAAGGCGCCAAGTTCTGGCTCCGCGTCCTGAGCGAGATCAAGAACCGCGGCACCCGCGATGTGCTCATGCTGGTCTGCGACGGGCTGAAAGGGCTGCCCGACGCGGTGAATGCCGTCTGGGACAAGACCGTGGTCCAGGCATGCATCGTCCATCTCCTGCGCAACTCGTTCAAGTACGCGTCGAAAAGGGACTGGGCGCAGGTCGCCAAAGACATCAAGCCGGTTTACACCGCTGTCTCCGAGGCCGCCGCGCTGGACGCGCTCACGGAATTCTCCGCCAAATGGGAGAAACGCTATCCGGCCATCATCCGGCTCTGGGAGAACGCCTGGGCCGAGTTCGTCCCGTTCCTGCAGTTCGACAACGAGATCCGCACCATCATCTGCACCACGAACGCGATCGAGTCGATCAACGCGAGGCTGCGGCGGGCGGTCAAGGCCCGCGGCCACTTCCCGACCGAGCAGGCCGCCCTCAAGTGCCTCTACCTCGCGCTCATGAGCCTCGATCCCACGGGCAGGGGCCGCCAGCGGTGGTCCAACCGGTGGAAGGGCGCCCTGAACGCCTTCGACATCACCTAATGGGCACATGAGCTGGTCACCACTGCTGGTACCCCGGGGGCTCGAGTCCTCTGACAAGATCGTGGGACCGCTCGTGCCGGGCCACCGCCATTGTTGCCTGAGGCTTGAGCCTTCGTTCGAGGCTGCGGGGTCCGTCTCCCGGTCGATGCCGATAGCGATCCTGGCGCGTGACGCCTCGACCAAGGCTGGCAGGACCGGGCTGGCGCGGTCGGCGCCGGGTGACCCGCTGACATCACCGGGGCTGGACCTCTTGTCGAAGATCCGGGTCCCGGCGGCGACCGCGCTTTTCCCCGGCCGGCGGGCGACACGCCGGGCCGGGTGCTGGGAATGTGCTGGTCGTGGCGGTATGGGTGGTCGTGGCCTGAGCCATCCGCAGGAGCTACCCCTTATCAGTGCCGGGAGCCGCCGAGCCCTGGCCGGGACCGGGGCCTGCGGGCAGCCGGGGTCACGAACGGCCAATCGGATGGCGGTGCCCTTGAGCCCTTCCATTAGGGAGCGCGCGTGCCCTGCACGGCCCTGGCCAGCTCGGACAGGAGCTGCCAACGGAACGGAGGAGACAGATTGGACGTATTCTGCGGAATCGACTGGGCGGAGGACCATCACGACATCGCCCTCGTGGACCGCGACGGCGGGCTGGTGGCCAGGCTGCGGGTCAGCGACGACGCGGCCGGCCTGGCCCGGCTGCTGGACCTGCTCGCGGAGAAAGGCGACAGCGCCGGCGACCCGGTGCCGGTCGCGATCGAGACGCCGCGCGGCCTGCTGGTCGCCTGCCTGCGCGCCGCCGGCCGCAAGGTCTACCCGGTCAACCCGATGGCGACAGCCCGCTACCGGGACCGGCACTCCATGGCGGGCCGCAAGTCCGACCACGGCGACGCGGTCGTGCTGGCGAACGTCCTGCGCACCGACCTGCACGCGCACCGGCCCCTGCCCGCCGACAGCGAGCTCGCCCAGGCCGTCGCCGTGCTGGCCCGCGCCCAGCAGGACGCCGTCTGGGACCGCGTCGCCGCCCACAACAAGCTCCGCTCCCACCTGCGCGAGTACTTCCCCGGCTTCCTCGCGGCCTTCGCCGCCGCCAAGGGCGGCATCATGCGCCCCGAGGCCCGCGCCGTCCTCGCCGCCGCCGCCACCCCGGCAGACGCAGCGAAACTGACCCTCGCCCAGCTGCGTGCCCTGCTGCGGAAAGCCGGCCGCAGCCGCGGCATCGACGCCGAGGCCCAGCGGCTGCGCGACGCCTTCCGCCAGGAGCAGATGCGCCAGCTCCCCCTCGTCGAGCAGGCCATGGGCCGCCAGACGCTCGCGCTGCTGCGCCAGCTCGACGCTGCCTGCCAGTCCGCCGATGACCTCGAGCAGGCTGCCGTCGAGTCTTTTAACCAGCACCCGGACGCCGGCATCATCACCAGCTTCCCAGGCATCGGCGCGCTCACCGGCGCCCGGGTACTCGCCGAGATCGGAGACGACCGGTCCCGCTTCCAGGATGCCAAAGGACTCAAGGCCTACGCCGGCGCCGCGCCCGTCACCCGCGCCAGCGGCAAGAGCAGATCCGTCACCCACCGCAGGGTCAAGAACAACCGGCTCGCAGCCGCCGGCTACATCTGGGCATTCTCCGCCATCACCGCATCACCCGGCGCCCGCGACCACTACGACCGACGCCGCGACGCCGGAGACCGCCACGCCGCCGCCCAGCGCAACCTCTTCAGCCGGCTCCTCGGCTGCCTCCACCACTGCCTGACCACCGGCCAGCACTACGACGAGGCCACCGCATTCCCCACCAGAACCATCCCCGCAGCCGCCTGACAACATGAATTTCCACCAGCTACTTGACAGCTAAAGGGCATCGGATGTCTTCGACGGCCGCCTCAGCGCAGGACGAAAGTAAGTAAACAGGACATAAGTTACACCGTTAACTTGACAGACCCCATCAACCAAATACGGGCATGGTGTAAGGGCCCGTGGCGGTGCGGGTCGCGGGCCTGGTCACCGGGTTTCTCGGTTCAGGCGGCGGGGGCAATGGTGATGTCGCTGTCTGGGTGGAGGGCGCGGAGCTGGTTCAGGAGGCTGCGGGTCCTGCGGTCGGTGTCGGTCTTGCGGGCGTGCCAGACGGAGCCGAGGTCGGTGTAGCGGGCCTCGGGATCGGCGAGCAGGTGCCAGATGATGACGAGGACGGAGCGTCCGACGGCGCACCGGGCCCTGCTGCCGCCGAGGCGCCGTGACAGCCGGCGGAGCCGTTCGCCGAGGAGGGACTGTAAGAACAACTTGACAGACCCGGCGCTGGCTCGGATAGAGCGTTGACTGTCTCGGGTCAGGCGAGGATAGGAACTGGCTCGTTACCAGTTGAGTGCGGGGGCGACCCTGATCCGGGCGGCGAGCGGCCGCCAGACGGCGATCTGGACCACGGCGAGTGCGACGGTGTACGGCATCAGCGTCCAGATCCCGGTGGCCTGGGCGATCGCGCCGGCCACCCAGGGCAGTGCGGCACCGCCAATGGTGGATCCAGCGTTCAGCACGCCGATGGCGGTTGGCGCTAGTTCCGGCGTGGTCAACTGCGGTGCGACCGCCATGGTGGTCGGGAAGACCGGTCCGAGGAAGAAGCCGAGGGCGACCAGCGCCGCGCTGGTGGCCGTGGCGGTCGGTGACAGCCAGCCGAGCGTCGCGGTGGCGGTGATCCCGGCGAGGCACGCGGACATCATGCCGCCCGTGCTCGTGCCGACCCGGTTGGCGATCGGGCTTATCAGGAACCGGCCGGCGGTCAGCCCCAGCCAGAAACCGCTGACCGAGTACCCCGCGAGCGTCCTACTCAGGCCGCGGGCCTGTACCAGGTAGCTGAAGCCCCAGTTACCCACGCCGAGCTCCAGGCCGACGTACACGAGCAGCATCGCCGCGCCGCACAGGACGCCAGGGTCGCGCAGCGCGGCGAACAGGTGCCTGGCTGAGCCGGGTGCGTCACCACCCACCGTTCCATGCTCAACTGACTTTGATCCCGGCTCTGCTGGCAGCGCGCGCGGGTAGGCGAGGAGGAAGCCAGTCACCAGCGGGACGCCGGCCACCGCCAGCACCAGCATGACCACGGTCCAGGGGGCGAAGCCGGCCATCCAGGCGGCAAAGGCGGGCCCGATAAGCGCGCCCACGCCGAAGAACGCGTGCAGGCGGTTGAGCAGCGTCGTCGCGTTGGGCAGCGTCGCGAGGTAGGTGTTGAGCACCGACTCGAGGACCCCGGTGCCATACCCGGTCAGCAGTTGCACGGCGACGAACGCCGCGAACGGCGGACGGGCGGCCAGGCACAGGCTGGCCAGCACGTACGCGCCGCCGCCGACGGCCAGCGATATCCGGACGCCCAGCCGGTGTATCAGCAGGCCGTTGCTCAGGCTGGCGAGAACGAACCCGGCGGAGCCGGTGAAGAACGTGATGCCGATCGTGGCCCGGTCCACGCCGTAGTCGTTCATCTGCGCGAGGAGCAGCACCCCGCCGGCACCAAGGCTCACACCGATGAACACGAATGCGGCGTAGGCGAGCACGAGTGGTGCCTGAAGTCGGCTAAGCCGTCCGAAGCTACGATTTACCGGCATATCCATAAGACTCACCATGATCCGATGACCGACGCCGAACAGGCAAGTCATAACCCAACATAACCGGGACTGAGTTTCGAAAAGTTTCGATAACCTTCAGTCGCAAGCCCAGGCAGTCGCCACCATCGGCACCCTAGGGCCGAAACCCCGTGAATAGACACCCGAAAGCCCGCGCGCCTGCCCGCGCGGAATGAAGGATGAAGACTATGACGGCAAGTTACAGCAAGGTTCTCGCCTTCGGGTCTTCCACCACGTGGGGCTGGGGCGGCGGCTCCGGCGGGTTCAGCGAGGCCAGCGCTGACTACGAAGGTGACAGCTATCCTCGTCAGCTCGCGGCTCTGAGCGGATGGAACGTACTCAACTACGGCATCGTCGGAGACCGGGTTACCACGGCAACCACTCACGATCCTCACCCGTGCTCAGTCAGGTTCGCCACGATGCTCGCGGACAACCGGGACGCTGACGCCGTGGTGATCTGGATCGGTGAGAACGACGTCAGCAACGGATCGACGGCCACTCAGATCGTCAACGGTTACAAGCAGCTCATCGCAATGGCGAACACGGCCGGGACCAAGACCTTCATAGCCACCCTTCCGGGCACGAACTACAGCGCGACGGCGGCTAAGGAGGTGACGAGGCAGCAGGTGAACAACTGGATTCGCCAGGATCACGGCCAGGACGGCTGCGTGGAGGTTGAGGGGGCGCTGATGGGGGCGAGCAGGCGGGTGATGGCCTCGGGTTACGTCGCGGACGGCATGACGGCCAACCCCCAGACCGGCTACCCGCACCTCACGCCGGTCGGTTACGCGGTAGTCGCGCAGACGATGTACCTCGCACTTCTGAATCCGGCCTGCCCGATCCCCCCGGTGACCTACTAGGGGAGCGGTCCAAGTGTCGACCGAGGTGAAGGAGGAGCCATGGCCAAGCCGGGCCCCGAGCGCGACGAGATCACCGTGATCCTGCCGCCTGAAACCGCCGGAACTGAACCCCGAAGCGGCACGAGTCCTACTGAGGATCTTGCTCAAGGCCTACGAGAAGCAGTTCGGCCACGAGTACTCGCCCGACGCGGAGATTGAGTCACGGCAGCAGTCCCGGCGATGTGGTCTGACGGTGTGATCCAACACCAGCAGGAACCAAGAGCATTTTCGCCATAATGGTCTAGACCAGTGCGCACCGATGTTTGCTCCATGTTTGCTCGGACGCCCCGGTACGCCCCGGCATCACTCGGTATCCGGCAGCGCGGCGCGGGTGCGGGCGACCGGACAGAACGGCAGCTCACGGCACGTGCTAGCATTCTTGATAGCAGTTCAAGGAGAATAAACGAATAAAGCAGCGGACTCTTAATCCGCGGGTTCGGGGTTCAAGTCCCTGGCGGCACACCTGGCGGCGCACTGGGTCTGACCTGGGGTCTTACCGTCCTAGGTCATTTTATGTGTCCGGTTTGTCCACATGTCTGCTCCGTGTTTGCGCGCGCACGGACCCAGCATTCCGGGGCTGACCACCGCCGTTGCGGCCGGAGTCACCCGCGTCCTCGACCGGTCGTGACAACCCGCGTTCGGCCAGAGGGCTTGCCAGCCAGCCGAAGGTCGTCGTCTTGCGGAAAGTCGATGCAAATGTGCAGAGAATTGATGCAATATTTCAGATACTTGTTGCTGAATTGCTAGTACTTGTACGCTTCGCCTATGCGAAGGGGAGAAGTGCGTCGGTTCAGGTGGGTGTGGCTGCTCGTAGTGGCGCTATTGCTCGCCGCTCCGGTGGCCGGCTGCAGCGCATCGGCTCAGGTACCGAGGGCGACAGTCACGGTAACGCCGCGAACCTCAGTGGCCGATCAGCCAGTGCAGATCCGCGTGGCCGGGCTGGTCGGCGGGCAGCGGGCCACTGTGCAGGTCAGCCCGACTGACGCCGCGGGGGTACGGTGGCAGGCTTCGGCTGTCTACCGGGCCGACGCGGAGGGCGACATTGACCTGAACAGCGCTGCGGTCCTGTCGGGGAGCTACAGCGACATCTCCGGCATGGGGCTCATCTGGTCGATGCAGCCGACCAAGACTCCCCCGCTCGGCGCCTACTCCTGGGGGAGCGCCCCGCGCATGTTCGCGGTTTCGGTGAACGCCGGCGGGGCGCGAGTCGCGTCGGGGGAATTCCAGCGGACGATCTCGCAGGCGCACCTGACCCAGCAGGACGAGTCGGTCAGCGCCAACGGCTTCATGGGGCAGTACTGGCACGCCGGGACGACCACGACCCGCCGCCCGGCGGTCTTGGTGCTCGACGGCCTGCCTGGCGGCATGCCGACCGTGCTGCCGGCCATGCTGGCCGCTAGCGGGTACCCCGCCCTCGGGGTCGCCTACTTCAAGGAGCCGGGCCTGCCGCAGACGCTGTCGGATATCCCGCTGGAGTATTTCGCCAAGGCGCTGACCTGGCTCGCACATCAGCCCGGGGTGGACCCCAGTGCGATCGCGGTGCTTGGCATCTCCCGGGGCAGCGAGGCCGCGCAACTGCTCGGTGTGCACTACCCCAGCCTGGTGCACGCCGTCATCGGCTCGGTGCCCAGCAACGCCGCCAACTGCTCCTATCCGAGCTGCGCGGGTCCGGCCTGGACGTTGCACGACAAGCCGCTGCCCTACACGCACGACTACGACAGCCCCTCCCCGCCCGACGACCCGGCCGCAGTCATCCCCGATCAGCGGATTAACGGCCCGGTGTTCCTGGACTGCGGCGAGGACGACCAGGCATGGACGTCATGCCCCTACGGCCAGGCCATCGTGAACTTGCTAGACGACCACCACGACCAGTGGTCGCACGTGCTGTATCCCTACCCCAAGGCCGGGCACGGCGTCGGGTCCCTGGTCCCGTACGAACCGTACGGGCCGGCCACGGTCGCCGCGGAAGGCTCCATCTCCTTCCAGGCGGACCAGGAGGCCGATGCGCAGCTGTGGCCTCGCCTGCTCAGCTTCCTCGCCAGCCTCTGAAACTGCCGAGTACCAAGCGGCTCCGGTTTCCTTACCGCTACGGGCACACAGAACCCAGCCCTCGGCCGCAGGACGCCTCATGCCCGCGCTCAGTCCCAGCCCAGAAATGCTGAATGCGCGGTCAGACAATAGCACCAGGTTTGCTGCCAGCAGGAACTACTAAGCGGCCCGGCGACTCTTGCCGATCCCGGCCGTAGCTACCACGTCGCGTCGTTCCAGGCCCGGAAAGCACCTGGACACCCCCGGGTTGGGAAGGGTTGTCCTGCGGGACAGCTACTGGCGACCGGTCGGACCTGTTCAACAGTGCCCCCAGTCGAGTCGCACGCCTGCCCGTGCCCTTCGGGGGCAGGCAAGCGCCAGCGCGACCTCGATGAACTCGATATCCGCCTTATTGAAGAATTGGTTCTGACGTTATAGCTCTGGGCACACCGCGCAGGTGCGGCTGCCGCCGGAATCAGCAGCTGTTCACGGCCAGAACGCCACCGCGGCCCTGAACCGGGCTAACCCGTATGCGAGGCAGGCGGCTCCGGGCCGCTTCGGTCATATGCCGTGGATCGTGCCTCGCCGACGGCAGTTGCCGGGTCGGCGCCTGGCGCCTGGATGCCAGACCGGCCGGACCCGATGGCGGTCCCTGCGCGGCTCCCCTTTGCGAGCGGCACACGACCCAGGACAGGAGCATCAGCAGCGCGGCCAGCAGCCCGGCCACGAACAAGCCCGTCAGGCCCACGAGCAGTACGCCGGCGACCGCCGGGACTCCGCTGGACTGCACCAGCACCACCGCAGCAGAAGCCATGCTCGGGCCGGCACCGACCGCGCCAACGCGGGCCGCTGTCTTGAAGCTGAGCACCCTGCCCGGCTCACGGGCGTGCTCGGCCGGCGGCTGGGCGCTGGTCACCCCGCCAGGGATGTCGGCGGTCAGTGCGTCCAGGTCCGCGTAGGTCCGTGACGCGAGTACCTGGCCGACCCGCAAGTCGAACTCGTCCTTGGTCAGCCGCCCCTGAACGAACGCGGCCTTGAGCACGTCGATCGCCTGCTCGCGGTCGGCATGTGAGGTCCTCAGACGGCCCAGTGCGCCCGCCGTCCCGTCTTTGCGCCCTGCCGTCACGGGTGCCTCCCATAAGCACGATCTAGCTAAAAGCTTAGCTCCGCAAGCCAGCTCTTCCGGGTCACCTCTGCCGAGCGGCTGTCAAGCCCCCCGCGGCTGCCCGGCCCCGGTTGGTTGAGTCGGCCTGGGGCGCGGTGCCGGATTGCTCTCGGTCCGTTTCCCCAGGCCGCTCGCCGAACCCGCCGTGCACGTCTCCGCGCAGCGGGCTCTCCGCGGTTCCTGCCGTTAGGCGTTGTCTGGCATTGTCCAGGGGTTGGGGATCTTGCTGCCCCGGTAGATGTACCGGGTGACCGCACGGATGCGAGGCTGAACAGTTCGATCCCGTCCGTTGCTGGCCTGAGCCACCGGCCGTTTGGTCCGGTGTGCCTTCGGCGGACGTCTTTCCAGTTCCAGCGGTGCAGTTTCATCTGCCAGCGGATCACCCTGTGCCAGACGAAATTATCGAGGGCATCGAGGGTGTGCTTGCAGACTGCGTGCCGGAAGTAGTTAGCCCATCCGCGCATGATCTGGTTGAGCCGGATCAGCACGTCCCTGGGCGGCAACTGCGATGTCCTGCCTGTCATGGCACGAACCTTGTCTTTCAGCGACCGGATGGGCCGGTCGCTGATGAAGGTGTAGACGTACCACTTGTCTGTTCCCCTCTTGCGCCTCCACCGGATGCGGAAGCCGAGGAAATCGAACCCGTCGCTCATGTGCACGACCTGGGTCTTGGCTGGCGACAGCCGCAGGCCCACTGGCGCGAGCACGTCAGCGCCTTCTTCGCGCACCGATTCGGCGTCCTCGCGGGTGCCGTGCACGAGCACGACGAAATCGTCCGCTTATGCCGAGTCCCGGATTATGCCGACCCTGATGGCAGGTGCCCTGGTCGGCAGGCGTTCTGCTGTCGGATGGTCGGCATAATCCGTGGGTTCCGGCGGTGGCTAGAGGTTGTCGAGGAACGCGAGCAGGCTGTCGGGCGGCCGGTAGCGTCCGGGGCTTGTTCCGGGTTGCTGGACGCGGGCGAGGGCCTGTTCCTTGATGGTCATGTCGGCGTGCAGGTAGATGTGGGTGGTTTCTGCGTTCTCGTGGCCGAGCCAGAGGGCGATGACCGAGGTGTCGACGCCGGCTCGCAGGAGAGCGTGTGCGGGGTGACGTTCTTCTCCTTGACCGACGGGCAGTTCTCCGCGGCGGCGGACGCGTGCTTGGCGACGAGCCGTTCGACGGCATCGCGGGAGAGCCGGCCGCCGGCCCGGGTCGGGAACAGCGGCGTGCCGGGGCCGGGGCTGAGTTCGGCGGTCCATGTCTTCAGCGTCCTGGTGACCTGGCTGGTCAGCGGGGTTGCCCGGTCTTTGCGGCCCTTGCCGTGGCAGCGGACGTGAGGCCCGGCGCCCAGGTGCGCGTCCTGGCAGGCGAGCGCGGTGAGCTCCGATACCCGCAGCCCGGTCTGGACGGCGAGCAGGAGCAGGGCGTGGTCGCGCCGGCCGTGCCAGGTGTCCTGGCCGGGGGCGGCGAGCAGCGCGTCGGTTTCCTCCGGGGTGAGGTAGCTGACGATCGCCCGTTCACGGCGGCGGGGCGGGATGGCCAGGACCTGGCTGATCACGGCGGCGTGCTCGGGTGCCCGCGGGGCCGCATAGCGGAACAGCGAGTGGATGGCGGCCAGCCGGGCGTTCCTGGTCGCGCTTCCGTTTCCCCTGTTGTCTTCCAGGTGCTGCAGGAACATGCCGATCAGGGTGGCGTCGAGGTCGGCGAGGCTGAGCCGGCTGGGTGCCTTCCCGGTCCTGGCCTGCGCGAAGGCGAGCAGGAGCTTGCAGGTGTCGCGGTAGGCCGCGACCGTGTTCGGGCTGGCCTTCTTCTGCCGGGCAAGCCGGTCGGTGAAGAAGCCCTGCAAGATGGGGGCGAGGTCACTCATCGGCCTGCCCGCCTGCGGCCTCGAGCCGGCCTGCGGCCAGGGCGAGGAGTTCAGGGACGGCCTGGAGGTACCAGTACGTCGACTTCGGGTCGACGTGGCCCAGCCAGGTGGACAGCAGCGGGAGCCGGGCCTGCACGTCCCGGCCGTCGCGGTAGACCTCGTTGCCGCTGCCCCGCGTGGTGCTGGTTGCCCATTCGACCGCCAGGTCCGCGGTCACGTGCCCGGCGCCGCGTTCCTCGCAGAAGCCGACGAAGCTCATCAGGTGCCCGCCCTGCGTGGTGAGCCTGAACCCGAGCGCGCGGCGCATGGCCAGGTACTCCCCGGCCCGGGCCCGCAGCCCGCTCATTTCGCTGCTCCCGGCCAGGGGCGCGCCAGCGGCCGCAGCGCGTCCTGGTCGACCTTGGCATAAAGCGACGTGGACAGCAGGCTGCGGTGCCGCAGCACCTGCCCGACCTCGGGCAGCGACGCGCCAGCGCGCAGCATCTCGGTCGCCAGCGCGTGCCGGAACCGGTGAGTGCCCCGCCGCTCCAGGCCGGCCCGCTCGCAGGCCCGGCCCATGACTGCCCGGACCGCTTCGGGCGTCAGCTGCCGGAAAGGCCGCCGCATCGTGACGAACACCGCCCGCGACCCGCAGGCCGGCCGGCCGCCGGCGAGCCAGGCGGCGAGCGCTTCCCCAGCCGGGGCCGGCAGCGGGAGCCGCTCGGCGCGGCTGCCGTTGCCGGTGACGGCGATTTCGCCAGCCCGCCAGTCGATGTCATCTAGCTGCAGGCCGGCGGCCTCGGCGCCGCGCAGCCCGAGCCGGGCCAGCAGCGACAGGACCGCGTAATCACGCAGCCCGGTAGCCGTTCCCCAGTCGCAGCCCGCCAGCAGCCTCTCGATCTCGGCCGCCGTCAGGCCGCGGGGCAGCGCGGACAGCCGCCACGACGCCACCGCCGGAACCGCTCCGGCCAGCGGGACCGCCGTCCGGCCGGTCGCGTGCGCGAACCGCAGGAACGCGCGCAACGACGTCACCATCGCCTTCGCCGACCAGCCGTTGCGGTCCTTCGAGTGCTCCACCATGAACGCGGTGACCTCGCCAGCGCCCAAGGTACTCACCGCTCCCGGCCCGCCGACCGCGGCCAGGAAGTACTTCGCCTGCTTGGAATAGCAGCGCACCGACACCGGCGACAGGCCCCGCTGCCGGTCCAGCCACGTGCGGAACTCCGCCAGCAGCACCGCGCTTTCATCGTCCGTGCCCATGATCAACTCCCCGTCTGGAGGAACCACTGACACGAACCAGACAGGCAGACCGCCAGCGAACCCGCAGGATTATGCCGACACCAGAAACCCGCTCACCACCCTGACCAGGGCACCTGCCATCAGGGTCGGCATAATCCGGGACTCGGTATAAGCGGACGATATTGTCGCTCACTGCGACAGCGAGGGCCAGGCCCGCGAGCTGCTGGCTGCCATCGCCGCGCGGCTCGGGACTTTGGGTCTTGAGCTGCATCCCGTGAAGACGAAGGTCGTGTTCTGCAAGGACGCGAACCGCCGGGGGGACTTCGGGCAGACCAGCTTCGATTTCCTCGGCTATACCTTCCGGGGCCGTCCCGCTCAGGGGCCGAGAGGCTATTTCACTGGCTTCAACCCGGCCATCAGCGGCAAGGCGAAGAAGGCGAAAGGCCAGCAGATCAGGGACTGGCACCTCAACCGGCGCAGCAGCGCGGACCTGTCCGGCCTCGCTGAGGAAATCAATCCACAGGTCAGAGGCTGGGTCAACTACTACGGGGCCTTCTACCGCTCCGAGTTGCGCTTCCTGGCATGGCGGATCAACGAGCACCTCGCCCGGTGGGCTATGCAGAAATTCAAGCGATTCCGCGGCAAGTACGCCAAGGCGATGGACTGGCTGCAGAAGGTCTACCAGCACCAGCCCGAACTGTTCGCCCACTGGCGGCTCATCGCGTTCACCGCAAGCCGGACTGTGAGGGCCGGATGACGGGAGACCGTCACGTCCGGTCCTGAGAGCGGCGGGGGGCGAGATTCTCCCCGCCGACTCGCCCGGCTGGCGACTTCTCTGGCTGACTTGCCGGGGGCGCGCCTACCGGGCATTATGTACTCCCTCCAAAGAGTGCCTTCGTGTCCGGTCGATGCATCCGATAGCGGGAGGGCCGATGCCGAGCGGCGATGAGATCCAAGACGTGCAGCGAGTGACGTGGGCCGGGCTTTCTGCAGGGTGGGAGAAGTGGGACTCGGTCATCATGGATCAGCTTGGCCCGGTCAGCACAGCGATTATCGAGCGTCTCGGCATCGCCGATGATCAGCAGCATCTCGATATTGCCGCAGGCACTGGCGAGCCGGGGCTGACCGTCGCCAGGCTCGCACCGCGAGGACACGTCGTTCTGACCGACCTTGCTGCTGAGATGCTCGACGTCGCGACGCGGCGGGCGAACGCGCAAAGTATCGCCAATTATGAGACCAGGGTGTGCAGCGCCGACGACCTGCCATTCGGTGACGCGACATTCGACAGTATCTCGGTACGGTTCGGGTACATGTTCTTCCCCGACGTCGCCAAGGCGACCGTCGAGTTCGCGCGCGTACTCAAGCCGGGCGGACGCCTGTGCTCGTCGGTATGGGCCAGGCCCGAGGAAAACCCGTGGACGACGATCGCCATGCAGGCAATCGCGACGGAGGCGGTGCTGGCGCCACCGGGTCCGGACGGGCCGAACATGTTCCGGTGCGCCGCCCCGGGATATGTCAGTGCCCTGTACGAGGCCGCGGGGCTGCGCGACATTGCCGAGTGGGACGTCGGCGTCGAACTCGTGACGCGATCGCCCGCGCAGTACTGGGAGATGATCAGCGAGCACGTCTCGCTCGCAGTCGCGGCGCTTCAGCAGGCCGGCCAGCCGGCGCGCGAGCGGATCGCGAACGCCGTCATCGCCAAGGCCAGCACCTACGAACAAGACGGCAAGGTAAGGATTCCGGGCATGGCCCGCTGCATCGTCGGCACGAAGTAGGGACGCCCGAACTGGGTTATCTGTGCACGCCCGTGCGCTTCGGCCAAGTGATCATCTTGCGCGCGGAATCGGCGTTATAGCGCCGGGTGGCCGGGGCGTTCGTCCAGGTCCTGGCATGCCTGGCGCACTGGGACGCCCGCTCGGCTGGCGGCGGCGCGGATGTAGGCGACCGCCGCGTACATGGCGTACTGCCAGAAATCGTCGGTCTGCCACAAGGCGATCTCCTCGAGCAGGTCCGGTTCGGTCCCGCCATGGATGCCTGCCGCGGCCAGGATCGCGTAGCGGAGCTAGGCGTCCTGCCGTCCGCGGAAGGCACACTCGGGCAGGAACCGCTCGCGTAGTCCCTCTAGGGCCAGCGGCTCGGCCCGGCTGGCACCGCACCATTCCAGCGCGTCCGCGGCGAGGTGAAGGAACACCTCGCCGGGGAACGTGTCGTTGCGCGGGTGCAGGGGCACAAGCCCGCTCAGCACCTCCAAGATGTCATCATCGCGGGCGAGCCCATCGAGCACGGCACGACGGGCGGTCATGGCGTCCCCGTGAGCCGGTCGCTTCCTGCCGGGCATATGACGACGGTAGACCAGAACCGTCAACTGCGGGCGGCCTTCGCGGCTGCCGACCCGGCACCGGGACCAGGCAGCACGGTGAGACCTGCTCCCTCGTCACGCTGGGTCGTTACTTCCAGGTTGTGCGACGCGCGGGAACCGCCGCTATGGCCCTCTGCGCGGAGAACGTAGCCAATCGCCGGGCCGAACCATAACTGGGGCATCTGTCCTCGTGGTTGCCCGACTGACGGTCGTTCCGCTCCTGCATCTTGATAGTCGTCGGGTGTCCGGCTACCGCGTGCATCCGGGTACCGTGAGGTCAGAGCGGTCACGCGCCGGACTCGTATCCTGACGTTCACTATCGGATACTGCACCGGCCGGGCTGGGAGCCGGGCAATCTGCAGGTCCTGAAGGTGGAGCCGAGATGGCGCGAGTTCTGTACACGGCGGAGGCAACGGTCACAGGCGGTCGGGCAAGCGGCCACGGGCGCACGAATGACGGAGCGCTGGATGTGCAGCTCCGATCGCCGAAGGAGATGGGCGGCGAGGGCGGCGGCACGAACCCTGAGCAGCTCTTCGCCGTGGGCTATGCGGCCTGCTTCGAGAGTGCGCTGGGCGTGGTCGGCCGTCGTGAACGCGCCGAGGTGGGAGATGTCTCGATCGACAGCCGTGTGAGCCTCCTGCCCACCCAGGAGCGTGGTTTCAGCCTCGCCGTGGAGCTCGACGTAACCCTGCCGCAGGTCCAGGACCCTGAGCAGGCGGCGCGGATCGTTGCCGCCGCCCATCAGGTGTGCCCGTACTCCAATGCCACCCGGGGCAACATCGACGTGACGCTGACCGTGAACGGCCGCGGCATCGGCTGACTTCTGAGCCGGGGAGGAAATTCGCCCACTGGAAGCTCGTCGCGTTCACCGCAAGCCGGTCTGTGGGGGCCGGATGACGGGAGACTGTCACGTCCGGTCCTGAGCGGCGGGGGTGAGATTCCGTGTGCCACGAACGAGGGAGGCCGCTGTGACGTAGTCAGGCAGCTGATCTTCGGTGCTGCACGGGAGATGGAGGTTCGGCCCTCCGGAGCCGCCCTGCGGGGGGAGGCTTCAAACCGCCTGCATGCTGCGTTAGCTGAAGCCTGTCGTGGTGAGCGATGCAGGAAAAGGCGCCCGAGAGGCGTCAGGCGGGGACCAGGGAGACGGAGCGCGGTCCCCGTCAGGGGATCACTGATGAAGCGTCGATACACCCTTTAAATGGCGTCGAAACCGGGTGTTTGGAATTGGCCTGGGATAAGCCTGGCGGAAGCCCGTTGACTGGCCAGGCGGCGTCCGGCGTGGAGGTGACGTGACCCGGGTCTGCTGCTCTCGTGCGGAACGTGGGAGGGCATGCCCCGATACTGCCGCCAACGGCGGCGAGAGGGAGCGCGTCCAAGCAGCATGAGGCTGTGAGGCGCTGAGTACCGACGCGGGGCGTGCAGTCGGACCGGCTCGTAGTAGCGGTGAAGCCCCTGCCTGGCGCGGTGAGGGCGGAGCGAAGGGGCCGGGTTGTCCGTGGCTGGTTCGTTCAGTCAACCAGGAACCTGGGAGGAGCTGCATGGGCGAGCTGAAGCCGTCAGGCAAGCCGTTCGAGATCTCGAAGCAGGAGGTATGGGAGGCATACAAGAAGGTCAGGGCCAATAAGGGCGCACCGGGAGTGGATGAGGTGCCGCTGGCGGAGTTCGAGAAGGATCTGAAGGGAAACCTTTACAAGATCTGGAACCGGATGTCGTCGGGCAGTTACTTCCCGCCCCCGGTAAAGGCGGTGGAGATACCAAAGCCGCATGGCGGAGGGGTCCGTGTTCTCGGGGTGCCGACGGGCACGGCATAGTGCCGGGTTTCCCAGTGATCTTTCGGGTTTCGTAGTTGTCACGCACCCGTTCCACCCGCTGAAGGGCGAGCGGCTGGAGGTTCTTTACTCCAAGCGCCGCGGGCCGGACACGGTCTTCGTGTGCTCCGGCGGCGTCAGCGGGCAGATTACGCTGCCGCTGGCGTGGACGGACCGGGGCGAGCCGCAGGCAGCGCGCCGCCTGTCGGCCGAGGGACTGGCCGAACTCGACACGCTGACGCGGAACCTGCGCGGTCGTTGACTTCCGGTCACGGAGCCGGCATCTTCTTGTGTGATGAATGCACACAAGAACGATCTTGGCGGCCTCACCACAGAGCAGCTGCTGGCCCGGCGCCGGGCCGCGGCGGCCCGGCTCGGCGACGTGGAGCAGGTCCTTTCCGGGACGCTGGCCGAGCAGTCGCGGCGGTGCGGCCGGCCCGGCTGCCGGTGCGCGGACGGCGAGCCGCACGGCCCGTATGCGTACTTCACCCCGCGCCCGGCGGGGCGCGGCCGGGCCAGGTACGTGCCGGCTGCCCTGGCCGACGTGGTGCGGCGTTATCTCCGCCGTGGTGAGCAGGCCGAGACCGCGCTGGCGGAGATCTCGGCGGTCAACGCCGAGCTGCTGGCGCGAAGAGAGCTGCGGTAACCGTGAGCGCCGCCACCGTCCTGGAAGGCTCCGCGCGGGCGGAGGCGGTAGCGGCGCTGGCCAACATGACGGTCTCGGCGCTGGGAGGCGCGCGTGAACGGCGAGCACAAGATCACCAGTACGCACCTGGACCGGAAGGCGCTGATCTACCTGCGCCAGTCCTCGATGGCGCAGGTCCGCCACCACACCGAGTCAACCCGCAGCCAGTACGCCCTGGCCGACCGGGCCGCGGAGATGGGATGGGCGCGCCGCGACATCGAGGTGATCGACACCGACCTGGGGATCTCCGGCAAGTGGGGAGTTGCCCGGGAAGGGTTCACCAGGCTGATCGCCCAGGTCTGCACCGGGGAGGTCGGGGCGATCTTCGGCATCGAGATCACCCGGCTGGCCCGGTCGAACGCCGAGGTAGCCCGGCTGGCGGAGTTCGCCGCGATCACCGGCACGCTGCTGATCGACCCGGACGGCGTCTACGACCCCGCCGACGTGAACGACCGCGTCCTGCTCGGGTTCAAGAGCACCATGGGAGAAATGGAGCTCCACGTGATGGCCCAGCGGCTGCAGGCCAACAAGCGCGCCGCGGCCGCGCGCGGGGAGCTGCGCACCCCGCTGCCGGTCGGCCTGGTCCACGATGACGCCGGCGGCATCATGATCGATCCCGATGATGAGGTCCAGGCAGCGGTGCGGGACGTGTTCGCCGCGTTCGCCGCCTGCGGGTCCGCCTACGGCGTCGTTGACGTGTTCGCCGGCCGGAGGTTCCCGCTGCGCGCCTACGGCGGCGCCTGGGCCGGGCAGCTGCGCTGGGGCAGGCTCACCCACTCCCGCGTCCTGGGAATCCTGAAGAACCCGTGCTACGCCGGGGCCTACGTGCACGGGCGCTACACCTCCCGCCGCACCGTCGGCCCGGACGGCATCGTGCGCAGCAGCCTGGTCGAACGCCCGCGCCCGGAGTGGCCGGTGCTGATCCGCGACCACCACGAGGGCTACGTCACCTGGGCGGACTACCTGGCCAACGAGAAGAAGCTCGCCGCGAACCAGACCAACGCCGGGGCCCGCCCGCCGCGTGAGGGCGGTGCCCTCTGCCAGGGGATCATCTACTGCGGGGCCTGCGGCAAGCCGATGCGCACCAACTACCACGACGATGACCACCCTGGCTACGAGTGCTCGGGCCGTGCCGACCGGCTGACCACCCCGTCCTGCCGGACGATAGCGGCCGCCACCGTCGATGACGCGGTCGCGCGCGTGCTGCTGGACGCGCTCACCGGCGAGCAGGTCGCGCTCGCCCTGGACGCCGCCGGCGAAGTCGCCAGCCGGCACCAGCGGGCGGGCCGCGCCGCCGAGCTGGCCGTCGAGCGCGCACGCTACGACGCCGAGCGCGCCGAGCGCGCCTTCACCGCCGTCGAGCCGGAAAACCGGCTCGTCGCCCGCACCCTGGAAACACGGTGGGAAGCCCGCCTCGCCGGGCTCGCCGAGGCCGAGCAGGCACTGGAGGCAGCGGCCGAGGCGCTGCCGCCCCTGCCGGGCCGTGCTGAGCTGGAGAAACTCGCCGCCGACCTGCCCGGGCTCTGGCACGACCCCGCCACCGGCAACAAGGACCGCAAGCGCCTGCTGCGCACGCTTATCGCCGACGTCACCCTGCTGCCCGAGCCCGACAGGGCCAAGGCCAGGATCGGGATCCGCTGGCACACCGGTGCCACCGACGAGCTCCGCGTCAGCCGCGCTGCTCACCCCGGAACGGCCAGGCGCAGCCCGTCGCCGGCGGTGGAGATGGTCCGCCGGCTCGGCCCGTCCACCCCGACCGCTGAACTAGCCGCGCAGCTCAACGATGCCGGGCTGGTCACCGGGAACGGCCGGCCGTTCGACGTCAAGGCCGTGCAGTGGATCCGCCGCGCCTACGGCATCCCGGCACCGGAACCCTGCGCCGACGGCGAGGTCAGTGTCGCAGAGGCGGCCGGCAAGCTCGGCTGCAGCGCCGGCGTCGTCTACTACTGGATCGAGAACGGCCAGCTCACCGCAAGGCGCGGACCGGGGAACCGGCTCTGCATCGCCTGGGACGCCGCCACCGAAGCCTCGTGCCGCGAGCACATCGCGGCCTCCGGGCACCTCAACCCCGGTGCCCGCCGCACCCGGCCACGGAAAACGCCCCGCTGCCCCGCTGAGCAGCCTCAGATGCCGGCACCCCTGGCATCATCTAGCCAGCAACGAGCACCACGGAAAGAGCATGATCCCAACACTCCACGGCAAGGATGGGCAGTATGAAGCCACCGTCCCGGCCGTGGCGGACAGGATCGCGCAGACCGTGGTGGCTGCCCGGCTGGAGGCGGCGGCGGAACCGAGGTTCCATCGGGACTCCTACGGGTACCGGCCGCGCAGGGGCGCACTAGATGCTGTTGCGCGGTGCCGGCAGCGCTGCTGGAAGAAGGGCTGGGTGATCGATCTCGACATCCGGAAGTTCTTCGACAGCGTTCCGTGGGACCTCATCGTCAAAGCGGTGGAGGCGAACACCGCGCTCCCGTGGGCGGTGCTGTATGTGAAGCGGTGGCTTGCCGCCCCGCTGCGGCTGCCCGACGGGACCTTGCAGGAGAGAGACCGGGGAACCCCGCAGGGTTCATTATGTTCAGCTATGCATAAGCCGCCCTATGCGCAGTGCTGGGTTATGCGCAGTGCCGACTCATAGTGCCTGGCAGGGGCGGTTTGGCGGGTGGGCACTGCGCATAATTTCCGGG
>NZ_RPFW01000023.1 GCF_007827045.1 Trebonia kvetii
AAGAAGTCCGAAGGTATCTATGCGGTTGTTAACTTCACCGCGAGCCCTGAGACCGCCGCTGAGCTCGACCGTGTTCTAAACCTGAACGAGTCCGTTATGCGTACCAAGATCATCCGTCCGGAGGATCAGAAGGTCAACAAGTAAGACTCTAAAACCGCGACCTGATTAAAATGTCAGGTTCCTATGGTTACCTAGAGTTATATACTTGAATCCATTCGAGGAGGCATCAATGGCAGGCGAAACCATTATCACTGTGGTCGGGAATCTCACCAGCGACCCTGAGTTGCGCTACACTCCCGCAGGTGCAGCGGTTGCAAACTTTACGATTGCATCTACCCCGCGTACCTACAATCGTCAAACCGGTCAGTGGGAAGACGGTGAGGCACTGTTCCTGCGTGCGTCTATTTGGCGCGACTACGCAGAGAACGTCGCAGAGACCCTGAAAAAGGGAACCCGTGTGATCGCCCAGGGTCGTTTGAAGTCTCGCTCGTATGAAACGAAGGAAGGCGAACGCCGTACCTCAATGGAGATCGAGCTCGATGAGATCGGTCCCGCTCTACGGTACGCTACCGCCCAGGTAACCCGTTCACAGCGCACCTCTGGAGGTAACTTCGGTGGTCAGCAGGGCGGCAACTTTGGCGGTAATAACTTC
>NZ_RPFW01000041.1 GCF_007827045.1 Trebonia kvetii
TGCGGTGGCACCTTCAGCGAATGCATCCATGAATTCGGGGGAGGAGGGGCGCATGTCACCGCCCACCAAAACGGTCTGACCAGCCAGACCGAGCACATCAACGAAAGCTGCGCCGGTTGCACGCACAGTTTCGTGGGTAATAGTTTCGCCGACGATACCGCGAACGTCGTACGCCTTAAATGAGTCTTTGAGGTTAATAGTAGTCACTCGTTTATTTTAGCGGGTATATCTTCGAAATGTACCTCTATAATTGGTGGGAGTATCCAGAGAATTCCCTGAATTTTATGGGTTTT
>NZ_RPFW01000043.1 GCF_007827045.1 Trebonia kvetii
TATTTCTCAATTCTTTTATGTGTAATTTATTTAATTTAATACTATAATTGACTAATCAATGATTGACAAATCAATTAAGAAAGGAGAAATAAATTATGAAGCTTGAAAAAGTCAGCCAGTTACTCTATCAGCTCAAAATTGTAAATCAAGAAATGACGGCAAAATTTGAGAAGTCAACGGGTTATAGTATTACTCGGTATCAACTGATGATGATTTGAAAATGTAAAGGTCTGTGCTATCAAAGGCAATTACAAAATGAATTAAAAAGTGATAGTGCTGCTGTAACAAGACATTTAAAATTACTTGAAGAAAAAAAGCTTGTCAAAAGAGAGCGCAATAAAGAAAATAGACGAGAAGTATTTGTCGAAATTACCGATAAAGCTATTTTGG
>NZ_RPFW01000059.1 GCF_007827045.1 Trebonia kvetii
TGGGGTGAGGGGAGCGCTGAGCAGAACTTCCCGCAGGCCTGGGAACCGGGCGGTACCTCCGTGGTGATTAGGCGCATCCACATGAATCTGGATACTTGGGATGAGGTCGATACCCCCGCTCGTGAAGACGCTATCGGGCGTAAGCTCTCTAATGGTGCGCCCTTGACTGGCAATGATGAATTTGATGACCCCGACTTTGATAAGCTCGATAACCTGGGTTTTGAGGTCAT